>NZ_CP017157.1:0-4800000 GCF_001729485.1 Streptomyces lydicus
TGTGGACAACAACTTGAATCCCCAGGCCCGCCCTGACTACCGTGGCTGAACTCCGATTCCTTCCCGCCCGTCCTGAGAATCACACATTCGTGGGACTGTGAGAGAGCGTGCCCTGTGGCTGATGTACCCGCCGATCTTGCCGCAGTGTGGCCGCGCGTGCTCGACCATCTCCTGCGTGCGGATGCCGACGGCATCAAGCCCAAGGACCAGGACTGGCTCAAGCGCACCCAGCCGCTGGCGCTGGTCGCCGACACCGCACTGCTCGCCGTCCCCAACGAATTCGCCAAGGGCGTGCTCGAGGGCCGGCTGGCGCCGTTGATCGGGGAGGCCCTCAGCCATGAGTGCGGCCGCCCGATCCGGATCGCGATCACCGTCGACGACTCCTCCGAGGAGCCCGCGACGCCAGCGGCGCCCGCGCAGCAGCACCAGGCGCCGCAGCAGCACCAGACCTCACAACACCAGGCCCAGCAGCCCCCGCACCATCAGCAGTCGCATCAGTCACCGCAGCAACACGACGCGTACGACTACGACCCGCGGCGCGACTCCCGGCAGGGCTACGGGCACCAGGGCGACGACCTGCCCGGCGTCCGGCCGGCCTACCCCGACTACCAGCAGCCGCGGCACGAGCCCGGCTCCTGGCCGCAGCACCCCGGCACGATGAGCGGCGGCCCCGGCCCTCGCGAGGACTACGGCTGGCAACAGCAGCACCTGGGCGGCTTCCCCGACCGCGACGCCTCCGCGGACCAGTGGCGGGAGCCGTACGGCTCGCGGCCGCAGCACCAGCAGCCACAGGGCGACTACCGCGCCCAGGGTCCGGACCGCAGCGGGCCGCCGCAGCACTCCGACGGCGGCCGGCCGTACGACCAGCAGCGTCGCGATCTGGCCGAGCACCAGCCCGGCGGGCACAACGGCCGCTCGGGCCCCAGCGCCGTCCTTCCCGCGCCGAGCGGTGCGCCCGGCCCGCTCGCCGCGCAGCCCGCGCCGGCGACCGGTCCCGGTGAGCCGACCGCGCGGCTGAACCCGAAGTACCTCTTCGACACCTTCGTCATCGGTGCCTCGAACCGCTTCGCGCACGCCGCCGCGGTCGCCGTCGCCGAGGCACCCGCCAAGGCGTACAACCCGCTGTTCATCTACGGGGAGTCGGGCCTCGGCAAGACCCACCTGCTGCACGCGATCGGGCACTACGCGCGCAGCCTCTACCCGGGGACCCGGGTGCGGTACGTGAGCTCGGAGGAGTTCACCAACGAGTTCATCAACTCCATCCGCGACGGCAAGGCGGACGCGTTCCGCAAGCGCTACCGCGACATGGACATCCTGCTGGTCGACGACATCCAGTTCCTGGCGAGCAAGGAGTCGACGCAGGAGGAGTTCTTCCACACCTTCAATACGCTGCACAACGCCAACAAGCAGATCGTGCTCTCCAGTGACCGGCCGCCCAAGCAGCTGGTCACCCTGGAGGACCGGCTGCGCAACCGCTTCGAGTGGGGCCTGATCACCGACGTCCAGCCGCCCGAGCTGGAGACCCGGATCGCGATCCTCCGCAAGAAGGCCGTGCAGGAGCAGCTGAACGCGCCCCCGGAGGTGCTGGAGTTCATCGCGTCCCGGATCTCGCGGAACATCCGCGAGCTGGAGGGCGCGCTCATCCGGGTCACCGCGTTCGCCTCGCTCAACCGGCAGCCGGTGGACCTCGGGCTGACCGAGATCGTGCTGAAGGACCTGATCCCCGGCGGCGAGGACGCCGCACCGGAGATCACCGCCACCGCGATCATGGCGTCCACGGCCGACTACTTCGGGCTGACCATCGACGATCTCTGCGGCTCGTCGCGCAGCCGGGTGCTGGTGACCGCCCGGCAGATCGCCATGTATCTGTGCCGCGAGCTGACCGATCTCTCGCTGCCGAAGATCGGCGCGCAGTTCGGCGGCCGGGACCACACGACCGTGATGCACGCGGACCGCAAGATCCGCGCGCTGATGGCCGAGCGGCGCTCGATCTACAACCAGGTCACCGAGCTGACCAACCGCATCAAGAACGGCTGAGGGCCACCGAGGCCGGCAGCCAGCCGTCAGGCGCGCCCAGGGCGCTCCGGGACCCGTTCCCGGAGCGCCCTTCTTGTTGCCGCGGCCTCCTGGGGAAGTGCGGGAGCGCAGTCAGGAAGAGCGGGGAGAGCGTTCCGTACGGCCCGCGAACGGGGCCTCTCAGAGCCCGCGAGCCGCCCGTAGCCCCCTGTCGGGTCCGTCCCGAGCCTGTGGAGCGCGCCGGCGGTGTTCGATTCCGGGCCTGGTCACGGCCTCTCTCCACAGATTGGGCAAGATTCTTCCGTCCACACCCTGGGGAGAGGAAAGTTATCCCTGTGGGATCCACAGGCTGGTGTACTGACGGGGCATCGGGGGAGGTCAGGTGGGTGTGGAATTGTGGCCAACCACTCTCCACAGCCTGTGGACAAAGTTTTCGTCCACAGGACGGTGGATGGCTTGTCCACCGTCCGCCCACAGGTGAGCCGCTGTTGTCCCCAGCGATCCCGGGCTTCTCCACACCGCTGTCCACTGTTCGGCAACGCAACACCCTCACTCACCGGGGCGAGTGAAAGCCGTCACATCAAGGTGCTGGGTTGGGCTGTGGGGAACGTGGGTAAAGCTGGGGATGGCACTGGGGAGAAGTACCCGTCCCCTGTGCATCGGGTGTGCAGAACTTTGGGCGGTCCACAGAACCGCTGGCTTATCCACGGCCGCCACCCACAGGGGCAGTGGACAAAAAATCCGCGCTGACCTGCGATGAAGCAGTTGTCCACGGTTTCCACAGGCCCTACTACTACGACCACGGATATCTACCGGGGAACTCGCTCGGAAACGGGGCCTGTGCACAACTTGGCCGCCGAGCGTCCCTGACGGGTCGAGTCGACTTGACCCCGAGCCGCACCGAGTGTCGGTGGCGTGCGTCAGACTGGTCTCCGGCAACCCAGCCGACGACGAAGGCCAGCAGGGCGAGAGCCAGCAACAGCAGGAGGCGGTTTCCGGTGAAGATCCGGGTGGAGCGCGATGTACTCGCGGAGGCAGTGGCCTGGGCGGCCAAGAGCCTCCCGGCCCGTCCGCCGGTGCCCGTCCTCGCGGGCCTGCTGCTGAAGGCCGAGGACGGCGCACTGAGCCTCTCCGGCTTCGACTACGAGGTCTCCGCGCGCGTCTCGGTGGACGCCGAGGTGGAGGAGGAGGGCACGGTCCTCGTCTCCGGCCGGCTGCTCGCCGACATCTGCCGCGCGCTCCCCAACCGCCCGGTGGAGATTTCCACCGACGGTGTACGCGTCACCGTCGTCTGCGGCTCCTCGCGGTTCACCCTCCACACCCTTCCTGTGGAGGAATACCCGTCCCTGCCCACGATGCCCACCGCCACCGGCACCGTCCCCGGTGAGGTCTTCGCCGCGGCCGCCGCCCAGGTGGCCATCGCCGCCGGCCGTGACGACACCCTCCCGGTGCTCACCGGCGTACGGATCGAGATCGAGGGCGACACCGTCACCCTGGCCTCCACCGACCGCTACCGCTTCGCCGTGCGCGAGTTCCTGTGGAAGCCGGAGAGCCCCGACGCCTCCGCGGTCGCGCTGGTCCCCGCCAAGACGCTGCTGGACACCGCCAAGTCCCTGAGCAGCGGTGACACCGTCACCCTCGCGCTCTCCGGCTCCGGCCAGGGCGAGGGCCTGATCGGTTTCGAGGGCGCCGGCCGCCGGACGACGACGCGTCTGCTGGAGGGCGACCTCCCGAAGTACCGCACGCTCTTCCCGACCGAGTTCAACTCGGTCGCCGTGATCGAGACCGCCCCGTTCGTCGAGGCCGTCAAGCGTGTGGCGCTGGTGGCTGAGCGGAACACCCCGGTCCGGCTGAGCTTCGAGCAGGGCGTGCTGATCCTGGAGGCCGGCTCCAGCGACGATGCACAGGCTGTGGAGAGGGTCGACGCCGACCTGGACGGCGACGACATCTCGATCGCCTTCAACCCCGGCTTCCTGCTGGAGGGCCTGTCGGCCATCGACTCCCCGGTGGCGCAGCTGTCCTTCACGACCTCCACCAAGCCGGCGCTGCTGAGCGGCCGCCCGGCCAAGGACGCCGAGGCCGACGACGCGTACAAGTACCTGATCATGCCCGTGCGGCTGTCGGGCTGACCGTGCCGAGCGGCCGGCTGCTCCTCGGGGTCCTTGCGGCGACTGGCTGAAGGGCCCCGATGAGCGGCTGAGCCCACAGCTGTGCACGGACCTGCGGGCGTAGGCTCGGACGCGGGTACAACAGCAACGACTACGTGCAAAGAGGGTCTCTGATGGAGCTCGGCCTCGTCGGTCTCGGCAAGATGGGCGGCAACATGCGCGAGCGCATTCGCCGCGCCGGCCACACCGTCATCGGATACGACCGCAACCCGGACCTGGCGGATGTCAACAGCCTCCAGGAGCTTGTGGACAAGCTCAAGGGCCCGCGGGTGATCTGGGTGATGGTGCCGGCGGGCGCCGCCACCCAGGCCACGATCGACGAGCTGGCCGGGCTGCTCTCGCCGGGCGACATCGTCGTCGACGGCGGCAACTCCCGCTGGACGGACGACGAGAAGCACGCCGTGGAACTGGGCATCAAGGGCGTCGGCTTCGTCGACTGCGGTGTCTCCGGTGGCGTCTGGGGCCTGGAGAACGGCTATGCGCTGATGTACGGCGGCCAGGCCGAGCACGTCGCCAAGGTGCAGCCGATCTTCGACGCCCTCAAGCCGGAGGGCGAGTTCGGCTCCGTGCACGCCGGCAAGGTCGGCGCCGGGCACTTCGCGAAGATGGTCCACAACGGCATCGAGTACGCGATGATGCAGGCGTTCGCCGAGGGCTGGGAGCTGCTGGAGGCCGTCGACTCCGTCACGGACGTGCGTGAGGTCTTCCGCTCCTGGCAGGAGGGCACGGTCATCCGTTCCTGGCTGCTCGACCTCGCGGTCAACGCACTCGACGACGACGAGCACCTGGGCAAGCTGCGCGGCTACGCGGAGGACTCCGGCGAGGGCCGGTGGACGGTCGAGGCCGCCATCGACAACGCCGTGCCGCTGCCCGCGATCACGGCCTCGCTCTTCGCCCGCTTCGCCTCCCGCCAGGAGGACTCCCCGCAGATGAAGATGATCGCCGCGCTGCGCAACCAGTTCGGCGGGCACGCGGTCGAGACCAAGAAGTAACAGCAGCAACAGCAGTACCAGCAAGGAAGCAGCCGGGGGAGGTCGGCGCACCGCCATGCACGTATCGCACCTGTCACTCGCCGACTTCCGCTCGTACGCCCGGGTCGAGGTCCCGCTCGACCCGGGCGTCACGGCTTTCGTGGGCCCCAACGGGCAGGGCAAGACGAATCTGGTCGAGGCGGTGGGCTATCTGGCCACCCTCGGCAGCCACCGCGTCTCCTCGGACGCGCCGCTGGTGCGGATGGGTGCCGAGCGGGCGGTCGTCCGGGCCGCGGTCGTCCAGGGCGAGCGGCAGCAGCTGATCGAGCTGGAGCTGAACCCCGGCAAGGCCAACCGCGCCCGTATCAACAGGTCCTCGCAGGTCAGACCGCGCGATGTGCTCGGGATAGTGCGGACGGTGCTGTTCGCGCCGGAGGACCTGGCGCTGGTCAAGGGCGACCCGGGCGAGCGCCGGCGGTTCCTGGACGAGCTGATCACCGCGCGCTCGCCGCGGATGGCCGGGGTGCGCTCGGACTACGACCGCGTCCTCAAGCAGCGCAACACCCTGCTGAAGACGGCGGCACTGGCGCGCCGGCACGGCGGCCGGCAGATGGACCTGTCCACCCTCGACGTCTGGGACCAGCATCTGGCCCGCGCGGGCGCCGAGTTGCTGGCCCAGCGCCTCGATCTGATCGCCGCGCTGCAGCCGCTCGCGGACAAGGCGTACGAGCAGCTGGCGCCGGGCGGGGGACCGCTGGCGCTGGACTACCGGGGCTCGGCCGGCGAGGCGCCGGCCGCGTCGACCCGCGAGGAGCTCTACGCCGTCCTGTTGGCGGCGCTCGGTGAGGCGCGCAAACAGGAGATCGAACGCGGGGTCACGCTCGTCGGCCCGCACCGCGACGATCTGCTCCTCAAGCTGGGGCAGCTGCCGGCCAAGGGGTACGCCAGCCACGGTGAGTCCTGGTCGTACGCGCTGGCGCTGCGCCTGGCCTCGTACGACCTGCTGCGCGCCGAGGGGAACGAGCCGGTGCTCGTCCTGGACGACGTCTTCGCCGAGCTGGACGCGCGCCGCCGGGAGCGGCTGGCGGAGCTGGTGGCACCGGGCGAGCAGGTGCTGGTGACCGCGGCGGTGGACGACGACGTGCCCGGTGTGCTGGTCGGGGCGCGCTATGCGGTAGCCGACGGCGCCGTGGAGAAGGTGACCTCGTGAGCGAGGAGCAGTCCGACCGGCCCAGGACCCCGGAGCTGTCCGGCGTGGACCTGGCCCGGCAGGCGCTGGTGGCCGCCAAGGAGCAGGCGCGTGCGCGGGGCGCGGCCGCCCAGCAGAAGAAGCAGGCCCGGCGCGGGGGCCTGCGCTCCGGCGCGCGGGCGGACGGTCGCGATCCGCTGCCGCTCGGTGCCGCGATCAACCGGCTGATCACCGAGCGCGGCTGGGAGACCCCGGCCGCGGTCGGCGGGGTGATGGGGCGCTGGCCGCAGTTGGTCGGGCCCGAGGTGGCGCAGCACTGCGAGCCGCAGCGGTACGACGAGGACGCCCGGGTGCTGACGGTGCAGTGCGATTCGACGGCGTGGGCGACCCAGCTGCGGCTGCTGGCCCCGACGCTGGTGGCCCGCCTCAACGAGGACCTCGGCCACGGCACCGTGAAGCTGATCAAGGTGCTGGGTCCGGGAGGTCCCGCACGCAGATACGGGGCGCTGCGGGCGCCCGGCAGCAAGGGCCCCGGCGACACCTACGGGTAGGCCCCGGGCAGCGGTAAACCCCTGCGACGGGTGAGACTCCGCTCACGGTAGCCGCCGGTTGACAGCCGGAAGCGCTGAGTGCCCGTGTGAGCGTCCTGAGGACCCGTCTCGAATATGGGGAGTCGGCGGACGGAGGTTCAGGGCGGCACATGACGACTCAGGTGCCTGCAAACCCCCATGAGTGTCGGCGCCACCGGTACACTGGTAGCAATCCCGCCCACTCGCGGAACATGTCGAACGACGCAGCCGCTCCCGCCTGACTCACCGGGGTGACCCACACAGGCGCGGAATGGCTCGTGCTGTGCCAGAAAGGGCGCTTCGTGGCCGACTCCGGCGACCTCAACGAGAACAACACAGCTTCTACTGAAGAGGAGGGGGTTCCGGCCGGCGCCATGGGCGACTCCTCGGAGGAGAAGTCGTACGACGCCAGCGCGATCACCGTCCTCGAAGGCTTGGACGCGGTCCGTAAGCGCCCTGGCATGTACATCGGCTCGACGGGCGAGCGCGGTCTGCACCACCTCGTGCAGGAGGTCGTCGACAACTCCGTCGACGAGGCGCTGGCCGGCCACGCCGACACCATCGAGGTGACGATCCTCTCCGACGGCGGTGTGCGGGTCGTCGACAACGGCCGCGGTATCCCCGTCGGCATCGTCCCGTCCGAGAACAAGCCGGCCGTCGAGGTCGTGCTGACGGTGCTGCACGCCGGCGGCAAGTTCGGCGGCGGCGGGTACGCGGTCTCCGGTGGTCTGCACGGCGTCGGTGTCTCCGTGGTGAACGCGCTGTCGACCAGGGTCGCGGTGGAGATCCGCACGGACGGCTACCGCTGGACGCAGGAGTACAAGCAGGGCGTGCCCACCGCCCCGCTGGCCAAGCACGAGGCCACCGACGAGTCCGGCACCTCGGTCACCTTCTGGGCCGACCCGGAGATCTTCGAGACCACCACCTACAGCTTCGAGACGCTGTCCCGGCGCTTCCAGGAGATGGCGTTCCTCAACAAGGGGCTGACCATCTCGCTCAAGGACGAGCGCCCGGACCACGTGGACGAGGACGGCAAGCCGCTCTCGGTGCGGTACCACTACGAGGGCGGCATCGTCGACTTCGTGAAGTACCTCAACTCGCGCAAGGGCGAGCTGGTCCACCCGACGGTCGTCTCGGTGGAGGCCGAGGACAAGGAGCGGAACCTCTCCGTCGACCTCGCCATGCAGTGGAACACCCAGTACAGCGAGGGTGTCTACAGCTTCGCGAACATCATCCACACCCACGAGGGCGGCACCCACGAAGAGGGCTTCCGCGCCGCGCTGACCGGCCTGATCAACCGCTACGCGCGCGACAAGAAGCTGCTCCGCGAGAAGGACGACAACCTCACGGGTGAGGACATCCGCGAGGGCCTGACGGCGATCATCTCGGTCAAGCTCGCCGAGCCGCAGTTCGAGGGCCAGACGAAGACCAAGCTGGGCAACACCGAGGTGAAGACCTTCGTCCAGAAGGTGGTCCACGAGCACCTCAACGACTGGCTGGACCGCAACCCCAACGAGGCCGCGGACATCATCCGCAAGGGCATCCAGGCGGCCACCGCCCGGGTCGCGGCCCGTAAGGCGCGCGATCTGACCCGCCGCAAGGGCCTGCTGGAGACGGCGTCGCTGCCGGGCAAGCTGAGCGACTGCCAGTCCAACGACCCGACCAAGTGCGAGATCTTCATCGTCGAGGGTGACTCCGCCGGCGGCTCGGCCAAGTCCGGCCGCAACCCGGAGTACCAGGCGATCCTGCCGATCCGAGGCAAGATCCTCAACGTCGAGAAGGCCAGGGTCGACAAGATCCTGCAGAACAACGAGGTCCAGGCGCTGATCTCGGCGTTCGGCACGGGCGTGCACGAGGACTTCGACATCGAGAAGCTCCGGTACCACAAGATCATCTTGATGGCGGACGCCGACGTCGACGGTCAGCACATCAACACCCTGCTGCTCACGTTCCTCTTCCGCTTCATGCGCCCGCTGGTCGAGGCCGGTCACGTCTACCTCTCCCGTCCGCCGCTGTACAAGATCAAGTGGGGCCGGGACGACTTCGAGTACGCCTACTCCGACGCGGAGCGGGACGCGCTGGTCGAGCTCGGCAAGCAGAACGGCAAGCGGATCCGCGAGGACTCGATCCAGCGGTTCAAGGGTCTCGGTGAGATGAACGCCGAGGAGCTGCGCGTGACGACCATGGACACCGACCACCGTGTCCTCGGCCAGGTCTCGCTGGACGACGCGGCACGCGCCGACGACCTGTTCTCGGTGCTCATGGGCGAGGACGTCGAGGCGCGCCGCTCGTTCATCCAGCGCAACGCCAAGGACGTCCGCTTCCTCGACATCTGAGCCCTGTCGGCCCGATCAACAGCCGCAGCTCGAAAGGACTTTGAACCACCATGGCCGACGAGAACCCCCCTGTGACCCCGGACGGCGTGACCGCCGAGGGCGCGCCCGCCGCCATCGAAGGCGTCGGGATGCGTGTCGAGCCCGTCGGGCTCGAGACGGAGATGCAGCGCTCCTACCTCGACTACGCGATGTCCGTCATCGTCTCGCGTGCGCTGCCGGACGTCCGGGACGGCCTGAAGCCCGTCCACCGCCGGGTGCTGTACGCGATGTACGACGGCGGCTACCGCCCCGAGAAGGGCTTCTACAAGTGCGCCCGCGTCGTCGGCGACGTCATGGGTACGTACCACCCGCACGGCGACTCCTCGATCTACGACGCCCTGGTCCGCCTGGCGCAGCCGTGGTCGATGCGGATGCCGCTGGTCGACTCCAACGGCAACTTCGGTTCCCCGGGCAACGACCCGGCCGCGGCCATGCGGTACACCGAGTGCAAGATGAAGTCGCTGTCCATGGAGATGCTCCGGGACATCGACGAGGAGACCGTCGACTTCCAGGACAACTACGACGGCCGTAACCAGGAGCCGACGGTCCTGCCGTCCCGCTTCCCCAACCTGCTGATCAACGGCTCGGCCGGTATCGCGGTCGGTATGGCCACCAACATCCCGCCGCACAACCTGCGCGAGGTCGCCGCCGGTGCCCAGTGGGCGCTGGAGCACCCGGAGGCATCCCACGAGGAGCTGCTGGAAGCCCTGATCGAGCGGATCAAGGGCCCGGACTTCCCCACCGGCGCGCTGGTCGTGGGCCGCAAGGGCATCGAGGAGGCGTACCGCACCGGCCGTGGCTCGATCACAATGCGCGCGGTGGTGGCCGTCGAGGAGATCCAGAACCGCCAGTGCCTGGTGGTCACCGAGCTGCCCTACCAGGTCAACCCGGACAACCTCGCCCAGAAGATCGCCGACCTGGTGAAGGACGGCAAGATCGGCGGCATCGCGGACGTCCGTGACGAGACCTCGTCGCGCACGGGCCAGCGTCTGGTGATCGTCCTCAAGCGGGACGCGGTCGCCAAGGTCGTCCTCAACAACCTCTACAAGCACACCGACCTGCAGACCAACTTCGGCGCGAACATGCTCGCGCTGGTCGACGGGGTGCCGCGCACACTCTCCCTGGACGCGTTCATCCGCAACTGGGTGACGCACCAGGTCGAGGTCATCGTGCGGCGGACGAAGTTCCGGCTGCGCAAGGCCGAGGAGCGGGCGCACATCCTGCGCGGTCTGCTCAAGGCGCTGGACGCCATCGACGAGGTCATCGCGCTGATCCGGCGCAGTGACACGGTCGAGGTGGCGCGCGAGGGCCTGATGGGCCTGCTGCAGATCGACGAGATCCAGGCGAACGCCATTCTCGAGATGCAGCTGCGCCGGCTGGCCGCCCTGGAGCGCCAGAAGATCACCGCCGAGCACGACGAGCTGCAGCGCAAGATCAACGAGTACAACGCGATCCTGGCCTCGCCGGAGCGGCAGCGCCAGATCATCAGCGAGGAACTCGCCGCGATCGTCGAGAAGTTCGGCGACGACCGGCGCTCCAAGCTGGTGCCCTTCGAGGGCGACATGTCCATCGAGGACCTGATCGCCGAGGAGGACATCGTCGTCACGATCACCCGTGGCGGCTATGTGAAGCGCACGAAGACCGATGACTACCGCTCGCAGAAGCGCGGCGGCAAGGGCGTCCGGGGCACGAAGCTCAAGGAAGACGACATCGTCGACCACTTCTTCGTCTCCACCACCCACCACTGGCTGCTGTTCTTCACGAACAAGGGCCGGGTCTACCGCGCCAAGGCGTACGAGCTGCCGGACGCCGGCCGTGACGCACGCGGTCAGCACGTGGCCAACCTCCTGGCCTTCCAGCCGGACGAGCAGATCGCGCAGATCCTGGCGATCCGCGACTACGAGGCCGTGCCGTACCTGGTGCTCGCCACCAAGGCCGGCCTGGTCAAGAAGACGCCGCTCAAGGACTACGACTCGCCCCGCTCCGGCGGTGTGATCGCGATCAACCTGCGCGAGCAGGAGGACGGCACGGACGACGAGCTGATCGGCGCCGAGCTGGTGTCGGAGCACGACGACCTGCTGCTGATCAGCAAGAAGGCCCAGTCGATCCGCTTCACGGCGACGGACGAGGCGCTGCGCCCGATGGGCCGGGCCACGTCCGGTGTGAAGGGCATGAGCTTCCGCGAGGGCGACGAACTGCTCTCGATGAACGTGGTCCGCGCGAACACCTACGTCTTCACGGCGACCGACGGCGGCTACGCCAAGCGCACCGCGGTCGACGAGTACCGCGTCCAGGGCCGCGGCGGTCTCGGCATCAAGGCCGCCAAGATCGTCGAGGACCGGGGTTCGCTGGTCGGGGCGCTGGTCGTCGAGGAGACCGACGAGATCCTGGCGATCACGCTCAGCGGTGGCGTCATCCGTACGCGGGTCAACGAGGTGCGCGAGACCGGTCGTGACACCATGGGCGTCCAACTGATCAACCTGGGCAAGCGCGATGCCGTCGTCGGCATCGCACGGAACGCCGAGGCGGGCCGCGAGGCCGAAGAGGTCGACGGGGACGTGGTGCCCGACGAGACCGACGCGGCCGAGGGGACCGAGCCCGCGGCGGAGTAGCACAAGGAGCAGGTCGTGAGTGGAGCCACGGGCGCTACAGCGGGTGGACGAGGAGCAGCGAAGGACTCCTCGTCCGGGCCCGCTACCGTGACGGAAGACAGCGCCCGTGGCTCTGCCGTTTCCGACAACGGCCCCCGGGACGAGGGCTCGCCGCACCAGGGGGGAACCGTGACAGACACCCGTCAGCCGCAGCCGCAGCCTGAGCCTCAGGGCCAGCCCCGGCAGACGCAGGACGGCCGCCAGCAGCCGTACCAGCCGCCTCAGGCGTATCCCAGCGGTGCCGGGCGGGGAGAGGGGCCGGCGGCCCGCCTGCCGCGTACGGACGCCCGTACGGTCCCGCGGACGCGCAAGGCCCGGCTGCGGGTGGCCCGGGCCGATCCGTGGTCGGTGATGAAGGTCAGCTTCCTGCTCTCCATCGCGCTCGGCATCTGCACGGTCGTGGCCGCCGCGGTGCTGTGGATGGTCATGAACGCGATGGGCGTCTTCTCCACGGTCGGCGGGACGATCAGCGAGGCGACCGCCAACGGCGACGGCGGCGGCTTCGACCTGCAGGGCTTCCTGTCGCTGCCGCGGGTGCTGCTGTTCACGTCGATCATCGCGGTGATCGACGTGGTCCTGGCGACCGCGCTGGCCACCCTCGGCGCCTTCATCTACAACCTGTCGGCGGGGCTCGTCGGGGGCGTGGAGCTCACTCTCGCCGAGGACGAGTGAGGCCCTGACGGAAGGGCGTTCCCGGGCCCCGGGGAACCGATTTTGGGAACGCCTCTGAAGTGCGCTAATCTTTCGGTGCAGCGAACGCGCGGCTATAGCTCAGACGGTTAGAGCGCTTCCCTGATAAGGAAGAGGCCCCAGGTTCAAGTCCTGGTAGCCGCACTGCACAATCGGCCCGGCCGGGGAACTCCCCGGCCGGGCCGATTCGTTGTACGGAGGCGGAAGTTGGTCCGCGTCGGACGCTGCGGATGAGGCGTTGCCGACCGCGGGCTAGGTAACCGATCGATATCGACCGGTGTGTATCATCGGCCGACATAGGTCCCCTACGTCAACGAAAGACGAGGTCGCGCGGTGAAGAAGCTTCTCCTGGTCGCACTGGCCGCCATCGGCGGGCTCCTCGTGTACCGCCAGATCCAGGCGGATCGCGCCGAGCAGGATCTGTGGACGGAGGCGACCGACTCCGTGCCCGCAGGTTCGGGTGTCTGAGACCCAAAAACGCACAGCAGGTTCGTACGGACCCCGATTGCCCGAGGGCGGTCGGGGTTTCGTATGTCCGGGGGCGGCGTGACGGTGGGGCCGGACGCCGGCCGGGGTGGCTGATTGTCGTTGCAGGACCGTGACGGCGACCCCTCTTGGGTTTGCTATAGCACATAAATAGCTTGCAGGAGCAAAGCTTCTGTCTGTGGCGTGACCAGCAGGACACACGGGGGATCAAGGCATGGCACTCCGACCACGCAGGGGGGCGGTGGCGTTGCTCGGGGGGCTGCTGTTGGCCCTGACCGCCGCGCCCTTTCCGGCCACCGCGGCCGCGCCCGCCGCCGCACCGTCCGCCGACGGCTCCGGCATGGTGATGGTGCTCGACTCCTCGGGCTCGATGGCCGCGGACGACGGCTCGGGCAGCACCCGGATCGCCTCCGCCCGGAAAGCCGTGGGCACGGTCGTCGACGCCCTGCCGGCCGGGTATCCGGTCGGCCTGCGGGTCTACGGGGCCGACAAATCCAAGGGGTGCGACGACACCCGGCTCGCCCAGCCGGTCAGCCCCCTCGGCCGGGCGGGTCTCAAGCGGGCCGTCGCGGGCGTCAGGCCCAAGGGCGACACCCCCATCCGGCTCTCCTTGCACAAGGCGGCGCAGGATCTGCCCGCCGCCGGCGGGGGAGCGACCGGCAAGCGGACGATCCTGCTGATCTCCGACGGCGAGGACAACTGCCAGGCGCCACCGCCGTGCAAGGTTGCCGCCCAACTCGCCGCGTCCGGTGTGGATCTGCACATCGACGCCGTCGGATTTCAGGTGGCGGGCAAGGCCCGTGCACAGCTGGAGTGCCTCGCCGAGGCCGGCAACGGCCGGTACTACGACGCGCCTGCCGCCGCGTCGCTCGCCCGCCAGCTCCAGCGGGCGGGGCAACTGTCCGTGGCCAGCTACCGGTTGAAGGGCCGGCGCCTCCACGGTGCGGCGGCCAGGGGCGGTGCGCCGAGCATGGGCCTCGGCCAGTATCTGGACTCCATCGGACCGAACGAAGAGCGTTACTACGCCGTCGGGCTGGACGCGGTCTCCACGGCGGACTTCTCGGCGACCGTGGCACCGCAGTCCGGTGCGACCGTCGGCCTGCTCGACACGGTGCGCACCCGCATCGACTACGGCACCGACAGCACCTGCGAGTCGGCCACCGGGATGTTCGGGCAGACGGAGAGGGCGACGCCGCTCACCTCGGCGGTCAGCCGGGTCCCCTCGCAGAACGGCTACGGCCCCTGTGACAAGGCGGGGCGGCACTGGCTGGTCGTCGAGCGCCGGTCCGCCAAGGGCTCGGACGCCGCGCGGTGGCCGATAGAGCTGACGTTTCACGTGGAACATCCGCTGAAGAATGGCGTCACGCCCGCCCAGTCGGAGCCGGAGTACGGAGCGGGCGGCAAGGACGCCACGCTGCCCACGACCGCGCCCCAGGACACCACCGGCGGCACCGGTTTCAACGACGCCCGCGCGCTGCGCCCGGGCGTCTGGCGGGACAAGGTGCTGCCGGCCCAGACCCTTTGGTACAAGGTGCGGGTCGGCTGGGGCCAGCAGCTCCGCTACGACGTGGAGTTCGCCAACGAGCCGACGGTCAAGGGCCACAGCTCCACCACGACCTACGGCGGCACCCAGGTCTACACCCCGTCCCGTACGCCGGTCGGCAGCGGCACCGGCCGGTTCGACCCGCAGGTGCCCTACGACGGGCGACTGACCGCCCTCAGCATGGGAACGGTCCCGGTCGCCTGAACCAACCGCTATGAGGGGCACCCCGATGTCACCCCCGTTCGCGACAAGGGCGACTGAATCCGGGCCCTCGCCGGACGGCGCGCCGGGCGGCAGTGGAGGATGGTCCACCGGACGTGTGGTGGCGCTCGCCGTGGGCGCTGTGGGCGTGCTGCTGCTGGCCGGCGTCGCGCCGGCCTACGTACGGGCTCGCAGGAAGCCGGCGGGCGCGGGCGGGATTTCGGACCGATGAGGGGTGGCTCGTGGTGACGGGGCGCAGGACGACTCGGGCGATGTTTCACGTGAAACAGGGACGCAGAGCGATTGCCGTCCTGGCGGCGCTCGCCGCGGGAACGGCCCTGCCGGGGGTGATGGCGGTGGCCCGGGCCGAAAGCCTCCCCGGCTACCGGACGGCGAAAGGCGCCACAGAGGTCCGGGGCACCTCCAGCGCCGCGGACGCCCCACAGCTGACGCCCGGTGTGCACACCGACGCCATCAAGCGGGGTGAGCAGAAGTACTACGCGGTCACCCTGGACGCCCGGCACACCGCGTACTTCTCGGCGGTCGCGGCGCCCCGGCCGGGCACCAAGGTCGAGGACTACAAGGACAAGCTCACCATCAGCATCCAGGACAGCAGCGGGACTTCCTGCGGGCCGGACGCGACGCCGTCCTTCAACGGCGGCGGTATGGCGTACCCGATCGCCGACTACGCCGCCCGACGCATCGGTGCCGACCGTACGGAGTGCCAGAAGGCCGGCCCGTACTACGTGGTGGTCAAGCGGGAGGGCTCGGCCACGTCCGGGTCCGACCCCTGGCCGATCGAGCTGGATCGCCTCGATGAGCCGCCGCTCAAGGGCGTGGCGCCGGCGCGGCCGGCACCGGGCAGCTGGAGCACCGCGGCGCCTGCCCCGCGCACGGACCCCACGAAGCGCACCGCCAGGGGTGGCACGGGCTTCAACGACGCCGGTTCGGTCGCCCCCGGCGTCTGGAAGGACCACATCAAACCCGGCGAGACCCGCTTCTACCGGGTCCCGGTGGACTGGGGGCAGCGGCTCAATCTGAGCGCGGAGCTGCCGAACGCCTCGTCCGGAGCCACCGACTTCCTCCCGAGCGCGCTCGGGCTGGCCGTCTACAACCCGGCCCGTGGCGCGGTCGGTGCGCCCAACTTCGTTCCGTACCAGGGGAAGCCGGCCGTCGCCCCGGAATTCACCGCGCCCGTCGACTACGGCAACCGTCTCAACCCGACGGACTCGGTCAATGCGATGCGGTTCGCGGGGTGGTACTACCTCGCGGTCAGCCTGAGCCCCAACACCGCGCGCTTCTTCCCCAAGGGCACCGAACTCACCCTCCGGGTGGACGTCCGGGGCGCCGCCAAGGCCGGACCGGGCTACGCCGAGCCGGCCGGCACCTTCTCCGTCACGCCTGAGGATCAGGAGACGGCGCGCAACGGCCAGACCGCGGAGGAGGCGGCGAAGAGCGGCACACTGACCACCGTCGGCTACGCCGGGATCGGCGCCGGTTCGGTGCTGCTGGCGGGGCTGGGCGCCTGGACCCTGGCGGCCAGGCGGTCGGCGGCGCGGGCCCTCGCGGGGCCGGGCACCGGGCCGGTACCGCTGCCGCAGGCCACCACTGAGGCAACCCCGTCATCCCAGCCGACGCAGCCGGGACGGCCCGGACAACAGCCGCCGCATCAGCAGCAGTTCCGGCCTCCACAGGGCTGGTAGACCGCGGCAGCCGCCCCTGGGCCCGGGTCAGGCGGAGAGCAGGGCCCAGACGCCGACCGCGATGCACAGCAGCGCCACGATCAGCACCGGGACCGCGACCTTCGGGGGCGGTCCCGGTCTCCGGTTCAGGGCCGGCGGCGCCGCGGCGGTCACGCTCGCGAGCCCGCCGCCCGGGGGCTGTCCCGGCACCGGGTACGGCCCGGCCGTGTAGGGGCGGGTCGCCGGGTTCTCGTGGTGGACCGCGGCGGTCGGCTCGTACGCGGGAGGCGGGGGCGGCGACTGCGGCACCGGCAGGGGCACCGGTACGGACATCGGTGTGGACACCGGAGCGGGGCCGGGGAACGGGGTGGGGGTGGGTGTGGGCGTCGGCGGGGTGGCCGGCTCGGGCGGCGCGAGCTGGAAGCTCCCGGTGTCCGACATGGAAACGTGCCCGACGGCTCCGGTGCCCACCGCGGCGCCCGAGGTCGGCTCCGTGGCGGCTCCCTTGGTCTTCGGCGGCCCGTCCGGCCCGTAGCCGGCCGGCAGCGGGCCGATGTGGTCGAAGACCTCGACGAGCTCCTCCTCGACGGTCGGCTCCGGCAGCATCTCCACGGCGGCCAGGACGGCCTTGCGCGCCCCTGTGGCGGTCTTGAAGCGGCAGTCCGGGTTGGGGTGCACCAAGGACGCCAGCACCTGCCACAGCGGCTCCGGGACGTCCTCGGGCGCGTTCGGGATCCCGTGGTCGGCGAAGTGCCCGATCAGCTCCTCGACGTCCGGCTTGATCCCCGTGAGGAGGTAGAGCGCGACCAGGCCGACCGCGAACAGGTCCGCGGGGAAGTCCGGTTCGGCGCCCAGCATCTGCTCGGGAGCGAAGTAACCGGGCGTCCCCACCACATAGTTGGCCTCGGTGAGCCGCGGCTCGCCCTTGCGCATCGCGATGCCGAAGTCCGACAGCCGCAGATGCGGCCGCCCGGTGCCGGTGGCCTCCAGCAGGATGTTCGCCGGTTTGATGTCGCGGTGCACCACACCCTCCGCGTGCACCGCGGTCAGCCCGGCCAGCAACTGGTCGAGCAGCACGCACACGAAGCGCGGCGGCAGGGGGCCGTAGTCGCCGGTCAGATGCGCCAGCGAGCCGCCGTTCACCAGATCCATGGTGAACAGCACCTTGTCGTCGTCGGCGGCCCAGCTCGCCGGGGCCAGCACATGCGGATGGTCGATCCGCAGCGCCTGTTCGCGGACGAACCGCAGCAGGGTGTGCGCGTCGCTCTGCTGCAGCACCTTGGCCGCGACGTAGCGACGGCGCCGGTGGTCCCAGGCGCGCCAGACCGCGCCCACTCCACCTCGGCCGATCGGATCGATCAGCTCGTACCGACCGGCGAAGATCTCACCCATTGCGCCCCGTCCGCTTTCTCGCGACGTCCCCTGTGGCCGGCCGTGGAGCTAGTTCTGGTGCCCCTCGTAGTGGGCGACCGCGTCCGCGGTGCGGCCGGCACCGTAGACCCGGAGGAACTCTGCCAGTTCGGGATGAGTGGGGGCGAGAGTGTTCGCGGCATCGATGATGTCGCCGGCGTCGGACACCGATCGCAGCAGCGACTGGATCTCGCGGACCACCCGCCGCACCGTGGTCGCGCCGGTCGACGAGGTCTGCTGTGCGGTGTTGTTGAGCACCGAGCCGCCCGCCGTCTTCTTGATCTCCTCCATGCGGTCGGTGGCCTCGGCGGCGCTCACGCTGCCGTCCGCGACCTGACCGGCCAGTTCCTGCAGCGCCTGGACCCGCTGGACCACGGCCGGGTTGCCTATCTTCGCCCGCTGCCCGCTCATCAGCTGGGACAGCATCGGGGCGGAGAGGCCCAGCACGGCGGCCAGTCGGGCCTGGTTGAGGCCGAGATCGTCGATGAGACGGCGGAACAGCGCTCCCAGCGGCTCTCCGTACCAACTGCGCTGCAGCTCCCGGGCCCGTGCGGTGGCTTCCTGCTGTGCTGCGTCCATGCCGTCTCCCCTGTCTCCCCGGTCGCTTCGCTGCCGCGAATCTCGCGAAGCATCCTACGGAGAGCGACGGGGTGCGGCGATACCCGGTCGGGAAAGGTGCCGGACACCGGGTACCCTGGTCCGCGAAGGGGCCTTAGCTCAGTTGGTAGAGCGCTGTCTTTGCATGGCAGATGTCAGGGGTTCGACTCCCCTAGGCTCCACTCCCGAAAGCCCTTCGATCGGTGGAAATCGCTGGTCAGAGGGGCTTTTTTGATGTCTGGGCGGCGCTGACGGGGTATCACGCGCGACCCTGCGGGGCGCGGAGGCAGCCGTATTGCGGCCGGGCCGCGCCCACTGCCCTCTCAGGGGCGGGGACACGGCCCGGAAAATTCGGTCGGACGCTGCTCAGGCCGTGGTGCCGCCACCGCGTTCGTCGGCCTCCGCCTCGGCCTGCTTGGCCTGGACCTCGGGGTCGAGCGAGGCGCCCTCGCTGCCGTCGACGGCGCTCAGCCGGCCGCGGTCGCTGACCTCCGTCGGGGCCGGCGGCTCGACCAGCCAGTCCGGGTTGGCCTGCTTGTCCCACCATTTCCAGGCGGCGACCGCACCGCCGGCCAGGATGCCCAGCACGGCCAGCCGCTTGGCGAGCTTGCCGCACTTGGCGCGGCGGCTGTGCTTCTTCTGGATCTTGGCGATCTCGGCGGCCGTCACCTGGCCGCGGAGCGCGGCGAGCGCGGCGCTGCCCCGGGCGACGACCTCCTCGCGCACCGGCTCGGCCGCGGCCCGGGCACTGGTCACCGCGTGCTCCAGCCGCGGTGCGGTGTACTCGGCGGCCTGGTGGGCCGCCTTGCGGGTACGGCAGGCCGCCCGGGTCGCCGCGGCGTCCACCTTGGGCGGCAGGGCGCCACGGGCATGCTCGATACGCGGGTGGAGATGCGCGTCGTACTGATGACGGGCCTGGTGGGCGGCCTCGGCCACTTTGGGGGCCAGCCGCGCACGGGCCTCGTGCGTGTACTGCACGGCGGCGTCCTTGGCCGTACCGGCATACGGAGCCACCACCTCCGCGGCGTGCCGCACGCTGTCCTTCGCCGTATCGGTCGCGGCGCGCACGCTGTCCTTGCGGGTCACGGGATCCTCCTCCTCGGTGGCGTGGTCCGGGGGCTATGGGGGTTGGTCCCCCATGTCTGCTGTGTCGCCTGTCCACCCGTTTGAAGATCATGCCCGCTCGCGGCTCGTACGGCATGTGAGAGCGGGCATCCGGGTCATTACGGACGCTTCCCGAGCCTCCTTGACGACAATGCCACGGTTTGCCGGTTCCGGCGCCTGATATCCGTACAAAGGCTGGTACAGGCAGCGCTCCGGTCGTGACCGGGCGCCCGGACGGGGCCCGCGAGGCAGGCCGAGGGACGGGGCCGGGGGCCACAGAAAATACGCGCGAAGCACATCGGAGGGCGGTGCTCGGAGAGCGGGCGGGAGGTTCGTGCGAGGATCGGGGACCGTCAGCGAAGACTTATGGAAGGTTGATCGTGGCTGAGCAGCTCTACGCCACCCTGAAGACGAACCAGGGCGACATCGAGATTCGGCTTCTGCCGAACCATGCACCCAAGACCGTCAAGAACTTCGTCGAGCTCGCCAACGGCGAGCGGGAGTGGACCCACCCGCAGACCGGTAAGAAGTCCACGGACCGGCTCTACGACGGCACCGTCTTCCACCGGGTGATCAGCGGTTTCATGATCCAGGGCGGCGACCCGCTGGGCAACGGCACCGGCGGTCCCGGCTACGAGTTCGGGGACGAGTTCCACCCCGACCTGGCCTTCAACAAGCCGTACCTGCTGGCCATGGCCAACGCCGGCCCGGGCACCAACGGCTCGCAGTTCTTCATCACCGTCGCGCCGACCGCGTGGCTGACCGGCAAGCACACCATCTTCGGTGAGGTCAGCAACGAGGCGGGCAAGAAGGTCGTCGACGCGATCGCCGCCGCGCAGACCAACCCGCGCACCGACCGTCCGGTCCAGGACGTGGTGATCGAGTCGGTGGTCGTCGAGACCCGCTGAGCCGCGTCTTGTGCCCCGGAGCGGTCCGGGGAACCATTGCGCCCCGCCCGGTCGTACTCCGGGCGGGGCGGTGTGTTTGACGCGCCCCGGACACGGAAGAGGACGAGGGGACCGATGGACCAGGTGCCAGGCAGCCCGCAGGAGCCACAGGACGCGCGGGGCGACGGCCCGCAGGGCTGCTACCGCCACCCGGATCGCCCGACCGGCGTCCGCTGCACCCGCTGCGACCGGCCGATCTGCCCGGACTGCATGGTCAGCGCCTCGGTCGGATTCCAGTGCCACGAGTGCGTACGCGGCGGCAGCGGCACCGGCCACGCACCGCAGGCCACGGTGCCGCGCACGATAGCGGGCGGCACGATCGCGGCCGACCCGCGGCTGGTCACCAAGATCCTCCTGGGCCTCAACGTCGCAATGTTCCTCGCCGTACTGGCGACCGGCGACGAGCTGGTCGGCCGGCTCGATCTGCTGGGGCTCGCCTTCGACCCGAACCGCTACCAGCTGGTCGGTGTCGCCGAGGGCGAGTGGTACCGCCTGGTGACCGCGATGTTCCTGCACCAGCAGATCCCGCACATCGCGTTCAACATGCTCTCGCTGTGGTGGCTGGGCCCGCCCCTGGAGGCCGCGCTCGGCCGGCTGCGGTTCACTGCGCTCTACCTGATCTCCGGGCTGGGCGGCAGCGCCCTGTCGTACCTCCTGGCCGCGCAGAACCAGCCCTCGCTGGGCGCTTCCGGGGCGATCTTCGGGCTGCTGGGCGCGACCGCGGTGCTGCTGCGGCGGCTGAACTACGACATGAAGCCGGTGCTGATCCTGCTCGGCCTCAACCTGGCCTTCACGTTCCTGTGGCCGAACATCGCCTGGCAGGCGCATGTGGGCGGCCTCGTCGTGGGTGCCGCGGTGGCGTTCGGGATGGTGCATGCGCCGCGTGACCGCCGGACCGCGATACACGTGGCGACCTGTGTGCTGGCGCTGCTCGCGATCGGTGCGGTGGTGTGGGTACGGACCCTTCAGCTGGTGGGCTGAGGAGTCCGTCCCGTCAAGTTGTCCACAGTGCGTGGCCGATCTTGTGCATGCTGTGCGGAACCGGTACCGCCGCCCCTCTGACCTGCATTTCCCCAGGAAGGGCAGGGGGAGAGGGAGGCCGGCGGCAGGTGCCGCCGATCACACCGGCGTCAACCTCCGGAAGGTTATCCACAGATCTTCTGAAGTTTTCCCCGGCTGTGGATAACCGTGTGGATGGCCTTGGGCAGGGCTTGCGCTACTTCCACTGGGTCGATACGCCGAAGCCCACCGCGATGAAGCCGAAGCCGCAGACGATGTTCCAGTTGCCCATGGCAGCGATCGGCAGATCCCCCTCGGACACGTAGAACATGACGATCCACACGAGCCCGATCAGGAACATCGCCAGCATCAGCGGCGCCACCCAGCCACGACCTGAGTTCATCTTCAGGCTGGTGGTGGTCTTCGCCGGCGGCGGCGTGAAGTCGTCTTTCTTGCGGATCCGTGACTTCGGCACGAGGAACTCTCCTGTCGATGCGCTGCTCCCCCACTCGCGACGTCGCTCGAGCGGGATGGGGGGACCTCCCGCTCGGTGAAGCCGAGAGTAAGGGAACTCCCTCCGCGCGGGGGAGGTACGAGGTGCGCCAGGGTGCGGACGCGATGGGGAGCGGATTCCTTTCCCGGGCGTCAGTTAGCGTAGTGCTTCCGCGGCGTCGTAAGGAGCAAGGGTACGTTGAGCACTTCCGCTGACTCCTCACCTCGCCCCGGCCGGCCCCGTCTGCGGCCCGCGCGGCTGCTCACACTGGTGGTCTTCGCGCTCGCCGGGATGCTGTTCTGGCTGAGCTTCGACACCGCGCGGGGCACCAACCTCCGCTCGGACGACTCCATGCTGCGGCTGTCCGACCTCATCCAGGAACGCAGCCACAAGAACGGCGCCCAGGACGACCGCAACGCCACCCTGCGCGAGGAGGTCGACGCCCTCGCACGGCGGGACAACGGCAGTTCCAAGGCCGAGGACGCCAAGCTCAAGTCGCTGGAGAAGAACGCCGGCACCAAGCCCCTCTCCGGTCAGGGCGTGAGCGTCACGCTCACCGACGCCCCGCCGAACGCCACCGCCAAGATCCCGGGTGTGCCCGAGCCGCAGCCCAACGACCTGGTCATCCACCAACAGGACCTCCAGGCCGTGGTGAACGCCCTGTGGCACGGCGGCGCCAAGGGCATCAAGGTGATGGACCAGCGGCTGATCTCCACCAGCGCGGTGCGCTGCGTCGGCAACACCCTGATCCTCCAGGGCCGGGTCTACTCCCCGCCGTACAAGGTCACCGCCGTGGGCAACCGCGACGCGCTCAACAACGCACTGACCGCCTCCCCCGCCATCCAGAACTACCTGCAGTACGTCAACGCCTACGGCCTGGGCTGGAAAGTCGACCAGCACGAGGCGGTGACTCTTCCCGGCTACTCCGGCACAGTGGATCTCCACTACGCACAGCCTGTGAAGCCGTAGCCCCGCACGCCGCGGGGCGGCGGGGAGGGGCGGGGCCGAATGACGGTGCGGGGCCGGACGACGGCGCGGTGGCTCGTACGGACGCTCAGCGAGATCTGCGTCACGGCCGGCACGCTCATCGTCCTCTTCGTGGTCTACCTCCTCTTCTGGACCGGCGTACGCGCCGACAGCGCCATGGACGGCGAGATCGGCAGGCTCCAGCACCAGTGGTCGGCCGGACCGGCTGTCGCCCCGGACCGTACGCCGGCGCCCGGAGAACGCGCCGCCCCCGCCGCACGGCCCCGCCGCTACGCACCGGGCGCCTCCTTCGCCGTCATGTACATCCCGCGCTTCGGCCCGGACTGGGCCAAGCCCGTCCTCGAAGGCACCGGCACCGAGGTCCTGCAGCGCGGCCTCGGCCACTACGGCGGCACCGCGCACCTCGGCGAGGTCGGCAACTTCTCCGTCGCCGGCCACCGCCGCACCTACGGCGACCCCTTCAAGGACTTCCCGGAGCTGCGCCCCGGCGACGCCGTGGTCCTCACCGACGGCACCACGTGGTTCACCTACCGCATCGACAACCGGCCCTACACGACACTCCCCGGTGACATCGGGGTGATCGACCCGGTCCCCAGGAAGTCCGGCTTCAACGGCCCCGGCCGCTATCTGACGCTGACGACCTGCGAGCCGGAATGGGGCCACAGCCACCGGCTGATCGCCTGGGCCCACCTCGACGCCACCCAACCCGTCGCCCAGGGAAGGCCATCGGCTTTGACCGGCTGACCCCCCTGCGCCCGCCCTCGCCCCTTACTCTGGTGTCGCAATCGACATCGTCATCGGCATCGGCAAGGGGACAGCGACAGCATGTACGGCTGGATCTGGCGGCATCTGCCGGGCAACACGTGGGTGAAGGCGCTGATTTCACTGGTGCTCGTGCTGGCGGTCGTCTTCGTACTCTTCCAGTACGTCTTTCCGTGGGCGGAGCCGCTGCTCCCCTTCAATGACGTCACCGTCGACCAAGGGATGGCAGCCGTCCGATGACCGCACGGATTCTCGTCGTCGACAACTACGACAGCTTCGTCTTCAACCTCGTCCAGTACCTCTACCAGCTCGGTGCCGAGTGTGAGGTGCTGCGCAACGACGAGGTCGCGCCCCGGCACGCCCAGGACGGCTTCGACGGGGTGCTGCTCTCCCCGGGCCCCGGCACACCCGAGCAGGCCGGCGTCTGCGTCGAGATGGTCCGGCACTGCGCGGACACCGGCGTCCCGGTCTTCGGCGTCTGCCTGGGGATGCAGTCGATGGCGGTCGCCTACGGCGGGGTGGTGGACCGCGCGCCCGAGCTGCTGCACGGCAAGACCTCGCCGGTCCTGCACGAGGGCGTCGGCGTCTTCTCCGGTCTGCCCTCGCCCTTCACCGCCACCCGCTACCACTCCCTCGCCGTCGAGCCGGACACCGTCCCCGACGAACTCCTGGTCACCTCCTGGACGGAGGCCGACGACGTCCCCGGCGGGCGGATCGTGATGGGCCTCCGACACCGTGAACTGCCGGTCGAGGGCGTGCAGTTCCACCCCGAGTCGGTGCTGACCGAATGGGGCCACCGAATGCTGGCCAACTGGCTCGTCGAATGCGGCGACACCGGAGCTGTGGAGCGCTCGACGGGGCTTGCCCCGGTGGTCGGCAAGGCCGGAGCGTGACCGCCCTGCGCCCCGAGCGTGAAGGGAGATCCTACGACCCGTACGAGCCGGAACAGCCGTACGTGCCGCAGGAAACGCACGGCCCGCAGGAGCCGAACGGACAGCCCGACGAGTTCGAGGCGGCGGTGGGACGGCTGAACGACCCGCTGAACGATCCCCTGCCCGGCCGGACGCCCCCCGCGTCCGGTACGGGCGCCCCGGCGCCCCAGGCGTCCTCCGCGCCCGGCACGGGCCGTCGGCGCCGCCACGCGGCCCCCACGCCGTCGCCCGCCCCGGCACCGCCCCCGGCAAGCGGATCGCAGGGCTCACCGTGGTTCCGCGCACAGCAGGAGCCGGTGCGACCGCCCGAGGCCCGGCCTGCTGCCCCGACCGAGCCGATACCCGAGCCCGCGGACCCACCGGTGCGAACCGCCCCGGCCGGCCGGCCCGCCGCCCGATCCTCTGCGCCCTGGCTCGACGAAGAGACCATGGCGCTGGCGCTGCGGCAGGCCGAGAAGCGCGGCAGGCGCTCTGTTTCACGTGAAACCGATGCCGCCGTTTCACGTGAAACAGAGTCGGCCGTTTCACGTGAAACAACGCCCCCGGCGACCGGAGGCCGCGCGGCCCGGCGCAAGGCCGCACAGGAGGCCGCCAAACGCGGCGGAAGGCGCGGCCGGCACGGCGGAGCAGCCGCCACCACATCGACCGCGGGGGCGGCCTCAGAACCGGCCTCGGTGCCCACGACCCGGCTGGAGGCCCGGCGGGCCGCCCGCGCCGCCAAGGACAGCCCGAGCCTGATCGCCAGCCGCGCGCTGGGCGAGGTGTTCATCACCCTCGGCGTGCTGATGCTGCTGTTCGTCACGTACCAGCTGTGGTGGACGAACGTGATGGCCGAGGAAGAGGCCGGCGGCGCCGCCAACAACCTCCAGCAGGAGTGGAACAAGGGCGGCGGGGAGAAGAAGAACCTCGCGGTCGGCGAGCGCTTCGGCATCATGTACATCCCGAAGCTGGATGTGAAGGCGCCGATAGCCGAGGGCATCGACAAGCACAGCGTGCTGGACCACGGCATGGTCGGGCACTACGACAAGACCAGCGGGGTCAAGACCGCGATGCCCTGGGACAAGAAGGGCAACTTCGCGGTCGCGGCCCACCGCAACACCCACGGCGAGCCGTTCCGCTACATCAACAAGCTCACCAAGGGCGACAAGATCATCGTCGAGACGAAGAGCTCGTACTACACGTACGAGATGGAGAGCATCCTCCCGCAGACGTCTCCGAGCAACATCAGCGTGATCGGACCCGTGCCGCCCGGCTCCGGTTTCACCGGCCCCGGCCGCTACATCACCCTGACCACCTGTACCCCCGAGTTCACCAGTACCTTTCGGATGATCGTCTGGGGCAAGATGGTCGACGAGCGGCCGCGGAGCAAGGGCAAACCGGCAGCGCTCGGCGGCTGAGCGAACAAAAAAGGGGTGCTACGCGGTGACCGCGACCGAAACCGATGAGGGAAGCCACCGCGCCGCGCCGCCTCCCACGCCGCGCCGCGTGCGCAGGACCATCGCCTCCATCGTCAGCGTCATCGGCGAACTGCTGATCACGGCCGGCCTGGTCCTGGGCCTGTTCGTCGCCTACTCGCTGTGGTGGACCAACGTCCTCGCCGACAATGAGGCGCACAAGCAGGGCGACCAGGTGCGCCAGCGCTGGGCGCACAGCGGCCCCAAGGGGCCGGGGGCGCTCGACACCAAGGACGGCATCGGCTTCCTGCACGTGCCGGCGATGGACAACGGCGAGGTGCTGGTCAAGAAGGGCACCAGCAGCGAGGTGCTCAACGAGGGGGTGGCCGGCTACTACACCAAGCCGGTCAAGTCCGCCCTGCCGCAGGACAAGAAGGGCAACTTCACCCTCGCCGCGCACCGCGACGGCCACGGCGCGAAGTTCCACAACATCGACAAGCTCAAGGACGGCGACCCGATCGTCTTCGAGACCAAGGACACCTGGTACGTCTACAAGGTCTTCGCGACGCTCCCCGAGACTTCGAAGTACAACGTCGACGTCCTCAACAAGATCCCCAAGGAGTCCGGCAAGCACAAGGCCGGCCGCTACATCACCCTCACGACCTGCACCCCGGTCTACACCTCGACGTACCGCTACATCGTCTGGGGCGAACTGGAACGCACCGAGAAGGTCGACGCGGACCGCACCCCTCCGGAGGAGCTGCGCTAGGGGCACCGCGCAGTACCCGCGCATGACAGAGCCCCGGCCGCCCTCCAAGGGCTGCCGGGGCTTCGTCGTGAGGACGCTCAGCGGGTCGCTGCTCGCTAGCCTCCGAACGGTCCGCCGAAGATGCCGCCGCCACCGTCATTGCCGCCGCCACCGCCACCGATGGTGGTCAGCGTCACGGTGGCCGACTTGGGGTCGGACGGCGTGTTCGGCTGCGGGTCCTGGTTGATCACCCGGGCGTTGTCGTCCTGCGGGCCGGTGATCTGGATGTTGGTGAAGCCGGCCTGCTGGAGCGCCTTCTTCGCATCCTTCAGCTTCTGGGTCCGCACGTCCGGCACGGGCGTCTGCGCGGCCGCCTTGCCGATCGTGAGGGTGACCGTGGAGCCGTTCTTGGCCTCCGTGCCGCCCGCCGGACTCTCGTCGATCACCTTGCCGACCTGGTTCGGGTCGGGCGTCTCCTGCTCGGTCTTGCTGACGTTGAAGCCGAGATCCTTCAGCTGCTTCTCGGCCGCCGCGGCGTCCTGGCCCTTGACGTCCGGGATCTGCTGCTTGGGCGTCGGCTGGGCCACGACCAGCGTGATCGTCGTGTCCTTCGGCTGGTCGGTCTGCGCGTCGGGGTTCTGACGGATGACCGTGCCGGCCGCCTTGTCGGACTCCTCCGTGGTCTGCTTGACGTCCGTGAAGCCCTTGGAGGACAGGACCGACTTGGCCTTGTCGACGGTGTAGCCCGTGACGTCGGGCACGGTCACCTTCACGGCCCCGGAGCACAGCGTCACCGTGATCGTGTCGTTCTTCGCGATCTGCGTGCCGGCGTCCGGGGACTGCTCGGTGACCTGGCCCTTCTTCTGGTTCTCGCAGGGCTTACGGCCACCCAGGGCGACCTTGAAGGAGCTGTTCACCCCCGCCTGCTTGGCCTCCTTCAGCGTCCTGCCGACGAGGTTGGGCGCGGCGAGCTTGTTGTCCTGCTTGCCGCCGCTGAACATCGCCTTGCCGATGAAGATCGCACCGACCAGGACCAGGATCGCCGCGAGCACCAGCAGGATCGTCGAGGTGTGGCTCTTCTTCTGGCCGCCGCCCCGTCGCCGGTCACCGCGGTCGTCGTAGCCGTAGCCCCCGTCGTCCGGGTTCATCGGCGGGAGCATCGAGGTCTTCGGGCCGCCGCCGTCCTGCGCGCGCAGCATCGTCGTCGGCTGGTCCTGGTCGTAGCCGACCGCGCCCAGGGCGGAGGCCGCCGCGACCGGCTGGCCGTCCAGCGCCGCCTCGATGTCGGCGCGCATCTCGTCGGCCGACTGATAGCGGTAGTCCGGGTCCTTGACCAGCGCCTTCAGGACGATCGCGTCCATCTCCGGCGTGATCTCGGGGTCGAAGTTGCTGGGCTTCTGCGGCTCCTCGCGGACGTGCTGGTAGGCCACCGCGACCGGCGAGTCACCGACGAACGGCGGCCGGACGGTGAGCAGCTCATAGAGCAGACAGCCGGTGGAGTACAGGTCGGAGCGGGCGTCGACCTGCTCGCCCTTGGCCTGCTCGGGCGAGAGGTACTGGGCGGTGCCGATGACCGCGGCGGTCTGCGTCATGGTCATACCGGCGTCACCCATGGCGCGGGCGATGCCGAAGTCCATGACCTTGACCTGCCCGGTGCGCGTCAGCATGACGTTCGCCGGCTTGATGTCGCGGTGGACGATGCCGGCGCGGTGCGAGTACTCCAGCGCCTGGAGGACGCCGGTGGTCATCTCCAGCGACCGCTCGGGCAGCAGCTTGCGGCCGGAGTGCAGCAGCTCACGCAGCGTGGACCCGTCCACGTACTCCATGACGATGTACGGGATCGAGACACCGTCGACGTAGTCCTCGCCGGTGTCGTAGACCGCGACGATCGACGGATGGTTCAGCGAGGCGGCCGACTGGGCCTCACGGCGGAACCGGGCCTGGAAGGACGGGTCGCGGGCAAGATCCACCCGCAGCGTCTTCACCGCTACGGTGCGGCCGAGGCGGGTGTCATGCGCGAGGTACACCTCGGCCATGCCACCGCGGCCGAGCACCGAGCCCAGCTCGTACCGGCCGCCGAGGCGACGCGGCTCTTCCATAAGCTTCTCCAGCCCTCTCCGTCAGTCCCGACCGCACCCGTGTGTGGTCCGGCGGTGTGCTGTCCGGGCTACCGTACCCGGGACGCCGCATCGGACCGGGCCGGAGCCGCAACCTGATACGTGACCGGTACTGGCATGACCCGAGTCACTTCTCGCCTTCGAGTACCGCCTCCATGACGCGCTTCGCGATGGGAGCGGCGAGCTTGCCACCGGCGATGTCATCGCGAAGGGTGTCGGATCCCTCAATGACGACAGCGACCGCTACGGGGGTGCCCTTGTCGGTCTTCGCGTAGGAGATGAACCAGGCGTACGGGTTGTCCTTGTTGTTCTCGCCGTGCTGGGCGGTACCCGTCTTACCCCCGACTGTGACGTTCGGGATCTGTGCATTGGTTCCCGTGCCGCTCTTGACGACGGTCTCCATGATGCTCTGGATCTTCTGCGCGTTCTCCGGGCTGAGCGGCCGGCTCATCTCCTGCGGCGTGTGCTGCTGCACCACGTTGAGGTTCGGCGCGACCAGCTGGTCGACCATGTACGGCCTCATCAGCTTGCCGCCGTTGGCGACCGCCGAAGCGACCATGGCCATCTGCAGCGGCGTGGCCCGGTTGGACGCCTGCCCGATACCGGCCATGGCATTCTGCGGCCGGTTGTCGGTGGGGAAGATGCTCTCCGCGGCCCGCACCGGGGTGTCGATCTTGGAGTTGTTGAAGCCGAACTTCTCCGCCTCGGCCTTCATCTTCTTGTTGCCGAGGTCAGCGCTGACCTTGCCGAAGACCGTGTTGCACGACAGGCGCAGCGCCTCGCGCAGGCTGACGTTCTCACACTGGATGGAGCCCTCGTTCTTCAGCGGAAGGCCGGCGGTGTCGGGCAGCGTGTACGGGACCGGCGAGTCGGTCTTGGCGTCGACGTCGGTGTACAGGCCGTTCTCCAGCGCCGCCGAGGCCGTGACGACCTTGAAGGTGGAGCCCGGCGGGTAGGTCTGCCGCAGCGCCCGGTTGAGCATCGGCTCGTCGGGGTTGTTCTTCTTCAGCAGACCGTTGTACGCCTCGGCGTCCTTGTTGCTCATGCCGGCGAACGTGGACGGGTCGTACGACGGGGTGCTGGCCAGCGCCAGGATCGCCCCGGTCTCCGGGTTGATCGCGGCGACCGCGCCCTTCTGGTTGCCCAGGCCCTCGAAGGCCGCCTTCTGCGCCTTGGCGTCCAGCGTCGTGACGACGTTGCCGCCCTTCTGCTTGCTGCCGGTGAACATGTCGACCGTGCGGCTGAAGAAGAGCCGGTCATCGGTGCCGGTGAGGATGCCGTCGTTGAGCTTCTCCAGCTGGTTGGCGTCGAACGCCTGCGAGGCGTAGCCGGTGACCGGCGCCCACATCTTGCCGTTCTTGTACGTCCGCTTGTACTTGAAGTCGCCGCTGTCGGTGGTCGTCGAGCCGGTGATCGCCTTGCCGTCGACGATGATGTTGCCGCGCGGCGTGCTGTAGCGCTCGATGGCCACCCGGCGGTTGTTCGTGTCGTTCTTGAGCTGGTCGCCCTCGACGAACTGCACCCAGTTGACGCGGACGAGCAGGGCGAGGACGAGCAGGCCGCAGAAGATCGCGACCCGGCGCAGAGGCTTGTTCACGGGCGGACCACCTGGGTCATCTCGGCGTCGGTGGACGGGGCGGGGGTCGGCGCCGGGCGGCGCGCGGTGTCGCTGATGCGAAGCAGGATCGCGACCAGCGCCCAGTTGGCGATCACGGAGGAGCCACCCTGGGCGAGGAACGGCATCGTCATACCGGTCAGCGGGATCAGGCCCGTCACACCGCCGGCGACGACGAAGACCTGCAGCGCGAAGGCGCCGGACAGGCCGACGGCCAGCAGCTTGCCGAACGGGTCGCGGGCGGCCAGCGCCGTACGGATACCGCGCTCGATGAGCAGGCCGTACAGCATCAGGATGGCCATCAGGCCGGCCAGCCCGATCTCCTCGCCGACGGTGGCGAGGATGTAGTCGCTCTTGGGCGCGATACCGCCGATCAGCCGGGAGTAGCCCTGGCCCAGACCCGAGCCGAGGATGCCGCCGGAACCGAAGGAGTACATGGCCTGGGCGGTCTCGGTGACACCGCCGTTCAGCAGCTCCAGCGGGTTCAGCCAGTTGTGGACACGGACCTGCACATGGGACTCGAAGGTGGCCACGGCGACCGCACCGCCGGCGCTCAGCAGCAGACCGAAGACGATCCAGCTGGTGCGCTCGGTGGCCACGTACAGCATGATCACGAAGAGGCCGAAGAACAGCAGCGAGGTACCGAGGTCGGTCTCGAAGACCAGGATCATCAGGCTCAGCGCCCAGATGACCAGGATCGGTCCGAGGTCACGGCCGCGCGGGAGGTACAGGCCCATGAAGCGGCGGCTGGCCAGCGCCAGCGCGTCCCGCTTCACCATCAGGTACCCGGCGAAGAAGATCGCGATGATGATCTTCGCGAACTCACCGGGCTGGAGCGAACCGACACCGGGGATGGTGATCCAGATGCGCGCGCCGAAGCGGGCCGGGAAGAAGATCGGCGAGATCAGCAGGACCAGCGCCACCACCATCGAGATGTAGGTGTAGCGCTGCAGGACACGGTGGTCCTTGAGGAAGATCAGTACGCCGAGGAAGAGCGCGACGCCCAGCGTCGACCACATCAGCTGCCCCGGCGCCATCGCACCGCCCAGCTGCGGCGTGCTGATCTGCGGCTCCTGGTCCAGCCGCCAGATGAAGACCAGACCCAGGCCGTTGAGCAGGGTGGCGATCGGCAGCATCAGCGGATCCGCGTACGGCGCCCACTTGCGTACGACGAGGTGCGCCACGCCGGCCAGCAGGCCGAGCCCCAGGGTGTAGCCGAGCACACCGGCGGGGACGGTCTCCTCCTTGGCCAGGCCCACGTTGATGTACGCGAACACCGGAATGATCACCGCGAAGACGAGCAGCGCGAGCTCGGTGTTGCGGCGGCTCGGGGCTCCGATGGTGCCGATGGTGGTGGTGTTGGTGGTACTGCTCATGAGATCTCCGGCCCCCTACGCCCTCACTGCTGGGTGCTGCAATTCTTTTCCAGCTTCTGCTGCTCCTCGGAGGGGGCCTGGCTGGGAGTGGCTGTGGGAGACGGCGTGACGGTCGCCGAGAGGGCCCCGGCCGTGCCGGTGCCTCCGGTGGTGCCCGCCTTGTCGGTGGAACCGGGCTTGCCGGTCTGCGTGCCGGGCTTGGCGGTCGAACCGGGCTTGCCCGGCGTGCCCGCCTGGCCCTTGCCCTTGTTGCGCGCCGCCTCGCGCTCGGCGGCCTCCCGCTGCTCCTTGCTGCGGCAGGCGTTGGCCTGCTTGCTCAGCTCGGTGACCTTCTCGCCCGCCTGCGTACGGCTGTCGACCGCGATGGTCTCCTTGACCTGGTTGCGCTGGTACAGCGGGAGGTACTTGAGTTCGATCTCGGGGTGGTCCTCGTCCACGTCGTTCAGCCGGATCCACGCGAGGTCCTGGCTGATGCCGCGGTACAGCGCGATGTGGTCGTCCTTGGCGCCGACGAAGTACTGGGTCTGCGTCCAGCGGTAGCCCCCGTAGAGCCCACCGCCGATCACACCGAGCGCCAGCACGAGGAACAGCGAGCGCTTGATCCACCTACCGCGCCGCCGCGGCTTGACGAAGTCCTCGTCCATGAAGGCGCCGAAGGAGCCCTGCGGCGGACCGCCGACCTCCGGGTCGCCGCTTCCGGGCGGGCCGAAGGCGCCACCGGGGCCGGCGGGCGGCCCGCCGGGGCGGCCGAGTTCGGCCGCCCGCGCGGCCGGCGTCTGCAGCGTGCTGGGGTCGCTCAGCTGGTGCTGGTTCTCCGCGACGGCACCGACGATCACCGGGGTGTCGTTGAGCTGCCCGGCCATCGACTCGTTGCCGTCCACGTCCAGGACGTCGGCGACGATGCAGGTGATGTTGTCGGGGCCGCCGCCGCGCAGCGCGAGCTGGATCAGCTCCTGCACGGTCTCGTGCGGCCCGTGGTAGCCGGCGAGGGTCTCCTCCAGCGTCTGGTGGCTGACGACGCCGGACAGCCCGTCCGAGCAGATCAGGTACCGGTCGCCGGCCCGCACCTCGCGGATCGACAGGTCGGGCTCGACGTGATCGCCGCTGCCCAGCGCCCGCATCAGCAGCGACCGCTGCGGGTGCGTGGTGGCTTCTTCCTCGGTGATCCGGCCCTCGTCGACCAGCCGCTGCACCCAGGTGTGGTCCTGGGTGATCTGCGTCAGCACGCCGTCGCGCAGCAGGTAGGCGCGCGAGTCACCGACGTGCACGAGGCCGAGCCGCTGCCCGGTCCACAGCAGCGCGGTCAGGGTCGTGCCCATGCCCTCCAGCTGCGGGTCCTCCTCGACCATCACCCGCAGCTGATCGTTGGCGCGCTGCACGGCGGTGCCGAGCGAGGTGAGGATGTCCGAACCGGGGACGTCGTCGTCGAGCTGGACGAGGGTGGAGATCACCTCGGAGGAGGCGACCTCACCGGCGGCCTGGCCGCCCATGCCGTCGGCGATGGCGAGCAGCCGCGGGCCGGCGTAGCCGGAGTCCTCGTTGCCCTCGCGGATCATGCCCTTGTGCGATCCGGCGGCAAAGCGCAGGGACAGACTCATGCGCACCTCACCCGTCGGCTCGGGGTACAGCCGGTCTCGTCGAGCCACACTGCCCACCCTCCGGTCGGGAGCACGCCCGGGTCCGCCGAGTGGACCGCCGCGGCTCGCTCGCTCCGCTCGCTCATTGTCGTACTACTTCCGCAGCTCGATGACGGTCTTGCCGATGCGGATCGGGGCTCCCAGCGGAATCGGTGTCGGGGTCGTCAGTCGGGTCCGGTCCAGGTACGTGCCGTTGGTGGAACCGAGATCCTCGACGATCCACTGGCCGTCACGGTCCGGGTAGATCCTGGCATGCCGGCTGGACGCGTAGTCGTCGTCCAGCACGATCGTGGAGTCGTGCGCACGGCCCAGGGAGATCGTCTGGCCTTGGAGGGCGACGGTGGTGCCGGTCAGCGAGCCTTCGGAGACCACCAGCTTCGTGGGGGCCCCGCGGCGCTGCCGGTTGTTGCCGCGGCCGCCTTCCTGGCGGCGCTGCTGCTGCTGCTGCGGCGGCGCCGCAGCCTGGCGCTGCGCACGCGGTTCCTGCCCGCCGCGCCGCGCGGCACCGCGTTGCGTGACGCGCGTGCCGAACAGATCGCTGCGGATGACCTGAACGGCCACGATGACGAACAGCCACAGTACGGCGAGGAAACCCAACCGCATGACCGTGAGGGTCAGCTCTGACATTGCCCCCGCTTCACCCTTCGGCTTGCCGGTAAACGATGGTGGTACTGCCCACGACAATCCGCGAGCCGTCGCGGAGATTAGCGCGGGTGGTGTGCTGCCCGTCTACCACGATGCCGTTCGTGGAGCCCAGATCCTGGATCATGGGGGGCGTTCCGACCCGGATCTCACAGTGACGCCGGGAGACACCCGGGTCGTCGATCCGTACGTCAGCGTCGGTGCTGCGGCCCAGCACGAGAGTGGGGCGCGAGATCTGGTGGCGGGTGCCGTTGATCTCGATCCAGCGCCTGGTCTGCGCGTAGGGCTGCGGTCCTGCACCGGGCGGTGCCGTACGGGGTACGGGCTGTGCGCCGCCGGAAGGCGGGGAGGACGGCATGGGGGGTGCGCTCACGTGGCCGCCACCGGCCCGGCCGCCCTGCGGTGCGGCGGAAGCGCGCTGCGCCGCCTGGCCGGGCTGGTCCTGCGAGCTGCTGGACGCGAGCGTGCGGCTGCGGACGCGGTACAGGCCGGTGTCGAGGTCGTCGGCCTTCTCGAGGTGGACCTTGATCGACCCCATGAAGGTGTAGCGCTGCTGCTTGGCGTAGTCGCGGACCATGCTCGACAGCTCGTCGCCGAGCTGCCCGCTGTACGGGCTCAGCCGCTCGTAGTCGGGGGCGCTCAGTTCGACGATGAAGTCGTTGGGGACGACCGTGCGGTCGCGGTTCCAGATGGTGGCGTTGTTGTCGCACTCGCGCTGCAGCGCGCCGGCGATCTCAACGGGCTGCACCTCGGACTTGAACACCTTGGCGAAGGTGCCGTTGACGAGACCTTCGAGACGCTGCTCGAAACGCTTCAGTACTCCCACGGGGCACCTCCTTCCTCAGTCTTCGGCGGGGTCATCCTGATCGGGTCGTCCTGATACTGCTTACTGATCGTATCCACGCGTCGGGAAATCGGCTGGTTCCCCTTTCCCGCCTTGAGGACGAGTGTCGCCCCTCACAGGGTTGCCCGGTGCTTCCTTGCTCCTGCCCACTGTCGTGCACTGCGATCGTAGATGTGCCCCGATGACAGTGTCCCGCAACCGCCGACCACTCCCGGCGGGCGGGGCCGGGAGTCGGGCAGCGCACCGTACGGATCGTGCGGTCTTCCGCCCGGCCCGCCGACGGTCCGGGCGTGACGCGCCCCGGTGACGGCTACCGCGAGTGTGGACCCTTTGGGCAGTGCTCGGCGAATGCCCGAGGCACGAGGGGGTGCCGGGCGGGCTCCGGGACGGTGCCGGGCCAGGCGCCGGTCCGGGGACCGGGGGCCAGGGGAAAGGCGTGTGAACCCACCCCGGACAGCGTGCTAATGTTCTGGATGTCGGCAGGCGCTCACACAAGACCCGGACGGAACAGCCCGGATCGCGTGAGAGGATCAACCGGCAGCACCCATGCGCGGGTGGCGGAATAGGCAGACGCGCTGGATTCAGGTTCCAGTGCCCGAAAGGGCGTGGGGGTTCAACTCCCCCCTCGCGCACAGATGAGACCCCCGGTCTCCGGAGAAATCCGGAAGCCGGGGGTCTTTCGTTGCATGCGTCACATTGTTGGCCATGTCACGGTGCGCGGTGGGTCGGGCGGGCCGGCCTGAGGGCTAGCTCACATCGGCGGCGGCGTTCGTCGGCGTCGCGCGACCCGTTGCCGCTGTGACCTCCGCCTCGTCCGCGGCGCTCTCCGTCACCGCCGTACGGAAGGCGCGGACCCGTGCCGTCTCGCGCGCGGTGTGGTGCACCAGACCCAGGACCGAGTCCGGCAGGCCGGTGACGGGGACGAAGACGAGGTCGCGGCGGCCGTGGTAGTCGGCGGTGGGGCGGCACAGCAGCATTCCGCCGCGGCCGGCCGCGGTCAGGGTGAGGCCCTCCTGCAGGGTGCTGACCCGGGGGCCGGCGGGGATCACGCGGCCCTGTGGGGTGGCGGCCGGGGCGTGGGCCGCGCGCCAGTAGGCGGGGGCCGGGCCGTCGGGGGAGATCAGCGCGACGGCGGTGAGTTCCTCGGCGGTCAGCGCGGTACGGGACGCCAGCGGGTGGCGTACGGAGAGCGCGAGGGTCTGCTGCTGGGCGGAGAAGACCGGGCCGAGGGTGAGATCGGGCTCGGCCACGGGCAGCAGCGTGACCGCGACGTCGACCGTGCCGCGGCGCAGCGCGCCGAAGGGATCGCAGAGCGGGATCTCGACGATCTCGGTGGCGCAGCCCGGGTGGCGGGCCTGGAAGGCGTCGATGGCCTGCATGATCCGGTCGTCGGCGGTGCCCTGGAAGCCGATCGTCAGCCTGCCCTCGATGCCGCGGGCGGCGCTGCGGGCGCGCTCCACGGTGGCGCGCAGTGCGTCGTAGGCGGGGCGCAGGGACGTACGGAACTCCTCGCCGAGCGGGGTGAGGCGGACCCGGCGGCTGGTGCGGTCCACGAGGCGGGCGCCGATGCGGGACTCCAGGGAGCGCAGGAGCTGGCTGACCCGGCTCTGCGAGACGTACAGCCGCTCGCCGGTGCGGCCGAAGTGCAGTTCCTCGGAGAGCACGAGGAAGCACTCCAGCTCGCGGAGTTCGAGGCCGGGGGTGGGGGTGGCGCGGGTGGTGGCGGGGTGCGGGCCGCTCATGGGGTCCTGTGTCTTTCGCGGTGCGGGGCGCGGGGATCGATGAGTCCTGCTCATAGAAGGGTGAGGAGTTGGCCGTTGTTCCCCCATGGGCGCGGGAGTTGGCTGGGGGCATGACGAAGATCGAGGGCGCGAGGACCGCCCGGACGGATGAACCGGCCATCGTGGCAAGCGCAGGGGGACGGGGGCGGGGCGGTGGCTGGCCGGCGGTGGGGGCGCTGGCGGCGGCGACCTTCACCGTCGTGACGTCGGAGATGCTGCCGGTGGGGCTGTTGTCGCCGATCGGCCGGGAGTTGCGGGTCTCGGACGGTACGGCGGGGCTGACGCTGACCGTGACCGGGCTGGTCGCGGCGGTGGCGGCGCCGCTGCTTCCTCTGCTGGCAGGCCGTCGGGACCGCCGGGTGGTGTTGGCCTTCCTCATGGGCACGCTGGCGGTGGCGAATCTCCTGGCGGCGTATGCGTCCGATATCGCGGTGCTGTTGGCGGCCAGGGTCCTGGTGGGACTGGGGATGGGTGGGGTGTGGGCGATTGCTGCGGGCCTCGCGGTGCGGCTGGTGCCCGGGAGGCGGGTGGCGGCGGCCACGTCACTGATCTTCAGCGGCGTCGCGGCGGCGTCGGTGCTGGGCGTGCCGGCCGGCACCTTCCTGGGTGAACTGGGCGGCTGGCGCACGGCGTTCACGGCGATGGCCGCCGTCTGCGGGGTGGTGGCGGCCGCACTGGCCGTCCTGGTGCCGCCGCTGCCGGCCAACGGTGCGGTGCGGCTGGGCGGGGTGCTCGGGCCCCTGCGCGGCGCGGCCGTACGGACCGGACTCGTCGTGGTGGCGCTCCTGGTGACGGGGCATTTCGCGGCGTACACCTATGTGCGCCCGGCGCTGGAGGAGATGGCCGGCGCGGGGCCCGGACAGATCAGCACCCTGCTGCTGGCCTTCGGGCTCGCGGGGCTGGCCGGGAACTTCGCGGCGGGGGCGGCGGCCGCGCGGTCGCCGCGGGCGGCGTTGCTGGCGATCTGCGCCGTGCTCGGCGGGACGGTGCTGCTGATGCCTCTGCTGGGCCGGGGTGCCGGGGTGCCGGGGGCGGCCGTCCTGGTGGCCGTGTGGGGGCTGGCCTACGGGGGCGTCTCGGTCAGTACCCAGACCTGGCTGATGGCGGCGGCGCCGGGCGCCCGGGAAGCGGCTTCCGCCCTGTTCGTGACGGTGTTCAACGCGGCCATCGCGTGCGGCGCGCTGCTCGGCGGCCGGGCCGCGGACAGCTGGGGCGCGCCGGGCGTCATGCGGCTGGGCGGCCTGCTCGCGGTGGGCGCGCTGGTCACGGTGGGGGTGGGGAGGGCGCCGCGGGGGTGAGGTACGGGGGCGGGGATTTGGGGTGGCGTGGCGGCTGGGTGGGGGCGCTTCTTCGGGGGGGGGGGGGGGGGGGGGAGGGGCTGGTGCGGGCGGTTTCTGTGGGTGCTTCTGGGGCGGTCTTCGGTGATCTTCGGTGGTCTCGTCGGGTGAGGTGAAGTGGTGCGCGCGGGCCCGGGGGCGGGGCCGGGAGCCCTGAGGCCATGGGGACATGCGGACATGGGTCAAGGGCTTTGGGCCACGGGGCGCCGGAGCCATGGGCTGCAGGCCGGTGGGCCGAGGGGCCGGTGCCCCCGGGCGGGCGCGCGGTTCTCTCAGGCGGCGAGGTGCTCGGCCAGCGCCTTGGCCTTGGCGGTCGCGTCCTGGAGGGCCTTGTCCCGGGAGGTCTCGTACAGCGGGACGAGCTCGGCCATCGCCGGGTTGCTGGGGGCCATGGTCAGCTCAGGGACGATGAAGTCGACGTCGAGACCCATACCGCCGTTGAGCACGGCCTCCAGGTAGTTCTGCACGTACTCGAAAGGCTCACGGGGGGTGCCCGGCGCGTACGAGCCGCCGCGGCTGGCGACCACGGTGACCGGGGTGCCCTTGGCGGACGGGGTCTCACCCGCCGTACGACCCATGATGATCACCTGGTCGAGCCACGCCTTGAGCGTGGAGGGGATCGTGAAGTTGTACATCGGCGCGGCTATGACGACCGCATCGGCCCGCTCCAGCTCCTCGGCGAGTTCGACCCGCAGTGCGAAGGCGGCCTGCTGCTCGGGGGTGTGGGTGGCGGGGTCGGAGAAACCGGCGGAGGCGGCGACGCCGTCGAGGTGCGGCAGCGGGTCGACGGCCAAGTCGCGGTGAATGACGGTGCCGTCGGGGTGCTGCTCCTCCCATGCCTTGCGGAAGGCGGCGGTGACGGAGCGGGAGGCGGAGCCGCCCTCGGGGAAGACGGAGGAGTCGATGAGCAGGAGCGTGGCCATGGGGGCAGCCCTTCGGTACGCGGCCGGGTGGGCACCACAGCCACTGATTGAATTCCGTACGTCCCTATTAATAACACAGCAGCTTACTTTTCTGCAGTACCAAACCGGAGGGCGGTACTCTGGGTGTATGGCGGACCACGGCGAGGCGACCTGTAGGCGGGTCGACGACGGCATGACGCGCGTCTTCGAACTGTTCGGGAAGCGTTGGACGGGCCTGATCGTCGCCACCCTGATGCCGGGGCGCGTGCACTTCGCCGACCTGCGGCGGGCCATCCCGGGGATCAGTGAACGGATGCTGTCCGACCGCCTCATGGAGCTGGCGGCGACCGGCCTGGTCGTGCGCGAGGTGGACGCCGGCCCGCCGCTGCGGGTCTCCTACCGGCTCACGGAGGCCGGTCTGGCGATGGAGCCCGCACTCAAGGAGCTGGGGCGCTGGGCGGAGACCTATCTTGCCGACGGGGGGCAGTGCCCGGAGCGGTTCCGGAAGTAGCGCTTCCGGGGGGCGGCCCGGGGGTGGTGGGCCCGGGGGTGGTGATTCCGGGAGTGGGGGCTTTGTGTGCTTGTGGCTGAGGTGAGGGCCGGGGTTGGGGCTGCGGCTGGGCCTGGGGCTGGCGCTGGGGCTCAGCCCAGGCGTTCTTGCGCGGCGTTGTAGCGGCGCAGGTAGGTGGCGAAGCGGTCGAGGTCGTCCTCGTCCCAGTCGGCCAGTCGCTCGTGGAACGCCTGGCGGCGGCTCGCGGTGACGTTGGCGAGCACCTGGGCGCCCTTCTCGGTGGGGTGGAGCACCTGGACGCGCTGGTCGTCCGGGTCCACGCGACGCTCTACGAAACCGAGCTTCTCCAGTGCGGCGATCTGCCGGCTGACCGTGGACTTGTCCAGGAGGTAGTGCGCCGCGAGGTCCGTCGCGCGGCATCCCTGCTGGTCATCGAGGTGCGCGAGCAGGGTGTAGGAGACCAGCGACAGCTCGGGATGCATCCGTGCGGCGGTCGCACGGGCCCGTCGGGCGAACGCGGTCATCTCCTGCTGAATGGTCTCGACTGACTCGTCGCGGTGGGGCACGGCTTGCCTTTCGTAGAGGTAGTTGTATAGTACAACGTGAGTTGAGAGTTGTATTTGCCAACTACTGCGCCCGGCTGGTCGGCCGGCTGTCGAAACCGTTGCCTGGCCAGGGCGAACGAGAACGAGAAGACGAACAAGCTGAGAAGGTCTGACCCTTGAGTACGGTTCCCACGAGTACGGCCCAACAGGGCGACCGCCTTCCTGACGATCGGGCCGACCGGCCTTACGACCGGTTCTCCGACGGGCCTTCCGACCGGCCTTACGACCGGGTTTCCGACCCGCGGGCCGACCGGCGGGCTGACCGGGTTTCCGACCGTCGAAGCGGACGCCACGGCGACCACCGTTCGGCGGGGCCCGCTCACCCCGGCGGGCTGCGTCATGTGCTGACGCACCTCATCACCCCCCTGCTGATGTGCATCGGGATGGGGCTGGCGTACCTGGGGGCCTTCGCGCATCCGGCGCCGCACCACCTGCCCGTCGCGGTCGTCGGATCGAGCCGGAGCGCCCAGCTGCTCGCCCAGTCGATCAACGACAAGGCGGGCGGTGACCTGGAGGTACGGACGGTTGCCCACCGTTCGACGGCGGTCCACCAGCTCAAGCACCAGGACATCTTCGGGGCGTATGTCCCGGCCGCGAACGGGAACGGGGGTGCGGGGGACGGGAACGGGCCGGCGCGCGCCGACGGGAGCGGGAACGGCAACGGAAACGTGAACGGGAAGGCACCTGAACTGCTCGTGGCGACGGCTGCCTCCGACACCAGCGCCTCCATAGTGCAGAAGATCTTCACGCCGCTGGCGGCGCAGCAGGGCGCCCCGTTGAAGGTCACCGATGTCGCCCCGACCGCCGACGACGACCCGACCGGCCAGGGCATCTTCTTCCTGCTGGTCGCGATCAGCATCGGCTCGTACGCCTCGGTCGCGGTGATCGGCGGAGCCGGGGCCGTGCTGCCGATCCGGCTGCGGGCGGCGCTGGCGGTCGGCACGTCCTTCGTGGTCAGCCTCATCGGCACGGCGTTCGCCGGACCGATCTTCCACCTCGTCGACCACGGCCTGTGGGGCCTGTGGGGCATGGCCTGGCTCTACTCGGCAGGCATCCTGCTGATCGGCACCGGCCTGCACACCTTCCTCAAGCGTTGGACGACGCTGGGCGTGATGGCGCTCTTCGTGATGCTCAACTTCACTTCTTCCGGCGGGATTTTCCGCCCCGAGATGCAGAACGGATTCTTCGCGGCGCTGCACTCCTTCTGGAACGGCGCGGGCTTCGTCGAGGGCGTCCGCAGTCACGTCTACTTCGACGGCTACGGCCTGTCAGGACACCTCTGGACGCTGGCGTTGTGGCTGGTGGTGGGCGTGCTGATGGTCGGTCTGGCGGCGCTGGCCGAACGGCGGCGGCGCACCGCGGAGGCGGAGGCGGCGGCCAATGCCGCGGCGGTGGCGGCGGCCGCGGTGGCGGCGACCGTGCCGGAGCCTGCGCGGCAGCCGGTACGCGGCGCTGTGGATGACGGGGTGGAGGAGGAACTTGAGGAGGCCGTCGGGGTGTAGGGCCGCCTCCTTACGGGCGGCTGCGGTGCGTCGGCGCGAGGAGGAAGGGGGCAGGGCGGAGCCGGCGAGTTATCCACAGGTTGTGGGGGCTTGGATGCGGGCTTTGACGGGGTGTCGGTAACGTCATTGCTGGTCGGCGCGCGGGGAATGCCCGGCGGGCCACCACCTCCGCAGTGCGCGGTACGGAGCGTGCCGGTTGCCGGGCGGAGGGTGCCGGCGAAGGATGTTCAGCGAAGGATCTTCAGCGAAGAGTGCTCGACTCAGCGGAGAGTGCTCGACTCGACGGAGAGGGCTCAACCGGGCTGCTCAGCGTGGGTGTGTGCAGCAGGGCAGCAAGGCAGTGACTCAGCAACGCAGTGACGTAGTGACTGGCGCAGGTAGCGCCGGTCGAGAAGGGGGAGGTGGCCCGCCATGTCGCGTGTGCCGTACGTACCGGGGTTTGCGAGGGCGGATGAGCACGGCCCGTCGGGGCCTTCGCCGCGGACCGCCGGCCGGGCGCTGCGGGAGCGGCTGCCGCGCTCCGCACAGGACGCGCTTTCGATCGCGGCCGGGCGGCCCGATGTCGTCACTGCGGTCGAGAAGTCCAACGCCGGGCGTCTGCCCGAGCTGACGCCGATACGCGTCGGCCGGATGGCTGCCAGCCCCTTCGCCTTCCTACGAGGCTCCGCGGGCCTCATGGCGTACGACCTGGCGGACGAAGCCGTCACCGGCATCGGCGCGCAGATCTGCGGGGATGCGCACGCTGCCAACTTCGGTCTCTACGCTGACGCGCGCGGTGGTCTCGTCATCGACCTCAACGACTTCGACGAGACGCTGTACGGGCCGTGGGAATGGGATGTGAAGCGGCTCGCGACCTCGATGGTCCTTGCGGGCCGGGAGGCGGGCGCCGACGAGGACGCCTGCCGTAAGGCGGCGCAGGATGCGGCGGGGGCATATCGGCGCACGATGCGGCTGCTGGCGAAGCTGCCGGTGACCGAGGCGTGGAACGCCATCGCCGACGAGGAGCTCGTCTCGCACGCCGACGCGCGGGACCTGCTGGGGACGCTGGAGAAGGTGTCGGCCAAGGCGCGCAGGAACACCAGCGCACGGTTCGCGGCGAAGGCGACGGAGGAGACCGAGGACGGCGGCCGTCGGTTCGTGGACGCGCCTCCGGTGCTGCGGCGGGTGTCGGATGCCGAGGCGGCCGCTGTGGCCGGCTCCCTCACCGGCTACCTGGAGACCCTCCCCGAGGACCGGCTGCCGCTGCTGGCCCGCTACGCGGTACACGATGTGGCCTTCCGCGTGGTCGGCACGGGCAGCGTGGGCCTGCGGTCGTATGTCGTCCTGCTGCTGGATCACCGGGGCGAGCCACTGGTCCTGCAAGTGAAGGAGGCCCGTCGCTCGGTGCTGACGCCGTATGTGGAGAAGGCCGGCTTCCGGGTGCCGTCGGTTGCGCATGAGGGGCGCCGGGTGGTCCTCGGCCAGCGCCGGATGCAGGTCGTCAGCGACATGCTGCTGGGTTGGACGACGGTGCAGGATGTCACGACGCCGGCCAGGGCTGCTGCATCGGCCACGGCAGCGATCCACCCTGAAGGCTCACCGGCGGGCGGGCGCCCATTCCAGGTCCGCCAGTTCAGGAACCGCAAGGGCAGCGTGGACCCGGGGCAGCTGTCCGGCGATCAGCTGGACGATTACGCCCGCATGACCGGCGCCCTCCTGGCCCGAGCCCACGCCCATAGCGTCGACCCACGCCTGGTGGGCGGCTACTGCGGCAAGAACGAGGAGCTGGACGAGGCCATAGCCAGATTCGCGCTCACCTACGCGGACCGAACCGAAGCCGATCACGCAGCCTTGATCGCGGCCATCAAGAGCGGTCGCGTGGCAGCTGAACTGGGAGTCTGAGCCACCCGCCCGCCCGTCCGCCCGTCCGGGGAGGGGAGAGGCGGGTAAGCGGGCGCAGAGGCCGGGCGCCGGCCGCTGGGCGTGGTGGTGAGCGCCGCGGTAGACGGGCGAGCGTGGGCTGGCGCCGGGAGTGGCCACTCCGCTGCGCGGCGACTGGGGTGGAGGCTGTCGCCTGCTCTGTTGTTGGACGTGGTTGCTTACGGCCCTTTGTGAGCTTGTGAGCCGTGTGTGTTGTGTGAGCTGGTCGTGCCTGGGCTGGTCGTGCCCTAAGCGGTGGTGGTGGAGGCGGGTGGGTGGGGGGAGGGCCCCCGGGGGGAGGGGAAGCCGGAAAGCAGTGGTGCATGGCGGCCGAGAGTCACAGCCCACATGGGCCGTACGCTGACCGGGTGACGAACTCGCACGCGGAGAACGCGCAGGACGGCCAGCACGGAGCGGACGTACCGGGTACCTCGGGTGCCCAGGGCGGCACGCAGGCACCCGACGCCCGCGGCGGGCAGGGAACGCAGGACGCAGCGAGCGGAGCCGGCGCCGGTCACCGCGGCGCCGGTCACCGCGACGACGGCCAGGTGGACGACGGCCAGCCCGACGCTGGTCAGCAGGATGCCGGGCAAAGTGGCGCGGGTCAGGGCGACGCTGGTCAGCGGGATGCGGGGGATGGCGCGCGTCAGGACGAGGCGACCCGGCGGCTGGCGAAGGCGGTGCTGGCCGCGGAGCAGGCGCTGATCGAGTTCGAGATCGCGGTGGAGACCTTCCGGGTCGAGGTCGAGAACTTCTCCCGGCTGCACCACCAGCGCCTCGGCCCCATGTACGCGCGGCTGGACGAGCTGGATGCCCAGATCGCCGAGGCGGTCGCGGCGCAGACCGGCGACCCCGAGGACCTCCGGAAGGCGCGGGAAGCGCGGGCAGCGGTGCTGCCGATGCCCGAGGTGGAGGAGTTGTTCCACGGCTGGATGGGGGCGGAGGGGATCTTCCCGGAGGCGCAGGCGATGCTGACCGAGCAGTCGGTGCAGCCGCCGCAGAAGGTGCGGCCCAGCGAGGAGGCCCGCAAGGCGTACCGCGAGCTGGTCCGCAAGGCCCACCCCGACCTGGCCCGGGACGATGCCGAGCGGGCACGGCGGGACGAGTTCATCGCACGGGTCAACAGGGCGTACAGCCAGGGTGACGAGGCGGCGCTGGGTCGGCTGGCGCAGGAATGGGAGGCCGGTCCCGCGCCGGCCGAGGAGCGACTCAGCGAGAGTGAGGAGCTTTATGCCCGCCTGGAGTGGCTGGCCGAGCGCAAGGAACTGCTGGCTGCCGTCGCCGCCGAGCTGGAGGACAGCGCGATCGGCGCGATGATCAAGATGGCGCCGGAGGACCCGGACGCACTGCTGGACGAGATCGCCGAGAAGCTGCTCGCCGATGTCGCAGAGCGCGAGGCTCACCTCGCGCAGCTGGTCGGGTAGCGTCGTGACTATGCAATTTGGCTCTGTACCCACCGTCGCTGTCGATGCCCTCTCGTCCGAGGACTTCCTTCTGGACGTGCGCGAGAACGACGAGTGGGAGGCGGGGCACGCCGAGGGCGCGCTGCACATTCCGATGAGCGAATTCGTCGCTCGCTACGGCGAGTTGACGGAGGCGGCGCCCGAGAGCGGCAAGGTGTACGTGCTGTGCCGGGTCGGCGGGCGTTCGGCGCAGGTGGCGCAGTATCTGCTCCAGCAGGGCATCGACGCGGTGAACGTCGCGGGCGGTATGCAGGCGTGGGAGTCCGCCGGCCGCCCCGTTACGGACGGCAAGGGCGGCTCCGGGACGGTCGTCTAGCCGGAGTCCGGATTCGGACTCCGGACTGCGGACTCCCGGACTCACGGGCCTGCGGTCGGGTGAGCGCTGGGCCCACATCGCAGTCGCCCGCTTCACCCCAGCGGGTGGGTGGCCAGCAGGCCGCCGAGGGCTTCCTCGTGGGCGGCGGCCGGGCCCAGTGAGAGTTCGAGCTGCTTGGCCCAGGCGTGGTAGCGATGCAGGACGTAGTCGGTGTCGGCGCCGAAACCGCCGTGCAGATGCTGGGCGGTCTGGACGACGCGGCGTACGCCTTCGGAGGCCCAGATCTTGGCGACCGCGATGTCCCCGGCGGGCGGTAGCGGGCCGGCGGCGTCGGTGGTGATGCGCCAGGCGGCCTGCCAGAGCGTGGCCTCCATGGCGCGCAGGTCGATGAAGCGGTCCGCGGCCTGGACGGCGACGGCCTGGAAGGTCGCCACCGGGAATCCGAACTGTTCGCGTTTGCTGGTGTAGTCGCTGGTCAGAGCCAGTACGCGGTCGCCGAGGCCGAGGGCGAGGGCACAGGTGCCGGTGGTCAGGACGTTGCGCAGCAATTCCCAGGCGGCAGGATCGGTGATCACCTCGCGGCTGCTGAGCCGTACGCCGTCCAGCTGGACCTCGGCGAGACGCTCTCCGCTGGTGGAGATCTGGTCGTCGAGGGTGACGCCGGAGTGCGTGCGCGGGACGAGGGCGAGTACGGAGTGACCCTCCGCGGTGTGGGCGGGCAGCAGGATCCGGTCCGCCGTCGCGGCCCAGGGGACGGCGGTCTGGGTGCCGGTGAGGAGCCAGTCGTCGCCGTCCTGGCGGGCTGCCACCGCGCGCTCGGCCGGTTCGTGGCCGGTGCGGCCGGTGGCGGCGGCGGTGACGACGAGTTCCCCGGCGGAGATGCCGGGCAGCACCTCCGCTCGCAGCGCATCGGTCGCGTACCGCTGGAGGGTGAGTGCGGCGGCGCCGGACTCCAGCAGCGGGACGCGCGCCAGCACCTTGGCCGCCTCGCGCAGTACGAGGCACAGCGCGATGGGGTCCAGGCCCGCGCCGCCGTGTTCGGGGGCGATGAGCAGGCTCAGCAGATCGGCGTCGGCGAGCTTGTGCCACAGCGCGCGGTCGAAGTCCTCGGCGACCGCCCCTGCGGTGAGCGCGGGGCTGGGCACGCTGTCCGGAGCGACCCCCGAGAAGACGGCCCTTGCCGCTTCGACGGCGGCCTGCTGCTCCTCGGTGAAGGTGAAGTCCACTGGTCTGTCCTCCCGCGCGGCGCCTTCATCTGACGATGCGTCAAGGTAGAACAGGTTGCAGGAATTGGGAATGGCGGTGGTGCTGAAAGGTGGGAGAGGGCCGGAGCGGTAGGCCGCTGCGGTAGGCGCCAGCACGTACGGGGCAGGGGGCGGGGACGTGAGGGGTGGGCGGCCGGCCGACGTGCCGACCTGCCCGGGAGCCGGGCCGGGCAGAGCAGCCACCGGCCGGCCCCCACCTCCCGCGTCCTAACGGTCGAAGTCCAGCTCGACCTTTTCCGTGGCCGGGTGGGACTGGCAGGCCAGGACGTAACCGGCGTCCACCTCGTCGGACTCCAGAGCGAAGTTCCGGTCCATGCGGACCTCGCCGGAGACCAGGAAGGCGCGGCAGGTGCCACAGACCCCGCCCTTGCAGGCGTACGGGGCGTCCGCACGGTTGCGGAGCACCGCATCGAGCAGGGCCTCGCCGTCGTGGACCGGCCAGGTGCCGGAGCGGCCGTCGAGGGTGGCGGTCACCGTGCTGTGTGCGGGGGTGGCGGCAGCCGGGACGCTCGCGCCGCCCGCGCCGTTGTCTATGTGGAAGATCTCTTCGTGGATGCGGTGCCGGGGCACCTCCAGGGCGCGCAGGGCGCGTTCGGCGCCTTGCACCAGCCCGTAGGGGCCGCAGAGGTACCAGCCGTCGACTGCGTCGATCTTCAGCAGGGCCGGCAGGAGCGAGCGGAGCCGGGGCTCGTCCAGGCGGCCGGAGGGGAGACCGGCTTGCTGCTCCTCGCGGGAGAGGGTGTGGATGAGCTGGAAGCGGTCGGGGTAGCGGTCCTTGAGGTCGGCCACCTCTTCCAGGAACATCGTCGAGGCCGCCGTGCGGTCGCTGCGGATGAGGCAGAAGCGGGCTTCCGGCTGCTGAGCGAGCAGGGTGGCGGCGATGGACAGGACGGGCGTGATGCCGCTGCCTCCGACGATTCCGACGAAGTGGCCGGGGCGCGGTGCGAGGGTGAAGCGGCCGGCCGGAGCCATCGCCTCCACCGTGTCGCCGACAGCCAGTTCCTTGAGCGCGTACGTCGAGAAGGCGCCGTCCTCGACCAGGCGGATGCCCACCCGAAGCACGGGCTCGTCGGTGGCGGGGGTGCAGATGGAGTAGGTGCGGCGGATCTCCTGGCCGTCGACCGTTCTGCGCAGTGCGATGTGCTGCCCGGGGGTGTGCCGGAAGGTTTCGCGCAGCTCGTGCGGGACCGCGAAGGTGACGGCCACCGCGTCGTCCGTGAGCCGCTCGATCTCCCGCACCTGGAGCGGGTGGAACATCACAACTCCTTGAAGTGGTCGAAGGGTTCGCGGCAGGACTCGCAGCGGCGAAGCGCCTTGCAGGCTGTGGAGGAGAACCGGCTGAGCAGGGTGGTGTCGGTCGACCCGCAGTGCGGGCAGCGGATGGTGAGGTCGACGGTGACCGGCCCGCCGGCCGGCCCGGTGGGGCGTGGGGGCGCGATCCCGAATTCGGCGAGCTTGCGGCGGCCTTCTGCGGTGATCGCGTCGGTGCTCCACGGGGGGCTGAGGACCGTACGGACCTCGACCTCCGGTACGCCGTGGTCATGCAGCACGCGCTCTATGTCGGCGGACATCGCCTCGATGGCCGGGCAGCCGGTGTACGTCGGCGTCAGGTCGACCTCGACGCGGTGCGGCGCGGTCATCCGCACCTCACGCACCACGCCGAGCTCGGCGAGGGTGAGAACGGGCAGCTCGGGGTCGGGAACGGAGCCGGCGAGCGCCAGCAGTTCCGCTTCGAGGGCGGTGGTGGTCACCATGTCGCTCCCGGGTGGCTGCGGTGGAGGTGCTGCATCTCGGCGAGCAGTCGTCCGAACGGTTCGGTGTGTATGCCCTGGCGGCCTGCGCCCGCTGTCCAGGCCCCGCGCTGGGGGCCCTCCGGGACGGTGAGCGTGGCCTGGCTCAGGGTGGCGGTGATGCGGGTCGTCCAGGCGTCGTGGAGGGTCGTCCAGGGCACCGATTCCAGCCCGTCGACCGGTTCGAACATCTCGCCGGTGAAGCCCCAGAGGGTGTCGAGGGCGCGCTGCATGCGGGTGTGGCTCTCGTCGGTGCCGTCGCCCAGCCGTACCGTCCACTGCTCGGCGTGGTCGCGGTGGTAGGCGATCTCCTTGACGGCCTTGCCGGCGAGTGGCGCCAACTCGCTTTCTCCGGATGCGAGTTGCTCGAACAGCAGCTCCTGATAGGTGGAGAAGTAGAGCTGCCGGGCGATGGTGTGGGCGAAGTCGCCGTTGGGCTGCTCGACCAGCTGGAGATTACGGAACTGCCGCTCCTCGCGGAGGTACGCCAGCTCGTCCTCGTCGCCGGCCAGGGACAGCAGAACACGGGCCTGGCCGAGCAGGTCCAGCGCGACGTTGGCCAGTGCGACCTCCTCCTCCAGGACCGGGGCGTGCCCGGCCCACTCGCCCAGGCGGTGGGAGAGGATCAGGGCGTCGTCCCCGAGGGGCAGGGCCGGGGTGGCCGTGACGTTGATCAAAGGTGATGCACCCCGTCCGGGATCTCGTAGAAGGTCGGGTGGCGGTAGGGCTTGTCGCCGGCCGGCTCGAAGAAGGAGTCCTTCTCGTCCGGTGAGGAGGCGGTGACCTGGGCGGAGGGCACCACCCATATCGAGACGCCCTCCGAGCGGCGGGTGTAGAGGTCGCGGGCGTTGCGCAGCGCCATCTCGGCGTCCGGCGCGTGGAGGCTGCCGGCGTGGGTGTGCGACAGGCCGCGACGGCTGCGCACGAAGACCTCCCACAGCGGCCAGTCCGTGGGCCGGGCGGTCGCTTCCCCGGCGGTCGCGGTGCCTTCGGTGGGGCGTGGTGTCGTCATCGGACGGCCTTCCCGTGCTTGGCCGCGTGTGCGGCGGCTGCCTCGCGCACCCAGGCGCCTTCCTCGTGTGCCCGTCGGCGTTGGCCGATCCGCTGGTCGTTGCAGGGGCCGTTGCCCTTGAGGACCTCGCGGAACTCGGTCCAGTCGATCGGGCCGAAGTCCCAGTGGCCCCGTTCCTCGTTCCACGTCAGGTCGGGATCGGGGAGCGTCAGGCCGAGCGCTTCGGCCTGGGGTACGCAGATGTCCACGAAGCGCTGGCGCAGCTCGTCGTTGGAGTGCCGCTTGATCTTCCAGGCCATGGACTGGGCGGAGTGCGACGACTCGTCGTCGGGCGGGCCGAACATCATCAGGGACGGCCACCACCAGCGGTCCACCGCATCCTGCGCCATGGCGTGCTGAGCCTCGGTGCCCCGGCTGAGGTGCAGGAGGAGTTCGTAGCCCTGCCGCTGGTGGAAGGACTCCTCCTTGCAGATGCGGACCATCGCGCGGGCGTAGGGGCCGTAGGAGCAGCGGCACAGCGGGACTTGATTCGTGATCGCCGCGCCGTCCACCAGCCATCCGATGGCGCCGACGTCGGCCCAGGTCAGCGTGGGGTAGTTGAAGATCGAGGAGTACTTCTGACGGCCGGAGTGGAGCTTGTCGAGCAGCTCGTCGCGGCTCGTGCCCAGGGTCTCGGCGGCGCTGTAGAGGTACAGGCCGTGGCCGGCCTCGTCCTGGACCTTCGCCAGCAGGATCGCCTTGCGGCGCAGCGAGGGCGCCCGGGTGATCCAGTTGCCCTCCGGCTGCATGCCGATGATCTCGGAGTGTGCGTGCTGCGCTATCTGGCGTACGAGCGTCGAGCGGTAGGCGTCCGGCATCCAGTCCCGCGGTTCGATGCGCTCGTCCGCGGCAACGGTGGCGTCGAACACGGCCTCGTGGGCCGTCTCCTCCGGCGCGATCGTCGTCATGTGGTGCCCCCTCGCTCCCGACCGACCGATCGTTCGGTTCAATGGTGAGTGGGCGGGCCGCGGGTGTCAAGCCTGTGGATAACTCGGGAGAGGGTGTGCCCGGTGCGGGCGCGTAGGTACGGTTCCGGAGCGGGGTTGACCGCATGGATTCTGGGAACGGGGCGGGAATGCAGTCATACGGGGACGAAACGCGGCCACTGGCCGCGCTCTCGCTGCCCTCGCGGATCGTCATAGGAGTGGCGGCCTGCGCCGTCGCCGTCATCGTCGCGATCCATCTCGCGATGATGTTCCTGCACGTCGCGCCGTCGAACACGCTCAGCAAGCAGCAGGGCTCCCTGATCAGCGAGTACGTGTATCCCGAATACGAACAGAACTGGAAGCTGTTCGCCCCCAATCCGCTGCAGCAGAACATCGCGGTCCAGGTCCGCGCACAGCTGCGCACCGAGGACGGGACCGCGCGGACCACCGGCTGGACCGATCTGACCGCTCGCGACGGCCGCGCCATCCTGCACAACCCGCTGCCCAGCCACACCCAGCAGAACCAGCTGCGGCGGGGCTGGGAGCTCTTCGTCAACTCCCACACCGCGCAGAACCGTCCGCTCGGCCTGCGTGGCGAGATGGCCGAGACCTACATCCGGCGCATCGTGATGCTCCGGATGAGCGAGGAGTGGACGCGGGCCGGTGGCCGGATCGACCGGATCCAGGTCCGTTCGCAGACGACGCCGGTCAGCCCGCCGCCGTGGAGCACCGAGAAGATCAGTAACAGGCCCGTGTACCGAGTGCTGCCCTGGTGGCAGGTCACCGCAGCCGACCTGCCCGAGGGGGCGAAGATCCAGTGACGTCACCGACGCCGCAGCAGCCGCCGCGTACGCAGAGCGCCTCACCGCCGCAGACCACGGAGCCGACCGACGTGCCACAGCAGGCGCAGGCATCTCAGGAGGCCGAGGCGCCCCAGGCGCCCGCCACGTCTCCCGCCGCCCCCTATGAGGAGACCCGTATCGAGCGCGCCATCGGGCGGGGCTTCGGGCGCGCCACCGGGCGGGCGCTGGCGCCGTACCAGACCGCCGTGATCCGGATCGGCTTCTCGGCGACCTGGCTGCTGTTCCTGCTGCGCGAGTGGCCCAACCGGGCGACCCTCTACGGGCCCGACGGCCCCTGGAGCACGGACATGGCGCGCCGGCTCCTGGACACCAACCACGCCTTCTCCGTGCTGCTGTGGTCCGGGGGCAGGGGGTGGTTCGAGTTCGTCTACTTCGTGGCCATCCTGGCCGCCGCCGCGCTGATGGTCGGCTGGCGCACCCGCACCATGTCGGTGCTCTTCATGCTCGGCGTGATCTCGCTGCAGAACCGCAGCATCTTCATAGGGGACGGCGGCGACAACGTCATCCACCTGATGTCGATGTATCTCGTGCTGACCCGGTGCGGGCAGGTCTGGTCGCTCGACGCGCGCCGTGCCAAGCGGGCCGAGGCAGCCGGGACGCCCGCTCCGGCGCGTGATCTGACCGGTCTCGTCCTGTGGGCCGTACTGGGCCTCGGACTGGCCGTCGCCCAGCTCAGCGGCGGCCATGGCCTCACCTGGTTCGGACACGGCCCGTTCCCGCACATCGGCTGGAGCCTGGTGCTGTGGGGCCTGTGGGCCGCGCACGGCCTGTGGTGGGCGGTGCAGCGCCACGCCCCCGGCGAGCCGCGCGTCGTGCTCGACACCCTCGCGAAGCTCGCCCACAACGGCGCCCTGCTGGTGATCATGGTGGAGGTCTGCCTGATCTACGCCACCGCCGGCTGGTACAAGATCCAGGGCACCCGCTGGCAGGACGGCACCGCCGTCTTCTACCCGATGCACCTGGACTACTTCTCCCCCTGGCCGGCGCTGTCACAGCTGCTCGGCAGCAACGGCGTGATGATCATGCTGATCACCTACGGCACGGTGATCGTCCAGGTCGCCTTCCCGTTCACGCTGTTCAACCGGCGGCTGAAGAACGTGCTCCTGGTCGTGATGATCTGTGAGCACCTCTCGATCGCGTTCCTGCTGGGCCTGCCGTTCTTCTCGCTCGCGATGATCGCGGCGGACGCGGTCTTCCTGCCCACGAACTTCCTGACCTGGCTCTCCGGACACGTCTCCGGCCTGCGCCAACGCCTCTTCACGCGGGGCGGGACGGGCACTGCGGACGGCGCGGCCGGGGGCGGCGAGCCGGAGGCCCGTACGGACCACTCCGGCGGTGGCCATACGCTCGTGGGGTGAGCAGCGAGAAAACCGCCCCTGACGAGCCCCTCCAGTACGACGAGGGCTACGGGACCCGGATCGGTGTCGGTCCGCACCCGGAGCCCTGGCCCCAGGGCGACCACTACGACCCCGAGCTGCTCGCACACGGCGATCGCCGCAACGTCGTCGACCAGTACCGCTACTGGACGCGCGAGGCGATCGTCGCGGACCTCGACACCCGGCGCCACGACTTCCACGTGGCCGTCGAGAACTGGGGCCACGACTTCAACATCGGCTCCGTCGTCAGGACCGCGAACGCCTTCCTGGCCAAGGAGGTGCACATCGTCGGGCAGCGCCGCTGGAACCGCCGGGGCGCGATGGTGACCGACCGCTATCAGCATGTCCGCCACCACCCGGACACCGCGGACCTCACCGCCTGGGCCACGGCCGAGGGGCTGCCGATCATCGGGATCGACAACCTCCCCGGCTCCGTGCCGCTGGAGACGACCGTGCTGCCGCGCCGCTGTGTGCTGCTCTTCGGGCAGGAAGGGCCGGGGCTGACCGAGGAGGCACGTCGGCACGCCTCGCTGGTCTGCTCGATCGCGCAGTTCGGCTCGACCCGCTCGATCAACGCGGGGGCCGCGGCCGCCATCGCCATGCACGCCTGGATCGGGCGGCATGCCCGGATCGAGGGCCCGGAGGCCGTCTGACGGGCGCCACGGCCCGCCCGCCGGGCCCGGGGAAGCCTCCCGGGCCCGCGTTCATCCCGTTCACGCCGGCCGGCGCACCTCCACCGTCCGGAAGCGGTTCGCCACGAACGCGCCGTCGCAGAGCGCCGCATTGGCCGCGGGGTTGCCACCGGAGCCATGGAAGTCCGAGAACGCCGCGGTCTGGTTCACATAGACGCCGCCGGTCAGGTTCAGCGACAGCTGGGCGCACTCCTCCAGGCAGGCGTCCTCGACCAGCTGCTCCACCTCGGCGGAGGTGGTGTACGCGCCGACCGTCATGGCGCCCTTCTCGCGGACGGTGCGCCGCAGCAGATCCACCGCGTCGGCCGCGGAGTCCACAGCCACCGCGAAGGACACCGGCCCGAAGCACTCCGACAGATACGCCGCCTCGGAGTCCGGCTTGGCGCCGTCCAGCTTGACGATCACCGGCGTGCGGACCGTGGCCCCGGGGAACTCGGGATTGGCCACCTCACGGGAGGCCAGCGCCACCTCGCCCAGCCCGGCGGCGGCCTGGATCCGCTCCTTGACCTGGGGATTGACGATCGCGCCCAGCAGCGCGTTGGCGCGCGCGTCGTCGCCCAGCAGGCCGCTGACCGCGCCGGCGAGATCGGTGACGACCTCGTCGTACGACTTCGGTCCGGCGTCCGTCGTGATGCCCCCGCGGGGGATCAGCAGGTTCTGCGGTGTGGTGCACATCTGGCCGCTGTAGAGGGACAGCGAGAAGGCGAGGTTGCCGAGCATGCCCTTGTAGTCATCGGTGGAGTCGATGACGACGGTGTTGACCCCGGCCTTCTCCGTGAAGACCTGTGCCTGCCGGGCGTGCGTCTCCAGCCAGTCGCCGAAGGCGGTCGAGCCGGTGTAGTCGATGATCCGGACCTCGGGACGGACGGCCAGCGTCTTGGCCAGGCCCTCACCGGGCTTGTCCACGGCCAGGCACACCAGGTCGGCGGGGAATCCGGCGTCGTCGAGCACCTCGCGCGCCACCTTGACGGTCAGCGCCAGCGGCAGGACGGCCCGCGGATGCGGCTTGACCAGCACCGGGTTGCCGGTCGCCAGAGAGGCGAACAGTCCCGGGTAGCCGTTCCAGGTCGGGAAGGTGTTGCAGCCGATCATCAGGGCGATTCCGCGCGGTACGGCCGTGAAGCTCTTGGTCAGCTCCAGCGGATCACGCTTGCCCTGCGGCTTGGACCACGGTGCCTGTCCGGGGGTGCGCACCTGCTCGGCGTACGCGTACGCCACCGCCTCCAGGCCGCGGTCCTGGGCGTGCGGCCCACCCGCCTGGAACGCCATCATGAACGCCTGCCCGCTGGTGTGCATCACGGCCTGCGCGAACTCATGGGTGCGGGCGCTGATCCGCGAAAGGATCTCCAGGCACACCGCCGCGCGCGTCTCCGGGCCCGCGTCCCGCCAGGAGGGGAGCGCGGAGCGCATCGCCGGCAGCAGCACGTCGACGTCCGGGTGGGGATAGCTGATGCCCAACTCCGGCCCGTAGGGCGATACTTCCTCGCCCGCCCAGTCGTCCGTGCCGGGCTGGTCGAGCTCGAAGCGCTTGCCGCGCAGCGCCTCGAACGCGGCCAGGCCGTCGGGCGCGGCGTTCTCGCCGTACGCCTTCGGGTGCTCGGGGTGCGGGGACCAGTACGCGCGGGTGCGGATCGCGTCCAGCGCCTGGTCGAGGGTCGGGCGGTGCTTCTCGATCAACTGCGCTGCGGTCATTTCGGCGGCCATCGATGACCAACTCCTCGTCGAGCCGGGCGGAGGGTGGATAAGGGCTGGGAGTGGACAGGGCAACGGAGTTAGAGTAACCGAACGATCGGTCGGGGCAAGAGGGCCCGGCCAGCCTGTGGAAAAGTCGGACGGGGAGGATCAGCTGGCATGACGGCACTCGGGACCAGCAGCACCGTGGCAGTGGTGGGCACCGGCACCATGGGACAGGGCATCGCGCAGGTGGCGCTGGTCGCCGGCCATCGCGTACGCCTCTACGACACCGCCCCCGGGCGCGCCCGGGCGGCGGCCGAGACGATCGCCGGACGGCTGGACCGGCTCGTGGAGAAAGGCCGGATTCCGGCGGCGGAGCGGGATGCCGCCCGTGCGCGCCTCTCCCCCGCCGCCGACCTCGCGGAGCTCGCCGACGCCGCGCTGGTCATCGAGGCGATCCTGGAACAACTCCCCGCCAAACAGGAGCTCTTCGCGGCCCTGGAGGACGTCGTGGCCGCCGACTGCCTCCTGGCCACCAACACCTCCTCGCTGTCCGTGACCGCGGTCGCGGGCCGGCTGCGCCACCCCGGCCGCTGCGTGGGACTGCACTTCTTCAATCCCGCGCCCCTGCTCCCCCTGGTCGAGGTGATCAGCGGCTTCGCCACCGGGGAGGCGGCCGCCACCACCGCGTACGACACCGCCGCGGCCTGGGGAAAGAAGCCGGTGCGCTGCGCCGACACCCCCGGCTTCATCGTCAACCGCATCGCCCGCCCCTTCTACGCCGAGGCACTGCGCGCCTACGAGGAGCGCACGGCGGACCCCGCCACCATCGATGCCGTGCTGCGCGAGGGCGCCGGCTTCAAGATGGGGCCGTTCGAGCTGACCGACCTCATCGGGCAGGACGTGAACGAGGCGGTCACCCACTCCGTGTGGCAGGGCTTCTTCCAGGACCCGAAGTTCACCCCCTCCCTGGCGCAGCGCCGGCTGGTGGAGTCGGGGCTGCACGGCCGCAAGACGGGACGCGGATGGTTCGACCACTCCGAGGGCGCCGGCCGGCCCGAGCCGCGTACCGCCGCGCCCCGGCCCGCCCCGGAGGCCGTCGCCGTGCACGGGGTGCTGCCCGGCCCCGCGGCGGTGCTGCGGGAGCTGATCGAGGAGGCGGGCATCAAGGTCACCCCGGACCGCGCGCCGGGGGAATCGGAGGGCTTCATCCGGCTCCCCGGGGGAGCGCGCCTCGCGCTGACCAACGGCTGTCCGGCGACGGGCGTCGGGTACGAGAAGTGCATCCGCTTCGATCTCTCGCTCGACTACCGGGCCGCCACCCGGATCGCCCTCGCGGCCTCGGTCACCTGCTCCGAGGCGGACCTCGCGGAGGCGATCGGGCTGTTCCAGGCGCTGGGCAAGCAGGTCAGCGTGATCGAGGACGTCCCTGGCATGATCGTCGCCCGGACCATCGCCATGATCATCGACTTCGCCGTGGACGCGGCGGCCCGCGAGGTCGCGTCCCCCGAGGACATCGACACGGCCATGCGGCTGGGCGTGAACTATCCCGGCGGCCCCATGGAGTGGGCCGAGCGGCTCGGTGCCCACTGGGTGTGGCACCTGCTGGACTCGCTGCACCGTCACCACGCCGGCGGACGCTACGTACCGTCCTGGGCGCTACGGCGCCGTGCGGACCTCGAGGAATTGGTGCTCTAATCATGACCATGGCCAAGCGCGACACCTATACGCCTGATTCGCTGCTCGCGGTCGCCGTCGAGGTGTTCATCGAGCGCGGCTACGACGGCACGTCCATGGAGCACCTCTCCAAGGCGGCCGGTATCTCGAAGTCCTCGATCTACCACCACGTGCGCAGCAAGGAAGAGCTGCTGCGCCGCGCGATAAGCCGGGCCCTGGACGGCCTGTTCGGTGTGCTGGAGGAACCGGGCGCCCTACAGGGGCGAGCCATCGAGCGGCTGGAGTACGTGACCCGGCGCGTGGCCGAGGTGCTGATGGACGAACTGCCTTACGTGACGCTGCTGTTGCGGGTGCGCGGAAACACGGACACCGAGCGGTGGGCGATGGAGCGCCGCCGGGAGTTCGACCACAACGTCGCCGATCTGCTCAAACAGGCCGCCGCTGACGGTGATCTGCGGGACGACGTGGACATCCGACTGGCCACCCGGCTGCTCTTCGGCATGATCAACTCGATTGTGGAGTGGTACCGGCCGGGGCGCGGCGGCGCGGCCAGCCGTGACGAGGTCGCCGAGGCCGTGGTGCGGACGGCGTTCGCGGGGCTGCGGAAGGTCTGAGGGGCGGGGGGTCTTGCCTGGAGTGGGCGGTGTGAGCTGAGCTGCTGGCACCCCCCACCCCCGAACCCACCCCCCGCCCCCTCCCCCGAAGGGGGAGAGGGGGAGGGGGCGGGGGAAGCCGCAGCGGCAGCCTCGCGTCGTAGGCAAGGGGGCAGAGCGGCTTCTCGCGGGCACCGGGCACGGGTCAGCGGCCGGGCCCGAGATCCGGCTTCTCGTGGCCAGTGGTCAGTAGCCGAGTCCGAGCCCGAGATCCGGCTTCTCCCCGCCGGCGTCAGCGGCTGAGCCCCGCCCCTGCCGGCCAACGGCAAGGGGTACGGCCCCCACCCCTCCCTTTCGGCGCCGGCGACAGCGGTTGAGCCCCGCCCCACGTCCTACGCCTCCTCCGGCCCCAGGTTCGTCTCCTCGAAGACCAGCAGCGTCCTGGTGCTGAGGACTTCGGGTATCGACTGGATGCGGGTGAGGACCAGTTCGCGCAGTTCGCGGTTGTCCTTGGTATGGACCAGCAGCAGCACGTCGAAATCGCCGCTGACCAGCGCGATATGGGTAGCGCCCGGCAGTGACGTCAGCTGCTTGCGCACGGTCCGCCAGGAGTTCTGGACGATTTTCAGCGTGATGTACGCGGAGGCGCCCTGGCCTGCCCGTTCCTGGTCGACGAGGGCGCTGAAGCCGCGGATCACGCCGTCGTCGATGAGCCGGTTGATCCGCGCGTACGCATTGGCGCGCGAGACGTGCACCCGCTCGGCCACGGAGCGTATCGAGGCCCGGCCGTCGGTCTGCAGCATGCGCAGGATCGAGCGGTCGATGGTGTCCAGCGGGCGTGCGGCCGGTGATGGCGGGGCGGGGTGTGACGACGGTCCTCCGCTGTTGGCCATCTGTTCGTCCGGCATATGGTCCCGCCTCCCCTTTGTGGACGCCCTGTCTTCATCTCAAGCTGTGGAGAACCGTTTGTCCACAGGCTGAACCCGCCTGTAGCCAAAATGCATCAGCGACCGAACAATCGGTAGGGAAGGGCTCAGCCGCCCCGACCGACTCCATCCTGCCCATCCGCCGTCCGCCCACCACCCCAATGAGGCGCCCGCGCGCCACCCCCTGATCCGAGGAGGTGCTCGACATGACGGTCCTAGAGCAGCCCGGCAGCAGCAGGAACAAGAGCAGCCTGGCCGGCCCGCCGCCCGCATGGCGGCCGCGCGTCGACCCCGCGCCCCTCCTGCCCGACGCGGCGCCGTACCGCCTCCTGGGCACGGACGCCGCGGCCCGACTCGACTCCGGACTGCTGACCCGGCTGTACGCCCAGCTGGTGCGCGGCCGTCGCTACAACGCCCAGGCCACGGCACTGACCCGGCAGGGAAGGCTGGCGGTCTATCCGTCCTCCACCGGCCAGGAGGCTTGCGAGGTGGCCGCCGCGCTGGCCCTCGAAGAGCGTGACTGGCTCTTCCCCAGCTACCGCGACACCCTGGCCGCCGTGGCCCGTGGCCTCGACCCCGTACAGGCCCTGACCCTGCTGCGCGGCGACTGGCACAACGGCTACGACCCGCACGAACACCGCATCGCCCCCTTGTGCACCCCCCTCGCCACCCAGCTCCCCCACGCCGTGGGCCTCGCGCACGCCGCCCGTCTCAAGGGCGATGACGTGGTGGCGCTGGCCATGGTGGGCGACGGCGGCACGAGCGAGGGCGACTTCCACGAGGCGCTGAACTTCGCGGCGTTGTGGCAGGCGCCGGTCGTCTTCCTGGTCCAGAACAACGGCTTCGCGATCTCCGTGCCGCTCGCCAAGCAGACCGCGGCGCCGTCCCTCGCCCACAAGGCGGTCGGATACGGCATGCCGGGACGCCTGGTCGACGGCAACGACGCGCCCGCGGTGCACGAGGTGCTCACCGAGGCCGTGGAACGTGCCCGCGGAGGCGGCGGCCCCACCCTGGTCGAGGCCGTCACGTATCGCATCGAGGCCCACACCAACGCCGACGACGCCACCCGCTACCGCGCCGACTCCGAGGTCGAGACCTGGCGGGCGCACGACCCGATAGCGCTCCTGGAGCACGAACTCGAGGCCCGGCGGCTGCTGACCGACGAACTCGTCGGCGCCACCCGGGACGGCGCCGAGCAGATGGCGGCCGACCTCCGGGAGCGGATGAACGCCGATCCGGTGCTCGACCCGATGGACCTGTTCAACCACGTATACGCCGAGCAGAGCAGCCAACTGCGTGAGCAGGCGGCGCAGTTGCGCGCCGAGCTGGATGCCGAGGCCGCCGGACACCCCGAGGACGCAGCGGGCACCGGCGGGTCCGCCGAGGAGGCCAGGCCATGACGACCACCGTTCCGGCGACCGCGCGCAAGCCCGCCACGATGGCGCAGGCACTGACCCGCGCCCTGCACGACGCCATGGCCGAGGACCCGTCCGTCCACGTCATGGGCGAGGACGTCGGCACCCTGGGCGGCGTCTTCCGGGTCACCGACGGCCTGGCCAGGGAGTTCGGCGAGGACCGCTGCACGGACACCGCGCTCGCCGAGGCCGGCATCCTCGGCACCGCCGTCGGCATGGCGATGTACGGACTGCGGCCGGTCGTGGAGATGCAGTTCGACGCGTTCGCCTACCCGGCGTTCGAGCAGCTGGTCAGCCATGTGGCGAAGATGCGCAACCGCACCCGCGGTGCCCTGCCGATGCCGCTGACGATCCGGATTCCCTACGGCGGCGGGATCGGCGGCGTCGAGCACCACAGCGACTCCTCCGAGGCGTACTACCTCGCCACCCCGGGGCTCCAGGTCGTCACCCCGGCGACCGTCGAGGACGCCTACGGGCTGCTCAGGGCCGCCATCGCCTCCGACGACCCGGTCGTCTTCCTGGAGCCCAAGCGGCTCTACTGGTCCAAGTCCGACTGGTCGCCGGACGCGCCCGCGCCGGTCGCCCCGCTGGGCCGGGCCGAGGTCCGGCGCCGCGGCAGCAGCGCCACGCTGATCACCTACGGGCCGTCGCTGCCGGTCTGCATGGAGGCCGCCGAGGCGGCCCGTGCCGAGGGCTGGGACCTGGAAGTGGTCGACCTGCGCTCCCTGATGCCGTTCGACGACGAGACGGTCTGTGCGTCGGTGCGCCGCACCGGACGTGCCGTGATCGTCCACGAGTCCAACGGGTTCGGCGGTCCCGGAGGGGAGATCGCCGCACGGATCACGGAACGCTGCTTCCACCACCTGGAGGCGCCGGTGCTGCGCGTCGCCGGCTTCGACATCCCGTACGCCCCGCCGATGCTGGAGCGGCACCATCTGCCCGGCGTGGACCGGATCCTGGACACCGTCGCCCGCCTCCAGTGGGAGTCGGACTGGACCGAGGGACGTGGTGAGTGATGGCCGTGGTCCGCGAATTCACCCTGCCCGACCTGGGGGAGGGCCTCACCGAGGCGACGATCGTGACGTGGATGGTCGAGGTCGGCGAGGTGGTCGCCGTCGACCAGCCCGTCGTGGAGGTCGAGACCGCCAAGGCGATGGTGGAGGTGCCCTGCCCGTACGGCGGGGTGGTGACCGCGCGCTTCGGCGACGAGGGCGCTGAAGTCCCGGTGGGCGCACCGCTGGTGACGGTCGCGGTCGGCGCGGTACCGGACGATCTGGCCGGGACCGGACCCTCGGCGCATGGCTCCGCGGCCGACGGCGCGCCTGGGAGCCCTGCGGACGCGGCGGAGGCCGGGTCGGGGAACGTGCTCGTCGGGTACGGCACGAGCGCGGCGGCGGCGCGGCGGCGCCGGATCCGGCCGGGCGGCACCACGGGCCCCGCGGCAGGGGCGCCGCGGCCGGCGGAGCAGGTGACGGCGGCCGGGCAGGACAGCTCCGGCGCGGACGCTGCGGCGGCCCCCGGGGCCGTGGCCGCAGCCGGGGCGCGTACGGGGGCGAACGGCTCGGCCGCGGCCGGTGCGGCGGATGCCGGCAGCCGTACGGTGGCCGTCATCTCGCCGCTGGTACGGCGGATGGCCCGGGAACACGACCTGGATCTGCGGGAGGTGACCGGTTCGGGGCGGGACGGGCTCATTCTCCGTACGGATGTCGAGTGTGCGATCCGGACGCGACAGGAGCGTGCGACGGCCGGTGCCGGTGTGACGGGCGCGGCAGGGGCCGCTGCCGGCACGGTGACCGGTGTCCTGACCGCCCCCGGCCCGGAGCCGGTCACGACGCCTGCCGGGGCCGCGGCCCCGACCGGCGAGGAGCGGATTCCGCTGCGGGGGATGCTGGGTGCGGCGGCCGAGAAGTTCAGCCGCAGCCGGCGGGAGATCCCGGAGGCCACCTGCTGGGTGGACGCCGACGCCACCGAACTCCTCGCCGCCCGCAGGGCGATGAATGTGCCCGGTGCCCCCAAGGTGTCGCTGCTCGCGCTGCTGGCCCGGATCACCACGGCCGCCCTCGCCCGGTTCCCGCAGCTCAACTCCACTGTGGACACCAAGACCCAGGAGATCGTCCGGCTGCCGGCCGTCCATCTGGGCTTCGCGGCGCAGACCGACCGCGGCCTGGTGGTGCCGGTCGTACGGGACGCCCATGCGCGGACCGTCGAGGACCTCTCCGCCGAGTTCGCCCGGCTCACCGAAACCGCCAGGGCGGGTGGACTGTCCCTGGCCGAGCTGACACACGGCACCTTCACCCTCAACAACTACGGCGTCTTCGGCGTCGACGGCTCCACGCCGATCATCAACCACCCCGAGGCGGCGATGCTCGGTGTGGGCCGGATAGCCGCCAAGCCCTGGGTGCATGACGGGGAGTTGGCCGTCCGGCAGGTCGTCCAGCTGTCGCTCACCTTCGACCACCGGGTGTGCGACGGCGGCACCGCCGGGGGCTTCCTGCGGTTCGTCGCCGACTGCGTGGAGCAGCCCGCGCTGTTGCTGCGGGGGCTGTGAGCGCGGAGAGCCGCACGGGTGAGGGCGGCGGTGTCCGAGCCGGCCGCTGTGGCCCGGCCGGCCACGCCAGGACCGGCCGCCTCACCGGGGCCCGCCACGGCATCCGCGCGGCGCTGAGCCTTCCGTCCCGTGCCGCCTCTGTGTGAGCGCCCTGCCCCTGGTGATACTCAAGGGGTGAACGACCACATCGAGCACGACGCCGTCATCCTGGCCGGAGGCGCGGCCCGGCGGCTCGGCGGGGCGGACAAACCCGCCCTCTCCGTCGGCGGCCGCGCCCTTCTGGACCGGGTGCTCGCCGCCTGCCCCGACGCGGCGATCACCGTCGTGGTCGGTCCCGGCCGCCCGACCGCCCGGACCGTCGTGCGCGCCCTGGAGGACCCGCCCGGCGGCGGCCCGCTCGCCGCGCTGGACGCCGGCCTGCGGCACACCACCGCTGCCGTGGTGCTCGCGCTCTCCGCCGACCTGCCCTTCCTGACCCCCGCCACCGTACGGACCCTGCTGGCGGCGGCCGAGGGGCCGGTTGACGGGGCGCTGCTCCAGGACGCCGCCGGGAAGGACCAGCCGCTGATCGCCGCCTACCGGGCCGCCTCGCTGCGCCGCGAGCTGGCGGTGGTGCGGGCCGAGCACGGCACCCTGGCCGGGCTGCCGCTGCGGGCCGTGACGAACCGGCTGGTGCTGGCGCGGGTCAAGGACGCCGACGCCACGGCATCCTTCGACTGCGACACCTGGGAAGCCCTCAGCGCGGCGCGCGCCCGTATCAGGGAGCATGGACACGTGTTGGACGAATGGATCACCGCAGTCAAGGCCGAACTGGGCATCGAGCTCGATGTCGACACGGCGGCGCTTCTCGACCTCGCGCGGGACGCGGCGCACGGCGTGGCCCGCCCGGCCGCGCCGCTGACGACGTTCCTGATCGGTTACGCGGCGGGCCGGCAGGACCGGGACGTGCAGGTGCTGTCCGACCAGGTCGCCGCACTGGCCAACCGCTGGGCGGCGGAGGCCGAGCAGGCCGCCGGTGGGCCCGACGCAGGTGCCGCGGGCGCCGAAGCGAAGCCCGCCGAATGACCGACGGGGACAGGGGCGGAGCGCCCCCGGACGGGCTGCGTGTGCCCCGCGACGAGGGGCCCGGCGACCCGTTCGACGATGCCCTGGCGCTGGCCAACGAGGGTCGGGGCACCGTTGCGGCCGACGCCGGAGCCGGCGGTGGCGCCACGGGTGGACGCCCCGTTCCGGGCGGCGAGCACCCCGCCTCCGGCGGCGACCGGCCCGGTGCCGGCGGCGACCGCGTCGTCGGCCGCGGCGAGCGCGCCGAAGGCATCCCCTCCGGTGCGGATGCCTCCGCCGCCGCACCCCGCCGTGGGCCGGCCGACCTCCCCTGGCACACCGCCCGCCGGATCGCCGCGCGCGCCGTCTCCGGGCCGCCCGGGCCGACGACCACGGCGCTCGGCGAAGCGCTCGGCCGGACGCTCGCCGAGCCGCTGACCGCGCTCACCGATCTGCCGTCGTTCGACACCTCGGCGATGGACGGCTGGGCGGTCTCCGGCCCCGGCCCCTGGCGCCTCGACCGCCCCGCGGACGACGCCGCGACCGGCGCGCACCCCGGCATCCTCGCCGGCCACGCCCCCACGGAGGCGCTGCTCGACGGCCATGCCGTACCGATCGCGACCGGGGCCCGCGTACCGGCCGGCGCCACCGCCGTGCTGCGCAGAGAACACGGCGAGGTGCGGGAACTCGCGGGCGGCGGGCGGCGGCTGTACGCACCGCGGCTCGCGCCGCCCGGCCAGGACATCCGCCCGCGCGGCCAGGAGTGCCGTCGGGGCGACCAACTGCTCGCCGCCGGGGTCCTGGTCACGCCCGCCGTGCTCGGTCTGGCCGCGGCGGCCGGTTACGACGAGCTGACCGCCTACCCCCGACCGCGGGCCGAAGTCCTGGTCCTGGGCGATGAGTTGCTGGACAGCGGGCTGCCCCAGGACGGCCGGATCCGGGACGCGCTCGGCCCGATGCTCGTGCCGTGGCTGCACGCCCTGGGCGTCGAGGCGCCCGCTCCGCGCCATCTCGCCGACGACGCCGACACGCTGTACGAGGCCCTCGCCCGGTCCACCGCCGACGTGGTCATCACCACCGGCGGCACCGCGTCCGGCCCGGTCGACCACGTCCACCCCACCCTGCGCCGGCTGGGCGCCGAGGTGCTGGTGGACGGGGTGGCGGTACGTCCGGGGCACCCCATGCTGCTCGCCCGGCTCGCCCCGCGCCGGCACCTCGTCGGGCTGCCCGGCAACCCGCTCGCCGCGGTCTCCGGTCTGTGCACGCTCGCCGAGCCGCTGCTCCGCACCCTCGCGGCCCGCCGGCCCGTGGAGCCGTACCGCGCGCCGCTGGCCGCCGCGGTCCACGGGCATCCGCAGGACGTCCGGCTCGTCCCGGTGGTCTACCGCGACGACGAGCGGCACGGCCTGACGGCGGAGCCGCTGCGCTTCCACGGCCCGGCCATGCTGCGCGGGATCGCCGCCGCCGACGCACTCGCGGTCGTCCCGCCCGGCGGTGCGGACCCCGGCACGGAGCTTGAACTGCTGGAACTTCCCTGGTCAGCGGGCTGGGCGCCGGGTTCGTCGGCGGCTGGGCCCGCGGCCGGGGCGCCGTACGGGTTCTCCGGGGGAGCCGAGTGAAGCTCCCGCTGCACGACGCCGCGGCGCGCGAGGTACCCGAGGACCGCTCCCACCGGGTGATGCTGCCGCGCCGCGCGCCGAAGGCGCCGCTGCGGCAGGTCGGCCGGCGGCTGCTGATGGCGCTGCTCGTCCTGCTCGCCACGGTCTTCATCGTCTGGATGGACCGCGACGAGTACCACGACAACGCCAACGGCACGGTGGACCTGCTCGACTGCTTCTACTACGCGACCGTCACCCTCTCCACCACGGGCTACGGCGACATCGTGCCCTACGGCGACAGCGCCCGGCTGCTGAACATCCTGCTCATCACGCCGCTGCGGGTGCTCTTCCTGATCATCCTGGTCGGGACCACACTGGAGGTGCTGACCGAGCGCACCCGCGAGCAGTGGCAACTGAAACGCTGGAGAAACGCCTTGCGCGACCACACCGTCATCGTCGGCTTCGGGACGAAGGGCCGTTCCGCCGTCCAGACCCTCCGCGCGACGGGGCTGAGCCGCGACCGCATCGTCATCGTCGACCCCAGCTCCAAGGTGATCGACGCGGCGGTGGCCGAGGGCTACGCGGGAGTGGTCGGCGACGCGACCCGCAGCGATGTGCTGCTGCGGGCCGAGATCCAGCGCGCCCACCAGGTCGTCATCGCCACTCAGCGCGATGACACCGCCGTGCTGGTCTCGTTGACCGCCCGTCAGCTCAACAAGAAGGCGACCATCGTCGCCGCGGTGCGCGAGGAGGAGAACGCCCCGCTGCTGCGGCAGTCCGGTGCCGACTCCGTGATCACCTCGGCCAGCGCGGCCGGCCGGCTGCTGGGGCTGTCCGTCCACAGCCCCAGCGCGGGCACCGTCATGGAGGACCTGATCCAGCAGGGCAGCGGCCTGGACCTGGTGGAACGGCCGGTGGTGAAGTCCGAGGTCGGCAAGTCCGTACGGGACACGGCCGATCTGGTCGTCTCGGTCCTGCGCGGCCACCGGCTCCTGGGATATGACGACCCGGCGGCCAGCCCGCTGCAGAGCACCGACCGGCTGATCACCATCGTCCGCGCGGCCGCGACCGAGGAACCGGACGTCCCCGGCAAGCAGCCGGCGAAGCCGACTCTGCCCGGCACCGGCGTCTCCCCGATGCGCCGGCTGGATGAATAACCCGATGATGTGCGCTGGTCGGAGGCCGACCCGGCCGTAGTCGTCGGCCCCCGCACCGTCGCTCCGCACGCGGACGGCGAGTAGCCTCGCGCCCATGCGAGCGATCACTATCCCGGAGCCCGGTGGCCCCGAAGCACTTGTCTGGGCCGAAGTCCCCGATCCGCAGCCCGCAGAGGGCGAGGTCCTGATCGAGGTCGCGGCCAGCGCCGCGAACCGCGCCGATCTGCTGCAGCGTCAGGGCTTCTACGACCCGCCGCCCGGCGCCTCCCCCTACCCCGGCCTGGAGTGCGCGGGCCGGATCGCCGCGCTCGGTCCCGGCGTGCACGGCTGGGCCGTGGGCGACGAGGTGTGCGCGCTGCTGTCGGGCGGCGGCTATGCGGAGAAGGTGGCCGTCCCGGCCGGGCAGCTGCTGCCCGTGCCACCCGGCCTGGACCTGGTCACCGCCGCCGCGCTGCCCGAGGTGACCTGCACGGTCTGGTCGAACGTCTTCATGATCGCGCACCTGCGGCCCGGCGAGACACTGCTGGTCCACGGCGGCGCCAGCGGCATCGGCACGATGGCGATCCAGCTGGCCAAGGCGGTCGGCGCGCGGGTCGCGGTCACCGCCGGCGGACCCGAGAAGCTGGCCCGCTGCGCCGAGTTGGGCGCGGACCTCCTCATCGACTACCGCGAGCAGGACTTCGTCCAGGAGATCCGCAAGGGCACCGACGGCAAGGGCGCGGATGTCATCCTCGACATCATCGGCGCCAAGTATCTGCAGCGGAACGTCAAGGCGCTCGCCGTCAGCGGACGGCTTGCGATCATCGGGCTGCAGGGCGGGGTGAAGGCGGAGCTGAATCTTGCCGCCCTGATGGCCAAGCGTGCCGCGATCACCGGCGCCGGTCTGCGCGCCCGCCCGCTGAGCGAGAAGGCAGCCATCGTCGCCGCGGTACGGGAGCACGTCTGGCCGTTGATCGCCAACGGTCAGGTCCGGCCCATCGTGGACCGCACGCTGCCGATGGCTGAGGCCGCCGAGGCGCACCGCATCCTGGAAGCCAGCCAGCACGTCGGAAAGGTCGTACTGACGGTCTGAACCGAGCCGTGAAGGCCGCCCCCGCCCGCCCCTCCCGAGCCGTCGCCGGGTACCCCCGCCGACGGCTTCAAGATGCCGTGAATCTGATCACATGTGACGCTTGGCGAGTCACCCGACGGCTCGGCACGGGAGGGGCACTGTGGTCGCTCCAGGATTCCGTTCGCGCATTGCCACCGGTCTGGTGGTCGCCGCCGTCGTCCTGCCCGTCCCTCTGGGAGCCACCTCCGCGGTGGCCTCGGACCGGCAGGCCACGCCGGTTGACCGGCCGCCGAACCTCGTCCAGCCGGGCGATACGCCCGACGACTACGCGCCCGATGATCTGGCGCCCGAGATGCTCACCCCCGACGACTTCGCGATCGACGATCGTCTGAGCGAGCTGCCGGCGGCGGGTGGGGGCCTCGCCGGCCGCCCGGGGCGCTTCCGGGACCTGCCGGACCGCTTCCCCGACCTGCCGTACGGCCCCGGGCGCATGGCGCACCGGCCGTCGCACCGCCATCACGGCTGGGAGGGACGGTGGCACCACCACCCGCATCACCCGTTCGGCCGTGACTTCTCCTGGCCGGGCCCGTCGTACTACGGCCGGTACTCCGACTACCCAGGTGAGGGTGGCCCCGGGCCGGCGCGGTCGGCGGACCCGCACGGCGCGGACCGGGCGCACCCCCGGCACGCCTCGGCTCCGAAGCGCCAGCCCTCGGCGTCCGCATCCCCCGACACCTGGCGGCCGTCTTCCCGCCGCGTCGACGCCGCGGACCAGGGCTCCCGGACTCCGTACGAGTCGCTGCCGCCGCTCCCGACGCCGACCATGCCGGAGCAGCCGTCCCCTGCCACGGAAACCGCCGACGGTGACTCCGGTGGCAAGCCGTACGCCCTGGAAGTTCCCGCGGCCCCGGTCGAGAGGGTGCTGCCGATGGGGGCCGGGCTGGCGCTGACCGGCCTGGGGCTGGCCTTCCTGGGCCTGCGGCTGCGGCGTCGCTGATCGCGACCGTTTCACGTGAAACGGCACGGCCCCCGTCCTGTTTCACGTGAAACGAGGCGTTGCTCCCGGCGGTTTCACGTGAAACGGGCATCAGCGCGGCTGTTTCACGTGAAACCGCGGGAATCCGGTGTTTCACGTGAAACCACATCTCGGTACGGCACGGAAGGGTGGATCACCTTCTCCCAGGGGCACCACCGTGGAGAAGCGCTGGTACGAGAGAATGGCGGCATGGATATGCCGATGAACGAACGGTCGCAGGAGAATCCGCACGTCCTGGTTGTCGGCCCGGACGGCATGGCACTCGGCGGCACCGGTGGCGGGAGCGACGGCGAGGAGCCCCGCGAGATCCCGGTGACGGACATGGTCGAACAGCCCGCCAAGGTCATGCGCATCGGCAGCATGATCAAGCAGCTGCTGGAGGAGGTAAAGGCCGCGCCTCTCGACGAGGCGAGCCGGGTCCGGCTCAAGGAGATCCATGCCAGTTCGGTGAAGGAGCTGGAGGACGGGCTGGCGCCCGAGCTGGTGGAGGAGCTGGAGCGGCTGTCTCTGCCGTTCACCGATGAGTCCGTGCCGACGGAGGCCGAGCTGCGGATCGCCCAGGCCCAGCTGGTGGGCTGGCTGGAGGGCCTCTTCCACGGCATTCAGACCGCGCTGTTCGCCCAGCAGATGGCGGCCCGCGCCCAGCTGGAGCAGATGCGCCGTGCGCTGCCGCCCGGTGTCGGGCTGGAGGGCGAGGAGGGCAAGCCCGCCCAGGGCGGTGCCCGCTCGGGCCCGTACCTCTAGGGGCCTCGGGGGCCGGGGGCAAAGCCCGGGACCGCCCGGGCCGGGAGGGACAAGGACAGAAGGGGCCGGCACGTACGCGTGCCGGCCCCTCCGTCATGTTCTCCGGCCCCGAGGCCGTCCGGCGTCAGCCGCTACGGCCGGTCGAGATCGTCAGCTCGATGGTGTCGTCCTTGCTCGGGTACCACCAGCTGATCGCGTCCGGCTTCTGCTGGGTGACGGTGTTCTTGCCCCAGATCGCGCTGTCCTCCTGGCCGACGATCTTGTAGTGCCAGCCGGCGGCCTCGATGCACTTCTTCACCGAGTCCAGGTTCTTGTAGCGGAACGACGGGATGAGGATCTTGCCCTTGTCGGCGTAGCTCTTGGTGGGGCTGGTGCACTCCGACGTCAGGATCGTCGCGGTCTTGTCCTCGGGCCGGACGTTGTCGGTGGGCGAAGGCGAGTACGCCGATGTCGGGGTGACGTCCCCGCCGTTGTCGTCGCTGGAGCCGGCGCTCAGCCCGATGCCGACCGCGATGGCGGTGACGACGACCACGCCGACGATCGCCGCGACGACGATCACGGGGGTGTTGTTCTTCCGCGCGCCGGGGCCGCCGGCCGAGGGCATCGAGGCCGTCACGGGCGGCGGGGTGTACGGCGGCGGGGCCTGGAAGCCGCCGGTGTTGAACGGGGCGGGACCGGGGATCGGGCCGGGAACGGGGCCGGGCGCCGGCGTCGGGTAGGCGTTGTTCAGCGGCGGGGGCGTCTGCGGCCCGAAGCCGGCCGCCTGCGTCGGCTGGTACGGCTGCTGCACGTTCGGCGGCACCGGGGTGTGCGGGGCGCCGGAGGCGGTGGGGAACACCGCGGAGGAGACCGAGGCACCGCTGGTACGGGCGCGCGGGCCCTCGCCGATGATCAGCGGCGTCGCGCCGGACTGCCCGGACCCGGCGATCCGCAGGCACTCGTCCCGCATCGCCTCGGCGGTCGGGAAGCGCTCGTTGGGGTTCTTCTTCAGCGCGCGGGCGACCAGTGCGTCGACGGCCGGCGGCAGCGACTGGTTGATGCTCGACGGGACCGGCGGCTCTTCCTGGACGTGCGCGTAGGCGATGGCGAGCGGGGAGTCCGCGTCGAACGGCAGCTGACCGGTCAGCAGCTCGAAGAGCATGATGCCGACGGAGTAGAGGTCGGAGCGGGCGTCCACGCCGCGGCCCAGCGCCTGCTCCGGCGACAGGTACTGCGGGGTGCCGACGACCATGCCGGTCTGCGTCATGGAGGTCACGCCGGACTGCATGGCGCGGGCGATGCCGAAGTCCATGACCTTGACGACGCCCCGCTTGTTCAGCATCACGTTGCCGGGCTTGATGTCGCGGTGGACCAGCCCCATCTCGTGGCTGACCTCGAGCGCCGCCAGCACATCGGCAGTGATCTTCAGGGCTTTTTCCGTCGGCATCGCGCCATGCTGGGCGATGTCGTTGTCCAGGTCGGAGCGCAGCGGCTGGCCCGCGACGTACTCCATGACGATGTACGGCACCATGCCGCCGTCGAGCTGGTCCTCACCGGAGTCGAAGACCGAGACGATGTTGGTGTGCGTGAGTTTCGCCACGGACTGCGCCTCGCGGCGGAAGCGCTCGCGGAAAGCCTGCTCGCGACCGAGCTCGGTGTGCAGTGTCTTGATCGCGACGTCGCGGTCGAGGACGGTGTCGTGCGCGAGGTGCACGGACGCCATGCCGCCGGCCCCGAGAAGATCACGAAGCTGGTAACGTCCTCCGCCGACCGAACGGCCCTCGAATTGGCCCTGAGCGCCGTCCTGGCTCATCGTTCCGCTTCCCCCTAGGCACACGGCGCGCAACCCGCACGTGTAGCGATCAAAATCTGAAATTCTGCAGCCAAGTCTGCCCCAGGCCCCGGACACGTCAAGCTGTGTGCCCGTTCCGTGACCAGATGTGCAAGATCCCGTCACGGCGACGAGACGTTCGGCACCTTTGATTACCCCAGGTGAGCTTGCGATACCGGGCGCCCGGCAGGTTTGATGGCCGGTCCACGACGGACCGGCGGGTGCCGCGGAGCCTGTAGCGTGCTCTAGCGAAGACCGATGACCTTACCGCTCTCATGCGGATCGATTCGACGGCGAGGACCGATGGCACCGACGCAGAGCCCACAGGGCCCGTCCGATCCTGAGGCCACCGGCTCCAATATCCCCGACGCACCGGAGATGTGGGGCAACGGCGGGCTGGTCGGCGACGGCCGCTACCGGCTCACGCGACGGCTCGGCCGTGGCGGCATGGCGGAGGTGTTCGCGGCCGAGGACGTACGTCTGGGCCGTACCGTCGCCGTGAAGCTGCTGCGTGCCGACCTCGCCGAGGACCCGGTGTCCAAGGCCCGCTTCACGCGGGAGGCACAGTCCGTGGCCGGGCTGAACCACCACGCGGTCGTCGCGGTCTACGACTCCGGCGAGGACCTCGTCGGCGGCAACACCGTGCCGTACATCGTGATGGAGCTGGTCGAGGGCCACACCATCCGCGATCTGCTGCTCAACGCCGACGCCCCGCCGCCGGACCAGGCTCTGATCATCGTCTCCGGTGTGCTGGAGGCGCTGGCCTACAGCCATCAGCACGGCATCGTCCACCGTGACATCAAGCCCGCGAACGTGATCATCACCAACAGCGGCGCCGTCAAGGTCATGGACTTCGGTATCGCCCGTGCCCTGCACGGTGCGCAGTCGACCATGACGCAGACCGGCATGGTCATGGGAACGCCCCAGTACCTCTCCCCGGAGCAGGCGCTCGGCAAGACCGTCGACACCCGCTCCGACCTCTACGCCACCGGCTGCCTGCTGTACGAACTGCTCACGCTGCGCCCGCCGTTCACCGGCGAGACCCCGCTGTCGGTCGTCTACCAGCACGTTCAGGACATGCCGGTGCCGGCCTCGCAGGTCGCCGACGTACCGCCGGAGCTGGACGGCCTGGTCATGCGGTCGCTGGCGAAGGACCCCGACGACCGGTTCCAGACCGCCGAGGAGATGCGCGGCCTGGTTCAGTACTCGCTGCAGATGCTTCAGGAGCAGGGCGGCCACACCGGGACATGGAGCACCGGCCCGGTGGCCATGCACGAGGGCGGTCTCGGCCCGGCCATGGGCACGGCGGCCACCACCGCGCTGCCGCACTCCGACGCGGGCCAGACCACGGCCTAGCCGATCCTGGGCGGCATGCGGGACGACGACGGCGGTTTCGACGGCGGGCCCCGGCCGGCCAAGGGCGGCCGCGGCAAGTTCCTGCTGATCGCGGCGCTCGCGGTGATCGCCATCGCGCTGGGCGTGGCCTTCGCCCTGCAGAACACCGGCGGGGGGAACAAGAAGCAGGAGACGCCCGCCACCCAGTCGCCGTCGCCGTCGCAGGACGACAAGACCAGCGAGCCGCCGTCGGATGAACCGAGCACCCCCCAGACCGAGCCCGGCGGCACCGGTGGCGACGGCGGTACGTACAGCCAGCCGCCGACGTCGCAGCCGAGCACGCCCCCGACGTCCGAGCCGCCCACCTCGCAGCCGCCGACGACCTCGACGCCGACGACGGAGCCGCCCACCGACACCACCGGCGGGACCACCGACGGCGGGACCACGGACGGTGGGACGACCGACGGGGGCACCGACAACGGCGGCACCGACAACGGTGGCACCACCACGGGGACGGACGGCGGCGCCACCGCCGGCACCGGCACCGACAGCGGCGCCACGCTCGGCACCACCGGCTGACGCGGCGGCCCCGCCGCCCGCCTCAGCGGGTGAACGCGTCCTGCACGGCGTGGTACTCGCGGGTCCACCACACGGCCAGGGCGGCCGCCGCCGGGAATTGCGGATCGGTGCGGCGGTCGCCGAGCTGGTAGCGCCAGGTGAGCATCCAGAAGTCGTTGAGCCGCTCCCACCAGACCCGGTGGACGGCCGCGGCCAGTTCGTCGGCGCCGGCCCCGCAGGCGCTGCGGTAGGCGCCCGCGTACGCCGCCACCTTGGCCAGGTCCAGCGTGCCGCAGGGGCGTACGAAGAAGATCGCGGCGGCGCGGACCGCCTCCTCCGCGCGCGGTTGGACGCCCAGCCGGTCCCAGTCGACGATCGCGGTCGGCTCCGTGCCGCGGTAGAGCACGTTGAGCGGGTGGAAGTCGCCGTGCACCCAGCCGGTGGCGGGTTCCGCGCCGGGAGCCGGCCGGCGGTGCGCCTGCCGCTCCAGGAGGGCCCGGCGCTCCAGCAGACGGTGCTCGGCGAGTTCGTCGAAGCTGGTGCGCGGCCGGGCGCCGCGGGCCAGGGCGAGCAGCTCGTCGATCGTCTCGAAGGTGCGCTCGGGGTCGGCGCCGGTGTCCGTGCAGGGCGGCCGGGCGGGGTGCGGTTCGTCCGCCATGACCTGCTCCAGCGCGGTGTGGACGAGCCCGAGCAGGGCGCCGAGCCGACGGGACTGGCCGCCGGAGAGCGCGGCACCGCCGAGATGGCGGCCCTCGACCCAGGGGTGCAGGGCGTAGCAGCGGCCGTCGAGGACGGTGACGGTGCGGCCGTCGGCGTCGGCGACGGGCGGGGCGACCGGCAGTCCGAGGGCGGCGAGCCGCCGGGTGGCACGGTGCTGGCGGGTGAGGGCGGCGTGGTCGCCGTCGAGGTGGTGCTTGAGGAAGTAGCGGCCGCGGGTGGTGGCGAGGAAGTAGCCGTGGTTGAGCAGGCCCTCGGCGACCGGCTCGCAGGACAGCGGCGCGCCGGCGCCGGTGTAGTGGCGGAGCAGGGATCCCAGGGTGTCTCTGTCGGGCGTCGCAGCCGTCCGGACTACAGATGAGCGCAGCACGCGCCAGATGTTAGATCAACTGCACCCGTCGGAGTGGGTGATGGGGAAAGCCTTACGCAGAGTGCGCAAGGTGGTGGGCCGGTACCTCGGTGAGCCAGTGCAGCGTCACGAACTCCGGCTCGATGCGCAGGAAGACCGGATCGAAGGGCTCCCCGTCGGCCAGCCGGGGTGTGGCGCCGAACCGCTCCCGCTCGGCGGCGGCCGGGGCGGCGACCCGCGCGGTGCCGGTGAACTGCACGGACCAGGTGTCGGCCGCGCCGCTGTTGACGTTGTCGGCCTCGTACGCGACCACACTGCCGTCCAGGGCCCGGTGGTAGTCGTAGCCGCGGTGCAGCCGCAGCATCAGCCGTCCGTCGTCGAGGACGAGATGCCGGGTGACGGTGGTGAAGGGCAGCGCCCGCCGACTGGCCGAGACCCGCCCGTAGGGGATGCGGCCGAGCAGCTCGATGGCACGGAAGGTGTCGGTGGGCATGGCACCACCTTGCCGGTCGGCCCGGCGGGCCAGTAGGGCCCAGCAGCCCGGGGAAAAGGGGACGATGGTCCTGAATCACCTCGGTCCGGTCTGCGAGCCGGCCGGGGTGCCCGCGGGGTCAGTGCTTCTCGGCCTGCAGTCGCGCGACGTACGCGGCGGCCTGGGAGCGGCGTTCCATGCCGAGCTTGGACAGCAGGCTGGAGACATAGTTCTTGATCGTTTTCTCCGCGAGGTGCAGCCGCTCGCCGATCGCGCGATTGGTCAGGCCCTCGCCGATCAGATCGAGGATCTTGCGCTCCTGGTCGGTGAGGCTCGCCAGCCGGTCGTCCTTCTTGGAGACGTTGCCGTCGCGCAGCCGTTCCAGGACGCGCGCGGTGGCGACGGGGTCGAGCAGCGACTTCCCGGCGGCCACGTCGCGGACCGCGGAGAGCAGCTCGTTGCCCCGAATGGCCTTGAGGACGTAGCCCGACGCGCCGGCCATGATCGCGTCGAAGAGGGCCTCGTCATCCGCGAAAGAGGTGAGCATCAGGCATTTGATGTCCTCGTTCTGCGAACGGATCTCACGGCAGACCTCGACACCGCTGCCGTCGGGCAGCCGGACGTCGAGCACTGCCACGTCGGGACGCGTCGCCGGGATCCTGACCAGGGCATCTGCGGCGGTGCCGGCCTCGCCGACCACCTCGATGTCCTCCTCGACCGCGAGCATTTCGTGGACGCCGCGGCGGACGACTTCATGGTCATCGAGCAGGAATACCGTGATTTTTCCGTCTTCGCGCACCACCCCAGTCTCACACATCAAGTCTTCCCGTGCTCCAGGTCATCGATATAACGTGCCGTTGTCCCGGCGGCCTGCAACGCTGTGACCAGGAGTTGTTCCAAGCCTCCGCGATTTACTTGGAAATCCAAGCAAAATCGCAGGTCAGCGCCGTTTCCACTTCGGCTTTGACAATGGGTAACGTGCAATGAGCAGGCCACCTTCCGGGAGCTTTGTTCCACCCGGATCCGGCCGCGTTCGCACACACCCCGTGCGCCGTATCGGATACCGGGTGAGCCGCAATACGGCCACCGGCGGACCCCGGGGGCCGGACAGACGGAGGAGCAGCACGTGACCGTGGAAGGCACTGCGCAGCGGAAAAACGCCCGCGGCAGCAGCAAGCGCACCACCGCCAAAAAGGCGACGCCGGCGAAGAAGGCGTCCCCGGCCAAGACCGGCACCGCCGGCCGGGCCGAGCAGGCGGAGCAGGATCAGCTCGTACAACTGCTGACCCCGGAAGGGAAGCGGGTCGAGCACCCGGATTACTCGATCGACCTTTCTCCCGAAGAGCTGCGCGGCCTCTACCGCGACATGGTGCTGACGCGGCAGTTCGACGCCGAGGCGACCACCCTCCAGCGCCAGGGCGAACTGGGCCTGTGGGCCTCGCTGCTGGGCCAGGAGGCGGCCCAGATCGGCTCCGGCCGCGCGCTGCGCGACGACGACTACGTCTTCCCGACCTACCGCGAGCACGGTGTGGCGTGGTGCCGCGGTGTCGACCCGACGAATCTGCTGGGCATGTTCCGCGGTGTCAATCACGGCGGCTGGGACCCCAACAGCAACAACTTCCACCTGTACACGATCGTGATCGGTTCGCAGACGCTGCACGCGACCGGCTATGCGATGGGTGTGCAGAAGGACGGCGCGGATTCCGCGGTCATCGCGTATTTCGGTGACGGCGCTTCCAGCCAGGGAGACGTCGCGGAATCCTTCACCTTCTCCGCGGTCTACAACGCCCCGGTCGTGTTCTTCTGCCAGAACAACCAGTGGGCGATTTCCGAGCCCACCGAGAAGCAGACCCGGGTGCCGCTCTACCAGCGCGCCCGTGGCTTCGGATTCCCCGGCGTACGGGTCGACGGCAATGACGTACTGGCCTGTCTGGCAGTGACCAAGGCGGCGCTGGAGCGGGCCCGGACCGGCCAGGGACCGATGCTCATCGAGGCGTTCACCTACCGGATGGGCGCGCACACCACCTCCGACGACCCGACGCGCTACCGGGCCGACGAGGAGCGGGCGGCCTGGGAGGCCAAGGACCCGATCCAGCGGCTGCGGGTGTACCTGCAGAGCGAGGGCCTGGTCGACGAGGAGTTCCTCGCGTCGATCGAGGAGGAGAGCGTGGCCCTGGGCAAGCGGGTCCGCGAGGCCGTCCGCGCCATGCCCGACCCGGACCACATGGCGATCTTCGAGAATGTCTATGCCGACGGGCACGCGCTCGTCGATGAGGAGCGCGCGCAGTTCGCCGCGTACCAGGCGTCGTTCGCCGATGCCGATGCCATCGCGGAGGGGAACTGACCATGGCCGTCCACGAGAAGATCACCATCGCCAAGGCGATCAACGCGTCGCTCCGTGCCTCCATGGAGGCCGACCCCAAGGTCCTCGTCATGGGCGAGGACGTCGGCAAGCTCGGCGGCGTCTTCCGCGTCACCGACGGTCTGCAGAAGGACTTCGGCGAGGACCGGGTGATCGACACCCCGCTCGCCGAGTCCGGCATCGTCGGCACCGCGATCGGCCTGGCGCTGCGCGGCTACCGCCCGGTCGTCGAGATCCAGTTCGACGGCTTCGTCTTCCCCGCCTACGACCAGATCGTCACCCAGCTCGCCAAGATGCACGCCCGTGCGCTGGGCAAGGTCAAGGTGCCGGTCGTCATCCGCATCCCGTACGCGGGCGGCATCGGCGCGGTCGAGCACCACTCCGAGTCGCCCGAGGCGCTCTTCGCGCACGTCGCGGGCCTCAAGATCGTCACTCCCTCGAACTCCTCCGACGCCTACTGGATGCTCCAGCAGGCCATCGCGGGCGACGACCCGGTCATCTACTTCGAGCCCAAGCGCCGCTACCACGACAAGTCCCGGCTGGACACCGAGTCGATCCCCGACCCGCTGCACAAGGCCCGGGTCGTCCAGAACGGCTCCGACCTCACGCTGGCCGCCTACGGCCCGATGGTGAAGGTGTGCCTGGACGTCGCCAAGGTCGCGGCCGAGGAGGGCAAGTCGGTCGAGGTCGTCGATCTGCGGTCGCTCTCCCCGATCGACTTCGACACCGTGCAGTCGTCGGTGCAGAAGACCGGCCGGCTGGTCGTCGTCCACGAGGCACCGGTCTTCTTCGGCGCCGGTGCGGAGATCGCCGCCCGTATCACCGAGCGGTGTTTCTACCAGCTGGAGGCGCCGGTCCTGCGGGTCGGCGGCTTCCACTCCCCGTACCCGCCCTCCCGCCTGGAGGACGAATATCTGCCGGGGCTGGACCGGGTGCTCGACGCCGTTGACCGTGCGTTGGCGTACTGAGGGTTTGAGGAGAGTTCGTGACCATGACTGCAAGTACCGCCAACGCTCAGCGCTTCCGCGAGTTCAAGATGCCCGACGTGGGCGAGGGGCTGACCGAGGCCGAGATCCTCAAGTGGTACGTCCAGCCGGGCGACACCGTCACCGACGGCCAGGTCGTCTGTGAGGTCGAGACCGCCAAGGCCGCCGTCGAGCTGCCCATCCCCTACACCGGGGTGGTGCACGAGCTGCGCTTCGGCGAGGGCGTCACCGTCGATGTCGGCACCGCCATCATCGCCGTCGACACCGACCCCGGTGCCGGTCCCGCCGAGGCCCCGGCCGCCGCGGAGGCCCCGCAGGAGGCCGCCGCCGAGGAGGAGGCCGAGCCGCAGGGCCGGCAGGCGGTGCTGGTCGGCTACGGCGCCGCGCCGTCCTCGACCAAGCGCCGGGCCCGCAAGCCGCAGCCGGGCGTACCGGCGCAGCCGGAGCCGGCGAAGGCCGCGCTCCAGGCCGAGCTGAACGGGCGGACCGCTCCGGCGGCGCCCGCCGCGCCCGTCGCCCCTGCGGTGCAGCCCGCGCCGGCTGCTCCGGCCGGGAGTGCCGTACCCGCCGTGGGCCGGCCGCTGGCCAAGCCGCCGGTGCGCAAGCTCGCCAAGGACCTCGGCATCGACCTGGCGACGATCCTCCCGACCGGTCCGGACGGGATCATCACCCGCGAGGACGTGCACGCCGCCGCCACGTCGGCAGCACCGGCCGAGGTGCCCGGGCCCGTCGCGGTCGCCGCGGCCGAGTCCGGCACCGTCGACACCACCGCACGCGAGAGGCGGGTGCCGGTGAAGGGCGTACGCAAGGCCACCGCCCAGGCGATGGTCGCCAGCGCCTTCACGGCTCCGCACGTCACGGAGTTCATCACCGTCGACGTGACCCGGACGATGAAGCTCGTCCAGGAGCTGAAGCAGGACCCGGACATGGCGGGGCTGCGGGTCAACCCGCTGCTGCTCGTCGCCAAGGCGTTCCTGGTCGCCCTCAAGCGTCACCCCGAGGCCAACGCGGCCTGGGACGAGGCGAATCAGGAGATCGTCCACAAGGACTACGTCAATCTCGGCATCGCGGCGGCCACCCCGCGCGGGCTGATCGTCCCGAACATCAAGGACGCCGGGGTCAAGACGCTTCCGCAACTCGCCGCCGAGCTGGGCGACCTGGTCGCCACGGCCCGTGAGGGCAAGACGTCCCCGGCGGCGATGGCCGGCGGCACGGTCACCATCACCAATGTCGGTGTCTTCGGTGTCGACACCGGTACGCCGATCCTCAACCCGGGGGAGTCGGCGATCCTCGCCTTCGGCGCGGTCAAGCTCCAGCCGTGGGTGCACAAGGGCGCGGTGAAGGCCCGTCAGGTCACCACCCTGGCGCTGTCCTTCGACCACCGTCTGATCGACGGCGAACTGGGCTCCAAGCTGCTCGCGGATGTGGCGGCGATCCTGGAGCGCCCGAAGCGGCTCATCACCTGGGGCTGAGCCGGCATACGGGACCATTCGGCCCCGGGGTGCGGTTTCACGTGAAACCACGCCCCGGGGCCGGGTCGCGTTCGGAGTGGCGTCGTTTCACGTGAAACGGCGCTCGGGGCCTGGCGGCGGCCCTGCAGGGCGGGCCTGCCGTACCGGGCCGGTCAGCCGCGGATGAGCTCCACCGCGCGGCTGAAGTGCGCCACCGGGCCGGTGGGGCCGGACTCGTCGGCGTGTGCCGCGCCGCGGGTCAGCGCGACGCCTGCCCACAGGCCGGCGACGATCAAAGCCAGTACGACGGTGTTCCGCGTACGGCGGCCGGCGTTCGTCCTGGACTGCATGGTCAACTCCCCTTGGGTTCGGAGCCTCCCCGGCTCCCTGCCTCCATTCACCCATGGGATTCGGGCCGATCCGTACGCGCCAGGTAGGGACTCCCGTCAACCTTTAGGTGGACCCTACGTCCGCCTGTGGTCCCCCCTCGCGAGGGCGATCGCCCCGCGCCCGTAAAGGGTTTGCCGCCGAGGACCGCGCTGTTTACGGTCGGCGCAATGAGCAACGACATGATCATCCGGCGTTACCGGGCCGCCGACCAGGACATTGTCGGCGACCTGTGGTCCCGGGCCGCGCGGCAGGCCCATCCGTTCCTCGTGGGCGAGGGAGAGGGGGAGCGCGCCCGTATCCTCCGCGAGGTGTATCTCGTCCGGGCCGAGAACTGGGTCGCGGAGCGCGGCGGCACCGTCATCGGTCTGCTCGGGGTCCTGCCGGCCGGGCAGGCGCAGAGCGCGGGCGAAGGGCCCGGTGCCGAGGTCGGCGGGCTGTTCGTCGCGCCGGAGGCCCAAGGTGCCGGCGTCGGGCGGCAGTTGGTCGAGCATGCGGCGGCGCTGCACGGCGCGCTGACCCTGGAGGTCTTCGAGGCGAACGCCCGGGCCCGCCGCTTCTATGAGCGACTCGGCTTCAGTGAGCGGGGGCGGCGGACGGACGAGGAGACCGGCCATCCGCTGATCGCCCTGGAGCGCGCCGCGCCGCTGAAGTCGGTGAGCTGGCTGCATCTGCGCGAGGGGCGGCTGCTGAGCGTACGGACCCGCGGGAACGACACGTTCTACCTTCCGGGCGGCAAGTACGAGCCCGGCGAGACGGCGCGCGAGGCGCTCTCCCGCGAGCTGGCCGAGGAACTCGGCCTGGCGGTGCCCGCCGAGGAGCTGCGGGAGGCATTCGTCATCCATGACGTCGCGCACGGCAAGGGCGGACGGCGACTGCACATGACCTGCTTCACCGGCGGGCCGCAGGACATCGCCCCGGCCCCGGGCCGGGAGATCGCCGAGTACGCCTGGTTCGGCCGACGGGAGGCGCACGAGCGCTGTGCTCCCGCCCATCGCCAGGTCGTGAGCCGGCTGATCGCCCAGGGCCTCATGCAGGGCTGAGGTGGGGCGCCGGGCGGTACAAGAGGCCCGCTACCAGGACAAATACTCCCTCGGTCGTCCCGCATCGCGGAATGCGGTGCCGGACGCATACCTGTTGTATCTATCCTGTGCGCATGCCTTCCGCGTCGCCGCCCACCGCCCCTGCCCGAGAGCCCTCCGCCAAGCAGCCGCCCGCTGCCGAACGCGTCTACACGCACATCAAGGACGCCGTCCTGGACCGCCGTTACGAGGGCGGAATGCTCCTCACGGAGGGCGAGCTGGCCGACGCCGTGGGGGTGTCCCGGACGCCGGTGCGCGAGGCGCTGCTGCGGCTGGAGGTGGAGGGACTGATCAAGCTCTACCCGAAGAAGGGCGCGCTGGTGCTGCCGGTCTCCGCGCAGGAGATCGCCGATGTCGTCGAGACCCGGCTGCTGGTGGAGAAGCACGCCGCGGCCAAGGCGGCGCCCGCGAACGAGGCGCTGATCGGCGAGCTGACCGAGCTGCTGGAGACCATGCGGGCGCAGGCCGACTCCGGTGACCTGGCCGCCGTCTCCGTCGCCGACCGCGCCTTCCATGCCGCGATCGTGCGCAGCGCCGGCAACCAGATCCTGGACCGCCTCTACGAGCAGTTGCGCGACCGCCAGCTGCGGATGGGTGTCGCGGTGATGCACGCCCACCCGGACCGGATCGCCAAGAACATCACCGAGCACGCCGAGATCCTCGAAGCCCTGCGGGCCGGTGACGCGGACGCCGCGACCGACGCCGTGCACCGGCACGTCAGCTGGGTCCGGAACCTCGCGCAGGGAGAGGTGCGATGAGCGCCGGCACCGGCGGATCGGAGGGCTCCGGCGGCTCCGGCGCGAGCGGCTCCCCCGCCCGGCTGCTGCCCGCGGACCCGCCCGGCGGCCGCACGGCCATGGCGGTCTGGGGCATCGGCGTCGCGGTCTACTTCGTCGCGATCACCTACCGTACGAGCCTCGGCGTGGCCGGACTGGACGCCGCCGAGCGCTTCCACATCAATGCCTCGGCACTGTCCACGTTCTCCATCCTTCAGCTGCTCGTGTACGCGGGGATGCAGATACCCGTCGGCCTCTTGGTCGACCGGCTCGGCGCCAAGAAGGTGCTGACCATCGGCGTGGTGCTCTACACCGCAGGCCAGTTCGGCTTCGCGCTCGCCGCGTCCTACCCGATGGCGCTCGGCTCCCGTGCGCTGCTCGGCTGCGGTGACGCGATGACCTTCATCAGCGTGCTGCGGCTGGGCTCCCGCTGGTTCCCGGCCCGCCGCGGCCCGCTGATCGCACAGATCGCGGCCCTGGTCGGCATGGCGGGCAACCTGATCTCCACGCTCGTCCTCGCCCGCTTCCTGCACACCTTCGGCTGGACCCCGACCTTCGCCACCAGTGCCGTCGGCGGCATCGTCGTGCTGGTCGTGCTGCTGCTCTTCCTCAAGGACCACCCCGAGGGGTTCGAGCCGCCGCCCGCGCCCGCCGCGCACAGCGGCGCCGGCTTCGTACGGCGGCAAATCGCGGACGCCTGGCGGGAGCCCGGAACCCGGCTGGGCATGTGGGTGCACTTCACCACCCAGTTCCCGGCGATGGTGTTCCTGCTGCTGTGGGGCCTGCCGTTCCTCGTCGAGGCGCAGGGACTGTCCCGCGGCACCGCGGGCGAACTGCTCACGCTCGTGGTGCTCTCCAACATGGCGGTGGGGCTGGTCTACGGCCAGGTCATCGCCCGCCACCACGCCGCCCGTACGCCGCTGGCCCTCGGCACCGTCGGCGCCACCGCGCTGATGTGGGCGATCGTGCTGTCCTGGCCGTCCGTGCACGCGCCCATGGGGCTGCTCGTCGCGCTGTGCGCCGTGCTCGGTGCCTGCGGTCCGGCCTCGATGATCGGCTTCGACTTCGCCCGGCCCGCCAACCCGCCCGAGCGCCAGGGCACCGCCTCCGGCATCGTCAACATGGGCGGCTTCACCGCGTCGATGACGACCCTGCTGGCGGTCGGCGTGCTGCTGGACGCCACCGGCCACAACTACCGGATCGCGCTCGCCTCGATCTTCGTCCTGGAGGCGGTCGGGGTGTCGCAGATCCTGCGACTGCGCCGCAGCGCGGCGCGACGGGAGAGCGAACGGCTGGTCGTCAGCCGGGTGGAGGCCGTGCACGTCCCGGCGTGAGGCTGCGGGGGCCGGCCTGAGGAGGCACCGAGGACCGGCGTGCGGCGGTGGCGGGGGCCGCTGTTTCACGTGAAACGTCCCGCCGGGACGCCCCCGCCCCGTCTCCCGGTCTCTCCGCTACGGCGTGACCGCGAAGTTGGTGAGGATGGCGTCGGCGAGCTCACGGTCGCCGTCGATCTTGATCTGGTCGGCGACCGCCGCGGGGCGGACCCGGCCGCAGGCCAGCTGGTGGAAGGTGTCCCAGTCCAGCGCGAGCGTCACGGTCGGGCCGAGGGAGACGCTGCCGTCGATCGTGGCGTTGCCCTCGGCGTCGATGCGGACCGTGCGCAGGAACTCCAGCGGTCCGCTGACGTCGAAGACGACCGCCGAATCAGCGGGGGCCTGGGCCCGCTTGGCGACGACGCCGGGCAGCACCTTCACCAGCAGATCCCGCGTGATCTGCGCGCCGGGAGAGTCCAGATTGCCGGGCTTGTCGAGCGCGCGGCGCAGGTCCTGCTCGTGCGCCCAGACGTCGAACGCCCGCTGCTGAAGCACGAATTCCAGCGAACGGTCCTCGCCGAGCGGGCTGCGCACCACGGCGTCCGGCTGACGGGACTCGTTGCGCAGCTGCCGGGAGCGGCGGATGACGGTGTATTCGAGCTCGCTGAGCATCTCGGGCGCGGTGTGGTGCCGGCGGACGTCGACCTGCACCTCCATGCGGCGGGCCGATTCGCTGCGTACGTGGTAGAGGTCGCGCGGCAGCGTGTGGATCGGCCGTGGGTCGCCCAGCATTTCGCATTCCAGGCCGATGACATGGGAGACCACATCGCGAACGGACCATCCTGGGAGGCATGTCGCCTTGTTCCACTCGCCCTCGACGAGCGGAGTGACCAGCTCGGTTATCGCTTCTATGGAGTGCGTCCAGGCATCGATGGAGGACTGAAGGCTGGGATGGACGGTCACGGGACCCCTCGGACGGTTCGTACGCGGGCTGCTGTCTGTGCAGTTAAGTTACGCTGCGCACGGGCACCCCGGCAGTGCTTTCGGGGCACCATCGTAGGCGGATGTGCCCCTGCCGCAGCGGGCCGCGGCTCTTCCGGCGCCCGCCCCTCAGTCCTCGCCGCGCTCCCGCTCCGCCAGCCGGATCACACCCACCGCGATGGCGATGAGCAGCGGCGGATCCGCGTCCTCGCGTACGACATTGACCGCATAGGTGTCGCGGACGGTCAGCCAGCGGCGGGAGATCTCCGCGAGCAGTTCGCCCTCGTACTCGACCGCGAACTCGCGGTCCAGGATCTTTCCGCTGACGTCCAGTTCGGTGCCGTCCACCAGCTCGACGCGGTAGTGGTTGCGCAGCAGCGAGAGCCGCTTGCGCTTGATCGTGGCCAGCGGCCGGTCGTCCCGCTCGATCGTCATCGTGTCGCGCAGGGCCAGCATCTTCTTGCGGATGGTGATCAGCACCCGGCGTTCGGGGTCCTTCAGCTCGAAGGTCTCCCGGAGCCGCAGTGCCTTCCCGTCGACGAGGAACGCGTGGTGGCCGTGCTCGTCCTCGATCCAGTAGTCGTCGCCGATACCGAAGATCCGGTCGCGTACGAGGTACTTGCGGGAGCGCGGGGGAGCCCCCGCCAGGGTTGGCTGCATGGGTGACGTGTTCCCCGGTGCCCCTGCGGAATGCGCGCGCACCGGAGTGACGTTGAATGTGCACATGGCTTCACGTGCACGTGTCCGGGCCCCCGAGCTGATCGGCAAGGGCGGCTGGCTGAACACCGGCGACAAGGATCTCACCCTCTCCGACCTGCGAGGACGCATTGTCGTCCTGGATTTCTGGACGTTCTGCTGTGTGAACTGTCTGCATGTCCTGGACGAGCTGCGGGAGCTGGAGGAGCGGCACCGCGACACCGTCGTGATCATCGGCGTGCACTCCCCGAAGTTCGTGCACGAGGCCGAGCACCAGGCGGTGGTGGACGCCGTCGAGCGCTACGGCGTCGAGCACCCCGTCCTGGACGACCCCGAGCTCGCCACGTGGAAGCAGTACGCGGTCCGGGCCTGGCCGACGCTGGTGGTCATCGACCCCGAGGGGTACGTCGTCGCCCAGCACGCCGGCGAGGGCCATGCGCACGCCCTCGCGAAGCTCGTCGAGGAACTGGAGGCCGAGCACGGCGCGAAGGGCACCCTGCGGCGCGGCGACGGTCCGTACGTGCCGCCGGAGCCGGTCGCCACCGATCTGCGCTTCCCCGGCAAGGCCGTACGGCTGCCGGGCGGCACCTTCCTGGTCTCGGACACCACCCGGCACCAGCTCGTGGAGCTGGCCGCGGACGGCGAGCAGGTGCTGCGCCGGATCGGCAGCGGCGAGCGCGGTCTGACTCCGGACTCCTTCAACGAACCGCAGGGCCTGGCGCTGCTGCCCGACGGCACGGTCGCGGTGGCGGACACCGTCAACCACGCCCTCCGGATTTTCGACCCCGCGACGGGCGCCCTGGAGACGGTGGCCGGCACCGGAAAGCAGTGGTGGCAGGGCTCGCCGACCTCGGGACCGGCCCGCGAGGTGGCGCTCTCCTCGCCGTGGGACCTCGCCTGGTGGCAGGACCGGCTGTGGATCGCGATGGCCGGTGTGCACCAGCTGTGGACGTACGACCCGGCCGCCGGCACGGTCGAGGTCGCGGCGGGCACGACCAACGAGGGCCTGGTGGACGGGCCGGCCGCCGAGGCGTGGTTCGCGCAGCCGTCCGGGCTCGCGGCGGCCGGCGACCGGCTGTGGGTGGCGGACTCGGAGACCAGTGCCGTGCGCTGGGTCGAGCGCGCCGAGGACGGCGACGGCTATGTGGTCCGCACGGCGGTCGGCACCGGCCTCTTCGACTTCGGGCACCGCGACGGGCCCGCGGACCAGGCGCTGCTCCAGCACCCGCTGGGCGTGACCGCGCTGCCCGACGGCTCGGTCGCCGTCGCCGACACCTACAACCATGCCCTGCGCCGCTACGACCCCGTCGGCGGCGAGGTCACGACGCTGGCGACGGATCTGCGGGAGCCGTCCGCCGCGGTGCTGGCCGAGGACGACATCGTGGTGGTGGAATCGGCGCGGCACCGGCTGACCCGGCTGCGGCTGCCCGAGGAGGCGGTGCGCGTCGAGTCGGTGGCGCACCGCACCCAGCGCACGGCCACCGAGGTCGCCCCGGGCGCGCTGCGGCTGGAGGTGGTCTTCCAGGCCCCGGCGGGCCAGAAGCTGGACACCCGCTACGGCCCCTCGACCCGGCTGCTGGTCAGCGCGACCCCGCCCGAGCTGCTCGCCGAGGGCGAGGGGGCGGGGACGGATCTCGCCCGCGACCTGGTGCTCGCGGACGGTGTCACCGAGGGCGTGCTGCACGTCTCGGCGATGGCCGCGTCCTGCGACGACGCCCCGGACATCGAGTACCCCGCCTGCCATGTGCACCAGCAGGACTGGGGCGTCCCGGTCGAGGTCGTCGACGGCGGGACGGCCCGGCTGGGACTGGTCCTCGCGGGGCTGGACGCGGAGTAGCGGCTCGGCGCCCGGGCTGTCGGCAGGCCCGGGCGCGCGCTGCGCTGTGCGCGGGCTACTTCCCGACGCCCGCCGCCAGCTGGGCGCCGTGGACGCTCGACGACCAGTTGGTGACCTTGCTCTTGCCGACGGAGATGTGCAGCCGCTTCTCGGCGAAGTTGACGGTGGCCGGACCGTGGGTGACGGAGTTGGCCGAGGTGCCCATGAAGTCGACGGTGACCGACTTCTGCTCGGTGCCCTTGGCGGCCGCGGTGTTGGTGGGGATGACCGCGTAGGCGTAGCCGTGGGAGGGCACCGTGATGCGGGTGCCGTCGAACTGACCGGGGGTGCCCTGGAGCAGCGGCAACGGGTCCTTGGCGTTGTTGAAGCGCAGCAGCGGGGCGTTGTACAGCTTGCAGTCGCGGCTCGTGTTGTTCTTGAACTTCACGGTCACGTGGCTGTCGGCGCCGGTCTGCTGGGAGAACGTGAGCTTGTACGTGCTCGGGTAGCAGTCGGGCACGCGTCGCGAGGCCGCGCCCGCTCCTGCGCCCGCCGCGGCCGCACCACCACCGATGATCCTGCGCTTCTTGCTCTTGGACGACGAGGAAGAGGACTTCTTCGACTTCTTCGAGGAGTGACTGTTGCAGCCGGTGAGCGCGAGCGAACCGGCCAATCCGAGGGCGAGCGCGGCGTAGGCAGCGGAGCGGCGGCGGGAGCGGGCTGCGGTCATGGGTGGATCCCCCAGTGGGTCGCTGCGGTCAGCGAGGTGTGTCTGTCATGGCACGGCCACGATATCGAGTGCGGTCGAATGCGCCAGGGCGGGTGCGAACGGCACCCGGCCGGAAGCGCGTCGTCGCAGGTCAGATGGGTCGGTGGGGCGATGGGCGGGGTGCCGGCGAGGCTCATTCCGGACAACTGGGCAACGGGGTGTTTTCCAGCTGTTCCGGGCGGATCCGGATGCCCGGCACCCACATCTGTTTCCCCTCGTGATCGATCCGGAACCACATGCTGCTGTGCCCGCCCACCTCGTCGGTGACGGTCACCCCGTTGGCGATCCGGCAGACCGCGTGCAGCACATCGCCGTGCCAGACGTGTCCCACGACGTTGGCGCGACGGTAGACCCGGTACGGGTCCCGGGCCAGGGCGAGGGCGCAGTTCTCGGTACGCCGGTGCCGGCAGTCCCGTTCGACGTTGTGCACGGTGATCAGGGCGGAGCCGGTGCCCCGGGCCGGGCTCTGCGGCTGCGGGGTCGCACCGTCGCCCGGGGAAGCGTCGGGCCCTGTCAGGGCGGGGACCGCCAGTGCCGCCGCGGCCAGTACGGCGGCGGTGCCGAGCGCGGCGAGGGCCAGCCGTAGCCGGCGCCGCCCGGCCGCCGGTGCGGTGGCGTCCCCGGCCGGTGGCTCCGCACGCGTCGCTCCTTCCGGCTCCGGCGAGGCCGCCACGCCGGCTTCACCGGCGTCCGCCGCCTCCTGGGCCCGGTGGAGCAGTGCGACGAGGGCGGGCAACCGGTCCTCGCCGGTGAAGGAGAGCTTGCACCACTGCACCAGCAGCCGCTCGTCGGGCAGGCTCTGCCCTCGCAGATAGCGGGAGAGGGACGAGCGGCTGGCAGGCAGCCGGCTCTCCAACTCCTTGAGGCTGTATCCGAGTTCGCCGTGCATACGGCGCAGTGCGGCGACGAACTCCCGTACCGGGCCGGAGAGTTCGTCGGGCAGCGGGGCGAGCGGCTTGCGGGGGGGCTGAGCGGCGTGGTTCTGATTGCCAGGCACGTCTGGCATTCCAGCACAGCGGACATGCCCGCGCGAGGGGCACTTCCGCTCCCCTGTGACGGAAGTGCCCCTCGATACACGATCCGGATCGGACCCGGATCGGTTGGTGACGTTTCACGTGAAACCCACGGATGTTTCACGTGAAACGCCGTGTTGCGCCGTACCGGCCCTGTGTTCGGCCGGTCAGTCGCCGAACATGACGGGCCGATAGAACTTGAACTCCGCGTCGCCTCCCGGCAGTCCGTAGGTCAGCGTCCGGTGATCGGTGCCGTGGCCGCCGCGCTGTTCGTAGGCCGTGTACGAGGAGTGCGCCTCGTTGTTCCACCTCTCGAAGATCACGACGTGCCGGTTGTTGTTGTCGCCGGCCGCGTCGATGAGCAGGTCACCGGGCTTCAGCTCGCCGAGCGCGATGGGGCGGGTGATGCTGCGGTTGGTGGCCAGGCCCACGGTGTTGGTGCCCGGTGTCGGCAGTCCCAGTGCCATGGAGGCGTAGCCGGAGCAGTCCTGGCGAAAGCCGTCCTTCCAGACCTTGGCCTGGCTGTACGGGACCTGGGAGCCGTTGTCGGCGGTGAGCCAGGTGGCGGCCCGGTTGAGCATCTCCTGCCGGGAGTCGCCGGGCTGCGGCTGACCGCCGCCCTGGACCGGTACGCCCGGCAGCCGGTCCTGCGGGACGTCCACGGCGACCACGCTGAGGAATCCCGTGACCGGCCCCGTGAGATGCGCCATGAACGTCGAGCAGGCGGAGCCCTCGCACACCTTGCGGTCGGTGTCGACCTGGTAGTCGGCGGTGATCCGGTCCTGGCCCGCCGCGGTCTTGTTGATCATCCCGACGGCAGGGGAGCCGGTGTCCGCGGTGGCGTGCACCACCCACCGGGTGCCCCAGGTCGGGAAGTCGGCGGCGGCCGCGGCCCGGCGCCCGGAAGCGGCTCCGGTGGTGCGGGCGGAGACGGCGGTGGCCGCCGTAGCGGTGTCGCGGGTGAGCTTGGTCGAGGCCGCCGACGTGCCGGCCGGTGTGCCGTGGGCGAGGCCGGCGAACGCGGTGACGCCGAGGCCGGCCGCGGCCACGGCGGGCAGCACCCGGCGCACCGTCGTCCCGCGGAACGGGGACCGCCGGCGCTCCGCCGGGCCGCCCGTGGCGGCGGTTTGTTGCGTGGCGGTGGTGGAGTCCACCGGGTGCGTGCTGCTGTGCTCGTACATGCCGATTCCCCTCCGTGGACGGCCGGTTGGCCTGGTGCCCGTCGGCCGGTCGATGAGCCGCCGCCCGGTCTGGAGGCGGTGACGGGGACCATCGTGTGCCGGGGGCGCGGGCCGGCCGGAGGTTCCGTGTCCCGCGGGACGTCCCGGCCCGGTGCGAGGCTGTGACCTGCGGGAACCTCGTCCGCGTGAGACAGGCGGAAGCGTCGTACGAGACATGACGGGACGGTGCGCAGGCGAAAGGGCGCCCGCTCGGGGAGGCGGGCGCCCTGCTCAGGGGTGGTGGCTCAGTGGCTCGGGCTCACCAGGTCGTCGCCTCGTTCGCATCGGACTGCCAGTACGTCACCCAGGCGCTGTCGTCGACGTACACCGAGCCGCCAGGGATCGGCACCGCGGCCGAACCGCCGATGCTGCCCTTGCCGTCGCGGCCGGGAAGGCTGACGGACAGCGAGGTCATGGTGCGGCCGTGGTGCCCGGAGCCGTCGGCGGACGAGGTCATCACACCCGCGTAGCCGGACTGGCCGGGGGCGAGGGTGACCACGGACTGCGGCTTGCTGTCCGGCAGTTCGGCGAGCGGCGCCTGCGCCCCGTCGAACCTCAGGTACGGGGCCAGGTACAGGTCGCAGGTGGCGCCGGAGGTGTTGGTGGCCACCAGCAGCAGATGATTGACCGGCCGCTTCAGCGGCTGGGCGACGATGCGGATCTTGGCGGCGTCACAGGCGCTGTGCCGCACGGCTGGCGCGCTGCCGACCCTGCCCGCACCCTGCGCCCGAGAGCCTGCCCGGGAGCCCGCCCGGGAGCCCGCCGCGGTGTCGCCCCAGCCCTTGGCGGACGCCTGCTCCGCGCCGCCCCTGTCGGGCCGCGCACCGCCCTGCCCGGCGCTGCCAACCGTCGCCGGGGTGTCCGCGGTGGTGTCCGGCGTCCCGTCCGCCGGACCCTTGGCGTCCTGCTGCGCCGGGGTGTACGGCTTGGCGGCGCCGGTCCGCAGCGGGTTGTCCTGGCCGCAAGCGGTGAGGGTGAGCGCGGCGACGGCGGTCAGGCCGGCCGCGGCGATCCGCAGCGTACGGCGGCGGACGGCGCGGGCCGTACGAGGGTTGCTGGCCTGGCTCAGGCTGCGCGGCATCTCCGGTCTCCCCCGGGTCGGTGGTGGTCCTGCGTTCCGTCCACCACTCTGCCGCCGGCCGTTGCCGTGTCACTAACGTGCGCCTAACGCCCCCTCGGCGGGACCAGGCGGCCGGTGCGGTGACCGGGCGTGCGGCGGGGCGACCGCGGCCCGCCGGCTGCACCGGCCACCGCCCGCCTCACCTCCTGCCGCTCAGCCGCGCTCGTCGCTCTCCTCACCGGCACCGCTCCTCCTGCCCTTGCCGCCCTCCCCGCGCTCGTCGCGCGCGAAGAGCTGCGTCAGCGTGCTGATGGTGTAGACGTCGGTGGCCTCCTCGTCCACCAGATGCATCTCGGCGAGCCGGTCCAGGCCGTCCTGGGTGCGTTCCGGGTCGTACCCGGCGAGCGCCGCCGCCACCGAGGCGTTGAGATGGCCGTCGGCGCTGGTCGCCAGGGCGCTGAGCAGCCGTGCGTCGTCCGCCGACAGCCGGGCGACGGACATCCGCAGCGCCGCCGCCATCCCGGTGTCCTCCGCCGACAGCAGCGCCAGCCGCCGCCGCTCGTCGCGCAGCGCGGCGGCGAGCCGGGCCAGCCGCCAGCGCGGCCGGGCGGTCAGCTGGGCGGCCGCGGCGCGCAGGGCCAGCGGCAGCCCGTCGCACAGGTCGACCAACTCCCGGGCAGCGGCCGGGTCCTCGGCCACGCGCTCCGGACCGAGCATGGCCCCGAGCAGCGCGGCGCCCTCCTCATGGCCGAGTGCCTGGAGCCCGACGGGACGGGCGCAGTCGGTGGCGACCAGACCGTCGAGGCGGCTGCGGCTGGTGACGACCGTGGCGCAGTGCAGGCCACCGGGCAGCAGCGGCCTGACCTGCGCCGAGCTACGCGCGTTGTCGAGGACGACCAGCAGCCGGCGGTCCGCGACCAGTGACCGGAACAGCGCCGAGGCGGCCTGCGCCGAACCGGGTACCCGTTCCTGGGGCGTGCCGAGCGCGAGCAGGAAGTCGCGCAGGATCTCGGCGGGCGCGGCCTCGTCGCCCTCGCCGAAGCCCCGCAGATCCGCGAAGAGCTGCCCGTCGGGGAAGGCGTCCGCGTGCAGATGGGCCCACTGCACGGCGCAGGCGGTCTTGCCGACGCCGGCCGGTCCCGCGACCACCGCCAAGGGGCTCTCGCCGGTCGTACGGTCGGTCAATGCCTCGGTCAGCGCGCCGAGTTGCTCCTCCCGGGCCAGGAAGCGGGCCGGGGGCCTGGGCAGCAGCCGCGGTGCCGACCCGGTCCGCCCGGAGCCGTCACCGGCGGTCGACCCGCCGTCCGCACCGCCCGGGCCACCGGTCGCGTCACCGGCAGCGGGTCGCTCCCCGGCGGACGCCTCGATCGCCTCTCCCGCGTCGGCGCCTCCTTGGAGCGGCACCCGTCCGCCCTGTCCGTGTTTCACGTGAAACGACGGTGCTCCGGCGGGGCCGTCGCCCGCCCCGCGCGTGGCGTCCGCCGGCCGGTTGGGCTGACGCCCCGCGCCGGCCGCCTCGGCACGCAGAATCTCCTCGTACGCCTCGCGCAGCCGCTCGCCGGGATCGACACCCAGCTCCTCGTTGAGCAGCCGGCGGGTGCGGTGGAACCACTCCAGCGCGTCGGACTGCCGGCCGGTACGGAACAGCGCCCGCATCAGCCCGGCGATCAGGCCCTCCCGCAAGGGGTGGTTGACGGCGGCGGAGTAGAGGATGGCCGCTGCCTGCTCATGCTCACCGAGCGCGCCGTGCGCCCGCCCCAGCGCTTCGACGGCCGTCAGCCGGCGCTCCTCCAGGGCATGTGCCGCGGCCGCGAACGGCGGGCTGGTGACCGTGCCGGTCAGCGCGGGCCCGCGCCACAGCCCCAGCGCCTCGCGCAGCAGCGGCACCGCATCGGCCGGTGCCGCCTCGGGGCGGGCCAGCGCCACCAGCTCGCCGAACCGGTGGGCATCGATCAGTTCTTCCGGCAGACGCAGCAGGTAGGCCGAGCCGTGGGTGGTCAGCTCGATGCCGTATGCCTCCGCCCCGCCCTCGGCGAGCGTGGCGCGCAGCCGGGAGACGTGGCCCTGGACGACCGTACGGGCGTGTTCGGGTGGCTCGTCCTCCCACAGGGAGTCGATCAACTGCTCCAGTGGGACGGTGGTGTTGGGCTGCAGCAACAGCAGCGCCAGCACACTGCGCCGTTTGGCGGGCCCGAGCGACAGCTCTCCGGAGCCGGTCGTCACGGCGATCGGGCCGAGCAGTGAGAATTCCAACTCAGCCCTCCAGGAAGGCTGTCAGGGCGTTCGCCAGCAGATAGGGGTCCTCGGCGCCGCACAGTTCACGTGCCGAGTGCATGGACAGGATCGCCACGCCGATGTCGACGGTGGCGATGCCGTGCCGGGCCGCGGTGATGGGACCGATCGTGGTCCCGCACGGCATTGCGTTGTTGGAGACGAAGCTCTGCCACGGCACCCCGGCGCGCTCACAGGCAGCCGCGAAGACCGCCCGCCCGCTGCCGTCCGTCGCATAGCGCTGATTGACGTTGACCTTCAGGATCGGGCCGCCGTTCGGCATCGGGTGGTGGCTCGGGTCGTGCCGCTCGCTGTAGTTGGGGTGCACGGCGTGCCCGGTGTCGGACGAGAGACAGACGGTGCCGGCAAAGGCCCGGGCCCGGTCCTCGTACGAGCCGCCGCGCGCGAAGACCGAGCGCTCCAGCACCGTCCCGAGCAGCGGACCGTCCGCGCCGGTGTCGGACTGGCTGCCGTTCTCCTCGTGGTCGAAGGCGGCCAGCACCGGGATGGCGGTCAGCCGGCTGCCGGCGGCGGCAGCGGCGGTGAGCGCGGCCGTACCGGCGTGCACGGACAGCAGGTTGTCCATCCGCGGGCCGGCGACCAGCTCGCGGTCGCGTCCCAGGTAGGCGGGCGGTTCGATGCTGTGGACCATCAGGTCCCAGCCCTTGACGTCCTCGGCCGGGACGCCGATCTCGTCAGCGACGAAGGAGATCAGATCCCCCTCGGCCACCTCGCCCAGGCCCCAGATCGGTGTCATGTGGCGCTGCTTGTCGAGCTTGAGCCCCTCGGAGTTCACCGAGCGGTCGAGGTGCACCGCCAGCTGCGGCACCCGCAGCAACGCCCGGTCGACATTGACCAGTCGGTGGCTCCCGTCAGCCAGCGTGACCCGGCCGCTCAGCCCCAGATCGCGGTCGAGCCAGGTGTTGAGCAGGGTGCCGCCGTAGATCTCGACGGCGATCTGCCGCCAGCCGCGGGCGCCGGTATCCGGAATCGGCTTGACCCGCAGATTGGGAGAGTCGGTGTGCGCCCCGACAATGCGGTACGGAGTGGCGGCATGCACGCCCTCGGGCACGTACCAGGCGATGATCGCGCCACCGCGCAGTACGTACTTCCCGCCGCTCTCGCCGTCCCAGGCGTCGACCTCGGCGACCTGCCGGAAGCCGGCCTTCTCCAGCCGCTCCGCCGCGTTCGCCACCGCGTGGTAGGGCGACGGACTGGCGGCAAGGAAGGACATCAGGTCGTCGGTGTGGCCGCGATCGAAGCGGGCGGAGTTGGTCATGGATTCAGCATAAAGAGCGGCGCCCCGCATTCCCCGCGTGCGTGCGGCGCGACTCCGTACCCTTCCGGCCACGATTTCAGCATTCGAGGCTGAAAACCCTGCTGGACTGAGCGATTCCGGTCGTTGGGTGACATGTGGCGCCGGACGAGGGGCGCGCGGGCGGAGGCCGGGCGTGACGAAGCCCGCCTCTCCGGGGGAAGAGAGGCGGGCGGCGTCAGTCTGCAAGGCCAATCTGAGAGACCTCTAAGAACGCCGCGGGCGGACCGCGGTCGGAGTGCTCAGAACGCGGCCTCGTCGAGCTCCATCAGCGACTGGTCGACGGACTCGGCCAGCCCGCGCTCGACGCCGACGCCCGGCAGGACGTTGTGGGCGAAGAACTTCGCCGCGGCGATCTTGCCGGTGTAGAAGGGCTTGTCCTTCGCGGAGGCGCCGGCCAGCTTCTCGGCGGCCACCGCCGCGCCCTTGAGGAGCAGGTAGCCGATGACGACATCGCCGGAGGCCAGCAGCAGGCGGGTGGTGTTCAGACCGACCTTGTAGATGGACTTGACGTCCTGCTCGGTCGCCGCGAGGTCGGTCAGCATGGCGCCGACGATGGCCTCCAGGTCGGCGGCGGCCTTGGCCAGTTCGCCGCGGGCCTGCGCCAGCTCCTCCCCGCCGGTGTTGTCGGCGAGGAACTTCTTGATCTCGTCGGACAGCACGGTGAGTGCCTGGCCCTGGTCACGGACGATCTTCCGGAAGAAGAAGTCCTGGCCCTGGATCGCGGTGGTGCCCTCGTAGAGGGTGTCGATCTTGGCGTCCCGGATGTACTGCTCGATCGGGTATTCCTGCAGGTAGCCGGAGCCGCCGAAGGTCTGCAGCGACTGCGCGAGCTGCTCGTAGGACTTCTCCGAGCCGTAGCCCTTGACGATCGGCAGCAGCAGGTCGTTGAGGCGGTTGGCGGCGGCGGCGTCCTCGCCCGCGGCCTCCTTGGCGATGATCTCGTCCTGGACCGTGGCGGTGTAGAGCACCAGGGCGCGCATGCCCTCGGCGTACGCCTTCTGCGTCATCAGCGAGCGGCGCACGTCGGGGTGGTGGGTGATGCTGACGCGCGGCGCGCTCTTGTCGGTGAAGGCCGCCAGGTCCGGGCCCTGCACCCGCTCCTTGGCGTACTCCAGCGCGTTGAGGTAGCCGGTGGAGAGGGTGGCGATGGCCTTCGTGCCGACCATCATCCGGGCGAACTCGATGATCTTGAACATCTGGCGGATGCCGTCGTGCTTCTCGCCGAGCAGCCAGCCCTTGGCCGGGTGGTTGGCGCCGAAGGTCATCTCGCAGGTGTTGGACGCCTTGAGGCCCATCTTGTGCTCGACGTTCGTGGCGTAGACGCCGTTGCGCTCGCCCAGCTCGCCGGTCTCCCAGTCGAAGTCGTACTTCGGCACGATGAAGAGCGACAGGCCCTTGGTGCCCGGACCGGCACCCTCGGGGCGGGCGAGGACGAAGTGCACGATGTTCTCGGACATGTCGTGCTCACCGGAGGTGATGAAGCGCTTCACGCCCTCGATGTGCCAGGAGCCGTCCTCCTGCTGCGTGGCCTTCGTGCGGCCGGCACCGACGTCCGAACCGGCGTCCGGCTCGGTCAGCACCATCGTGGAGCCCCACTGCTTGTCCACCATCAGCTCGGCTATGCGGTGCTGCTCCTCGGTGCCCTCGTCGTGCAGGACGCCGGCGAAGGCGGGGCCGGACGCGTACATCCAGACCGCCGGGTTGGCGCCCAGGATGGTCTCGGCGAAGGCCCACAGCAGGGAGCGCGGCGCGGTGGTGCCGCCGATCTCCTCCGGGATGCCCAGACGCCACCACTCGGCGTCCATGTACGCCTGGTAGCTCTTCTTGAAGCTGTCCGGAATCGGCGCGGTGTTGGTGTCCGGGTCGAAGACCGGGGGGTTGCGGTCGGTGTCCGCGAAGGACTCCGCCAGCTCGTTCTCCGACAGGCGGGCGATCTCGGACAGCACGCTCTTGGCGGTGTCGACGTCCATCTCCGCGAACGGTCCGGTGCCGTACACGCTGTCACGGCCCAGTACCTCGAAGAGGTTGAACTCGATGTCGCGGAGATTCGACTTGTAGTGGCCCATGGGTACGGCTCCGTAGGGGTTCGGGAGAGGACCCAAGGCAGGGACCTCAGACGCAATACCGGCTAGTAGTTAAATGATGCTACCCGCGGGTAATAAGAATCAACCCCTTCCGCCCATCTGTGACGAGCGTCCCCCGGTGAATCGCCGACTCAGTACGCTGTGCCGCATGTACGGCTACGACCAGAACGCGGGTGCCGGGCAGCAGCAGTACGGCGCGCCACCGCCACCGCCCCCGCCGCAGCAACCGGCCTCCGGGGGGTACGGCGAGCAGCCGCTGTACCCCGAGCCGTCCCCGCCCTCCCTCGCCGACGCGGTGCGTGCCTTCACCACCGGCTCGATGTCCGCCGAGGACTTCCAGGGCATCTTCTCCACCTCCAAGGTCTACTGCCCGCGCGGTGACAACCCCGGCTTCCTGGCGCTGCACAACACCCAGCAGCCGGTGATCCCGATGTTCACCTCGCTCAAGGAGCTGCGGCGGTACGCGGGCAAGGAGTCCAAGTACTTCGTGATCACCGGCGCCGAGGTGCTCGACCTGCTGCCGACCGGCTACGGGTTCGTGCTCGACATGGAGGGCGACCACCGCATGGTCTTCGACGCGAAGGCCGTGGAGCAGATGGTGGACTTCGCGATGCGTCGGATGTACGGCTGACCGCTCCCGCCGCACCCCATATCACCGTTTTGACCTGCGGAAACGCGGGTGGGAATGCCGCACGCCTTGCAGGTTGTTCAGTATTCAACTAAGTTGACTGCACGACCGAGGAGGCCGTCATGCCCGCTGTGACCGTAGAGAACCCGCTGGCCCTGCCGCGTGTGGCGGCACCCGCCACCGCGCACACCCGTCCCGTGCTGGCCGTTGCCACCGCTCCGAGCGGATTCGAGGGCGAGGGCTTCCCGGTGCGCCGGGCGTTCGCCGGCATCGACTACAAGTACCTCGACCCGTTCATCATGATGGACCAGATGGGCGAGGTGGAGTATGCGCCGGGAGAGCCCAAGGGCACGCCCTGGCACCCGCACCGCGGCTTCGAAACCGTCACGTACCTGATCGACGGCACGTTCGTGCACCGTGACTCGCACGGTGGCGGCGGCACCATCAACGACGGCGACACCCAGTGGATGACGGCCGGCTCCGGCCTGCTGCACATCGAGGCGCCGCCGGAGTCGCTCGTGATGTCCGGCGGTCTCTTCCACGGCCTCCAGCTGTGGGTGAACCTGCCGAAGAGCGACAAGATGATGGCTCCTCGGTACCAGGACATCGGCGGCGGCCAGGTGAAGCTGCTGACCTCCGCGGACGGCGGTGCGCTGCTGCGGCTGATCGCCGGTGACCTCGACGGCCACCGGGGACCGGGCGTCACGCACACCCCGATCACGATGATGCATGTGACCGTGAACCCGGGTGCCGAGCTCACCCTGCCCTGGCGCAGCGACTTCAACGCTCTCGCCTACGCGCTCGCCGGCCGCGGCTCGGCCGGCGCCGAGGGCCGTCCGTTCCGCATGGGGCAGGCGGTCGTGTTCGGCACCGGTGACTCGATCACGATCCGGGCGGACGAGACCCAGGAGTCGCGCAGCCCGAACTTCGAGGTCGTCCTGTTGGGCGGGCTGCCGATCCGCGAGCCGATGATGCACTACGGCCCGTTCGTGATGAACACCCACGCCGAACTGGCCCAGGCATTCGAGGACTTCCAGGCCGGCCGGCTCGGCACCATCCCGGCCGACGAGGTCTGAGGTCCCGTCGGGCGGGCGGCCACGAGGTGACCGGGGGCGGTGTTTCACGTGAAACACCGCCCCCGGGCCCGTTCCGCCTCCGCCCCGGGGCGGGCGGCCGTGGTGGACTGTCGGGGTGCGAAACGACTCGGATCACGACCCCCGCGGCGCCGACGGCGAACGACCGCTGCCCGACAAGCCGTTGCTGCCGATCGAGGCCCGCCGTGCCGCGGCCTGGTGCCTGGTCGCGCTGCTGATCGCGGCCGTGCTGGCCCTCGGGGTGTGGCTGTGCATCTTCCTGAGCGCGGCGGTCACCCCCGTCCTGCTGGCGCTGCTCGGCAGTGCGCTGCTCGGGCCGCTCTACCGCCGGCTGGTGGCGATGAAGCTCAACCGCTCGCTGGCGGCCGGGCTGACCTGCGCGGTCCTCGTGGTGGTGGTCGGCGGCGCCGGTTACATCGTCGTCAGCGCTCTGATCGACACCGGGGACCAGATCCTGGCCTCGCTCAAGGACGCCGCCAAGGATCTCTCCAAGACCTTCGGCGCGGCCGGTACCTCGCTCGACGACCTCGCCAACAACGCCAAGGGTTTGGTCAGCAAGTTCGGCGGGGTCGCGGCCTCGGGACTGCTGGCCGGGGTCAGCGTGGTCAGCCAGTTCATCGCCGCGTCGGTGCTGGCCCTGCTGCTGACGTTCTTCTTCCTGCGGGACTCCGGCAAGGCCGTCCGCGCGCTGCACGACTGGGCGCCGGGCAACTCCGCGCCGCAGCTGGAACGGATGGCCCGCCGCGGTTTCCAGGCCATAGAGGGCTTCATGCGCGGCACCACCCTCATCGCGCTGATCGACGCCACCTGCATCACCGTCGGACTGCTGGTCCTCCAGGTGCCCGGCGCCCCCGGCCTGGGCGCGCTGGTCTTCGTCGGCGCCTACATCCCCTACCTCGGTGCCTTCATCTCGGGCGCCGTCGCGATCCTGGTGGCGTTCGCCGACCGGGGCTTCGTGATCGCGCTCTGGGCTCTCGGTGTGGTCCTCGCCGTACAGGTGCTGGAGGGGCATGTGCTCCAGCCGATGATCCAGAGCCGTACGGTCCAGATGCATCCGGCGACCGTCATGCTGGCGATCACCGCGGGCGCCAGCCTCGCCGGCATCCTCGGCATGCTGCTGTCCGTCCCGCTGACCGCCGCCGCCTCCGGCGTGCTGCACGAGCTGCGCAAGCACTACGCCGCCGGCTCGGCCTCCGAGGCGGACTCCGACTCCGGTGACACCGGGCCTGCGGCCTCCGCCGCGTCCTCGTAGAGCTCGAACCACGTCGACTTGCCGTCGCCGCGCGGATCCACCCCCCACGCCCCGGCCAGCAGCTCCAGCAGCACCAGCCCGCGTCCCGAGGACGCCAGCTCGCCGGGGCTGCGACGGTGCGGCAGTTCATCGCTGCTGTCGGAGACGTCGACGCGGATCCGCCGGGCGCCCGGTGCCCCGGAGATCTCGGCGACCAGCAGCGCGTCCCCGTCGGTGTGCGTCAGGACGTTGGTGATCATCTCGGAGACCATCAGCACCGCCGAGTCGACCTGGTCGGCGTCGGCCCAGTCGTGCAGCACCTCGCGGACCTGCCGGCGGGCCTCGGCGATCCGCTGCGGCTCGGCCTGCGCGACGGCGAGCACGGTGCGCCGCACCGGCTGCCGGGCCAGTGGGCCACCGGCGCCCACCCCGCAGCTGGCGACCTCGCGGCGCAGGAGCAGTACGGCGATGTCGTCCTCACGGCGGTCCACCAGCGGACCCGTGGTGTGGTGCGAGGACGGCCCGTGCACCGCCTGGACCAGGGCGTCGGCCAGCCGCTCCAGGTCCTCGTGGTCCGCGTCGGGCTGATGCGACTCGATGATGTCGCGCAGCCGGGCCCAGCCGGTCTCCAGGTCGTGGCCGCCGGTCTCGATCAGCCCGTCGGTGCACACCACCATGGTTTCGCCCGGTTCCAGCACCAGCCGGGTGGTGGGGTAGTCGGCGTCCGGGACGATGCCCAGCGGCAGCCCGCCCGCGGTGGGCCGGACCAGCATCGTGCCGTCGGCCAGCCGGATCGCCGGATCCGGGTGCCCGGCCCGGGCGATGTCCAGCAGGCCGGTCGCCGGGTCCACCTCGATGTACAGACAGGTCGCGAAGCGCTGGTCGTCCTCGGCGTGGCCGTGGAACTCGGTCGCGTTGATCCCGGCGAGGAAACGGGAGGCCCGCGCGAGCACCGCGTCGGGGTGGTGGCCCTCGGACGCATAGGCGCGCAGCGCGATCCGCAGCTGCCCCATCAGGCCGGCGGCCCGGACGTCGTGCCCCTGGACGTCCCCGATGACCAGCGCGAGCCGGCCGGACGGCAGGGGGATCATGTCGTACCAGTCGCCGCCGACCTCCAGCCCGCCGCCGGTCGGGACGTAGCGGGCCGCGACCGTCATTCCCGGGATGTCCGGCTGCACCGTCGGCATCATGCTGCGTTGCAGTCCCAGCGCCAGCTCCTGCTGCTCCTCCTGCATCCCGGCCCTGGCCAGTGCCTGGGCCAGCATCCGGGCGACGGTGGTCAGCACCGAGCGCTCGTCGGGGGTGAAGGCGACCGGTTGGGCGAAGGCCGCCATCCAGGCGCCGATCGTCCGGCCCGCGTTGACCAGCGGCAGGAACGCCCAGGACATGCGGCCGAAGGGGGCGGCCAGCGGCCAGGTGGCGGGGTAGCGGCGGCTGTACTCCTCGGGGCTGGGCAGATAGAGGGCCCGCCCGGAGCGGATGACCTCGGCGGCCGGGTAGTCGGTGTCCAGCGTCATGTCGAGGAAGGGCTTCTGGTCGTCCGGGTGGTGGCCGTGGTGGCCGATCACCGAGATCCGGTCGCCCTCGATCCCGAAGACCGCCAGGCCGTCCGGCATGAAGCCGGGCATGGACAGCCCGGCCGCCACCCGCAGCACCTCGGCCGTGGACCGGGCCTCGGCCAGCGCCCGCCCCGCGTCCAGCAGGAATGCCTCACGGGAGCGGCGCCAGTCGCCGGTTATCGGGGTGTGCGCCGCGGAGGTCCCGGGCTGTGGCTCGGGCACCTCCTGGAGCGTGCCGACCAGCTCGAAATCGCCGTCGACGAGCCGGGGCCGGGAGCGGGAGCGGACGATGCGCAACACCCGCCCCTGCTCGTCCACGATGCGCAGCCGGGCCTCGGCGAGCGTCTCCTCGGCCACCGCGAGCTGCACGATGCCGTTGATCTCGGCGAAGTCGACGGGATGAAAACGGGAGCGTACGGCGGCCTCGCTGAGTTCCACCGGCTCGGCGGGGAGCCCGAGCAGCCGGGCCGCCTCGGCGTCCAGGGCCACCTGCCCCGAGGCGTTGTCCCAGCGCCACAGGCCGGTCGCGATGGCGGCCAGGAGGTCCTTGGTGCGCATTGCCTCACTTTAGGGGCGTTTGGTGGGGCGCGACAGCGTGCCGGAATGTGACCGTCGTCCCACTCGCGAGCCCTTCTTCCGACCCCGAAGTCGCTGATGCGTATATGTCAACGAAGAGGCGGGGGCCGGGACGGTAACCTGGAGCGGTTATGTCAATCCTGGGGTGGCCTTTCGGGCGACCGACGGGGAGAGCGACCGGGCGTGTGAGCCCGAGTTCCGATCCCTCTCCTCTGCTCCCGACAACTCCTCACCTCGACACTCGCGACGACTTGGATGAGCGATGCACCGGTACCGGTCCCATAACTGCGGCGAGCTCCGAGCCGCGGACGTCGACACGGACGTCCGCCTCAGCGGCTGGCTGCACAATCGACGTGACCTGGGCGGCATCCTCTTCATCGATCTCCGGGACCACTACGGTCTCGTGCAGCTCGTCGCCCGCCCCGGCACCCCCGCCGCCGAGGTGCTGGACAAGCTGACGAAGGAGACGGTCGTCCGCGTCGACGGCAAGGTCGTCTCGCGCGGCGCCGAGAACGTGAACCCGGAGCTGCCGACCGGCGAGATCGAGATCGAGGTCTCCGAGGTCGAGGTCCTGGGCGCGGCCCAGCAGATCCCCTTCACGATCAACGCCGACGACGGCGTCAACGAGGAGAAGCGCCTGGAGTACCGCTTCCTCGACCTGCGTCGTGAGCGGATGCACCGCAACATCATGCTGCGCTCGGCCGTCATCTCGGCGATCCGCCACAAGATGACGAGCCTCGGCTTCAACGAGATGGCGACGCCGATCCTCAGCGCCACGTCCCCCGAGGGCGCCCGCGACTTCGTGGTGCCGTCCCGCCTCCACCCCGGGAAGTTCTACGCGCTGCCGCAGGCCCCGCAGCAGTTCAAGCAGCTGCTGATGATCTCGGGCTTCGACCGCTACTTCCAGATCGCCCCCTGCTTCCGTGACGAGGACGCCCGCGCGGACCGCTCGCCGGGCGAGTTCTACCAGCTCGACGTCGAGATGAGCTTCGTCGAGCAGGAGGACGTCTTCGGACCCATCGAGCAGCTGATGACCGAGCTGTTCGAGGAGTTCGGCGGCGGCCGCCACGTCACCTCGCCGTTCCCGCGGATCCCGTTCCGCGAGGCGATGCTGAAGTACGGCTCCGACAAGCCGGACCTGCGCGCCCAGCTGGAACTGGTCGACATCACCGATGTCTTCGAGGGCTCGGAGTTCAAGGCGTTCGCCGGCAAGCACGTCCGTGCGCTGCCGGTGCCGGCCGTCCAGGCCCAGCCGCGCAAGTTCTTCGACCAGCTCGGCGACTACGCGGTCCAGCACGGCGCCAAGGGCCTGGCCTGGGTGCGTGTCGGTGAGGACGGCTCGCTGACCGGCCCGATCGCCAAGTTCCTGACCGAGGAGAACGTCAAGCTCCTCAACGAGCGCCTCGGCCTGGAGCCCGGCCACGCGGTCTTCTTCGGCGCCGGCGAGTTCGACGAGGTCTCGAAGATCATGGGCGCGGTGCGCGTCGAGGCCGCCAAGCGGGCCGGCCACTTCGAGGAGAACGTCTTCCGCTTCTGCTGGATCGTCGACTTCCCGATGTACGAGCGGGACGAGGACACGGGCAAGATCGACTTCTCGCACAACCCGTTCTCCATGCCGCAGGGCGGTCTGGAGGCGCTGGAGAACGAGGACCCGCTGGACATCCTCGGCTGGCAGTACGACATCGTCTGCAACGGCGTCGAGCTGTCCTCCGGCGCGATCCGGAACCACGAGCCCGACATCATGCTCAAGGCGTTCGAGATCGCGGGCTACGACCGGGACACCGTCGAGGAGAAGTTCGCGGGCATGCTGCGCGCGTTCCGCTTCGGCGCCCCGCCGCACGGCGGTATCGCCCCCGGCGTCGACCGCATCGTCATGCTGCTCGCGGACGAGCCGAACATCCGCGAGACCATCGCGTTCCCGCTGAACGGCAACGCGCAGGACCTGATGATGGGCGCCCCGACGGAGCTGGAAGAGGCCCGGCTCAAGGAGCTCCACCTCAACGTCCGCAAGCCGCAGGTGAAGTAGCGCCGGCGGAGCCGCACAGACGCCGAGGGGCGGTGTTTCACGTGAAACACCGCCCCTTCGGCGTAAGCGGCCGCGTGCTCCAACCGCACCACATTTGTGGCCGGGTCACGGCCGCGGACGCACTGTGGTGCCCATGCAGCAAGCCAGCCTTCTCCCCGGCACGTCCGTCCTGGGCACGCGGACGCGCACGGCACACTTCGCTCCGGTCCGCGATCTGCGGTGGCTGATCGCGCTGGCCGTGGTCTTCACCGCTGCCCAGCTCTACCTGGCCGTCGGCACGCCCGGCCTGGGATGGGACGAGACGGTCTACGTCAGCCAGGTCGACCCCCGCGCCCCGGCCGCGTTCTTCAGCGCCCCGCGTGCCCGCGGCATCACCCTGCTCCTCGCCCCGGTCGCCGTCCTGACCACCTCGGCGCCCGTCCTGCACTGCTACCTCGCGGTGCTCTCCGGCGCCGGGTTCCTGCTCACCCTGTGTCTCTGGCGGCGTCTGCTGCCCGCCCCCGTACCGGCGCTGGGCGGTGCGCTGTTCGCGGGTCTGTGGATCACCCTCTTCTACGGTCCGCAGGCGATGCCCAACCTGTGGACCGCCTATGCCGCCCTCGTCGCCACCGGCTGCTTCCTGCTGGCCGTACGGCAGCCGGCGGCCCAGCTGGCCCCGGGCGCCGGCCGGAGCGCGGCGGTGGGCCTCGCCGTCGCGGTGGCCGTGGCCGGCCTGATGCGTCCCCTCGACGCCGTCTGGCTGGCCCTGCCGCTCTTCGCCGCGGCGCTCTGCGTCCCCGCCTGGCGGCGCTCCACCGTGCTGCTGGCCGTGCCGGCCGGCCTGGCCCTCGGCTGCGCCGAGTGGATCGTGGAGGCATTCACCTCCTACGGCGGGTTGTTGGCCCGGCTGCGGCAGGCCGGGGAGATCCAGGGCGGGCTGGGCTGGCACCCGTCCTTCGGCGACCACGCACGGGCCCTCCAGGGCAAGACGCTCTGCCGTCCCTGCGACCTGGCCTGGGACCATCCGGTCACGGCGGTGTGGTGGTTCGCGCTGCCCCTGGCGGTCGCCGGAGCGGTGTGGGCGGCGTCGCGGGCCCACGAACCCGGCGGGACGCTGCACCGCTTCGGGCCGGTGTGGCCCGTCCCGCGCGGCCGCGCACCGGGCAGCGGGCGCGGCGAACTCGGCCTGGAGCCGGTACGCCTGGGCACCCTCGGGCTGAACCCCGTGCGGGCGGTCGGCCTCGGTCTTGACGGCGCGATGCACCGCTACGGACCGGTCTGGCCCCCGTCCAGCCTGCGCGACCCCGGCGGGGCGCGGCACCGCTACGGTCCGGGTCCCATCGCCCTCCCCGCCCTGGCCGGCCTCTGCCTCGCCCTCCCCTATCTGCTGATGGTGGACTACGCGGCCCCGCGCTTCCTGCTGCCCGCCTATGCCCTGCTGCTGATGCCCGCGGCCTGGTTCCTGTACTGGCTGACCCTGCTGCCCCGCCGCCGGCACGGCTGGGCGATCGCCGCCCTGGTCCTCGCGCTGCTGGCCCATGAGGGGATGCAGCTGGCGATCCTGTACAAGATGCACCGGGCGACCGTCCGCGCCCAGCACGACATCGGGCGCGTCGTCGGCACGCTGCGCACCGCGGGGGTCCGGCCGCCCTGCGCGGTGAGCGGCGAGGAGGCGGTACGGCTGGCGTACGGGATCCGCTGCGCGGCCCGGCAGCCCGGCGGCCACGACGCCAGCATCAGCCCGGCGGGCCTGACCCGGCTGGGCGCCCGCCACCCCGCCGCCGTGGTCCTGGCCGCCGGCCGGAAGCCGCCGCGCTACGCCCGGGACTGGCGTCCGGTCCGCCTCCCGCCGACGCCCGGCCTGAAGCGGCTCAGCGCCTATCTGTCCCCGGCGGCCCGGCCCTGACCCGCCCGCCACGCAACGCGCGCCCGCCCGGTCCCGAGGACCGGACGGGCGCGCTGGTTGTCCGTGCGCTGCGCGCCTACTGCTCGGCGCCGCCGAAGCGCTCGCGGTAGGACTCCAGGTCCTCCTCGGTGATCTTCGCGAAGAGCACCGGCGGGACCGTGAAGGGCGTACCGGCCGGCACCGAGGCGAGCGCCTTCGCCTCGTCCTGCGAGACCCACGGCGCGGTGTCGTTCTCCAGCGCGAACGCGCTCCGCATCGCCTTCGCCGACGTCGGGATGAACGGCTCGGAGACCACCGCGTAGAGGTGGATGAGGTTCATGGCCGTGCGCAGGGTCAGCGCCGCCGCGTCCTTGTCGGTCTTGATCTCCAGCCAGGGGGCCTTCTCCTCCAGGTAGGAGTTGCCCGCGCTCCACAGGGCGCGCAGCGAGGCCGCCGCCTTGCGGAACTGCAGGGCCTCCATGTGGCCCTCGTACTCCGCCAGCAGTCCGGCGATCTCCTCGCCCAGCTTCTGCTCCGCGGCCCCGGCCTCGGCGCCCGCGGGCACGTCGTCGCCGAACCGCTTCCGCGAGAACGACAGCACCCGGTTGACGAAGTTGCCGAGGGTGTCCGCCAGGTCCTTGTTGACCGAGGAGGAGAACAGCTCCCAGGTGAAGGAGGTGTCGTCCGACTCCGGGGCGTTGGCGATCAGGAAGTAGCGCCAGTAGTCGGCCGGCAGCAGCTCCAGCGCCGCGTCCGTGAAGATGCCGCGCCGCTGCGAGGTGGAGAACTTGCCGCCGTAGTAGTTCAGCCAGTTGAACGCCTTGAGGAAGTCGACCTTCTTCCACGGCTCACGGGTCCCCAGCTGGGTGGCCGGGAACATCACGGAGTGGAACGGGACGTTGTCCTTGGCCATGAACTCCGTGTAGCGGACGTTCTCGGCCTCGTACCACCACGCCTTCCAGTCGCGGTTCTGCGGGTCGACGTCGGCCCACTCCTTCGTCGCACCGATGTACTCGATCGGGGCGTCGAACCACACGTAGAAGACCTTGCCCTCGGCCGCCAGCTCCGGCCACACGTCGGCCGGCACCGGGACGCCCCAGTCCAGGTCACGGGTGATCGCCCGGTCCTGCAGCCCCTCGGTCAGCCACTTGTGCGCGATGGAGGACGCCAGGGTCGGCCACTCCTTGCTGCCGTTGCCCTCCAGCCAGCCCTCGACCTCGTGCTGGAGCTTCGACTGGAGCAGGAACAGGTGCTTGGTCTCCCGCACCTCCAGGTCGCCGCTGCCGCTGATCGCCGAGCGGGCGTCGATCAGATCGGTCGGGTCCAGCACCCGGGTGCAGTTCTCGCACTGGTCGCCGCGCGCCTTGTCGTAGCCGCAGTGCGGGCAGGTGCCGACGATGTAGCGGTCCGGCAGGAAGCGGTCGTCGGCGACCGAGAACACCTGGCGGATCGCCCGCTCCTCGATGAAGCCGTTCTCGTGCAGCTTGCGCGCGAAGTGCTGGGTGAGCTCGACGTTCTCCGGCGAGGAGCTGCGGCCGAAGTAGTCGAATTCGAGGCTGAAGCCCTCGTAGATGGCCTTCTGCTTGTCGTGCTGCTCCGCACAGAACGCGTCGACCGACTGCCCGGCGTCCTTCGCCGCCAGCTCCGCCGGGGTCCCGTGCTCGTCCGTCGCGCAGATGTAGAGCACGTCGTGCCCGCGCTGCCGCAGGTACCGGGCGTAGACATCGGCCGGGAGCATGGACCCCACCATGTTGCCCAGGTGCTTGATCCCGTTGATGTACGGAAGGGCGCTGGTGATGAGGTGTCGAGCCATTGCCGGCTGCTCCCAAGTCGCTACGGTGAGTGAGGATTTGCTTTACGGAACGTCAATATCGTACTGGACGGGGTGAGGGGCCAGGCGAGGGCTTTTCGGGGCCGGGGGCGGGGGGATCCGGCCGCCGGGGCGCCGGGGCGACGGGAGGGGCCGCACTGCCGGTCCGTCGACCGGCGGGGTCAGCGCACCGCCGACTCCGCGCTGTCCGCACTGCCCGTCGCCGGCACCTGGTCCTGTCGCGGAGCCGGCCCGTTCACGATCAGCCCGGCGGCGAGGGCCGCGCCCAGCATGATCACCGAGCCGACCCCGATGGCCACCGTGAACCCGTGTACCACCCCCGCCTTCACCACGGCCTCCCGGACCGCCGGCGGGACCGGGTGCCCGCCGCTGTGTCGCGCCGCGTCGGCCAGGCGGCTCGCGAGGTACGTCGCACTCGTCGACGTCGCGATGGTGTTCAGCAGCGCCGTCCCGATCGAACCGCCCACCTGCTGCGCGGTGTTGACCGTCGCGGACGTGACCCCGGCGTCCCGGGGCGCGACCCCCGCGGTCGCCGTGGCCATGACCGGCATGAAGGTCAGCCCCATGCCCAGCCCCACGAGCAGTTCGGCCGGCAGCACGTGCGCGGCGTACGCGGACTCCGCCGTCAGGAACGTCAGGGTGAACAGTCCCGCCGAGGCCAGCAGCGCGCCCGGCACCATCAGGAAGCGCGGCGGGACCAGGTGCAGCAGCCGGGCGGAGATCTGCGTCGAGCCGATGACGATCGCCGCCACCATGGGCAGGAAGGCCAGCCCGGCCTTCAGCGGCGAATAGCCCAGCACGGTCTGCAGGTAGTAGGTCAGGAACAGGAACATCCCGAACATCGCGATGACCGCGAGTGCCATGGTCAGGAACGCCCCGCCGCGGTTCCGGTCCCGCACGACGTGCGGCGGCAGCAACGGATGCCGCGCCCGGGCCTGCCACCACGCGAAGGCCCCCAGCAGCAGCACGCCGCCCACCAGCATCCCCACGACCAGCCCGTCGCCCCAGCCGCGCGGCCGCGCCTCACTGCACCCGTAGACGATCGCGACCAGCCCGCTGCACCCCAGCAGCACGCCGGGAATGTCCAGATGCGCCCGCTGCGGTACGGCCTTGCTCCGCAGCACCACCGCCGCAGCCGCGAAGGCCACCGTCGCCACCGGCACATTCACGTACAGGCACCAGCGCCAGTTCAGGTACTCGGTCAGCAGCCCGCCCGCGATCAGCCCGATCGCCGCGCCGCCGCCCGCGATGGCTCCGTAGATCCCGAAAGCCTTTCCCCGCTCCCTGCCCACCGTGAACGTGGTGGTCAACAGGGACAGCGCACTCGGCGCCAGCAACGCGGCGAACGCCCCCTGCAGGGCCCGCGCCCCGAACAGCAGGCCCGAACCGCCGGCCGCCCCGCCCAGCCCGGACGCCACGGCGAACCCCACCAGCCCCACCATGAACGTCTTCTTCCGGCCCACGAGGTCCGCGATCCGCCCGCCGAGCAGCAGCAGCCCGCCGAACGCGAGGGTGTACGCGGTGATCACCCACTGCCGGTTCGCATCCGACATGCCCAGGTCCCGCTGGGCCGACGGCAGCGCGATATTCACGATGGTCGCGTCCAGCACCACCATCAACTGCGCAATGGCGATCACCACCAGCGCCCACCAGCGCCGCGGGTCCGGTTTCGCGGGGGCGGCCCAGCTGGGGGTGGTCGGGCCCCGGGCCGCGGCGGGCCGCCCGGCCCCCGCACCTTCGCTCGCGCCACTCATCTCGCGCCACTCATAACGACCCGCCTCATCCGGCCGGCACGATCACCCCGACCGCCGGCCGCCCGTGGGGGGCGCGATCGGAGCGCTTCACCCACTCAGCCTAGGGAGGGGAGCGGGGGCGCGCCTGCTGTGCGAGGAGTGCTCCCTGGGGGCCCGGGAACGCGGGCGGGAAAAGCTGCGGCCGCGGCGGGCCGCTGGGGCCCGGCCGCGGCCGGTGGTGCTGCTGGGGTGTGCGGAGGGCCGGGTGGGGCCGCTGGTCAGTTGTCCTTGAGGACGCCGGCGGTGCGGGCCTCCGTGAGCCACTCGGGGAACTCGACCATCAGCTGCTGGTAGAGCTCGTCGTGGGAGAGGCTGCGGGGCTCGCGGCCGGCGTGGAAGAAGCCGGCGTTGTCGACGCGGCGCTTCTCCGGGACGGTCAGGTCGTCGAGCTTGCGGAGGAAGTCGAAGCCCTTGGCCTCCGGGTCACCGAAGCCGATGAACTGCCAGAAGATGGGCAGTTCAGCCGCCTCGCACAGGGCGCGCTCGGCCGCCGGCTTGGAGGTCGGGGCGCCGTCGGTCTGGAAGATGACGAAGGCGGGGGCGGTGCTGCCGGACTTCTTGTAGTGCTCCACGACCGCGTTGACGGCCCAGTGGTAGTTCGTACGGCCCATGTGGCCGAGGCCGGCGTGCAACTCCTCGATGCGGCCCTCGTAGTTGGTGAGGTCGATGTCGGCGGTGCCGTCGATGTCGGTGGAGAAGAACACGACGGGGACGGTGGGGTCGTCGTCGAAGTGCGCGGCGAGGCCGAGGGCCTGTTCGGCGAGGTTCTGGACCGTGCCGTCCTTGTAGTAGTTGCGCATCGAGCCGGAGCGGTCGAGCACGAGGTAGACGGCGGCGCGCTGGGTGGTCAGGCCGTGCTTCTCCAGGGTGGCCCCGGCGGACCGGTAGAGACCGAGGAGGGCGGGGGCGGTGGTGGGGAGGGAGTTGCCGGAGGCGGGGGCGGTGTCGCCCGTGGCGTCGGTGGCCTCCGTGACGTCGGTGGCCGCGCTGACCGGAGTGGCCTCGGTGGCGTCGGCGGTGTCGGTGGCCTCGGCGGTGTCGGCGGCCTTCGGCTCCGATGCTGCCGGCTCGGGGGCCGCCGCCGGCTCGTTGGTGGCCTCAGCGGCCGGCTCCGGCTCCGGCGTGCTCTTCGGCTCGGCTGCTGCCTCCGCCTTCGGCGCGGCGTCGGCCGCGGCTTCGACCTCGGCCTCGGCCTTGGCCTCGACCTTCGCCTCGACCTTGGTCTCGGGCTCGGGCTGCGCTTCCGCGTCCGCCTTCACGGCGACGGGCTCGGCGACGGGCTCCGCAACCGGCTCCTCGACGGCCTCCGCGACAGGCTCGGCAGTCGGAGTCGCAGTCGCGTCCGGGACCGGCGCCGGCTCGTCGAAAGCCTGGCTGACGAGGTCGGTGGTGCCGGCTGCGGACTCGGACTCGTCCTCGGCCTGCTCCGCGCTCGGGGCCTCGGCCTTGTCCTCGGCCTTGTCCTCAACCTCGGCCTCGGCCTTGGTCTCTGCCTCAGGCGCGGTCTCGGTCTCGGCAGCGGCCTTCTCGGTCGTCGCCTTCTCGGCCGGGTCCGCCGTGGGCTCGTCCCGCACGTCGGCCGCGTCCCATACGTCGATGACGTCGGCGGTGTCCCGTACGGGCGCTTCGGCGCGGTCCACCGGGCTGCCCTGGGCAGGCAGGGTGGGCGTCGGGGCCGGGTTCGACGCACGGTCGTCCGAGGGGGCCGTACGAGCGGCCGGAACCTCGGCTTCCGGGGCGGGCGCCGGAGTGGCTTCCTCGCGGGCCTCCGGGATGGTCGCGGACTCCGGCTTGTCGGCGCCGCTCGGGGCCGCGCCGGATTCTTCACGGGTCGCCTTGGAGCGACCGAAAGCGTTGCGCAGCAGACTCCGAATGCCCATCGGCGAACCTCTCTTGCGGGTGGTGGGTGCGGCGTATGTCCGTGAAGCGCGGACATGTCCCTGACCAGGACGGATACGTAAGCGTAGCGGCCGGGAAGGGCCTCATCGTGGGACCCCGCGCCTTGTGGGGTGGGCTATCCGGGGGGTCTGTCGGGCCAAGTGGTTTCGGTCGGAGCTACGTGATCTTGCCGCGGTGGCATCGCTGCTGCGTACGGGGCTGATCGCCGGCCGTCGGGCGTCAAGGGGGTCGGTCATCAGTGATGCGGGTGCGCCTGATGATGAGTGCCGAGGAGCTCGGGCCGCAAGAGGCGCAGGGGGACCAAGAGTTGAGATGAGGCGGGGGAGTTGCAAGCCGGGAGAGGCGCGGGAGTGGGGGTGTTCCGTGTGTGTAGGGGGAGATGGCGGGGTATCAGGGCAGGAAACCGTCCCGCGCGGCAGATTCCTCTTTTCTCCGCCTTCCGGGGCGCTTTCCCCCCGCCGCCACATCACGCGCCGGAAACGAAGTGGCAAGAGGTGGGTAAGAACTGAGTCGTTCAGGTATCCGATGCGCAGGTGTGCCCGTCTTCTCCGGTGACCATTGTCCCGAGCCGCCCGTTGTGCCATAGGCGGCCGGTAAGAAGGCAAGAACCCTTCCGAGGGTGACGGGAGATGTGGGCGCATGGGGCTGACCAGTCAGTCGCTCGAGTACACGGTGGTCGTGCTGGCGTTGGCTTGTGTGGCCGCCACGGTGTGGCTCTGGCCCCGGCTGTCGAAGCGCGGGATCGCACCCGTGCTGGGCAGGCTGGGCGCCATCGTGGTCACCCAGGTGTCGATCGTGTGCGCGCTCGCCCTCGCCGTGAATGCGAACTTCGAGTTCTACGGCAACTGGGACGAGCTGCTGGGCAACAACGAAGAGGCACCGGCGTCGGTGAGCCAGGGCGACGGCCAGTACGCCTCGGTCGGCAACCTCAAGGGCGGGCTGGTCCAGCCGGCCGGCCCGCAGGGCCTGGACCGGGTGACCGGGCTGCCCAAGGGCCCCGCCGACAAGGTGGGCAAGGTCGAGTCCGTCCGGATCATCGGCCGCCGTACCCGCGCCATCAACCCGGGCTTCGTCTACCTGCCGCCGCAGTACTTCCAGCAGCAGTTCCGCCGGCAGCGCTTCCCCGTCATGGTCGTCATCAGCGGCTACCCCGGTGGGATCATGAACCTCGCGCAGCACCTCCAGGTGCCGCAGAACGCGGGCCGGCTGATCGCCCAGGGCAAGATGCAGCCGACCGTCATCGTGATGGTGCGGCCGACGATCGCGCCGCCGCGCGACACCGAGTGCGTGGACGTGCCGGGCGGGCCGCAGGCCGAGACGTTCTTCACCAAGGACCTGCCGGACGCCATGCGGTCGGCCTACCGGGTGGGCCATGACCCCAGCGCCTGGGGCGCGTTCGGGTACTCGTCCGGTGGCACCTGCTCGCTCCAGCTGGCGATGCGCAACCCGCACGCGTACACCTCGGCGGTGTCGCTCTCCGGTGACTACGCGATCAAGGACGACCTGACCACCGGCAGCCTCTTCGGCGCCGGCCCGGCGGGTGCCCAGCGCGAGCGTGAGCACGACCTGCTGTGGCGGCTGAAGAACCTGCCCGCACCGCAGGTCTCCGCCCTGGTGGCCAGCAGCCGCAAGGGCGAGGCGGACTACGGCGCCACCATGAAGTTCCTCCACGCGGCCAAGGCGCCGATGACGGTCGACTCGATCATCCTGCCGCAGGGCAGCCACCAGTTCTCGACCTGGCGGCGTGAGGTCGTGCCCGCGCTGGAGTGGCAGAGCCAGCAGCTGACGTTCCCCCAGGACACCGAGGCCGTGCCGCCGCGGAAGACGCCCCCCGGCAAGGTGGGCCAGGGCGGTGCCGCGGGGAAGACGGCCGGGCCGAGCAAGGCACCGGCGGCGTCCGACGGCCGCCGCCGGGTGGAGGCGGAGCGTCCGCGGGGCTGACCGCACAGGAACAGCGCAGGGGCGCCGGGACTTTCCCGGCGCCCCTGTTCGCGTTTGAGGGGCCTCCGGGCGAACGTGATCTGTACATGATCCCTGTGGCCGCGGGTAACCGACGAGACCTCGGGCACACGGCCCGGCCCGTCGACCCGGGAGGCTCCCATGGTGCGTACGCAACCGGCTGAGGAGGGGCGGCCGTCGGCGGCTGCGCGCGCCCCGCTGGCGGTGCGGATTCTGTTGCTGGTGGTCGCGTTCGCCGCGATGGTGGCCTTCGCGGCGGCGCTGGCCCGGATCACGCTGACCCCGTCGGCCGCCTCGGTTCCGCTGACCCACCCGAACCTGCGGCCGGGCGCGTCGATCCGGGACTACCTCGGTGCGCCGAACCTGGCGGACGCGGCCAAGCAACTCGGCGGCAACGTGGTGCTGGGTGTGCCGTTCGGTGTGCTGTGGCCGGTGCTGGAGCCGCGGGTGCGCGGGCTGGTGCGGGTGGGGGTGGCGACGGCGCTGGTGATGCTGCTGGTGGAGCTGGTGCAGGGGGCGTTGGTCACCGGCCGGGCGTTCGACATCGACGACGTGATCCTCAACTGCGCCGGCGCGCTGCTCGGCTATCTGCTGCTGGGGCGCCGGCTCGGCCGGGCGGTCCACCCGCGGCGCCGGCACTGGTGGCACCGGCTGTCCGGCAAGCGGGCGCCGGCCGGCGTCAAGTCCTCGGGCGCGGAAGGCTGACGGGCCCGCGGGGCGGTGGCGGCTGCCCCGCGGCGGGCTACGGCCGGTAGACCATGCCCGGCTCCGGCTGCGCCGGCGACAGCAGCTGGGAGACCGTGACGACGGTGTAGCCGCGCTTCTTCAGCTCCTTGAGGATGCCGGGGACGGCCGGCACGGTGCCCTGGTAGATGTCGTGCAGCAGGATGATGCCGTCGCGTCGGGTCTGCTCCAGCACGCGCTTGGTGATCAGGGCCGAGTCGTTGGTCTGGTAGTCCTTGGCGGTCACGCTCCACAGGACCTGCGCCAGCCCGAGTTCCTTGCTGATCCGGGAGACCTCGCCGTCGGTCCTGCCCTGCGGCGGGCGCATCAGCCGGGGCGTCTTGCCGGTGATCTTGTGGACCGCGTCCTGGAGGCGGGACAGCTCGCGCTTGGCCTCGGCGGGGTCGATCTCGGTGAGGATCTGGTGCGACCAGGTGTGGTTGGCCAGCTCATGGCCCTCGGCGTCGATCCGCTTCACCTCGGCGGGGCGCTTGTCGACGTGGTTCTTGCCGAGCATGAAGAAGGTGGCGTGCACCTGCTCCTTCTTCAGGATGTCCAGCAGGCGGTCGGTGTTCTCGCTGGGGCCGGCGTCGAAGGTGAGCGCGACGCACTTGGCCTTGCGGCAGTCGACGTCCGAGCCGGCGCCGTCCCCGCCCTCGGCCGGCGCGTTCTCCCCCGGCCCGTTCTTCCCGGCGCCGTTCTTTCCGTCCGCGTCCGCGGCGAGCCGGGCGTCCTTCTCCTTGACGGCGGCCGCCGGGGCGTCGGCACGGGCGTCGGCCGGCGCCGTGACGTCGTAGGTGGCGCAGCCGCTGACGGCCAGGACCAGCGAGGTGGCCGTCAGCAGGCCGGCTATGGACGTGCTCCGGGCCGCGGGAGTCTTCGGCATGGGGGCTCTTTTCGGACGCGGGCGGTCGGCGACGAGCCCGCTTCCGGGCAGGGCGAAGCCGGCGCGGGCCGAGGCGTGCCCGGCCGCGCCGACCACCGGTCGCACCGGTTCCAGGGGCTCGGAAGGGACTATACATAGGCAGTACACACTCGATGTATACGTGGGGTGTGTACAGCCTGGTGTGCCGGCCTGGGCGGGCGACGGGGCGCGCACGATCGGACGCCTCCGCCGTGCCGCTCCGCCCCCGCCGGGGTGGACTCGTAGCGTGACCGCACCGCCGCCGGACGACTGCCTGGCCCGGAATGACTGGATCTGCGGCGAGTACCTGAGCACCCGCCGGCAGATCCTGCTCGACGCGGTCCTCCAGCACCTTCAGCTCACCGTCGTCTCGGTGGCGCTCGGGCTGGTCATCGCGGTGCCGCTGGCGCTGCTGGCCCGCCGCCGGCGCTGGACGGTCGGGCCGGTGCTCGGCATCACGACGCTGATCTACACGATCCCGTCGCTGGCGATGTTCTCGCTGCTGCTGCCGTTCTACGGGCTCTCCGCGACCCTCGTCGTGGTCGGTCTCGCGCTCTACTCCCTCACCCTGCTCGTGCGGAACATCCTGGCCGGGCTGAACGGCGTGCCCACCGGGGCCAAGGAGGCCGCCCGCGGCATGGGTTACGGGCCGACGCGCCAACTGCTCACCGTCGAGCTGCCGCTGGCCCTGCCCACCGCGATGGCCGGGCTGCGGATCGCCACCGTCTCCGCGGTCGCGCTCACCACCGTCGGCGCGATCGTCGGGTACGGCGGACTGGGCAACCTCATCTACGCCGGGATGAACTCGTTCTTCAAGGCGCAGGTGCTCACCGCGTCCGTGCTGTGTGTGGTCATCGCGGTCGTCCTCGACCTGCTGCTGCTCGGGGCGGAGCGGCTGCTGACTCCCTGGCGGCGGGCGAGCCGCCGGGCCCGGGTGCGGAGCCGGGCCGGAGCAGGGATCAGGCGGCTGGTCGCGGCGCCGGGGCGGCGCACATGAACACCCTCTCCGCCGTATGGGACTGGCTGACCACGGGTGCCAACTGGGTGGGGGAGAACGGCGTCTGGCACCGCCTGGAACAGCACCTCGTGCTCACCTTCGCCTGTCTGGCGCTCAGCGCCCTGATCGCGCTGCCGGTCGCGCTGACCCTCGGCCACCTCGGGCGCGGTGGCGCGCTGGCGGTCAACCTCGCCAACGTCGGACGCGCGGTGCCCACCTTCGCCGTCCTCGTCCTGCTGCTGCTCACCCCCCTCGGGCGGCACGGCCAGTGGCCGACGATCATCGCGCTGGTGCTGTTCGCCATCCCGCCGCTGCTGACCAACGCGTACGTGGGTATGCGGGAGGTGGACCAGGACGTCGTAAGGGCCGCGCGAGGAATGGGAATGACCGGGACACAACTGGCGTGGCGGGTCGAGGTGCCGCTCGCCTTTCCCCTGGTGCTGACCGGCATCCGGATCGCCGCGGTCCAGCTCGTGGCCACCGCCACGCTCGCCGCGCTGGTGGGCGGCGGCGGGCTGGGCCGGATCATCACCGCGGGCTTCAACCTCGCCAGCACTCCGCAGGTGGTGGCCGGTGCGGTGCTGGTGGCGGTGTTCGCGCTGCTGATGGAGGCCGCCTTCGAGCTCGTCGAGCGGCGGGCGCCGGGATGGGTACGGGGGCGGGCCCGGTGAGGGCCGGGCGCACCGCCCTCGCGGCAGCCACGGTCCTCGTCGCCGTCGCCCTCACCGGCTGTGCGACCGGTCCGTCCCTGGAGACCCGCTCCGCGATCACTGCCGCACCGGGGGACAGCCGCGATCTGGCGATCGGTTCGGCCGGCTTCACCGAGAGCGAGCTGCTCGCCCACATGTACGCGGCGCTGCTCGACCACGCCGGCTACCGGACCCATATCGTCACCGTCGGCAACCGCGAGCTGTACGAACCCGCGCTGGAGGTCGGCCAGATCGATGTCGTCCCCGAGTACGCCGCCACCTTCGCGGACTGGCTCAACGCCAAGAACCGGGGGTCCACGGCGCCCCCGGTCGCCTCTCCCGACCTGAACGTCACGATGGCCGCGCTGCGCGGACTCACCGCGCCCCGCGGGTTGACCGCCCTCCCGGCCGGCCGGGCCGTCGACCAGAACGCCTTCGCGGTGAGCGCCGCCTACGCCCGCGAGCACCACCTCAAGACCCTCAGCGACCTGGGCCGCGCCAAGCTGCCGGTGCGCCTCGCGGCGGGCGACGAGTGCGTCCAGCGGCCGTTCTGCGCCCCGGGGCTGAAGAAGAAGTACGGGATCAACGTCACCGCCATCGACCCGAAGGGGGTCGGCACCACGCCCGCCAAGCAGGCCGTGCAGAACGGGCAGGACCAGATGGTGCTGACCACCAGCACCGATGCCACCCTCGACCAGTTCGGGCTGGTGCTGCTCACCGACGACAAGAAGCTCCAGAACGCCGATAACGTCCTCCCGGTCGTCAACCGCGCCCGCGCCGGCGGCCCGCGCGCGGCCGCCGCGCTCAACCGCCTCAACAAGGTCCTGACCACCGCCGATCTGGCGCGCCTCAACGAGCAGGTGGACAGCTGGCGGCGGCTTCCGGCGGATGTGGCACGCAACTACCTCGAAGCGAAGCGGTTGTTGCCGAAGAGCTGAGGCGGCGGGGTCGCCCGGTCCCACCGGGCGGGTGTTTCACGTGAAACAGCACCGGCAGCCAGGACCGGTGGGTGAGGCGAAGCGCCGCACGGCCGACACCGCAGCTGTTTCACGTGAAACCGGCCCTGCCCACTTCTGAGGCGTGCTCACTCGGTGGGCACCGAATCCACCTCGGCCCGTTCCCGCGGCACCCCGCGCTCGTCCGAGTCGATCGTGCGGCGCAGCGCCTCATGGAGCGTGGTCGGGGTGAGCACCCCCAGGAAGCGCCGGTCGTCCAGGACCGCGATCCAGCCGGCGTCGTGCTTCAGCATTTCGCTGAAGGCGGCCTTGAGCGTGCCGGTGACCGGTACCCACGCCTCCATGCGACGGGCGTGCCCCGCGACCGTGCCGTCCGCGCCGGCCAGTTCCTCGGTGCCCACCCAGCCGTGCAGGGCGCCGTTCTCGTCGAGCACCACCGCCCACCGGGCGCCCTCGGCCCGCAGGCGCCGGGCCGCCTCGGCGGCCGGCTCGCCGAGCCGGGCGAACGGCGGGCGTTCCAGGTCGCCACGGTCGATTCCGGTGACCGACAGCTGTTTCAACGCCCGGTCGCTGCCGACGAATTCGGCGACGTAGGGGGTGGCGGGGGCGCCCAGGACGCTCGCGGGGGTGTCGTACTGCTCGATCCGGCCCTCGCCGTAGACCGCGATCCGGTCGCCGAGCCGGATGGCCTCCTCGATGTCATGGGTGACCAGCAGCACCGTCTTGTGCATGGTGGCCTGGAGGCGCAGGAACTCCTTCTGCAGCCGTTCACGGACGACCGGGTCGACCGCGCCGAACGGCTCGTCCATCAGCAGGACGGGCGGATCGGCGGCCAGTGCCCTGGCCACCCCGACCCGCTGGCGCTGACCGCCGGAGAGCTGTTCGGGATAGCGCGAGCCGTGGACCGCCGGATCGAGGCCGACCAGTTCGAGGAGTTCGGCGGCCCGCTCGCGTGCCTTGGCCTTCTTCCAGCCGGTCAGGAAGGGCACGGTGGCGGTGTTGTCGAGGACGGTGCGGTGCGGGAAGAGCCCGGTCTGCTGGATGACGTAGCCGATCCGCCGGCGCAGCTGGACCGGGTCGACCCCGGCGACGTCCGCGCCGTCGACATAGATCTTCCCGTCCGTGGGGTCGATGAGCCGGTTGACCATCATCATGGTCGTGGTCTTGCCGCACCCCGACGGCCCGACGAGCGTCACCAGCTCCCCCTCGCCGACCTCGAAGGAGAGGTCGTCGACGGCGGTGGTTCCGTCGGGGTAGCGCTTGGTGACGGACGCGAACCGGATCATTGAGCCATTGAATCCCGGTGCCTCTGGACGGTCCCGTCATGCGGGCAATCGGGTGGGAAGCGGCGGCCCGGCCGTCAGCCGTTCGTGCCGTTCCCGTCGTCCGGCCCGCCGGTCATCCGGTATCCGGCGCCGGGCACGGTCTCGATCAGCGGCGGGTCGCCGAGCTTGGCGCGCAGCGTGCCGAGCGTGACGCGGACGGCATTGGTGCGGTAGCTGGTGTGCTCCTCCCACACCTCCTCGATCAGGTCGTCACCGCTGACCACCTCGCCCCGCGCGCGCAGCAGCACCTCCAGCACGCCCAACTCCGTGTGCGACAGGGCCAGCGGTCGGCCTTCGCGGGCCGCCAGCCCGCGGGCGGTGTCGACGGTGACACCGGCGTGCGCGATGACCGGGGCCGGGACGGGCCGGGGCCGCCGGCCCAGTGCCAGGACCCGGGCGAGCAACTCCTCGTGCGTGAACGGCTTGGTGAGGTAGTCATCGGCACCGAGCCCCGGCCCCCGGGCGTCGGGCCGGTGGTGGACCGTGCCGGGGGAGGTCAACATCAGTACCCGTGTCAGCAGTTGCCCGCCGACCACCTGCCGGCAGACCTCGTCGCCGTGCAGGCCGGGCAGATCCTGGTCCAGGACGAGCACGTCGTACCCGCCGAGCCGTAGTTTCGCCAGCGCCGCACGGCCGTCACGGACGGTCTCCGCCGTGATCGCGTCGCGGCGCAGTCCCGCGCCGATCACCTCCGCGAGGGACGCCTCGTCCTCCACCACCAGAACGCGCATGGGGTCCATATGTACCCGAGGAGCACCTTTCTTCGAGGGAGGCGCCCGGCCGAACCGCCGTCGCCGGCCACCGCCCGGCGGGTCCGGCCGGGTCCGCCCTGCGGGGCCGTACGAGTTGCTTCCGCCGCACCGCCTCTCCTCCTGCCGCGTCCGGCCGCACCGGCGTGCTTACGATCCACTTCGGCCACCGGTCGGACGGGTGGAAGGGAACGCCACGATGAGAGCCGTAGCAGTCAGCGCATTCGGTGAACGGCCGCAGCTCATGGAACTGCCACAGCCCGAACCAGGGCCCGGGGAGGTCTTGGTGCGGCTGTCCGCCGCCGGACTCAACCCCGTCGACTGGAAGCTCGCCGACGGCATGTTCGGTGACGCCGTCCCGGCGTCCTTCCCCCTCGTGCTGGGGTCGGACGGCGCGGGCGAGGTGCTCGCGATCGGCCCCGGCGTACGGCGGTTCACCGTCGGCGACGCGGTGTTCGGCCAGTTCCAGCGCCCGCAGCACGGCGGCGGCTCGTACTGCGAACTCGCCCTCGCCGACGAGGACCGCATCGCGCACGCCGCGCGCAGCGTCACCTACGCGACCTCCGCCGCACTGCCGACCGCCGGCATGACCGCGTACAACCTGGTCGAGGAGACCCGGATCAGCGAGGGCAAGCGGGTGCTGATCGTCGGCGCGACCGGCGGCGTGGGCACCTTCGTCACCCAGCTCGCGGCCGGCCGCGGCGCCGAGGTGATCGCCACCTCCCGCCCGGGCATGGCGGAGCTGATGCGGAACCTGGGCGCCGCGGAGACCGTCGACCACACCGCGGGCCCGGTCGCCGACCAGGTCCTCGCGGCCCATCCGGACGGCGTGGACGTGCTGATCGACATGGCCGGCGGCCCTGCGGAGTTCGCCGGGCTGACCCGGACCGTACGCGACGGCGGCACGGCCGTCTCGCTGATCGGCTCGGCCGACGCGGACGAGCTGACCGACAACAACCTGCGCGGCTTCAACTTCGTCAACCGCCCCTCGCCGCAGCTCCTGGAGATCCTCGCCGGCCAGGTCGACGCGGGCCGGCTCACCGTCCTCGTCGGCCGCGAGGTCCCCCTGGAGGAGGCGCCGGAAGCGCTGGAGGCCAGCCGCACCGGCCGGGCGCAGGGGAAGACGGTCCTGGACATCTGAACCGTCGCGCACCGCCGTCGCGCCACGGGTCGTCCGGCCGGCCGCCGTCACGGACGGCGGCCGGCCGTCCCCGTTCGCCGTGCCCGCCACGCCCGCAGCGCCGGCGGCCCCGCCGCGGCCAGCGCCGCGGTGAGCGTTCCCGCGGCGAAGACCAGCCAGATCCCGGCGCGCAGCGGTCCGGTCAGGGCCTCGGCGTAGGCGTCCGCCGCGGGCCGGGAGACCATCGGGGGAAGCGCGTCCAGGGCCCGGCCGCGGGCCAGCGCGAGCACCGCGGCCAGCAGGACGGCGGCCGCCGCGCAGGCCGCCCCCGCCCGGACCAGTGCCCACCGCCGGCGCCGCGCCAGCAGCAGACCACCGCACAGCGACAGCGTGGCGGCCGGCGGCAGCAGCAGCGCCCCGTCCCGCACCGCGTCGTAGACCGCCCGGATCCGCGGCACGTCGGGCGCCCGGAGCAGCACGATCTCCACCCCGGACCGCGGTACCCGGCGCACGAGGTCCAGGCCCGTGCCGCCCTCCGACAGCTGGTGCCTGACCCGCTCCAGTACCGGCGTCAGGTCGAGGGTGATCGGGGCGCGGCCGGAGGCGGCCAGGGAGCCGTCGAGGGTCCGGTGGGCGGTCCGGTGCACCCCGTTCCACAGGGCGGGAAAGCCGCGGCCGGTGACGACCTGGCGGACCTGCTTGGCCACGAAGTCGCGGAGGCCGCGGGTGAAACGGGCCCGTACGGCCGGGCGTTCGGCGGGCTCGACGGCCTTCAGCAGCCCGTCGAGCCGGATGTGTGCCATCACCCCGTCGGTCACGTCGTCGACGACCGCCTTCTGGACGGCGTCGTTCCCGGCCAGCGGGGCCACCGCCGCCACATAGGCGTCGGTCTCGGTCAGTTCGGCCCGGGCCCGGGTGGCGGCCAGGCTGAGCGGCAGCAGCAGCGCCCCCACCACGAGCAGCACCCCGCCGGCCACGGCCCGGCCGAGCCCCGGCCCCCGTGGCGGCCGCCCGCCCGCCGTCACCCGCCCGCCGGGGCGTACGGGTGCGCTCGCTGACATCGCGTCGTCCTTCCTGGCGGGGTGGACTGCGGCCACCTTCCAGGCAAGTGCCGGCGCCCGCCGCACGCGACCGGGGCCGGTGCCAACGGGTGACCCCCGCGCGGCGGCGGTCAGCCCGCGCGCGCCGCCCGGGACCGGCGGACCGCGCGCACCACGCCGGGCCCCAGCAGCGCCGCCGCCGCGGCGCCCACTGCCCACCCCGCCCAGCCGTCACCCGCGCTCGCCCGGCGCGACTCCGGGAGGTCGTCGACATCGCCCGAGCAGGCGGCGGGGGCGTAGGACTCGTCCACGTAGACACAGGCGGTGGCGGCGGCGCGCAGGGTGCCGGGAGCGGCGGACGCGACCGGGCCGGGGCGGTCGCCGAGGACCGCGCTGGCGGTGAACACCTGGACGTCGTGGGCCGGCAGGTCGGCACGCCAGGTGACCTTCTGCTGCCCCATGCCGTGGCCCCCGACGAGCCCGCCGGGCGCGGTGGCGGAGGTGGTGGTGGCCGGCATCCGCTGCTCGATGCGGGCGCCTTGGACCGCGGCGGCGCCGAGGTTGTGGACGGTGACGCGGTAGTCCAGCCGGCGGCCCGACTCGGCGTCGTCGGTGCCGTCGGTCACCTCCACCGTCACGGAGACGGCGGGGGGTGTCTGCCGGGCGGAGGCGGCGGCGAACGGGCCGGGGAGCGTGGCGGCGCACAGCAGTGCGCAGACAACGGCGGTTCTCATGTCGTCATCCGAGCACCGCGGCCCCCGCCGCCGGTGGCAGGCGGCCCGCTCGCGGCCCGGGTTCACCCGAGTGAGGGGCGGCGAACCGGGCCGGGACCGGGCGCCGGCCCTCGGCGCTCAGGGCCGGCGCGGCTCCTGGCGGTGCACCGGCCCGTGGGTGTCCTCGCAGTGCTCGCTGCCGGGACGCTCCGACCCGTCGGCGGCCGCGTGGCCGGGCCCCGGGCCCAGCGTCAGCACGTCGCCCGCGGAACCCTGTTCGCCGAGGTGGTCGACCTGGAGGGTGGCGTGCGTGATGCCGTACCCCCCGCTCAGCAGCTCCTGCAGGTTCCGGCGGACCTTGTGGCAGTCGCCGCCGGGCGCCACCAGGATGTGCGCGGACAGCGCCGGCTGCCCGGAGGTGATCTGCCAGATGTGCAGATCGTGCACCTCGACGACCTCGTCCTGGGAGACCAGCCGCTCGCCCAGCGCGTCCGGGTCCAGGCCGGCCGGTGCGGCCTCCATGAAGATCCGCCCGGACTCGCGCACCAGCCCCGTGCCGGCCCGCAGCATCAGCGCCACGACCACCAGCGAGGCGATGGCGTCGGCCCGCGTGAAGCCCGTGGTGAGCACGATCAGACCGGAGATCGCGGTGGCGACGAAGCCGAACAGGTCGGTGAGGATGTGCTGGTAGGCGCCCTCGACGTTCAGGCTGGAGCGGTTGGCCCTGGAGAGCAGCCAGGTGCAGATCAGGTTCACCACGATCCCGGACAGCGCGGTGATCAGCACCAGCCCGCCGGTCACCGCGGGCGGCGAGATCAGCCGCTGCACGGCCTCGTACGCCAGCCACACCGACAGCAGCAGCAAGGTGATGCCGTTGGCCTGCGCGGAGAGGATCTCGGCGCGCTTGAGCCCGTACGTGTAGCCGCCGCGGGCCGGCCGGGCGGCCAGCCGCATCGCGATCAGCGCCAGCACGATCGAGACCGCGTCGGTGAGCATGTGCGCGGCGTCCGAGATCAGTGCCAGCGACTGCGCCAGCACACCGATGACGACCTCGACCGCCATGTACGCGGTGAGCAGCAGCAGCGCTGCCCGCAGCCAGCGCCGGTCGGCGTCCGGTGACACCCCGTGCGAGTGGCCGTGGCCGTGGCTGTGCGCGTGCTCGGTCATGTCGGCGCTCCTTCCCGAGGTCTCGTTGCGAAGCAAACCGCACTTCGGCAAAAGATCCAAAGGCTGCATCGGTGACCGTTGTCATTCCCGTCCAACGGCCTATCGTGCCTGGTCAGAGCGGTGCGGACGGGGGCGCGCGGAAGCCGGGAAACGGACGTGGACCATCCGGTCCCGAGGGCGCACGGGCGCTGCCGGCGCCGGGCGGCAGCCCACAGCCCGGTCGCGGAGGCGCACCGACCGGTCAGTAGAGTTCGGCTCCGTCACCGAGCCAGTCTCCGATTCCGAGGTATCCGGCAGTGAGCCCCGCAGCACCCGCCCCGGCGGATCCCGACCGCCTGACCGTCGTCGGCATCGGAGCCGACGGCTGGGCCGGGCTGCCCGCCGCCTCCCGGCAGGCACTGTGCGACGCCGACGTCCTCATCGGCGGCGCCCGGCAGCTCGCGCTGCTGCCCGACGGGTGCGCGGGCGAGCGCGTCCCGTGGCCGTCCCCGCTGCGGCCCGCCGTCGCCAGCCTGCTCGCCACCCACGCCGGGCGCAGGGTGTGCGTGCTGGCCAGCGGCGATCCGATGTTCTACGGGATCGGGCGGACGCTGACCGAGGTGCTGGCGGAATCCGCCGCGGAGTCCCCCGGGCCCGCGGGCTCCGGGCACCCCGGCCTCCGCGTCCTGCCGCACCCCTCCTCGGTGTCCTACGCCTGCGCCCGCCTCGGCTGGCCGGTCGAGGACACCGAGGTCGTCACGCTCGTCGGGCGGCCCGCCGAAAACCTGCTGCGCGCGCTGTACGACGGCCACCGCCTGCTCGTGCTGTCCGCCGGGGCCGGCACCCCCGCCGAGGTCGCTGCCCTGCTGCGGGCGCACGGCTTCGGCCCGACCCGGATGCGCGTACTGGAGCAACTCGGCGGTGAGCGCGAGCGGTTGACCGAGGGCGTGGCCGCCGACTGGGACGCGCCGCCCGCCGACCCGCTCAACGTCCTCGCCCTCGACCTCGCCCGGGCCCCCGGCACCCCGCCGCTCTCCACCGTCCCCGGTCTCCCCGACACCGCCTACGAGCACGACGGCCAGCTGACCAAGCGTCATGTCCGGGCCGCCACGCTCGCCGCGCTGGCGCCGGCCCCCGGTGAACTCCTGTGGGACATCGGCGGCGGCTCCGGCTCCATCGCCGTCGAATGGCTGCGCGCCCACCGCGGCTGCCGCGCCGTCAGCGTCGAGCGGGACGCCGTACGGGCCGAGCGGATCGGCCGTAACGCGCGCTCGCTCGGGGTGCCGGCGCTGCGCGTCGTGCACGGTCCGGCGCCCGCCGCGCTGGCCGGCCTGCCCACGCCGGACGCGGTGTTCATCGGGGGCGGTCTGACCGCCCCCGGCCTGTTGGACGCCTGCTGGGAGGCGCTGCCCCCGGGCGGCCGCCTCGTCGCGAACACCGTGACGCTGGAGTCCGAGGCGCTGCTCGCCGACCGGTACCGGCAGCACGGCGGCGAACTGGTCCGGCTCGCCGTCTCCCACGCGGTACCGGTGGGCGGCTTCACGGGCTGGCGGCAGGCGATGCCGGTCACCCAGTGGTCGGCGGTCAAGCCCCCGGCGGGGTAGCCCCCGTCACCGCCCCGGCGGGGCAGCCACCCGCCACCGTGCCCGCGCCGCGAGGGGCACCCGCCCGTCCCCCGTCCCGTCCCCGTCCCCCAGGAGACCGCACAGCCATGACCGTCCACTTCATCGGCGCGGGACCCGGCGCCGCCGACCTGATCACCGTGCGCGGTGCCCGGACCCTCGCCGCCTGCGGGGTGTGCCTGTACGCCGGCAGCCTGGTGCCGCGTGAGCTGCTCGCCGAGTGCCCGCCCGGCGCCCGCCTGATCGACACCGCGCAGCTGGACCTCGACACCATCACCGCCGAGATGGTCCGCGCCCACGAGGAGGGGCACGACGTCGCCCGGCTGCACTCCGGCGACCCGTCGGTCTTCAGCGCGGTCGCCGAGCAGATGCGCCGGCTGGACGCGGCCGGGGTGCCGTACGACGTGGTGCCGGGCGTGCCCGCGTTCGCCGCGGCGGCCGCGGCCCTCAAGCGCGAGCTGACCGTGCCCACCGTCGGCCAGACCGTCATCCTCACCCGCGTCGCCCAGCGCGCCACGCCGATGCCCGAGGGCGAGGACCTCGCCACGCTCGGCCGCAGCGGCGCGCTGCTGGTCCTGCACCTGGCCGCGATGTACGTCGACCGGGTCGTCGGCGAACTCCTGCCGCACTACGGCGCCGACTGCCCGGCGGCCGTCGTCGCCATGGCCTCCCGCCCCGACGAACTGGTCCTGCGCGGCACCCTCGCCGACATCGCGGACCGGGTGAAGGCGGCGGGCGTGGTCCGTACGGCGGTGATCATCGTCGGCCGCACGCTGGGCGCCGAGCAGTTCCGCGACAGCCATCTGTACTCGGCGGACCGGGAACGCCCGCACGGACCCTGCGAACGGAACTGACCCCCTGTCACCCCGTGGACGCGTCAGCAGTGGCGTCGGCTGGGACATCTGACTGTTTATATGACCGCATCGGGGTGAATATCCGTTATCCGGCCTCCGGCGGCCGGTAAGCAACGTGCAACACCCAAGGGAGACCGCATCGACGGAGCACGAGCGGATCAACCGAAACGAAGGAGCACGCCACGATGCGCACCAGACTGGCCGCCGGATCGGTCGCCGCCGCAGCCCTGCTGACCCTCTTCGGCAGCAGCGCCGCCCTCGCCGACACCGCGCCCACCACCCCGCGGACCACCACCGACCCCGCACCGACGCCCGACCACTCGCGTTGGATGCACGACGACGCCGGCCGCACCCCCGCCGCCGCCGACTACTCCGGCCGGACCCGCGAGTCCGCGAGCCGGACCAGCGACCGCCAGGAGCGCCCGGACTGGATGCGGGAGAACCCGCTGCGGCTGACCACCTGTGCCCTCGGGACGGCGCTGACGGCGCTGACCGGCAGCGGCCGGGACTGCGTGGCGGACCGGATGGGCATCCACGTCAGGGCCGCCCAGGGGGCGCGCAAGTAGCGCGGACGCCTATCGGGACGGGGTGTTCCGGCGGACGTCGCCGGGCCCCCGTGGCTCCGCCCGCCCCACCACCAGCCCCGCCCGGTCGATGCAGATGACGTCGACCGCGACGGGCGCGCCCCGCAGCACGGCCAGCGCCTCGTCCCGTGCCGTCGCCGCCACCAGGTCCCCGAGCGGCACCCCGGCCGCCGCGCACAACTGGAGGGCGGCCAGCCCGGTGTTGGCCTCCGCCACCGCGCCCGCCAGCGCCTCGTTCGCCCCGCCGCGCCGGGCCAGCTCCGCGAGGAAGCCCTTGTCCACCTGCGACCGCGCCGAGTGCAGATCGAGGTGCCCGGCCGCCAGTTTGGACAGCTTGGCGAACCCTCCGCAGAGGGTGAGCCGGTCCACGGGGTGCCGCCGGAGGTACTTCAGCACCGCCCCCGCGAAGTCCCCCATGTCCAGCAGCGCGTCCTCGGGCAGGCGGTGCAGCGCGACCACGGTCTTCTCCGACGTGGACCCCGTACACCCGGCCACATGCGTACGTCCCGCCGCACGTGCCACATCCACCCCGCGCCGGATGGAGTCGATCCACGCCGAGCAGGAGTACGGCACGACGATCCCGGTGGTGCCGAGGATCGACAGCCCGCCCAGAATGCCGAGCCGCGGGTTCCAGGTACTGCGCGCGATCTCCTCCCCGTGATCGACCGAGATCTCCACCTCGACGTCCGGCTCCGCGCCGGGTGCCGCGGCACCGCCGCAGCGGCGGGCCACCTCGGTCAGGTGCTCCCGCATCATCTGCCGCGGTACCGGGTTGACCGCCGCCTCCCCGACGTCCAGCGGAAGCCCCGGCCGGGTCACCGTGCCCACCCCCGGCCCGGCCTTGAACACCACGCCGGACCCGGGCGGCAGCACCCGCACCCGCGCGCGGATCAACGCGCCGTGTGTCACGTCCGGGTCGTCGCCCGCGTCCTTGACCACCCCGGCCATGGCGCTGCCGTCGCCGGCGTCCAGCTCCTCCACGGCCAGCGCGAAGGACGGCGTCTGTCCCTTCGGCAGGGTGATCGTCACCGGGTCCGGGAACTCGCCGCCCAGCAGCGCGGTGTACGCGGCCGTGCTCGCCGCGGTCGCACACGCACCGGTCGTCCAGCCGTGCCGCAGACCGGTGTGCGCGAGCTGCGCACCACGCCCTCCCGCGGCCTGCCCGGAGCCCGGCCCCGTACCCTGCGGTTGCGCTTCACCCACGGAGGAACTCACATCCCATGTCCGACGCAGCACGCCCGCCACGCCACGTACTGATCCTCGGCGGTACGACGGAGGCCCGCAGTCTGGCCGCGACGCTGGCGGCGGAGCCGGCGCTGCGCGTGACGTCGTCGCTCGCCGGCCGGGTCGCCGCCCCGCGGCTGCCCGCCGGGGAGGTCCGCATCGGAGGATTCGGCGGCCCCGACGGCCTCGCCCGCTGGCTGCGCGAGCACGCGGTGGACGCGCTCATCGACGCCACCCATCCTTTCGCCGGCACGATCAGTTTCCACGCGGCCCGGGCGGCCGCCACCGCCCATGTTCCCCTGCTGGCCCTCCGCCGCCCCGGCTGGGTGCCGGGACCCGGCGACACCTGGCACCAGGTCACCTCCCTGGACGAAGCGGCCGCCGCCCTCCCCGCCCTCGGCAACCGCGTCTTCCTCACGACGGGCCGGATGGGTCTGTCCCACTTCGCCCACCTCACCGACCTCTGGTTCCTCGTCCGCTCCGTGGACGCCCCCGAGCCCCCGCACCCGCCCCGGATGGAGGTGCTCCTCGACCGGGGCCCGTTCTCGGTGGAGGGTGAGCGCGAGCTGCTGCGTAGGCATCGCATCGCCGTCCTCGTGACGAAGGACAGCGGCGCGGCGGCCACCGCCCCGAAACTGACGGCGGCCCGCGAGGCGGGCATCCCGGTGGTCGTCGTACGCCGCCCCCCGACCCCGGACGGAATTCCGACGGCAGCGAATCCGGCCGAGGCGGCGGAATGGCTCCGGCGACTTCTCAGCGAGGCCGGCGCGCGCTGAATCTGTTGGCTTCCCTTACCCGCTGTACCAATTCCGCTGTCCGCCGGCCCGCGTCTTCCGCATTTCGCGCCCCGCGTTCTGCCTCGCGGGTCGGCTCCGGCGCTTTCTCTTCGCCGCCCACCGAACCTTTCACCGAGCTTCCCCGCGCAATGCCCCGGCCAGCTGACGCGCGGTCTGCGGCGTACAACGCCCCAGGTCCACGAGTGGCCGTGGGAAGTCCCCCACCAGCGACACTCCGTCCAGTGCCAGCGAGGGCAGGGTCACGCCCGCCCCTTTCAGAGCCGCCCGCAGCTCGTCCCGCGCCTCCTCCGCGTCCCTGACCGTCCTCGCCGCCGAACTGTGTTCCACCAAGGCCATCAACCTTCTCCGTTCTCGTCCTGTTCGGGAAACAAACTCCCAGTACGGAACTAGAGTTGTGGCCCGGCGCCGGTTTGCACCAGGTGGTCGGCGTTGTCTTCGCACCCGACAACAGAGGGGATCTGGAGATGGCCGAACTGTGTTTCGAGGAGGAGGACATGGCTCGCCAGGTGCTCGCCGGGCAGCTCCGACGGTTACGTGAAGCATCCGGAAAGTCACTTGCCCAATTAGCTAGCGAAACGAATTACGACCGCACGTACCTGAACCGTTTGGAAAATGGCGAGCGGCTGTCGAAGTTGGCCGTGATGGAAGCGCTTGATGCGATCTACGACACGGGCGGACTGCTGGCCGATCTGTGGAAGCTTGCACAGCGGGATGCCTTCAAAGACAAATACCAGGCATTCATGCAGCGTGAGGCGATCGCCGTGGTCAACCATAAGTACTCGCTCGCCATCCCTGGGCTCCTGCAGACCGAGGCGTACGCCCGGACGCTGTTGTCCTCCGCCCCGATGCCCCTCAAGGCGGGGGTGTTGGAGGAACGGGTCGCCGCCCGGCTCGGCAGGCAGGCGGTGCTGCAGCGGGACCCACCGCTCAGCGTGCGGTTCATCATCGATGAGTCCGCACTGCGACGACCAACGGCGGACCGCGTCATCTGGCGTGAGCAGCTGACCCACATCCTGGCCGCCTCGGAGCAGTGGAACATCACCGTTCAAGTGCTTCTGCTGGCCGCGGGCGATCACGATCTCGTGGGCGGGCACCTCTCGCTTCTGTGGATGCCGGACGGGACGTCCGTCGCCTACCTGGAGGGCAGCAAGTCCGGCGGACTGGTCGAAGACCCGGACAAGGTGACCAGGTATCGGGTCTCCTATGAGCGGCTCCGTGACATGGCCCTCTCGCCGCCTGATTCGGCATCATTCATCGCACAACTGGTGGAGGATTGCTGACCATGGGGACGGTCCCGGCCACAACCTCGACCGTCAGACGAGCGGCGGGCGAGGGGGACCACGCAACGACCCCGAAGGTTTCGTGAGCGTGAAGGGGGACGCGTGGACTGGGGGACGCTCGTTGCGACCGTGAGTGGTGGGCTGATCGCCCTCTCCGGCACGGTGCTCGCCGAAAAGCTACGGCGCCGGCACGAGGACGACCGCAGCAGCGAGACGAGGCGGCGGGCGGTGTACGTCGAGTTCATCACGGCTGCCGGCGTCTGCCACGCGCGGCTGCGGCAGCTCGCCCAGGACCCGGACGCCGAGGCGGACCTCGAAGCCGCCGCCCGCCTGGCACTGGCCGACGCCGCGATCCACGAGGTGCGCGAGCGGCTCTTCATCGACGCGACGACCGAGATCGCCGGCGCCGGCCAGGCGATGTTCGAGCGACTCCGCGCCCTCCAGCGGGTCGTCGCGACCGGCGCCTGGCAGACCTCACCCGCCTTCCACGACGTCTACCACCCCTACCTGGACGCCGTCTGGGCCTACCGCGTGGCCGTACGCCAGGAACTGGAAGACGGCTCCTTCTCCCCCACGGCCTTCGGCTGGGAGGCGTGGGACGGCAAGGACCGGTGCGCGGTGTGCCGGGCCGGGCGAGACGGAGCATTGCCCGTCGAGGCGTGAACGAGGGTCCCGGAAAACTCCCCGTATCTCCCTATGGATCGCCCAAGTTGACCCTGTCGGGACGCATCCGGCAGATGCATTCCGGTTGAAATCTGGCCAGATCACGGCTTGCTGAGGTGTGAACAGTCGACGTCACGTAGGGTGACAGGCTGTCAAATGCCGGTTGACCTGCCGGAACAGAAGAAAAAACGGGGATCGGGGGAATCGTGCCGGGTGTCAAAGTAAATCCAACGGCGCTTAGAACCGCTGCCGGGCATGGCGAAGAGATGCAATCCGGGGTGGGCGCTGCCGTCGGAAATCTGAGTGCTCAGCATCAGGGCGTGCCCGGGGAGACCGGAGGGTTTGAGTTCTCCGGCGAGCTCATGAGGACGCTGCAGAGCTGGCAGGACCGTCTCGGTGACGTCAAGAAGGAGTGCGGCGAGGTCGCCCACTCGCTCAGGGGCACAGCGGGCAACTACGAGCAGAACGACGAGCAGACGGCCAATGCGTTCCGGCCTGCCGCAGGATCTGCCGCCTCCGTTCGCCCGGCGAAGCAGAGCGCTGCTCGCTACGACAGCCCCTTTGGATGATGCTCGATGACTCTGACCGTGCGAGACCTCCAGAACCTTCGCTTCTCCGCGCTGGAAGGCGCCAAGGACGAGTGGGCGCAGATCGCTCGGCGCCTCGGGGGCTATTGCGACCGAGTGGACGCGCACATGCTCCGGCCGTTGAGCCATGAATGGTCCGGCGAAGCGTCCGACAAGGCGCGGAAGCGCATGACCCGCCTGAGCGACAACTTCCAGTTCAGCAGCCAGGAATGCGCCTTGGTGGAGACGACTTTGGACGGAGCCATCACCGAGCTCCGGGCGCAGCAGAAGCTCCTGCACCAGGTACTGGACGAGGCGACCCGCAAGGGCTACCGGGTGGCTCCGACGGGTGAGGTGATGTACGCCGACGAGGGCGACATACCCACCGGAGACCCTGACGCGGGAGTGCCGGCGAAGGAGCAGGAGCGACTCGGTCTCGAAAACGACATATTCGATGCCTTACGGGGGGCGGAAGAGATTGACGCCCGCTACCGCCTCGCTCTGACGAAACTTCGGGTCGGTCGCGGGCTTTCCGTGAACGGTCTGGAGTCGGACAGGGATGCCGCGGCCATTTCCAAGATTGCGGGTGTGGCCGTCGGGCTCGACTCCGCTCCTGCCAAGGGCACGGACCCGAAGAAGGTCCGGGACTGGTGGAAGGGCCTGAGCAAGGAGGAGCAGGAGGAGCAACTGGCGCTCAACCCGAGCCTCATCGGCAACCTCGACGGCATTCCGGCAAGGACGCGGGACAAGGCGAATCGCGTCAACCTTGACCGGCTGATCGACATGTATCCGCCGGGCACGCCGATGTCACCCACCGTGGCGCGGCAGCGTGAGGGCTTCGAGGCAATCAAGAACCGCTTGGAGGGGGACTCGGGGAAGGAACCGGAACCGCTTCTGCTCGGCATCGGCCCAGAAGGTCAGGGACGGGCCATCCTGTCGTACGGAGATCCCGACACGGCGGACAATGTCGCTGCCTATGTGCCCGGGCTCAACACCCAGCTCAGGGACGTGGGGGCTGAAGACGGCGACCGTGCTTTGAATGTCTGGGATTCGGCTCAGGATGCCGGCGACGGACGTAAGACAACGGCCTCGATCGTCTGGTTGGGGTATGACGCTCCACAGGCAGGCACGGACAGGCTCTCCGATAGTGACCTTTCGGTCGCTGACCGGGAGCGGGGCCAGAAGGGCGGTGCGGCCTTCGGGCAGTTTCTCGATGGCGTCCAGGCGACGCACCAAGGTGAACGTCCCCATGTGACGGCCATTGGGCACAGTTATGGGTCATTCACCGTGGGGCAGGCTGCCCAGCGCGAGGGCGGGATTCCTGCCGACGACATCATTCTGGTGGGAAGTCCCGGAACCGGAGCCCAGAGGGCCGAGCAGCTTGGGGTGGGAGCGGACCACGTGTGGGCAGGTGCAGCGGAGAGTGATCTGGTCACGCATGCCCCATCTAACTTTGAAACCCTCCCCGGCGGCGCGATAGCACATTTGAGCGATCCGCATGAATTGCACTTCGGTCAGGACCCGGCCAGCGAGGAGTTCGGCGGGCGGCGGTTCGGCGTCGCGGACGGCGATTCTCCGGCCTCTCACTCCAATTACTTTGACAGGGATAAGGGAGGCGACTCGCTAACTAATATGGGTGCGATTGTGGCTGGCCGCCCGGAAAAAGTTACATTTCAGGGAAGGCGGTAAGGGTGATGGGTTGGCGGAAATTCTCCCTGGCAGCCGCCAGCGTGACGCTCGTCTCGGGATGCCTTGGCGGCTGTTCGGTCCTGCGCGGGGATGACGACCCTGAGCCGACCCTGAAACCGCATCAGGCTGTCAAGCGGGTCGACTCGGTTCTGGAAGATACTTTTAAAGCGGTACGCCCTGGACTCAAGTGGCGCGATGGCCCAGTAAGAACGTCGGAACGCAGGAATTCGTTCACCAATACCGCAAATGGTGAATTGACTATTGGTAGGACTCGGTATGTGCGCACCAAGGTGTCGAAGGGGAAGATGGCCAAGCTGCTTAGTGTGGTCGACAGGGCTTGGAGAGCTGCGGGGTTCAAGATCGTGCAGGCGCGTCCCAAATTGCCCTCGCTTTCCGCTGCGGCGCCAGACGGCTGCATTGTTAAGTTCTCGGTAGGCGGCTTCGGGCAGGTTCGTTTCGATGCCGGTGTCGGTGCCATATCTCCCGGACACGGGTTTCACGTCGAGGGAGAGGAAGGCGACAAATTCCCCAAGGCGCCCAATGGCGGTCCCGACTACACCCCGGACGTGCGGGACCCCTACTGGTCCAAGTAGCGGCGATGGCCCCTGGAATCCAGGGGCCATCGCGGCAGATGGGGGCGCGCCCTACCCCTCCGGATACCTCCGCGGTGTCCACACCACGTCCGTGCCGTCGGCGCGGCGGGCCGCCTGGGTCTGGGAGGAGCCGATGATCAGGAGGGTGCGCATGTCGACCTGGGTGGGGTCGAGGTCGGCGAGGGGGACGGTGCGGACGGATTCCTCGGGGCCGCCGATGTCGCGGGCGAGGATGACCGGGGTGTCCGGGGCGCGGTGTTCCAGGAGGAGTTCGCGGGCCTTGCCGACCTGCCACGTACGGCTGCGGGAGCCGGGGTTGTAGAGGGCGAGGGCCAGGTCCGCGGAGGCCGCCGCGTGGAGGCGTTCGGCGATGACCTCCCACGGCTTGAGGCGGTCGGAGAGGGAGATGACCGCGTAGTCGTGGCCGAGCGGGGCGCCGGCGCGGGCGGCGGCCGCGTTGGCGGCGGTGACGCCGGGCAGGACGCGTACCGGCACGGAGCGGTACGGGTCCTGGGAGGCGACCTCCACGACGGCGGTGGCCATGGCGAAGACACCCGGGTCGCCGCCGGAGACCACGGCCACCTTCCGGCCGCGCCGGGCCAGGTCGAGGGCCAGCTCGGCGCGTTCGGACTCGACCTTGTTGTCGGAGGCGTGGCGGCGCTGGCCGGGGCGGACCGGGACGCGGTTCAGGTAGGTGGTGTAGCCGACGAGGTCCTCGGCGGCGGCCAGGGCGCCGCGGGACTCCGGGGTGAGCCAGAGGGGGCCGGCCGGGCCGGTGCCGACGACCACGACCTCGCCGGGGCCGGACGGGGCGGTGGCCTCGTCGGCCTCCGATCCGGGCACGCGGTAGGACTGCTCGGCGACGCGGCTGGGGACGACCGTGACGGAGAAGTAGGGGACCGTGTCGGTGGCGGGGTCGATGGCGGTGAGGGCCTCGGTGCGTTCGCCGGGCATGGTGGCGCGCTCGACGTAGTGGGCCTCCGGGAGGCGGCCGGAGCGTTCCATGGCGCGGCGGACGGTGGGGAAGGTGCGGCCGAGCTTCATGACGACGGCCGTGTCGGTGGCGGCGAGGCGGGCGGTCAGTTCCTCCTCGGGGAGGGTGCCCGGAAGGATCGTCAGGACCTCGTCGGCCTCGGCGAGCGGCTTGCCCAGGCGGGCCGCGGCGGCGCTGATCGAGGTGACGCCGGGGATCACCTCGGTCGGGTAGCGGTGTGCCAGCCGCTTGTGCATGTGCTGGTAGGAGCCGTAGAAGAGCGGGTCGCCCTCGGAGATGACGGCGACCGTGCGGCCGGCGTCGAGGTGCGCGGCGAGGCGGGCCGCGGCGGCCTCGTAGAAGTCGTCCAGCGCGCCGCGGTAGCCGCCGGGGTGGTCGGTCGACTCGGTGGTGACCGGGTAGACCAGGGCCTCCTCGATGTGGTCGGCGCGCAGGTGCTCGGCCGCTATGGAGCGCGCGATGGACCGTCCGTGCCGGGCGCTGTGGTACGCGATGACGTCGGCCCCGGCGATGACCTGTACGGCCCGTACGGTCATCAGGGACGGGTCACCGGGGCCGAGGCCCACTCCGTAGAGGCGGCCGGTCGTCCGGGTACCGGTGCCGGGTGCCTGCTGCTCGCTCACGCTTACTCTTCCTCGCTTGCAATGGCGTTGATCGCGGCCGCGGCCATGGCGCTGCCGCCCCGGCGCCCGCGCACCACGATGTGGTCCAGCTTCGACGGGTGGTCGATCAGCGCTTCCTTGGACTCGGCGGCGCCGATGAAGCCGACGGGTATGCCCAGCACGGCGGCGGGGCGGGGCGCCCCCTCCTCGATCATTTCGAGCAGGCGGAAGAGCGCGGTGGGCGCGTTGCCGACCGCCACCACGGCGCCGTCCATCCGGTCCCGCCACAGCTCCAGCGCGGCGGCGCTGCGGGTGGTGCCCATCCGCGCGGCCAGCTCCGGCACGGACGGGTCGGCGAGGGTGCACAGCACCTCGTTGCCGGCCGGGAGCCGCTTGCGGGTGACGCCGCTGGCGACCATGTTGGCGTCGCACAGGATCGGCGCGCCGTCGCGCAGCGCCTTGCGGGCGCGCGCCACCACCTCGGGGGTGAAGGCCAGATCGCGTACGAGGTCGACCATGCCGCAGGCGTGGATCATCCGGACCGCGACCTGGCTGACGTCGGCGGGCAGCCCGGCGAGGTCGGCCTCGGCGCGGATGGTGGCGAAGGACTGGCGGTAGATCGCCGCACCGTCCTTCTCGTATTCGAACGCGGTCACTGTGGCCTCGTTTCCTGTGTTGCTGGTGATGCGTCCGGCCGTACGACCGAGACCTGGTAGCCGTCCGCCGTCGCCAGGACGTCGACCCAGGTGCCGTGGGGGTGGCCGCAGCGGCGTTCGCAGCCGGACCAGTAGACGGGTGCCCCGGGCGCGGCGGCCGTGGAGCCGGCGGGCACCGGCGCGCCCGCGGCGACCGCGCGCGCCAGGTCGGCGCGGACGTCGGTGCGGGATTTGGCGCAGCCGGGGCGGCCGGTGCAGGCGCCGAGCCGGTGCCAGGGCGAGGACGGGTCGGTGATCAGCCCGGCGGCGGACAGCGCGGCGAGCCGGCCGGCGGCCTCGGCGGCCGGCAGGCCGGGCAGGACCACGCCGCGCCAGGGCGTCAGGCGCAGCTCACCGCAGCCGTGCCGCGCGGCGGTGGTGGTGAGCAGGCGCCACTGGGCGGCGCTCAGCCGGCCCAGGGGGGCCAGGACGGACAGCGCGTGGCGGCCGTCGGGGCCCTCGACGACGCCCGGGGCGGAGGAGTCCGCGCGGGCGGTGGCGCCCCGCGGCCCCGTCGTGGGCCCGGCCGTCGCGGTGAAGGCGCCTGGCCCGTCCGGGACATGGGTCGCGGCGATGCCCGTCGCCCGTAGTGCCCCGGCCACGTCCCGGGCCGTCAGCGCGTGCTCCTCGGGCAGTTCGCGGACCCGCCAGGCGCCGGAGCCGCTCGCCTCCGCGGCGGTCAGGAACGCCTCGGCGGCGGCGAGTGCGGCGCGCGGTGCGTCCGGGGCGGCGATCCGCAGCGCTGCCGGGTCGTCACCGACCCGCAGCAGCGCGGTGCCCCCGCCGCCGTCCGTGCCGTCGTCGGCCCCGCCCCGTTCTGCGACCAAGCTCACATCGCCGCCGAGCGCCGCCACATCGCCCCGCCCGTCGTCCAGGACGAACAGGAAACGGCCGGACAGCGCGGTCGCGGACTCGCTCGCGCACAGCAGGGCGTCCAGGCGCCGGGCCCACCACCGCACGTCAGCGGGGGTGTGCCGGTCCAGTCCGGCCAGCGGGGAGGCGAGGATGTTGCGGATGCGCTCATGGCGGGCGGAGGGCAGCAGCCCGGCGTCGTCCAGCAGGCCGGCGAGCCGGCCGGCGCAGCCGTCGGGCAGGCCGCGGAGTTCCACGTTCCCGCGGGAGGTGAGGGAGAGGAAGCCGTCCCCGAGCTGCTCCGCGGCGTCGGCCAGCGCCAGTGCCTGACGCACCGTCAAGTCTCCGGCGGGTACCCGCACTCGGGCGAGCAGTCCGTCGGCCGCGGCGTGCAGCCGCAGCGCCCCCGGGCAGGCGTCACCGCGGTCCCGCAGGGGCGGTGCGGACCCAAGGGGCCGGATCGAGGGGGAGGGCGGCATGGCGGCGAGCATACCCACGACGGCGGGCGGTGGATCCGGGGCGGATCCGGCCGGCCACCGGCCGCGGACCGGCCACGGCCGGGCGGGCGGAGCCTCCCGCGACCGCGGCTCCCAGGGCCCGCTTACCTCGCCGGCCCACAGCCCTTACTATGCAGGTCGGTGGGTCGGCTGGCCCGCCGGACGCCAGCGACGGCGCCGGGCCCTGCGGCCCGAGGGAGGAAGCCCGGTGAGAATCCGGCGCGGTCCCGCCACTGTGAACCCGGCCGGTCCGGGTGAGTCAGGAACTCCCGCCGTCCTTACGACCACCCGGGGCGCGGACACCCCGAGGAAGGGCTGCGCCCGCATGCTTCTCCTGCTGTCGACCTCCGACACCGACCTGCTCAGCGCCCGCGCGGCCACCGGCCCCGTGCCGTACCGGCTCGCCAACCCCGCCCGCCTCGACGCGGCCGAGCTGCCCGCCCTGCTGGACGGCACCGACCTCGTCGTCGTCCGCCTCCTCGGCGGCATCCGCGCCTGGCAGGAGGGGCTCGACGTACTGCTCGCCGAGGACCAGCACCGCCCGGTCGTCGTGCTCACCGGTGAACAGGCCCCCGACGCCCAGCTCATGGAGCAGTCCACGGTGCCGGTCGGCATCGCGGCCGAGGCGCACGCCTACCTCGCGCACGGCGGCCCCGCCAACCTCGACCAGCTCGCCCGCTTCCTCTCCGACACCGTGCTGCTGACCGGCCACGGCTTCGAGCCGCCGGCCGCCGCCCCCACCTGGGGGCCGCTGGAGTGGGAGTCCCGCAACGCGACCGGTCCGTCCGTCGCCGTGCTCTACTACCGCGCCCACCACATGAGCGGCAACACCGCCTTCGTGCGGACCCTGTGCGAGCAGATCGAGGCCGCCGGCGGCCGCGCCAACCCGCTGTTCGTCGCCTCGCTCCGCGCGCCCGAACCGGAGCTGCTCGACGCGCTGCGCACCGCCGACGCGCTGGTCACCACGGTGCTCGCGGCGGGCGGCACCAAGCCCGCCGGGGCCTCGGCCGGCGGCGACGACGAGTCCTGGGACGCCGGCGCGCTGGCCGCGCTCGACGTGCCGATCCTCCAGGCGCTGTGCCTGACCGGGCCGCGCAGCGCCTGGGAGGAGAACGACGAGGGGCTGTCCCCGCTGGACGCGGCCAGCCAGATCGCGGTCCCGGAGTTCGACGGCCGGCTGATCACCGTCCCGTTCTCCTTCAAGGAGGTCGACGAGGACGGCCTGCCGGTCTACGTCGCCGACCCCGAGCGGGCCGCCCGGGTCGCCGGCATCGCCGTGCGCCACGCCCGGCTGCGCCACATCCCGGCCGCGGACAAGCGCCTCGCGCTGGTGCTGTCCGCGTACCCGACCAAGCACTCCCGGATCGGCAACGCGGTCGGCCTGGACACCCCCGCGAGCGCGGTGGCGCTGCTGCGCCGGCTGCGGGAGGAGGGCTACGACTTCGGCACCGAAGAGGTGCCCGGCCTCGCCTCCGGCGACGGCGACGAGCTGATCTACGCCCTCATCGAGGCCGGCGGCCACGACCAGGAGTGGCTGACCGAGGAGCAGCTGGCCCGCAACCCGGTCCGCATCCCGGCCGCCGACTACAAGCGCTGGTACGCCACGCTCCCGCAGGAACTCCGGGACTCCGTCGAGCAGCACTGGGGGCCGCCGCCCGGTGAGATGTTCGTCGACCGCAGCCGCAACCCCGACGGCGACATCGTGCTGGCCGCGCTGCGCCGCGGCAATCTGCTGATCCTCATCCAGCCGCCGCGCGGCTTCGGCGAGAACCCCATCGCGATCTACCACGACCCCGATCTGCCGCCCTCGCACCACTACTTGGCGGCCTACCGGTGGATCGCGGCGTCCGCCGACGACGGCGGTTTCGGCGCGGACGCGATGGTCCACCTCGGCAAGCACGGCAACCTGGAGTGGCTTCCGGGCAAGAACGCCGGGCTGTCCGCCGCCTGCGGCCCGGACGCCGCGCTCGGCGACCTGCCCCTGGTCTACCCCTTCCTGGTCAACGACCCCGGCGAGGGCACCCAGGCCAAGCGCCGGGTGCACGCCACCCTCGTCGACCACCTCGTCCCGCCGATGGCCCGCGCCGAGTCCTACGGCGACATCGCGCGCCTGGAGCAGCTGCTGGACGAGTACGCGGCGATCTCCGCCATGGACCCGGCCAAGCTGCCGGCGATCCGCGCACAGATCTGGACGCTGATCCAGGCCGCCAAGCTCGACCACGACCTGGGGATGGACGAGCGGCCCGACGACGACGGCTTCGACGACTTCCTGCTGCACGTCGACGGCTGGCTGTGCGAGGTCAAGGACGCCCAGATCCGCGACGGCCTGCACGTCCTCGGTGGCGCGCCGACCGGTGCGGCCCGCGTCAACCTCGTGCTGGCCGTGCTCCGCGCCCGGCAGATCTGGGGCGGCACCTCCGCGCTGCCCGGGCTGCGCGAGGCGCTCGGCCTGGACGAGTCCGCGGCGACCCGTACGACCGCCGACGACGCCGAGGAGAAGGCCCGGGCCCTGGTCCAGGCGATGGAGGACGCCGACTGGGACCCGGCGGCGGTGGCCCGCGTCGCCGAGGGCCACCCGGCCGCGGTCGCCGACATCCTCGACTTCGCCGCCCGCGAGGTCGTCCCCCGGCTGGCCGCGACCACCGACGAGATCGACCACGCCGTGCACGCGCTGAACGGCGGGTTCGTCCCGGCCGGCCCGTCCGGCTCCCCGCTCCGCGGCCTGGTCAACGTCCTGCCGACGGGCCGCAACTTCTACTCCGTCGACCCCAAGGCCGTCCCCTCCCGTCTCGCCTGGGAGACCGGCCAGGCCCTGGCGGACTCGCTGCTGGAGCGCTACCGCACCGACAACGGCGCGTGGCCGCAGTCGGTCGGCCTGTCCCTGTGGGGCACGAGCGCGATGCGCACCAGCGGCGACGACGTGGCCGAGGCGCTGGCCCTGCTGGGCATCCGGCCCGTGTGGGACGACGCCTCCCGCCGCGTCACCGGTCTGGAGCCGATCGCGGCCGCGGAGCTGGGCCGCCCCAGGATCGACGTCACCCTGCGCATCTCCGGCTTCTTCCGGGACGCGTTCCCGCACGTCATCGGGCTGCTGGACGACGCCGTGCGGCTGGCCGCATCCCTGGACGAGCCCGCCGACGAGAACTTCGTACGGGCCCACGCCCAGGCGGACCTGGCGGCGCACGGCGACGAGCGCCGCGCCACCACCCGGATCTTCGGCTCCCGCCCCGGTACGTACGGCGCGGGCCTGCTCCAGCTGATCGACTCCCGCGACTGGCGCACCGACGCCGACCTCGCCGAGGTCTATACCGTCTGGGGCGGTTACGCCTACGGCCGCGGTCTGGAGGGCCGCCCGGCGCGCGCCGAGATGGAGACCGCCTACAAGCGGATCGCGGTCGCGGCCAAGAACACCGACACCCGCGAGCACGACATCGCGGACTCCGACGACTACTTCCAGTACCACGGCGGCATGGTCGCCACCGTCAAGGCGCTCAAGGGCCGGGCGCCCGCCGCCTACATCGGCGACTCCACCCGCCCCGAGACGGTCCGTACCCGGACGCTGGTGGAGGAGACCTCCCGGGTCTTCCGGGCCCGGGTCGTCAACCCCCGCTGGATCGAGGCGATGCGCCGCCACGGCTACAAGGGCGCCTTCGAACTCGCCGCGACCGTGGACTACTTGTTCGGCTACGACGCCACCACGGGCGTGGTCGCCGACTGGATGTACGACAAGCTCGCCCAGACCTACGTCCTGGACCCGGAGAACCGCGCCTTCCTCCAGGAGGCCAACCCCTGGGCCCTGCACGGCATCGCCGAACGCCTCCTGGAGGCCGAGTCCCGCGGCATGTGGGAGAAGCCGGACGCGGAGACGCTGGCCGCCCTGCGCGAGGCGTTCCTGGAGACCGAAGGGGAGCTGGAGGGCGAGGACGGCTGACGGGCCGCGCCGCACCGGCGCGGGGCGTCAAGAGGCGGTGGTGCCGGCCGTGATGTCGCCGTTGCCGGTCGTCAGGTCCAGCCGCAGCGTGCCCGACGGGTCGTCGGGCACGCTGATGTCCTTGCCGCCGCTGCCGGTCGTGGCGGAGACGCGGTAGCGGGCCTCGGGCACCCGTACCGTGAGGGAGCCGTTGGAGGTCTTGGCCCGGACGCTCTGCGGGGTGGCCGCGGTGAGATCGATCTCCCCGTTGGTGGTCTCGGCGTCGATGTGCGAACCGGACAGGGCGCGGCCGGTGATCCGGCCGTTGGTGGTCCGTACGTCGACCGGGCCGGTCACCCCGTCCAGCTCGACGCCCCCCGAGCCGGTGCGCACCTCCACCGCGCCCACCCCGCTCAGGTCCAGCGCACCGTTCGAGGTCTTCCCGCTCACCGGGAGGCCCGCCGGCAGCGCGACCGTGTAGTCCACCGAGCAGCCGTCACCGCAGCCGCCGAGCACCAGCACGCCGTCCTCGACGCGGTGGGTCGCCCGTTCCGGACGGTGTCCGTGGTACGTGACCGCGCGGTGCACCCCCACCGTGCCGCTGCTCCCGCCGTCCGGCGCGGTGCCGCCGCGGAGCGTGACGTCGCCCGACCCGCTGTCCAGCCGGACGGCCGTGATCTTCGTCGGCACCACGGCGTCGTCCCGGAACGTCTTGCCCGGCAGCAGGCCGCAGGCGCTGATGCCCAGCACCCCGGTGCAGGTGAGTGCGGCGGCCCCGACGGCGCGGACGCGCAGATGCATGAAGTCCCCCGGTGTGCGCGGTGGTTGCTGGGCCGGCCGGACGTCCCCCGCCGCCGGCCGGATGCCTCACGCTAGGGCCGCGGCCGTGGCCGCTGCCATGGGGTAAACCCCACGGTCGGGGTGCGGCGGGCCCCAGGTGCGTGGCGCGGGCGGCGGTGCGACGATTTTCGTGGGGGCAGGTCCTGTGCTGCGTAGGGGCGTACCGAGGAGGCTTCCGGTGACCACGAAGACATGGAAAGCCGAGATCACCATCACCGAGACCGACAGTGAGGTCAGGGCCGAGGCCAGGCTCCGGGGCAAGGAGGGCGGGCAGATGGTCGGCCAGGGGACGGCCCGCTGCAACCCCGCCGATGAGAACGTCCCCGCCATCGGGGACGAGTTGGCCGTGGCCCGGGCGATGTCGGACCTCAGCCACCAGCTGCTGCAGCGGGCCGCGCACGACATCGAGGTGCACACGGCCCGTCCGGTGGAGCGGCTGCAGGCTTGAGGGCCGCCGGGACCGGCGGCCGAGGAGGCGCCCGACGGGATCGGGTGAACCACGCGGGCCTCCCGGGCGCGGCAGCCGCGCCGCCGCCCGGCGGGCCCCTTGCGCTCCGACCGCGTCGGGGGGAACGCAGTCCCCCAGGTTGCGTCGGCGGCCCCTAGCCGGTCGAATCCGCGGAGAAGTCCGGCCCGATCGTCAGCGTCACCGCGCCCGGTGTCGCCGAGGTCGACTCCGTCGCCTTGATGCCGCGCAGGTGGCCGGTGAGCACCTCGCTCTGGGTCTTGAGCGCGGCGGGATAGGTGACGGTGGACTTGTCCGTCGCGGGGGCGTTCCCGGTGCCGATCACGTTGAAGCCGAGCTTGCGCAGCTCCTCGGCCGCGGCGGCGGCCTGGCCCGGGGTTCCGGTGCCGTTGAGGACGCGGACCTGGACGGAGTGCGCGGTGACCGGGCTCTTGGCGGCCTCGGCGAACTTCTTCTTGCCGGCGGCGCCGATCTCGCGGTCGTGGGCCAGATCGCTGAACAGCTCGGTGGCCTGCGGGTACTGCCAGACCACATTGGCCTTGTCGGTGGGGACGTCGGCCTGGCGGTAGTAGTTGGGGACGGTGAGGAAGGTGAGGCGGTCGCTGGGGATGTCCTTGACCGTCGAGGCGAGGTCGTAGAGCGGCTTCAGGCCGGCCAGTTCCGTGTCGGTGGTGATCGACTTGGTCGCCGAGTCCAGGAAGTCGTAGAGCTCACCGGGGCTGGTCAGCTTCTCCTGCGCCTTTTTGCCGAGCGCCTTCATGAACTCCTGCTGGCGGCCGATCCGGCCGAGGTCGGAGCCGTCGCCGACGCTGTAGCGGGTCCGGACGTAGCCCAGCGCCTTCTCGTCCTGGACGTTCTGGCACCCCGCGTCCATGTCGAGGTGGGCCTTCTTGTCGTGGATGGCGTGCTTGGGGCAGACCTCGATGCCGCCCAGCGCGTTGACCATGCCCTTGAAGCCCTGGAAGTCGACCGAGGTGAAGTGGTCGATGCGCAGCCCGGTGTTCTGCTCGACGGTCTTGATGGTGCAGGCCGCGGCCTTGTTGATCTTTCCGGTGTCCCCGCCGATCGAGAACGCCTCATTGATCTTGAAGTGGTGCGGGGTGGACTTCGAACCGTCGCCGCGGCTGCAGGCCGGGATCTTCACCCAGGAGTCGCGCGGGAAGGACACCGCGGTGGCCCACTCGTGGTTGGCGGCGATGTGCAGCACCATCAGCGTGTCCGACTGCATGGTGGTCAGGCCCTTGCCGTACTTGGCGTTGGCCCCGGCGCGGCTGTCGGACCCGACGACCAGGATGTTCTTGGACCCGGGGCTGAGGTTGACCGGCCGCTTGCCGTCGATGCCGATGTCCGCGCCGTGGATGTTGCCGTCCAGGTGCTGGTAGACCCAGGCACCGACACCGGCCGTGGCGAGCAGCAGGACGCCGAGCACACCGCCGGTCCAGGCGACGATGCGGCCGCGCCGGGTCACCCGCACGCCACCGGATTTGCCCGCTCTGCGGGAGCCGCCGGCGCGGCGCGAGGAACCGGTCGACCTGCGACGGGAGGTGTCGCCGTCCGTACGGGAGGTGTCGGCGCCGCCCCGTCGGGCCGTCTGCTGGTGCGTCTGCCTGTCATGCACGCCGATGGCCCTTCTGGTCCTTCTGTTCCCGGTGATACGGGTGATGAGAGTGAGGTGGTGCGGGGAGAGGGGCGGTTTCACGTGAAACGGCCCGCGAGGTCGACGGCAGCGGCGCCGGGTCGGGATGACGGGTCAGATGCCGGTGCTGGGCAGGAGCCGGATGGACTCGGGGTCGTAGCGGTGCCAGCGCGGGCCGTCGCCGGGCAGGGTGCGCAGCCGGCAGCACAACTCGCCCGCCTCGTCCGTCCACCAGGCGCTGATCCGGCCCAACTCCCATGTGCCGTCCGGGTATTGGACCTCCACGGGCTGATAGACCCATCGCACCTCCGCCTCTGGAGGCGGGCAGTCCCAGCTCAGGAGTCCGCACCTCGTCGCCATCTCCCCCTCCGGCCGCGCCCGTTGCGCATGTGTGCGCGCAACTGTACCGGGAAGTTCTACAGGGGTGTAGAAGTCGCCGGTCATGCGCCCGCTCACTGCGTCCCGCGGGGCACACCCCCGGGAGAGTCAGGGATCAGTGTGCACGGAGAGCGGACGTGGTGCCCCGAGAACGTCAAACCGGGCGCAGGGGGAGTCTCGGGAGTCATCGGAAATCAGGGAAAACCGGCGCAGCCCGGCAATCCGGGTCGAAACCCGGTGAATCAGAGCGGTGTCGCCGCCTTGAGGACGAGGAACAGCGCCACCGCCGCGTTCAGGGCGGAGAGCGCGGAGGCGGCCGTACCCGCCGCGGCGACCAGGGCCGCCAGGCCCGCCGGGGTCAGCGCCGGCGGCCAGTGCCGGGCCGGCGGCACCGGCCCGAGCAGCGCCGCCACCCGGCGCGGTACGGGCCCCGGTTCGGGCGCCGCGAAGTGCGCCAGCTCCGGGGCGGGCCCGGGCCGCGCGATCAGTGCCGCCCGGCCCACCGCGCGGGCGGTCAGCCGCCGGTCGCCGACCGTCCGCGCCGCCTCCTCGTCCGCCCAGCGCTCGGTGGCGAAGCCGACCGCGGAACGCAGCGGCAGCAGCAGCGGGTTGACGCAGCCGGCCAGGCGTACGGCGAGCAGATAGCGGTGGTGGCGGCAGCGCAGATGCGCGCGCTCGTGGGCGAACAGGGCGCGCCGCTCGTCCTCGTCCAGGCTGTGCAGCATGCCGCGGGAGACCGCGATCCGGCCGGGACGGGCGGGCCGGCCGGGGCGGGCGGGGGTGCCGGGCACGGCGTAGGCGTAGGGAGCGTCGTCGGGGAGCACGGCCGGGTCGGCGCCGGCCGGCAGGACGTCCAGCGCGCGGTGGGCGCGGGCCCGGATGCGGCGGTGCCGGCGCAGCGTCCCGCCGCACGCCGTGAGCGCCGCGGCCAGCAGCGGGATCGCGGCGGCGCCGGCGACCTCGGCGTACGGCACCGCGGCCCGCACCTCCGGGTCCGACCAGCCGTCGGGCAGCGGATTGCCGGGGAGCTGCGCGGTGCCGACGACCATCAGCAGGCCCAGGCAGAGGGTGCTGCACAGCCCGAGGACGGCCGCGAGCAGGGTCAGCAGACGGGTGCTGACGCGCGGGTGGAGGTGCTGCTCCGCGAGCCGGGCGATCGGCAGCGCGGTGACCGGCAGGACGAGCGGCAGGAACACGAAGACGCCCACCGGTCAGCCTCCGGGGAGGTGGTCCGAGGGATCGCGGGGGCCGGGGGCGTCCGGGGCCGCCGCGCCGCCCTCGCCGGGGGCCGGCTCCTCGTCGGCGGCGGCGCGGTCGAGGAGGGTGCGCAGCAGCTGCTCGTCGTGCGCCGAGAGCGCCGAGACGAAGCTGGTCAGCACGGCGTCCCGGTCCGGTTCGCCGTCCAGCACGCGGCGCATCCGCAGCGCGGCGAGCCCGGCCTCGTCGGCGGCCGGGGTCCACACGTAGGCGCGGCCGGACCGCTCGCGGGTGACGGCCTGCTTGGTGTGCAGCCGGGACAGGATCGTCATCACGGTCGTGTACGCGAGGTCGCCGCCGAGCCGTTGCTGTACCCAGGCGGCGGTGGCCGGGCCGGGAGAGTGGTGCAGCGCGGCCAGCACCTGGGCCTCCAGCTGCCCCTGTCCGCGCCGGCGGGCGCGCTCGCGGCCGGGCCCGCCGAGGTCGCCCAGCGACTTCCCGAAGGGCGTGCCGCCCATGTCGTGGCCTCCCGTCGCGCAGGGTGTCCCGCCGGCCGGGACGTCGGGCATCTTACTGACCGCCCGCCTGCCGGGTGGCCGGATCCGGGTGGTGGGAGGCGCCCTCGCGTGCCGGGGCGGCGTCCTCGCCGGCCCGGGCTCGGGAGCGGAGCCGAGGACGGGCCGTGACCCCCTCGGACACGTGCCGTGACCCCGCCGGAGCGCGGGCGCGCGACCGCTGACCAGGCGTGGAGATATCAACCGTTCCGAGCGGATTCGCCCGGGTATGCCGGGGTACCGTGGAAGCACCGGAACGCCGAGGATGCCCGGAGATGCCGAGGGTTCGGTGAGGTGAGCTCCATGCAGACGCTCTTGACCGTGGTCGTGCTGCTGGCGCTGGTCGGCCTGGGGGCGCTGTTCATCGCCCGGGTCAATGCCCAGCAGACGGGGCGGATGGCCAGCCATCGCTACGCGGACTGGCGGGCGTCGATGCGGCAGCGCAGGCGTCGGCGACCGCACGGTGACGCCCCTCCCGGACCGCAGGTGGCCTCCGCGCCCCCGCCGTCCGGCAAGCCGGGGAACGACCTGTGACCTCGACCGACCGCCCCACCCCGTCCGCACCGGACTACGACGGGACCTCGCCGTTCCCGGAGACCGGCGGCCCGCGGCCGCCGAGCACCGGCCGACGGCTGTACGTCACGATCACCGGCATCATCGTCGTCGCCCCGTTCGTGGGCCTGGCCGTCGCCATCCCCCTCCTGTGGGGCAGCGTCGTGCACCTCACCGACCTCGTCCTGCTGGCCGTCTTCTACGTCGTCTCCGGCCTCGGCGTCACGATCGGCTTCCACCGCGGCCTCACCCACGGCAGCTACACTGCCGCCCCCGCGCTGCGGGTCGCGCTCGCTGTCGCCGGCTCGCTCAGTTTCCAGGGCGACGTCATCGACTGGGTCGCCACCCACCGCCGGCACCACGCCTTCACCGACCGGCCCGGCGACCCGCACTCCCCGTACCGCTACGGCACCAGCCTGCACGGCCAGCTGCGCGGGATGATCCACTCCCACATCGGCTGGCTCTTCGGCGACGACCCCACCTCGCACCGGCACTACGCCCCCGATCTGCTGGCCGACCGCGGAATCCGCGCGGTGGACCGGGCCTTTCCCGCGCTGTGCCTGGTCACCCTCGGTCTGCCGTGCGCGCTGGGCTGGGCGCTCGGCGGCACCTGGGTCACGGCGCTGACGGCGCTGCTGTGGGCGGGGTTCATCCGGATCGCGCTGCTGCACCACGTCACCTGGAGCGTCAATTCGCTCTGCCACGTCATCGGTGAGCGCCCGTTCCGCACCCGGCGCCACGACCGGGCGACCAACCTGTGGCCGCTCGCCCTGCTCTCCTTCGGCGAGAGCTGGCACAACATGCACCACGCTGACCCGACCTGCGCCCGGCACGGCGTCGACCGCGGTCAGGTCGACGTGTCCGCCGCGGTCATCCGGCTCTTCGAACGCCTCGGCTGGGTCTGGAACGTCCGCTGGCCCGACCCCGACCGACTGGCCGCCCGCCGTATCGGGAGCACCGCATGACCACCCACTCCGGGGGCCCCGCCCGCCCGGCGCAGCACCGGCACCACAGCCCGCCGCCGGTCGCCCGGCTCGCCATCGCCCCGCACACCGACACGGTGCGGCGGATCGACGGCGCCTGGTGGCCGCACTCGGCCGATCTGCTGGCCGAACTCCCCGAGCTGCTGACCGCGTTGCCCTTCGACTGGCCGCGGATCACGCACGCCACGGTCAACGGCGCGGGCTGGCCGGCCCTGCCCACGCACACCCTGGTCGACGGCCATGTCGTCCGCCTCCGCCGGACCGTCGGCCGCCCCGGCCCGGACACCGTCTGCCTGGTCTCCCCCGGTCACGGCCGCTGGGACCTGCTGATCATCCCGCCCGGCACCCCGGAACCCGAGGCCGTCCGCATCATGGCCGAGATGGCCCGTACGGGAGCACCCACCCCGGCCTGAACCCCGGGGGGACGGTCCCGGCAGCCCGTCGGCACCGCCGACGGGCGTCGTGCTGCCCGCGCCCGTGGAACCGCCGACGCGGCCATAACCCGAGAATCCGCCGCGCGCATCCCCCGGCACCTCGGCCGGCCCGCTCGCACCGGCCCCGGCCGAGCGGATGACCGGGCTCTGCGACCCCCGCCGACCTGCTGATCCCCGGCCCTGGCTACTGCGTACGGGTGGTGTTCATCGGAAGAACGCCGATCCGGGGGCGTCGGTCCGTGAATCCTCCCATTGCGTACTCATCATAAGAAAACGCAACAGAAGCGACGCAACGTAAGCGATGCGAGCGGAGCGCCGCAACTGCTGCGGTGCAACGGACGTACTCGCACGACAGCAGGACCAGACCACGAAGCACCGGATCTCTCGGGGAGATCCTGACCGGAAGAGAGGGAAGTGACCATGGCTGCCACCAAGGTCATGCAGTTCTGGGCGGTGTGCCTTGCCGTGCTCGGCAAGCTGCTGGCATCGCTGGGTGTCTCCGCGCCGGCCTCGGCCGCGCGCCGCGAGGCCGCACTGTACGAGCGCACCCTGGGCAACGGGAGCGCGGGGACCGACGCTCCGGGCGGCGAGGTGCCCAAGGGGGTGCCCTGCGCCGAACCGGACCGTGATCCGGACGCGGGGACCCCTGCGGTGCCCACGGCACGAGCCGTACCCCGGGTGCCCGCACCACGTGCCGTGCCGCAGGTGGACCACGCCTGGCCGACCCGCCGGACGGTCGCCCGGCCCGAGCTGCCGCCGACCATCAAGCAGCGCATCCGGGCCGAGGCCCACGGTTCCTCGCCGGGTCTGCGCAGCCGCGTCACCCGCGGCCTGGAGCCGCTGATGGGCGCCCCCGTGCCGCACGACGCCGCGCCGCACACCCCCGCGCCGCGGGACGGCGCACAGGAGTACGCGGCGCCGCGGAACGCCACCGACACGGACGCCCGTCCCGCGGCCGTCCCGGCCGCCCGGCGGCGCGTGGACACCGCCCGCACCGTCTGATCCGGGCAGCGGCATGTCCCCTGACCAGGCCCGTCGGCCGGACAGGGACGGAGCGGCGCGTGACGGTTCCGCGCCGAGCGGACCGGACGCACACGAGGCGACGGTGACGATGACGGTGACGGTGACGACGGTGATGACGACGCAGGCGACGCGGCGAAGACGCTGAACGGGCGGACGGCGCCGGAGCGATGAGAGCGTGTGGATGTTCCACGTGAAACATCGGCCGGCCGAGGAGACCGCGAGAAGGCCGCGACGTCGGAGCGGAAGACAAAAGACGGAAGCCCGAGGACCGAAGACGAAGACAGAAGGCACAGGGCATACGGCAGAACGAGAAGTCCCCAGACGTGAACCACCTGTAGGACGAGCCCCGTAGGGCCTCTCCGCAGTACGCCCCCCCAGACACTCTCCCGTAGGACTGCCGGAGCGGCAGGACTGTCACCCGCAGGACGACGCCCCAGGGGCAACCGCCCCTCGCACGACCGGAGTTCTAGCGCCCGGCCCCGGGTCGGGGTACCGGTCCCGGACCCTCCACCTGCTCCAGCCCCAGCTGTGCACGCAACGCGCGCGTGTCCGGCTTTCCGTTGGCGGTGAGCGGGAAGTGGTCGACGACATGGACCGCGTTGGGCTGTTCGTACTCCGCGAGGTGCTCGGCCAGCCGCCGGCGCCAGACGAGCGGGGCCTCGCCCGCGGGGTCAGCGACGACGAAGTGCAGGGCACTGCCGCGGCGTTGGTCCTCGACCGCCAGTACCTTGACCGGTCGCCCGCAGCTCTCGGCGCGGCGCTCCAGGCTCTCGGGGTAGAGCGTGAAGCCCAGCCGGTGGACGGCCTGATTGCGGCCCACCACCCGTACGGTTCCGTCGGCGTCGACGCTGCCCAGGTCCGCCGTCGGGTACCAGGCGTCCGGGTCGACGGGGGTGAGCGAGCCGTCCTCCTGGAGGTAGCCGGCCATCAGCCCGGGGGAGCGCACCTCGATGCCGCCGAGCTCGCCGGGGCCGGCAGCGCTGCCGTCGGGCCGTCTCACGCGCAGCCGTACGCCGGGCAGCGGACGCCCGCAGCCGTGCGGCGTCTCCGGGGTGGCCAGTGCGACATTGCCGAGTTCTGTCAGGCCGTAGCCGTCCAGCAACGGGCGGCCCATCGTCGTGCGGAAGGACTCGGCCAGCGGTGTGGGCAGCGGTGCGCCGCCCACGCCCCAGACGCGTACGCCCGCGAGTCCGGCGCGCACCTCGGGGCGGCGGCGCACCACGCCCAGCAGCGAGTGGTACGTGGACGGGGCGGCGTCCACGGCGGTGGCGCCGTGCGCGGCGGCCTGGGTGACGGCCGCGTCGAGCCGCTGGTAGGGGGTGACGAGCAGCGTGCAACGGGCCAGCCACCACAGCAGGATGACGGAGAGCCCGTACTGGTGGGAGAAGGGCAGCAGCGGCGCGAAGACGTCGTCCGCGCGGTAGCCCATGGCCTCGATGGTGCGCAGCGAGTTGTCGAGCACCGCACGGCCCGGCTTGACGATGCCCTTGGGCCGCCCGGTGGTGCCCGAGGACCACAGGACGAGCGCGTCGGGGCGGTGGAACCAGCGGTCCAGGTCGACCCCGGCCGGCGGGGCCGGCGGGGCGTCGGCGGGCAGCCGCGGGTAGTGGATGACGCGTTCGTCGGGGATGCCGGGGAAGCCGGCCGGGTGGTCGGCGGCGGTGACCAGCCAGCGGGCCCGGGCCTGCCGGGCGGCCGCGGCGGCGTCCGCGGCGGGCACCCGGTGGTCGAGCGGGACGAGTGAGACGTCCAGGTGCATCAGGGCCAGCAGCGTCAGGACGTAGTCGACGCTGTTGTCGCCCTGGACCAGGACCCGGTCGCCGGCGCGGAGGCCGAGGCCGCGCAGGGCGCCCGCGGTGCCGCCGATCCGGCGACTGAGCGCCGGGCCGTCGAGGTGGCCGCCGCCGAGCGGGGCCGTGGTGCCGTCGACGAGCCGGGCGGCGGCGACCGGAGGGGCGATGGTGTCGGTCATGGGTGCTCCGATCCCGTGGGGTCGAGGGGGCGCCGCCCGGGCCGCGGGACGGCGGCCGGGCACAGCAGTGAGGAGGTGGTGGTGGCCACCCACAGTCCGTCCGCGTCGTGGAACGCGCACTCGACGGTGAGCAGCCGGCGGTCCGCGAGGGTGGTGGCGCCGGCGAGGCGGACGGTCGCGTGGAGGGTGTCGCCGGCGTGTGCGGGGCGGGCGTGGCGCAGCGCCTGGGAGCGGTGCACCGCCCCCTCGGTGGTGATGTCGTCCCAGCCGCTGAGGAGTTGGTCCTCGGCGTGTGCGGCGAGGGTGGCGAGGTAGGTGGGCGGCGCGAGGGTGTCCGGGTGTCCGAGGGCCCGGGCGGCGGCCGGGTCGGTGTACGCGGGGTGGGGGTCACCGAGCGCGGCCGCGAACGCGGCGATCCGCTCCCGGTCGAGTGCGTACGGGCCGCACCGGAGGACGGTGGGCGGCGCGGCCGGGGGAGGCGGCGCCGGTCTCTCCGCCATGACGGTCAGTCGCCGATCATGTGATGGCCGCCGTCCGCGTGCACGATCTCGCCGGTGGTGGCGGGCAGCCAGTCCGACAGCAGGGCCACACAGGTACGGGCCACCGGCTCGGCGTCCTGCGGGTCCCAGCCCAGCGGGGCACGGCTCGCCCAGCTCTTCTCGAAGGACGGGCCGTCGCCGCCGATGCCCCGCGCGGCCAGGGTGCGCAGCGGGCCGGCCGCGACGAGGTTGGCCCGTATGCCCTGGCCGCCGAGGTCCCGCGCCAGATAGCGCGAGCAGGCTTCGAGTCCCGCCTTCGCGACGCCCATCCAGTCGTAGCCCGGCCAGGCGCGGGACGCGTCGAAGTCCACGCCGACGACCGAGGCGCCGGGGCGCAGCAGCGGACGGCAGGCCATGGTCAGCGCCACCAGGGAGTAGGTCGAGGTGTGCAGCGCGGCGGCCACATCGCGCCACGGCGCGGTCAGGAAGCCGCCGTCCAGGCAGGTGGCCGGGGCGTTGGCGACCGAGTGCAGCACCCCGTCGATCCCGTCGAGGTGGGCGCCGACCCGGTCGGCAAGCGTGCTGAGCTGCGTTTCGTCGGTGACGTCCAGCTCCACGACGGGGGGTTCCTCCGGGAGCCGGCGGGCGAGCCGGGCCACCAGGCTCGGCCGTCCGTACGCGGTGAGGACGATCTTGGCGCCCTCTTCCTGGGCGAGCCGGGCCACCGCGTAGGCGATGGAGCTTTCGGTGATCACACCCGTGACAACCAGCCGCTTTCCGTCGAGCAGACCGCTCATGCGGTTCCTCCGTCTGACTCATTCTCGACTTCGGAGTCACTGAACATAACTCAGAAGCATTGTCCTGGCATGGTCTTGAAAGGTCGTCGTTGACAACCTATCGGACCTCCAGTTGACTAGAACAGTCAAGCATAGTCAAAAGAATGACTCTGAAGTCACGGAGGGTGCGCCCTTCGGCAGAGAGGTGACCGTCATGACCGTCCCCACCCGCGAAGAGATCGTCGCTCAGCTCGCCGAGATCCTGCACGAGGTGGCCGGCGTGCTGCCGGCCGACGTGACCGAGGAGAAGTCCCTGGTCGAGGAGCTGGACGTGGACTCGCTGGCGATGGCCGAAGTCATCGTCGTCGCCGAGGAACGCTTCGGGATCGCTCTGCCCGAAGAGGAGATGAAGGACATGCGTAGGGTTTTGGACATAGTGCTCCGCGTGGAGAAGCAGCTGGCGTCCTGAGGCGCCGCGCGCCGCGCACCGGGGCGGCCCGTCGGTCGGTGCGCTCCCGCCGGCCCGCACCGCCCGGCAGCGGCGCCTCCGCATCACTCCGGCCCGCCCCCGGATGCGCCGGCCGGCAGCCGTTCGGATCGGCGAAATCTGGTAATCCCAGGCGGTAAACCAAAGTTGATTTTCAGTCGTCGCTTGTTGACGCAGGCATAGACCAGGGTTACCTTGAAGATCTCCGGAGGGTAAATCAAATCGACTCAGTGCACTGCTTTCTCGGATGTGACTGATCCGCGGAAAGGAGACATGGTGCGAGGGGATCTATGCGGGGGGACGAGCCTTTCTGTGGCGCGCATACGCTCAACCATGACGACAGCCGGCACGGCCCGGAGCGTACGTCCAAGGAGCCTGTAAGCAGCGGGAGTTGGGGCCCGCCCGACCCCTCCGAATTAGCCGACGGCAGTTTGCACATTTTCTCGCCCACGGCCGGCGACATTCGCGAAGTCAGTTGTCTGACAGCATTTCTCGCGCGTTTACTCCATTGTTCTCCGCGCGATATTCCGGTGGTACCCGACGGCTTCGGCCGGCCGGTGTTCGCCGAGCCGCCGCCCGCCATCGGCTGGCCACCCGGCGCCCGGCTCTGCCTCGGCATCGCCGCGGACCCCGCCCGCCAGCTCCTCGCCGTGACCCGGGACCTCCCCGTCGCGCTGTCCGTGCACACCGTCCCGCACGGCCCGGTCGGCCAACTGCTGCTCCCGTTCACCGAGTTGGAACGCCGTCACGTCCAGGACGCCCCGGTCGGCCACCGGGCCCGCCGGCTGGCCCAGCTGTGGACCCGCAAGGAGGCGTCGCTGCGGCTGACCGGACCGGGCGGGCTGGCCATCGCCGACGAGATCGACGCGCTGAGCGAGGCGCGGGACGGCAAGGTCGTGATCCCCGCGTCCCTCGCCCACCCGGGCGGCATCGCCTACGTCCGCGATCTGCCCGCCGGCCCGCAGACCGTGGCCTGCGCGGCCACCGCCGCCCCGGCACCGCAGGTCCGCATCTGGCGGCCGGACTGCCTCGACGCGCCGGCCGGCACCCCGAGCGCACCGCCCGGCACGCCGCAGCCCGGCTGAGCCGTACGCCCGCCACCGGAGGCGTCGGGCGCCGCCGCCCGCTACGGCATCAGCACCGCGTGCGGATCCGGCCCGTCGCCCTGCCGGCCGCCGGCGCTCAGCTCACGCCAGCTCTCCAGCGCCAGCCGGAACGCGCCGGCCTGCTCGTACCCCTCCGCGGCCTGCTTGAAGGCGGCCTCGGCGGCCTCCTCGGAGCCGTTCGCACGATGCGCGCGGGCGGTCTGCAGCAGACACCGGGCACGGTCGAGCGGCGAGAGGTCACCGGCGGCCGGATCGATCGCGGCGGCCTGCTCGGCGGCCGCCGCGGGCCGGCCCGCGCGCAGTGCCGCGGCCGTCTCCAGCACGGCCAGCCAGGTCGCCGAGGACGGCGTGTCCACCAGCGCGGCCGCCTGCCGGGCACGGGTGAGCAGCGCGTCCGCCTGCTCCGGCGGGCCCGCGGCGAGCGCCAGCAGCGTACGGGCCCGGGCCAGCCGCAGCCGGAGCCGCACGCCGTCGGTCGCGGCGAGCTGCTGCTCCGCCTCGGCCATCAGCTCCAGGGCCTGCTCCGGACGTCCGCCCAGATAGCGCGCACCGGCCACCGCCCACAGCGCGCCGGCCCGCAGCTCACCGGCCGGCAGCGACTCGACCTGCGCGGTCAGTTCCGTCCCGAGCTGCTCGGCGCGGCTCCACTCGCCGCTGTCGACGGACGCGGACAACAGCGCCACCCGGGCCTGGGCCCGCTCCGGACGCCCGGGCTCCAGCTCGCCGGTGACCCGTACCGCCTCCTCGGCGAAGCGCACGCCCTCCGGGAGACGGCCCGCGGCGCGCAGCAGCTGGGCCAGCTCGATGGCGACCCGGGCGTGCAGCACCGGGGCGGAGCGGGTGAGCGGGTCGTCGAGGAGGTGGCGCAGCGCCGCTTCGTGGCGGTCCGGTTCGTCGAGCCGGCCGAGGACGGTGGCCAGCTCCCAGCGGGCCTCCCAGCGCACCTCGTCCTGGCCGGCGCCGCCGGTCTGCTCCACCAGGGACTCCAGCTGCCGGCGCGCCGCGGGCCAGTCGCCGGCCAGCGCACTGGCGCGGGCCGCCACCAACTGGCCGACCAGGCCCAGGCGGTGGGTCAGCCGGTCGCCCGGCTCCTCGGCGGCGCTGAGCGCCTCGACCGTCGTGCCGAGCCGTTCGGCGAGCGACCGGGCGATCTTCGCGCCCGGAATTCTGCGGCCGTTCTCCACCAGCGAGACGTAGCTGGGGGAGAGGTCGTCCCCGGCGAGGTCCCCTTGGGACAGACCCTGAGTGCGCCGGGCCTCCCGCACGCGCTTCCCGAAAGCAGGCTGCTCAATCACCAAGAAAATCGCTCGCAGTTGAGTGGGGTGGACGGACGGTGACGATGTACGGACGGCTCCGGACGGAGGCCGTGTGATGACGGGGAGTCTACTCACCGGCGGTCCGCCCGGGCATGCCTGTGGACGACGTTCCCTCGTCCGGGGAGTCATTTTTTGTCACTTACGGACGTCGGGATTCCCTTTGCTGTCGGGCGCGCGTTACGACAGTTGAGAGGCGCGTCCAGCCCTACGGCGCACGGGGCGGCGGGGTGTCGTCGGGCGACCTGGAGCCATCGCGGGGGCGGCTGCTTGTCATATGAGCCAGTCGAGTGCAATGACTTTACTTGACAATAAATGACAATTGGCTGACGCTGACCCTCCATGGACTACGCCCCCAGGAGGGACATATGAGCTCCGCTCCCGCATGGCCGACCGTGGCCGCCGAGCCGGAGGGCAGCCTCGCGCGCCATCGTGCGGCGGCCGTGCACCGGGTCCGGGACTTCCTGGTGAACGACGCCGGTACCGTGCACGAGCTGCTGTGCGAGATCTCCACCCACCGCGCCGCGCGCTACGAGATCGAGTCGACCGTCGCCACCCTCGACGGGGCCCTGGACGAGGTGACCGCCCACCGGCCCGGCCGGGTCCCCCGGCTGGCCGCCTTCATGCCGTCGAACGTCATCCTCTACTCCTACGCCCTGTACCTCCTGGTGCCCGCCCTCTACACCGACCGCCTGGTCTTCCGCCCCTCCAGCCGCGTCAAGGACCAGATGCGCCGGCTGCACACCCTGCTCGCCGCGCAGCACGGCCTGCCCATCGAGCTCACCACCGCCAGCCAGCGGGACTTCCTGCACGACCACGTGCTCCCCGCCGACGTCGTGGTCTTCACCGGCGCCTACGCCAACGCCGAGCAGATCCGCGCCCGGCTCTCCCCCGGTCAGCTGTTCCTCTTCCTCGGCTCCGGCGTCAACCCGTTCGTCGTCGCGCCCGGTGCCGACGTCGAGCGGGCGGCTCGCGACGCCATCGCCATCCGGGTCCTCAACACCGGCCAGGACTGCCTGGGCCCCGACCTCTTCAGCGTCCACGAGACGCTGCTCGAACCGTTCGTCGACGCGCTGGTCAGCGAGTTGAAGGGGCTGCGCTACGGCCCGTACACCGACCCGGACGCCGACTTCGGGCCGATCTTCTACGACAGCGCGCTGGAGGACGGCGCGCAGTTCCTCGCCCGCCACCGCGGCGCCATCGTGCACGGCGGACACGTCGACTTCCGCGGCCGCCGGCTCGACCCCACCGTCGTCGTCGGCGAGGAGGTCACCCCGCGCACCCACGTCCCGGAGTTCTTCGCGCCGATCTTCAACGTCGCCTCCTACCGCGACGAGGACGCCCTCGCGACCACGCTCACCACCGGCATGTTCACCGAACGCGCCCTGGGCTCCAGCGTCTACGGCCACGCCCCGCGCCTGGTCGAGGCGCTGCGCAGGCGTACCACCGTCACCCTGGACACCACTCTGCTGTCCATCGACGACGGCAACGCCCCGTTCGGCGGCTACGGCCGGATGGCCAACTACATCTCCGACGGACACGAGCTGCGCGCCGAGCCCGTCCTGCTCTCCAAGGCCGTCGCCGCCCACCGCCCGGGAGCCGCCCGATGACCGCGACGACCCACCCCACCGCCTGGGCCGCGCTCGCGGACTACCTGCGCCACCTCGGCACCGGGGCGGTCTTCGGGCTGCCCGGCGACGACATGGCGCTGCTCGGCGAGCTGGAGCGCGCCGACACCCCGGTCGTGCTCTGCCGCGACCAGCGCAACGCGCTGTTCATGGCGACGGGGTACGCGCTCGCCGCCGGCCGCCCCGGCGTCTGCGTGATCGGCAAGGGCCCGGCGCTGACCAACGCGCTCACCGGCGTCCTGGAGGCGCGGTCGGCCGCCGCCCCGCTGATCCTGATCGCCGACGGCACCCGCCTCGACCGGCTGGGCACCGGCGCCTTCCAGGAGCTGGACCAGCTGACCGCGGTCCGCCCGTACGTGAAGTGGGCGGCCCGCATCGACCACGCCGACCGGCTGCCCGCCGCCCTGGAGAAGGCCGCCGCGCTCGCCGTCAACGGCACGCCCGGCCCCGTCTACCTGGAGCTCGCCGAACAGCTCGCGGACCAGCCGGTCACCCGCAGCGGATCCTGGCGCCCGGTCGCGCCGCAGCGGCCGTCCCCCGACCAGGACGCGCTCGCCGCGACCGCCGAGCGCATCGCCGCCGCCGAGCGGCCGTTGCTGCTGGTCGGCGGCGGGGCCCGGCACCGCAACACCGGCCGGCGCATCGAGCGGCTCGCCGAGCGCCTCGGCGCCGGCGTGTTCACCACCGCCTCCGGCCGCGGCGCGGTCGCCGAGGACCACCCCCTGTACTGCGGCGTCAGCGGCCTCTACACCGTCGCGCCGATGGACGCGCTGTGGCGCGAGGCCGACCTCGTCATCGCCCTGGGCAGCCGCCTGGAGGAGACCGCCACCTTCGGCTGGCCCGAGGACGCCGCGCAACTCCCCGTGGTCCAGGCCGTGCTGGGCGAGGAGAGCCTGGTCATGGAGCGGCCCGGGGCACACGTCCTCGGTGACGCCGGGCGGATCGTGGACGGCTGGGCGGAGCTGCTGGCCGGGCACCGGGCGACCGGCGACTGGCCCGAGCGGATCCGCACCGCGCGGACCGCGCTGGCGCAGCGCGCCGCGGACCGTGCCGAGGAGGCCGTCAAGCGGGTGCCCGAGGGGGCCGTCCCGGTCTCGCAGGTGCTGGCCGCCCTCGACCGCGCCGTCCCCGCCGGCCGGGTCCTGGTCCAGGAGAACGGCCTTCAGGACATGTGGTCGTACTTCTTCCCGCACTACGCGCTGGGTACCGGCGGCGGGTCCGTCGTGCCCAGTGAGCAGACCCCGCTGGGCTTCGGCGCGGCGGCCGCGGTCGGCGTACGGCTGGCCGAGCCGGCCGGGCGGCCGGTGGTCGCGGTGGTGGGCGACGGCGCCTTCAACCTCTTCCGCTGCGAGCTCCCCACCGTCGCGGACGCCGGCGCCGCGGTGCTCTACCTCGTGCTGGACAACGGCGGTTACGGCTGGCTCCAGTCCAACCTCGACCGGGTCAGCGGCCCCGCCTCCCGCTTCTCCTTCACCACCCCGCGCCCCACCGGCACCGAGGGCGTGTCCCTCGCCCACGGTCTGGGATACGCCCGGGTCACGAACGCCGAGGACCTGCCCGCCGCGCTGTCCGCCGCCTGGCAACGGGTCGCCTCCGGCACCACCTCGATCGTCGAGATAGCCGTCGCCCTCCCGGACACACCACCGGGAATGACGGCTGCGTCGGGTGACTTCCCCGAGCGGGAGTGAGTGCTTCCCACGTTGTCGGCTTTCCCGCCGTGTTTGTTGCTCGCCGGTGCGCTTTGCGGCGCCGCGTACGTTGTCGGCTTTCCCGCCGTGTTTGTCGCCCGCCGTTTCGCCTGCGGCGGGCGTGGGTGGTCGGGTGCGGTGCCGCTCCTCCGGACTTCGTCCTGCGGCGCGGCCCCTCCCGTAGGGGATGAGAAAAGGCCGGTGGGGGCGGGCGTCGTGACTGACGCCCGCCCCACCGGCTTTTTCCCGGGGGGCGGGGGGGCTAGCTCTTGGCCCGGAACTTGGCGATCGCCAAGGGGGCGGTGACCGCGGTGAGGGCCAGGGACCAGGCCAGGGTCCACAGGACGGGGCCGGCCACCGGGCCCTCGCCCAGGGCGAGTCCGCGGGCCGCGTCCGCCATGTGCGTCAGGGGGTTGACGCGGGTGAAGGCCCGCAGCCAGTCCGGCATGGTCGTGGGGGACACGAAGATCGAGGAGCCGAACTGCAGCGGGGTCAGCACCAGAACCGAGAGGCCCTGGATCGCCTGGGCGGAGCGCAGGGTCAGGCCCAGCAGCATGAAGATCCAGATGAGCGAGGTGCCGAAGACGGTGGTGAGGCCGACCGCCGCGGCGATGCCCGGCCAGCGCCCGGTGAAGTCGAAGCCGAGCACGGCCGCGACAAGCAGCAGGACCGCGATGGCGACCAGCATCCGGCCGGTCTCCACCACGACCTTGGCCAGCAGCACCGAGGAGCGGGCGATGGGCATCGTACGGAACCGGTCCATCACGCCCGTACGGAAGTCGTCGTTGACGCCGGTGCCCACGGCCATGGCGATGGTCATCCCGAGGATCACCATCAGGCCGGGCACCAGGAAGGCGGTGTACCGGGCCCGGGAGCCGCCGACCGCGCCGCCGAAGACGAAGACGAAGAGCACCGTCAGCACGATCGGCATCAGGAGCGCGTCGGTCATCGACTCGGGGTTCTGCCGGATCTGCAGGAGGTTGCGGCGGACCAGGGCCCCGGTGTGCCGGGCCATGGCCCGCGGGCGTATCCGTCCCTCGTCGCCGAGCGGGACGTCGGCAGCGGTACGGGGCACCGCCTGATGCACCGTCACGCCCGGCCGCGCCGCTCGTCGAGCCACCGCTGCCAGTACGTGCGCCGGTCGCTGCTCGGGTGGGCGACGATGATGTCGCCGAAGACGGCGGAGCCGGTGATGCGCACGCGCGGGGTGACTGCTTCCGGGCCGGAGTGCTCCCGGATCAGGTTGCGCACGTCGCCGAGGACGGTGCTGCAGTTCATCTCGACCCGGACGCCTTCCGGGAGCAGCAGGTGGATGTCGCCGATGATCGCGCGGGCCTGGATGGTCAGCTCGCCGGTCGACGGGGCGGGGGACGCACACAGGTCGAGGGTCAGGTCGCCGAAGATCGCGGTGGCCTCGATGCCGTGTTCCAGGGAGGGGCTGTGATGGGTGACGTCGCCGAAGGCGGCGCGGAAGCTGCGCTGGCCGGTGGCGGTTCTGGCGGACTCGGGGGCGGTGACGTGCGGCAGGTCCTCGCCGACCGAGCTCAACTCCTCGCGGGTGCGGGCGAGATACGCGGCCTCGGAACGCTCCGCCAGTTCCTCCAGGGTCAGCCGGCCCTCGGCGGTGGCCTCCCTGAGCCGCTCGACCATGTCCTCGCGTTCGGCGTCCGACGCCAGGACCGAGCGCGAGGAGACGGACGGGGGCGCCAGATCCTTGTGCAGATCGGGGCGTTGGGGCTGCGTCATGGAGAGTGCCTCCGCGGGGTCCGGCAGGGGTGGGACGTCGGTCGCCTCATCGGACCACGTCACACCGGGCGCGGACATCGCCGTGGGGTAGTACATCGAAAGGTTGACCCTCGGCGGCGGGGCACACAGTTCGGTGTACTCGGCGGCCGGTTTTTTCGGCGCCCGGGCGTCCGGCGAAATGATCTCGGAGAGCTGGTGAAGACCGGTGAAGGAATCCGAATATCGGTCGACTTCTTCTTGACTAGTTGGTAAAGTGCGCAGCACTCATTGTGACTCGCCGATTTGATGCAGCCGGCCGGAGTCATCCAACGTTCGAAATCCGGAGGGCTTGTCGAATGCCTGAGCTGGCGGACACCGGGCGGCGAATCAAAGAGCTTCGGGTCAGCGCGGGAATGACACAGCACGACCTTGCCGGGTCCGAAATGTCGTCCAGCTACATCTCGCTCGTCGAACGCGGGAAGCGCATTCCCAGCGGCCGGGCGCTGCGGATCCTGGCGGAACGCCTCGGGGTCGGCGTGGACGAAATATCCAGAGGAGCCGAGCCGGTCGAAACCCCTGGCCGGGTACGGCGGCTGGACCTGGTCGGACGATTGGTGGCGGCCCGCCGGCAATGGGAGGGCGGCGACGCCGAGGGCGCGCTGTCGGAATTCCGCGCACTGGCCGAGACCGACCCCGCCGGACGGCAGGACGACGTATTTACCGAGGCCCAGCTCGCCATTGCCGAAATACTGGGCACGCTGGGCCGCGCCGACGAGGGCGCCGAGGTCCTGCTGCGGATGCTGGACGCGCTGGCCCCCGCCCCGTACGCGGAGGCCCGGCTGCGCGCCCTGATCGCGCTCGCCGACCTGCTGGAGTCGGCCGGCCGGGTGCAGGACGGGCTGCGCTACGCGCTCACCGGCTTCCTCGAATGCGCCGACCGGAGCCCGGGCAGCGGCTTCCACGCCCTGCTCGTGCTGGAGGTGCTCACCCGGTGCGCGTACTGGAGCGGCTGCCCCGACTGGGCGCCCGGCACCGACCACGGCCGGCCGTCCGCGGACGGCGTGCTCCCCGGGCCGCGGGCCACCATCGATCTGCACCGGGCGCTCGATCTGCGCGACCGGGGCGAGGTGGCGCGCGCCGCCGAGCTGCTGGGGGAGTGCGCGCGCCGGGTCACCCCGGCCGCCGGCTTCCCGCTCTGGGAGAAGATCAGCGGCCACTACGCCCTGCTGCTCCTGGAGCGCGGCGAGGCGGCGGCGGCCCGCAGCATCGTCGAGCGCGGCCTCGTCGTCGCCTCGGTGGCGCAGGAGCCGGACTTCCCGCTGTGGCTGAGCACCGCGCAGGCGGTGTGCGCCCAGGCGGCCGGCGACGCGGACCGGCTCTTCGCGCTGGGCGAGGAGGTGGCCGCGCTGCCCGACACCGGCCGCAGCCACGAGAAAGCCGCCGCGCTCGGTGAGATCGCGGCGGCTTGTGAGCGGGCGGGGGACCGGGAAAGGGCGGCCGGACACTTCCGGTATTCCGCGGAGCTGTTCCGGCGGGCCCAGGCGTACCGGCACGCCGAGCGGGCCCGGGAACGGCTGGCGGACCTCCTCGAAAAGCGCGGCTGACGCCGGCGGGGTAAAGCGCCGCGGCGCCGCAAATGCCGCTATTGCGCCCAATGCGCGCTTATTTATTAGCCTTCTTTCCAAGGCCCAGGAGTGCGAACAGCGCCTCCGCACCACCGACGATCGCGAGCACCAGACCGGCCTTGTGGAGCGAGACCACCGGAGTCTCCACTTCCTTTGTGGTCAGCCACAGGATCAGTCCGACGATCGCCAGAACAATACCTACCGCAATACCCTTCATCGGTTCCCTCGTCCCTAGTGACGGTGCCCCGCACGATGCCGCGGGGGCAGTTGTACGGACCAGCGTCCCGTCGGACCGGGCCATTCGGATCATCCGCAGGTAGGCACTTTCCGCCCCGGCGTCTGTCACTTTCTATGTACTCCGGCCCCTACCCGGAGGCTGTCCGGGGCCGGAGCGGGGCCGTCCGGGGGCGGTGGACGCCCCTCCAGCGCCGCCAGCCTGGCCCGTACAGTCAATTTTCGTGACAGTGCGAGTCATGCGTCTGAGAGCGTTTTCGCTGGTACGGGGCCTGGTGGGCCACGTTGTCATCGCGCGACCGCCCTCTGACTCTCCGGCCGACTGTTGACAGGTCGATGACTCAGCTGTCATCTTTCTGGTCATGAGGACGCCCCAAGCGTGACAACGGGGCAGGAATTCAGGAGGTGGGTTTCATGGAGTTGCGCACGGATCGGCGGCGTGTCGTCGTCACCGGCTGCGGCGTGGTCTCCCCCGTGGGAAACACCACCGCGGACTTCTGGAACGCCCTTCTCGACGGCCGCAGCGGAATCCGCGCCGTCACCCGCTTCGACACCTACGGGCTCCCGGTCCGTATCGGCGGGGACCTCACCGGATTCGACACCACCGGCTGCCTCACCCCGCAGGAGGCCCGGCGCAGCGACAACTTCACGCAGTACGCGGTGGTCGCCGCGGTCCAGGCGATGCGGGCCGCCGGCCTCGCAACACCGGCCGGCATCGACCCGCACCGCTTCGCCGTGGTGATCGGCTCCGGCTACGGCGCCGCCATCGCCATCCAGCAGCAGTACGACGTGCTGCGGGAGCACGGACCGCGGCGGGTCTCCCCGTACCACTCGGTGCTCACCGCCATCGACCACCCGGCCGGCCTGCTGTCCATCAAGTACGGGATCAGCGGACCGAGTTGCGCGGTCTCGGCGGCGTGCGCCACCGGCGCGGTGGCCATCGGCGAGGCGGTCGAGATGATCCGCCACGGCCGCGCGGACCTCGCGCTGGCCGGCGGCACCGACGACTCCCTCACCGCGGTCGACCTGGCCGGCACCGCCAACGCACAGGCCCTCTCCCGCCGCAACGACGACCCCGAAGGCGCCAGCCGGCCCTTCGACCGGGACCGCGACGGCTTCGTGATGTCCGTCGGGGCCACCGTCCTGACACTGGAGGAGGCCGGTCACGCCGAGCGGCGCGGCGCGGAGATCCTCGCCGAGGTCGCCGGCTACGCCGCCACCACCGACGCCCACCACGCCACCGCCCCCGATCCGACCGGCGCCGGAGCCATCCGCGCGATGCGCGGCGCCCTCGCCGACGCGGGGTGCGTGCCGGAGGACGTCGGCCAGGTCAGCGCGCACGGCACCGGCACGGTCCTCAACGACCGCATCGAGGCCGCGGCGCTGCGCGAGGTGCTCGGCCCCGACCAGCTGCGCCGGACGCCGATCACCGCGGTCAAGAGCATGACCGGGCACATGCTCGGTGCCTCCGGAGCCGCCGAGGCCGCCGCCGCGGTGCTCTCCCTCCGGGACCACGTGATCCCACCGGTCCGCAACTGCGACCACCCCGAGGAGGAAGACCTCGACCTGGTCGTCAAGGGCGCCCGCGAGTGGGACGGCGACGTGGTGCTGAGCAATTCCTTCGGCTTCGGCGGCCACAACGCCGTCCTCGTACTCAAGCGCTGGACCCGCTGACCCCACCCACAGAGAAGGAGGTAAACGCACCGTGCAGGGACGACTGGTGACCTTGGAATGGCCCGGCGACGACGACTGGGCCGCGATCGCCTCCTGGCTGCGGCCCGGCTCGCCGGCCGCCGTACTCAGCGGGGACTGGGAACTGCTGGGCGCCGCCGAGGTCGAGCAGGCCAACCGCTCGGGCCGGGTCCACAACCTGGTGATCCGCGCCAAGGACGGCGAGCGCATCGGGACCGTGAGCTACCAGCGCTCCGGCCGGATCGGCGGCTACACCGTCGGCGGCGCGATCGGCTCGCCCGAGCTGTGGCGCCGCGGCTACGGCGCGGAGGCCGTCGTGCTGCTCGTCGACTACCTCTTCCACCAGCTCGACGCCCACAAGGTGCAGGTCACCACCGCCGGTTACAACAAGGGCATCATCCGGCTGATGACCAAGACCCAGTTCGTGGTCGAGGGCATCCTGCGGGACCACTGCTACCTCGACGGCGAGTACCACGACGCGATCGTGTGGGGCCTGCTGCGCGACGAGCACTACGCCTCGCTCAAGCCCAGCGACGACAACCGCGTACTGGCCGTCGGGCTCGCGGACTTCGTCCCCGAGGACGACAAGACGCAGGCCCGCGCCGTGCTCGCGGAGCACCTGGCGAGCACCGGGCGCACCGCGCTGGCGCCCTACCTCGACGGGGCGGCGCCCCGACCGGCCGCGGTGCCCGCGGACCCGTCCGACGCCGCCGGCCGCGCCGAGCCCGCGCGAGGTGCCGCATGAGAGACGGCGCCGAGAGCTTCGCCCTGGCCGACCGCACCTTCTTCGACTGGCCGGGCAACTGGGACCTGGAAGCCACCCGCTTCCCCGCCCCGCCCCTGCCCGACGGCTGGACCCACGACGAGAACGAAGCCTGGGCCTTCTGCCGCCCGCCCGAGGACCGCCTCCCCGACCAGGGCTGGAAGATCCACGTCAGCGCGGCCCCCGACGACGCCGCCCGCACCATCGCCGACGTCGCCGCCTACTGCACCCGGCACGGCCTGACGTTCAAGTACCTCAAGAGCGCCAACGTCCTGCGCGCCCTGAGCCGCAAGTACGCCCAGCGCTCCTCGGCCGGCAAGCTGCTGACCGTCTACCCCGTCGACGAGGCCGACCTGGCCCGCACCCTCGAAGGGCTCGACGCGCTGGTCGGCGGCCGCCCCGGCCCGTACGTCCTGACCGACCTGCGCTTCCGCGAGGGCCCGCTCTACGTCCGCTACGGCGGCTTCCGCACCCACTACACGGAAGACGCCGACGGCGAACTGGTCACGGCCTTCCACCGCCCCGACGGCACCCCGGAGCCGGACCGCCGCACCCCCGTCTTCCACACCCCCGACTGGGTCACGGTCCCCGACGTGCTGAAGGAATCGCTGGCCGCCCGGCAGGCGCTGGACGACTTCCCCTACCGGATCACCGGGGCGCTGCAGTTCTCCAACGGCGGCGGCGTCTACCGCGCCGCGCCGCTCGGCACGGACGCCCTCGGTGCGGGCGAGACCGGTGTCGTCCTCAAGGAGGGACGGCCGTGGTCCGGGACGGACGGCGTCGGCCGCGACGCGGTCACCCGGCTCGCCCACGAGCACCGGATGCTCCAGCGGCTGGCCGGCCTCCCCGGGATACCGCGGACCTTCGGCACCCTCCAGGTGCGCGACCACCTCTTCCTGGTGCTGGAGGACATCGAGGGCCAGGACTTCCAGACCTGGCTCGCCGCCCACCACCCGCTGACCGTGCCGGACCCCGACGAGCAGGCCGTCGCGGACTACAGGGACCGCGCACTCGCCCTGTTCGGCCGCATCGAGGCGCTGGTCGCCGCGGTGCACGGGCGCGGCGTCCGGATCGGTGACCTGCACCCGGGCAACCTCATCATCAAGCCGGGCGACGAACCCGTCCTCCTCGACTTCGAGGTCGCCGACGAGATCGACCGGGCCACCCCCAGCAGCCTGGGCGCCCCCGGCTTCCACCGCGCCGACGCGACCGGCGCGGACGGGGACCGCTACGCCCTCGCCGCGATCGGCCTGTGGCTCTTCCTGCCGCTGGCCGCCCTCGGCGGGCTCGCCCCCGACAAGGCCCCCGCCCTGCTGGCCACCGCCGCCGAGCGCTACGCCCTGCCGGACGCGCTGGTGGCGCGGCTGGCGCCGCAGCTGGCCCCCAACGACGACACGACGTCCGAACTCCGCTCCCTGCCAGGGACGTTCCCACCCAGCGACGTCCTGGCCTCCCTGGGCCGCGGGCTGCGCGAGAGCGCCACCCCGCACCGCGCCGACCGGCTCCACCCCGGCGACTTCGAGCAGTTCGTCGAGGGGGGCGCGGGCTTCGGCCACGGCGCCGCCGGTGTCCTGTGGGCCCGGCACACCGTCCTCGGGGAGCGCGACGAGGAGGGCGCGGCCTGGCTGCGCGCCGCCGTCGACCGGGTCCCCGCCGAGCGGATCGGCTTCTACGACGGCCTGCACGGCATGGCCTACGTCTTACAGGAGCTCGGCGACGACGAGGCGGCCCAACGGGCCCTCGACCGCGCCGCGGACCGGCTCCCCGTGCGCCACTGCCCCAGCCTCTACCGCGGCCTCTCCGGCGTCGGCCTGAACCTGCTGCACTTCGCCGACGCCCTGGACCGCCCCGACCTGCGCAAGCAGGCCCTCGACCTGGCCGGCCGGGTCACCGAACGACTGGCCGCGGCCCGCACCGAACCCGTCGAGCGCAGGCGCCGACGCGGTGCGCAGGACGCCGCCGGGCTGATGTACGGCTGGTCGGGCGCCGCGCTCTTCCTGCTGCGCGCCCACCAGGCCACCGGCGACCCCGGGTTGCTGGACCAGGCGGTGCTCGCCGTCCACCGCGACCTCGACCGGTGTTCCCCCGGCCCGCAGGACACCCTCCAGGTGGACGAGGGCTTCCGGCTCCTGCCCTACCTGGACAACGGCAGCGCCGGGATCGCCCTGGTGGCCGCCGCGCTGCTGGACCACCGGGACGACGACCGGATCCACCAGGCCCTGCCCGCCCTGCTGCGCGCCTGCGCCGCCGACTTCGTCATCGAGTCCGGCCTGCTGGGCGGACGCGCGGGACTGCTCGCCACCCTGGCGGCCCTCCGCGAACGGGCGGCGCTCCCACCGGAACGGACCGACCGCTACCTGCGCCGGCACCTGACCAACCTCGGCCAGCACGCCATGACGCGGAACGGGGCGGTGGTCTTCCCCTGCGACGGCCGCGCCCGGATCTCCATGGACCTGGCCGGCGGCGGCGCCGGAGTCCTGCTGGCGCTCTCCACCACCGAACGGGGCACCCCGCTGCTGCCGTTCCTCACAGACTCGCGCCCCGCGGCGGCCGTTCATCCGGCCGCACCGGGACGCGTCGGCGGCGCCCACGGTGCCGTCACCCCCACCGCCCCGTCCGGGGCAGCGGGCACTGCGCACCACGGAAGGGAGGTGTCGTAAATGACCATCATGGATCTTCAGGGTCTGGAGGTGCCGGGCGAGCGTGACGCCCAGGCTCTCGGCTCCACCGTCTCCGGCGGCTGCTGACGCGACGCCGGACGGGCCGCGCACCGAAATGCACGGCCCGCCGGCTCCAGGTGTCCCGCAACGGCACCTGGTACGTCACCACCGTTGATCATCCGCGACTCACCCTCGGAAGGAGGTGTCGACAAATGACCATCATGGATCTTCAGGGTCTGGAGGTGCCGGGCGAGCGTGACGCCCAGGCGCTCGGCTCCACCATCAGCGGCGGCTGCTGAACCGGCTGACCCTTTGACCACACGGTGCTTGATCACACGAGGTTTGCTCACACGTTTGATCACACGGTGCTCGGTTTCCACCACGCACCGTGCATACCACCGTACACACGTTCACCGATTCTCGGAAGGGAGGTGTCGACAATGACCATCATGGACCTTCAGGGCCTGGAGGTGCCGGGCGAGCGTGACGCCCAGGCGCTCGGCTCCACCATCAGCGGCGGTTGCTGACACGGCGCCCGGTGGTCCCGCACTACGGTGCGGGCCACCGGGCCCCTGTGTTTTCTGACGTCAGTCCCCGGCCGTCGGGCACCTCTCGCACGGCCACCGGCCAACGGACGGAGGCCAGTTGAACCGGCAAGTGGGCCCGGCCCGCTCCCTGTGCGTCATCGGCTGCGGCCCGCGCGGCACCTCGATCGTCGAGCGGATCCTCGCCAACGTCCCCGCCCTGTACGGCGACCGGCCGCTGGACCTGCACGTCGTCGACCCGTACCCGCCCGGCGCCGGCCGCACCTGGCGCACCGACCAGCCCGGCCTGCTGTGGATGAACTCCGCCGCCGAGCAGGTCACCCTGTACCCCGACGCGAGCGTGGACTGCGCGGGCCCGCCGCGCCCCGGACCCACCACCGCCGGATGGCTCGACGCCCCGCTGCACGACGGGGCCTACGCCGCCCGCCGCGACCAGGGCCGCTACCTGCGCCACTTCTTCGACACCGTCACCCGCGAACTCCCCGCCACGGTGCGGCTGTACGTCCACCGGGCGCGCGCCGTCGACCTGCGCCGGGTGACCGCGGACGGCCTGCCGCCGGCGCCGGGGGACACCCCGGCAGGCCGCCAGCAGGTGGTCCTCGACTCCGGCGAGGCACCCTTCCTGGCCGACCGGGTCGTCCTCGCCCAGGGCCACCTGGAGACCCGCACCGACCCCGCGCCGCCCGGCCTGACCCGGATCGGCCCGGGCCCCGCCGACCCGGACGCGCTGGCCGCCGTGCCGCCCGGCGAACCCGTCCTGGTCCGCGGACTGGGGCTGGTCTTCATCGACTGCCTGGCGCTGCTGACCGAGGGCCGCGGCGGCCGCTTCGTCCGCACCGCCCCCGGCGGGCCGCTGCGCTACCTGCCCTCCGGACGCGAGCCGCGGCTGTACGCGGGCTCCCGCCGCGGGGTCCCGCTGCCGCCCAAACCGGCGCGCGGCGCCCCGGACGCCCCGGCCGCGGCCCCCGCCGCCCCGCGCTTCGCCACCCTCGACGCCTGCCGCGCCCGGCTGGCCCGTCCCGCCGCCGCCTTCGGCCGCGACGTCTGGCCGCTGGTGCTCGCCGAACTGGGCTGGTGCCACTACCGCGCGCTCTTCGCCGAGCGGCCCGCCCGTACCCGGATGAGCCGGCAGGACTTCGAGGACCAGTACGCGCTGCTGCACACCGACCCCGAGCGGCTGGCCAAGCTCGCCCGCGAGGCGGTGCCCGACCCCGCCGACCGGCTCGACCTGGACCGGCTGGCGGACCCGCTCGCCGGGCTGCGGTTCGACCGGGCCGACGACCTCCAGCGGCAGGTGCGCGGCCATCTCGCCGAGGTCCTGCGCGGTCGTACGGGGCCCGCGCGCGGGGTCGCGACCGCCCTGGTCGACGGCCTGCAACGGGCCGGTGCGGTCATCGAGGAGCTGTGGCGAGCCGGCGACCTGGCGGCCGATCAGGTCAGCGAGGCGCTGGGCCTCTTCGCGATCGGCACCCACCTCAGCTCGGGCCCGCCGCCGCTGCGCGCCGAGCAGCTGCTCGCGCTGGCCGAGGCGGGCGTGGTGACGTTCGTGGGACCCGGGATGCGGGTGGAGACCGCGGCGGCCGGCCGGCGCACGGTGTACCGGGCGACCAGCCCGGCGCTGCCCGGCGTCGCCCACGAGGCGGCCGTCCTGCTCGACGCCCGGCTGGCGGCGCCCGCACCCGAGCGGGCCGCCGATCCCCTGCTGCGCGCCCTGCTGTCCCGCGGCGAACTGGCGGCCGAGCGCACCGCGGACGGCGCCGCGAGCGGGATGCTGCGGCTGTCCGGCGCGGGACTGCACCCGATCGGTGCGGACGGCACCGAGCACCGCGACCGGATCGTCGCCGGGCCGGCGCAGTTCCCCCGCCCGGGAACCAACGCCGTCTACTTCCGGCAGAACGACGCGATCGCCCGCAGCCTGCTCGGCGACTGAGCGCCCGCCCGGCACCGGGCCCGGGCCGGGCGGCTCACCCCTGCGGCGCGTTGATCCCGTACTGCTGCGCCAGGATCGCCGCCTGCACCCGGCTGCGCAGATGCAGCTTCGACAGGATCCGGCTGATGTGGGTCTTCACGGTGCCCTCGGCGAGGCTGAGGGTCTGTGCGATGGCGCTGTTGGGCAGCCCGCGGGCGATGCACGCGAGCACCTCCAGCTCCCGCTTGGTGAGGGAGTCCAGGGCCTGCGTGGTGTCGTCCGGCAGCCCGGCACCGGCCGGCAGCGGCGGTCCGGCCGCCGGTAAGCGGCCGCTGAACTCGGTGATCAGCCGCCGGGCGATGGCCGGGGTGAGGAACCCGTCGCCGTGCGCCACCTCCCGTACGGCGCTGACCAGCACCGCCGGCTCGGCGTTCTTCAGGATGAAGCCGCCGGCCCCGGCCCGCAGCGCCCCGAAGATGTACTCGTTGAGGTCGAAGGTGGTCAGCACCAGCACCTCGGCCAGGCCGCGCTCGACGATCCTGCGGGTGGCGGCGACGCCATTGAGCAGCGGCATCTGCACGTCCATCAGCACCACGTCGGGCCGCAGCTCGGCGGCCATCCGGACCGCCGCCTCCCCGTCACCGGCCTCGCCGACGACGGTGATGCCCGGGTCGGTCTGCAGTACCAGGACCAGCCCGGACCGCACGGCGGCCTGGTCGTCGGCCACCAGCACCCGTATGCCGGGCGGCCGCCGGTCCGCCCCCTCCCCCGGCGCGTCCGCCGTCGCGTCCTGCACGCTGTCCTCCACCGGCTGCCTCACTGGCTGTTCCACCTCTCGTCCTCACCGCCCCCGTGCCGGACCCGGGGCCGTGTCGCCCCGGGAGTCGTCCCCCTATGCGTTCTGGGTCAGCGGGAGCACCGCCCGTACCCGCCAGCGCCCGGGGGCGGTGCGGTCGGGTCCCGCGTCGAAGATGCCGCCGACCAGCGCGGCCCGCTCGGACATCCCGGCGAGCCCGGCGCCGGCACCGGTGGTCAGCTGCGCCACCGGCCGCTGCCGGGTCCGGCCGTCGGAGCGGGCCAGCGGGCTGTCGACCGAAATGGTCAGCTGCTCGGCGCCGGCCTCGCAGCGGATCCGCACCCGGCCCGCGGAGGCGTGCTTGAGGACGTTGGTCAGCGCCTCCTGCACGATGCGGTACGCGGTCACCTCGATCACCGACGACACCTCGGGGAAGCTCTCGGGGAAGTCGGTGTACAGGGTCAGCGCGGCGGCGTCGGCGGCCGGCCGGGCCTGCTCGACCAGCGCGCCCAGCGCGTTGAGCTGCGGCCGGTCCCAGTCGTCGTCCACGCCCCGGTCGGACCGCAGCAGCACCACCATCCGCCGCATTTCGGCCAGTCCCTGCACGCTGTTCTCGCGGATCACCGCCAGCGCCCGCAGCACCGGGTCCTCCTCGCCGTCGTCGTCCCGGCCGCCCTCCCGCTCCCGCTTGGCCTCGCTCAGCGACAGCACGGCGCTGGAGTGGATGGCGATCGCGCTGAGGTGGTTGGCCACCAGGTCGTGCAACTCCCGTGCCATCCGGGTGCGTTCGGTCTGCAGCACGGTCTTGCGGTCCAGTTCCGCCAGCCGGTTGATCTGCGCGGCGCGCTCCCGCTCGGTGTCCGCCCGCTCCTTGTGGTTCCGTATCAACACCCCGGTCCACACCGGGGAGATGAGCAGCAGGGCGACGATGACGCCGGTCGTCACCCCCTCCGAGCGGTCGCTGATCACGATCAGGGCGACGGTGGTGGCGAGCGTGACGGCGACGGTCCCGAACTGCAGCAGCCGGCACAGCCAGGTGGCCCCGTACAGGGCGGCCGCGTACAGCAGGTCGGTGTAGATCAGCACGGGGCCCAGACCGCCGCTCGACGTCATCTCCACGAGCACGGTCACGGTGCCGACGGCGACCGCCAGCGGGGGCAGGGCGCTGCGGTAGGCGGTCGCGGCACACAGCACGAGCACCGGCAGGACCGCCTGCCAGACGGCGATGTCGCCCCCCATCACCCGGGGGCCGCCCACCACGTACAGAATCAGACAGCCGGCGAAGAATCCCACGGCCAATCTGAGGTCGCGGAGCGGTATGGGGCGGCGGCGCGCGTGCGTTCTTGTGAAAAGACGTAACCACACACGAGGACAGTACTGGGGCGTGTCGCCCGTTCTCTTGGCCCTGGCGCCCGAATTTGGGTCGGTCTCCCGTACATCGAAGTATGTAGCCGTACATCAGCAGGAGGGATGACTCGAAGGCTCCGGAGGATCTGCAAACCTTGGGCTGTCTGTATCGATCGATGTAGGCGAAAAAGGGGGAGACAGCTTCTGTATGACGGCCTGTCACTCACCCAGTGCGGCCTCGGCACCGCTCAACTGTGGAGGACGGAAAGTACGTGGAAACGAACGCCGCTCTTCTCGAACTCTGTCCGGAACCCCTTGACCAGGACGTTCCGGATCCTCGGCACCACCTCGTCCGGACCCCTCCGGCACCCCTCGCACCCGCACCCTCGACCGACCGTCCGCACCCGCACGACCACCCGGACGCGGCGGCCGTCCCCGTACCGATCTTCGTCGTCCCCATCGAATCCCCCACCGCACCCTCCGCAGTGTCCCCCGCGTTCGACGGCTCCACCAGCCTGCTGTCCCCGGACAACTGCCTGGGCCTGAACGGCCATTCCAGAGCCACCCTCGACGGCGCGTCCCGCAGCTGGCTGCTGGCCCGGCTCCCCGCCCGGGTGGCCACCGCGATGGCCGCCGCCACCCACTGGGAGCTCTACGGCACCCGCGGCCTGCTGGTGGTGGCGTGCGGTGAGGACGCCCGCAGGATGGGTTTCTCGGTGGAGTCCGTCCGCCGCGAGGCCGCCGCCCCGACCACCCCGTACGAGGTGCTGACCGCCCGGGAGGCGCGGCTCGCGGCCACCTGCCCGGACGCCGAACGGGAGCGTCTCATCACCCGTTTCTGGGTCCGCAAGGACGCCGCCATGCAGGCCGTCGGCCGCGGTCTGTCCATCGCTCCGGAGCGTATCGAGGCCGGCTTTCCCACCGACCACGGCACGGTCAGCGTGCCGGGCCCGTACGGCCTGGAAGTCCCCGTTTCGGTAAGGAACTTCGCCTTCGCGGCCTCTTACGAGTTCGCGGTGGCCACCGCTGAACCCCTTCCGATCGCCCCTTCCTTCGCCTATTCGGGCACGTAATTGCCCGTTTCCCGCGCAGGTGGCGCGGCCACGGCGAATTCCGTGCTCCTGGCCTGAATTCACGCCTTGACAGCGGCGGCCGCGGGCGACGGCACGGCAATGGCCCAGCCGGGTGAAACGCACGCATGTCGCGCTTCGCCGGTTGGGCGAAAACCATATTGCCGGGTTAGTTGGTGCGTGCCCACCGGTCGTGGCGAGCACGCGGTCACGGCGTTGCCGGAGCACAGCGGAGGAATCCCGTGATGCCGTCGCCCCACGCCAAGCGTTCCGTCGTGACGATCCTGTCCGTGCTGCTGGCGGTGCTGAGCGTCCTCGGCCTCGCCGCCCCCGCCGTGGCGACCGGTGCTCCCCTCGGTTCCCCGGTGCCCGACTGGGAGCGCATCGCCGCCTGCGAGAGCAACGGCCGCTGGCACATCAACTCCGGCAACGGCTACCACGGCGGCCTGCAGATCGACCCCGCCACCTGGCGCGCGTACGGCGGCGGCCAGTACGCCCCGCGCGCCGACCTCGCCAGCCGCGACGAGCAGATCTCCGTCGCCCGGCGCATCGTCCGCGACCGCGGCATGTCCGCCTGGCCCAACTGCTCCTACACCACCGGCACCCGCGCGGTCCCGCAGCAGGCTCCGCCCGCCGCCCACTCCTATGTCGTACGCCCCGGCGACTGCCTCTCCGCCATCGCCGAACGCACCGGCACCCCTGGTGGCGCCAAGGCCCTCTACCACCTCAACAAGCACCGTCTCCCCGACGGCGCCGATCGCATCTACCCGGGCCAGCGGCTGCGCCTGCGGGCGTGAGCCCGGGCCGGACGCGCCGGGGGCCGTGGGGGTTCAGCGCACCGCGACCACCACGTGGCTGTTGCCGAACTGCCAGACCGGCCCGGCGTGGCGGAAGCCGGCCTCGCGCAGCAGCGTGAGGTGGGCGGAGAGGGTGAGGTGTTCGCCCTCGCTGGCGGGCAGCGGGCGGGTGCGGCGTTCGGCGAGCAGGCCGGCGAGTGCGGGGTCGGCGTGTGCGGCGGCCCACCAGGAGTCCCAGTCCTCGTGGGAGCGGACGCGCCGGCGTTCGGCCCGGCGGCGGCCGACGGCGCGGGCGATCTCGCACAGCCGTCCGGCGTCCTGCCGGAGGTGGTCGCCGTTGACCAGGACGCCGCCGGGGCGCAGGCGGTCGGCCAGGTCGCGGTAGACGCGGCGCAGGGCCGCCTCGCCGAGGTAGTGCAGGGCGGTGGTGGAGACCGCGGCGTCCAGGGGGCGGTCCAGGGCCAGGGCGCCGAGCCAGCCGGGGCGGCCGATCACGGCCTCGACGAAGCGGACGGCCGGGCCGTAGTACGCGCGCCCCAGCCCGAGCAGGAGAGGGTCGGCGTCGACGGCCACGATCGCGGCGTGCGGGAGCCGGGCCGCCAGCCGGGCCGCCAGGGCGCCCGGGCCGCAGCCGAGGTCGACGACCAGCGGTTCGGCAAGGCCGGCGGTGGTGTGTTCGACGACGTCGGCGATCACCGTGAGCCGCTCGTCGCGGTCGACCGCGTAGTGCTGCTGCTGGTCCTCCCAGCGCCGCACCCAGCGTGCCGCCGTGGCGACGCCGACGCTCGTGCCGCCCCGTACCTCTGTCGTTCCGCTCGTCCCCGACACCACGCGCCACCCCTGCTCGCACCGATGATTGTGAAAATCATTGCAGACTGGTGAGGGTGGAGACCAGCGCGTCGATCTCCTCCGGAGTGTTGTGGACGTGCAGGCTCACCCGCACGGAGCCGTCCTCCCCGCCCGCGGGCGCGCCGGCCTGGCAGTGGTGGTCGGAGCGGACCATGAAGCCGTGGCTGTAGAGGATGAAGCCGAGGTCGGTGGAGCTGATGGCGCGGTGCCGGAAGGTGACGATGCTGCGGCGGCGCTGGACCCGCGAGGCGGCGGACAGGCTCTCCCGGCAGCCGAGGACCTCGTACGCGTCGAGCCGGCCGAGGCCGTCGGTCAGCCGGGCGGCCAGCGCCACCGTCCAGCGCTCGATCCGGTCCGTGCCCGCCGCGTCCAGCCAGTCGAGCGCCGCCGCCAGGCCGGCGATCCCGGCGGTGTTGGGGGTGCCCTGCCAGCCGCCGGGGCGGAAGCGGGGGCCGCGCAGGCCGCGGGCCCAGACGGCGCCGGTGCCCGGCAGGGCGAGCGCCTTGTGCCCGGAGAACACCACGAAGTCGACGTCCAGCCGGTCGGTGGAGACCGGGAGGTGGCCGACGCTCTGGGCGGCGTCGAGGCAGATCGGCACGGCGGGCCCGGCCACCTCGCGGAGGCGGTGGACGTTCATGTCGGCCCCGTACACGTGGTGCACGTGCGTGGCGGCGATGAACCGGGTGCGGGGGGTGAGCTGCGCCGCCAGCGCCGCCGGGTCGTAGTCGCCGGAGCCCTCCTGGCAGGGCAGCGCGCGGACGCGGACGCCGATGCCGCGCCGCGCCAGCAGGTCCCGGGCCTCCAGCCACGGCGCCAGGTTCGCCCGGTGGTCGGCGAACGGGACGACGATCTCGTCGCCGTCGGTCAGGAACGTGGTCAGCCAGTCCCGGGCGACGGCGCGCAGTCCCTCGGTGGTGCCGCTGGTGAAGTGCACGGCGGAGCGCTCGGGACGCGGGTCGCGCAGGAAGGACTTGACGCGGTCGCGGGCCGCCTCCACCAGGGCGGTCGTGGCGTTGGCCCAGGGGTAGGTGCCGCGGCCCGCGTTGGCGTTGGAGGTCGTCAGGTAGGAGAGCACGGCGTCCAGGACGGCCTGCGGCTTCTGCGAGGTGGCCGCGCTGTCCAGATAGGCGAGTCCGGGGTGGGCCGTGATGATCGGGAACTGGGCGCGCAGCGGACGCTGCCACGCCCGCAGCGCCACCAGGTCGTCGTCCGGCGTCTGCCGCCGGGGCGGGTCCTCCACGGGACGGCTCATGTCAGTCCCGCACCAGGGGAGCGCCCGCGTCGCGCCAGGCGATGATGCCGCCGGCCAGGCTGCGGACGTCGGGATGGCCCATCCGCGTCAGCAGCGCCGCGTACCGTACGGACTTCTCGCCGACCGGACAGGCCAGCAGGACCGGCTGCCGCTTGCTGAACGGCAGCCCGCCGCGCAGGAGTTCGTCGAACAGTTCGTCCACGATGTTGATCGAGCCGTCGATGTGCAGGGCGGCGTAGGCGAAGGGGCCGCGGAGGTCGACCACCAGCGGGCGTTCGGCGGCGATCCACTTCCGGGCGTCGGTGGTGTCGATGACGGTCGTCGCCCGTATCTCGGCGTCGGTGAGGGTGGCCACCGAGTTCCGCGCGGGCGGCCGGCCCAGCAGCTCCGGCCGGCGTTCGCGGACGTAGCCGAGGTAGCTCTCGACGCGGTCGCAGACGATGAAGACGGCGGTCCGCCGGCGCCCGTCCGCGCCCGCCGCCCCGGCCGACTCCGCGTCCAGCGGCCGCAGATGGCGCACCGCGCCGTGGTACGCCGCGCCGCCCGTGGGCCCGGCGAGCAGGCCGCAGCGGCGGATCAGCGTCAGCATTCCGTCCAGCGCGTCGTCGGCGGCGACCGCCTCGATCGTGTCGTAGGTGGCGGGGTCGAAGAGGCCGACCTCGTGCACCTCGTCGAGGGTGCGGATGCCCGGGATGAAGTCGGACTTCTCACCGACCAGTCCGACGACCCGGACCGCGGGATCGTGCGCCCGCAGCGCCCTGGCCACACCGGTGGACGAACCGGCGGTGCCCACACAGGCGACGAACCAGTCGGGGGCCCGGCCGTCCAGGTCGGCGATGATCTCCGGGCCGGTGCCGGCCGCGTGCGCCGCGGTGTTCAGGTCGTTGAAGTACTGGTCGGTGTGCAGGCTCGGCCGGCCGGGCCGGGTCAGCTCCTGGTGGAAGAGGGTGAGCGGGTCCTCGGTGTCGGTCGGGTCGAGGCACTCGCTCCGGCCGGGCAGCTCCTCGATCTCCGCGCCCAGCAGCAGGAGCAGCTCCTTGATCTCCGGCACCCGCATCCGGTTGGTGACGCTCTTGAACGGCAGGCCGTGCATCCCCGCGATGACGGCCAGCGCCTTGGCGGTGTTCCCGCTGGACAGCTCGACGATCGTCGCGCCGCGGCGCACCGCGTCGGGCAGGCCGGGCCGGGCCATGTTCCAGGCCGCCCGGTCCTTGACCGAGCCGAAGGGGTTGAGCATCTCCAGCTTCGCGTACAGATCGATGTGGCGCAGGCCGTGCACGGCCGGGTCGATGCGCACGAGCGGGGTGTCGCCGATGGCGTCGGTGATGCTGTCGTACCTCATGCCGTGAGTCCCCCAGAAGGTGTGAGCGGCCAGTACTGCTCGTCGAGGCACCAGCGCCAGGAGCCGTCCTCCTCCCAGGCGGCGACCTTGTGCGCGACGGGCTGCGCCTGTGCGCGGGTGGCGCTGAAGTCCATGCAGTAGCCGGCGGTGTTGGCGAACGCGAGCAGGTCTCCGGGGCGTGGCGGGCGGGGCAGGAAGACGGCCCTGCGGGTGATCAGATCGGACTCCAGGCACAGGCTGCCCGTCAGGTACACCCCGTGCGCGCCCGGCCCGCCGCCGTCGCTCCCGGTGCCGTCGCACCCGGCGTCGTCGTCGGCCGCCGGGCCCGGCCCGTCGCGCGGTACGAGCACCGGGTCCATCAGGACGCCGTGCTCCTCCAGGCTGACGTCGTCCGCCGTCATGGCCAGCCGTACGAGCCGGTCGCCGGCGGCCGTGCTGCGCACCTCCAGCACCCGCGCCAGGGACAGCCCGCACTGGTCCACCAGGGCCCGGCCCGGCTCGCTGTACAGGTCGTAGAGGTTCTCCAGCAGCAGGGTGCCCAGCGGGCGGCCGCCCAGCGACGGTGCCGGGCGGGCGAGCAGCGCGTCGAGGTAGGCGGCGCCGGCGAGCGGCCGGTGGGCCGGGTAGAGGCCGAGGGCGCCGCGCAGGGTGCCGCCCTCCGCCCGCAGGCCGTAGCCGTGTCCGCCCCAGGTCAGCGGGGGGCGGCTGCCCAGCACGGCGTGGGTGAGCGCGGTGGTGTACCGGTCCCAGGCGGCGCCGTCCGCGAGGTAGTTGACGCCGAAGCCGCCGCCGATGTCGACGGCCCGCGGTCGGAAGCCGCGGCGGCGCAGCGCGTCCATGGCGTGCAGCGCGCCTTCGAGGGCGAGTGCCTTCTCGTCGAGGCTGGTGGTGTCGAGGTGGTGGCCCACACCGACCGGTTCGACGGCGTCCCGGTGGCGTTCGACCGCGTCCAGCAGGCCGTCCAGCAGCGTCACGGAGGTGCCGAACCGGCTCTGCCGGGAGCGCACCCGGATCCCGGACGCCGCCGCCTCGAACCCCGATAACCGCAGCAGGACGCGCACCGGCGCGAGGCCGTGGCGGCGTACCAGCGCCGCCAGCCCGGCCAGTTCGCCCTCCCCGTCGACGCTGACCGTGACGCCGGTGCGCGCGGCGAGCCACCGGAACTGCGGGTCCTTGGGGCCGGTCGCCACGATCCGGTCCGGGGTGAAGCCGGCGCCCAGCGCGTGCTGGAGCTCGCCCAGCGAGGCGACGTCGATGCCGGCGTCCGTGGCGGCGAGCCGGCGCACCAGGGCGCGGGAGCGGTTCGCCTTGTGCGCGAAGTAGACCTGCCCGGCGAGGCTGTGCCGGCCGTGGACGGCGCGGAAGCGGCCGACGTTCGCGGCGATCCGGTCGGGGAGGACGATGTTGAGCGGTGAGCCGAGCGCGTCGACGAGCGTGTGCAGGAAGGCCGGTGCGCGCAGTACGGTCGCCAGCGGTGGTTCCAGGTGCGGTTCCAGTTGAAGGGCACCGTTCATCCCGGACGTTCCCTCCCCTGCGAGGCATGAGAATGGCGGGCCGCGGTTCCTCTTCGGCGGCCCGGTGGCCCGTCCGGTGGATCAGGGTCGAACGGGCACAGAGACCCTTTCCATTCGTGCGCCGTTTACCCCCGCAGCGGAAAGGGGGTTCCGGTCAGCCGGCCGTCCGCAGGTCGAGCGCCATCAGGATCTCGTCCCGGTCGTCGCCCGGCGCGAGCCGCAGCGCGCCGGGCCACCGGCCGACCTCCGTCCAGCCCAGCCGCCGGTAGAAGTCCTCCAGCCCCAGCCCCTCCCGGACCCCGATGTGCAGTTGCTCCAGGCCCATTTCCGTCGCCGTGCCCCGGGCCCGCCGCAGCAGCGCGCTGCCGATCCCGCGGCCGCGGAAGGCGGGGTGCGTCTGGACGTGGTTGACCACGCCCCAGTGCCGGATCAGCGGGTGCAGCTCCCTGCGCACGACCAACCAGCCCGCGAGCGTGCCCTCGACGGTGGCCAGCAGCAGCCGGCCCCGGTCCGGGGCGAGCCCGGCGACGAGTGCGTCGGCGGCCGGCGCGACCTGTTCGGCGTCGACCGGCGGCACGGGGAAGGCGAGCGGGACGACCGCCCCACCGGAGTTGGCCACAACCGTCCAGCAGGCGATGAGTTCCGCGCGCCACCGCGCGGTCAGCTCCCGCGGCCGGGCGATCTGCACGAACCCGGCCACCGCGTCGTCGTCCATGCCGGCAGCGTGCCAGAGCGCCGCGCGCCGGAGGGCCGTCACGGTGAATCCAGTGGTCGGACAGGGTGAATACGAAGGACGGGCCGTTGCTCAGGCTTGGTGGATGCGGTGACGCCCGATAGCAAGACCGCGGGTTACCAAACCGCGAGGTGCAGGAGCACACAGTGAAGAACATGGCACGCGTCAATTTCGTGATCGCAGGAGCATGTGGCCTGCTCCTGGCTGCGGGTGGGGCATCTCCCGCCCTGGCGAACGGGTTCGACGGGGGGTACGGCGGCGACGGCGTATGGGCCAGCGACACCATCGCCAGCTTCCACACCGTGCTCCGCTGTGGTCCCCGGGCGAGGATCTGCGTCAACGGCCCGCTCAACAGCGGTAACGTCAGGAACGCGCAGAACGTCCGCCTGTCGGGCAACAACAGCGACAGCGGCAGCCCGACGATCGACAACGGCAACACCAACGTCGACAGCGGCGGTACGACCGGTGCGGAGAACAAGACCGGTAACGACATCCAGCACAACGGACCCGGTTCGACGCGTCTGTGACCTGACGCGGTGAAGCGGCCCCGCTCCCCGGTACCGACCGGGGAGCGGGGCCGCTTCGTGTGGTCCGTGCCGGCCGCGGGGAAGCGGCCGGCGGGGGCGTCCGCGTCAGAAGCCGAGGATCTTGAAGACCCGCTGGATGTTGTTGCTGCTGCCGACCGACGAACCCGATGTCGAGTTGGCGCTGTTCGTCGAGCCGTTGGTGCTGGACAGGTTGCCGCTGTTGTTGGGGTTGCCGTGGTTGATGAAGTTGCCACTGTTGAGGCTGTTACCGCTGCGCACGGGGCCGTTGATGCAGGGGTGCGGCGACGGCGACTTGTACACCGGCGACTTGTAATGGAAGTCGGCGAGGCGGTTGTTGCAGATGACGCCGGAGACCATGCCCGTGACGTCACCGACGTCCGCGCCCACCGCGGCCTGCAGCAGCGATTCCCCCGGAACCGTCACGGCCGTGGCGGCACCGCTGCCGAACAGCACCAGCCCGCACGCCCCGATCACACTTCCTGCCTGCGCAATTCTTCTCACGATGCTCCTCGCCTGTTCATCGTTCCGATGCCAGACGTATCGTGCTGCCGTTGTCCACCCGCATCGTCGTTCAACCCGCAGGGAGTAAAACGCTCGTCGGCCAGAATCAGCCGGGTGGCCCAACAACCCACCGGCCCCGTCGCCGTTGGCGCCGTACCGCCGGGGCAGGCTGAAGATCACCACGGGTCCGCCGCCGGTGCCGGGCAGCCGAGCGGCCCCCGCGCCGGATCGTCCCGCACCCCCCCCTCATCGCCTCACAGCACGAGCCGCTCCGGCATCGGCTGCTCCACACCGTCCAGCTCCAGCGTGCAGCGGGGCATGGACGGCACCAGGTGGGGCTGGCGCAGCAGGACGCGGAAGGGGTGCGCGGGCTGGTCGGGGAGCTCGCCCGTCAGGACGTTCATCCCCGGGCCGTGCTCCTTCTGATAGGCGACGACCTTCCCGTTGACCAGCAGCTCGATCTCGCCGTCCCGGCCGGGGCCGACGTTCACGGTGATCGAGTGGCCGCCCTGGTCCAGGTGGAAGTGATGGCTGTGCCCCATGACGCACCTCCGGGAGTCCAGCAGTCCCGCCAATAGGTCCAGCGTAGATTCCGCGCGCGACAATTGGTGTGGATAGGGATGAAATGAACGGTTCACTACAGATCGGCCAGGTCGTCGGGGTGCCGCTGCGGATGCACTGGAGCGTGCCCCTCCTGGTGGGCCTGTTCGCGTTCGGGCTCGGCCGGCAGGCCCTGCCCGCGTGGATGCCGGGCCGCCCGCCCGCCGTCTACGCCCTCGGCGGCGTCATCGGCGCCGTCCTGCTCACCGGCAGCCTGCTGCTGCACGAGACGGCCCATGCGGCGACCGCCCGCCGCCGGAAGATCTCGGTCGAGGACGTCACGCTGTGGGCGCTGGGCGGGATGACGCGGATGGGCCGCCCGCAGTCCGCCGCCGCGGCCTTCGCGGTGGCCGTCAGCGGCCCGCTCACCAGCCTCGCCCTCGGCGGCCTGGCGCTCGGCGCGGGCATCGGGCTGCAGCGCCTGGCCGGCTGGGCGGAGCTCCCCGCGGTGATCCTGCTCTGGCTCGGCTGGGCCAACCTCTTCCTGGGCGTCTTCAACCTGCTGCCCGCGGTGCCGCTGGACGGCGGACGGGTGGTGCAGGCGGTGCTGTGGTGGCGCACCAAGGACCGCGACCGCGCCGACCTGGCGGCCTCCCGCGGCGGGCAGGTCATGGGCGTCCTGTTCGTGGCGGCCGGCTGGATCTCCGTACTGCGCGGGGCGCCGGGCGGGCTGTGGATCGTCTTCGTCGGCCTGTTCGTCATGGTCGTCGCCGGGGCGGAGCGGCGCCGTGCCGCGCTGCACACGTCGCTGCGCGGCGTACGGGTCGCCGACGCCATGTCCAGCCCCGTCGTCACCGGCGCCGACTGGCTGACCGTGCAGCGCTTCATCGACGAGGTGGCGGTGCCCGCCCACCACACCGCCCTGCCGCTGCTCGACTTCGAGGGCCGCCCCAGCGGCCTGGTGCAACTCCAGCGGCTCGCCTCCGTACCGCCCCCGAGCCGGGAGACGGCCCGGGTGCGCGAGGTGGCGACCCCGCTGTCCCAGTGCGCCGTGGCCGCGCCGGACGACCTGCTGAGCGACGCCGTCGACCGCTTCACCCTGCGCACCGGGCCCCGGCTGCTGGTCCTGGACGCGGGCCGGCTGGTCGGCATCGTCACGGGCAAGGACGTGACCCGGCTGATGCAGCGGCGCACCCTGAGCGCCCGGGAGAACGGTGACCGGGCCGACGACTGAGAGAGGCGGAACCCGCCATGCCGTACGTCACCGTGACCGCCCTCAGCCACCCCGGCCTGATCCGGGACCACAACGAGGACAGCCTGGTGGCCGGCCCGTGGACGCTGTGCGCGACCGTGACCGAGAATCCGCAGACGCTGGTGTTCCCGCGCGGCCACCCGCTCGTCGTCGCGGTCGCCGACGGCATCGGCGGCCAGCCGGGCGGTGAGGTGGCCAGCGCGCTGACCGTACGGCAGCTGGCGGCGGTCGGCCCGGCGCTGGACGGCGCGCAGGCCGTCCAGGACGCCCTGAAGCTCTGCAACCAGGCGGTGTACGCGGCCGCCGACCGCGACCCCGAACTGCTCACCATGGGGACGACGGTGGCCGGCGCGGTCGTCCTGGCGGAGTCGCTGCTGGTCTTCAACGTCGGCGACAGCCGGGTCCTGGGCGTCACCGAGGACGGCCTGCGGCAGGTCAGCATCGACGACAGCCCGCCCCTGCAGCCCGGCCGTCGCACCACCTCCCTGGTCACCCAGGCGCTCGGCGGCGCCCCCGGCTTCAGCCCGATCACCCCGCACGTCAGCACGGCCCCGCTCACGCCCGGTGACCGCTACCTCATCTGCACCGACGGCCTGACCGACCCGGTGCCGCAGGACGAGCTGGACGAGGTGCTGCGCGCCCACGACGACGGCCGGGCCGCCTTCGAGCTCTGGCGGGCCGCCATCGAGGCCGGCGGCCCGGACAACATCACGCTGGCGCTGGTCGGCGTCGGGGACTGAGCGGCCCCGGGCAACCCGCGCGTGCTCCAGGCCGTCTTCCGGCGTGTTGGCGTCAGACGGTCCGTGGAGGAACCGGTGGAGCACAGAATCCTGGGCGAACGGTACGAGCTGGTGGAGCAGCTCGGGCACGGCGGGATGGGCACGGTCCACCGTGCCGTCGACCGCCGGCTGCGCCGCACCGTCGCGGTCAAGACGCTCTCCGCCGAGCTGGCGCTGCAGCCCGAGTTCCTCGCCCGTTTCCAGCGCGAGGCGCACGCCGCGGCGGCGCTCAACCACCCCGGGGTGGCCACCGTCCACGACGTGGGGGAGGACGCCGGCGGCGGCAGCGCCGAGCCCTACCTCGTGATGGAGTACGTACCGGGCCGGGCCCTCAGTCAGGTCCTGGCCGACGGCCTGCTGCCGGTGGCGCAGGCGGTCGACCTCGCCGGCCAGGTGCTGGACGCGCTGGAGCACAGCCACCGGCACGCCATCGTGCACCGGGACATCAAGCCGGCGAACGTGATGCTCACCGCCACCGGCCGGGTCAAGGTCGTCGACTTCGGCATCGCCAAGGCCCTCAGCGAGGTGGCCACCCGGCTGACCGGGACCGGCGTGGCGGTCGGCACCCCCGCCTATCTGGCGCCGGAGCAGATCAACGGGGCCGAGACCGATCACCGCACGGACCTGTACGCGGTGGGCTGCCTGCTCCACGAGCTGCTGACCGGGCGGCCCCCGTACACCGGGGACTCGCCGTTCTCCGTCATGCACCAGCACCTGGCCGCGGTACCGCCGGCGGCGTCCGCGCTGCGGCCGGGGCTGCCACCGGCCGTCGACGAGGTGATCCGCCGGGCGCTGCACAAGAACCGGGCGGACCGGTTCGCGGACGCGACGGAGATGAAGGCGGCGCTCGACGCGGCGGCCGGGGCCGCGCCGGCCGCCCCCGTACGGACGCCCACGGCGCTCGATCCCCGGGCCGGTGCGGTCGCCGCCGGGGCGCCGGCGCCGTCCCCCGCGCCGCCCCGCGGTGAACCGGCGGGGCGGGCCGCACGCCGGTGGCCGGCGCGGGTGGTGTTCCGGCCGACGGCCGAGGGGGCGGTCGCGCTGCTCGGCTGCTTCCTGGCGCTGGTGATCTCCCGTAGCGAGGTGATCGAGGTCGGCCGGTTCTCGCACGTCGCGCTGGGCGCCGCGGTGGCGGGGGCGGTGCTGCTGCCGTGGTCGGCGCGGCTGGCGTGCGCGGTGGTGTGGGGCCCGGTGGCCGAGGCGGTGGCCGTGTGGTCCGAGCTGTCCCGCGGCTCCCTCGGCTGGGACACCCGCTACGTCGTCATCGCCCTGCTGCTGGGTGCCGTGGCCGCGCTCTGCTTCGCCGCCGGCTACCGGGACGAGCGCAGCGGCGGCTTCGCCCTGATCGCGTTCTGGTTCACCGGTCTGACCTCGGTCTGGTTCTTCCTCGACGACCTGCACAAGATAGGCGTCTTCTACGTCCTGCTGCTGGGGGTCACGCTCGCCGTCGGCGCCCAGGTCCTCAAGGCGCGCACCCGGCCGCCGCGGGCCGCCGCCGAGCCGCGCGGCACCGCGGACGCCGCGCACGCCGCCGCCGGGACCGGCGCCGCGGCCCGCGGCTGAGCCGGTCCGCTGCCCGTCCTCACACGACGGTCTGCCCGCCCGGCTCCAGCAGGTGCAGCCGGTCGGCGAGGCCCGCCCGTTCGAAGGCCGCGGCCAGGGTGCCGGCGCCCTGGGTGAAGTGCTTCCAGTGCTCGAAGTGCAGCGGAACCACCGCCCGGGCGCCCAGGATGAGCGCCGCCTCGGCCGCCTGGTCGCTCGGCAGCGTGAGGTAGGCGTCGCCGAGCAGCGGGGTCCGCGCGCCGCCGGCGAACAGCAGCGCCACATCGACCGTCCCGGCCCGCTCGGCGACCGCGCGCACCACGTCGAGTGCGGCGTTGTCGCCGCTGACGTAGACCGTCGGCAGCTCCTCGCCGGACAGCAGGAAGCCGGTGACCTCGCCGACCAGGTGCTCGGAGCCGTCCGGACCGTGCTGCGCGGGCACACCGGTGATCCGCAGCGTTCTGCCGTCCGGGAGCGGCAGGGTGGTCTCCGCCCAGTTGGCCAGCGCCCGTACGGTGCCGCCGAGCCGTGCCTGCGCGGAGGCGGTGGACAGCACCAGCGGCGCACCGTCGAGGAAGGCCCGGCCGGCGCGGTCGAGGTTGTCCGGGTGCTGGTCGTGGGAGAGCAGCACCGCGTCGACCGGCCCGAGCGTGGCCGCGTCCAGCGCCGGGCCGGCGGTCTTCACCAGGGTGCGGTCGCCGATCGGGTAGTCGCCGGGCGGATCGAAGGTGGGGTCGGTCAGCAGCCGTACGCCGGCGATCTCCAGGACCGCGGTGGGCCCGCCGAGATAGCGGACGGTCAGTGCGGTGACGGGGGTGGACTCGCTCATGGCTGCCTTTCGCGGGACCCGACGTGCTCGTCAGCGTCAAGTGGCCGCGCGGACGGGCTGTTCCCCCGGCCCGGTGCCGCTGGCCCCGGCGAGCCGGAGGGTGGCCACCGCCCCGCCGTCGGGCGCGTTCGAGAACCGCAGCGCGGCACCGAGCACCCGGGCCTGCCCGGTGGCGATCGTCAGGCCCAGCCCGTGGCCCGTCCGGCGGCCGTTGCCCGAACTGCTCTTGAAGCGCTGCGGCCCCTCGTCGAGGAGGTAGCCGGGAAACCCGTCGCCGTGGTCCCGCACGGTCACCACCGGGCCGTCGACGGTCAGCACCACGGGCCGGCGGCCGTGCTTGTGGGCGTTCGCGACGAGGTTGCCCAGCACCCGCTCCAGCCTGCGCCGGTCGGTCTCCACCCGGGCGTCCCGTACGACGCGCACCTCGGTCGACGTCCCCGTGGCGCGCGCCGCCCGCTCGGCCAGCGGACCCAGTTGGTGGACGTCGAGTTCGGCCCGCTCCACCTGCGCGTCGAGCCGGGAGATCTCCAGCAGGTCCTCGGTCAGCCGGCGCATGGTCCGGATGCGCTCCTGCACCATCTCCGTCGGGCGGCCGGGCGGCAGCAGCTCGGCGGCCGCGTGCAGCCCGGTGAGCGGGGTGCGCAGCTCGTGCGAGACATCGGCGGTGAAGCGCTGTTCGCTGTGCAGCTTGGCCTGGAGCGTGGCGGCCATCGCGTCGAGCGCCGCCGCCACCGCCCCGGCCTCGTCCTGGGCGTGCCCGGGGCGCCGCGCGCGAGGGTCGTTGACGCGGGCGTCGAGATCGCCGGTGCTGATCCGGCGGGCCACCCGCGCGGTGTGGTGCAGCCGGCGGGTGATGCGCGAGACGGCGACCAGCCCGACGAGCACGGTGGCCCCGATCGCGGCGGCCGAGGAGCCGATGATGGCGCGGTCCAGGCCCTGCGTGGCGGCGGCCCGGTCGCTGTAGTCGAGGCGTACGGCCAGTGCCCTGCCGCCGTCGACCGGCGCCACCGCCCACATCGTCGGCCGGCCCCGGTGGTCGGCGAGCTGGGTGCCGCGCTCCTTGTGCCGTGCCATCTCGCGCAGCGCGCGGGGCAGGTCCGGCGGGTCCACCGCCGCGTTGCGGCCGAGCGGCTCCCCGGCGATGTACGTCGCCACCGCGTTGTCCAGCTCGTCCAGGGCCGCGCCGCGGGCCTGGCCCTCGGTCTGCCGGCCCACCAGGACGTGCACGAGGACGCCGAGCAGCGCGGCGAGCGTGCAGCACATGACGGTGAGGAAGACCGCGAACTTCCAGTAGAGCGTGGCCGTCCAGCCGGGCAGCCGCAGCGCCGCCCGCCGCCGGGCGGCGCTCACCGCGTGCGCTCCGGGGCGGGCGGGGCGGCCGCGGAACGGCCCGGGGACGGCGAGGAGCCCGCGGACCGGCCGGGGGCGGGCGAGGAGGCCGCGCGGTCGAACTCCATCGCCCGGATCTCCATCGTCTGCCGCTTGTCGTCCCACGAGTGGACCGTGCGCATCTCGTACCCGGGCGAGCCGGTGGGCTCCCGCATGATCAGGTCGCCGTCCGCCACCTCCACCGACAACGGGGTGCCGGCGGTGTCCAGGATCCGGTTCACCACCCCGCCCCGCAGCGTGTAGGCCCACACCGCGAGCACGTGCTCGCTCCCCTCGATGCCGACGATCAGCTCGGCTTTCCCGTCGTGCGTCAGGTCCTGGTACTGGGGCGCCCGTACGGGGCAGCCCGCCGACGGCTCGGCGGTGCAGCGGAGGATCTTCCGCTCGGTGGCCCGGTCGAACGCCGGCGAGTGCGCCCGGGCGTCCGCGGCGATCTGCGCCCGTACGACGGAGAGCGGGTCCACCTTCCGGATGTCGCCGGACGCCTCCCGGTGCAGCCCGGGCACCGGCGACGGCCCGTCCTGACCGCTCCGGTCCGGCGGGGGCTGCGGCGCCGGCGGCCGTTCGGGCCACAGCCGCGCCGGAGCGGAGGCGATCCGGGTCGCTCCGGCTCCCTCGGGCTCCCCGGTGTCCGAGCACCCCGCCAGCGCCGCCGCACCCGCGACCACAAGGGCGAGCGAGACGGTTCGCGCCGGACCGGGGGCGGACAGGGAACGGGGAAGGAGCACGGTACGTCCAGGAGCGCGGGCCGGCAGCGGATGCGGACGATGATGCTCCCCGTCGCGTATTACAGCAATCCGGCGGTTGCGTAACAACCGCCCATAAATGGTCGAACACCGGCACGACCCACACGCGCCCCGCCCGCCCCGGGCGGGGCGAGGACGGCATCGAACGCGCGGCGCGGGAACACGCCCGGCCCCGGCCCCGCGCAGCAGGGACGACCGGACCGCACCCGCACCACCCCGGTCAGCCGAGGCAGACGACTCCCAGCAGGCACACGTGCGACGGCGAGGTCGGATCGGCCGACGGCGACGTGGGTGCCGGCTGCTGGGTCTGCGTCTGCGTCTGCGTGGACGGCGTGCGGCTCACCGACGAGGAGCCCGCGTCGGACCCCCCGGCGGGCGCGGGCGCGCCGGTCCGGGGCGCCGCCGCCGGGCCGCTGCCGGCGCTGTCGGTGTGCGGCGCCGCGGCCGGGGCCGACGCGCTGTGCGGCGCCGTGCTCGGGGCCGCGGCGGGGTGCGTCGCGGCGGGGGCCGGCTGCCGGCTCGTCGTGTCGGGGGCCGCGGCGGGGCCGGTGCCCTGCGGCGGCCGGCCGGCCGCCCTCGGCGGACGGCTGTCGAGGTGCCGCGAGGCCCGCGCGTCCGGCTGCTCCGACGCCGCGTCGGTGTGCTCCGTACCAGGCGTGCCCGCGAGCTCGGGGTCGGGTGACCCGGCCGCCTGCGTCTGGCCGGTGGACGGCTTGTTCGGCAGCAGCGCCACGGTCAGGGCACCACCGGCGAGCGCGAACGCCGTCGCGGCCGCGGCCCGGCGCCGGTGCTTCTTCCAACGCGCCATCTGCCGGCGCCGCGCGGCCCGGCCCTGCCCCGTGCCGGAGGCGCCGTCGAAGCCGTGCTCCGCACCGGCGTCCGCCCCCGTCGAGGCACCCTGCGCCGCGGCCGCCCCACCGGCGGGCGTCCCGCCGCTCCCGGCCGGCGCCGGGTCGAAGAGATCAGGAACCTGCGGGGCACTCGGAACGTGCGGGGCACTCGCGGCGGTCGCCTCCGACGGCCAGCTGTCCCACGACGACGACGCCGCGGCAGCGGCCGCGCCACCGCGATGGCGGCCGGGCGGGGCTATGTCAGGGGCGTAATCACCGCAACCCGGGCACACCAGCGCCCCGTTGAGGTTCCGGCGGCACGAGGAGCAGTAGTCCATCTGCGTTCTTTCTCTGCTGACTGCGCCGCCAGGGACGCCGGGATCTGGCCACGTTCGCACGCGGGATCGAGCGGCCAGCAACGCTAACGGCACACACCGAAGGCAACGCGTAGACCTTGTGACGCTCGTGTGCAGATTCCCCACCACCCCCACACGCCCCACCCGACATGTCCCCTGAATCCAGGGATACCCCCCACCACCCCGACAACCACCGACGGGCGGCAGCCGCCGGAACAGGCCCTGCCCCCGTCGCCCCACCCGCACAGGTGGCCGGTTCGGGTCCGTCGCTGTCGGTGTGGACCGTCTGCGGCGGACCCGTCCGTTCAGTGGTCGGAATAGCTCAGGTCGCCCACCGTCCAGGCGGCGACGTCGTCGATGGCGACGCGGTACATTCCGCCCGTCTCGGGGAGGCCGAGGGTTCCCTGGAGGATGCGCGCCACGTGGAAGTACAGGTGCGTGGGGGCTGCGTTCGCCTTTCGGTCCGGGGCGCGGGTGCCCGCGCCGGCCGGGGCGAAGAGGGCCGAGAACGGCCCCAGCCGTTCCGACTTCGCCAGGACCTCGGCCACACGCTGCCGCCACGCGGCCTCGGGGGCCAGCCGTCCGGTGATGACCGCACCCTGGACGACGACGGTCAGAGACATCTGATTACTCTGCTCCGACTCCACCCTGGCGGCGATGTCAACGAGCAATTCATCGGGCTTCGACACGAGCGAAGACGTTACTACGCACCGGCGTTGCCCGGCCCCTACCGCGCCCTGACGAATCGGGGCCGGGCCGGTCCGCACGGTCACGACCGCGGCTTGGGGAAGGCGGCGCGCAGGGTGGAGCCGTTGCTGAGGAAGGCGGCGGCGGCCAGGGGGAGGGCGCAGGTGGCCTGGGCGAGGGCGAACCACAGCGGGCAGACGCCGGGGATCAGGTCGACGCCGATGATCGCGATCGGCATGACGACCGAGAGGACGCGCACGCGGAGATGGGCCCAGCGTGCTCCCCGGGAGGCGAGGACGGTCATCCAGAGGACCACCGCGGCGCCGGCCAGGATGCCGCCCGACCGGCCCCACATGAACGAGGTCACCGTGTGTCCGGTGCTCGCGAGGACGGCGACCGTGAGGAGGACGGCGGCGCTGAACGCTCCGTAGGCCGCGGCGAGGATCGTCACCTTGCGGAAGGCGCGGCGGGTGGCCGGGTGGTGCAGGCGGGCCGCCCCGGCCGTGGTGGAGGCGGTGGTTCCGGTGGCGTGGTGGCTTCGTGTCGTCGTCATGGTGTCGACGCTAGAAAGCGCCCGGGGGGCGCGGTATGGGCCTGGACGTACGGCTGGGTGGGGCCAGCCCCACTTCCGCGGCGATCCGGCCGGGACCGGGCCTCCCGCGGCGCAGAGTGGAGGCACCGGGTCGACCGGGCCGGGGCGGGCAGCGCGGCAACGTGCGGGGCCGTGACGGGAGTTGTCACGTGAGGGGAATGAGCATGCATCAGGTGAGGTCGTGGGTGGCGAGTGCCGCCGTGGGGTTCGTGCGGGCGTGCGTGGTGGTGGCCGTCACCATGCTGGTCCCCGCCGTGTGGGCCGCCGCGGTGGCGCTGGGCATCTGGTGGGGGGCGGCGAACCCGTGGTCGTGGCTGGCGCCGTTCGTGCTGGTGTGCGTGGGCACGCTCGCCCTGTCCCGCCCGGTCTGCCGGACGGTCCGCCACCTCGTGGCGAGATGGACCGCCACCGTCCTTCCCGACGGATACCGGCAGGCCGGGCCGGTGACGCAGATGTCCACCGGGTTCTGGTGGAACGGCTTCGGCTACGAGCGCACCAGCCGTGACGCCCTCCTGGACCAGAGGTGGCGGATCCGGTGGCGCGACCCCGCCAACTGGCGCGACCTGCGGTTCACGGCGATCGCGCCGCTCACCGCGGGGGTGGTGGCGGCCGTTCCGGTGGCCGGGGTCGCGGCGGCGGTCCTCGGGTTCTCCCAGTCGGCGCTTCCCGCGCGCCTGCTCGGCGGGCTCGGCCTGGTCGTGGCCGTCGCCGGCGCCCCGTACGCCTGGCGGCCCGTGCGGCCGGTGGCCGTCCGCTTCCTGCGCGCCTCGGCCGCGATGGCGCTGGCGGACCGGGTGGACGAGCTGACGGCCCGGCGCGCGGACGCCACGGTCACCCAGGCCGCCGAGATCCGCCGGATCGAGCGGGACCTGCACGACGGCGCGCAGGCCCGGCTGGTCGCGCTGGGGCTCGCCCTGGCGACCGCGGAGAAGCTCATGGCGACCGACCCCGACCGGGCCAGGGCGCTGATGCGGGAAGCACGGGCCGGCGCCGCCACGTCGCTGACCGAGCTCCGCGAACTGGTCAGGGGCATCAACCCGCCGGTGCTGAACGAGCGGGGGCTCGTCGACGCCGTTCGCGCGCTCGCCCTGGACAGCCCGCTCGAAGCGGAGGTCGGCGCCGACGGACAGCTCCGCCTGGACCCGCCCGTCGAGTCCGCGGTGTACTTCGGGATCGCCGAACTGCTGACCAACGCGGTCAAGCACGCCCGCGCCTCCCGGGCGCGGATCTCCCTCGCCCGGGACGCCGGTGACACCGCGGTCGTCGTGGAGGTCGAGGACGACGGCCGCGGCGGGGCCGAGGTGCGCGCCGGGGGCGGACTCGCGGGGCTGCGCCGCCGCCTCGCGGTCTTCGACGGCACCCTGGAGGTCACCAGCCCGGCCGGCGGCCCGACCCGCGTGAGAATGGTGGTGCCATGCGCATCGTTGTAGCCGAAGACCTCTACCTCCTGCGCGACGGAATGGTCCGCCTGATGGAGGCGTACGGACACCAGGTGGTGGCGACGGCGGCCACCGGGCCCGAGACGCTCGACGCGCTGCTGACGTGGCGGCCGGACGTCGCCGTCGTCGACGTCCGCATGCCGCCGGCCCAGTCGGACGAGGGCCTGCGGGCGGCCCTGGACGCCCGGCGGGAGGTGCCCGGCCTGCCGGTCCTGATCCTCTCCCAGCACGTCGAACAGCTCTACGCCCGCGAACTCCTGGCCGACGGCGCCGGCGGCATCGGCTACTTCCTCAAGGAGAGCGTCTTCGACGCGGACCAGTTCATCGACGCCCTGGAACGCGTCGCCGGTGGCGGGACCGCCATGGACCCGGCCGTCATCGGCAAGCTGCTGTCCGCCGGGCCCTCGAACCGACGGCTCGCCGCGCTCACCGCACGCGAACACTCGGTGCTCGGCCTCATGGCCGAAGGACTGTCCAACCAGGCCATCGGCCGGCGGCTCTTCCTCAGCGAGAGCGCCATCAGCAAATACACCACCTCCCTGTTCGGCAAGCTCGGCATCACCGACGACGACAACAGCAACCGCCGCGTCCTCGCCGTGCTGGCCTACCTCAACAGCCCGTGAGGCGGCGGCGCTTCGGGCGCCCCGCCCGCCGGTCCGGCCGGGCGCCCTACGTCCCCGACGGGTCCAGGACCGCGGCCGCCAGGTGGTCACGGAACCAGCGGTGCCCCGGGTCGGACGCGTTGCGGGGGTGCCAGGCCATGCCGAGCTCGACGGGTGCCAGGTCGAGGGGGAGGGAGAAGGCGCGCAGCCCCAGCGCGGCGAGGGTGTCGGGGAGCCAGTCGGCCAGGGTGAGCGCCACGAGGTCGCTGTTCCGGGCGAGCATCATCGCGCTCGTGTGGCTGGGTACGACGACCGCGAGCCGGCGCCGCAGTCCGCGTTCGGCGAGGGCGTCGTCGATGGGGCCGAGGCGCTTGCCGTGCCGAGAGATGCCGATGTGGTCGGCCGCGGCGAAACGGCGGGCGTCGATCCGCCCGTCGAAGAGCGGATGACCGCTGCGGGCGACGCCGACCGGCGTCATCCTCGTGAGCGGCCGGGTGCGGATCTCCGGATCGAGGTGGCCGAGGACGCCCAGTTCGACGTCCACCAAGCCCTGCCGGAGCGCGGGGCCGCCCTCCAGCGCCTCCGGCAGGAAGACCACGTCCACGTGCGGGGCCTCCGCCCGGATCCGGTCGGTCAACGTCCCGGCCAGCCCCACCAGGATCAGGTCGGTGGCCTGCACGGTGAAGGTGCGCCGGAGGTGCACCGCGTCGAAACCGGCCCCGGGCCGCAGGACGTTGTCGCAGCCGCGCAGCAACGCGGCGACCTCCTCCCGGAGTTCCAGGGCGCGCGGCGTGGGGACCATCTCCTGGCCCGCGCGGACGAGCAGCGGGTCACCGACGGCACGGCGGAGCCGGGCCAGCATGCGGCTGGCCGCGGCGGGTGACGTGCCGAGTCGCTCCGCGGCGCGGGTCACGCTGTTCTCCTGGAGCAGCGCGTCCAGGGCGCGCAGCAGATTGAGGTCCATCGTCGCTCCTGAGCTGCATTTTTACGGCTGAGGCAAGGATTGCGTGCCGATCTTTGCATTGCTGCGGAATCCCCTCCGGCCGAGAGTGGAGGTGCGCGACGACGCGTCACACCTCGCGGACGACCCCTCACGCGTGACCGGCGACGACCGCTCATGCGTGTGTTTCATCCGCCCTGTTGAAGGAGCCCTTCATGCAGCAGTCCCCCCGCGCCGGCCGAGAAGGCGAGGTGCTGGCCGTGGTCAGCCAGAGCGGGCCGACGGTCTCGTTCTTCGACGCCGCCTCCGACCGGCGCCTCGGTGCGGTCGAAATCGCCGCCGAGCCGCACGAGTTGTGCTTCGACCCGACACAGCGACTGCTGTGGTGCACGACGACGTACCACTCGGGCTACTACCACGCGAACACCGGCCGGCGCACCGAGCTGACCGTCATCGACCCCGACACGCGCCGCATCGTCGAGGTCGTCGACCTGGCCCCGGAACACGGTCCGCACGGGCTGGCGCTGGACACCGCGCGGCGTCGCCTCTACGTCAGCGTGGAGGGGTCGGCGGACCGGCCCGGCGGTGTCGTGGTGATCGACACGGAGACCCGCCGGCCGCTCGGCAGGATCGACACGGACGCGCCCGGCCCGCACTGGTTCGCCCTCGACCCGACGGGCAGGACGGGTTACGCCACCAACAAGGAGGCGCCGTTCGTCTCGGTCGTCGACCTCGAACGGGGCGTCCTCACCGCGAAGGTCGAGGTGCCGGGCAGCGAGGGACTGGCCGTCTCCGCCGCACACGCCTACGTCGCCGCGCCCTACCTCGGCTCCCTCTCTCCCGACGCCGAGGACTCGCCGGCCACGGGCATCCGGGTCATCGACGCCCGGACGGCGTCCGTCACCGACATCCTGCCCACGGACAACGTCGTTTTGCCGGTGCACCTGACGTCGACGGGAATGCTGCTCGCGGGCGAGATCGGCAGCCAACCCGACCCGGTGTCCCCGTTCGGACGCCCCGCGCCGGGCCACCTCACGGTGTTCTCCACCGACACCCGCAAGCAGGTGGGCCGGCTGGAGGTGGGGATCTTCCCGCTCACCGTCACCTCGTCGCCCGACGGCCGGCTCGCCTACGTGGCCTGCGCCGTCTCGTCCACCGTCCACGTCATCGACCTGGAGACGCTGCAGGGCCTGGCCCGGCTGGACATCCCCAAGCTCGGCGAACCCGGCGCCCACGGCCTGGCCTACGTCCCCCGCCCGGCCTGACGGGCGGCCCCCGCCACCCTGTCAATGCAGGATCTTTTCCTTGGCGCGCTGGAATTCTTCCTCCGTGAGATCGCCTCTGGCCTTGATCTCGGACAGCCTCGCCAGTTCCTCGACCTCGCTGGATTTCCCGGCTCCGGCGGTCTCACGGATGTAACTGTCGAGTTCCCGCTTCTGCGCCAGGGCGTGCTGTGCCTCGCGCTTCCCCATGCCCTTGCCGCGCGCCAGGAGGTAGACGAAGACGCCCAGGAAGGGGAGGACGAGCACGAAGATCAGCCACCCTCCCTTGCCCCATCCGTTCATCGTGTCGTCCCGGAAGATGTCCACGATGATCCGGACGAGCAGAAATATCCAGATGACCCAGAGAAAGACCCACAGCATGCTCCAGAAGACGCCCAGCAGTGGGTAGTCGTAGGCCAGGGTGGTGTCAGCGGTCATGTCTTCTCCTCATGAGCACGTCCCGCCTTGCTCGCGCGGGAGCCGCCCGAGCACCCTTGCGCGGCCCGGGCGGGGACGCTCAGGACTTGTTCCGGCTCTGTGCTTCCGCCTGCGCGATGGAGGCGGCCTCGGAATCGGCCAGCGCGATGGCGAAGCCGAATGCCTCGGCGATGTGGCCGGCCGCCGACATGACACGTGCGGTACCCACGACGGGAGCGATCGCCACAAGGACGTCCTGCACTTGCTCGATCGTCATGCTGGCCTTCATCGCGGGATCGACATGTGCCAGGTAGGAGACCGCCGGGGCGTCCATGGCCACGAGTGCGGCGATGCGCGTGAGGATGAGTGTGTGGTCGTCCATGCCGCAGCGCTCGATGGAATCGATGGTCATCGCGGCGATGGTGTCGAGAACGGGAGCGTCAGACGCAGTGGCCATGTCCGGACCGCCTTCCGGTGCGCTGCCGAGCCGGCACCCGAATCACCCGGAGCGGCGTTCTCCCTTGCGCCGGCTTCTGCCTTCTCACGGTAGGAGCCTCCCGGCCCCTCCGCATTTCGGCTACCGGGACGGAAGGGGGCGGTGCTGCCCGGAGCCGGGAGACATTGCCGAATGCGGGGGATGATGAGCAACCCTTGACGGAAGGTTGACCACGCGAGTGGCGAGCTCCTGGGAGCGGCGAATTACGTTCCCTTCATGCCCCCACGCCCCGCTGCCCCCACCCTTCCGGTCCTCCCGTACCGCAAACCGACCCGTGGCCGGGACTACTGGGTCCTGGACGACGTGCTGCCGGACCCGGGTGCCGTACGGGAACGCTGCCTGGACCGGAACGACTGGACCGAGGGATACCCCCACAAGCCCGAGAGCTGGCCGGGCCTGCGCACCATGCCGGCCCTGGAACCCGGCGAGTTGGCCCGTGTCGAGAAGCTGGTGAGAAAGGCGACCGGTGCCCCGAGGATCTGGGCCGAACGTCCCGCCGGCGGCGGTACCGTCAACCACAACTGCGTCCAGGTCGTCGGTGCGGGCGAGTGCGAGCCCCGCCCGCACACCGACTCCCGCAGCCTCTGCCGCTACGCGGCCGTGCTGTACCTCAACCCCCTGGTCACCCGGGACTTCGGTACCAGCTTCTGCCGCCAGCGCCTCCCGGGCGGCGCACTCGGCGGCAACCAGGTGGCCGCTCCGCACAACAACCTGGTCGACGCGCTCGGGACCCGCTATGTCGCACCGGACTCCTTCGTCGAGGACCTCCGCGTCCCGCACCGCCTCAACCGGTTGCTGCTCTACTCCGCGAACCTGATACACACGGCCACCGGTTACTGCGGCACGACCCTGGAGGAGAAACGGATGACGGCGGTCTTCTTCTGGATGGCCTGACCGCTTCACGATGCGGTGACCCTGTTCCGTCGGTCGGTGCACGTCACTTGGGAATGGTCGAGGCGACGTCGTCGAGGGTGGTGTCCCGGACGAGACCGGTGTCCTCCAGGACGTCCATATGGTCCTGGACGGTGTTGTTCGCCTGCGTCGCCAAGCGCCGTATCAAATCGTTCTTGGTGCTTGCGCGGACTTCACCGATGGTGATGAATATCTTGCCGTGGGATGCCCGGAGCAGGTCCACGAAGAGCTGGTCGAAGGCGTGGCCCTGGGCATTCTTCAACTGCTCGACCCAGCCCTGTTGTTCCGCGCTGGCCTGGTCCGGGATCGGCACGTTCAATGCCTCGGAGTCCTCGCGGTCCAGTTGGTCGAGCTTGCTGTGCCCGTCGAGCAGGTGCATCCCCGCGCGTTTGATGGCTTCGCTCGACGCGTGCGTCTGGGCGAGCCGGCCCGCCGGCATCTCCCACAGGCCGGCCTGCCGGACCTTGGTGAGGAAGAGCTTGTCCAGCGCGGTGAGTGCGCCGGTGTTGCTCGACTGAGGGGCGGCCTGGACGGCCCCCGCCGCCGGGAGGTTCGCGGAGACCGACTCGTTGGCGGAACTGTTTCTCTGCGTGAGCCACACGGATACGGCGGCGACCACTGCCACGAGTGCGACGGCAGCGGCCATCAGGCGGCCACGACGGGATGTGGTCCGCGGATTCCGCGCGTGCGATTTCATCATGCCTCCTGAAGTGCCCGACGGTTCGTCGTGCGGGCGCTGTGGCGCCTGGCATTGCTGGGGCACGGACCACGCTAACTTTTGCACTGGGCAAGCGAGTTGATTCAGCGATGATGCGCAAAAGCGCGCAGCGCACAACTGCCGTCGCCTATGCTCCCGCCTTTTCCCGCCCTCTCCCGCCGTCCCCGTCGGCCTCCCGGCTGACCGCTGTGCACCCGTGGGGGACGTGGCCGCGGCCCGGACCGGCGTGTCCGCCCTGCCGTGTTTGTCACCGTTCCGCAACAGCCGTGAACCGCCCCGACGGGTGCCCCGTACAGCCCGGTGTGCGCGGCTCAGCGGCCGCGGCGATACCCAACGAGAGAAGGAATCGACATGGCCGGCGGCAACATCAAGATCAGCCCGGACGAGATGCGGGAGGCGTCGACCTGGCTGCAGAACCAGAAGGAACTGATGCAGCAGAGCCTCCACGAGGCCAACACCAAGATGGACGAGATGGTCGAGGCCGCCTACGCCACCCCCGGCTCCGAGAGCAAGTTCCGTCCGTACTGGGAGGAGTACAAGAACGGCACGGAGAAGGCGATCGAGGGTCTGCAGGGCGTCAGTGAGTTCATCAAGCAGGTCGCCGACGCGTTCGTCGACACCGACGACCAGACGGCCGGCTCCATCGGCTGACGCGCCCCGCACCGTCCGGCCCCGCTCTCCTTGTGAGGGCGGGGCCGGACCGCCGGAGCAGGAGGGGAGACATCGATGGGCCGCATCAGCGTGCCTGTGCAGGACCTGAAGGACACGGTCAAGGAGCTCCAGAACATCGGGGATCTGCTCGGGGACTCCGCGACGCTCTTCCACGCCGCGGGCGACCGGAAGGACTTCAAGAGCTTCGCCGGCGACAGCAAACTCGCGCACGCCCTCGACGAGTTCGACAGGGCGTGGGGCGAGGGTCACGAGCGGGTCCGCGACAACGTGAAGACGTTCTCCGACAACGTGGACACGATCGCTGAGAACTTCACGCAGACGGACGACGACAGCGCCAAGGCGCTGGAGAAGAAGGACGCGTGACGGGAGACGTCGCGCGGAAGGGAAAGGCGTCATGACGCAACCGGTCACGGAGCGGCCCGAGGCCGCGCCCGCGGGCTACACCCTGCGGTTCCCCGACTCCTGGTGGCAGCTCGACCTCGACCCGAGCACCCGGGACGCGTCGATCCGGCGCCGTATCGAGGACCAGGTGAAGCAGGCTCCGCAGCTCTCCCGCGAGCAGGTGGACGCGCTGATCCGCACCACCCGGCGCACCGCCCGCGAGGCGCATGCGCAGGGCGCGCTGCGGGCGTCGGGGATGCTCCGGATTCTGCGCGCGGGCAGTGGCCCCCTGGTGCTCAGCGCCACGATGGTCGTGCTCCGGATCTCCGTCCCCGAGGAGCAGTCGGAGGATCTGGCGGACCTCGTCGTCGCGACCGCCATGCAGCTCGGCACCGAGGCGGAAGGCAGCGGACTGCCGCCCGGCGAGGTGGAGGTGGTGGAACTGCCCGAGGTCGGAGCGGCCGGGCGGATCACCAGGATCGAGGAAGTGGACTACCAGGGGACACGGGTGCCCACCGCGGTGCGGCACACCCTGATCCCGGTGCCGAACAGCCGGGACTACCTGGTGCTCGCCAGCTCCACCCCCAACGTGGATCTGGCGGAGCAGTTCTACGAGGTCTTCGACGCGATCGCGGAGTCGTTCCGCTTCGAGGACCCGGCCGGCACGTCCGGCGCAGTGGACCCGGCGGCGGAAGCGGCCGGTGGAGGCCCCATGGGCGAAGCAGACAAGGGAAAGTGAGGTCGCGGCCATGGCGCGTCCAGCAGTGTCCGATTGGGAATCGGTCTTCGGGTTCGACGACGACCCGACCCCGGGTGATCCGGAAGTACTCGGACAGCTCGCCCGCAGCTACCGTTCCGTAGCCGATAACGCGGGCGACGCCCTGCCCCTCGTCTCCGGCCTGGAGAACAAACAGGTCGGCGAGGGAAAGACCATGGAGAAGCTCCGGGACAAGCTGGGCGACCTGGCCAACCAGGTGCGCAAGCTGCACAGTTCCTACGACCTGGCGGCCGGCGCCCTGGACACGTATGTGCATTCACTGCGTGATCAGCAGCGGAACGCCGACAACGCGCTGGAGAAGGGGCGCGAGGCCAAGGAGCGGCTGGCGTCGGCCACCGAGGTGGTGCGTGCGGCCGGTGCCGACATCAGCCGGCTGGACGGGGTCACCCACCCGCCGGACGACACCGAGGCGCGGGCGAGCACCCGGCGCGCGCTGGACGAGGCCCACAACAAGCAGTCCACGGCGCAGTCGCACGCCGATGACGCGCAGGCGGACCTCGACGCGGCCCGTCTGCTGGCGGAGGACGCGCGGCAGGTGCGTGAGGAGGACGCCTCCACGGCGGCGCAGAAGCTGGACGACGCGCGGAGCGAGTCGGTCGACGGCTACAGCCTGTGGGACAAGATCAAGAAGGCGTTGAGTACGGCCTTCGGCATCATCAGCGCGGTGCTGGGCGTGCTGGCGATGCTGATACCCGGCCTGCAGGGCATCGGCATCGCCCTGACGATCGGCAGCATCGTGGCCGGCGCGGTGTCGCTGGGCATCAACCTGTCCGTGATGGCGGAAACCGGCGAGTGGAACGTACTGGAGATCGTGCTCGGCGTCGTGGGCCTGGTCGGGGGCGGGGCCGCGGCCCTCAAGGGCCTCGGGGGGATCGGTTCGGCCCTCAAGGGGGTCAAGCCCACCTCGGTCAAGCCGAACAACATCCGCGTCGTCAGCCGGGAACCGAAGAACCGCAAATGCGAGGGCGACCCGGTCGACGTGGCCAGCGGCGAAATGCTGCTGGCGCAGACCGATGTGTCGCTGCCCGGCGTGCTGCCGCTGGTGGTCTCCCGTACGCATCTCTCCACGTACCGCTACGGCCAGTTCTTCGGCCCGTCCTGGGCCTCCCCCCTGGACGCGCGCCTCGAAGTGGACGACCGGGGACGCGTGTCGTGGGCCCGCGAGGACGGCTCGATCCTGACCTACCCGGGCCTTCCCGCCGCCGGCTCCGACGATGCGGTGTGGCCCGAGGAGGGCCCCCGCCTGCCGCTGACCTGCGCGGGAACCGGTGCCGAGGGGGAGGTCAGCTACCTCGTCTCCGATCCGCACACCGGCCTCGTCCGCACCTTCGCGGACCACCCCGACGACGACAGCGGCCTGTACTGGCTGACCCGGTGGCACGACCGCAACGACAACGAAGTCGTGGTGTCCCGGCTGGCGGACGGCACCCCGACCGCGCTGGTCCACTCCGGCGGCTACCACGTCGACGTCCACTGCACCGCCGGCCTGCTGACCGGGCTGTCGCTCGCCACGCCCGAGGGCCCGGTCGAGCTCACGTCCTACCAGCACGACGCGGACGGCAACCTCACGCACGTGGTGAACTCCACCGGCAAACCGCTGGTGTTCGGCTACGACGACCGGTCCCGGATCACCTCCTGGACGGACCGGAACAACTCCACCTACCGCTACGTCTACGACGACGACAACCGCGTCACGGAGACCATCGGCCCCGAGGGCTACCTCTCCTCCCGCTGGACCTACGACCCTGCCGAGCGCCGGACGCACTACACCGACGCCTGCGGCGCCACGACCGTCTTCCAGCTCAACGACCTGTACCAGGTCATCGGCGAGACCGACCCCCTGGGCCACACCACCACCTCCGAGTGGGACCGCTACGACAACCTCCTGTCCCGCACCGACGCCCTCGGCCACACCGTCCGGTACGAGTACGACTTGGCGCACAACCCCACTGCCGTCCAGCTCCCGGACGGCAGCCGGTCCACGGCGACGTACAACGGACTGAACCTCCCGCTCTCCTCGACCGGTTACGACGGGACGACGTGGCGCTGCGAGTACGACGAGCGGGGCAATCTCACCGCCATGACCGCCCCGGACGGGGGCGCCATCAGGTTCACCCGCGACCGCGCGGGTGCCATCGCGACCGCAACCGACGCGTCGGGCGCGGCAGCCACGTATGACAACGACGACGCCGGTCTGCCCCTCTCCGTCACCGATGCCTCCGGCGGAACCGCCCTGCTCGAACGCGACGCGTTCGGCCGCCCCACCGCCGTCACCGACCCACTGGGTGCGATCACCCGCACGGTATATACCGTCGAAGGCCGCGTAGCGGAGCGCACATACCCCGACGGCCGTACCGAGCACCTCACCTGGGACGGCGAGGGCAACTGCCTCACGTCCACCAACCCCGCAGGGGCCACCACCCGCTTCGAGTACACGCATTTCGACCGGCTCGCGGCGCGTACCGAGCCCGACGGCGCCCGGTCCACCTTCGTCTACGACGCCGAGCTCCGCCTCATCCGGGTCACCAACCCGCAGGGCCTGCACTGGGATTACACCTACGACCGCGTCGGCCGTCTCCTCAAGGAGGCCGACTTCGACAACCGCGAAATCCGTTATGCCCACGACGCGGCGGGGCGGGTCACCTCGCGCACGACGCCGCTCGGCCAGGAGATCAGCTACACGTACAACGAACTCGGCAAGCTGACGTCCAAGGACGCGGCCGGGGTGCGGACCGACTACACCTATGACGCCGCCGGCGCTCTCCTCCGCGCGGTGTCCCCCAGCTCCACGCTCGCTTTCGAGCGGGACATCATGGGGAGCCTGCTGTCGGAAACCGTCGACGGACGCACCACCCGCTACACCTACGACGTCATGGGGCGCCGCACCTCCCGCACCACGCCCACCGGCGCGTACACCGAACTCGCCTACGACGGGGCGGGTCACCGCAGCGCCCTGACGACCGACGGTCACCGCATGGAGTTCACCCACGATCTCCGCGGCCATGAGCTGTCCCGCACCCTGGGCACGGCCGCCTCGCCGGTCGCCGTGACCACAGCCTGGGACATGGCCGGTCGCCCCGTCGCACAGCGGCTGACCACCCCGGGCGGGGACCTCCGGGACCGCCACTACGCGTACCGGGCGGACAACTACGTCACCGCCATCACCGACGAGGTGACGGGGACGAGCAGGCAGATGGAACTCGACGGGGCGGGGCGCCCGTTGACGGTCACCGCCGAGGGCTGGACCGAGTCCTACGCCTACGACAAGGCAGGCAACCAGATCGAGGCCACCTGGCCCGACAAGGCGCCGCGCACCGAGGCCCGCGGCTCCCGGACCTACACCGACACCCGTCTGCTCTCCGCCGGCGCGGTCCGGTACGAATACGACGAGGGGGGCCGCACGGTGCTGCGGCAGAAGCGCCGTCTGTCGAAGAAGCCCGACACCTGGCGCTACGAGTGGGACGCCGAGGACCACCTCGTCGCCTGCGTCACGCCCGACGGCACCCGGTGGCACTACACCTACGACCCGATGGGCCGCCGCACCGCCAAGTACCGCATGGCGGAGGACGGCGTCACGGCGGCCGAAGCGGTGTACTTCACCTGGGACGAAACGCGGCTCGCCGAGCAGACAGACGGCACCACCGGCGTCATACTCACCTGGGACCACGACGGCCACCGCCCCCTCACGCAGCTGGAGCGCAAGCCGAGGAGCCAGGACGAGTTCGACTCCCGCTTCTTCGCCATGGTCACCGACCTCGTCGGCACCCCCACCGAACTCGTCGACGAGCAGGGCGCCATCGCCTGGCGCTCCCGCACCACCCTGTGGGGCCTCACCACACGCAACCGGGACGCGATCGCCCACACGCCGCTGCGTTTCCCCGGGCAGTACGCGGACCCCGAAACGGGCCTGCACTACAACTACTTCCGGCACTACGACCCCGAGACCGCCCGTTACACGACGCCGGACCCGCTCGGCCTCGACCCCGCCCCCAACCCCCGTACCTATCCACACAATCCCCACACGTGGTTCGACGCCCTCGGGCTCGCGCCGTCGTGCCAAGAGTTGGAGGACCTTTCCAAGGATGTGGCCAACGTGCTGCCCGAGGGGGGCCGGGGGTACCAGACGGTCGCCGCGGTCGTTGACAGAAATGGACAGATCTGGGTGTCCGGCACGAGTAATAGCAAATTGACGCAGGCGCAGAAGGACCTCGTCACGGCTCGGGGAGCCAAGTACCTGGACAACGACCAGTACATTTCTCCGACGCAGATGAAGGGCCATGCGGAGGAGAACCTTCTGGAATGGCTCGACAGGGTGGGCCTGAAACCCTCGCACGGCGCAGCCAGCCGCAATATTTGCGACGAGTATTGCGAACCTCTTATCAGGGCCTTCGGCGGTAAGGTGGACGGACCCATACACTCCCGAGGCCGTGGCACGAAGATGCGACATTTCCAATTCCCGGCGCCGCCGGACACGCCATAGCGCTCGTAGCACCCCACGAGAAACGGGAAGCACACATGCCCGAAGAAATGGTCCTGCAACTCATCAGCGAGGAGTCCGTCGAAGGAGTCGCGGAAGCCTGGGGACGTCATGAGGGACGGCAGTTCCGGGACGGGGCGTTGCGGCTGGTGACACGCGTCGCGGACCTGGTGGTTGTCAGGACGGTGCGTTCGTCCGCCCAGCCGCCGCTCTTTTCCGCCGACAGCCTCTCCGTACCGCTGGCGGACCTCGCCGAGTGCCATTACGTGACACCGACCAGGGGTGGCTTCGCAGTGTGCCGGCACGACTCGGTGTCGTACCACTCCCGTAGCGGTGCGGTCGAATGGAGCTTCCGGCACTTTCCCTGGGACGACGACCCCATCGGCAGCGGAGCCTGTGCGGAAACCCCGGACGGTCGCCACCTGCTCGTCGTCGTTCCCGGAACTCCCGACGATGCCGGGGAATATCCAGGCGACCGCTGCGTTCTCCTCGAATCGGGAACCGGGCAGGTGATCGACGAGACGCTTCTCCCGTCGTTCTCCGCCTCCTACACCCTGGATGTTCCCTTTCGGCAGGTCTCGACATTTTTCCTGTCCGCAGGGCAGGGCCAGGACGGTGCGTATTCCTGGAAGGTGGATATTGCGGAGGGTCGTCTCCACCTCACGGAGCTCGCATCGGGCATGGAGCGTGTGACGGGCGTCCGGCGCAACAGAGTTCTGGTGCAGGCTGTTGGAGGCAGCTGGTTGCAGGTCCGGAGTGCTGTCCCTGACGGAACTCCGCACATCGAAGCCGAGACGAAGCCGGAGGATGTGCGGGCCGAGCAGGAGTCGTACCTCACCGGTGACTCCGGATTTGTCGATGACTCCCACGTCATTGCCGCTGTGGGCGACGAATGGTGGTCCGAGGAAACCGAGCACTTCCTGCTCGACGCGGCGGACCTGACCGTTCGCCAGCGGGTGCGGTACCCGTTCCCCGTCGGCCTGGCTCCGAAAGCCCTCGGTGACGGTACGTGGATCACCTCGAACGGAACTGACGTGCAGCGCTGGCGTATCGCGCAGTAATGAACGTGCCTGCACGAGGGCTCCCGCCGATCCCACCGGCGGGAGCCCTCTGTGCCGGGACCTCAGCTCCCGGCTGCCGGGAGCACCGTCTCCGGGACCTGGACGGTGCGCAGCACGCCGTCGCCCAGGTGCAGGATCGCCCGGCCCGGGCGGGTCGCGCCGAGCCGGCTGCGGGGCACCTTGACGCCGATCAGTTCGCCGTCGCTCATGTTCTGCGGCTTCAGCAGCAGCCCGCACCGGTTGCGGCGGGCCTCGGTGTGCCAGCCGGAGAACCCGGAGGAGAGCCGGTCGGTCTGCCCGGCGATCACCAGGCCCCGGCCGGTCTCGGCACCGGACTTCGCGATCGGCGTGAGGACGGACTCGGCCTTCGACTTCAGCAGCAGGTCGGCGTCGTCCAGGATCACCACGGCCCCCTGCGGCGCGGACGCCAGCGCCTGCTCCAGCGCCGTCGGGTCGATGTCGGCCTCGTCGAAGACCGCGAGGACCCCGGGCCGTCCGGCGAGCCGGCGCAACGGCGACCTGGCGGGCGCGCCGACGACGACCGGCGTCCCGACCGACAGCAGCGACAGTGCCAGCGTCGCCAGCACCGTGCTGCGTCCCGAGCGGGCCGGGCCCGCGACGAGGAAGGTCGGTGTGACGGAGAAGTCCGGCCCGAACGCGGTGAGTTCGTCACCGCCGACACCGGTCAGCGCCCAGTGTGCGGACGGCAGCGGCCGCGGCACGAGCCGGGCCGCCTCCTCCCAGGTGAGCCGGTCCGGCAGGATGTCGACGCGGAACGGGCGGGTGGCGGCCGGCAGATGGGCCGCCCGGTCACGGCAGTACTCGGCGATCTGCTGGAGCGCCACGGCCTGCGCCTGGCCCTCCGGGTTGTCCGTGAGGAGCGCGATCTGCACCTCGGCCTTGTCGGCGGCACGGAACGCGCGGCCCGGGGGGATCTCGTCGGGCACGTTGCGCTGGGTGATGCCGATCATGCCGTACTCGGACTTCTCGTTCAGCTTCAGCACGAGCTTGTCCTCGGTGGAGCCGTTGACCCGGCTGGAGAACAGCGCCCGGTCACCGGTCATCACCAGGTGGATGCCGACGCTCGCGCCGTCCCGGAGCAGGGTCAGCACCGAGTTCAGCAGGTTGCCGGCGTCGTACTCGCCGAGCTGCTTGTCGAAGACCTCCCACCGGTCGATGAACAGCACGATGTGCGGCGGCCGTTCGTCCTCCGGCAGCGCGCGGCGGAGTTCCGGCAGGTCGGCGCTGCCGCGGGCGGCGAGCATCTCCTGGCGCCGGGTCAGCTCCTCCGTCAGCCGGGCGAGCAGCCGGGCCACCCGGTCGGGCTGGGTGCGCTGGGTGATGGCCCCGCAGTGCGGCAGCCCCTCGATGGGCAGCAGCGCGCCGTTGCCGCAGTCGATGCCGTACATGTGCAGCCGGTCCGGCCCATGGGCGAAGGCCAGGGTGCCGGCGATGGTGCGCAGCGTCTGCGACCTGCCCTGCCGGGGCGAGCCGATGATGTGCAGGTGCCCGAGCGTCGCCGGGTCGATCACCAGGGGCAGCCTGGCCTGTTGTGCGGGCAGGTCCACCACGCCGTACGCGACCGGCGGGAGGTCGTAGTCCGAGGGCGGGGGCGGCGGCAGTTCGCCGGTGACCAGGACCTCGGGCAGCGGCGGGAGCCAGGGGCTGTGCTGGGCGGGGATGCCCATCTCCCGGTCCGCCTCGCGGATCGCCGTGACGAGCCCGGTGAGGTCGGTCTCCACCTCGGCGGGCGCGGCCGCGGCGCGGGGCCGCGCCGGAAGCGGCTCGCCGAGCCGCTCCCAGCCGAGCGCCACCGCCCAGGGCGCCGGCAGCGAGGTCGCCGCGGCACCGGGCCGGCGGCCGCCGACCCGTCCGGACTGGAACGGCACCAGGGAGTTCTGCCCCAGGCGCACATAGGCGCGGCCGGGGGTGCCCTGCGAGATCCCGGCGGCCTCCGGGGAGTTGAGGACGTCCGTGCTCTCGCCGGCGTCCGTCACCCGCAGCGCGATGCGCAGGTTGGTGTTGGCGCGGATCTCCGAGGACACGACGCCGCTGGGGCGCTGCGTCGCCAGGATCAGGTGGATACCGAGGCTGCGGCCCCGCTGGGCGATGTTGACCAGGCCCTTCACGAAGTCCGGCAGGTCGCGCACCATCGAGGCGAACTCGTCGATGACGATGAGCAGCCGGGGCATCGGCTCGCGGCCCGCCGGGTTGCGTTCCAGCAGGTCGACGTAGTCCTCGATGTCCTTGGCGCCGGCCGCGGCGAGGATGTGCTCCCGCCGGGTGAGTTCCGCGGTCAGCGACACCAGGGCCCGCTCGACGAGGTGGGCGTCGAGGTCGGTGACCATGCCGACGGTGTGCGGCAGGTCCACGCAGTCCTTGAACGCGGAGCCGCCCTTGTAGTCGACGAGGACGAACGTCATCGCGTCCGGACGGTTGGCCACCGCGAGCGAGGCGACCAGCGTCTGGAGGAGTTCGGACTTGCCGGAGCCGGTGGTGCCGGCGACCAGCCCGTGCGGGCCGTCGCGGCGCAGGTCCAGGTAGAACGGGCCGTCCAGGGAGACGCCGACGGCCGCCCGGGTCGAGCGCCCCCCGGCCTGCCAGCGCGCCCGGATACCGGCGGCCTGCGGCGGGTCGAGGGCGAGCACGTCCAGCAGCCGCGCGGAGCCGGGAAGCACCGCGGCCTCCTCGTCGCCGCCGCCCGAATCGCGCATCGGGCCCATCGCCCGGGCCAGCGAACGGCACCAGTCCAGGGACACCGCGTCGGGCCGGATGCCCCCGACGGTGCCCCTCCCGGAGCGTCCCACCCGCACCGTTCCGCCGGGCTCCTCGACGACGACGGCGTGGCACTCCTCGGGCAGCAGCCGCTCCTCGGAGTCCAGGCACACCGCGCGGATGCCGACGGCCGGCCCGTCGCGCAGGATCTGCGCCACGCCGGGCAGCGAACGCAGCCTGCGGGCCCCGTCGAGGACGACCAGCACATCGGGGCCGGGGGCCCGGTCGCGCCGGTCCGCCCGTCCGGCGCGCTCGACGATCAGCGCGGTCAGTTCGGCCACCCGCCGGGCGCAGGTCTCCGTGCCGTAGCCGATGCTGGCCGGCGTGTCGCCGGACCTCTTGCGCACATGCGGCAGCCAGCGCAGCCAGGACCAGCCGTCCCGGCCCGGGCCGCCGGTCGTCAGCAGGTGGATCTGCAGGTCGCGGGGGCTGTGCAGGACGGCGGCCTGGGCGACCGCCCAGCGCGCCACGGCGCGCGCGGCCGGGCCCTCGCCGGCGATGCCCAGCACGTCGTGCTCGCGCAGCGGCACGGTCACCGGGACGTCGTAAGCGGTCCACGGGTCCTGGCGGCGGTGCTCGTCCTTCGTCGGGTCGTGGAGGACCACGTCGGAGGGCAGGTCGGCGGTGCCGATGCGCAGTTCCAGGAAGTCGGCGTCCGAGGTGCGGCGCTCCCACAGGCGGCGCCGGGGGCCGACGGCGGTCAGGACGACCTCGGCCGGGTCCGGAAAGCCGCGGCGCCGGGCGGTGCGTTCGGCCGCCAGGGCCTGCTCCGCGTCGCCCTCGATGCGCGCCTTCTTCTCCTCGTACTCGGCGACACTGCTGGAGTGGGACTGGCGTCCGCTGCGCCGGCTCATCAGGAAGTTGCCGACGACCACGACCGGGGAGAGCAGCCCGAACAGCAGCATCGACATGCGGCCGAACACCAGCGCACCGGCCACCGCCATCACCACCGGCGCGGCCGCGGTGATCCACGGGAGCGGCCGGGCGGCCGGCGCCGCGGGCGGGGTGGGCAGGGTGAACCGGGTCGCGGTCCCGGCCGGCCGCAGCCGCGGCGGCCGGTTGTAGTCCCAGCCGGTGCCGTCCTCCGACGGCTGCACGGCCGCGTCCGGCTTCTGCGGGAGGGCGAGTTCGAGCAGGCAGTCGCCGACGAGGAGCTGCGCGCCGGCCGGCCAGGCGGTCGCCTCGGCGAGGTCCACGCGGTCCAGCTGGAGGGTGCCGTCGGCCGGCGCGGACGCGTCGGGCGCGATGCGGCAGCGGCCTCCGGGGCCCACCGCCAGCACGGCGAACGGGCGGTCCGGTACGGCGCGCAGCACCTGGGCGGTCCCGCCGTGGGCCAGCCCGATCCGGTACTCGCCCATGTCGAGCCGGTGCACGGCGCCCGCGCCGGCCCCGCCGACGGCACGGACCTCCACCAGCCCGTCCGGTTCGGCCGACGCGGTGCCGGCCGGGCGGCCCAAGCCCACGATGGCGGCGTGGTGGAGCGGCGCGTCCCGCAGCCGCATGTCGGCCGGCAGCAGCCGGTCGCCGGCGTAAAGGCCGAGGCCCTCCGGGGGCCGGTGAACGCCTCCCGCCCCGGCCAGCGCCTCCGCGACGGCGCTCACGGGCGTGTCGGGGTCGGCGTCGAGGTGGACGTCGAACGCGTCACCGCCCCCCTCGACCACGGTCAACATCAACGACACGAAAACGTCCTCCAGCCGGCGTGAATGGGGGGCCTCGGCAGCCGCGTTCGGCGGCTCCCGTGCCACTGACGGGACCTACGGACCGCGTCCGCGGATGGTTCACCGGTGCGGCGGTGAACCATTCCCGGACGGGCCCCGTAGTGGCCATCGGGTGCACGGCGTCACGACGGTGCCGCCCCCGCTTCCGCCCGTCCCGGCCCCGCCGCCGGGGCGTCCCGACAAGGAGTCAGAAGATGATCTGGTACGTCCTGGCCGTGGTGCTGGGGCTGGCGCTGATCGGGGCGGTGACCGCGCTGATCGTCACCGAGTGGCGGTCCCGCCCGCCGAAGCCCGTCGCCGCCTCGGCCGCCGTCATGGGGCGGGAGGCGCTGGACGTGGTCAACGCGGGTCTGCGCCGGCTGACGGGCGAGTGCCTGCGCTCCGGCCGGTCGCTGCCCGACCTGTACGCCGTCGTCTACTCCGAGGAGCGGCTCGGACTGCTGCTGGCCGGCGCGGAGCAGAAGGCCCCCGCGCCCTGGACCGTCGAGGCCGACGGCGAGCGCTGGACGATCTCGCCCGACGACCTGCACCGCCCCGGCCCGGAGGGCGAACCGGCCCTGCCGTACGCGCTGACGGTGACGGTAGGCCTGGACGGCCCCGACCGGGTGCTGGTCGACCTCTCCCGGGCGGCGGGGCCCGTCTCGGTGGCGGGTCCGGACGAGGAGGTGCGCAGCCTGGTGCGGGCCGTCGTCGCCGAGGCGCTCTCCAGCCCGGTGGGAGCGCTCGCCGAGGTCACCCTGGTGGGATCGCTGGCCGCTGGCGGGCTCCTCTCCGGCGACGAGGCGCGGACCTCGCGGCTGCACACCGCGGCCAGCCTGGAGGAGGCGTTCGCCAAGGTGGCTGCGGCGAGCACGGGGGCGCCGGCGCCCGGATCGCCCGACGTCACCCAGATCTTCCGGCTGATCGAGGGCAGCAGCCGGATCGCCGTCCAGGGCGAGGCGCCGCACCTGTTCGTCGTGGACGCCTCACAGCTCCCCGGGCGGGAGGGGGCGCTGGACGGCCTGCGGCGCGGGGACGCGCTGCTGGTGGTCGGCGAGGCGCCCACGGGGTGGCGCTGGCGTACCGGTGCGGGGGGATCGCTGGACACCGGGCCGCTCGGTCTGGAGATCACCCGGCACGCGGGGCGTTTCGGGTGAGCGTCATCCGGCCTCGCGGTCCAGGCCGCCCCCGTACAGCCCGCGGCTGTGCAGCGCCTCGCGCAGGGCGCGGGCGGCGTAGTACGTCCGCGACTTGACCGTGCCCGGCGGGACGCCGAGGACCTTGGCCGTCTGGTTGACGCTGCGGCCCAGGTAGTGCACGTGCAGCAGGACCTCGCGCTGCGCCGGCCGCAGGTCCCGCAACGCGTCGGTGAGCACCTGGGAGGTGAGGATGTGGTCCACCCCGTCGGACACCGGCAGGTGGGCGAGTTCGGGGTCACCGGTCTCCGGTGGTCTGGCCTGGCGGGCCCGGTGGCCGTCGATGACGAGATTGCGCAGCACGGTGAACAGCCAGGGCCGCACCGAATCCGCGGTCGGGTCGAGTTCCCCGGCGTGCCGCCAGGCGCGTATCGCGACTTCCTGGAGGACGTCCTCGGCGCGGTGCCAGTCGCCCTCCAGCCGCCGTGCGGCGAACTGCAGTAACGCGCTGCCGTGGAAGTGGTAGAGCGCTCTCAGGAACTCGTCGGGGCGGGGTTCCGTGGCGCGCGGGCCGGATATCCGGTCTTGGGTCGAAGCGCTGGCCGACAAGGGCCTTTCCTCTCCGGTCGTCGGTGGGGAAGACGGGTTCGGCCGGCCGCGGGAGAACCGGCGGGCGCCGCCGCGAGCCGTCGTGCGCCCGTGCGGCGCCCGCCGGCCGGCGGCAGCGGTGAACTCGCCCCGGTAACCCGTCAGCCCGGTTCGCGAGAGGAAAGTGAACCCACTTCACGGGACGTCAGTTCCCGGTCGTAGACGTGCACATCGGCGATGTCACCGTTCCAGTGGTCGGCGGCCCTCCCGTCGAACTTGGCGCGTCCGATCACCACGCTGCCAGTGGGTTTCACGTCGCTTGCGGCCACCCTGGTCCCCGCGAGCCGACCGTCCACGTAGATCCGCATCGTGTGGTCCTTCTGGCTGTACGTGCCGGTCAGGTGGTACCAGCGCCCGGGCTGCGGCTGCTCGGGCGTCTGCGCGACGGTACGGGCGCCGGTGAAACTGAAGGCGAAGTTCCCGTCCGGGCCGGCGTACTGGAGGAAGAACGAGCTGCTCGGGTCGCCGTCCTCGGACAGGGCGGTGTGGAAGCCGTTCCGGTCCTCGGAGGCGAGGCGCACCCGCGCGGCGACCGAGTAGTCCTTGCCCGTGGTGTCCAGCACGGTGCCGGTGTCCACGAATCCGCTGGTGCCGTCCAGCCGCAGGGCGCCGCCCTGGGGGCCGTCGGTCCACTCCGTGCCGCCGCTGATCACGCCGTCGTGCGCGCCGGCCTTCGCGGTGCCGGAGCGGTGCAGGGGCCACCAGCCGAGGCCCTGCAGCGACTCGGTGCCGCCACCCGGGCGCGAAGCGGCCGGGTCCGCCCCGGCCTGCTCCTTCCCGGAGTTCTGGCCGCGCACCAGTTGGACGGTGACGAAGGCCAGCGCGACGGTCAATACGGCGATCGTGGTGATGAGCCACCATCTGCGCGTCATGAATCTCCCCGGGACGTGCGGCGTAAATGTGTCACTGGTGGTCACGGGCCCGATCCGGAAGTGGTTCAGTGTGCATTCAAATTGTGGCAAGCACCCGGGCCGGCGGGACCGGGCGCCCCCGGGATGTGCTCCCGTGCGCCCGGAGATGCCGCGACGCCGCGTACGGGGCAGTGGAACAAGGGCAGTTGTGGGCTCGTGTCCGTGCCCGTGTCCGCCCCGAGACGGTCAGCCGATGGGGTTGACGAAGGTGCCCGGGTGGGTGGCGCTGCGCTGGTCGACGAGCGTGCCCCAGGGCCACTTGATGGTGAGCGCCTTGGTCTCGTTGGGCGGGGTGATGTCGGCCCAGGCGGGCTGGTAGAAGCCGGTGTCTTCCTTGGTCATGAGGACATTGATGGTGAAGTCGGTGCTGTCGCCGGGCCCCAGGGTGATCGAGCCGTGCTTGGCCGAGGAGCGGACCAGCGACCAGCGCTCGCCGCCGTTCTCGGACTTGAGGTCCACGCCCGCGAAACCGCCGATCTTGCAGGTGCGGCTGCCCTTGTTGGTCAGCACGACGCTGGTGGTCGTCCCCCCGCTCGCGTCCGGGTCCGGGGCCGCGTCGCCGCCCGTGGCGAACGCCGCCGTCAGGCCGGAGGTGTGGCAGCGCTCGACACCCCCACTCGCCCCGCCACTGCCGCCGGTGGCGTGCGCGCCGCCGGACTGCTTGCCCGCGCTGCCCGCGTTGGTGCCGGGCTTGGCACCGGGCTTGGCACCGGAGTCCGCCTTGTTGTCGGAACCCTGCGCCCCGCCGGAGGACCCCGCGCCGTTGGACCCGGAGGAGCCCGCGCCGCCGGCCTCGGCGGCCGCGGCGGTGTCCTTCTGGCCGCCTGCCGGCTTGGCGGCCGCGGCGTCCGAGCCGGAGCAGGCGGTCAGCGAAAGCGCCGCGGCCGCGGTCAGGGCCGCGGCGGCCACGCGCAGCGTGCGGCGACGGGCGGTGCGGACAGTGGTGTTGGCGCTCATTTCGGGTCCCCCCAGGGTGATCGGTGTCGCTGTCTCCTCGGTACGTCACCCACTCTGGCCGGGGCCGCTATCGCCAGGCTGCCGTGCCGCTAACGTCCGGCAAACGCAGGCGGGTCAGCGCCGGACGGGGCCGCCGGCACCCCGCGATCCGGGCGGCCCGGGTCCGGAAAACGAAGCAGGCCCAGGTCGCTGACCTGGGCCTCAACTCCGAACGGGCCGCCGCGGATGCGGTACCGGCCGCTCGCTGCGACCGCGCCCGCGGACTGCTGCCGGGAGCGGGCGGGTGGCCCGCAGCCCCGGGGTTCAGACGGTGCCCGTCACGGGCGGGCAGGTGCGGTGACGGACCCAGGCGGCACCGGCCGCGACGGCGCCGGTCATTACGGCCGGCGCGAGGGGGGCGGTGAAGAGGAGTTGGTAGTAACCCACCACGTAGGCACCGAAGATGCCGATCGCGACACCGAGCCCGGCCGCCGCCACGAGAAGGACCGGGAGGGCCTTGGTCAGGGCCCGCACGGTCGCTTCGCGCGCGGGGGCACCGTGGTGCCGGAGCGTTCCGTGCACGGCCCGCCGGATCAAGAAGAACGCGGCGAGCGCGCACACCGGGAGCCCCACCCACATCAGGGGGACACCGGGGTTGGGGAACGTGCGCACCTCCGACAGCACATGCCCGCCGGGCGTGGTGGTCAGCGATGAGCCGCTGGGGTCGAGGAGGTGCGACCAGCACACGTACCAAAAGGCGAGCGCGGCGAGGGCGGGCAGGACGGCACCCTGGGCCGCCGCGACGGCGGTCTCCTTCAGATACCGGTGCGCCGGCAGCAGACCGCGTTCGTCCGCCCAGGAGGTGGCCAGCGCCTCGACGTCCCCGCCGATGTAGTCGGCGACCGACCTGCCGTCCGAGGCGGCGGCAGTCAGGTCGGCGGCCAGTTCCTCGGCCATCTCATCGGCCGTGTCCTGTTCGACGCTGAGGCGGCGCCACGTCTCGGTGGCCCGGTGTATCGCGTCGTCGACCGTCAGGGTCATGATTCCTCCCGCGCGGGTTGGCCAATGACGGAGCCGATGCTCGTGGCGAACTCGCCCCAGTCGCGGCTCCACGCCCGGAGCATCCGCAAACCCGCTGCGCTGGGCGTGTAGTAGGTGCGGGCGGGCCCCCCGTCCCCGCTGCGGCGTTCGATCTCGACCAGCTCGCGCTTGCGCAGGCGCGCCAGCGCCGGGTAGATCGAGCCGTCCGCGACATCGAGCCCGGCCTTCGCGAGCCGGACGGTCATCTCGTAGCCGTAGACCGGGCCCTCCGCCATCAAGGCCAGCAGGCACATGTCCAGCACCCCTCGCAGCCACTGGGCACGGGGAGCGGACGTCTCTTCCATGACCAGTACCTTACACAGCATGAGTCATGCACTACAAGATAGTGCGGCGCAAGGTGGCGCTCCCTCCGGCAGCAGTTCCCGTACCGGGCGCGACGTCCGGGTCGGACGAGGCCCTCCACGGGCGACTGCCCCAGGGGATCGCGAACGGCTACTTCTCGGGACGCAGCCGGTCCAGCGTTCCGGTGGCCAGTGGATGCGTGGGGTCCACGGCGCCGACGATGCGGCGGCCGATCGTGGTCAGCTGGCGGACCTGCGCCTTGGTGAGTGCGTCGAAGACACAGCTGCGCACGGCCTCCACGTGTCCGGGGGCCGTGCCGACGACCTTCTCGTAGCCGTCGTCGGTGAGGGTGGCCACGGTGTAGCGGCCGTCGGTGGGGTCGGGGTCACGGCGCATCCAGCCGCGCTTCTCCAGCCGTCCGACGACTTGGGACAGCCGGGGGAGGGAGCCCTCAGCGAACGCGGCCAGCTCGCTCATCCGCAGGGTGCGCTCGGGGACCATGGAAAGCCCGGCCATCACCTGGTACTCGAAGTGACTCAGGCCGGCGTCACGTTGCAGCTGTGCGTCCAGCGCCGCGGGGAGTCGCATCAGCACGCTGCTGAGCGCGATCCATGCCTGATCTTCTTCATCGTCCAGCCAGCGGGGTTCCTGCGGGGTCTCCATGCTCGCGAGTATAACTTCACGCGTGAAGCGACCAGCACAACGAATGACTTGCACCTTGAAGCGAATAGACCCTACTCTTCACTTCAACATTTAAGTCATTGAAAGGTGTTGATCACGATGAACGTTCTGCTGTGGAGTCTCGCCGGCGTGCTCGCCGTGGCGTTCCTGGCGGCCGGGGCGATGAAGCTGTCCCAGTCGAAACAGAAGCTGGCGGCCTCGGGTATGGGCTGGACCGAGGGGGTGAGCGCGGGGACGGTGAAGCTGATCGGAGCCCTGGAGGTGCTGGCCGCGCTCGGCCTGGTTCTGCCGCCCGCGCTCGGCATCGCACCGGTGCTGGCGCCCTTGGCGGCCCTCGGCCTGGTGCTGGTCATGCTCGGCGCCGTGGTCGTGCACGCCCGTCGCGGCGAGGCGCAGATGATCGCCGTGAACCTGGTGCTGCTCGCGCTCGCGGCCGTCGTCGCGTGGGGCCGCTTCGGCCCGTACTCCCTCTAGGGCGCCATGGGCGATCCCCTTCCACGCCATGGGTACGGGTCACACGCAACGCCCCAGGGCCGTAGCCCTGGAGCACGACGCCGAGGTGCGACCCGCCGCGCCCCGTCCCCCGACCGACGGTCCGTCAGAAGTTGTACGGCTTCACGGTGTTCCAGTTCAGCACGTCGGCCTCGTTCCAGCTGAACTGCGGCTTCGCGCCCTGGAGGGCGACGGAGTAGGAGGGGCCGCTCTGACCGTTCGTGCCGCGCAGCGCGAGGGCGAACGACTGCGCCGTGTGGTGCTTCGAGCCGTAGTCGAAGAGGTTCACCGCGCTGTACACCTTGCCGCCGGGCTGGAGCGTGAGGCGCTTGCTGCCACCGGGGTTGTCCTTCTTCGAGTGCGGCAGTACGGCGCCGGCGTCGCCGAGCTTCACGGCCGGGTACGAGGTGACCCAGCACGGCGTGCTGCCCTTGTTCGACGCGGTGACCAGCAGGTGGTCGCCCTGCTGCCCGGCGAACCGGTGCACCGCGGTGAGCAGCATCTCATCGCCGCGGCACTGCCCCGCGCCGGCCGTGGTGCCCTTACCCGCGGCCTCCCCCGTCCCGCCCGAGGCCGCCGTCGAACGCGCACCCTCCTTGGCGTCACCGCCACCGTTCGCCTGCTCCGCCCCGCCCTTGCCACCCTCATCCGACGCGGACCGGCTCTGCGCGCTGCCGGCGGCGTTGCCCCCACCCGCCGCCTTCGCGTTCGAACCACCGTCCGCGCCACCGCAAGCGGTCAGACCCAACGCCAGCGCAGCGGTGACAGCGGCCAGAGTGACGGTACGAATCCGGGAAGTACGCATGATCAGGTTCCCCCTGCATTCCGTGCGGGACCCTTCTTCGGTCGTTCCCGCGCTGTGAACACCACTCTCCCCGGAGCCGCTGACGTTCCGTGAACGCCTCACTCACGTTCCGCTAACAAGCCGCGCGCACGGCTGATCGCGGCGGCTTCCTACTCAAGCGACGGGCACGCAGCCGGTGCTGCCCATGGTGCCCGGCGTTCCCGGACGCCGCAGCCACGACGAGGTGCCGAGTCACATGGATCTCACAAGATCCACTTCTAGCGTCAGGAGGCGCCCGAGCGATGGATGTGGAGGAACGCCCAGTGGATGACAGGAACGGCGCGGTCAAAGGGGAGCGAGCTGCCCGGCCCAAGCGGGGGTGGCGTCGCCGGGGCGTCCTCGCGGTGGCGGGGGTCCTGGCCATGACGATGTCGGTGGCAGGGTGCGGAAGTCGAGCCTCCGACCCGTCCGGTGCGAAGCCCACCCCTTCTTCGAGCGCTGCTTCCGGCGGGGGAACGGGGCGGGGCGCGGTCAGCGTGCACGGCGCCCAATTGCGACGGGACGGGTGGCCGTTCGTGCCACGCGGGGTGCAGATCGTAGGTCTGGTGGCGCCACAGGCTCAATTGAAGGGCGACTACGCCAAGGCCGGCCGGCACTTCGGTGCGGCCGAACTGCGCGCCGCGCAGGCCAGGCACGTCGACACCATACGGTTCCAGGTCAGCGAGTTCGCCCTCGACCCGAAAGATTCGAAATACACGCCCGACTACCTCGAAGAGGTGCAGAAGGCAGTACATCTGGCACGCGGCCTCGGATTCACCGTCATCGTGTCATTGCAGTCCGAGCGGCACGCAGGAAAGAACCACCGCTGTCCCCTGCCGGATGCGGGAGCCGAGCGTGCCTGGTCACGGCTTGCCCCACGGTTCGCCGACGATCACGGGGTCATGCTTCAGCTGTACAACGAACCCATCGCAAAGCCGGTCGACAGCGCCGCCTGGCGGACGTGGCTCTCCGGCGGACCTACGACCGGCAAGCACGGCCGGTGCACAGCAGTGGGGATGCAGCGGCTCGTCGACAACATCCGTTCCCAGCATGCCGGAAACGTCATCATCGTCTCCGGGCTGAATGTCAAGACAACCTTGGCCAACGCCCCGAACGTGAATGACCCTGCCGACCCTCACGATCCGCAGCTCGTCTACGCCGTGCACTATCCCCTGCTCACGGGTTCACTCAAGGCCGAGTGGGACAGAGATTTCGGAGACCTCAGCGCGTCGAAACCGGTCATGGTCACCGAATGGAACGCCAGCTCGGGCTGGCAGTGCAATCCGGACGTCCCGAAAAATGCCCAACTGCTGCTGGACTACTTGTCCGCCCACCACATCGGCCTGATCGGGTTCGCATTCGACCACCCGCACACGATCGTGAAGAACTGGAAATACGTGCCGACCACCTACGACGACTTCCATTGCGGCCGTCACTATGACGGTGGTCCGGGCGAGTTGCTCTTCCGCTACTACGCACACACACCGGCAGCCCCCCGCTCCGAAGGCTGACTCCGACCAGAAGCGATCGGGCACGTAGCGGGCACGAGGAGCTCAGCCCGGTCTGGACAACACAGAGGCCCAGTCAGAGAGTCAACTACCTGAACTGGGCCTTCGTCTTTGGAGCGGGTGACGGGAATCGAACCCGCGCTCTGAGCTTGGGAATCAACGGGGCAGGGCCTCGGAATGCCGCCTGAACCGGGAAAACGTTGTGGTGGGCGGCTATCCGAGCTTCTCGTGCCTACCGTGAATGACCGTCACTGACCACCCTGAAGGGCACGGATGGGGCACGCGCGGGGACGGTGGTGTCGAGGACGCCGTGAAAGTTCCGAGCGTCGGCGCCTTGGGCTGCGGACCCCGTGGTCCGGGGTGCGCCGGGCCGCTGGTGTCGTCAGCCGAGCAGGGTGCGGGCGATCTCCAGGGGGAGGCGCAGCTCCCGTGTGCTGCCCGTAATGGTGGTGGCCGGGGCAGGAGTTCCTCGGCGCGTTTGACCCGGTGGATGACGGTGTTACGGACCACTCGCAAGGCACCGGCCGCGGCCCGCAGCCTGCGCTCCTCTGCGAGATGCCGTTCAGTCCGAACGGTGTCCGGCGCCGCTGATCCACCGCAATGACTCCAGCAGTACGGCGCGATGCGTCTCCGGCAGGCCGCCGACGACGGAGGCGTCGACCGCTTCGCCGAGGGGACGGATCCGGTCGAGCGTGGCGTTGCCGTCGCCGGTGAGCGTCAGGAGTTTCCGGCGGCGGTTCGCGGGGTCGACCTCGCGGGCGAGCAGGCCCCTCAGCTCCAGGCGGTGCACGAGGGGGGCCAGGGTGGCCAGGTCGATGCCGGTCATGTCACCGAGTCGGGACTGATCGATGCCCGGGCACTCGTGGACGGTCAGCAGCACGGCGTACTGGGGCGGGGTGACGTCGCCGACGACCTCCTGCCACTTCGCGGAGTAGCTCTGCAGGGCGCGCCGCAGCAGGTGCAGGGGGGAGCCCGCGAGGTACTGGGGTGTCTGCGGCGTGGCGATGACGGCCTCCGGGTTCGTGTGGCGTGCGCATTTGATTCTGCCAGCTTACTGTGTATCTTCGTGTACGAATGATTCGTGCACGAAGAAAGGCGGAGTCGTGCGGCGACTGGTCGTAGGAATGACGGGCGCCACCGGCGCGATCCTGGGCATCCGACTGCTCCAGGAGCTCCAGCAGCAGCCCGACGTGGAGACCCATCTGGTGATGAGTCGCTGGGCCCGCGCCACCATCGAGCTGGAGACCGACTGGACGGCGCGCGACGTGACCCGCCTCGCCGACGTCGTGCACGGGCCGGAGGACCAGGCGGCGTCGATCTCCAGTGGTTCGTTCCGTACCGACGGCATGGTCATCACGCCCTGCAGCGCGAAGACCCTCGCCGCGATCCGGGCCGGCTACGGCAGCGACCTGATCAGCCGCGCGGCGGACGTCCACCTCAAGGAACAGCGGAGGCTGGTCCTGGCGGTGCGGGAGACCCCGCTGTCGACCATCCACCTGGAGAACATGCTCGCCCTGTCCCGGATGGGCGTCAGCCTGCTCCCGCCCATGCCGGCCTTCTACAACCGGCCCGCGAGCGTCGACGACATCGTCGACCACCTCGTCGCGCGCGTCATGGACCAGTTCGGCCTGGACAGTCAGCGGGCGGTCCGCTGGGAGGGCCCCGCCACCGCCCGCACCCGCCGCGACCGTCCCCTCGCCCCTCTCGACAGCGCCGCCCCCGACCGGGCGGCCGGCTGAGCCACGAAACCCCCGCCGGGGCACCCCCCCCCAGCGCCTCGACGGGCCCTGAAGGAAAGGAATCCCCATGGCCCGTATCAAGGACCTGCGCACCTACCTCGACGCCCTCGACGCCCTCGGCGACCTGCGCACCGTCGACCGGCTCGTCGATCCCGACCTGGAGGTCGGCGCGATCATCCGCCGCTCCTACGAGACCGTCGCCCCCGCGCCCCTGTTCACGAACATCAAGGACTCAGCGCCCGGTTTCCGGCTGCTGGGCGCTCCCGGCGCCCTGAGCTCCGCTCCCGGCCGTCCGCTGGCCCGTATCGCGCTCTCCCTCGGGCTCGACTCCACCGCGAGCGCCCGCGAGATCGTCGACGCCCTCGCCGAGGCCCGCACCCGTGAGCCGCTCCAGCCCGTGCTGGTCGACAGCGCACCGTGCAAGCAGAACATCCTGCTCGGTGAGGACGCCTCGCTGGCCCGGTTCCCGACCCCGCTGCTGCACGAAGGCGACGGCGGCCCCTACGTCAACACCTGGGGCACCATCGTCGCCCGCACCCCGGACGGATCGTTCACCAACTGGTCCATCGCCCGGATCATGATGGTCGACGACACCCACATGACCGGCCTGGTGATGCACCCCCAGCACATCGCCCAGGTGTGGCAGCAGTGGGCCGACCGCGGCGAGCCGATGCCGTTCGCCCTGGTCCAGGGCGGCGAACCGGCCCTGCCGTTCATCTCCGGCATGCCCCTGCCGGACGGCGTGGAGGAAGCCGGCTACCTCGGCGCCCTGCTCGGCGAGCCCCTGGAACTGGTCCAGTGCGAGACCGTCGACCTCCAGGTGCCGGCGAGCGCCGAGATCGTCATCGAGGGGCACCTGTCCGTCGAACGCACCGGCGTCGAGGGCCCGATGGGCGAGTTCGCCGGCTACTGCCCGAGCGAGACCTCGATGCAGCCCGTCTACACCATCGAGGCCATCACCCACCGCGACGACCCCATCTGGCCGACCGTGGTCGAAGGCGAACCCGTCGACGAGTACCACACGGCCACCGGCCTCACCCTGGCCGCCGAAGCCCTGACCGCCCTGCGTGCGGCGAACCTGCCCGTCACCTCCGCCTGGGAACCCTTCGACGGCGCCTCGCACGTTCTGGTGGTCAGCGTCGCCGCCGACTGGCGCGACAAGCTCCCCGGCCTCTCCACGGGCGACTTCGCCCAGCGGATCACCGATGTCATCGCCGCCCAGCGCTTCGAATACGTGGTGCCCCGCATCTTCGTCCTCGACGACGACGTGGACGCCTCCGACACCGGTGAACTGATGTGGGCGCTCGCCACCCGGGTGCACCCCACCGGCCGGCGGATCGTGCGCGAGGGCAAGATGCTGCCCCTGCTCTCCGGGTACACGCCGGAAGAGCGGCACGCCGGGAGGGGGCCGAAGGTCACCTACGACGCCCTGCTCCCCTCCGACGAAGAGGGCCGTGACCCCCGGAGCTCCTTCCGCTTCACCTTCCCGCAGGAAGTCCAGCAGCGGGTGCTGGAGCACTGGAACGACTGACCCCGACCGGCAAGGCACGACGCGTGACCCGGCGCATCACCACAGCCGAACCGCTGACTGCCTGCCTGCATCCGTCTGTCCCTGTCGAGGGCCGTCCCTCGACAGGGACTCGCGGTCGTCGGGGCAGATCGCATGTACCGCCGGCAGGAACTGCTGGTTTCGGTAAGCGAATTCGCGCGTCCGAGCAATGTGGTGACGTAGGCCATGGAAGATGCGTCCCGGGGTTCGGGACCTCCACGGGTGGTGTGGTGCGAACACCTCGTCAACAGCCCGCCTGGCACGGGCTTTTCGAGGGGCACGTGCCCCGGAGAGGTCTGGACAGCAACAAGCCCCAGGTCACTGACCTGGGGCTTCCATGTGGAGCGGGTGACGGGAATCGAACCCGCGCTCTGAGCTTGGGAAGCTCATGTTCTACCATTAAACTACACCCGCGTAATCCCGCCTCGGATCGAGAGCGGAACATCGTCGCACACTCTACCCCATCACCGCCTCGCGGTGCATTTGGCATGTCCGGGGGTGGTCGGGGGCGGTCCGGGCCGGTGTGCGGCCGGGGGTGCGGGGTGGTCTCCGGGGGGTGGGATGCGGGTGCCGGGGGCGGGAGTTGGGGCGTACGGTGGGGCGTCGGAGTGCCGCTTTCAGATGCGCCCAGTTCATCCCCTAATGTGGCTTTTGTTGTCCACGCAGTTGGGAGAGGGACTTGATGGAGCGCACCGTCGTACGTTGTGCTGAGGGCCACGTGTTCAGCACCGCTTCGTTCCCGATGCAGACCACCGATCGGCTCGGTCCTGGACGGCTGTTGCGCTGCCCGCGCTGCGCTCGGCTGCGGCATGCGGTGCCCGTGGAGCACGCGAAGCGGTAGTGCAGCGACAGTGACGAGGTAGAGCAGCGACAGCGGTCACCGGTGCGGTGACCGAGGGAGCGGCGAGCGAGGAAGTGGTGAAGGGCCCGGCCCCCTGGGGGCCGGGCCCTCGTCGTGCGGTGGGGGTGGTGCGGGCGCGTATCCTCGTGTGCGTGCTTCTCTCAGACAAGGACATCCGGGCCGAGATCGATGCTGGTCGGGTGCGTATCGACCCCTATGAAGAGTCGATGGTGCAGCCGTCCAGTATCGACGTGCGCCTCGACCGGTACTTCCGGGTGTTCGAGAATCACCGGTACCCGCACATCGACCCCGCCGTCGAGCAGCCCGATCTGACCCGTGAGGTCGTTCCGGAGGGGGACGAGGCGTTCATCCTGCACCCGGGCGAGTTCGTGCTGGCCTCGACGTACGAGGTGATCAGCCTGCCGGACGACATCGCGTCCCGGCTGGAGGGCAAGAGCTCGCTGGGGCGGCTGGGGCTGCTGACGCATTCGACCGCCGGCTTCATCGACCCGGGGTTCAGCGGGCACGTGACGCTGGAGCTGAGCAATGTCGCCACGCTGCCGATCAAGCTGTGGCCGGGCATGAAGATCGGGCAGCTGTGCATGTTCCGGCTGACGTCGCCGACCGAGCACCCCTACGGCAGTGAGCGGTACGGCTCCCGCTACCAGGGGCAGCGCGGCCCGACGCCGTCCCGGTCGTTCATGAACTTCCACCGGACGCGGGTCTGACGCGGGTGTGAGGCAGGCGACGGAGAGCGCCTGGGCAGGGGGGCGCGTTCAGCAGGGTGGACGCGCGGGGCAGAGCCGTTGGACAGCGAAGGTCTGAGAGAGATACGTGAGTGACGTGCGGGAAAACCTGACGTACGAGCGGTTCGGCGGGGCGATCCGTGAGCTGGCGCAGACGATCGCCGATGACGGGTACGAGCCCGACGTCGTGCTGTCGATCGCGCGCGGCGGTGTCTTCGTCGCGGGTGGGCTGGCGTACGCGCTGGACTGCAAGAACATCCACCTGGTGAACGTGGAGTTCTACACCGGCGTGGGGACCACCCTGGAGATGCCGGTCATGCTGGCCCCGGTGCCGAACGCGATCGACTTCTCCGAGAAGAAGGTGCTGATCGCCGACGACGTCGCCGACACCGGCAAGACGCTGAAGCTGGTGCGCGACTTCTGCCTGGAGACCGTGGCCGAGGTGCGCAGCGCGGTGATCTACGAGAAGTCGCAGTCGCTGGTGAAGTGCGAGTACGTCTGGAAGCGCACGGACGACTGGATCAACTTCCCGTGGAGCGTCGAGCCGCCGGTGGTGCGGCGGGAGGGTCAGGTCCTCGACGCCTGAGGGGCCGGGCGGCCCCCTCCGGTCCGGCGGGCCGGGGTGAACGAGCATTATCCGTAAGGGAGTTGGCTGCGGCCGGCTCCCTTACGTTTTGTGTGTGCGCCGTCTCACACGTCTTTCGGCCAATCGCGTTCCGAGTGTTCCGCAGGTGCTTACCACCGAGTAAAAACCGGCGGTAACAGCGGTCACAGTGGCGACGGCGGTGGCGGTGGGGCCAGTGGTTCCGCCGGACCGGAGGGGAGACACCGATGGCGCGTGCGAGACGTGGGTGGCGGGCGAGGGCGGGGAGCGCGGCCACGGCCGTCGCCCTGGCGGCGATGATCGGTACCGCGGCGGGCGGGACGGGCGTCGCCACCGCGGCCACCCCCGCCGCTCCGGCAGGCACCGGTGCCGCGCCCCGGGCCGCCACGCCCCTGTCCCCGGAACTGGAGAAGATCCGGGCGCGGGAGGCGGTGGCTCTCTACGGGGACGCGGTCGAGCGGCCCCTCGCGGAGCGGAAGACCTCGTTGATCTCGCTGGGTGACAGCGAGATCTCGGGCGAGGGCGTCGGGACGTACGAGGCGGGCACCGACGGGCCGACCAACTGGTGCCACCGGTCGCCGGACTCGGCGATCCACCGGACCGGGATCGCGGCGGACGTGACGTACAACGTCGCCTGCTCGGGGGCGTACAGCGGCAACATCGTCCTCGGGGGCAGCAAGCAGTACGCCGATGAGCTGGTGCAGAGCGACAACCTGGCGATCAAGGCCCGCAACACCCGGCTGAAGATGGTCCTGCTGGTCGCGGGCGCCAATGACGATCTCCAGTTCGGGCCGGTGATGACGGACTGCGTGGAGCGCTGGTTCCTGCTCCAGGGCACCTGCGAGACGAAGTACCGGCCGGGCTGGCAGGCGCGGGTCGACGGGCTGGTGCCCAAGATCGAGCGGACCGTCGGCGATCTGCGGACCGTGATGCGGGACGCGGGCTACGCGGACGGCGACTACCGGCTCGTGGTGATGTCGTACCCGAGCCCGATCGGGCCGGACGTGGAGGACAACCCGCACTACCCGGGGAAGCTGCCGGGCGGCTGCACCGGCTACACCTCCGATGCGGCGTGGGGGCGCAACGCCGCGGTGCCGGCGTTCGAGACGGGCGTGCGCGCGGCCGCGCGGGAGGCGGGAGCGACGTACCTCGACGCCTCGCGGCTGTTCCACGGGCACGAGGTGTGCATGGAGGACACCTGGGCCCGCGGGCTGTGGGTGAACCTCACCAACCCCTTCCCGCCGGACGCCAATTCGGTGCGGCAGTCGTTCCACCCCAACGCGCGCGGGCACGGCGCGTTCGCCGCGTGCCTGACCCAGCTGTACGCGGCGCCGGGGCTGCGGGAGGCGTCCTGCGCGGACCCCGCGAGCACCGGGCGGCCGACGCTGTACGCGGGGGCCTGGGACGACGCGTACCGGCCGTGGCGGAACGCCGGCACGGGCAGCTGCCTCGACGCGATCGGCGGCGCGAGCCGGAACGGCACGGCGGTCGGCGGCTGGGACTGCAACGGGCAGCGCAATCAGGACTGGTGGTACGACGACGGTCAGCGGTCGGTGCACGTGGGGCTGAGCCAGGACCGGTGCCTGGACGTGCCGGGCGGACGGTACGAGGCCGGCGCGGCGCTGGTGCTGTGGAACTGCTCGGGCGCGGGCAACCAGCAGTTCGTGCGGGCCGGCGGGGTGATCCGGCCGGCGGCCGCGCCGTCGCTGTGCCTGGCGCTCGGCGGGGCGAAGGAGCCGCTCAGGCTGCGGGCCTGCGACGGGTCGGCGGGCCAGCGGTTCGCGTAGCCGCCGCGCGGCGGGCCGGCGGAGCGGCCGTACGGCAAGGGGCCCGTCCGGGAGCCGAGTGCTCCGGGACGGGCCCCTTGGCGTGGCCGGGCAGGGCCTACAGCGTGCCGAGCTTGAGCAGGCCGAGCAGCGCGACCAGCTGGATCGCGGAGGCGCCCAGGGCCTTGGGCCACGGCAGGTCGTGCGACTTGCTGACCATGGACGTCAGCAGATAGCCGCAGGCCAGCCAGGTCAGCCAGCCCAGCACCTGGACGAGGGTGGAGTCGCCGCCGAGGAACATCGCGAACAGCAGCCGGGGCGCGTCCGAGATGTTCATGATCAGCATGGACAGGCCGATGGTCGGCTGCCAGGCGCCGTCACCACCGAGCTGGCGGGCCAGGGTGTGGGTGACCGTGCCCAGGATCAGGCTGCCGATGATGAACATCACGGCGGTGATCAGCACCCAGGGGATGCTGTTGGAGAGCGTGGCGTTCAGCACATCCTCGCGGGCCTTGTCGAACCCGAAGACCGCGAGCAGGCCGTAGACGAAGGTGACGACGAGCGCCGGGCCCCAGACCGTGTGGTCCCGCATCTGCCAGAACGTGGCGTCGGGGCGCAGCACGATGCCGGACAGCAGCTGCTTCCAGTGCAGCCGGGGACCGGCCGGTGGGGCCGCGGACTGGCCGGCGCGGTAGGTGCCGCCGTCCGCGTACGCACCGTCACCGGGGCCGCCGCCGTACTGGTCGGGCTGCTGCCCGTAGGCGTCCGGACCCTCGCCGATGCTGAACTGCCTTGTGCTGCCGGGGTTGTTGTCGCCGCCGTACGGCGCGTACGACGCCTGAGCGGGCTCGTAGCCGCCGTCGCCGAAGTACTCGGGCTCGCCGTACCGGCCGTGCGGTGGCGCCTGAGGCGCGCCGCCGTGGTTCGGCGGGGCCTGCCACTGCCCGTGCTGCGGCGGGGGCTGCTGCCCGTACGGCCCTTGCTGTCCGTACGGTGCCTGCTGCCCCTGGCCCTGCTGTCCGTTCTGCGCGGGGCGGGCATCCCGTCCGCGACCCATCCTGAATCCAGCCACGCCTTCGAAAGTACCTGGTCCGCGGCGAAGGGGTGGCCGAGCCGGCGACCGGGGCGGGGTTTGCTGCCGACCTGTGACATCCCCTAGGGGGATCCCGGAGGGACCGCGGCCCCGGGGGACGGCGTCCAGCGCAGGGTGAGTTCCGGGAGGTTCTCCATGTTGCCGCTGCCGTCGTCGGTGGCCACGACGCGGAAACCGTGGTGGGCGTAGAACGCCCGGGCCTCGGTGTTGAGTTGGAAGACGTGCAGGGTGAGCCCGGCCGGGCGGTGCCGCCGGACCTCGGTGAGGAGGCGGGTGCCGATGCCGGTGCGCCGGACGTCCGGGCGGAGGTAAAGCTGGTCGAGCAGATCGCCCTGGACGGTGGCGTAGCCGAGGACCTCGGGGCCACGGACCGCGACGAGGGTGTGGCTCTCGGGCAGCACGATCTCGCGGATCCAGCGGGTGACCTCGTCGTGGGTGCGGCGCTGGGGCGGCAGATAGGGCATGGTGGCCCGCCGTGAGTCCTGGTGGACGGCGGCGATCGCGGGGGCGTCGGTGGGGCGGGCCGGGCGGATCGTGACGGTGTCCTGAGCCGTGGTCATGCCGTCATGGTCGGGCGGACGCGGGACGCCGGGCAACCGGATTTCCCGGTGCCGGCGGGGCCTTGCCGGCCGGGGCGGGAACGGCGACGGCCGGCCCCCTGCGGCAGGGGACCGGCCGTCGCGCAACGCCCTTGCGGAGGCGGCTGTTTCAGCGGCTCACTGCACCGCTCACTTCACCGGCTCGGGTTCCGGGGCGTCCTCGGACTCCTCGTCGTCGGCCGGGTCGGCGGGGGTCTTGACGGAGTCCAGCAGCAGCTGGGCCACGTCGACGACCTGGACGGACTCCTTCGCCTTGCCGTCGTTCTTCTTGCCGTTGACCGAGTCGGTCAGCATGACGAGGCAGAAGGGACAGGCCGTGGAGACGATGTCGGGGTTGAGGGAGAGGGCCTCGTCGACGCGCTCGTTGTTGATGCGCTTGCCGATGCGCTCTTCCATCCACATCCGGGCACCGCCGGCGCCACAGCAGAAGCCGCGCTCCTTGTGGCGGTGCATCTCCTCGTTCCGCAGGCCCGGCACCTTGGCGATGATCTCGCGCGGCGGCGTGTAGACCTTGTTGTGGCGGCCCAGGTAGCAGGGGTCGTGGTACGTGATCAGACCCTCGACCGGGGTGACGGGGATCAGCTTGCCCTCGTCGATCAGGTGCTGCAGCAGCTGGGTGTGGTGGATGACCTCGTACTCGCCGCCCAGCTGCGGGTACTCGTTCGCGATGGTGTTGAAGCAGTGCGGGCAGGTCGCGACGATCTTCTTCTTGGCCTTGGGCTTCTTGGTGGACTCGTCCTCGCCGTCCTCGCCGAAGGCCATGTTCAGCATCTCGACGTTCTGCTGGCCGAGCTGCTGGAAGAGGAACTCGTTGCCCAGCCGGCGGGCCGAGTCACCGGTGCACGCCTCGTCGCCACCCATGATCGCGAACTTGACGCCGGCGATGTGCAGCAGCTCGGCGAACGCCTTGGTGGTCTTCTTGGCGCGGTCCTCCAGGGCGCCGGCGCAGCCGACCCAGTAGAGGTAGTCGACCTCGGTGAGGTCCTCGACGTCCTTGCCGACGACCGGGATCTCGAAGTCGACCTCCTTGGTCCAGGCGAGCCGCTGCTTCTTGGCCAGGCCCCAGGGGTTGCCCTTCTTCTCCAGGTTCTTGAGCATCGTGCCCGCCTCGGACGGGAACGAGGACTCGATCATGACCTGGTAGCGGCGCATGTCGACGATGTGGTCGATGTGCTCGATGTCGACCGGGCACTGCTCGACGCAGGCGCCGCAGGTGGTGCAGGACCACAGGACGTCGGGGTCGATGACGCCGTTCTCCTCCAGCGTGCCGATCAGCGGGCGCTCGGCCTCGGCGAGCGCGGACGCCGGGACGCCCGCCAGCTGCTCCTCGGTCGCCTGCTCCTCGCCCTCCATCGACTTGCCGCCGCCGGCGAGCAGGTACGGGGCCTTGGCGTGCGCGTGGTCGCGCAGCGCCATGATCATCAGCTTCGGGGAGAGCGGCTTGCCGGTGTTCCAGGCGGGGCACTGCGACTGACAGCGGCCGCACTCGGTGCAGGTGGAGAAGTCGAGCAGGCCCTTCCAGGAGAAGTGCTCGATCTGCGAGACGCCGAACTGGTCGTCCTCGCCCGGGTCCTCGAAGTCGATCGGCTTGCCCGCGGAGGTCATCGGCTGCAGCGCGCCGAGCGCCACGTCGCCGTCCGACTCGCGCTTGAACCAGATGTTGGGGAAGGCCAGGAAGCGGTGCCAGGCGACGCCCATGTCCGTCTTCAGCGCGACCGTGATCATCCAGATGAAGGACGTCGCGATCTTGATCAGCGCGAAGAGGTAGGTCAGGAACTGGAGGGTGCCGAGGCTCAGCCCCTTGAAGGCCGCGACCAGCGGGTACGAGGCGAAGAACGACGCCTCGTAGCCCTCGACGTGGTGCTGGGCGCCCTCCAGGGCGTGCAGCGTCACGATGCAGATGCCGACGATGAGGATGACGGCCTCGACGAAGTACGCCTGGCCGAAGTTGGAGCCGGTGAAGCGGGACTTGCGGCCGGCCTTGCCGGGCTTGCTCAGCTGGCGGATGACGATCAGGGTCACGATGCCCAGCGTCGTCATCAGACCGATGAACTCGACGAAGACGTTGTACGGCGTCCAGTCGCCGATGATCGGGATCAGCCAGTCGGCCTGGAAGAGCTGGCCGATGGCGTTGACGATCGTCAGCAGCAGCGAGAAGAAGCCCACCGCCACGAACCAGTGCGCGACGCCGACGACGCCCCAGCGGTTCATCCTGGTGTGGCCGAGGAACTCCTTGACCACCGTGACCGTGCGTCGGCCGGGATTGTCGGTCCGGGTGCCGGCGGGTACCGGCTGGCCGAGCCGCACGGAACGGTAGATCTGCAGGATGGCACGGCCGAACAGCGCGACGCCGACCGCGATTAGGACCAGCGACACGATGATCGCGGCGAGTTGCATTGGGGGCTCCTCGAACCTGCGCGAGCGGAAGAACGGAGAAAGCTGAGCGGACTCAGCGGAACTACTAAGCAGTAACTTTTTTGGTCTGCGGCTGAGGTTACCCATTCTCCCCGGCCCCATGAAGCCGCCCGGCCGGTGATCTGTGTCGCGCAGGCAACCCTGCGCGGGGCGGGCACGTCTTCGTTGCGGCTGGGTGACGATAAGGGCGACATAAAAGTTGAGTGGACACGACTCAGGTCTGTTGACAGGATTTCCCGGGTGCTGCACTCTTGAGCCTGTTCCACTCAAGTCAGCTGGAGGAATTGAAATGGCACGTGCGGTCGGCATCGACCTGGGCACGACGAACTCCGTCGTCAGTGTTCTCGAAGGCGGTGAGCCCACCGTCATCACCAACGCCGAGGGCGCCAGGACCACGCCGTCCGTTGTCGCCTTCGCCAAGAACGGCGAGGTGCTGGTCGGCGAGGTCGCGAAGCGCCAGGCGGTCACCAACGTCGACAGGACCATCCGGTCGGTCAAGCGCCACATGGGCACCGACTGGAAGATCGACATCGACGGCAAGGGCTTCAACCCGCAGCAGATGAGCGCCTTCATCCTGCAGAAGCTCAAGCGGGACGCCGAGGCGTACCTGGGCGAGAAGGTCGTCGACGCGGTCATCACCGTTCCGGCCTACTTCAACGACTCCGAGCGCCAGGCCACCAAGGAGGCCGGTGAGATCGCGGGCCTCAACGTCCTGCGCATCGTCAACGAGCCCACCGCGGCCGCCCTGGCCTACGGCCTGGAGAAGGACGACCAGACCATTCTGGTCTTCGACCTCGGTGGCGGCACCTTCGACGTCTCGCTGCTGGAGATCGGCGACGGCGTCGTCGAGGTGAAGGCCACCAACGGTGACAACCACCTCGGTGGTGACGACTGGGACCAGCGCGTCGTCGACTACCTGGTCAAGCAGTTCCAGAACGGCCACGGCGTCGACCTGGCCAAGGACAAGATGGCGCTGCAGCGTCTGCGCGAGGCCGCCGAGAAGGCGAAGATCGAGCTGTCGTCCTCCACCGAGACGACGATCAACCTTCCCTACATCACCGCCTCCGCCGAGGGCCCGCTGCACCTGGACGAGAAGCTCACGCGCTCGCAGTTCCAGCAGCTCACCGCGGATCTCCTGGAGCGCTGCAAGACCCCGTTCCACAACGTCATCAAGGACGCCGGCATCCAGCTGTCCGAGATCGACCACGTGGTCCTGGTCGGCGGCTCGACCCGTATGCCGGCCGTCGCCGAGCTCGTCAAGGAGCTGACCGGCGGCAAGGACGCCAACAAGGGCGTCAACCCGGACGAGGTCGTCGCCATCGGCGCCACCCTGCAGGCCGGTGTCCTCAAGGGTGAGGTCAAGGACGTCCTCCTGCTGGACGTCACCCCGCTGTCCCTCGGCATCGAGACCAAGGGCGGCATCATGACCAAGCTCATCGAGCGCAACACCACGATCCCGACCAAGCGCTCCGAGATCTTCACGACGGCCGAGGACAACCAGCCGTCCGTGCAGATCCAGGTCTACCAGGGCGAGCGCGAGATCGCGGCGTACAACAAGAAGCTCGGGATGTTCGAGCTGACCGGTCTGCCGCCGGCGCCCCGCGGCGTCCCGCAGATCGAGGTCTCCTTCGACATCGACGCCAACGGCATCATGCACGTGACCGCGAAGGACCTGGGCACGGGCAAGGAGCAGAAGATGACCGTCACCGGCGGCTCCTCGCTGCCGAAGGACGAGGTCGACCGCATGCGTGAGGAGGCCGAGCGCTACGCGGACGAGGACCACAAGCGCCGCGAGGCCGCCGAGACCCGCAACCAGGGCGAGCAGCTGGTCTACCAGACCGAGAAGTTCCTCAAGGACAACGAGGAAAAGGTCCCCGGTGAGGTCAAGACCGAGGTCGAGACCGCCGTCGCCGAGCTGAAGGAGAAGCTCAAGGGCGAGGACACCGCGGAGATCCGCACCGCCACCGAGAAGGTCGCGGCCGTCTCGCAGAAGCTGGGCCAGGCCATGTACGCCGACGCCCAGGCCGCGGGCGGCGCCGAGGGCGCTGCCCCCGGTGACCAGGCCCAGTCGGAGGCCGCCGACGACGTCGTCGACGCCGAGATCGTCGACGACGAGAAGCCCAAGAAGGACGGTGCCGCGTGACGGAGGAGACCCCGGGCTTCGACGAGAAGCCTGACGTCCCCTCCGACGCCGCCCCTGAAGACGCGGCGCAGGCCGAGTCCGCCGACAAGGCGGGCTCGGCCCCGGCCGGGGACGTACAGGACGTAGCACTCCAGGCGCAGCTGGACCAGGCACGCTCGGCGCTCAACGAGCGCACCGGTGACCTCCAGCGGCTCCAGGCGGAGTACCAGAACTACCGCCGTCGGGTGGAGCGGGACCGGATCACGGTCAAGGAGATCGCCGCGGCGAACCTCCTGTCCGAGCTCCTTCCCGTGCTCGACGACGTGGGCCGGGCGCGGGAGCACGGCGAGTTGGTCGGCGGCTTCAAGTCGGTGGCCGAATCGCTGGAGACCGTGGTCGCCAAGCTCGGTCTGCAGCAGTTCGGCAAGGAGGGCGAGCCCTTCGACCCGACGATCCACGAAGCGCTGATGCACTCGTACGCGCCGGATGTCACCGAGACGACGTGCGTTGCGATCCTTCAGCCCGGGTATCGCATCGGTGAGCGAACGATCCGCCCCGCGCGGGTCGCCGTCGCCGAGCCGCAGCCGGGCGCGCAGGGCGCCAAGTCGGGATCCGAGGACGACGCCAAGGGCGCCACGGCTGCGGACGAGGAGAGCGGTGGCCCGGACGAGGGCTGACGTGCGGAAGAACAGGAAAACGGTGCGGAAGGAGGGACGTCGGGGATGAGCACCAAGGACTTCGTGGAGAAGGACTACTACAAGGTCCTCGGCGTCCCCAAGGACGCCACCGAAGCGGAGATCAAGAAGGCGTACCGCAAGCTGGCCCGGGAGAACCACCCGGACGCCAACAAGGGCGACACCAAGGCCGAGGAGCGCTTCAAGGAGATCTCCGAGGCCAACGACGTCCTGGGTGATGCCAAGCGCCGCAAGGAGTACGACGAGGCGCGGGCCCTGTTCGGCAACGGCGGCTTCCGTCCCGGCCCCGGCGGGGGCGGCGGCTCGTTCAACTTCGACCTGGGCGACCTCTTCGGGGGTGGCGCGGGCGGTTCGGGCGGCGCGGGCGGAGCCGGCGGCTTCGGCGGCGGTCTCGGGGACGTCTTCGGGGGCCTGTTCAACCGCGGTGGCGCCGGCACGCGTACCCAGCCGCGCCGCGGCCAGGACATCGAGTCCGAGGTGACGCTGAGCTTCACCGAGGCGGTCGACGGGGCCACGGTCCCGCTGCGGATGTCCAGCCAGGCGCCGTGCAAGTCGTGTTCCGGCACCGGCGACAAGAACGGTACGCCGCGGGTCTGCCCGACCTGCGTCGGCACCGGTCAGGTCAGCCGGGGCGCGGGCGGCGGGTTCTCGCTGACCGATCCCTGCGCGGACTGCAAGGGCCGGGGTCTGATCGCCCAGGACCCCTGCGACGTCTGCAAGGGCAGCGGGCGCGCGACCAGTGCGCGCACGATGCAGGTCCGCATCCCCGCGGGCGTCTCCGACGGGCAGCGCATCCGGCTGCGCGGCAAGGGCGCTCCGGGCGAGCAGGGCGGCCCGGCCGGTGATCTGTACGTCGTCGTGCACGTCGGCGCCCACCCGGTGTTCGGCCGGAAGGGCGACAACCTCACCGTCACCGTGCCGGTCACCTTCCCGGAGGCCGCGCTCGGCGGCGAGGTGAAGGTGCCCACGCTGGGCGGTCCGCCGGTGACCCTGAAGCTGCCGGCCGGTACCCCCAACGGGCGCACCATGCGGGCCCGGGGCAAGGGCGCGGCCCGCAAGGACGGCACCCGTGGTGATCTGCTGGTCACCATAGAGGTGGTCGTTCCCGACGAGCTCGGCGACGAGGCGAAGGAAGCGTTGGAGTCCTATCGCGACGCGACCGCGGGAGCGGACCCGCGGGCGGAGCTGTTCCAGGCCGCGAAGGGAGCATGAGATGGACAGCCGGGGCGGGCAGCGTCGTAACCCGTATGAACTGACCGATGAGTCGCCGGTGTACGTCATCTCCGTCGCGGCCCAGCTCTCCGGCCTGCATCCGCAGACCCTGCGGCAGTACGACCGGCTGGGCCTGGTCTCGCCGGACCGTACGCCGGGGCGGGGCCGCCGCTACTCCGCCCGGGACATCGAACTGCTGCGTACCGTGCAGCAGTTGTCCCAGGACGAGGGCATCAACCTCGCCGGCATCAAGCGCATCATCGAGCTGGAGAACCAGGTCGCGGCCCTGCAGCAGCGGGTCGCCGAACTCCAGGGCGCCCTGGAGGGCGCGGCCAGCGCGATGCGGCAGCGGGAGGCGGCGGTGCACGCTTCCTACCGGCGCGACCTGGTGCCGTATCAGGACGTCCAGCAGACCAGTGCGCTGGTGGTGTGGCGGCCCACGCGTTCCGAGTAGCGCGTGCCGCACGCCAGCTGCGCGAAGGACGAAGGGCCGGGGTGGCGCACCCCGGCCCTTCGTCCTGCGTACGGGCCTCAGCAGCCGTTGTAGCCGGCCGTGGGCATCGACAGCCGCCGGTGCACCTGGGACTTCATCGCGAGCGTGTAGACCGGCTCGTCGAGGTCGGCGGTCTCCAGCCGGACGCCGGCCGCCGCGCACCGCTCGGTGAACTCGTCGGCCCCGTCGATGGCGTTCTCCAGCGCCCGGCGGTTGGGCGTCACGAACACATCCACCAGGCCCTCTTCCACATCGCGCCACAGCGCGCTGTGGTCGGCGCGCAGCTGATGCAGGCTGAGCCGGCAGGTCAGGTGGTAGTCACGGGCCGCCGCCCACTGATTGCACATGTCGTGCTGGCTGCGGTCGTCGACCAGGAACGGATCCTCGTCCAGCTCGGACAGCGGCATCAGGCAGGCGATCGCCGTGACTCGGACCGAGTTCATCGTGCCCTCCGGGGCGTGGCGACTGTGGGGGCGACGATACCCCCGAGTGCGGCCCGCGGTGGAGGGGCTGTGCCGGGCGGCGAGGCGTATCCGCAGGCGTGGCAGATCTTCCAGCCGTCCTGGTTGACGGCGAGTTGGCCGCCGCAGCGCGGGCAGAGCTCGGCGTGCGGGCGCCGGCGGGTGCGGCGCGGACGGCGTGGCGCGGTCGTCGCGTTGCCCAATGCCGACCCCATGCGGCCTCCAGCTGCTGTCTTCTGCGCAGAACAGGCCGAAGTCGTCCGTCATCGCGCGGAGTTGTTCATGTCCTGTTCGTACCTGAGTACCAGGTGGAGGGGTTTTCCCGGAGGCGGACGATCCGATTTCGGACAGGTCTGGACCTCTTGGGGTCCAGGGATCCTAGGCCCGCCCCATCGCCTTGGTCACGGCGATCTCGATCATGACCCGATCGGGGTTGGGGGACGGCATCCGCCCGTACCGCTCGGCGTAGCGGTTCACCGCGTCGGCCACCGTCTCGGCGTCCGTACGCACCCGCGCGATGCCCTCCAGCGTCGCCCAGCGGCCCTTGTCGACCTGGCACACGGCCACGGTGGCGCCGTCCGCGCCGGCGGCGAGGATGTTCTTGACCTTGGTGCTGTCCTTGCGGGTGATGATCCGCGCGATCCGCTGCCCGGCGTCGTAGGTGACACCCACCGGCACGACGTGCGGCGTCCCGTCCCTGCGCAGCGTGGTGAGCGTCGGCATCAGGTACTCGCCCCAGAAAGCGAGGTACTCCGGGCTGAGGGCGCTGAGGTCGTGGGCCATGGCCGCCAGCGTAATCGGGGCCCCGGGGGCGGGGCCCGGCGGTCAGCGGAAGTCGCCGGTGTCGAGGTCGAAGGAGAAGGGCGCGGGGAGGGGGACGGGCTTGCCGAACGGCTGGGTGTGGGACCCGCTGTAGTCCCCGTTCTCCGGCTCGCTGAACAGGGTGAGGGCGGACTTGTCGCCGTCGACGAGGAGGTAGAGGGGGATGCCGGCACGGGCGTAGCCGTGCCGCTTGTCCTTGCGGTCCGTGCGGGGATTGGTCGACGTCACCTCGACGACCATGGCGACGCCGTCACCGGGCATCCAGGAGGGGGCGCCCCGGAAGAGGCGCAGGGCGCGGGGGGCGAGGGTGGCGTCGGGGATCACGTGGTTGGGGGGCTTGCCCTCCCCGGCGGGGAGGAGAAGTCCTTTGTGGCCCGAGATCTGCATGGCGGTTGCAGACTGGCTGAGCACCTGCTCGAAGACAAGGCTCAGGTAGTCCTCGTGGTCGCCGTCCGGCGGCGGTGTCACAGCGATCTCCCCCTCGATGAGCTCGGCCCGGAAGCCGTGCGGCGTTTCCAGGGCCAGGAAGCCCTCCAGGAGGGTGTCGTCCTGCGTGGACATGGGCTCGTGTGCCATAGCCGTCTTGCTGCACCTCCTCGTGGTCGGAGGCCAGTGTTGCCGGGTTTCGCCGCAGGCGAAGGCGAGTTCGGGGCCGTTCACCCGCAAGAGCCGCCTTGAGTGGACTAGACTCAACTTATCGCACGACGGCATGAGCAGGATTGGCTCGGGGCACCTGTGCGGTACGGGCTACGAGCACGAGTACGAGGAGGATCGCGAGGACCGTGGACGCCGAGCTGACGAACAAGAGCCGGGAGGCGCTGAGCGCCGCCAATGAGCGGGCGGTCACCGCCGGGCACGCGGACATGACGTCCGCCCACCTGCTGCTCGCGCTGCTGGCCGGGCAGGACAACGAGAACATCATGGACCTGCTGGCCGCGGTCGAGGCGGACGCCGCCGCGCTGCGCAGCGGCGCCGAGCGCCAGCTCGCCGCGCTGCCCAGCGTGCAGGGTTCGACCGTCGCCCCGCCGCAGCCCGACCGCGAGCTGCTGTCCGCCATCGCGGACGCCACGCAGCGTGCCAAGGAGCTGGACGACGCCTACGTCTCCACCGAGCACCTGCTGATCGGGATCGCCGCCAAGGGCGGCCGCACCGGTGAGCTGCTGGACCGGCAGGGCGCCTCCGCGAAGAAGCTGCTGGCGGCCTTCGAGGCGAGCCGCGGCGGACAGCGGGTGACCAACCCCGACCCGGAGGGCACGTACAAGGCGCTGGAGAAGTTCGGTACGGACTTCACCGCGGCGGCCCGGGAGGGCAAGCTCGACCCGGTGATCGGCCGGGACCACGAGATCCGCCGTGTGGTGCAGGTGCTGTCGCGCCGTACGAAGAACAACCCGGTGCTGATCGGCGAGCCGGGCGTGGGCAAGACCGCCGTCGTCGAGGGGCTGGCGCAGCGGATCGTCAAGGGCGACGTGCCCGAGTCGCTGCGCGACAAGCGGCTGGTCGCGCTGGACCTGGGTGCGATGGTCGCGGGCGCCAAGTACCGCGGTGAGTTCGAGGAACGGCTGAAGACCGTCCTGGCGGAGATCAAGTCCAGCGAGGGCCGGATCATCACCTTCATCGACGAGCTGCACACGGTCGTCGGCGCGGGCGCCGGCGGCGACTCGTCCATGGACGCGGGCAACATGCTCAAGCCGATGCTGGCTCGCGGCGAGCTGCGGATGGTCGGCGCGACCACCCTCGACGAGTACCGCGAGCGGATCGAGAAGGACCCGGCACTGGAGCGGCGCTTCCAGCAGGTGCTGGTCGCCGAGCCGACCGTCGAGGACACGGTGGCGATCCTGCGCGGGCTCAAGGGCCGCTACGAGGCGCACCACAAGGTCCAGATCGCGGACTCCGCGCTGGTCGCCGCGGCCACCCTGTCCGACCGCTACATCACCTCCCGCTTCCTGCCAGACAAGGCCATCGACCTCGTCGACGAGGCCGCGTCCCGGCTCCGCATGGAGATCGACTCCTCCCCGCTGGAGATCGACGAGCTCCAGCGCGCCGTCGACCGCCTCAAGATGGAGGAGCTGGCGCTCAAGAACGAGACCGACGCCGGTTCGCTCCAGCGCCTGGAGAAGCTGCGCAAGGACCTCGCCGACAAGGAGGAGGAGCTGCGCGGTCTGACCGCCCGCTGGGAGAAGGAGAAGCAGAGCCTCAACCGCGTCGGCGAGCTCAAGGAGCGGCTCGACGAACTGCGCGGCCAGGCCGAGCGGGCCCAGCGCGACGGCGACTTCGACACCGCCTCCAAGCTGCTCTACGGCGAGATCCCGGACGTCGAGCACGAGCTGGAGGCGGCGGCCGCCGCCGAGGCCGAGCAGGAGGCGTCCAAGGAGTCCATGGTCAAGGAGGAGGTCGGCCCGGACGACATCGCGGACGTGGTCGGTGCCTGGACCGGCATCCCGGCCGGCCGCCTGTTGGAGGGCGAGACCCAGAAGCTGCTGCGGATGGAGGAGGAACTCGGCAAGCGGCTGATCGGCCAGGCCGAGGCCGTGCGGTCGGTGTCGGACGCGGTGCGCCGTACCCGCGCCGGAATCGCCGACCCGGACCGGCCCACCGGCTCGTTCCTCTTCCTGGGCCCGACCGGTGTCGGCAAGACGGAGCTGGCCAAGGCGCTCGCGGACTTCCTCTTCGACGACGAGCGGGCGATGGTCCGCATCGACATGTCGGAGTACGGCGAGAAGCACTCGGTCGCCCGGCTCGTCGGCGCGCCGCCCGGCTACGTCGGCTACGAGGAGGGCGGCCAGCTCACCGAGGCGGTCCGCCGGCGGCCGTACAGCGTGATCCTGCTCGACGAGGTGGAGAAGGCGCACACCGAGGTCTTCGACATCCTGTTGCAGGTCCTCGACGACGGCCGGCTCACGGACGGCCAGGGCCGCACCGTCGACTTCCGCAACACGCTGCTCATCCTGACCTCCAACCTCGGCTCCGCCTACCTCATGGACCCGCTCATGAAGGAGGAGCAGAAGAAGGAGAAGGTGCTGGAGACGGTCCGCGCGTCCTTCCGCCCCGAGTTCCTCAACCGCCTCGACGACGTGGTGGTCTTCCACCCGCTGGGCGCCGAGGAGCTGCAGCGGATCGCCCGGATCCAGCTGGCCCACCTCCAGCGGCGGCTCGGCGACCGCCGGCTGACCCTGGACGTCACCGACCGCGCCCTGGCCTGGCTCGCCTGGCTCGGCCACGAACCGGTGATCGACGCCCCGGCCCCCGACATGTCCTACGGCGCCCGCCCGCTGCGCCGCCTGGTCCAGACGGCCATCGGCGACCAGCTGGCCCGGGCCATCCTGGCCGGCGAGGTCCTGGACGGGGACACCGTCCGGGTGGACGTGGACGGGGACGGCCTGTCGGTGGAGGTGCCCGGTCGCGGCACGTCCTGACCCGCGCGTCCCGCCGGGGTTGCCACGACGGGGCCGATGTGGGGGAGGATGGCAGTGACCATACGAAGGGAATTCCACGGTGAGCATCGACCCGTCCTCGATTCCGAATTTCGGGGGCCAGCCCGAACCCGAGCCGTCGGGGCCTGATGGTCCCGTCGTGCCAGACCAGGACCTGGTCAAGCAGCTCCTCGACCAGATGGAGCTGAAGTACGTAGTCGACGAGGAGGGTGACCTCGCCGCCCCGTGGGAGCAGTTCCGCACGTACTTCATGTTCCGGGGCGAGGAGGAGCAGCAGATCTTCTCCGTCCGCACGTTCTACGACCGTGTCCACGGCATCGATGAGAAGTCGAAGCTGCTGGAGGCGATCGACGACTGGAACCGCCGGACGCTGTGGCCCAAGGCCTACACCCACACCCATGACGACGGCACGGTCCGTCTGATCGGTGAGGCATCGATGCTGATCGGCACCGGCGTCTCGCTCGAACACTTCGTGTCGAGCACGGTCAGCTGGATTCGCGCGTCGATCGAATTCGACAAGTGGGTCGTCGAGCAGCTCGGCCTGGAGGCCGAGATCGAAGGCGACTCCGACGAGAAGCCGGGCGACGGCGAGGCGTAACCGCCCGTACGTCCCCACCCACCCGGCTGCGCGGGCCCGAGGAGCGAAGGCTCCCCGGGCCCGCGTCCGTCGTGCCGGGCCCGGCGGCTAGCCGCTCGCGAGGGCCTTCAGCCGGCCCGCCGCCTCCTGGAGGACCTCGATGCTCTTGCAGAAGGCGAAGCGCACGAACGGGGCGCCCTCGTCCTTGTGGTCGTAGAAGACCGCGTTGGGGATGGCGACGACGCCGGCGCGCTCGGGCAGCGCCCGGCAGAAGGCGAAGCCGTCGGTCTCGCCGAGGGGCCGGATGTCGGTGGTGATGAAGTACGTGCCGGTGGGGCGGAAGACCTGGAAACCGGCGTCGGCGAGGCCGGCGGCCAGCACGTCGCGCTTGGTGCGCAGATCGTCCCGCAGGCCGGTGAAGTAGCTGTCGGGGAGGGCGAGGGCCTCGGCGACGGCGTACTGGAAGGGGCCGGCGGAGACGTACGTCAGGAACTGCTTGGCCGAGCGGACGGCGGCGACCAGTTCCGCCGGTGCGGTGATCCAGCCGACCTTCCAGCCGGTGAAGGAGAAGGTCTTGCCGGCCGAGCTGATGGTGACGGTGCGCTCGCGCATCCCGGGGAAGGACGCGAGCGGCAGGTGCCCGCCCTCGAAGACCAGGTGTTCGTACACCTCGTCGGTGACGACCAGGAGGTCGCGTTCCACGGCCAGCCGGGCGATGGCGGAGAGCTCCTCGTGGGTGAGGACGGTGCCGGTGGGGTTGTGCGGGGTGTTGAGCAGGATGAGGCGGGTGTTCTCGGTGATCGCGTCGCGCAGCTCGTCGAGGTCGAGGCGGTAGCTGCCGGACTCCGCGTGCGGACGCAGGGTCACCGGGACCCGCCGGCCGCCCGCCATCGCGATGCACGCGGCGTACGAGTCGTAGTACGGCTCCAGGGCGATGACCTCGTCGCCCGGTTCGAGCAGGGCGAGCAGCGAGGCCGCGATGGCCTCGGTGGCGCCGGCGGTGACCAGGACCTCGGTCTCGGGGTCGTAGGAGAGGCCGAGGTGGCCGTAGAAGCGCTCCTGGTGGGCGGCGACGGCGGCGCGCAGTTCGGGGATGCCGGGGCCGGGCGGGTACTGGTTCCCACGGCCGTCGCGCAGCGCGCGCACCGCCGCCTCCCGGACCTCCTCGGGCCCGTCGGCGTCGGGGAAGCCCTGACCGAGGTTGAGGGAGCCGGTCCGTACGGCGAGCGCCGACATCTCGGCGAAGATCGTGGTGCCGAATTCGGCGAGGCGACGATTGAGCAGCGGTCGGTCCATGCGCGCCATCCTCCGCCGAACCTCTGGAGTTCCTCAACTGTGCTTTGAGACTCCGGAGCCGGGGCATCAGCCCCGCACCAAGGACAGTGACGGCCGCCGACGGTGGCGGACCGGCGGCACGGGACGGTGCCGCAGGGCGCCCCGGGTGCCGGTCCGGAGCGGCGGTCCCGCTCCGGTGGCGCACCGGGTGCCGGACGGAGCGATGCTCCCCACTGCCTGAAGGGCGTGGGAGGGACCTCCACGCTGCGGGGGAGCGAAAGGAGTGTGAGGCAGATGGGGATCGTGGCATTCCTGGTGATCTGCGCGGCGGTGATCGGGCTGGTGGCCCTGGCTTCGCGGAGCGGCACCGGCGGGCGGAAGGGCCGCGGGTACCGCGGTGCCGCCGGCGGGGGCAGTTGGTGGGCCGGCGGCGGCGGTGGTTCCTCGTGCGGAGGCGGCGGCCACCACGGGGGCGGACACCACGGTGGCGGGCACTCGTGCGGCGGCGGCTCCTCCTGCGGGGGCGGCGGCTGCGGCGGGGGTGGCGGTGGCGGCGGTGGCTGCGGCGGAGGTTCCTGAACCGGACGCGCGGCAGCTCCGGGCGGCGGCTCGCGGAACCGGTCGGAGCGGCCGCTCAACGGCACACATGACGGGGGCTCTTGCCCTTGTGCATATGCGGCCCGGAGGGGGCCGGCAGGGAGGCCGAAACCCGTCGGGCCGCGTGTCGTTGAACAGATGAACTGCCTGGCCCTCTAGGGGATGGAAACCCGGAGAAGATGGGTAAAAACGCTGTGGCTGAGTGGGCTTTCATGATTCCCTCTCCCTAGAGAATTCCCCCACGTTCTCCGATTCCCACGTGGGCACGAGCCGGCAGGCAGACGTACATTCCTGATCCTTCACGGGCGGGCCGGCCCACCATTCCACTGCGTGCTTGCGGAGCCGACCCATGCTCACCACTCTGAAGACGGCGTACACCGATACCCGCGCATCCGACCTGGCCTGGGCGCTGGGCAGGGAACCCCTGCCGGCCCTGGCCGTACTCGACCTCCAACTCCACGGCGCACACGTGCAGTTGAGACTCCTCGGCGCCTCTCACCAAGTGCTTCTCGAAGAAGAGCACGGGACGTGCTCCGAGACGGTCGCCTGCATGCCGGGCAGCAGCACCCCGCTGCCGCTCGGTGTGGCCAAGCGCCTGGGCGACTGGGAATACGAATTCGCCGCGCATGTGGAGACCCTCTCGCGCGGCTCGTTCGCGGGCCGGGCGCAGGAGTTGCTCGCGCTGGTCGCCGAGCATCCGCACGGGCTGGCCGGAACGTTCCCCGGTTCGCCGCACGCCTTCACCGCGCTGCTGGCGCAGTGTCAGCAGGGTCAGGTGCGCTGGCGGACGTGGCATGCGTACCCGCAGGAGGGCCGCTTGGTGGCCACCCGTACGCGGGTGGGCGTACACGCGGCGGTCGCCGCGGTCTGACCGGGGTGGGGCGGAAGGCGCAGACGGGCCGGCGGGCCGCGGGGGCGGTACGAGGGCGTGGGGCGGGGCGGTCGCGCGCTCGGGGCGTGGCGTGGCAGGTGGGCGCGAGCGGAGTGGTGTGCGCCGGTCGTGCCGCGCGGCGACATCCGCCGTCCCGTGCACGCGGACAGCGCTCCAACTGGGGCGTGTGGCCCGCAGAGTGCACACGTGTGGGTGACGAAGAGCGACGGAAGCGTCACGTAGCGTTCGCGGCATGATCGACCCGTCAGAGCGCGTTCTCACCGGTGTCGTCGGGCCGCCGGAGGCCATGACGCCGGCGCGACTGCCCGTGCCGGCCGGGCTCGGCCGGCTGTTGGTCCTCGCCGTGGTCTTCGTCTGCGCCGCCTGCGGCCTGGTGTACGAGCTCGAACTGGTCGCCCTGGCAACGTACTTGGACGGCGACTCGGTCACCCAGGCATCGGTCGTGCTGTCCGTCATGGTCTTCGCGATGGGCGTCGGCGCGCTGCTCGCCAAGCGGATGCGCTGCCGGGCGGCGGTCGGCTTCGGCCTGGTCGAGACCGGTCTGGCGCTGGTCGGCGGCTGCTCGGCGATGGCGCTCTACGCCTGCTTCGCCTGGCTGGGCCGGTCGCACTCCGCGCTCGTCGGCTTCTCGCTGATCCTCGGCGTGCTGATCGGCGCCGAGGTGCCGCTGCTGATGACGCTGATCCAGCGGGTCCGCCGGCAGGACGCGGGCGGTGCGGTCGCCGACCTGTTCGCGGCGGACTACGTCGGTGCGCTGGTGGGCGGGCTGGCCTTTCCCTTCCTGCTGCTGCCCAGCCTCGGCCAGCTGACCGGCGCGCTGGTCACCGGCGCGGTCAACGCGGTGGCCGGCGGCGCGTTGGTGCTGTGGCTGTTCCGCCGCGATCTGACCGTCCGCGCCCGCTGGACGCTGCTCGGCGTCAACGCCCTGGTGCTGGTGCTGCTCGCCGCGGGCATGGTGCTGGCCGCGCCGTTCGAACGGGCCGCCCGGCGGGCGGTGTACGGGGCGTCGGCGCGGGTCGCGGTGCAGACCGGCATCCAGGAGGTGGTGCTGACCGGCGGCACGGAGGCCGGAGCCGGTGCGGGACACGGGAGGAAAGGTTCCGGCCGGCCGCTGGAGCTCTTTCTCGACGGCCGGCTGCGGGTCAGCTCGGACACCGAATTCCGGTACCACGAAGCGCTGGTGCACCCGGCGATGGCGGGCGGTCCGCGCGGCCGGGTGCTGGTCCTGGGCGGCGGCGACGGCCTGGCGGTGCGCGAGATCCTCCGCTACCGCTCGGTCCGCTCGGTCACCGTCGTCGAACTCGACCCCGGCGTCACGGAGTTGGCGCACTCGGACCCGGGCCTCGCCCGCCTCAACCACCGTTCGCTCGCCGATCCCCGGGTGCAGGTGGTCACCGCCGACGCCTTCGACTGGCTGCGGCAGCAGGAAGGGTCCGGCCGCGCCGGGCGCCCGGCGCCGTACGACGTCATCGTCTCCGACCTGCCGGACCCGGGGATCACCGCCAGCACCAAGCTCTACTCGCAGGAGTTCTACGGCCTCGCGGCACGGATGCTGGCCGACGACGGGCGGCTGGTGGTGCACGCCGGGCCGCCGGTGACCCGGCCGCGGGCGTACTGGACGGTGGAGGCGACGATCCGTTCGGTGGGCCTGGCGACCGTGCCGTACCGCCTGCCGGGCCGGCCGGTGGACTTCTTCGGCGGGCCGGACCGCCCGGTGGACTCCGCCCGCCCGGCACCCGCGGACGCCTCCGCCGCCTCCCCGCTCCAGTACTGGGGCTTCGTGCTCGCCGCGCGGCACCGGCCGCGCTTCGGCCTCGCGCCCGACGCCCCCGTCCTGACGGGCCTGACGCTCCAGGAGTTGCAGGAGGGGCAGCGGGGGGAGGCGCGGTGCCGGATGTCCGGCCTGCCGCCGTCGACGCTGATGCACCCGCGGTATCCGGACTGAACGCGCGCCGCGGCGGCGCCGGGCGGGCGCAGGCTACCGGCCGGTCCGCGGCACCGGGCCGGTGCGCAGAAAGTTGTGCGTGGGAGGGCACGGGTCCGGGGCTGCTGGGTAGGCTCCCATGTCATGGAGCATGAGGTGTACGTTCCGTTTCCCGTCGGGACCGTGCGGCAGGCGCTCACCGAGCCCGAGCGGGTGGCGCGCTGTGTCCCGGGGGTCCAGCTCGACGCCGAGGCGGCCCCGCACCGCCCCGAGGGCCGGCTGCGGCTGCGCATCGGAAGCTCCACGATCACCTATCGCGGCTCGCTGACGGTCAGCGGGCCCGGCGACGGCGCGCCGGGGGACGACGGCGCGGACGCGGCGGTGACCGTCGAGGCGAAGGGCACCGAGGCGCGGGGCGACGGAGCGGTCGCGCTGACGCTGACCGTCCGGCTCGCGCCGGCCACCGAGCCCGGCCCCGGCACGACGCTCTCCTGCGCCGGCACGGTCCACGGCGACGGCCGGCTCGCCGAGGCCACCGACCGCTCGGCGGAGTCCGCCGGCCGCCGGCTGCTGGACCGTTTCGCGGAGAACCTGACGGAGGACCTGCGGCAGCGGCCGGTGCCGGACGCCGGGGAGGCCGCCCGGCCCGGCGTCTTCGACACCGAGGTGCCGCCGCCCGCCCTGGACCCGCGCGGCGACCAGGACGCCGTCGAGGCGGCGGAGCCGGCGGGCCCGGACGACACCGGCGACGCGCTGGACGACCTCGTCGCCGAGGACCGGGTGCCCGAGCTGCGCGCCGAGCACGCCTACGGTCCGGAGGCGGACGCCGCGGCTCCCGCCGAGGCCGCGCACGCCCGGCGGACGATGATCGGGCGCAGCGCGGAGGAGGTCGACCACGCCCCGCCGCGCGGCCGGTACGCCCCGGTCCCCGCGCCCGAGACCGGCGGCACCTCGGCCACCCTGCGCTGGGCGGCGCCGGCCGCCGCGGTCGTGCTGGCCTCCGCGGTGGTCGTCGGCCGGGTACTGCGCCGCCGCCGCTGACCCGCGGCCCGGCTGCCGTCCCCGCTTTCCCCGGTACGCCGTGCCGCACCGCTAGGGTCGGAACGTGAGCACCGACGAAGACACACAGCCCGCGCCGCGGACGGCACCGGTGCGGCTGGCCGCCGGAGCGGCCGAAGTGACCGTCCAGCCCGACAACGGCTGCCGGGTCGGCAGTCTCCGCGTCGCCGGCACGGAGCTGCTGCGGCAGGGTGCCAAGTACGGCTGTTTCCCGATGGTTCCGTGGTGCGGCCGGATCGACCACGGGCAGTTCCGCAACGGCGGCCGACTGCACCAGATGCCGGTGAACGCCGCTCCGCACGCCATCCACGGCACCGGCCGCAACCTCGCCTGGCGCACCGCGCGGACGAGCGCCACGCAGGCGGCCTTCACCTACGACCTCAGCGACCCGGCCGCGCCGTGGCCCTACCCCGGGCGGGTCACCCACCTCGTCGAACTGGCCGAGGACGGCGGCTCGCTCACCCTGACGATGGGCGTCGAGGCGGCCGCCGACTCCTTCCCGGCGCAGGCCGGCTGGCACCCCTGGTTCCGCCGGAACGCGTTCGGGGACGGGGCGGACGTACGCCTCGACTTCGCGCCCGAGTGGCAGGAGGAGCGGGGCGACGACCACCTGCCGACCGGCCGGCGGATCCTGCCGAGGCCGGGCCCCTGGGACGACTGCTTCGGCATGCCGCGCGGGGTGGACGCCACCCTCACCTGGCCGGGTCGTCTGGAGCTGAGGGTCACCAGCCGTACCGAGTGGGTCGTGGTCTATGACGAGCAGGAGGCGGCGGTCTGCGTCGAGCCGCAGTCCGGCCCGCCCAACGGCCTCAACACGGCGCCGCGCCTGGTCACGCCCATCGACCCGCTGGAGATCTCCATGACCTGGAGCTGGCGCGAGCTGTCCTGAGCGGCCCGGCGGGGGCGCGCGGGCAGGCTCTAAGCTCATGGCCATGAGTGACGACGTGCGCGGCGCGCTGCTGCAGCAGATCAAGGACAAGGCCGTGGTGCACGGCAAGGTGACGCTTTCCTCCGGCAAGGAGGCCGACTACTACATCGACCTGCGTCGGATCACCCTGGACGGCGAGGCCGCGCCGCTGGTCGGGCAGCTGATGCTGGACATCACCGCCGACCTGGACTACGACGCGGTCGGCGGGCTGACGCTGGGTGCCGACCCGGTCGCGACCTCGATGCTGCACGCCTCCGCGGCGCGCGGGCGCCGGCTGGACTCGTTCGTCGTCCGCAAGGCGCAGAAGGCGCACGGCATGCAGCGCCGCATCGAGGGCCCGGACATCACCGGCCGCCGGGTGCTGGTGGTCGAGGACACCTCGACCACCGGCGGCTCGCCGCTGACCGCCGTCGAGGCGGCCCGCGAGGCGGGTGCCGAGGTCGTCGCGGTCGCGACGATCGTCGACCGCGGGGCCGCCTCGGCGATCGCCGAGGCCGGGCTGCCTTATATCACGGGCTACCAGCTCGGTGACCTCGGCCTGGACTGAGGGCGGCCGGGGAGGCCGGCGGGCGCGCACGCACCGGCCTGACCTGCGAGGTTGCTGAGGGGTGCACTGTTTCACGTGAAACGGTGCACCCCTTTCGCATGACGGCTGGACAGGCGATGTGGAGCTCCCGGCCGAGTCTGGGAAGATGTGCCCGGCGCAGTGTCGCGCCCTGGTCAGGGCCAAGAACGCACACCCGCACACCCAAGGAGCGGACAGATGCCCATCGCAACTCCCGAGGTCTACAACGAGATGCTGGACCGGGCGAAGGCAGGCAAGTTTGCCTACCCGGCCATCAACGTCACGTCGACGCAGACACTGCACGCCGCGCTGCGGGGGTTCGCCGAGGCCGAGAGCGACGGCATCATCCAGATCTCCACCGGTGGTGCGGAGTTCCTGGGTGGTCAGTACAACAAGGACATGGTGACCGGCGCGGTCGCGCTCGCCGAGTTCGCGCACGTCGTGGCCGCGAAGTACGACATCACCGTGGCGCTGCACACCGACCACTGCCCCAAGGACAAGCTCGACGGGTACGTCCGCCCGCTCCTGGACATCTCCGCCGAGCGCGTGGCCAAGGGCCTGAACCCGCTCTTCCAGTCCCACATGTGGGACGGTTCGGCCGAGAACCTCGCCGACAACCTGGCCATCGGCCAGGAGCTGCTCGCCAAGGCCGCCGCCGCCAAGATCATTCTTGAGGTCGAGATCACCCCGACCGGCGGCGAGGAGGACGGCGTCACGCACGAGATCAACGACGAGCTCTACACCACCGTTGACGACGCGCTGCGCACCGCCGAGGCGCTGGGCCTGGGCGAGAAGGGCCGCTACCTGCTCGCCGCCTCCTTCGGCAACGTCCACGGTGTCTACAAGCCGGGCAACGTCGTGCTCCGCCCCGAGCTGCTGAAGGACCTCCAGGAGGGCGTCGGCGCCAAGTACGGCAAGTCCGCCCCGTTCGACTTCGTCTTCCACGGCGGCTCCGGTTCCACCGAGCAGGAGATCGCCACCGCGCTGGAGAACGGCGTGGTCAAGATGAACCTGGACACCGACACCCAGTACGCCTTCACCCGCCCCGTCGCGGACCACATGTTCCGCAACTACGACGGCGTGCTGAAGGTCGACGGCGAGGTCGGCAACAAGAAGACCTACGACCCGCGCAGCTGGGGCAAGCTGGCCGAGGCCGGCATGGCCAAGCGGGTCACCGAGGCGTGCGCCAACCTGCGCTCCACCGGCACCAAGATCAAGTAGTCCGTCCGGTACGGGCTCCGCGGCCCCGCATCTCCTCCGAGGTGCGGGGCTCTGCCGTGCACGGACCCCCGTCACCGGGCAAGCTCACCCTATGGGTGCACCGCACGAGACCCCCGTTCCCGGAGGCGTACGGCTGGCCTCGGCGCAGGGCCGCTGGGTGCTGGCGACGAGCGTGCTGGGCTCCGGCATGGCACTGCTCGACAGCACCGTCGTCAATGTCGCGCTGCCGAAGATCGGTGCGGACCTCGACGCGGACCTGGCGGTGCTCCAGTGGACGGTGACCGCCTACCTGCTGACGCTCTCCTCACTGATCCTGCTGGGCGGCGCGCTCGGCGACCGGTACGGCCGGCGGCGGATCTTCGTCATCGGCGTGGTCTGGTTCGCCGCCGCCTCGCTGGCGTGCGGGCTCGCACCGAACGCCGGGGTGCTGATCGCGGCCCGGGCGCTGCAGGGGGTCGGCGGGGCGCTGCTGACGCCCGGCTCGCTGGCGCTGATCCAGGCGGTCTTCCACCCCGACGACCGGGCGCGGGCGGTCGGCGCCTGGTCGGGGCTGGGCGGGGTGGGCGCGGCGATCGGCCCGTTCGTCGGCGGCTGGCTGGTGGACGGCGCGGGCTGGCGCTGGGTGTTCTTCCTGAACGTGCCGCTGGCGGCGGTGTGCGTACCGGTGGCGCTGCGGCACGTACCGGAGACCCGGCGGCACGACGCCGAGGCCCGCGGAGGCTTCGACGTGCCGGGTGCGGTGCTGGGGGCGCTGGCGCTGGCGGGGGTGACCTATGCGCTGATCGCCGCGTCGGGCGGGGGCCTCTCCCCGGGAGTGGTGGTGCCGGCGGTGCTCGGCGTGCTGCTGGGGGTGGCGTTCGTACGCGTCGAGGGGCGCCGGGCGGATCCGATGCTGCCGCCCACGATCCTCCGCATCCGGCTGTTCTCCGCGATCAACGGCGTGACGGTGTGCGTCTACGCCGCGTTCAGCGGCTTCTTCTTCCTGGCCGTGCTCCAGTTGCAGGTCGTGGCGGGCTATTCGGCGCTGCGCGCCGGCACCGCGCTGCTGCCCACGACGGTGCTGATGCTGCTGCTGTCCGCCCGTTCCGGCGAGCTGGGACAGCGCCTCGGGCCGCGCATCCCGCTCACCGTCGGCCCGCTGCTGTGCGCCGCCGGAATGCTGCTCATGCTGCGGGTCGGCCCCGCCGCGTCGTACCTCACCGATGTGCTGCCCGCGCTGGTGGTGCTGGGCGCCGGGATGGTGACCCTGGTGGCGCCGCTCACCGCCACGGTGCTGGCGTCGGTGGACGTGGACCGGGCCGGCCTGGCCAGCGGTATCAACAACGCGGCGGCGCGGGCCGCGGGGCTGGTGGCGGTGGCCGCGCTGCCGCTGCTGGCGGGGATGGGGCCGGAGGCGTACCGCTCGGCGGACGAGTTCGCGGCGGCCTTCCGGCGGGCCATGCCGCTGCTGGCCGGCGTGCTGCTGGCCGGTGCGCTGCTCGCCTGGCTGACGGTTCGCACGGGGGCGCTGCGCGCCGCGGAGCCGGAGCCCGCGCGGCGCTGCCACCCGGAGTGCACGTACCACTGCGGGGTGGGTGCGCCGCCGCTGGACCCGGGCGAGCAGGACCCGAGGGCGGAGCGGTAGCCGCTCCCGTTCCGCGGGCGCGACCAGGCAGACTGGGACCATGGCCATTCACGAAAACCTGCTCGGGGGACCGCCCCCGACCCATCTGCCCGACGATCCGGAGCCGCGCGAGCTGCTCGCCGCGGGCACCGCGCCGGCCGATGTCGCCGCGAAGTACCCGACGTCCTCGCTGGCGTGGGCGCAGCTCGCGGACGACGCGTACGCGCAGGGGCGGGTCGTCGAGTCGTACGCCTACGCCCGCACCGGCTACCACCGCGGCCTGGACTCGCTGCGCCGGGCCGGCTGGAAGGGCCACGGCCCGGTGCCGTTCGAGCACGAGCCCAACCGCGGCTTCCTGCGGGCGCTGCACGCCCTCGCCCGCGCCGCCCAGGCGATCGGCGAGCAGGCCGAGTACGAGCGCTGCACGACCTTCCTGCGCGACTCCTCGCCCACCGCGGCCGACACCCTCTCCTGAGCGGCACGGGCCCGCCTGGTCGGCTGACCGGGCGGGCCTTGCCTTCTCCGGGGACCATTGCGGAAGATGCCCGGTGGGGACCGGGGCCCCCGTGCCGGCACGGCAGGGGCGGACCGCTACCCGGAGTACGTTTCGAGGAGACAGCGATGTCCCACGAGGTAACCGGCGGGGCTCAGGAGCCTGAGACCCCGAACCTCGACTTCGCAGGTACCACCCCGTACGAGGACTACGTCCAGGCCGAGGTCCTCACCCATCTCCAGCACCCGCTCTCCGACGACCCCGGCGAGATGGTCTTCCTGGTCACCACCCAGGTCATGGAGCTGTGGTTCACGGTCATCGTGCACGAGTGGCGGACCGCGGCCGAGGCACTGCGCCGCGACGACCTGCCGGTGGCGATGGAGGCGCTGCGCCGCTCGACCTACGAGCTGGAGGCGCTGAACGCCGCCTGGAAGCCGCTCGCCAAGCTGACGCCGGCGCAGTTCAACGCCTACCGCAGCGCGCTCGGCGAGGGCTCCGGATTCCAGTCCGCGATGTACCGCCGGCTGGAGTTCCTGCTGGGTGAGAAGTCCGCGTCCATGCTGGTGCCGCACCGTGGCGCGCCCCGTGAGCACGCGGAGCTGGAGAAGGCCCTGCAGGAGCCGAGCCTGTGGGACGAGGTGCTGCGGCTGCTCGCCCGTCGCGGCTACGCCGTCCCCGAGGCCGTGCTGCGACGGGACCCGTCGCTGCGTTACGAGCCGGACCCGGCCGTCGAGGCCGCCTGGGCCGAGGTCTACACCGGCCCGCAGGACTCCGAGCTGGTCCGGCTCGGCGAGGCGCTGACCGATGTCGCCGAACTCGTCTGGCGCTGGCGCAACGACCATCTGGTCGCGACCAGGCGGGCCATGGGGGCGAAGATGGGAACCGGCGGCTCCGCGGGCGTGGCCTGGCTGGAGAAGCGGGCCCGCAAAAACGTCTTCCCCGAGCTCTGGACGGCGCGCAGCCATGTCTGAGACCCCCTACACCCCGGGTGTCCCCGGGACCGCCGATGCCGCCGGGTCCCTCGGGGAGCGTCCGTTCGCGGGCCGCGCCCGGGAGCTGGACGCCGCCGATCCGCTCGCCGCGCTCCGTGACCGCTTCGTCCTCGACACGGTGACCGACCCGGCGACCGGCCTGCCGGACGTCTACCTCGACGGCAACTCCCTGGGCGTGCTGCCCCGCACGGTGCCCGACCGGATCGCCGACGTCCTCCACCGCGAGTGGGGCGAGCTGCGCATCCGCTCCTGGACCGAATCCGGCTGGTGGACCGCGCCCGAGCGGGTCGGCGACAAGATCGCGCCGCTGATCGGCGCGGGCCCGGGCCGGGTGGTGGTCGGCGACTCGACCAGCGTGAACATCTTCAAGGCCGTGGTCGGCGGCGTCCGCATGGCCGGGAAGGGCTGCACGGAGATCCTGGTCGACGCCACGACCTTCCCGACCGACGGCTACATCGCCCGGTCCGCGGCCCGGATGACCGGTCTCGCGGTGCGGCCGGTGGAGCCCGCGCGGATAGCCGACGAGGTCACCGAGCGCACCGCGCTGGCGCTGGTCAACCACGTCGACTACCGCACCGGCGCGCTCAACGACCTGCCCGGCATCACCCACGCCCTGCACTCCGCGGGGGCGCTCGCGGTCTGGGACCTGTGCCACAGCGCGGGCGCGCTGCCGGTCGGCCTGGACGCCCACCACGTCGACCTGGCCGTCGGCTGCACGTACAAGTACCTCAACGGCGGGCCGGGCTCGCCGGCCTTCCTGTACGTCCGCGAGAGCCTCCAGGAGCGGTTCGAGTCGCCGCTGCCCGGCTGGAACTCGCACGCCGAGCCGTTCGCCATGGACCCCTCGTACGCCCCCGCGGACGGCGTCCTGCGCGGCCGCGTCGGCACCCCCGACATCCTGTCGCTGCTCGCGCTGGAGGCCGCGCTGGAGGTCTGGGACGGGGTCGCCATCGAGGACGTACGGACCAAGAGCCTGGCCCTGACGGACTTCTTCCTGGAGTGCGTGGCCGGGTACGTACCGGCCGGCCGGGCCCGTGCGGTCACGCCGCAGGACCACCGGCGGCGCGGCAGCCAGGTGTCGCTGCGCTGCTCCGGGGCGGGCGAGGTGATGGACGAGCTGATCCGGCGCGGGGTGGTCGGCGACTTCCGCCACCCCGACGTGCTGCGGTTCGGCTTCACCCCGCTCTACACCTCCTTCGCGGACGCGGAGCGGGCGGCGTGGGTGCTCGGCGAGGTGCTGGGGGCGCTGCCCGAGGTGGGACCGGCGGTGGCCGGCGGGTGAGTGCCGCGGACGAGGAGACGGCGCTGCTGGGGCTCGCCCCGGTGGCGCCGGACCGCACGACGGCCTACGGGCCGCACCCGGACCAGGTCGTGGACCTGTACGGGCCGCGGCCGGAAGGCGGCGCGGGGGCGGCGGCCTCCGGGCCGCTGGTCGTGCTGCTGCACGGTGGCTTCTGGCGCGCGGCCTACGACCGCCGCCACCTGTCGCCGCTGGCCGCCGCGCTGGCCGGGCAGGGGCTGCCGGTCGCGCTCGCCGAGTACCGCAGGGTCGGCGCGGGCGGCGGCGCTCCGCGCACCTTCGAGGACGTGGCGGCGGCGGTCGAGGCGGCGGCGGGCGACCGCCGCCGGGACGTGGTGCTGGTCGGGCACTCGGCGGGCGGGCACCTCGCGCTGCTCGCCGCCGCCCGGCCCGGCACCCCGGTGCGCCGGGTGATCGCCGTCTCGCCGGTCGCCGACCTCGCGCGCGCCCACGAACTGGGCCTGAGCGACGGGGCGGTGGCCGAGCTCCTCGGCACCGGCCCCGGCTTCGCCGCGCGGCTGGCCGCCGCCGACCCGGTCCGCCACCCGCCCGTGGGTGTCCCGGTCACGATCCTGCACGGCACCGACGACCCGGACGTCCCGCCGGACCTCTCCCGCCGCTACGCCGCCGCGAGCCCGGAAACCACCACGTTGCGCGAGCTGCCCGGCGTGGGCCACTACGCGCCGGTCACACCCGGTACGCCGGGCTTCGCCGCGCTCCTCGCCCTGCTGCGCCCACCGCGTAGTACTTGAGACGGAGGTTCACAGATCCCCACTGGTGAGGACGCCTCCGGTTCGTCGTTTGCTTACCGTTGTCAGCGTGAACCAGACGACCCAGACGCAGAGCACTCTGCGCTCAGAGGCCCGGATAGCCCACGGGGCGTTCCACCGACTGCGCCAGGACCTGATCGTCGACGCCTTCGCCTTCCGCCCGATGCCGCCGCTGGAGGACGCGAAGGTGTCGCGGTGGGTGCCCTGGCTGCCGGAGCGGATCCGTCGCGGGGTCCGCTGGCTGCCGCACTGCGCCGTCGGCTTCTTCGCGGCCTGCGTCTTCCTGGCCTGCTTCAGCCTGGGCTACGAGACCGGCCCGGTGCGCGGCCTGCTGAGCGTCGGCTTCGCCGTGATGATCGCCGCCGGGCCGGCGCTCACGCTGTTGCGTCCGGTGGGTGCCTACTGGCTGTCGCTGGCGGCGTTCGTGCTGTCGGTGTTCGGCAACGCGTTGATCTCTTCGTACGCCAGCGCCTTCAGCGGCGGCTCCTTCATGACGCTGCTGGCCGTGATGACGCTCGTGGTGCTGCGCACCCGGCCGCGGCTGGCGGTGGAGATGTGGCTGGTCACCTTCGCGGTGGCGGCCGTCGTGACCACGCTCATCGGGCGGAATGTCGGTGACCTGCCGCCGGTGGCGGTCTTCAGCGGCGTGGTGCTGATCTCCGCCGCCGCCGTCCGGGCCTGGCGCGAGGAGCGCCGGCAGGTCGTCGAGACCCTGACGGCCTCCGCCGAGGAGCGCTCCCGGCGCACGCTCCTGGAGGAGCGCGCCACGATCGCCCGTGAGCTGCACGACGTGGTCGCCCACCACATGTCGGTCATCGCGATCCAGGCCGAGGCCGCCCCGTACCGGGTGGAGAACACCCCGCCGGAGCTGGCCACGTCCTTCGCGACGATCCGGGAGAACGCCGTCGCCGCGCTCACCGAACTGCGCCGCATCCTGGGCGTGGTGCGCTCCGAGGACCCGGACGCGTTCGCCGAGCGCGACCCGGAGGCCCCGCAGCCGACGCTGGCCAGCCTCGAATCGCTGCTCGACAGCGTCCGCGGCGCGGGACTGGTCGTCGAAGCAGTGATCACGGGGGCGCCCCGGCCGCTGCCGCAGGGCGTGGAGCTGTCCGCCTACCGGATCGTGCAGGAGGGGCTGAGCAACGCGCTGCGCCATTCGCCGGGCGCCGACGCCCGGGTGGAGATCTCCTACGTGCTGGGCGGCATCGGCCTGCGGATCGTCAACGGCCCGGCGAGCCGGCTGGCCAAGCCGTCCCCGGGCGCGGGCCACGGGGTGCTGGGCATGCGGGAGCGGGTGCAGATGCTGGGCGGCGAGATGACCGCCGACCACACCGAGGACGGGGGCTTCGAGGTCGCGGCCTTCATCCCGGTGTCGCAGACGGCCGGGGAGGCCACGTCCGGGGGGAGCAGGTCATGATCCGCGTACTGATCGTTGACGACCAGGTGATGGTCCGCGAGGGCTTCTCCGTCCTGCTCAACGCCATGCCGGACATCGAGGTCGTCGGCGAGGCGGTGGACGGCCGCCAAGCGGTGCAGAAGGTCGCGGTCCTCAAGCCCGACGTGGTGCTGATGGACATCCGGATGCCGGAGATGAACGGCCTGGACGCGACCCGCGAGATCGTCGCGGCGGACGCGGAGGCCAAGGTCCTGGTGCTGACCACCTTCGACCTCGACGAGTACGTCTACCAGGCGCTGCGCGCCGGAGCCAGCGGCTTCCTGCTCAAGGACGCCTCGGCCGGCCAGCTCGCCGAGGGCGTGCGGATCGTCGCCTCCGGCGAGGCGCTGCTCGCCCCCACCGTCACCAAGCGGCTGATCTCGGAGTTCTCCCGTCTGGGCACCCCCAGGGCGCCCGCGCAGGAGCGCATCGCCGACCTCACCGAGCGCGAGACCGAGGTCCTGGTGCTGGTGGCCCAGGGCCTGTCGAACGGCGAGATCGCCGGACATCTCGTCGTCGCCGAATCCACGGTGAAGACCCATGTCAGCCGCATCCTGGTGAAGCTGGGCCTGCGTGACCGGACGCAGGCGGCGGTGTTCGCGTACGAGGCGCGGCTGGTGACGCCCGGCGGGTGAGGTGTGCGGGCGCCCCGCCGTCCACAGCCTGTGGACAAGAGTGCGGGGTCCCGGAGAGCGGCGGGAGTACGCCGCCGGAGTCCGCTACGGCTCCGGCGGCGTACGCAGGGGGCGGCGGTCGCGCGGTTTCACGTGAAACCGCGACCGGGCGGGGTGCCGCCGTGCGGGGTCAGCCGATGTCGCGCCGCCGGAAACCGGCGAGGCCGGCGGCGGCGAAGAGGGCGGAGAGCGCCAGCAGCCACACGAACGGGGCCGCGGTGGCCTCGGCGCCGGGGAGCTTGGGCAGATGGCTGTAGGGGGAGAGGTCCATCGCCCACTGCGGGAACGCGAGGGCGGGGCCGAGCCAGCCCAGTGCCAGACAGCCGCCGACGACCGCCCACACCGCGGGGGTCGCCCTGGGCAGCAGGCCGAAGGCGAGGACCGCCACGCCGGTGAGCGTCCAGGCCGCGGGGACCTGGGCGAGGGTCGCGGCCAGCACCGGGCCCAGCTGCCCGCCGAGGTCGCCGACCGAGAGGCCGTAGCTCACGCCCAGGGCCAGTCCGCCGCAGGCCAGGACGGCGGCGGTGCCGGCGTAGGCGAGGACCAGGTGGCCGGCGGCCCAGCGGAGCCGGCCCACCGCCCCGGCCAGTACGGGCTCCGCGCGGTCACCGGTCTCCTCGGCCCGCATCCGGAGCACCGCACCTGCCGCGTAGAGCGAGGCGACCATGCCGAGCATGCCGGCCATCGTGGCCAGGAAGGCGTCGGTCAGCCCCTGCTCACCGCCCATCCGCTCGAAGATCTCCCGGGTCTGCTGATTGCCGCCGACCAGGTCCGCGGCGCCCTTGGCGATCCCGCCGAAGATCCCGCCCGCACACAGGAAGCCGGCGCTCCAGCCCGCCAGGGTGGCGCGCTGGAGCCGCCAGGCCAGGCCGGACGGGCCGGCCAGGGTGCGCGGCGCGGCGGCCGGCCCGGGGCGGGCGGGCAGAAAGCTCATCCCCAGGTCGCGGCGCGCGGTCAGGGCGTACGCGGCGCAGACGGCCACCGCGACCGCCGCGGCGAAGAGCAGCAGGACCCACCAGCGTTCCCGGGCGTACGGGCGGAGGTTCTCCGCCCAGCCGATCGGCGAGACCCAGGTGAGCGGCGACGAGGAGTCCGCGGTGGCGGCGTCCCCCGCGGCCCGCAGCACGAAGGCCAGGCCGAGGACCGCACCGGTCAGCCCCTTGGCCATCCGGGCGCTCTCGGTGAGCTGGGCGGCGACGGCGGCCAGGCCGGCGAAGAGCATGCCGGTGCAGCCGATGACCAGCCCGAGGGCCAGCGACCCGGTGGCCGGCCGCCCCGACGCGGCGAGGCCCGCGGCGATCAGCGCGGCGAGCACGACGTCGGCGAGCAACGCCGCCAGCAGCGCCGCGGTCAGCGGCGCGCGGCGGCCGACCATGGCGGCGGAGAGCAGCTCCTGACGGCCCGTCTCCTCCTCCTCGCGGGTGTGCCGGACGACGATCAGCAGACTCATCACCGCGGCGAGGACGGCACCGAAGCCGGCCATCCGCCAGGCGACCAGGCCGCCGAGGGAGTCGCTGAGGACCGGCCCGTACAGCGCGCGCATCGAGCCGTTGGCGTTCATCGAGCCGGCGAGTTCGGCGCGCGCGGCGGCGGTGCCGTACAGCGCCTCGAAGGACGAGCCCATGGCGGCGACGGTCAGCCCCAGGGCCAGCACCCAGACCGGGATCAGCACCCGGTCGCGGCGCAGCGCGAGCCGCAACAGGGCGCCGGTGCCGGCGAGATGGCGCGGGCCGGCGGCGCGGGCGGGGAGGTGGGCGGCGGCCGCGGTCATCGGGCGGCCGCCGCGTCACGCCGTACGGCACCGCGCACGTCGTCCTGGTAGTGGCGCAGGAAGAGCTCTTCCAGGGTGGGCGGGGTGCTGGTGAGGCTGCGGACGCCGGAGTCGGCGAGCGAGCGGAGCACGGCGTCGAGCTTGTCGGTGTCGACCTGCAGCCTGACCCGGTGTCCCCGGCCGCCAGTGATCGGCTGGACGGCCAGGTCGTGCACCCCGGGCAGCGCGGCCAGCCCTCCCCCGGCTGCCGCCGGGGGGACCCCCGGTGGTCCGGCGAGTTCGGCGATGACCGAGGTGCGGGTCAGATGCCGCAGCTCCCCCAGGGAACCGGATTCGACGGTCCGCCCCTTGCGGATGATGCTGACGCGGTCGCACAGCGCCTCGACCTCGGACAGCACATGGCTGGACAGCAGGACCGTGCGGCCCCGGTCGCGCTCCTCGGCCACACAGGTCCGGAAGACCTCCTCCATCAGCGGGTCGAGGCCGGAGGTCGGCTCGTCGAGGATCAGCAGATCGACGTCGGAGGCGAAGGCGGCGACCAGGGCGACCTTCTGCCGGTTGCCCTTGGAGTACGTCCGCCCCTTCTTGGTGGGGTCGAGCTCGAACCGCTCCAGCAGCTCGGCCCGGCGCGCGCCGTCGAGTCCGCCGCGCAGCCGCCCGTAGAGGTCGATGACCTCGCCGCCGGAGAGGTTGCGCCACAGGGTGACATCGCCGGGGACGTAGGCGATGCGGCGGTGCAGCGCGACGGCGTCGTGCCAGGGGTCCTCGCCCAGCAGGCGGGCGGTGCCGCGGTCGGCGCGGAGCAGGCCCAGCAGGACCCGGATCGTCGTGGACTTCCCGGCGCCGTTGGGGCCGAGGAAGCCGTGCACCTCGCCGGCCTCGACGGTGAGGTCGAGGCCGTCCAGCGCGTGGGTGCGCCCGAAGGACTTGTGGAGACCGTCCACCTGGATGGCGGGAGCGGAAGCGCATGCCGTGGTCATGCTTACGAAGCTACGGTAGTTTCACAAATTTGTGAAGTTAAGAAACCGTATAAAGTTGGGATGGGAGGTTCTGATCAGGGGAGATGATGCGGATATGAGCGAGCAGCAACAGCAGAGCGCGGACCGGACCGACGACACCCGCCAGGACGCCCGCGAGGAGCCCGCGAACGGGGCGCTCACCCAGTTCGTCGAGCGATTCGCCGCGCAGCTCGTCGACGCCGGCATGCAGCGGATGCCGGCCCGGGTCTTCGCCTGCCTCCTGGCTTCCGACTCCGGGGTGCTGACCTCCGCCGAACTGAGCGAGCGCCTCCAGGTCAGCCCCGCCGCCGTCTCGGGCGCGGTCCGCTACCTCTCCCAGGTCGACATGGTCAGCCGGGAGCGCGAGCCCGGCTCCCGCCGCGACCGCTACCGCGTGCACAACGACCAGTGGTACGAGGCGCTGACCCGCCGGGACAACATGCTCACCCGGTGGGAGAACACCCTGCGCGAGGGCGTCACCGGCCTCGGCGAGACCACCCCCGCCGGCCGCCGGCTCGCCGAGACGCTCGCCTTCTTCGAATTCATGCAGAAGGAACTCGCCGGCATGCTCCAGCGCTGGCGCGACCACCGCGACCAGCTGCGCACCGCGTACGACGACTAGGGGGGTCGACCGGCCCCCGCCGCGTGACGGCCGGCCCGGCGGGCGCTCAGCCGCTGTGCGGCAGCTGGAGCCGCCAGGCGCCCGCCTGCACGGTCCACGTACGGGTCCTGACCGGGCCGCCGACGACCGCGTCCGCCCGATAGTGGAAGTCCGCACCGGACACCGTCACCGCGCGGGCCCGGGCCCGCACCGGCCGCGCCTCCCCGGCCCAGTGCACCACCACCTCGGCCAGCTCACCGCCGGCCCCGGCCCCGCCACCGGACGCCGGCCGGGCGCCCGGCACCACCGACACCCCGCGCACCGGTCGGTCCAGATCCGCCAGCAGCACCCCGTCCGCCTCGATCCGCAGCCGCTGGGCCGGCACCCGGGCCCGCCGCCCGGCCGCCGGCGCCAGCAGCGCCAGTGCCGTACGGGCGGTCCGCGCCGCCGGGCGCCACCACGGCCGGGGAGCGCCGGCCTCGCCCGCCGCGGCACCGCCCCGGACCTCCGTCGCGGCCCGCACCTCCACCGGGTCACGGGGCGCGGCCGGCCGCGGCACCTGCGGCCCGAGCAGGTGCCGCACGGCGTCGTGGCCCCCGGCCGCGCAGGGGATCCGCAGCGCGCCCAGCACGATGCCGTCGCTGTCGTCCCTGAGCAGGTCCATCGACCGTTCGCCGCCGTCCAGGACGGTCCGCGCGGCGGTGACGGTGTCGGTGGGGACGCCCAGCGCACGGCTCAGCGCGACCGTGGCGGGCGCGCCCACCGGGACCATCGAGACCGGTACGTCGGTCAGCTGCCGCTGCTTGTCCAGCAGGCTCACCACCCGCAGCAGCGCCCGGTCGTCGCCGATCACCACCGGCCGCCGCTGCCCCCGCCGCGCCAGGGCCCGGGCGAATTCCTCCGGCCCCTCCGGCAGGCAGATTTTCGCTCCCGCCCCCGCACACAGGACATCCTTCGCGATGCGCACGGACTCGCCGTCCGTACTGCGGGCCACCGGGTCGATGACCACGAGCAGGGGGTGCCCCCGAACGGAGTCCACGGGAGAGTGCCCAGAAGGCTGCGCCGACACCTCGGTCCTTCCTCAGGTAGCATCTCGGTGCAAGAGCCCCTTGCGCTATTGCGCCAGGGGCTTCGTCTATTCCGGGGCACCGGTACAACGGCTCTTGCGATGACGGACGCGTGAACACGCACGCAGGCGTCATCCACGCACGTTGGACATGCCCCGCCCGGAAGGGGTGTACGCCTGTGCCCGCACTTGTGCTGCTCGGTGCTCAGTGGGGTGATGAGGGCAAGGGAAAGGCCACCGACCTGCTCGGTGGGTCCGTTGACTATGTGGTGCGCTACCAGGGCGGCAACAACGCCGGCCACACGGTCGTCGTCGGCGACCAGAAGTACGCGCTGCACCTTCTCCCTTCCGGAATCCTCTCGCCGGGGTGTACCCCGGTCATCGGCAACGGTGTCGTCGTCGACCCTGCGGTCCTGCTCTCCGAGCTGAGCGGACTCAACGAGCGCGGTGTCGACACGTCCAAGCTGCTGCTCAGCGGCAACGCGCACCTGATCACGCCGTACAACATCACCACCGACAAGGTGACGGAACGGTTCCTCGGCAAGCGGAAGATCGGCACGACCGGCCGCGGCATCGGCCCGACCTACGCCGACAAGATCAACCGCACCGGCATCCGCGTGCAGGACCTCTACGACGAGTCGATCCTGCAGCAGAAGGTCGAGGCGGCGCTCGACGTCAAGAACCAGCTGCTGACCAAGCTCTACAACCGCCGCGCCATCGAGGCCGGCCAGGTCGTCGAGGAGCTGCTGGGCTACGCCGACCAGATCAAGGGCTATGTCGCCGACACCACCCTGATCCTCAACAAGGCGCTCGACGACGAGAAGGTCGTCCTCTTCGAGGGCGGCCAGGGCACGCTGCTGGACATCGACCACGGCACGTACCCCTTCGTGACGTCGTCGAACCCGACCGCGGGCGGCGCCTGCACCGGTGCCGGCGTCGGCCCCACGAAGATCAACCGCGTCATCGGCATCCTCAAGGCGTACACGACGCGCGTCGGCGCCGGCCCGTTCCCGACCGAGCTGTTCGACGAGGACGGCGAGGCGCTGCGCCGGATCGGCGGGGAGCGCGGTGTCACCACCGGCCGCGACCGCCGCTGCGGCTGGTTCGACGCGGTCATCGCCCGCTACGCCACCCGCGTCAACGGCCTGACCGACTTCTTCCTCACCAAGCTGGACGTGCTGACCGGCTGGGAGCAGATCCCGGTCTGCGTCGCGTACGAGATCGACGGCAAGCGCGTCGAGGAACTCCCGTACAGCCAGAGCGACTTCCACCACGCGAAGCCGATCTACGAGACGCTGCCCGGCTGGTCCGAGGACATCACCAAGGCGAAGTCGTTCTCCGACCTGCCGAAGAACGCCCAGGCGTACGTCAAGGCGCTGGAGGAGATGTCCGGCGCCCCGATCTCGGCCATCGGCGTCGGCCCCGGCCGCGACGAGACCATCGAGATCAACTCGTTCCTGTCGTAGGACCGTTTCACCCCAGGGGCCCGCGCACCGTCGGCGACGACGGCGCGCGGGCCCCTGCGCGTGGCCGCTGCGCGCTGTGCTCGAACGAGTGATCCGGTGCGGAACATGCCCCGGCCCGTCCGGGCCCGGCAACACTGGCCTTCCTCTCGAAAGGAGTGCAGCATGACGGTTGTGGCCGAGCGCGCGTCCCACATGCGGGTGGAGGACTTCGAGCAGATCGCCTCCGCCGCGCCCGAGACCGTCACGTTGGAGTTCATCGACGGACGGATCGAGGAGAAGCGCGTGCCGGACGGGGATCGCGAGACGATCGTCATGTGGCTGATCAGGCAGTGCATGCAGGGCCGCCCGGAGCTCGACCTTCACCCGACCCAAGGGCTGAAGGTCGGTCAGTACCGCAAGGGACGGGCCCGCCCGGACGGCTCGCTCGCCCCCGTCGCGCACTTCGCCGGCCAGGGTGAGTGGGCCGACCCCGAGGGCGTTCTCATGACCGTCGAGGTCACCTCGTACGACGGGGACACCGAACGCCGCGACCGGCAGGAGAAGCCGGCCGCCTACGCCGCCGCGGGCATCCCCGTCCACCTCCTCGTGGACCGCGACCGCTGCGAGCTCGTCGTCCACACCAGCCCCGCCCCGGAGCGGGGCTGCTACCTCGATGTGCACCGGGCCCCGTTCGGTGAGCAGGTCACCCTCCCCGGTCCGGTCGGTATCACCCTCGACACGGAGATCCTCAAGAACTACGTGCGCTGATGGTCACGACGGAGCAGCGATCGCCCGTCCCGGCCCCCGTCCCGGTGCCCCGGGCTCAGCGCGCCCTCCCGTACGACAGGGCCTTGCCGTCGTCGAAGGTGCGGCGCAGTTTGCCACCCACCATGTCCAGGGTGCTCGACTCGCCGCGGCTGCAGCTGTCGGCCGGGCCGGAGACCACCGTGGACGGGCCGAGCCGGACCGGGGGGCCCGCACTGGCCAGGGTGGCCGCGAACTCGCAGCGGTAGTTGGCGCCGGTGGCCGTCATCGTCAGCACGGTGGCGCCCGTCTTGCCCTGGACGAGGGTGAAGCGCCGGACGTCGATGCCGGAATCGCCGACCGTGGCCTCCCAGGTGCCCAGATACTCCGGGGGGATCCCGCCGGTCGCCGCGGACTGCGCCGACGTCCGCTCGTTCCCGCCGCCGCGCCCGTCCTCCGCCCGCACGCCGTCGCCCCCGTCCGTCAGCAGGCTGTACGCGGTGGCCGCGCCGGCCCCGGCGAGCGCGAGGGCGACGACGGTGAGCAGCGCGGTGCCGATGCCGCGGCGGCGGGAGGCGGGGGTGGCGGCAGTGGCAGCGGGGGCCGGGGCGTAGTGGGCGTGGTGCCCCTGCACCGCGTGGTGCCCCTGCACCGCGTGGGGCGCGTGGGGCGCGTACGGGGTCGGGCCGTGCGGCAGCGAACCGTGCGAACCGAGCGGTACCGGGGAGGGCGGCGGGGTGCGGCCGGGCGTGGGGGTCGGTGAGACGGTGGTGGGGAGGGCGTGGAGGCCGGGCGCGTCCGCGGCCGGCACCGGACCGGCCGGGTCCGCCCCGCTCGCCGGGCCGCGTACCGGGTCCGCCCCACTCGCCGCCCCGCGTACCGGGTCCGCCGCGGGCGCCGGGCCCGTCGCGCCCATCGGGCCGGCCCCGTGCTCCCGTCCCTCCTCCGCACGCGCGAGCTCCGTCTGCGGGTTCTCCGCCTCCAGCAGCTCCACGGCGTGCCGGCCCAGCCGCGCTATCAACGCCCCCGGCAGCCACGGCTCCTCGTCCGCGCCCCGGCCCGCGTCGACGCCGTCCTCCGCCAGGGCCACCAGCTGTTCCGGGGTGGGCCGCTGTGCGGGGTCCTTCGCCAGGCAGGCGGTGATCAGCCCCAGCAGCCCCTCCGGCACCGCGGTCAGATCGGGGGCCTCCTCGGCGACGCGGAACATCAGCGCGTGCGCCGCGCTCTCGGCCGTCCCGAACGGCTGCCGCCCGGTCACCGCGTAGGCCAGCACCGAGCCGAGGGAGAAGACGTCGCAGGCCGGGCCGAGCGGTTCACCGCGCACCTGCTCGGGCGACATGAAGCCGGGCGAACCGACCGCCGCGCCGGTACGCGTCACACCGTTGCCGGCGACGCCCTCCAGCGCCCGCGCGATACCGAAGTCGATGACCCGGGGTCCGTCGATGGTGAGCAGCACGTTCGACGGTTTGAGGTCGCGGTGGATGATCCCGGCGGCGTGGATCGACCCCAGCGCGCGGGCCAGCCCGGCCGCCAGGATCCGCACCGTACGCTCCGGCAGCGGGGGACCGCTGCCGACGACCTGCTGCAGCGACGGGCCGGCGATGTAGCCCGTGGCGAGCCACGGCGTCTCGGCCTCGGTGTCGGCGTCCAGCACCGGCGCCGTCCACTCCCCGCCGACCTGCTGCGCGGCCCGCACCTCCCGCCGGAAGCGCGCCCGGAACTCCTCCTCGTCGGCCAGCTCCGCCCGCACCAGCTTGACCGCGACGGTGCGGCCACGATCGGAACGAGCCAGGAACACCCGCCCCATCCCGCCCTCACCGAGCCGCCCGATCAGGCGGTACGCGCCGATCCGCCGTGGATCCCGCGGCCCCAGAGGCGCCAGCCCGCCCAGCCGTCCCCCACGCACCTGCTGTCCCGCATGTCTTGGCTCTTCCACGATCCGTCGCCCTTCCCCCCGAATGCGTCCTGCGGGCGGCGAGGAAACCCTGGCGCCGCACACCCGCCTGCCCGTGGTCCCTCTTCCGCGGTGAGGATATCCAGGGGTGGCCGGCCACCGGCAGGCGGCGCGGCGGTCCGGCGGGGTGTCGAACCAGCCGTGCCAACTGGCCACCGGTGGCCGGGACATGACGGTGGTGGAGGTTTGCTTCCGCGTCCCGGAACTTTCCGCGTCCGGTGTGCGTAGAACGCGTACCGCGCCGTGTCCCCACGGCGCGGCGCACTTCCCGGTTCCGCACGCTCCCGTCCCCGTTCGCCTGCCAAGGAGACCGTGTGATCCCCGCCGTACGCGCCCTTGCCCGCGCCGCCATGGCGGCGCGCCCCGTACCGCTCGCCGGGCTCCAGGCGCGCGCCGAGCTGCCCGTCCGCGTCGACCGCGGGTATCTGGTTCCGGCCGAGGTCTTCGCCCGGTTCGCCGCGGAACTCACCGACCGGCGCGCCGCCGGCGGCCCGTTCAACGCGCTGTGCGTCAACGGGCGCCGCTGGTTCCGCTCCCGCTCCGTCTACTACGACACCCCCGACCTGCGGTCCTTCCACGGCCATCGGCGCGGCGCCGGGCCGCGGTACACGATCCGCGAGCGGCTCTACGAGGACACCGGGGAGCGGCAGTTCGAGGTCGAGCTGCCGGGGCGGCGCGGCGGGACCGTCAAGCACCGCCGGCCGCTGCTGCCGGGCGACCCGGCCCTCGGCGCCGGCCCGCGCGGCTTCCTCACCGCCGTACTCGCCCGCGCATACGGCCTCACGGTCCCCGCCGACCTGCGCCGCTCCCTGGAGACCGACCACGTCCGGGCCACCTTCGTCACGGCCGGGCAGCGCGTCACCTGCGACGCGGCGCTGGTGTGCCGGGACCCGGCGACCGGCCGCGCGCTGCGGACCGACGGCGGGCTCGTCCTCGTCCGCACCCGGACCGCCGGCGGCCCAGGCCGGGCGGACGACGTGCTGCACGGCCACGGCGTACGGCCCGGTGCCTTCCCGCCGTACGCCGGCGGCCTCGGCGCGCTCCGCCCGGAACTGGCCGCCGGGCGGTGGGGGCGGGAGCTGCGGACGGCGTTCCCGGCGGTGCGCGCCCGGGCCGGCCACGCCGGTGCCACCCCCGCGGACGGTGCCGGCGGCCCTGGAGGTTCCTCCAGTCCGTAGACACTCTGTCCGTGCGCGTGGTGCGGGCCATACAGACTGTCGGTACCGGTCGGAGCGCCGTGATCCCTAGGCTGAGGGCGTTCGCCGCGCCCATCCCCCGGCGGACCCGAGCGACCCGATCCGAGGTACTGACCGTGACCACGACGCATCCCGCTGCCTCCGCCGCCGCCGCGGCTGCCGGTGGCCCTGCCGCTGGCGCCGCCGTGAAGGCCGCCGACCGCGCCCACGTCTTCCACTCCTGGTCCGCGCAGGGCCTCATCGACCCGCTGCCGATCGCCGGCGCCGAGGGCTCGTACTTCTGGGACTACGACGGCAACCGCTACCTCGACTTCTCCTCCCAGCTGGTCAACACCAACATCGGGCACCAGCACCCCAAGGTCGTCGCCGCGATCCAGGAGCAGGCCGCGAAGCTGTGCACGCTCGCGCCGGGCTTCGCCGTGGACGTACGGTCCGAGGCCGCGCGGCTGATCGCCGAGCGCACCCCCGGGGACCTCGACAAGATCTTCTTCACCAACGGCGGCGCGGAGGCCGTGGAGAACGCGGTCCGCATGGCCCGGCTGCACACCGGCCGCGCCAAGGTGCTGTCCGCCTACCGGTCGTACCACGGCGCCACCGCCGCCGCGATCAACCTGACCGGTGACCCGCGCCGCTGGCCCTCCGACACCGCCTCCGCGGGCGTCGTGCACTTCTGGGGCCCGTTCCTCTACCGCTCGCCCTTCCACGCCGAGAACGAGGCGCAGGAGTGCGAGCGCGCGCTCGCGCACCTGGAGCAGACGATCGCCTTCGAGGGCCCGCAGTCGATCGCGGCGATCATCCTGGAGACCGTCCCCGGCACCGCCGGGATCATGGTCCCGCCGCCCGGCTACCTCGCCGGCGTCCGCGAGATCTGCGACCGGTACGGCATCGTCTTCATCCTCGACGAGGTGATGGCGGGCTTCGGCCGCACCGGCGCGTGGTTCGCCGCCGACCACTTCGGCGTCACCCCCGACCTGCTGACCTTCGCCAAGGGCGTCAACTCCGGCTACGTCCCGCTGGGCGGCGTGGCGATCAGCGCCGAGATCGCCGCCACCTTCGACACCCGCCCCTACCCGGGCGGTCTGACGTACTCCGGGCACCCGCTGGCCTGCGCCTCCGCCGTCGCGACGCTCAACGCGATGGCCGAGGAGCGGATCGTGGAGAACGCCGCGGAGATCGGCGAGAAGGTCATCGGCCCCGCCCTGCGCGAGATCGCCGAGCGGCACCCGTCCGTCGGCGAGGTCCGCGGCCTGGGCGTCTTCTGGGCCCTGGACCTGGTCCGCAACAAGGAGACCCGCGAGCCGCTGGTGCCGTACAACGCGGCGGGCGCCGCCAACGCCCCGATGGCGGAGTTCGCCGCGGCCTGCAAGCGCGGCGGGCTGTGGCCGTTCGTGAACATGAACCGCACGCACGTCGTCCCGGCCTGCACCGTCACCGAGGCCGAGGCCAAGGAGGGTCTGGCCGCCCTCGACGAGGCCCTCACGGCGGCGGACGCACACACCGTCTGAGCAGGCTGCCCGTAGGCGGCCCGCCGCGGCCCTCGCCTATCGTGGGCGGGGGCCGCTCCCACCCGCGCGGTCACGGACGTCGAAGGAGACGCACACGATGGCCGCCGGCGGAGACAGCTCAGTCATACGTCGCAGCACCCTGCGCCAGCAGATCGCCGACGCCCTGCGCGACGAGGTGCTGGCGGGCCGGCTGCCGTCCGGCCACCCCTTCACCGTCAAGGAGATCGCCGAGCAGTACGGCGTCTCCGCGACGCCGGTGCGCGAGGCGCTGCTCGACCTGTGCGCCCAGGGCCTGCTCGACGTCGAACAGCACCGCGGCTTCAAGGTGCACGCCTTCACCGCCGATGACTTCCGCGCCATGGTCGAGGCCCGCACCCTGATCATCGAGGGGATCTTCCGCAGCGGCGCCGGGCCCGCGCTGCGCGCCACCCCCGCCGAGGTACTGATCTCCATCCGGCGCCGCGCCGACGAGGCCGAGCGGGCCGCGCGGGCCGGCGACCTGGACGTCCTGATCGGCTACGACCTGCGGTTCTGGCGCGAACTCAGCAGCATCGTGAACAACGCCTACATCAGCGACTTCCTGGACCGCATCCGCGTGCAGACCTGGATGTTCGCGGTACCGCAGCTGCGTCGCGTCCCCGATCTGCGGGGCCACCTGTGGCAGGACCACTGCGCGCTGGCCGACGCGCTGATCCGCCACGACCTGCCCGCGGCCCAGCGTCTGATCGCCGAGTACAACGAGCACTCGCTCGCTCTCATCGGGTAACGCCCGCTCTCGTCGGATGGCGCGGCGGGCACTACGCTGTCCCGACTCGGCCGTAACGGTCCGTTCCCGTAAGCGTTCGTGCGCCGGTGTCCCCGTCCCCGACCGGAAGCGAGTTCTCACCCGTGGCATGTGACCTGTGGCTGGTACCCCTCGTCGATGTGCTGTGCCACAGCCCCGACAACCCGTTCTCCGAGGAGATCGCCGCCTACGACAAGGCCCTGACGGAGGCCGGACTGCCGCCGGTCCCGGTCTTCAGCTACATGCCGGGCCTGTCGGGTGACGTGGCGCCCGTCGCCGGCTTCGACTACGACGCGCTGCACTTCCTGCGCCGCGCCTACCTCCTGCGCCTGTGCGGCCTGGAGGTGACGCCGGTCGACGAACTGGGCGGCGACTACGAGCAGTTGCTGGAGATGTTCGAGACCACCGCGCAGCAGTCCCACCTGGTGTGGCACTACGACCACGCGGGCGCGTACGTACCGGTCGACTTCCCGCACCCGCTCGCCAACGACGAACTCCTGGAAGGCGGCGGCCCGTTGGGCTCGTCGCACGGTTTGCTGCGCGATCTGGAACTCGTCGCGCCATCCCTGGGCATCGATCCGGCCAATCCGCCGGCCGCGCCCGCGCCGCCGGCCGGCCCCACCTCTCTGGAGGAGCGGTCGGGCGCGGCGCCCCTGGACGACGGTCCGTTCGCCCGGGAGCGCCATGTGTGGCTCGGCCTGCACGCGGCCGCCACCAAGAGCCTGGGCCAGGGCTCCATGATCGTCTTCAGCTGACGGCGGGTGCCGCGCGGGGCACGGAACCCGTGGTTCAGCGGCCCTGCTCGGGCGGCCGCTGGCGCGGCATGTTCGGCCGGGTGCGGTGCGGTACGGCGTACCGCCCCGGCGGGCCGGCCCCCTCGTGCCGCGGCGCCGCCCACGGCACCATCGCCTGGGTGGCCTGCGGCACCGGCCCGGCCCGGAACTCCGTCATCCAGTCGGCCGTCTCGGTCCGCACCAGCTCGCCGAGGTCCTCGTTGAACCGCCGCAGCGCCGCCAGGCAGCGCTCCGCCGCCTCGGCGGCCGTGCCCTCGGTCGGCCCCAGCACCTCGCGCACGCCCTCCGCCGCCCAGTCGAACTGCAGGGCCTCCAGCCGCCGGTGGATCGCCTGGGCGGTCGCCAGGTCCCGCATCCAGCCGGCCGTCACCCCGAAGTACCGGTCACAGCCCACGCACACCGCCGCCAGCAGCAGCGACAGGCAGCCCCAGGGCGCCCCGCGGTCCCAGACCCCGGCGAGGTCCAGCAGCGGCAGCGCCCCGCCCACCGTCACCCCGGCCGCGGCGCCCAGCCGCAGCGCCCGCGCGCCGCGGCGCTTGGCCAGTCGGTCGTGCAGATACCAGTCGGCGGCGCGCAGCGCGCCCTCCTCGGTCCACAGGTAGAGCGCGTCCAGCCGGCCGGCCGGGTCGCCCCAGCCGCCGGGCGGGAAGGCCCGCCCCGCGAGGTCCCGTCGGCCGTGGCCACGGGTCCCGTACCGGCGAGCGGGGCGGCCGCCCTCCCGAGGGGGTCCCTCGGGCTGCATCTCGGGCTGGCTCACCCCTGCACTCCTTCTCTGCGCTCTGTGTGGATACGTCCGGTGCGCGCGGGACATGCGGGACGGCCGTTGCGCGCAGCCCCCTTCCTACCGCCGAAAGACTGGCCTCGCCCCCAAGATCCCGTTATTTCCGCCCAGAAGTGGTGCGGGGCGGGACGGGGGGACAGGGGGTGTCTCACCCGAAAGGGTTGCGGGCGGGGCGGCGAGGGGACGGCGGGGCGGGACCGGGCGGCCTCCGGTGGCGCCGCGGGAGGCTCCGGCGACCCCCGGCGGTTTCCGGCCGCGGCACCGACCTTGTGCGATCGGGGCAAGGCCGACGTCCGGCGTTCTGGTGCGTTCGTCTAGGCTGCCACCGTGAAGGTCCTCGTCATCGGCGGCGGCGCCCGCGAACACGCCCTGTGCCGCTCTCTGTCCCTCGACCCCGACGTCACCGCGCTGCACTGCGCTCCCGGCAACGCCGGCATCGCCGAGGTGGCCGAATTGCACAGGGTCGACGCCCTCGACGGCCGGGCCGTCGCCGAACTCGCCACCGGCCTGGAGGCCGACCTGGTCGTCGTCGGCCCCGAGGCCCCCCTCGTGGCGGGCGTCGCGGACGCCGTGCGCGAGCGCGGCATCCCGGTCTTCGGCCCCTCGGCCCGGGCTGCCGAGCTGGAGGGCTCCAAGGCGTTCGCCAAGGACGTGATGGCCGCCGCGGCCGTGCCGACCGCCCGCAGCTACGTCTGCACCACCGCGGAAGAGATCGACGAAGCCCTGGACGCGTTCGGCGCGCCGTACGTCGTCAAGGACGACGGCCTGGCCGCCGGCAAGGGCGTCGTCGTCACCGAGGACGTCGAGGCCGCCCGCGCCCACGCGCTGGCCTGCGACCGCGTCGTGATCGAGGAGTTCCTCGACGGCCCGGAGGTCTCGCTCTTCGCGATCACCGACGGCGAGACCGTCGTCCCGCTCCAGCCCGCCCAGGACTTCAAGCGCGCCTACGACGACGACCAGGGCCCCAACACCGGCGGCATGGGCGCGTACAGCCCGCTGCCGTGGGCCGACCCGAAGCTGGTCGACGAGGTCATGGCCACCGTGCTGCAGCCCACCGTCGACGAGCTGCGCCGCCGCGGCACCCCCTTCTCCGGGCTGCTCTACGCCGGCCTCGCCATCACCTCGCGCGGGGTGCGGGTGATCGAGTTCAACGCCCGCTTCGGCGACCCGGAGACCCAGGTCGTCCTCGCCCGCCTCAAGACCCCGCTCGGCGGCCTGCTGCGCGCCGCCGCCACCGGCAACCTCGCCGCGCTGCCGCCGCTGCGCTGGAGCGACGACGCGGCCGTCACCGTCGTCATCGCCTCGCACAACTACCCCGGCACCCCGCGCACCGGCGACCCCATCGAGGGCCTCGACGAGGTCGCCGCCCAGGACGCCCCGGGCGCGTACGTGCTGCACGCCGGCACCCGGCGGGACGACTCCGGCGCGGTGCTCAGCGCCGGCGGCCGCGTGCTGTCGGTCACCGCCACCGGCGGCGACCTCACCACCGCCCGGCAGCGCGCCTACCGGGCCGTGGAGCGGATCTCCCTGGACGGCTCCCAGCACCGTACGGACATCGCCGCCAAGGTCGCGGACGCGGCAGCGGGGAACCAGGGCGCATAGGGCGTAAGCCGCATATGCCACACGCACCGCACCCGGCTCACACCACCCCCGCGCCGGGTTCCCGGCTTTGCCCAAAGCCATTCCATCGAGTGACCACGCCAGATTCCGGCTGACGGGGCCAACACCCCCAACTAGGGTGCCGCGCAAGCGTCCTGCGGTCGCCGTGCCGTTCCGCGGCACGGTCACCGCGGCGACGTCCGGCAAGTGGCTCACCGGCATTGCGATGTCAGTGGCCGGTGCCACAGTGGTGGTGGGTGAGCTCGCTCGCACCACACGCAATGTTCGAAGGCGTCCGTCCCGTGTTCTCTCCGTCCGGCTCCATCAGGACAGCAGGGGGTGTACAGGCTCGTGGCAAGTCCGGAAACAGGCGTCCTGGCGGCGCGTGCCCGCGCCCTCGCCGTGCTGCGGATCCGCGGCACGGCGCTGGCGGTGGCGCTGCTGCCGACCGCCGTGGCGGTGGTGCTCTTCGCCGGCCGCGCGACCGGCCACTTCGGCGCGGGCGGCGCCGGTGCGGCCGTCCGCTGGGCCGTGAGCGGCCTCGCGCTGCTCAGCCTGCTGCTGGCGGCGCTGGTCGGGCTCGTCGTCGCGCGCGCCAGACCCGCGCTCAGCCCCTCCGTGCCCGTCTCCGAGGAGTCGGCTCCTGATCTCTACCGCCTGGTACGCGACCTCGCCGACCGCCTGGACGTCCCGGCGCCCTCCGCCATAGCGCTCACCCCGGACTGCGACAGCTGGCTGGAGGACCGTACGCACCGCGCCCACGGCCCCCCGCGCCGCGCCCGGCGCTCCGGGACCGCCGAGGACCGCCGGGCGGCCACCGCCCCGGTCCTGGTCATCGGCTCGCCGTTCCTGTGGTGGATGCGGGTCGCCGAGCTGCGCGCCCTGCTGGCGCCGGTCGTCGCCGGCACCGGCCCCTCCGCGCACCCGGACATAGCGGCCGCCCGCCGCTTCATCCGCGGCCTGGACGCCGCCGTCGCGGTCGCCGCCCGCCCCCGGGGCCCGCTGCGCGGCGTCCCGCTCCGCTTCGTCGGCCGGGTGGCCCGGCTGCTGCTCCGCGCCTGCCGCGAGCACGCCACGATCATGGAGCGGGCGGTCGCGGCCGCCGCCTCCGAGCGCGCCCGGACCGTCGACTACGGCCTGCGGATCGTCGCCCAGGAACAGGTCGGCCTGGCGTACGCGGGCTGGGACCGGCTGCTGACCCGGGTCGCGCTGCCCGCCTGGCGGATGGGCCGCTGGCCCTCCCGGCTGGACGCCGGCGTGGTCTCGGCGCTGACCGAGCTCTCCCGCCGCGACCGCCTCGCCGACGGCTTCGCCTCCCGGCTGGGCGAGCGCCCCGCCTGCGACCTCCTGGAGGAGCCGGGCGCCATCGACCGCGCCGCCTCCCTGCTGGCCGCCCGCCTCTTCCACGGCGGCCCGGCCGAGCCCGGGCCCGACTGGTCCCCGGTCGGCTGGCAGCAGTACCCGGAAGAGGTCGTGGACCGGAAGTGGCGCCTGGAGGCCGCCCGGCTCCTCCGCGTTCTCGACGCCCTCCCGGCGACCGCGCTGCCGGCCGCCCCCGCCCCCGAGTCCGCTGCCCCGACGCTGTCGTACGCCAGCACCCCGAGCCGTACGCCCGCGGGCACCCGCCCGGCGGACCCCCGCGACGACGAGCCCGTGGCGCCGCCGGGCCCGACCCTGGCCCGGGTCATCGACCGGCTCGCCCACGACGCGCGCGCCGGCGACCTCGTAGCCGCCCGGCTGGGCGCCGAGGTCGAGCGCGAGGAGCGCGAGGAGGCCGCCCGCCAGGCCGCCCGCGGCGGCGCGGCGCCGGGCGCGCCGGCGGACGCGGGCTGGGTCGACGGCACCCCCGAGGGCGGCCTGCCGCTGTTCCCGCTCCAGCCGCCCCGCACGGGCCGGGAGCTGCTCGCCGACCACGTGACCGCGATGGTCTGCTGCGCCGCCGTCGACACCGCCGGCGCCGCTCCCGGACTGGACTGGCTCGACGGCCCGGCGCTGCTGGTCGGCGGCGCCCGCCGGGCCGACCTCGGCCGCACGGTGCTCAGCCTGGTCGACGACGGTGACGCGGAACCGCTCCGCGGCTGGCTGACGACGGTCGGTGTCCGTCCCGACAAGCCGGTCCGGCTGGTATGAGCCGGACCGCGGGTCCGTGCGCGCGTCGGGGCGTCGCCCCGTCCGGGTCCCGGCGGAGCCCCCGACCTGCGAACACCCGGCCGGACCCGTCACCCGCAAGGCTTCGCGACCCCGGCTGAATGTTCCCTTCCAGTTCGCACTTCGGGGGAGTCGGGCCCTAAATTCACGACGAAGGGTGACGAAGTGAGTGCGTAATGTGATGTGCTGGGGGATGGCCGGGCTCGCTCAGCCGGACGTGACAGCGGCCCGATCGGCCGCGGCCGCTGGGGGACGCGGGAGGGGAGTGGAAGGTGGCGACGGAACAGATCAGGCGCTGGGAATCGGGCGCCCTCGCCCACGCGGTCACGGACCCGTTCGGGCAGGGCCCGCTGCCCTGGCTGCGCGGCAGCGAGAACTACTTCGACTCCGGCCACATCATCCCCTGGTACGTCGACCCCGCCGTCGCCCAGGGAGGTCTGCCCCAGCCCGCCCCCCACAAGCACAACGGCCCCCGTACCGCCGATGACGTGCACGGCCAGATCAAGGGCTTCGCGAGCACCGGCGCGGTGGCCCCCGGCGAGGCGATCGACTTCCGGGTCTCGGTCGACCCGCCCCAGCCGTTCAGCATCGACGTCTACCGCATCGGCCATTACGGCGGCGTCGGCGCCGCCAAGATCACCACCAGCCCGCGGCTGTCCGGCATCGTCCAGCCCGACCCGCTGACCGCCGGCCGCACGGTCTCCTGCCACCACTGGTGGCTGTCCTGGCGCCTCCAGGTCCCCACGTTCTGGAACCTCGGCGCGTACGTCGCGGTCCTGACCACCGCCGACGGCTACCGCTCCCACATCCCCTTCACGGTCCGCGACGACCACCCCGCCGACCTGCTCCTGCTGCTGCCCGACATCACCTGGCAGGCGTACAACCTCTACCCGGAGGACGGCCGTACGGGCGCCAGCCTCTACCACGCCTGGGACGAGAAGGGCGCCCTGCTCGGCGAGCAGGACGCCGCCACCACGGTCTCCTTCGACCGCCCCTACGCCGGCGCCGGCCTCCCCCTGCACGTCGGCCACGCCTACGACTTCATCCGCTGGGCCGAGCGCTACGGCTACGACCTCGCCTACGCCGACGCCCGCGACCTGCACGCCGGCCGGGTCGACCCGTCCCGCTACCGCGGCCTGGTCTTCCCCGGCCACGACGAGTACTGGTCGGTGCCGATGCGCCGCACCGTCGAGCGCGCCCGCGACACCGGCACCTCCCTGGTCTTCCTCTCCGCCAACACCATGTACTGGCAGGTCGACCTCTCCCCGACGCCCTCCGGCCCGCACTCCCTGCTCAACTGCCGCAAGCGCCAGGGCCCCGGCCGGCCCGCCCTCTGGCGCGAGGCCGGCGACCCCGAGCAGCGGCTGATGGGCATCCAGTACGCCGGCCGGGTCCCCGAACCGGCCCCGCTGGTCGTCCGCAACGGCGACCACTGGCTGTGGGAGGCCACCGGCGCGCACGAGGGCGACGAGATCCCCGGCCTGGTCGCCGGCGAGGCCGACCGCTACTTCCCGCGCACCGCCCTCCCCGATCACACCCACCGCATCCTGCTCGCGCACTCCCCGTACCGCGACAGCGAAGGCACCCGCCGCCACCAGGAGACCTCCCTGTACCGCGCACCCAGCGGCGCCCTGGTCTTCGCCTCCGGCACGTTCGCCTGGTCGCCCGCCCTGGACCGCCCCGGCCACGTCGACGAACGCGTCCAGCGCGCCACCGCCAACCTCCTCGACCGCATCTGCAAACGCGATTGAGGCCCGCCCGTACGGGGGCCGGGCAGCTGCCCGGCCCCCGGGGGACGCCACCCTTCCGCATACGGGAGAATCGACAGCGATTCCTGGATCAACCTACGCGGAGGAAGCGTGTCCGGTTTTGTAGAAAAGCCTGAGCCCGTGGAGGTTCCGGGGCTCACCCACCTGCACACCGGCAAGGTGCGCGACCTCTACCGGAACGCCGACGGCGACCTGGTCATGGTCGCCAGCGACCGCACCTCCGCCTACGACTGGGTGCTCCCCACCGAGATCCCCGACAAGGGCCGGGTGCTGACCCGGCTGTCCCTGTGGTGGTTCGACCAGCTCACCGACCTCGTCCCGCACCACGTCCTGTCCGACGACGTCCCGGCCGGCGCCCCCGCCGACTGGGAGGGCCGCACCCTGGTCTGCAAGTCGCTGCGGATGGTGCCCGTCGAGTGCGTGGCCCGCGGCTACCTCGCCGGCTCCGGCCTCGTCGAATACGACCGGTCCCGTACGGTCTGCGGGCTGGCCCTGCCCGAGGGCCTCACCAACGGCTCCGAGCTGCCGTCGCCGATCTTCACCCCGGCCACCAAGGCCGCCGTCGGCGACCACGACGAGAACGTCTCCTACGAGGAGACCGCCCGCCAGGTCGGCGCCGACGTCGCCGCCGCGCTGCGCCGGACCACCCTCGCCGTCTACGGCCGGGCCCGCGACATCGCCCGCGAGCGCGGCCTGATCCTGGCGGACACCAAGTTCGAGTTCGGCTTCGACGAGCGCCCCGACGGCGAGCACGTGCTGACCCTCGGCGACGAGGTCCTCACCCCCGACTCCTCGCGCTTCTGGCCCGCCGACCAGTGGGAGCCGGGCCGCGCCCAGCCCTCCTTCGACAAGCAGTTCATCCGCGACTGGCTCACCTCGCCGGCCGCGGCCTGGGACCGTACGGGCGAGCAGCCGCCGCCGGCCCTCCCGCAGGAGATCGTCGAGGCGACCCGCGCCAAGTACCTGGAGGCGTACGAGCGCCTCACCGGCCTCAGCTGGTCGTAGGGCCGGCCCGCGCCCCGGGCCCGGACGGCGGGCCCGGACAACGAAAAGGACCCCGGTCACCGACCGGGGTCCTTCACGCGGAGCGGACGACGAGGCTCGAACTCGCGACCTCAACCTTGGCAAGGTTGCGCTCTACCAACTGAGCTACGTCCGCATGCTCCGTGCCGGGCTCCTGGAACCAGTCGCCGCCGCGCGGTGCGGGGACCACTATAGCCAACCGCGCCGGCGTGCGAGGCGCGCCGCCGCATGGCGGTTCTCGGCACCCAGCTTCGCGGTCGCCGCCGACAGGTAGTTGCGCACCGTCCCCGGCGACAGCGCGGCCCGCTCAGCGATCTCCGTGACGGGCGCCCCGGCCTCGGCGAGTTCCAGCACCTCCGCCTCCCGGGCCGTCAGCGGCGACTCCCCGGCGCTGATCGCGTCCGCCGCCAACTCCGGGTCCACGTAACGGCTTCCGGCGTGGACGGTCCGGATGATCTCCGCCAGCTGCTGCGCCGACACGGTCTTGGGGACGAACCCCCGGACCCCGGCCTCCAGGGCCCGCTTGAGGTGCCCCGGCCGCCCGTGACTCGTCACGATCATGGACCGGCACCCCGGCACCTCGGCCCGCAGCGATGTGGCCACCGCCACACCGTCCGCCCCCGGCATCTGCAGGTCCAGCACCGCCACGTCCGGTTCGTGGGCCCGGGCCATCGCCCGCGCCTCCGGCCCGGACGCGGCCTCCGCGACCACCTGGAGATCGTCCTCCAGCGACAGCAGCGCCGCCAGCGCCCCCCGGATCAGATGCTCGTCGTCCGCCAGCAGCACCCGGATCACCCCGTCCCCCCTCGCCTCCGTCATCCCGCCACCGCCGCACCGGCCACCGGCAGCTCGACCGTCAGCCGGAACGACCCCTTCGGGCCCGGGCCCGCGGTCAGCGCCCCGCCCAGCGGGTGGAGCCGTTCCCGCAGCCCCTTCAGGCCGCTCCCGGGGGCGGAGCCGGTCCCGGCCGCCCCGGCCGGGACACCGCCGACCCCGTCGTTCTCCATGGTCATCACCAGCACCGAGCGCTCCGCGTCGATCCGGGCCCGCAGCGCACACCTGCGGACGTCGGGCGCGTGCCGCAGGACATTGGTGGTGCCCTCGCGGACCACCCAGCCGAGCGCCGACTCCACCTCCGCCGGCAGCCGGATGTCCTCCTCGCCGTCGATGCGGCAGTCGACGCCGGCCGCGCGCAGGATCGAACGGGCGCCGGCCAGCTCCGCCCGCAGATCCGCCTTCCGGTAGCCGCGCACCACCTCGCGGATCTCCCGCTGCGACTCCTGCGCGATCCGCTGCACCTCCACCATCTGCGCCACCGCCTCCGGCCGCTCCCGCCGCGCCAGCTGCACGGCCAACTCGCTCTTCAGCGCGATCACCGCCAGATTCCGCCCCATCACGTCGTGCAGGTCCCGTCCGAACCGCAGCCGTTCCTCGGCGACCGCGAGGCGGGTCTCGGTGCTGTGCGCCGCGTCCAGCTTCCCGATCACCGCGAGCAGCCAGCCCGTCGGCCGGGCGATCACGAAGCTCCACACACCGGCGCACACGAGCAGGACCGCCAGGCCCAGCGAGCTCCCCCACACCCCCGTGAACAGCCCCATCAGCAACGCCAGCGCCACCGCGGCGCCGCCCAGCGCCGCCAGGAACACCCGCTTGGCGACCACCAGGCAGTACGCCATGAAGAACGGGGTGACCGCCCCGCCCATCGCCAGCACCGCCGCACTCAGGCCGTCCTGGCCGGCCAGTCCCCGCACCCTGACCAGCGTGAACAGCAGGAACTCGGCCAGCAGCGCGAGCGCCGCCGAGGCGAGCAGCAGCCGGCGCGGGGTCGCGCCCCGGGTGAGGTAGCGGTTCAGGGAGCGGCTCAACAGCGGTGCCGCCAGCCCGCCGTGCAGCACGGTCAGCCCCGCGAGGGCGCCGACCAGGGTGACCGCCGTGGGGGTGCCCGCCGCGCCGCCCATGACGGGTCCCACCCCGCCGAGCAGCGAGATCCAGGGAACGGCGTACAGCGTCCAGCGGAAGTACGCGTCGACCCGGCCCATATGGCTCCGCCGCTGCCACCCCGCCCGTACCCGCCGGATCATCCGCCGCCCCCGTCCCCGCCGTACCGCTCGTCCTAGCGCCGTGGTTCCCACCGGAACCACCGCTGCACAGCAAACAGGGCGAGCCCGCTCCAGGCCAACCCGGTGAGCAGCTGCCCCAGGGTGTCGTGGGCCGTCCCGCCGCCCGTCCAGCCGGCCCGGATCAGCGCCATCGCCGGTGACAGCGGCAGCAGTTCGAGGACCCCGGCCACCCGGTCCGGAAGGACGTCGAGCGGCACGACCATGCCGGAACCCGCCAACGACACCGCCATGAAGGGGAGTACGGCCAGCTGCGCGGCCTCCGCCGACCCGGCCAGGCGCGAGGACGCCGCCGCACACCCGACGACCGTGACCATGCCCAGGACCAGCCCGGCGATCAGCAGATGCGGCGCCGTCGGCAGGCCGGTGTCCAGCACCAGCCCGCCCAGGACCACCAGGAGGACGCACTGGGCCAGCCCCAGGAACACCGCGGGCAGCGCCGTCCCGGCGAGAATTTCCAGATCCCGCAGCTCTCCGGTCCGCAGCCGTTTGAGGACGAGTTCCTCGCGCCGGGCGACATAGGCGCCGGTGAGGCCGGAGTAGACGGCGAACACCAGGACATATCCCAGAGTGGCCGGCAGCAGCACCGTTTCGACCGAGAGTCCGGCCCGGGCCAGCGGCATTCCCTCGACCGCCTGTTTCATGGCCAGGGCCATGGCGACGGGGATGACCAACGACGTGAACAGCGCGGACTTGTTGCGGCCGAGGAGTGTCAACTCGGCCCGCCCCAGGGAGAGTAGCCGCGCCGCGGTACCGATTTCCGCTCCGCCGCCGGTACGCCGATTGCCGTCCGCTTCCCGCACGCTTGCCCTCATGCCTTCTCCAGCCCCTTTGCAATCTGCAGAAATGCCTCTTCCAGAGAGGCCGGTCGGACGTCCAGCCGGTGCAGCGCAATCCCCTTCTCCCGCGCCCAGACCAGCACCCCGGTCGCGGCCCGCTGGAGTTCGTCCGTCCGCAGCCGGACCGTCCGCCCGGCCGTCTCGTGACCGGTGACGCCCAGTTCCGCCAGCGGGGGGAGATCCCCGAGGTGAAAGCCGTCGGGCAGCTCGAAAGAGAGGTGCGAGGGGTGCGCGGCGACGACGTCCGCGACCCGTCCGGCCGCCGCGATCCGCCCCTCGTGCAGGATCGCCAGCCGGTCCGCCAGCTCCTCGGCCTCCTCCAGGTAGTGCGTGGTCAGGACGACCGTGGCGCCGCTGTCGCGCAGCTCACGGACCAGCGCCCAGGTCTCGTGCCGGGCCTCGGTGTCCAGCCCGGTCGTGGGCTCGTCCAGGAACAGCACCTCCGGGTCGCCCAGCAGCGCCAGCGCCAGGTCCAGCCGCCGCCGCTCACCGCCGGACAGCTGCTTGACCCGTACGTCCTTGCGCCGCTCCAGCCCCACCCGGCGAAGCGCCTCGTCGACCGGCCGGGCCCCGGTGGTGCACCCGGCCCACATCCGCGCCGTCTCCTCGGGGGTCAGGTCGGACGGGAACCCGCCCTCCTGCAGCATCACGCCGATCCGCGGCCGGACCCTGGCCCGCTCGCGGAACGGATCGTGCCCCAGCACCCGGATCCGCCCGGCCGTCGGCGCGGCCAGCCCCTCCAGCAGTTCGAGAGTGGAGGTCTTGCCGGCCCCGTTGGTCCCCAGCAGCGCGAACAGCTCCCCGCGCTTGACCGAGAAGTCGACCCCCCGCACGGCCTCGAACCCCGGCCGTCCGCCCGGCCGCACCCGGCCGCCCCGCTCGCCCCGCTCGCCCCGTCCCCGCTCGCCCCGTCCTCGCTCGTTCCGGTCCGGCCGGGCCCGCCCGCCGCCGTACGTCCTGCGCAGTCCCGTGACGTCGATCACGTCGGCGTCGGATCCCGCGCCGCTGTGCCTCGCGCCCCCGGCGCTTTTCTCCCCGATGTCCATGCTCACAGCGTTTCGCCGGTCCGGGATTCCGGGCAGTGCGCGCTGTCATCACGGCCGATGACAAATGTCAGTTGCCGATGATCGAAGAGCGGGTAAGGGCACGCGGGCGGTGCCGGGTGCCGGGAAATGCAGAAGGCCCCGGTCGTGATGACCGGGGCCTTCTGTTTCTGAGCGGACGACGAGGCTCGAACTCGCGACCTCAACCTTGGCAAGGTTGCGCTCTACCAACTGAGCTACGTCCGCAGGCATCCACTCGGCTTTCACCGGGCGGCGCGACAGCTACTCTACCTGATCCAATGGACTGGTCGAGACTGTCAGAGCGGGTGACAGGGATTGCACACTGCGCCTCCCTCTTGGAAAGAGGGCGCTCTACTACTGAGCTACACCCGCGTGACTCCGTGAGGTCCGGCCTTCCGGCCTCGCCCCTCGGCGTGCTCCAGACTCTAGCTGATCAGTAGGGGTGCTGTGCAAGTCGGCTGCGCCCGGCCCGAGGGACGCCGGCAAATCCGTTAGCGGTTGGCGGCGTTGAAGGCTTCGTAGACCTTCTTCGGGATCCGGCCGCGCGGCGGGACGTCCATCTGGTTCGAGCGGGCCCAGGCGCGGACGGCCGCGGGATCGGGGGTCACCGCGGTCCGGTGGTACGCCTTGCCGGACTTCGCCCGCTTGCGGCCGGCCTCGACGAAGGGGGCGAGTGCGCCGCGCAGTTTCTTCGCATTGGCGGGATTGAGGTCGATCTCGTACGACTTCCCGTCCAATCCGAAGGTGACCGTCTCTGCGGCTGCTCCTCCGTCGATGTCATCGGAGAGCGTTACTACTACGCGCTGCGCCACGGATATCGGTCCTTTCGTGGAGCAACCCCGTGTTGACGTGGAGTGATGCTCCGGATCCGGCTGATTGGGATCAATGCTTTTTCATTTGTACAGCGATGGGCATTGCATTGTGAAGCCCAGTTAATTTCGTCAGCGTGTCTTCCCGCAATCCGGACTCCGGATCTTTTCGAGGATTTTTCCAGCGGTCCACTCCTGCCGATACCGGGCCGTGATCGGACGGCCAGGATATCTATGCGCGTAGATTTTCGAACACGGTACTGTGATGACACCGCCTTACGCACCACACCACCGGGAGTGCCAGTGGCACGCGTCGTAGTCGACGTCATGCTCAAGCCGGAGATCCTCGACCCGCAGGGCCAGGCGGTGCAGCGCGCACTGCCACGCCTGGGCTTCGAGGGGATCGCCGACGTCCGTCAGGGCAAGCGTTTCGAACTCGAGGTGGAGGGTCCGGTCGACGAGGCCGCCCTCGCTCGCATCCACGAGATGGCCGAGACCTTCCTCGCCAACACCGTCATCGAAGACTTCACCGTGCGGGTCGACTCATGACCTCGCGGATCGGAGTCATCACCTTCCCCGGCACACTCGACGACCGCGACACCCAGCGCGCGGTGCGGGTGGCCGGCGCAGAGGCGGTGCCGCTGTGGCACCGCGACAAGGACCTCAAGCAGGTCGACGCCGTGGTGCTGCCCGGCGGTTTCTCCTACGGCGACTATCTGCGGGCCGGGGCCATCTCCCGGTTCTCGCCGGTGATGGAGACCGTGATCGAGCAGGCGAAGGCCGGTATGCCGGTCCTCGGCATCTGCAACGGCTTCCAGGTGCTCACCGAGAGCCACCTGCTGCCCGGCGCCATGCTGCGCAACAACCACCTGCACTTCATCTGCCGCGACCAGAAGCTGCGGGTGGAGAACGCGGACACCGCCTGGACCACGGATTACACGGCCGGCCAGGAGATCTCCGTACCGCTGAAGAACATCGACGGCCGGTACGTCGCCGACGAGCGCACGCTCGACATGCTGGAGGCCGAGGGCCGGGTCGCCTTCCGTTACCTGGACGGCAACCCCAACGGCTCGCTCCGCGACATCGCCGGCATCACCAATGAGGCGGGCAACGTCGTCGGCCTGATGCCGCACCCCGAGCACGCCGTCGAGCCGCTGATCGGTACGGGTCGTACCGACGGCCTCGGATTCTTCACCTCGATCCTGAAGAAGCTGGTCAACGCATGACTCTCGACACCGTCAAGCACGCAACCGAGACGCCCGACGTCGAGCAGCCCTGGGCCGAACTGGGCCTGAAGAAGGACGAGTACGCGCGCATCCGCGAGATCCTCGGCCGCCGGCCCACCGGCGCCGAACTCGCCATGTACTCCGTCATGTGGTCCGAGCACTGCTCCTACAAGAGCAGCAAGGTCCACCTCAAGCAGTTCGGCGAGAAGGCCCCCGAGAACGACGCGCTGCTCGTCGGCATCGGCGAGAACGCCGGTGTCGTCGACGTCGGCCAGGGTTACGCGGTCACCTTCAAGGTCGAGTCGCACAACCACCCCAGCTACATCGAGCCCTACCAGGGCGCGGCCACGGGTGTCGGCGGCATCGTCCGCGACATCCTCGCGATGGGCGCCCGCCCGGTCGCCGTCGTCGACCCGCTGCGGTTCGGCGCCGCCGACCACCCCGACACCAAGCGCGTGCTGCCGGGCGTGGTGGCCGGCATCGGCGGCTACGGCAACTGCCTGGGCCTGCCCAACATCGGCGGCGAGGTCGTCTTCGACGCCTGCTACCAGGGCAACCCGCTGGTCAACGCCGGCTGCATCGGCGTCATGAAGCACGAGGACATCCACCTCGCCAAGGCGTCCGGCGCCGGCAACAAGGTCATCCTCTACGGCGCCCGCACCGGCGGCGACGGCATCGGCGGCGTCTCGGTCCTGGCGTCCGAGACGTTCGACGACAGCAAGCCCACCAAGCGCCCCGCCGTCCAGGTCGGTGACCCCTTCCAGGAGAAGCTGCTCATCGAGTGCACCCTGGAGATCTTCAAGGAAGACCTGGTCGACGGCATTCAGGACCTCGGCGGTGCCGGACTGTCCTGCGCCACCAGCGAGCTGGCCTCGGCCGGTTCCGGCGGTATGCGCGTCGAGCTGGACACCGTGCCGCTGCGTGACTCCTCCCTCTCGCCCGAGGAAATCCTCATGAGCGAGTCGCAGGAGCGGATGTGCGCGATCGTCGAGCCCGGCAAGGTCGACCGCTTCCTGGAGATCTGCGAGAAGTGGGACGTCATCGCCACCGTCATCGGTGAGGTGACGGACGGCTCGCAGCTGGAGATCTTCTGGCACGGCGAGCAGATCGTCGACGTACCGCCGCGCACCGTCGCCCACGAGGGCCCGGTCTACCAGCGCCCGTACGCGCGCCCGGACTGGCAGGACGCCCTCCAGGCCGACGACGCGGGCAAGCTGCCCCGGCCGGCGACCGCGGACGAACTGCGGGCGCAGGTCCTGCGGCTGGTGGCCTCGCCCAACCAGGCGTCCAAGGCGTGGATCACCGACCAGTACGACCGGTTCGTGCAGGGCAACACCGTCCTCGCACAGCCGGAGGACGCCGGCATGGTCCGCATCGACGAGGACACCAACCTCGGCGTCGCGCTCGCCACGGACGGCAACGGCCGCTACGCCAAGCTCGACCCGTACACGGGCGCGCAGCTGGCGCTGGCCGAGGCGTACCGCAATGTCGCCGCCTCCGGTGCCAAGCCGCTGGCGGTCTCCGACTGCCTGAACTTCGGCTCGCCCGAGGACCCGGCGGTGATGTGGCAGTTCGCCGAGGCCACGCGCGGTCTCGCGGACGCCTGCCAGACCCTCGGCACGCCGGTCACCGGCGGCAACGTCTCGCTCTACAACCAGACCGGTGAGGTGGCCATCCACCCGACCCCCGTGGTCGCGGTGCTCGGTGTCATCGACGACGTCAACCGCCGCACGCCGATCGCGTTCTCCGAGGAGGGCCAGCTGCTCTACCTCCTCGGCGACACCCGCGAGGAGCTGGGCGGTTCGGCCTGGTCGCAGGTCGTCCACGACCACCTCGGCGGTCTGCCGCCGCAGGTCGACCTGGCTCGTGAGCAGCTGCTCGCGGAGGTCCTGATCTCCGCCTCGCGCGACGGCATGATCGACGCCGCGCACGACCTGTCCGACGGCGGTCTGATCCAGGCGCTGGTGGAGTCCTGCCTGCGCGGCGGGAAGGGCGCCCGCGTGGTCGTCCCCGACGGCCAGGACCCGTTCGTCCTGCTGTTCTCCGAGTCGGCGGGCCGCGCGGTCGTCGCCGTCCCGCGCAGCGAGGAGCTCCGCTTCACCGACATGTGCGGTGCGCGGGGGCTGCCGGCCACCCGCATCGGCGTGGTCGACGGTGCGGAGATCGACGTCCAGGGCCAGTTCAGCATTCCGCTGAGCGAGCTGCGGCAGGCGCACGAGAGCACCATCCCGGGCCTGATCGCCTGATCGCCCGGACGGAGCCGCGGTCCGCACGTACGGTGCGGGCCGCGGCTCCTGCCATGAATTCGGCGGCGCGCGGGGCCGCGGCCCCAGTAGCCTCGGCACCATGTCTTCCGCCCGCGGTACGTCCCGCACCCGCAGCTACGACCCCGCCAGGACCCGTGCCGCCGTCACCGCGCAGCTCGCCCATGTGCGCACGGCCGTGGGGGAGTTGACGGCCGAGCAGTACGCGCTGCCGACCCGGCTGGGGGACTGGACGGTGCGGGAGCTGGTGGCGCACCTGTCCATGGCCATGGGCAGCGTGGCGCGCAGCCTGGAGCTGCCGGCGCCGTCGCAGGCGGAGGCCACCCTGCAGGAGTACCCGTTCGCGTCCGAGCCGTTCGCCGCCGCGATCGACGAGCGCACCCGTGAACTGGCCGCCGGCGACGATCCGGCGGAGCTGCTGGCCCGCACCGCCGACGAGTTCGAGCGGCTCGTCTCCGGGCTGCCCGACGACCGCCTGCTGGCTGTACGGCCCGGTGCGATGCGACTCGGGGACTATCTGGTCACCCGTTGCCTCGAACTCGTCGTGCACGGCGACGACCTGGCGGCGGCGACCGGCACGAAGATCCCGTACGACCGCCAGGCCCTGGCCGCCACCACCCGGCTGCTGGCCGACGCGCTGGCGGCCAAGGCGCCCGGCGGGTCGGTCGAGGTGCGGGTGCCGCCGTTCGCCGTGGTGCAGTGCGTCGAGGGGCCCCGGCACACCCGCGGCACCCCGCCGAACGTCGTCGAGACCGACCCGCTCACCTGGATCCGCCTGGCCACCGGCCGTACGACGTGGGACGTCGAGCTGGCCGCGGCGACCGTGCACGCCGGCGGCGAGCGGGCCGACCTCGGCGGCTACCTGCCACTGCTTCGCTGAGCCGGAGCGGGGCGGCCGCGGCGGCGTCGCGTATCTCACACCGGACGACCGGGGCCGACATCCGGCATAGGCCGCGTACGACGCGTAAGGGGCATTCCGGGCGGCTGTCGATAGGCCGCGAGGAGGCGGTGAAAGGCCAGCTCAGAGGGGTGGCGTGGAAGATCCCGCTGGGTCCGCCGTCACCTGCAGCTACGTCACTGATGCGCAGCGGCAGAGGGCGTCGGCGACGCGGGCGCGGGCGGCCCGGCGGTGCCGTCGGGGGCGTCGCGCGAGGCCGGGTGGCCGGTGACGTGCCAGGCGCGCCAAGGGGTGTGGGCTCCGCGAGGGGCGGGAATCGCGCTCGGGTGGCCGTGGCCACGTCAAGCAGGCCCCCGGCGTCATTCATGCACTCATCCAGATCCGCGGGCATCCCCGGTTCGGATGAATGCGCGACCTGCCCTAGACTCGGGGGCGTGCCACGTGGTGACGGACGACTCAACCACGACCTGCTCCCCGGCGAGAAGGGCCCCCAGGACGCTTGCGGCGTCTTCGGTGTCTGGGCTCCGGGTGAAGAGGTCGCCAAACTCACCTATTTCGGGCTGTACGCGCTGCAGCACCGTGGACAGGAGTCCGCGGGCATCGCAGTGAGCAACGGCTCCCAAATCCTCGTCTTCAAGGACATGGGCCTGGTTTCCCAGGTCTTCGACGAGACCTCCCTCGGCTCCCTCCAGGGCCACATCGCCGTGGGCCATGCCCGCTACTCCACCACCGGTGCCTCGGTGTGGGAGAACGCGCAGCCGACGTTCCGTGCCACCGCGCACGGCTCGATCGCGCTCGGCCACAACGGCAACCTCGTCAACACCGCCGAGCTGGCCGAGATGGTCGCCGCGCTGCCCCGCGAGGGCGGCCGGGCGACCCAGGTCGCGGCGACCAACGACACCGACCTGGTGACGGCCCTGCTGGCCGGCCAGGTCGACGAGGACGGCAAGCCGCTGACCGTCGAGGAGGCCGCGCCGCGCGTCCTGCCGAAGGTCAAGGGCGCCTTCTCGCTCTGCTTCATGGACGAGCACACGCTCTACGCCGCCCGCGACCCGCAGGGCATCCGCCCGCTGGTCCTCGGCCGGCTGGAGCGCGGCTGGGTGGTCGCCTCCGAGACCGCCGCCCTCGACATCTGCGGTGCCAGCTTCATCCGGGAGATCGAGCCCGGTGAGATGGTCGCCATCGACGAGGACGGGCTGCGCAGCAGCCGCTTCGCCGAGGCCCGCCCCAAGGGCTGCGTCTTCGAGTACGTCTACCTCGCCCGCCCGGACACCGACATCGCCGGCCGCAACGTCTACCTCTCCCGCGTGGAGATGGGCCGCAAGCTGGCCGCCGAGGCGCCCGCGGACGCGGACCTGGTGATAGCGACGCCGGAGTCCGGTACCCCGGCGGCCGTCGGGTACGCCGAGGCCAGTGGCATCCCCTACGGCTCGGGCCTGGTCAAGAACTCCTACGTCGGCCGGACCTTCATCCAGCCCTCGCAGACCATCCGCCAGCTCGGCATCCGCCTCAAGCTCAACCCGCTCAAGGAAGTCATCCGCGGCAAGCGCCTGGTGGTCGTCGACGACTCGATCGTCCGCGGCAACACCCAGCGCGCGCTGGTCCGGATGCTGCGCGAGGCCGGTGCCGCCGAGGTCCACATCCGGATCTCGTCGCCGCCGATCAAGTGGCCGTGCTTCTTCGGCATCGACTTCGCCACCCGTGCGGAGCTGATCGCCAACGGGCTGAGCGTGGACGAGATCGGCAAGTCGCTGGGCGCCGATTCGCTCGCGTACATCTCCATCGACGGCATGATCGAGGCGACCACGATCGCCAAGCCGAACCTCTGCCGTGCCTGCTTCGACGGCGAGTACCCGATGGAGCTGCCCGACCCGGAGCTGCTGGGCAAGCACCTCCTGGAGGCGGAGGCCGCGGCCCCGACGACGTCCGACGTGGACGGCGTCCAGACGCTCACGGCCGGGGTCGGCGGCGCCGACGCGCTGCGTCGCCCGTAGAGCTCGTACACACACGACACGAAAGTTCTCTGCCATGTCCACTGCAGACACTGGTGCCAGCTACGCGAGCGCGGGCGTCGACATCGAGGCCGGCGACCGCGCCGTGGACCTGATGAAGGAGTGGGTGAAGAAGGCCACCCGCCCCGAGGTCGTCGGCGGCCTCGGCGGCTTCGCCGGCCTCTTCGACGCCTCCGCCCTCAAGCGCTACGAGCGGCCGCTGCTGGCCTCGGCCACCGACGGCGTCGGCACGAAGGTCGACATCGCCCGCAAGATGGGCGTCTACGACAGCATCGGCCACGACCTCGTCGGCATGGTCGTCGACGACCTGGTCGTCTGCGGCGCCGAGCCGCTGTTCATGACCGACTACATCTGCGTCGGCAAGGTCTACCCGGAGCGGGTCGCCGCGATCGTCAAGGGCATCGCCGAGGGCTGTGTGCTGGCCGGCTGCGCGCTGGTCGGCGGCGAGACCGCGGAACACCCCGGGCTGCTGGGCGCGGACGAGTTCGATGTCGCCGGCGCCGGCACGGGCGTCGTCGAGGCGGACCGGGTGCTGGGCGCGGAACGTATCCGAACGGGCGACGCGGTGATCGCGATGGCGTCCTCCGGACTTCACTCGAACGGGTACTCACTCGTCCGCCACGTGCTCTTCGACCGCGCCGGCATGGCCCTGGACCAGGAGGTTCCGGAGTTCGGCCGCACGCTCGGCGAGGAGCTCCTGGAGCCCACCAAGATCTACTCGCTGGACTGCCTGGCGCTGACCCGCACGACCGAGGTGCACGCGTTCTCGCACATCACCGGCGGCGGTCTGGCCAACAACCTCGCCCGGGTCGTCCCGGACGGCCTGCACGCCACGGTCGACCGCTCCACCTGGACGCCCGGCCCGGTCTTCGACCTGGTCGGCACGGCCGGCTCGGTCGAGCGCCTGGAGTTGGAGAAGACCCTGAACATGGGTGTCGGCATGGTCGCCGTCGTCCCGCAGCAGTCGGTGGAGGCCGCCCTGACCACGCTGGCGGACCGCGGGGTGGACGCCTGGGTCAGCGGTGAGATCGTCGAGCGCGGCGCTCACGCAGAGGCTGTGACCCTGACCGGTGACTACGCGAGCTGAACGGACGATCCCCCATGGCCCCGCACGGGCCATGGGTGAGCGTGCCCCCGGCGTCGGCCGGGGGAGTACCCGCGGCCGCCCCGGCACCCGCCGGCGCGGCCGCCGTCCCGGTGATCACCGCCGCACCGCCGCATCACCGGACGGGCGCGGACTTCCGGGCAGCACAGAACCCGGTCCGGGCAAGAGCCAGGACCGGGTCCGTAATGCTGTTATGGGTGCCGTGAGCGCGCAGAACGGTCAGGCGCGACGACGCTGCTGGGACGAGTCGCCCTCGTCCTCGTCGTCATCGTCCTTGTTGTACAGCTCTGCGTACCGTGCGTACGGGTCGTCCTCGTCATCCTCGAACGGCTCCCCGTTCGGAGGCTGCTGGTTCGACTGCGTTGCACCCAGCTCGTCGGCCAGTCGTGAGAGATCCGTCCCACCGCTGCTGTACTTCAGCTGGCGGGCGACCTTTGTCTGCTTGGCCTTGGCCCGGCCGCGCCCCATGGGTCGACCCCCTCGATGACGGGGCCCGATGGCCCCAGAGTCTTGACACGCGTTCATGGATCAGAGCGGGCTCTCGACAGAGAGACCGGCCCGTAGGGCTTTAACGGTACCTGCTTCCGCGGCCATACGGTACGTCGCCCGCATCACCCGCCGCTCGGCACGACCGGCAAGGCGCCCCGTCCCCGCTGGTCAACTGCGATTTTAACCTGTCCTGTACGGCGACCCGCCGACGGGTGGTGAGGGATGTCTCCCCCCGCCGCCCGTGGCGGGTCGCGCAAGGCTGTGTTTCCGGCCGACAAGGCCGAATGGCTGCGCCGGTGGCGGGGTTCGGTCAGGCGTGCCGCGCCTCCGCCATGCGCGCTTCGGCCAGGCGGTCGGCGGCCGCGGCCGGCGGAATGCCGTCGGCCTTCGCACGAGCGAATATCGCCAGCGTGGTGTCGAAGATCTTCGCCGCCTTGGTCTTGCAGCGGTCGAAGTCGAAACCGTGCAGCTCGTCGGCGACCTGGATCACGCCGCCGGCGTTCACGACGTAGTCGGGCGCGTAGAGGATGCCGCGGTCGGACAGGTCCTTCTCGACGCCGGGGTGCGCGAGCTGGTTGTTGGCCGCGCCGCACACCACCTTCGCGGTCAGCACCGGCACCGAGTCGTCGCTCAGCGCACCGCCCAGCGCACACGGCGCGTAGACGTCCAGGCCCTCGGTGCGGATCAGCGCCTCGGTGTCCGCGACCACGGTGACCTGCGGGTGGTCGGCGACGACCCGGGCCACCGACTCGGTGCGGACGTCGGTGATCACGACCTCGGCGCCGTCCTTGAGGAGGTGCTCGACGAGGAGGTGCCCCACCTTGCCCACGCCCGCGACGCCCACCTTGCGGCCGCGCAGCGTCGGATCGCCCCAGGCGTGCTGGGCCGAGGCGCGCATGCCCTGGAAGACACCGAAGGCGGTCAGCACCGAGGAGTCGCCGGCGCCGCCGTTCGCGGGGGAGCGGCCGGTGGTCCACTTGTTCGTACGGGCGACGACGTCCATGTCGGCGACGTACGTGCCGACGTCGCAGGCGGTGACGTAGCGGCCCCCGAGGGAGGCCACGAACCGGCCGTAGGCGAGCAGGAGTTCCTCGGTCTTGACCAGATCGGGGTCACCGATGATCACGGCCTTGCCGCCGCCGTGGTCCAGACCCGCGAGGGCGTTCTTGTAGGACATGCCGCGCGACAGGTTCAGCGCGTCCAGCACGGCCTCCTCCTCGGAGGCGTACGCGTGAAAGCGGGTGCCGCCCAGCGCGGGGCCCAGCGCGGTGCTGTGGACGGCGATCACCGCCTTGAGGCCACTGGCCCGGTCCTGGCAGAGAACGACCTGCTCATGGCCGCCCTGCTCGGACCGGAAGAGGGTGTGCAGAACGCCGCCGTCGGTGCCGGCGGGGGCCGGACGTACGTCAGTCACTGTGGTGACTCCCATAAGTCGCGAAGGACGCCCTCCTACGGGTGGGGAGGGCCGGTTGAAAAGAGCGTAAGACCTGCCGGGCCGGTTGATCCGTCAGGTGCCGAGGATCACCCTCTCCCGGGGGACGGACGTGGGACGATCTGGTCGTATCGCAGGCCGGCCGAGGCCCCGGAACGCGTCCGGGAGCTTCGGCAGGGACTTCCCTTTGGAGGAGCGGGCGTGGCCGTGGCGTCGTCGGTGAGGGTCCCGTACATGGCGTATCTACGGGTCTATGAGCCGCTGGCAGCGTTCCCCGAACCGGAACGCTCCCACTGGGCCCGCTACGCCAAACGGGACGACACCCCCACCGCCCAGGACGAGCAGCGCCGGGCGCTGGCCGATCTGCTGCCGACCCCGCCGGTGCCGGTGCCGGTGCACGAGAGCGCGGACGCCTTCGTCGCCGTGGTGAATGAGGTGACCTGCGTCTGCCCGTGGCGGACCCGGCTGCGCGGCTGGCAGGCCCTGGAGGGCCTGGAGGAGCTGCTGCCGGCGTCGGTGCTGGACGCCGCGCTGCCCCCGGTGGTGCGCCGGCAGGCGGCGACCGATTACGAGCGGTGGCGCGAGCGCAACCCGGACGCCCGGCCCTGGATCCGCGGCGCGGCCTGGCACGTCCCGGTCCGCTGGTTCGTGCTCTTCGACGACGACGAGCGCGAGTACACGAAGGGTGACCACGGGCCCCTGCTGCGTTACCGGACGCCGATGGTCCAGGCCAGGCGCCGGGTCGCGCGGGGACTGCGCACGCTGCGGGACGCCCTGGAAGAGGGGCCGCTGATCGACGGCCTGGTAGATGTGGGGCGCTGGCTCGAGGAATTCCATCCGCGCTCGCTCGTGGAGCTGGACTACGGAGGGCTGGTGCACGCGGTGCCCGAGGAGCAGCTCGCCGAGGACCGTTCCGCCGCCGAGGTGGCGGAGGGGCTGGCGGCGCTGCGCGAGGGGGACGGCGAGCGGGCCGGGGTCGCGTACGAGAAGCTTTCTCAGCGCTGGCGTGCGGTGCGCGAGCGGCAGTTCGCCAGCTGAGGGCCCTCAGTTGCCGGAGGTTCGTGGTGCGGTGGCACCCTGTTCGCCTCTTGGTGGTTGGGCGGTAAGGGACGTAGGTCCTTAACCGGGCGATTGCCCCAAGCGTGACCTAAAGCACTGACTTCGGGTCTTGCTAGCAAGGCACACCCTCGTGTCAAAATAGGACAAGGAGCCCGACCCGGGCTCCTTCCGTCCAACTAAGGGCGGATAGATCGGTATTGCGCTCCTTGAGGGGTCTCGTGGGGACTGGTCGCGTTGTGACTGATCGTCACGGTCGAGTGACTGTCCGCTATGGCACGGTCCATCGGCTTCCGCCGAGGTTGAACACCTGAGAGGGCAATTCCATCGGTTTGGCCGACGTGGCTGGACAGATGGTGTAGTTGTAGTGCCGAGGACAAGCCGTTCGTCCTATAACCGACTCGGCCCGCGTCCGCCATTTCGGGCAACGCGGGTCAAGGTGCAGAATTTAGAGGAAAGAACCGTGATGGTTCGGTTCTCCCGAGGAGGCCGCTCATGACCGCTCGCACCCCTGACGCCGAGCCGCTGCTGACCCCTGCCGAGGTTGCCACGATGTTCCGCGTGGACCCGAAGACGGTCACCCGTTGGGCCAAGGCAGGCAAGCTCACGTCCATCCGCACGCTCGGAGGACACCGGCGTTACCGCGAGGCTGAGGTCCGCGCACTGCTCGCGGGTATTCCGCAGCAGCGCAGCGAGGCCTGAACAACCGCATAACCAGGCTGTTTTCGGGGCCCCCAACCCGAGAACGCCCGCATTGCAGCACCAGCTGGACCTGCTTCACCCCCGCTGCACACAGCTTCATACGACGCGGTGCCTGCCCCAACAGGCCCCACACCCGCTCCACCCGGGTACGTCATCGATCGCGCTGGACTCCGCCGGGTCCAGCGCGATCTCTTTTTGTGTGCGGCCGCTCCCGGGCTCGTCAGGGCGGTCGGCTCGGGCTGACGCCGCCGGCGTCCCCGGCGGCTTCCAGGGTGCCGTGAGGGGCCCTGCAGGGGCCTTCCCGCGTGGACCCGACGGCCTCCTCCCGGAGTCTTTCGGGGGTGGTGCAATTGCACATATTAAATTGACTGGTTGTAGGGAGGGTGTAAGTTCCCCGTCCCGGGAAACCAGTTCGGTGACTCCCGTCACATGGCGCACCGCTTGAACCCGATACGTCCGCTGCGGTAGTGAACTTTCCCCGTTGACACCGCTCAGCCTCTCACCGCGCGGACCGCGGCGCAGGCGTCTTCGGTCACCCGGCGGCGGGACTTTCGTCCTCGGCCGCGGACGGCTCGCAGACGGCCGGAGCGGGCGCCGGGGCGGACGCGGGCGCCGGGGCGCCCGAGGGGGCCGTGTGCGGCTCCATGGCGAGCCGCAGCAGCTGATGGCAGACCGGGCAGTGCCGGGTCAGATGGCGGTAGCCCGTCGCGGCCGCCAGATGGGCTCGCAGCAGCGCCTTGGTCTCGTGCCGTACCGCAGTCGTCATCGCACGTCCCTCCCCGGCCCCCACGCCTTTCCATGTGAGTACCGGGGGTGCGGCCCGCAGTCAATACGGCCGGCAGCGCGCCGGTCACCGCCCGGAGTCGGCCGGAGGCCGGGAAGCGGCTGGTCCGGGCCGCTGTCCGGACGGCGGCCCACAACGCACTACGGCCCGCATCGACGAGCGATGCGGGCCGTAAAAAAGCGGTCCTGACGGGATTTGAACCCGCGGCCTCCACCTTGACAGGGTGGCGAGCACTCCAAACTGCTCCACAGGACCTTGCGTTTGCCTCCCGCTTGCGGCGGGCTGCGAAGCAAGACTGTACAGCAGGTCAGGGGGTGCGGTCGAACTCGATACCGGGGGCCGCCCCTCAGCGGGGGACCGCGGCGTCCACCGCCTTCACGATGCGCTTGTCGGAGACCGGGTACGCGGTGCCCAGCGCGTGCGCGAAGTAGCTCACCCGCAGCTCCTCGATCATCCAGCGGATCTCCAGCGCCGCGGCCGCCACCGGGCGCCCGGGCGGGAACTGCTCCAGCAGCCAGGCGAATTCGTCCTGCATCTCCTTCACCTTCGCCATACGGGTGCGGTCCCGCTCGGCGTTGGTGGGCAGCTGCTGGAGCCGGCGGTCGGCGGCGACCAGATAGCGCATCAGGTCCGGCAGCCGCTTGGCGCCGTGCGCCGTCACGAAGCCCGGCTTGATCAGCGCCGCCAGCTGCTCCTTGACGTCCGCGAGCGACGGCAGCAGCGAGGGGAAGGTGGTCTCCTTCAGCCGGCGCTCGCACGCCTGCCAGGCCGCCAGGACCTCCTGCGCCTGCTGGATGGTGCGCAGGGTGACGTCCACCAGGTCGGCCCGGACCGCGTCGAACAGCTTCCGGAAGGACTCCTCGTCCCACGCCGGGCCGCCCCGGGCCGCGATCAGCCGGTCGGCGGCCGCGGTGACGCAGTCCTCGAAGAGCGCCGCGATCGAGCCGTGCGGATTGCGGGACAGCGCGAGCTTCTGCTGGTTGCTCAGCTTGTCCTGGGCGAACTTGGCGGGGTTGGAGGGGATGTTGAGCAGGATGAGGCGACGGGTGCCCGCCCACATGGCGGTCAGCTGCTCGGCCTCGGTGTCGAAGAGCCGTACGGCGACGGTGCTGCCCTCGTCGACCAGCGCCGGGTACGCCTTCAGCGGCTGGCCCGCCCGCCGGGTCTCGAAGGTGCGCGGCAGCGTGCCGATCGTCCAGGACGTCAGCCCCGTCCGCTGCTCCGGGCCGGCCGGCGGCCGGTCGTCGTCGGAGCCTGCCCCGCCGCCCTTGCGGTCCCCGGCGGGCCGCCCGGCGGCCTCCTCGAACGCCTTGGAGATCGCCGCCCGGGTCTTCGGTTTGAGCTGGAGCCGCAGCGCCTCCAGGTCCTTGGCCTCCGCGAGCTTGCGGCGCCGCTCGTCGACCACCCGGAAGGTGATCTTGAGGTGGTCGGGAATCCTGCCCGGGTCGAAGTCCGCGGCGTCGACGGGGACGCCGACCATCCGCTGCAGCCCCGCGGCCAGCGACGCCGTCAACGAGCCCTGTAGGGGCACCGTCGAGTCCAGGAAGCGGGCCGCGAAGTTCGGCGCCGGGACGTAGTTCCGGCGGATCGGCTTGGGCAGCGAGCGGATCAGCTCCGTCACCAGCTGCTCGCGCAGGCCCGGGATCTGCCAGTCGAAGCCCTCGGAGGAGACCTGGTTGAGCACCTGGAGCGGGATGTGGACGGTCACGCCGTCCGCGTCCGCGCCCGGCTCGAACTGGTAGGTGACCTTGAACTTCAGCTTTCCCTGCCGCCAGGAATCCGGGTAGTCGTCCTTGGTGACGGCCTCCGCGGACTCGTTGATGAGCATGGAGTGCTCGAAGTTCAGCAGCTCCGCGTCCTCGTGGCGCTTCTTCTTCCACCAGGAGTCGAAGTGCGCCCCGGAGACCACCTCGGCGGGGATGCGCTGGTCGTAGAAGTCGAAGAGCGTCTCGTCGTCCACGAGGATGTCGCGGCGCCGGGCGCGGTGCTCCAACTCCTCGACCTCGCCGAGGAGTTTGCGGTTGTCATGGAAGAACTGGTGATGGGTGCGCCAGTCGCCCTCGACCAGGGCGTTGCGGATGAACAGGTCCCGGGAGGTCTCCGGATCGATCCGGCCGTAGTTGACCTTGCGCTGGGCGACGATCGGGACGCCGTAGAGCGTCACCCGCTCGTACGCCATCACCGCGGCCATCTTCTGTTCCCAGTGCGGCTCGCTGTACGTCCGCTTGACCAGGTGCTGGGCGAGCGGCTCGATCCACTCGGGCTCGATCTTGGCGTTCACCCGCGCCCACAGGCGGGAGGTCTCGACCAGCTCCGCCGACATCACCCAGCGCGGTGGCTTCTTGAAGAGCGCGGAGCCGGGGAAGACCGCGAACTTGGCGCTGCGGGCGCCGAGATACTCGTTCTTGCCGCCCGTTTCCTTCCCGCCCTCCAGCCCGGCGTTCTTCAGTCCGATGTGCGAAAGCAAACCAGAGAGCAGAGAGGTGTGTACGTGGTCCGGCGCCGCGTCCTCCTCGTTGAGGTGGATGCCCATGGACTTGGCGACCGTCCGCAGCTGGGAGTAGATGTCCTGCCACTCGCGTATGCGGAGGTAGTTGAGGAACTCGCTGCGGCACATCCGGCGGAAGGCCGACGAGGACAGCTCCTTCTGCTGCTCGCGGATGTACCGCCACAGGTTCAGGAACGCCAGGAAGTCGCTGGACTCGTCCCGGAAGCGGGCGTGCTGCTGATCGGCCTGCTGCTGCTTGTCGGAGGGCCGCTCGCGGGGGTCCTGGATGGACAGCGCCGCCGCGATCACCATGACCTCGCGGACGCAGCCGTTGCGGTCCGCCTCCAGCACCATCCGCGCCAATCGGGGGTCGACCGGCAGCTGGGAGAGCTTGCGGCCCATCGGGGTCAGCCGCTTGCGGGGGTCCTTCTGCTTGGTGTCCAGCGCGCCCAGCTCGCTGAGCAGATCGACGCCGTCCTTGATGTTGCGGCGGTCCGGCGGGTCGATGAACGGGAACTTCTCGATCTCGCCGAGGCCGGCCGCGGTCATCTGGAGGATGACCGAGGCGAGGTTCGTACGGAGGATCTCCGCGTCGGTGAACTCGGGGCGGGAGAGGAAGTCGTCCTCGGAGTAGAGCCGGATGCAGATGCCGTCGCTCGTACGGCCGCAGCGGCCCTTGCGCTGGTTGGCGCTGGCCTGCGAGACCGGCTCGATGGGCAGCCGCTGGACCTTGGTGCGGTAGCTGTAGCGCGAGATCCGGGCCATGCCCGGGTCGATGACGTACCGGATGCCGGGGACGGTCAGCGAGGTCTCGGCGACGTTCGTGGCGAGCACGATGCGCCGGCCCGTGTGGCGCTGGAAGACCCGGTGCTGCTCGGCGTGCGACAGGCGGGCGTACAGCGGGAGCACCTCGGTGCGCGGCAGCTGCTTCTTGTTGAGCGCGTCCGCGGTGTCCCGGATCTCCCGCTCGCCGGAGAGGAAGACCAGGATGTCGCCGGGGCCCTCGGCCTGGAGCTCGTCCACCGCGTCGCAGATCGCGGTGATCTGGTCGCGGTCCGCGTCCTGGCCGCCCTCCTCCAGCAGGGGCCGGTAGCGCACCTCGACCGGGTACGTACGCCCGGAGACCTCGACGATCGGCGCGCCGGGCTGCTCGTCGCCGTCGCCCGGCGCGGCGGCCGGGGCGGCCCCGACCGTGGCGAAGGAGCCGAAGTGCCGGGCGAACCGCTCCGGGTCGATGGTCGCGGAGGTGATCACGACCTTCAGGTCCGGGCGCCGGGGCAGCAGCTGCGCCAGATAGCCGAGGATGAAGTCGATGTTGAGGCTGCGCTCGTGCGCCTCGTCGATGATGAGCGTGTCGTACTGGCGCAGCTCGCGGTCCGTCTGGATCTCGGCGAGCAGGATGCCGTCCGTCATCAGCTTGACGAGGGTGTCGCCGCCGACCTGGTCGGTGAAGCGGACCTTCCAGCCGACCGCCTCGCCCAGCGGGGTCCTCAGCTCCTCGGCGACCCGCTCGGCGACCGTACGGGCGGCGATCCGGCGCGGCTGGGTGTGCCCGATCAGACCGCGCACGCCCCGGCCGAGCTCCAGGCAGATCTTCGGGATCTGCGTGGTCTTCCCGGAGCCGGTCTCACCGGCGACGATCACGACCTGGTGGTCGCGGATCGCGGCGAGGATGTCGTCCTTCTTCTGGCTGACCGGCAGCTCTTCCGGATACGTGATCTCCGGTACCGCGGCGCGCCGCTGCGCCACCCGCAGCTCCGCCTCGTCGAGGTGCTGCGCGATCTCGGCGAGCACCGCCGCCCGGGCCTCGGGCTTGCGGATCCGGCGGGCGCCGTCGAGCCGGCGGCCCAGCCGCTGCTGATCGCGCAGCATCAGCTCGGGCAGGCGCTCCAGCAGGGCGGGAAGGGTGGGAGCGGTGGCGCCGGACGCGGCGTGAGCAGTGCCGTCGGGCAGGGCGGAGGCAGGCTGACTGGACATACGTCCCCCAGGATCTCACCTCGGCCGAACGACTGGCGAACCATTTGCCGCGCGGCCGGCCCGCGGACACCGGGGCGCGGCGCCGGAGCACCTGCCCGGGTATGTCCGACATCTGTGTTTTAGCGTGGCCGTATGTTTGATCACCGCGGCGCCCCCGACCCGAGCGACGACCAGGGCCGGAACGGTGAACCGGACCGGAACGGCGGCTCCGCCCCGCACGGCGCCCACGGACGGCCCGGGACCGCCGCGGAGAAGTGGGCGGCCTTCAAGAAGTCACCGTTCTTCCCCGCCTGCGTGCTGGTCCTCATCCTCGCCGCGGCGGCCGGCCTGTTCGCCGGCTCGTACACCTACGCCATGGCCAACCCGACCCCGCGGCACATCCCGACCGCCGTGGTCGGCTCGCCCCGCGCCCCGCAGGAGAAGGCGTTCGTCCTCGGGATGGAGAAGGCGCTGAACGCGTCCCTCCGGCTGACCGGCTACGCCACGTACGACCGGGCCCGGCGGGCCGTCGACGAGCAGGAGGAGTTCGCGATCCTGCACGACCGCGGCAACCACGTGGAACTGGACGTCTCCGGCGCCTCGGGCGCGACGGTGGCCCAGCTGCTGGCCGAGGCCGGTGTGAAGGTCGGCAGGGCTACCGGTGTGGACGTCACCCTCCGGGACATCAATCCGCTGCAGAAGGGCGACCCGCGCGGGCTCGCGCTGTTCTACATCTCGCTGGCCGCCGTGATCATCGGCTTCGTCGGAGCCATCCAGCTCAGCGTGCACGCCCGCGCCCTCGACCCGGCCGAGCGGATCGCCTTCACGGTGGCCTACGCGCTGCTCGGTGGCTTCGCCATCGCGGCGGTGGTCGACTGGTGGCTGGGCGCGCTGCGGCTGCCGTTCCTGGAGTCCTGGCTGATCCTCGCGCTGACCATGTTCACCTCCGGCATGGTCTTCACCATGTTCAACACCCTGATGGGGCGCTGGGCGATGCTCCCCACCTGGGGGCTGATGGTGCTGCTGGGCAACCCTTCCTCGGGCGGCGCGGTCTCCTGGCCGCTGCTGCCGTCCGCGCTCGGCCACATCGGCCGCTGGCTGCCGCCGGGCGCCTCGGTCAACGCCCAGCACACCGCCGTCTACTTCGGCGGCCACCAGCACGCCTTCCCCTTCCTGGTGCTGGCCGGCTGGTCGGCGGTCTCCTGCGCCGTCTTCTGGGGCTGGCGCCACCGGCACCCCGGCGGCCGCGAGCTCGCGGCCGCCCCCGCGGCACCCGGCTGATCTTCCGGCAGCCGGAGGGGGAGCGGACGGACCGGAACCACGGAGCAACAACGAAAAAGGCCCCGATTCAGTGAATCGGGGCCTTCTCCCAATGGGTGTGGCTGGGGCCGGGGTCGAACCGGCGACCTATCGCTTTTCAGGCGATCGCTCGTACCAACTGAGCTACCCAGCCGCAGCGGTCCTGACGGGATTTGAACCCGCGGCCTCCACCTTGACAGGGTGGCGAGCACTCCAAACTGCTCCACAGGACCTTGCATTGCGCGAAAGCGGCCTGAGCCAGTCTCGCACACGGTGATGCGTGCCCCCAACGGGATTCGAACCCGTGCTACCGCCTTGAAAGGGCGGCGTCCTGGGCCACTAGACGATGAGGGCTGGTGGCCACCTTGGCGTCGTTACCGGCGCCGTCGGGGACGTGAGAAGCATATGGGATGGGAGGACCGTTCGCCAAAACGGTTTACCCGTGGCTGCCGGAAGGACTCCTGGCCGGCGGCGGGAGCACGCCGGACGAGGGGCCGGCGGACGGCGCGGACGGGTGACGCGGACGGGGCGGCGCCGGCGTGCCGCCGGGCTGGTTCTCGCGGGGGAGGTGGCGGCTGACCTCCGCGCGGGAGAGCCCCAGCCCGCCGAGGGTTATCTCGTCCCACGCCTGCAGCCGCTTGGTCCCGCGGTCCAGGTAGAGCACCGAAGCCTGAACCGGCGCGGGCTTCTTGTTCTGCACCGCGCGCAGCCCGCCGCCGCCGGTCGAGCCCTCGACCATCAGCCGGGTGCCCCGGGGCAGCGTGGTGTTCTCGCGGTGGTGGATGTGGCCGGCCAGGGCCAGCGGGACCAGGCCGTCGGTCTCCGTCGCGGCGGCCGGGTTGTGGGCCAGCGCGATGTCGACCGGGGTCCCGGCCAGCCGCTCGGTGCGCAGCACGTCGGCGAGGCGCCCGCCGGCGGTGCGCTCGGCGGGGTCGCCGGCCGCCACGACGGAGCGGTCCGGGGTGAACTGCGGGTCGCCGATGCCCGCGATGCGTACGCCGGCGATCCGGGTGACCTTGCCGTTGTCGAGGACGGTGACGTTCCTGCGGCCGGTCAGGTACTTCTGCGTGGTGCGCGAGTCGTGGTTGCCGCGCACCCAGACGTAGGGGGCGCCCAGGGCGGAGGCCGGGTCCAGGAAGTGGTTCTCGGCGGCCGAGCCGTGGTCCATGGTGTCGCCGGTGTCGATGATCACGTTGATCCGGTACTGCTTCACCAGCGAGGCGATGATCCGCCAGCTGCCGGGGTTGAGGTGGATGTCGGAGACGTGCAGGACGCGCAGGGTGGTGGGGTCGGGCTGGTAGGCGGGCAGCGTCGACGTGGCGTCGTAGAGCTTGGTGACGTTGGTGACCAGGCGCGCCAACTCCTTTTGGTAGACGTTGAATTCGCTGACGATGCTGCGGGCGTTGCCGACCACGGACGGGGCCGAGGAGAGCAGGCCGGAGAACTTCGGCTCCAGGACGGACTTCGGGTTCCAGGTGGCGTACGCGGCGGTGGCGGAGGCGCCCAGCAGGGTGAGTGCCAGGCCGCCGGCGGCCAGGGCGCGGCGCGGGCGGCGGTAGACGGCCAGGCCCAGCGCGGTGGCGCCGGACGCCACCGCGACGCAGGACTGCAGGGCCAGGCCCAGGGCGCCCCGGGTGACGTCACGGGTGACCTCGTCCTGCAGCCCGGCGAACCGCTCGGGGTGGGCGACCAGGGCCTGGGAGCGGACCGGGTCGAGCCGGTCGACGTCGACGTCGAGCCGTACGGGCGCGTCATGGCTGCGCAGTTCCAGGTCGCCGAGCGGCGAGACGTTGATCCTGGTGCCGCCGGTCAGTGAGGGGCGCAGCGCCATGCTGGTGTCCATCGGGCCGACGGGGGCGTGGAAGGTGCCGAGGAGCACCAGGCCCAGCCAGGCGCCGAGGACGGTGACGGCCGTCAGGCCGAGCGCCCGGGCCCAGGGATGCGGCGGCTGGACGAGGACGGCGGTGGGGGGCGTACGGCGGGCGCGACAGCCGCGGCGGACGGCCGCGGGCAGCGCGCGTACGCCGTCGAGGCGGGTACGGAGCAGCCGGCGCAGGGGGCTTCGCGGTATGTCGGGCCGTGGTGTCCGGGAGCGCTCGACGCGTGCCATTGGTCGCGTATGCCCGGGCGGGGCGGTCGTTACGCCGGGGGCGGCGGATCCGGTTGCGCTGCGGGGCGGCGGCCGGTCCGCGACCATCGGATCCGGGACCCGGTAGCGGAGAATGGTGGTGTGCTGGAAATGACGCGCGAGGAGTTCGAGGAACTGGTCGCCGAGGCGCTGGACCGGATCCCGCCGGAGCTGACCCGGCTGATGGACAACGTGGCGGTCTTCGTCGAGGACGAGCCCCCGGCCGCCGACCCCGAGCTGCTCGGGCTGTACGAGGGCACCCCGCTGACCGACCGCGGCGAGTGGTACGCGGGCGTGCTGCCGGACCGGATCACCGTCTACCGGGGGCCGACGCTGCGGATGTGCGCCACGCGCGAGGACGTGGTCGCGGAGACCGAGGTGACGGTCGTTCACGAGATCGCGCACCACTTCGGCATCGACGACGAGCGGCTGCACGCGCTGGGCTACGGGTAGCGCTCACCCCGCCGCCGGAGGGCGGGGAGGCGGGGTTTTCGCGCGGGGCCGCGGGCCCGGCGTACGCGATCGGCGCGGCGGGGCGCGTGTCCTCAAGCGGTGGACGGGAGTTGGGCAAGGCGTCCGTGCCGCCGTCCCTGCGCTCCGGATCCGGAGGTCCCGCCGTGCGCCCGCGCCCCTGTCGTCACTCGTCCCCGATGCCACCCCCTGCCCCGGTACCCGCCGCCCCGCCCCCGGGGCCGGTGCGCTCCCGGGTCCTGGCCGTCGCCGTCACCGTCTCCGCGCTGGCCGCGTCCCTGGCCGGCTGCATGAGCGTCAGCGACGCACCGCAGCCGAAGCGGCCCGGCAGCGCCGCACAGCACGACGGGAAGGACGCGGCGCCCGGCCCCGGCGGGGTGACCGTGGACGGCCGCGGCACCGGGCCGCACCGGCCGGGGCGCAACGGCGGGGCGCACCCGGCCGGCGGTGGCGGGAAGAAGGACGCGGCGTCCGCCGGGGCCTCGGCCACCCCGTCCGAGCCCGGTATGCCCGCCAGCCCGGTGCAGCCGTCCGGGCCGGAGCCCGGCGCGGGCGGCCCCGGCGGCGCGGACGGCCGGCCCGGCCCCGCGAAGCCCTCGCCGTCGCACCCCGACCGGCCGACCCCGCCGCCCCCCTCGCCCGTGCCCAGCACCCCGACCGCGCCGCCGACCCCGCCGCCCAGCACGCCCGCGCCGCCGCCGAGCGCCCATGCCTCCGGGCCGTCGTCGGTCTCGCCGATGGCGTCGCTGATGGAGCCGGGGGAGCCCGGGGATCCGGGTGAGGAGAGCGGGGCCTGAAGGGCGCGTAGCCTCGTCGGGGGAGGGGTGAGAGGGCGGTGGCCGGGACGTCATTTGCCATCCGGGGGGCCGAGTGCGTATGGTGGTAGATCGTTTGATCCCATTTGCCCGGCGCCAGAACAGAAGCGCGCCGCGTGGCGCGTTCTCTCCCTTGCCGTGGCTGACCGCATTGAGGCGGTCGTTGTGAAACACACGGAGTTTGGGCGCGTGCCGAGACTCCGGAAGGTTTCGCATTTCGCATGTCCATTTCCACTGAGCAGTCCGTCATGCCCGCGTTCGACGAGCAGACGGCCGCCGAGGTGACCTCGGCCGCAGCCGCGGTCGAGTCCGACGCCGACACCGACGCCACGACGGACACCGTCACCTTCGCCGACCTCGGACTGCCCGAGGGCGTCGTCCGCAAGCTGGCGCAGAACGGCGTCACCACCCCCTTCCCGATCCAGGCCGCGACCATCCCGGACGCGCTGGCCGGCAAGGACATCCTGGGCCGCGGCCGCACCGGCTCCGGCAAGACCCTCTCCTTCGGTCTGCCGACCCTGGCCCGCCTCGCCGGCGGCCACACCGACAAGAAGAAGCCGCGCGCGGTCATCCTCACCCCGACCCGTGAGCTCGCGATGCAGGTCGCGGACGCCCTCCAGCCCTACGGCGACGTGCTCGGCCTCAAGATGAAGGTCGTCTGCGGCGGTACGTCCATGGGCAACCAGATCTACGCCCTGGAGCGCGGCGTCGACCTCCTCGTCGCCACCCCGGGCCGGCTGCGCGACATCATCAACCGCGGCGCCTGCTCCCTGGAGGACGTCCAGGTCGCGGTCCTCGACGAGGCCGACCAGATGTCCGACCTGGGCTTCCTGCCCGAGGTCACCGAGCTGCTCGACCAGGTGCCCGCGGGCGGTCAGCGGATGCTGTTCTCCGCCACGATGGAGAACGAGATCGGCACGCTGGTCAAGCGCTACCTGACCGACCCGGTCAGCCACGAGGTCGACAGCGCCCAGGGCAACGTCACGACCATGACCCACCACGTCCTCGTCGTGAAGCCGAAGGACAAGGCGCCGGTCACCGCCGCCATCGCCGCCCGCAAGGGCCGCACGATCATCTTCGTCCGCACCCAGCTGGGCGCGGACCGCATCGCCGAGCAGCTGGTCGAGTCCGGCGTGAAGGCCGACGCGCTGCACGGCGGCATGACCCAGGGCGCGCGTACCCGCGTCCTGGCCGACTTCAAGGACGGCTACGTCAACGCGCTGGTCGCCACCGACGTCGCCGCCCGCGGTATCCACGTCGACGGCATCGACCTGGTCCTGAACGTCGACCCGGCCGGTGACCACAAGGACTACCTGCACCGTTCCGGCCGTACGGCCCGGGCCGGCCAGTCCGGCACCGTCGTCTCGCTGTCGCTGCCGCACCAGCGCCGTCAGATCTTCCGCCTCATGGAGGACGCCGGCGTGGACGCCTCGCGGCACATCGTCGGCGGCTCCGGCGCGTTCGACGAGGACGTGGCCCGGATCACCGGCGCCCGTTCGCTCACCGAGGTCCAGGCCGACGGTGCGAACAACTCCGCCAAGCAGGCCGAGCGCGAGGTGGCCGAGCTCACCCGCGAGCTGGAGCGGCTGCAGCGCCGCGCCACCGAGCTGCGCGAGGAGGCCGACCGGCTGACCGCCCGCGCCGCCCGCGAGCGCGGTGAGGACCCGGCCGAGGCGATCGCCGCCGCCGCCGAGACCGCCGAGGCGGAGGTCGCCGCGGAAGCCTCGGTGCCGGCGCAGGCCGCCGCCTCCGACGAGCGCCGTGACGACCGGGGCAACTTCGAGCGCCGGGACCGCCGCGACGACCGTGGTGACCGTGGTGGCTTCAACCGTGACCGTCGGGACGACCGCGGTGACCGTGGTGGCTTCCGCCGCGACGACCGTGGTGACCGTGGTGGCTTCAACCGCGACCGTCGGGATGACCGCGGTGACCGCGGTGGCTTCGGCCGTGACCGCCGCGACGACCGTGGTGACCGTGGTGGCTTCAACCGTGACCGTCGGGATGACCGTGGTGGCTTCCGCCGCGACGATCGTGGTGACCGTGGTGGCTTCAACCGTGACCGTCGGGACGACCGTGGCGACCGTGGTGGCTTCGACCGCGACCGCCGCGACGACCGCGGTGGCTTCAACCGCGACCGCGGTGACCGCCCCAGCCGTCCGTTCAACCGTGACGACCGCGGCGGCCGCTCCTCCGGTGGCTACCGCTCCGGTGGCGGCGACCGCCCGTTCAACCGCGACGACCGCTCCGGTGGCCGTCCGGCCTCCGGTGGCCACCGCTCCGGTGGCGGCGACCGCCCGTACGGCCGCCGCGACGACCACCGTGGCGCTCCGGCCGGCTCCTACGGCCGCCGCGACGACAAGCCCCGCTGGAAGCGCAACGGCTGACCGCCGGAACCCTCCGCGGCAGCCACAAGCTGATCCGCAGCCCTGATCCGAAGGGCTGACACCAGGGCCCGTACGCACGCAAGTGCCGTACGGGCCCTGTGCGTTGGGGGAGGCAGCGGGCCGGGCCGACCGGGGCGCGGCGCACCGCCGCAACGCCGGCCGGCGGCCGTGCGCGGGCCTTCCGACCGGCCCGATCCCTAATGCCTTCGGGCTGCGGCCGATCCTCCGGCTATGCTGCTCGGTGCGGGCCATTAGCTCAATTGGCAGAGCAGTGGACTTTTAATCCATTGGTTCAGGGTTCGAGCCCCTGATGGCCCACCGAATCCATCGCAGGACGCACCCCTGGCCTGCGGAGCGGCGCCTCGACCGGTACGGACCGGCCGGGGCGCTTCGTCGTTCCGGCCGCGGTACGCCGGGCCCGTGTGGCGGGCGCCCGGCATTCACCGGGTCAGATGCCGGGCGGGCGCGGGAATTGAGCCCGCGGCGCCCTGCGCCGCTGCCGGCCGTGTCCGGGCTGCCGGCCCCGGGCCTGTGCGCCGTGACCCGTCCGGCCCCTGAGGAGTCGCCGGGGGCTCCGGCAGCCGAAAGCCTGGGGACGTCGGGGCGGCCGGCACGACGGTGTACGGGCAGGCGGGGGTACGCGTCGGCCCACGGTGTTGGTCCGCCGATGTGTTCGTCCGACGGGCGGAGCGGGAGAGGCCGGAGCGGATGCGGCAAGGCGGCGACGGGCCCCCTACGGGCGACGGGGAGCGACGGGCGCGCCGTGACCGGATGCCCCCGGTGGCCCGGCGGCTGGCCCGCTGGCTGCCCGCCGTACTGATCGTCGGCGGCCTCGCCTTCGACCTCGCGACACCGCCCAGCTACACCGCCGCCCCCTTCTTCTCCGCCGCCCCACTGGTCGCCGCGCCGCTCTGCACCCTGCGGGTCACTGCGCTCACCGCGCTGGCGGCGATGGTCGGTGAGATCTGGGTGGTGGTCTATCGCAGCGCCGCCCTGGACTACCACGAGTCGGTGACCGAGGTCGCCACCGTCTTCGTCGTCGCGCTGCTCGCCCTCGGCATCAACCGGGTCGTCCGGCTGAGCGATGACCGTCTGGCGTCCGTACGGGACGTGTCGGAGGCCGCCCAGCGCGCCCTGCTGCCGCTGCCGCCCGGGCGGGTCGCCGGCCTGGCGGTCGCCGCCCGCTACGTCGGCGCGCGGGCGGACGCCCGGATCGGGGGTGACCTCTACGCGGTGCAGGACACCCCGCACGGCGTCCGCCTGATCGTGGGCGACGTGCGCGGCAAGGGCTTGGAGGCGGTGGAGGCCGCGGTCGTCGTCATCGGCGCCTTCCGCGAGGCGGCGGAGCAGGAGGCCGGCCTGGAGGGTGTGGCGGCCCGGCTGGAGCGGGCGTTGCAGCGGGAGGGCGGACGGCGCGAGGGGCTCGATCGGTACGAGGGGTTCACCACCGCCGTACTGGCCGAGATCCCGTCCGACGGGCCGTCCGTGCTGCGGGTGCTCAACCGCGGCCACCCGGCGCCCCTGATGCTCGCCCCGGACGGCGGGCTGCGCGAGCTGGCCCCCGCGGCACCGGCGCTGCCCCTGGGGATGAGCGAGGTGGCGAGCTGGCCGGACCGGGCGGACGAGACGTTCTTCCCGGCCGGCTCGCTGCTGCTGCTCTTCACCGACGGGGTGACCGAGGCGCGGGACCTGCGCGGCCGTTTCTACGACGCGTCCGCCCGGCTGCGTGGACGCCGTTTCCCCGGGCCGGACAGCCTCCTGGACACGCTCGTCGAGGAGGTCGGCCGGCATACGGGTGGGGCGCCGGCGGACGACATGGCCCTGCTGGCGGTGCAGCGGCCGATGGGGGCGTAGCAGCGGCGCGGGCGGGCTGCCGCGGTGGGCGGGGCCGGGCGTTCTTCCGCCGCCCCGTGCCTCCTACAGCCGGTGCAGGCTCTGCCCGTGCGGGCCGGTGCGGGCGACCGGGCGGCCGTCCAGGGCGAGGGTCAGCTGCAGGGTGTCGTCCGGCCGCGCCGGACGGGGCTCCGGCGCGGGGAGCCACGGCAGGGCGGAGTGGTGCTCGTTCGCGATCCAGTGCCCGCCGCCGGCCCGTCCGTCGAGCAGCGTCCGCACGAGACGCGCGAACTCCTCGCGGCGGGCGGGCGGAAGGTAGCTCAGCACCGCGCTGTGGAAGATGACCAGCGTCGCCCCGGGCGGCGCCTCGGCAGCCAGCGCGGGCAGTTCCTCGATCAGATCGCCGCGGACGATCCGCGGCCGCGGCACCGCCCGTACGGCGTCGACGGCGGCGGACAGCCGCGCCGCACGCTCCTCCTCGCCCGGCCAGACCAGCGCCCGCAGCCACCGCAGGTCCTCCGGCTCGGCGACCGGATCGAGCGGGTCGAGATCGATCCCGGCCCGCCAGACCACCTCGGGCAGCCGGCCGGGCAGTTCCCCGGGCGCCCAGTCCGTACGGCACCCGAGGACCACCGGACTCCCGGGTGCGCCCACCTCGTGGCCGTACGTGCCGTCGCCGTCGTACCCGCCCCCGTTGCCGTCCCCGTACGCGTGGTCGTGCTCGTAGCGGTAGCGGTAGCGGTCGGGGTGCAGGCACAGGCCGGCGGAGGCGCCGACCTCCAGCAGGGCCAGCGGCTGCGGCAACCGGGCGAGCAGCGGCAGCAACGTGGCGCAGCGGCCGGGCTCGTTGGTCTGCGTGGCGCGCTGCATGATCACCGCGCGCACCTCGTCCCAGTGCCGGATCGTCCACTCGCGCCAGCGCCCGTACGCCGACTCGCCGCGCGGACCCAGCTCCGCGTGCGGGCCGTCGAGGTGGCGGACGGCGGCGAGCAGGAGGTTCGGCTGCTGCTTGTTGCCGGCGGGCAGTGAGCCCGACAGCAGATCGCACAGTTCCGCGTCCTCGCCGATGCGCGCGCTCAACTCCTCATGGGCGTCGGACCGTCCGCGGGCCTCCCGCCACGAGAACTCCTGGTACCGCCGCGCCACGTCCCACGCGCTGCCGGGGCCGCTGCCGTGCCCTCGCGCGGGGCCGTGTCCGTGTCCCGGGCCGTGTCCGGGGCCGCTTCCCCGTCCGGCGTCGCTTCCGCTTCCGGTGCGGTGGCGCCCGGCGTTCGCGAGGCTCTCGACGTTTCCGGTGCTCTCGGCGTTGACGACCATGATCCGACGTTACGCTCTCACGTTCCGTAATCGGCGGGCACCCCTCCGCATAACAACTGACGCACAATCAACGGGAGATCGTTTAGCGGCGGACGGTCAACTCGCCCGGATTACGGCCACGGTGGCCGAAAAAGTCCACGCCAAACGTTGTGCGCGGCGCATAAGGATTCCCAGGAAGGCTTGGAAAACAGCCTCGATCTCTATTACTGTCCGATAACGCAGCGCGGTCGTCCCAGCCGCCGTAAGTGGCGGCGCCGCGCGCCGACGCCGAATCCCGCACGCGCACTTCACGCACCTCCAGCACCTCGAACTGCACCAAGGGAACCGGGGAACCACCACCTTGGGGTGAATCGGACGCCTCCGCCAGAAGGCGCCCGTAGGAGACCTTCCTGCTCCGAACCCGTCAGCTAACCCGGTAGGCGAGAAGGAAGGAAAGGAGTGCGCCCCCGTGGCGTCCAACAAGCCTGCCCCCGAGGCTCCGTCCGCGTACGAACTCGACGACCGGGGAGCCTTTGCCGGCCCGGCTTATGCGGGTGGCGACGCGGAATTCGACGGCGACGGTCCCTGGGAGGAATGGGACCCCACAGAGGGGTCCGTCCGGCCCGTCCGCGGTAAGCACCGGGTGGCCAAGCAGCGCGGCGGCGGACTCGCCCGCAGTGGCACGGTCCTGGGTGTCGGCGTCATCGCCGCGGTCGGCGCGGGGGGCATGGCCAGCGCCGAGGACCGCCCGCCGGTCCCGATCTCGATGCCGGACGTCGGCGGGATGGTGCACGACCTCGCCGACAGCCTGCCGGACGCGGCCTCCCTCCCGGCCGTCGGCGGGCTGATATCCGACTCCGGTTCCCCCTCCGCCACGTCGGCCCACGCCGCCACCTCTGCCGACTCCACCCCGTCGGCCGCCGACGAGGCGGGACCCCTCAGCCGCACCACCGCCCGCACGGACGCTTCCGGTACGGGCGACGGCGCCGGCGAGGCGCTGCGCAGCCGCATCCTCCAGCAGGCCGACGCCCAGCAGGACGCCGCCGAGGAGGAGGCCCGCGAGGCCGCCGAGGGCGCCGCCGTCAAGCAGGCCGCGGCCGACGCCGCGGCCGCCAGGAAGACCGCCGAGCAGGCCGAGACCGCCAAGAAGGCGGCGGAGCAGGAGGCCAAGCGGAAGGCCGAGGAGGCGGCCCGTCAGAAGGCGGAGGCCGCACGCCTCGCCGAACTGGCGAAGAGCTTCCTCGCCCCGGTCTCCTCCTACACGCTCACCGCCAGCTTCGGCCAGGCCGGCGACCGCTGGGCGGCGGACCACACCGGACAGGACTTCGCCGCGCCGACCGGTACGCCCGTCAAGGCGGTGCACTCCGGCACCATCACCCAGGCCGGCTGGGCCGGTTCGTACGGCTACCGCATCGTCCTGACCCTCGACGACGGCACCGAGCTCTGGTTCTGCCACCTGTCGTCGATGGTGAAGACCTCCGGGAAGGTCAGCACCGGCGACGTCATCGGCCGCGTCGGCGCCACCGGCAACGTCACCGGTCCCCACCTCCACCTGGAGGTACGCCCGGACGCCGGCTCCCCGATAGACCCGATGCCGTGGCTGCGCGACCACGGCGTCAACGTCTGAGGCACCGGCGCACGGCCACCTGCCGCCGCCGCCCGGAGGGGGCTCCCAGGAAAACCCTGGGCCCTCCTCCGGGGAATACCCCGCCTCCCCCTGACGCTGCACCTACGCATGACCGCGACACACCCCACCCCACAAGGCCACCGCGCCCTCGGCTCGCTCTCCGTCTCCCCGCTCTGCCTCGGGGGCAACGTCTTCGGCTGGTCGGCCGACGAGACCGAGTCCTTCGCCGTGCTCGACGCGTACGTCGCCGGCGGCGGCAACTTCATCGACACCGCCGACGTCTACTCGGCCTGGGTCCCCGGCAACAAGGGCGGTGAATCCGAGACCGTCATCGGCAACTGGCTGGCCTCGCGCGGCAACCGCGCCGACGTCGTCATCGCCACCAAGGTCGGCGCCCACCCCGACTACAAGGGCCTGAGCGCCGCCACCGTCAAGTCCGCGGTCGACGAGTCCCTCACCCGCCTCCGCACCGACTACATCGACCTCTACTACACCCACTACGACGACGAGTCGGTCGAGGTCCCGGAATTCCTCACCGCACTCGACGACCTCGTCAAGGCGGGCAAGGTCCGCGAGATCGCCGCCTCCAACATCTCCGCGCAGCGCCTGGAGGAGTCGCTGGCCTTCTCCGCCCGTGAGGGCGTGGCCCGCTACGTCGCGCTCCAGCCGCACTACAACCTGGTCTCCCGCGACACCTACGAGGGCGAACTCGCCGATGTCGCCGCCCGGCACGGCGTCGTCGCGGTGCCTTACTACGCCCTCGCGTCCGGCTTCCTGACCGGTAAGTACCGCCCGGACAGCACGGTGGAGAGCGTCCGCTCCCAGGCCGCCGCCAAGCACCTGGCCACCGAGCGCGGCCGCCGGGTGCTCCAGGCCCTCGACACGGTCGCCGCCGCCCACGGTGCCGAGCCGGCCACCGTGGCCCTCGCCTGGCTGGCCGCCCGGCCGACCGTCGCCGCCCCCATCGCCAGCGCCCGCACGACGGCCCAGCTCCCGGCCCTCCTGGCCCTCGGCGACCTGACCCTCACGGACGCCGAACTCGCCCTCCTGACCGAGGCGTCGGCCTGACCGCACCCGCACACCAACGGGGCGGGGCACCCCTGGAGGTGCCCCGCCCCGTTGCGCACCGTGCCGCCGGTCTCACGACCCCGGCCGCCGACGCTCGGCCACCGTGCGGGCCGCTGCCGGGATCACTTCCCCCGCCGGTCGACCGCCGCCCAGGACGCCAGCGCGACCCCGCCCGCCACCGCGAACACCGAGGGCCAGGCCCCGATCTTCTTCGCCAGCGGATGCGACCCCGCGAACGCCGCCACATACACCCCGCTCAACGCCGCCGCCGTCTTCGTACCGGCCTTCTTCTGCCACCCCTTGGCCGCCACAGCCCCCGCCGCCGCCAGCGCCGCCCCGCCCAACGGCCGCTTCTTGGTCCAACGAGCCACGCCGTAGCCCCCCAGCAGCCCCGTCGCCGCAACCACACTTGTCGGTACGCCGGCCATCAGTGAAACCTCCGCATCAGAGACAACTGCCCCGAGGCTACGCTTTCGGCGCGGTCGTGTCGGGCGAGGCCGACGGACGCGACCCGGAGTCGTCCTCACGGACGTGGGGTTCTCGGCGTCGGCGTCGTGCCATGGAGGAGACGACCCCCGCGATGCGGTCCGCCACGGCCGCCGGGTCCTCGTGCTCCCAGAAGCGCAGCACCGTCCAACCGAGCTCCACGAGGTGCGCGGTCGTCTCCCGGTCGCGGGCGATGTTGCCGTCGAGCTTTGCGCGCCACCAGTCGGCATTGGCCTTGGGACGGGTGGCGTGTTCGGGGCAGCCGTGCCAGAAGCAGCCGTCGAGGAACACCGCGACCTTGGGGCCCGGGAAGGCGATGTCGATGGTGCGGCGGGCGAAACCGGGGACGCGGCGCTGCAGTCTGTAGCGATGGCCCGAGGCGTACAGGAGGCGCCGGACAGCGATTTCGGGGACGGTGTCCCGACGGGCCTGGACGCTCATACGGGCGGAGACGCCGGGGGAAGAGGGTGTGACAGGCACGTAACCATTGTGCCGGAGGGCATCGCGGGGTGTCAGGGCATCCCCCGCCGGTCCCCCGTGCCGCCGGTGTTCTGTGCCGGGGGAGGCGGCGCCGGTGTCCCGGGTGCCCGGCCGTCGGCCTCCAACGCCCGTTCCAGCGCCGGTCGCCCCCATGCCTGGTAGTGCCGCAGGTGTTGGAGCAGGTGGTGTTCCCGGGTGGTGAAGTCTGGGGTGGGGCCGGTGAGGTGGGCGCGGCGGCGGTGGAAGGAGAGGGTGGTGGCGAGGGCGGAGTATTCGGCGACGGCGCGGGCGGCGGTGGGGCCCTGGGCGCGGTGGGCCAGGTCCCGGGCCAGGGCGCGGGTCTTGAGGGAGGACAGCGCGGTGGGCTCGGTGGGGTGGAGCCAGCCGGTGGCGACGTACGGGGCGAGGTAGCCGCGTACGGAGAGGAGCTCCTGGTTGCGGGCCCAGATCGCCAGCCAGGTCAGGGTGAGCAGGACGGGGACCATGAAGAGGCCGTAGACGAGGAGGAAGCCGGGATCGCCGAGGGAGGAGGCGGCGTTCCAGATGGCGTGCAGGAGGACCGCCGTCAGCAGGCCCAGGGCGGCCAGGCCGATCCGGGCGCTGCGGCGGCGCGGGTAGCGGGTGGCGGCGATGCCGATCGCGAGGCCGGTGAGGATCGTGAAGAGCGGGTGCGCGAAGGGGGACACGACGATGCGGACGAAGAAGGTGCCCGCGGTGCGCGAGTCCAGGCCGGAGTGGCCCAGGGACTGGTCCTCGCCGAAGGCGTTGCCCAGATAGAGGATGTTCTCGGTGAAGGCGAAGCCGGTGGCGGTGATCCCGGCGACCACGATGCCGTCCGTGATGCCGTCGAAGTCGCGCCGCCGGAAGCGGTAGAGGAGCAGGACGGCGGCGGCCTTGACCGTCTCCTCGACGACCGGGGCGATCGCGGTGGCACCCCATGCCTCGGCCTCGGAGGGGGAGCGTGAGGCGATGTTGGCGGCCAGCCAGTCGGTGGCGAAGCCGTTGGCCAGCAGCGCGACCAGGGTCGCGGCGCAGGCGCCCCAGGTGAAGGCGAACGCGAGGTTGCGCCAGGGCTCCGGCTCGATGCGGTCCAGCCAGCAGAACGCGGCGATGAGCAGCGGCAACGGGAAGACCGCCAGGCCGAGCCCGACGAGCAGCCCCTCGGTGCCGGTCTCCCGGCGCATCAGGCCGATGAGGACCACCCCGGAGAGCGCCAGCAGGCAGATCAGCGCGACGGCGCGGACGGTCCTGCTGTGCCAGGGGAGCGTGCGGCGCCGGGAGCCGGCGTGCCGGCCGCGGGCGCAGATTCCCTGGTCGGCGGCGCGCTCAGGCCCGCGGCAGCAGGTGCCGTGGGCGTCGTGCCCGTACGGAGGGACTGCGTCCGCGTGCGGTGTGTACGGGGGAGGGGCGGGCGCGGCGGAGTGCGGGGACGGGTCGGACGGGTACACCCCTCGACCCTAACGAGGCCCCGGCACCCCGGGCATCACGCGGCCGGGGCGCCCTGCTCGTCGCGGCGGCGGAAGAGCAGGTCATGGACGACATGCCCCTTCTCCAGACCCTGGCCCTCGAACTTGGTCAGGGGCCGGAAGTCCGGCCGCGGCGCGTAGCCGGAGTGGAGGTTCTCCAGGGTCGGCTCGGCGGAGAGGACCTCCAGCATCTGCTCGGCGTACGGCTCCCAGTCGGTCGCGCAGTGGACGAGCGCGCCGGGCGCTAGCCGGCTGGTCGCCAGCGCGAGGAACTCCGGCTGGATGAGGCGCCGCTTGTGGTGGCGCTTCTTGGGCCACGGGTCGGGGAAGAAGACGCGCAGGCCGGCCAGGGACGCGGGAGCGAGCATCTCGCGCAGCAGGATGATCGCGTCGCCGTTGGCCACCCGGACGTTGGACAGGCCGTTCCGCTCCGCGAGACCGAGCAGATTGCCCTGGCCGGGGGTGTGGACGTCGCAGGCCAGGATGCCGGTGGTCGGGTCGGCGGCCGCCATCTGCGCGGTGGCCTCACCCATCCCGAAGCCGATCTCCAGGACGACCGGCAGCCCGCCGAAGAACGCGTCGAGGTCGATGCGGGACAGCCCGTCGATGTCCCGTCCCCACGTCGGCCACAGCCGCCGCAGGGCGTCGGCCTGGCTGGGCGAGACCCGGCTGCGGCGGGGCTGGAAGGACCGGATCCGCCGCTCGTGGTGCGACCCGGCAGGGTCGGCCGCGGGCCCCGTTCCGTCGGGGAACATGGGACCGCCGCGCCGCTGGGACGCGTCGGCGGACTGGGGGGCCGCCGCGGTGACGGCTTCCGGAGCGTCTGGTTCCGCGGTGGCGGTGGCGGGGGTGGTGGAGTTCTCGGACACAGTGCGTCGATTCTACGGGGGCGGCGGTCGGGGCGGCGGGGAGCGGCTGCGGCGGCCGGCCCCCGGGCGGCGGGTACGGTGCCGCGCCCCGGGACGGCAAGGACAAGGTGAGGGGCGCGGTCCACGGACCCGAGCACTCCCCGCCCGCCCCCGACTCAAGGTGCCGGTCAGCCGACGTCCGTGCCGACGGCTGTGCGTGCCGTCCGGGGATGACCCCTTCGGACGCCGTACCGGGGCCCTCACCTCCGTGTGAGGGCCCCGACGCGTGGCGTCATGCGCGGGTCGGGCCCAGTATCCCCAGCACCCTCCGGGCCACCTCGCGGCCGATCGGCAGGGAGGCGGTGGCCGCGGGGGACGGGGCGTTGAGGACGTGGATCATGCCGGGGGAGTCGGCGATCAGGAAGTCGTCGACGAGGGTGCCGTCGGGCAGCACCGCCTGGGCGCGGACACCGGCCGGGGCGGGGCGGAGGTCCTCCTCGCGGGCGGCGGGCAGCAGGCGGCGGACCGCGTCGGCGAAGGCTCGCCGGGACAGGGAGCGGTGGAGTTCGCCGGCGCCGTAGCGCCAGTGGCGGCGGGCTATCCGCCAGGAGCCGGGGTACATCAGGGTGCCGGCCAGCTCGGCGGGGTGGACCGTGCGCCAGTCGTAGCCCTCGCGGGCCAGCGCGGGGACGGCGTTGGGGCCGATGTGGACGGCGCCGTCGATGCCGCGGGTCAGATGGACGCCGAGGAACGGGAAGGCCGGGTCGGGGACCGGGTAGACCAGGCCGCGGACGAGGGAGGCACGCTCCGGGGCGAGGGTGAAGTACTCGCCGCGGAACGGGACGATGCGCATGCCCGGCGCGTCGCCGGCCAGCCGGGCGATCCGGTCGCAGTGCAGACCGGCGCAGTTGACCAGGGCGCGGGCGCGGTGGACCGTGCCGTCGGCCGTGCGGACCGCGACCCGGCCGGGGCGGCGGCCGATCGTGGTCACCTCGGCGTCGTGGACGATCCGGGCGCCGGCGTCCTGCGCGAGGCGGGCGTACTGCCGGGCGACCGCGGTGAAGTCGCAGATGCCGGTCGTGCCGACGTGGATGGCGGCCAGGCCGCGCACCTCGGGTTCGTACTCGGCTATCTGGGCCGGGCCCAGCTCGCGGACCGGCAGGCCGTGCTCGCGGCCGCGCTGGATCAGTCCGTGCAGCCGCGGCAGCTCGCTGCGGTCGGTGGCGACGATCAGCTTGCCGGTGACCTCATGGGGAATGTCGTGTTCGGTGCAGAACTTGACCATTTCCGCCGAGCCCTGGAGGGCGAAGCGGGCCTTGAGCGAGCCGGGCGGGTAGTAGATGCCGCTGTGGATCACGCCGCTGTTGCGCCCGGTCTGATGGCGGGCCGGACCGGACTCCTTCTCCAGGACCACGACGCGGGTCCCCGGCGCGGCACGCGTGATCGCATGGGCCGTGGAGAGCCCGACGATGCCGGCACCGATCACCAGAACGTCGCAGTCGTACGCCGCCACTGCACCTCCCCAACCGCATGACCGCAGGCCCGACCGTCGCGCGGACCTGCGCATCATCCCGAATCCCGACGACGTATCCCATCATGACGGCCGGCACTGACATTCGGGCGAGGGCGGCACGACAAGAGGGCCCGGGCGACCTCGGCCCCGCCCGGACACCCCCGGCCCTCGGCGCCCGCTACGTGCCCCCGCGTCCTAAGCCGGCGCCGCCAGCAAGGGTCTCGCCCGCTCCCGCAGCTCCACGACCCGGGGCTCGTCCCCGTACGGCTCCAGGCGGTGCAGCAGATCGCGGACGTACTCCGTCGTACGCGCCGAGGAGATGCGGCCGGCCACCTCGACCGCTCGGGTGCCCGCCGCGCAGGCCGCGTCCAGGTTGCCGGACTCCAGTTCGGCCACCGCGGACACCACCAGGCGCAGCCCGTGGGACCGCACGAACTCCTCCGTCGGGCGGGACAGCGCCTGCTCGGTGAAGCGGCGGACCTGGCGCGGCAGCCGCAGGTCCCGGTAGCACTCGGCGGCGTCGGCGGCGAACCGCTCGTAGGAGTAGAAGTCCAGCCACGACGGGTCCGGATCGCCGCTGCGGGAGCGCTCCAGCCAGCCCTCGGACGCCTTCAGCGCCACCTCGCAGGCGCGTGCCTCACCCGCCTTGGCCTGTGCCCGCGCCTCCACCAGGCGGAAGAAGCTCATCGTGCGGGCGGTGGCGAGACCGCGGTTGCGCTCCAGGGCGGCCTGCGCGAGGTCCACGCCCTCGTCGGCGAAGCCGCGGTAGGTGGCCTGGAGGGACATCGAGGCGAGGACGTACCCGCCGAGGGGGACGTCGGCGGCCGCGCGGGCGAGCCGCAGCGCCTGGATGTAGTACCGCTGGGCGGCCTCCTGCTGGCCGGTGTCGAAGGCCATCCACCCGGCCAGCCGGGTGAGTTCGGACGTCGCCCCGAAGAGCGCCCGTCCCACCTCGTCGCTGTACGAGGCGAGAAGTAACGGCGCCGCGTCCACCCGCAGGCACTCCGGCACCATCGACGAACGCCAGTCCCCGCCGCCGTACTTGGAGTCCCAGCGCCGGGCGTCCTCCGCGGCCTCGCGCAGCTTGCTGACGTCGCTGTGCCCGACGTGCTGCGGGATCCCGGCGTCGCCGGCCGCCGCGGCGTCCTTGTCGCGGGCCTCGGCCGCCTCCCGCGCCACCGAGCTGTCGGCCGGGGATATCAGCCAGCGTGAGGCGGGCGTGGCGTACGCGCTGACGGCGAAGGATCCGGCCAGGCTCTGCCAGATGCCGCCCCCGCCGGCCCGCCGTCCGGCCAGATCGAGCCGGTACAACTCGGTCGCCGAGCGCACCGCGGCGCCCACGTCACGGGGAAACGCCAGGCCGACCTCGGGCGCCGGGTCCGCGTCGGCCAGTCCGATCTCGTGCAGCGGCACCGGCCGGCCCAGTTTGCTGCCGATCGCGGACGCGATCAGATGGGGCGCGGCGCCCTGCGGCACCATGCCCTTGGAGACCCAGCGCGCCACCGACGTCTTGTCATAGCGAAGCGTCAGTCCGCGCTGCGCACCGAGGTCGTTGACCCGGCGTGCCAGTCCGGCATTGCTGATACCCGCGAGGGCGAGTACGGTGCCGAGCTTCTCGTTCGGCCCGCGTATATCCCTGGACATGCGCACCCCTCGACACAGCGACAGCCGCCCCGCTACCCCGGGGCATGCGTCCACCCAGAGTAGTTCGCCGCATCCCGACCGTTAAGAGTCGGTATCCCGGATGGCGGGATTCATGTTCAAACAGGGGTGCGGGGATTGGCATGTGCTCCGGGTACGTGTGCCCGTGCGCCCGTCCGTGCGCGCTGGCCGCCCACCACCGGGGACGCTTCCATGGCTTCTGCGTGGGTCGGCCCGCTGCACTGGATCCAGTGGGCTGGGGGATACCGTCACCTCATTCCCCGCGGGTGACGGTCCGGTCCGGGAGGCGCAGCCCGCTTCCCGGACCGTCGCGCGAGCCGGTCACGAGCCGGTCGCGCCCGCCGGTTGACGCGCTGCCCGGATGTGTCAACTCGGCTGTACCGAACGGAGTTTGGCCGAAAACCGCCGGGCGATGATTTCCCGCCGCCGCCCAGCCGGAGCTGCCCCGGGGGCCACACGGGGGGCCTTCCGGGGCTGAGGCACGCGCGGCCCCCGACGCGGGACGAGGGTCCGCCGCGGCGGCACCCGGTGCCCCGCCCCGCCGGCTCCGCCGCCGCACCACCGTCCCCGGCACCGGACCGCCTGCGCGGGCCCTCGTGGCGCGCCCGCGGTACGCCCCGCGGCCCGGCGGCGGCACCTACCGGACCGGTCCCCGCCGCGAACTGCCCGTATACAGGCCCGCTCCGACGCCTCCGCCGCGCCACGGTCATGGCAGCATGGTCGCCACAACAGCTTGACGGCGGCTTGGCAATCCGTTGTACGGGGCGGCCGTTGGCCCCGGCGGGGAATCGGGTGGAGGCGGCGATGCGCTGGTTGGTGGGGTGGAGCAGTGCCGCCACAGGGGCCGCTGCAGGCTCGTCCGCCACCGGCCCGGCGGCCGGTGCGCAGGCCCGCGCCGTGCTCCCCGTGGGCGCCCAACTCCTGTGGGGCGACCCGGATCCGCTGTGGGCGGTCGGCGACTGGCGGCCGGACGAGGTCCGCGTCGTGCAGGCCGACCCCGAGACCCGGCTCGCCGTCTTCGGGGTCTGCGGAGCCACCGACGACCAGCTGCGGGTCGGGCTGTTCGCGGCGCGCGGCGGTGCCCTGCGGCACCTCACCGCCTGGTCCGGCAGCTACACCGCCGTCGTCCAGGTGGGGCGCCGGATCACCGTCACCGGAGACCTGGCCGGCGCCCGTCCCGTCTTCCACACCCCCTGGGCCGGCGGCACCGCCTACGCGACCGCCGCCCTCCCGCTCGCCGACCTGATAGAGGCCAGCCTCGACGTCGGCCACCTGGCCGCGCTGCTGGCCTGCCCGGACGTCCCCGAGGCGCTCGGCGCCGGCACCCCGTACGAGGGCGTCCGCCGGATCCCGCCCGGCCACGCCCTGGTGCTGCGCGGCGGCACCCGCGACGTCACCTCCTACGAGCCGACCACCTCGCTCGCCGTCGCCGCGCCCCAACTCGCCCCGGAACAAGCCGTGGACGGCGTCCGCGACGCACTGGTCGAGGCGGTCCGCGCCCGGCTGGCCGGGCCCCGGCACGCCCCCGACCCGGACGGACTCGACGGCCTCGACCCGGGCCCGGTGCCCGGGATGGGGCTGGCCGAGCGGCGCGCCGCACGGGGCGGGCCGGCCCCCGGCGTCGGCGCCGACCTCTCCGGCGGCAGCGCCTCGGGAACCCTGGCCCTCCTGGCCGCCGGCCTGCCCGGCCAGCCCGGAAGGCTGGGGGGCCACGGCGAGCGCCTGTTGGCCGTCACCTTCAACGACCGTGCCACCAACGGCGTGCAGGCCCACCGCGACGCCGAACTGGAGCGCGCCCGCAGCATCGCCGACAACCCGCGGCTGCACCACGTCGTCGTCGCGGCCGGCGAGGAGGCCCTCCCGTACGCCGACCTCGACAGCGGCCCGCTCACGGACGAGCCGGGCCCCTCGCTCACCACGGCGGGCCGCCACCGCCGGCGGCTGCTGGCCGGCAGCGCGGACCACTTCGTCGGGCACGGCGCCCGCCAGGTCCTCGACGCCCACCCGGCCCGGCTCGCCGACCTCCTCATGGACCGCCGCCGGCGCCATCTGCTGCGCCCGGTCACCGCGTTGGCGAAGGCCGACGGGCCGTCCGCCCACTCGGTCCTGGTGCCGTTCACGGTCTACCGCGCGGCCCGCAAACTCGCCCGCACGCCGTACCCGGAGGGCATCGCCGACGCGGCCCGGCGCCTGCTGGAGCGGCAGTTCACCGACGAACCCGCCACCGGGGGCGCCGTGGACGCCTCGCTGGCCGCGCTCACCTGGTGCCGGCCGGGGCCGGCGGCCCGCTGGCTCACGGGTGAGGCGCTGGCCGAGGTGTCGGTCCGGCTCGGTGAGGCGGCGACCCGCTCGCCCGCCGGGGGCCGCCCCGGGGAGCGGCGGGCCCGTGCGGCGCTGGCCCGGCAGGCCGCCGACCACCGCGTCCTCGAGCAGGCCGCCGAGGTCCGCAACCAGCGGCTGCACGCGCCCTTCCTCGACAACCAGGTGGTGCTGGCCTGCCGCGCGCTGCCGGACACCCTGCGGGTGCAGCCCGGCGCGCGGGCCGCCGTACTGCGCTCCGTACTGGCCGGGGCGGGCGTACGGGACCTGCCGCCCGGGTGGGGCGCCACCTCGCACCTCACCCACACCGCGGCCGTACGGGCCGGGCTGCGCGGCGCCGTCGGCGATCTGGTGCAGCTCTTCGACGCGCCGCTGCTGGCGGACGCCGGGCTGATCGAGGCGCGGGTGGTCCGCAAGGCGCTGCGCGCCGCGGCCGAGGGGGCCCCGCTCCCGTTGGACGGACTGGCCGAACTGGTCTCCACGGAACTGTGGTTGCGGCGCCTGGTGGCGCGGCGGGGCACCTGCTGGACGGGCGCCGAGGCACCGCGCCAACGGGCCGTCGCCGCGGGAGTGGTCCCCCGGGCGCGCTTGTCGTGAGTGGGACGCGGCAGCTGCCGTGCGACGGGGGGCGGAGTACGGCGCACGGCGGGTGAGCCGCGCGCCGAGCTGAACGGCGCATCCGACGGCGACCACGAGGCCCCGCACGCCGACGGCACACCACGCACGCCCAGGAACCGCCGCCGCACGCCGCGCCCCCCCGGAGACCGGCGGCGCACGCCACCCATCCACCGGGCCCGCCGGCGTCCCGGCGCCCGCGGCGCCCCTCACCGGCAGCTGATCCGCGCCTGCGCCCAGTCGCCCACCGCGACCACATCGAACGGTGAAACCGGCTCGACCACCAGCCGCAGCGTCTTGCGCCCCGCCAACGGGACGTGCACCGGCACCGCCCGCTCCCCGCCGCGCAGCACCCCCGAGCGCCACAGCCGCTGCCCGTCCGCGTACACGGAGAAGCGCAGCGCGACCGGCCCCATGCTGAGGTCGTCCACGCCCGCCTGCGCGTCGTACGCGGTGCACGCCCGGTTGAGGTCGATGAGCACGGACGACGGGGCGTGCACGCTCACCCCGTGCGCATACGTCGTCCCGGCGATCTCCGGGGCCTGCCGCTGCCACAGCCAGCTGCTCCCGACGGTCCGCACCTCCGGCTTGCTGCCGTCGCCCGTCACGTCGTGGTCGAGCGCGTCGACCCGGTACGCGGTCGGAGTGGGCAGCGGCGGCCTGGGGGAGGGCTCGGGCGGCCGGGGCGTGGGGGTGGGCGTCGGCGCCTGCGTCGGGACGGTGGGCGACGGGGTCGGCCTCGGCCTCGGCGCGGGCTCCGGCGGGGTGGGCGACGGCGTCGGCGTCGCCCGCGGCGTGTGCGTCGGCTGCGTCGGCTCCGCACCGGACGCCGGCGGCAGCGGCTTCGCCGGGCCGGGCGACGGGCTCCGCGGCACCGGCGGCGCCGACTGCGCGGGCCGGGCCTGCGGCTTCACCGCCGGCCCGGGGCCGGCGGTGAGGGCCAGCGCGAGCGCCGCGCCGGCCGCCACCGCCGCACCGACGCCGATGCCGACCTTCACCGGCGCGGCGAGCCCCTTGCCCACGAGGGCACCACCGCTGCCGCCCGACGCACCCGCGCCGCCACTTCCCGCGGCCGCCGCGGCACCGGCCGCCGCACCCGCACCCGCCGCGCCGGCCACCGCGGCCGCCGCCTTGACGGCGTACCCCGCGGCCAACCAGCCGATGACCGCGACCGGCAGCAGCGCACCGATCCGCTGATTGACGTCCGCGACCTCCAGCGCGGCGGTCCGGCACCGGGCGCACGCGTCGAGATGCTTGCGCAGCCCCCGCTCGGCCCGCATCCGCAGCCCGCCCCGGGCGTACGCGCCGAGCCGGTCGGCGTAGCGGGCGCAGTCCCCGCCGGCGGTCAGCGACTGGCTGACGTGGGCCTGCAGATACGCCTGCTTGAGCCCCTCCCGGGCGCGGTGCGCCAGGACGGCGGTGGCGTTCGCGGTCAGCCCCAGCAGCGGGGCGACCTGACTCGGCGACTCGTCCTCGACGGTGGTGTGCCACAGCACCGTCTGATACCGCTCCGGCAGGCTGCGGAACGCCTGGACGGCCATCGACTGCTCGGCCTCGTGCATGGCGCGCACCTCCGCGCCCAGCTCCAGGGTGTCGTCGCCCCGCGCCGCTCCGGCCGCGTTCACCGCGAACACCGCGAAGTCCTCGACGAGTTGCTCGCGCCGCGCGGTCCTCGCCCAGGAGGCCGCCACCCGCCGGACGGTCGTCAGCAGATACGCGCGCACCGCGGTGTCCGGGCCCGCGCCGCCGCGCACCGCCTGGAGCGTTCGGGCGAAGACCTCGCCGGTCAGGTCCTCCGCGGTGTGCCCGTCCCAGCAGCAGCGCCGGGCGTAGCGCCGGACCGCGTCGGCGTGCCGTCGGTACATCTCCTCGTACGCGGTGTCGTCACCGGCCCGCAGGGCGGCGATCAACTGGGCGTCGGACGCCTGGAGTTCACCACTGCCGACGTCGGCGGCCGGGGCGGTGGCACCGTACGCCCGCTGCGGCGGCACGCTGTGCCCGTCCGCCACGGGCCCGCCGCCGGTGCGCCCCTGCGGCCCGGGCCCGGCGTCACCGCCCGCCCCGTCGGGCCGCTCGCGTGGCTCGTCCCGCCCGTCAACACCCATCGCCGAGGCCCCCGAAGCCGCCGTCACACCGGAACATCGCGCCAGCGTGCCACACGGGGCCGCGGCGCCTCAGGGGCCTTGCGGTCAACCACTCATCCGAGGCGGGACCGTGGACGGCCGCACGGACGTTCACCCGTACGTGCCATGGTGCGCAAACGGGCCATACGCCGCCCGTGACCCGTACGGGCCACACCGCCCGCAGCTCCCGGACGCCTCTTGCCACGCCCACCCGCGGCACCGGTACGCACCGCGCCCCGCCCGCAGGCGGGACCGGTACACACCGTCCCGCGCCCGCACACGGGCCCCGGACGATCCGGTCCGCGTACGCCTCCGCCCCGCCGCGCCGGCCCGTCCGGCGGACCCGGTGACCGGGCCCCTCCGGACGCCGCCGGCCGGCGGAGTTCACCGGGCCGGGCGCGAGCGCAGCCCCTCCAGCAGGATCTCCAGCAGCCGGGCAGAAGCGGCCTGCTGCTGCGCGGGGTCGGGCAGCGCGGGCGCGCCTGTGGCAATCACCAACAGCACGTCGGCGACCGTCACATCGGGCCGCAGCGCGCCGGCCGCCCTGGCGCGCTCCACCAGCCGCCCCACGACGTCCAGCAGCGCCTCGGCGCCGGCCGTTTCCTCGGCGGAGCCCTGTGCGCCCCCGTCGGCGGCCGGCTCGTCCCGCCGGTCCACCAGCCGGAGATCGGCGTGCGCCGCCCGCTGCTGCGGGACCCGGGCGGCCTCGCCCAGGCCCTCCGGTATCCGGGACGGCTCCGGCCCGTCCGTCGCGGGCTGCGCGGGCCGGTCGGTGCCCGCGCTCACCCGCAGGATGCCCGGCGGCAGCAGCCGTCCGGCACCCGAGGCCACCGACGTCCGCAGGAAGCGCGACAGCGCCGACCACGGGTCGTCCTCCTGGCCCAGCGCCGTACGCGCCTGATCCGTCAGCCGCGAGGTCTCCTCCTCCGCTATCCGGCGGACCAGGATGTCCTTGCTCGGGAAGCGGCGGTAGACCGTGCCGACCCCGACCCGGGCCCGACGGGCCACGTCCTCCATCGGCGCGCCGTAGCCCAGCTCGCCGAACACCTCGCGCGCGGCCCGCAGCACATGCTCCAGATTGCGCTGGGCGTCGACCCGCAGCGGCGTGCTCCGGCCGCCCGCGCCCGTACCGCCGCCGGCACCGCCCCCGTTGCCGTGTGCCCCGTTGCCGTGTCCGCTGTTGCTGTTGCCGTTACTGGTGCCGGCGCCGTCGGAGGCGTGTGCCACAGCGACGGCCGTCGGCCATTGAGAGCCCTGAATGTGCATATTGATCCCCCGGTAATGACGTCTCCCCCCGGAGACTCCCCGCCCTGATGGTTGGGGCGTACCGACGAGAGGGTGCACCCCAACGAGATACGAACATAGTTGAGCCCGGGTCAAGATTGAAGGGGGCCTTCCGCACAGTGCGCCCCCCGATCGGCCCAACCGGCCTGATCCGCCCGGATTACGCCCCCCTCGCCCGCCGGTCACCCGCCCCTGACCAGCGCAGCTTTTCCGACGTACGCGGAATATGCCGTTCCGTCCCCAGGGCCGGGTCCGGTCATCCTTTTCGACGAGCCTGTGGACAAAGGCGCCCCGGGGGTGCGTCATGGAACAGTGCTGTGCTTTCCCGGGGGCGCAGCGCCCGAGGGTGGCCGCGCCGCCGGCCGGCCCGCGGCTCGTGCCGTCCCGGGCCTGGTCGCACCGCGAGGAGAAGCTCTGTGAAGGCTGTGTCTTCGAACAACGTGGCCCGCGTTCTCGTGGTCGGCGGTGGCTACGTGGGGATGAACACCGCCCTGCGGCTCCAGCGGAAACTGAAGCAGGAACTGCGGCAGGGCACCGTCGAAGTCATCGTGGTCGACCCCGAGCCATACATGACGTATCAGCCATTCCTGCCCGAGGCGGCGGCCGGTTCCATCTCCCCGCGCCACGTCGTCGTGCCGCTGCGCCGCGTCCTGCCCCAGTGCAAGGTCGTCATCGGCGAGGTCACCGCCATCGACCACGGCGAACGCCGGGCGACGATCACCACCCTGGCGGCCGAGGAGACCGGCAACGGCGCCATCGAGGTGGCCTACGACGAACTGGTCCTCGCCCCGGGCTCGGTCTCGCGCACCCTGCCCGTCCCGGGCCTCGCCGACGTCGGCATCGGCTTCAAGACCGTCGAGGAGGCCATCGGCCTGCGCAACCACGTCCTCGAACAGCTCGACATCGCCTCCTCCACCCGCGACCCCGCGGTCCGCGACGCCGCGCTGACCTTCGTCTTCGTCGGCGGGGGCTACGCCGGCGTGGAAGCGCTGGCCGAACTGGAGGACATGGCCCGCTACGCCGTCCGCTACTACCACAACGTCAAGCCCGAGGACATGAAGTGGATCCTGGTCGAGGCCACCGACCGGATCCTGCCCGAAGTGGGCCCCGACATGGGCCGTTACGCCGTACGGGAGCTGCGCGGCCGCAACATCGACGTACGGCTGGAGACCCGGCTGGAGTCCTGCGAGAAGCGCGTCGCGGTGCTGAGTGACGGCTCCCGCTTCCCGACGCGCACCCTGGTGTGGACCGCCGGAGTCAAACCGCACCCCGTCCTGGCCGCGTCCGGACTGCCGCTGACCGGCCACGGACGCCTCAAGTGCACCGCCGCGCTCCAGGTGGACGGCGTGGAACACGCCTGGTCGGCGGGCGACGCGGCCGCGGTCCCCGACCTGACGGCCGAGCCGCCCGCCAAGCCCGACGAGCCCCGCCCGTTGTGCGCGCCCAACGCGCAGCACGCCGTACGCCAGTCCAAGGTGCTCGCCGAGAACATCGCGGCGGCGGTGCGCGGCGGGCCGATCGTGGACTACGCGCACAAATACGTCGGTTCGGTGGCCTCGCTCGGCCTCCACAAGGGCGTCGCGCACGTCTACGGACGCAAGCTGCGCGGCTACCCGGCCTGGTTCATGCACCGCGTCTACCACCTCGGACGGGTGCCGACCTTCAACCGCAAGGCCCGGGTGCTGGCCGAGTGGACCCTCGCCGGCCTGTTCAAACGTGAGATCGTCTCGCTCGGCTCGCTGGAGAACCCGCGCGCCGAGTTCGAACTCGCCGCGGGCACCGGGCGGCACAACGAGGCCAGTTGACGCGCCGTAGCCGCCACCGCAGTTGACGCGCCGTCACCCCCGTGCCGGCAGGAGTTTGCGGAGCGCGGAACTCCCCGCCGGCTCCCGGGCGTCTGACGGATGTCCGTCCGGTCGGCCACACTGGACGTGTGACCATGGGTGGGCTCGTATCTGCAAAGAGTGACAATCACGAGGATTCAGGACGTTTGCTGCATTCCGCAAAGGGGCGCCGAGAGTGCCCCCAGCCGAACCTCCGGCCGCCGGCCGGGAGGTCCCACCCTGCCGACGGCCCGATCCCGCGCGACAACGCGAAGTAAGAGGTACCCCTCCGTGATCTTCACGCGCTGGAGCGCCAAGTTCCCCGGCACGCAGCGGCGCGGCGCCGCCCGGTCCGACCGCGCCGCACCCCGCCCCGCGTCCGGCCCGCCGTCCGGCGCGCCCGAGACGGCACCCGAGCCCGCCGCCGCGCCCACGGCAGCGGACGGCACGCCGAGCGCGCCGACGGCCGCGACCACCAGCTCCGTCCCCGCGGCCCGCGCCGAGCACCCCGACACCGCCGCCTCCCCGGAGGCCGCCCCCGCGGCCCTGCCGCCCACCGTCGACGCCCTCTCCGTCCACGAGATCCTCGGCACCATCCCCGCGCTGGTCGCGGTCGTCTACGGCCCCGAGCACCGCCTCGCGTACGTCAACGGCGCCTACGCCACCGTCTTCGGCGCCCGCCCGGCCGGCCGGACCGCCCGCGAGGCCCTCCCCGAACTCGACGCCCTCGGCCTGCTCCCGCTGATGGACCAGGTCCTGCGCAGCGGCAAGCCGCGCACCGTCAAGTCCCGCAAGGTCCCCGGCGGCGCCGGCGGCGCCGGCGGCGACCGCACCCGCGACGGCTACTACACCTTCACCTGCACCCCCATCGAGGTCGCCGCCAGCGGCCCGGCGCCCGACCCCGAGGTGGCCTGCGTCGCACCCCACAAGGGCGTCCTGGTCTTCGGCGTCGACGTCACCGACCAGATCGAGTCCGCCGAGCGGCTGCGCGCCAGCGAGGCACGCCAGCGCGAGGCCGCCGTCACCCTCCAGCGCTCCCTGCTCCCCCAGGAACTGGAGCAGCCCGACGACCTCCGCGTCGCCGCCACCTACCAGCCCGGCGGCACCGACGCCGCGGTCGGCGGCGACTGGTACGACGTGATCACCCTCGGCGCCGGCCGTACGGCCCTGGTCATCGGCGACGTCATGGGCCGCGGGGTGCGCGCCGCCGCCGTCATGGGCCAGCTGCGCACGGCGGTCCGCGCCTACGCCCGCCTCGACCTCCCGCCCCACGAGGTCCTCCAGCTCCTGGACGGCCTGGCCGCCGAGATCGACGCCAGCCAGATCGCCACCTGCGTCTACGCCGTCCACGACCCCAACGAAGGCCGGCTGGTCTACGCCTCGGCCGGCCATCTGCCGATCCTCGTACGCGACCCGGACGGCTCGGTCCACCGCGCCGCCGAGCCCACCGGCCCGCCCCTGGGCACCGGCGGCTGGCTGCACACCTCCGGCTCCGTCCCGCTCGGTCCCGGCAGCAGCGCCGTCCTGTACACCGACGGCCTGGTCGAGCGCCGGGACAAGGACATCGACGACGGCGTCGAGGCCCTGGAGCGCGCCTTCGCCGGCGCGGCCGGCACCCCCGACATCGTCTGCGACCGGCTGCTGCGCTCCCTGGGCATCACGGCCACGCACGACGACGACGTCGCCATCCTCGTCCTCCAGCACCCCGAGCGCACCGGGCACGACGCCGAGCTCTTCCACAACGCCGCCCTCGAACTCCACGGCGGCACCGAAGCGGCCCCCCGCGCCCGCGCCTTCGCCTCCGGCGTCCTCGCCTCCTGGCGCTTCTCACCCGAGCTGCACGACCTCGGGGTGCTGGCCGCCAGCGAGCTGGTCGCCAATTCCCTGCAGCACGGCCATCCGCCCATGCGGCTGCGACTGCGCCGCACCGACCGCAGGCTGATCATCGAGGTCACCGACGGCGACGACCACCTTCCGCGCCGCCGCCGCGCCGAACCGGTCGACGAGGCCGGCCGGGGCATCTCCATCGTCGCCACCATCGCCTCCTCCTGGGGCTCCCGCCGCACCCCAGGAGGCGGAAAAGCGGTGTGGTGCGAATTCGCCCTGCCCCGGGGATGACCGACGGCCGGTCCTGACACAAGACGGCCCTGACACAAGGCGGTCCAGACACAAGGCGGTCCTGACACGACAAGGGGCCGAGCCCGCGGGCGAAAACGCCCGCCGACCCGGCCCGCTGCCTTGTACGCCTCCGGCTCAGGCGCCGCAGGCCACCGCCTCGGCCTCGACCGGCACCCGCGCGGCGGGCACGGCCGCCACCGCCCGGTGCGGATTGTCCTGCCCGGGCCGCAGCATCCGCCCCAGCCACAGCGACAGCACCGTGATGCCGGCGGCGCAGATCACGAGCATCCCGATGTACGCCGCGTACATCCCGTGCCCCACCATCAGCGCGCCCACGGCCGGCCCGATCGCCAACGCCAGCTGCTTGACCAGCGCGAACGCCGAGTTGTACTGACCGATCAGGGAGGCCGGCGCCAGGTCCGCCACGAGCGGAGCCACGGTCGGCGACAGCATCGACTCACCGATGCCGAACAGCGCGTACGTCGAGATCAGCAGCGTCGTCGCGATCGCCTGCGCACCGTGCACCAGCCCGGACAGCCCGGCGGCCAGCCACGCCACGGTCCATATCAGCCCGACCAGCGCCATCACCCGGCTGCGCCGCCGCCGCTCGACCAGCTTGAGCACCACGAACTGCGCCGCCACGATCGCCGCCGTGTTGGCCGCGAGCGCGATACCCAGGCTCGACGGCGGAATCCGGGTCACCTCGGTCGCATACGCCGCCAGCCCCGACTCGAACTGCCCGTAGCAGGCGAAGAACAGCACGAACCCCAGCACGCACAGCCAGACCATCCGCCGGTCCGCGAACATCGCCCGCCAGGCGCCCTTGGCCCGCTCCTCGCTCGGCACCGCGTCCTCGACCTTCGGCGCCTTCGGCAGCCGTACGGTCGCCACCGCCGCACCCAGCACCAGGAACATCACGGCCTCGATCGCGAACAGCCGCACGAAGCTCGACGCATGCGACGCGTCGACCAGCAGCCCGCCGACCAGCCCGCCGACACCCAGCCCCAGGTTGTTCAGGAAGAACTGCGTGGCGAACGCCCGCGACCTGGTCAGCGTGGTCGAGCACCACACGATCATCGTCGCCAGGGCCGGCTGGATGACCGCTATACCGGCGCCCAGCGCCGCCGCCGACGCGATGACCAGCGGCTCGGTGGCGGACAGGCCGATCCCCAGCGCGCCGACCGCGGCGGAGACCGTACCGACGATGGCCACCGGAAGGGGACCGCGCCGGTCGATGGCCCGACCGGTCAGCGGCAGGACGACCAGTGCGGCCACCGCCAGCATCGCCAGCACCACACCGGCCGTACTCGCGCCGAGATCCCGCACCTTCGCCACGTAGACGTACAGATACGGAACCGTGAAGCCGTTGCCGAACGCGCTCAGCGCGTTCCCCAGCTGGATCCGGCGCAGCGCGGCGCCCATCGCGGTGGTCACACTCACCTACCTAGGTCAGGTCGTCAGACGAATAAGGAGGACGAACCATGAGCCGCACAGACACCAGGGCGAGCCCGCGCCGGACGGTCCCGTCCGGACAGTCTCACCCTGAAGACTTCAACTCTAAAGTTCGAAGCTAAAGACTACACGGAGAAGAACTTCAACGCCAATCACTTTCATGTCATACTGCGCCGCATGCCTGAGCCCTCCGATGCGGCCGCCGACGCAGCCGAGCCGAGCCTCGAGGAACAGATCGCGGCCTACCAGCGCGAATTCCAGGACCTCGACCCCCAGGTGGAGCAGGTCGTCTCCGCACTTCAGCGCCTCAACCGGCGCATGAACGTCGCCTACGGACGACAGACCGCCACCCTCGGCATGAGCAACGCCGAATGGGAGGTCCTCAAGGCCCTCGTCCTGGCCGGCGCCCCCTACCGCCTGGGCCCCGGCGAGCTCGCCAAGCGCCTCGGCCTCACCCCGGCCGCCATGACCCACCGCATTGACCGCATGGCGAACGAGGGCCTCGTGACGCGCGAGCGCGACGAGAACAACCGCGTCCGCGTGATCGTCGAGCTGACCCACGAGGGCCGCGAGAAGTGGCTCGAGGCGATGCGCCTGGCCACGGTCTTCGAAGAGGACCTCCTCCAGGACCTCTCCGGCGACGAGCGTCAGCTCCTCGGCCAGGTGCTCACCCGCCTGCTGCGCCGCGTCGAGGACGCCCAGCCGGACGCCGGCGGCCGCCTGAGCGACCTCGACTAATAGGGGTTGACACGGCGAGTTGACACGGCCTCGCCCGATCTGTAGTGTCCTCCGAGTTGCCACAGCGCCGGAACGGTTCTGCGGCGACCATCCCGCCGCTTCGCGGCACACCACTACTGCACGGCCCCTCACCGGGAACAATTTCGGTATGCCGAAATTCGGACCGCGGCGGATTATGCGTCGACGAGGAATACCGCTAACGTAGTGATCACGCCGAAAGGCGCGAACAAACCCCCTCCGACGGGGAATCAGAAACAAATTCGAGCCAGCAACGGCGCGGACAAGATCTGATAGAGTCGGAAAGGCCGAAAAGCGAAAGCTGAACGGCCAACCCCACTCCAACGGGGGGCCGGAGACGGAAACGGATCTGGTAAGGTTGGAACCGCGAAGAAGCCGAAAGGCCGAATCGCACCGGCGAAAATCGGAACCGCAAGGATCTGATAGAGTCGGAAACGCAACACCGAAGGGAAGCGCCCGGAGGAGAGCCCGAGAGGGAATCCAAAGGAAGCGTCCGTTCCTTGAGAACTCAACAGCGTGCCAAAAGTCAACGCCAGATATGTTGATACCCCGTCTACCGGAAACATCCGGCAGATGAGGTTCCTTTGAAAGTCCATCCCGTCCATGTGGCGCGGATGGCACACACAGCGAGGACGCTGTGAACGACCGGACCTATTCCGTTTGGTCGTTCCGCTCTCGTGTGTGTTGACCCGATTACGGGTAAACATTCACGGAGAGTTTGATCCTGGCTCAGGACGAACGCTGGCGGCGTGCTTAACACATGCAAGTCGAACGATGAACCTCCTTCGGGAGGGGATTAGTGGCGAACGGGTGAGTAACACGTGGGCAATCTGCCCTTCACTCTGGGACAAGCCCTGGAAACGGGGTCTAATACCGGATACGACACGGGGTCGCATGACCTCCGTGTGGAAAGCTCCGGCGGTGAAGGATGAGCCCGCGGCCTATCAGCTTGTTGGTGGGGTGATGGCCTACCAAGGCGACGACGGGTAGCCGGCCTGAGAGGGCGACCGGCCACACTGGGACTGAGACACGGCCCAGACTCCTACGGGAGGCAGCAGTGGGGAATATTGCACAATGGGCGAAAGCCTGATGCAGCGACGCCGCGTGAGGGATGACGGCCTTCGGGTTGTAAACCTCTTTCAGCAGGGAAGAAGCGAGAGTGACGGTACCTGCAGAAGAAGCGCCGGCTAACTACGTGCCAGCAGCCGCGGTAATACGTAGGGCGCAAGCGTTGTCCGGAATTATTGGGCGTAAAGAGCTCGTAGGCGGCTTGTCACGTCGGATGTGAAAGCCCGGGGCTTAACCCCGGGTCTGCATTCGATACGGGCAGGCTAGAGTTCGGTAGGGGAGATCGGAATTCCTGGTGTAGCGGTGAAATGCGCAGATATCAGGAGGAACACCGGTGGCGAAGGCGGATCTCTGGGCCGATACTGACGCTGAGGAGCGAAAGCGTGGGGAGCGAACAGGATTAGATACCCTGGTAGTCCACGCCGTAAACGTTGGGAACTAGGTGTGGGCGACATTCCACGTCGTCCGTGCCGCAGCTAACGCATTAAGTTCCCCGCCTGGGGAGTACGGCCGCAAGGCTAAAACTCAAAGGAATTGACGGGGGCCCGCACAAGCAGCGGAGCATGTGGCTTAATTCGACGCAACGCGAAGAACCTTACCAAGGCTTGACATACACCGGAAAACCCTGGAGACAGGGTCCCCCTTGTGGTCGGTGTACAGGTGGTGCATGGCTGTCGTCAGCTCGTGTCGTGAGATGTTGGGTTAAGTCCCGCAACGAGCGCAACCCTTGTTCTGTGTTGCCAGCATGCCCTTCGGGGTGATGGGGACTCACAGGAGACTGCCGGGGTCAACTCGGAGGAAGGTGGGGACGACGTCAAGTCATCATGCCCCTTATGTCTTGGGCTGCACACGTGCTACAATGGCCGGTACAATGAGCTGCGATACCGCGAGGTGGAGCGAATCTCAAAAAGCCGGTCTCAGTTCGGATTGGGGTCTGCAACTCGACCCCATGAAGTCGGAGTTGCTAGTAATCGCAGATCAGCATTGCTGCGGTGAATACGTTCCCGGGCCTTGTACACACCGCCCGTCACGTCACGAAAGTCGGTAACACCCGAAGCCGGTGGCCCAACCCCTTGTGGGAGGGAATCGTCGAAGGTGGGACTGGCGATTGGGACGAAGTCGTAACAAGGTAGCCGTACCGGAAGGTGCGGCTGGATCACCTCCTTTCTAAGGAGCACTTCTTACTCGGACTTGTCCGGGTCAGAGGCCAGTACATCAGCGAATGTCTGATGCTGGTTGCTCATGGGTGGAACGTTGACTATTCGGCACGGTCGGTTGGGATCATTAGTACTGCTTCGGCGTGGAACGTGAGTCTTCAACTGGTCGGGTCGGGCACGCTGTTGGGTATCTGAGGGTGTGGACTTGAGTCTGCTCCTTCGCGATGCCGGCCCCAGTGAACTCAGCCTTCGGGTTGGGGTGGTGGGTGGCTGGTCGTTGCTTGAGAACTGCACAGTGGACGCGAGCATCTGTGGCCAAGTTTTTAAGGGCGCACGGTGGATGCCTTGGCACCAGGAACCGATGAAGGACGTGGGAGGCCACGATAGGCCCCGGGGAGCTGTCAACCAAGCTTTGATCCGGGGGTGTCCGAATGGGGAAACCCGGCAGTCGTCATGGGCTGTCACCCGCTGCTGAACACATAGGCAGTGTGGAGGGAACGCGGGGAAGTGAAACATCTCAGTACCCGCAGGAAGAGAAAACAACCGTGATTCCGGGAGTAGTGGCGAGCGAAACTGGATGAGGCCAAACCAGTCACGTGTGATACCCGGCAGGGGTTGCGTGGTTGGGGTTGTGGGATCTCTTTTCTGCAGTCTGCCGGCTGTGGGACGAGTCAGAAACCGTTGATGTAGGCGAAGGACATGCGAAAGGTCCGGCGTAGAGGGTAAGACCCCCGTAGCTGAAACATTGACGGCTCGTTTAAGAGACACCCAAGTAGCACGGGGCCCGAGAAATCCCGTGTGAATCTGGCGGGACCACCCGTTAAGCCTAAATATTCCCTGGTGACCGATAGCGGATAGTACCGTGAGGGAATGGTGAAAAGTACCGCGGGAGCGGAGTGAAATAGTACCTGAAACCGTGTGCCTACAAGCCGTGGGAGCGTCGCTGTATGTGCTTGCACATGCAGTCGTGACTGCGTGCCTTTTGAAGAATGAGCCTGCGAGTTTGCGGTATGTTGCGAGGTTAACCCGTGTGGGGAAGCCGTAGCGAAAGCGAGTCCGAATAGGGCGTTGAGTAGCGTGCCCAAGACCCGAAGCGGAGTGATCTAGCCATGGGCAGGTTGAAGCGGAGGTAAGACTTCGTGGAGGACCGAACCCACCAGGGTTGAAAACCTGGGGGATGACCTGTGGTTAGGGGTGAAAGGCCAATCAAACTCCGTGATAGCTGGTTCTCCCCGAAATGCATTTAGGTGCAGCGTCGTGTGTTTCTTGCCGGAGGTAGAGCACTGGATAGGCGATGGGCCCTACCGGGTTACTGACCTTAGCCAAACTCCGAATGCCGGTAAGTGAGAGCGCGGCAGTGAGACTGTGGGGGATAAGCTCCATGGTCGAGAGGGAAACAGCCCAGAGCATCGACTAAGGCCCCTAAGCGTGTGCTAAGTGGGAAAGGATGTGGAGTCGCAGAGACAACCAGGAGGTTGGCTTAGAAGCAGCCACCCTTGAAAGAGTGCGTAATAGCTCACTGGTCAAGTGATTCCGCGCCGACAATGTAGCGGGGCTCAAGCACACCGCCGAAGTCATGTCATTGCGATATTACCCCCAACGGGGATCGTGATGGGTAGGGGAGCGTCGTGTGCCGGGTGAAGCAGCCGCGGAAGCGAGTTGTGGACGGTTCACGAGTGAGAATGCAGGCATGAGTAGCGATACAAGAGTGGGAAACTCTTGCGCCGATTGACTAAGGGTTCCTGGGTCAAGCTGATCTGCCCAGGGTAAGTCGGGACCTAAGGCGAGGCCGACAGGCGTAGTCGATGGACAACCGGTTGATATTCCGGTACCCGCTTTGAAGCGCCAAACATTGAATCAGGCGATGCTAAGTCCGTGAAGCCGCCGTGGATCCTTCGGGTGAAGCGGAGTGGTGGAGCCGACGAACCAGACTTGTAGTAGGTGAGTGATGGGGTGACGCAGGAAGGTAGTCCAGCCCGGGCGGTGGTTGTCCCGGGGTAAGGGTGTAGGCCGTGTGGTAGGTAAATCCGTCACACGTTAAGGCTGAGACCTGATGCCGAGCCGATTGTGGTGAAGTGGATGATCCTATGCTGTCGAGAAAAGCCTCTAGCGAGTTTCATGGCGGCCCGTACCCTAAACCGACTCAGGTGGTCAGGTAGAGAATACCGAGGCGTTCGGGTGAACTATGGTTAAGGAACTCGGCAAAATGCCCCCGTAACTTCGGGAGAAGGGGGGCCATTTCCAGTGATGAGACTTGCTCTCTGAGCTGGGGGTGGCCGCAGAGACCAGCGAGAAGCGACTGTTTACTAAAAACACAGGTCCGTGCGAAGCCGTAAGGCGATGTATACGGACTGACGCCTGCCCGGTGCTGGAACGTTAAGGGGACCGGTTAGTCATGATTCGTCATGGCGAAGCTGAGAACTTAAGCGCCAGTAAACGGCGGTGGTAACTATAACCATCCTAAGGTAGCGAAATTCCTTGTCGGGTAAGTTCCGACCTGCACGAATGGCGTAACGACTTCTCGACTGTCTCAACCATAGGCCCGGTGAAATTGCATTACGAGTAAAGATGCTCGTTTCGCGCAGCAGGACGGAAAGACCCCGGGACCTTTACTATAGCTTGATATTGGTGTTCGGTTCGGCTTGTGTAGGATAGGTGGGAGACTTTGAAGCGGCCACGCCAGTGGTTGTGGAGTCATTGTTGAAATACCACTCTGGTCGTGCTGGATGTCTAACCTGGGTCCGTGATCCGGATCAGGGACAGTGTCTGGTGGGTAGTTTAACTGGGGCGGTTGCCTCCTAAAGAGTAACGGAGGCGCCCAAAGGTTCCCTCAGCCTGGTTGGCAATCAGGTGTTGAGTGTAAGTGCACAAGGGAGCTTGACTGTGAGACTGACGGGTCGAGCAGGTACGAAAGTAGGGACTAGTGATCCGGCGGTGGCTTGTGGAAGCGCCGTCGCTCAACGGATAAAAGGTACCCCGGGGATAACAGGCTGATCTTCCCCAAGAGTCCATATCGACGGGATGGTTTGGCACCTCGATGTCGGCTCGTCGCATCCTGGGGCTGGAGTCGGTCCCAAGGGTTGGGCTGTTCGCCCATTAAAGCGGTACGCGAGCTGGGTTTAGAACGTCGTGAGACAGTTCGGTCCCTATCCGCTGTGCGCGTAGGAGTCTTGAGAAGGGCTGTCCCTAGTACGAGAGGACCGGGACGGACGAACCTCTGGTGTGCCAGTTGTCCTGCCAAGGGCATGGCTGGTTGGCTACGTTCGGAAAGGATAACCGCTGAAAGCATCTAAGCGGGAAGCCTGCTTCGAGATGAGGGCTCCCACCCCCTTGAGGGGTTAAGGCTCCCAGTAGACGACTGGGTTGATAGGCCAGATATGGAAGCGCCGTAAGGTGTGGAGTTGACTGGTACTAATAGGCCGAGGGCTTGTCCTCAGTTGCTCGCGTCCACTGTGTAGGTTCTGAAGTAACGACCGTTGTAGCCAGGCTCCGGTTGGTTAACTTCATAGTGTTTCGGTGGTCATAGCGTTAGGGAAACGCCCGGTTACATTTCGAACCCGGAAGCTAAGCCTTTCAGCGCCGATGGTACTGCAGGGGGGACCCTGTGGGAGAGTAGGACGCCGCCGAACAATTTTTCAGCTCCGGTCCCTGAACCTTCGTGGTTCAGGGACCGGAGCTTTTTTGCGTTTCGGCCGGTCCGGCCGTGCGCATAGGGTCGCGGCATGCGATACGGCCTGGTCATCTTCGACAACGACGGGGTGCTGGTCGACAGCGAGCCCCTTTCCAATGCCGTTCTTGCCGGCTATCTCACCGAGCTCGGGCATCCCACGTCGTACGAGGAATCGATACGCGATTACATGGGGTCGGCGATGCATCGGATCCACGAGCTCGTCATGAAGCGCACGGGGCAGCGGCTGCCCGAGGATTTCGACGACGTGTTCCACGCCCGGGTCTTTGCGGCGTTCGAGCGGGAGTTGAAGCCCGTGCCGGGGGCGCGGGAGGTACTGGAGACGCTGGCCGCGGACGGTGTGCCGTACTGCGTCGCGTCTTCCGGGACCCATGAGCGGATCCGGGTGGGGCACCGGACGACGGGCCTGGACCGGTGGTTCCCGGCGGGGCGGGTCTTCAGCTCCCAGGACGTGGGGCGGGGGAAGCCGGCGCCGGATCTGTTCCTGCACGCGGCGCGGGAGAGGGGGGTCGCGCCCGAGAGGTGTGCGGTGGTCGAGGACAGTCCGCTGGGGGTGCAGGCCGCGGTCGCCGCGGGGATGGACGTCTACGGGTTCACCGCGATGACGCCGGCGGAGAAGCTGGCGGAGGCGGGCGCGACGGCGCTGTTCGCCGCTATGGCGGAGCTGCTGGAGCTGTTGCGATAGGGGCGGTCGAGGCGGCCGTGGCTGTGGGGGCGGGGCGTCACCTGTCGGACGTACGTCGGAATCGGTGATGTGATCCATCTACCCAGCGGTAGCGGCGAGTTCTAGGCTGAGCGGCCATGACGGCCCCTCTGGTACCGGGAGCGCAGCTGCGGCACGGCCGGCTCTCGCTCGCCCTCAGTTTTTTCGTCCAGGGCGCGGTCTTCGCCCTCCTCGTGACACGCATACCGGCGATCCAGGACCGGTACGGGATATCGGACGGGCTGTTGCCCGCCTTTCTGGCGGCGGTACCGGTACTGGCCGGGGTCGGCAGCGTCGCCACCGAGCAGGTGGTGAAGCGGGTACGGCCGAGCCGGGTGCTGCGGTGCGTGCAGCCGGTGGTGTGCCTGGCGCTGCTGGCCGTCGGCGCGGTCGGTTCGATGGCCCAGGTAGCGGTGGCGCTGGCGGTGTTCGGGCTGGCGGTGGGGGCGTTGGACGCCTCGATGAACATGCTCGGGGTGAGCCTGCAGCGGGCGTACGGGCGGAGCATCATGCTCGGCTTTCACGCCGCGTACAGCCTGGGCGGCATCGTGGGGGCGTCGCTGGCCTGGGCCGGGGCGCACTGGGAGCTGTCCCTGGGCCTGCTGTACGGGCCGGTGGTGGCCGTGCTGGTGCCGCTGGCGCTGGTCGTGGGCCGGTGGTTCGTCGACCAGCGGCCCGCCGAGGGGGAGCCCGGGGACGGGCCGCGGGCGGAGGAGCGGGGCACGCCCGTCGCGATGCGGCTGCTGTTGCCGCTGTGTCTGGTGATGGCCTTCGCGTACATCGGGGACTCGACGGTCTCCAACTGGAGCGCCAAGTACCTGCAGGACGTCCTGGGGAGCTCGGAGCAGCTCGCCACCGTGCCGTACAACGTCTACATGGTCACCACGCTGCTCGGGCGGGCGGTCGGCGACCTGGGGGTGCGGCGGTTCGGGGCGGCCGCGGTGGTGCGGTGCGGGACGGTGGTCGCGGCCGGCGGGTTCGCGGTGGTGGCGGCCGCGCCGGGGGCCTGGACCGGGATGGCGGGGTTCACGCTGCTGGGGCTCGGGTTGTGCGTGATCGTGCCGCAGACCTTCGCCGCGGCGGGCCGGTACGCGTACGAGAACCATGGCCCGGGGGCTTCGGACATGGCTGTCGCCCGGCTGAACATTTTCAACTATGTGGGCTTTTTGATCGGCTCCCCGTTGGTGGGGGCGCTCGGTGACGCGTGGAGCTATCGGGGGGCGATGCTCGTACCGATGGCGCTGGTGCTGGTGACGCTCGTGTATGCCCGCTCGTTCGGGGCGCCGCAGGCCAGATACGGTGACGGGCATGAGCGGCCGCGCACAGCTGATGTGGGATGAGGCAGTAACGGGCTACGACTTCGGGTCCGGGCATCCGATGGACCCGGTACGGCTCGCGCTGACCATGCGCCTGGTGGAGGCGTTCGAGCTCGACCGTGGGCCGCTGGAGGTGGTCGCGGCCAAGCCCGCCGGGGACTCCACCCTGCGGCTGGTGCACCGCGAGGACTACATCGACGCGGTCCGCCGGGCCTCGGCCGATCCCGCCGCCGCGGACCTCTCGTACGGACTGGGGACGGCGGACGATCCGGCGTTCGTGGGGATGCACGAGGCGTCCGCGCTGATCGCCGGGCAGTCGGTCGGGGCGGCGGAGGCGGTCTGGCGCGGCGACGCGGCGCACGCGGTGAACTTCGCCGGCGGGCTGCACCACGCGATGCCGGGCGGCGCGTCCGGGTTCTGCATCTACAACGACGCCTCGCTGGCGATCGCCCGGCTGCTGGAACTGGGGGCCGAGCGGGTCGCGTACGTGGATGTGGACGTGCACCACGGCGACGGGGTGCAGGCGGCGTTCTGGGAGGACCCGCGGGTCCTGACGATCTCTCTGCACGAGCATCCGCGCACGCTCTTCCCGCAGACCGGCTGGCCGGAGGAGACCGGCGGAGCGGGCGCGGCCGGCAGCGCGGTGAATCTGGCGCTGCCGGCCGGGACCGGCGACACGGGCTGGCTGCGGGCCTTCCACGCGGTGGTGCCGGAGCTGCTGGAGGCGTTCCGGCCGCAGGTGCTCGTCACCCAGCACGGCGCGGACACCCACTTCGAGGACCCGCTCGCGCACCTCGCGGTGAGCCTGGACGCCCAGCGGGCCGTGGCCGAGTCCTGTCATGCGCTGGCGCACGAGCACGCGGACGGCCGGTGGGTCGCCCTCGGGGGCGGCGGCTACGCGGTGGTGGACGTGGTGCCGCGCAGCTGGACGCATCTGACGGCTATCGCGGCGGGCCGGCCGATCGATCCGGCCTCGGCGGTGCCGGAGGCGTGGCGGCACGAAGTGTTCCGCCGGACCCGGCAGCTGGCGCCGCAGCGGATGACGGACGGCCGTACGCCGCAGTGGCGGGACTTCGTCGACGGCGGGTACGACCCGGCGGACCGGCTGGACCAGGCGGTGCTGGCCACCCGCCGCGCGGTGTTCCCGGCGCACGGTCTGCTGCCGTAGCGGCGCGTCCGGTGCGGGCTCAACGGCCGCTGTGCCACGGATGTGTGATTACCCGTCGGTTGGGGCACCGGTAGGGCGGCCGGCGGTCAGCATGGTGCGCGTGTCGGTCACCGGAGAGCTGCGGGCGCATCTGATCCAGGCGCGGCTCGCGGGGACGATCGCGACCGCGCGGGAGAAGAGCCTGGGGCGCTATCGGCTCTTCGCCGCGCGCGACCCGCGGGTGCTGCTCGGCCTGGATCCCGAACGGGACTGGCCGTTCGGTGAAGTACTGCGACTGATGGGGCAGAAGTGCGGAGTTTCGGTCGACCCCGCGCATACTTCCGGCCCAGATGTGATCGATCCGGACCGTACGGTCGCGGCGCTCGACCGGTTCGCGGACCGGGTCGGTGCGGCGGCCGGCCGCCGGGCGCCGGTGCTCCTCGGCACCGGCCATCCGCACCGGTTGCTCGACTTCTACGCCGCCCTCGCAGACGCCCTCTCGTCGGCGGGCTGCCCCGTACTCACCTCGGCGTATGGCTCCCGTGTCGACATAGCGACCCGGTTCGGCGTACGTACCCGCCTTCTCGACTACGTACGGGGAGTCGCGATGATGCGAGAGACCGGCGTGCGGGGCGCGCCCGGGGAGGGGGGCGTACACACCCATTCCCCGCTCCCTGTGAGGGCCGTTCTCGGGGCCGCGGCGGACGCCGGAGAGCCGCTTCCGGAGTTGGTCATCGGGGACCACGGTTGGGTCTGCGGGGCAGGTCAGCTGGGCATCGAGGCGATCGGGCTGGCGGATGCGGACGACCCCGCGCCGTTCGTCGGCCAGGCGGAGGGGCGGGTGTCCGAAGTGGTGCCGCTCGACGACGCCGCGCCGGCCGCGTCCTATCGCCCGCTCGCCCGCTATGTACTTAATCGTGCGGATCTGCCCCGATAGACGGCTGTTCGCTGCTCCTCTTCCCCACTCGCATCACCCGCCCCTAATCTGGGGAGTGAGCGCATAGCGACGAAGAGTCACCGGAGGGGAAGCCGGTGACCGTCTTATGCGGAAGGTGCAGGTGTGGCATGGCTGCAGACCAGAAGCCTCTGAACGAGGTTGTGTTCCTGACGGTGGCGGAAGTCGCCACGGTGATGCGAGTGTCGAAGATGACCGTGTACCGCTTGGTGCACAGCGGTCATCTGCCCGCGATTCGGGTGGGGAGGTCCTTCCGGGTGCCGGAGCAGGCGGTTCACGACTATCTCCGTGAGTCCTTCGTGGGGGTGGAATCAGCCTGACGGGTCCCTCGCCGACCCTCGGATTACGCCGTTCGCCCGGCGCCGGGTAGGCTGGCCCGATGTAGGTAGTGTGGGCTCGGACGCCCCGCACCGAGTAATTCGAAGTGAGCGAGGGTAGTCGTGGGCTCTGTTATCAAGAAGCGGCGCAAGCGGATGGCCAAGAAGAAGCACCGCAAGCTGCTCAAGCGCACCCGTGTTCAGCGTCGTAACAAGAAGTAAGCGGCGCTGATCGCGATTTCGCAGCCCCCCATCGCCTTGGTGCGATCGGGGGCTGCTGCGCGTTGTGGGCCGTATGGACGGTGGTCGGACGGAAATGTCGCCGCGGGCATCCCGTGGTCATCACAGTGCAACACCGACCCGATAGCGTGGCCTGCACAGCTGGACCTGGGGAAGTCGCGGCGGGAAGGAAGGGCTGATCTTGGGCAAGGTCGTGCTCGTCACGGGAGTCGCACGGCAACTGGGCGGCCGGTTCGTCCGCCGCATCCAGCGTGATCCCGACGTCGACCGGGTGATCGGCGTCGACGCCGTGGCACCGGAGCACCATCTGGGCGGCGCCGAATTCCTCCGGGCGGACATCCGGCACCCGGCCATCGCCAGGGTCCTGGCCGAGACGGGCGTCGACACCGTCATCCATATGGACATCAACGGCACGCCGTTGGGCAAGCGCGGCGGCCGCGCCTCGGTGAAGGAAACCAACGTCATCGGGACGATGCAGCTGCTGGGCGCCTGCCAGAAGGCGCCGAACGTGCAGCGCCTGGTCATCAAGTCGAGCACCAGCGTCTACGGCTCCGCGCCCCGCGACCCCGCCGTCTTCACCGAGACCACCACCCCCAAGTCCCTGCCCAGCGGCGGCTTCGCCAAGGACATCGTCGAGGTCGAGGGCTACGTCCGCGGCTTCGCCCGGCGCCGGCCCGACGTGGCGGTGTGCGTCCTGCGGTTCGCCAACATCCTCGGGCCGTGCGCGGACTCCCCGCTCGCCGAGTACTTCTCGCTGCCCGTGCTGCCCACCGTCCTCGGGTACGACCCGCGGCTGCAGTTCGTCCATGAGGACGACGCCATCGAGGTGCTGCGGATCGCCGCCGCCGTGCCGCGCCGCGGCACGCTCAACAGCGGCACCTTCAACATCGCCGGGGACGGCGTCCTGCTGCTGTCGCAGACCTCCCGTCGGCTGGGCCGGCCCACCCTGCCGCTGTTCCTGCCCACCGTGACCTGGGCCGGTACGGCGCTGCGGTCCATCGGCATCACGGACTTCTCGCCGGAGCAGATCCGGCTGCTCACGCACGGCAGGGTCGTCGAAACGACACAGATGCGCGAGACACTGGGGTTCCACCCGAAGTACACGACGGCGGAGACCTTCGCGGAATTCGCCCGCAGCCGCGGACCCGGGCTGCTGCCGCCCGAGTCCCTCGCCCGCACCGTCGACCGGCTCGCCGGCGTGCTGCCCGCACGCGGCGGCCCGACCCAGTGAGGAGTTCACCCACGATGGCGGACGCCAAGGTCATTCCCTTCGGCGAGGAGCCTCGGGCGCGCAGGAAGGCCAGGCGGGCCGGGCGCACGGGGCGCGGTACGGCGCTGGCGCCCGTACCGGAGGCACGGACCGAGCACCCGCCGGCGACACCCCCGCGGCCGGGCCCGCGGTCCCTCGACGAGCGGATCGCGGGCGGCCTGGCGTTCCTCCGCCGGCGGATCACCGGTGACTACGAGGTCGACGACTTCGGCTACGACGAGGAGCTGACCGACCAGGTCCTCATGTCGCTGCTGCGTCCGGTGTACGAGAAGTACTTCCGGGTCGAGGTCAAGGGCATCGAGAACATCCCCGCGAGCGGTGGTGCGCTGGTCGTCTCCAACCACTCCGGGACGCTGCCGTTGGACGGCCTGATGCTCCAGGTCGCGGTGCACGACAACCACCCGGCACAGCGTCACCTGCGGCTGCTGGCGGCCGATTTGGTGTTCGTCCTGCCGGTGATAAACGAGCTGGCGCGCAAGGCCGGGCACACCCTCGCCTGCGCGGAGGACGCCCAGCGGCTGCTGGAGCGCGGTGAGATCGTCGGGGTGATGCCGGAGGGCTTCAAGGGCATCGGCAAGCCCTTCGCGGACCGCTACAAGCTCCAGCGCTTCGGGCGGGGCGGCTTCGTCTCGACGGCGCTGAAGGCCGGGGTGCCGATCGTGCCGTGCTCGATCGTGGGCGCGGAGGAGATCTACCCGATGGTCGGCAACGCCAAGACGCTGGCGCGGGTGCTGGGACTGCCGTACTTCCCGATCACGCCGACGTTCCCGTGGCTCGGGCCGCTGGGCGCGGTGCCGCTGCCGACGAAGTGGACGATCCAGTTCGGCGAGCCGATTCCGACGGACAGCTATCCGCCGGAGGCGGCGGACGACCCGATGCTGATGTTCAACCTGACGGACCAGGTCCGCGAGACGATCCAGCACACCCTCTACAAACTGCTGGTGCAGCGGCGCTCGGTGTTCTTCTGACGCAGCACCGAGCGCCGCGGGCGGGAGCTACTTCGGCAGGTCCTCGCCGTTGATGCCCAGCTCGGGCAGCAGCCCCGGCAGCAAGGGCGGCAGGGTGACATCGGGGTGGCCGGCGGAGTCCCGGCCGCTGCCGTGGCCGCGCTCGTGCGGTGACGGGCTGCCGCTCCGGTCCGACGGGCCGAGCAGGCCACCCGTGTTGCCGCCGAGCAGGCCGTCGTCCCGGGACGGTGAGGCCGACGGGCGCGGGCCGTGCGGGCCGGCCGCGTGCCGGCCGGAGGTGGACGTGCTGCCGGCCGGTGCCGGACGGCCGTCGGAGCCGGAACCGGTGCCCGCGGAGGCGGGCGTGTCGCGGTGGTGGCGCGTGCCGTCCGGGTTGGGCGGCAGCAGCGAGCGGAGCGGACCGACCTCTTGGTCTATGGCGTCGAAGACCGAACTGACCTGGTCCCGGACGTCCATGAGCTGCACCGGGAGCTTGTCGCGCAGCTGTGACCAGGTGCCGCGGTGGGCCTTGGTGAAGGAGTTCAGCGTCTGGATGGGGCCCAGCGAGCCGTCCCGCTCGTACGCCTGGTGCAGCAGCTTGTGACCCTCGCCCGCGTCGTGGGTGACGCCGGACAGCGCCCGGCGGACCTCCCCGAGCGCCTCGTGGTCGAGATCGGCGACCCGGCCGCGCTCCATCAGGCGGCGGGCCTCCATCATGCGGGTGGACGCCTGGTCCAGGAAGAGCCGGCCGCGGTCGGCGTCGTCGTCGGCCATGCCGAGTCTGAGGTCCTCCATGCCGCGCTTGAGCCCGTAGAGGGAGTCGCCGGGGAGGGCGTCGGAGCTGGCCGCGGCGACGCCGCTGAAGGCTCCGGCGGCGACGCCGACCGTCAGCCCGCCCGCTGCCAGCCCCTTGGAGAGCCGGGAGCGCGGCCGCAGCCGGCCGATCGATTTCGCGGCGCGGTGCGCGCCCCGGTGTTCACGCTGCTCGGGCACCCTGGCGCCGTCGGACGAAGCGCCTTCGGCGAAGGCGGACTCCATCGCGGCGAGGAGCTGGGCGCGCTGGACAGTCTTGACCTCGGCAGCCATCTCCGGCCTCGGAAGTTTCCCGAGGCCGTCGGCGACCGCCAACAGCCTTGCTTCGCCCGGCACTTGCGCCGGCATACCGACCTGCTCCTCGGCCGCCGCGCCCTCGAGGACCTGCTCCTCCAGGGCCTGGGCGAAGGCGTTGGCCCGCCGGTGCACCGAGACATTCGTGATCACGGGCGGCACCTCCTCTCGTCATCCCGCTCGACTCCCCGGACTGGCTTTGACTATCCAGACGGGCCGGACGGTTGCACGCCGGTGTCCGCGGCCACTCGATCGAGTGAGAGGCAGCGGGCATGGCGTGACCGCATGGAGCCTGCATCCCGCACAACGAGCGGCGCGGCACTCGGGTTACGCACTCACGATGATCTGACCGACCGGACATGGGTGGTCACCAAACGTGAGCGAGGCGCGGCGTGCGGGCGGTCGGAGAAGCGGCGTACGGGGGGGGTGGGTGGGGGTCAGCGGGCGTCTTCGGGGAGGAGGCGCGCCAGGGTGCGGACGGCCCGGTACTGGAGGGTCTTGATCGCGCCCTCGTTCTTGCCCATGACGCGGGCGGTCTCGGCGACCGAGAGGCCCTGCAGGAACCGCAGCGTGACGCATTCCTGCTGCTGGGGGTTGAGCTTGCGTACCGCCTCCAGGAGGGCGGCGTTGGAGAGGGATTCGAGGACCGAGTCCTCGGGGCTGCGCTCGACCTCGTTGGCGTCGAGCATCTCTCCGGTGGTGACTTCCAGGCGGAAGCGCGAGGACTTGAAGTGATCGGCGACGAGGTTGCGGGCGATGGTCACCAGCCAGGCGCCGAAGTCTCGGCCCTGCCAGGTGAAGGTGCCGATGCGGCGCAGGGCGCGCAGAAAGGTCTCGCTGGTGAGGTCCTCGGCCGTGGCACGGCCGCCGACGCGGTAGTAGATGTAGCGGTAAACCGTGTCGGCGTACTGGTCGTACAGGCGGCCGAACGCCTCGGCCTCGCCGGCCTGGGCGCGTTCGACGAGGTCCATCATGCGACGGCTGTCGCTGTCGGCGGGGCGCCGGGCGGTGGTGGTGCCGGCGCCGGCGCGGCGGGTTCTGCCGGCGGCCTTGCCGACCGCAGCGCTCCCGTCGGCCAGGGCGTAGCAGGGGCCGGCAGCGGGGACGGCTGAGGCGAATGCGGGGACGGCGTACGCGGTGGGGACAAAACTGCGCAGGTGGTCGACGAGTGTCGTACGCAGCGTAGCCAGGCCCGAGGCGTCAACCCCGACGTGTGGGTACACGGGACTCCCAGAGGCAGAGCTTCCATCACGTGCAGTGCGGGACCGTTCACTCGTCGTAGGGACGTGTGGGTTCCGGATTGCGTCTGAGGAGAATAACGCTTCGTACAGGCAGCGCTACACCCAGTTGCTCAAATCATCGATTACTTACGTTCCGTGCCGGGTTGGTGGCAGATCAAGTATCGATTACTGAGTAACTTTTGATCGGAAGGGAACGCAATCTGCCTGGTTGGAGGGCGTGTTGTGGCTGACCGTCAGCAAGGGGACTGACGGGGCGCTCCAGGGGGTAGGGACCGGGGATGGCTCGCCGCGCCGTGGCGCGATCAGCCCTGGTCAGCGGCGTCGGCGCTGGAGGGCGACGGCGGCCGCGGCGCCCCCGGCGAGGGCGCCCACGCCGGCCGCCGCCGGGATGCCGATCTTGGCCGCCTTGCGGCCGGTGCGGTAGTCGCGCAGCCGCCAGCCCTGCTCCCGGGCGTGCTTGCGCAGCCGGCTGTCGGGATTGATGGCGTACGGGTGTCCGACGAGGGAGAGCATCGGGATGTCGTTGGCCGAGTCGCTGTAGGCGGCGCAGTGCGACAGGTCCAGGCCCTCGGCCGCCGCCAGGGCGCGGACCGCCTCGGCCTTGGCCGGGCCGTGCAGCGGCTCGCCGACCAGCTTGCCCGTGTAGACCCCGCCGACGGACTCGGCGACGGTGCCCAGTGCGCCGGTCAGGCCGAGCCGGCGGGCGATGATCGTCGCGGTCTCCACGGGGGCCGCGGTCACCAGCCAGACCTTCTGGCCGGCGTCGAGGTGGGCCTGGGCGAGCGCGCGGGTGCCCGGCCAGACGCGCTCGGCCATGTACTCGTCGTAGATCTCCTCGCCGATGGACATCAGCTCGGCGACGCGATGGCCCTGGACGATGGACAGGGCGCTGTTGCGGACGTCCGCCATGTGCTCGGGGTTCTCCGAGCCGGCCAGCCGGAAGTAGATCTGCTGCCAGGCGAAGCGGGCCAGGTCGCGCTTGTGGAAGAAGTGCCGCTTGTACAGGCCGCGGCCGAAGTGGAACAGCGCGGCGCCCTGCATGACGGTGTTGTCGAGGTCGAAGAAGGCGGCGGCCGCGGTGTCCCCGACGACCGGGAACTCGGGCTCGGCCGGGGTCTCCTCGACCGGCGGCGCCTCCTGCGAGGACTTGCGGGCGGCCTCGGCCGCGGCCTCGCCGGCCAGCACACTGCGGGCCGTGGCGGGTCGGCGGCGGCGGGGGATCCAGCCCAGGTCGAAGAGCGCCCCGGAGGGCATCCAGCCGGATCGGCGAGCGGGCGACATGCCGCTAGCGTAGCCAGTTTGTTCGGGGCTTCCGGTTACGGGCGCGTGTCCGGAAGGGCTGGAGCGGCGGACGGTTGGATTACGGCCAGGTCCGGGGGGTGGGGACCGGGCTCAGGCGCCCAGGGCCGTACGCAGCCGCTTGGGGTCCACCCGCCAGAAGTCGTGCTGGGCGCCGTCGACGAGGACGACCGGAATCTGCTCCCAGTACTTGCGGTGGAGCTCGGCGTCCTCGGTGATGTCCTTCCTCTCCCACGACGCGCCGGTCTCGGCGCACACCTTCTCGATCACCGCCTGCGCGTCGTCACACAGGTGGCAGCCGGGCTTGCCGACGAGGGTCACCATCCGGTCGGCGGGGCTCTTGCGTGGGCTGCGGCTGAAGAGGGGGGCCATGGGGTCATTGTGCCCGGTCGGGGCGGTGCTCCGAAGGGGCGAGGTCGATTACCATCGGTGGGCGATTTGTAGGTTTCCGGGGGTATGGCGGTGAGGAGTGAGGGCGCGTGCTCCCGTCGGTGCTGCCGTGTGTTGCGAGCGGCGCGAGTGAACGGTGTGACGTGGGAGTTGGTTCCGCGGAGGCCCGTAATAGCCGCGTGACCCCCATCACTTTGGGCGGACAAACCGGACACCATCTTTGTGCACGCGTTCACAAAGACATAGCCTGCAGTGGACAGGGCGGTCGGGTTCCGTACGGGCGCCCGCAGCCCCGCTCTACCCGCAGGAGCACCGTGGCAACTGGCCGAACTCACCGACCGGCGACCCGAAGCCGAGGGATTCCCGAGGCCACCGTCGCCAGGCTTCCGCTATACCTGCGCGCTCTGACCGCGCTCTCCGAGCGTTCGGTACCCACGGTCTCCTCCGAAGAACTCGCGGCCGCGGCGGGGGTCAATTCCGCCAAACTCCGCAAGGACTTCTCCTACCTGGGCTCCTACGGGACCCGCGGCGTCGGCTACGACGTGGAGTACCTCGTCTACCAGATCTCGCGCGAGCTGGGGCTGACCCAGGACTGGCCGGTTGTCATCGTCGGTATCGGTAACCTCGGCGCCGCGCTCGCCAACTACGGCGGGTTCGCCTCCAGGGGCTTCCGGGTCGCCGCGCTGATCGACGCCGACCCGGCGATGGCCGGCAAGCCCGTCGCGGGCATCGCGGTCCAGCACACCGACGAGCTGGAACACATCATCGAGAGCAACGGCGTTTCCATCGGCGTCATCGCCACGCCGGCCGGGGCTGCCCAGCAGGTCTGCGACCGGTTGGTCGCCGCCGGCGTCACCTCGATCCTCAACTTCGCGCCGACCGTGCTGACCGTCCCCGACGGGGTCGACGTACGCAAGGTCGACCTGTCGATAGAGCTGCAGATCCTCGCCTTCCACGAGCAGCGCAAGGCGGGCGAGGAGACCGGGCCCGAGGGCGGCGCACCGACCACGTCCGGCCGTGCCGCCGCCGTCGCGGCCGCGGCCGAGGCGGCCGTCGCGAGCGATCGCAAGGGACCTGACGGGGACGTGCCCGCCGTGATGCCGGCATGAGCCTTTTGGTCGTCGGACTGAGTCATCGCAGTGCGCCGGTGAGCGTGCTGGAGCGGGCCGCGCTCGCCCCGGAGGCGCGCGGCAAGCTGCTGCAGGACGCCGTGTCGGCCGAGCCGGTCACCGAGTCCGCGGTGCTCTCCACCTGCAACCGCATCGAGCTCTACGCCGACGTGGACAAGTTCCACGCCGGGGTCGCCGAGCTGTCCACCCTCCTGGCCCGGCACAGCGGCGTCGACCTGGACGAGCTCACCCCTTATCTCTACGTCCACTACGAGGACCGCGCCGTCCACCACCTCCTCTCGGTGGCCTGCGGCCTGGACTCGATGGTCGTCGGCGAGGGCCAGATCCTCGGCCAGATCAAGGACGCGCTGGCGGTCGCCCAGGAGCTGCACACCGCGGGCCGGCTGCTGAACGACCTGTTCCAGCAGGCGCTGCGGGTCGGCAAGCGCGCCCACAGCGAGACCGGGATCGACAAGGCCGGGCAGTCCCTGGTCACCTTCGGCCTGGAACAGCTCGCCGCCGGGCAGGACGTCGCGGCGTGGGCCCGCGGCAAGCGGGCGCTGGTCATCGGCGCCGGCTCGATGTCGTCGCTGGCCGCGACCACGCTGGTGCGCAGCGGCATCGGCGAGCTGGCCGTCGCCAACCGCACCGTCGAGCGCGCCGAGCGGCTCGTGCAGATCCTCACCGAGCCGGGCGGGCCCGGCGCCGCCACCGGGCTGCGCGCCCGCGCGGCGGCGATGAGCTGCGTCGAGCACGAGCTGGCGGTCGCCGACATCGTGGTGTCCTGCACCGGCGCGACCGGTCTGGTGCTCGACGGCGCCCTGGTCGCGGAGGCCCTGACCGGCCGGGAGGCGCCACTGGCGCTGCTCGACCTGGCGATGCCGCGCGACATAGACGCCGCGGTCCACCGGATCGAGGGCGCGCACCTCGTCGACATCGAGTCGCTGGCCGACGCCTCCGCGGACGCGCCGATGGCGGCCGACGTGGACAAGGTGCGGGGCATCGTCTCCGAGGAGGTCGCCGCGTTCGGCGCCGCCCAGCGCGCCGCGCACATCACCCCGACCGTGGTCGCCCTGCGCACCATGGCCGCGGACGTCGTCGCCGGTGAGATCGCCCGGCTCGACGGCCGCCTCCCCGACCTGGACGACAAGCAGCGCGCCGAGATCACCCAGACCGTGCGCCGCGTCGTCGACAAACTCCTGCACGCGCCCACCGTGCGGGTCAAGCAGCTCGCCAGTGAGCCCGGCGGTGCCGGGTACGCCGACGCGCTGCGGGAACTCTTCGACCTCGACCCGCAGACGGTTGCCGCCGTCAGCCGGGCCGACACGCGCGGCGGAAGCCACGATGCACGGGAGCGGGCATGAACGACAGCACCACGAGACCACTGAGGCTGGGTACGCGGCGCAGCGCGCTCGCCATGGCCCAGTCCGGACTGGTCGCCGAGGCGGTGCGCGAGCTGACCGGCCGCCCCGTCGAACTGGTGGAGATCACCACCTACGGCGACACCTCCCGAGAGCACCTCGCGCAGATCGGCGGCACCGGCGTGTTCGTCTCCGCGCTGCGCGACGCGCTGCTCGCCGGGGACATCGACTTCGCCGTCCACTCGCTCAAGGACCTGCCCACCGCGCAGCCCGAGTCCCTCACCCTGGCCGCGATCCCCGTCCGGGAGGACCCCCGCGACGCGCTCATCGCCAGGGACGGGCTCACCTTCGAGGAGCTGACCGCCGATCCGGAGCGCACCGCCCGTATCGGCACCGGCTCGCCCCGCCGGATGGCGCAGCTCAACGCCTGGGCCCGCATACTGGGCCGGCGCATAGAGACCGTGCCGATACGCGGGAACATCGACACCCGCATCGGCTTCGTCGAGAAGGGTGAACTGGACGCGGTCGTACTGGCCGCCGCCGGGCTCACCCGCCTCGGCCGCTTGGACGAGGCGACACAGCTGCTGTCGCCCGACGTGGTTCTGCCCGCCCCGGGCCAAGGGGCACTGGCGATCGAGTGCCTCGCGGTGCACCCTGTGCACGGCACCGCCCTCGCCGCCCGGCTCGCGGACCTCGACGACCCGGACACCCGGGCCGCCGTGACCGCCGAGCGATCCCTGCTCGCCGCCCTGGAGGCCGGCTGCTCCGCACCCGTTGGAGCGCTGGCCGACCTCTCCCCAAGCTCTCGGGTTCGCTCGAGCGGGGGAGACCCCAAGGCTGACGAGCAGGCTGTCACCGAATTGCATCTGCGTGGTGTCGTCGGCACGACCGACGGCAGCACGCTGGTGCACTTGTCCACCACCGGGCACGTACCCGCCTCTCCCGACGATGTCTCGACCCCGCTGAACCTGGGTCGTGAACTCGCCGCCGAGATGCTCGCCAAGGGTGCGGCCGGTCTTATGGGGGAGCGAGCACTTTGAACCCCACCGCCCCTAACCACTCCGCCTCCGGTCAGGTCACCTTCCTCGGTGCCGGGCCGGGTGACCCGGGCCTGTTGACGTTGCGTGCCGTGGAGGCGTTGGCCTCCGCGGACGTACTGATCGCCGACCCGCAGGTGCTGGACGTCGTGCGTGTGCACGCCCGTGCGCAGGTGGACACACCACTGCAGGCGTCAGCTGACGAGGCGTCAATCCCCGCCGACATCCCCACCCTTAGGGACACCGCCAATCTTGTCATGGCGGCTGCCCGTGCGGGCAAGCGGGTCGTGCGTGCGGTCACCGGCGACCCCGGCTTGGACGGAAACGTCGCCGAGGAGATGCTGGCCTGCGCCTCCGAGGGCATCGTCTTCGAGGTCGTGCCCGGCATCGCCGCGGCCGTCGGCGTGCCCGCGTACGCCGGTGTGCCGCTGCGCGACGCCGAGGGCACCGACGTGCGGTTCGTCGACGCCCGTACGGCCGACGACCGCTGCTGGACCGAGCTGGGCACCAGCGACGCCACCGCGGTGGTCTCCACCACCCTCGACGCGGTGGCCGCGGCCGCCGGTGAACTGGTCTCCGCGGGCCGCAAGCCGGACACCCCGCTGACCGTCACCATCGCCGGCACCACCACCCGGCAGCGCACCTGGACCGCCACCCTCGGCTCGGTCGCCCAGGTGCTCAAGGCCGCCAAGGTGCTGCCGTCGCCCGACGGCGGGCAGCCGGTCATAGCCGTGGTCGGTGAGCGCAGTGCCGCGGCCCAGCGGGACCGCCTGTCGTGGTTCGAGTCCAAGCCGCTGTTCGGCTGGCGGGTGCTCGTACCGCGGACGAAGGAGCAGGCCGCGTCGCTCTCCGACCAGCTCGTCTCCTACGGCGCGGTGTCGCACGAGGTGCCGACCATCGCGGTGGAGCCGCCGCGCACCCCGCAGCAGATGGAGCGGGCCGTCAAGGGCCTGGTCACCGGCCGCTACGAGTGGATCGCCTTCACCTCGGTCAACGCGGTCAAGGCGGTGCGGGAGAAGTTCGAGGAGTACGGCCTGGACGCCCGGGCGTTCGCCGGGATCAAGGTCGCCGCGGTCGGCGAGCAGACCGCCAAGGCGCTGGTCGCCTTCGGTGTGAAGCCCGACCTGGTGCCGTCCGGTGAGCAGTCCGCCGCCGGTCTGCTGGAGGACTGGCCGCCCTACGACCCGGTCTTCGACCCGATCGACCGGGTCTTCCTGCCGCGCGCCGACATCGCCACCGAGACCCTGGTCGCCGGGCTGATCGAGCTGGGCTGGGAGGTCGACGACGTCACCGCCTACCGGACCGTGCGCGCCTCGCCGCCGCCGGCCGAGACCCGGGAAGCCATCAAGGGCGGCGGCTTCGACGCCGTGCTGTTCACGTCCTCGTCGACCGTGCGGAACCTCGTCGGGATCGCCGGCAAGCCGCACAACGTGACCGTGATCGCCTGCATCGGCCCGGCCACCGCCAAGACCGCCGAGGAGCACGGGCTGCGCGTGGACGTGATGTCGCCCGAGCCCTCGGTGCACAAGCTGGCCGAAGCCCTCGCGGACTTCGGGGCGGCGCGGCGCGATGCCGCGCTGGAGGCCGGGGACCCGGTCACCCGTCCCAGCGAGCGCCGGCCCGGATCGCGCCGGAGAGCGCGGAGCTGAGCAGCGGTCCGTACGGTTTCGAAGGGCGCCTCCTGGCGGGGCGCCCTTCTGCTTGCCGCGTGCCGGGCGGAGTCCTGGCCGGTCCCGGAGGGCGCCCGCCGCACCGCGAAGGGGCCCGCCGCCCCGCCGCGCCCCGACGACGCGTCGGCAAAGGCGGGTGCGCGGCGGGCGTAGCGTGGGCGGTATGACGAAGTACGGAAGCTTCCCAGGGGCGCGGCCGCGTCGCCTGCGCACCACGCCCGCCATGCGGCGGATGGTCGCGGAGCACCGGCTGCACCCGGCCGATCTGATCCTCCCCGCGTTCGTACGGGAGGGCATCGGCGAGCCGGTGCCGATCGGCGCCATGCCGGGCGTCGTCCAGCACACCCGCGACACCCTGCGCAAGGCCGCCGTCGAGGCGGTGGCGGCGGGCGTCGCCGGGATCATGCTGTTCGGCGTGCCGCTGGACGAGAAGAAGGACGCGGCGGGGACGGCCGGTACGGACCCCGACGGCATCCTCCAGCAGGCCATCCGGGACGTGCGGGACGAGGTCGGCGACGACCTCGTCATCATGTCCGACCTGTGCCTGGACGAGTACACCGATCACGGCCACTGCGGTGTGCTGGACTCCGAGGGCCGGGTCGACAACGACGCGACGCTGGAGCGGTACGCGGAGATGGCGCAGGTCCAGGCCGACGCGGGCGTCCACGTCGTGGGCCCCAGCGGCATGATGGACGGCCAGGTCGGCGTCATCCGCGACGCCCTGGACCAGACCGGCCACGAGGACGTGTCGATCCTCGCCTACACCGCGAAGTACTCCTCGGCGTTCTACGGCCCCTTCCGGGAGGCCGTCGGCTCGTCGCTGCAGGGCGACCGCAAGACCTACCAGCAGGACCCCGGCAACCTCCGGGAGTCGCTGCGCGAGCTGGCGCTCGACCTGGACGAGGGCGCCGACATGGTCATGGTCAAGCCGGCGCTGCCGTATCTGGACGTGCTGGCGAAGATCGCGGACGCGGTGGACGTGCCGGTCGCCGCGTACCAGATCTCCGGTGAGTACGCGATGATCGAGGCGGCCGCGGAGAAGGGCTGGATCGACCGCGACAAGGCGATCATGGAGGCCCTGACCGGCATCAAGCGGGCCGGCGCGAACATGATCCTGACGTACTGGGCGACCGAGGTCGCGCGGGCGCTGTGAGCCGCCGGGCGCGCCGCCCCTGACCACCGAGCTCCCGTCCCGGATCACCGGGGCGGGAGCTTTGTTGTGGTTGTCAGGTTTTGTCCGCCGTATGGGGGGCACGGACCCGGTGTCAACGAAGGCCGCGACCGAGAGCGAGGCACCGTGACTACCAAGGACACCATGCGGGCCAAGGGCGCCCAGGCCATCGGCGCCGTGAAGGAGGTCGTCGGCAAGGCGACCCACAACCGCAAGCTGGAGGCCGAGGGCAAGGCCGAGAAGACGGCCGGCCACGGGCTGGACGCGAAGGAGAAGGCCAAGCACCGGCTGCACAAGCCGTGGCACTGAACGCTCGCCCCGCGCGTGCCCGGCTCTCCCGCCCAGGGGCGGGAAAGCCGGGCCGGCGGGAAGGACTACAGGCGCTCGGGGGTGCGGATGCCGAGCAGCGCCATGCCCTGGTGGAGCGTCCGGGCCGTCAGCTCGCACAGGAACAGACGGTTGGCGACCTGCTCCGGGCCGCCCTCGGCCTTCAGGACCGGGCACTGGTCGTAGAAGGTCGTGAACAGCGAGGCGAGGCCGTAGAGGTACGCGGCGACCTTGTGCGGCTCGTAGGAACCGGCGGCCTCGATGACGGTCTCGCCGAACTGGTCGAGGTGCAGACCCAGCGCGCGCTCCGCGGGAGCCAGCGCCAGCTCCGGGTGGGCCGCCGGACGCGCGTCGCCGGCCTTGCGGAAGATCGACCGGATCCGGGCGTAGGCGTACTGGAGGTAGACGGACGTGTCGCCGTTCAGCGACACCATCTGGTCCAGGTCGAACTTGTAGTCCCGGCTCGGTGACGTGGACAGGTCCGCGTACTTCACCGCGCCGATGCCCACCTGCGCGCCGTTCTCGGCGATCTCCTGGTCGGTCAGGCCGATCGGCTCGCCCTTCTCGCGCACGACGGCCGTCGCCCGCTCGACCGCCTCGTCGAGCAGGTCCTCAAGGCGGACGGTCTCGCCCTCACGCGTCTTGAACGGCTTGCCGTCCGCGCCGAGCACCGTGCCGTAGCCCATGTTGTGCGCGGTGACGCCGTCCTTCAGCCAGCCCGCCCGGCGGGCCGTCTCGAAGACCATCCGGAAGTGCAGCGACTGCCGCACGTCCACGACGTACAGGAGCGTCGTCGCGTTCAGGTCGAAGACGCGGTTGCGGATCGCCGACAGGTCGGACGCCGCGTACCCGAAGCCGCCGTCCGCCTTCTGCACGATCAGCGGCACCGGCTGGTCGTCCTTGCCGCGGATCTCGTCGAAGAAGACGACGAGCGCGCCCTCGGAGCGCACCGCGACGCCGGACTCCTCCAGGAGCCGCGCCGTCTCGGCCATCATGTCGTTGTACGCGGACTCGCCGACGATCTCGTCGTCGCGGATCTCCATGTCCAGCTTCTCGAAGACCGAGTAGAAGTAGACCTTCGACTCGTCCACGAACCGCTGCCACAGGTCGAGGGTCTCCTTGTCCCCGCTCTGCAGCGCCACGACCCGCTTACGGGCCCGCTCCTTGAACGCCTCGTCGGAGTCGAAGACCGCGCGCGACGCCTTGTAGACCCGGTTGAGGTTGCTCATCGCCTGCTCGCCGTCGACGTCGGCCGCCGGGGCCAGCTCGCCGGGGTTCTCGATCAGGTACTGGATGAGCATGCCGAACTGGGTGCCCCAGTCGCCGATGTGGTGCCGGCCGACCGTCTTCTCGCCGGTGAAGTCCAGCATGTGGCGCAGCGCGTCGCCGATGACCGCCGAGCGCAGGTGCCCGACGTGCATCTCCTTGGCCACGTTCGGCTGGGCGTAGTCGATGACCGTGACGCCCGGGTTCTCCTTCAGCGGCACGCCGAGCCGGTCGTCGGCGGCGCGCGCGGCGAGCGTCTCGGTGATCGCCCGGTCGGCGATCGTGATGTTGAGGAAGCCGGGGCCGGAGACCTCGATCTCCTGCAGCAGGCCGTCCTGGCCGATCGCGTCCACGACCTTGGCCGCCAGCTCCCGCGGGTTGCCCTTGAGCTTCTTGGCCAGCGCCAGCATGCCGTTCGCCTGGAAGTCGGCCCGGTCGCTGCGTCGCAGCAGCGGGTCCGCGGCACCGGCCTCCGGCAGGGCTGCCGAGAGGGCGTCCGCGACGCGCTGTTGGACCGAAGCTGCGAGGGAAGGGACCGAGGCCATGAGGCTGCACTCTCTGTAGACGGAGGTGTCTTCGAAGGGGAATGGGTTTGCCAATGAGTATCCCACGGCGGCACCACTGAATTTCCGGACGGCGGGCGTCTGGGAGAATGGCACCGTCAGGCTTTTGTGCGTCGCGCGCGCAGGACGGCGCAAACGGGAAGCACCAGGAAGAGGAAGGGCCGATCGTGGCTCAGCAGAGCACCGAGACCGACTGGGTCTCCAGGTTCGCGGACGAGGTCATTGCCGAGGCGGAGCGCCGCGCCGCCGGCAAAGTGGCATCAGGTGCCTCCGCACCGGTGATCGTCTGCGCCTCCGGCCTGAGCCCCTCCGGCCCCATCCACCTCGGCAACCTCCGCGAGGTCATGACGCCGCACCTGGTCGCCGACGAGATCCGCCGCCGCGGGTACGCGGTCCGCCACCTGATCTCCTGGGACGACTACGACCGTTACCGCAAGGTGCCGGCCGGCGTCCCCGGCGTGGACGCGTCCTGGGCCGAGCACATCGGCAAGCCGCTGACGTCGGTACCGGCCCCGGCCGGCTCGTCGTACCCGAACTGGGCCGAGCACTTCAAGGCCGCCATGGCCGACGCGCTCGCCGAGCTGGGCGTCGAGTACGACGGCATCAGCCAGACCGAGCAGTACACCGCCGGCACCTACCGCGAGCAGATCCTGCACGCGATGAAGCACCGCGGGCAGATCGACGCGATCCTCGGCCAGTACCGCACGAAGAAGGCCCCCGCGAAGAAGTCGCAGAAGCCGGTCGACGAGGCCGAGCTGGAGGCCGCCGAGGGCTCCGGCGCGGCCGGCGAGGACGACGGCAGCTCCGGCGCGGCCGGCTACTTCCCGTACAAGCCGTACTGCGGCGGGTGCGACAAGGACCTCACCACCGTCACCTCGTACGACGACGAGACCACCGAACTCGCCTACACCTGCGCCGAATGCGGCTTCGCCGAGACGGTCCGGCTGAGCGAGTTCAACCGCGGCAAGCTGGTCTGGAAGGTCGACTGGCCGATGCGCTGGGCATACGAGGGCGTGATCTTCGAACCGTCCGGCGTGGACCACTCCTCGCCCGGCTCGTCCTACGTCGTCGGCGGGCAGATCGTCCGTGAGGTCTTCGACGGCGAGCAGCCCATCGGCCCCATGTACGCCTTCGTCGGCATCAGCGGCATGGCCAAGATGTCCTCGTCCAAGGGCGGCGTGCCCACCCCGGGCGATGCGCTGAAGATCATGGAGGCGCCGCTGCTGCGCTGGCTCTACGCCCGCCGCAAGCCCAACCAGTCCTTCAAGATCGCCTTCGACCAGGAGATCCAGCGGCTCTACGACGAGTGGGACAAGCTGGCCGCCAAGGTCGCGGACGGCGCCGCGCAGCCCGCGGACGAGGCCGCCTACGTCCGGGCCGTCGGGACCGCCGCCGGTCCGCTGCCCACCACCCCGCGCCCGCTGCCGTACCGCACGCTGGCCTCGGTCGTGGACGTCACCGCCGGCCACGACGAGCAGACCCTGCGCATCCTCGGCGAACTGGACCCGGCCAACCCGGTCACCTCGCTCGACGAGACCCGGCCCCGGCTCGACCGGGCCGAGTACTGGATCACCACCCAGGTCCCCGCCGACCAGCGCACCATCGTGCGGGACGAGCCCGACGCGGAGCTGCTGAAGTCCCTCGACGACACCGCCCGCGACTCGATCCGGCTGCTGCTGGAGGGCCTCGACTCGCACTGGTCGCTGGACGGGCTGACCCACCTCGTCTACGGCGTGCCGAAGGTCCAGGCGGGCTTCGCCGCCGACGCGACGCCGAAGGAACTGCCGCCGGAGATCAAGGTCGCGCAGCGGACGTTCTTCGCGCTGCTGTACCACCTGCTCGTCGGCCGGGACACCGGGCCGCGGCTGCCCACCCTGCTGCTGGCCGTGGGCGCCGACCGGGTCCGCAAGCTGCTCGGCGGCTGACCGGCCGCCGGTGCGCCGGCGGCCCGCGGGCGGGAAAACGGGTGCGGCCCCGGGGAGAAATCCCCGGGGCCGCGTGCGTGACGTGGGAGGCGTACGGGAGCGCCCCGTTTCCGCCCGCGTTTCTGCTCGCGCGCCGGCCCGGTGTTACGCGATGTGCTCTTCCATGAGTTCCGCGTTGAGCCGGTTGCTGAACTGGTCCATGTAGCGGCTGAGCGCCCGTTCCTGCAGGCGCATCCCGTACTGCGCCTCCAGGTTCGCCGCGAACGCGCCCCGGGTCGGCATGCCCTCACCCTCTATCGAGCGTCGGAACACCTGGTAGAGGTCCTCGTCGGCCGGTGGCCCGGCCGGGGCCTGCACGGGCTGGGGGGCCGCCTCCGGGGTGCCCTTGCCGAGCGGGCGCGTTCCGCCCGCACCGGTCGGCACCGGGACCTGGGACTCGGGCTCCGGCGCGCGCGGCGCCGGTACCGGGGCCTGCTCGTGCGCCGGCACCCGCTGTGGCTCCTCGTGCGGGGGCTGATGCCGAGGCTCCTGCTCCGGGACGTACGTCGGGTCGTAGTCCCCCTGATAGGGGGCCCGCTGCGACGTCGCGAACCACTGGCTCGGGACCTCCTCGGGCTGCGGCTCCAGGGCGGGCGGCGCGGACTGCTGCGACGTCGGCAGGACCTGCGGTTCGATGCCCGCCGCGGCGAGCCCCGCCGGAGCGGTCTCCGCCAGCGGCACCCCGTACCGGGCGAGGCGCAGCGGCATCAGGGACTCCACGGGAGCCTTGCGGCGCCAGCCCCGCCCGAAGCGCGAACGCAGGCGTGCCTGGTAGACGAGGCGTTCCTGCTCCAGCTTGATCACCGCGTCGTACGACCGCAGCTCCCACAGCTTCATCCGTCGCCACAGCAGGAACGTCGGGACCGGGGACAGCAGCCAGCGCGTGAGGCGCACCCCGTCCATGTGCTTGTCCGCCGTGATGTCGGCGATCCGCCCGACGGCGTGCCGGGCGGCCTCGACGGTGACGACGAACAGCACCGGGATGACGGCATGCATGCCCATGCCCAGCGGATCGGACGCCGCCGCGGCGTTGAACGCGACGGTGGCGACGGTCAGCAGCCACGCCGTCTGCCGCAGCAGGGGGAAGGGCATGCGGATCCACGTCAGCAGCAGATCCAGGGCGAGCAGGACACAGATGCCCGCGTCGATGCCGATGGGGAGGAAGAAGGAGAAGGTGCCGAAGCCCTTCTTGACGGCCAGTTCGCGCACGGCCGCGTAGGAGCCGGCGAAGCCGATGCCGGCGATGACCACCGCGCCGGCGACGACGACTCCGATGAGTATCCGGTGTGTGCGTGTCAGCTTCAGTGGCGCGGCCACCCAGAACCCCTCCTAGTCGGTCTGTTGCGGGCGACAGCCTGGCACATGCGTTCGCGCGGTCGTGTGCCGGTACGGACGGAGCCGGCTGCTGCGACAGCCGAGAGGGCCCGCACCGTACGTCGTGTACATCGGTGCGGGCCCTCTGCCGGCCGGCACGGCCGGGCCGGGCCGCGGGCGTTTCAGGAGGGGTGCGGCGTCAGGACTTCGTCTTCGGGTTCGTGGCGGCGGCGACCGCCTCCTTGGCGGCGGCCTGGGCCTGCTTCAGCAGGTCGGCGCCCTTGGGGGTGTCGGCACCGGCCAGGCCCGCGCCGTTGTAGTTGATCGTGACGACGATGTTGGAGGCGCGGGCGACGATCGTGGTGTTCTTGAAGTCGTTGCCCTCCTTCTTCACGTCGTAGGTGATCGCGGTCGCCTCGTCGCCGGTGCCGGCGGTCTTGACCTCCGCCAGCTTCTTGGCGCCCTTGCTGGCCTTCGCGTCGGCTATCTGCTTGGTGTAGAAGTCCGTGGCGCGCTTCTCGGCCGAGCCGACGCCGGGGTCCGAGTCGTAGCGCTGGTAGCCGATGTCGAGCCAGCGGAACTGGGTGCCGTCGACGCCCTTTTCGTCGGAGCTGTTCCAGGAGCAGGTGCCGTGCGCCGCGTTGTCGGTGGACTTGCCCTGGTCGCCGGAGGCGTCCTTCACCTTCGGCAGCATCTTCTCCAGGGTGTCCTTGGAGAACGCCGTGCACGGGTTGGGCAGCGTCTTGTACTTCGCGGGCGCGACGGTCGGCGACGGCGCGCTGGAGCTGCTGGAGGACGCGGACGAGGAGGCGGCACCGGCGCTGTCGCTGTCCGAGCCGGAGCAGCCGGCGACGAGCAGCACCGGTACTGCTGCGCAGGTAAGGAGGCTGGCGAGGCGCTTGGCTGAACGGTGCATGGTTCCTTCGCTGTTCGTCGTCATCGGTACCGGGTGATCGGTACGTTCATCGGTACGGCTAGACGGCACGGTACGCGGAGTGGCGGGGTGGGTGACCGTTTCGTGTCGATGCGCATGACGAATGAATGGGGGCATACGGAACTGTCAGTCCGAATCGGGCAATTGACCTGATGCGGACTATTCGCTGAGGCTGTCCACCAGCTCCCCGGCCAGCGAACGGGCCTTGTCCTGCAGTTCCTGGCTGTCCGGCAACATCATCTTGTCCGTGGACCACTGGTCGTAAGTGAGCGTCACGATCACATTCGACGTGCGAAAGACCACAGTCACGTCGCGGTGCACGCCGGAGTCCGCGGTGGCCAGCTTGTCGTCCAGGAACGCCGCGTCCCCGAGGCCGTCCAGCACGCGGGGTGCGGTCGATCCGCCCTGGTCCGTGCCGGTGCCGGTCGGGGACGACGGGGCGCCCGGCGTCGCCTTGCCGCCCTTGTCCGCCGCGGTGGCCTTGCCGCCCGGTTTGCCGGCCGCGTGCGCCCCGCCGTCCGGCGTGGTGCCCTTGCCCTTCGCGGAGGGGGACGGGGTGGGCGCGCCGGAGTCCGCGCCGCCGGACGGGATCTGCGCCGCGAGTTCCTTGCCGTCGTAGATCCCCTGCGCCTTGTCGTCGTCGCTGACGGAGGAGTCGTAGGAGACCACGCGCTGGATGTCGAGGCTCAGGTGGCGGGTGCCCTCGGTGGTCTCGCGGGTCCAGTGGCAGCCGACCCGGCGGTCGGTGTCGTAGGTGATGTCGGCCTGGCCGGCGTAGAGCTTCTGGGCGTCGGCGCTCGACAGGTGCTGTCCGTCGCCGGGCAGCATGCCGCGCAGGGTGCTGCGCGAGGGCAGCCCGCAGGCTTCCGGGAGGGTCTGGTAGCGGCCCGGTTCGGCGGACTGCGTCGCGGTGGCGGCGTCCCCGCTCTTGGCGTCCGCGGCCCCACCGTCGCTGGTGGAGCCGCCGCTGCAGCCGGCGAGGCCGGCGGTCAGTGCCGCGGCCACCACCAGTGCGGCCCCGGGTACGAACGATTTCCGTGTCATCGTTCGCGGCTCCTTCCCCTGCGAAATGCGGTTGCCGCCGAGTGGCGGCCGATGGACACAATGTCTACCGCACGCGTTGCCGCGTACGCCGGTCCGGCGTCCAAGATCATGCATCTTGTCCGGCTTTTGCGTTTTTCATGTTTTCGGGGGAATGAGGAAGTTATGTCGTACGTCGAGGTGCCGGGCGCGCGGGTACCGATCCGGATGTGGACGGATCCGGCCACGGTCGAGGACGTCGCCATGCAGCAGCTGCGCAATGTCGCCACCCTCCCGTGGATCAAGGGCCTGGCCGTGATGCCGGACGTGCACTACGGCAAGGGCGCCACGGTCGGCTCGGTGATCGCGATGCGCGGCGCGGTCTGCCCGGCGGCGGTCGGCGTCGACATCGGCTGCGGGATGAGCGCGGTGAAGACCTCGCTGACCGCCAACGACCTGCCCGGCGACCTCTCCCGGCTCCGCTCGAAGATCGAGCAGGTGCTCCCGGTGGGGCGGGGCATGCACGACGACCCGGTCGACCCCGGGCGGCTGCACGGCGTCCCGACGGCCGGGTGGGACGACTTCTGGACGCGGTTCGACGGGGTCGCGGAAGCGGTCAGGTTCCGCCGGGAGCGGGCCGTGAAGCAGATGGGCTCGCTCGGCGGCGGCAACCACTTCTGGGAATTCTGCGTCGACGCCGACCAGTCCGTGTGGATCATGCTGCACTCCGGGTCGCGCAACATCGGCAAGGAGCTGGCCGAGTACCACATGGGCGTGGCCCACAAGCTGCCGCAGAACCAGGGCCTGGTCGACCGCGACCTCGCCGTCTTCATCGCGGACACCCCGCAGATGGCGGCGTACCGCAACGACCTGTTCTGGGCGCAGGAGTACGCCAAGCACAACCGCGAGATCATGATGGCCCTGACCCAGGACGTGATCCGCCGGGAGTTCAAGAAGGCCAAGGTCACCTTCGACCAGGTCATCTCCTGCCACCACAACTATGTGGCGGAGGAGCGGTACGACGGCATGGACCTCCTGGTGACCCGTAAGGGCGCCATCCGGGCGGGCGGCGGCGAGTACGGCATCATCCCCGGCTCGATGGGCACCGGCTCGTACATCGTCAAGGGCCTCGGGAACGCCGCGTCCTTCAACTCGGCCTCGCACGGCGCCGGCCGCAGGATGAGCCGGAACGCCGCCAAGAAGCGCTTCTCGACGCGTGACCTGGAGGAGCAGACGCGGGGTGTGGAGTGCCGCAAGGACTCCGGCGTGATCGACGAGATCCCGGGCGCCTACAAGCCGATCGAGCAGGTCATCGAGCAGCAGCGGGACCTGGTGGAGGTCGTCGCCCACCTCAAGCAGGTCATCTGCGTGAAGGGTTGAGTGCCGGCTCTTCACCTGATCCACCGGAACTGTGACCGGTGGGCGGGCGTTGTTCTCCATGCACCCGGTAGGGGAGGGGAGCTGCCCGCGCATGGGACACCGAGAGACGTACGCGAACAGATATCTCTCACGCAGCCATCTCTTACGCAGCTGTCTCTTACGCATCGTGGCTGCTGTCGGAGCGCTCATCGTCGCGTCGGGTTGCGCACACGGAGGTTCCGGGAGTCCCGGTCCCGTACGGCCGACGTCGTCCTCCGGCTCCTCCCCCACAGCGGGTGAGGCGGTGGGCGGCGTGGAGTCCGGCGGGGCGCTGGGCGGTACGTCGGGCGAAGATGCGTCCGGGGGCGGTGCGCAGGGGGACGGCCCGACCGACGGTGCGACCAGCCCTGGCGGACCCAGTTACGGCGGGGATCCGGTGCCGCCGGTCAAGGTGCCGCCCAAGGGGCATGGCAGACCGCCGGCGGGCGGCGGCGTGGATCCGGGCGGTGGCCAGGACGGCGGCACCAGTACAGGGGAGGACGGGTCCGCCGGGGCCGACGAGACCTGCCCGCCCCCCGACGGCTCGCCGCCACCGTCCGCGTCGTCCGAAGCAACGGGCTCGGCCTCCCCGGAGGGCACTCCCTCGCCGAGGGAGACGTGCCCGTCCCCGGCCGCCACATGAGCGGCGATCCGGCGCCCTCCGCGCCACCCGCGCCACCTGGTGGGGAACGTACGGCGGCCGGCCTCCTCGGCATCGTCGTCGCCCAGGCGTCCTTCCTCGTGGCCATCATGTATTTCCTGGGTGCGGTCTATATGACGGCCTACTACAGCTACTTCCGCCTGGACGCCTTCAGCCTTGGCTTCGGCTTCGCGGAGATGGCCATCCAGAGCCTGAATGTCGTCACCGCCCCGACGGCGATCGTCTGCGTCCTCGCCGTCCTGGCAGCTCGCTACCTGGCCACGGCCCCCGCGCCCACCACACAACCGGACGCCGACGAGGGCGGCCACGAACGCCTCATACGCACACTGGGGAGCGCCCTGCGAGCAGTCGCCAGGGCAAACCTCTCCATCGTCGGCTCCGGCCTTGCTCTCTTGTTCCTCTGGCCCTGGCTCGGTGCCTTCAGGTGGGCGGCCCCGCTCGTGCTGGGGGCCGGCGTACTCCTCGGTCAGAGCCCATGGGCCCGAAGCCGGGCTGCTGACGGGGACGCCGCAGCCCCGTCCGCCGCAGCCCCGTCCAGAACGTGGAGCCGGGCGGTACCGGTCTTCACGGCCGGTCTGCTGGTGATGTGGGGTCTCAGCCTGGCCGTCAGCGCACTGGGCGAGCAGGAGGCCCGGCGGACCGCCGCCAACCTCGTACGCCGCCCCGCCGTCGTGCTGCTGAGTACCGACCGCCTCAGCTTGGCCGGGCCCGGTCTGGAGGTGAAGGACCTGGGCGCCAAGGTCCACTACCGGTACCGATACACCGGCCTCCGCCGCCTCATCGAACGCAACGGCCGCTACTACCTCCTCCCCCTCGGCTGGACCTACCGAACAGGCCCCACCTACGTCATCCAGGACGGCGGCGACCTCCGCGTGGAACTGTTCCCCGGCACCCAGGAGGAGTGCGGCGCCCGGTGCATGGAGGGGTAGGTCCTGCCGTCGAACTCCCGCCGGCACGCGCGCTCACGGCGCGGCATCCCGGCCTACTTGGCCACGCGGGCGTCTGCTCCCCTTGGCCGGCCGGTCCTTCCTCTCCTCCTGGGCGGCCGGTCCTTTCTCGTCATGCCGAGACTCGACCGCCCGGCCCTGGAGACCGAGCCGGGAGACGTGAGCGCTGACAAGCACTGACCGGAGGACCGGCCCCGCCAGGCCACTGCCGTGCTGCTGGACAGCTGTCCAGCCGTGCTGTCGGCGGCTGTACCTGAGCGCGGGACCTGGGGCCGGTCGGGCCCGTCGGGGATCAAGTGGTGCGGTGGACCTTGGTGTTGGACGCCTGGGCGCGCGGGCGGACCACCAGGAGGTCGACATTGACATGGGCGGGGCGGGTGATCGCCCAGGTGATGGTGTCGGCGACGTCCTCCGCGCTGAGCGGCTGGTCCACACCCTCGTAGACCTTGGCGGCCTTGGCGGTGTCGCCGCGGAAGCGAGTGGTGGCGAACTCGTCGGTCTTGACCATGCCCGGCGCCACCTCGATGACGCGGACCGGCTCGCCGCACAGCTCCAGCCGGAGGGTTTCGGCGAGGACGTGGGCGCCGTGCTTGGCGGCGACGTAGCCACCGCCGCCCTCGTACGTGGCGTGGCCGGCGGTGGAGGAGAGCACGACGACGGTGCCGTCGCCGGACGCGGTGAGCGGCGGCAGCAGCGCCTGGGTCATGTGGAGCACGCCGAGGACGTTGACCTCGTACATGGCGCGCCAGTCGGCGGGGTCACCGGTGGCGACCGGCTCGGCACCGTAGGCGCCGCCGGCGTTGTTGACCAGCACGTCACAGCGGTCGAGGGAGGACGCGAAGGCGTCAACGGCGGCGCGGTCGGTGACGTCGAGGGCGTGGGCCCGGGCGCCGGGCAGCTCGGCGGCGAGCGCCTCGATGCGGTCCTTGCGGCGGGCGGTGAGCACCACGCGGTAGCCGGCGGCGGCCAGCGCCCGGGCGGTCGCGGCGCCGATCCCGCTGCTCGCTCCGGTGACGACGGCGGTACGGGCCTCGGCGGTCATGGTGCACTCCTCAAGACGGTGACGGTCGCCTGCTCCTGAGGAGCATGGGGCGAGTGGGGAGGGTGGTACGCGGCCAGGATATGCGGGCCGGGCCGGCGGTTTCGGGGGTGTGCGGGATGTGGTGGTCGGTGGCGCTTGGTCGCGGGCGGCGGCTGGTGGCGGGCCGCGTCTGGGAGTGGGCGGCGTCCGGAGGTCCGGAGGTCCGGAGGTGGAGGCGTCTGAGGCGGGTGGGCGTTGCCCGGTGGTGGCTGGGGGCGGGTTCGGTCGGTGGCGCTTGGGGTGGGCGACTTGGGGTGGGGGAGTCGGAGTGGGGGACTCGGGGTGGGGGTGGGGGTGGGGTAGCGGATTCCGGGGGCCGGGGCCGGGGCCGGGGGCGGCGGTTGCTGGGGGGGCGTCAGCGGCCCCTGGGGGCGTACATGATCACTGCCATGCCGGCGAGGCAGATCAGCGCGCCGGTGACGTCCCAACGGTCCGGGCGGTAGCCGTCGGCGACCATTCCCCAGGCAAGCGACCCCGCGACGAAGACACCGCCGTACGCGGCGAGGATGCGCCCGAACGCGGCGTCCGGCTGGAGAGTGGCGACGAAGCCGTACACGCCCAGAGCGAGGACCCCGGCGCCGATCCAGGCCCAGCCCTTGTGCTCCCGGACGCCCTGCCAGACCAGCCAGGCACCGCCGATCTCGAAGAGGGCGGCGACGACGAAGAGGGCGGCGGAGCGGGCGATGAGCATGCACCCAGCGTAGGGAGGAGACCCGAGGCCCGGGGGGAGCGGTGGCGCCGGGTACCCCGGGCGGGACGGGTGGGTGCGTGCGGACTCCTGGCCGGGAGTGGGTGCGTGCGGGCTCCTGGCCGGGAGTGGGCGTCAGTGGCGTGTGAGAGCTTCGAGGACATGCTGATCGAACGGGCCTATGTGGATCTTCCGCACGGGGAGGGCGCGGCCGGGGACGGCTGGCCCTGGACGGTGCCGTGCGTACGCCAACTGGTCGAGGAGGGGCTGACGTTCCGCGCGCCGGTGACCTTCCTGGTGGGGGAGAACGGTTCGGGTAAGTCGACGCTGGCCGAGGCGCTGGCGGAGGGCTTCGGGCTGGATTCGTACGGCGGGTCGGCGGGCTACAAATACGCCAGCTCGCGGGAGGCTTCGGTGCTCGGCGGCCGGATGCGGTTCGACCCGACGCGGGAGGGCCGCCGCATGGTGCGGGGGCCGCGAACCCGCCGGCAGGGGTTCTTCCTGCGGGCCGAGACGGCGCTGGAGGCGCTGAGCGGCGAGCGCAGGACGAACCGGCTGTCCCGGGACCCGGAGGGGATGAGCCACGGGGAGGGCTTCCTGCTGGCCTTCCGCGAGCGCTTCGCGCAGCGGGGGCTGTACGTCATGGACGAGCCGGAGGCGGCGCTGTCCTTTTCCTCCTGCCTCGAATTGGTCGGTCTGATGGACGAGTTGGGCAGCGGTGGCGCACAGATCATCTGCGCCACCCACTCGCCGTTGCTGACCGCGCTGCCCGGTGCGGAGATCGTCGAGGTGGGCGAGCACGGCATGCGCACGGTGGAGTGGGCGGAGCTGGGGCTGGTCGACCACTGGCGGCGCTACCTCAACGATCCGCGGGCGTATCTGCGTCATGTGCTGGCGCCGGGATGACGGCAGAGGCGCCGGCGGTGGAAGTGGCGGTGGGCGTGGGCTTGGTGGCCGTGGACGGGGTGGAGGTGTGCGTGGTGGAGGGGTCGGCAGTGGTGACTGAGGAGTGGGCGGAGGTGGCGTCCGCGGGGGCGGTGCCGTCGGGCGCGGAGCCGGTCCACCGGAGGACGGCGGTGCGCAGGGACGCGGCGCGCTCCGCGGGGGCCGTGGCGTCGGTGGCCCAGGCGACATAGCCGTCGGGCCGGACGAGCAGGGCCGTACGGCGGTTGCCACGCCAGACGGCGTTTATCAGGCGGCCGTCGGCGGGGCGCGGGGGAGTGGGGTGCGACTGATCATCCGCGCCGTTCGCCGGGCTCTGGGCGACGGCGGGTTCGCCGGCCGGGGTGATGAGGACGAAGCGGCCCTGGCGCAGGAGTTCGTAGAGACGGCTGCCATCGGCCAGCTGGATGTCGGGCGCGCGGCGGCCGGCGAGCCGGTGGGCACCGGGCCCGGCCGGATAGGCGATACCGATACCGGAGAGGTTGCGCACCGCGCGGCGGGACACCGGCCGTAGCCGGTTGACGAGCTGGGCGGCGACCGCTCGGGCGGCGCGGCCCGGTGCGTGGTGCGCCAGGGCGAGCCGGATGATGGCGCCGCTGCTGCGCAGGACCATCTTGCCGACGGGGTGGCGCTCGGCCTGATAGCTGTCCAGCAGGGCCGCCGGGGCGTGGCCCCGGATCACCGCCGCCAGCTTCCAGCTGAGGTTGGCGGCGTCCTGCAGGCCGGTGTTCATGCCCTGGCCGCCGGCGGGGGAGTGCACATGGGCGGCGTCCCCGGCGAGGAAGACCCGGCCGACGCGGTACTCGGGAGCCTGGCGCTCATCGCTGTGGAAGCGCGAGATCCAGCGGGCGTCATGGATACCGTAGTCCTTGCCGAGCGCGAGGCGGGCGACTTCCTGGACCTCGGCGAGGTCGGCGGGGATGTCGTCGTCGGCCTGGCGGTGGCGGTTCCAGCCGATGACGCGGTACCAGCCGTCGCCGAACGAGCTGATCAGGCCGAAGGCGTCATCCGTGGCACCGACGGTGAAGGGGGACTCCGGCTCCTGCGCCAACCGGACGTCGGCGAGGACCACGGACCGGAGCACGGACCTGCCGGGGAAAGGCAGGCCGACGGACTCGCGGATCGTGCTGCGCACCCCGTCCGTGCCGACGACATACGCGGCGCGGACGCCGGTGGTGGTGCCCCCGGCGCCGCGGAGGTGGACCGTCACCCCGTCCGCGTCCTGCTCCAGACCGGTCACCTCGGAGTCGTACCGGAACACCACTCCGGCCTTGCGGGCCCGGCGGTCCAGCAGCCTCTCGACCTCGAACTGGGGCGTGACCAGCACGAACGGGAAGCGGGAGGGGAGCTGGGACGGGTGGACGTCGGCCCGGCCGAACAAGCTGAGGCGGGTGATGGGGTGGCCGCCGGCCACGAGCTCGTCGGCGAGACCGCGGGCGTCGAGCTGCTCCAGCGTGCGGGCATGGACGACCAAGGCGCGGGTGAGATTGCTGGTCGTGTCGGGCCGGCGCTCGAGGAGGGTGACGGAGAGGCCGGCCTCGGCCAGGTCCCCGGCCAGCAACAGGCCGGTCGGACCGGCCCCGACGACGAGGATGTCCGCCTCGCGGGCCTCGTCGGCCGCCCGTCCCTTGGTGGCGCCCTTGTCGGACCGGGGGTTCATGGCGTCCATGGCTGCTGCCTCCTACGGCTTGCCGGGGCCGGTGCGCGATGCCCACATTTGTTGGTCAACGCATGTTGGTCAACGCTTGTTGGCAAGCGTAGGACGCGCCGCGCTGGCGTGTCAACAGCTGTTGGCCTACAGTCGTTGACATGCCAGACCCCGCCCCCTTCACCAGCACCGATCCCGCGTCGGCCACCCGTGACGCCACAGCCACCCGTGACGCTGCGGCCACCCCTGATGCCGCGGCCGAAATCGCCGACGCGGCGGACACCGCCGCCACGGCCCCCCGCGAAACCGGCGGGGCCCGTCCGCCGCGCTCCGCCGCGACCCGGGCGGCGATCCTGGCCGCCGCCCGGGACCGCTTCGCCGCCGACGGGTACGAGCGCGCCACGATCCGCGCCATCGCCAAGGAAGCGGGCATCGACCCGTCGATGGTGATGCGCTACTACGGCAACAAGGCGGGCCTCTTCGCGGCCGCCTCGGAGATCGAAGTGCACGCCCCCGACCTCACCCACGTCCCGCACGACGAGCTCGGCGCCTGGCTCGTCCGCCACTTCCTGGAGCGCTGGGAGTCCGACGAGAGACTGACCGGCATGATGCGTGTCGGCGTCACGAACGAGGCGGGCGCCCAGCGGATGCGGACGGTCTTCGCCGAGCAGATTGAGCCGGTCCTCTCCGCGGTGTGCCCCGTGCCCGAGGAGGCCGAGATCCGTTCCGGGCTGATCGCCTCTCAGATACTGGGCATGGCCCTGTGCCGCTACGTCCTGCACATCCCGCCGGCCGTCGCCCTCAGCCACGACGAGGTCGTCACCTGGCTGGCCCCCACCATCCAGCGCTATCTGATGGCCGACCTGCCCTGACGCACCAACGGGCCACCGGGCCCGCCGACAGCGCGCGAGCCCAGGGGGCGGAGACGGGGCCGGAGCCCATGGAGGCCGGACGCGGTAAGCCGGCGCACCGGCCCCCCTCGGTTAGCCGGCGCACGGCCCCGCCCCGGGCCGGCAGCCCGGCCGCTCTCAAGCGGGCGGCGCCGGAACCCGTTCCGCCACCCGCTCCAGGTGCCCCTCGAACACCCGCCGCGCCTCCGGCGTCAGCGTCCGCAGCGCCACCATCGCCGTGACGATCACATCGCACAACTCGCTGCGGACGTCGTCCCAGCTGTGGGTGCGGCCCTTGCGCGGGTTCTGGCCGGTGGCCCCGATGACGGCCTGGGCGACCTCGCCCGCCTCCTCCGAGAGCTTCAGGATGCGCAGCAGCCGCTCCTGCTCCACCGGCAGCGCGCTCTCCCGGTCGAGCCAGCGCAGCAGATCGTCGACGGTGTTCCACACAGCTGACGGCCCGTCGGCCGAGGTATCGGACATGGCCCGATTGTGCCCGCCGTCGCGCCCCCTTGGTCCCTAGGGTGGATCACCGAGCGCGCCACCGAGCGCGACGCCGACCTCACCACCGACCTCACCACCGGCCGCGCCCCGACGGACGACGGACGGCGGACGAGGCGGAGAGGACACCACCGATGGACGACCACCCCCGCGCCCCGCTCCCCGAGGCGCTGATCGCGTTCTACGGACTGGAGCCGCTGCCCCGTGAAGGAGGCAGGTTCCGGCAGATGTGGGCGGGTCCGCCGCGCCCCGACGGACGGCCCGAGGGAACGGCGATCGTGATGTTGCTGACCGCCGAACCCGGCGACTTCTCCGCCCTCCACCGGCTGCCGACCGACGAGATCTGGCACTTCTACGGCGGCGATCCGCTCAGCCTGCTGCTGCTCTCCGAGGACGGCCCGGCCCGTACGGCGCTTCTCGGCTCGGACGTCCTGGACGGGCAGCACGTCCAGTTCACGGTGCCGGCCGGCACCTGGATGGCCGCCGAGGTCGCCGACGGCGGTGCCTGGAGCCTCTTCGGCTGCACCATGGCGCCCGGATTCACCTACCAGGACTACGAGCACGGGGACGCCGCCGAACTGGCCGCGCGCTTTCCCCAGGAGGCAGCGCGGATCGCCGCGCTGAGCCGACCATGACAGAGGATCAGCCCCCTCGTGACCTCAACGAGACCGGGCCGGCGGGGAGTTCCGGAGGCGACAACCGGCCCGGTCTGCCCGATCTCACCGGTCCCGGTCTTCCCGATCTGCCCGACCATCCCGATGCCCCTGCTCTTCGCGATCTCCGCCGTCTCCCCGATCTCACCGGGCAGGTAGTCCTCGTCACCGGGGCCGGCGGGGGCATCGGGCGGGGTGTCGCGCTGCGGTTCGCGGCTGCGGGGGCCGCGGTGGTGGTGCACCACCGGACGGGCGCCGAGGCGGCGCGGGCCGTGGTGGCGCGGATCGAGGAGGGCGGCGGGAGCGCGCTGGCGCTGCGGGCGGATCTGGCCGTCGAGGAGGAGTGCCACCGGCTGGTCGCGGAGGCGGCCCGCTGGCGCGGCAGGCTGACGGCCCTGGTGAACAACGCGGGTGTGCAGCCGACGCAGGAACTGGCGGGGATGTCGCTCGCCGACTGGCGCGCGGTGGCGGACGTCAATGTGCACTCCGTCTTCGCCTGCACCCAGGCCGCGGCCGAGGTGATGCGGGACACCGGCGGCGGCTCGGTGACCCATGTCGCCTCGATCGAGGCGGACCGCCCCGCTCCGCTGCACGCCCACTACTGCGCGTCGAAGGCGGCGGTGGTGATGCACGCGCGCTCGGCGGCGCTGGAGTACGGGGCGTGGGGCATCCGCGTCAACAGTGTCTCGCCGGGCCTGATCGGACGTCCGGGCCTGGTGGAGGACTGGCCGGAGGGCGTGCGGCGCTGGCAGGCCGCGGTGCCCACCGGCCGGCTGGGGCGGCCGGAGGACGTGGGGAACGCCTGTGTGTTCCTCGCCTCGCCGATGGCGTCGTGGATCACCGGGCACGATCTCGTCGTGGACGGCGGCGTCTCGGCCCGCCCCACCTGGTGAGTCACCGCCCCACCTGGTGAGCCGGCGGCCCACCCGGTGACCCACGCCCCGGCCGGCCACCACCGGCCCACCTGACGGGCCAACCGTGCCACCTGACCGGCCAACCGCCCCACGTGTGACGGACGACGCCCCGGCCCCGGGCCGTTCGTCGTCCGCTACGGCACCGGGCCGCGCCGAACCGTTCCCTCAGGGCGCCGGCCGCTGAACCGTTACGGCCACACCAGGCAGTACGCCTGATGTCCCGCCTCGTGCAGCCGGTGGCTGAAGTCCTGCCACTCGTGCAGGAGCTGGTAGACGGTGAAGGCGTCGCGCGGGCCGCCGCGGTCGGGGACGGTGGACCAGATGAACGCCGCCGCGCCGACCGACTCCTCACCGACGCCGCGCAACGGGTCGACCACGGTCATGGGCAGCTTGACGACGGCGTAGTCGGGGTGCAGGACGACGAGTTCGAGCGGTGGAACCTTGTGGAGCGGTATGCCCTCTATACCGGTGAGGACCATCGCGGCCATCGTCTCCGGCTTGATCTTGGTGAACATGCCGCCCATGCCGAGCTCGTCACCGCCGAGTTCCTCGGGGCGCATGGAGATCGGGACGCGGGCCGCGGTCGCACCGTTCGGCGCGCCGAAGTACTTGTACGTCACCCCCATGCGGCCGCCCCTGATGTCCCCACCCTTGATGCCCTCGGTGTCCTCGCGCCGGTGACGGCCGCGCTGGGCGCGCCCGGGACCCCGGTCCTCGGTTCCCTCGCCCAGTTCGCCACCGCGATGCATATCTCCACCCGACCACTCGCAGCCCCAGCCGCGCAACCCGATCATCGTCTCAGAGACCTCCCCCGTCGCCGGCGCATGAAACGCCCGGCCGCACGCCCCCGTGCGCCTCTGAGACCATTGCTTGCGTGACTTACTCGTACGTCGCCCCAGTTTCGCAGACGAGTGGGGGCTGACGCCCGGTCGAAAGCGAGAGGAATCAAAAAAGGATCGAACGGGAACCGCGCGGCACCTTGGGTGGTCCAAGCGGGGATTCCCGCACCGTTGTCAGCCGGGCCGTGTCCGTGCGTCGCCGCCCTCCCCGTTTATGCAGGTCAGGATCACAGTGTCTTTTCCGTATGAAGCCCCTGTTTCGCAGTCGCTGTTCGAGCGCGCGTCCGCGGTGACGCCGGGCGGCGTCAACTCCCCGGTGCGGGCGTTCCGAGCCGTGGGCGGTACGCCCCGGTTCATGGTGTCCGGTACCGGTCCGTACCTCACCGACGCCGACGGCCGTGAGTACGTCGACCTCGTGTGCTCGTGGGGTCCGATGATCCTCGGCCACTCCCACCCCGAGGTGATCGCGGCCGTCCAGGAGGCCGTCTCCCGCGGCACGTCCTTCGGGACGCCCGGTGCCGGCGAGGTCGAGCTCGCCGAGGAGATCGTGGCCCGGATCGAGCCGGTCGAGCAGGTGCGGCTGGTCTCCAGCGGCACCGAGGCGACCATGTCGGCGATCCGGCTGGCGCGCGGTTTCACCGGCCGCCCCAAGGTGATCAAGTTCGCGGGCTGCTACCACGGGCACGTCGACGCGCTGCTGGCCGCCGCCGGCTCCGGCGTGGCGACCTTCGGGCTGCCCGACACGCCGGGCGTGACCGGCGCGCAGGCCGGCGACACGATCGTGCTGCCGTACAACGACCTGGAGGCGGTGCGGACCGCGTTCGCCGCGCACCCGGGCGAGATCGCCTGTGTGATCACCGAGGCGTCGCCCGGCAACATGGGCGTGGTGCCGCCGCTGCCCGGCTTCAACCAGGGCCTGAAGGACATCTGCTCCGACAACGGCGCGCTGTACATCTCCGACGAGGTGATGACCGGCTTCCGCGTCAGCAAGTCCGGTTGGTACGGAATTGATGGCGTACGTCCTGATTTGATGACCTTCGGCAAGGTGATGGGCGGCGGCTTCCCGGCCGCGGCCTTCGGCGGTCGCGCGGACGTCATGGCGCACCTCGCGCCGGCCGGCCCCGTCTACCAGGCCGGCACCCTGTCCGGGAACCCGATCGCCACCGCGGCCGGTGTCGCGCAGCTGCGGCTGCTGGACGACGCCGCGTACGAGAAGGTCGACGCGGTCTCCGCCGAGCTGCGCGCGCTGGTCACCGGCGCGCTGGCGAAGGAGGGCGTCGCGCACCGCCTCCAGGTCGCGGGCAACATGTTCTCGGTCTTCTTCACCGGCGCGGACGTCACGAACTACGACGAGGCCAAGGCGCAGGAGTCCTTCCGCTTCACCGCCTTCTTCCACTCGATGCTGGCACAGGGCGTCTACCTCCCGCCGTCCGCCTTCGAGTCGTGGTTCGTCTCGACCGCGCACGACACACAGGCCGTCGAGCGGATCGCGGCCGCCCTGCCGGCCGCCGCGCGGGCCGCCGCCGAAGCGACGGAATGATGGGTGACATGAGCAGCGAAGAGATCACCGTCGTCCATCTGATGCGGCACGGCGAGGTGCACAACCCCGACGGCGTGCTCTACGGCCGCCGCCCCGGCTACCACCTCTCCGACCTGGGCCGGAAGATGGCCGACCGGGTCGCCGAGCACCTCGCGGAACGCGACATCACCCATGTCGTGTCCTCGCCGCTGGAGCGTGCGCAGGAGACCGCGACGCCGATCGCCGGCGCGCACAACCTGGAGCTGGCCACCGACGAGCGCCTGATCGAGGCGGCCAACGTCTTCGAGGGCAAGACCTTCGGGGTCGGCGACGGCGCGCTGAAGAAGCCGGGCAACTGGAAGTACCTGACGAACCCGTTCCGGCCGTCGTGGGGCGAGCCGTACATCGAGCAGGTCGTCCGGATGATGGCGGCGCTCGGGGCGGCCCGGGACGCGGCGCGCGGCCACGAGGCGGTGGCGGTCAGCCATCAGCTGCCGATCTGGATCGTGCGCAGCTTCGCGGAGCGGCGGCGGCTGTGGCACGACCCGCGGAAGCGGCAGTGCACGCTGGCCTCGCTGACGTCGTTCACGTTCCACGGCGACAAGATCATTTCGGTGGGGTACAGCGAGCCGGCGCGCGATCTGGTTCCCTCCCACCTTCTGGCGGGCGCCAAACCGGTCAAGGGAAAGACCAAGGCTTTCGGGGCCTGACACTGCGTCACCTGGCGGAACGTCAAACGCAAGCAAAATGAAATATCCGATCGATTAACTCGGAACCCCATCGCTCGACATGCCCTCTTCTCGGTTGTCCGTTTATATGGACATTGAGTTCGGCGAGCACGGATGGGGACGAGGGTATGCGCGCGATCAGTCGGCGAAACCTGCTGGGCATGGGAGTTGGGGCAGCCGCGGCGCTGGGCGTCGCCGGCTGCTCCTCGTCGGACTCGGACGCGGGGGCGGACAAGCAGAAGGTCAAGAACTCTGTCCAGGCCCGCCCCAAGCTCATCGGTGACGGTTCCACAGCGAATTACGGCGCGCAGCCCAACCAGCCGAAAGCACCCGAACGGATGGAGCCCGGACAGACCCCTCCGCAGTTCGTGGTCTTCTCCTGGGACGGTGCGGGAGAGGTCGGCAACGGCCTCTTCCCGCGCTTTCTCCAGCTCGCCAAGGACCACGGCGCGGCCATGACCTTCTTCCTCTCCGGCCTCTATCTCCTCCCGGAATCCCAAAGGCACCTCTACGAGCCGCCGAACAACCGGCGCGGCGCCTCCGCCATCGGCTACCTCAGCGACGACCACATCAAGGAGACCCTGAAGTACGTGCGCCAGGCGTGGCTCGACGGCCACGAGATCGGCACCCACTTCAACGGCCACTTCTGCGGCGAAGCCCCGACCTCGGTCAAGCACTGGAGCCCCCGCCAGTGGCAGTCCGAGATCGAGCAGGCCATGGACTTCGTCACAAAGTGGCGGACCAACACCGGATTCACCGATCTCGACCCGCTGCCGTTCGACTACCGAAAGGAATTGGTCGGTAGCCGTACGCCGTGCCTGCTCGGCCAGGAAAACCTCCTGCCGACCGCCCGCGAACTCGGCTGGCGCTATGACGCCAGCTCCCCCGGCGGCCTTCAGATGTGGCCCAAGAAAAAGATGGGGATCTGGGACTTCCCGCTCCAGCAGATTCCCTTCCCCGGGCACTCTTTCGAGGTGCTCTCGATGGACTACAACATCCTCGCCAACCAGTCGAAGAACTCCACCAAAGCACCGCCGGCCAACTACCCGGGCTGGCGCCGGCAGGCCACCGACGCCTATATCTCCGGTTTCCGCCGGGCCTACGAGACCAACCGCGCGCCCTTCTTCATCGGCAACCACTTCGAGCAGTGGAACGGCGGCATCTATATGGACGCCGTCGAGGACGCCGTCAAGCACATCGCCAACGAGCAGAACAGCGATGTCCATCTGGTGTCGTTCCGGCAGTTCACCGACTGGCTGGACGCCCAGGACCCCGAGGTGGTGCGCAAGCTCCAGCAGGTCCCCGTCGGCAGGCGCCCGCACGAAGGCTGGAAGGCGTACCTCACAGCGGCCTGACGTGCCGCTTCGCCCCGGACAAAGCCACCCCAGGGGGGCGCGGAAGATCCGGAAAAGGCCCATGCGAAACTTTTCACATGACTAGCCGCGCCCCACGCCGCACGCGCCGCCGGATCACCCTGCTCGCCGCGGGGGCGGCGGCCGCCTCGCTGACGCTGAGTGCCTGCGGGGACGGAGCCTCCGGCGGCTCGGCCCAGACCCGTTTCGTCCAGGGCAAGAACGGCGTCGACACCGTCAAGCAGGGCGACCGGCAGCCCGCGCCCGCCCTGTCCGGCGAGACCACCACCGGCAAGAAGCTCGACGTCGCCGACTACAAGGGCAAGGTCGTCATCCTCAACGTCTGGGGATCGTGGTGCGGCCCCTGCATCGCCGAGGCGGACAACTTCGCCAAGGTCGCCCACGACACCGAGGGCAAGGGCGTCCAGTTCATCGGGATCAACACCCGCGACTCCGAGAAGTCGCAGGCCACCAGCTTCGAGGAAGAGCACAAGGTGCCCTACCCGAGCCTGTTCGACCCCACCGGCCGGCTGATGCTGCGCTTCCCCAAGGGCAGCCTCAACCCGCAGTCCATCCCCTCCACGATCGCCATCGACCGGCACGGCAAGATCGCCGCCCGCTCGATCGGCCCGCTCACCGAGGACGATCTGCGCAAGATGGTCGCCCCGCTGATCGCCGAGAAGTGACCGGCCCCGCGATGCACCTCGTACCGCTCGCCGCTGCCGCGGAGAACCAGACCGTCATGACCGGCGCCCTGCTCGCCGCCGTGCCCCTCGCCCTGCTCGGCGGGCTGGTCTCCTTCTTCTCCCCCTGCGTCCTGCCGCTGGTCCCCGGCTACATGTCGTACGTCACCGGCGTCACCGGCACCGACCTCGCCGAGGCCCGCCGCGGCCGGATGCTCGCCGGCGCCTCCCTCTTCGTCCTCGGCTTCACCGCCGTCTTCGTCTCCGGCGGCGCGCTCTTCGGGTACTTCGGGCAGACCCTGCAGACGTACAAGGACCCCATCTCGCGCGCGCTCGGCGTGCTGATGATCCTGCTCGGCCTCGCCTTCGCCGGCGTGCTCAAACGCTTCGGCCAGCGCGAGCTGCGCTTCCACAAGAAGCCCACCATGGGACTCGTCGGCGCGCCGGTCCTCGGGGTGCTCTTCGGCGTCGGCTGGACGCCGTGCCTGGGCCCCACCCTCACCGCCGTCAACACCCTCTCCCTCTACGAGGCCAGCGCCGCCCGCGGCGCCCTGCTCACCGTCGTCTACTGCCTCGGCCTGGGCCTGCCGTTCATCGCCGTCGCCCTCGCCTTCCGGCGGGTGCTCGGCGCGTTCGGCTGGGTCAAGCGGCACTACGCGTGGGTGATGCGGGCCGGCGGCGGCATGATGATCGCCCTCGGCATCCTCCTCGTCACCGGCGTCTGGGACAGTTGGATGTCCGGGCTGCAGAGCTGGGCGCAAAGCACCACCGTTGGGATCTGACTGATGTCCACCAAGACCGACACCCCCCGCGACCCGGAGAGCGGCGCAGCCGCCGACGACGCGGGCAACGATCTCGGCGCGGCCGGATCCCAGCTCTCCACCGCGCCCAGGGAAGACGTCACCCTCCCCTCGCTCGGCCCCCTCGGCTGGGCGCGCTGGTTCTGGCGGCAGCTGACCTCGATGCGGGTGGCGCTGCTGCTGCTCTTCCTGCTGTCGATCGGCGCCATCCCCGGCTCGCTGATCCCGCAGACCAGCATCGACCCCGTCAAGGTCGACCAGTTCAGGACCGACCACCCCACCCTCGGCGGCATCTACGACAAGCTCGGGATGTTCCACGTCTACAGCTCGGTGTGGTTCTCCGCGATCTACCTGCTGCTGTTCATCTCCCTGATCGGCTGCATCGTGCCGCGCAGCTGGCAGTTCGTCGGACAGCTCCGCGGCCGCCCGCCGGCCGCCCCGCGCCGGCTGACCCGACTGCCCGCCTACACCACCTGGCGCACCGACGCCGCACCCGACGACGTCCTCGACGCCGCCGGCCGGCTGCTGAAGAAGCGCCGCTTCCGCGCCCACCGCTCCGGCACCGCGGTCGCCGCCGAGAAGGGCTACCTGCGCGAGGTCGGCAACCTCGTCTTCCACGTCGCGCTGATCGTGATGCTGGTGGCGTTCGCCGTCGGCAGCCTGTGGAAGTCCGAGGGCGGCAAGCTGATCACCGAAGGCGACGGCTTCGCCAACAGCCTCACCCAGTACGACGATTTCAAGTCCGGTGCCTTCTTCGACACCGACACCATGGAGCCCTTCGGCTTCACCCTCGACAAGTTCGTCGCCACCTACGAGCGCACCGGACCCCAGAAGGGCACCCCGCGCATCTTCCGCGCCGACGTCCGCTACTTCTCCGGCGCCGACGGCAAGGAGCACAAGACCTCCATCGAGGTGAACACCCCCCTCGACATCGCCGGCAACCGCGTCTACCTGCTGTCGCACGGCTACTCGCCGCAGGTCACCGTCAAGGACGGCCGCGGCAAGGTCGTCTACAAGGGCGCGGTGCCCTTCCTGCCGCAGGACAGCAAGAACTTCACCTCCACCGGCGTGGTGAAGGTGCCGGGCGCGCGCACCAAGGACGGCAAACGCAACCAGCTCGGCTTCCAGGGCTTCTTCGTGCCGACCTTCGGCGGCAAGGGCTCCGGCTCGATGTTCTCCCAGTTCCCCGCCCTGGACAATCCGCGGCTGGTGCTGACCGCCTACCACGGCGACCTGGGCGTCGACTCCGGACTGCCGCAGAACGTCTACCAACTGCAGATGAAGAACCTCAAGCAGTACAAGGTCGGCGGCCGGGCCGTCGCCCAGATGATGCAGCCCGGCCAGACGATGACCCTGCCCGGCGGCGACGGCAGCATCACCTTCAACGGCATCAAGACCTGGGCCAGCTTCAAGATCAGCCACCAGCCGGGCAACGGCCTCGCCCTCACCGGCGCGGCCGCCGCCCTGCTCGGCCTGGCCGGCTCGCTGTTCATCCAGCGGCGCCGCGTCTGGGTCCGCGCCGAGCCGGCCGACGACGGCAGCGGCGCCACCGTCGTCGAGATCGCCGGCCTCGGCCGCAGCGAGTCCGCCCGCCTCCCCGAGGAACTCGGCGCCCTCGCCGCCGCCCTGGAACCCGACGCCCCCCTCGCCCCGCACCCCGAAGACCCCGTGGAGCCCACCGACTCCGACGGCCCTGCTGAACCCTCCGAAGGAGCGCGCGCGTGAACATCGCTGCCGCAGCCAACGAGACGCTGGCGCACAACAGCAATGTCCTGGTCTATTCGGCAATGGCGATCTACACGCTCGCCTTCGTCGCGCACATGGCCGAGTGGGTGTTCGGCAGCCGCAGCAAGGTCGCCCGCACCGCCGCCGCACTGACCACCCAGGCCACCGCCACCGCCGCGCCCCCCGCCGCAGCGAACCGGCAGGGCGGCGGCACCGCCGTACTCGAACGCCCCAAGGTCATCACCAAGACCGCCGCCGGCAGCCGCGACGTCCCCGACGGCCCCGGCGCCGCGGGCGGCACCGAGAAGGGCGACCTCTACGGCCGGATCGCCATCTCCCTGACCGTCCTGGCCTGGGCGCTGCACGTCGGCGGCGTCGTCACCCGCGCCCTCTCCGTACAGCGCGCCCCCTGGGGCAACATGTACGAGTTCTCCACGACCTTCGCCGCGGTCGCGGTCGGCATCTACCTGCTGCTGCTCACCCTCAGGAAGAACGTCCGCTGGATCGGCCTGCCCCTGGTCACCACGGTCCTGCTCGACCTCGGCCTCGCCGTCTCGGTGCTCTACACCGCCAGCGACCAGCTGGTGCCCGCGCTGCACTCGTACTGGCTGTGGATCCACGTCAGCTGCGCCATCCTCTCCGGCGCGGTGCTCTACCTCGGCGCGGTCGCCACCCTGCTGTTCCTCTTCCGCGACCGCTACGAGGCCAAGCTCGCCGACCCGGCCGGCAAGCAGCCCGGCGCCTTCGCCGCCTCCGTCCTGGAACGGCTGCCCTCCGCCGCCTCGCTGGACAAGTTCGCCTACCGCGTCAACGCCACCGTCTTCCCGCTGTGGACGTTCACCATCATCGCGGGCGCCATCTGGGCCGAGGCCGCCTGGGGCCGCTACTGGGGCTGGGACCCCAAGGAGGTCTGGTCCTTCATCACCTGGGTCGCCTACGCCGGCTACCTGCACGCCCGCGCCACCGCCGGCTGGAAGGGCCGCAAGGCCGCCTGGCTCGGCCTGATCGCCTTCGCCTGCTACCTGTTCAACTACTACGGCGTGAACATCTTCGTGACCGGCCTGCACTCCTACGCCGGAGTCTGACCCGCCGGCCGCACACCCGCCCCGCGGTGCCGTACGGCAGGACGGGCCCCGACCGGGCCCGGCCCCGTACGGCACCGTTCTGTGTGCACACGGTGGCCCGGCCCGCTCCGGCGCTCAGCGCCGCTTGCGCCGCCCGCGCTCCTGACGCGGAGGCCGCTGCCCCGCCCCCGGCAGCGTCGGCTTCGGCAGATGCGCCACCTCCCACTGCGCCTCCGCCAGCTTCTCGGCCGTGTCGTCCGGCAGCCGCGGCGGCCGGTGCGCCGCCCGCCGGAAGCCGAACGCCGACGTCAGATCGCCGAACGCCGACCGCCGCCAGTCGCTGATGTTCGGCTCCTCCACCCCCGTCCAGCGCTCCAGGAACTGCAGCACCGACGTGTGGTCGAACGCGTCCCCGGCCGCCCAGCCGCCCACCGTCCACGGCGAGACGATCAGACACGGCACCCGGAAACCTCCGCCGATCGGCAGGCCCCCGACGAACTCGTCCTTCGTGCCCGCCGGCGGCACCGGCGGCGGCACATGATCGAACAGACCGTCGTTCTCGTCGTAGTTCAGGATGAAGACCGTCTTCGCCCACACCCTCGGGTTCGAGGCGATCGCCTCGATCTTCTGCGCCACGTAGTCGGCACCGGCCGCCGGCAGGTAATCCGGGTGCTCCGACTGGTGGCTGGTGGGGATCAGCCAGGACACGGCCGGCAGCCGGTCGTTGCGGGCATCGTCCTCGAACGTGCCGGCCGGCTGCGGCCGCATGCCCCGCTCGTACAGCGGCTCACCCGGCTTGGAGTCCCGGAAGGTCTGGAACTGCTCCAGCAGATTGCAGCCGTAGTCGTCCTCCTCCTGGTACACCTTCCAGCTGATGCCGGCCGCCTCCAGCCGCTCCGCGTACGTCGTCCAGCGGTACGGCTTGGGCGCGGTGTTGTTCAGCACCGGACCGCCGAGCTTGCCGCCCGGGTCGAGGGTGCCGGTCATCCAGTACAGCCGGTTGGGCCAGGTCGGGCCGAAGACCGAGCAGAAGTAGTTGTCGCACAGCGTGAACGCCTCGGCGAGGGCGAACTGGAAGGGGATGTCGTCGCGGGTGTGATAGCCCATCACGTACGGCCCGTTGACCCCGTCGGCCTTGCGGTGCGCCGGCAGCCAGCGGTCCATCTTGCCGCCGTTCCACGCCTCGTGCTGCACCGACCAGGCGTGGCTGGTGGACGGGATGGCCTGCGCGCTGGAGGTGTGGGTGTTCAGGCGGAACGGCAGCAGATAGCCGTCCGGGTTCTGCGCGTCCGGCTGGTGGAAGACCGACCGGCCGTCCGGCAGGGTCAGCGCGTCCGGGTCGGCGAAGCCGCGGACACCGCTGAGCGTGCCGAAGTAGTGGTCGAACGAGCGGTTCTCCTGCATGAGCATGACGACGTGCTCGATGTCGTGCAGTGAGCCGTGACGTGCCGGTCCGGCGGCGACGGCCTTTTGGACACTGGGCGGCAGCAGTGACAGCGCCGCGGCGCCGCCGACCGCGCCGGCCGCGGAGCCGAGGAGTCTGCGTCGGGTCATGTCGGGCATATGTGCCACTCTCCCTGAGTCGCGTGAGCCCTCAGTGGGCCGACTTGACTGTGGCGGCGGGAGAGTTTCCCGGGCAGGGGGAGGCATCTGAACGATGACTCAATTGGCTGTGAACGGACGTCAGTTGGCCAAAGCGCCCTACGTCCCGTACGTCACACGAAGCAGTGCCCCGCGGACCCTTCGAAGGCCGGAATTACGCGTTTGTGAAGCAACGTCAGGACACGCGGCCAAGCCCCGGAGTTCCCTCGGGTGCCGGGTACGGACGCTCCCGCGGCAGCAGCGCGGCCGCCGCCGCGACCTCCCCGGAACCCACCAGCGCCCGCACCTCACGCGCGAGCGGCGTGACATCCCGGATCGCCACCGTCCACTCGTCCGCGTACCGCCGCGACGCCTCCCCCGCCAGTCCCAGCTGCAGCGAACGGTACGGCAGCGGCCGCAACCACAGATCCCGCTCCGGATCCCACTGCACCCGCGCCGGCGACTCCTTCAACTGCCGCTGCCACACCCCGCGGTTGGCATGCTCCCGGGGATCGTGGTGCGACAGACACGCCCGCCGCAACGCCCAGTCGAACCCCGCCCGCTCGATCTCCACCGCCAGCACCGTCTCCTGCCCGGCCTTCGCGCCCCACCCGCAGCGGTACATCATCCAGAGGAACGAGGGCTTGATCCACGTCATCCGGTCCCGCTTCCACGCCACCGGAAACCGCCCGTCCCGCGCCGCCGGCACCCCCAGCTCCGGCGCGTACGCCTGATAGACGGTGACGGTCCGCTCCGTGTACCGGGCGCGGATACGACGGAACGGCTCGGCAGGACACACCTCCGCGGCGACACCCGACGCGGAAACCCCCGGAACAGTGCTCATGCCCGCATCCTGACGGAACCCCGGACGCCCGCTCCACCGAATTCCCCCGCGGAACCGCCGGGCGCCGGGACCCCACGCCGGCCCTGCTGACCAGGCGTCACCCGGCCGGGCTGCCCCGGACGGCTCACTCGTCGCCGATGTCCTCGTGCCACAGGGCCGGGTACGCGCCGATGAAGTCCCGCATCATCGCCGCGCACTCGGCGTCGTCCAGCAGCACGATCCGCACCCCGTGCCGGGCCAGCCAGTCGTGGCCGCCGTGGAACGTCCGGGCCTCGCCGATCACCACCCGCGAAATGCCGAACTGGCGCACCAGACCGCTGCAGTACCAGCAGGGCGACAGCGTCGTCACCATCGTCGTACCGCGGTAACTGCGCTGCCGGCCGGCCGCGCGGAACGCCGCCGTCTCCGCGTGCATCGACGGATCGCCGTCCTGGACCCGCCGGTTGCGGCCACGGCCGAGCAGGGCGCCGTCCGGCCCGTACAGCGCCGCACCGATCGGGATACCGCCCTCCGCCAGACCCGCGCGGGCCTCGGCGACGGCCGTCGCCAGCATGGCGCGCGCCTGCTCCTGGAGATGAACGGGATGCCCGGCCGGATCGCTGTGGCCGTCGCCGCCGTGCAGCCGCACCTCGTCGCGGTCCTGCCCCCAGTCCTGCGTACGGTCCATGGGAGCACCGTACGCGCTGCCGGGCGTCTCAGCCCTTGGCCGGCGGGGTGTCGTCCGGGCCGTTCGAGACCTCACCCTGCTTGCGCCGCAGCTCCTCCTCGCGGCGCCGCAGATCGGCCTCCCAGTCCTTCAGCAGGGCCTCGTCCTTCTTGTTCTCCTCCTTGAGGGAACGCAGGAACTCCGGATTGTCGTCCGGCGCGACCCACTTCGCCGTGCTGTGGCTGCGGTGCCACTCCGACGGCGTGGAGCCGCCGCCGCCCGCCACCGGGTGCCGGTGCTTGCCCGCCACCAGCCATGCGATCGGACCGATCAGCACCTCGCCGAAGAGCAGGATGACGATCACCCAGATCACCTTCGGCAGGCCGCGCACCTGCGATTCGGGGGTGTTCAGGCAGTCGATGAACGCGTAGATCCACAGTGCCAGCACCAGTAGGAACGGCAGATACCTGAGCATTGCGGAACGGGCCCCCTGTGCGCGACGGCGGGCCTCGCGACGGGGCCCGGTGACCCGCCCAGGGTAGTGCGTACCCGATACTGGAACGCATGGCTTATGACGATCTCCGCTCGTTCCTGCGTGCACTTGAGCGGGAAGGCGACCTCAAGCGCATCAAGGCCGAGGTCGACCCGTACCTGGAAGTCGGCGAGATCGTGGACCGGGTGCAGAAGGCCGGCGGGCCCGCCCTGCTCTTCGAGAACGTCAAGGGCTCGGCGATGCCGCTCGCCATGAACGTCTACGGGACCGACCGCCGGCTGCTCAAGGCCCTGGGCCTGAAGGCGTACGAGGACATCAGCGGCAAGATCGGCGGGCTGCTCAAGCCCGAGCTGCCCCACGGCTTCGTCGGCATCCGCGAGGCGTTCGGCAAGCTCGCCGGCATGACGCACGTACCGCCGAAGAAGATCAAGGGCGAGAGCGCACCCGTCCAGGAGGTCGTGCTCACGGGCGACGACGTCGACCTGGACCAGCTCCCCGCGCTGTTCACCTGGCCCAAGGACGGCGGCTCCTTCTTCAACCTCGGGCTGACGCACACCAAGCACCCCGAGACGGGCGTACGCAACCTCGGCCTGTACCGCCTCCAGCGCCACGACAAGCGCACCATCGGGATGCACTGGCAGATCCACAAGGACAGCCGCAACCACTACCAGGTGGCCGCCAAGCGCGGGGAGAGACTGCCGGTCGCCATCGCCTTCGGCTGCCCGCCGGCCGTCACCTACGCCTCCACCGCCCCGCTCCCCGGCGACATCGACGAGTACCTCTTCGCCGGCTTCCTCCAGGGCAAGCGGATCGAGATGGTCGACTGCAAGACCGTCCCGCTCCAGGTCCCGGCGCACGCCGAGGTCGTCATCGAGGGCTGGCTGGAGCCCGGCGAGATGCTGCCGGAGGGCCCGTTCGGCGACCACACCGGCTTCTACACCCCGCAGGAGCCCTTCCCGGCGCTGACCATCGACTGCGTGACGATGCGGAAGCGGCCGCTGCTCCAGTCGATCGTCGTCGGCCGCCCGCCGACCGAGGACGGCCCGCTGGGGCGCGCGACGGAGCGGTTCTTCCTCCCGCTCCTCAAGATCATCGTCCCGGACATCGTGGACTACCACCTGCCGGAGTCCGGCGGCTTCCACAACTGCGCGATCGTCTCGATCGACAAGAAGTATCCCAAGCACGCCCAGAAGGTCATGCACGCCATCTGGGGCGCGCACATGATGTCGCTGACCAAGCTGATCGTGGTGGTGGACGCCGACTGCGACGTCCACAACCTCCACGAGGTCTCCTGGCGCGCGCTCGGCAACACCGACTACGCCCGCGACCTGACCGTCGTCGAAGGCCCCGTCGACCACCTCGACCACGCCTCCTACCAGCAGTTCTGGGGCGGCAAGGCGGGCATCGACGCCACGAAGAAGTGGCCCGAGGAGGGCTACACGAGGGACGGGGGCTGGCCGGACATGGTCGAGTCCGACCCGCGCACGGCGGCCCTCGTGGACCGCCGCTGGAAGGAGTACGGCCTCTCGTGACCAGCGCATCCGCAGCGATCCCGCAGCCCGGACGCACCAAGGCGTTCCTGCGCCTGGTGATGATCGAGCACTCCGTCTTCGCCCTGCCCTTCGCCTACATCGCCTCGCTGACCGCGATGTACCAGCGGGACCGGCGCATCGACTGGCTCCTGCTGCTCCTCGTCACCGTCTGCATGGTCGGCCTGCGCACCTTCGCGATGGCCGCGAACCGGATCATCGACCGCGAGATCGACGCCCGCAACCCGCGCACCGCGCACCGCGAACTGGTCACCGGCGCGGTGTCGGTGAAGTCCGCCTGGACGGGTGCGCTGATCGCCCTCGTCGTGTTCCTCGGCGCGGCGGCCCTGCTCAACCCGCTGTGCCTGGCGCTCGCGCCCGTCGCCGTGGTGCCGATGGTGGTCTATCCGTACGGCAAGCGGTTCACCAACTTCCCGCAGGCGATCCTCGGCGTCGCCCAGGCGATGGGCCCGATCGGCGCGTGGATCGCGATCACCGCGTCCTGGTCCTGGGAGGCGGTGATCCTCGGCCTCGCGGTCGGCATCTGGATCGGCGGCTTCGACCTGATCTACGCCTGCCAGGACGTGGAGACCGACCGCGAGGTCGGCGTCCGGTCGGTCCCGGCCCGCTTCGGCATCCCCGCCGCGATCCGGGGTGCGCGCGGCTGTCACCTCGTCACGACGGCGCTGTTCGTCTGGTACGCCCTGGCGACCGGCGCGGGCGCGTTCTTCTGGCTGGGCCTGCTGATCGTGGCGGCGGCCTTCGTCTACGAGCACACGATCGTCAAGCCGCACGACCTGACCCGCCTCAACCGGGCGTTCTTCCAGGTCAACGGCTTCATCGGGATCGCGCTCTTCGTCTGCGCCCTGCTGGATCTGCTGGTGCGGGGACTGGCGGTCTGAGCCCGGCCTGCGGTTGAGGGGGAGCGGGGCGGACGGGCCGGGTCCTGGCGGGCCGTGGCGGGCGGGGGGGCGACGGGCCGAGCGCCTGTGGCTGCGGGTCGACGGTTCGAGCCCTGAGAGGTCGAGACCTGAGGGGTCGAGACCTGAGGGTGCGGGGTCGTGGGGGCGAGCCCTGGCGGGCTGACCGCCTGTTTGCTGTGCCCTCCGCCTTGCTCTCGCTCGTGCTTGCTCTCGCTCGTACCTCTGCCTCGCTCCTGCCGCGCCTCGCCCCGCCTCCCTTCCTTTTCCGGCAACGATTACGGAGCGTAATCGGTTCCTCGCAGGTTGGTGGGGGTCGGGGTCGGGGATATCGAGCGGGGCCGGCGTTCCCGGAGGAGGGAGGCGGCCAGGACTCCGCCCGCCAGGCCGAAGAGGTGGGCCTGCCAGCTGATGCCGCTGGTGGTCGGGAGGGCGCCCCACAGGATGGAGCCGTAGACCAGGCCGACGGCGAGGCCGATGGCGATGTCGAGGGGCTTGCGTTCGATGAAGCCGCGCACCAGCAGGTAGCCGAAGAGGCCGAAGACGACGCCGGAGGCGCCGGCGGTGTTGCTGTGCGGGGCCGCGGTCAGCCAGACGCCCAGGCCGCTGGTGAGGATGATCAGCAGGACGACGGCGAGGAAGCGGCGCAGCCCGCTGCGCAGTGCGGCGACGAAGCCGAGCACCAGCAGCGGCAGGGTGTTGGCCGCCAGATGGCCGAACCCGAAGTGCATGAAGGCGGCGGGGACGACGTCGACGAGTTCGGCGGGCTCCCGCGGCTGTATGCCGAAGGTGTCCAGCGCGCCGCCGGTGACGACGTCGACGCCCTCCAGTACCCAGAGCAGGGCGACCCAGCCCAGCATCAGGCAGAGCGCGGGGCCCGCGCGTCGTGTCGTGCGTCCTGCCATCTCCGGCCGTCCTTCCCGTCCTTCGCCCCGGGCGCCCTCGGCGGGGCCCGGCATCCCCCGGTGGGGCCCGTCGGGACCTGTCGTCCCCCGGCGGGGCCCGGGAGGGCGCACAGGTAAGAACGGCCGTGACGGGGTCCGTGGTTCCGCCGGATAGGCTCGATGCGTGGAGCCGCCGCACATCGACACCAGCAAGCAGGACTCCGGACGGCGCCGTCCGTGGGTCGTGGGGATCTCCGGCGCGTCCGGGACGCCGTATGCGGCTTCCGTGGTGCGCGGGCTGCTCGCCGCCGGGGAGGCGGTGGACCTGATCGTGAGCCGGGCGTCGCGGCTGACGTTGCTGGACGAGACCGGGATCGCGTTCCGGGACGCGCACTGGCGCGCCGACCTGCGGGAGTGGCTGGCGCGCGGGGCGGACGGGAAGCCCGCGACGTTTCCGGTGACGGACGCGGACCTGGCGCAGGTGCGTTACTGGGCGGCCGGTGATCTGGCGGCCGGGCCGTCGTCGGGCTCGTATCCGGTGAAGGGGATGCTGATCGTCCCGGCGAGCACGGCGTGTGTGGCCGGGGTGGCGCTCGGGCTGTCGAAGGATCTGCTGCAGCGGGTGGCGAGCGTGACGCTCAAGGAGCGTCGGCGGCTGGTGGTCGCGGTGCGTGAGACGCCGCTGAACGGGCCGACGCTGAAGCATCTGGTGGCGCTGGACGAGGCGGGCGCCGTGGTGCTGCCCGCCTCTCCGGCGTTCTACGCGGGGGCGACGCACCTCCAGGATCTGGTGGACTTCGTCGCGGGCCGGGTGCTCGATGCGGCCGAGGTGCCGCACGGGCTGTACCGGCGCTGGGAGGGTGAGCTTCGGGGTGGCTCCAGGAACGAGGAGGCCCCGGACGCTCCTTAGCGCTTCTTCGCGGCGGCGCGGCCGAAGCGGCGGCGGGCCCGCGGCTCGGCGGCGAGCTTGTGGACACGTGAACGATTGGCCTGGTCCTGCAGCTCGCGCATGCGGGCGTAGGCCATCTCGATCGAGTACACGGTGACAACTCCTGTGAGATCGTCTTTGATCGTTTGAAAGATTCGCAGGGTCTAGGCCCTGTATGCCTTAGATTCTACATGCAGAACTCGAAAATGCGTAAAGATTGGAAGGCTTGAGGGCATGGACGCGGTGGATAGGCAGCTCATCCAGGCACTTCGCGAGAACGGCCGGGCCTCGTACGCGGAGCTCGGCCGGCTCGTCGGCCTCTCCGGGCCCAGCGTCACGGACCGGATCAACCGCCTCGAAGCGGCCGGCGTGATCACCGGTTACCGCGCGACAGTCGACGCCGCCTCGCTCGGCCTCGGTGTCACCGCACTGGTCGGCATTTCCCTCTCGGACGCCGCCGACCACGAGGACGTCGCCCGCCGGCTGCGCGACCTCGCCGAGATCGAGGACTGCTGGTTCATCGCCGGCGACGACTCGTACATGCTCAAGGTCAGGGTGGGCGACGTGGACGGGCTGGAGCGCACCATCCGCCGGCTCTCCGGCACCAAGGGCGTCTCCCGTACGCGCACCACGATCGTGCTCTCCACCAAGTGGGAGAACCGCGTCGGCGAACTGCCCGAGGAGGCCGAATAGGCCACCGGGCAGCGGCCGGAGACGGCTCGGCGGACGGGCCCGCCACGGTTCCCGTCCGCCTCCGCGGGCGGCCCGTCCGTCGTCCGTCCGGGCGTCCCGCCGGCCGCCCGTCAGGGCGCCCCGTCCGCCGTCAGGGTGGGGGAGTAGGCTCGGCAAAGCTCGTTTTACGCATCGAAACGGCTAGAGACACGGCTGAAGAAACGGCTAGAGACGCCTGACGACAGGGCGGAGACGGGAGGCGACCGGATGGCTGCGTCGATGGATGTGGGCCTCAAGCGGGAGCTGGAGGCGAAGGTCCACGCCGGGGAGCGGCTGACCCGCGAGGACGGCATCGCCCTCTACGAGTCCGACGACCTGGCCTGGCTGGGCGGCCTCGCGCACGAGGTGCGCACCCGCAAGAACGGCGACGTCGTCCACTTCAACGTCAACCGTCACCTCAACATGACGAACGTGTGCACCGCGTCGTGCGCCTACTGCTCCTTCCAGCGCAAGCCGGGCGAGAAGGACGCGTACACGATGCGCATCGAGGAGGCCGTCCGCCTCGCCAAGGCGATGGAGAACGAGAACCTCACCGAGCTGCACATCGTCAACGGTCTGCACCCGACCCTGCCGTGGCGCTACTACCCGCGCTCGCTGCGCGAGTTGAAGAAGGCCCTGCCGAACGTCTCGCTGAAGGCGTTCACCGCCACCGAGATCCACCACTTCGAGACCATCTCGGGCCTGTCCGCCTCGGAGATCCTCGACGAGCTGATCGACGCCGGCCTGGAGTCGCTCACCGGCGGCGGCGCCGAGATCTTCGACTGGGAGGTCCGGCAGCACATCGTCGACCACGCCACCCACTGGGAGGACTGGTCGCGGATCCACCGCCTCGCGCACGAAAAGGGCCTCAAGACGCCCTCGACCATGCTCTACGGGCACATCGAGGAGCCCCGCCACCGCGTCGACCACGTGCTGCGGCTGCGCGAACTCCAGGACGAGACCGGCGGCTTCCAGGTCTTCATCCCGCTGCGCTACCAGCACGACTTCGTCGACATGCAGGACGGCAAGGTCCGCAACCGCCTCCAGGCGCGGACGACGATGGCCACCGGTGCCGAGGCGCTCAAGGTCTTCGCGGTCTCCCGTCTCCTCTTCGACAACGTCCCGCACGTCAAGTGCTTCTGGGTGATGCACGGTCTGCAGACCACACAGCTCGCCCTCCAGCACGGCGCGGACGACATGGACGGCTCGGTCGTCGAGTACAAGATCACGCACGACGCGGACAACTACGGCACGCCGAACAAGCTGACGCGGGACGACCTGCTGGAGCTGATCCGCGACGCCGGCTTCCGCCCCGTCGAGCGCAACACCCGCTACGAGGCCATCCGCGAGTACCCGGGCCCGGACCCGGACCGCCGCGAGTCGCCCCAGCCGATGCGCGTCTGAGCAGGTCGGAACGGTCTGTCAGTGGCGGGCGTTAGGGTCCGGGTCATGAACGTGCGTTTCGACCTGGACCCCGCCGTCACCCCCGAACTCCACGACGGTCTGTGTGAGTTGTGGACCGAGGTGTCCGACGCGGGCGGCGCGGTCGGCTTCGTCCCGCCGGTGACGCGCGAGGACATACGCCCCGACCTGCTCAGGAAGCTGACGGCGCTGGCCGAGGGGCGCGAGCGGCTGCTGGTCGGGCGCGACGAGGCCGGCCGGGTGGTGGCGACCGCGTACCTCGCCCCCAGCCCCCACCGCCTGATGAAGCACTGGATCTGGGTCTACACCGTCATGGTGCACCCCTCGCTCCAGGGGCAGGGCATCGGCCGGCAGCTGATGGCGGCCGTCGCGGAGGCCGCCCGCACCTTCGACGGCGTCACGGCCATCCGCCTGACCTGCCGCGGCGGCACCGGCGCCCGCCGGTTCTACGAAGCCTGCGGCTACAAGGAGGTCGGCCGGGTGCCCGGCGCGATCAAGGTCGCCGACGGTGACTTCCGCGACGACATCACCCTGTGGCTGGAGCTGGGCTGAGGAGCGGCGGGGGAGGCCCGGCGACGGTGTCCCGGTGGCGGCGGCCGGTGACCCGGAGCCGGGGGCCCGGAAGATCACCTGTGCCGTGTGCTTGACTGGAGGGCGAGCCTTTCGGTTGCCGTTGAGAAGAAGGTCCCGTCCGTGAGTAGCCCCAAGTTCGCCACGCTCCGCTACACCGCCCTTCGCATCGGCCTCTTCGTCGCCTGCTTCGCCGTGGTGTGGGGGCTGGCCTACGTCCACGTCATCCCGCTCGCGGTGGGCGCGTCCAACACCGTGTGGCTGCTGCTGCTGGCCATCGTGATCTCCGCGCCGCTCAGCTTCGTGCTGCTGCGCAAGCAGCGCGATGCGATGTCCGAGCAGATCGTCGCCAAGGTCGACCGCCAGCGTGAGCGGATCGCGGCCAACGCCAGCCAGGAGGACGGCCTGCAGTAGGGCGTGCCGCCCGCGCCGCGCGCAGCCCCTTCCGTCCCTCTCCGCAGGCGTCCCTTTTCCGCCGTTTCTGTAAGACGCCTCACAGTCGCCGTACGCGCCACGGGCGCCCGTTGATGGAGTTCCGCTCCATGAACGGGCGCCTGTCGCGTTGTTGGGGGTGCATTCGTCCGGTCCGCCCCCGCCGATCCCAAAGATTTTCTTTGGGTTCCTCAAAGTTCAAGTGTTAACGTACTTGTCGTGAAGACAGCAGCCGCGCCCCCGTCCCCCATGAGCGTTCCGCTCGTGGCGCGCCTGCACGTCGATCTTTGCCGCTGTATGTCCGCGGCCTGTTGTCGCCGCTGACCGATCTGATCCAGCGGCCGGAGATCCTGACGGAAGTACGGACCTCCTGGCGCTCGTCCACGCCGTTTTCCGACGTTTCACCTGTCCCCGGAGTGTGTCCGTTGTCCACGTCTGCCGAGACCTCTGAGTCCTCACAGGCCCCCCAGACCCCGAAGTCCCGCATACCCAAGGTCCCGTTCTGGGCCCAGATCCTGATCGGCCTCGCCCTGGGCGTGCTGCTCGGCGGGATCGCCAAGAACGGTGACCTCGGCTGGCTCACCTCGACGCTCCAGCACATCGGCGATCTCTTCGTCCAGCTGCTGAAGCTGGCCGTCGCGCCGCTGGTGTTCTTCGCGATCCTGGTGTCGATCACCAACCTGCGGCAGGTCAACAACGCCGCCCGGCTCGCCACCCGCACCCTGCTGTGGTTCATGGCCACCTCGCTGATCGCGGTGGCGATCGGCCTGGCGATCGGTCTGCTGACCAACCCGGGCGCGGGCACCGGCCTGACCCCCAAGGACGGCAAGCTCCCCGAGCACGCGGGTTCCTGGATCGACTTCCTGACCGGCATCGTCCCCACCGACGTCGTCACGCCGTTCACCGAGCTCAACGTCCTGCAGATCGTCTTCATGGCGGCCGTCGCCGGTATCGCCGCGCTCCAGCTGGGGGAGAAGGCCGAGCCGGTCCTCAAGATCAGCCGCTCGGTGCTGGAGCTGCTGCAGAAGGCCCTGTGGTGGGTCATCCGCCTCGCCCCGATCGGCACCGTCGGCCTCATCGGCAACGCCATCGCGACGTACGGCTGGAACCTCATCGGCAAGTACGCGACGTTCACCCTCGACATCTACGTCGGCTGCGCGATCGTCCTGTTCGGCGTCTACCCGCTGCTTCTCTCGACCGTCGCCAAGGTCAACCCGCTGCAGTTCTTCCGCGGCGCCTGGCCCGCCATCCAGCTGGCCTTCGTGTCCCGCTCGTCGGTCGGCACCATGCCGGTCACCCAGCAGGTCACCGAGCGCCTCGGCGTGCCGCGGGAGTACGCCTCCTTCGCGGTGCCGTTCGGCTCGACGACGAAGATGGACGGCTGCGCCTCGATCTACCCGGCGATCGCCGCGATCTTCATCGCCCAGATCTTCGGCGTCCACCTCGGCATCGGCGACTACATCCTGATCGTCTTCGTCTCGGTCATCGGCTCCGCCGCCACCGCGGGCCTGACCGGCGCGACCGTCATGCTGACGCTGACCCTCTCGACGCTGGGCCTGCCCCTGGAGGGCGTCGGTCTGCTGATGGCCATCGACCCGATCCTGGACATGATGCGGACGGCCACCAACGTCGCCGGTCAGTCGGTCATCCCGATCCTGGTCTCCGCCAAGGAGAAGATCCTGGACCGCGACGCGTACGCCGGCGCCACGAGCATCAGCTTGGACGCGGCGACCGTCGAGGTCGCCGAGGAGAAGGTCCCGGCGACCGCTGCTGCCTGACCTGATCTCACGGATGCGCCCCGGCCTGCTCTGCAGGGCCGGGGCGCATTGGTGTGTGCTGCCGGAGGCGTTCGTTCGGCTGCGGATCAGACTGCGGGCCGGCTGTCGACGCAGCAGGCGTCACCGGCCGGTTTGCTAATCGCTGCGGGAGTCGCCGAAGACATTGCCCGCACGCGAGAGATCACGCGGGAGGAGCTTCGAGCCGGCGGGGGCGACCGTGGACGCTGCTGAGCCGCGAGTGCTCCCGAGATGGGTACCTCCGGACGACTACGGCGCTCGCGTGTACGCCGTTGTCGCCGGATACCTATCCGATCAAGCGAGGGCCGTTACGCCCCCCCGATGCGGTAGCCGCTCCCATTGGGCTGTCCGGGAGCGGGAGCCGGTGACGCTCCTACACCTCTTCCATGGGCCGTGCTGCTCCGTCAGATCCCCATGCTCCTACCAGCGATCCGTCCAGAGGGCGGTTACACGAATGACCGGACGGGCCCTTAGGCCGTGTTCTATGTGGCGGGGCTCGTAGGACGGAACACCTCCCCGCGTCAACAAGCTGCCATCGGTGGCGTTTTGGCCAGGTGGAGCACTTTGAGCCGTCAGCACTTAAATGCGTGGACCGTGCGTTCTCCGGTTCGATATAAATTTCGATATCGCGGTGCATCGCGGAGACGGGGGGACCGGTGAAGAGCACAAGGAGTGGCAGTTGCGTGCTATGGCGAAAAGAAACTGTCTGCGGCCCTCAGAGCCTCAAACTCTGCACACCGGTCGCCGGGTGAAACCACACGAATCAACGCTCGCCCGCCTCTGATCCTCCACTCCCTGCTGCGTCAAAGTGGCATCCGGTTTCGCGAGAATCCGCAGCATAGTTGCAGATTCTCCTGAGCCAAGAAAGAAACAGGGAATCGCGCCGTGCGGCGATATCCAAGAAGAGGCCCATTCGGCCATAAGTGATCCATTTCGCGACACCCTCTGACCCAGGGTGTCGAAGGGGGATATGAATCAATGAAGTGTGTCGGTAAATCCTCAATTGTCGCTGCAGTGGCATTGGCGTCAATGGTCGCGACAGTCGCGCCAGCGATGGCGTCAGCTCGAGATGAACGTTCTCCGGTGAAGTCTTACGAGGTGTCAGTCTCCTCGCGCAGCGAAAGTGAAACGATCAAGGGCGGGGAGAGTCAGGGCGTAAGGGATAGTGGCTGGAGTGACACGACCTTCTTCTCTTTGAGGGATCCCGCCATCGCCGCAAACAGTCAGTACGGTCATTTCACAGGCCAGATCCACTTCGGGGAGAGCGAAACGTTTGCCTGGAGCTTCCGGCTGCACCCGGGTACGGCAGCAGCGGCCAGGGGGATGATGTCAGAATCGGCAAGGCTCTACTTGAATGGAAGGGCCACGGGGTACAAGGATACGCACCCTTCGATCGCCGCAAATTACCTGGTTCACTCGTCCACCAAGGTGCAGGCGAACAAGCCGTACAAGCTGGTGATCGACGAGCAATTCCCGATCGCGCGGCGGGGTACGCGACACATCAGGACGGAATTCAAGTTCATCGTCCACCCGATTTAACGCCAGAGTCGACGCTAATTGCTGATATGCTGCATCTCGCACCCGAGGTTCAAGCATGGGAGGGCATGAGATGACACGGATGTCCACACTGGTGGCCCAGGTGCTGCACGATCTCGATCCCGATGGCAAAAAATACGGCTCCACCGTCTCCTACCTTCCAGGAGACATCGAGAGTCATCTCGATCTTCTCGTTGAAGATGACACAGGCATGGGGTGCGGCTTCAGCGTGGACGCTTCGCGGAGTGACCAAGAGGTGCTTTACGAACTCGCCGACCGGTTGCCTACCGCCTTCGTGGAACTCTATGCCGTGGGCCTCCCCTTGGTGCCGGGAACGCAGCGGCCGGCAACACCAGAGATCATCGGCAATGCAGTGGTCTGGAAGGATCCAACTGGCGGCGTCAGTTGGACATGCCCAGTAGGCCAATACGAGGCATAGGTTGAAGGGGGCCATCCGGTCACCTCACGTGTGTTTGCCGCTTGGAAGGGTGTGAGCACGGATGCGTACAACTGCCGTGCTCACACCCTGATGGCACCTGCGGGCCTTGGTATCCGGGGGATTGCGCGCCAGCACGGCCACGATCAACGCAGGTTGACGCGGCCCGCCAGCCAGGTTGCTGGACTTCAGGCCCGCCCCCTTGTCCTGAAGGCGGCGGGTCGTCTTCAGTAATGCCCAGCCCTGACCCGTCCCGGCGACCGCTGCTGCCTGACCTGATCTCACGGATGCGCCCCGGCCTGCTCTGCAGGGCCGGGGCGCATTGGTGTGTGCTGCCGGAGGCGTTCGTTCGGCTGCGGATCAGACTGCGGGGCCGGCTGTCGACGCAGCAGGCGTCACCTTCCTGGGCGGGGGACTTGCCCATTCGGTCCGCGTCGCCCTTGACGACGTAGATCTCCCAGGGTTCCTTGCCGGGGCCGTGGACCCAGACCTTGTCCTGGAGGGCGTAGCAGCAGGAGGTGTCGTTCTCCTCGAAGGTCGCCAGCCCGGCTGCCTTGAGGCGGTCGGTGGCGACGGTGACCTGCTCGGTGGTGGCGACCTCGACGCCGAGGTGGTCCAGGCGGGTTTCCTGGCCGGCGTCGCCTTCGATCAGGACGAGCTTCAGCGGCGGTTCGGTGAGGGCGAAGTTCGCGTAACCGGGGCGGCGCTTGGCCGGCCGGGCGCCGAAGAGCTTGGAGTAGAACTCCACCGCGGCGTCGAGGTCGGGGACGTTGAGAGCGAGTTGGAGGCGGGGCACGGTGGCCTCCCGTCACGTTGCATTGATGTGTGTCGATTCAAGCTTGCGTCTTGTATTGAAGTTCGTCAATATAGGTGCATGTCGAATCAGGAGCTTGAGGTGCTGGGGCAGGACCAGGAGTGCTGTCCGGGGCTGCTGACCGCGCCGCTGGACGAGGACCAGGCCGCCGAACTGGCGAAGGTCTTCAAAGCGCTCGGGGACCCGGTGCGGCTGCGGCTGCTGTCGATGATCGCTTCCCGGGCCGGCGGTGAGGTGTGCGTATGTGATCTGACGCCGGCCTTCGACGTGTCGCAGCCGACGATCTCCCACCACCTCAAGCTCTTGAAGCAGGCGGGGCTGATCGATTCGGAACGCCGCGGGACGTGGGTGTACTACCGGCTGCTGCCGCAGATGACCGATCGGCTGGCCGGCATCCTGGCCCGCCCTGCCGGACAGCCCCTTCCGCAGATCGGCCAGGAGCCCGCGGGGGCTCCCTCATGACCGTGCGGAGCCCCGGGACGGTGGGGCCGGTCGCGGCCCGCCTGTCGTTCCTGGACCGCTTCCTGGCCGTGTGGATCCTGCTGGCGATGGCCGCCGGCCTCGGCCTGGGCCGCGCGGTGCCGGGCCTGGGGGACGCGCTGGCGAAGGTGACGGTCACCGGCGTCTCGCTGCCGATCGCGCTGGGCCTGCTGGTGATGATGTATCCGGTGCTGGCCAAGGTCCGCTACGACCGCCTGGATTCCGTCACCCAGGACCGCCGCCTGCTGATCCCGTCCCTGGTGCTCAATTGGCTCGTCGGGCCCGCCGTGATGTTCGCGCTGGCGTGGATCTTCCTGCCCGACCTGCCGGAGTACCGGACCGGGCTGATCATCGTCGGGCTGGCCCGATGCATCGCCATGGTCGTCATCTGGAACGACCTGGCCTGCGGCGACCGCGAAGCAGCCGCCGTCCTGGTCGCCCTGAACTCCGTCTTCCAGGTCCTGGCCTTCGGCCTGCTGGGCTGGTTCTACCTCTCCGTCCTGCCCGGCTGGCTGGGCCTGGAACGGGCCGGGCTGAACGTGTCGGTGGGGGAGATCGCCCGCAGCGTGCTGATCTTCCTCGGCATCCCCCTGGCGGCCGGGTTCCTCACCCGCCGCCTGGGCGAGAAGGCCAAGGGCCGCGCCTGGTACGAGACGAAGCTGATCCCCCGCATCGGCCCGTTCGCCCTGTGGGGACTGCTGTTCACCATCGTCGTGCTCTTCGCCCTCCAGGGGAACGCGATCACTTCCCGCCCCCTGGACGTCGCGCGGATCGCGCTGCCGCTGCTGGTCTACTTCGCCGTCATGTGGGCCGGCTCCATGGCCCTGGGCAAGGCCGTCGGCCTGAACCACCCGCGGGCCACGACGCTGGCGTTCACCGCGGCCGGCAACAACTTCGAACTCGCCATCGCCGTCGCCGTCGCGACGTACGGCGCGACATCCGGCCAGGCCCTGGCCGGGGTGGTCGGGCCGCTCATCGAGGTGCCGGTGCTGATCGGCCTGGTCCATGTCGCCCTGGCCGCCCGCCGGTTCTTCCCCGGCCCCCACGCCCTGGCCGCCGCGCCGGCCAACCTCCAGGAGACCGCCCGTGACTGAGCCCCGCAAGCCGTCGGTGCTGTTCGTGTGCGTCCACAACGCCGGACGCTCCCAGATGGCCGCCGCCTTCCTCGCCCACCTCGGCGGCGACCGGGTCGAGGTCCGCTCCGCCGGCTCCGCCCCCGCCGGCACCGTCAACCCGGCCGTGGTGGAGGCGATGGCCGAGAAGGGCATCGACCTGTCGGCCCGGACCCCGAAGCTGCTGACCGCCGAGGCCGTGCAGGCGTCCGACGTGGTGATCACCATGGGCTGCGGGGACGCCTGCCCCGTCTTCCCCGGCAAGAGGTACCTGGACTGGCAGCTGGACGACCCCGCCGGCCGCGGAGTCGACGCCGTCCGGCCCATCCGCGACGAGATCGAACGACACGTCCGCGACCTGCTGACCGAACTCACCGCCTGAGCGATGCCGACGGACCGGTGGCGCCGATGATCTGCGCGCGGTACCGCAGCTCGCCGATCTTCGTGACCTCGGCCGTCCAGCCGCCCGCGAGCGTGAAGGTGCCCGGGCCCTGGTGTCCGCCGCCCATCCAGGAATGGACCCGGCCGTCCAGCGTGAGCGTGACGAACATGTCGTTGGCGTCGAGCCCGGCGTCGTCGTTGTCTCCTCGGTACGTCACCCACCCTGCTCGGAGCCGTTGGCGCGAGTCTGCCGCTCCGCTGATGCCCGGCTAACAGGGGCGCGAGTGGGGGGAGGAGGCCAAGGAGAGCCCGAGGAGCCGGGCCGCGGCCGTCCCGTGGCACTCGTGGGTGCCGCTGGTGCACCGTCAGGCCGTCGTGGTGTCCGCCCCCGTGACGTCCGTGGCTCCCGTGGCTCCTGCGGGCCCCGTTGCCCCGGTGTGCGTGAGGATCGCGTCGGCCAGTGGACCGAGGACGGCCGGGGGCAGCGCATGTCCCATGCCCGGGATCTCGACCACGTGGGCGCCGTTCACGCACTGCGCGAGGTGCTGGGGGTGCGGCGGCGGGAACACCGGCTCGGCGGGCGCGGCGACGACCAGCGTCGGCACCTGGTTCCGCGCGAGCTGCTCGGTGCGCAGCATGCCGTCGTGCTCGGCCCGACCGTGCGCGGTACCCGTCCGGTGGTGCCCGGTGTGCTCGATGACCCGCTCTTCGAGGGCGTGGAAGAACGCGGCGTCGAAGGGGAGTTGGTCACCGGCGAGTACCCGCCAGTGTTCGATCCGGCGGCGCAGCTCCGCGGCCGGGCCGTGATCCTCGACCGGGCGCGCCCACAGCTCCAGGACCTCGGGCGCGATACCGGGCAGTTCGTCGACCGGGACGGTGCTGCCGTCGGGGCGGGTGTAGGGGGTGGTGCTGAGGGCGCTGGTGCCGATGAGAGTGGCGCTGAGTACGCGGTCGGGGTGGTCCGCGAGGACCATCTGGGCCAGCATGCCGCCCAATGACATGCCGACGATGTGCGCCCGCTCGATGCCCAGCCCGTCCAGGACCGCGATCACGTCCTCGGCGAGGTCCGCGATCCGGTACGGATGCTCCTCGAACGGCCAGGTGGAGCGGCCGGTGTCGCGGTGGTCGTAGCGGATGACCCGGTGGTGCGCGGCCAGCGCGTCGACCAGCGCGTCGGGCCAGCCGACGCCGGTGGCCTGGGCCCCCATGATCAGCAGCAGCGGGGGCGCCCCGGGGGCGCCGCGCTGCTCGGTCCACAGGCGGATGCCGGGGGCGGCGTCGATGAACTGCTGCACGGTCTGACCTCCGGAAGCTATGACAACGTGACGAGACGTATCGTCTCGTTGCGTCGGGTGGCTGTCAAGGAAGGAGGGGTCAGGGGGGCGAAGATCGTAAACTTACTTTGCAGTAAAGGGGCGGGTATGGAGGGGTATTCAGGGTGGGAGCTGTGAAGAGCAAGCGGGTGCCACGCGCGGTCCGGGAGCAGCAGATGCTCGACGCCGCGGTGCTGACCTTCGCGCGACGCGGCTATCGGGCGGCCTCGATGGACGAGATCGCCGAGGTCGCGGGGGTGTCCAAGCCGCTGGTCTATCTCTACCTGAACTCGAAGGAAGAACTGTTCAGCGCCGTGATCCGGCGGGAGCGGGCGGCGCTGGTCGCGGCCGTGACGGCGGCCGTCCAGCCGGGGGAGGCGGCCGACCGCCAACTGTGGAGCGGCCTGCGGGGCTTCTTCGCGCACACCGCGGAGCACCCGGCGGGCTGGGCCGTGCTGCACCAGCAGGCCCGCACGCACGGCGAGCCCTTCGCGGTCGAGGTCGCCGACATGCGGGCGGAGATCGTCGCCTTCGTCACGGAGCTGATCGGCATGGCCGCGAAGGAGGCGGGCTGCGTCGGCGAGCTGGCCGAACGGGAGGTGGCGGGCCTCGCGCACGCCCTGGTCGGCGCGGCCGAGTCGCTCGCCGAGTGGGCCAACACCCGTACGGATGAGGGACCTTCGGGTGACCAGGAGCATCCGACGGCGAAGGACGCCGCGGCCACGATGATGAACTTCGCCTGGACCGGCCTGGGCCATCTGATGGGCGGCGAACGCTGGACGCCGGGGGGCGCCGGCGGCGAGGGCGGCCGCGGCTGACGAGGGCGGTCCTCGCCCCGGCCCGCGCCGTCCGCCGGGCCGGCCCGGGTGCTCCGCCCGGCCGGCCCGGTGCCGGGTGCCGCGTCGTCAGCGCGTGTCCGTCCGGCGGGAAGCCGAGCGGGCGGACGGCTGACCGGTAGCGGGCCGGCGGGCGGTGCGGACGGTGCGGGCGGTGCGGGCGGATTCAACGTCCTTCACCGGCAAGGGAGTTCCCTTCCCTGTGGCACCTCACGTAAATTTACTTCGCAGTAAGGTTACTGCCGGGTCAGGAGGTTCGGGGGTGAACTCCGCGTTCCCGGCAGGCAGTCCGCGCTCCGGCGGGGAGGGAAGGCCGCACTCCGCAGGAGCAGCTCGCACTCCACAGGAGAAACGAGGAACCGCTCGTGTCCCATCAGGAAAGTGCACCCGCTCCCACACCCGCCGCACCGTCCGCCCCGCTGCCCGCCGTCGCCCCCGCCCCCGTGGAGCCGCAGAAAACCCTGGTTGACGGCCGGGTCCGGGAGGTGCACGTCCCCCCGCTCGTGCCGCCCGCCCGCCACGGCTCCCTCGGTGACCTCCCCTTCCACAACGCCGCCGAGGCCCCCACCGCGATCGTGCTGGCCCGCAAACAGCCCAGCGGCGCCTGGCGCGACATCACCGCCGCCGCGTTCGCCGCCGAGGTCCGCGCCGTCGCCAAGGGCCTGATCGCGCACGGCCTGCGCCCCGGCGACCGGCTCGCGATCATGGCCCGTACCACCTACGAGTGGACCCTCATCGACTTCGCCGCCTGGGCCGCCGGTCTGGTCACCGTCCCGCTGTACCCCACCTCCTCCGCCCACCAGGCGCGGTGGATCCTGCACGACTCGGCCGCCCGCGCCTGCGTCGTCGAGGACGTCGACGAGGCCCGTCTGATCAGCGGCATCCGCGGCGACCTGCCCGCCCTCGACCACCTGTGGCAGTTCAACACCGGTGCGGTCTCCCAGCTCGTCTCCGCGGGCCGCGACCTCCCCGACGAGGCGGTGGACGAGCGTCGCGCCGCACGTGCCCCGCACGCCCTCGCCACCCTCATCTACACCTCGGGCGCCACCGGCCGCCCCAAGGGTTGCGCCCTCACCCACGCCAACTTCTTCGCCGAGGTCGACAACGCCGTCGAACTCCTCCACCCGGTCTTCCGGGCGGTCAGCCAGGAGCCCGCCGCCACCCTCCTCTTCCTGCCCCTCTCCCACGTCTTCGGCCGGATGGTCGCCGTCGGCTGCCTGCGCGCCCGGGTCCGCCTCGGCCACGCCCCCAGCATCCGGACGGACGACCTGCTCGCCGACCTCGCCGGCTTCCGCCCGACGTTCCTGCTGGCCATCCCCTACGTCCTCGAAAAGGTCTACAACACCGGCCGCGCCACCGCCGAGAAGATGGGCCGCGCCGCCTCCTTCGACCGCGCGGCCCGCATCGCCCGCTCCTACGGTGAAGCCGTCGAGGCGAAGGAACACGGCGCCGGCCCCGGCCCCGGCGTCGCCCTCAAGGCCGCCCGCAAGCTCTACGACCCCCTCGTCTACCGCCGCATCCGGGCCGCGCTCGGCGGCAAGGTCCGCTACGCCCTCTGCGGCGGCTCCCCCCTCGGCCACCGCCTCGCCGCCTTCTACACCGGCGCCGGCATCGAGATCTTCGAGGGCTACGGCCTGACGGAAACCACCGCCGCCGCCACCGTCACCCCGCCCCGGCGCCCCCGCATCGGCACCGTCGGCTGGCCGCTGCCCGGCACCGCCGTACGCATCGCCGACGACGGCGAGATCCTGCTCCGCGGCGGCCACGTCTTCGCCGGCTACTGGGACGCGGACCTCGGCGCCGCCCGCCCCGCCACCGACCCCCACGGCTGGCTCCCCACCGGCGACCTGGGCGCCCTCGACACCGACGGCTACCTCACCATCACCGGCCGCAAGAAGGAGATCATCGTGACGACGGGCGGCAAGAACGTCGCCCCCGCGCCCCTGGAGGACCGCCTCCGCTCCCACCCCCTGGTCGGCCAGTGCATGGTCATCGGCGACAACCGCCCGTACATCACGGCACTGCTCACCCTCGAACCGGACGGCCTGGCCCACTGGCGCCAGATGCACAAGAAACAGCACCTGCCCCTGGAGGAACTCGTCCACGACGAGCGCCTGCTCGCCGACCTGCAACGCGCCGTCGACGACGCCAACGCCCTCGTCTCCCGGGCCGAGTCCATCCGCCGCTTCGCCGTCCTCCCGGTGGACTTCACCGAGCGCACCGGGCACCTGACCCCCTCCCTCAAGCTGCGCCGGTCCGCCGTCGCCCGCGATTTCGCCAAAGACATAGCCGCCCTTTACGAAAGGACATGACAACCCCTCTGGAGCCCAGGCCCCCGGCGCGTCAGACTGGAACCCCGTGTCACCTCTGTGGGGGAGGTGGCGCGGGGCCTGACGTGCGGTGGTGCTACGTCGCGACGACGTCGCACCAGACCGTCTTACGGCCGGCACCCAGCCGTACGCCCCACCGCACCGAGACGGCGGCCAGCAGCGCCATGCCCCGCCCGCACTCGTCCCCGCCCGCCGCCCGCACCGGTACGGGCAGCACCCGCGGCTCGGGATCGGTGACCTCGACCCGGAACCGCCCACCCGCCGCGCCGCTGACCCGCACGACGACCGGGGTGCCCTCCCCGACGTGCCGGATCACATTGCCGACCAGCTCGCTGACGCAGAGCTGGACCTCGGCCCCCGGCCCGCCGCCCACATACGCGCCGACGGCACGCCGCAGCCCCGCCACCTCCTTGGGCACGGCGAGCAGCTCCAGCACCAGCGGCTTCATCGCGCCGCGGCCTTACGGAGCGCTTCCGCCAGTTTGCGGGCGGTCGCCGCATTGCAGTTACCGAGCGCGACCAGCGGCGGCAGCCCGGGACTCGCCAACCCCGGGAGATCGACCCCGAGCGACGGCAACGTGATGCCGTTGGCCTGCAGTGCGGCACGGAGGACCTCGGTGCAGTCGTGCACGTCGTCGTGAAGAGGGCTGGGCATGCGGCGTACGCCTTCCTGTGCGCATGGTGACGAACTGCTCACAGCGTGGCGTCACGGGACGTAGCGTGGAAGGCAATCGGGTTGCGCAGGGCAACTTGCAGAGAGTGGTGGTGCGTTGTGCCTCCTCGTAAAGATCCTGACGCGTCGGCGAGCGTTCCGGCCTTCTACGGAGCCGAGCTGCGCTATCAGCGGGAAGCCGCGGGCCTCACGCTCGAACAGCTCGCGGAGGGCAGTTACCGAGGGATCTCGTTCCTCAGCCAGATCGAGCGCGGTGAGCGCCGGATGCCGGAAGATCTGGCCCGGCATGTCGACGAGAAGCTGAAGACGGACGGGTTTTTCCAGCGCCGTTGTGAAGATGCGAGGAAGGCGCGGCAGTCCGGTCTTTCGGAGTACTTCGCGGATGCCGCGGAGATGGAGCAGTACGCGGAAGCGATCGAGGACTGGGCGCCGCTGGTGCTGCCGGGGCTGCTGCACACGGCGGCGTACTCGCTGGCGATCACGCGGTCGACCATGCCGTGGGCCTCCGGCGACGAGATCGAGCAGATGGTGGCCGCGAGGCTGAAACGAGCCAAGCTGTTCGACAAGGAGAAGCCCCCGCATTTCTGGGCGATCCTCGACGAGACCGTGATTCGGCGCCGCGTCCTCCCGCCGGAGCAGATGGCGGATCTGATGGATCACATCGCCGCCGTGATCAGGGCGACGTCGTCGATTCTGCAGATCCTTCCGGCAACCACCGTCGCTCACCCTTTCGCGATGGGCGTGACGCGAGTCATGACCTTCCCGGACGCTCCCACCGTCGTGTACACGGAGGGCCTCCACAGCGGCCAACTCATCGACTACCCGGCGCTCGTGAAGCGGTACGAGCGGTCGTACGATCTGCTCAGGGCCGCCGCACTGCCGCCGGAGGCGTCCCTGGCAATGGTCGAGGCAGCGGCAGAGGAGTACCGAAATGGCAAGCAGAAAGCTTGACTTGAGTTCCGCACTCTGGCGCAAGAGCAGCTACAGCACGAACGGCGGCGAATGCATCGAGATCGCCGACGGCATGCCCGGCCTGGTCCCCGTCCGGGACTCCAAGGACCCGCAGGGGCCTGCTCTGTTCATTCCGGCCGGGGCCTGGAGGACGTTCATCACGGCCGTCAGATCCGCAACCTTTCCCGCCGCGTAGGCCGGGACCGGAAACGACGGCCGCCCACCCTCCCTGGTCATCGTCGAGGACGTAGCAAGGGGTTACCGAGATGAAGCGCAGCAACAGGCTTGCCCTGAATTCTGCCCGCTGGCGCAAGAGCAGCTACAGCAACGGCACCGGCGGAGAATGTGTCGAGATCTCGGACGACTTCCCCGGCCTCGTCCCCGTACGGGACTCCAAGGACCCGCAGGGACCGGCTCTGTTCATTCCGGCCGGGGCCTGGAGGACGTTCATCACGGCCGTCAGATCCGCAGCCTTTTCCCGTCGCGGAGGGCGGTGACCCGGCGCCGCGTCAGGCGGGGGACGTCACGCAGGGCGTGGCGGAAAGCGGTGTGTCCGGTCTCGCCCTCCAGCCAGTCGTCGAGGGTCTGCCAGGCCGCCGCGTATCCGGTGGACAGCCGGCGGACCGTCTTCGTCTCCAGCCGTGTCACACCGTCCGCGGCGCGTTCCCTGAGGAGTCGCTGACCCGCGTTGCTCATCGCGTAGGCACGGGCCTTTTCCATGTCGTGGTGCAGTGCCGCAAGTGTCTTCTCGATCTCCCCGGGGGCCGGGAGGCCGTTCGGGGACGCCGTCTCGTCCGGCACCAGCGGGGGCGGGAAATCCGGTGAAGAGGACGACATCGGCTGGAAGTTGGCCTGGATGTAGCGGATGAGCGTCACCCTGTCCTGCCATCTGCGGTTGGACTCGTCCGCGGAGATCCCGTGCAGGGAATTCCAGAGCTTGCGCTCGGTGCGCAGCCATTCCGTCGCGTGCTGGATATCGACGTCGGCGCTCTCGCTCCGCAGGTTCCAGACCTGCTGCATCACCTTGGCGATTTCTTCGAGCAGCCGGTAGTCGTACTCCCGCAACTGCTTGTCGGACCGGCTGCTGGGCGGGCTCTGCTCGAAGGCTTCCGCGCTCGGGTACACCGTCCGCACGAAGTTGTTGAAGAGGGCATTCGGGCGGGTGCCCTTTCTGCGGAGCAGCGCGAGGTCGGGGTCCTCGTCGACCATCCACGACCGTTCGACGGCGGCGGCGCGCCCGCACGTCGCCTGTACGGCCTGGTCGAGGTGGGCGACGGCATAGCGGGCGAGTTTCCGTTGCCGGGGCCGGTCGTGGCGATCGGCGTGCATCGCCACGGCGTAGACACACGCGGAGTTGTAGTGGGTGTGCCAGTCGTGCCGCGAGCCGATCCACGGCGCGATACGGAGGCGCCTGCGGAGGGCCGGGACGTCCACCCGTTTCCAGCCGAGCCATCTGCCGGGGCGCCGCCAGGCGTATTTCCGCCGCCACTTCTGCGGGTCCGGCACGCTGCCGTAATCGGTGCTCGCCCAGGCCAGGCGCAGCGGGGCCCACACCCTGCGGTTGATCTGGAATGCGCCGCGGGTGACGGAGGGCTGCGTTCCGCGTGTGCTCTGGTGGTAGGCGGCCGGCCAGCAGACCCGGGCCCAACTCCACAGCCAGGAGGGCCAGTAGAGCCACACGCGGGCCCAGGCGTCGTCGGCGGAGAGGCGTGCCGTTTCCTGGAGGGCGGCGCGTTGCATCACCAGGCGCACCGCGGCTTCGTTGTCGCTCTGCAGGGTGTCCCTGAGCCAATCCTGGCCTGCCTTTTTCCTCGCTTTGCGCGGCAGGCGGGCACCTGTGCCGTGCAGGCCGGCGGCGGCGGGCCAATACCGTTCCACAAGGATCGGTGTCAGGTGTTCGCGCGTGAGGGCGCCATTGGTTCCGGTGTGCGCGCACCATTGTTCCGCGGTGGTTTCGGAGGTGCCGAGAATGATTGAATTTCGGTACCGGAGGCCGAGCATCTCGCGGTGCAGGCACGGGTGCCGGAAGTAGCGCAGCCGCCGCCAGTGCGGAATCCAGCGGTTCTGCCACAGTCGTTTCCGGTAGCGGCGGGCACTTTGGCCGTCGAGGGTCAGCGCCCGCTGGCAGGTGTCGAGGGCGTCGATGTGCAGGCCCATCTTTTCCTGGGTCTCCGCCAGCTCGGCCCGCAGTGCGGCATTCGTCGGGTCGAGGCGTACGGCCCGGAAGTACTGCTCCAGCGCCTCGTGGTAACGCCCGGCGCGGCTCAGTTCGTTCGCCGACTGATATGCCTCGTACAGCTCCGGCTTGATCTCCCGACCCCACCACCGGCGCCACGGCGGCAGCCGCCCGGCGCGGGTGACGGGCAACAGCGTGCTGACGGTCCAGCTGCCGGCTTTCCGGATGACGTCGTCCCAGTCGCTGCCCCATACGGTGGTCGTGCGCGAGCCGCCGAAGAGGAAAGCGGTGACGGTGACCGTCGCGCCGTACTGATCCGGCAACGGGCTTTCGCGGAACTGGAGAATGCCGCTGACCCGGTAGGCCAGTTTCGGGCGCAGCCGGCTGAGCAGTTTCGGCAGTGCCGTCCCCAGCTTGTCGGGGTCGATCTCGATATCGCCGAGCAGTTCCAGAAAGGACTCGGCGGGGGCCTGCGCCGGAAGCGTGGCCGGCGGATACATGCTGCTGTCGGACAGCCGGCGGCGGAGCCTGGCGGTGAGGTCGATGTCGCTCGGTTTCGGGGTGCCCTCGGGCGTGGCGTCCTCCAGCTGCTGCACGTCCACCGCGCCGGGCTTGTACGCCAGCCAGGCGCGCGTCGCCCGCCACAGCAGATACAGGAGCAGCAGCAGCACCAGGAAGAAGGCGAGCCGTGCGCCGATGGAGGCGCCGTGGTGGGACCCCGGCGTGAAGACCGCGCCGAGGCCGCCGAAGACCCGGCCCAGGAACCCGACGACCCCCTTGCCCGCCCAGGCCGTACGGCCGGCTCCCGCCGCGTAGAGCGCGGCGATCAGTCCGGCGCATCCGATACCGCTCCACACCCACCAGGCCACGAACCGGGGCGCCGGCAACGGTGCCGTCAGGGTGCGTTCGTTATCTGCTCGGCCGTTGAACATGGCGACCACTGCCCGGGTGCTGTCAGGCACATGCTCTTCCTGATTTCCACGCTACCCACGGATCCGCTGGTAGACAGGGCAACCAAAAGCGGCGGCTACCGGGGAGGCAGGGCCACCGCCGTCTGCATCTCGCAGGAGTTGCACCAGAAGGCCCAGCCGTTGGCGTCGACGGACCGGGAGCCGCACGCCAGGCACGGGTCGCCGACGAAGCTCGCCGCGACCCAGGTGCCGGCCGTCGCCGCGCGTCGTCCCGCGGCCGCGCACTCCTCGGCGTAGCAGGGGATGCACAGCCCGCCCTGCCGTCCGGGCAGCTTCATCGACCGTATTCCGCAGGTGGAGCACGGCAGTTTGCCGACGTACTCCGCTTCCAGGCCGACCGGCTTCCCGTTCTTGCTCAACGCTGCCACGTCGCCTCTGCCTCCTCTTACGCCAGGACGGTGCCGGTGCCACCGCACCCGGAGCACAGCGTCGTGACCTCGTCGCCGGCCGGCGTCTCCCAGTCCACGGTTCCTCTGCCGCCGCAATCGGGGCAGGGCTTCTGCGGGGGCAAGTGCTCGCTCATTCTGCCCACGGTAGGCCGCGTCATGTCGCCATGTGACCACTTTCCGTGATCGCTTCGATACGTGCTCCGGGCAGGTTTACCGGGGCGGGCGCGGGCGCGGAGTGCGGGCCGTACCGGCCGCCGCCGCGGCCCGTACGGCCGGCCCGGCCTGCTCCCGGGGCCCGTCCTCCGGCCGGTTCCGTACCCGGCCGGTGCCGTTACCCGCCGGCATTCTTTCCGCGCCGGAGAAAGCGGGGGAGTTCGTGCGGAGAGGGGGCGCGGAGGTGGCCGAAAACGCTCTTAATCCGCCCGTCGGCAAGAGTTCATGCCACCGTCGTTCAAGCCGCCCGGAGTCGGTGCACCTGCAAAGGCGGCGCGGGGAAACAAAAGGCAGGAGCCCCGCTCGCCACCTGAGTGGCGGAGCGAGGCTCCTTGGGTACTACTTTGGTGCGACTCGGAAAGATTCCGGGCCGGGCAACTTACTGCGGGGTCACGTTCTCCGCCTGCGGGCCCTTCGGCCCCTGGGTGACGTCGAAGTTCACCTGCTGGTTCTCCTCGAGGGAGCGGAAGCCGGAGGCGTTGATCGCGGAGTAGTGGACGAAGACATCCGGGCCGCCGCCGTCCTGGGCGATGAAGCCGAAGCCCTTTTCAGCGTTGAACCACTTGACGGTTCCGGTAGCCATAAGCCCTCCTTGGGCCAAAGGGTTGCCCTGCTCCAGAACCTGCAAACAAGTCTGAAAACTACAAAAGCCTGCGGGTTACATGCTCCGCAGGCTCTGTACTGCAAGGGAAACCAAACTGCAACTTGCGCTGAGCCTAGCATGGTGGACTCGTGAGGCGGAAGAGCCAAAGATCACGTTTAACCGTCAGCACTAACGTCCATAGGTTGCCCCGCCGCGGCGGGGCGAGTGCGGCAGGTCTAGCCTCCGCATGTGGACAATTCAACCTTCGGAGACGCACCCGCAGGAGCCGACGCCGATCACCGTCGCAGCCGGCCGCGAGTGGGCCACATCCAGTTCCTGAACTGCCTGCCCCTTTACTGGGGCCTCGCCCGTACGGGCACCCTGCTCGATCTGGACCTCAGCAAGGACACGCCCGAGAAGCTCAGCGAACAGCTGATCCGCGGCGAGCTCGACATCGCGCCGGTCACGCTCGTGGAATTCCTGCGCGCCGCCGACGACCTGGTCGCCTTCCCGGACCTCGCGGTGGGCTGCGACGGCCCGGTGATGTCCTGCGTGATCGTCTCGCAGAAGCCGCTCGACCAGCTCGACGGCGCCCGGGTCGCGCTCGGCTCGACCTCGCGCACGTCCGTCCGGCTGGCGCAGCTGCTGCTGGCCGAGAAGGTCGGTGTGCGGCCGGACTACTACACCTGCCCGCCGGACCTCGGCCTGATGATGCAGGAGGCGGACGCGGCGGTGCTGATCGGCGACGCCGCGCTGCGCGCCAATCTGCACGACGGGCCGCGGCTGGGCCTGGAGGTCCACGACCTCGGCCAGATGTGGAAGGAGTGGACCGGGCTACCCTTCGTCTTCGCCGTCTGGGCGGCCCGGCGCGACTACCTGGAGCGCGAGCCGGCCGTGGTGCGGAAGGTGCACGAGGCGTTCCTCGCCTCCCGCGACCTGTCCCTGGAGGAGGTCTCCAAGGTCGCCGAACAGGCGGCGCGCTGGGAGACCTTCGACGAGCCGGTGCTGGAGCGGTACTTCACCACGCTGGACTTCCGCTTCGGGGCCGAGCAGCTGCGCGGCGTCACCGAGTTCGCCCGGCGGGTCGGGCCGACCACCGGGTTCCCGGCCGACGTGAAGGTCGATCTGCTCACCCCGTAGGGCGCCGCGGTCAGGGCCTGAGCCGCGGGCCGGGGTGCCGGTCGGCGGTCCCGGCCCGCGGCCCGGCGGTGTACGTGCGGTCCGGGCGGTCCTCGGGGGCCGGGCCGCGCAGCACCTTGCCGATCGCCTCCAGGCTCGCCTCCCGCATGCCCCTGACGTAGCCCTTGGCGTTGTGGCCGCCGCCCTGGATGACGTGCAGGGAGGCCGTGACGGGCCCCTTGGCGTAGCAGCGGATGAAGCGCTCCAGGCCGGCCCGGCCGCGTTCCTCCGTCCCTATCTGGAACTGGAGGTGCACGGGCGGGGCGCCGGCGCGGGCGGACAGTCGCGCGGCGAGGCGCTCGGGGTCGTTCGCGCGCCTCTCCCGCTCGTGGCCCCGCCAGAGGGGCGAGTCCGGCCGGAGGTCCGGCCCGCTGGCGATCACCGCCCGGAAGCGGTCCGGGTACTGCAGCACCGTCTTGAGGCCGACGAAACCGCCGGACGAGGACCCCATGAGGGCCCAGCCGTCGCGGCTGGCGAACGTCCGGAAGGTGGCTCTGACCAGGTCGGGGACGTCGTCGGACAGCCAGGTGCCGATCTTCGGGTGGCCCGGTATGTCGCTGCCGTCGTAGTAGTGGCGCGGGTCGGGGTTGAGCTGCGGCATGACGAGGACGAACGGCTTGCTGCGGCCCAGCGCGGCCAGGTCGGTGACGGCCTGTTGCAGCCCGAGGCGGGGGCGGTTCCAGTAGTTCGAGGGGTAGCCGCGGCCGCCGGGCAGCGCGATCAGCACCGGGAACGCGCTGTCCCGGTAGCGCTCCTGGTAGTACTCCGGCGGCGCCCAGGCCCACACCTTGCCGGTGAAGCCGGACTTCTTCCCGTGGAGCGTGGTGACGCCGATCCTGGTGCCGTCGGCGAGGGTGCTCGCCATACGGAACGGGGCCTGCGGGTGGCCCGCGAGCGGCCGGCCGAAAGCCATCGGCCGCCCGGTGTCGGGGAAGACGTTCCCGTATTTGACGACGGGGAAGAGGGCGAGCCCCAGGGCCGCGAGGACCGCGCCGAGGAGGCGGGCCCGTCTCCTTCGCTCGGGGTGGGACACGGGCACGGGTTCTCTCCGGTTCTCTCCGGGCGGGTCCTGGGGGCGGGATGGTCGGTTACCTCCTGTTTGAGGGGAAAGGCAGCTGACGGGTTCAGGGAGCCCGGCATGACATGGGTCATAAGCTGGGCGCGGGGTATCGAGGGGGAGGCGCCATGGAGCCGCTGGCAGCGGACGACCCACGGGTTCTGGGCGGGTACCGGCTGCTCGGCCGGCTCGGCGCGGGCGGGATGGGCCGGGTCTTCCTCGGGCGCAGCGCCGGTGGCCGCACGGTCGCCGTCAAGGCCGTCCACGCGCACTTCGCCGTCGACGACCAGTTCCGGGCCCGCTTCCGGCGGGAGATCGAGGCGGCCCGCAAGGTGGGCGGCGCCTGGACCGCGCCCGTACTGGACGCCGATCCGGACGCCGCTGTTCCGTGGGTCGCCACCGGCTACGTCGCCGGACCCTCGCTCGCCCAGGCCGTCACCGACGCCGAGCCGCTGACCGAACACTCCGTCAGGACCCTCGGTGCGGGACTGGCCGAGGCGCTGGCGGCGGTGCACGCGCTCGGGCTGGTGCACCGGGACGTCAAGCCGTCCAACGTGCTGCTGACCCTCGACGGGCCACTGCTGATCGACTTCGGGATCGCCCGGGCCACGGACGGCACCGCGTCGCTCACCTCCACCGGGGTGTCGGTGGGCTCACCCGGCTACATGGCGCCCGAGCAGATCCTCGGCAAGGGCGCCGCGGGCGCCGCCGACGTGTTCTCGCTCGGCGCGGTGCTGGCCTTCGCGGCGACCGGCAGCAGCCCGTTCCGCGGCGACTCGTCCGCCGCCCTGCTCTACAAGGTCGTCCACGAGGAACCCGAACTCGGCACCCGGCTCACCGGCGGGCTGCGGGAGTTGGTGACCGCCTGCCTCGCCAAGGACCCCGCGCACCGCCCGGCGCCGGCCGAGCTGGCGGCCCGCCTCGCGGGGGACGGCGGCGCGGCCGGCCTGGTACGGGCCGGCTGGCTGCCCGGCCCCCTCGTGGAACGCGTCACCCGTCAGGCGGTGGAGCTGCTGAACCTCGACGCGGCGGGCGGGGCAGGGGAGTTCGGGCCGCCGGACCCTTCGTACGGGGCGGGCCGCGGTGCGGGGGCCGGTGGTGAAGCGGCCTCGGGGCTGGTGCCGTTCGACGCCCCGGCGCAGGTCCACTCGGCGGAGGGGGCGGTGCCGCCGGGTGCCCCCTGGCCCGTCGCCGGAACGACCGGTGCCGGCCACCCGCCCACCGCCGCCCGTGTCGCCGATCTGCCCACCGGGGCGCCCCCGCTGACCGCCCCGAAGGAGCGGCGGATCGCGCTGTCCGGTGCCGCCGGGGGCGCGGCCCGCCCACGGCGGGTGAGCTGCACGCTGGTGCTCTCGGTGGCCGGTGCGCTGGCCGCCGCGACGACCGCGGCGTTCGTCTTCCAGCTGCTGCCGGGGCTGGGCGGCAGCGCCTCCCGGGACCAGGCGGGCGCCGAGCCGCCGGGCGACCGTACGCCGTCGGCCCGGCCCTCCGTCCCCGGCGGCCGGCCCGTCGTCCGCAAGCCCTTCCTCGGCACCTGGACGGGCAGCGTCACCACCTCGCACGGCATCCCCAACGGCACGATGACCAGCACCATCACGGCCGGCGGCAAGGGCGACTACGTCATCCGCACCACCTACGACGCGGTGCTGGTGCGCTGCGAGGCGAAGGCGAAGCTGGAGTCGGCCACCGCGCGTCGCCTGGTGCTCGTCGAGCGGCCGGACGGCCGGCAGGGGCCCGGCTGCACCGGCAACACCTCCCGCGTGACGTACACGCTCACCAAGGACGGCGGCTCGCTCGCGTTCGCCTCCGCAGACCCCGCGGGCGGCGCGCCGAAGGCCACCCTCACGAAGCGCTGAGCGGGCTCCGGGGCCGCCCGCGTCAGCGCTCCGCCGGCCCGGCCCGGCCGCCAGCGAGGCTGTCGGAGGGCTGACGTAGGCTGGTTCAGTCGTGATGCCCGCCTGCGAAAGGGACGCCCCGGTGACCGAGAACGCCGACCTCCAGTCCGTACTCGACCGCGCCGCGCAGGGCGGTCGCATCACGCCGGAGGAGGCGCTCGACCTGTACCGCTCCGCGCCGCTGCACGCGCTGGGCAAGGCCGCCGACGCCGTACGCCGCCGCCGGTACGCCGGTACCGAGCACATCGCGACGTACATCATCGAGCGCAACATCAACTACACCAACGTGTGCGTGACGGCCTGCAAGTTCTGCGCCTTCTACGCCGCGCCCAAGGACACCGCCAAGGGCTGGACCCGCGACCTCGACGACATCCTGCGCCGCTGCGCGGAGACCGTCGAACTGGGCGGCACGCAGATCATGTTCCAGGGCGGCCACCACCCGGACTACGGCGTCGAGTACTACGAGAAGCACTTCTCGGCCATCAAGAAGGCGTTCCCGCAGCTGGTCATCCACTCCCTCGGCGCGTCCGAGATCGAGCACATGGCCCGGATCTCCGGGGTGTCGGTGGAGGAGGCGATCCAGCGGATCCACGCCGCCGGCCTCGACTCCTTCGCGGGCGCGGGTGCCGAACTCCTCCCGGCCCGCCCCCGCAAGGCCATCGCGCCGCTGAAGGAGTCCGGCGAGCGCTGGCTGGAAATCATGGAGGCGGCCCACCGGCTGGGCGTCGAATCCACCTCCACGATGCTGATGGGCACGGGCGAGACCAACGCCGAGCGGATCGAGCACCTGCGGATGATCCGTGACGTGCAGGACCGGACGGGCGGCTTCCGCGCGTTCATCCCGTACACCTACCAGCCGGAGAACAACCACCTGAAGGGCCAAACGCAGGCCACGCTCTTCGAGTACCTCCGCATGATCGCCATCGCGCGGATCTTCCTCGACAACGTCGCCCACATCCAGGGCTCCTGGCTGACCACCGGCAAGGAGATCGGCCAGCTGTCGCTGCACTACGGCGCGGACGACCTCGGCTCGATCATGCTGGAGGAGAACGTGGTCTCCTCGGCCGGCGCCAGGCACCGCTCCAACCGCATGGAGATCATCGACCTGATCCGCAAGGCGGGCCGGGTCCCGGCGCAGCGCGCGACGACGTACGAGCACCTGGTCGTGCACGACGACCCGGCCAACGACCCGGTCGACGACAAGGTCGTCTCGCACTTCTCCTCGACCGCCATCGAGGGCGGCACCGCCCACCCGGAGCTGAAGCTCGTCGAGGCCAAGTAGGCGCCGGGTGCTGACACTTCACCGCGTGCGGGGGGTCCGGGTGGCGCCGGACGGCCCGTCGGTCCCCGGGCACGCGGTCGTCGTCGACGGCACCCGCCTCGCCGCCATCGGCCCGTACGAGGAGCTGGCGGCGGCGTACGGCGTGACGGCCGCCGCCGAGCCGGGAGCTCCGGGCGGCCGGGCCCGGGTCCGTGAGTGGGACGGCATCGTCACCCCCGGCCGGCACGAACCCGACGGCGCGGCGCTGCTGGAGGCCGCCTACCACCCCGACCCGCGCGAGGCCGGCGCACTGGGCAGCGAGCCGCTCACCGGCGCGGCGCTCGCCGCCCTCGGGGACAGTGAGGCGGGCATGCCCGAGTCCCGCTGGGGCGCCAGCGCCCGCCGCGGACTGCAGCGTCTGCTGGCGGCCGGCACGACCTCACTGACCGGCCCGTTCACCCGTCCCGCGGTCCGTACGGCCGTCCAGCGCTCCGGCCTCCCGGAACGGCCCGGCCCGGACCCGCGGCCGCTGACCGTCGGCGGCCCGGCCACCTTCGCGATCGTCGCCGACGACGGCACCGCCCTGGCCACCGTCGTGGCCGGCCGCCTCGTCCACCGCCGCCACTGACCCCCGGACCACCGGGCGGCGGGTCGGCGCATGCCCGGTGCGGGCGCCGGCCGCCCACGGTGGACAATGGCCGGGTGACCCGAGCATCCCTGGACAAGCAGCCGCACGAAGTCGCCGCGATGTTCGACGACGTGGCGGCGCGGTACGACCTCACCAACGACGTGCTCTCCCTGGGGCAGGCGCGGTTGTGGCGCAAGGAGGTGGACCGCGCGGTGGCCGCGCGGCCCGCCGAGCGGGTGCTCGACCTCGCGGCCGGCACCGGCACCTCCTCCCTGCCGTTCGCCCGCACCGGTGCGTACGTCGTGCCGTGCGACTTCTCCGTCGGCATGCTGCGGGAGGGCAAGAAGCGGCACCCGTGGCTGCCGTTCACCGCGGGGGACGGGACCCGGCTGCCGTTCGCGGACGGGGTCTTCGACGCCGTCACCATCTCGTTCGGGCTGCGCAACATCCAGGACACCGACGCGGCGCTGGCCGAGCTCCACCGGGTCACCAAGCCCGGCGGCCGGGTCGTGATCTGCGAGTTCAGCGAGCCGACCTGGGCGCCCTTCCGGACCGTGTACACCGAGTACCTGATGCGCGCGCTGCCGCCGGTCGCCCGCGCGGTGAGCAGCAACCCGGACGCGTACGTCTACCTCGCGGAGTCCATCCGCACCTGGCCCAACCAGCCCGAGCTCGCCGCCCGGATGCAGACCGCGGGCTGGCGCAAGGTCGCCTGGCGCAACCTCACCGGTGGGATCGTGGCGCTGCACCGGGGGACGAAGCCGCTCGGGGAGTGAACGGCGGCGCCGTCGGGGGACGGCGCCGGTGGCGGACGCCCGGGTTGAGAAGGAGCAGCGGGGGCCGGCCGGCGGGAACCGTGTGTGCAGCAGTGGTGTCTGTACGTACATTCAGCCGCGGCAGCCGTTCGCTCTGCCCTTGACCCTCCGGAGTCCGTCTTGCCGTCGTTCTGCCCGGACTGTGGTTCCTCCGCGCCGCCCGAGGCGCGTTTCTGCATGGGGTGCGGGCGGCTGCGGCAGGCTGCCGGCGCGGCCACGCCGGCCGTCCCGGCGACCCCCACCGCCCCGGATCTCCCGGCGCTGGTCCCGGACGTCACACCGGCCGCCCCGTCCGGCTCGGCCCGGCCCTCGCGCCGGGTGCTGAAGTGGGTGGCGATCGGGCTGGCCGCCTTCCTGGCCGGCGGAGTCGCCACCGCCGCCGCGCTGTACGTCGGGGACCGCGGCGGCAGCGGTCACCGCGCCGACCGGGCCGGCACACCGTCCGGGGCCACCACCCGGGCGCCCGGCCCCGGCCCGTCAGCGGACGCGTCCCCCACGGCCACCACGACCGGGAACCCGACCGGCTCCCCGACCGGGAACCCGACCGGCTCCCCGACCGGGAACCCGACGGGCGCCCCGGTCGGGGAGCCGAGTGGCGGCCCGACCGGTGGCCCGGCCGCCGCCCTGCCCGCCGGCTTCGTCCGGAGGTACGACCCCAACGGCTTCTCGCTCGCCGTGCGGAGCGACTGGCAGCGCTCGCCGAAGGGCACCCAGACCGACTACCGGGCGCCGGTCGGCGAGCAGTACCTGCGCGTCGGCGTCATCGCCGCCGCGCCGCAGTCGTCGTACGAGAACTTCCTCGGCATGGAGCGGGGCGCCAGGAAGCGGGTCGACTACCAGCGGGTGGAGATGCGGAAGAACACCTTCCAGGACCGCCCGGGGGCCCGCTGGGAGTTCACCTACGTCAATGACGCGGGGGACACCGTGCACGCTGTCGACCAGGCGTACGTCGCCGCCGACGGCACCGAGTACAGCATCTATTACGAGTGCCCGGAGGCGCTGTACGCCCCGGCCGCCGACCAGGTCTTCAGCACGGCGCTGGCCACCTGGTCGGTGAGCGCCACGGACGTGGACTGACCGGGTACGGCACGGGCGGCCCGCTCACAGCTCCAGCCGGTGGCAGCAGGCCGTCCGGTTCTCCCCCGGGGGGATCACCGTCTCGGCCGGCCGCATGCCCAGACGCCGGGTCACCGCGATCGACCGCTCGTTGCGGGTGTCCACCACCGCGACGACGTGGCGGACGCCGGCCGCCCGTACGGCCGCGAGTGCCGCCTCCGCCGCGGCGGTGGCGTACCCGCGGCCCCAGTACGCCCGGCCCAGCCGCCAGCCGATCTCGATCTCGCCGGCCGGGCCCCAGTCGCGCGGCCACGGCTGGGCGCCGGTGAAGCCGATGACCGCGCCGTCCGCCGGGTCCAGCAGGGTGTACAGGCAGAAGCCCAGCTCCGCGTGGTGCCGGCGCTGGCGTGCGGTGAGCTCCTCGTAGACCGAGAGTTCGGCGGGGGAGCCGCCGTGGTACTCCATCACCTCGGGGTCGTTGAAGACCCGGTGCCAGTTCAGGGCGTCCTCGTCGGTGGGGACCCGCAGTTCGACGGCGGGCGGCACGGGGGATGCGGGGGGCGCGGTGGCGGGCTTCGCGGTCTTCATGGGACAACCCTTCAGGTTCTGATCACCAAGGCCCCCATAGACTGCACATGCCCGGTGCCGGTCGGCACCCAGATATCCAGATATCGACTTCCGGGAGACCACGCCGTGACCGAGTCCGCGCCTGCGTCCGAGTCCGCATCCGTGTCCGAGCCCGCGTCGGTGACCGGCTCGCGGGCCGGTTCCGGGAGCACCGCCTCCTCGGAGCGCACCGCGGACGTGATCGTCGTCGGTGCCGGGCCGGCCGGCTCGGCCACCGCCTACCACCTCGCCAAGTCCGGCCTGGACGTCCTCCTTCTGGAGAAGACCGCGTTTCCGCGCGAGAAGGTCTGCGGCGACGGCCTGACGCCGCGCGCGACCAAGCAGCTGGTCGCGATGGGCATCGACATCTCCGAGGAAGCCGGCTGGCTGCGCAACAAGGGCCTGCGGATCATCGGCGGCGGCTCCCGGCTCCAGCTGGATTGGCCGGAACTGGCCTCGTTCCCGGACTACGGCCTGGTGCGCAAGCGTGACGACTTCGACGAGCAGCTGGCCCGGCAGGCGCAGAAGGCCGGGGCGCGGCTGTACGAGCGCTGCAACGTGGGCGCGCCCGTCATCGACGAGCTGACCGGCCGGATCACCGGTGTGCACGCCAAGCTCGGCGAGGAGAAGACCCCGGTCACCTTCCACGCCCCGCTCGTCGTCGCCGCGGACGGCAACTCCACCCGGCTGTCGCTGGCGATGGGGCTGCACCGCCGCGAGGACCGGCCCATGGGCGTCGCGGTCCGTACGTACTTCACCTCGCCCCGGCACGACGACGACTACCTGGAGTCCTGGCTGGAGTTGTGGGACCGGCGCGGCGCCCAGGACCGGCTGCTGCCGGGCTACGGCTGGATCTTCGGCATGGGCGACGGCACGAGCAACGTCGGCCTCGGCATCCTCAACTCCAGCTCCGCGTTCCGGGAACTGGACTGGCGCGAGATCCTCAAGGCGTGGTGCGCGTCCATGCCGGAGGACTGGGGCTACACGCCGGAGAACATGACCGGACCGATCCGCGGTGCCGCGCTGCCGATGGCCTTCAACCGCCAGCCGCACTACACCAGGGGCCTGCTGCTGGTGGGTGACGCGGGCGGCCTGGTCAACCCGTTCAACGGTGAGGGCATCGCCTACGCGATGGAGTCCGGCGCGATCGCCGCCGAGGTCATCGTGCAGGCGCACGCCCGCGCCACGTACGCCCAGCGCGAGCTGGCCCTGCAGCGCTACCCGAAGATCCTCAAGGACACCTACGGGGGCTACTACTCGCTGGGCCGCGCCTTCGTGAAGCTGATCGGCAACCCCAAGGTCATGCAGATCGCCACCCAGCGCGGTCTGACCCACCCGCTGCTGATGCGCTTCACCCTCAAGATGCTCGCCAACCTCACCGACCCCACGGGCGGCGACGCGATGGACCGGATCATCAACGGGCTGAGCAAGGTGGCCCCGCGCTCGTGACGCCCCGGCCGGCGCCGGCGGGGGGACCCGCGCCGGCGCCGGTCCCGGCAGCGGGCCGCCGGCCGCCGGCCGAAAAAACCTCGCCCCGTCCCGTCACACTCTCCGGCCGGGATCCGTCAGTGCGGTAACGACGAGATCCTGATGAGGAGAGCAGTGATGGAAGCACGCATGAAGAACCCCGCAGTGGTCCTTCCCGAGGCCATGCAGCCCCTTCTCGACGTGGTCAAGGCCACCCGTAAGGCCGGGGTGCCGGAGGAGACGCTGGAGCTGGTGCACCTGCGGGCCAGCCAGATCAACGGCTGCAGCTACTGCGTCGACGGCGGCGTCAAGAACGCCCGTAAGGCGGGCGTCAGCGACGACAAGCTCTTCGCGGTGGCCGCCTGGCGGGAGGCGCCCTACTTCACGGACGCCGAGCGCGCCGCCCTGGCGCTGACCGAGGCGTCCACCCGCCTCGCGGACAGCTCCGACCCGGTGCCGGACGCCGTCTGGGACGCGGCCGCCGACCACTTCGACGAGCGGCAGTTGGCGGCGATCATCCTGACGATCGGCGTCACCAACCTCTTCAACCGCCTCAACGCGACCACCAGGCAGCCGGCGGGAGCGGGCTGGTAACCACCGGCTCCGTTCCGTGGGCCGGCGGGCTACGGCGAAGGACCGCCTCTCCCGGGCGGCGGGAGGGCGGTCCTTCGTGCGGAACCGAAGAGGCGGTGGTCCTACAGGACGCGCACCGCACCGGTCGGCATGTCGTAGCTGAGCGGACGCTCGACGATGCCGGTGCTCGGGTTCTGGGCGCCGATGAACTTGCCGCCACCGACGTAGACGCCGACGTGGTAGGCGCTGCCCGCGCTGCCCCAGTAAAGGAGGTCGCCGACCTGGAGGTTGTCCAGGCCGACCTGGGTGCCGGCGGTGGACTGGTCCTGCGAGACGCGCGGCAGGTCGATGCCGATCTGGCTGAACGCGGCCTGGGTCAGGCCGGAGCAGTCGTACGACGAGGGGCCGCTGGAGCCGAGCACGTACGCCTTGCCGAGCTGGGCCTTGAGGAAGGCGACGAGCGTGGCGGTGGAGCCGGTGGCGGACGACGGGGCGGACAGCGTGGTCCGCTCGGCGGAGCGCGAAGCCCGGGCCTGCGCGGCCTCCTTGGCCTTGCGCGCCTCCTCGGCCTTCTTCTTGGCCTCGGCCTTGGCCTTCTTCACGGCCTCGGCCTTGTGCTTCTCAGCGGCCTTGGCGGCCTGCGAGAGGGCAGTGTCCTGGAGCGCCTGCCGCTCGTAGTTGAACGCGACCTGCTCGGCGGTGTCGGCGCTCCTGGCGGCGCTGGTGGCCAGCGCCGTCGTGATCGTCGGCATCTCCTGCGTTTCGGAGACGGGCTTTTCCGCGGCGTTCGCCGGCACGGTCGCGCCGGTCACCGCGAGGGTGAGGAAGCCACCGGTCACGCCCGCGCGCAGCGCCCGGGAGGACGCGGAAGGGCGGCGGGGCTTCCGGTGGCTGGGTATGAGTGCGTTCGGGGACATGGCAATAACGGCTATCAGGCGCCCCAGGTTGCTGCCAAGAAAGGTGCAGTGCGCCACACTTGACGCGTACGCGACGAACAAAAGGGACTTTTGGCCGCCGGTCGAGTCGTCGGCGGGATGTCCGTATTTCGCGATCATGTTCCTACGCACGGCATTTGCTGCTCGGTGCGGGCTCACAAGGCGCTTACCACTTCTTCACGCGCCACGCCAAGGCTTCCCGGGCGTCAAGGACTTAGCCCCCGAAATCGCGTGGGATAGGTCACTCTTGAGTGTCCGTTATGTTCCCGTGATCCGGCGCCGCGGGGTCGCTCGTGAACGGAGGCACGTACCGACGATCACGACCGGGTCACGGCCGCGCCGCGTCGACGGCCGCGCCCCCTATAGCAGTTGAGGGTGCCCAGCGCCAATTTGCCTGCCAGGGCTACCACTTGATATTGGCCAAACGGGCCTGACCAGCGGTAACCCAGGAAATTGTCACCTCTCGTGATCACTCGCGCGCTTCACGTATGAAGATCACCGCTCATCCGACTTCATGATCCTTCGCCGGGTGGTGGAGATCACAAAGGCGTTGTTCACCCCCGTGTCGCAGATCACAGACCAGCGGGCATAAGATGCAGGCGGCTCGGGCTTGTGAACTGCCTCACATACGCACGATCTCTACGGGGCGATTCAAAGGGCCCGAGCGGACCGCCATCCAGTCATCGTCGACTGAAGGGAGCGAGGACGGTGAACGCTTACGCGCCCATCCTCGTACTGGGAGCCCTCGGGGCAGGCTTTGCGATCTTCTCCGTCGTCATGGCCGCCCTCGTCGGGCCCAGGCGCTACAACCGGGCCAAGCTCGAGGCGTACGAGTGCGGAATCGAACCGACGCCGACACCGGCCGGAGGCGGTCGCTTCCCGATCAAGTACTACCTGACGGCGATGCTCTTCATCGTCTTCGACATCGAGATCGTCTTCCTCTATCCCTGGGCCGTCACCTTCGACGCCCTGGGGCTATTCGGGCTCGTCGAGATGCTCCTCTTCGCGCTCACCGTCTTCGTCGCCTACGCCTATGTATGGCGTCGTGGCGGCCTGGAATGGGACTAGGGGCCACCCATGGGACTTGAAGAGAAGCTGCCCAGCGGCTTTTTGCTGACCACCGTCGAACAGGCCGCGGGCTGGGTGCGCAAATCCTCGGTCTTCCCGGCGACCTTCGGGCTGGCCTGCTGCGCGATCGAGATGATGACGACCGGCGCCGGGCGCTACGACCTGGCCCGCTTCGGCATGGAGGTCTTCCGCGGCTCACCGCGCCAGGCGGACCTGATGATCGTGGCCGGCCGGGTGAGCCAGAAGATGGCCCCCGTCCTGCGGCAGGTCTACGACCAGATGCCGAACCCCAAGTGGGTGATCTCCATGGGGGTTTGTGCCTCCTCGGGCGGAATGTTCAACAACTACGCGATCGTCCAGGGCGTCGACCACATCGTCCCCGTCGACATCTACCTGCCGGGCTGCCCGCCGCGTCCCGAGATGCTGATGGACGCCATCCTCAAGCTGCACGACAAGATCCAGCACACCAAGCTCGGGGTCAATCAGCAGCAGGCCGCCCGCGAGGCCGAGGAAGCGGCGCTCAAGGCGCTCCCGCTGATCGAGATGAAGGGGCTGCTGCGGTGAGTGAGCGGAAGAACCCCGAAGGTCCCGGGCCGAACGGCACCGAGGACGCCGTCCCGGCGCAGCGCGACGACACCGGCGAGGTGATCGCCACCCGCCGCGGGATGTTCGGCGCCGACAACGGCGGCGACACCAGCGGCTACGGCGGCCTGGTACGGACCGTCCGGCTGCCCGGCGCGTCGCAGCGGCCGTACGGCGGGCCGGGCGGTGGCGAGGAGGGCTTCGGCGCGTTCGACGAGATCGCCGACGAGCTGGAGGGCGCCCTCGAGGAGCAGGGACTGATCCCCGAGAACGTCATCGACAAGACCGTCGTCGACCGCGGCGAGCTGACCTTCCACATCGAGCGGGAGCACTTGCCGGTCGTCGCCAGGACCCTGCGCGACGACCCGGCGCTGCGCTTCGAGCTGTGTACCGGCGTCAGCGGGGTGCACTTCCCCGGCGACAAGGGCCGCGAGCTGCACGCCGTCTACCACCTGCGCTCGATCACCCACAACCGGCTGATCCGGCTGGAGGTCTCCGCCCCCGACAGCGACCCGCACATCCCCTCGCTCGTCGGCGTCTACCCGACCAACGACTGGCACGAGCGCGAGACCTACGACTTCTTCGGCCTGATCTTCGACGGCCATCCTGCGCTGACCCGGATCATGATGCCCGACGACTGGCAGGGCTTCCCGCAGCGCAAGGACTACCCGCTCGGCGGCATCCCCGTCGAGTACAAGGGCGCCCAGATCCCGGCTCCCGACCAGCGGAGGTCGTACAGCTGATGACTACTGCACCGCACTCCCACTCCTCGGCGGGCCGCCACACCGCGAGCGACTTCGACACGACCGAGTCCCTCGCCCGCGAGACGACCGAGGGGACGGTCTACAACGTCTCGGGCGGGGACTGGGACGAGATCGCGGCGTCGGTCGTGAAGTCCGACGACGAGCGGATCATCGTCAACATGGGGCCGCAGCACCCCTCCACGCACGGCGTGCTCCGGCTGATCCTGGAGATCGACGGGGAGACCGTCACCGAGGCCCGCTGCGGCATCGGCTACCTGCACACCGGCATCGAGAAGAACCTCGAATTCCGGACCTGGACGCAGGGCACCACCTTTGTCACGAGGATGGATTACCTCACCCCCTTCTTCAACGAGACGGCCTACTGCCTGGCCGTGGAGAAGCTCCTCGGCATCACCGGCGACATCCCCGACCGCGCCTCCGTCATCCGCGTGATGCTGATGGAGCTCAACCGGCTGTCGTCGCACCTCGTCGCCATCGCCACCGGCGGCATGGAGCTGGGCGCCACCACGATCATGATCTACGGCTTCCGGGACCGCGAATTGATCCTGGACATCTACGAGCTGATCACCGGCCTCCGGATGAACCACGCCTACATCCGGCCCGGCGGCCTGGCCCAGGACCTGCCCCCGGGCGCCGTCGACCAGGTCCGCGCCTTCGTGAAGAAGATGCGCAAGAACCTTCCCGAGTACGACAAGCTCGCCACCGGCAACCCCGTGTTCAAGGGGCGCATGGAGGGCATCGGCTACCTCGACCTGGCCGGCTGCATGGCCACCGGCGCCACCGGCCCGATCGTGCGCTCCGCGGGCCTGCCGCACGACCTGCGCAAGTCCCAGCCGTACTGCGGCTACGAGGACTACGAGTTCGACATCCCGACCGCGGACACCTGCGACTCCTACGGCCGGTTCCTGATCCGGCTGGAGGAGATGCGCCAGTCGCTGCGGATCGTCGAGCAGTGCCTGGACCGGCTGGAGCCGGGCCCGGTGATGGTCGCGGACAAGAAGATCGCCTGGCCCGCGCAGCTGGCCCTGGGCCCGGACGGCCTGGGCAACTCCCTCGACCACATCAAGAAGATCATGGGCACCTCGATGGAGGCCCTGATCCACCACTTCAAGCTGGTGACCGAGGGCTTCCGGGTCCCGCCCGGCCAGGCGTACGCGGCCGTCGAGTCACCCAAGGGCGAGCTGGGCGTGCACGCGGTCAGCGACGGCGGCACCCGCCCCTACCGGGTGCACTTCCGCGACCCGTCCTTCACCAACCTGCAGGCCATGGCGGCGATGTGCGAAGGCGGCCAGGTCGCCGACGTGATCGTGGCCGTCGCGTCCATCGACCCCGTGATGGGAGGCGTCGACCGGTGACCACTGTGTCTTCCCGGGGCCAAACCCCCGAACCCCCGACCAGCTTGGGGATGCCCGCGCTGCCGGCCCCCGACTACCCGGCCGAGGTACGGGCCCGGCTGGCGGCGGACGCCAAGGAGGTGATCGCCCGCTACCCCGGCCCGCGCTCGGCGCTGCTGCCGCTGCTGCACCTCGTACAGGCCGAGGAAGGGCACGTCACCCGCACCGGCATCCGCTTCTGCGCCGAACAGCTCGACCTCACCACCGCCGAGGTCACCGCCGTCTCGACCTTCTACTCCATGTACCGCCGCAAGGCCGGCGGGGACTACCAGGTCGGGGTCTGCACCAACACGCTGTGCGCGGTGATGGGCGGGGACGCCATCTTCGAGGAACTCCAGGACCACCTCGGCGTCGGCAACGGCGAGACCACCGAGGACGGCGCCGTCACCCTCGAACACATCGAATGCAACGCGGCCTGCGACTTCGCTCCCGTCGTGATGGTCAACTGGGAGTTCTTCGACAACCAGACACCGGAGTCCGCCCGGCAGCTGGTCGACGACCTGCGCGCGGGCCGGACCGTCGAGCCCACCCGCGGCGCCCCGCTGTGCACCTTCAAGGAGACCGCGCGGATGCTCGCCGGATTCCCCGACGAGCGCCCCGGCGCCGTCGCGGCCACCGGCAGCGCAGGCCCCGCCTCCCTGATCGGGCTGCGCCTGGCCAAGGGGGAGGTGGCCCCCGGACGCGGCACCGACGGAGCCGGCCACGTCGTCTCGCCCCGCACCGCCGCCCCCGCCGAGGAACCGCCCGCCGGCCACCCCGGCGAACAGGCACCCCCGGGGCACCCCAGTTCGCACGACGCCCCGCAGGAAACCTCGGCCTCCGACGACCAGCACCCGGCCGGGCCCACCGCAGAGGAGGGGGAGTGATGACCGTGGCAGCCGATTACGGGGGCGCGTCCCGGCCGCAGGCCGGGGGAGAGGCGAGCCCCGAAAAGCTCCTCGCACCCGTCCTGTCCGCCTTCTGGGACCAGCCGGAATCCTGGACCCTGGAGACCTACCGCCGGCACGAGGGCTACGAGGGCCTGCGCAAGGCGCTCGCGATGCCCCCCGACGACGTCATCGCCTACGTCAAGGACTCCGGGCTGCGCGGCCGCGGCGGCGCGGGCTTCCCCACGGGGATGAAGTGGCAGTTCATCCCCCAGGGCGACGGCAAACCGCACTATCTAGTTGTCAACGCGGACGAATCGGAGCCCGGGACCTGCAAGGACATCCCCCTCCTCTTCGCCAACCCGCACTCCCTCATCGAGGGCATCGTGATCGCCTGCCATGCGATCCGGTCGAACCACGCCTTCATCTACCTGCGCGGTGAGGTCGTACCCGTCCTGCGCCGGCTGCACGAAGCCGTGCGCGAGGCGTACGCGGCGGGCTTCCTCGGGAAGAACATCCTCGGCTCGGGACTCGACCTGGACGTGATCGTGCACGCGGGCGCCGGCGCGTACATCTGCGGTGAGGAAACCGCGCTGCTCGATTCCCTGGAGGGCCGTCGCGGACAGCCCCGGCTGCGTCCTCCCTTCCCCGCGGTGGCCGGCCTCTACGCCTGCCCCACTGTCGTCAACAACGTCGAATCCATCGCGTCGGTTCCCGCGATCCTGAACAAGGGCAAGGACTGGTTCAGGTCGATGGGCAGCGAGAAGTCCCCGGGCTTCACGCTGTACTCGCTCAGCGGCCACGTCGCCCGCCCCGGCCAGTACGAAGCCCCGTTGGGCATCACGCTGCGCCAGCTGCTCGACATGAGCGGCGGCATGCGCCGCGGCCACCGGCTGAAGTTCTGGACGCCGGGCGGCTCCTCGACGCCGATGTTCACCGACGAACACCTCGACGTCCCCCTGGACTACGAGGGCGTCGGCGCGGCCGGTTCGATGCTCGGCACCAAGGCGCTGCAGTGCTTCGACGAGACCACCTGCGTCGTACGGGCGGTCACCCGCTGGACCGAGTTCTACGCCCACGAGTCCTGCGGCAAGTGCACGCCCTGCCGCGAAGGGACGTACTGGCTGGTGCAGTTGCTCCGCGACATCGAGGCCGGCAAGGGCGTGATGGGCGACCTCGACAAGCTGAACGACATCGCCGACAACATCAACGGCAAGTCCTTCTGCGCCCTCGGTGACGGCGCCGCCTCGCCGATCTTCTCCTCGCTGCAGTACTTCCGCGAGGAGTACGAGCAGCACATCACCGGCAACGGCTGCCCCTTCGACCCCGCCAGGTCGACCCTGTGGGCCGACAACGACGCTCACCTGGGGGTGAACGCATGACCGTCACCACAACGGGGTCGAACAGCGGCTCCGCCGCGGTCCCCCCGGAGGACCTCGTCACCCTGACGATCGACGGCATCGAGATCTCCGTCCCCAAGGGGACGCTGGTCATCCGCGCCGCCGAACTCCTCGGCATCGAGATCCCGCGCTTCTGCGACCACCCGCTTCTGGACCCGGCGGGCGCCTGCCGGCAGTGCATCGTCGAGGTCGAGGGCCAGCGCAAGCCGATGGCCTCGTGCACGATCACCTGCACCGACGGCATGGTCGTCAAGTCGCAGCTGACCTCCCCGGTGGCCGAGAAGGCCCAGCGCGGGGTGATGGAGCTGCTGCTGATCAACCACCCGCTGGACTGCCCGGTCTGCGACAAGGGCGGCGAGTGCCCGCTGCAGAACCAGGCGATGCAGGTCGGCGCCCCGGAGTCGCGCTTCGAGGGCAAGAAGCGCACCTTCGCCAAGCCGGTGCCGATCTCCACCCAGGTGCTGCTGGACCGCGAGCGCTGCGTGCTGTGCGCGCGCTGCACCCGCTTCAGCAACCAGATCGCCGGCGACCCGATGATCGAGCTGGTCGAGCGCGGCGCCCTCCAGCAGGTCGGCACCGGAGAGGGCGACCCCTTCGAGTCGTACTTCTCCGGCAACACCATCCAGATCTGCCCGGTGGGCGCGCTCACCTCCGCCGCGTACCGCTTCCGCTCCCGCCCGTTCGACCTGGTCTCCTCGCCGTCGGTGTGCGAGCACTGCGCGGGCGGCTGCGCGACCCGTACGGACCACCGGCGCGGCAAGGTCATGCGCCGGCTGGCCGCCAACGACCCCGAGGTCAACGAGGAGTGGATCTGCGACAAGGGGCGCTTCGCCTTCCGCTACGCGCAGCAGCGCGACCGGCTGGAGCACCCGCTGGTACGCGACCGGGAGACCGGTGAACTGCAGCCGGCGAGCTGGCCGGAGGCACTGGCGGCGGCGGCCGGCGGGCTGGCCGCGGCCCGGGACCGCACCGGTGTGCTGACCGGGGGCCGGCTGACCGTCGAGGACGCCTACGCCTACGCCAAGTTCGCCCGGATCGCGCTGCACACCAACGACATCGACTTCCGGGCGCGGGTGCACAGCGCCGAGGAGGCCGACTTCCTGGCGGCCAGGGTCGCCGGCCGCGGCCGGGACCTGGACGGCGGCGGGAGTTCCCCGGAGGCCGGGGGCGTCACGTACACCGCCCTGGAGCAGGCGCCGGCCGTGCTGCTGGCCGGCATCGAGGCGGAGGAGGAGGCGCCGGGTGTCTTCCTGCGGCTGCGCAAGGCGCACCGCAAACACGGGCAGCGCACCTACGGACTGGCCAGTTATGCCTCGCGCGGCCTGATCAAGGCCGGCGGCACACTGCTGCCGGCCGCCCCCGGTACGGAAACGGAATGGCTGGACGCGCTGGCCGGCGGGGTCGGACTCGACGGCGAGGGGCACACCGCGGCCGAGGCGCTGCGCGCGGACGGCGCGGTGATCGTCGTGGGCGAGCGGCTGGCGGCGGTGCCCGGCGCGCTGACCGCCGCGGTCCGCGCCGCCTCCGCCACCGGCGCCCGGCTGGTGTGGATCCCCCGGCGGGCGGGCGAACGGGGCGCCGTCGAGGCGGGCGCGCTGCCCGGTCTGCTGCCCGGCGGCCGGCCGGCCACCGATCCCAGGGCCCGCGACGAGGTCGCCGCCGCCTGGGGCGTGGCCGCCCTGCCGCACCGGCACGGCCGCGACACCGGCCAGATCATCGAGGCCGCGGCGACCGGCGAACTCGGCGCGCTCCTGGTGGCCGGCGTCGAGGTCGCCGACCTCCCGGACCCGGCCCGGGCGCTGACCGCCCTGGAGGAGGTCGGCTTCCTGGTCAGCCTGGAACTGCGGCCCTCACAGGTCACCGAGCGGGCGGACGTGGTCCTCCCGGTGGCGGCCGTCGTCGAGAAGGCCGGCACGTTCCTCAACTGGGAGGGCCGGGCGCGGATGTTCGAGGCGGCGCTCAAGCCGGACCAGATGACCCGACGGCATCTGCAGCCGGACTCCCGGGTCCTGCAGATGCTCGCCGACGCCATGGACGTCCACCTGGGGCTGCCGGACCTCCGCTCCGTACGCCACGAGATGGACCGGCTCGGCAGCTGGGACGGCGCGTACGCCGGCGGGCCCCTGGAGACGGGCCGGCCGCTGCCGCGCCCGGACACCGGCGAGGCGGTACTCGCCGGCCACCGGCTCCTGCTGGACCAGGGTCTGCTCCAGGAAGGCGACGAGGCGCTGGCCGGCACCCGGCACGCCGCCGTCGCCCGGCTGTCCCCGACCACCGCGGAGGAGACCGGCGTCAAGGACGGTGACCTGCTGGCGGTCAGCGGGCCGTCCGGCGCGGTCCACCTGCCGCTGCGGGTCACGCCGATGCCCGACCGGGTGGTGTGGCTGCCGCTGAATTCCACGGGCGGTGGCGTCGCCGCCGACACCGGGGCGCTCCCCGGTGACCTGGTGAAGATCTCCGCCGTCCCGGGCACGCCGGAGCCGGCCAAGGAGGTGGACGCATGATGCAGCTCGCTCACCTGGCCGCCGCGCCGACCGCGCTGGCCCAGGAGGACCTGTCGATGTTCGGCCGCGACCCGTGGTGGCTGATCGTCATCAAGGCGGTCTTCTGCTTCGCGTTCCTGATGCTGACGGTGCTGTTCTCGATCGTCTGGGAGCGCAAGGTCGTCGCCTGGATGCAGCTGCGCATCGGCCCCAACAGGCACGGGCCCTGGGGGATGCTGCAGTCGCTGGCCGACGGCATCAAGCTGATGCTGAAGGAAGACCTGATCGTCAAGCGGGCCGACAAGGCGGTGTACATCCTCGCGCCGGTCGTGGCGGCCATCCCGGCTTTCATGGCGGTCGCGGTGATCCCCTTCGGGCCGGCCGACAACGAGGTGTCGATCTTCGGCGTCCGCACCCCGATGCAGCTGACCGACCTGCCGATCGGCATCCTCTACATCCTGGCGACGGCCTCGGTCGGCATCTACGGCATCGTGCTGGCGGGCTGGTCCTCCGGCTCGACGTACCCGCTGCTCGGCGGCCTGCGGTCGTGCGCGCAGATGATCTCGTACGAGATCGCGATGGGCATGTCGTTCGCGGCGGTGTTCCTGTACTCCGGGTCGATGTCGACGTCGACCATCGTGGAGGCGCAGCAGGACCGCTGGTACGTGCTGCTGCTCCCGGTGTCCTTCATCATCTACATCGTCGCGATGGTGGGCGAGACCAACCGCGCGCCGTTCGACATGCCGGAGTCCGAGGGCGACCTCGTCGGCGGCTTCAACACCGAGTACTCGTCGATCAAGTTCGCGATGTTCATGCTCGCCGAGTACATCAACATGGTCACCGTCTCGGCGGTCGCGGTCACCCTCTTCCTCGGCGGCTGGAAGGCCCCCTGGCCCGTCTCCACGTTCTGGGCGGGCGCCAACCACGGGTGGTGGCCGCTGCTGTGGTTCGTCATCAAGGTGCAGCTGCTGCTGTTCTTCTTCATCTGGCTGCGCGGCACGCTCCCGCGGGTGCGCTACGACCAGTTCATGAAGCTGGGCTGGAAGGTCCTCATCCCCGTCTCGATGGTCTGGCTGATGCTGGTCGCCACCGTCCGGGCGCTGAAGAACGAGGGCTACGACTTCTCCCAGATCGTGCTGTACGTCGCCGGCGGCGCGGTGGCGCTGCTGCTGATCTCCCTCGTCGTGGACTTCTTCCGGCGCGGTGAGGTGGCGGAGGAGACCGACGGAGACGGGGAGTTCGACCCGATGGCCGGCGGTTTCCCCGTACCGCCGCTGCCCGGACAGAGCCTGCCGCCGGTGCCGCGCCGACGGCCGCGCCGGGACCGGGAGTTGATTGTCAGTGGTCGGGTGGACACTGTCAGTGACGGAAATGAGACCGACGGAAAGGGGGGCGACGGTGCCTGAGTTCCAGAACCCCGTGGCCGGCTTCGGCGTGACCTTCAAGGCCATGTTCAAGAAGCGGCTGACCGAGCAGTACCCGGAGGAGAAGAAGCCGACGGCGCCGCGTTTCCACGGCCGCCATCAGCTCAACCGCCATCCGGACGGGCTGGAGAAGTGCATCGGCTGCGAGCTGTGCGCCTGGGCCTGTCCGGCGGACGCGATCTACGTCGAGGGCGCGGACAACACCGACGAGGAGCGCTACTCCCCGGGCGAGCGGTACGGCCGCGTCTACCAGATCAACTATCTGCGCTGCATCCTGTGCGGCCTGTGCGTCGAGGCGTGCCCGACCCGTGCGCTGACCATGACCAATGAGTACGAACTCGCCGACCGGTCCCGCGCCTCGCTCATCTACACCAAGGAAGAGCTGCTCGTCGGGCTGGCGGAGACGATGGTCGACTCGCCGCACGCGATCTACCCGGGCATGACGGAGAAGGACTACTACAACGGGCTGGTCACCGAGGCCGCCCCGGGGACGGTCCGTCAGGAGCCGGTCTCCAAGGGCGGGAAGCCGCAGGAGGCCGCCGCGACGACCGGTCCGGCCGAGCCCGCGGCGCGGGAGGTGACCGAGCGATGAGCACCCTCGCCGCCGCGGCCTCCACCGGTGAGGCCGTCCAGTTCTGGCTCCTGGGCACGGTCGCCGTCATCGGCGCGCTGTGCACGATCCTGATGAAGCGGGCCGTGCACAGCGCCCTCTCGCTGGCCGGCACCATGATCGTCCTGGCGGTCTTCTACCTCGCCAACGGGGCGTACTTCCTCGGCGTCGTCCAGATCGTCGTCTACACCGGCGCGATCATGATGCTGTTCCTCTTCGTCGTCATGCTGGTCGGCGTCACGGCCGCGGACTCCCTCAAGGAGACGCTCAAGGGCCAGCGCTGGCTCGCCGCCGGACTGGGCATCGGCTTCGGCATCCTGCTGATCGCCGGCATCGGCAACGCCTCGCTCAAGGAGTTCAACGGCCTGGGCGAGGCCAACGCCGGCGGCAATGTGCAGGGCCTGGCCGCGCTGATCTTCACCAAGTACGTCTTCGCCTTCGAAATCACCGGCGCCCTGCTGATCACCGCCGCCGTCGGCGCGATGGTGCTCACCCACCGGGAGCGCACGGAGCGCGCCAGGACGCAGCGCGAACAGTCCGAGGCGCGGATCCGCGAGGGCAAGCAGGTCCCGCCGCTGCCCGCGCCGGGTGTCTACGCCCGGCACAACGCCGTCGACATCCCGGGCCTGCTGCCCGACGGCACCCCGTCCGACCTGACCGTCAGCCCGACGCTGCGCGAGCGCGGCCAGATCCGCGACGTCTCCGGTGAGTCGCTCGCCGAACTGAAGGCACTGGAGCGGCGCACCGAGGACTGGCTGGGGCGCACGTCCGGGGAGGAACCCCGGCCCTCGTCGTCCGGCGGTACGACGCCGACGGAGCGCAAGGAGGAGGCGAAGAAGTGAATCCCGTCTACTACCTCTACCTCGCCGCCCTGCTGTTCACCATCGGCGCGGCCGGGGTGCTGATCAGGCGGAACGCCATCGTGGTGTTCATGTGCATCGAGCTGATGCTCAACGCCTGCAATCTCGCCTTCGTCACCTTCTCGCGGATGCACGGGAATCTGGACGGCCAGATCATCGCCTTCTTCACGATGGTCGTCGCCGCGGCCGAGGTCGTGGTCGGCCTGGCGATCATCGTGTCGATCTTCCGCACCCGTCATACGGCCTCGGTCGACGACGCCAGCCTGATGAAGCTGTAAGGGGTCGCACAAAGTGGAGAACTTGATCGCGCTGCTCGTCGCGGCACCGCTGGTCGGTGCGGCCCTGCTGTTGTGCGGCGGCAAACGACTCGACCGCACCGGCCACTGGATCGGCACCCTCCTCGCGGTGGCGTCGTTCGCCGTCGGAGTGGCGCTCTTCGCCGACATGCTCGGCAGGAGCGCCGAGCACCGGGCGATGCACCAGCACCTGTACACCTGGATCCCGGTCGGCGGCTTCCGCGCCGACGTGGCCTTCCAGCTCGACCAGCTGTCGATGACCTTCGTCCTGCTGATCACCGGTGTCGGATCGCTGATCCACATCTACTCGATCGGCTACATGGAGCACGACGAGCGGCGCCGCCGCTTCTTCGGCTACCTCAACCTCTTCCTCGCGGCGATGCTGCTGCTCGTCCTCGCCGACAACTACCTCCTGCTGTACGTCGGCTGGGAGGGCGTCGGCCTCGCCTCGTACCTCCTCATCGGGTTCTGGCAGCACAAGCCCAGCGCGGCCACCGCCGCCAAGAAGGCGTTCCTGGTCAACCGCGTCGGCGACATGGGCCTGTCCATCGCGATCATGTTGATGTTCACGACGTTCGGGACGTTCGCCTTCGGCCCGGTGCTCGCCGCCACCGGCGACACCTCCGAGGGCAAGCTGACCGCCATCGGCCTGATGCTGCTGCTGGCCGCCTGCGGCAAGTCCGCCCAGGTGCCGCTGCAGTCCTGGCTCGGTGACGCGATGGAGGGCCCGACCCCGGTCTCCGCCCTCATCCACGCCGCCACCATGGTCACCGCCGGCGTCTACCTCATCACCCGCTCCGGAGCCGTCTTCAACGCCGCACCGGACGCCCAGCTCGCGGTCGTCGTGGTCGGCGCGGTCACGCTCCTCTACGGTGCCGTCGTCGGTTGCGCCAAGGACGACATCAAGAAGGCGCTGGCCGGCTCGACGATGTCGCAGATCGGCTACATGGTCCTGGCCGCCGGCCTCGGCCCGATCGGCTACGCCTTCGCGATCATGCACCTCGTCACCCACGGCTTCTTCAAGGCGGGCCTCTTCCTCGGCGCCGGTTCCGTGATGCACGGGATGAACGACGAGGTCGACATGCGCAAGTACGGCGGCCTGCGCACGTACATGCCGGTCACGTTCCTCACCTTCGGCCTCGGCTATCTGGCGATCATCGGGTTCCCCGGCCTCTCCGGCTTCTTCTCCAAGGACAAGATCATCGAGGCGGCGTTCGCCAAGGGCGGCACCGAGGGCTGGATCCTCGGCGGCGCGGCCCTCCTCGGCGCCGCGGTCACCGCGTTCTACATGACCCGGGTGATGCTGATGACCTTCTTCGGCGAAAAACGCTGGGACCCGAAGGAGACCCACCCGCACGAGTCGCCGAAGGTCATGACGCTCCCGATGATCGTGCTGGCCGTCGGATCCGTCTTCGCGGGCGGCCTGTTCAGCATCAACGAGAGCTTCGTGACCTGGCTGGAGCCGGTCACCTCGTTCGCCCACGGGCACTCCCCGGTCAGCGCCACCACCGTCACCGCCTCGACCGTCGTCGTGCTGCTCCTCGGCGTCGGCACCGCCTGGCTGATGTACGGCCGCAAACCCGTCCCGGCGCTCGCCCCGCGCGGTTCGCTGCTCACCCGCGCCGCCCGACGCGACCTCCTCCAGGACGACTTCAACGACCTCGTCTTCGTCCGCGGCGGCACCCACCTCACGACCACGCTCGTCCAGCTCGACCGCTCCCTGGTGGACGGCGCGGTCAACGGCACGGCGGCGTCCATGGGCGGACTCTCCGGCCTGCTGCGCCGGTTGCAGACCGGCTTCGTCCGCTCGTACGCGGTCCAGATGCTGGGCGGGGCCGCCGTTCTCGTCGCCGCGACCCTGCTGATGAGGGGTGTCTGAGCCATGTCGTTTCCCCTGCTGACGGCGACGGCCGTGGTACCGGCGGTCGGCGCGATCGCCACCGCCGCGCTGCCCGCCGCCAAGCGCACCGCCGCCAAATGGCTCGCGCTGCTCTTCTCGCTGATCACCTTCGTACTGGCCCTGGTCGTCGCCTTCCGCTTCGACCCCGGCGCCGGTGCCCCGTACCAGCTCACCGAATCCCACGCCTGGATCCGGGACTTCGGAGTCCGCTACGAACTCGGCGTGGACGGCATCGCGGTCGCCCTGATCGCGCTCACCACCCTGCTGATCCCCTTCATCATCCTGGCGGGCTGGCACGACGCCGACCCCCTCGAAGAGGCCACCCCCAACCGCCGCTGGCGGCCCACCCAGGGCTTCTTCGCCCTGATCCTGGCCGTCGAGGCGATGGTGGTGCTCTCCTTCGAAGCCACCGACGTCTTCCTCTTCTACATCTTCTTCGAAGCCATGCTGATCCCGATGTACTTCCTCATCGGCGGCTTCGGGGACCGTGCGGGACGGGGCGGCGAGGAGGAGGCCGCGGGCCGCCGCTCGTACGCCGCGGTGAAGTTCCTGCTCTACAACCTCGCCGGCGGCCTGATCATGCTCGCCGCGGTGATCGGGCTGTACGCGGTCACCGCCGACCAGCTCGGCACCGGCACCTTCTCGCTGCAGCAGATCGTCGAGGCGCGCACCGCCGGCACGCTGAACATCGGCACCGGCACCGAACGGCTGCTCTTCCTCGGCTTCTTCTTCGCCTTCGCGGTGAAGGCGCCGCTGTGGCCGCTGCACACCTGGCTGCCCGGCGCCATGGGCGAGTCGACCTCACCGGTCGCCGTACTCATCACCGCGGTCGTCGACAAGGTCGGCACGTTCGCGATGCTCCGCTTCTGCCTCCAGCTCTTCCCGGAGGCCAGCAGCTGGGCCACCCCCGTCATCCTCGTCCTCGCGCTGATCAGCATCGTCTACGGCGCGCTGCTCGCGGTCGCCCAGCGGGACATCAAGCGTCTGATCGCGTACGCCTCGATCTCCCACTTCGGCTTCATCATCTTGGGCATCTTCGCCATGACGTCCCAGGGCCAGGGCGGCGCCACGCTCTACATGGTCAACCACGGCATCTCGACCGCCGCGCTGATGCTGGTGGCGGGCTTCCTGATCAGCCGCCGCGGCTCGCGGCTGATCGCGGACTACGGCGGCGTCCAGAAGGTCGCCCCGGTCCTCGCCGGCACGTTCCTCATCGGCGGTCTGGCCACCCTGTCGCTGCCCGGCCTGGCGCCGTTCGTCAGCGAATTCCTGGTCCTGGTCGGCACGTTCACCCGCTACCCGGTGATCGGCATCATCGCCACCCTCGGCATCGTCCTCGCCGCGCTCTACGTCCTCGTCCTCTACCAGCGGACGATGACCGGCCCGGTGAAGGCCGAGGTGACGAACATGCCCGACCTCAGGGTGCGGGAACTGGTCGTGGTGGCGCCGCTGATCGCGCTGCTGCTCTTCCTCGGGGTCTACCCGAAGCCGCTCACCGACCTCGTCAACCCGGCGGTCCAGCACACCCTGTCCGTCGTCGACAAGAAGGACCCCAAGCCCACTGTGCAGGTGAACGCCGTACCCGGTGAAGGCCGGCACGGCCACGCCGCGAACGATCAAGACGTGGAGGCCGCGAAGTGAGTTCCGTGGCAAGTGTCCACAGCCTGTGGACAGTGGCGGCCGGGGCGCCGGGCAAGATCCCCGGGCCGCACATCGAGTACGCCCAGCTGTCACCGACGCTGATCGTCCTCGGCGCGGCCGTGGCCGGCGTCCTGATCGAGGCTTTCGTGCCGCGCGCCGCCCGCTACTACTCCCAGCTGCTGCTGTCGCTGGTGGCGCTGGCCGCCGCGTTCGCCGCGGTGATCGGCCTGGCGGCCGGTGGCTTCGGCTCGTCCAAGGCACACATCGCCGCGATGGGCGCGATCGCCGTCGACGGGCCCGCGCTCTTCCTGCAGGGCACGATCCTGCTGGTCTCCCTGATCGCCGTCTTCACCTTCGCCGAGCGGCGGCTCGACCCGGCGGCGCACGGCAAGCGGGTGGACTCCTTCGCGGCCGAGCCCGCCGCCGTCCCCGGCGGAGCGGCCGAACAAGCCGCGGTGAAGGCCGGTTTCACCACCACCGAGGTCTTCCCGATCCTGCTCTTCGCGGTCGGCGGCATGCTGGTCTTTCCCGCGGCCAACGACCTGCTGACGCTGTTCGTCGCCCTGGAGGTCTTCTCCCTCCCGCTGTACATCCTGTGCGCACTCGCCCGCCGCCAGCGGCTGCTCTCGCAGGAGGCCGCGGTCAAGTACTTCCTCCTCGGTGCCTTCTCCTCCGCCTTCCTCCTGTTCGGCGTCGCCCTGCTGTACGGCTACGCCGGGACCGTGACGTACGCCGGGATCGCCGAGGTGGTCTCGGACGGCGCCAAGCAGATCGATCCGGCGCTGGCCGGCACGATGGGCAATGACGCGCTGCTGCTGATCGGCGGGGCGCTGGTGCTGATGGGGCTGCTGTTCAAGGTCGGTGCGGTCCCGTTCCACATGTGGACCCCGGACGTCTACCAAGGCGCCCCCACCCCGGTCACCGGCTTCATGGCGGCGGCCACCAAGGTCGCTGCGTTCGGCGCGCTGCTGCGGCTGCTGTACGTCGTCCTGCCGGGCCTGCGCTGGGACTGGCGGCCGGTGATGTGGGGCGTCGCGATCATCACCATGCTGGGCGGCGCCATCGTCGCCATCACCCAGACCGACATCAAGCGTCTGCTGGCGTACTCCTCCATCGCCCACGCCGGATTCATCCTCGCCGGTGTCATCGCCACCAGCGAGGACGGCGTCTCCTCGGTGCTCTTCTACCTGGGCGCCTACTCCTTCGTGACGCTCGGCGCCTTCGCCGTCGTCACCCTGGTGCGGGACGCGGGCGGCGAGGCCACCCAGCTGTCCAAGTGGGCCGGACTCGGCAGGCGTTCGCCCCTGGTGGCCGCGGTCTTCGCGGTGTTCCTGCTGGCGTTCGCCGGCATTCCGCTGACCTCCGGTTTCGCCGGAAAGTTCGCGGTCTTCAAGGCGGCCGCGCAGAGCGGTGCGGGCTGGCTGGTCGTGGTCGGTGTCATCTCGTCCGCCATCGCCGCGTTCTTCTACATCCGCGTGATCGTCCTGATGTTCTTCAACGAGCCCAAGGCGGACGGCCCGACCGTCGCGGTGCCCAGCCCGCTGACGACCACCGCCATCGCCGTCGGCGTCACGGCCACGCTCGTCCTCGGCCTGGCGCCGCAGTACTTCCTCGATCTCGCCGGCCAGGCCGGCGTCTTCGTGCGCTGAGCACCCGCAGCGCGGCACGGCAACGGCCGCCGTCCGGAACCCTCGGGGGGTTCCGGACGGCGGCCGTTCGCTGTGCCGGGGGCCGACGATCGCCGCCGGCCTCCGGACGGCCTCCGGCCCCTGACGGTCTACTGCGCGGTGACCGTCTCCGGTGCGGTGGTGACCGTCTCCGGTGTGTTGACCGTCTCCCGCGCGTTGACGGGTCCGGTGTGTTGACGGATTCGGTGCGTTGACGGGTCCGGTCCGGCTGGTGGTCAGCTCTTGGGCATGCCGCTCGGCAGCTCGGGCATGTCGGGGATCTTCACGCTGCCGTCGCTCGACTTGGTGTACTTCTCCGTGGGCCCGTTCTTCCAGTCGACCGTGAGGGTCTTGCCGTCCGAGCCGGGCTTGAGGGTGCCCATGGTGCGGGTGGTGTCCCCGTCCGTGCACTTGAGAGCGGCCATGGTCATCCCGGCCATCGACTGGACCTTGCCGAGGCAGGCCGACTTGTGACCGTTGCTGAACGCGACGGTGCCCTTGGTGATCACCAGGATCAGCGGACTGCTGCTGGAGCCGCCCTTCCAGGCACCCTCCATCGCGTTGGGGCTCGCGGGCTTGTCGGCACCCCCCGGAGTCGACGGCGCGGCCTCCGGCGTCTTGCTCGGCTTGCTGTCGCTGCTGGTGTCGCCGCTGCTTCCGCAACCGCTGAGCAGCATGGCGGCGACGACTGCCGCCCCGGCGAACTGTGCTGCCTTGCGCACGTGCGTCTCCTCCGTTGTGGGACAGGGAGACGTGAGGCTAGCAAGCGCCCCCGCCTCCTCCACTCCCTCACCCGAATTGCGGCAGCGCCGGTACGGACTTGGTGTGGGCCTGTGACGCAACAAGGGTGCGAACCGGGCAAAGGGGAGGTTAGGGGGTGTGCGGGTGGGGCGTGGGGGGCGAGGGGGGCGCGGGGGCGCAGTGGTCCCTTCACCTTCTTCGGGCTTCCCCCCCCGCCCCCGCCCCTCCCACCCCCACCCCTCACCACCCGCCACAGACCACAGACCACAGGCCCCACGGACCGCGGTCTCGCGGACCGCAGGCTCATAGCCCGTGGGTCACAGCCCCACCCCGGCCACCGGCCCCGCCCGTCGCCCCAACCCGATCACCGGCCCCCAACCACCACCCCCAACTCGATCACCGAAGCCGCGCCCCCCGCGTCCACTCCCACCACCGAAGCCGCGCCCGCCGCCCCCAGCCGTGCCCCGGCGCTCGCGGGGGTTAGGAGCCCGCTGCTGCGCTTTTGTCGTGTTGTACGGCGCGGTAGGCGGCGTAGGCGGTCCACTCCTCTCTCGCGAGGCGTCTCAGGTCGCGGCGGAGCGGGCGGAAGCCGCCGCCGGGCAGGAGCTTGGTGTCCAGGTCTGTCGCCGAGGTGTACGCGGCCAGCAGCCGGGCGCGCCGGTCGGGGAGGTGGGCGTCGACCGCCGCTTTGAAGCGGGCGCGGGCCGGGCCGGTCAGGTCCACCGCGCCGGCCGGGAATCGCTCGTACGGGAAGAGGCCCAGGGCGCGTCGGGTCTCTCGGCGCAGCGCGCCGCGTTCCTCCAGGCGGCGCAGGCACAGCTCCTGGACACGACGGCCGGAGCCGCGTACCCAGCGGTGGGCCTTGAGGCCCCGGCCGCCCTTGGCCGGGGCGGGCAGCGCCGCCAGGGCGCCGTCGAGTATCGGGTCGCCCAGGGGCAGCGGGTTGGTCACCGTGATCCGGTCGCCGTGCTCGGTGGCGATCCGGCCGGCCGCCTCCAGATCCGCCAGGGCGGCGCCCGCGAGCCCGTACCAGAGGTACTTCGGGAGGGTCAGCGGACGGCCGCGGACCGGATCGTGGGCGAGGAGGAACAGCTCCTCGGGGAGGGTGAGCGGGGCGTCGGTCATGGCGTCTCGTGGCCCGGGACGGCGGGAGCGGGCAGGATGCGGCCGGTGACCTCGCCCAGGCCGATCCGGACCCCGGCGGGGCCCGGTGCCCAGGCGGTGAGCGTGACCTCGTCGCCGTCCTGGAGGTAGGGGCCCTTGCCCTCGGTGAGTTCGAGCAGGCAGCCGAGCTGGTCCGGGTCGGGCCCGGAGACCGTGCCGGAGGCGAAGAGGTCGCCGGTGCGCAGGGAGGCGCCGTTGACGGTCATGTGGGCCAGTTGCTGGGCGGCCGTCCAGTACATGGCGGAGAACGGCGGCCGGGAGACGACCGCGTCGTTGACGCGCACCTCGATGTGGATGTCGATGCCGCCCGGCTCCAGGGCCGCGTCGTCGAGGTACGGCAGCAGCGGGACGTCGCGGGCCGGCGGCGCCGTACGGGCCTCGTCGAGGGCGTCGAGCGGGGTGATCCACGCGGAGACGGAGGTGGCGAAGGATTTGCCGAGGAACGGGCCGAGCGGCACGTACTCCCACGCCTGGATGTCTCGGGCGGACCAGTCGTTGACGAGACAGACGCCGAAGACGTGGTCGCGGAAGGAGTCGAGTCCGACGGGCTCGTGGAGCGCGGAGGGCGCGCCGACGACGAAGCCGACCTCGGCCTCGATGTCGAGGCGGGTGGAGGGGCCGAAGGTCGGTGCCTCGTCGGCAGGGGTCTTGCGCTGGCCGTTGGGCCGCACCACGGGGGTGCCGGTGGCGACGACGGTGCCCGCCCGGCCGTGGTAACCGATCGGCAGATGCTTCCAGTTGGGAGGCAGCGCCGCGCCGTTCGGGCGGAAGATGCGGCCGACGTTGGTGGCGTGGTGCTCGCTGGAGTAGAAGTCGACGTAGTCGGCGACCTCGAAGGGGAGGTGCAGGGTCACCTCGTCGAGCGGGTGGAGCAGCGGCGCCACTTCGTCGCGGTGGGCGGGGTCGGTGACGGCGCTGTGGACGGCCGCGCGGATCTGCTGCCATACCGGCCGGCCGGCGGCGAGCAGGGGGTTGAGGGTCGGTCCGGCGAGCAGTTCGGCGTGCGGGTGGATGGCGGCGGGCAGGGCGCTGGGCAGGGCACTCAGATCGAGCACGTGGCTGCCGTAGCGGACGCCCACCCGGCGCTGGTCGGGCACGTCGGTGGTACTGAAGACGCCGTAGGGAAGGTTGTGCGGGCCGAAGGGGTCGCCTTCCGCCAGCTCGAACGGGCTCTGCTCGGGCATGGACAGCTCCTCGCGTTCTTCGTCGCCGGTGACCGGCCGGACCGGCCGGGGCCTGGTGAAACCCCGGGCGGGCGGCTCGTTGATCAGAGTACGGCCGGGCGCGGCGCGGAGAAGTGCCCTGTGGATAACTTGCGCCACGTGGTCGGGTCGGGTGGCGGAACGGTGGCGGGAGAGCGCCCGGCGCCGAGGCGATGGGGCGCCCGGGAAGCGGTCGGGCCCAGGGCCGGGAGCCCGTGGGCGAGTTGAGTCGCTGCCGGTGGCTCGTGCTCGTCCGTGATCTTGAGGTGTCGGCGGGGCGCGGGCGTCGTGCGCGCGTAGGGACGGTGCGGGAGAGCGCGCCGTCACGTACGCCCCAAGTCTCGGTAATGTCCGGAAAAGCCTTGCTGGAGCGTGCAATTCGGGCCTAGCTTCCTTTCCTGGCACGGGCCGGGGAGGACTGTTCCGCCGGGGTCCGCCGGGGTCTGTGGAGGTCCGCTGGGTTCCGTTGGGGGGACACGTGGCGCGCAGGGGCACACGGCTCGCGGTCGACCGGACGGTTCCGGGGCTGATCCTCAAGATCGGGGCCTACCCCCTGCACCACGGCGGCGTGGGGGCGATCCGCAGCCTGGGGCGGCTCGGTGTGCCCATGTACGCCGTCACGGAGGACCGGTTCACGCCCGCGGCGGTGTCCCGCTACCTCAGCGGCCGTTTCGTCTGGCCGACCACCGGGCGCGAGGAACCGGAGCGGCTGGTCGCCGGGCTGCTGCGGATCGGCCGCCGGATCGGCCGGCCGACGGTCCTGATACCCACCGACGAAGAGGCCGCCGTACTGGTCGCCGAGCACGCCGAAGCGCTCGCCGGAGCGTTTCTCTTCCCGCAGGTGCCGCCCGGCCTGCCGCGCCGGCTGGCCAGCAAGCAGGGCCTGCACGCGCTGTGCGCCGAACACGGCGTGCCCTCGCCGGCCGCCGCCTTCCCCGCCTCGTACGCGGACGTGGAGGCGTTCGCCCGCCGGGCACGCTTCCCGGTGGTGGCCAAGAACCGCGAGGCGTTCGTACGGCGCACCCGGCCCGCGGTGGCCGGTACGACCCGGATCGGAGGCCCGGGCCAACTGCTCGATCTGGCACGGGACTGGGGACCACGGCCGGGCGTGATCCTTCAGGAATACCTGCCCCGCGAGCAGGCCGAGGACTGGATCGTGCACGCCTGCTTCGCGCCGGGTGGCGCGCCGCTGGCGCTGTTCACCGGCGTCAAGGTGCGCTCGTGGCCGCCGCACGCCGGCATGACCGCCTGCGCGTTCGTCGTCGACAACCCCGGACTCGCGCAGCGCACCGCGCGGTTCGCCGCGCGGATCGGCTTCGCCGGGATCGCCGACCTGGACTGGCGGTTCGACCGGCGCGACGGCCAGTACAAGCTGCTCGACTTCAACCCGCGGATGGGCGCGCAGTTCCGGCTCTTCGAGAACGCCGCCGGCGTCGACGTGCTGCGCGCCCTCCACCTGGACCTCACCGGCCGCGCCGTCCCCGGGGGCGCCCAGCCGGCCGGGCACCGCTTCGTGGTCGAGAACGTCGACCTGCCCGCGCTGTTCGCCTACCGCGGCGGCCGGCGCACCCCGCACACGCCGGTGCGGGCCACCGGCACCGAGCTGGCCTGGTTCGCCGGCGACGACCCGCTGCCGTTCCTCGCCATGCTCGCGCGGTCCGTCGGGCCGGGCGCGAGACACCTGAGGGAGCTGCGCCGGGCGGGCCGCCGGGCGCGTACCGAGGCACCACCGAGGCAAGGGGAGGGACCGAAGTGAGCACTCCGGTAGCGGTCATCGGGGCCGGCCCGTACGGCCTGTCGACGGCGGCGCACCTGCGGGCGGGCGGCCTGCCGGTGCGGGTCTTCGGCCGGCCGATGGTGAGCTGGCAGGAGCAGATGCCCGCCGGCATGCTGCTCAAGTCGACGCCGGCTGCCTCCAGCCTCCACACCCCACAGGGCGGGCACACCCTCGCCGACTACTGCACGGCCTCGGGGGAGGGCCCGTACGCCTCGGACCGGGACCTGGTGCCCGTCGAGACGTTCGTCCGGTACGGGCAGTGGGTGCAGCAGCGGCTGGTGCCGGAGCTGGAGCAGGTCCGGGTGGTCTCGGTGGACCGGAGGGCCGGCGGCTTCGAGCTGAAGCTGGACAGCGGCGAGCAGTTCGGGGCGCGGGCGGTGGTCGTGGCCACCGGGCTGAGCGGGCTGGCGCATCTGCCGCCGGAACTGGCCGCGGCGGTTCCCGACGGCCCGTCCGCCACCGGCCCCGTCTCGCACAGTTCGCAGCACCACGACCTGTCGGCGCTGGCCGGCCGGGAGGTGGTCGTCGTCGGCGCCGGGCAGTCGGCGCTGGAGAGCGCGGTACTGCTGGCCGAGGCGGGGGCGGCCGCGGTACGGGTGGTGACGCGCGGTCCGGCCGCGGTGGCCTTCGGCGCGCCGCCGGACCGCCAGCCGCGGCTGCGGCCGCCCTCGCCGTTCGGCAACGCCTGGTCGTTGTACGCGCTGACGCACCACGCCGGCGCCTTCCGGTACCTGCCGGCTCCGCTGCGGCGCCAACTGGTGCGGAGGGTGCTCGGCCCGCTGGGCGCGTGGTGGCTGCGGGACCGCTTCGTGGGCCGCGTCCAGGTCACGCAGGGCCGGCGGATCGTACGGGCGAAGGTGCGCGACGGCCGCCCCGTACTGGCGCTGCGCGGCGCCGACGGGCAGGGCGGGGAGCTGTCCGCCGACCACGTCCTGGCCGCGACCGGCTACCGGATGGACCTGGCGGCGATGGACTTCCTGGGGCAGGGGCTGCGCACCGGGGTCGTGACGCGGGCCGGCGGGCCCCTGTTGGACGCCGGCTTCGGCTCGTCCGTACCGGGGCTGTACTTCACGGGCCTGCCGGCGGCCGCCTCGTTCGGGCCGGTGATGCGCTTCGTGTGCGGCACGGCGTTCGCCTCGCCGCGGCTGGCCCGGGCGGTGGCGCGGCGACACGGCTGACCGGCGGGGCGCCCGGCGCGCGGCCCGACGCCGCCGTCCGGCGGTGGCCGGCAACGGGCCGCGCGGTCAGGATGGCGTGACAACGAGGGGGCCGGCGTGGGTATCCGGCCTCCGGGGCGCCGCCGTGACTCGTGGGGCGCCCGGGGGCCCGGGCCGCCTCCGGCGCTCCCGTTCCGCGGCGTCAAACCGCGGTACGAGGTGACGCGGACGGTGCGGGGCCGGGGCCCGCAGCGCTTCCCGGGCGGTTCGGGGGGCAGGCGCTCACGGTGATCGAACTGCGACCGGATACGCTGGCCAATGGTGGAGACAGCGACAGATCGACATTCAGTTTGATCGTCAGCAGACAGGAGTACCCCTCGTGACCGTCGTCGGGCCCTTCGGGCTGAGCGTGCGGGACCAGGCTCTTGAGGCCGATGTCCAGGCCGGGTTGGCGGCTGTCGAGGAGGGCCTGCTGGAGGCCACCAAGAGCGACGTGCCGTTCATCACCGAAGCCGCGCAGCACCTCGTGCGCGCGGGCGGCAAGCGGTTCCGGCCGCTGCTGGTGATGCTGGCCGCCCAGTTCGGTGACCCCTACACCCCGGGCGTGGTGCCCTCCGCCGTCGTCGTGGAGCTGACGCATCTGGCGACGCTCTATCACGACGACGTGATGGACGAGGCCGACGTGCGCCGCGGGGTGGCCAGCGCCAACGCCCGCTGGGGCAACTCCGTCGCGGTGCTGACCGGCGACTTCCTCTTCGCCCGCGCCTCGCACATCCTCGCCGACCTCGGGCCCGAGGCGGTCCGGATCCAGGCCGAGGCGTTCGAGCGCCTGGTGACCGGCCAGATCCTGGAGACCGCGGGACCGCGCGACGGCCGCGACCCCATCGACCACTATCTGGACGTCCTCGCCGGCAAGACCGGTTCGCTGGTCGCCGTGGCCTGCCGCTTCGGCGCCATGATGTCGGGCGCCGAGGAGTCGACGGCCAACATCCTCACCCAGTACGGCGAGCGGCTGGGCACCGCCTTCCAGCTGGCCGACGACGTGCTGGACATCGCCAGCGACTCGCACGAGTCGGGCAAGACCCCCGGCACCGACCTGCGCGAGGGCATCCCCACCCTGCCGGTGCTGCGGCTGCGGGCCCACGCCGAGAGCGAGGCCGGCACCCCCGAGGACCGCGCGCTGTGCGAGCTGCTGGCCGGCGATCTGACCGACGACGCGCGGCACGCCGAGGCACTGACCCTGCTGCGTGCCCACCCGGCGCTCGAAGAGGCCCGCCGCGACACCGTGCGCTACGCGGAGGAGGCGCGGGCGACGCTGGCGCCGCTGCCGTCGTGCACGGCCAAGTCGGCCCTGGAGGGCCTCTGCGACGCGGTGGTCCACCGGGCCGGATGAGGCGGGCGGGCCGCGCCCTCAGGGTTCGCCGGCCCGTCCCCTAGGGAGCCGTCAGACTCCTGTGGTACCTGCTCCGCCTTGAGGTGACCCGGCGTCATACCTCAGCAGTACGACGAGTTGCGCCCGCGGGCTGACGTATCGGGCCGGGCGATTTGGTGAGATGGAGAGCACCAGAACGCGGCGGCCGGGCCACAATGAACCCCAGGGTGGGCGAGTGGACAGCGCAGCAACCGCCGCAGACGACGGAGGTAGGGCAATGCCACGGAACGAACCGACAGAGGGCACCGACGAGTGGGGCGGGGGGCGCTCCCCGAAGCGCCGTAAAGCAGTGCGGTACGCCGTGCCGGTCGCGGTGGCGGGAGTGGCGGCGGCCACGATCGGGCTGGTTCCGGCGTTCGCCGGCTCCGGTTCCCCCGACCTGCCGAAGATCTCGGCCCAGGACCTGATAGCCAAGATCGCCTCGTCGGACGTCCAGCAGCTGTCCGGCACGGTCCGGGTCACCACGGACCTCGGCCTGCCGTCCCTGCCGGGCATGGGCGGAGCCGGTGGCAGCTTCGGTGGCGGCGAGCACGGCGGCGAGCGCGGCGGCAAGAGCGACGACGGGGCCTCCGCGGCGCCGCAGAACAAGCTGATGGAGCTGGCGTCCGGCGCCCACACGCTCCGCGTCGCCGCCGACGGCCCCGGCAAGCAGCGGGTCTCGATCGTCGACAAGGCCGCCGAGTACAGCCTCGTCCACAACGGCAACCAGATCTGGGCGTACGACAGCGGCAGCAACACCGCGGTCCACAGCACCGCGCCCGGCGCCGGCCGGCACGGCGACCGCCACCACGCGCCCGAGGACCTCCCCGGGGAGCTGAAGAACGCCACCCCGCAGGACCTGGCGAAGCAGGCCCTCAAGGCGGCCGGGGACACCACCTCGGTCACCGTCGACGGCACCGCCAGGGTCGCCGGGCGGGACGCCTACCAGCTGCTGATCAAGCCCAAGCAGGCCGCCTCGACGGTCGGCTCGATCCGGGTCGCGGTGGACGCCGCCAACGGCACCCCGCTGAAGTTCACCCTCACCCCCAAGAGCGGTGGCCCGGCCGCCGTCGACGTCGGCTACACCAACGTCGACTTCGCCAAGCCCGACGCGGGCCTGTTCTCCTTCGCCCCGCCGAAGGGCGCCAAGGTCATCGACGGCGACAAGGAGCGGGCGAAGGACCGGCGCGAACACGGCGAGCAGGGCAAGGACTTCGGGTCCCGCAAGGGCGCCGAGGACTTCAGCAAGGGCCTCGGCGGCATGAACGTCCTCGGCAAGGGCTGGACGTCCATCGCCACGATCAAGGGCACCGGCTCCGGCCTGCCCGCCGGCAAGGACCAGGGCGCGGGCGGCGACGCCGGCAAGTTCCTGGACAGCCTCGGCGACAAGGTCAGCGGCTCCTTCGGCTCCGGCCGGGTCTTCAGCACCCGCCTGGTCAACGCGCTGATAACGGACAACGGCACCGTCTACGTCGGCGCCGTCGACAAGCAGGCCCTGATCGACGCGGCCGACGCCGCCAAGTAGGGCGCGGCCGGGGCCGCCGAGCAGGCGGGCCACCGCAGCGGTCGAGGGCCGCGCCGCGCCACCCCCACCGGGTGGCGCGGCGCGGCCCGCAGGCCATCCGTACGAGAACCGGGAGAGCCGATGCCACAGCCGCCCGCCGCGCGGCCCGACGGCGCCCGCGCGGCCGCGCCCGGAGCCGGCCCCGCGAGCCCGCCGCCCGCGGACCCGGCCATCGAGACGCGCGGGCTGACCAAGGCGTACCGCGGTGGCCAGCTCGCCGTCGACGGCCTCGACCTGGTCGTCCCACGCGGCAGTGTCTTCGGCTTCCTCGGGCCGAACGGCTCCGGCAAGACCACCACCATCCGCATGCTGATGGGCCTGATCGACGCGACCGCCGGCAGTGCCCGGGTGCTCGGCGCGCCGATGCCCGCCGCGGGCCGGCGGGTGCTGCCCAAGGTCGGCGCCCTCATCGAGGGCCCGGCGCTCTACGGCTTCCTCAGCGGCCGCGACAACCTCCGGCGCTTCGACGCGGCCGACCCTGCCGCCGACCCGCGCACCCGCGAGCAGCGCGTCGGCCGGGCGTTGCAGCGGGTCGGCCTGGCCGCCGCGGCCGGCAAGAAGGCGCGGGCCTACTCCCTCGGCATGAAGCAGCGGCTGGGGCTGGCGGCGGCCCTGCTGCAGCCGCGCGAGCTGCTGGTGCTCGACGAGCCGACCAACGGCCTGGACCCGCAGGGCATGCGGGAGATCCGCGCCCTGGTCCGCGAGCTGGCGGCGGACGGCACCACGGTCTTCCTCTCCTCCCACCTCCTCGACGAGATCGAGCAGGTCTGCACGCACGCCGCGGTGATGGCCCGCGGCCGGCTGATCACCCAGGGCACGGTCGCCGACCTCTCCGCCACGGTCCTCGACACACGGGCGAGCGGCCGGCTGACGGTCACCACCCCCGACCCGGCGGACGCCGCCCGGGTACTGAAGGAGCACGGCGTGACCGAGCTGCAGCTCACCGACGACCGCGTCACGGGCGACCTGCCCGGCGCAGCGGACGGCCAGGCGCCGCCCGACCTCGCCGACCTCAACGCCGCGCTGGTGCACGCCGGGGTCCGGGTCCGCGCCTTCGGCACCGAACGTGCCTCGCTGGAAGACGTCTTCGTGCAGCTGACCGGGGAGGGCTTCGATGTCGCAGGCTGAGACCTCGCAGGCGGAGTCCTCGCCGGCGGAGACGGCGCAGGTCGAGGCGGCGCCGCGCAGGCCCCGGCCGCTGTGGTCGCTGGGCCTGCTGCGCAGCGAGATCACCACGACCTTCCGGCGCTGGCGCACCCTCGCGCTGCTGGCGGTGCTCGCGGGCGTACCGGTCCTGGTCGGCGTCGCCGTCCGGATCGAGACCGGACGCGGCCGTTCCGGGGGTGGCGGCGGTGGGGGCGGCCCGGCGTTCATCTCCCAGGTCACCAACAACGGCCTGTTCCTGGTCTTCACCTCGCTGGCGGTGACGCTGCCGTTCTTCCTCCCGATGGCGATCGGAGTGATCGCGGGCGACTCCATAGCCGGCGAGGCGCACGGCGGGACGCTGCGCTACCTCCTCGTCGCCCCGGCGGGCCGTACCCGCCTGCTGCTGGTCAAGTACGCCACGACCCTGACGTTCTGTCTGGTGGGCACGCTGACCGTGGCGCTCTCCGCGCTGGCGACCGGCGCGCTGCTCTTCCCGCTGGGCGACGTCACCCTGCTCTCCGGGACCTCCATATCCCTGGCCGAGGGGCTGCTGCGGGCGCTGGCCATCGCGGGTGCGGTGGCGCTGTCGCTCATCGGGGTGGCCGCCATCGGCCTGTTCCTCTCCACGCTCACCACCAGCGGCATCGCCGCCATGGCGACCACGGTCGGCCTGCTGATCACCGTGCAGATCCTGGACACCCTGCCGCAGCTGGCGGCCGTCCAGCCCTACCTCTTCCCGCACTACTGGCTGTCCTTCGCGGATCTGCTCCGCGACCCCGTCTACTGGGACCAGCTGGCGAAGAACTTCGGCCTGCAGGCGCTGTACGCGGCGGTGTTCGGCACGGCGGCCTGGGCGCGGTTCACCACCCGGGACATCACGGCTTGACGCCGGGGGCCTCGGGCGCCGCGGGGGGTGCGGCCGTCCGGAGCGCCTCGGCGGCGGCCGCCTCGCCCGCGCGGGCCGCGGCCTCGGCCAGCTCGCCGCGCGCCCGCCGAGCGGTGCGCAGCGCGTCCCAGGTCAGCACGGCGAGCGCCGCCCACACCAGCGCGAAACCGGCCCAGCGCTCCGGCGGCATCTCCTCGTGGAAGACCGTGAGGCCCAGCAGGAACTGGAACGTCGGCGCCAGGTACTGCATCATCCCGATCACCGTCAGCGGCAGCCGCACCGCCGAGGCGCCGAAGCAGATCAGCGGCACCGCGGTCGCGATACCGCAGGCCGAGAGCAGCAGCGCCTGCCCCACCCCGCCGGTGGTGAAGCTGGACTCGCCGCGCGCGCCCAGGAAGATCAAATAGCCCAGTGCGGGCAGGAACTGCACGACCGTCTCGGCGCTGAACCCCTCGATCCCGCCGAGCTTGATGCCCTTCTTGGCCAGCCCGTACGTCGCGAACGAGAACGCCAGGCCGAGTGCGATCCAGGGCACCTTGCCGTAGGCGACGGTCATCACGACCACCGAGAGGGCGCCGATGCCCACCGCCGTCCACTGCAGCGGACGCAGCCGCTCCCGCAGCACGAGCACCCCGAAGGCGATGCTGACCAGCGGGTTGATGAAGTAGCCGAGCGACGCCTCCAGTACGTGCCCGGCGTTGACCGCCCAGATGTACAGGAACCAGTTCGTCGAGATGACCACGGCGCAGACCAGGACCAGCGCCAGCTTCCGGGGCTGCCGCACCAGCGGGCCCACCCAGGACCAGCGGCGCAGCACGGCCAGGATGACGACGGCGACGGGCAGCGACCACGCCATGCGGTGGGCCAGGATCTCGGACGGTGAGGCCGCGTCCAGCAGGTGCCAGTACAGCGGCAGCAGGCCCCACATGGTGTAGGCGGCGGCACCGTAGGCGAGTCCGGCGCGCTGTTCGCTTCGAGGCTGCAAGGGACCCTCCCGAGGATGTTCCGTCGACCCTGTGAAGGTAGCGCCGTACGGCCCGGCTGTCATGGGTGTATCGGCATACGGTCATGACACCCGAGCGGTCGGGCGCCGCGGCGGCACGCCGGCCCCGGGCGGGCGCGGGCTCCGGCGGGCGGTCGGCTCAGACGGGCAGCTGTTTCAGGGCCTCCGCGATCGACTCGGCGATCGGCGTGGTCGGGCGGCCCAGGAGTCGGGAGAGGTCGCCGGGCGTCGCGGCCAGCTCGCCGCGCGCGATCCCGGCGTCCGCGTCGGCGACCATCCGCGCGCCCAGCGCCGGTACGCCCGCGTCGACCATCAGCGCCACGTACGCGTCGTGCGGCAGATCGTTGTACGGGATGTGCCGGCCGGTCTGCCGGGACACCTCGGCCGCGTACTCGGCCATCGTCCAGGCGGTGTCGCCGCTCAGCTCGTACACCGCGTTGTCGTGGCCGCTGCCGGTGAGCACGACGGCGGCGGCCTCGGCGTAGTCCCGCCGCGCGGCGCTGGCGACCCGGCCCCCGCCGGCGCTGCCGACCACCGCGCCGATCTTCAGGGTGGTGGCCAGTGCCCCGGTGTAGTTCTCGTGGTACCAGCCGTTGCGCAGCAGGCAGTACGGCACCCCGGACGCGAGCAGCGCCTGCTCGGTGGCGATGTGCTCCTCGGCGATGGAGAAGGTGGCGGCCGGCCCGCCCAGCACGCTGGTGTAGGCGAGCAGCCCGACGCCCGCCTCGCGCGCGGCGTCGATCACCGCGCGGTGCTGGGTGAGCCGTTGCCCGGGCTCGTTGCCGGAGATGAGCAGGACCCGGTCGCCGGCCGCGAAGACCCCGTCGAGCGTCTCCGGCCGCCCGTAGTCCGCGATCTCGATCCGGACGCCGCGGGCGGCCAGGCCGGCGGCCTTGGCCCGGTCGCGGGCCAGCGCGACGATGTTGTCCGGCGCGGTGCGCCTGAGGAGTTCCTCGACGGTCAGCCGGCCGAGCGCCCCGGTGGCGCCGGTGACAACAATGCTCATTTCCTACCCCCAGATGGCTTGGAAACGGCCAGCATCGCACTCGCATCGGACGCGCAGAAGAGACGCGCCGCGCCCCGCAACGACAGCGGGTGCCCGCGGGAGAACGCCGTAGGACGTTCCTCCACGGGCACCCGCGGCGGCCACCGGACCGGGCGCGGCGAACCGCCGCGCGCCGTACCCGCTGTCAGCCGACGACCGTCCAGGTGTCGTTCCCGGCCAGCAGCGCGGCCAGGTCGCCCTTGCCCTTCTGCTCGATGGCCGAGTCCAGCTGCTCGGACATCAGGGTGTCGTAGACCGGCCGGTCGACATCGCGCAGCACACCGATCGGGGTGTGGTGCAGGGTGTCGGCGTCGGCGAGCCGGGAGAGCGCGAAGGCGGTGGTGGGCGACGGGTTGTGCGCGTCGTGCACCAGCACCCCGCCGGTGCCCTCCTCCCGCACGTCGATGACCTTGAGGTCGCCGGTGGCCGGGTCGCGGACCACGCCCTTGGAGCCGAAGCCGTCGGGGGCCAGCGCGCCGAAGCGGATCGGCTGACCGTGCTCCAGTCGGATGACGGCCTCCTGGGCCTGCTCCTTGTCCTTGAGCGCCTCGAACGCGCCGTCGTTGAAGATGTTGCAGTTCTGGTAGATCTCCACCAGCGCCGTACCGGGGTGGGCGGCGGCCTGGCGCAGCACCGACGTGAGGTGCTTGCGGTCGGAGTCGACGGTGCGGGCCACGAACGACGCCTCCGCGCCGAGCGCCAGCGAGACCGGGTTGAACGGCGCGTCCAGCGAGCCCATCGGCGTCGACTTGGTGATCTTGCCGACCTCGGAGGTGGGGCTGTACTGGCCCTTGGTCAGACCGTAGATCCGGTTGTTGAACAGCAGGATCTTGAGGTTGACGTTGCGCCGCAGGGCGTGGATGAGGTGGTTGCCGCCGATGGACAGCGCGTCGCCGTCGCCGGTGACGACCCAGACGGACAGGTCGCGCCGGGAGGAGGCCAGGCCGGTGGCGATGGCCGGGGCGCGCCCGTGGATGGAGTGCATCCCGTACGTGTTCATGTAGTACGGGAAGCGGGAGGAGCAGCCGATGCCGGAGACGAAGACGATGTTCTCCTTCGCCAGGCCGAGCTCGGGCATGAAGCCCTGTACGGCGGCGAGGACGGCGTAGTCACCGCAGCCGGGGCACCAGCGCACTTCCTGATCGGACTTGAAGTCCTTCATGGACTGCTTGGCGTCGGCCTTGGGCACCAGGGAGAGCGCCTCGATCTGCGAGGACCTCTCCGAGATCGTCTCAGTCATTGATGGCCTCCTTAAAGACCTCCGCGAGCTGCTCGGCCTTGAACGGCATTCCGCTGACCTGGGTGTGCGAGCGCGCGTCCACCAAGTACCTGGCGCGCAGCAGCGTGGCGAGCTGTCCGAGGTTCATCTCCGGCACGATCACCTTGTCGTAACGCGCCAGGACCTCGCCGAGATTCCGCGGGAAGGGGTTGAGGTGGCGCAGATGGGCCTGCGCGATGCGCTCCCCTGCGCCCCGTACGCGCCGTACCGCGGCGGTGATCGGTCCGTACGTCGAACCCCAGCCGATGACAAGGGTGTTGGCGCCCAGGCCGTCGGTGGCGGGGTCGTCGACCTCGATGTCGGGGACCTCGATGCCGTCGACCTTCGCTTGGCGGGTGCGCACCATGAAGTCGTGGTTGGCCGGGTCGTAGGAGATGTTGCCGGTGCCGTCCTGCTTCTCGATGCCGCCGATGCGGTGTTCCAGGCCCGGGGTGCCCGGCACGGCCCAGGGGCGCGCCAGCGTCTGCTCGTCGCGCTTGTACGGCCAGAAGACCTCGGTGCCGTCGGCCAGCTGGTGGTTGGGGCCGGAGGCGAACTGGACGCGCAGGTCGGGGAGTTCCACCAGGTCGGGGATCCGCCAGGGCTCGGAGCCGTTGGCGAGGTAGCCGTCGGAGAGCAGGAAGACGGGGGTGCGGTACGTCAGCGCGATACGGGCCGCGTCCAGCGCCGCGTCGAAGCAGTCGGCGGGGGTCTTCGGAGCCACGATCGGCACCGGTGCCTCGCCGTTGCGCCCGTACATGGCCTGCAGCAGATCGGCCTGCTCGGTCTTCGTCGGCAGGCCCGTCGAGGGGCCGCCGCGCTGGATGTCGACGATCAGCAGCGGGAGTTCGAGGCTGACCGCGAGGCCGATGGTCTCCGACTTGAGCGCCACACCCGGCCCGGACGTGGTCGTGACCGCCAGCGCGCCGCCGAACGCCGCACCCAGCGCCGCGCCGATGCCGGCGATCTCGTCCTCCGCCTGGAACGTCCGCACACCGAAGTTCTTGTGCTTGGACAGCTCGTGCAGGATGTCGGAGGCCGGGGTGATGGGGTACGAGCCCAGGTACAGCGGCAGATCCGCCTGCTGGGAGGCGGCGACCAGGCCGTAGGACAGCGCGAGGTTGCCGGAGATGTTGCGGTAGGTGCCGGTCGGGAACGCCTGGGTCGCCGGCGCGACCTCGTAGGAGACGGCGAAGTCCTCGGTGGTCTCACCGAAGTTCCAGCCCGCCCGGAACGCGGCGACGTTCGCCTCCGCGATGTCCGGCTTCTTGGCGAACTTCGTGCGCAGGAACTTCTCGGTGCCCTCGGTGGGCCGGTGGTACATCCACGACAGCAGTCCCAGCGCGAACATGTTCTTGCTGCGCTCGGCCTCCTTGCGGGAGAGCCCGAAGTCCTTGAGCGCCTCGACCGTCAGCGTGGTCAGCGGCACCGGGTGGACGTTGTAGGCCGCCAGCGAGCCGTCCTCCAGCGGGCTGGTCGCATAGCCGACCTTCGCCATCGGGCGCTTGGTGAACTCGTCGGTGTTGACGATGATCTCCGCGCCGCGCGGTACGTCGGCGAGGTTGGCCTTGAGCGCGGCCGGGTTCATCGCGACCAGCACGTTCGGGGCGTCACCGGGCGTGAGGATGTCGTGGTCGGCGAAGTGCAGCTGGAAGCTGGAGACGCCGGGCAGGGTGCCGGCAGGGGCCCGGATCTCGGCCGGGAAGTTCGGCAGCGTCGACAGGTCGTTGCCGAACGACGCCGTCTCGGATGTGAACCGGTCCCCGGTGAGCTGCATGCCGTCACCGGAGTCACCGGCGAACCGGATGATCACCCGGTCCAGGCGCCGGACTTCTTTGCCTTCGCCGCCGTTACCGGAAGTGCGCTGTTCCCCGACAAGCGCTGCGTCGGTCTGCTCGGCTGGGCTACTGACCTGGCTGGTCACTGCTTCGGACCTCCCTCGAGGGGTGCGGCGTCCCCGCCGGAGGCAGGGCTCGGGACGTGTCGTACCGGACGGTTGTCCCATAACCATCGTACGTGGGTAAGGGTGCCCTTCCCTGGGTTGCTCACATGATGGACGTCAAGGTGAGACAGCGATCTGGTGCGTTTTGTCATGAAATCATCGCCCCCCTGGCCCCTTGTTCATGACGCTCCGGACTCCTCCATTGGTTCTCGGTCCGAAGTCCTGGGCCTGGGCGGACGGCGCCCCCACCAGCCACCTGACAGCGTGTCAGATCGTCAGGAGTTGAGGTAGGTGAGAACGGCGAGCACCCTGCGGTGATCCCCGTCACTCTGCGCCAGCCCCAGCTTCAGGAAGATGTTGCTGACGTGCTTCTCGACGGCGCCGTCGCTGACCACCAGCTGCCGGGCGACGGCGGAGTTCGTCCGGCCCTCGGCCATCAGCCCCAGCACCTCGCGCTCCCGCGGGGTCAGCCGGCCGAGCACGTCCTGCTTGCGGCTGCGCCCCAGCAGCTGCGCCACCACCTCGGGGTCCAGCGCGGTCCCGCCCCCGGCGACCCGGACCACCGCGTCGACGAACTCCCGCACCTCGGCCACCCGGTCCTTGAGCAGGTAGCCGATGCCCCGGCTGGAGCCCGCCAGCAGCTCGGTGGCGTACTGCTCCTCGACGTACTGCGAGAGCACCAGGACACCGAGGCCGGGGTGGTCGCGGCGCAGCCGGATCGCGGCCCGCACGCCCTCGTCCGTATGGGTCGGCGGCATCCGTACGTCCGCCACCACCACGTCCGGCAGCGCGCCCTCGTCGGCCAGCTCCCCGATCACCTTGATCAGCGCCTCGGCGTCCCCCACGCCCGCCACGACCTCGTGCCCGCGGTCCGTGAGCAGCCGGGTCAGCCCCTCGCGGAGCAGCACCGAATCCTCGGCGATGACCACCCGCACCTTGTCCTCCACGACTCAGATCCCCCCATGCATCGGCACACCCACCCTGTCGGCCCCAGCATTCCAGCATCCGGACGCGGGCGGGCGGGGGAGGCGGGATGTGGGTACCGCCGGTGCGGGAGGACGGCCGGGGCGGGGCCGGGCGGCCGGCAGCGCGGCGCGGGGCCGGACCCCCGTCCCGGCCCCGCGCCGCGGTCAGCTACCGGCTCAGCCGCGCCACGGCAGCTCCGCGGTGATCGCGGTCGGGCCGCCCACGGGGGATTCGATCACCAGCAGGCCGTCGACGGCGGCGAGCCGCTCGGCGAGGCCGCCCAGGCCGGTGCCCTCGTCGGCGCGGGCGCCGCCCCGGCCGTCGTCCGACACCAGCACCATGAGCCGGTCCGCGGCGCACCAGACGTCCAGCGTCGCGCCGGTCGCCCGGGCGTGCTTGGACACGTTCTGCAGCAGCTCGGAGGCGGTGAAGTACGCGGTCCCCTCGATCGCCGCGGCCGGCCGGCGGTCCAGATCCACGGTGACCTCCACCGGCACCGTGCAGCGCGCGGCCAGCGCCGACAGGGCCGGGCCGAGCCCCCGGTCGGTGAGGATCGCCGGATGGATGCCGCGGGCCAGGTCCCGCAGCTCCTGGAGCGCGATCTTCACCTCGCCGTGCGCCTCGTCGACCATCTTCGCGGCGGCCTGCGGGTCCTCCGCCAGCTTCTCCCTGGCCAGGCCCAGATCCATGGCGAGGGAGACCAGCCGGGCCTGCGCGCCGTCGTGCAGATCGCGCTCGATGCGCCGCAGATCGGCCGCCGCGGTGTCCACGACCACCCCGCGGTCGGTCTCCAGCTGCGTGACCCGGGTGGCGAGGGGCGACGGGCCCAGCAGGCCGCGGACCATGATCCGGTCGACCTGCGTCAGCCCGTGGATCAGCCACGGCCCGGCCAGGACGAGCAGCAGCCCGGCCCCGGCGGCGAACCCGGTCTCCGCCGGCGTGTCGAGATAGACGCCGTTGCCGGAGCCGTCGCCCCACAACTGGATGCCGGGCTGCCCCAGATACGCTGGGAAGATCCACCGATACAGCGGGTAGGCCAGCAGGGTCCAGCCGACGGTCCAGAACGTCAGCGACAGGACGAAGGAGAAGACCGCCCACGGGAAGTGCAGCAGGGAGTAGAGGAGGTGCCGCCAGGACACCCCGCTCTTGAGCACCGACCCGATCCACCCCATCAGCCCCGCCTTCGACGGGCGGACCGGCTCCGGGTCGGCCACGTCCAGCCCCAGCAGGCCGCGGGCCCGCGCACGCTCCACGGCGCCCAGCCCCCGGCTGCCGGCCAGCCCGCCCGCCAGCACGGGCACGCCCAGGAACGTCACCAGCAGGCCGGCGCCGAGCCCGATGACCGCCACCGCGTACGTGAACATCAGGACGGACATCGGGAGGCTGAGGCAGAGGTACAGGAACTCCCGCCAGGTGCGCCCGGAGAAGGGGGCGCGCAGTCCCACGGGCACTCGTGGGGCGCGGGGCCGGGGTGCGTATGCGGTATCCATCGTCTCGTCGTCCGTTCTGCCGTGTGCGGCCCCCGCCTGCCGGCGCCGCTGCCTGGTCCGCGGGCCCTGTGCGGACCGGCGGGCTCTTTCGCCACCCCAAGCCTCCGCCCGCCGCGCGCCCGGCACCATGAGGGCCTTCGCAGTCTTTCCCTGGGGTTTTCCCCACCCCCGGGCGGGTGGCGGCACCGCCGGTGGCCGGTCAGCGGCCCCGCGAACCCGGGCCGCGGTGCGGCGTCCCGGCCTCCGTACGCGCCCGCCACGGCAGCTCCGCGGTCACCCGGGTGGGCCCGCCGGCCGGCGAATCCAGGACGAACAGCCCGTCCACCGACCCCAGCCGCTCGGCGAGCCCGGCCATCCCGCTTCCCCCGTCGAGCCGCGCCCCGCCCTTCCCGTCGTCCACGACCTGGATCAGCAGCCGGTCCCGTGCCCGCCACACCTCGACGGACGCCCGGCGCGCCGCGCTGTGCTTGGAGACGTTCTGCAGCAGCTCGGAGACGGTGAAGTAGGCGATGCCCTCGATGGCCGGGGCGGGCCGCTCGTCCAGGTCCACCGCCGTCGTCGCGGGCACCGTGCAGCGCCCGGCCAGGGACGCCAGGGCCGGCCCCAGCCCGCGGTCGGTGAGGATCGCCGGGTGGATGCCCCGGGCCAGGTCCCGCAGCTCCTGGAGCGCCAGCTTCACCTCGCCGTGCGCCTCGTCCACCATCGCCGCCACGCTCGCGTCGGCCCGGCCCTCCAGCAGCTTCTCCTTCGCCAGGCCCAGCCCCATGGCCAGCGCCACCAGCCGGGCCTGCGCGCCGTCGTGCAGGTCCCGCTCGATGCGCCGCAGATCGGCCGCCGCGGTATCGGTGACCGTCACCCGGTCCGACTCCAGCTCGGCGATCCGCCGCTCCAGCTCGTCGGACGGCGACAGCAGCCCGCGCACCATCGCCCGGTCCGCGTTCGACAGCCAGCGCGCCACCCACGGCAGCGCCGGCCACCCCACGAAGAGCGAGGCGAGGACCACCGTGAAGGTGAGGACGGCCCACGGCAGCCGGACGAACGCGAACAGCGCGTGCCGCCAGGCGACCGGGTCCTTCACCCGCATCCACAACCACGGGAGGAACCCCCGTTCCCGCGGCCGCAACCGGCTCGGCTCCTCGACCCGCACCCCCAACAGCGCCCGTGCCCGGGCCCGTTCCAGCCTCCCGTACCAACGGCACGCGGTCAGGCCCGCGGCCAGCAGCGGAAGTCCGATCACGGTGACCGACAGCCCGATGCCCAGCACCAGCCACACCACCAGCACCACGAACGCCGCGACGCCCGCAGGGAAGTTGGCCAGCAGGTATCCGATCTCGCGCCAGGTCGTGCCGTCGAACGGCGGTCTGGGCGGAGGTGGTGAGACGCCGTCAAGGGCGTCGTCGGCGGCGCTGGGTCGGGAACTCTCCGTCATGCGCCCAGCCTGCCCGGCCGCGACGCCGTGTGCCATGGGGCGGCTGGGGTGGTGGAGGTGGGGTTTGCCCTACCTCCACCACCCGCCCCGTATGCCCCCACCGCAGGTCAAGGCCCCACCAGGGGGTGGGACACCGGCGCGGAGCGGTGGCCGTCTCGTTATCCACAGCGGTGGACACGGCGCGCCGGCGGGACCGTATTGTGTGGCGATGCACAACGGGAGGGGCGAGGGGCGATGGCGCGGAGTGACGACGGCCAGTTGCTGAAACCGCAGTTCGCCGCGCGGCAGTCCGGCGCCGCGGCGCGGGACCTCACCGAGGCGTTGGCGGGCCCTCTCGACGTCTCCGGCTGGGGATGGGGTGAGCGCAGCAGGACCTGGACGGCGGTGACGGCGAGTCTGGTTCTTGCGGCGGTCACCGGGGTCTGTGCGCACGTCTGGTTCGCGGAGGGTGCCGCGCTCTGGCTCGGCAGCGCCGCCGTCGTGCTCGCGGGCGCCGGGGCGGCGTCCGGCGCGCTCGCCGGCCGGAGTGGCCGGCCCGTCCCCGCGGCGGCCTTGATACTGCTCGGCGGGGCGCTGGGGGTGGCCGCCGCGTGGCAGGCGGCCCCGGGCGGCGGCGCGCGGATCGCCGCCGTCGGACTGACCGTCGCGGCGCTGCTCGCGCTCCTCGGCTGCAGCACGGCACTGGGGCGCGGCGGCCTGACGGGCGCGGCGTGCACCGCGCTCGCGGTGGGCGGGTGGGAGCTGGGGCTGGCCCTGACCACCCCCGCCCGTACGGGAGTTGCGCTCGGCTTCGGCTCCGTACTGGTCCTCGGATATCTGCCGCGGCTGGCCCTGATGTCGGCCGGTCTGACGCGCCTGGACGACCAGCGTGCGGGCGGCACGCCGGTCAGCCGGCACCAGGTGGCGGCCGCACTGGGCGCCGCCCACCGGGAACTGGCCCCGGCCACGGTGGTGATGGCGGCCTCGGCCGGCGCCGCGGGGGTGCTCGCGGTGCGTACTCCCGGCCTGTGGACGGTGCTCGGCGCGCTGCTGCTGTGCGTCGTGCTGTGCTCGCGGGCGCGCGCGTATCCGCTGGCGGTGGAGGTGGTCGCGCTGCTGGCGGCCGGACTGGCGGTGTGCGTACGCCTGGTGCTGCTGTGGGCCACCGACGGCGGGGCGCCGGCCCTCGCGCTGGTCGCGCTGGGCCTCCTGGCCGCGCTGCCGGTCGCGGTCCTCGCGGTGCGGCTGCCGGAACAGTCGCGGGCCCGGCTGTGGCGGTGGCTGGACGTGGTCGAGTCGGTGAGCGTGGTGGCACTGATCCCGGCGGCCCTCGGGGCCTTCGGGGTCTACGGGCTGCTGTTCGGCGGGTCCTGACCCGGAGGGTGGAGGAGGGATCGTGTCAGCGTCGGCAGCCAACGGCGACGGAGTCACCACGGGCGCGGGAGCGGAAGCCGCAGCGGGAAGCGGCGTACCGGGGGAACCCGGAGCGCCCGGGATACCAGGAGCGTTCGGGGAACCAGGAGCGCCTGGGGAACCGGGAGCGTTCGGGGAACGAGGAACGGCGGCGCGAGCGACAACGGGAGCGCAGGCAGGAACGGCGGCGCAGGCAGGAACGGGAACCGGGGTGGGTGCGGTGGTGGGCGAGACGACCGGTACCGGAGCGGCAGGGGGTGCGGACGCGGTGAACCCGACGACCGGACTTCCCGACGCGGGCACGGTGCCGACGGCCGGGCCGACGCCCGCCGCACCGGGACACGCGGGCGGGGCGACGGCTGCGGCGGCCCCGGTGGCCGCGCCCGGACCGATGCCCGCCGCCGGGCCGATGCCGTCGTCGCCTCCGCCGCCGCTCTCCCAGGCCCCCGCCGGGCCCCCGGCCGCGCCGGCCCCGGCCCCGCAACCGCCCGTGGCCCAGGGGCAGCGCCCTGACCAGGGACAGGGCCCGGACCAGGGGCAGTCCTCCGTGCAGGGGCAGGCACCGGCGCCGGGGCGTTACGGGCGGGCCGGACTGCCGGCGCGGACGCCCGTCTCCGTGCCCCTGCTGCCGCCCGAGCTGGCCGACGGGCAGCTCAGGCCCCGCCGCGGCGACCCGCTGGCCCGGCGCGCCGGCCGTGCGCTGCGCCGGGTCTTCGCCTCGTCCCCGGCCGCCGAGACGGCCGCCGTCACGCAAGCCGCGTACGCCATCCAGCAGCCCGTGACGTCGGGCCGGCAGATCGCCGTGTCCAGCATCCGCGGCGGCGCCGGCAAGTCGACCGTCGCCGCCCTGCTGGCGCTCACCTACGCGCACTACCGCTCCGACCCCGTGCTCGCCGTCGAGGCGGACCCGGCGCTCGGTACGCTGCCGCACCGCCTCGGCGCACGCGAGGTGCGCTGGTCCGGCAGCGATCTGGCGCAGATAGTGGACCCGTCGATGCTGATCACGGACCTGACGGGGTACCTCCTGCCGTTCGCGGGCGGGGGCTGGCTGCTGCCCGGCAGCCAGGGCTCCATCGGCACCCGGCTCGACATCGACACCTACCGCGTCGTGATGACGTCGCTGCGCCGCCACTTCGCGGCCACGGTCGTGGACTGCGAGACGCTGCCCGCCGAGGTGGCGCGCACCGCGCTGGTGACCACCCAGGCGCGGGTGCTGGTGACACCGGCGACCCCGGAGGGCGTGGCGGCCACCCGCTCCGTACTGAACTGGATCGGTGGGCTGCACCCCGGTCTGCTGCCGACCACGGTGGTCGTGCTCACCCACCCCTCGCCGGACAGCGGCGTCGAGGTGCGCAGGGCCGCCGAGCACCTCGGCGCCGGCGGCGCGGCGGTGCTCCCGCTCCCGTACGACCGTCATCTGGCGGCCGGCGGGGCCATCCGTACGGAGCTGCTCGGCGAGCGGACCCGGGAGGCGGCGGCGCGGATCGCGGCGGAGGCGATGGACCGCGCGGTCTCCCGTGAACCGGGCCGGCGACCGCACCAGCCGACCCCGTACCCACCGGCCCAAGCGCAAGCCCAGGTCCAGGCCCAAGCCCAGGTCCAGGCACCCGCACCCCAGGGCCGGCCGTCGCCCGGGCAGCCGCAGCCGCAGCCGTATCCGGGCCCGCCCGCACACCGGCCCCCGGCCCCGACGGCCGCCCCGCCCTACCCGGCGTACCCACAGAACCCCGGGGCCCCGGGCATCCCGGCCACCCCGCACACCGTCACCCCCGCCCCGTCCGCCCCGCCCGCTCCCGACACCCCGGGCACCACCGCACACCACCCGGACCCCCGGCCCGACCACCGCAGCCCCTTCGACGGCGGTCCGATCCACTGAACCGCTGACCGACTGAACCGCTGACCCACTGAACCCCTGAACCGCTGATCCGCCGACGCCGTGGTCGCCGGTTCCTCGTCCCGCTCCGTGAGACACCTCCTGAGACAACCGGACGGGGCGTCTACGCTGCCTGCCGCCCAGGTAGGGCGAAGTAGGGACAAGCTCACCGTCGGCGACGACGCGGCTTCTCGGGGCGGCCGGACCAGGGCCTAGACTCCCGTCCGTACAGATCGTCGAAGTCGTTGAACAAACGCACTCAGGGAGCGAGGGGCGGACGTGCCGGACGCGACCGTACGCACCACCGTCGCCGCGGACTACTTCCAGGGCTATTCGGTCGTCGGGATCATCGCCGTGATCGGCGTGCTCTTCGTCGCCGTGGCCTTCGGAGCCGGGCGGCTGCTGCGGCCTGTCGTGCCGACCCCCGAGAAGCTGCTGACGTACGAGTGCGGTGTGGATCCGGTCGGCGAGGGCTGGGCGCACACCCAGGTCCGCTACTACGTCTACGCCTTCCTCTACGTCATCTTCGCCGTCGACTCGATCTTCCTGTTCCCCTGGGCGACGATCTTCGCCGCCCCTGGATTCGGCGGCGTGACGCTCGCGGAGATGTTCATCTTCCTCGGGTTCCTCGCCGTCGGCCTGCTCTACGCATGGAAGAAGGGCGTCCTGGAATGGACGTGACCCGCGCCTCCAACAGCTCCGCAGCCGCCCCCGAGGGCGCCGCCCCCGAGTTCCTGCCGGAGCCGCGCCGGCTGGGCACCCTCGCCCGGCTCGCGCCCGAACCGATGAAGGTGGTCCTCAACTGGGGCCGCCGCTACAGCCTGTGGGTCTTCAACTTCGGCCTGGCCTGCTGCGCCATCGAATTCATCGCCGCCTCCATGGCGCGCCACGACTTCATCAGGCTCGGCGTGATCCCGTTCGCGCCCGGTCCGCGGCAGGCCGACCTGATGGTCGTCTCCGGCACCGTCACCGACAAGATGGCGCCCGCGGTCAAGCGGCTCTACGAGCAGATGCCCGAGCCGAAGTACGTCATCTCCTTCGGGGCGTGCTCCAACTGCGGTGGCCCGTACTGGGACTCGTACTCGGTCACCAAGGGCGTCGACCAGATCATCCCGGTCGACGTGTACGTACCGGGCTGCCCGCCGCGACCGGAGGCGCTGCTCCAGGGAATCCTGAAGCTCCAGGAGAAGATCGCGCGCGAATCGCTGGGGGAGCGGTACGGCAGGAGCGGCGCGCCCCGGGCCTCGACGGCCGCGCTGCGCAGCGGACTCGTGACCCCGCCCGCGCCCCGGACGACCGCGCCGACGGACACCGCTGAGGCGGCGGACGGGGCGGCGCAGACGAAGCCCGCGGGGGAGGAGCCCCGATGAGCGACCGGCCCGAGACACCCGAGCAGCCCCAGCAGCCCGAGACTCCCGGGACGCCCGAGCAGCCCGAGACGCCCGAGCAGCCCGAGACGCCTGAGCAGTCCGGGACGCCCGAGCAGACCGCCCAGGCCGAAACGCCCGAGCCCGAGCCCGTCGTCGGGTGGCTGCCGCGGCCCGCGAGCGAGATCTTCGGCGCCGGGGCCACCGCGGAGCTGGCGTACGACCTGCTGACCGTCGACGTCCCGGCGGACCGCTGGCTCACCGCGCTGACGGCCGCCCGCGACGACCTGGGATGCACCTACTTCGACTGGCTGAGCGCCGTCGACGAGCCCGGCACCGGATTCCGGATCTGCGTGCACGTCGCCGACCCGTCCCGCCCGGGCGCCCTCCGGGGACTGGTCGTACGGACGACGGTCCCGCACGACGCGGCCGCGCTGCCCACCGCCATCGGGGTGTACGCGGGCGCGGGCTGGCACGAGCGTGAGACCCACGAGATGTTCGGCGTCGACTTCACCGGCCATCCCCACCTCGTACCGCTGCTGCTCCCCGAGGGCTTCGAGGGGCACCCGCTGCGCAAGGACTTCGTGCTGGCCGCGCGGGTCGCCAAGGCGTGGCCGGGGGCCAAGGAACCGGGGGAGTCCGAACACGGCGGACCCAAGCGCCGTCAGATGCTGCCCCCGGGCGTCCCGGACCCGAACGAGTGGGGTCCGCTGAAGGGCCAGCTGCCGCCCGCGCCCGCGCGGCCGGCGCGGGGTGCCCGTGCGGCCGGCGGTGCCCGTGCGGCCGGTGCGGCGGCGGGCGAGCGCCCGGCCCGGCGTACCCGCAGCGTGAGCGCGGGCTCGGCGAGCCAGCAGGCGGCGGCCGCGGAGACGGCGACGGACGGGAGCCCGGCGGCCCCGGCGGACGCGGCTGGCCCGGCGCGGGCCGAACGACCGGAGCGACCCGCGCGTACGGAGCGCCCGGAGCCTACGGACCGCCCCGCCCGCCGTACGCGCTCGGCGAGCGAGGGCTCGGCCGGACAGCGGCAGGCGGCGGCGGACGCGGAGGCCGCGAAGGACACGGAGGCTACGAAGGCCACGGACCGGCCGGACGGAACCCCGTCGGCCGCCCCCGAGGCGGCGGCCCCGCGCTCCTCCGACGCGCCCTGGCACCACGCCCGCCCGGCCTTCGACGAGCCGAAGCCGGCGCCGCAGCAGAAGCCCGAGCAGAAGCCCGAGCCCGAGCCTGAGCCGACGCCGGAACCGCAGCCCCAGCCGGGGCCGGACGCCGAGCCCGAGACGGACGCCGCCACCGGGCCGGACGCCGCCACCGAGCCGGACACCGACACCGCCACCGAGCCCGCGCCGAAGCAGCAAGCGGAACCGGCGCCCGAGCCCGAGCAGCAACCCGACCCCCGCTCCCGGAACGACGACGCGCAACCCCCGGCAGGAGGCGACACCCCATGAGCGACGCTCTCGACATCGCGCTGCGCCTCCTCGCCGTCTTCGTCGCGTTCCTGGTGTTCCCCCTGGTCATCGGGCAGACCGAGCACAAGGTCATGGCCCACATGCAGGGCCGGCTCGGCCCCATGTACGCGGGTGGGTTCCACGGCTGGGCCCAGCTGGTCGCCGACGGTGTGAAGTTCGCGCAGAAGGAGGACATCGTTCCGGCCGGCGCGGACCGGCGGATCTTCCAGCTCGCGCCGGCCGTCGCCCTGCTGCCGTACCTGCTGGTCCTGGTCGCCATCCCGATAGGGCCGCACAACGCCGTCGGACAGGACCTGGACGCGGGCATCTTCTTCGTCCTCGCCGTCATGGGCGTCGGCGTGCTCGGCTCACTGATGGCGGGCTGGGCCTCGGCGAACAAGTTCTCCCTGCTCGGCGGTCTGCGGACGGCCGCGCAGCTGCTCGCGTACGAGCTGCCGATGCTGCTCGCGGCGGCGTCCGTCGCGATGGCGGCCGGCACGCTCTCGCTGCCCGGCATCGTCGAGGCGTTCCACTGGTGGTGGGTGCCGTGGCAGATCGTCGGCGGCGTCGTCTTCTTCACCGCGGGGCTCGCCGAGCTCCAGCGACCGCCGTTCGACATGCCGGTCGCCGACTCGGAGATCATCTTCGGCGCCTACACCGAGTACACCGGGCTGCGCTTCGCGCTCTTCCTGCTCGCCGAGTACGCGGGCATCGTCGTCCTCTGCGCACTGACGTCCGTGCTGTTCCTCGGCGGCTGGCACGGCCCGTTCGGCGCCGCCGGCCTGGGCTGGCTGTGGACCCTGCTGAAGACCGTGATCCTCGCCTTCGGCGTCATCTGGCTGCGGGTGACCTACCCGCGGCTGCGCGAGGACCAGCTGCAGAAGCTCGCCTGGACGGTCCTCATCCCGCTCGCTCTCGCCCAGATCGCCGTCACCGGCGTCATCAAGGTGGTGATCTCGTCATGAGCTTCCCCGGTTCCGGCCTCGCCAAGGGCCTCGCCGTCACCCTGCGGACGATGACGAAGCGATCCGTCACCGCGCAGTACCCGGACGTCCAGCCCGACCTGCCGCCCCGCACCCGCGGCGTCATCGGACTGTTCGAGGAGAACTGCACGGTCTGCATGCTGTGCGCGCGCGAGTGCCCGGACTGGTGCATCTACATCGACTCCCACAAGGAGACGGTGCCGCCCGCCGCACCCGGTGGCCGCGAGCGCAGCCGCAACGTGCTGGACCGCTTCGCGATCGACTTCGCGCTGTGCATGTACTGCGGGATCTGCATCGAGGTCTGCCCGTTCGACGCGCTCTTCTGGTCACCGGAGTTCGAGTACGCCGAGACGGACATCCGCGAGCTGACCCACGAGCGCGACAAGCTCCGGGAGTGGATGTGGACGGTGCCCGAGCCGCCGGCGCTCGACCCGAACGCCGAGGAGCCCAAGGAGATCGCCGCCGCTCGTAAGGCCGCGGACAAACTCGCCGCCCAACAGGCGGCGGAGGCCGAGGACCGGGCCGGGGCCGAGGCTTCGACCCAGGACCAGAACCAGGACCAGGACCGGCAACGACCGGAGACCCCAGGGGAGGGCACGTGACGCTCGCCGCCACCGCCGCCGGCCACGGCTTCCTCTCTCCCACCGGCGTCGAAATCGCCTTCCTCCTCGTCGGCCTCGCCACTCTCGGCGCGGCCGTCGTCACCGTCACCACCCGCCAGCTGGTGCACGCCGCCCTCTGGCTGGTCGTCGCGCTCGGCGGGATCGCGATCGAATACCTGCTGCTCACGGCGGAGTTCATCGCCTGGGTGCAGGTGCTCATCTACGTCGGCTCGGTCGTCGTCCTGCTGCTCTTCGGGCTGATGCTCACCAAGGCGCCCATCGGCCGGTCCCCGGACGCCGATTCGGGCAACCGCTGGGCAGCGCTGGTCGTCGCGCTCGCCTCGGCCGGCACCCTGGTCTGGGTCGTCGTCGACGCCTTCCGCGCCACCTGGATCAACCTCGACGGTGCCGTCCAGGGCTCCACCGCAACCTCCGGGCGCAGCCTCTTCCAGTACTGGGTCCTGCCCTTCGAGGCGCTGTCCGTGCTGCTGCTGGCCGCGCTCGTCGGCGCCATCGTGCTGTCCCGCCGGGGCGGCGAGGGCAAGGCCCCCGCGGCGGCCCTCCGGAACACCGCCGCCACTGCCCCCGCCCAGCGAGAGGAGCAGCGCTGATGCACCTCGCCTATCCGGCCGTCCTCGCCGTCCTCCTCTTCTGCACCGGTCTGTACGGCGTGCTCGCCCGCCGCAACGCCGTCCTGGTGCTGATGTCCGTCGAGTTGATGCTCAACGCCGTCAACCTCAACCTCGTCGCCTTCGACGTCTGGCTGCGCGACACGCTGCACGCCGGACAGGCGCTCACCCTCTTCACCATCACCGTCGCCGCCGCCGAGATCGGCATCGGCCTGGCGATCGTGCTGCTCGTCTACCGCAACCGCGGCAGCTCCGACATCGACCGGCTCCGCGACCTCGCCGAGCGGCCCGACGGGGCGGACCCGGCAGCGACGAACCGGCAGCCGGACACCGAGGCGGAGGCCACCGCGTGACGCTCACGACCACCGCCGTTCTCGTTCCCGTCCTGCCCTTCCTCGGGGCCGTCGCCGGCCTCTTCCTGGGGCGCCGCGCGCCCGGTTTCGTCCGGCCGCTGGCCGTGCTGCCGACGCTGGCCGCGGCCGCGCTCACCGTCGTCGTCGCCGTCGGGCAGGGCGGCGGCACCGCCACCGACGTCGCCACGCAGCTCACCCCGACCGGCTCGATCCCCATCGACCTGGCCCTGCACATCGACGGCTTCGCCGCGCTGATGGCCGTCCTCGTGGGCGTCGTGGCGACCTGCGTGCAGCTCTACTCCACCGCCTATCTGCGCGCCGACCCGCGCTACGCCTCCTACGCCGCGCTGGTCTCCCTCTTCACCTCCGCGATGCTGCTGGTCGTCTACACCGGCGACCTGATGGTGCTGCTGGTCGGCTGGGAAGTCATGGGCATCTGCTCCTACTTCCTCGTCGGCCACTACTGGGAGACCGAGACCGCCCGGGCCGCCTCCCTCAAGGCGTTCCTCGTCACCAAGCTCGGCGACGTCCCCTTCCTCTTCGGCATCTTCGCGCTGGCCGCCGACACCGGTACCTTCCGCATCACCGGCATCCTCGGCGCGGTCGCCAACCGCGGCCTGGACCACCCGACGCTGATCGCGCTGCTGCTGCTGGCCGGCGTCGCGGGCAAGTCCGCGCAGTTCCCGCTGCACACCTGGCTCCCGGACGCGATGGCCGGCCCGACCCCGGTCTCGGCGCTGATCCACGCCGCCACGATGGTGGCGGCCGGCATCTATGTCGTGGCCCGTCTCCTCCCGGTCTTCGCGGCCTCCGCGGCCGCCCTCGTCGTGATGGCCGTCATGGCGGCGATCACCATGGTCGGCTCCGGTCTCGCCGCGCTGGCCCAGGACGACATCAAGCGCGTCCTGGCCTATTCGACGGTCGGCCAGCTCGGCTACATGCTGGGCGCGCTGGCCGTCGGCGACCGCGGCGCCGCCGTCTTCCACCTCCTGACGCACGGTGCGTTCAAGGCCCTCCTCTTCCTGGGCGCGGGCGTGATCATCCACGCCGCGGGCACCAACTCGCTGGCCGCGATGTCCCGGATGACGGGCCTGGCCCGGCGCATCCCGGACGCCTACTGGACCGTCACCGTGGCGCTGCTCGCGCTCGCCGCGATCCCGCCGTTCGCCGGCTTCTTCTCCAAGGAAGCCGTCCTGGGCGCCGCCGAGCACGCCGCCACCGGCGGTGCGCACGGCATCCCCGGCGCCGCCGGCTGGACCGTGCTGATCTCCGGCCTGCTCACCGCCCTGCTCACCGCGGCCTACGCCACCCGGCTGTGGCTGCTGACCTTCAGGGGCAACGGCGTCGAGGCCCCCGACCACGGCCGGCAGCCGCTCGTCATGAACGCCGTCCTGTGGGTGCTGTTCGTCCCCACCCTCGCGCTCGGCCTCACCGCCCCCTTCCTGCCCGGCTGGTTCGACGGGCGTTCGCTCGCCCCGACCCTGACCACCTCCGTCCTGGGCACCGGTATCGCCCTCGCCGGCGGCCTGGTCACCTACGCGGCCTGGCGCCACACCACGGCCCTGGCCGCCCGCACCCCGATCGGCGCGGTCATCGCCGACCCGGACGCCCCGCCCGGGCTCGCCGAGGAGACGGCCATCGCCACCCACGCCCCGGTCTACGGGAGCGTGGCCGGCGCACCGGACCCGGCCGACCCCGGCCGCCTCCTCCTGGGCCCGCTCCAGCCGCACGCCGCCGTCGGCTTCCACCTCGACGCGGTCTACACCGCGCTGTTCGTCCGCCCCGTACGCGCCGCCGCCACGCTCGTCCGCTTCCTGGACCGCGAGGTCGTCGACACCTACGTCCGCGGCGCGGGCGCCGCCCCGCGCTGGCTGGGCGCCGCCGTCCGACGCGCCCAGACCGGGAACGTGCAGACCTACCTCGGCGCGCTGCTCGCCGGCTCGCTCGTGCTGGCCGTCGCCGCCGCCCTCATCGCCACGGGCACGGGAGCCTGACCGTGCCGCCATCCGCCGGGGGCCGACCCCCGCACCCCCAGCAGACAGTCCGCGTGGCCCGCCCCGCCGGAGCCGGAACCCCGAGGAGGGCCTGACCCGTGAACCACACCGCCCTGCAGATCCTCCTCGCGGCCGTCGTCGCCCTGCCCCTGATCGGCGCGCTGGCCGCGCTGTTCCCGGCCCCGCCCGGCCTGCGGGGCAAGGACCCCGACCAGGCCGTGCTGCGCCACGGCGTGACCGTCACCGGCGCCGTGCTCGCCGCCGCGATCGCGCTGGCCGTCGGCTTCGATCACGACCACCCGGCCCGTATGCAGGCCACCACCGACATCAGCTGGATCCCGGCGCTCGACATCCGCATCCACCTCGGCGTCGACGGCATCTCGCTCCCCCTCGTCGTCATGACCGCGCTGCTGACCTTCCTCTGCGCGCTCTATTCGTACTTCCACATGCCAACGGGCCCGTCACCCAAGGCATTCGTGGCCCTGCTGCTCGTCCTGGAGGCCGGCACCCTCGCCACCTTCGCCGTCCTGGACCTGATGCTCTTCTTCCTCGCCTTCGAGACGGTCCTCATCCCGATGTACTTCCTGATCGCCCGCTGGGGCGGCGCCGGAAGGCAGCCGGCCGCCTGGAAGTTCATCCTCTACACGCTGCTCGGCTCCGTCGTGATGCTGCTCGGCCTCCTCCTCATCGGCGTGAAATCCGGCACGTTCGACATGGTGGCACTCGCCACTGACAACGGCCCGAAAGCCCAGCTCAGCCATACCGTCCAGCTGCTCGCGGTGCTCACGGTCGGCATCGGACTGGCCGTCAAGTCCCCGATGTGGCCGCTGCACAGCTGGCTGCCGGACGCGCACACCGCCGCCCCCACCGTCGGCTCGGTGCTGCTGGCCGGCGTCCTGCTGAAGATGGGCACGTACGGCTTCGTGCGGATCGCACTGCCCATCACCCCCGAGGGCATGCACACCTTCGCCCCGTACCTCGCCGCGCTGGCCGCCGTCGGCATCGTCTACGGCTCGCTCGCGTGTCTCGCCCTCGTCCGCAAGGGCGCCCAGGGCGACCTCAAGCGCCTGATCGCCTACAGCTCCGTCGGCCACATGGGCTTCGTCCTGCTCGGCATCGCCAGCATGACCCCCACCGGCGTCAACGGCGCGCTGTTCGCCAACATCGCGCACGGCCTGATCACCGGCCTGCTGTTCTTCATGGTCGGCGCCCTCAAGGACCGGTTCGGCAGCACCGACCTCGACACCCTCGCCGGCAGCACCGGCGCCGCCCTCTACGGCAAGGCCCCCCGCTTCGGCGGCCTGCTCGCCTTCGGGGCCGTCGCCTCCTTGGGCCTTCCCGGGCTCGCCGGCTTCTGGGGCGAGATGCTCGCCATGTTCGGCGCCTTCCGGCCGGCCGCCGGCCTGAGCCGCCCCGCCTTCCTGACGTTCATGGTGATGGCCGGCCTCGGCACCCTGCTGACCGCCGCCTACCTGCTGCTGGTCGTCCGCCGGGTCTGCATGGGCGGCACCCCGCACCTCGCACCGACCGCCCCGCTCGGCGCCGGCGACCCGCCCGGCGACGACGCCGCCACGCCGGGCCGCGCCGCCGACCGGGCCCCCGCGATCCCCGACCTCGCGCGCTACGAGTACGCCGCCTGGTCCCCGCTGGCCGCCCTCACCGTCCTCGCCGGCCTGTGGCCGGCGGCCCTCCTCGGCCTCAGCGATCCGGCCGTCCAGCAGCTCCTCGGAGGCGGTAAGTGATGAGCCAGGTCACCTCCCTCGTCCAGTCCGTCGACTGGGTCGCCCTCGCCCCGCCCACCCTGACCGCGGCCGTCGCCCTGGTGGTGCTCGTCGCCGATCTCTTCGTCCCGGCGGCCCGCAAGCCGCTGCTCGGCTGGCTCGCGACGGCCGGTCTCGCGCTCGCCGTGCTCTCCCTCCTGCCCCTCCTGAACGGCGACCGCCGCACCTTCTGCCTCGCCGGGCACCCCGACGTGTGCAGCTACGCGGCCGACCCGTTCGCCCTGGTCATCCAGTTCCTGGTGCTCGGCGGCGCGCTGCTGACCGCGCTGCTGTCCATCGACACCGTCAAGGACCAGGACCTGCCCACCGGCGAGTACTGGTTCCTGCTGCTGTCCTCCGCGGCCGGCGCCGCCCTGCTGCCCGCCTCCCGGGACCTGGCCACCCTCGTCATCGCCCTGGAGGTGGCCTCGCTGCCCGCCTTCGCCCTCGTGGGCCTGCGGCGCGGCGACCGGCTCTCCTCCGAGGCGGCGCTGAAGTTCTTCCTGTCCTCGGTGGCCGCCACCGCCGTGATGCTGCTCGGCGTGAGCTTCCTGTACGCCGCCACCGGCAGCCTGCACCTCTCCCGGGTGGCGCACGCCCTCACCGCCCTGCCCGACCCGCGCCTCGCCACCCTGGCCGCCGCCGGCGTCGCGCTCACCCTGGTGGGCTTCGCCTTCAAGACCGCGGCCGCCCCGTTCCACTTCTGGGTGCCGGACACCTACGTGGGCGCACCGCTGCCCATCGCCGGCTACCTCTCCGTGGTCGGCAAGGCCGTCGGCTTCTCCGGCCTGATCCTCGTCACCGTCCAGGGCTTCCCCTCGTACGCCGACGTCTGGGGCCCGGCGCTGGCCGTGCTGGCCGCGCTGACCATGACCGTCGGCAACGTCGCGGCGCTGCGCCAGGACCCGTACCGGGCGCACAGCGCGGTCCGCCTGCTCGCCTGGTCCTCGGTCGGACAGGCCGGCTACCTCCTGGTCCCGCTCGCCGCGGCCGGCTACGTCCACGACCCGGCGCACGCCATCGGCTCCACCGTCGCCTACGCCCTGATGTACGCGGCGGTGAACCTCGGCGCCTTCGCCGTCGCCGCCCTGGTCGCCCGCACCCGCCCCGGCAACCGCATCGCCGACTACCGGGGCCTGTACGCCCGGCGTCCCCTGGTGGCGCTCGCCCTCGGCTTCTTCCTGCTCTGCCTGGCCGGTCTGCCGCCCGGCATCATCGGCCTGTTCGCCAAGGTCACGGTGTTCTCCGCGGCCGTCGACGCGGGCCTGGCCTGGCTCGCCGTGGTGATGGCCGTCAATGTGGTCATCGCGCTCTACTACTACCTGCAGTGGACCGCGGTGCTCTTCCGCGGGGCCGAGGAGCCCGGGACCGCGCCTGAGGGCCCGCGGCCCGCCGTCGGCAGGGTCCCGGCGCCCCTCGCCACCGCCATCGGCCTCGCCGCCGTCCTCGGCGTCGCCCTCTCCGGAGCCCCGCAGCTCGTCCTGCGCTTCGCGTCCGGCGCGCTGCTCTGACGGCGGGCCCGCACTCCTGCGGCGGGCCCTGACGGGGCCCAGGGCGCCCGTACGGCGGTACGCCCCACGGGGCGGCCGTCCGCGCCCCGCCCGGCCCCGTCGCTCGCGCACAGGGGAACCAGGCCCGTTCATCTCGCGTTGACCAGTGAGTAAGGGTCCACTGGAGAGTGGAGCAACGAAGCACAGGGTTCCCCTGCCGCACCGCTTGGAGGGCGTACCGTGCACCGCCGGCACAACGGGCTCAGGACCGCCGTACTCCTCGGAGGGCTGTCCGCCCTCATCCTCGTCATCGGCAGCCTCTTCGGCCGTACGGGCCTGATCATCGCCGTCCTGGTGGCGCTGGGCACCAACGCCTACGCGTACTGGAACAGCGACAAGCTCGCGCTGCGGGCGATGCGGGCCCGCCCGGTCAGCGAGTTCGAGGCACCGCAGCTCTACCGGATGGTCCGCGAACTGTCGACGGCGGCCCGCCAGCCCATGCCGCGGCTGTACATCTCCCCGACCCAGGCGCCCAACGCCTTCGCCACCGGCCGCAACCCGCGCAACGCCGCGGTCTGCTGCACCGACGGCATCCTGCAGCTCCTGGACGAGCGCGAACTGCGCGGCGTCATCGGCCACGAGCTCAGCCACGTCTACAACCGCGACATCCTCATCTCCTCCGTGGCCGGCGCACTGGCCTCGGTGGTGATGTTCCTGGTCAACTTCGCCTGGCTGATCCCGCTGGGCCGAAGCGACGACGACGAGGGCCCCGGCCTGCTCGGCATGCTGCTGATCATGATCCTCGGACCGGTCGCGGCCTCACTGATCCAGCTGGCCGTCAGCCGCTCCCGCGAGTACGAGGCCGACGCCTCGGGCGCCCAGCTCACCGGCGACCCGCTCGCCCTGGCCTCCGCCCTGCGCAAGCTGGAGACCGGCACCCGGCAGCTGCCCCTGCCGCCGGAGCCGCGCCTGGAAACGGCGAGCCACATGATGATCGCCAACCCGTTCGGCGCGGGCGGCGGCCTGTCCCGGATGTTCTCCACCCACCCGCCGATGCGTGAGCGGATCACCCGCCTCGAACAGATGGCGGGCCACCGCCACCCGTGAGGCCGCCCGCGACGGGCGGCTGGCCGTCCCCGCCCGCCCGTCGCATGATGAATGCAACGTTCAACCGGCTCCGGTGCGTCTAGCACGGCAGATGGAGATGAGTTCCCGCCGTGCCCGTGGAAGGCTGCCGATCATGAAAACCCTCCTCAACGTCCTCTGGCTGGTCCTGAGCGGCTTCTGGCTGGCCATCGGCTATGTCGTCGCGGGCATCATCTGCTGCATCCTGATCATCACGATCCCGTTCGGCATCGCGTCCTTCCGGATCGCCGGCTACGCCCTGTGGCCCTTCGGACGGACCACCGTCCTGCGGCACGACGCCGGCGTCGGCTCGGCCGTCGGCAACGTCATCTGGATCATCTTCGCGGGCTGGTGGCTGGCCCTGGGGCACATCGTCACCGGTCTGGCCCTGTGCGTGACGATCATCGGCATCCCCTTCGGCATCGCCAACTTCAAGATGATCCCGATCTCCCTGGTGCCCCTGGGCCGCGACATCGTCCCCACGGACCAGCCGTTCGCCACCCGCTGACCCCGGCGGCGCCCCGGGGCCCCGCGCCCCCGCCTCAGGCCCGTACGAGCCCCCGCGGGGACGTGTAGCGCCGGAAACCGAGCGGCTCGACCCCCGGCAGGCCGTGGATGAACCGCATCACGTCACCGCCGCCCCCGAGCTGTGCGTCGACCACCCGCTGGTGGGCCTCCGGGGTCGTCCACTCGCTGTAGTTGACGACCCGGGTGCCGTCCTCGCCGAGGTGGAAGTGCGAGGCGATCGCCCCGGCCCCCTGCTGCCGCTCGCCCACCAGGCCGAACAGGCCGTCGACGAGCTCCCGGGCCGCGTCGTGCCCCGTCGTCCGGAAGGCGACGCGTACGACGCAGCCCGGGGCCGCCGGCTCCCCCTCCGGCAGCATGCTGCGGTAGAGCCGGTAACGGGCGGGCCCCTCGCCGCCGACGCCGCCGACCGCGTCCGGCGCCGCCGCGATCCGCCCGCTCCGCCCGGTGTCCTCGCTCCGGACGAACTCCCGGTGCGCCGCCTCGCTCGTCCACTGGGCGTAATCGAGCACACTGCGCCCGTCCGTCCCGGCGAACAGCACCCGCGAGAGGAAGCCCGCCGGCAGCGGCGTCCCCTCCCAGGCACGGGCGGCGCCCTCCAGGACGGCCCGCTGCCCCTCGCGGCCGCCCGCGTCCCACTCGTCGATCAGCACCGTCCCGGCATCCGGCCGCCGCACCCGGGGGAACACATCCACCAGAAAACCGTCCCCGGCCACACCGGCGGGGTCCTTGCGCACGTCGTGAGAAGCAGTCATGCGACGACCCTGCAACCTCAACCAAGATCGAGGTCAAGCGGTACGCGCGGACGCCCCGCACGGCTGCCCGGAAAACGCCGGTGGGGCGGCACGCCGCAGCGCACCGCCCCATCCGAAGGCACCCGAAAGCCTGACGGCTACCGGTAGTTCACGAACTGGATCGCGAACTCCAGGTCCTTGCCCTTCAGCAGCTGCTGCACCGCCTGCAGGTCGTCCCGGCTCTTCGAGGTGACCCGCAGCTCGTCGCCCTGCACCTGCGCCTTGACGCCCTTGGGGCCCTCATCGCGAATGATCTTGGCGACCTTCTTCGCGTTCTCCTGCGAGATCCCCTCCTCGATGGAGGCGAAGATCTTGTACTCCTTGCCCGAGGGCTGCGGCTCGCCGGCGTCCAGCGCCTTCAGCGAGATCCCGCGCTTGACCAGCTTGGACTGGAAGATGTCGAGCACGGCCTTGACCCGCTCCTCGGCGTTGGCCCGCATCTCGATCTTCTCGCCCGACCACGCGATCGAGGCGTCCACGCCCTTGAAGTCGTAGCGCGTCGAGATCTCCTTGGCGGCCTGGTTGAGGGCGTTGTCGACCTCCTGCCGCTCTACCTTCGAGACGATGTCGAAACTGGAGTCGGCCATGTTGAGTTGGCTCCTCGTACCTAGATCCGTCACGGCTGCGGTCCGTCCCCGGACCGCCTGCCCAGCCTAGCCACCCGGCCAAGATCCAGCGCTCACGAATCGAGTGGCGAACCACCCCCAGCCATCGGGTATGGTTTACGTCGTTGCCACGGAGCACCGCCCACAAGCGGATCTCCCGGCAGCAAACCCTGGCGGTGTGCCCGAGCGGCCAAAGGGAGCAGACTGTAAATCTGCCGGCTCAGCCTTCCCAGGTTCGAATCCTGGCGCCGCCACAGGTGTGAAAAGGCCCCCGAATCGTAGAAATGCGATTCGGGGGCCTTTTCGTGTCGGGGGCCTTTTCGTGTGCCGCGTCGGCCTCGGGGCGCTTTCAGCGGTTCGCGACCGCCCGCACCGCGTCCTCCACCGGCACGTCCCCGCCGATCAGCTCCAGCGTGCGGCCGACGGTGCCCGGCTCGTCGAGCAGCGCCACCAGGGTGGCCGCCACGTCATCGCGCGACACCGCACCGCGGCCGGTCGCGTCGGCCAGCGTGATCAGGCCGGTCCCGGGGTCGTTCACCAGCCGGCCCGGCCGCAGGATCGTCCAGTCCAGCCCCGCGCGGGCCCGAACGTCCGCGTCCGCGGCGCCCTTCGCCCGCAGGTACGCCGCGAAGACCGGATCGGTGCCCTCCGGCGGCTCGCGGTCCGCGCCCATCGAGGAGACGACGAGGAAGCGGCGTACGCCCGTCGCCTCCGCCGCGTCCGCGAACAGCACCGCCGCGCCGCGGTCCACCGTCTCCTTGCGTGCGTCGCCGCTGCCCGGACCGGCGCCCGCCGCGAAGACCGCCGCGTCGGCACCCTCCATGTGCCGGGCGACATCCTCCACGGACGCCGACTCCAGGTCGCAGACCACCGGTTCGGCGCCCGCGGCCAGCAAGTCGCCGGCCTGCTCCGGCCGGCGGATGATGCCCGCGACCTCGTCCCCGCGCCTGGCGAGCAACCGCTCCAGCCGCAGCGCGATCTGACCATGTCCACCTGCGATGACAATGCGCATGATCCCGACCGTACGCCGAAGGGCCGTCAGGCGGCGCGGGACCGGCCGGGGCGGGGGAAGCCTTCTCGCCGCGGAGGCTCCGCCGGCTCAGCGCTGTGACTGCCGCGGCAGCTCCAGCGCCACCTCCGCCGCCGAGTCGCAGTACTCGCGCACCGCGCTGGTCCGCGCGACCACCCGCCCGCGGTGGATCACGATCCGGCTGTACGCGAGCGACAGCACCCCGGCGATCCGCTCGCCGCGCACCGCCAGCAGTTCCGCGGGGAAGCCCGCCTCGACGCGCACCTCCGGCAGCCCCAGCGTCGTCCGCGCCGCCGCACTCACCGTCTCGTACGCCGCCTCCGGAGTCGCCTCCCCCAGGGACGCCAGCAGATAGGCGGCCTCCAACGGGTCGCCGCGCCCCACCGGGTTCGCCACGTCCCGCAGCGCCCCGCTGCCCGCCGCCACCCGCACTCCGGCGGCCTTCAGCAGCCGTACGGGGGCCGGCCGGGCCACCCGGGAGCCGTGCCGCTCCAGGCCCGCGCAGTCGCCCTGCGGCAGGCAGACGACGGCGACATCGGCCGCGGCCAGCTGCTCGGCGACCCGCGACGCCACGCTGCGGGGCATCCGGGCCATCCCGGCGCACGGCCCGAGCGCGACGCCCGGGCGCAGCCCGCCGGACATCGCCGCGAAGCGGGCCAGCCGGGCCGGGTCGTCACCGTCGGTGTGCAGGTCGACCGGGCAGCCGTGTTCGCCCGCCAGCTCCAGGACCGTCTCGACGTACCCGGCCGGATCGGGGTCCAGATCGGGGCAGCCGCCGATGACCGAGGCGCCCATCCGCACCGCGTCCCGCAGCATCGCCAGCCCGTCCGCGCCGGCCACCCCGGTCAGCACCCGGGGCACCGCCACCGCCGCCAGGTCCGCCAGCCCGCGCAGCGACCGGCGCGCCTGGAGCACCGCCTCCAGCGACCGCAGCCCCTGGACGTCGCCGATCCTGACGTGGCTGCGGGAGGCGGTGGCGCCGTGCCCCAGCTGGAGCAGCGCGGCCTCCGTCGTCCGCCGCTGGACGTCCTCGGGGGAGCCGGACGCCGGGCCCTCGGCGTCCGCGGTCAGGGCGGTGTCGCAGTGCGCGTGCGGTTCGGCGGGGGCGGGGAGCAGGAGGTAGCCGGCGAGGTCGACGCGGGCGCCCTGCGGGGCGAGGCTGCCGGCCGTCCCGACGGCCTCGATCCGCCCGCCGCCCAGCCGTACGTCCACGGTGCGGCCGTCGGCGAGCCGGGCGCCGCACAGGACCAGCGCGCCACCGTCCGACCTGGCGTACGGGCCGGCGCTGCCCGGCTTTCCCGGCTGGGGCTGCGGCTGCGGCGAACTGCTGTCGGACATCGCGCTCCTCGAAGGCACGGGCGTGCAAGATCACGCAGCGTGGTTCCGAGATTAGGGCGCCGCCGGGAGAGCTTCGCGCAGGCGCGAAATAGTCGTACCGGTGTGGTGCGGGGGGCGGTTGGGGCGTGCCGCGGATACGGATTTCACGTTTGGCGGCGGGCCGTGTAATGTCTTCATCGCTCGCCCCAATAGCTCAGTCGGCAGAGCGTCTCCATGGTAAGGAGAAGGTCTACGGTTCGATTCCGTATTGGGGCTCTGATGTGTGAGGTACCCGCCTTCGGGCGGGCACCGCTCGCATCGCAGCGGTGTAGCTCAGTCGGTAGAGCAAGCGGCTCATAATCGCTGTGTCACCGGTTCAAGTCCGGTCACCGCTACTGACAGTAGCCGATTGTGGGGTCGGTCCTTCGATCGGCTACTCTTTTCTGCGTTCATCCGTCCATCCGTCCGTCAAGGAGCACTCACGTGGCTGCCACCGACGTCCGCCCGAAGATCACGCTGGCCTGCGTGGAGTGCAAGGAGCGGAACTACATCACCAAGAAGAACCGGCGTAACGACCCGGACCGTCTTGAGATGAAGAAGCACTGCCCTCGCTGCAACTCGCACACCGCGCACCGCGAGACGCGATAACACAGGCTAGTCCGTGAGGCCGTCCCCATTCGTGGGGGCGGCCTCACGGCGTTATCACCATCAGTACACGGAGGTTGCGAGCCCATGGCGCTCGACCAGTCCTTTGTCGGCCGTACCTACCCGGCCACCGACCCGTACGAGGTCGGCCGGGAAAAGATCCGCGAATTCGCCGAGGCGATCGGGGACTCCAACCCGGCTTACACCGACGCCGAAGCAGCCAAGGCGCTCGGTCACCCCGATGTGATCGCTCCGCCGACCTTTGTGTTCGCCATCACTTTCAAGGCCGCGGGGCAGGTCATCGAGGACCCGCAACTCGGCCTGGATTACAGCCGGGTGGTGCACGGCGACCAGAAGTTCGCCTACACCCGGCCGGTGCGCAGCGGTGACCGGCTGGCCGTCACCTCCACCATCGAAGCGATCAAGACCATGGCGGGCAACGACATCATCGACATCCGCGGCGAGGTGCACGACGAGGCGGGCGAGCACGTCGTGACCGCCTTCACCAAGCTGGTGGCCCGTCGCGCCGAGGAGGCATGAAATGACCGCCCAGATCTCTTACGACGACGTCGAGGTCGGCACCGAACTCCCGGCGCAGAGCTTCCCGGTGAGCCGCGCGACCCTCGTGCGCTACGCCGGCGCCTCCGGTGACTTCAACCCGATCCACTGGAACGAGAAGTTCGCCAAGGAGGTCGGCCTGCCCGACGTCATCGCCCACGGCATGTTCACCATGGCCGAGGCGATCCGGGTGGTCACCGACTGGGCCGGCGACCCGGGCGCGGTCGCCGAGTACGGGGTGCGCTTCACCAAGCCCGTCATCGTCCCCAACGACGACAACGGCGCGTTGATCGAGGTCAGCGCCAAGGTCGCGGCCAAGCTCGACGACGACGCCCGTACGGTCCGGGTCGACCTGACCGCGATGAGCGCCGGCCAGAAGGTGCTGGGCATGTCCCGCGCCGTGGTCCGCCTGGCCTGAGCCCGTGCCGGGGGCGGCCGGGCGGTACCGCCGGGCCGCCCCCGTACTCTTGGGCGCGTGCAGGAACGACACGTGGCAACCGTAGAAGACAACGCCCCCCTCGCCCCGCTGACCACCTTCCGGCTCGGCGGCCCGGCGACCCGCCTCGTCACGGCCACCACCGACGACGAGGTGATCGCCGCCGTCCGCGCCGCCGACGACGCGGGCACCCCGCTGCTGATCATCGGCGGTGGCAGCAACCTCGTCATCGGCGACAAGGGCTTCGACGGTACGGCCCTGCGGATCGCCACCAGCGGTTTCACGCTCGACGGCACGACGCTGGAGCTGGCCGCCGGCGAGAACTGGTCCGACGCGGTCGCCCGCACGGTCGAGGCCGGGCTGGCCGGCATCGAGTGCCTGGCCGGCATCCCCGGCTCGGCGGGCGCCACCCCGATCCAGAACGTGGGCGCGTACGGCCAGGAGGTCTCCGCCACGATCACCGAGGTGGTCGCGTACGACCGCCGGGCCGGCGAGACCGTCACGCTGCCGGGCGAGGAGTGCGGCTTCTCCTACCGCCACAGCCGCTTCAAGGCGCATCCCGACCGGTTCGTGGTGCTGCGGGTGCGCTTCGCGCTGGAGGACGCCGGGGGGCTCTCCGCGCCGCTGAAGTACGCCGAGACCGCCCGCGCCCTCGGCGTCGAGCCCGGTGACCGGGTCCCGGCCGCCGTCGCCCGGAAGACCGTCCTGGCGCTGCGGGCCGGCAAGGGCATGGTGCTGGACCCGGCGGACCACGACACCTGGTCGGCCGGCTCCTTCTTCACCAACCCGATCCTCACCGAGGCCGAGCACACCGCCTTCCTGGAGCGCGTCCGGGAGCGCCTCGGCCCCGACACCGCGCCGCCCGCCTTCCCGGCCGGCGACGGCATGGTGAAGACCTCCGCGGCCTGGCTGATCGACCGGGCCGGCTTCACCAAGGGCTACGGCAGCGGCCCGGCCCGTATCTCCACCAAGCACACCCTCGCCCTCACCAACCGCGGCGAGGCCACCACCGAGGACCTGCTCGCCCTGGCCCGCGAGGTCCGTGACGGCGTCCACGCGGCCTTCGGCATCACCCTCGTCAACGAACCGGTGACGGTCGGCGTCAGCCTCTGACCGGCCCCGGAGCGGCCGGCCGCGCCTATCCGGCCAGCCAGGCGTCGATGTCCGTCAGCAGCCGCTGCTGCGCGTCCTGGGGGGCGCGGGAGCCGCGGACCGACTGGCGGGCCAGCTCGGCCAGCTCCTCGTCGGTGAAGGCGTGCGCGGTGCGGGCGATCTCGTACTGCGCGGCCAGCCGTGCGCCGAACAGCAGCGGGTCGTCCGCGCCCAGCGCCATCGGCACCCCGGCGTCGAAGAAGGTCCGCAGCGGTACGTCCTCGGGCTTCTCGTAGACCCCCAGCGCCACGTTCGACGACGGGCACACCTCGCACGTCACCTGGCGCGAGGCCAGCCGGCGCAGCAGTGCGGGGTCCTCGGCGGCCCGTACGCCGTGGCCGATCCGGCCGGCGTGCAGATCGTCGAGGCAGTCCCGGACGCTGGCGGGCCCGGACAGCTCACCGCCGTGCGGCGCCGCCAGCAGGCCGCCCTCCCGGGCGATGGCGAAGGCCCGGTCGAAGTCCCGGGCGAATCCCCGGCGTTCGTCGTTGGAGAGCCCGAAGCCGATCACGCCCCGGTCCGCGAAGCGCACCGCGAGCCGCGCGAGCGTACGGGCGTCCAGCGGGTGCTTCATGCGGTTCGCCGCGATCAGCACGCGGATGCCCAGGCCGGTGTGGCGGGAGGCGCGCTCCACCGCGTCCAGGATGATCTCCAGCGCCGGGATCAGCCCGCCCAGCCGCGGGGCGTACGAGGTCGGGTCGACCTGGATCTCCAGCCAGCGCGAACCGTCCCGGACGTCCTCCTCGGCGGCCTCGAACACCAGCCGCTGGATGTCCTCGGGAGCGCGCAGGCACGAGCGGGCGATGTCGTAGAGCCGTTGGAAACGGAACCAGCCGCGCTCGTCCGTGGCCCGCAATTGGGGCGGCTCACCGCCGCGCAGCGCCTCCGGCAGGTGGACGCCGTACTTGTCGGCGAGATCCAGCAGCGTCGCGGGCCGCATCGAACCGGTGAAGTGCAGGTGCAGATGGGCCTTCGGCAGCCGGCGCAGATCTCGAACAGCGGCACCGTCGCGGGCACGAGTGCTCGGGGGGTTCGGGGCGTGGCCCCCTGAAAAGTGCTGCATCTGAGGATCTTGCCGTATCCGGGCGGCACGCCGGTAGGGCCTTTCCCGAAGGGGTGTCCGGAAGAACGCGCGAGCGGGCGGCCGGAATGCGTCCGACCGCCCGCCCTGGCACTTCCGGAAATCCGGAGGTGGCTACTTGGCCTCCGCCAGCAGCTTCTGGATCCGGGACACGCCCTCCACCAGGTCCTCGTCGCCCAGCGCGTACGAAAGCCGCAGGTAGCCGGGGGTGCCGAAGGCTTCACCCGGGACGACGGCGACCTCCGCCTCCTCCAGGATCAGCTCGGCCAGCTCCACGCTGGTCTGCGGGCGCTTGCCGCGGATCTCCTTGCCCAGGAGCTCCTTCACCGACGGGTACGCGTAGAACGCGCCCTCCGGCTCCGGGCACAGCACGCCGTCGATCTCGTTGAGCATCCGCACGATCGTCTTGCGCCGCCGGTCGAAGGCGACCTTCATCTCCTCGACGGCCGCGAGGTCGCCGGAGACCGCCGCGATGGCCGCGGCCTGGGCGACGTTGGAGACGTTCGAGGTGGCGTGCGACTGGAGGTTCGTCGCGGCCTTGATGACGTCCTTCGGGCCGATCGCCCAGCCCACCCGCCAGCCGGTCATCGCGTACGTCTTGGCCACGCCGTTGACGATGATGCACTTGTCGCGCAGCTCGGGCACGACCACCGGCAGCGACGAGAACTGGGCGTCGCCGTAGACCAGGTGCTCGTAGATCTCGTCGGTCAGCACCCACAGCCCGTGCGAGGCGGCCCAGCGGCCGACCGCCTCGACCTGCTCGCGGGAGTAGACCGCGCCGGTCGGGTTCGACGGCGAGACGAACAGCAGCACCTTCGTGCGCTCCGTACGGGCCGCCTCCAGCTGGTCGACGGTCACGCGGTAGCCGGTGGTCTCGTCGGCGACCACGTCGACCGGCACACCGCCCGCGAGCCGGATCGACTCGGGGTAGGTCGTCCAGTACGGCGCCGGGACGATGACCTCGTCACCCGGGTCCAGGATGGCGGCGAACGCCTCGTAGATGGCCTGCTTGCCGCCGTTCGTCACCAGTACGTTCGCGGCCTCGACCTCGTAACCGGAATCGCGCAGCGTCTTCGCGGCGATCGCGGACTTGAGCTCGGGGAGCCCGCCGGCCGGCGTGTAGCGGTGGAACTTCGGGTTGCGGCACGCCTCGATCGCCGCGTCGACGATGTAGCCGGGCGTGGGGAAGTCGGGCTCACCGGCGCCGAAGCCGATCACCGGTCGTCCGGCGGCCTTGAGGGCCTTCGCCTTGGCGTCGACGGCGAGGGTCGCGGACTCGGAGATCGAACCGACCCGGGCCGAGACCCGGCGGTCGGTGGGGGACGATGCGGAAGGGGTTGCAGCGCTCATACATGCATCGTTGCAGACCCCTCACCTGCCCGACACACGGGTTTGCGGGGCCTCCCCGGGACAACCGTGTTCGACGAGTGGCCCGGAAGCACGTACACTCGCTGACCGTTGGCCTCCAACGGGTCGCCGCGGCGCACGCACATAGTGCAGTCGACCGCATGCGGTAGGTTGGGGGAACCACAAAGGGTCGTAGCTCAATTGGTAGAGCACTGGTCTCCAAAACCAGCGGTTGGGGGTTCAAGTCCCTCCGGCCCTGCTACACGCACTCTCACCGCAGTGCGTGCAGGCGTACGTATGCACCGCCGTGCGGCTCCACCGGGCGCGGCACGGCCACGACCCGGATTCAGGTGAGGACGAGTGACGGACGCCCTGGGCTCCATCGACATGCCTGAGCGCGGTCGTTCCGAGGACGAGGCCGCTGAGTCCCAGAAGAAGCCCCGTCGCGGCGGCAAGCGCGGCAAGAAGGGCCCTTTCGCGCGTCTCGCGCTCTTCTACCGCCAGGTCATCGCGGAACTCCGCAAGGTCGTCTGGCCCACGCGCAGCCAGCTGACGACGTACACCAGTGTGGTGATCGTCTTCGTTGTCATCATCATCGGCCTCGTAACCGTGATTGACTTGGGAATCAACCGAGTCGTCGGGTACGTCTTCGGCTGATCCCGCGGAGGGCGCCTGCGCGGGCGCCTATTTCGCATGTTCAACCCCTTGAAGCCAGGAAGAAGCAGCCACCGTGTCTGACCCGAACCTGAACGACGCCGCCGAATCCGCCGAGACGGCAGCGGCCGACGTTGACGCGGCTGTCTCGGCCGAGGTCGTGGGCGACGACACCGAGCAAGAGATCATCGAGGGTGCCGACACCGTCGACGAGCTCGACGCCGAGGACGCCGAAGCCGGTGAGCCCGCCGAAGAGGCCGCGGTGCACATCGAGGACGAGGCCGAGGCCACGGCGGAGGTCGCCGAGGACGAGACCGCCGAGGAGCAGGAGCCGGTCGACCCGGTGGCCGCCCTCCGCGACGAGCTGCGTGGCCTGCCCGGCGAGTGGTACGTCATCCACACCTACGCGGGCTACGAGAACCGCGTGAAGACCAACCTCGAACAGCGCGCCGTCTCGCTGAACGTCGAGGACTACATCTTCCAGGCCGAGGTGCCGCAGGAAGAGGTCGCGCAGATCAAGAACGGCGAGCGCAAGACCATCCGCCAGAACAAGCTCCCTGGCTACGTGCTCGTGCGCATGGACCTGACGAACGAGTCCTGGGGCGTCGTGCGCAACACGCCGGGCGTCACCGGCTTCGTCGGCAACGCCTACGACCCCTACCCGCTGACGCTGGACGAGATCGTCAAGATGCTCGCCCCGGAGGCTGAGGAGAAGGCCGCCAAGGAGGCCGCCGCGGCCGAGGGCAAGCCGGCGCCGTCCCGCAAGGTCGAGGTCCAGGTGCTGGACTTCGAGGTGGGCGACTCGGTCACCGTCACCGACGGCCCGTTCGCGACGCTGCAGGCGACGATCAACGAGATCAACGCCGACTCGAAGAAGGTCAAGGGCCTGGTCGAGATCTTCGGCCGCGAGACCCCGGTCGAGCTGTCCTTCGACCAGATCCAGAAGAACTGAGCCGGAAGAACAAGGTTCTTCCGGACCACCGACCACCGACCAGGTCAGACGGGCTCACAGCCGGTCTGACCTGCTCGGTTTTTGGCCGCGCGACCATACCCGTTATCGTTGTGCGGTATGCCTCCATCCGGATGACCGGATGGACTGGCGAAACACCTCTCACTAGGACCCGGAGAGAGCATGCCTCCCAAGAAGAAGAAGGTCACGGGGCTTATCAAGCTCCAGATCCAGGCCGGTGCCGCAAACCCGGCTCCGCCGGTCGGCCCCGCGCTGGGTCAGCACGGCGTCAACATCATGGAGTTCTGCAAGGCCTACAACGCCGCGACCGAGTCGCAGCGTGGCATGGTCGTGCCGGTGGAGATCACGGTCTACGAGGACCGCTCCTTCACCTTCGTCACCAAGACCCCGCCGGCCGCGAAGCTCATCCTGAAGGCCGCGGGCGTGGAGAAGGGCTCCGGCGAGCCGCACAAGACCAAGGTCGCCAAGATCACGCGCGACCAGGTCCGTGACATCGCCACCACCAAGATGCCCGACCTGAACGCCAACGACCTGGACGCCGCCGAGAAGATCATCGCCGGCACCGCCCGCTCCATGGGCATCACGGTCGAGGGCTGATCCTCAGCCCCTCACGGCACTCCGTGGCAGGACCAGGCGCTGGTTCGGACCACGACTCCACCCCACTGCATCAGGAGCAGAAGTGAAGCGCAGCAAGACTCTTCGCAACGCGGACGCGAAGATCGACCGGGAGCGTCAGTACGCCCCGCTCGAGGCCGTCCGTCTCGCCAAGGAGACCTCGTCCGTCAAGTTCGACGCGACCGTCGAGGTCGCCATGCGTCTGGGTGTCGACCCGCGCAAGGCCGACCAGATGGTCCGTGGCACCGTGAACCTCCCGCACGGCACCGGTAAGACCGCCCGGGTCCTGGTCTTCGCGACCGGTGACCGTGCTGCGGCCGCGGAAGCCGCCGGCGCCGACATCGTCGGCTCGGACGAACTGATCGACGAGGTCGCCAAGGGCCGCCTGGACTTCGACGCCGTCGTCGCCACCCCGGACCTCATGGGCAAGGTCGGCCGCCTCGGCCGCGTGCTCGGTCCGCGTGGTCTGATGCCGAACCCGAAGACCGGCACCGTCACCCCGGATGTCGCCAAGGCTGTCACCGACATCAAGGGCGGCAAGATCGAGTTCCGCGTGGACAAGCACGCGAACCTCCACTTCATCATCGGCAAGGTCTCCTTCGACGAGACCAAGCTGGTGGAGAACTACGCCGCGGCGCTCGAGGAGATCACTCGCCTCAAGCCGTCCGCTGCCAAGGGCCGCTACATCAAGAAGGCGACCATCACCACCACGATGGGCCCCGGCATCCCGCTGGACGCCAACCGCACCCGCAACCTCCTCGTCGAGGACGAGGCCGTCTGATCTTCCCGATCGACGCCTCGTAGCGCGTAGCAGCACCTCAGGCCCCGCCCTCCGCAAGGAGAGCGGGGTCTGACGCATGAGTGTCACCCGTTTGGTCTAGAGTCGCCCCGAGGTCCATAAGGAAGATCTAAAGGGGGAGCCTCAGTGCGCAGCACGCGTATTGCCGCCGTCGTGGCGGGAGTTGTCATGGTCGCCGGTCTTACCGCCTGTAACGGCGGCAAGAGCGACAACGCCGGCGGGAGCGGCGGCGGATCCGATTCGCACCAGTCCCCGCTGGACGCGGCGCTGGCGTCGCTGAAGACGGCCTCGCAGCAGGTGGACAGCAAGAAGTCCGCGGAGATCGACGGCACCCAGAAGGTCGGGCCGACCACGCGCACCATGAAGGGCGCGATGGACTGGTCGAACGGCATCAAGATGACCCTCGACATCACCATGACCGGCGGCGGCCCCATGAGCTCCGGCAAGCCGATGAAGGCGCTCTACACGCCGCAGGCGATGTACATGAACATGGGCATGCCGATGGGCGGCAAGAACTGGATCAAGTACGACTACGAGCTGCTGGCCAAGCAGGGCCCGGCCGGCGCCATGATGAAGGACGCCCTGCAGAACAACGACCCCGGCAAGTCGGTGGATCTGCTGATCGCCTCCGGCAAGGTCAAGGAGGCGGGCAAGGAGGACGTCCGCGGCGTCCAGGCGACCCACTACACCGGCACGGTCGAGGTGGCCGAGCTGGTCAAGATGCAGTCCAAGAGCCTCAGTGAGTCCGACCTGAAGGCGCTGGAGCAGCAGCTGAAGCAGAGCGGTGCGACGCAGGAGACCATCGACCTGTGGGTCAGCTCGGAGAACCTGCTCGTCAAGAAGCGTGAGCAGATGGACGGCCGGAACGCGATGGACTCGACGGTCTACTACTCGAACTACGGCACCAAGGTGGACGTGACGCTGCCGCCGGCGAGCGACGTCATGACGCCGCCCGGCGCCTGATCACCGCGGCCGGGAGGGGACCCAGTCGGGGCCCCTCCCGGCCGATTTGCCTGACGGGGGCCCCTCCCGTACCGTATGCGGGAAGCCAAAGACCGCTGGTTGTCTCTGCGCGTCCGACTCCCGGGCGTGTGGTGGCCGAAGGATCCGCTAGCTGCGGACGGCCTGCGCAGGTGACTGTGGAAGAACTCCCGGGCGTGAGCCTGGTCGAGTCTCGCCCCGTGCGCCTGCGCCGGGGCGTTTGTTTTGCCCAGCCCCTTCTGCGCGGTCCTCATCACCCGGAAGGAGGCCGAGGCTCATGGCGACGTCCGACAAGATCGCAGCTGTTGAGGAGATCACGGAGAAGCTCCGTAACTCCAACGCGGCTGTTGTGACCTCTTACACCGGACTGACTGTGGCGCAGCTCAAGCAGCTGCGTCGTTCGCTCGGCGAGAACGCTCAGTACCGTGTGGTGAAGAACACGCTGACCAAGATCGCGGCCAATGAGGCCGGGATTCAGCTGGACGAGCACCTCAGTGGCTCGACGGCTGTCGCCTTTGTGACCGGTGACCCGGTCGAGGCGGCGAAGGGTCTTCGTGACTTCGCCAAGGAGAACCCCTCTCTCGTCATCAAGGGCGGTGTCCTTGACGGCAAGGCGCTGTCCGCCGACGAGATCAAGAAGCTTGCGGACCTCGAGTCCCGCGAGGTTCTGCTCGCCAAGCTGGCGGGCGCCATGAAGGGCAAGCAGTCCCAGGCTGCCGCGCTCTTCCAGGCGCTTCCCTCGAAGTTCGTCCGCACCGCGGAGGCGCTTCGTGCCAAGCAGGCCGAGCAGGGCGGTGCCGAGTAATTCGGCTCGCACATTGGCAGCTCTCGCGTAGGTCCGCCTAGGCGGAGAGGCCACAGCGGGCCCGACGTACGCCCGCCTCACATGTACATCCCGGCACCAGCCGAATTAGTGGAAGGATCGCCCATCATGGCGAAGCTCAGCCAGGAAGACCTGCTCGCGCAGTTCGAGGAGATGACCCTCATCGAGCTCTCCGAGTTCGTGAAGGCGTTCGAGGAGAAGTTCGACGTCACCGCTGCCGCCCCGGCCGCCGTTGCCGTTGCGGGCCCGGGTGCCCCGGCCGCCGAGGCTGCTGAGGAGCAGGACGAGTTCGACGTCATCCTCACCGGTGCCGGCGACAAGAAGATCCAGGTCATCAAGGTCGTGCGTGAGCTGACCTCCCTGGGCCTGAAGGAGGCCAAGGACCTCGTGGACGGCACCCCGAAGCCGGTCCTCGAGAAGGTCGCCAAGGACGCCGCCGAGAAGGCCGCCGAGGCCCTCAAGGGCGCCGGTGCCTCCGTCGAGGTCAAGTGACCCCACTGAGTCTCTGACTCGGGTCCTGAGCGCCTGAGGCGTAACGGGACGACAGCCAAGGGCGATCACCCATGCGGGTGGTCGCCCTTCGGCGTGCTCGCCACGGCTGCGTTGCCTCCGGCCGGAGTGCGAGTATGGTGATCATCGTTGCCCGGACGTGCCCCCATGTGACGATCTCGCAGAGGTGGGGGGCCTTGACGAACCGCACGCGGCGCGCAATTCTCGGGACGCGACGCAGAAGCGATCCTCGGTTCGAGGCATGGATCGCCGACGAAGAGGGAAGCATCGGTGTGCGCCACTGGCGCAGGGCTTTCGGCAGGCGCAGGGCATTGAGAAGAACAAACGAGGGGATCCTCCGTTGCGGAGGACGCGACTTCCCGGAGGGAGAAGGTCGGTATCACGGTGCTGGACCGGTCTCCGGAATCTCGCTCTGGACATCAGTGGGCCTTGTGGCTACACTGACCCTTTGCGCTGCCTGTTAGCTGCTCCCTGCCCGTCACCAGGGGCATATCCGAGCCCGAGCAAAGCTGGATGATCCGCCCTGACCTGGGCTTTCCCTCAGTCTGCTCGAGTCGGAACCGGTACGCGCGTAGTGAGTCCGAGCCCTCGGAAGGACCCCCTCTTGGCCGCCTCGCGCAACGCCTCGACTGCCAATACGAACAACGGCGACAGCACCGCCCCGCTGCGCATCTCTTTTGCGAAGATCAAGGAGCCCCTCGGGGTTCCGAACCTCCTTGCGCTGCAGACCGAAAGCTTCGACTGGCTGCTCGGCAATGCCGCATGGAAGGGTCGCGTCGAGGCTGCGCTGGAGAGTGGGCAGGAAGTCCCCACCAAGTCCGGTCTTGAAGAGATCTTCGAAGAGATCTCCCCGATCGAAGACTTCTCCGGGTCGATGTCGCTGACGTTCCGCGACCACCGCTTCGAGCCCCCGAAGAACTCCATCGACGAGTGCAAGGAGCGCGACTTCACGTACGCCGCCCCGCTCTTCGTCACGGCGGAGTTCACGAACAACGAGACCGGCGAGATCAAGTCCCAGACGGTCTTCATGGGCGACTTCCCGCTCATGACCAACAAGGGCACCTTCTGCATCAACGGCACCGAGCGTGTCGTCGTCTCGCAGCTGGTCCGCTCGCCGGGCGTCTACTTCGACAGCTCCATCGACAAGACGTCCGACAAGGACATCTTCTCCGCCAAGATCATCCCGTCCCGGGGTGCCTGGCTGGAGATGGAGATCGACAAGCGCGACATGGTCGGTGTGCGCATCGACCGCAAGCGCAAGCAGTCCGTGACCGTCCTGCTCAAGGCGCTCGGGTGGACCACCGAGCAGATCCTCGAGGAGTTCGGCGAGTACGAGTCCATGCGCGCCACCCTGGAGAAGGACCACACCCAGGGCCAGGACGACGCGCTGCTCGACATCTACCGCAAGCTGCGTCCGGGCGAGCCGCCGACCCGTGAGGCCGCGCAGACGCTGCTCGAGAACCTGTACTTCAACCCCAAGCGCTACGACCTCGCCAAGGTCGGCCGCTACAAGGTCAACAAGAAGCTCGGCGGCGACGAGCCGCTCGACGCCGGTGTGCTGACCACCGATGACGTCATCGCCACGATCAAGTACCTGGTCAAGCTGCACGCCGGCGAGACCGAGACGATCGGCGAGAACGGCAACTCCATCGTTGTCGAGACCGACGACATCGACCACTTCGGCAACCGTCGTCTGCGCAACGTCGGCGAGCTGATCCAGAACCAGGTCCGTACGGGTCTCGCCCGTATGGAGCGCGTCGTGCGCGAGCGCATGACGACCCAGGACGTCGAGGCGATCACGCCGCAGACCCTGATCAACATCCGGCCGGTCGTCGCCTCCATCAAGGAGTTCTTCGGCACCAGCCAGCTGTCCCAGTTCATGGACCAGACCAACCCGCTGTCGGGTCTGACCCACAAGCGTCGTCTGTCGGCGCTGGGCCCGGGTGGTCTCTCCCGTGAGCGGGCCGGCCTGGACGTCCGTGACGTGCACCCGTCTCACTACGGCCGCATGTGCCCGATCGAGACCCCTGAAGGCCCGAACATCGGTCTGATCGGTTCGCTCGCGTCGTACGGCCGGGTCAACGTCTTCGGCTTCATCGAGACGCCGTACCGCAAGGTCGTCGACGGCCAGGTCACGGAGGAGGTGGACTACCTCACCGCAGATGAGGAGGACCGCTTCCTGATCGCGCAGGCCAACGCCAAGCTCAGCGACGACATGCGCTTCTCCGAGCAGCGTGTGCTGGTCCGCCGTCGTGGCGGCGAGGTCGACCTCGTCCCCGCCGACGAGGTGGACTTCATGGACGTCTCGCCGCGCCAGATGGTGTCGGCCGCGACCGCCATGATCCCGTTCCTCGAGCACGACGACGCCAACCGCGCGCTCATGGGATCGAACATGATGCGCCAGGCCGTTCCGCTGATCAAGGCGGAGTCGCCGCTGGTCGGTACCGGCATGGAGTACCGCTGCGCGGTCGACGCCGGTGACGTCATCAAGGCGGAGAAGGACGGTGTGGTCCAGGAGGTTTCCGCGGACTACATCACCGTCGCCAACGACGACGGCACGTACACCACGTACCGCGTCGCCAAGTTCACCCGCTCCAACCAGGGCACCTCCTTCAACCAGAAGGTCGTCGTGGACGAGGGCGCGCGGGTCATCGAGGGCCAGGTCCTCGCCGACGGTCCGTCCACGGACCAGGGCGAGATGGCGCTCGGCAAGAACCTGCTCGTCGCGTTCATGCCGTGGGAGGGCCACAACTACGAGGACGCGATCATCCTGTCGCAGCGCCTCGTGCAGGACGACGTCCTCTCCTCGATCCACATCGAGGAGCACGAGGTCGACGCCCGTGACACCAAGCTCGGCCCCGAGGAGATCACCCGGGACATCCCGAACGTCTCCGAGGAGGTCCTCTCCGACCTCGACGAGCGCGGCATCATCCGGATCGGTGCCGAGGTCGTGGCCGGCGACATCCTCGTCGGCAAGGTCACGCCCAAGGGTGAGACCGAGCTGACGCCCGAGGAGCGCCTGCTCCGCGCGATCTTCGGTGAGAAGGCGCGCGAGGTGCGCGACACCTCGCTGAAGGTGCCGCACGGTGAGATCGGCAAGGTCATCGGCGTCCGCGTCTTCGACCGCGAAGAGGGCGACGAGCTGCCGCCGGGCGTGAACCAGCTGGTCCGCGTCTACGTCGCGCAGAAGCGCAAGATCACCGACGGTGACAAGCTCGCCGGCCGTCACGGCAACAAGGGCGTCATCTCGAAGATCCTGCCGGTCGAGGACATGCCGTTCCTGGAGGACGGCACCCCGGTCGACATCATCCTCAACCCGCTGGGTGTCCCGTCCCGAATGAACCCGGGACAGGTCCTGGAGATCCACCTCGGCTGGCTCGCCAGCCAGGGCTGGAAGGTCGAGGGCTCCGAGGACTGGCAGCAGCGGCTGCAGGCGATCGGCGCCGACGACGTCGCGCCGCGGACCAACGTCGCCACCCCGGTCTTCGACGGTGCGCGCGAGGACGAGCTGGCGGGTCTGTTCGACTCGACGCTCCCCAACCGCGACGGCGAGCGGATGGTCAAGGGCTCGGGCAAGGCCCAGCTCTTCGACGGCCGCTCCGGTGAGCCGTTCCCGGACCCGATCTCGGTCGGGTACATGTACATCCTCAAGCTGCACCACCTGGTCGACGACAAGCTGCACGCCCGCTCGACCGGTCCGTACTCGATGATCACCCAGCAGCCGCTGGGTGGTAAGGCTCAGTTCGGTGGCCAGCGCTTCGGTGAGATGGAGGTGTGGGCGCTGGAGGCTTACGGCGCCGCATACGCCCTCCAGGAGCTGCTGACGATCAAGTCCGACGACGTCACCGGCCGCGTGAAGGTCTACGAGGCCATCGTCAAGGGCGAGAACATCCCCGAGCCCGGCATTCCCGAGTCCTTCAAGGTGCTCATCAAGGAAATGCAGTCCCTGTGCCTCAACGTGGAGGTGCTGTCCTCGGACGGCATGTCCATCGAGATGCGCGACACCGACGAGGACGTCTTCCGCGCTGCGGAGGAGCTCGGCATCGACCTGTCGCGGCGCGAGCCGAGCAGCGTCGAAGAGGTCTGACGGGTCTGGCCGGGACCACCTCGTGCAGAGGAGGTCCCGGCCCCTCCCCGGACCCAGTTCAGACCATAGAGACACGACCCTGAGAGGGATTGACGCATAGTGCTCGACGTCAACTTCTTCGACGAGCTGCGGATCGGCCTCGCCACCGCTGACGACATCCGTCAGTGGTCCCACGGTGAGGTCAAGAAGCCGGAGACCATCAACTACCGCACCCTCAAGCCCGAAAAGGACGGACTCTTCTGCGAGAAGATCTTCGGTCCTACCCGGGACTGGGAGTGCTACTGCGGTAAGTACAAGCGCGTCCGCTTCAAGGGCATCATCTGCGAGCGCTGCGGCGTCGAGGTCACTCGCGCCAAGGTGCGTCGTGAGCGGATGGGCCACATCGAGCTGGCCGCTCCTGTTACCCACATCTGGTACTTCAAGGGCGTCCCGAGCCGGCTGGGCTACCTGCTGGACCTCGCGCCCAAGGACCTCGAGAAGGTCATTTACTTCGCCGCCTACATGATCACGTGGGTGGACGAGGAGCGCCGTACGCGCGACCTGCCCTCGCTGGAGGCCCACGTCTCCGTCGAGCGCCAGCAGATCGAGCAGCGCCGCGACTCCGACCTGGAGGCCCGCGCCAAGAAGCTCGAGACCGACCTGGCCGAGCTGGAGGCCGAGGGCGCCAAGGCGGACGTGCGCCGCAAGGTGCGCGAGGGCGCCGAGCGTGAGATGAAGCAGCTGCGCGACCGTGCGCAGCGCGAGATCGACCGCCTCGACGAGGTCTGGAGCCGCTTCAAGAACCTCAAGGTCCAGGACCTGGAGGGCGACGAGCTGCTCTACCGCGAGCTGCGTGACCGCTTCGGCACGTACTTCGACGGCTCCATGGGGGCCGCTGCCCTGCAGAAGCGCCTGGAGACCTTCGACCTCGAGGAGGAGGCCGAGCGCCTCCGCGAGATCATCCGTACCGGCAAGGGCCAGAAGAAGACCCGTGCGCTCAAGCGCCTCAAGGTCGTCTCCGCCTTCCTGCAGACCCGCAACAGCCCCAAGGGCATGGTGCTGGACTGCATCCCGGTGATCCCGCCGGACCTGCGTCCGATGGTGCAGCTGGACGGTGGCCGCTTCGCGACCTCCGACCTGAACGACCTGTACCGCCGTGTGATCAACCGCAACAACCGCCTCAAGCGTCTCCTTGACCTCGGTGCCCCCGAGATCATCGTGAACAACGAGAAGCGGATGCTGCAGGAGGCCGTCGACGCGCTGTTCGACAACGGCCGCCGCGGTCGCCCGGTCACCGGTCCCGGTAACCGTCCGCTGAAGTCCCTCAGCGACATGCTGAAGGGTAAGCAGGGCCGGTTCCGTCAGAACCTGCTCGGTAAGCGAGTCGACTACTCGGCGCGTTCCGTCATCGTCGTCGGCCCGCAGCTCAAGCTGCACCAGTGCGGTCTGCCCAAGGCCATGGCGCTGGAGCTCTTCAAGCCGTTCGTGATGAAGCGCCTGGTCGACCTGAACCACGCGCAGAACATCAAGTCGGCCAAGCGCATGGTCGAGCGCGGCCGCACGGTCGTCTACGACGTGCTCGAAGAGGTCATCGCCGAGCACCCGGTGCTGCTGAACCGTGCGCCCACCCTGCACCGCCTCGGCATCCAGGCGTTCGAGCCGCAGCTGGTCGAGGGCAAGGCCATTCAGATTCACCCGCTCGTCTGCACCGCGTTCAACGCGGACTTCGACGGTGACCAGATGGCCGTCCACCTCCCGCTGTCCGCGGAGGCGCAGGCCGAGGCCCGCATCCTGATGCTGTCCTCGAACAACATCCTCAAGCCGGCCGACGGCCGTCCGGTCACCATGCCGACCCAGGACATGGTGCTCGGTCTCTTCTTCCTCACCACGGATGAGGAGGAGCGCAAGGTCATCGGTGAGGGCCGTGCGTTCGGCTCGGTCGCCGAGGCGATCATGGCCTTCGACGCCCGCGAGCTCTCGCTCCAGGCGAAGGTCGACATCCGCTTCCCGATCGGCACCGTCCCGCCCCGCGGCTGGACCCCGCCGGTTCCGGAGGAGGGCGAGCCCGAGTGGCAGCAGGGTGACAGCTTCCGGCTGCGTACGACCCTGGGCCGCGCGCTCTTCAACGAGCTGCTGCCCGAGGACTACCCGTTCGTCGACTACTCGGTGGGCAAGAAGCAGCTCTCCGCGATCGTCAACGACCTGGCCGAGCGCTACCCCAAGGTCATCGTGGCGGCGACGCTCGACAACCTGAAGGCGGCCGGCTTCCACTGGGCGACCCGTTCCGGCGTCACCGTCGCCGTCTCGGACATCGTCGTGCCGGAGGCCAAGAAGGCCATCGTCGCGGGCTACGAGGCCCAGGACGAGAAGGTCCAGAAGCAGTACGAGCGCGGTCTGATCACCAAGGACGAGCGCACTCAGGAACTGATCAACATCTGGACCAAGGCGACCAACGAGGTCGCCGAGGCGATGAACGAGAACTTCCCCAAGACGAACCCCATCTTCATGATGGTTGACTCGGGTGCCCGAGGAAACATGATGCAGATGCGGCAGATCGCCGGTATGCGTGGTCTGGTGTCGAACGCGAAGAACGAGACCATCCCGCGTCCCATCAAGGCGTCGTTCCGCGAGGGTCTGTCCGTGCTGGAGTACTTCATCTCCACGCACGGTGCCCGTAAGGGTCTGGCGGACACCGCCCTTCGTACCGCCGACTCCGGTTACCTCACCCGTCGTCTGGTCGACGTCTCCCAGGACGTCATCATTCGCGAGGAGGACTGCGGCACCGAGCGCGGCCTCAAGCTGCGGATCGCCTCGAAGGACGCCGCCGGTGTCCTGCGCAAGGCGGACGACGTCGAGTCCAGCGTCTACGCCCGCATGCTGGCCGAGGACGTCGTCGTCGACGGCAAGGTCGTCGCGCCGGCGAACGTCGACCTCGGTGACGTGCTCATCGACGCGCTGGTCAACGCCGGCGTCGAGGAGGTCAAGACCCGCTCGGTCCTGACCTGTGAGTCCGCGGTCGGCACCTGTGCCTTCTGCTACGGCCGCTCGCTGGCCACCGGCAAGCTGGTCGACATCGGTGAGGCGGTCGGCATCATCGCCGCCCAGTCCATCGGTGAGCCCGGCACCCAGCTGACGATGCGTACCTTCCACACCGGTGGTGTGGCCGGTGACGACATCACCCTGGGTCTGCCGCGTGTCGTCGAGCTCTTCGAGGCCCGTACGCCCAAGGGTGTCGCCCCGATCTCGGAGGCGGCCGGCCGCGTCCGGATCGAGGAGACCGAGAAGACCAAGAAGGTCGTCGTCACCCCGGACGACGGCAGCGACGAGATGGCCTACGGCGTCTCCAAGCGTGCCCGTCTCCTGGTCGGCGAGGGTGACCACGTCACGGTCGGTCAGCCGATGACCGTGGGTGCGATCAACCCGCACGACGTGCTGCGGATCCTCGGCCAGCGTGCCGTCCAGGTCCACCTGGTCGGCGAGGTCCAGAAGGTCTACAACAGCCAGGGCGTGGCGATCCACGACAAGCACATCGAGATCATCATCCGGCAGATGCTGCGCCGCGTGACGATCATCGAGTCCGGCGACGCGGAGCTGCTGCCGGGCGAGCTCGTGGAGCGCACGAAGTTCGAGAGCGAGAACCGTCGGGTCGTGGCGGAAGGCGGCCACCCGGCCTCCGGCCGTCCGCAGCTGATGGGTATCACCAAGGCTTCGCTGGCCACCGAGTCCTGGCTGTCGGCGGCGTCCTTCCAGGAGACGACCAGGGTCCTGACCGACGCGGCGATCAACGCCAAGTCGGACTCCCTGATCGGCCTCAAGGAGAACGTCATCATCGGTAAGCTCATCCCGGCCGGTACGGGCCTGTCCCGCTACCGCAACATCCGGGTCGAGCCCACCGAGGAGGCCAAGGCCGCGATGTACTCGGCCGTCGGTTACGACGACATCGACTACTCGCCCTTCGGCACCGGCTCCGGCCAGGCGGTCCCGCTGGAGGACTACGACTACGGCCCGTACAACCAGTAGTTCTGGCCTGTACGACAGCGACAGGGCGGCCATCCCTCACGGGTGGCCGCCCTGCGGCATTGGGGGCCGCTCGGGGGAACTTGTCCTCCCATCCCTGCGTCTGTGATGAGAAGATGGGGAGAACTGTCGAGCGGGGGGAGGTTCGCGAAGTGGCATTCCAGCCATGGCAGGGTGGGCAGCCCGTCCAGCCGTCGAATCAGGTGCCTGCCATGCGTGCCTCGCACGCGGACCGCGAGCGGGCGGTCGATGTGCTGAAGGCGGGATTCGCCGAGGGCCGGCTCCAGCAGCCGGAGTACGAACAGCGGATCGCCCGGGCGTACAAGGCGCAGACCCATGCCGAGTTGCAGATGCTGGTCGCGGACCTGCCGATGGGGCCGGTGCCGCAGGCGCAGTTCATGCCGCAGCGGCCCATGGTGCCGCCGGCGTTCCTGCCGATGCAGATGCCGATGCCGGTGTCGACGAACAGCTCGGCGACCGGTTCGCTGGTCTGTGGGATCATGACGCCGGTGACGTGGGGGCTGACGGCGATCCCGGCCGTCATCCTGGGGCACAAGGCGCGGGCCGAGATTCGCCGGACCGGGGAGCGGGGCGACGGCCAGGCCGTCGCGGGGCTGATCCTGGGGTGGCTGGCGATCGGCGGCTGGGCGCTGTTCCTCCTGGTCTTCATCCTCTCCGCGGCGGTCAATCTCTGACCGGCCCGCGGGTCCGCCGCCCTGTGTTGCAGGGATGTGGCGCCTTCTTCCGTACGACGACCGATCGCACTACGGTGGCCGCAACGCCGTGAGGAGTCCGGCGTGTCCTTCGCGTGTGCATTTGTTTTGACCGCAGCCAATGCGGTAGGTACGCTCTGACCTTGTGCCTGGGGTGTCCCTGGCCTGCCGTGCGCGCAATCTCCCCGAGCCTTCGGGCCGGAGCGAGTGCCCTCCGCACGGAGACCTGGTTTTGACACCGCAATCTGCCGCCTTTCTCGTTCCAGCGAGAGACCGGACTGCAGTATTCGACACACCCGACCGCGTGGGTCGGGGATGTTCCAGGTTAGCTTTACCGAGACTGGCACACAGAAACCGGAGAAACGGTGCCTACGATCCAGCAGCTGGTCCGCAAGGGCCGGCAGGACAAGGTCGAGAAGAACAAGACGCCCGCGCTTGAGGGTTCCCCCCAGCGCCGTGGCGTCTGCACGCGTGTTTTCACGACCACCCCGAAGAAGCCGAACTCGGCCCTGCGTAAGGTCGCGCGTGTGCGTCTGACCAGCGGGATCGAGGTCACCGCTTACATTCCGGGTGAGGGCCACAACCTGCAGGAGCACTCGATCGTGCTCGTGCGTGGTGGTCGTGTGAAGGACCTGCCGGGTGTTCGGTACAAGATCATCCGCGGCTCCCTCGACACGCAGGGCGTCAAGAACCGCAAGCAGGCTCGCAGCCGCTACGGCGCCAAGAAGGAGAAGTAAGAATGCCTCGTAAGGGCCCCGCCCCGAAGCGCCCGGTCATCATCGACCCGGTCTACGGTTCTCCTCTGGTGACCTCCCTCATCAACAAGGTGCTGCTGAACGGCAAGCGCTCCACCGCTGAGCGCATCGTTTACGGCGCCATGGAGGGTCTGCGCGAGAAGACCGGCAACGACCCGGTCATCACGCTCAAGCGCGCGCTCGAGAACATCAAGCCGACCCTTGAGGTCAAGTCCCGCCGTGTCGGTGGCGCGACCTACCAGGTCCCGGTCGAGGTCAAGCCCGGCCGCGCCGCCACCCTGTCGCTCCGCTGGCTCGTGGGTTACTCCCGCGCCCGCCGCGAGAAGACCATGACCGAGCGCCTCATGAACGAACTGCTCGACGCCTCCAACGGCCTCGGCGCTTCGGTCAAGAAGCGTGAGGACACGCACAAGATGGCCGAGTCCAACAAGGCCTTCGCGCACTACCGCTGGTAGTCGCAACCCACATCGAGACCGAGAGAAGATTGAGCCGATATGGCTACCACTTCGCTTGACCTGGCCAAGGTCCGCAACATCGGGATCATGGCCCACATCGACGCGGGCAAGACGACCACCACCGAGCGGATCCTGTTCTACACCGGTGTCTCTTACAAGATCGGTGAAGTCCACGACGGCGCTGCCACGATGGACTGGATGGAGCAGGAGCAGGAGCGCGGCATCACGATCACGTCTGCCGCGACGACCTGCCACTGGCCGCTGGAGAACGTCGACAACACCATCAACATCATCGACACGCCGGGCCACGTCGACTTCACCGTCGAGGTGGAGCGTTCGCTGCGCGTGCTCGACGGTGCCGTGACGGTGTTCGACGGCGTTGCCGGTGTCGAGCCCCAGTCCGAGACCGTTTGGCGTCAGGCGGACCGCTACGGCGTTCCGCGCATCTGCTTCGTCAACAAGCTCGACCGTACGGGTGCCGAGTTCCACCGCTGCGTCGACATGATCACGGACCGCCTCGGCGCGACCCCGATCGTCATGCAGCTGCCCATCGGCACCGAGATGGACTTCAAGGGTGTCGTCGACCTCGTCAAGATGAAGGCCCTGGTCTGGTCGGCCGAGGCCGCCAAGGGCGAGATGTACGACACCGTCGACATCCCGGACACGCACATCGAGGCCGCCGACGAGTGGCGCGGCAAGCTCCTCGAGACCGTGGCCGAGAACGACGAAGAGATCATGGAGCTCTACCTGGAGGGCCAGGAGCCCACCGAGGAGCAGCTCTACGCGGCGATCCGTCGCATCACGATCGCTTCCGGCAAGGCCGAGAACACCACGGTCACCCCGGTGTTCTGCGGTACCGCGTTCAAGAACAAGGGCGTGCAGCCCCTGCTCGACGCGGTCGTGCGCTACCTCCCCTCCCCGCTGGACGTCGAGGCCATCGAGGGCCACGCGGTCAACGACCCGGAGGAGATCGTCAAGCGCAAGCCGTCCGAGGACGAGCCGCTGGCGGCCCTGGCGTTCAAGATTGCGAGCGACCCCCACCTGGGCAAGCTCACCTTCATCCGGGTGTACTCGGGCCGCCTTGAGGCCGGCTCGCAGGTGCAGAACTCGGTGAAGGGCAAGAAGGAGCGCATCGGCAAGATCTACCGGATGCACGCGAACAAGCGTGAGGAGATCGACTCGGTGGGTGCCGGTGACATCGTCGCCGTCATGGGTCTGAAGCAGACCACCACCGGTGAGACCCTCTGTGACTCCTCGAACCAGGTCATCCTGGAGTCGATGGAGTTCCCGGCCCCGGTCATCCAGGTCGCCATCGAGCCCAAGTCCAAGGGCGACCAGGAGAAGCTGGGTGTCGCCATCCAGCGTCTCGCCGAAGAGGACCCCTCGTTCCAGGTGCACACCGACGAGGAGACCGGCCAGACCATCATCGCGGGTATGGGCGAGCTGCACCTCGACGTGCTGGTCGACCGTATGAAGCGTGAGTTCCGGGTCGAGGCCAACGTCGGCAAGCCGCAGGTCGCCTACCGCGAGACCCTGCGCAAGCCGGTCGAGCGTCTCGACTACACGCACAAGAAGCAGACTGGTGGTTCCGGCCAGTTCGCGAAGGTGCAGATCGCCATCGCGCCGCTCGAGGGCGACGGGTACGAGTTCGAGAACAAGGTCACCGGTGGCCGCATCCCGCGGGAGTACATCCCGTCCGTGGACGCGGGCTGCCAGGAGGCCATGGAGTTCGGTGTTCTCGCCGGCTACCCGCTGACCGGTGTCAAGGTCACCCTCCTCGACGGTGCGTTCCACGAGGTCGACTCGTCCGAGATGGCCTTCAAGATCGCCGGTTCGATGGCCTTCAAGGAGGCCGCGCGCAAGGCTTCCCCGGCCCTGCTCGAGCCGATGATGAAGGTCGAGGTCACCACGCCCGAGGACTACATGGGCGACGTGATCGGCGACATCAACTCCCGCCGTGGTCAGATCCAGTCCATGGAGGACCGCAGCGGCGCCAAGCTCGTCACGGGCCTGGTTCCGCTCTCGGAGATGTTCGGCTACGTCGGAGACCTCCGCAGCAAGACGTCGGGTCGCGCGAGCTACTCGATGCAGTTCGACTCCTACGCCGAGGTTCCGCGGAACGTCGCCGAGGAGATCATCGCGAAGGCCAAGGGCGAGTAAGTCCGGTCTCGTAGGAGTCGGACCGCAACACGCTTTAGGCTTGACACCGTCTGACGGGGCAATCCCCGCAATCCGTGAGGATTGCCCCGCCAGCCGGCACCCCAGCAAAGATCACCTGGCGCCGATGAGTAAGGCGTACAGAACCACTCCACAGGAGGACCCCAGTGGCGAAGGCGAAGTTCGAGCGGACTAAGCCGCACGTCAACATCGGCACCATCGGTCACATCGACCACGGTAAGACGACCCTCACGGCCGCCATTACCAAGGTGCTGCACGACGCGTACCCGGACCTGAACGAGGCCTCGGCCTTCGACCAGATCGACAAGGCTCCTGAGGAGCGCCAGCGCGGTATCACCATCTCCATCGCGCACGTCGAGTACCAGACGGAGAACCGTCACTACGCCCACGTCGACTGCCCCGGTCACGCGGACTACATCAAGAACATGATCACGGGTGCGGCGCAGATGGACGGCGCCATCCTCGTGGTCGCCGCGACCGACGGCCCGATGCCGCAGACCAAGGAGCACGTGCTCCTGGCCCGCCAGGTCGGCGTTCCGTACATCGTTGTCGCCCTGAACAAGGCCGACATGGTGGACGACGAGGAGATCCTGGAGCTCGTCGAGCTCGAGGTCCGTGAGCTCCTCTCCGAGTACGAGTTCCCCGGCGACGACGTTCCGGTCGTCAAGGTCTCGGCGCTCAAGGCGCTCGAGGGTGACAAGGAGTGGGGCCAGTCGGTCCTGAACCTGATGGCCGCCGTCGACGAGTCGATCCCGCAGCCCGAGCGCGACGTCGACAAGCCGTTCCTGATGCCGATCGAGGACGTCTTCACGATCACCGGCCGTGGCACCGTTGTCACCGGTCGTATCGAGCGTGGTGTCCTCAAGGTCAACGAGACCGTCGACATCATCGGCATCAAGACCGAGAAGACCACCACCACGGTCACCGGTATCGAGATGTTCCGGAAGCTCCTCGACGAGGGCCAGGCCGGTGAGAACGTCGGTCTGCTGCTTCGCGGTATCAAGCGCGAGGACGTCGAGCGCGGCCAGGTCATCATCAAGCCGGGCTCGGTCACCCCGCACACCGAGTTCGAGGCGCAGGCGTACATCCTGTCCAAGGACGAGGGCGGCCGCCACACGCCGTTCTTCAACAACTACCGTCCGCAGTTCTACTTCCGTACGACTGACGTGACCGGTGTGGTGACCCTCCCCGAGGGCACCGAGATGGTCATGCCCGGCGACAACACCGAGATGTCCGTCTCGCTGATCCAGCCGGTCGCCATGGAAGAGGGCCTGAAGTTCGCCATCCGTGAGGGTGGCCGGACCGTCGGCGCCGGCCAGGTCACCAAGATCAACAAGTAATTGTTGATCGGGGAGACCCGGTAGCTCGACCGAGCAGCAAGGAGCCCCGTCCACCATCAGGTGGGCGGGGCTCCTTGACAGTTGGACCCGATTGGCCTTCGGCGTCCCGGGTATGGCACACTGTCCAGGTTGCTCGGTTGAGTGCCGATGCTGCGCGCCTCCCGCCGGGAGGACCGGAAGCGAGTCCCAGGTATTCGTCGTCCCTTCTCAGGGCCGGAAATACGGGAATCTTCCGGGAAGCGTCAGCGGGGTGCCTCGGCCAGGCGCCCGGTGGGTGTTCTTCCCCTACCTCTCCTTCTTGAAGGATCTCCCCTGCGGAGATTTACGGGAAGGGGTGCGACACGCCCGACCGCGTGGGTCGGAGAAGAACGGTGCTTCGACAGAGGCGCAGCGCACCGGGTCCCAGAGCGTTACGAGAGACAGGACTACGAAGTAGCCATGGCGGGACAGAAGATCCGCATCCGGCTCAAGGCCTACGACCACGAGGTCATCGACTCCTCGGCGAAGAAGATCGTCGAGACGGTGACGCGCACTGGTGCGTCGGTCGCGGGCCCGGTGCCGCTGCCCACTGAAAAGAACGTGTACTGCGTCATCAAGTCGCCGCACAAGTACAAGGACTCGCGCGAGCACTTCGAGATGCGCACGCACAAGCGCCTGATCGACATCCTCGACCCGACGCCCAAGACCGTTGACTCGCTGATGCGCCTGGACCTTCCGGCCGGCGTTGACATCGAGATCAAGCTCTGAGAGGCGCGGAAGAGATGGCTAAGCAGATCAAGGGCATCCTGGGCGAGAAGCTCGGCATGACCCAGGTCTGGGACGAGAACAACCGTGTCGTCCCGGTCACTGTGGTCAAGGCCGGCCCCTGTGTCGTTACCCAGGTGCGCACCAATGACCAGGACGGTTACGACTCCGTCCAGATCGCCTTCGGCGAGATCGACCCGCGCAAGGTGAACAAGCCCCTCAAGGGCCACTTCGCGAAGGCCGACGTCACCCCCCGCCGTCACCTCGTCGAGGTCCGTACTCCCGATGCCGGTGAGTACACCCTCGGCCAGGAGCTGACCGCTGAGACCTTCGAGTCCGGCGTCAAGGTGGACGTGACCGGCAAGAGCAAGGGCAAGGGCTTCGCCGGTGTCATGAAGCGTCACGGCTTCGGCGGTGGCAAGGCTTCGCACGGTGCCCACCGCGTGCACCGCAAGCCGGGCTCCATCGGTGGCTGCGCCACCCCGGGCCGCGTGTTCAAGGGCATGCGGATGGCCGGCCGTATGGGCAATGAGCGGGTCACCACCCAGAACCTGACCGTCCACGCCGTTGACGCGGAGAAGGGTCTGCTGCTCATCAAGGGCGCAGTTCCTGGTCCGAACGGCGGCCTCGTCCTGGTCCGTACCGCGGCCAAGGGGGCCTGAGGTAACCGATGAGCACCATTGACATCCTTTCGCCGGCAGGCGACAAGGCCGGGTCCGTCGAGCTCCCCGCGGAGATCTTCGACGCCAAGGTCAGCATTCCGCTGATCCACCAGGTCGTTGTCGCGCAGCTGGCCGCTGCCCGTCAGGGCACGCACAAGACGAAGACTCGCGGCGAGGTCCGCGGCGGTGGCAAGAAGCCTTACCGCCAGAAGGGCACCGGCCGCGCGCGCCAGGGTTCGACCCGTGCGCCGCAGTTCGCCGGCGGTGGCATCGTCCACGGCCCCGTGCCGCGTGACTACAGCCAGCGGACCCCGAAGAAGATGAAGGTTGCCGCCCTGCGCGGTGCCCTCACCGACCGGGCCCGCAACAGCCGCATCCACGTCGTTTCCGGCGTGGTCGAGGGCGAGATCTCCACCAAGGCCGCCAAGGCTCTCCTCGGCAAGGTCAGCGAGCGCAAGAACGTGCTCCTGGTCGTCGAGCGCAGCGACGAGGCCGCGTGGTTCTCCGCCCGCAACCTGCCCCAGGTCCACCTCCTGGAGCCGGGCCAGCTGAACACGTACGACGTGCTCGTCTCCGACGACGTGGTCTTCACCAAGGCCGCCTTCGAGTCCTTCGTGTCTGGCCCCAAGGCCAACGCTGAGACCGAAGGGAGCGACGCCTGATGACTGAGGCCGTCGTCACGAGCAAGACCTTCACGGACCCGCGCGACGTGCTCGTCAAGCCGGTGGTTTCCGAGAAGAGCTACGCGCTGCTGGACGAGAACAAGTACACGTTCATCGTCGCGCCCGGCAGCAACAAGACCCAGATCAAGCAGGCCGTCGAGGCGGTCTTCTCGGTCAAGGTCACCGGGGTCAACACGATCAACCGGCAGGGCAAGCGCAAGCGCACCCGCACCGGTTACGGCAAGCGCGCTGACACCAAGCGCGCCATCGTGACCCTCGCTGAGGGCGACCGTATCGACATCTTCGGCGGCCCGGTCTCCTAACGGAGTCCGAGTCGTCCGGAATCGGACGAGGACTGAGAAATGGGTATCCGCAAGTACAAGCCGACGACCCCGGGCCGTCGTGGCTCCAGCGTCGCCGACTTTGTCGAGATCACGCGGTCCACGCCGGAGAAGTCGCTGGTCCGCCCGCTGCACAGCAAGGGCGGCCGTAACAACGCCGGTCGTGTGACCGTTCGCCACCAGGGCGGTGGCCACAAGCGCGCCTACCGAGTGATCGACTTCCGTCGTCACGACAAGGACGGCGTGCCGGCCAAGGTCGCGCACATCGAGTACGACCCGAACCGCACCGCGCGCATCGCGCTGCTGCACTACGCAGACGGCGAGAAGCGCTACATCATCGCGCCCCGTGGCCTGGCCCAGGGTGCTCGGATTGAGAACGGCCCTGGCGCCGACATCAAGCCGGGCAACAACCTGCCGCTGCGTCACATCCCCGTGGGTACGACGATCCACGCGATCGAGCTGCGTCCGGGCGGCGGTGCGAAGTTCGCCCGCTCGGCCGGCGCCTCCGTGCAGCTGCTGGCGAAGGAGGGCGCGATGGCCCACCTTCGTATGCCGTCCGGTGAGATCCGCCTGGTCGACGTGCGCTGCCGCGCCACCGTCGGCGAGGTCGGCAACGCCGAGCAGTCGAACATCAACTGGGGCAAGGCCGGCCGCATGCGCTGGAAGGGCGTCCGCCCGACCGTGCGTGGTGTCGTGATGAACCCGGTTGACCACCCGCACGGTGGTGGTGAGGGCAAGACTTCCGGTGGTCGCCACCCGGTCTCGCCCTGGGGTCAGAAGGAGGGTCGTACTCGTTCGCCGAAGAAGGCGAGCAACAAGTACATCGTCCGCCGCCGCAAGACGAACAAGAAGCGCTAGGAGCGGGTTTAGATGCCGCGCAGTCTCAAGAAGGGGCCCTTCGTCGACGACCACCTTTCCAAGAAGGTGGATGTTCAGAACGATGCCGGCACCAAGAACGTCATCAAGACCTGGTCCCGCCGCTCCATGATCGTCCCGGCCATGCTCGGCCACACGATCGCGGTGCACGACGGCCGCAAGCACGTCCCGGTGTTCGTCACCGAGTCGATGGTTGGCCACAAGCTCGGCGAGTTTGCGCCGACCCGCACCTTCCGCGGCCACGAGAAGGACGACCGCAAGTCGCGTCGTCGCTGATCGACCGGAGTGCGAAGACTATGACTGACACCGAAGGGACAACCATGGAAGCCAGGGCCCAGGCGCGGTACATCCGCGTCACGCCCATGAAGGCCCGCCGCGTGGTGGACCTTATCCGTGGCATGGATGCCACGGAGGCTCAGGCGGTCCTGCGTTTCGCCCCGCAGGCCGCGAGCGTGCCCGTCGGCAAGGTGCTGGACAGCGCCATTGCCAACGCCGCGCACAACTACGACCACACGGACGCCTCCACGCTGGTTATCAGCGAGGCGTACGTCGACGAGGGCCCGACCCTGAAGCGGTTCCGCCCGCGTGCTCAGGGTCGTGCCTACCGGATCCGCAAGCGGACCAGCCACATCACCGTGGTCGTCAGCAGCAAGGAAGGAACCCGGTAATGGGCCAGAAGGTAAACCCGCACGGGTTCCGCCTCGGCGTGACGACGGACTTCAAGTCCCGCTGGTACGCCGACAAGCTGTACAAGGACTACGTCAAGGAAGACGTCGCCATTCGTCGCATGATGACGAAGGGCATGGAGCGCGCCGGCATCTCGAAGGTGGAGATCGAGCGCACCCGTGAGCGCGTCCGCGTTGACATCCACACCGCTCGTCCGGGCATCGTCATCGGCCGCCGCGGCGCCGAGGCGGACCGCATCCGCGGCGAGCTGGAGAAGCTGACCGGCAAGCAGGTCCAGCTGAACATCCTCGAGGTCAAGAACCCCGAGACCGACGCTCAGCTGGTGGCCCAGGCCGTCGCCGAGCAGCTGTCGTCCCGCGTCTCCTTCCGTCGCGCCATGCGTAAGAGCATGCAGTCGACGATGAAGGCCGGCGCCAAGGGCATCAAGATCCAGTGCGGCGGTCGTCTCGGCGGCGCCGAGATGTCCCGCTCGGAGTTCTACCGCGAGGGCCGTGTGCCCCTGCACACGCTCCGCGCGAACGTCGACTACGGCTTCTTCGAGGCCAAGACCACCTTCGGCCGCATCGGCGTGAAGGTCTGGATCTACAAGGGCGACGTCAAGAACATCGCCGAGGTGCGTGCCGAGAACGCTGCCGCCCGTGCGGGTAACCGCCCGGCCCGCGGTGGCGGCAACGACCGCCCGCGCCGCGGTGGCGAGCGTGGCGGCCGCGGTGGCCGCAAGCCGCAGCAGCAGAGCGCCGCTGCCGAGGCCCCCAAGGCCGAGGCCGCTGCCGCTGCTCCGGCGGAGACCCCCGGAACGGAGGCCTGACCGACATGCTGATCCCTCGCAGGGTCAAGCACCGCAAGCAGCACCACCCGAAGCGCAACGGTATGGCCAAGGGTGGCACCGAGCTGGCCTTCGGTGAGTACGGAATCCAGGCCGTCACCCCGGCCTACGTGACGAACCGGCAGATCGAGTCCGCTCGTATTGCCATGACCCGTCACATCAAGCGTGGCGGCAAGGTGTGGATCAACATCTACCCCGACCGTCCGCTGACGAAGAAGCCTGCCGAGACCCGCATGGGTTCCGGTAAGGGTTCTCCGGAGTGGTGGGTCGCGAACGTCAAGCCCGGTCGGGTGATGTTCGAGCTGTCCTTCCCGAACGAAAAGGTTGCCAAGGAGGCGCTGACCCGCGCCGCCCACAAGCTTCCGATGAAGTGCCGCATCGTGCGGCGCGAGGCAGGTGAGTCGTGATGGCGGCCGGTACCAAGGCGACCGAGCTGCGCGAGCTGAACAACGAGGACCTCGTTGCCAAGCTTCGTGAGGCCAAGGAGGAGCTGTTCAACCTCCGCTTCCAGGCGGCGACCGGACAGCTCGAGAACCACGGCCGGCTGAAGGCCGTCCGCAAGGACATCGCCCGGATCTACACCCTGATGCGTGAGCGCGAGCTGGGCATCGAGACGGTGGAGAGCGCCTGATGAGCGAGAAGAATGTGACTGAGACGAACGAGCGCGGTTTCCGCAAGACCCGTGAGGGTCTCGTCGTCAGCGACAAGATGGACAAGACCGTTGTCGTCGCTGTCGAGGACCGCGTCAAGCACGCGCTGTACGGCAAGGTCATCCGCCGTACCAACAAGCTCAAGGCGCACGACGAGCAGAACGCTGCCGGTGTCGGCGACCGCGTCCTCCTGATGGAGACCCGGCCGCTGTCCGCCACCAAGCGCTGGCGCATCGTCGAGATCCTCGAGAAGGCCAAGTAATCCCTCCTAGGGGGACCCCCTAGGAACAGTTCCGCCAGGCTCGGCGAGAGGCGCGAAACACTCGCGCTTCTCGCCGGGAACCGGCAGACATTCAGGAGATAGACGTGATCCAGCAGGAGTCGCGACTGCGTGTCGCCGACAACACTGGTGCGAAGGAGATCCTTTGCATCCGTGTTCTCGGTGGTTCCGGTCGCCGCTACGCGGGCATCGGTGACGTCATCGTCGCCACCGTCAAGGATGCGATCCCCGGTGGCAACGTGAAGAAGGGTGACGTCGTCAAGGCGGTCATCGTTCGCACCGTCAAGGAGCGCCGCCGTCCGGACGGCTCGTACATCCGCTTCGACGAGAACGCGGCCGTCATCCTCAAGAACGATGGCGACCCCCGCGGCACCCGCATCTTCGGCCCCGTGGGCCGGGAACTGCGCGAGAAGAAGTTCATGAAGATCATCTCGCTCGCGCCGGAGGTGCTGTAACCGATGAAGATCAAGAAGGGCGACCTGGTCCAGGTCATCACCGGTAAGGACAAGGGCAAGCAGGGCAAGGTCATCCAGGCCTTCCCCCGCGAGGACCGCGTCCTGGTCGAGGGTGTCAACCGGGTCAAGAAGCACACCAAGGCCGGTCAGACGGCTCGTGGCTCGAAGACCGGCGGCATCGTGACGACCGAGGCCCCCATCCACGTCAGCAACGTTCAGCTGGTTGTGGAGAAGGACGGCAACAAGGTTGTCACCCGCGTCGGGTACCGCTTCGACGACGAAGGCAACAAGATCCGCGTTGCCAAGCGGACCGGTGAGGACATCTGATGACTGCCACCACCAACGCGCCGCGTCTCAAGCAGCGCTACCGCGAAGAGATCGCCGGGAAGCTGAAGGACGAGTTCTCCTACGAGAACGTCATGCAGATCCCCGGTCTGACCAAGATCGTGGTCAACATGGGTGTGGGCGACGCCGCCCGCGACTCCAAGCTGATCGAGGGTGCCATCAAGGACCTCACCACGATCACCGGTCAGAAGCCGGCCGTCACCAAGGCCCGTAAGTCCATCGCGCAGTTCAAGCTGCGTGAGGGCCAGCCGATCGGTGCCCACGTCACCCTCCGCGGTGACCGCATGTGGGAGTTCCTGGACCGCCTGCTGTCGCTCGCGCTGCCGCGCATCCGCGACTTCCGTGGTCTGTCCCCCAAGCAGTTCGACGGTCGGGGCAACTACACCTTCGGTCTCACGGAGCAGGTCATGTTCCACGAGATCGACCAGGACAAGATCGACCGTACCCGGGGTATGGACATCACCGTGGTCACCACGGCGACCAACGACGATGAGGGCCGCGCTCTCCTTCGTCACCTCGGCTTCCCGTTCAAGGAGGCGTGAGCGAGATGGCGAAGAAGGCTCTGATCGCGAAGGCTGCTCGCAAGCCCAAGTTCGCTGTGCGTGCGTACAACCGCTGCCAGCGCTGCGGCCGTCCGCACTCCGTGTACCGCAAGTTCGGCCTGTGCCGCGTGTGCCTTCGTGAGATGGCTCACCGTGGCGAGCTGCCGGGCGTGACCAAGAGCTCCTGGTAGTCCCCTAGTTGGGATTACCGGAGGCTCTCGGTAAGCAATCGGTTCGGCGGGCACCCGGCCCTTTTTCCCGTAGGGTAGAAGGGTTTGGGTGTCCCGCCACCCGAGACCGACCGCGGGCCGAGCCCGCATAACGTCGCTTACTACGCCGTAGGTCCCCGCGCCGCACCCGTCCCGACTCTGATCGGGGAGAGGGATGGCGCACATAGGAAACCCCGGCGAGAGAGGCCGAAGGCCAATTCATGACCATGACTGACCCCATCGCAGACATGCTGACCCGTCTGCGGAACGCGAACTCGGCGTACCACGACACCGTCGTGATGCCGCACAGCAAGATCAAGTCGCACATCGCGGAGATCCTCCAGCAGGAGGGTTACATCACCGGCTGGCGCGTCGAGGACGCCGAGGTTGGCAAGAACCTCGTCCTCGAGCTGAAGTTCGGCCCGAACCGCGAGCGCTCGATCGCCGGCATCAAGCGGATCTCGAAGCCGGGCCTGCGGGTCTACGCAAAGTCCACCAACCTGCCGAAGGTGCTCGGCGGCCTGGGCGTGGCGATCATCTCCACGTCGCACGGTCTGCTCACCGGCCAGCAGGCGCAGAAGAAGGGCGTGGGTGGGGAAGTCCTCGCCTACGTCTGGTAACCCGGGAACGGAGGAATAGCTAATGTCGCGCATTGGCAAGCTGCCCATCCAGGTTCCCGCTGGTGTGGACGTCACCATCGAGGGCCGCACGGTCAACGTGAAGGGCCCCAAGGGTTCCCTTTCGCACACCGTGGCCGCCCCCATCGAGGTCGCCAAGGGTGAGGACGGCGTCATCAACGTCTCCCGCCCGAACGACGAGCGTCAGAACAAGGCCCTGCACGGCCTGTCCCGCACGCTGGTGGCGAACATGATCACCGGCGTGACCCAGGGATACAGCAAGGCGCTCGAGATCAGCGGTGTCGGTTACCGCGTCCAGGCGAAGGGCTCCAACCTGGAGTTCGCCCTGGGCTACAGCCACCCGATCCTGATCGAGGCCCCCGAAGGGATCTCCTTCAAGGTCGAGTCCCCGACCAAGCTCAGCGTCGAGGGCATCGACAAGCAGAAGGTCGGCGAGGTGGCGGCGAACATCCGCAAGCTGCGCAAGCCTGACCCGTACAAGGCCAAGGGCGTCAAGTACGCCGGCGAGGTCATCCGCCGCAAGGTCGGAAAGGCTGGTAAGTAAGCCATGGCATACGGTGTGAAGATCGCTAAGGGCGACGCGTACAAGCGCGCCGCTGCCAAGCGTCGCCACATCCGCATCCGTAAGCGGATTTCGGGTACCCCGGAGCGTCCGCGTCTGGTCGTGACGCGGTCCAACCGCGGCATCACGGCGCAGGTCATCGACGACATCGCGGGCCACACGCTGGCCTCCGCGTCGAGCCTGGACGCATCGATCCGTGGTGGCGAGGGCGACAAGAGCGCTCAGGCCAAGAAGGTCGGCTCCCTGGTCGCCGAGCGTGCCAAGGCCGCCGGTGTCGAGGCCGTCGTGTTCGACCGTGGTGGCAAGCAGTACGCCGGGCGGATTGCCGCTCTGGCCGACGCCGCCCGCGAAGCCGGGCTGAAGTTCTAAGCCCCGGTTCCGGAGCTAGCGGACGTAACAGAGAGAGGTAAATCCAATGGCTGGACCCCAGCGCCGCGGGAGCGGTGCCGGTGGCGGCGAGCGGCGGGACCGGAAGGGTCGCGACGGTGGCGCTGCCGCCGAGAAGACCGCGTACGTTGAGCGCGTAGTCGCGATCAACCGCGTCGCCAAGGTTGTCAAGGGTGGTCGTCGTTTCAGCTTCACCGCGCTGGTCGTGGTGGGCGACGGTGACGGCACCGTGGGTGTCGGTTACGGCAAGGCCAAGGAAGTTCCGGCTGCCATCGCCAAGGGCGTGGAAGAGGCCAAGAAGAACTTCTTCAAGGTCCCCCGTATCCAGGGCACCATCCCTCACCCCATCCAAGGCGAGAAGGCTGCGGGCGTCGTCCTGCTCAAGCCGGCTTCCCCCGGTACCGGTGTGATCGCCGGTGGCCCCGTGCGTGCCGTTCTGGAGTGCGCGGGCATCCACGACGTGCTGAGCAAGTCGCTCGGTTCGTCGAACCCGATCAACATCGTGCACGCCACGGTGACCGCGCTTCAGGGCCTGCAGCGCCCCGAGGAGATCGCGGCGCGTCGTGGCCTGCCGCTGGAGGACGTTGCTCCCGCCGCTCTGCTGCGGGCGCGTGCTGGGGTGACCGCGTAATGGCGCACCTCAAGATCACGCAGACGAAGTCCTACATCGGTAGCAAGCAGAACCACCGCGACACCCTTCGTTCGCTGGGCCTCAAGCGGCTCAACGACGTGGTTGTCAAGGAGGACCGCCCCGAGTTCCGCGGCATGGTGCACACCGTCCGCCACCTCGTGACGGTTGAGGAGGTCGACTGACATGGCGGAGAACAACCCGCTGAAGGTCCACAACCTCCGGCCCGCCCCGGGTGCCAAGACCGCCAAGACCCGTGTCGGTCGTGGTGAGGCGTCCAAGGGTAAGACCGCTGGTCGTGGTACCAAGGGCACGAAGGCCCGTTACCAGGTTCCGGAGCGCTTCGAGGGTGGGCAGATGCCCCTCCACATGCGCCTCCCGAAGCTGAAGGGCTTCAAGAACCCCGCCCACAAGCAGTTCCAGGTCGTGAACCTGGCCAAGCTGGCCGAGCTCTACCCGCAGGGTGGCGAGGTCACGGTGGCCGACCTGGTCGCCAAGGGCGCGGTGCGCAAGAACGAGCTCGTCAAGGTCCTGGGCCAGGGCGAGGTCTCCGTGGCGCTGCAGGTGACGGTTGACGCCGTCTCCGGCTCCGCCAAGGAGAAGATTGCCGCTGCCGGCGGCACCGTCACCGGGCTCATCAACGCCTGAGTTCGCTGACAGCACGGCACAAGGGCCGGTCCTCTTCGGAGGGCCGGCCCTTTGCGTTGCCCGCTGTGGTGCCCGCCGTACGGCCGGGCCACGCCGTGGCGGGCTGTGAGGCGCCGGGAGGCGGGGGAGGGGGACCGGTGGGGCCGCGGGCGAGGCCGTGGAGAGTCCGAGGGGCCCGGAATGAGCCTCCCGCGGGGGATACCGCGTGCGATGCGCGGTATTCCTGATCGGCGAACCCACCGCTCCCGAGGCGCGACCCGGTAGGGTAGCCCAAGCTGCCATCTGTTATCGCGGGGTGAGGCCCCGGGATAGCTCACACAGGCACTCACCGAGATCGACCACCGTCATTTGCCCACACTGGACGTGTGAGGTGCAGGAGGCTCCGTGTTCACCGCGTTCGCCCAGGCGTTCAAGACGCCTGACCTGCGCAAGAAGCTGCTGTTCACGCTGGGCATCGTGCTGCTCTACCGGCTCGGCACCCACATTCCCATGCCGGGCGTGAACTATTCGAACGTTCAGCTGTGCATGAAGCAGGCCGGTTCCAACACCGGTCTCTTCGGGCTGGTGAACATGTTCAGCGGTGGTGCGCTGCTGCAGGTCACCATCTTCGCGATGGGGATCATGCCGTACATCACGGCAAGCATCATTCTGCAGTTGCTGACTGTGGTGATCCCCCGGCTGGAGGCCCTCAAGAAGGAGGGCCAGTCGGGACAGGCCAAGATCACGCAGTACACCCGGTACCTGACCGTCGCGCTCGCCGTGATGCAGGGCACCGGCCTGATCGCGGTGGCCCGCAACGGCGCGCTGTTCCAGGGCTGCCCGGTCGCCAGCGAGATCATCCCCAGCAACTCGATCTTCACCACGATCACCATGGTCATCACGATGACCGCCGGCACCTGCCTGATCATGTGGCTCGGTGAGCTGATCACCGACCGCGGCATCGGCAACGGCATGTCGATCCTGATGTTCATCTCGATCGCCGCCGGCTTCCCGGGCGCCCTGTGGCAGATCAAGCTCACCGGCAAGCTCGCCGACGGCTGGATCGAGTTCTTCGCGGTGATCCTGGTCGGCCTCGCGATGGTCGCCCTGGTGGTCTTCGTCGAGCAGGCCCAGCGGCGCATCCCGGTGCAGTACGCGAAGCGGATGATCGGGCGCCGGTCCTACGGCGGTACGTCCACTTACATCCCGCTCAAGGTGAATCAGGCCGGTGTGATTCCGGTCATCTTCGCGTCATCGCTGCTCTACATTCCAGCTCTCATCGCACAGTTCAGCGGGTCGAAGGCGGCATGGGCGACGTGGATCGCCACCAACTTCACCAAGGGAAATCACCCCGTTTACATCGTTACGTACTTCCTGCTGATCGTCTTCTTCGCGTTCTTCTACGTCGCCATCAGCTTCAACCCCGAAGAAGTTGCCGACAACATGAAGAAGTATGGTGGCTTCATCCCGGGTATCCGGGCTGGTCGCCCGACGGCCGAGTACCTCAGCTACGTGCTCAACCGGATCACGTGGCCGGGCTCGCTGTACCTGGGGCTGATCGCGCTCGTACCAACAGTGGCGTTGGTGCTGTTCAACGCGAACCAGAACTTCCCGTTCGGCGGGACGAGCATCCTCATCATCGTGGGTGTGGGCCTGGAGACCGTGAAGCAGATTGAGAGCCAGCTTCAGCAGCGCAACTACGAAGGGTTCCTCCGCTGATGCGAATCGTCCTCGTCGGACCCCCGGGGGCCGGCAAGGGTACACAGGCTGCGTACCTTGCCAAGAACCTCGCGATCCCGCACATCTCCACGGGGGACCTGTTCCGGGCCAACATCAGCCAGGGGACACCCCTGGGCGTTGAGGCGAAGTCCTACATGGACGCCGGCAACCTGGTGCCCGACTCGGTCACGATCGGCATGGCCGAGGACCGCATGGAGCAGGCCGACGCCGCCGGGGGATTCCTCCTGGACGGCTTCCCGCGCAACCTCGGTCAGGCCGAGGCGCTGGACGAGTACCTCAAGGCCAAGAACCTCACGCTGGACGCCGTCCTGGACCTGGAGGTCCCGGAGGACGAGGTCGTCAAGCGGATCGCCGGCCGGCGGATCTGCCGCAACGACTCCAGCCACGTCTTCCACGCGGAGTACAACAAGCCGAAGGCCGAGGGCGTCTGCGACGTCTGCGGCGGCGACCTGTACCAGCGTGACGACGACCGCGAGGAGACCGTCCGCAAGCGGCTGGAGGTCTACCACACGGAGACCGAGCCGATCATCGACTACTACAAGGAGCAGGGGCTGGTCGTGACCATCCCCGCCCTCGGCAAGGTCGAAGAGGTCACGGAGCGGTCCATGGCGGCGCTCCAGCGCGGTAAGTGAACCAGTAGCTCCGTACGGCCGCGGTGTCCCTCACGGGCACCGCGGCCGTACTGTTGGTCAAGCACGGCACACGCAGGACGAGAACGAAGGCGGAAGGCGCCCCGCATGGTGGAGATCAAGACCCCCGAGCAGATCGCGAAGATGCGCGAGGCGGGGCTGGTGGTCGCCGCCATCCACGCCGCGACCCGTCAGGTCGCGGTGCCGGGCGCCACGACCAAGGACCTGGACGACGCGGCGCGCAAGGTGCTGGCCGAGCACGGTGCGAAGTCGAACTTCCTCGGGTACGGCGGCTTTCCCGCGACGATCTGCACCTCGGTGAACGACGTCGTCGTCCACGGCATCCCGGACACCGACACGGTGCTCCAGGACGGGGACATCATCTCCATCGACTGCGGCGCGATCATCGACGGCTGGCACGGCGACGCCGCGTACACCGCCTTCGTCGGGTCCGGTCACTCCGCGGAGCTGGTCGAGCTCAGCCGGGTCACCGAGGAGTCGATGTGGGCCGGCATCGCGGCGGTCGCCAAGGGCAACCGCCTGGTGGACATCTCCAGGGCGATCGAGGGCTACATCCGCCGCCAGCCCCGCCCGGCGAGCGGCAAGTACGGCATCGTCGAGGACTACGGCGGCCACGGCATCGGCTCGCAGATGCACATGGACCCCCACCTGCTGAACTACGTCGACCGCAAGCGCGGCCGCGGCCCGAAGCTGGTGCCCGGTTTCTGCATCGCGATCGAGCCGATGGTCAACCTCGGTACGGCCAAGACCCACGTCCTCGAGGACGACTGGACGGTCAAGTCGAACGACGGCAGCTGGTCCTCGCACTGGGAGCACTCGGTCGCGCTGACCGAGGACGGTCCGCTGGTGCTGACCGCGCCGGACGGCGGCAAGGCCAAGCTGGCCGAGCTGGGCATCACCGCCGCGCCCGACCCGCTGGCGTAGGGGGCTCGGGGGCCGGGGAGCGGTCCCTGGTCCGTCGTGTGCCGCGGCCCTGTGGCGTAAGGATCTCCGCGGGTGGGCAATAATCCTGGATTCGTCTTTTCCTGGGCACTGACGTAGACTGACGCGTCGGCTCTCGTGCATCCGTATGTCTGTAGGTAGGCAGCCCGATGCGTACGAGAGTTGATCAAGGTAGCCGATTCGAAGGGCGAAGCGTGGCCAAGAAGCAAGGTGCCATCGAAATCGAGGGCACCGTGATCGAGTCCCTGCCGAACGCCATGTTCAAGGTGGAGCTCCAGAACGGTCACAAGGTCCTCGCGCACATCAGCGGCAAGATGCGGATGCACTACATCCGTATCCTCCCGGATGACCGGGTCGTCGTGGAGCTTTCTCCGTACGACCTGACGCGTGGCCGGATCGTCTACCGCTACAAGTAGATCTTGTCGCCGCCCCGCTCCCGTGGGGTGACGGCACTGACCCGGAGAACCTCACATCCCATGAAGGTCAAGCCGAGCGTCAAGAAGATCTGCGACAAGTGCAAGGTGATCCGCCGCCACGGCCGGGTCATGGTCATCTGCGACAACCTGCGCCACAAGCAGCGCCAGGGCTGACGCACGCCGACCACCTGCATTTCGCAGTTCGCGCGACGCAAGCACACACGTACATACGCAGACACCCGACCCCCCGCATCTCTCGCGTGGGGACGACACCCCCGGCTCGGAGGCCGGGGACCCGGCTCGTAATTCTGCAGAGTCTTACGGGAACGGTGCTGCGGAAGACCTCCGAATAGCCATCAGGAGCCACATCAATGGCACGCCTCGCAGGCGTTGATCTCCCGCGCGAAAAGCGTGTGGAGGTCGCCCTCACCTACGTCTTCGGTATCGGGCGGACGCTCTCGCAGCAGACCCTCGCCGCCACCGGCGTGAACCCGAACACCCGGGTCCGCGACCTGGCCGAGGAAGACCTGGTCAAGATCCGCGAGTACGTCGACAACAACCTCAAGACCGAGGGTGACCTCCGTCGCGAGATCCAGGCCGACATCCGCCGCAAGGTCGAGATCGGCTGCTACCAGGGTCTGCGTCACCGCCGCGGTCTGCCGGTGCACGGTCAGCGCACCAGCACGAACGCCCGTACCCGCAAGGGTCCGCGTCGCGCGATCGCCGGCAAGAAGAAGCCGGGCAAGAAGTAGTCCTCAGCAGGACGCTTACCAGCGGTCTTCGCTGTAGGACCGACCACCTCCACGGGAGAAATTCATGCCTCCGAAGGGCCGTACGGCCGGCGCCAAGAAGGTGCGCCGCAAGGAGAAGAAGAACGTCGCCCACGGGCACGCTCACATCAAGAGCACGTTCAACAACACGATCGTCTCGATCACCGACCCGACCGGGAACGTGATTTCTTGGGCCTCTGCCGGCCACGTCGGCTTCAAGGGCTCGCGCAAGTCCACCCCCTTCGCCGCGCAGATGGCCGCCGAGTCGGCCGCCCGCCGCGCGCAGGAGCACGGCATGCGCAAGGTTGACGTCTTCGTCAAGGGTCCCGGCTCCGGCCGTGAGACCGCGATCCGCTCGCTCCAGGCCACCGGCCTGGAGGTCGGCTCGATCCAGGACGTCACCCCCACCCCGCACAACGGATGCCGCCCGCCCAAGCGTCGCCGCGTCTGACCATCTGAAGTAGGAGACAACTAGACAATGGCGCGTTACACCGGGGCCGACTGCAAGCGTTGCCGTCGGGAGAAGCAGAAGCTCTTCCTCAAGGGGAGCAAGTGCGAGAGCGCGAAGTGCCCGATCGAGATCCGTCCTTACCCCCCGGGTGAGCACGGTCGCGGGCGCACCAAGGACAGCGAGTACCTGCTCCAGCTTCGTGAGAAGCAGAAGTGCAGCCGCATCTACGGTGTCCTTGAGAAGCAGTTCGTGAACTACTACAAGGAAGCGAACCAGAAGACCGGCAAGACCGGTGAGAACCTTCTGCGCATCCTTGAGACCCGCCTCGACAACGTGGTCTACCGGGCCGGCTTCGCCAAGTCCCGCGACCACGCCCGTCAGCTGGTGCGTCACGGACACATCACCGTCAACGGCCGCAAGACCGACATCCCGTCGGCTCGTGTGGCAGTGAACGACATCGTCGAGGTCCGCGAGGGCTCTCGGAACCTGACCCCCTTCGAGGTGGCCAAGGCCGAGGCCGGCGAGAAGACCGTTCCGGCCTGGCTGGAAGCGATCCCCTCGCAGCTCCGCATCCTCGTCCACAGCATGCCCGAGCGCCAGGTGATCGACACCCAGGTGCAGGAGCAGCTGATCGTCGAGCTCTACTCGAAGTAAGGCTCGCCGGCTCTGCCACAGGCACGAGCCGCCGGGTGGGGGCGGTACGGGACCTTTGGTCCCGTACCGCCCGTACCCTTGTCAGTACAGCGGGCGTCAAATAGCGGGCGTCCACGACTGAAGGACCGAAAACATGCTGATTGCTCAGCGTCCCTCGTTGACCGAAGAGGTCGTCGACGAATACCGCTCCCGGTTCGTGATCGAGCCGCTGGAGCCGGGCTTCGGCTACACCCTCGGAAACTCCCTGCGTCGCACGCTCCTCTCCTCGATCCCCGGCGCTGCTGTCACCAGCATCCGGATCGACGGTGTCCTGCACGAGTTCACCACCGTGCCGGGCGTCAAGGAGGACGTCACCGACCTCATCCTCAACATCAAGCAGCTGGTCGTCTCCTCGGAGCACGACGAGCCGGTCGTGATGTACCTGCGCAAGCAGGGCCCGGGTCTGGTCACCGCCGCGGACATCGCGCCGCCGGCCGGTGTCGAGGTCCACAACCCCGACCTGGTCCTCGCCACGCTCAACGGCAAGGGCAAGCTGGAGATGGAGCTGACCGTCGAGCGCGGTCGCGGCTACGTCTCCGCCGTGCAGAACAAGCAGGTGGGCCAGGAGATCGGCCGTATCCCGGTCGACTCCATCTACTCGCCGGTGCTCAAGGTCACGTACAAGGTCGAGGCGACCCGTGTCGAGCAGCGCACCGACTTCGACAAGCTGATCGTCGACGTCGAGACCAAGCAGGCCATGCGTCCGCGCGACGCCATGGCGTCGGCCGGCAAGACCCTGGTCGAGCTGTTCGGTCTGGCCCGCGAGCTCAACATCGACGCCGAGGGCATCGACATGGGCCCGTCCCCGACGGACGCCGCCCTGGCCGCCGACCTCGCGCTGCCGATCGAGGAGCTCGAGCTCACCGTTCGCTCGTACAACTGCCTCAAGCGTGAGGGCATCCACTCCGTGGGTGAGCTCGTGGCGCGCTCCGAGGCCGACCTGCTCGACATCCGCAACTTCGGTGCGAAGTCGATCGACGAGGTCAAGGCGAAGCTGGCCGGCATGGGCCTGGCCCTCAAGGACAGCCCGCCCGGATTCGACCCGACCGCCGCCGCGGACGCCTTCGGCGCCGACGACGACGCGGACGCCGGTTTCGTGGAGACCGAGCAGTACTGAGTTTGTCCGGCTGGGGTCCGGGGCGCCGCCCCGGGCCTCAGCCGTGTGAGTCTTCCGCGGGGCGGCCGCCTCGTGGGAACTGACACCGGTACCTGATACGGCCGGTGCAGCAATGAAGGAGATACACCATGCCGAAGCCCGCCAAGGGTGCCCGTCTGGGCGGCAGCGCCGCGCACGAGCGTCTGATGCTGCGCAACCTGGCCACGTCGCTCTTCGAGCACGGCCGCATCACGACGACCGAGGCCAAGGCCCGTCGTCTGCGTCCGTACGCGGAGCGTCTGGTGACCAAGGCGAAGAAGGGCGACCTTCACAACCGCCGTCAGGTCATGCAGCTGATCTCGGACAAGAGCGTCGTGCACACGCTCTTCACCGAGATCGCCCCGCGGTTCGAGAACCGCCCGGGTGGCTACACCCGGATCACCAAGATCGGTAACCGCCGTGGCGACAACGCTCCCATGGCCGTCATCGAGCTGGTGGAGGCGCTGACCGTGGCCCAGCAGGCCACCGGTGAGGCCGAGGCGGCCACCAAGCGTGCCGCCAAGGACGCCGAGGCTGCCACCGAGGCCAAGGCCGAGTCGACCGAGGCTCCGGCCGAGGAGTCCAAGGACGCCTGAGTCCTTGGCGCCGCGTGAGCGGAGCTGACTCGGACGCCGAGGCGTTTGCCTGGCTGTGAGGAGCGGGTCCGTCCCTTGGGGACGGGCCCGCTTCTTGTCGTCCGGGCCCTGAGAGGATTGATGGCGTGAGCGACGAGGTGGAGCCCGGGTACGTCCGGGTGCGGCTGGACCTTGCCTATGACGGCAAGGACTTTTCGGGCTGGGCCAAGCAGGCCGGCGGGCAGCGGACGGTGCAGGCGGAGATCGAGGACGCGCTGCGTACGGTCACGCGGTCGCCGGAGCCGTACGAGCTGACGGTGGCCGGGCGGACGGACGCGGGGGTGCACGCGCGGCGGCAGGTGGCGCATGTGGACCTGCCGGAGGAGATCTGGGCCGAGCACCGGGAGAAGCTGCGCAAGCGGCTCGCCGGGCGGCTGCCGAAGGACGTGCGGGTGTGGTCGGTGGCCGAGGCGCCCGAGGGGTTCAACGCGCGCTTCTCGGCGATCTGGCGGCGGTACGCGTACCGCGTGACCGATCACCCCGCGGGCGTGGACCCGCTGCTGCGCGGCCATGTGCTGTGGCACGACTGGCCGCTGGACGTGGCGGCCATGAACGAGGCCGCCCGGCCGCTGCTCGGGGAGCACGACTTCGCCGCGTACTGCAAGAAGCGGGAGGGCGCGACGACCATCCGCACGCTCCAGGAGCTGAGCCTGGTGCGGGACGCGGAGGGGATCATCACGGCGACGGTGCGGGCGGACGCCTTCTGCCACAACATGGTGCGCTCGCTGATCGGCGCGCTGCTGTTCGTCGGCGACGGGCACCGGCCGCCGGAGTGGCCGGGCAAGGTGCTGGCGGCCGGGGTGCGGGACTCCGCGGTGCACGTCGTACGGCCGCACGGGCTGACGCTGGAGGAAGTCGGCTACCCGGCCGACGAGGGCCTGCGGGCGCGCAACAAGGAGGCGCGCAACAAGCGGACGCTGGGGGCGGCCTCCGGGGCCGGCTGCTGCTGAGGCGGGACCCGGGCCGGAGGAGCGGTGGTGGCGCCGCCGCGGGGCGGCGCCACCGGACGCGTCAGGACGACTGGCCGGCCTTCTTGCGGGCCTCTTCGAGCTGCTTCTCGGCGGCCTTCGCGGCCTGGTCCTTGCCGCGCTGGTTGATCTGGCTGAAGGCGTAGGCGCCGCCGTCCCGTGCGATCTGCCGGGCCTTGGTCTCCGACGCCACGACGTCCTTGCCGTTGAGGTAGCCGGCGATCGTGAAGTAGGCGTAGCGGCCGGTGGCGTTGGTGGCCATCCGGCACTTGTGGCCCTGGCAGAAGTCCGAGGGGACACCGCCGCCGGGCAGCGGCATCAGGTTGGTCCGCGCCTCGTTCATGACCTTGGTGGCCTGGGCCGGGGAGTTGAAGACCGCGACGCCGATGGTGACCGCGACGCCGCCCTTGGAGTACGTGGCGCGCAGCAGCTGCTTGCAGCCGTTGTGGGCGAGCGAGGAGACCAGGGCGCCCTGGGCGCCGGCGGTGCAGTCCTTGGTGGTGGCGGTGTTGGTGCGGGGGTAGCCGTGCTCGCCGACGATCATGCTCTTCTGCGGGAAGAGGGTGGCGGGGGTGAGCGGCGCGGTGTCCTTCTTGGGGTCGGTGATGTAGTCCTGCGGGTTGGGCGGGGGCGGCACCGAGACATCGGGGAAGGACGGCTTGTCGTCCGGTGCGGCCTGGCCGGACGAGGTGGGGGCGGCGGTCGGGCCGCCGCCGGGGGAGTTGCCGCCGGCCATGACGGCGGCCGCGACGATGCCGGCCACCGCGAGGGCGGCCAGCGCACCGCCGCCGATCCATATCCAGCGTTTGCGCCGGGCCCGCGCCTCGCTCTCGTCGGCGAGCGCGTCCCAGTCCGGAGTGGACGACATTGATCCCCCGGGGCCGTCGAAGGGCCCGCCTTGCCCGTAACTCATGGCGCGCATCCTAATGCGGTTGGTGGAACGCTTGGCGGCCGGTCACAATCCGCCCATGGGACATCTGGAAGCCGGACACCTGGAGTACTACCTGCCGGACGGGAGGGTCCTGCTGGGGGACGTGTCCTTCCGGGTGGCGGAGGGCGCGTCGATGGCGCTGGTCGGAGCCAACGGAGCGGGCAAGACGACCCTGCTGCGGCTGCTGGCGGGGGAGCTGGCCCCGCACGGCGGGACGGTCTCGGTCAGCGGCGGGCTGGGCGTGATGCCGCAGTTCGTGGGCTCGGTGCGCGACGACCGTACGGTCCGGGACCTGCTGGTGTCGGTGGCCCAGCCGCGGATCCGGGAGGCGGCGACCGCGGTGGACGCCGCGGAGCTGGCCCTGATGACGGCCGAGGCGGACGACGAGGCCGCGCAGATGGCGTACGCGCAGGCGCTGAGCGACTGGGCGGAGGCGCGGGGCTACGAGGCCGAGACCGTCTGGGACATGTGCACGACGGCCGCGCTGGGCATGCCGTACGAGAAGGCCCAGTGGCGGCAGGTGCGCACGCTCAGCGGCGGCGAGCAGAAGCGGCTGGTGCTGGAGTCGCTGCTGCGCGGCACCGACGAGGTGCTGCTGCTGGACGAGCCGGACAACTATCTGGACGTGCCGGGCAAGCGGTGGCTGGAGGAGCAGCTGCGCACGACGCGCAAGACTGTGTTGTTCGTCTCGCACGACCGGGAGCTGCTGGCCCGGGCCGCGGAGAAGATCATCAGCGTCGAGCCGGGGCCGGCGGGCTCCGACGTCTGGGTGCACGGCGGCGGCTTCGACACCTACCACGAGGCCCGCAAGGAGCGCTTCGCCCGCTTCGAGGAGCTGCGCCGGCGCTGGGACGAGAAGCACGCCCAGCTCAAGAAGCTGGTGGTCAACCTGCGGCAGGCGGCCGCGGTGAGCCATGAGATGGCGTCGCGCTACGCGGCGGCGCAGACCCGGCTGCGGAAGTTCGAGGAGGCCGGGCCGCCGCCGGAGCCGCCGCGCGAGCAGGAGATCACCATGCGGCTGCGCGGCGGGCGCACCGGCGTACGGGCCGTGACCTGCGAGGACCTGGAGCTGACCGGCTTGATGAAGCCGTTCTCCCTGGAGGTCTTCTACGGGGAGCGGGTCGCGGTCCTGGGCTCCAACGGGTCGGGCAAGTCGCACTTCCTGCGCCTGCTGGCCGGGGACGGCGACCGTCCGGTGGCCCATACGGGCACCTGGAAGCTGGGCGCCCGGGTCGTGCCCGGCCACTTCGCGCAGACACACGCGCATCCCGAGCTGAGGGGGCGCAGCCTGCTGGACATCCTGTGGACCGAGCACGCCAAGGACAAGGGCCAGGCCATGTCGGCGCTGCGCCGCTACGAGCTGGAGAAGCAGGCCGAGCAGCCCTTCGAGCGGCTCTCCGGGGGGCAGCAGGCGCGTCTGCAGATCCTCCTCCTGGAGCTGTCCGGCAGTACGGCCCTGCTGCTCGACGAGCCGACCGACAACCTGGACCTGGAGTCGGCCGAGGCGCTGCAGGAGGGGCTGGAGGCGTATGAGGGGACGGTGCTGGCGGTGACGCACGACCGGTGGTTCGCGCGGTCCTTCGACCGGTTCCTGGTGTTCGGGGCGGACGGCGTGGTGCGGGAGACGCCGGAGCCGGTGTGGGACGAGCGGCGGGTGGCACGCGAGCGGTAGCGGTGCGGCCGCGGACCTCGGCGGGGACAATGGAGGAGCCACGGAGGCGACGGCGGAGCGGGACCGCACGCGGGTTCGGGGGGCGTTTTGACCCCGCTGGGGAGGGCCCGGTATTCTGCCAGTTCGTTATGCGTATTGGCTTGCTCTATCTCACGTGAGGGGCCCTTACGCCGGTCCACCGGACCGGTCACCAGCGGCGGACGATCGGGTTGCGTCACCCGTAGCGCCGCCCTGCTGTGTGATCAGCCGTGGTGACCAGTACAGGACCCGTCCCCGCGGTCTCACGACCAGGGGAAACCACTCTGAAGAAGCGAAGGCTAAGACGTGCGTACGTTCAGCCCCAAGCCCGGCGATGTCCAGCGCCAGTGGCACATCATTGACGCGCAGGACGTTGTCCTGGGCCGTCTGGCCAGCCAGGCCGCGTCCCTCCTGCGCGGTAAGCACAAGCCGGTCTACGCCCCTCACGTTGACACGGGTGACTTCGTCATCATCATCAACGCCGACAAGGTGCACCTGTCCGGCAACAAGCGGACGCAGAAGATGGCCTACCGCCACTCCGGCTTCCCGGGCGGTCTGCGCTCGGTCCGCTACGACGAGCTGCTCGACAAGAACCCCGAGAAGGCCGTCGAGAAGGCCATCAAGGGCATGCTCCCCAAGAACACCCTCGGCCGTCAGATGCTCTCGAAGCTGAAGGTCTACGCGGGTGCCGAGCACCCGCACGCTGCGCAGCAGCCGGTCCCGTTCGAGATCACCCAGGTCGCGCAGTAAGTCCGGCCACCCCCTAAGACGACAGAGAATTCTGAGGAGCATCGTGGCTGAGACCACCCCCGAGACCCCGCTGGACGAGGTCGAGGAGTACACCACCGAGACCGAGGTCGTGGAGTCGGAGTACACCTCCGAGTCCCTCGCGTCCCGCTTCGGCGACCCGCAGCCGGCCGCCGGCCTGGGCCGTCGCAAGAACGCCATCGCCCGCGTCCGGATCGTCCCGGGCACCGGCCAGTGGAAGATCAACGGCCGCACCCTTGAGGGTTACTTCCCCAACAAGGTGCACCAGCAGGAAGTCAACGAGCCCTTCAAGGTGCTCGAGCTCGACAACCGCTACGACGTGATCGCCCGCATCTCCGGCGGCGGCATCTCCGGCCAGGCCGGTGCGCTGCGCCTGGGCGTGGCCCGTGCGCTGAACGAGGCGGACGTGGACAACAACCGCCCCGCGCTGAAGAAGGCCGGGTTCCTCAAGCGTGACGACCGTGCGGTCGAGCGCAAGAAGGCCGGTCTGAAGAAGGCCCGCAAGGCGCCGCAGTACAGCAAGCGCTAATCGCGCGCGCTGCACCGTGCAGCTCTTGGCGAACGCCCCGGTGGCACCGACCGTGCTGCCGGGGCGTTCGGCTATCCGTGACCAGGGGCGTATACCTGGATTCAAGGCTCTGGTCCAAGCTCGACAACTCGGAGGACACCAGTGGGACGACTCTTCGGCACGGACGGGGTACGCGGCGTCGCCAATGCGGACCTGACGGCGGAGCTGGCGCTCGGTCTGTCGGTGGCCGCGGCACATGTACTGGCCGAAGCGGGCACCTTCGAAGGGCACCGCCCGGTGGCGGTGGTCGGACGTGATCCACGTGCGTCCGGGGAGTTCCTGGAAGCCGCGGTCGTCGCCGGGCTGGCCAGCGCCGGTGTGGACGTGCTGCGCGTGGGCGTGCTGCCGACCCCGGCGGTCGCCTATCTGACCGGTTCGCTGGGTGCCGACCTCGGGGTGATGCTCTCCGCCAGCCACAACCCGATGCCCGACAACGGCATCAAGTTCTTCGCCCGCGGCGGCCACAAGCTCGCCGACGAGCTGGAGGACCGGATCGAGGAGACGTACCGCGCGCACAGCTCCGGCGAGCCGTGGGAGCGGCCGACCGGCTCCGGGGTGGGCCGGGTCACCGTCTACGACGAGGGCTTCGACAACTACGTCGCGCACCTGGTCGGCGTGCTGCCCAACCGGCTGGACGGGCTGAAGGTCGTCATCGACGGTGCGCACGGCGCGGCGGCGCGGGTCTCGCCGGAGGCGTTCGCCCGGGCCGGCGCCGAGGTCGTCACGCTCGGTACCGACCCCGACGGCCTGAACATCAACGACGGCTGCGGCTCCACCCACCTCGGCCAGCTGCGCGCGGCGGTCGTCGAGCACGGCGCCGACCTGGGTGTGGCCCACGACGGTGACGCGGACCGCTGCCTGGCGGTGGACCGCGAGGGCAACGAGGTCGACGGCGACCAGATCCTGGCCGTCCTCGCGCTCGGCATGCGCGAGGCGGGCGTGCTGCGCAAGAACACCGTGGTCGCCACGGTCATGTCCAACCTCGGCTTCAAGCTGGCCCTGGAGCGCGAGGGCATCGACCTCGTACGGACCGCGGTCGGCGACCGCTACGTCCTGGAGGAGATGAAGGCGCACGGCTTCGCGCTGGGCGGCGAGCAGTCCGGGCACGTCATCGTGCTCGACCACGCCACCACCGGCGACGGCACGCTGACCGGTCTGATGCTGGCGGCCCGGGTCGCGGCCACCGGCCGTCCGCTCGGCGAGCTGGCCGGCGTCATGGAGCGGCTGCCGCAGATCCTCGTCAACGTCCCCGACGTGGACCGCTCGCGGGTGGCCACCTCGCCCGAGCTGACCGCCGCGGTCGCCGACGCGGAGCGGGAGCTGGGTGCCACCGGCCGGGTGCTGCTGCGGCCGTCCGGTACGGAGCCGCTGGTGCGCGTCATGGTGGAGGCCGCGGACATCGAGCAGGCCAGGGCCGTGGCGGAGCGCCTCGCCGATGTGGTGAAGTCCGCGCTCGGCTGACCTTCCGGCGCCCTGGGCCCGGCCCGCCCGACAGCGATGTCAGCGCGGGGCCGGGCCCGCGCCGTGCCGGGACCACAGCCGCTTCTGGGTGGCCAGGGTCAGCGTGCCGGCGAGGACGATGCCCGCCAGGTTCAGCAGCAGCTGCTCCAGGGAGTGCCAGGACTGGGCGTACTCCCGGTAGGCCAGGGCGACCGCGGCGTTCGCGGCGGCCGGGACCGTGGTCACCGAGATCGCCACGCCCACCAGCGCGCCCGATTTGGCGGAGGTCAGCGAGAGCACGCCGGCGATGCCGGCGAGCACGGCGACCACGAACGAGAACCAGTCCGGCCGGTAGATGAAGTTGGTGTTCGGCCGGGCGGCCTCCAGCGCCTCGACGTGGAAGAGCCCGACCGCGTCCATGAACAGACTGAAGCCGACGGTCACCGCGGTCGCCACCGCGAACCCGACGAGCAGCGCGGTCAGCGAGCGCCAGGCCAGCCGCGGCGCGCGCCGGACCAGCGCGGTGCAGAAGCCGGCCAGCGGGCCGAACTCCGGCCCCACCGCCATCGCGCCGACGATCAGGATCGCGTTGTCGAGGACCACGCCGCAGGCCGCGATCATCGTCGCCAGCGTCAGGAACGCCAGATAGGTGACGGAGAGCGTCGACTCCTCGTGCGTGGCGTCGGACAGCGATTCCCACAGGACGGCGTCCACGCCCTCGCCGGGGGCTTCGTCCGCCGCCCGCTGCGCGCGCAGCGACAGCGACAGGTCGATGTGCTCGATCGCGATCGAGCCGGTCCGGTCCAGGTCCATCGCCCGCAGCCGGGCCAGCAGCCCGTCCGCGGCCTCCCGGGCCACGTCGCACAGCACGACATCGCCCCGCGGCTCGCGGGCGGCACCGCTCAACACGGCCAGGTGGGCCGTGCCGACGGTCGTCTCCAGCAGCTCGACGACGTCCTCCGTACGGTCGGCGGGCACCATCAGTCGCAGATGCAGCACGGTCGCCGTACTCCCTAGAGCTTGCGCAGCGACAGCCGCTGCACCTTGTGGTCGGGGCCCTTGCGGAGCACCAGGTTCGCCCGGCCGCGGGTGGGGGCGACGTTCTGCTGCAGGTTGGGCTTGTTGATGGTGCGCCACATCATGCGGGCGTAGTCGAGGGCCTCGTCCTCGGAGACCTGGGTGTACTTGCGGAAGTACGAGAACGGGTTCTGGAAGGCGGTCTCGCGCAGCTTGCGGAAGCGGCCGAGGTACCACTGCTCGATGTCCTCGGTGCGGGCGTCGACGTAGACGGAGAAGTCGAAGAAGTCGGCGAGGCCGAGGCGGGTGCGGCCGTCCTTGCCGGGCAGCGCCGGCTGGAGGACGTTGAGCCCCTCGACGATCAGGATGTCGGGGCGGTGCACGGTGAGCCGCTCGCCGGGCACGATGTCGTAGATCAGGTGGGAGTAGACGGGGGCGGTGACCTCGGCGCGGCCGGACTTCACATCGGCGACGAAACGGGTCAGCGCCCGGCGGTCGTAGGACTCCGGGAAGCCCTTGCGGGACATCAGGCCCCGCCGGTGCAGCTCGGCGTTGGGGAAGAGGAACCCGTCGGTGGTGATCAGCTCGACGCGGGGGTGTTCCGGCCAGCGGGCGAGCAGGGCCTGGAGCAGCCGGGCGGTGGTGGACTTGCCGACCGCGACGCTGCCGGCGACCCCGATGACGAAGGGCGTGCCGGGCTGGGAGCCCTGGCCGCCGCCCGCGTCGCCCAGGAAGGTGTTCAGGGCGCCGCGCAGATTGCTCGTCGCGCCGACGTAGAGGTTGAGGAGCCGGGAGAGCGGGAGGTAGACGTCGCGCACCTCGTCGAGGTCGATGACGTCGCCCAGGCCGCGCAGCCGTTCGACCTCTTCGGCCGTCAGGGGCAGCGGGGTCTTCTCCCTGAGGGCGCTCCATTGCGCGCGCGTCAGATCGACGTACGGCGAGCTGTCGGCGCGGCGTCGTTGCTGCGGATCGGTCGTCAAGGGCACGCGCCCATTGTGCGCAGCCGCAATGCGCCGTTCATATCGGGGTGGTCCGGCGCGCCCTCGGGGCGGGCTTGTGGCCGTCGGGCCGGAGTTGGGTGGTTCGCCACCTGGGTGTCTGTACCCGAGGGGGTTTGCCCGGTACGGTCGGCAGCGGGGAGCGGCCGCGCGGGCGGGCCGCGGACGAGAGCTGGGGGTGGGCGTGCGAGCGCGGAAGGCCGGTCTGCTGGGGTTGCGGACCAGGGGGAGGACCATCGGCGCGGTCGGCGGCCGCGGAGCGGACGCCACGACGGACGGATTCGTGGCGCGGGTGTACGCGGAGCTGGCGGAGGAGTTGCCGGAGGAGGACCTGGGGGAGGACCTCGGGGACTTCCTGGAGCGGTACGAACCGGCCGGCGGTCCCGGCACGGACGCGGAGGCCGACGAGGAGTTCCTGGAGACGGTGCGCGAGGCGCACCACCGGATAGCGCGCGGGTATTGATCCGCGGGCGTCGTAGGCTGCCTCCATGTGCGGAATCGTGGGATATGTGGGCGGGCAGAGCGCCCTTGACGTCGTCCTGGCCGGTCTGAAGCGCCTGGAGTACCGCGGCTACGACTCGGCGGGCGTCGCCGTGCTGGCCGACGGTGGGCTGGCCGCGGCGAAGAAGGCCGGCAAACTCGCCAATCTGGAGAAGGAGCTGGCGGGCCGTCCGCTGCCGGCCGGGTCGACCGGCATCGGGCACACCCGGTGGGCCACCCACGGCGGGCCCACCGACGAGAACGCCCACCCGCACCTGGACAACGCCGGCCGGGTCTCGGTCGTCCACAACGGCATCATCGAGAACTTCGCCGCGCTGCGCGCCGAACTCGCCGAGCGCGGGCACCGGTTGGTGTCCGAGACGGACACCGAGGCGGTGGCGCACCTGCTCGCCGAGGCGTACTCGTCGTGCGGCGAGCTGGCGGAGGCGATGCGGCAGGTGTGCGGGCGGCTGGAGGGCGCCTTCACCCTGGTCGCGGTGCACGCGGACGAGCCGGACGTGGTGGTCGGGGCGCGCCGCAACTCACCGCTGGTGGTGGGGGTCGGCGACGGCGAGGCGTTCCTGGCGTCCGACGTGGCGGCGTTCATCGCGCACACCCGCGACGCGATCGAACTGGGCCAGGACCAGGTGGTGGAGCTGCGCCGGGACGGGGTGACGGTCACCGACTTCGACGGCGCGCCCGCGGACGTGCGCGCGTACCACGTCGACTGGGACGCCTCGGCCGCCGAGAAGGGCGGCTACGACTACTTCATGCTCAAGGAGATCGCCGAGCAGCCGAAGGCCGTCGCGGACACCCTGCTGGGGCGGATCGACGGCTCGGGGGTGCTGTCGCTGGACGAGGTGCGCATCCCGCCGGAGGTGCTGCGCGAGGTCGACAAGGTCGTCATCGTGGCGTGCGGGACGGCGTACCACGCGGGCATGATCGCCAAGTACGCGATCGAGCACTGGACCCGGATTCCCTGCGAGACCGAGCTGGCCAGCGAGTTCCGCTACCGCGACCCGATCCTGGACCGGCGGACGCTGGTGATCGCGATCAGCCAGTCCGGCGAGACCATGGACACCCTGATGGCGCTGCGGCACGCCCGCGAGCAGGGCTCGAAGGTGCTCGCCATCTGCAACACCAACGGCTCCACCATTCCCCGGGAGTCCGACGCGGTGCTCTACACGCACGCCGGTCCCGAGGTGGCGGTGGCGTCGACGAAGGCGTTCCTGACGCAGCTGGTCGCCTGCTATCTGGTGGCGCTGTACCTCGCGCAGGTACGGGGCACGAAGTGGGGCGACGAGGTCCGGGCCGTGGTGCGCGAACTGGCCGCCATCGGCACCCAGGTCGAGCAGGTGCTCGGCACGATGGAGCCGGTGCGGGAGTTGGCACGGGGCCTCGCCGACAAGGACACGGTGCTGTTCCTCGGCCGGCACGTGGGCTATCCGGTGGCGCTGGAGGGCGCGCTCAAGCTCAAGGAACTCGCGTACATGCACGCGGAGGGGTTCGCCGCCGGCGAGCTCAAGCACGGCCCGATCGCGCTGATCGAGGACGATCTGCCGGTCGTCGTGGTGGTGCCGTCGCCGCGCGGGCGCTCGGTGCTCCACGACAAGATCGTCTCCAACATCCAGGAGATCCGGGCCCGCGGCGCCCGGACGATCGTGATCGCCGAGGAGGGCGACGAGGCCGTGGTGCCGTACGCCGACCACCTCGTGCGGATCCCGCGCACGCCGGTGCTGCTCCAGCCGCTGGTCTCCACGGTCCCGTTGCAGGTGTTCGCCTGCGAGCTGGCCACCGCCCGGGGCAACGAGGTCGACCAGCCGCGCAACCTGGCCAAGTCGGTGACGGTGGAGTGATCATCGGGGTCGGGATCGACGTCGCGGAGATCGACCGCTTCGGCGCCGCGCTGGACCGTACGCCGGAGTTGGCGCACCGGCTGTTCATCCCCTCGGAACTGCTGCTGCCGAGCGGCGAGCGGCGCGGCACCGCCTCGCTGGCCGCGCGGTTCGCCGCCAAGGAGGCGGTGGCCAAGGCGCTCGGCGCGCCGGCCGGGCTGCACTGGACGGACGCCGAGGTGTACGTCGAGGACAGCGGACGCCCGCGGCTGCGGGTGCGCGGCACCGTCGAGCGGTGCGCGGCGGCGCTGGGGGTGCGGTCGTGGCACGTGTCGCTGAGCCACGACGCGGGCGTCGCTTCCGCCGTGGTCATCGCCGAGGGGTGAGACTGGTCCGCATGAGGACTGCCTACAGCGTTTCGACCGTGCGGGCCGCCGAGCAGGAGCTGATGGCCCGGCTGCCCGAAGGAACCCTGATGCAGCGGGCGGCGGCCGGACTGGCGGCCGCCTGCGCCGAGTTGCTGGGCCGGGTCTACGGCAGCCGGGTGGTGCTGCTGGTGGGCAGCGGGGACAACGGCGGCGACGCGCTGTACGCCGGTGCCCGGCTGGCACGGCGGGGCGCCGGGGTGGTCGCGGTGCTGCTCTCGCCCGAACGGGCCCACCCGGGCGGCCTGGCCGCGCTGCGCCGGGCCGGCGGGCGGGTCTCGGCCGACGCGCCGCGTGACGTCGCGTGGGCCGATCTGGTCGTGGACGGGATCGTGGGGATCGGCGGGCGCGGCGGGCTGCGCCCGGAGGCCGCCGAACTCGCCCGCGCCGCACGGCAGTCGGCGCCGGTGGTGGCGGTGGACCTGCCCAGCGGGGTGGACGCGGACAGCGGTGAGGTGCACGGCGAGGCCGTACGGGCCGACGCGACGGTGACGTTCGGCGCGTACAAGCCGGGGCTGCTGATCGATCCGGCGCGGGAGCGGGCCGGCGCGCTGCGGCTGGTGGACATCGGGCTGACGCTGCCCGCGGAGGCCGACATCGAGGCGCTGCAGCACGTGGACGTGGCGGAGTTGCTGCCGTACCCGGCGCCGGAGAGCGACAAGTACCGGCGGGGTGTGGTGGGCGTGGTCGCCGGGTCGGCGCGCTATCCGGGCGCGGCGGTACTGGCGGTGGCCGGGGCGCTGCGGGGCGGCGCCGGGGCGGTGCGGTACGTCGGGCCGGCCGCGGACGCGGTGCTGGCCCGCTTCCCCGAGACGCTGGTGCACGCCGGTCCGCCGGACCGGGCGGGCCGGGTGCAGGCATGGGTGATCGGGCCCGGCCTCGGCGACGAGGCCGACGCGCTGGAGGACGTCCTGGCGTCGGACGTGCCGGTGCTGGTGGACGCGGACGGGCTGCGGTTCCTGACGCCGGAGCGGGTCCGCGCGCGCGGCGCCGCGACGCTGCTCACCCCGCACGCCGGGGAGGCGGCGGCGCTGCTCGGCCGCGGCCGGGAGGAGGTCGAGGCCGCGCGGCTGGCATCCGTACGGGAGCTGGCGCGGCGCTACGCGGCCACGGTGCTGCTCAAGGGCTCGACGACGCTGGTCGCCGCGGCGAGCGGGCCGGTGCGGGTGAACCCCACGGGCACCGGCTGGCTGGCGACGGCCGGGAGCGGGGACGTGCTGTCGGGGGTGACGGGCTCGCTGCTGGCCGCGGGGCTCCCGGCGCGCGACGCGGGCTCGGTCGGCGCGTATCTGCACGGCCTCGCGGCGCGCCGGGCCGCCGGGCCGGACGGCGCGCCGATCACCGCCACCGAGGTCGCCGGTCATCTCCCGGCCGCCTGGCGGGATGTGACGGCCTGACAGGTCCGGGTGCCGGCCGTTACGCCCCGCGGGGGAAAGCCGCGGGCACCAGGGCGAACCTCGCTCCGGGCGGGCGGTGCGGCGCACCGGGCACGGCATGCGTGAGGGCATGAAACGCACCTTGGTGGCGCTGCTGGTCTGCGCCTCGCTGTTCCCCCTCGACGGGCCGCCCGCGGCGGCCACCCCGCCGTCCGCCCGGTACGCGGCACCTGCCCTGCGCCCGGCCGTCCCCGCCGCCGCACCCGGCCGGGCGCCGCGCTGCGCCACCCCCACCGGGCCGTACCAGCGGCAGGCCGAGCGCTATCTGGGGCGGGACGTGGACGGGCGGCAGAGCGCGGGGGACTGCCGGGCGATCCGGCGGTTCCAGCGCGCCCACCGCATCGCACCGGCGACCGGCTACGCGGGCCGGGCGACCGGCGCCGCCGTACGGCTGATGCGGGCGAGGAAGGACCCCAACCGGGCGGGCAGGTGCCCGGACCGTCCCGAGCGGACCGTGTGCGCGGATCTGAACCGGCAGCTGCTGTGGGTGCAGCAGGGCGGCGCGGTGCTCTTCGACCCGGTCGCCATCCGCTCCGGCCAGCCGACGATGGAGACCCGCACCGGCACGTACCGCATCTACCGGCGCAGCAGGAACCACACCTCGAACCTGTACCACACGCCGATGCCGTTCGCGCAGTTCTTCGACCGGGGGGAGGCGCTGCACGGCGTCTACGAGGACATCTACGCGGGCCCCGGCTCGCACGGCTGCATCAATCTGACCTGGTCGGACGCCCGCAGGCTGTGGAACCTGCTGAAGAAGGGCGATGTGGTGCACGTGTGGGGGCGGAAACCCGTCGGGTGAGCGCGGTTTTGCCGCCGGTCCCCCCGGGCGCCGCAGCGGCGCCTGAGACACTGAGGGGGATGAACGAGACAGCGAAGCGCGCCCGTGCCGTGATCGACCTCGCCGCCGTGCGGTCGAACGTCCGCACGCTGCGCGACCGTGCGCCCCGGGCAGAGCTGATGGCCGTGGTCAAGTCCGACGGCTACGGACACGGTGCGGTGCGCTGCGCGCGCGCCGCCCGTGAGGCCGGGGCGACCTGGCTGGGCACCGCGCTGCCCGAGGAGGCGTTCGCGCTGCGCGCGGCCGGCGACACCGGGCGGCTGATGTGCTGGCTGTGGACGCCGGGCGGGCCCTGGCGCCAGGCCGTCGAGCAGGACATCGACGTCTCGGTGAGCGGGCTGTGGGCGTTGCGCGAGGTGGTCGCGGCGGCCCGCGCCTGCGGCCGTACCGCCCGCGTCCAACTCAAGATCGACACCGGTCTCGGCCGCAACGGCTGCCAGCCCGCCGACTGGCCGGAGCTGACCGCCGCCGCCCGCGCCGCCGAGGCCGAGGGCGCGCTCACCGTCACCGGCGTCTGGTCGCACTTCGCCTGCGCCGACGAGCCGGGGCACCCCTCGATCGACGCCCAGCTCGCCTCCTTCGAGGACGCGCTGCGGACCGCCGGGGCGGCCGGACTGCGCCCCGAGGTGCGGCACATCGCCAACACCCCGGCCACCCTCACCCTGCCGCACGCCCACTACGACCTGGTGCGGGCCGGCATCGGCATCTACGGCATCTCGCCCAGCCCCGAGCTCGGCACGTCCCAGGACCTCGGGCTGCGGCCCGCGATGACCCTGGAGGCCGCGCTCGCGTCGGTCAAGCGGGTCCCGGGCGGCCACGGGGTGTCGTACGGGCACCTGTACACCACGCCCGGCGAGACCACCCTCGCGCTGGTCCCGCTCGGCTACGCCGACGGCGTCCCGCGGCACGCCTCCGGCACCGGGCCGGTGCTGGTCGCCGGCAAGTGGCGGACGGTCGCCGGACGGATCGCGATGGACCAGTTCGTGGTCGACCTGGGCGGCGACAGCGCCGAGGAGGGCGCGACGGCGGTGCTGTTCGGCCCCGGTGACCGCGGCGAGCCGACCGCGGAGGACTGGGCCCGGGCGGCCGGAACCATCGGCTACGAAATCGTCACCCGGATCGGAACCCGGGTGCCACGCGTCTATGTGGGCAGTGGCATACGGAGCGGGGCGGAAGAAGCCGCAGCAGCCGAGGGCGACAGCGCGTTCACGGGGGGTACCGCATGACCGAGGGCAACGACGCCGTGGAGGCGGTCGAGGCGGCGGCGGAGATCGCCGCCGAGGCCGCGAACAACTGGGCCAAGGCGGGCCGGCACGCGGGCCTCGCCGGCGCCGCGATCGGTGTGGTCGCGGCGGGCGCCGCGGCCGGTGTGGCGATAGAGCGGATGACGGTCGGCCGCGGCATGCGCCGCCGGGCCCGGCTCGCACTGGACGCGGCCGGCCCGTACGGCACGCTGCGCGGCACACCGGGGGCGGCGGTCGCCGAGGACGGCACCGAGCTGTTCTACGAGGTCGACGAGGTGGACGCCGCGGAGGTGGACGGCCCGCCGGCGGCGAACGGCAAGGGTGCCAAGGGTGCCCGGAACGGCAAGCAGGACGGGTCCGCGCGGCCCGCCCGGGGCAAACCGGCCCGCGCCGCGCAGGAGGCCCACGGCACGCTGCGCAAGCGGCTGACGGCGGCGCTGGGGCGGCGCGCGGCGGCCCCCACGGTCGTTTTCAGCCACGGCTACTGCCTGAGCCAGGACTCCTGGCACTTCCAGCGCGCCGCGCTGCGCGGCACGGTGCGCACCGTCCACTGGGACCAGCGCAGCCACGGCCGCTCGGCGCGCGGCCACAGCCAGATCGACGGCACGGAGAACGTCACCATCGATCTGCTGGGCCGCGACCTGAAGGCGGTGCTGGACGCCGCGGTGCCCGAGGGGCCGATCGTGCTGGTCGGGCACTCGATGGGCGGCATGACGGTGATGGCGCTGGCCGACCAGTTCCCCGAGTACGTCGCCGAGCGGGTGGTCGGGGTGGCGCTGATCGGCACCTCGGCGGGGCGGCTCAGCGAGGTCACCTACGGGCTGCCGTCGATGGGCATGAAGGCGTTCCACCGCCTCGCGCCGGGCGTGCTCAAGGCGCTCGGCTGGCAGCGCGAGCTGGTCGAACGGGGCCGGCAGGTCACCGCCGATCTCTTCGCGGGCCTGGTCAAGCGCTATTCGTTCGGCACGCCGGAGGACGTCGACCCGGGCATCGCGCGGTTCGGCGAGCGGCTGATCGAGGGGACCCCGATCGACGTGGTCGCCGAGTTCTTCCCGGCGTTCGCGGTGCACGACAAGACCGAGGCGCTGGTGGCGTACGACGCGGTGCCCGCGCTGGTGCTCGCCGGGGAGAACGACCTGATCACCCCCGCCGAGCACAGCCGGACGATCGCCGAGGTGCTGCCCCACGCGGAACTGGTGTGCGTGCCGGGCGCCGGCCACCTGGTGATGCTGGAGCGGCCCGAGCTGGTCAACGAGCACCTGGTGTCCCTGGTGGAGCGGGCCAGCGCGGCGGCCCGTAACTCCCGGCACGCCCGGGCCTGAGTCGTGGGCGCCGCCACCGCGGGGCGCCGGCCCGTACCATTTGCGACATGAGCACCACCGGCGCCGTTGCGCATGTCACCGTCAAGTCCCCCGATCAGATGCAGGAGTTGGGCCGCAGGCTGGCCCCTCTGCTGCGCCCCGGCGACCTGGTGCTGCTCACCGGTGAGCTGGGCGCCGGCAAGACCACGCTGACCCGCGGCCTGGGCGCGGGGCTCGGCGTGCGCGGCGCCGTGACCTCGCCCACCTTCGTCATCGCCCGCGTCCACCCCTCCTTGGTCGGCGGCCCCGCGCTGGTGCACGTCGACGCCTACCGGCTCGGCGGCGGGCTGGACGAGATGGAGGACCTGGACCTCGACGTGTCGCTGCCGGCCTCGGTGGTGGTCGTGGAGTGGGGCGAGGGCAAGGTCGAGGAGCTCTCCGACGACCGGCTGCACGTGGTCATCGGCCGGGCCGTGGGCGGGGACGGCGCGGAGCGCCTCGCCGAGCACCCGGAGGAGGACGTGGACGACGTCCGCGAGGTGACGGTCACCGGTCACGGCGCGCGCTGGGCGGACGCCGGCCTGCCGGACCTGGAGATCTGCTGACGGGACCGGCGTCGAGGGGTTCCCGCACGTCACAGACCCGGTAGTTTCCGACAAGGCGTCGGCAAGATGTTGCGCAGCCGGTACTGGGCGTGGTCACATGGGTGGAGACCCCAGTTAGGTGTGCCTAAGTAGCGAGCCTAGCTTCTGTCGCTTTGCCCCAGGAGCCCCAGGAGGCGTCCATGTCGGCCCACCAGCACGATGCGCGCGAGACGCCGCCGACGATGAACGAGCTGCTCGCCGCCTGCGCCGCGGCCAGCGCGGTCTCCACACCTCCGGACGCCGACGAGGAGGCCCGTCAGGGCAAGCCCGCGGGGCGCCGGGACGAGCCGGAGGCGGAGGGCGGGGACGCCCCGTCCACCGGAGGCCGCGACGCGGCGTAGCCCGTAGGGGCGAATCGTCGGACCGCTCAGGAGACCACGACGACCTTGGTGCCCTGCAGCGCGAAGTCCCACAGCGCCTTGCCGTCGTCCCGCGACTCACGGATTCCGCCGGTCTTCTTCGCCGCGCCCGGGGCCGGCCGCGAGCCGTCGACCGCCGCGCTGAAACCGACCGTGACCGCGTTGACCGTGGTGAACCGCACCACGTGCTCGATCGCGATGCCGTCCGAGCCGGTCACGCTCACCGAGCGCGAGCCGACCGCGTAGCTGCCCGGCGCCGGGCTCACCGTGCTCGGCGCGACGGTGAACGTGCGCACCGTCTTCCCCTTGGCGTCGACCAGCCAGACCCGCTTGCCGCCGAGCGAGTAGACCACCCGCCGGCCGGTGCCGGAGGCGGTGGGGACCGGTGCCGGGGCCGGCGGCTTGGCCTTCTTGCCGGGCTGGTCGCGGTTGCCCTGCGGCGCACTGTGGTGGCCGTCACCGCGGGCCTGGGCCAGGGTGGCCGGGGCGGACGCCGCGGCCTGGTAGCCGAGCACCCCGACGGCGACCACGGCGGCCGTGGTCAGCGCGGTGACGATCGTGCTGCTCTTAGCGGGCACCGCTGTGCCACCTCTCCCTGTTCCTGCGTTCCCCTGCTCCGGGGCGACGGTAGCAGGGGACGGGGCACCATCGGCCGCGCCGTAGGCTTGAGGGCGTGCTGCTGCTAGCTCTTGACACCGCCACCCCCGCCGTCACGGTCGCGCTCCACGACGGGACGGGCATCCTCGCCGAATCCCGGCAGGTCGACGCGCGCCGCCACGGCGAGCTGCTGCTGCCCGCCGTCGACCGGGTGCTGGGCGAGGCCGGCCGGAAGCTCGACGAGGTCAGCGAGATCGTGGTCGGGGTGGGGCCGGGGCCGTACACCGGGCTGCGGGTGGGACTGGTGACCGCCGCCACGTTCGGCGCGGTCCTCGACGTCCCCGTCCACGGCCTGTGCACGCTTGACGGCCTCGCGTACGCCTCGGGACTGACCGAGCCGTTCGTCGTGGCCACCGACGCCCGCCGCAAAGAGGTCTACTGGGCGCGCTACGCGGACGCCCGCACCCGCCTGACCGAACCGGCCGTCGACCGCCCCGCCGACCTCGCCGACGAGGTGGCCGGCGTCCCCGCCGTGGGCGCGGGCGCGCTGCTCTACGACACGGTCTTCACCGGCGTACGACGCGAGGGGCCCGAGCACCAGTCCGCCGCGGCGCTCGCCGCGCTGGCGGCCGAGAAGCTGGCCGCGGGCGAGGAGCTGCTGCCGCCGCGGCCGCTGTACCTGCGCCGCCCGGACGCCCAGGTGCCCGCCAACTACAAGGTGGTCACCCCCAAGTGACCGCCGGCCCGTCGCACGACTCCCGCCCCGCCGCGGCGTCACCGGACGGCGGCTCCCCGCGGCCCGCCGCGGTGCTGCGCGAGATGCGCTGGTGGGACATCGCGCCGGTGCTGGAGCTGGAGCGCGACCTCTTCCCCGAGGACGCCTGGTCGGCCGGCATGTTCTGGTCCGAGCTGGCGCACGCCCGCGGGCCCGGCGCCACCCGCCGCTACCTCGTCGCCGAGCTGTCGGGCCGGCTGGTCGGCTACGCCGGGCTGGCCGCCGTCGACGGCACCGGCGACGTCCAGACCATCGCCACCGTCCGCGACCAGTGGGGCACCGGCCTCGGTGCCCGCCTGCTGACCGAACTCCTCGGCGCCGCGACGGACTTCGAGTGCCACGAGGTGCTGCTGGAGGTACGCGTCGACAACCTCCGCGCTCAGCGCCTCTACGAGCGTTTCGGCTTCGAGCCGATCGGCTTCCGCCGCGGCTACTACCAGCCCGGCAACGTCGACGCGCTCGTGATGCGCCGCCCCACCCAGACCTCCTCCGAAGCACCCTCCGTACAAGGAACTTGACGATCATGGCTGACTCACGCGGCGGACCGCTCGTCCTCGGCATCGAGACCTCCTGCGACGAGACCGGTGTCGGCATCGTCCGCGGCCACACCCTCCTCGCCGACGCGGTCGCCTCCAGCGTCGACGAACACGCGCGCTTCGGCGGCGTGGTGCCCGAGGTCGCCTCCCGGGCCCACCTGGAGGCGATGGTCCCGACCATCCAGCGGGCGCTGAAGGACGCCGGGGTCGCGGCGAGCGACCTGGACGGCATCGCCGTCACCGCGGGGCCCGGCCTGGCCGGCGCGCTGCTGGTCGGCGTCTCGGCGGCCAAGGCGTACGCCTACGCCCTCGGCAAGCCGCTCTACGGCGTCAACCACCTCGCCTCGCACATCTGCGTCGACCAGCTGGAGCACGGCCCGCTGCCCGAGCCGACGATGGCCCTGCTGGTCTCCGGCGGCCACTCCTCCCTCCTGCTGGCCCCCGACATCACCTCCGATGTGCGGCCGCTCGGCTCGACCATCGACGACGCGGCCGGCGAGGCGTTCGACAAGATCGCGCGGGTGCTGAACCTCGGCTTCCCGGGCGGCCCGGTCATCGACCGCTACGCGCGCGAGGGCAACCCCGACGCGATCCGCTTCCCGCGCGGGCTGACCGGCCCCCGCGACCCGGTCTACGACTTCTCCTTCTCCGGCCTGAAGACGGCCGTCGCGCGCTGGATCGAGGCCAAGCGGGCGGCCGGCGAGGAGGTGCCGGTGGCCGACGTCTCGGCGTCCTTCCAGGAGGCCGTGGTGGACGTGCTGACCCGCAAGGCCGTACGCGCCTGCAAGGACAACGGCGTGGACCACCTGATGATCGGCGGCGGGGTCGCGGCCAACTCCCGGCTGCGGGCGATGGCCGCGCGCCGCTGCGAGGACGCCGGCATCACGCTGCGGGTGCCGCGGCCCAAGCTGTGCACCGACAACGGCGCGATGGTCGCGGCCCTGGGCGCGGAGATGGTGGCCCGCGGCCGGGCGGCGTCCGCCTGGGACCTCTCGGCGGACTCGTCGCTTCCGGTCACCGAACCCCATGTGCCCGGCGAGGCCCCCGCCCACCACCACGACCACGTCCACGAGTTGAGCAAGCAGAACCTCTACTCGTGACCGTCTTCTGAGGATCGGTGACAACCGGCGCCTCCCCCGGCGCCCCGCCCGCCCCGAGGTCTTACCCTGGAGCGGCACCGGGCGCGCGCGTGGGGAGGCGGCAGGCTGTGGACTGGTTCTGGTGGGTCTTCATCTTCTTCATGGCGGGCGGCTTCGCGAAGGTCGCCGACACCGCCCGTACGGCCTTGCGCACCCGTCACGAGCGCAAGATGCAGCGCCTGGAGTCGGCCCGTCAGGTACGGGAGGAACTGGCCGCCGCCCAGAAGCCGCCGGAGCCGGTGTGCGGCTGCACCCATCACCTCGCCAAGCATGACAAAAAGGGCAAGTGTCACGAATTGGTGGAGGTCGCGGTCGCCTGGGACGCCGACCGCAAACCGGTCCAGTTCGAGGCCGGCCAGTGCACCTGCCAGCAGTACATCGGCCCGCAGCCGCTCTCCCAGATCTACGCCGAGGACCTCACCGATCTGGCCTGAGCCCCCGCTCACTGCGCCGGCTGCCCCAGCAGCATCGTGGGCGCGCCCGCGACCCGGGTCAGGAAGACCGTGACGGAGTTGCCGCCGCCGGCCAGCTTCAGCTTCTTGCGCAGCTCCTCCGGCTCGACCGCCGAACCGCGCTTCTTGATCACCGCGGTGCCCACCCCGCGCTCGCGCAGCAGTGCCTTGAGCCGCTTGACGTTGAACGGCAGCACATCGGTGATCTCGTAGGCGGTCGCAAACGGCGTCGGGCGCAGCGCGTCGGCCGTGACGTACGCGATGGTCGGGTCGATGAGCCGGCCGTCGAGTCCGGCGGCGGCCTCGGCGACGAGGTGGGCGCGGATGACGGCGCCGTCCGGCTCGTACAGATAGCGGCCCACCGGACCGGCCTCCGGGTCCGGCAGGCCCGCGCCCAACAGCGAGTCACCGGCCGGCAGCAGGGTGGCGCGGCGGGCGCCGGGCGCCGTGCCGAACCACAGCACCGCCTCCTTCACCTCGCCCCGGTCGGAGATCCACTCCGCCTCGGTGTCCTCGGGCAGCATCTCGTGCGGCACGCCCGGCGCGATCTTCAGCGCCGCGAACGGTGCCGTACGCGCGGCCTCGACGGCCCAGGACAGCGGCGGCGAGTACGCCTCGGGGTCGAAGATCCGGCCACCCCGGACCTTGCTGCGGCGCGCCGGGTCGACGAACACCGCGTCATGGCCGGCGGTGTCCACCTCCGTCACGTCCGCCGCGCGCACCTCGATCAGCTCCGCCAGCCCCAGCGCCGCGGCGTTCGCCCGCGCCGCCGCGCAGGCCAGCGGGTCCCGGTCGACGGCCAGTACGCGGATCCCGGCCCGCGCCAGCGCGAGCGCGTCCCCGCCGATGCCGCAGCACAGGTCCGCCACCGACCGCACGCCCAGCGCGGCGAGCCGGGCGGCGCGGTGGGCGGCGACGGTCGCCCGGGTGGACTGTTCGACGCCGTTGGCCGTGAAGTACATCCGCTGGGCGTCCGCCCCGAACTTCGCCGCCGCCCGCTGCCGGAGCCGCGCCTGCCCGAGCGCCGCGGAGACCAGCGGCGCGGGGTGGTCCCGCCGCAACCGGGTGGCTGCCGCCAGCTCGTCGGCGGGGTCGTGGTCCCGCAACTCGTCCAGCAACGTCTGCCCCTCGGGCGCGAGAAGGGCAGCAAACACGTCCAGATCACTCACGGTGTCATTGTCCCTCCCACGTTTTCGGCTTCCCCGCCGTGGTGGTTGCCGCCGCACGTTGTCGGCTTTCCCGCCGTGGGTGTTGCTCGCCGTGGCGCCTGCGGCGGGCGTGGGTGGTCGGGTGCGGTGCCGCTCCTCCGGACTTCGTCCTGCGGCGCGTCCCCTCCCGTAGGGGGTGGGAAAACCTGAGTGGGGGCGGGCGTGATCATGCACGCCCGCCCCCACCGGCCTTCAACATTCCCTCCCACGGGAGGGGACGGACCGCAGGACGAAGTCCGGAGGGCCGGCACCGCACCCGACAACAACCCGGCCCGCCGCAGGCGCAACGGCGAACAACCACCGCGGCGGGACGGAAAACAACGTGGGAAGTCACCGCACCGGCTCACGCCGCCGCTGGGCGTGATCGCTGATGCGCAGCAGCAGGGCGACCATCACCCAGTTCGCCACCAGGGACGAGCCGCCCTTGGCGAGGAAGGGGAGGGCCTTGCCGGTGAGGGGGATGAGGCCGGTGACGCCGCCGGCGACGACGAAGACCTGGAGCAGCAGCGCCCCGGCGAGGCCGACCGCGAGCAGTTTGCTGAAGGGGTCGCGGGCGGTCAGCCCGACCCGTAGCCCGCGCTGGGCCAGCAGTACGTACAGCATCACGATCGCCATCACGCCGGTGAGGCCCAGTTCCTCGCCGACGGTGGTGAGGATGAAGTCGCTGTTGCCGGCGAAGCCGATCAGCTCGGGGTGGCCCTGGCCCAGGCCGGTGCCGCTGATGCCGCCGCTGCCGAAGCTGAACAGCGCCTGCCCCAGCTGGTCGGACATGCCGTCCGCCACGCCCTGCTTGGTGAAGGCCCGCATGGGGTCCAGCCAGGCGGTGACCCGGCCGTGGACGTGGGGTTCGAGGGAGCCGACGACGGCCGCGCCGACGACGGCCATCAACAGGCCGCACACCACCCAGCTGGTGCGGTCGGTGGCCATGTAGAGCATGATCACGAAGACGCCGAAGAAGATCAGCGAGGTGCCCAGGTCGCGTTCGAAGATCAGGACCAGGAGGCTGATCGCCCAGATGGTGAAGATCGGCCCGAGCTGCCTGCCCGGGGGCAGTTGGACGCCCATGACCCGGCGGCCGGCCAGCGCCAGCGCGTCGCGGCTGACGGTGAGGTAGCCCGCGAAGAACACCGAGATCATGATCTTCACGAACTCGCCGGGCTGGAGCGACAGCGGCCCGAGCAGGATCCAGCGCTTGGCGCCGTACATGTCCGCGCCGAAGAACGCCGGGGCCATCAGTAACACCAGCGCGACGGCCATCGTCAGATAGATGTAGCGCTGGAGGACGCGGTGGTCGCGCACCACCAGCAGGATGACGATGCAGACGGCCACCCCGATCACCGTCCACACCAGCTGGCCGCTGGCCGCCTCGGCGATCTTCAGCCGGGGGGTCTGCGCGTAGGTGAGGTCCAGCCGGTGCAGCAGCACCAGGCCGATCCCGGTGAGCAGCGTCGCCAGCGGCAGGATCAGCGGATCGGCGCGCGGTGCGTAGCGGCGTAGGACCAGGTGCGGCACCAGGGCGACGAAGAGCATGCTCACCGAGAAGCCGGCCAGTCCGCCCGGGAGCCGACCGGTCATCGACAGGCCGGTGTAGGCGTAGCCGAAGACGGCGATCGCGACGACGAGGGCGAGCAGCCATGCCTCGGTCCGGCGGCGGTCCGGCGCCCGTTCGAGCGCGGCGAACGTCATGGTGCGCTCGGCGTCGCTCTCCGGCTGCCCGGCCGCCCGGGAAGAGCTGGTCAGTCCACGCACGGCATTCCTCCGCCATCGATGGTCAGGGCCGCGGGCGTTCCGGGCTGGTCCATAAGACATGCCCAGACGCGCATCCCCGACCGGGCAGTCGGGGAGGTAGACGAGGCAGCCGGTGGCGTGGTTGCGAGGGAACGGGAAGGTGTGTCCGATTTGGCAGGGAAACCGGCCCGGCGGCCGTCCGTTGCCCGCCGGGCGTCGCGCCGTCCCGGCAGATCGGATTCCGGCACGCTGGCACTCCGCTTGACCGAGTGCTAACCGCGTCATAGTCTCGGCGTTGGCACTCTCCAGTGGGGAGTGCCAGACACAGCGACGGGCAGGTCCGGCACCCGCGACGACGGATCCACCTGGTCGCCACCTCAGACAGTTAACCCCGTGAGATCTCCGAAGGGGGAGGTCGGATCGTGACGACCACCAGCTCCAAGGTTGCCATCAAGCCGCTTGAGGACCGCATCGTGGTCCAGCCGCTCGACGCCGAGCAGACCACGGCCTCGGGCCTGGTCATTCCGGACACCGCCAAGGAGAAGCCCCAGGAGGGCGTCGTCCTGGCCGTGGGCCCGGGCCGTGTCGAGGACGGCAAGCGCATCGAGCTCGACGTCAAGGTCGGCGATGTCGTGCTCTACAGCAAGTACGGCGGCACCGAGGTGAAGTACAACAACGAGGAGTACCTCGTTCTGTCGGCGCGTGACGTGCTCGCGATCGTCGAGAAGTAAGTCACCCGATTTGCCGTGATCTGCGCCCCTGGTTCCCGCGTCTAAACAACCCGGGGCAGGGGCGCAGTTCCGTTTGAGACAGCGGTCCCCACTGCGTGCCGAGGATCGCAATGAGAGGACTTGAAGCTACCCATGGCGAAGATCCTGAAGTTCGACGAGGACGCCCGTCGCGCCCTTGAGCGCGGCGTCAACAAGCTTGCCGACACGGTGAAGGTGACGATCGGCCCCAAGGGCCGCAACGTCGTCATCGACAAGAAGTTCGGCGCCCCCACCATCACCAACGACGGTGTCACCATCGCTCGTGAGGTCGAGGTCGACGACCCGTACGAGAACCTGGGTGCCCAGCTCGTCAAGGAGGTGGCGACCAAGACCAACGACATCGCGGGTGACGGCACCACCACCGCCACCGTGCTGGCCCAGGCGCTGGTCCGCGAGGGTCTGCGCAACGTCGCCGCGGGTGCTTCCCCGGCCGCGCTGAAGAAGGGCATCGACGCGGCGGTCAAGGCCATCTCCGAGGACCTTCTCGCCAGCGCCCGCCCGATCGACGACAAGGCCGACATCGCCGCCGTCGCCGGTCTGTCCGCGCAGGACAAGCAGGTCGGCGAGCTCATCGCCGAGGCGATGGACAAGGTGGGCAAGGACGGTGTGATCACCGTCGAGGAGTCCAACACCTTCGGTCTGGAGCTGGACTTCACCGAGGGCATGGCCTTCGACAAGGGCTACCTGTCGCCGTACATGGTCACCGACCAGGAGCGTATGGAGGCCGTCCTCGAGGACCCGTACATCCTGATCCACCAGGGCAAGATCTCGTCCATCCAGGACCTGCTGCCGCTGCTGGAGAAGATCATCCAGGCCGGTGCCTCCAAGCCGCTGCTGATCATCGCCGAGGACGTCGAGGGCGAGGCCCTGTCGACCCTGGTCGTGAACAAGATCCGTGGCACCTTCAACGCGGTGGCCGTCAAGGCCCCCGGCTTCGGTGACCGCCGCAAGGCGATGCTCGGCGACATGGCCACCCTCACCGGTGCCACCGTCATCGCCGAGGAGGTCGGCCTCAAGCTCGACCAGGCCGGTCTGGACGTGCTCGGTACCGCCCGCCGCGTGACCGTCACCAAGGACGACACCACCATCGTCGACGGTGGCGGCAAGAGTGAGGACGTCACCGCGCGCGTCGCCCAGATCAAGGCCGAGATCGAGACCACCGACTCGGACTGGGACCGCGAGAAGCTCCAGGAGCGCCTCGCCAAGCTCGCCGGTGGCGTCTGCGTCATCCGCGTCGGTGCGGCCACCGAGGTCGAGCTCAAGGAGAAGAAGCACCGTCTGGAGGACGCCATCTCCGCGACCCGCGCCGCGGTCGAGGAGGGCATCGTCTCCGGTGGTGGCTCCGCGCTGGTCCACGCCGCCAAGGTGCTGGAGGGCTCCCTCGGCAAGGAGGGCGACGAGGCCACCGGTGTCGCCGTCGTCCGCCGCGCCGTCGTCGAGCCGCTGCGCTGGATCGCGGAGAACGCGGGCCTCGAGGGCTACGTGATCACCGCCAAGGTCGCGGAGCAGGACAAGGGCAACGGCTTCAACGCCGCCACCGGCGAGTACGTCGACCTGGTCAAGGCCGGCGTCATCGACCCGGTCAAGGTCACCCGCTCCGCCCTGGAGAACGCCGCCTCCATCGCCTCGCTGCTGCTCACGACCGAGACCCTGGTCGTCGAGAAGCCGGCCGAGGACGAGCCCGCCGAGGCCGGTCACGGCCACGGCCACGCGCACTGACGCGAGGCGACGCCGTGACGGCGGGCGGATGACGCCCGTCGTACCGGAGACCCGGTTCCCGCCGATGGCGGGGGCCGGGTCTCCGGCGTTCCGGGGCCGGTCCGGGCCGGCCGCCCCGTGCCCCGGCCGTCACGCCGAGCGGCCCAGGTCCTCCGGGTGCACGGGGTCGGTGAACGGCAGGCCGCGGGTGTACCGGTCGAGTTCGTCGAGGGCGTGGTCGGTGAGCCGGTGGAGTTCGGTGCCCAGCGAACCGGCGACGTGCGGGGTGAGCAGCACGTTGGGCAGCTCGTACAACGGCGAGTCCGCGGGCGGGAGTTCGGGTTCGGTGACGTCCAGGACGGCGTGCAGACGGCCGGAGACCAGCTCGGGCAGCAGGGCCGCCCCGTCGACCAGGGAGCCGCGGGCGGTGTTGATCAGGGTCGCGCCGTCGGGCATCAACGCCAGTTCGCGGGCGCCCAGCAGATGGCGGGTGGCGGGCAGTTGCGGAGCGTGCACGGTGACCACGTCACTGCCGGCGCAGAGCGCGCCGAGCGACACCGGGCGCACCCCCAGGCGGGCGGCCTCGGCGGCCGTCACGTACGGATCGTGCAGCAGCACGGCCGGCCCGAACGGGCGGAGCAGCTCGATGACCCGGCGGCCGATGCGGGAGGCGCCGATGACGCCCACGGTGCGGCGGTAGTTGCCGGCCGCGGCGAGCTCGTCCTGCCAGTCGTGCGGGGCGCGCAGCTCGCGGTAGCGGCGGGCGGAGTGCAGCACGCGCTTGTTGGCCAGCAGGATCATGGCGAGGGTGTATTCGGCGACCGGCAGCGCGTTGACGGCGGCCGCCGAGCTGACCGCGATCCCGCGCTCCCAGCAGGCGTCGGTGACGTGGTGTTTGACCGAGCCGGCGGCGTGGACGACGGCCCGCAGCCGGGGCGCCGCGTCCAGCACCCGCGCGGTGAGCGGCGGCGCGCCCCAGCAGGTGAGCAGCACCTCCGCCTCGGCGAGGGCGGCGGAGACGGCGGGCGGCGGATCGGCCAGCTCATGGGCGACGAGACGGGAGTCGGTACGGGCCAGGGCCGCGAGGCGGGTGTGGTGGCGCGGGTCGAGCAGCCGGCCGGCGATCCCGGGTCCCATCGACAGCAGCAGGGCGGGCCGCCGCCTCGCCGCGTCCGGCGCGCTGTCCCCGGCGTCGCGGGTCCCGCCCGCGGTCGCTGCCGCGGCGGGCGGGGTGCCGCCGGATGCGGCGACGGCCCCGAGGACCTCGTCCTGCGCACCGTCCCCTCCCGTGGGCGGGTGGTGCGGGCCGGCGGGCGGCGATGTGGTCATGCGGCGTCTTCCTTCGTCTCAGACTTCTCTTGACGTCCCGTCAGACCTGCCGGGAGAATCGCCGTCCTCCTGCGACCCCGGGAGGCGCCGTGCCCGCACCCCACCCCTTCCCCCTCCCGTCCGAGGACCGCGGCCTCAGCCCGTACACCGGCTGGACCCGCGCCCACTGGGAGGCCACCGCCGACGGCCTGCTGTGCGCCACCCGCCCCTACTTCTCCCCGCGCCACGGCCTGCTCACCCTCCCCGGCCCCCGCCCCAGCTCCTCCGGCCGCCGCTCCGACGGCCTCGAAGGCTTCGCCCGTACGTTCCTGCTGGCCGCCCTCCGCGTGGCCGGCGGCGGGGGAGACGACCCGCACGGCCATCTCGCCCGGTACGCCGAGGGCCTGGCCGCGGGCACCCGGCGGCCGACGGCCGACCGGGAACTGACGCCCGCCGACCCCGACTCCTGGCCGCGCATCGACGCGGTCCGCCAGGCCCGCGTGGAGGCCGCCTCGCTCGCCCTCGGCCTGCGGCTGACCCGCCGCGGACTCTGGGACACCCTCGACGGGGCGGTCCGCGGCCGGATCGCCGACTGGCTGCTGCCGGCCCTCGGCCCGTCACCCGTCGACAACAACTGGTGGCTCTTCGGCCTCACCGTCGGCGGCTTCCTGCGCGACGCGGGCATCGAGACCGCCCGCGCCCAGGCGGCCGTCGACCGGGCGCTGACGCGCATCGAGGAGTGGTACCGCGGCGCCGGCTGGTACTCCGACGGCGACAACCGGGCCTTTGACCACTACAACGCCTGGGCGCTGCACTTCTACCCCGTCCTGCACGCGCACCTGAGCGCCGACCACGCCCTGGCGGCCACCTACGGGCACCGTCTCTACGCCCAACTGGAGGACTGCACCCGGCTCTTCGGCTCCGACGGCGCGCCGCTCCCGTTCGGCCGGTCGCTCACCTACCGCTTCGCCGCCACCGCCGCCCCCTGGCTCGGTGCGCTCACCGGCCACACCCCGCTCGCCCCGGGCGCCACCCGCCGCCTCGCCTCCGGGGCGCTGCGCCACTTCCTCGACCGCGGCGCCGTCAGCGGGGACGGGCTGCTGCCGCTCGGCTGGTACGGGCCCCACCCGCCGATGCTGCAGAGCTACTCGGGCCCGGGCTCCCCCTACTGGGCGGCCAAGGGCTTCCTCGGCCTGCTGCTGCCCGCCGGGCACCCCGCCTGGACCGACCCCGAGGAACCCCTGCCCGCCGAACGCGCCGACACCGTACGGCCCCTCGGGCCCACCGGCCTGCTGTTGCAGTCCACCGCGTCCGACGGCCTGGTCCGCGTGCACAACCACGGCAGCAACTCCCCGCTCGCCGCGTCCGACCCGTCCTACGACCGCTTCGCGTACTCCACCCGCACCGGCCCCACGACGGCCACCGCCGGAGCGGCGCTCCCGGACAACCACTTCGCGCTGCTGCTCGACGGCCGGCCCACCACCCGCGGCCCGGCCACCCCGCACAGCACCGGCCCCGACCGGGCCTCCTCCACGCACACCCCGCGCAGCCCGGGCGGCACCGAACTCCCCGGCGTCCGCGTGCTGTCCGCGACCCTCGTGCACGGCCGGGCCGAACTACGCGCCCACCTGGTCACCGGCGCCGCCCCGGGCACCCCCGTACGTCAGACCGGCTGGGCCGCCACCGCCGACGGTCCCGCGGCCCAGCTCCATCCGGTGCACGGCTACGACGGTCCGCCCCGCCCGGCCCCTACGGGAAGCACCCTGGCCGGCCCCCGTACCGAGACCGCCGTCCTGGAGGGCGCCACCACTCCGGACCCCCGGGGCACCCTCTTCCTGGCGCTGGCCTCCCTCACGGGAGACCCGGACCCGGCCCCCGTACGGACCCTGGCGACCGTGCGCACCACGACCCACCGCACCGGCCACACCGTGCACGTCACCTGGCACGACGACGGCACCACCAGCGACCTGACCCTGTCCGCCGGTGGTGCCGGACCGTGAGCGACGCCGCGTCAGCGGGGCCCGTACTTCCGCCCCGTACGGGACGTGAGACCCCCCAGGACGCCGCGGGGCGCCAGCTTCACCGCGCCCATGAGTGCCTTGTACCGCGGGTCGGGGATGGACAGCGACTTCCCCCGCACCAGGTCCTTCATCGCCGCGTCCACCAACTTGTCGGCGTCCAGCCACATCCACCCGGGGATGTTGTCCGTCCCCATGCCGGCCCGCTCGTGGAACTCGGTCCGCACGAACCCCGGGCACAGCGCCATCAGCCGCACCCCGCTGCCGGCCAGGTCGCGCGCCGCGCCCTGAGTGAACTGCACGACCCACGCCTTGCTCGCGCCGTACGTGCCGCGCGGTACGAACGCCGCCACCGACGCCACGTTGACCACCGCCCCGCGCCGCCGGTCCCGCATGCCGCGCACCGCGGCCGTGGTCAGCCTCAGCACCGCCTCGCAGTGCACCTTCAGCATCGTCAGCTCGTCGGCCATCGACACTTCGAGGTACTCGCCCTTGTTGCCGAAGCCGGCGTTGTTCACCAGCAGGTCGACCGGGTGTTTGGCATCCGCCAGCCGGGCCTCGACGGCGCCGATGCCCTCCTCGGTGGCCAGGTCGGCGACGAGCACCTCCGCCTCGATGCCGTGTCGGTCGTGCAGTTCGGTGGCCTGCTCGCGCAGCCGCTTCTCGTTGCGCGCCACCAGCACCACGCTGTGGCCGTCGCTCGCGAGCCGCCGGGCGAACGCCGCCCCGATGCCCGCCGTCGCTCCCGTGATCAATGCAGTCGTCATACGGGGCACGCTATCCGCCCCGCCACCGGCCCCCGGCGCCCCGCCCGGCCTCCCGCTCAACTCCCGTGCCGCTCCAGGTACTTCACGACCTTGCGCCGTGCCTCCTCGGGCAGTGCCCGGTCCGCGTCCAGCAGCCGGGGCAGCAGCTCCCGCCGGGTCGTCAGCGCCTGGAACATCAGCCCGATGGTCACCTCGTGGTCCGGCCGGTGCACCCGCTCGACGCCGTCCCCGGCGCGGATCTCGCCCGGCTCGATCACCCGCAGGTACGCGCCGGGCACCCCCGCCCGGGTGAACCGCCGCAGCCAGCCCTGCTCGCCCAGCCAGCCCTGGAACGTACGGCAGGGGATGCGCGGGCAGCTGACCTCCAGCAGCAGCCGCGGGCCCACCCGCCAGCGCTCGCCGATCCGGGCGCCGGTGACCTCGATGCCCGAGGTGGTGAGGTTCTCCCCGAAGACGCCGTTGGCCAGTACGCGGCCCAGCTCCCGCTCCCAGGCGTCCAGGTCCTCGCGGGCGTAGGCGTACACCGCCTGGTCGTCGCCGCCGTGGTGGCGCAGATCGACCACCGCGTCGCCGGCCAGCCCGCTGCCGCCGCTGCCCTTCGGGCCCGGCGCGGTGACCGCCACCGGGCCGGCCACGGGCCGCTTGTCGATGCCCGTGCCGCCCGGGGCGTCGGAGTGGTCGGTGGGCGCGGGCCGCCCGACGTTCACGGTCAGCAGTTTCATGCGACGCTCCGTTGCTCGATCGGGCGCGGTCTCCGGAGCGCCCGGTCAGTATCTTCGTGTGCCCCGCTCCCTCCGCGGCACACCGGCCCGGCCACGCCGGCCCTTCCCACCCAAAAGAGGCGACCGCTTTTTTCCTCGCCACCCCAAGTTCCGCTTATGCTCGATACGTGATCGAGGCCCGTCATCTCCGCGTGCTGCGCGCCGTCGCCCGGACCGGTTCGTTCTCCGCCGCGGCGCGCGAACTGGGCTGCACCCAGCCGGCCGTCAGCCAGCAGATGAAGGCCCTGGAGCAGTCCGCCGGCACCCCGCTGCTGGTCCGCACCGGCCGCGAGATGCGGCTGACGCAGGCGGGCGAGGCCCTCGTACGGCACGCCGTCGGCATCCTGGCCGGGCTGACCGCCGCCGAGGAGGAGGTCGCCGCCATCGCGGGCCTGCGGGCCGGCCGGGTGCGGCTGGTGTCGTTCCCCTCCGGCAGCTCCACGCTGGTGCCGACCGCCCTGGCGAGGATGCGCGCCGCTCATCCCGGCACCCGGGTCTCGCTGGTCGAGGCCGAGCCGCCGCGGTCGATCGAGATGCTGCGCAACGGCGACTGCGAGATCGCGCTGGCCTTCCGCTACCCGCAGGTGCGCGGCGCGGACCCGGCGGCCGCCGCGGAGTGGGAGGACCTGGTGGTACGGCCGGTCCTGGCGGACCGGCTGATCGGGCTGGTGCCGGACGGCCACCGGCTGGCGAAGGCCGGCGCCGCGCGGTTCGCGGACCTCGCCGACGAGCCGTGGATCGCGGGCTGCCCGCGCTGCCGCCGCCACCTGGTGGAGGTCTGCGAGAGCACCGGCTTCAGCCCCCGCATCGACTTCGCGACGGACGACTACCCGGCCGTGATCGGCCTGGTCGGCGCGGGCCTCGGGGTCGCCGCGCTGCCCGAGCTGACGCTGGAGTCGGTGCGCGCCAAGGGGGTCACCGCGATCCGGCTGGAGCCCGCGGTGCAGCGGGAGATCGTCGCGCTCACCCTGCCGGACCTGGCCCACGTCCCGGCCGTCGAGGCCACGCTCGACCAGCTGGCGGACGCGGCGGGCCGGCGCGCCCCCACGCGCTGACGGCCGAGGCCGTCCGGCGGTCGCCCGCCCACCGGCACACGCAAAACCGACGGGCAGCTGTCCGTCGGGCGGGGAAGGCAGGGGAGAGCCGCGCTCCCGGCGTCGCACCGATACGCAGGAACGTTTCTGCAAAAGGTGTACTTGTCAGGCGCCCGCAGCGCCCGGATGACCGGTCATGGAGGTCGCGGGGATCAGCCGGTGGCGGGCCCGGCCCATGAGCTCCTCGCGCTCGTCCTCCGTCAGGCCGCCCCAGACCCCGTAGGGCTCGCGAACGGCCAGTGCATGCGCCGCGCACTCGGCCCGCACGGGGCAGCGCATGCATACCTCCTTCGCCGATGTCTCACGCGCGCTGCGGGCCGCTCCTCGCTCGCCCTCGGGATGGAAGAAGAGGGAGCTGTCGACGCCGCGACAGGCGGCCAGCAGCTGCCAGTCCCAGAGGTCTGCGTTCGGGCCCGGGAGGCGGGAGAAATCTGCCATTGCTTGTCCCCTCGAAGCGATGCTGATTCGGGCTCGGTGCCAACGACCGTACATCTACTGTCTAAGTAGATGTAAATATGACTCATTGCGAATCTAGTCATAGTCAACGCGAAAATGGAAGAAAGAGAGCCAAATAGGGCATAGGGTGCACGCGCGGATGCCGGTCGCCCGACGAGTCGTCTGCGTATCCGGCTCCTCACGGAGCGTGCTGAATACGGTCAGCGAAGCCGTAACTCTTTCGAGTGACCGTCGTTGAGTGTGCGGAGGCGATTGGCGGAGGTAGCCCTCGGGCAGGTGTCCGAGGCGGCCGTCAATCGCACAGGTGACGATATGTACCAGCCTGGAGGCTCAAGGTGACGCGCATCAGCTGCGGAGGGCGGTCATGACTTCCGTCCTCGTCTGCGACGACTCCCCGCTTGCCCGAGAGGCGCTCCGTCGGGCGGTTGCGACCGTGCCCGGCGTCGAGCGTGTGACGACCGCGGCCAACGGCGAGGAAGTCCTCCGCCGCTGGGGCGCAGATCGTTCGGACCTGATTCTGATGGACGTACGGATGCCCGGTCTCGGCGGTGTCGAGACCGTGCGCCGGCTGCTGTCCGCGGACCCGGGCGCCCGGATCATCATGCTCACGGTGGCCGAGGACCTCGACGGCGTCGCGCTCGCGGTCGCCGCCGGCGCCCGCGGCTATCTGCACAAGGACGCCTCGCGTGCCGAGCTGCGGGCGACGGTGACCCAGGCGCTCGCGGACCCGACGTGGCGGCTCGCCCCGCGCCGGCTGCGGTCCGCCGAGATGGGCGCCGCCCCGACGCTCACGGCGCGCGAGATCCAGGTGCTGGAGGGCATGAGTCACGGCCGCTCCAACGCCGAGATCGGCCGTGAGCTGTTCCTGTCGGAGGACACCGTCAAGACCCACGCCCGGCGCCTCTTCAAGAAACTCGGCGCCTCGGACCGGGCGCATGCGGTGGCGCTCGGCTTCCGCTGGGGACTGGTCCGCTAGGCGTTGTGACGTGCATCGATGCGGGGGAGTGAAGATCCCCGCCCGCCCTGCGGCGGGCGGGGCGCCATGGCGCCCCGCAACCGCCCGCGTACGGCGGCGGTCCGATTCGCCGCGCGGTGCCGCATCCTTGGAGGTATGGAGTTCCTCGGGGACGGGTCGGTCGGGCACGAGGGGAGGGCGCAGGAGATGACAGCCGGCGCACCTGCCGCGCATAACGCTTCAGTGCACAAGTACGGACCTGATGCCGCGGATCGTGCGGCGCCAAGGCACCATGGTCCGATGCGTGAGGACGGGAAGCAGGAGATCGGCGCTCTCGTCGCACGCGCAGTCGAGGGGGACCAGCGGGCCACCCATGACCTGCTGGCCCATGTACATCCGCTCGCCCTGCGCTACTGCCGTACCCGTCTGTCGAGGCTGCCGGGTGATGCCCGGCACTTCGTCGAGGACCTGGCGCAGGAGGTGTGTGTCGCGGTGCTCTGCGCGCTGCCGCGCTACCGCGACACCGGCAAGCCCTTCGAGGCGTTCGTCTTCGCCATCGCCGGCCACAAGGTCGCCGATCTGCAGCGCGCCGCGATGCGGCACCCGGGCAGCACGGCCGTGCCGTCCGACGAGATGCCCGAGCAGCCCGACGACTCGCTCGGCCCCGAGGAGCGGGCGCTGCTGAGCAGCGACGCCGAGTGGGCCAAGAAGCTGCTGGCGAACCTGCCGGAGAACCAGCGCGAGCTGGTCCTGCTGCGGGTCGCCGTCGGGCTGACGGCCGAGGAGACCGGGCAGATGCTGGGGATGTCGCCCGGTGCGGTCCGGGTCGCCCAGCACCGCGCGCTCAGCCGGCTGCGGGCGCTCGCCGAGCAGTAACGGCGGGCTTCACGGACGGCCGGAAATCGCCGTACGAATCCACAAGTGACGAGGCCCTCATCGCTCGTGGATTGGGACACTTCTCCAGGCCGTTAGCATGGGAGTCCGCGCTGAGGCAAGAGCATTGGGGAAGGTGTCATGAGTGACAACGTCGACGGTATGCCCGCCAAATTCGCCATGCTCGGGCTGACCTACGACGACGTGCTGCTGCTGCCCGGCGCGTCGGAGGTGCTGCCGAACGCGGTGAGCACCGCGTCCCGGGTCTCGCGCAACGTCTCGGTCAACATCCCGCTGCTGTCGGCGGCGATGGACAAGGTCACCGAGGCGCGCATGGCCATCGCCATGGCGCGGCAGGGCGGTGCGGGCGTACTCCACCGCAACCTGTCCATCGAGGACCAGGCCAACCAGGTCGACCTGGTCAAGCGTTCCGAGTCCGGCATGGTGACCGACCCGATCACGGTCCGTCCGGACGCCGACCTGGCCGAGGCCGACGCGCTGTGCGCCAAGTTCCGGATCAGCGGTGTGCCGGTCACCGACGCGGCGGGCAAGCTGCTGGGCATCGTCACCAACCGCGACATGGCCTTCGAGATGGACCGCAGCCGCCAGGTCCGCGAGGTCATGACGCCGATGCCGCTGGTCACCGGCAAGGTCGGGATCTCCGGCGACGACGCCATCGAGCTGCTGCGCCGCCACAAGATCGAGAAGCTGCCGCTGGTCGACGACGCGGGCGTGCTCAAGGGCCTGATCACGGTCAAGGACTTCGTCAAGGCCGAGAAGTACCCGAACGCCGCGAAGGACGCCGAGGGCCGGCTGGTCGTCGGTGCCGCGGTGGGTGTCGGCGACGCCGCGTACGAGCGGGCGCAGGCGCTGGTCGAGGCCGGTGCGGACTTCCTCGTCGTGGACAGCGCGCACGGCCACAGCCGCGGCATCCTCGACATGATCGCCAAGATCAAGTCCAACATCAGCGTCGACGTCGTCGGCGGCAACGTCGCGACCCGCGACGGCGCCCAGGCGCTGATCGACGCGGGCGCCGACGGCATCAAGGTCGGTGTCGGCCCCGGCTCCATCTGCACCACCCGCGTCGTCGCCGGCGTCGGCGTCCCGCAGGTCACCGCGATCTACGAGGCCGCGCAGGCCGCGAACGCCGCGGGCGTGCCGCTGATCGGTGACGGCGGGCTGCAGTTCTCCGGTGACATCGCCAAGGCCATCGCGGCCGGCGCGGACACCGTGATGCTGGGCTCGCTGCTGGCCGGCTGTGAGGAGTCGCCCGGCGAGATGGTCTTCATCAACGGCAAGCAGTTCAAGTCGTACCGCGGCATGGGCTCGCTGGGCGCGATGCAGTCCCGCGGCCAGGGCCGGTCCTTCTCCAAGGACCGCTACTTCCAGGACAATGTCCTCTCCGAGGACAAGCTGGTGCCCGAGGGCATCGAGGGCCAGGTGCCCTACCGCGGCCCGCTGGCCTCGGTCGCCCACCAGCTCGTCGGCGGTCTGCGCGCCTCCATGGGCTACGTCGGTTCCGCCGACATCCCTGAGCTCAAGGAGAAGGGCCGGTTCGTCCGGATCACCGCGGCGGGCCTCAAGGAGAGCCACCCGCACGACGTCCAGATGGTCACCGAGGCGCCGAATTACTCCCGGCGCTAGGCGCCGCTCCTCTGGACACGCCCTAGCACGGCCCTACCGTGGAGCCCGCGGCCGCACCCCGGCCGCGGGCTTCGGTGTGTCGGGGATACTGGAACCGCAGACGTAGAGGAAAGGCCACACACGTGACTGAGATCGAGATCGGGCGCGGCAAGCGCGGCCGCCGGGCATATTCATTCGACGACATCGCCGTCGTACCCAGTCGCCGCACCCGCGACCCGAAGGAGGTCTCGATCGCCTGGCAGATCGACGCCTACCGTTTCGAGCTGCCGTTCCTGGCCGCTCCCATGGACTCGGTGGTCTCCCCGCAGACCGCGATCCGCATCGGTGAGCTGGGCGGTCTGGGCGTCCTCAACCTCGAGGGTCTGTGGACCCGCTACGAGGACCCGGAGCCGCTGCTCGCCGAGATCGCCGAGCTGGACGAGGCCGCCGCCACCCGCCGGCTGCAGGAGATCTACGCGGCCCCGATCAAGGAAGAGCTGATCGGGCAGCGCATCAAGGAGGTGCGCGACGCGGGTGTGGTCACCGCTGCGGCGCTGTCGCCGCAGCGTACGGCGCAGTTCTCCAAGGCCGTCGTGGACGCCGGTGTCGACATCTTCGTGATCCGCGGGACGACGGTCTCGGCCGAGCACGTGTCGTCGGCGGCCGAGCCGCTGAACCTCAAGCAGTTCATCTACGAGCTGGACGTCCCCGTGATCGTGGGCGGCTGCGCCACGTACACCGCGGCGCTGCACCTGATGCGGACCGGCGCGGCCGGTGTGCTGGTCGGCTTCGGCGGCGGCGCGGCACACACCACCCGCAACGTCCTGGGCATCCAGGTCCCGATGGCGACCGCGGTCGCCGACGTCGCGGCCGCCCGTCGGGACTACATGGACGAGTCCGGCGGCCGGTACGTGCACGTCATCGCCGACGGCGGCGTGGGCTGGTCGGGCGACCTGCCGAAGGCGATCGCCTGCGGTGCGGACGCGGTGATGATGGGTTCCCCGCTGGCCCGCGCGACGGACGCGCCGGGCCGTGGCCACCACTGGGGCATGGAGGCGGTCCACGAGGACGTGCCGCGCGGCAAGCGGATGGACCTGGGTGCGGTCGGCACGACCGAGGAGGTGCTGCTCGGGCCCTCGACGACGCCCGACGGCTCGATGAACTTCTTCGGCGCGCTGCGCAGGGCGATGGCGACGACCGGGTACTCGGAGCTGAAGGAGTTCCAGCGGGTCGAGGTGACGGTGGCGCCGCGGCGCTAGTCCCTCCCCTTCCGTAGACCGCAAGCCCGGCCGCGTCACCACGCGGCCGGGCTTCGTGTCTTCGGGCCTCCGGTCACAGGCGGTGGGCGGCGCCGGTGGGGGTGGCTCCTCGGGTGTCCAGGAGGAGCTGCGCCTTGACCGACAGGCCCTGGAGGTCGTAGGTGCGGTGGGCCTGGAGGAGCAGGGTGAGGTCCGCGTCGGCGGCGGCTTCGTAGAGGGAGTCGGCGCGGGGGACGGGGCGGTCCAGGACGGTCCAGCGCGGGACGTAGGGGTCGTGGTAGGTGACGTGCGCGCCGAGTTCCCGCAGCCGGGAGGCGATCTCCCAGGCGGGGGAGCCCGCCTGGTCGCCGACGTCCGGCTTGTAGGTGACGCCGAGCAGCAGGACGCGGGCGCCGCGGGCGGACTTGCCGTGCTCGTTCAGGAGCGTGGCGCAGCGCTGGATGACGTAGCGGGGCATGCGGTCGTTGACCTCTTGCGCCCACTCCACCATGCGCAGCGGGTGTTCCGGTGAACGCCCTTTGTAGGCAAGGTGGTTGGGGTCGACGGGGGCGGCGTGGCCGCCGACTCCGGGGCCGGGGCGGAAGGACTGGAATCCGAAGGGCTTGGTCTCGGCGCAGCGGATGACGTCCCACAGGTCGACGCCGATGTCGTGGCAGAAGACCGCCATCTCGTTCATGAGGGCGATGTTGATGTGCCGGTAGTTGGTTTCCAGGAGCTTGGCGGTCTCCGCCTCGCGGGGGCCGCGGGCGCGTACGACCTTGTCGGTGAGGCGGCCGTAGAAGGCGGCGGCGGCTTCGGTGCAGGCGGGGGTGAGGCCGCCGATGACCTTCGGGGTGTTGGCGTAGTGGTGGGTGCGGTTGCCCGGGTCGTGGCGGGCGGGGGAGCAGGCGAGGTGGAAGTCGCGGCCGGCGGTGAGGCCGGAGCCGTCCTCCAGCAGGGGGCGCAGGAATTCCTCGGTGGTGCCCGGGTAGGCGGTGGATTCGAGGATGACCGTGGTGTGCGGGCGCAGATGGGTGGCGAGGGTGCGCGCGGCGTCGGCGACGGCGGTGAGGTCGAGAGAGCGGTCCTGGCCGAGCGGGGTGGGTGCGCAGATGACGGCGGTACGGACCCGGCCCAGCGCGGCGGGGTCGGTGGTGGTGCGGAAGCCCGCCGACAGCAGCCGGCGGAGTTCGGTGGCGGACAGCGGCCCGTCGGTGCCGGCGGGCGGGGCGGGGTCGTAGCCGAGGGTGGTGAAACCGGCGGTGGTGGCGGCCTGGGCGAGGGGGAGGCCGAGGTGACCGAGTCCGATGACGGCGAGATCTGCGGGCATGCTGCGGCCGTCCTTCCCGAGCGACTGCGCGTGACGCGAAGAGTGCATAAGTAGACTAAGCGGATATTTGGCCCAGAATAGGGATTGGTGGATCAAGGTCGCCGGGTGTTGCCCCCGTGAGTGAAGGGTGGATGGCGGCTCTTGGCGCGGTCAGAATCGACGGACGGGGCATGGCCCCCGATCACAGTGGCCCCGACAGCAGCGGGAGGCAGCGGTGAAGACAGCGATACTGGGACCGGCGCAACGGGCGGAGGCACTCGCCCGAATGGCGGAGCGGGAGCTGGACGTCCTCGTGGTCGGCAGCGGGGTCGTCGGGGCGGGGACCGCTCTGGACGCGGCGACCCGGGGACTGTCCACGGGGCTGGTGGAGGCGCGGGACTGGGCCTCGGGCACGTCCAGCCGGTCGAGCAAGCTCATCCACGGCGGTCTGCGGTATCTGGAGATGCTGGACTTCGCGCTGGTGCGCGAGGCCCTCAAGGAGCGCGGGCTGCTGCTGCAGCGGCTGGCGCCGCATCTGGTCAAGCCGGTGCCGTTTCTCTATCCGCTCCAGCACAAGGGCTGGGAGCGCTGGTACGCGGGATCGGGCGTGGCGCTGTACGACGGCATGTCGGTGTCGTCGGGGCACGGCCGCGGGCTGCCCGTCCACCGGCACCTCTCGCACAAACGGGCGCTGCAGGTGGCGCCCTGCCTGAAGAAGGACGCGCTGGTGGGCGCGTTGCAGTACTACGACGCGCAGATGGACGACGCGCGGTACGTCGCCACCCTCGTACGGACCGCGGCCGCCTATGGCGCCCAGGTCGCCAACCGGGCCCGGGTGGTGGGTTTTCTGCGCGAGGGCGAGCGGGTGGTCGGCGCGCGGGTGGAGGACGTCGAGGGCGGCACCGAGTACGAGATCCGGGCGCAGCAGATCGTCAACGCCACCGGGGTGTGGACGGACGACACCCAGGCGCTGATCGGTGAGCGCGGGCAGTTCCACGTCCGCGCGTCCAAGGGGATCCACCTGGTCGTCCCCAAGGACCGGATCCATTCGACGACCGGGCTGATCCTGCGGACCGAGAAGAGCGTGCTCTTCGTCATCCCGTGGGGGCGGCACTGGATCGTCGGGACGACCGACACCGACTGGGATCTGGACAAGGCACACCCGGCGGCGTCCAGCGCGGACATCGACTATCTGCTCGGCCATGTCAACGAGGTGCTGGCGACCCCGTTGACCAGGGACGACGTCGAGGGCGTGTACGCCGGGCTGCGGCCGCTGCTGGCGGGGGAGTCGGACGCCACCAGCAAGCTGTCGCGGGAGCACACCGTGGCGCATCCGGTGCCGGGCCTGGTGGTCGTCGCCGGCGGCAAGTACACGACGTACCGGGTCATGGCCAAGGACGCGGTGGACGAGGCGGTGCACGGGCTCGACCGGCGGGTCGCGGAGTGCGTGACGGAGGACGTGCCGCTCGTCGGGGCCGAGGGCTACAAGGCGCTGTGGAACGCGCGGGCCCGGATCGCGGCGCGCACCGGCCTGCACGTGGCGCGGATCGAGCACCTGCTGAACCGCTACGGCTCGCTGGCCGAGGAGCTGCTGGAACTGGTGGTGGCCGATCCCTCGCTGGGCGAACCGCTGGCGGCCGCCGACGACTACCTGCGCGCGGAGGCGGTCTACGCCTGCACGCACGAGGGCGCGCGCCATCTCGACGACGTGCTGACCCGCCGTACGCGGATCTCGATCGAGACCTTCGACCGGGGCACCCGCAGCGCCCGTGAGGTCGCCGAACTGATGGCGCCCGCGCTGGGCTGGGACGACGCCCAGATCGAGAAGGAGATCACGCACTACCAGAAGCGGGTGGAGGCGGAGCGCGAATCGCAGCGGCAGCCGGACGACCTGACGGCGGACGCGGCCCGGCTCGGCGCCCCGGACATCGTGCCGCTCTAGGGGCCGGAGGGTGTGCCGGGCCCCGCTCCCCGGTCCGGTCTGATCCGAACGACAGCCCCTAGGCGTGCGGTGCCGGGCAGAACTCCGCGGTCAGGACGTCCGTGCCGTGTGCCCGGTCGGCCGCGTCGGTGTTGACGCGGTAGCTGACGACGTGCCGGCCGTCGGCGCTGCCCGCGGTCTGCGCGAAGGAGCCGTTGATGTCGCCGTTGTGGCCCCAGACCGTGACGCCGCAGGGCAGTTCCGTCGCGTACAGGCCGAGGCCGTAGGTGCCGCCGGTGCGCTTCTCGCTGCGTATCTCGGCCATCTGGCGCGGCGGCAGGAACGCGCCGGCGAGCAGCGCGGAGAAGAAGCGGTTGAGGTCGCCGAGGGTGGTGACCATCTCGCCGGCCGCCCCGGCCCGGCTGGGGTCCAGGGACGTGGCGTCCACCCGCCGGTCGCCGATGCGGGAGTACGCGCGGCCGTGCGGCGCCGGCAGCGTCGGATCGGTGCCGGGGAAGGAGGTGTCGTCGAGCCCGGCGGGGACGAGGATGCGGCGGCGGATCTCGGTGGCGTACGGGTGGCCGGTCACCGCTTTGATGATCATGCCGAGCACCAGATAGTTGGTGTTGGAGTAGCTGTAGCGGGCGCCCGGGGCCGCGACCGGCGGGTGGCCGAGCGCGATCCGCAGCAGCTCGGCCGGGGTGTAGCGGTCGTAGCGGTGGGCGCCGAAGCCCTTGCCGTACAGCTGCCGGGAGAGCCGGCGGTCGTCGGTGTAGTTGAACAAGCCGCTCGTGTGGTCCAGCAGCTGGCGCACCGTCACCTTGCGCAGGTCGGCGCCGTCGCCGGTGGCCGGTACGCCCGGGGGGAGGTGCGCGGCCGCGGTGCCGTCCAGGGCCAGCCGGCCCTCGGCGACCAGCTGGAGGACCACCGTCGCGACCAGGGTCTTGGTCAGGCTGCCGGCCCGGAAGTGGTCCCGTGCGCCCATCCTGCGGCCGCTGCGCAGGTCGGCGACGCCCACGGTGGCGAAGCGCGAGGCGCTGAAGCGGCCGTCGCGGGTGACGAGGGAGGCGGCGCCCGGCGCGCCGTCCTCGACCAGCCGGCGCAGTGCGGGCACGGTGGTGGCCGGTGGCCGCGTGACGGTGCCGACCGGCGGGACGCGGGCGGCGGACGGCGCGGTGGTGCAGGCCGTCAGGCTCGGGGCGGCGAGGGCGGCCAGCGCGACCGCCACGGCGACCGGCCGGTGCGAGCGCATCGTCATCGGGACTCCCGTTCGTCGGGGCCATCATGACGGGCGGGCGGTGTCGTCCGGCACCGACCCGGGCCTTCCGCACGGCCGCGGATGAGAGAGAATGAAGGCTCTGCCAGGGTGGGTTGTCCGAGTTGGGACAGTTTGACGATCGATGAGACGTCACAACTGCCAACTCGGCTGGATTGCCGAGGGGATTCAGTGGGCGACGAGGTCGAGATGGACGGCAAGGGCGGCAGGCTGCTCGCCGGCCGGTACCGGCTCGCCGATGTTCTCGGCCGGGGTGGCATGGGCACCGTCTGGCGGGCACGCGACGAGGTGCTGGGCCGTACGGTCGCGGTCAAGGAACTGCGCTTCCCGGGCGGGGTCGAGGAGGACGAGAAGCGGCGTCTGATCACCCGTACGCTGCGCGAGGCCAAGGCGATCGCCCGGATCCGGAACAACGGCGCGGTGACGGTCTTCGACGTGGTCGACGAGGACGACCGGCCGTGGATCGTGATGGAGCTGGTCGAGGGTCGCTCGCTCGCCGAGGTCGTGCGCGACGACGGCCCGCTCACCCCGCGCCGCGCCGCCGAGGTGGGCCTGGCGGTGCTCGACGTGCTGCGCGCCGCGCACAGCGAGGGCATCCTGCACCGCGATGTGAAGCCGTCCAACGTCCTGATGTCCGACGACGGCCGGGTCGTGCTGACCGACTTCGGTATCGCGCAGGTCGAGGGCGACCCCTCGGTGACCTCGACCGGCATGCTGGTCGGCGCCCCCTCCTACATCTCCCCCGAGCGCGCCCGCGGCCAGAAGCCGGGCCCGCCGGCCGACATGTGGTCGCTCGGCGGCCTGCTGTACGCCTGCGTCGAGGGCGTGCCGCCGTACGACAAGGGCTCGGCGATCGCCACGCTGACGGCGGTGATGACCGAGCCGGTCGAGCCGCCGAAGAGCGCCGGCGCGCTGGAAGAGGTCATCTACGGCCTGCTGGTGAAGGACCCCGACGCGCGGCTGGACGACGCGGGCGCGCGGGCGCTGCTGCTGGACGTCGTGCACACCCCGGAGAAGAAGCCCGAGCCGCCGATGGACGCGACGCGGGCGATGGCGCTGCCGACGGTGCCCGCGGAGCGGGCGGCCAGGCCCAAGAACACGTCCAAGAAGACCGCCGCCGCCAAGCCGCGGGGGCCCAAGACGAAGCAGCCGGCCGCTCCGGTGGCCGGGCCGGCCGCCGGCGAGCGGTCCGGGAAGGCCGCGGCGGGCCAGGCCAAGGACGCGAAGGCCGGCACCGAGCAGGCCGCGGCCACGCCGGCGAGCGCGCCGGAGCGCCCCAAGAAGAGCGCCGCGCGCCCCGCCGCTCCCGAAACCGCGCCGGACGCGGGCAGCGGGACGGCGGACGGCGCCTCGTCGCGCACCGGCTTCGACACCGAGGCCGCCAAGCAGCGGATGCGCGGCGCCCTGCAGTCGGTGCGCAACGCGGCGGCCGCCGCCGCGGCCCGTGCCGAGTCCGGACCGGGCGACGGGAGTCGTCCGTCCGCCGCGCGGGCCTCGCTGACCGACGTCGTCCCGCGCCGCACGCTGATCGTGGTGGCCGTGGTCGTCGCCCTCGCCGTGCTGGGCACGGTCCTGGCGCTCGCGCTGAGCGGCGACGACGCCGCGTCGAAGGGCGGCAAGGCGTCCGGCAGGAGCGAGGGCACGTCGTCGGCCGGCCGGGGCAAGCCCGCCACGGACCCGGCCGACGCGCAGGACGACGGGGCGACCGGCGGCTCCGCCGCACCGGGCGGGCAGACGCCGGACGCGGCCCCCGTGGAGGACAAGGGCGGCAAGGGCGGCGACGACGGCCAGGACGGCAAGGGCGGCAAGGCCGTGCCGGCCGGCTTCGCCGAGCTCTCCAACGGCCGCTTCCACTTCCGTATGGCGATGCCCGAGGGCTTCCGGCAGACCGACACCGCGGGGCAGAACTCCGGCGCGATCTACAGCGCCTCGGGCGGCTTCCCGCGCGTCCAGGTCGACTACAACGCCGAGCCCGGCAAGGACGCGGCGGCCGCCTGGCGCAGCCTGGAGCCGAGCGTGCGCGGCTCCAGCAACGACTACCACCTCATCGGCATCAAGTCGGTGAAGTGGCGGAACTACCCGACCGTCGCCGACTGGTCGTTCACGCGCAGGCAGGACGGCGAGAAGGTGCGGGTCCTCAACCGCGGCTTCCGGGCGGACGACGACCACGGCTACGCCATCATGATCACCTGCAAGGCGGACACCTGGTCGGACAAGGAGTGCCAGCAGGTCGTCAGGACCGCGTTCAGGACCTTCGCGGTGAAGGACTGAGCCGGGTTCGGGCGGGCAGCTGCCCCGGTGGGTCCGGTGCCGGAGCGAGACGGCGCGCGTCGTTCGGCCGACCGGGCCCCGACTGTCGGTGCGGACACGTATCGTGAGACATCTGAGACATCAAGGACCGTACGCATCCGCAATCGGCGGGAACGCGACCGGAAGTGACCAACGGCGTCGGCGCCGGGGGGCGGCTCCGGCGCGACGGTAGACACAGCGCGCGCTGCGGGGAGGCGTCGTGGACGAGTACGCAGGAAGAGTGCTCGCCGAGCGCTACCGCCTGCCCGTGCGGCCGCTCGGCGATGACGACTTCCCCGAGGCCCGTGCCTTCGACACCTACAGCGGGCAGGAGGTGCTGGTCCGTCAGGTGCCGCTGCCGGAGGTCGTCGAGGCGGAGGTCGTCGGGGACGGGGCGGCCGGCTTCGCGATGGGGCGCCCCGCCGGCGGGCGTGCGGCGGGGAAGGCCGACCGCGATCCCCGGGACCCGGCCGTGCGGCGCGCGCTGGACGCCGCCACGACCGTGGCGCAGCTGCCCGATCACCCCCGGCTGGAGCAGGTCTTCGACGTCTTCGTGCAGGACGGCAGCCTCTGGGTCGTCGGCGAACTCCTCGCCGCCCGCCCGCTGTCCGCGCTGCTGGCCGAGCGGCCGCTGACCCCGCACCGCGCCGCGGAGATCGGGTCCGATCTGCTCGCCGCGCTGCGGGTGCTGCACGCCGACGGCCGGCTGCACCACAACATCACCGCCCGTACGGTCCTGGTCTGTGACGACGGCAGGGCCGTCCTGACCGGTCTGGCGGTGGGCGCGGCGCAGGAGGCGCTGTGCGGGTACGACGCGCCGGCGGAGGCCGCGGTCTCGCTGACCAAGGCACCGTCGGACGGGCGGGCCGGTACCGCCACCGCGTCCGGGTACGGCCGGCCCACCGGCGCCCTGGCCGCCGAGCGGGCCCGGCAGGCGCGGCTGACCGTCGTCGGTCCGGTCACCGAGCGTTGGGCGCCGGAGCAGGCCGGCCCGGTGCACGGGAACCCGCAGCCGGCGCCGGTCGGCCCGGCCACCGATCTGTGGGCGGTCGGCGCGCTGCTGTTCCGCTGTGTGCAGGGGCATCCGCCGTTCCCCGAGGAGAGCGCCGCCGAACTGGCCCGGCTCGTCCGCTCCGAGCCGCCCGCGGCCGCCGAGGAGTGCGGGGCGCTGCGTCCGGTCGTCGAGTCGCTGCTGCGTCAGGACCCCGCCGACCGGCCGGACTTCGACGAGCTGCGCGGCTGGCTGCGCTCCCTGGTGCGGACGGCGCCGGAGCCGGAGACGGGCGGCCGCGCGGTGACGATGCCGGCGCTGGAGCGGGGCGGCGACCCGCGGCGGCTGCCGATCCTGCGGCGCCGCGGCGAACTCGTCCACCGGGGGCGGCACAAGAAGAGCCGGCCGCCGCGCCGGTCCCGGGCCGTGCGGCAGGCACCCGCCGCCGTGCCGGTGCCGCCCGCCCCGCGGACGCCGGAGGAGGGCCGGTGGGCCGCGCCCACCGCGGAATCCTTCCTTCCGCCGAGCGCGCAGGAGCAGGGCGGCCCCCCTTCCCCGCCGGCCCGTCTGCCGCGCCCCCCGAAGCAGCCCAAGCCGCTGCGGCAGCCCCGTGCGGCCCGGCCCACCGGTCGGCCGGGGCGGGCGCCGACGCCGGACCGGGAGCTGTACGAGCAGCAGATGCTGGGCCAGGTCAGCATCGACCTCGCCGCGGGCCCGGCCCGCCCCTCGCGCGGTGCCCCGCGCCACCTCGGCCGGCTGCTGCTCACCGCGATCCTGCTGCTCCTGGTCTGCGCGGTCGTCTACGCGGTGGCGTTCATGCCGAAGGCCGGTCAGGACTCCAAGGCCGGGCGGCGCGGCGCGGAGCACACCGCGACGTCGGGCGCGGCCCCCGGCGGCAGCCCCACGCCGACCGGCGGCGGGTCCGGCAGCGCGGACCCGCAGGGCTCGCCGCCCCCGGAGATCGCCAAGGGCTTCGCGCTGCGCACCGACCCCAAGGGTTTCCGGATCGCGGTCCGGGACGGCTGGCAGCGGCGCGGCGTCACCGGCCAGGGCCAGGTGCGGTACGTCGGCGGCGACTACGAGCTGCTGGTGGTGCCCGGCCGGGACCGTACGGCGGCGTTCGGCGCCGACCCGATGGCCTACCTCCAGAACAAGGAGCCCGAACTGGCCCCGTACCGCTCCGCCGGCTGGGCCTCGGCCTCCGGGCTGCGGCGGATCGACGTCGGCCGGACGGCGATGGCGGAGGGCACCTTCAGCTGGCGCGACAGCAGCGGCCGCGAGGTCTATGTGCGCAACCTCGCGATGATCCAGGACGGCCGCTACCACCTCGTCCTGGTCATCGGCCCGGACAGCGGGCGCCGCGAGGTGGACCGCCTCTACGAGCAGGCGTCCAGCTCGTACCGGACCGGCTGACCGCCGTGGGACGATGACGGCATGCACGACGAACTGACCGCGGCCCGGGCCGCGGTGTACGAACCCTGCGGCTTCGTCTGTTCGCCGCCGGTGCCCGAGGCGGAGAGCGCCGAGTACGGGGCGCACTCCTTCACCCTGGACGGCCTCGCCGTCCGGTTCCGGGTGGGGAAGACCACGCCGACAAAGGTGGGCCAGTTCGTCACGGTGTGGCAGCGGCACGAGGGCGGGCCGATCCGCCCCTTCGACGTCGGCGATCCCGTCGACCTGTTCGTCATCAGCTCCCGCGACGCGGACGGCTTCGGACACTTCGTCTTCCCGCGCGAGGTGCTGGCCGAGCGGGGCGTCGTCGCGCGCGGCGGCGTCGGCGGGAAGCGGGGCTTCCGTGTCTACCCGCCGTGGGTGACGACGACCAGCCGCCAGGCCCGCGCCACTCAGCAGTGGCAGGTGCGGCACTTCCTGCCGATCCCCGCCGACGGCCCGGCCGACCCGGCCCGCGCCCACGCGCTGTACCACCCGTAGGCCCTCACGGGGCGTCCGGCTTGAGCCGGACGAACGGGCTCAGGCGCTCAACTCCCGCTCCAGCGGCGTCCGGAAGCGTGGGGTGACGCGGACCGGGCCGATCCAGGAGGCCAGCCGGGCCGCCTCGGACTCCACCGCGTCGGCGGCCGCACTGCCGCCCTCGCCGGTCAGCAGCCGCCAGACGATCTCGCCGTCCGGGCGCTGGGCCCACCCGCCGACGATCCGGCCGTTCCACCACACCGTGGGGCCGATGTTGCCGCTGCGGTCGAAGAGGTGCGGTACGTGGTCCGGGTCGAGGTACCAGTCGCGGCCCTTCCAGCCCATCGCGGTGGGATCGAGGGCGGGCAGCAGGGCGGCCCAGGGCTCGGGCGCGGGCAGCGGTTCGAGGTCGTCGGGCAGGGCGAGGCCGGTGACGCCGCCGTCGAGGGTCACCTCCACGGCACCGGTGGCGGCCACCGCCCGCCGGGTGTCGGTCAGCGTCCAGCCCGTCCACCACTTGAGGTCCTCGACGGTCGCCGGGCCGTAGGCGGCGAGCCAGCGGCGGGCGAGCACGGCGCGCGCCTCGGGGGCCGGCGGGGCGTCCAGTTCGGCGAACGGGGTGCCGGGCGTCCACCGGAAGGAGCTGCTCGTCCAGCTGCCGCGGGGGCGGCCGCGCCGGATGCGGCCCTCGGCGGCCAGCACCCGCAGGATCCGGCTGGAGAAGGCGACCGTGGCCTGGTACGGCTTGCCGGGGGAGACCACGAGGGTCTCGCGCAGTCCGGGGACGTCGGCGGCCAGTTCGGCCGCGGTCGCCGTACCGCGCCCGGCCAGTGCGGACAGGGCCTGCGCCTCGACCCCGGCGATCCACCGTTCGTCCCAGCCCGGGGCGCCCTCCGTGATCCACTTGACCATCCCGGCCCGCTCCTTGGCGGCGATCGCCCGGCCGGTGGAGGAGGAGACGACCGGGGCGAGACCGGCGCCGACCGCGAAGAGGGTGCGGCGCATGCACAGCAGCCGGACCAGCGTGTGGTCGTCGTAGAGCGCACGCTCGACGTCCGCGGGGTCCGGTACGGCCAGCCGGGCGCAGGCCGCGAGGTGGACGGTCGCCGGGTCGGTGGCGTGCAGGCCCAGGACCGCGTCGGCGGCCTGTTCGGTGCGGGCCGCCCGGTGCGCGGGGGCGAGCAGGTGGAGCCGCCCGAGGCGGGCGCGGCGCGCGGCGGTGTCGATACGGGGACGGGCGTGGTCCATGGGGTGACGGTACGCGGCGGGTGGGGCAGTGGTCGTCCTACACCCGTGCGGCGCCGCCCCCGAACCGCTCCCGCAGCTCCGGTTTGCGCACCTTGCCCAGGGTCGCCCCGCGCGGCAGGGCGGCCAGCACCTCCAGCCGCTCGGGGAGCTTGTGCCGGGCCAGGCCCTGGGCGAGCAGGTGCGCGGTGATCGCGTCGAGCGTCAACTCCGCGGCGCCCGGCGGTTGTTCGACGACCGCGCAGACCCGCTCGCCGCGTGCGGCGTCCGGCAGGCCGATGACCGCGGCCTCGGCGATGTCCGGGTGCCGGTGGAGCAGTTCCTCGATCTCCTGGGCGGAGATGTTCTCGCCCTTGCGGATGATGATGTCCTTGAGGCGGCCGGTGACCACGAGGTGGCCGGAAGGGGTGAGGTGCCCGAGGTCGCCGGTGGGCAGGAAGCCGTCCGCGTCGAAGGGGGCGGGTTCGCCCAGGTAACCGCGGCAGACGGCGGGCCCGCGCAGTCGTATCTCGCCGCCGTCGGCGATCCGGATCTCCATCCCCGCCGGCGGCCGCCCGTCCCGGGTGGCGAGGTGCTCGTGGCTGTCCCGCGGATCGCCCATGGTGACCATGGGGGCCTCGGTCAGCGCGTACCCGTGGGTGAGCGCGCAGCCCAGCTCGCGCACCACGTCGTCGTACAGGTCGGGCGGCTTGGGCGCGCCGCCGCCCGCCAGCAGGCGGAGGGCGGGCAGCAGCCGGCGGCCCGGCTGCTTGCGCTGTTCGGCGAGGAAGAGGGCGTAGAAGGCCGTGGACCCGCCGGCGACGGTGACGCCGTGCCGGCGGTAGGCGCCCAGCGCGGCCGGGAGCGCGAAGTGCTCGAAGAGGACGGCCGGGATGCCGTGCCGCAGCAGCATCACGGTGTAGTCGGGCCCGGCGACGTGGGCGTAGGGGAAGGCCATCGAGCCGACGTCGGACGGGGTCAGGCGCAGCGCCCGCCCCAGGTCCGTGCCGGCGGTCAGCAGCGCACGGTCGCAGTGCAGGACGCCCTTGGGGTCCGCGGTGCTGCCCGAGGTCCAGTAGATCCAGCGGACCGCCTCGCCCTCCGCGGGCGGTGGCGGCAGGACGGCCGGGTCGCCGTCGGGCAGGGTGCGGTACGCGGTCAGCACGGCGGGCGGGCGGGGCAGCCGGGCGGCGAGCCGGCGCGCCATGGCGGCGTGGTCGAAGCCGCGCCAGGTGCCGGGCACGACGAAGAGGTCCGCCGCGGTGCGGCGCAGGACGTGCGCGGTCTCGTGGTCGCGGTAGGCGGGCACCAGCGGGCTCTGTACGGCGCCGAGGCGGGCCAGTGCCAGGCTGAGCAGCACGGTCTCGATGCGGGTGGGCAGCTGCCAGACGACCCGGCTGCCGGGGCGTACGCCGAGTCCGTACAGCCCGGCGGCGACGCGTTCGGCGCGGGTGCGCAGCGCGCCGAAGGTGAGCCGGCGGTCGTCCGCGGCCGTGGCGCCCGCCTGGATGAGCGCGGTCACGTCCGGGCTGCGGGCGGCGCGCCCGGCCACCAGGCCCCACAGCGTTCCGCGGTCCATACCGGCCTCCGTCACACCGATCTGACGCTACGTCAGGTATGTGTACGAGGGTAGGGCGGTACGCCTTGTCGGTCCATGGTGCGGCGGCTAGCCTGAATCTGACGGAGCATCAGAAATAGCGGTGAGGGGGCGGCGGGATGGACCTCGCGTACACCGAGGAGGAGCGGGCCTTCCGGGCGCGGCTGCGGGACTGGCTCGCCTCGGTGCTGCCGACGCTGCCCGCCCGGCCCGACCCGCGCGACTGGCCGGCCCGGCGCGCGTACGACACCGCCTGGCAGCGGATGCTGTACGACGCCGGGTACGCGGACGTGCACTGGGACGCCGCCCCGACCATCCGGCTGATCTTCCTGGAGGAGACCGAGCGGGCCGGGGCCCCCTATGTGGGGGCGAACTTCGTCGGGCTGCTGCACGCGGGGCCGACGATCGCGGTGGAGGGCACCCCGGCGCAGCGGCAGCGCTGGCTGCCGCCGGTCCTGCGCGGTGACGAGGTGTGGTGCCAGGGCTTCAGCGAACCGGACGCCGGCTCGGACCTGGCGTCGCTGCGGACCCGGGCGGTGCGCGACGGCGACGACTACGTGGTGACCGGCGCCAAGATCTGGACCTCGCACGCCGAGGTCGCCGACTGGTGCGAGCTGCTGGTGCGGACCGACCCGGACGCGCCGCGGCACCGGGGCCTCACCTGGCTCGCGCTGCCGATGGACGCCCCCGGCGTCACCGTCCGCCCGCTGCGGACGCTGGCCGGGACGGCCGAGTTCGCCGAGGTGTTCCTCGACGAGGTGCGGGTGCCGGCCGGCAACCGCGTCGGGGCGGAGAACGACGGCTGGCGGGTGACGATGGTGACGCTCTCCTTCGAGCGCGGCACCGCCTTCGTCGGCGAGGTGGTGGCCTGCCGGCGGGTGCTCGGCGCGCTGGCCCGCGCCGCCCGCGCCAACGGCCGCTGGGACGATGCCGTGCTGCGCCGCAGACTCGGCCGGCTGAACGCGGACTTCGCGGCGCTGTGGCGGCTGATCCAGTGGAACGTCAGCGAGGCCGCGGCGGCCGCCGCCGGCCGCGGGGCGTCGACCGCCCCGGGCGGGAGTGGCGGCGTCCCCGGGGCCGGCGGCTCGGTGTTCAAGCTGCGCTACTCGCACGCCCGCCAGGAGCTGTACGACGCGGCGGCGGAGGTGCTGGGCGCCGGCGCGCTGGACGCCGGGCACGAGTGGGTCGCGGACCGGCTCTCCTCGCTGTCGTACACCATCGCCGCCGGCACCTCGCAGATCCAGCAGAACATCGTCGCCGAGCGGATCCTCGGCCTGCCGAAAGGGCGGTGAGCGGCCGGTGCGCTTCCAACTCACCGAAGAACAGCGGGCGTTGCGGGACGGGACGCGGAAGCTGCTGGACGGTCGGTTCGGCCGGGACCGGCTGCGGGCGGCGGTCGACGAACCGGCCCTGGACCGTGCGCTGTGGCGGGAGCTGGGCGCGGCCGGGTTCTTCGCGCTGCGCCTGCCCGAGGAGGCCGGCGGGGTGGGGCTCGGGCTGCCGGAGGCGGTGCTGGTCTTCGAGGAGGCCGGCCGGGCACTGCTGCCCGGGCCGCTGGTGGCGTGCGAACTGCTGGCCGGGGTGGTCGACGGGGTGGCGGCCGGCGAGCGGACCGCCGGACTGTGCGAAGGCTCGGCGGAGGAGGTCCTGTGGGAACACCCGGCCGACTGCGACGAGTTGATCTTGGTGGAGGGGGGCGGCCGGGATGCCCGGGACGCACCCGGGCGCGCGGAGGGGGTGTACCGGAGCGCGCCGGACCGGGTGGCATGGACCCCGTTCGCCTCCGTCGACCCGCTCACCCCGCTCGCCCGCGTCACGGACTTCCCGCGCGGCGCGCCCCTCGGCGGCCCCGATCCCTCCCGGCTGCGTCGCGAGGCCGCGCTGCTGACCGCGGCGCAGCAGGTGGGCAGCGCGGTCCGGACGGTCGAGGCGGCGGTCGGCCATGCCCGGGAGCGCACTCAGTTCGGTGTGCCCATCGGCTCCTTCCAGGCGGTCAAGCATCTGTGCGCCCAGATGCTGGTACGTGCGGAAATGGCCAGAAGTGCGGTGTATGCGGCAGCGGTCACGGAGGGTGCCCTCGATGTGACGGGGGCGAAGCTGCTCGCCGACGAGGCCGCGGTGCGCAATGCGCGGGACTGTCTGCAGGTCCACGGCGGGATGGGCTTCACCTGGGAGGCCGAGGTGCATCTGCATCTCAAGCGGGCCTGGCTGCGGGCCGCGCGCTGGGGTGTCGCGGCCGAGGCGGAAGAAGCGCTGGCCGCGGACCTGATCGACTGACAAGGGGCGCTTCGGGGCCGTGGGGCGGTGGGCGATGACCGGCGATGTCAGACTCAGGCAACCCGTGTGCGAAATGTCGGACTCGCCACACAGAAGTGGTCACGGAGTGTCGATATCGGGTTGTGTCCTAGGCGTGACTCGTCACAGGGGGGAGTCGGCGCTCCGCTCGGGTACGCTCCGTTGGGTGCGAGTGGTTCTGTGGCGCAACGAACCCGGCGTCGTCCTTGCGACGGCTCCGGGGTACGGACTGCGCGCCGCCCGCCTTGGGCCAGAGCCCGACAGCCCCCCATGTTCGACTCCCCGCAAAGTGCGTCGCACAGTATGCAGCACGCATACTCCCTTGCGCTGGAATATGCCCGAAGCGCTTGTTGGGGTGACTGAACGTCAACCATGCTGTGCTTCGCCGGGGTCACGCACCGTGACCTCGTGGAGGCGCGAGGCGATGTTTCCGCCGGTTCGGATGGTGTGAGCGGTGCAGGTGCTTCAGGTGCAGTTGGACGTACGACCCGATCCCGCGGAAGTGGGGCGGGCCCGGCGATGGGCCCGGTCGCGGCTCGTGGGATCCGGCATAGGGCCCGACGAGCCGCTTGCCGAGACTCTGATCCTGCTGATCTCCGAGCTCGTCACCAACGCCGTGGTGCACACCGGCGCGGCGGCCGAGCTGCGGATGTGTTTCTCCGGGACCGGTGCCGTCGTGGGGACGGTCCGCGTGGAGGTGGTGGACGCCAGCGCCCGCCCGCCGCGCCCGCGGCATGCCGACGGGGACGACACCAACGGCCGCGGCCTGGAGCTGGTCGACGGACTGGCGGACCGCTGGGGCTGGCACCCGGAGGGCGCCGGCAAGCGGATCTGGTGCGAGGTGGACCGCGGGCGGCCGCTGTTGATGGCGGCGGGTGCCGAGCGCGGACAGCTGAGCTCCCTCACACCCTGACAATTCGGGCATAACACCCAATGGTGCAGCGGATGTCACGAAATTAGTCCAGACCAGGTGTTGACGTGGCGTGCTCAGTTGATCACTCTTGGGTGGAGCGATTCGCCGTGAGGGGACGCCGAGGATGTGGGGGGAATCGGGTGCGAACCCGGTCCTGACCTCGACGAGTGTGGATCGCGGCCTGGTTGGGCCCCCGGCGGTGGCCGGGGAGGTGGCGGCGCGCGGTGCCGTGCTCGGGGCGCGCACGAGCGCACCGCCACCTGGCCCGCCGGGTGCCCTCAGAGCACGGCCACCGGCGCGACCGGTGTGCCGGAGCCGCCGACGAACGGCTCCGCCATCGCGGACAGGAAGAAGCTGTAGCGGCCCTCCTCCGCGCAGGCCGCCGCCAGCCCCTCCAGATTCCAGTTCTGGCCCTGGAGCATGCCCATCTCCACGAGGTGGAGCGCGTGCACCGGCATCCACAGGCCCTCGACCTCCGGCGGGAAGATCTCGAAGGTCAGGGTGTCGTTGGCGACCGCCGCCACGTCGCGGGCGTGGAACCACTCCGGGGTGCGCAGCGACAGCCCGGGGGAGGGGAACGCGTACGCCTGCCGGTCACCGGCGAGGTAGTGCCGCAGCTGCCCGGTCCGTACGAGGACGATGTCGCCGGACCGCACCGTCGTCCCGGCCAGCTCCTCGGCGGCGTCCAGGTCCTCCGGCGTGACGGCGTGCCCGCCGGGCAGCAGGTCGGTGCCGTGCGCGCGGGCCACGTCCAGCAGGACGCCGCGCGAGGTGATCGGGGTGGCCTTCTCGATGCCGAGGACGGTGGCGCCGGCGTGCGCGGTGATCGTGTCGGCCGGGCGGTCGTTGTAGAGCCGCCCGGAGTGCGAGACATGGGCGAGGCCGTCCCAGTGGGTGGCCGCCTGCAGGCCCATGGTGACCGCGTCGTCCGAGGTCGCGACCGTGCCGGGGCCGAAGATCTCCTGGTTGACGGCGGTCATGGTGTGCAGCGGATTGACCCGGCCGGGGATCATCCCGGTCTGCACGCCGTCCTGCCGCAGGGGGAGGGCGAGGGGGACGCGGCGGCCGCTGCGGACGGTCGCGGCCGCCGCGCGCACCACCTCGTCGGTGATCAGGTTGAGGGTGCCGATCTCGTCGTCCGCCCCCCAGCGCCCCCAGTTGTTCACGCGTGCGGCGATGTCGTGGAACTCCTGCGGCAGGGGCATGACGGCCTCCTCGGGGCGGGTCGGTCCGGTTCGGGCTCTTGTGTTCGCGCGGTGTCTGCTCAAAAATCTAACGGTCCGTCAGAAACTGGTGGAAGGGGCGCGGCATGGGGAACTTCCTGGCCGGCAAGGTGGTCGCCGTCACGGGGGCCGGGCGCGGCATCGGGCGGGCGGTGGCGCTGGCCTGCGCCCGCGACGGGGCGAAGGTCGTGGTCAACGACTACGGAGTCGCCCTCGACGGCGCCGAACCGAGCAGCGGGATCGCCGACGCGGTGGTGAAGGAGATCGAGGCGGCGGGCGGGGTCGCCACCGCGGTCGCCGACGACGTCTCCACGATGGCCGGCGGGCAGCGGATCGTGGACACCGCGCTGGCGCAGTACGGGCGGATCGACGGCGTGGTGTGTGTGGCCGGGATCCTGCGCGAGCGGATGCTCTTCAACATGTCCGAGGAGGAGTGGGACCCGGTGGTCGCCACCCACCTCAAGGGCACCTTCACGGTGTTCCGGGCCGCGGCCTCGGTCATGCGGCGCCAGGGCTCCGGGACGCTGGTGGGCTTCACCAGCGGCAACCACCAGGGGTCGGTGTCGCAGGCCAACTACGCGTCCGCGAAGGGCGGGATCATCTCGCTGGTGCGCAGCGCCGCGCTGGGCCTGCACAAGTACGGGGTGACCGCCAACGCGGTGGCGCCCGTCGCCCGGACCCGGATGTCGGCGAAGGTGCCGATGGAACTCAAGGAGATCGGCGAGCCGGAGGACGTGGCGGCGTTCGTGGTCTACCTGCTCAGCGAGCGGGCCCGCGACGTCACCGGGCAGGTCTACACGGTGGCCGGACCGAAGATCGCGGTGTGGGCCCAGCCGACGGAGCTGCGCTCCGTGTACGCCGGCGAGGGCGGGTGGACCCCGGAGCGGGTGGCCGAGGTGGTGCCGGGCTCCGTGGGCGTCGACCCGATGCCGATGCTGGCGCAGCTGGCGGCGATGGCGGAGGCGGCGAAGCGCTAGGGCCTTCGTGCGGGCCGGGAGGGCGTTGTGGACTTTGCGTTCGGCAGTGCGGACGAGGAATTCCGGGCGGCGGCCCGGGAGTGGCTGGCGGGGCATCTCGTGGGCCCCTACGCGGAGTTGGCGGGTCGGGGCGGCCCGGGAAGTGAGCACGAGGGGGCCGCGGCGCGCCGGGCGTGGGAGCGGGAGCTCGGGGCCGGTGGCTGGATCGGGCTCGGGTGGGACCGCGCGCACGGCGCGTACGGCAACCGTGCGGCGAGCCTGACGCAGCAGGTGGTGTGGGCCGAGGAGTACGCCCGGGCCAGGGCGCCCGGACGGGTCGGGCACATCGGGGAGAACCTGCTGGCGCCGACGCTGCTCGCGTACGGCGACGAGGCGCAGCGGCGGCGGTTCCTGCCGGCCGTCGCGCGGGGCGAGGAGCTGTGGTGCCAGGGCTACAGCGAGCCGGACGCGGGATCGGACCTGGCGGGGCTGCGGACGGTGGCGGTCCGGGACGGGGCCGGCTACCGGATCAGCGGGCAGAAGATCTGGACCTCGCTGGCCGGGGAGGCCGACTGGTGCTTCGTGCTCGCGCGGACGGACCCGGACGAGCGGCGGCACCGCGGGCTGTCGTTCCTGCTGGTGCCGATGGACCAGCCGGGACGGATCGAGGTACGGCCGATCCGGCAGATGTCGGGGACGGCCGAGTTCAACGAGGTGTTCTTCGACGGGGCGGTGGCGCGGGCCGGGCACGTGGTGGGCGGGGAGGGGGCCGGCTGGCGGGTGGCGATGGGGCTGCTGGCGCTGGAGCGGGGGGTCTCGACGCTGGTCCAGCAGATCGGGTTCGCGGCCGAGCTGGCCGAGGTGGTCGCCGCGGCGGTGCGCGGTGGCGCGCTCGGCGACCCGGTGCTGCGCGACCGACTCGTCAGGCAGTGGGCCGAGTTGCGGGTCATGCGGTGGAACGCCCTGCGGACCCTGGGCGCGGCCGGGGACGCGGGCGCGCCGAGCGTGGCGAAGCTGCTGTGGGGCGGCTGGCACCAGCGGCTCGGGGAACTGGCGGTGCGGGTGCGGGGCGCCGAGGCCGCGCTCGGGCCCCTCGACTGGACCGCCGGGGCGCCGTACGAACTGGACGCGGCGCAGCGGCTGTTCCTGTTCAGCCGGGCCGACACGCTGTACGGCGGCTCGGACGAGATCCAGCGCACCATCATCGCCGAGCGTGTGCTCGGCCTGCCCAGAGTGGAGCGGTGATGAAAGGCGTCATGTTCGACGGTGAGCGGCCCCGGGTCGTGGACGACCTGGAGGTGCGGGAGCCGGGGCCGGGCGAGGTGCTGGTCGGCATCCGGGCGGCCGGACTGTGCCACAGCGATCTGTCGGTGGTCGACGGGACGATTCCGTTCCCGGTGCCGGTGGTGCTGGGACACGAGGGGGCGGGGGTGGTCGAAGCCGTGGGCGCCGGCGTCGGGCACGTGGTGCCCGGCGATCACGTCGCGCTGTCGACGCTGGCCAACTGCGGGGCGTGCGCGGAGTGCGACCGGGGGCGGCCGACGATGTGCCGCACGGCGATCGGGATGCCGGGGAAGCCGTTCCGGCGGGGCGCGGCCGAGCTGTTCAACTTCGCCTCGAACTCGGCGTTCGCGGAGCGTACGGTCGTCAAGGCGGTGCAGGCGGTGAAGATCGGCAAGGACATCCCGCTGACCTCGGCCGCGCTGATCGGGTGTGCGGTGCTCACCGGGGTGGGGGCGGTACTGAACCGCGCGCGGGTGGACCGCGGTGAGTCGGTCGTGGTCATCGGGGCCGGTGGCATCGGGCTCAATGTGCTCCAGGGCGCGCGGATCGCCGGGGCGTCGACGATCGTGGCGGTGGACGCCAACCCGGCGAAGGAGGCGATGGCCCGGCAGTTCGGGGCGACGCACTTCGTGGACGCGTCGGCGGTGGCGGACGGCGTCAAGGCGGTGAAGGAGATCCTGCCCACCGGTGCCGACCACGCCTTCGAGTGCGTGGGCAGCACCCGGCTGATCCGGCAGGCGGTCGATCTGCTGGACCGGCACGGCCAGGCGGTGCTGCTCGGGGTGCCGCCGGCCGGTGCGGAGGCGTCGTTCCCGGTGTCGTCGATGTATCTGGACAAGTCGATCCTGGGGTGCCGGTACGGCTCGTCGCGGCCGCAGCGGGACATCGCGCTGTACGCCCGGCTGTACCGCGAGGGGCGGCTGCTGCTGGACGAACTGGTGACCCGGACGTACCCGGTGGAGGACTTCGCCGAGGCGGCGGACGACGCGCACCACGGGCGGGTGGCGCGGGCGGTGCTGACGTTCTAGTGGCCCGATCCTGAGGAACCCTGGCCTTCCGGCCACTCGTGGTGGGTGGGGGCGCCGGGCGAAGGTGGCCTGGTGACCCTCACCCCCTCCGAACTGCCGTCCCGCGCACAGGTACCGGACCCGGCGGCCCCGCCCCGTCGCCGGCGGCCGCACCGCGCCTGGTCCGTCGCCGCCGTCACCTTCCTCACCCTCATCGGCGCGGCCGGCTTCGCCTCCCTGCCCGGTCTGCTGATCGAGCCGCTGCACGCCGAGTTCCACTGGTCGCGCGGCACGATCGGCTTCGCGGTCTCGGTGAACCTGGCGCTGTACGGCCTGACGGCGCCGTTCGCCGCGGCCCTGATGGACCGGTTCGGCATCCGGCGGGTGGTCGCGGTCGCGCTGACGGTGATCGCGGCCGGCGCCGGCCTGACCTGCTTCATGACGTCGAGCCGGCAACTCGTCCTGTACTGGGGCGTGCTGGTGGGGCTGGGCAGCGGTTCGATGGCGCTGGCCTTCGCCGCGACGGTCACCGGCCGGTGGTTCGCCGCGCGGCGCGGGCTGGTCACCGGCATCCTCACCGCGGCCGGCGCCTCCGGCCAGTTGATCTTCCTGCCGGCCCTGTCCGTGGTCGTCGAGCGGTACGGCTGGCGGCCGGCCGCGGTGACCGTCGCGCTGGCCGCGCTCGCCGTCGTGCCCCTGGTGTGGCTGCTGCTGCGCGACCACCCGGCGGACGTGGGCCTCGCGCCGTACGGGGCGGCGGAGTTCGTCCCCAAACCGCCGCCGCAGCGCGGGGCCGCCCGGCGCGCGGTGCGGGCGCTCGTCTCGGCGGCCGGCACGGGCCCCTTCTGGCTGCTGGCGGGCACCTTCGCGATCTGCGGTGCGACGACGAACGGCCTGGTCAAGACGCACTTCGTGCCGGCGGCGCACGACCACGGCATGCCGATGACGGCGGCCGCGTCCCTGCTCGCGGTGATCGGTGTCTTCGACATCGCCGGAACCGTCGCCTCCGGCTGGTTCACCGACCGCTTCAGCGCCCGTCGGCTGCTCGCCGTCTACTACGGGCTGCGCGGCCTGTCCCTGATGTTCCTGCCGCTGCTGCTGGCCGACACCGTCCACCCGCCGATGGTCTTCTTCATCGTCTTCTACGGACTGGACTGGGTGGCGACCGTACCGCCGACCCTCGCCCTGTGCCGCGAGCACTACGGCGAGGACGGCGCGATCGTCTTCGGCTGGGTGCTGGCCGCGCACCAGGTGGGCGCCGCGCTGATCGCCTTCCTGGGGGGCCTGGCGCGCGACGCGTTCGGCTCGTACAACCCGGTCTGGTACGCCGCGGGGGCACTGTGCGCCCTGGCGGCGCTGATGGCGCTGGTCATCCGCGAGCGGCGGGGCGGGGTGCGGGCGGTGGCGCTCACGGGCTGAACCGCCCGAACGCGCCCCGGTGGAAGAGCAGCGGGCCGGCCGCGGCGGCGCCCGGATCCGTGCCGAGGGCGTCGACCCGGCCGACCACGATCAGGTGGTCGCCGCCGGTGTGCACGGCCTGGATCGTGCAGTCGATCCAGGCCGGGACGTCCGCCAGGCGCGGCGAGCCGGTCGCCGGGGCCGGGGCGTGGCGGACGCCGGCGAACTTGTCGGCGCCGCTGACCGCGAACGCACGGCACAGCGCGCCGTGGCCCGCGCCGAGGACGTTGACGCAGAAGACGCCGGCGCGGGCGATCCGCGGCCAGGTCGTCGACGTGCGCGTCACCATGAACGCCACCAGCGGCGGGTCGAGGGACAGCGAGGTGAAGGACTGGCAGGCGAAGCCGGCCGGGCCGGGCTCCCCGGGGGCCGTGACGATCGTGACGCCGCTGGCGAAGTGCCCGAGGACGGAGCGGAATTCGGCCGCGTCCAGCGGGGCGCGCTCGTCCTCGCGCACGGCGCGCAGGGCGGGGCGCGGGCGGGGCGCGGCGGGGGCGGCCGGTGCCGCGGCCGAGGTCGGCGCGCCGACGGAGCGCAGGTACCGCACGGCCGTGGCCGCCATTCCAGCGTGTCCCATCATGTTCTCATTGAATCTGATGGAGCGTCAGATGTGAAGGCGGTGGAGGTGGCGGCCACCCGGACGCGTGGTTTGCCCGCCGACCGCCGGGATTCCGGTCGGTCCCCGGGAGAAATTGAGAGGGCGGATTCCCGCTTGCGTGTCGTCCGCAGGGGTAGCGGTCGCCTCGGCCGCGTCCGTAGCCGAGCAAGGGGGAGTTCCGGTACATGGCCGATGTGACACCGCCCTCAGCGTCGTCCGCCGCGTCACCCACCTTCGACGAGGTCTTCTGCGGGCTGCTGCCCCGGCTCTACCGAAGAGCGGTGATGCTGGCCGGTTCGCGGCAGTCGGCGGAGGACGTGGTGCACGAGGCGTACCTCAGACTCGCCGCCCGCCCGCAGCGCTTCCTCGCCCACCCGGAGCCGTACGCCTACGCCTTCACCGCGGTGCTCAACGCCGCCCGCGACGCCTGGCGCAAGGAGCGGCGGCAGGTCCTGGTGGACCCGATGGACGGGCTGGCGGAGGGCGGTGAGCCGGGGGCGGCGGGGCCCGGCGGCTGGGACGGCGGGGTGGAGCGGCGGCACGCCGAGATCGAAGTGGTGCGTCTGCTGGGGCGGTTGTCGCACCGGCAGGCCGGCATCGTCATCCTCGTCGACCTGGACGGCTACACCATCGACCAGGCCGCGAAGATCATGAAGGTGCACCGCGGCACCGCCGCCCGGCACCGGGCCCGTGCGCTGGACAGGCTGCGCGCCCACCTCGTTGAATCGGAACACGGGCAGGCCGGGAGGTGAGCGGCGCGGTGGGCGTGGGAGCACGGTACGACGGCGACGCGGGCGGTGCGGGTGGCGGCGGTCCGGTCCCGGGCGGCGGCCCGGGCGGCTCCGGGGACGACGCCGAGGCGCTGCTGCGCGCCCGACTGCGGCGCGCGGACGAACAGATCGAGGCCCCGCCGGGCCTGTGGGACCGGATCCGGGAGAGCGACGGCGCACCGGAGCCCGCGGTCGCGCGGCCCCGTCGACGGCCGTACGCCCTGGTCCTGGGGGTCGCGGCGGCGGTGGCGGCGGTGGCCCTGGGCGTGTGGTGGCTGGTGCGGCCCGGGCCCGTCCACGTGCGGCCGGCGGGGCCGCCACCGACCGTGCGCCTCACGGTGCACAACAGCGAATCGGCCTGCCGCGGCCGCCGGTTGCTGGAGTGCGCCCTGCGGCTGGCCAAGGACCCGCACGCCCCGTACGCCGCGCGCGGCAACTCCGCCGGCCGGGTCTGGCACGGCGACGTGCTGACCGCGCGCTGCGTGGTCACCGACGGCCGGCTGGTCCGCGACGAGGCGGGCCTCACCTCCACCCGCTGGTACCTGGTCACCACCGGGCAGGGGGTGGAGGGATGGCTGCCGGGGGTGCGGACGCGCAACACCCATGAGGTGCCGGTGTGTCCAGAGGGACACAAGTAGCCGCGGGTGGCCGGGGCCGGCGGACCGGCGGATCGGTGGGCCGGTAGGCCGGTGGGCCGGGTGGGTCGGGTGGGCCGGCGGTCACCGGCCGCGGTACGTCGGGTCGCGGCGCTCCACGAAGGAGGCCACCCCTTCCCGCGCGTCCGCCGTAGCCATGTTGATCTCCTGAGCGGTGGCCTCGGCGGCGAAGGCCGTCGCCCGGTCACTCTCCAACGAGGCGTTGACCAGCTGCTTCGTCAGGGTCAGCGCACGGGTGGGGCCGGCCGCCAGCCGCTCTGCCCACTCCCGGGCGGTGGCGGTCAACGCGTCGTCCGGGACCACCCGGTTGACCAGTCCCAGCCGCTCGGCCTCCGCGGCCGGTACCGCGTCCCCGAAGAACATCAGCTCCTTGGCGCGTTGCGGGCCGATCAGCCGGGGCAGCAGATAGGCGCCGCCGCCGTCCGGGACCAGGCCGCGGCGGACGAACACCTCGATGAAGCGCGCCGACGCGGCGGCCAGCACCAGGTCGCAGGCGAGCGCGAGATGGGCGCCGAGCCCGGCGGCGGTGCCGTTGACCGCGGCGATCACCGGCTTCTCGCAGTCCTGCACCGCCGCGACGAGCCGCTGGGCGCCGAGCCGGATCAGCCGGGCGACGTCGCCGGCGACCCGCTCGCCGGCCGGCGGCGCACCGCGCAGGTCGGCGCCGGCGCAGAAGCCCTTGCCGGTCGCGGTCAGGACGACGGCGCGTACGTCCGGGTCGGCCGAGGCGTCGGCGAGCCGGTCGATGAGGCGTTCACGCTGGTCCCCGGTGAGGGCGTTGAGCGCCTCCGGCCGGTTGAGGGTGAGCCACGAGACGCCGTTGTCAGTGCTGTGCAGTATCAAGGAATCGACGGGCGCGGCGGCGTCGCCGGGCCCGGCCGGGGGGACGGCGCCGGGGGACGGGGAGGACGTCATGGGGGAGCGGCTCCAGGGGGTGCGGGCGGGCGGCGCGCGGGCGCGCGGGGTCCGGACGCGGTCAGTGGCAGACGGCGAGCGCGTCGAGGGCCACCGCGCCCTGGCCGCGCTCCAGCACCACCAGCGGATTGATGTCCAACTCGGCGAGGTCGCCGTCCAGTTCCAGCGCCATCCGCTGGACGCGCAGCACGACCTCGACGAGCGCGTCGACGTCCGCGGGTGGCGCGCCCCGCACGCCGTCCAGCAGGGCGCGGCCGCGCAGTTCGGCCAGCATCGCGCGGGCCCGGTCCTCCCCGAAGGGCGGTACGCCCACCGCGACGTCCCGCAGGACCTCGACGAGGACCCCGCCGAGGCCGACGGTCACGGTCGGCCCGAAGAGACTGTCGTGGGTGACGCCGACGACCATCTCGACGCCCCGCTCGATCATCTGGCAGACCAGGACGCCGTCCAGCGGGACGTCCTCGTAGCGGGCGATGTCGGTGAGTTCGCGGTAGGCGTCCCTGATCTGGCTGGCGGAGGTCAGACCGACCTTGACCAGGCCCAGTTCGGTCTTGTGCGCCAGCTGCGGCCCGGACGCCTTCATGACGACGGGATAGCCGACCAGGCTCGCCGCCCGTACGGCCGCGGCCGCGCTGGTCACCAGCTGTTCGCGCGGGACGCGGATGCCGTAGGCGCGCAGCAGCTGCTTCGCCGCGTGTTCGCTGAGCTGCCGGCCCGGTCGCATCAGCGCCTGCGCCTTGCGTGCGGAGGGCGACGCCGTGCGGGGCGCGTCGTCGAAGGGCGAGCGGTAGTCGGCGGTGAAGCGGTGGTGGTCGAGGAAGGCGCGGACGGCCGTGATGCAGTTGGCGAAGGTGCGGAAGGTGGCCACCCGCGAGGAGCCGAGCAGGGTGCGGCGGTAGGCGTCCTCCGTGCCGACCGGCGAGCCCCAGATCACGCACACCAGCTTGTCGGTCTGCTCCGCCGCGTCCACCAGGTCCTGGGCGAGCTTGTCGCTCATCGGCGGGAACGGGCCGGTGATCGGGCAGATCAGGACGCCGATGGACGGGTCGGCCAGGATCGCGTCGATGATCTTGCGGCCGCGCCGGTCGCCGACCGGGTGACCGCCGTTGTCGACCGGGTTGGCGACGTTGAGGTAGTCCGGTATCCACTGGTGCAGTTCGGCCTGCTTGGCGTCGTCGAGGGTGGGCAGCCGCAGCCCCGCCGCGGTCGCCAGGTCGGCGAAGTGCGCGCCGGTGCCGCCGGAGATCGAACAGACCGCGACGCCCTCCGCGACCGGCTTCCTGGCGCGGGCCAGCAGCGCCGCGGTGTCCTGCAGCTCGTCGAGCCCGTCCACCCGGATCACGCCGAACTGCCGCATCGCGGCGTCGACGACCTCGTCCGCGCCGGTGAGCTTGCCGGTGTGCGAGGCGGCCGTCCGGGCTCCGGTCTCGGTGCGGCCGACCTTCACGGCGACGACCGGCACCTTGTGGCGGGCCGCGCGGTCGGCGGCGAGCAGGAAGCTGCGGCCGTCCTTGAGCCCTTCCACATACGCGGCGACGGCGCCGACCTCGGGGCGGGTGGCGAAGTAGGAGAGGAAGTCGGCGGTCTCCAGATCGGCCTCGTTGCCGGTGGGGGCCCAGTGGGAGAGGCGGATGCCCAGTTCCTGCAGGGTGAAGAGCGGCCGGCCCTGGTGGCCCGACTGGGTGATCAGGGCGATGGCCGGCCCGTCGAGGTCCTCGCGGAAGGTCTCGAAGGCGTTGAGGTTGGTGTTGGGGCCCAGCAGCCGCAGACCGGAGCGCTGGACCGCCTCGGCCAGCCGGGCCTGGGCGGCCGCCCCGTCCGCGCCGGTCTCGGCGAAGCCGGAGGCGAAGGCCACCGCGAACTTCACCTCGGCCGCGGCGAGTTCCTCGACGACCGGCAGTGGGTCGGCGACCAGTATCGCGGCGAGGTCGACGGGCTCGGGCAGCTCGGCGACGGTGGCGTGGCAGGGCAGCCCGAAGACTTGGGCGCGCCCCGGGTTGACCGGGTACAGCCGCGCGCCGACCCGCTCCGCCCAGGCGATCAGCTGGCGGGTGATACCGGTGTGGGGCCGGCCTTCGGTGTCCGAGGCGCCGATCACGGCCACCGAGCCGGGCCGGAAGAACCGGTCCAGGTCGGGCACCGGGGCGTGCAGCGGGCGGCCGCTGACGTCCCGGTCGACCGGGGCTCCGGCGCCCTGGTCGTCGCCGTCGCGCAGCGGTGCGCTCATGCCGTGGACGGTGTGTGGTGGTTGCTCCCCGCAGGCCACGACGCGGGCCGGCCGGGAGTGCGTGGTGAGGGTGCCGTGAGTCGATCCAAGCATCGCAAACGCCCGCTCCTGTGTGACGGCTCTCATTACCTGCACGCTGCACTGTGCGCTAGCTGACGCATTGTCAGTTTACTTGAACTGACGACTCGTCAGGAATGGTCCGGCACGGGAAAGGTTCGGAGGTCGACCCCGCCTGCCCGTCCGCACCCTCCGGGCGGCGTCCCCCACCCCACCCCGGGTCGCCACCCCTCCCGCGCCCCGTTCCCGTCCGACTGGATCTGACGTACCGTCAGTACCCCTGGCAGGTGAGTCGGCGGACGAGGTCGGCCGGCGTGGCGGTGGGGGTGATCCGGTGACGGCCGGTACCGGGAAGAGGGCCGACGGCGGGAGCGGGGCCGGGGCACCGCGGTTCGACGTGCCGGAGGTGGACGCCTTCACCCGGCCGTACTGGGACGCGGCGGCCGAGGGGAGGCTGCTGCTGCGCCGCTGCCGGGCCGCCGGGTGCGGGGCGGTCCACCACTACCCGCGCGAGTTCTGCCCGTCCTGCTGGAGCGAGGACGTCGTCTGGGAGCAGGCCACCGGCCGCGCCACCCTCTACACCTGGTCCGTCGTGCACCGCAACGACCTCCCGCCGTTCGGTGCGCGGGTGCCGTACGTCGCGGCGGTGGTCGAGCTCGCCGAGGGGCCCCGGATGATGACCGAGATCATCGACTGCCCGGCGGACGCACTGCGGATCGGGATGCCGCTGACGGTGCGGTTCCGGCGGGACGGCGACGGGCGGCGGGACGGTGACGGCCGGCGGGACGGTGACGGAGCGGACGGCCCGGGGTACGCCGTCCCCGTCTTCGGTCCCGCCTGAGGACCGGCCGCCCGACCCGCGGCGCAGGCTCCGGCGCCGACCCGTGCCGCGGGCTCCGGGCCCGGCCCGCGGCGCCGGGCCTCCGGTGGCGGCCCGGTGGGAAAACCCGGTGGCGGCCCGTCGTGGGCCGGCGGCATGCTGGAGAGGTGCTGATTCGCGAGGCGACCGCGGCCGACTGGCCCGCCATCTGGCCCTTCTTCCACGAGATCGTGGCGGCCGGGGAGACCTACACCTACCCCCGTGACCTCGACGAGACGACCGGCCGCGAGATGTGGCTGCTCGCACCGCCCGGCCGTACGGTCGTCGCCGTCGACGAGTCCGGAACGGTGCTGGGCACGGCCAAGATGAACCCCAACCACATGGGCGGCGCCGCGCACATCGCCAGTGCCAGCTTCATGGTCGATCCACGCCGAGGGGGCCGCGGAGTCGGTCGGGCCCTGGGCGAACACGTCCTGGCCTGGGCCCGCGCCGAGGGCTACCGGGCGATGCAGTTCAACGCCGTCGTGGAGACCAACACCGGCGCCGTGGCCCTCTGGGAGTCCCTGGGCTTCACGATCATGACGACGCTCCCCGAGGGCTTCCGGCACCCCACCAAGGGCTATGTGGGGTTGCACATCATGTACCAGCAGTTGTGAACGCCCGCCGGGCGGCCGTGACCGGACGCCTGGCGGGGCCCCCGGTGGTTCACGGCCACAGCAGGTCCCGCGTCCACCGCCCGTCCTCCCGGCGGTAGTCGAGGCGGACGTGGCGGCGCCGGGCGTCCCCCTGGAAGAACTCCACCTCCTCGGGCCGCAGCACGTACAGCGTCCAGCTCGGCACGGGCGCGTCCGGTTCCTGCCGGGCGCGCTCCCAGGCCGCGTCCGAGGCGCGGGCCAGCTCCTCGACGGAGCCGAGCACCTCGCTCTGCCGGCCGACGAGTGCCGCGGCCAGCGCCCCGGGGGAACGGCGGTGCAGATCGGCCGCGCTCTCCGTGGGGCCCGCCTCGGCCACCGGCCCCCGGACCCGCACCTGGCGGCCGACCGCCGGCCAGTAGAACCCGAGCGCCGCCCGCGGCCGTACGGCCAGTTCGCGGCCCTTGCGGCTGCCGCGGTGGGTGGCGAAGTGCCAGCCGCGCTCATCGGCGTCGTGCAGCATCACGGTCCGTACGTTCGGGTCCCCGGCCGCGTCGGCGGTGGCGAGGGTCATGGTCTGCGGCTCCGGCTGGCCGGCCTCGGCGGCCTCCCGCAGCCACTGCCGGAACAGCGGCAGCGGCTCGTCCGGGGCCGCCGCCGGGTCGAACGACGGCAGGTCGTGATCCCAGACCCGCAGGCCGCGCAGCAGGTCACGGAAGGCGCGGGCGGCGGGGTCGGCCTCGGCGCCGGGCTCCGGCGCGGCGCCGTCGGGACCGCCGGCCGGCGGGTGCGGGGGCGCGGGGTGCTCGCTCATGTCAGGCAGCGTACGGGGGGTGCGGGACGCCCGGCACCCGGCCGGTGCCCGGCCCCGCCACCTCCGCGCGACCCGCCACCTCTGAGCGCCCCGCCCCCTCCGCACGCCCCGTCACCGAATCCGGCCGCGGGTAGTCCTTGAGCGTGATCGCGCGGGCGCCCCGCTGCACGTCCTCGGCGATCTTCCTGGCGACGAGGTTCTTCCAGGGCAGGTGCGGCAGCATCCGCACCATCAGGTGCCGCAGGCGGATCTGCCACCGCGAGTCCGCCGTCATCTCCCGCGCGAACTTCCGCGCCAGCGCGTGATTGACCTCGACGTAGCCGCGCATCTCCCGCTCGTAGCGCGCGAAGGCCGTCTCCGGCGCGCCGCCGGCCGCCGCGAGTTCACCGGCCAGGACGTAGGCGCCGACCAGCGCCATCCCGGTGCCCTGGCCCGACGCCGGGGAGGCGCAGTGCGCGGCGTCGCCGAGCAGCACCACGCGCCCCCGGGACCAGCGGTCCATCTCGACCAGCTGCAGCCCGTCGAAGTAGAAGTCGCCCGCCTCCCGGGCGGCGCGCAGCATGCGCGGGGTCTGCCAGCCGACGCCGTCGAACGCGTCCGCCAGCAGGGCCAGTTGGGCCTCCCTGTCCCGGTGGTCGTAGGTCAGCCGCGGCGAACGGAAGCACAGCAGGCCCTTGGCCGCCGGGTCCCCGGCCGAGCTGTAGGCGCAGATCAGCCTGCCGGGCACGGCGTGGTACAACTCCTCGCGGTCCAGGCCGAGTTCGTTCGGCATGGAGAAGGCCGAGACGTACGCCCCGAGGTGCCGTACGAACTGCTCCTCCGGGCCGAAGGCCAGCCGCCGGACGGTCGAGTGCAGGCCGTCGGCGCCGACGACGAGGTCGAAGCGGCGGGGAGCGGCGCGCTCGAAGGTGACCTCGACCCCCGGTGCGCCGCCTCCGCTCCCGTCCCGCCCGACCGGGGTGAGCGAGGCGATCGAGTCGCCGAAGACGTACTCGACGTCCTCCCGGGTCCGCTCGTACAGGATGCGGGCCAGCTCGCCGCGCATGATCTCGTCGTCGCGGCCGATCCGGGCGCCGAAGATGTCCGCGGGGAGCGTGGCGATCCGCCTGCCGCCCTCGTCGACGTACGCGCCGGTCCGCATGTCCGTACCGGCGCGTTGCACGGCCGGCAGGATCCCCATCCGTTCGGCGACGTCGACCGCCGCGCCGCGGATGTCGACCTTGTAGCCGCCGGTGCGCAGGGCGGGGGCGCGCTCGACGACGGTCACCGCGAAGCCGTGGCGGTGCAGCCAGTAGGCGAGCGCGGGGCCGGCGATGCTCGCCCCGGAGATCAGTACCGAGATGGGGCGGGCGGGGGCGGTACCGGGCATGACGGGGTTCCCTTCGGGAGTGCTGCTCCTGGGCGGACTGCGGCGCGCGTCGTACGGGCGCCGTGCGGTCGTGGTGCACGCGTCGACCGGCACCGCCGACTATACGAGCGTCTTAAACGCTTGTCTATGACGAGCGTATAGATCGCCCTCCTCTCCCCGGGACGCCCAACTAGGACAGCCTCCGTCCGCCATGCGCACTAGCGTCGTCCCGTCGGTGTCAGCCCGCCACCGCGCCGTCGCGAAGGAGCAGACGATGAGCGAGATCGACGTCAACCAGCCGCTCGGTACGCCCACTTGGATCGATCTCGGGGTAGCGGACCTCGACCGCGCCAAGGCGTTCTACGGCGCGCTGTTCGGCTGGGAGTACCAGGAGCCGTCCGCGGCGAGCGGCCCCTTCACCCTGTGTCTGCTGCGCGGCCGGCGGGTGGCGGCACTGCGGCCCGTCTCCGGGGCCGACACCGCGGGCGAGCCCTGGTGGCACGTGTACCTCGCCACCGACGACTGCGACGGTACGGCCGAGCGGATCGCCGGCGCCGGAGGGGAGTTGCTCGTACCGCCGTCGGACGTGGCCGGCCTCGGCCGCACCGCCGTCGTCGCGGACCGCGTCGGCGCCCGCTTCAGCCTCTGGCAGGGCCGGACGCTGCCGGGCTGCGAACTGGTCAACGAGCCGGACACGCTGGTCCGCAACGACCTCGTCTCCCCGGACCCCGGCCCCGCCCGCCGCTTCTACACCTCGGTCTTCGACTTCACCCTCGACGGCAACGACGACCTCCCGGGCCTCGACTTCACGTTCCTGCGCCGCCCCGACGGCCATGAGATCGGCGGCGTCTTCGGCTCCCCGGCGGCCGTCGCCTCCCGCTGGCACACGGTGTTCGAGGTCGCGGACACCGATGAGGCGGTGGCCCGCGCCGCCGCCGCGGGCGGCGCCGCCGAGCCCCCGGAGGACACCCCGTACGGCAGGATGGCCGCCCTCACCGACCCCTTCGGCACGTCCTTCAGCGTCATCACCCGCCGCCCGGCCGCCCGTTAGGGACGCCGGGCGAGCCTCGGGGCGGAAAAACCGTTCGCGGGGCGCCGTCGCCCGGCCTACCCTCGTCGGATGTCTTCCTTCCTCCAGATCTACGGCTGACACGGCTCGGGGCGGCCTCGCCCGCCCGTGCCCGTCCGCGCCCGCACGCCCAGGGCGGCGGCCGGCCTTCCCGGCCGCCGCCGCGCGGTGCCGTGCGGTGCTTCGGGCTCCCCTGTTCCCAGCCGTGACTCTGCATCGAAGGAAGTCCTCCCATGCCTCGCACCACCCACATCGCCATGGTCGGCACGCCCATGGTCAGCCACGTCCTGCCCAGCCTGGAGATCATCCGTGAGCTGGTCTCCCGCGGCCACCGCGTGACGTACGCCAACGCCGAGCACGCCGCCGCGCTGATCGCCCCCACCGGTGCCGCGTTCGTCCGCTGCACCACCACCCTGCCGGTCGTCGACAACGCCTGGCCGCAGGACCCGGTCGCGGCCGCCGCGCTCTTCCTCGACGAGGCCGTCGCCCTGCTGCCGCAGCTGCGGGCCGCCTACGACGACGACCCCGCCGACCTCTACCTCTACGACGTCGGCGCCTTCGCCGCCCGCGCGCTGGCCGAGGCGCAGGGCCGGGACATCGTCCAGCTGTCACCGACGTTCGTGGGCTGGGACGGCGCCGAGGAGGAGATCGGCGCGGCGTTCGCCGGGCTGCCGGGCGCCGCGGAATACCAGGCGCGGTTCGCCGCCTGGCTGGCCGGGTGCGGCGCGCGCACCACGGACGTGGCGGAGTTCTCCGGCCGGCCGCGCCGGGCGCTGGCGACGATCCCGCGGGCCATGCAGCCGCACGCGGACCGGGTCGACGCCGACACCGTGACCTTCGTCGGGCCGTGCCTGGGGGACCGCGGGGAGCAGGGCGGCTGGACGCGGCCGGCCGGCGCCGAGCGGGTCCTGCTGGTGTCCCTGGGCTCGGCGTACACCCGCCGGCCGGAGTTCTACCGACAGTGCGTGGCGGCCTTCGGGAACCTGCCGGGGTGGCACGTGGTGCTCCAGATCGGCCGGTACATCGACCCGTTGGAGCTGGGCGGCGCGCTGCCGGCCAACATCGAAGTCCGTTCGTGGGTACCGCAGTTGGCGATCCTGGAGCAGGCGGACGCGTTCGTGACGCACGCCGGGATGGGCGGCAGCAGCGAGGGGCTGTACGCCGGTGTGCCGATGATCGCGGTCCCGCAGGGCGCCGAGCAGTTCCTCAACGCCGACCGGCTGGTCGAGCTGGGGGTCGCCCGCCGCCTCGACACCGCGGACGCCACCGCCGAGGCGCTGCGCACGGCACTGACGGAGCTCACCGCCGATCCGCAGGTCGCCGCCCGCTCGGCCGCGCTGCGGGCCGAGGTGCGTGCGGAGGGCGGCGCCCGCCGGGCCGCGGACCTCATCGAGGCGCGGCTGGGCTAGGTCCGGGGCGTCGGGCCGGGCCGGTGTCCGCGCGGGCACCGGCCCGGCAGCGGTCCGGCCCGGCCCGGCCCTTCCGCGCGCCTCACCCCCGCCCCAGGACCACCGTCCCCGACGAGCAGAACCAGCCGCCCGTGCCCGAGGCGACCGCGAGCTGCGGCAGCCGGCCGCCGGCCCGGCGGACCTGGCGGTCCGGGCCCGCCTCGCCGCGGAGCTGGCGTACCGCCTCGACCAGCAGGAACAGGCCCCGCATGCCGGGGTGGCAGGCGGCCAGTCCGCCGCCGTCGGTGTTGACCGGCAGTGCGCCGTCCCGCAGCAGCCGCCCCTGCTCGACGAACGCGCCGCCCTCACCCTTGGCGCAGAATCCCAGGTCCTCCAGCGTCACCAGGGTCATGTAGGTGAAGGCGTCGTAGAGCTCCGCCAGGTCGATCTCCTCGGGCCGGACACCGGCGCGTTCGAAGGCGAGGCGTCCGGAGACCGCCGCGGGCGAGACGGTGAAGTCCTCCCACTCGGACATCGTGGCGTGCGAGACCGCGGTGCCCGAACCCAGCACCCACACCGGGGGCTTGGCGAGGTCGGGGACGTAGTCCTCGGCGGCCAGCAGGACCGCGCAGCCGCCGTCGGAGCGCACGCAGCAGTGCAGCTTGGTGAACGGGTCGGCGATCATCGGGCCGGATAGCACGTCGTCGACGGTGATCGGCTCGCGGTACAGCGCGTCCGGGTTGGCCGCCGCGTTGGCCCGCGCCTGCACCGCTATGTGGGCCAGCTGCTCCAGCGTGGTGCCGTACCGGTGCATGTGGCGGCGGGCAGCCATCGCGTATTTGGCGATCAGGGTGTGCCCGTAGGGGACCTCGAACTGGAGCGGGCCGCGCGCGCCGAAGGAGAGGTTCGCGGTGCGCCGCCGGGCCTTGAGATCGGCGCGGGCGGTGGAGCCGTAGACGAGGAGGACCGCGTCGGCACGGCCGGCGGCGATCGCGTCCGCGGCGTGTGCGGCCATCACCTCCCAGGTGGCGCCGCCGACCGCGGTGGAGTCGACCCAGGTGGGGCGCAGCCCCAGGTACTCGGCGACCTCGACGGGGGCGAGGGTGCCGAGGCCGGCGGAGGCGAAGCCGTCCACCACCGAGCGGTCCAGCCCGCTGTCGGCGAGCGCCCGGCGGGCGGCCTGCGCGTGCAGCGCGTACGGCGTGGCCTCGTCCACCCGGCCGCAGTCGGACAGGGCGACGCCGGCCACGGCGACCCTGCGCTTCCCCGACGTCGCCGTAGTCGCTGAAGACATGAATCTGACGGTACATCAGATCTGGTGCGGTGGGGAGGGCGTGGTCCGGTGCGGCCGCCGCGCGGGGCGGGCGTGCGCCGGGATCCCGTTCCGAGGGGAAAATGCGGGAGATTATCGGAGAATCCGAGTTATCGAACGGGTATTGAAGGATTTCCCGGCGCCGGTATTCTCGACGTGCTGTGTGCAAACCGGCCCCTTTTGGCGGCCGGGCGCCTGCTCGCTGTTGCCCATACGGTGGAGCAGACATTTCCGTGTGCGGGGCGCGTCGTCCCGTCGATCCTGGGGAGTGTCATGTTCACCTTTGCAGCGCAATTGCCGGTGACCGCAAGGGAATAGCGGTCCGTGCGCCGGACGGCGTCCGCGCCCCTCCGGCCAACCGCCTTTCACCTGCGGCTGTACGGCCGCCCGACAGGTTTCGCACACCCTCTCCGCGATCGCCGCCGCCCTCGTCCCTGAATGTGCGGCCCGATCCGGTTCCGCGTACGGAGGCAGCGCATTTCCCGTGCGCATCGTCAGGGCACCTTCCTTCCAGTCCCACAGGAGAAAAAGCCATGCGTCACTTCAAGCACGTCGCCGTGAGTGCGGTCGCCGGACTGGCGGCCCTCCTTTTCTGCCCTCCCGCCGCGTCGGCCGCCACGGCCGCGGGCGACGGGTCCTGGCCGCAGAGAGAGGAGGTCTTCCAGCTGGTCGCGCACCAGACCCAGATCAACTCGGTCGATGTGGACGGGGCCGGGCCCACCCAGGGGGACGAGATCGTCATCACCGGTGACCTGCTCCGCGGCACCACGAAGGTCGGCGACTACAGCCAGATCTGCACGCTGACCCGGACCGCCCCCGCCGACGAGTTCGACCTCCAGTGCGCGGGCGACCTCTCCCTCGCTCCGGGGCAACTCACCATCCAGGGCCGCTTCACCGTCACCGCGGCCGGCCCCGGGAACATCGACATGGCGATCACCGGCGGCACCGGGCGCTACCGCGCGGCCCACGGCTTCGTCCGCGCCGTCAACCTCAGCGCCACGGACACCCAGCTCACCGTCCATCTCATCCGCTGACCCGGCGGAAGGACGTTCCACCGCTCGCCGGCCGGGCCACGGTGACGTGGCCCGGCCACCCGACGACTTGCGGGCCCGGTCTGGGAAAGTGCACCGCCCGTCCCTACTATGACGCCCCGTCAGATCGCTGCCGGGGCCCGCCCGCACGGGGCGGGCGTGGTCGCACGGTCGGGAGGAGCCCGCCGATGGATGCCGCGTTCACCGAGGAGCAGCACGAAATCCGCCGTACCCTGCGCGAGCTGCTGCACAAGCGCTGCGGCCCGGACGAGGTCAAGGCGGCGGTACGCACCCCGCCGGGCTACGACGAGCAGCTGTGGCACCAGCTCGCCGCCCGCCTCGGGCTGCCGGGGCTGGCGCTGCCCACCGCGTACGGCGGGGTCGGCTGCGGGCCCACCGAACTCGCCCTGGCCTGCGAGGAAACCGGCCGCGTGGTGCTCCCCTCACCGCTGATCGCCACCGCCGCGCTGGCCGCCCCGCTGATCCTCGCCCTCGGCAGCGAACGGCAGCGCAGCACGCTGCTGCCGGCCCTCGCCGCCGGGGAAATGACCGCGACGCTGGCCGTGCCGGGCGGGCGGCTGGCCACCGCGCTCGCGCTGACCGGCCCGAACGACGGGGACTGGGCGGGCGGCGGCCGGGCCGGCGGGATCCAGGCCCGGCAGGTACCGGCGGACGGCGGCGGACCGGCGACCGGCCGCTGGCGGCTGTACGGCGAGGCCGGGCAGGTGCTGAACGGGCACACCGCGCAGCTGCTGGTGGTGGCCGCGCACACCGGCGGCTTCGCGCGCAGCCGTACCCGGCTGTTCCTCGTGCGGGCGGACGCCGGCGGGCCGGCCGGGCTGCTGCGGATCCGGCAGACCGCGATGGACGAGACCCGGCCGCAGGCCCGGCTCGAACTGCGCGAAGTGCCGGCCGAGTTGTTGGGGGAGGAGGGCGGCGACGCGGCGGCGGTCCCCGGGGCGCTGGCTGCGACCGGGGCGCGGGCCGCGGCGGCACTGGCCGCCGAGGCGGTCGGGGTGGCCGACGCGGCGCTGGCCCGCACCGTCGGCTACGTCCGGGAGCGCGAACAGTTCGGCCGGCCCATCGGGTCCTTCCAGGCGGTGCAGCACCGGCTCGCCGACCTGTACGTGGCGCTGCAGGCGGCGCGCTCGGCGGCGTACTACGCGGCGTGGTCGGCCGGACGCGGGCCGTCCGGGGGCGGCGCGGACGCCGCCGCCCACGAGGCTCCGGAACCGGGAGCGGGCGGGCTGGCGCTGGCCCAGGCGCTGGAGACGCTGCGCGCGGTGGCGGCGGAGGCGGTGCAGCTGCACGGCGGCATCGGCTTCACCTGGGAGCACGCGGCGCATCTGTACTTCAAGCGCGCGGCCTGCGACGAACTGCTGCTGGGGCCGGTGCACCGGCTGCGGGCCCGGGCCGCCGCGGAGGCGGGGCTGTTTCCGCAGGGCACGGGCACGGGCGCGGGGGCCGGCGACGGGCCGGTGGTGGCCCTGCGCACCCGAGAGGGAGCCGGCGCGTGAGCCCCGCAGGAGAGCGGCTGCTGCAGAAGGTCTCCTCGACCCGCCTCTTCGCCCGGGTCGCACCGCACTGCATTCCCGCGCTGGACCGGGCCGTGCACCGGCTGACCCGCGGAAAGGTGCTGCTCAGCACCCGGATGCTGCCCGGGGTGATCCTCACCGCGACCGGCGCGCGGAGCGGCCGTCCGCGGCGCACGCCGCTGGCCTGCCTGCCGCAGGAGGACGGCGGCTGGCTGCTGGTCGGCAGCAATTTCGGGCGGCCGGGGCACCCCGCCTGGACCGGCAACCTCCTCAAGAACCCGGAGGCGGAGGTCAGTTGGCGGGGAGAGGACATCGCCGTACGGGCGCGGCTGCTGACCGGGGAGGAGCGCGTTCGGGCGTGGCGGGCGGCGCTGGAGGTCTGGCCCCCGTACGCCACGTATCAGGCGCGGGTGGAGCGGGAGATCCGGCTGTTCCGCCTGGAGAGGCGCTGACGGGCGGCTGAATTCCGGGGCCGGGGCCGGCGCGGGCGCCGCGCGGGGCCGGACATGCGCAACGGGTGCCCGGGGCGCCCCTGGGGGGCGCCGGCACCCGCTGAGTGTGCGGTACAGCTATGGCAGGACGGACACAGGACCACTCACGAACCGGCCCGGAAGGACCGGGACTTGGAGGCGCGGCGGTTGCTCGGCCGCTTCCTCGGCTGCTGGCTCGGTTACTCGCTGGTTTTGCCGGTGGACCTCACCTCGTGGGCTTGCGGCCGGTGGCGCCGAGGTGCACCAGCAGCGCCAGGTTCGGCTTCAGCTCGGCCTGCTTGACGCCCCAGCTCTGGAAGCCCTTCTGGTGTGCGGCGACCGCTGCCAGCATCGCGACGAGCGAGCCGGCGACGGCTGCGGGACTCACGTCCTTGTCGACCTTGCCCTTGCTCTGGAGTTCCTGGATGGACTCCGTGAGCGAGTTGGTGACGGCGTTGAGGATCTTCATGCGGATCTTGTAGAACCGCTTGTCGCCCTCGGCGGCGCCCAGGTCGATGACGCGCAGAATCGCGTCGTGCTTGCGCCAGAAGGAGAGGAAGCCTTCGACCAGCTCCTCCGCCGTCTGCCAGCCGGACTTGCCCACCCAGGAGCGTCCGGCGACAAGATCGGTCAGAGTGGTGCCTTCTTTCGCCATCTCCTCGGCGATTTCGAGGACGGCGCCCTCGACGTCCGGGAAGTACTGGTAGAACGTTGCGGGTGAAGTCCCCGCTTTTCGGGCCACATCGATGACCTTGACGTCCCGATAGGGGGACGAACTGAGCATTTCACTGAGGCAGTCGAGAAGCTTCTGCCGCGTCGCCTGTCCGCGGCGGCCGGCAACTCTGCCGTCGACGGTTCGAACTTGTCCTGTCATGCCGTCAGCTTACCGAGGGGTGATCGGAGCGCGATTTGGCTGCCTGCAAATGGGGATGGGGGAATTCGGGGTGCGTGGTCACCGTCGGTGCACGGTTCGTGGCCCCCGTCGGTGGTGCGGCTCCCGGTTCCCGGCCTGGTCCGACCCGGTGAATGGTCTTATCAACAGGCTGTGGACAACTTCGGTGGACAATCGGTCACCGTCCGTGCGTGAAACGCACAAGGAGTGCCGTCAGTTGACCCCTGGCCCCACCCGTCGCCCGTCGCTGCCCGCGCGCCCGGAATCGATCAGTGTCGCCCCTGCGTTCGATTGCTCTGCGCGCGCTCCGCGCGAAGCGGGGCTAACGTGGACATACGGCGTCGAAGGCGGCCCGCGCTGTGGGCTGCCCGCACGCAGTGCACGCCGCCACGCGCCGGATGAGTGCGACGAAGTGGCCCACGCCGACGCAGAATTGGGCCGTCAGGTCCGGGACGGCGGCAGGGGGCGGGGCCGGCAGGCCGGCGCGGCGCAGTGGTGAGGGTTCGTACCCGGGGCGGGAGCGCGCCCGAAGAGCACCGCGACCCGCGGGTGACCCCGGGGGCACCCACCCGTCGGCGGACGTATCGGAGCACGTCAGGCGGGGTTGGGTTACGTCGGGTAACGGACCCGGCGCGGGGCACGGGGGGTATGCCATGACACGACGGACGGGCCCCGGGTTCGCAACCGTCGGCCCGGCCAGGAAGAATCAGCACGCGTACGGCCGTATCGACAGTCCTCGCCGTAGGCGGGGAGACGCTGCACGGGGCAGTGGCTCTCGGCGGCTCGTGGCTTTTGAGAGTCTCTTTTCTACGCCCCACGGGGAGGTGGCAGGCAAGTGGTGGAGCAGCTGAAGGCGCTGACGCAGCACGATCCCCGGCGGATCGGGCCGTTCGAGGTGCTCGGCCGTCTCGGGGCCGGCGGCATGGGACTGGTCTATCTGGCGCGCTCGGCGTCCGGCCGGCGCGTGGCGATCAAGACGGTACGTACCGAGCTCGCCGAGGACCAGCTGTTCCGGGTCCGCTTCACGCGCGAGGTCGAGGCGGCCCGCGCGGTCAGCGGCTTCTACACCGCCGCGGTGGTCGACGCCGACCCGCGCGCCGCGGTGCCGTGGCTCGCGACCGCCTACGTCCCCGCGCCCTCCCTGGAAGAAATAGTCAATGAGTGCGGGCCGCTGCCGGCCCAGGCGGTGCGCTGGCTGGCCGCCGGGATCGCCGAGGCGCTGCAGTCCATCCACGGCGCCGGGCTGGTCCACCGCGACCTCAAGCCGTCGAACGTCCTGGTCGTCGAGGACGGCCCCCGGGTGATCGACTTCGGTATCGCCTCCGGGGTGTCCAACACCCGCCTGACGATGACCAATGTGGCCGTCGGCACGCCCGCCTACATGTCACCCGAGCAGGCACGGGACTCGCGCAGCGTCACGGGCGCGAGCGACGTCTTCTCGCTCGGCTCGACCCTGGTCTTCGCCGCCACCGGGCACGCGCCCTTCCACGGCGCCAACCCGGTCGAGACGGTCTTCATGCTGCTGCGCGAGGGCCCCGACCTGGCCGGGCTGCCCGACGAGCTGCGCCCGCTGATGGAGTCCTGCATGCAGATGGAGGCCGGCCACCGGCCGTCCCCCGCCGATCTGCAGTCCCAGCTCGCCCCGCACCTCTTCGGCTCCGGCAGCGACGACAGCGGTACCGCCTCGGCCTGGCTGCCGCCCGGCGCGGTGGGCCTCATCGAGAGCCGCCGCGGCGGCCGTACCGCGGTGCCCCGGGACGGCGCCCAGCGGGCCGCCGCCGGGCGCGGCCCCGCCCGCCAGCCCGCCCCGCCCGCCGTCCCGCCGCGGCCCGCGCCCCAGCCCGTCCAGGCCCCGCCGCGCCCCGAGAACGCCCCGGCCGGCGACGGGTCCGGCTGGCCCGGCCGGATCGGCCCCGGCGCCCACCGCGGTGACCCGCGCGGCGGCAACCCCGGTCCGATGCCGCAGCCCGCGTCGCTCGGCCCGGACGCCGGGGCACCCCGGGCGACGCCGGTCTCCGCGGCCCCGCCCGCCGTCGCGCCGGACCGGGCCGCCGTGCTGTCCGCACCGTCCGCGGACGGCGCCGCCGGCCCCGTCCACCTCGGCGGCTCGGCCGCCCCGATAGGGCCCGGGCCGCGCGCCGACGTCCGCGAACCGCAGCCGCACGGGCAGGCCGCCGCCACGAACTGGGTGCGGCCGCCCGCCGGTGCGCCCACGGCCGGTGTGCCGCAGCAGGGCGCGGCCGCCGCGCTGCCCGAGGGCGCCCCCGCGCCGCCGGCCGCACCGCCCGAGACGCCGCCGGCCGAGCCGGGCCGTTGGCGCCCCTGGCGCTTCCGGATGTCCAACGACGTCTGGGGCACCCCGGTCGTCGCCGACGATCTGCTCTACGTCACCTCCTTCGAGGTGCACGCGCTCGATGTGGGCAGTGGACGGCGCAAGTTCAAGACCCGCGACGTCGCCTGGGCGATGGCGGTCGCCGACGGCCGGATCCACGCCTCGGACGGCCCGAGCCTGTACGCGCTGGACGCCGAGGACGGCACCGAGCGCTGGCGGCTGAGCACCGACGGCTGGGTCTACGCCCTGAGGGCCGACCGCGGCACGGTCGTCACCAGTACGCGCGGCGGCGGTGTCCAGGCGTGGGAGGCCGCCACCGGCGAGCTGCTGTGGGAGACCGTCGGCGCGCAGACCGACTTCGAGACCGCCGAGGCCGGGCCCGTGGTGCACGAGGGCACGGTGTTCGTGTGGGCCGAGGCGCGGCTGAAGGCGCTGGAGGCGCGGACCGGCGCCGAGCGCTGGTCGTACCCGGTCGGTGACGCGGCGGCCTGCGGCGGGGTGCCGATGCGGCTGCTGCCCGCGTCGGACGGCGTGGTCTACGTGGTGGCCGGCACCCGGGTGCTGGCGATCGACATCGCGCGCGGCGACGTGCGCTGGCACTTCGAGGCGCCCGCGGTCTTCCTGAGTCCGCCGGCCTTCGCGCCCGGCCCCGCGGTCACCGGAGGCGGCCTCTACCTGGCCGACTACCTGGGCACGGTCTACGCCCTGGACACCGCGGACGGCCGCGACCGCTGGCGGATCGCGACCGAGGCCCGGCAGTCCACCGAACCGGTCCTGGTCGCGCACGGCGCGGTCCACCTGGGCAGCGGCAAGGCGCTCTACACCCTGGACGCGGTCACCGGCACCCCGCGCTGGCGCTTCCAGGCGGGTGCCGAGGTGGTCGGCGCCCCGGTCGTCGCGGAGGGGCGGGTGCACTTCGGCTCGGCCGACCACTGCCTGTACACGCTCGACGCGATGGGCGGGCAGCTGCGCTGGAAGCTGGCGACCGGCGGGGAGATCACCGGCTCGCCGGTGGCGGTCGGCGGGGTCGTCTACGCCTGCAGCAAGGACCGTTGCGTCTACGCGCTGGACGCGGCCAAGGGGACCGGGCAGGCGCGCCGGGCCTGACCGGCGCCGGTGCCGCTACTCCCGGTCCTCCGGAGGCCGTTGGGGCTGCTGGGGCTGAGGAGGCGTGTCGGCTTCCTGCTGCGCTTGTTGCTGTTGCTGTTGCTGTTGCTGTGGCGGGGGAGGCGGTGCGGGCGGGCCGGCCTGGCGCTGCTCCCGGCCCCACTCCACCGGCGGGGTGGGCGGCGGCCGGCGGGACGTCATGGTCGGCGGGGGCTCCGGCGCCCGCGGCCGATCCTGCTGGGGCTGCTGGGGTGGCGGTGGCTGCGGAGCCGGTGACTGCGGTGGCTGCGGCCGATGTTGCCCTTCCGGTGGCGGGGGCGTGACCGGCAGGGGAGTGGTGGGGGTGCGGTCGTCCTGCTCCCCGTAGGGGCCCGGGTGGGCGCCCGTCCGCGGTCCGGCGGGGCCGGGCGCGTACGGCTCGGAGTCCCACTCCTCGGCGCCCGCCCGGCCCGCGTCCCAGGGCATGGGCGTCTCGGGCGGGTAGGCGGCCGGGGGATAGGCGGCGGTCGGCGGAGGGGGCCTGCGCTCGTCGTAGCGGTCGTCGGGTGCGTAACGGCCGTACCCGTGGTCGTCGTACTGCCGCTCGCCGTACCGCGCGTCGTCGTAGCGGTGGTCGTAGCCGCGGTCGTATTCGGGTTCGCGGAACCGGCGCGTGCGCCCCCGCATGATCAGGGCGCCGAGCAGCAGCAGCGCGCCGCCACCCAGGGCGTTGGCCACGCCCACGCCCAGGCCCCGGGCGCCCGCGGTCAGCTCGCTCGCGGCCTGGCCCTGGCGGACCATCCACAGGATCGTGAAGCCGAGGACGATCACGCCGGCGAGGGCGACCAGCGCCCGGGAACACAGCGCGACACCGATCAGCGTCACCAGCGCGGCGAAGGCCAGGGGCAGGAGGAGGGAGCCGAACAGGGCCGCGCTGTTGCGGGTCATGCCGTTGAACAGGTCCTCGATGCGCACGTCCCTGCCGAGACGGCCGTCGTACCAGGGACGGAAGGGGCTCCATACGGCGGCCGTCGCTCCGATGAGGGCGATCAGCGACCCGAGAACGTTGCGCACCACGGGCGTCGCCTCGCTTCGGATCGTCCTGTCGTCCTCCGTGACCGACGCTACGCCTGCCCCTCTGCACCCGCTAGACAAGTACGTCCACCCGCGTTGCCGGGGCCCGTACGGGGTGTCACCGGCGCTTGCTAGGGTGCCGTGCACGCGTCAACCCATGGGGTGACGCCCTGAATTTTCCACGGGGGACGGGTTCGTATGAAGTACCACGCACGCACACGCACGGGCGCCCGCGGCGGCACCCGTAAGGGCATCAGGGTGGCGGTCGCGGCCGGGCTGACCCTGGCCACCGTCGCCACGGTCGGCGGCTGCGCCTTCGGACGGCCCCGGGTCGTGGTGCCGCCGAGCTACTACCCGACGCCCACCTCGTCGGCCACCGGCTACAGCACCGACTACCCGACGCCGCCGTACGAGCCCACGTACTCGCCGTCGCCGACGCAGGAGACCTACGACCCGGACGGGCGCGCGGACGCCTCCGGCAGCAACTGCGACTTCTCCAATTCGCTGCGGCAGTTCACCTACACGGTCTCGATCACCAACCCGTCGTCGACCGACACCTACTCCTACGACATGGCCGTCAACTGGATGAAGGCCAAGCCGGCCGACGGCAAGGCGTACGGGCTGCACGAGCGGTCGATCACGGTGGGCCCCGGCGCGACCGAGACCTACACCGCGAAGTACACCGTCAACCAGTCCTCCATCGGGCAGTTCTGGTACACCTGCCAGATCACTCGGGCGCACAAGACCCGGATGTGACCCGGGGCCGGCCGGGGCGGTCAGCCGGCGCCGTCCCGTTTGCGGGCCGCGAACAGCTCCGCCTGCCGTTCGGGCGGCAGGTTGCCCAGCGCGATCAGCTGGGGCGCGTGTGCCAGGGCCTGCGTCCTGGCCGCCTCCTTCGCCGCCCACAGGGCGCGTACGGTGCCCTGCACCGCACCCGTCGGCTGGGCGGCGACCGTGGCGGCGCGCCGCAGGGCGACCTCGGCCGCGGCGCCGGGCGCGGTCAGTTCGCTGACCAGCCCGATCCGGTACGCGCGCTGCGCGCCCAGCCGCTCCGCGGTGCCCATCAGGGACAGCCGGGCGATCTCCCCCAGCGGCATCCGCTGGGCCATCAGGACGGACTCGTAGGCGCTGACCATCCCGTAGGTGGTGTGCGGGTCGAAGAACGTGGAGTTCTCGGAGGCGATGATGAACTCGGACTCGCCCAGCAGGTAGAAGGCGCCGCCGCAGGCCATCCCGTCCACCGCGGCGATGACCGGTTTCCACAGGTCGTTGGCCTTCGGGCCGATGGACAGCAGCGGGTCGTCGAGGGAGTAGGGCGAGGACGGCTGCGGCACGTCGGCGGAGCGGTCCAGGCCGGTGCAGAAGGCGCGCCCGCCGGCGCCGGTGACGACCGCGGCCCGTACGGAGTCGTCGAAGCGGAACGCCCGCCAGGTGGCGGCGAGTTCGGCGGCGGTGTCGAGGTCGATCGCGTTGTGCCGCTCGGGCCGGTCGAGGGTGACCAGCGCGACCCCGTCCGCGATCCGGGTGCCGACCGTCACGGCCGCTCCAGGAGCCAGCGGGGCACGGTCACGCCCCCGGGGAGGGCCGTGAAGACGACCTTCACCGGGGCGCCGATGCGCAGCCGGGCCGGGTCGACGGAGTTGAGGGGCGCGTCGGGGGCGGCGACGAGGTTGCCGACGAGGCGGATGCGGGGGGCCTCGGCCAGTTCCACGACGATCGCGTTGTAGCCGGGCAGCGCGGCGTACGCGGGCAGCAGCGGCGGGTGCGGCAGGACGTAGGACCAGATGCGGCCGCGGCCGCTCATCCTGCGCCAGTGGGACGCGAAGGACTGGCAGTGCGGGCAGCAGGGCCGGGGCGGGAAGCGCAGCTCGTCGCAGTCGGAGCAGCTCTGCACCCGCAGTTCGCCCCGGGCCGCGTGATCCCAGAAGGGCGCGCCGTCCTCGTCGGGGACGGGGAGCAGCAGGCCGGCGTCGTCGCCGGGGGCGGTGTCAGTGGTGCCTGGCACGCTTGCGGACAAGGACTCGCGAACGGAGGCGGTCATGGCGGCACGGGCGGGCTCGGTGGCACTCATGGCGGATCAACTCCTCAGCAGCAGGGCCGAGGTGGGGACGCCCTCGCCCGCGGTGACCAGGCAGGTGGTGGCGTCGGGGACCTGCGCGGTGCTGGTGCCGCGCAGCTGCTTGACGCCTTCGGTGATCAGGTTGAAACCGTGGACGTACGCCTCGGACAGGCCCCCGCCGCCGGTGTTGAGGGGGAGCCGGCCGCCGATCTCCAGCGCGCCGCCCTCGGTGAAGGCCGCGCCCTCGCCGCGCCCGCAGAAGCCGTAGCCCTCCAGGGACAGCGGGATCAGGGGGGTGAAGGCGTCATAGATCTGTGCCACGTCGACGTCCTGCGGGCCGAGGTCGGCGCCCTTCCACAGGTGCCGGGCGGCGGTCCAGGCGGGGCCGGTGAGCGGGTCGTCGTTCCAGTAGTTGACCATGCCGTGGTGCTGGGCGGGCAGGCCCTGGGCGGCGGAGTGGACGTAGACCGGCCGGTGCCGGCAGTCGCGGGCCCGCTCGGCGGAGACCACGACGCAGGCCAGGGCGCCGTCGGTCTCCAGGCAGTTGTCGAACAGGCAGAGCGGTTCGCTGATCCAGCGTGCGGTCATGTACATCTCGCGGGTCAGCGGGCGTTCGTACATGATCGCCGCCGGGTTCTGGTTGGCGCGGTTGCGGCAGGCCAGCGCGACGTTGAAGAGGTGGTCGCGGGTGGCGCCGTATTCGTGCATGTAGCGGCGGGCGAGCAGGCCGATCTCGTCGGCCGGGCGCAGCAGCCCGAAGGGCCGGGTCCACTGCCCGGGGGTCGGCAGCTGGACCCGGGTGTTCTTCCAGGGGCGCGGTCCCGATCCGCGTTTGCGGGACCGCCAGGCGACGCCGACGCCCGCCTGGCCGGTGGCGACGGCGGCGGCCAGATGGGCCACCGTCGCGCAGGAACCCCCGCCGCCGTAGCCGACCTTGGAGAAGTGGGTGACGTCCCCGGCGCCGATGGCCTTGGCTATCTCGACCTCGTCGGTCTCCTCCATGGTGTACGAGGCGAAGGCGTCCACCTCCGAGGGGGCGATCCCGGCGTCGTCCAGCGCCGCGACGATCGCCCGGCAGGCCAGGGTCTTCTCGGATTCCGGGAGGTGTTTGGCGAACGGGGTCTGTCCGATGCCGGCTATCGCCGTCGCGTCCTTGAGGGTCGCCCCCATCGCCACCTCCGCGGTCGGTCGTCAGTGCTGACAGCGGAGGAGGCTACCGCTAATCTGACGGGCAGTCAGCTAGTGGGTCGGCGACTCTTCGGCGGGAGGCGGTTGAGATGCACGGTGACGAGGATCCGCGGGCGGACCTGGAGTACGGCACCCTGCCCCGGCTGGTGCGCGCCGCCGCCCGGCGGTACGGCAGCCGCGAGGCCGTCGTCGAGGGCCGCACCCGCGTCTCGTACGCCGAACTGGGCGAGCGGGTGGAGCGGGCGGCGGCCGCCTGCATGGCCGGCGGGGTCGAGCCGGGCGACCGCGTCGCCGTATGGGCACCCAACACCCTCGACTGGATCGTCTCCGCCCTCGGGGCGGTCACCGCCGGCGCCGTCCTCGTCCCCGTCAACACCCGCTTCAAGGGCGCCGAGGCCGCCCACGTCCTGGACCGCACCCGCGCCAAGCTGCTCTTCGTCACCGGCACCTTCCTCGGCACCTCCTACGTCGCCTCGCTGCGCCGCGCCGCGCCCGCACTCCCGCACCTGGAACAGGTGGTCGTGCTGTCGGACAGCGCGCCCGAGGGGTACCGGACCTGGAAGGACTTCCTCGCGGGGGGAGAGGGCATCACCGGCGAGGAGGTGCGGCGGCGCGCCGACGCGGTGGCCCCCACGGCCCCCTCCGACATCATCTTCACCTCGGGCACCACCGGCCGTCCCAAGGGCGCGGTCATCACCCACGCCCAGACCCTGCGCTGCTACGGCGTGTGGAGCGCGCTGGCGGGGCTGCGCGAGGGCGACCGCTACCTGATCGTCAACCCGTTCTTCCACACCTTCGGCTACAAGGCGGGCATCGTCGCGTGCCTGCTGCGGGGCGCGGTGATGGTGCCGCAGCCGGTGTCCGGCGTGGAGACCGCGCTGGCGAACATCGCCGCCGAGCGGATCTCGGTGCTCCCCGGCCCGCCGACCCTGCACCGGTCCCTCCTGGACCACCCGGCCCGCTCCGCCCACGACTTGAGCGCGCTGCGCCTGGTGGTGACCGGGGCGGCGGTGGTCCCGCTCCAGCTGGTGGAACGGCTGCACGCCGAGCTGGGCGTGCGGACGGTCCTGACGGCGTACGGCCTCTCCGAGGCGAGCGGCATCGTCACGATGTGCCGCCGCGGCGACGCTCCCGAGGTCATCGCCTCGACCTCCGGCCGGGCGATCCCGGACACCGAGGTGCGGGTCCTCGCCGAGCCCGGCGAGCCCGGCGAGGTGCTGGTGCGCGGACACCACGTGATGGGCGGCTACTTCGAGGACCCCGAGGAGACCGCGCAGGTGCTGGACGCCGACGGCTGGCTGCACACCGGCGACGTCGGCGTCCTCGACACGGCCGGCAACCTCCGGATCACCGACCGCATCAAGGACATGTTCATCGTCGGCGGCTTCAACGCCTACCCGGCCGAGATAGAGCAACTCCTGTGCCGCCACCCGGACATCGCCGAGGCCGCCGTCATCGGCATACCCGATCCCCGCCTCGGCGAGGTCGGCCGGGCCTACGCGGTCCGCCACGCCGGCTCCTCCCTCACCGCCGACGACCTGATCGCCTGGTCCCGCCGCGAGATGGCCAACTACAAGGTGCCGCGCGAGGTCGCCTTCGTCACCGAGCTGCCCCGCAACGCCGGCGGCAAGGTCCTCAAGAACCAACTCCGTACGGGCCTCCCGGGCCCCACCCGCGCCTGACCCCGCCGCTCCCCTCGACCCCGCCGCCGGCCGACTCCACGAAGGGCCGCCGCCCGCGACGGGCCCAGGGGTGCCCCCGGGTCTCTCCGGGGTCTCTCCGGGGTGCCTCCCCCTACGCGGCCAGGGGAGTCCAGTCCGGGCGGCGTCCGCCGAGGCCGACGACCCGGTCGAGGAGCGGGGCGTCCTCCGGTACCGGGACCACGGTGCCGAACAGCCCACCGCTCGTCCCGTCCGCCGCCGCCCACGACGACAGCAGCGCGTACGACACCGCGAGGCTGTCCTCGTCCGGCGCGTACTCCTGGCCCGTGGCGCGCGCCAGGTCCCAGCCGTGCAGCACCAGCTCGTTCAGCGCGACCCGGCCCGCGACGGCGCCCGGCAGGGCCACCCCGCCCGCCTGGGTCTCCCCCTCCCACGCCTCCGGCGCGCGCCAGGCCGTCACCATCCCCGCGAGGTTCCGGTCCAGCTCGGCCCGCCAGCCGGGCTCCACGTCCGGCCGGAACGCGTTGGGCGAGGTGCTGGTCGCCGGGCCGAGCTCCTTGCGCGCCACGTCCTGGAAGGCGGCGCTCAGCCCCACGAGATGGCCCAGGAGGTGGCGTACCGCGTACGTCCCGCACGGGGTCGGCGCATCGAGCTGCGCCTCGGCCGTCCGCTCCGCGAGCCGCGCCACCAGCCGGGTCTGCGCCGTGAAGTCGATCATCTCGGTCATGTCCGGGTCCTTCCGTCCTACGGGTACGGGGCGTGCCGGCACACCGCGGCCGGGCCCTCCCGGTGAAGACTCCCACCTCGACGTGAACTCCCCGCCGCATCGCCACGGCCCGCCGCACCACCCGCTACCGCGCGGTCACCGCGCGCCCCGTGCGTACCGCTCCCGCAGCGCGGCCTTCAGCACCTTGTTCAGCGGACCCCCGCGCGGCAGCTCGCCGGCGGTCTCCAGCTGCTCCGGCAGTTTCTGCGTCATCAGTCCGGCCGCCCGCAGGTGCGCGGTGAGCGCGTCGAGGGTGAGCGGCGGGGCGGCCGGGTCGGCGGGCGTGATCACCGCGCAGACCCGCTCCCCGCGCTCGCGGTCCGGCAGCCCGATCACCGCCGCCTCCGCCACCGCCGGATGCGTGTGGATCAGGTCCTCGATCTCCTGTGCCGAGATGTTCTCGCCCTTGCGGATGATGATGTCCTTGAGCCGCCCGGTCAGCACCAGATGGCCGTCGGGACGGAGAAAACCCAGGTCACCGGTGTGGAAATAGCCCTCGGCGTCGAACGCCGCGGCGGTCAGCGCCGGGTCGGTGTACCGGCGGAAGAGCATCGTCCCCTTGAGCGTCACCTCGCCGTCCTCCCCGGTCGCGGCCACGCTCCCGTCCGGCCGGACGATCCGTATCTCCGCCCCCGCGACCGGCTTCCCCACCGTCCGGGCCAGCTGCTCGTCGCTGTCGTACGGCGTGCCCATGGAGATCATCGGGCACTCGGTCATCCCGTACCCGTGCACGATCGCGCACTCCAGCTCGCGCCGGGCCGCCGTGCAGAGCTCCGGTGGCATCGGCGCCCCGCCGCCGGACAGCAGCCGCAGCGACGGAATCAGCCGTCCGGCGTCCGGCCGGCCCGCCCGGCGGCGCCGGGACTCGTCCAGGAACGCCTGGTAGAAGGCGGTGCTGCCGCCGGCCATGGTGACGCCCCGGCGCCGGTAGACGTCCGCCGCCCGGCCCGGTTCGAAGCTGTCGAGGATGACCGCGGGGAAGCCGCTGACCAGCATGGCGATGACGTAGTCCGGGCCGGCGATGTGCGCGTACGGGAAGGCGATCGAGCCGATGTCATCGGCGGACATGCCCAGCGCGGTGGCCAGTCCCACCCCGCCGGCGAGGAGCGTGGCATCGGTGTGCTCGACCCCCTTGGGGGCGGAGGTCGTCCCGGACGTGCAGTAGATCCAGGTGGTCCCCCCGTCCGCTGCCACCGCGGGCACCCGGGCCGGGTCCGCCCGCGGCAGCCCGTCCTCCACCGGCACCACCCGCACCCCGTCCGCGGCCACCTTCCGCACCATCGCGGTGTGGTCGAAGCCCCGCCACACACCCGGGACGAGGACGAACTCCGCCGCCGACTCGGCCAGCACGAAGCCGACTTCGCGCTCCCGGTGCAGCGGGATGACGGGGATCTGCACGGCCCCCAGCCGGGCCAGCGCCAGCGAGAGGACGACCGTCCCGATCCGGCTCGGCAGCTGCCAGGCCACCCGGCTCCCGGCCCCGATCCCCAGCTCCCGCAGCCCGGCCGCCACCCGCAGCGCCTCGTCCCGTACCCCGTCGAAGGTGACGCTCCGCCCGTCTCCGTCGAAGAACATCGGTGCCCCGCGGGAGGCCCGCGCCCGGTACTCGACCAGTTCCCAGAGCGACTGCACACGAGCGGCTTCGAACACGGCGCGCCTCCTGACTGCGGGCAGGACGGGGGTGTGCCGCGTGACTGTAGCATCGCAGCTGACGATGCGTCAGATGGTGGGCGGTAAGCGAGCGGTGGACTGCGGGACAACGGCGACGGCAGCGGGCCACGGGGTGTGTGGCGCCGCTGCCGGCTCGACTCGCGAGGGGTGCCGGACCGCCCGGCCGCCGGTGGCTCAGGGTATGTGGTTGTCCAGGGGAGTCAGCGGCATGTGCTTGTCCAGGGCCGTGAGCGGCATGTGCTTGTCCAGGGGGGTCAGCGGCGTGTGCTTGTCCAGGGCCGTGAGCGGCGTGTGCTTGTCCGCCGGCGGGACCGGTGCGTGGTTGTCCAGGGTCGTCGCCGATTGCGGCGGGGCGGGCGTGTGGTTGTCGGCCGCGGCGGGCAGTGCGGCGGTGCCCAGCGCGGCCACCGCGGCGGCGGTGACGACGAGGCTCTTTGCTGTGCGGGTCATTCCAACTCCTCGGACCGGTACGGCTGTTCTTCACGAGACAAGCTAGCGGCGATTGCGAGCAGATGTTCGATCATTGTGAAAAGGGCGCACATGTCGCCAATACGAGTGCAGAGTGCACACGCCGCAGGGACCGGCTTCGATGGCATCCCCTCCGCGCCACCGAAATCGGCCCCTGCGATCCCCCGAAACGTCCCCCGTTGGTTCTGCGTGCCCTTGCGGGCTCGTGGACGTGCCGGCGTCAGTCCTTCCGCGCGGCGCCGTCCCCCGGGCTCGGCTGGTGATTGTCGTCGGTCCTGGGCGCGGCGATCGGCTGGTGGTTGTCCATCGGCCGCACGATGTCCCGGTCCCCGGCCGGCTTCACCTGCGGCGTGACACCGGCCCCGATGATGGGCTGGTGGTTGTCCATCGGCCTGACGACATCGCGGTCGCCCGGCTTCTGCACCTGCGGCGTGACACCGGCGCCGATGATGGGCTGGTGGTTGTCCAGGGGCCGGATGACGTCCCGCTCCCCCGTAGCTGGTGCCTTGTTGTCGGCGTTCACTGGGATCAACTCCTGTGTGGGCGCTTGCTGCTTGGTCGACCGTCCGGCGACTCCCCCGTGGGCCGCCGGACGGGCGTAGCATGGCCGCTCACCATAGCTCTGCGGCCTGGGCACCGAGCCGCTTGCCCCCCGAGGCGGCGGATCGATAACGACAAGAGTGGCCCGACGCGATGAACGATCGATAAACGTCGCAGCCGCCCGATGAACGGGCGCGCTTATGCGACCGCGGTGGGCGTGAGAAGCGCCTGTACGGCGGTGCCTTCCGAGGATCCCAGGCGCTCGAAGGTGGCCAGTGCCTCCTGCCAGCACACGCGGGCCCGGCCGGTCTGCCCGAGCGCGTGCAGGGCACGGCCCAGCGTGGTCAGCACCGTCGCGCGCCAGGAGTCGCCGCCGATGCCGCGCAGCGCGGTCAGCGCCTGCTCGGCGTGGTTCGCCGCGGTCGCCGGGCGGCGGGCGGCCAGCTCGACCTCGGCGAGCCGGAAGTTCGTCATGCCCTCCCAGAAGCGCTGCCGGCTGTCCCGGAAGATCGCCAGCGCTGCGGTCAGCTGCCCGGTCGCCTCGTCCAGCCGCATGGCCTGGGTGTACGCGAGCGCGAGCGCGTACATCCCGTTGGCCAGCCGGCGCTTGGCACCGAGCTGCCGGTATATCGCCAGGCCCTCCTCGGCCAGTTCGATGGCGCTGTCCACCCGCCCGGTGTCCAGGTGGACGCGGGAGAGGTTGCACAGCGCGCTGGCCTCGGACTGCCGGTTGGTGTCGTCGCGGAACGCGGTCAGCGCCTGGCGGAGGTAGCCCTCGGCGTCGGCGTGCCGGTGCTGGGCGTTGGCGATGATGCCGCGGTCGTTGGGCGCGGACGCCGCCACGTAGGGGTCCTCGGAGGCGAGCCCGAGCAGCATGGCGGACTTGGCGTTCTCGTCGGCCTCGTCCAGCCGCCCCGACAGCGTCCGCACGTAGGTGAGCGCGAGGTGGAAACGGGCCTCCGCGTGCTGGTCCCCGGCCTCCCGGGCGGCCGTCAGCAGGGCGACGTTGGCCTGCTCGTACTGCAGCGCGTCGGCGCCGGACTCGGCCAGGTCCTTGGTGAGCAGCAGCAGATCGGCGGCGCGCCGCAGCGTCGACGGGGCGCTGGACTGCCGGGCGCAGGCGAGCAGGCAACCGGCCTCGTTGAAGAGCCACTCCAGGGCCGCCGCCCGGTCGGGGAAGGCGAGGCCGGGGTAGCTGGTGGCCTCCATGTGCACGATCAGGCGGTCGCCGGGGCGTTCCAGCGCGTACATCCGGGCCGCCGACGCCAGGTAGAAGTCCAGCAGCCGGGACATCGCGGCATCCCGCTCCGACGGCGGGTGCTCGTCGCGCTCGGCGCAGGCACGCGCGTAGAGGCGCACCAGGTCGTGGTAGCGGTAGCGGCCCGGCGCGGCGGACTCCAGGAGGGAGGTGTCCACGAGGGATTCGAGGAGTTCCTCGGTGTCGTCGACCTCCATGTCGAGCACGGCGGCGGCCGCGGCGAGCGAGATGTCCGGGCCGTCCGCCAGACCCAGCAGCCGGAAGGCGCGGGCCTGCACCGGCTCCAACTGCTTGTAGCCCAGTTCGAAGGTGGCCTTCACGGCGAGGTCGCTGGCCCGCAGTTCGTCCAGGCGGCGGCGCTCGTCGGCGAGCTTGGTCGCCAGGATGGAGACCGTCCACGTACGGCGGGCGGCCAGCCGGGAGGCGGCGATGCGGATGGCCAGCGGCAGGAAGCCGCAGGCCCCGACGACGGCCATGGCGGCCTTGCGCTCCGAGGTCACGCGCTCCTCGCCGACGATGCGGGTGAAGAGCGCGAGCGCCTCCTCGGGGCTCATCACGTCGAGGTCGATGAGGTGCGCGCCGGCCAGGTCGATCATCCGGGCGCGGCTGGTGATCAGGGCGGCGCAGCCCTCCGTACCGGGCAGCAGCGGCCGCACCTGGGAGGCGTCCCGGGCGTTGTCCAGGAGCGCCAGCACGCGCCGGCCGGCGAGGGTGGAGCGGTAGAGGGCGGAGCGCTCCGCCTGGCCGTCGGGGATGGAGGCGTCGGGCGTGCCCAGTGCGCGCAGGAAGGCGCCCAGGACGGCCACCGGCTCGGACGGGTTGTCCCCGGCGCCCTGGAGGTCCACGTAGAGCTGTCCGTCGGGGAAGTGGTCGCGGGCGGCGTGCGCGACGTGGACGGCGAGGGTGGTCTTGCCCACGCCGCCGATACCGGTCAGCGCGGAGACCGCCATCACGCTGCCCTCGGCCGTGGCGAGCTGATCGCCGAGTTCGGACACGAAGGCGGCCCGGCCGGTGAAGTCGGCGACGGTGGCGGGGAGTTGCTGCGGGCGCACCACGGCGGGGCCGGCCGGGTCGGTGTCGAAGCTGACGGCGGGGGCGTCCAGGTCCGGGTCCGCCTGGAGGATCCGCTGCTGGAGTTCGGAGAGCGAGGCGCACGGGTCGACGCCCAGCTCGTCGGCGAGCAGCCGCCGGGTGTCGGCGTAGACGGCGAGCGCCTCGGCCTGCCGGCCGCTGCGGTACAGCGCCAGCATGAGCAGTTCGCGCAGCCGCTCGCGCAGCGGGTGCGCGGCGGTGAGCGCGGTCAGCTCGGAGACCGCCTCGGCGTGGCAGCCGGCCTCCAGCACGAGTTCGAGCCGGGACTCGGTCAGCGACAGCCGCCACTCCTCCAGGCGGGTGCGCTGGGTATCGGCGTACGGACCGGCGAGGCCGGCCAGCGGTTCGCCGTCCCACAGGTCCAGGGCCGCGTCGAGCAGCTCGCGGGCGCGGGCGCGGTCACCGGACGCCTTGGCCTTCTCGGCCTCGGCGGCGTACTGCTCGGCGTGGTCGTGGTCGAGGTCCAGCGGGTGGCCGTCCACCGGCCGGATCGCATAGCCGCCGGACTCGCTGACCAGCGTCTCGGCGTCCGCGCCCAGTGCCTTGCGGAGCCGTGAGGCGTACGTCCGCAGGGCGGCGAGCGCGGCGTGTGGCGGTTCGTCGCCCCACAGGGCGTCGACGAGTTCGGGCGCGGTGGCGGTGCGTCCGCCGCGCAGCAGTAGTGCGGCGAGCAGCGCCCGCTGCTGCGGGGAGCCCGCCGCCAGCGGGGTTGCGCCGCGCCAGGCCCGTACGGGACCGAGCACGGTGAAGCGGAGCCGCTCCCGCCCCGGACCGTCGTCCATGGTGTCCCCCTGCCCTGTGCCGAATTTGACCGCGCTGTATGCGCCTTCTCGCTGTGCGCAACGGCCAGTCTGCCTTGTCGCGACCACTTACGTCAGTAGGGGTCCGGACCGTGCACAAAGCCTCCTCGGCCGAGGAGCGGCCGGGCGGCGGCGCGGCGCACCGCAACGGCGCGGAGGCCGGCCTTCCGCGCGCCGCCCCGCCCGGCGCATTTCCGCCCCGTTGCTGACGGACCGTCAGATCAACGCTACCGTAACGAGCATGGCGACCTTCCCCAAGATCATCTCGGTGGACGACCACACAGTGGAGCCCCCCAACGTCTGGCGGGACCGGCTCCCGTCGAAATACCACGACGTCGGACCCCGCGTGGTCCGCGCCCCCTTGAAGGAAATGACCTTCGTCGGCGGCAAATTCGCCCCAAAGATGGGCGCCCCCGGCGACGACGGGCCGATAGCCGACTGGTGGGTCTACGAGAACCTGCACCGCCCGCTGACCCGCCTGGACACCGCCGTCGGCTGCTCCCGCGACGAGATCAAGCTCGAAGGCATCACCTACGAACAGATGCGGCCGGGCTCGTACAGCGTCCCCGAACGGCTGGCCGACATGGACGTCAACCACGTCCAGTCCGCCCTCTGCTTCCCCACCTTCCCCCGCTTCTGCGGCCAGACCTTCACCGAGGCCGAGGACCGCGAGCTGGGGCTCCTCGGCGTGCGCGCCTACAACGACTGGATGGTGGAGGAGTGGTGCGGCCCCCAGGCGCGCGGCCGGCTCATCCCCCTCACCCTCATCCCCCTGTGGGACCCCGAACTCGCCGCCGCGGAAGTACGCCGCACCGCCGCCCGCGGCGTACGGGCGGTCTGCTTCAGCGAGATCCCGCCCCACCTCGGCCTGCCCAGCGTCCACACCGACCACTGGGACCCCTTCCTGCGCGCCTGCGACGAGACCGGCACCGTCATCGCCATGCACATCGGCTCCAGCAGCCGCATGCCGTCCACCTCCGCCGACGCCCCGCCCGCCGTCGGCTCCACCATCACCTTCGCCAACTGCTGCTTCTCGATGGTCGACTGGCTGATGAGCGGCGCCTTCGACCGCTTCCCCCACCTGAAGATCATGTACGCCGAGGGGCAGATCGGCTGGATCCCGTACATCCTGGAGCGCGCGGACGTCGTCTGGGAGGAGAACCGCGCCTGGGGCGGCGTGGCGGACAAGGTCCTCCGCCCCCCGTCCGAACTCTTCGCCGACCACGTCTACGGATGCTTCTTCGACGACGCCTTCGGCCTGCGCAACCTCGACGCGATCGGCCCCGGCAACGTCCTGTACGAGACGGACTACCCGCACTCCGACTCCACCTGGCCGAAGTCGCGGGAGGTCGGCGAGTCCCAAATGGGCCACCTGCCGCCGGACGTGGTGGAACGCATCGTCCGCGGCAACGCGATCGACCTGCTCGGCCTGACGGCGGAGGGGCTCTGGGCGGGCTGAGACGGAACGGCGCACGACGCGGGCCCGGATCAGTACCGGTACCCGGGCCAGTGCGGATCCTCCCAGCGGGCCTCGCCCGTCAGGCCGAGCAGCCGCACGCGGTGCAGCAGTTCCTCCGGAGCGCCCAGGGGCCGCAGCCGGGCCGGCGCGTGCCGGACCAGCCAGTCGGTGAGCTCGGCACGCCGCTCGTCCCCGCCCTCCCGGGCGTGCCAGGGCAGTTCGTCCCGGAGCAGGTCGCACTCCCAGCGGCCCACCGCCTCGGCCAGCCGCCGGTCGGCCACGGGGCCGGTCTGCGCCGCCCACGCCGCGAGCCACGGGGTGAGCGCGCCGGACGCCTCGGCGCAGCAGGCGAGGACCTCGTGCGCGGGGACGGCGGCGCGCGGGTCCGTGAGCGTGTGCGCCCACCAGGCGCACAGGAACTCCCGTACCGCCGCGGCCTGCCCGTCCGGCCACGCCCGCCACCGCCCCCGGGCGAATGCCCGGCCGACCTCCTCCATGCCGAAGAGCGGCTCGACCCGCCCGGCGACCAGCTCCCCGGCGAGCTGCGGCAGGATCCGCCGCAGCACCTCCGCGGGAAACCCCCAGTCGACCGCCTGCCAGGTACGCCGCAGCAGATCGGGCTCCAGCGCCAGGTCCGCCACCTTCAGCCGCGCCAGCTCCTCCGCGCCGCCCCAGTGACACTCACAGTTGTCCTCGTCGGGATGGGCGACCATCCCACGGAAGGTGCCGGCCAGCCGCTCCAGCGCGGCATCCAGCCGCGGCGACGGACGGGGATCGATGACATCGGCTACATCGGCGCTCACCGTGAACCGGCTTTCATGACTCCGCACACCGGCTCCCACCGGGCGAAGAGAGCGACCTTACCGGAGGGGGCGGGGGTTCGGTACCGCACATCGCAACGGGCCGGCCCAGGGAGCGGCTCGGGCCCGCCCGGCAGGTTTTCCACAGGGATCACCACGCACGGCGACCCGCCCGTACTCTGAGAGTCACGAGATGGACAGAGAGGGGCAAGGCTGTGACGTCAGATGCCACTCCCGACCCGTTCGCCGAGCCGGTGGTCTTCGGGCAGCGTATGCAGATCCTGCGGACCCGGAGAGGGATGAGCCGCACTGTCCTGGCCGGCCTGCTGGGGAAGTCGCCGAGTTGGGTCAAGCAGGTCGAGGGCGGACGGCTGCAGATGCCCAAGCTGCCCACGATCTTGCGCATCGCGGAGGCTCTCCGCGTAGGGGACCTGGCCGACCTCACGGGTGACCAGTCGATGTCGGTCGGCCTCTTCGCGGGTCCGGGGCATGCCCGGCTGCCGCAGGTACGTGCTGCCCTCGATGCCTTTCCGCTGACCGCACGGGAGGAGGCGCCGACTCCCCGTCACCTTCGGGAACGCCTCACCCGTGCCTGGCGCGCCCGGCACTCCTCCCCGAATCACCGGGAGGTCATCGGCGCACTTCTGCCGTCTCTCCTCCGGGACGCACAACTCGCCGTGCTGCAAGCGGACTCCGCGCGGGAGCGGCGGGCGGCACAAGGGCTGCTCTCGGAGGCGTACAGCCTCAGCCAGTTCTTCCTCGCGTACCAGCCGGACGCCTCCTTGCTCTGGCGAGTGGTGGAGCGCGGAATGATCGCCGCCCAGGAATCGGAGGACCCGCACGTCATCGGGATGGCTGCCTGGCTGGCGACACAGGCGCACCGCGACAGCGGGCATGGGCACTTCGAGGCTGCGGATGCCGTGAACCTGGAGGCCCTCCGCTATCTCGAAGCCTTCCTGCCCGAGGCGAGCGACGACGTCCTCGCCATCGCCGGGGCGCTGCAGTTCGAAGGGGGGTACACCGCGGCGCGCCGGGGCGAAACCGGTACCGCCTGGCGGTACTGGGATACGGCCCGCGCCGTGGCGGAGCGGCTCCCCGCCGACTACTACCACCCCATGACCTCGTTCTCCCGAGCCGTCATAGGAGCCCACGCGGTCACGGTCGCGGTCGAGCTGCATGCGGGAGCGGAGAGCGTACGGCAGGCATCTGCGGCGGACGCGACGACGATTCCGTCCCGGCCGCGTCGGGCGCGGCATCGCATCGAGGAAGCCCGCGGCTATCAGCTCGATGGCCAGGCGGAGGCCGCCCTCGCCGCTCTCGGCAAGGCGCATGAGGCGGCACCGGAGACCGTCCGCTACAACGGCTACGCGCGGCGCATCGTGCTGGAGGAGACGGAGTCGAAGAGCCCGGCGCAGCGTCGTCGTGCCAGTGAACTGGCCGTGAAGTTGGGGGTATTGGCGGCGTGAACAGAGGGGTACAAACTGTGCCCCTTCACGCTTCTTCGGGGTCCTACGGTCGGTCGTTCCTCGTACGACTGACGAGGACCCCCGCGGCCGCATGCAGGGCGGCCCGGGGGCATGGCCAACCTGAGGAAAGCAGGTCGACATGCCGGACTGTATCGCCCGTACCTTCGAGTCGCTCGGGGAGCCGTTACGACCCGCTTCTGGGTGGCCTCGGCCGGAAGCTGCCCATGTATCCACTCCGTCGCCCACCGCAGGGGTGGTCGCGCGATGAGCCAGTCACCACCGACGATCACGAGGCTGCTGCCGTGGACGACACCCGAGGGGAAGACGTGCATCCTCGTCAGTGACGGCGGACCCCAGGGTGGCTTCTCGTTCCTTGCGGACCGCTTCGAAGCCGTGCAACTGGAGATGGCACTGGGGCTGATCGAGCACGCCGCCGCTCTGCTCGCGGACAGCGAAGTGACGGACAAGGAGCTGCGGTTCCTGTGCTGCCAGCTGCGGGCCACGTTGGTCGATGTGCACCGTGTGGCCGTTGGTCGGGGAGAGCGGTTAGCCGGTGACAACGAGACAGTAGGCGAGTGATCAGCCCCTCTCGGGCGCGTGCCGCGCTCGTTCGGGGCTTTCTGCGTGCCCGAGCGGGCGCGGCTGCCGGTCGGCTGGTCCGCATCTCTTGCTTGACGGAGCGTCAGGTACGACGATGTCCGCGCGGATATAGCTGACGCATCGTCAGGTATCGAGGTGTGCGGGCGGAGGCGGCAATGGGTGAGGGCGGTGTGTGGCGGCCGGGGGATGACGGGCGGCCGGCGTACGGGATGCAGTTGCCGGTGCAGGCGCAGAGTGTGCTCTTCGCGGAGGGGTGGGAGGCCGCCGCCGGGGTCGCCGATCTGGTGGCGGTCGCGCGGGCCGCCGACCGGTATGGGTTCGCGTACATCGGCTGCTGCGAGCACCTCGCGATTCCGCGGCGGCTGGCGGAGGCGATGGGTACCGTCTGGTACGACCCGGTCGCCACGCTGGCGTATCTGGCGGCGGTGACGGAGCGGGTGCGGCTGCTGAGCCATGTGGCGGTGGCCGGGCTCCGGCACCCGCTGATGTCGGCCAAGCAGTACGCGACGCTCGACCACCTCTCCGGCGGACGGCTGGTCCTCGGCGTGGGCGCCGGGCACGTGGCGGAGGAATTCGAGGCGCTGGGGCTGGACTTCGTGCGGCGGGGCGGGGTGCTCGACGAGACGATCGACGCGCTGAAGGTGGCGCTCGGGCCGGCGGAGTTCCCCGAGTTCGTGGGGGAGCGGTTCGCGTTCGAGGGGCTGGGGCAGGCGCCGCGGCCCGTACAGACGCCGCGGCCGCCGATCTGGGTGGGCGGCTCCTCGCCCGCCGCCGTGCGCCGGGCCGCCGAGCGCGGGGACGGCTGGCTCCCGCAGGGCGACCGGCGGGAGGCGCTGCCCGGGCAGATCGCCCGGCTGCGGGCGATGCGCGAGGCCGCCGGGGTCCGGGAGCCGGTGGTGATCGGGGCGATCGCCGAGCCGGTGTACGTCGGCGCTCCCGGGTGGGACGTCGGGCGGCGGGCGCTGACCGGGCCGCCGGAGCGGATCGCGGCCTCGCTGCGGGAGTACGGGGCGATGGGCGTGACGCAGATCCAGGTGCGGTTCCGCAGCCGCAGCCGGACCGAGCTGACGGATCAGATGGCGGCGTTCGGGACGGAGGTCGCCCCCCTTTTGAAGTGAGCGGCGGTGGCCACCTCCGGGGCGGCCGGCCGGATCCGCCGGTCCCGTAACCGTGCGGGCGGACCGTCGCGCCGCCCCCGGGGCCTGGCGCGCCCCGGGGGTCCGGCGGCACCGGTCACCTCGTGCGTACCGAGCATCCGCACCTCGACGAGCAGCCAGGGAGGCTCTCATGGGCAAGTTGGACGGGCGCGTCGTCCTCATCACCGGGGCGGCGCGCGGACAGGGCGAGCGGGAGGCGCGGCTCTTCGCCGGCGAGGGGGCCAGGGTCGTCCTCGCCGATGTCCTCGACGCGCAGGGGGAGGCGCTCGCCAAGGAGCTGACGGCGGGGGAGGGGCGGGCCGTGTACGTCCACCTGGACGTGGGCCGGGAGGAGGACTGGGCGGCCGCCGTCACCTCCGCCAAGAACGCGTTCGGGAAGATCGACGGGCTGGTCAACAACGCCGGCATCCTGCGATTCAACGAGCTGACCAGCACCCCGCTCGCCGAGTTCCAGCAGATCGTGCAGGTCAACCAGGTCGGCGCGTTCCTCGGTATCAAGACCGTCGCGCCGGAGATCGCGGCGGCGGGCGGCGGGACCATCGTCAACACCGCGTCGTACACCGGGGTGACCGGCATGGCGTACGTCGGCGCGTACACCGCCACCAAGCACGCCATCGTGGGGCTGACCCGCGTCGCCGCGCTTGAGCTGGCCGCGAAGGGGATCCGGGTGAACGCCGTCTGCCCGGGCGCGATCGACACCGCCATGAGCAATCCCGCGCAGCTCGACCCGGAAGCGGACACCGAGGCGGCGGCGCAGGCGCTGGACGAGCTGTACCGCAAGCTCGTGCCGCTGGGGCGGGTGGGGCGGCCGGAGGAGGTCGCCGCGCTGGCGCTCTTCCTGTCGTGCGAGGACTCGTCGTACATCACCGGGCAGCCGTTCGTGATCGACGGCGGATGGCTCGCGGGCGTGTCGGTGCTGTGAGCCCGTCGGGCAGCGCACCGCCTGACTGGGCGTCAGCTATTGACGGTCCCTGCGGGCGATGGAACAGTCGCACCACACATCGAATCTGACGATGCGTCAGAAATAGCTCGGGACGGTGAACCACCTTGGAATTCGGGCTCTTTGTACAGGGATACGTCGGCAAGCGGGCCGAGACCGACCCGCTCGCCGAGCACAAGGCGCTGATGGAGGAGACCGAGTACGTCATCCAGGCGGACACCTCCGGCTTCAAGTACGCCTGGGCGTCCGAGCACCACTTCCTGGAGGAGTACTCCCACCTCTCCGCCAACGACGTCTTCCTCGGCTACCTGGCGCACGCCACCGAACGCATCCACCTGGGCTCCGGGATCTTCAACCCGCTCGCCCAGGTCAACCACCCGGTGAAGGTCGCCGAGAAGGTCGCCATGCTCGACCACCTCAGCGAGGGACGCTTCGAATTCGGCAGCGGGCGGGGCGCCGGCAGCCACGAGATCCTGGGATTCCTCCCGGGCATCACCGACATGAACCACACCAAGGAGATCTGGGAAGAGACCATCGCCGAGTTCCCGAAGATGTGGCTCCAGGAGGAGTACCCCGGGTTCCAGGGCAAGCACTGGCAGCTGCCGCCGCGCAAGATCTTCCCCAAGCCGTACGGCGCCTCGCACCCGGCCATGTGGTACGCGGCCGGGTCGCCGTCCTCGTACGCCATGGCCGCGAAGAAGGGGCTCGGCGTGCTGGGCTTCAGCGTCCAGAAGGTCTCCGACATGGAATGGGTGCTGGAGCAGTACAAGACGGCGATCCGGGACGCCGAACCCGTGGGCGACTTCGTCAACGACAACGTGATGGTGACGTCGACCGCGATCTGCGCCGAGACACACGACAAGGCCGTGGAGATCGCCGTCAACGGCGGGCTCAACTACCTCCAGTCGCTGGTGTTCCGCTACCACGACACCTTCCCGCGACCCGACGGCATCCCCGAATGGCCCGAGCTGCTGCCCGACTACACCACCGAGATCATCGAGCTGCTGATCGCCGAGGAGCTGATGATCTGCGGCGACCCGGACGAGGTGCTGCGGCAGTGCAAGCGCTGGGACCGGGCCGGCGCCGACCAGCTGAGCTTCGGGCTGCCGATCGGCATCCCGTACGAGGACACCATGAACACGATCAAGCTCATCGGCGAACACGTGATCCCGAAGATCGACACCGATCCGGTGCACCGGACGACCCGGTTCCGGCAGACGGCCGGCAGCTGAGCGCGACCGAGCCGAAACGGCAGCAGGGAGCCGGCGCCCGGCAACGGGCGGCCGGCGTTCGGCAGCACCCGAGGGGAGGCATTCCGTCATGCTCGACCATCTGATCAAGGGCGCGACCGTCGTGGACGGGACGGGCGCACCCGCGTACGCCGCCGATGTCGGGATACGCGACGGGCGCATCGCCGTCATCGCCGCGCCCGGCACGGTGACCGAGGAAACCACCACGAGCGAGGACGCCCGCGGGCGGATCCTCGCGCCCGGCTTCGTCGATCCGCACACGCACTACGACGCCCAACTCTTCTGGGACCCCTACGCCACGCCCTCGCTCAACCACGGCGTGACGACGGTCGCCGGCGGCAACTGCGGCTTCACGCTGGCCCCCCTGCACCCCGACCGCCCCGAGGACGCCGACTACACCCGCCGGATGATGTCCAGGGTCGAGGGCATGTCCCTGGTGGCACTGGAAGAGGGCGCCCCCTGGTCGTGGCACTCGTTCGGCGAATACCTGGACGCGCTCGACGGGCGGATCGCCGTCAACGCGGGCTTCATGGTGGGCCACTGCGCACTACGGCGGTACGTGATGGGGCCGGAGGCGGTGGGCGGACAGCCCACCGAGCAACAGATGGCGCAGATGCTCGCCCTCTTCCACGAGGCCATGGACGCGGGGGCGTGGGGCCTGTCCACCACCCAGTCCGGCACGCACACGGACGGCGACGGGCAGCCCGTCGCCTCCCGGCACGCCGCACCGGCCGAACTGCTCGCCCTGTCCCGGGCCGTCGCCGAACACGAGGGCACCCAGATCGAGGCCATCGTGGCCGGCTGCCTCGACCGGTTCAGCGACGACGAGATCGAGCTGTTCGTGGAGATGAGCGCGGCCGCCGGCCGACCCCTCAACTGGAACGTGCTCACGATCGACGCCGCCGTCCCGGACCGCGTACCGCGCCAGCTCGTCGCGAGCGAACGCGCTCGCAAGGCCGGCGGGCGGGTCGTGGCCCTGACCATGCCGATCCTCACCCCGATGAACATGTCCCTGGGCACCTTCTGCGCCCTGAACCTCATCCCCGGCTGGGGCGAGATCCTCGGCCTCCCGGTCGACGAGCGGATCGCCAGGCTGCGCGACCCGGCCGTCCGCACCGACATGCTGCGGCGCGCGACCTCGAAGGAAGCCGGGGTCTTCCGGCGCCTGGCCGACTTCGGCCGGTACGTCATCGGCGACACCTACAGCGCGGCCAACGACGGCCTCACCGGCCGGATCGTCAAGGACATCGCCGCCGAACGCGGCCAGGAACCCTTCGCCTGCCTGGTGGAGATCTGCGCCAACGACCGCCTGCGCACGGTCCTCTGGCCGATGCCCACCGACAACGACCCGGCGTCCTGGGCCCTGCGCGCCGAAACCTGGCAGCACGAGGACGTCCTGCTCGGCGGCTCCGACGCGGGCGCCCACCTGGACCGGATGTGCGGGGCGCCGTACACCACCCGCTTCCTCGGCGACTGCCTGCGCGGTCGGCGACTGATGGGGCTGGAACAGGCCGTGAAGATGCTGACCGACGATCCGGCGCAGCTCTTCGGCCTGCGCGAGCGCGGGCGCGTCCAGGAGGGCTACCACGCCGACCTGGTCCTCTTCGACCCGGAAACCGTCGACGCCGGCAAGGCGACCCTCGTCCACGACCTGCCCGGCGAGAGCCCCCGCCTGGACTCCAAGGCGATCGGGGTGCACGCCGTGTGGGTCAACGGCGTCGAGACGCTCCGCGACGACACGGTGACCGGGGCCGTACCGGGCACGGTCCTGCGATCGGGCCGCGACACCCGGACGGTGAGCACCAGGTGAGGGACCAGGTGACGGGCCGGGTGAGGGAGCAGGTGACGAGCCAGGTGACGGACGGGGTGGCGGACCGGGTGACAAACCGGGTGACGGTGGCGGTGCGGGAACCGGACGGCGCTGATCGTGACGGTGCGGGACGGGCCGTTGCGGGGGAGAGGCGGCGGTGACGGTGGCTGAAGGGCGGCTGTTCGTCGGCGGGGAGTGGGTGCCCCCGGCCGGCGGCCACTACGAGGTGATCGACCCGGCGACGGAGGCGGTCGTCGGGCTCGCCCCCGAGGCCACCCGCGCGCAGGTGCACGAGGCGGCCGCCGCGGCCCGCGCGGCCTTCGCGACCTGGTCCCGCACGAAACCCGAGGAGCGTGCCGCGATCCTCGACCGGGCCGCGGACGTGCTCCAGCGGGACTTCGCCGCACACGCCGAGCTGGCGCAGGCCGAGAGCGGCGCGACGACCGGCACGGCACGCGCCCTGCAGGTGGCCGTCGCCGTCGCCCGCTTCCGGCGCTACGCCAGGGGCGCCCTGGAGCCCGCGGAGCAGGGGCTGCCCCCGCAGGTCAACGAGGCGGGCCCGATGGGCAGGGCGGGAGTGATCGGCGCGCTCGCCGTGCGCCAGCCCGTCGGCGTCGTCACCTGCATCACCTCCTACAACAACCCCTGGGCGAACCCCGCGGGCAAGGTGGCACCGGCGCTGGCCATGGGGAACACCGTCGTCGTGAAGCCGGCCCCGCAGGACCCCCTGTCCGTCTACCGGATGGCGGCGGCCCTGGAGGAGGCGGGGGTGCCGCCGGGGGTGGTGAACGTGGTCAGCGGGGCCTCCGCGGAGGCCGGCGCGGCCGCCGTCGACGCGCCGGACGTCGACATGGTGAGCTTCACCGGCTCCACGGCCGTCGGGCAGCGCATCGGCGAGGTCTGCGGGCGCGCGATGAAACGGCAGCTGATGGAGCTGGGCGGCAAGGGCGCCGCGGTGGTCTTCGAGGACGCGGACCTGGACGCGGCGGCCGCCGGGATCGGCACGACGTTCTCCTTCTACAGCGGGCAGATCTGCACGGCGCCGACCCGGGTGATCGCCCAACGGGGTGTGTACGACGCCCTGGTCGACCGGCTCGCCCGCTACGCAGGGCACCTGAAGGTCGGCGACCCGCGGGCGCCGGGCACGGTCGTCGGACCGGTGATCTCGGCGGCGCACCGCGACCGGGTCGCGTCGTACGTGGAACTGGGCAGGAAGGAGGGCGCGCGGATCGTCGCGGGCGGCGAACACCACCGGGGCCCGGAGCACGGCTTCTACGTCGCGCCGACGCTGCTCGCGGACTGCACCCCCGACATGCGCGTCGTACGGGAGGAGATCTTCGGCCCGGTCGTCGTGGTCGTCCCCTTCGAGGAGGAGGACGAGGCGGTGGACCTCGCCAACGACAGCGACTACGGACTCATCGACTACGTCTGGTCCGGCGACGTGGCGCGCGCCTTCCGGGTCGCCCGGCAGCTGCGGGCCGGCGGCGTCGGGGTGAACACGGTCGGCCGCAACATGGAGGCGCCGTTCGGCGGCTTCAAGAAGAGCGGGGTGGGCCGGGACGTCGGCTCGTACGCCCTGCATGCGTACAGCGAGCTGCAGGCCATCGTCTGGCAGGGGTGAGTGCGGGGCGGGGGCGGGGGTTGACGTGGGGGGGGCGGCGGTCCGGCCGGGGCGGGGGCTTCGGCGGAGGTGGGGGCGGTCCGGTCGGGGCCGGAGTTCCGGTGGGCGGGATGTGATGTTCAAAATCCGGACGGGAAATTTTTGAACCGGGGCAAAGCGGGCGCCGCTGCGATTCTCGCAATGCGAAAGATGTAAGCCGAAAGGATTGAATCCAAGGCTGGAGTACGCATTACGTCTGCGATTGGATGGTGTATTGAGATCCCTGCCGCACTAACTAAGGGTTAGGTGGCGGAGTCTGATCTTCCGGATACGGATACAGCAGCACTTAACGTCCTGTTCATGGTTCAGGTTGACCCCCGGCCCCAGGCCGGAGACACGGTAACGAGCGTTGCGGCCACCGGCAGCGAGGACGGCACCCGCGGCAAGGGCCTCAGCGGCAACTCCGTGGGCCTCCTCGGCAGCGCGGTCATCGGCATTTCGACCGTCGCGCCCGTCTACTGCCTCACCTCGACCCTCGGCCCGACGGTCGGCGAGGTCGGGGTGCAGATGCCCGCCGTCTTCCTCGCGGGCTTCCTGCCGATGCTGCTGGTCGCCTTCGCCTACCGCGAACTCAACAAGGCCGTGCCCGACTGCGGCACCTCGTTCACCTGGACGGTCAAGGCGTTCGGGCCGCGGGTCGGCTGGATGTGCGGCTGGGGACTGGTGATCGCCACGATCATCGTGCTCTCCAACCTCGCCGGCGTCGCCACCTCGTTCTTCTACCTGCTGCTCGGCGAACTCACCGGCAGCCAGGCCATCACCGACCTCGACGGCAACCGGGCCGCGCACGTCCTGACCTGCCTGGCCTTCATCGCCGTCGCCACCGCCATCAGCTACCGCGGCATGACGGCCACCAAGGGCGTCCAGTACACCCTGGTCGGCCTCCAACTCGCCGTCCTCGCGGTCTTCGTCGCCATGGCCGTGACCAAGGCGCAGTCCGGCGACCTCGCGGGTTCACTGCACTTCTCCTGGACCTGGCTCGACCCGTTCGCCGTCCAGTCCTTCTCGGCCTTCACGGCCGGGCTGTCCCTCTCGATCTTCATGTTCTGGGGCTGGGACACCTGCCTCACCGTCAACGAGGAGACCACCGGCAGCGCGAAGACACCCGGCCGCGCCGCCCTGCTGGCCATGCTCGTACTGATCGGCTCCTACCTCCTCACCGCCGTCGCCTCGCAGATGTTCTCCGGCGTCGGCCACAAGGGGACCGGACTCGGCAACCCGGACACCGCCGACAACGTCTTCGCCGCCCTCGCCGACCCCGTCATGGGAACCGTGCTCGGCGTCCTGCTCTTCGTCGCGGTGCTCGCCTCGGCGGCGGCCAGCCTGCAGACCACCTTCATCCCCGTCGCCCGCACCGTCCTGGCGATGAGCACCTACGAGGCGCTGCCCGCTTCCTTCGCGAAGATCCACCCGCGGTTCCGCTCCCCGGGCCGGGCCACCATCGCCGCCGGCGTCGCCACCGGCGTCTTCTACGCCGTCATGAGCGTCCTGAGCGAGAACGTCCTCATCGACACGATCTACGCCCTCGGCCTCATGATCTGCTTCTACTACTCGATCACGGCATTCGCCTGCGCCTGGTTCTTCCGCCGCGAGCTGCGGAACTCGGCCCGCGACCTGCTCTTCAAGGGCGTCTTCCCCTTCCTGGGCGGACTGCTCCTCGCGGCCGTCTTCGGCAAAACCCTCGCCGACATGTGGAACCCCGCCTACGGCTCGGGCAGTTCCGTCCTCGGCGTCGGCTCGGTCTTCGTCATCGGCGTGGGCCTGCTCCTGCTGGGCGTCGTCATCATGCTGATCACGCGACGCCGGAGCCCCGCCTTCTTCCGCGGCGAGGTACTCACCCGGGCCACGCCGGCGCTAGTGGTGGAGGAGTAGGGGCGGGGCTGGGGAGTTGGGTGGGGCGGGGCGGGTGGGGCGGACGGTGACGGGGGCGGGAGGGGGAGTGGGGCTTGGGGGGTGTGGGGCTTTGGGGCCCGTCCCCGTCCCCGCCTCCTCCCCCTTCCCCCCTCCCCCCCCGGGGGGGCCTCCCCCCCCACCCCACCCCTCCACCCCGCACCCCAGCGTCAGCTCCGACGCGGCTCACCCGGCATCAGGGCCCGCCCCGCCCCGCCTCACGAGCCCGCCCCGCATCACCCCAGCGTCAGTACCGCCTTGCCGCGTATCTCGCGGTTGAGCAGGGCGGTTGCGGTCTTGCCGGCCTGCTCCCAGTCGGCCACCCGGTCCACGCTCGCCTCCAGGCGTCCCTCCGCGACGAGGTGGACGAGATGGGCGAGGTCGGCTCCCGTGTTGCCGCCGGCCTGGATGCCGATCAGCCGCAACCGCCCTATGACCAGCTGGTACGGCTCGATCAGCGTCGGCTCACCGGAGGTCGCGCCGATCGAGATGACCGTGCCCTCCGGAGCCGTCCGCCCGATCAACTTGCCGAGCAGCGAACCGCCGACGTTGTCCAGCACCACGTCCACCGGCTCGTCGAGACCGGCCGGGTCGGTCAGGACATGGTCCGCCCCGAGCTCGGCCAGGCCCGCGCCGCGCGTCGGGCTGCCGACGAACGCGTACACCTCGGCGCCCGCCTGGTGTGCCAGCTGGACCGCGAACCGCCCGACCCCACCGGACGCGCCGGTGATCGCGACGCGCTGCCCCGGCCGGACGCCCGCCGTGCGCAGTGCGCGCAGCGCCGTGAGGCCCGCCACCGGCAGCGCCGCGGCCGCCGTGAAGTCCACCGCGTCGGGAAGCACGGCGAGTTCATCGACGGGGACGGCCCGCAACTCGGCCCAGCCGCCGTTCCAGCTCCAGGTGATGACGCGGTCGCCGGGCTTGGGGCCGCGACCGCTCGCGGCGGCCCGCTCGACCACGCCGGCGGCGTCCCAGCCCGGGACCGTGCCCTCGGCGACGTCGTCGGACTTGGGCAGTTCGCCGTAGTTCAGCGATATCGCGCTGATCCTGACGAGAACTTCGTCGGGCCCGGGCTCGGGGTCGGCGACAGTCCCGAGAGCGAGCCGGCCGGGCGCTGAGTGATCGACAACAAGGGCACGCATCGAAAGCCTCCTGAGGGCCTGCCGGTCTGACGGCCGGGCGGCCTGCTGGTCTGACGGCGCCGCGCGAGTGCGGCGTGAGGATGTGCAGGACGTAACCGGTGGCTTCCTCCGGTTATTCCGTCGCCCGGCCCCTCCCGGCGGCGCCCGCCGCCTCAGCTCCCCCAGGTCCCCAGGAACACCGGGTTCGTCATGGCTGCCATGGGTCCGGGGAGCCCCGCCGTGGTCGCCGGATGGCGGACTTCCGCGCGTATGTAGGCGGCGTAGCCCGGAGTGGTCCGCCAGCTGACGGTGCCCTCGCCGGACGGCGGGAGCGGGGCCGTGTACAGCCGTCCCTGGTCGGTGATGAAGGAGACCGCGCACCCGGGGGCGCCGGTGACCTTGAGCTGCGCGGTGACCTGCGTCGTAGCAGGGACCGCCAGGCGTTCGCCGATTCCGGCGTGCTCGCCGCGCTCACCGGTGACGGAGAACGCCAGGTCGACCTTCGAGGACTCGGCGATCCAGACCCGGCCCGCCCGTATGCCGTCCTGCAGGGCGCGACGGGAGAGATCGTCGGCGAGCACCACCGTCTGCGGCAGGCCGACGACATCCGGATCGCGATGGGCGTCGCTGTGCCCGACGGCCGGCAGCCAGTCGCCGCGTCCGTGGGTGTGCGCCACGAGGGTGTTGTCCCACTCGGCGAGCGTGACCTCGTCATCGGGCGTGTAGGGGCCGTTCCAGACCTCCACCGCATCGGCGTCGTTGAGCCCGAACTTCCAGTTGCAGCCGATGCAGGTGGCATGCGGATGCGCCGGGATGACCAGGCCGCCGGCCCGTCGGATGGCGCGGGCGTACTTGCCGAAGGCGTTGTCGCGGGCCCGGTACCGCCAGTCGATGAAGACGCCGGGGTCGGTGCCCATCGCGACCACGTGCCCGTTGCGGGTGGTGACCTCCTCGCCGGTCAGGATCAGCAGGTCGTCGCCCCACAGGCCCTCCCACGCGCGGTGCGAGGAGGTGGTGTTGTGCTCGGAGGTGTTGATGAAGTCCAGGCCGGCGGCGCGGGCCAGCGCGGCGATCTGGGCGGGTGTGCGCTTGCCGTCGGAGTGGACCGAGTGCAAATGGCTGTCCCCGCGGTACCAGGCGCGTCCGCGGCCACGGGCGCGCTCGGGCGGATGGACAGGTGTCGGCGTGTGTCCCCGGGGGCCGTACCGCAGGGTGATCGTGACGTCGTAGGACAGGCCCTGCGGCGCGACCGTGTACGGGCCGAGGGCGAGGTGCCAGGTGCCGGCGTTGACGGGCCCGGGGAGGTAGCCGGGGGTGGCCTCGTCGGCGCGCAGGAAGAACTCCGTCCGCGCCCCGCCCGACCAGCCGCGGAACCCGGCCCCGCCGAGGTCCGTGCCCCGCTCGTCGAAGATGCCGATGTCGCAGGCGTTCCCGGCGGTGCCTTCGGGGACCGCGGGTCTGTCGTAGCTGTAGGAGACGGCGATCTCGCGCACGCCGTGCGGGACGTCGACCGGCAGATAGACGAAGTCCGGCGCCCCCGTGGGCAGATGGCCGGTGACCCGGCGGGTCTGTTCGCCCGGCCCACCGCCGGGCTGCCCGGCCGCCGGCGCGGCGTCGGCGAAGCTCACACGTCCGAGCGTAAGCGCGCCCGCCGCGCCGGCAACCGCCGAGAGTTTCAGTACGTCCCGTCGCTCCATTTCCGCCCCCCGCGTGTGTGGTGCGAGCCGTCGGTACCGCTGCGCGGCCGGCTCGTTGCGCCGCGTGAAAACTGTTGTACGCGGCTGTGACGCGGAGGGAAAGGGCTGTGGATAACCGTCGGTCGGTGAGGCAACATGCGGTCACTCACACGCTTGACGGAGGTGTCCACAGCATGCGGATCGCGACCACGATCTTCCTGACCGACGAGACCATCCGGCCGGACCGGCTGGCCCGTGAGCTGGAACAGCGCGGATTCGCCGGCCTCTACCTCCCGGAACACACCCACATCCCCGCCAGCCGGGACACCCCCGCGCCCATGGGCGAGCCGCTGCCCCGCGAGTACGGCCGCACCCTCGACCCGTTCATCGCCCTGGGCCAGGCCGCCGCGGTCACCGAGCGGCTCGCCCTGGGCACCGGCATCACCCTCGTCGCCCAGCACGACCCGGTCGACCTCGCCAAGCAGATCGCGACCCTCGACTTCCTCTCCGGCGGGCGCTTCACACTCGGCATCGGCTACGGCTGGAACGTCGAGGAGGCCGCCGACCACGGAGTGGAGTGGTCCACCCGGCGCGAGCTGACCCGCGACCGGGTGGCCCTGATGCGCGCACTCTGGGCCGACGAACCGACCGCGTACAAAGGGAAATTCGGGTCCGTGCGGGCATCCCTCGCCCACCCCAAACCGGTGAACGGCGCGCCCCGCATCCTGCTGGGCGGCGCGGCCGGACCCAAGCTCTTCGGGCAGATCGCCGAGTACGGCGACGGCTGGCTGCCGATCGGCGGCCGGGGCCTGACGGAGACCGTCCCGGTGCTGCGGCAGGCGTGGTCGGACGCCGGGCGGACGGGCGAGCCGGTCGTGGTGCCCTACGCGGTGGCCCCGTCGCCCGGGAAGCTGGCCCACTACCGCGAGCTGGGTCTGCGGGAAGTGGTGCTCCAGCTGCCGCCGGCCGGCGAGGCGGAGGTGCTGCGGACGCTGGACGACTTCGCCCAGTACCTGTGACGAGGGAACTGCGGACGGTACCGGTGGCGCCGCCGGCTCGGGCCCCGCAACCGGTGGCGCCGGACCTTCCGCACGCCCCTGGTCGCGGCCCGGAGCGCGGCGCGCCCTAGGTCCATCGGCGTAAGGCAGGCGCTCCCGGGTCGGTACCGCAGACGGATCCGCGGCCGGCCCCTGCGGACGTAGCGTCGAAGGTGAAGGACCCGCAGTTCGACGGTCCTCCGGAGATCCGTCAACGGCTCCCGGAGTCGGCGGCCCGGGGCGCTGCGTGCGCGCCCGGTACCGCCCGCACCGGACCCCACAGAGCAAGGAGATCCCATGCCCGGCCTCGACCACACGATCGTGCACAGCACCGACCGTTTCGCCTCCGCCCGTTTCCTGGCCGAGCTCCTCGACGCGCCCGAACCGAAGGCGTTCGGCCCGTTCGCCGCCCTCAAGCTCGACAACGGCGTGACACTCGACTACGCCGAGCACGTCGCGGGCGGGCGGGAGTTCGTCCCCACGCACTATGCCTTCCTGGTGACGGAGGAGGAGTTCGACGCGATACTCGGCCGGATCAAGGCCCGCGACCTCCCGTACTGGGCCGACCCGATGCACTCCAGGCCGCAGGAGTTCAACACCCACGACGGGGGCCGCGGCCTGTACGTGGACGACCCGGACGGCCACTACATGGAGTTCCTGACCCGTACGTACTCCGACGAACTGCTCGCGAGTCTGTGAGCGCGGGCGGGTGAGCGTGCGGTGAGCCGCCGCCGGGGAATTGCCCCTTTCGGGGCCGGACGTAACCCCCGTATGCCGTGATCAGTGGCACACCGGCCGGGTGTTCTCCGGCGGCGGCGCTGTCGGTGGACGCTCGTATGCTCGGAGGATGACTTCCAGCGCGCAGGGACCTGACCAGGCATCCGACCGGGGGACCGGCCACGGGACGAGCGCTCTCCCCGCTTCGCAGGGCCGTCCCACGGACAACGCGATGCGTCGTGCGCTCAAGCGGGCCCGCGACGGTGTGGCGCTGGACGTCGGTGAGGCGGCGGTGCTGCTCCAGGCCCGCGGCGACGACCTCAAGGACCTGTGCGCCTCCGCGGCCCGGGTGCGGGACGCGGGCCTGGAGGCAGCGGGCCGCCCCGGCGTCATCACGTACTCCAAGGGCGTCTTCATCCCCCTGACGCGCCTGTGCCGCGACAAGTGCCACTACTGCACCTTCGTCACGGTGCCCGGCAAGTTGCGCCGGGCGGGCCACGGGATGTTCATGTCGCCGGACGAGGTGCTGGACATCGCCCGCCGCGGCGCCGAAATGGGCTGCAAGGAAGCCCTGTTCACCTTGGGGGACAAGCCCGAGGACCGCTGGCCCGAGGCCCGTGAGTGGCTGGAGGCGCACGGTTACGACGACACGGTCTCCTACCTCCGCGCCATGGCCATCCGCGTCCTGGAGGAGACCGGGCTGCTGCCGCACCTCAATCCGGGGGTGATGTCCTGGACGGACTTCCAGCGGCTCAAGCCCGTGGCCCCGTCCCTGGGGATGATGCTGGAGACGACCGCCGAGCGCCTGTGGAGCGAGCCCGGCGGCCCGCACCACGGCTCACCCGACAAGGAACCCGCCGTGCGGCTGCGCGTCCTGGAGGACGCCGGTCGCTCCAACGTGCCCTTCACCAGCGGGCTGCTGATCGGTATCGGCGAGACCTACGAGGAGCGCGCCGAGTCGCTCTTCGCGCTGCGCCGCATCCAGCGCGCGTACCACGGCATCCAGGAATTGATCATGCAGAACTTCCGCGCCAAGCCGGACACGGCGATGCGCGGAATGCCGGACGCCGAGCTGGAGGAGCTGGCCGCGACGATCGCGGTGGCCCGGCACATCATGGGCCCCTCGACCCGGATCCAGGCGCCGCCCAACCTCGTCGACGGCGAATACGCCCTGATCGTCGACGCCGGCATCGACGACTGGGGCGGCGTGTCCCCGCTGACCCTCGACCACGTCAACCCCGAGCGCCCCTGGCCGCAGATCGACGAGCTGACCGAACGGTGCGCCACCGCCGGCTTCGAGCTGCGCGAACGCCTCCCCATCTACCCGGAGTTCATCCAGCGCGGCGAACCCTGGCTCGACCCCCGGCTGCTGCCGCACGTCCGCGCCCTCGCCGACCCGGAGACGGGCCTGGCGATCGAGGACGCCCCCGTGGTGGGTCGGCCCTGGCAGGAGCCCGAGGAAGGCTTCACGCTGAGCGCGTCCGGCCGTACGGACCTGCACCACACCATCGACACCGAAGGCCGCACCGCCGACCGCCGCGACGACTTCGACGAGGTCTACGGCGACTGGGAGGCGCTGCGCGAGGCCGCCGCCCCCGGGATGGCGCCCGAGCGGATCGACACCGACGTACGGCAAGCCCTGTCCCGGGCCGCCGACGACCCGACCCGGCTCACGGACGCCGAGGCGCTGGCACTGCTGCACGCCGACGGGCCCGCCCTGGACGCCCTCTGCGGAATCGCCGACGATCTGCGGCGCGCCACGGTGGGCGACGACGTCACCTACATCGTCACCAGGAACATCAACTTCACCAACGTCTGCTACACCGGCTGCCGCTTCTGCGCCTTCGCCCAGCGCCGCACGGACGCCGACGCCTACACCCTGTCCCTCTCCCAGGTCGCCGACCGCGCCCAGCAGGCGTGGGACGTGGGCGCGGTGGAGGTCTGCATGCAGGGCGGCATCCACCCCGACCTGCCCGGCACGGCGTACTTCGACATCGCGCGCGCCGTCAAGGAACGCGTGCCCGGGATGCATGTGCACGCCTTCTCGCCCATGGAGGTTGTCAACGGCGCCACCCGCACCGGCCTGTCCCTCCGCGAGTGGCTGACCGAGGCCAGGGCCGCCGGCCTGGACACCATCCCCGGCACGGCCGCGGAGATCCTCGACGACGAGGTCCGCTGGATCCTCACCAAGGGCAAACTCCCCACCGCCACCTGGGTGGAGGTCGTCAAAACCGCCCACGAGCTGGGTATCCGCTCGTCCTCGACGATGATGTACGGCCACGTCGACCAGCCGCGGCACTGGCTCGGCCACCTCCGCCTGCTCGCCGAGATCCAGCAGGAGACCGGCGGCTTCACCGAGTTCGTCACACTCCCCTTCATCCACACCAACGCGCCCGTGTACCTGGCCGGGATCGCCCGCCCGGGCCCCACCACCCGTGACAACCGCGCGGTGACGGCGATGGCCCGGGTCCTGCTCCATCCGCACATCACCAACATCCAGACGAGCTGGGTCAAGCTCGGCACGGACGGGGCGGCGGAGATGCTCCGCTCCGGCGCCAACGACCTGGGCGGCACCCTGATGGAGGAGACCATCTCCCGGATGGCGGGCTCCAGTTACGGGTCCTACCGCTCCGTCCAGGGCCTGATCGACATCGCGGAGCGGGCCGGGCGCCCGGCCCGCCCCCGCACGACGACCTACGGCCCGGTGTCCGAAGAACGCCAGGCCGCCGCCTTGGCCTCGGACGGGCATCTGCCGGAGCTGCTGCCGGTGGTGGAGTAGGGGACCCGGCGCGGCAGCGCGGCCGCCGCGCCCCGGCCGGCGAGGTTATCCACAGCCCCCCGTGCGCCGCTCCGCCGAAAGCTAATCTGCGAGAGCAGGCAGCAAGCCGGCGGGCGGCACCAGCCGTCGTGAACGGGGGTGGACAGGATGGAGCGCAGCAGGCCGTCGCGGCAGGAACTGATCCGGCAGCGACGACGGGCCGGGTTCGTCGGGCGACGGGCGGAGATCGAGAACTTCCGGGCCAACTTCGCCCGCGACGTGACAGATCCGGGACAGCAGTTCCTGTTCCATGTGCACGGCCAGGCAGGCGTCGGAAAGACGTCCCTGATCCGGCAGTTCGAGGAGACCGCCCGCGAGCAGGGCGCACCGACCGCGTACGTCGACGAGTCGGCGCACACCGTCCCCGAGGCGATGGCGGCCGTCAGCCGCCAACTGGCCGCCCAGGGACATCCCTTGAAGGTGTTCGACAAACTCCTCGCCACCTACCGGGAACGACGGCACGAGGCGGAGGCGGTGGCCGTCGCCGCGCAGGGGCCGCCCGGCGCGGGGGACGCGGACGGTGACGCCCAGGGGAGCGGCCCGTCGCCCGGCAGCATGATCGCGGCGCAGGCGGGACTCGCCGCCCTCGGGCTGCTGCCCGGCGTCGGGGCCGTCACCGGGGCGCTGGACGCCCGGCAGATGGCGCGCGGCGCGGACCGGCTGCGGGGACTGCTCAGCGCCCGGCTGCGCAATCACGACGACGTCGAGCTGGTGATGGAGCCGGTGGCGGCCCTGACGCCGGTGTTCCTCCGTGAGATGGGTGCCGTCGCCGACGAGGTGCCCTGGCTGGCCCTCTTCTTCGACACCTACGAACGGACCGGCCCGCTGCTCGACACCTGGCTGCGCGACGTCCTGGTCAGCGACCGGTACGGTCCGCTGGCGCCCAACGTGGTGGTGACGCTGGCCGGCCAGACCGCCCTGGACCACCGCTGCTGGGCCGACCACCTCGACTGCGTGGCGGAGCTGCCGCTGGACGCCTTCACCGAGGCCGAGGCACGGCAGTACCTGGCGACCAGGGACATCGTGGACGAACGCATCGTCGAGGTGGTGCTACGGCTGTCCGGCGGGCTGCCGGTGCTGGTGTCGACCCTCGCCGAGAACCGCCCCCGGGCCGCGGAGGCCGTCGACGATCCCAGCGACACGGCCGTCGAGCGCTTCCTGAAGTGGGAGACGGACCCCGTCCGCCGGGAGGCGGCACTCGCTGCCGCGCTGCCCCGCTCCCTCGACGAGGACGTCTTCCGGACCGCGGTGGACCCGGCCGCCGCCGGGCACTTCGGCTGGCTGTGCGGACTGCCCTTCGTGACCGGCCGGTCGGGCCGCCGGCAGTACCACGAGGTGGTGCGCACGGCGATGCTGCGCCTCCAGCGTCGCCGGTCCCCGCAGACCTGGACGGCCCGGCACCGCCGGCTCGCCGAGGCCGCGCGGGACCGCCGCAGGGAGTGCGCCGACGACAACGACCCGGCGCGGTCCTGGGGCGAGGAACGCTGGGTGGAGCAGCGTCTGCGGGAGACGTATCACGCCCTCTGCGCGGATCCGCACGCCGCGATCGACGAGGCGCTGGCCGACGTGCGGGACGCGGCCGAGTACGAAGGGCCCGTGGTGCGCCGGGTGGCCGAGGGCATCCGGCAGGCCGGCGAGGACGCCGACGCCCCCGAGGTCAGGGAGTGGGGCGAGCGGCTGGTCGCCGCCTGCGCGGAGGAGGGCGGCGGCCTGGCCGCGGTGCTGACCGCGCTGCTCGCCCGGCCCGGGCTGGAGGTGGCCGAGCAGGCCCGCATTCACCGCCTCCGGGGCCGCGAATACCGCCTCGCCGAGGCGTGGCCGCAGGCGTTCGCGGACCTCGACCGCTGTCTGGAGCTGACACCGCGCGACGCCGCGGCGCTGCTCGACCGGGGGTTGACCCACCGCTACATGCGCTGCTTCGACCGGGCCGCCGAGGACTACCTCCGCGCCCTGGAGGCCGCGCCGGACTCGGTGGACGCCGCCGCCCAGCTCGGCGAGGCATACCGCCTCATGGGCCGCTTCGAGGAGGCCGTCACCGCGTTCGACGGCGTCCTGGCCCGGCAGCCCCGGCACGCCTTCACCCTCGCCAGCCGGGCCGTCTGCCTGCGACGCCTCGGCCGCCACGGCGAAGCCCTGGCCGGCCTGGCACGCGCCATCGAGATCAACGCGGACTACGCCTGGGCGATGGCCGAACGGGGCGCCACCTACCGCGACACGGGACAGCACGCGCTGGCCCTGGCGGAGTTCGACCGGGCGCTGGAGGTCAACCCCGCCTACGTATGGGCCCACGCCCGCCGAGGAATGACCCTGCGCGCCATGGGCCGCCACGAGGAGGCCCTGACCGCCCTCGGACGCGCGGCCGGACTCCGCCCGGACGACCCCTGGGTGAAGGGCGAGCGCTGCCGCACCTGGCTGGAGATGAAGCGGTACGAAGAGGCACTCGCGGAGGCCGACGAAGCCCTGGCCCTCGCCCCCGGCGACGCCTGGGCCCGTACGGCCCGTGGGCTCGCGTTGTGTGCCCTCGGCCGCTGCGACGAGGCCCGCGCCGAACTCACCACTGCCCTGCAACTCGCCCCGGAATCCTGGCGGATCACGGCCGCACGGGGCAGGACCCACTTGCTCGCGGGCCGTCCGGCGGAGGCACTCACCGACTTCGACCGCGCACTCGCCGCAAGCGGCCCGAACGCCGCGCTCCTCGCCCTCAAGGCCGGGTGCCTGCGCCGCGCCGGAAGCTTCGACGCCGCGCACGAAACGCTGGAGGCGGCACACGGCGCGCTCTCCGCCCATGTGATGGTCCGGTACGAGGCGGCGCTGCTGACCGGGGCACACGAGGGCGTGGACGCGGCCGGGTCCTTGTCCGCCTGGCAGGCGTTGCGGTCCGCAGGCACCGACGACGACCACGGCGGTGGCGGCGGGCACGAAGGTGACCCGTACGGGCTCGCAGGGGCGGCAGCGGCGGTGGCGGGGGTCGTCAGCCGCTGCGCCCTCGGGGACTGGGCGGGAGCCGAGGACGAAACGGCACGGTTGCTGGACGGAGCCGCCTGGGCGGCCGTTGCCGAAACCGAGTTGGGGATACGTGATCTGGCACGGCTGCCGGGAGCGAACGCGGAGAGGCTGGAGGCCGTCCGCAACGGGCTGATACGCAGGATGGCGACTGCGGCCAGCCACCTTGACCCGCCGGGCTGACCTGCCGGACTGACCTGCTGGGCTGATCCGCCGGGCTGACCGGCAGGCCGGGTGCTCCGGCCAGGCCGGCCGGCCGGTTGGCCCGGCTTCGGCCGAACGAACGGCCGCGTCCGGGCGACCGCGCCGGGGCCGCGCTACTCGCCCTCGTATTCGGCCTCGTGCTGGAGGATGCACTGCTGCCACTGCGACAGCGCCTCCTCGCGGTCGCCTCCGCTGTCCTGGGCGGCGACGATCAGCGCATCCGCGGCCATGGCGGCAAGCCGCACCGCGATATGGCAGACATCGCGCTGGGGCAGCGGCCGGAGCAGTTCCACCGCGCCGTCGCTGTCCCCGGAGAGTGCGGAGGCGACGACCGCCATCGTGGTGCGATCCCACTCGTACTCGGACATGGGGAGAGCATGCCCAGCGCGGGGCGTTGCCATCATCGAACGGATAAGCGCCCCGAGGTCGGCGCATACCGCCAGGAACGGGACATGAGGGGGGAGGGCCCTCAGTGCAGTTGTCGGATCGGAGTGCCGGCGAGGAAGGCGGTGATGTTCTCGACGGCCTGTTGGAAGTAGCCCTCGTAGTTGCGGCGGGTGACGTAGCCGAGGTGGGGGAGAGCGAGGACGTTCGGGAGGGTGCGCAGCGGATGGTCGGCGGGCAGCGGTTCCTGGTCGAAGACGTCGAGACCGGCGCCGGCGATCCAGTTCTCGCGCAGCGCCTGGAGCAGCGCGGGCTGGTCGACGATCGCGGCACGGGAGGTGTTGACGAGATAGCTGGTGGGCCGCATACGGCGGAGTTCGCCGGCGCCGAGCAGGCCACGGGTCCGCTCGCCGAGGACGAGGTGCACGGAGACGAAGTCGCTGCTCTCCAGGAGCTCTTCCTTGGTGGTGGCGGCGCGGACACCCGCCTCCGCCGCGCGCTCGGGGGTCAGGTTCCGGCTCCAGGCGACCACGTCCATGCCGAAGGCCAGACCGATCCGGGCGACCCGGGTGCCGATCTTGCCGAGGCCGAGCAGCCCGAGCGTACGGCCGTGCAGATCGGCGCCGAGCGTGCTCTGCCAGGGGCCGCCGGCGCGTAGGGCGGTGTTCTCGGTGACGACGTTGCGGGCCAGGCCGAGGATCAGGGCCCAGGTGAGTTCGACGGGCGGTTCGGTGTTGCTGGCGGTGCCGCAGACGGTGACACCGTGCCGGGCGGCGGCATCCAGATCGATGGAGGCGTTGCGCATTCCGGAGGTGATCAGAAGCCGCAGACGGGGGAGCCGGGCGAGGAGTGAGGCGGGGAACGGCGTGCGCTCACGCATGGCGACCACGATCTCGCAGTCGCCGATCGCCGCGACCACCTCGTCCTCGGAGCGGAAGGGCTGCCGCAGCGTATGGACGTCCACGGCGTCGGACAAGGGCGACCAGTCGGCCATGGAGAGGGCGACGCCCTGGTAGTCGTCGAGTACGGCGCAACGCGGTGTCATGCGGAAGCTCCCGAAGCTGAGGAAAGGACGAGGACGAGGGGGCGAGGACGAGGGCGAGGAGGGGGAGGGGTGGGGTGGGGAGGGGAGGGGGAGAGCAGGTGGCAGAAGGCAGGGGGCCGGCGGTCGGGTGGCGGAGAGTGAACGGTGGTCGGTGGTCGGTTACCGGTTGGAGGGGGAAATCAGCTGCCCCCTCCGCATCCGGACCGTATCGCCCAAAAGCCGCCTAGCCAGCGACTATTCACATACTCACCTGGCCGGAAATTGATCAATCGTGGTCGATTACAGTGCTGCGCCAGGGGCCCCACAAGGCCCCGGGACGTAGTGAGCTTCAGGAGGGCGCAGTGAGCGCAGCGGGAGGCGGCACCGCAATCTGGGGGCGCGCGGAACAGCAGGACTTCCGCAGCCGGGTGCGCGGCTGCCTGCTCGGCGGCGCCATCGGCGACGCGCTGGGCGCCGGTATCGAATTCGACGCGCTCGATGCGATCCGTGAGGCGCACGGCCAGGAGGGCGTGACGGACTTCGTGCCCGCCTTCGGGAGGCGCGGTGCGGTTACCGACGACACCCAGATGACCCTGTTCACCGTCGACGGGCTGATCCGGGCCCAGGTCCGCCGCGACACCGGTGCCTGGCATCCGCCGACCGACATCCACCGCGCCTATCTGCGCTGGGCCACCACCCAGCGCGACTGGGGCCCCGACGAGCGCAAGAAGGACGACGGCTGGCTCGCCCGTGAGGAGTGGCTCTACTCCCGGCGCGCTCCCGGCCGGGCCTGCCTGTCCGGCCTCGGCGACGAGGCGATGGGCACGCTCGAGAGGCCCAAGAACCCCGACTCGAAGGGCTGCGGCGCGGTGATGCGCTCCGCGCCGTTCGGGCTGCTGGTGGGCTGGGAGCCGCAGCTGGTGTTCCAGCTCGCCGTCGAGTGCGCGGCACAGACGCACGGCCATCCCACCGGTTACCTCGCAGCCGGCGCGTTCGCCGTCATCAGCCACTCGCTGGCACGCGGCGAGGACCTCGACGGCGCCGTGCAGAAGGCACTGGCGCATCTGGCCACCCGCCCCGGCCACGAGGAGACCACCGACGCCCTCAAGCGCGCGCTCGGCGCCGTGCGGCAGGGCATGCCGACGCCCGCCCGGGTCGAGTCGCTGGGCGAGGGCTGGACGGCGGAGGAGGCGCTGTCCATAGGTGTGTACTGCGCGCTGGTCGCCGAGGACATGCGGCACGGCCTGCTGCTCGCCGTCAACCACAGTGGCGACAGCGATTCCACCGGCTCCATCTGCGGCAATCTGTTGGGCACGCTGCACGGCGAGACGGCCCTGCCGCCGGAGTGGCTGGTCGAGCTGGAGGGCCGGGAGACGATCCTGCAACTGGCCGACGACTTCTCGATGGAGATGACGCAGGGGCCCGCCCTGCACGGCCCGGCCGGCTCGTCCCCGGGCTGGCTCGCCCGCTACCCGCGCGCCTAGCGCCCCCGCAGCGGGGCGAGCCGCCACGCAACGCACCCGTCGGCCTCACGGCCCGAGCCCCCCGCCCGGGCCCCGCCCGTCTTCCGTCAGCCCGCCAGCCCGCCCCCCCGTCATCCCGTCTTCCATCAGCCCGTCCCCCGCCCGTCCCCTGTCCGTCCGTCTCCCCTCCCCCCGTCTCCCGTCAGACCCTCCGCCCCGGCCGTCTGCTCCGGAATGCCCTCCAGCCCCGTCGCACCGCTGACGCCGGCACCGGCACCGGCGTCCGCCCCGGTCATCGCCCCGGTCACCGCCCAGGCCCCGACCGCGCCGTCGTCGTCGCCCCCGGAGTTGATCCGCGCCAGTACCGCGTCCCGCTCCTCCGTGTCCTCCGGCCGTACGAGGCCGAGCAGGAGGTAGAGCACGAGTGAGGTGGCGACCGGCGAGACGATCTGGATCTGCAACTGCACATCGCCCAGGCCGTAGTTGGTCAGCCAGAAGGCGAACAGGCCGGCCGCCCACGACCCCAGCGCCGCCGTGGGCCCCGACCTGCGGAAGACCCGCAGCATGCCGAGCAGGAACGGGATGGAGATCGGGCCGACCAGTCCGGCGACCCACTTGATGACGACGGTGATGATGTCCTTGAACGTCGGCGAGTTGACCTGCGTCGCTATCGCCATCGACAGCGCCAGGAAGGCGACCGTCGACAACCGCGCGGCCAGCAGCCCCGCCCGGTGCGACCAGGCGCGCGCCCTCGCCGACAGGGCCGGCGCGATGTCGCGGGTGAAGACGGCCGAGATGGCGTTGGCGTCCGACGAGCACATCGCCATCGTGTGGGAGAAGAAGCCGACGATGACCAGCCCCAGCAGGCCGTGCGGCAGCAGGCGTTCGGTCAGCAGCGCGTACGAGTCGGAGGCGTCCGGCTTCTGCGCCTTCACCAGCAGCGGTGCCACCCACATGGGGAAGAAGAGGACGGCGGGCCAGACGAACCACAGCAGTGCCGACAGCCGGGCCGAGCGCTTCGCCTGCCGGGGGCCGGAGGTGGCCATGAAGCGCTGGGCCTGGTTCCACATGCCGCCGCTGTACTCGAAGGTCTTGATGAAGAGGTAGGCGAGCAGGAACGTCAGGGTGTACGGGCCGACGGTCGGCTGGGTGTGGCTGTCCGGCAGCTTGTCCCACACGGTCCACAGCGAGCTGAAACCGCCCAGCTCACCCAGGACGGTGACCAGCATCGCGACGCCGGCCAGCAGCTGGATGACGAACTGTCCCAGCTCGGTGAGGGCGTCGGCCCACAGTCCGCCGACGGTGCAGTACACGCCGGTGGTCAGGCCCGTGATGAGGATGCCCTGGCCGAGCGACATGCCGGTGAAGACGGACAACAGGGTGGCGATGGCCGCCCACTTGGCGCCCACGTCCACGATCTTCAGCAGTACGCCGGACCAGGCCAGCGCCTGCTGCGTCGGCAGGTTGTAGCGGGCCTTGAGGTATTCCAGCGGCGACGCGACACCGAGTCGTGAGCGCAGCCGGTTGAGCCGTCCCGCGAACAGTTGCGCCCCGATGGCGATACCGATCGCGATGGGGAAGGACCAGGTGACGTAAGAGGTGACGCCGTATTGGTAGGCGATACCGGCGTACCCGGTGAACATCACGGCGCTGTAGCCCGACATGTGGTGGGAGATGCCGGACAGCCACCACGGCATCTTGCCGCCGGCGGTGAAGAAGTCGCTGACGTCGTCCACCCTCTTGTGCGACCACACGCCGATCGCGACCATCACGCCGAAGTAGCCGATGAGCACGGCCCAGTCGAGACTGTTCATGCCCCCTCCAGGGGTCCGCCTTGTGAACGTGGGGCACTTCGCCGTGACGTCCTGTGGGGCGGGGTCCCCTTGCGGGAGTGGGGACTTCGGGGATTGAACCGCCGCTTGAGCGGACCGGTCAAGACCATCGTGGGTCATGGATATGAATGGCGATCAGCAAAGCGAACGATTTTACTCCGCCTTGACTCTCGCGGGCGTTGTCCCGCGCCGACCGCCGAACCCACGATGAACGGACACTTCGCCGGGCGCCGTTGACAGGCCCGAACGCACCACCGCACGGAAACGGGATCCGGTGCGGCCACAGCCGAACAAGGAACGGAGGGGGAAGAGATGGGGAGGGGGAGAGAGGGGAGGCGGTGCGGTGCGCAGGGCGGGGCAGGCCCCCGGACCGGCCCTCGCGTGGAGCGCTAGCGCATCAGCTCGCCCGCGTTGACCAGCAGCGACTGGCCCGTGATGGCGCGTGCCCGGTCGGAGGCCAGGAAGACGGCGGTCTCCGCCACGTCCGCGTCCGTCGCCAGCTCGGGCAGTGCCATCCGTTCGGTGAGCCGGGCCAGCACCTCGGCCTCCGGTACGCCCTCGGTGTGCGCCTGGAACCGTACGTACGCCTCGACCGGCGGGCCCCACATCCATCCGGGCTGCACGGTGTTGACCCGTATCCGGTCCGGTCCGAGCTCGCGCGCCAGCGAGTACATCGCGGAGACCAGGCCGCCCTTGGACGCCGCGTACGCCGCCTGCTGGACCTGGGAGGGAGCGGCCACCGACGACTGGGTGCCGATCATCACCACCGAACCGCCGCCCCGCGCCGTCAGCGAGGGCAGGCAGGCCCGGGTCATCCGCAGAGTGCCAAAGAGATTGACGTCCACCACATCGCGCCAGGAGGCGAAGTCGGCGTCCCGCAGGCCGCCGAAGAGCGCGTCGAGCGCGGCGACATGGATCACCGCGTCGATCCCGCCGAACCGCTCCACCGCGAGCGCGGCCAGCGCCACGCACTGCTCCTCGTCGCTGATGTCGGTCGCCCGCCAGGCCGTCCGCTCGCCGGCGGGGTCGATGAGCGCGGCCGACTTGGCGAGGTTCGCCTCCGTACGGGCACCCAGTACCACCGAGGCGCCGTCCCGTACGCACGCCGCCGCGACCTGATGGCCGAGGCCCGCCCCCACGCCCGAGACGACGACGGTCTTGTTCCGCAGCAGCATCTCTGCCTCCTGTCGGGTCGACCCGGCGTATCCGCCAACGGAACTGACGGTGCATCAGGTAGAGGCGTCAGGGTAGGGCGGAGGGCGTCGGAAGGCCAGAGGCGGCGGCGATCCGGTGGGCCGGGACGTGCCGCCCCGGCCCACCGGGGGGCTCACCCCTCGCGGCGGGTGCCCTCCAGCGCCTTGCGCAGGCGGCCCAGGCCCTCGCGGATCTCCTCCGGCGCATGCGTCACGAACGACAGCCGGGCGGCGGTCGGGTCCGGAGCTCCGGCGAAGAACGGCGCCCCGGGGACGTAGGCGACGTCATGCTTGACGACCTCGGGCAGCAGCGCCGCCGCGTCGTACCCCGGGGGCAGCGTCGCCCACACGAACATGCCGCCCGCCGGACGGTTCCACCGCGACCCCTCCGGGAGCGCCGCGGGCAAGCCGTCGATCAGTGCGTCCCGCCGCGCGCGGTAGGCGTCGCGCACCCGCGCCAGATGGCCGTCCAGGTCCGTGACCGCCAAGTACCGGGCGGCGGCGGCTTGATCGATGGTCGAGGTGTGCAGGTCGGCGGCCTGCTTGGCGATGGCGCAGGCCCGTCGCAGCGCGGCCGGCGCCCGCACCGTGCCCAGCCGCAGCCCCGGCGCCATCACCTTGGAGAACGACCCGAGCAGTGCCGTACGGTCCTCGGCCCCCGGGAAGGCCGCCACCCACGGCGCCGGCTCGCCCTCGAAGCGCAGCTCCCCGTACGGGTCGTCCTCGGCGATCCACAGGCCGCGGCGCGCGGCCACCTCCGCGACCGCGGCCCGTCGCTCGGCGGACAGCGTGCGGCCGGTCGGGTTCTGGAAGGTGGGGATGACGTAGAGCAGCTTGGGCCGCTCGCGTGCGGCGATCTCGTCCAGCGCGGCCGGGTCCAGGCCCCCGTCGTCGGTCGGCACCGGCACCACCCGGGCGCCGGCCAACGAGAAGATCTGCAGCGCCGCGAGGTAGCAGGGGTCCTCGACCAGCACCACGTCACCAGGCTCCAGCAGCGCGGTGGCCAGCAGCGACAGGCCCTGCTGGGAACCGGTCGTCACCAGCAGGTCGTCGGCCTCGGTGGGCAGCCCGCGGGCGGAGTAGCGCGCCGCGACGGCCGCCCGCAGCGCCGGATCGCCCTCGGTCGTGGAGTACTGGAGGACCCGCCGCGGCGCTTCGGCGAGCACATGCCGGAAGGCGTCCGCCATGCCCGCCGCGTCGAACAGCTCGGGCGCCGGCAGCCCGCCGGCGAACGATATGACCTCGGGCCGGGCGGTGAGCGCCAGGATGTCGCGTACGGGCGAACTGCCGGTCCGGGCCGCGCGCGCGGCGAGCGCGGGGGCGGGGGTACGGGCCTCGGAAAGGATCACATCCGGCATGTCCGGCATGGCAGCTCCCATCGCTCAGATCTGCGGTTAACCCTCGTTAGCTGCAGATGCCAGGCAGCTTAGGCGCGACGGAAGGTGGTGTGCAGGGGTGCCCGCATGGTGAACGAAGGGTGCACCCGTCCCCGCCCCGCTCCGTCGCCTTCACCTCCCGCACCCCTCCCCTTCTGACGCTTCGTCAGCTACACCTGACTGTCATGACCGCAGACAGCACGGACACACCGGCGGGCGCGGCCGCCGAGCCCGCCGCGGACACCCGGGCCGCCACCTATGCCGAGCTGGCCGCCGTCGGCCCCTACGGCGTGCACCCCGGGCATGCGCTGATCACCATGGTCGAACCGCATCCGGGCCATGAGTACGCCTACAACCGCTGGTACGAGGACGACCACTACATCGCCGGGGCGATGGCGATGCCCTGGATCTTCGCCGGCCGCCGCTGGGTCGCCACCCGCGCCCTGCAACTGCTGCGCTACCCGGAGGAGTCCGCCGTCGCCCGGCCGGTGACGGCCGGCTGCTACCTCTCCACGTACTGGCTCACCGAGGGCCGCTACGACGAGCACATGCGGTGGACCGTCGCCATCAACCGGCGCCTCAACCGGGACGGCCGGATCCACCAGGACCGCACGCACGTCTTCACGGCCTTCCAGGATCATCTGGCGACGGTCTACCGCGACGGCACGGCGGGCCCCCGGGACTTCCACGCGCTGGACCACCCGTACGCGGGGCTGGTGCTGGAGGTGATCGACGCGGCCGGGCCGCGGGAGCGGGCGGAGCTGCTGGCGTGGTTGCGCACCCGGCATCTGCCGCGGCGGCTGGCGGGCTCCCCGGCGGCCATGGTCACGGTCTTCCGGCCCACCCCGCTGCCCGGCGACCGGATGACGTACGTGAAGCAGGTCGAGGGTGTCGAGACCCGGCTGACGCTGCTGTGGTTCCTCCAGCAGGACCCGCGCGAGGGGTGGGCGGAGCACTTCGCGGACCTGGGGCAGGAGGTGGCGGAGTCGGGGCTGGGGCGGGTGGAACTGGTGGCGCCTTTCGTCCCGACCGTCCCGGGGACGGACCGGTACGTGGCCGAATTGCGGTGAATTTCGCTCACGGGGCGTAATGTCCCGGAGATTCGGCGGTCAGGGTTCGGGGTGCTCGCGGGTGGGGCGTTTACGGGTCCGGACAGGGCCGAGCCCCCTCGGCCGGGACGGCGATCCAGTCGAGAGGGCTCGTATCTGCGAAAAGCGGATCGTGAGGGTTCAGGTCACGCCACGTCGAACGTGCCACCGGCGACGTCCGACACGAAGCGGCTCCAGGCGGAGTTGACGAAGGTCAGGCGCGGCCCCTCGGGGTCTTTGGAGTCGCGCACCGCGATGGCAGCGGTGGTGGGGACGGCGATTTCCACGCAGGCGCCGTTGCCACCGGAGTACGAGGACTTGGTCCAGGAGAAGGCGGAATTCGGCTGCACGGCCATGTTCACTCCAGCTCACTCTGAGTTACCGCGGATTCGGTACTGATGACGCTACGCGCCAACATCACGAGCCGCAGAGGCCGTTCACCCGTCCGAATGGCATATTCCTTGATCTCTTTTCACGGGCCAGGGGGCAGGTGTATCGTGCGAACCCTTTCTCCGGAATCCCGGATTCCGCCCGCTTTCCGTGAAGCTCGGGCCTTACCCCCGCGCATCCGCGTGGGATTTCGCCGCCGCCGCGATGAACTCCCTGCTGGCCTCGGCGCTCAGCGCCTGCGCACGCAAATGCTCGTACATGATCGTGTATTTGTGCACATCGTTGGTTTTCTCCAGATAGAGGTCACTGGTGACGCCTTCGATGTACACCACGCTGGAATCGGAGGCGTCGTCGAATTTCAGGATCGAGAACGTTCCCGACATTCCGGCGTGGGCGCCGGTGTCGTACGGAAGGATCTGCACCGTCACGTGCGGCAAATTGCTCATCTCGACGAGATGGTCGAGTTGTTCGCGCATGATCAGGTGGCTGCCGACCACCCGGCGCAGGGCGCTCTCGTCCAGCACCACCCACAGTCGCAGCGGCCGCTCGGGGTCGTTGACCCGCTCCTGGCGGCGCATCCGCACCTGGATGCGCTTCTCCAAGTGGTCCGGCGCCAGTTCGGGGACCGTGCCCGGGATGACGGCCTCGGCGTAGCCGGGGGTCTGCAGCAGGTCCGGCACCAGCAGGGACTCGTAGATCCGCAGTGAGGCGGCCTCGGTCTCCAGACCGATGTAGACGCTGTACGGAATGTCGCCGAAGGCGTGCCACCAGCCCTGCTGGCGCGAATCCTTGGCCATCTGCATCAGCGAATCGACTATGCGGTGGTCCTCGACCTCGTAGACGCCGCACAGGTCTCGGACGTCGCGCTGGCTGATGCTGCGGCGGCCGTTCTCGAGCCTGCTGATCTTCGATTGGGAGACCAGCAGCCGCTCGGCCACCTCTTCCGCCGTCATGCCCTTGAGCTCCCGGAGCCTGCGCAGCTCCTGGCCCAACCGGCGTCGCCTGACGGTGGGGTTGACATTGGACGCCACGGAAAGTGCACCTCCGGCTCCGTACTGCTGTTGTTTCTTCTTCAGCAGACTGCCACTCCGGGGTGACGCCGCGCAGTGAAACGCACACACAAGGCGAGCGGTCATGTGCGCGGGGTGGCGGGCCGGCCGTTGTCCGAAACGGCCGGCCCGCCACCCCGCGCTTCCTGCTGCGGCTCCCGAACGGGACTGTGGGTCCGGTGGTGCGAGTGGTGCGGAGGTGGTGCGGAAGCGGTGCTGACGTGGCCCGGCGCCGGCGCTGAGGGGGCGCCAGGTGTCGTGCACCGGTGGTGCGGAACGCCGTACGTGCGCACTGGTGGTACGAGGGGCGTGCGGCGCGTACGGGCGCGGCCCTCAGGGCGTCAGCGGGCGCCCACGCGAGCCATCCTGCCGTGGCCGTGCCGGGCCTGACCCGGCGCGCCGGCCGGTTCCGCCGCACGGGCCGTCGGCTGCCGGACTGCTCCCGCTCCGGCGGCCTGCGGCCGTCGGGGCTGTGCCGCGGCACCGTTCTGCACGTCCATGACGGCGTGGGCGACCAGCCCGCCCATCGGGTCGTGTCGGATCAGATCCCGGAGACGGGAGCGCGATGACCGCCCTTCGTTCCCTGGGTAGAGGTGCTTGCCGAGTCCGACCGCATGGGCCAGCGCGGCGAGCGCCGCGGTCCGCGGGTCCGGGGGTACGCCGGTGCGGATCGCGTTGTCCAGCCGGGCCCTGATTTCCCGGCTGATGGCCGTCTCCGTCGCTTGGTAGCGCGTCGTCGGCAGCACCCCGCACATCTGGCCCGCCACGGCATGCACCATGCCGCACCGTTCGAGATGCGTGAGGTACGTCTGGCGAAGCCCCAGTCGGGGTCCGCCGATCCAGTGGACCGCCCGCACCGGACTGCCGCGTCGGCGCAGCAGTTCGAGCGCGGAGTCCAGAGTCGGATCTCCTGTCGGCCGTGCCATCACCACGGCGATACGATCCCCGTCTGGGGCTATCCGTCCTGCCAGAGCCAGCTCTACTAGCTGGGCCCCGGCCAGGCCGAGGTCGAGCGACTGCGGCTGCGCTGTGGTGCCCGTCGTCGGGTCCAAAGCGAGCAGCAGAAGCTCCTCCGGAATTGTTCTGCGGCTCCTGCCCATCCATGCCTCCCCGCGTGGATGAATGACAGGGTGACCCCTCTCACATTCATCTGTCGAGAGTGCGTGGGGGGTTCGGTAGGGAACCGGTAGGTATGTCGTTCTCGTCTTGCACGTTGGCGACATCTCTCCGAGGGGTGGGGCGCGTCCCGATTCGCGTGGCGGTTGGGGTGACGTCGCGCGGACACAGGACACTTGGAAACACTGGGCCGGGCAGGGCAGTGCGACGTACGAAGGAGACATCGGTGGCGGGCGAGTCCCCCGACAAGTCGGACAAGAAGCAGTCGTCGGGGGAGGCGGCGCAGAGCGGACGTGATCCGCGGCTGTCGGTCCTCCGTGGGGAGCCGGATGAGCCGGCGACGGAGACCGGGGTTGCTGAGGCAGCTGAGGATTCCGGGACGCCCGGGAAGGGTGAGGGCCCTGAGGCCCCTGAGCGCTCTGAGACGGCCCAGGAGGCCGCTGGGGCCTCCGCGGACGGCGAGGGCGACGGCGAGGCCGGCGACGGCCGTCTGCGGGACGCCGTGGCGGCCTGGGTCGCGGGGAAGGGCGACAAGGACGGCGAGGGCGACGCGGAAGAGGCCGGTGACGGCGGAGACGGCGAGGAGTCCGGCAGCGAGAGCCCCGCCTCCAAGGGCTCCGCGTCCAAGGGCTCCGGGACCAAGGACTCCGGGTCCGAGGCGTCCGGTTCCAAGCAGTCCGGCTCCAAGGCGTCCGGTTCCAAGGCTTCGGTGTCCGAGGGCGGTTCGGAGAAGGCCGGTTCCGCGAAGGCCAGCTCTGAGGAGTCCGGCTCTGAGGGGTCCGGTGCGGTGAAGGGCGACTCCGAGGGTGCCGCCGCAAAGCCGACTGCAAAGTCGGATGCCAAGGCCGGCGCGAAGGGTCAGGCGAAGTCCGCCGTCAAGGCCGGCGCGAAGGGCGAGGCGAAGACGGGCGCGAAGGCGGCAGAGGTCGAGGCCGGGCGTGACGCGGCGGCCGAAGCCGAGACGGACGCCAAGGCCGAGGCCGAGACGGACGCCAAGGCCGAGGCCGAGACGGGCGCCAAGGCTGGGGCCAAGTCCGGGGTCGAGTCCGGGGCGAAGGTTGACGCCGAGCCCGGGGCCAAGGCTGAGCGCAAGGTTGTTGATCAGCCGACGGCCGTGTTCAAGACCGTCGGGGCGCAGAAGGGTGCGTCCGGCGCCGAGGGTGACGCGAAGGCTGACGACGCGGCCGGCGAATCGGGCGGCGGTGAGGCCGAGGACGACGGGTCGGCGGTCGATGAAGCCACCCGGGTGTTCGCTGTCGCGAAGGGCAAGGGGAAGCCTGCCTCGGGCGAGGCGGTCGACCAGGCGACCACCGCGTTCAAGATCAACCCGCCCGCCAAGGGCCGGTCCGCGGAGCAGAGCAAGGACACGTCCGCGGAGCAGAGCAAGGACACGTCCGCGGAGCAGGCCAACGGCAAGGCCGCGGAGGGCCCCAAGGGTGCGCCCGGTGCCAAGGACGCGGACGAGGCCGCGTCCAAGGACAAGGCGAAGGGCAAGGACGCGGACGAGGCCGCTTCCAAGGGCAAGGACAAGGGCAAGGACGAGGCCAAGGGTTCCAAGGGTGCGTCCGGCGCCAAGGGCGGTGGTTCCGTTGCCGAGAGCGACGCGGAGCGCACCAGTCAGTTCGTCGCGCTGAAGCGGGACGACGACTCCGCCGCCGGGCGGTCGCTGGGCAAGACGGCGCCCAGGACCCCGGCCCGTACGCCGGGCAAGGACACGCCCAAGGAGCCGGCCAAGGAGACCCCGAAGGACGCGGCCAAGGGCGCGACCAAGGGGGCTACCAAGGACGCGGCCCAGGACGCGCCCGCGGAGACGTCGAAGGGGGCGGACAAGCCGGCAGGTAAGGCATCGGGTGCGAGCGGCAAGGCCGCCGCCGCTGCCGGAGCGCTGCCGGCTGCCGCGCCCGCCAAGCCGAGCACGCCGCAGAAGCCCGCCGACCGGCCCGGTGCCATGCCGCCGGCCGCCGACGCGGGTGCCGCCGCCGCCCCGGCCGGGCTGCCCGAGTCGGAGCGGACCAAGCAGCAACCCCTGCCCCCGCTCGACCTGCTGGCAAAGCTCACCAACACCCCGCCGCCGCCCGAGACCCCGCTGCGCAACGTCGTCCGCCGGTTCAAGATCTGGACCCCGCTGGCGGTGCTGCTGGCGATCATCTTCGTGGTGGTCCAGAGCGTGCGCCCGTTGCCCGAGCCCGCGCTCGCCGTCGGCGGCTCGGCCGCGTTCACCTTCGACGGCGGCAAGCTCTCGGTGCCGTGGCCCGACCAGGGCCAGGCCGCCGTCTCGGTCGTCGGCGTCGGCAGCCTGGGCACGTCCGGCCAGGCCAAGCCCGTGCCGACCGCGAGCGTCGCCAAGGTGATGACCGCGTACGTGCTGCTGCGCGACCACCCGCTCAAGAAGGGTGAGAAGGGCCAGACGATCACGATCGACGCGCAGGGTGAGGCGGACTCCCAGAAGAAGGACGAGTCGCGCGTTCCGCTCAAGAAGGACCAGCAGTTCAACCAGTACCAGATGCTGCAGATGCTGATGATCCCCTCGGGGAACAACGTCGCGCGGCAGCTGGCCCGTTGGGATGCCGGTTCCGAGGGGGCGTTCGTGAAGAAGATGAACGACGCCGCCAAGAAGCTGGGTATGTCCAAGACGACGTACACCGACCCCAGCGGCCTGGACAAGGCGACCGTGAGCACCGCCGTCGACCAGCTCAAGCTCGCCGAGCAGGTCATGAAGAACGACGCGTTCCGGGAGGTCGTGCGCACCGAGAACGTCCAGATCGCGGGCCTGCCGGAGAAGATCTACAACAACAACAGCCTGCTCACGACCATGGCGGGCCAGGTCGCCGGCATCAAGACCGGATCGAGCACCCCGGCCGGCGGCACGTTCATGTGGGCGAGCTACCGCACCGTCGGCGGCAAGGACCAGCTGATCCTCGGCGTGACGATGGACCAGCACACCAACAGCCCCGACCCCAACGCGCAGCTCGGACTGGTGCTGAGCAACACCGAGAAGGTGATCACCGCGGCCCGGGGGGCGCTGGTCTCGGACACGGTGGTGAAGAAGGGGCAGGTCGTCGGGTACGTGGACGACGGCCTCGGCGGTCAGACGCCGGTCGTGGCGACCAAGGACCTGTCGGCGGTCGGCTGGCCCGGCATGAAGGCGACCTTCGCCATGAGCAACGGCGGCAAGGCCGTCCCCCACGAGGCGAAGGCCGGTACCACCGTCGGTGTGCTGACGGTCGGCAACGGCGAGAGCACCCAGAAGGTGCCGGTCGCCCTCAAGGAGGACCTGGTCGAGCCGTCGTTCGGAGCGAAGCTGACCCGGATCGGCTGAGCCGGCCCGGGCTGCGGCAACGGCCCGGCGAAGATCCACGCGGCGCGCCCGGAACCCGGGCGCGCCGCCATTTACAGTGTGCTTGCCCGTGTCTCCTCCGTCCCGTATGCGACCGGAGTCCGTCATCGACGCAGCGCAAGCACCCCCCGCGTACGCGTCCGCCGTGCCCGCCCGTGGTGAGTGGGCGGCACGGGGGACGGTGGTCCTGGTGCCCTCGGGGCTGATGCTGTTCCTGGGGGCGTGGGGCATCCGCCGGCAGGACGCGGTATGGCGGGACGAGGCGGTCACCTACGACATGGCGCACCGCCGCCTGGCCGATCTGTGGCCCACGCTCCAGCACGTCGATGTCGTCCACGGCCTGTACTACGCGCTGATACACCTCTGGTTCCGCGTCTACGAGAGCACTCCGGTGGGCGCCCTGGGCGACGTGATCGGCCTGCGGCTGCCGTCCGTGGCCGCCATGACCGCCGCCGCGGCGGGCGTCGCCCTGCTGGGGCAGCGCCTGGTCGGGCGGCGGGCCGGGCTGCTCGCCGGTCTCACCTTCGCGCTGGTCCCGGTCGTGCAGCAGTACGCCCAGGAGGGCCGCTCGTACGCGGCGGTCTGCGCGCTGGTCGTCTGGGCGACGTATCTGCTGGTGCCGGCCGCCGCCCGGCCGCCGCGCGGAACGCTGTGGCCGGGCTACACGGCGCTGATGCTGTGCGCCTGCCTCATACACGAGTTCGCGTCGCTGGCGCTGGCCGCGCACGGTGCCGCGCTGGTGCTCGCCCCTGTGCCGCGCCGGGTGCTGCGCGCCTGGGCCCTGTGCTGCCTGACCGTCCTCGCGGCGCTGGCGCCGCTGGCCGTGTACAGCAGCCGGCAGTCCGCGCAGATCAGCTGGCTGATGTGGCCGGACCCGCTGCAGTTGCTGACGTTCGCCGTCCTCGCGGTGCTCGGCATCGCCTGCGCCCGCGTGCCGGTGCGCTCCCGCGGCCCGGTCGGCCTGCGGGCGCTGGGCATTCCCCTCCTGCTCCTGCCCACCCTCCTGCTGCTGCTCCTCTCGCACGTCGAGCCGGCCTACGTCGACCGCTACGTCCTCTACTACGTCGTGGGGTTCGCGCTGCTCGCCGGGGCCGCGCTGGCCCGGCTGCTGCGTCCGGCCGGCGAACAGGGCCAGACCCGCGCCCGGCGGCTGCGCAGAAGCCTCGCGGTGGCGGCGGCGGTGGCCGCGCTGCTGCCCGTCAACGTCCATCTGCGCAGCCCCGACAGCCGGGTCGACGACGTCACCGCGGTCGCCGAGGCCGTGCGCGCGCAGGCCCGGCCCGGCGACGGCCTGCTGTTCATGCCGGCCCGGCGGCGGATCTGGCGGGCCACCCTCCCGCACGACTTCCGCGGGCTGACCGACCTCGCCCTGGCCAGGAGCCCGCTGGCCTCCCACACCCTCTACGGCACCGAACGCACCGGTGACGCCATCCACGACCGGATACTGACCGTCCGCCGGATCATCGTCGCGAGCGACCCCGACGGCCGGCCCACCGACAACAGTGACCAGGAGATCGCCAAGCGCAGCACGCTGCGCGACGCGTTCGAGCGCTGCGCCGGCACGGACATCCACGGTGCCCGGGTCACGGTGTACGGGCGGCGGCCGGGGGCGTGCGCGGGGCTGGGGTAGCGGCGGCGGCGCGCCCGGGGGCACCCGGGGGCACCCGGGGGCGTGGCGGCGGGGCCGTGGCGGAACGGGGCGGGGGCCGTGCGGGCGGGTGCTGTACGCCGGAGTGGTCATCGCGCCCCGGCCCGCCGCGAGTCTTCGGTGGCTACGGCGGGCAGACATGCCTACGGTGCCGGTATGAGTAGCTCCCCGGAGTACGCCACCTTCCATTTCCACGCGCTGCACCACGCCGACCAGCCGCTGCTGCTGCCCAACGCCTGGGATGTCGCCTCGGCCGTCGTGCTCGCCGGAGCCGGATATCCGGCGGTCGGCACGACGAGCCTGGGCGTCGCCGCGGCCCACGGCTACCCCGACGGGCGGGCTCTCGCCGAGGCCCGGGACGCGACGCTGGCCCTCGCGCTGCGCCTCAACGGCCGGCTGGAGTGCCCGTACACCGTCGACATCGAGGGCGGGTTCGGCGGGGACGCGGCGCAGGTGGCCAACCTGGCGGGGGAGTTGGCGGAGGCCGGGGCCGCGGGGCTCAATCTGGAGGACGGGCTGCCGGGTGGCGCGGGGCTGCAGGACCCGGCCCGGCAGGCCGAGTTGATCAGCGCCGCGAAGGAGCGGGCGCCGGGGCTGTTCCTCAACGCCCGGATCGACACCCACTGGCTGGTGGACGCCCCGCCGCCGCTGTCGGAGACGCTTGCCCGCGCCGAGAGCTATCTGGCCGCGGGCGCGGACGGGATCTTCGTCCCCGGGGTGGTCACCGACGAGGACGTAGCGGTGCTGGTCGCCGAGGTGCCGGCGCCGGTGAACATCCTCTTCACCCCGGGCCGGCACACCCTCGGCCGGCTGGCGGAGCTGGGGGTGCGCCGCATCAGCACCGGCTCGCTGCTCTTCCGTACGGCGCTGCAGGCCGCGCTCGGGGCGGCGGAGGCCATCCGGGAGGGGCGGGAGCTGCCGGATGTGACCGGGACCGGCGGCGGGGTGCTGGGGTACGCGGACGTGCAGCGGATGCTGGGGGAGTAGCGGCCGCTCCCGGTGGCCGGGCGACGCTCCGGCCGCGGGTTTCCGGCGGCCGGTCCGTACGCAGGGCCGGCCGGTCCGGGGCGGATCAGATCCGGCGGCCGCGGTCGGCGTGCCGCCGGCGGTGCACGACGGCGGCCGCGCCCACCATGCCCAGCGCGCCGGCGCCGCCGATGAGGCCCGCCTTGGGCAGGTGACCGGCCTTCTCGGCCAGTCCGGCCAGCCCGTTGTCGGGCAGCATGATCGACGTCCGGCTCTCCGTGGGCGCGGTGGAATCGGCGGCGAAGGCGGCGCCCGCGGGAAGCAGCAGGACGGCCAGCGCACCGGTCGCGACGGCGGCGGTACGGATCATGGAGCGGCTCGGGGTCCGCATGGGTACTCCTCGTCGGGGGCGGCACGGGCCGCCCGATAGGGGCGCGGTACGGCACAGCAGGGTACGGAGCGTCCTTAACGGCAACCCGTACGTTGTGTAACAGCCAGCAAGATCTCTGGCACCGGTCGTGTGAAGGACCGCCCTGTGCGGCCCGCTCAAAGGCCGCACAGGGGGGCAAAGCGCCGAGGGCTCACCAGTCGATGTCGTCCGGCGGCTCGGGCAGTGCCTCTTCGTCCGCCGGCTCGGGCTCGGCTGCCGCGGCCCGGCCCGCGGGCGCGGCCGCCGGGGCCTCCCCGCCGTCGCCGCCGTCGCCGCCGGCCAGGACGTCCAGGATCTGCTGCCCGTACTTCGCGAGCTTGTTCTCGCCGACGCCGTTGACCGCGCCCAGTGCGGCGACCGTCGCCGGCCGGGCGGTGGCGATCTCCCGGAGCGTGGCGTCGTGGAAGATCACATACGCGGGGACGCCCTGCTCCTTGGCCGTACGCCCCCGCCAGCCGCGCAGCGCCTCGAAGACCGGCAGCGCCTCCTCGGGCAGGTCCACCGGCGCCCGCTTGCCCGACGACTTGGACCGGGCCGCCCGCGCGGGCTTCTCCGGCTCCCGCCGCATCGGCACCTCGCGCGCGCCGCGCAGCACCTCGCCGCTGGTGTCCGTGAGCACGAGGGTGCCGTAGTCACCCTCGACGGCGATCAGGCCCTGTGCCAGCAACTGCCGCACCACGCCCCGCCATTCGGCCTCGCGGAGATCGGCGCCCACCCCGAAGACGCTCAGCTGGTCGTGGTCGAACTGAATGACCTTCGCGGTCTTCTTGCCCATCAGGATGTCGATGAGCTGGCCGGCGCCGAACTTCTGCCCCCGCTCGCGCTGCAGCCGCACCACCGTCGACAGCAGCTTCTGCGCGGGGACCGTGCCGTCCCAGGTCTGCGGGGGCGCCAGGCAGGTGTCGCAGTTGCCGCAGGGGGTGCTCTCCTGGCCGAAGTAGGCCAGCAGCCGGACCCGCCGGCACTGCACCGTCTCGCACAGCGCCAGCATCGCGTCGAGGTGCGCCGACAGCCGCCGGCGGTGCGCCTCGTCGCCCTCCGACCCGTCGATCATCTTGCGCTGCTGCACCACGTCCTGGAGGCCGTACGCCAGCCAGGCCGTCGACGGCTGGCCGTCGCGCCCGGCGCGGCCGGTCTCCTGGTAGTAGCCCTCCACCGACTTCGGCAGGTCCAGGTGCGCCACGAACCGCACGTCCGGCTTGTCGATGCCCATGCCGAAGGCGATGGTGGCCACCACGACCAGCCCGTCCTCCCGCAGGAAGCGCGCCTGGTTCGCGGCGCGGGTGCGGGCGTCGAGGCCGGCGTGGTACGGCACCGCCTCGATGCCGTTGTCCACCAGGAACTGCGCGGTCTTCTCCACCGAGGCGCGCGAGAGGCAGTAGACGATGCCCGCGTCGCCCGGGTGCTCCCCGCGCAGCAGCTCCAGCAGCTGCCGCTTCGGGTCGCTCTTGGTCGCGATCCGGTACTGGATGTTCGGCCGGTCGAAGCTGGCGACGAAGTGCCGGGCGTCCGCCATCCGCAGCCGGCTGCTGATCTCACTGTGGGTGGCCTCGGTGGCGGTGGCGGTCAGCGCGATCCGCGGCACCTCGGGCCAGCGCTCGTGCAGCATCGACAGCGCCAGGTAGTCCGGCCGGAAGTCGTGGCCCCACTGGGCGACGCAGTGTGCCTCGTCGATCGCGAACAGTGAGATCTTGCCGCGGTCCAGCAGGCTCAGCGTCTGCTCCACCCGCAGCCGCTCCGGTGCGAGGTAGAGCAGATCCAGCTCTCCGGAGAGGAACTCGGCCTCGACCAGCCGCCGCTCCTCCAGGTCCTGCGTCGAATTGAGGAAACCGGCCCGCACACCGAGCGCCCGCAGGGCGTCGACCTGGTCCTGCATCAGGGCGATCAGCGGCGAGATCACCACCCCGACACCGCTTCTGACCAGCGAGGGAATCTGGTAACACAGCGATTTGCCGCCACCGGTCGGCATCAGGACGACGGCGTCCCCGCCGCCTATGACGTGCTCGATGATCTCCTGCTGACTGCCGCGGAACGCGTCGTAGCCGAAGACCCGGCGCAGCACCTGCACCGCCTCGCCCGCCTCGGGAGCGCCTTCCACATCCATGTCCACGACCATTTCCACGTCCGCCTGAGCCATCCCTGAAGCCTACGAGCTTCGCGGAGTGCTCTGCCGGGGCCTGTGGACAACCGTGGTGATTGAGCCGGAACGCACGCTGGGCCGAACGGGTGCCCTGGCGTCAAGGCCGTTGTCGGGCGGCAACACGTCTGGATTACTGGTGGTGCCTGGTCGGTGGGCCGTCCATCCCCCTCGGGCTTCAGCAGTCGGTCCGCCCGCCGCCCCTCGTACGGGGCGGTGGGGGGCCGGCCGGTAGCACGGCGGCCCCGCACACTCCCCAGGTGTGATCCGGCCGGATGTGCCCGCCCGGGCCGTTCTCCCGTACGGCCGGCTGCTGCCAGTGCCCGGACTCCGAGGACGCACCGCGTCCGTCGCGAGCGGAGCCGGGCAACAAGCCGCAGACAGCAGGAGGACTTCCATGTCCACACCCACACCCCAACTGATCTCGCCGGTCCAGCAGCCGCACCTCCCGCCGCCCGGGCAGGGGCCCGTGCTGCTCGCCGTGCTGCCGAACTCGGGGCCGACCTCGGGTGGCAACACCGTGACCCTGGTCGGGCTGGGCCTGGCCGGCACCACCACCGTCCTGTTCGGGGGCACGCCGGCCACCATCATCGGGCAGGACCTCGTCGGGCTGACGGTCACGGTGCTGCCCCCGGCGCACGCCGCGGGTGCCGTACAGGTCACCGCGACCAACGCGGTGGGCACCACCAACCCGGTGACCTACGTCTACGTGGTGGGGACGCCGCCGCTGCCGCCCACCGCCACGGTGATCGTCCCTGTCTCGGGGCCGACCGCGGGCGGTACCCCGTTCACGATTCTCGGGACCAACCTGCAGGGCGGGACCGTCACCTTCGGCGGCACCCCGGCCACCGTCCTCGGTACGGACCCCAGTGGCGCGGTGCTGTTCGGCCTCACCCCGGCCGGCCCCCCCGGTGGCGGCAACGTCCCGGTCGTCGTGACGACCCCGGCCGGCACCGCGACCGTCCCCGGCGGATTCACCTACCTCCCGCCGGCTCCGGTGGTCACCGTCCCGGTGACGCCGGCCTCGGCGACCGCCGGCTCCACCTTCTCCCTCTCCGGGACCAATCTCTACGGTGCGACCGTGCTCTTCGGAGGCACGCCCGCCACCGGGGTCACGGTCAACGGGACCGGCACCGCCGTCACCGGGACGGTCCCACCCGGCACCGTCGGGTCGACCGTGACGGTGACCGTCCAGACCGCGGGCGGCACCGCCAACGCCGGCACCTTCACCTACCTGTGAGGTGACGGAGAGCTCTCCGGGCGGTAGCCGGCCCGGGGACGTGACGCCGGATCCCGCGGGCGGCTGGATGTCCCGCCGGTGAGGAGGCGGCCGAGGGCTCCGGTGCCGTCACCGCTCGGAGGGCGCAGTACGACCGACCCGGCCCCCGCCCGCTTCACGGGCGGGGGCCGGCTCCTGGCCGGGGCTCCCCGCCGTCCGCCGTCGCCGCGGGGGATACGCCGCCGGGCGGCAGATAGCCCCGGACGGCCTCCGGCGACGGGCGCTCGGCGACCTGGCACAGCACGGGCAGCGGAAGCCCGGCGTCCGCCATCCACGTCAGCCCGGTGTGCCGCAGGTCGTGGCGCAGCAGATACGGGTGCCCGAGGTCGACCACGACGTCGTCCCAGCCGGTCGCCTCGCGCAGAACCGCGGTGGAGAACCGGCAGCGGGCCGGGCCGGTGAACAGCCGGGCCTGCGGGGTGTGCCGCGCCGCCTCCAGCCGCCCGGCCACCAGCACGCGGGCCGCGGGCCGCAGCGGCACCGTCCGCCGGCTGCGGCCGCGGGACGCGCAGTCCACCAGGCCGCCCGGCTCGGACACGGTGCGCCGGCACACCCGCCAGGTCCAGCTGTCGGTGTCGATGTCCTGTGCCCGGAGGGCGGAGACCTCGGAGAATCGGGTGCCCGTCCAGGCGGCGAAGCGCACGATGTCGCCCCAGCCCCGGTAGCCGTCCGGGGACCGCTGGACGAGGCGGGCCGCCAGCCGGTCGAGGGCCTCCGGGCCGGGCAGCGCCAGCTGCCGCGGGGCGGCGTGCTCGGCCTGGGCGCGCTGGAACTCCTGCTGCCAGCCGGTCACCCGGGCCGGATTGGCGTCCAGCAGGCCGTCGCGGACGGCCTGCTCCAGGACGCGCACCAGCACGGCGAGGCTGTTCTTCAGCGTCGACAGGCCGCACTCGTCGGTGATCCAGCAGTGCAGCGCGCGGTTGACGACCCGGCGGGTCATCCGGCGCACGTGGACGTGCCCGATGCTGGGCAGGACGCGCAGCCGCCACCCGGCCCGGTAGGGCGACATGGTCAGCGGCTCCAGCCCTTCTATCGCGGCCTCCCACCGCTGTTCCCCGTACTCGGCGAGCGTCATCGTGGGGATGTCGCAGGCGCGGGAAGACCGGCACACCGCATCGAACGTCATTATCGAATGGCCCTTGTCTGAGGGGGAGTTGCCGACGGTCCGGTGGTGGGGGGAAGCGCGGGGGCCTCGTGCGCGCGGAACCGGTCGGAGACCGGTGGGCACTTCAATTTGCCTTACTGCGCGGCGTGTTCGGCCCGGGACGGTGTCCCGGCGCGGCAAACGCCGGCCGGCGGACGCTCTACGGGTGCCGGGCACCCCGTGCGTGAATGCCGAGCGGCGCGCGCAATGCTGTAGACGGCCCCATTTCGCGGTGGAGCGGAAGAAGTGCGCAAGTCGGCGCTGCATCAGTCATGAGCGAATTAAAGACATCGACCAATGCCGCGGCGCAAGTTGGTACGAGTTTCCAGATTTCGCGCTGCTCCGAACGGGTGGCCTTAGCGGTTGACTGTTGTAGGCCGTCTATGGGCCGTGGATAACTTGACACATCCAACCGGTGGGCCGCCCACCCTCTCCGGGGAGCGGCATCTGGCCTACTCGTTGGCCCGGCCCCGTGCCTGGTTGCGGTCAGACCGTGGTGCCGTATGGGCGTCCCCGGTAGAGGGTTTTGGATCCGTCAGCCGGTGCCGATTTCGGCACCGGCTGATCGGCCCCCCACCCTTCGACCGAGGGGGCGTCATGCGATCGAATACCGCCGGCCGGCGGGGGAGCGGCAGCTGCGCCCCACTCCCGGCCCGCCGCTCGAGCCGCCGCCCACACCCCTCCCGCCCGGTGCCGCTCCGCAGGCCACGCCGGGTCGGCCGGCGCCCCCTTCCCCTCGGCAGCCGCCGCTCGCGGTGACCTCTTTGCAGGTTCCCCCGCCGCACATCTGTATCCGGATCAGCCGTCGTTCCGGCTGAGCTCAGCACACCCTGAAACGAACACCGGAGAGTGCAGCATGGCGCGAAGAAGCATCGTGATTCTCGTCGACGAGCCCGGGGGAAAGGCCCTGCCGCAGAACTCGCGCGAGGATCTCCGGGACCCGGTAAGGCTCGTGCGCGGCAATGGCTACGAGCGTTTCGAATTCTACGGCGAATACGCCGAGTTGGACGGTGAGCAGGTCCCCGTCTATCGCTGGCATTACCGCACGACCATCGCCGAGTAGGCGTCGTGCGGCACCGGAAGAGCACAGTTCGCAGAGGAGCGGGAACATGTTGATCCTCGTGAGGGACGGAGTCCTGTCGTGAACCGAGAAGCCAGGAACCTCGAAGAGTACGATCCGGACCGGAGCGCCGTGGTGACCGGCGTCGGATTCTGCCTGCCGGGCGCGGAGAAGCCGGTCTTCACCGCCGAAGAAGCCTGGGAAGTCGCCGTCAACGGTCAGTCCTGTCTGAAGTACGACGAGGTCTATTACGGCTCCGTCGGGCTGACCCAGGAGATGTTCGACGAGCGCTTTCCGGACCTTCCCCCCTTCTTTTCCCGGCATTACACCAAGGCGCACAGATTCGGCTTGGTATCGCTCGCGCAGGCATGTGCGGACGCCGGGCTGAATTACCGCGACGGGGCGCTCGGCGAGGCCGCGGTCCTGGTGGGCCGCGGCGGTGTGGACGCGAATGTCGAGAGCTATCTCTCGGTACTGCGCGCCGACCCCGCCACGACCACCGCACCCGAGGCGATGGAGCTGTTCGTCGCCGCCCAACAAGCCGTCACCCCCTCCGACGTCGCGCTGGTGCAGGCCGCCCTGACCCGCTCCAACGGCCCCTGCTACACCGTCTCGTGCGGCTGCGCCTCGTCCGCCGTGCAGATCGCCCACGCCAAGCGGATGATCGCCCGCGGCGAGGTCGACATCGCCGTCGTGACCGGGGTCGACGTCTTCGACATGCGGCTCATCCAGAACATCCAGCGGCTGCTGCACGGCGCGCAGCAGACCTACGACGCGCTGCGCACCCCGGACATGCCGGAGCTGGTGCCGTCCTTCCTCTCCCTGATGCGGCCCTACGACCGGCGGGCCGACTGCATCAACCACGGGGAGGGCTCGGCCACCCTGGTCATCGAGAGCCGGGAGCACGCCACCCGGCGCGGGGCGCACCTCTACGGCCAGGTGCTGTCCACCGCCATGACCCGGGACGGGCTGGCCAACCCGCTGGCGTGCGACGAGACCGGCAGCGAACTGGTCGCCGCGGTGCGCCGCTGCCTCGGCGACCGGTGGCACCTGAACAACGTGCCCTACGTGCACGGCGGCAGCGACGGCAACGTCGTCGTCACCGCCTTCGAGTCCCAGGCCGTCCGGGAGCTGTACGGGCCCGACCGGCGCCCGCTGATGACGTCCCAGGAGGGCTGCTTCGGCCACAACGGCGCCCCGGCCGGCTGCGTGGGCGTCGCCCTGACGCTGATGATGATGGAGTACGGGCAGGTGTGCCCCACCGCGAACTGCGAACAGCCCGCCGACGGGCTGCCGTTCGACCCCGTTCCCGGCGTGCGGCCCCGCCCGCTCGACTTCGACTACGCGCTGACCTTCAACTACCAGGTCGGCGGCGTGAAGAACGCCATCCTCCTCGGCAGCAACCAAGCCGTCTGACCCCGGCCGGACCACGCCAACGTACGGAGACGCGATGACCCACCCCACACCCCACCCCGCACCCGGGCCGCACACCGGCGGCAGCTCCGAGCCCCTCGCCGTCATCGGCATGGGGTGCCGGCTGCCCGGGGACATCCACACACCCGCGGCCCTGTGGCGGCTGCTGGCCGAGGGCCGCGACGCGGTGGGCGACCTGCCCGCCGAGCGCCGGCGACTGGCCCCGGGCGGTTCCCTCGGCCGCGGCGATCCCGGGAGCGAGCCCCCGCGCCAGGGCGGCTATCTGCGCGAGGTCACCGGGTTCGACGCCGCGTTCTTCGGCGTCGCCGGCCGCGAGGCCGACGCCCTGGACCCGCAGCACCGGCTGCTGCTGGAGGTCACCTGGGAGGCACTGGAGCACGCCGGACTCCCGCCGGAGCGGATGCACGACACCCCCACCGGCGTCTTCGCCGGCATCAGCTACGCCGACTACATGGACCATCTGGCCGGCGGACCGCAGGAGTTGGAGGGGTCGATCCTGACCAACGGGCACTGCGTGGCCGCGGGCCGGATCTCGTACCTGCTGGGGCTGCACGGCCCGTGCGTGGCGCTGGACACCGCCTGCTCCTCGTCGCTGGTGGCGGTGCACATGGCGGGCCGGGCGCTGAACGCCGGGGAGTGCGACCTGGCCCTGGCCGGCGGCGTCACCCTCACCTTCCACCCCCGCATCACCCGCTCGTTCGCCAGGATGGGCATGCTGTCGTCCAGCGGCCGCTGCCGGAGCTTCGACGCCGGCGCCGACGGGTTCGTGCGCGGCGAGGGCTGCGGCGTGGTGGTGCTCAAACGCCTCGACGACGCGTTACGGGACGGCGACCGGATCCTGGCGGTGCTGCGGGGCTCGGCGACGAACCAGGACGGTTCGTCCGACGGGCTGGCCGCGCCCTCCGCGGACGCCCAGCGGGCCCTGTACCGCGAGGCCCTCCGCCGCTCCGGGGTCGACCCCCGCGACGTGGGCATGGTCGAGGCCCACGGCACCGGCACCCCGGTGGGCGACCCCGTCGAGTTCGCCGGTCTCGCCGACGTCTACGGGGACGGGCCGGGCCGCTGCGCCCTGACGTCGGTGAAGACGAACGTCGGGCACCTGGAGCCGGCCGCCGGCGTCACCGGCCTGATCAAGAGCGTGCTGTGCCTGCAGCGCGGAGCCGTACCGGCGAACCTGCACTTCCGGCGCTGGAACCCGGCGATCAGCGCGGCGGGCACCCGCTTCTTCGTCCCCACCGAACTCACCGCCTGGCCGCTGGCCACGCCCACCCGGCTCGCCGCGGTGTCCTCCTTCGGCTTCTCGGGGACAAACGTCCACGTGCTGCTGGAGCAGGCCCCGCAGCCGGCCGCCCCGCGGCGCTCCGCGCCCCCGGCGCCGGCCGCCCCCGAGGTGTTCCTGCTGGGGGCCGGCTCCCCGGACGTCCTGCCCGCCGCGGCCGCCGGGCTCGCGGACTGGGTGGAGGGCAGCGAGGGCGCGAACGTACCGCTGCGGGACCTCGCGCACACCCTGGCCCTGCGGCGCTGCGCGGGCCGCGGCCGGCTGGGGCTGGTGGCGTCCGGGCGGCGTGAACTCGTCGGCGCGCTCCGGGCGTTCGCCGACGGCCGGCGCCACCCGGCGGTGCTGACCGGCGCCGTGGGCGCGGCCGTGCAGCGGCAGCCGGTGTGGGTGTTCTCCGGGCACGGCTCCCAGTGGCCCGGCATGGGCCGCGGCCTGCTGAAGAGCGAACCGGCCTTCCTGGACGCGCTCACCGAGGCCGACGAACTCATCCGGGCACAGAGCGAGGTGTCGGTGCTCGACGTCCTGCGGCGCGGCAAGCCCGTGCAGGGCTGTGGCACCGTGCAGCCGGTGCTGTTCGCCCTCCAGGTCGCCCTCGCCGCCACCTGGCGCGCGTACGGGGTGGAACCCGCCGCCGTGATCGGCCACTCGATGGGCGAGGTCGCCGCGGCCGTGGTGGCCGGGGCCCTGTCGCTGGCCGACGGGGTCCGGGTGATCTGCCGCCGCTCCGGCCTGCTGAGCGACATCGCAGGTACCGGCAGCATGCTGAGCGTCGGGCTGGGCGCCGACGCGGTCCGCGAGGAACTCGCGCACGGAGCGGCCGAAACCGTCTCGGTGGCCGTGCTGTCCGCACCCGACTCGACGGTGGTCGCCGGGCGGACCGCGGAGGTGAGCCGGCTGGCCGCCGCCTGGGAGGCCCGCGGCGTCCCGGTCTTCCCGATCGCCGTGGACGTCGCCTCGCACTGCCCGCTCGTCGACCCGGTGCTGCCGGCGCTGCGCACGGCGCTGGCCGGGCTCACCCCCCGGCCGGCCGAGGTGCCGTTCTACTCGACCGTCGTGGACGCCGGGACCACGCCGGCCTTCGACGCCGACTACTGGTGCGACAACCTGCGCCGCCCGGTCCGGTTCGCCGAGGCGGTGGCCGCCGCCGCGGCCGACCGGCACCAGGTCTTCGTCGAGCTCTCGCCGCACCCCGTCGTCGCCCACTCCGTCGAGCGGAGCCTGGACGGGCTGGCCGGCGCCCCCGTGGTGCTGCCCACCCTGCGCCGCGAGGAGGACGAACCGACCACGCTGCGCACCCAGCTCGCCGCCCTGCACTGCGCCGGCGTGCCGGTCGACTGGCGTCGCCTCTACGCCGACGGGCAGCTCGTCGACGCCCCCACCCTCACCTTCGACCGCCGCCACCACTGGGCACACGCCCCGCACCCCGCGGAGCCGGCCGGGGCCGCGGTCGCCCCGCTGCCCGGCCGCCACACCGAGGTGCCCGGCGAGCCGGCGCGGCACTGCTGGCGCGCCGACGCGGGCACGGAGGCGCTGCCCTGGCTCGCCGACCACCGCGTGCACGGCAACGCGGTCCTGCCCGGCGCGGCCCACTGCGGGACGGCGCTCGCCGCCGCCTGCGAGGTGTTCGGCGCGGCCCCGCACGAAGTGGAGGTCACCGACGTCCACTTCGAGCAGCTGCTGCGCCTGGACCGGCACACCGAGCTCAGCACCGTCGTCACGATGACGGCCCCGGACCGGGCGCACTGCGAGATCCTGGCCCGGGGCGAGGACGGCGGCTGGGAGCGGCAGGCCGACGCGGTGCTGCACCGGCTGACCGTACGGCCGGAGGAGCGCGCGAGATCCGTCGACGCGCTGCGGATGCGACACCCGCTGCCGCTGGACCCGGCCGATTTCTACGAGAGCCTGCGCCGGCGCGGACTGGAGCACGGCCCGGCCTTCACCGGCATCACCGGGCTGCGCTCCGTGCGCCACCACGACAGTTACGTCGCCGAGGTCGCGCTGCCCCCGACGGCGAGCGATCCCGCGCCCGGGCTGCCGGTCCACCCCGTACTGCTGGACCTGTGCGCCCAGTTGGCGGTCGCACCGCTGATGCACGAGGACGACCAGTCGTTGGTGCTCCCGGTGGGCATGCAGGCGGTACGGGTCCTCGGCGACCCCGCGACCGCCGCGTACGGCCACGCGCACATCAGCGAGAACGCGCCGGACGCTGTCGTGGCGAACGTCCGCCTCCTGGACGACGCCGGCACGGTGGTCCTCGCCGCCAACGGCATCCGCTTCGCACGACGGGCGGTGCGCGACACCCCGGCCGCCGACGACTGGCTGCTGGAGATCGGCTGGCAGCGGGCGACCCGGCCCGCCCCGGACGGCGGCGGTATCCCGGGGAGCTGGCTGCTCGTGGGCGAGGCCGACGGCGCCGCCCGGGTGCTGGCCGCCGCGCTGCGCACCCGCTGCGCCCGTACGAGCGTCTGGGACCTGCCGCTGGACGACGCCGGTCTCGACACCTTCCGCGACACCCTCACCGAGCGGCTCGCCGCCGGCCTCGAACCGCCGCGCGGCGTGGTGCTGGTGTGCGGGAGCCCGGGCGGCGCGGACCCGGTCGGGCAGTCCCTGCGGCGCACCCGCCGGCTGCTCGGCGCCGTGCAGGCCGTCACCGGCACCTCGGCCGCGCCGCGGCTGTGCGTCGTCACCCGGGGGGCCCGCGACGTCGAGCCGGGCGACACCGTCGACGTGGGCCAGAGCGCCCTGCGCGGGCTGGTGCGGGTCGCCGCGCTGGAACACCCCGAGCTGCGCCCGGTGCTGATCGACGCCGATGCCCGGCACGCCGACCCGACGGAAGTGGCGCTGGAGCTGCTGGCCGACGCGGATGACGACGAGGTCGCGCTGCGCGCCGGCGGCCGTTGGGTGGCCCGGCTGCGGCCCGCCCCGCAGGCGGCCCCCGGGAGCCGGGCCGCGACGCCCTGCACCGTGCGGCACGGCGTGGACGGCTTCCGGCTGCGCGCCGGCCGGCTGGGCGACCTGTCGAGCCTGGAGTACGCCGTCACCGGGCGGCGGCCGCCGCGGGCGGGCGAGGTCGAGGTGCGGGTCACCGCCGCCGGCCTGAACTTCCGCGACGTGCTGACCGCCATGGGCCTGCTCCCCGGCGACGGGGACGTCCGCTACCGGATCGGGTTCGAATGCTCCGGCGTCGTCAGCGCGGTGGGCGCCGGCGTGGACCGGCTCCAGGTCGGCGACGAGGTGATCGCCGTCGATCTGCGGGGCGGCGCCTTCGGGTCGTTCCTGACCGTGCCGGCCGAGACGGTGGCGCCGGTCCCGTTCGGCGTCGACCCGGTCGCCGCGGCCGGACTGCCGATCGCCTTCGTCACGGCCTGGTACGCGCTGCGCCACGTGGCACGCCTCACCGCCGGGGAACGGGTGCTGATCCACTCGGCCACCGGCGGCACCGGGCTGGCGGCGATCGCGGTGGCCCGGTCGCTGGGCGCCGAGGTGCTGGCGACGGCCGGCAGCGAGGACAAGCGCCGCTACCTGCGGGGCATGGGCATCCGCCACGTCATGGACTCCCGGTCGCTGGACTTCGGCGAGCGCATCCGCGAGGTCACCGGCGAGGGCGTCGACGTGGTGCTCAACTCGCTGTCCGGGGCGGCCATCCGCACCGGTCTGGAGACGCTGCGCCCGTTCGGCCGGTTCGTGGAGCTCGGGGTGCGCGACATCCTCTCCGACGCCCCGCTGGGCATGCTGCCGCTGCGGCACAACGTCACCCTGCGCACCGTCGACCTGATCGAGCTGCGGCGCCACCGCCCCGGCGTGTTCACGGCCGTCTGGCAGGAGGTGCTGGACGAGTTCGAGGAGGAGCGGCTGAAGCCCCTGCACTGCACCGAGTATCCGCTCGCGGAAGCCGCCACGGCGTTCCGCACGATGGCCGCCGCGGACCACGTCGGCAAGCTCGTCCTGACCGTGCCCAACGGCGGTGAGGCGCGCGCGGTGCTGCCCGAGATGGACCTGCCCGTGCAGGAGGGCGGCGCCTACGTCGTCACCGGCGGGCTGCGCGGCCTGGGGCTGGCCACCGCGCAGTGGCTCGCGGAGCGCGGCGCCGGCCACCTCGTCCTCAACGGCCGCTCCGCGCCGTCCCCGGAGGCCGCCCGGCTGATCGCCGGGCTCGGCGACGACACCACCAAGGTCTCGGTGGTCCTCGGCGACATCGCCGAACCCGGCACCGCGGAACGGCTGGTGGCCACCGCGGCCGCCGACGGATCGCGGCTGCGCGGCATCGTGCACTGCGCGATGGTCCTCGACGACGCGGTGCTCACCAACGTCTCCGACGAGCAGCTGGCGAAGGTCTGGCTGCCGAAGGCCGTCGGCGCCTGGCACCTCCACCAGGCCACCGCGGGCAGTCCGCTGGACTGGTTCGCGGCGTTCTCCTCGATGGCCTCGCTGCTGGGCAACCCCGGCCAGGGCGCCTACGCCGCGGCGAACTCCTGGCTCGACGGCTTCGCGGCCTGGCGCTCGGCGCAGGGCCTGCCCACCCTCGCGGTCAACTGGGGCCCCTGGGGCGAGACCGGCGTCGCCACCGACTTCGGCCGACGCGGCTACCGCACCATCCCCACCGACCAGGGCATGGCGGCGCTGCACAGCCTGCTGGCCCGACGGCGGGTGCAGACCGGTGTGCTGCCCGGCCCGCCGGAGACCTGGCTGCCCTCCGCCGGCCGGCACCTGCCGTTCTTCAGCGCGGTAGCGGACCCCGGCGAGCGGCCGGCGGACCGGCCGGCCGCCCCCGGCGCCACCGAGGACCTGCCCGCCCGACTCGCCGCGCTGCCCGCCGGGCTGGCGCGCCGGGCCGCCCTGGAGGACTTCCTGGCGGACCACGTCCGCGCCGTGCTCAGGCTGGGCGACGGCCCCCTCGATCCGCAGACCCCGCTGAAGTCACTGGGATTCGACTCCCTGCTGGCCATGGAGCTGCGCGGGCGCGTGGAGCGTTCCGCGGGCGTCACCCTCGCCCGGGACTTCGTCTGGCAGCACCCGACGCTGGCGGCGCTCGCCGAGGGCGTCGCGGGCCTGCTGGGGCTGGAGCTGACCGCCACGTAACGGCGGCCGGCGCGCATCATCCCGCGTTCGGCGGGCACCCGACCGGTGCCCGCCGAACGCCGTGCTGTCCGGGCGTACTTCCGCGTGCTCCCGCAACCGATCCCGCAACCGACCCCGGCGCAGATAACCCGGCAATGCGGCAATTCCTCGCGCATACGCAACCGTTTTCTTGCGCTGATATTATTTCACTTCCCAATATTCGCGGCCGCGCTCAATGCTTCGTAGCGCGCCTTCCGGAGCGCCCTCCGTACTGCTTGAATGAATGACGGAAAGCCAGAAATGAAATCCCGGAACGCATCGATTTTCCGGAAATCCAAGACGTGATATCGGGGGTCCCGCGAGGCACCTACGAAAGGGGTAGTCGTGTTACCCACCATGCACGGGGCCGACGTCATACTGACGGCCCGGCACATCGACACCTGGCCCGAGGCCAGGAGCGCGCTGGTTCCCGCCGACGGCTGGCGCACGGCAAGCCGGCTGTCCATCGGCCTGCCGCCGCTGGAGCGGTCCGTACCGGTCTGCCGCGTCCTGGCCCGCGCCTGGCTCGACGGGCAGCGGATCCACGGTGAGGACACCCGCCACCTCGTCCTGCTGGTGCTGTCCGAGCTCGTCACCAACGCGATCCAGCACTCCGCCAGCATGCGCATCACCTGCCGGCTGCGGAAGGCGGGGCACCTGCTGCACATTGAGGTGCACGACAACGGGGGCACCCCCTGGGTACCGCGGATGCGCCGCCCCGGCCAGGGCCAGGAGCACGGCCGCGGACTGGAACTCGTCGCCAGGTCAGCCGTCCAGTGGGGCCGCCGGGTGGAGGCCGGCAACGGCTGCACCGTCTGGGCCTCGCTGCCGCTCACCGCGGGCGTGTGCGCCGACCGGCCCACGCCGCCGTGACGGACGTCCGATGAGCGACCCGCGCCCGCCGGCTCCGCGCACCGCCCGGAGCCGCCCCGACAGCCGACGGCCAGGCAGTACCGGTTCCGCGCCACCTCCCCCGCGGGACGGGACGGTCCTCCTGGCCGTCGGCGCCGCCACGCCCCCGTCACCGGCCGGACGCACGCTGCAGCGGCACCCGCGTCTCGCTCTCCTGCACCAGCGCGTCGAACGCGCAGGCCGGCTCGGTGTCCCGGTAGGGCCGCAGCTCGGCCCGGAACGACTCCAGGTACCGCTCGCCCAGCGCCGACCGCATCCTGCCCAGCAGCGCCAGCGCCTGCTCACCGGCCCGGCACGCCTCCTCGACGTCACCGGCCTGCACCAGCGCGGACGCCAGCAGCAGCAGGTCGATGGCCCGGCGGCGCACGCGGGTCCGCGGGTGCCGGGCGAGCGCCTCGGTGGCCCGCCGGGCCGCCTGGCGCGGCTGCTGCAGATCGCGGTAGCAGTGCGCCAACTCGTCGGCCAGGTAGGCCCGGTCGAAGTGCGCGATCCATTCCGGGGTGTCACCGGGCGCGGCATGCGTCATCGCCTCCAACGCCTTGTCCCCCAGCATCCCGCACATCCGGGCGTCCCCGAGGAGGGCGTAGCCGCGGGCCTCGGCCACGTAGAACAGCGCCTGCGCGGCCAGCGGCGCCTGCCCCCGCGTCCCTTCCTGCGCGGCCCGGGCCAGCTGCACCGCCTCCCGTGCGCACCCGGCGTCGACGGCGAGATGGCTGAGCCCGGACGCCAGCACGTAACCGCCGTAGCAGCGGTCGTCCGCCGCCTGCGCGAGGCGCAGCGCCTGGATGTAGTACCGCTGCGCCAGGCCCGGTTGGCCGGTGTCCAGGGCGGTGTACCCGGCGAACTCGGTCAGCCGGGCGGCCGCGGCGAACAGCTGCCGCCCGGTGGTCTCGCCGTAGCTGCCGGTCATCAGCCCCGACAGCACGCTGTTGAGGCACGAGACGACCACCGGACGCACATAGCCGCCGCCGATGCGGTGGTCGAGCTCCACCAGGGCCTCGGTGGTCGCCCGCACCAGCTCCACCTCGGTCGTCCCGGCCCGCGGACCCAGCCGCCGCTCCCGTGCCACCTCCGGGTCCACGGTGCTGATCAGCCAGTCCCGGCTCGGTTCGACCAGTGCGGAGGTGCCCATGGTGGCGCCGGACAGCGCGTCCCTGGACTCGGCGTCCATGTGCCACAGTTCGCGCACCTGCGCCAGCGCGTCCTCCACACCCGCCGCGAAGTGCAGTCCGACCCCGCAGGTCACGCTGTTGCCGTTGGCCATGCCGATCTCCTCGGTCGACACCGTACGGCCGAGCTTGCTGCTGAGCGCCTCGGCGATGATGGCCGGCACCCGGCCGCGGGGCCGCTGCCCTCTCAGCCACCTGCTCACGGATGTCTTGTCGTACCGAAGGTCCAGCCCCTGCTCCTGCCCCAGGACGTTCACCTGCCGGGCCAGCCCCGAGTTGGACACCGCGGCCTCCTGGATGAGCGACCGCAACTGCTGGTTGATCTGACGCGCGACGAGGGGTCGGGCGGCCATGGTGCGCCTCCATGCACATGCCTCCAACGGTTCACGTTGGCATATCCAGTGATACCGGAACTGGACAGGTCAATACCCAAGAATCAGGCACGAATCGCCATGACCGGAGTCAAGTCGCCGCCACGACGTCGCGCACAGTGGCGAAGGAGTGCGGCGCGGCTCCAGGCGTCCCCCGGTGGTGTCCGCCCGCCCGCGCACGCCCATTGAACGCTCCCGCGCCGGCGCTCCCCACCTCGCACAACATCCCAGGTCAGCGCGTCGCCCGGCCCCACCGGCCCCGCCCCGCCCCAAGCGCACACCCGCCCGCAGAACGGCCGTACGTCCCCGCGCCCGCACCGCGAACAAGGCCGGGGGCAGGGCCTCACCCGAACCCCTCCAGGGCCTCGTACGGGTGGCCCTTCATCGGGTGGTCGAGCTCATCGACTTCCCCGTAAAGGACGTTCAACGCCCCCAACGGAAAACCGTCCGCGCACCTCCCCCGGACGATTTCCTCCGGCACCTCAAGGGAGCCGAGCCCGAAATCCCACCGCTCCGGCGGCCCCGCAACTCCCGCAACGCCTCCGGCATTTCACGAACCCACAGGTGCATCGCGTGCCGCACGTCCCCGTTGCCGGCTGTCCCTCGGCTCATACGGGCACTGCGGGGGCGGGTTCTGACACCCGCCGTGCGTGAACTCGGGCCTTACGGGCAGCAGTTGCCGCCTTCGATGCGTCCCCGCGCGGCGCTCAGCAGCCGTTCAGCGCGAACCCCGACGCCGCCGACCCGCCGCGCACGGCCGCCGCCCACGCGTCCAGCAACTCCTCGTACCGGGCCTGTTCCTCCGGCCACAACGGCCGGCCACGACGGACGGGCGCGACCATGAAGGCACGTATCGCCTCGTTCGCCTCATCAGGTGTGACAGGGGTGACCATGGCGCGAACGGTACAGCTCGGCACTGACAACCGAGGCCGGATTCCACGGAGTCACGCGAACGGCCCCGTACGGGTCTCCGGGCGTCCCGTGCGCGGCCCTGCGGGTCTTCGGGGTGGCGGTCACCCGTTCGCCACCGGCGGGTGGAAGCCGGGCCCGGACGCCCCCACGATGGCGAAGAGGGCTGCGCCCGAACGAGGGCCAGGCATCCCGGCTGCCGGCCAGCCGACATGGGCAGTCCGCTTCGGATCATCCGTCTCTCCCCGGAGGCCGCAGTGGGACACGCTGTCGGTGATGTGCTGGGCCTGGCCGCGGGCGTCGCGGTCAGCCCGCTCCCGATCGTGGCGATCATCCTCGTCCTGGCCACCCCGCAGGGGCGCCGCAACGGAACGCTGTTCGCGCTCGGCTGGGTGGTGGGGCTCGCGGCACTCGGTGCGCTCATGCTGGCCGTCGGTGGTACCGGCGGCGCCTCCGCCCACAAGCACCCGGCCACATGGGTCGGCGCCCTCAAACTCGCCCTGGGCGCGCTCCTCGTCCTCTTCGGCGCCCGGCAGTGGCGGCGCCGCCCCAAGGACGCCTCTCAGGCGCAGCTCCCGAAGTGGATGGCGGCGATCGACCACTTCACCCCCGTCAAGATCCTCGGCCTGGGGCTGCTGCTCTCGGCGGGCAATCTCAAGAACGCGCCCCTGACCATCGCCGCGGGAGCCTCGATCAGCTCTGCCGGCCTCCCCGTGCCCCAGCAGATCGGCACGCTGGCGATCTTCGTGGTCATCGCCTCGCTCGGAGTGCTGGCACCGCTCGCCGTCTACGTGGTCATGGGCGAGCGCGCCAGAAGCATGCTCGGCAGCTGGCGGGACTGGGCCGCGCGGCACAACGTCGCCGTCCTGGCCGTCCTGTTCTTCGTGCTCGGCCTCAAGCTTCTGGGCGACGGCATCAGCGTCCTCGCCGGGTGAGGCCGTCGCGCTCAGCCGGCGCCCTGCTCGATGAGCAGATGGACCGGCCCGCGCAGAACGGGGCTGCGCCGGTACGGTGGCGGGTCGGTGACCAGCCTGGGCCGGTCCAGGCGGCGTACCAGCTCGGTCAGCGCGATGTGGGTCTCCCGCCGGGCCATCGGCCCGCCGAAGCACAGGTGGATGCCGCTGCCGAAGCCCAGGTGCTGGTTGTCACGCCGGTCGGGGTCGAAGCGGTCGGGATCGTGGAAGCGGTCCGGATCGCGGTTGCCCGAGGCCAGCATCAGCATGATCCGCGAGCCCTTGGGGATCACGGTGTCGGCGACGGTGATGTCGCTGTACGCCGCCCGCCAGGGAATGATGTGCACCGGCGGCTCGTAACGCAGCAGTTCCTCGACCAGCGGCACGACGAGGTCCGGCTCGTCGCGCAGGCGTTGCAGCACCTGCGGATGGCGCAGCAGCGTCAGCATGCCGTTGGTGATGAGGTTGACGGTCGTCTCGTGACCGGCGATCAGCAGCAGATTGGCGGTGGAGATGATCTCCTCGTCGGTCATCCGCCCGTCGGGCCCGTCGTCGTTGGCCAGCCGTGACAACAGGTCGTCGCCCGGACGGCCGTGGCGCTCCGCCAGCAGCCCGCCGAGGTACTCCCGCAGGTCCTTGCGGGCCTGCATGCCCTTCTCCAGCTTTTCCTTCGGATCGGTCCTGGGGTCGTAGTCGATCGAGTTGATGAGGTCGTTCACCCAGACGTGGAACCTCGGTTCGTCCTCGCGCGGCACGCCGAGCAGGTGGCAGATCACGTTGACGGGGAACGGGTAGGCGAAGTCGTCGACGACGTCGATCTGCTCCTTGCCCGCGAAGCCGTCGATCAGGCCGCTGACGGTGGTGGTCAGGACGGGTTCCAACCCGGTCACCAGCCCGGGGGTGTGCGGGGGGCCGAAATGCCGCATGGCCATACGCCGCAGGCGGTCGTGCGCGGGCGGGTCGAGGTTGATGAACGCCGGCGTGGCCTGTTCCTCGGCTCCGGCCGTCGGATGCGAGAGATTGCGGGTGTCCGAGCTCAGGTGCGGGTTGTGCAGGAGGTCGGTGAGCTCGCGATAGGTGCTGACGACGTAGCTGCCGTCCTCCTGCAGGGCCACCGGCGTCCTGCGCAGCTCGGCGTACAACGGGTACGGGTCGGCCCGGGAGGAGTGGTCGAGGATCCGGCGCAGGGTGTCGGGCTTCTCGGTCGTGGTCATCTGGCGCTCCCTCCTACCGGTGCTGGTACGCGGCCGTGACGCGCCGCTCACTCGGGTCGTGGCCGGTGACGACCACGGTGGCGCCCTGGGCGAGCAGGGCGGGCCCGGGGAAGTCGACGGGCGCCGGTTTGCTGTCGGCGGGCTGGTCGGGCGTGGGACAGGGGGGCGGGAAGGGGGCGGCCGTCTCGATCAGCTGCCGGTAGTGGTCCAGCCACTTCGCGCTGTTGAAGCTCACCGCCGCGGTGACGCGGCCCCGATAGCCGTACGCGGCGACGAAGCGGCGGTCGGGCACCGATCCCTGGGTGACGACCACCTCGTCGGCGAAGGTCGGCACGCCGACGGACTTGATGTTGACGCCGAACTGGATCGACCAGAACACCGGGATGGTCAGGTGGGGCCAGCGGTCCGCCTGGCCGCTGACCATGTTGTGCGCCGCGACCTCGGCCTGCTCCACGGCGTTGGCCCAGTGCTCCAGCGAGATGAGCCGGTACTCGTAGATCGGGTTCGGGCAGCGTGCCACGTCGCCGGCGACGAAGATGTCATCGGTGATCAGGCCGTTGAGGTCGAGCGCGCGGCAGCCGGTGTCGCAGGCGATCCCCCAGACACCCGCCGCCAGCCCCGAGCCCCGCAGCCACTCGGTGTTGCGGATGCCTCCGAGGGCCACCACCGCCACGTCGGCGTCGATCGTGGTGCCGTCGTCGAAGTGGGCGCGGCGAAGCCGTCCCTGTGCATCGCCCTCCAGCCGGGTCACCTTGACACCGCAGCGCAGGTCCACGCCGTGCGCGCGCTGCATGTCCGCCGCCACCTCACCGATCATGGCGCCGAGCGCCCCGACCAGCGGGGCCGGCGCGAGTTCGGCGACGGTCACCGGGATGTCCCGCTCGCGGCAGATGGAGGCGATCTCGGAGCCGGTGAATCCCGCACCGATGACCAGTACGCGGGACGGCCCGGCGGCGAGGGCCCGTTGCAGGCCCTCGGCGTGTTCGCGGGTACGCACGACGAAGACCCCGTCCAGTGCCGCCTCGCTCTCCACGAACCAGGGCCGGGCCCGCACCCCGGTGGAGATCAACACCCGGTCGAAGGGCACCTCGCGTCCGTCGGCCAGACGCACGTGGTTGGTCGCCAGGTCCAGCCCGCCGGCGGGCACACCCAGCAGCCACTCCGCGTCGATCTCACGACGCCGCGGCAGCTTGGTGCCCCCGGCCGGCACCCACCCGGTCAGTACCTGCTTGGACAGCGGAGGCCGGTCGTAGGGCTCGCCCAACTCGTCGCCGATCATGGTCAGGGAGCCGGCGAACCCCTCGTCGCGCAGCGTCTCCGCGGCCCGCAGCCCCGCCAGCGACGCCCCGACCACCACGATGCGGCCGTCGCGTTTGAACGCCTGCAGATTGTCGGCGCTGGTCATGACGGCGACGCCTCCGCCGGTGCGTCCCGCTTCTCCAACCGGTCGACCAGAATCGCCTGGACCGGGCAGGCGGCCGCGGCGCGCAGCACCTGGTCGCGCCGGTCGTCGTCGGCGTTCGGGTCGTACATCAGCGCTTCCTCGCCGTGCATCCGGAACACGTCCGGAGCGAGGAAGGCGCACTGTGCGTACCCCTGGCATCGGGAAAGATCAACGACCACTCTCATCCGGGCCTCCACGGGGACTGCGGGCTGCGGGACCGCAAGCCGGCGCCACTTCGGGGTGCGGAGCGCGGGACGGCGGGAGAGCGGGGGTGAGCGAGAGACGAAGGAGGTGGCCGTTGCCACCTCCTCGTACCGCGTGGAGGTGCACCGCGCTCGTCGGGATCGCCGCAGAAAGAATTCGGTTATCGCGTACAAGGCGACCGGCGGGTAAGTCCGCCCGAAGATCCTGACCTTCGTGACAAACAGCCTATCCCGCGCACACATCGCCTGCACGCGGGGAAAGGGCCGCAGCCGCCGGCGCCGGAGTCAGCCGATCGGCGCATTCCGCCCGCGCCCGGGGTGTGGCCCGGGCTCCCGGGTGGTTCGGTGTCGACAGGGGCCGACCGCAGCCAGCAGCCGCACGAGGCCGAGGTCAGCCAGTCGAGGAGGAGAACCGGTGTGAGCGTGACTCAGGGAGCCCCCCAGGGCGTCATTCCCGCGCGTCTGCTGCAAGGCCAGAAGGCACTCGTCACCGGCGCGAACTCCGGCATCGGCAAGGCGACGGCCATCGGTCTGGGACGCGCCGGAGCCGACGTGGTCGTGAACTACGTCGCCGGGCGCGCGGAGGCCGAGCAGGTGGTCGAGGAGATCTCCGGGTTCGGCGTGCGCGCGGCGGCGTACGAGGCCGATGTGTCCCAGGAGGACCAGGTCGCCGCGATGATCGAGCGGATGGTGGCGGAGTTCGGGACCATCGACATCCTCGTGGCCAACGCCGGGCTGCAGCGCGACGCCCCGTTCACCGAGATGACGGTGGCCCAGTGGCAGAAGGTGCTGGACGTCAACCTCACCGGTCAGTTCCTCTGCGCTCGGGAGGCGACCAAGGAATTCCTGCGGCGAGGGGTCGTCCCCGAGGTGTCGCGGGCCGCGGGGAAGATCATCTGCATGAGCTCGGTGCACCAGCTCATCCCCTGGGCCGGTCACGTCAACTACGCGGCCTCCAAAGGCGGCGTGCAGATGATGATGACGACGCTCGCCCAGGAGCTCGCACCCCACAGGATCAGGGTCAACGCCATCGCTCCGGGAGCCATCAGAACGCCCATCAACCGCAGCGCCTGGGACACTCCCGACGCGGAGAAGGGCCTGTTGCAGCTGATTCCCTACGGGCGGGTCGGTGACCCCGAGGACATCGCCCACGCGGCCGTCGGGCTCGCGTCGGACCTCATGGACTACGTGGTGGGCACCACTCTCTACGTGGACGGCGGCATGACCCTCTTCCCCGGTTTCGCCGCCGGCGGCTGAGCCGCTGCGCTCCCCGGGGCAGGCGGGACCGAGGTCCTCAGTCCCGCTGCCGGTCGAGGGCGTCGTCCAGGGTGGTGGCGGCCATGATCAGCGAGAGATGGGTGAAAGCCTGCGGGAAGTTGCCCAACTGCTCGCCGCTGGGGCCGATCTCCTCGGCGAACAGGCCGACGTGGTTCGCGTAGGTCTGCATCTTCTCGAAGGCGTAGCGCGCCGGACGGATCCGCCCGGCGCGGGCGAGAGCGTCCACATAGAGGAAGGTGCAGAGGCTGAACGTGCCTTCGGAGCCCTGCAGACCGTCCGGGGAGGCCGCGGGGTCGTAGCGGTAGACGAGGCTGTCCGACACCAGCGTGCGTTCCATCGCGTCCAGGGTGGAGAGCCAGCTCAGCGTCCTGGGTGCCAGGAACCCGACGCGCGGAATGAGCAGCAGCGAGGCGTCGAGGACCTCGCTTCCGTAGTGCTGGACGAGGGCCTGCTCCTGCTCGTTCCAGCCCTGCTGCATCACCTGTTCGAGGATCGCGTCGCGCGCCGCGGTCCAGCCGGGAGCGTCGGCGGGCCGGCTGTACTCCCTCGCCAGGCGCAGCCCCCGGTCGAGGGCCACCCACACCATCACCCGGCTGAAGGTGAAGTCCTGGCGCCCACCACGGGTCTCCCAGATGCCCTCGTCGGGACGGTCCCAGGAGTCGGCGAGCCGGTCCAGCGTCCGCGCGAGGTTCTTCCAGCTGTGGTAGCTGCCTCCCACGGTGATGTCGTGTCCCTCCGACAGGGCGTAGAGCGCCTCCCCGTAGATGTCCAGCTGCAGCTGGTCGGCCGCCGCGTTCCCGGCTCGCACCGGATACGAACCCCGATAGCCCTCGAAGTGCGAGAGCACCTCTTCCCGCAGCTCGGGGTCCCCGTCGACGCGGTACATGATCTGCAGCGGCTCGCCGTCGACGCCCTCCCGGGCCTGGAGGCGGTCGCTCAGCCAGTGCGTGAACTGCGTCGCCTCCTCGGCGAAGCCCAGGTCGAGCAGGGCGCGCACGGACAGGGAGCCGTCGCGGACCCAGGTGTAGCGGTAGTCCCAGTTGCGTTCGCCCCCGATCTGCTCGGGCAGACCCATGGTCGCGGCGGCGACGGGCGCACCTGTGGGCGCGTAGGTGAGCAGCTTGAGCGTGATGGCCGAGCGGTGCACCACACCGGGCCACCGGCCGCGGTACCGCGAGGAGCGCACCCAGCGCTGCCAGAAATCCACCACGTCCCAGAACTGCGTCATCGCCCTTTCCGGGGTGAGCGGCGGCGGGGTGCCGGCATCGGGCCCGTCGACGGTGAAGACCGCCGCGGCCACCTCACCCGCCCGCAAGGTCACCTCACCCCGCACGTCCGTGCCGTCCTGCTGCAGGGGGAAGGTGCTCTGCAGACAGCCGGTGATGCCCGGTGCCCGGAACGTGGCGGTACCGTCCTGCAGCTCCAGATCGTGGGTGGCCCGGCCGTAGTCGAAGCGCGGACGGCACTCCAACGAGAAGTGCACCGTTCCGCGCACCGCCCGCACGCCGCGTATCAGCACATGCCGGTCCGTGGGGACACCGGTGCGATCCGGTGGCATGCAGTCGAAGACCTCGCCGACCCCGTCCGGCGACATGAACCGCGTGACCAGCACCGCGGTGTCGGGGTAGTACAGCTGCTTGCAGGTGGTGGCCCGGCTCTCCGGCGCGAACAGGAAGTAGCCGCCGCGGTCGTGGTCGAGCAGGGCGGCGAAGACGCTGGGCGAGTCGAACCGGGGAGCCGCGAACCAGTCGACGACCCCCTGGGACGACACCAGAGCAGCGGTCTGCAGGTCACCGACAAGGCCGTGGTCGGCGATGGGCGGGTAACGGTCCATGATCATCTCGCTTCCCGGTTGCCCCTCGTATCCCACTGTCCGCCCTGCGCGACGAGGCCGCCACGGGATACGGCACGAGACGGCGAGAGGCGATCCGGCACCCGCCGTCATGCCCTACGAGCGCCGCCCCCGCCCGGAAGAACGAGCCCTGCCCGGAGCGGGGCCAACTGGCGGCGGAACGCGGGAAGATGGCCCACCCCCCGCTCCGCGCCGACCGCCGCCGCGGACACGCGCACCTCTGCCTTCGGCGACGTGCCCCGAAGCCGAGAACGAATGAGGCCCAGGCATCCGGTTCCTCGCCGGCTGACCTGGGCCTTCGTCGTACTCACCGCATACGCGGCGCATGGTGCCCCGGCAGGATTCGAACCTGCGACACCCGCTTTAGGAACTAGTTCCGATCAGGGAGCCTGACCTGCGTAAACGCGGCGAGAAGGCCGATTGACCTGGGGAAACGCATCTTTCCTTTTCCCTCGGTATCCCGGCCTTAGTTGGCCTCACGTGTACGGCATGTGTACGGCGTCCGTGCTGCTGAGGCGGGGCGGCGCCGCTCGGTGAGCGACCACCGGGCAGTGACAGCGCCGAGGACCCCGAAGGACGGACCGCAGTCCCTCGGACCGAGAGGCGCCGTCGGCCTTGGCCGGCGGCGCCATTCACGTGCACCCGACGCATCGTGGTTCGTCAGGGGGACCGCCCGAGGCTTCAGCCCCGCTTTTGCGTTGTGAGGCGGAGCTAGGCGCGCTGCCCGAGGACCAAGTCGCGGTAGGGGAGCGCAACCGTGGGGTGGCCGACGATACCGAGGCGCTTTTCGATGTCCTCGACGAGTTCGGCAGCGCCGGCGGCCGTGGGCCGGTTGACCTCCGTTTCAACGAAGGTGCCGACGCCGCTGACGGTGTCGATGCTGACCGTGACGCCGGGGGTGTACGGGTGGCGGTAGCTGGTGCGGGTCTTCTCGACGCGGACCAGCTCACGCATTCCGATGGAGGTCAGCAGCCTCTCGGCCGTGGGTGCCTGCTCGCCCTCGCGCAGGATGACGTTCGTCTCAACCTTGGACACCACGTCGTCACGGCCGTGTGTTGTCGGGGTGGACGCAGGCTTGTAGGTGATCTCTGCGAAGTCGCCTCGTCGCCGGACTCGCAGGCACTCGACCGTCTTCATGTAGTCGACGTCGGGGCGGCTGTAGTAAGTGTCGATCTCGGTCACGGGCGCTTCCGCCACGTAGCCAAGCTCAGCGAGTAAGGGAGTGATGTTGCTTCCGTCGTCCGGAAGCTCTCGCTTCCGCTCTACCTCGATGGTGTCGGTCATGTGGTCATCCTCCCGTGTTGACCGCCGAGTACATGCGGGCAAGGTTCGTCCTGCTGCACCACTGCTGTACGGAGTGCATGGCGGACTGTAGGGCGTCCGTGTCCGTGAGAGGGATGTTCGAGAACAGCACGAGTTGCTTCGCGTCCCGCAAGGGATTGGGTAACGCGCGCCGAAGATAGCGGTTGTAGTAGCTCCGATCGCGCTGGATCACGTCTTCCACCTGGACGGGCATCAGTACGGTTCGGTTGTCCTGGTTGGACTCGGTGGAGCTGATGGCGAACGTCGCCAGCAGAGTGTCGACCGTCATGTACGCGTAGGTCTCGCGTCCCTCGCGGGTGTTCCAGTGCTCCCAGACTCCTTGACACTCTCCCTCACCGACTTCCGCCGACGCGAGGAATTGTGAGAGCGCAATATCGGTGCACTGATCGAAGATGTCCCCATCCACGGTGTAGTGGTCGGCGTATCGCTCGCTCAGTGCGAGCATCATTGCCTTCTGGGAGATCGGGAGCCAGTCCGTATCCGTCAAACGGTAGTGGACCCGTTTGTGTCCGGTCTTGGCATCGATCCAGTCCGAGGCCAACTGTCCGTCGAGGAACGGAACGAAACCGAGCACCCCGGAACGCCAGACATGATCCCGCAGCGTGATGTAGTGGCGTTGCACCTCACGGAAGATCCCGATCGGTGCGGAGATGAACACGTGGGTACCGTTGGTGACTTCGTCCACGGGGACGATGCGTGAATCCTGTCGAACGATCACCTCGTCGTGTTCTCCGTGGTAGGGGTGCGTCCCTTCGCGGAGGTACTGCGGCAGGAACATCCGGAGGAATTGCACCCAGGATTGCGCCCCGTAAGTCTGCACCGCACGATCGTGCAGGGACCCACCGTCTACCGCATATACGTCGCGGTAGGCGAACAGGCCACCTTCCCTCAGCACGGTGGGGATCGTCCGGATCATCGAGTGCAGGCCGGCATATCCGCCGCCGTAGCTGTACACCTCGTGCATGAGGGCCGAGGCGCTGATCACGTCTACAGGCTCAGTGACCAGCGTCCCGATGTCCTGCGCAAAGCCGGTCACCAGGTCGCATGTGCCGACCTTGCCGAATTCCTCCATCGCCTGGTTGAGCGACGTTGAGACCACGCCAGGCACTTCAACGAGGGTGAGGTCCACGTTCCGGTGCCCGTGCCCGCCGGCGGCGATCCGAGAGGCCAAGAAGGTGACGGCCGAGCCTCCGCCCGGTCCGATTTCCACCAGCCGAGGACAGTTCCTCTCAACTCGCTGTAGTGCCTGGTACGCGAGGTAACCCTTCTCCTCCCCATGCGCGTTGGCTGCCACATCCAGGTAGCAGGCCGCAGTCTTGGACTCGGTCGCGAATTTCGATGCAATCAACGTGCGCCCCCAAGAGATTGAGTTGCAGAGCATCCGGGTTCGAGCCCGGCCTCTTCGATCAGCAGGCGGTGCTTTCCGCGGTGGGAGGTTCGAGTGGGGGGTACAGAGTCCGGATGAGCACTTCGAACACGTCGAAGGGTTCGAGGCCCATCTCGGCTCGGCGGGCGTCGAGCTCGTCGGGGTCGTCAATGGCGTACGGGACCGGGGTTCCGGTCTGCATGTAGCTGAATTGCGTGCCGTAGAGCTGCGGCTGGCCGGCGATGATGCGGCGCCGGTCGGTGAGGTAGGCGACCTGCTTCGGGGTCGCCTCGCCGACGTGTACGGCCCCCTCGACCAGGGCAAGGGCGTGTTGCTGAAACTCGGGATTGGCGGTGGCGTGCTGGGCGATCCACCAGGCCGCAGCGGCTCCGATTTCGCCCACCAGCGAGCGACCGGTCCACCCGTGTGCGGCGATGATCTGCCGAAGCGTCTCGGTGGCTTTGTCCTCGACCTCACGCAGCGCGATCTGATCGGCTTCATGGGCCGGCGGTGCGGCCTGTTCTTGGGCTGCTTGGTGCCTTCTCTTGAGGTCCAAGAGGGCCAACGGGATCTGCGGTTGACTCGGTCGCGAGGCACTCATCGTTTGTCCTCCTGATCAATAGGGGAAGACGGGCTGTTGTTGCGTGCCCCCAGTGCATCGCCCCAGCAGGAGGTGCGGGTGATGCGCGACCGGACGTTTAGGCGGACGTTTTCCATCACGCCATACGGCCAACTCGCTACGGTGTGAGGACAATCCGCGATGGCGAGGGGAAGCGCATGGCGGGCAAGGTCACGAACGGACTGGCGGGCTTACGACAGGCAGCGGGCCACACGCAGCAGTCGTTCGTGGTGGCGTTCATGGACGAAGCCGCACGGCTCGGTATCGACGCCTCGCTCAGCGTGCGGCAGCTGCGGCGTTGGGAGCGCGAGACACCGCCGCCGTTGCCCCACCCGAGCCAGCAGGTTGTATTGGAAGCCATGCTCGGAGTGCCTTTGGCCGAGATGGGATTCGACGTTCCCGGACATCGCATGACGGTTGCGGCGCCCATCAGCGACGCTGGAGGAGTGAAGAGGAGAACGTTCGTCGCTGATACCGGTGCCCTGGCCGCGGGAGCCTTCCTCCCTACCAGGCCAGGCCCGCGCATTGGCACGGCCGACCTCGGCCAGCTGCGCACGCGGTTGGACGGCCTCTATCAGACGGACCACACGGAAGGCAGCGTGCCGGCGATGGTGGAGGCGCGCCGCATCGAAGGCGAGATCACCAGCGTCCTCGGCGCCGCCTCGTACACCTCTCGCATCGGACGTGAACTCCAGACCATGCTCGCTGAACTGCACGGTCACCGGGCCTGGTACGGCTATGACGGCGGCCTGATCGGCGAGGGCCGTGCAGCATGTATCGAGGCTCTCGCGGCGGCGCAGCTCGTCGACAACCCGCTCCTACAGGTTTCTGTACTGGAGACCCTCGTGCTCCTCGCGATCAAGGCTGGGCGGGGGTGGGAAGCCGCAAGTGCGGTCGAGTACGCCTACCGCCTCGCCACTAGTGCGGGCGCCGGGCACACAGTGCACCTCGTGATCGCGTTGCGTGACGCCAATGTCGCTACTCATGCCGGAGACCTATCAGGGGCGCGCCGTGCCCTGAGTCGTGCCGTGACATACCAGGGGCGCGCTGACACGGAAACGGAGGTGCCCAACTGGGCGCAGTTCGCCGGTCCGTTCGAGGTCGACTACGCCACGGCCGACATGTACGTGCGTGCTGCGCAACCCAAACGCGCCGTGCCGTTCCTGCGCGCCGCCGTGCGAGGCATTGGCGGCGATCTTGCCCGCAACAGTGTCTCTTACCGCGTGAAACTGGCGGGTGTACTCCTCGATGCCGGGGAAGTAGACGACGCGTGTGGGGAGATGAGCGCCGTCCTCGACGGGTACGGGGGCATTGCTTCTCCGCGGTTGCTGGGCAAGATCCGAGAGTTTCAGCGAGCCGCTCGCCGAGTTGACAGCACGGCGGCTCGCGAGTGTGGCGAGCGCATCCGTGAGACCGTCCGAGGGGGTACCGCGTGACGCAGCAGGAATCCATCAGCGTCGAGTACCTGGACGGGCCGGCCGCCGCGCAGGCCGAAGACGCGTTCAGGCTCGTCTACGCCGAGGCGTTCGCCGAGCCGCCCTACAACGAGGCCGAGCACGACGTCGCGGACTCCTTTCGGCGCTTCCGCTCGCAGACCCGCAAACGCACTTTCCGCAGCGCCCTGGCTCGCACCGGGGACGGCGGGCCGGTCGGTATGGCGTACGGCTACCCGCTTGGGCCCAAAACGGGGTGGTGGGATCAACTCACCCAACCAATACCCGACGACATGCGCCGCGAGGACGGGCGCCGGACCTTCGGTCTTATGGAGATCGCCGTACGTGGACCGTGGCGCGGGCAGGGCATCGCCGGCCGACTGCACGAGACCTTGCTCGCCGGCACCGAGGCCGAGCGCGTGCTGCTCAACGTTCACCCGGACAGCAAGGCGGCGCAGGCGGCATACCGGGCGTGGGGCTATCGAAAGATCGGCGAGGCACGTCCGTGGGAGGGAGCGGACGTGCACGACGTGATGATGCTCGACCTGCGCCGGACGGCTTCATAAGGGACAGCTGGCTGGCCGTGCCGGTCTGCGTGTGTTGCTTCCGCATCCTCAGCAGGGTTCTCTCCCAACCCCGAGGTTGCCGGCCACCAAGCTGCAGGACAGCCTGGGGGACCATGGAGGTGGCGGTTGCTTGCTTAACAGTGACGGCTGGACCAGCCAACATCACAGGCGGTGATCACCATGCCGAAGACGCATGCCGTCGCCAGGGTGAGCCCAGCTGTGTTTTCCTCGTCAGTTGTCGCCACGCGGGTTCCCAGCTTCGTGCCTGAGCTTGGTCTGCACCTTGACGTCCCTGCAGCGGAGGAACCGCAAACAAGGGAGTCCATTTCCACGATCTGCGGCACACGGGCAACAGCCTGGCCGCGACCGGTGGCGCCACCACGCGGGAGCTGATGACGCGTAGGGGGCACTCGACCGTGCGGGCCGCCATGGTCTACCAGCACCTCGTCGGCGGGCGTGATCAGGAGATCGCGGACCACGTCGATCGGCTGATCAGGAAGTCGAAGCAGACGAAGAAGGCGAAGCGCCCCAAGGGGGATCGGGAGTCACCCGACGGCGACAAGATCAACTGATCTGGCACGGATCTGGCACGGCGGCGTGATCCCGGCTCGAGAACGATCAAGGCCCAGGCGTCCGGTTCTTCACCGGCCGACCTGGGCCTTCGTCGTGCCCGCCGCATACGCGGCGTGTGGTGCCCCCGGCAGGATTCGAACCTGCGACACCCGCTTTAGGAGGGTGCTCCGGTGATCCGGGGGCTGACCTGGGCCGGTCCCAGCCTGCTGGGCCACCGAGCCGACGGCCCGCTGATGACTGTCGCTGTCCGCCGGTATCCCTGCCATCTGGCACGGATCTGGCACGGCCGGGTACGGTCGATCGCATGATCTCGGACCCCGGCACGAGTCCAGACGCACCGCGGGATTTCACGGCAGAGGGCGTGGAGCCCGTGCTCCACGAAGCGTGCGCAGAGGCCCGGATCGATGCGTCCGGAGCGGAGCTGTTGCGACTCGGCTCGAATGCCGTCTACCGACTGTCGTCCGCCCCGGTGATCGTTCGCATCGCGCGTGATCCAGATGCGGCCGCAGAGATGGAACGGGCCGTAGGGGTCGCCCGCTGGCTTGAGGCGCAGGACTTTCCTGCGACGAGAGTGCTACGCGGAGTGCGCCAGCCGCTGTCGGCCGGCGGCAGGGTCGTCACGTTCTGGGAGAGCGTCCAGGACCGCGAGGAGTACGCGACCGTGACCGAGCTGGCGGACCTGTTGCGCCGATTCCACTGGCTTGAGGAGCCGCAGTCGCTCCGCCTGCCGTACTTCGACCCGTTCGCCAAGGTGTGGTCCTCCTTTGAAGCCCTTGATGGCGTCTCGCCGGATGACGCGGTGTTCCTGGAGCAGCGGGCCCGACGATTGCACAAGGAGTACGACCGGCTGGACTTCGTTCTGCCGTACGGCCTGATCCACGGTGACGCCAATATCGGCAACGTCCTACGGGACCGCAGCGGGCAGCCCCTCCTGATCGACCTGGACGGTGTCTGCCTGGCCCCGCGGGAGTGGGACCTGATCCTTACGGCGATCTACTACGACCGTTTCGGTTGGCATGGCCGGAGCGACTACGAAGGCTTCGTCCACCACTACGGGTTCGACATCATGAACTGGCCCGGCTACTCGGTGCTGGCGGATGTCCGTGAGCTGATGATGGTGCTGTGGATGGGCCAGCAGGTCGGCAGCAGCGAGAAGTCTGCCGCCGAGTTCAGCCGCCGGATGCAGGCGCTCCGTACCGGGGGAAGCCGCCGGGACTGGAGCCCCTTCTGACCCGACGGCTACGAGGTCGTCAGAGCTTGCCCGCTTGCGATCCACAAACGGTGTTCCGTGGCCTGGTCGTGGAGCTCGCGTACGACGGCGGTAGACCCTGACACCGCGAGGTGTTGGCGGAACTCCGCGAGGTAGGCGACGCATCGGGCGGACTTGAGCTGTTCCCCGAGATCAAGGGCGTCCAGCGCGACGTTGCAAGCTTCCTCGACGTCGCCGGCGTGGAGGTGGGCGTCGGCCAGGACCATGGTGGCGAAGAAATCACTGCGGACGTGGCTGCCGCTCATTGCATTCTCCGCATGGGAGACGGCCTGACGCGCGCTGCGCACGTCGCGGAAGCAGTGGGCAGACTCCGCCGCCAGTTCGGCAGCGTCGAAGTAGGTGATCCACTCTGGCTCGTCGTCCGCATTGCAACTCTCCAGCGCCTTGGCGGCTGCGGCGAGCGCACTTTCGCACGCGTGCCGGTCTCCGGTGCGCGCCAGCGCCCGAGCCTCCATCGCGTGGAACTGCGCTCGCAGGGTCGGAGTGGCAACAGCAGAGATGCCCATCAGGGCCGCGCGAGCGAGAGTGGCACCGTGGGTGAACTGGCCCAGAAACGTGGCCTGGTGGCTCATCGCGGACAGGATGCTGCCGGCAAGGCGCCGATCGTTGCCGTCTTGGGCGAGCCTGAGGGCCTGGAGAAAGTACCGCTGTGCCAGCCCGTGCTGACAAGCGTCGTGCGACATCCAACCAGCCAGCAGGGTGGCTTCAGCGACGGTCGAAAAGAGAGCGCGGCCAACCGACTCGGTGTACCGGCCGGAGAGCAGCGGCGCTACCTCCCGGCTGAGGTACTGGATCACGGACTGCCGAGCGTGGTCTCCGCCGAACCGGTCATCGAGCTGGGCGAACATGTCGCAGGTCGACTTGATCACCGCGACATCGGCGAGGCCCACACGCGGCCCTCGATCACCCAGTGCCTTGGGCAATGCTGCCTCCGGAGCAACAAGCCACCGTAACGACGCTTCACTCCACGCGGGCTGGGACGCCTGGGCCTGAAGCAGGGGGTCATAGCCGTTCAGGTCCGCCCGCCAGAGGCGGTCCACGTTCGCAATGGCAGCGTCAGGGCTGGCGGGGTAGCCGGCGTCCAGAAGGGCGGAGTCCCGGCCGGTGAGGTGGCCCAGCCCCAGTTCAGCAGACGACATCCCCAGGGTTTCGCACACCACCGGGCCGTAAAACTCATCCGGAGCGCTGTGGCCGTTCTCCCAACTGGCGATCCGTCGCTTCACGCTCGCGTCGGCCGGGAGTGACTGGCCATGGCGAGTGGCGACTTGGCGCAGTTCATGGACCAGCCGAGCCTGACTCCAACCGCGGCTCTTCCGGGCCCGCAACAGGAGAGAACCGAACGACGTCGGCGTCGATTCCGTGGTGATCGCCTCCCCGGAGGGCGTGGGCGATGCCCGTTCCTCCCCCTGAATCTAGGGACCTGATACGGGCCGCGTGGCGACTCCGGTGGATTGCCCGCGGTTCAGACCCTGACGGGGGATGACGCGATCGTGCAGTGCCCGTCATCCCCCGTCACCTGTCGTCATCTGCCCAGCTCAGGGCCTCACGCAGGAGTCTGGTTGCACCGCGGCAGACGAGCCGCCGCAGTTGCCGACCGAGGTGGGATGACGTGCAGAGGATGACGAGGCGAGGTATTCAGTGGCTGTCCGCTGTCGCCGACGATCCAGTGATGTGCCGGGCTCATTGGGCGGATGACCCCAGGCGCCCATACACGCTGCCGACCGGGCGCCTCTTCGATGTGGTGGTCATGAGCCAGCGGTTGGGCATGGAGACCTTCGACCAGTTGGTACGTCGCGAAATGCCGCTCGGTCCGGTCATGATGGACCGTCGCGCAAAGCAGATCGGGTTCCTTCTGTCGTCCAAGTCGCGGGCCCGCTTCACGCGCCTCCTGTCCCTGGAAACGGCAACCCCGCCCGAGTACCGCTACCTCGACGCCGGCTCCTTCGTCGTCGTACCCGGGCCGATGCCGATGGCCGATGACCGCCACCAGTGGCTACGCGCGCCCATTCGCCGGCCCGAGGCATCCCCGCTGCGCACGGCGTCGTTAGCGGTGATGTTCGCGGCCGCCGCAGCCTTGATCGAACGAGCAGACCGCTATGGCGTGCAGTACCCGAGCCCCGGAGCGGCCGGGCCCGAGGATTCTGAGCGGGTGAGCGACCGTGCCCAGTGAGGAAGATCCCGAGGATGCGGCCCGCTGGTCCCCCCTGGAGACGGACGAGTGGTACGCGGCCCGCAACGCCACCACGGCCCTGCGGGACGTGCTGACCGCGGCAGGCATGGCCCGCGAATTCCCCTACCTCCGTGCCGACCTGAACGCCTTCGGCCACGGCCTCATCGAACTCGGCCGTGTCTCGCCGGAGACGGCGGAGCGCCTGGCAGAGCTGCTGCGGCGGGCCTTGCTGTGCTCCCGTGGTTCCGAAGAGGCAGGCGACTCGTGCAATCGCAAGACGGACTGACCAAGAGCAAGGAGAAGGTGGTGGGCGTGACCGACCCGAGTCGTGTAGTGGCCAAACGAGCCGAGAACCTTTCGCCTGCAATGCCGTACGTACGCGGTTGGGCCGAAGCCAAGCGCGGCGCTGACGCGCTGGCTGAACAACTTCACAGCGCCGGCCTGGGGACGGACTTCCTCGGTCTGAGGGCTGACGTGACGGTCTTCGGCGACGGCTTGGTGTGCCTCGGGCCCATCCAGCCTGAGGCCGGAAAGATGCTGGCACGCCTGCTCGTCATGGGCTTGGCGATGGAGATGGCGGAACATGCTGACCATCAGGGCCAGTCGGCTCCTCCGGATGCCCCGGCCGCCTAATGCCACTGCCGAGTCGGCAGTACGGTCTTCGGTCGGCCGGGACCGGCGCCCCAGCGCCGCAGCCCGGACGTGCCGAAGACCGGTATACCGCTGACTTGCCCTGGGTCTTGCCGGGGATCTTGATGACCTGAGTTTTCCCTGCTCAGAAGCGGTAGGGTCGCGCGCTTGGTGGTCCTCGTCTACTACTGTCGAGCGGCCTCGGACCGGCCCGACTCTGCCGCACTCGACTGACGTCGGCGCCTTCAATGCGCCCCGTTGGAACCGCAGCCGACGACAGGCAGCCACGATGGTGGGCTCGCCGCCCGATCACGCACGCGTACGCCTCGCTACACCCTCACCGGCCTCAGCCACGCTACTGGTGCCGTCGACCAGAGCAAGCCTCGCTGGCGGGAGAGCCCGCAAGCCTTGGAACCCGGCGTTGCTAAGCCAGCGGACTACCGTGCGATCAAAAACTAGGAGTTGCTTTCCCGGAGATTTCGTGCTCGGTCCAGCAGATATTCACTGAACCGCTGAGCTTTCGTTGCCCTCTCCAGGATGACACCTTCTCGCCGAAGGTAAGCGTTAGACCACTCCTTGAGCTTCTCGAAAAGATCCTTGAGTACGGCGTCGTCAACCGCAGCGTTCGCTGAGGATAGTGCGCGAAGTTGCTGTGGCCGTCGAATGGGTGCGCCATTCAAAAGTTCTACGATAAGCATCGACAGGTGGAACTTGAGGTTGCTCTTCTGGGACACATTCGCTTCGGCAGCTTCAGACAGGATGAAGCTATCCACTTGACGCTGAAGCTTGGCAGCCCAGAGGTAGACTTGAAGGTCGATTGACGTATTGAACACGAGTCGATAATCCTCGTCATTCTTCAGCAGCGAGGACGGCTTGCCGCGTGATTTGTCGGGTCGCGCCAGACCCATAGCGGTGACAGATGCCCCGAGGAACTGAATGCTTACAATCTTTGCGGGGTCCTTTCCGTCATTCTTGTAGTAGCCCTTTCTCCTGTCGTAGTACCATCCTTGGGTCAAGAAGTAATTTTCAATATTGCGCTGAACTTCGTCGGTTGCACGCAGGGAGGCATCCGTAATTGCAGTCTGCCGGTTCGTTGCCCTGATTACCAGGTCCCTCGTTGCGGCATCGCCAGTTACGATAATCCGCACCAGCAACATGCGTTCTCCGGCTTCCGCTGAACCACCGCCCCTGAGTGACTCGAAAATTTCGTGGCTCGTCTGCAAGCCGTTTACGATCTGAATGTTCGAAAGCGAGTATGTTTTGGCCGTGCTGGTCGCATCGCTGCAAATGATGGTGACGCCGTTGTTTAGCCACCAGAACTCAGGGCTATCAGGTGACGTAAGGGACTGGCGAATCTCTTGATTCACCGAGACGCTCCCCTGGTAATCCCTCACGTTCCATTCGAAGAGGTGTCGACGAAGGCGGCCATTGTCGTCGACAATGAGATCGTAATAGTCCCTCAACTTCACGATAGCTACGTGCGACTCCCCACTAGTAGCACTTTCCTGGTAGTTCATTGCAAGAGTGTATGGCGGGCGTTCGTTGTACCTCGCCAGAAGTTCCTTGTCGCCGAGAAGCTCCACAGATGCTGTGCGTGCATCCGGAACCGAAGAAATGATCACTTGCCTCAAGGCGTTCAGTTTTGCCTCAAATTGCGGCGTGATATTACTGGAGTCTCCCGGAGTTGCGTAAATGACGTTTACGCTGATCCGGGGTCGGCGGGTGATGAGTTTTTCCCATGCGTCGCGGAAGATCCCAAAGCGTGTGAGGAGTGTCGTATTGTACAGGACAGACAAGGACTCGATGGACAGTGACAGGTCCAACAGTCGACGCATTGTGTTCTCAAGCTTCTCTGCCACATCCTCGGCAAAGCTAGGTGTTCTCTTCGCTTGGACTACCCAGAGTTCCAAGTTTCTGTCTTGCCCAAAATCGGATGGACGGCTCGTTTTCGATACGACGTCTGAGTCCTCATCTAGCAGTGCGTCATCGAAAAAGACATAGACTGCGTCGATCGCACCGTCCTGCCCTCCTCCGACGATGCCTGCCTCGATTTCCTCAATCCCTAGCCCAAATGACCGCAACGCCAACTCTGAAGAAAAGACTTCAAAAGCAGTTCCTCCGTCAACGGCAGGAAGGTTCTCCTCTTTCCATGCGTCAAAAATTCGGAGGATCAAGGTCTGCGCGTTACTGGGCATTTTTGGCATTGAAGGACTCCCGCCATCAAAGGGTGTTGAAGATAGCATTGGCGCACGCCACTGCGCAGAAGCTTCGCCGCATCTGCGAGGCCCTCATTGCCTGCGTTCCGGGATCTGGGTGGCTGAGCCGTCTCAGTGCCAGCCCTGGCCTGGCATTAGGCACTGATCGCTGTGAGCGCGGCACGGGCGTCGGCCGGGCTGTAGCGGGGCGGAGGCAGGAGCGCAGGCCCGGCCTGCGCGCGGTGAGCGGAGCGAGTCGCCTTGAAGACGTAGAGAAAGTTTGAGCCACGCGCCCGCTGCCGGTCAGAGCGGGTAGCTGATCTCCAAGTCATCCCCGGGGAGTTGGAACTCCTCCCCGTTCTCACGGTCGAGGAGGTGTTCGCCGTGGCCGGCGCGATCGCGGGGCGCTACCGCGCGATGGTGCTGCTGGCTGCCTTCACGGGCATGCGGTTCGGGGAGCTGGCTGCTCTGCAACGCCGAGATATCGATCTGGAGGGGCGCTTCGTCCAGGTGCGCAGGGCCCAGGCAGAACCTCAGTCGGGGGAGTTGGAGGTCAAGGCGCCGAAGAGTGAGGCCGGCGTCCGTACCGTCTCGTTCCCCGCGTCGCTCGTTCCGGAGATCAAAGAACACATGCGGATCTTCGGGGAGGACGGCCGGACGGGACTGCTGTTCGTCGGTCCGAAGGGCAGCAGGCTGCGCCGGAACAACCTCCATGACACGTGGGCGGCGGCGCTCAAGGGGGCCGGGCTGAAGGGAGTCCACTTCCGCGATCTCCGGCACACGGGCAACAGCCTCGCGCGACCGGTGGCGCCACCACGCGGGAGCTGGTGACACGCATGGGGCACTCGACCGTACGAGCCGCCATGGTCTACCAGCACCTCGTCGGCGGGCGTGATCAGGAGATCGCGGACCACGTCGATCGGCTGATCAGGAAGTCGAAGCAGACGAAGAAGGCGAAGTGCCCGAAGAGGGATCGGGAGTCGCCCGACGGCGCCAAGATCAACTGATCTGGCACGGATCTGGCACGGCGGCTTCGGCGGCGTGATCGCGGCCTGAGAACGATTGAGGCCCAGGCGCCCGGTTCTTCACCGGCTGACCTGGGCCTTTGTCGTGCCCGCCGCATACGCGGCGCATGGTGCCCCCGGCAGGATTCGAACCTGCGACACCCGCTTTAGGAGAGCGGTGCTCTATCCCCTGAGCTACGGAGGCGGGGACTTGCGCGCAACGTGGAGGAACACTCTGCGTGAGGGTTCATCCGGTTCCGGGCAAGAGAGCGGACCGTCGCGAGCGGCGGTCCCAGACAGGGTAGCGGATGGGGCTGGGGTGTGGTCGGCGCCTCGGCTCGGTTCGTGATCGGGAGGGGGGCCGGCGGTCGCGGTGTCCCGGGGTGGGTGTCCGGGTGGGTGGGGTCTTGCTGGTGGCGGGCCGTGTCGGGGGTGTTCCGGGGGAGGGGCGGAGGGGGCCGGCGGTGGGGTGAATCAAGATCCATTTCTGGGGTGTGCGCTGCGCGGGGTACGTGTTCCCGGCCCGGGGGCGGCGTTGGTATCCGGATGGAACAGAAACGGACTGTCGTGCCGCGACGATCTGTTCTGTTCGCGAGATCGTGCATTCCAGGGGGGAATCATGCGCAGTAAGCTGACCGGCCTGATCGGCATTGTCGCCTTGGCCTTTGCTCTCGGTACCGGAGTGATGGTGCACAACTTTGAGGCCGACGGGGCCGGAAAGGCTGTGCACATTCTGGCCACGAATGAGGGGCCGGGGACTAGCCACCAATAACGGGCTCGGTCAACTGAATCATGCCGGGTGTCTGTGTGCTGCAGCAAAAAGAGCCAAGGGAGCAGCGCACAGGCGCACGGCCGGGCGAGCCCAGGACGGCCCGGGGGATTTTCATGGCGGCGAAAAGTTCTTCGGCGCTGTGCAGGTGCTGCCCGGCGACTTCGTGCTTTCCCAGCGATTTCTCGGCTTTTGCCATGCCGTGCAGTCCGTGCGCCACACCCATGCGGTATCCGATACCCAGTGCCCGCTGATGGGCACTTCGGTGCAGGTCGAGCGCCTTCTCGTGGTTCCCGCCGAGCTGGTGGACCAGTCCCGCGATGTTCTCGACCTCGCACTGCCAGGTCACCGTACCCAGCGGGCTGACCAGCGCGAGTGCCTGATCGATGTACGTCATCACCTCGTCGCCCTGTCCGTTCCGCTGGTGGAGGACCGCGCGCAGGGCCAGGGACATGGCCCGGTTCCTGGGCATCACGGAGTCCTCGCCGAGGGCCAGGGCCCGGTCGAGGTATCTCTGTGCCGATGCGTCGTCGCCGCCGTCCAGGTGCGCTATGACCAGGTCGTTGAGGGCGGCTACTTCGTGTTCCTGCTCCCCGACTTCCTGGCAGAGCATGACGGCCCGTTCGGCGGCGGCGATGGCTTCCGCGGTCCGGCCCTGCCACAGGTGCAGGGTGCTGAGATTGCACAGTGCGATGGATTCCCGTCTGAGGGTTCCGAATTCGCGGTGCAGGCCGATTCCGCGCACCAGGAGGTCGTATCCCTCGGAAAGGCTGCCGAGCACGATGTGCGCCCAGCCCAGCAGGTCCAGGAAGGCCGCCTCGCTCACGGTGTCCCCGTGCGAACCGGCCACCCGCAGACCTTCTTCCGCGACCTCCGTCGCCAACCGGAACTCGCCGAGAATCTGGTGAGCCGAGGCCAGGTTGGCCAGGCTCAGGCACAGGGCCTGGGTATCCGCCGCCCGGCGGGCCGCGGCCACCGCGACCTCCGCCAGTTCCCGGAAGTCCTGGATGGCTCCCTGCGCGTGCAGGTGGAGCACCGTGTTCCTGGCCAGGTAGCTGGCCAGGCGGTGGAAGTCGTGCTTCTGGCCCAGCCGGACGGCGGCCTGCAGGCCCCTGCTCTCCCGGTCGTACCACCGGCGGGCGGTCTGTGCGTCGCCGAACGCGGGCAGCCCCGGCGCGTTGCCGGTCGGAGCGGACGCGCACTGGCGCAGTCCGGGAAACAGGATCCGGCACGCCTCGTTGGTCGCGCCCATGTAGTAGTTCAGCAGCCGGCCGACCGCGGTGTCCTTCTCGTGCCGCACGGACTCGTCCCAGAGGCTGCGGGCGAAGCTGCGGATGAGGTCGTGGAAGGAGTACCGCCCTGCCTCATGTTGCTGCAGCAGTTGCGAGTCGAGCAGGTCCTCCAGCATCTGCTCGGCGTCCTTGGGCGTCATGTCCGTGAGGGCCGCGGCCGCATGCGGGTCGAAGTTCGGCCCGGGGTGCACGCCGAGGAGCATGAACGCCCGGCGGTGCTCCTCGCCCAGGGCCTCGTAGGAGAGCTGGATGGTCGTGGCGACGCTGCGTTCGGTGGAGCGGAGCTCCGTGAGCAGGGCGTCCTCCTCGCGGAGCCGGTCGACGAAGTACTGCAGCGTCCAGCGGGGGCGGTTGTGGAGCCGGGCGGTGGCGATGCGCAGTGCGAGCGGCAGGTGCCCGCACATCGCGGCCAGCGACTTCGCGGCTTCCGGGTCGGCGGCCACGCGTTCCTCGCCGAGCGTGCGGGCGAGCAGTGCCGCGCTGTCCTGCGGCGGCAGTGTTCCCAGCGATATCCAGTGGGCGCCGTCGAGGTCGAGCAGCCGGCAACGGCTGGCCACCAGGACCAGGCACTCGGACGTGACGGGCAGGAGCGGGCGTATCTGGGCGGCCTCGGCCGCGTTGTCGAGGACCAGGAGCAGCTTCCGCGAGGCCGAGGCGGCCTGCCACGTCGCGAAACGGCTCTCGGCGTCATCGGGGACGGCGCTGTCGGGTGTCCCCAGGCCGCGCAGCAGTATGCGCGTCGCCTCCTCGGGGGCCAGCGGGCGTTCCCCCGGGGTGAAGCCGCGCAGGTCGATGTAGAGCTGCCCGTCCGGGTACGAGGCGGCCAGGCGGTGCGCCGCACGCACGATGAGGGTGGTCTTGCCGGCGCCGCCCATCCCGTCGACGGCGACGATCCGCACCCCCTCGCCCGCCTGGCCCCGGTCGAGCAGGTACCTGAGCTCCAGGTGACGGCCGGTGAAGTCCGGTAGTTCGTACGGCAGGGTGCACGGGGCGCTCTCGGCGGCGCGCGCGCCGTCGGACGGGCGGGGCGAGGGGGGCGACGGCGCTTGGGCGGGCGTGTCCAGTTCGGGGCTGGCCCGCAGGATCTTCTCGAACAGGCCGGCCAGGTCCGGGCAGGGGCTGATCCCGAGTTCCTCCGCCAGTAAGTCCCGTACGGCGGCGTACTCGTGGAGCGCCTCGGCCTGCCGTCCGGCACGGTAGAGGGCGAGCATCAGCTGGGCGCGCAGCCCCTCGCGCAGCGGGTAGGCGTCGGCGAACTCGCGTATCTCGCTGACGATGTCGCTGTCCTCGCCCAGCTGGAGCCTGAGCGCGAAGAGCTCCTCCACCGCGGCCAGCCGTCGTTCCTCCAGGATGGTGGACGCCGCGTCGAGGACCGGCCCACCCGTCCCGTTCAGCACCGGGCCCCGCCACAGCGCGAGGGCCTTCCGCAGTTCCCCGACCGCCGCGCCGAGTTCTCCCGTGGAGCGCTCGGCAGCGGCTGCCCGGACGTGGCGGGAGAAGAGGCGCAGGTCGACCTGGAGCGGCTCCACGGATACGCGGTACCCCGCGTCCTCGGTCACGATCAGCGCCGGACCATGGGGTATTCGCCGTCGAAGATCAGCAATGGCTTTGCGGACCTGCTGTTTGGCGGTATCGGGTGAGGATTCTCCCCACGCCGTCTCGATGAGGCGCTCGATGGGTACCGTCCGCCCGGACTCCAGCAGCAGGGACGTCAAAATCCGCTCCTGCAGCGGTCCGCCGAGCTTGATCCGAATTCCGTCGGCCAGGCATTCCAAAGATCCAAGAACGTTGAACCGCAGTCCGCGATTTTCTGTAGCAGTCAATGTGCACCCCCCAGTGCTGCCTGGAAAATACCAGTTCGAGGCGACTACCGCAGCGAGCGGTACCGGACCGGTAGGTGAGTGGTATCACCGCCAGGCAGGCTCCTTTCAGCCACCGAAAGTGGCGCCCTCCGTACATCCCGAGGCATCCACCGGTGCCGGAGGCGGCGGGCCCGGAATGCGCTCGGACTCAAATCCCGGCGCAAGTAACGGCGTTGACAAATCCAGCGACGCCATTCCACGAAGGAGTCATGGACATGACACTTGCGACCACTGTCGCCAGCTGTCTCGTATGCGACACCGAATTCGAGGTGCGCGAGGACTGGGAGAAGGGCGAAATCACCGAGTGCGGGTCCTGCGGCCAGGAACACGAGGTCGTCGAGAAGTCCGCAGCGGGCATACGCCTCGACCTTGCCCCTGAGGTGGAAGAGGACTGGGGCGAGTGACAACCTCCGACCAGGTCCTGCTCTCGGTCACGATGCTGCGCCCGGAGGAGAAGCTGCTCCTCGGCGCACTGCGGGACGAGGGTCTGACGGCGCGACCGCTGCTCATGGAGGATCTGGCCGAGATCGTGGCGGGCCGCTCCGGCCCGCCCGCTCTCGCCCTGATCAGGAACCTTTCCCACCGGGATGCGATCAGCGTCTCCCGCCGCCTGGAACACGCCGGAGTCCCCACCCTCAACCGCGCGGCGACGATCGAGACGTGCAACGACAAGGGCCTGCAGTCGTTGCTCTTCGCGCAGCACGGAATTCCGCACCCCGACACCCGGCACGCCTTCAGCATCGATCAGGTCCGCAAGACCGTCACCGACATGGGCATGCCCGCCGTGGTCAAGCCCGTCAGCGGTTCCTGGGGCCGGGGCGTCAGCAAGATGACCCACCTCGACTGCGTGGAGGCGTGGGCCGCGGGCCGCGAGTCCGCCGACGTCACCGGAAAGCAGTTCCCCGTGGTCGTGCAGGCGTACGTCGACAAGCCCGGCCACGATCTGCGGGTGGTGGTCGTCGGGCGCACCCCGGTGGTGGCCATCCAGCGGGTGTCGGACGACTGGCGCACCAACACCCACCTGGGCGCCGAGGTCCGGCGGGTCGAGGTCAGCGCGGAGATGGAGAAGCTCTGCAGCCAGGTCGTCGACGCCCTCGGCCCCGGCTTCTACGGGGTGGACCTGGTCGAGGACCGGTCCACGGACGAGCTGCTCGTGCTCGAAGTGAACGCCAATCCCGAATTCGCCCGCTCCTCCGCCCAGCACGGAGTGAACGTGGCCGGCCACCTCGCCGCCTACGTCGCGGAGACCCTCACGGCCTCGGCCGTGTGACACGGAGAAGACCCATGGAACTGTTCGACACCGCAACGGTGCTCGCCCGCGTCCTCACCACGGGCGTGGTCATGAGCATCGAGAAGAGCGACCGGGAACTGCCCGGCCTCGAACGACTGCTCACCAAGCAGACCGGACGCGCACGGGCCGTCCTCGTCAACAGCCGTACCGCCGCGCTCCACGCGGCGCTCGCCGGCCAGGGCATCGGGCACGGAGACACCGTCGCCCTCCCCGAGCCGGACGCGGCAACCGGCCGCTTCCTCAACTGGCTCGGCGTCAGCGTGGAGGGCCGGGGGCCGGCCGCCTTCGACTACGTGTCGCTGGACTCCGCCAACGCCGACCAGCTGGCCGAGCTGACCCGGGGCAGCTCCGCCCCCGCCCTCGTCGTGGACCTCACCGGACTCGGCTTCGGGCCGGCCGCCGCCGTCCTCACCGACGACGACGGGGTCTGGGCCCGCGCCGAACGACTGAAGATCTTCGGTGCCTACGACCTGCGCACGATGTGGACGCAGGAAGAGGCAGACGGCTCCCTGGTGCCCGGGGTCCAGTTCAACTACCGGCTCAGCCCCCTCGTGGCCGCCTGCGTGCGGATGGCCCTGACCCAGGCGGCACGTCCCGCCACTCCCACCGGAGCGCGTTCATGATCACTGACTTCCCGGCGGCCCCGCTGCCGCTGCCCGACCCCGCCGAACTCGACGCCGAACTCGCCGCCCTCGGCGGCGGGGCGATGATTCCCAAGGCGTCGCGTCGCACGCTCTTCCCGGTCATCACCAAGGAAGACGTCTTCAACCTGATGCTCGCGCAGCGGCAGGCGCCCGAGAAGGTTGTCGCCGACTTCGCGGAGGCGTACCGCTCCTACGTCGGTGCGGCGTACGCGCTGCCCACCGCCAGCGGCACCTCCAGCCTGCACATGGCCCTGGTGGGCGCCGGTGTGCAGCCCGGCGACGAGGTCATCGTGCCGGCGTTCACCTTCATCGCGACCGCGCAGGCCGTCGTCGCCGCGCACGCGATCCCCGTGTTCGTCGACATCGATCCCGCCACCTACTGCATGGACCCCAAGGCCGCGGCCGCCGCGATCACCGACCGCACCCGCGCGCTCATGCCGGTGCACGTGCACGGCCTGCCCGCCGATGTGCCCGCCCTGCGCGCCCTCGCCGACCGGCACGGCATCGCCCTCGTCGAGGACGCCTCGCACGCCCATTCCGCGAAGGTCGGCGACCAGGTGGCCGGCTCCCTCGGGGACGCCGCCGGACAGAGCCTGATGGCCGACAAGAACTTCCCGCTCGGCGGCGAGGGCGGCATCGCCTTCTTCGCCGCGGAGGAGAGCTACGACCGGGCCCGGGCCTACCTGGAGCAGCACGGCATCGACTACGGCATGTCGTGGGTCGCGGGGGCCTTCGGCGCCAGCCAGCTCAAGCGGCTCCCGTACTACGACGAGATCCGGGCGCGCAACGCCGCGCTGCTCGGCGAGGCCCTGCGCGAGACCGGGCTGTTCACCCCGCCGCACGTACCCGCCGGACACGTCCACGCGTACAACATGTACCGCACCACCCTGCACCCGGAGGCCGTGGGCCTGGGCGACATACCGGTGTTCGCGGTCAAGGAGGCCGTGCACGAACTCCTGGTCGCCGAGGGCGTCCCGGCCCGCGAGTGGCAGAACACCCCCATCCCGTGCCACCTGCCCTTCCAGCACCGGGACGGCTTCGGGAACGGCTACCCGTTCACCCTCAACCCCGGCGCCGTGCGCGACTACCGGCCCGAGGACTTCCCGGTCACCCTCGGCATGCTCGACAGCACCCTCGTCCTCTGCCGTGAGCTGCGCTCCCCGGTCGAGTACGAGCGGATCCTGCGCTACGCCGACGCCTTCCGGAAGGTCGCCCGCCGCCCGGACGCCATTCGCAAGCTCGTCGAGTCCCGCGACTACCAGCGTCCCTACGACAAGGCGGCCCGCCTTGGCTGACACCGCGCACGAGAAGATCCGGGTCGCCGTACTCGGCGCCAGCGGCTACACCGGTGGCGAGATGATCCGGCTGCTCCTGGAGCACCCGCAGGTGGAACTCGCGTTCCTCTCGGCGGAGCGCGCCGCGGGCACCGCCGTCGGCAGCAGCCACCCCTGGCTGCGCAACCACCCCAAGGCGGCCGGCCTCACGTTCCGGCCGCTGCGCGAGCTCGCGGACACGGACATCGTCGATGTCGCCTTCGGCTGCCTGCCCACCGGCACACTGCCCGAGCAGCTGCCGCTGGTCGCCGACCGCGCCAAGCGCGTACTGAACCTGGGCGGTGACTTCCGGCTGCACGACGCGAAGGAGGTCAGCAGGCACTACCCGAAGACCACCGCCCACCCGCCCCTGGAGGATTTCGCCTACTACGTACCGGAGTTGAGCCCGGGCATCCCCGACAGCCGGTTCGTCAGCCTGCCCGGGTGCATGGCCGTCACCACGATCTACGCCCTGTACCCGCTGTTCACCGGCGACGGTCCGCTGGTCGCCGACCGGGTGGTGGTCGACGCCAAGACCGGGTCCACCGGTGGCGGCCGCGGGAGCGACGAGCAGCCGGCCGAGCGCAGTGGCAACTTCCGGGTGCACAAGCTGCACGGCCACCGGCACGCCCCGGAGGTCCAGCAGGCCCTCGCCGACTTCACGGGCGCCGTCGTCGATCTGCGGTTCTCCACGCACAGCCTGGACGTGTCGCGCGGCATCATGGTGACCGCCTACTCCGAGCTGCGGTCCGGTGTCACCTCCCTGGACGTCAAGCGGGCCTACGCCAAGGCGTACGTCGGCAAGCCGTTCGTGCGGGTCCGCCCGGCGCCCAAGGCGCCGCAGGACTTCCCCATGCTCAAGGCCGTCACCGGCTCCAACGTCGCCGAGGTGGCGGTCGCCGTGCGCGACGGTCAGTGCGTCACGGTGGCCGCCCTCGACAACCTGATCAAGGGTGCGGCGGGCCAGGCCATCCAGGCCATGAACCTCATCCACGGCTTCGACGAGACGGCCGGACTGCCGATCACGGCGGTGTCGCCATGACCCGGCCGCTGTACGTCATCAAGGCCGGCAGCGCGACGCTCGACCGCGCGGCCATCCACAAGGAGATCGCCGACGTGGCCGCCCGTGGGGCCCGCGTGCTCCTGGTGGCGGGCGGGGCCACGGGCATCGAACGCCACTACACGGCGATCGACCGCCCCGTCCCCACGCTCCGGCTGACCAACGGCGACGTGGTGCGCTACTGCCCTCCGGCGGAGATGGACCACCTCGTCGACGCCTACGAGCGGGTCACCCTGCCCGCCGTGGAGAGCGGCCTGCGGGCCCAGGGACTGAGCGTGTTCACGGCCGTCGGCGCCCGCAACGGCCTGGTCGTGGGCCGGGCCAACCGCCCGCTGAAGGCACTGTCGGCCGAGGACCGCCCGGTCGTGATCCGTGACCACCGGGCCGGCGTACCCGCCGAGGTCGACACCGTGGCACTGCACGCCCTGCTCGACGTGTACGACGTGGTCTGCCTGTCCCCGCCGGTCGCGGACCGGGACGGCGGCGCTCCGCTGAACGTGGACGCCGACGTACTGGCCGCGGTGCTCGCGGTCGCCCTGGACGCCGACCACCTCCGGCTGGTCACCGGCACCGCGGGACTGCTGACCGATCCGGACGCCCCGGACTCGACGCTGCGGGACGCCTACCCGGGCGACGGCGCGCAGTACGCCGGCGGCCGGATGCGCCAGAAGGTGCGCGCGGCCGAGATCGCCCTGAAGGGCAGCAGCGCCGACGTCGCCATCACCGGTCCGCACACCATGAGCGAGGCGTCGGGCTGGACCCGGTTCTGGCGCACCCGGGGACCCGCCGACGACCTCGACCTGCTCACTCGGGCGGTCTCCGTGTCCTCGGTCTCCGGCGACGAGGCGGAACTCGCCTCCTGCCTCGCCGAGTGGTGCCGGGGGCGGGGCATCGAGGCCCACATCGACCCGGCGGGCAACCTCGTCGCGTCCCGGGGGACCGGTTCCCGCCGGCTGCTGCTCCTGGGCCACCTCGACACGGTCCCGCACCGCTGGCCCGCCGAGTGGCGCGACGGTGAGCTGTGGGGGCGCGGCAGCGTCGACGCCAAGGGCAGCCTCGCCGCCTTCCTGGAGGTCCTCGCGGACGCGGCGGTACCCGAGGACGGCCAACTGGTCGTGATCGGCGCGGTCGAGGAGGAGATCTCCTCCTCGAAGGGCGCGTTCCACGTCCGCGACCACCACCGGGCCGACGCCGTCGTCATCGGCGAACCCAGCGGCTCGGGGAAGCTGACCCTCGGCTACTTCGGGCTCTTCAAACTGGCGGTGACCGCCTCGGTGCCCACCGGCCACTCGGCCGGCATGGACGCGGTGTCGGCCCCGGACCGGCTGATCCGCGTCCTCGGGGAGATCCGCGCGTCGGTGCTCGGGCACGCTCCCGAGGCGCTCAGCGCGGTCATCGACATCCGCTGCGAGCGCGGCCGGGAGCGCGACCTGGCCCACGGCATCCTCAACTTCCGGGTGCCGCCGGGAGCCGACCTGGAGGCGCTGCGCACCGCCGCGCTCCAGCACGTCGGCGACGGCGTCGAGATCGAGGCGCTGCGCGCCACCCCGGGCCACAAGGGCGGCCGCTCGGGCCCCCTGGCCAAGGCATTCACCCGGGCCTTCGCCGAGGCCGGGGTCAGGCCCCGCTTCGTGGTGAAGAAGGGAACGTCGGACATGAACACCCTGGCGACCACCTGGCACGACGTGCCGATGGTGGCCTACGGGCCGGGCGACTCCGCCCTCGACCACACCGACGAGGAGCGCCTCGGCGGCGAGGAGTACCGCGCCGCCCGCGCGCTGCTCTCCGACGCGGTGAGCCGCTGGTTCGCCCTTCCGGAAGGGGACCGCCGATGACCGCCGTGCTGGACGGCCCCACGGGCACCGAGGCACTCGCGGCCACCCTGGCCGAACGGGCTCTGCAGGCCCGGCGGCTGGTCGTCGACATGGCGGCGTCCGAGCGCGGCTGTCATCTGGGCGGCAGCCTGTCGGTGCTCGACATCCTGATCGCCGCCCTGCACCGGGCCGCCGCCGACGACGGTACGGAGGTCGTGCTGAGCAAGGGGCACGCCGCCGCCGGCCTGTACGCCGCGCTGCACGTCAGCGGCATGCTGCCGGAGAACCCCGCGCCGCTGTACGGCCGGGCGGGCCAGCCCTACACCGGCCATCCGGGCCCCAAGGTGCCCGGCGTCCGGTTCCCCACCGGGAGCCTCGGGCACGGCGTCCCCTACGCGGCGGGCTGGGCCCTGGCCCGCCGGCTCGGCGGACAGCGCGGCCTGGGCATCGCCGTCGCCGGCGACGGCGAGCTGCAGGAAGGGCTGGTCTGGGAGACCTGCCAGGTGGCGGCGGCGCAGGAACTGGGCAACTTCGTGCTCGTCGTGGACCGCAACGGCGGGCAGAACGACGGGCTCGTCGCGGACATCTCGCCGCTGCCGCACCTCACCGAGCGGTTCGCCGCCTTCGGGTTCGAGGTCGCGGAGGTCGACGGGCACGACCCGGCCGCGCTGGGCGAACTGTTCGCCACCGACCGGTCGGCCGCCCGCAGCCCGCTGGCCGTCGTCGCCCACACCGTCAAGGGCAAGGGCGTGCCGGCCGTGGAAGGCAAGGCGGGTTCTCACTACGTGACCATCGACGCCACGCGCGCCGCGAAGTGGAAGCGAGCCATCCGATGACTCTCTCCGGCCGTGACGCCTACCGGGACGAGCTGACCACGCTCGCCGCGGAGGACACCGCCCTGGTCTGCCTGGAGGCGGACCTGGGGGGCAAGAACCACCCCTTCCAGACCGCGTACCCGGAGCGGTTCTTCAACCTGGGCATCGCCGAGGGCGCCATGGTCGACATGGCGGCGGGACTGGCCGCCGGTGGCTACAAGCCCTTCGTCAGCACCTTCGCCCCCTTCGCGGCGCTGCGGGCCGCGGAGAGCCTGAAGCTGGCGCTGGGTTACCTGAACGCCGGGATCACCGTCGTGGCACCGTACGCGGGCGTGTCCGGGGCCTGGTTCGGCACCACCCACCACTGCCTGGAGGACTTCGCGGTGCTCCGCAGCGTGCCCGGCGTGACCATCGCGGCCCCGTACGGCGAGGCCGAGATGCGAGCGGTGGTCCGGTCCGCGGTACGCGACGGCCGGCCGCACTACATCCGCACGGGCCGGAACGCCGCGTACGAGTCACTGATCCCGGACGGCGCCGAACTCCCGCTGGTCACCTGGGAGTTCGAGGCGGCCGATCCCGAGGACGTCTGCCTGGTGTCGGTGGGCGAGGAGGGTACCCGCCTGGCGCTGGAGGCCCGCTCCGCCACCGGGGCCTCCCACGCGCATCTGGTCTACGTGGACCACGAGCACCTGGCCGGGGCGGCCGCGGAACTGGCGGCCCGGCACACCCGGTTCGTCGTCGTCGAGGAACACCGCGGCCAGGGCGGAGTGGCCGAGGCGCTCGCGCTGCTGCTGCCCCGCTGCGAGGTGACGGGGGTGAACGCGGGCCACGACTGGCCCGCCGAGGGCGGCGACCACCACGAGGTCATGGCCCGCCTCGGCTTCGATCTGCCCGCCGTGCTGTCCGCGGTGGCCCTGCTGCGCACCGGCGCCCCGGGTCCGGTACCCGCGGGCAGCGGCGTCCGCTGACCCTCACCCGTCTCTCCGCATTCGCCCCGAAACTCCCCGAAACTCCCCGAAGACAAGGAACTTCCCATGCATATCCTCATGATCGAATGCAACCCCAACGGCATCGCCGGCATCGCCAACGCCCTGGAGCTCGGGCACGACGTGACCTTCGTGTCCGCCGACCCCGACTTCTACCTCGGTGCCTCGCCGCTGGCCGAGGCCGCGTTCGCGCACGCCCGGTGCGATGTGATCAAGAGCGCGAAGGTGTTCTCCATCGACGAGCTGGAGCGGCTCGCCAAGGAGGTGCACGCGGCGAAGCCGGTGCACGGCGTCATGACCTACAGCGAGTACCACACGGTGCACGCGGCGTCGGTGGCCCGCTCCCTCGGCCTGCCGGGCATGAGCGTCGACGGGGCCCTCAACGCCCGCCACAAGCACCGCACCCGGCTCACCCTGCAGGACACCGACGTGCGTCAGCCGCGGTTCGTGCACGTCGCCGAGCCCACCTCCGGCGACGCGATGGAGGCCGCGGTCCGTGAGATCGGCTTCCCGTGCGTGGTCAAGCCCTCCGACGGCACCGCGAGCCTGCACGTGCTGCTGCTCCGCGACGAGGAGGAGCTCGCCGCGTACCTCGCGGAGCTGGCGTCGGTCGCCGACTACGGGCGCGGGGTCACCCGCATCCCGGACATCGTGGTCGAGGAGTTCGTCGAGGGCGAGCTGGTCTCCGTCGAGGCATGCGTGCTCAAGGGCGGCGAGATCGTCAACCTCGGCATCACGGACCGCAACCTGAGCGGCTTCCCGTACTTCATCGAGATGGGCCTCACCTACTTCCGCGGCCACCCGCTCCAGGACGAGCTGTTCGCGATGAACGAGAAGGTTCTGGAGGGCCTCGGTATCGACTTCGGCTTCATCCACGCCGAGTACATCCTCGCCGCGGACGGCCCGGTGCTGTGCGAGGTCAACGGCCGGCTCACGGGTGGCATCGTGCCGCAGCTGATGGAGCTCTCCAGTGGCGTCAACGCCTACCTGGAGGTGATCCGCCAGGCCCTCGGCGAGCGTCCCCAGCTGCCGATCCCCGGCGACCTCATCGCCAGCGGCCACTGGTTCGGCTCCCCGGTCGAGGGCGAGCTGGTCTCCATCGGCTTCGACCGGATCAAGGACGCGCCCGGCTTCGTCGAGGCCCTCGCGTACGCCAAGCCGGGCCGCCAGGTGTCGCGCCTGTCGAAGAGCAACTTCGACTGGCTCGGCCACCTCATCTTCACCGGCAAGGACCGGGACGAGGCGGCCGGCCGCGTCCAGGCGGCGCTGGACGACATCGAGTTCACCCTCTCCGTGCAGGTGGCCCGATGACGCGCGTCGCGATCCCGGAGCTGGACCCGACGGCGGTCTTCGACGTCACCGTCGAGGACGGGCACTTCTCCGGCATCCGGCCCGTCGGCGAGCGGACGGCCGAGGACCCCGCGACGCCCGAGCTGTGGCCGGGCTTCGTCGAGACCCACGCCCACGTGGGCCTGCCCGCCAACTTCGACGACTCGCTGGAGGACGCCCGCATCGTCGCGCTGCAGTACCTGTACAGCGGCGTCACGCACGTCGTCGACATGTTCGGATTCCCGCTGGTCAAGGACGTCTGGGAGCAGGGCCGCGCGGAATCGGCGCTGCCCTACCCGGAGCTGGTGCACTGCGGTTACGCGGCCACCGCGATGACGAACGCGGCCGGCCTCACCGGCCACGGCGTCGAGTTCCCCGCCCCGGTACACATGATCGCCACCGAGACCGACCTGGAACACGCGATACGTTCCAACGTCGAACGCGGCGGCACCTTCCTCAAGGTGATGTTCACGGACGGCACCGAACAGCCGGGCAGCCCGGTGAAGTTCTCCCGGCTGTCCCGGCGGGTGCTCGAATTCACCGCCCGGATCGCCGCCGAGCGCGGCATCACCGCGGTCATCGACTGCAACACCCTCCAGGAGACCCGCTGGGCCTACGAGTGCGGCTTCCGCCTCTTCGCCCACACGGTGCGCGACCGGACGCTCGACGCGGCCGACTGGAAGGAGTTCGAGGGGGCCCGCTTCGTCTCCACCCTGGCCGGCCTGCGCACCATGATCATGACGGGCGACGAGTTCCGGGCCGAGTACGGGCGCGAGGGCTTCGCCGAGACCCAGGACCTCCGCAACCGGGAGTTCTCCCAGTCCATCGAGAAGCCCTACGGCATCGAGTTCGGCTGCCAGGAGACCCGCACGGCGGCGCTGGCCGACATGCGCCGCAACGCCCTGGCCACCCTGCACGAGGGCAAGCTGCTGATCGGCACCGACTCGGGCAACACGGGCGCGTACCACGGCTACTCGTTCCTGAGCGAACTCGACCTGCTGCGCGGCGACGACGCCTCGCTCACCGAGCCGCTGCGGCGCCAGGCAACGGTCGGCGGCCGCCGCTACTTCGACGAGCTGAGCGGCGACCCGCGCGGGACCCATCCGCTGAGCGTCGGCGCGGCCGCCACCTACAACCTGCACGCCCCGGGCCGGCCGCTGTCCGCCCTCCCGCTGCGCACGGTCGTCCGGGGCGTGCCGATCGACCGGCAGGCCGTCGCGCGCACCATCGCCGGGCTGCGTGCCGCCGGGGCGGACCGGAAGGAGGAGTCTTGAACAAGGAACGCACACGCGCACTCGTCGGCGTGACCGGGGGCATCCTCCTGGCGAACGTGGGGAGTTACATCTGGTTCCCCGTGCTCGTCGCCACCCTCGGCGGGACCGACAGCGGCTTCTGGGCGGGCGTGGTCATGTGTATGACGTACGTCGGCCGGCTGCTCGCCACCTTCTGCTACGAGGGGATCTCGGCACGCGCCGGTGTCCGCGGGGGCGTGTTCCTCGGTACCGCGCTGGAAGCCGTCGCGCTCGGGCTCATGGGGTTCACCGACGGCGTGCTCTGGTACAGCGTGCTGGCGTTCTTCATCGGCTTCGGATCGGGAACGTCCTTCCCGGGGCTGAAGAACGTCCTGGTCTCCTTTCCCGAGGAGGCACGCCCCAAGGCGTTCTCCGCGTTCCAGATGGCGGGGCAGGTCGGTCTCTTCGGCGGCGCACTGCTGGGCGCCGCACTGGCGCACGTGGAGCTGCGGACCCTGTTCTCGGTGGTCTTCGCGTTCTTCATCGGCTTCTGCCTGATCACCTCGGCGCTGATCCCCCGGGGCGGCTTCGGCAGCGCCGAAGCCGCCGGCGCCCGCGCCCCGCTGTTCAGCCTGACCGCGTTCAAGGGCATCGAAGTGCGCGGTGCCACCCGCTACTTCCTGCTGTCCGCCGCGTTCTGGTTCCTGTCCCTGGGCTTCGTGGTCGGCATCCCGCTGCACATGGCGGCATACGTCCCGCAGTGGGCGCCGTCCTCGCCGTTCTGGATCACCGGTCTCAGTATCCTGGTGCTCCAGTACCCGCTGTTCAAGCTGCTCAACAAGCGATTCAGCCCGGGTGCGGTGATGGCCGTCGGCCTGGCCGGGATGACCGTCGCGTTCGTCTCCTTCGGGGCCGGCCGCACCGGCCCCTGGGTGGTGGTCGGCTGTCTGACCGTGGTGCTCGGCGAGATCCTCTTCGTGCCGTCGTTCGACCTCTGGATCGCCCGCAGGGTTCCCGAGCACCGACTGGCCAAGGCCATGGGCGCGATGCACTTCTTCCGCAGCGCGGGGAACATGTTCGGCTCGCTCGCCGCGGGAATCCTGTTCGACCTGTCACGGTCCCTCGATGTGGCGGGCGGCAACTGGTACGTCGCGGCCCTGCTGGCGGCGGGTTGCGCACTCATCTGCCTGAGCAGCCGGAACTCCGGGGCAGCCGACGAGGCCCGGGGGACCGGGGACACCGACGACACCGAGAAAGAAGAAAAGGTGAGGGAGAATGCCTGATATCTGCGTCATCGGGGGCACCCGGTACTTCGGCAAGGTGCTGGTCCAGAAGCTGTTGGACGACGGGCACCGGGTCACCCTCGTCAACCGCGGGCAGACCCCCGACCCCTTCGGCGACACGGTGCGGCGGCTGCGCGCCGACGTCAACGTCCCCGGCGAGCTGACCGCCGCGGTGGCGGGGGAGCGGTTCGACGCGGTGGTGCACCAGATGTGCTACACGCCGAACGCCGCGGTGGAGGCGTGCGAAGCCTTCGGCGACCGGGTCGGGAAGATCGTCATGACCAGCACCATCGAGGTGTACAACAAGGACACCTTCCGCTGGCGGTTCCCGGCCCCGCCGTTCGGCGCCCGCGCCCGCGAGGAGGAACTCGACCCGGCGGACTACGACTTCGACACCGACCTGCCCTGGTCCGCACCCGGCTACCTGGACACCCACTACGGCGAGGGGAAGCGCCAGGCCGAAGCCGCGCTGACCCGCTGCGCGAAGGCGCCGGTGCTGCTGGCCCGGGTCGCCCATGTCCTCGCCGCGGAGGGCGACTTCACCGGCCGGCTGCTGTTCCACGTCGACCGCATCAGGGCCGGGAAGCCCATCGTCGCCCACGCCGGGCCCGGCCGGACGTCCCTGGTACAGGCGGAGGAGGCCGCCGGCTTCCTCGCCTGGGCCGCCTTCTCCGACGCCACCGGAGCGGTCAACGTCGCCTCTCCCGACACCGCCGACGTCTATGACGTCTGCGCCGCGGTGGAGAGCGCCACCGGACTGGCGGCCGACGTGATCGAGAAGGAAGATCCCTCCGGCGACCTCGATCTGTCCCCGTTCTCCTGCCCGTTCGACTTCGGCATGGCGAGCGAACGGGCGGCGGACCTCGGCTACCGCTTCACCCCGATCGAGCAGTGGCTTCCCGCGGTCGCCCGTAACGCCGTGGCCGACCGGCCCGGTTCCCACCCCTCCGAGGAGCAGTGATGTTCGACCTCATCGTGATCGTCCGTGTACCCGAACCCGACGACATGGCCCCGGTGGCCGATGCCCTGGCCCGGATGCGCCCCCTGTGTCTGGCCGAGGACGGCTGCGTCAGCTGGGAGGCGTACCGGTCGCAGGACGACCCGGGCCGCTTCGTCCTCGTCGAGCGCTGGGCGAGCCGCACCCACTGGGAGGCGCACAACACCGGTGACGCCATCCAGAAGATCTACCTGCCGGAGATCATGCCGCGCATCGAACGCGAGGTGCACCCGAGCAGCCCGCTGCGCGGCGCGCAGTAACAGACGACAGGGCGACGGGGTGTGGGCCGTCTTCACCAACGGCCCCACACACCGGCGCGGGACCCGCCGACTCGGCACGAACACTGGGGTGCATCAACGATGGGAATTGCTGGTCACGGCAAGCGTGATCTCCCTTCACGCGCGGTCGCGGTCGTCGGGATCGGCTGCCGGTTTCCGCAGGCGGACGGGCCGGACGCGTTCTGGCGGCTGCTGCGCGCCGGCGGTGACGCGCTCACCGACCGCCGGGACGGCCGGGGTCCGGTGCGCGGCGGGTTCCTCGACCGGGTGGACGGGTTCGATCCCGAGTTCTTCGGTATCTCGCGGCGCGAGGCCGTGGCCATGGATCCGCAGCAGCGGTTGGCCCTCGAACTGGCCTGGGAGGCCCTGGAGGACGCCAGGACCCTGCCGGCCGACCTCGCGGGCAGCCGGACGGGCGTGTTCCTGGGGGTGATCGCCGACGACTACGCGACGCTGCTGCACGGCCTGGGTCCCGACGCGGTGACCGGGCACACGCTGACCGGGTTGCAGCGCGGGGTGATCGCCAACCGGATCTCCTACACGCTGGGCCTGAACGGCCCGAGCCTGGTGGTGGACACCGGGCAGTCGTCGTCGCTGGCCGCCGTGCACCTGGCGTGCGCGAGCCTGCGGGACGGCGAGTCCGAACTGGCGCTGGCCGGTGGGGTCAACCTGATCCTCGCGCCGGAGAGCACCCTGGCCCTGGAGCGGGCCGGGACGCTGTCGGCGGACGGGCGCTGCTTCACCTTCGACGCCCGCGCGAACGGCTACGTCCGGGGCGAGGGCGGCGGGGTCGTCGTCCTCAAGCTCCTGGAAGCCGCCGTCCGGGACGGCGACCGCATCCATGCCGTCATCCGCGGCAGCGCCCTGAACAACGACGGGGCGACCGAGACGCTGCCGACGCCGGGCCGCGCGTCGCAGGAGCGGGTGCTGCTCGCCGCCTGTGCCGACGCGGGCGTCGAGCCGGGCGACGTCCGGTACGTCGAACTGCACGGGTCGGGGACGCGGGTCGGCGACCCGGTCGAGGCCGCCGCGCTCGGCGCGACGTTGGGCCGGGCCCGCACGAAGGACGCCCCGCTCCTGGTCGGGTCGGTGAAGACGAACATCGGACACCTGGAGGGCGCGGCCGGGATCGCCGGGTTCATCAAGACCGTCCTGTGCGTCGGCGCACGCGAACTCGTCCCCAGCCTCCACCACTCCGGGCCCGGTGAGCGGATCCCGCTCGACGCGCTGCACCTGCGGGTGAACACCGAGACCCGGCCCTGGCCGGCGCCGGAGGGTCCGCTGCTCGCGGGCGTCAGCTCGTTCGGGATCGGCGGCACCAACTGCCACCTGATCCTCTCGGACCGGCCCGGTGCGCAGCGGGGCGCGGCGCCCGCCGGCGGCGCGGGCCACGCCGGGGCACTGCCCTGGGTCCTGTCGGGACGTGATGCCTCCGCGCTGCGCGACCAGGCCGAACGGCTGCGCGCCCATGTCGAGGCGCGCCCGGAACTCGGCGTGGCCTCGGTGGGCCGGTCGCTGGCCGTCACCCGCACCACGTTCGAACACCGCGCCGTCGTGGTCGCCGACGACCGGGACGGCTTCCTCGCCGGACTGGAGGCACGGTCGGCCGGGCAGCCGTCGGCGGCCGTGGTGGAGGGCCGTCACGAGGGGCCCGCCGTCCGGCCGGTGTTCGTCTTTCCCGGCCAGGGCTCGCAATGGGCGGGCATGGCAGCGGAGTTGACCGAGACCTCCCCGGTCTTCGCCGACCGGCTCGCCGCCTGCGCCGACGCTCTCCGCCCGTACGTGGACTGGTCGCTGCTCGATGTCCTGCGCGGGGCCCCCGGCGCGCCGCCGCTGGAGGGCGACGAGGTGATCCAGCCCGCGTTGTGGGCGGTGATGGTGTCGCTGGCCGCGCTGTGGCGCTCGGCCGGCGTGCAGCCGGCCGCCGTGGTGGCGCACTCGCAGGGCGAGATCGCCGCCGCCACCGCCATGGGCGCCCTCACGCTCCGGGACGGCGCGCGGATCGTGGCCCTGCGCAGCCGGGTGCTGAACCGGATCGCGGGCCGCGGCGGGCTGCTGTCGGTGGAACTTCCGGCCGAACAGGTGCGCCGGGACCTCGCGGTGGTGGCGGCCCCGCTGTCGATCGCCGCGGTCAACGGCCCCGCGCACACGGTGGTCGCGGGCCCGGTCACCGCGCTCGACGCGCTGGCCGCCCACTACGGGCAGCAGGCGCGGACCCGGCGGGTCCCGATCGACTACGCCTCGCACAGCGCGGACGTCGAGGAACTGCGGGCGGAACTGCTCACCGCCTTCGCCGGGATCGCCCCGCGCTCCATCGGCGTGCCGTTCCACTCGACCGTCACGGCCGGACCGATCGACACCGCCGGGCTGGACGCCGGTTACTGGTTCCGCAACCTGCGCGAGCCGGTGCGGTTCGGACCGGTCGTCGAGCAACTGCTGAACGCGGGCCACACGACGTTCCTGGAGGTCAGCCCGCATCCGGTGCTGACGATGGGCATCCGGCAGGCGCTCGACGCGCACGGCGGGGACGGCGCCGCGCTGAGCACGCTCCGGCGCGGCCACGGGGACCGCCACCGGTTCCTCACGGCGGCGGCCGAGGCGTTCGTGCGCGGCGTCGCGGTGGACTGGGCCGCGCTGCTGCCCGGTGCGGCGCCGCTGGCCGACCTGCCGACCTACCCGTTCCAGCGCCGCTCCTGCTGGCCTTCCGGGATGCCCGGGGCCACCGGGCAGACGCCCGACGCAACCCCGGCCCCGGCCCCGGTCGTTGACGGACGATCGGTGCTGGAGCTGGTGCAGGGCCTCACGGCGCTCGTGCTGGGCGCCGGGTCGGCCGAGGACGTGCGGCCCGGCCGGTCGTTCCGGGACATGGGCCTGGACTCGGCCATGACGCTGGAACTCCGCGACCGGCTGTCGGCCGCGACGGGGCTGAACCTGGAGAGCACCGTCCTGTACGACCATCCCGGCCCGGCCGCCCTGGCCGCCGCGATCGAGGAGCTGAAGGCGGGCGCGGCCACGGGAGGTTCGCCGGCGGTCGTGCGGGAGCGGACGGCCCCCGACACCGCCGACGACCCCGTGGTCATCGTCGGCATGGCCTGCCGGTTCCCCGGCGGGGTGCGCTCGCCCGATGACCTGTGGCGCCTGGTCGACACCGGAACCGACGCCATCGGCGACTTCCCCGACGGCCGCGGCTGGGACCTGGCGGCGCTCCATCACCCGGACCCGGAACGCATCGGGACGTCCTACGTCCGCCGGGGCGGCTTCGTGCGGGACGTGACGGACTTCGACGCGGAGTTCTTCGGGATCAGCCCGCGGGAAGCCCTCGCGATGGACCCGCAGCAGCGGCTCCTCCTGGAAGTCACGTGGGAGGCGCTGGAGCGCGCCGGGATCGACCCGGCGACGCTGCGGGGCAGCCGGACCGGCGTGTTCGCCGGGGCGATGCACTCCGGCTACGGGCCGAGCATGGAAGCGGCCGGGCCCGGCGTCGCCGGACACCTGCTGACCGGCACCAGCGTGAGCGTGATCTCCGGGCGGATCGCCTACGTCCTCGGCCTGAACGGGCCCGCGCTGACCGTGGACACCGCGTGCTCGGCGTCGCTGGTCGCGCTGCACCAGGCGGTGCGGGCCGTGCGGGCCGGGGAATGCTCGCTCGCCCTGGCCGGCGGGGTCACGGTCATGGCGACCCCGGGCATGTTCGTGGAGCTCTCCCGCCAGCGGGTGCTGGCCGCCGACGGCCGCTGCAAGGCATTCTCCGCCCGGGCGGACGGCACCGGATGGGGCGAGGGCGCGGGCATGCTCGTCGTCGAGCGGCTCTCGGACGCCCGCCGCCACGGCCACTCCGTCCTGGCGGTCATCGCCGGCAGCGCCGTCAACTCCGACGGCGCCTCCAACGGGCTGTCCGCGCCGAGCGGCGTCGCCCAGCAGCGGGTCATCGCGGACGCCCTCGCCGATGCCGGGCTCGCGCCGCGGCAGGTCGACGCCGTGGAGGCGCACGGGACGGGAACCGCCCTCGGCGACCCGATCGAGGCCAACGCCCTGCTGGCCGCCTACGGGCGGGACCGGGACCGGCCGCTGTGGCTGGGCTCCCTCAAGTCCAACATCGGACACGCGCAGGCGGCGGCGGGCGTCGGCGGCGTCATCAAGATGGTCCAGGCCATACGGAACGCGACCCTGCCCGCCACCCTGCACGTCGACGAGCCGTCCCCGCACGTGGACTGGGCCGCCGGGTCGGTGGCCCTGCTCGACCGGGCCCGTCCCTGGCCGGACACCGGCGCGCCCCGGCGCGGCGGCGTCTCCTCGTTCGGGATCAGCGGCACCAACGCGCACGTGATCCTGGCGGAGCCGCCGGCCGGCGCCGAGCCCGCCGCGGAGCCGGTGCGGCCGTCCGTGGTGCCGGTCGTCCTGTCGGCCCGGACCCCGGAGGCGCTGCGGGAGCAGGCCCGGCAGCTGGCCGCCGCTCCGCTCGACCCGGTCGGCGCGGCACCGACCCTGACCGCCCGGGCCTCCCTCGACGAGCGCGCCGTGGTGATCGCCGGTGACCGGCAGGAGGCCGACCGGGCCCTGGCCGCGCTGGCCCGCGGCGAACAGGCCCCCGGCGTCGTCACCGGCCGCGCGGGCGAGCCCGGCCGGACCGTTCTGGTCTTCCCCGGACAGGGCGGCCAGTGGCGGGGCATGGCGGCGGCGCTCGCCGCCGAGAGCCCCGTCTTCGCCGCCCGCCTGGCCGAGTGCGAGCGCGCGCTCGCGCCGTACATCGACTGGTCGCTGGCCGACGTCCTGGACGGTGCGCCCCTCGACCGGATCGACGTCGTGCAGCCCGCGCTGTGGGCCGTGATGGTGTCGCTGGCCGAGCTGTGGCGGTCGGCCGGGGTCGTCCCGGACGCCGTGGTCGGCCACTCCCAGGGCGAGCTCGCCGCCGCCGTCGTGGCCGGGGCGCTCTCCCTCGACGACGGCGCCCGCGCCATCGCGTTGCGCAGCCGCATCGCCGTCGACCTGATGGGCAAGGGGGCGATGGCCGTGGTCCCGCTGCCCGCGGACCGGGTGCGGGAACGACTCGGCACGCTGCACATCGCCGCGATCAACGGACCGGCCGGCACCGCCGTGGCCGGCGCTCCGGACGCGATCGCCGAACTGGTCGCCACTTACCGGGCCGAGGGCGTCGAGGCCCGCGTGATCCCGGCGGCCTTCGCCTCGCACAGCCCGTCGGTCGAACCGGTCCGCGAGAAGATCCTGGCCGACCTGGCGTCGCTGGCGCCGCGCACCGGCGAGATCGCGCTGATGTCCTCGGTCACCGCCGACTGGCAGGAGGGCGGCGAGCTCGACGCGTCCTACTGGTACCGGAACCTGCGGCACACCGTCCGCTTCCAGGAGGCGGTCGAAGCGCTCATCGCGTCCGGCCACACCACGTTCGTCGAGGTCGGCCCGCACCCGGTGCTGGTGGGCAGCATCGGCCAGATCCTGGAGGGGGCCCGGGCCGACGGGATCGTGACCGGCTCGCTGCGCCGCGACGACGGGGGCCTGCGCCGGTTCCTCACCTCCGCCGCCGAGGCCCACGTCCAGGGACTGCCGCTCGCATGGGAGCGGCTCACCGGGACGGCCGCCGGTCACCTGGACCTCCCCACGTATCCCTTCCAAGGCCGCCGCTACTGGCTCACCGGCACCACCGGGCCGTCCGGCACCGCCGAGCTCGGGCAGGCCCCCGCCGACCATCCCCTGCTCGGCGCGGCCGTCGACCTCGGCGACGGCGAGACGGTGTTCACCGGGCGGCTCTCGACCCGCACCCATCCCTGGCTGGCCGACCACGCCCTGTCGGGGACGACCGTCGTACCGGCCACCGCGCTACTGGAGATGGCGTTGCACGCGGGCGCGAAGGCCGGCACGGCACGGGTCGAGGAACTGACGGTCGCCACGCTGCCGGAACTCCCGGAAGGCGGCGCCGTCGACCTGCGCGTCCGAGTGGCGGGCGAGGACGGCGACGGGCTGCGGACCTGCCGGATATCGGGCCGGGCGACCGGCGGGGAGTGGACCGAGCACGCCACCGGCCGCCTCGGCCCCGACACGGCCACGGCGCCGGCCCCCGTGGACCGGCCGCCGGCCGACGCGACGCCGGTGCCGCTGGCCCGCACGTACGAGGATCTCGGCCTGCAGGGGTACGGGCACGGGCCGGTGTTCCAGGGGCTGCGGGCCGCCTGGCGGCGCGACCGCGAGCAGTTCTCCGAGGCCGTGCTGCCCGAGCCGGAGGCCGCGCACGCCGGGGCCTACCACCTGCACCCCGCCCTGCTCGACGCGTCCCTGCACGTCCTGCTCGCCGACGCGCCGGGCCGCGAGGGGCAGCGCATGCAGCCGCTGCGCTGGCGCGGAGTGTCCCTGTTCGGTACGGGGGGCCGGACGTCCCTGCGGGTGCACGCGGCGCCCGTTGCGGACGGCGGCCGCCCGCTGACCCTGTTCGACGCCTCGGGAGACCCGGCGGGCCGCGTCGACGCGCTGGAGCTGTGCCCGGTCGCTGCGGGCCGCCCGGCCGATCCCGCCGCCGCGGCGCGCGACTCCCTGTTCGCGCCGGTTTGGGAACCGCTGCCCGGGCCGGCGGCCGGCTCGCCGGCCGGACAGCTGCCCGTCCCGTGGGACGCCCTCGGCCCGGACGCGCTGCTCGCGGCGGCCGAGCCGACCGGGCACGCCGTCGTGGCCTGCCCGGCCGGCGAGGACGGCACCGACCCGGCGACGGCGGCCCGGAACGCGGTCCGCCGGACGCGGGACCTGCTCGGCCGGTGGCTGGCCGAGGACCGGCTCGCCGGGTCCCGCCTGGTGCTGGTGACCCGTGGGGCCGTCGCCGTCCGGCCCGGCGAGACCGTCCGGGACCTCGCGCAGGCGGCGGTCTGGGGACTGGTGCGGACCGCGCAGGTCGAGCACCCGGGCCGGTTCGCCCTGGTCGACCTCGCCCCCGACGCCGCCGAGTCCGAGACCGTCGACGCCGTCGCCGCGGCACTGGCGGCGGACGAGAACCAGGTGGCGGTCCGTGGCGGCACCGACCGCACCGTCCTCGTGCCGAGGCTCGTGCCCGCCGTGGGCGACGCGCTCCGGCTCCCCGCAGACGCGCCTGCCTGGCGCCTCGACCTCCCCGAACGCGGCACCCTCACCGCCCTGGAGGTCCGGCCCTGCCCCGAGGCCGCCGCCGAACCCGGCCCCGGCCGGGTCCGGATCGCGGTCCGCGCCGCCGGGCTCAACTTCCACGACGTCCTGGACGCGCTCGACATGCACCCCGGCGACCCCGGCCCGCTCGGCCTGGAAGGCGCCGGCGTGGTCACCGCGACCGGGCCCGGTGTCACCGGCCTGGCCACCGGAGACCGGGTGATGGGCCTGTTCCCCGCCGCGTTCGGCACGGTGGCGCACGCCGATCACCGCACCCTCGTCAAGACCCCCGACGGCTGGTCGTTCACCCGGGCCGCCGCCGTACCGGTCGCCCACCTGACCGCCCTGCACGCCCTGACCGAGCTGGGCGGCGTGCGGGCGGGCGACCCCGTCCTGATCCACGCCGGGGCGGGCGGCGTCGGCACGGCCGCCGTCCAGCTGGCCCGGCACCTGGGCGCGGAGGTCTACGCGACCGCGAGTCCCGCCAAGTGGCCCGCACTGCGCGCCCTCGGCGTCGACGACGACCACCTCGCCTCGTCCCGCGAGCCCGGTTTCGGCGCCCGCTTCGGCTCGGGCGGCCGGCGCATGGCGGTCGTCCTGAACTCGCTGACCGGCGAGCTCGTCGACGAGTCGCTGCGGCTGCTGCGCCCCGGCGGGCTCCTGGTCGAGCTGGGCCGGACCGACCCGCGCGATCCCGCCGAGGTGGCCGCCGCGCATCCCGGCGTGCACTACCGGACCTTCAACCTCCTCCAGTTGCCGCCCGAGCACCTCGCCCGCCTCCTGCGCCGCGTGGTCGAGCTGTTCGCCGAGGGCGCGTTCACCTGGCCCGCGGTCACCGACATGGACGTCCGGCACGCACCCGAAGCCTTCGGGCTGCTGCGCCGGGGCTCGCACGTCGGCAAGGTCGTGCTCACCGTCCCGCCGGTCCTCGACCCGGACGGAACCGTCCTGATCACCGGCGGCACCGGTGCCATCGGCCGGGCCCTCGCACGACACCTGGTCACCGAACACGGCGCGCGGCGGCTCCTGCTGGCCGGACGCCGGGGCGGTGACGCGCCCGGAGCGGCCGAGCTGGCGGCCGACCTGGCAGGGCTCGGCGCCGAGGTGAGGTTCGCCGCGGTGGACGTCGCCGACCGGGACGCCGTCGCCGCGATGATCGGAGCCGTCCCCGGCCGGCACCCGCTGACCGCCGTGATCCACGCCGCGGGGGTGGTGGACGACGCGCCGATCACCTCGCTCACCGCCGAGCAGATCGACCGGGTGATGCGCGTCAAGGCCGACGGGGCCTGGCATCTGCACGAGCTGACCGCGGGGCATCCGCTCACCGCGTTCGTGCTGGTCTCCTCGATCATGGGGACGCTCGGCGGCGCGGGCCAGGGCGGCTACACCGCCGCCAACGCCTTCCTCGACGCGCTCGCCCGGCACCGCCGCGCACAGGGGATGCCCGCCCTGGCGCTGGCCTGGGGACTGTGGGACGACCCGGACGGCATGATCGGCGCCCTCACCGCCGCCGACCGCGCCCGCTTCGCCCGGGCCGGGCTCGTGGCGATGGCTCCCGGCCACGGCTTGGCCCTGCTGGAGGCGGCACTGCCGACACCGCACGCCGTCGTGGTGCCCGCCCGGCTCGACCGCGAGATCCTGCGCGACCTCGGAGCGGCGCTGCCGCCGGTCCTGCGCGAGGTCGTGGCGGCCGCCGGCGCGGGGCGGCCCGGGAACGTCCCCGGACACCGGCGGCACCGGCCGCTGCGGGAGGAGCTGACCGGCCTGGCCGCCGGTGAACGCGCCGCGGTCCTGGCCGACCTGATCCGCACCCACATGGCCGCCGTTCTGGGCTCCCGGCCCGAGGCGATCCCGGACGACAGGCCCTTCGGGGAGCTCGGGTTCGACTCGCTCACCTCCGTCGAGTTCCGCAACCGCCTCAACACGGCGGCGGACCTCAAGCTGCCCCCCACCCTGCTGTTCGAGGCGCCGACGCTGCCCGAGCTCGTCGCCGCCCTGGACACCGAACTCGTACCGGCCGAGGAGCCGCCGGCCGCCCCCGAGGACGTCTCCGGGGACCTCGACGCGGACGTGGCGGCGCTCGTCGAGGCCGCGACCGCCGAGGAACTGCTCGACTTCATCGACCGCGAGCTCTCCGGCTCCTGACCCGCCTACGGAGGACCGATCCGTCATGGGATCAGAATCGAACGAGAAGCTGCTCGGATACCTCAAGCGCCTCACCGTCGACCTGCACCAGGCACGCGAACGGCTGCGTGAGCTGGAGGAGGGGGACCGCGAGCCGATCGCGATCGTCGGCATGGCGTGCCGGTTCCCGGGCGGGATCGACTCGCCGGCGGCCCTGTGGCGGCTGCTGGCCTCGGGCGGGGAGACCGTCGGCGCGTTCCCCCGCGACCGGGGCTGGGACGACGGCCTGCACGACCCGGAGCACGGCGGACGGAGCCTGACCGGATCCGGCGGGTTCCTGTACGACGCGGCGGACTTCGACGCGGGCTTCTTCGGCATCAGCCCGCGCGAGGCGCTGGCCATGGACCCGCAGCAACGGCTGCTGCTGGAGACCGCCTGGCGGGCCTTCGAGGACGCCGGGATCGACCCGGAGTCGGTGCGCGACACCGAGACCGGCGTGTTCACCGGGCTGTCCTGCAACGACTACGGGCTGGGCAGCGGCGAGTTGCCCGAGGAGGCCGAGGGTTTCCTGACGACCGGGACGGCGGCCGGCGTCGCGTCCGGCCGGATCTCCTACACACTCGGCCTGCGCGGCCCGGCGATCACCGTGGAGACGGCCTGCTCGTCCTCGCTGGTCGCGCTGCACCTGGCCGTCCAGTCGCTGCGCCGCGGCGAGTGCACGATGGCGCTGGCGGGCGGCGCGACGGTGATGGCCACACCGCAGCTGTTCACCGAGTTCACCCGCATGCAGGGCCTGGCGCCGGACGGCCGGTGCCGCCCGTTCTCGGCCGCCGCCGCGGGCAGCGGGCTGTCCGAGGGCGTCGGCGTGCTGCTCGTGGAACGGCTGTCGGACGCGCGGCGGCTCGGCCACCCCGTGCTGGCCGTGGTGCGCGGCAGCGCGGTGAACCAGGACGGCACCAGCAACGGCTTCACCGCACCGAGCGGGTCCGCGCAACAGCGGGTCATCCGGCAGGCGTTGAAGGACGCGCGGCTGTCGCCCGGGGACGTCCAGGTGGTGGAGGCGAGCAGCACCGGCACCGCGCTCGGCGACCCGATCGAGGCCCGCGCCCTGCTGGCCGCCTACGGGCGTGACCGGGACCAGCCGCTGCGGCTCGGCTCGCTGAAGCCCAACATCGGGCACTCCCAGGCGGCGGCGGGGGTCGCCGGGGTCATCAAGACGGTGCTGTCGCTGCGGCACGGCAGGCTGCCCGCCACCCTGCACGTGGACGAGCCCACCCCGCACGTCGACTGGTCGGCGGGCGCGGTCGAGCTCGTCGCCGAGGCCACCGCGTGGCCCGGGACGGCAGGGCCGAGACGCGCCGCGGTCTCCTCGCAGGGCATCAGCGGCACCAACGCACACGTGATCCTCGAAGAAGCTCCGGTCGCGCTCGACGAGGCGCCGTCGGGCGAGGAGGTCCGGCCCGCCGGGCAGGACGGGCCGCGCCTGCTGACGCTGTCGGCCAAGACGCCGGCCGCGCTCGCCGAACTCACCGCGCGCTACGCCGAACTGCTCGCCGACGGCGCCCCGCTCGCGTCGGTCTGCCGCACCACGAGCCTGGGGCGGGCGCACTTCACGCACCGGCTCACGGCCGTCGCGTCCTCCTGCGCCGAGCTGCGGGACCTGCTCACCCGGACGCGCCCGGACGTGGCGCCGCCGCCCGGCGTCCGGGTCGGCGCGCGGGCCCCGGAGACCGGCGGCGGCCCGGTGTTCCTCTTCACCGGCCGCCTGGACCCGACGGACGCCGACGCGGCCGTCGAACTGGCCGCGGCCGAGCCGGACTTCCGCCGCGCCCTGGACCGGTGCGCCGCGGCGGACGGCGGCCGGCCCTCGCCGTTCGCCGTCGGATACGCGCTCGCCGAGCTGTGGCGGTCGTGGGGCGTGGTGCCCGCCGCCGTCCTCGGCCACGGCGTCGGCGAGCTGGTGGCCGCGTGCGTCACGGGCACCATGAGCCTGGAGGACGCGCTGCGCGCGGCGGCCCGGACCCCGGCGGACGCCGCCGGGCCGGAGCGGTTCACCGCGGAATGCGCCGCGCTGCTGCGGGACGGACACCGGGCCTTCGTGGAGATCGGGTCCGCCTCGCCGCTCCTCGACCGGGCCCGGGCGACCGAGCACACCGCGTTCCTGCCGTCGCTGCGCGAAGGGCAGGAGGCGGGGGACGCCCGGCGCACGCTCCTCGACAGCCTCGGCGCGCTCTACACCCGAGGCGTCCGGATCGACTGGACGCGGGTGCACGGCGAGCCCGCCGAGCCGCCCGCGGCGCTGCCCGGATACCCGTTCCAGCGCGAGCGCTACTGGCTCTGGACGGGAGACGGCCGCAGGGCACCGGCACCCGCACCGGCCCACGGCGGACCGCTGGTCGCGCAGGTACGGCTGGTCGGCGCCGACGGCACCCCCGTGGCGCTCGCCGACGGCGTGCGGCTGGAAGCGGTGCCCGGTACGGCCGAACCCGCCGCACCCGCAACGGAAGGGCCGGCCGCACCCGGGACCGGGAACACCGCCGAGCTGGTGGTCGGCGTCGTCGGCCGGGCGCGCGGCGCGGCCGTCACCGGCGACGACCTGGAGCTGCCGCTGCGGAGCCTGGGCATCGACTCGCTGATCGCGATGGACATCCGGCAGACCCTCGCCCGGCGGCTGGGCATCGACGTCCCGCTGCCCGACCTGCTGGACGGCCGGAGCGTCGCCGACATCGCGCGGACCGTCCAGGCGGCTCACGACGGCGCGGACCGGACCGAGAAGCCCGGGACGACGACGGTCGCCGACCCGGCGGCCCGCCACGAGCCGTTCCCGCTCACCGACCTCCAGCATGCGTACCTGGTCGGCCGGACCGACGCCTTCGAGCTCGGCAACGTCTCCACCTCCTTCCTCGTCGAGATCGACCTGGTGGAGACCGACCTCGACCGGCTCGCCGCCTCCTTCCGGCACCTCGTCGACCGGCACGACATGCTCCGCGCGGTGGTGTCCGGGGACGGGCACCAGCGGGTGCTCGCCGAGGTCCCCGCCTACCGGATCGCCACGGTCGACCTGCGGACGTGCGACGACGCCGAACGGGCCCGCCGGCTGGCGGAGATCCACGAGGAGATGCGGCACCAGGTCTTCGACACCGAGGCATGGCCGCTGTTCGACATCCGGGCGACCCTGCTCGACGCGCGCACGACCCGGCTGCACCTCAATTTCGACGCGCTGATCGTGGACGGCCGGAGCGCCGGGCTGCTGTTCCAGGAATGGGCGGAGACCTACCGCTCCGGGACGCCCACGGCGCCCGCCCCTGCCGTCACCTACCGCGACTACGTGCTCGCCGCCGCCGGGGCGGACGCCGCGGGGCGTGCGACGTCGCTCGCCTACTGGCAGGCACGCGTCGCCTCCCTCCCGCCCGCGCCCCGCCTGCCGCTGCGGCCGGGGCCCGCGCCGCGGCGGCCGGTGTTCACCCACCGCACCGGCCGGATCGAGCCCGGGGCATGGCAGCGTTTCAAGGACCGTGCGGCCGCGGCGGGCCTCTCGCCCTCGGCCGCCCTGTGCACCGCGTACGCGCAGGTGCTGGGCGCCTGGAGCGCCTCGCCGCGCTTCACGCTCAACCTGCTGGCGTTCAACCGGCGGCCGCTGCACGAGGACGTCGGCAGGGTCATCGGAAACCTCAGCGCGACCACCCTGCTGGAAGTCGACGCCGCCCCCGCCGAGGACTTCACCTCGGGCGCCACGCGGTTGCAGAACCAGTTGCTGACCGACCTCGAACACGGGCACGTCAGCGGCGTCGAGGTGCTGCGTGAGCTCAACCGCGCCCGGGGCGGGACCGGACTGGCGGGCATGCCGGTGGTCTTCACCAGCACGATCGGCCTCTCGGGGCGGGGCGACGGTGAGCGCGGCGCGCTCACGGCACTGACCACGCTCGGCGCCTCCGGCCGGCTGGCGTCCAGCTCGGTACGGACGCCGCAGGTGTGGCTCGACCACCAGGCCCTGGAGGAGGACGGGGAACTGGTCCTCAACTGGGACGTGGTGGAGGAGATGTTCCCCGACGGTGTCGTCGACGGGATGTGGGACGCCTACCTGGACCTGGTGCGGGACCTGTGCGGCGAGGAGGCGTGGCGCCGCCCGCCGTCCGTGCACGCGCCGGTGGCCGACCTGGAGACGCGGAAGGCGGTCAACGCCACGGACGGCCCCGTCCCCTCCGCACTGCTGCACGACGCGTTCCTGCGGCAGGCCGAAACCCGGCCGGACGCGCCCGCCGTCATCACCGCCGACCGGACCCTCGGCTACGGCGAGGTGAACCGCCGCGCCGACCGGATCGCCCGGTGGCTGATCGAGCGCGGCGCGGGGCCGGGCGTGCTCGTCGGCATCGTGATGGACAAGAGCTGGGAGCAGATCGTCGCGGCGCTGGGCATTCTCAAGGCCGGGGCCGCCTACGTGCCGGTCGACGCCGCCGTGCCCGGCCGCCGGCTTCGGATGATCATGGAGAGTGCCGGTATCGAGCTGGTGCTGACCCGGTCGGCGGTCGCGGACGGGCTCGACCTGCCGGACGGGACCCGTTCGCTGCACGTCGACGCCGAGCCGGATCCCGGCGGTGCGGGCGACCCCCTGCCGCCTTCCCCGGCCGGCCCGGACGACCTCGCCTACGTGATCTTCACCTCGGGTTCCACCGGGGTTCCGAAGGGCGTGATGATCGAGCACGCCGCCGCGGTCAACACGATCCAGGACATCAACGACCGGTACGGCGTGACCGCGCAGGACCGCGTGCTGGGCCTGTCGGCGCTCAACTTCGACCTCTCGGTCTACGACGTGTTCGGCCTGCTCGCGGTCGGCGGAGCGGTGGTCCTGCCGGACGCGGCGGCGCAGCGCGAACCGGCCGCCTGGCTGGAACTGGTGAACCGGCACCGCGTGACGATCTGGAACAGCGTCCCCGCCCTGATGGACATGTTCGTCGAGCACGTGCGGGCCCTCGGCGGCCCGCCGTCGCTGCGGGTGGTGATGATGAGCGGCGACTGCATCCCCGTCACCCTCCCCGGAGCCATCGCGTCGCTGCTGCCGAACGCCTCGGTCTGGAGCCTGGGCGGCGCCACCGAGGCGTCCATCTGGTCGATCCTGCACCCGATCACCCGCGTGGACCCGGACCGGACGAGCATCCCGTACGGCAGGCCGATGCGGAACCAGCGCTTCCATGTGCTGGACGAGGCGTTGCGGCCGCGCCCGACCTGGGTCCCCGGCGACCTGTACATCGCCGGCGCCGGCCTGGCCCGCGGCTACCTCGGCGACGAGGCGAAGACGCGCGCGGCGTTCCTGCGCCACCCGGTGACGGGGGAGCGGCTCTACCGGACCGGTGACCTCGGCCGCTACCTGCCGGACGGCGACATCGAGTTCCTCGGCCGCGCGGACTCCCAGGTGAAGATCCAGGGGCACCGGATCGAGCTGGGCGAGGTCGAGGCGGCACTGCTGCGCCGGCCGGACGTCCGCGCGGCGGCCGCGGTGGCCCAGGGCGAGCCGGGCGGCCCCCGGCGGCTCGTCGGGTACGCCGTGTCGGACGCCTCCGAGGACGAGCTGCGCGAGGCGCTCGGCCGGGAACTGCCCGGCTACATGGTGCCCGCCCGCATCGTCCTCCTGGACGAGCTGCCGCTGACCGGCAACGGCAAGGTGGACCGCGGCCGCCTGCCGTCACCCGCGGAGACGGCCCCGCGCTCCGGCGCGGCGGTCGCACCGCGTGACGCGACCGAACGGCTGCTGGCCGAGATCTGGGCCGAGTTCTTCGAGCCCGCGGACGGCACCGTCGACGTCACCGCGAACTTCTTCGACCTCGGCGGCGACTCGATGTGCGCGGTGCGGATGATGGCCCGGATCCGGCAGCGCACCGGCCGGTCGCTGCCGGTGGCCACGCTGCTCGCCCGGCCGACGGCCGAGTCGCTCGCCGAGGTGCTGCGCGAGGAGCCCGGCGACGGAGGCCGGAGCCGGGCGGCCCTGGTCCCGATCCGGGCCACCGGGGCCCGGCCCCCGCTGTTCCTCGTCCACCCGGTCGGCGGCGACGTGCTCTGCTACGCCGGACTCGGCGCCCTCCTGGACGACGACCAGCCGGTGCACGCCCTCCAGTACCCCGACCTCGAACCCGCCCCGCGGACCGTGGCCGACCTGGCGGCGCACTACGCCGACGCGATCACCGAACGGTTCCCGGCCGGCCCGTACCGGCTCGGCGGCTGGTCCATGGGCGGCGTGATCGCCCTGGAGATCGCCGGCCTGCTCGCCGCGCGGGGCCGGGAGGTCGAGCTCGTCGCGGCCGTCGACCTGCTCGAACCGCCCGGCCGCGTCGAACCCGCCGCCGAACCGGCGCTGTTGGCCCGGTTCGCCCGCGACCTGGCCGGCCTCGCCGGAAGCGACTGGCACCCCGAGCCGGCCGAGTTCGAGCCGACGGGCGACCGGTCCCCGGTCGGCCAACTGCTCACCCGGGCCCGGCAGGCCGCCGTGCTGCCGGACGAGATCGACGCCGCCACCCTGGAACGGCTCGCGGGCCGGTTCCTGCACCTCAGCCGCGCGCTGGCCGCTCACCGGCCCACCGTGTACCGGGGCCGGGTCCGGCTCCTGCGGGCCATGGACGGGGCCACGGCGCCGACCACCCGGCAGTGGCTGGAGCTCCTCGGCGACCGGGCCGAGAGCGTCGACGTGCCCGGCGACCACTACAGCGTGATGCGCCCGCCGAACCTGCAGACGCTGGCAGCCGAACTCGGCAAGGCCCTGGAGGACCTGTGAGCCGGCCCCGCCGAACCGAGAGAAGCAGCAAAACCCACGGAACCAGCCGAACCCGGAGGACCGGATGACCGCCTTGGAACTGCCGACCCGGGCCGCGACGGGCCGTAGCGCCGCCTCGGTCCTGGACCGGGTACGGGCGTACGCCTCGACCCTCCCGGCCCGCGCGCCGGAGATCGAGCGGACGGGCCGGATCCCCGGTGACGTCCTCGACGGCCTGAAGGCCACCGGGCTGCTGCGCGCCGCCCTGCCACCGTCACTGGGCGGTGTCGAGATGACCGCGCCGGAGCTCACCCGCGCCGTCGACCTGCTGGCCGAGGGGGACGCCTCGGTCGCCTGGTGCGCGGCCGTCGCGCTGAACGCCGCGCTGGCCGTGGTCTCGCTGCCCGAGGAGGTGTTCACCGAGCTGTTCCCGGACCCGGACCTGATCACCGCGACGGTGCTGCCGCCGGCCGGGCAGGCGGTCCGGCGGGGCGGCGGCTACCTCCTGTCGGGACGCTGGTCCTACGGCAGCGGGATCACCCACGCGGACCGGGTGCTGGCCGGCTTCCGGACCCCGGAGGGCGCCCCGAGGATCGCCGTCTTCGACGCCGCGCACGCGCGGGTGCTCGACACCTGGCACACCACCGGGCTGCGCGGCACCGGCTCGCACGACTTCGAGGTCGCCGACCTGTTCGTCCCGGAACGGCACACGTTCGGGCTGGTGCCGTCCGGCACCCGGCAGGAGCCGCTCCACCTGCGTGCCGACAACCTCGCCCTCAAGATGGCGGGGGTGCCGCTGGGCATCGGCAGGTCCGCGCTGAACGCCGCCAGGGAGACCCTCGCCGCGAGGCGTTCCGCGCTGCCCCGGCCGGGCGCCCCGGCCGACCTCGCGCACGCCGAGTCGCTGATCGGCGCGGCGGACGCCTATGTGTACGCCACGCTGGAGAACGCCTGGGCCGCGCAGGCGGCGGGCCTGGCGCCCGAACGCGGCACGGCCGCGCTGGCCCGCCAGTTCGCGCACCGGGCCTGCCGGGAGGCGGTCCAGCTCCTGTACGACACCGTGGGCTCGGCCGCGGTCTACACCGAGCGCACCCCGCTCGACCGGCACCTGCGCGACGTCATCACCGCGGGCCGCCATGTCGCGTCCGCGGAACGCATCCTCGACGGCGTCGGCGACCTGCGGCTCGGCGGCGATCCCGCCTCACCCCACTTCTGAACCCGAGCGGGGTCCGTCCTGGGCGGTCCCCGGTCAGCCGCCGAGGTGCCAGCTGACGGTGCCGTCGGTGGTGACCAGGAGGGCGAGCAGGAGGAGGTCGGCGGCGCCGAGGGCGAGGCCGAGGAGGGCGCGGCCGCGGCGGGTGGTGCCGCGGGCCAGGGCCAGGCCGCCGAGGACCAGGGCACAGGGGCCGAGGACGACGTTGAGGACCAGGGTGCCGACCAGGCCGAGGATGAAGGACGCCACGGCCATGCCGTCGGCGTGGGCGCGCGCACGGGAGGCGGGGCGGTCGGCGGACCCGGAGGCCGCGGAAGTGCCGCTCGGCGTGGCGTGGGTGAGCGTGGTCATCGGGAGGTCACCTCGGACCGGTGGCGGCGTTCGCGGAGGAAGAAGACGAGCAGCCAGCCGGCGATGACGGCGGCCGCGAGGAGGGTGACGGGGACGGGGAGGTGTGCCGCGGTGCCCAGCGCGATCCCCATCAGGAGGAGGGCTGCGACGAGGAAGAGCATGATCCGCCTTTCCTATTCGGAGGACAGTTGTTCACTCAGTGACTCCAGCATACGGCTCCTCCCGGGTGGAGAAGTTCGGAGAACGGTTGTTTACTGGATGACATGAGTCACACCGTAGGAGTCCGGCAGGCCCAGAAGCAGAAGACCCGTCAGGCGTTGCTCGACGCGGCGCTCGGCCTGCTGGAGGAGCAGAGCCTGAGCAGCCTGGGGTTGCGGGAGGTGACGCGGGTGGTGGGGATCGCCCCGACCGCGTTCTACCGGCACTTCCGGGACATGGGGGAACTGGGCGTCGCGCTGGTGGAGGAGGCGCTGGGGAGTCTGCATGTGATGGTGCGGGCGATCCTCGCCGAGCAGGACGCGGCCGAGGAGCGGATAGACCGTACGGTCGCGGTCGTCGAGCAGCACGTACGGCAGTACCCGCTGCACATCCGGTTCGTGGCGCGTGAGCGGCACGGTGGCGTACGGGCGGTGCGGCAGGCCATCGCGGGGGAGCTGGACCGGTTCGCCGAGGAGGTCGCGGCGGCGCTCAAGACCCAGCCGGTGTCGGAGGGTTGGGGCGACGACGACGTGCGGATGCTGGCCGAGCTGTACGTGGACCGGCTGGTGACGACGGCCGCGGCGCTGCTCGACGCCGAGGAGGACGGGGCCGAGGGGGCGGCCGAGCGGGTGGTGCGGACGGCCCGCCGGCAGCTGCGGCTGATCAGCATCGGGCGCCAGCACTGGCGCGAGGGGGGAGCGAAGGGGGCGGAGTAGCGGCCGGTCGCGCGGGGTCAGGCGCGGGCGGGGGTGACGCGGATGCGGTAGGTGCCGTCGGGGTTCTCGGTGAGGACGGTGACGGAGGCGCCGCTGGCCGGGTCGGTGTAGGACTGGCCTGGCCGGAAGGTGGCGTCGGTCAGTTCCGGGTCGACGTATCTGCTGGCCTGGAAGCAGCCGCCGCTGTGCGGGGTCCCGTCCACGATGCGCAGCGGGCCGCCGCCCGAGGGGATGTCGGTGGCCACGTGGTAGAGCAGGATGCCGGGCCGGCAGACGGCAGGGTCGAGCAGCCCGCGGGTGCGGGCCTCGGCCACCAGCGCGGTGTGCGGCGAGGTCGGAATCACGACGATCTTGGTGCCGTCGGGGGAGGCGATCGGGGTGAGGGTGTGTTCGCCGGGGGTGCCGCGGGGCGGTGCGCAGTGCACCTGGCCGGCGGAGAGCCAGCCGAGCTTCCACTTGTGCCAGCCGACGAAGTCGTTGCTCGGGCCCCAGTCCTCGTCCATCGGGTCCCAGTGGCCGACCGGCGGCGGGGCGGGCCGCTCGTCGGTGTAGTAGAGGTCGGGCAGGCCGAAGCTGTGCGCGTTCTCGTGGTTGAGGACCCGGAAGGCGCTCAGCCCGGCTTGCCGGCTCCAGATGAACGACGCGTTCCGGAACGGCACCCCGTCGGCGGTCTGCATCCCCATGTCGCCGCCGCTGAAGGTGACCGACAGGACCGTACGGGTCGCGGGCGGGCCGGCGTTGGGGGTGGCGATGACGTTGATGACGTCGTACGCGCGGAAGTCGACCATCGGGTCGACGGCGCGCACGATCTCCTGGGACAGGGCGTGGTAGCCGCTGTCCGAGGCCGGGTCGAAGTTGGTGCCGCGCTGGATGCCGTACGCCGCGAGCGGCCGTGACATGCGGATCCAGCGGAACAGCGGTATCGGCAGATAACTCAGCCTGCCGTACGAGCTGGCGCGGAAGTACTCCGTCGCGGCGGGGAAGAACTCGGCGAAGCGGACGCTCGGCGGCATCGTGGCCCGGGCGTCCGGGAAGTCGATGAAGAGGGTCAGGGCCCGGACGACTCCGGAGGAACGGGCGAAGCCGGCGGGGGTGTCGGCGGACTCGGCGACGTCGTCGGTGATGCCGTGCAGGGCGCACGGGCCGCTCGGCGGGACGCCCGGTCCGGGGGGTATGGCCACCGCGCTCGGCGGTGAGCCCAGCGCTATGGCCGCCGCCGCGACGGCCGCGCCTGCGGCCAGCACCGCGGTCACCTTCAGCCTCATACCGCCCACCCTGGGGCGCCCGGCGCGCCCCCGCGCGCGGGGTTACATCAACTGGAGTCACCCGGCCACCCGGCGCTGTGGTGCAGGTCACAGCGGCGCCGGGAAATAACCGGGGACGGTCTCCCCGTTTAACCGGATGTCCGAGAAACGGGGAGTGCTTCCCCGGTTCGAGGCCGGGGGCGTGATCCGCGGCGGTACGTCGTGGGCCGCCGTTCCCCCGGTCCTGCCGTCGAGAGGAGTGAGCCGTATGACCGACGTCGCCACCTGCGCGCAGTCCCGGAAGCAGGGGCAGCCGCACCGACTGCGGGCCGATGCCCTGCGCAACCGCGAACGGATCGTCGCGGCCGCCCGCGAGACGGTGGTCGAGTTCGGGGCCGACGCCCCGCTCGATGAAATCGCTCGACGTGCGGGGGTCGGCAATGCGACGCTCTACCGTCACTTCGCGGATCGCCCGGAGTTGATCCACCACGTCACGCTCTCCGTCATGTCCCGTACCGCGGAACGCGCGGAGAGTGCCCTTGCCGAGGAGTCCGATGCTTTCCAGGCGCTGAGGCGCTTCGTCCACGACGCGGTGGCGGAGCGGATCGGGGCCCTGTGCCCGCTGCTCTCCGACGGCATCGACCGTGACCACCCCGATCTGCTCGCGGCGCGCGAGCGCCTGGAGGCGGCCGTCGAGGCCGTCATGGGTGCCGCGCGCGACAGCGGCCAGCTGCGCACCGACGTCGCCGTCGGTGACCTGATGGTCGCGATCACCCAGCTCACCCGGCCGTTGCCGAGTAGCGGGTGTCAGGACTTCGACCGCTTCGTGCACCGGCATCTGCAGCTGTTCCTGGACGGCCTGCAGGCGCCCGCGCGCTCCGAACTGCCCGGTTCCGCAGCCACCTTGGACGATCTGAGGCGCCGCTCGTAACCGACCTCCGGGGCGGCGCGCCGGCACCGGCCGGGCGCCCGCCCCGACGCTCCACCCGCACCACCCGTCCCGTTCTTCGCTCCTCTTCGCACCACTAGGTGGATCCCGCCATGCCTGAAACCGCCGTACCTGTCGATCCCCGGCGCTGGAAAGCGCTGATATTCATCGCCCTCGCCCAGCTGATGGTCGTCCTCGACGCGACCATCGTGAACATCGCGCTGCCCTCGGCCCAGCGGGACCTCGGCATCACCGACGCCAACCGGCAGTGGGTGATCACCGCCTACGCGCTGGCCTTCGGCGGTCTGCTGCTCTTCGGCGGCCGGGTGGCCGACCTGTTCGGCCGCAAGCGGACCTTCGTCATCGGGCTGGTCGGCTTCGCCGTCGCCTCCGCGCTCGGCGGTGCCGCGGCCGACGAGGCCGTGCTGCTGGGCGCCCGGGCCCTGCAGGGCGTGTTCGGCGCGCTGCTGGCACCGTCCGCGCTGTCCCTGCTGGCGGTGACCTTCACCGAGGCCAAGGAGCGCGCCAAGGCGTTCGGCATCTTCGGTGCGATCGCCGGTGGCGGCGGCGCCGTGGGTCTGATCCTGGGCGGCGTACTGACCGAGTACATGAACTGGCGCTGGACGTTCTTCGTCAACATCCCGTTCGCCGTGGTGGCCGCGACCGGCGCGCTGCTGGTCATCCGGGAGCCCGCGGGCAGCCGCAACCCCGCCCGGCTGGACGTCCCCGGCGTCATCCTGGCCACGCTCGGCCTGGTCTCGCTGGTCTACGGCTTCACCCGCGCCGAGTCCGACGGCTGGCTGGCCGGCCCGACGCTCGGACTGTTCGCCGCGGCGGCCGTGCTGCTGCTGACGTTCGTGCTGGTCGAGTCCAAGGTGAAGGCCCCGCTGCTGCCGCTGCGGGTGGTCGCCGAGCGCAACCGCGCCGGCGTCTACGCCTCCCTCGGCCTCGCCGTGATCGGCATGTTCGGTCTCTTCCTCTTCCTGACCTACTACCTGCAGATCGTGAAGGGCTACACGCCGGTCGAGACCGGCCTGGCCTTCCTCCCGATGGTCGCCGGCATGATCACCGGCTCGACGCAGATCGGCGCCCGGCTGATGACCCGGGTCCGGCCGCGGCTGCTGATGGCGCCCGGCTTCACCGTCGCCGCACTCGGCATGCTGGTGCTGACCCGGATCGACCTGGACACGTCCTACCCCGCGCTGATCCTGCCCGGCTTCGTGCTGATGGGCCTCGGTATGGGCACCGCGTTCATGCCGGCCATGTCGCTGGCCACGCACGGCGTCCAGCCGCGCGACGCCGGTGTCGCCTCGGCGATGGTCAACACCTCGCAGCAGGTGGGCGGGGCGATCGGTACGGCCCTGCTGAACACCATCGCGGCCAGCGCCACCACCGCGTACGCCACCTCGCACGCGGCCGGCGCCCGCTCGGCGGACCTGCTCAAGCTCCAGGCGATGGTGCACGGCTACTCCACCGCCATCTGGTGGGCGGTCGGCATCCTGGCCCTGGCCGGGGCGATCGCCTTCACCCTCATCACCACCGGGCGCCCGGGCGGCGGTTCGCCGGTGGCCTCCTCGGACGACGCCGCGGCCGTGGCCGACGACGAGGGCCGCATCCCGGTGCTGGCGCACTGAGCCGGCGGGGGCAGGAGAACGGACTCTTACCGGACTCCTACCTCCCTTACCTCACCCGTGCGCGCCGGCCGGACCGGTTCGCCACCCACAGGCGCCGGCCTCTTCCGGCTCCGCCGATCCGTCAGCGGAGCCAGGGGAGGTCGGCGCCTTGCGGTTGCAGCCCCTCGGTCATCACCTGGCAGATCTCGGCGAGATGGCCGACCTGTTCCGGGGTCAGGCGGTCGAAGATCGCGGCACGTACCGCCGCCACGTGCCCCGGGGCGGCCTTCTCCAACACCCGCATGCCCTCGTCGGTGAGGTAGGCGTTCTGCCCGCGCTTGTCGGAGGGGCAGTTCTCCCGGCGCACCCAGCCGCTCTTCTCCAGGCGGGCGATGGCGTGCGAGAGCCGGGAGCGGGTGATCTTGGCGTTCTGGGCCAGCTCGGTCATCCGCATCCGTCGCCGCGGCGCACGGGAGAGCTGGACGAGCAGGCCGTAATAGACGTGCGGCATCCCGGCGTCGCGCTGCAGCTGACGGTCGAGGTGGTCCTCCAGCAGTGTGGTGGCGTGGAGATAGCACTGCCAGGCGAACTGCTCCTCGTCGGTGAGCCAGCGTGGCTCTACTGCGGTTTCGGTGCTCATACCAACCACTCTCTCACCGCTCCGAGAGTTATTTAAGTTTTAACAACGTCACGCTAGACTGAAAACGTAACGCTTGAACATTCAAGTACTGCGTCTGCGGTGGCTGAATGTTTTCGGTGTACCGACTACCGCCCAGTGTGCCGCCGTGGAGTGTGCAATGTCCCTCATGCCGACGCTGTTTCTCAGCCACGGCGCCCCACCGCTGGCCGACGACCCGTGGTGGCCGGGCGAACTGGCCGCCTGGTCCGCGGGGCTGCCGCGCCCGACGGCCGTACTGATCGTCTCCGCGCACTGGGAGGAGGCGCCGCTCGCGCTCGGTGCCACCCGTACGGTGCCGCTCGTCCACGACTTCTGGGGCTTTCCCGAGCGCTACTACCGGGTGCGCTACCCGGCCCCCGGCGCCCCGCAGCTCGCCGAGCGGATCCGCCGGACGCTGGGCACGACGGGCTCGCCGGTGGCGGACCTGCCCGACCGGGGGCTCGACCACGGTGCCTACGTCCCGCTCGTCGAGATGTACCCGGACGCCGACGTGCCCGTGCTCCAGTTGTCGATGCCGACCCTCGACCCGCGCCGGCTCCTGGACGTCGGCCGCCGGCTCGCACCGCTGCGCGAGGAGGGCGTGCTGATCGTCGGCAGCGGCTTCTTCACCCACAACCTGGCGGCGCTGCGGCACGCCGACGGCGGGACGCCCGCCTGGTCGGCGGAGTTCGACGACTGGGGCCGGCAGGCGCTGGCAGCACAGGACGTCGACGCCCTGCTCGACTTCACGCACCGCGCCCCGGCCGGCAGGCTGGCCCACCCGCGGACCGAACACTTCGCGCCACTGTTCGTGACCCTGGGGGCCGCGGACGCCCACGGCCAGCTGGACAGCGGACGGAACGTGATCGACGGATTCTGGATGGGGCTGTCGAAGCGGTCACTGCAGTACGGCTGAGCGGCCGGCCGGCGATCGGCGCCCCGGGGGCAACTCCCCTCGTCCGCCTGCCGGTTGACGTCGACCGGGTCCGCACTCCGGGCGGGCCGCCACCCCGCGGAAATACCCGACAGGAGATGTCGGGAAGGGCGGGGAGGGTGGCCGTATGACGAAGACGACCACGGGAGTTGCCTGGGCGGTGGCCGAGGAGACGGTGCCCGAGTTCGCCGCGCAGGTGGCGCGGCGGTTCGCCGCGTACCGGCACCATGTGCTCGCCACGCTCCGGGCCGACGGGGCGCCGCGGCTGAGCGGGCTGGAGGCGGACTTCCGCCACGGCGAGCTGTGGCTGGGCATGATGGTGGGCTCGCGCAAGGCGCTCGACCTGCGGCGCGACCCCCGCTTCTCGCTGCACGCCAACCCGGGCCCGGGCACCGACCTGTCCGGCGGTGACGTACGGGTGTCCGGCCGGGCGGTCGAGGTGACCGACCCCGAGGAGATCGCGCGGTACGCGGCGGCGGCCCGGCCGCCGGAGCCGTTCCACCTGTTCCGGGCCGAGCTGACGGAGGCGGTGCGGATCTCCACCGACGCCCCGCACCTGGTGTACGAGAGCTGGGTACCGGGCCGGCCGCTGCGCACCGTGCGCCGGACGTCGGACGACGCGACGCCGCACGCCGGGTGAGCGCCCGGCGCGCGGCGGCGCCCAGGGGGACGGCTCAGTGGGTGGGCACGGGGAGGTGCCGGGCGTGGTGTTCCTTGTGCGGGCGGTGCTCGCCGTGCGGCTCGCGGACGCGGTGGCCGCGGAAGACGTACAGGGACGTGACGAACATGGCCGCGCCCATCCCGAGGCCGAAGCCGACCGACGAGAGGACCGACTCGCCGCCGAGGCTGTAGTTCCAGCCCACCGCGCAGCCGAAGAGCGCGCCGTAGGCCAGCGCCCGGGTCTCGGTGAGCATGGACGACTGGAAGTGCGCGAGGACGAGGCCCAGGGCGCCGGTGACCACGGCCGCGGCCAGCCCGTAGAGGACGGCCTGGCCGCCCTTGATGCCGGCGCTGTGGGTGCGGAAGATCGTGAAGCAGCCGAAGGCGAGTGCCGCGATGACCGGGAGCGACACGGTCGCCGGGACGCGGTCCGCCAGGGCCGCCAGCCGTGAGGGCTGCTCGGCGGGGCGGGCGCGGGTCGCGCCGTGCTCGGTCTCGACGGTGCCGTGTGAGCGGGCGGCCCGGTGGTGGGTGTGCTGGTCCATGGCGGGCTCCTCTCGCTTGCCCTTCCGTCCAAGGGACACCCGGGCGCCGCCCCCGTCAACCGGAACGGCCGGCCGCCCTCGCGGGCCGGGGCCCGGCCCGCCCGTGCGGGCCGGGGCTCAGCGCAGGTCCTTCTGGTACCAGGCCACGTCCCAGTAGCGCCCGAACTTGCGGCCCACCTCCGTGAACGTGCCGATGTGCCGGAAGCCGAAGCGGGTGTGCAGCCGGGTGGACGCCTCGTTGGGCTGGGTGATCCCGGCGTAGGCGCGGTGCACGTCCTCGTCGGCCAGCGCCGCAAAGAGGGCCTCGTAGAGCAGCGTTCCGATGCCCCGGCCGGCGGCCTGCGGGGCGCAGTACACGGTGACCTCGACGGACGGGGCGTACGCCGCCTTCGGGCGGAACGCGCTGCTGGTGGCGTATCCCAGCAGCGCCGGGGTAGCCGATCCGACGGGCGTCGCTGACCCGTTGTGCGGGATTTTCGCCCGTTTCGTTGCCTCCTGCGCAACCAGAAGGCGGTGCGGGCCGTCTTGGGGGTGGGAGAGCAACCACGGGCGGCGCCGCTCGGCGGTGAAGGACTCCGTGTCAAAGGTGATGCACGTCTCACGGATGTAGTGATTGTAAAGATCGGTGAGGGCCTGGAGATCCCTCTCGGTGCCCGCCCTGACCTGCACTTCCCCGGGCTGTATCGGCATGCGGCCCCCTTGGTTGGGCGGCAGGGTACTGCATGATCAGAAAAATAGCGGTGCCGTGTGGGAATTCTGTCCGGATTCCAGCCGTTGTTTCCTTCGGACGGGCCACTCGGCGAGCATCCCAGTCGGTGCACCACCAACCGGCCCGCCCCATCGTCCCGCGACCTTCCCCAAGCTCTCGGCTTTGCTTTGAGCAGGGGAGACCCCAACATCGCAAAGGGAGCACACGCATGGCAACCCGTGCCGTCGCCCGTCGTCAGGAGAGCACCACCGCTTCCGACGGGGGCCGCAGTGTTCGCGCCGTAGGCGGGGAGATCGCCGACCGCGACCTGGTCGGCATGTACCTCGACGAGATCGCGCGTACGCCCCTGCTCGACGCCGCCAAGGAGGTCGAGCTGTCCCAGACCATCGAGGCCGGTGTCTACGCCCAGCAGATCCTCGACGGTGAGGTCACCGACGGCAATGCCGCCGGTGCCGACCGTGCGGAGCTGGAGGCGCTGACCGAGGAGGGGGCCAAGGCCAAGGACGTCTTCATCCGCTCCAACCTCCGGCTGGTCGTCGCCGTGGCGCGCCGCTACCCGCGTGCCGGACTGCCCCTGCTGGACCTGATCCAGGAGGGCAACGCCGGCCTGGTCCGTGCCGTGGAGAAGTTCGACTACGCCAAGGGCTTCAAGTTCTCGACGTACGCGACGTGGTGGATCCGCCAGGCCATCACCCGCTCCATCGCCGACCAGTCGCGCACGATCCGGCTGCCCGTGCACCTCGTCGAGGAGCTGGGCCGGATCCGCCGGGTGCAGCGCGAGTTCAACCGCGAGAACGGCCGCGACCCGGAGCCCGAGGAGGTCGCCGGCGAGCTGGGCTCCACGCCCGCCCGTGTCACCGACGTACTGGACTGGGCGCGCGACCCGGTCAGCCTCAACATGTCGGTGGACGACGACGGCGACACCCAGTTCGGTGACCTGCTGGAGGACACCTCCGCCGCCTCTCCCGAGCAGTCGGTGCTCACGCTGCTGCGCAGCGAGGAGCTGGAGGACCTCATCGACCGCCTCGACCACCGCACGGCGTCGATCATCAAGGCCCGCTACGGCATCGAGGACGGCCGCGAGCGCACGCTGACCGAGGTCGGCAAGCAGCACGGCCTGACCCGCGAGCGGATCCGGCAGATAGAGAAGCACGCGCTGCTGGAGCTGAAGCGGATGGCGCACGACACGGGCTTCGACGCGGCGGCGTAGGCCGCCCCCGTCGGCCTGCGCGTCGGCGGCCCTGTGCGTCGGCGGCCGCGTGCGTCGCGTGCGACCTCCCCGCGCGGCGGGGTGAGCCCGGCACCGCGCGTCGCTGGCCCCTGTCCGACCGTCCGGCAAGAACGAGCCCCGGTGCCCTTCGCGGCGTCGGGGCTCCGGTATGCGCGGAGACCGCGGGGCTCCGGATGAGCATGTCCGTTTGCGTCTGTCGATGGCCCGAATCTGTTTACTTCTCGGAAATCGAGTCGTAGCCTGATGGTGAAACCACAGGTTCGGGCATGGAACGGACACAGACACAGATGTACGCACCGGAGCGCCAGCAGGAGATTCTGCGGCTCGCCCGTGAAGGCGGGCGGGTCGACGTGCTCTCCCTCGCGGAGGAGTTCCAGGTCACCGCCGAGACCGTACGGCGCGACCTGAAGGCGCTGGACCGGGCCGGCCTGGTGCGCCGGGTGCACGGTGGCGCCATCCCCGCCGGCCGGCTGGACTTCGAGCCGGACCTCGCCGAACGGGACGCCGTCGCCGCCGACGAGAAGCAGCGCATCGCGCGGGCCGCGCTCGCCGAGCTGCCGGGCGGCGACAACAACGGCGGTACCCACGGCAGCGTGATCCTGGACGCCGGTACCACCGCCGCCCGGCTCGCCGCCGAGATCCCGCTGGAGGCCGAGCTCACCGTCGTCACCCACGGACTGCCGGTCGCCGCGCGGCTGGCGGACCACCCCGGGCTCACCCTCCACCTCGTGGGCGGGCGGATCCGGCACCGCACCCGGGCCGCGGTCGACGACTGGGCGCTGCGCGCCTACCGCGAGATCAACGCCGATGTGCTGTTCCTGGCCACCAACGGCTTCTCCGCCGACGGCGGCCTGACCACCCCCGACCTCGCGGAGGCCGCCGTCAAGCGGGCCCTGATCCGCGCCGCCCGCCGGGTGGTCCTCCTCGCCGACTCCGCCAAGTTCGGGCAGCAGCACTTCGCCCGCTTCGGCGAGCTGTCGGACGTGGACCTGCTCATCACCGACACCGGGCTCAGCCCCGACGACGCCCTCGCCATCGAGCGCGCGGGCACGGAAGTAGTACGCGCATGATCCTCACCGTCACCCCGAACCCGAGCCTGGACCGTACGTACGAGATCCCGGCGCTGGACCGCGGCGCCGTGCTCCGGGCCACCGCCGACCGGATCGACCCCGGCGGCAAGGGCGTCAACGTCTCGCGGGCGCTGGCCGCCGCCGGGCACCGCACCCTCGCCGTACTGCCGCTGGGCGGCCCCGCGGGCGCCGCGCTGGCCGGGCTGCTGGGCGCCGAGGGCATCGAGGTGGCGGGCGTGCCGGTGGCCGGGCAGACGCGTTCCAACATCTCCGTCGCCGAACCCGACGGCACCCTCACCAAGATCAACGCGACCGGTCCCGAGCTGACCGGCGAGGAGGCGGAGGCGCTGCTGCGGAAGGTCGGCGAGCGCTGGGCGGGCGCCGACTGGATCGCCTGCTGCGGCAGCCTGCCGCGCGGCCTGACACCCGAGTGGTACGCCGAGCTGGTCGCCCGCGCCCACCGGGCCGGGGCCCGGATCGCCCTGGACACCTCCGGCCCGTCGCTGACCGCCGCGCTGGCCGAACGCCCGGACGTCGTCAAGCCGAACGCCGAGGAGCTGGCGCAGGCCGTCGGCCGTCCGCTGGCGACCCTGGGGGACGCGGTCAAGGCCGCCGAGGAGCTGCGCTCCTGCGGCGCCCGCGCCGTCCTGGCGTCCCTCGGGGCGGACGGCCAGCTCCTGGTCGACGGGACCGGCACCTACTTCGGCAGCGCCCCGGTCGCCGCCGTCCGCAGCAACGTCGGCGCCGGCGACGCCTCACTGGCCGGCTTCCTCGCGGCCGGCGGCACCGGCGAGGCCGCGCTGGCCGCCGCGGTGGCGCACGGCGCGGCCGCCGTCCAGCTGCCGGGAAGCGCGATGCCCACCCCGGCGGACCTGGCCCCGGCGGCCGTGCGGACCACGGACCGGGTGCGGTACGACCGCGAATTGAGCGAGCCCGTGCCATGACCACCACCACCGGGCCGGCCCCCGCGGCACCCGCCGCGTCCCCCGGCCTGCCCTCCGCCCCCTGCCACCCCCCGTTCCGTCCCCGCCGCCGCCCCGGCGGCACCGCGCGCAAGGGAGCCCGCGATGAGTGAGCTGATCACCGCGGAACTGGTCGACCTCGACCTGTCCGCCGAAACGAAGGACGCCGCCGCCCGTTCGCTGGCCGAGCGGATGGCCGCCTCCGGCCGGGTCACCGACCTGGAGGGCTTCCTCGCGGACGTGGCCGCCCGCGAGGCCCAGATGCCGACCGGGCTGGACGGCGGGATCGGGATTCCGCACTGCCGCAGTGCGCACGTCACCGAGCCGACGCTGGCCTTCGGGCGCAGCGCCTCGGGCATCGACTTCGGCGCGCCGGACGGACCGGCCGACCTGATCTTCCTGATCGCGGCCCCGGCGGGCGGCGACGCGGACCATCTGTCGATCCTCTCGACGCTCGCCCGGCACCTGATGGACGGGGAGTTCACCGGCGCGCTGCGGTCCGCCACCGAGCCGGGCCGCGCGGCATCGCTGATCCGCGGGGACGCACCGGAAGAGGCGGAGAAGGTGGCGGAGACGGAGGCGGCCGGCGCCGCCGGGGCCGAGGAGGCCGGCGCGGGGAAGCCGGCCGAGGAGCCCACGGCCGCCGCCGAGGCTGTGCCCCCGGCCGCCGCGGAGGCCGCGCCCCCGGTCGCCGCCGGGCCCACGGCGGCCGCCGCCGAGGCCGCGCCCGCGGAGCCCGCCGCTCCCTTCCGTATCGTCGCCATCACCTCCTGCCCCACCGGCATCGCGCACACCTACATGGCCGCTGAGTCGCTGGAGAAGGCCGGAACGGCCGCCGGCGTCGAGGTGTTCGTCGAGACGCAGGGCTCGGCCGGGTTCAAGCGGCTCGACCCGCAGCTCGTCGCGGACGCGGACGGCGTGATCCTCGCGCATGACGTCGAGGTGCGGGACAAGGAGCGCTTCGCCGGCAAGCCGACCGTCGACGTCGGCGTCAAGGCGGGCATCAACCGCCCCGCCGAACTCATCGCCGAGGTGCGCCAGAAGGCCGCCCGCGGCGAGGTCAGCGCCCCCGCGCGGCCCACCGCCCCGATGGACAAGGGCGCCGGCGCGGCCGACAGCTACGCCACCCGGCTGCGCAAGTGGCTGATGACCGGCGTCAGTTACATGGTCCCGTTCGTCGCCGCGGGCGGTCTGCTCATCGCGCTCGCCTTCGCCATCGGCGGCTACACGATCAACAAGGCGCCGTCCGTCGCCGACCACTTCGTCTGGACCGAGTCCACCAGCTGGGCGGCCCTGCTCTTCCAGATAGGCGGCGTCGCCTTCGGCTTCCTCGTCCCCGTCCTGGCCGGCTTCATCGCGTACGGCATGGCGGACCGGCCCGGTCTCGTCCCCGGCTTCGTCGGCGGTGCCATCGCGCTCACCATCAACGCGGGCTTCCTCGGCGGCCTGATCGCCGGCCTCATCGCCGGCGCGGTGGTGATGGCGATCCAACGGGTCACCATCCCGCCGGTGCTGCGCGGCATCATGCCGGTCGTGGTGATCCCGCTGATCTCCTCGGTGATCGTCGGGTTCCTGATGTTCCTGGTGATCGGCAAGCCGATCGCGGCCCTCCAGAAGGGCCTGACCGACTGGCTGTCCGGCCTCTCCGGCGCCAACGCGATCATCCTCGGCGCGATCCTGGGCCTGATGATGTGCTTCGACCTCGGCGGCCCGCTGAACAAGGTCGCCTACGCCTTCGCGGTCGGCGGCCTCGCCAACCCCAACGAGGGCAGCCTGAAGGTCATGGCCGCCGTGATGGCGGCCGGCATGGTCCCGCCGCTGGCGATGGCGCTGGCCACCACCGTCCGCGGCCGGCTCTTCACCAAGGCCGAGCGGGAGAACGGCAAGGCCGCCTGGGTGCTCGGCGCCTCCTTCATCACCGAGGGCGCGATCCCCTTCGCCGCCGCCGACCCGCTGCGCGTCATCCCCTCGGCGATGGTCGGCGGCGCGGTAACCGGCGCCCTGTCGATGGCCTTCGGCTGCACCCTGCGGGCCCCGCACGGCGGCGTCTTCGTCGTCCCGCTGATCGGCCAGCCGTTGCTGTACCTGCTCGCCATCGCCATCGGCACCTGCGTCAGCGCCGGCCTGGTCATCCTCCTCAAGGGGCTGCGGGGAGCCTCCGCCGGCCGCCCCGCGGACACCCCGGCCTCCGACGCCTCCGGGGTGACGGTCGCCGCCTGACCCCGGCCCACGTCCCCGGGCCCCGCGCCCTACGGCCCCCACCGGAAGAACGGCCCGGTGGGGGCCGTTGACCTGCGAAGTTGCCCAAGAGGCTGTTAACCGCCTGTTAGTGGATCCTTAGCGGGCGCGACCAGAGTCGTGGAGGTCAATGCCGAAGGACACCCTTCACCACTCGCCAGCCCGGGGGACGTTTCCATGCCGCTCGCCACCGCCACCCTCCGCCGCACCCGCCGGCTCGCCGTCGCCTCGCTGCTGGCCGCCGCCGCGCTCCCGCTGACCGCCTGCCAGGGCGGCGGCGACCCGGCACCGGCCGCGTCCTCCGCCGCGGCCGGCGACCCGACCGCTGCGGACGGCGGCTCCGGCGGCGCACCGGGCAAGGGGGCCACGCGTACGGGCGCCGGGCAGACGTCGGCGGCCGGCGGCTCCGGTGCGCGGGACGGCGCCTCCGCCGGGAACAAGGGCGTGGACGGCACCTGGGCCGGCACGCTGAGGTGGCTCAGCGAGGACCAGCTCACGGTGGCGCCCGAGGGCGGTACGGAGCAGGCGTTCCACCTCACCGACCGCACCAAGGCGCTCGGTGCGGCGGCGCTCTGCGAGGCGCCCGACGGCCGGGTCCACACGGACGGCTCCGGCTACGGCACCACCTCCTGCTCGCTGGCCGACCTGCGCAAGGCCGCCCGCCTCGGGACCGTCGAGGTCCGGGTCACGGTGAAGCACGGCACGGCCACGAAGATCGCCGAGCACTACCGCCCGTGAGCCCCGGCGGCAGGCCACCGGCACGCACCTGAAGGTACGTACGCACCTTTTAGTGCGTACTTGTCCGGTGCCGGGCCCCCGCCAAGACTGAGGAGCGGCCGCCGGCACGACGCCCGGCGGCCGCTTTCTGGCGTGACGAGACGGGGAGTTGACCGGTGGCGAGGGTGGAGAAGACGACGCGGGACGTGTCGGTACTCGGGCTGGGGAGCATGGGCCGGGCGCTGGCGGGCGCGCTGCTGGCGGCCGGGCACCGGGTGACGGTGTGGAACAGGACGCCCGGCAGGGCGGCGGAACTCCTGGAGCGGGGCGCGCGGGGCGCCGCGTCGGTGGCCGAGGCGGTCGCCGCGAGCGAGGTGGTCCTCGTCTGCATCCTCGACTACGCCGACGTCGGCACCCTGGTGGAGCAGGGCGGAGGGCGCGCGGCCTGGCAGGGGCGGACGGTGGTCAACGTGACCAACGGGTCGCCCGAGGAGGCCCGTGCGATGGCGGAGCGGGTGGCCGGGCTCGGGGCCGCCTATCTGGACGGCGGCATCATGGCCGTCCCGGAGATCATCGCGACCCCGGGGGCGTTCGTGCTCTACAGCGGGGCGCCGGACGCCTTCGAGGCGCACCGGGAGCTGCTCGACTCCTTCGCCCGCAGCGTCTTTCTGGGGACGGAGCCGGGCCGTGCGGCGCTCCACGACCTGGCGCTGCTGAGCGGGATGTACGGCATGTTCGGCGGCTTCGCGCACGCGGCCGCGCTGGTGCGGTCGGAGGGCGGCTCGGTGGCGGAGTTCACCACGACGCTGCTGCTGCCGTGGCTCACGGCGATGGCCGACGCGCTGCCCCCGATGGCGGCGCAGGTCGACGCCGGCGATTACGCGGTCACCGGCTCGCCGCTCGCCATGCAGGTGGCTCACGACAGCATCGGCGACGTCAGCCGCGCGCAGGGCGTCAGCCCGGAGCTCTTCACCCCGGTCTTCGCGCTGATGCGGCGGCGGGTGGCGGACGGCCACGGGAGCGAGGGCTTCGCGGGCGTGGTGGAGTTGCTGGCCCGGCGCTGAGCGGCCGGTTCGGCCGGCTCAGTCGGCCGTGGTCGCGGCGATGAAGAGCGACCAGGCCGCGGCGGGGAAGGTGAGCCGGGCGGTGCCGCCGGACTGCCGGGAGTCCCTCAGGTGCACGCGGGCGCGGTCCGGCTCGAAGGCCGCCTCCAGGCACGCCCGGTCGGGCCCTTCGCAGTAGCTGGACCGGCGCCACCGCAGCCCCTCGTCCATGCTCCCCGCCTCCCCCGGAACCGGCCACCGCCTTGACGGTCCCGCGCCCCGGCGCGGGCCGTCAACGGGGCGGACGGAAGACGGCGGTGGCCGGTCCCCGGAGGGACCGGCCACCGCCGGGGTGTGTGCCGGGCGCGTCAGGCCGCGCTGCCCGCCTTCCAGTCCGACCAGGACAGGTTCCAGCCGTTGAGGCCGTTGTCCGGCTGGACCGTCTTGTCGTGCGAGTTCTTCACGATGACGACGTCGCCGACCAGCGACTCGTTGAAGAACCACTTGCCCGGGGTGTCGCCCCCGCCGCCCTTGTTGTCGCGCAGGCCGACGCAGCCGTGGCTGGTGCCGGAGTTGCCGAAGACGGAGGAGTTGCCCCAGTAGTTGCCGTGGATGAAGGTGCCGGAGGACGACAGCCGCATGGCGTGCGGGACGTCCTTGATGTCGTACTCGCCGCCGAAGCCGACCGTCGAGCCGTCCATCCGGGTCTGCTCGAACTTCTCCGAGATCACCATCTGGCCGTTGTAGGTCGGGTGCTGCGGGCTGCCGCCGGAGATCGGGATGGTCTTGTAGGTCTTGCCGTCCCGCTTGACCGTCATCTGCTGGGTGTTCATGTCGACGGTGGAGACCTGCGAGCGCCCGATCGTGAAGGACACGGTCTTGGACTGCACGCCGGTGATGCCGTCGCCGCCCTTCACACCGTCAAGATCGATCTTCATGGTGATCTTGGAGCCGGCCTTCCAGTAGTCCTCCGGCCGGAAGTCCAGGCGCTGGGAGCCGAACCAGTGGCCGACGACCTCCTGGCCGCTGCTGGAGGTCACCTTGATGTGGGACTGGACGTCCTTCTTGTTGCTGATGACCTTGTCGAAGTTGAAGGACACCGGCATACCGACGCCGACGGTCTTGCCGTCGTCGGGGGTGTAGCTGCCGATGAAGCTGTTGGCCGAGGAGACCGTGGTGAAGGTGGCGTTCTCGGTGGCCGAACGGCCCTTGGCGTCCTTGGCGTTCGCCACGATCTTGTACTTGGTGCCGCGCTCCAGCTGGACGCCGGGCTTCCAGGACGAGCCGTCGGCCGATATGGCGCCCGCGACCACGGTGCCGGAGTCGGCGGCGGTCAGCTTCACATCGGTCAACTTGCCGCCGGTGACCTTCACCCCGGTGTCGTTGATGCTGGCGTCGGTGGCGCCGTCCTTCGAGGAGACCTGGATCTTGGCGTCCGACGCGTCCTTCTTGGCCGCGGCGTCCGCGCCCGCCTGGCCGTTCTTGCCGTCGTCGTTCCCGCCCGCCGAGGCGTCGCCGCCGCAGGCGGTCAGGGCCAGCGCACCCGCCGCGAACAGGGCGGTCACAGCCAGCGTGCGGCGCATCCGACGGGTGCGCCGCGGCGCGCCCGGCACCGTCTGTTCGGCCGGCTGGAGAAGCTGGTGCGGGGTGCGGGACCGAGCGGGCGCGGTGTTGTCCGGCGATGTCACGAGCTGCTCCATACAGGGGTGTTGTGATTTCCGTGCTGGTAAACAGCACCTACGGGCGGATTTGGTTGCGGGTATGGCCATGTTGTGACGAAGGTCACAATCGTGAAGGTAGCGGACAGTCGTCCGGCCCCGCCAGCCAGGTTCGCAGCGGGATGCCGTCCTCGTCCAGGCGGGGTGGTGCGACGGGTTGGGTCACCGGCGTCCCCGAGAGGCGGAGCGGGCTGGCGACTTGGGGGACCCGGCCCTCGCCGACGGGGGTCACCGGATCGAGTCCGAGGCGCGCCGCCAACTCCAGCGCCTGCGAGAGCGTGTTGACCGGCCCGCAGGGGACCGACGCCGCGGACAGCCGCTCCGTCCAGCCCTGCGGGGTGTCGGCGGCCAGTCGGTTTTCTAGTGCTTTGATGAGGTCTGTACGGTTTTGCACTCGGTCGCGATTGCGGGCGAACCGGGCATCCTCCGCGAGCTCCGGCGCCCCCAGTGCCTCGGCCAGCGCCCGGAACTGACGGTCGTTCCCCACCGCCACCGCGAGCAGCTGCCCGTCGCGGCAGGCCAGCGTCTCGTACGGCGCGATGCTCGGATGGCGGTTGCCCATCGGCTCCGGATCGCGGCCGGTGGCCAGATGACCGGACGCCTGATTCACCAGCGAGCCCAGCAGGGATGAGAGCAGATTCACCTCCACCAGCTGCCCGTGGCCGGTGCGCTGACGGTGGTGCAGGGCGGCCAGGATGCCGGTGGCGGCGTCCTTCGCGGTCAGTACGTCCACCAGCGCCACGCCCGCCTTGAGCGGGGTGCCGCCGGGCTCGCCGGTGATGCTCATCAGCCCGCCGACGGCCTGGACGACGAAGTCGTAGCCGGGCAGCCGGGCGCCCGGCCCGGAGCCGAAACCGGTGATCGTGCAGTGCACCAGGCCCGGGTTGGCGGCCCGGGTGGCGGCGTGGTCCAGGCCGTACCTGGCGAGCGAGCCCGGCCGGAAGTTCTCGATCAGTACGTCGGCCCGGCGGGCCAGTTCGCGGGCCGCCGCCGCGTCGTCCGGGTCGCCGAGGTCCAGGGTCAGCCCGCGCTTGGAGCGGTTCGCGGCGTCGAAGTACGCGGCCGTCCCGTCGGCCGTGAACGGCGGGCCCCAGGCGCGGGTGTCGTCACCGGCGCCCGGCCGCTCCACCTTGATCACGTCGGCGCCTAGGTCGGCGAGGGTGGCGGCGGCCAGCGGTCCGGCCAGGACGCGGCTGAAGTCGGCGACGAGGATGCCGTCCAGGGAGCGGGCGGGTGGAGCGGCGGGCGGTGGGGCGTCGGCGGGCGTCCGGGGGTGCGGGCCGTGCGGCTGCGGCACGTGCGTACTCCTCACGTCGCGGGCGGTGTGCCGTCATGGTCGGCGACGATCTTCGCCCGGGGGAAGGCTCCGGCATGTCCAACGGGGCGGGCCGTACCCTGCCGGGACGGCGACCCGGTCGGGCTCCCGGCCCGGCGGCCGGCCGGCCTTGATCAGGTGCCGGGAATGTGGCGAAATGTCATAGGAGATGTGTCACTTCGGGACTTAAGTCCCAAGATCCCCTGTCGTCACTGCCGAGGTGTGGTGTCTACTGGCTTCACCCAGCGCCTCATCCGTCCGGGAGGACCGCATGCTCCCCTCCGCATCGATTCTGCAGCAGATCGGCTTCGGCGTGCTGTTCGCGGTCGCCGTCGTTTGGGCCGTCGCGATGACCAGACTGCTGCGGCGCGGACGGTACGAGGCGGCGATGCGCCGCGACCGGCGGGAGATGCGGGAGCGCTACGGGCTGCGCGGCCCCGGCCGGCTGCCCTCCGCCGCCCCGGGCGTCTCCCCGGCGGGCGGACCGTCGTCGCCGGAGCTGCTCGGGTCGGTGCCGCGGCAGACCGGGCCGGCCGGTCCGCCCGCGGAGTGCGTGGAACTGAGCGCCGCGGAGCGCGCGGCGTTCGAGGGCCTCGTCCGGCAGCTCACCAGCCGCAGCTGATCAGCGGACCGGACCCAGCTTCAACAGGGCCAGCGCGGCCAGCATCTGCACCGACACCGCCGCCACGGACTTCCGCGTCGGCAGGTGGTGCTGGCCGCGTATGAGCAGCACCGCGAGGACGTAGCCGAACCCCCACGTCGTCCAGGTCGCGGCCTGCACGAAGGTGGCGCCGGTCGGCAGCCAGGCGGCTATCGCCATCCGCGGCAGATCGGTCACCCAGAACACCACGATGAACAGGCTCGCGGTCGGCGCGAAGCGGCCGGTGCCGCCGAGGGTGCGGGCAATCGCATGGGTGACCGCGCCCAGCACGAGGCTGGCGGCCAGCACACACGCCTCGGCGATCCCGGCGAGCTGCAGCGCCGCCGTACGGTCGGCCGCCCACTGGCCGGTGAACGCGTCCATCGACACCACGCCGATGCCGCCGCTGATCAACGACAGCAGCACCGCCGCGCCCCAGGCGCCGCGGTCCCGGGCCTCGTCCATGACCTCCACCGGCCGGTACCACAGCCCCAATATCAGCCGGTGCCACCACAGTCGGCGCCGTGGCGGGGGAGTGCGCGGGGGGCGGGGGGCCGGCTGGACGAGCGTGGGCGGTGGGGGCTTCGGAGGCCGGGAGGGGGGTGGTGCGGACATACGGCCGTTTCTACCACCGGCCGATCACGACCGGTGCGGGGGCGTCGAGCGGGGGTACCACCCGGTGGACCGGCAACTGCCCCGGGACGTACGCGGAGTGCGCGGTCCGGGCCCGCCGTCGCGCCGGATGTGCCCGGCCGGTTCCGGATGAGACGCTCCTTCGATGACCTTGCAGACACCGGAGCACGACGAGGCGCACGGCGGCGGGCTCGGCAGCCGCCTCAACTGGCTGCGGGCCGCCGTCCTCGGCGCCAACGACGGCATCGTCTCCACCGCCGGACTCGTCGTCGGCGTCGCCGGGGCGACCGACAACCGCGGCGCGCTGTTGACGGCGGGGCTGGCGGGCCTGCTGGCCGGCTCCCTGTCGATGGCGGCCGGCGAATACGTGTCGGTCTCCACCCAGCGGGACTCGGAGAAGGCCGCCCTGGCCCAGGAGAAGCGGGAACTGGCCACCGAGCCGCAGGCCGAACTCGTCGAGCTGACGCAGCTGTTGCAGGGCAAGGGACTGGAGGAGCAGCTCGCCCGGGAGGTCGCCGAGCAGCTGACCGAGCACGACGCGCTGCGCGCCCACGCGGAGGTCGAGCTGGGCATCGACCCCGACGAACTCACCAACCCGTGGCACGCGGCCGGCGCCAGCTTCCTCGCCTTCACGGTCGGCGCGCTGCTCCCGCTGCTGGCGATCGTGCTGCCGCCGGCCGGGCAGCGGCTGTGGATCACCGTGCTGGCGGTGGTGGCCGCGCTGGCGCTGTGCGGGTGGAGCAGCGCCCGGATGGGGGCCGCGCCGGTGGGCCGGGCGGTGCTGCGGAACGTGGGCGGCGGGGTGGTGGCGATGGCCGTCACCTACGCCGCGGGGTCGGTGCTGGGAGCCGTGGGGGTCTGACGGGACGGCCGGTGACGGCTGCTCAGCCGGCGGCCGCGCCGTACAGCTCCCGGTACGACGGGAAGAGGCCGCCCGGCCCGTCGACCGTCTCCGCGGTCAGCACGGCCCGTACCACCGCGCGGGCCAGCACGTCCGCGCCGGCCGCCAGGATCTCGTTCAGGGCGCCGGCCTCGGCGTGCACACCGAAGGCGGGGTCCGCGGGCGGCTCCTCGGCGAGCAGCGGACGGGCGCCGGTGGACAGGGCGAAGACCGTGTCGCCGTCGGAGAGCAGGTGGACCGGGCGCAGCGCGCGGGCCAGCCCGTCGTGGGCGGTACCGGCGAGCTTGTGGGTCCGGGCGCGGGTGAGCGCGGCGTCGGTGGCGACCACGGCGAGGGTGGTGTTCAGCGGCGGGTGGACGGAGGCGGCCGCGCGGGCCCTGGACGTCTCCCGGGCCGCGGCCAGCCGGCGCTGCGCGGCGGCGTGCACGTCCGCGGGCGGCGGGGTGCCGGGCCCCCGCACCGTCCGGCCGTACAGGACGCCGGTGTCCGGGTCGACCGGCGAGCCCGCGGCATTGACGGCGGCGAGCGCGGCGACGGTGACGCCGGAGGGCAGCACCGCGCTGGCGGTGCCGATGCCGCCCTTGAGGCCGCCGGCCACCGCTCCGGTGCCGGCGCCGGTGTTGCCCTCGCCGACCGGGGCGCCCGGGGCACCGGCCGCGGCGGCCTCGACGGCGGCGCGGCCCAGCGCGGCGTCCGGGCGGGCCCGCCAGTCGCCGCCGCGGCCCAGGTCGAACAGCGCGGCGGCCGGGACGACGGGCACCACCTGCGCCGGGTCGGGCCCGACCCGGAAGCCGCGGCCGGCGTCCTCCAGCCAGCCGACGACACCGGACGCCGCGTCAAGCCCGAAGGCACTGCCGCCGGTCAGCACCACCGCCTCGATCCGCTGGACGAGGTTGCGGTGGTCCAGCGCGTCGGTCTCCCGGGTGCCGGGGCCGCCCCCGCGGACGTCGACGGCCGCGACCGCGCCGCCCTCGGGGGCGAGGACGACCGTGGTGCCGGTCAGCCGGCCGTGCCCGGTCCGCTGAGCATGGCCGACCCGCAGGCCCGGGACGTCGGTCAGGGCGTCCCGCGGACCCGCGGGGTGCGGCCCGGCGGCGGCCCGCTCAGTAATCGGCCGGCCCCATCACGACGACCGGGTGCAGGTCGGGATCGAGGGTGCGCAGCAGCTGCCGCATCACCTTGGGCTTGAGGCTCACACAGCCCTGGGTCGGGCCGTCGTGGTCGACGTGCAGCCAGACGCCGCCGCCCTTGGCGGCGCCCCAGGGGCGCCGCGGGTCCAGCGGGGAGGAGCCCGGTTCCCGGTTGTAGTTGATGGCGATGACGTAGTCGAAGGCGCCGGCCAGCGGCTCGCCCTCCACGCCGGTGCCGTCGGCGACGAAGCTGTCGTTGTGGTCGTAGGGGAGCTTGGTGCCGTCGGGCGCGGGCAGCCGGCCGCCGGCGTCCGTGAGGGAGTAGACCCCGATGGGGGAGCGCAGGTCGCCGTAGTGGTGGTCGTCGGTCCAGCCGTGCGCGGCGTTGTGCGCGGCCCAGGTGGGGCCCGGCTCCCAGTCGTCCGAGTCCTCCTCACGGGTGTACAGCACGACCCGGGACTCGAACGAGTCCATGTCCTTGCCGGTGACGACCAGGACCTGCCGGCTGTCGGCAGGTATCCGCTTGCGGACCTCGTCGCTGAGGCCGGGAATCGGCCGGTCGGTGGCCGGGCCGCGTGCGGCGTTCGGGGCGGATTTGGGCGCGACGGCGGGAGTCCGTGGCGTGTCCGGGCCGGAAGCCGTCGCGGACGTGGTGCTCTTGGCGTCGGTCCGGACGTCGTGGTCGTCACCCGAGGCCGGCCACGCCCACAGGGCGGTGCCGACCAGGGTGGAGAGGGCGAGACCACTCACGGCCTTGCTGCGCCGGGACAGTCTCGTCCGTGCGCGGGACTGGGCGTGGCGGGCCATGGCTGGCGTCTCCTCCAGGTACGGACGGCGGTCGGCCCCCGGGGCCTCCCGTAGGAGTCCCCCTGTCATAAAAAGGGCAATCTGCACCCTACCGCTTCTGCACCAGCGCGCCTCCGGTGGCCTCCGTGAACCGTGGGGAACAGGAGCACGAAGCGAGAAGAAGTGCGGCCCATCGGTGGGCAATTGACGGCCATTCGGCGGCGGCGGGGGCCCTACGGAGGCGCCGCCGCCCCGGTGACGTGCCCTTTCCCGGCGGGGCGGGAAGATGGCCGAATCTGATGCGGGATCAGCGCGGTTCGACACCCTGTACGGCCGTTCGGCACGCTTACGGGGGACCGGACGGGGCCCGGCCGGCCGTATCCGACGGCGTGTCCCGCGACCCGCACGGGTCCGGACTGCCCGGGACGGGTGACGGCACGCCGGCCCGCCCCGCCCTACTGCTCCAGAGCGGTGCCCTGACGGGCCGTAAGGGTGACACCCGCCCCGACCGTCGCGGCGGCCACCAGACCGGCCGCCGGCACCGCCCAGGCCCCCGCGAAGGTGCACGCCAGCACCAGCACCGACGACACCGGCAGCACCAGGTGCTGCGCCAGGCCGCGCTTGTGATGGCGGGAATGGATCAGCCACACGGTGAACATGAACAGCGCGGCCGGCACGGTGACGCAGGCGCCCGCCGCCGACGCCGACAGCTGCGCCTTGCCGAACGCCTGCTCCACCGCCACCTCGATGCCCGCCCCGACCGCGGCCGCCGAGCAGAACACCAGGTAGTGGCCGTAGCCCCACAGGAACGCCTGCCGGTTCGAGCGCAGATGCAGATGGATGGGAACGGCAAAGTAGATCCAGTACGCCGCGAACACCACCAGCAGCCCCCCGCCCGCCAGCGGCAGCAGCGTGCCCAGCTCATCGCTCTCGTCCAACGCCGACTGCACCGCCACGGTGGCCGCCGCGATCGTCTCGCCCAGCACGATGATGGTGAACAGCCCGTACCGCTCCGCGATGTGATGCGGATGCCAGGAAGTCCGGTGCGAGCGCTCGGCCAGCGCCGGCACGGCCAGCTCCATCAGCCCCACCACCACGAACACCCCCAGCACGTCGCCCTCGGGCAGGAGCAGCAGCCCCAGCCAGCCGACCTGGCAGACCGTCACCCCCAGGGCGTAGCCCAGCGCGGTGCGCCGCTCGGCGCCCCGGCTGCCGCGCGCGGCCCGCAGCCACTGGGTGACCATCGCCAGCCGCATCACCAGGAACCCGCACCACACGACGGTGAAGTCGCCGGCGGCGAAGGCGCGCGGCACCCCCGCCGCCAGGATCAGCACCCCCACGATCTGGACCAGCGTCACCAGCCGGTACGGCGGGTCGTCGATGTCGTACGCCGAGGCGAACCAGCTGAAGTTCATCCAGGCCCACCAGACGGCGAAGAACAGCATCAGATAGCCGGAGACGCCGTGCCCCCAGTGGCCCCCGGCCAGTGCGTGCGCCAGCTGCCGGCCGGCCTGGGCGACCGCCACGACGAAGCACAGGTCGAAGAAGAGCTCCAGCGGGGTCGCGGTGCGATGCGCCTCGTCACGGCGGCGCGCCCGCATGACGTCCGGCACCTCGGCTCCTCTCGTCGGCCCGGCGGGGCGGCCCTCAGTACAACGCGGGCGGGCCGTGCCGCCCATGAGGGAGCGCGGTGTGTCGTCCGGCGGGGCCCGCCGGCTACTCGGCGACCGCCTCCACCACCGACGGGAACGCGGACGTCGGCAGCACCCGCGTCAGCCGGAAACGGCACGCCGACAGCAGCGTCGCGAACTCCTCCGCGGTCCGCTCCCGCCCGTCGGCCACCACCATCATCGCGACGTCCAGGGTCTTGCCGAAGTGCGGCGCGTTGCCCGGCGGCAGCACCGCGTCGACGAGCAGCAGCCGGCTGCCCACCGCCATCGCCGTACGGCAGTTCCGCAGAATGCGCCGGCAGTCCTCGTCCGACCAGTCGTGCAGCACGTGCTTGAGCACGTAGACGTCCCCGCCCGGCGGCACCGACACGAAGAAATCGCCCTCCTCGGTGCGCCAGCGGCCCTTCAACCCGTCGCCGTCCAGCAGGTGGTGGGCCAGCGGCGGCGCCTGGTCGAACAGCACCCCGGTCAGTTCCGGACGGCGGCGCAGCACGGCCCGCAGCAGACCGCCGCGGCCACCGCCGACGTCCACGACCGTGCCGGTCCCGGGAAAGGGCCAGGCGTCCGCCACCGCCTCGTCCACCGGCGCGGACAGCGACGCCATCCCGTCGTCGAAGAGCCGCCGGGCGGCCGGGTCCGCCAGCAGGTGCTCGAAGAGCGGCGCCCCCAGGGTCCGCTCGAAGGACGGCTCGCCGTGCCGCACGGCGTCCGGCAGCGCGGCCGAGGTCCGCAGGAACATCTCGTCGGTCATCATCAGCACCGCCGGGTGCAGCGAGTCGGGCACGTCGGTACGCAGCGGTCCGGCGGCCGGCGTCAGCCGGTAGGCGCCCGAGGAGTCCTCCCGGAAAAGGCCCCGGGTGGCGAGGTAGCGCAGCACCCGACGCAGGTGCGGGGCGTGGGTGCCGGTCGCGGCGGCCAGCTGCTCGGCCGTGCGCGGGCCCCCGGAGAGGTGGTCGGCTATCCGGTGCAGGGCGACGGTGCGCAGCGCCGCGGAAAAGAGATGGCCCATGGCCTGGTCCATCAGATGCGTGGTGAGGTCGCGCGGCTCGCCGTTCGGTCGGTGGGGTGAAGTGGCCAACGTCGGCCTCCGGTCCTCGGCTCGGGCCTGCCAGCGCCACGGCTCGCAGGCGGGTCGAGCCACGGTTGCAGCAGCGGGCCGCGGTGTCACGGACGGTGCTGCGGGCAACCGCCAAGTCCGGCCAGCAAAGGCCCGACCGGCACGGTGGCAGGCTCGAAGCCCGCCCGCCGTTCATGGTCGAATGCGCGTATGAGCGACAGTGACACGACCGGAAACACCGCCCCCGCGGCCGCCCCCGACTCCGCCCCCACCGCCGTCCTCGCCCCGCTCGACGACCGCCTCGACGACCTCGTGGCGCTCTACGAGGACCTCCACCGCCACCCCGAGCTCGGCTTCGAGGAGACCCGCACCGCCGCCGAGGCCGCCCGCCGGCTGACCCGCAGCGGCTACGACGTCACCACCGGCATCGCCGGCACCGGCGTCGCCGGCGTCCTGCGCAACGGCCCCGGCCCGGTGGTGCTGCTGCGCGCCGACATGGACGCGCTGCCCGTCACCGAGGACTCCGGCCTGCCGTACGCCTCCACGGTCCCCGGCCGGATGCACGCCTGTGGCCACGACGTGCACGTCACCTGCCTGCTGGGCGCCGCCGACCTGCTCGCCGCCGGCCGCGCGCACTGGTCCGGCACACTGATCGCCCTCTTCCAGCCCGCCGAGGAGATCGGCAGCGGCGCCCGCGCGCTGATCGACGCCGGCCTCTACGACAAGGACCTGGTGCCCACGCCCGACGTGGTGCTGGCCCAGCACGTCGCCCCGTTCGGCGCCGGCCTGATCGCGTACTGCCCGGGCGCCTGCATGGCCGCCGCCGACAGCCTGCAGATCACCTTCCACGGCACCGGCGGCCACGGCTCCCGCCCCGAGACCACCACCGACCCGATCCTCATGGCGGCATCCTTCGTCCAGCGGGTGCAGTCCGTGGTGTCCCGCGAAGTCGCCCCCAAGGACCGCGTCGTGGTCACCGTCGGCTCCTTCCAGGCCGGCGAGAGCGCCAACGTCATCCCCGACCGGGCCGTCGTACGGCTCAGCGTCCGCACCTTCGACGAGACCGTCCGCACCGCCGTGCTCGCCGCCATCGACCGCATCGCCCGCGCCGAGGCCGCCGCCTCCGGGGCCGGCCGCGACCCGGAGACCGAGTTCCTCGACTCGTTCCCCGTCACCGTCAACGACGCCGACACCCTCGGCGCGGTCAACGAGGAATTCACCCAACTCTTCGGCGAGCAACGGCTGTTCGCCTACGAGCCGGCCACCGGCAGCGAGGACGCCGGCCTCCTGGCGACCGCCGCCGGAGCCCCGCTCTACTACTGGTGGCTCGGCGGATGGGACCCGGAGGAATTCCACACCGCCCTCGCCGCCGGCCGGCTGGCCCAGGACATCCCCTCCAACCACTCCCCGCGCTTCGCCCCGGTGCCCCGGCCGACCCTCACCATGGGCGTCCAGGCCCTCACGGCGGGGGCGCTCAACCAGCTGGGAAAGGGGACGGGGGACGCGACGGAAACCGGCTGACACCGCCGGTTGACCTTGTCCTTGGGGGAAGGCCCAGCATCGGCAGGGCCGGGCCGTCCTGACGCCCGGTACGAGGAAGAACAGACGGCCCGGACCGTACGGGACGGCCGGACCACCGGACGCCGGAAGGAGGCGCGGCATGAACCATCACGCGGACGGAGCGGAACTGCTCACCATCGGCGCGTTCGCCCGCGCCTCCCGGCTCTCGCCGAAGGCCCTGCGCCTCTACGACGAGCTGCGCCTGCTGCCGCCGGCCCACGTCGACCCGGTCAACGGCTACCGCCGTTACGCCCCGGCCCAGTTGGAGCGGGCCCGCCTGGTCGCCTGGCTGCGCCGGCTCGGCATGCCGCTGGCCCGCATCCGCGAGGTGTGCGCGCTGACGCCCGACGCGGCGGCCGAGGCGGTCGCCGCGTACTGGGCACAGGTCGAAGCCGACACCGCCGCCCGCCGTGACCTGGCCGCCTTCCTCGTCGACCAGCTCCAACGGAAGGACACCAGCCCCATGAACGCCTCAGCCACGCCACTGACCATGCGCTACGCCGCCCGCACCGACCGCGGCCTGGTCCGCCCGGCCAACCAGGACGCCGCCCACGCCGGCCCGCGGCTGCTCGCCGTCGCCGACGGCTACGGCCCGGAGGGCGACCGCGCCGCGGCCGCCGCCGTGGGCGCGCTCCAGCACCTGGACGACGCCCCGGCCGGCACGGACCCCCTGGCGGCACTGGAGGAAGCGGCCCGCGGCGCCCACCGGGCCGCCCCGACGGCCGACGAGGCCACCGGCAGCACCCTCACCGCCCTCCTGCGCGCCGGCTCCCAACTGGCCCTCCTGCACATCGGCGACTCCCGGGCCTACGTCCTGCGCGACTCCGGCCTGTTCCGCGTCACCCACGACCACAGCCTGGTCCAGTCCCTCGTCGACGAGGGCCGCCTCACCCCCGAAGAGGCCCCGTCCCACCCGCAGCGCGCCCAGCTCCTGCGCTCCCTGGACGGCGACAGCCCGTTCACCCCGGACCTCCAACTGCTCGACGCCCGCGCCGGCGAGCGCTACCTCCTGTGCACCGACGGCCTCACCGGCGTGGTCCCGCCCGAGTCCCTCCAGGACGTACTGACCGCCGCCGAAACCCCCGAGCAGGCCGTGGCGGACCTGATCGCCCTGGCCCACGCGGCGGGCGCGCCGGACAACGTGGCGTGCGTGGTGGCGGACCTGCATCCGGCCGACGCCGAGGTCCCCGCGTAGGCGGCACGACGGCGGCCCCGGCGCGTTCCGGGGCCGCCGGCACCCGCCCGAGCGGTTACGCGAGTCCCTTGAGCATGGCCCTGAAGTAGAGCTGCGGCAGGCCGTAGCGCTTGAGGAACCACATGTCGGTGCGTTCGCGCGTGGTGTCGATGAACGGAAGGGAGGGCGTGGGCCGCAGGTCGTAGTCGAACTCGGCGAGCAGCATCTTGTGCCGCGCGGTGACCAGCGGGCAGGAGGTGTAGCCGTCGTAGCGGGCGGCGGCGGGGCGCCCGCGCAACCCGGCGAGGAGATTGCTGACGACGACCGGGGCCTGCTTGCGGATCGCCGCACCCGTCTTGGACGTCGAAAGGTTGGCGACATCGCCGAGCACGAAGACATGGGGGAAGTCGGGGTGCTGAAGCGTCTCGCGGTCCGCCGCGACGTACCCGTAGGGGGACTGGGGGTCGGCGAGCGGACCGTCGGCGAGCCAGCGCGGGGCCCGCTGCGGCGGTACGGCGTGCAGCAGGTCGTAGCGGACCGTCTCCGCCGTCCCGGTGGTGTGATCGGTGAGCACCGCCTCCCGCGCCGGCCCGTCGACAGCGGTCATCTCCGAGCTCAGCCGCACCTCGATGCCGTAGCGGCGGGCCGTCTCCCGCAGCGCCCGGTCGAAGACCGGCACCTTGAACATCGCGGGCTCCGGGAGCACCAGAATGGTGCGGATCGACTTCAGCACCCCGCGCTTGCGCCAGTGGTCGGCGGCCAGATACGCGATCTTCTGCGGGGCGCCGCCGCATTTCACCGGCCCCGACGGCATGGTGAAGACCGCCGTGCCACGGCGCATCCGGCGGATCAACTCCCAGGTGAGCGGGGCGAGATCGGGCCGGTAGTTGCTCGACACCCCGCCGTGGCCGAGCGCCGGGGCGAGGCCGGGCACGCCGTCCCAGTCCAGCTCCAGACCGGGCGCCAGCACCAGCCGCCCGTAGGAGAGCACCCGGCCGGAGGCGGTGGTGACGGTGCGGGCGGTCGGATCGACGGCGGTGGCGCGTTCCCGCAGCCAGCGCACGCCCGGCGGCATGACGTCCGCCTCGGTGCGCAGCGAGGCCCGCAACGGCGCCTGGCCACCCCCGACGAGCGTCCACAGCGGCTGGTACCAGTGCGTCTCGGACGGCTCCAGCAGCGCGATGTCGCGGACACCGGCGCGGCGTAAGCGGGCGGCGACGGTGATGCCCGCGGTACCGCCGCCGACGATGAGGACCTGGTGGTGGGACGGGGCGGTGGCGGGTGCGGGGGTCATGAGGTCCTCCTGGGACGGGGTGGGTGATCGGGTTGCGGCGGTTGGTGGTTGCTGGTTGGTGGTGGGTGGCCGGGTCAGAGGTGGGGGACGGCGGTGGTGGCCATGGCGAGGGCGAGGACGGTGACGAGGGCGGCGAACGCCGTGGTGAGGGTCCGGGGGCGCAGGCGGGTGGTGAGGCGGTTGCCCAGCTGACTGCCGATGGCGGCGCACGCCGCGAAGCCGGCCAGCAGCCGCCAGTCCAGGCCCCCTGTGCCGGCCCGGGTGCCCAGCGCCGTCAGGGAGTTGATGAGGATGACGAGCAGCGAGGTCCCTATGGCGACCGGCATCTCCAGGCCCAGCACCAACGTGAGGGCCGGCACGACGACGAAGCCACCGCCGACCCCGAAGAAGCCGGTGAGCAGCCCGACGGCGGACGCGGTGACGGCGACCCGGACGGGCCGGGAGAGGAGAACGGTGCGGGAGGGGGAGTCGGTGTGGGGGAGGGAGACGGCGTCGGGGGCGGTCTCGGAGAGAGGGGCGGGGGGCGTGGCGGGCGTGGCCGGCGCGGCGGGCCGTGCCGGGTCCCGTAAGGGCTGCGCCGGGTCACGTAAAGGCCGGTTCGGGTCCCGTGCGGGCCGTGCCGTTTCCCCTACGGGCCGGCTCGGGGTCGGCTCCGCCGCGCGCCCTGCACGCACCTCCCGCCACACCAGCATCGCCGCCACCACGAGCATCAGCCCGGCGAAGGCCGTCATCAGGACGTCGGGCCGCAGCGCCGCACTCCAACGGGAGCCGACGTAGCTGCCGGCCGTACCCAGTGCGCCGAACACCGCGCCGGCCACCCACCGGACCCGGCCCGCCCGGGCATGGCAGACCAGACCGGACACCGCGCCGACCGCGACCACGACCAGCGCACCCGCCGTCGCCTCGTGCGGCGACTGCCCCAGCAGACCGACCAGCGCGGGCACCGCCAGCACCGAACCGCCACCACCGAGCGCCCCCAGCAGCAGCCCGATCAGCAGCCCGCACGGCAGCGCCGCCACCGCTAAGAGGACGGACACGCTAGACCGACGGACACGGGACGGCGGGCGCCGAAGCCACCGGCGACGTTGAGGTGGCGGCCGAAGCGGCGGCCCGCGGCGCCAGCGCGACGGCCCGGCTCTCGTCGGACCACTCGGCGACGAAGCTGAAACGGTCACCGCGCACCACCGTCTCGCGCCACTCCACCGGCCGCTCCCCGGCCCGGCCCAGCCGCTCGATGGCGAACGCCGCCTCCCGGTCGGCCAGCCCCAGCAGCCACGCCTGCCGCACGTCCGGCAGGAACGGCTGAATCCGCTCACGGCCCCCGGTGACCTTCACCGAGCAGCGCCGCGACAACTCGCCGTACAGCGAGGTGTGCCCGAAGTCGGCCGCCAGCAGCGGCTCGGCGATCTCGGCGGGCAGATACGCGGTGTCGTGGGCGAGCGGCTCGCCGTCCGCCAGCCGCAGCCGCTCCAGTACGACCAGCGGCGCGTCCGCAACCAGCCCCAGATGCCCCGCCACGGTGCCGTCCACGGTCCGCTCCAGCCGCAACACCTCGCTGCGCTGCTCCACGCCCTGCCCCTCCAACTCGCGGAAGAGGCTGTAGAGCGAGCCGAGCGGCTGCTGTATGCGACGGGTGTCCAGCCGGCTGGCCCGGCCGCGTTCGGCGATCACCAGACCGTCGGCGCGCAGCTTGCGCAGCGCCTCGCGCACGGTGTGCCGGCTGACCTCGTACTCGCCGGTGAGCCGGTGCTCGGCCGGGAACTCCTCGGTGAACGCACCGGCCTCCATCCGACGACGCAGATCCGCGAAGAGCTGCGCCCAGAGGGGTAGCGGGGAGCGCCGGTCCAGGGGGCGCGGAGCGTGCGCGCCGTCCGGCTGCTCGGTCGTCATGGTTGTTCCTCCGCGGGACTCTGAGGGGGCGGGGCGATACGGGCGGTACGGGCCGGCCACGAGCTGACGCGGGCTCACCGTGACGTCCGGTCACATCGTGAGATCGAGACGACTGCTGACGCGTTGCGGCCCACCCCGGCTTGTCGCCCGCCGACCCGGATCCTTAATGTACGTACATCCGTGCATCCGCACAACGCACCCCCGGCCGGAGCGCGCGCCGCCCACCGCGTACGCGGCACCCGCCCACCCCTGGACCCCCGGAGGCCCACCGTGCACTTCGCGCAGTACTACCTCGACTGCCTCTCTCAGGCGTCCTACCTGATCGGCGACCCGACCACCGGACGCGCCGTCCTCGTCGACCCCCGCCGCGACATCGACGACTACCTGCACGACGCGGAGGCCGCCGGACTGCGCATCGAACTCGTCATCGAAACCCACATTCACGCCGACTTCCTCTCCGGCCACCTGGAACTCGCCCGGGCCACCGGCGCCACCATCGCCTTCGGAGAGGCCGCCCGAACCGGCTTCCCCATCCGCCGGTTACGCGACGGCGAACGCATCAGCCTCGGCGCGCGGGACGGCGAAGGCGTCACCCTCACCGTCCTCGCCACCCCCGGCCACACCCTGGAATCCCTCTGCCTGGTCGTCCATGAACGGCCCGATGACGACGTGCCGTTCGGCGTGCTCACCGGCGACACCCTCTTCGTCGGCGACGTCGGCCGACCCGACCTGCTCTCCGCGGCCGGCCACTCACCCGAGGACATGGCCGCACGCCTCTACCGCTCCCTGCACACCAAACTCATGGCCCTCCCGGACGCCACCCGGGTCTTCCCCGCACACGGCGCCGGCTCCGCCTGCGGCCGCAGCCTCTCCACCGAGACCAGCTCCACCATCGGCGACCAGCGCCGATTCAATTACGCCCTGCAGCCCATGCCCGAGGCCGACTTCGTCCGGCTGATCACCACCGGGCAGCCGGCCACACCCGGCTACTTCGCCCACGACGCCGCCCTCAACAGGGACGGCCACCCCTTCCTGGACGCCACCCCGCCGCCCGCCCTCACCCTGGGGGAGGCGCTCGCCGCCCGCGACCAACAGGGCGCCGCCCTCCTCGACTGCCGCCCGCTCGCCGCCTACACCCGCGCGCATCTCACCGGATCGCTCCACACCAGCCTGGACACCCGGTTCGCGGAATACGCCGGCAGCGTCGTCGCACCGGGCACCCCGATCGTGCTGCTCGCCGACCCCGGCACCGAACAGGAAGCCCGCCTGCGCCTCGCCCGCATCGGCTACGACCACGTCATCGGCCATCTGCCGGACCCGGCAACCGCGTTGGACCAGGCCCCCGCACTCGTCCGCCACAGCCACCGCATACGCCACGACGACGAACTGCCGCCGCACGCCCAGTTGGTCGACGTCCGCAACCCCGCCGAATACGAGGCGGGCGCCCTGCCCGACGCCCTCAGCATCCCGCTCGCCACCCTCCCCGACCGCATCACGGAACTGGACCCCCGCCGCCCCGTCGTCCTCTACTGCCGCAGCGGAAACCGCTCGGTGATCGCAGCCGCCCTCCTGGAAGCCCGCGGCTTCGACGACGTCTGCGACGTGGCGGGCGGCTTCGAAGCCACGAGAACGGCAGCGGGCGCCACGGCCGGCTGAGCCCGGAATCCGTACGCCCGCGCGGAAGGCCGGAATCGTGGGTGAGAAGGAGGGATGGAACGCATCGGAAGGGGGCAGGACTCTGGAGGCGTGACCCCAGGAGCGCGGTCCGTGTGAGGGTGTGAGGACGGGCCGGCGCCGGCCCCGACCCCGTACAGCGGACGTTCAGCGATCGTTGATCGATGATCGCCATGCTGGCACGCATGTTGCACCGTGTGATCTCAGAGCAGGCAGATGACGCCCGGGAAGTTCAGGAGCCGGACGCGTCCCGGATCGCCCTCACCTGGACCGGAGAGCCGGGACGGCTGGAGGAGTTGACCCACGGCATGCTCCTCGACCAGGCCAAACGGGCCGCCGAGGCGCTCACCCGGCTCGGCGTGCGGGCCGGCGACCGGGTCGCCGTTCATCTGCCACTCGTGCCGGAATCGGTGATCGCCACCCTCGCCTGCGGCCGGCTGGACGCGATACGTACGACGCTGCCCGTCTCACTGACGGTGCCCGAACTGGTCGCCCGCACCCGGGAGTCGGACGCCCGAGTGATGATCACGGCGGACGCCGCGTTCTGGGACGGTGCGGTACGGCCGGTGAAGCCGCTGCTCGACCACGCACTGGCACGGAGCGCGGCCGCGGGGGGCGCGCCCCGACCGACCGTGCTCGTCGTGAACCGCTGCTCCCGGCCCGTCTCCTGGAAGCCGGGACGTGACCTGTGGTGGCACGAGGTACTGGAGAACACGACCAGCAACGGCTAAGCCGACAAGGACTGCGCCGGCAAGGGCTGGGCAATACCGGCTGGGCCGGCAAGAGCTGGGCAGTACCGGCTGGGCCGACAAGGGTTGAGGAAACGATTCGCTCCTGCAGGTGAGACGGCGGGCAGGTCCCGAGACGGCGAGCAGGATCGCGGATGGCGGGCAGGTCCGGAGACGGCGGGCAGGACCGCAGACGGCGGGCAGGTCCGGAGACGGCGAGGAGACCCACAAACGACGGGCGGCCGGACAGACGGGCTCAAGCCCCGGGGGCCCTCCCCCTCCCCCCGCCCACCCCACCCCCCTCCGCCCCACCCCCACCCCACCCCTCACCCACAAAGGTCACAGAACGGGCCGGCAGCCGCATCAGCGCCTAGCGTGGGCCTTGTCCCCCCCCACGCCCTGAAAGGCATCGCCATGCCCGCACAGGAACCCGCGCGCCGCAGGCACTCCCTCCCCGGCACCGACCGCAACCGCCCCGGCAGACGCAGCCACGGCTCGCAGAGCCCGCCGAACCGGCCCCGCGACGGTCAGCGGCCGCACCCGATACCCACCCACGACAAGGGCCATTAGCCCCGGGGGAGTTCGCGGCGTCCCGCGGCCCCCGTCCGCACGCGGCGCACCCTGCCGCTTTATTCCGTCGAAGCCGCCCCGGCCGGTCGGTAGCTTGCCGGCATGACGTCATCATCGCTGCGCCTGGAGAAGGTCACCCCGGACAACGTCGAGGCCGCCTGTCGGCTCCAGGTGCGGCCGGACCAGGAGGGGCTCGTGGCGCCGGTGGCGCGGTCGCTGGCCGAGGCGTATGCGCAACCCGAGATCGCCTGGCCGCGGTTGATCTTCGAGGGTGAACAGCTCGTGGGCTTCGTCATGGCCTTCTTCCTGGTCCGGTTCAACCCGGACGATCCCGAGGACAGGCTCCGCTCCGGCCTCTGGCGGCTGAACATCGCCGCCGACCGACAGGGCCGGGGATATGGGCGGTTCGCTGTGGAGTCGGTGTGCGCGGAACTGCGCCGCCGGGGACAGTCGCGCGCGACCGTGACCTGGGTGCCGGGCGCGCACGGGCCGGAGCGGTTCTATCTGCGTCTCGGCTTCGTCCCGACCGGGGAGCTGAGCGGCGACCAGGTCGTCGGCGAGCTGCCGCTGGCCGGCTGAACGCGCCGAGTGGACCGCGCCCCCTGTCAGCACCCCGCGCCGGCCCTGGCCGGGAGCCGGTGGCAGCCGGCTCGTCCACGGTCGGCCTCTCGCTCACGGCGGGGCTCGCCGGCGGCCGCAAGGGTGCGGTGGGCGCCCGCCGGTCGGCCGCCGGGTCCGGCCCGCCCGTACCCTGGAGGGGTGAGCACCACCCCCGAACCCGAGCGGAACCCCGGGCCCCAGGCCGCCTCCGGGGCGGAACCCAGCCCCGACGCGGATACCGCGCCGGCAGCTGACGCCCGCCGCACGCCCGATGCCGCCCCCGGGGCCGACTCCGGCTCCGAGGCCCCCGCCAAGGCCGCTGCCGGTCGCCGCCCGGCCGCGTCCGCCGCCGCGCGGCTGATCTTCGACGATCCGCTGAGCCAGCAGTCGTCGGACGACTCCGACCGGGGCTGGGGCGAACGTCCGGCCGGCGGTGGCGGTGCCGCCGATCTCGCCCGTTTCCTCGACGAAAAGCCGCCCCACCACCTCTGAGCGAGGCGACGGGGCGGCATGTGCTGCCGGCCGGTGACGCCTGCTACTCCTGGGTCTTCTGCGTGCCGATGGTGCCCGACGTGGCGGAGGGCGTGGACGGCGAGGGGATGCGCTGGGCGATCAGCGCGTCGCGGATCTCCGTGAGCAGTTCGACCTCGGTCAGGGCCAGCGGGGTGTCCTCCGCCGGCTTCCTGGCCGCCTGCCGCTCCTTCCACTTGTTCATCGGAAGGATCATGAGGAAGTAGACGACCGCGGCGGTGATCAGGAAGGTCAGCGCGGAGCTGAGCACCGAGCCCCAGAGGATGTAGATGCCGTCGGTGAACTGGCCCGTCTTCCTGTCCACGGTGCAGGTCGTGAGACACGCCTTGTAGTTGTCGAGGTTCTGCGAGCCCAAGGCGCCGATGATCGGGTTGATGACGCCCTTGACCACGGCGTTCACGATGTTCGTGAAGGCCGCACCGACGACGACCGCGACCGCGAGTTCGATGACGTTGCCGCGCATCAGGAATTCCTTGAACCCCTGAAGGACGCCCTTGCTCTCGCTCACCTGACAGCCTCTTTCCACTCTTGCTACGAACGGTGCACCAACGATCAGCACCGCAACTTACGGCAGGGCGGGGCGGGGCTGTCCAGTCGTGCGCCCCGAACCAGTGATCGGCGGGCGCGTCGGTGCGGATCCGGCGAACGGCGTGGGGGCCGTCGAGGCGACGGACAGATGCGGCGGTACCGGTACGAGGGGCGCGCCTCCCTCGGCGCGCGGCAGATGCCCCGCCACTCGCAGCAGTCTCGCGTGACGGCCGGGCGGAAGCCACTCGATCTTGAAGCATGTTCACCGCCCTCCCGGCGCCGTCGCCGACGGGCAGCCGCCCGCGGGTAAGCCTCGTACGGACCCGTACGAGGCTCCGCCGGCCAGTGCTGCGGCGGCCACCGCCAGGCCGGCGGCCAGCATCCGCCGTCTGCCGGACCCGCCCCGGCACCGTCCGCCACCGCTCACCCGAACCGGAGCAAAGTGGGGCACTTCACAGGGTGGGGGAGCGGGCAGGGGCGGCGCGTGGGCGGCGGGAGGGGCGACGGGGGGACGGGTGTGGGGGTGTGCGGAGAGCATGGGTGGCACCGCCTCGGTGGGGTGGGAATCAACCGGCGATCACCACCGTGCCGCAGTTCGCTCCGGCCCGCTCCGGCCTGTGGACGGCCCCGCCGTTGTGGACAACCCGGCCACCCGGGAGAGGGAGGCCGAGGGGCGGCGGCGTCCCGCTACGGCAGCTCGATGCCCAGGTCCCGGCCCGCGTGGGCGTCGACGCACGGGCAGTCGCGGGCGGTGGTCCCCGGGAGAGCGGCGACCGCGTCGAAGAGCACCTCGCGCAGCCGGCCGACGTTCTGCGCGAAGACGTCGAGGACCTCTTCGTGGGAGACGCCGGCACCGGCCTCGGTGCCCGCGTCCAGGTCGGTGACCAGGGTCAACGAGGTGTAACACAGGCTCAGTTCGCGGGCCAGGACGGCTTCGGGGTGGCCGGTCATGCCGACCACCGACCAGCCCTGGGCGGCGTGCCAGCGGGATTCGGCGCGGGTCGAGAAACGGGGGCCCTCGATGACGACGAGCGTGCCGCCGTCGACCGGTTCCCAGTCCCGGCCGCGGGCGGCCGCGACGGCGGCCCGGCGGCCGGCGGGGCAGTAGGGGTCGGCGAAGCTCAGGTGGACGACGTGGGGGACGCGCCCGCTCCGCTCCGTGCCGCCGCCGTTCCCGGTCGCGTCCGCGGAGGCGGGGCCGGGCAGCGGCTCGCCGTCGAAGTAGGTCTGGACGCGGGCCTTGGTGCGGTCCACGAGCTGGTCGGGGATCAGCAGGGTGCCGGGGCCGTATTCGGGGCGCAGGCCGCCGACCGCGCAGGGGCCGAGGACCTGGCGCACGCCGAGTGAGCGCAGCGCCCACAGGTTGGCGCGGTAGTTGATGCGGTGCGGCGGAAGGTGGTGGTCGCGCCCGTGCCGGGGCAGGAAAGCGACCCGGCGGCCGGCGATCTCGCCGAGGAACACCGAGTCGCTCGGGCGGCCGTAGGGGGTGTCCACCGTGATCTCGGTCACGTCGTCGAGGAAGGAGTAGAAACCCGATCCGCCGATGACGCCTATGTCCGCGTCAGCCATGGCGGTCACCTTAGCGGGGCCGCACGCCACCCGGCCGTGCCGCCCCAGGGCGGACATGCGGCGGACCCCGCCGTCAGGGACGGCGGGGTCCGATGAAGCCGGTGGTGCCGTTGGCGCCGGTCGTCAGGCCGCGGAGCTGGTGCTCGTCGTGCTGCTCGACGACGACGCCGCCGGGGCGGACGACTTGGTGTCGGAGCTGCTCGACGAGGAACCCGCGGAGTCCGAGGAGGACGAGCCGCCGGAGGTGGTGGAGCTCTTCGCGGGGCTGCTGCTGGACGACGAACCGCGGCTGTCGTTGCGGTAGAAGCCGGAGCCCTTGAAGACGATGCCGACCGCGGAGAACACCTTCTTGAGGCGTCCCTGGCAGGCGGGGCACTCGGTGAGCGCGTCGTCGGTGAACTTCTGCACCGCCTCGAGGCCCTCGCCGCACTCGGTGCACTGGTACTGGTACGTCGGCACTTGACTTCCTCCTGGCACTCTCACTCGATGAGTGCTAACGACGCTCCATATTGCAGTATTCCCGTGCTTCCGTCCACCGCGACGAGGCCACGGTGACCGACCCCACGTCCGACCCCACGTCCGGCCCGTGCCCGGCAGCGGGTCCGTCAGGCGTTCGTGAGTTCCCGTCCCCGATCCTGTTCCCGCTCCTCGGACGCGGGTCCGGCGGCGGTGACGGCCGCCGAGCCCGCCGGAGCGGACGCGGCCGCCGGGCGCGGCACCAGGTGGGCGCGGAGCGCCAGCAGCACCACGAAGGCCAGCGCGGTGCCGGCCAGCGGCACCAGGAAGCCGGTGCTCGGTCCGAAGCGGTCCGCCAGCTGGCCTGCGGAGGTGGCGGCGGCCGCCTGGCCCAGCGCGACCGCGCCGGTCAGCCAGGTGAACGCCTCGGTACGGGCGGCGGCCGGCACCAGCGACTCGACCAGCGTGTAGCCGGTGATCAGGGCCGGGGCGATGCACAGGCCGACCACCAGGCCGACCGCGCCCAGCAGCGGCACCGCGGAGAGCGTCCACAGCGGGGTGGTGGCCAGCGCCAGCAGGCCGTAGGCGACCAGCAGCCGGCGCCGCGGGCCGACCTTCCAGGCGACCGCGCCGCAGACGATGCCGGCGAGCATGTTGCCGCCCGCGAAGATCCCGTAGAGCACGCCGTTGATGCCGGGCTGGCCGATGTGCTGGGTGAACGCCGTCAGCGAGACCTGCATGCCGCCGAACACGGCGCCGATGCCGAGGAACGCGACGATCAGCACCCGCACGCCGGGCACCGACAGGGCCGAGACCCGCGGTGCGCCACCGGACGCGTCCGTGTGGACCGGGGGCTGGCTGCGCTTCTGCGAGGCGAACAGCAGGCCGCCGGCCAGCGTCAGCACCGCCTCGGCGACCAGGCCGGCCGCCGGGTGGATGCCGGTGCACAGCGCCGTCGCCAGGACCGGGCCGACGACGAAGGTGAACTCGTCGGTGACCGACTCGAAGGCGGCGGCCGTCGGCATCAGCGGGCTGCCGCCGAGCCGGGAGGCCCAGCGGGCCCGCACCATCGGGCCGACCTGCGGGGTCGAGGCGCCCGTGGGGACGGCCACCGCGAGCAGCGCCCACAGGGGGGCGTGCGCGAGGGCCAGGGTGATCAGCGTGCACACGCCGGCGACGTGCACCAGCACGCCCGGGATCAGCACCGCGCGCTGCCCGAAGCGGTCGGCGAGCTTGCCGCTCTGCGGGGCGAACAGCGCCATCGAGACACCGGTCGCGGCGGAGACCGCGCCGGCGGTCCCGTAGGAGCCGGTGGTGGACTGGACGAGCAGCACGATGCCGATCGTCAGCATCGCGAAGGGCTGCCGCGCCAGGAAGCCGGGCAGCAGGAATGTCCATGCACCGGGGGTGCGGAGCAGTCGTCCGTAACCGGGACGGGAATCCTTGACCGCGGATGCCACGGCCGGGCCTTTCTGCCGCCTGGTAGCGCGCCGCCCGCAAGGTCGTCACGGGTACGCGCCGAGAGCTGTCCTCTCGCGCAGGACCGAGTGATACCGCGTGGTCCGCACCCCGAGAGGTGGCTGCGTGTGGCAGGGGACCGCGGCCGCCGAGCGGTCGCGCCAGCTCTGCATCAGGCAGAGTTGGTTCGTAGATGTTCTGTCTTCATACTACAGGTCGCGCCGCGTGAGGCCCTGGGATTAACCAGGGCTTCACGCGGTTTTCCTTGGGATCCGTGGAGATCTTCAGCACATTTCCGGGTGGCGGCACCCGGTCGTCCGTGGTGGGCCCGGCCCGGCCTCAGGTCCGGCCGCCCCGGTGCGGGTGCCGCCGCACGGCGCCGCCGGTGCCCAGCCAGCCGGCCAGCTTGCCGCCCTGGGAGACCGCCTGCAGTCGCCGCTCGGCCGCGTCGCGCACCGGGTCGGTGGCGACCACCAGCAGTTCGTCGCCGTGCCGCAGCACCGTCGACGGCGACGGCACGAAGCTGGAGCCGTCCCGGACGACGAGGGTGACCGCGGCACCCGCGGGCATCCGCAGCTCGCCGACCTCCACGCCGTGCATCCGGGACGACGGCCCGATGGACGTCGACAGCAGATGGCCGCGCAGCCGTTCCAGGGGCGCCGACTCGATGCCCAGGTCCGCGGCCTCCTCGCCGTCGCCCAGCCGCAGCCGCCTGGCGAGCCAGGGCAGGGTCGGGCCCTGGATGAGGGTGTAGACGACGACCAGGACGAAGACGATGTTGAAGACGCGTTCGCTGCCGGGTACGTCGCCCACCATCGGGATGGTGGCCAGCACGATGGGGACCGCGCCGCGCAGGCCGGCCCACGACAGCAGGGTCTTCTCCCGCCAGGGCACCCGGAACGGCAGCAGCGCGGTGAACACCGACGTCGGTCGGGCGACGAGGGTGAGGATCATGCCGATGACCAGCGCCGGCACTATGTCGTCGAGCAGATTGTGCGGGGTCACCAGCAGACCCAGCAGGACGAACATCCCGATCTGGCCGATCCAGCCGAGGCCCTCGGCGAAGCCGCGGGTGGCCGGCGCGTGCGGCAACTTGGCGTTGCCGAGGATCACCGCGGCCAGATAGACGGCGAGGAAGCCGGAGCCGTGGGCCAGCGCGCCGGCCGCGTAGGCCGAGACGGCGATGGCCATGACGGCGATCGGGTAGAGGCCGGAGGCGGGCAGCGCCACGTGCCGCATGCCGTAGGCGCCGAGCCAGCCGATGGCCACGCCGATGGCGGCGCCGATCGCGAGTTCCAGGGCGATCTCACCGAGCAGGACGTACCAGTGGTCGACCTGCCGCGGGGCGGAGAAGGCGACGACCAGGATGACCACCGGGGCGTCGTTGAAGCCGGATTCGGCTTCGAGGACACCCGTCAGGCGCGCGGGCAGCGGCACGCTGCGCAGCACGGAGAAGACCGCCGCGGCGTCCGTGGACGAGACCACGGCGCCGATCAGCAGCGCCTGCCGCCAGTCGAGTCCGGCCAGGTAGTGCGCGCCGGCCGCGGTGACCCCCACGCTCACCGCGACGCCGACCGTCGAGAGCGCCGCGGCCTGGGGAAGGGCCGGTTTGATCTCTTTCCATTTGGTGCCCAGCCCGCCCTCGGCGAGGATCACGACCAGCGCGGCATAGCCGAGGAGTTGGGTCAGTTCGGCGTTGTCGAAGACGACGCCCCCGATGCCGTCCTGCCCCATGGCGATGCCTATCCCCAGGTAGATGAGCAGGCTGGGGAGCCCGCTGCGCGAGGACAGCCGTACTGCGGCGACCGCGATGAGCAGTACGAGCGAGCAGAGCAGCAGGAGTTCATTGAGATGGTCGACAGTCAGGAGCTGGTCCTTCCTCGCACAGGGCCGGGCGGCGGACTGGGGGGTGGTTTTCCTTACTGTATCTAGTTACTGAGACTAACAATTTACCATTGCTTGAAAGTCGGATGTGCTGGCCCTGACTCCGCGTAGGGGTCGCCAAACCCGTGCGCCTATGGTTGCTCCAGCACTCCCACCCTGCCCCTCGAAGGACAGAGATGCCCGCCAACAAGTCCGGCCCGGTCCCCAGGAAGAAGAAGGGGCGGCGCGGCCGCCTCGTCGCGATCACTGTCGTGCTGCTGCTCGTGGCGGGCATCGGTTTCGGCGCGTACTGGGGAGTGAGCACCGTACGTGCCTCCTTCCCGCAGACCACCGGCTCGCTCAAACTCCCGGGCCTGACGGACCCGGTGGACGTCGTCCGCGATGCCAACGGCATCCCGCAGATCTACGCCGACACCGACCAGGACCTCTTCCGCGCCCAGGGCTACGTCCAGGCCCAGGACCGCTTCTGGGAGATGGACGTCCGGCGCCACATGACCGCCGGCCGGCTGTCGGAGATGTTCGGCAAGAGCCAGGTCAAGACCGACGAGTTCCTGCGCACCCTCGGCTGGCACCGCGTGGCGCAGAAGGAGTACGACACCAAGCTGTCGCCCGGCACCAAGAAGTACCTCCAGGCTTACTCCGACGGCGTCAACGCCTACCTCAAGGACCACGGCGGCTCCGCGCTGTCCCTGGAGTACGCGGCACTGGACTTCCAGAACGACTACAAGCCGGAGAAGTGGACGCCGGTCGACTCGGTGGCCTGGCTCAAGGCGATGGCCTGGGACCTGCGCGGCAACATGCAGGAAGAGATCGACCGCTCCCTGATGACCAGCCGCTTCACCCCCGAGCAGATCGCCCAGCTCTACCCGGCGTACCCGTACAAGCGCAACAAGCCGATCGTCGACGGCGGCACGGTCGACCCGGCCACCAAGCGGTTCTCGCCCAAGGGCTCGGCCAACTCCACCCCCGCGTCCGCCGGCGCCGCCGCCACCGGCCTGCAGTCCCAGCTGTCGTCGCTGTCCAAGACCCTCGACAAGGTCCCCGCGCTGCTCGGCCCCAACGGCAACGGCATCGGCTCCAACTCCTGGGTCGTCTCCGGCGCGCACACCCCCACCGGTAAGCCGCTGCTCGCCAACGACCCGCACCTGGCGCCCCAGATGCCCTCGCTCTGGTACCAGATGGGCCTGCACTGCCGTACCACCGGCCCCAAGTGCGGCTACGACGTCTCCGGCTTCACCTTCTCCGGCATGCCCGGCGTCGTCATCGGCCACAACCAGAACATCTCCTGGGGCATGACCAACCTGGGCGCGGACGTCACCGACCTGTACCTGGAGAAGATCAACTCCGACGGGTACCTCTACGACGGCAGGCAGCGGCCCTTCGTCACCCGCAAGGAGACCATCAAGGTCGCCGGCGGGGAGAGCCGCGAGATCACCGTCCGCTCCACCAACAACGGCCCGATCGTCTCCGACCGCGACGACGAACTCGGCAGCGTCGGCAAGGACGCCCCCGTCGGCAACGCCGCGCCGGACCGCGGCGACGGCTACGCCGTCTCGCTGCGCTGGACCGCGCTGGACCCCGGCAAGTCCATGGACGCCGTCTTCGAGCTGGACCGGGCCAAGGACTGGAGCGGCTTCCGCAAGGCCGCCGAGCACTTCGAGGTCCCCTCCCAGAACCTGATCTACGCCGACACCAAGGGCAACATCGGCTACCAGGCGCCCGGCCGCATTCCGGTCCGCGGCAAGGGCGACGGCCACTTCGACGGCACCTACCCGGCACCCGGCTGGGACCCGTCCTACCAGTGGAAGAGCTACATCCCGCAGAAGGCCCTGCCGTACGAGTACAACCCCGAGCGCGGCTACATCGTCACCGCCAACCAGGCCGTGGCCGATGAGAAGTACCCGTACCTGATCACCAAGGACTGGGGCTACGGCTCCCGCAGCCAGCGGATCAACGACCTGATCCAGTCCAAGATCAAGGACGGCGGCAAGGTCTCCACCGACGACATGCAGGCGTTCCAGCGGGACAACAGCAGCGAGATCGCCCGGCTGCTCACGCCCTACCTGACGAAGCTCGACATCAAGGACAAGTACGTCCGCGACGCCCAGCAGCTGCTGGAGGGCTGGGACTTCACCCAGGAGCCCGACTCCGCCGCGGCCGCCTACTTCAACGCCGTCTGGCGCAACACCCTCAAGCTCGCGTTCGGCAACAAGATGCCCAAGGAGCTGCGCCCCGAAGGGCAGTGCCTGACCGTCCGCCCGGCCGACGAGACCGGACCCGCCGACGAGAACGACACCTACGTCCGCGAATGCGGCCAGCGGGCCGGCGACACCGCGCAGCCCGACGGCGGCGACCGCTGGTACGAGGTCGTCCGCAACATCCTCGACGACCCCAACAACGCCTGGTGGAAGACCGAGGACCGGCCCGGCCGCCCCGGCGACAAGAACCGCGACCAGCTCCTCGCGCACGCCATGAAGGACGCGCGCTACGAACTGACCTCCAAGCTGGGCAAGAACATCGACAACTGGACCTGGGGCCGGCTGCACCAGATGTTCCTGAAGAACCAGACGCTCGGCACCGACGGGCCCGGCTTCCTCCAGGGCCTGTTCAACCGTGGCCCGTGGAACGTCGGCGGCGGTGAGGCCGCGGTCGACGCCACCGGCTGGAACGCCGCCGGCGGCTACAAGGTCACCTGGGTCCCGTCGATGCGGATGGTCGTCAACCTCGCCGACCTCGACAAGTCCCGCTGGATCAACCTCACCGGCTCCTCCGGGCACGCCTACGACACGCACTACTACGACCAGACCGACAAGTGGGCCAAGGGCGAGCTGCTGCCCTGGGCGTACAGCGAAGCGGCCGTGAAGAAGGCGGGCAAGGACACCCTGACGCTCTCGCCGTAGGCCGCCCCCTCGCACACCGCCGCCGGGCGGGCCGGAGACCTCTCCGGCCCGCCCGGCGGCGTTCCGGCGGCTCAGCCGGCGAACCGGTGCACCGCCGACGGCGTCACCGCGGCGTGCACCCGCCGGTCGTGCGGCTCGGCCGGCACCTCCTGGACCACCTCGTCGTCGTACAGCAGCACCACCAGCGACGTCGGCGCGCCGGCCCGCTCCAGCCGCGCCAGCACCCGGTCGTACGAGCCGCCGCCGCGCCCCAGCCGCAGCCCGCTCCGGTCCACCGCCAGGCCCGGCAGCAGCACCACGTCCGCCCCGGTGACCGCCTCGGGGCCCAGCCGCTCCCCGGCGGGCTCCCGCAGCCCCCACCCGGCCGCAACCAGCCGCTCGGGACCCTCGTAGAGCGCCCATTCCAGATCGTTATCAGACAGCAGCACGGGCAGCAGCACCCGCACCCCGGCCGCCCGCAGCCGCTCCAGCAGCGGCCCGGTGGCGGGCTCCCCGCCGATCGACACATAGCCGGCGACCGTCGGTGCGGGACCGGTCCGCCCGCCGGGCGGTGCCGCGAGATACGGCGCCAACTCGTCCAGTTCCAGGGCCCGTCGGGCCAGCGCCTCGCCCGTCGCCGCGACGACATCCGACGGCAAGGATCTTCTTACCTCCAGGAGACCCCGCCGCAACCTGCGCTTTCTATCGTGTTCAGTGCTCACTGTGTGCCCTTGCTCCCGCTCTCATGCCCTATTCACCGGACCCTCATCATCGTTCCGAAAGGGCCGGTTATGGTGTCGCGCATGACCCCATCGCACACACGGATCAGCAAGGCTGTCATCCCGGCAGCCGGCCTCGGCACCAGGTTTCTCCCCGCCACGAAGGCCACACCCAAGGAGATGCTCCCGGTAGTCGACAAGCCCGCCATCCAGTACGTGGTGGAGGAGGCGGCCGCCGCCGGACTCTCCGACGTCCTGATGGTGACCGGCCGCAACAAGCGCCCGCTCGAGGACCACTTCGACCGCAACTACGAACTCGAAGAGGCCCTGCACCGCAAGGGCGACGAGTCCCGCCTCGCCAAGGTCCAGGAGTCCAGCGACCTGGCGACCATGCACTACGTCCGCCAGGGCGACCCCAAGGGGCTGGGCCACGCGGTGCTCTGCGCCGCGCCCCACGTCGGCGACCAGCCCTTCGCGGTCCTCCTCGGTGACGACCTGATCGACCCCCGCGACCCCCTGCTGGCGCGCATGGTCGAGGTCCAGGAGCAGCACGGCGGCTCCGTCGTCGCCCTCATGGAGGTCGACCCGGCGCAGATCCACCTCTACGGCTGCGCGGCCGCCGCCCCCACCGGCGACGACGACGTGGTGACCGTCTCCGACCTGGTCGAGAAGCCCGACCCGGCCGAGGCCCCCAGCAACCTCGCCATCATCGGCCGCTACGTCCTCGACCCGGCCGTCTTCGAGGTGCTGCGCAAGACCGACCCGGGCCGCGGCGGCGAGATCCAGCTCACCGACGCCCTCCAGGCCCTGGCCGCCGACCCCTCGCTGGGCGGCCCGGTGCACGGCGTGATCTTCAAGGGCCGGCGTTATGACACCGGTGACCGTGGCGACTACCTGCGTGCCATTGTCAGACTGGCATGCGAACGTGAGGACCTGGGCCCCGACTTCCGGGCCTGGCTTCGCAGTTACGTCACCGAGGAGATGTAGGACGTTGAACAACGCCACCGGCCGGACCAGCCACCAGGACCGCGTCTGGTCGGTGGCCGAGCACCTCGACGACGTGCTCTCCACCATCGCCCCCCTGGAGCCGATCGAGCTGCAGCTCCTCGACGCCCAGGGCTGCGTCCTGGTGGACGACCTCACCGTTCGCGTCGCCCTGCCGCCGTTCGACAACAGCTCCATGGACGGCTATGCCGTCCGCGTCGCCGACGTGGCGGACGCGAGCGAGACCGCCCCGGTCACCCTCACCGTCATCGGCGACGTCGCGGCGGGCAGTGGCGAGCTGCCGGAACTCGGCCCCGGCCGGGCCGCCCGGATCATGACCGGCGCCCCGGTCCCGCCCGGCGCCGAGGCCGTCGTCCCCGTCGAGTGGACCGACGGCGGCTCCGGCGAGGGGCCGGCGGCCACCATGCGCGCCCACAGCGCCGCCCCGCAGGACGCCGCCGGCGAGGTCCGCGTGCACCGCCCGGTCACCGCCGGCGCCCACATCCGCGCCCGCGGCAGCGACGTCACCGAGGGCGAGCCGGCCCTCACCGCGGGCACCGTCCTCGGCCCCTCCCAGATCGGCCTGCTGGCCGCCCTCGGCTTCGGCACGGTCCGGGTCCGGCCCCGCCCCCGCGTCGTGGTGATGTCCACCGGCAGCGAACTGGTCCAGCCCGGCGAGCCGTTGGGCCCCGGCCAGATCCACGACTCCAACAGCTTCCAGCTCACCGCCGCCGCCCGCGCCGCCGGCGCCCTCGCCTACCGCGTCGGCGCGGTCGCCGACGACGCCGACACCCTGCGCGCCACCCTGGAGGACCAGCTCATCCGGGCCGACATCCTCGTCACCAGCGGCGGCGTCAGCGTCGGCGCCTACGACGTGGTCAAGGAGACCCTGACCGCGCTGTCGGAGGAGACGGCCCCGGACGGCTCGCAGATGTCCGGCCGGGTCGAGTTCCGCAAGCTCGCCATGCAGCCCGGCAAGCCCCAGGGCTTCGGCCTCATCGGCCCCGACCGCATCCCGCTGCTGGCCCTGCCCGGCAACCCGGTCAGCTCGTACGTCTCCTTCGAGCTGTTCGTCCGCCCCGCCATCCGCGCCCTGATGGGCCTGCCCGACGCGCAGCGCCCCACCGTCCGCGCCCGGTGCACCGACGCCCTCGCCTCCTCGCCCGAGGGCAAGCGGCAGTTCCTGCGCGGCTCCTACGACGCACAGGCCGGCACGGTCACCCCCGTCGGCGGCGCCGGTTCCCACCTGATCAAGGCCATGGCGCACGCCAACGCCCTGATCGTCGTCCCGGAGGACACCACCGAGGTCCCCGCGGACGCGGAGGTGGACGTGCTGCCCCTGGGATAGCCCGCCGGGTGGCCCACCGCCGCCGGGGGTACGGTGTCGTCCCACAGGCGGCAGTTTGGGACCGGGAGAACGATGAGCAGCGGCCAGCAACACCTCACCCATCTCGACGCGGCGGGCGCGGCGCGAATGGTCGACGTCTCCGCGAAGGACGTCACCGCCCGCACCGCCACCGCCCGCGGCCGGGTCCTGGTATCGCCGCAGGTCATCGAGTTGCTGCGGGGCGAGGGCATGCCCAAGGGCGACGCCCTGGCCACCGCCCGGATCGCCGGCATCATGGGCGCCAAGCGCACCCCCGACCTGATCCCGCTCTGCCACCCCCTCGCCGTCTCCGGCGTCAAGGTCGACCTCGCCCTCACCGACGAGGCCGTGGAGATCACGGCCACCGTCAAGACCACCGACCGCACCGGCGTCGAGATGGAGGCGCTCACCGCCGTCTCCGTCGCCGCGCTGACCGTCGTCGACATGGTCAAGGCCGTCGACAAGGCCGCGGTGATCTCCGACATCCGCGTCGAGGCGAAGACCGGCGGCAAGTCCGGCGACTGGAGCCGGTCATGAGGCCCGCCCGCGCCCTGGTCGTCACCGCCTCCAACCGCGCCGCGGCCGGCGTGTACGCCGACAAGGGCGGCCCGCTGCTCGCCGAGGGCCTCACCGCCATGGGCTTCGAGGTCGACGGCCCCCAGGTCGTCCCGGACGGCGACCCGGTGGAGGCCGCCCTGCGCCAGGCCGTCGACTCCGCCCGCTACGCCGTCATCCTCACCACCGGCGGCACGGGCATCTCGCCGACCGACCGCACCCCCGAGGCCACCCGCCGGGTCCTGGACCACGAGGTGCCCGGCATCCCCGAGGCGATCCGCGCGGCCGGCCGCACCACGGTCCCCACCGCCGCCCTCTCCCGCGGCCTGGCCGGAGTCGCCGGTACGACCCTGATCGTCAACCTCCCCGGCTCGACCGGCGGCGTCCGCGACGGCCTCACCGTCCTCGCCGACCTGCTGCCGCACGCCGTCGACCAGCTCCGCGGCGGCGACCATCCCCGTCCTTCCGGGAGCCCGAGCTGAACGCGCCCTGGCCGGTGGTCCTGACGGACGGTGATGTCACCCTCCGCCCGATAAAGGTGCGCGACCAGCGCGCCTGGCGCGAGGTCAACCGCCGCAACCGCGACTGGCTGCGCCCCTGGGAAGCCACCATCCCGCCGCCCCCGCCCGGCCTCGCCCCGCCCCACCGGCCCACCTACCGGCAGATGGTCCGCCATCTGCGCGCCGAGGCACACGCCGGCCGGATGCTTCCCTTCGTCGTCGAATACCGGGGCGGGCTCGTCGGGCAACTCACCGTCGCCGGCATCACCTGGGGCTCCATGTGTTCCGGCCATATCGGCTACTGGGTCGATCAGGAAGTCGCCGGCCGGGGCGTCATCCCGACCGCCGTGGCGCTCGCCGTCGACCACTGCTTCCGTTCCGTGGGACTGCACCGCATCGAGGTCTGCATTCGCCCCGAGAACATCCCCAGCCGCCGGGTGGTGGAAAAACTCGGCTTTCGCGAAGAAGGCATCCGCCCGCGCTACCTGCACATCGACGGCGCCTGGCGCGACCACGCGGTTTTCGCCCTCACCGCGGAAGAAGTCCCCGAAGGGCTGCTCAGGCGCTGGCACCAGCAGAAACCCGCCGCTCCGGGCGCACCCCACAAATAAAATAAACGTTCGAATGCAATCCCGAATTGGCCCGATTGGTGGGGGTGCGGATCTCTACCATCACAAAAAAGTTCGAGATATCAGCCAGATCGTGCGACACACCGGCCCAATTGGCGGATGGCCCCATGCAAACCCCTCTACCGTGTGAGTTGTGAGAAGCAGCGGCCTCATCTACGCAGTCATCGTCGGGGCCTGGGCCGCCTACTTGGTGCCGATGTGGCTCCGTAGACAGGACGAGCTCAACGAGGCCCGGCCGACCGAGCGCTTCAGCACCGCCATCCGGCTGCTGTCCGGACGCGCGGCCATGCAGCGTCGCTACGACAAGGAACGCGGGGAGTACCCCGCCGACGACGCGGGCGACGAACCGGCCCCGGACGCCCTTGCCGACGAGGCCGCCGCGGGCCCCTTCGGCGACCCCGCCCCCGTGGACGAGCCCGAGGCCCCCACCCGGGTGCAGTCCACCGCCCCGCGCCCGTCCCTCTCCGAGCGGGCCAAGCGCGCCAAGGTCCTGGCCCGCCGCCGGCGCACCATCACGGTCCTCTTCCTCACCTTCACCACCGGCGCCATCGTCGCGGCCGTCGGTGGCCTGCCCTTCCTCTGGGCCCCGGCGATCCCCGCGCTGCTCCTGACCGCGTACATCATTTACCTGCGCGCCCAGGAGCGCCGCCGCTTCACCTTCACCATGGACCAGCGCAAGGCGGAGGCGGCAGCGCAGCGGCTGCGGGAGGGCCGGCACCGCCCTCGCCCGGCGGCCGACCAGCCGCCCGCCGACGAGCACCCGGCCGACGTCCACGCTGACGCCCCCCTCGACGCCGCCCCCGAACCACCCCGCGCGGCTCCCGCGTCCCGGCCTTCCCCCACCGCCGGCCGCCGCGCCGTGGTCGAGGAGACCGACCACGCCGAGTGGGTCGACCAGCAGCGCGAACGCGAGCGCCCGCGCCCCGCCACCGGCAGCTGGGACCCCGTCCCGGTGCCCCTCCCCACCTACGTCACCGCCCCGGTCGCCCCGCGCGCCACCAGCCACGTCGACCTCGACGCCGAGGACGCCTGGAGCTCCGCACGCTCCAGCGCCGCCCCCGACCACCCCCAGTCCGACACCCCCGCCCGCCGCTCCCGCGGCCGCACCCCCCTCTTCGACCAGTACGAGGACGAGGACCGCCCGCGCGCCGCCAACGAGTGACCCGCCTCGCACCGGCGAACGGGTGAGAGCCCTCCACTGACCAGCACGGGAAGCGATTTCCGAGCACCGCGACCGAGATGCTAGAGTTTCACTCGTCGCAAGGGCCTGTGGCGCAGCTGGTAGCGCACCTCGTTCGCAACGAGGGGGTCAGGGGTTCGAATCCCCTCAGGTCCACAGCACGTCAAAGCCCCCGCCGGGGATATCCGGTGGGGGCTTTTTCGTGGTCAGGGCTGGGTGCGGCTGATCACTCGGCCGCGTTCGTCGCGGCGATGTTTTCCCAGGCTGATCGACAGGCAGGCCACCCCGGCGAACAGGACGACGCCGGCGGTCAGTGTCAGCAGGTGCCACCAGCCTCCGTTGCTGACTCCGGCCCAGGCCAGGACGACGGCGATGGTGAGCAGGGTGAGACCCATGGAGATGCCCACCCAGTCCCTGGAGCGCACGTCCTCGTCCTCGATGAGGGTGGTGATCGACGCGTCGACGTGCGCGCGGTACCGGCTCTTGCCCTCCAGGTCGTCGGGCATCATCGCCAACAGCTCGATGTCGCGCTTCAGTCGGTCCCGACCGTCGTAGCGCGTCCGCCGGCTCTGCCAGACGACCCCCGCGAGCGACAGCAGAGCGATCAGCACCGGGGTGAGGTCGGTCCACTTCATGGGGCTGGAGGCTACGGAGTGCGGTGCCGCGCCTCAAGGGCGCGCAGGGGGCGAGAAGTTATTCGGGCGGGGTGTCACATTCATGGGGCGGGCGGGGTCATCACGGTGACGGACTCACCACGGCCGGGGCGCGACGCCGCTCCGGCGCCTGTCTGACGAGGAGCCTTTCGATGTTCACTGCTTATGTCGTCGTCACCCTGCTTGCCGCTGCCATGTCGGGCTTCTCGGCGGGGGCCCTGCTCCTGCGCGCCGAGTGGGTCGTGCGGGCCCTGACCGACTACCGCGTGCCGCGCGCGTGGTGGACCCGGCTCGGCGCGGCCAAGGCCGCGGGGGCCGCGGGGCTGCTGGCCGGGCTGTTCGTGCCGGTCCTCGGGGTGCTGGCGGGCGTCGGGCTGGTGCTGTACTTCGCCGGGGCCGTCGTCTTCGTGGTCCGGGCGCGGTGGTACGCACACGTGCCGTACCCGCTGGTGTACGCGGCGCCGGTGGTGGGGGCGCTGGTGCTGGGGTGGGTCGGCGGGGTGTGGGTCGGTTGAGTGGGGGTTGGGTGAGTGGGGGGGCTGAGTGGGGGTCAGGTCCGGGGTCTGGGTGGGCGTGCGGGCGGGTCAGTGGAGGCGGAAGGGCAGGTGTACGCCGTGTCTGGCCAGGTAGAGCAGGGGGTTGATGTCTGATCCGTAGCGGCGGCTGGTGCGTACCTCGAAGTGGAGGTGGGGGCCCGTGGCGCGGCCGGTGGTGCCGGTGTAGCCGAGGCGGGTCCGGGCGTGGACCTTCTGGCCGGGGCGGACGGTGATGCGGGAGAGATGGCCGAAGAGGGTGTAGCGGCCGTCCTTCATCCGGATCGTGACGGCGTTGCCGTAGGCGCCGGACCTCTTGGCGAGGACGACGGTGCCGGAGCCCACGGAACGGACCCGGGTCCCGCTGCGGACGGCGAAGTCGATGCCGGTGTGGTGGCCCGCCTGCCAGGTGCCGCGCACGCCGTAGGGCGAGCTGACGTGGTAGGGGGACCAGGTCCTGATCGGGCGGGTCCAGGGGTCGGCGGGGGCGGCCAGGGCGGTCTGGGCCGCCGTCAGGCTGATGACCGTGCCCAGGGCCGCCGGCGCTATGACGCGCAGCAGCGTTCTGCGAAGCGGGGTGCTCGTGCGGTAGGTGGTCATAGTTGCGAGCCCACGCCCTGTGGCCGCCGGTCGCATCCCGGGGAGGGGCGGCGGGCGGCCGATCGGGTGGCGGGACCGTACGGGAGGGTGTGCCCACCCCCCCCGGTAGGCGTCCGGCCGGCCGGGCCGGTCAGGTGGTCAGGCGGGCGACCGTCGCGGCCACCGTGCCGGAGCCGTCCTCGGCGGCCAGCCGGCGGGCGGCGTCGCCGGCGCGTTCGCGGAGGGCGGGGTCGGTGACGGCCCGGCCGAGGGCGTCGGCCAGCCGGGCCACCGCGTCGTCGGCGGCGAGGTCCTGGAACGGGATCGGGGTGGTCGCGGCGCCCAGCGAGGCCAGGCGGGCGGCCCAGAAGGGCTGGTCGGCGGTGACCGGGACGGGAACGGTGGGTACCCCGGCGCGCAGGCCCGCGGCGGCGGTGCCGGCGCCGCAGTGGTGCAGCACCGCGGCCATCCGCGGGAAGAGCAGGTCGTGCGGGACCGCGTCGATGGTGAGGACGTCGTCCGTCGGTTCCGCGGTCAGGCCGGCCCAGCCGGACTGGAGGACGCCGCGGAGCTTGGCGCGGCGCAGGGCCCGCACCGCGAGGTCGCCCAGCCGCTCGCCCTCGCCGCCCGCCATGCTGCCGAAGCCGAGGAAGACCGGGGGCGGGCCGGCGGCGAGGAAGTCCCGCAGCGCGGACGGGAGTTGGGTGTCGGGGGCGTGCCAGGGCCACCAGTTGCCGACGACCTCCAGGCCGCTCGGCCAGTCCGCGGGGCGGGGCACCAGGACCTCACTGAAGCCGTGCAGTACCGGCCGGCCGGCCGCCTCGGCGCGGCGGCGGACCGTACGGGGCGTGGCGGGCGGCAGGCCGAGCCGGGCGCGCAGTTCCCGGTTCGCGTCCGCGTAGAGGCGGTCGATGACGCGGAGCGAGAGGCGGCCCGCGGCGCGGTTGCCCCAGCGGCCCAGGGACCGGCCGCCGCTGACCACGGGGGCGAAGTCGCCCGTGGGGGCGCCGGGGACGAGGGGCAGGTCCAGGGCGGGGATGTCCATCGCCTCGGCGAGGTTGCGGCCGAGCGGCGCGGTGGTGGCGGACAGCAGCAGCAGATCGGTGTTGGCGCCCTGCCGGGCCGCGTCGGCGAGGCCGCCGCCCAGCTCCTTGACGAAGGCGGCGGCCCGGCGCAGGAGGTCGCGCCGCCCGGCCGGCACGGCGGGCCGGGCCGGTGCGGTGGGGTCGGGGCGCCGGGTGCGCGGGTCGGCCGGCAGCGGGCGGAACTCCAGGCCGGCGGCGCGTACGAGCGGGGCGTAGCTGTCGTGGGTGGCGAGCGCGACGTGGTGGCCGTCGGCCAGGAGGCGGGCGCCGAGGCCGGTGTACGGGGCGATGTCGCCGTACGAGCCGGCGGCGGCGAGCAGGATTCTGGGCATGGGTGGGCCAGCCTTCGGACCGAGGGAGGGTGGGGAGCTGAGGTGAGGCAGGCGCGCGGGTGTGGCCGCGCGGGTGGTTCAGGGGGCGGCGGGGGCCGCGGGCGGCGGGGTGGCCGTGGCCGGTGTGTCCGGCGGGGTGGGGGACGGCCGGCGCACGGCGTTGGCGTGCACGGCCGTGCGGAGGTACGGGGCGAGGCCGGGGCGCTGTTCGCCGGGCGGGACGATCAGGGCGAAGGCGCGCGGGTCGGCGGCGAACTCGTCGGCGATCCGGCCGTGCATGTCGGTGGGGCACGGGGTGAACCAGCGGATGAGGTGCTGCCGGTGGTCCTCCGCGAGGTCCGTCGCCCGCTCGCCGTCCGCCGGTTCCCCGGCCTCGAAGGCGGCGATCAGCCGTCCGCGCCAGTCGGCGGACTCGGCCATGATCTTCGCCCAGTCCTCCTTGGAGTGCGCGGCGGCCCGCGCCATCGAGCGCTGGTGGCCCGCGCTGTGCTGCCACTTCAGGTGCGCCTGGGTGGCGTAGGTGAGGTCGAAGGTCACCTCGCCGAAGACCTCGAAGCGCTCCTCGGGCGTCAGTTCCACCCCGGTCTGCTGGACCTCCATGGCCCGCTCGGCGACCTCCACCAGCCGGTGCAGCGTGGCGATCTGCTCGGTGAGCAGGCGGTGCCGGGCGCGGAGGTGGTCCAGGGCGTTGGCCTGCGGGTCCGCCAGGATGGTGGCGATCTCGTCGAGGGGGAAGCCGAGTTCCCGGTAGAAGAGGATCTGCTGCAGCCGGGCGAGGTCGGCGTCGCTGTAGAGGCGGTAGCCGGCCGGGCTGCGCTCGCCGGGGCTGAGCAGGCCGGTCCTGTCGTAGTGGTGCAGGGTGCGCACCGTGATCCCCGCGAAGCCGGAGACCTGCCCGACCGAGTAGCCCATCGCAGCGTCCTTCGCCCCGTCGTCGTGCCGGCGGCCGGCCGGGTGGGGGCCCGGCCGGTGGTGCGGCGTGCCGCCACCGGCGTACGGCTGGTTTCTCCGTACGACGCCCAGGGTGCGGCCTGACGTGGGGTAAGGGTCAACCCCGGCGGGGCGGCCCGGCACGGTGCCGCGGCGCGCTCACCCCGGTGGGTAGCGCTCCTGGAGCACCGAGTTCACCAGGGCCTGGACGTCCTCCCGGTCCAGGCCCTCCTGCTGGGCGCGCGCCATCCAGGAGCGGAGTTCCTCGCGCAGCAGGGCGTCCGCCGCGGACTCGGGGCGGGCCAGCGTACGGCTGACGAACGTGCCGAGGCCGGGGCGCGGTTCGACCAGGCCCTCGCGTTCCAGCTCGCGGTACGCCTTCAGGGTCGTGTTGGGGTTGACCTTGGTGGTGGCGGCGACCTGCGCGGCGGTGGGCAGCCGGTCGCCCTCGACGAGGATGCCCAACCGCAGTGCCTGCTGGACCTGTTGGACGATCTGGAGGTAGGTGGCGACGCCGCTGCGGCGGTCGATGCGGAACTCGACGACGCTCACCACCTCTCTGCTGCTTCCACCCCGGTCACGCCGTGTGCCGCCGGGGGTGCTGTCACGCTGTGTGCCGCCGGGACTGCGCTGTCCGACCGCTTGATGATCGGGCCGCCCGTGCCGGGTGTCAAAGCGCCGCCCGGGAGCCGCGCCGCGCCGTTCAGAGCGGCCGCCTGTGGGCCCGCCACACGACGAGCGCCAGGACCGCGGCGGTCAGCGCCAGCAGGATCCCCGCGCCCAGCCACTGCATCCCGGGCAGCTGCCCGAAGTCGAAGTACTGGGTGACCCGGTTGACGATGCCGAGCCGGGCCCGGCACGCCTCGGAGTCGCTGCCGACGCAGGTGCCGAAGCCGTACAGCTTGCCGTCGGCGGTGGAGACCCAGTCGTCGATCCGTACGGAGCCGAGCGGCAGGTGCGGGCCGTCGCCGTCGTACGGATAGCTGACGCTGCGCAGCGTGCCGAGCCGGTTGCGGACCTGCTCGGCCCAGACCACGGAGAAGGCGAACCCGAACACGGCGGTGGCCGCCATGGCCGGCACCACCCGCTTGGTCAGCATGCCGAGGGCGATGCCGCAGGCGGCCAGGAAGAGGGTCTTGGCGACCGGGACGGGGCCGGTGGCGTCGAAGGGGCCGCTCTGCAGCCAGTCGCCGCCGCTGACGAGGTCGTGGGCCGGTGACCACAGCCAGGTGAAGGCGGCCGACAGCAGCGCGCTGCAGGCCGCGGTGACGGCCAGCGGCAGGCCGAGCGCGGCGGCGATCCACCGGCCGCGGCTCACCGACTGGGTGGTGACCAGCCGGATCGTGCCGTGCTCCCGCTCGCCCGCGATGAGCGGGGCGCCGAGGAAGACGCCGACGAGGAACGGCAGGGCCTCCATGAACTGCAGGTCGCGGTTGAACATCGGGCCGAAGCTGCTCTGGAACTCGTCGAGCAGCCGCCCGTCCGCGTCCGGTGCGGACCCCTTGGTGTGCAGGAAGTCCAGCACGCCGATGCGCTGGTACGCGAAGAGCGCGCAGCCCGCGACGGTGGTCAGCAGGGCGATCCGCAGCAGGGTCCGGTGCCGGTGCCAGACCACCCAGGGCAGGCCGCGCAGCAGGGCCCGGCGCGGGGCGGGGGCGCCGGCGGGGGTGGGCGCGGAGGGTGCCGCGGCCGTCGTCGTGCCGGCGTGGCCGGCCGTATCGTTCCGGCTCATGCCGCCGCCTCCCGCGTCCCGGCGCCGTCGATCCGGGCCTCGTCCGTGATCAGGACGGGGGCCTCGGGCGAGCGGAGACAGGCCAGCAGGACCTCCTCCATGCTGGGCACGAGGGCCTCCCAGCTGTCGGAGAGCGGGCCGCCGGGCCGGATCAGCGCGCTGAACTGCCGTCCGCTGACCCGGGACTCGACCACCGTGTGCTGCCGCAGCAGCTCGTCGGGCACCCCGCTGTCCCCGGAAGCCACGCCGGTCACCAGCATGTGCGCGGGCACCAGCTCCTCGGTCTGCCCGGCCATCCGCAGCCGGCCCTCGGCGAGCACGACGAGGTAGTCACACATGTCCTCCATCTCGGAGAGCATGTGGGACGACATCAGCACGGTCGTGCCGTGCTCGGCGGCCTCGGCCATCAGCAGGCCCGACAGCTCGTGCCGGGCCAGCGGGTCGAGGTCGGACATCGGCTCGTCGAGCAGCAGCAGCTCGGGCCGCTTGCCGAAGGCGAGGGCGAAGGCCACGCGGGTGCGCTGGCCGCCCGACAGGGTGCCGATCCGGGCGGTGAACGGCACGTTGCCGGACCGTACGATCCGCTCGGCCAGCGCCTGGTCCCAGCGGGGGTTCAGCTCGCGGCCCAGCCGCAGGGTCTCGGCGACCGTGAAGCGCGGATAGAGCGGCTTGTCCTGGGCCAGGAAGGCGAAGCGCTCCAGTACGGCCGGGTCGGCGACCGGCACGCCGAACAGCTCCAGCGACCCGGTGGTCGGCTGCACCAGCCGGGTCGCGGTGCCCAGGAAGGTGCTCTTGCCCGCGCCGTTGGGGCCGACGAGGGCGCAGATGTGGCCGGCGGGGAGCCGGAACGAGCAGTCCTGCAGGGCCCAGCCGCGGCGGTACTTCTTTCCCAGTCCTCGGGCCTCGACGGCCCATGAGCTCGGCTCGCTCATCTGGATCCCCCCTTTAGCTAGTTCATTAGTGGAATGAGTATGGGGAGCGGCGCGGAACCCTGTCAACAAAACGCCGGGGCCGGAGCCCGGTCTCCTCAGCCGGCCGTCCCCGTCAGCGGCTTCGCCATGCACCGGCTGTCGTCGTACGTCCGGTACAGCCCGAACTTCGTCACGTGCGCGTAGCCGGAGGAGGCGTACAGCTCCAGCGCCTCGGGCTGCTTGATGCCGGTCTCCAGCACCATCCGGGAGCGGCCGGCCGCCCGCGCGTCGGCCTCCAGCGCGGCCAGGATCCGCCGCGCCAGGCCCCGCCCGCGGGCCTCGGCCAGCACGAACATCCGCTTGATCTCGGCGTCGCCGGCCGCGTACCCCTCCGCCGCGTCCTCCTGCACCCGCCATCCGCCGCTGGCCACCGCCCGGCCGCCGTCGTACGCGAGCAGGTAGATCCCCCGGGGCGGCACGAACATCCGCGGGTCCAGCGGGGTCATGTCACCGTCGCCGTAGCGCTCGACGTACTCCTGCTGCACCAGCGCGTCCAGCGCGACCGCGTCGGGGTGGTCGTAGCGGACCGGACGGATCTCGACGGGGTGGACGTCGGCGGGGCGTATCCCGGCGGGGCTGCTCTCCATTCCACGAAGCGTACGGGGGGCCGGGCGCGGGCCGCGACGGGACGGGAAACGATCAACCGGCGGGGCTGGGTATCGTGCCGGGATGCTCACCGTGACCTCTGTGAATGTGAACGGCCTGCGCGCCGCCGCCAAGAAGGGCTTCGTCCCGTGGCTCGCCGGGACCACGGCCGACGTGCTGTGCCTGCAGGAGGTACGGGCCGAGACCGGCCAGCTGCCGGACGAGGTGCGCGAGCCCGCCGGCTGGTACACCGTGCACGCGCCGGCCGCCGCCAAGGGCCGGGCCGGCGTCTCCCTCTACAGCCGCCGGGAGCCGGACCGCGTCCGGGTCGGCTTCGGGTCGGCGGAGTTCGACGGTAGCGGCCGGTACGTCGAGGCGGACCTGCCCGGCGTGACCGTCGCCAGCCTCTACCTGCCCTCCGGCGAGGTGGGCACCGACCGCCAGGACGAGAAGGAACGCTTCATGGCCGAGTTCCTCCCGTACCTCGTCGGCCTGCGCGAGCGCGCGGCGGCGGACGGCCGGGAGGTCCTGGTCTGCGGCGACTGGAACATCGCGCACCAGGAGGCCGACCTCAAGAACTGGAAGGCCAACCAGAAGAAGTCCGGCTTCCTCCCCGAGGAGCGCGGCTGGCTCACCGACGTGCTCACCGAGACCCGCGGCGGCTACGTGGACGTCGTGCGCGCCCTCCACCTCGGCGCCGAGGGCCCGTACTCGTGGTGGTCCTACCGCGGCCGCGCCTTCGACAACGACGCGGGCTGGCGCATCGACTACCACATGGCCACGCCGGGCCTGGCCGAGCGCGCGCTCAAGGCGTACGTCGAGCGGGCCGCGGCCTACGACCAGCGGTGGAGCGACCACGCGCCGGTGACGGTGGTCTACGGGCGCCAGGACGCCTAGCGCCCGGCGCCGGCCCGTCGGACAGGTGCCGGGCCGGGGTGGGGCGCCCCCCGGGGGAGTACGGGGGCGCCCCGGGGCGGCTCGCCGGGGGGTGGGGCGGGCCGCCCGGTCCGGGGTCAGGGGCGGCTGAACTTCACGTAGCCGCCGTTGTCCGGGCGGTCGAACCAGCCCTTGAAGGCCCAGTTGATGTAGCCGCCGTCGCCCTGGTTGGTGAACTCGCCGTCCTCGAAGACCCAGATGCCGTAGACGACGCCGTCGTAGGTGGCGGAACCGTACGCCTTCACGCCGTTGAGGTGCTCCTCGTACGGCTGGCTGAGGTTGTGCACCATGACGTTGTACTGGCCGCCGCTCGCGTAGAACGCCGACTCCATCAGGTTCTTGACGAAGCCCTCGCGGTTCTGGGCGGTCTTGATCGACGACTCGATCTTGTTGGCTATGCCGAGCACGTCGACGTTGAAGTTCAGGTTGGCGTTGGCGCCGACGTCGACCGGGGAGTCACCCGCCGCTGCCGCGGCGGTGACCGGAGCGGCCGAGGCGGTCGCCGGGAAGGCGGCGGCCGTCGCGGTGAGCGCGGCGCACAGGGCCACCGCTGCCAGGCTCTTCTTCAGGACGCCCGAAGTGGTCATGGTTCTCCTCCATGAGTGGGGGGTGGTCGGCTCCGCACCGAGCGGGAACGGAGCGCCGGGCCGGAGCGGTGGCAAGGGGTGGGCCGCCGCTCCGGCACGGCAACGAGAATCGTCGGGGCCGCTCATGATCCGCTCACGCCGCGCTCACGCGGGGCGTCGTCGCAGGTCGGACGCGTCCCCGGGCGCCGGTGCGGTCCATATAGTGAGAGCGGTGGCAGCGGCCGCAACCAGCCATGGTTTTCCGCGTCTTTACTGACGTGAGGGCGGGCCGTGGTTCCGTCCCGTTCGGCTGTTCGCACCAGAGGGCACGATGGTTCAGTTGCGGCTCCTAGGGCCGGTGGAGATCGAGACCGACGAGGGCCGTCCACTGGCTCTGGGGGCGGGCCGCATCCGTACGGTGGCCGCGGTACTGATCAGCGAGGTCAACCAGGCGGTCACGGTGCACCGGCTGATCGACCTGGCGTGGGACGGGGAGCCGCCGGCCCGTGCGCGGGGCGTGGTGCACAACCACGTGCACCGGCTGCGGCAACTGCTGGACGGGCATGCCGAGCTGGTCACGCGGGGACAGGGGTACGTCCTGATCGCCGACCCGACGGCGGTGGACAGCCACCGGTTCCGGAGCCTGGTCTCCGCCGCCCGGGACGCCGACCCGCGGGCCGCGGTCGCCATGCTGCGCCGGGCCCTCGGGCTGTGGCGGGGTGAGGCGTTGGCGGACGTGCCCGGCGACCGGGTGCGCCGGACGCTGGGGGTCGGACTGGCCCAGGCGCGGGTGGCCGCGCTGCAGGAGCTCGGCGCCAAGCTGCTGTCGCTCGGCCGGTACGGGGAGCTGGTCACCGAGCTGACCGCGTGGACCGCGGAGCACCCCCTGCACGAGGAGCTGACCGCGCTGCTGATGCGCGCGCTGCAGGCGAACGGCCGGCAGGCCGAGGCGCTCGACCACTACCACCGCACCCGCCGGCACCTGAAGGAGCAGCTGGGCATCGACCCGGGCCCGGCGCTCGGCGCGGCCTATCTGGAGGTGCTCGGCAGGGGCCCGGCCGCCGCGCCACCGCCGTCCGCCGCCCGCCCGCCCGCCGGACCGCCGCCGGCCGTGCCGTACGCGGTGGGCCCCCGGCCGGCGGCACCGCCCCGGGTCGCGCAACTGCCGCCCGCTGTCGGCGACTTCTGCGGCCGGGCACGCGAACTGGCGGTGCTGGAGCAGCACCTGGACCGGGTGCCGCGGCCGCACTGCCTGGTACTGGCGGGCGGCGGCGGGGCGGGCAAGACCTCGCTGGCGGTGCAGTGGGCGCACCGGCTCACGGCGGAGTTCCCCGACGGGCAGCTCTTCGTCGATCTGCGCGGCTTCGAGCGTCCCCCGATGCGGGCGGGCACCGCGCTGGCGTCCTTCCTGCGGGCCCTGGGCGTCCCGGAGGCGGGGATCCCCGATTCCGTGCCGGAGCGCGCGGCGCTGTACCGCTCGCTGCTCGCCGGCCGGCGGATGCTGGTGGTGCTGGACAACGCGGGCACGGCGGAGCAGACGCGCCCGCTGCTGCCCGCGACGCCGGGCTGTCTGGCCGTGGTGACCAGCCGGCGGCGGCTGAGCGGGCTGGTGGTCCGGGACGGCGCGGTCCTGGTGGGGGTGGGGCCGCTGACCCCCGGCGACGCGCTGCGGCTGCTGGCCAACGCGCTGGGGCCGCAGCGCATCGAGGCGGACAAGCCGGCGGCCAGGGAACTCGTCAGGTGGTGCGACGGGCTCCCGCTGGCCCTGCGGATCGCCGCCGCGCGGCTGATGGCGCACCCCGAGTGGCCGCTGGGCTGCTGGACGCGGAAGCTGGCCGATGAGCGCCGCCGGCTGCAGGAGCTGTCCGCGCACGACGCAGATCTGGCCGTGGAGGCCAGTCTGTATCTGACCTACCGTGCGCTGTCGAGCGGCGCCGCCCGGCTGTTCCGCGTCCTCGGGCTGCACCCGGGCCCCCGGGTCGGTGTCCTGGACGCCGCGGCGCTGGCCGGCCGGGACGTCGCCCGCACCCGCCGGCACCTGGCCGAGCTGTGCGACGCGCATCTGCTGGAGGAGCAACCCCAGGGGCACTACGTGCGGCCCGAGTTGGTGCGGCTGTACGCGGCACAGCGCGCCGTGGCGGAGGAGACGCGGTCCGACCGGGACCTGGCCGTGCGGCGGCTGCTCGACCAGGCCGCCCGGCTCCGTCCGGCGCGCGGCTGAGCGGCGGCCGTCCGGTGCGGCCCGGGACGCTACCGCGCGTCCGCGGGGCCTTCGCCGTCCCCCCGGTGGTCCCGTCCCCCCTGGCAGTCCCGGTCCCCCTGCTCACGGAGCCAGTTCTCCAGTTCCGTGCGCACCCGGCGGTCCATGGCCATGGAGAGTTCGGCCTCCACCACGCCCTTGGACAGCGGCCGGAGCTTCTCGATGGTGCGGGCTATGTCGTCGACCTCCTGGGGGCCGGGCAGGTCGGTGGTGCCGGGGCGTTCGAGGATGTCGGCCAGGAGGTGGGTGCGGATCAGGGTCGTGAAGACGTCGGCCAGCGCGTCGGCGTGGGCGCGGACCGTGCGGCCGGCTTCCAGGACGGCGGCCAGGGGGATGCCGCGGTTGACGAGTTCGGTGGAGGCGTCCAGGAGGCGGCGGCTGATGTGGACGAACTCGTCGCCGTCGACGGCCAGATAGCCGAGGTCCAGGGACGCGGTGAGGTTCTCCGCCGTGACGTCCTGGCTGAAGTGGTCGGCGAGCTGTTCCGGGGTGAGCCGGACCGGGGTCTCCTCGGACCACGGCGGCAGCAAGGGGGTCCGCAGGCCGAGCAGTTCGCCCACGTCGCGGCCCGCGTCGAAGGCGGACAGGAGCTCGGCGATACCGCCGAGGGTATGGCCGCGCTCCAGGAGGGCGCCGATGGTGCGCAGCCGGGCGAGGTGGTGGTCGTTGTACCAGGCGATCCGGCCCTCGCGGCGGGGCGGCGGGATGAGCTTGCGTTCGCGGTAGAAGCGCAGCGTACGGACCGTGACGCCGGCTTCCGCGGCGAGTTCGGCCATACGGAATTCGCGCTCGGGGCGGCCGCTTTCCGGGGGCCGCGCGGGCTCGTCCTGGGGGGTCTCGTTCGCTGCCACGGGGTCAGCCTATGCCGGGGGCGGGACGGCCGGCCGGGGTGCGACCGGCGGTAACTTCCTGCCGCCCGCCCCCTACCGCTCGGTACGTGGACTGCCCTACGCTCCCCCTGTGCCCAATCGTGCCAGTGATTGCTGGCGCAGTTGGGTCTCCCGTGGCCGCCAGGGCCGCGGGGGCGGGGTGGAGCGTCGGACTCGGGAGGCGGCGGATGGCCGAGCGCGAGCAGCAGCACGTGCGGGTGGCGGTGATCGGATCGGGCTTCGGTGGACTGGGGGCGGCCGTACGGCTGCGCCGCCAGGGAATCACCGACTTCGTGGTCCTGGAGAGGGCCGGCTCGGTGGGCGGTACCTGGCGGGACAACAGCTATCCGGGGTGTGCGTGCGACGTGCCGTCGCACCTGTACTCCTTCTCGTTCGCCCCCAACCCCGAATGGCCGCGGAACTTCTCCGGGCAGGAGCACATCCGTGCCTACCTGGAGCGGGTGACGGACACCTTCGGGCTGCGGCCGCACCTCCGGTTCAACGCGGAGGTGCGCGGCCTGCGGTGGAGCAGCAGCGCGCTGCACTGGGAGATCGAGACGGCGAGCGGGGCGCTGACCGCGGACGTGGTCGTCTCCGCCACCGGGCCGCTGTCGGACCCGAAGCTCCCGGACGTCCCGGGGCTCGACACGTTCCCCGGGAAGGTCTTCCACTCCGCCCGCTGGGACCACGACTACGACCTGCGCGGCAAGCGGGTCGCCATGATCGGCACCGGCGCCTCGGCGATCCAGATCGTCCCCGCCATCCAGCCGGAGGTGAGCCGGCTGACCCTCTTCCAGCGCACCCCGCCCTGGGTGCTGCCGCGCGCCGACCGCAGGATCAGCGCGGCCGAGAAGTGGCTGCACACCAAGGTGCCCGCGACCCGGGCCGCGCGCCGCGGACTGCTGTGGGGCATCCGGGAGTTGCAGGTCAGCGCCTTCACCAAGCGGCCCAACGAACTGGGCCTGATCGAATTCCTGGCGAAGAGCCACCTGCGCAAGGCGATCAAGGACCCCGCGATGCGGGCCGCGCTGACGCCGGACTACCGCATCGGGTGCAAGCGGATACTGCTGTCCAACACCTACTACCCGGCGCTGGCCCGGCCGAATGTGGACCTCGTCCCGGCGGGGCTGAAGGAGGTGCGCGGCGCCACGCTCGTCGCGGCCGACGGGAGCGAGACGGAGGCCGACGCGATCGTCTTCGGCACCGGCTTCCACGTGACGGACATGCCGATCGCCCAGCGGGTCACCGGGGTGAACGGGACGACGCTGGCCGAGGAGTGGAAGGACGGGATGGCGGCGCTGCGCGGTGCCAGCGCGGCCGGGTTCCCGAACTTCCTGACCCTCATCGGGCCCAACACCGGGCTGGGGAACAGCTCGATGATCCTGATGATCGAGGCGCAGCTGAACTACATGGCGGACTTCCTGCGGCAGCTGGACGTCCTCGGCGGGAAGATCGCGCTGAACGCCCGGCAGTCCGCGGTGGACGAGTGGACCCGGAAGATCCAGCGGAGGATGGAGCGGACGGTGTGGAACACCGGCGGGTGCGACAGCTGGTACCTCGACGCCAACGGGCGGAACACCACCGCCTGGCCGGGCACCACCGCGGAGTTCAGGAAGGTGACGCGGCAGGTCGACCTCGCCGAGTACGAGGTGCTGCGGCCGCCGGGGGCCGCCGTCGGCGCGTCCGACGGCGCGCGGGCGGAGGTGGCCGTATGAGCCGCCGGCCCGGACACGTCACGACCGGCCCCTACGCACCGCCGGTGCCGCGCGGGACGGTGACCCTCACCTCGGCCGACGGCGCCCGGATCCACGCCGAGATCCACGGCCCCGAGGACGCCCCGGCCGTCGTGCTGGCGCACGGCTGGACCTGCTCGACCGCCTTCTGGGCGCCGGTCGTCCGCGACCTGTCCGCCGACCACAAGGTCGTCGTCTACGACCAGCGGGGCCACGGCCGCAGCCCGGCCGCCGTCCCGGCCGGCCACAGCACCGAGGCGCTCGCCGACGACCTGGTCGCCGTACTGGAGGGGACCCTCGCGCCGGACGAACGCGCGGTGGTGGGCGGCCACTCCATGGGCGGCATGACGATCATGGCCGCCGCCGGGCGCCCGCAGCTGCGCGCCCGGGCCGCCGCCGTCCTGCTGTGCAGCACCGGCAGCGCCGGACTCGCCGCCGAATCGCGGGTGTTCCCGCTGCGCAGCCCGGGCGGCCGGCGCCGCGCCCACCGGCTGCTGCTGGGCTCCCGCGCCCCGCTCGGCCCCGTGTCGCCGCTCACCAGAAGCGCGTTGAAGTACGCCACGATGGGCCCCGGCGCCACCGCCGAGCAGGTCGAAGCCTGTGCGCGGATCGTGCACGCCTGCCCGGCGGGCGTCCGGGCCCGCTGGGGCCACGTGCTGTACGGCCTGGAACTGACCGGCGGACTGGGCGCCCTGGAGATGCCGGCGGAGGTCATCGCGGGCACCGCGGACCGGCTGACGCCGCCGGTGCACGCCCGCCGGATGGCCTCCGTCCTGCCCGACCTCCGCCGGCTGACCGAACTGCCGGGGCTGGGCCACATGACCCCCATCGAGGACCCCGGCGCGGTCGCCGGCCGGCTGCGCGTGCTCGTACGGGACCACCTGCCGGCGGCCGGCGCCGACGACGGGCCGGCCGCGGCCGCCCCCGGAATCCCCGACCAGGCCCCCCGGGCCGCACGGCAGCAGAAGGAGAGCACGACATGACCGGGAAACTGCAGGGACAGGTCGTCGTGGTGACCGGCGCGGCACGCGGGGTCGGCGCGCTGCTGGCCCGCAAGCTGTCGGCGCGCGGCGCGACGCTGGCGCTGGTCGGCCTGGAGCCGGACGAGCTGCGCGCGGTCGCCGCCTCGCTGCACGGCCCCGCGCACCACTGGCACGCCGATGTCACCGACCACGAGGCGATGGCCCGGGTGGCCGGCGAGGTCAAGGACCGCTTCGGGAAGGTTGACGTGGTCGTCGCCAACGCCGGGGTGGCGACCGGCGGGCCGTTCGTCGACTCCGACCCGGTCGCCTGGAAGCGGGTCATCGAGGTCAACCTGATCGGCGGCGCGGTCACCGGCCGGGCCTTCCTGCCCGTACTGATGGAGTCCCGCGGCTACTTCCTGCAGATCGCCTCGCTCGCCGCGATCACCCCGGCCCCGATGATGACCGCGTACTGCGCGTCCAAGTCGGGTGTCGAAGCCTTCGCCCACAGCCTGCGCGCCGAGGTCGGCCACAAGGGCGTACGGGTCGGAGTCGGCTATCTGAGCTGGACCGACACCGACATGGTGCGGGGCGCCGACCAGGACGACGTGATGCGCGAGTTGCGCTCCCGGCTGCCCTGGCCGGCGAACAAGACCTATCCGCTGGGCCCCGCCGTCGACCGGATCGTCGCGGGCGTCGAGCGTCGTTCCGCGCACGTCTACGGGCAGTGGTGGCTGCGCGGGATGCAGTCGCTGCGCGGGTATCTGCCCGCGCTCATCGGCACGGTGGGCCAGCGCGAGATGCGGCGGTTCGGGGAGCGCCTGGACGGGATGCGGGTCGGCCTGGTCGGCGCGGGCGGAGAGGCGGACGAGAAGGCGCGCGCGGACCGGTAGGAGCGGCCCGCGGATCACGGAGGGTAGTCGCTCGTGATCGAAATGCGACGAATGTCCGATCATGTCACGCTGGTCGAGGCCCACCCCCTACACCCCACTAGGAGTGAACAGCATGGGCATCAAGGACCAGTTCCAGGACAAGGCCAACGAGCTCAAGGACCAGGCGCAGCACGCTGCGAACCGTGGCCGCGACGAGTCCCGCGAGCGCGGCCAGCAGGGTCGTGAGCCGGGCCGTGAGCCGGGCCGCGAGCCGGGTCGCGAGCCGGGTCGTGAGCACGGCGGGCAGGAGCGCGAGCGCGGCCAGCAGGGCCGTCGCCCCGCCCCCGACCCGATGGACGAACTGCGCGACGAGCGGAACCGCTTCCAGAGCTGACGCGCCGGTCCTGAAGGCACGTCGCGGCGGACGCGCCGTGACGTGCGGGGCGCACCCGGTCGACCGGGTGCGCCCCTTCGCGCGTTCGCGTACCGGCGGCTCGAACGGACCGTGTGCCGGCCGCCGTTGAAGATTTCCTGATCAGCCCGGCGACGGGCTCAGGCCCCCTCGGCCCCCTCCTCCTCGCCGGCGTTCCGCGGCGGCAGCGGGGGCCGTCGCCGGTCCGGCACGTCCGACAGGTCCGGCGGCGTCGCCGCCGGATGCCGCTCCAGCAGCTCCAGCGCGGTGCGCACGGCCACGCCCAGCGTCGGGTGCCGGCCCTCGGCCCAGTGCATCGGGGAGCGCAGCGTCTCGATGTCCGGCTCGACGCCGTGGTTCTCCACGTCCCAGCCGTAGAGCCGGAACCACGCGGCGTTCATCGGCACGGTGATCGCGGTGCCGTCCGCGAGCCGGTGCCGGCCGGTCATCCCGACCACCCCGCCCCAGGTGCGCATGCCGACCACCGGGCCGATGCCGAGCAGCTTGAACGCCGCGGTGATCATGTCGCCGTCGGACGAGGTCATCTCGTCGGCGACCGCGACGACCGGGCCGCGCGGGGCGTTGCCGGCGTACGAGACCGGCTCGGCGTCGCGGGTCAGGTCCCAGCCGATGATGGTGCGGGTCAGCTTCTCGATCACCAGCTCGGAGATGTTGCCGCCGGCGTTGCCCCGTACGTCCACGATCAGTGCGGGCCGGGCGACCTCCTTGCGCAGATCGCGGTTGAACTGTGCCCAGCCCGACCCGCCCATGTCGGGGATGTGCAGGTAGCCGCACCGGCCGCCGCTCAGCTCGCGCACCACGGCGCGGCGGCGGGCGACCCAGTCCTGGTAGCGCAGCGGCCGCTCGTCGATCAGCGGGACCACCGCGACCCGGCGGGCGGGGCCGTCGCCGTCGGCCGGGGCGAAGGTCAGCTCGACGGTGGTGCCGCCGGCCGCGGCCAGCAGCGGCGCGGGGCCGGTGACCGGGTCCACCGGGCGGCCGTCGACATGGGTGAGCGCGGACTCCTCGCGGATGCCCGTACCGGCCAGCGGGGAGCGCGCCTTGGAGTCCGAGGACTCGCCGGGCAGGATGCGCTGCAGGATCCAACGCCCGTCCCGCTGCACCAGGTTGGCGCCGAGCAGGCCGATGGCCCGCTGGTAGTGCGGCGGCCCCTCGTTGCGCCGCGCGCCGGTGACGTACGCGTGGGAGGTGCCCAGCTCGCCCATCACCTCGCGCAGCAGGTCGGCGAACTCGTCGGGGGAGGCGACCCGTTCGACCAGCGGCCGGTACTGCGCGAGGATCGCGTCCCAGTCGATGCCGGACAGCCGCGGGTCCCAGAAGTACGCCCGGATGATCCGGCCCGCCTCCTCGAACCCCTGGCGCCACTCGGCCCCGGGGTCCACGTCGTGCAGGATGCGCCGCAGGTCCAGGTAGACCGTCGAATCGCTGTCCCCCGGCTCGGTCGCGGGCACCGCGCGCAGCTCGCCCTCGTCGTTGACGACCAGCCGGGTGGCGTCGCGGCTGACCGCGAAACCGTCGAGGGAGCTGGTGAGTTCGGTGCGGCGCGCCTTGGTCAGGTCGAAGTGTTCGAGGGTGGGCTTGCCGGAGGTGTTGTCGGGATTGGCGAACGTCTCGCCCAGCGCGCCGGAGATCGGCCAGCGCAGCCACACCAGCCCGCCCCCGCTGACCGGTTGCAGCGAGGAGTACTTCGAGGCCGCCACCGGGAACGGCGTGACCCGGTTCTCCAGCCCCTCCACCTCGACCAGCACCGGCCCCTCCCCGCCCGGCGGAGGGTTCTCGTCCGGGTCCAGGCCGCCCGCCGCGGGCCGCCCCTCCGGCGACAGGGCGAACGGCGAGGGGGTCGCCGAGGACAGCGGTACGAGGTAGGGGCGGCAGCCCAGCGGGAAGGACAGGTCGCCGGTGTGCACGTCGTAGACCGGGTCGAAGCCGCGCCAGGACAGGAAGGCCAGGTAGCGGCCGTCGCGGGTGAAGACCGGCTGCTCGTCCTCGAAGCGGCCGTTGGTGACGTCCACGACGTGCCGGTCGGACAGCCGGGCCATCTTGATCAGCCGCAGCGAGCGGCCGATGCCCGGGTGCGACCAGGTCAGCCAGCGGGAGTCGGGGGAGAAGGCCAGGTCGCGGACCGGGCCGTTGGTGGAGCGGATCAGCTCGGTGACACCACCGGGCCCGGCGGCCTGCTCCTCCGCACTGCGGTCCTCCTCGGTCGGCTCCTCGTCCGGCCGGGTCACGTCCACCAGCAGCAGCCGGCCGTCGTTCGAGGCCACCGCCAGCCGCTCGCCGTCGGGTGACGAGGCCATCTCGTGGACCCGGCCCAGCTGCCCCACGGCCAGCCGGCGCGGCTCGCCCGGCGCGCTGGCCCGCGGCAGGTTGGTGATTTCGACGCTGTCGTCGCCCTCGGCGTCGGTGACGTAGGCGATCCGGCCGGTGGAGCCCAGCATCTCGGGCAGCCGGACGCGGACGCCCGGGGTGTCGTGGATCGTCCGGGCCGGGCCGTCGCGGTGGGTGAGCCAGTACAGGCTGCCGCGTACGCCGATCGCGCTGGCCCGGCCCGTGGTGTCCACCGCGAGCGAGGTGACGTGCGAGGCGGCCGGGACCTGGTAGGTGCGCCGGCCGGCCCGCGGCCCGCCCAGCCGCACCGCCAGCTTGCGCGGTACGGCGTCCGGGCCGAGGTCGTCGACCAGCCAGAGGTCACCGGCGCACTGGTAGACGATCCGCTCGCCGTCGGTCGAGGCGTGCCGGGCGTAGAAGTCGGCGTGGTCGGTGTGCCGGCGCAGATCGGTGCCGTCCGGCAGACAGGAGTAGACGTTGGCGATGCCCTCGTGGTCGGAGAGGAAGGCGATCCGCCCGCCGACGAACATCACCGAGTCGAGGTGCCCGTACAGCTCGGGCAGCAGCCGGGTGCCGTGCAGCCACATCCGGCCCATCGCGCCGCCCCGGTAGCGCTTCCAGGACGCGGGCTCGTGCGGCGGTTTGCCGGTGAGCAGCAGCGTGCGGCGCTCCCCGTCGACCTCGGACACCGCGATGTCGGCGACCGGCCCCCAGGGCAGCTTGCCGCCCGGGCTGCCGTCCGTGGGCACGCTGTAGGCCCACGAGTAGTACGAGAACGGCTGGCCGTGCGAGGAGACCGCGAGGACGTGCGAGGCGCCCTCGTGGTCGGGCGGCGTCCAGCCGCACACCCGGGCGTCCGTGCTGCCCCAGTACGTCAGCCGGCGGGCGGGGCCGCCCTCGACCGGGGCGAGATGCACCTCGGGGTCGAGGCTGCGCCAGGTGGTGAAGGCGATGTGCCGGCCGTCCGGCGAGAAGCGGGGGTGGCCGACCCGCGTGCGGTCGACCGTCAGCCGCCAGGCGCGGCCGGGCTCCTGCCCGTCCGGGGCGAGCGGCGCCACCCACAGATCGTCCTCCGCGGCGAAGCAGAGCAGCTCGCCGTGCAGATGCGGAAAGCGCAGGTACCCGCCGGGCGGCGCGGGGGGCGTGGTCGGCATGCGGCGCAGCCGCCCCCGCGATTCGGCGGCGTCCGGCTCCGGGCGCGGCCCGGCGGCTTCGGGTGCATCGCTCACGCCCCCATGGTTTCGGGCGGGGAAGTGGGTGGCAACTCGGCCGGGCGGGTGGGACCGGGGGGCGGTGGGCGTCAGATCCGGATGGCCGCAGGCGGGGAGGCGTACGGGTGCTCAGGTTTCGCGATCTCGTGCACGGCTGCCTGGAATTTGGCCCTGGTGTCCCAGTTCTGCGCGGGCTGCAGCCTGGCCCCCAGCCGCTGCCAGGCGGCCGCGTACTGGGAGCACAGGGTGCGCACATCGGCTGCGGGCATCCGTGTCACACCTGCGGCCACGGCGTCGTCGAGCGTCGTGCACCAGGCGTGGCTGCGCCGCAGGGCGGTGTCGGACATGTTTTTCCTGAGGTCGTCCGTGACGGATTGCAGCAATTCGGCAAGGCATTTGTGTTCGCCCTCCGCATCGGCGTCCTGCAGCATTCCCGGAGGGAAGTCGGACCGTGCCGCCGCGCACGGATCGCTTTCCTGGACGGCGCCGATGAGGGCGGCCCTGTCGTCCCAGTTCCCCGGGTGCCTTTCCGCTACCACAAGGAGGGATTCCCAGGCTTTCTCCTCGGCGTCGAGCCAGGCTCGCAGAGCATGGACGGCGACCGAGCCGTTCTTGCCGCGCTGCCGCCAAATCTGTTCCATGACGTGTGCGGTCTCCCTCAGGAGGCGACGTGCGTAGCCGTCCGTGAGACAGCGGATCGAGGGGCAGGGAACAGCCTTCTCCACCGTCGCGGCGCGGGGGTAGGTCCTGCGTACGAAGTCGGCGAAGGGTGACGTGCGGCGGAGCAAGGCCAGGTCCGGGTCCTCGAAGAGCATCCACGAGCGTCCCAGGGTCGTGAAGCCGCTTTCGGCACGCAATACCGCCTCCTCCAATTCTTTGACAGCCATCCGGGTGAGTTCGTCGCAGTGGCACTTCCCGGTAGCGCCCCGTTCTTCGGCCACATACCTGTTCATCGCCACGGCACAGACGCACGAGAAGTTGTAGTAGTCCTGCCATTCGCGGAGGGCGGGTGACAGGGGCCGCATGCGGGCGCTGAGATCCGCCGGGGTCAGCTCTTTCCAGCTCATCTCGTGTCTGCGCCGGGCGTAGGCCCGCCGGTGAGGCGTCGCGGTACGGCGGTCCCGCGGTGCCGGCAGGGGTTCCGCCAGCTCGCTCGATCTCCAGGCCAGTCGCAGCGGCCCCCAGACGTCCCGGTTGATCATCAGGCCCACGCGGTTGAGCGAGGACCGCGGGCGGTTCTGCTGGACGTAGGCGATCGGCCAGATCTTCCTGAGGAGGCGCGGGAGCCAGGCGAACCATACGAGGGGGGAGCACCGCGCGTGCAGATCATCTTCCGTGAGCCGGTACAGCTCCTGCACGGCGGCCCTTTGGAGCACCACGCGGATCTGCTTCTTCGCGGCGTCCGGGGCATCGTCCTTCAGGTGCTTCTCAAGCCACTCCTTGGAGGTCTCCTCGACGCCGATCCCGCTGTACCGGACGGTTCTGCACGGGCCTTCGCCGGCGAGCGCGAAATCGACAGCGGCCGGCCAGTAGCGTTCCGCCAGGACGCGCCGCAGGAAGTCCGACATCGGTCGGTGCCCATCGCCACGGGAATTCTGCTCCGCCAGCTCCACGATGCGCTCCGATGTGCCCAGGATGATGGCATTGCGGTACCGGAGACCGAGAGTTTCCCAGTACTTGTGGGGGCGGAAGAAGTAACGGCATCGTGAAAGCGGATGAGGCCAGCGGGCCCACAGCCGTTGGTTGTACTCCTCGGCGGTCTGCCCGTCGAGCGCGAGACCCGACTGGCAGCTTTCCAGTGCGTCGACCGGCAGTGCCAGTTTTTCCTGAACTCCTGCGAACTCCGCCCGGATATAGGGATTCTGCGGGTCGAATACAAGCGCCTCGCCATAGCGTTGCAGCGCCTGGTCGTAGCGCTGACGGGCGCTCAACGCCTTCGCCTCCTGGTAGGCGCGCAGCAGCTCGGGCGGCAGTTCGCGGGCCCGCCAGGCGTGCCACGGCGGCCGCCGGCCGGCCCGGGTCACCGGCAGCAGCGAGGCTTCCACCCAGTACGCGGCCCGGCACACCGCGTGCTCCCAGTCCCGCCCCCAGACCGTGGTGGCCCGCGCCCCGCTGAAGACGTACGCGGTGAGCGTCACGGTGATGCCGCACGGCTCCGTCCGGTGCTCACGGCGCTGGAGCACCCCGCCGACACGGTAGGCGAGCTTGGGCCGCAGCCGGCTGAGCAGGCGGGGGATCGTGGTGCCCGGCTTCGTGAGGTCCACGTCGCCCAGCAGGTCGAGGAAGCTGGTGGGCGGAGCCTCGGCGGGCACCGTGGTGGGTGGATAAAGGCTGCTCTCCGACAGCTGCATGCGGAGGCGGGACGTCAGGGCGTCGACCGGAAGCGATGCCCTCCCGACCGTGGCGTCCACGAGCTGCTGCACCTGTACGGGCCCGGGCCGGTAACCCAGCGCGGAACGGGTGGCCCGCCACCACGCGTACAGCATCACCAGAACCAGGAGCAGGCTCGCCAGCTGCAGTCCGGGGCTCAGGCCCCGACCGCTGATGAATGCCGCGAGACCGCCGAAGATGCGGGGGAACAGGTCGGCTGCCCTCCACGACCAGTTGTGCCCGCCCGCCCACCACGCCGCCGTCAGCACGGCGAGTGTGGTGACGGCCGCGGCCAACCCCCACGCCACGACCCGCGGAACGAGAAGCGGCGACGTAGGAGTCCGGGAGAGTTTGCCCGGTCGCTTGCCCATGTCGACTGTCCCGAATGATCTCTGTTCCCAGTCTCCGTCGCTTGGCAGGTATCTGCCACTGCGGGGCGGGGGAGCGGGCGCGAGCGGCACGCCGTGCGCCGGTGCGTACAACTGGCTGTGGTGCTCCACGCCGTTTCGCATGACGGGCGCTCTTGCAACTTGTTCGCAGCAGGCACCACCATTGGCTGGTTGCAGACCCTGGAGCGGAGAACCCGAGATGCACGTACCCGATGGATTCATCAATGCGCCGGTGTCGGTGGCGACCGGTGCGCTCGCCGCGGCCGCCGTCGCCGTCAGCCTGCGCGGCGCCCGCCGGGAGCTGGCGGGTACGGGCCAGGGCGGCGGCGCGGGCGCGGAGCGTACGGCGCCGCTGGCCGGTCTGGTGGCGGCCTTCATCTTCGCCGTGCAGATGCTGAACTTCCCGGTCGCGGCCGGTACCAGCGGGCACCTGCTCGGCGGTGCCCTCGCGGCGATACTCGTCGGCCCGTACACCGGCGTGCTGTGCGTCTCGGTCGTGCTGCTGATGCAGGGCGTGCTGTTCGCCGACGGCGGGCTGACCGCGCTGGGCGTCAACATCACCGACATGGCGATCGTGACCACCGTGGTCGCCTACGGCCTGTTCCGCGTGCTGGTCAAGGTGCTGCCGCGGAGCCGCCGCTCGATCACCGTCGCCTCGTTCGTCTCCGCGCTGGTCTCGGTGCCGGCCGCCGCCGTCGCCTTCACCGCGCTCTACGCCCTGGGCGGCACGGCCGACGTGCCGATCGGCAAGGTCTTCACCGCCATGGTCGGGGTGCACGTACTGATCGGCATCGGCGAGGCCGCGATCACCGCGCTGACGGTGGGCGCCGTGATCGCCGTACGCCCGGACCTGGTCCACGGCGCGCGCGGCCTGACCGCGCCGCTGGAACTGCGGACCTCGCCGCTGACCGACGCCGGCGCCGCCCCGGCGGCCACCACCCCCGACCCGGCCCCGGCCCCCGCCCCGGCCGCCGCCCCGCGCCGGTCCGTCCGCCGCGTCTGGCTGGCCGGCCTCGCCGCCGCCCTGGTCTGCGCCGGCGGCGTCAGCTACTACGCCTCCGCCAGCCCCGACGGCCTGGAGAAGGTCGCCCACGACCAGGGCATCGACGCCAAGGCGAAGGACCACGCCGCCAAGGACTCCCCGCTCGCCGACTACAGCGTCAAGGACATCACCGACCCGCGGCTGTCCGGCGGCCTCGCCGGCGTCATCGGCGTCGGCGCGACGCTGGCCGTCGGCACCGGCGTGTTCGTCGTGCTGCGCCGCCGCAGGAACGCGGCCGACGCCCGGCCGGCCGCCGAGGCCCCCGCGGAACGGGCCTGAGATGGGCGCCGGCCACGCCCACAAGCTCTACCGGCACGGCCACTCGCCGGTGCACGCCCTGCCCGCACACTGCAAGATCGCCGCGGTCTTCTGCTTCGTGCTGGTCGTCGTCTCCACCCCGCGCGAGGCGGTCTGGGCCTTCGGTCTCTACGCCCTGCTGATCGCGGCCGCCGCCGGGGCGGCCCGGATCCCGGCCGGGTTCCTGCTCAAGCGGCTGCTGATCGAGGTGCCGTTCGTCGCCTTCGCCGTCCTCATGCCGTTCGTGGCCGAGGGCCCGCGCGTCCATGTCGCCGGGCTCGGCCTGAGCGTCTCCGGCCTCTGGGGCGCCTGGAACATCCTCGCCAAGGGGACGCTCGGCGTCGCCGCGTCGGTGCTCCTCGCCTCCACCACCGAGCTGCGGGAACTCCTGCTCGGCCTGCAGCGGCTGCGGATGCCGCCGCTGCTCGTCCAGATCGCCTCCTTCATGATCCGCTACGGCGACGTGATCACCGACGAGATGCGGCGGATGCGGATCGCCCGGCTCTCCCGCGGCTTCGAGGCCCGCGGGGTACGCCACTGGGGCGTGCTCGCCAAGTCCGCCGGCGCGCTGTTCATCCGCTCCTACGAGCGCGGCGAACGCGTCCACCTCGCCATGGTCAGCCGCGGCTACACCGGCACCATGCCCGTCATCGACGCGACCACCGCCACCCGCACACAATGGACCCGCGCGGCCGTCCTCCCGCTCGCCGCGCTCGCCGTCTGCCTCCTGGGATGGACCCTTTGAGTACCACCACGCCCGCGCCCGCCCCCTCCCTGCACGTCTCCGGCCTCGCCTACGCCTACCCCGACGGCCACCAGGCCCTCTTCGGCGTCGACCTGACCGTCGCCCGCGGCGAACGGGTCGCCCTCCTCGGCCCCAACGGCGCCGGCAAGACCACCCTCGTCCTGCACCTCAACGGCATCCTCGAAGCGGGCGCCGGCAGCGTCGCGGTGGCCGGGCTGCCGGTCGCCAAGGGCAACCTCGCGGAGATCCGCCGTCGGGTCGGCATCGTCTTCCAGGACCCCGACGACCAGCTGTTCATGCCCACCGTCCGCGAGGACGTCGCCTTCGGCCCGGCCGCCGCGGGCCTGCGCGGCGCGGAACTCGACGCCCGGGTCACCGAGGCGCTCACCCGCGTCGGCATGGCCGACTTCGCCGACCGCCCGCCGCACCACCTCTCGTTCGGCCAGCGCCGCCGGGTCGCCGTCGCCACGGTGCTCGCGATGCGCCCCGAGATCCTCGTCCTCGACGAGCCGTCCTCCAACCTCGACCCGGCCTCCCGCCGCGAACTCGCCGACATCCTGCGCTCGTTGGACGTCACCGTGCTGATGGTCACCCACGACCTGCCGTACGCGCTGGAGCTGTGCCCGCGCTCCGTCGTGCTGTCCGGTGGCGTACTGGTCGCCGACGGCACCACCCAGGAACTGCTCTGCGACGAGGAACTGATGCGCAACCACCGGTTGGAGCTGCCGTTCGGCTTCGACCCGCGCTCGGTCACCGTCCCCCGCTGACGCCCCGGCGCCCCCTCGCCGTGTGAGGAACACCACGGGCCGTGGCCCTGGTCATCAGCACCGATCCGCGCGTTGCACCATTGATGGGTCACGCAAAGCGACGGATGAACGGGAAGCGGGAAACAGTGGTGGACGTCCAGGGCACGGTCGAGGACGGCTTCGAGCCGGTCCGGGACGCCTTCGTGGCCAACTTCACCGGACGCGGGGAGCGCGGCGCGGCGGTCGCCGTCTACCGGCACGGGCGCAAGGTCGTCGACCTGTGGGGCGGGACGAAGGACGGCGACGCCTCCGACGCCCCCGACGCCGCGCCGTGGGAGGCCGGCACCGCGCAGGTGATCCGGTCCGCCACCAAGGGCATCGCCGCCCTCGTCCCGCTGCTGCTGCACCAGCGCGGACAGCTCGACCTCGACGCGCCGGTCGGCACGTACTGGCCCGAGTTCAAGGCCGCCGGCAAGGAGCGGGTTCTCGTCCGCCATCTGCTGACCCACCGCGCCGGGCTGCCCGTCCTGGACACCCCGCTCACCCCGGAGCAGGCCATCGACGGCGTCAGCGGCCCCGCCGCGGTCGCCGCCCAGGCACCCGCCTGGGAGCCCGGCACGGACCACGGCTACCACGCCCAGACCTACAGCTGGCTCCTCGGCGAGCTGGTGCTCCGGGTCACCGGGCGCACCCTCGGCTCCTGGATCGCCGAGGAGATATCCGGGCCGCTCGGCCTCGACCTGTGGATCGGCCTCCCGGAGGCCGCCCGGTCCCGCGTCGGCCGGCTCGCGGCCCTCGACGCGCCGGCGGCGCCCGCCGCGTCCGGCCTGCGCGTCCGCCCCAAGCCGGCGGTCGCCGACGCGTACGCCGACCCCGCCTCGCTGACCAGCCGTGCCTTCGGCGCGATCTCCCCGGCCCCGGACGAGAACGCCGCGGCCTACCGCGCCGCCGAACTCCCCGCCTCCGCGGGCATCGCCACCGCCCGCTCCCTGGCCCGCTGCTACGCCGCGCTGATCGGCGCCGTCGACGGCCACCCCCGCCTCTTCGCGCCCGCGACGCTCACCCTCGCCCGCACCGAGGAGTCCGCCGGCCTCGACCGCACCCTCCTGGTCAACACCCGCTTCGGCCTCGGCTTCATGCTGCACGGCCCGGCCTCACCGCTGCTGGCCCCCGGCTCCTTCGGCCACCCCGGCCGCGGCGGCGCACTGGCCTGCGCCGACCCCGAGAGCGGCCTCGCGTTCGGCTACGTCACCAACGGCATGCAGCGAAACGTCACAGCGGACCCCCGGGCCCAGGCACTGCTGAGAGCCACCTCCCGCGCCGCCGGCTGACCCGCCGCGGACGCGGCTGCTCCCCACGGCGGGTCGGCCGACACCGCGCGCAGCACCCCCGCAGGTCACCCCGGGTGCAGCATCAGCGCGATCCCCGCCACCATCAGCCCCGCCGCCGCGATCCGGGGAGCGCCGAAGCGTTCCTTGAAGAAGAGGGCGCCGATCGCGGCGCCGACGATGATGGACGATTCGCGCAGGGCGGCGATGGGGGCGAGCGGGGCCCGGGTCTGGGCCCACAGGACGAGGCCGTAGGCGAAGACCGACAGGACGCCGCCGGCCAGGCCGCGCAGGGCGAACGGGCGGAGCTGGGTGAGGAGTTGCCCGCGGCGGACGGCGAGCGCGTAGGCGGGGATGACGATGCCTTCGAGGATCATCAGCCAGCCGATGTAGCCGAGGGCGGTGCCGGAGGCGCGTACGCCGAGGCCGTCGACGGTGGTGTAGGAGGCGATGGCCAGGCCGGTGGCGACGGCGGCGAGGAGGGCCGGCCACTGCGGGTGGCTGCCGGAGCCGCGGATGCCCCACAGGGCGACGCCCACCAGGCCGGCCGAGGCGAGGGCGACGCCGGCGAGCGCCCAGGGGCCGGGGATCTCGTGGACGAAGACGGCCGCGAGGACGGTGACCACGAGGGGCGCGGTGCCGCGGGCGATGGGGTACATCTGGCCGAAGTCGCCCAGCTGGAACGACCGCATGAGCAGCGCCTGGTAGACGATGTGCAGCACGGCCGAGCCCAGGAGGAAGGGCCAGGCGCCGGCGGCGGGCAGCGGGGAGACGCCGGCGAGGACGGCACCGCAGAGCGCACCGCCGCCGCCGACGAGCGTGAAGGCGAGCAGTTGGTCGCGTATGCCGTGGGCGATGGCGTTCCAGCTGGCGTGGGTGACGGCGGCCAGCAGGACGGCCGCGACGACGAGCGGGGTCACGCGGTGCGCTCGCGCACGTCCACCACGCGGCCCCGGGCGTGGTCGATCAGGGTGGCGGGGGCGAGCGGGAAGACGGTGTGCGGGGTGCCGGCGGCGGCCCAGACCGTGTCGTGGGCGAGCAGTCCGCGGTCGGCCAGGACGCGGGTGCGGGTGCGGTGACCGAAGGGCGGTACGCCGCCGATGGCGTAGCCGGTGGTCTCGCGGACCAGCGTGGCATCGGCCCGGCCGACCTTCGTCGCGCCGAGTTCGGCGCGGACCCGCTCCAGGTCGACGCGGGAGGCGCCGTCCATCAGGACCAGGACCGGTTCGCCGTCCCCGGAGCCGGACGCCCCGGGGCACCCCCACGCGGTGAAGATCAGCGACTTGACGATCTGCCCGAGGTCGCAGCCGACGGCGGCCGCGGCCTCGGCGGCGGTGCGGGTGGCCTCGGGGAAGCGGCGGACCTCGACGCTCAGCCCCAGCTCCGCGAGCGCCTCGGCGAAGCGGGGGTGGGCCTGGGATGCCGGTGGTGCGGTGGACGCGGAATCGGTCATGGCCCGCAGGCTAGCGAAAGCTGTACGTGCCACGCGAAGGGAATCCGGTGGCTGGGACGGGGGCCCGCGGGCCCCCGTCCCGGCTCAGTGCGCGGTGAGGATGGCGCGGACCACCGGGCCCGCGTTGGAGCCGCCGTGGCCACTGGCCGGGACGACGGCGGCCGCGGCCACGTCGTCGCGGTAGGCGGTGAACCAGGCGTTGGGCTTCTTCTGGTTGTCGACCTCGGCCGAGCCGGTCTTGGCGCCGATGTCACCGCTGATCCCGGACATCGCCTCGGCGGCCGTACCGGCGGTCGCGGTCAGCTTCATCAGCGACTTCAGTCCGCTGAGGGTGGCGGGCTTCATGGTGCGGGCGGCCTTGGCGAAGGTCCGGTTGTCCAGCGCCGGCGCGACGATGTACGGCTGGTGGAACGAGCCGGCGCGGACCGTCGCGGCGAGCGTGGCGACGTTCAGCGGGTTCATCCGCACGCCGCCCTGCCCGATCAGCGAGGCGGCCATCTGCGCGTCGTGCTGCACCGGCACCGCACCGTCGAAGGTGGGGATGCCGGTCTGCCAGTTCAGGCCGATGCCGAAGACGTCGCGGGCCTCGTTCGTGAGGTCGTCGTCGCCGAGTTCCTTGGCGTGCGAGATGAAGGCGTTGTTGCAGGAGGCGGCGAAGCTCTGCGCGAAGGTGCCGTCCTTGATCTCGGACTTGTTGAGGTTCTGGAACTTCCAGCCGCCGACCGTGACGTACTTGGGGCAGGGGTTCTTCTTGCCCGGCGAGGTCAGGCCCTTGTCCATCAGCATCGCCGAGGTGACGATCTTCATCGTCGAGCCGGGGGCCAGCGACCCCTGCGTGGCCATGTTGAAGCCGTTGGCCGGGGAGTTGGCGAGCGCCAGGATCTCACCGGTGCTGGGCTTGACGGCGGCCGCGGACGCCGACTTCTTGCCCGCGACGGCCTTCTCGGCGGCGGCCTGGAGACCCGCGTCCAGCGTGGTCTTCAGGGTGCCGGGGGTGCCCTTGGAGAGCACCTTCAGGGTCTTGTCGGGCAGCTGGTCGGCGGGCTTGGCGCTCTTGGCGCGGTGGATGAACAGCTCCACGCCGGGCTTGCCGTCGGTCTTGTCGCCGTACTTGTCGCGCAGGCTGTCCAGCACCCCGGCCAGCGACGGGTGCGCCTCGGGGGTCAGCTCGGCGCCGTTGCGGTCCACGGCCTTGATCGGGGGCGCCTCGGCCTCGCCGGTGCGCAGCTGGTCACCCTTGGCCAGACCCGGGTGGAGCACCGCCGGCTGCCAGGCGATCTGCGGCTTCCCGGTGGTCTTGTCGCGCTGCACGGTCGCCGAGGTGCGGTAGGTGTACGGCGCCTTGGTGCCCTTGTAGTCGATCTGCGCGGCGACCGTGTACGGGACCTTGTCGCCGGCCGGTGTGCCCGGCGTCACCGTCACCTTCGAGAACCGGGCCTGCTTGCTGAAGGTCTCCAGCGCGGCCTTCGCGACCGCCGGGCTGTCGGTGAGCCCGGCCGCCTTGGCGGCGTCGCCGGACTGCCAGGCGGTGAGGAACTGCTGCCCCGCCGTCTGGACCTCCTTGGCCGACAGCGGACCCGTCGGGACCTTCGGCCCGGCCCCGCCGGGCTTGGCGTCGGCCGACCTCACCTCCTGCGGGGAGGAGTCGTCCGAGCCGCCGAACAGCGTGAAGCCGCCGACGACTCCCGCCACCAGGGCCACCGAGCCGCCGATCAGCCCGTACTTCACCTCACGGCGCATTGCCACCGATCCCCTCCCAGGAGTCTCGTCCTTGAATACGCACACAAGAACGTGCACCGCACTCTAAGGGACACGGGGAAGTGGTCGAGTCTCGATCCGGGCACGGTCCGGTGACGCGCTGTTGTACAGCTGTGACGGAATTGTCGAAGAGCGGCCGGGCCCCCGCCTCACACCCAGCTGTCGAACCACATCCGGTGGTGCCAGGCCGACTTGGGAATCGGCATACCGGTATAGAGGGGATAGAAGTAGATGAAATTCCAGACAATCAGCAGCACCAGGACACCGGCCCCGACCGCGCCGATGGTCCGGCGGCGCTCGGTGGAGCCCGGTGGGCCGATGAGCGCGCCGATCATCATGGCCAGCGCCAGGCACAGGAACGGGACGAAGACCACCGCGTAGAAGAGGAAGATGGTCCGCTCCTGGTAGAGGAACCACGGCAGGTAGCCGGCCGCGACCCCGCAGGCGACGGCGCCGGCCCGCCAGTCCCGCTTGAACAGCCAGCGGTACAGGACGTAGAGCAGCGCGAAGCAGGCCGCCCACCACAGCAGCGGAGTGCCCAGCGCCAGCACCTCGCGGGCGCAGCCCTCGGCCGCGGTGCAGCCGTCCTGGCCGGCCTTGGGGTCCTCGTAGAAGTACGAGACCGGGCGGCCGAGGACCAGCCAGCTCCAGGGGTTGGACTGGTAGGTGTGCGGGGTGGTCAGGCCGGTGTGGAAGGCGTAGACCTCGGTCTGGTAGTGCCACAGGCTGCGCAGCCAGTCCGGCAGCCAGGTCCAGCCGGCCTTCTGGCCCTCGGGGGTGGTCGCCCAGTCGCGGTAGTAGCCGCCCTTGGTCGCGATCCAGCCGGACCAGGACGCCAGGTAGGTGGCGAGGGCGACGACGACCGTCGAGCCGAAGGCGGGCAGGGCGTCACGGCGTACGGCGGAGCGGAAGGGGCGCCGGGCGCCGGCCGTACGGCGGGCCGCGACGTCCCACAGCACGGACATCAGGGCGAACGCGGCCAGGAAGTACAGGCCGTTCCACTTCGTCGCGGCGGACAGGCCGAGGCACAGGCCGGCCGCGATCCGCCAGGGGCGCCGGCCGAGCCGCAGCCGGTCGCCGACCTTGTCGTCGGGGCGGGCCGTGCCGTCGGGGTCCAGCGGCAGCGCGTCCGCCAGCCGGGCCCGGGTGCGGTCCCGGTCCACCAGCAGACAGCCGAACGCGGCCACCACCCAGAACATCACGATCAGGTCGAGCAGCGCGGTGCGGCTCATGACGAAGTGCAGCCCGTCCACCGCGAGCAGGGCGCCGGCCAGGCAGCCCAGCGCCGTCGAGCGCAGCAGCCGCCGCCCGATCCGGCAGACCAGCAGGACGGACAGCGTGCCGAGCAGCGCCACCATGAACCGCCAGCCGAAGGGGTTCATCCCGAACGCCCACTCGCCGAGCGCGATCAGCCACTTGCCCATCGGCGGGTGCACCACGTACGAGTGCTCGGGCGAGAGCAGGATGTGCGCCGGGTGCCCGACCAGGGCGTCATTGGCGTTCTTGGCCCAGGTGCCCTCGTAGCCGTACTGCAGCAGCGACCAGGCGTCCTTGGGGTAGTACGTCTCGTCGAATATCACCTTCCGCGGGCTGCCCAGGTCCCAGAACCGCAGCACGCCCGCGAACAGCGTCACCAGCAGCGGGCCGGCCCAGTCCGACCAGCGCGCGAGCCGGTCCGCCGCCCGCGGGCCTACACCGAACGCCGCCCACATCCGGCCACCGGGCTCCGGGAAGGGGGGCACCAGCCGCGCCCGGACATCGGCCTGCGGGCGTGCCGGGTACCCGAAGCGGCGCAGGCGCCGCTGCCACACGGGGGGCTGCCCGGCCGGTTCCGGGGCGCGGTGCGCGGCGGCGTCGGTCGCGGTGGTCTCACTCGTCACCCGGCCCATCGTAGGGAAGCGGCCTGTGCGCCGGTGCGGAGCGCCACCGGGGATGGCGCCGGACGGCGGCGCGGTCCCGCCCTGGGAGGATGGGCGGGTGACTGGAACGCTGGTACTTGCAGGGACGCCCATCGGGGAGATCGCGGACGCGCCGCCGCGGCTCGCCACCGAGCTCGCGGCCGCCGATGTGATCGCCGCCGAGGACACCCGGCGGCTGCGCCGGCTGACCCAGGCGCTGGAGGTGACTCCGGCCGGCCGGATCGTGTCGTACTTCGAGGGCAACGAGGCGGCGCGGACCCCGGAGCTGGCCGACGCGCTGGCCGGCGGGGCGCGGGTGCTGCTGGTCACCGACGCCGGGATGCCGTCGGTCTCCGACCCCGGCTACCGCCTGGTGGCCGCGGCCGTCGAGCGGGGGATCAAGGTCACCGCGGTACCGGGCCCGAGCGCGGTGCTCACCGCGCTGGCCCTCTCCGGGCTGCCGGTGGACCGCTTCTGCTTCGAGGGGTTCCTGCCGCGCAAGGCCGGTGAGCGGCGCTCCCGGCTGAGCGAGGTCGAGGGCGAGCGCCGCACGCTGGTCTACTTCGAGGCGCCGCACCGCCTCGACGACACCCTGGCCGCGATGGCCGAGGTCTTCGGCGCGGACCGGCGGGCCGCGGTGTGCCGGGAGCTGACCAAGACCTACGAGGAGGTCAAGCGCGGCCCGCTGGGCGAGCTGGCGGCGTGGGCGGCCGAGGGGGTGCGCGGCGAGATCACCATCGTGGTCGAGGGGGCGCCGCAGAGCGGGCCGGCGGAGATCGACGCCGCGGAGCTGGTGCGCCGGGTGCGGATCCGCGAGGAGGCGGGGGAGCGGCGCAAGGAGGCCATCGCCGCGGTCGCCGCGGAAGCGGGACTGCCCAAGCGGGAGGTCTTCGACGCGGTGGTCGCGGCCAAGAACGCCGAGAAGAACGCCGAGAAGGACGCCGGGAAGGAAGCGGAGAAGGGCGCCGGGAAGGGCGCCTAGCAGGGCGTCGGGGAGGGCGCCGGGGAGACGCCGGGCGGGGCGGAAAGGGCGCGGGGAAGCCGGGCGGTCCCGCGGGCGGAACGGTCAGCGGAATCCGGTCACGAGCGGGGTCCCGAAACCGTTCGCCGGGGAATGATGCGCAGCGCACGGCGAAAACCGACTCATCAGAAGGTAAACGGCTGGCCGGAAAGGTAAAGCGCGGGCCGAGGCATTGGGGTGATTTTCCTACCGTCGGCCAAATCTGCGCCAATACCACCGGCGATCAGCTGCGTCGCGGCCGGGAAAGGCGTCCACTGGGTGAGGGAACGAACCGTTCCCGAAGACCTTGTCCAGCGGACAAGAGGAGCGCACATGAGCGATATCGCCAAGACCACCGGCGCACCCACGACCAGCGACGCCCACCCCCGGCCCGAGCCCGCAGCCCACGAGGCGTACTCCTTCGCCTGCATGAGGTGCGGCCACGGCTGGGAGCAGGCGTACGAGATAGTCCACCAGCTCGACGGCAAGGGCGAGCTGCACGTCGTCTACTACGCGGACGGCGAGCGGGTGCCCTCACCGCTGAGCCATCCCGACTGCCTCAAGTGCAGCAGCGACGTCGTCCGCATCATGCGCTCCGGCCAGGTCTCGATGGTCTCCGACGCGATCGCGCACCTGCACCAGCGCCAGCCCGGCAACGGCCGGACCGCGAAGCACGACCGGCACGACAAGCACGGGAAGCCCGAGGAAAGCGCCGACGGAACGGCGTCTGCCGCAGCGGCTCGGGGGCGCACCGGCAGCACCGCCGAGGACGGCCCGGACACCGGCAAGCACCACTGGCACCTCTCCGACCTGCTGCACCCCTTCCAGCACCACCGCCGGTGAGGCCCCGGCCGCGGTCCTCGTAGGATCGCGGCCATGGCACCGCAGGACAAGAACACCCCGCCGCCGCTGCCCGAGCCCCTTCGGGTGGCGGTCGCGGACTCGCACACCCACCTGGACATGCAGGAGAGCACCGTCGAGGAGGCGCTCGCCAAGGCCGCCTTCGTCGGGGTGACCACCGTGGTCCAGGTGGGCTGCGACCTGGCCGGCTCCCGGTGGGCCGCGGACACCGCGGCCGCGCACGACGCCGTACGCGCCACCGTGGCCCTGCACCCCAACGAAGCGCCCCGGATCGTGCTCGGCGACCCCGATGGCTGGTCGCGGCAGGGAGCCCGGGAGCCCGGCGGGGACGCCGCCCTGGACGCCGCGCTCGCCGAGATCGACGCGCTGGCCGCCCTGCCGCACGTCCACGGCGTCGGCGAGACCGGTCTGGACTACTTCCGCACCGGCCCGGACGGCATGGCGGCCCAGGAACGGTCCTTCCGCGCCCACATCGAGATCGCCAAGCGGCACGACAAGGCCCTGGTCATCCACGACCGCGAGGCCCACGACGACGTGCTGCGGATCCTGCGCGAGGAGGGCGCGCCCGAGCGGACCGTCTTCCACTGCTACTCCGGCGACGCCGCGATGGCCGAGATCTGCGCCGACGCCGGCTACTTCATGTCCTTCGCCGGCAACGTCACCTTCAAGAACGCCCAGCCGCTGCGCGACGCCCTCGCCGTCGCCCCGGCCGAACTGGTCCTCGTCGAGACCGACGCCCCCTTCCTCACCCCCGCCCCGTACCGCGGACGGGCCAACGCCCCGTACCTCATTCCGGTCACCCTGCGGGCGATGGCCGAGGTCAAGGGGCTGACGGAGGACGAGCTGGCCACCGCGATCGCGGCGAACACCGCCCGCGCCTTCGGTTACTGAGCCGCGGGCCGGCCGGCGGCACCGCACCACGCCCGCGATCCGGTCGACCGCGCGGCCATCCGGGGTACCCCGAAATGACCACTTTCCGTACCGGTGTGACTTTGGCGAGGTATCCCCGCTCCGCTACATTCCGCCCGTCAACCGCATCCGGGCATGTGGAGCGCGCCGTGAGCCATGCACCAAGCACCCACCGCGCCGCGCGCAGCCGTCGCAGGCGCCGCGCCGGGCACCCCGATGCCCTGCGCCGGCTGCTGCCCCGGGCCGTGGTCGTCGCCTTCCTCGCCGGCGGCACCACCGCCTTCATCGCGCACGACAAGGCCGTCCGGCTCACCGTCGACGGCACCCCGCGCACCCTGCACACCTTCGCCCACGGCGTCGACGACCTGCTGGCCGACGAGCACCTCCGCATCGGGGCCCACGACATCGTCGCGCCCGCCCCCGGCACCGAGCTGACCAGCGGCGACGAGGTCGTCGTACGGCACGGACGGCCGGTCGTGCTCACCATCGACGGCCGCCGCCGCACCGTGTGGACCACCGCCGGCACCGTTGCCGAAACGCTCCGCCAGCTCGGCGTCCGCGCCGAGGGCGCCTACCTGTCGACCTCCCGCTCCCGCCGGATCGAGCGGCACGGCATGGAACTGGCGGTCCGCACCGAACGCTCGGTGGTCTTCCTCGCCGACGGCCGCGAATACCGCGTCCGCACCAACGCCGCCACCGTCCGCGAGGCGCTCGCCGAGGCCGGCCTCGGGCTGCGCGACCAGGACACCACCTCGGTGCCGCCGGACAGCTTCCCGCGCGAGGGCCAGACCGTCTCCGTCCTGCGCATCACCGGCTCCAAAGAGGTCCGGGAGGAACCCGTCCCCTTCCGCACCGTCCACCGGCCCGACCCCACGCTGACCCGCGGGACCGTCTCCGTCGTGCAGCAGGGACGCCCCGGCGTGCGGCGGGTCACCTACCGGCTGCGCACCGTCAACGGCGTCAAGCAGAAGCCGAAACGATTGCGCACCGAGGTCGTGCGCGCCGCGCGGCCGCAGATCGTGCACCTCGGCACCCGCGCGCTGCCCCGCGCGGTGCGCGGCGCCGAGCACCTCGCCTGGGGCGCGCTGGCCCGCTGCGAGGCGGGCGGCCGCCCGGACGCGGTCGACTCCTCGGGCACCTACGGCGGCCTCTACCAGTTCGATGCCGCCACCTGGCACGCCCTCGGCGGCCGGGGCCGCCCGCAGGACGCCCCCGCCGAGGAGCAGACCTACCGGGCCAAGAAGCTGTACATCACCCGGGGGGCGACTCCCTGGCCGGTGTGCGGCCGTAAGCTTCACGGGTGAGCAACAGCAGCACCGACGACTCCGGCCCCCTCCTCGGGCCCTCCGACATCCGCGAGCTGGCCGGCGCGCTGGGGGTTCGTCCCACCAAGCAGCGCGGCCAGAACTTCGTCATCGACGCCAACACCGTCCGCCGGATCGTGCGGACCGCGGAGGTCCGTCCCGATGACGTCGTCGTCGAGATCGGACCGGGCCTGGGCTCGCTGACCCTGGGACTGCTGGAGTCCGCGGACCGGGTCATCGCCGTCGAGATCGACGAGGTGCTGGCCGCCGCGCTGCCGAGCACCGTCGCCGCCCGGCTGCCCGCCCGCGCCGACCGCTTCGCGCTGGTGCACAGCGACGCGATGCACGTCACGGAGCTGCCCGGCCCCGAGCCGACCGCGCTCGTCGCGAACCTCCCCTACAACGTGGCGGTGCCGGTGCTGCTGCACATGCTCGCCACCTTCCCGAGCATCGACCGCACCCTGGTCATGGTCCAGTCCGAGGTCGCCGACCGGCTGGCCGCCCGCCCCGGCAACAAGGTCTACGGCGTCCCCTCGGTCAAGGCCAACTGGTACGCGGACGTCAAGCGGGCCGGTGCCATCGGCCGCAACGTCTTCTGGCCGGCGCCCAACGTCGACTCCGGCCTGGTCTCCCTCGTCCGCCGCGACAAGCCGGTCGAGACCTCGGCGACCCGCGACCAGGTCTTCGCCGTCGTCGACGCCGCGTTCGCGCAGCGCCGCAAGACGCTGCGGGCCGCGCTGGCGGGCTGGGCCGGCTCGGCCGCCGCGGCGGAGGCCGCGCTGGTCGCCGCCGGTATCTCGCCGCAGGCCCGCGGGGAGGCGCTGACGGTGGAGGAGTTCGCACGGATCGCGGAGATGCGGGAGGCAGGCAAGTGACGCAGTCGGTGACCGTACGCGTCCCCGCGAAGGTCAATGTGCAGCTGGCGGTGGGCGCGGCCCGCCCGGACGGCTTCCACGACCTGGCGAACGTCTTCCTCGCGGTCGGCCTCCACGACGAGGTCACCGCCACCCCCGCGGACACCCTGCGGATCACCGCCGAGGGCCACGACGTCGACCAGATCCCGCTGGACCGGACGAACCTGGCGGCCCGCGCCGCCGAACTGCTCGCGGCCCGCCACGGCATCGAGCCGCGGGTGCACCTCCACATCGCCAAGGACATCCCCGTCGCCGGCGGCATGGCCGGCGGCAGCGCGGACGCCGCCGGCGCGCTGCTGGCCTGCGACGCCCTCTGGTCGACGGGCGCCTCCCGCGACGAACTCCTGGACATCTGCGCCGAGTTGGGCAGCGACGTACCCTTCAGCCTGGTCGGCGGGGCGGCCCTGGGCCGCGGCCGCGGCGAACTGCTGACCCCGCTCACCGTCGGCGGCGCCTTCCACTGGGTCTTCGCGGTCGCCGACGGCGGACTGGCCACACCGGCCGTCTACCGCGAGTTCGACCGGCTGACGGCCGGGACCGACGTACCCGCCCCCGAGGCCAACCCCCGGCTGCTGGCCGCCCTGGAGAGCGGCGACGCCACCGCCCTCGCCGCGGCCCTCGCCAACGACCTGCAGCCCGCCGCCCTCTCGCTGCGCCCCGCACTGACCGCCACGCTGGAGGCCGGCACCGCCGCCGGCGCCCTGGCCGCACTGGTCTCCGGCTCGGGCCCGACCACCGCCTTCCTCGTCAAGGACGCGGAGGCGGCCCGGGAGGTGGCGGCGGCGCTCCTGGCATCCGGCACCTGCCGCCAGGTACGGGTCGCGGACTCGCCGGCGGTGGGGGCCACGGTCCTTTAGGGCGGGTCCTCGGCGCGCGGGTCCTCTCGCGCGACGGCTTCTGCCGTACCCCGGCGCGCCGGGGGAGGGCGGCCCGTGGACCACGGCCGGTGGCTCGGCCCGGGGGACCCCGCGAGCCGCTACCCGCTGTGCGGTGTTCAGCAGCCGTACTGTCGAAGCCGTCACCGAGGAGGGCTTCCGATGCGCAGCGTGACCTATTCGATGAGCGTCTCACTCGACGGCTACATCGTCGGACCGGACGGCGGCTTCGACTGGTCGGAACCGGACGACGACGTCTTCCGCTTCTGGATCGACGAGATCCGGGAGGTCGGCGTCCACCTGATGGGACGACGGCTGTACGAGACGATGCTGTACTGGGAGACCGCCGATCAGGACCCCTCGCTCGACGACGCCATGCTCGAATGGACCGCGCTCTGGAAGCCGCTCCCGAAGGTGGTGTTCTCCACCACGCTGTCGGAGGTGCGGGGCAATGCCCGCCTGGCTTCCGGCGGCCTGGTGGAGGAGATCGAGCGGTTGCGGGCCGAGCCGGGGGACGGCGACATCGCGATCGGCGGCGCCACCCTCGCCGCCGAAGCGGCCGCGTCGGGTCTGATCGACGAGTACCGGGCCATGGTCCACCCGGTGCTGGTCGGCGGTGGCATCTCGTTCTTCCCCCGGCACGAGCGCCGGGTGGATCTCGAACTCGTCGAGACCCGCACCTTCAGCTCACGAGTCGTCTACCTCCGCCACCGCGTGGCGCGCTGACCGGCCCGTCCGCCGAGCCCCGGGAGAACGGGGCTTGCTAGCTCCCGGCCGCCGCGGCCAGTACCTCCGCCACCAACTGTCCCGCCCGTAGCGCGGGTTCCGCGGTCGTCGGCAGGCAGCGGTCCGACGCCGGGTCGTACGCCGTCATGATCACGCCGGCGTGGTCGGTGTCCGGCTCCTGGAGCGTCACCGGCCGGCCCGCCGTACGCAGTGCCTCGGCCAGCTCGCGGGAGCAGCGGGGGTCCACCACGGTGTCCCGGCCGCCGTGCACCAGGTGGACCGGGACGGCCGGGTCCAGGCCGTCGGCGACGTCGGCCAGCGAGCCCTCGCCGGTGGTGATCGCCGGCAGGTCGTAGCGGCCCGCGACGCCGACCACCGCGGCGGGCCGCCACCCGCCGGCGACCTCGGGCCGCAGCGCGACGCCCAGCGCCGCGCCCGCCCCGGCCGACCAGCCGGCCAGCACGAGCGACTCCCCGTCACCGCCCAGCCCGGCCGCCCCCGCGCGGACGAACGCCAGCGACTCCAGCAGCTGCGACCGGCCGCGGTCCGCGGCGTCCGAGGCCCAGTCCGGTACGAGCACCAGCAGTCCCCGTGCCGCGGCCGTCCGGGCCAGCGGTTCCAGGACGTCCCGCTCGTCGGGGCCGATGCCGTGCCAGAGCAGCACGGTCCCCGCCGGCCGGGCCGCCGCCGGGCGGTACACGTCCAGCCGCTTGCCGCCCGGGCCGTAGACCAGCCCCCGTACCGTCTCCACCGCCGTGCCTGTGTCGGATGTCATGTACGGGACGCTAGCGGACGGGCGGCCGCGCTCGCCGGGCGCCCGCCGTGCGGTGCCAGGCGACCTCCTCAGGCGCCCGCGACGACCGGCGACCTCCGTCAGGCGCCCGCGATGCGACGCCCGGCGACCTTCTCAGGCGCCCGCGATGCCCAGCGACACCAGCCAGGCGAGGGCCAGCACGCAGGGCGCGGCGAGCAGGCAGACCACACCCGCCGTGCGCCGGCTGCCGATGCCGATGACGGTCAGCACCGCGGCCGTGACGGCGGCGGCGACCGGCAGGAAGGCGACGGTCTGCTGGCCGCCCGTCGAGCAGATCGGGCGGGCGTCGCCCTCGAAGCAGTTGTCGCTGGCCATGACGAACAGCGGCACGATCACCGCGGTGAGCCCGGCGCCCACCAGCAGGAGCAGGCCGACGACGAGACGGCCCAGGACGGCGCCCATCCCGTGCCGGGGCCCGTCGAGGGGCGGGAGCACGGCCGGTGCCTGGTCGTTGTTCATGGTGCAAAAGGTATGCCCGCCGCAGGCCGCCGCCATGGGTACGGCTACTCATCGGACACCCAGGTGCCGGCCCGCGCCGGGGGCACCGGCTACCCAGCTGCCGGTCCGCGGTGGTGGGGACCTCCGCTCCGGGTCGGAGGCTTCCGCGCGCCGACTAGGCTGGGAAGGTCGATCGACCCGAAGCGCAGGAGTGAGATGGCCGTCAACCTCGTCAATCTGGAAGCCGTCGGCAAGGTCTACGGAACCCGTGCCCTGCTCGACGGTGTCTCCCTCGGCGTCAACGAGGGGGACCGGATCGGCGTCGTCGGGCGCAACGGCGACGGCAAGACCACCCTGATCCGGATCCTCGCCAAGCTGGAGAGCGCCGACGACGGCCGGGTCACCCACTCCGGCGGCCTGCGGCTCGGGGTGCTGACCCAGCACGACTCCCTCGACCCGGCCGCCACCATCCGCCACGAGGTCATCGGCGACCTCGCCGACCACGAGTGGGCCGGCAACGCCAAGATCCGCGACGTACTGACCGGCCTCTTCGGCGACCTGCACCTGCCGGGCTTCGACAAGGGCCTGGACACCGTCATCGGCCCGCTGTCCGGCGGTGAGCGGCGCCGCATCGCGCTCGCCAAGCTGCTGATCGCCGAGCAGGACCTGATCGTCCTCGACGAGCCCACCAACCACCTCGACGTCGAAGGTATCTCCTGGCTGGCGCGGCACCTCCAGGTCCGCCGCTCCGCCCTGGTCGTCGTCACCCACGACCGGTGGTTCCTCGACCAGGTCTGCACGCGGATGTGGGACGTCCAGCGCGGCGACGTCCACGAGTACGAGGGTGGCTACAGCGACTACGTCTTCGCGCGGGCCGAGCGGGAGCGGATCGCGGCCTCCGAGGAGACCAAGCGGCAGAACATGATGCGCAAGGAGCTGGCCTGGCTCCGGCGCGGCGCCCCGGCCCGTACGAGCAAGCCCCGCTTCCGGATCGAGGCCGCCAACGAGCTGATCGCCGATGTGCCGCCGCCGCGGGACAGTGCCGAGCTGATGAAGTTCGCCAGCTCGCGGCTCGGCAAGACCGTCTTCGACCTGGAGGACGTCACCGTCCAGGCCGGGCCGAAGGTCCTCCTCAAGCACCTGACCTGGCAGCTGGGGCCGGGCGACCGGATCGGCCTGGTCGGCGTCAACGGCGCCGGCAAGACCTCGCTGCTGCGGGCACTGGCCGACGCGGCCCGCACCCACGGCGAGACGCAGCCCGCCGGTGGCCGGATCGCGGTCGGCAAGACCGTCAAGCTGGCCTACCTGTCGCAGGAGGTCGCCGAACTCGACCCCACCTGGCGGGTCCTGGAGGCCGTCCAGCAGGTGCGGGACCGGGTCGACCTGGGCAAGGGCCGGGAGATGACCGCGGGCCAGCTGTGCGAGAAGTTCGGCTTCACCAAGGAGAAGCAGTGGACGCCGGTCGGCGACCTGTCCGGCGGTGAACGCCGCCGCCTGCAGATCCTCCGCCTCCTCATGGACGAGCCCAACGTCCTCTTCCTGGACGAGCCCACCAACGACCTCGACATCGAGACCCTGACCCAGCTGGAGGACCTGCTCGACGGCTGGCCCGGCTCCCTCATCGTCATCAGCCACGACCGGTACTTCATCGAGCGCACCACCGACCGCGTCCAGGCCCTGCTGGGCGACGCCACACTGCGGATGCTGCCGCGCGGCCTGGACGAGTACCTGGAACGCCGCCAGAAGGTCATCGAGGCCGCCACACCGTCCCCCGCACCACAGGCCACACCCCCCAAGAAGGCCGCCGCCGTCAACCGCGCCGCCCAGAAGGAACTCCAGAAGATCGAACGCCAGTTGGACAAGCTCGGCGACAAGGAGAGCAAACTCCACGCCCAGATCGCCGAAAACGCCACCGACTTCGAAAAGGTAGCCGGCCTCGACGCCCAACTCCGAGAGCTCACCGCGGAGAAGGACGAGCTGGAAATGCGGTGGCTGGAGCTGGCGGAGGGGGCGTAGGGGGCCGGACCGACGCCGTATGGGCGTGGCGGCGCCCCCTTGGAGAGCAGCCGGTCACCGCGACAAGAGTCTTCCGGCCAGCAGTGATCGGCGGTACTTCAGAACCGGCCAGCATCCGCCCCTCCGGCTTCCTGTGCCCCTCCGAATCGTGCCCGCCTCATCGGCGAGAGCTGCAAGTGGATGGACCGTGGATATTTTGCCAGCTCCGCAGAGTCAGCTTCCGTGACATTCCCGCTCGCGGAGGAATAGGACCAGTCGCAGAAAGTCCCGATCTGACCTTCTGTCGTACCTCCGTCCACATTGCAGATGGCAGATTTCCCGTTTCGCCGGAATGAATTCCTTATCCACTATGGAACCTTGCTCTGTGAAAAAGGTGAGATCCACTCAAAAGTGGTACCTCTTGCTATTTGGGATCGATCTTTGATTTTTCACGCTCATAGCACTCGACGGCCCAGCCTTCCCTGTCCATGAGGCTCTCCCAGAATCCGGGAGTCAACCAAGGAGCGGGGCAGATGGAAATCCCGCCATGTGCGTCGATGAAGGTATTCCAAGTCGGAGGGATTTCGGCTTGTGAGACTTCGAAGAGTCGGGTGTCGAATAGCCCCGGGAGCTCCTGAGGGATGCTTTCGATGCGCACGTAATTCTGGCCATCAGGCTGGGCATACACTTCAAGTACCGAGTACTCCTTGCCTCGGGTTAGGGAAGACGCTCCTTGGGTGATTTCTTCGTCAAGGGAAGAGGATCCTGTAAATCGTACTTTCACTTTTCAGCCTCCAAGTTTCGCCTTGTAGTCGTACAGAAGAATTTGGCCGGTCTTTTTATTCATGTAGTAGTGAACTTCGAATCCGCCTTGAGGGCTAGAGTATCGCGGCGAGGTGTATTTTCCCCAGTCGCTAAGTTTTCCGGGCTGCTGGTGCAGCAACCCACCTTCGCCGGTTAGGTGAGGATTTCCTAGTCTATCTCCTGAAATGATCAACCTGGAGTCCTTGATCGCCTGATCGGTTAGGAATCCATCTTCGCGGAACGGAGAGCTGGCTGATTCGTGGCGCAGTTGTTCTGCGAGCTGCTGCGCATCCATGGAGCCGTGATTGTAATTCCCGAATTCATCCTTCCCTGCTTTCCCTAGATCGTTCAGGGAGGGGCGTCCGGGCTCGCACTTGAGCCCCATTGGGTCTACTGATGTGTGAGGATTTCCCACATAAGTAGAGGGGTTAGGTGACGGGCTCAGGCCGAGCGGATCAGGGGACGAATAGCGGTACGCATTTGGATCGTAATAGCGGTGGAAGTTGTAATGTAGTTGAGTTTCGGAGTCGAAATATTGGCCGGGGAAGCGGAGGGGAGTGTAGCCCGTGGCGCGACGGTTCCAGGTTGTGGCGCCCCAGAGGGTGCTGCGGGAGCGCCAGGCGATGGAGCCATCGGTGTCGATCAGTTCGATTGGAGTGCCGATGAGGTCGGTGGCGATGGCGAAGAATCGTTGGTCGATGTCGAGTCGGGGAGCGTTGATGGACGACGTGGTTTTGCGTTCTGCCTGAGTCAACGGGGATAGACCCCCGTAATCCCAGGTAAGGGAGATTGCTTCACACTCCCCTGGCGTGTAGGTTGATTGTTCGGAGAGTGTTGTGCCGTCCCAAGTAAATTCCGTCTGTTGAGTGACCGATTGGCCGTTCTGCTCTAGGCGCTGCTTCGCTACGCGACGACCTAGGGGGTCGTAGAGGTAGCGCCAAGTAGTGTCGTCAGGGGTGACGACGGACGTGAGGCGGTCTTCCGCATTCCAGGTGTAGCGCCAGGTGTCGGGCTTGCGGGAAACACGAGTCTTCTGGCGGAGGGTTACGCGGCCGAGGGGGTCGTGTTCGTAGCGGATGCGGCCGGCGCGGGTGATGTTGGTGCCGGTGTAGGTGCGGTCGCCGCGGGCTGAGGGGTTGGGGTGGCGGTCGGGCCAGGTGGCGTGGGTTTGGTTGCCGGCTGCGTCGTAGGCGTAGGTCTCGGTCCAGTCGGTGGCGTGGACGGCGGTGACGCGGCCGGCGCGGTCGAGGTCGAAGGTGCGGCGGCCGGTGTGGGAGTCGTCGATGGCCGTGAGGTGGCCGTCGGGGCGGTAGGTGTAGGCGCGCTGGAGGACCTGCTGGACCTCGGTGGCGGGGGTGGTGGGGTTTTGGAGGGTGCCGGTGGCGGTGGTGGTGAGGGATTGGGCGGTGAGGCGGCCGGTGGGGTCCCAGGTGTGGGTGAGCTGGAGGTTGTCGCCGATGGTGCGGGTGAGTTCCTGGCCGGTGGCGTCGTGGTCGAAGGTGAGGACGTGGCCGGCGATGTCCATGGCGGTGCGGTTGCCGGCGGCGTCGTAGGTGTAGGTGGTGGTGTGGCCGGTGGGGGTGGTGCGGGAGGTGCGGCGGCCCAGGGCGTCGTAGGTGAACGTCATGGTGCGGCCGTTGACGGATTCGGCGGTGACGCGGCCGAGGGTGTCGCGGGTGTAGGTGACGGTGGCGTCGGAATTGGCGGCCTGGTGGAGGTTGCCGGAGGTGTCGTGGGTGTAGGTGGTGACGAGGCCCGCGGCGTCCTTGTGTGTGATGCGGCCGAGGATGTCGCGGGTGTAGCTGGTGACCTCGCCGAGGGTGTTGGTACGGGTCCGCAGTTGGCCCGCCGGGTCGTGGGTGTAGGTGAGGGTTCGGTTGTCGAAGTCCGTCTCGGAGGCCAGGCGACCGGCGGGGTCGTAGGTGTAGTTCCAGGTCAGGCCCTGGGGGTTGGCGACCTGGGTGAGGCGGAGTTCGGTGTCGTGGGTGAATTCGTGGCGGACGCCGTCGGGGTCGGTGCGGGCCACCAGGAGGTCGAAGTGGCCGTATTCGTAACGGGTGGTCTGGCCGATGGCGTCGGTGTGTGAGGTGCGGTTGCCTTCGCCGTCGTAGGTCCATTCCTCGGTGGCGCCGGTGGGGTCCATGCGGGCGGCGAGTTTGCCTTCGACGGTCCACACCATGTGGGTGGTCTCGCCCAGGGCGTCGGTGACGGAGGTGGTACGGCCGAAGGCGTCGCGGCGGTAGTGGGTGACCGCGCCGAGGGGGTCGGTGACCGAGAGGGGGAGGCCCGCCTTGTTGCAGTAGAGGTGGGTGGTGTTGCCCAGGGCGTCGGTGAGGGAGGTGAGGTTGCCGCGGGCGTCGTGGGTGTAGCGCGTGGTGGCGCCCGTGGGGTCGGTCGACGAGGTGCGGTTGCCGGCCGCGTCGTAGGTGTGGGTCCAAGTGGTGCCGTCGGGGGCGGTGACGGTCAGCGGGTTGCCGTCGGCGTCGTAGGTGGTGGAGGACGTGGACCCGTCGGGGAGGGTGACAGTGGTCGGCCGGCCGGCGTCGTCGTAGTCGAGGGTGGTGGTGCGGCCCAGGGGGTCCGTGGTGGACAGGATGCGGTGACCGGCGTCGCGGACCGTGCGGGTGGTGGCACCGGTGGCGTCGGTGGTCGCGACGATGTGGTGGTGGTCGTTGACCTGGTAGGTGATGACCTGGCCGAGGGAGTCGCGGTGGTAGTTGGTGCGCAGGCCGGTGAGCGGGTCGGGGTCGCCCCAGGTGAAGGCGCCGCTCAGGTGGCCTGCGATGCCGCCCTGTGAGGTGCAGCGGTCCTGCTCGTCGTAGACGTAGTGGTAGCTGCTGTTGTTGGTGTCGGTCCAGGACGTGATGCGGCCGGCGTCGTCGTAGGTGAAGCGCAGCGGGAGGCCGGAGGAGTTGGTGACGGTGGCCAGGTTGCCGGCCTCGTCGTAGCCGTAGGTGACCAGGAGTTGGTCGCTGCCGTCGGGGGCGGCGCCGGCCAGGTGCAGGGCGGTGATGCGGCCGGCGTCGGTGGTGAGCAGGAGGCGGTAGCCGGCGCTGTGGGTGATGGCGGTCGGGGTGCCGTCGTCGGTGTGGTCGAAGGTGTGGTGGTTGCCGTGCCGGTCGGATATCTCGTCCAGGACGGCGAGGTTGTCGGTGTAGGTGGTGAAGTAGCGGCGGATGCCGGTGACCGGGTCGGCCAGGAGGTAGTCGCCGTCCGGGGTGAGTTCGAGCGGCGCGCCGTCGCCCTCTGCCGGGCGGGTGGGGACGCCGACGGCGGGGTGGGGGTAGAGGAGGAAGTTGCCTTCCTCGCCGATCAGGATGACGCCCTCGGAGTCGATCTCCAGCCGCTGGTCGACCGTGGACATCCAGGTCGGGCCGAACCAGCGGCCGGTGCGGTAGGACGACTCGAAGGTACGGGTGAAGGCGAGCGGGAGGCTGCCGGGCAGGGTGACGTCGGTCTGCGGCAGATGCATCCGGCCGGTGGCCATGTCGATGGGGTCGCTGCCGAAGGTTTTGCACCAGGCGGTGCGCATACGGTCCCGGACGGTGCGCTTGCCGCCCTCCCTCGCGGCAGTACGCGCCGCGCTCTCGGCAGCGTCCTTTGCGCCGGCTTTGGCTGCCCCCTTGGCCAGTCCGCCCGCGCCCTTGCCCCCGACGAGGTTGAGCAGGAAGGCGCCCCACGCGTCGCCGGGGTCGCTGCCCCAGCCCGAGCCGAGCATCCCCTTGGCGGTGTCAATGGGGTGCAGCGGGGCCTTGGCCAGGCCCATGAGCATGGTGGCGGTGTTGTCCGCGAACTTCCAGGGGTGGGTGATGTTGTACGGGTCCAGCGGATTGACCATCCGGCCCAGCTTCAGCGTCTCCGCACCGGCCTTGAGCGCACCGCCCATGACGTGCGCGTTCTCCAGGACGAGCGCCTGACCGCCGTCCTTGAGCGCCGCACCCGCCAGCTCCGTCAGCGCGGGCTTCTCCGGAGCATGGGCCAAGGCCGCCTTGATGGCCCGGCCCGCCCGCTCGGCTGCTTCATTGCGCTGGCTGCGGGCGTCCTTGAGCAGGTCCTGGGCCGCCTCGCGCCCCTCCGCCCCCGGATCCTTCGTCACGACCGGCTCGACCGGCTTCGGGCCCGGGTCCTGGCCCCCTTCGAGCGCGGCGTTGTATGCCTCGGCCTGCGCGTTGTACGTCTCGACGTGAGACTTGTACTCCTCGACCGAACGCCGGGTGGCCTCCACCGCATTGCGGTACTTCTCGATCGCATCAGCCGCCTTGCCCTGCGCCCAAGTGACCGTGTGCGCATATGACTTCAGCGCCTTGGAGGCATCGTCACAGGCGTCGGCGGCATGCATCCACTGCTTGGGATGCATGTCGAACTTCTCACGGAAGGCATCGGCGGCCTTCCCGCTCCAGTGCTGGCCCGAGCCGAGCTTGCGCATCCCGTCGGCCACCCGGTCGAAGGCTGCGGAGAAGTCCTTGAGGTGGGACGCCGACTCGTTGATCTTCTCGGCGTCACCGTGGATGAGTTCCTTGGGGTCCTCGGTCTCGCCCAACTGGCGTTCGTCGACATGTGCGCCCAGGGCACCGGCGACCTCGGCCCCGGTCGAGCGCACGGCGTGCGCCGCATCGTCCAGCCCTACCGTCTCCAGCGCGTCGCCGGCCAGGTCCGAGCCGTGCTCGACCAGTTCGCCCGCACCGCGCTCGATGGCTCCCGTGACCTTGCTCGCGCCCTCGCCGATGGCGTTGAAGGTGTCTCCGACCCAGCTCACTTGTCGTCCCCCTTGCCCTGCGAACCCTTCGGCTCGTGGAACTCCGTCGTCACCCCGGCTCGGTCCCCGTCGAAGGGATGCTTCATCCGGTCAGGGATCGACTCGACGTCCGCCGCCAGGTCCTCTCCCGCCCGCAGCATCTGCCCATGCGCCTCCTTCGACTCCTTGGAGGTCGGGTCGAAGTCCGGGTTCGCGACCTGGGTGATCGGGTTGTCCCCGCCGATCTGGCTCCAGGACCTCTTGTGCAGCTGCTCGGCGCTCAGGCTCGGGTCGCCCATCGCCGCGTTCACGGTCTGCTTCAGCGCGTCCGAGACGTACTGCTCCTGCTCGTAGTAGAGACCGGCGGTAAGGCCCAGCTTCTTGGAGAATTCGTTGGCGTCCTGCATCAGGGTGCGGACACCCCAACCCCAGCGGTCGCAGAAGGAATCCAGGACGGCGGCCAGACCGTCATCTCCGCATTCCATGCCGTCCAGGGACAATTTGTCGAAACCGCGGCCCAGTTGGGCCTCCACATCAAAGCCCAGCTCTTTGAGTTCTGCGGTGGCCGCTTTGATTCCCTTGGTGAGCTGCTCAAAAGCCTCCGGCTCGAGCTGATACCCGTTTCCCCCCACCAGGCCCATTTCTACGCCTTCCCCCTGAACGACGCATCGGCGTCCGGTATGTCAGTCGTGGCTCCATCCATGGCCGCGCTGTCGGGCACGATTCCGGCCATCGGCGGGAACAGCGCACCCTGTTCACTGCCCGCATCCAGAGCCACCCCCGTCGGCCCCTCGATCGCGGGTATCAGCACGTCAAGGACGCGAGCCCCGGACGCGGTCACATACCGCCACTCCGTGCCGGGCTCGCCGCCACGGGACAGGGCGAAACGGGCCAGCGCGTCCTCGTCGGTGAAGGCACAGAGCCAGCGGATGCCGCCCGACTCCGTCGAGAGGAGTGTGTCGTCGGCCGTCGGAATCAGGACATGGGTGCGCCGGAACTCGCCTACCAGCGCTGCCGGATTCGGCTGTCCTGCATGAACTGCCGCTACTTCGTCGGCCAATGACATGGCGGGCCCTCCCCCGAATTTCACCTCATCTGCTCAGACCACCTTGGCATACGGCACTGACAACGCCGACGGGGGTATTCGGACGAGAAACCGGCCAGGGGTTCTTTTTATTTTCAAACAGGGAGCGGGAGTTCGCGAAGGTACGGGTCGGCGAACGGCCTGACGAATGAGCGGTGCGGTGGGGGCGCGACCAGCCGCTCCGTAGGACATCGCCGCGCGACTCTCCGGCGGACCGCCCCTGCCGGCGGGGCCCCAGACGGCGCCCGCCAAGTAGGGGCACGTCCCGGGACCGGGCGTGGACAGCGCCAATCGGCCCCGAATGGGCGGGATTCCAGCATTCCGGGGGTCTTCTCCCCGGTAGGGGGCGCGCTTCGGCAGTCGAGCGTGTAGCTTCCCGGGGACGAGTGGCCCGGCCGGGGCCGCGCGGGGGCCCGCCGGGGTGGAGGGGGTTGCTCGATGGGCGTGCGGCTCATGGTGGTCGACGATCACCGTCTGCTCGCGGAGGCGCTCGCCTCGGCGCTGAAGCTGCGCGGGCACCGTGTGCTGGCGGCCGCCGCGCCGAGCGCGGGGGCCGCGGACCTGGTGGTGAGCCGGGCGCCGGAGGTGTGCCTGCTGGGCACCGCGCAGCCCGCCCAGCCGGGCGCGTTCGACCCGGTCGTGCGGATCAAGAAGGAGCGGCCGCAGGTCGCGGTGGTGGTGCTGGGGCCGGTGCCCAGCCCGCGCGGGATCGCCGCGGCCTTCGCGGCCGGGGCGTCGGGGTACGTCCGCAACGACGAGCGGATCGAGGGCGTGGAGCGCGCCATGATGAAGGCGCGGGCGGGGGAGTCGGCGGTCTCGCCGCAGCTGTTGCAGCAGGCTTTCGAGGAGTTGCTGCACCCCGCGGCGCAGCCGGACGACGAGGGCGCGCGGCTGCTGGAGCTGCTCACCCCGCGCGAGGTCGAGGTGCTGATGCGGGTCGCGGACGGCGAGGACACCCGGTTGATCGCGGCCGGGATGGACATCGCGCCGAGTACGGCGCGTACGCATGTCCAGCGGGTGCTGATGAAGCTGGAGGTGGGGTCCCGGCTGGAGGCGGCCGCGCTGGCGGCGCGTACCGGGCTGCTGGACCGGGCGGGCGGCGGCCGGGCCGCGCGGACGGCGACGGCGGGACCGGAGGATCCGGCCCCGCCGCGGCAGTCCGGGTGAGCGACGCCCGGTTCAGCCCTCCGCGGGCCCGTCCTCGGCAGCCGCCGCCAGTTCCGCAGCGGTCGGCGGGACGGCCGGCCGCAGCTTCAGCCAGACCAGGAAGAACAGGCCGAGGGCGAGCATGCCCAGGCCGGTCCACAGGTTGATGTTGATGTCCTGGGCCTTCTTGAGGTCCGCGTCGCCGGCCGTCAGCCCGGCGATGGTGACGATCACGCCGTAGACGACGAACAGGCCGCCGATGATGCGCCGTACGTCGAAGAGCCGCGCGGCGGTCGCCGATTCGCGTTCCAGCTCCTCGACCTCGTGCTGGTGGTCACTCATGGTGGGTCAACTCCGCTGGTGTGGGGCCGGTGTCAGAAGGAGAACGGGATGTAGCAGACGGCGGCGAGGACGACCGCGCCCCAGCCCAGCAGGGCCGGCCTGCGGTACCAGGCGTCGTCGCCCTCGGCGGGCAGCTCCTCCATGCCGGGGGACCTCGTGCCGTAGACCAGTCCGGCCAGCGACTCGGCGGGCCGGGGCTTGGTGACCAGGGTGACCACGACCATCACCAGCGCGCCGACGACGAAGGCGACGATCGAGGAGACGAAGTTGGCGCCCTGGTCGGAGGGGATCGCGATGATGCCCTGCTTGTAGAACCAGAAGTAGTTGACCATCGCGGCGGCGGTGCCGGACAACAGGCCCCAGAACCCGGCGGCGGCGCTGGTCCGCTTCCAGAACATGCCGATGATGAAGACCACGAACAGGGGGACGTTGAAGAAGGAGAACAGCGTCTGGAGGTAGTTCATGATGTTGCTGAAGGACGAGGCGATGAACGCGGTGCCCATGCCGATCAGCACGCCGACCGCGGTCACCACCCGGCCCGTCCTCAGGTAGTACGCGTCCTTGCGGCCCTTCTTCAGGTACGCGGCCCATATGTCGTTGGTGAAGACCGTGTTGAAGGACGAGACGTTGGCGGCCATACCGGCCATGAAGGCGGCGAGCAGACCGGTCACGGCGATGCCGAGCACGCCGTTGGGGAGCAGGTCGCGCATCAGCACCGGGATGGCGTCGTTGTACTGCAGCCCGTCCTTGGACTTGCCCAGCGTCGGCTCCATGACCAGCGCGATCAGGCCGGGCACCACGACGACCATGGGTATGAAGATTTTGGGGAAGGCGGCGATCAGCGGGGTGCGCCTGGCGGCGGAGAGGTTCTTCGCGGACAGCGCGCGCTGCACCTCGGCGAAGTTGGTGGTCCAGTAGCCGAAGCTCATCACGAAGCCGAGGCCGAGGACGATGGTGAGCCAGTTCGCGCCGAGCGGGTTGCCCTCACCGATGCCGGTGCCCTTCCAGGCGGTCAGGAACGCGTCGCCGTGCGAGGAGGTCAGCGAGTGGGTGAGGCCGTCCCAGCCGCCGACGCGCTTGAGGCCGACGACGGTCAGCGGGATCAGCGCGGCCAGGATGACGAAGAACTGCAGCACCTCGTTGTAGATCGCCGAGGACAGGCCGCCGATGGTGATGTACGCCAGCACGAAGAAGCCGGCGACCACGATGGCCACCCACTGCGGCCAGCCGAGCAGCGCCTGCAGCACGATCGCCATCGCGTAGAGGTTCACGCCCGCGATCAGAACGGACGAGACGGCGAAGATGATCGAGGAGAGCAGGTGCGAGGAGGGGCCGAAGCGGTGCAGCAGGAACTCGGGCACCGAGCGGACCTTGGAGCCGTAGTAGAACGGCATCATCACCAGGCCGAGGAAGACCATCGCCGGGATGGCGCCGATCCAGTACCAGTGGACGGTGTAGGCCCCGTACTGCGCGCCGTTGGCGGCCATGCCGAGGATCTCGGTGGCGCCGAGGTTGGCGGCGACGAAGGCCAGGCCGGTGACCCAGGCGGGCAGTGACCGCCCGGAGAGGAAGAAGTCCAGGCTCGTCCGCACGCTCCGTTTGGCCGCGAATCCGATGCCGAGGACGACGATGAAGTAGAGGGCCAGGATCGTGTAGTCGAGCCCGTTGGTGGGGAGCCGTAGCCCTTCGGCCAGGGTGATCATGTCGGAGCTCACTTCCGGGGGTCCGGGGTCGCCCCCGGAGGACGCGTCATTGCGTGCGAACTGAACGCACAGAAAGCTACGCGCGGCCGGTCAGAAACTGAACACTTTTGTTCGATCGAGTTGTTGGATCGTGATGCGACAGCCCGGTATGCGCCGGTATGGGGTGGCCTGGACGGCCCGTACGGGCGACATTGACGGCAGTGTTTAGTTGTGCTTCATTGTGTTTGTTTGTGTTTGCTCGGCGGTGGTGTGTGCGATGAGGAGCTCCCGGTGAAGAAGACGACGACCCGGCTCGCGGACGGCCGGGAGCTGATCTACTACGACTCGCGTGACGACGTCGTACGCGATGCCCCCGACCCGCGCCCCCTCGACCCCGTCGCCACCGCCTCCGAGATCCGCCACGACCGGCTCCTCGGCGACCGGGTCGCCGTCGCCTCGCACCGCCAGGCCCGCACCTACCACCCCCCGGCCGACGAGTGCCCGCTGTGCCCCTCGCGCGAGGGCCGGCACTCCGAGATCCCCGCCGCCGACTACGACGTCGTCGTCTTCGAGAACCGCTTCCCCTCCCTCGCCGGCGACCACGGCCGCTGCGAGGTCGTCTGCTTCACCCCCGACCACGCGGCGTCCTTCGCCGACCTCACCGAGGAGCAGGCCGCGCTCGTCCTCGCCGCCTGGACCGACCGCACCGCCGAACTCTCCCAACTCCCCGGCGTCGAGCAGGTCTTCTGCTTCGAGAACCGCGGCCGCGAGATCGGCGTCACCCTCGGCCACCCGCACGGCCAGATCTACGCCTACCCCTTCACCACCCCCCGCACCGAGCGGATGCTGCGCTCCCTCGCCGCGCACCGCGAGACCACCGGCGGCAACCTCTTCGACGAGGTGGTCGCCGACGAGCTGGCCGACGGCCGCCGCGTCGTCCTGGAGGGCGAGCACTGGGTGGCCTTCGTCCCGTACGCCGCCCACTGGCCCTACGAGGTGCACCTCTACCCCCGGCGCCGGGTGCCCGACCTGCTCGCCCTCGACGACGCCGCGCGCACAGAATTCCCACAGATCTATCTGGAAGTATTGCGGCGCTTCGACCGGATCTTCGACGGTGGGGAAGACGGGCAGGACACCCCGCCGACGCCGTACATCGCCGCCTGGCACCAGGCTCCGCTGCGCGCCGCACAGCGCGACGAATTCGCACTCCACCTCGAGCTTTTCACCATTCGACGGACTTCCGGCAAGCTGAAGTTCCTCGCGGGTTCCGAATCCGGCATGAACGTGTTCATCAACGACGTGCCGCCGGAGGCCGCGGCCGAGCGACTGCGAGAGGTAGCAAGCAAGTCATGAGCAAGCCTGAGTCTGGCAAGTACCTGGTGACGGGCGGGGCCGGTTACGTCGGAAGCGTGGTGGCCCAGCACCTGCTGGAGGCCGGCCACGCCGTGACCGTCCTGGACAACCTCTCCACCGGCTTCCGCGCGGGCGTCCCCGCCGGCGCCGAGTTCATCGAGGGCGACATCCGCGACGCCGCCAGGTGGCTGGACTCCACCTACGACGCGGTGCTGCACTTCGCCGCGTTCTCGCAGGTCGGCGAGTCCGTCGTGAAGCCCGAGAAGTACTGGGACAACAACGTCGGCGGCACCATGGAGCTGCTCGCGGCGATGCGCACGGCGGGCGTGCGCAAGCTCGTCTTCTCCTCCACCGCCGCGACCTACGGCGAGCCGGTGAGCACCCCGATCACCGAGTCCGACCCGACCGCCCCCACCTCCCCCTACGGCGCCAGCAAGCTCGCCGTCGACCACATGATCAGCGGGGAGGCGGCCGCCCACGGCCTGGCCGCCGTCTCGCTGCGCTACTTCAACGTCGCCGGCGCCTACGGCGACTGCGGCGAGCGGCACGACCCCGAGTCGCACCTCATCCCGCTCGTCCTCCAGGTCGCCCAGGGCAAGCGCGAGGCGATCTCCGTCTACGGCGACGACTACCCCACCCCCGACGGCACCTGCGTCCGCGACTACATCCACGTCGCCGACCTCGCCGAGGCCCACCTGCTCGCCCTCACCGCGGCCACCGCCGGCGAGCACCTGATCTGCAACCTCGGCAACGGCAACGGCTTCTCCGTACGCGAGGTCATCGAGACCGTCCGCAAGGTCACCGGCCACCCCGTCCCGGAGGTCGCCGCCCCGCGCCGCGGCGGCGACCCCGCCGTCCTGGTGGCCTCCGCGCAGACCGCCGTCGACCGCCTCGGCTGGCGCCCCAGCCGCGCCGACCTCGCCGGAATCGTCGCCGACGCCTGGCAGTTCACGCAGAACCTCGACCGCGCCCACCACCACGACGAGCCGAAGGGGCCCTGATGTCCGCTCACGGAGCCGCCACCCCGACCACCGAGCGCCCGCACGGCGCTCAGCACACCGCGGAGCGGTTCGCCGCGGTGTACGGCACCGCCCCCCAGGGCATCTGGGCGGCGCCCGGCCGGGTCAACCTGATCGGTGAACACACCGATTACAACGACGGTTTCGTGATGCCGCTGGCCCTCCCGCACACCACCCTCGCCGCCGCCGCGCCCCGCACCGACGGGGTGCTGCGGCTGCACTCCGGCGGCGCCGACGGCGGCATCGTCGAACTGCGCCTGGACGAACTGCGCCCGGCGCCCGGAGCCGGCTGGGCCGCCTACCCGGCGGGCATCGTCTGGGCGATGCGGGAGGCCGGCCTGCCCGTGGGCGGCGCGGACCTGCACTACGACAGCACGGTGCCCACCGGCGCCGGACTGTCCTCCTCCGCGGCCCTGGAGGTCGCCACCGCCCTCGCGCTCAACGACCTCTACGGCCTCGGCCTGGAACGGCAGCGGCTGGCGCAGCTCGCCCAGCGGGCCGAGAACGCCTTCGTCGGCGTGCCCTGCGGGATCATGGACCAGACCGCGGCCGCCTGCTGCACCGAGGGCCACGCCCTGTTCCTGGACACCCGCGACCTCACCCGCCGCCAGGTCCCCTTCGACCTGGCGGCGGAGGGACTGCGGCTGCTGGTGGTCGACACCCGCGTCCAGCACGAGCTCGGCGACGGCGCGTACGCCGAGCGGCGCGCCGGCTGCGAGAGCGGCGCGCGGGCGCTCGGCGTACGGGCCCTGCGCGACGTGGCCGCCCCGCACCTGCCCGAGGCACTGGCGAAACTGGCCGACCGGCCCGATGTACAGGCCCTGGTCCGGCACATCGTCACCGAGAACCACCGCGTCGAACAGGTCGTCGCCTGCCTGGACGCGGGCCGCACCCGCGCCATCGGCCCGCTGTTGACGGCCGGCCACGCCTCGCTCCGCGACGACTTCAAGATCTCCTGCCGGGAACTCGACCTCGCCGTCGACACCGCCAACGCCGCCGGCGCCCTCGGCGCCCGGATGACCGGCGGCGGCTTCGGCGGCTCGGCGATCGTGCTCGTCGAGGAGACCGCCGCCCGGGCCGTCGGCACGGCCGTCACCGAGGCGTTCGCGGCCGCCGGCCACGCCGCCCCCCGCATCTTCGAGGCCGTCCCGAGCGCGGGAGCACGCCGGCTCGACTAGCAGGGCGGACGACGGGCGCGCGTCCACCGGACGTCCGCCAAATGGCCCCGCCGGGGGAGGAGTTTCGCCAATCACCTTCCCTTGCCGCACCCCGTCCGTACGCTGAGACACTGCACCGGTGGGGGCCGGTGCTGATCAGGGGGCGAGACCGTTCGGGTACGGCGTCCCGGGTGGGGGTAGTCATGTCGGCACGGCGGCGGCCGTGTTCGCTGAGGCGATCTTCAATCCGGGCGGCGTGCCCGCTATGGTCCGTTCACCGAGACAGGGGGTCTCTGTGCAACGCATCCGGGTTCTGGTGGTCGACGACCACCGCATCTTCGCCGAATCCCTGGCAGCCGCGCTCGCCGCGGAACAGGACGTGGACGTCGCGGCGGCGGGCAGCGCGCCCGCCGCGCTGCGCAGTCTGGACCGGGCGGCCACCGACGGCCGCCGGTTCGACGTGCTGCTCGCCGACGCCGACCTCGCCGCGCCGCTCCTCGCGGTGCCCGCGCAGGCGCCGGGCCCGGCCCGGGAGGCCGTCCCGCGCCCCTGCCCGCGCGACGGCATCGCGCTGGTGTCCGGCCTGCGCACCAGCCACCCGTACCTGCGCACGGTCGTCCTCGCCGACCGCGACGACCCGCGCCGCGCGGCCGCCGCGCTGCAGGCCGGCGCCTCGGGCTGGGTCGCCAAGGACTGCTCGCTGTCCCGGCTGCTGGCCGTGATCCGCGGCGTCCTGCGCGACGAGACGCATCTGCCGCCGGCACTGCTGACCGGTGTCCTGCGCGAGCTGACGGCCGCCCGCAAACACCGCTCGGAGAGCGAGCGGCTGGTGGAGTCGCTGACGCCGCGCGAGCGCGAGGTGCTGCGCTGCATGGTGGCGGGGCTGGGCCGCAAGGCGGTCGCCGAGCGGCTCTTCCTCTCCCCGCACACCGTCCGTACGCACATGCAGAACGTCCTGGGCAAGCTCGGGGTGCACTCGACCCTCGCGGCGGTGGCGCTGGCCCGCCGGGCCGGGGTCGGCCCGGTCGAGCTGGAGGCGGCGGCCGCGGCGGCCTCGGTGCCGGTGCCGTAGGGCCCGTCCTTCGAGCGACGCGCCCCGGGGCTCCGGCGCCGCGGGCGCGGCGTCAGCCGTCCGTGAGCACGGCCACGCCCCGGGCGGCCAGCGTGATCCGCCCGACGGGCGTCCGCGCCGGTCCGTCCGCGGCGGCCAGCGCGTCGTACAGCGGCTCCGGCAGGTCCACCTCGACCGCCGACGCCCCGTGGTTGAGCAGGAAGACGTACCGCCCGGAGGCGCCCTCGCGGACGGTGGCCTGGACACCGGCCGGCAGCCCCGGCAGCACCGGCGCCGCCCCGGCCGCCTCCCGCACGTCGTCCAGCAGGGCCCGCATCAGCGCCGGCTCCGGCCGGGTGCCGACGTACCAGACGGTGCCCTGCCCGTAGGAGTGCCGGGTCAGCGCGGGCCGCCCGGCGAGGTCACCGTCCGTGAAACGGGCCAGCGCCTCGGCGCCTTCGAGGTCGAGGGCCTCCGACCACAGGTCCGCACGGCCCGCGTAGTCGCCGTCGCCGATGCCGACCGTACGGCCCGCTTCCAGTGGCCAGAACTCCTCCACCCGCAGCCCCAGCAGCTCCCGCAGCGGTGCCGGGTAGCCGCCCGGGTGCACCCGGTCGTGCGCGTCGACGATCCCGGAGAAGAACGACACCAGCAGCCGCCCACCGCCGCGTACGTAGGCCGCCAGCCGCTCGGCGTCGGCCGCGGTCAGCAGGTACAGATTGGGGACGACCACCAGCCGGTAGCCGGACAGTTCGCGCTGCGGCGGCACCACGTCGCACGCCACGCCCGCCTCGAACAGCGGCCGGTAGTGGTCCAGCGCGATCCGGGAGTGGTCCAGCGCGGTCGACGGCTTGGAGTCCAGCTCCACCGCCCACCAGCTGTGCCAGTCCGCCAGCAGCGCCACCTCGGCCCGCGACCGGCTCCCCTCGATGTCCGGGACCGACGCCAGCTCCCGCCCCAGCGTCGCCACCTCCCGGAAGATCCGGGTGTCGGTCCCGCCGTGCGGCAGCATCGCCGAGTGGAACTTCTCCGCGCCGCCCAGCGACTGCCGCCACTGGAAGTACAGCACCGCGTCCGCGCCCTGGGCGACGGCCTGCCAGCTCCACAGCCGCATCGCGCCGGGCGGCTTGGGGCCGTTGCGGGGCCGCCAGTTGACGGCGCTCGGCGCCTGTTCGAGCAGCAGCCACGGCTGGCCGGAACGCGCCGAGCGCATCAGGTCGAAGACGTAGCCCGCCCGGATGTGGTCGTCGGGCGCGTGCGGGTCCTGGTAGAAGTCCAGCGCCATCGCGTCCATGTGCGGCGCCCAGGCGAACGCGTCGACCGGCTTGTGCTGCGGCATCAGATTGGTGGTGACCGGCACCTCGGGGGTCAGGCGGGTGAGGACCTCCTTCTCGGCGAGGTAGCAGGCGCGCAGCGCCTCGTCGCCGAAGCGCCAGTAGTCCAGCTGCTGGGCCGGGTTGGGGAAGGTGGGGGCGGTGCGCGGCGGCAGTACCTCGTCGAACGTGCCGTAGCCCTGCGACCAGAAGGCCGTCGACCAGGCGGCGTTGAGCGCCTCGACGCTCCCGTAGCGCTCGCGCAGCCAGCGCCGGAAGTCCTCGGCGGAGACCTCGCAGAAGCACTGGCGGGTGTGGCAGCCGTACTCGTTGCCCACGTGCCACATGGCGAGGGCCGGGTGGCCGGCGTAGCGGGTGGCGAGCTGCTCGACGAGGCGTACGGCGTGGGCGCGGTAGACGGGACTGGAGGGGCAGTAGTGCTGCCGGCCGCCGGGCCAGCGGCGCTGTCCGTCGGGGCCCTCGGGCAGGATCCCGGGGTGCGCGTGGGAGAGCCAGGGGGGCGGGGAGGCGGTCATGGTCGCCAGGCAGACGGCGATCCCGGCGCCCGCCAGGCCGTCCATGACGCGGTCGAACCAGTCGAAGTCCCACTGCCCGGGCCGGGGTTCGACCTTCGCCCAGGAGAAGATCCCGGCGGTGACCATGGTGACGTGGGCCGCCTTCATCAGCTTCAGATCCTCGGCCCACACCTCCTCGGGCCACTGCTCGGGGTTGTAGTCGCCGCCGAAATGGATGCCCATGGATCCCCCTACGGATCGAGGCGCGGGCGGGGCGCGAGGGTCCCGCCCGCGGCCGGCTCAGCTCACGATGAGTTCTTGTACACGCTCCAGCCGCCGTCCACGACGAGGCTCGCACCGGTGACGTAGGACGCGTCGGAGGAGAGCAGGAAGGTGATCGCGGCGGCGACCTCCTCGGGCCGCCCCAGCCGCCGCGCGGCCGTCTCCGCGGCGCTGGCCTGCCGCTGCTCCTCGCCGATGCCGTCCCAGGCCGCGGTCAGCACCGGGCCCGGCAGTACGCTGTTGACCCGCACCTCCGGGCCGTATTCGACGGCCAGTTGACGCCCCAGGCCGGTCAGTCCGGCCTTGGCCGCGGCGTAGGCGGGCCGGCCGGGCAGCCCGATCAGGGCATGCACCGACGAGGTCAGCACCACCGCGCCGTGCCGCGCCCGCAGGTCGTCCAGGGCGGCCCGTACGCCGAGGAAGGAGCCGGTCAGATTGACCGCGAGCTGCCGGTCCCAGTCCGCGAGCGGGGTCTCGCCGGCCGCCGCCACGTACGGCAGGAAGGCGTTGCTGACCAGGCCGTCCACCGGGCCGTAGCGCCGCCGGGCGGCCTCGACCGCCCGCCGCCAGTCGTCCTCACCGGCCACGTCGCAGTGCTCGTACGAGGCCCGGCCGCCCGCCGCCCGGATGCGGCGCGCGAGGTGCTCGCCGCGCGCGTCGTCGATGTCCAGCAGCAGGACGCCGGCGCCCTCGGCCGCCAGCCGGTCGGCGGTGGCCGCCCCGATGCCGGCGGCCGCCCCGGTCACCAGGACCGTACGGCCCTCGAACCGCCTGCCGTACGGGCCGTTCGGCGGGTGCGGTGCGCGCTGCTGGCTCATGGCGCGATCCAAGTGCACAACGCGAGCGGGGGGCAAGGGGACGGGATACGGGAGGGGCGCGCGCCGCATTATGGGGCGCATTCGACTGGCTCGCGCGCCCCCAATTCGCGCGTGGAACACCTGTCGTGCGCGGTGGTGGGACCCCCGTCGACCGCGGGCGCACCCGGCCCCGCGACCTCGGCACACAGCGCCCGCGCCGTATGCCCGGGAGCGCACGCCCCCCGCCTGCCCCGGAAAACGGCCGACGCCCGGCCGCGCCTTCTCCGATCATCAGCCCGGAACGCCGTGGGACCACGCCCGCCCCGGTGCCGCCGGACGCTAGCCCGGGGTGTTGTCGAACGGCCCGGTCAACCGCCGCAGCAGTCCGGCCAGTTCGCGGCGCTGCTGGGGGGAGAGCTCGGCCAGGATGGCGCGTTCCTGGACGAGCAGCCCGGCCAGTGACTGATCGGCCTTGTCACGGCCCTCGGCGGTCAGCCGGACCAGCACTCCCCGCCGGTCGCTGGGGTCGGGCAGCCGCTCGACGAGGTCCTTCTTGACGAGCCGGTCGATCCGGTTGGTCATCGTCCCGGAGGTGACCAGAGTCTGGGTCAGCAGCGCCCCGGGGGAGAGCTGGTACGGCGCCCCGGCGCGGCGCAGTGCCGTCAGCACGTCGAACTCCCAGGGCTCCAGGCCCACCTCGGCGAACGCGATCCGGCGGGCCCGGTCGAGGTGTCTGGCCAGCCTGGACACGCGGCTGAGGACCTCGAGCGGCTCCACGTCGAGGTCCGGGCGCTCACGGCGCCATGCAGCAACCAGCCGGTCGACCTCGTCCTCCATGACGATCAGTGTAGAGGGTCTGTCGACATGAAGTCTCTTGACGTCGAGATATATTTCGCTGGACTATGGGGCATCGTCGGCGGAGGCTCGGTTTCCGGCCGAGTCGGCCCGATCCAGACCGTGCAACACACCGTGCCAGCCTTGCGCCAACCCTGCACAGCGAAAGGGTTTACGACCATGCACGACGCGCCAACCTGGGACCCGCAGCAGTACCTCCGCCACTCCGGGCACCGCACCCGCCCCTTCCACGACCTGCTCGCCCGGATATCCGAGCTCCCGCGGCAGGACCGCCCCGCCCGCATCGCCGACCTCGGCTGCGGCCCGGGCAACGTCACCGCCCTGCTCGCCGCCCGTTGGCCCGACGCGCACATCACCGGATACGACAACTCCCCGGAGATGCTCAAGGAAGCCGAGAACCACGCCGGCCCCACCCCCGGCGGCGGACACCTCGACTTCGCGCCCGCCGACGCCGCGGACTGGGCGCCCGAGGAGCCGTACGACCTGATCGTCTCCAACGCGGCGCTGCAATGGGTCCCCAACCACCCGGAATCCTTCGCCCGCTGGATCGACGCCCTCACCCCCGGCGGCACCTTCGCCTTCCAGGTCCCCGGCAACTTCACCTCACCGAGCCACGCCCTGCTCGGCGAGCTGTGCGACTCCCCCCAGTGGCGCGAGCGCCTCACCACCCACGGCCGCCGCTACGTCCACGTCCTCGAACCGGCCGCCTACCTGGAGCGCCTCACCGACCTCGGCTGCGCCGCCGATGTCTGGGAGACCACCTACGTCCAGCTCCTCCAGGGCGACGACCCGGTCCTCGACTGGGTCAAGGGCACCGCCCTGCGCCCCGTCCTGACCGCCCTCGAAAACGATCAGGCCGCCCTGGACGCGTTCCTCGCCGAATACCGCGACGCCCTCCGCAAGGCATACCCCACCGGCCCCCACGGCACCGTCTTCCCCTTCCGCCGCATCTTCGCCCTCGCCCGGAAACCCCTCGGCTGACCCCGTCCGCCTCACCCCTCGGAGGTGACGTACCCGTGATCACCGGCCTCGACCATGTCCAGCTCGCCGCGCCCCCCGGCACCGAAGACGCCCTGCGGGCCTACTACGGGGACCTCCTCGGCATGACCGAGCTCCCCAAGCCCCCGGCCCTCGCCGCACAAGGCTGCTGGTTCGAGGCCGGCACGGCCCAGCTCCACCTCGGCACCGACCCGTCCTTCCGCCCCGCCCGGAAGGCCCACCCGGGCCTCCGCGTCACCGACATCGACGCCCTCGCCACCCGCCTGACCGCCGCCGGCGCCCCCGTCGCCTGGGACGACAACCTCCCGGGCCACCGCCGCTTCCACACCACCGACCCGGTGGGCAACCGCCTGGAATTCCTGGAGCCGATGCCTCCGGCCCCCACACACGACTGACCCCGCCGCCACGGCAGGCCGACGGGGGGACGGTCTCCGGGGCCTTCCCCGGCCCCGCCCGTTCAGTTCTTGCGGTGCCCTATGAGGCGGGGCCTGGCCTCCAGGTTGCCCAGGCCGTGCCAGGCGAGGTTGACGAGGTGGGCGGCCACCTCGGCCTTCTTGGGTTTGCGGGTGTCGACCCACCACTGGCCGGTCAGGGCGACCATGCCGACCAGGGCCTGGGCGTAGAGCGGGGCCAGCTTGGGGTCGAAGCCGCGGGCCTTGAATTCCAGGCCGAGGATGTCCTCGACCTGGGTGGCGATATCGCTGATCAGAGACGCGAAGGTGCCGGTCGACTGGGCGACGGGGGAGTCGCGGACCAGGATGCGGAAGCCGTCGGTGTACGTCTCGATGTAGTCGAGGAGGGCGAACGCGGCCTGTTCGAGGAGCTCGCGGGGATGGCCGGCGGTCAGCGCGCCGGTCACCATGTCCAGCAGCTGGCGCATCTCGCGGTCCACCACCACCGCGTACAGGCCCTCCTTGCCGCCGAAGTGCTCGTAGACGACCGGTTTGGAGACGCCGGCCTTCGCGGCGATCTCCTCCACGGACGTGCCTTCGTACCCGCGCTCGGCGAAGAGCGTGCGACCGATGTCCAGCAGCTGCTGCCGGCGCTCGGCACCGGTCATCCGGACCCTGCGGGCCCGGCGCGTCGCCGCGGCCGGAGAAGGTTTGCCCTTGCTGTCGTTCGTGCTGCTGTTGTCGATCGCCACCCGTCAATCATGCCTTCCTCAGCTACCGCTGGGGGGTAACCCCAGCGGCGGCCGTCTCCTGGCGCCGGGCGTCGATGCGGGACGCGTTCGGCCAGCGGACGTCGTACGCCCACCCGGCCTTCTCGAACCAGCGGATCAGCCGCGCGCTGGAGTCGAGCTGGCCCTTCAGCACGCCGTGCCGGGCGCAGGTCGGGTCCGCGTGGTGCAGGTTGTGCCAGGACTCGCCGCAGGACAGCACCGCCAGCCACCACACGTTGCCGGAGCGGTCCCGGGACTTGAACGGGCGCTTGCCCACCGCGTGGCAGATGGAGTTGATCGACCAGGTGACGTGGTGGAGCAGCGCCACGCGCACCAGCGAACCCCAGAAGAACGCCGACAGGGCGCCCTGCCACGACCACGTCACCAGGCCGCCCACCACCGGCGGGATCAGCAGCGACAGCGTCGTCCACAGGACGAACTGGCGGGAGACGGTGCGGATCGCGTCGTCCTTGATCAGGTCCGGCGCGTACTTGTGCTGCGGCGTCTGCTCCTCGTCGAACATCCAGCCGATGTGCGCCCACCACAGGCCCTTCATCAGGGCCGGCACCGTGTCACCGAACCGCCACGGGGAGTGCGGGTCGCCCTCGGCGTCGGAGAACTTGTGGTGCTTGCGGTGGTCCGCCACCCAACGGACCAGAGGGCCCTCGACGGCCAGCGACCCCATGATCGCCAACGCGATCCGCAGCGGCCGCTTCGCCTTGAAGGCGCCGTGGGTGAAGTAGCGGTGGAAGCCGATCGTGATGCCGTGGCAGCCGATGTAATACATCACCGTCATCAGGGCCAGGTCCAGCCAGCTCACCCCCCAGCCCCAGGCCAGCGGCACCGCGGCCACCAGCGCCACGAACGGCACGGTGATGAACAGCAGCAGCGTGATCTGTTCGAGCGACCTGCGCTGCTCGCCACCCAGCGTCGCCGACGGCATCGGCGTGCCGGCCGCGACGGGCGAATCGGTGGAAAGAGGCGGATCCTCTACGGCTTCAGAACCTACGGTCATGGTGTCCCTCGTCGGGGGTTCGGGGGCACGGCTACGGCTACGGGACCGTAACCTACGGTGTCGTAAGTATGGCAGTGCCGCCGCTGCGGGCAAGGGCGTGACAGGCCCCACACCCACCGTCCCGGTAGATGCCCACCCACCGGACGGTGTGATCCGCCGAGACCGGGCAGACCTATCCTGGGGACGTCGGACAGCGCGGTCCGCACCCGCCCGCATCAGACAGTCCACGCGTCGCCCGCCACCCCCACCCCACGAGGCGCGGTGCAACGCCCCTGATCGCTGCAAGGAGCCGCACCTGTGAGCAGTGCCGACATCAACCCCGCCGCGCCCACCGCGGGCGACGCCACCGCCGGCACCGGCGACAACATCGCCCTGCGCGCCGACATCCGCCGCCTCGGCGACCTCCTCGGCGAGACCCTTGTCCGGCAGGAAGGCCCCGCCCTTCTCGACCTCGTCGAGCAGGTCCGCGCCCTGACCCGGTCCGACGGCGAAGCCGCCGCCCGCCTCCTCGGCGACACCGACCTGGCCACCGCCGCGAAGCTCGTACGCGCCTTCTCGACGTACTTCCACCTCGCCAACGTCACCGAGCAGGTCCACCGCGGCCGCGAGCTGCGCGCCCGTCGCGCCGCGGAGGGCGGCATCCTCGCCCGCACCGCCGACATGCTCAAGGACGCGGACCCCGAGCACCTCCGGCAGACCGCCGCCAACCTCGGGGTACGCCCCGTCTTCACCGCACACCCCACCGAGGCCGCCCGGCGCTCCGTCCTCACCAAGCTCCGCAAGATCGCCGAGCTGCTCGACAGCACCGACCCCGCCGAGCGCCGCCGCGCCGACCTGCGCCTCGCCGAGAGCATCGACCTCATCTGGCAGACCGACGAACTGCGGGTGGCCCGCCCCGAGCCCACCGACGAGGCCCGCAACGCCATCTACTACCTCGACGAACTCGGCCGCGGCGCGGTCGGCGACGTCCTGGAGGACCTCGCCGCCGAGCTGGAGCGCGCCGGCACCCAGCTGCCCGCCGGCACCCGCCCGCTCACCTTCGGCACCTGGATCGGCGGCGACCGCGACGGCAACCCCAACGTCACCCCCCAGGTCACCTGGGACGTCCTGATCCTCCAGCACGAACACGGCATCACCGACGCGCTGGAACACGTCGACGAGCTGCGCGGCGCGCTGTCCAACTCCATCCGCAACTGCGGCGCCACCGAGGACCTGCTGGCCTCCCTGGACCGCGACCTCCAGGCGCTCCCCGAGATCAGCCCCCGCTACAAGCGCCTCAACAGCGAAGAGCCGTACCGCCTCAAGGCCACCTGCATCCGGCAGAAGCTCGTCAACACGCGCGACCGCCTCGCCGGCGACACCCCCCACGTCCCCGGCCGCGACTACCTCGGCACCGCCGAACTCCTCGACGACCTGGCCCTCATCCAGACGTCGCTGCGCGAACACCGCGGCGGCCTCGTCGCCGACGGCCACCTCGAACGCACCCTCCGCACCATCGCCGCGTTCGGCCTGCAGCTCGCCACCATGGACGTTCGCGAGCACGCCGACGCCCACCACCACGCGCTCGGCCAGCTCTTCGACCGCCTCGGCGAGGAGTCCTGGCGCTACGTGGACATGCCGCGCGACTACCGCCGCAAGCTCCTCGCCAAGGAACTGCGCTCCCGGCGCCCCCTCGCCCCCACCCCGCCGCCCCTCGACGAGGCCGGCGCCAAGACGCTCGGCGTCTTCCGCACCATCCTCAAGGCCAAGGAGACCTTCGGCCCCGAGGTCGTCGAGTCGTACATCATCTCGATGTGCCAGGGCTCCGACGACGTCTTCGCCGCGGCCGTCCTCGCCCGCGAGGCCGGACTCCTCGACCTGCACGCCGGGTGGGCCAAGATCGGCATCGTCCCGCTGCTGGAAACCACCGAAGAGCTCAAGATCGCCGACCAGCTGCTCGACGAGATGCTCTCCGACCCCTCCTACCGCCGCCTCGTCGCCCTCCGCGGCGACGTCCAGGAGGTCATGCTCGGCTACTCCGACTCCTCCAAGTTCGGCGGCATCACCACCAGCCAGTGGGAGATCCACCGCGCCCAGCGCCTGCTGCGCGACGTCGCCCACCGGCACGGCGTACGCCTGCGCCTGTTCCACGGCCGCGGCGGCACCGTCGGCCGCGGCGGCGGCCCCTCCCACGACGCGATCCTCGCCCAGCCCTACGGCACCCTCGAAGGCGAGATCAAGGTCACCGAGCAGGGCGAAGTCATCTCCGACAAGTACCTCGTGCCGTCATTGGCCCGCGAGAACCTCGAACTGACCGTCGCGGCGACCCTCCAGGCATCCGCCCTGCACACCGCCCCCCGCCAGTCCGACGAAGCCCTCGCCCGCTGGGACGCGGCCATGGAGACCGTCTCCGAGGCCGCCCACGGCTCCTACCGCCGCCTCGTCGAGGACCCCGACCTGCCGGCGTACTTCCTCGCCTCCACGCCGGTCGACCAGCTCGCCGACCTGCACCTGGGCTCGCGGCCCTCCCGTCGCCCCGGCTCGGGCGTCTCGCTCGACGGACTGCGCGCCATCCCCTGGGTGTTCGGCTGGACCCAGTCCCGGCAGATCGTCCCCGGCTGGTTCGGCGTCGGCACCGGCCTCAAGGCCGCCCGCGAAGCGGGACTCGACACCGTCCTCGACGAAATGCACGAGCACTGGCACTTCTTCCGCAACTTCCTGTCCAACGTCGAGATGACGCTGGCCAAGACCGACCTGCGGATCGCCCAGCACTACGTCGACACCCTCGTCCCCGACGAGCTCAAGCACATCTTCGACGTCATCAAGGCCGAACACGAGCTCACCGTCGCCGAGGTCCTGCGCATCACCGGGGAGAAGGAACTCCTCGACGCGAGCCCCGTGCTCAAGCAGACCTTCCACATCCGCGACGCCTACCTCGACCCGATCTCCTACCTCCAGGTCTCCCTGCTGCACCGCCAGCGCACCGCCGCCGAACGCGGCGACGAGGCCGACCCGGTCCTCGCCCGCGCCCTGCTCCTCACCGTCAACGGCGTCGCCGCGGGCCTGCGCAACACCGGCTGACCCGCATCCGCACACGACGGCGGCCCGTCCACTCCCCGGAGTGGACGGGCCGCCGTCGTACCTCAACCGTCTACATCGCCGCGAACGCCGCCCCCAGCAGCAACGCCCCCAGCAACCCCATCACCCACGCCGTACGCCGCAACCGCATCCCCCCGGCCACCACCAGCGCCGCCAACAGCAACGACCCCGCGAACGGCACCCAGGCGTGCAGCACCCCCGCCGGCCCCGTCCGCACCGCCTGCGACGTCCCCGGCTTCAGTACGACCGCCACCCGCTCGCCCTTCGACGGGGCAACGGCCTCCGCGATCGACACCTTCGCCCGCGGCCCGCCCGCCCCCGACACCGGCACGTACGGGCCCGTGCACCGCTCGCCCGCACACGCCGCCACCGTCATCGTGCCGCGGCCCTGCGCCTTCACCAGCATCGCGTACCGCGCCGTGTTCCACGACGTCCACACCCCCGCCACCAGCAGGAGCAGCGCCAGTACGCCCATCACCCCCACCCGCGCGGCGAGCAGCAGCCCGAAGGCACTCTCCCCCAACCGCCGGCTACGGCTGCGTCTGACCGAACTGGTGCGCGTACTGCTTCTGGGCATGGCGGCGATCCTTGGCCATGCACCAGCGCCCGGTCAACCTCGGAAAACAGTTCGTCAGCCCCTGACCCGCACTGCCCCATTCACGTGTTGTACGAACTCTGCGCCCGTTCCAACCCGTCCACGATCAGCGTTTCCACGGCATCCGCCGCGCGGTCCACGAAGTAATCCAGCTCCCGCCGCTCCGCCGACGAGAAATCCTTCAGCACGAAATCCGCCACCTGCATACGCCCCGGCGGACGGCCGATCCCGAACCGCACCCGGTGGTACTCCGCACCCAGCGACTTCGTGATCGACTTCAGGCCGTTGTGCCCGTTGTCGCCGCCGCCCAACTTCAGCCGCAATGCGCCGTAATCAATATCCAACTCATCATGAATCGCCACGATGTTGGCCACCGGCACCTTGTAGAAATCCCGCAACGCCGTCGTCGGCCCACCCGACAGATTCATGAACGACAACGGCTTGGCGACCACCACCCGGCGACTTCCCGGCCCCGGTGGCCCGACGCGCCCCTCGACCACCTGCGCCCGCGCCTTGTGCGCCTTGAAACGGCCGCCCATCCGCTCCGCCAGGAGATCGGCGACCATGAATCCCACATTGTGCCGATTGGCGGCGTACTCGGGACCGGGATTCCCCAGCCCCACCACCAGCCAAGGGCCCACTGCATCCGACATCTGCAAGCTCCTTCAACGACGCGACCGTCGTCCCGCGCCACAGCGCGGAACGACGGTCACAAAGAGAAACCCGGGACGCACCGGCAATCCACCTCGGCGGACGCCCACCCCGGAAGGGATCAGCCCTCGGCGCCCTCTTCGCCCTCGGCGGCCTCCTCGGCCGGAGCCTCGGCCTGCGCCGCCACGACCTGCAGCACGACCGCGTCGTCCTCGACCGTCAGGGAGGAACCCTTCGGCAGGACGATGTCCTTCGCCAGCACCGACGCGCCGGCCGCCAGGCCCTCGACCGACACCGTGACCGACTCGGGGATGTGCGTCGCCTCGGCCTCGATGGGCAGCGCGTTCAGCGAGTGCTCCAGGATGTGCTGGCCCGGCGCGAGGTCACCCTCGACGTGGATCGGCACCTCGACGGCGACCTTCTCGCCCTTCTTCACGGCCAGGAAGTCCACGTGCACCAGGAACCGGCGGATGGCCTCACGCTGCACATCCTTCGGGATGACCAGCTCGTTCTTACCGTCGAACTCCAGGCGGATCAGCGCGTTGGAGGTCTTCAGCGCCATCATCAGCGCGTGGCTGTCGACCGTCACGTGCTTGGGCTCGGCACCGTGGCCGTAGATGACGCCGGGAACGCGGCCCTCACGACGGGCGCGACGCGCCGCACCCTTACCGAAGTCGGTACGGGCCTCAGCGGCAAGCTTGATCTCAGCCATGACAAGCACTCCTCGTAACTCAGAAACATCTGGTGGGCGTCACCCGGCCCACGACAGACCTGCTACGAAGAGCGCGTCGATAACGGAGCACCCACCCAAAAGGGCGGCCTCCCTCGCCGAGCAACTCCACGAGTCTACCCGGCGGGAAGGCCGCCCCAAAATGGATCTACCGCGCCGCGCGAACGCGGACGCTCACTGCTCCTCGAAGAGGCTCGTCACCGAACCGTCCTCGAACACCTCACGGATCGCCCGCGCGATGGTCGGGGCCATCGACAGCACCGTGATCTTGTCCAGCTCCAGCTCCGAAGGCGTCGGCAGGGTGTTCGTGAACACGAACTCGCTCACCTTCGAATTCTTCAGCCGGTCCGCCGCCGGACCCGACAGCACGCCGTGCGTCGCCGTCACGATCACGTCCGACGCACCGTTCGCGAACAGCGCGTCCGCCGCCGCGCAGATCGTGCCACCGGTGTCGATCATGTCGTCGACCAGGACGCACACCCGGTCCTTCACATCGCCGACGACCTCGTGCACCGTGACCTGGTTCGCCACGTCCTTGTCGCGCCGCTTGTGGACGATCGCCAGCGGCGCACCCAGACGGTCGCACCACCGGTCCGCCACCCGCACCCGGCCCGCGTCCGGCGAAACCACCGTCAGCTTGTCCCGGTCGACCTTCGCGCCCACGTAGTCCGCCAGCACCGGCAGCGCGAAAAGGTGATCCACCGGACCGTCGAAGAAGCCCATGATCTGGTCGGTGTGGAGATCCACCGTGACCACCCGGTCCGCACCCGCGGTCTTCATCAAATCCGCGATCAGCCGCGCCGAAATCGGCTCACGGCCGCGGTGCTTCTTGTCCTGGCGCGCATAACCGTAGAACGGAACGACCACCGTGATGCTCCGGGCCGAGGCCCGCTTCAGCGCATCAATCATGATCAGCTGTTCCATGATCCACTTATTGATCGGAGCCGTGTGGCTCTGGATCAAAAAGCAATCCGCGCCACGCGCCGACTCCTGATAGCGGACATAGATCTCACCGTTGGCGAAGTCAAAAGCCTTCGTCGGGACCAGCCCGACACCCAGCTGATGCGCAACCTCCTCCGCCAGCTCGGGGTGGGCGCGGCCGGAGAAGAGCATCAGCTTCTTCTCGCCGGTCGTCTTGATCCCGGTCACAGCAAATCTCCTCGAATCACAGTTTGCGTGCGCTCATCACGGTACGCCCCGCACGGCATACCTCTTCCCAGCCAATGCCGGCTGGTACCCCCACCACGATCACTGCTCGCCCCCCTCGGACTCCCGGCGAGCAGCCGCGGCGGCCTGCGCGGCGGCACTTCCGGGTCGCTTGCGCGCGACCCAGCCCTCGATATTCCGCTGCTGGCCGCGCGCGACCGCCAGCGAACCCGGGGGCACATCCTTGGTGATGACCGAGCCGGCCGCCGTATAAGCGCCGTCCCCGATCGTGACAGGAGCCACAAACATGTTGTCCGACCCCGTCCTGCAATGCGACCCGACGGTCGTGTGGTGCTTCGCCTCACCGTCGTAGTTCACAAACACACTCGCGGCGCCGATATTGGTGAACTCACCGATCGTCGCATCCCCCACATACGAAAGATGCGGGACCTTCGTGCCCTCGCCGATCGACGCGTTCTTCATCTCCACGTACGCGCCGGCCTTCGACTTCGGCCCCAGATCCGTTCCCGGGCGCAGATAGGCATACGGACCCACATTCGCGCCCGCGCCGATACGCGCACCCTCGGCCACCGTGAACGAGACCACCGCGCCCTCGGCCACCGACGTATCCGTCAGCCGCGCGTGCGGACCGACCTCGGCGCCCGTGCCGACGTGCGTCGTGCCCAGCAGCTGCGTCCCCGGGTGCACCGTCGCGTCCTGCTCGAACGTCACCGACACGTCCACGAACGTCGACGCCGGGTCCACGACCGTCACGCCGGCCAGCATCGCCCGCTCCAGCAGCCGCTCGTTCAGCAGCCGGCGCGCCTCCGCCAGCTGCACCCGGTTGTTGATGCCCAGGATCTCCCGGTGGTCGGCCGCCACCGCGGCACCGACCCGGTGCCCCGCCTCGCGCACGATCCCCAGGACGTCCGTCAGGTACTCCTCGCCCTGGCTGTTGTCCGTACGCACCTTCCCCAGCGCGTCGACCAGCAGCCGGGCGTCGAACGCGAACACCCCGGAGTTGATCTCCCGGATCGCCCGCTGGGTGTCCGTGGCGTCCTTGTGCTCCACGATCGCGGTCACCGCACCGGTGCCCGCCTCCCGCACGATGCGGCCGTAGCCGGTGGCGTCCGGAACCTCCGCCGACAGAACGGTGACCGCGTTCCCGTCCGCCGCGTGCGTCTCACCGAGCCGCCCGAGGGTCTCACCGGTCAGCAGCGGCGTGTCACCGCAGACCACGATCACGGTGCCGTCGAGCACGACACCGCTGTCGCTCAGCTGCTCCAGCGCGGTGCGGACGGCGTGACCGGTGCCCTTCTGCTCGTGCTGCACGGCGGTGCGCACGGCCGGGTCGACCTCGGCGAGATGTGCCTGCACCTGCTCGCGGGCGTGGCCGACGACCACGACGAGGTTCTCCGGGTCCAGCTCACGGGAGGCGGCGACGACATGTCCGACGAGGGAGCGGCCGCAGAGGGCGTGCAGGACCTTGGGGGTCGCCGACTTCATGCGGGTGCCCTCACCCGCTGCGAGAACGACGACGGCTGCCGGGCGGTTGGCGCTCACGGGGATGCCCTTCGGCTTCTTGGCTACTTCGGGTGGTGGTCATCCGAAGGATACCGGTGCGTTTTCCCACCGAAACGCGCACGGGTCCCGACCTCGCGGTCAGGACCCGAACTTTGCTTGCTCCCCTGCCAGGACTCGAACCCGGACATAAGGCACCAAAAGCCTCAGTGCTGCCAATTACACCACAGGGGATAGTGGAGCGGTTCAAGCTGGACATTTCGTCGGCCTGATCGCTTGGCACCCAACACTATGCCGTACCACCGGCCTTCGGTGCGACGGTACGGGTCTGCACTTTGTAGCACCTGGTGACCGGGCGGTCGCGGTAGCCCTCCCCGACGTTCTTGCGTGCGGCCCTCGGGTGGTGCGGCCGGGTCGCGGCGCGCGGAACGGGGGAAATGTGGGCGATTCAACAGTTCGCGGGTGAACGGCTGGTAGCGGCCGGTAATGGGCCGGCGTCGTGGCCCGGACGGCTGCGGGGGAACGGCAAGAGGCGCCCGTAGGCTGGACGGTATGACCACGACGGGGGCAAGTGAAGGTGTGGCCACGCGGGGCGCGCCGGTGAGCGGGCCGTGGTGGTGGGCCCGGCGGCGGAGCGCCGTGCTGGATGTGCTGCTGGCGGTGGCGTCGGCGCTGGAGTGCATGGTCGAGGGGGTGCGGTTCGCGCGGGAGGCGCAGCTGCCCGAGGCGGCCGGGGTACTGCTGGGTCTGCTGGTGGGGTCGGTGCTGCTGGTGCGGCGCCGGTGGCCCGTGGTGGTGGTGCTGGTTTCGATAGCGGTGATGCCCGCGGAGATGGGCGGGCTGCTGAGTGTGGTGGGGCTGTACACGCTCGCCGCGTCGGACGTGCCGCGCCGGATCACCACGTTGCTGGCGGGGATGACGGTCGTGGGGACGTTGGTGACGACGTTCCTCACGCTGCGGCAGGACGTGGCGACCCAGGAGGACTTCAATCCGCCGGCGTGGGTGGTGCCGGTGATGTCGCTCGCGGTGGGGCTGGTGCTGACGGCTCCGCCCGTGCTGTGGGGGCTGTACATCGGGGCCCGGCGGCGGCTGGTGGAGAGCCTGCGGGAGCGGGCGGACGGTCTGGAGCGGGAGCTGTCGCTGCTGGCGGACCGGGCCGAGGAGCGGGCGGAGTGGGCCCGTAACGAGGAGCGGACCCGGATCGCGCGGGAGATGCACGACGTGGTCGCGCACCGGGTGAGCCTGATGGTGGTGCATGCGGCGGCGCTGCAGGCGGTGGCGTTGAAGGACCCGGAGAAGGCGTCGAAGAACGCGGCGCTGGTCGGCGACATGGGCCGGCAGGCGCTGACGGAGCTGCGCGAGATGCTCGGGGTGCTGCGTACGGCGGAGGGGACGGCGGCCCGGGGGGTGACGGCGTCGGACGCCCCGGAGCGGTTGGCGGCGGTGGCTTCGCGGGCGCGGGTGCCGGCGGAGGCGCAGGCGCCCGCGCCGGTGGCCGCGGGGGGCGTGCCGGAGGGGGACGGGGCGGTCCCGGGTGCCGGGACACCGGGGGAGGGGCAGGCCGAGGGGCCGTCCCTGGCGGATCTCGGGGATCTGGTGGGGCAGTCCCGGGCGGCGGGGATGGTGGTCGAGCTGTCGGTGGACGGTCCGGCGGAGGATCCCGTCGGGGCGGGCCTGCGGTATGCGGCGCGGGTGGAGCAGACGGTGTACCGGGTGGTCCAGGAAGCGTTGACGAATGTGCACAAGCACGCGCCGGGGGCGCGGGCCCGGGTGCGGCTGGCGCACCGGGAGGGTGAGCTGGCGGTGCAGGTGGAGAACGGGCCGTGTGAGGGCGACGCGGCGAACGCGGGCCTGCCGAGCGGCGGGAACGGCCTGGTGGGGATGCGGGAGCGGGTGACCGCGCTGGGCGGCGTTTTCGTCTCGGGCCCGACCGACGCCGGCGGCTTCCGGGTCTCCGCGGTGGTCCCGGCGTCCCTTCCGGCGGCCTGACCCGGCGGTTGCCGGATTCTTCCGGGGCGGGCGACCCGCCCCGGCGCTCGCGCCCGCCCACCGGGCGTTTCCCCGGGCCCGCGACCTGCTACGGCGCGCGCCCCGCGGTCCGCCGGCGGCGCCGAGGCCCCGTTCCCCGTCCTCAACCCTCAGTCGGCGTCGTGTGCGGCGAGCCCCAGGCGGCTCGGCTTGGTGCCGAGCACCAGCGTTCCCAGTGCGGTGTCGATGTCGGCGCCGAGGTACCAGTCGCCGGTGTGGTCGAGGCTGTAGACGCGGCCCTCGGTGTCGATGGCGAGGGTGGCCTGGCCGTAGGTCGCGCCGTCCGGGTCGGTGAGTTCCTCGCGGCCCAGGGGTGCGACGTCCGTTTCGAGGGCGCGGCCGAGGTCGCCGAGCGTGCGGGCGAGGTGGAGGCCGTGCAGGGGGTTGATGACGAAGGGGGCGGGGGCGATGTGGCGGCCGGGGCCGGGGCCGGTGATGTGCAGTCCGCCGAATTCGGCCCAGGCTTCGACGGCGGCGGGGAAGACGGTGTGGCGGTGGCCGGCGGGGGAGGCGTGGGCGCGCAGGGCGTCGGCCCAGTGTTCGGCCTGCTTTATGTCCCAGCGGCCGGGTTGCCAGCCGGCTTCCTGCAGGGCGACGTCCACGGCGGCGGGGAAGCGGGTGGAGTCGGTGCGGTCGTGCGCGGGGGTGCGGGGGCCGGGGGTGGTGGGCGGCATGGTGACGGTCAGCTTCCTGTGGGCGTGGTGCCGATGGGCATGACGCCGAAGTGGGCGAGGAGGGCGTCGCAGGACCGGCAGGGCGGGGCGTAGCTGCCGTGCTGGGGGTCGCCGTCCTCGCGGATGTGGCGGGCGGTGATCTTGGAGTGTTTGAGGGAACGGCGGGCCTCGCCGTTGGTGAGGGGTTTGCGCGAGGCGCGTTTGGAACGGTTGGCCTCGACGGCGGTCAGGTGGCGGGAGAGCAGGACGGCTTCGGGACATCGGCCGGTGAAGCGCTCGCGCTGCGCGGTGGCGAGGGTGTCGAGGAAGTCCTGGACGAGCGGGTGCAACGTAGGCGGTTGTTCCGCCCGGCCGGCGGTGCAGGTGAGGGTTTGTCCGCGTACGGACAGGGCGGCGCCGATGGTGGGGAGGATGCCGTCGCGGCGGTGGTGCAGGGCGGGTGCGCGATGGGTGTCGGCGGTGCCGCTCCAGCCGATGCGTGGGTCCCCGGTGCCGGTGCCGTGGCGTGCGGTGGTGCTCATGGTGGTGCTTTCCCTCCCTGCAATCCCCCCGGTTGCGGGGGATCAGATTGCCAAATGTGCTGGGTGTTGCGGTAGTCGGACGGGCTGTCATGGAGATCACGGGGAGCTGACGGGGCGTCGGGAGGTAGTCAACAGGGCTGGTGGGCGGGGTGGTGCGCGGGGGCCCGGGGGTGGTGCGGCGGTGGGTGACGCCGGTGTGTCGCGGGGCTGACGGGCACGGGGGCGGGGGCGCGGGCGGGTGTTGCGGCACGGCATAGGCTGTGCCCCAAAGCCAGCTTCAGCCAGGGGGCATCCGCGATGACGACAGGTCGGCCAGGGCTGGGGGCTCTCCCCGGCTCCCAGGCGGCGGGGCATGCCGCCGCGCCACCCAATTCGGCCTATGCCGGTCAGGTGGTGCATTTTCCGGATCCGGTGCGTGCCGCACGGTATCCGGCGGGTGTGCGGATGGACGGGCGGGGCTTTCCGGTGTTCACGCCCTATGCGCGGGCCGCCGCGGAGATCGCCGAGCCGCCGGAGGGCTTCGGCGTGGACGAGCTGCGGCTGACGGACTACGTGTCGGCGAACGCGGCGCTGCACGCGCAGGGGCACGAGCTGTGGATAGACGTGCCCGCGGTGGCGACGCCGCACGGCTGGACGTGGCATCACGTGGCCGGCACGCGGCGGATGGAGCTGGTCCCGGTCGAGGTGAAGGCGCTGCTGCGGCATCACGGTGGGCTGGCGACGGCGGCGGTGGCGCACGACAAGCGCGGGACCCGGCCGCTGCAGGAGACCCGGCCGGTGCACTTCGGGCTGCCGCACCGCGAGCTGGCGGTGGGTGAGGAGCAGGTGGTGCAGGCCGAGGAGGCGCTGGGCTACCGGCTGCCGGGTGCGTACCGCTCGTTCCTGAAGGCGGCGGGCGGGTGCGCGCCGGTGGGTGCCGCGCTGGACGCGGAGCTGGGGCTGCTGGTCGACCAGCCGTTCTTCACGGTGCGGGACGACGCGGCGGTCAACGACCTGGTGTACGTGAACAAGTGCCTGCGGGACCACTTCACCAAGGACTATCTGGGCGTGGGGTTCGTGCAGGGCGGTGTGGTCGCGGTGAAGGTGCGCGGTGACGCGCCGGGCTCGGTGTGGTTCTGCCCGTACGACGACGCGCGGGACCAGGACGGCTGGGGGGTGCAGGAGCGGGTGGAGCGGCTGCTGCTGCCGTGCGGTGCGGATTTCGACGATTTTCTGCAGCGGCTGGCGGGCAACCCGCCGGAGCTGGAGACCGTGGCGAACCTGATGGTGGACGGCGGTTTCGCGGCTGCCGTTCCGGTGGGGGGCTGATCGCGTTGGTGACGTTCGCACAGGCGCAGGAGCGCGCCGAGCGGTGGGTGAACGGCGAGGTGCCGGCGGAGCTCCACCGTGAGGTGCGGGTGCGGGAGTTCGACCTGGGTTTCGTGGCCTGGGCGGAGGACCGCGAGGGGGCCCCGTCGATGGAGGGCGGCCGGGCCCGGCTGGTGATCGCGCGGGACAGCGGGGAGGCGACGCTGTGGCCGGGACTGCCGGTGGGTGAGGTGATCCGCCGGTACGAGGAGGAGTACGGGGCGGTCGCGGACGGCGGGTACGGGGCGGCCGAGCCGGCGCCGCAGCGGATCGATCTGGAGGCCACGTCGTTCCTGCTGACGCCGCCGGAGTGGCTGCAGCAGGCGGCGGACGCGCGGGGCATCCCGGACGGGCCGGGCGGTGCGGGGAGCGGGGCCGCGCCGTCGGCGCCCCCGGTGCCCGCGCAGCCGGGGCCGCCGGCCGCCGCGGCGCCCGCGCCCTCCGTGCCTTCGGCTCCTGCCGCTCCGTCGGCTTCGGACGCCTGGGCCGAGGTGAGCGTCAACGGCGCTGGGGACGGGGTTCTGCAGTCCGGTGCGGACGCGGCGGAGACGGGTCCGCTGCCGGGTGTGCCGGGCGGTGCCGGTGCGGCCGTTGCGCCGGGCACCCCGGCCGACGCGACGCCGTGGGCCGCCGCCGACACCACCAGCAGCGACGGGGGCGGTGAGGACCTGTCGGTGGGGCTGCCCCAGACGGTCTTCGCGCCGCCGCTGGCCGGCTTCGACGAGGAGGACGCGCCGGCCGCGCCGCGCGCCCGGTCCGAGGCCAGGACCGAACTGCTGCAGGGCGGCAGCCAGTTGCCGCGTACGCAGGTGGCGCCGGCTGTCGAGCTGCCGGACGGGGCGGGGCCGGGCGGCGGTCCGGTGGGCGGGCCCGGTGGCGCTCCGCTGCCGCCGCCGATGCCGGCCGCGCCGCCGGTGGTGCCGGGGCTGCCTGATCTGCCGCCGCCGTCGGGGCCGCCGGTCGCCGATGTGCCGCCTCCGCCGGGTGTGGCCGGGGCCGGTGCGCCGGGTGTGCCCGGTCCCGGTACCCCGCCGGCACCGCCCGTGGGGGGCGGGGTGCATGCCGCGGCGACGATGCTGGCCGACGGCTCGTCGCTGCCCGGTAACGCGGCCGGCGGGCCGCCCCCGCCGCCCGGTGTGCCCGGCGCGGGGCGTACGGGCGGGCCGCAGGACGCCGCGCAGCGCGCGGAGGCCGAAACGGGCCAGGCCGGGGTGCGTCCGCCCGGCGGCCCGGCGGCGTCCGGTGCGCCGGCCGGGGGGTACGTACCGACGCAGCTGGTGTCGCAGCTGGACGGCGCGGATCTCGATCTCAGCGCGGTGGACGGGCCCGGCGGGGCGGACCGGCCCGGTGGGACCGGCGGTCCCGGTGCGGACGGCCCCGGCGCCGGTGGTCCGGGTGCCGGTGGTCCCGGTGGAGTGCATGCCGCCGCGACGATGCTCGCCGACGGGGCGTCGCTGCAGGCCGGACCGGCCGCCGCCGGTGGTCCCGGCGGTGCTGCCGGTGGCCCGGGTGTGCCCGCGCCCCCGGCGCCGCCCGGTGTGCCGAAGCCGCCCGGGCCGCCCGGCCGTCCCGGCGTCTCCGCCGGTGGTCCGGAGAGCGGCGGCCGGGAGAGCGGCGGTCCGGCCGGGCCGCCCCCGCCGCCGGGACCGCCGGCCGCCGGTGGCCCCGGCGGCGGGGTGCACGCCGCGGCGACGATGCTCGCCGGTGGCGCCGCGCTGCCCGGCGGGCCGGGTGGCCCCGGTGGCCCGGCGGGTCCCGGCACGCCGCCCGCGCCGCCGGCCGGCCCCGGTGTTCCGCCGCCGGGCGTGCCCGGCCCCACGGGCGGCCCCGGCGGCCCGGGTGCGTACGGCTATCCGCAGGCACCCAGCGGTCAGCCGACGGTCGGCCCGGGCTACATGGCCGTGCTGAGCTACCGCGCGCCGGACGGCTCCGAGCAGAAGATCGTGCGCCGCTCGGCGCCGGGTACGCCGCACCCGGAGTGGCAGCTGCTGCACGAGCTGCGGGGCATGAACGTTCCGCCGCAGCAGGTGCTGGAGCTGCACACCGAGCTGGAGTGCTGTGACCTGCCGGGTGGCTACTGCGCCCGGATGATCCGGGACAACTGGCCGCAGGTGCGGATCAGCCACACCGCCGCGTACGGCAGGGACCACGCCTCGCGTCAGCAGGGCGTACGGCATCTGGTCGAGCACCAGGGCGAGTTGCACCAGGTCGCGGACGGCCCGGCGCGGCCGGCGCCGGTGCGGGTGCCGTTGCCGCACCCCTCGCAGGTGCCGCCGGCGCCGCAGGTGCCGCCGCAGGCGATCGGGCAGGAGCTGGAGCAGGCGTTCGGGCCGCAGGCGATCTTCCGGTTCGACCAGCGGGCGGTGTCCCGGCAGGGCGTGCCCGACGTGGTGGCGCAGATGCTGGTGTGGGCCGGGTTGCCGGTCGACTTCGGGCCGTTCTTCTGGGCGCAGGCGCAGCCGCACCGCCCGGTGCCGACGCTGGCGGAGCTGGCGGTGGAGCGCGGGGTGCAGCCGGCGCCGGACGCCGGGTCGTACCTGGTGATGGGCAACGACTTCGGTCGTCAGCTGTGCGTCCAGTACGGGACCGCGAACATCGTGGCGGTGCCCCTGGAGGGCCACGGCGGGCAGCCGCCCGCGCCGCAGTTCGTGAACAGCGGGCTGCCGGAGTTCGTGCGGTGTCTGGCGATGCTGGGGCGGATGTGGCGGCTGCGGTACGGGCTGACGCCGGAGCAGGCGGGCCGGTGGACCGTCGACTTCCAGGCGCAGCTGGTGGCGCTGGACCCGCCGGCGCTGGGCTCCCCGGAGACCTGGTGGTCGGTGCTGCTGGAGCAGATGTGGGACGGCCTGCTGTAGGGCGGCGGGCGGGGCGTTCGACCTGCGGGACGGGCCGGGCGCCCCGACCATGCGTATATGGGCCGTCCGATACCCCCGTCGTGGTCGTCGTCGCCGGCGACCCTGTACCGGGCGGGTGGCCGGCGCCGGCGCCGCCGCGGGCGGGCCGCCGGGCGGTGGGGCGGCCCGGGGCCGCGCCGGAGCCGGTGGGCGTGGCTGGGCTGGCTGCTGGCGGCGCTGCTGGTGCTGGTGGTCCTGGTGGTGGCGGCGGGGGCCGGGCTGTACATGCGGGCGGGGCGGCAGCTCCAGCACACGGCCGCGCTGGGGGACTATCCGGGCCGGCCGGCCCCGGGCCGGGGCACGAACTGGCTGCTGGTCGGCTCCGACAGCCGCTCCGAGCTGACCCGGCAGCAGCGCAGGGAGCTGCACGTCGGCAACAACGACGTGCGGAACACCGACACGATCATGGTGCTGCACTCCGGGGACCACGGCCCCACCCTGGTCAGCCTGCCGCGGGACAGCTACGTCCCGATCCCCGGGCACGGCAGCCGGAAGATCAACGAGGCGTACGCGGACGGCGGCCCGAAGCTGCTCACCCGGACGGTGGAACAGGCGACCGGGCTGCGCATCGACCGCTATGCCGAGGTGAACTTCCTGGGGTTCGTGCGGATCGTGGACGCGCTGGAGGGCGTCCGGCTGTGTCTGGACAAGCCGCTCGTCGACGAGAAGTCGGGGGCGGACTTCCCGGCCGGCTGCCGGCGGATGAACGGGACGCAGGCGCTGGCGTTCGTACGGGCGCGGTACGCGGACCCGGAGGGTGACCTCGGACGGGTGAAGCGGCAGCGGCAGCTGCTCGGCGCGGTGGCGGACCGGATGGCCGGCTCCGACGTGTATCTGGACCCGTCCCGGTTGACGCGGGTGATGGACGCGTCGTTGGCGGCGCTGACCGTGGATGACCGGGCCGGGGTGGGGCAGTTGCTGGACATGGGCTGGTCGATGAAGCGGATCGCCGGCGGCGGTGGGGCGGCGGCCACGGTGCCGGTGCGTCAGCCCGGCGTGATGGTGGCCGGTGCCGGGTCGGTGCTGCGGTGGGACGAAAGCGGGGCGAAGCGGTTGTTCCTCGCTCTCCGCAACGATGATCCAATTCCGACTTCTGCCGATAAATGACGCATCCTGGTGCGGTGGGCCGGTAGGCGTGCCGCGACGGCACGGAATCCCGGCCGGTCCGAAGAACAGCGCGCGTAACTGCACAGAGGGGCTTGAGGGATGAGTGCATCGGTGTCGCCTCACGGGTTCGAGACCGTACGAGGGCGTGGATACCGGCCGGAGGACGTGGACCGCCGCTTCGAGGGGCTCTCCGTCGACCGTGACTCCTGCTGGGAGCGCGCCGCACGGCTCACCGTCCTGTGCAACGAGATGGAGGCCGAACTCGCCGCGGTGCGGCTGCATCTGGCGACGCTGCCGCCGCAGACGTACGAATCCCTCGGCACCGAGGCCCGGTTGATCCTCACCACCGCGGAGTCGGAGTCGGAGCGGCTGCGCGCCGAGGCGGAGGAGGCCGCCGCGCACCTGCGGGACGAGGCCGACGCCTACGGGCGCGAGGTGCGGGAGGCGGCGGACAAGGCGGCGTACGCGCTGCGCACCGAGGCGGACGAGCTGGCCCGGCGGACGGAGGTCAGGGCGCAGGACGAGGCCGCGCGGATGGTGTCGGCGGCGGCCAAGGAGGCCGAGACGCTGCGCGAGGAGGCGGCCGAGGCGCTGGAGGAGACCGTCCGGCGCACCGAGCGGATGGTGCGCGACCAGGAGAAGCAGCAGGCCGAGGGGTGGGACACGGCGGGGCGGGAGATCGCCGAGCGGGAGGCCGCGACCGACGACCTCGTCGCGGAGCTGGACGCCCGCGGGCGGACCGTGCTCGCCGACCACCGCCGGCTGTACGCGGAGGTCGAGGAGGCCGCCCGGCACCGGCAGGAGGACGCCGAGGACCGGGCCGCCGGGCTGCTGAGGCAGGCGAGGGTCGAGGTGGAGCGGATCGAGCGGGCCACCGAGCGGACCCTGCGCGAGCACGACGAGGAGCGTGCGGAGCTGCGCATCCACATGACGCACGTGCGCAACAGCCTGGCGGCGCTCACCGGGAAGGCGCCGGTGGCCCTGCCGGACGACCTCGACGGGGACCGCGCGGGGAGCGCCGGTGCCGGCCCGGACGCCGCCGGGCGCGCCGGCTCCGACGAGGCGGACACCCTGGAGACGGAGCTGCCCCGACCGCGCCGCTGACCGGCCGCCGGGCCCCGGCCCGCTACGTCGCGTCCGGCTCCGTCCCGCCCGTACGGGCCCGGCCGTCGTCGCCCGCGGGCGCCTCGGCCGGGGCCCCGCCGGGTGGGGCGTCGGCGTGCACCGGGAAGCGCCGCGGCGCGAGCAGAACCAGCGCGAGCAGGGCGAGGGCGGCGGCCGCGGCGGCGCCGAGGTAGACGTGGTCGACGGTGGCGGCGACGGCGCGGCGCAGGTAGTCCGTGGCGTGGGCGGTGAGGGCGCCGGTGTGCTCCAGGGCGCGCGAGACCGCGTCGAGGTCGCCGGGCAGGCCGGGGCGGATGTCCGAAGGGGCGCCGGCGAGACGGTCGTTGAGGGTGGTGTTGGCGACCGCGCCGAAGAGCGCGGCGCCGACCGACTGGCCGACCTGGCGGCAGAAGAGGATCGAGGCGGTGGCGGTGCCGCGCTCGGCGTAGCCGACGGACGACTGGACGCCGATGATCAGCGGCAGCTGGAAGAGGCCGAGGGCGGCCCCCAGCGCCAGCATGAGCAGGGCGGGCTGCCAGGCGGCGCCGGGGTAGGGCAGCAGCGGGAAGGCGAGCAGAACCAGTCCGGCGGCGCCGATGCCCAGCACCGCGCAGTTGCGGATGCCGAGGCGGTTGTAGACGTGGCTGCTCAGGGCGGCCGACACCGGCCAGCTGAGGGTCATCACGGAGAGCACGAAGCCGGCGGCGGTCGGGCCGAGCCCCAGCACCGCCTGCGCGTAGGTGGGCAGGAAGACGGTCGGTGCGACCATCAGCAGGCCCAGCGCGCCCAGCGCGAGGTTGACCGCGGAGCTGGGGCGGCGGCGCCAGACCCAGCCGGGGATGATCGGTTCCGCGGCGCGCCGTTCGATCAGGACGGTGACCGCCGCGCACACCGCGCTGCCGGCGAACAGCAGCAGCGACGGGGCGGACAGCCACGGCCAGGCGACGCCGCCCTGGACCAGGGCGGTCAGCAGCAGCCCGCCGCAGACGAAGATCGCCAGCGCGCCGGGCCAGTCCACGCGGGGCCGCCCGCCCGCGCGGCCGCCGCGTCCGGTCTCGGTGAAGTGCCGGGCGATCAGCCACAGCGCCACCGCCCCCACCGGCACGTTGACCAGGAAGATCCACCGCCAGTCGGCGTACGCGGCCAGCAGCCCGCCCAGTGCGGGCCCGGCCACCGCCGACGTGGCCCAGACGCTGGAGAGCTTCGCCTGGATCTTGGGGCGTTCCGGCATCGGGTACAGGTCGGCGGCGATGGTCTGCACGGTGCCCTGCAGCGCGCCGCCGCCCAGCCCCTGGACCACCCGGAAGGCGATCAGCGACGCCATGTTCCAGGCGCCGGCGCAGGCCAGCGAGCCGACGAGGAAGAGCACGATGCCGGTGAGCAGGACGGGCTTGCGGCCGAAGGTGTCGGAGAGCTTGCCGTAGACCGGCAGGGTGACGGTGACGGCCAGCAGATAGCCGGAGAACAGCCAGGAGAACACCGCGAAGCCGCCGAGGTCGCCGACGATCTGCGGTACGGCGGTGGCGATGATCGTGGCGTCGAGCGCGGCCAGCGCCATGCCGAGCATGAGGGCCGCGACGACCGGGCCGCGCCGGGTGGCCGGGCCGCCGGCCTCCGCTATGTGGGGGTCCGGGCCGTCCGCACCCCGGTCCGTCGGCCTGTCGCTGTCCCTGGTCGTGCGGCTCACGCTTCCCCCTCCGCGGACGTGCCGTCGGTGTGTGTATCGGACACCGTTCCCATGGACAGCCAACCACGCGCGACCGGGATGCGGAACGGCGCTTCTCGCCGACCGGACACTCCCGGCCCCGCGCGGTGCGCCCCGGGCGGGGGCCGGCGGCTCCGACGGCGGGTTGTCGGCGGTCCGGCGTATCGTGGGCAGCCCCGCCCGTGCCACGTCGCGGGCCGTTCGCGTTGATCGCCTCGCTTGCTGGGACGGAACCTTTTCATGAGCCTGACTGGTCTGCTCGACGCCGTCGTACGGGACCCGGCGCTCGCCGAAGCGGTGCAGGCCGCGGCCGACGGACACCGCCGGCACGTCGATCTGGTCGGCCCGCCGGCCGCCCGCCCCTTCACCATCGCCGCGCTCGCCCGCGAGGCGAAGCGCCCCGTGCTGGCGGTGACCGCCACCGGCCGGGAGGCCGAGGACCTCGCCGCCGCGCTGCGCAGCCTGATGCCGGCCGGCGCGGACAACTCCGTCGTGGAGTTCCCGTCCTGGGAGACGCTGCCGCACGAGCGGCTCTCGCCGCGCTCGGACACCGTCGGCCGGCGCCTCGCGGTGCTGCGCCGACTCGCCCACCCGCGCGCCGACGACCCGACCGCCGGCCCGGTCTCGGTGGTCGTCGCGCCCATCCGTTCCGTGCTCCAGCCGCAGGTCAAGGGGTTGGGAGACCTGGAGCCGGTCAGTCTGCGCACGGGCGGGACGGCCGATCTGGAGGAGGTCGTCGACGCCCTGGCGGCGGCCGCCTACGCCCGGGTCGAGCTGGTCGAGAAGCGCGGCGAGTTCGCGGTCCGCGGCGGCATCCTGGACGTGTTCCCGCCGACCGAGGAGCACCCCCTGCGGGTGGAGTTCTGGGGCGACGACGTCGAGGAGATCCGCTACTTCAAGGTCGCCGACCAGCGGTCGCTGGAGGTCGCCGAGCACGGCCTGTGGGCGCCGCCGTGCCGGGAGCTGCTGCTGACCGAGGAGGTCCGCGCCCGGGCCGCCGCGCTCGCCGAGCGCCACCCCGAGCTGGGCGAACTCCTCGGCAAGATCGCCGAGGGCATCGCCGTCGAAGGCATGGAGTCGCTGGCTCCGGTGCTGGTCGACGAGATGGAACTGCTGCTGGACGTGCTGCCGGCGGGCTCGATGGCCGTGGTCTGCGACCCGGAGCGGGTGCGTACCCGGGCCGCCGACCTGGTGGCGACCAGCCAGGAGTTCCTGCAGGCGTCCTGGGCGGCCAGCGCGGGCGGCGGAGCGGCGCCGATCGATGTGGGCGCCGCCTCGCTGTGGGGCATCGCCGACGTCCGCGACCGGGCCCGCGAGCTGGGCATGATGTGGTGGTCGGTGAGCCAGTTCTCCGCCGGTGACGGTGCGGCGGACGAGGGCCCCGCCGTGGGGGACGGCGACACCCTGAAGCTGGGCATGCACGCGCCCGACACCTACCGCGGCGACACCCAGCGCGCGCTCGCCGACACCAAGCAGTGGCTGGCCGACGGCTGGCGCACGGTCTTCCTCACCGAGGGGCACGGCCCCGCCGCCCGTACGGTCGAGGTGCTCGGCAGCGAGGGCATCGCGGCCCGCCTGGACCCCGAGCTGCCCGAGATCTCGCCGTCCGTCGTCCACGTCTCGTGCAGCTCCCTCGACAACGGCTTCGTCGACCCCGGGCTCCGGCTCGCCGTGCTGACCGAGACCGACCTCTCCGGCCAGAAGGCGGCCGGCAAGGACGGCGCCCGGATGCCGGCCCGCCGCCGCAAGACCATCGACCCGCTCACCCTGGAGGCGGGCGACTTCATCGTCCACGAGCAGCACGGCGTGGGCCGCTACATCGAGATGGTGCAGCGCACCGTCCAGGGCGCCACTCGCGAGTACCTCCTCGTCGAGTACGCCCCCGCCAAGCGCGGCCAGCCCGGCGACCGCCTCTACATCCCCACCGACCAGCTGGAGCAGGTCACCAAGTACGTGGGCGGCGAGGCACCGACGCTGCACCGCCTCGGCGGCGCCGACTGGACCAAGACCAAGGCGCGCGCCAAGAAGGCGGTCAAGGAGATCGCCGCCGACCTCATCAAGCTGTACTCGGCCCGGATGGCGGCCCCCGGCCACACCTTCGGCCCGGACACGCCCTGGCAGCGCGAGCTGGAGGACGCCTTCCCGTACGCGGAGACGCCCGATCAGCTCACCACCATCGCCGAGGTCAAGGAGGACATGGAGAAGTCGGTCCCGATGGACCGGCTGATCTGCGGCGACGTCGGCTACGGCAAGACCGAGATCGCGGTCCGCGCCGCGTTCAAGGCCGTGCAGGACGGCAAGCAGGTGGCCGTCCTGGTGCCCACCACCCTCCTCGTCCAGCAGCACTTCGGCACGTTCACCGAGCGCTACGGCCAGTTCCCGGTGAATGTCCGGGCGCTGTCCCGCTTCCAGACCGACACCGAGGCCAAGGCGACGCTGGAGGGCCTGCGGGAGGGCGCCGTCGACATCGTCATCGGCACCCACCGCCTCTTCTCCTCCGAGACCAAGTTCAAGGACCTCGGCCTGGTCATCGTCGACGAGGAGCAGCGCTTCGGCGTCGAGCACAAGGAGCAGCTCAAGAAGCTCCGCGCCAACGTCGACGTCCTCACGATGTCCGCCACGCCCATCCCGCGCACCCTGGAGATGGCAGTCACCGGCATCCGCGAGATGTCGACGATCACCACACCGCCCGAGGAGCGCCACCCGGTCCTGACCTTCGTCGGCCCCTACGAGCAGAAGCAGATCGGCGCCGCCATCCGCCGTGAACTCCTGCGCGAGGGCCAGGTCTTCTACATCCACAACCGCGTCGAGTCGATCGACCGCGCCGCCGCCCGGCTGCGCGAGATCGTCCCCGAGGCCCGGATCGCCACCGCGCACGGGCAGATGGGCGAGGCGCAACTGGAGCAGGTCGTCGTCGACTTCTGGGAGAAGAAGTTCGACGTGCTGGTGTCGACGACCATCGTCGAGTCCGGCATCGACATCTCCAACGCCAACACCCTGATCGTCGAGCGCGGCGACAACTTCGGCCTCTCCCAGCTGCACCAGCTGCGCGGACGGGTCGGCCGGGGCCGCGAGCGCGGCTACGCCTACTTCCTCTATCCGCCGGAGAAGCCGCTCACCGAGACCGCCCACGAGCGGTTGGCCACCATCGCCCAGCACACGGAGATGGGCGCCGGTATGTACGTCGCCATGAAGGACCTGGAGATCCGCGGCGCCGGCAACCTCCTCGGCGGCGAGCAGTCCGGCCACATCGCGGGCGTCGGCTTCGACCTGTACGTCCGCATGGTCGGCGAGGCGGTCGCCGACTACCGCGCCTCCCTGGAAGGCGGCGTGGAGGAGGAACCGCCCCTCGAAGTCAAGATCGAACTCCCGGTGGACGCGCACGTCCCGCACGACTACGCGCCGGGCGAGCGGCTCCGCCTCCAGGCGTACCGCGCCATCGCCTCGGCCACGACGGAGGAGGACATCGCCGCCGTCCGCGAGGAACTCACCGACCGCTACGGCAAGTTGCCGGAGCCGGTGGAGAACCTCCTGCTGGTCGCCGGGCTGCGCATGCTCGCCCGTTCCTGCGGCGTCTCCGACATCACCCTCCAGGGCGCCAACATCCGCTTCGGCCCCGTGGAACTGCGCGAGTCCCAGGAACTCCGCCTCAAGCGGCTCTACCCCCGTACGGTCCTCAAGCCGGCCACCCGGCAGATCCTGGTCCCCCGCCCCACGACGGGCAAGATCGGCGGCAAGCCGCTGGTCGGACGGGAACTCCTCGCCTGGGTGGGCGAGTTCCTCACGACCGTCCTGGGGTGACGGCCGCCCCGCCGGGGGCCGCCCCGCACGTCCCCGGCGGGCCCGCCGGGGACGCGCCGGTCAGTGGGCGGACGTCCGGCGGAGGACCACGACGTCCGCCGCCCCGCCGAGGTAGACGTACGTGGACCTGGGGTGGCGGGCCCGCGCCTCGGCGAGCAGCTGACGCGGCGTCCGGTCGCGCAGCTGCGCGGTGATGTAGTCCGGCGCCAGCCCGCCCGTGTCGCCGGTCCAGAAGACCCGGGTGCGGCCGGTGAGCCGGCTCAGGGGGCGGATGTCGGACTCGACGGTCGCGCCGTCGGGTATCCGGTCGAGCAGCCGCTCCGCGGCGGGGACGCCCGGTGGGACGCGGTAGGTGGCGGCCTCGGTGAGGCGGGCCAGCGGCAGGTCGGCGGTCAGCGCGAGGGCGGCGGCCAGTACGGCGGCCGGCAGGTGGTGGGCGTAGGAGCGCAACCAGGGGCGGGGCGAGACCCGGGCCCGGGGCAGGGCGTCGACCAGGGCGAGGAAGACCACCGGCATCAGGACGGCGTTGTAGTGCCAGTCGATGCCCCAGTAGTGCGGCTCGTGGGAGAGGAAGCGCCAGCCGAGGGTGGGCAGTGCGACCAGGAGGAGCGGGGAGCGCAGCGCGAGCAGCCCGGTGGTGGGCAGCAGCACCCACAGCGTGGTGCGCAGCGCGGTGTCGAGCGGGATCACCGCGCCGCCGCCGTCGGCGCCGAACTTGCTCCAGTAGTCGTACGAGCCCGAGCCGTTGACGGCGGGGATGAGGACGCCGAGGGTGAGGGCGGTGGCGGTCAGGCCGAAGGCGACCAGGGCGATCGGCAGCGGACCGGCCCGGCGGGTGCGGAGCAGGGCGAGGGCGCCGATGGTGGCGGCGGTGACGCCCAGGTCCTCCTTGACCAGGACCAGCGGCGCGGCCCAGCAGACCGCCGCGGTCCACCGCCCGCGCAGCACCGCTTCGAGGGCGAAGGCGAGCAGCGGCAGCGCGAACGCGATCTCGTGGAAGTCGAAGTCGACGGCCTTCTGCACCCCCCAGGACATGCCGTACGCGAGGCCGAGGGCGAGGCCGGGCAGCCGGCCCAGGTAGCGGGCGGCGGCCCGGGTGACCGGGATCGCGGAGAGCGCGAACAGCGCGGCCTCGGCGAGCAGCAGGGTCAGGGAGGAAGGGAAGACCCGGTAGAGGGGCGCGAGCACGATCAGCACGGGGCTGAAGTGATCGCCGAGGATGTTGGTGCCGGGGCCCTTGAGGTCGACGACCGGGGCGCGGAAGTGGGCGTAGCCGCGTATCGCCTGCTCGAAGATGCCCAGGTCCCAGGAGGAGCTGGACATGCCGCGGTACCGGCAGACGGCCAGCAGCGCGAAGCAGAGGAAGAAGAACGCGGCGGTCCAGTAGGGGTCGAGGCGGGGGACGCGCAGCGGGGCGGTCCGTTCCCGCAGGCGCCGGGCGGCGCGCCGCAGCGGGCCGGGGTCGGCCGGGGGGCCGTCGGGGGCCGGGGATATGGAGGCGGTGGCCGCGGCGGCGGTCCGGGGCGGTGGCACGGTGCTGCCGTTCTCCCCCGTACTCCGTCCCGGGGCACCCCCAGCCGTTGCTGCGGCCGTGTCCATCAGGGTCCTCACTCACTCTCAACTGCCGGAAAGATACTCGAACGGACGCACGCCTCTGCCGGGACGGTGCGGCCGACCTGCGCCGGCAGTGGTTCAGACGCGGCTCCGGGGCGGCCCGTTCCCGGGCGGCACGGCGCCGGCCCGGCGCCGCGGGGTCGCGGTGCCGGGCCGGCGGGAGTGCGGGAGGGAGCCGCGGTGAGCGGGGCTCAGAGGGCCAGCTTCCAGTGGACCGCGTCGAGCAGCAGGTCCGGGGTGACCTCGATGTCGAGGTCCTTCGCGGTCGGCGGGGCGTCGAAGACCATCTCCACGGTGGCGGTGGCGCCGGGGTTGATGGAGTTGCCGAAGTCGTGGTGCAGGATGCCGTGCTTGTCGTCGTCGACCTCCTGGGCCTCCTTGCCGTCGACCCGGGCCTTGGTCTGGACGAGGGGCTTGTCGAACGCCTTGCTGCCGGTGTTCTTGATCGTGACGGTGAGCTTGTACGCCTTGTTGCCGTCGGCGTGGCCGCTGACGAGGGTGCTCGGGTCGACGGTGTAGGGGGTCGCCTTCGAGACGGTCACCTGCACGCCGTTGTTGTACTTGGCCGTGGCGCCCGCGGTGAGCTCCTTGGCGCTCTGGCCCGAGCCGTCCTTCGGCTGGCCGGAGCTCTGCTCCACCTGCTGGTGCACCTCGTCGACGGCCTTGTTCACGGCAACCAGGGTGACGACGGCGCCGACGACGGACAGGATGATCGCGACCACGCCCAGGATCGCGCCGGTCAGTGCCACGCCCTTGTTCGTGGCCTGGCCCTTCTTGGCGCGGCCGCGGCCCACCAGACCGAAGATCAGCGCCAGGACGCCGAGCGGGCCGGCCAGCCAGAAAAGGATCATCGGGATGCCGCTGAGGGCGCCGATGATGCCGAGGATCAGGGCGGCGACACCGAGCCCGTTGCGGGCCGCCTGGGGGGCGGGAGCGCCGGCCGGGCCCTGCGGGGTGGGCTGGTAGTGCATCTGATGAGACATGCGAAGGGGCCCCTTCCGGGCACTCGTTCCAATTCCGCTGAAGCGATGGGTCAATAACAACAGAGGCTGTGAACCGAGTCAACATGAATGAAGGAAGTCGATGAGTTCACGCTGTGAAGGGGGAGGTTGGGCGTGAATGGGTATGCTGCCGACACAGAGAGGTTCGGGGGTCACCGGAGGGAGCCAGCCAGGTGGCGGACAACGCATCGCCGGACAACGCGACGGACACCAGGACCGCGCCGACGCGTACACAGGACCGGCCCACCGAGGTGACCGCCGCCGGCATCGCCCGGCTCGCCGGCGTCGGCCGGGCCGCGGTCAGCAACTGGCGGCGCCGCCACGCGGACTTCCCCAAGCCGGTCGGCGGCACCGAGACCAGCCCCGCCTTCGCCCTCCGCGACATCGAGCAGTGGCTTCGCGACCAGGGGAAGCTCGCCGAGGTGCCGCTGCGCGAGCGGGTCTGGCAGCAGCTCGTCGGCCACCCCGCGGGCGCCGCCGCCGCGCTGCGGCAGGCCGGTGCCGTGCTGCTGCTGGCGCACGACCGCCCCGCCGCCTGGCAGCAGCTGCGCGCCGCCGCCGACGACGCCGAGCTGACCGGCGTCCTGCCCGCGGTGCTCGACTCCGTCCTCGCCGCCCGGCTCGGTCCCGGCCACCCCGTCCGCGGACTGACCCGCGAGGCGCTCGCCCCCTCCGCCGCGCTGGTCCGCGCCACCGGCGACCTCGCGGCCGCGGACGGCGCCGCCGCGGCGTACGACTTCCTGCTCGGCCGGCACCTGGACGCCAACCCCCGGCAGTACACCCTGACCCCGCCCGGGCCCGCCGCGCTGATGGCCGAACTGGCCGCGGTGGCCGGGCCGTCGGGCACCGTCCTCGACCCGGCCTGCGGCGCCGGCGCCCTGCTGGCCGCCGCCCGGGAGCGCGCCGCGGAGGGGAGCGACGCCGGGGAGGGCGCCGCCCCCGTCACCCTCTACGGGCAGGAGGCCGACGCCGACCTCGCCGCGCTCACCGCGCTCCGGCTGGCCCTCGGTGTGCCCGACGCCCAGGTCCGGGTGCGCGCCGCGGACACCCTGCGCGCCGACGCCTTCCCCGAGCTCGCCGCCGACGCCGTCCTGGTCCACCCGCCGTTCAACGAACGCAACTGGGGCCACGACGAACTCGCCTACGACGCCCGCTGGGAGTACGGCTTCCCGGCCCGCACCGAGTCCGAACTCGCCTGGGTCCAGCACGCGCTGGCCCGGCTGCGCGAGGGCGGCACCGCCGTGCTGCTCATGCCGCCCGCCGCGGCCTCCCGCCGCTCCGGCCGCCGGATCCGCGCCGACCTGCTGCGCCGCGGCGCGCTCCGGGCGGTCATCGCGCTGCCGGCCGGCGCCGCGCCACCCAACGGCGTCCCGCTGCACCTGTGGGTGCTGCGCAAGCCCGGCACCACCCCGCCCGCGCCGCAGCTCCTCGTCGTCGACACGGCCGAGCTCGCGGCCGGCGCCCCGGCCGGCCGCGACAAGCCCGACTGGCAGACCGTCCGGGCCACCGCCGTGGAGGCGTGGCGCACCTTCGACCGCGACGGCGGTGTCGAGGAACGGCCCGGCGTCCGCCGTTCGCTGGCCGCCATCGACCTCCTCGACGACGACGTCGACCTCGCCCCGGCCCGCCACCTCCCGCCGCCCGCGGCGGCCGGCGGCCCCGCCGAACTCGCCCGGGTCCGTGAGCGGCTGACCACCACCCTGGCCCGCACCACCGCACTCACCCCGCGCTCCGACGGCGGCGCGGCCGGCCCCGCCCGCTGGCCGCTGACCACCGTCGGCGAACTGGCCCGCGCCGGCGCCCTGGTGCTGCGTGCGGGCGGCGCCGGCACCGTACCGGCCGGCGGGACGGCCCCCGCGGTGCTCACCGACCACGACGTCATCGGCGGCGGCGCCCCCTCCGGCACCCTCCCCGAAGCGCCCGCCTCGGGGCCCGCCGAGGAACCGGTCCTCCTCCAGGCCGGCGACGTCGTCGTCCCGGTCCTCGGCGGCGGCGCCGTCGCCCGGGTCGCCGACGACGGCACCGCCGGCGCCGCCCTCGGCCGCAACCTGACCCTGCTGCGCCCCGACCCGGCCGCCCTCGACCCCTGGTTCCTCGCCGGTTTCCTGCGCGGCACCGCCAACAACCGCCGGGCCAGCAGCTACGCCTCCACCGCCACCCGGCTCGACGTCCGCCGCCTCCAGCTGCCCCGCCTGCCGCTCGCCGACCAGCGCCGCTACGGGCAGCGCTTCCGCGACCTGGCCGCCTTCGAGGGGGCGCTGCGGCTCACCGCCCGCCTGGGCGAGCAGCTGGTGCAGGGGCTGCACGACGGGCTGACGGACGGGTCGGTCGCCCCGGACTGACGAGCCGGCGCGGGCGGCCCGGCGGGCCCCGCCGCCGGCACATTGCCCGGCCCATTCCGTACAACCCCGCACGCGCACCCGGCGTCGTATATACGCTCAGGCGCACGTACGCGCACCCGAGCCCGCCCGCGCGGGGAGCGGCGCCACCCCACGGGCCGCCGCGGCACCGCCCCGCGCCCGCCCGAACGACCCGTCAGGAGCAGCAATGCACGGCCCCGCCCCGGCCCACCCGCCGCAGCGTCCCCGGGGACAGGGGACGGTCATCGCACTGCGGGTGCTGTTCGTGGCCGGCACGGTGCTCAGCCTGGGATTCCTGGCCTGGGCGGCGCTGCTGCGGGCCGCGATCGTGCAGCGCAGGCCGCTGGGATGGTGGCTGTTCGGCGGCGATCTGGCCCTGGTCATCGGCACCAGCCTGTGGTCGGAGGGCTACCCCGAGACGGACTGGCGCACCGACGTCGCGGTGGCCCTGTTGCTGCTGCAGATGGCGGGCACCGTCGCGTACTACCTGGTCGTCGACATCCGGGCCGAGCGCGCCCCCGGGCCCGCCGCGGCGCCCTACCCCGGCCCGCCGCACGGCTACGGCTACCCGCCGCCCCCCGCGCCCTACCCGCGCCACGACCGGCAGACCCCGCCGTACGGGTCGCCCGGCGCGGGCCCGGTCAACCCGTACGCGGTGACCGAGACCCACCTGCCGCACCCGGGGCAGGGCGGACCCGCCCCGGCCCCGTACCGCCCCGCGCCACCGCCCCCGGAGCGGTCGCAGCCGCAGCCGCAGCGCCTCGACCGGGTGCGGGCCGAGCTCGATGAACTCAGCGACTACCTCCGCAAGGAGGAGGGGAAGTGAACGGCCGGGTCATCGGCGGGCGTTACGAACTCTCCGCGCTGCTCGGCCAGGGCGGGATGGGCCAGGTCTGGATCGGCTACGACCGCCGGCTGGACCGCCGGGTCGGCGTCAAACTGCTCCGCCCGGACCGGGTGGCGGGCACCCCCGACGGCGAGGAGATGCGCCGCCGCTTCGTCCGCGAGTGCCGGGTCACCGCACAGGTCGACCACCCGGGCCTGGTCACCGTCCACGACGCCGGCAGCGACGACGAGGACCTCTATCTGGTCATGCAGTACGTCGAGGGCGCCGACCTCTCCGACCACCTCGCCGAGCACGACCCCTACCCCTGGCCCTGGGCGGTCTCGGTCGCCGCGCAGCTGTGCGCCGTGCTGGCCTCCGTGCACGCGGTGCCGATCGTCCACCGCGACCTCAAGCCCCGCAACGTCATGATCCGCCCGGACGGCTCCCTGGTCGTCCTCGACCTCGGCATCGCCTCCGCCCTGGACACCGACACCACCCGCCTCACGCACACCGGCTCACCCATCGGCAGCCCCGCCTACATGGCGCCCGAGCAGGCCATGGGCGGCGCCGTCGGCCCGTACACCGACCTCTACGCCCTCGGGGTGCTGCTGCACGAACTGCTCAGCGGCGAGGTCCCGTTCGCCGGGTCGACGGCGCTGGGCGTGCTGCACCGCCACCTGCACGAGGAACCGGTCCCCGTCCGGCACCTGCGCCCCGACGTCCCCGAGGCGCTCGAAGCGCTGGTGCTGCACCTGCTGCGCAAGGACCCCCAGGCGCGCCCCGCCGACGCCCAGGAGGTCTACCGGGCGCTGGCGCCCCTGCTGCCGACCGCGGCCACGGGCCCGCAGGGCGCCTCCGCACCGCTCGCCCCCATGGACCCCACCCGCCCCTTCCGGCAGCCGCACGCGCCCTGGCCGGCCCGCTCGACGACGGCGCCCGCCCCGGCCCCCACGCCGACGGCGGTCTCCACCCCGCTGGTGCCGCCCGTACCCGGCCCGCAGGGTCCGCCGGGTGACCGGCAGCCGGCGCCCCTCGGGGCGGCCGCCACCGGGCCGGGCCCCCGGGCCGCCGACCCCCGCGCCTCGGCCCCGTCCGGTCCGCCGGCGGCCTTCGGGCCCGCCCGCTCGCAGGCCGGGGCCTGGACGGCCGCCGCCGACCCCCGGACCTCCGGCGCCGCCGCCCCGCACGTCACCGGCGGCACCGGCGGCCCGGACGTCGCGGCCGCCGTCGAGGAGGTCAAGAGCCTGCTCGACCAGGGCCGGATCACCCACGCCGTGGACATCCTCGGCGGCATCCTGCCGGCCGCCGCCGAACGGCACGGCCCGCACTCCCCGGTCGTGCGCACCCTGCGCAAGCAGTACGCCGCCACCCTCATGGACGACGGCCAGTACCGCCGCGCGCTGCCCGAACTCCGCCTGCTGGCCGAGGAGTTCGGCAAGGAGTCGGGTGCCGGCGCCACCCGCCAGGCCCTCCAGTTCCACTTCGAGGCGGCCCAGTGCCTGGAGCAACTCGGCGAGGTCGCCCAGGCGCTGGAGGAGTACCGCGCCCTGCTGCCCTACTTCGAGCACTACGCCGACGACCCCGTACGCCCCCTGGAGATCCGGCGGTCCATAGGCCACCTGCTGCTGGCCCAGGGCGAACGCGGCGCCGCCCAGGAGACCCTCTCCCGCCTCCTCTACGACGCCGAGCGCCTGCACGGCCCGCACCACGCCTTCACCGAGGAGCTGCGCCGGACGCTGTACTGGCTGAGCCAGGTCCAGGGCTGAGCCGCACCGGCGGCCGTCCGGACCGGTGGCCCCGGGGCCACCGGTCCGCGGTCAGACCCCCGTACTGCCGTCGATGCGCTCGCGGAGGAGATCGGCGTGGCCGCAGTGCCGGGCGTACTCGGCGATCATGTGGGTGTAGATCCAGCGCAGGGTGACCCGGCCGTCCCCGAAGGGCGCGGTGTCGTCGAGCGCGCGGCCCGCGCAGTTCTCCCGGCCGCGGTCCGTCTCGGCCCGCCAGGCGGCCAGCGCCCGGTCGTACGTGTCCTCCTCGGCGAGGTCGAAGCCGCCGCTGTGGGTACCGGGCCCGGCTTCCGGCCCGAACAGGGGCGGCACGTCCTCCTCGGCCAGGACCCGGCGGAACCAGTTCCGCTCGACCTCCGCCATGTGCTGGACGAGGCCGAGCAGGGTGAGCGGCGACGGCGGCGCGGACGCCGTGCGGAGCTGATCCTCCGTCAGCCCGGCGCACTTCCCGGCCAGGGTCGTGCGGTAGAAGTCGAGCCAGCTCTCCAACGAGGCGCGCTCGTCGGCGTCCAGCGGCGGCATGAGACGTTCGGTGGTGGTCATGTTCGCAGCCTGGCACGGGGGTCTGACAACGCCGCCGCGAGGCCGCGGCCGGCGCCCCCGCGCCCGGGCCCCGGGCCGCGGCTCAGGCGAGCCGCAGCGTGCTCCAGGGAATGGTCTCGCCCGGCAGCACATAGCGCTCGACCTCGACGAATCCGTGCCGTTCCGCGAAGCGCAGCCCGTCGGTGTTGGACGTCAGGACCACCGTCTCGATCGCCCGGGCACCGAGCTCCCGCGCCCGCCGCAGCCCCCGCTCGTAGAGCCGCCGGCCGAGCCCCTGCCCGCGGTGGCCGGGCAGCACGCGGGCGATCACGGTGGCCGTGGCGGTGTCGTCCGTGGGCGGACGGACCGTCGTGCAGCCCACGAGGACGTCGTCGCGGTAGGCCACCTCCAGGATGTTGCGCCCGGCGCGCTCCCGCACGTCGTCGAGCGACAGCTGGTGGGTGGGGATGATCAGGTTGTGGACGTACTGCCAGTCCTTGAACCCGGCGTCGTCGTCCGGCTGTTCGATGCGAAGGATGCTCACCACGGCAGCAAACCCGCGCGTCCGGCGGAGCGTCAACCGCAATTGGCCGGCCGGGCGCGACCGACTCCGCCACAGCTCGTTGGCCGAAGCAGTGGCCTGGGCCACGACGACTCCTTAGCATCGATCACTCAAGGTCGAGACTCCGTCGCACGATCTGCCGGGAGGCCATGTGTTCCGCCGTAGGACAGCGCTCTCCGTATCCGCCACCGCCGCCCTGCTGGCCGCGACCCCGCTGCTCACCGCCTGCGGGAGCGGGGCGCACCCCGGTGCCGCCGCCGTCGTCGACGGGAAGCGGATCACCGTCGCGCAGCTGCAGGCGAAGGTGAAGGACGTACGTGCCGCGCAGGCCGAGTCCCCGCAGGGCACCCAGCTGATCATGAACACCGGGCGGCTGAGCCTGGCCACCCTCAACGGCATGATCTTCGACCGGGTGCTGGCCCGCAGCGCCGAGGACGCCGGGGTGACGGTCACCCGCCGCGCGGTCCAGAAGTGGCGCGACCAGGCCGAGGAGCAGGCCGGCGGCGCCGAGCGGCTGAAGGCGATGTGGCTCCAGCAGGGCATCGCCCCCGACGAGGTCGACGCCATGGTCCGCAACCAGCTGCTGCTGGACGGCGTCGCCAAGCACCTGGGCGCCGACCGCGGCAAGCCGGCGGGCCAGCGCGCGCTGGCCCGGGAGCTGGCCAGGACCTCGCGCTCCATGGGCATCGACGTCAACCCGCGCTTCGGCAAGTGGGACGACCAGCAGGTGATCCTCGGCGAGACCAAGGACCCCTGGATCACCACCGGGCAGGCGAAGCAGCAGACCTGAGGCGGGCCGGCCGGCCGCGGGCGGTGGTGGCCGTCGGGCGGCGCCCGGCGTTGTCGGCGGGGTGCGTTACGTTCGAGGCGTGAACGCTGACGCCTCCGCCGCCGACACCGGCGCCGACGCCCGCCCCGAGGGCACCGGCACCGGACGCCTGGTCCTGCTCACCACCAGCCACCGGGTCGCGCCCGGCCTGCTGTCCTGGCCCGCGTGGCAGACGCTGCGCGCGGCCGACCGCGTGCTGTGCGCCGAGCCGGACCATCCGCAGCTGCCCTATCTGCGCGAGGCCGGCGTCGAGGTGGAGACCGCCGCCCCGACGGCCCGTGAGCTGGTCGACGACTGCGTGTCCGGCGACCGCACCGCCGTCGTTCTGACCTCGGCCGCCGGCGAGAGCACGCTGACCGACGGGCTGGCCCGGCTGGCCGGGTCCGGCCGCGAGGCCATGCCCGACCTGGAGCTGCTGCCCGGCTCGTACGACCTGCCCGGCGCGCGGCTGCTCGACCTCGTGCAGGTCATGGACCAGATCCGCGCCGAGTGCCCGTGGAGCAGCATCCGCACCCACCGCGATCTGGCCAAGTACGGCATCGAGGAGGCGTACGAGCTGGTCGAGGCCATCGAGGACGGCGACCGCGAGGCGCTGCGCGAGGAGCTCGGCGATGTGCTCCTCCAGGTCGTCTTCCACGCCCGCATCGCGCAGGACGACCCGGACGAGCCGTTCTCCCTCGACGACGTGGCGGGCACGATCGTGGACAAGCTGATCCGCCGCCACCCGCACGTCTTCGGCGAGGCGGACGCCGCGACCCCCGAGGACGTCAAGGAGCACTGGCTGCGCACGAAGGCGGAGGAGAAGCAGCGCACGTCGGTGACCGAGGGCGTGCCGCTGGCCCAGCCCGCCCTGGCGCTGACCGCGAAGCTGGCCTTCCGGGCGCGGAAGGCGGGGCTCGACGTCACCCCGCCCGCCGGCGACGGCATCGGCTACGACCTGCTGGCGATGGCGGTGCGCGCCGAGGCGGACGGGATCGACCCCGAGGCCGCGCTGCGCGCGGCGGCGCGGGCCTACCGGGACGCGGTGCTGGCCGCCGAGGGCGCGGCCGGGCGGTAAGGGGAGACCCCCCCCCGGGCCGCGGCCCGGGGCGGTGCGGCGTCAGAGCGTGGCCGGCGCGGGCTCGGGCCGGTGGTCGTGCGCGGTGCGGCCGCCGGCCGGGGGGACCGGCCGCAGCCGGTCGAGGGCCCACAGCGCGACGCCGGCCGCCGCGAGAGCGGCCCCCAGCGCGCACACCCCGGGCCAGCCGCCGGCGCCCCAGACCGCCGAGGTGAGCGCCGACCCCACCGCCCCGCCCGCGAAGTAGCTGGTCATGTACGCCGAGTTGAGGCGGTTGCGGGCCTCCGGGCGGACGCCGTAGACCAGGTTCTGGTTGCTGACGTGCACCGCTTGGGCGGCCAGGTCCAGGACGACCACGCCGGCCAGCAGCGCGGCCAGCGACCAGGCGCCGCCCCCGCCGCCCAGTGCCAGCAGTCCCCACGAGCCCAGCAGCAGGACCGCCGCGACACCGGTGACGCGGTGCGCCAGGCCGCGGTCGGCCAGCCGGCCGGCCGCCGACGCGGACAGCGAGCCCGCGGCACCGACCAGCCCCAGCAGCCCGATGGCCGACTCCTGCCAGCCGTAGGCCGGGCCGGACAGCAGGAACGCCACCGCCGTCCACAGCACGCTGAAGCCCGCGAAGGACACCGCTCCCAGCACCGCCCGCCGGCGCAGCACCGGCTCCTGGCCGAACAGCGCCAGCGTGGAGCGCAGCAGCGCCGGGTAGCGCAGCCCGGCGCTGCCGCGCAGCGCGGGCAGCCGGAGCCGCAGGAGCACCGCCGTCACCAGCATCAGCGCGGCGTCGACCCAGTAGACGGTGCGCCAGCCGCCGAGTTCGGCGAGCAGGCCGGCGGCCGTACGGGCGAGCAGGATGCCCAGCAGCAGGCCGGTCATGACGGTGCCGACGGTCCGGCCGCGCTCGGCGGGGGCGGCCAGGGTCGCCGCGTACGGCATGACGACCTGTGCGGCGACCGAGGTGAGGCCGGTGAGGGCGGTGCCGGTCAGCAGCAGGGCGGCGTTCGGCGCGCTCGCGGTGACGGTCAGGAACACCGCGGTCGCCGCGCACAGGACGACCGCCAGCCGGCGCCGTTCCACCAGGTCGCCGAGCGGTACGAGCAGCAGCAGGCCGAGGCCGTAGCCGGTCTGGGCGACGGTCACCACCAGCGCGGCGGTGGCGGCCGACAGCCGCAGCTCGTGGCCGATGACGTCCAGCAGCGGCTGGGCGAAGTAGTTGCCGGCGACGGCCAGGCCGGTGGCGGCCGACATCAGCAGCAGCGTGCCGCGTCCCAGCCGCCCCGGCTGCTCCGGCCCGTGGTCGGACTCCATGGTGTGACCTCCCCGTGTCTTCCCGGCGTCGCCCGTCACCACGGTGGTGGCGGGGGCCGGTGCCTCCCAGACTGGGGCCGAGAGGATCAATGAGTCCAACACATCGTTTTCATCGCACCCATCGTGAAACGAGATCGCTGACTAGGCTCGCGGCCATGGAGCTCCAGCAGATGCGTTATGTCGTCGCGGTGGCCGAGACCGGCGGGTTCACCCGGGCCGCGGAGCGCTGCCATGTGGTGCAGTCCGCGCTGAGCCACCAGATCGCCCGGCTGGAGAAGGAACTGGGCGCCCGGCTCTTCGACCGGACCAGCCGCAGCGTCCGGCTGACCGCCGCCGGTGAGGCGTTCGTACCGGTCGCGCGGCAGGCGCTGCAGGCCGCCGAGCGGGCCCGCGCGGAGGTGGCCGCGGCGACCGGAGAGGTGCGCGGCCGGCTGGCGGTGGGGGCGATCTCGACCGTCGCGGCCGTCGATCTCGCCCGCGAGCTGGGCGACTTCCGCAGCCGCTGCCCCCAGGTGCGGATCAGCCTGCAGATGGAGATGAGTGATCCGCTCATCGCGCAGGTGCGGGAGGGGACGCTGGACGTCGCCTTCGTCGGGCTGGCGCCCGGGGCGCGCACGACCGGGGTGCGGGAGAAGGAGCTGGCGCGCGGTGAGCTGGTGGCGGTGGTGCCGCCGGGGCACCCGCTGGCCGGCCGGGAGTGGACCACGCTGGCGCGGCTGGCGCGGGAGACCTTCGTCGACTTCACGGCCGGGTCGGCGGCCCGGCGGCAGCGCGACGAGGCGTTCCGGGCGGCGGGGCTGACCTCGGAGGTGGCGTTCGAGGTGACCACCGTCGAGTTCCTGGCGAAGCTGGTGCGGGCGGGGCTGGGGGTGGGCATGGTGCCGGAGGCGATCGCCTCCGAACTGCCGGGGCTGCACCTCGTCCGGGCGCGGCCGGCGCCGGAGCGTACCGAGCGGGTGGTGTGGAGCGCCCTCGGCCCGTCGCCGGCGGCCGTGGCGTTCCTCGCGGGACTGGGGGTGGCGGCGGAGTAGCGGGAGGCGCCCGCCGCCGCCGGTCCACCGGGGCGCGCGCACCGGTTACGGTCGGAAGGTGCACGACAAGCCCGACGCCGCCCCCGCCACCGGCTGCCCCGCCGCGACCGCCGGCCGGCCGCCCGCCCCCGACCTGTTCACCTGGGAGTTCGCCGCCGATCCGTACCCCGCGTACGCCTGGCTGCGCACCCATGCGCCGGTGCACCGGACCGCGCTGCCCAGTGGCGTCGAAGCCTGGCTGGTGACCCGCTACACCGACGCGCGGCAGGCGCTCGCCGACGCCCGGCTCTCCAAGAACCCGGTGCACCACAGCGAGTCCGCGCACGGCAAGGGCAAGGTCGGCATCCCCGGCGAGCGCAGCGCCAACCTCATGACGCACCTGCTCAACATCGACCCGCCGGACCACACCCGGCTGCGCCGGCTGGTCTCCAAGGCGTTCACCCCGCGCCGGGTCGCGGAGTTCGCGCCCCGCGTGCAGCAGCTGGCCGACGACCTCATCGACGGCTTCGCGGGCCGGGGCGAGGCCGACCTCATCCACGAGTTCGCCTTCCCGCTGCCCATCTACGCGATCTGCGACCTGCTCGGCGTCCCGCGCGAGGACCAGGACGACTTCCGCGACTGGGCGGGCATGATGATCCGCCACGGCGGCGGGCCGCGCGGCGGGGTCGCCCGGTCCGTGAAGAAGATGCGCACGTACCTGGCGGAGCTGATCCACCGCAAGCGGGAGAACCCGGGGGAGGACCTGATCTCCGGCCTGATCCGGGCCTCCGACCACGGCGAGCACCTCACCGAGAACGAGGCCGCCGCGATGGCGTTCATCCTGCTCTTCGCCGGCTTCGAGACCACCGTCAACCTCATCGGCAACGGCACCTACGCGCTGCTGCGCCACCCCGCCCAGCGCGAGCTGCTGCAGGGGGCGCTGGCGGCGGGCGACACCGGGCTGCTGACCACCGGCATCGAGGAGCTGCTGCGCTACGACGGTCCGGTGGAGCTGGCGACCTGGCGGTTCGCCACCCAGGAGCTGACGCTCGGCGGGCAGCGGATCGCCGCGGGCGATCCCGTCCTGGTGGTGCTGGCCGCCGCGGACCGCGACCCGGCGCGCTTCGCCGACCCGGACGTCCTGGACCTGACCCGGCGTGACAACCCCCATCTGGGATACGGGCACGGCATCCACTACTGCCTGGGCGCCCCGCTCGCCCGGCTCGAAGGACAGACCGCGCTCGCGACGCTGCTGCGGCGCCTCCCCGACCTCCGGCTCGGTGCGGATCCGGACGCCCTGCGCTGGCGCGGCGGTCTCATCATGCGCGGACTGCGGTCACTGCCCGTGGAGTTCACCCCCGAGCGCGCTGACCAGCGGCGGGACGGAAGTGACGCAGAGTCAGCTGCGTGACCTTCGCGTGATCTGCGCTACACCGACTTGTGACTACCCGTGACCCCGGCTACGTTTCCACCGACGATCGACAAGATCGGGGGGATTCACTCGATCGGTGGAAGCGGTGACGGGGCGGACCGGTGTATTGGCGCCCTGTGTCCGCATCGGCCGACGAGTGGCCCGCCGGCCCGTTCGTACCTGTGCGAACGGGTCGTCGAACAACTCAACCGCCGCGCGAAAGGCATCCGCATGCGTTCCGGGAACGGCCGACATCGTCGCCCCCGTCAAGCACCGGCCATCTTTGTCACGGCGGGAGTCACCGGCGCGGGACTCGCGCTGCCGCTGCTCTCCGCCGGCGGCGCCCACGCCGCCGACACCGCGACCTGGGACAAGGTCGCCCAGTGCGAGAGCGGTGGCGTGTGGAGTGCGGCCTCGGGCAACGGCTTCTACGGCGGGCTGCAGCTGACCCAGGAGATGTGGGACCGCCACGGCGGCACGGCCTACGCCTCGCGCCCCGACCTCGCCAGCCGCGCCCAGCAGATCGCGGTGGCCGAGACGATCCTCGACGACCGCGGGCCGGACGCCTGGCCGAGCTGCGCGGTGAACGCGGGGCTGACCAAGGACGGCCGGGCCCCCGAGGTCGATCCGGGCAGCACCAGCACCCCGCTGCCCGACCCGGCCGACTCCGGGCTCTCCACGGGGCCGCAGGACGACGAGGACCCGTCGGGCGAGCCGTCCGACGACCCGTCCGACGCGACGCCCTCGCCCTCCGCCCCCGACGCCTCGAACCCGGGCGACTCCGGCGACACCACCGGCCACCAGGACCGGAACCCGGACCGGAACCAGGAGCCGTCCGGCTCCGCCACACCGGGCGACGACGGGGACGGTGCCTCCGGTACCGGCGACCCGAGCCACGCCGGCGACCCGTCCCGCACCGGCGACCCGTCCAGCACCGGCGACCCTGCGGACTCCACGGACCCGGCCGACGGCGGCAGCCGTACGGACACGGCCGGCGAGGCCCACCGGGAGCCCACCAAGGGCAGGCACCGCGGCGACACGGACGACGGCGCGGGCGACGGCACCGACCGCGCCTCCGGCGGCCGGCACGCCTCGCGCGGCGGCGACGCGCACCGTACGGACCCGGCGGCCGGCGACTACACCGTCCGCCCCGGTGACAGCCTGTCAGCCATCGCGCAGGCCCACCGGCTGTCCGGCGGCTGGCCCGCGCTCTACGAGCGCAACGAGGGCGTCATCGGCTCCGACGCGGACCTGATCCAGCCCGGCCAGCAGCTCGATCTCGGGCACGACGCAGGCTAGTTCGCCGTCTTTGCCCCGGTGCGGGGAAAGTGAGACAAGCGTCTCTTTGCGCCGCGTGGGACCCGGTCCGTCCGTACTCGGGGTACCGGGTCCCACCTGCGGAGATGTGACCTCTCCGTGATCAAAAGCGGTCAACTGGGTCCAGATGCGGGGGTTTGAACATCAACGGGCTTCTGCTTACGGTCATGACCGCTCGCCAAAGCGGGCCCCTTCGATCACACGCCGAATCCTGCCGGTGGTCGGAGGCAGTTGACGCGCAAGCGCCGAAGGCAGGAGCGGGGGAACCAAGGTAGGCGCCGGCCCGGCCCGTGAAAGCGGGTCAGCCGGCTTGGGGTGAAGCCCGGTGCCCACGGCACCGGCCGGGCGACTCATCAGTCCGAACCCGACAGCTCACCTCGTAGGCGTCGGTGAGGAAACGAACGAACCATGCTGATCTTCAAGGGCAAGCACCGTCGTCCCTCCAAGGCCGTCCGCGTCGCCACCCTCGCCGGTGTGGCCGGTGCCGCCGTCGCCGTCCCGCTGATGGGCGCCACCTCCGCCTCCGCCGCCTCGGTCGCCACCTGGGACAAGGTCGCCCAGTGCGAGTCCGGTGGCAACTGGTCGATCAACACCGGTAACGGCTACTACGGTGGCCTGCAGTTCTCCAACTCCAGCTGGGCCGCCGCCGGTGGCACCCAGTACGCGGCGCGCGCCGACCTGGCCACCAAGTCCCAGCAGATCGCCGCCGCCGAGAAGCTTCTCGCCATCCAGGGCCCCGGCGCCTGGTCCTGCGCCGGCGCGGGCGGCCTGACCTCCGGCGGTCCGTCCCCCGACGTCGACACCTCCGGCTCCTCCGCGCAGACCAAGTCCGCGCCCCAGCAGGACCAGGGCAAGGTCGAGGCGAAGAAGGCCCCGGCCGCTCCCGAGCACGCCTCGCGCTCCACCGAGCGCAAGTCCCTGGGCCACGGCAACTACACCGTCAAGGCGGGCGACACCCTCGCCAAGATCGCCAAGGCCCACGGCACCAACTGGAAGTCGGTCTACGCGGCCAACAAGTCGGTCATCGGCGGCAACCCGAACCTGATCTTCCCCGGCCAGAAGCTCGAGGTCTGAGCCGTCCCCGCACCGGGACTCCTCCCGGGCCCGGGCGGCGGGCCCTGAGGAGCCCGGTCCGGACGGCGGGCCCCGGCCCTGCCGGAGCCGGCCTCCCGATACAGCCCCGCCGCGGCGCACCCTCCCCCGGGCGCCCCGCGGCGGGGCTTCTCCGTCCACCCCCGCGCACACGCCCCTGACCGGCACCTTCCCGCGTTTTTCCCGTTCGGCGAACAATGCTGCGGAAAGTCCGTGAACTGGGCTTTCGGGAAGCTTTCCGGGCCGTTCCGTCCCACAGAGCGGGCCGCGCGCAAGCGGACGAGCTCGGGGCCGTTAGGCTCGTGCTGCAGAACTCCAGACACCCATGAAGGAGACAACGTGCCGTCCATCGACGTCGTCGTAGCCCGCGAAATTCTCGACTCGCGAGGTAATCCCACGGTCGAGGTCGAGGTCGGCCTCGACGACGGCAGCACGGGCCGTGCCGCCGTGCCGTCCGGTGCCTCGACCGGCGCCTTCGAGGCCATCGAGCTCCGCGACGGCGACCCGAACCGCTACCTCGGCAAGGGCGTCGAGAAGGCCGTCCTCGCCGTCATCGAGCAGATCGGCCCGGAGCTCGTCGGCTACGACGCGACCGAGCAGCGGCTGATCGACCAGGCCATGTTCGACCTGGACGCCACCGACAACAAGGGCTCGCTCGGCGCCAACGCCATCCTCGGCGTCTCCCTCGCCGTCGCGCACGCCGCCTCCGAGGCCAGCGACCTCCCGCTGTTCCGCTACCTCGGCGGCCCGAACGCGCACGTGCTGCCCGTGCCGATGATGAACATCCTGAACGGCGGCTCGCACGCCGACTCCAACGTGGACATCCAGGAGTTCATGATCGCGCCGATCGGCGCCGAGTCCTTCTCCGAGGCGCTGCGCTGGGGCGCCGAGGTCTACCACACCCTCAAGAAGGTCCTGAAGGAGCGCGGGCTGTCCACCGGCCTCGGCGACGAGGGCGGCTTCGCCCCGAACCTGGGCTCCAACCGCGAGGCGCTCGACCTCATCCTTGAGGCCATCACGCAGGCCGGTTACGCCCCGGGCCAGGACATCGCGCTCGCCCTGGACGTCGCCGCCTCCGAGTTCTACAAGGACGGCTCGTACGAGTTCGAGGGCCAGACCCGCTCGGCCGCCCAGATGACCGAGTACTACGAGGAGCTCGTCGCCGCGTACCCGCTGGTCTCCATCGAGGACCCGCTGTTCGAGGACGACTGGGCCGGCTGGAAGGTCATCACCGACAAGCTCGGCGCCAAGGTCCAGCTGGTCGGCGACGACCTGTTCGTCACCAACCCCGAGCGCCTCGCCCGCGGCATCGAGGAGGGCTCCGCCAACGCGCTGCTGGTGAAGGTCAACCAGATCGGCTCGCTGACCGAGACCCTGGACGCCGTCGAGCTGGCCCAGCGCAACGGCTTCAAGTGCATGATGTCGCACCGCTCCGGCGAGACCGAGGACGTCACCATCGCCGACCTCGCCGTCGCCACCAACTGCGGCCAGATCAAGACCGGCGCCCCGGCCCGCTCCGAGCGCGTCGCCAAGTACAACCAGCTGCTGCGCATCGAGGAGATCCTCGACGACGCCGCGGTGTACGCCGGCCGCTCGGCCTTCCCGCGGTTCCGTTCCGCGAACCAGTAGGCACAGCGCTCCGCCGACCGGTCAGCACGAAACGGCGTTCCCCGGGAACGGCTGATCGGCTGACGTTACGGCCGAGCACCTCGTACGTCCCCGGCGACGGTCCCGTACCGTTGCCGGGGACGTACGTGCTTGATGCAGACCGGCGTCAGCCGGCGAGGGGAGACGACGTGCCCGCGGACCGGTTCTCGACCGCGACCCGACTCAAGGCGCTCGGTGAGCAGGCCGCCGCCCGCGTCTACCGCGCCCGTCCGGCCCGCCGCAACCGCCTCACCGGCCGTGCCGCGCTGCTGGCGCTGGTGATGTGCTCCCTGGTCGTGGCGCTCGCGTACCCGATAAGGCAGTACGTCTCCCAGCGCTCCGACATCGCCGACCAGCGCCGCAAGGCCCAGGACGCCGGCGCCGCACTGGAACGGCTGCGCGAGCAGAAGGCCCGGTGGCAGGATCCGGCGTACGTCCGCCAGCAGGCCCGGCGGCATCTGCACTACGTCATGCCGGGCGAGACCGGCTACCTCGTCCGGGACGGCTCGGGCACGAGCGCCGCCCCCAAGGGCTCGCAGGCCGCGCAGCGCCCCTGGTACGAGAACCTGTGGAGCGCGGTCGACGCGGCCGACAAGCGGTAGCGGCCGCACCGCCGGGGTGCCCCGGCCCGTACCGCAGGCCCGCGCGGGGCCGTACTGTCGACAGGGACGGCGGCCCGTACCGCCGCCCCACCACCCACTCACCGAAAGCGCACATGGAAACCCCTCCGCCCCAGACCGAGCCCACCGAGCCCACCGCCGCGGACATCGCCGCCTTCAAGCAGCAGCTCGGCCGCCCGCCGCGCGGCCTGCGCGCCATCGCGCACCGCTGCCCCTGCGGGCAGCCGGACGTCGTCGAGACGGCGCCGCGCCTCGATGACGGCACGCCCTTCCCCACGCTCTACTACCTCACCTGCCCGCGCGCGGCCTCCGCGATCGGCACGCTGGAGGCCAACGGCGTGATGAAGGAGATGAGCGAACGGCTGGCGACCGACCCGGAGCTGGCCGCCGCCTACCGCGCGGCCCACGAGGACTACATCCGGCGCCGCGACGCCATCGAGGTGCTCCAGGGCTTCCCGAGCGCGGGCGGCATGCCCGACCGGGTCAAGTGCCTGCACGTGCTCGTCGGCCACTCGCTGGCGGCCGGGCCGGGCGTCAACCCGCTCGGCGACGAGGCGCTCGCGATGCTGCCGGAGTGGTGGAAGAAGGGGCCGTGCGTGAACCCGTGCGGCGGGAGCGACGAGGGAGAGTCCGAGTGAAGCGCGTCGCGGCCGTCGACTGCGGTACGAACTCCATCCGGCTGCTGGTCGCGGACGTCTCCCCGGAGACCGGCGAGCTGAAGGAACTCGACCGCCGGATGCAGATCGTCCGGCTCGGCCAGGGAGTGGACCGCACCGGCCGGCTGGCGCCCGAGGCGCTGGAGCGCACCTTCGCGGCCTGCCGGGAGTACGCCGCGGTGATCAAGAGCCTGGGCGCCGAGCAGGTCCGCTTCGTGGCGACCTCCGCCTCCCGTGACGCGGAGAACCGCGAGGACTTCGTCCGCGGCGTGGTGGACATCCTGGGCGTGCGGCCTGAGGTGATCACGGGGGACCAGGAGGCGGAGTTCTCCTTCAACGGCGCCACCAAGGAACTGCTCGGCCGGGCCGACCTGGCCAGGCCCTTCCTGGTGGTGGACATCGGCGGCGGCTCCACCGAGTTCGTCCTCGGCGACGAGGCGGTACGCGCCGCCCGCTCGGTCGACGTCGGCTGCGTCCGGATGACCGAGCGGCATCTGGTGCACGGCGACGAATTCACCGATCCGCCGACCGCGGGTCAGGTCGAGGCGATGAAGGCCGACATCGCCGCGGCGCTGGACCGGGCCGAGGAGACCGTCCCGCTGCGCGAGGCCGCCACCCTGGTGGGCCTGGCCGGCTCGGTCACCACCGTCGCCGGCATCGCGCTGGGCCTGGACCACTACGACTCCGACGCCATCCACCACGCCCGGATCCCGCTGGCCAAGGTCCGCGAGATCACCGAGCACCTGCTGTCCTCCACCCACGCCGAGCGCGCGGCCATCCCCGTCCTCCACCCCGGCCGGGTCGACGTGATCGCCGCGGGCACGCTCGTACTGCTGTCGATCATGGAGCGCACGGGCGCCGAGGAGGTCGTCGTCAGCGAGCACGACATCCTGGACGGCATCGCCTGGCACGCGGCACTCGACGACGCGTGACCCTCTGGCTGTGAGGCGACCCGGAGTCTCAGGGCTCCGGGTCGCCTGCTCTCAGGTGGTGCGGTAGACGTCGCGCCGGTCGCCGATCTTGACGACGAGGATGATGAGTTCGCCGTCTTCGACCTGATAGGCGACCCGGTAGCTGCCGACCCGGAGCCGATAAAGGCCCGACGGGCCGGTGAGCTTCTTGATGTCGGCGTCCTCACGGTACGGATCGTCGCCGAGCGCGGTCAGCGCGGCCAGGATGCGCATGGCGGCAGGCCGGTCGATGGCTCGAAGTTGCCGCTGTGCCGCTGTGGTGAACCGGAACGCGTACTTCACGTCGCGCCTTCGGAGGGCTCGGTGAACAGGTCTGCCAGCAGCTCGGCCATGGTTACGGTCGGGCCGCCCTCGGCCAGCACCGCTTCCGCCTCCCGGGCCAGCAACACATCGGCTGCCTCCTCAAGCGCGTCGAAGTCCGCGATCGGCACCACGGCCGCCACCGGTATGCCATTGCGGGTGATCACTGTGGGTGAGCCCTCCTCGGCACGATTGATGTGGTCCGCCAGGTGTGCACGGGCTTCCCGTACGGTCACAGTGCTCTCAGCCATAAGGGAAGTGTACGCACCCCTGTGTACACGCGCTGCTCGGAGTGGATGACGCTTTGGGGATGATGATCGACGTCGTCGCCGGGCAACGGCCTCTGCCGGCCGGGCTTTTGAGCGGGGCGGACGCCCTTCTGAGCGGCTTCCGGGGGGTCTCACGGGGCTTCGCGGGGGAGTCCGGGAAGAAAGTTCGTGAAATCCTTCACATGAAAAAGCCTCCTGTTGGGCGAACAATCTGATCGTCCGACCGTCATTCGAAGGTTCCGGGGCCTCTCGACCCCGGGATTGCGCGGGTTCCGATAGTCCGGGGGAGTGGCCGCGGGAGGCCCGATCGCCCCGTCGCGGGGCCGACAAGCCCTGATCAACGGGGGTCTCCAACGCCTCGCGTACTACGGTGGTTCCGTTTCCCGCTATGGCGTCGGTCACGAAGCCGGCGGAGTGTAGCAGATACCCCCTCGGTCCTTGTGAAGGGGCTCACGAGCGACCCCCCATGTGGGGGTGGATACTCGATTGCATGAGCACCACGGAGCGTCCCAGGATCCTCGTAGTAGGCGGTGGGTACGTAGGCCTGTACGCAGCTCGGCGCATCCTCAAGAAGATGCGCTACGGCGAGGCGACCGTCACGGTCGTCGACCCGCGGTCGTACATGACCTATCAGCCCTTCCTCCCCGAAGCCGCCGCCGGCAGCATCTCCCCCCGGCACGTCGTCGTCCCGCTGCGACGCGTGCTGCCGAAGGCGGAGGTCCTCACCGGCCGGGTCACCACCATCGACCAGGACCGCAAGGTCGCCACGATCGCCCCGCTGGTGGGCGAGGCGTACGAGCTGCCCTTCGACTACCTCGTGATCGCCCTCGGCGCCGTCTCCCGGACCTTCCCGATCCCCGGCCTCGCCGAGCAGGGCATCGGCATGAAGGGCGTGGAGGAGGCCATCGGCCTGCGCAACCACGTCCTGGAGCAGCTGGACAAGGCTGACTCCACGACCGACGAGGACGTCCGCCGCAAGGCGCTGACCTTCGTGTTCGTCGGTGGCGGCTTCGCCGGCGCGGAGACCGTCGGTGAGGTCGAGGACATGGCCCGCGACGCCGCGAAGTACTACAACAACGTGAAGCGCGAGGACATGCGCTTCCTGCTGGTCGACGTCGCCGACAAGATCCTCCCCGAGGTCGGTCCCAAGCTCGGCGCCTACGGCAAGGAGCACCTCGAGGCCCGTGGCGTCGAGGTCTACCTCAAGACCGGCATGGACTCCTGCGTCGACGGCCACGTGAAGCTCAACAACGGCCTCGAGGTCGACTCCAACACCATCGTGTGGACCGCGGGCGTCAAGCCCAACCCGGCGCTGGCCCGCTTCGGCCTGCCGCTCGGCCCGCGCGGTCACGTCGACACCGCCCCCACCCTCCAGGTGCAGGGCACCGACTACATCTGGGCCGCGGGCGACAACGCCCAGGTCCCGGACCTGGTCGGCCGCAAGAACGGCAACGAGAACGCCTGGTGCCCGCCGAACGCGCAGCACGCGCTGCGGCAGGCCAAGATCCTCGGCGACAACGTGGTCTCCGGCATGCGGGGCTTCCCGCAGAAGGACTACAGCCACGCCAACAAGGGTGCGGTCGCCGGTCTCGGCCTGCACAAGGGCGTCGCGATGATCGTCATGGGCAAGGTGAAGATCAAGCTCAAGGGCCGTCTCGCCTGGTACATGCACCGCGCGTACCACGGCATGGCGATGCCGACGTTCAACCGCAAGATCCGGGTCTTCGCCGACTGGACGCTGGCCATGTTCCTGAAGCGCGAGGTCGTCTCGCTCGGCGCCATGGAGAACCCCCGCGAGGAGTTCTACGAGGCGGCCAAGCCGGCCCCCGCGCCGGCCGCCGCCGGCGACAAGCCGAAGGCCAAGGCTTCCTGAACCACCGGTCGGGTACTCCGACCAGCCCGAAGGGCGTCCGCCATCCGTGGGGCGGGCGCCCTTCGGCGTGTGCGCCGTGGCGAAATGCGGGCGGTTTGCGGTTCCCTTGCGTGTGAACGGGACTATCCGGGCGCCTTCTTGGCGTTTTAGGTGGTGGGTGAATCTTCTTCGCCCGACTCGTCAACACGGAGGTGTGCGACATGGCCGACGCCGCTGGACGGCTCACCAAGCTCGCCGAGGAGGTACTGGGAAAGCCGCTCCCGGTGCGCATCCGCGCCTGGGACCGCAGCGAGTCCGGCCCGCCGGGGGCACCCGTGCTCGTCATCCGCCATCGCCGCGCGCTGCGCCGGCTGCTGTTCAAGCCCGGCGAACTGGGCCTGGCCCGCGGCTGGGTGGCCGGTGACCTGGACATCGAGGGCGACCTCTACGAGGCGCTCGATCTGCTTGCCGGGCTGCTCTGGGAGCGCGACGCGGCCACCGCATCGCCGCGGGCCGCCGCGCTGCGCGCCCTGGCCCGCCCGGAGCTGCGCGCCGCCGCCCGGGAACTGCTGGCCCTGGCCGGCGCCCCCGTACCGCCCACCCCGCCCGCCGAAGAGGTCAGACGCCGCCGGGGACCGCTGCACACCCTGCTGCGTGACAAGGAAGCCATCAGCCACCACTACGACGTCGGCAACGACTTCTACGCGCTGGTCCTCGGCCCGTCCATGGTCTACTCCTGCGCGTACTGGGGGACCGACGAGGACCCCGCCGCGAGCCTGGAGGACGCCCAGCGCGACAAGCTCGACCTGATCTGCCGCAAGCTCGGCCTCAAGGAGGGCCAGCGGCTGCTGGACGTGGGCTGTGGCTGGGGCTCGATGGTGCTGCACGCCGCCCGCGAGTACGGCGTACGGGCCGTCGGCATCACCCTCTCCGAGGAACAGGCCACCTTCGCCCGCAAGCGGATCGCCGAGGCCGGGCTCGCCGACCGGATCGAGATCCGGGTGCAGGACTACCGCGAGATCAAGGACGAGCCGTTCGACGCCATCTCCTCGATCGGGATGGCCGAGCACGTGGGCCGGGCCCGGTACGCCGAGTACGCGAGCGCGCTGTACGCGCTGCTGAGGCCCGGCGGACGGCTGCTCAACCACCAGATCGCGCGGCGGCCGGTGGTCGACGAGGCGTCGTACCGCGTCGACGATTTCATCGACCGCTACGTCTTCCCCGACGGCGAGCTGGCACCGCTCGGGCGGACGGTGGCCCAGCTGGAGGACGCCGGGTTCGAGGTACGGGACGTGGAGGGAATCCGGGAGCACTACGCCCTGACGCTGCGGCAGTGGGTCGCCAACCTGGAGCAGCACTGGGACGCGGCGGTGCGCCTGACGTCCCCGGGACGGGCGCGGGTCTGGCGGCTCTACATGGCGGCGTCGGCCCTGTCCTTCGAGCGGAACCGCATAGGAGTCAACCAGGTCCTGGCAGTCCGCACCCCGGACTCGGGAACGTCGGGCCTACGCCTTCGCGAACGTAGCTGGGGCTGATCCCACGTTGTTGTCCGTCCTGCCGTGGGTGTTGCTCGCCGTTGCTCCCCCACTGCCTGAAGGGCGTGGGAGGTACCCCCAGCGGCGGGCGTGGGTGGTCGGGTGCGGTGCCGCTCCTCCGGACTTCGTCCTGCGGCGCGGCCCCTCCCGTAGTGGGAGAAGTAAAGGCCGGTGGGGGCGAGCGTGATCATTCACGCTCGCCCTTACCGGCCTTCAAGATTCCCTCCCATGGGAGGGGACGGACCGCAGGACGAAGTCCGGAGGGCCGGCACCGCACCCGACAACAACCCGGCCCGCCGCAGGCGCCACGGAGAGAAACCACCACGGCGGGACGGAAAACAACGTGGGAACTACTCGGCCTTAATGGCCGCCAGCATGTTCAGCCGCGCCGCCCGGCGGGCCGGCCAGAGGGCGGCCAGGACGCCGACCAGGGCGGCCAGGCCGAGGAAGACGCCCATCCGGCCCCACGGCAGGACCAGTTCGTACGTCGGCATGGAGCTGCCGATCAGTTCACCGGCCGCCCAGCCGAAGAACACCCCGAGGCCGATGCCGAGGACCCCGCCGAAGAGGGAGATGACCAGGGACTCCAGGCGCACCATGCGCTTGATGCCGCGGCGGTCCAGGCCGATGGCGCGCAGCATGCCGATCTCCTGCGAGCGTTCGAAGACCGACATCGCCAGCGTGTTGATGACGCCGAGCACCGCGACGATCACGGCCATGGCCAGCAGCCCGTAGAGCATGTTCAGCAGCAGATTGATCATCTTCGCGATGCCGTCGGTGACGTCCTTCTTGTCGGAGACGGAGATCGCCGGGTTCTTGCCGAGTGCCTTGACCAGCGTGTCCTTGGTGGCGTCGGTGGCGCCGTGCTTCGTCTTGACCATCACCTGCAGGTCGGTGAGCTGCTTCTGGTGCGGCGCCAGCGTTGCGTTGTCCAGGAGGATGCCGTGGATCATCTGGTTGCCCCGGTAGACACCGGAGACGGTCAGCGTGCCCTTCTTGCCGTCCTCGAACGTGACCGGGAGGCGGGAGCCGGGGTGCCAGCCCTGCTTCGCGGCGGTGATGTCGTCCACGACCGTCCGGCCGCCGCGCAGGTCGCCCAGCGCGCCCTTGGTGAAGTCGAGCCGGGTGAGCTTCCCGAAGTCCTTGCCGTTGACGCCGGTCAGGTACTGGGGGGCGGTGCCGATGCGGGACGGGGAGTTGCGCAGCGGGCTGACGGCGGTGACCTCGTCGAGGCTGCCGAGCTTCTTTGCCACGTCCGGGGAGAGCGGCGTGTGGGTGGCCATGGAGACGACGTAGTCGGCCTTGAGTGAGGCGGTGGCCATCTTGTCGATGCCCTGCTGCACGCTGCCGGCGATCACCGTCAGGCCGGTGATCAGCGTCAGCCCGACCATCAGCGCGGAGGCCGTGGCGGCCGTACGGCGCGGGTTGCGGACCGCGTTCTGCCGGGCGAGGGTGCCGGAGATCCCGAAGGCGCGCAGCACGGGCGCGGCCAGCGCGATCAGCGGGCGGGACAGCAGCGGCGTCAGGACGAACACGCCGATCAGCAGCAGCACCGCGCCGCCGCCCATCACGGCCTTGCCGTCGGACATCCCGGTGGCGACCAGGACCCCGGCGACACCGGCGCCCGCGAACAGCGCGCCGACGGTGTTGCGCACGACCAGCGACTTGGTGGTGGCGGCGGCGTGCACGCTGCTCATCGCGGCGACCGGCGGGATCTTCGCGGCGCGCCGGCCGGGCAGCCAGGCAGCCAGGACGGTGACGACGATGCCGACCAGCAGTGCCGCCAGTACGGTCGAGGGCGAGACCACCAGGGGGCCGTCGGGGACGGTCGCGCCGGTGCTGCTCATCAGGGCGCGCAGACCGGCGCCGATGCCGATGCCGGCGGCCAGGCCGGTGACCGCGGCGACCGCGCCGACGAGGAACGCCTCCAGCAGCACCGAGCGGGTCACCTGCCGGCGGCTCGCGCCGACCGCGCGGAGCAGGGCCAGTTCCTTGGTGCGCTGGGCGACCAGCATGGTGAAGGTGTTGGCGATGATGAAGATGCCGACGAAGAGCGCGATACCGGCGAAGGCGAGCAGGGCGGTCCGCATGCCGTTCGTGCTCTCGGCGATGTTCTCGGCCTGGTCGGCGGCGAGCTTCTTGCCGGTGGTGGCCTCGGCGCCGTCCTTGGGCAGCACCTTTTCGACGGCGGACTTCAGCGCGGTCTGGGAGGTGCCCGCCGTGGCGCGGACGTCGATCTCGCTGAACGTGCCGGGCGCCGCGAACAGCTTCTGCGCGGTCGGGGTGTCGAACAGCGCGAGGCTGCCGCCGGCCGCGACGGTGCCGTCGTCGGTGGTGAAGACGCCGGTCAGCTTCTGCTCGCGGACCGGCCCGTCGACGGAGATCCGCACGGTGTCGCCGACCTTGTAGCCGGCCTTGGCCGCGGTGTGCGCGTCCAGCGCGAACTCGTGCGGGCCCTCGGGGGCGGCGCCGCTGCGCATCGGGTAGCGGGCGTCCTTGCCGTCCTTGCCGGCGAAGTAGTTGCCGCCGCGGGTGGAGAAGCCGTTGCCGATCAGCTGCCCCTTCTTGTCGGCAATGGCGGTGAAGCCGGAGACGGAGCCGGTGGCGGAGGCCGCGCCGGGCACGTGGGCGGCCTTGTCCAGCAGCTTCTGGTCGAGTGCCGGGGCCGCGCCGGGCGCGCCGGTGCGGCTGTCGGAGGACCGCGGCTGGATGGCGACGTCGACGTTGTCGTAGCCCTTTTGGGAGCTGGCCCGGAACGCGTCGGAGACGGTCGAGGTGAAGACCAGGGTGCCGGAGACGAAGGCCACGCCGAGCATGACGGCGAGGACGGTCATCAGCAGCCGGGCCTTGTGCGCGAGCACATTGCGCAAGGCGGTACGGAACATGAGTGGGTCCTGGAGGAGAGGTCCGGAGGTCGGGTGGCGGCTGCCGCGGGTCAGCTCGTACGGCCCTTGGCGTCGAAGCCCTTCATCCGTTCGAGGACCATGTCGGCGGTGGGGTCGGGCATGTCGTCGACGATCCGGCCGTCGGCGAGGAAGACCACGCGGTCCGCGTAGGCGGCGGCGACCGGGTCGTGGGTGACCATCACCACGGTCTGGCCCAGTTCGCGTACGGAGTTGCGCAGGAAGCCCAGCACCTCGGCGCCGGAGCGGGAGTCGAGGTTGCCGGTGGGCTCGTCGGCGAAGATGATCTCGGGCCGGGAGGCGAGCGCCCGGGCCACCGCGACGCGCTGCTGCTGGCCGCCGGAGAGCTGGCTGGGGCGGTGCTTGAGGCGGCCGCTGAGCCCGACGGTCTCCACCACGCGGTCCAGCCAGGCGCGGTCCGGCTTCCGGCCGGCGATGTCCATGGGGAGGGTGATGTTCTCCAGGGCGGTGAGCGTCGGCAGCAGGTTGAACGCCTGGAAGATGAAGCCGATCTTGTCGCGCCGCAGCTGGGTGAGCTTCTTGTCCTTGAGGCCGGTCAGCTCGATGTCGCCGATGCGGGCGGAGCCCCCGGAGATCGCGTCCAGGCCGGCCATGCAGTGCATCAGGGTCGACTTGCCGGACCCGGAGGGACCCATGATCGCGGTGAACTGGGCCTGCCGGAAGTCGACGGAGACCGCGTCCAGGGCGACCACCTGGGTCTCGCCCTGTCCGTAGACCTTGGTGAGATCCGTGGCGCGGGCGGCCACCGCGGTGGTGCGGCTGGCGGTGGAGACGCCGGAGTGGGTGGTGGTCACGGGAAGGAGCTCCTGTCGCAACGAGGGTGATCGGAGCCGCGGGCGGCCGGGGCGGTGCCACGGACGACGGGCGGACCTTTCCATCGTGGGCCAGGAAAGGGGGCGGGGACGTCAACCCCTGTGACCGTCCTCGGCGACACCTGGGAAGTAGCCGGGGGGTGCTCGGTCATCCCTGGGGAGGAGACGAACCCCGATGCCGCGGCTGGCTCCGCGGCGGCCTCGGGGCGCCACCCGGAGGGGTGACGGGGCCACGGAGGGAGGCATCGAGTTTCCGTCAATTCGGGCACGAATTTGCGCCGCGGCGGGTCCTGGCGGAGCGGGGCATCAGGCATGTGCCTACGGCCTGTACCCAGCGCTGATGCTCCCTCAGTTGCCAATAAAATAAGACAACCTCGGGATGAGCGGCCGAACTGCGTCGTGCGCTGCGGGCTACGCTCGTGCTGCCCTCTTTGAGGTGGCATGGGGGATCCCAGGCCCGGATGGTGGAATGCAGACACGGCGAGCTTAAACCTCGCTGGCCTACGGGCCGTGCCGGTTCAAGTCCGGCTCCGGGCACTCCCGCGAACGGCGGGTCAAAGACAGGCGATTGACTGAATATTCAACGAGGAGGGCCGCCGGTGAATGCCGGCGGCCCTCCTCGCTTTGTTGTGTTGTCGGCGGGTGAGTGTTGCCCTAGCGCTCGACGAGCGCGAACAGGCTCTCCCAGCGGGCCACAATCTCGTCCGTGGAGAACCGCTGGATGTTCTCCCGCGCGGCCTCGCCCATCGCGTCCCGGAGGTCCTTGTCGGACATCAACGTGTCGAGATGCCGGGCGAATTCGGTGATATTGCCCGGGGGAGCGAGGAACCCGTCCTCGCCGTCCGTGATGATCTCGTGCACTCCCGGTGCGACGTCGAAGGCCACACAGGGCACGGCGGTCGCCATCGCCTCCATCGGGGCCAGCGGGAAGCCCTCACCGCGCGAACTCAGCGCGAACACCGCGCTCTCCCGCAGCGCCCCGGGGACGTCGGCGGTCCGCCCCATCCACTCCACCGACGAGGTCACCCCGAGCTCGGCCGCGAGCTTCCGCAGCGCCTCGGCCTCCTCGCCGGAGCCGTAGATCCGCAGCGTCCAGTCCGGGTGCTGCTGCGCGACCTTCGCCCACGCCTCCAGCAGCAGGTCGACGCCCTTCTCCTCGTGCAGCCGGCCGATGCTGACCACGCACTTGCGGGACCGGTCCGAGGGGACGTCGGGGAAGAACGGCAGCGGGTTCGGCATGAAGCCGACGTTGTCCATCCGCTGCCGGATCCAGCGGTCGGCGTCCTCGCGGGTGAGCGTCAGCATCCGGTCGACGTCCGCGTAAAACCGCTTGACCCGGCCGAAGCGGGAGGACTTACGGCAGGTTTCGAACGATTCGTGGCTCATTCCGATCACGGTCAGGCCGGCGGTGTCGGCCAGCGCGACCCACTCCATCGCCCACACCTGGGTGACGATCACGATCCCGCCCGGCTTCGCCGCCCGGAACAGCGCGCTCATCTTGGCCGCCTGCTGCTGCATCCCCGCCTCACGGGCGGCCCGGCGGCGCTGCTCGGCGACGTTGAGCCGGTCCTTGAGGCCGCGTACGGGGCGCACCGATGGCGGGTGCTCGGAGTAGAGGGTGGTGGTCCGGAAGGGCAGGTCGTCGGCCAGCTCGTGGACCCGCCCCTCGGGCGGCGGCACGATGCCGACGATGTGCACCCGGTGGCCCCGCTCGCTGAACAGGCGCGCCATCTGGTGCGACCAACTGGTGATGCCGCCCATCTCGTTGACGCTGTTGGAGACGAAGAAGATGTCCCGCGGCTCGGCTGCGTACGGCTTGGTCATCAACGGCTCCACTGCGCAAAGAACTGGTCGACGATGCTCCGGGCGGCGTCGCCCCGGTCGTATTCTCCGAACTTGGCGACGAATTCCTTACGGCTCTTGGCGTAATCGAGCGGCTGGGACTCGAACGACTTGATCGCCTCGTGGAATTCGTCCTCGGTGCGGACCACCGGGCCCGGCGCGTGCTCCAGCAGATCGAAGTACGTGCCGCGGCCCTCGTGGACGTATTCGTCGTAGTCGTAGGTGAAGAAGACCAGCGGCCGGTCGAGCAGCGCATAGTCGAACATCACCGACGAATAGTCCGTGATCAGCCCGTCGGCCAGCGCCAGGATCGGCGTCACGTCGTGCCGCGCGGAGACGTCGATGACCCGGCCCTGCACGGTCGGCGGCAGCACCACGTGATTGAGGTAGTGCGAGCGCACCAGGAGGACATAGCGGTCGCCGAACCGGTCCGCGAAACGCTCCACGTCGAAGGGCAATTCGAAGCGCCCGTGCCGGCCGCCCGCCTTGCGGAACGTCGGCGCGTAAAGCAGCACGGTCTTGTCCTCGGGAATGCCCAACTCCGCGGCCAGCGGCCCGCGTTCGCGTCGGCCGAGCTCCTCCTCCCGCTCCCGGGCGCGCACCAGTGCGTCGTTGCGCGGGTAGCCCACCCGCAGCAGCGTCCGCTCCTTGAGCCGGAACGCCTTGGCGAGGGTGTGCACGTCGTGCTCGGAGCGGACCAGGAAGCGGTCGAAGCGGTCCAGGGAACGCTGCTGCTCGGCCTGCTGCTGCCGGGTCTGCGCCTTCAGCGACGGCTGGTCGAAGCCCATGTTCTTCAGCGCCGAGCCGTGCCAGGTCTGGAGGTAGGTGGTCTCCGGGCGCTTGGTGAGCTTGAGCGGGTAGCTCTGGTTGTCCACCCAGAACTCGGCCTGCGCCAGCGCCTTGAGGTACGGCAGCGACCAGCGCTTGACGAGGGTGACGTCCTTCGGGAAGTCCTTCGAGGACCCGGCGTACGACCAGATCGCCTCGAAGTCCAGGCCCTGGCGGCGCATCTCCTCGTAGATGGCGCGGGGGCTGTCGCTGTACTGCTTGCCCAGGTGGCTCTCGAAGACGACCGTGCGCTTCTTGATCGGGAGCCGGCTGAACACCTCGTGGTAGGCGCGCAGCTTGTTGTCGCCCGACGTGACCTTCTTGCGCAGCGCCTTCGCCTTGCGGTAGCCGGTCTTGGCCAGCGTCCCCGGCGTGCCGCGCACCCCGCGGGTGATCAGCTCCTGGACGCGCTCGGCGTTGCGGCTCTCACTGACCAGGCGGAACGCCAGGTGCCCCTTCGACGAGGCGTGCGGCTCCAGGTGATCCGCGACCATCCGCGTCAGCCGCGGGCGGACCGGGGGCCCGCCGGCCAGCGGGGTGTCGGCGACGGTCAGCCGGGTCGTGGTGGGCGCCCCGTCCACGTCCAGCCGCAGCCGTACGTCCCAGATGGTGTCGACGATGCCCAGCGGGCGCAGCCGGGCGGTGAGGTCCGCCGCGGCCTCCCAGTGGACGGTGTCACCCTCGTGGCGCAGCGTCCGGACCGGGAACTGGAAGGACTGCAGGCTGCGCCGCCGGGCGCTGAACTCCAGCACGCCCTTCAGGCCGGCGCCCGGCGGGATGACGCCGAGCGGGTTGGTGATCCGTCCGGCCAGCGTGACGGACCCGCCGGACTCGCGGTAGGAGGTCAGCTGGTTGCGCAGGAACAGCTGGTTGACCGGCTTCTCGTGGTAGCCGATGTCGGTGACGTCCAGCACCTCGCGGCCGAACGCGTCGTCGAAGTGCCCGCCGCACCAGTAGATCCGCCCGTCGTGCTCGGCGAGCGGGGAGGAGACCTTGTCGCGGTTGATGAGCGTGTCCACCGCGGGGATCAGGTTGTCCCAGTCACCCTGCTGGAGCAGATACGCGCAGATGGCCTGTATCGGCTGGACGCGCTCGTACGCCTCGGGGGCGATCCCGGCGAGGTAGTCCCGGGAGAGCTCGGCGAACTCGCGACGGTAGGACTCGTCGCGGAACGGCAGGTCCCGCAGGTGCAGCACCAGGTCGTGCTTGAGGAATTTGACGTCCTTGGCGAGCTTCATCTCGCTCAGCCCGCGCTCGGCCAGCAGCGCGTCGATACGCCGGTGGATCTCCAGCCGGTGCGCGTAGTTCGTCATTTCGTGTCGCCGGTTCGTCACCGACTTCACGGCGGCCCGCTCGAATACGTGCCAGAAATAGACCTGATTGGGGATCAGGGTGATGCGCTTCGCCGCCAGATAGGCATCGGCGATAAACATCAGGTCCTCGTAGAACATGCCCTTGGGAAAGCGGAGGTCATGTTCGATGAGGAATTCGCGCCGATAGCACTTGTTCGTGGAGAGGGTGTCCCACACGAACAGGTCCGGCAATTCCGTGACGGATTCGATGGTGCGGGTCGTGGCATACAGCCAGGAATACCACTCGTCCCGCTTCTGGTTTCGGGTGTCCTTGTGCAGTCGCACGCACAGGCCGGAAACGATGTCGGAGTCGGTTTCCTCGGCGGCCTCCAGCATATTCCGGCACGCATTGACCTCCAGGACGTCGTCACTGTCCAGGAACATGACGTAGCGGCCCTCGGTGTGCTGGATACCGGCGTTGCGCGGCTCGCCGCCGGCGCCGCTGTTCTCCGGCAGCTGGAAGGCCCGCACCCGCCCGGGGTGGGTGGCCGCGAGCTGCTGGGCGACTTCGAAAGAACGGTCGGTGCTGCAATCGTCGACGATCACCACCTCGACGTCCCGGAGCGTTTGGTCCAGTACGGACTGGACCGCGGTCGGCAACCGGTCGGCGTCGTTGTAGACGATGACGACTACTGAGACGTCAGGCACAGGGACCTCAACCCTCTTTCGCTGCTGTTTCCCGCCAGAATAGCCCTATGTGTACCCTCGGTTTAAACCGATCGCGCCCAAGGCGCTACGCACAGTGAGTAACCGGCGCATCGGGGAGGGCACTCCGGCGTTCGGACCATGACCACTCGTCATCCGGAGGTCCCCCGCCAGGGTCCCGGCCGGAGGAGAAGACGGCCGCTCCGGTGAATCGGTTGCCTGGGCCCGGTGTGACCTGCGTTGCGATCAGGTATTCATCGGACGCGGCGCGGGGCGGTGCGGGGAAGAGAGGGGATGTAGGGGGAAGCGGAGGGAAGAAGGCCGAAGTGGGGGGAAGCGACGGGAAATAGCGGTTCGTGTACGGCGGTGGTCGCACCGCCGGGCACCTCCGCGCCCTCCCGTACGTCCTCCTCTTGGCGGATGCGTCACCCCCGGATCGGGGAAAGATCCTGCTCAAGAACTAGCGACGTGTCTTTGCCAAGCCATTACGCTTGCCGTCAAGGCCGCGCAGGGCGGCCATGGAGGAGTGAGATGAGGAGCAGTAACCCGGTCTTCTCGCGACGGGGCTTCAGCCGCGACACCGGCTACGCGGGCTTCAACGCACCGCCGCAGGCCGGGGGCCCCACCGCGAACCCGTACGCCGGCACGAACCCCTACGCCCAGGGCGCACAGCCCACCACCCAGGCACCGCCGCAGTACGTACCGCAGACCCGCCCGATGACGATGGACGACGTCGTCACGCGCACCGGGCTGACGCTCGGCACGGTCGTCGTCGGTGCCACGCTCGGCTGGCTGTTCCTGACCGAGAACCTCGGCTTCGCCGTCGGCGCCGGCCTGGTCGCGATGGTGCTGGGCCTCGTCCAGTCCTTCAAGCGCAAGCCGTCGCCCGCGCTGATCCTGTCGTACGCCGTCCTGGAGGGTGTCTTCCTCGGCGCGCTCAGCGGCTACCTCAACGGCCTGCCGAAGATGAACGGCGCCCCCATGCAGGCGGTGCTGGGCACGATGGCGGTGTTCGTCGCGATGCTGGTCGCCTACAAGACGCGGATCGTGCGGGTCACCGCCCGCTTCACCCGCTTCGTGCTGATCGCGGCCCTGGGCTTCGTCCTGCTGTCGCTGGTCAACCTGGCGTTCATGGCCTTCGGCGGCGGGGACGGCCTCGGCTTCCGCAGCGGCGGCCTGGGCATCCTGTTCGGCGTCGTCGGCGTGGTGCTCGGCGCGCTGTTCCTGGCCCTGGACTTCAAGCAGGTCGAGGACGGCATCGCCTACGGCGCCCCGCGTGAGGAGTCCTGGCTCGCGGCGTTCGGCCTGACCCTCACCCTGGTGTGGATCTACATGGAGATGCTGCGGCTGATCTCGATCCTCCGGGGCGACTGACGCCGCACGGCGTCGCGGGACATCCGGGCGAAGGGCCCGCAGGCACTGCCTGCGGGCCCTTCGCCCTGTCTGTCGCGTGTCCCGAACCGGACCCGGCCGAAGGCCGTCATCGCAGGTCAGAACTTCCGCGCAGCGCGCCTGAGGTCGTGTTCGTGGACGATCGCCTTGGCGTGCCCGTACGCGAGGTTGTGCTCGCCACGGAGCCAGCTGACCTTTTCGTCGAAGCGGAAGAGAGCGGGGCCTTCGTCAACGGTGCGGAGCCAGTCGGAGATTTCCCGGCCGGTGCAGTGCGGGATACGGGAGAGCATGTTCCGGTGGGTCTCTTCGGAGAAGAGCTGAGACATCGGCGCCTCCGGACGCGGTCGATGCTGGTTCTTCAGCACACCGTGCCTGAGCGTTCCGCCGTTGGCAACCACCCGGGAGTGGCGCATAGGCTCACGACGTGCTTGACGTGACCCCTTTGCAGACCGCCGTGGACGCCCTCGCCGACCGGCTCCGGACCCTGCCGCAGAGCAGGCTCGACCAGGGCGCGGCGGCCGAAGCGCTGGCGCTGGCACGGCAGTTGGCGGCCCGGGCGCAGCTGATCGAGCGGCCCGGAGAGACGCCGTACGAGCTCCCGGACGCCGGGATGTTCGCGGCCGGCGACCAGCTGGCGGTGGCCGGCCACGACCTCGTCGAGGCGCTGCGGACCGCGGCCGGCCGCCCGGTGGACTCTGACGCGAAAGTGGCCCCCGCCGACGAGCTGGCGGAGGCCGTGCGATGCGTACGGGCGGCGGCGGAACGCTGCTAGGGCCGCGCGCCGCCGCGGGTCAGAGTGAGGCGATGACGCGGTCGGCGAGCAGGTAGACGCTCTCCTCGCGGCCCTCGCCCCAGGAGAAGGTCAGCGCGTACCCGCCGGAGACGCCGGAGCCGCCCAGCAGCACCGGGGTGAGCCCGGCGCGCAGCGCCTCGGCGACCTGCTCGGCGGCCTCGCGCTGCCCGGGCGTCAGGCAGAGCGTGGTGCCGTCGGCGAAGACGTAGACGTCCAGGGTGCCCAGCGGGCCGGGGCGGACATCGACGACCGCGGTGCGCTCCTGCGCCAGCTCCTCCAGGCGCGCGACCGTGCGCTCGTGGTCGCTGATCACCGGGGAGGGCGTGAAGTCGGGGTGCGAGGGGTGGCGCCGGCGGGCGGCGGCCAGCTCGGCGGACTCGGTCTCCTCGACGGGCTCCAGCTCCGGCGCGTCCAGGGAGTCCAGCGCCTCCACCGACTCCAGGGTCTCCATCGCCTCCAGGGCGTCCGGGCCCAGCAGCGGCTCGATGCCGGCGAAGTCCGCCTGGCGGGGCAGGAACGGCTGGGTGTCGAGCCGGTCGAACTCCGGCCGCTCGGGCAGGTCGCGCTGGTCGGCGCGGGCGTCCAGCGGGCCCTCGTCGCCGAGGCCGGCCAGACCGCCCAGCAGGGAGGGGGCGTCGGCGGCGTCCCGGGCCTCCTGCGCGGCCCAGAAGGCGCGGGCCTCGGCCAGCTCGCGTTCCCGCTCCTCGGCCAGCGCGTCGGCGACCGCGGCACGTATGTCCGCGAGCGGGGTCTCGGCGGGCGAGGTGCGGGCGGCCGGAATCGCGGCGGTCGCCCCGTCCACCGCCTCGGCGCGTGCGGCGGTGTCCTGGCGTGCGGCGACGAGCTCGGCGTGCAGCTCGGCGAGCTGGCGGCGCAGCGCGCGTGCGGTGCGCAGCGCGGCGACGCCCAGCGCGACGGCGGCGGTCGCGGCCAGCAGCAGGACGAGGGTGGTGACGCTCATGCGGAAACCTCGCTTCGTTCGGGCGCGCACGGACGAGGCGCGCACCCTCGGGTGATCCGCTCGCTCATGCGTCCTCCCCACTTCGCTCGGCGGCCCACTTCCCACGGGCCGTGCATCGGTACATGGACTTCCCCCGCCACTTCGGTGGGGGCGACCCCCTTGATGCACTCGCTCACGGAATGACTTCCGGTGGCGGCTCGCTCACCGGCGGACTCCCGTTAGCAGAATGTTCTCCGACTTCCTACATCAGCCTGCCGGGGGTCGGCGACCGCTCCCAGTGCACTATGTCCCGAAATGCAGGGGGCTTTGGGCCTCGCACGCCGGAGCGAACCCGTGTTGACCTGCAAGAACGCGGTGCCGCCGGGGCGTTGGTCACAATCCTGGGGGAGATTGGGTCGCGATCTTGTTAACGCGTGACACGGCTCACGCCGGGGTAGCCGCCCGTGTCCGCACAGGCACGAAGGGTGTGCGCGGGGCGGAAGTTGGTCCGTTTCGCGCACACCCTTGGCTCCGCGGAGGGCACACTCGCCGACCCTCCGCTGCGACTCGGCTCAGCCGCGCGTGCCCGTGGTCGCGCTGAGCTTCGCCTCCGCTGCGGGCAGGTGCCGGGCACTCGTTCCTCGCGCCCGGCCCCAACCCTCCGCTGCGACTCAGCTCAGCCGCTCGATGACCATCGCCATGCCCTGGCCGCCGCCGACGCACATCGTCTCCAGGCCGAACTGCTTGTCGTGCCACTGGAGGGAGTTGATCAGGGTGGTGGTGATGCGGGCGCCGGTCATGCCGAAGGGGTGGCCGACGGCGATCGCGCCGCCGTTGACGTTCAGCCGGTCCAGGTCGATGCCCAAGTCCCGGTAGGAGGGGATCACCTGGGCGGCGAACGCCTCGTTGATCTCGACCAGGTCGATGTCGGAGACCGAGAGCCCGGCGCGCTGCAGGGCCTGCTTGCTGGCCTCGACCGGGCCGTAGCCCATGATCTCGGGGGACAGGCCGGAGACGCCGGTGGAGACGATCCGCGCCAGCGGCGTCAGGCCCAGCTCGCGCGCCTTGGTGTCGGACATGATCACCAGCGCCGCCGCGCCGTCGTTCAGCGGGCAGCAGTTGCCGGCGGTCACCAGGCCGTCGGGGCGGAAGACCGGCTTGAGGCCGGAGACGCCCTCGACGGTGACGCCGGCGCGCGGGCCGTCGTCCTGCGAGACGACCGTGCCGTCGGGCAGCGTGACCGGGGTGATCTCCCGCGCCCAGAAACCGTCGTTGATCGCCTTCTCGGCGAGGTTCTGGGAGCGGACGCCGAACTCGTCCATGTCCTGGCGGGTGACGCCCTTGAGGCGGGCGAGGTTCTCCGCGGTCTGGCCCATCGCGATGTACGCGTCCGGGATCAGGCCGTCCTCGCGCGGGTCGTGCCAGTCCGCGCCCTCCTGCTCGGCGCGGGCCGCGGTACGGGCCTCGGCGTCGGCGAAGAGCGGGTTGTGGGTGTCCGGGAGGCCGTCGGAGCTGCCCTTGACGCTGCGCGAGACGGTCTCGACGCCGGCCGAGATGAACACGTCGCCCTCACCGGCCTTGATGGCGTGCAGCGCCATGCGGGTCGTCTGGAGCGAGGAGGAGCAGTAGCGGGTGACCGTACAGCCGGGGAGGTGGTCCATCCCCATCTGGACGGCCACGATGCGGCCGAGGTTGTGGCCCTGCTCGCCGCCGGGCAGGCCGCAGCCGAGCATCAGGTCGTCGATGTCCCTGGGGTCCAGCTCGGGGACCTTGGCGAGGGCGGCCTCGATGATCTTCGCGGTCAGGTCGTCCGGACGCAGGTCCTTGAGCGAGCCCTTGAAGGCGCGGCCGATCGGGGAGCGGGCGGCTGAGACGATCACGGCTTCGGGCATCACGGCTCCAAAGGAGAGAGAACGCAGGACTGTGAGGGAAGTTACCTGCGCGTACTGCGGAGGTCACGGGGTGCGGCCTGTGATGCGGGCCTCTTTTCTAAGCGGGCGCTTATGGGAACGGGCGGGGGCCGCCGGGTATTCCCGACGGCCCGGGGCGCTCCCGTACGGCCCCGGGCCCGGCCGGGGCCTCAGCGGCCGATCGACGAGGGGTCGGTCGGCTCCCCGGACGGCAGCTGGCGGCGCCTGCGGTGCTTGAGCAGCGCCCAGGGCGCACGGGAGGCGGTGACCTCCGTACCGCCCTCGGACGCCGCCTCGGCGGCCGCCTGCTCGACCGGCAGCAGACCCTCGCCGCGGGCCGGCTCCGGCCGCTCCCCCTCCGGCCACAGCCCCAGTGCCGCGCACAGCGTCGGCAGGACGGCCATCGCGGCGGTGGCGTAGCCCTCGGCCGACGGGTGGTAGTTGTCCGGCCCGAACAGCTCGCGGGGGCGCGCCTCGAACTCGGGGCCCAGCAGATCGCCCAGCGAGACCGTACGGCCGCCGCTCTCGATCACCCCGATGGTCTGGGCGGCCGCGAGCTGCCGGGACAGCCGCCGGGCCACCCAGCGCAGCGGCTGGTAGACCGGCTCGATGGTGCCCAGATCGGGGCAGGTGCCCACCACCACCGCACAGCCCGCGGTGTGCAGCCGCCGCACCGCCTCGGCGAGGTGGCGTACGGACTGCGCGGGCGGCATCCGGTGGGTGACGTCGTTGGCGCCGATCATGATGACGCAGACGTCCGGGGTCCCGGAGCCGTCCGCCAGCATCAGCTCCACCTGGCGCGCCAGGTCGTCCGACTGCGCGCCGGGCAGCGCCACGTTGCGGAAGTCCACGGGCAGTTCGGAGACCGCCGCCAGCCCCGAGGCGAGCAGCGCGCCCGGTGTCTGCGAGGCGCGGTGCACGCCCTGGCCCGCGGCGGTGGAGTCGCCGAGGAAGCCCAGCCGCAGCGGCGGACGGTCGGTGCGATGGCCGAGGGCCGCGCCGTAGCGGCCGTCGGCGCACGGCGGGATGTCGCTGGAGCCGCCGACCGTACGGCGCGCGAGCCGCACCTCGGTCAGCAGCACGCCGACGGCGGCGACGCCGAGCAGCCCGATCCCGCCGCCGCCGAACGCGGCGGCGGTCGCGATCCGCCGGGCCACCCTCGCCCTGGACATCGTCATCGGCATGGGCCGGGCACCTCCCCGTGCAGGGCGGCGCGCCACGGCCGGCGGCCGGGCGCGCTCTTGAATCAGCAAGAACTCCTACAACAGGGTGTTGCCCGTTCCTGCACGGAACGCAACGCACCCTTCCTCCAACGGGCCCGGGCAATAGGCTGGCCGCACGGGCGCAGGAGAGCGTGCCCCCGACCGCGGAGACCACCGTGCAGTTTTACGATTCGATGATTGAGCTCGTCGGCAACACCCCGCTGGTGCGGCTCAACAACGTCACTCGAGGGATCCAGGCCACCGTCCTGGCGAAGGTCGAGTACTTCAACCCCGGAGGTTCGGTCAAGGACCGGATCGCGCTGCGGATGATCGAGGCCGCCGAGCAGTCGGGTGAGCTGAAGCCGGGCGGCACCATCGTGGAGCCGACCTCCGGGAACACCGGTGTCGGCCTGGCGATCGTGGCCCAGCAAAAGGGTTACAAGTGCATCTTCGTCTGCCCGGACAAGGTGTCCACGGACAAGATCAACGTGCTGCGGGCGTACGGCGCCGAGGTGGTGGTCTGCCCGACGGCGGTGGACCCCGAGCACCCGGACTCGTACTACAACGTCTCGGACCGCCTGGTGCGCGAGACGCCCGGGGCCTGGAAGCCCGACCAGTACAGCAACCCCAACAACCCGCGGTCGCACTACGAGACCACCGGCCCGGAGCTGTGGGCGCAGACCGACGGGCGGATCACCCACTTCGTGGCGGGCGTCGGTACCGGCGGCACCATCAGCGGCACCGGCCGCTACCTCAAGGACGCCAGCGAGGGCCGGGTCAAGGTCATCGGCGCCGACCCGGAGGGCTCGGTCTACAGCGGCGGCTCCGGCCGCCCGTACCTGATCGAGGGCGTCGGTGAGGACTTCTGGCCGACCGCCTACGACCGTACGGTCGCGGACGGCATCGTGGCGGTGTCGGACAAGGACGCCTTCCAGATGACCCGGCGGCTCGCCAAGGAGGAGGGCCTGCTGGTCGGCGGCTCCTGCGGGATGGCCGTGGTGGCCGCGCTGGAGGTCGCCGCGGAGCTCGGCCCGGACGACGTGGTGGTGGTGCTGCTGCCGGACAGCGGCCGCGGCTACCTCTCCAAGATCTTCAACGACGAGTGGATGGCCGACTACGGCTTCCTGGAGGAGGGCGGCACCGCCGCCCGGGTCAGCGACGTGCTCCAGTACAAGGAGGGCGCGCTGCCCTCGCTGGTGCACATGCACCCCGAGGAGACCGTCGGCGAGGCGATCGACGTGCTGCGCGAGTACGGCGTCTCGCAGATGCCGATCGTCAAGCCGGGCGCCGGCCACCCGGACGTGATGGCCGCCGAGGTCGTCGGCTCCGTCGTCGAGCGCGAGCTGCTGGACGCGCTGTTCACCCAGCGCGCCTCGCTCACCGACCCGCTGGAGAAGCACATGTGCCCGCCGCTGCCGCAGGTCGGCTCGGGCGAGTCGGTCTCGGACCTGATGGCGGTGCTGGAGGGCGCGGACGCCGCGATCGTCCTGGTCGAGGGCAAGCCCAAGGGCGTGGTGAGCCGGCAGGACCTGCTGGCCTTCCTGGCCCGCGAGGCCGGCAAGTAGCGCCGGTCGCGGCGGCCGTCCCGGTGGCGGCCGCCGCCCGCGCCTGCCGCGGCGTCAGGAAGCCGTCAGGAAACGGGCTGTCGCCGCAAGGTGTACGTATGCGTCATGTGCTCGCAGCACGGGCTTAACACTCGTCGGGCACATTGATGTGCACGGCGATACGGACTTCCGGAGCGGCTCCCGGACCTCCCAGATCGCCGCCCGGATGCGACGACCGGCCCTGACCCGGTGCGCGTCCCTCGCGGGGACCGCCGTCGTCCCGCCCCCGGCTCCGGCCGGGGTGCGGCGGTCCCCGCCACACCTTCCTCCCGCCGGGGCGTCAGTCCCACTCGCCGTCGCGGCGCTCGGTGCGCCGGTTCAGCAGGGTGCGCAGGCTCGCACTGTGCACGGCGTTGACGCCGACGATGCCGGCCCAGCACACCAGCAGTCCCGGCAGTCCCGCGTTGACCGCCGCCACCGCGGAGAGCGGGACGGCCAGCACCAGCGAGAGGGCGGCGACCCCGAACCGCTGCCAGAAGTCGCTGCCGTCGCCGGCCGGGCGCGGCGGGCGGGCGCCGCGCGCCACCTGCACCTGCTGTTCGGCGAGCTGCCGCCGCACCCGCCGGTCGACGGTCCCGGAAAGCTTCTCCAGGAAGGACTCCACCAGCTCCGACTCGTACTCCGGCCCCAGCTCCTTACGGGTCTGCAGGGTCGCGTCGAGTTCCTTGCGCAGCTCGGGGTCGTGTGTCGCCATACCGGTGAGCCTACGGACCGGGGGCGCGGCGCGCGGTAGGGCTAACCCCCCGTTCCGGCGGGCGCGTTCGCCCCGTGCTCGTCGTCCGGCACCGCCGGCCGTGCCACGCGGGCGGTGTCGCGGCGGGCGGTGAGCCAGTACAGGACGGCCGGTACGACGAGGCCCACGAGCCAGGAGACGTCCGCGCCGCCGAGCCGGTCCACCAGCGGCCCGGTGTAGAAGGCGGTGGCCAGGAACGGGAGTTGGGCGAGCACACCGAGGGCGTAGACGGCCAGCGCCGTGACGTTCCAGGCGCCGTAGCGGCCGGCCGGGTCGCTGAGCGCCGGCACGTCGTACCGCTCCTTGGAGATCAGGTAGTAGTCGACGAGGTTGACCGCCGACCAGGGCGTGAAGAAGGTCAGCAGGAACAGCAGGAAGTCCTTGAAGGACGTCAGGAAGGAGTCCTTGCCCAGGAGGGCGACGGCCGTGCCGGCCAGCATGATGCCGGCGATGTACGCCGAGCGGCCGCGCGGCGAGAGGGTCCGCTGCCCGCGGAAGCCGCTGACGCTGGTGACCAGCGACATGAAGCCGCCGTAGGTGTTGAGGATGTTGATGGTGAGCTTGCCGAGCGCGATGACGAAGTAGAGGAGCGAGGCGATCAGCCCGGTGCCGCCCAGGCCGACGAGGTAGCCGACCTCGTGCCCGACGAACGCGGCCGGCGCGGCGGCGGCCGCCAGCACCCCGAAGGTCATCGACCACTGCGAGCCGAGCACCGAGCCGGACAGCGTCCACCAGAACGTGGCGCGCGCCGAGGTGTGCCGCGGCAGGTAGCGCGAGTAGTCGGCGACGTACGGGCCGAACGCCAGCTGCCAGGAGGCCGAGAGGGAGACGGCGAGCAGGAAGGCCGGCAGGGCGAACCGGTGGTCCGCCAGCAGCGTGCCGAGGTCGGCGCGCTGGAGCAGCCGGACGCCCAGATAGACGAAGGTCAGCGCGCAGACCAGGCCGGCGATCCTGCCGAGGGTGTGGATGAGGCGGTAGCCGACGGCCGCGGCGAGCGCGGTCACCGCGGCGAAGACGATGATGCCCGGGGTCTCGCCCAGGTGCGTCAGCTCACCGACCGCCTGGCCGGCGAGCACGCTGCCGCTGGCGAAGAACCCGATGTACATCACGATGACCAGCGCCAGCGGGATCACTGCCCCGCGCACCCCGAACTGCGCCCGGGAGGTGATCATCTGGGGCAGTCCGAGCCGCGGGCCCTGCGCGGAGTGCAGCGCCATCACCGCGCCGCCCGCGAGGTTGCCGAGCAGCAGCCCGATCAGCGACCAGAAGGCGTTCGCCCCGAAGACGACGGCCAGCGCGCCGGTGACCACGGCGGTGATCTGGAGGTTGGCGCCCAACCAGAGGGTGAACTGGCTGAATGCGCTGCCGTGCCGTTCGTCGTCGGGGACGACGTCGATCGAGCGCCGTTCGACCACACCTGCCATGAATCCGCCCCGGGTCGTTCCTGTATGGGTCCATGCAGGATCAAGCCCAGTGAATGGAAGGTCAATAGGTGGGACCGGAAAGCGCTGGATTCGCGGTGACGGGGCGCGGCCGCGGCGGCCCGTGCGGGGCGCCGCGGCCCAGGTGGTGGACGGCGGTGCTCAGGCCGCCGGGGACGCGTCGCCCAGCGGTCGCAGTTCGTCCGCGTACGAGACCGAGACCCGCCGCATCAGGCCGTCCTCGGTGATGTCGTACTGGCCCAGCCGCCACAGCGGCGGCGAGTAGGCGTGCACCGACACCGCGTCGTCGGTCGCGCCGGTGAGGCGGTGGATGTGGTCCGGGCCGAAGCAGAAGGAGGCGCCGGCGCCGACGGCGGTGGCCAGGTGCTCCCCGCCGATCCGGGGGTTGGACTCGGTCAGCACGCCCTGGACGACACGGACCGCGCCGGAGGAGAGGTCGTGGTCGTGCCAGCCGGTGTCGTTCCGCCGCGTCCAGCACAGCAGCCAGACATCGACGAACTCGTCGCGGTACAGGGACGCGTAGTGCCGCTCGTCGTCGGAGAACGCGACCTGCTCGCGCCACAGGTCCGGGCGCGCGGCGAGCCCGTCGACCAGGGTCTTCAGCTCGCGCTTGTCGAGGTTGCGCGCGGGCAGCGCGGCGAACGGCCGCGCGCCGCCGGCGGCCTCCCGGGCGGTCTCGGTCCGGGACGCGGCGGGAGTGGCGGCGGGGGTCATGGGCGGGCTCCTTTCGTCGGGCCCAGCAGGCGGGCCGGATTGGCGGTGCGCAGGGCGTGGACGGCGGCCTCCGCGCCGAGGTCGGGGATCACCGGCCGGGCGTACGGGCGGTCGCTGCCGCTGACGACCACGTCGATGCCGGCGGCCCGGACCAGGGCGTCCACCGCGCGGGTCCCGTACGAGGAGGTCTCGTAGAAGACGCGGTGGTCCACCCGGCCGCGGTCCGCTCCGCCGCCGCGGGCCACCAGCCGTTCGCCGTGCAGCGGCGCCAGGCCCGCCAGCGCCGCGAAGCAGACCCGCAGCCCGGGGTGGCGCGGCCGGCCGAAGGCGCGGAAGGCGAACCACGCGGCGTGCATCTGATGGACGTACGGGACCAGTGCCGGCCACCAGGCGGGCGCGCCGGGCGGTGCGGCCGGGGCGGCGCCGGGGTGCACGAACAGCGGCTTGTCCAGCTCGGTGAGGACGTCCAGCAGCGGGGCGCAGCGGTCCCACCCCGCGGCGTCGAGCAGTGCGGTGGCGGGCAGTTGCAGGCCCACGCAGCCGCGCCGCAGCACGTCCCGCAGCGCGCCGGTGTCCGGGCCGGGCGCGGACAGCCGGGCCGCGGCCCAGGCGCCGAAGGGGGCGGGCAGCTCCAGCGCGCCGTCGTGGAACGCGGCGAGCAGCGGGTCGGCCTCCTCGGGCGGCAGGTACTCGACGCCGAGCGGGCTGGAGAGCGACACCAGGGCCAGGTCGAGGCCGTCGGCGCGGGCGAGCGCGGTGCGGGACGCGACGTCGTGGTCGGCGGGGGCGACGTCGTACGGCGGCTCGCCGGGCAGGTGCAGGGTCCAGCCGTCGAGCCGGGGCGGCGCCTCGCGGGCCCGCAGCAGGGCGAGGAACGCGGCCGGCCAGAGGTGCTGGTGGACATCGGTGGGCACGGACGCCGACCTCCTCAACCGCTTCACTTAACCGCTTCACTGATACGTTTAAGTGAAGCGGTTAACAAGGAGCGCTGTCAAGCCTGCGCCGGAGCCGCCGGGTGTCCGACCCGCCTCGTGCGCCGGGCCGGGGCGCCTCCTTGGGTAGGCTTCCTGGCATGGCCAGGCCCAATAAGCGCACCACCCTCCGCGAGGTGGCCGAGGCCACCGGACTCTCCACCGCCGCCGTCTCCTACGCGCTGCGCGGCAAGCACGTCTCCAAGGAGACCGAGGAGCGGGTGCGCAAGGCCGCCGCCGAACTCGGCTACGAGGCCGACCCGATCGCCCGCGCCCTCGCCAGCGGCCGCACCAGCACCGTCGGTGTGCTCGCCGGTGACCTCCAGGACCTCTGGCAGCAGCAGCTGATGGCCGCCATAGGGCGCGAGCTGCTGGCCGGCGACCGCTATGCGCTGATCCTCGACGCGGGCGGCGACCCGGCCCGCGAGCTGACCCTCGCCAAGCAGCTGCGCGACCAGCGCGTCGACGGTCTGCTGGTCTCGCCCGTCGACCCGTCCGCCGAGGGCTGGGCGGTGATCGCCGACGCGGTGCCGGTGGTCTCCATCGGCGACGCGCTGAGCCGCGCCCGTACCGCGGGCGAGGTGCTCTTCGACAACCGCGCCGGCATCGACGCCGTGCTCGACTACCTGCGCGGCCTGGGCCACCGCCGGGTCACGGTGCTCACCCCCACCGGCCCCTCCACCCCCGACCGCCCCGCCGACGTCTATGTCCGCGAGGCCGCCGACCGGCTCGGCCTCGGTGTCGAAGTGGTGCCCTGCGCGCAGGAGTTGAGCGAGGCGACCGCGGTCGCCCGCCGGGTGCTGACCAACAGCCCCGACGGCCGCCGGCCCGCCGGTCCCGGCCTCGCCCCGCCCACCGCCGTCTTCTGCTTCTCCGACTCCATCGCCTACGGCGTCTACGCGGCCGCCGCCGAAGCGTCCCTCACCGTGGGCCGCGACCTGTCCGTCGTCGGCTTCGACGACCACCCGGTCTCCCGTGTGCTGACCCCGCCGCTGACCACCGTCGACTGGGGCCTCGGGGACATCGCCAAGGAGGCCGCCCGGCTCGCGGTCGCCGCCATCGAGGGCCGGCGGGTCCGCCGCAAGCGCATCCTGTGCGCGCCCCGCCTGTCGGAGCGGGGGTCGGCGGTGCGGGTCACCGACTGAGGGGCGTTCGCCGGGTGGCCGCGGTCAGTGCCGTCGCCGGGCGTGCAGCATCAGCCAGTCGCGGTGGGTGGTCCACCGGGTGTCCCCGGTCACCTCGAAGCCCGCGTCGGCCAGCAGCCCGGTGAGCGGCGCGAGGCGGTGCCGCACGTACCAGCGCCGCAGCTCCGGGGCGTAGGGGACGGCCTCCCAGTCCTCGCCGTCGCCCTCGGCGAGGCTCAGCACGAGACGGCCGCCCGGCCGTACGACCCGGGCGAACTCGGCCAGCACCCCGGGCACTTCGGGGCGCGGAATGTGCAGCAGGGCGGCCACGCACCACACCGCGTCGACGGCCGACGGGGCCAGCGGCAGGGCGCGCATGTCGGCCTGGACGAGGCCGGGGACGCCGCCGGCGGCGAGCATCTCGCGGGACAGGTCGAAGCCGGTGGCCCGGAAGCCGCGTTCGCGCAGCAGACGGGTGTGGTGGCCGGGCCCGCAGCCGATGTCCGCGAGCACCGCCCCGGCGGGGAGCAGCCCGGCGAGCCGGTCGGCCTCGGCGGTGACCGCTGCCGGGGTGGACCGCCAGCGCCGGGCGTACGCGGCGGCGATGGCGTCGTACGTCTCGCGCGTGGTGGCGGCGAAGTCGGTCATGGCCGCACCTTACGGCTCCCGGGCGGCCCGGCCGAGGGGCTGGACGGCGCCGGCCGCCCGCCACCGACCGCCGGGCGGTGGCGGGTGGCGCCTCACCCCAGCTTGTGCTTCTTGAGCCAGGCGTCCGCCACCCGGTCGGGGTCCTGCTTGTCCTTGTCGACGAGGCGGTTGAGCTGGGTGAGATCGTCGGTCGTCAGGGCGTTGCCCAGCCGGGCGAGCGCCTTGCGCACCTTGGAGTCGGCCTTGCGGGCGGCGATCAGCGGAACGATGTGCTGGGCGGGAATGAGGTGCTTGGGATCCGCCAGCAGCACCCAGCCGTTCTCCGCGGTGTCGACGTCGGTGGTGAAGACGTTGGCGACGTCGACATCGCCCTTCTTCAATGCGCCCTTGACCAGCGGGCCGGACGAATCCAGCGCCTTGAATTCCTTGAATTCCACCCCGTACTGCTCCTTGAGGCCGACGACCCCGACGACCCGCTTCTTCATTTCGGCGGCGGCACCGAAGGTCAGCTTCCCGTTGACCTTGCGCAGGTCGGCGAGCGTTCTGAGGCCGTAGCGGTCGGCGGTCTCCCGGGTGACGGCGAAGCTGTCGCGGTCCTCGGCGGCCGCGTAGGGGAGCACCTCCAGGCCGTCGGGGACCACCGTGGCCAGCGCGTTCTGCATCGCGCCCGCCTCGGTCTCGGTGGCCTTCTTGTCGAGGTAGAGCAGCAGGCTGCCCTGGTATTCGGGGAGCATGTCGATGTCGCCGGAGCGCAGCGCGGGCACCACGATCTCGCGGGAGCCGAGGTTGGGCTTGACGGTGGCCTTGACCCCGGCTGCGGCCAGCACGCCCGCGTAGAGGTAGCCGAGGACCTGGTTCTCGGTGAAGTTGGCGGTGCCGATGACGAGTCCGCCGCTGCTGCTCCCGCTGTCGCCGCCGGCGCCGTCCCCCTTGAGGGAGGTGATGCCGGAGGAACAGGCGGCCAGCGCCGGGGCGGACGCCCCGGCGAGCAGCGCGGCGAGGACGGAACGACGGTTCATGGGCGGGGCTCCTCGGGACGTACGGACGGGGGCGGGGCGGCGCTCCCCCGACGGGCCGCGGCGGGGGCGGCGGGCATCAGCGGGCGGTGGCCGGGCGGCCGCGGAACAGCAGCCGGGTCAGGCCGCCCAGCGCCAGGTCGGCGACGACGGCGAGCACCGCGACCAGGGCCGCGCCGCCGAGCACCTGCACCAGATCGCGCTGCGCCAGGCCGTCGAAGACGTAGCGGCCCAGCCCGCCGAAGCTGACGTAGGCGGCGATGGTGGCGGTGGCGACGACCTGCACGGTCGCCAGCCGTACGCCGGTCATGATCAGCGGCAGCGCCAGCGGGAGTTCGACCTGCCAGAGGATCTGCCGGCCGCGCAGCCCCACGCCCTTGGCGGCGTCCTTGACCTCCGGGTCGACCGCGGCCATCCCCGCGTAGGTGTTCGTGATGATCACCGGCACCGCGAGGGCGACCAGGGAGACGTACACCGGCCACACGCTCAGCCCGCCGGCCAGGAAGACGAGCGTCACCAGGCCGACGGTGGGCAGCGCGCGGCCGAAGGAGGAGAGGTTCACGGCGAGGAAGGCGCCGCGGCCGGTGTGCCCGATGAGCAGGCCGACGGGCAGCGCGATCACGGCCGCGGCGAGGGTGGCGAGCACCGAGTACTCCAGGTGCTCCAGGACGCGGGCGGCGATGCCCTCGGGGCCCGACCACTGGGCCGGGCTGGTCAGCCAGGACGCGAGGTTCTTCAACAGTTCGAGCATCGGTGCGTCACGCTCGCTTCCACAGCTTGAGGGCGGCCGGCAGCTTCCCGAACGGCGACGTCGCGGCGCGCGGCCGGGCGGTGCCGCGCCGCCAGGGGGTGCACAGCCACTGGACGGTCACCAGCAGCGCGTCGGCGACCAGGGCGAGCAGCAGGGTCAGGACCACACCGGCGACGACCGGGGTGGGGAAGTTGCGCTGGAAGCCGTCGGTGAAGAGCTGGCCGAGGCCGCCGTAGCCGATGTAACTCGCCACGCTGACCAGGGAGATGGACATGACGGTGGCGACCCGTACGCCCGCCATGATCACCGGAAGGGCGAGCGGCAGCTCGACGGTGAGCAGGGTGCGCAGCGGCTTCGTGCCCATCGCCCTGGACGCCTCGCGTGCCTTGACGGGCACCGCGTCCAGGCCCTCGACGGTGTTCCGTACGAGCACCACCAGGGTGTAGGCGGTCAGGCCGACGATCGCGGTGGTGCGGGTCAGCCCGGTGACCGGCAGCAGCAGCACGAAGAAGGCGAGGGAGGGAATGGTGTAGAGGATGTTGGAGGCGCCGAGGACGAAGGCGCGCAACGGCCGTACGCGGTGCGCGAGGACCGCCAGCGGCAGCGCGATCAGCAGGCCGAGGAGGACGGCGGGCACGGCGGTGGCGAGGTGGTCCGCGGTCAGCCGGATCATCTCGTCGGCGTGGTCGGGGAACCAGCCCCATTCGATGGTCATGCGGGACGCTCCGTGGCGGTGCCCGCGGGTGCGGTGGCGTCCGTGGCCGCGGCCCCGGCGGTGCCCGCGGGCGTCGGGGTGCCCGCGGCCTCCGCGTGGCTGCGGCCGGCCCGGTCGTGGATCGCCTCGCGCGAGGTGATCCCGGTCAGCACGCCGTCCGCGGAGACCCGGGCGACCGCGCCGGCCGGCGAGGAGACCGCCTCGTTGAGCGCCGACAGCAGGGAGTCGGTGTCGCGCAGCGGCCGTACGGGCGCCAGCGCGGCCTCGCCCGCGGTGCCGCCGGCGGGCAGCGCGTCGGTGTCGAGCCAGCCCAGCGGCTCCCCGCGCGCGGAGGTCACCAGGCGCCAGCGCCCGCCGTCGCGGGGCACCGCACCGGCCGGCTCGTCCGCGGGTATCGCCCGGCCGGGCGCGGAGGGCACATCGGCCAGGCTGGTGAGCGAGAGCAGCTTGAGCCCGCGCTCGGCGCCCAGGAAGTCGGCGACGAAGTCATCGGCGGGCCGGGCCAGCAGCTCGGCGGGTGCGGCGCACTGGACGAGCCGGCCGCCGGTGCGGAAGACCGCGATCCGGTCGCCGAGGCGGACCGCCTCGTCGATGTCGTGGGTGACGAACACGACGGTCTTGCGCAGCTCCTCCTGGAGCCGCAGCAGCTCGTTCTGCAACTGGGTGCGGACGACCGGGTCGACCGCGCCGAACGGCTCGTCCATCAGCAGCACCGGCGGGTCGGCGGCCAGCGCCCGGGCCACCCCGACGCGCTGCTGCTGGCCGCCGGAGAGCTGGTGCGGATAGCGCTTGCCGGCGTCCGCGGGCAGCCCCACCAGCTCCAGCAGCTCGGCGGCGCGGGCGCGGGCCTTGCGCCGGCCCCAGCCCAGCAGCAGCGGGACGGTCGCGATGTTGTCGAGGACCGTACGGTGAGGGAAGAGACCGGACTGCTGGATGACGTAGCCGATGCCGCGGCGCAGCTCGGCGGCGTCCGCCTCCAGGATGTCGCGGCCGCCGACGCTGATCGTGCCGGAGGTCGGCTCGACCATGCGGTTCACCATCCGCAGGGTGGTCGTCTTGCCGCATCCGGACGAGCCGACGAGGACGGTGACGCCGCCCTCGGGGAGGTCCAGGGACAGCTCGTCCACGGCGGTGGTGCCATTCGGGTATCGCTTGCTGACTGCGTCGAACTTGATCATCCGCTGCCCCTTGCCCGGCCTGCATAGTGTCATGCAGAGTCTTAGGCGTGTGAATAGAAGTCAATAGGCGGAAGTAAATCGTTCGTTACCTCGCGTGGTGACGGCGCGCGATACCCACGAGTTCTCTTCTGAATTCGCCTCGTACTTCGCTTCACCGTACGGAACGTGGTGTCGGACTTTCGTTCACAAAGCGCGTTATAAGAGGGAGTTGAGCGCCTTGGTTTCCCACATGCTGGACACCGGCCGACGGGCCGGCCGGCGCATCACGCTCGACGGCACCGGTCTGCACACCGCGGACATCACGGCCCTCGCGGAGCGCACCGCCCGCCCCGCACCGCCCGACCCCAAGGCGTTCGCCCGCGCCGAGGAATCCTGGGAGACCGCCCGCCGCCTCGCCGCCACCGGCCGCGTCTACGGGCGCAGCACCGGCGTCGGCGCGAACCGCACGGAGGACGTCGGGGCCGCCGACGCCGCCCACGGACTCCGCCTGCTGCGCAGCCACGCCGGCGCGATCGGCGACCCGCTGCCCGCCCGCGAGGTCCGCGCCATGCTCGTGGTGCGGGTCAACCAGCTGCTGGCGGGCGGCGCCGGCCTCAACCCCGCCGTCATCACCGCGCTCCTCGCCGCGCTGGACTCGGGCGCGCACCCGGTCGTCAACGAGCACGGCGCGGTCGGCACCGGGGACCTCGCCGCCCTCGCCCAGACCGGACTCGCGCTGGCCGGCGAACACCCCTGGACGTGTGCGCCCGGCGCCCGGGCACCGGCACCGCTCGCCCTCGACAACAACGACGCCCTGGCCCTGATCAGCAGCAACGCCCTCACCCTCGGCCAGTCCGCGCTCGCCCTGGACGAACTCCGCCGCCTGCTGGCCGCCTCGCTGCCGGTCGCCGCACTCTCCCTGCTCGCGGTCGGCGGCTCCCACGAACCCTTCGCCGAACCGGTGATGCTGGCCCGCCCGCACCGCGGCTCCGCGGCCGCCGCCACCCGTATGCGCACCCTCGCGGGCGTACCGCCGCGCCCCGCCCCGCCGCTGGGACGCATCCAGGACCCCTACGGCTTCCGCTGCCTCCCGCAGATCCACGGCCCCGCGCTCGACGCCGCCGACGCCCTCGACGAAATCCTCACCGTGGAGGTCAACGCCGCCGCCGAGAACCCCCTGATCAGCATCGAGGACCAGGCCGCCTACCACCACGGCAACTTCTACGCCGCCCATGCGGCGCTCGCCCTCGACACCTTCCGCCTCGCCGTCCTGCAGACGGCCCGGCTGTCCACCGCCCGCCTGGCCGCGCTCTCCGAGCCGGACTTCACCCGGCTGCGGCCCTTCCTGGGCGACGCCGCCCCGGCCAGCTCCGGCGTGATGATCCTCGAATACGCGGCCGGCGCGGCCCTCGGGGAGATGCGCGCGGTCTCCCACCCGGCCTCCCTCGGCCACGCCGTGCTCTCCCGGGGCGTCGAGGAGCAGGCCAGCTTCGCCTCCCTGGCCGCCCGCCAGACCCTGCGTGCCTGCACGTACTACCGTCAGGTGCTCGCCTGCGAACTGGTCGCCGCCGTCCGCGCGCTGCGCATGCGCTCCCTCGAACCCGACCCGGGCCTCCCGCTGACCGACGCCTACCACCTCGCCGCCGACGCCCTCGACCCCCGCATGGAGGACCGCCCTCTGACCGCCGACGTCGCGGTCGCGGTGGGGCTGCTCGACGAGCTGGCACGGATATGAGGGGGCGGCGATGACGGGCACGGTGGGGGTGACGGGCACGGTGGTGCTGCCCTCGGCCCGGGGCGCGGGCCCCGGGGCCGGGGCGACGGGCCCGTCCGGCGCGCTCATGATGCGTCGTGCGGGTCGGCGCGGGCCAGAAGTTCCGTACAGTCGGTCGACACAGGACAAGGCCCCCGAACGGGCCGGGAAGAAGAGGCGATGAGCGGGGACGGGGACAACGGCGGCGGCGTCGCCGGCGCGGCCGGGGGCCGGCCGGCCACCACGGAGCAGGAGCGGGCCCGGGAGACGCGGGGCGCGGAGAACGGTGCGGCCGGCGGCGCGGACACCGGCACCGCCGCCCGCCTCCAGAAGCTCTTCGAGGGCCACCGGCTGACCCCCACGCAGCGCCGGATCGCGCACTGCATGGTGCGCCGGGCCGCCGACGCGCCCTTCCTCTCCAGCGTCGAACTGGCCGAACTGGCCGGCGTCAGCCAGCCCTCGGTCACCCGCTTCGCCGTCGCCCTCGGCTTCGACGGCTACCCCGCGCTCCGCCGCCACCTGCGCGACGTCGCCCCCGCCGAGAAGCCCGACGACACCGGCTCGTACAACGAGTACCAGCAGGCCGTACACGCGGAGATCGACAACCTCCGCCACCTGGCCGCGGCGCTCGCCGACCCGGCGCCGGTGAGCGAGGCGGGCCGGCTGCTCGCCGCCTCCCGCCCGCTCCCCGTCCTCGGCCTGCGGGCCGCCACCGCCCAGGCCGCCGGCTTCGCCTACTTCGCCCGCAAGGTCCACCCCGACGTCCGCCTGCTGGACGAGGGCGGCACCATGCTCACCGACCGCATCGACGCCGCCGCCCGGGCCGGCGCCACCGCCCTCATCTGCTTCGCCCTGCCCCGGCACCCCCGCGAGGTCGTCGACGCCCTCGAATACGCCCGTACGGCGGGCCTGACCGTCATCACCGTCGCGGACAGCGCGTTCGCCCCCGTCGCCCACCACACCGACCTGCTCCTGCCGGCCCCGGTCGGCACCGGCCTGGCCTTCGACACGGCCTGCGCCCCGATGCTGCTGGGCCGCGTCCTGCTGGAGGCCATGTGCGACGCCCTCCCGGACGCCCAGGCCCGGCTGGAGGAGTTCGACACCAGGGCGGCGGCACGGGGCCTGTTCGTGGAGTGAGGGCCGGCTGCCGCGCCGGGCGGGCCCGCCCGTGGGGTGCGGCCACGCCGGCGCGGCGCACGGCACGGGGCCGCGCCCGGCGGCCGCTCACCGCCCCCCGAGGCCGTCCAGCGCCTCCGTGTGGGCGGCGCCGCTCTCGGCGGTGAGTTCCTCCAGGGTCTGGGGCGTGCGGACGGTCGCGAAGCGGAGCGTGCCGTCGGGATCGGCCGCATAGCCGTAAATGCCGGGGCGGGGGAGGGAGTTGTAGGCGAAGTGGGTGGAGAAGTAGTACGCGCCGGTGTCCAGGAGAGCGGCGTGGTCGCCGGACTCCAGGCGCGGCAGCGGACGGTTCTCGGCGATCAGGTCGCCGGCGAAGCAGCAGGGCCCCGCGACGTCCTGGGCGACCGGCTCGCCTGTCTTGGGGCGGCCCTCGGCGTCGTAGGCGGCGACCCGCAGCGGCCACGCCTCGGGAACGAAGACCGTACGGGTGGCGACCTGGGCGCCGGCGTGGGTGACCGCGATGGGGCGGCCGCCCGCCGACTTCGCGTACTCCACGCGGGCGAGGATCGTGCCGTGCTTGGCCAGCAGTGACCGGCCGAACTCGGTGACCAGGCCGTAGCGGCCGGAGAACAGTCCGGGCACGGTGGAGTGCAGCAGCGCCACGTACGCGCGGTAGTCGGGGGTGACGGCGTCCGAGGAGAAGTTCACCGGCAGGCCGCCGCCGATGTCCAGGGTGTCGATCTGACGCCGGCCGGCCTTCGCGTTGATCTCCTCGGCCAGTTCGAACGTGGCCAGGACGCCGGCGGCCATCAGCTCCAGCGGCATGCCCTGGGAGCCCACGTGGGCGTGCAGCCGGGTCAGCCACGGCCGGGCCAGGAAGGCCCGTACGACCCACTCGCGGGCGCCCTCGTCGCGCAGCGCGATCCCGAACTTGGAGGTGTCGGTGGCGGTGCTCATCGCGCCGATGGTGCCGCCGCCGATCTGCGGATTGACCCGCAGGCCCAGCGGTGCGGCACTCGGCGCGGCGGCGGTCAGCGCGTCGAGACGTGCCAGTTCCTCGGGGTTGTCGGCGTTGACGGCGATCCCGAGGGCGAGCGCCTCGCGCAGTTCCGCGGTGGTCTTGGCCGGTGAGTCCAGCACGGTGCGGGTGGCGGGCACCCCGGCGGCGCGGGCCAGCGCCAGCTCACCGGGACTGGCCACCTCGCAGCCGAGGCCCTCCCGTGCGAGCAGCCGCAGCACGGGCACGAGCGAGGCGGCCTTCACCGCGAACGCGTGCAGCACCGGGGTGCCGGGCGCGACGAACTCCTCGAAGGCGGCGCGCAGTTCACCCGCCGACCGGCGCACCCCGTCGACGTCCAGCAGCCCGGCGACGGGCTCGTCCGGCCCGACCAGCCCCCGCGCCACGGCCGCGCGCACGGCGCGGTCCCGCTCGCGGGCCCGCTCGCGATCTCGGTCCGGTTCTCGTTCCGGTTCTCGGTCGGTGAGGCTCATGACTCAACTCCATCATTGAGGACGGGGGGCCCGCCAACGAGGACGGCCGCACGACCCGGCCGGGTTGCGCCGCGACCCGCTGGGCCGCCCCGGCCGGGTCGCGGTACGACCCGGCCCGTTCCGCTGCCCGGCCGGTCCGCCCCGGGCCTCAGGCGGTGCGGGCGTCGCCGCTCGACCGGCGGTGCCGCTGCGCGAGGCGGGAGCCGGATTCGCGGCGGGCGGCCCGCCGCAGCAGCGGTACGGCCAGCAGGAAGCCGAGCACGGCCCAGGCGGTCAGCACGAGGGCGACCGTCGGCAGCTCCCAGGAGCCGGCCGGTTCCGCGGCCCGGGCGGCGTCGGGCAGCAGGGCCGAGCGCAGTCCCTGGGCCATCCACCTCAGCGGGAAGACCGAGGCGATCTTCTGGACCAGCAGCGGCAGCGAGGAGAGCGGGAACATCGCCCCCGAGGTGATCAGCAGAGCCATCGTCGGCAGCATGATCAGCGCCAGTGCCTCCCGTGGGTTGGGCAGCACGGCACCTATCGCGGCGCCCAGCGGCACGACGGCGAGCAAGCCCAGCGCACTGACCCACAGCAGGGTCAGCCAGCCGCCGGCACCGTGCGGCAGCGGTCCGTCCACGAGGAGGGCCCCGGCGCCCAGGAGCAGGACCAGGGTGGCCAGCGCCATGACGACCACCAGCACCGACTTGGCGACGAGATAGGCCGGTATCCCGCCGGGGGTGGCGCGCAGCCGCAGCAGGGCGCCCTCCTCCCGCTCGGTCACCAGGATCTGCGGCAGGCTGACCAGGCCGATCTGGAACAGCAGGTAGGCGGCGAAGCCGGAGAGCGTCAGATGGGCCATGGGCACGTGGGTGCCGGGCACGTCGTCGCTGAGGTAGCTCGCGATGGTCAGGGCGACGACGATGTTGAGCAGGTTTCCGGTCAGCTCCTTGGGGTTGCGCAGGAGATGGCGCACCTCGATCACGCCGCGCCGGACCCCGGCCCGGCAGTGCCGCCGGGCCGCGGAGGGCCGCCGCCCGGCACGGGCGTCTAGGACCGCGCCTGCTGCCGTAGTCGTGCCTGCTGTGTCCGTCGTCCCTGCCGTCACCGCTGTTCCCCCGTCGTATCCGTCCGCGGTCACTTCGCTTCCCCCGCCCCGCCTGTCTCGTCCCCGGCCGTGTCGTCGCGGTGCACCATGTGCAGATAGGTGTCCTCCAGCGTCGGGCGGCGGACCTCCAGGTCGGCGATCGGGCCGTTCGCCTCGCGGTGCAGCTCCCAGACCAGGCCGGAGGGGTCGGCGGTGCGTTCGCGGCGGGCGGTGCCGTCGGGCGCCGTCCAGCGGACCTCGGCCCGGGCGGCGGCCCGCCGGGCCAGCTCCGCCGGGGTGCCGCAGGCCCGGATCCGGCCGTTGACCAGCATCGCTATGCGGTCGGCCAGCCGCTCGGCCTCCGCCAGGTCGTGGGTGGTGAGCAGGATCGTGACGCCCTCGTCGCGGGCGAGCCGGGCGATCAGCGCGTGGAAGTCGCGGCGCGCCTCCGGGTCGAAGCCGGTGGTCGGCTCGTCCAGGAAGAGCAGTTCGGGACGCCCGACGAGGGCGAGTGCCACGTCCAGCCGCCGCCGCTGCCCGCCGGACAGCCGGTCGACCCGCCGGCCCGCCTGCTCCGTGAGCCCCACCACGGACAGCAGCTCGGCGGGGTCGCGCGGATCCGGGTAGTACGTGGCGAAGTGCGTCAGCAGTTCGGCGACCTGCCAGCGCCGGTGGTCGCGCCAGGACTGGAGGACCAGGCCGATCCGGCCGCGCCAGGCGTCGTCGCCGCGCGCCGGGTCCGTACCCAGGACGCGGACCTCGCCGGCGGACCGCTGCCGGAAGCCCTCCAGGATCTCGACGGTGGTGGTCTTCCCGGCGCCGTTGGGGCCGAGCAGGGCGAAGATCTCGCCGCGGTGGATGTCGAGGTCGATGCCGTGCAGCACATCGACGCTGCCGTACGCCATCCGCAGGCCGCTGACACGGATGACGGGTGCGGCGGCCCCGGGGCTGCCCGGGGCCGGGGCCGCGGCCCGCTCGTACGCGGTCGTGGTCATCGGCCGGCCTCCGCGTGGTGCTGCGGCCGCTCCGGTGCCGTGCGTGCCGCGGTGGGCTCCGCGGCCGGAGTGCCCGCGGTGGCCCCCGCACCCTCGACGATCGCCCGGAGCGCGGCCACATGGCCCTCGAAGGCGGTCCGGCCGCGCTGTGTCAGCCGTACCTTCGTGCGCCGTTTGCGGCCGCCGCCCTCCTTGCGGATCTCCAGATATCCGGCCTCCTCCAGGGTGTGCAACTGCTTGGAGAGCGCGGAGTCGCTGAGCGAGAGGCTGTCGCGGATGAAGGGGAAATCGGCCCATTCCGTGGCGGCGAGCAGGGCCACGACCGACAGTCTCGTCGAGGGGTGGATCAGTTCGTCGAAGCCGCTCGGGGTACTCATCGCCCCGCCCCCTCCGCGACGGCCCGCGCGCCTCGCGCGCGCAGGGTGCCGACCGCCCAGCGGTTCGCCGGCCCGACCAGGAGCACGAAGGCGCCGGCCGAGACGGTGGCCTGGATCAGGCTGCCGAACGGGAGCCCCAGCGACTCCACCAGCCGGCCGGTGAGCAGGATGGTCGCGGCGGTCACGACCATGCCCGCGAAGAACATGGCGAACTGCCGCCAGCTGTGCCGCGAGCGGTGCAGCCGCAGCCGGGACCGGCGGTTGAAGTGCACGCCCAGGGCGCCGAGCCCGACGACGTAGGCGGCGAGCACCAGCCAGAACGCCCACTCCGGCAGGTCCAGGCCCCAGCTGGCGATGAAGACCCACATGATCGCGGCCGTGGTGTACGTCGGCCGCACGTCGCCGTGCGCGGAGCGTTCGATCTCGTCGTAGACCCGCTCCTCCGGTACCCGGATGCGCTGCAGGTCCAGCCATGCCTGTTCGGCATCCACCGATGTGCTCATGTCCTTCGCCTCCCCAAGACGTCACGGACGGTTCCCCGTTCACTTTCCTACAAGGAAAGTTACTCCAGACTTTCCCGGTGGGCAAGTCGAATCCGCCCCGGGGGCGGCCGGTTTCCGTCGTACGGGCGAGCCGGTCGCCGGAAGCTGTTGACTAGCGCTATTCAGAGACGTCAGTATGTGAATAGCTCAATCCACTCACTGTCGAGGAGGCACGGCCCATGTCGGGACCGCGACCCGTGCGGGCGCCGCGCGGTACGGAACTCACCGCTCGGGGATGGCAGCAGGAAGCCGCGCTGCGCATGCTGCAGAACAACCTCGATCCGGAGGTGGCCGAGCATCCGGACAAGCTCGTCGTCTACGGCGGCACGGGCAAGGCCGCCCGTGACTGGCGCTCCTTCGACGCGATGGTGCGCACGCTCACCACGCTCAAGCAGGACGAGACGATGCTCGTGCAGTCCGGCCGGCCGGTCGGCGTGATGCAGACGCACGAGTGGGCGCCGCGGGTGCTCATCGCCAACTCCAACCTCGTCGGCGACTGGGCCAACTGGGAGGAGTTCCGCCGCCTGGAGGCCCTGGGCCTGACCATGTACGGGCAGATGACCGCCGGTTCGTGGATCTACATCGGCACGCAGGGCATCCTGCAGGGCACCTATGAGACCTTCGCGGCCGTCGCGGCGAAGAAGTTCAACGGGACCCTGGCCGGCACGATCACCCTCACCGCCGGGCTCGGCGGCATGGGCGGCGCCCAGCCGCTCGCCGTCACGATGAACGACGGCGTCGCGATCTGCATCGAATGCGACCCGCGCGCCATCGAGCGGCGCATCGAGCACCGCTACCTGGACGTGAAGGCGGACAACCTCCAGCACGCCCTCCAGCTCGCCGTCGAGGCCCGCGACCAGCGCAAGCCGCTGTCCATCGGGCTCCTCGGCAACGCCGCCGAGCTGCTGCCGCAGATGCTCGCCGAGGGCGCGCCGATCGACATCGTCACCGACCAGACCAGCGCCCACGACCCGCTCGCGTACCTGCCCGTCGGCATCGACTTCGCCGACATGGCCGCCTACGCCGCGGAGAAGCCCGCCGACTTCACCCAGCGGGCCCGCGAGTCGATGGCCCGGCACGTCGAGGCCATGGTCGGCTTCATGGACGCCGGCGCCGAGGTCTTCGACTACGGCAACTCCATCCGCGGCGAGGCCCAACTCGCCGGCTACGAGCGGGCGTTCGCCTTCCCCGGCTTCGTGCCGGCCTACATCCGCCCGCTGTTCGCCGAGGGCAAGGGCCCGTTCCGCTGGGCGGCGCTGTCCGGTGACGCCCGCGACATCGCGGCCACCGACAAGGCGATCCTGGACCTCTTCCCGGAGAACGAGTCGCTGGCCCGCTGGATCAAGATGGCGGGGGAGCGGGTCCACTTCCAGGGCCTGCCCGCGCGGATCTGCTGGCTCGGTTACGGCGAGCGGGACAAGGCCGGCGAGCGCTTCAACGAGATGGTCGCCGACGGGACGCTGCAGGCCCCGCTGGCCATCGGCCGCGACCACCTCGACTGCGGCTCCGTCGCCTCGCCCTACCGCGAGACCGAGGCCATGAAGGACGGCTCGGACGCGATCGCCGACTGGCCGCTGCTCAACGCCATGGTCAACGTCGCCTCCGGCGCCTCCTGGGTCTCGCTGCACCACGGCGGCGGCGTCGGCATGGGCCGCTCGATCCACGCCGGCCAGGTCACCGTCGCCGACGGCACCCCGCTGGCCGGGGAGAAGATCCGCCGGGTGCTGACGAACGACCCGGGCATGGGTGTCATCCGGCACGTCGACGCGGGCTACGAGCGGGCCGACGAGGTCGCCACCGAGCGCGGTGTCCGCATCCCGATGCGCGAGGGCGAAGGCGAGGGCGCGTGACCGCCTCGTTCCACGAGATGTGGCAGGAGCTGCGGCCGCTCGGCCGCAGCTCCGCCTCCGGGGGCTACCGCCGCTACGCCTGGACCGGCGCCGACGCCGACTGCCGCGCGTGGTTCAAGGCGCAGGCCGAGGCCCGCGGACTGACCTACGAGCTCGACCGCAACGGCAACCAGTGGGCCTGGCTCGGCGCCACCGGCTACCAGGACGTGGCCCCCGGCGAGGCCGTCGTCACCGGCTCCCACCTGGACTCCGTCCCGGACGGCGGCGCCTTCGACGGCCCGCTGGGCGTGGTCTCCTCCTTCGCCGCGCTCGACGAACTCCGCGGCAGGGGAGCGGAGTTCGGCAAGCCGCTGGCGATCGTCAACTTCGGCGACGAGGAGGGCGCCCGGTTCGGCCTGGCCTGCGTCGGCTCCCGGCTGGCCGCCGGCGCGCTGACCCCCGAGGCCGCGCACCAGCTGCGCGACGGCGAGGGCGCCACCCTGCCGCAGGCCATGGAGCGCGCCGGGTACGACCCCGAGGCCATCGGCCCGGACCCCGAACGGCTCGCCCGGATCGGCGCGTTCGTCGAACTCCACGTCGAGCAGGGCCGCGCCCTGGACCTGTCCGGCGACCCGGTCGGCATCGCCTCCGCCATCTGGCCGCACGGCCGCTGGCGGTTCGACTTCCACGGCGAGGCCAACCACGCCGGCACCACGCGCCTGGAGGACCGCCGCGACCCGATGCTCAGCTACGCGGCGACCGTGCTCGCCGCCCGCGAGCAGGCCCGGCTGGCCGGTGCCCTGGCCACCTTCGGGAAGATCAGCGTGGAGCCGAACGGCGTCAACGCCATCCCCTCGCTCGTCCGCGGCTGGCTGGACTCCCGCGCCCCCGACCAGGACACCCTGGACACCGTGATCGAGGGGATCGAGCGGGCGGCCGCCGAGCGGGCGGCGCGCGACGGGGTGGACCTGACCGTCGTCCGGGAATCCTTCACCCCCGTCGTGGAGTTCCAGCACGCCCTGCGGGACGAGCTGGGCGCGATCCTCGGCAAGTCGGGGGAGCGCCCGGTGCCCGTCCTGGGCACCGGCGCCGGCCACGACGCCGGTATTTTGTCCGGAACCGTCCCCACGGCCATGCTGTTCGTCCGCAACCCCACCGGCGTCTCGCACTCACCCGCCGAGGCGGCGGAGGAGAACGACTGCACCGCAGGGGTCCTCGCACTCGCCGACGTTCTGGAGGGGCTGGCGTGCCACTGACGCCGCAGGCAACACCGACGACGTACTGGCTCGAACACGCCTGGCTCGGCACGCACGTCGAGCCCGGCGTGACCGTGGACGTCGCCGACGGCCGCATCACCGCCGTCCACGAGGGCGCCGCCACCCCGCCGCCCGGCGCCGTCGTCCTGCGCGGTCTGACGATCCCCGGGCTCGCCAACGCCCACTCACACGCCTTCCACCGCGCCCTGCGCGGCACCGTGCAGGTCGGCTCCGGGACCTTCTGGACGTGGCGGGAGCTGATGTACAGCACCGCCGACCGGCTCACCCCGGACAGCTATTACGCCCTCGCCCGCGCCGTCTACGCGGAAATGGCGCTGGCCGGCATCACCTGCGTCGGCGAATTCCACTACCTCCACCACGCGCCCGGCGGCACCCGCTACGACGACCCCAACGCCATGGGGCAGGCGCTGATCGCGGCCGCCGCCGACGCCGGCATCCGCCTCACCCTGCTCGACACCGCCTACCTCTCCGCGGGCTTCGGCGCCCCGCCCGACCAGCACCAGCTGCGCTTCTCCGACGGCACCGCCGAACGCTGGGCGCAGCGCGCCGACGGGCTGAAGGCGGACCGCGAGCACGTCCGGATCGGGGCCGCCGTCCACTCCGTGCGCGCCGTGCCCGCCGAGCAGTTGGGCACCGTCGCGGACTGGGCGCGCGAGCGGCGGGCGCCGCTGCACGTCCACCTCTCCGAGCAGACCGCCGAGAACGAGGCGTGCCTGGCGGCGCACGGCTGCACCCCCACCCAGCTGCTGTCCGACCACGGCGTGCTGGGCCGGCGCACCACGGCCGTGCACGCCACCCACCTCACCGACGAGGACGTCGCCCTGCTCGGCGACTCCACCACCGGTGTGTGCATGTGCCCCACCACCGAACGCGACCTCGCCGACGGCATCGGCCCGGCCGCCCGCGTCCAGGACCGCGGCAGCCCGCTCTCGCTCGGCAGCGACAGCCACGCCGTCATCGACCTGCTCGAAGAGGCCCGCGCCATGGAGCTCGACGAGCGGCTGCGCACCCGCACCCGCGGCCACTGGACGGCCGCGGCCCTGCTGCGCGCCGCCACCGCCGACGGCCATGCCGCCCTCGGCTGGGACGACGCCGGCACCCTCGAACCCGGCGCGCTCGCGGACTTCACCACGATCGCGCTGGACTCCGTACGCACCGCCGGGCCGCTGCCCCGGCTGGCCGCCGAGACGGCCGTATTCGCCGCCTCCGCGGCGGATGTGCGGCACACCGTCGTCGGCGGGCGGCAGATCGTCCGCGACGGAGTGCACACCCTCGTCCCCGACGTCCCCACCGCCCTCGCAGAGTCCATCGCCGCGCTGCGCGGCTGAAGGAGAACACCCCCGCGATGACGACCACCGCCCTCACCCACATCGCCCAGCTCGTCACCAACGACCCCGCCCTCGGCGAAGGCCCCCTCGGTCTGGTCCGGGACGCGGCGGTCGTCATCGACGGCGACCGCATCGCCTGGGTCGGTCCGTCCGGCAAGGCGCCCGCCACCGACAACGCCGTCGACGCCGGCGGCCGGGCGGTGATCCCCGGCTTCGTCGACTCCCATTCGCACCTGGTGTTCGCCGGCGACCGCACCGAGGAGTTCAACGCCCGGATGTCCGGGCGGCCCTACTCCGCCGGCGGCATCCGCACCACCGTCGCCGCGACCCGCGCCGCCGGCGACGACGTGCTGCGCGCCAACGTCGCCCGGTACCTCGCCGAGGGACTCCGCCAGGGCACCACCACCCAGGAGACCAAGTCCGGCTACGGGCTGACGGTCGAGGACGAGGCCCGCGCGCTGCGCATCGCCGCCGAGCAGACCGACGAGGTCACCTTCCTCGGCGCACACATCGTCGCGCCCGACTACGCCGACGACCCGGCCGGCTACGTCGACCTGGTCACCGGCCCGATGCTGGACGCCTGCGCCCCGTACGCCCGCTGGATCGACGTCTTCTGCGAGCGGGGCGCCTTCGACGGCGACCAGGCGCGGGCGATCCTCACCGCCGGCGCGGCCAAGGGCCTGGTGCCGCGGGTGCACGCCAACCAGCTCGGCCACGGCCCCGGCGTCCAGCTCGCCGTCGAGCTCGGCGCCGCCTCCGCCGACCACTGCACCCACCTCAGCTACGCCGACATCGACGCCCTCGCGCAGTCCGAGACCGTCGCCACCCTCCTGCCGGGCGCCGAGTTCTCCACCCGCGCCAAGTGGCCCGACGCCCGCCCGCTGCTCGACGCCGGCGCCACCGTCGCGCTGTCCACCGACTGCAACCCCGGCTCGTCCTTCACCAGTTCCATGCCGTTCTGCATCGCCCTGGCCGTCCGGGACATGGGGATGACGCCCGACGAGGCCGTCTGGTCGGCCACTGCGGGCGGCGCCCGCGCCCTGCGCCGTACGGACGTCGGCCGGATCACCCCCGGCGCCCGCGCCGACCTCGCCCTGCTGGACGCGCCGTCACACGTGCACCTCGCCTACCGGCCGGGCGTGCCGCTCGTGTCGGCCGTGTGGCACAAGGGAGTTCTGGTCTGAGTTCCCCGCGCCCGAACGCGGAGGAGGGCCCGTCCCGGTAACCCCGGGGCGGGCCCTCCTCCGCGCGGGCGACTGCCGGCCGCACCGGGCCGGCAGGTACCGCGGGTGCCTCACTCGTCGATCATCAGGCCCTTGCGGAGCTTCACGAGCGTGCGGGAGAGCAGACGGGAGACGTGCATCTGGGAGATGCCCAGCTCCTCGCCGATCTCGGACTGCGTCATGTTGGCGACGAAGCGCAGCGAGAGGATCGTGCGGTCACGCGAGGGGAGTTCGGCGATCAGCGGCTTGAGGGACTCGACGTACTCGATGCCCTCCAGGCCGTGGTCCTCGTAGCCGATGCGGTCCGCCAGCGCGCCCTCGTTGTCGTCCTCCTCGGGCTGGGCGTCCAGCGAGCTCGCGGTGTAGGCGTTGCTCGCGGCCATCCCCTCGACGACCTCGTCACGGGTGATGTCCAGGCGGTCGGCGAGTTCCTGCACCGTGGGGGCGCGGTCCAGCTTCTGGGCCAGTTCGTCGCCGGCCTTGGCGAGGTCCAGCCGCAGTTCCTGCAGCCGCCTGGGTACCCGCACCGACCAGCTGGTGTCGCGGAAGAAGCGCTTGATCTCGCCGACGATGGTCGGCATCGCGAACGTCGGGAACTCCACGCCACGGCTGAGTTCGAAGCGGTCGATCGCCTTGATCAGGCCGATCGTGCCGACCTGGACGATGTCCTCCATGGGCTCGCTGCGGGAGCGGAACCGGGAGGCCGCGAACTTCACGAGGGCGAGATTGAGCTCGACCAGGGTGTTGCGGACGTACGCGTGTTCGTGGGTGCCTTCCTCCAGCGATTCGAGCCGCTCGAAGAGGGTCTTGGACAGAGCCCTCGCGTCCACCGGGCCCACCTCGTCGAACGGCGGGATCTCGGGCAGACCGTCGACCTCAGACATTCCTGCCGGGTCTGGTTCGGCAGGGCCGGACTGGGAAGGGATCTGACCGGTGAGGTCGGACAGGGGTGTCGACGATGCGGACTGCCGGTAATCGTCGGTACGCAGTTCGTCGAGCCGGGGTGACATGGTCTCCTCCATCGTTCTCGGCATATGGCTGCCGAAGCCTCTCCGTGAAGCTGCGGTGTGCGGCGCCTCCAAAGCCGGCCGTTTCGAATGTGTGCTTCTACGCCTACCTGGCTTTGCAGGAAGATGGCAAGTGCGTGTTGTCCGTATATTGAGCAATATGCGGATTGTTCGGCTACCCGTGCGCGTCAGGAAGGCGTAGGGTTCGACGAGCGCAGTCGTAAGCAATTCAGTCGTCTAGACAGCAAGAGGGGTGCGCGTCGCATGGACCGCGGGACGGTCGGCAGTGCAAGCCGGGGCCGGCTGCATGTCGAGATCCGCCATCACGGCGCGAGCGCGGTCGTGACGGTGACAGGTGAGCTCGATCACCACACCGCCGACCTGTTGCGTGAGTCACTCGAAGGCTGCCTGGACGACGGCTATGCGCGTCTGGTGGTGGACTGCTCACGCCTTGAGTTCATGGACTCCACCGGGCTCAATGTGCTGCTCGGCGCACGCCTGAGAGCGGAGGCCGAGGGGGGCGGGGTCCACCTGGCCGGAATGCAGCCGGTGGTGGCCCGGGTTTTCGAGATCACTGGCGCGGAGGCGGTTTTCACGGTGCATGACTCGGTCGATACCGCCCTGTCCGACTGACGTGACACGGAGTGCCCGGAACGTTGCGTTCCGGGCGCGTAGTACGAGTCACAACTTCCGTGCCCAAGAAGTGGGTGTTCTCACGGTCCGGTCGGGCAGGAGACATCTGAATCCGTTGCAAGCAGTCAGTTATCTGTTCTCCGTGAATAGGCGAATCGGTGAGGTGAAGCGCTGATGAGCACCACCCGGCCGTATCCGCCGGGCGATCTCGGCCCGGAGTCGGGCGGCGCCGGTGCCTCCGCCGCCGTGCCGGCTGCCGCCGTGCCCGCGGGCCAGATCCGCCGGCTGCGCCTGGCGGGCACCAGGGGTGCCGTGGCGCGGGCCCGTGACTTCGCCCGGGAGGCCCTGCACGACTGGGGCTGGCTGCCGGCTGCCGGGGCCGACCAGCGGGCCGCAGCCGAGGATGCGCTGCTGGTCGTCTCGGAGCTGGTGACCAACGCCTGTCTGCACGCCGAGGGCCCCGAGGAGCTGCGGCTGCGCTGCGCCGGCAAGGTGCTGCGCCTGGAGGTCAGCGACCTGGGCGCGGGCTCACCGGCGCCCCGCAGCCCGCACCGCCCCGGCCGTCCCGGTGGTCACGGCATGTTCATCGTGCAGCGGCTGTGCCTGGACTGGGGTGTCGTACGTCACCCCGACGGCGCGGGCAAGACCGTGTGGGCGGAGCTCGCGGCGCCGGCCTGAAGACGGGGCGGGAAGCCGGGGAGGAAGCCGGGAAGGGTGAGCGCGGGTCTGCGGGCCCGCGCTTTGTCGTGTGCGGCCGACGCCCCCGCGCCCGCCGGACGCGGCCGCGCGCCCGGCGCCGGCAGGCCGGAATCCCACCGCCGCGGCGCGCCCGCGCCGATCGGGGCTGCGCTGTGCCTTCCCTCGGCACGGTCCCCGGCGTACCTTGAGCGGCCAATCTGATGTGCCGTCAGTAACGTCCGGCGGTACGCCCATCGGGGAAGGGGAACGGAACGTGGCCCGCTTCTACGAACAGCACGGCAGGTGTCCGCGCCGGGCGGCCGGCCTCGCCGCTGCCGTGGCGATGGCGGCGGGGTCCGCGGTGATGCTCACCGCGCCGGCCGCCCACGCCGAGGTCGTCGACGTCAACTACCAGTGCAAAACGCCGATCGGGAACAAGGGCGCGGTCTCCCCCATCGACATCAAGGGCACCGCCGCGGGCGGCGGGTACAAGCTCGTGATGTCCTTTCAGAAGGGCGTCTCCTCCAGCCCCGTCGAGCTGGGCAAGGGCGCCATGAAGCCCAGCGCACTGATCAAGCTGGGCGGCGCGGAGTCCGGGACGGTGCCCGTCTCCGGACCGCCGAACGACCAGGCGATACCCGCCAACACCCCCATCAAGATCAGTGACTTGAGCGGGACGTACACCCCCAAGGGCAGCGGCAAGGTCACCTTCACGGCCTCCACGCTCACCATCAAGGCCCTCGGTACGACCACCACCTGCACCCCCGCCAACAGCCCCAAGCCCTCGCTGACCCTCGACGTGAAGGGCTCCGGCGGCGGCACCTCGGGCGGCTCCGGAGGCACGTCCTCCGGTGGTTCCTCCGGAGGCGAGCTGCCGCAGACCGGGCCCGCGGACTCCGCGGTCGCGCTGGGCACCTTCGGCGGCACGGTGCTGCTGGCCGGCGCGGCCGGGGTGCTCTGGCTCACCCGGCGCCGGCAGCGCGCCTGACCCACCGCGCACCGCCCCGCCTCCGCACCGTGTACGCGCACGAGCACCAGGAGCCGCCGATGCCGTCCCGTCCTCGCACAGCGCTCCGCGGCGCGGCCCTCGCGGCAGCCGCCGGCCTGCTGTGCCCCGCCCCGGCCGCGGCCGCGCCGGCCGGCCCCGGCTGGTCCGCCGCGCCCGCGCCCGCCGCCGGGGCCGCCCCGGGCCCGCAGGACCGCACGTACTTCTACCTGGAGGGCGCGCCGGGCACCGTCATGACCGACCGGCTGTCCCTCGGCAACCCCACCGGACGCGCCGTCACCGTCCGGCTGCGCGGCTCCGGGACCGGCTCGTGGCTCGCGCTCGCCGCACGGGAGGTGAGGGTCCCGGCGCGGACCCGCGCGAGCGTCCCGTTCACGGTCACGGTGCCGCGCGACGCCGCCCCCGGCGAGCACCCCGGCACGCTCGTCGCGTCCAGTGGCGGACCGGACGGCCGGCGGGCCGCCGTACCGGTCCATCTGCGGGTGACCGGGCCGCGGCTGGCGGCACTGACCGTCGAGAACGTGTCGGTGAGCGGCCGGGGGAGCGCCGCGGTCATCCGGTACACGCTGGTCAACCGCGGCAACACGGCGCTCGATCCGCGGCTCGCCGTGCGCGCCGACGGGGTGTTCGGGCCGGTGCTGCGGCGCCCCGCCCGCCCGCTGCCGTCCCGGCTGCTGCCCGGCCGGCGCGTCGAACGGACGGAGAACTGGCCGGATCCGCCCGCGCTGGACGCGGTCGCGGTGCGGCTCACGGTGACCGCGCAGGGCGGCGCGTACGGGTCCGCCACGGCCTCGTACGCGCCGGTCGCGTGGGGCGCCCCCGCCGGCGCGGCGCTCGTGCTGGCGGCGGGGGCGGGTGGCCTGGTGGCCGTACGGCGACGGCGCCGCGCCGCGAAGGGCGGTACGGCGCCGGGCGGTCGGGCCGCCGGCGGTCGGGACCCCGGCCGGGACGAGGCCGAAGAGGCCGGAGCAGCAGGGCAGTTGGCGGGGTCGGCGGCAGGAGGGCGGGCGTGAACGGCGGGGCGGAGCGGCAGACGGGCACACCGGCCGGGGCCGGCCGGACCACGGCCCCCAGCGGGCGGCGGGCCACGGCCGTGCCGGCGCTGTGCGCCGCGCTGGCGCTGGCCCTGGCGCTGCTGCCGGCCGTCGCCGGGGCGGCCGACCGGGCCGACGACGGCCCGCGCACGCTGCAGCTCTCCCGCAAGGAGGCCGGCAAGGGCGGCAGCATCACGGTGACCGGCCGCGGCTGGCGGCCCAAGGCCCTGCTCACCCTGCTGATCTGCGGGCAGAACATGATCGGCGGCACCAACTCCTGTGCGAACGGGGACGGACGGGCCGTCACCACCGACGCGCACGGTGCCTTCCGCCGGAGCCTGCCGGTCGCCGAGCCGCCCAAGCCCTGCCCCTGTGTGGTGCACGTGGCGACCGTGACGGGTGAACCGGACGCCGCGGACGCCGCGTTCAAGGTCGCGGGCCATCCGGTGGCACCGCTGCCCGACGAACGCACCGGCGGCCGGCTGACGGTGCTCGCCCCGCCCCGGCTGACGGGCAGCAGCGGCCTGCTGACGTGGTTCGGCGCCCCGCCGCAGCGGGAGCTGACCGTCACGGTCGGCAACGTCGGCTCGGTGCCGGCCAAGGACCCGGTCTTCGCGGTCGGCACCGCGCACGGCGTCCTCGCCCCCGAGTGGGAGGAGCAGCAGTGGCGGGGGACCGTACCCGCCGGGAAGAAGGCCGAGGTCAGGCTGCCGGTCGAGCTGGCGGCCGGCGCGCACGGCGACTATCTGGTCTCTCTGAAGTACGGCGACAAGGTCCTGGTCGAGCAGCCCTGGGGTGTCGGCAGGCCCTGGGGCGTGACGCTCTTCTGGGTGCTGTTGTGCCTGGTGATCCCCACGGCGGTGTTCCGCATCGGCATGGCGATCGTGGACCGGGTACGGCCGCGCCGTACGGCACGCACTGCCACCGCACAGCGCACCACGCCGGCCGGCGGATCCGCCGCGCTGCCGTGGTTCACCCCGGACACCGCACCGTCCACCACCACATCAACCGAACGACCGACGTCGAAAGGTTCTGCGTGATGAGGCAACGGAGGAGAGCTGCGGTGGCCTCGGCGGCCGCGCTGGTGCTCGCGGGCGCGGGCGTGCTGACCGCGGCCGGCACCGCCCGGGCAGCGGAGGTGTCGTACAAGACGGAGTGTCTGCCGCCGCCGATATCGGGGCTGCCGCCGATCGAGGGCACCACGAAGGTGGACGTCAGCGCGCCCGCGACGGCGAAGGTGGGGGACGAGATCACGGTGGTCCTCAAGACGGTGGAGGGGGCGTCCAAGAACCCCGACATCCTCGACCTGGGCGAGAACACCGTGCAGCCCACCGGCACGATCAAGGTGGCCGGGGCACAGACCGGCGATCTGCCGATGCAGGGACCGCGGCAGAACCCGCCGATCCCCAAGGGCAGTCCGATGAAGCTGTCCGACATGACGGGCAAGCTGAAGCTGACCAAGCCCGGTGAGGTCACCCTGACGCCCGGCTTCTACAACATCAACGTCAACAAGCCGATCTCCACGGACACCAAGTGCTCGCCCAAGGAGACGGTGCGGCCCGCGGTCACCATCAAGGTCACCGACGGCGGGGGCACCACCACCGGCGGTACGACGGGCGGCACCGGCGGCGGCAGCACGGGCGGTTCGACCAGCGGCACCACCGGCGGTTCGACGGCCGGCACCAGCGGCGGCACCAGCGGCGGCGCGGCGGGTGGCGGTACGGACGGCGGGACGAGCGGCGGCACCGCGGGCACGTCCGGCGGCAGCGGCGGAACGACCGGCGGCAGCGGCGGCGACCCCGACGGCACCGCGTACAAGGGCAAGGAAATCCAGGTCCCGTACGCCTGCAAGACCCCCATCGGGGACAAGAAGGCGACCTCGCCGGTCCAGATCAACGCGGTGAAGAAGGGCGGCGGTTACGACCTGACGGTGCAGTTCAAGAAGTCCGTCATGAACAGTCCCGCGGACATCCCCAAGGACTCGGTCAAGCCGTCCATGGACGTCAAGGTCGGCGGCGCGGACAAGGGTTCGGTCAAGGTGACCGGCCCGACCAACGCCCAGCCGATCAAGTCGGGCGACCCGATCACGGTCCCCGACCTGAAGGGCACCTACAAGCCGGGCGCCACCGGCAAGGCCACGCTGACCCCGGGCGTGCTCACCGTCAACGCCCTGGGGACGACCACCACCTGCACCCCGGAGAAGGACCCGGGCGTCTCGCTCGCCCTGGACACCTCGGCGCAGCAGGGCGGTACGTCCGGGGGCTCGGCGGGCGGCGCCGCGGCCTCCGGCGGCAGCGCGGCGGGGCCGGCCAGTGTCTCGGGCGGCAGCGGCAGCAGCGGCGGCCTCGCGGAGACCGGTGCCGGCGACCACGGCGCGCTGACCGCCCTCGGCCTCCTCGCCGGGACGGCCGTCCTGCTGGGCGGTGCGGTCTTCACGTTCCTGCCGCGGCGCCGGACCCGGATCCGCTGACGGGGCGGCACCTCGACGGCACCCGTGGGCCGTGCGGCCGCACCGCGCGTACGGCCGCACGGCCCGCACGGGCCGGACACCCCGCACGAGACGCACGAAGGGGGGCGTCGCACCGGCGGTGCGACGCCCCCCTCTCGCGCTGTCAGGGGCCGGCAGGCGTCAGTTGACGCTGCCCATCATCTGCTTGACCCGCTTGCGGGACATCCAGATGCCGAGGCCGGCGACCACCGCGAGGGCGGCCTCGACGGCGACCGAGCCCGAGGTGTTCAGATCGACGTTCAGCTGCGGGGAGGTCAGCAGACCCGCCACCGAGTCTCCCGCGGTGACCGCGAGGAACCAGACACCCATCATCTGGGAGCTGTACTTGGCGGGCGCCATCTTCGTGGTGACCGACAGGCCGACCGGGGAGAGGCACAGCTCACCGACGGTCTGGATGAAGTAGATCGCCACCAGCCACATCGGGCTGACCTTCCCGCCGTTGCCGGCGGTGTCGAACAGCGGGATCAGGAAGACGCCGAAGGAGATGCCGATCAGCGCGAGGCTGGACGCGAACTTGACCGCGGTGCTCGGCTCCTTGCCGCGCTTGTTCAGCCACAGCCACCCCGAGGCGACCAGCGGGGCGAGCGCCATGATGAAGATCGGGTTCAGCGACTGGTACCACGACGTCGGGAAGTGGAAGCCCAGCAGGTCGTTCGTCGTGGAGTTCTCACCGAAGATCGAGAGCGTCGAGCCGTTCTGGTCGTAGATCATCCAGAAGACGGCGGCGACCACGAAGAACCAGATGTAGCCGGAGAGCTTGGACTGCTCCAGGTTGCTGAGCTCCTTGTCCCGCTTCATGCGGAACAGGACCGCGATCGGGATGACCAGACCGGCGATGGTGATCGGCATCAGCGCCCAGTCGGCGAAGTTACCGGTCACCGCGAGCACGGTGTAGAACACGGCCGCGACGATGAGCCAGATCAGGCCCTTGCGCAGCACGGAGGTCTTCTCCTCCGGCGTCGCGGGCTGGGCGACGACGCTGCTCTCCGCGCTCAGGTGGCGGGTGCCGAGCATGAACTGGGCGAGGCCGAGCGCCATGCCGACGGCGGCGAGCGTGAAGCCGAAGTGCCAGTTGACGTTCTCGCCGACGGTGCCGATGCTCAGCGGCGCCAGGAACGCGCCCAGGTTGATGCCGATGTAGAAGAGCGTGAAGCCACCGTCACGGCGCGGGTCCTCCGGGCCGTTGTAGAGGTGGCCGACCATCGTGGAGATGTTCGCCTTCAGCAGGCCGGAGCCGAGCGCGACCAGCACGAGGCCGGCGAAGAAGCTCGCCGAGGTGGGGAGCGCGAGCGTGATGTGGCCGGCGATGACGACACCGGCGCCGATGGCGACCGTCTTGCGCGGCCCCCAGAAGCGGTCCGCCATCCAACCGCCCGGCATCGCGAGCAGGTAGACCATCGCCATGTACACGGAGTAGATCGCCGTGGCCGTGGTGGCCTGCATGTGCATGCCGCCGGGCGCGATCAGGTACAGCGGGAGTAGGGCCTTCATGCCGTAGAAGCTGAAGCGCTCCCACATCTCGGTCATGAAGAGAGTGGCCAGTCCGCGGGGGTGGCCGAAGAAGGTTTTGCCGCCGTCGACAGGGTTCCCCTGCTTGGCCGCGTCCTTCGTCAGGCTGGACGCCATGGTGGTTCCTTGCTGCTCGGGACGCGTTCGAAGGCCGTTACGCGCCCGGTGGGGGTGACCGGCACCGGCGTGGACCTGCCCACCCTCACGTCCGGGAGGTGCGAAGCCGCTCGACATCGAGACAGCATCGGCAGAACGGTCCGACACCGGGATCCACGCCCCCCGTGCTGCTAGCGCGGTGGACCCGGTCGACAGGTCAATCACTGTGTATCGGATCCGGTGGTTCCGGAACCGCACACAACGAGGGACCGGCGACGACTGGTGCGTCACGGCCCCACTGGTTGTGCATTGGACGTTCCGCCCACCATACGTCCGGTTCACCTTCTGTTGGCCGCCGTGAGACAACGGTCACACTGCCGCCGGGAACCATGTGCGCCCCCTCGTACGACCGCGCCCGCCCGCGTGCGCCGCACGCGTCGCAGCTCAGGACGGCTCCGGTGCAGGAACGGTCCGCCTCGGCCATCCGTGCAGGTCCGCCCCTCGGGCGTGACGCATCGGACTACCATCGGCCCATGACCCGTGTACTGCTCGCCGAGGATGACGCGTCCATCTCGGAGCCGCTCGCCCGCGCACTGCGCCGCGAGGGTTACGAAGTCGAGGTGCGCGAGGACGGCCCGACGGCGCTCGACGCCGGTCTCCAGGGCAACATCGACCTCGTCGTCCTGGACCTGGGGCTGCCCGGCATGGACGGCCTGGAGGTCGCCCGCCGGCTGCGCAACGAAGGCCATTCCTTCCCCATCCTGGTGCTGACCGCGCGCGCCGACGAGGTGGACACCGTCGTCGGCCTGGACGCCGGTGCCGACGACTACGTCACCAAGCCCTTCCGGCTCGCCGAACTCCTCGCCCGGGTACGGGCCCTGCTGCGCCGCGGTTCCACCGCCGAGCCCCAGCAGCCCCCCGCCACCCACGGCGTGCGGATCGACGTCGAGTCGCACCGCGCCTGGATGGGCGAGGAGGAACTCCAGCTCACGGCGAAGGAGTTCGACCTGCTGCGGGTCCTGGTGCGGGACGCGGGCCGGGTCGTCACCCGCGACCAGCTGATGCGCGAGGTCTGGGACACCACCTGGTGGTCGTCCACGAAGACGCTCGACATGCACATCTCCTGGCTGCGCAAGAAGCTCGGGGACGACGCCGCCAACCCCCGCTACATCGCCACCGTCCGCGGAGTCGGCTTCCGCTTCGAGAAGAGCTAGGGGCCCGTGCGCCGCCGCCTGATCAACTCCACGCTCGCCGTGGTGCTCGTCGTGATCGCCGTCTTCGGTGTCTCGCTCGTCATCGTCGAGACCCGCACGATCCAGTCGGGGGCCCAGGAGAGCGTGGCCTCCGAGGCGGTCCGGCTCGTCGGAATAGTGGAGAGCCGGCTCGGCGGCGGCGAGAAGATCACCCCCGACGTCCTCTCCGAGCAGATCACCGCCAAGCGGCATGCCGAGATCAAGGTGCCCGGCAAGCCGCCGATCGAGATCGGGCAGCGGCCGGTGGGCGAGGTCATCCAGTCCACGGTGCGCGGCGACCGCGGCGAGTCCGTCACGGTCCAGGAGTCCCGCTCCACGATCAGCTCGGAGGTCGGCCGGACGCTGCTGGTCATCCTCGCCGTGGCGCTGCTGGCGATCCTCGCCGCCGTCGTGCTGGCCGTACGCCAGGCCCGCCGGCTGACCGCACCGCTGACCGACCTCGCCGAGACCGCCGAGCGCCTCGGCTCCGGCGACCCCCGCCCGCGCCACCGCCGCTACGGCGTCCAGGAGCTCGACCGGGTCGCCGACGTGCTGGACGCCAGCGCCGAGCGGATCGCGCGGATGCTCACCGCCGAGCGGCGGCTGGCCGCCGACGCCTCCCATCAGCTGCGTACGCCGCTGACCGCGCTGTCCATGCGGCTGGAGGAGATCACCCTCACCGACGACCCGGACACCGTGAAGGAAGAGGCCACCATCGCGCTGGCGCAGGTGGAGCGGCTGACCGACGTCGTCCAGCGGCTGCTGACCAACTCCCGCGACCCGCGCACCGGCTCCGCGGTGGCCTTCGACCTCGACGAGGTGGTCAAGCAGCAGATCGAGGAGTGGCGGCCGGCCTACCGCAGCGCCGGGCGGGCCATCGTCCGCTCCGGCAAGAAGGGCCTGCGGGCCGTCGGCACCCCGGGCGCGGTCGCCCAGGTGCTCGCCACGCTGATCGAGAACTCGCTGATGCACGGCGACGGGACGGTCGCGCTGCGTACCCGCGTCACCGGCAACCAGGCGGTCGTCGAGGTGACCGACGCGGGGCCCGGGGTGCCGCCGGACCTCGGCTCACGGGTCTTCGAGCGGACGGTCTCCGGCCGCAACTCCACCGGGCTGGGGCTCGCCGTCGCCCGGGACCTGGCCGAGGCGGACGGCGGACGACTGGAGCTGCTCCAGCAGCACCCGCCGGTCTTCGCGCTGTTCCTGGCCCGCGAGGCGGAGCCGGTCGCCGAGGAGTGACCCGGCCCGGGTCGCCCGGGGGCGCCGCTACTTCCGCGAGGCGCTGCGCGGCCGGTGCGCGCCGTCGGCGAGGAAGGACTCCGCCGTCTCGATCGCCTCGCGGGCGGGCAGCGTGCGGAAGACCCAGGTGCGGTAGGACCAGAAGCGGAAGAGCGTGGCCAGGGCGATGCCCAGGAACTTGAAGACGTTGCTCTGCAGCGGGCTGTCCCAGTGGAACGCGTACGTCGCGACGTAGAGCAGGCCGTTCTCGATGACCAGGCCGATGGCGCTGAACAGCAGGAAGAGCGTGAGTTCCTTGGTGCGGCCCTGCTTGTCGCGGTCGCGGTAGGTGAAGTAGCGGTAACCGAGGTAGTTGGTGCCGGTCGCCACGACGGTGGCGATGATGCTGGCCCGCACGACGGGCACCTCGGTCCAGTGCCGGACGAGGTTGAACACCGCGAAGTTGACCACGACGCCGGCGCCGCCGACCGCACCGAACTTCATCAGCTCGCGACAGAGCGCCGCCAACCGCACGCGCAGTGCGCTCCGTTCACTCATGGTGATCGTTCAGCTCCCTGACGTGGACGGTGTTCGCGGGCCGTCAACCCTGCCCCGCACCCTCATGCTAACCACGCCCGGATGGCGGTGCCCGCCGCCTTGCGGTTGCGCGCCACCGCCCGCCGGGGCGGGCGGTCAGCCGACCCTGACACGGAAGTTGAGGGTGCGGGCGCCCGGCTCGTCGGCGGCGCCGGCGGCACAGGCCCGGCAGCGCAGCAGCCGTAAGTCCGTCCGGCCGGGGCGGACCGCCTCGAAGTCGAGGTGGCGCGTGGTGCCGGCCGCGGGCGGGCCGCCGGGGACCTCGCGGCGGCCCGTCGTCCTGAGGACGGCCGGGTCGGGGCGGGGCTCGGCGATGATCCAGCGGTAGCCGCCGGCCGGCTCGTCGGGGACCCGCACGCTGAAGTGGTCGCCCGCGGAAACCGCGATCTCGGTGTCGTCCGCGTCGAAGACCTCCGGCGCGGAAAGCTGGCTGAAAACGGAGTACAGGGCGATCAGCAGCCCGGCGACCGCGACCACGGTCACCAGGGTCCTGCCACCCCGCGATATGCCGCTGTTCTCCATCCGGCCTCCCCTTGACCGGGCCCGCGCCCGGCACCCCTCGCACACCCGTGCCCGATCGGTAATGCGCTGAGTCGATCTTCCCTTGCCGCTCTTCGAACGTGCGAACTCGGAGGATCATCCAAGCCGGGGTCGGGGCAGCGGCGCCGTGCGGATACCCTGGGGAGCGTGACGTTCCCGGTAGTCGGCATGGTGGGCGGCGGTCAGCTCGCCCGTATGACCCACGAGGCGGGTATCCCCCTCGGCATCAAGTTCAAGCTCCTCAGTGACACTCCGCAGGATTCAGCGGCCCAGGTGGTCAGCGAGGTCGTCGTCGGCGACTACCGCGACCTGGACACGCTGCGCGCCTTCGCGCGCGGCTGCGACGTGCTCACCTTCGACCACGAGCACGTGCCCACCGAGCACCTGCGGGCCCTGGAGGCGGACGGCGTGCCCGTCCGGCCCGGGCCCGAGGCGCTGGTGCACGCCCAGGACAAGGGGGTGATGCGGGCGAAGCTGGACGCGATCGGCGTCCCCTGTCCGCGTCACCGCATCGTCTCCGACCCCGAGGACGTGGCCCGTTTCGCGGCCGAGGTCAGCGGGCGCGGCGCCGATGAGGGGAGGTGGCCGGACGACGGTTCGGGCGGCTTCCCCGTGGTCCTCAAGACCGTCCGCGGCGGCTATGACGGCAAGGGCGTATGGGTCGTGCGATCCTCCAAGGAGGCCGAGGAACCCTTCCGCGCCGGAGTGCCGGTCCTTGCGGAGGAAAAGGTCGATTTCGCCCGCGAACTGGCGGCCAACATCGTCCGCTCCCCGCACGGCCAGGCCGTCGCCTACCCCGTGGTGGAGTCCATCCAGGTCAACGGGGTCTGCGACACCGTGATCGCGCCGGCGCCCGGCCTCGACCCCGAGCAGGCCGCCCACGCCCAGGAGCTGGCGCTTCGGATCGGCCAGGAGCTGGGCGTCGTCGGCCACCTGGCCGTCGAGCTCTTCGAAACCACCGACGGCCGCATCCTGGTCAACGAACTCGCCATGCGTCCGCACAACTCCGGCCACTGGACCCAGGACGGCGCGATCACCTCGCAGTTCGCCAACCACGTCCGTGCCGTGCTCGACCTCCCGCTCGGCGACCCGCGCCCGCGCGCCCGCTGGACGGTGATGGCCAACGTCCTCGGCGGCGACTATCCCGACATGTACTCCGCGTACCTGCATTGCATGGCACGGGACCCGCAGCTGAAGATCCATATGTACGGCAAGGACGTGAAGCCCGGTCGTAAGGTCGGGCACGTCAACACCTACGGCGACGACCTGGCGGAGGTGCGCGAGCGCGCCGCACACGCCGCCGGCTACCTGCGAGGAACGATCACCGAATGACATCTCCCGCGTCCCCCCTCGTCGGCATCGTCATGGGTTCCGACTCCGACTGGCCCGTCATGGAGGCCGCCGCCCAGGCCCTCGCCGAGTTCGAGATCCCCTACGAGGTCGACGTCGTCTCGGCGCACCGGATGCCGCGCGAGATGATCGCGTACGGCGAGGACGCCGCCGACCGCGGCCTGAAGGCGATCATCGCGGGGGCCGGCGGCGCGGCCCACCTCCCCGGCATGCTCGCGTCCGTCACCCCGCTGCCGGTCATCGGCGTCCCGGTCCCGCTCAAGTACCTCGACGGGATGGACTCGCTGCTGTCCATCGTGCAGATGCCGGCCGGTGTGCCGGTCGCCACCGTCTCGGTCGGCGGGGCCCGCAACGCCGGACTGCTCGCCGCCCGGATGCTCGCCGTGCACGACACCGAACTCCTCGGCCGGATGCGGGACTTCCAGCAGGAGCTGAACGAGCAGGCCACCGAGAAGGGCAAGCGGCTGCGCAACAAGGTCGCCAGCCCCGGCGGTTTCGGCTTCGGCGGCGGCAAGTGAGCTCCGCGGGGGACGCCGCGCGGGACCTGCTCGCGCGCTGGCCGGTCGTGGACGGCCACAACGACCTGCCCTGGGCGCTGCGCGAGCAGGTCCGCTACGACCTGGACCGGCGCGACATCGCCGCCGACCAGTCCGCCCACCTGCACACGGACCTGCCGAGGCTGCGGGCGGGCGGCGTCGGCGCGCAGTTCTGGTCGGTCTACGTCCGCGCCGACTACGCGGGCGACACGGCGGTCAGCGCCACCCTCGAACAGATCGACGTGGTCCGGCAGTTGGTCGACCGCTACCCGGACGAGCTGCGTCTGGTGCTCGACGCCGACGGCATGGAGGCGGCCCGCGCAGACGGCCGGATCGCCTCCCTCATGGGCGCCGAGGGCGGCCACTCCATCAACAACTCGCTGGCCACGCTGCGCGCGCTGCACAGGCTGGGCGTGCGCTACCTGACCCTCACCCACAACGACACCATCGACTGGGCGGACTCCGCGACCGACGAACCCCGCCACGGGGGCCTGAGCGCCTTCGGTGAAGAGGTCGTCCGCGAGATGAACCGCTGCGGGATGCTGGTCGACCTCTCGCACGTCTCCGCCGACACCATGCGCGACGCCCTGCGGGTCAGCACCGCGCCGGTGATCTTCTCGCACTCCTCCTCGCGGGCGGTGTGCGACCACCCCCGCAACATCCCCGACGACGTGCTCGCCCAGCTGCCCGCCAACGGCGGCGTCGCGATGGTCACGTTCGTCCCGAAGTTCGTGCTGCCCGCCGCCGTCGAGTGGACGCTGCGGGCGGACGAGAACATGCGCGCCCACGGCCTGCACCACCTCGACACCACCGAGGCCGGGATGGCCGTCCAGCGGGCCTTCGAGGCCGCCGACCCGCGGCCGAGGGCCACCGTGGCGACCGTCGCCGACCACCTCGACCACATGCGCGAGGTCGCCGGCGTCGATCACCTGGGGATCGGCGGGGACTTCGACGGCACCGCCTTCACCCCGGACGGCCTGGCCGATGTGGCCGGCTACCCGAACCTGATCGCCGAACTGCAGGACCGCAAGTGGTCCGAGGGCGATCTGGCCAAGCTGACCTGGCAGAACGCGGTCCGTACGCTGCGCGCGGCGGAGGACGTGGCGCGCGCCGAGCAGCGCCGGCGCGGCCCGTCCCACGCCACGATCGAGCAGCTGGACGGCGTGCCCGCCGCTCCTTGAGCGGGCCCGCCGTTACGTGAAGCAGAGACAGAAGGGGTGCCCGACCGGGTCGAGATAGACCCGGAAGTTGCGCACCCCTTCGTCGTGCTGGACGAGCTTCGCGCCGAGCTCGGTGACCTTGCGCTCGGCCTCGTCGATGCGGTCCCGCGGTACGTCGAAGTCCAGGTGCAGCTGCTGCGGTACGTCCTGGCCGGGCCACTGCGGCGGCCGGTAGCCCTCGTCCACCCGTTGGAAGGCCAGGGTCCGGCCGTCCGGCCCGGCGACCTCGACCCACTCGCCGTCCCCGCCGTCGTCCGTCACGCGCCAGTCGAGCGCCGCGGCGTAGAACGCGGCCAGCTCCCGGGGGGCGGGACAGTCCAGTGCGACGACGCCGAGAGTGATCAGACTCATGGCGTTACCTCCTTATCTCTCCAACCGGTAACCTCTCGTTACTGCATGATGGCAGCAATCGGTAACATCGCAAGGGTGGCATCCCGAAAAGCCCCGGATTCCCTGCTGCTGGTGCAGGACCTGGTGAACACGCTCGACGTGGAGACCGGCGAAGACGCGCTGGCGGCACCCGACGGCCCGGCCGTCTTCCTGCGCGACCACGACGCGCCCGGACTCCCGCCCGACGAGCCGGAGCCGGGAGCCGTCGCGGCACTCCAGGAGCTGCGCGAGGCGCTCCGGGAGGTCTGTCTGGCGCACACCGCGGGCACCCCCGTACCCGCGCCGGCGGCCCGCGCGCTGAACCGGCTGCTGGCCGCCGCGCCGCTGGTCCTGGACGTGGCTCCGGACGGCGGCGCCGCGCTGTGCCCGGCCGCCGGGCTGCGGGGCACCGCCCGCCTCACCGCCCGTATCGCCGCCGGCATCGCGACCGCGGTCGCCGACGGCAGCTGGCAGCGGCTCAAGGCGTGCGAGGCGCACGACTGCCGCTGGGTCTTCTACGACCGGAGCCCGGCCGGCCGCAGCCGCTGGTGCACCATGGCGGTCTGCGGCAGCCGGGCGAAGATGCGGAGCTACCGCGCCCGCCGCGCGGAGTCCGACACGTAGGGGGTCAGGCGCGCGGGCGGCCCAGGGCGCGGTACGTCCAGCCGGCCTTCCGCCACAGCTGCGGGTCCAGGGCGTTGCGGCCGTCCAGGATGCGGCGCTCGGCGACCACCTCGCCCAGGACCGCCGGGTCCAGCTCGCGGAACTCGCGCCACTCGGTCAGGTGCAGCACCACGTCGGCGCCGCGCACCGCCTCCAGCGCGCTGTCCGCGTACGCCAGCGTCGGGAAGAGCCGCCGGGCGTTCTCCATGCCCTTCGGGTCGTACACGGTGACCTGGCCGCCCTGGAGGTGGATCTGGCCGGCCACGTTGAGCGCGGGGGAGTCGCGGACGTCGTCCGAGTCCGGCTTGAAGGTCGCGCCGAGGACGGCGACCCGCTTGCCGAGGAAGCCGCCGCCGACCGCGTCCCGGGTCAGCTCCACCATGTGGCCGCGGCGCCGCATGTTGATCGAGTCGATCTCGCGCAGGAACGTCAGCGCCTGGTCGGCGCCCAGCTCACCGGCGCGCGCCATGAAGGCCCGCAGGTCCTTGGGCAGGCAGCCGCCGCCGAAGCCGATGCCGGCGCGGAGGAACTTCTTGCCGATCCGCTCGTCGTGCCCGATCGCCTCGGCCAGCTTCGCCACGTCGCCGTCGGCGGCCTCGCACACCTCGGCCATCGCGTTGATGAAGGAGATCTTGGTGGCCAGGAAGGAGTTGGCGGAGGTCTTCACCAGCTCGGCGGTCGGGTAGTCCATGACGATGAACGGGGAGCCCTCGGCGATCGGGGTGGCGTACACCTCGCGCAGCAGCTCCTCGGCCCGCTCACCGGCCACACCGGCCACGATCCGGTCCGGGTGCAGGGTGTCCTCGACGGCGAAGCCCTCGCGCAGGAACTCCGGGTTCCAGGCCAGCTCGGCGTCCGCGCCCGCGGGGGCCGCCGCGGCCAGCCGCTCGGCGAGCCGGGCCGCGCTGCCCACCGGCACCGTCGACTTGCCGACCACCAGCGTGGGCCGGGTCAGATGCGGCGCCAGCGCGTCGAAGGCGCGGTCGACGTACGACATGTCACAGGCGTACTCACCGTGCTTCTGCGGGGTGTTCACGCAGACGAAGTGCACATCGCCGAACGCCCCGGCCTCCTCGTAGGAGGTGGTGAAGCGCAGCCGGCCGGTGGACCCCTCGATCCCGGCGACGTGCCGGCGCAGCAGCTCCTCCAGGCCCGGCTCGTACATCGGGACCTCGCCGCGCTGCAGCATCTCGATCTTCTCGGGCACCACGTCGAGCCCCAGCACCTCGAAGCCCAGCTCGGCCATGGCCGCGGCGTGGGTGGCACCGAGGTAGCCGGTGCCGATCACGGTGATCTTGAGGGGCATGAACGCTCCAGAAGCTGACGGGAAAGGGCGCGGACCGAGCATAGTCGCGCGCGGAACGCCCTACTCCAGCCGTGGTGCGGGCGCACGGGTAACTGTCGGCAACCTCACGTATCCGGAGACGGGGTCCGGGACCTAGAATCCGGGGTGGACACGGGTTACTTAACGGTAGTTAGCACTGGCATTCACCTCACAGGGGAGTGAGAAACGTTGGCGGGAACCGCTGATTTCGATCTGTACCGGACGTCGGAGGAGCACGACATGCTCCGCGAGTCGGTGCGCTCGCTCGCCGAGGCGAAGATCGCGCCGTTCGCCGCCGAGGTGGACGAGGAGGGTCGCTTCCCGCAGGAGGCGCGCGACGCGCTGACCCTGAACGACCTGCACGCCGTCCACGTCCCCGAGGCGTACGGCGGCGCCGGCGCCGACGCGCTGGCCACGGTCATCGTCATCGAGGAGGTCGCCCGGGTCTGTGCCTCGTCCTCCCTGATACCGGCGGTCAACAAGCTCGGCTCGCTGCCGGTGATCCTCTCCGGCTCCGAGGAGCTGAAGAAGAAGTACCTGGGCCCGCTGGCCAAGGGCGACGCGATGTTCTCGTACGCGCTCAGCGAGCCGGACGCGGGCTCCGACGCCGCGGGCATGAAGACCCGGGCGGTTCGTGACGGCGACCACTACATCCTCAACGGCGTCAAGCGCTGGATCACCAACGCCGGCGTCAGCGAGTACTACACGGTGATGGCCGTCACCGACCCCGAGAAGCGCTCCAAGGGCATCTCGGCGTTCGTCGTCGAGAAGGGCGACGAGGGCGTCTCCTTCGGCGCCCCGGAGAAGAAGCTCGGCATCAAGGGCTCCCCGACCCGTGAGGTCTACCTCGACAACGTCCGGATCCCGGCCGACCGCCTGATAGGCGCCGAGGGCACCGGCTTCGCCACCGCCATGAAGACCCTGGACCACACCCGCATCACCATCGCGGCCCAGGCGCTCGGCATAGCCCAGGGCGCCCTGGACTACGCCAAGGGCTACGTCCAGGAGCGCAAGCAGTTCGGCAAGCCGATCGGCGACTTCCAGGGCGTCCAGTTCATGCTCGCCGACATGGCGATGAAGCTGGAGGCCGCCCGTCAGCTGACGTACGCCGCGGCCGCCCGCTCCGAGCGGATCTCGGCCGGCGGCAAGGGCGAGGACCTGACGTTCTTCGGTGCCGCGGCCAAGTGCTACGCCTCCGACGCCGCCATGGAGATCACCACCGACGCCGTCCAGCTGCTCGGCGGCTACGGCTACACCCGCGACTACCCGCTGGAGCGGATGATGCGGGACGCCAAGATCACCCAGATCTACGAGGGCACCAACCAGGTCCAGCGCATCGTCATGGCGCGCAACCTGCCGCAGTGAGCGGATGACGAGAGGGCCCCGGATCGCCGTCGCGATCCGGGGCCCTCTCGTCGTGCGGCCGGCGGTCAGTTACCGCTGACCGTGACCTTCTCGTCGTTGTTCAGCTGCTGCACCAGCTGCTGCAGCTTGGCCTTGTCCCAGACCAGGTTGCCGCCGGTGGAGCCGGAGACCGGCATGTTCATCGACTTGCCCTCGCCGCCGGTGACGCCCTTCATCGCGAAGAACATCTCGCCCAGGTCCCACAGGCTCATGTCCTTGTCGACGACGAGGGTGTCCAGGCCGGCGCCCATCGTCGGGTAGAGCTTGAAGGGGTTGAGCACGGTGGCGGGGGTGGCCGTCTGGCTCGCCAGCGCGGACAGGAACTTCTGCTGGTTCTTCGTGCGGTCCAGGTCACTGCCCGCGAAGGCGTGCCGGGTACGGACGAAGGCGAGCGCCTGCTGGCCGTTGAGGGTCTGCTTGCCCGCCGGGAAGTCGGCGCCCGACCACTTGTCCTTGAACGCCTTGGGGATGTTCAGCTCCACACCGCCGATGGCGTCGACGATGTTCGCGAAGCCGGCGAAACCGATCTCGACGTAGTGGTCGATGTGCAGGTGGGTGTTGGACTCGACGGTCCGCACCAGCAGCTCGGGGCCGTCCTCGGCGTAGGCCGCGTTCAGCTTGGTGTGCCGGCCGGTGCCCGGGTACTTCTTGCCGGAGTCCGAGCCGACGAAGGAGGGTATCTCGACGTCCGAGTCACGCGGCAGCGAGATCAGCGTCGGGCCGTTGCTGCCGTCGTGCAGGATCATCATCGAGTCGGTCCGCTTGCCCTCGGCGGAGCCGGTGTGCAGCTTCTTCTTGTCCGCCGCGGTCATGCCCTCACGGCTGTCCGAGCCGACGATCAGGTAGTTCGTGCCGTCGCCCGTCGCCGGCCGGTCGATGACCTTGCTCAGGTCGACCTGGCGGCGCAGCTTGCCGTCGGCCCAGAAGTACGTGGCCACCGACCCGACCAGCAGCACCGCGACCAGGGTGAGCACGGTCCACTTGATGCGCCGGCCCCATCGGGGGCGCGGCCGGCCGCCGTAGCCGTCGTCGTGGCCGCCCCCGCCGCGGCCACCTCCGCCGCCGTAGACCTGGCCGGTGTTGTAACCGTCGTACGCGTCGTCGTAGCCCTGGGACTGTTGCGGCGGCACGCCGGCGCCCCCGCGCGGGGACATCGACGGCGGGAGCGGGGGCTCGTGCCGCTGATAGCCGGGGGCCGCGTCGCGCCGCACCTGCGGCATCGCCCGCGCACCCTCCGGATCGGCACTGCTGCCGCGTCCGTACCTGTTGCCGCTCTGGTCGCCGGACCACCCGTTGGGCCACTCATTCATACGGGGAAGTGTGCACGGCTCCGGGGGTGCTCCCATAGGGCGGGTGCCGGATCGGGGCGGGGCTGTTGCAGAGCTGATGCAAAGGCACGGCCGCCTTCCAGCGCATATGGGAAGCGGATGTGACCTTTACGACCCTGCCGATGGAAGCATCCATTCCGGATGGTTTCCGGCTGGACGGCGAGACCTGTGTCACGTACGGAGGGGACGGGCGCCCTCCGGTCCCCGCTTACGCTGGCTGCATGACCGAACTCGTCACCAGCGACCCCGACGGTGAGCTCGTGGGCAAGCCCACCTCCGTGTCCCGCATCACGCTCAGCCACATCATGACGGCCGGCGACACGAACCTCCTCGGGTCGGTGCACGGCGGCGTGATCATGAAACTGGTCGACGACGCCGCGGGCGCGGTGGCCGGACGCCACTCCGGCGGCCCGGCCGTGACCGCCTCCATGGACGAGATGGCCTTCCTGGAGCCGGTCCGGATCGGGGACCTCGTCCACGTCCGCGCCCAGGTCAACTGGACCGGCCGGTCCTCGATGGAGGTCGGCGTGCGGGTCCTGGCCGAGCGGTGGAACGAGTCCAGCCCCGCCCAGCAGGTCGGCTCCGCCTACCTCGTCTTCGCCGCCGTCGACGAGCACGGCAAGCCGCGCCGGGTGCCCCCGGTGGTCCCCGAGACCGAGCGGGACAAGCGCCGCTACCAGGAGGCGCAGATCCGCCGTACGCACCGCCTCGCCCGGCGCCGCGCGATCAAGGAGCTGCGCGAACGGCGCGCCGCGGAAGGACTCGACGACGCATGACGGTCACCGCCAGCTGACCGAGCAGCCCGATACCTGCGCCGATCACGGTGCCGGCCGCCGCGCACAGCACGTCGTCGACATCGGCGATCCGCCCGGCCCGCATCAGCAGCTGCGCCGTCTCGATCACCAGGCACAGCCCCACCCCCAGCAGGAACGCCGCGGCGGCCGGCACCCGCGGCGCCGCGAACCGCAGCAGCAGCGGCGCCGGCAGGAACAGTGCGGCGTTGGCGGCCTGCCGCCGCACCAGCATCGCCAGCTCCGCGGGCTCCAGCCGGGCCCCCAGGTCGAGCAGCCCCTCACCGGGCCGCCACCACACCGTCGCGTCCCCCGAGCCGATCGGCTGGGTCGGCGCGAGCGTCGCCACCAGGAGCAGCAGCAGCCAGCCGGCCAGCAGCGCCCGGGCGGTGGCGCGCGGCGCGCCGCTGGCCGGGGCGAGGGCGGCCCACAGGGCGAAGCCCACCGCCAGGCCCAGGGCCGCGACGAGGAAGAGCGTCACGGTGGTGGGGGTGATGCCCAGCACGACCTGCCACACGAGGCGCACCTTTCCGAAAGGTCCGGCATCCCGGACGACGTCAGCTACAGCTCCACTTGGTGACGTAGAACGCCTCCCCGTGCTCCATGACGCCGCGGATGCACTCGTCCGCGAGCATCTCCACCCGGCCGCTCAGCACCACCGCGCCGCCCTGCGTCCGCCGGGTGCCGAACCAGCCGGGGAACGCCGTGATCCGGGTGTTCTTGCGCTGGTAGCCGAGCCGCACGGTGATCTCGTCGGCGCCGTCCCGCCCGTCGTCCCCCGCGAGCGCCCCGGCGGGAGCCGCGCGGCCCCGGCCCGCGGTGTGCCGCCGGTAGGCCGCGGTGTAGGTCCCGTCGGACCCCACCGGACCGCTCAGACACAGCTGGCCGCGCACCAGGTCCCCGCAGCCGGTCGGCGCGTCGGGCGCCGGCGGGGCCGCCGCGGCGGTCGCCGCCACCAGGCACAGCGCCGCGGCGGCCACCACGGCCCGGCGCGCGCGGCGGCGGGCGTCCGGCCGGCGGGCGGGCGGCCCGGACAGGGTGCGGCGGGGTGCGGGCACGCTCATGCCGCACCCCCGCTCCGCCCGGCCCCGCACGTGCGGGGCAGGCACCTGCCGACGACGGGCCCGCTCCGCCCGCTCATGGGCACACGGCCTCGTCGCCGGTGATCGCCGAGAGCGCGCCGGGCCTCGGCTCCGGCTCCTCGGCCCGTACCCGCTTGACCGTGGTGTGGTTCCGGCCGACCGTCACCCGCATCGCCGGCCCCAGCCCGGCCACCGGCCGCAGCTCGGCGCCCGGCAGCGCAGCGGCCAGCGACCGGGCCGAGCGGTCCCAGCGCGGGTCGTAGGCGATGACCGTACGGTCGACCCGGCCGAGCGCGGAGTTCCCGGGGGTGCCGACGGTGGCGAACCCCGTGGCGCCGAGCTGCTGGGCCACCGCGGCCCCCAGCCCCGCCCGGTCGGTGCCGTTGTCGACCTGCACCTGGATCTGGCCCGGCGGCACGTCCACGACCGTGGCACGCGGCTCCTTGCGGTCGTGGTGCACCGCGATCGGCCGGTCCTCGCGGATCGCCCGGAACAGCCGCGGCGCCGCCACCGGATCCCACCGCACGGTCGAGCCGACGCCCGGCACCGGCTGGGCCAGGTTCCCCAGCGGCACCGAGGTGAACTCCGACGACGACGGGGTGAAGCCCCGCATCGCCTGTCCCAGGTCGACCAGGTCGTTGGCCCCGAAGCCCGAGTCGGCGCGGACGGACTTGAGCATCGTGTCGGCGACGTCCTTGAAGCGGATCGGGTTCATCAGCACTCCGGAGGAGGTGATCTTGTGGATGAGGGCCGCCAGGAAGCGCTGTTGGCGCTGCATCCGGCCGAGGTCCGCGGAGCCGTCGATGTGCCGCGAGCGCACGTACTGGAGCGCCTGACCCCCGTTGAGCTGCGACTTCCCGACCGGCAGACGCAGCCCCGTATAGCTGTCGCGCAGGGGTCGTACGGTGCAGATCTCCACCCCGCCGACCGCGTCCACGCTGCGCATGAAGCTGGTGAAATCGACCTCCAGGTAGTGGTCGATGTGCACCCCCGTCATGTGCTCGACGGTCCGCACGGTCAGGTTGGGGCCGCCCTCCGCGTACGCCGCGTTCAGCTTGATGGCGTGCTGCGGGCGCAGCCGCCCGGTCACCGCGTCGGTGTGCGCGGGCACCTCGGCGTAGGAGTCCCGCGGCAGGCTGACGACGCTGGCGCGGTCCCGGTCGGCGGACAGGTGCACCAGCATCAGGGTGTCGGTGCAGTGACATGGCGCGCCGCCCAGGTGGTACCTGCGCTTCTCCTCGCCGGTGAGCTTGTCCCGCCCGTCCGTGCCGACGACCAGGAAGTTCAGCCCGTCACCGCCCCCGGGCCGGTCGCTCATCCCCTTGAAGGCGTCCACCCGCCCGATGCCGCTCTCCACCCCGGTGACCATCGCGTGCCCCACGCCGCTCGCGGCCAGCAGCACCACGGACGCGACGGCGCCGATCCGCAGCCCCCACCGCCGGCCCGACGCACCGCGGTGCGTCTCGGGCCGGGCGGCCGGGTCGGGGGAGCGGAACGGCGCTGTCACGGGGGACACCTCCGCGGCTGGCCGGGCGTGAGCGGCGCCCGGCGGGGGAGCGGTCGGGGAACGGGGTGGTGGGGAGGAAACCGGCGCGTGCACCGTAAGCCCATACGATCTGCTGCAAAGCGCCACACGCCGGACATCGGCCGCCCGCCCACCCGGCTGCGTCCGAGGGTGTCCCCCATTCGCGGTAACGTGAGGCGCGATACTGCAGTCTCCCGGCGGGCGCTGCCGTCGCTGGCGGCTCCGCCGCGGGCCGTACCCCCGAGGAACCATGCCGCAGCAGCAGCCCCCGGCCGTCTCCGTGATCATGCCGGTGCTCAATGAGGAACGACACCTGCGCAATTCGGTCCGGCACATCCTGGAGCAGGAGTACGCCGGCGAGATGGAGGTGGTGATCGCCCTCGGCCCGTCCACGGACCGGACCGACGAGATCGCCGCCGAGCTGGTGGCCGAAGACCCCCGGGTGCACACCGTGCCCAACCCCACGGGCCGCACCCCCGCCGCGCTCAACGCCGCGATCAAGGCGTCCCGGCACCCCATCGTGGTGCGCGTCGACGGTCACGGCATGCTCTCGCCCAACTACATCGCCACCGCGGTGCGCCTCCTGGAGGAGACCGGCGCGGCGAACGTCGGCGGCATCATGCACGCCGAGGGCGAGAACGCCTGGGAGGACGCGGTCGCCGCCGCGATGACCGCCAGGATCGGCGTGGGCAACGCGGCCTTTCACACCGGCGGCGCGGCCGGCCCGGCGGAGACGGTCTACCTGGGCGTGTTCCGCCGCGACGCCCTGGAGCAGCAGGGCGGCTACAACGAGGAGTTCATCCGCGCCCAGGACTGGGAGCTGAACTTCCGCATCCGCGAGGCCGGCGGCCAGATCTGGTTCTCGCCCGAGCTGAAGGTCCAGTACCGGCCGCGCCCGAGCATCAAGGCGCTGGCCAAGCAGTACAAGGACTACGGCAAGTGGCGGCACGTCGTCGCCCGCTACCACGCCGGCTCGATCAACCTCCGCTACCTCGCCCCGCCGACCGCGGTCTGCGCGATCGCCGCGGGCCTCGTGGTGGGCGCGGCCGTCACCCCCTGGGGCTTCGTCGTCCCCGCCGGCTACCTCGCGGCCATCACCGCGGGCTCCCTCCCCGCCGGCAAGGGCCTCTCCCTCAAGGCCCGGGCCCAGATCCCGGTCGCGCTGGCCACCATGCACATGTCCTGGGGCCTGGGCTTCCTCACCAGCCCCCGTTCGCTCGCCAAGCGGGTCATCGCCAGCCGCCGCCCCGCGGTACTGGCTCCGGCGGCCGGGGCGGAGTAGCGGACCGGCCGGGCGGGCGGGTGCGCGCGGTACGTCGCCGCGCCCGCCGGCCCGTCAGAAGGAGTACTGCGGATTCACCTTCATGCACGCCTTGGTGTCCTCGCCGTTGAGGGCGTCGGCGCTGTCGGGGGCCTTGTCCGCGGTCTTCCCGCCGTCCTGCTGCTTCGGGTACGCGGTGCCGCTGCGCCAGTCGTTGCCCACCACCAGCCGCATCCCGGTGGCCGAACTCGACTCCCGCACCGCGCTCTTGGGCAGCCCGAGCGCCTTGGCGACGGCCAGCGCGTCACCGCGCCGGGCCGCGTCGTGGTAGGTGAGCGTGGTGTCGGCCTGGCTGGTGAGCACGGAGTTGGTGGACGCCGCGCCGTAGCCGAGGTTCGCCAGCTGCTGCTGGACGACCTTGGCGCGCCCGGAAGCCGGACCGCTGACCGTGCTGTTGGTGCCGTTCTGGACGACAACCTCCAGCTGGTCCTTGGGCGTTGACGCCTTGGGGTCGCCGGCCGGCTTCTTCTTCCGGTCCTTGCCGTCGAGCGCGGTGTCGTTGCGCAGCAGCGCGAAGGTCGCGTCCGCGTCGCCGGGCTTGGGCAGGACGTACGCCTCCCCGGGGCCGTAGACCCAGGGCATGGTCACCATCGTGATCCGCTTGGTCGGTACCCGGCTGAGGTCACCGCCCAGGTCGTAGAGCTTCTTGACGGTGTCGAGCCCGTCGTCGACGGTCAGCGCCTTGGTCGCGGCCTCCGCCAGGTCCCGCAGCTGGCCGGGGTTGGTGAGCTTGGTGCCCTTCTTCAGCTGGCGGACCATCGAGTTCATGTACATGTGCTGGGCCTTGGCCCGGCCGATGTCGGTGTTGTCCTCGAAGCCGTAGCGCGTGCGCAGCCACTGCAGGGCCTGCACGCCCTTGACCGGGTGGGTGCCCTTGGTGAGCCGCAGACCGCTGCCGTGGCCCTTGCTGTCGTGCGAGTAGACGTTGTTGTCGACGCAGACCGGGACGCCGCCGATGGCGTCGGCCATGTCCACCACACCGGAGAAGTCGACCATCATGAAGTGGTCGATGTAGACGCCGGTCAGCTCCTGCCAGGTGGCGAGGGTGCAGCCCGGGCCGCCGTGCTGGAGCGACTGGTTGATGGCTCCGGTGGTCTGGGGGTAGACCGCGCCGTTCTTCGGGTCGGTGCACTTGGGGATCGTCACCCGGGTGTCCCGCGGGATGGAGAGCACCGACATGCTGCTGCGGTCGGCGGAGACGTGCACCAGCATCTGGACGTCGGCCAGCGGCTTGCGGTCCGCGTCCTGACGGGCGCCGCCGAGCTCGATGTTCTTCTTGCTGTTCCGGCCGTCGGAGCCCAGCAGCAGGATGTTCAGCGGGGTCTGCCCGAACGCGTTGGGGTCCGGCTTCTTCAGGCCGTTGCCGCCCAGGGAGCGGGGCGCCTTGCGGAGGTTCGCGTTGAGGTGCTCGTAGTACCAGTAGCCGGCGCCGGCCGCGCCCACCAGGACGACGGCGACCGTCAGCGCGGTCCAGCGCAGCACCTTGCGGCCCTTGCCCTTGCGCGGGCGGCCCCCTTTGCGGTGGCCCCCGGCGTCGGCACCGTCATCGTTCCCGGCACCGTCGCCGGCCGGCACGGCGCTGCCCTCGGGCGGCGTCCAGCCGGGCGCGTCCGGCGGCAGCCCCTTGTCCTCGTAGAGGCTGTCGTCCCAGCCCAGTTCCTGCGCGTCCGGTTGGCGCCGGCGCCGCCGTGATCTGTCACCACGCACACTGCTCTGCCGCATTGGGCCCTCTCCCCGTTGTCAGTTGGGTGGTGCGCCCGGCCGCCTTCGCAGGCGGCCGGAGTCCGCTCAGCTCACTTGGCGCAGACGTTCTTGTCGTCCGCGTTGACGTTCTGCACGTTGTCCGGCATCTCGGTCGGCGCCGTGATCGGCGACCCCGGGGCGGTGAAGTCCTTGCCGAGGACGAGCTTCATCGGCACGCGGTCACCCGCGTCCTGCGAGGACTTCTTCAGCGCGCTCTTGGGCAGACCCATCCAGTCGGCCAGGGTGGCGGCCTGGTCGGCCTGGTTCGGGGCGTATTCCAGACGTGTCGCGGACAGCTTGGTCGGGGCGTTGCCGGCATTGGTGGACAGCCGGGCGCCCTTGCTGTTCTGGAGCCAGTCCACGGTCTCCTGCGCCGAGCCGATCGGGCCGCCGCCGTTGGTCACGTCCACCCGCACCAGCTCCGGCGGGGCCTTCTTGACCGACCCGGAGCCCTTCTTGCCCTTCTTGCCCTTGGCCAGGGCGTGGTCGGCCCGCACCATCGCGAACAGCGGGTCCGCCTTCGCCTTGTCCAGGATGACGGTGGCCGGGTCGTTGGGGTTGTCCAGCACCGGCACCGTGGCGAAGGTGATCTTGTCGATGTTGACCCGCTTGAGGTCCTGGCCGAAGTCCAGCAGCTTCGACGCGCTCCCGATGCCGGTGTCGACGGTCAGCGCCTTGGTCGCCGCCTGGCTCACGGCGTAGAGCTTGCTCGGGCTGCTGAAGGCGTCGGACTTCAGCTTGCGGATCAGCGAGCTGAGGAACTGCTGCTGCATCTTGATCCGGTCCAGGTCGCTGCCGAATCCGATGGCGTGCCGGGTGCGGACGAACGCCAGCGCCTGCTCGCCCTTGACGACGTGCCGGCCGGCCTTCAGCCGCAGGTGCGACTTGGGGTCGTTGAGGTCCTTGGCGGCGCACACCTCGACGCCGTCCACCGCGGTGGAGAGCTCCTTGACCGCGTTGAAGTCGGCCATCATGAAGTGGTCGATCTTCAGGCCGGTCAGCTTCTCGACGGTCCGCCAGGTGCAGCCGGGGTCCCGGCCCTCCTGGCCCAGGCTGGTGTTGAAACGCACCCCGTGCTCGCCGGGGATCGTCTTCTTCGTCCCGTCCTTCTGCTTGGTCGGGCAGTCGGGGATGTCGGTGATCATGTCGCGCGGAATGCTCAGCGCGGTGGCGTTCGACCGGTCCTTGGAGATGTGCATCAGCAGCGTGGTGTCCGCGTGCCCGACGCTGCCGGCGTCGCCGTAGCCCGAATTGCCCTTGCCGGAGCGGGCGTCCGTGCCGATGATCAGGACGTTCACCGGGCCGTCGGAGACCGCGTCGTTCTCCACGCCGACGTCGACCTTGTTGATGTTGCCGTTCAGCTGTTGGTACAGGTAGAACGCGCCGCCGCAGCCCGCGACGAGGACGAAGCCCACCACGCCGGCCGTCCAGTACAGGACCTTCTTCTTGCCGGACGCCTTCGGCTTGGCCTTGCGACGGCTCGCCGGGCCCGCGACCGAGGCCGAGGCCGCACGGCTGCCGGCCCGGCGCGCGGCCCGGCCGCCCGAGGGCCGCTCGTCCGCCTCGTCCGCGCCCCGCCCACCGCGGCGGCCGCCGCCCTGGGTCGGCAGCGGACGGGTGTCGGTGTCACCGACCTCGTCGCCACCCGGCTTGCGCGCGGCGCGTCTTGAGCCGGGCGCCCTGCGGTCGGAGGGCCGAGCGGGCGCTTGACCGGCAGGGTCAAGTCGCAGCTCGTAGTTGCCGGTGTCCGGATCGAACACCCACTGATCGGCGGGGTCGACGTTGTTGTCGCCCGCCTGCCCACGGCCTTGCGCGTCCACGGTGCCTTGAGTCCTCCGTCGGTGCCACGCGGCGCCATCCCCTCAAGGCGCTCGGGTAGGTCGATCGTGCAGTGCTGGTCATGCGTGCATGGTCATCGGTCAGCAGTACGTGCGGACCGGATCGCTCACACTATCCGCCCAGTTCAGCGCCCCGCGACGCGCGTGACAAATTCCACTTCCCTACAACTGGGCAATCCGCCCAATCCATTCGAGTCGCCGAGCGTACTTTGCGGCATCTTTATTCACAGACCCCGTGTTCCGCCGTCGTCCCGGGAAAGGTCGGACCCGAACTCGCCGGCGGCGAGGGAGATCCTTCCGGCTTGCCGTCCGGGGAACCAGCCCCTGAACGGACCGGATTCTCCCCGCTCTCCCGCTCCGGGTCCACCGTCACCGGAAGATCCCTGCGCAACTGCCCGAAGAGCCGCTCCGCGTCCGGCTGCACCAGCTCGTCGCGGTTGCTGTCGAAGCGGTACTCCCGGCGCGGCACGGTCAGGAACTGGACCCGGTCGGTGGGAATGCTGCGGGTGCTGCGCACCAATTCGTACAGGCCCCGCAGAGAAGCCAGCGCGGCATCCGTGGTCAGGGAACTCGTCGCGGCGTCCAGCACCGGATACAGCCGGGTCGGATTGAGCAGGACACCATTGCTCTGCACTTTCTTCACCAGAGCACCAAGAAAGCGCTGTTGCCGCTCCATGCGCTGTGTGTCGCTGCCGTTGCCCAGGCTCTTCCTGGCCCTGACGTATCCGAGCGCCGCCTCCCCGTACAGCGTCTGCCGGCCCGCGGGCAGCCGCAGATGCGCCTCGTCGTCCCGTACCGCCTGCGGCAGGCAGACCTCGACCCCGTCCACCGCGTCGACCATCTTCGTGAACCCGACGAAATCGATGATCATGTAGTGGTCGATGCGGATGTTGGTCATCTTCTCGACGGTGCGGATCGAGCAGGCCGCCCCGCCGAACGCGAACGCCCAGTTGAACTGTTCCGTCTGCGACGTGGTCTCCGCCCCGTCGGAGCGCTTGCAGTGCGGCACCTGCACCATCAGGTCGCGCGGGATGCTGACCGCGGTGGCGCTCCTCCGGTCCGCCGCCAGGTGCAGCAGCATCGTGGTGTCCGAGCGCTGGCCGCGGCTGCTGCCGTACTTGCGGTTGCCGCCGTTGCGGCTGTCGGAGCCGATCAGCAGCAGGTTCTGGGCGTTGGGCGGGCCCGCCGGGGGCCGCTCGGACTCCCACTTGCGCAGCTCCCGCTCGGTGGCGCTGTCGGTGTGGATGTTGCTGTTGAGCTTGGTGTAGAGCGCCCAGCCGGTGCCCGCCCCGGCCAGCAGCGCCCCGGTGGCCCCGAGCGCGACCCAGCGCCGCCAGTGCCGGCGCAGTGCCCCCGGCCCCCTGGCCGGGCGCTCGTCCCAGCCGGTGAACCTGGGGGGCTCGGGGGTCTCGGTCACCTGTGCGTCCATCCCTCACGGAGTCGGCCTCGCGCCCGCACGCGGAGCCGGACGGTGAAGGAGACCGACGAAACCGGCGCAGGGTTGTACGTAACTCACGATCATGGACCTAAATGGGCGAAGGGGCCCGTCACGGACACCTTTGCTGCGCCGGACGGGGGAGCGTCCGTCAGGACGCCGCCGGCGGCGCCCGGAACGTGATCTTCTCGCTGGCCTCCCGGTCCGCCGCGGCCTCGGCGCCCAGCCGGTCGTGGTGCCGGCACAGCACCACCGAACCGCCGGCCGCCAGCGGCGCGTACAGCCCGTACGACAGGCCCTGCCAGCTGTCGTACGGCAGCGCCGACCGCACCCGCGGTGCCGCCGGCATGCCCGCCGCGTCCGCGTCGGCCAGCGCCCGGGCCACGATGCCGGCGCCGGTCAGCTCCTCGCCGCCGACGACCAACGCCACCTCGTCGGGGTCCACCGGCGCGAACGGCGCGAAGCGGTCGCCCTGGCCCGGAACCTCCACGGCGTAGTCCGCGAAGCCCGCGGGCGGCTGCGGGAAGCGCCCGCCCAGCGGGCGCAGCGCCAGCGCCACCCGCTCCCCGGAGCACGCCCGCGCCGCGTCCAGCCCGTCCGGCCCGGCGACCACGAGGTCCGCGCCGGCCGGGTCGCCGCCCACCTCCGCGACCACACCCACCGACGAGCAGGCCAGCAGCCACACCGCGGTCTGCCAGTGGGCGGGCAGCAGCAGCGCCAGCCGGTCGCCCGGCGCGGCGGCCAGATCGCCCTGGAGGTAGTTGGCGGTCTTGGCCACCCAATTGGCGAAGGTCGCGACGGACAGTTCCACGCGCTCGCCGGTGGCGTCGTCGTAGAAGGTCACCAGCGGGCGGGCCGGATCCGCGGCGAGCGCGGAACTCAGCAGGTCGGCGGGGGTGCGTTCGGTGGCGTTCATCGCGGCCAGGGTACGCGGGGCGGCGGTTGGCGGTCGGCCGGGCGCGGCAGGCCCGGACACCGGATCGGCCGATGCCCCGTCAGACCACCGTTGGCGTGTTGCCGTCGGCCGTGTCCACGATGCTGTCCATGCGCCCCTTCCTCGCGAGCTGCCTCGGCGCGGCGTGCACCGCCGCCCTCGCCCTGCCCTTCGCGCCGGACGCCGGAGCCGGCGCCGCCGGCCGCCCGCCGGCCCCGGAACCGGCCGCGGCGCGCGCCGGTGACCTGCCGGGCAGCACCCAGTCCCTGCCGGTGGCGGCGCTCGGCGCGGCCACCCCGGACGGCACCCGCCGCGAGAACCTCGGCGCCCCCCGCACGCTCGGCCTGCCGGCCCGCGGCGTGCGGCCGTTCTCGCTGCTGGGAGTCGTCTGGGACGACGCCGACGCCGCCCTGCACGGCCGGGTCCAGGTCCGCACCCGCGCCACCGGCAGCGGCCGCTGGTCCGGCTGGCAGGACGTACAGACCCACAACGACGACGCCCCCGACCTCGGCGCGGCCGAACGGCACGACAGCGAGGTACGGGGCTCCACCGCGCCGCTGTGGGTCGGTGACTCCGACGCCGTCCAACTGCGCATCACCCCCGAGACCCGCCGCCGTGCCCCGGTCGCCGTCCCGGCCGGGCTGCGGCTGGAACTCGTCGACCCCGGGAGCCGGCCGGGCGCCGACCGCGCCGACCGGGCCGGCCCGCCGGCCCCGCTCGGCCCGGCCGCGGCCGCCGCCTCTGCCGCCAACGCCGGCCTCGCCCCGCTCGGCGCCACCGAGATCCCGGCTCTCGACCGCGCCGCCTCCCAGGCCGACATCGCCGCCGCCGGCCTGACGCCCCCCGCGCGGACCGCCGTCGGGCCGCGCCCGCGGATCGTCACCCGGGCCGGCTGGGGCGCCGACGAGTCGCTGCGCGAGAAGAAGTTCATCTACACCAAGGCCGTGCGCGCCGCCTTCGTCCACCACAGCGGATCGGGCAACAACTACAGCTGCGCACAGGCCCCTTCGCTGATCCGCGCGATGTACCGCTTCCACGTCAGGAGCAACCACTGGCGGGACATCGGCTACAACTTCCTCGTCGACAAGTGCGGAACGGTCTACGAGGGCCGCGCCGGCGGCGTCGCCAAGCCCGTCATGGGCGCCCACACCCTCGGCTTCAACAACGACAGCACCGGCATCGCCGTCCTCGGCACCTTCACCGGCGAGGAGCCGCCCAAGCCCGCGCTCGACGCGATTTCCCGTCTGACGGCCTGGAAGCTCGGCCTGAACAGCGTCGACCCGCGCGCCACCGTCCAGATGCTGTCCGGCGGCGGCAACCGCTACCCCAAGGGCGCCAAGGTCCGGATGCACACCATCGCCGGCCACCGGGACGGCTTCCTCACCGACTGTCCCGGTGCCCACCTCTACAACAAGCTCGCCGGCACCCGCCTCGCGGCCGCTCAACTCCAGGGTCGCTGACCCGATTTTGGCCGGTCACAGCGGAACTCGGTGGTTTGCGCGGGTCTGCTGTGGCATGTTGCTGTCACCAATGAACCACTCCTGCGGTGCGCGCGTCCTAACGATCACGACAATTGCGTCTCCGTTGTGTTCCACGTCCCACCCAGGGCGACCGGAAAACCGTCTGCCTACACTGGTCCGCCGATCGGCCGACCCCAGCAGGAAGCAGAGAAGACAAGGTGACTGAAGCGATCCTTCTGGTCGGCGGCAAGGGCACCCGGCTGCGCCCGCTGACGGCGCGTACGCCCAAGCCCATGGTCCCCGCGGCGGGTGTGCCGTTCCTCACCCACCAGCTCGCCCGCGCCCGGGCCGCCGGTGTCGAGCACATCGTCCTGGCCACCTCCTACCTCGCCGAGGTCTTCGAGCCGTACTTCGGCGACGGATCGGCCCTCGGACTGCACCTGGAGTACGTCACCGAGCGGGAGCCGCTGGGCACCGGCGGCGCCATCCGCAACGTCGCCGAGCGCCTGCACTCCGCCCCCGGCGACCCGGTGCTGATCTTCAACGGCGACATCCTCACCGGCCTGGACATCGGCGCCCTCGTCGACACCCACCGCACCTCCGGCGCCGATGTCTCCCTGCACCTCACCCGGGTCGAGGACCCCCGCGCCTTCGGGCTGGTGCCCACCGACGACACCGGCCGGGTCACCGCCTTCCTGGAGAAGCCGCAGACCCCCGAGGAGATCGTCACCGACCAGATCAACGCCGGCGCCTACGTCTTCAACCGGTCGGTCATCGACGCCATCCCGGCCGACCGCCCGGTCTCCGTGGAGCGCGAGACGTTCCCCGGGCTCCTCGCCGACGGCGCCCACCTCCAGGGCATGGTCGACTCCACCTACTGGCTCGACCTCGGCACCCCGCAGGCGTTCGTCCGGGGTTCCGCCGACCTCGTCCTCGGCCGCGCCCCGTCCCCGGCGGTGCCCGGCCGCCGCGGCGACCGCCTGGTCATGGAGACCGCCGAGGTCGCCGTGGACGCCAAGCTGACCGGCGGCACCGTCGCCGGCCCGCGCACGGTCATCGGCGCCGGCGCCCGCATCGACGGCAGCGCCGTCCTCGAAGGAGCGGTCGTCGAGGAGGGCGCCCACATCCGCGACTCGCTGATCGGCGCCGGGGCGCGCATCGGGGCCCGTACGGTCCTGGACGGCGCGGTCATCGGCGACGGCGCGGTGATCGGCGCGGACAACGAGCTGCGCGACGGGATCCGGATCTGGTGCGACGCCCGCATCCCGGACGCCGCGGTGCGCTTCTCCTCCGACCAGTAGGGCGGCCCCGGGGCCGGCGTCGCCGGCCCCGCCATCGCCTAACCTGGCCGCATGCCCGCCCGCACCTGGGTTCCGCCCGGCCCCTACGACCTGCACCGCACGCTGTGCGTGCTGCGGCGCGGCCCCGGCGACCCGGCGTTCGCGACGCGCGGCGGCGAACTGTGGCGGGCCTGCCGGACGCCCGAGGGCCCCGGCACGCTGCGCCTGGTGGCGCGGGCGGCCGAGGGCCGGGTCGAGGCCGAGGGCTGGGGGCCGGGCGCGGACTGGCTGCTGGAGCACCTGCCCGAGCTGCTGGGGGAGCGGGACGACCCGGAGCTGCTGACCGCCCGGCACCGCGTCGTCCACGAGGCGCGCCGGCGCCACCCCGGCGTCCGGCTGGCCCGCACCGGCCTGGTCCTGGAGTCGCTGATCCCCTCGGTCCTGGAGCAGAAGGTCACCGCCGACGAGGCGTACCGCGCCTGGCGGCTCCTGCTGCAGCGGCACGGCGAGCCCGCGCCCGGCCCCTGGGACCGGCTGCGGGTGATGCCCGAGCCGCGCGGCTGGGCGCTGATCCCCTCCTGGGAGTGGCACCGCGCCGGCGTGGACGCCAAGCGCTCCTCGACGATCCTGCGGGCGGTGCGGGTCGCGCGGCGCATGGAGGAGGCGGCCGGGATGGAGCTCGCGGACGCCACCCGCCGGCTGACCGCGATACCGGGCATCGGCCCGTGGACCGCCGCCGAGACGCTCCAGCGCACCCTCGGCGCCCCCGACGCGCTCACGGTCGGCGACCTCCACCTGCCGAAGATCATCGGCTATGCGCTCACCGGCCGGCGCGGCACCACCGACGCGCAGATGCTCGACCTGCTCGCCCCCTACGCGGGCCAGCGCCACCGCGCCGCCCGCCTCATCCTGCTCGCGGGCATCACCCCGCCCCGCCGGGCCCCCCGCTTCCCGGTCGGCGACATCGCCCGCCTCTGACCGGCCCCGGCGCCGCCGCCCCGCGGCCGGCACCGGCGCACCGGCGTCAGCGCACCACGACGAAGTCGTCGGCCGGGCGCGGCGGCCGCTCCTTGGGCGCCTCGGCCGCGTGCCCGATCGCCACCGCGCCCATCGGCTCCCAGTCGCCGGGCAGCCCCAGGACGTCCCGTACGGCGTCCCGGCAGAACATCGTCGAGGAGATCCACGCGGAGCCCAGGCGTTCGCCCGCCAGCGCGACCAGGAAGTTCTGGATCCCCGCGCCGTGGGCGACCACGAACATCTCGCGCTCGGCGGCGTTGCGCCGCGCGTCCGGGTAGGTGTGCGCGCCGTCGGTCACCAGGCACGGCACCGCCAGGTACGGCGCCTGCCGCAGCACGTCACCGCGCCGCACCCGCTTGGCGACGGACTCCTCCGACTTGCCGTCGGCGCGCAGGTCCGCGATCCAGGCGTCCCGCATCGTGTCCAGCAGCCGCGTCCTGGACTCCGCCGACTCCAGCAGCACGAACCGCCACGGCGTGGTGTGGTGCGGCGCCGGAGCCGTGAGCGCCGCCGCCACCGCGCGCCGGACCGCCCCCGGGTCGACCGGCTCGCCGGTGAACGCCCGGACCGTACGCCGCAGCGTCACCGCCTCCCGTACGGCCTCCGAGGTGCCCAGCCGGAACATGTCGTCCGCGGCCCCGCGCACCATCGCGCGGGCCCCGGCACCGTCGCCGGCCGCCTCGACGACGTGCCCGAGGCCGCGCACCACCGCGACCGGCAGCCCGGCCGCCTTGCCCTTCACCAGGTCACCGGCGGCGGCCAGTTCGTCGGCGGTGGCCACCACCGTGGCGCTGAGCGGATTGCCGTACGCGTCGGTGCCGCCGCGCAGATCGTCCAGCACCCGCACCCCGGCCGCCCCGATGGCGACATCGGTGAGGCCGTTGCGCCAGGGCCGCCCGAAGGTGTCGCTGATGACGACGCCGACGTCGACGCCGAGCGCGGCGCGCAGGCCCGCGCGCAGGGCACGGGCCGAGGCATCCGGGTCCTCGGGCAGCAACAGCACGGTGCCGTGCGGGGTGTTGGAGGCGTCCACGCCGGCCGCCGCCATCACCAGGCCCTGCCGGTTCTCCACGATCCGCAGCGTGCCGCGGCGGGCCACCACCCGTACCGTCTCCCGGTCGATCGCCGCCTCCCGGTCGGTTGCCCGGACCACCCGTCCCTCGGCCTTGCTGACGATCTTCGAGGTCACCAGCAGCACGTCGCCGTCGGCGAGCCCGGGCGGCCCGTCGGCGGTCGCCGCCGCGGCGATCAGCTTCGCCAGGTCGTCGCCGGGCCGCACCTCGGGGATCCCCGGCAGTGCCCAGACCCGGTACCCGGGCAGCCGGGTCACGCCCGGACCTCCTCGGCGAGCGCCAGCGCCTCGCGGGCCATCGCGGCGGTCGCGTCCAGGTCCGTCATCATCAGCGGTACCGCCCGGCAGCGGATGCCGGCGGCCTCGACCTCCGGCACCCGTCCCGCGTCCACGGTGTCGACCAGCCAGCCGTCCAGCAGCCCGGCGCCGGCGCCGTCCCGCGCGGGCCGCCGCCTCGCCCCGTAGTGTCCGGCCACCGCCGAGGCGGTGGACGCCACGCCGACCGCGGCCAGCACCTTGTCGGCCATCCCGCGCACCGGTGCGTCACCGACGAGGGGGGAGAGGCCCACGACGGGCGCGCCGGCCTCCGCGATGGCCTCCCGGATGCCCGGGACGGCGAGGATGGTGCCGACGCTGACGACGGGGTTGGACGGCGGGAAGAGGATCACGTCGGCCTGCGCGACGGCCTCCAGCACGCCGGGCGCGGGCGCGGCCTGCTCGGCGCCGACGGGCACCACGGCCTTGGCGTCCACCGAGGCGCGCAGCCGCACCCAGTACTCCTGGAAGTGCACCGCCCGCTGTTCGCCGTCCTCCTCGATGGCGACGTGGGTCTCGATCCGGTCGTCGGTCATCGGGAGCAGCCGGACGCCCGGCTGCCAGCGGTCGCACAGCGCCTGGGTCACGGCGCTGAGCGGGTACCCGGCGCCGAGCATCTGGGTGCGGACGATGTGCGTGGCGAAGTCCCGGTCGCCGAGCCCGAACCACTCGGGGCCGACGCCGTAGGCCGCCAACTCCTCCTTCACCCGGAAGGTTTCGTCGGCGCGGCCCCAGCCCTGGTCCTCGTTGATGCCGCCGCCGAGCGTGTACATCACGGTGTCCAGGTCGGGACACACCTTGAGGCCGAACAGATGGATGTCGTCGCCGGTGTTGCCGATGACGGTGATGTCCGCGTCCGGAGCCGCTGCCTTCAGTCCCCGCAGAAAGCGGGCGCCGCCGATACCGCCGGCCAGAACCACGATTCGCATGGCGACAGTCTGTCAGCCGGCGGCGGCGCCGACGGGGGCGGTGGTCAAGGTGGGCGTCAGGGAGCGAGCACCTCGGGCGGGGCGGCCACGACGCCGGGGGCGGCGGCCTGGCTCGGGTGCATCGGCATGTCGGTGAGACCGGGGAAGTAGACGTGCAGGCTGACCGCCGGCTTCAGGGAGTCGTTGACGACCTCGTGGACGTAGCCGGGGGCGAACACCCGCTGCGCGCCGGCGGTGAGCGTACGGGGCCCGTCCGCGGCGTGCTCGGTCAACTCGCCCTCCAGGACGGTCAGTACACCGGAGGACCGCCCGTGGTCGTGGCGTCCGCTGCCCTGTCCGGGTACCCAGCTCAGCAGCCACACCTCGTAGCCGACCGGGGCCGCGGAGGTGGCGCCGGGTGCCTGCGGCACGGCGCGCAGCCGGTGGTACCAGCGGGTGGTGGCGTCGTAGCGGACGAGCGGCGCCCAGGAGGCGCGGTCGGCGGCGATCGCGCGGGCCAGCCCGGCGAAGCCGGCGACGGTGGCCGGGTGGGCGGGGACGGGCGGCAGCAGGTGGGGGATGGCGAGGGGATCGCCGGCGATCTGGACGTCGCTGTTCATCGGTTTCGGATTCCTCGGCGGAAGTGCGGGGCGGTCGCGCAGGGGGTGCGGCACGGCGCGGGCTCTCCCTGTGGGGGGCGCGCGGCACGGGACGCGATGCAGGGGCGCTGCGGGGTGCGGCGGCGAAAAGGCTGGAGCTCAGTGGCTTCAACAGCTGGAACAGCGACAGCGGGCCTGCGCAGCGCAGAGCGACCCGTAGGCACGGGTCAGTCGGGGCGCGGCAGTCGCTGGCATGCGGTCAAGGAGACCGGGTTCGCGGCGCGATGTCAACCGGACGTCTGGTTTGCCGTAAATCTTTCACCTCATCCGGTTACTCCGCCCGGCGAAAGGTTTGTGCAGTCCTGGACGCGGAGACATCGACCGGCAACCGCACCCCCAAACGCCGTTGCGGTCCCGTGATCCGCTTGTGATCTTCCCCGCTCCGGCGCGCGGGGTGCAACGCGAATGCCGCCTGATCGCGTCTTCCTGGCCGACGTGGACGTGCCCGGGTGGCACGCCCAGGGAAGTGTCCTGGTTTTTACTGATTTGAACACTTTCCGTATCCGCTTGGTTCCGCCGAGTGAATAAGAGGCTCAATAGCAGATCTCGGCTTGACTGGCCCGGATCACCACACTTGTAATTTCACTCGTGTCGTTCAGCCGAAATCGATCACGGCTTGATCACGGGGACGTAAAGACAGACGAGGGGCGCACATGACCGAGCTGTTCCAGGAATTGCTGGTCGAGGAGGCGGACGAGGAGCTCGGCTGGCAGGAGCGCGCACTGTGCGCCCAGACCGACCCCGAGTCCTTCTTCCCGGAGAAGGGTGGCTCCACCCGCGAGGCGAAGAAGGTCTGCCTCGCCTGTGAAGTCCGGTCCGAGTGCCTCGAATACGCCCTCGCCAACGACGAGCGCTTCGGTATCTGGGGCGGTCTGTCCGAACGCGAGCGGCGCCGGCTCAAGAAGGCCGCCGTCTGAGATGACCGAGCAGCCGTCCGGACCGACGGCGCGCGGCCTTCCGGACCACGCCGCCGCACCGCACCGACTCCCCATATCCCCCTATAGCGAACTCTCCGCCTCCAGCGCCCACGTCGCCGGAGGCGGACTGCTGTGCGCTGCTGCGCACCGGCCCCGTCGGGGTGGCGGCGCGAACCATTAGTGTGGGGCCCCGTCCGAGATGCGCCGCCGCCCCCCAGGGCGCGTGCGTCGCCTCGTAGTCCGTCGCAGTGTCTTCCGGGGGCGGGTGCCCTGAGCGACTTCGCCGCGGGTCCCGAACTCCCGGGTCCGGAGGGCCCGTACCTCGATGTCCGTGCACAGCCAGCCGGCCGCCCAGGCCACCTCATACGAAGCCGCCACCCCCGAGTTCCCACGGCACGTCGTCACCGCCGTGATCGTCTCCCATGACGGGGCCCGCTGGCTGCCGGACGCGCTCGCCGGGCTGCTCGGCCAGGAGCGCCCGGTGCAGAACGTCATCGGTGCCGACACCGGCAGCGCGGACAACTCCGCCCAGCTCCTCGCCGAGGCGATCGGCGACCAGCGCGTGCTGCACCTCGCCCGCCGCTCCGGCTTCGGCACCGCCGTCGACGAGGCCGTCCGCACCGCCCCCGCGCTCACCCCCGACGACCTGCCGTACCTGCGCCGCCCCAGCGGCTGGGACCCGGTCAGCCGCACCTGGCGCGACGAGGCGTACGACATGCCGGAGTTGCCGCACGGCGAACCGGTCCAGTGGCTGTGGCTGCTGCACGACGACTGCGCGCCCGAGCCGGACGCGCTCGCCGAGCTGCTGCGGGTCGCCGACGCCAGTCCCGCGACCGTCATCGTCGGCCCCAAGCTGCGCAGCTGGTACGACCGCCGGCAGCTGCTCGAAACCGGCGTCAGCATCGCCCGCAGCGGCCGCCGTTGGACCGGCCTGGACCGCCGCGAACAGGACCAGGGCCAGCACGACCAGGTGCGCCCGGTGCTGTCCGTCTCCACCGCAGGCATGCTCATCCGCCGTGACGTCTACGAGGAGTTGGGCGGCTTCGACCGCCGGCTGCCGCTGATGCGCGACGACGTCGACCTGTGCTGGCGCGCCCAGGCCGCCGGCCACCAGGTCCTGATCGCCCCGGACGCCGTCCTCCGGCACGCCGAGGCCGCCGCCCGTGAGCGCCGCCCGATCGACTGCGTCGGCCGCTCGGTGGCCAACCCGCACCGCGTCGACAAGGCCGGCGCCGTCTACACCCTGCTCACCAACACCCGCGGCCGGGTCCTGCCGTACGTCCTGCTGCGGCTGCTGCTCGGCACCTTCCTGCGGGTCATCGCCTACCTCGTCGGCAAGGTCCCCGGCCAGGCGCTGGACGAACTCGCCGGACTCTTCGGCACCCTGCTGCGGCCCGGCAAGATCCTCGCCGCCCGCAAACGCAGAGGCCGGCCGGCGGTGGACCCCGGCGAACTGCGGGCGCTCTTCCCGCCGCCCGGCGCGACCGTACGGGCCACCGTCGAGCAGATCGCCGGCAACCTCGCCGGCCGGGCCGCCCCCGACGTGGCCTCGGCCGGCCGGCACGGCGCCGTGGAGTCCGGACCCGGCGGCGACGACGCCGACTTCCTGGAGATCGAGCAGTTCGCCCGGCTCAAGCGGATCGCCCGCAAGCCCGCACCGGTGCTCTTCCTCGTCCTGCTGCTGGTCTCGCTGGTCGCCTGCCGCGGACTGCTCGGCGCGGGCTCCCTCACCGGCGGCGCGCTGCTGCCCGCCCCCGGCAGCGTGTCCGACCTGTGGTCGGCGTACCTCGACAGCTGGCACGCGGTCGGCGTCGGCGACAGCGCCTCCGCGCCGCCCTACCTGGCGATCGTCGCCCTGGTGTCGAGCATCTTCCTCGGCTCGACCGGCTTCACCGTCACCCTGCTGCTGGTCTGTTCGGTCCCGCTCGCCGGCCTCACCGCCTACTTCGCCTCCCGCCCGCTGGTCACCTCCCGGCTGCTGCGGGCCTGGGCGAGCATCGCCTACGCCTTCCTGCCCGCGGCCGCCGGCGCGCTGGCCGGCGGCCGGCTGGGCACCGCGGTGCTGGCGATCCTGCTGCCCCTGATGGCGCGCGCCGCGGTGGCCGCGAGCGGACTGCGGCTGCCCGCGGGCACCCGGCCCAGCTGGCGCGCCACCTGGGCGTACGCCCTGCTGATCACCTTCACCACGGCCTTCACCCCGGTCGTCTGGCCGATGGCGCTGCTGCTGGGCCTCGGGCTGCTGGTGCGCCGGCTCCTGGGCTCCGGGGCCGGGGGCGGCCGGGACCAGGTGCTGCCGTACCTGCTGCGCTTCCTGGCCGTGACGCTCGCCCCGCTCCTGGTGCTCGCGCCCTGGTCGCTGTCGCTGCTGACCCAGCCGTCCCGCTTCTTCCAGGAGGCCGGACTCGGCTACGGCGCCGGCTCCGCCTCCGTGCTCGACCTCGTCGGCCTCAGCCCCGGCGGCCCCAAGGCCGCCGGCGGGCTGCTGCTCTTCGGCATCGTGCTGGCCGCGGTCGCCGCGACCCTGCGCGACACCCGGCAGTTGGCGATCCGCGCCGCGTGGGCCGTCGCGCTCACCGGACTGCTCTTCGCGGCGCTCGGCAACGGCTCCGGCTGGACCGGCCCGGCGATGCTCGTCTACGGCCTGGCGCTGCTGTGCGCCGCGGCGATCGGCGCCGAGGGCATCCGCACCCGCATGGCCAGCCTCGGCTTCGGCTGGAAGCAGCCGGTCGCCGTGCTGATCGCGCTGGCGTCCCTGCTCGCCCCGCTCTACGCCGCCGTCAGCTGGATGATCACCGGCGCCGACGGCCCGCTGGAGCGCCGCAACCCCGAGCAGGTCCCGGCCTTCGTCGCCGAGGAGTCCGGCACCGCCGACCGGGCCCGCACCCTCGTCCTCGACGGCCGGCCCGGCCACGTCGACTACTCCCTCGTCCGCGGCTCCGGCGCCCGCCTCGGCGACGCCGACCTGGCCGCCGAGGCGGGCGAGGACCGGCGGCTGAGCGGCATCGTCGCCCACCTCGTCGCCGGCTCCGGCGCCGACCAGACCAACCAGCTCGGCGGCTACGCGGTCCGCTACGTCCTGGTCAGGAACGGCGCGCCGCGCGAGATGGGCCGCGTCCTGGACGCGACCCCCGGCCTGACCCGGCTCAGCCAGGAGGACGGCAGCGCCCTGTGGCGGGTCGACCGCCGCGTCTCGCGGGTCTCGATCACCGCCCCGCAGGCGCAGGACGGCACCACCGCCGGGGACGCCGCCGCGCCCGTCGCCGTACCGTCCGGCCCCGTCGAGGCGCACACCAAGGTGCCCGCCGGTCCCGCCGGCCGGGTGCTGCGGCTCGCGGACGCCGCCGACGAGGGCTGGCAGGCCACCCTCGACGGCACCCCGCTCAAGCCGGTCACGGTCGACGGCTGGGCGCAGGGCTTCACGCTGCCCTCCAACGGCGGCACCCTCGACCTCACCCACGAGAACCCGCTCGGCCACACCCTCTGGCTGTGGGGCCAGGGTCTGCTCGCCGTCGTCCTGGTGGTGCTCGCGCTGCCGGGCCGCCGCCGGGAGATCGACGACGACCTGCCCGAGGACACCGCCGCCGACCGGGCCGCCGCGGCCTCCGGCGACGGCCGCCGGGCCCGCCGGCTGCGCGCCCAGGCCGAGGCCGCGGGCACCCCCGAGGCGGCGGGCGCCGGCATCCCGGCGGCGCGCGACGGCGAGCTGCCCGACGCCCCGGACACCGACCCGGCGGCGCAGCCGGCGCCCGCCCCGGACCCCGCCGTGCCGGGCGACCCGTACGCCGCAGTGCCCCAGCAGCCGACCTACGAGGACTGGCAGGCCGCGCAGCAGGCGCAGCCCTACGCCCCCGCCGACCCCTACCAGGCCGGCCAGTACGGGCAGCAGTACCCGCAGACGGACCCCTACGGGGCGCCCGCCGACCCGTACGCCGCCGACCCCTACCAGGCGGGCGCCTACGACCCGTACGGCTACGGCGGTCAGCAGTACGCGGACCCGGCCCAGCAGCCCCAGCAGCAGCCTTACGACGACGGCGCCCCGTATCCCGGGTACCCCGGCTCCTACCCCGAGCCGCGCCGTGACGGGAGCGACCAGCAGTGAAGCGCACCATGATGTCCCTGATCGGCGTGGCCGTCGCGCTGGCCGCGGTCTCCGGCGTCGCCGCGGTCGCGGCCCCGGACGGCGGCACCGCGGAGCCGGCCGGCACCGGTACCCGGCTGCCCGTCCAGCGCTCCGCGCTGCTCTGCCCGGCCCCGACCTCCTCCGAGGTCGGCGAGACGACCTACACCGCGTTCGCGCCCAAGGGCGCCGCGGCCGGCGCCGACACCAGGAAGGGCACCGCCCAGCTGCTGCCCGCCGGGACCGTCAAGGACGCCGGCGGCGACCAGGGCAAGGGAAAGAACGGCAAGGGGAACAAGGGCGGCAAGGGCGGCAGCGGCGGCGCGGACCCCGCCGGCAGCCAGGTCCTGCCGCCCCCCGACACCAAGCCCGTCGTCCCGCTGCGGCAGGCGGGCACGCCGGTCACCGCCACCACCGACAGCGCCGACGCGCCCGCGCTGGTGGGCTCCGCGGACGGCACCCTCGCCCCCGGCTGGACCGTGCAGCAGACCACCGCCGTCGCGGCCGGCTCCGGACGCGGGCTCCTCGGCCTGGGCTGCACCGCGCCGGACACCACCTTCTGGTTCCCCGGCGTCAGCACCGCCACCGACCGGCAGGACTACGTCCACCTCACCAACCCCGACCCGGTCCCGGCCGTCGTCGACCTCGAACTGCACGGCAAGGACGGCTCGTTGGCCGGCTCCGCGGGCGAGGACATCACCGTCCCGCCGCACACCACCGTCCCCGTGCTGCTCTCCACCCTGACCACCACCCCCACCACCAACGCCTCGCTGCACGTCCTCGCCCGCGAGGGCCGGGTCGGCGCCGCCGTCCAGGCGACCGACAGCAAGCTCGGCAGCGACTGGCTGCCGGCCGCCGCCGACCCGTCGCCGAGCGTGGTGCTGCCCGGCATCCCGAAGGACGCCACCTCGGTCCGGCTGGTGGCGCTCGCGCCCGGGCAGGCCGACGCCGACCTGAAGGTGCAGCTGGCCACCCCGACCGGACTGATCACCCCCGCCGGCCTGGAGACCCTGCACCTCAAGAGCGGGATGACCACGGCGGTGGACCTGAAGGACGTCACCAAGGGCGAGGCCGGCTCGCTGGTGCTCACCCCGTCCGGCGGCGACTCCAAGGCCCCGGTCGCGGCCGCGCTGCGGGTGACCCGCGGCAAGGGCGACAAGCAGGAGATGGCCTTCATCCCCGCGACCCGCGCGGTCGAGAAGCGCGCCACCGCCGCCGACAACGGCGCCAAGGGCAGCACCCTGTCGCTGGTCGCCCCCGAGAAGGGCAAGGACGCCAAGGTGAAGGTCACCGCGTCGGCCGGCAGCGGCGGCGGCACGCCGGTCACCAAGACGTACACGGTCAAGGGCGGCACCGCCCTCGATGTCGCCCCGCCCCGCCCGCAGGGCCTCAAGGGCAGCTACGCGCTGACCGTGGAGCCCGAGCCCGGCAGCGGCCCCGTCTACGCGGCGCGGATGCTGGAGCGCCCCCAGGGCGGGGTGCCCGCCTTCACCGTGCAGACGCTGCCCGACGACCGGGGCTCGGTCGTCGTACCCACCGCCGGTCAGAAGCTGTCCGTCCTCACCGACTGACCGTCCGCCGGACCCGCGCCGGGCCCGTCCCGACCGGGCGGGCCCGGCGGCTCACTCCTGGCCGTAGCGCGGGTCGACCGACTCCGGGGCCAGCCCGAGCAGCTCGGCGACCTGCTCGACGACGACCTCGTGGACCAGCAGCGCGCGCTCGTCGCGGCTCTTCGTACGGATCTCCACGGGGCGGCGGTAGATCACGATCCGGTCGCGATGTCCGCCCGCCGCCGGCAGCACCCGCCCCAGCGGGACGGTCTCCTCGTCGGCGACCGCCTCCGGCTCGCCGTCGGGACCGAAACCGGGCACCTCCAGCACCAGGAAGTCGACCTGGGAGAGCTGCGGCCAGCGTCGCTCCAGGCGGTCCCGCGAGTCGTACACGAGATCCACGAAGGCGTCGGCGCGGGTCACCGACAGCGGCACCTGCGGTGGCGCGATCGGGCCGCGCATGCCGCGGCCGTGCCGGTCGCGGCGGCGGAGCCGCGGCTCCGCGGGTCGGGGAGGTACGGGGCTGTCCATCACCATCGAGCGTAGCCGTCGGGGCCCGCCGGGCACGGCAGAGCGCGGCAAGACGCACCATGTCACCGGCCGACCGAACGAGTCCGGACCGAAGCCGTTTCGGGTACGCCGACGATCGGGAATCACGTCCGGAATGACCGGAAGTGCCGCATCCTGTGACGGGTTTCCCTGCCGTACGCCGTCCGCCCCGGCGTGTCCCGGCCAGGTCCCCCCGAGCGGGTGCAGGTCAGACGCATCGGACGAAGTGGGACGACACGGTTGGGTGAGCCGGGGGAGAGTCGTCGCGGCCCGCTCAAGAGTGCGGTACCGTCCAACGTCGTGAGCCCTGTACGTCGCTGTTCGCGCACTGCGTGCGGCCGCCCCGCCGTCGCAACGCTGACGTACGTCTATGCGGACTCGACCGCCGTGCTCGGACCGCTCGCCACCTACGCCGAACCGCACTGCTACGACCTGTGCGCCGAGCACTCCGAGCGGCTGACCGCCCCGCGCGGCTGGGAAGTCGTCCGCCTCGCCATCGACCCCGGCCCGGCCCGCCCCAGCGGCGACGACCTCGAAGCCCTGGCCAACGCCGTCCGCGAGGCCGCCCGCCCGCAGGAGCGCGCCGCCGGCGACGGTTCGCCGCCCCACGGCGACCGCGACCCGCACCCCATGGAGGTCGCCCGCCGCGGCCACCTACGGGTCCTGCGGTCACCCGACTCCTGACCGCCCGCCCGGCGAACGCACCGGCACGCAGCGAAAGCTGAGGACGTGACAGGTGCGCGGCGCGGCGAACGGTAAGTTGGGGAGGTCCGAACACACCCCCAGGAGGACTGGCTCGTGACCGACCTGTCGCAGATCGTGAAGGCGTACGACGTACGCGGTGTCGTGCCCGACCAGTGGGACGAATCGCTCGCGGAGCTGTTCGGCGCCGCCTTCGTCGAGGTCACCGGCGCGGACGCCATCGTGACCGGGCACGACATGCGGCCCTCCTCGCCCGGCCTGTCCGGCGCCTTCGCCCGCGGCGCGGCCGCCCGCGGCGCGGACGTCACCGAGATCGGCCTGTGCTCCACCGACGAGCTGTACTACGCCAGCGGCGCGCTCGGCATGCCCGGCGCGATGTTCACCGCCTCGCACAACCCCGCCCAGTACAACGGCATCAAGATGTGCCGGGCCGGCGCCTCCCCGGTCGGCCAGGACTCCGGCCTCGCCGACATCCGCGCCCTCGTCGAGCGCTGGTCCGACGAGGGCGCCCCCGAGCCCGCCGAGAAGCCGGGCACCGTCACCCGGCGCGACGTCCTCGGCGACTACGCCGCCTACCTGCGCAGCCTCGTCGACCTCGGCGCCATCCGCCCGCTGAAGGTCGCCGTGGACGCGGGCAACGGCATGGGCGGCCACACCGTACCGACCGTCTTCGAGGGCCTGCCCCTCGAACTCGACGCCCTGTACTTCGAGTTGGACGGCTCGTTCCCCAACCACGAGGCCAACCCGCTCGACCCCGCGAACCTCGTCGACCTCCAGGCCCGGGTCCGCGAGATCGGCGCCGACATCGGCCTCGCCTTCGACGGCGACGCCGACCGCTGCTTCGTCATTGATGAGAACGGCGACCCGGTCTCCCCGTCCGCGATCACCGCCCTGGTCGCCGCCCGGGAACTGGACAAGCACCCCGGCGGAACGATCATTCACAACTGCATCACCTCCTGGTCCGTCCCCGAGGTCGTCCGCGAACAGGGCGGCACACCCGTCCGCACCCGCGTCGGCCACTCCTTCATCAAGGCCGAGATGGCCCGGACCGGCGCGATCTTCGGCGGCGAGCACTCCGCGCACTACTACTTCCGCGACTTCTGGAACGCCGACACCGGCATGCTCGCCGCGCTGCACGTCCTGGCCGCCCTCGGCACCCAGGACCGCCCGCTGTCCCAGCTGGTCGCCGCGTACGACCGCTACGCCGCCTCCGGCGAGATCAACAGCACCGTCGACGACCAGGCCGGCCGCCTCACCGCCGTCCGGACCGGCTACGAGGGCCGCCCCGGCGTCACCCTCGACGAGCTGGACGGCCTGACCATCAGCGCCGACGACTGGTGGTTCAACGTCCGCCCCTCGAACACCGAGCCGCTGCTCCGCCTGAACGTCGAGGCCCGCGACCGCGAGACCGTCGAACGGGTCCGCGACGAGGTCCTGGCGATCATCCGCGGCTGACCACGCCGCCGCCCGCCACCGGCCGGCCCGGTGGCGGGCACCCCGGCCACGCCGGCGCCCCGCCTCCCCGCCGGGCAGGCCGCCGTACGCCCACCGGCGGTACGCTGGCCACGCCGCAACCACCCCGAAGGAGCCCCGTCCATGCCGGTCGAAGCCAGCCTGATCCAGATCCTCGCCTGCCCGGCGTGCCACGCCCCGCTGGAGGACCGGACCGACGCGGACCCCGCGCAACTCCTCTGCACCTCCGGCGACTGCGGCCTCGCCTACCCCGTCCGTGACGGCATCCCCGTGCTCCTGGTCGACGAAGCACTCCCCCGTGACCCCAAGAGCACGGGCGGTGCCGCCAGCCCCGCCTGACCCGGGCCATGCCGGGCCCGCCCCGGCACCGCCCGGCGTACCCCGCCCGTACCGGCGATCGGAGGCCGCGCCCACCATGCTCGACGAGTCACTCCTCGACACCCCTGACGCGCTGGCCGGGGCCGACCGCTTCGGCCTGCTGCGCGGCGTCGCCGAGTCCGGCGCCCGGGCCCGCACCGCCGCCCGCAGCGCCGCCGAATCCGGCATCCCGGAACTGACCCCCGACGGACGGCCACGCGCCGTCCTCGTCGCCGGTCCCGGCCCGGCCGCCGCCGGAGTCGCCGACCTGCTGCGCGCCCTCAGCGGTGGCAGCTGCCCGGTCACCCTCATCCCGCCCACCGGCGTCGCCCCGCTGCCCGGCGCCCTGCGCTGGACCCTCCCCGGCTGGGCCGGCCCCCTCGACCTGCTGCTGCTCGCCGGCCCGGACGCCGCCGACCCCGGCCTCGCCGAACTGGTCGAGCAGGCATACCGCCGCGGCTGCGCGGTCGTCGCCGTCACCCCCGCCGGCGGACCGCTCTCCGACGCCGTCATCCAGGCCCGCGGCCTCGCCGTACCCCTGGCCACCACCGCCTACGACGCCGAGTTCGACGTCGAGGGCGCACCGCCCGCCGCCCCCGGCACCCTCTGGTCGATCCTGATCCCGCTGCTCTCCCTCACCGACCGGATCGGCCTGATCAGCGCCTCCCCGGACGACCTCGGCAAGCTCGCCGACCGCCTCGACCAGATCGCCGAGCGCTGCGGCCCCGCCATCCCCACGTACACCAACCCCGGCAAGGCCCTCGCCGCGCACCTCGCCGACGCGCTCCCGCTGATCTGGACCGAGGGCACCGTCGCCCCCGCCGTCGGCCGGCACTTCGCCACCGAGCTGGCCGGGCTCGCCGGCCGCCCCGCGCTCCCCGCCGAACTGCCCGAGGCGCTCACCACCCACCGCACCCTGCTCGCCGGCGCGCTGGCAGCCGACGCCGACCCGGACGACTTCTTCCGCGACCGCGTCGAACACCCCACCGCGAACCGACTGCACGCCAGGGTGGTGCTGCTGCGCGACCAGGAACCCGGCCCGCTGTCCGCCACCCGCGCCGCCCGGGCGCTCGCCGAGGAGCGCGACACCCCGCTCAGCGAGCTGGAACCAGGCACCGGCAGCGACCTGGAGAAGGCCGCGGAACTTCTCGCCATCGCAGATTTCGGCGCCGTTTACCTGGCGCTCGCCGGCACCGAGTGATCTTTGAGGACCGGCCCGCCACCGCGGGCCCGCCACACCACTCCGCAGACCACGAAGAGCAGGAAGCAGCAGCCCCATGGACCGCCTCGCCAATACCGTGCGCCCCTACGCCTGGGGCTCCACCACCGCCCTCCCGGAACTCCTCGGCACCGCGCCGACCGGCGAACCGCAGGCGGAGATGTGGATGGGCGCCCACCCCGGCGCCCCCTCCCGCATCGACCGCGGCGCCGGCCCGGTCTCTCTGGCCGAGGTGATCGACGCCGACCCCGAGGCCGAACTGGGCCCCGACGCGGTCCGCGCCTTCGGCCCCCGGCTGCCCTTCCTGTTCAAGGTCCTCGCCGCCGGCTCCCCGCTCTCCCTGCAGGTCCACCCCGACCTCAACCAGGCCAGGGACGGCTTCGCCGACGAGGAGCGGCGCGGCGTCCCGATCGACGCCGCCCACCGCAACTACAAGGACGCCAACCACAAGCCCGAGCTGATCGCCGCGCTCACCCCCTTCGACGGCCTGTGCGGCTTCCGCCACCCGGCGCAGACCGCCGACCTCCTGGAGGACCTCGGCATCGACGAGCTCACGCCGTACGTCGACATCCTGCGCGCCAGCCCCGAGGAGGCGGCTCTGCGCGAGGTGCTCACCGCGGTGCTCAGCGCCGACCACCACGTCATCGCCGGAACCGTCGAACGCGCCGCCGTCGCCGCCGAGCAACTCGCCGGCAAGGGAGGGCCGCACGCCGACGCCTACGCCGCCTACGCCGTCCTCGCCCACCACTTCCCCGGCGACCCCGGCGTGCTCGCCGCGATGCTGCTCAACCACGTCCAACTCCAGCCCGGCGAGGCGCTGTTCCTCGGCGCGGGCATCCCGCACGCCTACATCAGCGGCCTCGGCGTCGAGTTGATGGCGAACTCCGACAACGTGCTGCGCTCGGGCCTGACCCCCAAGCACGTCGACGTCCCCGAACTCCTGCGGGTGGTCCGCTTCGAGGCCGGCGACGCGGGCGTGCTGCGCCCCGAGGAGGTCGCCGGCGAGGAGGTCTACGAGACGCCCATCGACGAATTCCGGCTCTCCCGCTTCGTCCTGGCCGCCGCCGGCCGACCGCGCGCCCTGGTCTCCCGCACCCCGCAGATCCTGCTGTGCACCGCGGGCACGGTCCGGCTGCGCACCGGCGAGGAGGACCCGGAGGGCCCCGGGCAGACCGAGCTGACGCTGGCGCCGGGCGAGTCCGCGTTCGTCCGCGCCGGTGAACAGCTCACCCTTGAGGGAGAGGGCACCCTCTACCGCGCGACCGTCGTCGCCTGACGCGCCGCCCGGCGGGCGGGCCGTCGTCCGTCCGTCAGGTGGCCTCCTGCCACCCGCCCCGTCCCGGGCTGCAACAATGACCGCCGCACGGCATTAAAGGGGCGGTAAAGCGGTCGGCCCCGTCGACGGAAGGGACACGCGGCACTCATGAGCGCATCAGGCGGCACCAAGGCGATCGTTGCGGCGCTGGGCGCCAACCTGGCGATCGCCGCAGCGAAGTTCGTGGCCTTCGCCTTCAGCGGCTCGTCCTCGATGCTGGCCGAAGGCGTGCACTCCCTCGCGGACTCCGGCAACCAGGGGCTGCTGCTGCTCGGCGGCAAGAAGGCCAAGCGGGCGGCGACCGCCGAGCACCCCTTCGGCTACGGCCGCGAGCGCTACATCTACGGCTTCCTGGTCTCCATCGTCCTGTTCACCATCGGCGGCGTCTTCGCGCTCTACGAGGGCTACGAGAAGATCCACGAACCGCACCCGCTGGACAACTGGGTCTGGCCGGTCGGCGTCCTGGTCTTCGCGATCATCGCCGAGGGCTTCTCCTTCCGCACCGCCATCAAGGAGTCCAACGAGCTGCGCGGCCAGCAGACCTGGACGCAGTTCGTCCGCCGCGCCAAGGCCCCCGAGCTGCCGGTCGTGCTGCTGGAGGACTTCGGCGCGCTGATCGGTCTGGTGCTCGCGCTGGGCGGCGTCGGCCTCACCCTCGCCACCGGCGACGGCGTCTGGGACGGCATCGGCACCATGTGCATCGGCGCGCTGCTGGTGGTGATCGCCCTGGTCCTGGCCGCCGAGACCAAGTCGCTGCTGCTGGGCGAGGCGGCCGGCCCCGAGCAGGTCGCCGCGATCCGCGAGGCGGCCGTCGACGGCGAGGTCGTCACCCGCGTCATCCACATGCGCACCCTCCACCTCGGCCCCGAGGAACTGCTGGTCGCCGCCAAGGTCGCGGTCCGGCACGACGACACCGCCGCCCGGGTCGCCGAGGCCATCGACGCCGCCGAGGTCCGGATCCGCGCGGCCGTGCCGATCGCCCGGGTCATCTACCTGGAGCCGGACATCTATGACGAGGCCACCGCCGCCGCGGGCGACCCGTCGAAGGAGCCCGGCGGGCACTGATCCCGGCGGCCCCTCCGCCCGCCCGCGGAACCGCAAGACGGCGAGGCCCCCGCACCCGGCTCGGGTGCGGGGGCCTCGTGCTGCCGGCACCCGGGGCAGGCCCGGGGGCCTCGTACCGCCCGCCGGCCAGCGCGGCTAACGGATCTCCGTCAGCGCCGCCAGGATCTCCGCGGTGCCGTCGGCCCCCTGGAGCCGGGCCCGGAAGCCGGCGTCCATCAGCTTCCGCGACAGCAGCGCCAGGATGCGCAGGTGCTCGTCACCGGCCGCCGCCTCCGGCACAGCGATCATGAAGACCAGCCGGGCCTTCGTCCCGTCCGGCGAACCCCACTCGACGCCCTCCGCCGACCGCGCGAAGCACACGACCGGAGCGGTCACCGCATCCGTCTTGGCGTGCGGGACGGCGATCTCCTCGCCGAGCCCGGTGGTGCCCTGCGCCTCCCGCGCCAGCGCCACCCGGACCAGCTCGGCGACGTCCGTCACCCGGCCGGTCCCGGCGGCCAGTTCGGCCATCTCACGGATCGCCGCCTCCTTGTCGCCGGCGAGCAGCCGCGTCCGGACGGTCCGCGCGGTGAGGTAGCCGGAGAGGACCTCGGGGGAGGGGGCGGGGGTGCTTACGGGGTGCCCGTCGGCGGGGACGCGGCCACCCTCAGCGCCGGGCCGGTGGCCCTCGTCGCCACCCTCGTCACCGTCTCCCGTGCCGGCGTCCCGGCCCCCGCCCCCGGGCGCGCGCCGCTCGCCGCCCTCGTCACCGCCGTCGGCCGTCGGGTCGCCGTCGGCTGTCGGGTCCTCGTCACCGCCGTCGGCCGTCGCCACCGAGCCGGGCACGGAACCCCGCGAGGCCACGGAAGCGGCTTCCGTACGCGCCGCCGCCGCAGCCGTACCGGACGGGCCCCCGGCCCCGGCGCCGACCGCGACCGCCGCCACCGCAGGCGCCGGCGCGGTTACGTCACCCGCCGACCCGCTCTTCCTTCCCTTCCCGCGCTCCGAGAGGTCCACCAGCGCCACCGTCGCCAGCGCGGTCACCACCGCCCCGACGACCACCGCGAGGAAGAACACCGGCACCCCGCCGACCGCGCCGAGCACCGCCACGATCGGCCCGCCGTGCGGCACCGCGTCCGTCACCCCGGCCGTCCCCGCGAGCGCACCGGCCACCGCACCACCCAGCATGTTCGCCGGAATGACCTGCGCGGGCCGCGCCGCGGCGAACGGGATCGCGCCCTCGGAGATCCCGAAGAGCCCCATGAACAGCGCCGCCATGCCCGTCTCGCGCTCCTGCTCGGAGTACAGGCGCCTGCGGAGCAGCGTGGCCAGCCCCTGCCCCAGCGGCATGACCGGGATCGCCGCCGCGCACATCCCCATCACCGTCTGATTGCCGGACGCGATCAGCCCCGCCCCGAACAGGAACGCCGTCTTGTTGACCGGCCCGCCCATGTCGAAGGCGATCATCAGCCCGAGGATCGCGCCGAGAAGCACCGCGCTCGACCCGGTCATCCCACCGAGCCACCCGGTGAGATGGGTGAACACCCAGGAGACCGGCCGGCCGATGACGTAGATGAAGAACAGTCCGAGCGCCGTCGTCGCCACGATCGGGATCACGATGATCGGCATGATCGGCTGGACGAACCGGGGGACCCTGACCTTCTTGATCCACAACACCAGATAGCCGGCCAGGAAGCCGGTGACGATCGCCCCGATGAAGCCCGCGCCCGCCTTGGAGCCGTAGAGCGCGCCGGTGTTGGCGATCCACCCGCCGATCATGCCCGGCACCAGCGCCGGCCGGTCGCCGATCGCGTACGCGAGGTAGCCGGACAGCACCGGCACCATCAGCGTGAAGCCGATGACACCGATGTCGTTGACGTGCTTCCAGAACGACCCGTCCGGGATGACCAGACCGCCGTCCGCCTGCGGGTGCCCGCCCAGCGCCAGCGATATCGCGATCAGCAGCCCGCCGACCACCACGAACGGGATCATGTAGCTGACCCCGTTCATCAGCGCCTTGTAACCGACGCTGCGCTCCTTGCCGCTCCCGCTGCCGGCGGACGCGGCGGCCCCGGCGGCCGTACCGGCCCCGCCGTCCTGCCCGCCGTACACCGGCGCGCTCCGCACCCGCTCGATCAGCTCCCCGGGGTGGCGGATGCCCTCGGCGACCCCGACGGCGAGCACCCGCTTGCCGACGAACCGGCTCCGGTCGACGTCCTTGTCCGCGGCGATGATCACGCCGTCGGCCTCTCTGACATCGTTGTCAGACAGTACGTTCTCAGCCCCGATGGAGCCCTGCGTCTCCACCTTGATCTCATGGCCGAGCGCCTCGGCGGCCTGCGTGAGCTTCTCCGCGGCCATGTACGTATGGGCGATCCCGGTCGGACAGGCGGTCACTGCGAGCAGCTTCAGCCCCTGCCCGTCCTTCCCCCCGTCCGTGGGGGAAGCAGCCGGACTGGTGGTCACGTGGTTCTCCTCTTGGCTGTGCGCGCCGGCCGTACGGAAACCCGCGCGCACCCCGCCCCACCACGCCCCGAGGGGACACGGCCCGGCCGGTCACGTGGCCCACCTCACGCACCAGCGCGCGGTCGTACGGACATGCCGGCGTAGCCGCGCTCCAGGCATCCTGCACGACGACCCGGCCTGCGCAAACCCCCCAGGTCGAAGCCGCGCGACGGCCCCCGCCCCGGCCGGCCCGCGGTCCGCCGCCGGGCCCGCCACCGCACCCCGGCCTGGCCGGGACCACACGGGAACGGCCCCTCCGGGCTGGGGTTCACTGGGCCGATCGGTGTAGATTCGTGACCAGTGCCAGACGTCGCTGCTGATGGCGGTCGGGCGGCCCGCACCGCGGACCGGCCGAGGGAGAGAGGGCCTCCGACGGACTGCGCTGCGGCCAGGGGAGAGGTGTGTCCGCATCCGCGTACGCTCCTCGGCCGGCAATCGCCGGTGCGCCCCAGCCCGCGCCGCAGACAGCCAGCCCATCCACCTCGACGCTCGAGGAGCAGCCCGCATGACGACAGCAGCCACCGGCCAGGACTTCAAGGTCGCCGACCTTTCCCTCGCCGCCTTCGGCCGCAAGGAGATCACCCTCGCCGAGCACGAGATGCCCGGCCTGATGGCGATCCGCAAGGAGTACGCCGCCGCCCAGCCGCTGGCCGGCGCCCGGGTCACCGGCTCCCTGCACATGACCGTGCAGACCGCCGTCCTGATCGAGACCCTCGTCGCCCTGGGCGCCGAGGTCCGCTGGGCCTCCTGCAACATCTTCTCCACCCAGGACCACGCCGCGGCCGCCATCGCCGTCGGCCCCAACGGCACCCCGGACAACCCCCAGGGCGTCCCGGTCTTCGCCTGGAAGGGCGAGACCCTCGACGAGTACTGGTGGTGCACGGAGCAGGCGCTGACCTGGCCGAACTCGCCCACCGGCGGCCCGAACATGATCCTCGACGACGGTGGCGACGCCACCCTCCTCGTCCACAAGGGCGTCGAGTACGAGAAGGCCGGCAAGGTCCCCGCGATCGAGACCGCCGAGAGCGACGAGCACCGCTCCATCCTGGAGCTGCTCACCCGCACCCTCGGCGAGTCGCCCCAGAAGTGGACGAACCTCGCCTCCGAGATCCGCGGCGTCACCGAGGAGACCACCACCGGCGTCCACCGCCTGTACGAGATGCAGCGGGACGGCGACCTCCTCTTCCCGGCGATCAACGTGAACGACGCCGTCACCAAGTCGAAGTTCGACAACAAGTACGGCTGCCGCCACTCGCTCATCGACGGCATCAACCGCGCCACCGACGTCCTCATCGGCGGCAAGACCGCCGTGGTCTGCGGCTACGGCGACGTCGGCAAGGGCTGCGCGGAGTCGCTCCGTGGCCAGGGCGCCCGCGTCATCATCACCGAGATCGACCCGATCTGCGCCCTCCAGGCGGCGATGGACGGCTACCAGGTCACCACCCTCGAAGACGTCGTCGAGACCGCCGACATCTTCATCACCACCACCGGCAACAAGGACATCATCCTGGCCTCCGACATGGCCCGGATGAAGCACCAGGCGATCGTCGGCAACATCGGTCACTTCGACAACGAGATCGACATGGCCGGCCTGGCCAAGCTCCCCGGCATCGTCAAGGACGAGGTCAAGCCCCAGGTCCACACCTGGACCCACCCGGACGGCAAGGTCCTGATCGTCCTGTCCGAGGGCCGCCTCCTCAACCTGGGCAACGCCACCGGCCACCCCAGCTTCGTGATGTCCAACTCCTTCGCGGACCAGACCCTGGCCCAGATCGAGCTGTTCACCAAGCCGGAGGAGTACCCGACCGACGTCTACGTGCTCCCCAAGCACCTCGACGAGAAGGTCGCCCGCCTCCACCTCGACGCCCTCGGCGTCAAGCTCACCGAGCTCCGTCCGGAGCAGGCCGCCTACATCGGCGTCCAGGTCGAGGGCCCCTTCAAGCCCGACCACTACCGCTACTGAGCCGGGCGGCGCCCCAGGGCTGACCGGCACCACCGGCCCGCCACGGCGCACCCACCACAGCCGGTAACCCCAGGCCCTCGCCCCACACGGCGAGGGCCTGGCCCGTAACCGCCCCACGACCTCCACCCCCGCCCGGGCCCCACCCGGGCCCCCGCACCCGGCACCACCCACCGGCCGCCGCACCGGCCGGCCGCCGCACAAAGGACAGCCCCCATGCCCCGCGGCCACTACTCCCTCCACGACCCGCACGACCACACCCCCCTCGGCGAAGAGCACTTCCACTGCGCCACCGGCCCCTCCGGCTGGCGCTACGTCTCCCAGATCGTCAACCCCGCCGGCGACCACACCGGCTCCGTCGACCTCACCCTCGACGAACTCGGCCGTCCCATCCGCCTGGAACTCCACGCCTCCGCCTGGCAGGTCCGCGGCGCCGCCCTGGACGGCGTCACCTGGGTACGCACCGACCCCACCGGCGAACACGCCACCGAAGGCAACGCCGCCGCCCACGCCTTCACCGGCGCATCCCCCGCCTTCCTCATCGCCACCGCCCGCCTGCTGCGCCCCACCCTGGGCGCCGGCGCCGTCCGCACCCGCCTCGTCGCCCTCACACCCCCCGTCCTCGCCCCCCGCACCCTCGACCAGTCCTGGGCCCTGCTCAACAGCACACCACACGCCACTGACAACGCCCCGCTCATCGCCGACGAGTACCAGGTCAACGACCTGCAAACCGGCGAACAGCACACCGTCCACCTCACCGGCGACGTAGTCCTCTCCGCCCCCGGCATAGAACTCGAATCCCTCGACTCCCCACCCTCGACCTTCCCCTGACCCACCCCCCACCCGAGTGACCCGCCCCCCACCCGAGCGGGCCGCCACGCCCCCCCCGCGAAGCCACCGGAGCCACCCCCTCCAAGGCGCCGGGACTCCCACACCCCAACGCAGCCCCGGGCCGGTCACCGCTGCCGGCACCCGAGCGGTCACAACGGCCCGCAATCAGCCGGACGCCAGGCCCCCGAAGCGGCCGAATGCCCCCGCGCCCCAAGCCCTGCCCCACCCGCCACCCGACCGGCCGCACCGCTCGCCCGGACCACCCGGACCCCACCCCTCCACTGGTGCCGAAGCTCCCCCCACGGCAGCCCCGGGCCGGTCAGCCCGCCGGCGCCGGCGCCACCGCCCGGACCGCCCCCGCTCGCAGCCCCTCGGACCGGCCAGGACCCACCCCTCCGCTGGTGCCGAAAACTCCCGCGCCGCACGCCCCAAAGCGGCGAAAGCCGACCCCTCACTCACCCACCCACCGCTGCGCCCCACGACCAGGCTCCCCGCCCGCCCCGCACCCCCCAGCGACAGACGGTGTTGAGCCCGCGCGTACCAACGGCCCCACCGGCCCGACGCCACGAATTCCCGCAGGCCCCCCACCGCCCCGGTGTCACGAACTCCCCGCCCCACGTCCCGCGTCTCACCGGAGCAGCCCCGAGCCCAGCCGGCAGACGAGCAGGCAAGCAGGCCGGCAGGGGGGCAGCAAGCTGCAATCTGCGGCGGGGGTGGGTGCCCGGCCCCCGACCGTCACCCCACCCAGGAACGGACACCTGCCGCTCCCTCCCTAAGGGCCGCCCCCACACCACGCCCACACCCCACGCCCGCCCCGGCCATCCGCCTCACCCCGGCGGCGCAAACCCCGTACGCGACCCACCCCCACGCTCACCGTGACGACCACCCACCTCGCCGCCGACCTCGGCCTCCCGAGCCACCGCCCCCACATCCCTCACTCCACCGCCCTCAGGCACCCCCACACCCTCTGCCGCTCCTGAGACCCCCGCTTCACCCTCGGGCGCCCCCGACGCTCCACCCCCACTCCACCCCGCAACAACGCCACCACGAGCAGCAAAAGCCCGAGCCCCGCCACCCCCAGGCGGCGCCCAGCCCCCACCGGAGCCCGCCACCCCCGACCGGTCCGACGCCCCAGCAACCCCGCCCGCATCCACCGACGCGCCCACCTCGCCCGCCGCGCCCAGCTCCACCGACGCCGCCACCGGCGCACCCGCCACCCCGGGCTCCCCCTCCCAAGCCCCCACAACCGCCTGCCCCCGAGACACCGCAGCCTGCCGCTGAGCGACGGCAGCCTGCCCCGCCCCCGGGCTCGCCCCCGGACCCGCCGCCACCCCGAACGCCCGCCGCGACTCCCGCGCCTGCCGCTCGGCGACCACCGCCGCCAGATAGGCCGCCGGATGCGCCCCCGCCGGGCCCGGTACGCCCGTGAACCCCCGCAAGTCCTCCGCCAACCGCTCCGCCATCGCCGCCCCGACCTGCGGATCCAGTTGTCCCACCCGCGTCAGGTACTGCCGCACCGCCAGCCACCACCCGTCGGGCACCCGCGACAGATCCAGCCCCCCGAGGTCCGCCACCGGCCAAGGAGCCACGGATGGCAGCACCCTCCCCACCTCCGCCGCCGGCATCCGCTCCCGTATGACCAGCGTCCCCGCGAACACATCGCCCACCCGGCGCCCCCGCGCCGAGACCAGCGAAGCGATAGCCGCCACCACCCCCATGGTCAGCACGATCTCGATGGCCCCCATGGCTCCCCGCACCAGCGCGTGCCGGAACCGGATCGGGCCGCCGTCCTCCCGTACGACCCGCAACCCGCAGATCACCTTCCCCAGCGACCGGCCATGGCTCAGCGTCTCGACCACGATCGGTATCCCGACCTGCACCAGTACGAACGCCGCCACCGACACGGCCGCGATCGCCGCACCGTCCATCGACGACGTCGCGCTCACCAGCAGCATCGACACGGCGATGTAGATGCTCCAGCCCACCGCCACATCGACCGCCACCGCCAGCCCCCGACTCGGCAGCCTGGCCGGCCGCAGCCCCAGCACCACCGCTTCACCCGTGACGAGTTCACTCACGCCGCGCCCACTCCCTCTCGTCCGCTCGCTCGTATGCCAAGCCCCGCCCACCGCCACGCCGGGCCCGGCCAGTCTGCCAAGCTGACCGGGCCCGACACCCACCACGGCGCTGCGAGGAGCGACCCCGTATGGACCTCGACGTCTTCATCACGGCACACAGCGCCGAATGGGACCGCCTCGAAGAACTCCTGCACCGCAAACGCCGCCTCACCGGAACCGAAGCCGACGAACTGGTCGCCCTCTACCAGCGCACCACCACCCACCTCTCCCTTCTTCTTTCCAGCGCCCCCGACCCCGCGCTGACCAGCCGCCTGACGTCCCTCGTGGCCCGCGCCCGCAGCACCGTCACCGGCGCCCGCAAGGCGTCCTGGCGCGACACCGCCCGCTTCTTCACCACGACGTTCCCGGCAGCCGTCTACCGCCTACGCCACTGGTGGGCCCCCACCGCGGTCCTCTCCACCGTGGTCGCCGCACTCCTCGGCTGGTGGGTGGCCGCGCATCCCGAGGTCCAGGCGGCCATCGGCGCCCCTGAGGACCTCCGCGCGATGACCCGCCCCGGTGGCCAGTACGAGACCTACTACTCCAGCCACCCCGCTGCGTCCTTCGCCGCCCAGGTATGGACGAACAACGCCCAGGCCGTGGCCCTCTGCCTGGTCCTCGGCGCCTTCCTCGGCCTCCCCGTCCTGTGGATCCTCCTCCAGAACATGCTCAACCTGGGGATAGGCATCGGCCTGATGGCGTCAGCCGGCCGCCTCGACACCTTCCTCGGCCTGATACTTCCGCACGGCCTCCTCGAACTGACCGCCGTCTTCATCGCCGCCGGCATCGGCCTCCGCCTGGGCTGGACCCTGATAGACCCCGGCCCGCGCACCCGGCGTACGGCCCTGGCGCAGGAAGGCCGCTCCGCCCTGGGAGTCGCCATCGGCCTCGCCGCGGTGCTCTTCGTGTCCGGCGCCCTGGAAGGCTTCGTCACCCCCTCCGGCCTCCCCACCTGGGCCCGCATAGGCATCGGCCTCGCCGCCGAGCTGGCATTCCTCCTTTACGTCCACGTCCTCGGCGGCCGCGCCGTACGCGCGGGAGCGACCGGCGACGTCGACACCAGCGACCGCGACGCCACCCTCCCGACCGCTGCCTGATGTGCGTCGAGCCCCCTGACCTGCTAATCTCCTCTGCGCCCCAGAAGCCCGTTGACACGGGCAGGTGGGGGAGGTAGATTCGAACGGTTGCAACGAACTGGACAAGTTCATCTGCGACGGTTAGTCTCATCTCCGCTTCGGCTGGAATCTTCATTCGGCGAAGCGCAACCGACCACTTACCGGAAGCCCCGGTCGAATTAATTCGATCGAACTCCTTCTGATAAAGTCGGAAAAGCCAAAAGGCAAACCCCTCCGACGGGGAATCAGAATCAAATTCGAGCCGGCAACGGCGCGGACAAGATCTGATAGAGTCGGAAAGGCCGAAAAGCGAAAGCCGAACGGCCAACCCTGCTCCAACAGGGGGCCGGAGACGGAAACGGATCTGGTAAGGTTGGAACCGCGAAGAAGCTGAAAGGCCGAATCGCACCGGCGAAAATCGGAACCGCAAGGATCTGATAGAGTCGGAAACGCAACACCGAAGGGAAGCGCCCGGAGAGCCTGGTGAAACAGGCACAAAGGAAGCGTCCGTTCCTTGAGAACTCAACAGCGTGCCAAAAGTCAACGCCAGATATGTTGATACCCCGTCTACCGGAAACATCCGGCAGATGAGGTTCCTTTGAAAGTCCATCCCGTCCATGTGGCGCGGATGGCACACACAGCGAGGACGCTGTGAACGACCGGACCTATTCCGTTTGGTCGTTCCGCTCTCGTGTGTGTTGACCCGATTACGGGTAAACATTCACGGAGAGTTTGATCCTGGCTCAGGACGAACGCTGGCGGCGTGCTTAACACATGCAAGTCGAACGATGAACCTCCTTCGGGAGGGGATTAGTGGCGAACGGGTGAGTAACACGTGGGCAATCTGCCCTTCACTCTGGGACAAGCCCTGGAAACGGGGTCTAATACCGGATACGACACGGGGTCGCATGACCTCCGTGTGGAAAGCTCCGGCGGTGAAGGATGAGCCCGCGGCCTATCAGCTTGTTGGTGGGGTGATGGCCTACCAAGGCGACGACGGGTAGCCGGCCTGAGAGGGCGACCGGCCACACTGGGACTGAGACACGGCCCAGACTCCTACGGGAGGCAGCAGTGGGGAATATTGCACAATGGGCGAAAGCCTGATGCAGCGACGCCGCGTGAGGGATGACGGCCTTCGGGTTGTAAACCTCTTTCAGCAGGGAAGAAGCGAGAGTGACGGTACCTGCAGAAGAAGCGCCGGCTAACTACGTGCCAGCAGCCGCGGTAATACGTAGGGCGCAAGCGTTGTCCGGAATTATTGGGCGTAAAGAGCTCGTAGGCGGCTTGTCACGTCGGATGTGAAAGCCCGGGGCTTAACCCCGGGTCTGCATTCGATACGGGCAGGCTAGAGTTCGGTAGGGGAGATCGGAATTCCTGGTGTAGCGGTGAAATGCGCAGATATCAGGAGGAACACCGGTGGCGAAGGCGGATCTCTGGGCCGATACTGACGCTGAGGAGCGAAAGCGTGGGGAGCGAACAGGATTAGATACCCTGGTAGTCCACGCCGTAAACGTTGGGAACTAGGTGTGGGCGACATTCCACGTCGTCCGTGCCGCAGCTAACGCATTAAGTTCCCCGCCTGGGGAGTACGGCCGCAAGGCTAAAACTCAAAGGAATTGACGGGGGCCCGCACAAGCAGCGGAGCATGTGGCTTAATTCGACGCAACGCGAAGAACCTTACCAAGGCTTGACATACACCGGAAAACCCTGGAGACAGGGTCCCCCTTGTGGTCGGTGTACAGGTGGTGCATGGCTGTCGTCAGCTCGTGTCGTGAGATGTTGGGTTAAGTCCCGCAACGAGCGCAACCCTTGTTCTGTGTTGCCAGCATGCCCTTCGGGGTGATGGGGACTCACAGGAGACTGCCGGGGTCAACTCGGAGGAAGGTGGGGACGACGTCAAGTCATCATGCCCCTTATGTCTTGGGCTGCACACGTGCTACAATGGCCGGTACAATGAGCTGCGATACCGCGAGGTGGAGCGAATCTCAAAAAGCCGGTCTCAGTTCGGATTGGGGTCTGCAACTCGACCCCATGAAGTCGGAGTTGCTAGTAATCGCAGATCAGCATTGCTGCGGTGAATACGTTCCCGGGCCTTGTACACACCGCCCGTCACGTCACGAAAGTCGGTAACACCCGAAGCCGGTGGCCCAACCCCTTGTGGGAGGGAATCGTCGAAGGTGGGACTGGCGATTGGGACGAAGTCGTAACAAGGTAGCCGTACCGGAAGGTGCGGCTGGATCACCTCCTTTCTAAGGAGCATCTAGATCTCGTAAGAGATCCAGAGCCACTACGTCGGCAAATGTTCGACGGTGGTTAGCTCATGGGTGGAACGTTGACTATTCGGCACGGTCGGTTGGGATCATTAGTACTGCTTCGGCGTGGAACGTGAGTCTTCAACTGGTCGGGTCGGGCACGCTGTTGGGTATCTGAGGGTGCGGACTTGAGTCTGCTCCTTCGCGATGCCGGCCCCGGTAAAGGTCCACGTTGGTGGGTTGTGACGGGTGGCTGGTCGTTGCTTGAGAACTGCACAGTGGACGCGAGCATCTGTGGCCAAGTTTTTAAGGGCGCACGGTGGATGCCTTGGCACCAGGAACCGATGAAGGACGTGGGAGGCCACGATAGGCCCCGGGGAGCTGTCAACCAAGCTTTGATCCGGGGGTGTCCGAATGGGGAAACCCGGCAGTCGTCATGGGCTGTCACCCGCTGCTGAACACATAGGCAGTGTGGAGGGAACGCGGGGAAGTGAAACATCTCAGTACCCGCAGGAAGAGAAAACAACCGTGATTCCGGGAGTAGTGGCGAGCGAAACTGGATGAGGCCAAACCAGTCACGTGTGATACCCGGCAGGGGTTGCGTGGTTGGGGTTGTGGGATCTCTTTTCTGCAGTCTGCCGGCTGTGGGACGAGTCAGAAACCGTTGATGTAGGCGAAGGACATGCGAAAGGTCCGGCGTAGAGGGTAAGACCCCCGTAGCTGAAACATTGACGGCTCGTTTAAGAGACACCCAAGTAGCACGGGGCCCGAGAAATCCCGTGTGAATCTGGCGGGACCACCCGTTAAGCCTAAATATTCCCTGGTGACCGATAGCGGATAGTACCGTGAGGGAATGGTGAAAAGTACCGCGGGAGCGGAGTGAAATAGTACCTGAAACCGTGTGCCTACAAGCCGTGGGAGCGTCGCTGTATGTGCTTGCACATGCAGTCGTGACTGCGTGCCTTTTGAAGAATGAGCCTGCGAGTTTGCGGTATGTTGCGAGGTTAACCCGTGTGGGGAAGCCGTAGCGAAAGCGAGTCCGAATAGGGCGTTGAGTAGCGTGCCCAAGACCCGAAGCGGAGTGATCTAGCCATGGGCAGGTTGAAGCGGAGGTAAGACTTCGTGGAGGACCGAACCCACCAGGGTTGAAAACCTGGGGGATGACCTGTGGTTAGGGGTGAAAGGCCAATCAAACTCCGTGATAGCTGGTTCTCCCCGAAATGCATTTAGGTGCAGCGTCGTGTGTTTCTTGCCGGAGGTAGAGCACTGGATAGGCGATGGGCCCTACCGGGTTACTGACCTTAGCCAAACTCCGAATGCCGGTAAGTGAGAGCGCGGCAGTGAGACTGTGGGGGATAAGCTCCATGGTCGAGAGGGAAACAGCCCAGAGCATCGACTAAGGCCCCTAAGCGTGTGCTAAGTGGGAAAGGATGTGGAGTCGCAGAGACAACCAGGAGGTTGGCTTAGAAGCAGCCACCCTTGAAAGAGTGCGTAATAGCTCACTGGTCAAGTGATTCCGCGCCGACAATGTAGCGGGGCTCAAGCACACCGCCGAAGTCATGTCATTGCGATATTACCCCCAACGGGGATCGTGATGGGTAGGGGAGCGTCGTGTGCCGGGTGAAGCAGCCGCGGAAGCGAGTTGTGGACGGTTCACGAGTGAGAATGCAGGCATGAGTAGCGATACAAGAGTGGGAAACTCTTGCGCCGATTGACTAAGGGTTCCTGGGTCAAGCTGATCTGCCCAGGGTAAGTCGGGACCTAAGGCGAGGCCGACAGGCGTAGTCGATGGACAACCGGTTGATATTCCGGTACCCGCTTTGAAGCGCCAAACATTGAATCAGGCGATGCTAAGTCCGTGAAGCCGCCGTGGATCCTTCGGGTGAAGCGGAGTGGTGGAGCCGACGAACCAGACTTGTAGTAGGTGAGTGATGGGGTGACGCAGGAAGGTAGTCCAGCCCGGGCGGTGGTTGTCCCGGGGTAAGGGTGTAGGCCGTGTGGTAGGTAAATCCGTCACACGTTAAGGCTGAGACCTGATGCCGAGCCGATTGTGGTGAAGTGGATGATCCTATGCTGTCGAGAAAAGCCTCTAGCGAGTTTCATGGCGGCCCGTACCCTAAACCGACTCAGGTGGTCAGGTAGAGAATACCGAGGCGTTCGGGTGAACTATGGTTAAGGAACTCGGCAAAATGCCCCCGTAACTTCGGGAGAAGGGGGGCCATTTCCAGTGATGAGACTTGCTCTCTGAGCTGGGGGTGGCCGCAGAGACCAGCGAGAAGCGACTGTTTACTAAAAACACAGGTCCGTGCGAAGCCGTAAGGCGATGTATACGGACTGACGCCTGCCCGGTGCTGGAACGTTAAGGGGACCGGTTAGTCATGATTCGTCATGGCGAAGCTGAGAACTTAAGCGCCAGTAAACGGCGGTGGTAACTATAACCATCCTAAGGTAGCGAAATTCCTTGTCGGGTAAGTTCCGACCTGCACGAATGGCGTAACGACTTCTCGACTGTCTCAACCATAGGCCCGGTGAAATTGCATTACGAGTAAAGATGCTCGTTTCGCGCAGCAGGACGGAAAGACCCCGGGACCTTTACTATAGCTTGATATTGGTGTTCGGTTCGGCTTGTGTAGGATAGGTGGGAGACTTTGAAGCGGCCACGCCAGTGGTTGTGGAGTCATTGTTGAAATACCACTCTGGTCGTGCTGGATGTCTAACCTGGGTCCGTGATCCGGATCAGGGACAGTGTCTGGTGGGTAGTTTAACTGGGGCGGTTGCCTCCTAAAGAGTAACGGAGGCGCCCAAAGGTTCCCTCAGCCTGGTTGGCAATCAGGTGTTGAGTGTAAGTGCACAAGGGAGCTTGACTGTGAGACTGACGGGTCGAGCAGGTACGAAAGTAGGGACTAGTGATCCGGCGGTGGCTTGTGGAAGCGCCGTCGCTCAACGGATAAAAGGTACCCCGGGGATAACAGGCTGATCTTCCCCAAGAGTCCATATCGACGGGATGGTTTGGCACCTCGATGTCGGCTCGTCGCATCCTGGGGCTGGAGTCGGTCCCAAGGGTTGGGCTGTTCGCCCATTAAAGCGGTACGCGAGCTGGGTTTAGAACGTCGTGAGACAGTTCGGTCCCTATCCGCTGTGCGCGTAGGAGTCTTGAGAAGGGCTGTCCCTAGTACGAGAGGACCGGGACGGACGAACCTCTGGTGTGCCAGTTGTCCTGCCAAGGGCATGGCTGGTTGGCTACGTTCGGAAAGGATAACCGCTGAAAGCATCTAAGCGGGAAGCCTGCTTCGAGATGAGGGCTCCCACCCCCTTGAGGGGTTAAGGCTCCCAGTAGACGACTGGGTTGATAGGCCAGATATGGAAGCGCCGTAAGGTGTGGAGTTGACTGGTACTAATAGGCCGAGGGCTTGTCCTCAGTTGCTCGCGTCCACTGTGTAGGTTCTGAAGTAACGACCGTTGTAGCTAGGCTCCGGTTGGTTAACTTCATAGTGTTTCGGTGGTCATAGCGTTAGGGAAACGCCCGGTTACATTTCGAACCCGGAAGCTAAGCCTTTCAGCGCCGATGGTACTGCAGGGGGGACCCTGTGGGAGAGTAGGACGCCGCCGAACAATCTTTGTGGGAGAGCCCCGCACCTTATGGTGCGGGGCTTTTCTGCGTTTCCGGGAAGTTGGTGGATCGGGCTTCTGTTGCTGGCGGCTGCCGCGGCCCTCTGCTGGGGATCGGATTGGGTGATGTGCCGGGCGCACGGTAGGGGCTGCTTGCTTCTCCATGGCCGCCGTAGGGCGCTTCTATAAGCCGGTGTCTGTAGCCGGTGCTGCTGGGTGCTGGGGGAGCTGGCCTTGTGGCAATTGGCTGGGGGAGAGGTTGGGCCTCTGGCCTCTTACCTGTCGTGCTGTGTCGGCGGTGGTGGTGTCTTGGGAGGACGTGGCTCCACCTAGACACCTTTTACGGGGGCGAGCGGGGGTCCCGGGTTACAGGCGGCCTGTGGCCTTCAGGGTGAGGTAGGCGTCGGCCAGGTCGGGGGCGAGGTGGGACGGGGTGGAGTCGATGACGGTGATGCCGTGGTGGCGGAGGCGGTCCGCGGTGCGGCGGCGGGCGGCGCGGGTCTGCTCGGCGGCGGCCGCCGCGTAAACCGCCTGCGGGGTGTGACGGCCGGCGGCCATCTCCTCGATGCGGGGGTCGGCCACGGCCGCGACGATGAGTTCGTTGCGCTGGGTGAGGCTGGGGAGGACGGGCAGGAGGGCTTCCTCCACGGGTGCCGCGTCCAGGCCGGTGAAGAGCACGATGAGGGAGCGGCGCGAGGTGCGGCGGTGGATGGTGGCGGCCAGGCCGCGGGCGTCCGCCTCGACGAGTTCGGGTTCGAGGGGGGCGAGGGCCTCGGTGAGGGCCGGGAGGACATCGCGGGCCGCGCGGCCTTGTACGGAGGCGCGTACCCGGCGGTCGTAGGCGAGCAGGTCGACGCGGTCGCCGGCCCGGGCCGCGAGGGCTCCGAGCAGGAGGGCGGCGTCCATGGAGGCGTCGAGGCGGGGGACGTCGCCGACGCGGCCGGCCGAGGTGCGGCCGGTTTCCAGGACGAGCAGGATGCGGCGGTCGCGTTCGGGGCGCCATGTGCGGACGGCGAGGTCCTGGCGCCGGGCGGTGGCGCGCCAGTCGATGGATCGGGTGTCGTCGCCGTGGGTGTAATCGCGGAGGCTGTCGAACTCGGTGCCTTCGCCGCGGGTCAGGAGGCTGGTGCGGCCGTCGAGTTCGCGGAGCCGCGCGAGTTTCGCCGGGAGGTGCTTGCGGCTGGTGAAGGGGGGCAGGACGCGCAGCGTCCACGGGACGAGGTGGTTTCCCTGCCGAGCTGCCAGACCTAGGGGGCCGTACGAGCGGACCGTGACGCGGACGGCGTGGTGATCGCCGCGGCGGGTGGGGCGGAGCGTGGTGGTGAGGCGGCGGCGTTCGCCGGCCGGGACGCGGAGGGCGTGCCGGGAGGCGGGGATGTCCGTGCCGGGGTGGAAGGAGCTCGGGGGCCAGGCATCGCGGACCTGGGCGCGCAGCGGGCGGCGGTCGGGGTTGGTGAGGGTGAGGTGCGTGTGGGCTTCGCCTGTTAGTCGAACAGTTGTGTCACCAGTTCGGGTGAACTGGAGCTTTCGCACTGGCGCGGCGAGAGCGAGGTCGCACAAAATTGCTATCAGCAAGGTGAGTTGGACGGCGAGGATGCCGAGCCAGCTGGGCAGCACGAAGCCGACGAAGAGAGCTCCGAGTGCGGAGACGAGGGCGGTGCGTCCGGTGAGGGCCACGGTGTCGCCTCAGCGGGGGACGGGGAGATGAGTGAGAACGGCGTTGATCACGGAGTCCGCGGTGACTCCTTCCATCTCCGCTTCCGGGCGGAGCTGGATGCGGTGACGGAGCGTGGGAAGAGCAAGGGCCTTGACGTCGTCGGGGGTTACATAGTCGCGGCCGGTGAGCCAGGCCCAGGCGCGTGACGTCGAAAGCAGGGCAGTTGCGCCTCGGGGGGAGACACCCAGGGACAGCGAGGGGGATTCGCGGGTGGCACGGCAGATATCGACGATATAGCCGGTGACTTCGGGGGAGACCGAGGTCTTGGCGACCGCGGCGCGGGCCGCGTCGAGGTCGGCGGTGGAGGCGACGGGGCGCAGTCCGGCGGCGTTGAGGTCGCGAGGGCTGAAGCCGGCCGCGTGACGGTTGAGGATGTCTATCTCGTCATGACGGGCGGGGAGAGGCACCGTCAGCTTCAGCAGGAACCGGTCGAGTTGGGCTTCGGGCAGTGGATAGGTGCCTTCGTATTCCACGGGGTTCTGGGTGGCGGCCACCAGGAACGGCTCGGGGAGGGGGCGGGCGGTGCCGTCGACGGTCACCTGGCGCTCTTCCATCGCTTCGAGCAGGGAAGCCTGGGTCTTGGGAGGCGTGCGGTTGATCTCGTCGGCGAGCAGCAGGTTGGTGAAGACGGGGCCCGGCTGGAAGGAGAACTCCGCGCTGCGGGCGTCGTAGACCAGTGAGCCGGTGACATCGCTCGGCATCAGGTCGGGCGTGAACTGGACGCGCTTGGTGTCGAGTTCGAGCGCCGCCGACAGGGCGCGTACGAGGAGGGTCTTGGCGACGCCCGGGGCGCCTTCGAGGAGCACGTGACCGCGGCAGAGGAGTGCGACGACCAGGCCGGTGACGGTCGGGTCCTGGCCTACGACGGCCTTGGCTATCTCGGTGCGCAGGTCCTCGAGCGAGGCTCGGGCGCTGTCAGCGGTCGGGGTGCTCACGGGGGGCGTGCCTCTCTTGGGAAACGATCGAGGATTCGAGTGCGTCGAGGTGGTCGGCCAGCTGTACCAAGGCCCGGTCGTCGGCGGGAGCCGGGCCGAAGAGCAGGGAGGGGAGGTCTGCTCCGCTGCCGGGGGCGGAGATCAAGTGGGCCTGGACAGCGGGGAGAAGAGTCTCGGGGGCGTGGGCACGGGCTGCGGGCACGCCGAGGAGGGGGGCGAGCCGGGTGCGGGTGGCGGCGCGCAGTACCGCTGCCGCCCGGTCGCGGGCGTTGGCCTGTTCGTAGAGCCGGGCGTGGCCCTCGGTGGTCTCGGCGGCGGGCACGGTGACGGGGAGTTTCTCCGTCACGAGGGGGCCCAGTCGGCGGGCGCGCCAGAGGGCGGCGAGCAGCGCGGCGAAGGCGAGTTGGAGCAGGGCCCAGCCCCAGCCGGAGGGGACGAGGTCGAGGAGGCCGCGCTGTTCGTCCTGCGTGGAGGTCGGGTCGCTGACGGAGGGGAGGTACCAGACCAGATGTTTGTGAGAACCGAGGAGTTGCAGGGCCAGCGAGGCGTTGCCGTGCTCGTCGAGGTGCTGGTTGTAGAGGAGTTCGGGGGAGCCGAGGAGCACGGTGTCGCGGCCGTCGGCCGGGGCCGGCAGGCGCAGCAGGGTGGCCTTGCCGCCACTGGGGTAGCAGCGGTCGGCGCCGGGGGTGGAGGTGGTGTAACGCGGGCCGCCGAGGAGGGCGTTGCCGGCGCGGCGGGCGTCGGGCAGGGCGCAGGCGGGGCGGCGGGCCTCGTTGCTGACCGGGAGCTCGGCCTGGACGGTGGGGGCGAAGGTGTCGAGCGGTGCGGGGCCGGGGGCGAGCAGGACGGTGCGGCCGGTGGTGTGCGCGGTCGCGGTGTACAGGCCCGTCAGCTGATTCTGAGTCAGCACGTCGGGGTCGGTGACGAGCAGGGTGGTGTCGGGGCCGGCCGCGGCTGCGGCCTCCTCGGAGGTGGTGACCACGTGGGTGGAGACCCCCTGGGCGGCGAGGAGCCGCGAGAGCGCCTGGCTGCCGGCGCGGTCCGCCGAGCGGGGATCGAGTCGACCGTGCTGTTCGCCGGACTGCAGCGCCGCGAGGACGACTCCGCTGAGGACGAGCAGGAGGAGCGCCGACAGCGGGCCGCGGGAGCGGTTCCAGACGTGACGTGCGGTCACGGAGGGCGTGGGAGTGTGCGCGGTGGCCGTGGTCATCCGTGGCTCCCGGTGGGGGAGGTGGCCAGGGTGGGCTTGGCGTGCTGGAGGTCGGTGTCGAGGCCGGCCAGGAAGGTGTACGCCGCTTCCGTGCCCGGGCGCCCGCCGTATGTGACGTCGTCGAAGGTACGGGCGGCGGTGCGGAGTTGCTCGGCGTGCGGGGGCAGGGCGCGGCCGGCTTCGGCGGCGGCCTCGTCGGCGGTGCGGCCGGGGCCGGGGGTGAGCAGGGCGCGTTCCTCCAGGGCGAGGACGACGGCGCGCATCCGGTCCTGGATGGCCTGGTCCCAGTGGCTCGCGGCGGCGTGTCGTTCGGCGGCGGCGCGGTGCTCCGCGGCGGTGCGGGGGGCGTCGGCGAAGAGCGCGCCGCCTGTGGTGGGGGTGCGGCGTACGGCCCCCAGCCGTAGCCGGAGGGCGAGGATCAGCAGCAGGACGCAGACGCCGACGGTGAGGAGCCCGATCCAGCCGCCCGGTGTGGCGCCTGCGGCCGCGTTGAAGAGTGCGTCAAGGCGGTCCCAGAGCCAGTCGAGGGCACGCTGGATCGGGTTGGGGTCGTGCTGGTGGTACCGGGGGTCGGACAGCTCACGCTCGGCCGCCTCGCGGGCGGGGAGGCGAGGGGTCCGCACCGGTATGTGGTCGTCGGAGCCTGCGGTGAGCCCTCCGAGCGCGGTCAACTTCCCCCCTGTGGTCACCGCATCAGCTTCCCGGTGCGGTGTCGGTGGGACGTTGTCCGGAGTCGTCGGCGGGTGCCGTCTCCGGCGTCGGGCCGCTGGTCGGCGGGGTGTTGGCGGGGACGTCGGCGCCGTAGCCGGGGAGGCCGGCGGCGCGGGCGAGTTCGAGGTCGAGCGCCTCGCGCCGGATGCGCTGGTCCATGTAGAGGAGGGCGGTGACGCCGGCACTGACCGGGAAGGTGATGGTGGAGCTGATGACGGCACCGATGCCCAGCACGATCAGGAACGACCAACCGGTGGTGTTGCTGGTGCCGTTCGCCCAGTCCATGAGGCTCTCGCCGCCGATGAGGAAGGCGATGAGGGTGGCCGGGATCTGGATGATGAACTCGACGATGGCGATCAGGAGGTAGGTGAGCAGCTGGGCGCCCAGTACCCGCCACCAGGAGCCGCGCACGAGCTTGGCGGAGCGTCGCATGGACGCGATGACGCCCTGCTTCTCCAGCATCAGGGCCGGAGAGGCGAGGCTGTAGCGGACCCACAGCCAGATGGTCACGACGGTGGCGGCCAGGCCGCCGAAGAGGGTGAGGGCCACACCGATGTCGAAGGTGCCACCGGCCATGAGGAGGAAGCCGGGGGTCACACCGACGGCCACGATCGCGGTGACCATCAGGGGCAGCAGCACGAGCAGGCCGAGCAGGCGCGGGAGCTGGGAGCGCGCGTCGCGCCAGGCGTCGCCGGCCGTCACCGTACGGCCCAGGACCGCGCGGCTCACGACCATGGTGAGCAGCCCGGTCGCGATGATCGTGGCGAGCAGGCCGATCACGGAGGTGATGGCGCTGCCGGCGAGCGTGTTGCCGGCCTCGCGCAGGGTGTCGCGGAGCGGCGGGACGTGATTGTTCGACACGGCGGGGGCGCGGCCGGCGTCCTGGAACCACAGCCCGGTGACGACGGTGACGGCGGTCTGCGAGACCACCGCGAGAATCAGCGAGATGCCGAGGACCGTGCGCCAGTGGGCCCGCATGGTCGCGACCGCGCCGTCGAGGATCTCGCCGATGGCGAGCGGGCGCAGCGGGATGACGCCGGGCTTGGCGGCCTGTGGCACCGCGGCCCAGTTGCCGCCCCAGGGAGGCTGACTGCCGGGGCCCTGTCCGCCCCAGCCGGGTCCGGCCGGGCCGGGCGACGAGGCGCGGGTGCGGTCGCCGGACGTGCCCGGACCGTTGTCGCGGCCATGGGGGCCGCTCTGGCTGGGAATGCCGGCGGGCGCCGTCCACTGGCCGGGGGGCGGCTGTTCCTTGGACCAGTTCGGCGGGGACGACGGCTCGGTGGACTCGGACCCGGCCTCCGGGGCGGAGGGCTGTGCGGGCTGCTCCTGTGTGCCGCGGCCCGGCTCGTCGGAGGGGGCGGATCCGGGCGAGGCCCAGCCCGGAGAGTTGTTCATCGTCGCTCCTTCTTGCTGCCCGTCCGCCGGGGCGGCCGGGGTCCGGGGTCCGCGGTGCCAGTCATCGTGTCATGGCGTCGCGCGTTGTGTACCCGTGCCCTGAGAGTGAGGGGACCTTCTGCTCGGGGGGCCTGGGGCGGCAGACTGAACGGATGGGCGATCAGTACGAGGTATCCGAGGCGGGCGCCGGGGCGCTCGCAATCCCGTCGTTGCGCTGGGAGGAGCCGCCGGAGGGGCCCGTATTGGTCCTCCTTGATCAGACCCGGCTGCCCGCGGAGGAGGTCGAGCTGGTCTGCACGGACGTACCGGCGCTGGTGCAGGCGATCCAGACGCTGGCGGTCCGCGGGGCGCCGCTGCTGGGGATAGCGGGCGCGTACGGCGTCGCGCTGGCCGCTGCGCGCGGTTTCGACGTGGAAGAGGCGGCGGCGGTGCTGGCGCAGGCCCGGCCGACCGCGGTCAACCTGGGGTACGGCGTGCGGCGGGCGGTCGGCGCCCATCGCGCGGCGGTCGCCGAGGGGGCCGACGGCCGGGCGGCAGCGGCGGCGGCCCTGGCCGAGGCGAAGGCCGTGCACGCCGAGGACATCGAGGCGAGCGCCCGGATGGCCGCGCATGGTCTGGAGCTGCTGGGCGAACTGTTGCCGGGCGGCGGCCACCGGATCCTCACGCACTGCAACACGGGAGCGCTGGTTTCCGGGGGCGAGGGGACCGCCCTGGCCGTGGCGCTGGCGGCGCATCGGGCCGGTGAGCTGCGCCGGCTGTGGGTGGATGAGACGCGACCCCTGTTGCAGGGGGCGCGGCTGACCGCCTACGAGGCGGCGCGGGCGGGCATGGCGTACACGGTGCTGGCGGACGGTGCGGCCGGATCGCTGTTCGCCGCGGGCGAGGTGGACGCGGTGCTGATCGGTGCGGACCGGATCGCGGCGGACGGGGCGGTCGCCAACAAGGTCGGCAGCTACCCGCTGGCCGTTCTGGCGCGGTACCACCACATTCCGTTCGTGGTGGTGGCGCCGACCAGCACGGTGGATCTGGACACCGAGCAGGGGGCTGACATCGAGGTGGAGCAGCGGCCGGGGCACGAAGTGACGGAATTCTCGTTGCCGTCCCAGCTGGGTGCCGGGGCGCCGGCGGGAGCCGGTATACCGGTCGCGCCACTGGGCGCCGGGGCCTACAACCCGGCCTTCGACGTCACCCCGCCGGAGCTGGTGACGGCGATCGTGACGGAGGCGGGAGTGGTGTCTCCGGTGACCCGGGAAGCGCTCGCCGAGCTGTGTTCCACGTCACGTTGGAGTAAGTCACGATCAGGTAATGGGATGATGGCCGAATGAAGGGACGCGTCCTGGTCGTCGACGACGACACCGCACTGGCAGAGATGCTCGGCATCGTGCTGCGTGGCGAAGGCTTTGAACCGTCGTTCGTGTCGGACGGTGACAAGGCCCTCGCAGCCTTTCGCGAGAGCAAGCCCGATCTTGTCCTGCTCGATCTGATGCTGCCCGGCCGGGACGGTATCGAGGTGTGCCGGCTGATCCGGGCGGAGTCCGGTGTCCCGATCGTCATGCTGACCGCCAAGAGCGACACCGTGGACGTGGTTGTCGGGCTCGAGTCGGGCGCGGACGACTACATCGTCAAGCCGTTCAAGCCCAAGGAGCTGGTCGCCCGGATACGGGCACGGCTGCGGCGTTCGGAGGAGCCGGCGCCCGAGCAGCTGGCGATCGGTGACCTGGTCATCGACGTGGCGGGGCACTCGGTCAAGCGGGACGGGCAGTCGATCGCGCTGACGCCCCTGGAGTTCGACCTGCTGGTGGCGCTGGCGCGCAAGCCGTGGCAGGTGTTCACGCGTGAGGTGCTGCTCGAGCAGGTCTGGGGCTACCGGCACGCCGCCGACACCCGACTGGTCAACGTCCACGTCCAGCGGCTGCGCTCCAAGGTCGAGCGGGACCCGGAGCGTCCGGAGATCGTGGTGACCGTACGCGGGGTCGGCTACAAGGCCGGGCCCAGCTGAGATGACCCGGGACGGTGCGGCCCCGGAGGATAAGCGGGGACGCACCGTCGGCCCGGCGGGTGATATGTCCTTTTCGGGAAAGTTGTCGGCTTGGTTGCTGCGCGGTGGCCAACTCCTGCCCGACGGCGCGGTGAGCGGGCCGGTCCACCCCCTGCTGCGGCTCTTCAGCCGCTGGGTGCGGCGCCCCCTGCTACCCGCCCTGCGCCTGTGGCGGCGCAACATCCAGCTGCGCGTGGTCGCCACGACACTGCTGATGTCGCTCGCCGTGGTGCTGCTGCTCGGCGTCGTGGTCGTCGGACAGGTGCGTAACGGCCTGCTCACGGCCAAGGCGCAGGCCGCGCAGAGCCAGGCCGTGGGCGGCTTCGGCGTCGCCCAGAAGATGGCCGACGGCGCCGACGACACCCGTACCGACGACGCCGCCCGCACCGGGAACCGCGGCACCCAGGACTCCGCGACCTGGCTGACCGGCCTGGTCGAGCAGCTCGCCAGCGGCGGCCAGGGCGTCTTCTCCGTCGTGGCACTCAGCTCCGACTCCGACGAGCCGTTCGGCGACTCCAGCCCCGGAACCCGCGGGCCGCGCGCCTCCGGCGATGTCGACCCCGAGCGGAGCGTGCCCGCCGAGCTGCGACGGAAGCTGGACACCAAGTCCGGCACCTTCCGCCAGTACACCCAGATCAAGCGCATCGGGTCGGACGACGGCGTACCGGCGCTGATCATCGGCAAGCGCCTCAACGACGTCAACAGCAACCAGTACCAGCTCTACTACCTCTTCCCGTTCAGCCAGGAAGCGGAATCCCTCAAGCTCGTGACCGGCACCCTCGCGACGGCCGGGGTCTTCGTCGTGATCCTGCTCGGCGCCATTGCCTGGCTGGTCGTGCGCCAGGTCGTCACGCCCGTACGGATGGCCGCCGGGATCTCCGAGCGGCTGGCCGCCGGCCTCCTCCAGGAGCGGATGAAGGTCACCGGCGAGGACGACATCGCCCGGCTCGGCGAGTCCTTCAACAAGATGGCGCAGAACCTCCAGGTCAAGATCCAACAGCTGGAGGAGCTGTCCCGGATGCAGCGCCGCTTCGTCTCCGACGTCTCGCACGAGCTGCGCACCCCGCTGACGACCGTACGGATGGCGGCCGACGTCATCCACGACGCGCGCGACGAGTTCGACCCCGCCACGGCGCGCTCCGCCGAGCTGCTGCGCGGACAGCTCGACCGCTTCGAGTCGCTGCTCGCCGAACTGCTGGAGATCAGCCGGTTCGACGCGGGTGCCGCCGCGCTGGAGGCCGAGCCGATCGACCTGCGGGACGTGGTGCACCGCGTCATCGAGGGCGCCGAACCGCTCGCCGAACGCAAGGGCAGCCGCATCGTGGTGCGCGGCGCCGAGCAGCCCGTCATCGCCGAGGCCGACCCCCGCCGCGTGGAGCGCGTGCTGCGCAATCTCGTGGTCAACGCCGTCGAGCACGGCGAGGGCCGCGACGTGGTCGTACGGCTGGCGTCCGCGGGCAGCCGCAGCGGCGGCGCGGTGGCCGTGGCGGTGCGGGACTACGGCGTCGGCCTCAAGCCCGGCGAGGCCACCCGCGTCTTCAACCGCTTCTGGCGCGCCGACCCCGCCCGGGCCCGGACGACCGGAGGCACCGGCCTCGGCCTGTCCATCGCGGTCGAGGACGCCCGGCTGCACGGCGGCTGGCTGCAGGCGTGGGGCGAGCCCGGCGGTGGTTCGCAGTTCCGGCTGACCCTGCCCCGTACGGCCGGCGAGCCGCTGCGCGGATCCCCGATCCCCCTGGAGCCGGAGGATTCCCGGCGTCACCGCGGCACGGACGAGTCGGGCCGGCCGCAGGCCGGCGCCGGTGGCAAAGCCTCCACGATCCCGGTCCAGGCGCGTGCCTCCCAGGCCGAGGGTGCGGACGCGCTCACCGGAGAGTCGCGGGCCGCGGCCCGCCCGGCCGCCGATCCCGCGGCGCTGCCCGGCAACGGCGCCCGTGTGGTGCCGCAGAGCGGGGGCGTACGGGGCGACGGAACGGCGCGTGACGACAGCGCGCGCACCGGGGAGACGGCCCACGGGAGCGCGGCCGGGCCGGAGGCCGGGCGAGACGTGGACGCCGGGCGCGGTGCGGAGCCCGGACGGGGCGTCGAGGCGGAAGGCAAGCTGCGTGGACACTGAGCGCGGAAGCGAGCGCGGGGCGGGGCACCTCCCCCGCAGGCGTGCCCGAAAGGCCACCGGGCCGGCGCGGAAGTCCACCGCGCCCGTGCGGAAGACCGCCGGGCCGGCGCGGAAGGCGCTGCTCTTCGGCTGTGCGGCGGCGCTGCTGGCCGGCTGTGCGTCGATGCCCGACAGCGGTGACGTCACCGCCGTCGACCAGTCACCGCGCTCCGACGGCGACTCACAGGTACGCGTCTACGGTGTCCCGCCGCAGGACGGCGCCCAGCCCACCAACATCGTGCGCAGCTTCCTCGACGCGACGACCAGCGACGAGGCGGACTTCCGGACGGCCACCCAGTACCTGGCCAAGTCGGCGAAGCGGACCTGGCGGCCGTTCCAGGTGACCAAGGTGCTCCAGGAGCGCCCCAAGCCCGAGCCGAAGATCCAGCCCAACCGCGAGGACGTCAACGGCTACACGGTCACCCTCTCCGGCAGCCAGGTGGCGTCGGTGGACGACAACCACGCCTACACCCCGGAGGAGAAGCCGTACCGCCAGACGATCCACCTGGTCAAGGAGGGCGGTCAGTGGCGCATCGACCGGCTGCCCAACGGGCTGGTGCTCGGGTTGTCCGACTTCCAGCGCATCTACCGCTCCGTCAACAAGTACTACTTCGCCTCCTACAACTCGGAGTCCGAGGAGCCGAAGGCGAGCCGGAACGTGCTCGTCGCGGACCCCGTCTACCTGCGGCAGCGGATAAAGCCGATCACCGCCAGCGTGGAGGCGCTGCTGTCCGGGCCCACCGACTGGCTGAACCAGGTGACCACGTCGGAGTTCCCGCACGGCACCCGTCTCGCGGCGCACGATCTCGCGCTGGACGACTCCAACGCGCTGCGGGTCAAGCTCAGCAAGGCCGCAGTGAACACCGACACCGCCCAGTGCAAGCGGATGGCGGCTCAGCTCTTCTTCACCGTCCAGGACATGACCCGCGCCTCGAAGATCAGCGAGGTCGAGCTCCAGGACAACAGCGGCAACTCGCTGTGCCAGCTGTCCCAGGAGCAGGCCGCACGGGACTTCGCCCCCTTGCCGCGCGCCGGGCGCCCCGCCAGGGAGTACTTCATCGACGGCGACCACAAGGTCGTCGCCATGTCCGACACGGCGACCGAACCGACGCCGGTACGCGGCCCGTTCGGCACGGGCAAGACCCCGCTGCGCTCCGTCGCCATCTCGCGCGCCGAGAACACCGCGGCCGGTGTCTCCGGCGACGGCCGGTCGCTGTATGTGGCCGCCCTGGAGGACGGCACCACCCGCGGCGGCCCGCTGCTGACCAGCGCCGGCTCGGCCAAGAACCCCGATGAGGGGCTGACCGCGCCGAGCTGGGACGGGCTGGGCGATCTGTGGATCGCGGACCGCGACGCGCACGGTTCCCGGCTGCTGCGGATGCGTGAGGGCAAGGGCGACCCCGAGGAGGTCGCGGTGCCCGGGCTCGGGGGACGGCGGATCAAGGCGATCAAGGTGGCCGCGGACGGGATCCGGATCGCGGTCCTGGTGGAGGACAAGGGGCGTACGACGCTCCAGCTCGGCCGGGTCGAGCGGGGCGGCAGTTCGGCGCACCCGGTGCTGTCGGTGCAGGAACTGCGGCCGATCGCACCGCAGTTGGAGGACGTGGTGGCCGCGTCCTGGGCGGGCGGCAGCCGGCTGGTGGTTGTCGGGCGGGAGTCCGGCGGGGTGCAGCAGATGCAGTTCATGGAGACCGACGGCTCGGCGTCCAACGCGCAGACGCTGCCCGGCGTCAACGGCGTCAAGGCGGTCGCGGCCTCGGAGGACGACACCAGGCCACTGATCGCCGACGCCACCGAGGGCATCGTGCGGCTGCCTACGGACGCGAACTGGAAGACCGTCGCCAAGGAAGGGACCGCCCCCGTCTATCCGGGGTGAGGCGGACCGGCGGCGCGATGTCGGCGCCCCGGTGCCGGCCCCATGCGGGTGGCGTGGGGCGGTGGCCGGGGTGCCGGACGGCGCCAGGGCCGGTGCCGGGGCCGGGTCACGGTCGACTCTCCGCGGCCATGGGCTTTGAGCCGCCGTACGGGCCTGTGACCGGTTCTCCCTCTCCACGGCCGGGCCGTTCGACGGCGGTTCGTCCGGCGGCGGCTGCGGGCCATGACGCTTCCACGGTCGTGCGGCGCGTGGCGCTGATCTCCACCCCCTCCGGAGTTATCCACAGGGGTGGTGGCCGGGCGTGCGTGGCGGGACAGTGGAGTCATGCAGGGGGTTTGGCGTGAACTGGCCGGGCTGGTGTTGCCGGTCGCCTGTGCTGGGTGTGGCAGACCGCGTACGGAGCTGTGCGTGGAGTGCCGCCGGGCACTGGAGCGGGACGGGCGCGGGGCGCGGCGGGTGCGGCCGAGGCCGGAGCCGGCGGGGCTGCCTCGGGTGTGGGCGGGGGTGCCGTACGCCGATGAGGCGCGGGCGGTGCTGCTGGCGCACAAGGAACGCGGTGCGCTACGGCTGGCCGCGCCGCTGGGCGGCGTGCTGGCCGGCGCGGTGCGGGGCCTGCGGCCGGGAGCCGGGGCGCTGCTGGTGCCGGTGCCGTCGGCCCGGCGAGCGGTGGCCGGGCGGGGCCATGATCCGGTGCGCCGGATCGCGCTGGCCGCGGCCGCCGACCTGCGACGAGGGGCGGGGAACGGGGTGGGGGAGGGGGCGGGGGCCCGGGTCCTGGCCGTACTCCGCCAGCGCCGCCCCGTAGCCGACCAGGCGGGCCTGAGCGCCCGGCAGCGGCTGGCGAATGTGGCGGGTGCCCTGGAGGTGCGGGGCGGGGCCGGGAGGCTGCTGAGGGGGCTGCCAGTGGTGCTGGTGGACGATCTGGTGACGACGGGCGCCACGCTCGCCGAGGCGGCCCGGGCGGTGACGGCGGCGGGCGGTCGAGTGACGGGTGCGGCCGTGGTGGCCGCGACGGGCAGTGCCTTTCCCGGCGCTTTCACCGGCGGGGGGACTCCATGTGATTCTGCCGCCGAGCGGGGAAAGCGAGGTGGTGCGGCTGATGGTTACTCCGGCAAGTAGTCCAGGAGAAAAAGTCACCCGAACGGAGCCGGGGGCTCCGAGGGGGTGCCGACATCCCTCCTGGAGAGCTATGTTCGGTTGTGAGGACTTGGCGGATGTTTTGCCTCGGATGTCGCGATGAATGCGTTCAGGGGCTTTTGCAGCGACCCTGAAAACGGGGGAATGGAGATCTCGTCGGCGGGGGAGGAGGAGGTGAAAGTCGCCAAGTCCGAGGCTTCGGCAATCACCGGAGCCTGGTGCAAGAAGGAATCGCCCCGCCTCCGGGCGGAGTGATCCGGGAACGGAGTTCTGCGTGGACATCGTCGTCAAGGGCCGCAAGACCGAGGTGCCCGAGCGGTTCCGCAAGCACGTGGCCGAGAAGCTGAAGCTGGACAAAGTCCAGAAGCTCGACGCCAAGGTGATCAGCCTGGACGTCGAGGTGTCCAAGGAGCCCAACCCGCGGCAGGCCGACCGTTCCGACCGAGTGGAGATCACGCTCTACTCCCGTGGTCCGGTGGTCCGGGCCGAGGCGGCAGCGGCGGACCCCTACGCCGCGCTGGACCTGGCCACCGCCAAGCTGGAGGCACGTCTGCGCAAGCAGCACGACAAGCGCTTCTCGCGCCGCGGCAACGGACGCATTCCGGCGAGCGAGGTCGCTGACAACGTGCCGGACGCGGCGAGCCTGAACACCAACGGCGAACTCGCCACCGAGGCCGAGGAGGTGCCGACCACGCGGGTCGGACCGATCGACGTCCGGGGCGAAGGACCGCTGATCGTCCGCGAGAAGACCCACTCGGCCGCGCCGATGCCGCTCGACCAGGCGCTCAACGAGATGGAATTGGTGGGACACGACTTCTATCTCTTCGTCGACGCCGACACCAAGCTTCCCAGTGTCGTCTACCGGCGGCACGCATACGACTACGGCGTCATCCACTTGAACCCTGATGCGTTCGGGAGGGAGGAGCCCGGCGGCGCAGGTGGCGCGCTGGGTGGCTGAACCTCACCCGCTCGGTGCCCCCGGCGTACGCCGGGGGCACCATCGTGCCCGGGGATAGCAGGAGTTGAAGCCGTATAGTGTTTGTGCCAGCCAGGGAGTATGTGGACACGAAACGGCGACGTGCCGGGGAGACGGTCGTATGGCATTGATCGGGCTGGCCGCGGAGGGCTGTTGTCAACCAGCCTTATTTTCAAGCTCCGGCCTTTCGGCCGAGTAGTTGACGGGGAGGATCAGTGGGGGACAGTTTTGGGCCCGTGCGTGGTGACGCGGACGACGGCGAAGCCGGTGCCGGGGGCGACGACCGGGCCGTGAGCGTGACGCGCAAGGAGCCGATCCGGGTCCTGGTCGTGGATGATCACGCCCTTTTCCGGCGTGGCCTGGAGATCGTCCTGGCCCAGGAGGAGGACATCCAGGTCGTCGGTGAGGCGGGGGACGGCGCGGAGGCGGTCGACAAGGCCGCCGATCTGCTGCCCGACATCGTGCTGATGGACGTCCGGATGCCCAAGCGCGGCGGTATCGAGGCGTGTACCTCCATCAAGGAGGTGGCCCCCAGCGCCAAGATCATCATGCTGACGATCAGTGACGAGGAGGCCGACCTCTACGACGCGATCAAGGCCGGCGCCACCGGGTACCTCCTGAAGGAGATCTCCACCGACGAGGTCGCGACCGCGATCCGTGCCGTCGCCGACGGCCAGTCGCAGATCAGCCCGTCGATGGCGTCGAAGCTCCTGACGGAGTTCAAGTCGATGATCCAGCGCACGGACGAGCGCCGGCTGGTGCCGGCGCCCCGGCTCACCGACCGTGAGCTGGAGGTCCTCAAGCTGGTCGCCACCGGCATGAACAACCGCGATATCGCCAAGGAACTCTTCATCTCCGAGAACACGGTGAAGAACCACGTCCGCAACATCCTGGAGAAGCTGCAACTGCACTCCCGGATGGAAGCGGTGGTGTACGCGATGCGGGAGAAGATCCTCGAGATCCGCTGAGCGGCCGGACGGCTCGCGTCCGGCCGCCGTCGCTCAGCCGGCCGGCTGCCGCCGGTCCAGCTCCGTGCGCAGGGCGGCGGCCAAGGCGGGGTCGTCGCAGCGCTCCACGCGTACGGCGTCGCAGCCGACCCAGGCCGCGGCCTCCCGAAGCGCCTGGGCCATCGGGGCGACGGCCGAACGGCCGTCCATCGACACCTGGCGGGCGACGAGCGTGGAGCCCTCACGGGCCGGGTCCACCCGGCCCCTCAGCCGGCCGCCGGTCAGCAGCGGCATGGCGAAGTAGCCGTGTATCCGCTGGGGCCGGGGGACGTACGCCTCCAGGCGGTGGGTGAACCCGAAGACCCGCTCCGTGCGGGGGCGGTCCCAGATCAGGGAGTCGAAGGGCGAGAGCAGCGTCGTGCGGTGCCGGCCCCGGGGCGGGGCGGCGAGCGCGGCCGGATCGGCCCAGGCGGCCTTCCCCCAGCCCTCGACCTCGACCGGGACCAGCCCGGAATCGGCGATCACGGCATCGACCTGCTCGGCCTTGAGGCGGTGGTAGTCGGCCAGGTCGGCGCGGGTGGCCACTCCCAGGGCGGCCCCGGCCTGGGCGACCAGCCGGCGCAGGCACTCGGCGTCGGCCAGGTCGTCGTGGAGCAGTTCCGCGGGGACGGCGCGCTCGGCGAGGTCGTAGACCCGTTTCCAGGCGCGCCGCCGGGTGCAGACCACCTCGCCGGTGTCCAGCAGCCACTCCACCGCGATCTTGGTCTCGGACCAGTCCCACCACTCGCCGCCCTTCCGGCCGCCGCCCAGCTCGGTGGTGGTCAGCGGGCCGTCGGCCTTCAGGCGGTCCAGTACGGCGGCGCAGGAGCGTTCGGAATCCTCCATGACGTGCCAGCGGTGGCCCTTGGCGCGACGGGCGCGGCGGCGGAACGCGAAGTGCGGCCACTCCTCGATGGGCAGGATGCAGGCGGCGTGCGACCAGTACTCGAAGCTGTGCGCGTCGGCCCAGTAGGCGGCCTCGACGGCGGGGCGGCCGACGGCGCCCAGCCGGGCGTAGGGGACCAGCTCGTGGGAGCGGGCCAGCACCGAGATCGTGTCGAGCTGTACGGCGCCCAGCCGCCGGAGCATGCCGCGCACGCCGGCCCGGCGGTCCGGGGCACCGAGCAGGTCCTGGGCCCGCAGCGCCAGGCGTCGGGCGTCGTCGCGGGACAGGTCGGTCACGGGCTTCGGCTGGGACGGTGGCTGCGTCACGGCGGTCATGCGGCACAGCGTAGGGGCGGCCACTGACAACGGGCCCGGGCCCGTGGGCCCGGGCCGTCGCGGGGGCGTGCGGCCGGCTCAGCCGCGGTGCGGCAGATACGGCGTGGTGTCCGGCAGCGGCAGGCCGAGGGGGCCGGCGGGGGCGGGCCCCTCGGCGCCGGCGAGGTCGGAGGGCAGCAGCGAGCCGATCCAGCAGTCCCGGCGGGTCCCGTCGTGCAGCAGCTTGGCGCGCAGGGTGCCCTCCCGTTGGAAGCCCAGCTTGCGGGCGACACCCCAGGAGCCCTCGTTTCCGGCCTCCGCGAGCCACTCCAGGCGTTCCACCCCCAGGTCGTGGAACGCCCAGTGCAGCACCGCGCGGCCCGCCTCGACCGTGTAGCCCTTGCCGCGCTGCTCCTTCGCCGTCCAGTAGCCCAGCTCGGCCTGCCGCTCGGGGGTGCGCAGCTGGGCGAGGCGTACCAGGGACATCGCGCCGACCAGGGTGTCGTCCGCCCGGGAGAGCACCGCGAAGGTGTAGGAGGTGTCGTCGCGCCAGCCCTCGGGGACGATCGTGCCGACGAAGCGCTCCGCCTCCTCGTGGCTGTACGGCGAGGGGACGACGGTCCAGCGCGGAATCTCGGGGTCCTGGCAGGCGGCGTGCACCGCAGGCGCGTCGTCGGGTTCGAAGGGGCGCAGCACGAGGCGCTCGGTGGTGAGGGTGACCGGCTTCATGGACTGAGTCTGCAAGGTTGTGGAAGACGTTGCGACGGGTTTTCGGCATGATTCCCGGCCTTGCCCGGCACCTTCTCGCGGCCTCGTGCGTTTCCCGTGAGAAGGGGATGGCGGGGTTCGCGGCGGCGGACCTCCCGGCCCGGCGGCGTCCTCCTTTACGATGGCCGTTGCGGCGGGGCCTGCCCCTTGGAAAAATGCCGCGCCCGCGCACCCGACCGTGCAGGCCCGACCGGCAAGGAGACCAGCCCAAGTGTCCGTCTTGACGAAGATCATGCGTGCAGGCGAAGGAAAGATCCTGCGCAAGCTGCACCGCATCGCGGGCCAGGTCAACTCCATCGAGGAGGACTTCGCGGCCCTCTCCGACGCTGAGCTGCGGGCGCTCACGGACGAGTACAAGCAGCGGTACGCGGACGGCGAGAGCCTCGACGACCTGCTGCCCGAAGCGTTCGCCACGGTCCGTGAGGGCGCCAAGCGCGTCCTCGGCCAGCGGCACTACGACGTCCAGCTGATGGGTGGCGCGGCCCTTCACCTGGGGTACGTGGCCGAGATGAAGACCGGTGAGGGCAAGACCCTGGTGGGTACCCTCCCGGCGTATCTGAACGCGCTGTCCGGCAAGGGCGTCCACCTGATCACGGTGAACGACTACCTGGCCGAGCGTGACTCCGAGATGATGGGCCGGGTCCACAAGTTCCTGGGCCTGACCGTCGGTTGCATCCTCGCCGACATGACGCCGGCGCAGCGCCGTGAGCAGTACGCCTGCGACATCACCTACGGCACGAACAACGAGTTCGGCTTCGACTACCTCCGCGACAACATGGCCTGGGCGCAGGACGAACTCGTCCAGCGGGGCCACAACTTCGCGATCGTCGACGAGGTCGACTCGATCCTCGTCGACGAGGCCCGTACGCCGCTGATCATCTCCGGCCCGGCGGACTCGGCCACCAAGTGGTACGGCGACTTCGCCAAGTTGGTGCAGCGCCTGAAGCGGGGCGAGGCGGCCAACCCGCAGCGCGGCATCGAGGAGACCGGCGACTACGACGTCGACGAGAAGAAGCGCACGGTCGGCATCCACGAGTCCGGTGTCAGCAAGGTCGAGGACTGGCTGGGCATCGACAACCTGTACGAGTCGGTGAACACCCCGCTCGTCGGTTACCTCAACAACGCGATCAAGGCCAAGGAGCTCTTCAAGAACGACAAGGACTACGTCGTCATCGACGGCGAAGTCATGATCGTCGACGAGCACACCGGCCGTATCCTCGCCGGCCGCCGCTACAACGAGGGCATGCACCAGGCCATCGAGGCGAAGGAGGGGGTGGAGATCAAGGACGAGAACCAGACGCTCGCCACGATCACCCTCCAGAACTTCTTCCGCCTCTACGACAAGCTCTCCGGCATGACCGGTACGGCCATGACCGAGGCCGCCGAGTTCCACCAGATCTACAAGCTCGGCGTGGTGCCGATCCCGACGAACCGCCCGATGGTCCGCAAGGACCAGGCGGACCTGATCTACCGCACCGAGCCCGCGAAGTTCGACGCGGTCGTCGAGGACATCGTCGAGAAGCACGGCAAGGGCCAGCCGATCCTGGTCGGCACGACGTCCGTGGAGAAGTCCGAGTACCTCTCCCAGCAGCTCAACAAGCGCGGCGTGCCGCACGAGGTCCTCAACGCCAAGCAGCACGACCGGGAGGCGTCGATCGTCGCCCAGGCGGGCCGCAAGGGCGCCGTCACGGTCGCCACGAACATGGCCGGCCGCGGTACGGACATCAAGCTCGGCGGCAACCCCGACGACCTGGCCGAGGCCGAGCTGCGCCAGCTGGGCCTGGACCCCGTCGAGCACGTCGAGGAGTGGGCGGCCGCGCTGCCCGCCGCCCTGGAGCGCGCCGAGGCCGCGGTCAAGGCGGAGTTCGAGGAGGTCAAGGAGCTCGGCGGGCTGTACGTGCTCGGCACGGAGCGGCACGAGTCGCGCCGGATCGACAACCAGCTGCGCGGTCGTTCCGGCCGTCAGGGCGACCCGGGTGAGTCGCGGTTCTACCTTTCCCTGGGCGACGACCTGATGCGGCTGTTCAAGGCGCAGATGGTCGAGCGGGTCATGGCGATGGCCAATGTGCCCGACGACGTCCCGATCGAGAACAAGATGGTGACCCGGGCGATCGCCTCCGCGCAGTCGCAGGTCGAGCAGCAGAACTTCGAGACGCGCAAGAACGTCCTGAAGTACGACGAGGTGCTCAACCGCCAGCGTGAGGTCATCTACGCCGAGCGCCGGCGCGTCCTGGAGGGCGAGGATCTGCAGGACCAGATCAAGCACTTCATGGACGACACGATCGACGCGTACATCCAGGCGGAGACCGTCGAGGGCTTCGCCGAGGAGTGGGACCTGGACCGCCTGTGGGGCGCGTTCAAGCAGCTCTACCCGGTCAAGGTGACGATCGAGGAGCTGGAGGAGGAGGCCGGCGACCGCGCGGGCATCACCGCCGAGTTCATCGCCGACGCCGTCAAGGACGACATCCACGAGCAGTACGCCGCCCGTGAGGAGCAGCTCAGCTCGGACGTCATGCGGGAGCTGGAGCGCCGGGTCGTGCTGTCCGTCCTGGACCGCAAGTGGCGTGAGCACCTCTACGAGATGGACTACCTCCAGGAGGGCATCGGTCTGCGCGCGATGGCCCAGAAGGACCCGCTGGTCGAGTACCAGCGCGAGGGCTTCGACATGTTCACCGCCATGATGGAGGGCATCAAGGAGGAGTCCGTCGGCTACCTGTTCAACCTGGAGGTCCAGGTGGAGCAGCAGGTCGAGGAGGTTCCCGTCCAGGAGGTGGCCGAGGCCCCGTCGCTGGACAAGGAGCTGCAGCAGGCGCCGGCCGGGGCCGGTGTCGCGGTGGCCGGCGGCGGACGGCCGGAGATCCACGCCAAGGGCCTGGAGGCGCCGCAGCGGCCGGACCGGCTGCACTTCACCGCGCCCAAGGTGGACGGTGACGGCAGCGTCGTCGAGGGCGACTTCATCAGCGACGAGGAGGCCGGCGGCCCGGCCCGTTCCGAGGCGGACGGGCTGACGCGGGCGGAGCGGCGCAAGGCCCAGAAGAGCGCCGGCCGTCGCCGCAAGAAGTGAGCGTCGCCGCGAGAAGTGAGCGAGCAGGGGTGAGGGGGCGCCGGTAGGGATACCGGCGCCGCGTGACCCGGGGCGCCCCGGCCGGAAAGCGGCCGGGGCGCCTTTGCGTGCGCCGGTCACGGGGGCGGGGTGTCGCGGCGGCCGGTCAGGGCGTCGAGGGCCGGGCGGCCGGGGCCGGGCCGATGTCGAGGGCGGCGCAGCGCCAGCGGGAGTCGGCGCCCAGCTCCAGCCGGAAGGCGAGTGCCCGCAGCCGTTCGCCGGTGGCGATGCGGGCGAACGCCTCGATGACGCCGCGCCGGGGCCGGCACAGCCCGCACTCCCGCAGGGCCGGGACCGGGGCGCGGTGGCCCGGTGCGAGGAGGGGGCGCAGCGGCGCCTGCGGGGCCAGCTCCGCCAGCCGGTCGTAGGCGGCGGGCAGCGCGTGCCCCAGCAGCGCGTGGACGGGCCGCTGGCCGCTGAGCGTGAGCACCAGCTGGTGCGCGAACCACAGGTGCGGCCGGCTCTCCCTGGCCCGGCGTTGCGCGCCGACGGTCGGGAGGGCGGGGCCGGTGGTCCGCGGGCCGCTGCCGGCGGGGCCCAAGGGGCGGCGGCCGGCGCCGGGGGACCGCCGGGGCCGGGGGAGGGCGGCAGGCGCCGTCGCGGGGCCCGTGGGGCCCGTACGGGGGCGGGGGAGGGCCGCGGTGCGGGACGGCGCGGGCCGGGTGGCCGGCGCCGGCCGAGGGGGCCGGGGCGCGGGGAGCGCCGCCCGGGTGGCGGGTGGCTGCGCCGGGGGCGCGGCGGGGGACCGGTTGCCGTCCCGGGGCGTGGTGTCGTCGGAGCCGGTCGTGGTGCGCGTGGCGCCGGCCGGTGCCGGGTTGTCGCCGGTCATGTGTGATCGCCCCCGTGGTGCCGGGCCCAGAATTACTGGGCGGTAGCTTTTGTGGTGGGGAACTTGGTACCGGCGGCGCCACGGCGGCGGCAAGGCGCGGACGGGCCGGCCGGCGGGGGCGGCGGAATTCACCCGTCCGTGGCGCGGGGCCGTGATGGAGCCGCGGGGACGGGGTGCGGAAGGGGGCGACGGGGGCCGGGGGGACGGCCCCGGGGCGGCACGATGGGGGACGCACGCCCGTATGCTGGCTGGACGATCGTCAGAGTTGAGCCAATCGAGCGGAAGCGGCTGCCATGCGCGTCTATGTCCCCCTGACCCTCTCCGGTCTCGCGGAGGCGCACAAGAACGGTGAGCTGGGCCCCGGCCCCCTGACCGCGTACGCGGTCACACCCGCGCTGCGCGAGTGGTACGTCTCGGACGACATCGAGGAGCTGGAGTACGCGGCGCTCAACCGCGCGGCCCAGGCGTCACTGCGGATGCTCGCCGGGAACCCGCAGGTCGCGCGGCGCCGGGTGGTGGTGGCCGTGGACGTGGCGGACGGCGCGGCGGTCGCCGACCCGGACGCCGGGCTCGACCAGTCGGCGCTCGGCGAGGTGCGGGTCGCCGGGCCGGTGCCGCTGTCGAAGGCCGCGGCGGTGCACGTCGACGCCGAGGACGCGGAGGCGGACGTCGCGGCGGCCGCGGCGGCGCTCGGCGCGGCGGACCTGGGCGACGACGACGCGCAGTTCACCGTGGACGGTGCCGAGGACCACGACCTCATGTGGTTCGGCGTGCAGGAGATTCCCGCACTGATCGGGTGAGGCGCCGTCCGGTGCACGGCCGGTGCCGCCGGTCAGGCTGCGTTGTCAGTGGCGGCGGGTACGTTCTGTGCATGGGGCAGGGCGCGTCGCGCGCACGGGGATCGAGCTGGGGAACCGCATGGAGAAGCACGCCACACACATCGTCTGGGACTGGAACGGCACCCTCTTCCACGACATCGACGCCGTCATCGGGGCGACCAACTCCGCCTTCGAGGAGATCGGGCTGGCGCCGATCACCCTGGAGACGTACCGGGAGCTGTACTGCGTGCCGATTCCGCGGTTCTACGAGCGGCTGATGGGACGGCTCCCGTCGGAGGCGGAGTGGCTGGTGATGGACGAGGCGTTCCACCGGCACTACAGCGAGCACCGGCTGCGCTGCGGCCTGGCCGAGGGCGTGGACCTGCTCCTGGAGGCGTGGCAGACGGCCGGCGGCAGCCAGTCGATCCTCAGCATGTTCGGCCACGACGAGCTGATACCGCTCGTCCGCGGCTTCGGGATCGAGTCGCGGTTCGTCCTGGTGGAGGGGCGTACCGGGCCGTCCGGGGGTACGAAGAGCGCGCAGATGGTGCGGCACCTGGCGGCGCTGGAGCGGGTCGACCCCGGCCGTACGGTCGTGATCGGCGACGCGGCGGACGACGCGGTCGCCGCGCGGGACGTCGGCGCCCGTGCGGTGCTCTACACGGGCGGGTCGCACAGCCGCGCCAGCCTGGAGGCCGCCGCGCTGCCGGGCGTGCCGGTGGTGGACACCCTCGCGGAGGCGGTCGAGCTGGCGGGCGCCCTCATGGCGTAGCGGAGGCTCGTGCGGGCCCGGCGGCGCACCGCCGGGCGGCCGGCGCTGCGACCTGCTGTTCGGCTGTGCGCTCCGGCGGGTGACCGTTCCCGGGGCACGCATACGCCACCCCGGTGCGACGTTGTCCAGAAGGTCTAAGTTCGCGTCGAGGTTTTGTACGCACACGGCCCATGACGGCACCCGTGAGGGGAGCGATAGCCTTGCACCGTGATCAGCGCGATAACCCGCGGGGGCATCGAAGCCCCTGCCGTGCGCCCGGGGCACCACCGTGACCGGGCGGTCGCTGGTCGTTGCGGCCAACACTCCATGTCGACCTTGTCAAAGTTTGTCGATAACGAAGCGGCCTTCTCCCCACGCGGCATAGCGTCGACAGCGACAGGACACCCCGCGTCGCGACGGCGTTGTGCGGCTTCCACACAGTTCTTCCACAACGTCACGCAACGGCGCGCGACAGGAGCCAGAGGACATGCAGACCAAGCTGGACGAAGCCAAGACCGAGCTGCTCGCCAGGGCCGCCCGGGTCGTTGAAAGCAGCCAGGCCGGAGGCAAGCACCCGGTACGCGGCCTCGACCCGGACACCCTCACGGGATACCTCCAGCGCTACTACCTGCACACCGCCCCCGAGGACCTGATCGACCGCGACCCGGTCGACGTCTTCGGCGCCGCGCTCTCGCACTACCGGCTCGCGGAGACGCGTCCGCAGGGCACCGCGAACGTCCGGGTGCACACGCCGACCGTCGAGGAGAACGGCTGGACCAGCAGCCACTCCGTCGTCGAGGTCGTCACCGACGACATGCCCTTCCTGGTCGACTCGGTCACCAACGAGCTCTCCCGCCAGGGCCGCGGCATCCACCTGGTCATCCACCCGCAGGTGACCGTCCGCCGTGACGTCACCGGCAAGCTCATCGAGGTCCTCGACTGCAACGGGGACGCCCGCGGCAACGGCGCCCGGAAGAAGGCCGCCGAGCTGCCGCACGACGCGGTGACCGAGTCCTGGATCCACGTCGAGACCGATCGCGAGACCGACCGCGAGGACCTCCACCAGATCACCGCCGATCTGCTGCGGGTGCTGTCCGACGTGCGCGAGGCCGTCGAGGACTGGGACAAGATGCGCGGTGCCGCCCTGCGCATCGGCGACGAGCTGCCCTCCGAGCCGCTCGCCGACGACCTGCGCGAGATGGAGGTCGAGGAGGCCCAGGAGCTGCTGCGGTGGCTGTCCGACGACCACTTCACCTTCCTCGGCTACCGCGAGTACGAGCTGGCCTCCGCGCCCGGTGAGGGCGGCACCCAGGAGGACGTGCTGACCGCCGTGCCGGGCACCGGACTGGGCATCCTGCGGTCCGACCCGCCGCACCGCGAGAGCGACTCCGGCCACCCCGTCTCGCCGTCCTTCAACCGGCTGCCCGCCGACGCCCGCGCCAAGGCCCGCGAGCACAAGCTGCTCATCCTGACCAAGGCCAACAGCCGCGCCACCGTCCACCGCCCCTCGTACCTCGACTACGTCGGCGTCAAGAAGTTCGACGAGCAGGGCAACGTCATCGGGGAGCGGCGCTTCCTGGGCCTGTTCTCGTCCGCCGCGTACACCGAGTCGGTGCGCCGGGTGCCGGTCATCCGCCGCAAGGTCGCCGAGGTCCTGGAGGGCGCGGGCTTCAGCCCCGACAGCCACGACGGCCGCGACCTGCTGCAGATCCTGGAGACCTACCCCCGCGACGAGCTCTTCCAGACGCCCGTCGACGAGCTGCGGTCCATCGCCACCAGCGTGCTGTACCTCCAGGAGCGCCGCCGGCTGCGCCTGTTCCTCCGCCAGGACGAATACGGCCGCTACTACTCCGCGCTGGTCTACCTCCCGCGCGACCGCTACACCACCGCCGTCCGGCTGCGCCTGATCGACATCCTCAAGGAGGAGCTCGGCGGCACCAGCGTCGACTTCACCGCCTGGAACACAGAGTCGGTCCTCTCCCGGCTGCACTTCGTCATCCGCGTGGAGCCCGGCGCGACCCTGCCCGACCTCACCGACGCGGACGCCGACCGCATCGAGAGCCGGCTGGTCGAGGCCGCCCGCTCCTGGGCCGACGGCTTCTCCGAGGCGCTGATCGCCGAGGTCGGCGAGGAGCGCGCGGCCGAGCTGCTGCGCCGCTACGGCCACGCCTTCCCGGAGGGCTACAAGGCCGACAACAGCCCGCGCAGCGCGGTCGCCGACCTCCAGCACCTGGAGAAGCTCACCGAGGAGCCCGGCAAGGACTTCTCGGTCAGCCTCTACGAGCCGGTCGGCGCGGCCCCCGGGGAGCGCCGCTTCAAGATCTACCGCAGGGGCGAGCCGGTCTCGCTGTCGCGGGTACTGCCCGGCCTGAACAAGCTGGGCGTCGAGGTCATCGACGAGCGGCCGCACGAGCTGCGCTGCGCCGACTCCTCCCTCGCCTGGGTCTACGACTTCGGCCTGCGGATGCCGGAGCAGGTCAAGGGCGACGACGCCCGCGAACGGTTCCAGGAAGCCTTCACGGCCGTGTGGACCGGCGCCGCCGAGAGCGACAACTTCAACACGCTGGTGCTGCGGGCCGGCCTCAACTGGCGCCAGGCGATGGTGCTGCGGGCCTACGCCAAGTACCTGCGGCAGGCCGGGTCGACGTTCAGCCAGACGTACATGGAGGACACCCTCTCCAACAACGTCCACACCACCCGGCTGCTGGTCTCGCTGTTCGAGGCCCGGATGTCCCCCGAGCGCCAGAGCGCGGGCACCGAGCTGACGGACGGGCTGCTGGAGGAGCTGGACGGCGCCCTGGACCAGGTCGCGTCCCTCGACGAGGACCGGATCCTGCGGGCCTTCCTCACCGTCATCAAGGCGACCCTGCGCACCAACCACTACCAGCGGGCCGCCAACGGCGAGCCGCACAGCTACCTCTCCCTCAAGCTGGACCCGCAGGCCATCCCCGACCTGCCGGCGCCCCGCCCGGCGTACGAGATCTGGGTGTACTCGCCCCGCGTCGAGGGCGTCCACCTGCGCTTCGGCAAGGTCGCGCGCGGTGGTCTGCGCTGGTCGGACCGCCGGGAGGACTTCCGTACGGAGATCCTCGGCCTGGTCAAGGCGCAGATGGTCAAGAACACCGTCATCGTGCCGGTCGGCGCCAAGGGCGGCTTCGTCGGCAAGCAGCTGCCGGACCCGTCGCTGGACCGCGACGCCTGGCTCGCCGAGGGCATCGCCTCGTACAAGACCTTCATCTCGGGTCTGCTGGACATCACCGACAACCTCGTCGGTGGCGAGGTCGTCCCCCCGAAGAACGTCGTCCGCCACGACGAGGACGACACCTACCTGGTCGTCGCCGCCGACAAGGGCACCGCGACGTTCTCGGACATCGCCAACGAGGTCGCCGAGTCGTACGGCTTCTGGCTCGGTGACGCCTTCGCCTCCGGCGGCAGCGCCGGATACGACCACAAGGGCATGGGCATCACCGCCCGCGGCGCCTGGGAGTCCGTCAAGCGGCACTTCCGCGAGCTCGGGCACGACACCCAGACCGAGGACTTCACGGTCGTCGGCGTCGGCGACATGTCCGGCGACGTCTTCGGCAACGGCATGCTGCTCAGCGAGCACATCCGCCTGGTCGCCGCCTTCGACCACCGGCACATCTTCATCGACCCCAACCCGGACGCGGCCACCTCCTACGCCGAGCGCCGCCGGCTGTTCGAGCTGCCCCGGTCGTCCTGGGCGGACTACAACACCGAGCTGCTCTCGCAGGGCGGCGGCATCCACCCGCGCTCGGCCAAGTCCATCCCGATCAACGCGCAGGTGCGGGCCGCCCTCGGCATCGAGGCCGGGGTGAAGAAGATGACCCCCGCCGACCTGATGCGGGTCATCCTCAGGGCCCCCGTCGACCTGCTGTGGAACGGCGGCATCGGCACGTACGTGAAGTCCTCGGCGGAGTCGCACGCCGACGTGGGCGACAAAGCCAACGACGCCATCCGGGTCAACGGCGAGGACCTGCGGGTCAAGGTCGTCGGCGAGGGCGGCAACCTCGGCCTGACCCAGCTGGGCCGGATCGAGTTCGCCACGGCCGGCGGGAAGATCAACACCGACGCGATCGACAACAGCGCCGGTGTGGACACCTCCGACCACGAGGTCAACATCAAGATCCTGCTCAACTCCGTCGTGGCCAACGGCGACATGACCGTCAAGCAGCGCAACAAGCTGCTGGCCGAGATGACCGACGAGGTCGGCGCGCTGGTGCTGCGCAACAACTACGCGCAGAACACCGCACTGGCCCTGGCACAGGCCCAGTCCTCCAGCATGCTCCACGCCCAGCAGCGCTTCATGCGCCGCCTGGTGCGCGACGGCGACCTCGACCGGGCGCTGGAGTTCCTGCCCACCGACCGGCAGATCCGTGAACGGCTGAACGCCGGCCGCGGCCTGACCCAGCCCGAGACCGCGGTGCTCCTGGCGTACACCAAGATCACCGTCTCCGAGTCGCTGATCCAGACCCAGCTGCCGGACGACCGCTACCTCGAACGGCTGCTGCACGCCTACTTCCCGTCGGCGCTGCACGACCGTTTCGCCGAGCAGGTCGACGGGCACGCGCTGCGCCGCGAGATCATCACGACGGTGCTGGTCAACGACACCGTCAACACCGGTGGGACGAGCTTCCTGCACCGGATGCGGGAGGAGACCGGAGCCTCCCTCGAAGAGGTCGTCAGGGCGCACACCGCGGCCCGCGCGATCTTCGGTCTCAACCAGGTCTGGGACGACGTCGAGGCGCTCGACAACATCGTCGCCGCCGACGTCCAGACCCGCATCCGGCTGCACTCGCGCCGGCTCGTCGAGCGCGGCACGCGCTGGCTGCTCAACAACCGCCCGCAGCCGCTGGAGCTGTCGGAGACCATCGAGTTCTTCGCCGAGCGGGTCGGGCAGGTCTGGTCGCAGCTGCCGAAGCTGCTGCAGGGCAGCGACCTGGAGTGGTTCCAGACGATCCTGGAGGAGCTCACCGGCGCGGGCGTGCCCGAGCCGCTGGCCGTCCAGGTGTCCGGCTTCTCCTCGGCCTTCCCGGCGCTGGACATCGTCGCCGTCGCGGACCGGATGGGCAAGGAGCCGCTGGAGGTCGCCGAGGTCTACTACGACCTGGGTGACCGGCTGCGGATCAACCAGCTCCTCGACCGCATCCTGGAGCTGCCGCGCAACGACCGCTGGCAGTCGATGGCCCGCGCCTCGATCCGCGAGGACCTCTTCGCGGCGCACGCGGCGCTGACCGCGGAGGTGCTGTCGGTGGGCAACGGCTCCTCGACGCCGGAGCAGCGGTTCAAGGCATGGGAAGAGGCCAACGCGGCGATCCTGAGCCGGGCCCGGGCGACGCTGGAGGAGATCCACGGTTCGGAGGGCTTCGACCTCGCGAACCTCTCCGTGGCCATGCGGACCATGCGGACGCTGCTGCGGTCGCACAGCTGACCCGCGCCACACGGCGGACGGCCCCGGAAGCGATGCTTCCGGGGCCGTCCCCGTTGGCGCGTGCCCCCGGCGCCGGGCTCTGCCGGGCTGCCGACGGGGGAGGGGCTACTTGCCCGTCTCCCTCTCGTATGCCTCGATGACCTCGTCGGTGGGGCCGTCCATCAGCAGTTCGCCGCGTTCCAGCCACAGCACGCGGTCGCAGGTGTCGCGGATGGACTTGTTGTTGTGGCTGACCAGGAAGACCGTGCCGGCTTCCTTGCGCAGCTCGCGGATGCGGGCCTCGGAGCGCTTCTGGAAGGCCCGGTCGCCGGTGGCCAGGGCCTCGTCGATCATCAGCACGTCGTGGTCCTTGGCCGCGGCGATGGAGAACCGCAGCCGGGCGGCCATGCCGGAGGAGTAGGTGCGCATCGGCAGCGAGATGAAGTCGCCCTTCTCGTTGATGCCGGAGAAGTCGACGATGCCGTCGTAGCGCTCGCGGATCTGCTCACGCGACATGCCCATGGCCAGACCGCCGAGGACGACGTTCTTCTCGCCGGTCAGGTCGTTCATCAGGGCCGCGTTGACGCCCAGCAGCGAGGGCTGGCCGTGGGTGTAGACCTTGCCGCGCTCGGCGGGCAGCAGCCCGGCCACCGCCTTGAGCAGCGTGGACTTGCCCGAGCCGTTGGAGCCGATCAGGCCGATGGACTCGCCGCGGTAGGCGGTGAAGGACACGCCCTTGACCGCGTGCACCTCGCGCACGCCGGTGGACGGCTTGCGGCGGATGATCCGGTTCAGCGCCGCGGTGGCACTGCCCCGGCCCGCACCGGTGCCGTAGACGCGGTAGACGATGTGCAGGTCGTCCGCGATCACCGTCGGGATCCGGGCGTCGGCGGTCTGCGCCGGCCGGATGTCGTCGTGTCGTTCCGTCAGAAGCTCAGCCACGTCCGTACCGCTCCTCGGCCTTCCAGAAGTACACGAAGCCGGCGATGCCGGCCAGCAGGGCCCATCCGCCGGCGAACGCCCATACGTGCGGCGGCAGTTGCTTGTGCGTGAAGCTGTCGATCAGCGCGAAGCGCATCAGGTCGATGTACACCGCGGCCGGGTTGCCGTTCAGCAGGACCACCACGATCTGCGGGAGGTGCTTGCCCTGGAGGATCACGTTGATGCTGAACATCACGCCGGACGCGTACATCCAGGTCCGCATGACGAAGGGCATCAGCTGTGCCAGGTCCGGGGTCCGCGCGCCGAGCCGCGCCATGACCATCGCCAGCCCGGTGTTGAACACGAACTGCAGCGTCAGCGCCGGCAGCACCAGCAGCCAGGACCACGTCGGCACCTGCCCGAAGCAGAGCAGGATGACCACCAGTACGCCCATGGAGTACAGCAGTTGCTGGAGCTGGGCCAGGCAGAACGAGATCGGCAGGCAGGCGCGCGGGAAGTGCAGTGCCCGCACCAGGCCCAGGTTGCCGGAGATCGCCCGGGTCCCGGTCATCACCGAGTTCTGCAGGAAGGTGAAGACGAAGACGCCGGTCACCAGGAACGGGATGTAGTCCGGGACGCCCTTCCTCGTGCCGATCAGCACGCCGAAGATCAAGTAGTAGACGCCGGCGTTGAGCAGCGGGGTGATCACCTGCCACAGCTGGCCGAGCTTGGCGGTGGTGTACATCGCGGTGAGCTTGGCGGTGGCGAAGGAGGTGATGAAGTGCCGGCGGTGCCACAGCTGGCGGGTGTACTCGCCGAGCGAGGGGCGGGCGCCGCTCACCGTGAGGCCGTGGCGTTCGGCCAGCGCGCGCAGCTCGGGGTCGGGTGCCGTACCGGGGCGGGGTGCCCGGGCGGGCGCCTGCGCCGGCGGAGTGAGGGTCTGGGGCATGGGGGCCGCTTTCGCTTGCGTACGGGGGCCGCAGGAACGGACCGACGACGGGACGGGTCCGTATCGTCGCGACGCCGACACTAAAGGGAGCTCACGTCGAAACGCAACCGTAGCGTCGTGACGGTAGGCTCAAGCCATGGCAAAAGACGGCAGCGGGAGCGACCCCGCGGCGGCGCGCCGGACCCCGGCGGGCGCCGCCGTACTACGCGAGGACAAGACCGAGGCGATCCGCGCCGCGGTCTTCGAGGAGCTGGCCGCGGTGGGCTTCGCCCGGATGTCGATCGAGGGCATCGCGCGCCGGGCGGGGGTGGGCAAGACCGCCGTCTACCGGCGGTGGCGTTCCAAGCTGCACCTCGTGCTGGACGTGGTGTCCGCGGTGGCGGCCGCGGGGCTGCCCGCGCCCGACACCGGGTCGCTGCGCGGCGACGTGCGGATGCTGCTGGAGGTCGCGTCGCGGGCGCTGCGGCACCCGATGGCCTCGCAGATCATCCCGGACCTGCTCGCGGAGGCGGCCCGCAGCCCGGAGCTGGCGCAGGCGCTGCGGACGGCGCTGCACGACAGCCAGGAGGGTGTGGCGGCCGCGGTGGTGGCCCGTGCGGTGGAGCGCGGCGAGCTGCCGGCGGACGTGGACACCCGCCTCGCGCTGGACCTGCTGACCGGGCCGCTGTACTGGCGGCTGCTGGTCGTCCGCGACGCGCTGCCCAAGGGCTACCTCGACGCGCTGGCAGCCTCGGTGACGGCGGCCCTCGGGGCGGAGTGAGCGAGGAGCCGTGAGGCGGGCCGTCGGAGGCGGGCCTCTGGGGGCGCCGCGTCTTGGCCTGTCCCTCGGTGGCGAGCTTCTGGGGGCGCCGCGCCTTGTCCGGTCCCTCGGTGGCGGGCCCGTGGAGCCGTGTGCGCTGAGCGGGCCCGGGCCCTTAGGGCGGGGTCGAACGGATCCCGTACGGGGTGGACGGGCCCCCTGCGGAGCCTCAACGAGGCGGGGTGGGGGCGGTATTCCCGGGGGCGGGGTGGGCCGGTGTGTGCGGAGTGGGCCGTATGCGCGGAGCGGGCCGCTGCGTGCGGGGTGGCCGGGGGTGGCGGCGCGCAGGGGCCCGGGCGTGAGGGAAGGCACCCTCCTCGGCGCCGCCCGGTCCCGGCGTGAGGGGACATGGTCGCGGCGTGGGAGGGCCTGCTGCGGTCCGGTTCCGGCGCGTGGTCGTTGTCGGCGCGAGGCGGGCCTGGTCCCGGCGCGAGGGGGCCTGGTTTTGGCGTGACTGGGGCCTCCCGCGTCCGGTCCGGCGCGTGGTCGTTGTCGCTGCGAGGGGCCCTGGTCTCGGCCCCGGCGCCGCCCGGTCCCGGCGTGAGAGGGGCCTGCTGCGGTCCGGTCCCGGCGGGTGGTCGTTTGTCGGCGCGAGGGGGCCTGGTCTCGGTCCGGGCGGGTCTGGTCGCGGCGTGTGGGAGGGGCCTGCTGCGGCCGGCGCGCGGTCGTTCCCGGCCGGGGCGGTCGTTCTCCGGCCGGGACAGCCCCGTCGCGGAACCACCCCCAGCCGGAAACCGCCCCCCGGCCGGGCCTCCGTTGTGGAGCCCCCCGTCATGGAACCGCCCCCGGCCAGGAGGCCGGGGGCGGTGTATGTCCGTGAGGTGCGGGGTCAGCCGGCCAGTTCGATGCCGGAGGATTCCGGGGTGTCCGTGGACGGGGTGTCGTCGGCCGCGGTGCGCGGGGACGGCAGCTTGATCAGGCCGGCGTCGGCGGCCGCGGCGCGCGGGGACGGGGCCACGGTCCGCTCGTCCTGCGGGAGCGGCTCGGGGAGCATTTCCTCGCCGAGGAGGACCCGGCGCACCACCCGCTCGGCGGCGTGGCCGTCGTCCCACTGGCAGAACCGGGCGCGGAACGCGGCGCGCAGCCCGGTGGCCTTCTCGTCGTCCCAGCGGCCGCTGCGGAACGCCTCGATCAGCTCGTCCTCGGTGGTGGCGATCACGCCGGGGGTGTCGCCGGGCTTGCCCGAGAGCAGGTCGAAGGTGACGCCGCGGGAGCGGACGTAGGTGTCCCAGTCGTCGGCGTAGTTGATGATCGGCCGGTCGAGGTTGGCGTAGTCGAACATGATCGACGAGTAGTCGGTGACCAGGGCGTCGGCGGCCAGGCACAGCTCCTCGACGACCGGGTGGCCGGAGACGTCGATCAGCGCGCCGCGCTCCTGGAGTTCCTGCAGGCCCGGGTCCTGGTCGTAGAAGTAGTGGGTGCGCACCAGCAGGACGAAGTCCTCGCCCAGCTCGCGGGAGATCTTCTCCAGGTCGAGCCGCGGGACGTAGCCGACCTGGTAGTCGCGCATCGTCGGGGCGTAGAGGACCGCGGTCTTGCCGGGGGCGATGCCGAGGCGCTCGCGGATGTCCAGGACGTCCTGGGCGCCCGCCCGGTAGTAGACGTCGTTACGGGGGTAACCGGCGTCCACCGACTCGAAGTTGCAGGGGTAGACGCGCTCCCACTGCTCGGTGGTGTGCTGGTTGGAGGAGAGCGAGAAGTCCCAGCGGTCGGCGCGGGCCAGCAGCTTGCGGAAGCTCATGCCCTTGGCGGCGGCCGGGTAGCGCTTCTGGTCGGTGCCCATCGACTTCAGCGGGGTGCCGTGGTGGGTCTGCAGGTGTATCTGGCCCTCGCGCTTGACCACCCCGTCGGCGAAGTTGACGTTGTTGACGAGGTACTTGGCGCGGGCCATCACCTCCCAGTAGCGCGGCGAGTTCAGCACGACGTGGTCGATGCCGGCCGGGATCGCGCCGGAGTCGGCCAGCTGCTGCTTGACCACCCACACGCCGTGCACGTGCGGGGCCAGCTCCTTGGCCTTCTCGTAGACCGCCAGCGGGTTGCAGGCCGGCAGCCGGTTCCAGTACGCGGAGTAGACCGCGAGGTTCTCGTCCAGCGGCTGGCGCAGCAGCGCCTGGTAGCGCAGGTCCATGGCCTTCTTCTTGGCCTGCTTGACCCTCTTGGTGGCGTGCTTGCGCACGGTGCGCTGCACCTTGCCGGCGACCTTGAGGCCGGCCAGCGCCGGGTAGGCGTCCTTGGCGAGCAGCGCGTACTTGCCGCCGGCCATGCCGGCGGGGCGGACGAAGCCGACCGGAATCCGGGTGCGGTAGTCGTGGGCGGCGCGGTGGAAGAACTCGGCCTGCGCGTTGGCCGGCAGCCGGCCCGGCTTGTCCAGCACCGTCAGGTAGTGGTCGATCATCTTGCGGAACATGTGCGGGCGCCAGCGCGACAGCTCGGGGTGCGCGTCGAGGTAGTCGAAGACCCGCTCGTACTGGTCGAAGACGTCGAAGTGCTTGCGGCTGGTGGTGCGCAGGATGTTGCCGCCCTGCCGGCGCTGGCGGTAGTGCAGACAGACCCGGTCGAGGACGGCTATGGACCCGGCGGTGATCAGCGTGCAGAACGTCCAGGGGGCGTCCTCGTAGTAGCCGACCGGGAAGGTGAAGCCGTGCTCCTCGATGAAGTCGCGGCGGTACGCCTTGTTCCAGACGATCTGCAGCAGGTCGAGGATCTCGGGGCGCTCGGCGAGGGTGAAGGAGGGCGCGCCGGACTCGTCGAGCAGCTCGGCGAGCGCGTTGCGCCGGGCGGAGCCGTCCCAGTAGGTCCGGGCGTAGTCGAAGATCAGGATCTCCGGGCTGTCGGTGGCCACCAGCCGGTCGGAGAGTGCGGTGAGCGCGCCGGGTACGAGGGTGTCGTCGCTGTCGAGGAAGAGGACGTACTCGCCGCGGACCTTCTCCAGGCCGGCGTTGCGGGCCAGGCCCAGGCCGACGTTCTCGGGGAGGTGCAGGACCTGCACCCGGTCGTCGCGGGCGGCGTACTCGTCCAGGATGGCGCCGCTGCGGTCGGGCGAGCAGTCATCGACGGCGATGAGCTCGAAGTCCGCGTAGTCCTGCTCCAGCACCGAGTCCATGCACTCGCGCAGGAAGCCCTGCACTCTGAACACGGGGACGATGATGCTGAAGCGTGGTACGGCGTCGAGGACTGTCTCGGCCATGTGGTGCTAACTCCTCGTGACGATCTGAGTGCAGAACGCAAAAAAGCCCCAAAGGGGTCTTTGCATTGTCTGCCTTCTGACCGCTGTTCACCCGAAAAGGTTGTTGTTCGTAACCTGAAAGTTCTGTGGCGCTCATCACGGATGTGGTCAAGTACTGAACTTTCGGACGAGCGGGATCCGGTCGATCACCGAATACTGAGGGGGTGTCACCCGCGCCTCCGCCCGACGACTCCCGCCGCCCGCCCGGCCCTTCCCGCCGCCGGCTGCTCCAGGCCGCCGGCGGGGGAGTGCTGGCCGCGACCGCCGGCGTCGGCATCTACGCGTGGCGCGCCCAGCAGCTCCCCCGGACGGCCGAACCCAGCGGCGGAAGAAGGCCCTTGGTGGACCCCGCCGACCAGTCCTTCCTCCAGGTCATCGCGCACGCCGACGACGGCCTGTACTTCATGAACCCCGAACTGGAGCAGTCCATCCGCGGCGGCGCCCGCTCGGTCACGGTCTGCCTCACCGGCGGCGAGGCCGACGGCCACAACGTCAGCAGACGGGCCACCGACCCCGCCGGCGTGCCCCGCAACCGGCCCGCCTTCGCCCGCGCACGCACCAACGGGCTGCGCGCCGCGCACGCCGTGATGGCCACCGGCGACCCGGCCGCGCCCTGGGACGTGTCGGTGATCTCCCTGCTGCCCGGCTTCGAGGCGGAGCTGCACACCCTCCGCGCCGCCCCGCACCACCAGCTGATCTTCCTGGAGCTCGTGGAGTCCCGGGCCGTCTGGCAGGCCCGCGCCGTCAGCCTGCGCGGCCTGTGGCTCGGCGCCACCGACACGCTGCCCACCCTGCGCCCCGCCGGCACCCCCGTACGGCGGCAGTACCACTACACCCGCGACCAGCTCACCCACACCCTGGTCGCGGTGCTCGACCGGGTCCGCCCCACCGTCGTACGGACCCTGGACCCCAACGCGACGCACTCCCGCAAACGCCCCCCGGCCAGCCCCGACCGCGACCCGCGGCTCACCGGCCTGCGCTACTACGACCACCAGGACCACACCGCCTCCGCCTACTTCGCCCAGGCCGCGCTGGCCGCCCACCAGGGCAGCACCCGCTACCGCCCGGCCGTCGTGGAGCACTACCTCGGCTACGAGTCCGGAGTGCTGCCCAACGACGTCGACCTGTCCACCGCCCGCCGCAAGGCCGGCCTGCTGTCGGTGTACGGCTGGGCCGACCACCGCCGCTGCGCCGACCCGGCCGGCTGCGGCGACCGCAAGGTGGGCGGCACGGCGCTGTACGGGGCCTCCGGCAGCTGGACCCGCTCCACCCGGCTGCGCGCACCCGGCTCCAACGCCTGGATCCGGCCCGCCGCCGACGGCCGGCTCGCCGCCTTCGCGGTGCTGGGCGGCACGGCGTACTGCTGGACCGAGACCCGGCCGGGCAGCGGCACCTTCGGCGGGCCGGCCCCGGTCGGCGGGGAACTGCTGCAGGGGCAGATCCACGTGGTGCGCCGCCCCGACGGCGCACTGCAGCTGTTCGCCGCCCGCACCGTGCTGCCCGGCCGCAACGCCGCGCACCGCCGGGAGCTGGTGACCGCCGCGCAGCGGGGCACCGACGGCGACGGCCGGCCGCTCTTCCCGCGCTGGGAGTCGCTGGGCTCACCCGACGCCGACCCGGTCCGCTCGCTGGAGATCGGCTTCCCCGCGGCGGTGGCCACCCCGGACGGCACGGTGCACGTCTTCGTACGGACCTGGGACGGCAGCATCGCCCACCGCAGCGGGCCCGGCGGCGCCTACTGGTCGCTGTGGGAGCGGCTGGAGGGGCCCGTCGGCACGCTGAAGGCGTCACCGCAGGTCGTCGACGGGCTGGACGCCTGCGTCGACTCCGACGGGCTGATCCACCTGGTCGCGCCGAGCACCGGGACCGTGCACCACTGGGTGTCCAAGGAGCCCGGCGAGCTGCCGCGGCCGGCCGCCGCCACGGGCCTGCCGCAGCCGGGCGGCCCGGTCAGCGTCGTGCCGCTGGCCGGCGGCGCGGTCCGGGTCGCCTACCGCCGCTCGGTCACCGCGCAGGTGCTGCTCGCCGAGCGGCAGCGGCTGATCGGCGGCTGGCGCCTCTCGGCGCAGTGCGCGCCCGTCGGCGGGCACGGCCGGGTGGCGGCGGCGCCGGTCGGCAGCGGCGACCGGATGGTGCTCGCGGCCCGCGACGACGCCGGCGACGTGCGGATGGCGATGGCCCAGGACGCGCCCAAGCCCTGGCAGACCGGCCGGGTGCCGCACTCGGCGGCGGCCGGGGTCGCCCAGGACGCGGTGGGGCGCGCCGTGGTGGCCGTGCTGGGCACCGACGGCAGGCTGTACACCAGCCGGCAGACCTCGGTCGGGCAGGGCGCGCTGTTCCGGCCCTGGCAGGGTCACGCGGAGGCCGCCGGGCGCAGGATCCGCCGGGAGACGACATAGGTGAACGGGATGGCGAAGCCCGCCGCGACCAGCGGCGCCACCGTGCTGTTCATCCCCAGCCAGCTCACCAGCGCCACCAGCCCCACGCTCTGCACGACGTAGTTGGTGACCTGCGTCAGCGGGAAGAGCAGGAACTTCTTCCACGTCGGACGGGTGCGGTAGGTGAAGTAGGTGTTGAGGAGGAACGAGCAGACCAGGCTGATCAGGAAGGCGGCGGTGTACGCCGCGAAGTACGGCAGCAGCCGGTGCAGCGGCAGGTAACAGGCGTAGAACGTCAGGGTGTTGACCCCGCCGACGGCGGCGAACCGCACCATCTGGCCCCAGGACGCGGCCGAGGGGCGGGCGGGCATCAGCGGGCCTGCGAGCCGGCGGTGACGTCCGCCGGCTCGGGCGCGGGGGGCGGCCCGTCGGTCTCCTTGAGCAGGAAGTGCGGCCGCCGCTTGGTCTCGTAGTAGATCCGGCCGATGTACTCGCCGATCAGTCCCAGCATCACCATCTGCAGCCCGCCCAGGCCCACGATGATGGCCACCAGCGTCACATACCCGGGGGCCGTCACCCCGCCGACGACCGCCGCGCCGATGATCCACAGGGTGTAGACGGTGGCGAGCGCGGCCAGGCCCAGACCGGCGTAGATCGCCAGCCGCAGCGGCCGGCAGTTGAACGACAGCATCCCGTCGATGCCGTAGTTCACCAGCGAGCCGAACCGCCACTTGGTCTCGCCGGCGCCCCGGGCGGCGTTGCGGTAGTCGAAGGTGACGGTGTCGAAGCCGATCCAGGAGAACAGGCCCTTGGAGAACCGGTTGTACTCCGGCAGCGACAGCAGCGCGTCCACGGCCTTGCGGGACAGCAGCCGGAAGTCGCCCACCCCGTCGGTGAGTTCCACGTCGACCCAGGTGTTGACGGCGCGGTAGTAGAGCCGGCTGAGCGCGGTCCGCAGCCGCCGGTCGCCGGCCCGGTCGCGCTTGGCGACGACCTGGTCGTGGCCGAGCTGGTAGAGGTCGAGCATCCGCTCGATGAGCTCGGGCGGATGCTGCAGATCGGCGTCCATCAGGATCACCGCGTCGCCGGTGGCCGCCCGGAGCCCGGCCAGCATGGCGGGCTCCTTGCCGAAGTTGCGGCTGAAGGAGAGGTAGCGGGTGGTGGCCCGGTGTCGCTGGACCAGGCCGCGCAGCCGGGCCAGGGTGCCGTCGCCGCTGCCGTCGTCCACGTAGCACACCTCGTAGGCGACGCCGAGGCGCTCCAGGACCGCGCGGAGCGCCGCGTCGAAGCGGGTCACCACGGCCTCTTCGTTGTAGCAGGGGACGACGACGGAGAGCTTCATGCCCGGGCCTCCTTGCTGGGGCGGAGCCGTGAGCGGCCCCGCAGGCGTCCCCCGAACGCGACCGCGGCGAGGACCAGCCCGGCCGCACCGCTCACCGCCAGCCCCGGTCGCAGACCCGGCGGGACGTACGCACACGACAACCGCCCGGCGCCCCCGCCGAGCGGGACGGCCAGCAGCCCGCCGTCCGACTCCGGCGCCCTGGCAGGGCCGCCGTCCACCGCGCAGCTCCACCCGGTCACCGCCGGCACCGCCAGCACCGCGCGGCCGGCGGCGCCCCGGGGGAGCCGCGCCGTCAGCCGGTGCCCGTCGACGGTCAGCGTGCGCGGCCCGCGCAGGGCACCGACCGCCGCGGCGAGCCGGCGCGGCGACAGACAGCCCACCGCGTGTTCGGGCACCACCTGCCAGCCCTGCCCGTGCACGCGCACGGTGACCCGGCCGTCGGCCGGCACCCGGCCCAGCTCGCCCGCCGCGCCCGCGGTGATGTCGTACTTCCCGGCCCCCTCGACGTGCCCGCCCGGCCCGCCGACCCGCCCGGCGAACCACGGGGCGGACCACACCACGACACCGCCCGGGGCGCACCGCGCGGTGAAGACGGTCCCCGCGGTGTCCGGGCCCGCCACCTGCCGGCCCGCGGCGGGCAGCGGCGCGGGCGGCAGCAGCCACCCGCCGCGGACCGGCAGCGGGACCGGGCCCCCGCCGGGCGTCAGGCGCGGCACCTCGTAGACGGCCGCCCCCAGCAGCCGCTCCTGCCGGGCGAATACGGTGGACGGCTCGCCGCCCGCGGCGGGCGGCGGCCCGTCGCGGACCGTCAGCAGCGGGGCGTGCGGCGCCCGGTAGGCGGTGAGCCGGCCGTGCGCCGCCGACAGGTAGCTGCCCACGCCCATCACCGCCCGGCCCACCGGGTCCTCGAAGCTGAGCGTGTGACGGCCCCGCATGTACCAGCCCGCGCCCAGCGCCTGCAGGGTGCGGGCGGTGACGGCCGGTACGTAGCTGCTGTAGTACGAGCCGCCCTCGCCGCCCAGCAGCAGCGGATCGTTGTTGGCGAACTCGTGCGGGCCGGGATCGGTGCGCGAGTGCGGCCAGTCGGCGCGCCCGGCGAGCCCGGCCCGGACGGCCAGCGACGCCGGGGTCAGCGTGGTCTTGGGCCGGAACCACGCGATCCGGTCGCGCGCCGCGGTCACCGAGAACGCCGTGTACGCCGAGCCGAGCAGCACCGTGCCGGTCAGCGCGGCGGTGACCGCGGTCCGGGTGCGGTCGGTGCGCGCACCGGACCGCGCCGTCAGCGCGGTCAGCGCCGCCAGCGTCGCGGCGCCCCCGCCGGCCACCAGCACCCAGGTCGCCGTCGAGACCGCCCCCTGGTCGCGGCACAGCAGGGCCAGCAGCGCCACCAGCCCGGCGCCCGCGGCCAGCTCGCGCGGCCGCGGGCGGTGCGCCAGCGCCAGCCAGGAGATCATCACCAGGATCCCGCTGAGCACGAAGGCGGCGCGGTACGGGCTGCCGTTGGGCAGCGCGAGGCCGTGCCACAGCAGGACCGTCGGCTGCCACACGAACGACACGGCGACCCCCGCGGCCAGCGCGTACCAGCCGACGCGTACCCGCGGCGGCACCGCGCGCACGAACGGGAAGGCGGCGACCAGCAGCAGGCCGGGGACGCCGATGAAGATGTTGGGGGCGGGCGACAGGCCGTGCCCGCCGGGCAGCAGCTGCGCCAACTGGTAGAGCGGTGGCGGCCGGTGGCGGTAGAGGGCCTCGGGCGCCGGCTGCGCCGCCCGGCTGGCCAGCAGGCTGACGGTCAGCACCGGTGCGGTCAGCGCGATGCCGACGGCCGCCATGGCCGCGGCCCGGCCCGCCGCCCGCAGCCGGTCGCCCCGGGCGCCCGGCGGGGCGGTCAGCAGCCGCACGCCGAGCACCAGCGCCGTCGCCAGCGTCGCCATCGCCGCCGTGTAGAAGTTGCCCGCCCAGGCGAGGGCGACCAGGAGGGTGCCGGCCACCCAGCGGGTGCGGCGCACGCACCAGTCCGCCGCGATCCCGACCAGCGGCAGCGCGACCAGCCCCCACATCCACATCGGGTCGGCGAAACCGTCGTTCAGCACCCAGCCGCACAGCCCGTACCCCACCGCCAGCAGCGCCCGCAGCCACCCGGAGCCGGGGTGCAGCAGCCCCAGGAGCACGGTCATCAGGGCGGCGCCCAGCCCGATGCTCAGCAGCGTGACCAGGAACACCGGGAAGTCGGCCAGCGCGCGCGGGAAGAGCCCGACCAGCCAGGAGAACGGGTTCATCAGATACGTGAAGAAGTCCGCGAGGAAGGGAACTCCGTACCCGCTGCTCCAGTTGAAGTACAGGTCGCCGTTCGCGGTGCCGTGCAGCAGGTCCCACAGCCGGGCGTGGAACGGCACGAACTGGTTGCCGAGGTCGTTGACGGCGCGTGACCGCGGCCCCAGCGGGTAGCTGCCGTGCAGGGCCAGCGCCAGGCAGTACGCCCCCATCGACAGCACCGCGGCCAGCCAGGGGGCGCCGAGCCGTCGCAGGGCCCCGCGCAGCGCCGCCGGGAGTGGCCTGCCGGGGCGCGCCGGGGCAACCTCCTGGGGCCGGGCCGCCTCTTGTGGGGTGGCGGGCGTCGGAGCCACCGGCACTCCTCCACACTCGGCGAACGTTCACCCAACGTTATATGTCTTAATAGTCCCTTTCGCTCTGCGGGGACGCGGGGCTTTCGAGGGATTGCCGCGACGACCGACCGGAGGCGGAGTGCCGATATCCCCCCAACCCGCGAACCCGGCTCACGGCGGGCCGGCCGGCCCCGCCCCGGCCGTCTCCGTGATCATCCCCGTCCACAACACCCGCCCCTACCTCCCCCGCAGCCTCGGCTCGGTGTTCGCGCAGACCCTCGACCAGCGCCGCATCGAAGTGATCGCCGTCGACGACGGCTCCACCGACGGCAGCGCCGCCTGGCTCACCGCACAGGCCCTCCACCACCCCAACCTCACGGTCATCACCCAGCCCGCCTCGGGCGGCGCCGGCCGCCCCCGCAACGTCGGCCTGAGCCTGGCCACCGGCGACTACGTCTTCTTCCTCGACTCCGACGACCACCTCGGCCCCGAGGCCCTGGACCGGCTCACCCGCATGGCCCAGACCCACCACTCCGACGTCGTCCACGGCCGGATCGTCGGCGTCGACGGCCGCGCCGCCCCCGTCGACCTGCGCACCACCCGCGCCCGCGTCACCCCCTTCGACTCACCCGTCTACTGGACGCTGGCCGCCTACAAACTCTTCCGCCGCGCCTTCCTCGAACAGCACCGCCTGCGCTTCGTCGAGGGCCGCCTGCTGGCCGAGGACCTCCCCTTCGGCATCGCCGCGCTGCTCCGCGCCGACACCGTCTCCGTCCTCGCCGACTACGACTGCTACTACCTGCACGGCCGCCCCGACGACAGCAACGCCAGCCGCCAGGAACTCGACTGGTGCGAGTACCTCCACTACATCGGCACCGTCCTCGCCACCGTCGAGGCCGAGGTCCCGCCGGGCCCCGACCGCGACGCCCTGATGGTCCGCCACTTCCACGGCGAGATCCTCATGCCGTTCGCCGCCCCCTACCTCAGCCGCCCCCCGGACGGCCGCCGCGCCATGGCCGCCGCCGCCCGCCCCCTCGTCGAGCGCTACCTCACCGACCGGGTCCAGGCCGCCCTGCCACCCCGGCTGCGGCTGCGCGCCCACTGCCTGCGCGCCGCCCTCGACGACGCACTCACCGCCGTCGTCCGCGCCGACACCGAGGCCACCCCGCCCGAACCGCCGTACGCCGCCGACGGCCGCCTCTACGCCCGCTACCCCGGCTTCCGCGACCCCCACCACGCCCTGCCCGACGCCTGCTACGACCTCACCGACCGCGTCGCGCCGCGCCAGCGGCTGACCGGCCGGCAGTGGGCGGGCGGCGTCCTGCACCTGCGGGGCACCGCCACCCTCCCCGGACTCCACGGCACCACCGCCGAGGTACTGCTGCACGGCCCCGCCGGCCGCTACCGGATACCGGCGCGCCACGACGGCGAGCGGTGGCGGGCCGCCGTCGACCCGGCGACCGCCGCCGACGGGGCGCCGCTGCCCGCCGGCCTGTGGGGCCTGAAGATCGCGCTCACCGCCCACGGGGCACCGGCCCCGGACGCCGACCCCGCGGACACCGCCGTCCACCGCGAGGCATGGCTGGTACCGGAACCCGACGGGCCCGGGGAGCCGGCCGCCGTACCCGCCGGGCCGCGCCCCCGCCTCGTCGGCCGCGGCCCCGACGGCCCCGCCGTCGCCGCCCTCCTGCCCGCGGGGCCGCACCACCACCTCCACCTCGACCTGGACCCCGACGGCCGCCGCCACCCCCTCGGCACCGACCTCCGCGGCACCGTCACCACCACCCGCACCGGTCGCGCGACCCTCACCGCCCACCTCACCCTGCCCGGCTGCCCCACCGATGCCGGTCTGCGGCTGACCCTCCGCGCCGGCGACCGCACGCTCGTCGCCCGCCGCACCACCGTCGAACCGGCCGCCGCCGACCGCTACACCCTCCGCTGCTCCCTGCACGGCGTCCCGCCCGGCACCTGGCAGGTCGCCCTCCGCCTGACCGCCGGGCCGCTCCGCCACGACCTCCCCGTCCGCACCGCCGACGACCGGACCCCCCTGACCGTCACCGTCCCCCGGCCGTCCCGCCGGCTCCGCCTCCGCTGACCGGCGTGGCGGACCACCGCGCACACCGTGCGCCGCGCCGCGTCCGGGAGCACCCTGGTATCAGCGGTTGGGAGGTGATCGGGATGTTGCAGACCGCTGTCGGATGGCATGTGGAGCTGGAATTCGAGGAGGACACGCACCGCACGCGTGCCGCCGCCCTGGTGAGGCTCGCCGACGGGAGTGAGGTCCGGGCCCACGGCTACGCCAGCCGCCACCCCGCCGACTCCAACCAGGCGCGGGTCGGCGAGGAGATCGCGGGAGCCAGGGCGCTCAACGAACTGGCGATGAAGCTGCTGACCAAGGCCCACGACGAGATCGACGAGGCGTCCGGCCGGACGTCGCACCCACTGACCTGAGCGGCACACCCGGGCACCCTGCTCCGCGGGCCGCATCCCGCGGAGCAGGGTGCCCGGCCGTGACCGACCGGCGTCCGTGCCGGCAGCGTCAGCCCTGCGGGTGGTGGTGGCGCCAGCCCGCCCACGCCGAGGTGATCATGTCGCGCACGTCGTGGCGGGCCTTCCAGCCCAGCTCGGACCCGATCCGGTCGGCGGCCGCGACCACCCGGGCCGGATCGCCGGCGCGCCGCGGGGTGACCTCCGCGGTGACCCCCTCATGGCCCGTGAGTTCGGTGATCAGGTCGATCATCTCCCGTACGGAGACGCCCTCCCCGCGCCCGATGTTGAGCGTCAGATCCCGCACCGGGCCCGGCTCGGCGAGCTTGCGGGCCGCCGCCACATGCGCCTCGGCGAGGTCCGCGACGTGGATGTAGTCGCGGATGCAGGTGCCGTCCGGGGTGGCGTAGTCATCGCCGAAGATGCGCGGCGCGGCGCCCTCGGTCAGCTTCTCGAAGACCATCGGAACGATGTTGTAGACGCCGGTGTCGGCGAGTTCCGGGGTGGCCGCGCCCGCCACGTTGAAGTACCGCAGGCACGCCGTGGAGATCCCGTGCGCCCGGCCCGCCGCCCGGGCCATCCACTCCCCGACCAGCTTCGTCTCGCCGTACGGATTGATCGGCGCGCAGGGGGTGTCCTCGGTGACCAGGTCGACGTCCGGCATGCCGTAGACCGCCGCGGAGGACGAGAACACCAGCCGTCCCACCCCGCCCGCGGCCATCGCCTCCAGCAGGATCTGCAGGCCGTGGACGTTCTCCCGGTAGTACAGCAGCGGCATGTCCACCGACTCGCCGACCTGCTTCTTCGCCGCCAGGTGCACCACGTCGGTGACGCCGTGCGCGGCGATCGTCTCGTCGAGCAGCGCACGGTTCAGCGTCGAGCCGACGACCAGCGGGACGCCCTCGGGGACGCGCGCGGCGACGCCCGTCGTCAGGTCGTCCAGCACCACGACCTGCTCGCCGGCCTGCCGCAGGGCCCGTACGACATGGGAGCCGATGTAGCCGGCACCACCCGTGATCAAGTAAGACATAGCGCCCATCCTAGGGTCGGGGTCGGACAGTCGGGGGACACCGGGTCAGCGGCCCAGCCGGCGGGCCGCTATCCGCCAGACGCTGCGCAGACCCGACGCCACCCGCAGCGACAGCGCCCCGCCGGTCGTCGCGTACGGCTGGACCAGCAGCACCGCGTGGCGCCGGCTGGGCAGCACCCGCCGCCGCAGCCCCGGCCCGGTGGCGCGCAGCGCCGCCCGGAACCCGTCGCCGTCGGCGCAGCTGACCCGGGCCGTCAGATCCCACGGCTCGGGTTCGGCGGAAGCGCCGCCGCCGTCGGCCAGCGCCGCTATGTCCAGCACCACCTCCGCGGTCCAGCCGGCCCCCTGCCCGCTGCCCACCGGGGTGAGCGCCGCGGTGTGCACCGGGCCGCGGCGGTCGTCGCGGCGGCGCCGCAGCTCGACGTCGATGCTCTCCGGCACCGCCTCGGCCAGCCGCCCGTACAGATCGTGCACCCGCAGCCGCAGTATCCCCGGGCCGGACGCCGCCGGCTCCGCGTCGATCGTCACCGGCAGCCGGTGCAGCGGCTTGCTGCCCAGGTCCTCCAGCTCGACCCCGGGCAGGTCCGCCGACCACACCGCCTGCCCGCCGGCCTCCGCGTACGGCGGCAGCAGCCGGCCGGGACGCGCCGCCAGCTGCGTGAGCCGGTCCAGGTCCCGGGGCGCCGGCGACGCCAGGACGACCCGGGCCAGCCAGCGGGCCGGCGCGCGGGCCGCCCGCAGCGCGGCCTCGTCGAAACCCGACAGGTACTCCCGGGTCAGCCGCCACCACTCGGCGCGGTAGTCGCCGCCGCGGGTGTGCAGCTCCCGGACGTACATCCGCAGGTCGTGGTCGAGGAACTTGGTGGCCGCCGCCTCCGCCAGCGCCTTCTGCCCGGCGTCCCGGAAGATCTGCACGCTGGTGCGGTGCGCCTCGATCCGCGCCCGCCAGTTCGCGACGTCCTTGCGGTCCAGCGAGATCGACTGCTTGGCGGCCGAACGGCGCACGTGCCAGATGTAGACGCTGTCGGGAATCGTCGCGATGCGCGGCGCGGCCGCCAGCACCCGCGCGGTGAACACGAAGTCCTCGTACGTGAAACGGCCCTCGGGGAAGGTGATGCCGTGCCCGGTCAGGAACGCCCGCTCGTACAGCTTGTTGACGCACAGGGTGTCCCGCACCAGCTGGGCACCGGACCCGGCCGTCTCGTGCACCGCCGCCTCCCGGTACAGCGCCGGCTGCCAGGGCACGTCCCGCCGCGCCGGCAGCTCCCGCCGCACACAGGCACCCGCCGCGACCGGCACGTCGTGCTCCAGCGCCGCCGCCAGCAGCGCCCGGACCGCGCCCGCCGGCAGCACGTCGTCGCTGTCCAGGAACATCACGAAACGCCCGGTGGCGGCCCGCAGACCGTCGTTGCGCGGGGTGCCGCAGCCGCCGCTGTTCTCGTCGCGGTGCAGGACCCGCAGCCGCGGCTCGGTGCGGGCCAGCTCGTCCAGCGCGGCACCGGTACCGTCGGTGGACGCGTCGTTCACCGCGATCACCTCGACACCGGAGCCCCCGGGCCCGTCCGGCCCCCCGGCTCCTCCCGGCTGCTCCGGCAGCTCCTGCGCGAGCGCCGAGCGCACCGCATCGCAGACGTGGCCGGCATCGTTGAACGCGATGACGACGATGCTGACCTGCGCTGACGGCGTGATGGTGGGCCCTGGCAGCGGCTCTAGGGCTTCTTTCACAGTCACTCAATCTACATTTCGTGTCGACAGCATCTCTTGGCGCGAGCGGGTACGGACCTGACCCCATACCGATGGATCAGAGGGCGAAACCCGCCGCACGGTTGCACCCGCCCGCCCGCTTTTCCCGCGTCTTGCCGTCTTCTTACCTCGCGGGACCCGGGGCGCTCCGGGTGTGCGAAGGCCCCGCAGGACGCCCGCACATGCTGTAACGACGCGAGTGGCGTGCGATGCCGATCCGCGCGCCATCACCTTGCCGCGGACCGGCCGCCCGGTCACCGCCCCATCCGCATCACCGCTCCATCAGGTCCGCGACCCGCCCCGCCGCACCACCGTCGTCCCGGTGGCAGAACGTCTCCCGGAAATCCTCGTACGCCTCCGCCGACGCCGCCGCGATGGCGTCCAGATCGCCCAGCGCGTCGATCAGCTCACCCGTCGTGGCCAGCAGCGGACCCGGCACCCGCGCCTCGAAATCCAGCGTGAACCCGCGCAACGTGTCGCGGTAGTGCGGCAGATCCGGGGTGAGGAACAGCATCGGACGCCCGGTGTTCGCGAAATCCACCGCCAGCGACGAATAGTCGGTGACCAGCACGTCCGCGGCCAGCAGCAGCTCGGTGGCGTCCGGGTGCGCCGACACGTCCAGCGCGAACGGCGCGTGGTGCGCCGGCAACCGGTCCGCGACCAGCGGATGACTGCGCACCAGCAGCACGTGCCCGTCGCCCAGTTCCTCGCGCGCCAGCCGCAGGTCCAGCGGCAGATGCAGCCGGTGCTGCCCCGTGTCGTACGCCAGGTCGTCCCGCGGCGTCGGCGCGTACAGCACCACCTTCCGGCCCGGCTCGATACCCAGCCGCTCCCGCACCGCCGCCGCCCGCAGCTCACGGTCCGCCGCGAACAGCGCATCGGTACGCGGCAGCCCCGTCTCCACCAGCCGCCCCGAGAAGCCCAGCGCCGACCGCAGCACCGGCGTACTGTGCGCGTTCGGCGACAACAGCACGCTCCACTGCCGGCTCACCCGCGGCCGCGCCGCCAGGTGCGCCAGGCCCGCGCACAGCGTGCCCGCCAGATCCGCGCCGATCCGCTTCAGCGGCGTACCGTGCCAGGTCTGGATGATGCGCTGCCCACCACGCCGGGTGAACCACCGCGGCAGATGGGTGTTGGTGACCACCCAGCGGCTGTGCGCCAGCGCCCCGTGCCACTCGGCGCTGCCCACCACCACCGCCCGCGCCGTGTCCGGCACCGCGGTCTGCGCGTCCCGCACCGCCCACAGGTGCTCCACGTCCGTCCCCCGGCGCACCAGCTCCTCGTGCACCGCCCGCGGCGAATCCCCGTACGCCCGCCCACCGAAACTGCTGTACAGCACGGTGTCCCGCAGCGGACGGGAGCGGTGCAGCGCATAGTGCTGCTCGCGCAGCACCCGCCGCCGGTACGGGCCCCGGTCACCCGCCGGCACCGCCGGCCCCGCGATCACCAGCGCCTCGTCGTACCGCTGCCGGTCCAGGGCCAGCGGCTTGCCGCGCACCGTACGCGACGCCGGCAGCCCGTCCAGGACCGACGGCGCGATCCGCACCGGCGCGTCCGGCACCGGACCCGGCACGCCCCGCTCCCGCAGGTGCAGCGTCCACCGGCCCTCGCGCAGCGGCACCGGCCCCGCCAGCGACGGCACCGCCCCCAGCGGCAGCACCCCGTGGAACCGGCCCTCCTCGTGCCGGTTCGCGAACGCCAGCTCCGCGGCGTGCGCGGCGTCCTTCAGCACCAGCTCGGAGGCGTGCGGCGCGGCGTCCGGCAGCCGCCCCGACACCAGCAGCGTGCCGTCCGCCCGCCACAGCACCCGGTCCAGCCACGGCTGCGGCGTACGGTCGTGCAGCACCAGATCCCCGCCCGGGGTGGCCGCCACGACCAGCTCCCGGCCGTGCGGCAGCGGATACGCCACCGGCGCCGACCGCGGATCGCAGGCCACCGCGTCCGTACCGCCGTCGGCGAGCACCAGCTCCGCCAGCCAGCTCTCGGTGTGCGCCGCGGGAATCGCCGCCGGCGCCCCGTCCCGCGGCGGACGCGCCGCCGCCACCGCCTCCGCCCGGACCCGCACCGCCACCTCGCCGCCGTCCCCCGGCGCCGCCTCCACCGGGAACGCCACCACCGTGCCCGTCCCCCGGTGCGTCAGCCGCAGCGCCGTCGGCGCCGGCCCCGGCGCCGCCACCGTCACCTCCACGTCGCCGCCCGCCGCCCGGTGCCCCACCAGCCACCGCGTACGGCGCGCCACCGACAGCCGCAGCCGCCCCTCCTCGTACCACGGCGTGACCCGCACCCGGCCCGCCGCGCCCTCGTCCGCCACGTCCCGGGCCGACGGCGCGGCACCCGACCCCGTCTCCGGCGCGACCGGCGCCGCCACCCGCACCACACCCCCCGACGCGAGCAGCACCCCCACCGACCAGTCGCCCTCCTCGAAGCGGCCACCCCGCCGCAACCGTGCCGGATCCACCCGCACCTCGAAGCCCGACCAGTCGTAACAGTGCAGCTCCTGACCGGACTCGGCGGTCGCCTCCGGCATCAGCACCGGCCGCAGCGGCAGCAGCACCCGGCGCCGCCCGCACGACAGCACCACCGCCCGCAGATAGCCGTGCCGGTGCGCGGCATCCACATTGCGCAGATACGCATAGCCCCGCAGCAGCAGCGCACCGTCCCGCCACACCGCCTCCACCACCCGCGCCCGCGCCGGGAAATCCGCCCGCTCCAGCCGCGTCACCCCCGGCGGCAGCTCCAGCGACGGACGCAGCGGCAGCACCGCCCGCTTCCGCAGCGGCGGCCCCGCCACCGTGAACCCGGCCGGATTGCGCGCCTCGTGCCCCAGCAGCGTCAGCAGATCCGCCGGCCGCCCGGCCCGGATCAGGTACCAGCGCATCCGCAGCTCCACCGGAAGCCCCGGGAACAACCCCGGATCCACCTCCGACAGGAACCCCCGCGCACAGTCCAGGAACGCCGTCCGCGCCTCGGGCGCCGCCCCCGGCAGCCCCTCCACCAGATCCAGCAGCCCACCCGTGAGCAGCCACCGGTCGTAGTCCGCCGCATACGCGTTCAGCTGCACCCGCGCCGGATCGGCGAGGAACCGGCGCACCCCCGCCACCGCCGCGAACCGGTCCCGCACCCCCCGCGCATCGGGCCGCCGGTGCCGGTCCGGGCCCTCCGGCAGACGCCGGTAACACACGTGCTCGTGCAGCACGTCGACCGTCCTCGCCAGGAAGTGCGCGGGCAGCGTCACCGCCTCGTCATGGCACAACTCGCCCTCCGGGAAAGCGAATGCGCACCGGTCCCAGAACGCCCGCCGGAACACCTTGTTCCGCGCGAAATGATCCCGCAGCAGCGTCAGGTCCTCGGTGACGTGCGTCCGCAACACCGTCCGGTGCGCCACCGGATGCTCCGCCGACTGACTGCGCCCGCCCGCCCCCAGCAGATACACGTTGCCGGTCGCCAGATCCGAACCGGACGCGTCCAGCAGCCCCACCAGATCCTCGTACGCCCGCGGCAGCAGCACATCGTCCGCGTCCAGGAACGCCAGGTAGTCGGTGTGCGGAAAGGCGTGCCGGGCACCGGTGTTGCGGACCGCACCGCACCCCGGCGCCGCACCCTTCCCCGGATGGTGCACGATCCGGAACCGCGGATCCCGCTCCGCGAACCGGCGGGCCACCGCCGCCGGCGTACCCGGCACCGCACCCCCCTCCCCGGGCCCGGTGTCCACCATCACCACGTCCAGCCCGGTCAGCGTCTGCGCCGCCACCGACTCCAGGCACTCCTCCACATTCCGCTCGGACCCCTCGCTGCGATGGACCGGGACGACGACCGTGAGTCGGGGCTTCATACGCGGACCGAGCCTTTCCGGACTGGCGATGCACAAGACCGGTCCCTTCAACTCGCCACCGCCACCACGGTCACCGGATCTGCGCTGAAAGGGTGAGAGGCCCCCGCCGGCGCACCCGCCCGACAGATCACGCCCCGTGGTGAGCGCTCGGCGCGCCGTGACCACCCGCCGCGTCCGATGCCGTAGACCCGAGGCACAGCGTCAAGGCGCCCCCGCGCCGCGTCCCAGGGAAGGTGACCGCGTCCCGATGCCCGGCCGAACCGACAGCTCCGCCACCACCGACAGCTCCGACGCCCAGCCACCCGGCAGCGAACCCCGCCCCGCCCATCCCACCGACACCACGGGCACCGCACCGGCCGCCTCCACCGCACGCCTGCCCGCCGAGCAGCCCCGCAGCCGCCTCACCCGCCTGCTGCCCACCCGCGCCCCCTACCGCCGCCAACTCCGGCGGCTCGGCGCCGGACGCGTCCTGGAGATCGGCTGCGGCGACGGCGACACCCTCGCCGGCTGCGCCCCCGGCAGCGTCGGCATCGACCACGACCCGCAGGCCGTCGCCCGCTGCCGCACCCGCGGTCTGACCGCCTGCACCCCCGCCGCCTTCCTCGCCGGCCCGCACGCCCGTCCCGGCGCCTTCGACGCCCTGCTCTCCGCCCACGTCCTGGAACACCTCGACGACGAACAGGCCGAAAGCCTGCTGCGCGCCTACCTCCCCTATGTACGGCCCGGCGGCGCCGCCGTACTGATCACCCCGCAGGAAGCCGGCCACCGCGCCGGCCCCGACCCGGTCCGCTTCACCGACTTCCCCCTGCTCCGCGCCTTCGCCGAATCCGCCGGCCTGACCGTCCGGCGCACCTACTCCCACCCGCTGCCCCGGCCCGCCGGACTGCTGCTCCGCGCCAACGTGTTCGTCCTGATCGCCCAGGTACCGGCCTGACCGCCCCGCACCGCCCCGCACCGCACCGCACGGCCCCGGACACGCCGCGGGCCGGGACGGCCACCCCGCCCCGGCCCGCGCCCACCGTCCTCAGCGCGTACGCGCCCGCCGACGGGCCCGCACGATCGCCCGCGTGACGATCGGCGGCAGCACGTCCAGCGCGACCTTCCGCACCGTGCTGCGCGTCGGCACCGGCGGCCGGGGCCCCGGACGGGCCGCCGACGCGCGCGGCTCCCGCGCCGCCGGCCCCGGCACCGCCCGCGCCGCCGGCGCCGCCTTGTGCCGGGACACCGGCTGCGCCGGCTCCTTGGCCCCCTTGGCGCTCAGCCGCACCAGCGGCGCGTCATTGACGTACTGCACCTCGTGCCAGATGTCGCCACGGCCCTTGATCCACTCCACCAGTGCCTTCTGCAGCGGCTCGGGATCACCCCACGTCCCGTAGAACTTGGTGCCCGTGATGCAGACGGGGCGCAGCCCCTCGTTCGCCACCGCCTGCCACGTGGCCGCGGCCACCCCCGGGCAGTGCTCCGCGCGGTAGTCGTCCAGCACCACCACGCCGCTGCCGGTGAGCAGCTCACGCACCGCGAGGATGTCGCCGTGCACATGCTCGTACAGATGCGAGGCGTCGATGTGCGCGAAACGCACCGACCCCGCCTCGACATGGTCACTGACGGCCGAACTCAGACCCTGCACGATCGTCGGCAACTCGTCATGGAACGCGCGGTAGTTCGCCTCGAAGGCGCGGCGGGTCAGCGTCGCGTAGGACTTCTTCATCTCCTTGGAGTTCGAGGCGTCCTCGGCGGGGGAGTCGAAGAGGTCGCAGACCGTGAAGCGCTCGCCGTCCCGCAGCCGGGCGCCGAGGAAGATCGCGCTCTTGCCCATGTACGCGCCCAGTTCCAGCAGATCACCCCGCTCGGAACGGTCCTGCTGATACGCCAGGAACCAGTCGAACAGCAGCTGATCTGCGGTGAAGAACCAGCCTTTGACGTCGGACAGCCGGGTGGGGCGCGGGAGTTGTTCGGCACTCTGGTCTGCGATGGGGGCAGTCATGTGCGGTCCGTCTCCAGACGGTCGGGAACGTAGGGCCATGTGCGCTGTAGGAGAGGCAGAAAAGGGACGGGGGATACAGGGGGGATGCGGAGAACCTGTGCAGTTATGGACGACGCCCGGCACACACCGTGGCGCAGGGCGCGGCCCGCACCGGGACCAGGGCGCCCTCGCTCGTCACGCAAACGTGCGAGCCCCGCCCGTCAGTCTCCCCGACGGGGCGCCGCCGCACCATGCGTTTCACGGCAGTGACCGACATCGTAGGGGGACGGACATGAACGGGAGATAACAACGGCCCGGCCGCTCCTGGACCCGCCCGCCGCCCCGGGGCCGCCCCGCCCCCGGACCTGCCCCCTGCCCGGGGCCCGTCCCGCCCCCGGGCCCGCCCCGCCTCACTTCACCGCGCCCGCCATCACACCCGACACGAACTGCCGCTGGAACGCGAAGAACACGATCAACGGCACCACCATCGACACGAACGCCCCCGGCGCCAGCACATCGATGTTGTTGCCGAACTGCCGCACCTCCTGCTGCAGCGCCACCGTGATCGGCGGACTGCCGCTGTCCGCGAAGATCAACGCCACCAGCATGTCGTTCCACACCCACAGGAACTGGAAGATCCCCAGCGACGCGATGGCCGGACCCCCCAGCGGCATCACCACCCGGGTGAACAGCCGCAGCTCACCCGCCCCGTCCAGTCGGGCCGCCTCCAGCAGCTCCCGCGGGATCTCCGCGAAGAAGTTCCGCAGCAGGAACACCGCGAACGGCAACCCGAACGCCGTATGGAACAAGATCACCCCGGCCGTCGTCTCGAACAGCCCCACCGCACCGAACAACTTCGCCACCGGAATCAGCGCCACCTGCACCGGCACCACCAACAGCCCCACCACGACCATGAACCAGCCGTCCCGGCCCGGAAAATCCATCCACGCGAAGGCATAACCCGCCAGCGAACCGATGACCACCACCAGCACCGTCGCCGGCACCGTGATCTCCGCCGTGGTCAGCAGCGAACCCATCACCTTCCCGTTCGACAACAACTGGCTGTAATTGGCGAACGTGATCTCCGCCGGCTTCGTGAACACCTCCCACCAGCCGGACTCCGCGATCTGCTGCGGACTGCGCAACGACGACAGCAGCAACCCCACCGAAGGCATCAACCAGAACAGCGCCACCAGCACCAGGAACACCCGCACCGCGCCGCCACCGGTCCGCGCCGCCAGACGCCCGGCGAACGACCGCCCCACCCGCCGCCCCGCGCCCCCGCCCGGCCGGCCCGCCACCACCCCGTCCACGGACGTCATCGACGAGGTCATCGGCGACGCTCCTTCCGCAGGCGCCGGAGATTCACGTACATCACCGGCAGCACCAGCAACAGCAGGAACACAGCGATCGCACTACCCAGCCCCTCGTCCACATCCGTCCCGAACGACGACTGGAACAACTGCAACGCCAGCACATTCGCCGACCGGAGGCTCGACCCCGGCGCGATGATGTACACCAGGTCGAAGATCTTCAGCACATTGATCATCAACGTGACCAGCACCACCACCAGAACCGGCGCCAGCAACGGCACCGTGATCCGCCGGAACACCTGCCACTCACCCGCCCCGTCCACCCGCGCCGCCTCCAACAACTCCCGCGGCACCCCCGCCAGACCCGCCGCGATCAACACCATCGCGAAACCCGCCCACATCCACACGTACGACCCGATGATGGCCGGCGTCACCAGCGCCGGACCCAGCCACTCGACCCCGTGGTACGCCGCCGCGAAATTCGCCCCCGGCAACCGCAGCCGCGCCCCGTCCGCCGCCCCGCCGGGCAGCGTGAACGTCCCGTTCGCCGCCGTCATCGCCGACGCCACCACCGCACCACCCCGGACCGCCTCCACCCGCAGCCCCGCCAGCGCCTTCTCGTTCCCGTCGATCACCCCCGGCCGACCGCCGCCACCACGGGTGAAGTCCAGCCACACCGTGCCCGAGACCACCCCCGGCCGCCGCGCCGCCGCCCCCGCCGGCCGCGCCCCCCGCAGATCGTCCTGCCGAGCCGCCACCAACGGCAGCTCCACCCGCGCACCCGCCCGCACCGCCGACCGCGTCGTGAACCCGCCACCACCCGACGGCCGCAACTCCGAACGCGGCCGCGGCTTCGCCCCGGGAAACGGCGCCGGATCACTGAACGTGTCATGCACCGACACCCACACCGCGTTCGCCACCCCCCGCTCCGGCGCCTGGTCGTACACCAGCCGGAAGATGATCCCCGCCGCCAGCATCGAGATCGCCATCGGCATGAACACCACCAGCTTGAACGCGGTCCCCCAACGGATCCGCTCCGTCAGCACCGCGAACACCAGCCCCAGCGCCGTCGACACCGTCGGCGCCACCACCACCCACACCACGTTGTTCCGCAAAGCGGTACGAATGCCCTCGTCCGAGAACATCTCCCCGTAATTGCCCAGCCCCACGAAACCGCTGCCCGACGCGTCGAACAGACTCCGGTAGACCGAGAACACGATAGGATACACCACCAGCGCCCCCAGCAACACCAGCGCCGGCAGAAGGAACACCACCGCCACCCACCGCCGGGTACCCGTCACCCGCCGGCCGCCGCGACGGCCGGCGCGCACGCCACCACCCCGGCCCCGGCCACCCGGACGGCCCACCTTGCTGACCCCTGCGTCGCTCATCGTGACGATCCCCCGGTCCCGGTCGAGACGGTCGGCGGCGGACGCTCAGCGCCCGAACGACTTCGCGGCGTCCTTCTCCAGCCGCGCCTGCGTCCCCGCGATGTCCTTGGGGCTCTTCAAGAAGTCCTGCAGGTCCTTCCACTCGCCCTGCCCGGGCTTGCCGCCGAAGGACGCCGGCGCCTGGTCCGACATGTCGAACCGGAAGTCGTCACCCGCCGCGATCAACGCCTTCGCGATCTCACGCATCACACCGTCCGCGTACGCCGCCTGATCCAGCGCCTTGTTCGGCGAGACGAAACCCCCCGCCTGCGCCCAGATCTTCGCCGCGTCCGTCGACGCCAGGAACGTCAGCAGCGCCTGCGCCGCCTTGCTGTCCTTCAGCGCCACCGCCACGTCCCCACCGGTCACCACCGGCGACTTCGCACCCACCGCCGGGAACGGGAACACCTTCGCGTCCTTGCCGACCTTCGCCTTCGTCTGCGCGATGTTGGCCGCCGCGAAATCCGCCGACGAGACCATCGCCGCCTTCGGGGCGTCCCCACCGCTGAACGTCTGCGTCACCGCCGTCGGGAAATCCGTCTGCAGCGCCCCCGCGTTACCGCCCGCCAGCAGATCCTTACGGCCGAACAACTGCCCCAGCGTGGTCAGCGCCTGCCGCACCGACGCATCGGTCCACTTGATCCGGTGCTGCGCCAGCCGGTCGTACTTCTCCGGCCCGGCCTGCGACAGATAGATGTTCTCGAACCAGTCCGTCAGCGTCCAGCCGTCCGCACCCCCCACCGACACCGGCTCGACCCCCGACTCGGAGATCGTCTGCGCCGCCTTGAGGAACTGCGGCCAGGTCTTCGGCTCCGTCACCCCCGCATTGCCGAACGCCCGGGCGTTGTACCAGACCAGCGACTTGTTGCTGGCCTTGAAGTAGACGCCGTACGCGGTGCCCTTGTGCGCACCGAGGTCCTGCCAGCCCTTGGAATAGTTCTTCGCGAGCTGCGCCCTGGCGTCCGGGCCCAGCGGCTTCAGCCAGCCCTTCGCGGCGAACTCGTTGAGCACGCCCACCTGCTGAAGCATCGCCACATCCGGCGGGCCCCCACCGGCGATCTTCGACCCGATGAACCCGGCCATGTCGTCACCGCTGGGCACGAAGTCGACCTTGGCGCCGGTCCGCCGCTCGAACTCGTCCAGCACCTTGCCGAAATTCTCCCGCTCCGGCCCCGTCCACACGGCAGTGACCTGCAACTTCTGCCCGTCGAGCTTCGGCAGCCGCACGGTGGGCGCAGTCGACCCGCCGCCCTTGCCCCCGCCACTCCCGCCCCCCTCGGAACCGCCACTGCCGCCTCCGCCGCAGCCGGCCAACCCCAGCGCCAGGGCCACCGCCGCACCCCCCGCCAGCACCCTCCCGGCCGTCCCCGTACGCCCAAGTCCTCTACGCATCCCCGTAACCCCCTGTCGCTCCGTGCCGCACCGGCAACAAACCGGTGCCCTGCCGTGGTGACCCGTCCGGTGTGCGGTAGTGCTGGTGGTGCGATGGTGCGGTGGTGCTGCGCCGGCACACCCCGCGGTGCGCTCCGACGGTGCCGCTCGGTGGTGCGGTGCGCGGCGCGCCGGGTGGCGCGCTGCCGTGGTGCCGCTCGGTGGTGCGGTGGTTCCCGGCGACGCGGTGCCGCTGCCCGGTGCCGCTGCCCGCGGTGGTGCGACGGCGCCGACGAACTACGAGCCGTGCACCGACACGTGTGCCTGCCTGTGCGTCTGCGTGTACCTGCGTGTACGTGTGCGTCTGTGTCTGCGTCTGCGCGTCAAGCTCGTGCTCTGTGCGTCTGTGCGTGAAGCTCGTGCTCCGCGTGTGGGTGTGCGACAGGTCTACGCCCTGCCCCCGGCCTCCGCAATACCGCGTCCGGCGTCAACTCACCTTTTGTGATCGGCCTGTTACGGCCCCACCCACGTACCGCCCCACGCCCCGCCCTCAACGCCCGCCCCTCTCCCCGCCCGAGCCCACCAGGCCCCAGCGCAGACCGGAAGCACCGACCACACACAGCCCAGCTCCCCGCTGCAGGCCCACAACTCAGGACGCCACGCCACCGAGCAACTCAGGACAGCGGGCCACCGACGGGCGACGGGTCACCGGCCAACTCAGGACGGCAGGCCACCGACGGGCGCCAGGCCGCCAACCGCACCCCGATCTCACACCAGCGGCGGCGGGGCGGTCGCGCCCGAGGACTGGGCGGCCCGTTGGAGCGCGCTGGCCAGCAGGGCGAGGTCCGTCGGGCCGTTGCCCAGCTCGCGCAGCGGGCGGCGGGCCGGCGGGTCGCCCATCCGCTGCCACTCCAACGGCACGACCGTCGGGCGCAGCGTGGACGTACGGGGTATGCGGCCGGTCACCCGCCCGGCCTGGAACGGGGTCGAGGAGCCGTCCGCCGCGCGGTGCAGCCGGCCCCGGCCGGTCGGGGCCGGCTCGGGCGCGTCTCCGTCGGCGCCCAACTCGATGCGCAGGTCGGCGAGTTGGCTGGTGGCGGTGTCGGCCGTGCGGTCCGGGTGGCCGGTCGCGGCTATCAGGTGAACGCCGAGGGCCGCGCCTTCCCGGGCCACCGCTTCGAGCGCGCGCACGACGGAGCCGGCGGCGGGGCGGCCCGGGCTGCCCAGGGCGGGGGCGACGAGCGCGTCGAAGTCGTCGACGAGGACGAACAGGCGGGACAGGGGCCCGGCCGGGGCCGGGGCGGGGCTGTTGTTTTCCGTGTCGCCGGCGGGGCCAGGGGGGTCGGCGGGGGTGCGCAGGCGCAGTGTGCCGGTCGTCGAGGGGTCCGCCGGGGTGCCGCCTTCCTCCTCCTTGTTACGGCAACGATTACGGAGAGTAGTTAGTTCCTGCTGTCCGTCACCTTCGTGGGTCCTGTCGTGGCTCCTGTCGTGAGTCCTGTCGTGGGTTCTGTGGGTCCTGTGGGTTCCGCTGTCCGCGGTGCCGGATTCGGTGGAGCGGCGCGGGGCGATGACGCGGGGCGCGGGCAGGTGTTCGGCGCGCCAGTCGGCGAAGGGGGTGCCGGCCAGTGTTTCCGCCCGGCGCTTCAGTTCCGAGGACAGCGCCTGGGCGAACTCCCGCATACGGACCGGGTCGGAGGCCGCGAGGTAGGTCGTGACGTGCGGCAGGTCCGTACACACCCGCAGGCCCTCGCCGCGTTCGCTGCCGCCGCCGTCCACCAGGACCAGCGACAGCAGGTCGGGGCGGTCCGCGGCGGCGAGGGAGGCCGCCAGTGAGCGCAGCAGTTCGGTCTTGCCGGTGGCGGCCGCGCCTTCCAGCAGCAGATGGGTGCCGTCGGCGGCGAGGTCGGCGTGTACCGGGCCGTGCGGGCCCGCGCCGAGCACCGCGGGGGCGCTGGGCCGGTCGGTGTCCAGCGCGGCGGCCCAGCGTGCCATCAGGGACGCCGGGGTGGCGCGGGCCAGTCCCAGCTCGTCCAGCAGCCGGGCGGTGTCGGGCAGGGGGACGGCCGCGCGCTGGACCGTGCGGCCGCCGGCGGGGGCGGCCGGCTCGGCCTCGCGCAGCGGCGCGAGGGCCCGGGCGAAGCGTTCGGCCCAGGCGCCGGAGACCGCGTCGACCGTCGCGACGGTGCCGTTGGGGCCGGAGCCGGGCTGGACGACGCGCAGCGCGGTGGCGACGTCGCCGCTGAGGACCGCGACCGCACCGCACTCGCCGAAGGCGGGGGAGGCCGCGCGGGCCGCCTCGTACGTCGCGGCGAGCGGGAAGGCGGGGGAGGCGGCCGGTGTTTCGGCCAGGCACAGGAGGTGGATGCCGGCCGCCGCGCCGCCGGACGCGAGCCGGGCGGTGGTCTCGCGCAGCGCGGACGAGCCGGGGTCGCCGTCGACGATCAGCAGGGTGTACGGGCCCTGGTGACGGGCGGCCGCCAGGGAGACCTCGGCGCGTTCGGCGCTGGGCCAGTCGGGGCCCAGCGGGCTGTCGTCGAGCCGCCGGACGAGTTCGGTGGCGCGGGCGGTGGCCTGTTCCTTGTCGTAGGCGAGGAGCAGCCGGCAGTCCTGGCCGTGGCCGGGGCGGACGTGCGGCAGCCAGCCGAGCCAGGACCAGTCCGCGATCCGCTCCTCGGTGCTGCGCGCCCGGTCCGTGCTGATCAGCACGATGTCGAGGGTGCCGGGGGAGTGCAGGGCGGCGAGCTGGGCGATCGCGGAGCGGACCAGTCCGGTGAGGCGGGCGCGCGGGCCGGCCAGGCCCAGCGAGCCGGCCCGGCGGAGCTCGACGGTGACGGGTACGGCGGCCCGGCCGCCGCTGCGGCTCGCGGTGCCCAGCCGGACGGTCAGCGCGTCGGGGTGGTCGGGGCCGCGTTCCCACAGGCGGGGGCCGGGACCCAGGGCGGTGAGCAGGACCGTGGCGGCGTCCGGCCAGCGTTCGTGGCCGGCGGTCCCGTAGGGGGCGGTGACCGCCTCCGGGCCGCCGGGGGCGTCGGCGTGCGGGGCCGGGTGGCCGTCGCCGGGTTCGTAGGGGGCGGTGAGGGGGGCGTCCTGCTGGTCCGCGGTGGGCCGGCCGCCGGCGAGCCGCCGTGCCCATGCGCCGAGGCCGCCGCGCCGGCCGCCCCTGCGGGGTGCCTCGTCGGTGCGCGGTCCGTCGGCCGGGGCCAGCGACTGCCCGCCGCCGTGGGTGCGGTCCGCCGCGCCGGCCGGGGCGTCGTGGGCGAGTTCCCGGCGGACGCCGGCGCCGTGGCCGGGGCCGTGCCCGTAGCCGTGGGAGGTGGCGGCGTCCGGGTACGGGGCGGGGGCGTGCGAGGAGTCGTAGGCGTAGCCGTGGTCGGCGGCGGGCGGCTGCGACCACGAGGGCCGGCCGGCGTCGGCGGGTGCCGGGGGCCGGGAGGGCCGGCCGGGGTCGGCGGGCGGCGCCCCGGCGGGCCGGCCGTTGTCCCGTGGCTCTTCGGCGTCCTGGGCCGGTGTGCCGCGCAGGGGGGTGTCCCGTCGGCCCGTGGCGACGGGCGGGGGCGTACGGGGGGCCGGTACGGGGGAGGCCGCGCCGGGGTCCCGGGGGTCCGGCGCGTACGCGGCGGGGCCGGACGGGGCGTAGGTGCCGTCGGGGCCCGGGGTGATCCGCAGGTGGCCCTCGCCGTCGGGGGCGGTCTGCAGGGCCGGGTCCGGGGTGCCGGGGGCGGACTGGACGCGGAGGGTGGATTCGCCGATGCGCAGCAGGGCGCCGGGCCGCAGGGGTGCGGGCTGTTCGTCGAGGCCGGTGCCGTCGACGGCGGTGCCGTTGGTGGAGCGCAGGTCCGCGACGTACACGGCGCCGTCGGGTTCGACGGTGACGGCGCAGTGCAGCCGGGAGACGTCGGGGTCGTCGAGGGGGACGTCGGCGTCGGCGGAGCGGCCGATGCGGATCTGGCCGCCGTGCAGCAGGTGGACGCCGCCGGCGTCGGGGCCGGAGACGACACGCAGGCGGGCGGTGCCGTGCGGCAGGCCGTGGGCGGGGGCCGGGCCGGGGCCCTGGAGGGTGAGGACCGCGCCGTCGATGAGCGGGGGTTCGCCGAGGGCGGCGCGCTGGGGGTCGAGCCGCTCGGTGCCGGCGTAGAGGACGACGGGTCCGCTGCCGCCCGCGGTGCCGACGTCCGCCCCGGAGCCCGCCACGGAAGCGGCGAGCGAGCCGGCCACCGCGGCCAAAGCGGTGCCGGCGGGGGCCGTCACGAGCACGTCGCAGGCCCGTGTGGTGTGGCCGCTGCGCGGCCCGAGGACGGTCAGCCGGATCTGCATCGCCGTCAACGGTCCCTTCTGCCGGGGATCCGGCAGGGGCCGCTTTCTCCCCCCGCCAACCCGGGCACGTCGGCACGTACAAGTCCCAAGTGCACGTTGCGACACAGACCGCGCGCCCCCACCGCTTCGTGCTGGGTGCATCCTCGCACCTGCCACTGACAACACGCCCGCCGACCGTCCATCAGTGATCTTGATTGGTCTTCTACGGGCGAAAAAGTGCCTGCTTGCGCGCGGTGCGCGGCCGGATTCGGACCTCCGTGGTCAGCTCGGAAGCGTCCGCGGCGGTCCGCTGCGTCCGCCGCGCGCGTGCGCCGGAGGCGACCGGCACGGAGGGGCAACCATCTGTCCGGAACGCGCGTCTTCCCCACAAGTCCGGGCCGGTCCGCCGGACCGAAAAGCTTGTGCGACGGCACTACAGTGGATCGGACGGGCCGCGCGGAGATGACCTTGGGTCGGACCGGCCGCGCGGAGCTGGCGCAGCTGAACCCAGTGGCCCGGGGAAGAGATCCATCGACCAGGGAGCGCATGACGTGCGGCCGGTAGGCAGCAAGTACCTGCTCGAGGAGCCGCTGGGACGCGGCGCCACGGGCACCGTCTGGCGTGCCCGCCAGCGGGAGACGGCAGGGGCCGAGGCCGCCGTGGCCGGGGAGCCCGGTGAGACGGTCGCGATCAAGGTCCTCAAGGAGGAGCTGGCGCACGACGCGGACGTGGTGATGCGCTTCCTGCGGGAGCGCTCCGTCCTGCTGCGGCTCACCCACCCCAACATCGTGCGCACCCGCGACCTGGTCGTCGAGGGTGATCTGCTCGCGCTGGTCATGGACCTGGTCGACGGCCCGGACCTGCACCGCTATCTGCGGGACAACGGCCCGTTCAGCCCGGTGGCCGCGGCCCTGCTCACCGCCCAGATCGCCGACGCGCTGGCCGCGAGCCACGCCGACGGGGTGGTGCACCGCGACCTCAAGCCCGCCAACGTGCTGCTCGCCGGGTCGGACGGCGACGGCGAGATGCACCCGATGCTGACCGACTTCGGTATCGCGCGGCTCGCCGACTCCCCGGGCCTGACCCGCACCCACGAGTTCGTGGGCACCCCCGCCTATGTGGCGCCGGAGTCCGCCGAGGGCCGCCCGCAGACCTCCGCGGTGGACATCTACGGCGCCGGCATCCTGCTGTACGAGCTGGTCACCGGCCGGCCGCCGTTCGCCGGGTCGACGGCCCTGGAGGTGCTGCACCGGCATCTGAGTGAGGAGCCGCGCCGGCCCAGCACGCTGCCCGAGCCGCTGTGGACGGTGATCGAGCGCTGTCTGCGCAAGCGTCCCGAGGAGCGGCCGAGCGCCGAGAACCTCGCCCGGGCGCTGCGCACGGTCGCGGCGGGCGTCGGGGTGCACGCCACGCCGGCCGCCGCGGAGGCGGCGCTCGGCGTCGCCGCGCTGCTCGCCCCGGATCCCGCGCCGGCGACCGTCCCCGGTACGGGTGTCGGCGGGGCCCAGGGGGCCGGCGGCGACGCGGACCCGACCCAGGTGCTGCCGTCCGGGCCCGGTGCCGGCGGCTACGACCCGGCGGCGGCGACGAGTGTGCTGCCGTCCACGGGCGGCTCCGGCGCCGACCCGACCCGCGCGATGCCGCCGATGCCGATGGGCGCGCCGTCGGCCGGTCAGGAGCCGGACGGGCCCCATCCGTGGGAGTCCCAGATGCGGGCCGCGCGCGACCGCAACGAGCAGACCCAGGTGCAGTACCTGGACCCGGGCCAGGACCCGCTGCGGCGCCGTCCGCAGCGCCGGCCGGCCCAGCAGCAGCCGCCGTATCCGCAGCAGGCCCCCTACGGGCAGCCCGCTCCGGCGCCGTACGCGCAGCAGCCGCAGGCGCCGCAGCGGCGTCAGGAGCCGCCGCCGCAGCGTTACGAGCCGCAGCGGCCGCCCGCCCCGGAGCCGCGTCCGCGCCGTGAGCCGCGTCCGCGCAGCGCCAACCCGATGCGCATCCCGGGCCTGGGCTGCCTCAAGGGCTGCCTGGTCACGCTGATACTGCTGTTCGTGGCGGCCTGGCTGATCTGGGAGCTGACCCCGCTGCAGCAGTGGATCGGCACGACCCGTGGCTTCTTCTCGCAGATCGGGCACGTGTACAACCAGGTCGAACACTTCGTGAACAAGCTCAACGCCTGACCGCGCCGCCCCGGAGACCCTCGGTCCCGGGGCGGCTTCGTAGATTTGTCGACTTCTGGCTGCTTTCCGGCGGGAAATTCGCCCGCAGAAGTGAAGGTTGCCGCCGTTGGGGGCACTGAACCCCCTGGCATCCGCGTAGCTTTGACGCCAACCTCAGCCCCCGCAGGACGCTCGGGGGCCCGACACGTCGGAGCAGTCTTGGCACGGAAGATCGGCAGCCGGTACACCGCCCACCAGATCCTGGGGCGCGGCAGTGCCGGCACGGTATGGCTGGGCGAGGGTCCCGAGGGGGCCGTGGCCATCAAGCTGTTGCGTGAGGATCTCGCCTCCGACCAGGAGCTCGTCGGCCGCTTCGTGCAGGAGCGGGCGGCGCTGCTGGGCCTGGAGGACCCGCATGTCGTCGGGGTCCGCGACCTGGTCGTCGACGGCAACGACCTGGCGCTGGTCATGGACCTCGTACGGGGCACCGACCTGCGCACCCGTCTGGAGCGGGAGCGCCGGCTGGCCCCGGAGGCCGCGGTCGCGATCGCCGCCGACGTCGCCGACGGGCTCGCCGCCGCGCACGCCGCGCGGATCGTGCACCGCGACGTCAAACCGGAGAACGTCCTGCTGGACATGCAGGGCCCGCTCGGCCCGGGCGGCGCGCACCCCGCCCTGCTGACCGACTTCGGCATCGCCAGGCTGGTGGACTCCCCGCGCCGCACCAAGGCCACCAAGGTCATCGGCACGCCCGACTACCTCGCCCCGGAGATCATCGAGGGCCTGCCGCCGCGCGCCTCGGTGGACGTCTACGCGCTGGCGACCGTCCTGTACGAGATGCTCGCCGGGTTCACGCCCTTCGGGGGCGGCCACCCCGGCGCGGTGCTGCGCCGCCACGTCACCGAGAGCGTCGCGCCGCTGCCCGGCATCCCCGACGAGCTGTGGCAGCTGCTGGTGCAGTGCCTGGCCAAGGCGCCCGCGTCCCGGTTGCGCGCCCCGGAACTCGCCGCCCGGCTGCGGGAGCTGCTGCCGGGCCTGGCCGGGATGCCGCCGCTGGACATCGACGAGCCGGACGGCGAGCAGCCGGAGGACGAGGCGGACGGCGCTGCCGGGGCCCGCGAGGAGGCGTTCTACCCGTCCTCCGGGGCGGGCGAGGCCACGCCGCCGCGCGGCGCGGTCCCCCTGGTGCAGGGCTCGGCCCCGGACTCCAACCGGGAGACGCACACCAGCATGCGGGTGCCGGGCCCGGACGAGCTGGCGGGCGGCGCGCACGGCACGGCGCGGGCCCCGCGGGCGGCCGGTGAGCGCCGGGCGGGCTCGGCGCGGCACCGGGCGTCGCCGGAGGCGCTGCGCCGGCGCCGGATCAGGCTGGGCGCCGCGGCCGCCGCGGTGGTGGTGGCCGCGGGCCTGGGCGGCTGGCTGGCGTCCGACGACGACGGTTCCGGCGACGCCACGCCGGGGGTCCACCAGCAGGGGCCGGACGCTCCGTGACGGCCCGGTGACCCGGACCGGGCGGGTTGACCTGCCGGGGCCGGGTCACGCTGCCGGTGGTTGCCGTTAGGCTGGGTGCGTGGCAGTCGTCGATGTATCCGAAGAGCTGAAGTCCCTCTCCTCGACCATGGGGTCGATCGAGGCCGTCCTGGACCTCGACAAGATGAGGGCCGACATCGCCGTGCTTGAGGAGCAAGCGGCGGCGCCGTCCCTGTGGGACGACCCGGAGAGCGCCCAGAAGGTCACCAGCCAGCTGTCCTACCTCCAGGGCCAGCTGCGCCGGGCCGAGGAACTGCGCGGCCGGGTCGACGACCTGGAAGTCCTCTTCGAGCTCGCCGACGCCGAGGGCGACGAGGACGCCCGGGCCGAGGCCGAGACCGAGCTGACCGACGTCCGCAAGGCCGTCGAGGAGCTGGAGGTCCGCACCCTCCTGTCCGGCGAGTACGACTCCCGTGAGGCCCTCGTCAACATCCGTGCCGAGGCCGGCGGGGTGGACGCCGCCGACTTCGCCGAGAAGCTGCAGCGCATGTATCTGCGCTGGGCCGAGCGGCACGGCTACAAGACCGAGCTCTACGAGACCTCGTACGCGGAAGAGGCCGGCATCAAGTCGACCACCTTCGCGGTCAACGTTCCCTACGCCTACGGCACCCTCTCCGTCGAGCAGGGCACGCACCGCCTGGTGCGCATCTCGCCGTTCGACAACCAGGGCCGCCGCCAGACGTCGTTCGCCGGCGTCGAGGTGCTGCCCGTCGTCGAGCAGACCGACCACATCGAGATCGACGAGTCGGACCTGCGGGTGGACGTGTACCGGTCGTCCGGGCCCGGCGGCCAGGGCGTCAACACCACCGACTCCGCGGTGCGGCTGACGCACATCCCCACCGGCATCGTCGTGTCCTGCCAGAACGAGCGCTCGCAGATCCAGAACAAGGCGACCGCGATGAACGTCCTGCAGGCCAAGCTCCTGGAGCGGCGCCGCCAGGAGGAGCAGGCCAAGATGGACGCGCTCAAGGGCGACGGCGGCAACTCCTGGGGCAACCAGATGCGCTCGTACGTCCTGCACCCGTACCAGATGGTCAAGGACCTGCGCACCGAGTTCGAGGTCGGCAACCCGCAGGCCGTGTTGGACGGTGACATCGACGGCTTCCTGGAGGCCGGGATCCGCTGGCGCAAGCAGCAGGAGAAGTAACCGCGCCGCCCTCGGCGAGCGCTCCCTGACACCGGAACAACTGCCTCCCTCGGGGAGGCAGTTGTTTTTGTCGTGGTGGTTTGGTCACAGTCGTATGTCCATGTACCGCGCAACCGACGCGAATTCGGGCATCCGGCCTTTAATCGGCCTTGACGATGTTCGTCTTCCTGGGAAGGCTGAGCGCGGCATGCGTATGTCTGGGGCGCGTGTAGGAACGGGGAGATGAGTGGCCTGTCGGCAATCCGGGGCCACGACACGCGTCCCCTCGGCCCGTCGCCCCGTACAGCGGTGCTCCAATGACGAGTTCAGCTACTGGGGGTAGCAGTACATGACGAAGAAGACGCGGCTGCGCGTAGCGCGCATTGCGGCCGGTGCGGTGATCGCGGCGGGTGCGTCGCTCACCGCGGCCGGCGTGGCCTCCGCGGCTCCCGCCGACGGTACGGGCGGTGAGAGCGGCGGCATCATCGGCGGCCTCCTCGGCGGTGTCCTCGGCGGCGGTGACTCCGGCGGTGACTCCTCGGGTGGTGACACCACCGGCGGCGACACCACCGGCGGTGACACGGCCGGCCAGGTCGGCGGCGGCGAGATCGGCGGCGACTCGGGCGGCGAGATCGGTGGCGACCAGACCGGTGGCGAGACCACCGGCGGTGACACCACCACGGGTGGCGAGACCACCGGCGGCCAGACCACGGGTGGCGAGACCACCGGTGGCGACACCACCACGGGTGGCCAGACCACCGGTGGCCAGACCACCGGTGGCCAGACCACGGGTGGCGAGACCACCGGTGGCCACAACAGCGGTGGCCAGTCCACCGGCGGCGACAGCACCGGTGGCCACAACAGCGGTGGCCAGTCCACCGGTGGCGGCAACGGCGGCAACGGTGGCAACGGCGGCCCCAGCGGTGGCACCACCACCGGCGGCGACTCCACCGGCACCGGCACCGACAACGAGGGCTCCAAGCCGGTCGAGCAGCCCGGCCAGGGCAAGGAGCAGATCGCTGACACGCCCGGCCAGGCCAAGCAGCAGGCGAAGGGCGGGGAGCTGGCCGAGACCGGTTCCTCCGGCACCACCTTCCTGCTCATCGGTGCGGCCACGATGATCGCGGGCGGTGTGGGCTTCCGTGTGCTGCCCCGCCTGATCAACAAGAACGGCGGCGGCGCGGCAGCGGCCTGACGCTGACGCGGCACCACGAGGGGCCCGGGACGCACACAGCGTCCCGGGCCCCTCGGCGTTCACACTCCCGCCACGGGCGGGACAGCGTCATATGCACCCGGTAGGGGTGCGGCGTGCGTCAGACGGCCTGGTGGAGCAGCACCCCGACCGCGATGAGCACGATCATCAGTGCCACCAGCATCACGGGGCTGAGCTGGGCGAACACGCCGCCCGCTTGCTGCTGGAGCCGTTCCCTGCTCGCCCGGCACACAGGGCAGCGGCCCTCGCTCACAGGGGCCGCGCAGTTGGCGCACACCAGTCGGTCGTACGTCATGCGACCTCCTTCTTCACTGCACCAACGCACCGGGGTGCACATTGGTTCCCCCTTCCACTGTGCCAGCTCCCCGCCGGAACGGCGCGCCCCGCAGGATTGTGCGGCTTTTTGTCCCAAAGGTGCCGTGAAGAAACGCACCATCCCCCTACGCCGACTGCACCGCCCCGCGAGGTTCGCGTATGGTCACGCACACCGACGGGAGCCGCAACTCGGCAACCCGTGCCGCTATCCAGGTCGACCGTGGTGCATCAGTGATCCGATTCGACAACGTCTCCAAGACCTACCCGAAGCAGAACCGCCCTGCACTCAGGGACGTCTCGCTCGAGATCGAGCGCGGCGAGTTCGTCTTCCTGGTGGGCTCCTCCGGTTCCGGCAAGTCCACCTTCCTGCGGCTGCTGCTGCGCGAGGAGCGGGCCAGCCACGGCCATGTGCACGTACTCGGCAAGGACCTCGGGAAGCTCTCCAACTGGAAGGTCCCGCAGATGCGGCGCCAGGTGGGGACGGTCTTCCAGGACTTCCGGCTGCTTCCCAACAAGACCGTCGGGGAGAACGTCGCCTTCGCCCTCGAAGTCATCGGCAAGCCGCGGGGCCAGATCCGCAAGACGGTCCCCGAGGTCCTCGACCTCGTCGGGCTCGGCGGCAAGGAGGACCGGATGCCGGGCGAGCTGTCCGGTGGTGAGCAGCAGCGCGTTGCCATCGCCCGGGCCTTCGTCAACCGCCCGATGCTGCTCATCGCCGACGAACCCACCGGCAACCTCGACCCGCAGACCTCGGTCGGCATCATGAAGCTGCTGGACCGGATCAACCGGACCGGTACGACGGTGGTCATGGCCACCCACGACCAGCAGATCGTCGACCAGATGCGCAAGCGGGTCATGGAACTCGAGAAGGGCCGGCTCGTACGCGACCAGTCGCGCGGCGTGTACGGCTACCAGCACTGAAAGGACGCCATGCGCGCCCAGTTCGTCCTGTCGGAGATCGGCGTCGGTCTCCGCCGAAACCTCACGATGACCTTCGCGGTCATCGTCTCCGTAGCCCTCTCGCTGGGCCTGTTCGGCGCCTCGCTGCTGATGCGCGACCAGGTCAGCACGATGAAGGGCTACTGGTACGACAAGGTCAACGTCTCCATCTTCTTCTGCAACAAGAACGACGCCGAAACCGGCGCCAACTGCGCCAAGGGCGCGGCCACCCAGCAGCAGAAGAACGACATCAAGGCGGAGCTGGACCGGCTGCCGATCGTCCAGAGCGTGACCCACGAGTCCAGCGACCAGGCGTACAAGCACTACAAGGAGCAGTTCGGCGACACGCCCGTGGCCGGACTGGTGACGCCCGACCAGCTTCCGGAGTCCTTCCGCGTCAAGCTCAAGGACCCCACCAAGTTCACGGTCATCAAGTCGGCGTTCTCCGAGCGGCCCGGTGTGCAGGAGGTGCAGGACCAACGGGACACCGTTGAGCCGCTGTTCAACCTCCTCAACGGCATGAACATCGCCGCGCTGTGCGTGATGGGGTTGATGCTCGTCGTTGCGCTGATGCTGATCGTCAACACCGTGCGGGTGTCGGCGTTCAGCCGTCGGCGGGAGACCGGCATCATGCGGCTGGTGGGAGCGTCCAGCTTCTACATCCAGATGCCGTTCATCCTGGAGGCCGCCATCGCGGGCCTGCTGGGCGCCGCGTTCGCCTGCGTGCTGATCGTCGGCGGCAAGTACGTCCTCGTCAACAACTGGCTGGCGAAGAAGATCCAGGTGATCAACTTCATCGGCTGGGACTCGGTGGCGGCGGTGCTTCCGCTGGTGCTGCTGATCGGGCTGCTGATGCCCGCGCTCGCCGCGTTCTTCGCGCTGCGCAAGTACCTCAAGGTGTGAGCTTTGCCAAGGGGCGCCGTACGGACAACTTCCCGTACGGCGCCTTTTTGTCCCCTAGACTCACCGGCATGTCGGGCCCGTGTTCGTACGTCCGGCCCCGCCGCATTCGCCGCGGGGCGGCCCTGACGTTGTTCCTCGCGAGTGTGCTGGCCACCGGTGCGGTGACCGGCACATGGAGCGACGAGGCGGCGGGCGCGGGCGGCCGCGCCGCCCCGGACCACGCCGTTCCGCGGGCCCACGGCTCCGCGTCCGCGCGGTCCTCCGCCACCGCCGACCGCGCGGCCGTGGAGCGGGCCGCCACCGAAGCCGTCGAGGACGGCAAGTCCGGTTCCCAGGCGGCCGCCGACGTGGTCAGCCGCAGCGGCGACCGCTGGTCGTCGATCTACACACCGGGCGAGTTCGAGGATTTCCAGGCGCAGTTGGACGGCCGTTACGTCGGTGTCGGGCTGTGGGTGCGGCAGGTGGGGGACCGGACCGAGGTGTCCCGGGTCCGGCCGGGCAGCCCCGCGGCGGGGGCCGGCGTCGCCGTCGGTGACCTGCTGCGGGCCGTCGACGGCCGCGCCACGCGGGGCCGTCCGGTCACCGAGACCGTCGCGGCGCTGCGCGGCGATACCCGGCGCGGCTCCCGGACCGCGGTCGGCACGGCCGTACGGCTCGACCTGCAGCGGGGTGACCGCCGCTGGAGCGTGACCCTGCACCGCGTCCGGCTGCGCACCCGCAACGTCGTCACCGACCGGCCGGCCGGGCCGCACGGTCCGACCCGCGTCAAGATCGCCTCGTTCGCGAGGGGGACCGGCGACGCGGTCCGCCGCGCGGTGCGCCGGGCCTCGCCGCACGGCGGTCTGCTGCTCGACCTGCGGGGCAACACGGGCGGGCTGGTCACCGAGGCCGTCGCCACCGCCTCCGCCTTCCTGGACGGCGGCCTGGTCGCCACCTACGACATGCGGGGTGCCCAGCGTGCGCTGTACGCCGCGCGCGGCGGCAACACCCGGCTGCCGCTGGTGGTGCTCGTCGACGGCGGCACGATGAGCGCCGCCGAACTGCTGACCGGGGCGCTCCAGGACCGCGGCCGGGCGGTCGTGGTGGGCTCCCCGACCTTCGGCAAGGGCTCGGTGCAGATGCCCAGCCGGCTGCCGGACGGCTCGGTCGCCGAGCTGACCGTCGGCCACTACCGCACCCCGTCGGGGCGGACCGTCGACGACGCCGGCATCACCCCTGACCTGGTCGTCGGGGATCATGCCGAGCGGCGGGCCCGCACAGTATTGAGTGGCCTCGGAGCGGGTGCGTAGTGCGAAAATGGCCGCACTATGGCTAAGGACAAGGGCAAGGACAAGACTCCCGGGCGCAAGCTCGTCGCACAGCACAAGAAGGCGCGGCACGACTACCTCATCCTGGACACCTACGAGTGCGGTCTGGTGCTGACCGGTACCGAGGTGAAGTCGCTGCGTCAGGGCCGGGCGTCGCTCGTGGACGGCTTCGTGCAGATCGACGGCAACGAGGCGTGGCTGCACAACGTGCACATTCCCGAGTACGCCCAGGGCACCTGGACCAACCATGCGGCGCGGCGGAAGCGGAAGCTGCTGCTGCACCGCCACGAGATCGACAAGCTGGAGTCCAAGAGCCACGAGTCGGGGCACACGATCGTGCCGCTGGCGCTCTACTTCAAGGACGGCCGGGCCAAGGTCGAGATCGCGCTGGCCAAGGGCAAGAAGGAGTACGACAAGCGGCAGACGCTCCGTGAGCAGCAGGACCGCCGCGAGGCGGACCGGGCGGTGTCCGCGGCCCGTCGGCGGCAGCGGGCCTGACCTGCGGGTGCGGGGCCCGGGAATACGCTGGAAACCTCACCCGTTGTTCACGTACGATGGCTGCGCACCCCACGGAGGGTGTGCACCACATTGAAAAATCAACATGGGGATGATCGGTTTCGACAGCGGATGTCGAAGCAGGGGAAGCGTGTCGAGGAAGCGGCAATGATCTCGTAAACCATATGCCGAAACCAATAATCGCCAACACCAAGCGCGATTCCTTCGCCCTCGCTGCCTAAGTAGCGACCTGCGAAGTGTCAGCCCGGGGATGATCCCGACCCGGATCCTGGCATCAGCTAGGGGTCTTATCCGTTGAGCCCGGTCACGGGGCGCAACGGAGACATCAAACAGTGACTGAGCCCGTCGGAGACTTGTTCGCGTGATCTCCGGGGCTGAGAAAATCGCAGCGAACTGCACACGGAGAAGCCCTGATTCCACACCGTTGGACGCGGGTTCGATTCCCGCCATCTCCACTCATCCCATGTAGCGCAGCGCCCCCGCGAGATTCTCGCGGGGGCGCTGCGTTGTTGTGTCCTCGCCCGCGCCCGGCCGGCTCACCAGGCCCGACGGCCCGACCGGGCGAGGGTGAGGGCGAGGGCGGCCGCCGTGGCGGGGACCCCGTAGGCGGCCGCCGGGGCGGCCAGGTGGTCCACCGCGAAGCCGCCCGCCGCCGCGCCGGCCGCGATCCCGCCCAGCAGGGCCGTCACCGCCAGTGTCATCCCTTCGTTCAGCCGGTCCGCCGGGGTGCGGGCCTGGACCAGTCCCATGCCGGTGACCATGGTCGGTGCGGTGGCCATGCCGGCCGCGAGCAGCGCGGCGGCCAGCGCCGGCGCGCTCCCGGTGGCCGCGGCCGCGAGCGGCAGCAGCATCAGCCCGGCCATCGCGCCGACGCAGGTCAGGAAGCGGTCCCCGAGGCGGCCCGCCGGGCGCAGCAGGCCGTACAGCAGCCCGGCGGCGCCGGACCCGGCCGCCTGGAGGGCCAGCATGCCGCCCGCGGCGGAGCGGATGCCGTGGTCGTCGGCGTAGGCGAGGGTGACGACCTCCAGGGAGCCGAAGATCGCGCCGGTGGCGAGGAAGGTGAGCAGCAGCGGCGGGAGGCCGGGCAGCCGCAGCGGTGTCGCCGCCCGCTGCCCGTGGGTGCCGGCCGGCCGGGCCGCCACCGGTGGTTCGGTGTCGCGCCGGGCGGCGAAGAGCAGTACGCCGGTCAGCAGCAGCGTCGCGGCCACCGCGGTCCCCGCCTCGGGGAAGAGGGTGGTGCACAGCAGCGTCGCGAGCACCGGGCCGAGCATGAAGCACAGTTCGTCCGCGGCCTGTTCGAAGGAGTTGGCGGTGTGCCGGGCGGCCGGGTCGTCGCGGAAGAGGTGCGCCCAGCGGGCGCGGGACATCCCGCCGGTGTTGGGTGTGGTGGCGGTGGCGGCGTACGACGCGAACAGGGTCCAGTCGGGCGCCCGGAGGTGGACGCACAGCAGCAGCGAGAGCGAGCCGAGGACGGCGAACGCGGTGGCCGGGACCGCGACGCGGGACTGGCCGTGGCGGTCGACCATGCGGGCGGTCCACGGCCCGGCCAGCGCCGTCGCCGCGAGGCCGGTCGCGGTGACCGCACCGGCCAGCGCGTAGGAGCCGCGCGAGCCGGCGATCATCAGCACCGCGCTGACGCTGAACATCCCCATGGGCAGCCGGGCCAGCAGGTTGGCGGCGGTGAAGGCGCGGGCGCCGGGGACGGCGAGGATCCGGCGGTAGGGGGCGAGCGGGCGGAAGCGGGGGCGGCGGCGCGGGGCGGGGCGTACGGGGGGCGCGGTGACGGGGCGGGCGGCGAGGAAGAGGATCATGCCTCATACGGTGGCGGCAGCCGCCGGTGTCGGTCCAACACCTGATGAGCACCGATTCACGCGGCTGTGTTGTCAATGGGGCGGGGGGCGGCAGCGGGGTCGGCGGGGGCGGCCGGCACTGCCAGGATGGCCCGGTGCCGTCCGACATCGATCCGCGTCTGCTCCGGGCCTTCACCGCCGTCGCCGAGGAGCTGCACTTCACCCGCGCCGCGGCCCGGCTGTACGTGGCCCAGCAGGCGCTGAGCCGCGACATCCGGCGGCTGGAACGGGAGGTGGGCGCCGCGCTGTTCGTGCGGACCACCCGCCAGGTCTCGCTGACCGCCGACGGGGCGCGGCTGCTGCCGTACGCGCGGCGGGTGCTGACCGCGCACGAGGAGCTGGCCGCGGCCTTCCGGCCGGCCCCCGAGCGGCCGCTGCTGGTCGACGTCGGGGTGCCGGTCGGCACCGCCTACCGGGTGCTGGAGGAGGCCAGGGGCCGGCTGCCGGACAGCTGTGAGCTGGTGGCCCGTTTCCACAGCGGACTGACCGGCGCGGCGGGGGAGTTGCTGGCCGGGCGGCTGGACGTCTCCTTCGGGCGGTACGCGGGGCTGCCGGCGGCCGTGCGGGCCGGTCTGGAGCACCAGCCGGTCCGGCTGGAGCCGATGGCGGTGCTGCTGCGGGAGGACCATCCGCTGGCGGCGCGGCCGGAGGTCCCGCTCGCGGAACTGGCCGGCGAGACGCTGTACGCGGCCGCCGGGAATCCGCAGACGGTGGAGTGGACGGAGCTGGCGGCGCGGCTCTTCGCGGGGCGCGGCATCGCGATGGCCGAGCCGTTCCCGGAGATCGACGGCTCGCAGGAGTTCGTACGGGTGGTGCGTAAACGGGGCTGGTCGGTGCTGGCGAGCGTGGAGTTCATCGAGGTGCCGGGGATGGTGCTGCGCCCGGTGGTGGAGCCGGTGCCGCTGTCGCCGGTGTCGATGGTGTGGCGGCGGGGGCTGGGGCACCCCGGGCTGGCGGCGCTGCGCGCGGTGGCGGGCCAACTGGGGCGCCGGGACGGCTGGTTGACGGTCCCGGAGGGCGGCTGGCTGCCGCCGGAGGACGCGCGTGCGATGGGCGTGGCCGGGCCGGTGCCGAGCGGGGGCGCGGAGACTACGGAACGCTGAGCACGCGGTGGTAGAAGGCCGTCTCGGCGGGTTCACCGACGGGGCGGCCGTCGACCGCGACCCAGGCGTGGGTGCGGAACGGCGCGGTGCGTACGCCGCTGCACCACTGCGGCCAGTGGCCGCGGGCGCGGCACAGCAGCGCGGTGGCCAGGGAGCGGGGGAGGCAGCCGTCGCCCGCGCAGTGCGGGCTGACCGTGACCACGGCGTGCCGGGCCCGCAGCGCCTCCGCCGCGGTGGCGGGCCGGGCGCCGCGCCGGATCCGCTCCAGGAGGCGGCACATCCGGTGCGGCGGCAGCGCTGCCAGGACCCGGGCGACGGCCACCGCCGCGCGGGCGCCGCAGCGTTCGCGGACGGTGAGCCGGCCGCCGGCGGGGAGCGGGGCGGGGCCGGTCATCGGGTCGACGGGCGGGCGGCGGGGCGGCGGGACGGCGGGTACGGCGGTCATGGGGACGGCACTCCTCTCGCCGGGGCGGCGCGGGGGACGGGGACGGCGGGTACGGACACGGCCGGCGCGGGGACGGCGGGTACCGACACGGCCGGCGCGGGGGCGTGGTCGGGGGCGACGGCGCGCAGCCAGTACTCGGTGGCGAGGGTGGCGTCCAGGGCCCGCAGGACGGGCGGCTGCGGCTGCGGGGCGGTGAGGTGGCGCCGCAGGACGTCGGGGTGGATCAGGCCGCGGGCGGCGAGCGGGGAGTCGTCGCAGAGGGCGGCCAGGGCGTCGCGGTGGGCGCGCAGGCCGGCGTGGGCTTCGGGGCCGGGCCCGGTGTGCGTACCGCGGCCGAGGACGCCGTCGGGGACGACGCCGCGCAGCGCGCGGGTGAGCAGCGGCTGGTGGACGCCGGGCCGGCCGCGGTCGGCGAGGTCGAGGGCGAGCGCCGCCTCGACGACCGCGTCGTCGAGGAACGGCGCCTCGTGGCCGACGCCGTGCGCGGCGGTCAGGGCGTCGGCGCCGCGGACGGTCTCCGCGGCGTGCAGGGCGGCACGGAGGATGTCGTGCTGGGCGCGCAGCGGCGCGAACGGTTCGGGGGCCTCGTCGGCGGCCTCGCGCAGCAGCCGGCGGACGGTGGCGACGGCGTCCGGGTGCGCCCACGGCGGCAGGGCGGGCGGCGGCTCCCAGTCGGCGCCGCCGGCCCGCCGTCCCGGGCCGGGCGCCCGGGGTGCGCTGCCGGCCAGCCACCGGGCGTAGGAGCGGCCGCCGCGGAGCGTGCGCAGGGTGTCGCGGGCGGTCCAGTGGCAGAGGTGGTGGGCGGTCCAGGCGCGCCGGGCGGCGGTGCGCAGGTCGCCGTGGGCAAGGGAGTTGAGGGCCGCCGGGCGGTGCCCGAACAGCGCGTCGGCGCCGGCGGCGACGAGGTGCAGCCGGGAGCCGTGCTCGGCGACCAGCCGGGCCCGGTGGGCGAGGCGGGCCGCCTCGCGGAAGACGGCGAGCGGGCCCGCCGGGTCGGCGGGGGTGCCGTGGCGGGTGTCGGTGGGCGGGGTGTAGCAGGTGGGGGCGTCGGCGTACGGCAGGGAGAGGTGCGCCTCGGGCGGGGGCGGGGCTCCCGCGGCGCCACGGCCGCCGCGCCGCCCCCGGGCGGCGTCCTTGCCCGTGCCCTTGTTCCTGCGCCTGCCGCCGTTCCCGTCCCGCTCCTGGCCGGTGTCCTGCCCGGTGAGCCGCCGGCGCTGCCGTTCGCGCTGCCGTTCCGCCGCGGCGAGGGTGGCGGCGCCGCGGGCGCTCCACCGGGTGTCCTCGTCGCCGGGGTCGCGGGACGCCCAGGAGGTGGTGAGCAGCCGGACGTCCTCGCGGGCGGCGAGGAAGCACAGTCCGGTGGCGCCGGTGGAGCCGGAGAGGCCGGCGCTGAGCGTGCCGCGGCGGGCGGTCCCGTCGGCGGCGGCCTGCCGCTGTGCGCGCCCGGCACGGGCCGCCACCGCGTCGGCCAGCGCCCCGGCCACGTGCTCCGCGGCGTGCTCCAGGGGGATGTCCGGTTCCGGTGGGCGCCACCAACGGGCCAGGGAGTGGCGCCCGTTGGCGTACAGGGTGAGGTGGTGGCCCGGGGGTACGGCGGACACCGCGTGCCAGGCGGGGCGCAGGGCCAGCGGGAGCGGGGCGAAGGGGAACAGCAGACGCAGCGCCGGCGCGTCCTCGTCGAGGAAGCCGAGGCCGGGGGCGCCGGCCGGGAGGCCCGCCGCGGCCGCGGCGCGGGCGAGCGCGGCCAGGTCCTGGGGGCGGTTGCCGGCGACGGTGACGCCGGCGATCCGGGCGTGGTGGAGCAGGCGGACGCCGGCGAGGTCGCCCCGGCAGCGCAGGTCGCCGTCGGCGGCGGTCAGCAGGAAGGCGCTGCCGGGGAGGCGGCGGGCGCGGCGGCCGATGCCGTCGAGGTGGCCGGGGCCGGGCAGCAGCCGGGCCAGTGTGCCGGGGGTCGCCGGGGTGGTGCCGAGCAGCAGCGCGCGGCGCGGCCCGGCCTCGGCGGGCACGGCCTCGTCGGCGGACCAGTGCCCGGTGATCCAGGGGCGTCCCGAGGGGTGGCGGAGGGTGCGGCGGGCCGGGCTCGCCGGCAGGCAGCGGCCGAGCGCGTCGGAGGCGGGGTGGTCGGGGAGGACGAGGAAATCCACGGTGGGGGAGCACTCCACTGGAGGGGCCGGTGCGGCGCCGGGCGGGCCGGGTGGACGCGGGGCGCGCCACGGGGGTCACGCAGCGCGTTCGACAGGATGCTGACAGTGTCCACGTCAATTTCCATTGCCTCGAAGGAGTGATCACGGGGGCGTGCGAGGCAAACCGGCGCGGGCCCACAGGGCGCGCACGCCGGAGCGTCCGAGATCGCTCACGGGGTCCCCGTGCGCCTGGTGAGCGCGAGGTTTCGCGGCGGTCACCTCACGCCACCGCGCCGAAACCCGCGGTCCCTATGTTCGGGGCAGACGACCCGACTCCTTGGGAGGCGCGATGACGGCCGAGGCCGCGGCAGGCACCCGTAGCGACAGTCCCGGCGCAAGCCGTACCGAGGGCCGTGCGCGGCGAGGGGGGCGGTGGATCGAGCGGTGGGAGCCGGAGGACGAGGGGTTCTGGCGGGAGACCGGTGAGCGGATCGCCCGGCGGAACCTGGCCTTCTCCGTGCTGTCCGAGCACATCGGCTTCTCCGTCTGGAGCCTGTGGTCGGTGATGGTGCTGTTCATGGGGCCGGAGTACGGGATCGACCCGGCCGGGAAGTTCTTCCTGGTGGCGATCCCGACGCTGGTGGGCGGGGTGCTGCGGGTGCCGTACACCTTCGCGGTGGCGCTGTTCGGGGGGCGCAACTGGACGGTGATCAGCGCGCTGCTGCTGCTGGTGCCGACCGCGGCGGCCGCGGTGGTGATGCACCCGGGGACGTCGTACACCACGTTCATCCTGGTCGCGATGGTGGCCGGCGTCGGCGGCGGGAACTTCGCCTCCTCGATGACGAACATCAACTCCTTCTTCCCGCTGCGCAAGAAGGGGTTCGCCCTGGGGCTGAACGCGGGCGGCGGCAACATCGGGGTGCCGGTCATCCAGCTGCTGGGGCTGCTGGTGATCGGGACGGCGGGCGCCGGCCATCCGCGGCTGGTGCTGGCCGTGTACGTGCCGCTGATCGTGCTGGCGGCGGTGCTCGCGGCGCTGTTCATGGACAACCTCGCGCCGGTCACCCACGACACCGGGGCGGCCCTGGACGCCGCCCGGCAGCCACACACCTGGGTGATGTCGCTGCTGTACATCGGCACCTTCGGGTCGTTCATCGGCTACAGCTTCGCCTTCGGGCTGGTACTGCAGAACCAGTTCGCCCGCACCCCGCTCCAGGCCGCGTCGCTGACCTTCGTCGGACCGCTGCTGGGGTCGCTGCTCCGGCCGGTCGGCGGGCGGCTGGCGGACCGCTTCGGCGGCGCCCGGATCACGCTGGGGACCTTCGCGGCGATGGGCCTGGCCACCGGCGTGGTCATCCGCGCGTCGGCGGACCACTCGCTGCCGGTGTTCCTCGTCGGCTTCTTCGCGCTGTTCGTGCTGTCGGGGCTCGGCAACGGGTCCACGTACAAGATGATCCCGGGGATCTTCCAGGCCCAGGCGCTGCGCCGCGGCCTGGCGGGCGAGGCGGCCGCGGCCTACGGGCGGCGGCTGTCGGGCGCGGCGATGGGGCTGATCGGCGCGGTGGGCGCGCTCGGCGGGCTGGCCATCAACCTCGCGTTCCGGCAGGCGTTCCTGACGGCCGGCTCCGGCACCCCGGCCTTCGTCTCCTTCCTGGTCTGCTACGCCGTGTGCGCCGCGGTGACCTGGGCCGTATACCTGCGTCCCGCCGCGCGGGAGCGGCGTGCCGCGCGGGCCGGGGCGGCCGGGGCGGCCGCGGAGGGGGAGCGGCGCGCGGTCCACGCGGAGGTGTGAGGCGCGCGGCGTAACGGTGCGGAAATACTGGAGGACCCGGGCTGTCACCTGCCGTTGGCAGTCTGGGCACCTTGGCACTCCGTGCCGCCCGAGCCGCGGCGGCCGGGCTGCGGAACGCGGCACAACCACTCTGGGCGGAGCGGGACGACCATGGACGAGCAGCATCAGGGGCGCGGGGAGCGGGAGCGGACGGAGCCGGGCACGGCACCGGGGGTCCGGCCGCTGGACGGGTTCACCATCGGGGTGACCGCGGCCCGGCGGGCGGAGGAGCTGGGCGCGCTGCTGGAGCGGCGCGGCGGGCAGGTGCTGCACGCCCCCGCGCTGCGCATCGTGCCGCTGCCGGACGACACCGAGCTGCTCGCGGTGACCCGGGCGCTGATCGACGACGCCCCCGACGTCGTCGTGGCCACCACCGCCATCGGCTTCCGCGGCTGGGTGGAGGCCGCCGAGGGCTGGGGGCTGGGCGAGGCGCTGCTGGACCGGCTGGCCGGGGTGGAGCTGCTGGCGCGCGGGCCGAAGGTGCGCGGCGCGATCCGGGCCGCCGGGCTGACCGAGAAGTGGTCGCCGGCCTCGGAGTCGATGGCCGAGGTGCTGGACCGGCTGCTGGAGGAGGGCGTCGCCGGGCGCCGGATCGCGCTGCAGCTGCACGGGGAGCCGCTGCCGGGGTTCGTCGAGGCGCTGCGGGCCGGCGGCGCGGAGGTCGTCGGCGTCCCCGTGTACCGCTGGATGCCGCCGGAGGACCTCGGTCCGGTCGACCGGCTGCTGGACGCGACGCTCGCCGGCGGCCTGGACGCGGTGACGTTCACCAGCGCGCCGGCCGCCGCCTCGCTGCTGCGCCGCGCGGCGGAGCGCGGCATCCGCGACGCGCTGCTGGCGGCGCTGCGCACGGACGTGCTGCCGGTGTGCGTGGGGCCGGTGACCGCGCTGCCGCTGGAGGCCGAGGACGTCCCCACGCTGCAGCCGGAGCGCTTCCGGCTCGGGCCGCTGGTGCAGTTGCTGTGCCGCGAACTGCCGGGCCGGGTACGGCCGTTGCCGGTGGCCGGGCGGCGGCTGGAGATCCGCGGGCACGCCGTCGTGGTGGACGGCGTGCTGCGGCCGGTGCCGCCGGCCGGGATGGCGCTGCTGCGGGCGCTGGCCCGCCGTCCCGGCTGGGTCGTCGCCCGCGCCGAGCTGCTGCGCGCGCTGCCGGGCGCGGGCCGCGACGAACACGCGGTGGAGACCGCGATGGCCCGGCTGCGGGTGGCGCTGGGCGCGCCCAAGCTGATCCAGACGGTCGTCAAGCGCGGCTACCGGCTGGCGCTGGACCCGCACGCGGACACCGACAAGTACAGCGGGGAGGACACGCAGGTCAGGAGGGTCGCGCCGGGTTGCTGACGCGGATCTTGGACTGGCCGTGCGGCCGGGTCTCCCAGTCGTCCATGAAGCGGGCCTCCAGGCCGTGCCCGCGGGCCAGCCGCAGCAGGGTGTCGGTCCGGTAGTAGAAGTCCTCGCGCAGCACCTGGTGCTCGGTGCCCTCGGTGCGGTCGAAGGTGAAGTCGAAGAAGCCGCCGGGGGCCAGGATCCGGCCGACGTGCGCGAGGCACTCGTCGATCACGTCGAGCGGGGAGTGCGAGAAGACGCTGTGCGCGTGCACCACGTCGAAGTGGCCGGCCGGCAGGAAGTCCAGCTTCAGGTCCTGCGTGATCGTCAGGTGCGGCAGCTTGTCCTGGAGTTCGTACGTCGTCAGGGTGCGCTTGGCGGCTATCAGGATGTCCGGCGAGATGTCGATGCCGTAGTAGTTGCCGGTGTCGAGGTGGGCGATGAAGCGCCAGCCGGCCCGCAGGTTGCCGCAGCCGATGTCCAGCATCCGGTGCTCCGGCCGGAGGCCGTGCCCGGCCAGGTAGGCGAACTGCATCTCGCCCAGCGCCAGCCACCGCTCGTGGCTGCGGCTGCCCACCGCGGCCTCGGGGCTGCGGCCGGTGTCGGAGGCCATCACCGCCCGGTAGTACGCGACGTGGTCGGGGTGCTTGAGGCGCAGCCAGGTGTCGCGGGCGGTGCGCTTGACGTACGGGGTGATGCGGGCGGGGTTGCGGACCGCGTAGCCGATCTTGTGGGTCAGGCTGGCGCGGTTCGTGAGCAGGGACTTGCGCGACATGGAGACCTTCGTCCTGGAGGGGCAAAGACGTGCGGTGACGTGCGGGGCGGGCCGGTGCGCGGGCCGCGGGCCGACCCGCCGCGGACTATACATCAGGTGTATACGCACAGAGTCTACTTGCGGTGTCTACCCGTGGGACCCCCGGTGTCCGGGCGCGGCGGGCCCCCGGGGCGCCCGCGCCGCCCGCCGTACGGAGTGGCCGCCTCCGGAGGGTTCCGGGCGGGCCGCGCGCCGGGCACTCTGGGAGCACACGCGTTTGGTTCCTAAGGAGTGACAGGCACATGGCAGCGGCGTGCGACCTGCGGTTCGACTGCGGCCGGACCTGCCTGGACCTGGTGGCCACGGCCGGCGACGCGCCCGCCGAACGGCTCACCGGCCCCGAGCAGTTGGCGGCCTGGCTGGTCGGCGCGGGGCTGGTGCCGCGCGGCGTCCCGCTGGACGCCGTCGACGGCCGCTGGGTCGTCCGCTTCCGGGCGCTGCGCGACCTGGTGTGCCGGGTGGTGCACGACGAGCTGCGGGACCGGGCGGCCGACGCCGACCTGGACCGGCTCAACTCCGCGGCCGCGGCCGGCCCGCCGCCCGCCCCGCGGGCGGTGCGCGGCGCCGACGGCACCCTGGCCCGTACGCTCTGCGCCCCGCCCGACTGCGCCGGGCTGCTGGCCGCGGTCGCCCGGGACGCGGTCGGGCTGCTCACCGACCCGGTGGCGCGCGGGCAGTTGCGGCAGTGCGCGGGCGAGCACTGCTCGCTGGTCTACCTGGACGGCTCGCGCGGGCGGCGCCGCCGCTGGTGCTCCAGCGAGGTGTGCGGCAATCGGGAGCGGGTGGCGCGCCACCGCAGACGCTCGACCGTGCGCGGGGCGACCGGCCCCGCGGGCGGCCCCGTCCCCTCCGGCGCCGCTCCCGGACCGGCCCGCGTCCCGTCGCCGGAGCCCGTCGGCCCGCCGCCCGAGCCCGTCGGCCCGCCGCCCGAGCCCCTCGCCCCGGCCTCCGTCATGCCCGGGAAAAATTTTCCGGCCGGCGGCTGAGTGACCCGCCCGTCCCGTCCGTACTCCTCACCGCAAGTCCGATTTCATGGCCAGGTCCCCGGCGATCTTGGGTGATGCGGGCTATCGACCCGGGAGTTGGAGTGCGTAAGGATGCCGTCGTGGCAGACAGGACGACACCTGACGAGGAGCTCATGCGAGCCCTCTATGACGAGCACGCGGGCCCGCTCCTCGCTTTCGTCCTGCGACTGGTGGCGGGCGACCGGCATCGCGCGGAGGACGTGGTGCAGGAGACGCTGGTGCGCGCCTGGCGCAACGCCGACCAGCTGCAGCGGGCCACCGGGTCCATCCGCCCGTGGCTGGTGACGGTCGCCCGGCGGATAGTGATCGACGGTCACCGCAGCCGGAAGGCCAGACCCCAGGAGGTCGACGCGACACCTCTGGAGACGATGCCCGCCGCGGACGTGATCGACCGGGCGCTGCGCATGATGACGATCTCCGAGGCACTGAGCGACCTGAGCCAGGCCCACCGAGAGGCCCTCGTCGAGACGTACTTCAAGGAGCGTACGGTCAACGAGGCAGCGGAGGTGCTGCGCGTGCCGGCCGGAACCGTGCGGTCCCGGGTCTTCTACGCGCTGCGCTCCCTGAAGCTCTCGCTTCAAGAACGAGGAGTGACGGAGTGATCCCGCCCACGCAGCCGGACCGGCACACCGACGTCGGCGCCTACGCGCTGGGCGTCCTGGACGCCGCCGACGCGGAACGGTTCGAGGCGCACCTGGTCGGCTGCGACCGGTGCGCGGCCGAACTGGAGGAGCTGATGGGGCTCACGCCCGCACTCGCCGAGTTCAAGGAGTCCGCCCCCACCCCGGAGACCCTCACCGCCGTTCCCGGCCCGCGGCTGCTGAACGGACTCCTCGACGAGGTCGCCGCCACCCGCCGCGGCCGAGCCCGGCGCCGGCTGTTCCTGGTCGCCGCGGCCGTCGTACTGATCGTCGGCGGACCGCTCGCCGCCCTCTCCCTCAAGGGGGACGCCGACGCGCCGCCGGCCGCGGCGCCGCCGCTGGCGAACGCCGTGCGCGCCCAGTACGCCGAGGGCGAGAAGGCCGGCTCCGTCGACCCGGTCACCAAGGTCTCCGCCGGTGTCTCCATGGCGCCGCGCCCCTGGGGCACCCAGGTCGTCCTGGAACTCGCCAACGTCAAGGGACCGCTCTCCTGCGACCTGGTCGCCGTCGGCAAGGACGGCCGGCGGCAGACCGTCACCACCTGGGCCGTGCCCAAGGGCGGCTACGGCATCCCCGGCAGCGCCGCCAAGTGGAACCGCGAGCCCCTCTACGCGGCGGGCGGCGCGGCCCTCGACCGCGCCGACATCGACCACTTCGAGATCAGCACGCTGGAGGGCAGGCGACTGGCCACCGTGAAGGTCTGAGACGCCCGAAGTGACGATCTGACGCAACATCCGACGGAATCTGCGGAAATCTGCCCGATTTTGTCCCTCTCACCAGGTGCGCACGGTGCCCGGTTCGCGTACGGTTGACGGCTGCCCTACGCACAGCAGAAGGGGGCCTGGGTGGCCGCGCACAACGCCACGCACGCACCGGACCACGCACCGGATTCCGTTCGCGACCGCGAGATCGAGGCCGAGCAGACGCATCTCGACCGCGTCTACCGGCGCCTTGAGGAGAAGATCCACGAGGCCGAGTTCCTGATGGACGACGCCGCCAAGCGCGGCCAGGTCGGCACGCCCGGCGCGCTCGCCGAGCGGGACGCCCAGGTCTTCCAGGCCGGAGTCCACCTCCACCGGCTGAACTCCGAGTACGAGGACTTCCTCTTCGGGCGGATCGACCTGCTCCTCGGCAAGGACGGCAAGAAGGGCCCGGACGGCGCGTACACCTCGGTCGAGCCCGCCGACGGCGCCGTCGAGAACAACCGCGCGACGATCGCCGAGACGCTGCACATCGGGCGGCTCGGCGTCCTCGACGCGGACTACTCCCCGCTGGTCATCGACTGGCGGGCGCCGGCCGCCGCGCCCTTCTACCGCGCCACCCCGGTCGCCCCCGGCCGGGTCGTCCGCCGGCGGGTGATCCGCTCCAAGGGCCGCCGGGTCCTCGGCGTCGAGGACGACCTGATGCGCCCGGAGGTCACCGCGACGCTGGACGGCCGCGAGCTGCCGGCGATCGGCGACGGCGCGCTGATGGCCGCGCTCGGCCGGGCCCGCAGCCACACCATGCGGGACATCGTCGCCTCCATCCAGGCCGAGCAGGACATGGTCATCCGGGCGCCCGCCGCCTCCGTCACCGAGGTCGAGGGCGGGCCCGGCACCGGCAAGACCGCGGTCGCCCTGCACCGCGCCGCCTACCTCCTCTACCAGGACCGCCGCCGCTACGCCGGCGGCATCCTGATCGTCTCCCCGACGCCGCTGCTGGTCGCCTACACCGAGGGCGTGCTCCCGTCGCTCGGCGAGGAGGGCCAGGTCGCCATCCGCGCGCTCGGCTCGCTCGTCGACGGCGCGGAGGCGACCGCGTACGACCCGCCCGCGGTCGCCCGGATCAAGGGCTCCTCGCGGATGCAGAAGCTGCTGCGCAAGGCGGCCCGCGGCGCTCTGGAGCTGGCGGCACCGCCCGCGGGCGGCGTGGCGGAGGACGCCGGGCCGGACACCCAGCTGTCCCTGGAGGACCTCGTCCGGGGGCCCGACGGGCCGGCTCCCCGGGGCGGCGCCCGCCGCCGGACCCGGGGCGGATCCGCCCGTCCCGCCTCCACCGCGCCCGCCCGGCTGCGGGTGGTGGCGTTCGGCACCCGCCTCGAACTGGACGCCGACGAGCTGCACGCCATCCGCCAGTCGGCCCTCGGCGGCACCGCCCCGGTCAACCTGCTGCGCCCGCGCGCCCGCCGGCTGATCCTGGACGCCCTGTGGGCCAAGTCCGGCGCGGGCCGCCGCTACACCGACCCCGAACTCGCCGCCGAGGCCCGTGAGGGCTTCGACGAGGACCTCACCACCGAGCCCGTCCTCCAGGAATTCCTGGACGCCTGGTGGCCCGAGCTGACCCCGCGCGGCGTGCTGGCTGCGATGGCCGACGAGCGCCTGCTGAGCCGCTGGGCACGCCGCGTCCTCAACCCTCGCGAGGTGCGCCAACTGGCCCGCTCCCTGGGGCGGTTGGACGCCGCCGGGCAGGGCCCGCTGTCGGTGCACGACATCGCGCTGCTGGACGAACTCCAGCAGATCGTGGGCGCCCCGATGCGCCCGGCCCGTCCGCGCGAGGCCGACCCGCTGGACCATCTCACCGGCCTGGAGGAGCTGACGACCTGGGCGGACCGCAACGGCGGCGGCCGCGGCCGGCGCGAACGCCTGGAGGAGGAGCGCACCGACTACGCCCACGTCATCGTCGACGAGGCGCAGGACCTGACGCCGATGCAGTGGCGGATGGTCGGCCGCCGCGGCCGGCAGGCGACCTGGACCGTCGTCGGCGACCCGGCGCAGTCCTCGTGGTCGGACCCCGACGAGGCCGCCCTCGCCCGGGACGAGGCGCTCGGCACCCGCCCGCGCCGCCGCTTCACGCTGACCGTGAACTACCGCAACCCCGCGGAGATCGCCGAACTCGCCGGCAAGGTGCTCGCGCTGGCGATGCCCGGCATGCAGTCGCCGAAGGCGGTCCGCTCGACGGGCCTGCGGCCGCGCTTCGCGCTCGCCGGGGACGGCGCGGGCCCGACGGGCGACAAGGAGCTGGAGCGGGCCACCGTCGCGGCGGCCGGGCGGCTGCTGGACGAGGTGGACGGCACGGTCGGCGTCGTGGTGGCGATGAACCGCCGCGAGCAGGCCCGCCGCTGGCTGGCCCCGCTGGGCGACCGGGTGGTGGCCCTGGGCTCCCTGGAGGCCAAGGGCCTGGAGTACGACGCCACGCTGGTGGTCTCGCCCGCCGAGATCGCCGACGAGTCGCCGGCCGGCCTGCGGGTGCTCTACGTGGCGCTGACCCGCGCCACCCAGCAGCTGACGGTGCTCTCCACCGCGCGCGACGAGCCGGACGCCGCGGCGGTGCCCGACCTGCTGCGGGACTGAGGCGTTCCCCGTCCGGCCGCCGGCTGTCCGCCGGTGGCCGACGGCCGTCCGGGGGGTTGTGGAAATCGGCGCCGCGGGACGGGATTCGCTTCCGGGGATGGTTTGTTAGCCTGGGTGACGGCACCGGCTCGATCCAAGCCCCCGGGCCCAACCATCGTCGCTACGAGCGACCACTTGCCGCGAGGCGAGCATGGCGGGTCGGTGCCGTTGACGCAGAGAGGTCCACGCCACTCCGGTGGCGTGGACCTCTTTTCTGTGCGCGATCATTCTCGTATGGTGGAATTCGTTTTCCGAAGATGTCGTCGCGGGCGAACAAAACGTTCGCAATGCGAGGCGGCTACCGCGTACTGCGCGGTAGGTGCGACGATCGGACGGCAATCCAGCTACACGGTGAAAGCAGAGGAAGTCGGCCATGGCAACGGCGCCCAGCGTCTCCTACTCGATGACGGTCCGGCTGGAGGTGCCCGCGAGCGGAACCGCGGTGTCCCAGCTCACCACGGCCGTCGAGTCCCACGGAGGCTCGGTGACCGGCCTCGACGTCACTGCGTCCGGACACGAGAAGCTCCGCATCGACGTCACCATCGCGGCGACGTCCACGGCCCACGCCGACGAGATCGTCGAGCAGCTGCGCGGCATCGAGGGCGTCGCCCTCGGCAAGGTCTCCGACCGTACGTTCCTCATGCACCTCGGCGGCAAGATCGAGATGTCGTCGAAGCACCCCATCCGCAACCGTGACGACCTGTCCATGGTCTACACCCCCGGCGTCGCCCGGGTCTGCCAGGCCATCGCCGACAACCCCGAGGACGCCCGCCGCCTGACCATCAAGCGCAACAGCGTCGCGGTGGTCACCGACGGCTCCGCCGTGCTGGGCCTGGGCAACATCGGCCCCAAGGCCGCGCTGCCCGTCATGGAGGGCAAGGCGGCCCTCTTCAAGCGCTTCGCCGGCATCGACGCCTGGCCGATCTGCCTGGACACCCAGGACTCCGACGCGATCGTCGAGATCGTCAAGGCCATCGCCCCCGGCTTCGCCGGCATCAACCTGGAGGACATCTCCGCGCCCCGCTGCTTCGAGATCGAGGCGCGGCTGCGCGAGGCCCTGGACATCCCGGTCTTCCACGACGACCAGCACGGCACCGCCATCGTGGTGCTCGCCGCGCTCACCAACGCGCTGCGCGTCGTCGGCAAGAAGATCGAGGACGTCCGGGTCGTGATGTCCGGCGCCGGCGCGGCCGGCACCGCGATCCTCAAACTGCTGCTCGCCGCCGGTGTCCGGCACGCCGTCGTCGCCGACATCCACGGCGTTGTGCACGCCGGCCGCACCGACCTGGTCGACGCCGACCCGGACTCCGCGCTGCGCTGGATCGCCGACAACACCAACCCCGAGGGCGTCACCGGCACCCTCAAGGAGGCCGTGGTCGGCGCGGACGTCTTCATCGGCGTCTCCGCGCCCAACGTCCTGGACGGCGACGACGTCGCGCGGATGGCCGACGGCGCGATCGTGTTCGCACTCGCCAACCCCGACCCGGAGGTCGACCCGGCGATCGCCCGGCAGACCGCCGCCGTCGTGGCCACCGGCCGCTCCGACTTCCCGAACCAGATCAACAACGTCCTGGTGTTCCCCGGTGTCTTCCGCGGCCTCCTGGACGCCCACTCCCGTACCGTGAACACCGACATGATGCTGGCTGCGGCCGGCGCCCTGGCGGACGTCGTCCTGGAGGACGAGGTCAACCCGAACTACATCATCCCCAGCGTCTTCAACGAGAAGGTCGCGGGCGCGGTGGCCGGTGCGGTCCGGGAAGCGGCCAAGGGCAGCGAGCCCGCTGTGACGGCGGCCACGACGGTCTGAGAACGGCGCGTCGCGGGACACGCCGTCGTTGGTGCGCCCATAGGGTGGCGGACAGTAAGCGACCGCCGCCCTGTGGGGCCGGCCCGGAGCGGGATTGGCACGGAGCGTCACCACTGACGAGGCAGTGGCGCTTTTCGTGTGACCCTCCTGGGTGCCGGATTGGCTTTACCGCCGCAGGTAGGGGCAGGATGCGTAATCGGGCGAGAGGGTCTGGCACCAGACCCGGGTCCGGGGACTGTCCGAGGACCCTGGCAGCATCGGCTTCGATCTCACGCCTCATTGGCAAGAAGAACACGGGAGTACAAACATGAACCGCAGTGAGCTGGTGGCCGCTCTGGCCGATCGCGCCGAGGTGACCCGCAAGGACGCCGACGCCGTTCTGGCCGCCCTCGCCGAGGTGATCGGCGAGGTCGTCGCCAAGGGCGACGAGAAGGTCACCATCCCCGGCTTCCTGACCTTCGAGCGCACCCACCGTGCCGCTCGTACCGCGCGCAACCCGCAGACCGGTGACCCGATCCAGATCCCGGCCGGCTACAGCGTGAAGGTCTCCGCGGGCTCCAAGCTCAAGGAAGCCGCCAAGGGCAAGTAAGACCCTCCGTACGGCGTGAGAAAGGCGGCCGCCCCCTCCAGGGGCGGCCGCCTTTCCCGTGCCGCCGTGCCGCCGCCCTCCTGCCCGCCTGCGGGCCGGGGACGGCGCGGGGGGCCACCGGGTGGCCGGCGCCGCCCGGCGGCCCGCTGAGGGCCGCCGCAGCGCCGTCGTGGGGCCGCCGGCCGCGGCACCCGCCCGCACGACGAGGGGCGGCCACCCGGAACCCGGGTGGCCGCCCCTCGTCGTGCGCCGCTCAGCCGGCCGGCGTCAGTTGCGCAGCTCCCCGTTGGGCAGCTCCACCTGGGCGCCCAGCTCGACGAGCTTCGCCATGAAGTTCTCGTAGCCGCGGTTGATCAGGTCGATGCCGTGCACCCGCGAGGTGCCCTGCGCGGCCAGCGCCGCGATCAGGTACGAGAAGCCGCCGCGCAGGTCGGGGATGACCAGGTCGGCGCCCTGCAGCTTGGTGGGGCCGGAGACGACCGCGGAGTGCAGGAAGTTGCGCTGGCCGAAGCGGCAGGCGGAGCCGCCCAGGCACTCGCGGTAGAGCTGGATGTGCGCGCCCATCTGGTTGAGCGCGGAGGTGAAGCCGAGCCGGGACTCGTAGACCGTCTCGTGCACGATCGACAGGCCCGACGCCTGGGTCAGCGCGACCACCAGCGGCTGCTGCCAGTCGGTCTGGAAGCCGGGGTGCACGTCGGTCTCCAGGGCGATCGCGTTGAGCGAGCCGCCCGGGTGCCAGAAGCGGATGCCCTCGTCGCCGATCTCGAAGGCGCCGCCGACCCTCCGGAAGGTGTTCAGGAAGGTCATCATCGAGCGCTGGTGCGCCCCGCGGACGAAGATGTTGCCCTCGGTGGCCAGCGCCGCCGACGCCCAGGAGGCGGCCTCCAGCCGGTCCGGGAGCGCCCGGTGGGTGTAGCCGTCGAGCTTGTCGACACCGGTGATCCGGATCGTCCGGTCGGTGTCCATCGAGATGATCGCGCCCATTTTCTGCAGGACGCAGATCAGGTCCTCGATCTCCGGCTCCACCGCGGCGTTCGACAGCTCGGTCACGCCCTCGGCCAGCACGGCCGTCAGCAGGACCTGCTCGGTCGAGCCGACCGACGGGTACGGCAGCCGGATCTTGGTGCCGCGCAGCCGGTGCGGGGCCTCCAGGTACTGCCCGTCGGCGCGCTTCTCGATCTTCGCGCCGAACTGGCGCAGCACGTCGAAGTGGAAGTCCACCGGCCGGCCGCCGATGTCGCAGCCGCCCAGACCGGGGATGAAGGCGTGGCCGAGGCGGTGCAGCAGCGGGCCGCAGAACAGGATCGGGATCCGGGAGGAGCCGGCGTGCGCGTCGATGTCCGCGACGTTGGCGCTCTCGACGTGCGAGGGGTCGAGGATCAGCTCGCCGGCCTCGTCGCCGGGCCGGACCGTGACCCCGTGCAGCTGGAGCAGCCCGCGCACCACGCGTACGTCGCGGATGTCGGGCACATTGCGCAGCCGGCTGGGGCCGCTGCCGAGCAGGGCGGCGACCATGGCCTTGGGCACAAGGTTCTTCGCACCGCGAACCCGGATCTCGCCCTCCAGCGGGGTGCCGCCGTGGACAAGCAGTACGTCGTCAGTAGAGACGGTCATGGATCTCGCGTTCCTGGAGACGGGCAGGGGCCAAGCCAAAATGGTAAGGGCGGCCGAGGGGGTGTCCGTAGGCCCGTGCAGGCTCTGGGCATGTAATGGCTTTGTCACAACACCCTCGGCTACGATCCGCCTTTGATCTGTAATCGCCCTTTGGGGTAAAGGTCGCTGAATGTCTCGAATGCGCGGTTCGGTGTCGCGTCCGGGTTGACACCCCGGGGCCCGTGCGCCCGGGGCTGCCGCCGTACGCCCTGCCCTGCTCTCGGGGGGATGCGGGCGTTGACTCCCCGTTCGGGGCAGAAGTGCGGGATCATGTGGCCATGACCGAGGTGTCCTCGCTCACAGGCCGGCTGCTCGTCGCGACGCCCGCGCTCGCCGATCCCAATTTCGACCGCGCGGTGGTGCTGCTCCTCGACCACGACGAGGAGGGCTCCCTCGGCGTGGTCCTCAACCGCCCCACGCCGGTCGGCGTCGCGGACATCCTCGCGCCCTGGGCCGCGCTGGCCGGTGAGCCGGGGGTGGTCTTCCAGGGCGGTCCGGTCTCGCTGGACTCGGCGCTCGGGGTGGCCGTGGTGCCCGGCGGGCCGTCCGGCGACGGCGGCGTCCCGGCCGTGGACGGCGGCGCCCGGCCCGACGAGGACGGTGCGGAGGCGACCGGCGTGGCCGCCGCGGACCGCGCCGACGTCGCGGCCGGCGACGAGCCGCTGGGCTGGCGCAGGGTGCACGGCGCGATCGGTCTCGTCGACCTGGAGGCCCCGCCGGAGCTGCTCGCCGCGGTGCTCGGCAGTCTGCGGATCTTCGCCGGCTACGCGGGCTGGGGACCGGGCCAGCTGGAGGACGAGCTGGTCGAGGGCGCCTGGTACGTCGTCGAGTCCGAGCCCGGTGACGTCTCCTCGCCCGACCCGGAGCAGCTGTGGCGGGCGGTGCTGCGGCGGCAGCGCAACGAACTGGCGATGGTGGCGACGTACCCGGACGACCCCTCGCTGAACTGAGGCCGCGGACGGCCCGGGCCGCGCGGCCGGACGCCGTTCGCACGCCCGCCCGGATTTCGTTGACCGCTGGATTATTGTGACGGCTTCGTCATGGGGGATTGTCAGTCCCCGTCGTTATGGTGCGAGATGACAGGGGACGGTGCGCGGCCGCGTGGGGCGGGACCGTGCCGGACAGCGGGGGAGAGTGCCATGCACAGGCCGAGTGTGCCCGGGGATCTGGACCGTCCGGAGCGGGTGTGGGCCCGCGCCGCGACGCTCGCGGTGGTCGCCGCCGCGATGGACGACGGCGACGAGTTCTCCTGGGGCGAGCAGGGGCTGGAGTGCTGGAACGGCGGCGGCAGCTACTGGTGGCGGCTGAAACTCCTCGAGGGCGGCCGGGCGCTGCTGTGCGGCCAGGACTCGGACGGCAGCTACACCCACGACGGTGACCGGCAGATCGACTTCCTGGCCGGCGGCCCCGAGTGGCTGCCCCGGGACCGGTTGCACCACGACGCCCAGGGCAATCTCCTCGGGTTCGTCTACTGGTGGCAGGACGGCGCCTGGGCGCGTGCGCCGTATCCCGAGAAGCTGCCGGACGACGGCCTGGCGATGGCGCTGAGCTGGGCCGCCCCCGGCGAGGACGCGGTCCGGCGGATCGTCGACGACCTCGTGGCGCTCACCGAGACCGAGGTCGACGCGGCGGCCGGCGTGCGGGCCTTCCTCGCCGCGGCGGAAGCCCGCACGGTCGGTGCGGCGGACGTCGCCGCGCTGCTGGACGCGGTCTGCGACAAGGACTCCTGGTACGACGTCCGGCCGGAGGCCGCGCTGGCCTTCGCCGGGAAGCTGGGCCTGACGGCCGGCGAGCGGGACGGGGCGGCGGTCGCCTCGTAGCGCCGCCTACGACGGCCGCGCCGCGAGGGCCAGGAAGCGCTCGGCGAGCGGATGGGCGTCGCGCACGGGCAGCGCCAGGTGGACGGGCACGGCCGGGGCGTTCCTGAGGCGCACATGCCCGCTGGTGGACCGGGGAGGGCGGGCCCGGGTGCTGGTCGGCGGCGTGCTGGTGGTGGTCGTCGCCGCGCAGGCGCTGCTGCCCTGGCTGGCCGCTGTGGCGCTGCCCGGCGCGGTGGCGGCGCCGGTGGCGTGGGGCGCGGCGGGCTGGGCGCTGCAGGTGCCCCAGCAGCACCGGCTGCTGGAACTGGCCGGCCCGCGCGGCACGGTCGCCCTCGCGCTGAACAACTCGGCGCTCTACCTGGGCCGTGCGGTCGGCTCCGCGCTCGGCGGGCTGGCGCTCGGGGCGGGGCTGGCGCCGGCCGCGCTGCCGTGGGCGGTCGCCGCGGTGGCGGCGGCCGGCCTCGCCGTCCACCTGGCGGCGGGCCGACGCTCCCGGCTTGCCGCGGGCGTGAGTACCCTTGGCAGTTATGAGCACTCTTGAGCCCGAGCGCGGGGCAGGCACGGGGACCCTCGTAGAGCCGACACCTCAGGTGTCGCACGGCGACGGCGACCACGAGCGCTTCGCCCACTACGTCCAGAAGGACAAGATCATGGCGAGCGCGCTCGACGGTACCCCCGTCGTGGCGCTCTGCGGCAAGGTCTGGGTCCCGGGCCGTGACCCCAAGAAGTACCCGGTCTGCCCGATGTGCAAGGAGATCTTCGAGTCCATGGGCGCCGGTGGCGACAAGGACAAGGGCGGCAAGGACGGCGGCAAGAAGTAGCGCCGCGGGCCGCGCGCCCACAGCAGAACAGCAGGAGCCGCGGGACGTCGTGACCGGCGTCGTGCGGTGGCGGTGCCCCGCCGTGGGTACGGGCCCGGGCCCTCGTGGCCCGGGCCCGTCGGCGTTCCCGCGCACCCGGCGCCGCGGACCGGACCGGCCGCCCGCCGCGGCGCACAACCGCCCCCGCCGCCCCGGGGATTGCGCCGCCTCCCGCGCCGGCCCGCCCCTCGTGCCACCCCTCTTCGGGTGAACGGGAAACGGCCGGGGCGGGATCGTGGCAGCATCGACCGCGACGACCACCCCCGCGCTGATCCCCTCCGCACCCGCACAGCGCCGACCGGTCCCGTGCCCGGGCGGCGCGCCGAAGGACTGACGGCATGCCGGACACAGACACCCACCCGGGAGCGGGCGCCGGCCTGATCCCGGCACCGCTGAGCGTCGACGGGCCGCACCGCTGCGCGGTCCACCTCGGCCACGGCACCGCGCTGGCCGCCGCACCCGGCACCGAGGACACCGCGCAGTGGCTGCGCGCCACCCTCGGCGCGGCCTTCGGCCTGCCGCTGCCGCCCGGCCCCGCCGACGCCACCGACACCCTCGTCCTCGCCCTGGACCCGGCCCTCCCGGCCGAGGGCTACCGCCTGGAGGCGGTGCCCCGTTGGGGCGTACGCCTCACCGGCGGCGGCCCGGCCGGTGTCTTCTGGGGGGCGCAGACCCTGCGTCAGCTCCTCGGCCCGCACGCCTTCCGCCGCGCCCCGCTCGCCCCGGGGAGCCCCGTCGCCCTGCCGGCCCAGACCGTCGAGGACGGCCCCCGCTTCGCCTGGCGCGGCATGCTGCTCGACGTCGCACGGCACTTCCTGCCCAAGGACGGCGTGCTGCGCTGCCTCGACCTGCTCGCCGCACACAAGCTCAACGTCCTGCACCTCCACCTCACCGACGACCAGGGCTGGCGCGTGGAGATCCGGCGCTACCCGGAGCTGACCCGCACCGGCGCCTGGCGCGCGCGCACCAAACTCGGCCACCGCGCCTCCCCCCTGTGGGACGAGCGGCCGCACGGCGGCTACTACACCCAGGACGACCTCCGCGAGATCGTCGCCTACGCCGCCCGACGGCACATCACCGTCGTCCCCGAGATCGACCTCCCCGGACACTCGCAGGCCGCCATCGCCGCCTACCCCGAACTCGGCAACACCGACGTCCTCGACACCACCTCCCTGCAGGTCTGGGACACCTGGGGCGTCAACCCCAACGTACTGGCACCCACCGACAACACCCTGCGGTTCTACGAGCACGTCCTGGAGGAGGTCCTCGACCTGTTCCCCTCGCCGTTCGTGCACATCGGCGGCGACGAGTGCCCCAAGGACCAGTGGCGGGCGTCCGCCACCGCGCAGGCCCGGATCGCCGAACTGTCGCTGGCCGGCGAGGACGAGCTGCAGAGCTGGTTCATCCGGCACTTCGACCGCTGGCTCACCGACCGCGGCCGGCGCCTGATCGGCTGGGACGAGATTCTCGAAGGCGGCCTGGCCGAGGGCGCCGCCGTCTCGTCCTGGCGGGGCTACGCCGGCGGGATCGCGGCCGCGAAATCCGGCCACGACGTGGTCATGTGCCCCGAACAACAGGTCTACCTGGACCACCGTCAGGACCCGTCCCCGGACGAACCGGTGCCCATCGGCTTCGTACGGACCCTGGAGGACGTCTACCGCTTCGAGCCGGTCCCGCCGGAACTGACGGCCGAGCAGGCCGCACACGTCCTGGGCACGCAGGCCAACGCCTGGACCGAGGTCATGGACACTCAGGCGCGCCTGGACTACCAGGTCTTCCCGCGGCTGGCCGCGTTCGCCGAGGTCGCCTGGTCGCGGCTGCCCGCCCCGCCGGACCGCGACTACCAGGACTTCACCCGGCGGATGGCCGTCCACTACGCCCGGCTGGACGCCCTCGGGGTCGACTACCGGCCACCCGGCGGCCCCCGCCCCTGGCAGAAACGCCCCGGCGTGCTCGGACGCCCGATCGACGGGGCGCCCCCAAACGTGTGAGCCCCCGCGCAAGGAGGGAGCCCGTCCGGCCGGACCCTGGGACGGTGGTGCGGTACGGCGGTTCCCCCGCCCCGCCGTACCGCCCCGCGGGGCACCGCCGAACCGACGGGGCGCGCCCGCGGCGGCCGGCCGCCACCGTGCTCCCTCACGGCCCGTGGCGGGTGAACTCACGGCCTGTGGCGGACGAAACCGGACCAGCAGCCTGTTCGGGGACGGAACGCCGCTTCGTGGACCCTCGCGCCGAGGGCCCGGGAAGATGTGCCAGAGTTGCCACGTCCGGGCCGTGAGCACGTACCGTACGGCGGAGCGGAACTGCCGGGACACCGGGGAAGGGGCAGCTGGCTTGACCACGCACGCACCGCACGCGTCGCACACGGTGACGTTGCCGGCCTCGCTCGACGAGGCGGTGGCGGCGCTCACCGCCATGCCCGCCGCCGTGCCCGTCGCGGGCGGCACCGATCTCATGGCGGCGGTCAACGCCGGACTCCTCAGACCCGCGGCCCTGGTGGGCCTCGGCCGGATCAGCGAGATCCGCGGCTGGCAGTACCTGGACGGCCATGCGCTGCTCGGCGCCGGCCTGACCCTCGCCCGGATGGGACGCCCCGACTTCGCCGCCCTGATCCCCGGTCTGGCCGCCGCCGCCCGCGCGGCCGGCCCACCGCAGATCCGCAACGCCGGCACCCTGGGCGGCAACATCGTCACCTCCGCCGCCACGGGCGACACCCTGCCGGTGCTCGCCGCCCTGGAGGCCACGGTGATCATCGCCGGTCCCGGGGGCGGCCGCCGGGAGATCCCGGTCAGCCACCTGCTGGCCGGCCGCGAGATGCTGCACCCCGGCGAACTCGTCGGTTTCGTACGGGTGCCGCTGCTGCACGCCCCGCAGACCTTCCTCAAGGCCACCGGCCGCACCGGCCCCGGCCGCGCCACCGCCTCGGTCGCGCTGGTCCTGGACCCGGCCAGGCGCGGGGTGCGCTGCGCGGTCGGCGCGGTCGCCGCCATGCCGCTGCGCCCCCTGGAGGCCGAGCAGTGGGTGGCCTCGCTCATCGACTGGGACGGCGAACGCGGCCTGGTCCCCGAGGCGCTGACGGCCTTCGGCGACTACGTCGCCGCCGCCTGCATCCCGGACCCGGCTCCGCCGGAGGACGGCTCCGAACCGGCGGCCCTGCCGCCGGCCGCGCTGCACCTGCGCCGTACGGTGGCAGCCCTGGCCCGCCGCGCACTGGGGAGGGCGCTGTCATGAGTGACGCCGACAACCGCCATCCGCACGCCCCGCACCCCGAGCAGGGCTGGCAGCCGCTGCCGCAGGGCGGCGAATACGAGTCGGAGGCAACGGCCTTCGTCCAGCTGCCGGAGGGCTTCACCACCGGTGTCTACGGCGGCCGCAACCCCGGCTGGACCCCGGGCGCCGACCCGCTCGCCGCGCCCGGCCACGGCTACACCCCGCCGGCCTCCTTCACCCCGCACGCCCCCGCGCCGGCCGCCGGCGCGGACAGCGACCCGGCGGCGACCGGCCAGTGGACGATGCCGTTCGCCGACCCCGCGGGCGGCTACGCCGACCCGTCCGCCGGCTACCCGGCGCACGCCGGGTCGCCGGCTCACCACGACCCGCACGCCGACTACCGGAGCGGCGCGCCCGAGGGGTCCCGGCCGTGGGGCGGCGACCCGGTGGACTGGCCGGTGGCGGGCAGCCCCGAGGCGGCCGGCACCGGAAGCTGGTCGGTCCCGGCCGCGGCCGACGACGGGCTGGAGGAGTCCGGCGAGTACCTGGTCGGCGACGAACGCCTGACGGGCCGTACGGGCCACGCCGGGCAGCCCGGCCACCAGGGCCACCCGGGCCACGACGCCGCCGCCTACCAGGGCGGCTACCCGGGCGCCGGCGCGTACGACACCGCCGGCGGCGCCGCGGACACCGCGGGGGCCGCCCGCACCGGGCACTGGAACTTCACCACCGGGCTCAGCGCCACGGGCGGCGCGCAGCCGCCCGCCGAGGACGTCCCGCGGGGCGGCGCCGGACAGGACCCGTACGGCGGCCCCGCCGACGGCTCCTACGCGCCGGAGAACGCCCCGCACCACGGCGGCGCGCACGACCCCGGCCCGCACGACACCCACGCGCCTCACGACCGCCACGAGCAGCACGCGCACCACGGCACCCACGAGCAGCACGCGCACCACGACACCGACGGCCACGACGTCGCGAGTCCGTACGGGACGGGCGCCGGCACCCCGGACACCGCCGCGACCGGGCACTGGTCGCTGCCGGCCGACGCGCTGGCCCAGTGGCCGCCGGCGGGCACCACGGCGCAGCCGGCGCACGACGGGGCGGTCGAGGTGCCCGCACCCGCCGGCGCGGGCAGCTGGACGGCCCCGGTGGCCGACGAGGAACGGCCCCAGGCACCCGACGAGTTCGCGTCGCCCGCCGACGGCGGCCCGGCCGCGCCCGGCGCCCCGGAGACGGCCGGCACGCACCCGGACGCCTTCGAGCCCGCCGCGGACCCGGCGCACGAGCAGCAGGCCGGCCACGCCCCGGACTCCGACCCCGCCGGGACCGACGCGCCCGCCGAGGACGACGGCACGACGGCCGCCACCGGTGCGCCCGGCGACGTCGAGGACGCCGACCGGGGCACGGCCCCCGACGCGCCCTCCGACGCGCCCACCGCCCCCGACGGCGGCGCGCCGGACCCGGCAGCCGACGAGGCGCCCGCCCCCGCCGCGGCACCCGACTCCCACGACGAACACCCCGCCGCCTCCTACGTGCTGCGCGTCAACGGCATCGACCGGCCCGTCACCGACGCCTGGATCGGCGAGTCGCTGCTGTACGTGCTGCGCGAGCGCCTCGGCCTGGCCGGCGCCAAGGACGGCTGCTCGCAGGGCGAGTGCGGTGCCTGCTCCGTCCAGGTGGACGGCCGGCTGGTGGCCTCCTGCCTGGTGCCCGCGGCGACGGCGGCGGGCAGCGAGGTCCGTACGGTCGAGGGGCTCGCACAGAACGGCGTGCCGTCCGACGTGCAGCGGGCGCTCGCCGCGTCCGGTGCCGTGCAGTGCGGCTTCTGCGTACCGGGCATGGCGATGACCGTGCACGACCTGCTGGAGGGCAACCACGCCCCCAGCGAGCTGGAGACCCGCAAGGCGCTGTGCGGCAACCTCTGCCGCTGCTCCGGCTACCGGGGCGTGCTGGAGGCCGTCGAGGAGGTCGTCAAGGAGCGTGCGGAGGCCGCGGAGGCCGCCTACGCCGCGCCGGACGACCCGGACGCGGCGGCACCGGCGGACACCGCCCGCATCCCCCACCAGGCAGGCCCCGCCGACCCGATGGGCCCTGCCGCGCACGACCAGGATCCGCACACGGGAGGCTCGGCATGAACGAGCGGAGCACGGGAGGCGTGACCGGCACGTCCGACGGCGCGGGCGCCGCCACCGCGACCCCCGCGGCGGGCACCCCGGTCCCCGTCGAGGAGCCCCTGCACGGCCTGGGCGTCTCCTTGCCGTCCGCCGACGCGCCGGCGAAGACCGAGGGCACCTTCCCCTACGCGGCCGACCTGTGGGCCGAGGGGCTGCTGTGGGCGGCGGTGCTGCGCTCGCCGCACCCGCGCGCCCGCATCCTGTCCCTCGACACCCAGCACGCCGCGGAGATGCCGGGCGTGCGCGTCGTCGTCACGCACGAGGACGTCCCCGGGGACGCGGGCCACGGCCGGGGCACCGCCGACCGCCCGGTCTTCGCCAGGGACGAGGTCCGCCACCACGGCGAGCCGATCGCCGCGGTGGCCGCCGACCACCCCGACACGGCACGGCTCGCCGCCGCCGCCATCGCCGTCGAGTACGAGGTCCTGGACGCCGTCACCGACCCCCAACTCGCCTTCGAGGCCGAGCCGCTGCACCCGGACGGCAACCTCATCCGGCACATCCCGCTCCGCTTCGGCGACCCCGACGCCGTCGGCGAGGTGATGGTCGAGGGGCTCTACCGCATCGGCCGCCAGGACCCCGCGCCCATCGGGGCCGAGGCCGGGCTCGCGGTGCCGCGCCCCGACGGCGGGGTGGAGATCTACACCGCCTCCACCGACCCGCACACCGACCGCGCGCTGGCCGCCGCCTCCTTCGGACTGGAACCGGAGCAGGTCAAGGTCGTGGTGACCGGCGTCCCCGGCGCCACCGCCGACCGCGAGGACCCCGGCATCCAGCTGCCGCTCGGCCTGCTGGCGCTGCGCACCGGCTGCCCCGTCAAACTGGCCGCCACCCGCGAGGAGTCCTTCCTCTCCCACGCCCACCGCCACCCCACGCTGCTGCGCTACCGCCACCACGCGGACGCCGACGGCAAGCTGGTCAAGGTGGAGGCGCAGATCCTCATGGACGCCGGCGCCTACGCGGACACCTCCGCCGACGCGCTGGCCGCCGCGGTCTCCTTCTCCTGCGGCCCGTACGTCGTCCCGCACGCGGTCGTCGACGGCTGGGCGGTGCGCACCAACAACCCGCCCTCCGGCCACGTACGCGGTGAGGGCGCGCTGCAGGTCTGCGCCGCCTACGAGGGCCAGATGGACAAGCTGGCGGCCCGGCTGGGCCTGGAGCCCGACGAGCTGCGGATGCGCAACGTCATGGCCACCGGCGACCTGCTGCCCACGGGGCAGACGGTGACCTGCCCGGCCCCCGTCGCCGAACTCCTGCGCGCCGTGAAGGAGGCGCCGCTGCCCGAGCTGCCCAAGGACGCCCCCGAGGCGGAGTGGCTGCTCCCGGGCGGCCCGGAGGGCGCGGGGGAGCCGGGGGCGGTGCGGCGCGGCGTCGGCTACGCGCTGGGCATGGTGCACATGCTCGGCGCGGAGGGCACCGACGAGGTCTCCACCGCCACCGTGAAGGTCAGCGGTTCGGTCGCCACCGTCATCTGCGCGGCCGTGGAGACCGGTTCGGGGTTCTCCACCCTGGCGCGGCAGATCGTGCAGGAGACCCTCGGCATCGACGAGGTGCACGTCGCTCCCGTCGACACCGACCAGCCGCCGGCCGGCGCCGCCTGCCACGGCCGGCACACCTGGGTCTCCGGCGGCGCCGTCGAACGCGCCGCCAAGATGGTCCGCACCCAGCTCCTGCAGCCGCTGGCCCACAAGTTCGGCATGTCCACCGAACTCCTCCAGATCAACGACGGCAAGATCACCTCGTACGACGGGGTGCTCAGCACGACGGTCGCCGAGGCGCTGGACGGCAAGGAGCTGTGGGCCACCGCCCAGTGCCGGCCGCACCCCACCGAGCCGCTGGACGACAGCGGCCAGGGCGACGCGTTCGTCGGCCTCGCCTTCTGCGCGATCCGCTGCGTCGCCGACGTCGACATCGAACTGGGCACGATCCGGGTCGTGGAGATGACCGTCGCGCAGGACGTGGGCCGGGTCCTCAACCCGCGCCAGCTGCGGGCCCGTATCGAGGCCGGTGTCACCCAGGGCCTGGGCGCCGCCCTGATGGAGAACCTCCGCACCACCCGCGGCCAGGTCCGTCACCCCGACCTCACCGGCTACGCCCTGCCCACCGCCCTCGACGCCCCCGACATCCGCATCGTCCAGCTCGTCGAGGAACGCGACGTGATCGCCCCGTTCGGCGCCAAGCCCGCCAGCGCGGTCCCGGTCGTCACCTCACCCGCGGCGGTGGCCTCCGCGGTCCGCGCCGCCACCGGCCGCCCCATCGGCCGCCTCCCGATCCGCCCGCAGGCGGCGGTGGCCCAGGTCATCCCGCAGTAGCCGCCGGCAGGCCCGTACGACGACGGAGGCGGCTCCCACACAGGTGGGAGCCGCCTCCGTCGCACGTATCGAGGCCGTGGCGGGCTTCCCCGCTGACCGTCGGGTCGAGCTGCAGCGTCACCGGATTCGGTACACATTGGAAAGAGGAGGCTCCCTCTCCTGGATTCAGGTCAGGGAGCCGTCATCCGATGTAAAGGATCGCAAAATGTCCACTCGGCCTTCTCCTCGCATCGTAGATGTTGACGCCGGCAACGACGCCGGCAGCGACGCCCCCGGTAAGCATGCGACCTCACTGGGAGTTGACGGCGAGAACTTCACACCGGGCGGCAAGGCTCATTTCGTGTTCACCGGCAAGGGAAAGACCTTGGCGCAAGGAACGGCGGACGTGGATCAGAAGGGATTCGTCAGCTGGGAGGCAACGGTGAAGCCCGCACTCGGCTGCGGGGGTTCGGTGGGCGTGGTGGGGAAGGACCTGAGTTCCGGCAAGGAAACCGGCGATGCGTTCGCCACGATATTTTGCCCCGGAGATTCCCGATGAGATCCACCGGGAAAGCGGCGTGAACGTGCCAAGAGGGCGGCACCCCGAGGGGATGCCGCCCTTTTCCCTTCGCCTGGCAAAGGCACTGGAGGCCGTGGCGGGATTCGAACCCACGTAACTCGCTTTGCAGGCGAGCCCCTGAACCACTCGGGCACACGGCCGGGTTGTGCGGTGCGTCTCCGACTCTAGGGCGCCGGGGAGGGGGTGCGGCAAGGGAGCGGGGCGGGTTGCCACGGAGCCGCAACGCGGCGCAACACGGGGTTCATGCGGCGGGCGGGCGGGCCGTTCACGCCGCCCGCAGGAACTCCTCCACCACCGGCCCGAACAGGTCCGGCTCGTCCACCCACGGGTAGTGGCCCACCTCGTGCAGCGGCCGGACCCGGGCGTCGGGGAACGACGCGGCCACCAGCGCGCCCGCCCGCATACCGGACACCGCGTCCCGGTCGCCGGTCACCACCAGCACCGGGCAGGTCACCTCCCGCAGCCCGGCGAGCACCGCCAGCCGCGTCTGCTCGTCCACGCCCTGCCAGAACCCGGCCCGCGGCACCGGCCCCAACTGCTCGCCCTCCGCGGCCGCATGGGCCCGCTGCGGCGCGTCCCACCGGCCGTAGGCGAGGGGTGCGGCGGCCAGCAGCAGCTCCCGCACCTCGTCCATCCCGGACGCGTCGGCGAGGCGCTGCACCGCCACGGAGGCGTCCGGCCACCACTCCTCGTGCGCCCGCGCCTCGAAGATCTCCCGGGCGTCGTCGGGGAGTTCGCCCTGCAGCCGGGAGCCGGGGCAGACCAGCACCAGCCGGGTCAGTCGCTGCGGGCGGCCCGTCGCGTACGCCTGCGCGACCGCGGCGCCCGCGTCGTGCGCGAGCAGTGCGAACCGCTCCAGGCCCAGGTGTGCGCGCAGCGCCTCCAGATCCTCGGCGAGCTGCGGGAAGGCGTAGCGGGCCGGGTCGTCGGCGGCGGGGGAGTCGCCGGTGCCCCGGCTGTCGGGCACGATCAGCTGCCGGTGCGCGGCCAGGCCGCCGAGGTCGCCCAGATAGGCGGCGTCCCGCCCGGGCCCGCCGGCCAGGCAGACCAGCGGCGGCAGCGGTGAGTCGGCCGGGCCCAGCACGCGGTAGTGCAGCTCGGCATCGTCATACGTACGGAAGTGCGGCATACCGACAGCCTGCCCGCCCGGCGCCGGCCGAGACCCGCCACCCGGCCCGCGGCGTAGGACCGACGACCGACCCGATCCCCGCCCCGCGACAGGGGCGCAGTCCCGCTACGGCTCTTACGCTGGCCCGATGACCGCTGACCCACCCGCCCTCTCCACCTCGCCCCGCGCCCGCGACGCGCACCCCGGCGACGTCACCGGCGGCGTCCTGGCCCCGGCCCACCGCGCCCTCACCCTCGGCATCGTCTCCGTCGTCTCCCTCGTCGCCTTCGAGGCCAGCGCCGTGAACACCGCGATGCCGGTCGCCGCCCGCGCCCTGCACGGCATCGGCCTGTACGCCTTCGCCTTCTCCGCGTTCTTCACGGCGAGCCTGTTCGCGATGGCGCTGGCCGGCGTGTGGAGCGACCGGCACGGCCCGCTCGCGCCGCTGTTCACGGGGATCGCCGGGTTCGGGGCGGGCCTGCTGATCGCCGGCGCCGCCGGGGACATGACGATGTTCGTCGCGGGCCGCGGGGTGCAGGGCCTCGGCGGCGGGCTGGTGATCGTCTCGCTGTACGCCGTGGTCGGCCGGGCCTACCCCGAGCGGCTGCGCCCGTCGGTCATGGCGGCGTTCTCCGCGGCCTGGGTGGTCCCGGTGATCGTCGGCCCGCTGCTCGCCGGGACCGTCACCGAACAGTTCGGCTGGCGCTGGGTGTTCGTCGCCATCCCCGTGCTGATACTGCTGCCGCTCGCCGTGATGCTGCCGGCCCTGCGCAAGCTGCCGCGTACCGGGCCGGGACCGGGCGGCGGCGTGCGGGGCGTCCTGGGCAGCCGGCGCTGCCGGCTCGCGCTGGCCGTCGCGGTGGGCGCGGGCCTGCTCCAGTACGCGGGCCGGCGCCCGGGCTGGGCGGCGCTGCTGCCCGCGGCGGCGGGACTGGTCCTGCTGGCGCCGGCCCTCGTGCGGCTGCTGCCCCGCGGCACGTTCCGCGCCGGGCGCGGGCTGCCCACCGTCGTCCTGATGCGCGGACTGGCCGCCGGGGCGCTGGTCGCCGCCGAGAGCTTCATCCCGCTGATGCTGGTCACCCAGCGCGGGCTGTCCGCCACCCTCGCCGGGCTCTCCCTCACCGGCGGCGGACTGACCTGGGCCCTGGGCTCGTACGTGCAGAGCCGGCCGCGCCTGGAGGCCCACCGGGAGCGGCTGATGGGCCTGGGCATGGCCCTGCTCGCGCTGGCGATCGCCCTGGTGCCGCTGGCGCTGGTCGACGGGATGCCGGTCTGGGTCGTCGCGGCGGCCTGGACGGTCGGCGGCTTCGGGATGGGCCTGAACATCTCCAGTGGCGGTGTCCTGCTGCTGAAGCTGTCCCGCCCCGAGGAGACCGGCAGCAATTCCGCGTCCCTGCAGATGGCGGACGCGCTGGGCAACGTCGCCTTCGTCGGCCTGAGCGGCGCGCTGTTCGTCGCCTTCGGCGGCGGCGCGATCACGGCGGCCCCCACCGGACCGGGCGCGAGCCACCCGGCGGCCTTCACGGCGGTCTTCGCCGCGATGGCCGTCGTGGCGGCAGCGGGGGCGACTACGGCCACCCGCCTTCAGCCGAAGGCTTGACCTCCCACGTTTTCGGCTTTCCCGCCGTGGTGGTTGCTCGCCGTTGCTCCCCCACTGCCTGAAGGGCGTGGGAGGTACCCCCAGCGGCGGGCGGGTTGTCTGTGGGTGCGGTGCCGGCCCTCCGGACTTCGTCCTGCGGTCCGTCCCCTCCCGTGGGGGGAGAGGTGGAAGGTCGGTGGGGGTGAGTGTGAAGGATCACGCTCGCCCCCACTCAGGTTTTCCCACCCACTACGGGAGGGGCCGCGCCGCAGGACGAAGTCCGGAGGAGCGGCACCGCACCCGACCACCCACGCCCGCCGCTGGGGGTACCTCCCACGCCCTTCAGGCAGTGGGGGCGCAACGGCGAGCAACAGGCACGGTGGGAAAGCCGACAACGTGCGGGGGCGCCGCAAAGCGCACGGCGGGGCGGACAACAACGTGGGAGGGCCGCAAGAGCCGGTCCAAGGACCGGCTACGCTGGCGCGGTTGCCGATCGCCGAGTTCACCGACGGAGACCGTGACTACCACCACCAGCGCCACCAACAACCACCACCTGTCCCCGGCCTTCCCGGGACGGGCGCCCTGGGGTACCGCGAACAAGCTGCGCGCCTGGCAGCAGGCGGCCATGGACCGGTACATCCAGACCCAGCCGAGAGACTTCCTCGCCGTCGCCACCCCGGGCGCCGGCAAGACCACCTTCGCGCTCACCCTCGCCTCCTGGCTGCTGCACCACCACGTCGTGCAACAGGTGACGGTCGTCGCACCGACCGAGCACCTGAAGAAGCAGTGGGCGGAGGCCGCGGCCCGGATAGGGATCAAGCTCGACCCGGAGTACAGCGCGGGGCCGCTGGGCCGCGAGTACCACGGCGTCGCGGTGACCTACGCCGGCATCGGCGTACGCCCCATGCTGCACCGCAACCGCATCGAGCAGCGCAAGACCCTGGTGATCCTCGACGAGATCCACCACGCCGGCGACTCCAAGTCCTGGGGCGAGGCGTGCCTGGAGGCGTTCGAGCCGGCCACCCGGCGGCTCGCGCTGACCGGTACGCCGTTCCGCTCCGACACCAACCCGATCCCCTTCGTGACCTACGAGGAGGGCAACGACGGGATCCGGCGCTCGGCCGCCGACTACACCTACGGCTACGGCAACGCGCTGGGCGACGGCGTGGTCCGGCCGGTCATCTTCCTCTCCTACAGCGGCAACATGCGCTGGCGCACCAAGGCGGGCGACGAGATCGCGGCCCGGCTCGGCGAGCCGATGACCAAGGACGCGGTCTCGCAGGCGTGGCGCACCGCGCTGGACCCGCGCGGCGAGTGGATGCCGAACGTGCTGCGCGCCGCCGACCAGCGGCTCACCGAGGTCAGGAAGTCCATCCCGGACGCCGGCGCGCTGGTCATCGCCTCCGACCAGGAGCAGGCCCGGGCGTACGCCAAGCTCATCCGGGAGATCACCGGCGAGGGCGCGACCCTCGTGCTGTCCGACGACTCCGGTGCCTCGCAGCGCATCGACGACTTCTCGCACGGGCAGGACCGCTGGATGGTGGCGGTGCGGATGGTGTCCGAGGGCGTGGACGTGCCGCGGCTGGCGGTGGGCGTGTACGCCACGACGATCTCCACGCCGCTGTTCTTCGCCCAGGCCGTGGGCCGCTTCGTCCGTTCCCGCAAGCGGGGTGAGACCGCCTCGGTCTTCCTGCCGACCGTCCCCTCGCTGCTCGGCTTCGCCAACGAGATGGAGGTCGAGCGCGACCACGTCCTGGACAAGCCGAAGAAGGACGGCGAGGAGGACCCGTACGCCGAATCCGAGAAGGAGATGGAGGAGGCGAACAAGGAGCAGGACGAGGACACCGGCGAGCAGGAGCAGTTCTCGTTCGAGGCGCTGGAGTCCGAGGCGGTCTTCGACCGGGTGCTCTACGACGGTGCCGAGTTCGGCATGCAGGCGCACGCGGGCAGCGAGGAGGAGCAGGACTACCTCGGCATCCCCGGCCTGCTGGAGCCCGACCAGGTGCAGATGCTGCTGCAGAAGCGGCAGGCCCGGCAGATCGCGCACAGCAAGAAGCGGCCGGACGCGGAGGCGGACCTGCTGGAGATCCCCGCCGAGCGGCGGCCGGTCGTCACGCACAAGGAGCTGCTGGAGCTGCGGAAGCAGCTGAACACGCTGGTGGGGGCGTACGTCCACCAGAGCGGCAAGCCGCACGGGGTGATCCACACCGAGCTGCGGCGGGTGTGCGGCGGACCGCCGAGCGCGGAGGCCACCGCCGGCCAGCTCAACGAGCGGATCAAGAAGGTACGGGAGTGGGCCACCCGGATGCGGTGACCCGGCCCCCCGCCGTCAGGGCGGCGTCCCCTTCCGGGGGCGCCGCCCTGCTCCGTCGCCGGCCGGCGCTTCCGTAACAGCCGGACAACGACTTGGCCCTCCCTGAAACACCCGAGGCCGCGAGGGGCGGACCAATCGGGATGTTCCGGTCGGTGGAGCCCGGATTCTGGACGGACTCTTCCGCTGACCGGACCGGATCGCTACTGTCCCGCTCACGCACACGCCCCGTGGCAGCGCCGCCGCGGAGCGCAGCCGGTGCCACACGGCCGGCGGCCTCTAGCGCGCGCTGCTCCGGGACCCGCAGCGCGTCGCGTCGAGCGCCGCCACTCACAAGGAGGGGGCGTCGTGACCGCAGAGACCTCCCAGACGCTCGACCGGGGACTGCGCGTCCTCAAACTTCTCGCCGACACCGACCACGGGCTGACCGTCACCGAGCTGTCCAACAAGCTCGGCGTCAACCGCACCGTCGTCTACCGTCTGCTGGCCACGCTCGAACAGCACGCCCTGGTGCGCCGCGACATCGGCGGCCGGGCCCGGGTGGGGCTCGGCGTGCTGCGCCTGGGCCGTCAGGTCCACCCGCTGGTCAGAGAGGCGGCACTGCCCGCGCTGCGCTCGCTCGCCGAGGACGTGGGGGCCACCGCGCACCTCACCCTCGTCGACGGTACGGAGGCGCTCGCCGTCGCCGTCGTGGAGCCGACGTGGACCGACTACCACGTGGCCTACCGGGCCGGATTCCGTCATCCGCTGGACCGCGGGGCCGCCGGCCGGGCCATCCTCAAGGCCCGCCAGGGCCGGCTCCAGGACGCCGGACTCGCCCTGACCCACGGGGAGTTGGAGGCCGGCGCGAGCGGAGCGGCGGCGCCGCTGCTCGGGGTGAGCGGCATCGAGGGCAGTGTGGGCGTCGTGATGCTCGCGGACACCGTCTCCGACCGGGTCGGGCCCCGGGTGGTCGACGCGGCCCGGGAGGTCTCCGAGGCGCTGCGCTGAGGTGCCGGGCACGGGGCCCGGCGCCACTGCCCGTGTGAAGGGGCGGTGGGCGTGTGGTGAGCCGGAAGCGCCGTCCGCCACTGGTGGGGCGGGGGTCAATTAGGGTGGCAAGGTGTCTGCACGCGCTCGCGCCCTGGCGGTCTGCACCGCCCTCGTCCTCGCCCTCCTCGTCACCGCGGCCCTCGCCCCGCTGCCGTACTCGGTGGCCTATCCGGGCATGACGGCGAACGTCCTCGGTACCGACAAGGGCAAGCCGGTGATCACCGTCACCGGCGCCCCGGCCCGCAGGACGAGCGGCCAGCTGCGGATGACCTCCATCGTCGCCACCGGCCCGGACGCCTCGGTCCACCTCCCCGACATCATCCAGGGCTGGCTGCGCACCGACGAGGCCGTGATGCCCAAGGAGGCCGTCTACCCGGTGGGCAACAACACCGAGGAGATCGCCGAGCACAACGCCGCGCAGATGCGCGAGTCGCAGGACACCGCCACCGACGCCGCGCTCGGCCACCTCGGCAAGTCCCCCAAGGACGTCAAGGTCACACTGAGCCTCGCGGACGTCGGCGGGCCGAGCGCCGGGCTGATGTTCGCCCTCGGCATCGTCGACAAGCTGAACGGCGACGGCACCGGCCACGACCTGACCGGCGGCCGGACCATTGCCGGCACCGGCACGATCACCGCGAGCGGCACGGTCGGCGCGGTCGGCGGGGTCGCGCTCAAGACGCAGGCCGCGCACCGCGACGGCGCCACCGTCTTCCTGGTGCCGCGCAAGGAGTGCGCCGACGCGCATGCCGAGCTGCCGCCGGGCATGCGGCTGATCCCGGTCTCCACCCTCGACGGCGCCGTGACCGCGCTGAAGGCCCTGCGGACCGGGGGAGCGGTCCCCAGCTGCTGACCCGGGGCCGACGACACCCCCTAGCCCTCCTTGATGAAGCCCTCCCGCAGCAGCCAGTCCTTGGCGACCTGGTGCGGGTCCTCGCCGTCCACGTCCACCTTGCGGTTCAGCTCCTGCGCGACGGTGTTGTCGAGCGCCCGGGTGACGGGCGCCAGCACCTCGGCCATCGCCGGGTACTTCTTCAGGGACGCGGCGTTGATCTCCGGGGCGGCGTTGTAGTTGGGGAAGAAGTGCTTGTCGTCGGCGAGGACGTGCAGGTTCATCGCCTTGATCCGGCCGTCGGTGGTGAAGACCTCCCCGAACGTGCAGGTGCCCTTCTGCGTCTCGGTGTAGACGACACCGCCGGTCATCTTGCGGATGTTGGACGACGGCACCTGCAGGCCGTACGCCCGGGCCATGCCCGGCAGGCCGTCGTTGCGGGTGGCGAACTCGTTCTCCACGCACATCGTCACCGCCCCGGGGTTCTTCCGGGCCAGCGCCGCGACGTCCGAGAGGGTGTGCACACCCAGCTTCTTCCAGTTGGCGGGGTTCAGCGCCAGCGCGTAGGTGTTGTTGAGCCGCGAGGCCGGCAGCCAGACGATGCCGTTCTTCCGGTCCTCGTCGCGGACGACCTTCCACTGCTCCTGCGGATCGATGACCGGCTTGGTGTGGCCGAGGTAGGTGATCCAGCCGGTGCCGGTGTACTCGTACGCGGCGTCCGCGGTGCCCGACTTGACCGCCTCCCGCGCGCCGATCGACCCCTGGATGCTGGTCTTGTCGATGACCTTCGCCCCGGCCGCCTCGAAGACGAGGCCCATGATCTGGCCGAGGATGATCTGCTCGGTGAACTCCTTCGACGTCACCGTCAGCTGCGCGCCGGTGAGCGGGCGGTCCGGGTAACCGGCGTTCGGCCCCGGCAGGACGCTGTCGGTCATCGCACTGCCGCTGACCAGCCCGCAGCCGCCGAGGACGAGGGCGGTCAGCAGCGCGAGGGCGGCGGCCGGGCGGCGGGTGCTCACGCGGCCACCTCCAGACCGCGCGGGCGCAGCAGCAGCTCCGCCAGCGAGGCCAGCCACTCGACGAGCAGCGCCAGCGCCACGGTCAGCACCGAGCCGAGGATCAGCACCGGCATCCGCTGGGTGACGATGCCCGCCGAGATCAGGTCGCCCAGGCCGCCGCCGCCCCCGAAGGTGGCCAGCGTCGCGGTGCCGACGTTCAGCACCAGCGCCGTGCGCACGCCCGCCAGGATCAGCGGTACGGCCAGCGGCAGCTCGACCTTGGACAGCACACCGGTGGGCGACATGCCGATGCCGCGGGCGGCCTCGGTCAGTGTCGGGTCGATGCCGCGCAGCCCGGCGATGGTGTTGGCGAGCACCGGCAGCACCGCGTAGATGACCATGCCGACGATCGCCGAGCGGGCGCCGATGCCCAGCCAGATGACCAGCAGGATCAGCAGACCCAGGGCCGGCACCGCCTGGCCGAGGTTGGCGACGGCCATCGCGAACGGCGTGGCCCGGCGCAGCCCGGACCGGGTCAGCGCGATACCCAGCGGAATCGCGATGATCAGCACGAAGAAGGTGGAGATCGCGGTGAGCTCGATGTGCTGGCGCAGCGCCAGCCACACCTTGCCGTTGTCGACCGCCTGGTGGGCGATGGAGTCCAGCTGGGCGCCGCTGAACCACAGCCAGGTGGCCAGCAGCGAGGCGACCAGGAAGGCCGGCATGAACGTCCACTTCTGCCAGCTGATCCGGCGGCCGCCCGCCGCGGCGGACGGCGTGGGCGCCTCACCCGACGCCAGCTCCCGCTGCCCCATCTCGACGTTGTCGCGGAGGGCGAAACCCTCGTGGTCGCCGGGCCGGTGGGCACGCGGCCGCGAACCGCTGCCGGCGGGCGCCGGCCCGCGCTCGTCCCCGCCGCTCACGCCGTGCCCCCTTCGGGGCCGCCCGGACCGCTCAGGCCCTCCTGCTCCTGCTGGGTCCGGCGGGCGTGCTGGTCGTCGAGCTGGTGCTGGTGCTCCAGCGCCTCCAGCCGGTCCTCCTCCAGCATTTCCTGGACGTTGTTCATCAGCGTCTCCATGTCGACCACGCCGATGTACTCCCCGCGCCGCCCGGTGACCGCGACCCGGCCCGAGCTGTCGGTGAGCACCGCCTCCAGCGCGTCGCGCAGCGTCGCGTCCCGGGTCACCGTGTGCTGCACCGGCGCCCCGGCCCGCGCCAGCGTCCCCTTGGCCCGCGAGAGGTCGCCGCGGCGCAGCCACTTGTACGGGCGGCGGTTGCGGTCCAGCAGCAGCAGTTCGTTGTGCGTGCCGGAGCGCAGCAGATCGAAGATCGATTCCAGCGGGTCGTCCATCGTGGCGGTGAGGAAGTCGACCACGCCCACGTCCCGCACCCGGGTCAGATTGAGCCGCTTGAGGGCCGCGCCGGCGCCCACGAACCCGGAGACGAAGTCGTCGGCGGGGTTGGTGAGGATCGCTTCGGGGGTGTCGAACTGGGCGATGTGCGAGCGCTCGCGGAGCACCGCGATGCGGTCGCCGATCTTGATGGCCTCGTCGAAGTCGTGGGTGACGAAGCAGATGGTCTTGTGCAGCTCGTGCTGGAGCCGGATCAGCTCGTCCTGGAGGTGGTCGCGGGTGATCGGGTCGACCGCGCCGAACGGCTCGTCCATCAGCAGGACGGGCGGGTCGGCGGCGAGCGCCCGGGCCACGCCGACGCGCTGCTGCTGGCCGCCGGACAGCTGCCGCGGATAGCGGCCGTGGAACTCGGCCGGGTCCAGGCCGACCAGGTCGAGCATCTCCTCGACCCGGTTCTTGATCTTCGCTTTCGGCCAGCCGATCATCTTGGGGACCAGCGCGATGTTCTGGGCGACCGTCATGTGCGGGAAGAGCCCGCTGGCCTGGATGGCGTAGCCGACCTTGCGGCGCAGCCCGACCGGGTCGATGTCGGTGACGTCCTCGTCGCCGATCCGGATCCGCCCGGAGGACGGCTCGATCAGCCGGTTGATCATCTTCAGGGTGGTGGACTTGCCGCAGCCGGAGGGCCCGACGAAGACCACGGTCTCGCCGGCGTGCACCTCCAGGTCGACGTTCTCCACGGCGGGGACCGTGCTCCCCGGGTAGACCTTCGTCAGGTTCTCCAGGCGGATGCTCGCGCCGGACGGGGCGGTGTTCCCGGATGTCTCAGGCACGGATCCCCCTGGAGATGGTCAGGCGTCCGATCAGGACGTATGCGGCGTCGAAGAGCAGGGCGAGCACGGCGATGCCGACCGTGCCGGCGAGCACCTGGTTGAGCGCGTTGGCGCTGCCCAGCGACGCGATCCCGCGGAAGATCTCGTTGCCCAGGCCGGGACCGGAGGCGAAGGCGGCGATCGCGGCGATGCCCATCAGCATCTGGGTGGCGACCCGGATGCCGGTGAGGATCGGCGGCCAGGCCAGCGGCAGTTCGACGCGCAGGAGCCGGGCGGTGCGCGACATCCCGATGCCCTTGGCCGCGTCGACCAGCGCCGGGTCGACGCCGCGCAGCCCCACGATGGCGTTGCGCACCACCGGCAGCAGCCCGTACAGGGTCAGCGCGATCACCGTCGGGGCGACCCCCAGGCCCACGATCGGGATCAGCAGACCGATCATGGCCAGCGAGGGGATGGTCAGGATCGTGGCGGTCGTCGTGGTGGCGAGGCTGCCCGCCCATTCGCTGCGGTAGGTGACCACGCCGATGAAGACGCCCAGCAGCGTGGCGATCACCATGCACTGGAAGACCGCGCTGGCGTGCTGATACGTGTCCGTCAGCAGTTGCTCGTGCCGGCTGCTGACGTACTCCCAGAAGCTCACCGTCGCTCTCCTCGGTCGGTCAGTCTCCCGATGCCTGTTTCACCAGCGGGATGATCCGCAACGGGACCGGATTTTCCATCACGATCGCCGTTGAGGCCCGCACAATGCCATCAAAGCCCACAACCCGGTCGATCACCCGCTGCAGATCGGCGTTGGAACGGGCAACCAGCCTGCAGAGCATGTCCCCATGTCCCGTCGTTGTATGCAGCTCCAGCACCTCGGGAACGGTGGTCAAGTGCGCCCGTACGTCGTTGCCTTGCCCCTGTTTGATCTCCAGGGTGGCGAAAGCCGTCACGGGATAGCCGAGCGCCGCGGGGTCCACGTCCGGCCCGAAGCCCCGGATCACTCCATTCGACTGAAGCCGGTCGAGCCGGGCCTGCACCGTGCCGCGGGCCACCCCCAGCCGCCGGGACGCCTCCAGGACGCCGATCCGCGGCTCCTCGGCGAGCAGCTCCAGCAGCGCCCCGTCCAAATGATCGATCGCCAACGTCCGCTCCCTCGATTTCGATGGTCATCATGTACAGATAGCCCGCCCCGGGCCCTCGATCGCTGTACATAATGCCCAGCAGATTCACAAACTATTGCGCACCTTGTGGATCGGAGAGACTCTGCGGCCATGGCAGACACCACGATGCACACCCAGCCCACCACCCCCGCCACGGCCCGGCAGGCGGACCCCTTCCCGGTCAAGGGGATGGACGCGGTCGTCTTCGCCGTAGGGAACGCCAAGCAGGCCGCCCACTACTACTCGACCGCCTTCGGCATGAAGCGCGTCGCCTACGCGGGCCCGGAGAACGGCAGCCGCGAGACCGCGAGTTACGTGCTCGAATCCGGCGGCGCCCGGTTCGTGTTCACCTCCGTCGTCAAGCCCGTCACCGCGTGGGGCCGCTTCCTCGCCGACCACGTCGCGGCGCACGGCGACGGCGTCGTCGACCTCGCCATCGAGGTGCCCGACGCCCGTGCCGCCTACGAGTACGCCGTCGCCCACGGCGCCACCGGCCTGGAGGAGCCCCACGACGTCAAGGACGAGCACGGCACCGTCGTCCTGGCCGCCATCGCCACCTACGGCCAGACCCGGCACACCCTGGTCGACCGCAGCGGCTACGACGGCCCCTACCTGCCCGGTTACGTCGCCGCGCCGCCCGTCGTCGAGCCCCCGAAGAAGCGTTTCTTCCAGGCCGTGGACCACTGCGTCGGCAATGTCGAGCTGGGCCGGATGAACGAGTGGGTCACCTTCTACAACAAGGTCATGGGCTTCACCAACATGAAGGAGTTCGTCGGCGACGACATCGCCACCGAGTACTCCGCCCTGATGTCGAAGGTCGTCGCGGACGGTACCAAGAAGGTCAAGTTCCCGATCAACGAGCCGGCGATCGCCAAGAAGAAGTCGCAGATCGACGAGTACCTGGAGTTCTACGGCGGCCCGGGCGTCCAGCACATCGCACTGGCCACCAACGACATCGTCTCGACGGTCCGCCGGATGCGCGCCGCGGGCGTCGAGTTCCTCGACGTGCCCGGCTCGTACTACGACACCCTCGGCGAGTGGGTCGGTGACACCCGCGTCCCGATCGAGGAGCTGCGCGAGCTGAAGATCCTCGCCGACCGCGACGAGGACGGCTACCTGCTGCAGATCTTCACCAAGCCGGTCCAGGACCGCCCCACCGTCTTCTTCGAGATGATCGAGCGGCACGGCTCCCTGGGCTTCGGCAAGGGCAACTTCAAGGCCCTCTTCGAGGCCATCGAGCGCGAGCAGGAGCGGCGCGGCAACCTCTGAGGTCCTGCCCCGTGGGCCGTACACGATCTTCCGTGTGCGGCCCGCGGATGCGAGGCTGAGGGCATGGACCTCATCGCACGTCTGCGCGCCGGCCTCCCGGGCGAAGCGATCCTCACCGACCCGGACGTCACCGGCTCCTACGCCAACGACATGGCGAGCTTCTGCGAGGCGGGCACCCCCGCCGTCGTCGTCCTGCCCCGCACCGTCGAACAGGTCCAGCACGTCATGCGGACCGCCACCGAGCTGCGCGTCCCGGTCGTCCCGCAGGGCGCCCGCACCGGCCTGTCCGGCGCCGCCAACGCCTCCGACGGCTGCATCGTGCTCTCCCTGGTCAAGATGGACCGGATCATCGAGATCAACCCCGTCGACCGGATCGCGGTGGTCGAGCCCGGCGTCGTCAACGCCGTGCTGTCCCGCGCGGTCAACGAGCACGGCCTGTACTACCCGCCCGACCCCTCCAGTTGGGAGCAGTGCTCCATCGGCGGCAACATCGGCACCGCCTCCGGCGGCCTGTGCTGCGTCAAGTACGGCGTGACCGCCGAGTACGTCCTCGGCCTGGACGTCGTCCTCGCCGACGGCCGGCTGCTGAGCTGCGGCCGCCGCACCGCCAAGGGCGTCGCCGGCTACGACCTCACCCGCCTCTTCGTCGGCTCCGAGGGCAGCCTCGGCATCGTCGTCCGCGCCGTCCTCGCCCTCCGGCCCGAGCCGCCGCAGCAGCTCGCCCTGGCCGCCGAGTTCCCCTCCACCGCCGCCGCCTGCGAGGCGGTCTGCGAGATCATGGCCCGCGGCCACGCCCCGTCCCTGCTGGAGCTGATGGACCGCACCAGCGTCCGCGCGGTCAACGCCATGGCGCAGATGGGCCTGCCCGACACCACCGAGGCGCTGCTGCTCGCCGCCTTCGACACCCCCGACCCGGCCGCCGACCTCGCCGCCGTCGGCGCGCTGTGCACCGCCGCGGGCGCCACCCAGGTCGTGCCCGCCGAGACCGCCGCCGAGTCCGACCTGCTGCTCCAGGCCCGCCGGCTGACCCTGACCGCACTCGAACGGGTCAAGTCCGCCACCATGATCGACGACGTCTGCGTGCCGCGCTCCCGGCTCGCGGAGATGCTCGACGGCACCGCCGCCATCGCCGACAAGTACGACCTGACCATCGGCGTCTGCGCACACGCCGGCGACGGCAACACCCACCCCACCGTCTGCTTCGACGCCGCCGACCCCGACGAGTCGCGCCGCGCCCGCGAGTCCTTCGACGCGATCATGGCGCTCGGCCTGCGACTGGGCGGCACGATCACCGGCGAACACGGCGTCGGCGTCCTCAAGAAGGAGTGGCTGGCCCGCGAACTCGGCCCGGTCGGGCTGGAGTTGCAGCGCGGCATCAAGGACCTCTTCGACCCGCTCGGCATCCTCAACCCCGGCAAGCTGTTCTGACGCCGGGGGCGCCGGCGCCGCCGAGGGCCGGAACCCGGATGTACAGCGGCGGGCCGAGACGGTTGACTGCCCCCATGACGATCAACGATCCGCACAGACCGGGCGAGGGCATGGTCACCTTCCGGGTGACCGGCCGCGGCGTCGACGACCTCACCTACGCCGTCCAGGCGCCCGGCGAATCCGGCGACGAAATCCAGGTCACCCGGCCGGAGTTGCCGTGGTTCGTGGTGACCGACGCACGCGGGGTGGGCGCCATGCCGATGCTCACCCTCACCCTCGACGCGCCCGACGCCTACGCCGAGTGCGAGATCCTCACCGACGGCGCGCCGGCCGTCCGCGGCACCGTCCACGGCCCCGCCGCGACTGCCGTGTTCATGGCACGCGCCGCCGCCTCATAAGGTTCCGCCATGGACTCGCTTCTCCCGGGCATAGCCCTCCTCGCACTCGCCGTCGCCACGGTCGCCTCCACCACCGACCGGCGCTCCCGGACCCTGGAGCGCCGGCTCGCCCGGCTGGAGCGCAAGCTCGACCTGCTGCTCGCCCAGGCGGGCGTCGAGGAGCCGGAGGACGCCCGGATGGCCGAGATCGACGAGCTGCTGGCCCGGGGGAAGAAGATCCAGGCGATCAAGGTGCACCGCGAGGTGACCGGCTCCGGGCTCGCCGAGGCCAAGGAAGCGGTCGAGCGCCGGATGCGCTGACGGTCCGCCGGGCAGAGGATGACCACAGGCCCGCCGGTGGCGCGGGCCCCTTTTCCGCGGCCCCGCCGGGCCGCCTTCGCGCACCCAGGGAGCGAGAGCCGATGGCAGCGACCGAAGCGTCCGGAGCCGCGCAGGACGAGTACGACGTCATCGTGCTGGGCGCCGGCCCGACCGGCGAGAACCTCGCCGACCGCGCGCACGCCGCCGGCCTGAGCACGGTGGTCGTGGAGACCGAACTGGTCGGCGGCGAGTGCTCCTACTGGGCCTGCATGCCCAGCAAGGCGCTGCTGCGGCCGGTCACCTCCCGCGCGGAGGCCGGCCGGGTGCCCGGCCTGAAGGACGCCGTGGCCGGCCCCCTGGACGCGCCCGCCGTCCTCGCCCACCGCGACGCCGTGACCTCCTACTGGAAGGACGACGGGCAGGTCCGCTGGCTGGACTCGGCCGGCATCGACCTCGTCCGCGGCCACGGCCGGCTGGCCGGGCCCCGCCGCGTCGTCGTCGACGGCGAACGGGTGCTCACCGCCCGGCACGCGGTCGCCGTGTGCACCGGCAGCCGCCCCGTACTTCCCCCCGTCCCGGGCCTCGCCGAGGCCCGGCCGTGGACCAGCCGCGAGGCCACCAGCGCCAAGTCCGTGCCCGGCCGGCTGGTCGTGGTCGGCGGCGGCGTCGTCGGCGTCGAGATGGCGACCGCCTGGCGGGCCCTCGGCTCCTCGGTGACCCTGCTGGTCCGCGGCGACGGGCTGCTGCCCCGTATGGAGCCCTTCGCCGGCCGCCTCGTCGCCGAGGCGCTCGCCGAGGCGGGCGCGTACCTGCGCACCGGCGTCGAGGTGCGCGAGGTGCGCCGCGAGGCCCCCGGCGGCCCGGTGACCGTCGTCCTGGACTCGCCCCCCGGGCCCGGCGGCCCGGGAGGCACCCCCCGCGACGAGATCGTGGCCGACGAGCTGCTGATCGCCACCGGCCGGGCCCCGCGCACCGACGACATCGGCCTGGAAACGATCGGCCTGAGCCCCGGCTCCTGGCTGGACGTCGACGACAGCTGCCGGGTGACCGGCGTGACCGGCGGCTGGCTCTACGGCGTCGGCGACGTCAACCACCGCGCCCTGCTGACCCACCAGGGCAAGTACCAGGCCAGGATCGCCGGGGCCGCGATCGGCGCGCGCGCCCGGGGCGTGCCCATCCTGGAGACCGACCCCTGGGGCGCCCACGCGGCCACCGCGGACCGCCGCGCCGTCCCGCAGGTCGTCTTCACCGACCCCGAGGTCGCCTCGGTGGGCCTGACCGCCGCCGCGGCCGAACGGGCCGGCTACCGCACCCGGGTGGTCGACCACGACCTCGGCGCGGTGGCCGGCGCCTTCCTCTACGCGGACGGCTACCGCGGCCGCGCCCGGATGGTCGTCGACCTCGACCGCGAGGTCCTGCTCGGCGTCACCTTCGTCGGCCCCGGCGTCGGCGAACTCCTGCACTCCGCCAGCGTCGCCGTGGCCGGCGAGGTCCCCCTCGAACGGCTCTGGCACGCGGTCCCCTCCTATCCGACCATCAGCGAGGTGTGGCTCCGCCTGCTGGAGTCGTACCGGGGCTGAGCCGGGGCACCGCCGGGTACGCGTCAGCCCTGGTCGGCGCCCAGGGCCGCGGCGATCCGGAGCTGGCCGGCGGCCTCACCGGGCCGGCCCTGGCGTTCCAGGGTGCGGCCGAGCATCAGGCGGGCGTACGCCTCGACCGGGTCGCGGTCCAGCACCGCCCGCAACTCGGCCTCCGCGCGGGCCAGTTGGGCGGAGTGGTAGTAGGCGCGGGCGAGCAGCAGCCGCGGGGCGACGAGCTGCGGGTCCTCGTCGACCAGGCCGCGCAGGATGCGCGCCGCGGCGGTGAAGTCCTTGGCGTCGAAGAAGAGCCCGGCCCGCGCCCAGCGGTCGGCGGCGGCACCGTGCGCGTAGTAGCCGTCGTCGTACGCCGTGCGGGCGGCGGACTGCTGTTCCGTGGTGGTGTACGGGGTCCCGTTCATGCCGGCGCCAACACCCGCAACTGGTTGAAAATTCCACAAGCCTGCCGGTGGGGCGCCGCACCGCACCGGCCCCCCTCCACGGGCCCGCCGGGACCGCCCCCTCGGCGACTCCCCGCACACCCCTACGCCCCGGCCTCCGGGAACTCCTCCGACGGCCACTCGTCACCCGGCCACGCCTCGTCCCGCGCCGCCAGCGCCAGCAGCGCGCTCAGCCCTTTGTCGAGGCCCAGGTGGTCCCGCTCGGAACCCGGCGGCACCACCCGCAGGGTGCGCTCCAGCCACGCCGAGACCGCCGCGGCCGGCGCCTCCAGCAACGCCTCCCCGTCCGGCGAGTTCAGCGCCGTGCAGACCACGCTGCGGCCGTCCACCTTCGTCGGCCACACCCGCACATCGCCCTCACCGCACGCCCGGAACACCCCCTCCACCAGCAGCTCACGGGCGAAGGTCCAGGTGACCGGCGTGTCCGAACCGACGTGGAAGGTGACATGGACGGCATACGGGTCGTCCGTCCGGTACGTCAGCCGGGCCGGCACCGGGATGCTCCGCTCCGGCGACAGCACCAGACACAGCTCCAGCTCTCGTTCCACCACGGTGTGCATGAGGTCCGCCTCTCTCGGTCGTCCGCACGGACCCGGTACCCGGCCCGCACTGATGCAAGAGGCGTCTGCCCCCGGACCCTTACACGACTTCGTACAACTTTTTTCCCGGGCCTCTTCCAGGTGGTCGAAAACGGGCAAGGGCACCGCGGCACCCCGCCGTCTGATAGATGTGGACGCCGCGTTGCGGCAGACTGCACCCCACACCCACCAGGCCGAGAACAGATACGGGACTTCGGACATGAGCGCCCCTACCTCAGGATCCGCCGGCGGCAGCCCCACGCCAGGCTTCTACCCGGACCCGTCCATCCCCGGCTACATCCGGTACTGGAACGGTGCCGCATGGGTGCCGGGCACCAGCCGGCCCGCCCCCGCCGAGGGCGAGGCGATGCCCGCCCCGCCACCCGGCGCCGCCCCGCCGGCCGCCGTCGAGGAGACCGGCCCGGTCTTCCTCGACGAGGAGGAACCCGCCGCCGGCACGGCGCTCCCCGCGGTGCGCCGCAGCGCCGAGGTCGAGTCCCGGCAGGCCCCCGCCGCCTGGGACGACCCGGCCCGGCTGCACGGCGGCAGCCCCGAACCGGCCGCCTCCTGGCAGGCCGACGCCTCCCGGCAGAGCGGCTTCGCCGAGTCCGACCACCGCATCTCCTGGGGCTCGCCCGACCAGGCACCCCCGGGCACCCCCTCCGGCGCCGCCTCGTGGGGCACGGTCCCCGCCCCGCGCGAGCAGCAGGCCGGCGACGTACCGGCCACCGGCGACCTGCCCGCCACCCCCTCACAGGCAACCCCCGCCCCGCGCGACCCCGAAGCCCCCCGCGACGGGACCGTCGCCATCCGCGCCGTCAACCCGGCCCGCCGCGCCCCGCGCTCCGGCGACCAGGGCACCACGGCGATCCGCGCCGTACGGCCCGACGCCGACCGCCCCGCCGCCGGCCCGCCCGCCAAGGGCGGCGAGACGATGGCCATCCGCGTCGCCGGCACCGGCCGCCCGCAGACCGGCGCGCCCGGCAACGCCCCGGCCCCGCAGTCGCCGCCCTCCGGCGGTGACCCGCAGCAGCAGGCCCACCCGGCCCCGCACGGCCGGACCCCGGCGCAGCAGCCCCCCGCACCGCAGCAGCCGGCCCGCACACCGGCCCCGCCCTCGGCCCGGCAGACGCCCGCGCCCGCGGCCGGCCTCCCGCCGCAGGGCGGCGCCGCACCCGCCGCGCCCGCACCGCAGGGCGCCGCACCCGAGGGCGTCATCCCCTGGAAGCCGCCGGCCGCCGAGGACCCGTTCTTCGCCGCCGCACAGGCCGCCCAGGGCCACCCCGCCGCGCTCGGCCGGCGGCTCGCCGCCCGGCTGATCGACACCCTGGTGCTGGGCGCGGTCACCGCCGCGGTGGCCCTGCCCCTGTGGGGCACCGTCACCGACCACATCGACGCCAAGGTCGAGGCGGCCAAGCAGTCCGGACGCCAGGTGACGGTGTATCTGGTCGACGGCACCACCGCCCCGGTCTTCGCCACCCTCCTCGCCGTCCTGCTGATCGGCGGCGCGCTCTACGAGGCGCTGCCGACCGCCAAGTGGGGCCGCACCCTGGGCAAGAAGCTGTGCGGCGTCCGGGTCCTGGACATCGAGAGCCACGACACCCCGACGACGGGCGCCGCCCTCAAGCGCTGGTTCCTCTACGGCGTGCTGGGCGTCCTCGTGGTCGGCGTGGTGAACGTGCTGTGGTGCCTCTTCGACCAGCCGTGGCGGCAGTGCTGGCACGACAAGGTCGCCCGCACCTTCGTCGCCGCCGGCTGACCCGGCGGCGGCCCTCCCGTACGCCGAACGGCCCTCGCCGGATGCGCCCGGCCGCGACAAGGGGTCGACTCGGGCCATGAGCACCGAGCAGCCCGGCAATGGCTCCTCTCGCAACAACGCACCGCAGGGCGGCGACCCGGGCGGGACCCCGCCGCCCCCGCCGCCCCCGCCCGGAGGCGGCACCCCGCCGCCCCCGCCGCCCCCCGGGGGCACCCCGCCTCCGGGCGGAACCCCGCCGCCCGGCTACGGAGGAGGGCCGTACGGCGGCACCCCGTACGCCGGTGACCCCTACGGCGGGCAGTACGGGGCGGCCGATCCGTTGGCCGGCATGCCGCCGCTGGCCAACCGCGGCCGGCGGCTGGTGGCGCGCATCATCGACGCCATCCTGATCGGCGTGCCGGTGTCCGTGATCATGACCGTGATCGTCGGCGGCGTGGACTACTTCAGCACCAGCAGCGTCGAGGCCGGCAAGCAGTCGACGGTCTCCGGCGTCACGATGCTCGCGTACCTGATCTACGAAGGGGTGATGCTCGCGAAGCGGGGGCAGACCGTCGGCAAGATGGCGATGAAGATCCGCGTCGCGATGCTCTCGAACGGCTCGATCCCGACCGCCCAGGCGGCCTGGATCCGGGCCGCGGTCTACACGCTGCCGGAGATCGTGCCGTGCTGCGGTTTCATCTTCTGGCTGGTCAACGTCCTGTGGTGCACCTGGGACCAGCCCTACCGGCAGTGTCTGCACGACAAGGCGGCGAAGACCGTCGTGGTCTCCACGGAAACCGCCCCGGCGGGCGGCATGCCCCCGACGGCCTGACGCCCCCGGCGGTACGGCGACGCCCGCGACGCGACGTGCTCGGCGGTGCGACGTGCTCAGCGGTGCGGTGACGCAGTCCTCAGCGTGAGTGCTCGCCGACCCGGGCCTCGGCCGCCGCGGCCCGCCCGGTCAGGCGGCGCCGCGCCACCCCCTCGTACGGCGCCGGTGCCGGACGCGCCGGCGCCGGCACGGCCGTCAACGGCGCGGGGGCGTCCGTGGATTCGGCCCGGACGACGTGCCGGCGGACCACCCGCGACACCCCGGGTACCGGCGCCGTCATGGCGACCAGCAGGCCGAGCCCGAGCCCCGCGAGGGCGATGACCGCGACCCCGATCCCGGTCTGCGTCTGGGACAGCAGCAGCATCGCGAGGGTGGAGAGAAAGACGGTGGCCGAACCGTAGACGAGCTGGGTGGCAGTCGGACGAGGCATGGCGGAATCCGTCCTCGGAGGGTCGGCAGGAGATGTCGGTCAAGGGCGCGCCATCACACGAGCCTACGGTCCTTATTGCCCGAGCGGAACGCCAAGTAAGCGTGACCTAACCCACGGGGCGGGAGCACAGGGGGCGCACAACACCGCGCGCGTTCGAACACGCGCTGGTGTCATGGCTGTTCGGGCGGGGGCGCATGCCCGGCAGGCATATACGCCCGGTCCCTGCCCCGCCGTCGGAGCGGACTTCCGCGGCCCCGCCCCGCGCCCTCTCCCCGCCGCCTCATCGGCCATTCTTCGGGCTCTCTTCAGGCCGGGTTCCCCTGTCCGATAGCCGCAATTCGCGGACCGGGTAACGTACTTCGCTGACGTGACCAAGTCAAGACCTGTCTTTTTCACCGTACTTCCGGTCGAATGCCCTCGAACAGTGACCGTGTTCGAAGGGGAGGACAGCGCCAAGTGAGAGACCACAGACGGGTGTTCAGATCGGCCGCCCTGGCCACGGCGATCGCCGCGATCGGGGCGGCCGCTTTGTCGTCGGGGGTGGCCACGGCCGATGCGCCGGGGCCCTCGCCGGTAGCCAAGCGCCACGACCCGGCCCCCGAGCGGGCCGTGGACCACGACCTCAAGGGTCCGTTCAGCGAGCAGCAGGCGGCCGAGCGCAAGGAAGCGCTCCAGCAGGTCATCTCCGGTGACGCCAAGGCGACCGACCGGGGCGGCTCCAAGGTCGTCAAGCTCGGCAAGAGCAAGTACGTCGAGCTGGCCCGGCAGAAGACCGACAAGATCTTCACCATCCTCGTGGACTTCGGCGACAAGGTCGACGACACCACGATGTTCGACCCGGACGGCGACGGCCCCAAGCCCCCGGTCAAGAAGTACGGCGGCGACCCCGGCCCGGCGCACAACCGGATAGCCCAGCCGGACCGTGCCAAGGACAACAGCACGGCCTGGCAGAAGGACTTCAACCGGCAGCACTTCCAGGACCTCTACTTCTCCCACGACCGGAAGAAGCAGTCGCTCGCCAAGTACTACGAGAAGCAGTCCTCGGGCCGCTACTCGGTCAACGGCGAGGTCTCCGACTGGGTCAAGGTCGACTGGAACGAGGCCCGCTACGGTTCCAACTACTGCGGCCAGACCAACTGCGCCAACGCCTGGGACCTGATCCGCGACGGCGTCAACCAGTGGGCCAAGGACCAGAAGGCCCAGGGCCGCACCGACGCCCAGATCAAGGCCGACCTCGCCAAGTACGACCAGTGGGACCGCTACGACCACGACGGCGACGGCAACTTCAACGAGCCCGACGGCTACATCGACCACTTCCAGATCGTGCACGCCGGCGAGGACGAGTCCGCCGGCGGCGGTGTCCAGAAGACCAACGCCATCTGGGCGCACCGCTGGTACGCGTACGGCACCGACGCCGGCAAGACCGGCCCCACCGCCAACAAGGCCGGCGGCACCCAGATCGGCGACACCGGCATCTGGGTCGGTGACTACACCATGCAGCCGGAGAACGGCGGCCTCGGCGTCTTCGCCCACGAGTACGGCCACGACCTCGGCCTGCCGGACGAGTACGACACCACCGGCACCGGCGAGTCCTCCGTCGACTTCTGGTCGCTGATGTCGGGCGGCTCCTGGCTCGGCACCGGCAAGGACGCCATCGGCGACCTGCCCGGCGACATGAGCGCCTGGGACAAGCTGCAGCTGGGCTGGCTCAACTACGCCAAGGCCAAGGCGGCGACGAAGTCCACGCACAAGCTGGGCGTCGCCGAGTACAACACCAGGAACAAGCAGGCGGTGGTCGTCGAACTGCCCGCCAAGGCCGTCAAGACCGACGTCGTCGTGCCCGCCGAAGGCTCCAAGCAGTGGTGGAGCGGCATGGGCGACGACCTCAAGAACACCCTCACCCGTCCCGTCGACCTCACCGGCAAGGCCAAGGCGGCGCTGACGCTCAAGGGCTGGTGGGACATCGAGAAGGACTACGACTACCTCTACGCCGAGGTCTCCACCGACGGCGGCGCCAACTGGACCGCGCTGGACGGCACCGCGAACGGCAAGGCCATCCCGCGCGACGGCAGCGACAAGCCCGCCCTGACCGGCACCGTCGCCGCCTACCAGGACCTCACCTACCCGCTGGACGCCTACGCGGGCAAGAAGATCGACCTGCGCTTCCGCTACCAGACCGACGGCGGCGCCGCCCAGAAGGGCTTCGCGGCCGACACCGTGAGCGTCGTCGCCGACGGCAAGCCGCTGTTCAGCGACAACGCCGAGGGTGACGACAACGGCTGGACCAGCAAGGGCTTCTCGCGCATCGGCGCGTCCTTCACCAAGGACTACCCGCAGTACTACATCGCCGAGAACCGCCAGTACGTGTCGTACGACAAGACCCTCAAGGTCGGCCCGTACAACTTCGGCTGGACCACCGCCAAGCCGAGCTGGGTGGAGCACTTCCCGTACCAGAACGGTGTGCTGATCTGGCTGTGGGACACCTCGCAGGCCGACAACAACGTCGGCCAGCACCCCGGCCACGGGCTGATCCTCCCGGTCGACGCGCACCCGAAGGCCGAGCACTGGGCGGACGGCAAGCTGATGCGCAACCGCTTCCAGTCCTACGACTCGACCTTCACCCGCTTCCGGACCGACGCGCTGACGCTCCACCGGGACGGCAAGCCGGTCACGATCTCCTCGAAGAAGGGCGTGACGCTCTTCGACGACCGGAACGGCGTCTACTACGACACGTCGAACCCGACCGGCGGTGTGATCGTTCCTGACACCAACACCCGGATCAAGATCACCAAGGAGGCCAGGGACGGCTCCTCGGTGACGGTCCAGGTCGGCCGCGCAGGTAAGTAAAAGATAAAAGCTGCAGGTCAAACGCGGATCGGCCGTTGCCCCCTAGCGGGCAGCGGCCGATTCGCGTTTAGATGCGTCCTGAAGTTCCTTGTTGACGCCAAGTCTCACGGGGGAGAAATGACCATGACTCGTGGCGGCTTCATCAGGCTTCCTGGCGGAAGCGTGGTGGTCGCCCTCTCACTGCCCAGACCGCCCCACGGGGCGCGGTCCGGACCGTACGACTGCGGCTGCCGGGTCCGGATCCTGGTGCACGCCGTGAACCGCCAGCGCGCCCTGACCAGGCTGCGCAACCTCGGCCTGCGCTCCGTCTACCTGCGCGGCAACAGCCAGCCGCCCACCCCGGACGAGGTCACGGCGGTCCTGCACCACCCGGACGGCCTGGTCTGGCGCGAGGCCCCCGACGACGACACGGAGTCCTGGCACCCCATACGGGCCCTCTGGCGCGTCAACAAGGCCCGCGCCGGCACCGCCGCCCGCACCGCCGTCCCCCCGGCGGACCTGCCCACCCGCCCCCCGGACCTGCAGGGCGCACCGACCGGGGCCGGGCGCGGCGCCGGCCCGACCGGTCCCGTCGGCCCGGTCGAGGAACGCGACCGCGCGGCCTGAGCGCGCGGCCGCGGCCGTCGCGGGACGACGGACGCGGCGAGACCGCAGGGCCCGGTTTCCGGGCCCTGCAGCCTCCGTTTGCTGCTTGGCTCTCGGGGGGTCGCCCGGCTCTTGGGGTTGGCTCGGCTCTTGGGGGTCGCCCGGCCCTAGGGGGTTCGCTCGGCTCTCAGGGTTCGCCCAGCCGTCGGGGGCGTTCGGCCCTCACGGCCGGGCGGGCGGGGGCACGGCCGGGCGGGCGGGGGGCGGCCGGGCATATGGGGAGGCCGCTCCCGTACGCGCGCCTCAGCCGCTCGCCTCAGCCACTTGCCTCAGCCGTGCGCGTCAGCCACTCATGACCACCGGCTTGCCGGTCAGCTCGGCGCCGGCCGCCCGCAGCTCCTCCAGCGCCCGCTCCGTGGTGTGCGGGAGCACGCCGGCCGTCAGGTCGAGCAGGACGTGCGTCCGCAGCCCGGCCCGCAGGGCGTCCAGCGCGGTGGCGCGCACGCAGTGATCGGTGGCGATGCCGACCACGTCGACCTCGGTGACGCCGTGCTGCCGCAGCCAGTCCGCGAGCGGGGTGCCGTTCTCGTCCGCGCCCTCGAAGCCGCTGTACGCGCCGCTGTGGGCCCCCTTGTCGAAGACCGCGTCGATCGCCCCGGAGGCGAGGGCCGGGGCGAAATTGGGGTGGAATCCGCTGCCCTCCGTCCCGGCGACGCAGTGCACCGGCCAGGTGTGCTCGTAGTCGGGGGTCTCGGAAAAGTGGTCGCCGGGGTCGATGTGGTGGTCCCGGGTGGCCACGACGTGGCGGTAGCACCCGCCGGCCGTCTGCCCGATCAGATCGGTGATGGCCGCCGCGACATCCGCGCCCCCCGCCACCGCGAGGCTGCCGCCCTCGCAGAAGTCGTTCTGTACGTCAACGACGATCAATGCCCGGTGCATGGTGCGTGCCTTCCGGCTGGGAATCGGGTCCGGCTGAGAGCGGCCCGCCCGCCAGGAGCGAGGCCCGGGAGACGGGGCCCGCCGGGGCGGGGGAGCGGCGCGGAGCGGCGGATCGGTGGGGTCGCGGAGTGGTGGTGTGACCGAGGGTAGCCACTGCAGGGTGATTGCGGGAGTCTCCCACCACACCCCAGGATCGTCACTACGAAGAGTAATGAACCCATGGAACTAATAACTCTCCGTAATCGTTGCCGAAAGTAGGAAGGAGGCGCACCCGGCACCCCGCAAGGCCCCACCCCCGACAACCGCGGAGCCCCCCGGCACGCCGCAAGGCCCCACCTCCGACAACCGCGGAGCCTCACCCCCGGCAAACGTCGTGGCCCCGCCGCACCTTCAAGTGAACCCGCGGTACCCCGTGCGCCGCACCCTGCCCCGCCCCCCCGAAGCCCTTCCCGGACGCCCCGGTCTAACGACCTACCGAAGCTCTCCCCGGACGCCCCCTACGTAAAGCCCCGACCCTCAGAGCCCCTCAGACGAACTCCGTGGGCAGTACCGGCTCCCCGCGCGAGAGCTGGGTCGCCGAGAGCGGGAGGCCGCCGCGGGCGGCGAAGTGCCGGTCGCGGGCGGCGTCCAGCGGTTCGCGGGCCACCACCGTGCCGCCGCGCACCAGCGGCACCTGCAGCTGGTGGTCGGTCAGCTCCGGGGGGACCGGGCCGGTGCCGACGACCTCGGCCTCCGCGACGCCGTGCTCGTCGGGCCGGCGGGCGGCCCACTTGCGACCGCCGGCGGAGGTCTTGGCGCCCATCGACTTCTTCGCGACCGGTCGCAGCGGGGCGTCCGGGGCGTCGCTGTCGGCCCGGGCGACCAGCTTGTAGACCATCGAGCAGGTCGGGTGGCCGCTGCCGGTGACCAGTTGGGTGCCGACGCCGTATGCGTCGACGGGGGCGGCGGCCAGCGAGGCGATGGCGTACTCGTCAAGGTCGCTGGTCACGACGATCCTGGTCTTGGTGGCGCCCAGCTCGTCCAGCTGCTGGCGCACCCGGTGGGCGATCAGCAGCAGATCGCCGGAGTCGATCCGTACGGCGCCCAGGTTCGGGCCGGCGACCTCCACGGCGGTGCGGACCGCCTCGGTGACGTCGAAGGTGTCCACGAGCAGGGTGGTGCCGCTGCCGAGGGTCTGGACCTGGGCGGTGAAGGCGTCCCGCTCGGTGTCGTGCAGCAGGGTGAAGGCGTGCGCGCTGGTGCCGACGGTGGGGATGTTGTAGCGGAAGCCGGCGGCCAGGTCGGAGGTGGTGTGGAAGCCGCCGACGTACGCGGCCCGGGAGGCCGCCACCGCCGCGAGTTCGTGGGTGCGGCGGGCGCCCATTTCCATCAGCGGGCGCTCGCCGGCCGCCACCGACATCCGGGAGGCGGCCGCGGCCACCGCGGAGTCGTGGTTGAGGATCGAGAGGATCACCGTCTCCAGGAGGACCGCCTCGGCGAAGGTGCCCTCGACCCGCATGATCGGCGAGCCGGGGAAGTAGACCTCGCCCTCCGGGTAGCCCCAGATGTCGCCGCGGAAGCGGAAGTCGGCCAGCCAGTCGAGCGTCGGCCCGTCGAGGATGGAGCGCTCGCGGAGGAAGCCGAGGATCGTCTCGTCGAAGTGGAAGTTCTCCACGGCGTCCAGCACCCGGCCGGTGCCGGCCACCACGCCGTAGCGGCGGCCCTCGGGGAGCCGGCGGGTGAAGACCTCGAAGACCGAGCGCCGGTCGGCGGTGCCGGACCGCAACGCGGCCTGCAGCATGGTGAGTTCGTACTGGTCGGTGAAGAGCGCAGTCGACGGCACGGCCACCGGCAGCCCCAGGTCTGCTGTGTTCATGGGGGAGATGCTACCCCCAATACTCGTCACTTTGACGATAGTGGCTCGGGCCGCCGGGGAGGTGCTCCGCGGCGACGGTGGGCGGCACGCCGACGCGGCCTGGGTGAGGGGCATTTGTGCGCCGCCCGCCCCCGGGTGGCAGCATGGGGCCTGTGAGCGCCCACCCGTCACCCACGATCACGCTCCGGCCGCACCACTGCACGCTCAGTGTCCCGGTCGAGATCGAGCGTCCCGAGTCGAGCGAGGCTCCCTTCGAGGTCCCCGAACCCGACGTCCCGTGGGTCACGATCGTCCACAACGACCCCGTCAACCTCATGAGCTACGTCTCCTATGTCTTCCAGACGTACTTCGGCTACTCGAAGGACAAGGCGCACCAGCTGATGCTCGACGTGCACCACAAGGGCCGCGCGGTGGTCTCCAGCGGCAGTCGCGAGGAAATGGAGCGGGACGTGCAGGCCATGCACGGCTACGGCCTGTGGGCGACCCTCCAGCAGGACCGCCGATGACCGGGCACTTCGAACCGCTGCCGGACGGCGGCGCCGCCGTACCGCTCGACGAGGTCGAGATCTCCATCCTGCGGAGCCTCGCGGTCCAGCTGATCGAGCTGGTCGGGCCGGGCGAGGAGGGGTCGGACAGCGAGAGCGACGACCTGCTGGCCTCGGTGTTCAACGACGGCCCCAGCGAGCCGCCCGCGGACCCGGTCCTGGCCCGTCTCTTCCCGGACGCGTACGGCGGTCCCGACCTCGTGCCGGACGACGACGTGCGCGCCGCCTCCGCGGAGTTCCGCCGCTACACCGAGAACGACCTGCGCTCCCGCAAGCGCACGGACGCGCTGGCGCTGATCCGCGCGCTGGACACGCTCGCGCCGTCCGGCGGGGAGGCCGTGCTGCGGCTGAAGCCCGACGAGTGCCGGCAGTGGCTGGGGGCCCTCAACGACCTCCGGCTGGCCATCGGCACCCGTCTGGAGGTCACCGACGAGGAGGACGGGGGCGAGCTGCTGCGGCTGCCGGACAGTGATCCGCGCAAGCCGATGGTGATGGCCTACCTCTGGCTGGGCGGGCTCCAGGAGACCCTCGTCGAGTCGCTGACGGGCTGATTGACGGACCAAAGGCAGACATGTCCGGGCGTATCGCCCGGCCTGTCGGCGTGAAGTGTTCGCGCGGTGTTCGCTCAGCGGATGCTCAAATCCGGATAACGATCGCGTCACACCAGCCCATGTATTTCGCCGCCTTCTGCGTTGTTTGTCCGTATTTCCGGTTGGTGTGACGCAGGTCATCTCTAGGCGATCAAGGAAGCGCCGTGTTAAATGTTCACGACCTGCCGTGAGTGACGCCACCCCTGTCGCTGCGGGAGCGCTTAGCCGGCCGACCGTCGGCGTGCAGGAACTCCATCCGGGGGGATCGGGACCCGATCCGGACAGACCGGGTCGGTATGGAGAAAGGCGCACCACTCATGACCTCTGTGCAGGTCGACAAGCAACACGACGACGGCAACGAGGCAGCTGGAAAAGCCCCCGAAGAGGGCTATCAGCGGGGTCTGGGAAACCGTCAGATCCAGATGATCGCCATTGGTGGCGCCATCGGTACCGGCCTCTTCCTGGGAGCCGGCAAGGCGATCTCCATGGCCGGGCCGAGCATCATCCTCGCCTACGCCATCGTGGGTCTGGTCATCTTCTTCATCATGCGGGCCCTGGGCGAACTGCTCATGTACCGGCCCGTCTCCGGCTCGTTCTCGGAGTACGGCCGTGAATTCCTCGGCCCGTTCATCGGCTTTGTGACCGGCTGGACGTACTGGCTTTTCTGGGTTGTCACCGGCATTACCGAAGTGACCGCCGCGGCCACCTATGTCCAGTACTGGAACAAGGGCATACCGCAATGGGCCTCGGCGCTGGTCTTCACCGTCGCGCTCTTCGGTATCAACCTGATCTCCGTGAAGATCTTCGGTGAACTGGAATTCTGGTTCTCGATGGTCAAGGTCACCGCGATCGTGGGCATGATCCTCATCGGTCTCGGCGTGATCACCCTCGGCTTCTCCAACGCCGGTGACACCGCCTCCTTCACCCTTCTGTGGTCCCACGGCGGGTTCTTCCCCAAGGGCATCGGCGGCACGCTGATGACGCTGCAGATCGTGATGTTCGCCTTCCTCGCCGTCGAGCTCGTCGGCGTCACCGCGGGCGAGGCGACCAACCCGAAGAAGGTCCTGCCCAAGGCGATCAACACGGTGCCGTGGCGGATCGGCCTCTTCTACATCGGCGCGCTGATCATCATCCTGTCCGTCGTCAGCTGGACGGCCTTCAAGCCGGGCGTCAGCCCCTTCGTGGCCGCCTTCCAGCAGATCGGCCTGCCGGCCGGCGCGGGCATCGTCAACTTCGTCGTGCTGACGGCCGCGCTCTCCTCGGCCAACTCCGGCATGTACTCCACCGGCCGCATGCTGCGCGACCTCGCGCTCAACGGCCAGGGCCCGAAGTTCTTCACCAAGCTCAGCAAGAACGGCCTGCCCACCTGGGGCACCGGCGTCTCGGTCGGCATGATGCTGTTCGGCGTCTGGATCAACTACCAGTGGCCCGGCGACGCGTTCAACTACGTCGTCTCCTTCGCCACCATCTCCGGTATGTGGGCCTGGGTCGTCATCCTCGCCTCCCAGCTGCGCTACCGCGCCAAGGCCAACCGCGGTGAGCTGCCGCAGTCCGAGTTCAAGGCCCCCGGCAGCCCCTACACCTCGGTCTTCGCGCTGGCCTTCATCGCCATGGTGATCGTGATGATGGGCGCCGACCCGGACGCCCGGATCTCGCTCTACGCGGCTCCCCTGTGGGCGCTGATCCTGGGCGTGGGCTACCTGTGCATCAAGCGCAGGGACGCGGCGAACGGCGCGGGCGCCGCGCCGCAGGAAGCCGCCGCCAAGGCCGTCGACGAGGGCTGACACCAGCCCGGCTGTCCAACATGCGGGCCGGTCCGTACCACTCCTCGGTACGGATCGGCCCGCATGCTTATTCTTGGCGCCATGCTGACCCTCACCAAGGTCCTTCACGACCAGATCGTCGAGCACGCCCGCCAGGACCACCCCGACGAGGCGTGCGGCGTGGTCGCCGGCCCGGCGGGCACCGGCCGCCCCGAGCGGTTCATCCCGATGCTGAACGCCGCCCGCTCGCCCACGTTCTACGAATTCGACTCCTCGGACCTGCTCAGGCTCTACCGCGAGATGGACGACCGGGACGAGGAGCCGGTGATCATCTACCACTCGCACACCGCCACCGAGGCGTACCCGTCGCGCACCGACATCTCGTACGCGAACGAGCCCGGCGCCCACTACGTCCTGGTCTCCACCGCCGACACCGACGACGCGGGGCCCTTCCAGTTCCGCTCCTTCCGGATCGTCGACGGGGAGGTCACCGAGGAGGACGTCGAGGTCGTGGCGGAGTACTCCTGACCTGCCCGGCACCCGCACCGCAAGATCGCGTCCCAACTGGCGTACACCAACCGTCCGCATGATGGGACGAGGTTCCAATACCCGGACCGGGAATCGATACGATGACCGCATGGTTGACCACGACGTGAGCGAGAAGAGGACGGGCATGCTGCTGCACGCTCCGCTCGCCACGCGTCGCTCCGCATCCGCCCTGCTGGGCGCCTTCGGCTGCGGAACCGCACGGCTGCACGTGGATCTGTGCCGCCTGTCCAGCGCCATCTGTCCGCGCTGCGCCGCCGTCTGACCCGGACCGCACCGGGCGCCGCGCGGCGCGCCGCCCCCCCGCACCTTCCCGCGTCACCCGACGCCACCCGGCACGCCGCATCGCCGTGCAACGGGACGCACAGCACCCGCCCCGCACTCACTCCGACAGGAGCACTCCCCATGGCCATCGAGGTCCGCATCCCGACCATCCTGCGCACGTACACCGACGGCCAGAAGGCCGTCGAGGGCAGCGGCGACACCCTCGCCGACCTCTTCGCCGACCTGGACAGCCGGCACACCGGCATCCGCGAGCGCCTCGTCGACGGCGAGCAGCTGCGCCGGTTCGTCAACGTCTACCTCAACGACGAGGACGTGCGCTTCCTCGACGGCATCTCCACCAAGCTCGCCGACGGCGACAGCGTCACGATCCTCCCGGCCGTGGCCGGCGGAATGGTCTGAGACGTGCGGTACGACTCCCCGCTGGCGGCGGTCGGGAACACCCCTCTCGTCCGCCTCCCGCGCCTCTCACCCTCCGAGGACGTCCGTATCTGGGCGAAGCTGGAGGACCGCAACCCCACGGGCTCCGTCAAGGACCGGCCCGCGCTGCACATGATCGAACAGGCCGAGAAGGACGGCCGGCTCACCCCCGGCTGCACCATCCTCGAACCGACCAGCGGCAACACCGGCATCTCGCTCGCCATGGCGGCCAAGCTCAAGGGCTACCGCATGGTGTGCGTCATGCCGGAGAACACCTCCTCCGAGCGGCGCGAATTGCTCGCCATGTGGGGCGCCGAGATCATCTCCTCGCCCGCGGCCGGCGGCTCCAACACCGCCGTCCGGGTCGCCAAGGAACTCGCCGCCGAGCACCCCGACTGGGTCATGCTCTACCAGTACGGGAACCCCGACAACGCCGGTGCGCACTACGCCACCACCGGCCCGGAGATCCTCGCCGACCTGCCCTCGGTCACCCACTTCGTGGCGGGCCTGGGCACCACCGGCACCCTGATGGGCGTCGGCCGCTATCTGCGCGAGCAGGTCCCCGGCGTCCAGATCGTCGCCGCCGAACCGCGCTACGACGACGTGGTCTACGGCCTGCGCAACCTCGACGAGGGCTTCATCCCCGAGCTCTACGACGAGTCCGTGCTCACCACCCGCTTCTCGGTCGGTTCCGAGGACGCGGTGCGCCGCACCCGTGAACTCCTCGCCGAGGAAGGCATCTTCGCGGGCATCTCCACCGGCGCGGCGCTGCACGCCGCGATCGGCGTCGGCAGGAAGGCGGTCAAGGCCGGCGTCGGCGCCGACATCGTCTTCGTCGTCGCCGACGGCGGCTGGAAGTACCTCTCCACCGGCGTCTACACGGCGGAGTCGACCGAGGCGGCGATCGCGACGCTGCACGGTCAGCTGTGGGCGTAGGCGCCTGACGGCGCCCGCCCCGGCCCGCCCGGCCGGCCGTGCCGCCGGATCCTCCCGCCGTCGTGGCTCCCCGCCGCGGCGGCGGGGCCGTTTGCGGGGCCGGGACCGTGGGCGGACCGGCCCGGGCGGGTGGCGGGCCGCAAATGATGCCCGGCGCCGCGGTGCGTGGTCACAATGGCCAGGGGCCGGCACAGGACGAGGCGGCGGCGGCCCCTGCGTACGGGCGTACGGGGGGTCAGCCCGGACTGGTGATTCCGCCCACAGCTCGCCCCGCCGGAGGAGCCACACGCCCTTTTGCGCCTTACGCTCGTGGGCACCGCACAGACTGCCAAGGACCGGCACCACCCGGCACGTTCCCCGCCGGGAAGACCCGCACGGACCTTCCCCACGCTCTCATCGGTGTTCGAGCAGGGGAGGCCCCTCTACCGCCCCCGCCCACGGAGGTTCACGCCCGCATGAAGCTCACTGTCGTCGGATGCTCGGGGTCGTTCCCTTCCATGGAATCGGCCTGCTCGAGCTACCTCCTGGAGGCCGACGGCTTCAGGCTGCTCCTCGACATGGGCAACGGCGCCCTGGGCGAGCTGCAGCGCCACTCCGGGCTCTACGAGCTCGACGCCGTACTGCTGTCGCACCTGCACGCCGACCACTGCATCGATCTGTGCGGCTACTTCGTGGTGCGCTACTACCGCCCGGACGGCGGGCGCTGCGCGCCGATGCCGGTCTACGGGCCGGCCGGCACCGAGCGCCGGCTGACCGTGGCGCACGCCGATCTGCCGCACGACGGCGCGATGAGCGAGGTCTTCGAATTCCGGACGCTCGCGCCGGGCACCTTCAGCATCGGGCCGTTCTCGGTGCGCACGGAGCGGGTCAGCCATCCCGTGGAGGCGTTCGGGTTCCGTATCGAGCACAACGGGAGCTCGCTGACGTACTCCGGTGACACCGGCAGCTGCGAGGCGCTGGACGACCTCGCGGCCGGCACCGACTTCTTCCTGTGCGAGGCGTCCTTCACGTACGGCAAGGAGGACATCCCGGACCTGCACCTCAACGGGCGGGAGGCGGGGGAGCACGCCCGGCGCGCGGGTGCCGGCCGGCTGGTGCTGACCCACATCCCGCCGTGGACGGACCCGGACATCAACATCCGTGACGCGCAGAAGGTCTACGACGGGCCGGTCGAGGTCGCCAAGGCGGGCGCGGTCTACGAGATCTGAGCGCCGCGGCGCGCGTACGGGGAAGGGCCCCGGAACCGTGGGTACGGTTCCGGGGCCCTTTGCCGTGCGCGTGGCGGCCCGTGCGGCCGTGCGCGTTACGCCTTCGTCAGGTCCTCGAGCTCCTCCTCGGGCTCCCGGCCCGGGGTGGTGAGGTTGAACTTGGAGATCGCGAAGCGGAACAGCACGTAGTAGACCACCGCGAAGGCCAGACCGATCGGGATGATCATCCAGGGCTTGGTGGCGAGGTTCCAGTTCAGCGCGTAGTCGATGGCGCCGGCCGAGAAGGTGAAGCCGTCGTGCACGCCCAGGGCCCAGGTCAGCGCCATCGAGACGGCGGTCAGCACCGCGTGGATCGCGTACAGCACCGGGGCGATGAACATGAACGAGAACTCGATCGGCTCGGTGATGCCGCAGACGAACGAGGTCAGCGCGAGCGAGATCATCATGCCCAGGACGGCCTTGCGGCGCTCGGGGCGGGCGGCGTGCGCGATGGCCAGGGCGGCGGCCGGCAGGCCGAACATCATGATCGGGAAGAAGCCGGACATGAACTGGCCGGCGGACGGGTCGCCGGCGAAGAAGCGGCCGATGTCGCCGTGCGCGACCTTGCCCGCGGCGTCGGTGAAGTCACCGAGCTGGAACCACGAGACGGTGTTGACGAACTGGTGCATGCCGATGGGCAGCAGGGCGCGGTTGATCAGGCCGAACAGGCCGGAGCCGGCGGCGCCCAGGCCGGTCATCCATTCGCCGAAGCCGGAGATGGCGTTGCCGACGGGCTCCCAGATCAGCAGGAAGAGCACGCCGACGGCGGTGCCGACGAACGCCATGATGATCGGGACGAGCCGGCGGCCGTTGAAGAAGCCGAGCCATTCCTTCAGCTTCTTGCGGTGGTAGCGCTGCCAGAGGACCGCGGCGAGCAGGCCCATGACGATGCCGCCGAGGACGCCGGGGTTGTTGACGACCGGCTCGACCCACTTGCCCTTCTCGATGTGGCCTTCGGTGACCGGGAACGCCTTGAGGACATTGCTGTAGACCAGGAAGCCGACCAGGGCGGCGAGCGCCGTCGAGCCGTCGGACTTCTTCGCGAAGCCGATGGCGACACCGATGCAGAACAGCAGCGGCAGGTTGTCGAAGACCGCGCCGCCGGCCGCGGCGAAGACCTTGCTGACGTCGGTCCAGCCCAGGCCCTTCTCGCCGAAGACGTCCGGCTGGCCGAGGCGGTTGAGGATGCCCGCGGCGGGCAGGACGGCGATCGGCAGCTGGAGGCTGCGGCCGATCTTCTGCAGGCCCTGGAACAGGCCGGAGCCCCGCTTCTTCGCGGGAGCCGCCTTTTCGGCGGTGGCCGAACTCATCGGATTCCTCCTGGTGAGGCGGGCACTCGGAAAGGGGGGACGGCCCGCTTGTTGGTCTACACCTTGGTCTACACCACTGGTGGTTTAGACCATTCTTAGCACGGAGCCCGGGCACAAAGGAATCCATTCTTCCAAGTGGTGTGGACCACGCGACGACCGGCCCCCGCGAGGCGCCGCACGAAAACCGGTAGCGGGCCGTGACAGCCCGTACCGAAGCCCAGGTCGGGGCCGCTACTTCACGTTCTCCCGCTCCATCGCGTCCCCCACCTCGTCCGGCTCACGCCCCGGCGTCTGCAGATCGAACACCGTGATCGCGAAACGGAAGACCGCGTAATAGACCGCCGCGAAACCCAGGCCCAGCGGAATGATCAGCCACGGCTTGGTCGCCAGCCCCCAGTTGATGACGTAGTCGATCAAGCCCGCCGAGAAGCTGAAGCTGTCGTGCACCCCCAGCGCCCAGCTCACCGCCATCGACACACCCGTCAGCACCGCGTGGATCACGTACAGCAACGGGGCGACGAACAGGAACGAGTACTCGATCGGCTCGGTCACCCCCGTCACGAACGAGGTCAGCCCGACCGACAGCATCATGCCCGCGATCTCCTTGCGGCGGTGTGGCCGCGCGCAGTGCGCGATCGCCAGGGCCGCCGCCGGCAGCGCGAACATCATGATCGGGAAGAAGCCCGTGGTGAACTGCCCGGCGTGCGGATCACCCGCCAGGAACCGGTTGATGTCGCCGTGCACGACCGTGCCGTCCGGTTTGGTGAAACTCCCGAACTGGAACCAGACGAACGTGTTCAGGAACTGGTGCAGGCCCACCACCAGCAGTGCACGGTTCGCCACCCCGAAAATCCCCGCACCCCAGGAACCCAGCGCCGAGAGCCACTCGCTGAAACTCGTCAGCGCCGCACCGATCGGCTGCCAGACGAACAGGCACAGCACCGCGAAGACCAGCCCGACGAACGCCATGATGATCGGGACCAGTCGGCGGCCGTTGAAGAAACCCAGCCAGTCCACCAGCTTCACCCGGTGAAAACGCTGCCAGAGCCAGGCCGAGAGAAAACCCATCACGATGCCGCCGAAAACCCCCGGATTCTGGTACGCGGCCTGCGTGACCGTCGCCTTCGCATTCACGCAGACCCCGCTCCACAGCCCCGCCTGCGTATACGTCTGCCCCGCGGCGCAGCCGGACGGAAAGGCGTGCAGCACCGAGAAATAGACCAGGAAGCCGGCCACCGCGGCCAGCGCCGTCGACCCGTCCGCCTTCTTCGCCATCCCGATCGCCACACCGACGCAGAACAGCAGCGGCAGCCCCAGCCCGGAATCCAGCAGCGCCCCGCCCGCCGCCGCGAACACCTTCCCCACCGCGTCCCAGCCCAGCCCCTGCGCGCCGAACACATCCGGCTGGCCCAGACGGTTGAGGATGCCCGCGGCGGGCAGAACGGCAATCGGCAGCTGCAGACTGCGCCCCATCTTCTGCAGGCCCTGGAAGAGGGAGGACGCCCAGCTCCCGCGCGGTGCCGCCGCTGCGTCCGAACTCATCTGCGTCCTTTCGGCAGTCGGCCCGTCGACGGCCGGTCCGAGGCGTGCCGCATACTGGTGGTGTAGACCACTCGGCGGGCTCCGGGCACCCCTCCCGGCCGTCCGGCGCGCGCCGCGGTGATCGCCATCTGGTGATCGCCATCCTTCGTCAGGAAGCGGACAAACGCCCACATAGTTGGGCTGAACGTGCGTTACGGTGTGAAATCCGCTCGGCTGAACGGCCGGCGGCCGAGACAAGCAGGAGTGGACATGGCCACCAAGGCTGAGAAGATCGTCGCCGGGCTCGGCGGACTCGACAACATCGAAGAGGTCGAGGGCTGCATCACCCGCCTCCGCACCGAAGTCAACGACGCCTCCCTGGTCGACGAGGCCGCCCTCAAGGCCGCCGGCGCCCACGGCGTCGTCAAGATGGGCACCGCGATCCAGGTCGTCATCGGCACCGACGCCGACCCCATCGCCGCCGAGATCGAAGACATGATGTGAGAACCTGAGCCCCCGAGCCGGCCCCGGCCGCTGCCGCTCAGGCCCCCAGCCGAAGGCCCTTCTCCGGACGACCGACCGCCCGGAGAAGGGCCTTCACCGTTGCCGATAGGGTCTACGCCATGTCTCGCATCGACGGCCGCACCCCCGAACAGCTCCGCCCGGTCACCATCGAACGCGGCTGGAGCAAGCACGCCGAAGGCTCCGTCCTCATCTCCTTCGGCGACACCAAAGTCTTCTGCACCGCCTCCGTCACCGAAGGCGTCCCCCGCTGGCGCAAGGGCACCGGCGAAGGCTGGGTCACCGCCGAGTACTCGATGCTGCCCCGCTCCACCAACACCCGCGGCGACCGCGAATCCGTACGCGGCAAGATCGGCGGCCGCACCCACGAAATCAGCCGCCTCATCGGCCGCTCGCTGCGCGCCGTCATCGACTACAAGGCCCTCGGCGAGAACACCGTCGTCCTCGACTGCGACGTCCTCCAGGCCGACGGCGGCACCCGCACCGCCGCCATCACCGGCGCCTACGTCGCCCTCGCCGACGCCCTCACCTGGGCCAAGGACAAGAAGCTCATCCGCCACGGCCGCCAGCCCCTCACCGGCACCGTCTCCGCCGTCAGCGTCGGCATCGTCGACGGCACCCCCCTCCTCGACCTCTGCTACGAGGAAGACGTCCGCGCCGAAACCGACATGAACGTCGTCTGCACCGGCGACGGCCGCTTCGTCGAGGTCCAGGGCACCGCCGAGGCCGAGCCCTTCGCCCGCGACGAACTCAACTCCCTCCTCGACCTCGCCGTCGCCGGCTGCGCCGACCTCGACGCCGCCCAGCGCGCGGCCCTCGCCCGCACCCTCTGAACACCCCGCACCCGCCACGGGGCACAAGGGGGAGGTCCGGCGGGGCGGCGGTCGTGCCGGGCGCCCGCCGAACCTCCCCCTGTGCCCCTTGTGACCCTTTTCTCATGCGGCGTCCGCCTCTGGAAAAGCCGCCCCGGCACGCGGCACCGTGGACCCATGCCCACGACAGCCACCGCCGCCCGCGCCCGCACCGGCACCCGCACCGGCGGCCCCAAGGACGACTCCACCCTCCTGGAACACCTCGCCGGCTGGACCCTCGTCGTCGTGCTCGCCATGCTGCTCACCCAGACCGGCCTCGTCTGACAGCCGGCCGAACCCCGCCCACGGCCGCCGCCCCCGGGCAACCAAACACCCCCACCCCGCGTTTCTTCCTTTGCCCGAGCATGACCCGAAGGAAGGAACCGGCCCATGGCCCCCCGCACGCCCCGCACCCGCCGCACCGCGGCCCCCGCGCTCGCCGCCTTAGCCGCCGCGACCCTCGCGATACCGGTGCTCTCCGGCTGCGGAGCGGTCCAGAAGGCCGTGGACTGCGCCAAGACCGCCACCTCCGTCGTCAACGCCGCCGACAAGCTCCAGCAGGCCGCCGACAACGCCCTCATCGACCCCAAGAAGACCCAGCAGGCCCTCGACAACATCGACAGCAACCTGCGGAAGCTCAGCGACGAGGCGAGCGACCCCGAACTGTCCAAGGCCGTCGACAAGGCGAACAAGGGCATCAAGGACGCCCGCAAGGCCATCGAGAACAACAAGGCCCCCGACATCCAGCCGATCGTCGACGGCGCCGGCGAGATGACCAAGATCTGCACCCCCGGCTGACCGGGATAATCAGGTCCCATGCAGTCACACACCGGCGGCCGACCCGCGAGCCCCCGCCGCCTCATCCTCGCCACCCGTAACGCCGGCAAGATCGGCGAACTCCACGCCATCCTGGAAGCGGCCGGCCTCGACGTCGAACTCGTCGGCGCCGACGCCTACCCCGACGTCCCCGACGTCAAGGAAACCGGCGTCACCTTCGCGGAGAACGCCCTCCTCAAGGCGCACGCACTCGCCCGGGCCACCGGCCACCCCGCCGTCGCCGACGACTCCGGCCTCTGCGTCGACGTCCTCGGCGGGGCGCCCGGCATCTTCTCCGCCCGCTGGGCCGGCACCCACGGCGACGACCGGGCCAACCTCGATCTGCTCCTGGCCCAGCTCTCCGACATCGCCGACGAACACCGCGCCGCCCACTTCGCCTGCGCCGCGGCCCTCGCCCTCCCCGACGGCACCGAGCGCGTCGTCGAGGGCACCCTGGAGGGCACCCTCCGCCGCACCCCCACGGGCACCGGCGGTTTCGGCTACGACCCCGTCCTCCAGCCCCTCGGCGAGACCCGCACCTGCGCCGAACTGACGCCCGCGGAGAAGAACGCCATCAGCCACCGCGGCAAGGCGTTCCGCGCGTTGGTGCCGGTGGTGCGGGAGTTGATCGGCTGAGCCGGTCGGCTGTCCCCAGGCACGGAAACGGCCTCCCTGTCCAAGGACGGGGAGGCCGTACGTGCGGGTGGGCCCGGTGGGACTCGAACCCACGACACACCGGACCTAAACCGGCGCCCTCTAGGCCAGCTGGGGTACGGGCCCGCGGCGCTTACTTTACTGTGCCCGGCCGCGCGGCTGCGGAGGGATGGTCAGGTGTGCCGATGCCCGGGAGAAGGTCCTGGTCTGACTGTGGCAGGAGGGGCACAGGTAACGCAGGTTCTTCAGGCGGTTGTCCAACCGGTCACCGTTGATGTGGTCGATCTCCAGGACGAGGCGACGCCCCAGCCAGACGTCCCCGACGCCGCACGCGGCACACCGTCGAGGCACACCCTTCTCGTTGAGGGCACGACGCAGCAGCGCTGTCCTCTCCCGGTGGGAACCGGGCGCGCGTTGCCGCAGGATGTCATCGGCCGGTCTGCGGGCCGGGGAGGGAACGCCCCGCCCGTGCCCCTGGCCGGTGAAGTGCGCGGTCGACAGGCCGTGCGCTTCGACGCTGCGCTTCACGGCCCTGCGGGACGTGCCGTTGTCCGTCCGCGCGAGACGCCGCAGGACGTCGGCGATGCTGCGTGAGGAGGCCACGGCAGGCGCGAGTTCTTCGCGCGGGAGCAGCAGGGAGCCCTGCCTGCGGCGGGTGAAGTGCGAGGTGTCGATGCCGAATTGGTCGAGTCTCCTGCGGAGGTGACCGTAGGCGCTGTCGTACGGCGGCACCCCGATGTACTCCAGCATCTCCCGGATGCTGTGGGAGTGCGTGGCAGCTTCTCGCAGCAGTGCCTCCGTGTACGCACGGGGCGGGCGGCGGGGGAGGGGCTCGTCGACGAAATGCGCGGTGCTGATGTCGTAGTGCTTCAGCCGGTCCCGGAGGTACCGGTGTGCGCCGCTGCCCATGGGGGCGTCCAGCCGGCGCAGCATGTCGACCAGGCTGGTGGAGGCGGCTGCGGTACGGACGAGCAGGAGGCGGGGCCAGGAGGTGCGCCGGGGCATGGTCGGCGCCTCACTTCCGCCGCGGCTTGCGACCGCGGTAAGTGTCGGTCACCGCGTGGCAGTTGGGACACAGGAGTCGCAGGTTCTCCGGCCGGTTGTCCCACCAGTCGCCGTTGACGTGGTCGACTTCCAGGCGCAGTGGTTTGCCGTTCCACCGCGGTCCCGTCCGGCAGTTCGCGCAGCGCTCCGGAACTCCCTGCCGCAGTAATTCCTTGCGGAGGCGCGCTCCTCCGATGCGGCCGTTCGCCGGCGAGTCCAGCTGCAAGCGGAGCCGCGTGGCGGTCTTGGTGCGTCGGCGGGGGCCTGCGGTGAAGTGGGTGGTGTCCAGGCCCAGTTCGGCGATGCGGCGGCCGATGTGGGCCTGGTTGCCGCCGACGGGGCTGATGCCGAGGTGGCGTACGACCTCGGCGACGCTGTGGGAGCGGGCGACGATCGCGCGGAGGCGGGCCTCGGTGTGGCGTACGCCGGGGCGAGCGAAGTGCGAGGTGTCGACGCCCGCTTCCGCCAGTCTGGCGCGCAGATATCGCCTGCGTCCCGGTGTCGGCGTCTTGCCGTGCCACCGCAGGACGTCGTCGTACGACGACGCTGTGCGTGCGGCCGCCGCGAGGCTTTCGCGGGTGTAGGTGACCGGCATGCTTCCCCCTCGTCCCGCGCGCCGGGCCCACCCCTGCGCGCTTCTCACCTCTCGAACGAAACAACGATCGAACGCCGGGCCGGTTACGCGGCGTGAGGAGGTGGAAGCGGCGTGAGGAGGTGGAAAGGGAAGAGGCCCCGGGGAAGGGGGTCCGGGGCCTCTGGTGCGCGGGGTGGGTCAGAAGCGGGGTTCCTGGGTCTGGGCGGTGATGAGTTCCACGGCTTCTTCCTTGGTGGCCACGGAGGGCGGGGAGCCTTCCAGGGGCTGCTGGGCGGTCTCCTTCATGCAGGCGACGGCGATGACGCCGACGAGGGCGGCGCCCATCGTGTAGTAGGCGGGGACCATCACGTTCTTGTCGAAGGCGTCCATCAGGGCGGTGATCACCAGGGGGGTGGTGCCGCCGAAGAGGGAGACGGCCAGGTTGTAGCCGATGGAGAGGGAGCCGTAGCGGACGCTGGTGGGGAAGAGGGCGGGGAGCGCGGCCGACATGGTGCCCAGGAGGCAGACCAGGGAGAGGCCGAGGAGGGCCATACCGGCGCAGACGGCGACCAGGGAGCCCTGCTTGACCAGGAGGAACGCGGGGATGGCGAAGAGGAAGAAGCCGAGCATGCCGGTCATCAGCAGGGGCTTGCGGCCGTAGCGGTCGTTGAGTTTGCCGACGGTGCTGATCACGAACATCAGGACGACCATGGTGGCCAGGAGGATCAGCAGGCCGTGGGACTCCTCGTAGTGGAGGGCGTCCGTGAGGTACGTCGGCATGTACGACAGCAGCATGTAGTCGGTGATGTTGTAGGCGCCGACCAGGGCGATGCAGAGGATGAGGGTGGGCCACTGCTGGGCGAAGATCTCGCCGAGCTTCTTCTTCGGGGCGTTTTCCGAGAGGTGGGAGAACTCCGCTTCCGCCTCGACGACGGAGCCCGCGGCGTTGTGGGTCCGGGCGGCCTCGAACTTCTGGAACGCGGGGGTCTCGTCGAGCTTGATCCGCAGGTAGAGGCCGACCAGGCCGAGCGGACCGGCGATCAGGAAGGGCAGGCGCCAGCCCCAGGTGAGCATGGTCTCGTCGCCGAGCACGGTGTTGAGGAGCAGCACGATGCCGGCGGCGCCGGTGTAGCCGATGAGGGTGCCCATCTCCAGGAAGCTGCCGAAGTAGCCGCGCTTCTTGTCGGGGGCGTATTCGGCGATGAAGGTGGAGGCGCCGCCGTATTCGCCGCCGGTGGAGAAGCCCTGGATCACGCGGAAGACGATGAGGAGGACGGGGGCGCCGAAGCCGATGGCGGCGTAGGAGGGGATCAGGCCGATGCAGAAGGTGCCGACCGCCATCATGATCATGGTGAGGGCGAGGACCTTCTTGCGGCCGATGCGGTCGCCGAGGGGGCCGAAGTAGGCGCCGCCGAGGGGGCGTACGAGGAAGGCCACGGCGAAGGTGGCGAAGGAGGACAGCAGGCTGGTGGTGTCGCTGCCGCCGGGGAAGAAGACCTTGCCGATGGTGACCGCGAGATAGCTGTAGATGCCGAAGTCGAACCATTCCATGGCGTTGCCGAGGGCCGCGGCCTTCACGGCGCGTTTGACGACGCGCTCGTCGGTGACGGTGATGTCGGTGCGGCGCAGTTTGGGGTTCTTGCGCCGGGCGACGGCACGGAAGAGCACCCGGTGGCGCTTGTGTGCTTCTCGGTCCTGTTCAGGAGCGAGGTCGGCGTCGGAGCTGCCGTTCGGCACGGGGCGTCCTCTCGATTGGTCGGCGCGGGCTGCGCATGGGGTTCGACCTGTACGCCTGCGCGGTCGCGCGCGAGTCAAACCAATCTCGCCGAATCTCCCGAGGTACGTCACGTGTGGGTGCGCCGTACGGGGTGCGGCGGGCGCGGCGCGCCAGGGGTGCGGCAGGGCTTGTTACAGGACTGGTACACAGCCGCGCGGTCCTCGCAGTATTCGGGCAATCAGCCTGTGTGGCGGGGACGGGAGAGTGGCAGCGCCGGGCGCGGCAGTCGTGTTTGCTGGTGGGGGTACGGGGCCGTGGTCCCCGGGAGGAGATCGTGATGACCGACCGCGAAGGGTCCCGCTGGGTCCGGGGCCGTACCGCGCTGGTGGCCTTCGTCGTGGTGACGGCGCTGGCGGCCGGCGGGGTGTGGTTCAGCCAGGCGTCGGACCGCGCGTCGGCGGTGGACGCGGCGCCGAAGACGGCGGCGGTGCAGGACGTGAAGGAGGACGCCAAGCAGCCGGGGGGGCTGCCGGGGGTGCGGGACTGCGGGATCGGTGAGCCGGAGATCAAGCCGCAGGTGATCACGTTGACCTGCGCGGACGCGGGGATGGTGGCGACCGCGATCACGTGGAAGAAGTACGGGGCGCGGGACGCGCTCGGGGTGGGTGTGGTGCAGGTGGAGAAGACGGCTGCCGGGGTGGGGACGGAGTCCGGGTTTCCGGCGACGTTCCGGCTCTACGGGCCGAAGCCGGTGGACGGCGGGATGGCGTTCACGGGGCTTGAGGTGACGTACGAGGGGTCGACGCCGCTCGGGGACACGACGGAGATGTACAACCTCGCGTGATGGGCATTCGAGGCCGGATCGCCCTGGCCATTTCATGTATGACGGCGCTGGCGGTGGTGGTGCTCGGTTTTGCCGTGCACCACATAGCGGACGCGGAGCGGGAGCGTTCGGCGCGCGCGTATCAGGACGACCGTCTGAGTTCGGCGCTGCAGATCTACGAGCGGGACGGGACGCTGGCGCTGGGTGCGCAGCTGGATGACGCGACGTTGCCGTCGCCGTTGCGGGACGCGGTGTTCAAGAACCGGTCGGGGACGTATGTCAGCGGCGGTGAGGACCCGCGGGTGTGGGCGGCGACGGGGGTCGGTGACGGGGACGGGAGTGCGCCGGCGCGGTCGTTGTCGGTGTCGGCGGCGTATCCGGACGACGATCCGGCGCAGCTGGCGTTGGACCGTGCGTTGCTGATCGCCGGGTGCGGGACGGTGGCGCTGATGGCGGTGGTGTCGTGGTTCGTGGCGCAGCGGTTGTCGCGGCGGCTGCGGTTGAGTGCGGCGGCGGCGCGGCGGATCGCGGCGGGTGCGCCGCCGGACGCGGACGCGTTGGCGAGCCGGGGCCGGGACGAGGTGGCCGAGCTGGGCCGGAGCGTGCATCACATGGCGACGTCGTTGGCGGCGCGGGTGGAGGCCGAGCGGGAGTTCACCGCTGATGTGGCGCACGAGCTGCGGACGCCGGTGGCGGGTCTGGTGGCGGCGGCGGAGTTGTTGCCGCAGCCGCGGGCGGTGGAGATGGTGCGGGACCGGGCGCAGGCGATGCGGCGGCTGGTGGAGGACCTGCTGGAGGTGTCGCGGCTGGACGCGGGGGTGGAGCGGGCGGATGTGGATGCCTGTGAGCTGCCGTCGCTGGTGCGCGGGATCGTGAAGCGGGCGGCGCGGCAGCGCGGGGTGGACGAGGTGTCGGTGGCGGTCGAGGGGGAGCCGCGGATCGTGGAGACGGACCGGCGCCGGGTGGAGCGGGTGCTGGTGAATCTGCTGGCGAACGCGGCGAAGCACGGCCGGCCGCCGATCGAGGTGGTGGTGGCCGGGTCGCGGATCGTGGTGCGTGATCACGGTCCGGGGTATCCGGCGGAGTTGTGTGCGGAGGGTCCGCGGCGGTTCCGTACGGCGGCGCCGGAGCGGGGCACGGGGCACGGTCTGGGGCTGACGATCGCGGCGGGCCAGGCGGAGGTCCTGGGGGCGCGGCTGGACTTCGGCGCCGCCGTGGGGGGCGGCGCCGAGGCCGTGCTGGAGTTGCCGGACCGTGCGGTGGTGGAGCCGGCGGTTACAGCCCCAGGTCCTTGATGATCTTGGCGACGTGGCCGGTGGCCTTGACGTTGTACAGGGCGCGCTCGACCTTGCCGTCCTCGTCGATGACGACGGTGGAGCGGATGACGCCGGTGACGGTCTTGCCGTAGAGCTTCTTCTCGCCGAAGGCGCCGTAGCTTTCGAGGACCTGCTTGTCGGGGTCGCCGAGGAGGGTGACCTTGAGGTCTTCCTTCTCGCGGAACTTGGCGAGCTTCTCCGGCTTGTCGGGGGAGATGCCGATGACGTCGTAGCCGTGGCCGGCGAGGAAGTCGAGGTTGTCGGTGAAGTCGCACGCCTGCTTGGTGCAGCCGGGGGTGAGGGCGGCCGGGTAGAAGTAGACGATGACCTTGCGGCCCTGGTGGTCGGCGAGCGAGACCTGCTTGCCGTCCGCGTCGGGCAGGGTGAAGGCGGGGGCGGTGTCGCCGGGCTGCAGTCGCTCGCTCATGACTCTCCTTTGGTCGGTCCGTACGCCTCCGACATTAGCGAGGGGGACCGACAGGCGGGGCCCGCGGGGCGCCGCGGGTGCGCGAAACGGGGGTGCTGTGGGGCGCGCGGGGGCATGAGCTGACAGACTGTCCATCACGAATGGCGCGAGACGACGGAGGCAGCGCGGTGGCGGAGGCCAGGACCCCGGCGCAGATCGAGGCGGACATCGCCTTCAGGCGGCAGGAGCTCGCCGTCACGCTCGACGAGATCGGTGTGCGGCTGCACCCGAAGACGATCATGGATGAGGCGAAGGCGAAGGCGGCGGCCGCGGTCGACCGTACGGCGGGGCGGGCCTATGTGGCCGCCAACCGTGCGGTGTCGGACGTGCGGGCGCAGTTGGTGTCGGAGGACGGCACGCCGCGGCTGGAACGGATCGTTCCGGTCGCGTTGGTCGGTGTGGCCGTGGTCGGTCTGCTGACGCTGCGTGTCAGGCGGCGTGGCTGATGGCGGGCGCGCGGGACGCGGCTGTGCGCTCCGTCGCGGGCGCGCGGCCGGGCCCGTGGTGCGTGGTGTGCCCCGGCTTGCAGGTACGGTCATGCCGTGAGCCCGAATAACACCAAGGACACCCACGACAAGCTGCCGATCCGGATGCTGCACGACCGCGTGCTGGTCCGGACGGACATTCCGGAGGGCGAGCGGCGCTCGTCCGGGGGCATCGTCATTCCCGCGACCGCGGCGGTGGGCCGGCGCCTGGCCTGGGCCGAGGTGGTCGCCGTGGGGCAGAACGTGCGGACCGTCGAGGTGGGGGACCGGGTGCTGTACGACCCGGAGGACCGGGCGGAGGTCGAGGTGCGCGGGGTGGCGTACGTGCTGATGCGTGAGCGGGACCTGCACGCGGTGGCCGCGGAGCGGCTGGAGGGCGCGGAGGACGCGACGGGGCTGTATCTGTAGGTCCGGATCTGTAGGTCCTGATCTGTGGGCCCGGATCTGTGGGTCCGGTGCCGGTGGCGGGCGGTGACACGGGTCACCGCCCGCCTCTTTGCGTTTTGCTAGCCTCGGGAGGAACCCGACGAGACGCGCCGTACCGGGTCAGGACAAGACGACGCACCCCTGTTGAAGCTCGTGGAGCTCTTTCGTGGAGGTGCCGTCATGGCGTGGGTGCTGCTCGTGGTCGCCGGTCTGCTGGAGGTGGGCTGGTCGGTGGGGATGAAGTTCACCGAGGGCTTCACCCGGTTGTGGCCGAGTGTGTTCACCGGCGCGGGGATCGTCGTCAGCATGCTGTTGCTCTCGTACGCGGCGAGGACTCTGCCGATCGGCACGGCCTACGGGGTGTGGGTCGGTATCGGCGCGGCGGGGGCCGCGGTGGTGGGGATGGTGGTGCTGGGTGAGCCGGCGACGGCGGCCCGGATGTTCTTCATCTGTCTGCTGCTGGTGGCGGTCGTCGGTCTGAAGGCGACGTCGGGCCACTGACGCCGCCCGCGGCGGGTCATTGCCGGGCCATCGCCGTCCACCAGCGTGAGCGCAGCCGCCGCTCGAAGTCGTCGCCGGGGCCCACGGTGGGCCAGTCCTGGGTGGGTTGGGTGGTCGGCGGGGTGGGCGTCGGGAAGGTGGGGGAGGGCGGCAGGGTGGCCGGCGGGGTGGGGGCGCCGGTGGTCGGCGCGGGTGTCGTCGGGGTGCCGGAGGGGCCGGTGGTGGGGGAGTCCGAGTCGCTCGGCGACGGGGAGGCGCTGTCGGAGGGTTCCTCGGACGGTGAGGGTTCGGCGCCGTCGGCCAGGTGCAGGTCGAAGTCGCGGACGGGGCGTCCGCGGAGGGCGGCGGCGGTGTAGTCGGCCCAGATCTCGGCGGGGAAGTCGCCGCCGTTGACGCGGGCCAGGCCGGCCGCGCCGTAGAGGGGCTCCTGGGCGGCGGTGTCGGGGTTCTGGCCGAGTACGGCGACGACGGTGGCGAGGTCGGGTGTGTAGCCCGCGAACCACGCGGCCTTGTCCTCCTCCGCGGTGCCGGTCTTGCCGGCCGCCGGCCGTCCGGCGCCCTGGGCGGCGGTGCCGGTGCCGCCCTCGACGACGCTGCGGAGCATCGCGGTGGTGGTGTCGGCGGCCTCACGGGGGAGGGCGTCGATGCGTTCGCGGTCGGGCAGTTCGATCTCCTCGTCGCTGCGGGTGACCTTGTCGACGAGGGTGTAGGGCCGTCGGCTGCCGTGCTGGGCGAGGGTGGCGTAGACCTGCGTCATGTCCAGGACGCTGGGGGTGGCGGTGCCCAGCGCGATCGCGCCGTGGGAGGCGGCGAGGCCGGGGGTGTCGGCGGGGATGCCCAGGTCGACGGCGGTGTCCTTGACCTTGTCGGGGCCGACGTCGATGCCCATCTGGGCGTAGACGGCGTTGACGGATTTGTCGGTGGCCTCGGTGACGGTGATCGGGCCGTAGGAGCGGTCGTCCTCGTTGGCGGGGGCGAAGCCGGTGGCGTGGCCGTCGCTGACCGTCATGCGTTTGTTGGTGCCGTCGTAGACGGTGTTGGGGGTGATGGGGGTGCCGTCCTGGGTGGTGGCGCGGTTCTGGACGGCGGAGGCGAAGACGATCGGCTTGAAGGTGGAGCCGACCTGGTAGTCGGTGCGGGTGGCGCTGTTGACGTACTGCTTGGCGAAGTCGATGCCGCCGTAGAGGGCGACGACCCGGCCGTTGCGGGGGTCGATGGAGGCGCCGCCGGCGCGGACGTTGCGGTCGGCGGGGCGGGAGTCGTCGAGCCGGTCCATCAGGTGGGTGTTGACCGCGGCGACGAAGGCGTTCTGGCGGCGTCTGCTGAGGGTGGTGGTGATGCGGTAGCCGCCGGCCCGCAGGGTGGCCTCGCCGAGGATCCGGTGGTCGGTGAGGTAGTCCTTGACGGCTTCGACGAGGTAGCCGCGTTGGCCGGTGAGGCCGGGGGAGGTCTTGGCGGGGCGGGGTGCGGGGAAGCGCATCGCGGCCCGTTCGGCGGGGCTGAGCCACTTCTGTTTGACCATGCCGTCGAGGACGTAGTTCCAGCGGGCCGTCACCCGCGGCCGGTTCCCGGGGTGGGCGGTGAGGTCGTAGGCGCTGGGCGCGTTGAGGAGGGTGGCGAGGTAGGCGCCCTGAGCGGTGGTCAGCTGCTCGGAGTCGCGGCCGTAGTACGCCTGGGCGGCGGCCTGGATGCCGTAGGCGTTGCGGCCGTAGTAGCTGGAGTTGAGGTAGCCCAGCAGGATGTTGTCCTTGCTGACCTCGCGGTCCAGCTTGATGGCGATGAAGAACTCCTTGGTCTTGCGGGTGAGGGTCTGCTCCTGGGCGAGGTAGTAGTTCTTCACGTACTGCTGGGTGATGGTGGAACCGGACTGCTTGCCCTTGCCGGTGACGGTGTTCCAGGCGGCGCGGAGCATGGCGGCGGGGTCGACGGCGGACTCCGAGTAGAAGTCGCGGTCCTCGGCGGCGAGCACGGCCTGCTGGACGGTTTTGGGGATCTGGCTGAGCCGCACGTTCTGCCGGTTGACCTCGCCGTCGCGGGCGAGTTCGGTGCCGTCGGAGTAGAGGTAGACGTTGCTCTGGGCCTTGGCGGCGCTGTTGGCCGGCGGGATGTCGACGAGGAGGTACCCGGCGATCAGCGCGCCGATGACGAGCAGCAGGAACAGCAGCACGGTGCCGAGCATCGTGCGCCAGCTGGGCAGGGCCCGGCGCCAGCCTGTGCGTGGTCCGCTCATGTCTGTATGGACTCCTCGGCCGTCGCCGATGGTTGTACCCCGGCGGGGGATTGGTGTCGTGTGCGGGAGTTCGTGCCGTACGCCGGAAAAGCAACTGTTTCCCGTTGGGGAACTTTCGCATCATGCGCCCCGGTCAGCGGGGGTGGCGCGCACCTGGGCCCGCCACCTGACCGGCTGAATGGCGCCCAGGACTCACCCGAAGCGGTGATAAATCGATGGTGCCCACGACTCCGGGGTCCTAGGCTCCGGAGCTTCGCTGTCGGACGGAACAGGGCCGGGGGAACGCGCGTGTGGTGCGTGGCGGTGGCGGCCGGGAGCTTCCGGCGGTACGCGACTTATCGGGTGGCCACGGCGGCCGGCGTGTTCACCAACACGGTCTTCGGCTTCATCGTCGCCTACGCCTACCTCGCGCTGTGGGCGGAGCGGCCGCATCTGGGCGGCTACGACCGGGCGCAGGCGCTGGCCTTCGTGTGGATCGCGCAGGCACTGCTGGCGGCGTCGGCGCTGATGGGCGGCGGTGGTCTGGACGAGCTGGAGGAGCGGATCCGTAGCGGCGACGTCGCAGTGGACCTCTACCGGCCCGCGGACCTGCAGGTGTGGTGGCTGGCCGCGGACCTGGGGCGGGCGGCGCTGCAGCTGATCGCCCGCGGGGTGGTGCCGCTGGCGGTGGGCGCGCTGGTCTTCCCGCTGGCGCTGCCCGGGGACGCGGCGACCTGGGGCTGGTTCCTGGTGTCGGTGCTGCTGGGGGTGGTGGTCAGTTTCGCGCTGCGCTATCTGGTGGCGCTGGCGTCGTTCTGGCTGCTCGACGGCTCGGGACTGTCCCTGATCAGCGGCCTGGCCTGCATGTTCTTCTCGGGGATGGTGCTGCCGCTGCGGGTGTTCCCCGGCGGTTTCGGCGAGGTCGCCCAGCTGCTGCCGTGGGCGGCGATCCTTCAGGTGCCGGCGGATGTGCTGGTGGGGGCGCGCGGCGGGGACGGGCTGCTGCGGGGGCTGGTGTTCCAGGCGGCGTGGGCCGCGGCGCTGCTGGCCCTGGGGCGGCTGGTGCAGTCGGCGGCGACCCGGAAGGTGGTGGTGCAGGGTGGCTAGGGAGACGCCCGCCGGGGGCGGTTGGTCGTCCGGGGCGGGCCGGCTGGCCCAGGGGATGTCCGCGTACGGGCTGATCGTGCGGATGTGGGTGCGCTCGACGCTCGCCTACCGCGCGTCGTTCGTCATGATGACGGTCGGCAACTTCGCCGCCTGCGCGCTGGACTTCGTCGCGATCATGCTGATGTTCTCGCAGATCGACGCCCTCGGCGGGTTCTCGCTGCCCGAAGTGGCCTTCCTGTACGGCACGTCCGGTGTCGCGCTGGGGCTGGCGGATCTGCTGCTGGGCAGCATGGAGCGGCTGGGGCGGCGGGTGCGGGACGGCACCCTCGACGTGTTGCTGCTGCGCCCGGCGCCGGTCTTCGCGCAGGTCGCGGCGGACCGGTTCGCGCTGCGCCGGCTGGGCCGGATCACCCAGGCGCTGCTGGTGCTGGGCTGGTCGGTGTCGCGGCTGGACGTGGAGTGGACGGCCGGGCGGGTGCTGATGGTGCCGCTGATGGTCCTGTGCGGTGCCGCCATCTTCGGGGCGGTGTTCACCACGGGCGCCGCGTTCCAGTTCTGGGCCCAGGACGCGGCCGAGGTGCAGAACTCCTTCACGTACGGCGGCAACGCGCTGCTCCAGTACCCGCCGACGGTGTTCGCCAAGGACCTGGTGCGCGGGGTGACCTTCCTGGTGCCGCTGGCCTTCGTCAACTGGCTGCCCGCGCTGCGCCTGTTGGGGCGTGACGATCCTCTGGGGCTGCCGGGGTGGGCGGACTTCCTGGGGCCGGGGGTGGCGGTGCTGATGTGCGCGGGTGCCGCGCTGGCCTGGCGCCGCGGCCTGCGGGCCTACCGCAGCACCGGAAGCTGACGGCACGGTGGGAGAGGACGGGAGAGGGCGGATGCGTACGGAGACGGCAGGAGGCGGGACGGTGCCCGGTGACGGCGTGGCGGCGGAGCCGCTGATCGAGGTGGACGGCGTCGAGAAGGTGTTCTCGGTACGGCGCAGGGCGGGCCGGCTGCGTCGGGTCCGCCGGGAGGTGCGGGCGGTGGACGGCCTCACCTTCCGGGTGCCGCGCGGCGAGATGGTCGGCTACATCGGGCCGAACGGCGCGGGGAAGTCCACCACCGTCAAGATGCTGACCGGCATCCTCACGCCCAGCGGCGGCCGGCTGCGGGTCGCCGGCATCGATCCGGCGCGGGAACGCACCCGCCTGGCCCGCCGGATCGGGGTGGTCTTCGGCCAGCGCACCACGCTGTGGTGGGACCTGCCGCTGCAGGACTCCTACGAGCTGGTGCGGCGGATGTACCGGGTCCCCGACGCGGTCTACCGCGCCAACCTCGACCGCTGCGTGGAACTGCTGGACCTGGCGCCGCTGCTGGCCGTCCCCGTACGGCAGCTGTCCCTCGGGCAGCGGATGCGCGGCGACATCGCGGCGGCGCTGCTGCACGACCCGGAGGTGCTGTATCTGGACGAGCCGACCATCGGGCTCGACGTCGTCAGCAAGGCGAAGGTCCGGCAGTTCCTGCGCGAGGTGAACGCCGAACGCGGCACCACGGTCCTGCTGACCACGCACGACCTGACCGACATCGAGCAGCTGTGCCGCCGGGTGATGGTCATCGACCACGGGCGCCTGGTGTACGACGGCGGACTCGACGGGTTGCGGGCGGCCGGTGAGGGGGAGCGGACGCTGGTGGTGGACCTGGAGCGGGAGCTGCCGCCGCTGGAGGTGCCCGGCGCCCGCACGGTCCGGGTCGAGGGCCCCCGCCAGTGGCTGGCCTTCCCCGCCGGGCGGAGCGCGGCGCCGCTGGTCACCGCGGTCGCCGAACGCTATCCGCTGGTGGACCTGTCGCTGCGCGAGCCGGACATCGAGGAGGTGATCGCCCGGCTCTACGCGGGCGCGCACGGGCCGCCGGCACGCTGAGCCCGCGGGTGCCGCCGGTGCCGTGGCCCGGCTGACCGGCCCTCACCGGAGGGGACCCGGTCTTAGTCTGTCCGTATGACTGAAGAACTCCCTGAGTTGCGGGCCTCCGACGCCGACCGCGAGCGGGTCGCCGAGATCCTGCGGGACGCCCTCGCGGAGGGGCGGCTGGTGATGGAGGAGTTCGAGGAGCGCCTCGACGCGGCCTACCGGGCGCGCACGTACGGGGAGTTGGAGCCGCTCACCGCCGATCTGCCGACCGGTGCGGCGGCGCCGGTGGTGTCCTCGGGGCTGTCGCTGCGCAAGGACACCGGTGCGGTGACGGCCTGGTCGGAGCGGATCGTCAGCGGGGTGGCGGGCTCGTCGGCGGGGGTCGGCATCCTGGGCGGTTTCCAGCGCAAGGGCCGGTGGACGATCGGCCGGCGCTTCACGGCGGTCTGCTTCATGGGCGGCGGCGAGATCGACCTGCGCGAGGCGAACTTCGCCGCCCGCGAGGTCACCGTGACCTGCTGGGCGTTCATGGGCGGGGTGAACGTCGTGGTCCCGCCGGGCGTCGAGGTCGACGTCCGCGGACTGGGCATCATGGGCGGCTTCGACGCGCACGAGGACGGCACACCGGGGGAGCCCGGCGCGCCGCGGGTGATCGTCAGGGGGCTGGCGCTGATGGGCGGCGTCGGCGTGGAACGCAAACTCCCCAAGGCGGAACGCCGCCGCCTCAAGGAGGAGCAGCGCCGCCAGAAGTCCCTGGACCGCGAGGAGCGCAAGGAACTGGGCTGAGCCCCGAGCCGGCCGTCGGGCCTCCCGACGCCGGCCGGCCGTTCGCGCTACAGCGACGCCGGGGCCGACTGGCGGAGGTGGTCGAGGTCGATGGCCGCGGCCATGGCGCGGTATCCCTCGTCGCTGGGGTGGAGGTGGTCGCCGGAGTCGTAGGAGGGGCGCAGGCGGAACGGGGCGGCGGGGTCGCGCAGGGCCTTGTCGAAGTCGACGACCTCGTCGTAGACGCTGCCGGAGCGGATGATGTGGTTGACCCGTTCGCGGACCGAGTTCAGCAGGGCGGAGTAGCCGCGGTGTCCGCCGAACGGCGTAAGGGTGGAGCCGGTGACCCGCAGGCCGCGGGCGTGCGCCTCGCGGACGATCAGCCGCATGCCCGCGACGATCTTCTGCGGGTCGAGCTGGCGCGGTGACTTGAAGAGGTCGTTCAGGCCGATCTCGACGACGACCGCCTTCACGCCGGTGCGGGAGAGGGCGTCGCGGTCGAGGCGGGAGAGCACGCTGGGGCCGTTGTTCGGGGAGAAGCGGCTGCCGTTGACCAGCAGGCGGTTGCCGCTGATGCCCTGGTTGAGGACGCCGTAGCGGGGCGCGCCGGGTTCGTCGCGCAGCCGCGCGGCGAGGAAGTCCGTCCAGCGGTGGTTGGCGCCGGCGGTGGAGGTGATGCCGTCGGTGATCGAGTCGCCGATCGCGACGACCGAGCCGCGGGCCTCGGTGCTCCAGACGTCCACACCGGTCAGATAGCGCCAGTAGGGGCTCTGCTCGGTGTAGGCGGCGCCGGTGCCGTCCTCGGCGCGGTCGCCGCGCGCCAGGTAGGAGGTCTGCCGGGCGTACGGGTGGTAGGTGGCGGGGCCGGAGGGCGAGGGGGAGTAGGTGGTGACCAGCAGGTCGGTGTCGCCGGGGACCTTCAGCCGGGCCGGGTCGCTGGTGACCGCGCCGCCCGCCGGGATCGTCACCGCGGGCTTGCCGCCGAAGGTCAGCCGGCGCATGGTGCCGGGCGCGGCGGTGGGGTTGCTGGGGGCCGCGGCCAGCGCCAGTGTGGCGTGGCTGACCACCAGCGGGCGGGTGCCGTAGAGGTTGGAGAGCTGGATGCGGGCGCCGCGGCCGCCGACGCTGGTGTGCACCACGTTGCGTATCGACATGCCGGCGTAGCCGTCCAGGGTGCCCGGCTCGGCCGCCGCCGCGGCCGCCGACCAGGTGCCGACCCATTGCCCGGAGACGGCCGGTGCGGCGGGGTCGCGCTGCTTGTGCGGGGAGCTGCCGGGACCGCCGTCCTCGCCGCCGAAGCCGACGAATATCGCGGTCGAGATCAGCACCACCACCGCCGCCAGACCGGCGAGCAGGGCGTAACCCACACTTTTCTTCATGCGGGAGAAGTCTCCTGGGTGAAGCGGAGCGGTGCGCTCCGGGCGGGCAAGGGCAGCGGATGATCAGCGGCACCGTTGCGGTCCGATCGGTTCCTTCATGATCCCACGGACCTCCGGGGAGCCGCCCGGCGCCCCGTTCGGCGCGCCCACGCCCGGCCCGCGGGGAACTCGTGGTCCGTTCCGGGAGTAGGTCACAGTGGGAGTGACGGCCGGCCCGGTGGCCGGGCGTGCGGAGCAGGATAGGCCGTACGGCTGACGGGGGGCACGGTGGGAGCGGTGGAGCGGATGGAACGGACGAGAGCGGACCTGGTACCGGAGAGCGGCACGGCGTCCCCGGGGGCGGCCGCGCGGGGCCGGGCGGCACCGGGCGGCGGCTTCACGTACGGCGCGGCCGACGAGGAGCGGCGGCGCGGCGTGCGCCGGATGAAGACGCTGGCCACCGGCCTGCTGCTGGCGGTCGCGCTGGTCTACGCCCTGGCGAAATGGGCCGGCAACGCCGGCGCGGGCGGCTGGACGGGGTTCGTGGCGGCGGCCGCGGAGGCCGGCATGGTCGGTGCGCTGGCCGACTGGTTCGCGGTCACCGCGCTGTTCAAGCGGCCCATGGGGCTGCCGATCCCGCACACCGCCATCATCCCGACGAAGAAGGACCAACTGGGACAGAGCCTGGGTGATTTCGTCGGGGAGAACTTCCTGTCCGGCGAGGTCGTACGGCTCCGGCTGCGCTCGGTGGGCGTCGGCCGGCGGCTCGGCGGCTGGCTGGCGGAGCCGAGGAACGCCGACCGGGTGACCGCCGAGCTGTCCACCGCGCTGCGCGGCGCACTGACCGTGCTGCGCGACTCCGACGTGCAGGCGGTGGTCGGCGAGGCGATCACCCGCCGGGCGGACGCCCAGGAGATCGCGCCCGGTATCGGCACGCTGCTGGAGCGGGTGGTCGCCGAGGGCGGCCACACGAGGGTGGTCGACCTGGTCGTCGCCCGCGCCCACGACTGGCTGGTCGAGCACGGCGACTCCGTCATGGCGGCGGTCTCCGGCGGCGCCCCCGGCTGGACCCCGCGGTTCGTGGACCGCAAGGTCGGCGACCGGGTCTACAAGGAGCTGCTGCGCTTCGTCACCGAGATGCGGGACATGCCCGAGCATCCCGCGCGCGGCGCCGTCGACCGCTTCCTCAAGGACTTCGCGGTCGACCTGCAGAGCGATCCGGACACCCGGGCCCGGGTCGAGCGGCTGAAGTCGGAGGTGCTGGGCCGCGGCGAGGTGCAGGACCTGATCGCCTCGGCCTGGAACGCGGTCCGCGCGATGATCGTGGCCGCCGCCGAGGACGAGCGCAGCGAACTGCGGCTGCGGGTGCGGGCGGCGCTGCTGTCGCTGGGCCGGCGGCTGGCCGACGAGGAACGGCTCCAGGGCAAGGTGGACCGCTGGCTGGAGGGCGCGGCCGTCTATGTGGTGACGACGTATCAGAGCGAGATCACCGCCCTGATCACCGACACCGTCGCCGGCTGGGACGCCGAGCACACCTCGAAGAAGATCGAGGCGCACATCGGCCGTGACCTGCAGTTCATCCGCATCAACGGCACGGTCGTCGGCGCGCTGGCCGGCCTCGCCATCTACACCGTCTCCCGGGCGTTGGGCGGCTGACGCCGGGCCGGGCCACCCGGGACCGGCGCGGGCCTCTGGTGACCTGCGCCCGCAGGGCTTACGGTGCCCGCGTGCGGGAGCGGATACCGGTAGTCGTGCAGGGGCGGCGGCGCCCCCGCCGCGCGCGCGGCGCGCGGGCGCTGTGGACGGGCGCGGAGCTGGCCGTGACGGCCGGCGCCGTCCTGCTGCTGCTCGTCGCGCACCAGCTGTGGTGGACGAACCGTCAGGCGCGGGACGCGGCGCGGGACGAGGTGACGCAGCTGGAGCGGCAGTGGCGGCAGGCCGGTACGCCGTCGCCCGGCCCGGCCCCCGCGCGCGGGGACCGCACGCCTGCCGGGGACCGTACGTCGTCCGGCGACGGCGGCACCCGGCCGGCCCCGGCCCCCGGTCCGGCCGCCCGCCGGGCCGCCGGGGCCGCGCCCGGGCCCGGCCTCGGGTACGCCGTGCTGCGCATCCCGCGCCTCGGCGTCACCGCCCCCGTGGCCGAGGGCACCGGCAAGTCCGCGGTCCTCGACAAGGGGTACGTCGGGCACTACCGGCACACCGCGCAGCCCGGCGAGGCCGGCAACGCCGCGCTGGCGGGGCACCGCAACACCCACGGCGAGCCGTTCCGCCACCTCGACCTGCTGAGACCGGGGGACACCGTCCTCGTCGACACCGCCGCCGCCCGCTACACCTACGTGGTGCGGCGGATCCTGCCGCGGACCACCCCGGGCGACGGCACCGTGCTGGCGGCCGTCCCGCACAGCACCGTGCACCCCGCCTACCGGTTCACCGCGCCCGCCGCCTATCTGACGCTGACGACCTGTACGCCCGCCTACACCTCGACCTACCGGCTCGTGGTCTGGGGCGTGTTGCGGTCGACACAGTCGAGGTGAGAGCCGTGCCGCGTCGCCTAGGCTCTCACCCCGTGCCTTCTCAGTCCTCCGGTGGTCGCTCCCCGGGCTCCCGCAAGCGTCCCGCGCTGCTGTGGCTGCTGCTGCCGTACGTGCTGTTCCTGGCGGTGCTGCCGCTGGTGAACCGGGTGACGCCGACCGTGCTGGGCCTGCCCTTCCTGTTCTTCTGGATGCTGGTGGCCACCCTCGCCACCCCGGTGGCGGTGTGGCTGGCGCGCCGCGCCGACCTCCGGCGGGGCCCGGGCAAGGAGGGCTCGTGAACGCCGCGGTCGCCACCGCCGTCTTCGGCGGCTTCATGGTGCTCACCGTCGCCCTCGGCCTGCTCGCGGTGCGGGGCAGGGGAGCCGGCGGCGGCCTCACCGAGTGGTCGGTGGGCGGCCGAAGCCTGGGCACCGTCTTCATCTGGGTGCTGATGGCGGGGGAGAGCTACACCAGCTTCAGCTACCTCGGCGCGGCCGGCTGGGGCTACAACTTCGGCGCCCCGGTGCTGTATGTGCTGGCCTACATGTCCTGCGGCTACGCCCTCGGGTACGTCGTCGGGCCGATGCTGTGGGCGTACGCCCGCCGGCACGGCCTGGTCGGCATCAGCGACATCGTCGCGCACCGCTACCGCCGGCCCTGGCTCGGCGCCGCCGTCGCCCTGCTCGCCACGGTCTGCCTGCTGCCGTACATCCAGCTCCAGATCACCGGCATGGGCGTGGTCGTCTCCACGATCTCCTACGGTGCCATCAGCCTGAACTGGGCGTACTTCATCGGCTTCGCGGTGACCACCGGGTTCGTCGTGGTCAGCGGGCTGCGCGGCAGCGCCTGGGTCTCGGTCCTCAAGGACATCCTGGTCATCGCCACCCTCGGCTTCCTCGTGGTGTACGTGCCGCTGCACTACTTCGACGGCTACGGGCCCTTCCTGCACCGGATCGTCGCGGAGAAGCCGCAGTGGCTGACCTTCCCCGGACACGCCTCGGGCGGGCTGGGTCACGTCTGGTTCGTCACCACCACCGTCGTCAACTCCCTGACGGTGGTGATCTTCCCGACGACGGTGGCGGGCTACCTGGGGGCCCGCAACGCCGATGCGCTGCGCCGCAACGCGATGTACCTCCCCTTCTACAACGTGCTGCTCTTCGTGCCGATGCTGCTGGGTCTGGCGGCGCTGTTCGTGGTGCCCGGCCTGACCGGCGCGGACTCCAACCTCGCGCTGTTCAAGCTGGTGGTGGACTCCCTCCCGGCCTGGGCCGTGGGCGTGATCGGCGTCGCCGCGGCCCTCTCCTCCATCGTGCCGATGGCCGTGTTCATGCTGGTCATCGGCACGATGTGGGGGAGGAGCGTGCTGGGTGCGGTGCCGCGGCTGGCCTCCCGTCAGAAGCTGTGGTCGCAACTGGTGGTGGTGGCGGCCGGCGCGGTGGCGCTGCTGCTGACCTACACCGCCCCCAACACCCTCGTGCGGCTGTCCCTGATCTCGTACGAGGGCATGGCGCAGCTCGTGCCGATGCTGCTGCTGGGGCTGGTGTGGCGGCGGCTGACGTGGTGCGCCGCGGTGAGCGGCCTGCTGGTGGGCTTCGCTCTGGTGTGTGTCCTGGTTTTCGGGGGACACGACCCGCTGTGGGGGATGAACGCGGGGCTGGTCGCGCTCGCCCTGAACGTGGTGGTGGCGCTGGCGGTCACCTGGCTGGGGCCGCGGGACGCGGACGGGCGGCCGGACGCCGAGGTGCTGGCGCTGGACGACGAGTTCCCCCGGGACGAGGCGCTCGTGCCGGCCGACCGGGTCAGCCCGCCGGCGTCGTCGTGATCTTCTTGCCGGCGTTGGAGACCGCGAACCACAGGCCCATCTTGCCCTGGCCGTTGATGTCGCCGGGCTGCTTGTCGCCGGTGAAGGTGTAGACGGGCCAGCAGTCGACGGCGAGCTGGCGCAGCCCGTCGGGACGGGTGACGGTGGAGATCAGCTTGGCCGGGATGCCCTTGAGCTTGGAGCGGTCGGCGGGCTTGGCGGGCTTCCAGGTGTCCAGGCAGGCGTCGTTGCAGCCGAACTTCATCGGCCAGGCGCTGTCCTTGTTGAAGCGGTAGAGGGTCATGCCGTTGCCGTCGACGAGGATCTGGCCGAGCTCGGGCTGGTTGAGCACCGAGACGTCCGCGGCGTCCTGCGCGACGGCCTTCTTGCCCTCGGCGGTCAGCGCGTTCCAGGTGCCGCCGACGCCCTGGCCCTTGGTGTCGCCGGCCTTGGTGTCCTTGGCGTAGCGGTAGGCGGGCCAGCCGCCGATGGTCAGCTGCTTGGTGCCGTCGGCGCGGGTGACCGAGCCCAGCGCGCTCTTGGCGATGCCCGCGGGCGCGGCGGCGCCGTCGGCGGGGACCGGCGGCCAGGCGGTGGCGCAGGAGCCCGAGCAGTTCGACTTGGGCGGCTGGGCGGTGTCCTTGTCGAAGCGGTAGAGGGTCATGCCCTTGGCGTCCGTGACGACCGGGCCGAGCTTGGCGTCCTGATGGAGCGCCAGCGTCCCGGCGCTCGGGGCGGTCTGCGCGGACTTGCCGCTGTCGCCGCCGGCCTGGCCCCCGTACCCGCCGTCGCCCTGGCCGGAGCCGGAGGAACCGTAGCCGTAGTCGCTGGTGCCCTGGCCCGCGGGCTGGACCGAGTCGGCGTTGGGCGAGGTGCCGGCGCCCTGGTTGGTGCTGCTGCCGCAGGCGGCGGTGAGCGCCAGGGTGGCGACCGCCGCGGCCGCGAGTCCCGCACGACGTCGAGTGATCATGGTGTCTCCAATGCCGGTGGGCGAGGTCGATCGGTATGTGGTGGTTCGTTGCTTGCTGGGCGAGTTGCCGTCGCCCGGGAGTACGGCGTACGGGGTGGCCCGCGTTCAACGCCCGCGAAGTTTTTCTCCGCCGGGCGAAAACCCGGGCCGCCGCCGTCAGTTGCCGCCCTGCACCCGCAGCGCCAGTGCCGGGCAGCGGCGCACCGCCAGCTGCGCGCGGCGCCGCATCCGGGCCGGCAGCGGCATGCTGGCGCGCTCCGGGTAGCCGTCCGGGCCGAGCTTGACGATGCCGGGCACCACGTCCGCGCACAGGCCGTGGCCGCGGCACAGCGTCCAGTCGACCAGCAGCCGCTCCTGCGGCGGGGCGGCGACCGGGGACGGCTGCGGGACGGTGGCCGGCGGTGGCTGGTGCCCGGTGACCGGCAGCGCTCCGGTCACCGGGCGGCCGCACCCGAACCCCTGGGCGTGGCGCTCGAACTCCTCGGGGAAGGCGGCGAGGGCCGAGGCGACGAACCGCGCGGTGCCGTCCGGGTGGCTGCAGGCGCCGCGCTTCTCCACGGCCCGCATCCGGGCCCGTACGGCCTCCAGCGCGCCCTCGCCGCCGCCCCGCACGGCACGGGCGAGTTCCTCGGCGAGCGCGGGCAGGCCGATGACGCACGGGCCGCACTGGCCGGCCGACTCGGCGCCCATCCACTGCGCGACGCGCACCGTCTCGCCGGCCGGGCAGGTGTCGTACGGCAGCGGCAGCACCGCCCCGGCGCCGAGCACCGCCTGGTAGTCGGCGAGCGCCTCCCGGGACAGCGTCGCGGTCAGCGCGTCGGTGGCGGAGATGAACGTGCCGTGGTAGCCGCCGATCAGCACGCCCTGCCCCTGGTCCATCCCGCACAGGGCCAGGACGCGGGAGAGCGACACCCCGTAGGGGACCTCCACGACCATGCTGCCGGCGACCGTCAGCAGCAGGGTGCCGGCCTCGGCGGGCAGCCCGACGTTCCGGTAGCCGAGCGCGCCGAGCCGTGCGGCGACGGCGAGTTGGGCGTAGGTCTCGGTGTTCGACAGCAGCGTCGGCACCCCGTTCAGCCCGCGCTCGCTGGAGCGGATCTTGCGGCCGGAGGGCAGGCCGGGGCCGCCGCCCAGCCCGTTGGTCATGGCCGATCCCTCGCCCGTGACGAACCGCTCGGTCAGCAGGGTGACCCGTAAGGCCGGCCGGACCGGGCCGCGTTCGGCGATCGCCCGGCGCACCGAGTCCTCGACGTCCGTGCGGGTCACCCCGAGGGCGACCTCCTGGGCGCCGAGGGCGTCGGCGGCCAGCAGCGCGCCGTCCAGGACCAGGTGCGGGGCGTGCAGCAGCAGCGCGGTGTCCTTGAGGCAACTGGGCTCGCCCTCGCTGCCGTTGACGACCACCGCGCCCTTGCCGTCGGCGCGTTTCATCCCGTCCATGACGGCGGTCAGTTTCCGGGCGAAGGGGAAGCCCGCGCCGCCGCGGCCGCGCAGGTCGATGTCCTCGGCCAGTGCCACCAGCTCCTGGGAGGTGAGCTGGGGCAGGCCGCCGTGCCGGGAGAGGTGGGCCACCCGGTCCATGCGCGGTACCTCGTCGAGGCCGGCGAGCAGCCGCGGCGGCCCGAAGGACGCCAGTGTCGGTACCGGATCCGGTCCCTGGAGGGCGGGCAGGAGTTGGGTGGGGGCGGGGGCGGTCATGGGAGTTCTCCTGAGTTCCTGCGTGCGTCGCGCAGCCGCAGCGCCAGCCGTACGGCCACCGCGGCAAGGCATAGGGCGTACCCGACCACGGCATAGCCGGCCGCCGCGCGGCCCGACTTCAGGCCGTGCACCAGGGCCAGGCCCCAGGCGAGGTACGCGCTCATGTGCAGCGCCCGCCACCAGCGGGAGGCGGTGATGCCGGTGAAGGCGCCGCGCACCGCGCCGGTCACGGCGACGGCGACGAAGACGTAGGCGGCGAGGGTGCCCAGTCCGATGAGCACCGGCCGCGCGCCGTCGGTGAACGGCACGGCGACGGACACCGTGCCGACGTGGCCCTCGGCGACCTTCACCCAGATGTGCAGTCCGAGGAAGCCGAGTCCGGCGACGCCGGTGCCGCGGTGCACGGCCTGGGCGAGCAGCCGGTGGTTCGAGTGCAGCACCATCCGGTCGGTCGCGGCCAGTCCCCACAGCACGGTGACCGACAGCGAGACCAGGGCGAGCACCCCGGCGCCGAAGTCGAGGAAGCGCATCAGGGTGTCCATCGCGCCGGAGTGCAGGGTGACGGCGATGAAGAGCAGCAGCGCGGCCGGAAGTGCCGGCCGCAGCACGGCAGTTCCGTTCAGACCGCCGCCGGGCGCACGTCGGTCCGGCGGCCCGGGTTCGTTCGGCGGGCGCCGGGGGCGGGGCACGGTCGGCGAGGGACGGGCGCGGTGTGCACGGCGGCCCTGGCGGCTCTGCAGGCGTGGTGCGGACATCGGACCTCCCGGTGTCGGGGCACGGGTGCGGGATACGAATTTCGATGAATTTTCCCGGCGATGGTATTTGCCGGGGCTTTTGTGAGTGTGACCCCCGGTAACACTAAACATTCCGTAACCGGCTGGATACGCAGGGCCGTAATCCGGATGTGCAAAAGCATCTACGAACGCGTTCAGGCTTTCGTAAGGTTTATCGCGCTGTGACAAATTCCTGCACCGGCGTCGCGGTCGCGCGGGAGTACTCCGGATGATGCCGACTCAGGCGCACGGGGGCGCCGCTCCCCTGTCCAAGCCGCATCCCCGCCAGGATCGAGGTTAGCGATGTGTGATCTCCTCAACCGCATCTGGTCGCGTCCCCGAGGCGAGTGGACCCGGGTAGTGAGAAATGAACTCCCGGGCCTCGCAGAGAAGGTGGTCGCGGAGTTGCAACGCGGATTTCCCGCATTGGCTGCGCTTCTCGGTGATACCCCCGTAGAAGAGGCAGAATGGGCGCTGGAACAGGCGCTGCTGACAGTTCTGGGTTACCAGAAAGAGTCGGAAAGTAAACGTCCGGCCGTCTCGTCCGTTGTCACCCCGATGCCCGTTGCGCGGGCCCGCCAGGACCTCTTCGAGGTGCTCGCCGGCCAGCGCGAGGCACCGGACGACGGGCTGGACGAGCTGGCCCGCGCGGCGGGCTGGCCGGTCCCCGAGACCCTCCAGGCCGTCGTGCTCGCCACGCCCGCCGAGGCACCGCAACTCGCCGCCGCACTGGGCCACGCGCTCATCGGCACCGTGGACGGCTACACCTGTCTGTTCGTGCCCGACCCGGCCACCCAGACCCGGGCCCGCCTGGAGGCCGCCCTCAAGGGCCGCCCCGCCGCGGTGGGTCACGTCGTCCCCGCGACCGACACCGCGTCATCCCTGCGGTGGGCCCGCTACCTGCTGACCCTGGCCCCGGGCCGGGTCGGTCCCGAAACCCGTCCCGCGTTCGTCGACGACCACCTCTCCGCGCTGCTCCTCCTCCAGGACGAGTCCCTCGCCGACGCCCTCACCTCCCGCTGGCTCGGCCCGCTGGAGGAACTGACGCCACGCCAGAGCGAACGCCTCGAAGTCACCCTGCTCGCCTGGCTGGAGGGCGGCGGGGCACCGGAGGCGGCGAAGCTCCTGCATGTGCATCCGCAGACGGTGCGGTACCGCCTCCGCCAGATCGAGAAGCTCTTCGGTCCGGTCCTGCGCGACCCCCGCACCCGCTTCGAGCTCGAAATGGCGTTGCGCAGCCGCCGCCTGATGGCCCATGTCCGCAGCTACCGCGCCCGGGCGGGCCGCCGGGCCCGCGTGGTGGCCTCCTCGATACGCCCCCTCGGCGTCGCCCGCGAGGCCCGCGTCAACGGCCTGTGACCCGCGGACCGGCCGGTCGTCCCCGTCGGGACCCGTGACCGGCGCCCGTCGGAACGACGCGACAACTGAATCGATGTGCCGGCTCCTCTGACGTTCGCCACCCCAATGTCAGCCACCGGTCATCAGAACGCGACGGCCCCGCCCCGGGAGAGTTACCCGGAGGCGGGGCCGTCGGCTTGTGCGGGGTGCCGGCGACCGCCCTTCTGGTTGAATGGAAAAGCACCTCCGGAAATCCACGGACGCCACCTCCCCGGGCCGCTCCGAGGAAATCCCGAAGCACGCCTGAAACCCCTCCGCGAAATTCCGCACCACACCCACCGGCCGAGCGATTTCCTCTTTCGATGGCGATGCCATTCAACCCCGCCCGGGATATTCAATTCCCTCCTGAAAGGAAGTTTCTGCGCAGCCGTCCACGGAATCTGAACCCGTCGCCGTCCCGGTGTGCTCCGTACGGGTTTTCCCGGGCCGGTCGCAGCCGACGCGGTCCGAACCGCTCGGGGTGGAGCGAAGTGTGCCGGGAGTAAAACCCGGACGGCCGGCGGTGCCGGAATTCCCGCAGAAATACACGTCGCCGGCGAGGGTCCGGCCGCCGGTCGCGGCGGCGGCGCGGGCGGGCCGCCCCCGGGTGCCTTCCGGCCGGTGAGGCCCTGTCCTGACGCGGTCCGGCCGGCCGCGGGTACGGCCGGCGCGGGCCGGTGACGGGCGGTCTGTGCCCACAACACCTGCTGCGCGGCGCGGGGTTGATTCCGTGTCCGGCGAATCCGCCATCGAGGTTTAGCGCCGGGTCGGTGGACTTCTTCCGGCAACCTTCCAAGCGGTCGCTTACCCGGGTGAAGTGCCGACACCGGTCGCGAAGTTTTCAGGAGCAGATGGTGAAGTATTCGTGCGCATCACGCCGACCCGCCGTCAGCGCTGGTGATCTTTCCCCGAATGTGCTGCCGAGCGGCGCGGAGGGAGGGCGTGATCTTCGCATCCAAGGATGCAGCAAAGAGCAAATTCCCGGGGCGGGGAAGCGCGCCGTCGGGGTAAAACCCGGCACGTTATGGGGTGTTGGCGCGGCCGTCCCTCGGCCCGAAAGCCGCCAGCGCGTCGGCGTCCGTGGCGCGGGCGTGGAGGTAGTAGTCGGCCCAGGCGGCGGCGTCCGGGTAGGTGGAGGTGCGGGTGACCTGGTCAACGGCGGCTTCCAGGTCGTAGGGGGTGTGGCGGAGGTCGGTGCCGGGACCGAGCAGGGCCCAGTGCGCGCCGGGGCGGCCGTAGGGCATGCCGACGCTGCCGGGATTGACCACCAGGCGGCTGACGGGGGCACCGCCCCGCTCACCCGAGACCACGGGCGGCGGCGCCAGGCGGACGAAGGGCATGTGGGTGTGGCCGCACACCACGGTGCGGATGTCGTCGTCGAGGCCGGTGAAGACCTCCCGCCAGCGTTCGACGCGGGAGTCGACGAGGACGACTTCCTCGTCGTCGCGCGGCGTCGCGTGGCAGAAGAGCACGGTGCCCAGGCCCCGCACGGGGAGGGTGAGCGTGCGGGGCAGGGAAGCGAGCAGGTCGAGGTGGTCGGGACGGAGCTGGGCGGCGGCCCAGGGGGTGAGGGGGTCGGGGGAGGGGGCGGCGGGGGAGTTCCGGCGGTGTTCGAGGAGTTCGCGGTCGGCGTTGCCGCCGAGCCAGCCGACCCGGTCGCCCAGGGACACCAGCAGGTCCAGGACCTGGGTCGGCTGGGGTCCGGCGGCGATGTCACCGGTGAGGACGATGAGGTCCGCGGCGCGGACGTCCGGTTCGGCGAGCACCGCCTCCAGGGCGGGCAGGACCCCGTGGATGTCGGAGAGTACGGCTACGCGGTCGGGCATGGTCACCACGGTGGGCCGGTGCGCGTCGCGCGGCGGGGTCTTTCGCTGTGCGCGTAGCTCCCGCCGGGGCACCCAGCCCGCAACCGAGCCCGACCACCAGCCCGGCAACCATCCTCGCGCCTGACTGACGCAGAGCGTGACAAGGCCCCGCCCCTGCGTGCAGAGGCGGGGCGCTTCGTCGTGTCCTGGGTCAGGTGGTCGGGCGCTCGCGCAGTGCCGCGGCCCACGCGAGCAGCAGTTCGTACTCGTCCTGCTCGTCTGGCCACGGCGGCCGGCCGGTGCGGGCGGCCATGAACTCGCGTATCGCGCCGTGGGCCTCGGCGGTGGCGTCGGGGACGCAGGTGGTCGCCATGGGGCGATTCGTACGGCTGGCCACTGACAAACGCACCACGAAAACGGCTCCCGCGGCTCTACGTGGGGGCCGTTCACTGCACACCCCGGACTCGCCAAGGCGTACCGTTCTGAGTGTCGAGGTCGGAACGGAGCCCAGAATGCCCGAGCACGCTGACAAGCACATCGGTACTCACCTGCGCACCATTCGGAAGCGCCGCGGCCTGTCACAAAAGGCCCTCGCGGACGCATCCGGTGTATCCGTCTCCCTCATCCGGCAGTTGGAGCAGGGCACGGTGGAGGGCACGAGGATGGAGACCGCCCACAAACTCGCGACCGCGCTGCGTGTCACCACCAGCACACTGTTGGAGCGCGACGATGACCCGCAGTCGTCGGCCACCACCGAAGCATGGCGTCCCTTGCAACTCGCAGTTCAAGTCGCCCCTTTGGCTGGCACCGAGGAGCCCACGGTGCAGGGCGTCAGCGCGATCCTTCCCGACGTGCGGCGTGCCTACTTCAGCAACCGGCTCACCGAGTTGACGACGTTGCTGGCCCCGGCGCTGCGCGACGCCGATGCGCTCGGCGACGAGCCCGCGGCCCGCGCCCTCCGGGCGCACCTCCTGCAGATCGCAGGCTCGGTGCTCACACAGGTGCGTGAGTTCGACGCAGCGGAGACCGCCCTGCAACGGGCCCTGGACGACTCTCCTGACCGCCTCCGCGCCGCTGCCGTGATCACTACCTGGAGTTGGCTGCTGGTACGGCAGGGCCGGCTGCGCGAATCCCGAGAGTTGGCCACCCGGTGGGCTGATGACGTCGAACCACGCATGTCGCGGGCGACTCCTGAAGAGCTGGCCGCGTGGGGCTGGCTGTTGCTGCAGGCGTCGGCGGCGAACCTCCGCGACAACCGCCGGGGCGAGGCCGACGACACGATGCGACTGGCGCGGTCCGTGGCGGTGATGACAGGGAGGGAGCTGCCGCGGGGCCGGGAACGGCTGACAACCTGGGGCCCGGTGACGGTGGGGTACAAGGCGGCCGAGCGGCACATCGTCCTCGACCAGCCGGACAGGGTGATCGCCGGGGCCCGGACGGGTAGCCAGCAGGCGTCCACCGAGTATCACCGCCACCGACTCGACGTGGCACGGGCGCACACGATGATGCGGCAGCACGGAGAGGCAGTTGACGTTCTTGTGAGCATCAACGCCGCCGCCCCGGAGTGGCTGGCCAGCCAGCGGTACGCGCAGGACATCATGGGCGTCGTGGTGGAGCAGCGCCGAACTCTGACTCCGGAGATGCGGGAGCTGGCGGACGCGCTGTCAGTTCCGTTGTAGCTATTGGCACTTCGGTCCTCGGCCTGCGGAAACTACCATTGAGGCGCTGGTCACACGCCCCTACGGTCACCATATGGACACGGACCGTGAACGAACGACCACGGTCGCCGCGGCTGGCGATGCTCTGCCGATCGACGCGGAGACGATCAGTGCGACGATTTACGGTGCGCTCCGCACCGGCACCGGCCCGCTGGACCTGAGCGTGATGGCCGACGCCGCCGAGGCGCTGCGCGGGCACATCGCCCTGTTGCTGCCGTTGGCGCGGGAGTCGACCGGCCGGCTGCGGGTCGGCAGCATCGAGGCGCACCGGCTCAGGGCCCGGCTCGACGGCATCGAGCAGCAGTATCGGCGGCGCCTGGCGCCCGCGCCGCTGGCCGCGCACGTCCAGGTGCAGCAGCTCGCCCGGGACTGCCAATGGCTGCTGGCCCGGCACACGGCGGAGGCCCGGCGATGAACGGCGACGTCATGGCCCCGCTGGTGTTCATCTACGACCGGTGCGCCAGCAGGAATCACCGCGACCTCGACATGCGGCTGGTGGGCTGCCACACCTACGTGGACCGCATGGGCTGGGCGCTGGCCGGGCGCAGCCCGTGGCGGGACCTCGGGCCTGACGCGCTCAGTACGCACCGCCCGGCGCTGGCCACCATGGCCGAGGCGATGCAGGAGGCGGCCGGCCACCGCGAGGTGCTGTGCCTGGTGCACACCTGGGGCCGTCTGGCCACGGACGAGACGCACCGCCTGGTACTGCAGCAGCGCATCATCGAGGCTGGCGGCTACACCCTGACGACGTTCGGGGAGTCCGACCGGCACACCCTCCGCGCTGTACTGGTGGGGAGGGGCACATGACCTGCGAACAGCGCCGAGCCATCACCTACTTGACGTGCCTGGCCGCCCTGGTGTTCGTGCTGGCCGTCGGTATCGCGCGAGGTGGCCGATGACCGCCGCCGCTCGCTGCGCCTGCGGCAGCACCCTCGACCTGCGGACCGTCATGGTCGACTCCGTCTCGGGCCCGCCGCGGCCGGTGACGGTCTGCGGCCCGTGCGCCCCCGGCGCGACGCTGCCCGTCCCGCCGACCGTCGCCCGCGTCCTCGCCCGGAGCGCCGGTATCCGGCTTCCGGGCGACCTGCCGCGCCTCCACCCGGCCGAGGGCGACCGGGCGCGGCCTCACCCCTGAACTCCCGTGGCGCTACGCCCCCCGGGCGCTGCGGAAAGCCGGCCGCTGCTGCTCACGGACGGCGGCGGCCGGCCGCACACCACAGACCCCCGTCCCGGCCGGGTACTCCTGGCCGGACCGCGCCGGCCGGGACGGGACCGGGCCTCCACCGCGAGGCTTCACCCCACCGATTGGAGAACCATGGGCCAGTCTGCCCGAAAGTTACTCACCGACGACCAGTTCGTTGCCGTCCGCTCCACCGTCCAGACCGACAACCCAGACATCACCGCGGAGGACGCCGCGGCGGTCGTCACCGAGGCACTGGCGTTCGTCGCGACCTGCGTCCTGTTCCCCGCCGCGAGCCTGGTCCCTTCACGCATGGTGGACGCCGGCTGGCATGCCCTCATCCTCCACACGCAGACAAAGGGCTAGCCTGCCTAGCCCCTGACGAGAGGACTGCCGCCATGGAGTGGACCCGACCCGAATACGCCGACGTTGTGGCCTCGATGAAGATGGCCGAGGCAGCGATCGGAAGCAACGGCGAACCCCCGCTCCGCGGCTTCCTCATCCCCGACCCCCCTGCCGCCACAGAGAACGGCGAGGGGTAGCACCAGCGGCCCGTCCGCGGCTAACTGCTGCCCGCGGACGGGCCGCTGGGTGCTCTTCACCCATGAGCGCACAGCAAGGCGTGCTGACCGGCTGGGGAGACACTGCCGCGGCAAACGCGCCAAGCGCACAGCCCGAATGCCAGGCCCGGTACCGCACGTACGGGTAGAGGGCCCGGGCAGCACTCCTCCGGGCCCTCATCGTCTGTGTAGGCGGCGTTAGCCGTGATAGCTCCGCTCCTGCGGCCGGGGGGCGTGTGGCACCGAGGATGAGCTGTTCGAGCTCGGGGTCGTGCCAGGGCCGGTCGACGGTGAGCTCGCGGCGACGTCCGGCTGAGATGTCGGCGTACACGGCCTGTCGAGCGGACCCATGCGGGAAGTGGCGGTGGGGCCTAGACAGGCTCGTCGTCTTCTCGCAGGATCGCCGCAGCTCTCTGAAACCGACTGTGCTTTGGCAGGGGGAAAGTGTGGATGGTGCGGTGTGGGGTGCGCTCGGTGCGGCGGCGGGTGCTGGCCTGACGGCCCTCGGCGGATATCTGGGACCGGTACGCGCGGCACGTGCTGCGGCGCGAGAACGGGACCGCGATCGGCGAGACCAGCGCGTGGCAGAAGAGGTAACGAGGCTGATCGCGCTTCGTTCTGCCTATCGGGACTGGGACCTCTACCTACACTCGGTGACGGAGGCAACGGTCCAGGGCTACCGACGAGAGTCCGCAGACGCGGTCCTCGAGCGCATCGAAGCCCTTCGTGCCGCTGTGGAGGCAGCCTCCGATGCCGCGATGCAGGACGGGCTGTGGATCGGGTCCGAGCGAATGCCGTTCGAGATCGCCTCCCACATGGTGCGGGTTCTGGTCACCAGCACAGACGCCGCGGCGCCGAGCCGGGCCCTTACGGACGTACGTGAGGCGAGGACGGGGTTCAACAGGTTCATTCTTCACCGGCTGGAAGAGATCTCCGACGGCACCGTAACGCGGGTCCATCCACCACCGGCGGTGTAAGGACAACGCAGAGTCCCAGTCCACGAAACTGTCCCCAGCTGAGCGTTCGCCTCCACTCTGCGGCTGATGCTGGGTATGGCCCGTCCGGACACCTACGCGATGCGTCCGTGCAGTTCAGAGACCATCCAGGCAGATCGTAGGTCGGTAAAGCGGGCGAGGCGCTTGAGCTCGTGGACGGTGAGGATGACCTCCTGGTCGGGGGCGGCCTCCTTGATGTCGTATGCCAGCTTCAGCGCCTTCTCCAGCTCGGGACGGTTCTTGATACGGGTGGAGATCTTCTCGGAGAAGATCCGCTTGCAGACCGGTTCGAGCGCGGTGAGCTGGGAGGCGAGTTCCTGCTGGGCATTGAGCAGCGGGCGTACCGATCCGGATCGGCTTGGCCGCCGGGGCAGCCGGCAGGGACGGGGCGGGCGAGCCCGCCTTCCACGGCCGCCCGGGGCCGCGATCCTCGGGCACGCTCACCATCAGCTGCTCGCGGAGCGCGGGCACGAGGATGAAGCGAGCGGTGTGGTACTTCGTCGCACACTTCCCGCTCCGGGTGCGGCACGGGCTGCCGGCCGGGGCTTCACACTTCGGACAGTCGTTTCGTTCTACCGCGTTTGCGGCTTGATCGATGTCAGTTTCCGAAGTCGCGTACACGGGTGAACTGGTGATTCATCGCCGAGTGCAGGGAACTATGAACTCGGCGGATATGCCGAAGTCGCCTGCTCTACGGTCGAGTTGTCCGTAGTCATGTGCGCGACGGGCTTTCGGATGGCAGAGGGATCGGTGGCCGAGCACGGGGTGCTGACCGCGCCGACCCAGATTTGGGAGACCGCGGTGCGGCAGGCCGAAGTGATTGGGCCGCTCGCAGCGAAGGACACGGTGGGACTGGCCGATGCGGACGCAGCCGCCGAGCGGCTGAGGGTCTCCCGGCGCCAGGTGTACGTGTTGCTCGGGCGGTGGCGGGCCGGTGAGGGAGTGGTGTCGGACCTGCTGCCGAGCCGTTCCAGCGGGGGCCGCGGCGGCGGACGGCTGCCTGGCGAAGTCGAGGCGATCGTCCAGGAAGTGCTGCGCACTCGGTACTTGGTGCAACAGCGCCGGAATGTGGCGGACGAGGGCATTGGCCGCATCGCCTTCCTGCTGCTGGCCCTGTTCGCCGAGATGAACGCACCTTCACCGCCGAACGGGTCGCCCACGCCCGCGCCGTCGCCGAGGCCGCCGGCCGCCGCATCGGCCGCCCTGGTGCTTGAGGAGCCTGGCGTACTCGATGTGAGAGGGGTTCTGCGAACGGCGACCTGCGGATTCGCGAGCGACTCCGGGGTGTTCGCAGAACTCTCACAACTGGTCATTTTTGAGAGTGACGCAGCGTCGTGCTGTGGCCCCCGCCGTGCGCTCGCGGAACACCGGGCCGACTTCCCGCTATTCGTCCGAAGTTTGCGGTGCCGACTGTCAGTGGTCGGGGTCCGGGTAGGAACGGACCGGAAAGCCGGTGCTGCCGTCAGAATTTTTGACGCCCGCTGTTCCGTTGCTTGGCCAGCTCCGACAGGCGCCGCGGGTGCGCCGGAACGCGGCCGAGCGCCAAGCGGGCACACCTCGGTGAACGTCCCGTATGCCCCGGCCTGCTCATCAGTCAGAAACTCCACCGGCACGAACCGGATCGTAGCCAGCACCGACGGCCGTCCGGCGATCTTTCCGTGAACCTCAGCGGAGCCTCCGGTCGACGTGCCGGCCGACCCTGATCGTTCTCACCGGCATTTCCTGTACCTCAGCTACTCACACCCGGAGAGGCCCGCGAGTTCGCGGAAACTGAAGGTCTTTTCGCGGGAACCCGAGGATGGACGGTCGTGTTCTCGTGGGTTCGGCTTCCGGGTTCAGGCGAACACGCGGGGCAGGTGCCGAGCGGGCCCGCCCCTGGGTGCCTTCCCTGGAAACGGTCCTGACACCGTAGGAGTCATGAGAGCAGAAGGAACTACACCGGAACCGGAAACCTCTATGCAGAGTGGGCTCACATCTCTGGGTGAGGTAGCGTGCCGTTATCAGGCGGATGAGATACGCCCGGAAGATCTGCCGATGATCGCTGCTGAGGCGCTCGCAGCCGGACTGGACACCCCGACATTGTGCGAGCTCGCCGGTTGGCCTCGCAACGCGGATGCCCGCGACATTCGTGACGCGTTCGAGCAAGCACTTGCCGAGTCCGGGATCCGGTTGCGGGATCGGGGCCTGGCGCGGCGCCACGCGCTGCGCCGGATGGCGGCGAGACTCATCGATGGAGAGATAACTCCCGCTGACCTGGCGACGGACGATTGGTGGGAGACGGATGTCGAGACCGCGGCGGAGCAATCGTTCGTGGCGCTGATCCCGCAGTGCGATTGCTGCATCGAGTACACGTTGGGGCTTGACCAGCAGACGTGGGCGGCCCAGCTGCGGAACGCTGCCCTCGCCCTGACATCGTCTCCGCCGATCAGCCGCGGATGCTGACTGTGCCTGGCGTGCTCATCCTCAGCAAAGGCGTGGACCGTTAAGCAGATTTCACTGAGCCTCTTTCATCCTCTGCTGGAGGGTGTTTGTGCGCGCAGAGAACACTTCGGCGGCGCTACCAGACAAGCATCGTTTGTACAGACCCGTAACTTCTACGTGCAAGGGGCCTGTCTGCAACTGACGGTCCCGCGCGCTGTATCAAGGGAGTGAGTCATGAGTTCTCAGGTGAAGGTATTCGGGTTCGGCATGCCGTGGGAGTCGTTGTACGGGTACAGTCAGGCCACTCAGGTCGGTGACACGGTTTATGTGTCGGGGCAGCTGTCTCATGACCGTCACGGCAACTTCGTGGGTGCCGGCGACTTCGAACTGCAGGTCCGCACCACGCTGGAGAATCTGGACCTGGTGCTGAGGCAATTCGGGGCCGAGCGTGGCCAGATAGCGGAGACCACGGTTCTGGTGAGGAACCTGCGGGAGAACTTCGACACGACAGCACGCCTCCACGCCGAGTACTTCGGGGAGCACCGGCCCGCCAGCACGGTCATGGGCGTTTCCGACTTGGCACTGCCGGACCAACTCGTGGAGATCGGGGCGCTCGTGCGTCTCGATGTGAAGCCATAAGTGAGGAGGCCGGCCTGATTCCTTCAGTGAACCTCTTACATCCTGAATAGTTGCAGGTCAGCAGCGTGTGGACGGCTTGGACGATGGTGCTGATAAGGCGGGTGGAGCATCTGGCTCGTCGTAGCAGCCGCCAGGCTTTCAACTGGGCGAAGGCGCGTTCGCCGGGGGCTCTCAGCCGGGCGTGATCGCGGATGAACTGCTGGTAATGCGGGGGCTGTTCGCGGTGGCCATGCGGGACGTCGAGCGGGGCAGGATATGGAACCAACAGGGCCCCTTCGGCCGCCGGTGTGATGAGTGGAATCACCACGCCAACGACGAGAGGCCCTGCCTCGTCACCACACCCGCTGACCAGCCCATTTCATCCTCCAGCACAGGACGAAAGAGGTTCACTGAAGTGGCTTTTCAGCGGCCTGGTGCAGCAGCGCCTGTGCGGAGTCCGCGTAGCGCATCGCGGTCTTCTCGTCGAGCCCGAACACCTCGGCGAGGTGGAGCGGGTCGGGCCCGTGAGTCAGGGTCTCTTCGAATTGTCGGTCGACGCGGAGCCGCTCCAGCGTCGCGTCCTGCCCACGCATCGCGGCGCTGATCCAGTGGTTGCTGGCGCGGCTGGTTTTCGTGGCGGTCTGGTTGTTGATCAGCAGGTGGAGATTCGCGGTGTTCGGCCACCGGCGGCGCCGGTGCTCTAGCCAGTCCAGCAGCAGCTTCCGGGTGAGATCGTCCAGCGGGCGGACGCGTCCGGCGATGGTCAGCCGGCGATTGCCGAGATCGACGTCGTCGAGCATGAGGTTGGCGATCTGGGCGGGACCCGGGCGGCGTGGACCGCTGCGAGGGCGAGGATGAGCCGCGTCGCCGGCGTGGTGGCCGCCGCGACGGAGCGGTCGACCTGCTCGGGGACGAGCGGTTGCAGCACGGCGTACTCGTATTGCCCGACCTTGATCCGACTGGTGGGGTTGCGGAAGATCAGCCCGTTCTGCTTGGCCCATGTGAATAGCGAGCGCAGGGCGACGAGTTGGTCGTGGCGCTGGTGGCCGTGCAGTGTCTTGATGTAGGTGAGGACGTCGTCGCGGGTCACTTCACGCAGGTGGTCGTAGGGGTTCGACCATTCCAGCAGGGCCGGACGGACTCGGTTGAGGTAGAGCCAGACTGTGCCTTCCCGTCGCGGGAGGCTGCGGGGGCCGCCGTCGTGCAGGACGCGGGTCCAGCGCTCGGCCTCCGAGCGGATGCCGGGTGCGAGACCCTCCAGCCTTTTGGCGAGCCAGCGTTCGAAGGAGGGTTCGCTGTCGTCCTCGAAGATCCCCATCTCGTCCAGGACCGTGACGGTGTGGCCGACCGGCAGGTCCAGGGCCCGCAGCGGGGTGAAGATCTCCGTGTGCCGGATGACGTCGCCCTCGACGTGTCCGGTGAGGACGAGGGCCAGGCCGCGGTTGACGGCGAAGCGGATGTTGCGTCCCCAGCCTCGGGTCTCGGCGAGCCGGTGGGCGAGGTACTTTGCCCAGGCCAGCCACGGGCTGGTCAGGTCGGCGTCGGCCAGGGCGAGCCGGCTGTAGTCACGGGGGATCTGTGCGAACAGCGGTAGCTGCTGCCAGCCGGGATCCGGGTGCCAGGCCGGTGCAGGAGGCGGCTTGCGCGGGGCTCCCCGCCGTCCTCCGCGCGTCCGAAATGTGGGGGTCGGTCTCCTGCGGTAGTGCATCCCGACGAAGAACAGTTGGTGATGCCGGACGGCGGCGAGCCGGTCCCGCACGTCCGTCTCGTCCGTGGGCTGGCCGACGACGGCCTTCGCGCTGAGGCGGGCCTGGCACCAGCACAGGCGGCAGTAGTTCCACTTCAGCGGCTGGACGCGACGGCAGCCGGTGCATGCGGCCGCGTCGTGGCCGCGGCCGAACATGTAGCAGGTGGGGCAGAGGCGGCCGCTGAAGTTTCCCCAGGCGAGGCAGCTGTCGCAGGAGTCGGTGGGCTTGACGTAGCCCTTCGGGAACCGTGCCACTGGATCACTCCGGCGGCAGCGACCGGCCGTCCCGGCGCTTGGGGATCACCTTCGGTGCGGCGGTTCCCGCACCGACCGCGGCCCGTTCCGTCTCCTCGGCCCGGCCAGGGCGGCTGACCTTCTCCGGTTCGGGGATCAGCAGGTCGCCGATCTCGCAGCCGAGGACCACGCAGATGACGTCCAGGTCCTCCAGCTTGAGCGAGACCGGCTGGCGGGACCACAGCCCGGACATCTTGCCGGCCGAGATCACCAGGCCGTGCTCGGCCAGGCTCCGCTGGAGCTCGGACGCCTTCCAGATACCCTTGTGCGCGGCGGTCAGCCGCAGGTTCCACCTCATCGGGCCAGTCCTTCCAGCCGCTTCGCGGCCCGTTCCATTCCGGCGGCCCAGGCGTCCTCGACCCGGGTCTGCTGCACGTGGATATACCGCATGGTCGTGGCGATCCAGGAATGTCCTAAGACCTCCTGGATTGCGAGCAAATCCAGTCCGTTTCCGTAGAGTTGAGACGCGCAGAAATGCCGCAGGACGTGCGGTGTCAACCTGTCCGTCCAGCTCGGCAGGTGAGCCTGGACCGCGTTGTCGAGCCCGTTGCGCAGGGCGTCGTCGCCGACCCGGCGGGCAGAGCCGTCGGTGTTCTTGCGCTCGCTCGGGAACAGCGGGGCACCAGGGCGAGTGTGATCGTCGTCGAACTGACCCCACACATCCTCGATGAACCACCGCAGTGTCCGGTCGGCACCATTGATCAGCGGAACCATCCGCTCGCGCGGCCCCGAGCCGCGGGCCCCCTTGCCGTGGCGGACGTGGAGCTTGCCGAAGCGGCCCAGGTCCCACTTGATGTCGCCCAGATCGAGCCCACACGCCTCGCTCACCCGCAGGCCGACCTGGGACATCAACTTCGAGGCGGTGTAGTTCCGTGCGGTCGGGGCGAACTTCCGGCAAGTGGCCGGCTCGCCGCCCCAGCCGGTGAACAAACGTGCTCAACGCCTTCGACCGGCCCAGCCGGGTGCCGCTGGGCGAGTCCCGCAGCACCTTCCCGAAGTACATGTCCGCGTCAGCAGGCTCCATGTCCCACAAGGGCCGGCCGAACCAGGTCCTGATCTGATCCAAGTGACCGACGTCCCCGCGGATGGTGCCGTCCGCCAGCCCTGCTGAGGCCCGTGTCAGGACGAACCCGGACAGCACATCGGTCTCGAACCGCTCCAGCTCCTCCGCCGACGCGGGCGCCCAGTGCTCACGCAGGTCCCGTACGACTGCCAGCGCCGCCAACCCGAGCCTCCTCACCTTCGACCCGACTGCGAATCGGTCGGACGAGATGAGAACGCTTCAAGAATCCCGAAGTTACGTCACAAGCAAGCAGAGCACACAAAGGAGGAAGAACCCCCTGGCCACAGGCCCAGGAACTCAGCGGGCAGGGGAACTCACGGAATGTCGCACACTCCGTCGGCCCGGGCGGCTCTCGCGCGGCGGTTGTTGACGAGGGCCGCGCCGATGAGGGAGATGACGCCGCCCACGAGGCCCAGGAGGCTGGGGAGTTCGTGGAGGAAGGCGAGGGAGATGAGGATGGTGATGAGGGGGAGGGCGTAGAGGGCGGAGGTGGAGGCGGAGACGTCGAGGCGGGCCAGGGCGTAGTTCCACAGGAGGTAGGCCACGGCGGCGGGGAAGATGCCGAGGTAGACGAGAATGAGGAGGTTGGGGGTGGTCGCCGAGGCCAGCTGGTGGGTGAGGTCGCCGGCGAAGGGGAGCATCATCAAGGTGCCCGGGATCGTGACGTAGAGGTTCAGCTCCATGGAGCTGTAGCGCGTCAGCAGCGGCTTGGACAGGACGAAGTAGAGGCTTTCGGCGATCGCGGCGGCCAGCACGTAGATGGTGCCGATGTTGACGGAGAGGCCGGCCTGGTCGGCGAAGAGCATGACGACCGTGCCGACGATGCCCACCCCCACGCCGATCCAGCCGACCACCGCCACCCGCTCCCGGAGGATCGCGGCGGCCAGCATGATGCTGAACACCGGGACCTGGCCGACCAGGAAGCTCGCGGTGCCGGGACTGACCGTCTGCTCGCCGAAGTTCACCCCCAGGTTGTAGATGACGATCAGCAGCAGGGCGCAGAGCAGCAGCAGCGGGATGTCGCGGCGGGCCGGCAGCCGGAGGCGTTCGCGGCGGAGGCGGGTGGAGACCAGCCACAGGGCCAGCAGGCCCAGGGACGCCACGGTGAAGCGGAGCAGGGCCATCGGCCCGGGGGTGAAGTCGTGCAGGGCGGAGCGGATGCCGACGAAGGCGGAGGCCCACAGGGTGAGGGCCCCGGCCAGGGCGAGCCAGACCGTGGCCGGGGCCCGGCGGGGGGCCGGGCCCGTGGGGCCCGGCCCGGCCGCCGGTCGTGCCGGCCGCTCGGTGGAGTGCTCAGCGGTCATGAGCGGGTCCTGTCTATGAGAATGCCGCCGAGGAGGGCGTCGAGGTGGCCGCGGTGTGCGGTCCGGTTGTCCTCTCCCCCGTACCCGTAGCGGTCGAAACTGTGCAGGTGGTCGGGGAGGCCGGCGGGCGGCTCCGCCCCGTCCACGGTGACCGGCAGCCAGCGGATGCGGCGGCCCGCGGCCCGGGTGCGGGCGGTGAGCCGGGCGTACGGCTCGGCCAGCGGACCGGCCGGCCAGCCGCGGGCGGCGAGGGACGGGGTGAGCAGCAGCAGGGCGGTGCGGGCGTCGAGGGTGGACTCGGTCAGCGGGTCGGTGCGGTGCTCGCCGTAGGTGGCGCGCAGGCCGAGGGTGGTGAGTTCGGCGGCCAGGGCGGCCGCGGTCGGGTGGTCCTCGGGGGTGTGCCAGAGATGGACGTCGGGACGGTCGTGCCCGGCGAAGCCCTCGTTCAGCAACAGCCGTTCCTGGCGGGCCCGTTCGTCGTCGACGTGCTCGTCGACCAGGGCCACCCGGTCGTCGGCCCGGGGCGGCAGGTCCTCGCGGGTCAGGGCCCAGACGCGGGTGGCGGCGGGGTCCCAGGGGCGCAGGCTGCCGGGCACGGTGAGCGGCAGGGACGTGGTGCGGCGGACGGGTGGCGCGGCGCCGGGGCAGGCGCGGGCCAGGCGCCGGGTCAGGAGGGCGGTGAGGAGGGCGCGGTCCTCGTCGCGGGCCGCGGCGACGCGGACGGTGAGGCCGTCGCCGGGTACCTCACCGGTGAACCGCGCCGTCACCCGTACGGGGTGGCCGTCGTCGGTCAGGGCGGTCAGGCCCCGGTGGTCGGCGGCCCAGTGGCGGAACAGGGTGGTGTGGAGGACGTCGGTCAGGACGCGCGCCGGGGTGTACGGGCCGGCCTGCGGGAAGCGGAGTTCCGTCGCGTCCGGCAGGGTCTCCGGCACCGCCTCCGGACGTGTGCCCCGCCCGCTCGCCGGCACCGCGTCCGGCTCGGCCTGCGCCCCGGCCGGGGGGACCCAGAGTTCCCCCGGCCGGGTGGTGTCGGTGAGCAGGGCGCGGCCGGTGCGCACGAGCAGGGCGCCGACCAGGGCCGCCGTCGTGGCGGCCGAAGGACCGCCGCTCCCGTCGCCCCCGCCGGCCGCCGCCGGTGCGGAGGCCGGCAGCCGCTCGACGGTGGGCCGCAGCGGCAGGTCCGCGCCCGGCGCGGCGGCCGCCGCGGTGACACAGCGGTCGGCCAGCCGCCGGAGCCGGGCCGGGTCCAGGGCGGCCACCCGGCCCCCGAGGAAGCCGAGCGCGCCCGCGTCGGCGGCCCGTGCGAACTCCGCCTCCGCCCAGCCCTCCGGCTTGCGGAGGGCCGGCAGTGCGGCGGCGAGGCGGCTGGTGGCGGCGGTGAGGGTCAGGTGGTCCCGGCCGGCGCGCCGGGCGTCGGCCAGCACGTCCCGCAGGACGCCGCCCACCTGCCCGGCCACCTCCTGCTCCCCGGGCGCGGCACCGTCCGCCGGCGCCAGGGGCCACAGCCGGACCTCCTGGCCGTCGGCGTCGGTGCCCGCCAGGAGACCGGCCGTCGGGGACGCCTCCAGACAGCCGGTCCAGCCCGGGTAGGCGTCCGCGCGGCGCCACTGAGGCCGGCCGGTGCGGGCGTCCCACACGGCGACGGTCTGGTCGTGCGAGAGGGTGGCGAGGACGGCGCCGTCATGGCTCGCGGTGACCCGGGCGACCGCCCCGCCGTGGCCGTCGATCGTGGCCCGGAGCCGCAGCGTGCGCGGGTCCCACAGGTGCACCCGCCCGGCGGCGTTGCCCGTCGCCAGGCCCCCGGGCCACCAGCACACCGTCCAGACGCTGCCCGGCCCGGCCGCGGGCCGCGCGCGGACCGTCCAGTCCGCGGTGTCCCAGACCGTGAGGTCCGAGCCGCGCGCGGTGGCGGCCAGCGCGGCGCCGTCCGGGGACCAGGCCAGGCTGAGGAAGACCCCGTAGGGGCTCGTCAGGGGGCGGGTGACCGGGCGGCCGTAGCGGTCGGTGACCACGAGCCGCCGGTCGCCGCCGGCGGCCGCCAGCCGGCGGCCGTCCGGCGCCCAGGCCACCGCGTTGACCCAGCGCCGGTTGCGCTGCGGGGTCGCCAGCCGTTCGCCGGTCGCGGTGTCCCAGATGCCGACGGTGCCGTCCTCCGCGCCGGAGGCCAGCAGGGCGTCGTCCGGGGTCCAGGACAGGGACCGTACGGCCCCGTCGTGGCCGCGCAGGGTGGACAGCAGTTCCGCGGCGCCGGCGCGGGGACGCCAGATCTTGATCAGTCCGTCGTTGCCGCCGGTGGCCAGGCGCTGCCCGTCGTGGGACCAGGACAGCGCGCAGAGCCCGGCGGGGTGGGCGTGCCAGCCGGCGGTCGCCGGCGGGCACGCCACGGGCCTCGCGGTCATATACCGGCCCCGGTGGGTTCCAGGACGGGCATCTCCAGCGTGGTGGTGGTCTTGCCTCCCCAGTCCACGGTGGTGCCGTCGACATCCACGTCGTACAGGTACCGGCCGGTCAGGCTGTTGACGATGACGCCGCTGCGCCAGGCCATCCCGGCGAAGTTGGGGTCGATCCAGCCGTGGGTGTGCAGGGACATGTTGTGGGCGAAGATCCGGTGGTCCGGCGGGCCGTCCCAGCGCAGCGAGAAGTCCTCGTTGACGACGCACCGGCCGTCCTCGTCCAGGACCAGCCGGTCGGCGAGCTGGTCGAGCACCGCCGGCACGCCGTTGGAGAAGCCGGTCGCCAGGATCACGATGTCGGCCTCCACCGCCTCCACGCCGTTGGGGCCCTCCATGGTGAGCACCCAGCCGTCGGCCTTCGGGGAGACCCGGGTGAACTGGCGGTCCACCAGCATCCGGTAGTCCAGCCCGCGGTCGTGGAGGAAGTCCGTCTCGTACAGCCGGCGGTAGATGCCCTCCAGCAGCGGCTGCAGGATGGCGTCGCTGGAGAGCTTCTGCATCGGCAGCAGGCGCTGCCGCTCGGCGGGGGTCTGCGCGTGGAAGTAGCGCGTGTAGCCCGGCACGTACAGCTCGTTGGCGAACGGCGACTCGTCGAACGGCGCGAAGTTGCCGCGCCGGGTGACCCAGGTGACCTGGGAGGGCAGCCGGGCGTCGTCGGAGATCAGGTCGTCGAAGATCTCCGCGCCGGTCTGCCCGCCGCCGATCACCGCGACGCGCTTGCCGGTGGGGTCGATGTCGCGCAGCAGGTACTCGCTGCCGTGGAAGACGGTCTCGCCGAGGTGGGCGCGCGCCCCCTCGGGGACGAAGGGCGCCCGGCCGACGCCGAGGACCACGTCCTTGGCGCGGTACTCGCCGCGGTCCGTGCCGGCGACGAACGCCCCGCCGTCGAAGGTCAGCGACTCGACGCCGGTGCCGAACCGGAGCGTGTCCAGGCTGCGGCAGATCCACTTGAAGTACTCGTTGAACTCACGGCGTTTGACGTTGGGGTGGTCGGCGACCACGAAGCGGTTCAGCCGGCGGCTGCGCGAGAGGAAGTTGAGGAACGAGTACTCGCTGGTCGGGTCGACGAGCGTGACGCAGTCCTTGAGGAACGGCGACTGCAGCGTGGCGTTGCGGAACAGCAGGCCGGGGTGCCAGTCGAAGGCGTCCTTGCGGTCGAGGAACCGGGCGGTCACCCCGTCCTTCGGCAGCAGGGCGGCGGTGCTGAGGTTGAACGGGCCGATGCCGATGCCGAGCACGTCGAGGGTCTCGGCGGACGGTGCGGTCCCGGCGGGGCGGTTGCGGTGATCGGACACGGTCAGTTGCTCCTCACGTGGCACACGGGTGCTATCTCGTCGGCGGTGAAGGTCTGCGGCGGCACGGGGGCCGCGGGGCGGGCGGGGCCGGACGCGCGGTCCAGGGCGGCGAGCCGCGGGCGGCCCGGCCTGCCGAGCGCCGTCCACAGGCGCTGCGCGGCCTCCGGCATGAAGGGCTCGGCGAGCAGTGCCACACCGGTCGCCCAGGCGGCGTCGGTGACCGGCGGCCGGGTCAGCCACTCGTCGAGGACCCGGACCGCGGCGGGCAGGTTGACCGCCGCCCCGGGCCGCAGCTGCGCCCCCTGTTCGTGGACGGCCGCGGCGATCCGGGCGGTGTCCTCGGCGGGCAGCGCGCCGCCGGCCCCGTTCGCCTGGCGTCCGGCGGCGGCGAGCCGTTCGCGGATGTGGTTGACGCTGTCGACGAAGGCGGCGACGGCGAAGTTGTCGCTACCGCTCGTCAGGTCCACATGGCTCAGGTGGTAGCGCAGCTCGTCGGCGGTCGCCGAGGTACGGGAGAGGAGCTCGTTCAGCCAGATGCCGTGTTTGCGGCTGGTGGAGCACTTCTCGCCCTCGAAGTCCAGGAAGTAGTTGGTCACCATGTGGTCGAACGCCTTGAGCCCGCCGTGGGCGTGTGCGAGCGCGTGGCTGGCGGCGACCCCGCCGACCGCGTTGTCGATGCCGAACAGCCCGACGGTGATCACGCCGGAGTCCCGGTGGAAGGCGTTGTGCTCGGTGCCGTGGCGCTGCCGGTAGACCTCGCCGCAGTAGAGGCTGAAGCCGAAGTACGGGTTGCTCAGCACGCCTTCGGGGCCGGCCAGTTCGCTCGGGATGCCCCAGCTGCCCGGCTGCGAGAGCCGTACCGCGCCCTTGGTCTGCCGCAGGTAGGTGACCGCGATGTCGGCGAAGTCGGGCGCCACGTCCGAGGCCCGCACCGCGTCGACGACGTCCTCGACGGACGGCGGGCTCAGGTACCAGCTGTCGAAGTCCTCCCAGTCCAGCGGGCCTTCGTCCAGCCGCGAGTACGGTTCGAGGATCTCCGACGGCTGGTAGTGGTAGCCGCACTCCTCGCAGGCGTTGCCGCCGCCGGGGGTGTGGCACTGCGGGCAGGTGCCCTTCAGCCACACGCCGATGACATGGCGGCCGGTGTCCCGCGAGCGGGGCGTGGGGTCGGGCACCTTGACGGCGGTGCCGGCCGTCGCCAGCCGCTCCAGCAGCTCCTCGTGGGTGCGCCGGTAGGGCTCGGCGTGGTCGTCGGACAGCGGGCTGATCCAGTCGTCGAGCTCCACGCCGAGGCTGCGCAGGTCGTCACCGATCAGGGCGTGGAAGCGCCAGCAGGTCTCCGCCGGTGAGCGGCCCGCGTCGAGCGCGTCCAGCAGGATCCAGTTCTCGTAGGCGTCGCTGCCGCTCATCACCGACACCTGGTGGCCCTCGCGGCGCAGGTGGCGGGCGAGCACATCGGCCCGCAGGTAGGCGCCCGCGGCGTGCCCGATGTGCAGCCGCCCGTTGGGCGTGGGGTGCATCGGTACGAGCAGATAGCGCTGTGGCGCCGGGGTTTCGGTGGTCATGGCACTCCTTCGTGCGTGCGGGGTGGCTAGATGTGCGGGACGTAGGGGGTGAAGTCGACGAGCAGGATGGAGCGTTCGCCGCGCTGCGCCTCGGGGCCCAGGCGCACCGGGCTGACGTAGTGGCTGACCTTCGGGTCGTACACGGCGTACGAGTCCAGCGGGCCGTCGAGGGTGAACTCGGCCTCGATCAGCTCCTGGTTGACCTCCTGCGGGCGCAGGCCGGCGCAGCGCGGGGGAGCGATCACGTTCACCCCGCCGGTGACGTTGTAGCGGCTGATCAGGTGGGCGAAGGTGAACGGTTCGCCGTCCTGGTGCAGGGCGTTGGGCGAGGGCACGGCGACCTCGTCGGCGCCGTCCACGGCCAGCTTGAGGAAGTGCACGCCGACGTGGACCAGGCCGTGGCGCAGGCTGTCCAGCTGGCAGGCTTCCTCGGCGTCGAAGAGGATGATCTGGCGCAGCAGCGCGTTGGCCCGGGCCTCGGGGGTGACCGCGGGGAAGCGGCGCCGCTCGCCGCGGTGCTCGGGGTTGTGGTCGCCCTGGTAGTACTCGGTGACCGGCCCGAGGGCCGGGTCCGGGGTGGTCGGCAGCCAGGTCAGGGACCGGTCCCAGGGGACGTAGACCGCGCGGCCGTACCTGCGGAAGCGGTGGGCGTGCGTGGCGTACGGGTCCGGGGGCAGCTCCGCGAACGCGTCCCGCAGCCGGCCGAAGAGCGCATCGGCGTCGTGCTCGCCGACCCTCTCCAGGAAGACCTCGCGGTCGTAGCGCTCAAAGCCTTTGCCGAGCAGCCGGGTTGATGCCTCGACGGACAGCGTCGTCATGTTCTCTCACTCCGTGATTCGCTTCAGGGAATCCCGCACCCGGACAGGGCGGGGCCGTTCGGACGTGCAGAGGAAAGGAAAAAAGGGCGGAAAAAGGGCGGGGAGGGGTAGGGAGGGGTGGGGAACGAGGGAGGGGAGGAAAGCACCGGCCGATGCGGCACAACCGAGGAGATGCGCAGATTCCTCAACTCGGGGTGTCCGGGAGGGATCGGCCGAGGGGGGAGTTCCGGTTCAGTGGGCCGGCCGCGTGCCGGGGACGCGCGGCCGGCCTGCCATCAGGGTCGTCGGTCTCCGTTCAGCTCACAGGATGTCGCACAGCACCCGGGCGAGCGGCCGCGCGGACGCCGGGTTCTGGCCGGTCAGCAGGGCACGGTCACGGACGAGGTGCTCGCCCCAGGGCGGACCCGCGACGAAGCGGGCGCCGCGCTTGACCAGGCGGCCCTCGGCCGTCCAGGGAATGAGGTCCAGCAGGCCGAGTTCGGCCTCCTCCTCGTCGGAGAAGGACGTCATCTCGTAACCGCTGAACAGCCATTCACCGGCCACATCCATGGAGGACAGGAGCGCCGCCGGGCCGTGGCAGACCGCCGCGATGGGTTTTCCGGCGCGATGGAACTCGCTCAGCACCCGTCCGCAGTCGGGGTCGGCCCACAGGTCCGCCAACGGGCCGTACCCGCCGGGGATGAACACCGCGTCGAACCGTTCCACGTCGACGGCCGCCAGCGGCACCGGAGTGGTGAAGCGCGGACGCAGTGCCTCGACGGCGTCGATCAGTTCGGCGCAGCGCTCGGCGCTGTACCCGGTGCCCTCCGGGGTGAGCCCCGCGGGGTCGGCGCCGGCCGGTGCGCCTTCGGGGGTGGCGAGGACGGTGGAGATGCCGGCGGCCGCGAACACGGCCTCCGGATCCACGACCTCTTCCGGCCAGAATCCCGCGGTACGACAGCTTCCGTCGGTGAGTGGCAGCTCGGTGGCGGCTGACAGGATCATCAGGACCGACGTCATGGCTGCTCTCCTTCCTGTGTGGGTGGGTTCGGGCGGTCGCCTGCGGTGCCCGCCGCGCGCGGCACGCGCCGCAGGCGACCCCCGCTTACTGGCCGGCCGGCTCCTCGGCGTAGAGGCCGAGTCGCTCCAGCAGAGGGAACTCGTTGTACGAGAACAGCACGGCCTCTTCGGTGCCGGGGTTGGCGTGGCTGTGCCACGACCAGGACGGCACGCAGAAGGTGTCCCCGGCGCTCCAGGCGTGGTCCACGCCGTCGATCGTCACGGTGCCGCGCCCCTGCGCGGCCACGTAGACGACCGAGCCGGTGTGCCGGTGGCTGCGGGTGTGCTCGCCCGCCGCCAGCAGCTGCAGCTTCGCGCCGACGGTGGGGGTCACCGACCCGCCCGTGGCCGGGTTGGTGTACTCCATGATCACGCCGTCGAAGGCGGAGTGCTGCCCGGCCCGCGCGGCCGCCGCCAGCGCCTCGCGGCACTTCTCCCACGGGAAGGAGAACAGCGGGGAGTTCTCGGCGCGCCGGCGGGTGTCGGGCAGCAGCAGGCCGCCGTAGCGGGCGAGGGTGTCGTTGCGCGGGCCGCCGGTGAGGTGGGTGCCCTGCGGGTGCAACTCGAAGAAGTTCGCCCCGAGGGTGTTGACCAGCGGATCGTCGGTGCAGTCCTGCCAGATGACGAGCCCGTCGTCGGCGTCGTTGCCGTGTTCGTGCCACAGCCGGCTGGGCGTGATCACCACATCGCCCGGGCCGACGGGCATCCGGTCGCCGTCGACGGCCGTCCAGCCGCCCTCGCCCTCCAGCACGAACCGGATCGCGGAGGCGGCGTGCCGGTGGGCGGTCATCCTCTCGTGCGGTTTGAGGGTCTGCAGCCCCGAGTACAGGTGGCCGACGGCCGCCTCGTGATCGGGGTGGCCGGGGTTCAGATGGGTGATCACCCGCAGGGCGGCGTCCTCGCCCTTGACGAACTCCGCGGCCTCGACGGCGAACGGACGCAGTTCCGCGTAGCGCCACAGGGCGGGCACCGAACGGGGGGCCGGGGTCCAGGACTGGTTCTCGTTGGCGGCGCTCCACCGCCCGACGGCGTGGTGGTGGAGCAGCCGGCCGGCGAAGGTCTCCGGCTCCGCGGGCCCGGTCCGTCCGGGGCGGGCCACGCCGGTCAGGGCCGGGCTCATAACGTGCTCCGTTCGGTCAGGCGCGGGGCCGCACAGCGTTCGGCGGCGGCGGTGAGTTCGCCCCACAGGGCGTCGATGTCGGCTTCGGTGGTGTGGATGTTCCCGATGGAGATGCGTAGCGCATACCCCGTGGGCAGCACGGTGTGCGAGACGAAGGAGGTCCCGGCGTCGTTGACGGCCCGGTGGACGCGCCGGTTGAGCGCGTCGGTCTCCTCGTCGTCGAGGTCCCGGTCGTGCGGGCGGTGGCGCAGGCACACCAGCGGGAAGGGCGAGTCGTTCTCCACCGTCCAGTCCGGGTGGGCGCGGGCCCGCGCCCGCAGCCCGTCGGCGAGGGCGGCCGCGGCGCTCAGCCGGCTGGTGAGGCCCGCGACCCCGAACGTCTTGATCAGCCACCACAGTTTGAGCGCCCGGAACTGCCGGCCCAGCTGGAGCGAGTAGTTCATGAAGTCCACGCTGCCGTCCTCGTGGCGGGTGCGCAGGTACTCCGGTACGACGCGGAAGGTGTTGGTGAGGGCGTCGCGGTGCCGGCAGAACAGCGCGCCGGCCTCCATCGGGCTCAGCAGGACCTTGTGCGGGTTGGCCACCACCGAGTCGGCCCGGGACAGGTCGGGCAGCAGCGGGCGCACCTCGGGCGCCAGCCGCCAGAAGCCGCCGTACGCCGCGTCGACGTGCAGCCAGGTGTCGTGCGCGGCGCACACCTCGGCGATCTCCTCGACCGGGTCGATCGCCCCGATGGAGGTGGTGCCGACGTTCGCGACCACGGCCAGCGGCCGGTGCCCGCTGCGCACGTCCCGCTCCAGGGCCGCCCGCAGCGCCTCGGGGTCGAGCCGGCCGGTGGGACCGGCGGGGAGGCGTACGACGTTGTCGAGGCCGATGCCGAGGGTGATCGCGGCCTTGTCGACGGAGCTGTGGGTCTGGTCGGAGGCGTAGATCCGCAGCCGCGGCAGGTCCCGGCCGGCCAGCCCCTGCTGCCGGATGTCCAGGCCGGACAGCCGCTCCCGGGCGGCGGCCAGGGCGTAGAGCGTGCCCAGGGAGGCGCCGTCGACGAGTACCGAGTCCTGCGCCACGGGGTAGCCGACCATCTGCGCGAGCCAGTCGAGGACCGTCAGTTCCACGGCGGCGGCGGCCGGCGCGGCGTCCCACAGCATCACGTTGACGTTCATCGCCGCGGTGAACATCTCGGCCAGGATGGCCGGTCCGCTGGAGCTGTTGCTGAAGTACGCGTGGAACCGCGGATGGTTCCACAGGGTGAGGTTGGGACGGACGTCGTCCCAGGTCTGGCGGAGGATCTCGGGGAACGGCTGCGGTGCGGTGGGCAGCGGTTCGTCGATGACCGCGCGGATCTCCTGTGCGGAGCGCGTGGTGGTGACGGGCTGGGTGCGCAACGTCGTGAAGTGCTCGCGCAGTTGGGACAACAGGAGGTGGCCGTTCTTCTCCAGCTCTTCGGGGCTCCAGTCCCCGACGTTCTCACTCATGGGTGTCCTTACGTGGCACAGGGAGCGGACGGCGGCGGCTCAGTGGTCGTGCTCGACCTCGACCTCCAGCTCGGTGGCGTAGCGGATCTGCCGCGGGCGGGTGCAGTACGTGCGGTACAGCGGTTCCGCCAGGGCCTCCTCGGTCTTCAGCAGGTCCTCGTGGTCCTGCTTGCTGCGCCACGCGTACTGCCACGTCACCTGGCGCGGATCGGCCTCGTCCTGGAAGAAGCTGGCGTGCCCGTGCCAGCCGGCGTGGGCGTGGGCGTTGTCGCCCAGCGCGTCGTCCATCTGCTGCATGACCTTCGTCGCCTGCGTGGCGGCGTCGTCGTTCAGGTACCAGGTCTCGATCACCGTGATGGCCATGGCTGTCTCCTTGAGGTGTGTGGTGTGTGGTGTGCGGGGGTGCGTCAGGCGTTGGCGTTGAAGTAGTCCTGGAGCAGCGACTGGCCGCCGGGGACGAACTTCTCGCAGATGAGCTTGTGGCTCGCGCGGTTCTGGGACTGCGCCCGCCAGAGGCGGGTGGCGGCGCGCTCGACGTCCTCGGGCACGCTGCCCGCGCGGATGGCGCTCTTCAGGCCGGTGCGGATCGTGCGCATGAGGTGCAGCATCCGCTCGTGGTCGGTGTTGAACTTCCCGGAGAAGCCGGGGTTCAGCCAGGGCGGTTCCATGGACGGCCGGATGAGGCTCTCGTACGCCGTCGCCGGGAAATCCGACGCGTAGCGCATGCACGAGGTGGCGGCGCCGTAGAGCCGGCTGAGGGTGTCCAGCAGTGGCCGGGTGGCCTGCCAGTCACGTTCCTCGACGCATTTCTGTAATGACGTGAGGTACGTGTTCATCACGGTGAGATGCAGATGGAAGACGTGATGTCCGAGCTTCCACCGGCGCACTGCTGTCTGCTGTTCCTGCGATATGTGCATCACTGTCGCGCGCTCCCTTTTCCTACCGGGGGGTCGGAATTCCGGGCCGGTCAGCTGGCCATTTGCTGCAGCGTGTGCTGCAGGATGATGGCGATACCGTCAAGAATCTGGGCCTGTTCGCCGTCTTCCAGGCTGGTGTCCGGAAGATCGTCCCGGACTTTTTCCGCGATCGTCAGCACGGTGTGCACCCAGGCACCCTGGGACATATCGTCCTCGTGCTCGATGCGGAAATACGCGTCGTACTCGTCCGTCTCACTGATCGTTTTCGCCTCGCCCGGTGCCCGGCCGTTGCCGGGCAGCGTGATCGGGGCGATCAGGCGGTAATCGTCTACAAGAGTCTCTTCACCCATGACGTTTCCCCGTCGGTTGGCAGAACTTCCGTCAGAACGGTCTTGCGCTTACCGGGTACTACCTCATTCAGGAATGATTGCGGCCGGCCGGACGCGGGGTGCGGTGGGAGAACCACACCGCCGCGATCACGATCACGCAGCCGACGAGCTGGGAGGCGCTGGGCGTCTCCCTCAGGATCACCAGTCCGAAGCCGATGGCCATCACCGGCTGGAGCAGGAGCAGGGCGGCGGACGTGTTCGGCGCCAGCCGGGGCGTCCCGGTGCTGATCAGCAACCAGGCCGCCACCTGTCCCAGCAGGGCCAACGCGACCACCCAGCCCCAGGAGACCGGTGAGATCGACAGCGAGAGGCCCGTGGTGAACAGGCTGATCAGTCCGGCGGTCGCCGCGGCGGCGCCGGTGGAAATACAGATCGGTGTGACGACGTGCCGTGGGCTGCGCTCGCCGGAGGCCCGGTTGAGGTACAGGTACACGGCATAGGCGACTCCCGCGGCCACACCGAGCACCGCGCCGCGTACCGGATTACCGGATTCCGAGCCGCGTTCGAATGCGCCACTCGCCAGCGCGATTCCGGCCAACATCACCGGAATGGTGAAGACGAACCGACGGGAAATCGCCGTTCCGCCGAACACCCGCGCCAGCAGCGGGAATGCGATGACCTGCACGTTGATGAGTACGGTGGCCACCGCCGCACCCACGTCCAGGATGCTCATCGTCCACATGACGTAATCCGCGCCGAGAAAAACGCCCGCTATCACCGCATATCCCTGCAGCGGTCGCGCCAGCCACCCTTTGCGCCATACTTCGTGCGCGAGCAGCGGCACCAGGGCGACCAGGGCTACGGCGCAGCGCAGGAATGCCGCGGCGCCCGCACTGATGTCGGCCAGCTTGACGAACATCGCCGAGGCCGACAAACAGGCGGCCCCGCCGATGACCAACGCCGCGGCTCCCGTTGTGCCCTGCGGGCTGTCCGGGAGGGTGTCATCGGAGGTCGTCACAGAAGACGTTGAGGTCGCATCCACAACGTTCACGATGACAGCGTGAGCCCCGTAACACTATTCAAAAATCATTAGGTAAAAGCATTAGTCTGCCTTACATGATCACCTGGGAGAGGTTACGTGTCTTTGCCGCCGTGGCCCGTCTCGGTTCCGTGGGTGCGGCGGCCGAGGCCCTGCACATCACCGGCCCGGCGGTGTCCCAGCATCTCCGCAAACTCGAGAAGGAGGCGCAGTGCCAGCTCATCGAGCGGGACGGCCGCGGCATCAGACTCACCAGCGCCGGGCAGGTGCTGGCCGCGTCCGCCCAGTCCATGGTGGGCACGCTCGCGGACGCCGAGCGTGACCTCGCCAACCTGCACGGCCTCGTCGCCGGGCCGCTGCGCATCGGCGGCGTCGCCAGCGCCCTCCGGGCGCTCGTCCCGCAGGTGCTGCACCGGCTGATCGAACGTCACCCGCGCCTCGAACCGTCGTTGCGGGACGGCGAGGCCGTCGACATGATCCCGATGCTGCAGGAGCGCCAGCTGGACGCGGTCGTCACGGAGAGCTGGACGCACCGCCCGGCCCACATGCCCTCCGGGGTCCGCACCACCCGGCTGCTGCACGAGGACGCCCAACTGGCGGTGCCCGCCGGGCATCCGCTCGCCGACCGGGAGTTCGTGGCGCTGAACGAACTCCACGGCGAGCTGTGGACCAGCTGCCCGGAGGGGAGCGACGCGCACGAGGCGCTGCTGCAGCTGCTGCGCGCCCACGAGGTGGAGGCGGACGTGCGCTACTGCGTCTCCGACTACGCCACCCAGCTCCAGCTGGTGGCGGCCGGCCTCGCGGTGACGCTGGTGCCGCGCATGGTGCGTGCCTCCGCCTCCCAGGAGGTGCGGTTCATCCCCTGCCGGCCGACCGTGACGCGCAGCGTGATCGTGGCGACCGCGGCCGACGCCGAGACGCCGCGCGTACGGGCCTTCATGGCGGAGATGATCCGCGTCGCCTACCGGGCGGAGCCCAGCTGCCCGCCGCCCGGCCGGCCCGGCGCGGCGGCGGGCCCGGCCCCGGCGGACTGACCGCGGGCAGCACGCAGCGACGCCGGCGCACGGGCGCCGGCGTCGCTGTGGTCGCGGTCCTCGGGGAGGGTCAGACCGCCGTCAGGTGCACTGCTGCCCCCGGTTGATGCAGTCGACCGCCTTGCTCATCAGGTCGTCCGGCATCACATTGATGAAGTCGCCGTGGTCGGTGACCGGTTTGTGGAGCTGCTCGGGGAAGCTGTCGACCGCGAAGCTGTTGCCCTGGGGCACGTCGTAGGTGATCCGCTCGACCAGTTGCGGGATGGCCCGGAAGTTGTTGGGGCAGTTGCCGTTCTGGTCGGAGAAGGTCACGTGGTCCCGGTGGTTGCCGCTGTCGATGGACCGGCCGTCCCAGCAGTTCTGGAACGCGAAGGTGCGCACGACCTGCGAACCGCTCGGGCACAGCGGGTACTTGTCCTTCAGCTGGCGGTCCTCGAAGCCGGTGCAGCTCCACGAGGCGTTGGCGTTCTTCGTGCCGTTGGTGAACGCCTTGGCGTCGCCGGTGATGATGCGCAGGAACCGCGGCATCGCCGTCACCTGGCCGGACTGGCTGCCGCGGTAGGTGAGGGTCACGGTGGCCGGGGTCAGCACCGAGCCGACGTTGGCGTCCTGCGCGGCGCCGGGCTTCTGCTCCGCGTTGCCGTCCAGTTTGCGCAGCACCGGCCAGTAGTAGGTGGACTGGTCACCGTTGTTGCAGGTGGTGTCGGAGGCGGCCAGCGAGTCGTCGGTGGAGTTCCCGTCGGTGGACTTGTTGCCGACGTAGTCGTGGGTGTGGTGGGCGCCGTTGCTGACGCCCGGGGTCACGATGACGTTGTCGGAGTTGAAGTGGCCCTCCTCGTTGCGCCCGCACTCGGTGGTGAACGTACCGGTGGTGGCGTTGCCGCCCTTGGGCGCGGCGAACGGCGGGGCGTCGGCGTTCGGCTGGACGGTGCTGATGTCGACGAAGTCGTCGGGGGAGGGGCCGCCGGGCTGGCCCTGCTGCCCGCCGTTCTGCCCCTGCTGCGGGTTCTGCCCCTGGTACCAGCCCTGCGCGGTGGACTTCGTGGAGTCGAAGCCGCCGGCGCCCGCACCCTCGTCGACGGGCTTGGTGGTACAGCCGCTCATCTTCAGCAGGTAGCCCGGCCGCTTCGCGTCCTTGGCGATGGCGGTGACCATCGAGGTGATGGTGTGCGACCGCTGCCGCTTCAGCGTGACCAGCACGGTGTTGCCGCTGCCGCCCATCATCTTGTGGTAGGCGTCGTGCACCTGGCGGTCCAGCGTGGCCAGACCCTTGGAGACCTGGAGCTGGGCGCTGTGCGGCACCTGCCGCAGCCGCTCACCGACATCGGGGCACGAGATGGTGGTGGCCATGACGGTGTGCCGGTGGCCGGCGCTCGCCGTGGGCGTGTTGCTGCCGGCCAGCGCCGTGGTGGCGACCACGGCCAGCCCGCCGCCGCCCAGCAGGAGCGCGGCCGCCCCCACCAGCATTCTGTTGGTCAAGCGCGAGCGTTTGTGGCCCTGTTGGCGCTGCCGTTGCCTCATGAGATCACTTCGCTTCGTCCGATGGGGGTGTGAGGGGTGAGGGGGTGCCGTCGCGCACCGGGCTCAGCTGCTGTGCAGCGTGTCGAAGTCGACCTGGCCGGTGTTCTCCAGCACCGTGATGTGGTCCAGCACGGTGGAGTTGGCCTTGTTCGCCAGGGCGCGCACCATCGTGTTGCGGGTCTGGTCGCGGACCATCGCGATCAGCCCGAAGACCTTGCCGTGCGAACGGCGGAGCAGCTCGGCGAACAGGCGCGGGTACTCGGCGTCCGAGGCGGAGTTCAACTGACCCAGCCAGCCCTGCTGTTCGGCGGACGGCTGGTTGGGCAGCGGGATGCCCAGGGCCCGGCCGGCCTCCACCGACCGCCGGTCCAGCTCGGTGTGGCCGGCCACGAGGTGGTCGCCCGCGGTGCGCACCGCCGCGGTCTTGCCGCGTTCCTGGGCCTGCCGGCCCGCGGGCATCTCCCACAGCCCGGCCAGCCGGACCTTGCGCACGAAGTCCCGGTCCATCGGGGTCAGCGGCCCGTAGCGGGTGTTCACCGTGCCGCCGCCGTCGTCGTCGTACGACACCGTGTTCGTCGCCGCGGACGCGGTCTCGCCGAAGAGCTGCACCGGCAGCAGCAGTGCCGCGAGGGTGGCCACGAGCGCGGCGACCACCAGTCCGGTGGCGATGGTCCGCCCGGATGTTGCGGAGTTGCTGAGGATGGCGCGCACACGGCCTCCCGGTTCGTCCTTACTGGAATGCCACCGGACGCTAAGCGCCGGAGCGGGCCTTCGGACGTGGGTTCTCACCCCTGGACAAATAACGGCCGGGCCCGTCGCGACACTGCTACGGTGCCGCGTACGGGCCCGGCTCGGGGGCGGGGCCGACCGGTGCGCGCTGTCCTGCGCTCAGCGCGCGTACAGCCCGGTCGCCGCCCACCTGCGGCGATCCCGCCGGGTCGCGGGCTCCTCGCGCTTCCCCTGCGCGTACAGCGCGTCGATCTCCGCCGCGTACGCCCGGACGATCGCGGCCCGGCGCAGCTTCCGCGACGGCGTCATCAGCCCGGCGTCCTGGCTGAACTCGCCCGGCAGCACCTTGAACGCGCGGATCGACTCGGAACGGGACACCGACGCGTTCGCCCGCGCCACCGCCCGCCGCACCTCCGCCTGCAACTGCTCCTCCGGGGAGGGCCCCTCGCCGGCCCCGCCCGGCTCGCCGCGCAGCTGCCGCCACTGCTCCAGCGCCTCCGGGTCCAGCGTGATCAGCGCGGCCACGTACGGCCGGTTGTCGCCCACGACCACGCTCTGCGAGATCAGCGGATGGGCGCACAGCCGCTGTTCCAGGCCCTGCGGGGCGACGCTCTTGCCGTTGCTGGTGATGATGACGTCCTTCTTGCGGCCGGTGATGACGAGGTAGCCCTGCTCGTCCAGATGGCCGAGGTCCCCGGTCGGCAGCCAGCCGTCGTAGAGGCCGCTGCCCCCCTCGTCCGCCCCGTCGTCGAGGTAGCCGGCGAACACCACCGCGCCGCGCACCCACACCTCGCCGTCCAGCGCCAGATGGATCGCGCTGCCCGGCAGCGGGAGGCCCACCGTCCCGAACCGCACCCGGCCGGGCGGCTGCGCGGTGATCGCGCCGCTGGTCTCCGTCAGGCCGTAGCCGTCGTAGACGGTGATGCCGAGGCCCGCGAAGAGCAGGCCCAGCTCGCGGAAGAGCGGCGAGCCGCCGGAGACCGCGGTGCGCACCCGGCCGCCCAGCAGCTCACGGATGCGGGAGTACACCAGCCGGTCGTACAGGGCGTGCCGGGCCCGCAGGAAGGGGTCGGGGCCGCGCCCGCCCTGTTCCTCCTCGGCCAGCGCCTCCGCGTACCGCACCGCGACCGTCATCGCCGCGTCGAACGTCCGCAGCCGGCCGGCCTGTTCGGCGGCCAGCCGGGCGCGGGCACAGATCTTCTCGAAGACGTACGGCACCGCGAACAGGAACGTCGGCCGGAACGAGGCGAGCGCCGGCAGCAGCTGGTCCGACGACGGATCGGGCTGGTGCGCCAGCTTCACCCCGCCGCGCAGGCACGCCACCTGCACCATCAGCCCGTAGATGTGCGCGAACGGCAGGAACGCCAGCAGCGACGGGCGCTCGCCGGGCGCGGCCAGCAGCCCGCCCCAGCCGGCGTAGAGGGTGTCGCACTGGGCGGCGAGGTTGGCGTGCGTGATCACGCAGCCGCGCGGTCGCCCGGTGGTGCCCGAGGTGTAGACGATCGCGGCGACGGCGTCCGGGGCGACCGCGTGCCGCAGCCGGTGCACGTCCGCGTCGGCCAGCCGGGTGCCCTCCTCCATGAGCCGCCGGATGCAGTCCAGGTCCAGCTGCCACAGCCGGCGCAGCCGCGACTGCGCGTCGCAGGCTTCCGCCACGGTCATGGCGTGCGCCTCGTTCTCCACGACGATCGCGGTGACCTGCGCCCCGTTGAGGATGCAGCGCAGCTGCTCGGCCGACGCGGTCGGGTAGACCGGCACGAGCTGCCCGCCGATCGCCCACAGGGCATAGCTGAACAACGTCCACTCGTAGCGCGTACGGGACATCAGCGCGACCCGGGTGCCGGGCCGCACCCCGTCGGCCAGCAGTCCCCTGGCCAGCGCCATGACCTCGTCGCAGAACTCCTTCGCGGACACCTCCTGCCAGTCGCCGGCGGCTCTGTCGTCGCGCCGGGCGAGCTGGGCGAAGTCCGGCTGGTGGGCGGCGGTGTCGAAGACGGAGTCGGCCAGGCCGCCGCTCCGCAGTGGAGCCGCCAGGGCCGGAACGCTGATGTCGCGCACAGCACCTCCTAGGTGTTGCCTTTGTCCCCCCGTGGTCCACCGCCGTCCCGACGGCAGGGAGGGCAAGTTACCGGCCGGTCCGTGGTCTGCCCAGAGGTGCGGCTACTCTTGAGCGGAAGACGACAAGTTGTGGGGACGAGCCGTACGCGAGGGGGGCACCGGATGTACCGCATCGCCCAGGCATGGCGCCTGTACACCTCCGCGCTCCTCTTCCTCCTCGCCGGCCTCCTGCTCACCCAGACCGGGCTGGCCACCGCGCTGACCGCCGCCGCGACCACGGCCGCGGTGCTGCTGCTGTGCAGCGCCTTCCTGATCGCCGCCTGCGCGCGGCCCGTGCCACCGGGCCGGATCCGTACGGCGATCCGCGACCGCGAGCGGCGCACGGCGTTCCTGCCGCAGCGCGATCCCGACGCGGCCGGACGTCCGCGGCCCCGAGCACCGGGCCGTGCCCTCCTGACGGCCGCGTAGACGCCTTTCTCCTTGCTCGTCCGCGTCCGCGCGGCTCGTCACGCCGAATCCGTATCCCGGCACGACGAGACCCGTGGAGGGCTCCCCCATGTCCGTTTTCGGCTTCCTCGGCGAGGCGCTGACGCGCGTCGCCACCGCCGTCGAACCGCTCTTCGGCCCCGCGGCGATGGCCGTCGCCATCGTCGCCTGCACCCTCGCGGTACGCGCCGCGCTGCACCCGCTCGCCCGCGCCGCGGCCCGCGGGGAGAAGGCCCGTACCGCGCTCGCCCCGCAACTCGCCGCCCTGCAGCGCACACACAAGGGCAACCCGGAGCGGCTGCGGAAGGCGACGGCCGACCTGTACGCCACCACGGGTGCGTCGCCGCTGGCGGGCTGCCTGCCGACGCTGCTGCAGATGCCCGTGTTCTTCGTGATGTACCACCTCTTCTCCACCGGCGGCGGCGGTCTGCTGGAGCACACGCTGCTGGGCGCGCCGCTCGGCGGCCACTGGAGCCAGGCGCTCGCCGACGGCGGGGTGTTCGGCCCGCAGGGCCGGGTCTACCTGGGGCTTTTCCTGCTGATCGGCGCGGTCGCGACCTGGAACTTCCGCCGCGCACGGGCCGCGGTGGCCAAGGCCCCGGCGCCGGCCGCGGGCGCGGCGCTGCCGGGGACGGGCTCGCTGTCCAAGGTGCTGCCGCTGCTGTCCTTCGGCACGCTGGTCACGGTGGCCGTGGTGCCGCTGGCGGCCGGGCTCTACATGGTCACGACGACGACCTGGACGGCGTGCGAGCGGGCGCTGCTGCACCGCGACCGCAAGGAACCGGCCGCCGAGGAGCGGCCGTCCGCCGGGGCCGCCCCGGCGGACGCCCCGGCGCCGCACGCCCCCGCCGTGCGGCGGCAGCGACCCGCCCCGAAGAGCCGCGCGGCCCGGCAGCGGGCGGCCCGGACCCGGGCCGGCGCGCAGGCGAACGCCCGGGCGGCGACGACCGGTGCGCCGGACGGTGCGGACCCGGCGGCACCCGCCGGAAACGGCGTCACTACCACCCGGTAACGGTCCAGTCCGTGAACGGGGTCTTGTGGACTGGACGAGGTTCTTGGAGGATCGGCCAAATCGCTCGATGGCCGTCCCCCATCGGCCGGTCCGGAAGACCCCTTCCGGACCGACCCTTCGACCACGGGAGTTGAATCGATGAAGCTGCTGCGCGTCGGAACGGTGGGGGCGGAACGCCCGGCGCTGCTCGACGAGTCGGGTGTCCTGCGGGACCTGTCGGGCCTGGTGCCGGACATCGATGGAGCGCTGCTCGCGGACGACGGGCAGCTGGCCCGGATTCGCGCCGCCGCGGCCTCCGGCGAGCTGCCCGCCCTCGACGCCGCCGGGCTGCGCACCGGACCGCCGGTGGCCCGTATCGGCAAGGTCGTGTGCATCGGGCTGAACTACCACGACCACGCCCGGGAGACGGGAGCGGCGCCCCCCGAGGAGCCGATCATCTTCATGAAGGCCCCGGACACCGTCGTCGGCCCCGACGACACGGTGCTGGTGCCGCGCGGCAGCGTGAAGACGGACTGGGAGGTGGAGCTCGCCGTCGTCATCGGCCGCACCGCCCGCTACCTGGAGAGCGACGAGCAGGCGCTGGCGGCGGTGGCCGGCTACGCGGTGGCGCACGACGTCTCCGAGCGCGCCTTCCAGATCGAGCGCGGCGGCCAGTGGGACAAGGGCAAGAACTGCGAGACCTTCAACCCGCTCGGCCCGTGGCTGGTGACCGCCGACGAGGTACCCGACCCGCAGGCCCTCGGTATCCGGCTGTGGGTCAACGGCGAGCTGCAGCAGAACGGCACGACCGCCGAGCAGATCTTCCCGGTGGCCGAAGTCGTCCGCTACGTCAGCCAATTCATGACGCTGTACCCCGGCGACGTCATCAACACCGGCACCCCGGCCGGCGTCGCCATGGGCCGGCCCGAACCCAAGCCGTACCTGCGGGCCGGCGACGTCGTAGAGCTGGAGATCGACGGCCTGGGCCGCCAGCGGCAGTCGCTCAAGGGGGCTTAGCCCACGTTGTTGTCCGTCCCGCCGCGGTGGTTGTTCGCCGTTGCGCCTGCGGCGGGCCGGGTTGTTGTCGGGGGCGGTGCCGGCCCTCCGGACTTCGTCCTGCGGTCCGTCCCCTCCCGTGGGAGGGAATGGTGAAGGCCGGTGGGGGCGAGCGTCGTTACTGACGCTCGCCCCCACCGGCCTTTACTTCTTCCCCTACGGGAGGGGCCGCGCCGCAGGACGAAGTCCGGAGGAGCGGCACCGCACCCGACCACCCACGCCCGCCGCAGGCGCCACGGCGAGAAACCACCACGGCGGGACGGACAACAACGTGGGAAGCAACAACCACGGCGGGAAAGCCGACAACGTGGGAAGCGGCCCCGGCCAGGCCCCCCTCAGGCCGTCGCGTCGATCCCGACCGTGACCCCCTCGGCCGCCGACCGCTTCGCGGCCTCCAGTACGCGCAGCGTCGCCGCGGCCTCGGTGGCCGTGACCGGTGGCGCACCGCCCTCGCGCAGGGCGCGGGCGATCGCGGCGTAGTAGGCGGGGTAGTCACCCGGCAGGGTCGGCACCGGCTCGCCGCCGCCGTGCCGCGGAGAGGCGCCGGCGCCGAGGCGGCCCCAGGAGGCCCTGGGCTCCACCCCCCACTCCACGCCCGCGTCGCCCGGGCGCAGGCCCTCGCGCAGGGCGGCCTCCTGCGGGTCCAGGCCGTGCTTGGTATAGCCGGCCTCGCTGCCCAGCACCCGGAAGCGGGGGCCCAGCAGGGGCGTGACGGCACTCACCCAGAGATGCGAGCGGACGCCGTTCGCGTGGGTGAGGGCGAGGAAGGTGTCGTCGTCGGCCTCCGCGCCAGGGCGGCGGACGTCGGACTCGGCGTAGACGGACACGACCGGGCCGAAGAGGGTCAGCGCCTGGTCGACGAGGTGGCTGCCGAGGTCGTACAGCAGGCCGCCGATCTCCTGCGGGTCGCCGGACTCGCGCCAGCCGCCCTTGGGCTGCGGCCGCCAGCGCTCGAAGCGGGACTCGAAGCGCCGGACGTCACCGAGCGCGCCGTCCTCGATGAGCGTGCGCACCGTGCGGAAGTCGTTGTCCCAGCGGCGGTTCTGGAAGACCGAGAGCAGCAGTCCGCGGTCGTCGGCGAGCGCGGCGAGCTTCTCGGCCTCGGCGGCGGTCCCGGACAGCGGCTTGTCGACGACCACCGGCAGGCCGGCCTCCAGCGCGGCGGTGGCGAGCGGCACATGGGTCTTGTTGGGCGTCGCCACCACGATCAGGTCCAGCTCCGCGGCGCGTGCGAGCACCGCCTCGGGGGTGCTGACCGTGCGCACCTGCGGATGCTCGGCGCGGGCCTGCGCCTGCCGTTCCGGGTTGCCGGTGGAGACTGTGTCGAGCACCAGGCCGTCGGTGGCGGCGATCAGCGGGGCGTGGAAGACCGAGCCCGCCAAGCCGTAGCCGAGCAGGCCGACGCGGAGCGGGCCGCCGGGGGTGGGGGAGGCGCTCTTCTTCTCGCTCGTCTCACTCATGACCCCACTTAAGCAACGCTGTTGCCAAAGTGCAAGCCGCAACGGACAATGGGCGGGTGAGCAGCAACGACCTCCCCGCCCTCGGCGCCGGCAGCCCGGGCGCCAACCTCCCCGCGCTGCGCGGCCACAACGCCGCGCTGGTGCTCGGACTGCTGCGCGCAGCCGGCGGCGAGGGCGTCAGCCGGCTGGAGCTCGCCGCGCACACGGGACTCACCCCTCAGGCCGTCAGCAAGATCACCGCCCGGCTGCGGTCCGAGGGACTGGCCGCCGAGGCGGGCCGCCGCGCCTCGACCGGCGGCAAACCCGCCACCGTGCTGCGCCTGGTCCCCGCCGCCCGGCATGCCGTGGGGCTGCACCTGGACCGTGACGAGCTGACCGCCGTCCTCGCCGACCTCACGGGCCGCGCGGTCGACGTGCGACGCGCCCCACTCGCCTTCGAGGCCGGCGCGGAGCAGGTGCTCACCGCCGTCGAACGCGAGGTCGCGGCGCTGCTCACGGCGGCCGGCGGACCGCGCGTCCTGGGGGTCGGCGTGGCCTGCCCGGGCCCGCTGGACCACACCACCGGTGTGCTGCACCGCGTCACCGGCGCCCCGCGGTGGGACGGCTTCCCGCTGCGGGACGCCGTCGCCGCGCGGCTCGGCCTGCCCGCCGTCCTCGACAAGGACACCAACGCCGCCGCGCTCGGCCTGGACCGCGCCCGCCCCGACGGCACGGGCTCCTTCGGCTATCTGCATCTCGGCACCGGCCTGGGCGCCGGACTCGTCCTGGACGGCAGCCTCTACCGGGGTCCGCACACCGGCGCCGGCGAATTCGGCCACCAGATCGTCCAGTTGGACGGCCCGCGCTGCGACTGCGGCCGGCAGGGCTGCATAGAGGCGCTGTGCCTGGCGTCGGTGGCCGGCGGCGACCTGCCGGGCGCGGCCCGGGCGCTGGGCGTGGGAGCCGCCAACCTCGTCGAACTGCTGGACATCGACCAGGTGCTGCTCGGCGGACGCACCGTCCTGGAGCACCCCGAACCGTTCCTCGGCGGGGTGGCCAGGGAACTGGCCGCGCAGGCCCGTACACGCGGCGGCGGGTCCGGCGCGCGGCCCGCGGTGTCGGTGGCGCTCGCCCCCGGCGGCGCGCAGGTGGTCGCCGACGGAGCCGCCGAGCTGGTGCTCGCCCCCCTCTTCGGCGCCCGCCGCCCCACCCTGCGGCCGCGCTAGGAGCGCCGAGCCCGCCCCGCCCGGCACGGCATCGACGAAAACCTTCCCGCGTACGTCGACGCCGGGAAATCCACCACCGGCCGCCGACGGCGGGAGGTCCGCGCCCGCCGGCCCGGGCCCGCCCCTCGCCCCCACCGGTGCCGGGAAGTCCGGGGTGATCGTCCGGGTCGGGGAGGCGGCGGCTGACTTAGGGTGGGGGCGTCGGCCGTACGTACGACGGGCGGGGCAGGCGTCGCCTGTGGGTGCGGCCGGTGCCCCTGGTCAACACGCACGGCAGGAGTCCGGCAGTGGCAGAGCGCAAGCCGATCGAGTCATGGCTCACCGACATGGACGGCGTCCTGATGCACGAGGGGGTCCCGGTCCCCGGGGCGGATGCCTTCATCAAGCGCCTGCGGGACTCGGGCAAGCCGTTCCTCGTCCTGACCAACAACTCCATCTACACCCCGCGCGACCTGCACGCCCGGCTCAACCGGATCGGGCTGGACGTGCCCTGGGAGTCGATCTGGACGTCCGCGCTGGCCACCGCGCAGTTCCTCGACGAGCAACGCCCCGGCGGCACCGCGCACGTCATCGGCGAGGCAGGACTGACCACCGCCCTGCACGACATCGGCTACGTCCTCACCGACCACGACCCCGACTACGTCGTCCTCGGAGAGACCCGCACCTACAGCTTCGAGGCGCTGACGAAGGCGATCCGGCTGATCGACGCCGGCGCCCGGTTCATCGCGACCAACCCCGACGAGACCGGCCCGTCGCCCCAGGGGCCGCTGCCCGCGACCGGCTCGGTGGCCGCGCTGATCACCAAGGCGACGGGCGTCGACCCGTACTTCGTCGGCAAGCCGAATCCGCTGATGATGCGGCACGGGCTGAACGCCATCGGCGCCCACTCCGAGACCTCCGCGATGATCGGCGACCGGATGGACACCGACGTGCTGGCCGGCCTGGAAGCGGGCATGGAGACGTTCCTGGTGCTCACCGGACTGACCCGGCCCGAGGAGATCGAACGGCACCCCTTCCGGCCCTCCCGGGTGGTGGACTCGATCGCGGACCTCATCGACCTGGTCTGAGCGCCGGTGGGGCCCGGGCCCCACCCGAATGGCGCAGGCCCGGACCGCACCGGGATGCGGCCGGGCGGGCACGGGCGGACCTTCGGAGGGATCGGAGGTTCACATGCGCTCACCGCTTCTTACGCTCTGCGCCGCAGCCGCGGCCTGCGCGGTGACGGCGGCGCCCGCGTACCCCGTGGCGGCGTCCGGCGCCGCGACCGCAGCCGTCCGTGTCACCCCGGGCCCGGCTCCCGCCGGCTGCCCGGCCGGCCCCCACGTCACCCGCTGCGGCTCCGGAGCGGCCCCCGCCCGGCCGGCGGCCCTCGCCGGCGTCCTGCCGCTCACCCGGCCCGAGCCGCCCGGCACGCCGGCCGAGACGTCCGCGCGCGGCGAGCTGAGCAGCACCTCGGCCGTCGGGCTGGTGCTGGCCGGCGGCGCCGTCCTGGTCATCGCCGGGCAGCTGCTCCGGCTCCGGCTGCGGCTGCGCCGCGAACGGCAGGGCGACGCAGCCGATGAACGATGAGGAGTCGGGGCAGCCCCGCCCCGGGCAGCTGCTCACCGGTGTGACCTGGGCGGTTCTGCTGCTCGGCCTGTGGCTGTGGGGAAGCGACGTGACGGCCGGCGGAGCGGCGGCGCAGCTCGCCACGACGGGCGATGCCGCCGCCGTCGGGCGCCCGTCGGGCCGGCAGACACCCCCGCGGGCACCGGCCCCGACGCCGACACCCTCCGCGTGCGGCCACGCCGGACCACTCCCGGCGCCGGCGGCAGCCCCCGGCCACCTGACGGGATGTCGGCCACCGGCCGGCGGTCGCCGCTGAGGCGTCCCGCGAGCCCCGCGAACGCCCCCCGTCAAGTCCTGTAGCGGCCCTGTGGACAGCTTGTCCACAGGGCCGCTCGGCCACGGAAGGGGTGTGCCACGATGGATGCGGCCGGCGATCAGGAGCCGGTCAACTCCCGTAATCCGAGGGGGGAGTGGATGTACGGCAACACCCGCTGGGCCGCCGTGGGGGCACTGGTCGTGCTGCTCGCCGGCTGCTCCGCGAACGGCGATGACAGCGGCAAGGGCGGCAGCGACCGGGCCCCGGGCCGACCGGGCCAGCGCCCCAAGTCCGTCGCGCCGTACTGGGTCAACCCGGACAGCAGAGCCGCCCGTCAGGTCCTCGCCTACGACAAGGAGGGCCGGGCCGCGGACGCCCGGACCGTCGACCGGATCGCGCGACAGCCGGTCGCCGAATGGATCGGTGTCGACGACCCGCAGGGCGAGGCCCGCGGCTTCACCGAAGCGGCCGCCAAGGCCGACCGCGAGGCGCTGCTCGTCCTCTACGACATCCCGCACCGCGACTGCGGCAGCTATTCGAAGGGCGGCGCCGCCGACGGCAACGCCTACCGCGCCTGGCTGGGCGGCGTCCTCAAGGGCATCGGCGACCGCGCCGCCACCGTCGTCCTGGAGCCCGACGCGCTGCCGCACCTGGTGGACCGCTGCACGCCCCGGCAGTTCCAGGAGGAGCGCTACGCCCTGCTGACCGAGGCGGTAGGCAAGCTCAAGGCGCTGCCGCACACCAAGGTGTATCTGGACGCCGGCAACCCGCACTGGATCAAGGACCCGCGCGCGATGGCCGAGCCGCTGCGGCGCGCCGGCATCGACCGGGCCGACGGCTTCGCGCTGAACATCTCCAACTACCAGACCACCGAGGAGAACGCGGCGTACGGCAGGAAGCTGTCCGGCCTGGTCGGCGGCAAGCCGTTCGTCGTCGACACCAGCCGCAACGGCAACGGCCCGGCCCCCGGCGGCGACGACCCGGAGAACTGGTGCAACCCGCCCGGCCGAGCCCTGGGCACCCCACCGACGACCAGGACCCACGACCCCCTGATAGCGGCCTACCTCTGGATCAAACGCCCCGGCGAGTCCGACGGCACCTGCAAGGGCGGCCCCAAGGCGGGCGCATGGTGGCCCTCCTACGCCCTGAAGCTGGCCAGCGGGGCGAAGTAGCGACGCAGCGGGGGTGGGGCGGGGCGGGGTGGGGTGGGGGGGAGGGGCCCCGGGGGGGGAGAAAGATTCCTCGGCGGTCCGGAGGGAGCGGCCCCTCCAGCCCCCCGGCCCGCCACCCCACCCCCACCCCCACCCACCCCACCCCAAACCTGCCCCCTACCCGCCCCCTATCTGCCCCCCGCCACCGGAACCTTCACCCACACCGCCTCCGAGGGCGTCCCCTGGCCGTCCACGGCGTTGAGCATGTACCACCCGGGCGGCACCAGCGACGGGTCCTTCGGCAGTGTGACGGTCACCCCGTCGCCGCCCTTGGTCACGGTGAAGTCCAGGGCCACCGAACGCTGTTCGACATTGGTGACATGGGTGAAGGAGCCGGGCCGGATCAACCGCATCTTCTTGATCGCCGAGGCGTGGGCGGCGCGGTACGTGGCGGTGCCGCCGAGCGGGACGGTCCTGCTGCCCCGGTCCGTCAGCTCGGGCCGGGACTTCCGGAAGAGGTAGGGCGGCGTGTAGAGGTCGATCTGCTGCTGGAAGACGCCCGGCCGGGTGTTGTCCTTGTCGGCGTAGAGCGAGTCGGAGCCGAAGGTCATCACCCGGCCGTCCGGCAGCAGCAGCGCACCGGAGTGGTAGTTGCGCCCCACCAGCGGGTCCGCCACCTGCCGGGCGCGGTTGGCCGCCGGGTCGTACAGCTCCGCCTTGAGCACGTTGGAGTCGCTGCGGCCGCGGTAGTCGCCGGAGCCGTTCGTGGTCAGCACGGTGTCGTCCGGCAGGATCACGCTGCTCGGGTAGCGGGCCTTGGCGTACAGCGGCGGCCCGTCCTTGAAGCGCGGTGCGGGGGAGTGCAGGTCCACGATCCGGGTCCGGTCGGTGGACCGTGGGTCCTCGCCGACCCCGCCGCCGCCCAGCACCATGTAGCGCTGCCGCTGGGCCGGCGGCAGCAGGACCGACATCGACGTCTCCAGGATGTCCGGGTCGCTCATCCCGGGCACGGGCCGGAAGGCGTTCGACGTCAGGTCCCAGATGCCCGGGGTGCGGCCGACGTCGTCCGGGCCGTAGCCGGCGTTGGAGCCGGTGTAGAAGACCCGGCCCCGGTCGGTGAGGAACAGCGCGGGGTAGGTGGGGAAGAAGCGCCGGGCGGGCAGGTAGTGCCACTTCTTCGTCGTCGGGTCGTAGATCTCCTGCTTGCCGGGGACGACCTGTCCGATCTCGTCGAGCCCGGAGACCGCGAGGACCTTGCCGTCCTTGAGGGTGGTCAGCGTCGGGTACCAGCGGGCCTCGTTCATCGGGTCGACGGGCAGGTAGCGCTCGGCCACCGGGTCGAACTCGAAGCTGTCCTTGATCCCCTGGAAGTCCTTCTTGTCGAACGACAGCTTCTGCGCGATGCCGTAGAAGTTACGGGCATCCGCGCCGGTCAGGCCGTGGATGCGGTAGTTGTCCTGGGAGCCGGTGGAGTGGGCGGGGCCGTCCTGGAGGGCCTCGACGTAGACCCGCGCCTCGCTGTGGGTCACGGTCACCCGGCCGGTGGCCGGATCCTTGGTCTTCCTCGCCCGCGGCACCACCACCGGGTCCTTGGAGGCGAAGGTCCGGCCGTTGTGCCGGCCCGTGAAGCGGGTGCCGGCCGGGAAGGTGCGGGGCGCGTCCGGGTCCTCGTTGTAGACGATCATGAGGCCGCCGGCCTTCTTCACGTCGCCCTGCAGCTTCTCGTAGCGCTGGGTGCCGCCGGCCACCAGCAGTCTGCCGTCCGGGAGTTGGGTGTGCCCGGAGCAGAAGAGGTCCTTGGGTGTGGGGATGTTCTTGAAGGTGTTCCGTTCCGGGTCCCACAGCACCGTACGGAACGACTTCGCCTTGAAGTTCGCGGCGTTGTTGCCGGATCCGGCGACCAGCAGCACCTTCCCGGTGTGCAGCAGCGCCGCGTGAATGGTGTTGATGCGGTACGCCGAAGGGACGTCGACGACGTCCCAGTGGCCGTTCGCCGCCTTGTACTCGGGCTCATTGATCTTGTACTGGTGGTACTGCTCCGAGGCGAAGCCGTAGAGCGCGGGCCCGTTCATCCCGGCCAGCGCCAGCACCACACCCGTCGCTATCGCCACTCTGCGCACGCGACGGCTCGGACGGTACTTCATGTGTGACGTCCCCCAAGGGCGATCTGCAGGGTCTGTTCGGAGGTGGCCGGCGCTCCGGCGGCCGTCGTCGTGGCGTCCGGTCCACCGGCGGCGGCCTCAGCCGTGGAGGCGGCCCGGCCGTCGTCCGCGCCGGCCGCGGCCCGCCGTCTCGCGCTCCGTACGCCCGCCCGCCAGGCGACGATCGGTGCCGCCGTGATCAGCAGGGCCAGCGACGCCCAGATGATCATCGCCGGGTGGCTGTGTCCCAGGGCGAACGAGGCACCCAGCGAGCCGCCGAAGACGACGAGGAAGAAGAGGTGCACCCGGAAGGTGCCGAACAGGGTGTCCGGGCTGGAGGAGTCGCCCTTCGGCGTCACCACGAACCTGCTCTTGCGGCGCAGCACCGCGTCGAACAGCGACCGGGCGTAGATCGGCGCGGACATCGCCGACATCACCATGCCGGCGACGCCTCCGGACCCCTCGGGTTCGTGCGGCGAGACGTTGTGCCGGCGGTTCCACACGTACAGCCCGATCTGCAGCGCGGAGGCGTTGCCGTAGAGCATCATCCACACCGCAGGGTCGATCTGGACGCCGGAGGCGCCGAGTCCCAGGAACAGCGCGCAACTGAGCGCCGCCAGGATCCAGTTCAGCGCCGACATCGGGTAGAAGATCACCATCATGGCGTAGTTGAAGAACCGGCCCGGCGACAGCGTGAACGGCGCCTTCCAGAACTGCTTGAGGATCGTCTCGTACGTCCCGCGCGACCAGCGCAGCTGCTGGGTGAAGAAGTCCGTCCAGGCCGTGGGCCCCTCGCCGACCGCGAGGACGTCCGGGGTGTAGACCGACCGCCATTTCCGTCCGGTGGCCGGATTGCGGTGCCGGTGCATCTCGAATCCGGTCGCCATGTCCTCGGTGATCGAGTCGTACAGGCCGCCGATCTGTTTCAGTGCGCTGATGCGTACGGCGTTGGAGGTCCCGACGAACATGGGGGCGCCGTAGCGGTTTCCGGCCCGCTGGATCAGCGCGTGGAAGAGGAACTGCTGGGACTCGGCCGCCTTGGTGACGAAGGTGTCGTAGTTCCCGTACACCTGCGGGCCGATCACGAAACCGACGTCCGGATCGCGGAAGAAGCCCAGCATCCGCTCCAGGTAGTTGGGCAGCGGGACGTGGTCGGTGTCGACGGAGGCGAAGAAGTCGTAGTCGTCCCCGTGGGCGTCCAGCCAGGCGTTGTAGTTGCCGTGCTTGGTTTTGGCGCGATGCGGACCCTTGGCTTGATTCCACTCCGGTACGCCCTTGCGGCTGAAGTGGTGCACCCCCAGCCGCCGGCAGACCTCCTTGACCTGCGGGTCGTCGCCCTCGTCCAGCAGCCAGACGTGCAGCGGACCGCGGTGGCGCACCCGGACCGCCGCCTGGAGGGTTCGCGTCACCATGTCCAGCGGTTCCTTGCCGGGCACGAACGAGGTGAGGAAGGCGACGCGGGTGCCGCGCTCCGGTATCACCGGGACGGGGTCGCGGGCGACGAGGGTGGCGTGCGCGTTGGACAGCACGTTCATGCAGCGGAAGAACTCGATCAGCCCGATCGACACCAGCATCACGGTGTCCAGCGCCGGCAGGAACGGATATTCGGGATAGTCGCGTTGGGTCCAGTGGGCGGGCTGCAGCAGCCAGGCGAGCAGCCCCAGCGAGACCAGCGGCGCGGCGCCCAGCAGCAGCGTCGCGCGGAGGCGGTGCGGCTCGCCGGCCAGCAGGGAGCGGTAGCGGACCCGGTAGGGGCGGTCCGGGTCGGGATCGGTGAGCGGCCCGGCCAGCCGGCTGTAGTGCTCGTAGTCGTAGCGCGGCAGCGGCCCCCGCTGGGCGCGGCGCTGCCAGTGCTGGCGCGGCACGCGCAGGCGAGTCGTCGCGGACGGATCGAAGGAGCCCTGCGACCGGGCATCGTCAGGCGGCGATGTCATGAATCATCCCCCCGCACGCAGCGCAGGCCGCGCGCCAATTGGTGGTGGCCCGACACCTCGGTCCCCCTCGACCGACTCGGGCTCACTGATGTCGGCCGCCCGCACCGCCGGACGGTGACGGCCGTCCGCCGGTTACGTGATGCACGCTCAGCGATCCTGCCAAGCGGCGGATTCTCCACGTCCACATCACGCCATCCGACGCATCCCGTTGTCCGCAACGCGCCGCAACTCCACCTCTTTTCAGCCGAGTTACCAGGTCAGGGTCCCGAACCGGACTCGTGACCACAAGACGGGACATGGCGGATACGGACAAGGCCGCGCAATGCGGGACGCTGTGTGGCGCAGCGCGCACCACTTGCTTTCGTCGCTCTTCGTAACTGCCGGACTTTGTACGGCTTTTGGTGCGATGGCCGAAGTCGGCGGTCGGTCCGCGTGGCGCGACAACGCCGCCGGTGACGAGCCCCCGATACGGCCGGCGCGGTCCCGTCCGGTCACGAAGATCACCGACGGGCAGAATCGTGCCTGACGACGCCGGCAAGCAGAACGAGAAGGGTGCCGACAAGGTGAAGGACAAGCCGGATACCAGCGTCTTCGGAGCGTTCGGGTGACGGCCGGGGCGGTGCGGGCCGGCCGCGGGGTGACCGTGGTGGGGGTGGCCGGGCTCGTCGCGCTCACCGGCGGGTGGCTGCTGCTGGACGCGGGGCCGCTCCGTACGGCCGTGGGGTGGGCGGCCGTTGCCGCGCTCGCCGGATGCGTTCTCGCGCTCACCGGGGTGGTCCTGCGGGCGGGGCGGGTCACGCCGGCACGGGGGTACGGGCTGGCGCTGGACGCCGCGCGGGCGCCGGCGCCCGGGGCGGGTGCCGCGCTCCCCGCGGAACTCCACGGCTCCCGTTGGCCCTGGGCCCGGGTCACGGCCGTCGCGCTCGCCGTCCCGACCGCCCTGGTGCTCTTCTGCGCCCTGGGGGCCGGGACCCCCGACCGCGGCGCCGTGCCCGGCCGGATCGCCGCCGCCGACTATGTGATCAAGGAGCTGCCGGTCGTCGCCGTCGGCGGTGTCGAGCGCGCGGGCAGCAGCAGCCGCGCCTCGTCGGAGGCCGACTACACCGTCCGGCTGCCGGCGCCGCACGGCGGCGCGGCGGTCCCCGCCACCTTCCGGGCGGCGGTCCACCGCGGGGTCCGGCAGGTGGGGGAGACCCTGCCGGTGGCGTACGTGCCGCAGCGGCCCGGCCTGGGGGCGGTCGGCGCCGACACCCGCTCGGCGGTCGAGGCGCTGCTCGCCGGCCGCACCCTGCCGTACGGCACCGCGGCCGTGGCCGGCCTCCTCTGGGGCGCCGCCGCCCTCGCGGCGGTCTGCGTGGGGACGGCCGTGACCGGTCCGCCCCGCCGGGGGCGCCGGGTGGGCAAGGACTGGATCGCGCTGCGCGTGACGGCTGCCGGGGTGGCGGAACACGTGGAGCGGCCGACGGGCGACGGCGCCGGACCTGGTGCCCACGCCGGGCCCGGCACCGGCTCGGGGTCCGACTCCGGCTCGGGGTCCGACTCCGGTTCCGGCTCCGGCTCCGCCTCCGGAAAGAGTTCCGCTCGCTACGCGTGCCTGATCCTCCACACCGACACAGTCACAGCCGTCACAGCCATCGACCCAGGCACCGACACAGGCGCAGCCACCGGCACACGCACAGACGTCGGCACTGCCCCCGGTACCGGCACTGCCCCCGGTACCGGCACTGCCCCCGACACCGGCCCCGGCACCGGCCCCGGCGACGTCCCCCTCCGCCTCGCGGCCTCGCACCGGCGTGCCGCCCCGCTGCTCACCGGTGCCACGGGCTGGCTGCTGTGGAAGCCGGCCGGACCCCGCGGCAAGGTGCCCGCCGACTTCGTCGCGGACGACGGCTGGCAGCTGCCCGGCCGCCTCCCCGCGGCGGAGGCCGCCCGGATCGCCGCCGTGCGAGCCCCCGCACCGTTCACTGTCGACGCCGCCCGCCGCACCCGCCTGCTGGAACTCGGCAGCCACTGGACCCGTACGGTGCCGGCCGGAGTGCTGCTGGGTGCGGCCGTCTCGGTGACCGCCGCGGGGGTGCTGCTGCTCCCGGTGGACGGCGGATGGCGGGCCTGGACGGCCGTGGCGGGCGCGCTGGCGCCGCTGCTGTGCTGGATGATCACCGGACTGTTCGGTGCGCCGCGGGCGACGAGCCCTGCCGCCCCCGTGGAGGCCGGACCGGCCGCCTGACCGCGTCCCGCGGGCGGCCCCGGCTCCTCGGCCCCGGCCGTCCGCAGGGACCGCCCCCGCCGGGGGCGCCACCGCAACGTTCGATGCCGGGCATGACTGAGGCCCCCCGCGATGCGAGGGGCCTCAGTCTTACGTGCGCCGCCAGGGACTCGAACCCCGGACCCGCTGATTAAGAGTCAGCTGCTCTAACCAACTGAGCTAGCGGCGCGCGCTGACCTGGAAAACATTACACGACGTGGAGCGGTGCTCCGTACCCCGGACCGGGCCCCTCACGCACTCGGCGGGTGTGATCCCGGCCACTCCCGCGTCGTCGGCCCCGTGGGTACCTCACCGGGGCCGCCTTCCGTACGGGCCGGAAGGCCCGTGCTTCCGGGACCTTGGACCGCCGGGCCGTCCGCATTGCTCTGTGAAGATCGAGTTCGGGGCGTCCGTGGCCGTCGGTCACCAGTTGCCCCGTCAACATGCGATACCTCCTGCCGGTTGAGAGGGTGAGGGGGCCGCCAGGGCGACAGAACTGAACAGATCCGGACGGCGCCGGGCCATGGCGTCCGTCACTCCTCCTTCACCTCCTGCAACCCCGCCCTCCACAGCAACGTCTGCCAGGACGCGCGCCCCGGACCGGGTCCCCGGGACTCGCCCCTCCGTCGGAAAGGTTGATCGTCGTGGTGTCGACAGCCAAGCGCACCCTTGAGATGCAGCTCCTCCTGGGGCCGGACGAAACAGCTCCGGTGGCCGGCCGGTTCGGCTATCGCAGCGACCGCCCGTACGAGGTCGAGGTCACCTTCCTCAGCCGCGGGCGCCCGCTCAGCACCTGGCTGTTCGCCCGCGACCTGCTGCTGGGCGGGCTGTACGACGAGGTGGGGGAGGGGGACGTCCGGGTGTGGCCGCTGCGCCGGCCGGGCGAGGCGGGCCGGGTGCACCTGGCGCTGTCGACCGACGACAGCGTGTGCGAGCTGTCCGTACGTGCGACGGAGCTGACCGCCTGGCTGGAACAGACCGTGGCGATCGTGCCGCCAGGACACGAGGGCGCCCACCTCGACGTGGACGCCCACCTGGCCCGGCTGTTCGCGGGCAAGTGCTGATGGGGGACAGGGTGACGACGACGATGATGACGACGGCGATGGCGACAGTGATGACTACGGCGGGGACGACGAGGGCGACGGCGGAGGAGGGCGGGGCGGCCGTCGGGGCGACGGCGGAGGAGGCCGCGCCCCCGATGCCGGCCACCGCGCCCGCCCACCGGGTGTCCGACGCGCCCGCCCACCGGGTGTCCGACGCGCCCGCGCACCGGGTGCCGGCCCCGCGGCGCGGTGCGGAACCGGCGCTGTCCGACGGGGCCGGCGCGCCGGCCCCTCACGACCCCCGGGCGCACGGCTTCCTGCCCGAGCGCCCGCCGGTCCGCGCCATGATCGGCACCTGGACCCGGCTCGACGCCATGGCGCGGGCCGCCGCGGTCGCGCCGGACCGCGCGGCCGCCGTCGCGCTGGTCGAACGCGCCCGGCGTGCCGAGGAGTTGGCCGCCCTGCGGCAGCGGGTCTCCCGCCTCTCGCTGCGCAACGCGGAGGCCGCCGCGATGCGGATCGCGGTCATCGCGGTGTCCTGCGGATGGTGCGGGCTCGACCCGCAGGCGCCGGCCGCCCGGGAGGTGGCCGACGAGGCGTTCCTGGAGCTGTGGGCCGCCATCGCGCACCGCATCGACCACGACCAGTTCGTCGCCCTGCCCACCCTCGCGCTCCACAACTGGGCGCCCGAGCGCAAACCGCGCCGCCACATCCCCATCGACCAGCTGGCCCGCACCGAAGCGCTGGTGCCGATCGTCCGCTGGGCGCCGGAGGGCCAGCCGCTCAGCCGGCTGGACCGGCTGATGCTGGCCGCGACCCGGCTGGAGGCGCACGGGATCTGGCTCTTCCGGCTCGCCGACACCCTCGCGGGCCGTTCGCCGGACGACTCCTCCACCCCGACGGCGCTCCGCCGCCTGGTCCGCGTCCAGCACGCCCTGCGCGCCCAGCTCCACGCCGAGGCGGCGGAGCTGGCGGCCGCGCCGGCGACCCCGCAGCAGGGCGCGGTGCTCGGTGCGCTCGCCGAGCAGGGCGCCCTGGAGCCGCCGGTGCTCCAGGCCGCCGACGCGGTGCTCGGCATCGGGGGCCGCCGGATGGGGGAGGGGCGGCGCCAGCTGCTGCGCCGGCACCTCCCGGCACAGCACCGCGCCTGGCTCAGTGCGATGGACCGGCACTGCGCCCCCGTACGGACCCTCGCCCACCGCGGCGGCCCGGACGCCGCCGTCTACCGCGAGGCCCAGGAGTCGCTGATCGCGCTGCGGCGCACCTACACCGCGCTCGTGCAGACCGCCGCCCGCCCCACCACGGCCCCGCTCCCGGCGGCCGCCTGACGCCGCCGGGGCGCGGGCCGGGCGTCCTCACTCCTGCTCGTCCAGCTGGAAGGACCCGTACGAGGGCCGTCCCGCCCTTGCGTAGACGCAGTACTGCACGCCCGCGCCGGTGGCGCGGGACTCCGTGAGCTTCCAGGCGGCAGGGGCGGCGCCCTCGGCGAACAGCCGCTTGCCGGTGCCGAGGATCACGGGGTTGACGAGCAGCCGGTACTCGTCGACGAGGTCGTGCCGCTGCAGGGTGTGGATCAGGTCGCTGCTGCCCTGCGTCATGAGCACGCCGTCGAGCTGCTCCTTGAGCCGGGCGACGGACTCCGCGGCCTCGCCCTTCAGCAGCCGGGAGTTGTGCCACTCCAGGCTCTCCCGGGTGCGCGAGGCGACGTACTTGGGCATGGCGTTGAGCTTCACGGCGATCGGGTCGTCCGGGTCGGTGACCCGGGGCCAGTGGGCGGCGAAGATGTCGTAGGTCCGCCGGCCGAGCAGGAGGTGGTCGGCGGTGTGCTCGAAGGTCTCCGTCATGAGGCGCATGAAGTCCTCGTCGACGTAGGGGACCTGCCAGCCGCCGTGCTCGAACCCGGCGTCGACGTCCTCGCCCGGGCCGCCGGGGGCCTGCATGACGCCGTCCAGGGTGACGAACGCGGTGACGATCAGCGTGCTCATGGTGCTGCCTTTCGGGGACGGAAGCTGCCTGTGTGCGGAGTGCCTCCCCGTCCGGCAGGAACTCATCGCCCGCGGTGCCGCCGTTCGGACCAGGGCGCGTTCCGAAGGCGGTACCGCCCGTCCCGGCCCTGTCGACCTGACGCTCCGTCAGCTACGCTGCCCCGTCATGGCAGTCGACGGTACGAGGAGCACGGCGGGTTCCGGTGCCGGGACCGTCGCCGAGCTCGTACAGGCGCAGTGGGGCGACCACCGGATCGGCGCACGGTGCGGGGAGACCGCCCTCACCCACCACGAGCTGGCGTCCGGAGCGGCCGCCCGGGCGGCGCTGCTGGCCGAGCTGCTGCCCCGGGGCGCGGAGCCGCATGTCGGGGTGCTGCTCGACAACGTGCCGGAGTATCCGCTGTGGCTGGGCGCGGCGGCGCTCGCCGGGGCCGCCGTCGCCGGGATCAACCCCACCCGGCGGGGCCCGGAGCTCGCCCGGGACATCGGGCACACCGACTGCGCGCTGCTGGTCACCGAGCGCGCCCACCTGCCGCTGCTGGCCGGCCTCGACCTCACCGTGCCGCCCGGCCGGGTCCTCGTCGTGGACGACCCCGCCTACCGGGAGCTGCTCGCGCCGTACGAGGGCACACCGCCCGAAGGCATCGGGCCCCTCCCCGGCGCCCGTCCCCCCACCCCGGCCACCCGGATGCTGCTGTGCTTCACCTCCGGCTCCACCGGCGCCCCCAAGGCCGCCCTGTGCAGCCAGGGACGGCTGGCCGCCGCCGGGGCGCAGCTGGCCCGGTACTTCGCGGTGCGCCGGGACGACGTCCACTACCTGTGCATGCCGATGTTCCACGGCAACGCCGTGCTCGCCGGCTGGGCCCCGGCACTCGCCGGCGGCGCGGGCATCGCCCTGCGCCGCCGCTTCTCGGCCTCCGCCTTCCTCCCCGACGTGCGCCGCTACGGGGCGACGTACTTCACCTACGTCGGCCGGGCCGTGCACTACCTGCTGGCCACCCCGGCCGCCCCCGACGACCGGGACCATCCGCTGCGCAACGGCTTCGGCACCGAGGCGGGCACCGTGGACGCCGCCCGCTTCGCCGCCCGCTTCGGCGTCCGGCTGACCGAGGGGTACGGCTCCTCCGAGGGCGGCGCCGCCCTCCGGCGCACACCGGACACCCCGCCCGGCGCCATCGGCCGGCCCGCCCCCGGCGACGACCTCGCCGTCGTCGACCCGGTGACCGGTGCCGAGCTGCCGCGCGCCCGGCTCGACGCGGCGGGCCGGCTGCTGAACGGCGAGGAGGCGATCGGGGAGCTGGTCAACCGCGGCCGCGGCTCCTTCGAGGGCTACTGGCGCAACCCCGGGGCGACCGCCGCCCGCACCCGCGGCCGGGGGGCCGGGCCCGGCGCGGGCTGGTACTGGACCGGTGACCTCTTCTTCCGGGACGCCGGGGGCTTCTTCCACTTCGCCGGACGCACCGACGACCGGCTGCGGGTCGACAGTGAGAACCTGGCCGCCGCGATGATCGAGAACATCCTCGCCCGTTACGCCCCGGCCGCCGGCGTCGCGGTGTACGCGGTGCCCGACCCCGTCGCCGGGGACCAGGTGATGGCAGCCCTGGCGCTGCGCGACGGCGCCGCCTTCGACCCGGACGACTTCGTGGCCTTCCTGGCCGCCCAGCCCGACCTCGGGACGAAGATGGCGCCGCGCTTCGTACGGACGGTGCCGGCGCTGCCGGTGACGGCGACGAACAAGATCCACCGGGTGGCGCTGCGCCGGGCCGGCTTCCGCTGCCCGGCGCCGGTGTGGTGGACGCCCCTGACCCCGGCACCTGGCGCGCCCGCCGGGGCCGTGTACCGCCCGTTCACCGCGGAGGACGAGGCGGCGCTGCTGGCCCGTTACCGCGAGCAGGACCGGGCGGGGCTCCTGGAGCGGTGAGCGCCGGGCGGAACCGGCGGCGCGGGGAGTGCGCGCGCATGACGAAGTGGGCGTCCCCGGAGAACCGGGAACGCCCACTTCCTACGTGCGCCGCCAGGGACTCGAACCCCGGACCCGCTGATTAAGAGTCAGCTGCTCTAACCAACTGAGCTAGCGGCGCGCGCTGACGAAAGAAATACTACCTGGTCGAGAGGGGTGCTCCTGACCACCTGCCGGCCGGGCCCGCGCGCCCGGCTCAGATCGCCAGGGACAGCAGGACCGGGGCGGCCTTGCGGTTGAGCGCGTCGGCCGCCTGGCGCAGGCGGTGGGCGTGCTCCAGCGGCATGGACAGCGCGAGGCAGCCGACCGTCGCACCGGCGGTGATCGGTACCGCCGCGTAGACCGTGCCGACGGCGTACTCCTGAAGATCCAGGACGGGGACCGTGGGCGGCTGGCTGTCGAGCTTGTGGAACAGCACCTTCTCGTTGGTGATCGTCCGGGAGGTGAGCCGGGCGGTCTTGTGGCGCGAGAGGTGGTCCTTGCGGCCGTCGTGGTCGAGCTGCGCGAGCAGGCACTTGCCGACCGCGCTGGCGTGCGCCGTGCGACGGAACTCGGCCCACTCGTTGACCTTCGGCGCCAGCGGGCCGTCGGCGTAGTGCAGGATCTTGACCTCGCCGTCGATGTACCGGCTGATGTAGACCGCCGCACCGACCGAGTCGCGGAGCTGGTCGAGGGTGAGCTGGAGCTTGTCGCGCAGGGCCCGGTCGCGGTCGCCGCCCGATCCCAGGAGCAGGAGCGAGTCCCCGACGACGTACGCCCCGTCGGCGACCTGCTCCACATAGCCCTCGCGCCGGAGCATCGACAGCATGTGGGCGAGCAGTCCCGGGGACAGCCCCGTCTCGCGTGCGATCTGTGCGTCCGTCACGCCGTCGGCGTGCCGGGAGATCGTTTCGAGCACGCGAAGGGCGTACTGCACCGAATGGAACGGCGCGGTCGGCTCGGGCTTCAGCGCCACGGTGTCCCCCTAGCAGGTTGGTACCGCTTGCGTCGTGGCCGCGTCGTCGGGCACGGTCGACGCAGGGGACGACCGCGGCCCGGCAACTGGGCTGCTATCACGATAGCGGCCAACGGCCCTCGATGGAGGGGGCCTTGACCGAAAAGATGCGCGTCCCGGGTTTCTGTACAGGCGGTTGAGACGGTGGCATATGCCAAGGTCACCGGGCTGACTGCCAGGGAGTTTCGCACTCCGGCGTCATGTGGTCACTCCGGCGTGTACCCCGGGGCGCGGCCGAGGAGCGTACGGAACCGGCCAATTCCGTGGCCGGTTCCGCAGACCTCACGCCCCTCGCCGGGACGTCGTCAGGACGTCCGCAGCATCTTCTCGTCGCTGGTCCACTTGATCTTGCTGCCCTTCCAGGTACTGACGTACCAGAGGAAGATCCGCTTTTCGGCCATCTGCCGGTCGAAGTTGCAGACCTGCCAGCCACCCTTGTGGTTGCCGTAACAGCGGTAGTTCGGGTTCCCGTTGGAGTTGGTCATGCCGCGCACCTCGATGCGCAGCCCGTCCCCCGGTGCGGTGTCCTTGATCCAGATCCGGTCGCCCTTCGCGCGGAAACACGCCATGCCCGCGCTCTTGCGGCCGTTGCCGACGGTGTTGCACTTGGCGTCGAACTTCGTCGACTTCCTCGTCGGCTTCGCCTTCTGGCTGTAGATCGTCTTCTTGAGGGCGACGTCCCCCGCCGAGGCCGAGGCGGAGCCCGGGAGGGCGCCCACCAGGGCGGTGGCGGCCAGTGCGGCCCCCGCGGCGCCTGCGATCAACCTGCGCATACGCACCTGCCTTTTCCGGTCATGAATTCGAGCAGAGATTCAGAGTCGTGGGCCTGCCGGCACGGCTCAGCCGTACATCGGCGCGCTCCACACCGTCTTCGACTTCCCGTGGCCCCAGGAGCCGGTGACCTTGGTGCGCCACTTCTGGATGCGGGCGTCGTCCTTGACTTCCTTGGTGGCCTTGAAACACGACCTGCCGTGGCTGCTGCAGTGAGCCGTCGCCATCTTCTTCGTGCCCTTGTAGAGGGTGACGGTGAGCTTGGTGTAGGCCGGCGTGAAGTTGCACTTGATCGCGCCGTTGCCGAACTTGTCGGTCTTGCGGTCGACCCGGTCGGTGTAGGCCGATACCTTGCAGGTTTTCCTCGCCACGGCGGGGCCGTGGTCCGCGGCCGCGGCGCTGCTGGCCGCCATTCCCGTCGTGCCGAGAATTCCCGCGGCGGCGACACTCACCAGGAGTGCGCGAGAGGCCCTGTGCACACGCATGCTGCATCCCCTTCGGGTTTTCGGTGCGGTGCGGGGAAGCCGCCGGCCGCGGCAATTCCCAAAAGCCCGGAATTCCCGCGGCCGGCGTCCCCGCCGGTGATTCGCCTCATAGTCTTGAGGAGCCCGGCGGGGTGGCCAATGTCGGGCCGATGTCAGTTCACTGACGGATCACGTCCTCACCGGCCAGGCGCAGTCCGTAGCCCCGCACCGAGGCGATACGCACGTCCGCCCCGGCCCGCTCCAGCTTCCGGCGCAGCCGCCGTACGGCACTGTGGATCACCGTGGTGTCCACCCCGCAGGACGCCCCCCACACGTCCTGGACGAGCTCCCGGAACGAGACCACCCCGCCGCTCTGCCGGGCCAGGCAGGCCAGCAGGGCGATCTCCTGGGCGGTCAGGTCCAGCACGGTGCCGCGCCACAGCGCCCGTTGCTCGTCCGGGCGGATCTCCAGGTGGCCGGCCTGGAGCGCCGGTACCTGCCGCGCGCCGCCGGCAGCGGCCGGTCCGCCGTCCACCAGTCGCCGCGCCTGGTCGAGATCGCGGACCAGCAGGACCGGCAGATTGCTGTGCAGCAGTTCGCCGACCTGCTCCAGGTCGGCGACGGTGTTCGCGACGACGACGGCGTAGGCGTCCCGGCGCCGAAGCGGTGGCTCCTCGTACGCGCTGACGGCCGTGGCGAAATACGAGACGTTCACGTCTCCCACTGTCCTTCCCATGAAAAGGGACCCCGTTGCATTGCCTGCGGACAGACCACCCGGAACGGCCCAACTCCGTTGTTCCACCCTGGTCATGAGGTGGCGTCAGGTAGCCGCGCAGGCCGTTCCGGAACGGTAGACGGTAGACGTGTTTTCAGCCATAGGCGACTGACTTGAGGAAGGGTTGAGGCACCCGTCGAGGGGTGATATTCCGGGATTCGGCGGGCATGGCGCCCGTACGCGGAATGCGAAAGGTGGTGCGCCCCGCCCGAAGGGGGGCACACCACCGGTGGACCGCGGGCCTACCGCGGCTGTTTCACAGCACCGCGCTGAGGAATTCCCGGGTGCGTTCGTGCTCCGGCTCCGTGAAGATCTTCTCGGGCGCCCCGGATTCGATGACCCGCCCGGCGTCGAACATCAGGACGTCGTCGGAGATGTCCCGGGCGAAATTCATCTCGTGCGTGACGCAGAGCATGGTGATGTCCGTGGTGTGGGCGATGTCCCGCAGGACGTCGAGCACCCCGGCCACCAGCTCCGGGTCCAGCGCCGAGGTCACCTCGTCCAGCAGCAGCACCTGCGGGCGCATCGCCAGCGCCCGGGCGATGGCGACCCGCTGCTGCTGGCCGCCGGAGAGCTGGGTGGGGTACTTGTCGAGGTGCTCGGTCAGGCCCACCAGTTCCAGCAGGTCCCGGGCCCGCTCCTCGGCGGCGTCCTTGTCCAGCCCCAGGACGTGCACCGGCGCCTCGGTGATGTTCCGCAGCACCTTCATGTTGGGGAAGAGGTTGAACTGCTGGAACACCATGCCGATGTTCTTGCGGACCTCCCGGACGTGCTTCTCCCCGGCCGGGACGAGCTTGCCGCCCTTCTCCTCGTGCGTCAGGTACTCACCGCCGACCTTGATGGTGCCCTCGTCCGGCTTCAGCAGCGTCATCAGCAGCCGCAGGATCGTGGTCTTGCCCGAGCCGGACGGGCCGATGAGGGTGACGTGCTTGCCGGAGGAGACCGTGAAGTCCAGCGAGTCCAGGACGGTGTTGGTCCCGAACCGCTTGGTGACGTGGTCGAAGCGGATCAGCTCGGTGCCGGCCGCGGACCTCGCCCCGGTGGGGCCCCCGTCCGCCGCGCCGGCCGTTTCCTTCGAGGGGGTGCTGTCAGCGGACAAGACGACGCTCCAGGGCTCGCAGGAGGAGGGAAGTGGGGTAGGAGATGACCACGAAGAGGATGCCGACGACGGTGATCGGCTCCAGGTAGTCGAAGGTGGTGGCGCTGATGCTGTTCGCCTGGAAGAGCATGTCGGCGACGGTGATGCCGGCCAGCAGCGGCGTGTCCTTGAACATCGCGATGACGTAGTTGCCGAGCGCGGGCACCACCCGGCGGAACGCCTGCGGAAGGATCACCGCGGTCCAGGTGCGCCGGCGCGGCAGGCTCAGCGCAGTCGCGGCCTCCCACTGGCCGGGCGGCACGCCGTCGATACCGGCGCGGTAGACCTCGGAGGTGTACGTCGAGTAGTGCAGCCCCAGGCCGATCACGCCCGTGGTCAGCGGCGCGAAGGTCAGCCCCCAGGTCGGCAGGACGAAGAACAGGAAGAACAGCTGCACCAGCAGCGGGGTGTTGCGGACGAATTCGACGACGACGCTGACCGGCCAGGTCACCCAGCGGCTCGGCGAGCGCAGCAGCAGCGCCCACACCAGCCCGAGCGCGAAGGCCACCAGCGAGCCGTAGAAGGTGGCCTGGACGGTGATCCACAGCCCCTTGAGGATGTCGGGCATGATCTCGCCGACGTAGCTCCACGACCAGTTGTTCACGGCTTGCCTCCGGTGGCCAGCGCCTCGGGACCCTGCTTCTCGACGGGCAGCTTGCGGGAGAACCAGCCCTCGCCCTTGGGCACGGCCCGGCCCACCGATGCCTTGGCGCGGCGTTCCAGCAGCCGCATGATCCGGGTCACCACGAACGCGACCGCGAAGTACAGCACCAGGATGATTCCGTAGACCTGGGCGCTCTGGCCGGTGGACAGCCGGGCCAGCTTGGCCTGGAAGGTGAGCTCGCCGATGGACAGCAGCGACGCCAGCGCGGTGCCCTTGAGCAGCTCGATCAGCAGGTTGTTGAACGGCGGCATCATCTCGGGGACGGCCTGCGGAAGCAGCACCTTGCGCAGCCGCTGCCAGGGCGAGAAGTTCAGCGCGACGGCCGCCTCACGCTGGGCGGCCGGCACCGCCTGGAGCGCGCCGCGCACGATCTCCGAGCCGTACGCCCCGTAGGACAGTCCGAGGGCCAGGGTGCCCGCCCAGATGCCGGCGAGCTGCCAGCCCAGCAGGGGCAGCGCGAAGAACAGCCAGAACATCAGCACCAGCGCCGAGGTGCCGCGGAAGAACTCCACGTACACACCGGACAGGAAGCGCACGATCCACAGGCGCGAGGTACGGGACAGGCCGATGCCGAAGGCGACGACGGCGGCCAGGGCGGCGCTGTAGACCATCAGCTGGACGGTGATCCACAGCCCTTTGAAGAAGAGTTCCCACAGCGCAGAGGTCACTTTTTGCAGAGCTCCTTCGCGGTGAGGTCGGTCATGAACTCCTCGGTGAAGCCGTAGGGCTTGGCGATGCGCAGGAGTTCGCCGCTCTTCTTCATCTTCTGCAGCTCGTTGTTGAAGGCGTCGCGCAGTTTCGTCTCGCCGATCCGGAAGCCGTAGCCGCCGCCGTCCCGCTGGGGTTTGCCGTCGACCGTCGGAGTGAACGGGGAGGTCATCTCCACCTTGGGGTGCTTACCGGTCTTCAGCGCCTCGATCATGGTCAGCGCGGTACCGGCGAAGGCGTCGATGCGGCCCGCCTCCAGTGCCTCCATTCCGGCGATCTGGTCGCCGTAGGTCTGGATCGTGCTTTTCTTGACGCCGTTGCCGACCGCGTAGTCGATCTCCGCGTAACCGATGCCGGTGCCCATTCTGAGGTGCTGCCGGGCGATGTCCGGATAATCCTTGATCTTGTGCGGGTTCCCCTTGGGAACGAGAAAGGCGTCCTTCGACTCGTAGTCCGGGTCGGAGAAGAGCACGGCGGCGCAGCGCGCCTTGTTGATGAACATGCCCGCGACGATCACGTCGTACTGGAACGAGTGCAGACCGGGCACCAGCGCGCCGAACTCGACCGGGACCGGCTCGAAATTCTTGATCCCGAGCCGCTGGAAGATCGTTTTGGCGACCGCCGGCGCCTCGCCGGTCAGCTCACCCTTGCTGTTGATGGAGGCGTAGGGCGGTTCACTGGCGATTCCCATGCGCACGGTGCCCTTTTTGCGCAGGTCCTCGAGCAGGTGACCGCCGTCCGTGGCCCCGCTGACGTCGACGCGGGAGCAGCCGGTGGCCGCTCCCAGGGCACCCGCTGCGCCGAGCGCCGCTACCCCCGCGAGCAGCGACCGGCGGCGGATGCCGCGCGTCAATTGGCCTGTGATCTCTGAGGTGTTCCATGGTGGTGAAGCCATGGGCGCGCGGCTACCCGAATCGTCGGCTCTTATGCCGATCGTTTCCGGCCCTTGATACGACCGGTGCTGAGGAGTTCCGTACTGTTCCATGCTGTTCCGTACGCCGGTATTGCCCCCCTACGATCTGAGCATGACCGATCGCTTCATCGAAGTCTCGCTCGACAAGCGCGGCGTGAGCTGCACGGCGAAACTGCTCGACGACCGCGCGCCGATCACCTGCAATGCCGTCTGGGACGCGCTGCCGCTCGGCGGCGACGTCTACCACGCGAAATATGCCCGCAACGAGATCTACGCCCTGCTGGCGCCGTTCGCGCCCGAGGAGCCGCCGCTGGAGAACCCGACGATCACCCCGATCCCCGGCGACCTGTGCTATTTCACCTTCAGCGACACCCAATTGGGTACCGCCTCCTACGGCTATGAGCGCGCGGCCCGGCACCAGGGCCGCGCCACCGTCGTCGACCTCGCGCTGTTCTACGAGCGCAACAACCTGCTGATCAACGGCGACGCGGGCTGGGTGCCGGGGATCGTGTGGGGCAGCGTCGTCGACGGGCTCGACCGGATGGCCGACGCCTGCCAGGACCTGTGGCGGGCCGGGGCCCTGGGGGAGACCCTCAACTTCCGCCGGGCCTAGGCGAGACACCCCGGGACCGGGCCCCGCTCAGCCGACGCTTCCGCTCAGGGCGCCGGCGGCGCGGGGATCCCCGCGGTGCCCGCCTCGTAGAGGGCGTGCGCGGCACGCAGGACCAGCGCGTCCGCGTGCCGCGCCCCCACCAGCTGGACGCCGATCGGCAGCCCCGCGCCGTCCACCCCGCAGGGCACGGTCGCGGCCGGCTGCTGGGTGAGGTTGAAGGGGTAGGTGAACGGCGTCCAGCCCGTCCAGCGGGTGTGGCCGGAACCCGACGGCACTTCCACGCCGCCCTCGAAGGCGGTGATCGGCTCGGTGGGGGTCACCAGCAGGTCGTACGTCCGGTGGAAGCGGCCCATCGCCTGACCCAGCGCCATCCGGGTGTCGACCGCCGCCAGATAGTCCAGCGCGCTGTAGCGGGCGCCCTGCTCGCAGATCTCCCGCAGCCCCGGGTCCAGCAGCGCCCGCCGGTCGTCGTCCAGCGGCTGCACCACCCGGGCCGCACCGCTGAACCACAGGGTGTGGAACGCCTCCACCGGGTCGGCGATCCCCGGGTCGGTCTCCTCGACGTGCGCACCGAGCCCGGCGAGCGTCTCGACGGCGCCCCGCACCGCCGCGGCGACCTCCGGCGCCACCGCCACGTCCCAGCCCAGCGACGGGCTGAAGGCCACCCGCAGCCCGGCCACCTCGCCGGCCACCGCCGCCCGGAAGGAGCCGGCGGCCGGCCCGAGCTGCGACCAGTCCCGCCAGTCCGCGCCGGAGATCACGTCCATCATCAGCGCCGCGTCCGCCGCGTCCCGGGTCATCGGCCCGACGTGCGCCAGCGTCCCGAACGGGCTCGCCGGGTACAGCGGCACCCGCCCGTAGGTCGCCTTGAGCGCGAAGATCCCGCAGAACGACGCCGGGATGCGCACCGAGCCCCCGCCGTCCGTGCCCAGGCTCAGCGGCCCGGCGCCCAGCGCCACCGCCGCCGCGCTCCCGCCGCTGGAGCCACCCGAGGTGCGCCCCGGGGCGTACGGATTGCCCGTCACCCCGTGCCGCGGACTGTCGGTGACGCCCTTCCAGCCGAACTCCGGGGTGGTCGTCTTGCCGAGGAACACCGCCCCGGACTCCCGCAGCCGGGCCACCGACGGCGCGTCCTCCTCCCAGGGGCCGTCGGCCCGGACCGTCCGCGACCCGCGCAGCGTCGGGGTGCCCCGGGTCAGGATCAGGTCCTTGACGGTGACCGGCACCCCGTCCACCGGCCCGGCCGGCGCACCGGCCCGCCAGCGCTCGGCCGACTCCTTGGCGGCGGACAGCGCCTCGTCCGCGTCGATCCGGGTGAAGCAGTTCGTCGCGGCCTGCGCGGCCTCGGCGCGCTCCAGCACGGCCCGGGTGGCCTCGACGGGGGAGAAGGCGCCGGCGGCGTACCCGGCCGTCAGGGCGGTGGCGGTCAGGTCGGCGAGGTCAGTCGGTTCGGTGGTCATGCGTCCTCCGAGCGTCGGCCGCCCCGGCGGAGGCGGCGGGTGGGGGCGGGGCGGCCGCGCCGGGCACGGCCGCCGCGCCGTCACTGCACCGGTACGTACCCGAGCCTTTTGTCGACGACGTTGAGCAGCGGCTCGCCGGCCGCCCACCGGTCGAAGTTGTCCTGGAACTGCTCGGCCAGCGCGTCCCGCCAGCCCAGCGTGTCCCCGCTCATGTGGGGCGAGACGATCAGATGCGGCACGTCCCACAGCGGGCTGTCCGAGGGCACCGGCTCGTGCTCGAAGACGTCCAGCGCGGCCGCCGCGATCCGCCACTCGCGCAGCGCCGCGACCAGGTCCGCCTCGACGACCGTCGGGCCGCGCCCGACGTTGATGAACCGCGTCCGCGCCGGCATCCGGGCGAACGCCGCCCTGTCGAACAGGCCCCGGGTGGCGTCCGTCAGGGGGGCCGCGCACACCACCCAATCCGCCTCCGCCAGCAGGCCGTTCAGCGCGTCACTGGCATGGACCAGTCCGAATTGCGGGTCGTCCTTCCGCTCCCGGCGGCCGACCAGATCGACCTTGACACCCAGTGCCAGGAGGGTCGTCCCGATGGCCCGGCCGATCGGCCCGGAGCCGACGACGACCGCGCGGCTGCCGGCCAGTCGCCGTGTCTCGCGGTGCTGCCAGCGCCGCTGCCGCTGGAGCTCCCAACTTCCGTAAAAATCTTTGGCCATGGCCAGGATCAGCCCGGCGACGTACTCGGCGATCGGCTGCTCGAAGACGCCCCGGGCGTTGGTCACGACCGTGTCGTCGGCGATCAGCGCCGGGCACATCAGCTTGTCCACGCCCGCGCTCGCGGTGTGCACCCAGCGCGGTCTGGGGCCCTCCCGGGGCCACGCCCCGCGGATCGCATCGGAGGTGAAGTCCCAGGCCAACAACACGTCGGCGGAGGGGAGTCGGTCGGCCAGCGAGGTCTCGTCCGTGAAGATCACCCGGGCCCGGCCGGTCAGCCTGTCGAGCTTCGGCGGCGGGTCGGATCCCAGGACGAGGACGGTGCTTTCTGTCATGGCTCGGAAACCGTTCTGGAACGTGAGCCCCTTTCACTGGAAAGGGGCGCCGGCAGATGCCTGAGATGCGAGGATTGACCACGCTAAGAAGTCGTATCTACCGTGTCAACAACGGCTCTGTCCCGACGTCCCGGCTTGCTCCGGCTGCACCTCATCCCCGGCCACTGGCCTGGCCATCAGCCCTTCGTTTCTTCTAGGGGCCTTCAATGGACGTCTCCTTTCTGGGTGGCCCCCAGCCTCAGCTCGGTGTGGGCGTTGTCGCCCCTTTTGACTTCGCGCTCGACCGCGAGCTGTGGCGCTGGGTACCCGACGACGTGTCCCTCCACCTCACCCGAACTCCCTTCGTGCCCGTCGAGGTCAGTCTCGACCTGGCCCGTCTGGTCAGCGAGCACGAAACGCTGGACGCTGCCGTCCAGGCGCTGTGCGCGGTATCACCGCAGGTCATCTGCTATGCCTGCACCTCCGGCAGCTTTGTCGGCGGGGTCGCGGGCGAGCGGGCCATGTGTGCTGCCATGGTCCAGGCGGGGGAGGTGCCCTCCCTCACCACCTCGGGCGCACTGATCGAGGCGCTGCGCGAGATCGGCGCGCGGCGCATCGCCGTGGTCACGCCCTACACGAAATCGGTCACCGATTCTCTGGAGGACTATCTCGGCGAGGCGGGCATCACGGTTACCGGCCGCGCCTACCTCGGACTGACCCGGCACATCTGGAAGGTGCCCTACCGCGACGTCGTCGACATGGCCCGCGCCGCCGTCGTCGGTGCCGCCGACGCGCTCTTCATCAGCTGTACGAACCTCCCGACCTACGACGTCATCCCGCAGTTGGAGGCCGAGCTGCGGATGCCGGTGCTGTCCGCCAACCAGGTCACGATGTGGGCCGCGCTGCGGGAGATCGGCGTGGCCGCCGTGGGCCCGTACCAGGCGCTGCTCGATCCGGTGGCGCGCCGCGGGCCGGCCGCGATGACCGGGTCCGCGCCGGCCGGGCCGGAGGCGGGCACCCCGCGGGCGACGCCCGAGGCCGCGTTCGCCGGTCCGCCCGCACCGCCCGAGGGGGAGCCGGTGGACGGCGGCGACCAGTCGCCCCATCCGTCCGACGATCCCGGTCCGCTGCCCCCGGTTTGAGGCCGGTCCGAACCCGACCCCCTTACCGGACACCGCCGGCGCCGCGCGCCGTGTCGCCGGCGGTGCTCCGTCCCCCGCTCCTCGTACGACCCGAGAACCGCCCCGCCCCCATGAACGCCCCGGCACCCGCACACGCAAGGGAGATCTGCATGGCATCGGTCGGCTTCCTCTACCCCGGCCACTCCGCCGAGGACGACTACCCCCGGCTGGAGACGATCCTGGGCGGCTCGGTCCGCCTGCCGCTCGTGCACACCGACATCGGCGAGGACGCCCACCGGGTCGACGCGCTGCTGGAGATGGGCTCCGCCGCCCGGCTGGCGGCCGGCGTCGAGGAGCTGAAGGAGCGCGGCGCCGAAGCCGTCGTCTGGGCCTGTACGAGCGCCAGTTTCGTCTTCGGCTGGGAGGGTGCCCACGAACAGGTCAGGGAGCTGTCCGTCACCGCCGGCCTGCCCGCCTCCAGTACGTCCTTCGCCTTCGCGCACGCGGTCCAGGCGCTCGGCGCCCACCGGGTCGCGATCGCCGCGACCTACCCGGAGGACGTGGCCGAGCACTTCCGGGCGTTCCTGAAGTCGGCTGGCACGGAGGTCGTCTCGACCCGCGGCAGCGGCATCATCACCGCCGCCGAGGTCGGCACCTGGGGCCGCGAGGAGGTGCTCGCGCTCGCCCGGGCCGGCGACCATCCGGACGCCGAGGCCGTGCTGCTGCCCGACACCGCCCTGCACACCGCCGAGCACCTCCCGGCGCTGGAGGCGGAACTGCGCAAGCCGGTGCTCACGGCCAATCAGGTGACGGCCTGGGAGGGCCTGTGGCTGCTGGACCGGAAGCTGTCCTGCCCGGCCCTGGGCACCCTCTTCACCCGCACCGCCGGCCGGTAGCGAGCCCGCCCGGACCGCCCCACGGCCGCCGGGCCCTGACCCGGGAATAAGTGGAGACGCTCTCCGGTTGTCCTCCTCGCAGACCCAGCGCAACGCGAGGAGGACCCGCACCGTGAGCGGCGAAGACGACCAGACCCGGGACAGCGGCCGGACGATCCGCGACGGCGAGGACGGGGTACGGGCCACCGCCCGGGGCAGCGCCCCCGTGCCGCTGTCCGTGCTCGACCTCGTCACCGTCGGCGCCGGCCACACCGCGGCGGACGCGGTACGCACCGCCGTCACCCTCGCCCGTACGGCCGAGCGCCGCGGGTTCCACCGCTACTGGGTCGCCGAGCACCACTCCATGCCCGGCGTCGCCTCCTCCTCCCCCGCGGTGCTGCTCGCCCATCTCGCCGCGCACACCGAACGGATCCGGCTCGGCTCCGGCGGCGTCATGCTGCCCAACCACGCCCCGCTGGTCATCGCCGAGCAGTTCGGCACCCTGGAGGCGATGGCCCCCGGCCGGGTCGACCTGGGCCTGGGCCGCGCGCCGGGCACCGACGGCGCCACCGCCGCCGCGCTGCGCAGGGCCCAGCACCTGAACGAGGGGGCGGAGGACTTCCCGCAGCAGCTCGCCGAGTTGACCCGCTTCCTGGACGACTCCTTCCCCGACGGCCACCCGTACGCGAAGATCCACGCGGTCCCGGGCCCGGTCCAGGCCACCTCGCCGGGCGGGGTGCAGTCGCCGCACCGGCCGCCCCTGTGGCTGCTGGGCTCCTCCGGCTTCAGCGCCCGGCTCGCCGGCTCCCTCGGCCTGCCGTTCGCCTTCGCCCACCACTTCTCCGCGGCCAACACCCTCCCGGCGCTCGACCTCTACCGTGCGTCCTTCCGCCCCTCCGAGGTGCTCTCCGAGCCGTACGCCCTGATCGGGGTCGCGGCGCTGGCCGCCGAGGACGAGCGCGAGGCCCGCCGCCAGGTCATGACCGGCGCGCTGTCCATGGTCCGGCTGCGCACCGGCCGCCCGGGCCTGGTCCCGAGCGCCGAGGAGGCCGCGGCGTACCCCTTCAACGAGTTGGAGCGCGGCTTCGTCGACAGCTGGCTCGGCAACGTCGTCCACGGCACCCCCGACGCCGTCCGCCAGGGCCTCGACGACCTCGCCAAGCGCACCGGCGCCGACGAACTCATGATCACCGCCAACGCCCACGGCGGCGCGGCCAGGCTGAGGTCGTACGAGCTGATCGCGGACGCGTACGGGCTCTAGAGCGGCGGAACGGCCGCGCGCCGGCGGGGGAACGGACAGCCGCCCCCGCCGGCGAGGGGCCTGATCCAGACGCTAGATGAAGAGCGCCGCGACCCGGTCCGGCGCCACCGGCCGGGAGTACAGCCAGCCCTGCCCGGTGTCGCAGCCGATCCGGCGCAGTCGCTCCGCCTGCTCGGCGCTCTCCACGCACTCCGCGGTGACCGTCAGACCCAGCCGGTGCGCCAGCGCGACCAGCGCCTCGACGATCATCTCGTCCGCCGGGTTCGGGTGCTCCTGGGAGCGGAAACCGCGGACGAAGGAGCCGTCCAGCTTGAGGACGGAGACCGGCAGCCGGCTGAGGTAGGCGAGGTTGGAGTAGCCGGTGCCGAAGTCGTCGATGGCGATCCGTACGCCCATGTCGCTCAGCGCCTGGAGGGCCTGGAGCGGCCGGCCGGCCGACCCCATGACCGCGGACTCGGTCAGCTCCAGTTGCAGCAGCTCCGGCGGCAGCCCGGTCTCGGCGAGGATGCCGGCGACGTCCGCGACCAGGTCGGAGTCCCACACCTGACGTACGGCCACATTGACGCTGACGAACAGCGGCTGGTCGCTGGGGTGCGCCAGTTGCCAGGCACGCGCCTGGTGGCAGGCGCGCTCCAGGACCCAGCGGCCCAGTTCGACGATCGCGCCGTTCTCCTCCGCCAGTGCGATGAACCGATTCGGCGCCAGCGTCCCGAACTGCGGGTGCCGCCAGCGCACCAGGGCCTCGACGCCCTGCGCCCGGCCGTCCCCCAGTCCGACCAGCGGCTGGTACTCCAGGGTGAATTCGCCGCGGTCGACGGCCGGCCGCAGCGTGCTGGACAGCGCCTGCCGGGTCATCCGGTGGGCGTTGCGCTCGGGGTCGAAGAGCGTCCAGCGGGCCTTGCCGTCCTCCTTGGCCCAGTACAGCGTGGTGTCCGCGGCCTGCATCAGGCCGGTCGCGGTGGTGCCGGTGGCGGTCCGCTCCACCACGCCGATGCTCGCCGAGACCGACAGCCGCTGCCCGGCCAGGTCGAACGGGCGCTGCAGCGCGTCGAGGACCCGCTGGGCCAGTTCGGCCACCTGGTCGGTGCCGGTGGAGTGCTCCACCAGAAGAGCGAACTCGTCACCGCCGAGCCGCGCCACCAGGTGCTCGCCCCGGCCGGTCCCGCGGTCCGCGGTGCCCTCCGCGCAGCGGGTCAGCCGCTGTGCCACCGCGCTCAGCAGCCGGTCGCCGACGCGGTGCCCGAGGGTGTCGTTGACGGCCTTGAAGCCGTCCAGGTCGAGGTAGCACAGCCCGATCCGGCCGGTGCCGGCCGGATCGAAGGAGGCCGTCTCCAGCGCGGCGGAGAGCCGCTCGAAGAACAGCGCCCGGTTGGGCAGGCGGGTGACCGGGTCGTGCATCTGCAGATGCCGCAGCCGGGCCAGCAGGTCGTGCCGGTCGCTGATGTCCGCGACCGACAGCAGCATCCGCTCCTCACCGCTGAGCGGTTCCGGGGTCAACGGCTCGACGGTCACTTCCACCCATACGGAGTGCCCCTCGGGGTGTTTGAGGCGGCGGGTGCAGCGCAGCCGGTCGCTGCGCCCGCACAGCACCTCGCGGTAGGCCGTCCACACCCGAGGGTCGGCGCCCAGGTCGGTGAGGTCCGCCGCGGTGGCGGCCACCAGCTCCTCGGGGCCGGCGCCGACCAGCTCGCCGAATGCCGGGTTGGCGGCGAGCACCAGCCCGTCGCGGTTGAGCACCGCCATCGCCAGGCGGCCGGCGTGGAAGGCCGCGCGGTAGTCGCCGAGCGAGGCGGCGGCGTCGTCGCGGCGGCCCGCGGGGGCGGGCCGCACCTCGGCGGATTCTTTGGTCGTACCGTTACGCTCCGTCACTGAGGGCAGTGTCGCTCCGGGGGTGCGGCCTGGGCTCTCGGGGTGTCCGCTCACTGCTCGCTCCCGCATGGCGCTGGTCTCGTGATGGAGGGGTCTTCTCGCGCTGGAAAGTGTGGCGATCATAGAGGCTGGCACGACGGCCGATCCAGCGACGCAGCCGTGATCGTCGGCACGCATGACGGAACTTCAGCCATTTCTGCCCGACTCTGTTCGTACCGAATGCCCCCTTGGTCGTTTGTGACTTTCCGTTACAGCGCGACCGAGACGCGCCGGTCACTCGTCTGGGCCTTTGAAACAGGACGAATAGCATTAAATCGCCACAGGGTAGATGAGGTCTCCGAATCCGTCCCTGGAGGTATGTGTGCCGCGTGCCCGGACAGTCGACGGGGTTGACCATCGCCGCCGCATGCGGCGCCTCGCGGCCGTCGTCACGTCCCTGAGCGCGCTCGTCGCGACGTCCGTCGTCGCCGGCCCCGCCACCGCCTCCGAGGCCGCCCTCTCCTGCGCGCTGGGCCGCACCGACGTCCACCACTCCGAGGGGCTGGACAGCTGGAACGGCTCCTACACCCGGCCGGACCGCCCGCTCGACGCGGTCCTGATCTACCTGTCCTTCCCGGACTCCCGCCCGGCCGCCTCCCCGCAGCAACTCTCCCGCGACTACTTCCCGGCCACCTCGACGTTCTTCGCGCGCGCCTCGTACGGCAGGTTCCGGCTGCGCCCGCACGTGCACCGCTCCTGGGTGAAGATGCCGCGCACGTCGGTCGCGTACGGGATACGGCGCGACTGGGACTCCGCGCGGCGGGCGGACTACCTGCGGGACGCGGTCGCCGCGGCGGATCCGTCGGTGGACTTCAGCCGCTACGACATGGTCTATTTCGTCGCCGATCCGGATGCGCCGGGCGTGGATGCGGACGCCACCAAAGTGGTCAATCTCGATCAGCCGATGCACGCCGATGACCGGGATCTGCGCCGGTTCGTCACCGTCTTCGAGCAGAGCCCACCGGACCGCAATGTCCTCGCCCACGAAACCGGACATGTCTTCGATCTGCCCGATCTCTACCACCGCCCGCAGGGGCGCAAGGGTGACTGGGACATCCATGTGGGTGACTGGGACCTCATGGGGAGCCAGTTCGGACTGGCGCCCGACCCCTTCGCCTGGCACAAGTGGAAGCTCGGCTGGATCGCCGACAACCAGGTTGACTGCGTCGATCTGACCGACCCCACCCTGCACAGCCTCCGGACCCTGGGCGCCCCCAAGGAGCCCCGCAGCCAGCGCCGGCCCCGCCTCCTGGTGGTCCGGACCGGGCCGGACAGCGCGCTGGCCATCGAGGCGCGCACGGCCGCCGGCAACGACCGCGCGCTGTGCACCGAGGGGGTCCTGGTCTACCGCGTGCAGAGCGACACCCCCTCCGGCTCGGGGCCCGTGCACGTCCTCGACGGGCATCCCGACACGTCCGCCTGCTGGGGCACCTCCGTCTACCCGCCGCTCGCGGACGCGCCGCTGGGCGTCGGGGAGAGCATGGACGACGTGAAGGACGGCGTACGCATCCAGGTCGCGGGCCGGTCGAGCGACGGCGACTGGGCGGTCAAGGTCGGCCGCGGCTGACGACACGACGAAGGCCCCCACCGGAGTGGGGGCCTTCGACTGTCTGTGCGCCGCCAGGGACTCGAACCCCGGACCCGCTGATTAAGAGTCAGCTGCTCTAACCAACTGAGCTAGCGGCGCCTGCTGACGGGGAAAACATTAGCATCCTGATCGGGGAGGGCAAAAATCGGTTTGTCTCAGCCCTGCGCCAGCGCCGAAACCGGGGGCTGAGCTGCGGCTTCCCGCTGCATCCCGGCCGTCGGGCGGGCCGCCCTGACGCAGGCCCACAGCAGGATGTCGGGCCCGGGCAGCCAGGGCTCGCGGACGTCCGGCGCGACCAGCCAGCGGGAGGTGCCGGGCGACGTGAGGTCGGCCGGGTCGGCGGGCGGGGCCGCCGGGACGCCGTACGCGGACGGGGTGTCGGTGTACGCAGGTCGGGCGCCGGCGGTGCCGGTCCCGGGGTGCGGGTGCAGCGGCGGGACGGTCACCGCGTCGCCGGTGCCGTGGCACAGCAGCGGCGGGACCGCCGCCGCCCACTCCTCCCAGACGAGCAGCGCGGGCAGCCGCTGGGCGGTGCCCGGGGCGGCGAACAGCAGCAGCCGCCCGCGGTGCGCCGCCACCGGGCCCGAGCCGGGGCCGTCGGACCACAGCCGGTCCACCATCCGCCGCCCGAAGAGCGCCGGGGCGTTGATCACGTCGAACGCCGTGCCGCAGGGCAGCACGCTCGGCGCGGCCGGCTGCCGGGCCCAGAGCGCGTGCAGCTCGTCCGGACGGGAAGCGGCCGTGGCGAGCCAGTCGGCGCCCGCGAGGGTGACTCCCTCACTGCCTGAAGGGCGAGGGAGGTGCCCCCACGTGGGGGGAAAGTCCGGGGTCCGGGGGGTCTCGGGCAGCCAGTCGCTCATGGGGACAGGTCTACCGATACGACACGTACCGACTTGGCTCCTTGCCCGAAATCGGGACAGCGGGTCGCGGGACCCAGTATCTTGCCCGCCTCGCATATGCCAGCGGCTCATGGTCGTGGCCCATGAGCCGCAGCAAGGCGTGTGAGGTCGACGGGAGGAATGTGACAGGTGGGATCGGGGGTGGCGGGGCGCGGGATCAGTCCATGTCGCCCAGCGGGCCGCTGCCGCTCCGCAGCAGACTGCGGCCGAACTCGACCATCTTCTGCGCGTAGTCCTCGGTCCACTCCGCCTGCTCGGCGAGCGCGGCGAGCGGCAGCCGGTCGAACCGGCTGGGGTCGGCCAGCTGGGCGGCGGCCAGCGCCTGGAACTCCGTCGCGCGGTCGGCGGCGGCGCGGAAGGCCAGCGTCAGCTCCGTGGCCCGGCTGAGCAGCTCGCGCGGGTCCTCTATCGACTCCAGGTCGAAGAAGTGCTCGGGGTCGGCAACGGCCTCGGGCGGCTCGAAGAGCAGCTGCGCGGGCTTCATGCGCCGTGGTCGGGGCGCCGCACCGCGTGGGTCGGGAGCCGGTCGCGGCTCGGACATGTACGTACCTCCAGATCGTGTGCCGCATTCCATTGTCCCGCTGCGCGCAAGTAGGCCCCCGACGGCCGGGCGCGCCCGCGCCCGCTCCGCCCCGGCCGGACGGCTAGGGACGCCACCGCACGCGGTGTTCCTCCAGGTGCGCCAGTACCGCGTGGTGGGCCTCCCAGCCGTCCGGGAACTTGACCGTGACGCCCAGCCGCACGGGGTCGGTCGACGGGTGCTCGTCCAGCAGGTCGGTCACGCCGGCGCGGCAGACCACGATGCAGGCGTGGCGGTGGCGGGAGGCCAGCACGCACAGCCGGCCGGTCTCCAGGTGGAAGGCGGTGGCGTCGGGCCGGCCGGACAGCGGGTGGAGGACGACCGTCACGTCGAATTCGCGGCCCTGCAGGCGGTTGGCGGTGTCCACCGTGACGTCCCGCACCCCCAGGCCCGCGAGCGCGGTGCGGACGGCCGCGGCCTGGTCGCGGTGGGCCGTGCCGACCGCGATCCGGTCCGCCGTCAGGGGCACGGGCTCCGGGGACTGCTCGCTGGTCGCCGCGCCACCGCGGTCCAGCAGCCGCCGCACCACCAGGGCCACCGCGCCCACCGCCTCCGGATCCGTCCGCGGGGTGTGCCGGGCGGGCAGCTCCAGCAGGCCCCAGCCGGACTCCGCCGCCTCGTCCAGCACCCGGTCCACCCCCGAGCCGTCCCCCGGCACACCGAACGCCAGCCGCCGGTCCCCGTCCCCGGTGCCGCTGCGGAACGGTGTGTACGGGTAGAACGCGCTGGAGACGAGCGGCGCCGCGGAGGCGGGCAGCCGCCACGAGACGGGCAGGCGGTGCTGCGGGAGGTCGGGGTTGTGCGCCAGGAGGGTGGCGACCGCGCTGGTCGACGGGTCGTGGGTCAGACCGGCCCACTGCTCGGCGCCGACGACGCTGAAGGGGTCCAGCTGGCCCGGGTCGCCGACGAACAGCGCCCGTTCGAAGAGCCCGGCCACGCTCAGCAGCGCGTCCGACCGCATCTGGTACGCCTCGTCCACGATGGCGTGTCGCCAGGGCTCCTCGACCTTGGTGTAGGCCCACTTCGCCGCCGTCGCGACGACGATGTCCAGCCCGGCCAGATCGGCGACCTTGGCGGACGTACGCACCGACGGCAGCTCCGCCAGCGCCGGGTCGAAGGCGCCCGGTTCGCTGCTGTGCAGCCGGCCCACCGGCAGCTCGGGGTCCTTCCCGGCGAGCCGCAGCACGAGGTCGTCGACCTGGGCGTTGGTCTGCGCCACCACCATCAACGGGCGCCCGGCGGCGGCGAGTTCCCGGGCCGCGCGGACCACCAGCGTCGACTTGCCGGCGCCGGGCGGGGAGTCGACGACCACGCCGCGCCGGGTGCCGTGCAGCGTGTCGTGCAGGATCGCGTCGGTGGCCGCGGTGGCCGCCGCGGCGGGGTCGAAGGCGGACCGGGGGCCGGTCGCGTACGGGTCCTGGATGGCCGTCATACGGCGGTGCGCTCCGGGCTCGTCGAGGGGCGGGCGGGGGTCACAGGAAGTCCTCCGCGGTCACGGGGTCGGGGGTCTCGGGCGGCGCCTCCCCGGCGGACGGGGGCGGGCCGCCGTGCGTCCAGGGCGTGTCCTCCGGGGCCGGCAGCTCCGGACCGCCGCGCGGCGCGTGCTCGAACAGCGTCCAGCACACCGCCTCGCCCGGCTCCGGCACCGAACCGGCCTCCGGCGTCCTGCCGCGCCCCATCCCGCCCGTCAGCCGCACCACCAGCGTCCCCGGCTCCCCGTCCGCGTGGGGGTCCCGCGCACGCCCTTCGGGCAGCGGGGCAGCCACGAACTCGGCGGACTGGGTCCGGCCGTCGGCCAGCGGGCGGTACAGCTTGGCGCCCTGCGACAGGTGGGGGCGGTCGTCCGTGCGGAGCGTGACCAGCGGGCGCGGCATGGGGCGCTTGCCCTCCGACATCGCCATCTCCACGTCGGTGACCGTGCCCCGGAACGCCTCGCCGGCCAGCCTGCGGCCCGCCATCACCAGGGGGTCGTCCAGGGCTTCCTGCGCGTCCAGTTGGGCCTGTGCGGTCTCCCGCGCGGACAGCTTCTGCGCGGCGGTGACCGCGTCGTCCCGCTTGGGCTGCGGCGGCTCACCGGCGCGCACCCGGTCGCGGTGCGCGGTGTACGACCAGCGGTCGCGCTTCCAGCGGTCGGCGACCCGGGCGCCCTCCGGCAGCGTGCGCAGCAGGTCGACACCGCGCCACACCGCGTCCCAGGTCGGCCGCAACTGCCCCTCGACCAAGGCCCGGAACTCCTCCTCGGCACCCGGCAGCCCGGCGTCGTAACGGGCCATCGCCGGTGCGAGCAGCCGGTTGTCGAACGCCGGGTCGGTGGCCGGGCCGGCCGGCGGGCACCGCAACTGCCCGTCCGCGTCCCGCGCCGACTCGGCGCGTTCGGCCGCCTCCTGGCCCGACAGGCCCGCCGGCGGGTCGATCCAGGCGAGCAGGGCGCCCAGGTGCTGGTCCTCCAGCGCGCTCTGCCCGGTCGCCCAGTGGCGGGTCAGCAGGCCCGTCATGGATACGAGGAGGCCGGCGCCGGGAACCCGGGCGCGCTCGCCGAAGTGCGTCAGCCAGCGGCCCAGCAGCGGGACGTGCGGCGGCGCGGGGTACGGCGCCGCCGGTTCCTGCTCGGCCGTCCGCCGGAACCGCATCGAGCGGCCCAGCAGCCGCACGAACTCGATGCCGCCGGCGCTCGGCACGATCAGCTGCGGGGCGTCCGCGCACAGTTCGACCTGCACCGGGACCTTCTTGCCGGTCTCCGGGTCGGTCTCCTTGCGCTCCTCCCACTCCACGTCGTCCGCGAAGCCGTCCACGTACGGCAGCATCGTCTCGGCCAGCTCGGCCAGGAACGCGAACCGCAGGTCGCGGTCGCGCGGCTGCGGGACGGCCAGCAGCACGGGCTTCTCCCGGTCCGTGCCGACCAGCGCGCCCAGAGGGGCGCCGGCCTCACCGGCGGTCGTCAACGGGACCAGGACCAGGGGGCGTTCGGACAGGTGCCGGTGCCGGACCGTGCACCGCGGGCGGGCGCGGCCCGCCGCCACCGCCTCCATCCTGGCCAGCGAATCGATCAGTGACATCCGGGCTCCTCGGTCCGCGGGGGCGGTACGGCGGCGCCGGCCAGCGCCTCGGCGCGCAGCGCGGCGGCCCGGCGCAGCGCGAGCACGGCCGGGTCGTCCGGGCCTTCAGGTCCTTCCGGTTCGCCGGGTGCCGCCGCCGGCTCCGCGGCCGCCGCCAGCACCTCCTCGACCGTGCGCAGCCCGCCCAACTCGCCCCGCACACCGCGCCCCAGCGCCTCCACCGCGCCCTGCTGCCGCGACCGCGTGCGGCAGTGGAAGGCCAGCTCACAGGCGGCCAGGCACTCGGGGGCGTAGGCCGCGTCGACCGCCTCGACGGCCTCGGCCAGCTCCTCGGCCGGCCGGGTCGCGGTCCTCCCGTCGTCCGCCAGCCGCAGGTCGAACGTCGTGTCCGCCGGCAGCGCGGCGGCGATCTCCTCGACCCGGGTCAGCCGGGCCAGCTGCCGCCGGGTCGTGGCGAGCTGCTTGCGGACGTCGACCACCGCGGCCGTCGGGAGGTTGGAGAAGTCCTTCGGACAGACCAGCAGCGCCCGGTCGCGCACCCGCACCGTACGGCCGGTGCGCGCGGCGACGTGACCGGCGACCGGCTCCAGCGCCAGCACGTACACCGCCGCCTGGCGCGCCGCCGCGCCCACCTTGGCGGCGTCCGCCGAACCGTCGATCATCGGGAAGGACTTGATCTCGACGACCGTCCAGCTGCCGTCCGGATGCACCACGACCGCGTCCGGCTCCACGTACGCCGGCGAGCCGGCCACCTCGACGGCCAGCATCGGATGGTCGAGCAGCGCCCAGTCGCCGGCCTCGGTCGCCGCGCGCAGCGCCAGCGCCGTACGCGCCGCCCTGCCCTCCGGGCCGGCCGCGGACAGGTCGGGAGTGGCGACCGCGTCCGGCGCGGGGGGCTCGGAGCCCGGGGCGAGGCGCTCGTGCAGCAGCCGCAGCAGCTCGGTGCCGCCGTCGGCCTTCACCCGGGCCTCGAACGCATGGCCCCTCATGATCGCGAACTGCGACTGCCCGTAGGCCGCGGGCGCCCCCAACGCCCTGGCCAGCGCGGCCTTGTCGACGCCCGCGCCGTCCAGCAGCGCACGGCGCCGGCAGCCCGGGTTGGCGGCCAGCGCGGCGAGCGCCCGGGCGTCCAGCGGGCGGGGCCGCACCCCGGCCCCGCGCAGCTCCGTGAGCCGGACCGACCTGACGCCGGCCGGGACCGCCCCCTGCGGCGGGCTCGCTGTCGGCGCCGGCAGCTCCCCCGGAGAAGCGGCCGACGCGGGTCGACTGTCACGCGAAACGTTCACCTGCCGAAGTCTCGCATCCGGCACTGACACGACGGGGGCCCGGCCGCGAATCGCCGCCGGGGAGGGGGCGGAAACCCTGCCGCCGGGCGCGGACCCCCGCGCCCGCCCCACCCGTCCCCGGCGCCCCCGCCCGGTGCGGGAGAATGGAGGTCCCGCGGTCAACGCCGCCCGCACCGAGCAAACGATCGGCCGAGTACATCGGCGAGAGGTACGACCCATGGCAGCGCGCATATTCCTGGCCAGGCACGGGCAGACCGAGTGGTCTCTTTCCGGCAGGCACACCGGCCGTACGGACATCCCGCTGCTGGACGAGGGCCGCCGCGGCGCCAAGCTGCTGGGGGAGCGGCTGCACCACGCCCCCTGGGACGGCCTGCCGGGCGTCGAGGTCCGCACCAGCCCGCTGGTCCGCGCGAAGGAGACCTGTGAGCTGGCCGGCTTCGGCGACCGGGCGCAGGAGTGGGACGCGCTGATGGAGTTCCACTACGGCGCCTACGAGGGGCTGACGCCGGCCGAGATCAAGGCCGGCCGGCCGGACTGGCTCATCTGGCGCGACGGGGTGCCCGAGGGCGAGACGCTGGCCGAGGTCTCCGCACGGGCCGACGAGGTCGTCGCCTGGGCGCGGTCGGCCGAGCGCGACGTGCTGGTCTTCGCGCACGGGCACATCCTGCGCGCCCTCGGCGCCCGCTGGCTGGGCCTGGACATCTCCTTCGCGGCCCGCATCCGGCTGGAGCCGACCTCCCTGTCGGTGCTCGGCTGGGCCTACGGCGAGCCGGCCATCGAGCGCTGGAACGACACCGGCCACCTGGGCTGACGGCTCCCGGCCGGTTCAGTCCGCGGGGCCCGGGTCCACCGGCCCGGCCCCGGCGGCGGCCGACGCCGCGTGCCGTTCCAGGAAGGCGGCTACCGGGCCGTGGTGCCGGTGCGGCCGCAGCGTACGGGCCGTGCCGTCGAGCATCGTACGGATGCGGGCCGAGCGGACCTGCTCCAGGAGCGTCAGCACCCGCATACCGGCCATCGCGGCCTCCTCCGGCGCGCCGCTGTCCGCGAGGTCGCCCGCGAGTTCCGCGGTGAACAGGGCGATGTTCCGGGTGAAGTGCGGATCCTGCAGTGCCACCGCCCGCCGGGCGTGATCCGCCGCGCGCTCCGCGTCACCCAGGGCCGACCAGCACTGCGCCTCCAGGCCCGCCAGCTCCGCCTCGCCGTAGAACGTCATCCACTCCGGGTCGCTGTCCCGGCACCCGGCCGCGAACAGCCGCTCGGCGCGGGCCAGTGCCTGCTCGCAGCCGGAACGGTCGGCCAGCCCCGCCCAGCCGCCCGCCTCGCGCAGCGCCAGCAGCGACAGCAGCCGGGGCGAGGCGAGCTGCTTGGCGGCCTGCTGGGCGGCCTGGGCGGCGCGCACCGCCTCGCGCGGCCGGCCGGCGTCGCGGGCGAGGAAGGCCGTGTTGCAGAAGGCGTGCGCCTCCAGGGCGGCGTCGCCGCAGACCCGGGCGGTGGCCAGGGCCTCCGCGTAGTGCGAGCGGGCGTCGTCGAAGCGGCCCGAGTCGTGGGCCAACCAGCCCACGGTGATGGCGAGTTCACCGGCCCCGGAGTGCAGCCGGTCGGACACCGAGCGGTGCCGTACGTCGGATTCCAGCAGCTCGTAGGCGGCGCGCAGCGGTTGGGTGGCGCGGCGGTAGATGCCCTCCGCGCCGTGCCGGTCGTCCAGCAGCCGGATCCGGCGTACGGCTTGTTCCACGGCGGTGGCCTCGGCCGCGCCGGCCCGGCCGACGGCCGGTGTGCGCGGTCCCGGCAGATGGGGGGACGCGGCGGCGGCAGCGGCCTCGATCGGGTGCAGTGCGGCGAAGCCCAGGGCTGCTGCCGGGCCGCCGGTGATGAACGCGCGACGCAGCACGTCGCTCTCCTCGTGGATCTGGATACAGGTATCGCGGTTGTCGGGTTCGATCGCCAGGCGCGCGGCGCTGACCGCCGCCGTACGCGCCCCCCGTCCGCGTACCGCCTCGCGCGGCGCGAAGCCCATGTCGGGCAGCGTCAGCCCGGGGAACATGTGCCGGAACACCCGTTCGTAGGCGTAGTTCGGGCACCGGATCTCCCCGGACTCGACGCGGCCCACATAGCGGGCGTCGCACGAGACCTGCTCGCCGATCTCACGGGCGGCCCGTCGGACCGCCGCCGCGAACTCGCCCGGGGACAGCCGGCCGCGCAGCTGCCGGAAAGCGGTGTTCGGTCGGGCGGGTACGGTGCGGGACGACGCTGATCGAGCTGTTGGCGACGCCATGGCGGAACCTCTCCGTGCCATCTTGTGGCGATGCCGCCTCCTGGCGGTGCGGCGGGGACGACCGTACCGGCTGTGACGGCTCCGATACGCACAGTTTGGCTACATATCGGATATCTCGCGCGCGATCTGCCATGAACTGCCATCCTTTGCAGCGTTACGCCGCCGTAGCTGTTGACACGCCTGACCGTTGAACCCGGTGTAAAGGGTGCGGCACATGCAGGAGGAGGGGTTCTCCGTGTGGGAGACCGGCGTGAGCAGGGGCGGCAACGGGTCCGCGGGCCAGGCCGGGGGCCGGCGGAAGAAGACCGTCCCGGGCGGGGTGCCGGCGGTACCGGCACAGCCCTGCGACGTCGTCACGGTGCCCGCCCGGCAGGGGCTGGAGGCCGTCGACATCCTGCGGCTGCGGGACGGTGTCGGCCCCGTGCTGCACGACGGCGCCTGCGACACCCTCGGCTTCGTGGTGCCCGCGGGCACGGCCGACGGCTGGGACCTGCCGGGCAGCGCCTGCACCCGGACCTCCGGCCGGGGCCTCCCGCTGGGCGCGCTGTGCGGTGAGGGGGTCACGCCGGAGCCCCCGGTGACCGGCACCGGCTGGCTGGTGCCACCGGAGGGCGCGGGCGCCGCCGCCACCGACCCGGCCGTGCTGCGCGCGGCGCTCGGTGAGGCGGCGCGCACGATCGCGGCGGTCGACCGCTGCCAGTGAGTCCGCGTCTCAGCGGGCGGGTTCGTCCGCCGAGGTCTCCTCCGGGGCGGTGTCCGGCACCGGGCCGCTGACGGCGGCGGGCGTGCCGTTCCGTGCCGGGCGGGGGATGGTGGGGGCGCCGCGCCGGTCGCCGAGCCGCCGCTGCACGCCGCGCAGCAGCCGCGCGGCGGTGAACGCCGTGCCGTGCACGAAGCGCATCGACGGGCCGAACGACGGCGCGGCGAGCAGGCCCGCGAAGAACAGCCCCGGCCAGGACGATTCGAAGCACGGGTTCAGCTCGGGCGCACGGCTGCCGCCCACCGTGCGCAGGGTGGTCCGCACCCGCGGATGCAGCAGCCGCAGTCGTCCCACGTCGGGTGTGAAGCCGGTGGCCGCCACCACATGGTGGACGCCGAGGGTGTCGGCGCGGCCATCCGTACGGGTGAGGTGGAGGCGGACCCCGTCGCCGTGCGGGGCCGCGCTCCGGACCCGGTGGCTCAGCAGCGCGGGCACCTGCGACTCGAAGCGTTCCCGCAGCCACCAGGCGCCGGCCGGTCCCGGCACGGTCCCGGCGAGCCGCAGCCGGGTCGCCGGGGGCAGCCGGCGCACCGCCCAGGGCGCCTGCGACCAGGCCCAGTCCGTCCATCCGGTGCCGGGTCCGGAGCGCGGCGCGCGCAGCCGGCCGCGGCCGGACGGACGCGCCGGGGCGGCCCAGTGCAGCCGGCCGGTCCGGGCCACCACGCAGGGCCTGGCGCCGTGTTCGGCCAGCAGCGTCGCGGTCTCCAGCGCGGACTGGCCGGCACCGATCACCGCGACGTCCCGGCCGGCGAAGCGGCTCAGGTCGTGGTGGTCGCTGCTGTGCGAGGCGAGTTCCGGGGGCAGTTCGAGCAGCGGCCAGGGGCGGTGCGCGAACGGCACCGCCCCGACCGCGAGCGCGACGGTGCGGGTCGCGATCCGCTCGCCGGTGTCCACCTGGACCTGGAAGCCGTCGCCGTCCGGGCGGACGGCGGTGACGGTGACCTCCTCGGCCTGCGGCACCGCCCGCTCACCGAACCAGCTGCCGTACGCGGTGAAGGTGTCCAGGGGCAGCGGGACACCGTCCCCGGTGGGCAGTTCGCGGGTGGCGCAGTACTCGGCGAGGGTGTGCCGGCCGCCCGGGGCGGAGAGGCTGGAGGTCCGGGGGCCGGACGTCAGGAGCATGCCGGCGGGCATGTGGTCGTGCCACGAGGCCATCGGGCGGCCCAGGACCCGCAGCCGCAGTCCGGCCGCGGCCGCGTGCGCGGCGATCGAGAGTCCGTAGGGGCCGGCGCCCACCACCACGAGGTCGTACATGGGATTGTCCTGCGCTTTCTGATCGTGCGGTGCGGTGTGGTGCGTGCGGGGGCTGCGGTGCGTGCGGAGCGGTCCCGGGGCGGGGCCGTCACCGCACGGCGCCCTCCGCCGCCGGTACGGCCCCCGAGGCGACCGCGCCGTGCGCCGGGGCGGGGATCACCCCCGGCCGCCCGGCCCCGCGGTCCGTCTCCCAGCGGCCCCGCCGCCGTACGAGCAGCAGCAGTCCGCCCAGCAGCCCGCCCGCGCAGCCGCCCGTCCCGGTGGACAGCGGGACGGACGGCGACACCGGGTCGGCCGGGCCCGCGGTCGGGGCGAGGGCCAGCAGGTGGGCGCCGGTGCGGGTGGCGGTCCGGTTGCCGGTGCGGGTCAGCGCGCGGGCGACCGCGTCGGCGAGCGCGGCCGAGGCGTGCGGGCTCCGCGCGGTGCCGGTGATCTCGATGACCGGGGCGTCCGGCTCGGTCGTCGTGCGGATCCCGCGCAGCGCGCCGAGCGGCAGCCCGGAGGCCCGGTGCGCCTCGGCGAGCACCGCCCCGCCGGTCGCCATCCGCCCGTACGCCTGCGCGAAGCCGAGGGCGCCGGCCGGGTCGGAGTCCTTCGCGGGCGTCACGACGACATAGCCGGTCGAGGTGTACGACGGCGGGGCGAGCAGCCCGTACGACGCGCCGCCGGCCGCGCCGAGCAGCGCGCACAGCGGCAGCGGCCACCAGCGGGGCAGCCGAAGTGAACGGGTGCGTGCCGCCTGCTTCTTGAGGTTCTGGAACATGGCGCCGCCTACCGGTTGGAGAGCTGGGAGGGGGCGGGCGACCGGGCCGGGTCCGGCAGCGCGACGACGCCGGACGGGTGGGCCTGGACGACCGGGGCGGGGACCGGCGCGGGCCGGCGCCGGCGAGCCGGGGCGGCGGCCAGCGCCTGCTCGTACACGCCCGTCAGCGCCTCGGCGCTGCGGGCGATGTCGTAGCGCCGCACGACCGGCGGCACCGCCAGCCGCCCCGGGCCCTCGCGCCGCAACTCCCGCAGGGAAGTGGCCAGTTCGTGGACGCCGAGGCTGAAGCGCCGGGCGCCGGGCGCCTGTTCCTGCGGCAGTTCGTCGACCGCCGGGCAGCTGCCGTAGAGCACGTGCAGGCCGGACGCCAGTGCCTCCAGGACGGCCAGCCCGAACGCCTCCTCCGGGGACGGCGAGACGAAGACGTCGATGGCCGAGAGCAGGCCGGGGATGTCGGCCCCGTCGCCCGCGGGCCCGGCCCGGCCGCCGTGCCCGGTGTCGACCGCGCCGTCGCGGACCCCCAGGAGGTGGATGCGGTCGCCCGAGCCGAACTGCTCCGCCAGCCGCCGCAGCGTCTCCCGTTCGGGCCCCTCGCCGGCCAGCAGCAGGTGCACGCCGGGGAGCTGGGTGACCGCGCGGACGAGGACGTCGAACCGTTTGCCGGGCACCAGGCGGCCGGCGCCGCCGACCACGAAGGCGTCCACCGGCAGCCCGAGCCGGGCGCGGACCAGGGCGCGGGCGGCCGGGTCGAAGGCGAAGCGGTGCGCCTCGATGCCGTTGGGCACCACGTGGATCCGTTCCTCGGGCACGCCCCAGCGGCGCAGCCGCGCGGCGACGGTGTCGGACACGGCGACCGTGGCCGCGCCCAGCCGCTCGGTGGCCCGGTAGAGCGCACGGACGCCACGGGTCAGCCGGCGGCCCTCGATGACCGCGTCGCCCAGGGAGTGCTCGGTGGCGACCACGGTCCGTACGCCTGCCAGCCGGGCGGCGACCCGCCCGTAGACACAGGCCCGGTAGAGGTGGGTGTGGACGAGGTCGGGGCGGCCGGCGCGGATCAGCCGGGTCAGGCGGGGGAGCGCGGTCAGGTCGTGGTTCCCGGACATGCCGAGGTGGGTGACGGGCGTGCCGTCGGCCTCGATGCCCTCGGCGACCTGGCCGGGGCCGGTCAGGGTGACGACCTCGCACTGCGCGGGCAGCCGGCGCAGCAGCAGCCGCAACTGCTGCTCGGCGCCTCCCATGTCGAGGCCCGTGATGACATGCAGAACCTTCATCCGATGCCTCCTGGGATCGGGGTCGGTGCGGGGAGTGCGAGCGCCCCGGGCGGGGCGGCCCGGCGGGCGGCGGGTACGGGCGCGGCGGCGCGCGGCGGCGCCGGTGCGTCGGGCATGGGCGGGCTCTCCTTTGACGGCGGCGACGGGCGGACGAGCGGAGGAGGGGCCCGGCGGACCCGCACGGGGAGGGCGGTGCCGGCCCGGCCCGCGCTCACCGGCGCACCGGCCGGAACAGCGAGCCCGCGGTGCGCAGCACGAGGCGCAGGTCCTGCCACAGCGACCAGCTGTCGATGTAGAGGTTGTCGAGGCGGACGCGGTCCTCCGCGGAGAGGCCGCCGCGCCGCGCGTGCACCTGCGCAAGCCCGGTGAGGCCGGGCGGCATCCGGAGCCGGGCGGCGTACTCCGGGTGGTGCCGGTCCGCCTGCCGGACGGCGCCGGGGCGCTCGGGCCGCGGCCCGACCAGGCTGAGGTCGCCGCGCAGCACGTTCCACAGCTGCGGCAGTCCGGCCGGCGACATACGGCTGAGCAGCCGCCCGAGCCGGCTCGTCGCGGCGCCGTCCACCGCCGCCCCGTCCCCGTCGCCGTCGCGGCGGCGCCCGGTACGGAACGTCAGCAGGGTGAAGGTGCGGCCGTCGCGGCCGACCCGCTCCTGCCGGTGGAGCACGCCCGGCCCGTGGGCGAGCCGCACCACCAGGGCGCAGCCCAGCAGCAGCGGCGCCGTGGCCGCCAGCAGGACCGCGGCCACCACCACGTCCAGCGTCCGCTTGACCCGGCTGCCGTGCCGCGGCGGCCCGGTGTCCAGCCGCCGGCAGGCGAAGCCGCACAGGTGGTCGGTCTCCCGGTGCGGCGGGCTGCCCTCGCGGGCGGCCGCCGCACCGGCCAGCCAGACGGCCGACCCCTGGTCGACGAAGCTGCGCAGCAGCGCGGCGGTGTGCGGATCGGCGTACGGCGACACCGTGAACACCACGTCCCGCACGGTGTGCCGGATGACGGCGCGGGCGATGTCCTGCGGCGAGCCGAGCCGGGGCAGCGGCGGTGCGGCACCGGCCGGCCCGGGCGGCGCGGGCAGCATCGACGCGGGCGTGACCAGGCCCACCGGCTCCAGGCCGTACTCGGGACGGCCGAGCAGCACGGCGGCCAGCTGCCGGGCCGCGGGGTCGGTGCCGACGATCAGCGCGGCGCGCGGCCGGCGGCGGGCGAGGTTGCGGCGTGCCCGGTAGACCGTGGCCCGGCCGTAGCAGGCCAGCACGGTGTGGGCGGCCACCGCGCCCGCCAGCAGGACGGGCGGCAGGGCCCGTTCGGGGCGTACGCCGGCGAGCAGTGCGGCCGCCGCGCACCAGCAGGCGGCCGCCCGGCCCAGCAGCGCCGGCAGATCGCCCAGCGCGGCCGGGGCCGGGCCGGGGCGGTACAGCCCGGCGTGCGCGTGCAGCGCGAGCAGCAGCGGCAGCAGGGCGCCGAGCAGTGCCGGCGCCGTGCCGGGCCCGGGGAGGAGCAGCGCGGCGCCCGCGGTCGCCAGGCAGTCGGCGGCCGCCAGCGCGAGGACGGTTCCCGGCCGGGTGCCGCGGCAGGGCCGGGGCGGCGGCAGGGTCTCGCGGGCCGGCCCGCGCGGCGGGTGGACCGCGGCGGCCGGCGGCCGGGGGGCCGCCGACGGGGGCCGCACCCGGGCGGCGTGCGGTACGTCCGCGCGCTCCGGCCGCTTCCGGTACGGCAGGTCTTGTGCCGGCACGCACTGCTCCCCTGATTCCGAGCGGACGGAACTCTCTGCGGACTCCTGGTGGACCGGTCGGTGCGCGCCCAAGGCGCTCCCGGAATTCCGGGGGAGTACGGCTCAGCGCCGGGTGTCGGCCTGGACGAAGAACGCGCCGAGCAGATATCCCGGATTGCGGGCGGTGAAGCGGAAATTGAGCCGATCGGCGCCGGAACGCAGCGCCGGCGACAGGTCGAATACATCGGAATCAAGCCCGAGAGTATTGCGGTAGGCGGGCTTCCGGACGGAGTCCCGGCCGAATTCGGTGATCGTCGAATTCATCACGTCCTGGGACGGGTTGGCGCCATCGCGCAGGGCGTACGGGTGGTGCCCGTCGGCCCGTACCAGGAGCCGTTCCTTTCCCGTTCCGCGGTCCCCGTCATACGCCACCACACCGACCTTCCCGTGGGAATGCGCCGGGATCCGCAGTTCCTGCATACGGACCGAAAGCGCGCGGCGGGCCCGGCCCGGCCGCTCGAAACCGTCCCACAGCGCGAGCCGGCGCAGCGGCTCCTTCTTGTTCTCGTACACAGCCACCAGCGTCCAGCCGCCCCAGGCGCCGGCCCGGGAACGGCCCCTCGCCGCGTCGATCTGCGCCACCGTGTAGGCGCCCGCGCCGCTCCGGCGCACCAGCCGGGTCACGTCCGCGGAGGCTTGGTAGCCGTCGGTGGCGGAGGTCGTGCGGTGGCCGGTCAGGGTGTCGGCGCGCAGCGCCCGGTACCGGCCGCCGGGCGCGGCGATCAGCACCCGGCCGTTGCTCCTCGCCGGTTTCCGCAGGCCGGCCCGCAGGTTGCCGCCCCAGTACAGCCGGGCGTAGCTGACCCGGGAGCCGGCCGGGACGGCCAGTTCCGCGGTGCTGGAGTTGTCGGTGCGCCGGTCGGAGTCGACGTCGATGTACCGCATCCGGTAGCGGCCGTTGGTGCCGGCGCCGCCGTGCTGGGCCGCGGCGCACGAGGCGGCCGCGCGGTCCCCGCGCCGGCCGCAGGTGATCGCCGAGTTGGCCGCCCGCGCGATCCCGCCGTGCTGGGTCACGTGAAAGCGCTCGCCGAGAGGAATGCGCGCGGATTCGCCGGGGGCCGGTGCGGCGGCTGCCGAAGTCAGTGCGGCCGACAATGCCAAGGACGCCAGCGCGCACCCGACGCCGCGCCCCGTGCGGTCCATCGACTTCCGCATGTCTTCCTCTCCGACTTCTATCAGTCAAACAGGAGAGCACTCTGACAGAAATCATGTTGGAAACCGCGGGAGGCACGCCCGGACCCCGGCCGGGCATCCCGAACGGCGGAATGCGAGGAGTGGGTATCCGGGCCGGGTGCTGCCAGTGGAGTTAACGATTACTGCCGAAAGGGCTAAGCATTTCACGGAAGAGGGAACGCCCGCATCCCTGACGTATTTCGTTCGTTATGACCGGGTGCCCCATTCGCGAACTGAAAGGAGAATGGGATGAAGCGGTTTGTCAAGACCGCCGCGATGGCCGCGGCCAGCTGCACCCTGGTGGTCAGTGGCGCGGGCGTCGCATCTGCCAGTGGTGACGGTCACCACGGCAATCGCGGTGACCACAACCGGTTCGGCCACGGCCGTCACCACAACGGTGGCTTCAATCGTAACTTCGGCTACGAACACCGCGGTTTCTACAACCACCGGGGCGGTGCCAACGCCGCCGGATTCGCAGCAGGTTCCCCGGGCATCCTCAGCGGGAACGTGGTCCAGGTTCCCATCAACATCCCGATCAACGTGTGCGGTAACAGCATCAACGTGGTCGCGTTGCTGAACCCGGCCTTCGGGAACGTCTGCATCAACAGGTGACCCGCCAGCCGGTCCGGCACCCCATCGGACCGGCGTGGGTCGTGATGTGCAGTCGGCGGACCGCCCCGGCCTCGGTCGCGGGTGGTCCGCCACTGTGCCCTGCGCAGGCGACCGGCGGCACCGCTCCGACCAGCGGACAAGGCCGTCCGGGGGACCGGTCATACTGGTCGCATGGCGAGGAGCGGGCGCGGGCGCGGCGCGGTGGAGGCCGTCACGGAGACGGTGGACGGCGGCGTCGCGGAGCTGCGGCCCGACCGGGACCGGCCGCGCGGCTGGACGCTGCTGATCGACGGCGCCCCGCAGTCCCACGTGGACCTCGACGACCCGGCCCACCTCGACTTCTCCTATCAGCGCCGGCTCGGCCACGTCGTCGATCTCGCCGGCCCGCCCGGCAAGCCGCTGCGCGTCGTCCATCTGGGCGGCGGCGCGCTGACCCTCGCCCGCTACGTCGCCGCGACCCGTCCCCGGTCCACCCAGCAGGTCGTCGAGATCGACGAGCCGCTCGTCCACTTCGTGCGCCGGCAGCTGCCGTTGGACAGCGGCTGGCGCATACGGGTGCGCGGGGGCGACGCCCGCGCGGGCCTGGCCAAGGTCCCGGACGGCTGGGCCGACCTGATCATCGCCGACGTCTTCGGCGGCGCCCGCACTCCCGCGCACCTGACCAGCACCGAGTTCGTGGCGGACGTCCGCCGGGCGCTGCGGCCCGGCGGCGGTTACGCGGCCAACCTCACCGACGGGCCGCCGCTGCGCTTCCTGCGCGGCCAGCTCGCCACCGTCGCCACGGTCTTCCCCGAGCTCTGCCTCACCGCCGCCCCGGCCGTGCTGCGCGGCAAGCGCTTCGGCAACGCGGTCCTGCTGGCCTCCGACACGGCGCTGCCGCTCGCCGAACTGACCCGGCGCGCGGCGACCGACCCCGAGGCGGCGCGGGTCGAACACGGCCGGGCGCTGCGGGACTTCACCGCCGGCGCCGCCCCGGTGACCGACGCCACCGCGGTGGCCTCCCCGGCCCCGCCCGCCAAGACCTTCGACTGACCGGGCCCGTCAGGTCCCGTTGTTGGTCGTCTGCACCATCGGCGGATGGCCGTTCCAGGTGCAGAACACCGAGGTGTGCGCCCCGCTGCCGGAGAAGTCGACCCGGATCCACCCGTCCTGCTTCCACACCTGCATCTCCCAGCCCGAGTTCGGCGTCGCCGACACCAGCTCGGCGGAGGAGCCGCCCATGTCGAGGACGACCCGGCCGCCCGCCGTGGAGTAGCTCTTGACCTCGCCGTCCGAGTTCGGGCCCGCGCCGCTCCACGGGGTGCCGGCCGGGCGACGGGTGGGTGCGCGGCCGCTGTGGGACGGCGTGGCCGACTTCGCGGACCGGGAGGCGGTGGGGGACGGGCTCGACGAAGCGGACGGTCTGGGGCGGTGGGTGGAGGAGACCTGCGGGGCGGCACCGCCGTCCGCCGCCGAGGCGCCCACCTGGTCGGACAGCGACAGCGCCCGCGGTGCGTCGTACGCCGTGCCGGACAGCACGGTGTGCACCCCGAACCACGACAGGGTGACGGCGGCGCCGGTCGCCAGCGTCCAGGCCGCCGCGTGAACCAGTCCTCGTTGCATTCGGCTCATACTGCACCACCCGCCCGCCCTGTTGCAGCCGCTCCACCGCGGCGGACCGCCCCGTTCCGGTGTCAATCCCCGGTAAAGGAAAGCGCTCGAATGGCGTACGGTGCCGCCCATGGCACGTGTGCTCGTGGTCGAGGACGACCAGTTCGTACGCTCGGCCCTCATCCGGCATCTGACCGACGCCGGCCATGCGGTGCGCAGCGTCGGGACCGCCCTGGAGGCGCTGCGCGAGGTGACCCAGGTCGGCTTCGACGTGGTCATCCTCGACCTCGGCCTGCCCGACCTGGACGGGGGCGAGGCGCTGAAGATGCTGCGCGGGATCACCGACGTCCCGGTGATCATCGCCACTGCCCGGGACGACGAGGCCGAGATCGTACGGCTGTTGAACGACGGCGCCGACGACTACCTCACCAAGCCGTTCTCCGTCGAGCACCTCTCCGCCCGCATGACGGCGGTCCTGCGCCGCTCCCGGGCCGGCGCGGCGGGCGCGGAACCCCCCTCACGAGTGATCCAGGTCGGCGGCCTGTCCATCGACCCGCTGCGCCGTCAGGCCGAACTCGACGGCACCGGACTCGACCTGACCCGCCGTGAGTTCGACCTGCTGGCCTTCCTCGCCGGCCGCCCGGGCGTCGTCGTGTCCCGCAAGGAACTGCTCGCCGAGGTCTGGCAGCAGTCCTACGGGGACGACCAGACCATCGACGTCCATCTGTCCTGGCTCCGCCGCAAACTGGGCGAGACCGCGGCCAAGCCCCGCTACCTGCACACCCTGCGCGGGGTCGGTGTGAAGCTGGAGCCTCCGCGGTGAGATGGGCCCTGGTCAAGGTGGCGCTGGCGGTCACCACGATGGTGGTGGTCGCCTTCGCCGTCCCGCTCGGACTCGTCGTCAAGGAACTGGCCCGCGACCGCGCCTACGGCAGCGCCGAACGGCAGGCCGCCACCATCGGCCCGGTGCTCGCCATCACCACCGACCGCACCCAGCTGGAACGGGCCGTCGCCAGCGCCGAGACCGGCGCCGGCGGCCGGATCGGTGTCCACGTCCCCGCCAACGGCAGCAACGGCAAGCCCGCCGAGATCGGCGCCCGGCGCGCCGCCCCGGCCGATGTGGCGGCCGCCGCCAGGCTCGGCCGGGCCTCCATCTCGCCGGTCCCCGGCGGCTCCTCGCTCCTGCAGCCCACCGCGGTCGCCTCCGGCGTCGCGGTCGTCGAGGTCTTCGTGCCCGACGCCGCGCTCACCAACGGTGTCACCACCTCCTGGGCCGTGCTGGCCGCCGTCGGACTCGCGCTGGTCATCGGCTCGGTCGCGGTCGCCGACCGGCTCGGCACCCGGATGGTGCGGCCTGCCGAGCGGCTCGCCGACGCCGCCCACGACCTCGGCCGGGGCAAGCTCGGCGTACGCGTTCCGGAGGACGGCCCCAAGGAACTGCGGCTGGCGGCCGCCGCCTTCAACGCCATGGCCGACCAGGTCGTCCAACTGCTCGCCAACGAACGCGAACTGGCCGCCGACCTCTCGCACCGGCTGCGCACCCCGCTGACCGTGCTGCGGCTCAACGCCGCCTCGCTCGGCGACACCCCGGACGCCGACCAGACCCGGGCGGCCGTCGCCCAACTGGAGCGCGAGGTCGACCAGATCATCCGCACCGCCCGCGAGCAGCAGGCACACACCCGGCAGGCGGCCGCCGCGGCCGGTTGCGACGCCGCCGAGGTGATCCGGGAGCGGATGGCCTTCTGGTCGGCGCTCGCCGAGGACGAGGGCCGCACGGTCCGCGTCGCCGGCGCGGACCGCCCGGTACGCATCCCGGTCGCCCGCCCCGACCTCGCCGCCGCCCTCGACGCGATGCTCGGCAACGTCTTCCGGCACACCCCGGAGGGCACCGCCTTCGCGGTCGACGTCCACAACGCCGAGGACGCCGTGATCGTGCTGGTCTCGGACGCGGGTCCGGGCATCGCCGACCCCGACGCGGCACTGCGCCGCGGCTGGTCGGGCGGCGGCCGGGGGCCGGCCGAAGCCGGCCAGGGCTCCACCGGCCTCGGTCTGGACATCGTGCGCCGGCTGGCCGAATCCACCGGCGGCGACGTGCGCCTCGGCCGCTCCGTCCTCGGCGGCACCGAGGTGCGCGTCTGGCTGGCGCTGGACGGCGGGCGCGCGGGGCACGGCGAACGCCGCGGCCACCGGCTGCGCCGCACCCTCGGCCGCCGCGGGCGGCGGGCCGCCCGCACCGGCTCCTGAGCCCCACGCCCCGGGCATAGGCCGGAGGTCTTAACCAGCCCCTTCCGCTTCCTTAAGGCGGCCATAATTCCGCCAACCACCGTACGGATACCGGCATTTGTCCGTTTCCCTGCCGCTAGCGTGCGGGACGCACCCAGGTGCACCCCCGCCACCCCCCACGCAGACGACAGGCAGGCACGAGATGAGTTCCTCGGCACACCGCCGGCGCAAGAGCCGCACCACCCAGCTGATCGTGACCGGCGCGGCCGTCGCCGTCGTGGCCGGCGGCGCGTTCGCCGTCGCCGGATCCGCCATGGCCACCAAGGCCCCGCAGGCCCCCGCCGCCCGCGCCAAGGCCGCGGCCGGTTTCGCCCCGTACGTCGACACCTCGCTCTCGCCGGCCCACGACCTGGCCGACACCGCGAAGAAGACCGGGGTGAAGAACTTCAACCTCGCCTTCGTCACCTCCGGCGGCGGCTGTACCCCGAAGTGGGGCGGCTCGGTCGAGCTGGGCAACGACCCGGTGGCCAAGCAGATACCCGCGCTGCGCCGGGCCGGCGGTGACGTCCGGGTCTCGTTCGGCGGCGCCAACGGCTCCGAACTCGGCGTGGCCTGCAGCTCCGTGGGCGAACTGGCCGCCGCGTACGGCAAGGTCATCGACCAGTTCAAGCTCACCAAGGTCGACTTCGACATCGAGGGCGGCGCCCTGCCCGACACCGCCGCCAACACCCGCCGCGCCCAGGCCGTCGCCCAGCTCCAGAAGTCCCACCCGGGCCTGGACGTGTCCTTCACCCTCCCGGTGATGCCCGAGGGCCTCACCCAGGACGGCGTGAACCTGGTCGCCGACGCCAAGAAGAACGGCGTCAAGGTCTCCGCCGTGAACATCATGGCGATGGACTACGGCCCCTCCTACAACGGCGACATGGGCACCTACGCCACCAAGGCCGCCACCGCCACCCAGGGCCAGATCAAGAAGGCGCTCGGCCTGAGCGACGCGGCCGCCTGGAAGGCCGTGGCGGTGACACCGATGATCGGCGTCAACGATGTCCGGAGCGAGGTCTTCAAGGCCGACGACGCCACCGAGCTGGTGAAGTTCGCCAAGGCCAAGCACCTGGGCTGGCTGTCGATGTGGTCGGCGACCCGCGACCGGGCGTGCCCCGGCGGCTCCGGCAACTCCGCCCAGCCGACCTGCAGTTCCGTCCCGCAGGGCCCGCTGGACTTCACCAAGGCGTTCGGCGCCTACACCGGCTGACCCCCACCGGAGGTCCGGCCCCCCCCAATCGCCCGGACCGCCGTCCCTCAGGGCCTGGATGAACCGCCGGGCAGGCCCTGGGCGGGGCGCAGCGGGACTCCCCCCACCCGCTGCGCCCCGCCGCGTACCGCCGACCGGAAGGCGATCGGCGTGCGGCCGGTCCGCCGCTGGAAGAACTTGCTGAAGTTGGTGGCGTCGGCGAAGCCCAGCCGGCCCGCGATCCGGGCCGCCGACCGGTCGCCGTGCGCCAGCAGCCGTTTGGCCTCCAGCTCCACCCGCCGGTCGATGAACTCCTTCGCCCCGACGCCCGCCTGCGCCTCGGTGGCCCGCGAGAGGGTGCGCGGCGCGTAGCCCAGCGCGCGGGCGTAGTCGGCGACCCGGCGGCTGCGGGCGAAGTCCCGCTCCACCGCGTCCCGGAAGCGCAGGAACGTCGCGCTCGCCGCGCAGTCCGCCGCCCCCTCGTCCGCCGCCCCGCCCGCATGCGCGGCCCGCAGCACCAGGACGGCCAGCAGGTGCCGCAGCACGTCGAGGTGGACGGGCAGCGGCAGCCCGCCCAGCGCCCCGAACTCGCGGTGCAGCTGGTGCATCGCCTCCTCCAGCCGCCGTGCCGCCGCGCCCTCCGGGTGCCGTACCGGTGGCCCGTACCAGTCCTCGATCCGGGCCGCGGCCGCGGTCGCCGGGTCCAGGAAGCCGGACTCGAAGAGCACCAGCCGCCCCTCCGCGCCCGCCAGGTCGCCGAAGTGCTGGACCTGCCCGGGCCGGGACCACAGCAGGTCACCCGGCGCGAGCGGGTGCTCGCGGAAGTCGACGCTGTGCACCAGCCGCCCCCGCTCCAGGAGCAGCAGGTGGTGGAAGCCGGGGCGGTGCGGGGTGGACAGCTGGCAGGCGTCCGCCCGGCCGCGCAGCTCGGTGAGCGTCATCACCTCCACGCCCGCCGGCCGCCCGGCCGGCGCGGAGAACGCCACCTCCGGGATTTCCGGCGCGCCCTCCCCAGCCGTCTGTCGCTTTTTGACCATCACTGGTCCCCTCATCACCCCGGAATGTCCCGCTCCAGCCCCTAGCGTAGAAGACGTCAGCACGGCCGCTGACGGAAAACGGAAGTCCGCGGAACGGGCCCACCGACCGCCGACACCTCGACACGCTGGGAGATCCACCATGTCCACGATCGCTCTCTTCGGGGCCAACGGAAGCATCGGCAGCCGCATCCTGAACGAGGCCCTGCAGCGCGGTCACCAGGTCACCGCGGTGGTCCGCGACCCCGCGAAGATCACCACGAGCCACCCGGACCTGACCGTGGCCACCGGCGACGTCCTCGACCCGGCGGCCGTCGCCGCCGTGGCCGAGGGGCACGACGTCGTGGTCAGCGCGGTCGGCGGCGGCGACGGGCCGGGCCACCTCGCCACCATCCGGCCCGCCGCGGAGTCCCTGGTCGCCGGGCTGCGCACGCTCGGCGACGCGGCGCCCCGCCTGGTCGCCGTCGGCGGCGCCGGCTCGCTCCGCACGCCCGACGGCAAGCAGGTCTGGGACGCCGAGGGGCTGCCCGAGTTCCTGCTGCAGATCATGCACGCCCACGGCGACGCGCTGGACTTCTACCGCTCCGTCTCCGACGTGCGCTGGACCAACATCAGCCCGGCCGCCACCATCGCCCCCGGCGAGCGCACCGGCGGCTACCGCACCGCCACCGACGACCTGATCACCGACGCCGAGGGCAACAGCCGGATCTCCACGGAGGACTACGCCGTCGCCGTCCTCGACGAGATCGAGCGGCCGCACCACCTCGGCGCCCGCTTCACCGTCGGCTACTGACCTCCGGCCCGGGAAACGTTCAAGGCCCCCGACCTGAGGTCGGGGGCCTTGAAGTGGGGTGAGTAACGGGACTTGAACCCGCGACATCCTGGACCACAACCAGGTGCTCTACCAGCTGAGCTATACCCACCATGACCGGTGCTGTGTGGTTCCTTTTCCCCACCGGCTGAGAAAAAGTGTACAGGGTCCGGAGGGGTGCTCGCGCCCAGGTTTCCCGCCGGGGCGGCGCGGGCGTGTCTTCCGGGTCACACCAGGTCGGGCGGTGACCCGGAAGACAGCACCGGGGGTGTCACGAGGACGGTGCGGACTGCGGCGCCGGCTGCGGTTCGGCCGGCAGGACGTGCTTGGCGGCGATGGCCTTCGCGGTGTCCGAGTCGGGGCCGGGCTGCGGCACGAAGACCGCCTCCCGGTAGTAGCGGAGCTCCGCGATGGATTCACGGATGTCCGCCAGCGCCCGGTGGTTGCCGTTCTTCTCCGGACTGTTGAAGTAGGCCCGCGGGTACCAGCGCCGGGCCAGTTCCTTCACGGACGAGACATCGACGATCCGGTAGTGGAGGTAGCTCTCCAGCGTCGGCATGTCGCGCAGCAGGAAACCGCGATCGGTGCCGACGGAATTGCCGCACAGCGGCGCCTTCCCCGGCTCCGGCACGTGCTCCTTGATATAGGCGAGCACCTGCGCCTCGGCCGCCTCCAGCGTCGTACCGCCGTCCAGCTCCGCCAGCAGCCCGGAGGCGGTGTGCATCTGGCGCACCACCTCCGGCATGGTGCCGAGTGCCTCGGCCGGAGGGCGGATCACCACATCCACCCCGTCGCCCAGCACATTCAGCTCCGAGTCGGTGACCAGTGCGGCCACCTCGATGAGCGCGTCGTTCGCCAGCGAGAGTCCGGTCATCTCGCAGTCGATCCACACCATGCGATCGTTCATACGTCTCACCCTACGGGGCGCTCGCGCTGACCGGGGAGTACGGGGCGTCCCGGGGTCCGGCCGACCGGGGTCTCCGGCAGCCGCGAGGCGTAGACGTCCGACTGCGGTTTGCCCGCCTCGCCGGCCTCGACGGCCGCCAGACCGTGTCCGGCCAGCGCGGCGGCGGCGAACCGCTCCGCACCGCCCGCACCCAGCGCCGCCCGCTCGCGCTCCGGCCGCTCGGCCCGCTCGGGTCTGAGCGCGGGCTCGGACCCCCCGCCCTGCGGCCGGCGCGCGCGGTAGGCCGCGCGGTAGGCGGCGGGCGAGGCGCCCAGCTGCCGCCGGAAGTGGCCGCGCAGCGCGACCGGCGAACGGAACCCGCAGCGCCCGGCGACCTCGTCGACCGAGTAGTCGGAGGTCTCCAGCAGCCGCTGGGCCTGCAGCACCCGCTGGGTGATCAGCCACTGCAGCGGAGCGCTGCCCGTGAGGGAGCGGAACCGCCGGTCGAAGGTGCGCCGGCTCATGTACGCGCGCGCGGCCAGCGTCTCCACGTCGAACTGCTCGTGGAGGTGCTCCAGCGCCCAGGCGACGACCTCGGCGAGCGGGTCGGCGCCGATCTCTTCAGGTAATGACCTGTCGAGGTAGCGCTGGTGCCCCAGGTCGGAGGCGGTCCGGCGGGGCGGTACGACGAGCCGGCGGGCCAGCGCGTTGGCGGCGTCCGCGCCGTGGTCGGTGCGCACGATGTGCAGGCACAGGTCGATGCCGGCCGCCGTCCCCGCGGAGGTGAGCACGTCGCCGTCGTCGACGAAGAGCTCGCGGGGGTCCACATGGACGGACGGGTAGCGCTTGGCGAGCGTCGGCGCGTACATCCAGTGGGTGGTGGCCGGGCGGCCGTCGAGCAGTCCGGCCGCGGCGAGGACGAACGCCCCCGTGCACAGCCCGACGATCCTGGCCCCTTCTTCGTGCGCGCGGCGCAGCGCGTCGAGCGCGGCGGGCGGCGGGGCCTGGGTGATGGAACGCCAGGCCGGTACGACGACCGTCCCGGCACGGGAGATCGCCTCCAGCCCGTAGGGGGCGGACAGTTCGAGCCCCCCGGTCGTGCGCAAAGGCGCATCTTCGCCAGCGCACACAAGAAGCCGGTACCGCGGAACGCCGGCGTCCTGTCGGTCGATGCCGAAGACCGAGAGCGGAATGGAGCTCTCGAAAATGGGGCCGCCGCTGAAGAGGAGCACCGCGACTATTTCGCGGCGTCGTCGGGCGGCGAGCTTGCGTGCGGCATCTGGTACGGCAGCGGAGTCCTGGCTCATGGCACTTAAGCCCCCCTCGGTCGTCTCGCCCTCTCGGTCCTGCACAGTTCCCCCGCCGTTACTACCAAGATCGAATCTACTGTGTTCCGTGAGGATGGAGTGCCAAGTTCACCACCCGCTGGTATGTCGATATGGCAACTTGGCGCGAAGCATTCGATCACGAAGCGTTCCACTCGTCGGGCCTACATGGGAAGTACGCGTCTCGGCTCTGCCCGTTCGAAGTAGGGCACAACCATGCCCAGCGGTCCTTTCCTCCCTGCTCACACCAGGGTTGGGGGGTACCGGGGGCAAGGTGGAGGACCAGCCCGGAAGTTGGCTGAAAACGGTCGCGCGCAGACTTGCGGACGCCTCAGTCGACCGGCGTACGCCGGTCGGAGTGGCGCCCGCCCCCGTGCGCCGACGGTGCCGAATACACCCTTCTGTCCCGGTGTCCCCGCAGGGCCCGGGTGCGCAGCCGCGCGGCGGTCCGTTCGGATTGCCGCAACAGAACGCGACAGGCGCAGGTCACCGCGGCCAGACCGGCGGCGGCGCCGATGGCGCCGAGCCAGGAGGCGCCGCTGATGATCAGTACCAGGGGCACCAGGGCGCAGCTGAACGCGCCCCAGCGCACGACATCGCTCACCGGGTCGGGTGATCTGTAGGGCGGCAACGGCACCTGGGGCTCCCCTCGGACGGGCTGCTGGTACAACGCCGCCGGCGATCATGGGTCACCGCGAGTGGGTACGTACGGGGGCAGGCCGGGGCATTGCCATCCGGGCCGTGCTCCGGCATGCTCCGGGGAACGTTCGAGCCCCGACCCGGCCCGCACGGGTGCCAGGCGCCCGCGGCGGGCCCTGGGCAGCGGGGGAGTGGCGCCGTACTCTTGGGGTATCGGGTTGGGAAGATGATTCCCAGTCGTATCGTTCCTCTTTGAACTATGGCTCCCGCGCCTCCGTCGAGCCAGCTCAGTCAACTGCCGGATCAAGTCAATCGCCGTTCCCCGTTCGCCCCTCCGCAAGAGGACGTCCTCGCCGAGACACCAATGGCCGGTCACGAAATCCCCGAACCCGCGGACCGCAAGCAGGTCGCCGATCCCCTGGCGGACCTCGAAGCGGCGGAAGAAACCCGACGCTCCTGCGACCCCGCGTTCCGGCACGGCGTCGTGGTCGGCTTCGACGGCTCCATGTCGAGCGAACGAGCGTTGGCGTATGCAATCGGTATCGCTCGGCGCCACGGAGCCGGTCTGATCATCGTCCATGTGGCCAACCGGCTGCCGACGACCGTGTGGGCGGGCTGTGAGCCGCCGGTCTTCGTGGACGTGCCCGATCACCGCACCGAAGTGCTCGGCCTGGAGCTGGCCTGCGCCGATCACCTCAGTGAGGTCCCCTGGATCCTCGTCGAGCGCGGCGGCGACATCTGCCACGAGCTGGAGGAGGTCGGCCGGGAGTACGAGGCCGACGCGATCGTGGTCGGCTCCACGCACGGCATCGTCGGCCGGATCTTCGGCACGGTCGCCGGCCGGCTGGCCCGGCGCGCGCAACGCCCGGTCATCGTCATCCCCTGACGCGCCGGCCCCGCACGTCGACTCCGCGCGTCAACTCTTCGCGCCAGGCACACAGTTGAGGGCGCGATATGGACGTTCTGCGCAGTCGAAATCGCCAACTCTGCTGATGTCAGAGGTGGATTGTGTGCTTGTGACGGGTAGAAAACGGTCACGTGGGCGCGCCGCTTCACGGGCCCGGCGGCCGCGCGCACGGCAACTGCGTGCTGCCGGCCGGGAAGTGACGGTTCCCGGGGCGGCGGCATCCCGCCGGCGTTGGGCGACGCCGGCGCAGGGGAGGCGGCGGCGTCGCGCGTATGGTGGCACGCGCGACGCAGCTGCACCCTTTTGTCGCTCCGGCGGCCGGGGCCGGGATTACTCCACCGTGACGGACTTCGCCAGGTTGCGGGGCTTGTCGATGTCCCGGCCGAGGGCCAGGGCCGTGTGGTAGGCGAGCAGTTGGAGCGGGATGCCCATCAGGATCGGGTCCAGCTCGGGCTCGTTCTTCGGCACGATGATGGTGTCGTCGGCCTTCTCCTGCGCCTGGTGCGCGACGGCCAGGATGCGGCCGCTGCGGGCCTTGATCTCCTCCAGCGCGGCGCGGTTCTTCTCCAGCAGGTCGTCGTCCGGCACGATCGCGACGGTCGGCATCGCGGGCTCGATGAGCGCCAGCGGGCCGTGCTTGAGCTCGGAGGCCGGGTACGCCTCGGCGTGGATGTACGAGACCTCCTTGAGCTTGAGGGACGCCTCGCGGGCCACCGGGTAGCCGCGCACCCGGCCGATGAACATCATCGACTTGGCGTCCGCGTAGCGCGCCGACAGCTCCTTGATCTCGTCCTCGCCCTTGAGGATCTCGTCGATCTGGCCGGGCAGCTTGCGCAGGCCGTCGATGATCCGCTTGCCGTCCGCGACGGACAGGTCGCGGATGCGGCCGAGGTGCAGGGCGAGCAGCGCGAAGGAGACCACCATGTTGGTGAAGCACTTGGTGGAGACCACGCAGACCTCGGGGCCGGCGTGCACGTAGATGCCGCCGTCGGTCTCCCGGGCGATCGCCGAGCCCACCACGTTCACCAGGCCCAGCACCCGCGCGCCCTTGCGCTTGAGCTCCTGGACGGCCGCCAGCACGTCGTAGGTCTCACCGGACTGCGAGACCGCCACGTAGAGCGTGTCGGGGTCCACGACCGGGTCGCGGTAGCGGAACTCGGAGGCCGGCTCGGCGTCCGAGGGGATGCGGGCCAGCTCCTCGATCATCTGCGCGCCGATCTGGCCCGCGTGGTACGAGGTGCCGCAGCCCAGGATCTTCACCCGGCGGATGGTGCGCGCCTCGCGGGCGTCCAGGTTCAGGCCGCCGAGGTGCACGGTGGAGAAGCGGTCGTCGATCCGGCCGCGCAGCGCGCGGTCCACCGCGTCGGCCTGCTCGGAGATCTCCTTGTGCATGTACGTGTCGTGGCCGCCCAGGTCGTACGACTCGGCCGCGTACTCGACGGTCTCCGGGGCGGACGTGGTCCGCGAGCCCTCGGTGGTGTACGTGCGGTAGTCGTCGGCCTTCAGGGTGGCCATCTCGCCGTCGTCGAGGGTGACGACCTGGCGGGTGTGCGAGACCAGCGCGGCGACATCGGAGGAGACGAACATCTCGTGCTCGCCGATGCCGAGGACGACGGGGGAGCCGTTGCGGGCGACGACGATGCGGTCGGGGAAGTCGGCGTGCAGCACGGCGATGCCGTAGGTGCCCTCGATGTGCCGCAGCGCCTCGCGGACCCGCTCCTCCAGCTTCTCGGCCGTGGAGCGGCCGATCAGGTGGGCCAGCACCTCGGTGTCGGTCTCGGAGGCGAAGACGACGCCCTCGGCGGTCAGCCGGGCGCGCACGTCCGCGGCGTTGTCGATGATGCCGTTGTGGACGACCGCGACCTTGCCCTCGGTGTCGAGGTGCGGGTGGGCGTTCTCGTCGGTGGGCGCGCCGTGGGTGGCCCAGCGGGTGTGCGCGATGCCGGTGGTGCCGGCGAAGCGCTTCGGCAGCCGGGACTCCAGCTCCCGGACCCGGCCCTTGGCCTTGGCGGTCTTCAGGCCCGCGGTCTTGCCCGTGCCGCTCGCGTGGATGGCGATGCCGGCCGAGTCGTAGCCGCGGTACTCCAGGCGCTGCAGGCCCTCCAGGAGCAGCGGAGCAACATCACGCTTGCCGATGTATCCGACGATCCCGCACATACAGTGACCCTCCGAGAAAGATTGGTGTGTCGGTTGTGGTGACCGGCCCCTTCCGGGGCGTCAGCCGTAGACGAGGCGGCGCAGCTGGCGGGTCGAGAGATCGGGCGGGGCCACGGCGCGGTGCGGCATCTCGTGGCGGATCCGTTCGAAGATCTCTTCGTTGCGCAGTCCCAGGGACTGCAGCTCGCGATGGCGCCGGCGGACGAATTCCTCCGTCGTCTCGTCGAAGTACGCCAGCACGTCGAGCACCACCCGGGCGGCCTCACCGCGCTGCAGCGGTGTGCTGCGCACCAGGTGGTCCACCAGGTCTTCGTGCGGCGCGTCTGCGCTGCGGTTACGGCGTTCGAGCACCCGTCGATACTGCGGGCCGTCGTCCACTTTCGCAAGAAATCTGCCCGGAATCGGGCAGGTCCCCGGTTTGGCGGCGGGAAAGTGGTCTACACCTTGACCGGATATCAGGCTCACGGTACGCATGGTCACCGTTCCGTCGCTCCATGCCAGGTACGACCTTCGCCGAAGGGACCGTCGATGAGACGACGAAGAATGCTGTTCTCGCTGCTGCTGGTCGCCGCGGCGGGGATGGGGACCGCCGGCGCACCGGCGCCCCGTGCCCAGGCCGCCGCGGCCCCCGCCCCCCTCGACCGGGTCGTGCCCGTCCCGGCGTCCGTACGGCCGGGCGGCGACCCCTACACACTCACCGACCGCACCAGCATCCGTATCCCCGGCGGCTCGGGCGAGGCCCGGCGGATCGCCGGGTACCTCGCCGACGTGCTGCGCCCCTCCACCGGCTACGCGCTGCCCGTCACCACCCGCGGCGGCGACGACGGCATCGTGCTGCGGCTCGGCGGTCAGGGCACCGGGGGACTGGGCGCGGAGGGCTACCGGCTCCGCTCCGGCGGCCGCGCGGTGACGATCAGCGCGGCCCGGCCCGCCGGCCTCTTCCACGGCGTGCAGACGCTGCGCCAGCTGCTGCCCACGGCCGTCGAGCGGCGCACCGAGCAGGCCGGCCCGTGGCGGGTCGCCGGCGGCACCGTCGCCGACAGCCCGCGCTACGCCCACCGCGGCGCGATGCTCGACGTCTCCCGGCACTTCTTCACCGTCGCGCAGGTCAAGCGGTACATCGACGAGCTCGCGATGTACAAGGTCAACCGGCTGCACCTGCACCTGTCCGACGACCAGGGCTGGCGGATCGCCCTGAAGTCCTGGCCGCGGCTGGCGACGTACGGCGGCTCCACCCAGGTCGGCGGCGGCCCCGGCGGCTACTACACCAAGGACGACTACCGCGCGATCGTCCGCTACGCCGCCGACCGCTACCTCACCGTCGTCCCCGAGATCGACATGCCGGGCCACACCAACGCCGCGCTGGCCTCCTACGCCGAGCTCAACTGCAACGGGCAGGCACCGCCGCTGTACACCGGCACCAGCGTCGGCTTCAGCTCGCTGTGCGTGCCGAAGAAGGTCACGTACGACTTCGTCGACGACGTGATCCGCGAGATCGCCGCGCTCACCCCCGGCCGCTACCTCCACATCGGCGGTGACGAGGCGCACTCCACCAGCCACGACGACTACGTGGCCTTCATGGACAAGGTGCAGCCGGTGGTCGCCAAGTACGGCAAGACCGTGATCGGCTGGCACCAGCTGACCGGGGCGCACCCGGCGAAGGGCGCCGTCGCCCAGTACTGGGGCTACGACAAGACGGGCGCCGCGGAACGCGCCCAGGTCGCCGACGCGGCCAGGAACGGCACCCGGCTGATCCTCTCGCCCGCCGACCGCGCCTACCTCGACATGAAGTACGACAAGAACACGCCGCTGGGCCTGTCCTGGGCCGGTTACGTCGACGTCAGGCGCTCCTACGACTGGGACCCGGGCAGCTACCTCCAGGGCGCGCCCGCGGACTCGGTCCTCGGTGTCGAGGCACCGCTGTGGACGGAGACCCTCAAGACCTCCGCGCACCTCGAGTACATGGCCTTCCCCCGCCTCCCGGGCATCGCGGAACTCGGCTGGTCGCCGGCCGGTACCCACGACTGGGACGCGTACAGGCAGCGGCTGGCGTCCCAGGGCCCCCGCTGGGACGCCCTGGGCATCGACTACTACCACTCCCCGGAGGTGCCCTGGCCCGCGCGGTAGACGGGTGCGGCGGCCGGGCGCCGACGGGCGCCCGGCCGGATCGCTGCTAGACGCCCAGCTCGCGCGCGATCAGCATCCGCTGGACCTCGCTGGTGCCCTCGCCGATCTCCAGGATCTTCGCGTCGCGCCACATCCGGGCGACCGGGTACTCGTTCATGAAGCCGTAGCCGCCGTGGATCTGGGTGGCCTCGCGGGCGTTGTCCACCGCGATCTCGGAGGAGTAGAGCTTGGCGAGCGCGGCTTCCTTCTTGAACGGCTCGCCGTGCACCAGCCGGGAGGCGGCGTGGCGCCAGGACAGCCGGGAGGTGTGGGCGCGCATCTCCATGTCGGCGAGCTTGAACCGGATCGCCTGGTTGTCGCCGATCGGCCGCCCGAAGGCCCGCCGCTCCTTGGCGTAGGCCACCGACTCGTCCACACAGCCCTGGGCGAGTCCGGTGGCCAGCGCCGCGATGGCGATCCGGCCCTCGTCGAGGATCCGCAGGAACTGGGCGTAGCCGCGGCCCTCCTCGCCCAGCAGGTTGGCGGCCGGCACGCGGACGTCGCTGAAGGACAGCTCCCGGGTGTCGGAGGCGTTCCAGCCGACCTTGGAGTACGGGGCGCCGACGGTGAAGCCGGGGGTGCCGGACGGCACGATGATCGAGGAGATCAGCGGGGAGCCGTCGTCCTTGCGGCCGGTGACGGCGGTGACCGTGACCAGGCCGGTGATGTCGGTACCGGAGTTGGTGATGAAGCACTTGCTGCCGTTGATCACCCAGTTGTCGCCGTCCCGCACCGCGGTGGTCCGGGTCGCGCCCGCGTCCGAACCGCCGTCCGGCTCGGTCAGGCCGAAGGCGCCCAGCATCTCGCCGCTGCACAGCTTGGGCAGCCAGGCGCGCTTCTGCTCCTCCGTGCCGAAGTGGTAGACCGGCATGGCGCCGAGGGAGACGCCCGCCTCCAGGGTGATGGCGACCGAGGAGTCGACCCGGGCCAGCTCCTCCAGGGCGATGCCGAGGGCGAGGTAGTCGCCGCCCATCCCGCCGTACTCCTCCGGGAACGGCAGGCCGAAGAGGCCCATCCGACCCATCTCCTGCACGATCTCGTACGGGAACGCATGCTGCTCGTAGTACTCGCCGATCTTCGGTGCGACGACGTCATGCGCGAACGCCTCGACCGTACGCCGGAGTTCCTCCAGCTCATCGGGCAGACGGTGATCCAGGGACATGGGGGTCACTCCTTGTGGGAGAGGGCTCGGAGGGTGCGCGAGGGGCTCGGCCGGCCCAGGACGTCGGCCATCCACACGCTCGTGGCGATCAGCCGGTCCAGGTCGACGCCGGTCTCGATGCCGAGGCCGTGCAGCATCCACACGAGGTCTTCGGTGGCGAGGTTGCCGGTGGCGCTCTTGGCGTACGGGCAGCCGCCGAGGCCGCCCGCCGAGGCGTCGACGGTGGTGACGCCGTGCTGGAGCGCGGCGTAGGTGTTGGCGAGGGCCTGCCCGTAGGTGTCGTGGAAGTGGACGCCCAGCTTCGAGGTGGGCACGCCGGCTTCGTTGAGGGCCGCGAGCAGGTGCTGGACGTGGCCGGGGGTGGCGACGCCGATGGTGTCGCCCAGGCTCAGTTCGTCGCAGCCCAGGTCCAGCAGCGCCCGGCAGACCCGGACGGTCTGCGCGAGGGGCACCGGGCCCTCCCACGGGTCGCCGAAGCACATCGAGAGGTAGCCGCGGACGTGCACCCCGGCGTCCTTGGCGCGCCGCACGACGGGCGCGAACATCGCCAGCGCCTCGTCGACCGTGCGATTGAGGTTGGCCTTGGCGAAGGACTCGGTGGCGCTGCCGAAGACCGCGATCCGGCGGGCGCCCAGGGCGAGCGCACGGTCCAGGCCCCGGTCGTTGGGCACCAGCACCGGCAGCCGGTGCGGGTCGAGGTCGCCGAGCCGCGGGAACAGCTCCTCCGCGTCGGCGAGCTGCGGCACCCACTTGGGGTGCACGAAGCTGGTCGCCTCGACCAGCGGCAGGCCCGCGTCGGCGAGCCGGTGCACGAACTCGGCCTTGACCTCGGTCGGCACGACGGTCTGTTCGTTCTGCAGCCCGTCGCGCGCGCCGACCTCATGGATGCGTACGCGGCTGGGCAGTCCCTCCGCCGGGACCTGCATGGGGAGTCCGGCCGTGGTCATGAGGTGCCCTCCTGTCCGCCCGTGGGCTCCGCGGGTCCGTCGGCCGCGTCGTGCGGCGCGATCACCGCCAGGATCTGGTCCATGGCGACGGTCGTGCCCGCGGTGACGTCCAGTTCGGTGACGGTGCCGGCGTGCGGGGCGGAGATGACGTGTTCCATCTTCATCGCCTCCACCACCAGCAGGCCCTGCCCGGCGGCGACCTCGTCGCCGACGGCGACCTTGACGACGGTGACGGTGCCCGGCATCGGCGCGGCCAGGGTGTCCGCGCCGTGCGCCGCGCCGGCCCCGCGCAGCGCCGCGGCCACCGGGTCGTGGTCGGTGACCTGCCAGGAGTCGCCGTCCCGGCCGAGCCAGTCGCCGCTGCGGTGGAAGGTGTGCGTCACCCCGTCCACGGTGACCCGCACCCGGTCCGCGTCGACCTGCCCGGCCGGGGCGCCGGGCGGCACGTCGTACGCCACCGGGTCGTGGCCCGGCACCCGCAGCCAGTGGCGGACCGGGGCCGGCGCACCGCCGAGCCGGAAGCCGCTGGGCGCGGCGAACGGGTCGCGCCAGCCGCCGGCGTCCGTCGCCGGCTCCAGGGCGGCCTGTCGCACCGCCGCGGCCGCCGCGTACACCTCCTCGGGCACCTCGGTGTCGACCAGCCCGGCCGCCTCCCGCTCCACCAGCCCGGTGTCGAGCTCGCCGGACACCACGTCCGGGTGGGCCAGCAGCCGCCGCAGGAAGCCGGCGTTGGTGGGCACCCCGAGGGTGACCGTCTGCGCCAGCGCGGCCCGCAGCCGGCGCAGCGCGCTCGCCCGGTCCGGGCCGTAAGCGATGACCTTGGCGAGCATCGGGTCGTAGCGGCTGCCGACCTCCACGCCCTGCGACAGGCCGGAGTCCGTGCGCACCCCGTCGCCCTGCGCCTCGTGCAGCGCGAGCACGGTGCCGCCGGTCGGCAGGAAGTCGCGGGCCCCGCCCTTGACGGAGACGGTCTCGGCGCACAGCCGCGCCTCGACCGCGTGCCCGCTGAGGGTGATGTCCTCCTGCGCGTACGGCAGGCGCTCGCCGGCCGCGACCCGCAGCTGCCACTCGACCAGGTCCAGGCCGGTGACGAGCTCGGTGACCGGGTGCTCGACCTGGAGGCGGGTGTTCATCTCCATGAAGTAGTAGGAGGACGGGTCCTTGCCGGGGACGATGAACTCGACGGTGCCGGCGCCGCGGTAGCCGCAGGAGCGGGCCGCCTGCACGGCCGCCTCGCCCATCGCGGCGCGGGTGGCCTCGTCGAGCAGGACCGAGGGGGCCTCCTCGACGAGCTTCTGGTGGCGCCGCTGGAGGGAGCACTCGCGCTCGCCGAGGTGGATGACGTGGCCGTGGCCGTCGGCCAGCACCTGGATCTCGATGTGCCGGGGCCGGTCGATCCAGCGCTCGACGAGCAGGGTGTCGTCGCCGAAGGAGGACCGGGCCTCGCGGCGCGCGGCGGCGATCTCGTCGGCGAGCAGCGCCTCATCGCGGACCAGCCGCATGCCCTTGCCGCCGCCGCCCGCGGACGGCTTCAGCAGCACCGGCATGCCGATCTCCCGTGCCGCGGCGGCCAGTTGGGCGTCGTCGAGGCCGCTGCCCGAGGAGCCGGGCACGACCGGGACACCGGCCGTGCGCACCGTCTCCTTGGCGCGGATCTTGTCGCCCATCAGCTCGATGGCGTCGGCGGACGGGCCGATGAAGACCAGCCCGGCGTCCGCGCAGGCGCGGGCGAACGCGGCGTTCTCGGCGAGGAAGCCGTAGCCGGGGTGGACCGCCTGGGCGCCGGTGCGCGCGGCCGCGTCCAGCAGCCGCTCCACCGACAGGTAGCTCTCGGTGGCCGGCGCCGGCCCGATCCGTACGGCCGTGTCGGCCTCGTGGACGTGCCGGGCGTCGGCGTCCGCGTCGCTGTACACGGCGACCGAGCGGATGCCGAGGGTGCGGAGCGTGCGGATGACGCGGACCGCGATCTCGCCGCGGTTGGCGATCAGGACGCTGTCGAACATCGTCGTGGACATTCCTGTGGGCATTCCCCTCATGGAGATCACATCCGGAAGACGCCGAAGCCGGGCGCCGTGCTGTCTTTTCGGGGAAGCGGGGCGTTGGCGCAGGCGGTCAGCGCCAGGCCCAGCACCTGCCGGGTCTCCAGCGGGTCGATCACGCCGTCGTCCCACAGCCGCGCGGTGGCGTAGTAGGCGTTGCCCTGGGTGTCGTACTGCGCGCGGACCGGCGCCTTGAAGGCGTCCTCCTCCTCGGCGCTCCACTCCTCGCCGCGCGCCTCCATCTGGTCGCGCTTGACGGTGGCGAGGACGGACGCGGCCTGCTCGCCGCCCATCACCGAGATCTTGGCGTTGGGCCACATCCACAGGAAGCGCGGGGAGTAGGCCCGGCCGCACATCGAGTAGTTGCCCGCCCCGTAGGAGCCGCCGATGACGACCGTGAGCTTGGGGACGCGGGCGCAGGCCACCGCCGTCACCATCTTCGCGCCGTGCTTGGCGATGCCGCCGGCCTCGTACGAGCGGCCGACCATGAAGCCGGAGATGTTCTGGAGGAAGAGCAGCGGGATGCCCCGCTGGTCGCACAGTTCGATGAAGTGCGCGCCCTTCTGGGCCGATTCGGAGAACAGGATGCCGTTGTTGGCGATGATGCCGACCGGGTGGCCGTGGACGTGGGCGAAGCCGGTGACCAGCGTCGTGCCGTACTCCGCCTTGAACTCGGCGAACCGGGAGCCGTCCACGATCCGCGCGATCACCTCGCGCACGTCGTAGGGCGTACGGGAGTCGGCGGGCACCACGCCGTAGAGCCCGGCCGGATCGACCGCGGGCTCCTCGACGGGCCGCACCGTCCAGGGCAGCGGGCCGCGGTCGCCGAGGGTGGAGACGATGGTGCGCACGATGCGCAGCGCGTGGGCGTCGTCCTCGGCGAGGTGGTCGGTGACGCCGGAGGTCTTCGCGTGCACCTCGCCGCCGCCCAGTTCCTCGGCGGTGACGACCTCGCCGGTGGCGGCCTTCACCAGCGGCGGCCCGCCGAGGAAGATCGTGCCCTGGTCGCGGACGATGACGGCCTCGTCGCTCATGGCGGGGACGTAGGCGCCGCCGGCCGTGCACGAGCCGAGTACGGCGGCGATCTGCGGCACGCCGGCGCCGGACATCCGCGCCTGGTTGTAGAAGATCCGCCCGAAGTGCTCGCGGTCGGGGAAGACCTCGTCCTGCATCGGCAGGAACGCGCCGCCGGAGTCGACGAGGTACACGCACGGCAGGCGGTTCTCCAGGGCGATCTCCTGGGCCCGCAGATGCTTCTTGACCGTCATCGGGTAGTACGTGCCGCCCTTGACCGTGGCGTCGTTGGCGACGATCACCACCTCCCGGCCGGAGACCCGGCCGATGCCGGCGATGACCCCGGCGGCCGGCGCGGCCCCGTCGTACATGCCGTCCGCGGCCAGCGGGGCCAGTTCGAGGAAGGGCGAGCCGGGGTCCAGCAGGGCGTCCACCCGGTCGCGGGGCAGCAGCTTGCCGCGGGCGGTGTGCCGCGCCCTGGCCTTCTCGCCGCCGCCCAGCCTGGCCGCCGCGAGCTTCTCGCGCAGCTCGGCGGCGAGCTCGCGGTGCGCGGCCTCGTTGGCCTTCCAGGAGTCGGACGCCGGGTCCTCCCGGGGACTTCGCCCGAGGGGACCCCCGTCGCTGCCCAGTACCGGTGCCTGCTCCATCTGTACGAGCCCCCTTGCTCGGTCGCCTGTCCCGGCGCCGCGCGGGGCGGCGGCCGGACCATCCGGGTTAATGGGCGTTAACCTCATTTCCTTTTAGGTTAACGAGCACTAACCCGGCTGTCTACAATCGACGGCATGAGTAATGCGCAGGCATCCGCCCCGACCAGCCGCCGCGAGCAGATCCTCAAGGAGGCCGCCCGGCTCTTCGCCGAGCGCGGCTTCCACGGGGTCGGCGTCGACGAGATAGGGGCGGCCGTGGGCATCTCCGGCCCCGGCCTCTACCGGCACTTCGCCGGCAAGGACGCGATGCTCGCCGAGCTGCTCGTCGGGATCAGCGAGCGGCTGCTGGACGGCGGCCGGATGCGGGTCGCGGAGGGTGGCGACGACCCCGAGGCGGTGCTGCGCGCGCTGATCGACGGCCACATCGACTTCGCCCTGGACGACCGGCCGCTGATCACCGTGCACGACCGTGAGCTGGACCGGCTCCGCGAGGTCGACCGCAAGCGGGTGCGCCAGCTCCAGCGGCAGTACGTCGAGCTGTGGGTGGACGTGGTCCGCCAGGTCCACCCCGGCCCCTCCGAGCCCCGGGTCCGCGCCGCGGTGCACGCCGTCTTCGGCCTGCTGAACTCCACCCCCCACCTGGGCCGCCCCGGGTCCCTCCCGGGCCGTACGGAGATGTCCGAGCTGCTGCACCGGCTGGCGCTGGGGGCGTTCGGCGCGGTGGCCGAGGAGGCCGCGGGGGAGACGGTGGGCGCGGGGGTGCCGGGCGCGTAGCGCGGGCCCGGACCGCACGGGTTTTCGTTGACCTCTGGACAGCCCAGGTGACTGGCCGGTAGCTTTCGCTGAGCAAGCGCTTAGCCATGCGCTTGGACCGGCGACCTGGAGGAGGCGACGTAGCAATGCGCCGTACGGTGTTCAACGAGGATCACGAGGCGTTCCGCGAGACCATACGCGCCTTCATCGAGGCCGAGGTCGTGCCGGTGCACGACGAGTGGCTGGCCGCCGGCCAGGCCCCCCGCGACTTCTACTACAAGCTCGGTGAGCTGGGCGTCTTCGGCATCCGGGTCCCCGAGGAGTTCGGCGGCGCCGGCATCGACTCGCACAAGTTCGAGGCCGTGATGTACGAGGAGACCTCCCGCGCGGGCGTCTCCTTCGGCGGCTCCGGCGTGCACGTGCTGCTCGGCCTGCCGTACCTCCGGATGCTCGCCACCGACGAGCAGAAGAAGCGCTTCCTGCCGAAGTTCGTCACCGGCGAGGAGATGTGGGCGCTGGCGATGACCGAGCCGGGCACCGGCTCCGACCTCGCCGGCATGAAGACCACCGCCAAGCTCTCCGAGGACGGCACGCACTACGTCCTCAACGGCGCCAAGACCTTCATCACCGGCGGCGTGCACGCCGACCGCGTCATCGTCTGCGCCCGCACCGCCGCCCCGCGCGAGGACGACCGCCGCTTCGGCATCTCGCTCTTCGCCGTGGACACCAAGAGCGCGGGCTACTCCGTCGGCCGCAAGCTGGACAAGCTCGGCCTGAAGATCTCCGACACCGCCGAGCTCGCCTTCGTCGACGTCAAGGTCCCGGTCGAGGACCTGCTGGGCGAGGAGAACAAGGGCTTCGGCTACCTGGGCCTGAACCTCGCCTCGGAGCGCTGGGGCATCGCCTTCGGCGCGTACGCCCAGGCCAAGGCCGCCGTCCGGTTCGCCAAGGAGTACGTGCAGGAGCGCACGATCTTCGGCAAGACCGTCGCGTCCTTCCAGAACACCAAGTTCGAACTGGCCGCCTGCCAGGCCGAGGTGGACGCCGCCGAGGCCGTCGCCGACCGTGCGCTCGAAGCGCTGGACGCCGGCGAGCTGACCCCGGCCGAGGCCGCCTCCGCCAAGCTGTTCTGCACCGAGGTCGCGCACCGCGTCATCGACCGCTGCCTCCAGCTGCACGGCGGCTACGGCTTCATGAACGAGTACCCGATCGCCCGCCTGTACGCCGACAACCGCGTCAACCGCATCTACGGCGGCACCAGCGAGGTCATGAAGTCGATCATCGCCAAGTCCATGGGCCTCTAGGCCGTAAGGGCACCGGGCACGTGAACGACGCACTCCGGTCCCTGCTCGATCTGCTCGCCCTGGAGCGGATCGAGCAGGACATCTTCCGCGGCCTGAGCCGCGCCTCGGTCGTGCCCCGGGTCTTCGGCGGCCAGGTCGCCGCCCAGGCCCTGGTCGCGGCCGGCCGCACGGTCCCAGAGGACCGTCCGCCGCACTCCCTGCACGCGTACTTCCTGCGCCCCGGCGACCCCGGCGCGCCCATCGTCTACACCGTCGACCGGATCCGGGACGGCCGGTCCTTCACCACCCGCCGGGTCGTCGCCGTCCAGCACGGCCAGCCGATCTTCCACCTCTCGGCCTCCTTCCAGGTGTACGAGGAGGGGCTGGAGCACCAGGAGCCGATGCCGCCGGCACCGGACCCGCTGGAGCTGCCCACCGCCGCCGAGATACTGCCCCGCCACGCCGAACGGTTCCTCGCGCCGGAGGTCGCCGAGCGGCTGCTGGAGGCCCGGGCCGCGATCGACCTGCGGTACGCCGACGAGCCGCCGTACGTCACCGTCGGCGAGCCCCGCGAGCCCCGGTCCCAGGTCTGGTTCCGCACCCAGGGCAAGCTCGACGACGACGGGGTCATCCCCCGCCCGCTGCTCGACATCTGCCTGGTCACCTACGTCTCCGACATGACCCTGCTGGACTCGATCCTGCTCGCCCACGGCCGGGGCGGCTGGGCGGTCGGCGACGTGGTCGGCGCGAGCCTGGACCACGCGATGTGGTTCCACCGTCCGCTGCGCGCCGACGAGTGGCTGCTCTACGACCAGGAGTCCCCCACCGCCCAGGGCGGCCGGGGCCTGGGCCAGGGCCGCATCTTCACGGCCGACGGACTACTGGCCGCCTCGGTCATCCAGGAGGGCGTGATCCGGGTGCCACGGTAGGTGCTTGGGGGGGGGGGGGCTGGCTGGGGGCTTGTGCGGGGCCTGGCCGGGGGCCTGTGTGGGTGTCTGCTGGGTGTCTGGTCGGGGCTCGGCTGGGTGTCTGTGCGGGTGTCTGCTGGGTGTCTGGCCGGGGCTCGGCTGGGTGTCTGTGCGGGTGTCTGCTGGGTGCCTGATCGGGCCGAGCGGGCGCCTGCCCGGGGCCGCCCGGTGGGTGCCTCGGCAGGGGGCGCTCGGGTCCGCCGGCAGAGGGCTCCTGGGTGCCGCGGCGGGGGCGCTCGGGTCCAATGGGCCCCCTCGGCGGGCGCCGTACGGGGCCGCCGGCACGGGGCGGCCCGGGGACCGGGGGTCCCCGGCAGGCGCCGCCCGTGGTGCCCAACTGGCGCCGTGGTGCCCCAACTGGCGCCGCACCGCGGGGAATACCGCCCCCTCACAACCCGTTGTGGCCCCGCAGGGGGCCTTCGTGTCCCCTACGGGATGTGTTCGCCCCAGCCCCTAGACGAGTAAGTCCGAAGTCTTCGGGCGCATGAAGCGAGGGTCTCGTTGGTTCGTTTGTGACGACAAACCTGGAGACCCTCGCGACTGCACTGTACGTGAGGATCGATGACTCTCTGGCAGGAACGCGGCGGACAGGGCGTCCACCGAGGCTGACGGATGCCGAACTGTTGACGCTCGCGGTCATGCAGGCCGTACTCGGCTTCGTCTCCGAGGCCCGCTGGCTGCGGTTCGCCCGCACCCATCTGGCGGCCGAGTTCCCCTACCTGCCCGAACAGTCCGGCTACAACAAGCGCCTGCGGGCCGCGAACACCCTGCTCGGCCGCTTCATTCGCACCCTCGCCCGCGACACGGATCTGTGGCACGACGACGTATGGATCGTGGACTCCACACCCGTGGAATGCGCCCGCTCACGCCCCACCGTCAAACGCTCCGACCTGGCCGGCTGGGCCGCTTACTCCTACTGTCCCTCGCACTCACGGTTCTTCTGGGGCCTGCGCCTGCACCTGATCTGCACACCTGGCGGACTACCGATCGCCTGGGCTCTGGCCAACCCCAAGACGGACGAACGCGAAGTCCTCACAGGCATGCTCACCCAGGACGCCGACCTGCTGGCCACCCGCCCCGGGCAGACGGTTATCGGCGACAAGGGCTACGTCTCCAAGCACCTCGACGCCTTCATGGCCCAACACGGCCTGACCCTGCTGCGGCCCAGCTACCGCAACAAAAAGCCCCGGCCAGGAGAGCACCTCCTCAAACCGATCCGGCAGCTGATCGAGTCGGTCAACGACACCCTCAAAGGCCAGCTCGACCTCGAACGCCACGGAGCCAGAACCCCAGCCGGAGTCCTGGCCCGCGTCGGACAACGCATCCTCGCTCTCACCGCCGCGATCTGGCACAACCGGGCCACCGGAACACCGATCACACGATCACTGATCGCCTACGACCACTGACCAGCACTTCGGACTTACTCGTCTAGGAGTCCCCAGCCCCTTGGAGTCCCCGGGCCCGGTGCGGGAGCTTTTGGGCCCGGTGCGTCCGTCAGGCCAGGCCGGCGGCGTCCAGGAGGTACGCGGTCAGCGGGTCGTAGTAGCGGGGGCTGACGACGTGGTCGTCCAGCGGGACGGTCACCTGGAGGGTGCCCTCCGCCTCGGCGAGGAACAGCGCCGGGTCGTTGCAGTCCGCGAAGCCGACCGTCTCGATGCCGCGCCGGCCCGCGCACCCCGCCCAGCCGTGGTCGGCCATCACCAGGTCGGGCAGCGGGTCGCCGTCCCGCTCCAGCTGGTCCAGGATCGCGGCCATCGGCGCGGGGGAGTGGGTGTGCCACAGGGTGGCCCCGCGCTCCAGCATCGCCACCTCCGCGAACTGGACGACCAGGCCCTCCTCCACGCCGATGACGCCCGGTACGGCGACGATGTCGCAGCCCTTCGCCCGCAGCGCCGCCGCCGTCGCCCGGTGCACGTCGAGCAGCCCGCCCGGGTGGCCGGTCGCGAACAGCACCCGCTGCCGGTCGGCGGCCGCCTTGCGCAGCACCGCGGCCGCCCGCTCCAGCGCGTCCACCGTCAGCTCGGGGTCGATGGTGTCCTGCCCCTGCCGGTGGTGCGGATCGTCGTTCACCCCGCAGCGTTCGGCCATCACCGCGAGCACGTCCTGCTCGTCCGTCCACCGGTCGCCGAACTCCAGGCCGAACCAGTAGTGGCGGTCACCGTTGGCGAGGCTGCGGTAGTGGGAGAGGTTGTTCTCCCGGGGGGTGGCGACCTCACCGGCGATCCGGGTGCGGACGAGATGGTCGACGAGTTCGGCGCGCGACGGGGCGGCGGCTGTGGAGGCTATCGGCATAGCGCCATTGTGCCCGGACGTATGTTCCGGGGCGGGGTAGTTCCGCAGCCCGGACGGGCGGACCGCGGACGGGGGCCGGCGAAGCCGCGGTACCGGGCCCGGCGTACCCGCGGTACGGGGCCCGGCGCACCGCGGTTCCGGGCCTGGCGAGCCGATACCGGGCCCCGGCGCGGGGCCGTCATTGCCCCGGCGGGCCGCCCGCTGGCCAAAACGTCGAACGGTCCGGCGGAACCCGCCGCAAATGTCCATGTCCCTGCCCCTTGCCGCTCCCTACCCTCAGCCTCATGACCACCGCAGCCAGCGCCTCCAACGGGCCCGTGGGCCCCGTCGACTCCTCCCGTGTCCCGCGCTACGCCGGGCCGGCCACCTTCGCCCGCCTGCCGCGCCTCGACGAGGTCGGCGGCCGGACCGACGTGGCCGTCGTCGGTGTCCCCTTCGACAGCGGCGTCTCCTACCGCCCCGGCGCCCGCTTCGGCGGCAACGCCATCCGCGAGGCGTCGCGCCTGCTGCGCCCGTACAACCCGGCGCAGGACGCCTCTCCCTTCGCGCTCGCCCAGGTCGCCGACGCCGGTGACATCGCGGCGAACCCGTTCAACATCAACGAGGCGGTCGAGACGATCGAGGCCGCGGCCGACGACCTGCTCGGCTCCGGTGCCCGGATGATGACGCTGGGCGGCGACCACACCATCGCCCTGCCCCTCCTCCGCTCCGTCGCCAAGAAGCACGGCCCGGTCGCCCTGCTCCACTTCGACGCGCACCTGGACACCTGGGACACCTACTTCGGCGCCGAGTACACCCACGGCACCCCGTTCCGCCGGGCCGTCGAGGAGGGCATCCTCGACACCGAGGCGCTCTCGCACGTCGGCACCCGCGGTCCGCTCTACGGCAAGCAGGACCTGACCGACGACGAGAAGATGGGCTTCGGCATCGTCACCTCCGCCGACGTCTACCGCCGTGGCGCCGACGAGGTCGCCGACCAGCTGCGCCAGCGCATCGGTGACCGTCCGCTCTACATCTCCATCGACATCGACTGCCTGGACCCGGCGCACGCGCCCGGCACCGGTACCCCCGAGGCCGGCGGCATGACCTCGCGCGAACTCCTGGAGATCCTGCGGGGCCTGGCGTCCTGCAACCTGGTCTCCGCCGACGTCGTCGAGGTCGCCCCGGCCTACGACCACGCCGAGATCACCTCGGTCGCCGCGTCCCACACGGCGTACGAGCTGACGACGATCATGTCGCGGCAGATCGCTGCCGGCAGGCAGGGGCAGTAGGCCCGGTCGGGGAGGGGACGGAGGGGCGGGGCTCAGTCGGTCTCGTCGTCGAGGACGTCGGTCCAGGCGGCGGACTCCGCCCCCTCCTCGTCGATCGCCTCCAGATCGAGCGCGATGAGGTCCCGGACGCGTTCGCGTTCGGCCGGGCTCACGGCCATGGGGAGCAGGCAGCGGCCGAACACATAGCCCTGAAGCATCGCCACGAAGGTGCTCAAACTGCTTGCCACCAGCGGCTGTTCGTAGCCGGGGTCGTCCTCGCCGGGGACGACGTGGACGCCGCCGCGCTCGCCGTCCAGGACGAGCCGCCGGCCGCCCCAGACGCCCAGTCGGTAGTACGCGCCCCGGCCGGCCGACGCGGGCACCTCGTCGTCCTCGGCGTACTCCCAGACCTCCTCCGCCGACAGCTCCGCGAGCGGCTCCTCGTCGACGGCGACCAGCCGCATCTCCGCGCCGCGGAACGCCGGCAGTCCGGTCTCCGTCAGCAGCCGGCGGGCGTCCTCGTCGGCCAGCCCGGCCGGGAGCGCGCCGGCCGCCACCCGCCGTACGGTGCCGGGACCGAACAGCGCGTCCAGGACGGCCGGATCGGGCGTGGGCCAGTCCGTGCCGCCGTCGACCCGGCCGTACGGCGCGAGGAACGGCTCACCGTGGACGTCCCCCAGCCCCTCGAACCCGTCGGGATCGGCGGGTTCGACGGCGAGGACGCCACCCGGGCCGGCGACCACGACCAGGTCGAGGCCCTCCGGCCGCAGGGTGTCGCTGATCAGCTCGGGTGCGATCCCGTAACTCGTCAGCTGCACCCACGGCGGGGTGAGCTGCGGGTCGCGGTCCGGCGGCCAGAGCGGCTCGGCCTGCCCGGGCCGCGGTACGCCGTCGCTCCAGGGCCCGCCGAGCTGCTCACCGGTCGCGGCGTCCCAGATGCGCACCCGGCGGTCCCAGGCGCCCTGGCCGGCCACCACGCGCCGCCCGGCCGCGCCCGGCACGCCGCCGGTGTCGTCCTGGATCGGGTCTTCGGTGGCGTCTTTGGTGACCTCGTCGGTGACGTCGGAGAGGGCCAGCTGCGGGCCCGGTTCCAGGTGTGCGAGGTCCCAGCCGCCCGGCGGGCGCCAGTGCGCCCACCGCACCTTCCAGGGAAGATCGAGGCCCGACCGCGCGATACCGTCCGCGATCCCGGTGGCGCCCCGGACGGTACTCATCAGATGCAGCCACGCCGCCCAGGTGCGCTGCGGCAGGGAATCGACGCCGCTCAGCCAGAGGTTGGCGGCGTCACCGGCCGGCGTACGGCGGTCGAGGGCGTGCGGCGACGCGCAGGTCGCGGCGTCGAGCAGGGCCACCTGATCCAGGTGGGCCAGCACCTCGCCGTCGCGCTGTACGTCGTCGAGCCGGCCGGCGTGGAGCGCGTGCAGCGGGAGCGCGTGCGTCAGGTACGTGCCCACGGGGTCGTCGCGGTCGGGAGCGAAGCCCCCGGACGAGGACCGCGTCGGCAGCCGGTCCAGCAACCTCGCGCCGGCGGTGCGGAGTTGTGCGGTGTCGAAGTCCCGGCGGAGGCGCCGGGCGACGCGTTCCTCGCGGAACGAGACCCATTCCCCGTCGAGGTCGAGCAGGTCCGGGAACTGCCGCACGAAGTCCGGCAGGGCGGCGCGGTCCGGGAGCTGCGCCCCGACGGCGTCGGCGAGTTCGCGCCACACGGCGAGCGGTGTCCGCGGGAGTTCGGCCAGGGCCAGGGCCCGCACCGCGAGGGGTACCGGAACCTCTTCGGCCGCCGCGCCGGAAGATGCTTCGGAAGGCGCGTCGGGAAGGAGGTGCAGGGCCAACAGGCCGCGCCTGGGCCGTGTGCGGGCCGGCGGATCGGCCTCCACGACGACTTTCGTACGGGCGGAGACCGCGAGCTCGCGCGCCAGGGTGCGCACCACCCGGTCCGGCTGGGCGGACGTCCTGGTGCGGCCCGCGCGGTGCGCGTTGGCGAGGAACACCGGGCGGTCGCCGAGGTCCGCCGCGCGCAGTTCGCCGCGCCATCCCGCGCGGCGGTGCGGCGGCGGTGCCACCTCCGCCGCGGCCAGCACCCGTTGCAGCACTTCTTCCGCGGTGAGTCCGCCGGCGTCCACCCAGATACCCGCGGGCAGCGCCTCATGGACACGCCGCAGTACCCGCGTTCTGCCCGATTCCGGTGCCCCTACGAGTTCCGCGACCGGCTCCCGCCGCCCGTCGCCGCGCCACCATTCGAGGATGCGCGCGACGGCGTCATCGGCACGGACGTCCTCATACGCATTCCCGGGGCTCGGCATCATGTCCCTTCACAGGCTGGCTGACGACCCTTTGGCGCCGCCGAGCCTACACCTGGGTGGCAATGATGTTCCACAAATTCCTTACCCGGTCGACCCGTTCTTCGAACTGCCGGTCCTGCTCGATCATCGCCGGTGAATCCGGGACGCGCTCGCGCACGTCCTCGTCGATTTCCCGGAGTCGGTCCTTCGGGAGTTTCCGCACGTCGAGTTCCTCGCGGGCCTGCTTCATTTCCTCCTGGCGAATCCTGTTCCGCTCCTGCACCACGTCCGCGTCCGTGCGGTACGCCGTGCTGTAGTAGACCGGGACCTGCTGTCCGCCGCCCTGCTCCTTCGCCATCTTGATCAAGTAGTCGGAGCAGTTGTGCTTTCCGAGTGCGCCCTTTTTGTCACCGCAGGGCTCGCGTTCCGTATAGAGCCCGGCGAGCCGGTACTTGTTTCCAGAGATTCTGTTGGCTTCCTTCAACCAGGTGCCGAGGTTTTTCTCCGAGTGTTTCGCCGACTCATCGCCTTGCTTGGGGTGCGAGGAATCGACGACGTATTCGGTGCCGTTGGGTCCCTCGACCTCGATGACCGCGAAATTGCGACCGGTCAGGTCCGGGCCGTGCTTGTCCACATTGGGGCCAGGGTTATCGATATTGCGGAGCAAGGATTTCATCTTGTTGGCGGCGGCCCGCTCGTGCAGGTCCGCGCCGACCGAATCCTTCCCGCTGCTCACCGGGTTCGAATGGACCCCGTACTCCTTGTGGAAGGTGTGGCTGAGCCGGCCGAGCGACGCGACCACGGCCATCCGCTCACCGCGGTTGAGGTCGTTGAACCCGTCGAGGTGGTGCGCCAGTTGGTCGGCGTTGAGCCGCAGCGGCGCGTCCGGGTCCGGGCCGTCCCCGGCGGCGATCTGCAGGACGCGGGCGAGGCTGCCGTCGTTGGCCCAGTCCCGCATCTGACGGTCCAGCACGTCGTGCTGGATCTGGTGCACCGGGGTCTGCTCGTTGGCCCGGAGGCGGTCCTGGGCGTCGTCCGGCGGAAGGCCGTCGTGCAGGGTGCCGGGCTGCTCCCCGTGCACCGGGTGGCGCTGGTCGTCGCGCTCGATGTCGGACGCCTCGCCGGGGTGTTTGCGCTTCTCCCCGGCGCCGGCGGGTTCGGCGGCCGGGCGGCGGTCGGTGTGCGGGTCGGCGCCCGGGCCGGTGTGGTGGTCGTTGCCGGTGTGGGTGGGGAGGGGTTGGCGGTTGGGGTTGAGGGGGATGGCGTGGACGCCGTTGGTGCCGTCGTGGAGGGGGGTGTTGCTGTGTTGGCCGGTTTGGGCGTCGATGTAGGTGAGGTTGCCGTGGTGGTTGACGACGTTCCAGGCGTGGGCGCGGCCGTTGTGGTCTTGGGTGATGATGACGGCTTGTGAGCCGTGGCCGGCGTTGTGGAGGTCGTTTTCGAGGCGGTGGAAGGCGTCGGGTCCGTTGCCGTAGTCGTTGAAGCGGGTGCCGAGGGTGTTTTCGATGCGGTCGCGGCCGTTGTTTTCGCCGCGGTCGGAGGGGGTGCCGTCGGGGTGGGTGTCGGGGGTGCGGTGGGCGGCGGCGGTGGGGTGGCCGGCGTAGGTGTCGGCGGTGGCGAGGGCGGCGTCGACGCAGTTGTTGTTGCGGCCGGGGGCGTCGGGGCCGGGGTGGTTGATGGTGTTGATCCAGTGGCCGGTCTCGGGGTCGGGGTGGCGTTGGGGTTGGCCGTTGTCGTCCTTGGGGATGGCGTTTTCGACGTGTTGTTGGTGTTCGTCGGTGGGGCCGTCGAGTCCGCCGGGGCGTTCGCGGTTGCGGGTGTCGGAGGCGGGGGTGGGCTCGCCTTGGTCGCCGTGCTCGGAGGGGGCGCCGTGCTGGGAGTGGTCGGAGTTCTCGGAGTGGGCGGAGTTTTCGGAGCTGTCCGAGCTGTTCGAGCTGTCCGTGTGGTGCGGGTTGTTGGTGTCGTTCGCGTGGTCGGTGGGGGTCGGGCGGCCGCTGGGGTTTGAGCTGCGGGGGGCTTCGGGCTGCGGCCGGCGCGGGTCCGCACGGGTGGGGTCGGGGCGGGGGGTGTCCGGGCGCGTCGTGTCGGGGCGGGTGCCGTCCGGGCGGCGTGGCCCGTCGAGCCGGGGATCGTAGGCCGGACGGTCCGGGCGGCGCTGCTGGGTGACGTCATGGATCGGCTGGGAACCGTCCGGACGGCGGTGGGGCGGGGTGGACGGGCTCCCGGAGGGCGGCGGGGTGCCGCCGCCCCGGGGCGGGGTGGCACCCGGCGTGGCGGGACCGCCCTGGGGAGGCATCGTGGTGGGTGCACCCATCACCGGGCCGGGGTTCTGCGGGCCGTTCTGCGGCGCCTGTTGGGGCGTTGGGTGGGTGGGGGCGCCGGGGTCCGTCGGCGGGTGCTGGGTGGGCGGTGGCGCGGTCATGGTGTCGGCGGACTGCGTGGTGACGGTGGTGTCGTCGTCCCGGACGTGCGGCATCGGGTTTCCGGGGGCCGGGTCGCGCTGGCCGACGGGTGGGCCGGATGAGGGGGAGTGCGGGCCGGGGGCGCCCTGGGAGGGCACGCTCACATGCGGCGCGGCCGGCCGGCCGGAGCCGGTGCCACCACCGGAGTTGTCGCCGGAGTTGTCACCGTTGGCGCTGTTGCTGTTGCTGTTGCTGTTGCTGTTGCTGTTGCTGTCGCCGGAGCCGTTGCCGTTGCCGTTGCTGGACGGGTGGGTGGCAGCGGTGGGCTGGTCGGAGGGCGAGTGGTCCGGGGCACGGCCCGCGTCCGGGGACGGTCCCGCGTCGGGGGTGGGCCCCGCGTCGGGAGAGGGGCCTGAGGTGTGGGGCGGTGCTGAGTCGGGTGTCGGACCCGGGGTGTGGGACGCATCGGGGGGCGGGGCCGCGTCCGGGTGTGGGGACGGGGCCGGCGCCGTTTGGGTGCCGGTGGGGCCGTGGTCCGGGCGGGCCGCGTCCGGCGTGGTGTCGGTGGTGGGGTGGGTTCCCGCTGAGTCCGGTGTGGGGGAACCCCCGTACGGGTTGTGGCTGTTGCCGCCCGTGTAGCCCTCGTCGAAGGCGCTGCGCTGGTCCGGGGGTGGCAGGGGCTGGGCCTGTGGGACGCTCCGGTTGCTGTCCTGGCCGGGGGGCGTGGAGCTGTCGGTGGTGGTCGACGGGGTGTTGCCCGGGTCGCTGTTCGTAGCGGTTGATGTTCCGTTCGGGGGGCCGGAGTCGGGACCGTTGCCGGGGCTGTGGTCCGGCCCGCCATTGGTCCCGGTCCCGGTCCCGGGGCCGGAGCCGCTGTCGGAGCCGTGTCCCGACCCGCCGTTCGGCCCGCTCCCGGAACCCGTACCGCTCCCGGAACCCGAACCGGACCCGGAACCCGAGCCGGAATTTGACCCCGACCCGGACCCCGACCCCGAACCCGAACTGGACCCGGAGTCCGAACCCGACCCCGAACCCGACCCCGAACCCGATCCCGACCCGGAATCCGACCCTGACCCGGACCCGGAGTCCGACCCCGACCTCGACCCCGACCCGGTACTGGACTCGCCCGACGAGCCCCCGCCGTCCCCACCGCTGCCGTGCTCTCCGCCTCCGTCCCCACCGCCCCCGCCATCGTGCTCCCCATCACCGCCCCCGCCGCCGTGTTCGTTCCCGCCGTGTCCGGCGGCGTGGTCCAGGCCGCCGCGGGCGTGGTGGCCCGCCCTGCCGCCCGCGCCGTCGCGCAGTGCCTCCGTGAAGGTCTGGCCGGAGTTCTTGGCCGCGTCGATGCCCGCGTCCGCGCCGGTCTTGAGGCTGCGGCCGACGTCGAAGCCTTGCTGGGCCCCGAAGTTCATGTTCATGCCCTGGGCGATGGCGTCGGAGATCATGGCCTCCAGCGCGGAGACGGCGGGCTCCTTGACCGTCTCGACGATTGCCTCGACCAGCGCCTCGCGCGCCTCCTTCAGGATCCGGCGCACGATCAGCCGGGTCGCCTGCGTGGCGCCCGCGGCGCCGATTTCGGACAGGCCGAGGGTGAAGGGTGCCGCCGCCTGGGCCGCGATGATCTCCGCGGCGAGGATCGCCAGTTGGGCGATCACCGCGGCTTTCATGCCGATGATGATCACCGAGCCCGCGTCCATCGCGAAGGCGATCAGCTCGGCGGCCGTACGGGCGTCGTCGAGGTAGCCGGAACCGTTGCCGGAGAACTTCTCCCAGGTCTTGCTGAAGCCCTCGATGCTCTCGCCGGAGTTGGCCGACAGGACGTTTCCGGCGGCGGTGACGCCCTCCGACTGCAGCTGCTCGACGGCGTTGGCGAACTCCCGCCACTTGGCGGCGGACTCGTTCATCTTGTCCTCGTCGCCCGTCGGCCAGTCGTAGCCGAGCATTTCGAGGACCCACTCCAGCCAGTCCGGCAGCATGAGCGACATGTCGGCGATCCCCCGTAGACAGTGCGGCGGCGTGCGGAAGGTGCGGCGATGGGTGCGGGACGCGTGAGCGTGCGGGAGCCCGCGGCGCGCGTCAGGTGCGGGGCGCCTTGAAGCCGCTGATCAGCTGGCTCTGTGCCTCGGCGTTGGCGACGTGCTGCTTCATCAGGGACTCGTTGAAGTCCTCGTCGGCCTGGTGGTTGTCGGCCATGGTGTTCAGGGCTCCGCCGATCTCCTGGAGCTTGGCGGCCAGATGCCCCATCGACTCGTACATCCCGTCGCGCAGGCCCTCGTAGACCACGCCGAACTTCTCGCCGATGTCGTCATCGCCCCACGGTGGGGTGTCCTGGCCCTCCAGGCCGGTCAGCGCGTTCTTGAGCTTCTCGACCGCGGACTGGTACCGCTCCCCGACCCCGGTGAAGTCCTTGCCCCCGGCTTTCAGCGACGGAATGTCCGCCTGCAGCCCGTCTCCGGCCATCGCGGCCCCCGTTCTACCTGCTCGTGGTCACGTGCAGCACAACGACAGGCAAAGTCTAGACGCGGACTCCCTTGGTTTCTCAAGGAGTTGACGGTCACAAGCGCGTCACCGACGGGCCGTGGCGTCCCGGTCCAGGGAGCGCAGGGCGAACCACAGCTCCATACGGACATCGGCGTCGTCCAGGTCGGTGTCGAGGAGGGTGGCGATACGGCTGATGCGCTGGCGCACGGTGTTGCGGTGGATGCCCAGGGAGGTTGCCGTGCGGTCCCAACTTCCGTGCAACGAGAGCCAGTTGTGCAGGGTGTCGAGGAGGGGCGGGGAGTCGGCCAGCGGGGCGAGCAGGGCCCGGGCGTGCTGCCGGGCGTCGTCGGCGGCGACCAGCGAGGCGATGCCGTGCGGGCCGGGGGCGCGATGGCGTACGAGGGGGGCGCGCTGGGCCAGGGCGCGCCGCAGGGCGGTGGCCGCGTGCCGGTCGGCGGCCGGCAGTTCCTCGACGGGCACGGGTGCGCTGACCCCGAGCGTCCAGCCGGGCTGCGCGGTGATCTCAAGGTCGCCCGGCACCAGCGCGCGGAGGACGGGAGCAGGGAGCGACGCCCCGGCACCGATCGTCGACGCCCCGGCCCCGGCCGAAGGCGTCCCGACCCCCGCCGAAGACGTCCCGACCCCCGCCGTAGTCCCTTCGGCAGTCAGCGTCGGTGCGATCAGTGGGGTGTCGAGGGCGGTGCCGAGGGCGGTGGCCAGGGAGGCCGCCGAACCGGCCGTCTCCCGGCGGCGCTCGGCGTGGACGACGGTCCAGACAGGCGCGCCGAGGAGCGGGGCGACCTCGGCGGGGCGGGCGCCGACGAGCAGCCGGACCAGGGCCGCCGCGTGTCCGGTCGCGGCCGGTCCGCGGTCGCCGGCGGGCCCGGTGATCAGCGACAGGAGTACGGCGGCCACTCCCGCGATGGTGTGCGCGGGCGGGTCGTGCGGGTCCGCCGCGACCACCAGTGCGAGCGCCTGCCGGCCCGGGCCGCGCCCGGTCAGCGCGTAGGCGGACAGCTGGGCACCGGGCAGTGCGTCGGTGGCGGAGGACGGGCCGCCCGCGCCGTCACGTGTGCCGGCCCCGCCCCCGTCGCCGCCGACGACCTGCGCGAGCCGGCCGGCCGCCGCCCGTACCGCGTCGACGGGGCGCGGACCGGACGAGCCGTGTTCCGTGCCGTCCGCGGCGAGCAGCGCGGTCCAGCCCCGCACATGGCGGGCCAGGGCGCGCAGGACCGCCGCGGCCGGGTCGGGCCGGGCGGCGGCCGCGGCCAGCGCGCGCTGCGCCTCGCTGAGCCGGGTCAGCTCCCGGTGGCGGGCCTCCGTCACGGCCTGCCACACGGCGCTCTCCACCGCCGTGAACGGGGTCCCCGCCGGCACCTCGACCAGTGGCAGGCCGTGGCGGTCGCAGGCGGCCACCAGCGCGGCGGGGACCGTGTCGTGGACCGGGGCGATGCCGAACCCGAGCGCGGCGGCGCCCGCCGCGACGGTGCGGGCGGCATAGCCGTCCAGATAGGACTCCAGCGCCGGGGCGCCCCCGGTCACCTCCGCCAGGTGCATCCCCGCCGTCAGCAGCATCTCGCCGCCCAGGAGGTACGGCACCGGATCGGCCATCTCGGAGGTGTGCACCCAGTGGATCGCGACGCCCTCCCGGGGCCCGGCTATCTGCCGCAGGCCCAGGTCCGTCCGCGCGAGCAGCTCCGCCAGCGGCACCGGCGGGGTGGACGGCGGCGGCGTCGCCCGCGGGGCGGCGGGCGTGGACGGTGGGGAGGTCATGGCTGGCACCGGAGGTGGGGACGATCGGGACGCCGGGGGCGGCGCCGGCGGGGTGGGTGGCCGGGATGTCGGGGGTCGCGCCGGCAGGGTGGCCGGTGGCGGCGTCGAGCGCGGCAGGTGCGGCAGGTGCGGCATGTGCGAACCCTCCACGTCGGCGGCCGGTGAGTGGAGGAAACGTACACTTCAGCGTCGCCTTGCCGCCTCCTAGGGTCAAGCCCCGGGACGAGGCGCCCGGCCGGGACCCCCGCCCGCCGGGCGCCCGTCACTCCCCGAGCCACACCCCCTCAATCCCCCCACGCCCCTCACTCCCTCGGTGCAGCAGGAAGGGATGGCCCATGGCTGTCGACTATGCGGTGATCGTGCTCTATCTGGCCGGAATGCTCGCCATGGGCTGGTGGGGAATGCGGCGCGCCACGTCCAAGAGCGATTTCCTCGTCGCGGGCCGCCGCCTCGGCCCGGCGATGTACTCGGGGACCATGGCCGCGATCGTCCTCGGCGGTGCCTCCACCATCGGCGGCGTCGGCCTCGGTTACCGCTACGGCCTCTCCGGCGCCTGGATGGTCTTCACCATCGGCCTCGGCCTGCTCGCGCTGAGCGTCTTCTTCTCGGCCCGCATCGCCCGGCTGAAGGTCTACACGGTCTCCGAGATGCTGGACCTGCGCTACGGCGGCTCCGCCGGGCTGATCTCCGGCGTCGTGATGTGGGCGTACACGCTGATGCTGGCGGTCACCTCGACCCTCGCCTACGCGACCATCTTCGACGTCCTCTTCGGCCTGGACCGGGCGCTCGCGATCATCCTGGGCGGGGCGATCGTCGTCGCGTACTCGACGCTCGGCGGCATGTGGTCGATCACCCTCACCGACATGGTGCAGTTCGTCGTGAAGACCATCGGCGTGCTGCTGCTCCTGCTGCCCGTCGCCGTCGTCAAGGCGGGCGGCTTCGCCGAGATGAAGGCGCAGCTGCCGGACGACTACTTCGCGCCGCTGGGCATCGGCGGGCAGACGGTCTTCACCTACGTGCTGATCTACTCCTTCGGCATGCTGATCGGGCAGGACATCTGGCAGCGGGTGTTCACCGCGCGCAGCGACAGGGTGGCGCGCCTCGGCGGCACCGCGGCCGGTACGTACTGTCTGGTCTACGCCGTGGCCGGTGCGGTCATCGGCACCGCGGCCAAGGTGCTCTACCCGCACCTGGGCAGCCCGGACGACGCCTTCGCCACGATCGTCAAGGACGCGCTGCCGGTGGGCGTGCGCGGGCTGGTGCTGGCCGCGGCGCTGTCCGCGGTGATGTCCACGTCCTCGGGCGCGCTGATCGCCTGCGCCACCGTCGCCAACAACGACATATGGGCGCGGATCAGGGGAGTCGTGCGGCGGCAGCGCCCCGCCGCCGACGTCCCGCACGCGGGGGACGCCGGGCCCGGCGGGCCGGGGGAGCCGCAGGACGAGGTCCGCGGCAACCGGGCCTTCATCCTGCTGATGGGCCTCGCCGTCATCGTGATCGCGCTCGCCCTCAACAACGTCGTCGAGGCCCTCACCGTCGCCTACAACCTGCTGGTCGGCGGCCTGTTGGTGCCGATCCTGGGCGGGCTGCTGTGGAAGCGCGGCACGGTGGCCGGCGCGCTCGCCGCCGTCGCGGTCGGCGGCCTGACCGTCGTCGGGCTGATGCTGTCGCTCGGCGTCCTCGCCAACGAGCCGATCTACTACGGGCTGCTCGCCTCGCTAGTGGCCTACGTGGCGGTCAGCCTGGCCACCCGGCCGACGGACGCCGCGGTGCTGGACGCCTGGCGCGCCCGGCTGGCCGGCCGTCCGGACGCCGCCGGGGCCGAACGCCTCGCCCCCTCGGGCCCGTCCGCGACCGCGAGCCCTTCCGGCCGCTGAGCACCGAACACCCCGCCCCTGCCCGACGAACACGGATCACGGAGAGCCGACGCACCATGAGCACCACCCCTCCCGCCCCCACGCAGCCGCCGCGCAACGGAGGCGACCTGGTCGTCGAGTCGCTGACCGCGCTGGGCGCGACCACCGTCTTCGGACTGCCCGGCCAGCACGCCCTCGGGGTGTTCGACGCCCTGCGCCGCTCCGCGCTGCGCTACGTGGGGCTGCGGGTGGAGAACAACGCGGGCTTCGCCGCGGACGCGTACGCCAGGGCCACGCACGGCGTCGCGCCGCTGCTGGTGTCCACCGGGCCCGGCGCCCTGATGACGCTGGCCGCGCTGCAGGAGGCGGCCGCCGCCTCGGCCGCCGTCCTGGCCGTCGGCAGCCAGGTGCCGCTGGCCGGCCTCGGCGGCGGCCGCCACGGCTACCTGCACGAACTCACCGACCAGAGCGCCTCGTTCCGGGGCGTGGTGAAGTCCGTCCACACCGCGCGTACCGCCTCGCAGATCCCGTCCGCGGTCGCCGCCGCCTGGGAGTCGGCGCTGAGCACCCCGCACGGCCCGGTGTGGCTGGAGATCCCGCAGGACGTGCTGCTGGCACCGGTCGACGTGCCGCCGGTGGCCGGACTGGGCGTCGAGCCCAGGGAGTTGGCGCCCCGGCCGGAACTCGTCGCGGCGGCCGCGGAACGGCTGGCGCGCGCCGAGCGGCCGGTGATCCTGGCCGGTGGCGGAGTCGTCCGGGCCGGGGCGGAGGCGGAGCTGCTGGCGCTCGCCGAGCGGCTGCGGGCGCCGGTGGCCACCACCTTCGGCGGCAAGGGCGCCTTCCCCTGGGAGCACCCGCTCTCGCTGCAGTCCTGGCTGGAGGACCGCCACACCACGTCCTTCCTGGAGGACGCCGACACCCTGCTGGTCGTCGGCTCCGGGCTGGGCGAACTGTCCTCGAACTACCACACCTTCCGGCCGCGCGGCCGGGTCGTGCAGATCGAGGCCGACCTGGGCAAGCTGGAGTCGAACCACGCCGCGCTCGGCCTGCACGCCGATGCCCGGCTGGCGCTGTCCGCGCTGGTCGAGGAGGTCGCGCGGTACGAGGGCGGCACCGCGGGGGACGGCACCGGGGCGGCCCGCGAGGTGTCCCCCGAGGCCGCCGTCTCCGGCCTCCTCGGCCGGGTGCGGGACCGCCTCGCCGGGCAGGACCTCGACCTGGAGCAGCGGGTGCTGGCGTCGGTGCGGGACGCCCTGCCCGATGACGCGGTCAGCTGCTGGGACATGACGATCCTCGCGTACTGGGCCTGGTCCGCCTTCGACCCGCGGCGCAGCAATGCGCTGCACTCCGCGCAGGGCGCCGGCGGTCTGGGCTACGGCTTCCCGGCCGCGCTGGGGGTGGCCGTCGCCGACCCGGAGCGGCCGGTGCTGGCGGTCTCCGGCGACGGCGGCGCGATGTACTCGATCGCCGAGCTGGCCACCGCCCGGCAGTACGACCTGCCGGTGACCTGGCTGATCGTCGACGACGGCGGCTACGGCATCCTGCGCGAGTACATGACCGACGCGTTCGGCCGGGCCACCGCGACGGAGCTGGCCCGGCCGGACTTCGTGGCGCTGGCCGAGTCCTTCGGCGTCCCCGCGGTCCGTACGAGCCCGGACCGGCTGCGCACGGACCTGGCGGCCGCGTTCGCCGCCCCGGGCCCGTCGGTGGTCGTGCTGCCGGCCCGGCTGCGGATGTTCGCCCCGACGCACCTGGCGGACTGACGGGGCGGCGGGCGGTGGCGCGGCGGGCGTCAGCGGCCCGTCGTCGCCCCGACCCGTCCCTGCACCAGGCGCGACAACGACGCGTGGACGTCCTCCACCGACCGGTGCGGCTGGAAGGACAGCCAGTCCAGGGCGGCGACCAGGACCATGCCGAGGAGGGCGGAGGCGGTGAGCGGGACGTCGAGCTCGTCGGCGAGTTCGCCGTCCCGTACGGCGTCCCGCAGCACGGATTCGACGACGCCCAGGGCCCGGCCGCGCACCGACTGCACGGTCGCGCGCCAGCTGCGGTTGGTGCGCCAGAGTTCGGCCACGTAGAGCTGGGTGAGGGCGGGGGAGCGGGCGATGAAGTCCAGGCCCGCCCGGATCATGGCGTCCAGGGCGTCGACCCGGGTGCCGCCGCGGGCCGTTGCCGAGTCGGCGGCCCGGCGCAGGGAGTCGGCCAGCAGGTCGATGCCGTCCCGCAGCAGCTCCTCGTAGAGGACGTTCTTGCTGGCGAAGTTGTAGTAGACGGTGCCCTTGGCGACGCCGGCGCGCTCGGCGATCTCGTCGACGGTGGTGGCGGAGAAGCCCTGTTCGGCGATGAGGGTGACGGCGGCGTCGAAGAGCCGCCGGCGGGTGGAGGCGCGACGGGGACCGGGGGCGGCCCCCGGGGCGGTGCCGCTGACGGCACCGCCCCGGAGGCCGACGGGAGCGGCGCTCATGCCGGAAGCTCGCTTCGCTCGACTCGGCAGGTGCCCGGTGCGCACCTCTGCACGGTTCGCTCCCCACGTCCGTTCACAGGCTGAGCTCCGGGTGCAGGTCCTTCATCCGGACGACCTGCCGGCCGCGCGCCGTGAGGGCGGTGAGGGCCAGCGCGCCGAGGGTGAAGGCCGCGAGGACCGCACAGCCCTGCCAGACGACGGTGAGGTCACCGCCGGTGATCAGGCGGCGCAGGCCGTCGACGACGTAACTCATCGGCAGGAACGGGTGGATGGCGGCGAAGAAACCGGGGCTGGTCTGCACCGGGTACGTGCCGCCCGCCGAGGTCAGCTGGAGCATCAGGACGACCAGCGTCAGCACCCGGCCGGCCGGGCCGAAGAAGGCGCTCAGCAGCTGGATGAGGGCGGTGAAGCAGGCCGTGGCCAGCAGCAGGAAGCCGACGGTGGCACCCGAGCGGGCCATCTCCAGGCCGAGGCCCCAGTGGAGCACGGCCATCAGGGCGAGCACCTGGACGACGCCGACGGCGTAGGCCGGCAGCCAGGAGCCCAGCGCGATCCGCCAGCCGGGGGCGCCCGCGGCCAGTGCGCGCTTGCCCAGCGGCTGCAGCAGCATGAAGGCGACCATCGCGCCGACCCAGAGGGACAGCGGGATGAAGTACGGCGCCAGGCCGGTGCCGTAGTTGGGCGCCTTGTGCAGCGACTTGGCGGCCAGCGCGACCGGGTCGGCCATCACCTCGGTGCGGGCGTCGCGGTCCTTCTTGTCGTAGTCCGGGATCTTGGCGACGCCGCTGTGCAGCCCGTCGGCCAGCTGGTTCGAGCCGTCCTTGAGCTTGAACAGCCCGCCGGTGATCTTCTCGGCGCCGTCCTTGGCGTCACCGAGACCGCTGTGCACCTTGCCCGCGCCGTCGGCGACCTTCCCGGCGCCGTCGGCGAGGGTGTGGATGCCGTCCGCGAGCAGCCCCGCGCCCTGGGAGACCTTGTGGGCACCGGAGTTGAGCGCGTTGATCTTCGCGATCGCGGCGTCCGCGCGGTCGGCGATGCCCGGCGCCTGGTCGGCCACCGTCACAGCGATCCGGTGCAGGTCACGCAGCTTGGTGTGCAGCTGCCCGAAGTCGGTGCGGCCGATGGTGTCGTTGACCTTTTCCGCCGCGTCGGCCGCGACGGCGGTGCCGTCCGCGATGGCCTTCAGCTTGGGGCAGTCGGGGTCGGTGGCGACGACGCCGCAGCGCTCGCGGTACAGCTCCGCCGCGTCATCGGCGTTCTTGCGCGCCTGGCCGGCGGCCCGGGCGGAGTCCCCCGGCAGCTTGCTGAGGTCCTCGTCGAGCCGCTGGGTGAGGTCGGCGACGGTCTGCGCCTTCTCGCCGATCTCCTGGCCGTGCGCCCTGAGGTAGGGCAGGTCCTTCTTGGCGATGCCCTGCACCTTCTCGGCGAGCTGCTGGGTGCCGTCCGCGACCTGGCCGGCGCCCTGGCTGAGCTGCCGGGCCTTCGACGCGGCCTTCGCCGTGCCGTCGCTGACCTGGCCCGCGCCCTTGCTGACCGCGCCGGAGCCCTGGTCGAGCTTGCCCAGCCCGTCGGCCAGTTCGCCGGTCTTGTCCTTGGCCGTGCCGAGGCCCTTGTCGACCTTGCCGGCACCGTCCGCCGCCTCGGCGGTCTTGTCGTGCAGGTCGGAGAAGGACACGAAGATCTTGTCGAGCATGCCCCGGGTCGAGGTCGCCGACGTCTTGGCCCGGATCTCGGAGAACACCGTCTTGGAGATCGAGCCGACGACGTAGTTGTTGGCGTCGTTCGTCCGGACCTGGAGCGCGCCGGTCTGCGGGTCGTCACCGGAGCTGGAGGCGATCCGCTCGCTGAAGTCCTTCGGGACGGTCAGCGAGAGGTAGTACGTGCCGTTCTCGACGCCCTTGGCGGCGTCCGCGGCGCTGACCTCCTGCCAGTCGAAGGTCTTGCTGTCGGTGACCTTCTCGGTCAGGTCCTCGCCCGCGGTGATCTTCTTGCCGCCGGCGGTGGCGCCCCGGTCCTCGTTGACCAGAGCCACCGGGATCTTGTCCAGGCGGGCGTAGGGGTCCCAGAAGGAGCAGAGGTAGAGGGCCCCGTAGAGCAGGGGGATCAGCATCAGGGCGACCAGCCCCAGCCGGGGCAGCTTCCCCCTGCCGAAGCGCCTGAGCTCAAGCGCGGCCAGTCTCGGCGAACGCATGCGCCGCTTCCTCCTCGGGAGTGTGGGTGTCGTCCGGAACGGGGGCCGGCGGGCCGGCCGGGGTGTCGGCGGGGCCGTCGGCCCGGGTGCCGGTCTGCGTGGTGCGGACGACCAGCGCGTCCGCCGGCGCGTCGCTGCCGGCCGCCACGACGGTCAGGCCCTGCCGGGTGAGGTCCCGCAACAGGTCCCAGGCCAGGTCGCGTTCGGCCGCGGAGAGCTTGAGGTCGACGTCGTCGACGGCCAGCAGGTGCGGGGCGTGCATCACGGCGAGCGCGATCGACAGGCGCAGCGCCTCCAGCCGCTCCAGGTCGCGGACGGCCGTCCGCAGGCCCTTGGGGAGGGTCTCGGGGTCGAGTCCGGCGGCCGCGAGGGCGGCGGTGATCCGGGCCCGGGTGGCCTCCCGGTGGCGCTTGCCGAAGGGCAGCGAGCCCTTCAGGCGCCGCCCCAACAGGGCCTGTTCCTTGAGGTGTTCGCCGACCGTGAGGGCCGGCTCCAGCTCGGCGACGCCCGGTACGTGGGCGACGGCGGTACGGCCGCGTACCGTCCCGATCCGCTTGGGCAGCGGGAATCCGGCGACCGTGGCGGTGCCTTCGGTGATCCGCATCCGGCCGGTGAGGGCGAGCAGCAGGCAGGTGCGTCCGGAACCCGACGGGCCCTGCACGGCGATCAGTGCGCCCGCGTCCGCGGTGATGTCGACGCCTCTGAAGGCCCACCCCCGTGGCCCCCGCACTCCGATCCCTCTGGCGCTGACCGCCGCCCCCTGGCGGGTGGTGTTCACAAACCCCTCCCCTTTTGATCTGACTGGTCAGTCTAAAAGTGTGCCGTAAGTGCGGCCCTTTTGGCCAATCGGAGCGATATGGCGCCGGCGGGCCGTGACCCGAACGGGGGATGCGCCCTAGGGTGCCGTGCAGGCGGGGGCCTGATGATGTTCACGGTGGAGTCCGCACCGCAGGACGCGGTGCGGCCCCATGCCCGGACGACGGAGAACCATGGAACTCTCGGCACCACCCCCCGTTGACCACCCGCCCGAGCCGCCGGCGGCGCCCCGGCCCGCCGCGCGCCGCCCCCGCAGGCTGGTCGCGCCGCTCCTGGCGGGCGCGTTGGTCGCGCTCCTCGCCCCGCTGCCCGCGTCCGCGTCGGCGCCGCACCCGGTGCCCGGCCCGCCCGCCCCGCGGGACTCCTGCGAGCGCGGCGACGGCTGGAGCGCCACCGCCACCCGGATCGATCCCGAGGACAGTCACCACGCCTACGTCGGCAACGGCTACCTCGGCCAGCGGGTGCCCCCCAACGGCACCGGATACGCGGCCCCCGGCGGCGAGACCGGCTGGCCGCTGAAGACCCCCGAGTACGACGGCTCGTTCGTCGCCGGGCTCTACGCCAAGGGGCCCAAGAACGTCCAGGGCCGCCAGGCCGTCGCCGCCCTGCCGACCTGGACCACCCTCGACGTCGCCACCGGCGGCGCCCACCCCGACACCTTCTCCTCCGCCACCGCACCCGGCCGGATCTCGAACTACCGCCAGACCCTCTCGCTGCGCTGCGGCTTCGTCCGTACCTCGCTGACCTGGACGGCCGCCGACGGGCGCCGCACCGACCTGGTCTACGAGGTGCTCGCCGACCGCAACGACCCGCACACCGGCGCCGTACGGCTGCGGATGACGCCCCACTGGAGCGGCCCCGCCACGGTCACCGACACCCTCGACGGGCGCGGCGCCCGCCGAATGGCGCCGGCCGGCTCCGCCTCCGCGGGCGGCCGGGACGGCGGCCGCACGATGGACGTCTCCTTCCGCACGGACGGCACGAGGACCGAGGGCGCGGTGGCCTCCACCCTGCGCACCGGCCCCGGCATCGACGCGGCCCGCCCCGGGCAGGCGCCGCGGACGGACACCCTGAGCAACCATCAGCGCGTGACCTTCCCGGTCCGCAGCGGCAGCTCGTACGAGCTGACCAAGTACGTCGGCGTGGACACCGCGCTCACCTCCCGCTCCCCGCGCGCCGACGCCGACGCCGCCTCGCGCCGGGCCGCGGCCCGCGGCTGGGCGGACCTGTTCGCCCGGCACACCGCGGCCTGGCAGCGGCTGTGGCGCAGCGACATCGAGGTCAAGGGGCAGCGCGCGCTGCAGTCCTGGGTGCGCTCCGCGCAGTACGGGCTGCTGTCCGCCACCCGCGCCGGCAGCGACAACAGCATCGGCCCCACCGGCCTGACCAGCGACAACTACGCCGGTGAGATCTTCTGGGACGCCGAGACCTGGATGTACCCCGGCCTGCTGGCCACCCACCCCGCGCTCGCCAGGTCGATCGTCGACTACCGCTACAAGACCCGCGAGGGCGCCCGCGCCAACGCCCGCAAGCTCGGCTACGACGGGCTGTTCTACGCGTGGACCAGCGGCAGCAAGGGCGATCTGTGGAACGAGTGCCACAGCTGGGACCCGCCGCACTGCAGGACCCAGAACCACCTCATGGGCGACATCTCCCTCGCCACCTGGCAGTACTACCTCGCCACCAAGGACACCGCCTGGCTGCGGTCACGCGGCTGGCCGGTCCTCAAGGGCATCGCCGAGTTCTGGGCCTCCCGCGCCACCCGCAACACCGACGGCAGCTACTCGATCAAGAACGTCGCCGGACCCGACGAGTACAGCAACGGCGTCACCGACGGCGTCTTCACCAACGCCGGCGCCGCCACCGCGCTGCGCAACGCCACCCGGGTCGCCGCCGTCCTCGGCGAGCGGGCGCCCGCCTCCTGGCGGACCCTCGCCGACAAGCTGCGGATCCCCTACGACACCAGGAACAAGGTCTACGAGCAGTACGCCGGCTACCGGGGCACCACCATCAAGCAGGCCGACACCGTGCTGCTGATGTACCCCCTGGAATGGCCGATGTCGCGGGCCAGGGCGTCCCGCACGCTGGACTTCTACGCCGCGCACACCGACCCGGACGGCCCGGCCATGACGGACTCGGTGCACGCCATCGACGCCGCCGCGATCGGTGAGCCCGGCTGCGCCACGTACAGCTATCTGATGCGGTCCATCAAGCCGTTCGTCCGCGGGCCGTTCGCGGAGTTCTCCGAGGCGCGCGGCACCAAAGCCGGCGCCGACGACCCGCACGCCGGGAAGCCCGCGCAGGACTTCCTCACCGGCAAGGGCGGTTTCCTCCAGACCTTCACCCACGGGCTGACCGGCCTGCGGCTGCGCGAGGACCGGGTGCGTCTGGACCCGACGCTGCCGCCGCAGCTGTCCGAGGGCGTCACCCTGCGGGGTCTGCACTGGCAGGGCCGGACCTTCGACGTCGCGATCGGCGCCGACCACACCACGGTGCGGCTCACCGCCGGGGCGCCGATGCGGATCGAGACGCCGCGCGGCGAGCAGCTCGTCAGCCGGGGCGTGCCGGCCGTCCTCAAGACCCGCCGCCCCGACCTGGACGCGACCTCGAACGCGGCCCGCTGCGCCCCCGCCACGGCGACCTCCGAGGAGCCGGGCCTGTACGCGCCCGCGGCGGTGGACGGCAACACGACCACCGCCTGGGTTCCCGCCTCCGCCACCGGCACCCTCACCGTCGACCTCGGCCGGACCACCCGCGTCGGCCGGATCACCCCGCACTGGACGGCCACCCGCCCCAGGTCCTACAACGTCCAGGTCTCGCGGGACGGCAAGCACTGGACGGGCACCGGGTACGCGGGCCGCAGCCCCGCCCGGTACGTACGGGTCACCGTCGAGGGCGACCGGACCCCGGCCGCGGGCGGCAAGCCCCGGCCGCACCCGGGCATCACGGAACTCACCGTGCAACGGGTGAAGTGATCACCTGAACGGCCCCGGCGCGCCGGCCGTCCTTCCCGGGCGGCCGGCGCGCCGGATTGTTGCGGCGGGATGAAATCCGCCGCCCGTGTCGTTGACGCCTTGCGACAGACGTCGACGGGTGGGAGGCAACGGGTGGCGGGGACGGATACGGAACGAGTGGGCTGGGCGCGGCGGCTGATCCGCGACTGCTGGCAGTACCGGAAGGACGTGCTGCTGGCCCTCGGCTCCTCGCTCGGCGGGATGGCCGTGCTGGCGCTGGTCCCGCTCGTACCGAAGCTGATCATCGACGACGTCATCGTCCGTCACGACCGCGCCCTCGCCCCCTGGGCGAGCCTGCTGGTCCTCGCCGCGGTCGTGGTCTACGTCCTGACCTACCTCCGGCGCTTCTACGGCGGCCGGCTCGCCCTGGACATCCAGCACGACCTGCGCACCAGGATGTTCGCCGCGATAGCCCGCCTCGACGGGCGGCGCCAGGACGAGCTGAGCACCGGTCAGGTCGTGGGTCGCGCCACCAGTGACCTCCAGCTGATCCAGAGCCTGCTGTTCATGGTGCCGATGATGATCGGCAGCGTGCTGCTGTTCGTGATCTCGCTGGTCGTGATGGCGGTGCTGTCGCCGCTGCTCACCGTCGTCGCGCTGGCCGTCGCCCCCGCCCTGTGGCTGATCGCCAAGCGCAGCCGGAACCGGCTGTTCCCCGCCACCTGGTACGCCCAGGGCCAGGCGGCCGCGGTCGCCGGCGTGGTGGACGGCGCGGTCTCCGGCGTCCGGGTCGTCAAGGGCTTCGGGCAGGAGGACCAGGAGACCGCCAAGCTGCGCGAGGTCGGCCGCCGGCTGTTCGCCGGCCGGCTGCGCACGGTCCGGCTCAACGCCCGCTACACCCCCGCCCTGCAGGCCGTACCGGCCCTCGGCCAGGTCGCGATGCTCGCTCTCGGCGGCTGGATGGCCACCCAGGGGCAGGTCACCCTGGGCACCTTCGTCGCCTTCTCCACCTACCTCGCGCAGCTGGTCGGACCGGTCCGGATGCTCGCGATGATGCTCACCGTCGGGCAGCAGGCCCGGGCCGGCGTCGAGCGGGTCTACGAGCTGATCGACACCGAGCCGTCGATCGAGGAGCGGGCGGACGCCCACGAATTGCCCGCGGACACCCCCGCCACCGTCGAATTCGACCGGGTGACCTTCGCCTACGCCCCGCTGCACCCCGGCCACGGCCCCGATGACGCGGCGGGGCACGACGACGGCCCCCGCGCCCCGCGGCCCGTCCTGAGCGACTTCTCGCTGCGCATCGAAGCCGGCGAGACGGTCGCCGTGGTCGGCACGTCCGGCAGCGGCAAGTCCACCGTCTCCCTGCTGCTGCCCCGCTTCTACGACGTCTCCGCCGGCCGGGTCCTGGTCGGCGGCCACGACGTGCGCGGGCTGACCCTCGCGTCGCTGCGCGCCGCCATCGGCCTGGTCCCCGAGAACAGCTTCCTGTTCTCCGACTCGATACGCGACAACATCGCCTACGGCCATCCCGACGCCACCGACGAGGAGGTGCGCGCCGCGGCCCGCGCCGCCCAGGCGGACGGCTTCATATCGGAGCTCCCCGACGGCTACGACACCACGGTCGGGGAGCAGGGACTGACCCTTTCGGGCGGCCAGCGGCAGCGCGTCGCGCTGGCCCGCGCCATCCTCACCGACCCCCGGCTGCTGGTCCTGGACGACGCGACCTCGGCGGTCGACGCCCGGGTGGAGCACGAGATCCACGAGGCCCTGCGCGGCGTCATGGCGGGCCGTACGACCCTGCTCATCGCGCACCGCGCCTCCACCCTCGCGCTCGCCGACCGGGTCGCCGTCCTCGACGAGGGGCGGCTGGTCGACATCGGCACCCAGGACGAGCTGGCGGAGCGATGTCCGCTCTACCGCAGGCTGCTGACCGACCCCGAGGAACTGGGCGGTGTCGAGCGGGACCCGGCCGGCGAGCTGGCCGGCGCCTTCGACGGCGAGTTCGCCGCATGGGGGTCCCCCCGCTCAAGCGGAGCCGAGAGTGGGGGAGGGCTGCTGGACCACGCGTACGCAGTGGACGCCGCCGGTCCCGGCCGGCCGGACGGCTTCGACGCCGGGCCGGACGGCGAGCCCGACGGCGGGACCGGCGCCGTCACCCCCGAGCTGTGGGTCCGCCGCGAGCAGGACGCCGAGGCGGGCGGCGCCGGCGTGGGGCCCCGCACGGCCGCCGCCGGACCCGGTCTCGGCGCCGCGATGGCCGGCATGCCGGCCACCCCCGAACTCCTCGCCCAGGTCGCCGCGCTGCCGCCGGCCGAGGACATCCCCGCCGTCGACGAGGACCGGGCGGTGCGCCCCGAGCGCGCCTACGGCCTGCGCCGGCTGCTGCACGGCTTCGGCCGGCCGCTGGCCTTCGCCCTGGCACTGGTCGCGGTGGACGCCCTGGCCGGGCTGCTGCTGCCGGTCCTGATCCGGCAGGGCATCGACGAGGGCGTCCGGCGCGGCGTGCTGGCCGGCGTCTGGACGGCCGCGCTGCTCGCGCTGTGCGTGGTCCTCGCCCAGTGGGCCGCCCAGATCGGCGGCAACCGCCTGACCGGACGCACCGGCGAGCGGGTCCTCTACTCGCTCCGCCTCAAGATCTTCGCGCAGCTGCAGCGCCTCGGCCTCGACTACTACGAGCGCGAGCTGACCGGCAAGATCATGACCAGGATGACGACCGACATCGACGCCTTGTCGACATTCCTGCAGACCGGCCTGGTCACCGCCCTGGTCTCGATGCTGACGTTCTTCGGCATCCTCGTCGCGCTGCTCGCCATCGACGTCCAGCTGGCCCTCGTCGTCTTCGCCACCCTCCCGCCGCTGATCATCGGCACGTACTTCTTCCGCAAGCAGAGCGTCAAGGCGTACGAGCTGGCCCGCGAGCGGATCAGCGTGGTCAACGGCGACCTCCAGGAGAGCGTCGCCGGGCTGCGCATCGTCCAGGCGTTCCGGCGCGAGCGCAGCGGTGAGCAGCGGTTCGCCGGGCGCAGCGACGCCTACCGCGCGGCCCGCATCCGCGGCCAGTTCCTGATCTCCGTCTACTTCCCGTTCGTGCAGCTGCTGTCCTCGGTGGCGGCCGCGCTGGTGCTGATCGTCGGCGCGGACCGGGTCGCCCACGACACCCTGACGGCCGGTGCCCTGGTCGCCTACCTCCTCTACATCGACCTGTTCTTCGCCCCCGTGCAGCAGCTGTCCCAGGTCTTCGACGGCTACCAGCAGGCGTCCGTCTCGCTCGGCCGCATCCAGGAACTGCTGCGCGAGCCCACCACCACCCCGGTGGCCGAGCGGCCCCGCGCGGTGCCCGCCCTGCGCGGCGAGATCACCTTCGACGACGTCCACTTCCACTACGGCGGGAGCACGGAGCCGGCGCTGGCCGGCATAGACCTCGCCATACCGGCCGGCCAGACGGTGGCCTTCGTCGGCGAGACCGGCGCCGGCAAGTCCACCCTGGTCAAGCTGGTCGCCCGGTACTACGACCCGTCCTCCGGCGCGGTCCGGGTCGACGGCACCGACCTGCGCGAACTGGACCTGACGGGCTACCGCCACCGCCTCGGCGTGGTCCCCCAGGAGCCCTACCTGTTCGCCGGCACCGTCCGGGACGCCATCGCCTACGGCCGCCCGGACGCCACCGACGCCGAGGTGGAGGCCGCCGCCCGCGCGGTCGGCGCGCACGCCATGATCGCCACCCTGGACGGCGGCTACCTCCACGAGGTCGCCGAGCGCGGCCGCAACCTCTCCGCCGGCCAGCGCCAGCTGCTGGCGCTGGCCCGCGCCGAACTCGTCGACCCGGACGTGCTGTTGCTGGACGAGGCGACCGCGGCCCTGGACCTGGCCACCGAAGCCGTCGTCAACCAGGCCACCGACCGCCTCGCCGGCCGCCGCACGACCCTGGTCGTCGCCCACCGCCTGACCACCGCCGCCCGCGCCGACCGCGTCGTGGTCCTCGACCACGGCCGGGTCGCCGAGGACGGCAGCCACGCCCAGCTGCTGGCCCGCAACGGCCGCTACGCGGAGCTGTGGCGCACCTTCACCGGCGAGGAGGAGGAACTGGTGGCCTGACGCCCCGGCCGGGCCACCCGTCCCCGGGGGCCGTCCCGCGAAGATCCGCCGGACGGCCCCCGAGGGCTGGTGGCGTCCGTGTCCCGCCGATAGGTTCAGCCCGACCTTTGCTATCCCAAGGGGAGGGTGCATGCGCAAGGCCACCAGATGGCTGCTGTCGCTCGCGGTGCTCATAGGCACGGCGGGCGCCGGCAGCATACCGGCGGGAGCGGCCACCGCCGCCGAGCCGAAGACCGAGGACATCAAGGACCGCATCCTGGCGATCCCGGGCATGAGCCTCATCGAGGAGAAGCCGGTCGACGGCTACCGGTACTTCGTCCTGAACTACACCCAGCCGGTTGACCACCGGCACCCCGCCGAGGGGACCTTCCAGCAGCGGCTGACCGTGCTGCACAAGTCGGTGGACCGCCCGACGGTGTTCTTCACCTCGGGTTACAACGTCAGCACCACGCCGTCCCGCAGTGAACCCACGAAGATCATCGACGGCAATCAAGTCTCGCTGGAATACCGTTACTTCACCCCGTCGCGGCCCACGCCCACCGACTGGAAGAAGCTCGACATCCGGCAGGCCGCCACCGACCAGCACCGCATATTCCAGGCCCTGCACCGCATCTACGGCAAGAACTGGATAGCCACCGGCGGCAGCAAGGGCGGCATGACCGCCACCTACTACCGCCGCTTCTTCCCGCACGACATGAACGGCACCGTCGCCTACGTCGCGCCGAACGACGTGCGCAACGACGAGGACTCCGCCTACGACCGGTTCTTCAGGACCGTCGGTACCGCGCAGTGCCGCGCCGACCTCGCCGCGATCGAACGCGAGGCCCTGCTGCGCCGCAAGGAGATGGTGGGGCGCTTCCAGGACTGGGCCGACAAGGAGAAGCAGACCTTCACCAAGGTCGGCAACGCCGACCGGGCCTACGAGGTGATGGTCACCGACCTGGTCTTCGGCTTCTGGCAGTACCAGCCGGCCGAGACCGCCTGCGCCGAGGTTCCCAAGCCGATCGTCTCCACCGACGGGCTGTGGCAGTGGATGGACAAGGTCGGCGGCTTCGACAGCTACACCGACCAGGGCATGGAGCCGTACACGCCGTACTACTACCAGGCGGGCACCCAGCTCGGGGAGCCCGGCTACGGCTACCCGAACCTGGCCGGCCTGCTCAAGTACCCCGGCATCAACAACTCCCGCAGCTTCGTCCCCAAGGACATCCCGATGCGCTTCGACAAGCGCGCGATGCCCGACGTCGACCGCTGGGTGCGGCACCACGCCAACCGGATGATGTTCGTCAACGGCCAGTACGACCCGTGGAGTTCGGAGCACTTCGAACTCGGCAGGGGCGCCCGGGACTCCTACGTCTTCACCGTCCCCGGCGGCAACCACGGCTCGAACATCGCCAAGCTGAAGGACGCCGACCGCACCAAGGCCACCGCCGAGCTGCTCGACTGGGCGGGCGTCCCGGCCCCCGAGGGCGTCGAGGCCACCCCGCTGGCCCCGTACGACAAGAAGCTGGACCGGCAGGAGGTCCGCCGGATGCCGATGCTGCGCCCGTGAGGCCCTTCCGCCACCCGGCCGTACGCCGGTGACGGCTACGGCGCGCTCCCGGACGTCCGGGAGCGCGCCGTACCCGGCCGGTACCCCTTGTCCGGGCCGCCGCCGGTGCGCGGTGCGGACGCGCTCAGTACGACAGGCCGTGCCCGATCCGGTAGAGGGCCTGCTCCGGGGCGTCGGCACGCATTATCGCGACCGGCAGCCGGCCCACCGGCTCCCGCCGCCCGGCGATCACCCGGGCCGCCGCCCGCAGCTCCACATCCGTCCACGAATAGCTCGCCAGGGCCGCCTTGACCCCGTCCAGCTGGGCGATGTCGTACGGGTTGCGGACCGCGAGCTGCACCACCGGCTTGCCGGTCCCCAGCAGCGCGCCGACCAGCGTCCGCTGCGCCGACTGCGCGGTCACGTTGTACGTGGCCACCACCACCGCGTCCCGTTCGCCGAGCGCCGCCACCGCCTCGTCGATCCGCTGCCGGGACGGCGTCGGGCCCGTCGACAGCGCGGTGGCGGTGAAGCCCAGATCGGTGAGCGCCTTCGCCAGCACCGTGGTCGGCGGCCCCCCGGTCCCCGAGGGCGCGGCCGCGTCCACCCCCACCACCAGCACCCTGCGCTCCCGCCGCCGCGACAGCGGCAGCACGCCACCGTCGTTGCGCAGCAGCGTCGTCGTACGGTCCGCGATCCGGTCCGCGGTGGTGAGGTGCCCCCGGGTGCCGACCACCCGGTCCACCGCCGCCCGGCTGGTGTACGGATCCTTGAACAGCCCTCGCCGCTCCTTCAGCAGCAGGATCCGCAGCAGCTTCGCGTCGAGGTCCCGTTCGGTCAGCTCGCCGTCCTTCAGGGCCTTGAGCACCGCGCCGTGCGCCACCGACAGGTCCGGTGGGTTCAGCAGCTGGTCGACTCCCGCCTTGAGCGCCAGCACCGGCACCCGGGCGTCGCCGTACTTCGCCCGTACGCCCTCCATCCCCAGCGAGTCGGTCACCACCACCCCGTCGTAGCCCAGCCGCTCGCGCAGGATGCCGGTGAGGATGGGCCGGGAGAGCGTCGCCGGGTCCTCGCTCGCGTCGAAGGCGGGCACGACGATGTGCGCCGTCATGATCGAATCGATGCCGGCGGCGATCGCCGCCTTGAACGGCGGTGCGTCCAGCCGCTCCCACTCCTCGGCGCTGTGCCGGATGTACGGCAGCCCGACGTGGCTGTCGGTGTCGGTGTCACCGTGCCCGGGGAAGTGCTTGGCGCAGGCCGCCACCCCGCCTTCCTGATAGCCCTTCACCTGAGCGCCGACCATACGGGCCACCGCCTGCGGGTCGGCCCCGAAGGAGCGGACCCCGATGACCGGGTTGGCGGGATTGACGTTGACGTCGGCGTCCGGCGCGTAGTCCTGCCGGATGCCCATCGCGTACAGCTCCTGCCCCGCGATCCGGCCCGCCGTCCGCGCGTCGTCGCGGGAGCCGCCCGCGCCGAGCGCCATCGCCCCGGGGAAGAGCGTCGCCGGCGCGCCCACCCGGGCCACTATGCCGTGCTCCTGGTCGGTGGAGATCAGCACCGGGACCGGCACGCGCAGGGCGGCGGCGGCCTTCTGGATGCCGTTGGAGAGTTCGGCGATCTGGTGCGGCTCGCGGGTGTTGTGCGCCCACCCGAAGTAGATGATGCCGCCCACGTGGTACTTGGCGATCAGCTCCGCAGCGTTGGCGACCCCGATCTCCTTCCGGTTCGCCGCGACGTCGGCCGGGTCCGGGTCGGTGGCGGAGTGCCCGTAGACCCGCATCACGAACAGCTGGCCGACCTTCTCCTCCGGGGTCATACGGGCGATCAGGCGGCGCAGCCGCGTCCGGGTGGCGGCATCGGGGAGGGGCTGGTGGGCGAGGGCGAGGGCGGGGGCCGCGGTCCGCGCCGCCGCCGTTGCCGGGCCGGCACCCGCGGCAACGACGGCGGCCGCGGCGGCCGCACTGGTCAGAACGGTACGTCTGGAGTGCATCTGCGCTCCTTCCGGAGGGCTTCCTCGACTCGTTGAAGGAAACTTCCAAGGAGACACGGATAGCCGGAAAACTATTGTCGGTCAATCACTCCATCCGAGGTGGCGCCCAGCAATTGCGAACCGGACGCGGGTGTGTGAGGGGATGGGTTCCGGCGCCTGCGAGCGGGCCGGGGCGAGAGCTGCCGGTGGTGCGGAAGGTGCCGTGCGGGGCCCGGGGCGGGGCGCGGTCGGACCCGGGGTGGGGGTGGGCCCGGGACGAGGGTGGTCAGGCGCCGGTGCGGTGCCGGTTCGGCGTCCCGGCGGCGAGGAGCTGCTGGAGGTGTGCGCGGGCCGGCGCCAGGAGGGCGGGGAGGTCCGGGGCGTCGGGGTACCAGCGCTTCTCGTACTCCCAGCACAGCCAGCCGCCCGCGCCCTGGTCGTAGATGCTCTCGGGGGTCGGCACGGGGCCCCGCGGCTCTCCGGGGTCCTCGCCGAGCGTGGCCAGGACGTCGGCCAGCGGCAGCGCACCGGCGCCGAGGGGCAGGGGGGTGGTGTCCTCGGCGGAGGCGACGTCCTTGACCTGGACGTAGCCCAGGTGCGGGGCGAGCGCGGCATGGGTGTCGACCGGCTCCTCACCGCCGAGCCAGCTGTGCAGCACGTCCCAGAGCGCGCCCACGTTCCGGTGCCCCACGGGACCCAGGACCCGGGCCGCGGCCGCGCCGGTGCGGTGCGAGTCATGGGTCTCCAGCAGCACCCGTACACCCCGCTCCGCCGCGAGCGGCGCCACCGCGGCGAGCCGCCGCGCGGCATCGGCGTCCGCCTCGGCCGCCGGGCGGTCGCCTCCCCCGGGGAAGACCCGGACATACGGCGCCCCCAGGTCCGCGGCGAGCAGCACCAGCTCGTCCAGCTCCTGGGCGAGTTCCTTCTCGCCCGCGGTGTCCCGGGCCGCGGCGACCCGGGCGTACCCGGCCACGGCGAGGATCTCGATACCGGTGGCCGCGCACTGCGCGCGCACCGCGGCCCGTTCCCGCGCCCCGATCAGCGGATGCACCGGTTCCTCGGGATGGGCCCGTAGCTCCACGCCCTGGTAGCCGGTCTCCGCGGCCAGCGCCAGCACCTCGGCCACCGGCATCCCGGGCACCCCGAGGGTCGAGAACGCGAAGCGCATCGCCGGCGCGCCGCCGGCCGGGCCCTTCGTGCCACCGCCCGCCGTGCCACCCCCGGCACCGCCGGCCGGCCCGTCCGTGTGTCCTGCGCTGCCGCTCATATCGCGCTCCTCCTCGTCGCGCCCGGATCCCCGAGCGTGTGCCCTGGCCGCGCGCGTCCATGTCTCCCCGGAGGGTGTACCCGCAGCCGGCCCGCCGGGCGCACCCGTTCCCCCGGCGGCGCGCCGCTACGTCACAGGGACAGGCGCCAGTCCTGGCCCACCAGGTCCTGGCCGAAGCTGTGGTGCGGCGACTCGCCGACCAGCTCGAACCCGGCCCGCTGATAGATGCCGCGCGCCGCGCCGAGTACGGAGTTGGTCCACAGCACCATCTCCCGGTAGCCGGCCTCCCGGGCGAAGTCCACGCAGGCGTCGACGAGTTGACGCCCCACGCCGTGCCCGCGGGCGCCGGGTTCGACCAGCAGCAGCCGCAGCCGGGCGACCCCCGGCCTGCCGTCCCGTACGCACATCACCGCGCCGACCCGCTCCGCGGTGGCCCCGGTGGCCCCGGCGGGCTCCGCGTCGGAAGGTGCTCCCGTGCCGCCCAGTTCCGCTATCCAGGTCCGGTCCCGGCGCGGGTCGAAGTCCTCGGCGTACTCCGCGACGATCCGGGCCACCAGCGCCTCGTAGCTCAGATCGAAGCCGTACTCGGCGGCGTAGAGCGCGGCGTTCCGCTCGACCATCCAGCCGAGGTCCCCGGGGCGGCTGGTGCGCAGCGTGACCGACGGTGCGGGGGAGTCCCGGGCCCCGGTGTCCGCCGGCTCCTCGCCGAGTACGGCGCGGATCGTCCGCATCGACGCCACCAGGCGGGCCCGGTCCGCCGGCGGAAGGTCCTGGAGCAGCGTCCCCGCGGATTCCTGCGAGCGCTCCTCCAGCAGGCCGGCCGCCTCCCGGCCGCCCTCGGTCAGCGTGATGCGCTGCCGGCGCGGGTCCTCCTCGGACCGGCCCCGGCTGATCAGCTCGCGGTGCTCGAACTTGCCGAGCAGCCGGCTGAGGTAACCGGCGTCCAGCGACAGCGAGCTGCGCAGGTCCGCGGCGTCCACCCGCTCGTGGTGGGCGAGTTCGTAGAGCACCCGGGCCTCGGTGAGGGTGAAGGGCGTGTAGAGGTGCCGGCCGTAGTCGAGCGCGCCGATGAGGTTCGTGTAGAAGCGGTTGAACCTGCGCAGCTCGCGGACGTCCGCGGCGCTGTCCGAGGAGCCGGCGGACGCGGGCGTCGGCTGCCCGCCGGAGGCCGTCCCGGGCGCTGTCGCGGACCCGCCGCCGGACGCAGTGCCGGATGTGGTGCCGGATGTCGTGGTGGAGGGCGCGCCGGGCGCCGTTTCGGTCGTCATCGTGACCCCCTGACACTTGACTGAGTCAAGGGTACGCCACCGAGGTCGATCCGCGCACCAGCAATTCCGCCCGCAGCGTCGCCAGCCCGCCCGGCGGCGGCTCCTCCCGGCCCGTCACCAGCCGGCCGGCCCGCGCCCCGGCCTCCCTCAGCGGCAGCCGCACGGTCGTCAGCGCCGGCGTCGCGTCCGCGCTGAACGGCAGATCGTCGAAGCCGGCGACGGACAGGTCCTCGGGCACGCGCAGCCCGCGGTCGCGCAGCGCGGCACACGCCCCCAGCGCGACGGCGTCGTTGGCCGCCACGATCGCCGTCAGACCGGCGTCCCTGCGCAGGAGTTCGACGGCCGCGTCGTAACCGGAGGCACGGTCGTAGGCACCGTGCACGGTGCGGTGCGGGGCGTCCGCGATCCCCCCGGCGGCGAGCGCGGCCCGATGACCGGCCAGCCGCTCCCCGGTGGTGGTACGGCCCGCCGGGCCCGCGGCACAGCCGATCCGCCGGTGGCCGAGCGCCACGAGGTGGGCGGTCAGCCGCTGCGCGCCGCCCCGGTTGTCGAACGCCAGGGTGGTGAGCGTGGCAGGCGGCTCCGCGGCGGGCGACGCCGGCTGCGCGGGCCGCCCGCAGAGCACCACCCGGGTGCCCGCACCGGACAACCGCGCCAGCTTGGCGGTCAGCGCCCGGGCGTGCTCCGGGTCCTCCGAGGCGCTGCCGGTCAGCACCACCGCCGCCGCCCGCTGCCGTTGCAGCAAGGTGAGGTAGCGCAGCTCGCGCTCCGGCGAGCCGCCCGTACTGCACACCACGGCCAGCTGCTCGCCACCGGGCCCGGCCGCACCGCTCAGCTCCTCCTGGACGGCGCCCGCGATGATCCCGAAGAACGGGTCCGCGAGGTCGTTGACGAGGATGCCGACCAGGTCGGAGCGGGCCGCGGCGAGCGCGCTCGCCGGCCCGTTGACGACGTACTCCAGCTCCTCGACGGCCCGCAGGACCCGGCTGCGGGTGCGTTCGGCGACCGGGTAGTTGCCGCTGAGCACCCGCGAGACGGTCGCCGCCGACACCCGGGCGCGCGCCGCCACATCCGCCAGCGTGACCGTCATCGCGACCTCACCATGCCCCGCCCGCCCCCTTGTTGGTGTCCTGCCGCGCAGGCTAGCGTCCCTCCCGACAGAAAGCGCTTGCTGTCCCGCTTTCCCGGAGCCACCGCAGGAGCCGCACCCCGCACCGCCGCCGCACCGCAACCGCTCCACCGCCGCACCGCCACACCGCTCCACCGCCGACGCGCAGCCATCCCGCCGAGAGCGCAGAGAGAGGCCGGGCCGTGACACGCACGACCGTACGCATCGCCATGAACGGCGTGACCGGGCGCATGGGACACCGCCAGCACCTGGTCCGCTCCCTCCTCGCCCTGCGCGAACAGGGCGGCCTCCACCTGGCCGACGGCACCGTCGTCTGGCCGGAGCCGGTGCTCGTCGGCCGCTCCCCGCACAAGCTGCGCGCCCTGGCCGAGCGCCACGGCCTACGGGACTGGACCTGCGACCTCGACTCCGTACTGGCCGACGGCACCGTCGACCTCTACTTCGACGCCCAGGTCACCGCCGCCCGCGTCGAGGCCGTGAAGAAAGCGATTGCCGCCGGAAAGCACGTCTACGTCGAGAAGCCCACCGCCGGCGACCTCGCCGGCGCACGGGAACTGGCACGGCTGGCCCGGGAAGCCGGCGTCAAGAACGGCGTCGTCCAGGACAAGCTCTTCCTGCCCGGCCTGCGCAAGCTCCGCCGGCTCGTCGAAGGCGGTTTCTTCGGCCGCATCCTGTCCGTACGGGGCGAGTTCGGCTACTGGGTCTTCGAGGGCGACTGGCAGCGGGCGCAGCGCCCCTCCTGGAACTACCGCGCCGAGGACGGCGGCGGCATCGCGGCCGACATGTTCCCGCACTGGGAGTACGTCCTGCACGAGCTGTTCGGGCCGGTCAGGACCGTCCAGGCACACGTCACCACACACCTCCCGCGCCGCTGGGACGAGGCGGGCGCCCCGTACGACGCCACCGCCGACGACGCCGCCTACGGGATCTTCGAACTGGCCGGCGGCATCGTCGCGCAGATCAACTCCTCCTGGGCGGTGCGGGTGCACCGCGACGAACTGGTGGAGTTCCAGGTGGACGGCACCGAGGGCTCGGCCGTCGCCGGGCTCCGCGGCTGCCGGGTCCAGCACCGCTCCGCCACCCCCAAACCGGTCTGGAACCCCGACCTCCCGGCGTCCGAGCCGTTCCGTGCGCAGTGGCAGGACGTCCCCGACAACGCCGACTTCGACAACGGCTTCAAGGCCCAGTGGGAGCTGTTCCTGCGGCACGTGGTGCGCGACGAGCCGTGGCGCTGGGACCTGGCGGCCGGCGCCCGCGGCGTCCAACTGGCCGAACTGGCACTGCGTTCGTCGGCCGAGGGCCGCCGGCTGGACGTACCGGAGCTGAGCCCGTGAACCGGCCGGCCACCCCGCCCCCGCTGCGCTCCCGTACCGTCTTCGCCGCCGCCCACGTCGTCGCCGATCCCCGCGCCGACACCGCACCGGACGGCCCGCCCGTCCTCGACTGGGACGCCACCCTCGCCTTCCGGCACCACCTCTGGTCGCACGGCCTGGGCGTCGCCGAGGCGATGGACACCGCACAGCGCGGCATGGGCCTCGACTGGGGCGCCGCCGCCGAGTTGATCCGGCGCTCCGCCGCGGAGGCCCGCGCAGTCGGCGGCCTGCTCGCCTGCGGGGCGGGCACCGACCAACTGCCCGCCCACGGCGCCTCACCGGCGGACGTCCGCGCCGCCTACGAGGAGCAGCTCGGCGTCGTCGAGGACGCCGGCGCCCGCCCCGTCCTGATGGCCTCCCGCCAGCTCGCCGCGGCCGCCACCGGGCCGGAGGACTACCTGGAGGTCTACGGTCACCTGCTGCGCCAGACGACCACGCCGGTGATCCTGCACTGGCTCGGCCCGATGTTCGACCCGGCGCTGCACGGCTACTGGGGCAGCCCGGACCCCGACGCCGCCACCGAGACCCTCCTCCGGATCATCGCCGCCCACCCCGGCAAGGTGGACGGCGTCAAGGTCTCCCTGCTGGATGCCGACCGGGAAGTACGGCTGCGCCGGCGGCTGCCGCCGACCGTGCGCTGCTACACGGGCGACGACCTCCACTACCCCGAACTGATCGCCGGCGACGACCACGGCTTCAGCGACGCCCTGCTCGGCGTCCTCGACCCCCTCGCACCCCTGGCCGCCGACGCCGTCCGCCTCCTCGACGCACGGGGCCCCGACGCCATCGCCGCCTTCCGGGCCGTCCTGGACCCGACCGTCGCCCTCGCCCGGCACCTCTTCCGCGCACCCACCCGCTACTACAAGACGGGCGTCGTCCTGCTGGCCTGGCTGGCGGGCCACCAGTCCCACTTCACCATGGTCGGCGGCCTGCAGTCGGCCCGTTCCCTGCCGCACCTGCGCCGCGCCCACCAACTGGCCGACGCACTGGGACTGTTCCCCGACCCGGAGCTGGCCGCCGCCCGGATGCGCCGGCTGCTCGCGGTCCACGGGATGGCGGAGACGGCCCCTGGGACGCGGCCGCCGCTAGGAGACACCCCATGAGCACCGGCACACCCCCGCCCCCACCGCACTCCCCACCCCCCGCACCGTCCCCGCCACCTCCTCCGTCCCCGGGCGCGTCCGCGCTCTCCCGGCTGAGCCTCAATCAGGAGACCGTCCGGCAGTGGTCACTGCCGGAACTGGCCGACGGGTGCGCACGGGCGGGCGTCCACGGCGTGGGCCTGTGGCGGGCCCCGGTCCAGGCGTACGGGGTGCGCGCCGCCGCCCGGCTCGTACGGGACGCCGGGCTGCGGGTCACCAGCCTGTGCCGGGGCGGGTTCTTCACCGCCCTCGACCCCGGTGAGCGGGCGGCGGCACTGGACGACAACCGGGCGGCCCTCGACGAGGCGGCCGCCCTGGGGACCGACACCCTCGTCCTGGTCTCCGGCGGCCTGCCGGCCGGCAGCCGGGACCTGCCCGGCGCCCGGGAGCGGGTCGCCGACGCGCTCGCCGAGCTGGCGCCGTACGCCGCCGCGCGGGGCGTGCGGCTGGCACTCGAACCACTGCACCCGATGTACGCGGCGGACCGCTGCGTGGTCTCCACACTGGCGCAGGCGCTGGACCTCGCCGAGCGGTTCCCCGCCGACCGGGTGGGCGTCGTCGTGGACACCTACCACCTGTGGTGGGACGACACGGCCGGCCCGCAGATCGACCGCGCGGGCGGCGCGGCAGCGGGCGCCCGTTCCCGGATCGCCGCCTTCCAGCTCGCCGACTGGGTGACCCCGCTGCCCGAGGGCGTCCTCCTGGGCCGGGGGCAGTTGGGCGACGGATCGGTCGATCTGCGGTGGTACCGGGAGCGCGTCGAGGCGGCCGGCTACCGGGGGCCGATCGAGGTGGAGATCTTCAACCCGGCACTGTGGGCACGGGACGGCGCCGACGTGCTGGCCGAGGTCGTGGCCCGCTTCCGCGAGCACGTCGGATGACCGGCGAAAATCGCACTTACGGCAACGCGGGAAGAACTCGGCGAGGACGTGCAACCGTTGGCGGCCCACAAAAGTCATAGCTGACGCTGGTCCCGATAAGGGGAGGGATCCGGGGGGATCCGGGGCCGGCGCGGAGGGGGGAATCGAGGGGCCCGACCATCGGACGGGCCCCTCGATGGTGCTCCGACGGCGATCCGCGCCGGCCCCGCGTTCCCCCCGGAACCTGCCCGCCCCCGCGTTCGCGGGCGCGTTGTCACACCCCGGCGGTACGGTCGGGGCATGGTCAACGGAGCCGTGGTGGAAGGGGTCCTGGAGCGGATCACCTACGCCAACGAGGAGAGCGGCTACACCGTCGCGCGGGTCGACACGGGCCGCGGCTCGGGCGATCTGCTGACCGTCGTGGGGGCGCTGCTCGGGGCGCAGCCGGGGGAGTCGCTGCGCATGGAGGGCCGCTGGGGCTCCCACCCCCAGTACGGCAAGCAGTTCCACTGCGACAACTACACGACGGTCCTGCCGGCCACGATCCAGGGCATCCGCCGCTACCTCGGCTCCGGCCTGATCAAGGGCATCGGCCCGCGGATCGCCGACCGCATCGTGGAGCACTTCGGCACGGACACCCTCGACGTCATCGAGCGCGAGCCGGCGCGCCTCGTCGAGGTGCCCGGCCTGGGTCCCAAGCGGACGAAGCTGATCGGCGCCGCCTGGGAGGAGCAGAAGGCCATCAAGGAGGTCATGGTCTTCCTCCAGGGCGTCGGGGTGTCCACGTCCATCGCGGTGCGGATCTACAAGAAGTACGCGGACGCCTCGATCTCCGTCGTCCGCAACCAGCCCTACCGCCTGGCCGCCGACGTCTGGGGCATCGGCTTCCTGACCGCGGACCGCATCGCCCAGGCCGTGGGCATCCCGCACGACAGCCCGGACCGGGTCAAGGCCGGCCTGCAGTACGCCCTGTCGCAGTCCACCGACCAGGGCCACTGCTTCCTGCCCGAGGAGCAACTGATCGCCGACGCGGTGAAGTTGCTCCAGGTGGACACCGGCCTGGTCATCGACTGCCTGGGGGAGCTGGCCGCGGACCCGGAGGGGGTGGTGCGGGAGAAGGTGCCGACGGGGCAGGACGGCGCGCCGGTCACCGCCGTCTATCTGGTGCCCTTCCACCGCGCCGAGATCTCGCTCGCCGGCCGGCTGACCCGGCTGCTGCGGACCGAGGACGACCGGATGCCGGCGTTCCGGGACGTCGTCTGGGACAAGGCGCTGGCCTGGCTGGCGCGCCGCACGGGCGCCGAGCTGGCACCCGAGCAGCGGGAGGCGGTACGGCTGGCGCTGACCCAGAAGGTCGCGGTGCTCACCGGCGGGCCGGGCTGCGGCAAGTCCTTCACGGTCCGCTCGGTCGTCGAGCTGGCCCGCGCCAAGCAGGCCAAGGTGGTGCTGGCCGCGCCCACGGGCCGGGCCGCCAAGCGGCTCTCCGAGCTGACCGGGGCGGACGCCTCCACGGTCCACCGCCTGCTGGAGCTCAAGCCCGGCGGGGACGCCGCCTACGACGCCGACCACCCGTTGGACGCCGATCTGGTGGTCGTCGACGAGGCGTCCATGCTGGATCTGCTGCTGGCGAACAAACTCGTCAAGGCGGTGCCGCCGGGCGCCCACCTGCTGCTGGTGGGGGACGTCGACCAGCTGCCGTCGGTCGGGGCCGGCGAGGTGCTGCGGGACCTGCTCGCCGAGCCCGCGACGGTGCCCGCGGTCCGGCTGACCCGGATCTTCCGCCAGGCGCAGGAGTCCGGTGTGGTCGCCAACGCCCACCGGATCAATTCCGGCGTGCCGCCGCTGACGAGCGGGCTGACCGATTTCTTCCTGTTCGCCGAGGAGGACAATGAGGAGGCCGGGCGACTGGCGGTCGATGTGGCGGCCCGCAGGATCCCGGCGAAGTTCGGCCTCGACCCGCGCCGCGACGTCCAGGTGCTGACCCCGATGCACCGCGGCCCGGCCGGCGCGGGCGCCCTGAACGGTCTCCTCCAGCAGGCCGTCACCCCCGCCCGCCCCGACCTGCCGGAGCGCCGCTTCGGCGGCCGGGTCTTCCGGGTGGGGGACAAGGTCACCCAGATCAGGAACAACTACGAAAAGGGCCGCAACGGCGTCTTCAACGGCACGGTGGGCGTGGTCACCGCCCTCGACTCCGACGAGCAGCGGCTGACCGTGCTCACCGACGAGGACGAGGAGGTCCCCTACGACTTCGACGAACTCGACGAACTCGCCCACGCCTATGCGGTGACGATCCATCGCTCGCAGGGTAGTGAGTATCCAGCGGTGGTGATTCCGGTCACCACGAGTGCCTGGATGATGTTGCAGCGCAATTTGCTGTATACCGCCGTGACCCGGGCAAAGCGCCTGGTGGTCCTGGTCGGCTCCCGCAAGGCCCTGGGACAGGCCGTACGCACGGTATCCGCCGGTCGGAGGTGTACGGCGCTGGCTCACCGGCTCGCCGGGACGATGTGATGCCACTCCTCTTTCCCAATCGGCGCGAAGGGGAGCAGGATGGGACACTGACGCGGCACTGAGTGCCGCAAAGAGGCCCTATGGCCGACCCCGAGTGCACAACCAAGGTCCAAATGGGGGAAGGTATAGGCAGTCAGGGCACCTCGAAGAAGAGGCACAACGTCGGTGAGGGATGACGTGAGCGACAACTCTGTAGTACTGCGTTACGGGGACGGCGAATACAGCTACCCGGTCGTCGACAGCACCGTCGGCGACAAGGGCTTCGATATCTCGAAGCTGCGCGCCCAGACCGGTCTGGTGACCCTGGACTCCGGTTACGGCAACACCGCGGCGTACAAATCCGCGATCACCTATCTCGATGGTGAACAGGGAATTCTTCGTTACCGCGGGTACCCGATCGAGCAGCTCGCAGAGCGCAGCACGTTCGTCGAGACCGCGTATCTGCTGATCAACGGTGAGCTGCCCACCGTCGACGAGCTGTCCACCTTCAAGCAGGACATCACCTACCACACCCTGCTCCACGAGGACGTCAAGCGCTTCTACGACGGCTTCCCCCGGGACGCCCACCCGATGGCGATGCTGTCGTCCGTGGTCAGCGCTCTGTCGACCTTCTACCAGGACAGCCACAACCCGTTCGACGAGCAGCAGCGCCACATCTCCACGATCCGGCTGCTGGCCAAGCTCCCGACGATCGCGGCGTACGCCTACAAGAAGTCGGTCGGCCACCCCGTCGTCTACCCGAGCAATGACCTCGGGTACGTCGAGAACTTCCTGCGGATGACCTTCTCGGTGCCCGCCGCCGACTACGAGCTCGACCCGGTCGTGGTCAGCGCCCTGGACAAGCTGCTGATCCTGCACGCCGACCACGAGCAGAACTGCTCGACCTCCACGGTCCGCCTGGTCGGCTCCTCGCAGGCGAACCTCTTCGCCTCGATCTCGGCCGGCATCAGCGCCCTGTGGGGCCCCCTGCACGGCGGTGCCAACCAGTCCGTGCTGGAGATGCTGGAGGGCATCCAGCGCGACGGCGGCGACGTCGACTCCTTCATCCGCAAGGTGAAGGACAAGGAAGACGGCGTGAAGCTCATGGGCTTCGGGCACCGCGTCTACAAGAACTTCGACCCCCGCGCGAAGATCATCAAGGCGGCGGCGCACGACGTCCTCTCCGCGCTCGGCAAGTCCGACGAGCTGCTGGACATCGCCCTCAAGCTGGAGGAGCACGCGCTCTCCGACGACTACTTCGTCTCGCGCAAGCTCTACCCGAACGTCGACTTCTACACCGGTCTGATCTACCGGGCCATGGGCTTCCCGACCGAGATGTTCACCGTGCTCTTCGCGCTCGGCCGGCTCCCCGGCTGGATCGCCCAGTGGCACGAGATGATCAAGGAGCCCGGCTCCCGCATCGGCCGCCCGCGCCAGATCTACACCGGCGCCGTCGAGCGCGACTTCGTGCCGGTCGAGCAGCGCTGAAGGCCCTGCCCCGAACGCTGACCGCGCAAAGCGGCTGACCGCATAAAGAGCGCACAAAGCGAAAGCGCCCCGCCTCCGGATCCCCCCACGGGTCCAGAGTGCGGGGCGCTTCCCCTGTCCCGGTTGGATTCCCCCCACGGGATCCGTCCGGGCGTTCCGGGTTGCACCGCGCTCCGCCGGGACGCGCACATCGGGAGGGCCGCTCAAAGCTCCCCGGGCACGTCGCCCCGGCCACGCGTAGCCGGGCGCGATCCCCAAGATCGGCACGGCTGGTGCCGTGCAAGCCCCGCCGGGGTGCTTGCACTGCCCGGTTAGACTCACGACCCCCCTCAATGGTTACGTTCCAATGAGTGTGATCTGGGTCTCTTGCCATATGGGTGCGAATGCGGTCAAGGGTCACCATCTGGAGATCGAGCTCCAGAGGTATGGGTGTTGTGCCCCGAGGTGGGGGTGTTGTGTCAGTTGTAAGAACCGCGTGAAAATTCGTGCCCCGCGGCGCGGTCGGTGACCCGGTTGAACGCGCGGGTGCGGGCCGGGCCGCCGACGGGCGTCCCGGCCCGCACCCGCGAGTCCTGACGAGCTGGAGCGAACGGGGGTGGGGCGGCGGGTCAGGCCGCCACTCCCACGAGCTCGTAGCCGGCCTCGTCGACCGCCGCGCGCACGGCCGCCTCGTCCAGCGGGGCCTTGGACGTCACCGTCACCAGCCCGGTGGCCGCCACCGCCTGCACCGAGCTGACGCCGGCGATCTCGCCGATCTCGGACGACACCGCACCCTCGCAGTGCCCACAGGTCATGCCGGTGACCTGGTACGTCGTGGTCACCTCGCCGACCTGGACGGCGGAGTCGCCGGAGTGGCAGGAGCCTTGCGGGGTGCAGCAGGAGCTGTTCTCGGTCATGGGGGAGTCTCCTTGTGATGCCGATGCGTTCCGTCGGTGCGGAGGCGTTCTCCGCGGTGCCGGATATCGGAATGCCGCGACGGGCCGGGTGGGTCGCGATGGACGCACGGGGCCCAAGTGGCTGCCGGTACCTCCTGCACCCTACGCACTGTATACCCCTAGGGGGTATCAATCCAAGCCCTCGCCACACCATCGCGTTGCCGTGTCCCCCGCCCCGCGTCAGCCTTGGGGTACGGACTCGGGGCGGATCCGAGGAGGCGGCCGGATGGACGTACTGGCCCTCTACGGCCTGCTGGTGCTCACGACCCTGCCGCCACTGGTCCCCAACTCCGCCCTGCTGGTCTCCGCCGGGGTCCTCGCCTCCCGGGGCGAACTCTTCCTCCCCCAGGTCATCCTGGTCGTCGCCGCCGGCGCCCTGCTCGGGGACCTGTTGATGTACCTCGCCGCCCGGCGGTTCGGGGAACCCGTACGCCGCTGGATGCGGCGCAGCCCCCGCCGCCGGGCGCTGCTGGAGTGGACCGCCCAGCACGTCGAGCGCTACGGCGTGCCGTTCGTCATCGCCGTGCGCTTCCTGCCCAGCGGACGGATCGCCGGGGCGCTGGCGGCCGGGGTGCTGCGCTACCCGCGCCGGAAGTACGCGCTCGGCGCCGGCATCGCCGAACTGACCTGGGCGACCTACTCGATCGGCCTCGGCTACCTCGGCAGCGCGGCCGTCCACAACCGGATCTACGCCGCCGGCATCGGACTGGGCGTCTCCTGCGTGGTCGCCGCCGCGGGTACGGCGATCCAGTGGGCCGCCCGCCGCCGGGCGCTGCGGGAACGGCCCGAGGCAAGCGGTGAACGGGACGGCGAGGGGCGCGGCGACCGCGCCCCCCTTGCGGACCGCACCTCGTCCGTGGCCCGCTCCGCGCGCCCCCGATTCCTCCTCACCCCCGACACCGCCCAGCCTCCCGACACCGCTCAGCCTCCCGCGGCCGCTCCGGCCCCTGGGGCCGCCGGCCCGGCCGTGACGCGGACGTCCGCGACCGCCACCGGTTCACCGGTCCGGCGCGACCGCTCGCAGGACTCGGCGACGTAGAGCGCCTCCAGCGCCTCCGCCGGCGAGCACGGACTCGGCCGGCGGCCCGCGGCGACCTCGGTGAAGACCCCCAGCTCAGCGACGTACGCGTCGTGGAAGCGCTCCATGAACGTGGCGTACGGGTCGGGCGCCCTCCGCCAGGACAGCGCCGGCTCCGCGGACGGCAGGGGCGCACGGTCGTCCAGGCCGACGAACCGGGCGCCCTCGGAGCCGCAGACCTCCAACCGCACGTCATGGCCCGCGCCGTTGTAGCGGGTCGCGGTGACGGTGGCGAGGGTGTCGTCGTCGAAGCGCAACAGCGCCGCGCAGGTGTCGACGTCGTCCGCGTCGGCGAAGAAGGGCGCGCCCCGGTTGGCGCCCTGGGCGTAGACCGAGACCACCTCGCGGCCGGTGAGCCAGCGCAGGATGTCGAAGTCGTGGATCGAACAGTCCCGGAACAGCCCGCCGGAGGTGGGGAGGTAGCCGGCCGGCGGCGGCGTCCGGTCGCTGGTGCAGGCGCGCAGGGTGTGCAGCCAGCCCAGCTCGCCCGAGCGCAGCGCCTCACGGGCGGCCCGGTAACCGGCGTCGAAACGGCGCTGGAAGCCGATCTGCACGGGCACGCCGCCGGCCTCCGCCCGCTCCACCACGCCGACCGTGCCCGGCACGTCCGGCGCGACCGGCTTCTCGCAGAACACCGGCACCCCGGCGTCCAGCGCCTGGTGGATCAGCGCGGCGTGCGCGCTGGTGGCCGCGGCGATCACCACGCCGTCCAGGCCCTGCGCGTACATCTCCGGGATGCTCGCGGCGGCCCGCACGCCGAGGGTGTCCGCCAGTGCCACGGCGCGCGCCGGGTCGGCGTCGGCGACCACGAGGTCGCGCACGCCCGGGACGCTTCGCAGGGTCCGGGCGTGGAACGCGCCGATGCGCCCGGTACCGATGAGGCCGATCTTCATGCTCGGTCCTTCCGGAGGGGGAGGGAGGGGAGGAGGGGAGGGGTGAAGGAGAAGGTGACGACTCTCCATCTGTTGGAACGGTCCAACCCGGTGTCGTTCCGGGCACCCTGCATGTCCTGATGTCCGCATGTCAATCCCTCGGCCGGCATCGGTTGCGGCCGCCGGGCCGAGCGCGGACGTCCGGACCGGCGGCCCGGTGCGGACGTGCAGAGACGCATACGGGCAGGTGGGGGCAGACGGGGGCAGTCAGGGGTCCTGCCGGACCCGCCCGTTGACGATGCCGCCGACCGCTGGAAGGATCTCCGTCCATGGAACGGTCCAACGAGCGCACCGCCGAAGAGGAACGCGGAGCCGTCCGGCCCGCAGGCGGGCCGCGCCCGCCGACCATCCGCGGCGTCGCCGAGCGGGCCGGGGTCTCCAAATCGCTGGTCTCGCTCGTGCTGCAGGACTCGCCGCGGGTCAGCGCGGCCAAGCGGCAGGCCGTCCTCGACGCCATCGACGAGCTGGGCTACCGGCCGAACGCCGCCGCCCGCAGCCTCGTCGCCCGCCGCACCCATACCGTCGGCGTGCTGCTGAACGACATGCGCAACCCCTGGTTCGTCGAGGTCCTCGACGGCCTCAACTCCCTGCTGCAGGCGCACGGCCTGCGGATGCTGATGGCCGACGGCCGTCTCGACCACCGGTCCGGCCAGGGCTTCGCCCGCACCTTCCAGGAACTGCGGGTCGACGGCCTCGTCGTCGTCGGCACCCTCCCGCACACCGACGGGCTCGCCGAGGTCGCCGGGCGACTGCCCACCGTCATCGCCGGCAACCACGAACCCCGCCTGCCGCACGTCGACATCGTCGCCAACGACGACGAGCGCGGCGCCCGGCTCGCCACCGAGCACCTCATCGCCCTGGGCCACCGGCGCATCGCCCACCTCACCGGCCACGGTCTGGTCGGCGAGCTGCGCCGACGCGGCTTCGAGGCGGCCGTACGCGCCCACGGCCTCGACGCGGGCGCCACCGTGGAGACCGGCGACGGCACCGAAGAGGGCGGCTACCGTGCCGCCGTACGGCTGCTCACCGGGGCGCGCGGCGGCGAACGGCCCACCGCGGTCTTCGCGTTCAACGACATCTCCTGCGTCGGCGCGCTCTCCGCCGCCCAGGAACTGGGCCTGGACGTGCCCGCCGACCTCTCCCTCGTCGGCTACGACAACACCTACCTCGCCCGCATCCGCCACCTCTGGCTGAACTCGGTGAACAACGTCAGCCACGAGGTCGGCCGCCGCGCGGCCCGCTGCCTGCTGGACCGGATGGAGCACCCGGACGCCCCCGCCGCCCACCGGCTCGTCACCCCGGAACTCGAGATCCGGGGTTCCACCGCACCACCCCCGACGGCCTGACCCCACGCCCCCGCTGCGTCCCCCGCTGCCGCTGAGCCCGTCCCGTGCGCTGTGTGCGTTGCGCTCCCGCTAGGCCCGCCCGGCCCGCAGGTCGCGGTCCACCGCCCGCAGCAGCGTCAGCAGCATCCCGTTCAACGGCGTCGCGATGCCGTGCCGTTCGCCCGCCCGCACCACCGCGCCCGTGATGAACTCATGCTCCAACGGGCGCCCGGCGAGGCGGTCGTACAGCATCGAGGAGCCGCCGTCCGGAGGCGCCGCGGCGTACAGCTCCAGCGTCCTGGTGATGTCCTCCTCGCCGAGGTCGGCCCCCTCCGCCCGCGCCACCGCGGCCGCCTCACGCAGCAGGTCCCGGCTGAGCCGCACCATGCCGGGGTCGGCGAAGACCGCCATCCGCTGCTGGAGGAGAGCGGTGAGGGGATTGGCGGCGAGGTTGGTGAACAGCTTGCGCCAGACCGCCGTGGTGAAGTCCGGGACCCGGTGCACCTGCAGCCCGCTGCCGGACAGCAGGGCGGCGAAACGATCGGCCAACGGGCCCTCGGGCACGTGCAGTTCGCTGGCGACGTGATGCCGGATCCGGCCGGGCGCGAGGCGCTCCGCGGAGAGGTAGACGACGGCGGGAAGGATGCCCGTGCCCTTGGGTACGAGCGGGGCCACCCGCTCCTCCTGGCCGACGCCGTTCTGCAGCACCGCGACGGCGGTACCGGGGCCGCACAGCCGCCGCAGCCAGCCCTCGGCGCCCGCGGTGTCCTGCGCCTTGGTGGTCAGCAGCACCCAGTCGACCGGCGCCGTCCGCGCCGGGTCGGTGGCGATCCGCACCGCCGCGGCACGCGCCTCGCCGCCGCTCTCGACCGTCAGGCCGTCCAGGGGAGCGCGTACGCACAGGGTGACGTCCAGGCCGGCCCAGTGGGCGAGGGCGGCGGTGTAGCCGCCGATCGCGCCGGCACCGATCACCGCGAGCCGGGCGGACGCCGCTGCTCCGGATTCCTGGGGCATACCTCGATCGTAGAGCGGTCGCGGCCGCGGGGGAGGTCGGCGGCATGATCATGGTGCGGACGGTCCCGGGCGCCGGGTCCCGCGTTCCGCCTGGTGCGGCACCGGGGACCCGGCGCCCGGGCCTGATCCACGGTGGCGTCAGCGGCGGCCGCGCTGGCCGGGCCGCCGGGCCACCCACGCTCTGACCGTGTCGGCGAACCAGTACGGTTTCCCGCCCTCCACCAGATCCGGTTCCGGCAGCAGCCCGTGCTTGCGATACGAGCGCACGGTGTCCGGCTGCACCTGGATGTGTGCGGCGATCTCCTTGTACGACCAGAGCCTGCGGTCGGTCATCTCTGCCACCTCCTGGCTGCCGTGCCGTACGCAGGGTCGGCCCGGGGGAGCCGGCCGGGAGCCGCGTACGGCCTGGTGATCACTCACCCTGTGCCTGGACAACGACACCGAGTGACGGTCGGGGAGGGGCTGTTGATCGGCTGTGACGGAAGACCCGTGTAACGGTGACAGCCGTGACGCGCGGGGGACGGCTGTGACGGAGGCGGGACGGACGGCGGGCGGACGGGGCGCGGGCGCGGGGGCGGGACGGGCGCACGGTGAGGGCGGGCCGGGCGCGGGGGCGGACCCAGGACGGGTGCACGGAGAAGGCGGGCCGGTTCCCGTTCCCGGGGAGCCGGCCCGCCACACGTTCCGCGGATCGATCAGGCGGTGTAGAGCGCCCGCCAGGTCTGCTTGCCGACCTTCCCGTCAGCGGTCAGGTGGTGCCGGGACTGGAACGTCTTCACCGCCGCACGAGTCCTGGACCCGAAGTACCCCGTCACGTCTCCCCAGGGGAGGTAGCGACGGTTCGCCAGCAGGCACTGCACCTGCGAGACCCGGTCGCCGCGCTGACCGTAGACGGTGAGGGCGGTCCCGTTGTAGTAGGCGCAGGCCGCCAGCGTTCCGGCCGCCCGACCCGTCGGCACCGGGCTGCCGGCGGAGGCCGGGCCGGTGAGCAGTCCGGCGGTCAGCAGTCCCACGCTCGCGGTCAGTACGCCCGCGCGCTTGACGGCATGGCTGAGTGCGTTGGCATTCACGAATTCCACCGTTCCCCCGTTGGATGTGATTCCACCCCCTACGACGCCGGGCCCCCGACCCACGGTTGCATCAACTGCCGTACAAGCGCGCCTTTCTGACGCCCCGTCAGTCCGTCGGATGCGCGGCCGCCACCCCAGCCACCGCACTCGCACCCGTATCCGCATCCGCATCCGCATCCGCGCCCGCCGCCTTCCGCAGCTCGTGCTCCAGGTCCTCCAGCGCCAGCCCCTTCGTCTCCGGTGCGTACCGCTTGCAGAAGACCAGCGACAGCACGCACATCGCGCCGAAGAACCAGAACGTGGCGCCGGCGCCGATCGCGTCCAGCAGCACCGGGAACACCAGCGCCACCGCGAAGTTGACCACCCACATGACGAACACCGCGGCACCCATCGCCAGCCCACGCACCGTGAGCGGGAACATCTCCGCGAGCAGCAGCCAGACCCCGGTGTTCAGCGTGGCCTGCATGAAGGCCATGTAGAGCACCATCAGGCCGAGGACCAGGGCGCTGACGGCGGCGGAGTGCGGGAGGCGGAACGACGCGCCGAGCAGCGCGAGCGCGACCGTCATGCCGGCGAGACCGGTGAGCAGCAGGGGGCGCCGGCCGACCCGGTCGATGAGGGACATCCCGATGGCGGTGGCGAGGACGGAGACCGCGCCCACCGCGATCGTCGCGGTGATCGCCGCACCGGTGCCCAGGCCCGTCGACGCGAGGATCTTGGGCGCGAAGTAGACGACGGCGTTCACCCCGGTGATCTGCTGGACGGCCGCCAGCCCGATGCCGATCAGCAGCAGTCGCCGTACCCACGGCGTACGCAACTGCTGCCAGGCGCCGCACCGGGCGCCCGCCTCCACCTTGCGGGCCTGATCGATGCGCGCCAACTCGGCGGGCACGTCCTCGGCCGGCAGCGTACGGCCCAGCACCCGGGCCGCCTCGTCCCGCCGGCCCTTGCTGATGTACCAGCGCGGCGTGTCGGGCAGGAAGAACAGCCCGGCGAACAGCGCCACCGCGGGCAGCGCCGCGAGCCCCAGCATCCAGCGCCAAGCCTCCCAGCGCGCCAGCACGGCGTTGATGAGGTAGGCGAGCAGCTGGCCGCTGACGATCATCAGCGAATTGAAGGAGACCAGCCGGCCGCGGATGTGCGGCGGCGCGATCTCCGACAGGTAGAGCGGGGTGATCACGGAGGCGCTGCCGACCGCGAGGCCGAGCACGAAGCGCGCCGCCGTCATGACCGGGACGCCGGGGGACAGCGCGACGGCCAGCGCCCCGCCGATGAAGACGGCGCCCGCCCACAGCAGCGAGTTGCGCCGGCCGAGCGCGTCGGACATCCGGCCGCCGATCAGCGAACCGAAGGCCGCGCCGATCAGCAACGCGCTGGTGATGACGCCCTCACCCAGGGAGGTCAGGCCGAAGTGGTCCTCCATGAAGGGGAGCGCCCCGGAGATCACCCCGGTGTCGTATCCGAACAGGGCGCCGCCGAGGGCGGCGATGGCAGCGATGCCGACGATGAAGCGCTTGGCGTCACGGGCCCGCGGACTCACGCGCGGACCGGCGGACGCCTCCTGACGGGTCGGAGCGGACATCGTCAAACCCGCTGGGACTGGTGGGCCCGGCGCGTCCGGCGCGTCCGGTGGGACGGGCACGTCTGGTGGGACGGGTGCGTCCGGTGGGGTGGGCGCATCCGGTGAGCCGGCTCGGCGGCGGGCGAGGGCGAGGGCGAGAGCGATGCGGTATCGGTGATGGGCGAGGGCAACGGAGATCCCGTGACGGGCGGGGGCGATTCGGCGCTTCCCGCCCGTCCGGGGGGCGGGGATATGGAAGTGCTGCGCAGGCGCATGGAGCGGGGCCTTTCGGTGGAGCAGGAAGCGGGCACGCCTACGGCGGACCGGGACGCGCCGCCGGCAGTCGAACGCGGGGGCTGCGCCCTCCGGTCGTCCGGTCGGGTGCGGGTACGGGCGGCTCTAGCCGTACAGGGCGGGTCGCTCGATCAGTTCGACCGCCACCCGCTCACCACTGGCCTGGGCGAGCACACCCGCCTCGCACACCGCGGCCGCCGCGTAGCCGTCCCAGCAGCTGGGGCCCTCGACCTCGCCGCGGCGGGTGGCATCCACCCAGCGTTGCACCTGCCGGTCGTAGGCGTCCTCGAAGCGCTCCACGAATCCGGGGGTGATGCCGCCGCCCCAGCGGCCCGCGGTGTTGCTGAACACGCCGTGGTCGTCGCCGATCCTGGCCGTACCGCTCTCGCAGACCGCCTCACAGCTGACCTGGTAGCCGAAGCCGCAGTTGACGAAGATCTCGGTGTCGACGACCTGGCCGCCGGTGGTCTCGAAGAGGACCAGCTGTGGGTCGCTGAGGCCCTCGGGCGCGTTGCCGGTGGGCGCCGGTCGCAGTACCCGAACGGCGGTGATCTCCTCCTCCAGCAGCCAGCGGGTCACATCGATCTCGTGCACCACCGAGTCGTTGATCATCATCGCGTTGGTGAATCCGGGCGGGGTGTCGGCGTTGCGGTGCTTGTTGTGCAGCATCAGCGGGCGGCCGTGAGCGCGCCGGCCCAGAAGGGCCTTGAGGGTGCGGTAGTCCTTGTCGTAACGCCGCATGAAGCCCACCTGGACCCGGCGGTGGCCGAGCGCCTGCTCGGCCTCCAGGACGCGCAGCGCGGACGCGGCGTCCGGCGTCAGCGGCTTCTCGCACAGCACGGGCAGGTCGCGCGCGAACGCGTCCAGCAGCGCCGCCTCGTGCGCCGGTCCCGGCGAGGCGATCAGTACGGCGTCCACCGCGGGGTCGTCCATGGCGGCGGCCGGGTCGGTGTACGGGGTGCAGCCGTTGATGCCGTCGGCGAGGTGTTTGACCCGGGCGGCGTCGATGTCGACCACAGCGGCCACCCGGGCGCCGCTGATCACCTCGTTGATCCGGCGCACGTGGTCGGCACCCATCCGGCCGGTCCCGACGACCGCCACACCGAGCGTCCCGTACGAAGAAGTCATGTCGTCCTCAAGTCCTTACGTGCTGAAGGGTACGTATTGCAGAGTGACGTGTTGCTGAGCGTGATATACCCCGGGAACTGATTACTCTCCGTAATCGTTGCCGGAATATGAGGAGGCGTCACGAGGCGAGGGGGCCCGGCCCGGCCCCGCGGCGGCCGGGGACCCGGGCGCGGATCACACCCTGCGCACACTCGCCGTGCATCTGCCCAGCGCACCACGCACCGCGCATCCGCCCAGCGCATCACGCGCCGCGTATCTGCTGTGGGCACCACGCGCCGCGTATCTGCTTTGGGCGCCACGCGCTACGCATCCGCCCAGCGCATCACGCGCCGCGTATCTGCTGTGGGCACCACGCGCCGCGTATCTGCTTTGGGCGCCACGCGCTACGCATCCGCTCGGGGTTCCACGCTCTGCGCGGTCTGTGCATCCGCTCTGCGCGAGCCGCGTGGTCCGTGCGGTCCGCGCGGTCCGTGCGGCCTGCGCGCTCCGCGTGGGCCCGCGGCGGTCGGGCCCGTGGTGGTCGGGCCCGCGGGGCCCGTGAGGGTGAGACCCGCGGCGCCCGCCGTGGTCGGGCTCGTGGGCTCCGCGGTGGTCAGGCCCCGCAGGAGCGCAGGAAGCGGCGGGTGCGTTCGGCGATGGGGAACGGCTGGTCGGGCGGGCAGGGGTACATGTCCTGCTCGACGATCGCGAAGAGGTCGACGTTCAGCTCCTGGGCGGCCTCAAGGACGGGCGGCAGCGCGGGTACGCCGAGCGGCGGTTCGCACATCACGCCCTGCTGCACGGCCGGGCCGAAGGGCGTGCCCTTGGCGACGACGTCGCTGAGGATGTCCGGGTCGACCTGCTTGAGGTGCAGGTAGCCGATCCGCTCGCCGTACGTGCGGATCAGCTTGACGCTGTCGCCGCCGCAGTACGCGTAATGGCCGGTGTCCAGGCAGAGGTTGACCAGGTCGGAATCGGTGACGTGCAGGAAGCGCTCGACGTGTTCCTCGGTGTCGAGGTGGGTGTCGGCGTGCGGGTGCACGACGATGTCCAGCCCGAACTCGTCCCGTACGCGCTTGCCGAGCCGCTCCATGCCGGTGGTCAGGTGCTTCCACTGCTCGACGGTCAGCTCGCGCGGCTCCAACTCCTCGGCGGTCTTGTCGTCCCGCCAGAAGGAGGGGATCACGACGAGGTGCTTGGCGCCCATGGCCTGGGTGAGGGTGGCGACCTCGGAGACGTGGGTCCAGGTCTTGTCCCAGACGGACGGGCCGTGGTGCATCGAGGTGAAGATCGTGCCGGCCGAGACCTTCAGGCTGCGGCGGGCGATCTCCTCGTGCAGGACGGCGGGGTCGGTGGGGAGGTAGCCGTACGGGCCGAGTTCGATCCACTCGTAGCCGGCCTCGGCGACCTCGTCCAGGAAGCGCTGCCAGGGGACTTGCTGCTCGTCGTCGGGGAACCACACCCCCCAGGAGTCGGGTGCGGAGCCCACGCGGATGCGGTCCAGAACGGGCGGGGCGGCATGGGGAACGGACATGCTGCGGCTCTCCTCTCGCCGGTCGGCGGTGACCGGGAGACGCTGGGCTGGGGTTGTGGGGCACAGCCTCGCTGCCGCCCCGGGGAGTGTCAAGACTTCGTCCTGACATAAGGACTTAAGGACTTTGTAGCCCCGGAGTCCCGGGGGTGGGGAAGGGGTGTAAGGGGTGTGCGGCCTCGGGGTGTGCGCCGGGGCGCGGGTCGGGCGTGCGCCGGGGTGCGGGTGAGGCGTGGGTCGGGCGGGGGTGAGGTGCAGGTGGGGGGTGTGGTTGAGGGTGTGGGTGGGGTGCGGGCGGGCGTGGGGAGGGGCGGGCTTTGACGTCAGAATGTAAGGACAAACTGTTGACAGGGTCTGAGGTGCACCGTTAGACCTTTCCTCAGAGCTGAAGCCGTCGAATCCGCCGCGAGAGCTGCAGCCGCCGATAGCCGTCGAATCCGCCGCGCCGGCCGACCCGAAGGGGTGCACATGACCGAGCCGTACGACCTGATCACCATGGGCCGCATCGGAGTCGACCTCTATCCGTTGCAGACCGGCGTGCCGCTCGCGCAGGTCGAGACCTTCGGGAAGTTCCTGGGCGGCTCCGCCTCCAACGTCGCGGTGGCGGCGGCCCGGCTCGGGCGCCGTAGCGCGGTGATCAGCCGCACCGGACGTGATCCGTTCGGTGACTACCTCCACCAGGCGCTGCGGGAGTTCGGGGTGGACGACCGCTGGGTGACGCCGGTCGACGACCTTCCGACGCCCGTCACCTTCTGCGAGATCTTTCCGCCGGACGACTTCCCGCTGTACTTCTACCGCCGTCCGAAGGCACCCGACCTGGTCATCCATCCGGAGGAGCTGGACCGGGAGGCGATCGCGGCCGCCCGGATCTTCTGGATCACCGGTACGGGCCTCTGCGAGGAACCGAGCCGCGGCGCGACGCTCGCCGCGCTGGAGGCCCGGGCCAAGGCCGGCCCGACCGTCTTCGACCTCGACTGGCGGCCGATGTTCTGGGGCGGTGCGGGGGGTGCTTCCAAGGACGGCGGGGCGAGCGGCGCCGCGGCGAGGGCCGCCGCCCGCCCGTATTACGAGGCGGCGCTGCGGTACGCGACCGTCGCGGTGGGAAACGTGGACGAGGCCGAGGTCGCCACCGGGCTGCGGGACCCGAAAGCCTGCGCCCAGGCGTTGCTGGAGCGGGGCGTGGAGCTGGCCGTCATCAAGCAGGGGCCCAAGGGGGTGCTGGCGGTGCACCGCGACGGGCGGGTCGCGGAGGTGCCGCCCACGCCGGTCGAGGTGGTGAACGGCCTCGGAGCCGGGGACGCCTTCGGCGGGGCGCTGTGCCACGGGCTGCTCTCCGGCTGGGACCTGGAGCCGATGATGCGGTACGCCAACGCCGCCGGCGCCCTCGTCGCCACCCGCCTCGCCTGCTCCTCCGCGATGCCCACGGTCGAGGAAGTCGAGGCGTTCCTCGCGGGGCGGTGAGAGTCCGCCGCGGCCGCCGCGCGGCGACCGCGGCGAGCCCGTACCGCTCCCGACGAGCCCGTCCCGCTCCCGACGAGCCCACCCCGCTCCCGGTGAGGTCCCGCACCACTCCACGCCAGGCCCGCACCACCCCGGCACGGCCCCGGGCCCCCAACGGCCGCCGCGCACCGGGTCACCGCCCCCCTCCGCACCGTCCGGCCACGCCCGCGCGGCCCGCATCCCCGGCACCCGCCCGCCGCGCCACCCCGCCCCACCCACGCCCTCAAGAAGGTGAGTTGAGCCTTGACCCCTCGGATCAGTGACCTCACGACGCTGCGGGCCCGGCGGCCCGGGGCCGTCGCGGAGGCCGCCGCCCGCCGCACCCGTCGGCCGCTCATCGGTGACAGCGGCCGGCTGATGATCGTCGCCGCGGACCACCCGGCGCGCGGCGCGCTCGCGGTCGGCGACCGGCAGCTCGCCATGGCCAACCGCCTCGACCTGCTGGAACGTCTGGTGCTGGCGTTGTCGCGGCCCGGCGTGGACGGGGTGCTCGCCACCGCCGACATCCTGGAGGACCTGCTGCTGCTCGGCGCCCTCGAAGGCAAGGTCGTCATGGGGTCGATGAACCGGGGCGGTATCGCGGGGGCCTCGTTCGAGATGGACGACCGGTTCACCGGGCACCGGCCGCAGGACCTGGTCCGGCTGCGGTTCGACGCGGGCAAGCTGCTGCTGCGCATCGACTACGACGATCCCGGTTCGCTGACCACGATGGAGGCCACCGCCCGCGCCGTCGACGCGATGGCCGAGCGGGAACTGCCCGTCTTCGTCGAGCCGTTCCTTTCCTCCCGGATAGACGGCAGGGTCCGCAACGACCTCAGCCCCGAGGCCGTGACCCGCTCCGTCGCCATCGCCTCCGGTCTCGGTGGCACCTCCGCGTACACCTGGCTCAAACTGCCGGTCACCGACGACCCCGACGCGATGGCCCGGGTCTGCGAGACCACCACCCTGCCGACGGTGCTGCTCGGCGGCGACATCGGCAGCACCGTCGGCGAGCAGGAAGCCGCCTACGAGAAGTGGCGCAAGGCGCTGCGGCTGCCGACCGTGCAGGGGCTGGTCGTCGGCCGCTCCCTGCTCTACCCGGCCGACGGGGATGTCGCGGCCGCCGTGGACACCGCCGTGGGCCTGCTGTGAACGACGCGACTTCCGCAGGAGACTCGACTTATGGGTACTGAATTCCATCTGAGGGCCGGGGCCGCGGCCGCGGGGCCGTACGCCGTGGACATCGACCCGGAGCGGGCCGGCTGGGGGTACTCCTCGCTGCGGGTCCTCGACCTGCCGCCCGGTGGCCACCACTCCTTCGCCACCGGGGACAGCGAGTGGATCGTGCTGCCGCTGTCCGGCGGCTGCACGGTGCGCACCGACGGCGGCGAGGTCTTCGAACTGACCGGCCGGGAGGACGTGTTCAGCGGCGTCACGGACTTCGCCTACGTGCCGAGGGACGCGCACGTGCAGATCACCAGCGGGGCGGGCGGCCGCTTCGCGCTGACCGGGGCGCGCTGCGCACACCGGCTGCCGGCCCGCTACGGGGCCGCTTCCGACGTGCCGGTGGAGCTGCGCGGCAGCGGCTCCTGTTCGCGGCAGGTCAACAACTTCGGCGCGGCCGGCACGTTCGCCTGCGACAAGCTCATCGCGGTGGAAGTGCTCACCCCCGGCGGCAACTGGTCCTCCTACCCGCCGCACAAGCACGACGAGTGCCGCCCCGGCGAGGAGTCGGAGCTGGAGGAGATCTACTACTTCGAGATCGAGGCCGCGCACGGCACGGGCGGGGTCGGCTACCAGCGCGTCAGCCCGTCCGGGCGCGGCCGCGGCACCGATGTGCTGGCCGAGGTCCGCAGCGGGGACGCGGTGCTGATCCCCGACGGCTGGCACGGGCCGTCGATCGCCGCGCCCGGGCACGCCATGTACTACCTCAACGTCATGGCCGGCCCCGGCGAGACCCGCGAGTGGCTGATCTGCGACCACCCCGACCACGGGTGGATCCGCGGCACCTGGCCGGAGCAGCCCGTCGACCCCCGTCTGCCGCTCTACGGAGCGCCCGCCGCTGAGGCGACGGCGGCCTCACCGGGCCCCGGAGCCGCAGGTTCCCCGGAAACCGCAGGACCCCCCGCCGCCCCCGGACTCCCCGAAGCGCCCGTAGGAGACGCCCGATGAACGCCCCGACGACCCGCCGCCTCACGGTCGCGCAAGCCCTGGTCGAGTTCCTCGCCCACCAGTACACCGAGCGGGACGGCCGGCGGCACCGGCTGATCAGCGCCTGCTGGGGCATCTTCGGCCACGGCAACGTCGCCGGCATCGGCCAGGCCCTGCTGGAGTCCGGCGGTGCGCTGCCCTACCTCCAGGGCCGCAACGAACAGGCCATGGTGCACGCCGCCGTCGGCTACGCCCGGCAGCGCGACCGGCTCTCCGCGCAGGCCGTCACCACCTCCATCGGCCCGGGCGCCACCAACCTCGTCACCGGTGCCGCGCTCGCCACCGTCAACCGCCTGCCGGTGCTGCTGCTGCCCGGCGACGTCTTCGCGACGCGGCCCGCCGATCCCGTCCTGCAGCAGCTCGAAGTCCCCTCCGCGGGCGATGTGTCCGTCAACGACGCGCTGCGCCCGGTGTCGCGCTACTTCGACCGGGTCACCCGCCCCGAGGCGCTGATCCCGGCCGCCCTCCAGGCCGTGCGGGTGCTCGCCGACCCGGTCGACACCGGCGCGGTCACCCTGGCCCTGCCGCAGGACGTGCAGGCGGAGGCGTACGACTGGCCGGAGGAGTTCTTCGCCGACCGGGTGTGGCGGGTGACCCGGCCGGCTCCCGACGCCGACGCCCTCGCGGAGGCCGTGCACGCGATCCGCGGGGCCCGGCGGCCGCTGCTGATCGCAGGCGGCGGGGTGCACCACTCCGAGGCCGAGGACGCGCTGCGGACGTTCGCCGACGCCACCGGCATCCCGGTGGCCTCCACCCAGGCCGGCAAGGGCTCGCTGCGGTACGACCATCCGGCGGACGTGGGCGGCATCGGCCACACCGGGACCGCCACCGCCGACGCGCTGGCCCGGGAGGCCGACCTGGTCATCGGGGTCGGCACCCGCTACACCGACTTCACCACCGCCTCGTCGACGCTGTTCGCCGCGCCCGGTGTCCGCTTCGTCAACCTCAACATCGCCCCCTTCGACGCGCACAAGCTCGGTGCCGCCTCCCTCGTCGCCGACGCCCGCGCCGGGCTCGAAGCGCTCACCGGGGCGCTGTCCGGGCACCGGGTGGCGGCGGCGTACGAGGCCGGCTACCGGGCGGCGAAGGAGGAGTGGGAGCGCCGGGTGGACGCCGCGTACGGCGCGGAGGACGACTCCGTACGGCCGTCCCAGACGCAGGTCCTCGGCGCGCTGGACGGCATCGTCGACGACACCGACGTGATCCTCAACGCGGCCGGGTCGCTCCCCGGTGACCTGCACAAACTCTGGCGCGCCCGGTCCCGCCGGCAGTACCACCTGGAGTACGGCTACTCCTGCATGGGCTATGAGATCCCCGCCGCGATCGGGGTGCGGCTCGCCGCGCCGGACCGCCCGGTGTGGGCGCTGGTCGGCGACGGTACGTATCTGATGAATCCCACCGAGATCGTCACCGCGGTGCAGGAGGGCGTCAACATCACCATCGTGCTGATCCAGAACCACGGCTACGCCTCCATCGGCGGCCTGTCCGAGGCGACCGGCGGCGAACGCTTCGGGACCGCGTACCGCTTCCGGGCCGGGGACGGCACGTACACCGGTGCGCCGCTGCCGGTGGACCTGGCCGCCAACGCCGCCTCGCTCGGCATGGACGTGCTGCGGGCGGCGACGGTCGGTGAGCTGCGTGCCGCGCTGGTGAAGGCGCGCGGCGCGAACCGGCCCACATGTGTCTATGTCGAGACCGAAACGGCTGACACTGTGCCGGGCGCGCCGGAGGCGCAAGCCTGGTGGGATGTACCTGTTGCCGAGACCGCGACACGTCCGGCGGCGGTCGCCGCCCGCGAGGCGTACGACCGGCACGCCGCCGGGCGCCGCCGCCACCTCTGAGCCCTGTTCGAAGTCGTCAGCCCAGAAAGGCCCCCCGCATGAAGACCATCAGCCACTGGATCGGCGGCAAGCCCGTCGAGGGTGTCTCCGGCAACTTCGGCCCGGTCTACAACCCGGCCACCGGAGCGCAGGAGAAGCAGGTCGCCTTCGCCTCGGTCGACGAGGTCGACGCGGCCGTCCGCGCGGCGAAGGAAGCCTTCGCGTCGTGGGGCACCAGCTCGCTGGCCAAGCGCTCGTCGGTGCTGTTCAAGTACCGGGAGCTGGTGGACGCGCACCGCGAGGAGATCGCCCGGCTGATCACCGCCGAGCACGGCAAGGTGCACTCCGACGCGCTCGGTGAGGTCGCCCGCGGTCTGGAGATCGTCGAGCTGGCCTGCGGCATCCCCGAGAAGCTGAAGGGTGAACTGTCCACGCAGGTGTCCACCCGGGTGGACGTGGCGGCGATCCGCCAGTCGCTGGGTGTGGTGGCCGGCATCACGCCGTTCAACTTCCCGGCGATGGTGCCGATGTGGATGTTCCCGCTCGCCGTCGCCTGCGGCAACACCTTCGTCCTCAAGCCGAGCGAGAAGGTGCCGAGCGCGGCCTTCAAGCTGGCCGAGCTGGCCGCCGAGGCGGGCCTGCCGGACGGCGTGCTGAACATCGTCAACGGCGACAAGGTGGCCGTGGACGCGATCCTGGCGCACCCGGACATCGCCGCGGTGTCGTTCGTCGGTTCCACGCCCATCGCCCGTTACATCCACACCACCGGCACCGCCAACGGCAAGCGCGTGCAGGCGCTGGGCGGCGCCAAGAACCACATGCTGGTCCTGCCGGACGCCGACCTGGACCTGGCCGCGGACTCGGCGATCAACGCCGCGTACGGCTCGGCGGGTGAGCGCTGCATGGCGATCTCCGTCGTGGTCGCCGTCGGGGACACCGCCGACCCGCTGATCGGCAAGATCAAGGAGCGCGCCGACAAGCTGCGGATCGGCCCGGGCGACGACCCGGCGTCCGAGATGGGCCCGCTGATCACCAAGGTGCACCGCGACAAGGTCGCCTCGTACGTCACGGGTGCGGCGGCCCAGGGCGCCGACGTCGTCATCGACGGCACCGGTTACACCGTCGAGGGGTACGAGGACGGCCACTGGATCGGCGTCTCGCTGCTGGACAACGTCACGCCCGAGATGGACGCCTACCGCGACGAGATCTTCGGCCCGGTGCTGTCCGTCGTGCGGGTGGAGACGTACGACGACGCCATCGCGCTGATGAACAACTCGCCGTGGGGCAACGGCACCGCGATCTTCACCCGGGACGGCGGCGCGGCCCGCCGCTTCCAGCTGGAGGTCGAGGCCGGGATGGTCGGCGTGAACGTGCCGATCCCGGTGCCGGTCGGCTACCACTCCTTCGGTGGCTGGAAGGACTCGCTCTTCGGCGACCACCACATCTACGGCAACGACGGCGTGCACTTCTACACCCGCGGCAAGGTCATCACGACCCGCTGGCCCGACCCGTCCGACGGCGGCATCAACCTGGGCTTCCCCAGCAACCACTGACGGACCCGGGCCGGGCCGCCGACCGGACCCCGGCGCCCGGCCCGCACCGACCCCGACCCCCTGCCGGCCCTCACCGGCAGGGGGTCCGGCACGTCCGGGCGGCCGGGGCCGCCGGCGGGGAGCCGCCGTCGGACGGGAAAACCCAGGTCCGGGGGAGACCGGGGGCTGCCACGTTGCTACCGTGCTCCCTCGCCGAGCATCGACACACACGGGGGACGATATGCAGCAACCGATGGCGCTCGCCAAGGGCGCCCGGCTCACCGGCGGGGTCCTGTGCCTGCTGTTCTTCCTCTTCACGGCCTACTGGCTGGCCGTTGACCTGGGCGAGTTCGGCGTCGACGGCCTGTGGGAGTCCTGGACGGGGGCCCGCCCCGGCGGCACCAACCAGGTCACCGGACCGTTCCACCTCGGCCTGGCCGCCGTCCAGTTGGCGGCCGCCTTCGCGGCCTTCGCCGGCCAACGGGTGGCCGGCGGGCTGCTGGCCGTCGCCACCACCTTCACCTTCGCCACCGCCCTGCAGGCCCTCGTCAGCGTCGGCAACCACACCAGCGACGACAAGTGGTTCCTGCACGCCGAGACGAGCACCACCACCTTCGACGGGGTGTTCGTCAGCAGCGGCCTGCTGTTCCTGATGGCACTGGTCGCCGGTGTCGTGCTGCTCGCCGGGATGCGGTCCTGGCCGCGCGAGAAGCCCAGCGACCCGCCGATGCGGCCGGCGCCGACGGCCGGAGTGGTGGCCGGTCTGCTGCTGGGCGCGATGGCGCTGTGCAACGTGGCGTGGCACGTCTACATGCTGGTGCAGGGCGGCAGCGGCTCCTTCGAGATGCTGTACCTCGGGCGGGGCGTCCTCAGTTCCCTGCTCAGCCTGTCGCCCGGCTGGTCGGCCGTGGTTTTCCTGGTGCTGACCGCGGTGGCCGCGCTCAACTGCCTGATGCGGGGCGGCGCGGCGCGCGGTCTGGCATTCGGGCTGGTGACGCTGTCGCTGCCCAGCGCGCTGCTCGCGGTGGTCGCGATGGCCAACGACGGTGCCCTCTTCGAGCTGAACCCGTCCATGCCGGGCCTGAGTGTCCTCAACGACCTCCAGCTGCTGCTGGACACCTTCGGTTCGCTGGCGCTGATCGCGTTGACGGTCCGCGGGGAGCCGGCTGCCCCCGCCTGGTATCCGCCGGTGCGGGGCCCGCAGTTCGCGGTGCCCGGCTTCGTGCCGCCCGGGCCGCAGGGCCCGCCGCCGGTCTGGCAGCCGCCGGCCGGTCCGGTTCCGCCGGTCAGCGGGCCGCCGATGCCGCCGCCCGGTGTCCCGCCGATGCCGCCCGGCACCCCGCCCCCGCCGCCGCAGGGCGGTTTCGGGCCGCCGCAGTACTGAGGAGGCCCGCCGGGGCCGGACGTTCCGGCGGCCCCGGCAAAACAACTGGCCACGGAGCGCGCACCGTTGCTACTGTCCAGCGGCGCCGCACCGGCGCGTGGTCACGCACCACGGGACGAGGGAGGTTGATGAATATGGCCCGCCAGACGCCGCATCAGCATGCCCTTGGCCGGGTCGCCGCCTGAGCCGGACGCCCGCGCGTCCGGGCCGCCGGGCGCCGCCCGGTCGTCGCAGAACGACCAGGAGTGATACGTGACTTCGCACCCTTCCCCGGACTCCGCCGCACCGGAGCCGTCGTCCCCCCTTTCTCCCGCATCGCCCGCATCTCCGGCTCCGGCTGCCTCCGCCGACTCCGGCTGCCCGACGGGCGGCGCGGATCTGCTGACCGCGCGGCTGGTGCTGCGGCCGTGGTCCGGCAGTGAGCTGGCCGCGGTCCTCGGCGGGCTGCGGCAGCCGCACTGGGCGGCCGACTACCCCGACGAGGGCGACCGCGTCATCGCCGGATTCACCGCCGGGCACCCGGAGGCCCGCGGCACCTACGGCCAGCGGCAGATCATCGAGCGGGCGAGCGGCCTGGTGGTCGGCGGCATCGGACTGTTCCCGCCGTCGGACGACGGCGACGTGGAGTTCGGCTACGGCGTCGTACCGTCCCGGCGCGGCCGTGGCTACGCACCCGAGGCGGTCCGCGCCCTGGTGGCGTTCGCGCTGGCCGCGCCGGGCGTGCACACCGTGTACGCGGACGTCGAGCCGGCCAACCCCGCCTCCTGCCGGGTCCTGGAGAAGGCCGGGCTGGAGCGCTGCGCCGGCAGCGACGGGCTCGTGCGGTTCCGCGCGACGGCGCCCGTGGGATAGCCGGCCGGCCCGCGCCTCCCGTACCGCGTTCGCGGTACGGGAGGCGCGGACCCTACTACCGGGGGAGCTGCCCGGGTTCGTTCGGGGGGACGGGGTGCCGGCGGGCAGCCGTCCCTAGGATTCCGGTATGGATCTCCGGAGTCTCGGACTGCGCGGGCGGCTGCGCGGCCGGCGTCTGTACGCCGCCGTGGGCGCACTGGCCGTACTGATAGGGGGCGGCACCTGGGCCGCCGCCGCCTCGGACGCGGCGCCCGCCGTGCACCGGGAGGACCGGCTGCTGAGCCTGCCGGAGGCGCCCGGCGCGGCGAAGAAGGTGCGGATCGACACGTCCTTCTTCACCGCGGGGCAGGGCTCCGGCGGGCGGCGGCCCGCCGTGCTGCTGGGGCACGGCTTCGGCGGCAGCAAGGCCGACCTCCGGGGCCAGGCCGAGGAACTGGCCCGCAGCGGGTACGCCGTGCTGACCTGGTCGGCCCGCGGCTTCGGCAGGTCCACCGGCAAGATCGGGCTGAACGACCCGAACGGTGAGGTCGCCGACGTCCGGCGGCTGATCGACTGGCTCGCCAGGCGCCCCGAGGTGCAGCTGGACAGGCCCGGCGACCCCCGCGTCGGGGTGGCCGGCGCCTCGTACGGCGGCGCGATCTCGCTGCTGGCGGCCGGCCACGACCGGCGCGTCGACGCCGTCGCCCCGCAGATCACGTATTGGAACCTCGCCGACGCGCTCTTCCCGCACGGCGTGTTCAAGAAGCTGTGGGCGGGGATCTTCTTCACCACCGGCTCGGCCGGCGCCCCCACCGGCTCGGCCCGTGCGCCGGCCGGCTCCGGCGGCTGCGGGAAGTTCGAGCCCGCGCTGTGCCGGATGTACGAGCGGGTCGCGGTCAGCGGCCGGCCGGACGCGGCGGCCCGGCGGTTGCTGGCGGAGCGCAGCCCGTCCGCCGTCGGCGACCGCATCAAGGTGCCGACGCTGATCATGCAGGGGCAGACGGACTCGCTGTTCCCCCTGGAGAACGCCGACGCGATACAGCGGGCGGTGCGCAGGAACGGGGCGCCCGTCGACGTGGACTGGATCGCGGGCGGGCACGACGGCGGCGACCGGGAGACGGCCCGCCTGCAGGCCCGTACGAAGGCGTGGTTCGACCGCTACCTCAAGGGCGACCAGGGCGCCGACACCGGTCCCGCGTTCCGGGTGAGCCGCAGCGGGGGACTGGACTCCACCGACGGCACGGTGCGGCTGCGCGGCGCGAGCGCGGACCGGTACCCGGGGCTGGACGGCGATCCGCGCCGGGTCCGGCTGGCCGGGCGCACCCAGACCTTCCGCAACCCGGCCGGTGCCGGGCCGCCCGCGATCTCCGCGGTGCCGGGCGTCGGCGCGCTGGGCAACTTCGCCTCGCTCGGTGCCGGCGGGCTGTCGCTGGACTTCCCCGGCCAGTTCGCCCGCTTCGAGTCGGCGCCGCTGGCCTCGTCGGTGCGTCTGACCGGCAGCCCGAGCGCCACCGTGCGGGTGAGGTCCGGCGCGCCGGACGCGGTGTTCTTCGCCAAGCTCTACGACGTCGCCCCGGACGGCCGCCGCCAGGTGCTGCCCTCCCAGCTGGTCACGCCGTACCGCGTCGAGGGCGCCCACGACGGCCGGACCGTCACGCTGCGGCTGCCCGCCGTCGACCACGACTTCGCGGCCGGCCACCGGCTGCGGCTGGTGCTGTCCGCCACCGACCTCGGCTACGCCTCGCCGGCCGCGCCGACCACCTACACCGTCTCCCTGAAGGGCGGCGCCCTGAGCGTGCCCACCGCGCCCGGGGTGCGCAGCGCGGCGGCCCCGCTGCCCGCCTGGACCTGGGAGCTGCCGGCCGCGGCGGCCGTGGTCGCCGCGCTGCTGCTGCTCACCGCCCGCCGCCGGGCCGCGGCACCGGCCCCGGACCCGGCGCTGGCCGAGGTGCCGCTGCAGATCAGCGGGTTGAGCAAGCGCTACGCGGGATCGGCGGACATTCCCCGAGCTCTCAACTCCGTTCGAGCAGGGGAGGCCCCATTCGCGGTGCGGGAGGTGTCGTTCCGGGTGGAGAAGGGGCAGGTGCTCGGTCTGCTCGGGCCCAACGGGGCGGGCAAGACGACCACGTTGCGGATACTGATGGGGCTGATCACGCCGGACGAGGGCGAGGTGCGGATCTTCGGGCAGGCGATCCGGCCGGGCGCGCCGGTGCTGTCGAGGGTCGGTGCGTTCGTCGAGGGCGCCGGTTTCCTGCCGCATCTGTCCGGTCGCGCGAACCTCGACCTGTACTGGCAGGCCACCGGCCGGCCGGCCGACGACGCGCACCTCGACGAGGCCCTGGAGATCGCCGGCCTCGGCGACGCGTTGCAGCGCGCGGTGCGGACCTACTCCCAGGGCATGCGGCAGCGGCTCGCCCTCGCGCAGGCCATGCTCGGGCTGCCGGACCTGCTGATCCTGGACGAGCCGACGAACGGGCTGGACCCGCCGCAGATCCGGGAGATGCGGGACGTGATGATCCGTTACGCGGCCGCCGGGCGCACCGTCATCGTCTCCAGCCATCTGCTGTCCGAGGTCGAGCAGAGCTGTACGCACCTGGTGGTCATGGACCGTGGCCGGCTCGTGCAGGCCGGGCCGGTCGCGGAGATCACCGGTTCCGGCGACGCCCTGCTGGTCGGGGTCGCCGGGCCGCTCACCGACGCCGTGGTGGAGAAGGTGGCCGCGCTGCCGGGGGTGGCCTCGGCGGTGCGCGCCGAGGGCGGCCTGCTGGTGCGCCCGGACGGGATCACCACGACCCACTTGTTGACCGAACTCCTCCGGTTGGAGATCGCGGTGGACCGGATCGGTCCGCACCGACGCCTGGAGGACGCCTTCCTCACCCTGATCGGAGGGGACGCACGATGAGCGTGACCGGCACCGCGCGGGCAGCCGGATACCGGCCGCGCCGCACCCTCCCGCTGCGGGTGGAGGCCCGGCGGCAGCTGAAGCGCCGTCGCACCCTCGTCGTCGCGGCGGTCCTGACGCTGCTGCCGTTCGTGCTGGTGGCGGCGTTCGCGATCGGCGGCGACCCGAGCCGCCGCGGCAACGGCCGGATCACCCTGATGGACAGCGCCACCGCGTCCGGCGCCAACTTCGCCGCGACCGCGCTGTTCGTCTCCGCGGGTTTCCTGCTGGTCGTGCCGGTGGCGCTGTTCTGCGGGGACACCGTCGCCTCGGAGGCGAGCTGGTCCTCGCTGCGCTATCTGCTCGCGGCGCCGGTGCCCAGGGCACGGCTGCTGCTGAGCAAGCTGACCGTGGCGCTGCTGTTCAGCGCCGCGGCGATGGTGCTGCTGCCGCTGGTCGCGCTGGCCGTCGGCTCGGCCGCATACGGCTGGGGGGCGCTGCAACTGCCCACCGGCGGGGCGCTGCCGGCGGGCGAGGCGGTGCCGCGGCTGGCCGTGGTGGTCGGCTACGTGTTCGTCAGCCAGCTGGTCACCGCGGCGCTCGCGTTCTGGCTGTCGACGGTGACCGACGCGCCGCTCGGCGCGGTCGGCGGCGCGGTCGGGCTGACCATCGTCGGCAACGTCCTCGACCAGGTCACCGCCCTCGGCGCCTGGCGGGACGTGCTGCCCGCGCACTGGCAGTACGCGTGGGCGGACGCCCTCCAGCCGCGGATGGAGTGGTCCGGGATGATCCAGGGCTCGGCGGTGTCGGTGTCGTACGCGCTGGTGCTGGTCGCGTTGGCGTTCCGGGGGTTCGCGCGCAAGGACGTGGTGTCGTGACGGCGGGCCGCTGACGTGCCCGCCGGGCGGCCGGCGGCACGCTGACGGGCCGTCGGCGGGGCCGGGCCGGGGCCCGTCGGCGGGCCGCAACCCATCGGCCCGGCACTTCGCGTAGAACCGCCGCCGCTGTCAGGACGTCGACTGCGGGTCGTGAGCCGCCCGCCCGTGCGTCCCCGGGCCGGCCGCCGGGATCAGGCGGTCGGCCCCTGCATGTGGGCGCTGACCCAGCGCATCGTGCCCTCGCCCAGGCCCTTCACATAGGTCGCCGCGCTGTGCGTGCCGCCCGGCACGATCTGCAGCCGGGTGTGCACCGGCCCGTGCCCGTACTGCGCGATGAACTTCCGGACCTTCGGCAGCACGGTGTACTCCCGGGAGCCGTCCTGGAAGGCGACGTAGACCTCCGGGCCGCCGCGCGCGATCAGCCGGCGGGCGAGCACCTCGGGGTTGTTCTCGCGCTCCTCCTTGGCGTGGCCGTTCCACAGCGGGGAGTCGGGCACGATGTCCGGCCCGTTGGGGATCGCCATCTTGAAGGCGCGCGGGTTCTGCAGGACGTTCTTCAGCGCCGCGAAGCCGCCCGAGGAGGAGCCCATGATCGCCCAGGCGTCGCGGGTCCTGAGGGTGCGGAAGTTCTGCCGCACGAGGTCGGGCACGTCCTGGCTGAGCCAGGTGCCGATCTTCGGCTGGCCGGGTATGTCGCTTCCGTCGTAGTACTGCTTGTCGTTGGGGTTGAGCACCGGCATGACGAGGATGAACGGCAGGCTGGTGCCGTTCTTCGACCACTGGGCGAGGCTCTCCTCCAGCTTGAGGTCGGAGCCGATCCAGTAGTTGACGGGGTAGCCGTAGGAGCCGGGCAGCGCCTCCATCACCGGGAAGCCCTTGTTCGCGTTGCGCTTCTCGTAGTACTCCGGCGGGGCCCACACCCACACCTTCCCGGTGAAGCCGGACCTGGGCCCGTGCAGGGTGGTCACGCCGATCGGGGTGTTCCGGCCGGCCCCGCCGACCCGGCTCTCCTCGGTGAAGGTGATCGGCCGGGTGGGCCACTGCACCAGCGAGTGCTTGCCCGGTGGCGTGGTGTGCAGCGCGGCGCTGGTCCTGGCGCCGCCGGCGAAGCGCACGGGGGAGGGCGGGGTGGCATGCGTGCCGCAGCCGGCCGTGGCGGCGAGGACGGTGAGGGTGATCATCGCGATCACCGGACGGAACAGGGCTGTGCGCACGGGGCCTTCTCCTTGCCGAACCTGCCGGGAGCCGTCCCGGCCGGCCGGGAGAGCTCCCGGCCGTTCGGAAAGAGGGCGCCGGTGCGGGCGCGGGTTTCCCTTCCGGGGTGTCGGCTTGCTCGCACCCTCGCCCGGAATCTGCCCTTCCCCTTGATGACCTGCGGTGCTTTACGTACGCCGGAAGCCGGGTTTACCAGGATTTTCCCGGCGCACGGGGGAGTGGGCCGGGGGAGCGCACGGCGCGCCGGGCCTCCCGGCACCCGCGCCCGCGAACCGTATCCTGCGGCCATGGGCTGGTCGCGTGCGCTGAGGGAAGCGGCCCGCTCCGGGCTGACGATCGAGCGGGCCAAGCTCACCCCGCTGATCGCCGTCCGCGGCTCGGTCGGTGTCGCCGTCGTCATCGGCCTGTGCCTGTGGCGCGGCGACCCGGTCCTCGCGGTCTCGTCGGCCTTCGGCGCGTTCTCCTCCGGCATCGTCACCTTCCAGCGCAGTATGCGGCCGCGCCCGGTCCTCGCGCTCGCCGTGGCCGGCGCGCTGGCGGTCTCCACCTTCCTCGGCTACCTGGTGGCCGCGCACACCGCCGCGTTCGTGGTGCTGCTCGCCGGCTGGACGTTCCTGGCCGGGATGGCCTGGGCGATCGGCCCGGTCTCCGGACTGGCCGGCACCCAGACCGTGGCGATCATGCTGGTCACCGTCACCCTGCCGACGTCCGTCCTGGGCGCGTTGCAGCACGCCGCGCTGATCTTCTTCGGCGGTGTCGTCCAGGCCACCCTCATCGTCGTCTTCCCGGTCCGCCCCTGGGGCACCCAACGCGACGCGCTGGCCGACGCGCTGGCCGCGGAGGCCGACTACGCCCGGCGGCTGCGGCAGGACCCGGTCGCCCCGTTCGACCCCGCGCCCCTGATGGACGCCCGGCTCGCCTCCACCGTGACCGCCCGTCAGGCCAGGCGCCGCCCGGCCCAGCTGCACGGCCCGCGCGGGGTCGCCGAGCGGCTCCGCCCGGTCCTCGCCTCGCTCGCCGACCCGGTCGTCGGCGCGCCCCTGGAGGGCCCCGAACGAGACCGGGCCCGCGACCTGCTGGCCGCCGCGGCCACCGTCCTGGACGCCGTCGCGCACGCCGTACGGCACGCCAGGCCGGTACGGCTGCCGCCGGAGGCGATGGCCACCCTCGAAGTGCCCGCGACCGGCCCGATGCTGACGGGCGCCGCCCGCCGCTCCGCCTACCGGCTGATCTCCCTGCTCGTCGACGCCGTCGAACTCACCGACGAGCCGGTCCGGTCCACCCGCCCCACCACCGAGGCCGAGCGCGGCCATCTGCTGCGGCCCAGCGTCCCCCGGCTCGTACCGGTCGCGCTGCGGGCACTGCACCGCGAGGCCCGGTGGTCCTCGCACATCTTCCGGCACGCCCTGCGGGTGGCCGCGGTGGCCGCGGCCGGCTATCTGCTGGGCGCCGCGCTGCCGTTCGGCCACGGCTACTGGGCGCCGCTCGCCTCCGTCATGGTGATGCGCCCCGACTTCGCCCAGACGTACGCGCGCGGCGTGGCCCGCTTCAGCGGCACCCTCGTCGGGGTCACCGTCGGCGGCGCGCTGATGGCCGTGGTGCACCCCGGCGAGTACCTGAGCGCCGCGCTCGCCGTGGTCTGCGTCTGGCTGATGTACCTGCTGATGCGCACCGGCTTCTCGGTGACGTCGGCCTGTGTGGCCGCCTATGTCGTGTTCCTGCTCGGCATCGCGGGCGCGGGCTGGGAGCAGACCGTCGAGGAGCGCGTCGTGCTCACCCTCCTCGGCGGGCTGCTCGCGCTGCTGTCGTACGCGCTGTTCCCCGCCTGGGAGACGCCCCGCCTGCGCGACCGCCTCGCCGAGTGGCTGGCGGCCAACGGGCGCTACGCGATGGCCGTCTACGGGCGCCACGCCCGGCCCGCCGAGGGCCGCCCCCGGCAGGTCCGCGAGGCGCTGCTGGACGCCCGCGCCGCCCGGGCGGCCTGGGAGGAGAGCGAGGCCAGGGCGGAGAAGGAACCGGTGCGGCACCGTGGCCTGTCGGCCGGCTCGGCGAAGGCCGCCGGCGCCGCGCTCGCCACGATGGGCCGGGTCACGATGATCCTGGAGGCCCACCTCCCCGACAAGGACGCCGAACCGTCGCCCGGCGCCGCCGCGTTCGCCGCCGAGCTGGGCCCCTCGCTGGAGCGCGCCGAGCGGGCCGTGCGCGAGCGCGGGACGCTGGAGTGGAGCGCGCTGCGTACCGTGTGGGAGCGGTGGGACGCCGAGACCGGCAGCGAGGGCGTCGCGCCGCGCGCCGCCGACCTGCTGCTGGACGCCCTCGACGACCTCGCCGAGGCGCTGTCGAGGGGGCCGGCCGGAGGTGACGGGGCGGCTCCGGGAACCATCCGGGCTCCCCAGTAGTCTTATTGATTGCCCGCATTGAACCCCATTGCCGCTCAATGGGGTTGTCTGCGGGGCAAATGCCGGAATTCCGCAGCCCCGCTGCGCCGGATTCCGCGCGCCCGACCCCACCCCGTCCCCCCACCCCCGTCGCGAGAGAGCACACGAACTCCCCATGGCGTCCAGCACTTCGTCCGCCACCTACGACATAGGCATCGACCTCGGCACCGCCAACACCCTGGTGTACGCCCGCGGCAAGGGCGTGGTGCTGAACGAGCCGTCCGTCGTCGCCGTCAACGCCTCCGGCGAGGTCGTCGCCGTGGGCCTGGAGGCCAAACGGACCATCGGCCGCACCCCGTCCGGCATCACCGCGATGCGCCCCCTCAAGGAGGGGGTGATCGCCGACTTCGACGCAGCCGAGCAGATGCTGCGCGCCCTGATGAAGAAGGCCCTCCCCGGCCGCCGCTTCTCCAGGCCGCGGGTGGTCATCTGCGTGCCCTCCGGGATCACCGGCGTCGAACGGCGCGCGGTCGTCGACTCCGCCCGGGCCGCCGGAGCCCGCGAGGTGCACCTGATAGAGGAGCCGATGGCCGCCGCGATCGGCGCCGGCCTGCCGGTGGACGAGCCGGTCGGCTGCATGGTGGTGGACATCGGCGGCGGCACGACCGAGGTCGCCGTCGTCTCCATGGGCGGCCTGGTCACGGCGCGGTCCGTACGGGTCGCCGGCGACGCCCTCGACGCGGCCGTCACCTCGTACGTCAAGAAGAAGCACTCCCTGGACATCGGGGAGCGCACCGCGGAGGACATCAAGATCGCCCTCGGTTCCGCGGTCTGGACGCCGGTCGACGTCGACGAGGAGGGCGAGCCGGAACGCCGCACCACCTACACCGTCCGCGGCCGCGACCACGTCAACGGACTGCCCCGCCTCCAGGAGATCACCGAGGAGGAGATCCGCGAGGCCCTGGCCGAACCGGTCGAGGCGATCGTCCGCGCCGTCCACCACACCCTCGACGACTGCCCCCCTGAGCTGTCCGGCGACATCATCGAGCGCGGCATCGCACTGACCGGCGGCGGCGCCCTGCTGCGCGGCCTGGACCGGCGGCTGCGGCAGGAGATGGGCGTCCCCGTGCGGATCGCCGACGACCCCCTGGACTGCGTGGTCAACGGCACCGCCAAGTGCGTGGACGAATTCGCCACCCTGCACGGGCTGCTGACGGGCGCGAAGGAACAGCCGAGGCGGACGGTGCGGCTGTAGCGGCTGTGGCGGTGACGGCCGCACGGGCGGGCGGGGGCCGTCGCCGTCGCGGTGGCCGCCGCGGTCACGGGGCCCGTGCCCGGCGTGTTGCCGAACCGGCAAAAATCCTCGCCCGCCGGCCGGCCCTGCGCCCATGATCGTGACGGAGCGGCCGCGAAGGCCGGCGGCTCCCCGGATGTCCCCGAGGAGGACGTATGCCGCAGCCCGCCCGCACGACTCCCGTCGCCACCCCGCTGCCGGACGCCGCCCACCGCACGGTGGAGGTCCCCGGCGGCCGTATCCACCTGGTCGAACAGGGCACCGGCCCGCTCGTGCTGATGGTCCACGGCTTCCCCGAGTCCTGGTATTCCTGGCGCCACCAGATCCCCGCCCTCGCCGCGGCCGGCTACCGGGCGGTCGCCATCGACGTCCGCGGCTACGGGCGTTCCTCCGCGCCACGGGACGTCGCGGACTACCGGATGCTGGCCCATGTCGCCGACAACGTCGGTGTCCTGCGCGCCCTCGGCGAGGAGAGCGCGGTCATCGTGGGGCACGACTGGGGCGCGCCGATCGCCGCCAACACGGCGCTGCTGCGGCCCGACCTCTTCACCGCCGTGGCGCTGCTCAGCGTCCCCTACACGCCCCGTGGCGACGTCCGGCCCACCGACGCCTTCGCCCGGCTCGGCGGCGGCGAGGAGTTCTACGTCAGCTACTTCCAGGAGCCGGGCCGGGCCGAGGCGGAGATCGAGCCCGATGTGCGGGGCTGGCTCGCGGGCTTCTACGCCGGCCTCTCGGGCGACGCGGCGTCCTCGTCCGGCGAGGGCGGCTTCCCGCTCTCCACGGTCCCGCCGGGCGGCCGGCTCTCCGACCGCTTCCCCGACGCCGCGCCCGCCGGTTGGCTCACCGAGGCCGATCTCGACTTCTACGCGGGCGAATTCGAGCGGACCGGTCTGACCGGCGGACTCAACCGCTACCGCAACGTCGACCGGGACTGGGCCGACCTCGCCGCCTGGCACGGCGCCCCGCTCACCCGCCCCGCCCTCTTCATCGGCGGCGAGCACGACGCCCCCACCACCTGGATGGCCGACGCCATCAAGGCGTTCCCCGTCACCCTCCCCGCCCTGTCCGGCGCCCACCTCCTCGACGGCTGCGGCCACTGGGTTCAGCAGGAACGCCCCACCGAGGTCAACGCGCTGCTGCTCGACTGGCTGCAGTCGCTGCCGGCGTAGCGCGCGACGCCGGCGTCAGCACCGCTTCCCCCCGGCCGCCCCCGGCCCCCCCGGCTCCTCAGTGAGCGACGACCTTGGGCCCCGGGGAGGCCGGGGGAGGCGCGGCAGCCGCCGCGTTCGGCGCTCCCACCGCATTGAGCACGGACTGCGCCTGACTGTCGACGAGCCGGGTGAAGAGCTGCTGGGCGTAACCGAAGACGATGGCCCAGGCGATGATCTGGGCCGACGAATCCAGCGCGGCAAGCCCCGGTACGAATCCCCCGCGCATCAACAACAACCCGAGTACGGCCGTGAGCGCCCCGGTCGGAAGCTTGAGCAACGCCAGCACGACAGGCACGTTGTAAGGCGTCGCGGTTCCCCTGATCCGCCGCAGCGCGGTGGCGGCGGCGATGCCGGCGGACACCAGCCCCACGATTTCCACCAGGGTGTAATCCACCGGGGTGGTGGCCGCCGCGACGTTCTGGTCCAGGCGGCTGAAACGGGGCTGCGGTTCCGATTTCACCGGACAGACCACCGCGTAACCCGAGCTGCCCACACCGCTGCCCGGAGTGAAACACAGCGGCAGGGTGTCGTCACTCACTCCGGCGAGAACGGCGAGCAACACGGCGCCCACCGCCAGGAATCCCGTCACCCACGCGACGATGTTGACGAAGCTGCGGACCCGGAGCGTGTCGCGGATGCTCGCCTGGCGGGCGACCCCCACGGCGTCCAGGATCAGCTCCATGTCCTCCTCGGTGAGGGTGCCTTTCTGCGCGATCGAGCGGTCGATCCGCTCCACGCCGATCCGCCGCGGGTCGGCGGACGGCAGGTACGCCTGCACGACGGCCAGCACACCCGGCATCATCGAGACCATCTCGCCGGGTCCCGACAGCCGCAGCAGCAGATTGTGCGCGGTGTCCAGATGAATCTGCCCGACCGCCAGATGCGAGGCGTTCTTGTACCGGGCGTGCTCGTGGTGGTTGATCGCCCCTTCGGCCTTCTCCAGCTCCTCCAGCGCTTCCCGCGCCAGATTCTGCACCCGGTCGTCCTCCGCGTGCGTGCTGATCCGGTCCAGCAGCAGAGCCCGCAGTTCGCGGGCGCGCGAGCGAACTCCCTCCCGCAGTTCCCACGGCCCGCGCTCGGCCTGCTTGGAGCGGTACCGCGCCACAAAACCCGTCATGGGGTCACTATCGACGCCGCGCGGCCGGCGACCCGGAGCAAAACGTGGTCGGTGCGCTGATTGGAGCAGCGGCACCCCGTTCAGCGGAGGGCAGGCGCAGTCACAGCCCCTCGGGGACGGTGACCGGGACACGGCCGGCGCCCCGCCCGACCGGATGCAGCGCCGCGTACTCCAGAGGTGCCGACGGATCGATCGACACGTCCAGCGGGGCGGGCTCGGCGCCCGCCCGCACCAGGAGGTCCCCGATGGCGGCGATCATCGCGCCGTTGTCCGTGCACAGCCCCAGCGGCGGCACCCGCAGCGTGAGTCCCGCCGCCGCGCACCGCTCCTCCGCCAGCGCCCGGACCCGGGAGTTGGCGGCGACCCCGCCCACCACCACGAGCGTGCCGACACCGTGGGCGGTGCAGGCGGCCACCGCCTTGCGGGTCAGCACGTCGGCGATCGCCTCCTGCAGCGACGCGGCCCCGTCCGCGACCGGCAGCACCTGCCCCCGATGCCGCTCCGCCCACCGCGCGGCAGCCGTCTTCAGCCCCGAGAACGAGAACCCGTACGGGTCGTCGCGCGGCCCGCTGAGCGGCCGGGGAAAGAGGACAGCGCGCGGATCCCCCACGCGCGCTGCCCGGTCGATGGCCGGACCGCCGGGGTACGGCAGCCCGAAGACCCGGGCGACCTTGTCGAAGCACTCCCCGGCGGCGTCGTCCAACGTGTCGCCGAGGTGCACGATCCGGTCGCGGGCCAGATCCCGCACGAGGAGCAGCGAGGTGTGTCCCCCGGAGACGATCAGCACCACACAGGGGTCGGGCAGCGCACCGTGCTCCAGGGTGTCGGCCGCGACATGACCGGCCAGATGATGGACCCCGTACAACGGCACGCCCAGCGCATACGCCAGCCCCTTCGCCCCGGCCAGCCCGACCTGCAGCGCACCCGACAGCCCCGGCCCGGTGGTCACCGCGACCGCCCCGACGTCGGCCATCCGCAACCCGGCCTCGTCCAACGCCCGCCGTACGACCGGCTGGAACGCATGGACATGAGCCCGGGCCGCGACCTCCGGCACCACTCCACCGAACCGCGCGTGCTCATCCATGCTCGACGCCACCGCCTGCCCCAACAGCCGGCCGCCCCGCACCACTCCCGCCCCCGTCTCATCACAGGACGACTCGATCCCCAACACCACAGGCATCCCACCCACGCCGCCCCGCTCCCTTCCACCCCGCGCCCTCAGCTGCCCTCCCACAGTAACTGCAAAAGGCTCGCAACAAGCCCCGGGGCCGTGCCGTGCCCTCCTCAGGCAAGCGACCCTCTCGCCCGCCCATCAAAGTTCACTGAATTCCACGGCTCGCGAGGCGGCTCAGCATGAGAGAGAGGGCATTGGTCGCATCGTCGCGGTTCTGCTGCTGCGTCCCGGGTCCGCGGCTGATATCGGAGTGCAGTACGTACTGCCCTTTGCTGCCCGTGAGGGAAACGTAATAGGTGTCCGTGCTCCGGCCGTTCGCATCGGTGCCCAAATGGCCTTCCTCGGCCACCACGGCATCGAAGCCCTTCAGCGCGGGAAGCGAGACCTCGTGCACGTTGTCCCACTGCCGCTTGCCGTCGGCCTCGCTCTGGGACGGGCATCGCCGCAGGGCGTCGCGTTGCCGGGAAATGCTGCGCTTGGCGAAGTCCGCCCCCTCGTAGACAGTGAGCGACGAGGCGGCAAACGCCGTGTTATCGGGGTTCTTGGAGTCGCGCCATTCATTGGCGAGGGCGTCGGTCAGCGACTCCGCCACGAGTTTGCAGTTCTGGTCGGGAATGCTTGTCGTCATGTCGTCCCCCTCATAGGGGGAATCCCGGACGTATGTGCTCCCCCAGTCCGCGGGCGTCAGCGTCACGTGGGTGGCCAGATCGTGAGCCGCCGCGGACGAACCGACGCTCGGAACGGTGGCGGGGGCGCTGGGAGCCGTGCTGACGCTCGAACTCCCTCCCTCGCCTCCGCCGCCACCGAACCCGAAGGCAATTACCACCACGATCACCACGAGGGCGACGCCCGCACCGACGAGCGCAGGCGGGGTGCGCCACCAGGGACGCCGAGGCGCCGGCGGATCGGGCTGCGGAGTCCCGGGGAGGGGGCCCGTCGGGGGGCCGGGGGGCGGGCCGGTCGGCGGTCGTGAGCTCACATGCCTCCTGTACCACCCGCGGCCCGGCCGCCTCGCCGCCGAGTCGAGTTTCACCTGACTGACGGGCCTGTTCGGCCCGGCCCCGCCCCCTGCGCACCGGGGGCGGACGAGGCCGTTCCGCCGTGTGGCCACATGCACCCTGACCAGCAAAAAGACCCTCCCGAAGGAAGGGTCTTGGAGAGCGCCCCCGGCAGGACTCGAACCTGCGGCCAAGTGCTTGGAAGGTATTTGGCGTGAGCGAGGCAAATGCGCCTCTGAGCTGCACAAATGGGAGAATCGTGCTGGTTGTCGGTGCGATTTTCGAAGGTTTTCGGGAAGCTCCCCGTTGCATTGACGTGCCGGCAGCTCAGAGGCTGCTGCGCTCACCCTCCGGACGCAATAATTTCCCTGAGATGGTCCAGTGTCTGCGAGGTGATCCCGGCAGGGCGCATGACGGCATTCCATCCGTCGACGTATTCAGCTGTGTATTTATGGCCATGACCGGCTGGAACTTCGGTGGAAAAGGGAAGGTCGGCGGTGATCTGCCAGAAAGTCGCAAAGGGAATCCAGAACATGCTCTTCAGTACGTCCTTGCCCGGATGCTGGCTGATCCATTCCGGCTCATTGAGGATCAGGCGTGGGCTCCACCAGACGATCGGATCGGAGGGGTGCATCAGGTAGAGGGCGCGACTGCCTTCCCAGGGGCGGTCCTCCGGCGGAATTTCCGATCCCGGGTTGTTGGTGAACCGCACGGTCCGTCCGCCCTTATAGATGGGCTGGATCTCGGGGCTTCCTTTTTCGCGGTGGTCACTGAATTCCCGGAAGAGTGTATTGAAATTCGGTGGGCCGACGAACAGGGTGCCCGCAGTGCGGTTGCGCAGGTCGTATTCTCCGCTGAAGGCGGCCTCGCCACCGAACGACCCCAGGCTTTCTCCGGCGACGAACAGTCTCGGGCGTTTGTTCGGAGGGAGTTTCGACCAGTCCTCGTAGACTGCGTCGAAGAGCGCTCGGCCCGCTTCTTTGGCCTTCGACTGGTCGACGAGGTAGGAAAGCCAGGACGGCAGGTAGGAGTACTGGATCGCCACGGTCGCCGAGTCCCCACCGCTGAGGTACTCGAACGTGTCCACGGACGACGGGTCGACCCAGCCGCTGCCGGTCGTCGTCACCACCAGCAGGTTCTTGCGCTGGAAGCCGCCCTCGCGCTGGAGGTCGTTGACGGCCAGAGCGGCCCGGGACTCCGCGTTGTCGGCAGACGCCAGCCCGGCATACGCACGGATCGGCTCCTCTGCCGGGTGGTGGACGAACTTTGCGATATCCGCCGTCGAAGGTCCGGTTCCGGTGAAACTACGCCCCTGCCAACCGAGTGAATCCCACGGCACGATGGAGCCCTGTCCACCTGACCGGGCGCTGGTCGTGGGCTGGTGGACCCCCTCTGGGGTCTTCGTGTCGCGAAGTGAAAACGCTGCGTTTGCCAGGCCGACGAAACCGTCGAGGAGCAGACCTGTGACGACCGCATAGGCAACCCCCGCAACCAGAATCCACCCGACACCTTTCGCGGCACGCGGTCCGATCCAACGTCTGAGAAGTCTCGCTGCCCAGCGGTACACGCGACGAAGGGCGCGTCCTGTGAGAAGAAGGGCACCGAATGTCAGCGCCGCAATGAAGGGCGAGGCAATGGCGAGCGGGATGTTGTAGTCCGTGACGCCCATCAGCTTGCGGATCTCGTACTGCCAGTACTGCCCGAATCCGATGGCGACGGCGAGCAGGACAACCGCAGCAATGAGAAAAACGCGCCAAGCCCAGCGTCGCGGAGCACGAGGGCCACGGTCGGCAAAAGCACGCCACACGAACGCGATCAGCACTCCCAGCCCGTAGCCGATGGCCGCGGTGATGCCGGAGATCACGCCTTGGATGAGACCGCCGCGCGGAAGCAGTGACGGCGTGAAGGAAAGGCATGCCAGAACGAGCGCACCCCAACAGCCCGGGAGAGTAACGTGACGCAGCTTCCGGTGGGCGGGGCCACCGTCACCCCGGCTCTCAGCACGCGGGGATTCGCCCGGCGAGCCTTCCGGCGGCCCCAGTGTGGCCCGTGGCATAGCAACCTCCTGCTCCATGGTCGCCTCGCGGGTACTCAGGCGCCAACGCTGCCCCTCGGCCGCGGACGGACCATGGCACCGGCGGGCCGAGTGGTCCGCCTTGGGGCGACGTCGGAGGATGGGGCAGCAGGGGGAGTGCGGCCGCAACACGGCCGAGGAGGACAGCATGGCCGGAAGGCAGTGGAGCCGCGGCGGACGTTTCCTGCTGCGACTCCGCCGCCCCGCGGTACCCGCCGTCGCCCTGGCCTGCGTCCTGGCCGTGCTGGGCCTGACCAATCTGGCCTACAGCGGCTACCTGCCCTCTCTCGGGCTGGTCAACGCCTTCGTCGCGATTCTGCTGCTCTCCGGCATCGTGTGGTGGGCGGGCGGAACCCGGGACGATGTCGGTCTGGGCGCGGGTACGCTCCGGCGCGGCGCGGTCTGGGCGCTGGCCCTGATCGGCGTCGTGGGTTCGGTCTACCTGGTCGGGGCGCTCCTGCCGTTGACCCGTGAGCTCTTCTCCAACCAGCGCACCGCGCGTGTCGGTGGCGGCGAACTGGTCCTGCTGATGTGCGTCCAGGTGCCGCTGGGGACGGTGCTGCTGGAGGAGTACGGGTTTCGTGGTGTGCTGTACGGGCTGGTACGGCGCTATGCCGGTACGGTGGCCGCCACCGCAGTCTCCTCTCTTCTGTTCGGCCTGTGGCACGTCCTTGGCACCCTTCATCCGGCTGTGCGCCATCCCGCCCTCACCACGGACATCGCTCACCCGCATGCCGTCCCACTCGTCATCGGCACCCTGCTGTTCACCACAGCAGCCGGCGTCCTCTTCTGCGAGTTGCGCCGCCGCAGCAACAGCCTGCTGGCACCCATGGGACTGCACTGGGCGACCAACGCTCTGGGTTACCTGACGGCGTTCGCGCTGTCGCACGCGCACTAGCCAGAGGCGACCAGTACGCAATCGTGCTCGCCGCCCGGTCCGGCAGCGGTGCCACCCCCTTCGCCCTCGGTGACCGCTCGTCGCCACCATCGGCGGTGAGCCCGTTGCCCGGCCGGCTCAGTTTGCTCAGGGGCAGCCGGCGGCCTCACGCAGCCGCGATGACCACCCCGGCGATCATCAGGCTGATCTGCCCCGTCGCCGCTGTGTGTCTCCCTCGCGGCCCGAATTCGCGTGTCGTTCCTGCGGCGCCGCAGGGACCTGCCTGAGGCGCTTCGTCTATGAGGCGGTCTCGGCCGGGGGGCCGGAGAATGAGAGTGGTGGCCCCCAGTCGGCCCGTGACGGTCTCGGCGTGGTCGGGTCCGGGAGCCATCGGCCATGCAGTCTCTGACCGTTGAGATCTGGGTCTTGGGAGCGCGGGCGGTTTGACGATGAGGATGGATGAGCCGGTGTCCATGGCCGGCGACTACACCTCGCCACAGGGAGCGAGTCGTGGTCCTGGTCATGCTCGACGCCGTCGGCCGTGAAGATGTCTTCCCCGCACCGGCAGTCAGAGGTGACTCGGCCGTCCGTCTCACTGCCGACGACGCGAGGGACAGCGGAGAAGTCGGCCGGGAGCATGACGTGGTCTCCCCTGCGCAACCGATGCGGGCCCCGGAGGCTCCGGCCGTCATGCCCGCGGGACGTGGCCCCGACCGTGGTGAGCGCACCTGACCGCGTGGCACTCGGCGTGAAGGGAGAGAGGCGGGTTGTCATGGCTGACGGCAGGGCGGAACGCATCGCGAAGCTCATCGAGCCACTGCGGGTGAAGCCGGGATCACACGTGAACCTGGCCAAGGACTTCGATCCCCGCTACAAGGCCGGCCTGAAGAAGAAGCGTGGTGTGGACCTGCTGCACACGGGTGTGCTGCTGCTCGCCGAGTACCAGGAGCGGCTGGCCGCCCAGGACACATACGGAGTACTGCTCTGTTTGCAGGCGCTCGACGCCGGAGGCAAGGACGGGACGATTCGGCATGTCATGAGCGGAGTGAACCCGCAAGGCGTCAGGGTGAGCAGCTTCAAGCAGCCCTCCGCCGAAGAGCTCGACCACGACTACCTGTGGCGTTACGCCGCCAGGCTGCCCAGACGCGGCGAGATCGCGATCTTCAACCGCTCGCACTACGAGGAGGTCCTCGTGGTGCGGGTGCATCCGGAGCTCCTCGACCGGCAGCGGCTGCCGGAGCACGTGCGGGGGGCGGATGTCTGGGGCCGTCGCTACCGGGACATCAACAATTGGGAGCGCTACCTGACCGACAACGGGTTCAAGGTGGTGAAGGTCTTCCTGAACCTTTCCAGGGAAGAGCAGCGCGCCCGGTTCATGAAGCGGCTCGACCTGCCGGAGAAGAACTGGAAGTTCTCCGCCGCCGATGTCCGGGAGCGCCGCCGGTGGGACGACTACCAGCGCGCGTTCTCCGAGATGCTCTCGGCGACCAGTACGAAGTGGGCGCCCTGGTACGTCGTACCGGCGGACCGGAAGTGGTTCGCGCGCATCTGCACGGCAGCGGTGCTGGCGCACACGCTGATGGACATCGATCCCCACTACCCGGTGGTCGGCAAAGAGGCGCGCAAGGACCTCCAGGCTGCCAGGCAGGAGCTGGAGGCCGAGGCGCCTGAGGGCGCGCCGGCCGATCCGTACGCGGCCGGGCATCCGATTCCCGGAGTCGGCGGCGAACAGCGCCGGACCGGGCGTACAGCGAAGCGGAAGCAGTCGCCGGCCGCGGCGCGGCGGACCAAGAACGGCAAGCGGGCCTGAGGGACCGGCAGGAGGTGGCGGACCAGGTCCGGATCGGAGTACTGAGATGGAGATGCAGTCGAAACGGCCGGCCCGGCGGCCCGCCGATCCGGTGTCTTGGTACACGCGTTCTCCGCAGGACGTCGCGTCGGAACTCGGTGTCGAACCGGCGTCCGGACTCTCGGCGGCCCGGGTCGCGGAGCTGCTGGCCGTGAACGGACCGAACGCGCTGCCGGAGGAGAAGCCAAGTCCGGCGTGGCGACGATTCATCGAGCAGTACCGCAGCTATATGCAGATCGTCCTCGTGGCAGCAGCGGTGGTCTCCCTGCTGATCGCACAGTGGAGCACAGCGATCCTGCTGATCGCGCTGACGCTGCTGAACGCGATCGTGGGCCTGCGCCAGGAGGGCAAGGCCGAGAGCGCGATGAACGCGCTGAAGTCCCTGCTGACGACGACGGCCCGAGTGAGGCGTGACGGAACCGAGTCGGAGATCCCGGCGGAGCAGCTGGTCGTGGGCGATGTCGTGCTCATCTCCGCCGGTGACCAAATTCCGGCGGACGGGCGGATCATCGAGGCGCACGCGCTCCAGATCGACGAGTCGGCCCTCACCGGCGAGAGCGTCCCGGCCGCGAAGGACGCCGGCACGCTGCCGGGCAGCCGGCCGGCCCCGGGGGACCAGTCGAACATGGCGTTCATGCACACCCCGGTCACGCACGGCAGTGGTGTCGTCCTCATCACCGCGACCGGCGAGGACACGGAGCTCGGCAAGATCTCGGAGATGCTGTCGGCGACCGAGAAGGAGGAGCCGCCGCTCACCAAAGAGCTCAACAGGCTGACGCTGTGGATCACGGCCGCCGCGGGCCTGACCATGATCGTGATGTTCGCTCTCGGCCGCAGCCGCGACCAGGCATGGGACGCCCTGTTCGTCAGCGCGGTCTCGCTGGCCGTCGCCGCCATTCCCGAGGCGCTGCCGACGGTGACCCAGGCGATCCTCTCCGTCGGCAGTCTCAGCCTGGCGAAGCGCAACGCGATCGTGAAGGAGCTGCCGTCGGTCGAGACCCTGGCGTTCACGTCGGCGATCAACTCGGACAAGACCGGCACCCTGACCATGAACCAGATGACCGTGGTCGAGGTCGTGACCCCCACCGACCGGTACACCGTCTCCGGCACGGGCTACGGCCTCGAAGGGAAGGTCCATCACGCTGCGGGCTCCTCCCCAGGCATCGAGGACGCGATCCTCCCGTATCTCGTCGCCAATGACGCCAAGCTGGTGGACGGGGAGGTCGTGGGCGATCCCACCGACGGCGCGTTCCTGGTACTGGCCCACAAGGCGGGGCTGGACGTCGAGGCCACGCGTGAGCGGCTGTCCCGCATCGCCACGCTGCCGTTCGACCCCGACTACAAACTGATGGCCACCTTCAACTCCGCCGTCGATGCCTCCGGCCGGCCTGTGGTGCGCTGCTTCGTCAAGGGCGCGGCCCCGGCGGTGACGTCCCGCGCAGCCACCGCGCTCTCGGCCGGCGCGACCATCCCGTGGGACGCCGAGCTGAGCCGGCGCGCCCAGGAGCAGGCCGAGCGCATGGGCGGCGAGGGCCACCGGGTGATGGCAGCGGCCGACCGGGATCTGGACCCGGCCGCCTTCGATCCCGACGCCGACCTGCTCGCCTACGTCACCGATCTGCGAATGACCAGCCTGGTCGGCATCGTCGATCCCCCGCGCGATGAATCGCGGGCCGCCGTGGCGAGCGCCCAGGACGCCCATATCCGGGTCCGCATGGTGACCGGGGACGACGTCACCACCGGTGCCGCCATCGCGCGCCAACTGGGCATCCCTGGTGATTCGTTGCTCGGTGCCGAATTCGCCGCGCTCCCGGAGTACGAGCAACTCGCCCGCATCGACGACATCGGTGTGGTGGGGCGGGTCGCGCCGGAGCACAAGGTGCTGCTCGCCGCCACGCTCAAGAAGAAGGGTGACGTCGTGGCGATGACCGGCGACGGCGTCAACGACGCGCCCGCCATCAAGTCCGCCGACATCGGTATCGCCATGGGCAGCGGCACGGACGTGGCGAAGAACGCGGGGCGGATGATCCTGTCCGACGACAACTTCGCCACCATCGTCTACGCCGTGGAGCAGGGCCGAAAGCTCTACGACAACCTGACCAAGTACATCCGGTTCGTGCTCCTGCTGCTGGTCACCTTCGTGCTGACCTTCCTCGGAGCCACCCTTTTCAACATCGCGGCCGGTGAACCCTTCACCCCGCCGCAGGTGTTGTGGATCCACTTCGTGGTCAACGCCTCATTCGGCTTCGCGCTCGGCTTCGACAAGGAGAGCCCGGGCCTCATGCGGCGCAGCCCGCGTCCACGGGGCGAATCGGTGCTGACCCGGCCCGTGCTGGCGACGGTCGGGCTCGGCGGACTGGCGATCACCGTCATTCTGCTCGGGCTGATCAAGCTGGGTGAGTCCCAGTTCGGCAGCATCCGCATCGGCAGTTCGATGGCGTTCACCGCCTTTGCGCTCTGCCTGGTCGTGGCCGCGTTCGAATGCCGCAGCGAGACGGACTCGGTACTGAAAGCGAGCACGTTCGACAGCAAGCAGATGAACTGGGTGGCGCTGGCCCAGTTCGTGCTCGCGGTGCTGGTGACCCAATTGGACGGGTTTCGCCGTATTCTCGGCACCACCGAGATCAACTTGCGGCAGTTCGGCTGGGCGCTGCTGTCCGCCGTGGTGCTTCTGCTCCTGTGGGAACTGGGCAAGCTCCTGGCCCGTCGGGCGAAGCGCCGCGGATGAGTGGGGCGCTTCCTCGTCCGTGACCATGCCGGCGCGGACCTACCCGAAGGGCACCCATGGCGAAGCACCCCGGCACCCCCGGCGGAGAGTGGCGTCGTGTCGTGCCGGGGGTTCCGGGCCTCGCGGTGTTCAGGGCGTACCGGCGGAACTGGCTGCGCGGGGACCTCCTGGCGGGGGTCACCGTCGCCGCGTACCTCGTGCCCCAGGTCATGGCGTACGCCAGCGTCGCGGGCCTGCCCCCGGTCGTGGGTCTGTGGGCCATCCTGCCCGCGCTCGTGCTGTACGCCTTCCTGGGCTCGTCCCGGCTGCTGTCGGTGGGGCCGGAGTCGACGACGGCGCTGATGACCGCGACCGTCGTGGGGCCGCTCGCCGGGGGCGATCCCGCGCGGTACGCGATCCTGGCCTCCGCGCTCGCCGTCGCGGTCGGTCTGATGTGCCTTGTGGCATGGGCGGCGAGGCTGGGATTCGTGGCCGATCTCCTCTCCCGGCCCGTGCTGATCGGGTATCTGGCCGGCGTGGCCATGATCATGATGGTGGATCAGCTCACCAAGCTCACCGGTGTCCCCACGGAAGGTTCGGGATTCTTCCCGAAGCTGGTCTCCTTCGCGCAGAACCTGACCCAGGTCCATCCCGTCACGGTGATCTTCAGTGCCGGAACGCTGATCTTCCTGTACCTGGTCACGCGACTTCATTGGGGCATTCCCGGCCCACTGCTGGCCGTCGTGCTCGGTACGGCGGTGGTGGCGGCGTTCGCTCTGCAGGACCGCGGTCTCGCGGTGATCGGGGAGATCCCGGCCGGGCTGCCCCGCCCCGACCTTCCCGATCTCGGCAGCCTGCCCCAGTTGCTGCTGCCCGCCGTCGGTGTCCTGCTCGTGGGCTACACCGACTTCATCCTCACCGCCCGCGCCTTCGCCTCCGACGACGGTGGGCCGCGCTTGGACGCAAACCAGGAGTTGTTCGCCCTGGGCGCCGTGAACCTCGGTGCGGGCACGCTGCAGGGTTTCCCCGTGAGCAGCAGCGCCAGCCGTACCGCACTCGCCCAGTCCGCGGGCGCGCACACCCAGGCGTACGGGCTCGCCGCCGGGGCTGCCGTGCTGGCCGTGCTCCTCTTCCTGAGTCCGCTGCTCACCAACACACCCATGGCCGTGCTGGGTGCGCTGGTCGTCTACGCCGCGATCCGGATGATCGACCTGGCCGGCTTCCGGCGGCTGGCGTCCTTCCGGCGCCGGGAACTTCTGCTGGCCCTCGGCTGCCTCGCCGGAGTCCTCGTCCTGGACATCCTGTACGGGGTGCTCGTGGCCGTGGGCCTGTCGGTCGCCGAGCTCCTGAGCAGGGTGGCGCGGCCGCACGATGCCGTCCAGGGGGTGGTGCCCGGTGTGCCGGGCATGCACGACGTCGACGACTACCCGCAGGCCCGGGTGGTCCCCGGGCTGCTGGTCTACCGCTACGACTCCCCGCTGTTCTTCGCCAACGCGGAGGACTTCAGGCGCAGGGCGCTGGACGCGGTGGCCACCCAGGAGGTCCCGGTCAGGTGGTTCGTCCTCAACGCCGAGGCGAACGTGGAGGTGGACATCACCGCACTGGACTCGCTGGACCAACTACGGCGGGAACTGACCGGGCGCGGTATCGAGTTCGCCATGGCCCGCGTCAAACAGGACTTGCGGGAGGAGCTGGACGCCTACGGACTCGGCGCATCCGTCGGCGAGGACCGGATCTTTCCCACGCTGCCCACCGCGGTGGCCGCGTACCGCTCCTGGTGCCGGGACCGCGACAGCGAGGACGGCCAAGGTCGCTTCTGATGGCTCTTGGGCGGTGTCGCGGAGCCGGATGACGATCGCTGCAACGGTGAGGGCACCGTTGGAGATGCAGTCCCGTTTGCTGTACCTGCTGGCCACTGCGCGGTACTGCTTCCATGTGTTGACGCATCGCTCGACGGCACGGCGGTGGCTGTGGTGGAGCTGGCGCCAGGCCCGCCCGATGTCCTGCCGGCCGGGCGGGGTCGGCCCAGTGGGCCCGCCGAATCTGCGGGAAGTCTTCGGGAAGAACAGCCGCCGCAACCCGCCCCGGACCGGTTCCAGCCGGACGGATCCACCTCCTCGCTCCCCGGCGTCCGACAGTCCGGCGAGACCGCCAAACATCACCTGACCAGCAAAAAGACCCTCCCGAAGGAAGGGTCTTGGAGAGCGCCCCCGGCAGGACTCGAACCTGCGGCCAAGTGCTTAGAAGGCACCTGCTCTATCCACTGAGCTACGGGGGCCGGGTGTGGACGTGGATCACGGACCGCGGACAAGGATAGAGGTCCGGGTGCCTCGTCCCGGTTGCTTCACCTCCGTGGCACGTTGTGGAGGTTCGGTGAAGCGGTCCCGATAATCGCAGGCAGGTACGAATCCTGCACCGCTTTTGACGTCTCGCGCCTCGGGTGTTGTGCACTCGTTATGCCTGCGTCTCACTTGTCGCGATCGTCCCATGGGTCACTTGTCCCGTTCTGTAGGGGTTCTTGCGGCGCACACGAGGGGTTATACGCTTCAAAAAGCCAACGAAATTGGGCATTCTTCACATGTGGCGACCTTGGACGTACGACCCCGGCTGATCGACGCACTGTCCGTTCTGCGCGACCGCGTCGATGCCGCACGCTTTCCGCTGCCACTACGGGGCGCTGCCCGTGCCCGGCGCAACCGGGACGAGCTGCTCGCCCAGCTCGACGACTATGTGATTCCCCGGCTCAGGTCACCTAAGGCCCCGCTGCTCGCCGTCATCGGCGGGTCCACGGGGGCGGGCAAGTCCACCCTGGTCAATTCGCTGGTCGGCCGGCGGGTGTCGGAGGCCGGGGTGCTGCGCCCGACGACGCGTACCCCGGTGCTGGTCTGCCATCCCGAGGACGTCCACTGGTTCTCCGGGCCCCGGGTGCTGCCGCAGCTCACCCGGGTGTGGGTTCCCGAGCAGGACGACGGGGGCGCGGGCGAGGGGGAGTACCCGTGTGCGGCTCCTCCCTTCGGGAGCTACGGCCGTGGGGGTGAGACCGGTGGGGCGGGGTCGCTCACGGTGCGGATCGAGGCGGATTCCGCGCTGCCCAGTGGCGTGGCCCTGCTGGACGCGCCGGACATCGATTCGCTGGTCGCCCGCAACCGTGAGCTGGCCGCGGAGCTGATCTGCGCCGCTGACGTATGGGTGCTGGTCACCACGGCCGCCCGGTACGCGGACGCGGTGCCCTGGCATCTGCTGCGTACGGCCAAGGAGTACGACGTCACGCTGGTGACCGTGCTGGACCGGGTGCCGCACCAGATCGCCACCGACATCTCAGGCCGGTACGCGGAGCTCCTGCAGCGGGCCGGCCTCGGCCACGTCCCGCGGTTCACCATTCCCGAGCTGCCCGAGTCGGCCGGCGGCGGGAGCGGGCTGCTGCCCGCCACGGCTGTCGCGGCGCTGCGGGACTGGCTGGAGCGGCACGCCAAGGACCCCGTCGCACGCGCCGCCGCCGCGGAGCGTACGGCGGCCGGCGTGATCTCCTCGCTGCGCAGCCGGCTCCCCGCGCTGGCCGGGGCGGCCGCCGCCCAGCACGCCGCGGCGCTGCGGCTGGCCGGGCGGGTCGAGGAGGCGTACGAGCTGGCCGGTGGGCGGGTGCGGCGGGAGGTCGCGGCCGGTGAGGTGCTGTCCGGTGATGCGCGCGCCCACTGGCGGGACCACGGGATCGGTGGCCGATCGGACGAGCTGCTCGACGCCCTGACCCAGGGGCTCACCGCGCTGCTGGCCTGCGCCGTGGAGGAGGCCGACGAGCGGGCCGCGGAGGCATGGCGGCGCGATCCGGCGGCCGCGGAGGTGGCGTTGACGGCGGCCGCGGGTGCGGCGGGCGCGGGTGAGCGGCTCGGCGTGATCGTGCGGCGCTGGCGGAGGTGCCTGGAGGAGCTGGCCGAGGAGGAGATCCGCGAGGCGCGGGCCGGGCAGGCCGGGGAGCGTCTGGGTTCCGTGGAACCGGAGGACGCGGCGGCGCTGTTGGCCGCCGCACTGCTCGGCGGACGGCGGGCCCGTACGGCGGGCGAGAACCTGGCCGATCTCCTGGGGGCCCAGACCGCGCTACGGCTCTGCGAGCGGGGTGGCCGGCTGCTGGCCACGTATCTGGAGCGCGCGCTGGACGGTGAGCGGGAGCGGCGGCTGGCCCCCCTGGACCAGCTGACCGTCCCGCCGGAACAACAGGCCGAACTGATCGCCGCGCTGTCCGTATTGCAGCGGGAGCGGCAGGCGGAGCAGGAGGGAGCCCAGGGGAGGGGGATGGGGGCGGTGGTGCGGGCACCGTCGGGGGCCGGCCGCCCGAGGTTCGGGCCGGGGTTGGGATCGGGACTGGAACTGGCAAAGGAGGAGGTCTCGGGGTGAGCGGTTACGAGGTGACCGGGACGGGTGGAGGAGGGGAGGCGGCAGCGACGGGTGAGGTGGCGATGGACGAGGCGACTGCGGGTGCGAGGGCTGTGGGTGAGGAGGCCGTGGGCGAGGCGGCTGCGGCTGCTGGTGAGGGAGGTGTGCCGGCGGCGGCGGGTGCGGAGTCAGAGGGGAACGAGGACTTTGAGAGGGGAGCGGAATCGGGTGGCACATGGGATGACGGGTTAATCGCGCGAAGGGTGAGGGGCGGGCAGCCCAAAGGGGAGGGCAGGGCGCGGGCGGAAGGCGTGTTTGGAGAGTCGGGTGGGGCTAGCGCAGAGGGTGTGGCTGAGGTTCGTACGGGGGCGGCCGTGCGGCAGGGTGTGAGTGGGGCGGGAGTGGAACCGTCGTCCGTGGCGACGCCCGCGGGCGGGACGGCAGGCGGTCAGGAAGCGGGTGACGCTTCATGCGGAGTGCCGTACCAAGGGCCGTGCGCAGGAGCAGGCGGCGAGCCGAGCGCAGAGTTCTACGGGGAGTCCTACGCGGAGTCGTGCGCGGAGTCGTGGGGCGACCCACGCGTCGCGTCGCGGGCCGTGTCGCACGCAGCGTCACTGCCGGTGTCGCACGCAGCCTCACGCGGCGCCTACCCCGCCGCCTCGTACGGACCACGTGGCGCCTCTTTCGGGGAGTCCCGCACCGGATCGGACGGAGCGTCTCCCGGAGGGTCGTACGGCGCGTTCCGCCCCGCCGGCTCAGGTGGAGACAGTGGCCCGGACGCAGGCACGGGCATGGGCACGGGCTGTGGCACCGGCGGCGGTTCGGGCGCCGGCGCGGGCACCGGGTCCTGGGGCGCAAGAGGAGGTGAGGCGTCGCAGAGTGATGTGGAGGCGCTGATCCAGCCGCGGGGGCCGTTGGACGTGGAACGTGGCGGCGGCGGGTACCGCTGGGTCGCGGACGGGGGGCGGCGGGCCGTGTCGGGTGGCTTGCGGGGGCGGCTGGAGGCGCTGCGGGAGCTGATCGCGCTGTCACGGTCCCGGTTGGACGGGCGGATGCTGGAGACCGCGGGACGGGTGCTGGAGGTGGCGGACGAGCGGTACCGGCTGTCCGGCGAGCACACCGTGGTCGCCCTCGCGGGTGCCACCGGCAGCGGCAAGTCGTCGCTGTTCAATGCGCTGGCGGGGGCGAACCGTTCGCAGGTCGGGCCGCGGCGGCCGACGACCGCCGAGCCGGTGGCGTGCGTCTGGCCCGGGGGCAGACCGGGCGCCGAGGGGCTGCTGCGCAGGCTGGGTGTGCCCGCGCACCGTCGCCACGTACCTGCTGACGGCAGCTCCGACCTGCGCGGACTCATCCTGGTCGATCTGCCCGACCATGACTCGTCGGCCATCGAACACCGCGCCCAGGTGGACCGGATGCTGGAACTGGTGGACGCGGTGATCTGGGTGGTGGATCCGGAGAAGTACGCCGACGCCGTGTTGCACGAGCGGTATCTGCGGCCGCTGGCGGGCTACGCCGAGGTGATGTTCGTCGTCCTCAATCAGGTGGACCGGCTGCCCGGGGACGCCGCGGACCAGGTCGTGGACGATCTGCGCCGGCTGCTGGACGAGGACGGGCTGGCGCTCGGCGAGCACGGGGAGCCCGGGGCCGCGGTGCTGGCGCTGTCCGCCGCGACCGGCAAGGGCGTGGGGGAACTGCGCGAGGCGCTCGGTCAGTTCGTCGCGGAGCGCGGCGCCGCGGACCGGCGGCTGGCCGCCGACGTGGACGCGGCCGCCGAGCGGCTGCGGTCGGTGTACGTGGCCCGGAGCCGGGTCGGGCTGACGGAGCGGGCGCGCGCGGAGTTCGACAACCGGCTGGCCGACGCGGTCGGCGCGGTGGCCGCCGGGCGCGCGGCGGAGCGCGACTGGCTGCGGTACGCCGAGCGGGCCTGCGGGTCACCGTGGGCGCGGATGCGGGGGCGGCGCGGAGGTCCTCGACGGGGGCGCCGGCAGCGTACGGGCGGCTCGTCGCCGGTGCTCCTGGGGACCGAGGGGGCGGTGGGGGCGGTGGGGGCGGTGGGGGCAGGGTCGGCGGCCTCGGCGGTATCGGTGGCGCCGGCGGGTTCCGGTGCGGGCGGCGAGGCGGCGATGGACGGGCGGGCGGCGGCGCGCCCGGTGGTGGAGCAGGCCGTACGGGCCGTGGCGGGTGAGGCGGCGCACGGGTTGCCGGCGCCCTGGGCGCAGGCCGTGCGCGAGGCGGCGGACCGGGGCGCGTACGGGCTGCCGGAGGCGCTGGACAAGGTGGCGGCCGATTCCGAGGAGTCGCTACGGGGCGGACCGGCCGTGAAACCGCGGTGGTGGACGGTGGCCGCCGCACTGCAGGGGCTGCTGTCCGTACTCCAAATGGTGGGCCTGCTGTGGCTGTTGGGCGCGGTCACCGGCGTGGCCGACGCGTCGGCCTGGGTCTCCGGATTGCTGCCCGCGGCGGTCGGCTCGGTGGGCGGGCCGGCGTTGTCATGGATGTGCCGGGTGGTGGCGCGCGGACCCGCCAGGCGGTACGGGCAGGACGCCGAGCGGCGGTTGCGCGGCGCGGCCGCGGGCTGCGGGCGGGCGCGGGTGCTGGAGCCGGTCGCCGCCGAACTGTTGCGTTATCGCGAGGTCCGGGAGCAGTACGCGGTGGCGTCGGGGGTGTGAGGGCCGGGGTGTGAGGGCCGGGGGGTGAGGGCCGGGGGGTGAGTCCGGTGTGCGGGCCGCGCGGCGGGTACCGGAGGGTACGAGCCGCGCGGCCTTCCCCTTCCGGCCCCGCGTTCTCCCTCCCGGGCCGTCTCCAGGTCCTCTCCCGCTCCTCTCCGGGCCACCACCGGCCCCCTCCAGCCCCCTCCGGCCCCCTCCGGCCCCCCTTCCGGGTGGCGCGGTTGTCCACATGCGGCCGGCCGTCCACAGGCCCCGGCGCACTGCGTCGGATCGGTGCAGCATGAGGTCAACGCGGCGCGAGCGGCAGGGGCGAGCGCGCAGGACGGGGGAGGCGTGTTCCGTGAACGACACGATGGTGACGCTGGTGGGGAATGCCGCCACGGCGGTGGAGCACCGGCAGACCACGGCGGGGGTGACCGTGGCGAGGTTCCGGCTGGCGGCGACATCCCGGCGGTGGGACAAGGCGCAGGAGCGCTGGACGGACGGGGAGACGAGTTTCTACACGGTCCGGTCCTGGCGCGGACTCGCGGACAACGTCGCCGCATCGGTCGCGGTGGGCGAACCACTGGTGGTGCAGGGGCGGTTGCGACTCCGGGAGGGCGAGCAGCCTCCGGAGCGCGGGGGACAGCGGTGGTTCTCGGCCGAGGTCGACGCCGTCGCGATCGGCCACGATCTCTCGCGCGGTACGGCGGCGTTCCGCCGCGTGGTGCGCGCGGCGAGGGCGACGGCCGACTTCGTCCCGGATGCACAGCGGCGGTCGGACGGCCCGGAGCAGGAGCAGGAATCGACGCAGCCGCGGTCCCCGTCGGCGCAACGGCCGCCGCCGGCAAGGAGCTTGAGCGCCCCGGTGGAGGTGGACGCGAGGGGAGGGAGAACGGCGGTGCCGGTCGGGGAGGAGGGTGCGTCGAGCGGGGGCAATTCGCCCAAGAAGGTGTCAGTGCCCTGAAAGCCACCGGCGATTTATCGATAATGCCAGGTCAGGGTGACGGGCATCGATAACGATTGCGATTCGGATCGCTTATGGGAGGCCATTACTGGGGACCCTGATGCGCCTGCTCCATAAGATCCGACGAGTACTCACGGGGGCTCACGGGGGCTGACGTTCGGCTGTTGAGTTCTTTGGGATCTTTCGGCGAGGCGAGTACCCCACCCGACCGCCTCGCCCAGAGGGGAAATTCATGCTTTCCATGAAGGGGCGGGGCGCAGCCCGCCTTGCCGCCGCGGTCGTGGCCTCTGGCCTGGTCGCGGCGGGCGCAATAGCCACCGCGGGAACTGCCGCGGCGGACGAGACCACCCCGGCTCACGGGGGCGCCACCGCCACGCTCGGTGGACTGAAGACGTTCGACCAGGCGGTCGTGCACAGTGACGGCGGGGACCAGCGCGTCGGCGCCGGGCTCTTCGAGATGTCGGTCGACAACGGCGGCACGCTCCAGACGTACTGCATCGACATCCACAACCCGACGCAGCAGCAGGCCAAGTACCAGGAAGTGCCCTGGAGCGCCTCGTCGCTGCACAACAACGCGGACGCCGGCAAGATCCGCTGGATCCTGCAGAACTCGTACCCGCAGGTGAACGACCTGGCCGCGCTCGCCTCCAAGGCCGGTGCCGGGAACCTCACCGAGAAGACCGCCGCGGCCGGCACCCAGGTCGCGATCTGGCGCTTCTCCGACCACGTCAAGGTGGACGCGGTCGACCCGGCGGCCGAGAAGCTCGCCGAGTACCTGGAGAAGAACGCGCAGAGCGTCGCGGAGCCCAAGGCGTCCCTGACGCTGGACCCGCCGGCCGTCTCCGGCAAGTCCGGCGGCAAGCTCGGCCCGGTCACCGTGCACACCAACGCCGACAGCGTGACGATCTCCCCGGCGGCCGGCGCGCCGGCCGGTGTGAAGGTCGTCGGCAAGGACGGCAAGCCGGTCACCAGCGCCGCCGACGGCACCCAGCTGTTCTTCGACGTGCCGAAGGGCACCGCGGACGGCAACACCTCGCTGACCGCGCAGGCCGCCACCAAGGTCCCGGTCGGCCGTGCCTTCACCGGCATCGGTGAGCACGCCAAGAGCCAGACCCAGATCCTGGCCGGCTCCAGCGAGTCCACGGTCTCCGCGGCCGCCACGGTCTCCTGGAAGAAGCAGGGCGCCATCCCGGCGATCACCGCCGAGAAGAACTGCGCCAAGGGTGGCGTGGACGTCACCGCCAGCAACAAGGGCGACGAGGCGTTCCGCTTCCAGCTGTCCGGCAAGGACTACGAGGTCAAGCCGGGCGCGTCGCAGACCGTGACGGTGCCGGTCGGTGAGGACCAGCCGTACAACATCACGATCACGGGTGCGGGCGGCTTCAAGAAGTCGTTCACCGGCGTGCTGGACTGCAAGACCGCCGGCAGCGGCGGCGGCAAGCCCTCCTCGAAGCCCAGCCCGGCGTCGGTCGGCGGGAGCACCACCGGTGGCGGCCACGGCACCGACCTCGCCGAGACCGGCTCCAGCAGCGCCACCCCGATGATCGCGGGCGTCGCGGTCGTCCTGGTCGTGGTCGGCGGTGCCGCGGTGTTCTTCCTCCGCAAGAAGAAGGCCGGCACCCCCGCGCAGTGACGCGCACCTCGGCGGCACCCGGCGCGGTGCCCGCAGTACCCGCAGTACCGCAGTACCCGCAGTAACCATCGGCGAGCGCTCGTGACCTCAGGGTGAGCGAGCGGTCGCGGTGGGAACACCCCGTGGCCCCGGAGCGTTGTGTCGCTCCGGGGCCGCTGGCGTCCGTCCCTTGGCACGCGTTTCCTTCCGGGGCTGGACGTACGGCAAGATGGGGTGTATCTGCCCTCCTCCGGCCTCGGCGCGCGGTGGCACCGGGCGGCGGCGCACACGACTCTGATCGATCCAATCTGGCGGACGGTTTCTCTTGGCTGAGTACATCTACACGATGCGCAAGACGCGCAAGGCGCACGGCGACAAGGTCATCCTTGACGACGTGACGCTGAGCTTCCTGCCGGGCGCGAAGATCGGCGTCGTGGGTCCCAACGGCGCCGGTAAGTCCACGGTGCTGAAGATCATGGCCGGTCTGGAGCAGCCGTCGAACGGTGACGCGTTCCTCTCCCCGGGCTACACCGTCGGCATGCTCCTCCAGGAGCCCCCGCTGGACGAGTCCAAGACGGTCCTGCAGAACGTGCAGGACGGCGCCGCCGAGATCATGGGCAAGCTCCACCGCTTCAACGAGGTCGCCGAGCTGATGGCGACCGACTACTCGGACGCGCTCATGGAGGAGATGGGCAAGCTCCAGGAAGACCTCGACCACGCCAACGCGTGGGACCTGGACACCCAGCTGGAGCAGGCCATGGACGCCCTCGGCTGCCCGCCCGGCGACTGGCCGGTCACCAACCTCTCCGGTGGTGAGCGCCGCCGCGTCGCGCTGTGCAAGCTGCTGCTGGAGGCCCCCGACCTGCTGCTCCTCGACGAGCCCACCAACCACCTGGACGCCGAGTCCGTGCAGTGGCTGGAGCAGCACCTGGCCAAGTACCCCGGCACCGTCGTCGCCGTCACCCACGACCGGTACTTCCTCGACAACGTCGCGGGCTGGATCCTGGAGCTCGACCGCGGCCGTGCCCACGGCTACGAGGGCAACTACTCCAAGTACCTGGAGACCAAGCAGACCCGTCTGAAGGTCGAGGGCCAGAAGGACGCCAAGCGTGCCAAGCGTCTGAAGGAAGAGCTGGAGTGGGTCCGCTCCAACGCCAAGGGGCGGCAGGCCAAGTCCAAGTCGCGTCTGGCGCGCTACGAGGAGATGGCCGCCGAGGCCGACAAGATGCGGAAGCTGGACTTCGAGGAGATCCAGATCCCGCCGGGCCCGCGTCTGGGCAACATCGTCGTCGAGGTCGACAAGCTCAACAAGGCATTCGGCGAGAAGGTCCTCATCGAGGACCTCAGCTTCACCCTGCCCCGCAACGGCATCGTCGGCGTCATCGGCCCGAACGGCGCCGGCAAGACCACGCTGTTCAAGATGCTCCAGGGCCTGGAGACCCCGGACTCCGGCGACATCAAGGTCGGCGAGACCGTCAAGATCTCCTACGTCGACCAGAGCCGCGAGAACATCGACCCCAAGAAGACCCTGTGGGCCGTGGTCTCCGACGAGCTGGACTACATCAACGTCGGCCAGGTCGAGATGCCCTCGCGCGCCTATGTGAGCGCCTTCGGCTTCAAGGGCCCGGACCAGCAGAAGCCGGCCGGTGTGCTCTCCGGTGGTGAGCGCAACCGCCTCAACCTGGCGCTCACCCTCAAGCAGGGCGGCAACCTGCTGCTCCTCGACGAGCCGACCAACGACCTCGACGTCGAGACCCTGTCGTCGCTGGAGAACGCGCTGCTGGAGTTCCCCGGCTGCGCCGTGGTCGTCTCCCACGACCGCTGGTTCCTCGACCGCGTCGCCACGCACATCCTGGCGTACGAGGGCGACTCCCGCTGGTTCTGGTTCGAGGGCAACTTCGAGTCGTACGAGAAGAACAAGGTCGAGCGCCTCGGCGCGGACGCGGCCCGCCCGCACCGTGCCACGTACAAGAAGCTCACCCGGGGCTGACCGACGTGCGCCACCTCTTCTCCTGCCCCCTGCGCTGGTCCGACATGGACGCGTTCGGCCATGTCAACAACGCGGTGTTCGTCCGCTACCTCGAAGAGGCGCGGATCGACTTCATGCGCCGGCTGGCGCCGGGGGGCGGCAGCCCGTCGTTCACGGGCGGTTCGGTCGTCGCCCGGCACCAGATCGACTACGTGCGGCCGCTGGTCCACCGGCCGACGCCGGTGACCGTCGAGTTGTGGGTGACGAAGATCAGCGCCGCGTCGATGACGGTCGCCTACGAGGTCAAGGACGACGAGGCGCTCTATCTGCGGGCCTCGACCGTCGTCGTGCCGTACAACTTCGCCGAGGAGCGTCCGCGCCGCCTCACCGCGGAGGAGAAGGCGATCCTCAAGGAGTACCTCGACGACGCCGCGCACCAGGAGGGAACCGCCGCGGTATGACCGCGCTGCACCTGGCCGACGGCGGGGAGGCGGCGGACCTCGCCGCCTTCCTCGCCCGGCTGATCCACTACGACCGCGCCGCGACGGTACGGCTGCAGGCCGGCGGCGGGGTGCTCGCCGTCTTCGGCCGCCCGCCCTCGTTCGAGGTGCTGGCGATCCGTACCGCCCGGCTCGCCGAGGACACCCCCCTCGACATCACCGTCTCGGCCGGTGAGCTCCTCGAAGGGATCGAGGAGTCGCGGGGGGCGCTCACCGTGCCCGCTTCCGTGACCGGCCCGCCGTGGACCGGGCTGCTGCCGCCGCGCGGCGGCTGGCAGCGGGTGCCCGGGCTGCCGGCGCCCGAGGCGCTGACCCGGGCGGTGGCCGCCGCGGTCGCCGAGTTCCGGGCCCGCGACGAGGCACTGCCGCCCCAGCACCGCACCCGCGCCGAACGGGACCGCATCGGCCGGGAGATCTGGTCGCGCACCCTCGGCGACACCCTCCTTCCGCTGCGCGCCGCGCACGCCGCGCAGTCGCTGGGCTTCCTCCGTCCGGTGCGGGCCGGGGCGCTCACCGCGGGCGGCGGCGGGCCCGCCGCACCGGTGCAGGCCCCGCCGCTGAGCCTGTTGTCCGCGGGCGGCTGGCTGCGACTGAGCACCCCGTACGGGTCGATCGCCGTACGGACCGGGGGCCCGGCCGGGCTCACCGGGCTGTCGGGGCTGACGGTCACGCCGGTCTGAGCCGCCGCACACCCGGCCGCGCCGCCGCACGACCGCCCGAGCCGGGTGCCGGGCGGTGCGCTCGCGGGGCGCGGGGCCGTGCTCAGGCGCCGTGCGCGGTCCCGGCCGGCCCGTCGCCGTCCCCCTCGGTTGCCGCGCCGTCCGCGGTGGGGTCCGGCCACACCCCGATGTGATCGCTCTCCAGCTCCAGCAGGACGCGGTGCGCCATGCCCAGGCTGCTGGTGTAGTCGGCCGGCAGTTGGAGCCGGCCCGCGCGGTCGAGCATCGCGTATTCGCGGGCGACCAGGGATTCCTGGCCGGTCGCGGCGTCCCGTTCGGTGCGCCGCAGCACCTCCGACGATGTCCGTCCGTCCCGGATGGCGACCGTGCGCCGGACCTCGTCGGCGACCGCCTGGTCATGGGTGACGATCACGATCGTGGTGCCCAGCTCCTCGTTGGCGGTGCGGAAGGCCGTGAAGACCTGCTCGGCGGTGTGGGAGTCCAGCTCGCCGGTCGGCTCGTCGGCCAGCAGGACGGACGGATTGTTGGCCAGCGCCACCGCGATGGCGGCGCGCTGCTGTTCGCCGCCGGAGAGCTGGTGCGGACGGCGGTCGCGGCAGTGGTCGAGGGCGAGCATCGACAGCAGCTCGTCGGCCGCCTTCGCCCGGGCCGCCCGGCGCCGGCCGCCGCGCAGCTGCATCGGCAGCGTGACGTTCTGCGCCGCGGTCAGGTACGGCAGGAGGTTGCGCGCGGTCTGCTGCCAGACGAAGCCGACGACGTCCCGCCGGTAGCCGAGCCGGGCCCCGGCGTCCATCGTCAGCAGATCGCGGCCGGCGACCCGGGCGGCGCCCGCGGTCGGCACGTCCAGACCGGCCAGGATGTTCATCAGCGTCGACTTGCCGCTGCCGGACGCCCCCACCAGTGCCATCAACTCGCCCTCGGCGACGAGGAGATCGAGTCCCTGGAGCGCCTGGACCTCGACACCGTCGGTGGTGAAGACGCGTACCAGGCGGTCGCAGACGATCAGCGCGTCGTGTCCGTAGGCGGGGCGCCGGCGGTTGGACGCGGCACGCCGCTCCAGTTCCGCGAGGGACGGTTCCCCCGGAGCGGGCCGCGGCCCGCCGGTCCCGGGCTGTCTTCCGGTGGTCACGGTCGTTCCCCCATCCTCAACTCGGCGCTCTCACGCCGTCGTTCGCTCAGCCATGCCTGGGCCAGGGCCACCACCAGTGCCAGTACGACCACGCCCGCCGACGGCAGCAGCAGGGACGCGGCATCGGTGCGCAGGCGTACGGCGCCGAGCGGGCCGCCGCCCGGTGTGCCGGACAGCGCGAGCGGGGCGAGGTCCGTCCCGGCGCTCAGCAGCCGGATCGTGACGGCACCGACCAGCGCCCCGCCGCCCGCGGCCAGCAGCGCCTGCGGCAGCGCCTCCAGGACCATCAGCCGCCGCCCGTGCCCGGGTGGCAGGCCCATCGTGCGCAGTCCGGCCAGGAGTTGGGTGCGCTGCGGGGCGGCCTGGAGCAGGGAGAGCAGCAGGGCCAGCAGCGCGAAGCCGGCGCCGGCCACCACGGCCGCGGTGTAGAGGCGTTCCGCCCCCTGCTGGAGCGGCGAGTCGGCGAGTGCCGCGCGTTCCGCGGAGCGCAGCGCGAGCCGGAGGGGTGGCCCGGCGGACGGGGTGTGGGCGCGGACGGCGGCGCGCAGCGCCCCGGCGTCCAGGGAGTGGCCGGACAGCAGCAGGAGGGTGGGGCCGTTGGCCGGCTCGGCGTAGGTGTCCGGGTGGAGCCGGGCCACGCTGCGGGCGTTGAGCAGCACGAAGTCGCCGCCGGGCTGGGCGGGGGTGTCGGTGCGGACGGCCGTGGGGCGGATGACGAGCTGGCCGAACTCCGGCTGCAGCGCCATCGGCGCGCGCCCGAAGCGGGCCAGGACGCGGGGCGAGACGATCGCGGGCAGCGGCCGGTCCCCGCCGGGGTCGGCCAGTTGTGCCGCGGAGAAGGCGCCCAGACCGGTGGCACGGGCCAGCCGGGAGTACGCCGGGGCGTCGGCGATGACCAGATAGAGGGGCGGACCGCCGTCGTCGGCCGCCTGCACGGAGAGGCGTACCGGAACCGCGTCGTCGACGCCCGGCACCGCCGCGACGGCCCGCCGGAGGGCGGCCGGGAGCGGCTTGTCGGCGGACACCCGGGCCTCCGCGCCGACCGCGGTCAGCGCCGCGCGGTCGCGCGCGGTGGCGATCCCGGCGAGCACCGAGCCACCGAAGGACGCCGTGGTCAGCGCCACCAGGAGGGCCAGCAGCGGCAGTCCGGCGGTGGCCGGGGCGCGGCCCGCGCGGGCCAGCGCGAGAAAGCCGGTCAGCCCGGTGGTGCGGGCGGCGGGCCGGGCCGCCAGGCGCAGCGGGAGCGGGTAGAGCCGCAGCAGGACCAGGGCCGCGATCACCCCGATCAGTACCGGCGCGGCGCTGACCAGGGCGTCCACCCCACCGCCGGCGGCCGTGCTGCGGCGGCGCAGCGCGACCACCGCACCGGCCGCCAGGACCAGCACGGTCAGCTCGGCGACCGTACGCCGCCGGGAGGGGCGGGCGGTCGCCAGGTCGGCGCGGGCGGCGGGGCGCGGGCGGCGGTGTGCGGCGGCGGCCCGCAGCGGCAGCGCGAGCGTGCCCAGCAGCCCGGTGCCGGCCGCCGCCAGCAGCGAGGGCAGCACCCGTTCGCCGGGGACGACGAGGAGTGCCAGCCCGCCGCCGGCGGCGGCCGCGGGCAGCGCCACCGCCCCGGCCTCCGCGGCCAGTTGGCCCGTCAGGCCGGCCAGCGACGCGCCGCGGGCCCGCAGCAGCGCCAGCTCGGGGCTCCGCCGGGCCGCGGCCAGCGCCCCGCTCATCAGCAGCACGATGCCCGCGACGGTGCCGATCCCGAACGCGGCCACCGCGATGACCGGCGCGACCGCCGCCCGCATCCGCGCGAAGCCGTCCAGCAGGCCGTCCACCGCGCTGTCGGCGAGCGCGCCGCCGCCCGCGACACCCCGTACCTTCGCGAGCGCCGCGCCGTGTTCGAGGGAGACCAGCCGGTCCCGCAGCCGCGGCGCCTCCTGGGCGGTCAGCGCGCCCGCGTCGACCGGATAGCGCCAGAACTTCTCCGGTTCGCCCTGGGTGGCCGTCAGCGCCGGCCCGTCCTGAGGGGACAGCAGCAGACCGGCGCGCCAGTACCTCTGCGGCGGTGTGCTCGCGGACACGTCCTGGCGGGCGGCGGCCATCAGCGGGTCCACGGCCCAGTACGGGCCGTCCGGTTCGCGCGGGGTGAGCAGCCCGCAGATCCGTACGGTCAGGCCCTCCAGGTGCAGTTGGCTGCCGACGCGCAGACCGAGGGTGCGTGCGGTGGACACGGTCACCGCCGCCTCGACGGTGCGCGCCCCGGAGGCCGCGCCGCGCGGCAGCCGCCCCCGGGTGGGCGTGGCGTGCCGGGCGAGGTCCGCGACCGCGTACAGCGACACGGCGGGACCCGGGCCGTCCGGCCGGGGCAGCCAGGGGTCGCGCGCGTTCAGTGCCTTGGCGGTGCGTACGCCGTACAGCGTCTGGCCGCCGGAGATCCGCAGCGGAGCGTCGAACTGCCGCCGGATCGCCCGGTCCTGGCGGTTGAGTTCCGCCGCACGGTAGGCGGCCGCGGGGTCGGCGGCGCGCACGTCGCCGCGCGCGACGGAGATCTCCAGCGTCTGCTGCTCGGGCGGCGCCGCACCGAGCGCATGGCGCACCCCACGCGTCTCGTACGCGTCCACGCCGCGCGGGAACGCCGCCGCGAGGAACGCCGTGACCAGCACCAGCGCGCCCAGCGCCAGCGCCGCCCCGCGCGCCGTCCGCAGCCGGACCGCCAGCAGGCCCGTCCGGGTGAGCGCGCTCATCGGCCTCCGCCCCTCGACAGCTTCGTCATGGTCACAACGCTCCTTGGTCGCGCAGGGCCGCGACCGGGTCGCCACCGCGCAGCCCGATGCCCGCGACGACCAGCAGCGGAACCGCCGCGACCGCCGCCAGCAGCGCGGCCACCTGGCCGGCCGGCAGCTCCACCAGCACCGGCGGCACCGGGCGGGCCGCCTCCCCGGTCAGCACGATCAGCGGGACCACCGCCCGGGTCAACACCGTCCCCAGTGCCCCGCCGACCGCCAGCGCCAGTGCGATCAGCACGCCCTGCTCGGCGGCGATCATCCGGGCGAGCTGGCGGCGCGGCGCCCCCAGGGCCCGCAGCACGGCGAACTCCCTGGCCCGTTCGCGGACCGAGCCGGCGGCGCTCACCGCGAAGCCGACAGCCGCCAGCGCCACCGCGACCGCGGCCGCCGCGGTCAGCGCGCTCCGCGGCCCGAGGCCCAGCGGGTCGTCGTGCAACTGCCGGGCGATCTCGTCGCGGACCAGGACCTGGCCGGGGTCGGTGTCCGGGCGGGCACGCAGCGCGTCGACGGCCCGCGCGGCCGCGCCGGGCTCCGGACGCAGCCACCACTCGGAGGCGGTCAGCGGCGCGGCGCCGCGCTCGGCCAGCGCCTCGTTGACCGCGCGGAAGTCGACCAGCAGTCCGCCGCCGGCGGTGGCCGCGCCGTCCGCGGGGCCCGGCAGGGCCCGTACCGCCCGGACGATCCGCGCCTTCAACTGCTGCCCGTTGACCGGCACATCGATGACCGAGCCGGCCTTCGAACCGCTGTCGCGCAGGAACGCGTCGGTGGCGACGGCGGCGAGCGGCCGCGGCGCCGGCCGCGCGACGGTGATCCGCAGCGAGGTCACCGCCGCACCCCAGTCGTCCAGCCGGGCGCCGGTGTCGTACGTCTGGGACAGCAGGCCGCCCTCGGGGACCTCGGCCCGGTCCGCCCGCGGGCCGTACGCCTCGCCCACGGAGCTGCTCCTGTCGCCGAGCTGCGTCCGCCAGGTCAGGGCGGCGGCCGGGGTGAGGGCCCGGGGTGCGTCGTGGCCGACGACGGCCTGCGCCGCGCGGACGGACAGCCGTTGGCGGTGCGAGACGTCCGACTGGTCCGTGTCGACGACCAGTCCGGTCAGCCGCAACGGGCCGGCCGGGCGGCCCGTGGGGGCGCCGGCCGCCGCGGCGAGGTCCGCGCGCAGGGTGTGCGGTCTGCCGTCGGCGGGGAGCGTGCCGAGCGGCAGGGTGACGGGGACGCCGAAGCCGTCGGTGATCTGGACGGAGAGGGTGGCGGGCACCGGCCCGGTCACGTGGCTCGCGGCGTCGTTGGCGGGCAGCTGCGGCCGGTCGGGGGCGGACCCCAGTGCCTTGAGGGAGCGCAGGGTGGCGGTCAGCCGCACCTCGCGGGTGGCGGTGGGGAGTTCCGGTCCGTCCGTGCGGTGTGCGGACGTGCCACCGGGTGCGCCGGGTGGCGCCACCGCGCGCAGCACGTCGTCCGCCGCCGCGCCCGGGGTGCCGCCCGCCCCGCCGCCCACCAGGTCGCCGCGCAGCAGCAGTGCCCCCGCCGACCGCCGTCCGTCCAGGGCGAGCAGCGAGGAGGACCGGCCGTCCGACAGGTCCAGTTCGGCCCGGCCGACGGGCAGCGCCGCGGCCACACCGGGCACCGCCGCGTAGGCGCCGCCCTGCCCCCACTGCGGAATCCTGCCGGCCAGTACGCGTACCGCCGCGCCGGCCCGGAAGTCCGCCTGGTCGTCCTGCGAGCGGTCCCAGGAGGCGCGTTGACCGATCGCCAGCATGCCCAGCGCGGTGGCCAGCACCAGCAGCAGGACGGGGCCCGCGCCGCGGTTGGCGTCTCCCCCGCTCGCACGGAGTGGGGAGCTCGGGGCGGAGCGGCGGCTGATCTGCCAGCCGGCCAGCGCCGCGGTCAGGCCGCGGCCGCGGGCCGCGCCCCGCTCGGCGATCCGGGCGGCGAGCGGCAGCAGCCGCAGGGTGAGCACCGTGCCGGCGAGCAGCGCCAGCGCCGGGGCGGTCACCAGCACCGGGTCGATGCCCAGTTGGCCGGTGGTGTCGCCGGTCAGCACCCCGTCGGCGCCGCCCGTGCCGTCGCCGGTCGTCTGCCGCTGGAGCTGCCAGTAGGCGACGCCGGCGATCACCAGCAGCCCGAGGTCCGCGCCCGTCCTGCCCCACGACCGCCACTCCGCGCGCCCGGGGGAGCCACCCGGCCGGGCCCGCCCGGGGGCGCCCGCACCGGTCCGCGACAGGGCGGGCGCGGCGACCGCGAGGGCGCAGCCCAGGGCCGCGCCGATGCCGGTCAGCCAGGTCGGGCCGGTGAGCCGGGTGTCCAGGGGCAGCCCCGTACGGGCGAGCGCGCCGCCGGCCAGCAGGCGCATCAGCGGACCGGACAGCAGCGGGGCACCGACCGCGGCCGGGGCGGCGAGCAGCAGCGACTCGGTGAGCGCGAGCCCCGCGATCCGCCACCGGGACCCGCCGCGGGCCCGCAGCAGCGCCGTCTCGCCGGCCCGCTCGGTGCTCAGCATCCGGGCGACCAGCAGCAGCGCGTAGCCGGCGAGCAGCAGCAGTTGGAGGGCCACGATCAGGATGGTGGAGCGGTTCACCAGCAGCGCCCGCCGCAGCTGCCCCAGCGCCTCGGGCAGATCGGTGCCGGCGGTGGCCTGGCCGCCGAACGCCGGGTCGGCCATCAACGCCTTGGGCGCCGGGCCGGCGGCGGCGCTCAGCGCGTTCAGCCGGTCCGCGGTCAGCGTCCGGAAGTCGGCGGTGGCGAGCCAGCCGACCGAGTCCTGCACCAGCGGACCGGCCCGGAACGCCGCCGGATCGGTGAGCAGCGGCCCGTAGGTGGTGAAGCCCAGGGTGCGCACCCCGCGCCCGCCGAGCTCGTCGAGCCGCCAGTAGGGGTCGGTGCGGTCCTTGGGCCGGTAGACGCCGGTGACCCGCACGGTCAGGCGGGCGGGGCCGGACAGCCGGTTGTCGAGGGTGAAGCGGCGGCCGGGCCCGGCACCGAGCCGGGCGGCCGCGGCCTCCGGCAGCGCGACCGGCAGTGGGCCGCGCGTGACGTGCTCCGGCCAGCTGCCCCTGACGAGGGTGAGGCGGGAGCGGTCCAGGGCCGCGAGGTGGGTGAGGTCCGGCTCGCCGTTGCGCGCGTCCGGCGACCTGAGCGAGCGGGGCAGTGCGTACGGCCCGGAGCGGGTCAGGGTGCGCACCGTGTACGGCAGTCCGGCGAAGGCCCGCCGCGCGCCCTCGGCGACCGCGCGGTCCGCGGACTCCCTCTTACCGGCGGGCAGTTGGGCCTTCACCTGGAGGGCGGCGGCCGCCGCCGAGCGGGTCCGCAGTGCCTCCCGCAGTCCGGCGTCGCCGACCGCGCCGGAGAAGGCCGCCAGTGTCGCCAGCACCGTGGTGGTCAGCAGCACCGACAGCAGCGCGGCGGCCAGCAGCAGGCGGTGCGCCCGCACCCGGAGCAGGACGAAGCCGGTCACGGTTCCCCCTGCCGTGGTCAGCACCAAACAGATGAACGGATGCTGTCAGAGACCGGGGCGTCCGGTAAGCGGTTTCCGGGGGGCCTTGACCGGATCGTGACGGGAGAGGGCCGGGATGCGACGGATGCCTGGGGGTGTGACGCGTCCCTCAGTCTGCGGGCCCCCTGGGCCCGCGCGATCCGGTGGGGCGGTTCAGTCCGCGGCGTTGACCATCGAGGCGGCGGCGTAGGTGAGGTAGTTCCACAGCTGCGTGCGGTGCTCCTCGGACAGTTCGAGGGAGTCCACCGCGTCCCGCATGTGCCGCAGCCAGGCGTCGTGGGCGGCCCGGTCGACGGTGAACGGGGCGTGCCGCATCCGCAGCCGGGGGTGGCCGCGGCCGTCGCTGTATGTACGGGGGCCGCCCCAGTACTGCATGAGGAAGAGCGCCAGCCGCTCCTCGGCCGGGCCCAGATCCTCTTCCGGGTACATCGGCCGCAGCAGCGGGTCCTCGGCGACTCCCTGGTAGAAGCGGTGCACCAGGCGGCGGAAGGTGTCCTCGCCACCGACCTGCTCGTAGAAGGTCTGCTCCTGAACCGTGCCGTGCGGATTCTCGTTCACCCGTCCATGGTGGCAGACGCTCCGGACCAGGACTCCGGTCCTAGGTCGGTCCCCGCGGGAGCCGGGACGGAACGGCGAGCGGGGCGTGACCGGATGGTCACGCCCCGCTGTCGGTACTGCTGTTGGTGCGGTCAGCCCCGGCGGACGGTGAGCGTCGTCCAGGCGCCGACGTGCACCCGGTCGCCCTCATGGAGCGGCACCGGCACGTACGGCTGGATCGGGTCCTCGGCGAGGTTGATCGTGGTGCCGTTGGTGGAGTTCTGGTCCACCACCGCCCAGCTGCCGTCCTGCTGCTGCACCAGCAGCGCGTGCTGGTGCGAGACGCCCGGGTCCTCCGGCGAGCTGCCCAGGTCGATGTCCGGGGACTCGCCGGTGCTGTTGCGGCGGCGGCCGATCGCGAGCTGGCCGTTCCCGAGCGGCAGCACCTGCTCGGGCGAGTACGCGGGCAGGTTCAGGCCCGCGGCCTCCGGACCGCTGCGGCCCATCATCGCCATGAAGTACTCACGGTCCGGCGCGACCGCCACGACCCAGCCGGCACCGACGACCGGTGCCGGGCCCTGCGGGGGCGCCGCGGGGCCCTGGCCGGGGCCGCCGTGCCACTGCTGGTCCCCGCCGGGGCCCTGCTGCGGCGGCATCTGCTGCTCGAACGGGGCCGGCTGCTGCTGCTCGTACGGCTGCTGTTCGTACGGCTGCTGCTCGTACGGTCCCGGCTGCTGCGGCGGGAACGGTGCGGGCGGCTGCTGCTCGAACGGTGCCTGCGGGCCGGGGCCGGGCGGCGCGGGAGCCATCGGCGGCGGCCCGGGCTGGGCCCCCGGGGGGCTCAGCGGCCAGTCGTCGGCCTGCTGCGGTGGCGGGCCGGGCTGACCGGCCGGGCCGGGGCCTGGCATGCCGGGCGGCGGGCCGGGCTGGCCGGGGTAGCCGCCGGGGCCGGGCTGGCCGGGGCCGGGCGGCATGCCGGGCATGCCCTGCGGCTGCGGCTGCTGGGGCGGCGGCGGGAAGCCGTAGCCGCCCTGACCGTCCTGGGTGCCGGGACCGCCGGGGCCCGGTGCGGGCGGCGGGAAGCCGTAGCCGGCCTGGCCGCCCTGAGTGCCGGGGCCGCCGGGGCCGGGTGCGCCGGGCGGCGGGCCGGGCTGCTGGCCGGGCGGCGGGGCGTAGGACGTCGGGGAGTTGGTGAGGAAGTTGTAGCGGCACTCCTCACAGAACGGCGCCATCGCCTCGCGCGGCCGGCCGCACTGCGGGCACAGCTCGGGCAGCGCGGACTGCTCGGGGCCGGGGCCGGGCGGCGGCTGGCCGGGGCCCGGTACGGGGGGCGGGAAGCCGTAGCCGCCCTGGGGGCCGGGGCCGCCGGGGCCGGGGCCCGGAGCGGGCGGCGGGAAGCCGTAGCCTCCCTGGCCGCCGTCCTGGCCGGGGCCGGGAATGCCGAAGCCGGGGGGCGGACCGGCCTGACCCGGAGGGGGACCCGGCTGACCGGGAGGCGGACCGGCCTGGCCCGGGGGCGGGCCGGGTGCTCCGGTGGGCTGGCTGGGCGGGGCGTTCAGGAAGCCGGCAGGCAGGGACGGCGGCGGGGGGACAGCACCCGCCATCCGCTGGCCGCACACCTCGCACCAGTCTTCGGCCACCGACTGGTGGCCGCTCGGGCAGGTAGGCATGTCGGTTCTTCCCCCTCCGTACCGTTTCTTTCGGGCACTGCGCGGTACTGATCGTCTCGGTACTGACTGTGATTCGTTGGAGCTGTTTCTTTACGCGAACGGTTGTCGCCGAGGGTGTTTCGAGAGTCACCCCGTCCGCCCGGCGACCCTCGCCTCCAGTCGCACAGTACCCGTCGCCGCATCGGCGACGTCCACCACCTTCGCAAGGAGTTTCGCAGCCTCCTCCCTCTCCGGGGCCTCGGTGAACCGGACCGTACGGTCCGATTTCACGGGGGCACAGTCGACATCTCCCGACTTTCCGTTCTCCCGCCCCTGTGGGGTGACGTGTCCCGGTTCCACGTGCCGTGTGCCGTGCGCCACCTGCGCATTGCCCGCCGGGGGAGCGGCTGGAGAGCCCGGCCCGACGGCCCGTCCGCGCCCCCGCGGGAGAGGCCGTCGCGGGCCCCGCGGCGACGGGGCGCCCGGTGCGGGAATGATCAATCCCACACGGCCGGTCGCGGTTTTCCCGCGACCGGCCCGTGCGCCGCGCGCCGGTGAGCCGGGCCCGCCGGTCGGGCCGTGCCCCGCCGCCGTCAGGCCGTGGCCCCCGCCGACGGCGCGGGGAACGGCACCAGGGCCACCGTGACGTTGTCGTGTCCGCCGCCGTCGAGGGCGTGGGCCACCAGCGCCCGGGCGGCCTCCAGCGGCCGGACGGGAGCGTCGTACGGCAGCGCCGCGGCCATTTGCTCCGCGGACTCGGCGTAGTTCCACAGCCCGTCCGTGCACACCACCACCGTGCCGGGGCCGTCCGGCTTGAACGACGCGGTGTGCGGCTCGACCTCGTACGCGTCGGCGCCGAGCCAGCCGGTGATGGCGTGCGCGCGCTCGTCGGCGTTCGCCTCGGCCTCGGACATCAGGTTGTTGGCGACCATCTGCGCGGCCCAGGAGTCGTCCTCGGTGAGCCGGACCGGCGGCGCCGTACGGTCGTTGGGGATCCAGTAGGCGCGGCTGTCACCGACCCAGCCGACGGTCAGCAGCCCGCCGCCGACCACCGCGCCGACGAACGTGCAGGCCGGGGCGTTCTGCTGACGGTGCTCGTCGTGCGCCTGCGCGGGGTCGGCGGCCAGCGCGTCCACCGCGTCGGAGGCCGCCATGACGGCCTCGTGCATGGCCTGTTGGGGATGCGTACCGCGCGGCAGCGAGGCCAGCAGCGCCTCGCCGGCGGCCTCCGACGCCGCCTGCGACGCCTCGTCGGGGCGGGTCGCCGAGGAGACGCCGTCGCAGACCACGGCGACCACGACCGGGGCGCCGTCCGGCAGCGCGGCGGACCGCAGCGCGAAGAAGTCCTCGTTGCGGTGGTGGCGGTGGCCGAGGTCGCTCACGGCCGCCAGGCCCGCCAACTCGCGCTCCATGTGGTCGCGGGCGCGCGGCCGGGCGTGGCCGCACCGCTCGCACCGGCCGTCCTCGTCCACCGCACCGGCGCGGCAGAGGGGGCACAGGCGGGTGCCCCGGGCGGGGGTGCCGGCGGGCCCGGCCGCCGCACGCGCCGCGCCGGAAGCGGCCTCGGCGGCGGCGTCGGCGACCACCTCGTATCCGGCCACGCGGGGGTCGGCGGGCGGCGGCCCGGCCGGTGTCGCGGAGCCCGCCGCGGCGGGGGCGCCGTCCGGCAGCGGCACGTCGCCCTGACCCGCGTACGGCAGACGGGTCGTGGGGTCCGGGGGCGGCGGGCCGGCGGGTCCGTCAGCCGGGGGCGCCGCGGGCGGCACCGGGGGAGCGGGCGGTACCGGAGGCAGCGGCGGCACCGGCGGCACGGCCGGCGCCCCGTGGCCCGCCGGAGCGCCGTACCCCGGCGGTGCGGCCGGCGTCAGGACGTCGGCACCGCACCGGCCGCAGAACTTGTCCCCCGCGTCGAGCGGTCCACCGCACCCCGCACACCGGGACGGCCCAGTCACACCCATGTCACACCCACGTCCTGGGGCGGAAGCGGTTGGCCCGTTCCACCAGCTCGATCCTTCTCTCGCCACGCTGCGCCAGCCGCGCCAGCAGGCGGTACGACCGCTCCAGGCCGAACCGCAGACCGCGTTCGTCCAGCGGGCTGCCGAGCAGCGCCGGCCGGCCCTGCGCGGTTCCTCCACCGTCCGCCCCGGCACCGTGGCTACCGGAGAGTACCCAGTCCAGGGCGCTGCCCAGTACCTCGGTGGCGAGTTGTTCCCGCCGTTCGGCGTCCAGGCCGAAGCCGGCGAGCGCCTCGACCTGTCGGGCGGCCGCCCGCAGGTCCGCCAGCAGCGGATCGGACGGCGCGCGCTGCCGCAGCCGGGCGCGGACCGCCGCGATCCGCGCCGCGGTGAAGTGGATGGACGACTCCGGTACGGACTCCAGCGCCTCGACCGCGCCCGTACGGTCGCCCGCCGCCAGCCGTACCCGGGCCAGCCCGAACGCGGCACTGACGTAGCCGCGGTCGGCCGCCCACACCAGGCGGTAGTACTCCACGGCGTTGTCCAACTGGCCCAGCAGCTCCGCGCAGATGCCCAGTGCCAGCTTCGGCGCCGGCTCGCCGGGGAAGGCGTCGTAGACCGCGTCGAAGGCCAGCGCGGCGCCCTCGCGGTCCCCGGTGGCGAGCGCGACCAGGCCGCGGTGCCACACCACCCGCCAGTCGGCGCCCCACTCCCCGGCGGTCCCGCCGCCCGCCACCGGGGTGGCCCACGGGTCGGCGGGTTCCGCCGCGATCGCCTCCAGCACCGCCCGGGCCGCCGTGCCGTCGCCCGCCTCCAGATGGGCCCGCAGCTCCCGCAGCCGGACCTCCAAGGAGTCGGTGGGCGCGGCGCGCAGGGCGCCCAGCAGCTCCGCGGGGGCGGCGGTCAGCAGCCCGGCCAGCAACCCGGCGTTCGGATCGGCCGGATCGACCCGCGGCACCGGCAGGGCGAGGGCGGCACCGGCGACGTCCAGGGGACGGAGGACCGGAGCGCCGGGCTCCGCCCGCCGGGCCGGGGGCGGTACCGCGCCGCGCGCGCCGAGCAGCGAGCTGTCGCCCTCCTGCGGGGCCAGCACCTCGGTGTCCACCGCGCGCAGTTCGGGCCCGAAGAGGGTGGACAGCGCCGGCCGGGGCTCGCCCGTCTGGAGCGCCACCACCTCCCGCAGCACGCCGGTCAGCTGTTCGGCCATCTCCTCCGCGGAGCCGAACCGGCGCGCCCGGTCCGGGTCCGTGGCGCGCACCAGCAGCCGGTAGAAGGACTCGTAGGTGCGGAAGACCTCGATGTTGTCCGGGTCGGGCAGCGAGTCGGCGAAGACGTTGGTGTAGCCCTGGAAGTCGAAGGTGAGGACGGCGAGGGTGCGCGCGACCGTGTACAGGTCGGAGGCGACCGACGGGCCCAGTGCCGCGATCTCGGGCGCCTGATAGCCGATGGTGCCGTAGATCGGACTGTCGTGGTCGTCCATCCTGCGCACCGCGCCCATGTCGATCAGCTTGAGCTGGTCGTGCTGCTGGATGGCGTTGTCGACCTTGAAGTCGCAGTACAGGAAGCCGCGACCGTGCAGGTGGCCGAGCGCCTCCAGCGCCTCGATGCCGTAGGCGCACGCCTGCTCGACGGGCAGCGGATCGCGCCTCCCCTGGGGCGTACGCCGGTCGTTGGCGAGGTCCTTGAGGGACCTGCCGCCGACGTACTCCATGACGATGTAGCCGTCGAGGCTGCCGGTGCCCCGGTCCAGGTGCTCGACGAAGTTGTAGATCCGCACGATGTTGGCGTGCTCGATCTCGGCGAGGAAGCGCCGTTCCGACATCGCCACCGCCAGCGCCTCCTCGTCGCCGGTGTCCAGCAGCCCCTTGAGGACCACCCACCGGTCGGAGACCGCGCGGTCGATCGCCAGATAGATCCAGCCGAGCCCGCCGTGCGCCAGGCAGCCCACGACCTCGTACTGGCCGTGCACCTTCTCACCGGGGCGCAGCTTGGGCACGAAGCTGTACGGATGGCCGCACTTGGTGCAGAACCCTTCCGTGCTGCCGGACTGCTCACCGCGCGACCGGCCCACCGGGGCGCCGCAGTCCGCGCGGCTGCAGAACCGCTTGCGCTCGGGGACCTCGGGGTTCTCCAGCACCGCCGTCCGCGGATCGGGCCGCGGCACCTGGGGCACCGCCACCAGGCCCACGCCCAGCCGCCCGCGCGCCGCCCCGGAGGACGCGCCGCTGCTCGCGCCGCGCACCGACACCCGGCCGCCCGCCGAACCGCGGTCCGACGGGGAGCGCGACAGCCGGCCGGAGACCGAGCGCCGCGACGACGCCGAGCGCCGGGACGACGGCGAGGAGCCGGAACCGGGGCCGGGGGAGGGGACCGTCAGCAGCGCCCCGGCCGCGTCCCGGCCCGACAGCGCGGGGTCGGCGGCACGGCCCGTCAGGCCCGTGGGCAGCGAGGACAGCAGACCCCCCGGCGAGACCACCGGTGCCAGCCCGCACAGGTCGCAGTACAGCTCGCCGCCGCCGGCATCCTCGTACCCGCCCGCGCAGCCGCGCCGCTGGCAGCTCCCCTCCGTCCGCTCCGTCACGAATCCCCCTTGCCCTCCGCCTGCTGCGGAACCAGCGCCTCCGCTGCCGCCTGCTGATAGCGCCACACCGCGTGCTCGGCCGCCCGCAGGTCGCACGGCGCGCTCCACAGCATCCGGCGGGCGATGTCGTACCGCTCCACCAGCAGCGGATCCTCCGCCAGGCCGTGCCGCGCCAGCTTCGCGCGGTACGCGTCCAGCCGGCCGCGCAGCTCGGCGCGCACCGCGAGCGGCGCGGTGACCGCCGTCAACGACTCGCGGGCCCGGTGGAGTTCGTCCTCGGCCCGCTCCTCCAGGCTGTCCAGCAGCGGCGAGAGCCGGTGCCACAGCGACCGCCTGCGGTACTCCGCGGCCGCGGCCAGCTGCTCGTGCAGCGCCGTGGGCGGACCGCTGACCGCCGGCACCTCCGACGCCGCGATCTTCGCCAGCACCTCCCCGCGTGCCTGCCGCGCCTCGGTCAGCGTCCGGTCGGCCCGCGAGAGCACGTCGCGCAGCTGCATCAGCCGGTGCTCCGCGTCCTGCCGGACGTCCAGCACCGCCGCGATCTCCCGCCGGATGTCCTCCAGCGCCCGCGCGGCGCGGTCGTAGCGGCCGGTGTCCGGGCGCCCCCCGCCCGGCGCCGAACTCCCCGTCGACGACGACACCCAGAACGCCAGCGGATCGGCGATCACCTGGGCGCGCAGCCGCGCGAGCTCGTCCGTGATCCGCTCCAGGTCGTCCCCCGCCGGATGCTCGCCCGGCCGCACCCCCACCGAGTGCGCCAGCGAACGGGTGCGCTGCAGCTCGGCGGAGAGCAGGTCTATCCGGGCCGGCAACGCCGACCAGACCGCGTCGGCGGCCACGATCACGTCCAGCGACCGCGCGTAGAGCCCGTTCATCCGCTCGACGAGCTCCTCCAGGCGGTACCGCTCGCCGCCCCCGGCCGGCCCGCTCTCTTGGACGGTCCCCCCGTCGGCCGCCCCGGGGACCGTCACCCCGTCGCCCCGCAGCAGCTCCGTCAGCTCCGCCAGGTCCTCCGGGGTGGGCCAGCGCCGCCGCGCCCGCACCTCGCGCGCCGCCTCCAGCGTCGCCGTGTACGCGTCGAACAGCGACCACAGGACCGTGACGGCCCGCTCCGTGGCGGCCCAGCGCTCCTTGGTGGTGCCCGACAGAGCGGCGCCCTCCAGCAACCGGCGGCCGGCGTGGTCCTGCAGTGCCAGCAGGGAGGTCTCGATCGCCTCGTACTCGGCGCCGAGCCGTGCCAGGGCGCGGTCCACCTCCTCCCGGTCCAGCACCGGGGCATCGGGCGTCCCCGGAGAACCGGGGACGGGTCCAGGGACCCCCATCGATCACCTCTCCAATACGCGTACGGTGCACGGCGATTGTCGTGACCGGGTGGCTGCTGCGGTTCCGGCTCCTTGCGCTTCCTCCTTCTCTTCCATAGTGAACGTCATCGGGCCGCTCCATGCGGCGATCAGCCACCTACACCGCTCCTTGGGGCGGTTCGCGCCCCGCACGCCCCCCTGGTGGTCAGTCGCTGTACTCCGGCGACGGCGGCCCGGATATCCCGGGCATGTCGGCCCGTAGCCAGGTGCGGTACGCCCGCATCCAGGGGCTGCCGGGGCTGCCGTCGCCCCGGTAGTCGTCCAGCACCTTGTTGACCCGCCGCACCAGGTCTGTGTCGTCCTTGTTCATCGCCACGCCGTACGACTCGTCGGTGAACGGCTTGCCCTTCAGCTCCACCGTCGGGTCCTGCGCGGCCTGTGCCGCGGCCAGCGCGTTGTCCGTCACCACCGCGTCCGCCTGGCCCAGCTGGAGCCGCACCAGGCAGTCGAGTTGGTTGGGCACCGTCAGCACCCTGGCACCGTGCCGCTGCGCCGCCAGCTCCGACTCACCCGTCGAACCCGCGGCCGTGCACACCCGCTTGCCGCGCAGCGAACCGTCGAACGCCTTGACCGTGGACGTCTTCGGGGCCAGCACCTGCTGCCCCGCCTGGAAGTACGACGTCGAGAACGCCACCTGCCGCTTGCGTGCGCAGTTGATCGTCATCGTGCGCACCACCATGTCGACCGCGCGTTTCTGCAGCGCCGGTATCCGCTGGTTGGTCGGCACCGCCTTGAAGACGACCTTGGCGTCCGGGCCCAGGATGTCGGCGGCGATGGCCCGGGCCAGATCGATGTCGAAGCCCTCCAGCTTGCCGGTGGCCGGATTGCGGTACCCCCACCGGTAGGTGTTCTGGTCGACGCCCACGACCAGTTGGCCCTTCTCCTTGATCCGGGCCACCGCCGGGCCCTCGTCGGACGACGGCCGCAGGCTCGCGGCGGCGTGCTCCGGCGTGCACGCCGCGGCGGCCGGCGCGGCCGGTGCCGCATCCGGCCCGTACGCGCGGTGCGTGGCCGACGGGGACGAGGCGCCGCCGGGCCTTTCGTGCCCTTCGGCGCGGCCCAGCGCCGGCACCAGCACCGCCGCCGCGGCCGCCATCACACACATCCCGGCCGCGACCGGTGCCAGGACGGCACGCAGATTCCGCAGTCCTCGCGCGCGCCCGTTCATGTCCCCCTCACCCGTACCCCTCACCGGTACTCCGCCAGCCTGCGCCCGATCCCCAGGATCGCGCCCAGCGCGCCCAGTGCGGCCAGCACCCCGGCGCCGACCGGCAGCCCGCCGAGCGCCCCGCGCCCCTTGTCCGCCGCCGACCGGAACTCCCCCTGCTCGTGCACCAGTGCCTTCTGCAGCCCGGCCGCCACCCGGTCGAACGACTCGCCGGTGGAGCCGTCCGCACCGATCACCTTCGCCAACGCCCGGTCGTAATCGCCCTTTTCGTCCGATGCCCGTGCCTGGGCGTGCCGGGCCTGCCACTGCCGTACCTGCGTCAGTGCCTCGCGCACCGGGTCCCGCCCCGCCTCGTCGTCCGCCAGCGCCAGCGCCCTGCCCAGTCTGCTTCCCGCCGCCGCGGCACCATGATCACCCGTACCGGCCAGATCCTTCATCCCCGAACGGAAACCGGCCTCGTAGAAATCCTGCTGGTCGTCCGTGAGCACCGCGCCGCGCGCCACCAGCGTCAGATTCTCGTCGCCGCGCGCCTGGAGCGCGTCGATCCGGGCCTCGTTGAGCACCCGCAGCGAGCGGGCGCCGTGCGCGTACGAGGCGGTCAGCTCCGCGCGCGCCACCACATGCCCCGCCACCAGCCACAGCAGCACCGCGACGGAAGCGGTCGTCGCGGCCACCAGCCCGCGGTTGAACACGCGGTTCGTCCGCCGGTAGTGGCGCCGCTGCGCCCAGCCCAGCGCGCCGACCGCCGCCACCCCGGCCGCCACCGCGGCCCACGGGCGGGCCTCGGCGTCGGCGTAGTCCGCCGCCAGCCGCCGCGTCTCCGCGTCGTACAACGCCCGGGCGGCCGGGAGGAGTTCCGTGCGCATCCGCTCGTTGGCATACCGCAGGTAGGCGCCGCCCAGTGGCAGCCCCTGGCGGTTGTTCGCGCGGGCCGTCTCCACCAGTCCCGTATAGCGCGGCAGCTGCCGGTTGAGCCGGGCGATCTGCTCGCCCGCGTCGTCCGAACCGCCGCTGCTGCGCGACGCCTTGGCCAGCAGCTCCGCCGCGGTCGCGATGTCGCGGTCGTAGCGGTCGCGGGTCGCGGCGCTGCCCTCCACCCCCGCGAGGAAGCCCCCGGCCGCCGTCGTGTCGGCGTCCGCCAGGGAGCGGTAGATGCTCGCCGCGTCCGCCGTCAGGGGCTGGCTGTGCTCCACCACGTCGTCCGCGGCCGCCGCCCGGTCCGCGACCTGCCAGGCCGTGACGGTGCCGAACAGCACCACCAGCAGCGCCAGGACGGCGCCTATCACCCGCAGCCGGCCCGGCTCGGTCGTCGCCGCGGCGCGCAGCTCGTCCAGCCCCTCGGCCCAGGCCGGCCGGCGGCCCGAGGCGGGCGGCGCCACGCTGCTGGTCGACACGGACGACACGGAACCTCCCCCTGGTCGCTGACTGCGGGCCCGGCCCCGCGCCCGGCGCCCGAGAGCGCTCACGACAAGGACCGGTGCATGGGCAGCAGTATGTCGGCAGCCACTGACAAGCACACCGCTCTTGGCATGATCTTGTTCGGATCGCGATCCGCGCGGCCCGTGCCGTGGGCGGCCCGCCGCGGCGCCCCGGCCGCGCATTACAGTGACCGCAGAGTCATCAGACGTCAGGTGACACGGACGACGAGGTGAGGGAAGGGAGCGTGGCCCCGTGCGGTCGGTCGGCAAGGGCAGGGTGTCGCTCGTGGAGACCGCGACCGACGAGATCCGCGCCCAGATCGTGAACGGCACCTGGCCGGTGGGCAGCCGGATCCCGCCCGAGAGCGCGCTCTCCGAAAGCCTCGGGGTCAGCCGGGCGTCGGTACGCGAGGCGGTCCGCTCCCTGGTGCACTCCGGGCTCCTCGAACCCCGGCAGGGCGACGGCACCTTCGTGATCTCCGACGACGACAGCGCGGCCGCGCTCCGCCGGCGCCTGGAACGCGCCGAACTCAGCCATGTCACCCAGGTCCGCCAGGGCCTCGACGTGGTCGCCGCCCGGCAGGCCGCCAAGCACCGCACGGACGCCCAGCTCACCGGCATCGAGGCGGCGCTGGCCCGCCGCAACGCGGCGCTCGCCGCACACGACGCGGACGCCTTCACCGCCGCCGACGCCGCGTTCCACGTGCTGGTCGCGGAGGCCGGCGCGAACCCCGTGCTGGCCGACATCTACCGTTCCCTCAGTGCCGCCCTGCGCGAGGAACTCCGCCGCGCCGCCTGCCTGGACACCGCCACCGCGGCCGCCACCGATCCGCACTCCCGCCTCACCGACGCCATCCGGGACCGGGATCCCCAGGCCGCCGTCGACGCCGCCGTCCTCCTTCTCGCCGGCCACGTACGCGACCTCGCCCTGCCGCACGACGACTGAGCCGGGCGGCCGGCGGGTGCCGGGCGGGCCGCAGGGCCTGGGGGCGTACTCGGAATGTCGAGCGCCCTCCGCGTCATCCCGCGCGCCGCTGACGACGACACCCCTCTCCGACTACTCTCAGTGACGAAGTTGAGTTCGGTACACGACCGGCACGGGTCCCGCCCGTGCCCCGACGAATCGGAGAACACCATGCGCCGCAGCAGGAAAACCCTCACCCCTCTCGGCCCCCGCGACGGCCGCCCCGCCTCGCCGGAGCCTCCGGCCAGCGGATTTCTGACCATCGGCGGCACCACGTACGTCGACCCGGTCGGCAGCTATCCGCTCGACCACCGGATCGACGGCTCCGCCACCCTGATCATCAACGACACCGACCGACCCGTCACGATCGTCACGGAACGCCACCGGGACCATCCCCCCACCGCGCCCCCGTCCCGCACCGCGCCCCCGTCCCCCGCGGTGCCGCCGGCTCCGGCCGGCCACGCGTCCTCAGCCGGCCACGCGTCCCTCGTCCTGGCCCCGGGCGAACGCATCGAGACACGGCGGGGGGACAGCGTGCGGATCAGCTCGCCGTATTGATCACGTGGCGTGTCACGTGGTCAGGGGCCGGACGGGTCCTGGGGCCAGGAGCCTCTCAGCCGGGCGTAGGCCGCTTCGTCCGCCGCTCTCCGGTCCAGGGTGTCCAGGGCCGCGCCCAGTACCGGCGGGGCGGTCACCACATGCGGTACGGCTTTGGGGGCGCTTTCGGACAGCAGGCGGAGCACGCGGTCGTGGAGAAGGGGGTGACGGGCGGCGAGGACGCTGCCGCCGAGGACGACGGGCGTGGGCTCGGTGAGGAGATCGAGGCGGCGCAGGGCGACGGTCGCCATCAGGGCGATCTCCTCGGCCTGGCGGGCGACGACGGTGCGGGCGACCGGGTCGCCGGAGTCCGCCACGGCGAAGAGCAGCGGCGTCAGTTCGTGGCGGCGGTGTTCGGGAACGGCGTGCAGATGGAGCGCCTCGATCAGCTCCAGCATCGTCGACAGCCCGAAGTGGGCCGGCAGGGCGCGGGCCAGTTCGGTGGCCTCGCCGCGGCCGTCCTCGGCGCGGGCCGCGAACCACAGCGCCTCGTCCGCGAGGAAGGAGCCGCCGCCCCAGTCGCCGGAGATCCGGCCGATGGAGGGGAAGCGGGCGGTGGCGCCGTCGTGGCCCACACCGGCGCAGTTGATGCCGGCGCCGCACACCACCGCGATGCCGACCGGCTCGCCGCCGTCCGGCAGCCCGGCCCGCAGCAGCGCGAAGGTGTCGTTGCGGACGCCGACCGAGCGGGCCCAGCCGCGGCCGGTGATCTCCGCGGTGAGGAGGGTCTCCTCGGCGGCGAGGTCGACGTTGGCGAGGAAGGCCGAGAGGCGGTCGACGGGGCCGGCGTCGCCCAAGCCGGCCTGGGCGAGGGTGGCTTCCACCAGGGAGGCCAGGACGTCGACCGCGCGGGCGGCGCCCACCAGCGGCGGCTGGAAGCCCCCGCCCCGCGCCGTCCCGAGGACGCTGCCGTCCGCGCCCACCAGGGCCACGTCGGTCTTGCTGTTGCCCGCGTCGATGGCGAGCGCCGTGCCGGTCAGGCCCACGTGAGGTGCTCCCGGTTGTGCGCGATCAGCTCGTCGGTGAGCCGGTCGGCGTAGTCGATCTGGCCGATGAGCGGGTGGGAGAGCAGGGCGGAGAAGACCCGCTCCCGGCCGCCCCGCAACGCCGCCTCCAGGGCCAGGTGTTCATAGGCGGTGACGTTGGCGATCAGTCCGGCGTACAGGGGCTCCAGGGGGCGTACGGGCAGCGGGGCGGGGCCGGCGGCGTCCACCGTCGCGGGGACCTCGATCACCGCGTCGTCGGGGAGGAAGGGGAGGGTGCCGTTGTTGAGGGTGTTGACGATCTGGACGTCGCCGGTGTCGCCCAGCAGGGAGGAGGTCAGTGCCACGGCCGCCTCGGAATAGAAGGCGCCGCCGCGCCGGGAGAGCAGTTCCGGCTTCTCGTCGAGCGCGGGATCGCCGTACAGGTTCAGGAGTTGCCGCTCGATGGCGGCGACCTCCGCCGCACGGGAGGGCTTGCTGCGCGACTCCTCCACGACGGCGTCGTGTCGGTAGTAGTAGCGCAGGTAGTAGGAGGGGACGGTACCGAGGTGGTCGAGGAGGGTGCGCGGCAGACGCAGGTCGGCGGCGATCGTCTCGCCGTGTTCGGCGAGCAGCTTGGGCAGGACGTCCTCGCCGGCGACGCGTACGGACCGCTCCCAGGTCAGGTGGTTGAGGCCGATGTGCTCCAGCTCGACCCGGTCGGGAGCGACGCCCAGCAGCCCGGCGAATGTGCGCTGGAAGCCGATCGCCACGTTGCACAGGCCGACGGCCCGGTGCCCCTGGGTGAGCAGGGCGCGGGTCACGATGCCGACGGGGTTGGTGAAATCGACGATCCAGGCGTCGGGGTTCCGGCGGCGTACGCGTTCGGCGATGTCCAGCACGACGGGGACGGTGCGCAGCGCCTTGGCGAGGCCGCCCGCGCCGGTGGTCTCCTGGCCGACGCAGCCGCACTCCAGCGGCCAGGTCTCGTCCTGGTTGCGGGCGGCCTGGCCGCCGATGCGCAGCTGCAGCAACACGGCGTCGGCGCCGTCGACGCCGGCGTCGAGGTCGTCGGTCCAGGAGATCCTGCCCGGGTGGCCCTGCCTGGCGAAGATCCGCCGGGCCAGCCCGCCCACCAGCTCCAGCCGGTCCAGGGCCGGGTCGATCAGGACGAGTTCCTCCAGCGGCAGGACGTCGCGCAGGCGCGCGAAGCCGTCGATGAGTTCGGGGGTGTAGGTCGAGCCGCCGCCGACCACGGCGAGTTTGACGCGGCGGTGCGGGAGTCGTCCTTCAGAAGACGGCAGCATGCGCAATCAGCCCTTTACTCCGGTGAGGGTGACGCCTTCGACGAAGGCTTTCTGAGCGAAGAAGAAAACGATGATGACCGGCGCCATGACCAGCAGCGTCGCCGCCATGGTGAGGTTCCAGTTGACGCTGTGCGCGCTCTTGAAGGACTCCAGCCCGTAGGAGAGCGTCCAGGCGGCGGGGTTCTGGGCCGCGTAGATCTGCGGGCCGAAGTAGTCGTTCCAGCAGTAGAAGAACTGGAAGAGGGCGATGGCGGCGATGCCCGGCTTGGCCATCGGCACGACGATCGTCAGCAGGGTGCGCAGCTCCCCGCAGCCGTCGACCTTCGCCGACTCCAGGTACTCCTGGGGGATCGTCAGCAGGAACTGCCGCAGCAGGAAGACGGAGTAGGCGTCGCCGAACGCCAACGGGATGATCAGCGGCCACAGCGAGCCCGCCAGGTGCAGTTGCTGCGCCCAGACCAGGTACATGGGGATCACGATCACCTGCGGCGGCAGCATCATCGTCGAGATGACCAGGACCATCGCGGTGCGGCGGCCCCGGAAGCGGAACTTGGCCAGGGCGTAGGCGACGGGGAGCGCCGAGCAGACGGTGAGGAGGGTGCCCAGCCCGGCGTACAGCAGCGAGTTCTTCCACCAGTCCAGGAAGCCGGGTGTGCGGAAGACCGTGAGGTAGTTCGACCAGTGCCACTCGTGCGGCCACAGCTCGCCGCTCATCGCCTGGTTGTCGCTCATCACGGACGTCAGGAAGACGAAGACGAACGGCAGCAGGAAGAAGAGCGCGACGGCCACGGCCACGGCGTGGACGGCGATCCAGTGCAGCAGACGGGAGCGGCGGGCGCGGGCCCGGGCGGCGGGGTCGCCGGTGGTGCCGGTAGGGGCCGGGCCGGGGCGCGTGGTGAGCGTCGTGGTGGTCATGCCGGATCAGTCCTCCGCCGCGAGCAGGCCGGCGCGCTTGCGCATCAGCAGGGTGGTGACGGCCATGGCGAGGGCGAAGAGCACGAGGGAGAGCACACACGCCGCGCCGGTGTTGAAGTTCTGGAAGCCCAGCGAGTAGACGAGCTGGGGGACGGTGAGGGTGGCGTGGTCCGGGTAGCCGGGCTGGATCACCGTGCCCGGGCCGATGGAGACACCGGAGGCGAGTTTCCCGGCGACCAGGGCCTGGGTGTAGTACTGCATGGTCTGGACGACGCCGGTGACCACCGCGAACATCACGATCGGGGTGATGGACGGCCAGGTGACGTAGCGGAACTTCCCCCAGGCGCCGGCTCCGTCCAGCTCGGCGGCCTCGTACTGCTCCTTGGGGACGTCCAGCAGCGCCGCCATGAAGATCACCATCAGGTCGCCGATGCCCCACAGCGACAGCATCACCAGCGAGGGCTTGGCCCAGTCGGGGTCGTTGAACCACGAGGGGGCGGGGATGCCGACCGCCCCGAGGATCTCGTTGACCGGGCCGGTGCCGGGGTTGAGCAGGAAGACGAAGGCGACGGTGGCGGCCACCGGGGGCGCGAGGTACGGCAGGTAGAAGGCCGTGCGGAAGAACCCCGTGCCGGATTTGATCTTGGTGGCGAGCATGCCGATGCCCAGCCCGAAGACCACCCGCAGCGCCACCATCACCACGACCAGCCACAGCGTGTTCCACAGCGCGGGGCCGAACAGCGGCATCTGCGTCAGCACGTACGTCCAGTTCCGCAGGCCCACGAAGGCGGGCGGCTTGATCTGGTTGTAGTGCATGAAGGAGAAGTAGACGGTGGCGATCAGCGGATAGCCGAAGAAGACCGAGAAGCCGATGAGCCAGGGGGAGAGGAACCCGAGGGTGCGCAGCCGCGCGCGGGTGCGCTTGCGCCGCAGCGCCGGTGCGGGGGTGGTGGTTGCCATGCGGTGCTCCGTCAGCTCTCGGAGGTCATCGGCGGGTCAGTTCTCGGACTGGAGGTTGTCGGCGTCGATCTGCGCGTCGAGCCCGCGCAGGCCCTTGCCGAGGTCGGGGACCTTTCCGGCCTCCACGGCGTAGGAGAAGTCCTGCAGCGCGGTGACGTACTGCCCGCCGTTGGTGGACGGCGGCAGCGCGACGCTGTACCGGTTCCGGGCGATGGTGAGGAAGGTGCGGAAGGCCGGGTCGGCGTCCAGCTCCGGCGAATTCAGTGCCGCCTTGGTGGACGGCACGTTGTGGATGGCATTGGCGAACCGCACCACCTGGTCGGTGTCCGTGGTCAGGTAGCGCACCAGTTCCCAGGCCGCGTTCTGGTGGCGGCTGCTGTGGGCGATGCCCAACACCGTGCCGGTCAGATACCCCCGGCCGTAGGTCTCGGGCCGGTCGTCCGGCACCGGCATCGGAGCGGTGCCCCAGTGGAACGGAGCCTTGGCGTCCTTGAGCATCAGACCGCGCCATTCGCCGTCCAGGTGCATGGCCAGTTTCTGGGTCAGAAAGGCGTTCTGCGAGGACATCTCGTCGCCGAAGGTGGTCCGGAACTTCTCCAGCGGGCCGTAGCCGCCCTGCGCGTCGACGAGTGCGCGGGCGGTGGCGAAGAACTGCTCGCTCGCCGGGTCCTCGGCGAGCCGTGCCTTGCCGTGTGCGTCGAAATACCGCGGCCCCCACTGGGCGAACATCCGGTCCGGACTGTTCTGGTAGAGGCGGAAGTTGGGCATGAAGCCCACGCGCCGGTACCCGCCGTCCTCGGTGCGTTCGGTGAGTTTGACGGCATCCCGTTTCAGCTCGGACATGGTGCGCGGTGGCCGGGTGATGCCCGCCTTTTTGAAGGCGTCCTTGTTGTAGTACAGGCCGTAGGAGTCCGCGAGCAGCGGCAGCGCACACTGCCGACCCCGGTAACTCGTGTAATCCAGCAGGGTTTTGGGGAAGACGCGCTTCTTGTCCACCCCGGTCTTCCGCAGGAAGGGATCGAGGTCCGCCCACATTCCCGACGAGCAGTACTGCCCCACGTTGTTGGTGGTGAACGACGACACCACATCGGGCGCGTCACTCCCGCCGGCCCGCAGCGCCTGGTTCATCGTCTCGTCGGTGACGTTGGGGACCAGCTTCACCGTGATGTTGCGGTGCCGTTTCTCGAAACGGGCGACGCTGTCATTGAGGGCCTTCACCTCGCCCGGCGTCGACCAGCCGTGCCAGAAGGTGAGGGTGACCGGTGCGGTCGGATCGTCGCGGTCGCTGCCCATGCCGGGATTGGCGCAGGCGGAGATGAGCAGCCCGGCGCCGACCAGCGCGGCCGAGAGCCGGAAGCGCGGACGCGACATCGGCATGGCGGACTTCCTTTACGGCAGGGGGAGGCGGGGAGGTGGGGGTGTGCCGTGGGTATCGCGGGCTCAGCCCGTGGTGTCGAACACCGCGTCGCGGGCATCCGCGAGGGCGGTCCGCAGCGCGCCGATGAGGATCGGGTTGCCGTCGATATCGCTGAGGCGAAGGGTGGGCCGGGGCAGCGCGAGCCCGGTGAACTCCTCCTCGACCAGGGTCCGCAGCGCCTCTCCGCCCGCCTGCGGGACCTCGCCGGAGAGCACCACCAGTCGCGGATCGACGACCGCGACCACCGCCGCCAGCCCGGTGGCCAGCCGCCGGGCGACCTCTTCCCGTACGTCACCACGCTCCAGCGCCTCCTTGACGGTGTGGACGTCCGGGGCCCCGTACTCCCGGGCCAGTTCGATCACGCTCGGCGAGCCGACCAGCCGCTGGAAGCCGCCGCCGGCGTCCGGCTGTGCGGCGCTGCGGTCTCCGCCCCGGGCCAGCGGGGCGCCGGGCAGCGGCATGTAGCCGATCTCGCCGGCGCCACCGGTGGCCCCGCGCAGCAGGTGCCCGCCGAGCACGATCGCGGCGCCGACCCCCTCGTCGGCCCACACCAGCACGAAGTCGTCGTAGTCCTGCGCCGCGCCGTCGTACTGCTCGGCCACCGCCGCCAGGTTCACATCGTTCTCGATGGTGATCGGCGTGCCCAGTACCTCCGCCAGCTCCTCCTTCAGCGCCCGCGAGTGCCATCCGGGAAGGTGCGGGGCGTAGCGCAGCCGGCCGGTCTGCGGGTCCAGCGCGCCGGGGGTGCCGATCACCGCGCCGTGCAGCCGCTCACGCGTCAGCCCGGCCTTGGCCAGCGCCCCGTCGACGGCCCCGGCCACCAGCCGCGCCGTCCGGTTCGGTACGTCCTCGCCCACCGCGTCGGTGTCCACCCGCTCCTCGCCGAGCACATGTCCGGTGATGTCGGCGACCGCTGCGGTGATGCCCAGTTGGTCGACCGCCAGCGCCGCGACGTGCGCCGCGCCCGGGTCGATCTCGTAGAGCTGCGCACTGGGCCCCGGCCGTCCGGTCACGTTCCCGGTCGTGCGCACCAGGCCGGCGGCCTCCAGCCGGGCCAGCAGCTGGGAGGCGGTCGGCTTCGACAGTCCGGTCAGCTCGCCGATCTGCGTACGGGTCAGCGGGCCCTGCGACACCAGGAGATCGAGCGCGGCCCGGTCGTTCATGGCCCGCAACACCCGTGGAGTCCCAGGGGTCCCCTGCACACCTTGCCCACCGGCCATGACTGTCACCCCGTTCACCGGAGGTCCGGACGACCTCCAGCATCTGTTAAGAAACCTTCCAATCGATGACAGGAAGGTAGGCGGCTGTTCAGGGCGGCGTCAATGGTTTGCGCGGGGCGAGTTGCCGGCGCCCGTCGCCCCCTCACCGGCCCGCCCCGCGCCCTGCTCCGCCGCCGGCTCCCACGCACGACGAAGGGGAGGGGCGTACCGCGTCCAAGCGGTACGCCCCTCCCCTGAGGTCCAGCCCGAGGTCCGGCCCGACGCCCGGGCCCGGGCGGCTACTTCCCGATCTTCGGCGGTGCCGCGAGCGGATCCGACGCCAGCGACTGCGGCGACGTCGGGTTGCTGAGGGCCGAGGGGGCGGCGACGGCGGCCGTGGGGTCGGCGGCGTCCTCTTCCTCCTCCTCGGGGGCCGGCCGCGGCGCCAGGTGGACCCCGGCGGCGTCCAGGGCCTGCTTGATGCGCCAGCGCAGTTCCCGCTCGACGCCCGGTGCCTTGCCGGGCATCGTCCGGGCCGCGACGCTCAGGGTCACCGTCTCCAGGTGCACCTCGCTCAGGCCCAGCACCTCCACCGGCTCCCACAACTGCTCGTTCCACGGCTCGGACTTGGACATCTCCGCACCGGCCGCGGTGATCGTCTCGCGGGCGCGCTCCAGGTCCTGGTCGGCGGCGAGGAGCACGTCGACCGCGGCGGTGGACCAGCCCTGGCTGAGGTTGCCTATCCGCTTGACCTCGCCGTTGCGGATGTACCAGATCGCCCCGTTCGGTCCGCGCAGCTTGGTGACCCGCAGGCCGACCTCTATGACCGTGCCGGTGGCCACGCCCGCGTCGATCTCGTCGCCGACGCCGTACTGGTCCTCCAGGATCATGAAGACCCCGGAGAGGAAGTCCGTGACGAGGTTGCGGGCGCCGAAGCCGATCGCGACGCCGGCCACACCGGCGCTGGCCAGCAGTGGTGCGAGGTTGATCTGCAGGACGGAGAGCACGGTCAGCGCGGCCGTACCCATGATCACGAACGAGGCGACGCTGCGCAGCACCGAGCCGATGGCCTCGGAGCGCTGGCGCCGGCGCTCGGCGTTGACGAGCAGACCGCCCAGCGCGGTGCCCTGCGCGGCGGCCGCGGTGCGGTTCATCCGCTCGATGAGCTTGGTGATCGTGCGGCGGATCACATGGCGGAGGACCACCGCGATCACGATGATCAGCAGGATCTGCAGGCCGGAGGTGAGCCACGTCCCCCAGTTCTGCTGCACCCAGTCGGCGGCGTTGGTGGCCTTCTCCGTGGCCTCGTCGAGCGAGGTCGGACCGGTTGAACCGGAGGCCACGGCGCTCAGGGGCGCGGCAGCGGCCGGCGAAGCGGACCAGAACACAGTCGAACCTTCCGTGTGGGACACACCAGGCCCGGCCGGAGTGGGAGCCCCGGCGACCGGGCAGACCAACCACACTAACGGGGCAACGAGGGCGGTCCGTGCCCATGTTCGGGACGGGAGGTCCTCGGACGGCCGGAATGAGCCGAATCCGGAGGGTGATGCCGGGGTGTGGTGGAAAACACCTCCGACCCGTTACTCGGTCATGGTGGCGCTCCGACCAGGCACCGGGGGACACTGTGAGAGATCGTCCCGGCGCGAGCCACGCGCCGCCGGCGTACAAGGAGGCACCCGTGCCGCATGTCCTGGTCCTCAACGCGTCGTACGAGCCGCTCGGCGTCGTACCGCTCCGCCGCGCGCTCATCCTCGTCCTCAATGAGAAGGCCGTCAGCCTTGAGGAATCCGGCGCCCTGATGCACAGCGCGACCCGAGTAGTCCCTGCTCCGAGCGTGGTCCGCTTGAAGCGGTTCGTGCGGGTGCCCTTTCGTGGCCCCGTCCCCCTGACCCGCCGTGCGCTGTTCGCGCGTGACGGCGGGCGCTGTATGTACTGCGGTGGCGTCGCAACCAGCGTCGACCACGTCATCCCGCGCAGCCGCGGAGGTCAGCACACCTGGGAGAACGTCGTCGCCGCCTGCCGGCGCTGCAACCACGTCAAGGCCGACCGCCATGTCGCCGAGATCGGCTGGCGGCTGCGTCATCAACCCGCCCCGCCGTCAGGGCTGGCGTGGCGGATCATCGGCACGGGGCATCGCGACCCGCGCTGGCTGCCGTATTTGCAGCCGTACGGCGCGGATGACGCCTTGGCCCGGATCGACGCCGTATCGGCGTAGTCCGGGCTTTCGTATGCCGGAGGGCGTACGGGAGGGGCCCGACGGCCGCGTGCCGTCGGGCCCCTGTCGTCGCGGCCCACGGTTCCGCCTTCGTGGCGGTGCGTGACCGGCGGCGCTCAGTCCGCCGTCGGCCGGTCGCCGCCGGTGACCGCGTACGCCTCCACCGACCACAGTGAGTAGCCGAACCGGGTGGCCCGCTTGTCGCCCTGTACGCGGACGAAGCGCACGTCCTCGGCGTCCATCCTGACCGCTTCGCGGCCGCCCTTGCCGTCCTGCACCGTGGCGGCCGTGCGCCAGCTGTGGCCGTCCGGCGAGACCTGGATGCGGTAAGCGGCCGCGTAGGCGTCCTGCCAGGTCAGCACGACCCGGCCGAGGTGGGTCGGGTGGGCCAGCGCGAACTGGAGCCAGGCGTGGTCGTCGGCGGGGGAGGACCAGCGGGTCCTCGGGTTGCCGTCGGTGGCCGCGGAGGCCGGGAAGTCGGGGGTCTCGTCACCGGAGGAGGTGGCCACGGTGCCGTGCGCCAGGTCCTTGCCGCCGGTGCCCGGATAGGTGCGCACGGTCAGCGTCTGCTGCTCGCCGCCGAAGGACACCGGGATCTCGTACGTGCCGGACGCGGCGTCCTCGGGGACGTCGACCGTGACGCGGACCGTGGCGGTGCCGCCCCGGGGGGCGGTGACCTCCTTCGGCGCGTGCACGGTGAAGCCCTTGGGGGCCTTGACCGTCAGCTTTTCGCGGACGTCGTGGGGGCGGCGGGAGTAGAGCCGGGCGTCGACCGTCGCGCTGCCGCCCGGCTGCGCGTCCGTCGCCTTGCGGGAGAGTTCCAGACCGGCCGCGGGGGTGTCCCCGAACCACGGGGTGAGGGCGTGGACGGACGGGGCGTCCGCGCCGTGCGCCCAGGTCAGGCGGACCGCGTCGGCGCTCAGCCGGGGTGTTTCCGCCTCGGTCCAGCCGGTCGGTGAGAGCGTGTCGAGGCGCCGCCAGCCCTCGCCGGGGACGTGCGCCTCCAGGGAGACGGCGCCCGCGGACGGGCCCGGGTCGGTCAGCGCGGTCACCGCGGTCAGCGGCCGGGTCCGCTCGAAGGGGACGGTGAGGGAGGCCGCACCGGCTCCCCCCACGGGCCGGGGCGTCGCCCCGCGGGCCCCGGTCCAGGCGTCCGCCTCGGTCATCGCGCGCTCCAGGAAGGGCGCCAGCACGCCCTTCCCGACCGTCGCCGGGCTCCGGCCGATCTCCTTGTGCAGCCGCTGCACCGCGCGCTGGGCGGCCCAGGCGGCGTCCCCGTCGCCCTGGGCCTGCGCCGTCAGGGTGTCCACGGCCTGCTCGCCGGCGCTGCCGTAGCGCGCCAACTGCGCGGCCCAGGGCTGGATTTCGGCGGCCAGGTCGGAGGTGAGGTCGTCCGGGGCTGCGCTCATGGCGCGGAAGGCGGCGCGCAGCGCCTTGGCGGCCGCGGCGAAGTCCTCGTCCTTGCCGGGGCGGCCGCTGTTGACGGCCGTCTCGCGGGTCTGCCAGAAGCGCTCGACCAGCGGCTGCAGATAGCCCGATTCGCGGCGGTTGAGCAGCGAGGACGAGGTGTTGCCGGCGAGTGCGCGCAGCGCCGTGCGGGCCCGGGGGTCGCCGCCCGCCAGGTCGTCGACGGCCGCCTGCCAGGATTCCGCCGGGCGGTAGTCGCGCGGGTTCCACGCGTAGTCGGCGGCGGTGAACAGCGGGATACGGGACGCGAGCGGCTGCTCCATGGCGTTGGCGAGCAGCGCCGCCGAGCCGGTGGCGACGGCCGGTTCGCGGCCGCGGTAGGGGCCGAGGAAGATCCGGTCCTGGGCGTAGTCGTTGACGGGGTAGTTGTCCATGGTGACCAGCGGGTGGCCGAACGCCTGGCGGGCGGTGGACAGTTCGGTGCCGGTGATGGTCCGCGGGACCACCCCGACGCCGGTCCAGGCCACCTCGACCCGCTCGCCGAGCGCCTCGGCGAGCGCGCTGCGGTATGCCGTGGCGCCGTCCTGGTAGTACTCCGTCGGCATCAGCGACAGCGGCCCGGCGTCCGGGTGCCGCGTCCGCAGGTGGTCGGCGAGCGCGTTGGCGATCCGTGCCTGCGCCCGGGCCGCGGCCCGCGGGCCGGTGCCGAAGGCGTCCTTGTCGTCGTCGCAGTGCCACTCGTCGTAGCTGACGTCCTGGAACTGGAGCTGGAAGGAGCGCACCCCCAGCGCCCACATGGCGTCCACCTTGCGTCGCAGCGCCCGCAGGTCCTCCTCGGACGAGAAGCACAGGCTCTGCCCGGGTGCCACGGCCCAGCCCAGGGTGACGTGGTTGGCGCGGGCCCGCTCGGCCAGCGCCCGGAAGTCGGCGCGCTGCGCGGCCGGGTAGGGGTCCCGCCACCGCGCCTGGCGGTAGGGGTCGTCGCCCGGTGCGTACAGATAGCGGTTCTGCTTGGTGCGGCCCATGAAGTCCAGCTGGGCGAGCCGCTGCGCCCGGCTCCACGGCTGCCCGTAGAAGCCCTCGGCGGTGCCGCGCACCGCCGTGCCGGGCCAGTCCCGTACGGTCACCGACGGCAGCTGGCGGCCCGCCCTTCTCCCGTCGCCGCCACGGTCGTCCTGGCTGCGGGAGGGTTCGTCCTGGCCGGTCCCGTCGGTGACCAGTTGCCGCAGGGTCTGCGCGGCGTGGAAGAGGCCGTCCGGGCCCACGCCGGCCAGGGCGACGGTGTCCCGGCCGGCGAGCCGGCCCACGGCCAGCCGGTAGCCGCCGGACGGCAGGTCCCCGCGGGCCGGTGCGCGCAGCGCGCGCAGCGCGTCCTCGGCCCGGGTGCCGCCGACGAGGAACACCGGGCCGCCGGCGGGCAGCCGGTCGCCGGAAGCCGGCTCCCGGACGGTGCGCACGCCGGCGTCGCGCAGCAGTCCGCGCAGTACGTCGAGCGCGTAGGGGTCGGTGTCCGGGGCCGCCACCAGGACGGCCTCCCGGCGCAGCGGGACGGCGCCGCCGAGTTCCTGCAGTGACTGGGGGCGCGGCCAGACGGCGGGCACCCGGCCCGCGTCGGCCGACCGGTCGGTGCCGTCCGGCCTGCCGGGGCCGCCGACGGCAGGGTCGGCGGGTGCCGCCTGGGCGCTGGGCACTCCGCCCAGCAGGCTCCCGATGACCGCGGCGGCCAGCGCGGTGGTCCCCGCCACCCGCGCACGGGCGCCCGCCCCGACCGCCCTGCCGCTCCTACCGATTCTTCCGACGCCCCACACGCCCCGGCCTCGCACGGCTGCTCCTCGTTCCCCGTCCAGCTGCCCGCCGGTTTCCCGCCGGCACCCCGATGTCCCCTGATTCCCCGGTTTCCCGCCGATGTCCGTTCGGACAGACCTTCGGCGGTGAGCCCACCATTGTGGCGGTGAGGGTGTCAACCGGGCGATACCGGGGGCCTCGGTGGGCCCCGTATGGGCGGGTTCCGGCCGGTACTCCGGGGGCGTGCGCGGGAGCCGCCGGGCCGCAGAACTTCCGTCGCGAGGCCCGCCCGCGCCGCGTTCTTCGCGCCTTCCGGCGCTCCGTGCAGTGAAATCGCCCGCGTGCGGGATAATGTGACCTGAGTCACGTTTCGTGAGCAGTTAAGTCTGCGATCGTGTCGAGTGGGTAGGGCCCACGTGTCCCATCACCGATGAACGGGAGGCCCTCGTGGCCGCATCCGCTCAGCTTCTCCTCGACGCTCTGTCCTCCAAACCGGGAGGTACGACGGTGGAGCGCAATCCGTACGACGGGGTCTCCGACCCCGATTCCGGCCTGGACGGCTCCGGGTCCTTCAGCTTCGTCGAGCCGCCCCTGACCAGCGAGCCCCCGCTCGCCGACGCCGCCCCGCTGACCAGCGAGGTCCCGATCGCCGCCGAGCTGCCGCTGACCAGCGAGCCGACAGCCGCCGGCCTGGGCACGGAGTCCATGGAGGTCTGAGGGCCGATGGGCCGCGCGCGGCTTGCCCGGTTGCACGGCATCGCGACGTCGTACGATCCCGCACCGGGCACACGTGTCCAGATCGCCGACGACACCGTCGTCGCCGTGCTCGCCGCCCTGGGCGTCGACGCCTCGACCCCGCACGCCGTCCGCACCGCACTGGCCGCGTACGAGGACGGCCCTGCCCGGGCCCTGCTGCCGCGCACCGTCGTCGCCCGCCCGGGCCGGCCCCCCGACCTCCCGGAGCTCCCCGAGGGCACCGCCCTGCGGGTGGAGACCGAGGACGGGGAGGCCGACGAGCAGGTCCTCCAGGGCCCCGCGGCGCCCGCCGCCGCGGCGCTCGCGCGGCTGCTGCCGCCCGGCGTGCACGTCCTGCACGCCAAGGCCCCCGACGGGCGGTCCGCCCGCGCCCCGCTGATCGTCGCCCCCGACCGGGTGCCCGCACCGCCCGGCCGCAGCCACGGCTTCCTGGTGCAGCTCTACTCCCTGCTGTCCCGGCAGTCCTGGGGCATGGGCGACCTCGGGGACCTCGCCGACCTCGCCGCTTGGTCCGGGCGCGCCCTGGGCACCGGCTTCGTCCAGCTCAACCCGCTGCACGCGGCCGTCCCCGGCCCGCCGACCGACCCGTCCCCCTACCGCCCCTCCTCGCGCCGCTTCCCCGACCCGGTCCACCTGCGCATCGAGCAGATCCCGGAGTACGTCCAGCTGGCCGGCGCCGACCGCTTACGGGCCGACGAGCTGGCCGCCCGGGCCCGTGCGCTGCGCGGCGAGGTGCTCGAAGCGGGCGCGCTGATCGACCGGGACGCCGTGTGGGCGCTGAAGCGCGAGGCCCTGGAGCTGCTCGTCGCGGTCCCGCTCAGCCCGGGCCGGCGGGCCGCGTACTGCGACTTCCTCGCCGAGCAGGGCCAGGCCCTGGAGGACCACGCCACCTGGTACGCGATCGCCGAACGGCACGGCCCGGACTGGCGCCGCTGGCCCGCCGGGCTGCGCTCCCCGCGGTCCGCGGACACCGCCCGGCTGCGGCCGCGGCTGAGCGACCGGATCGACTTCCACTGCCGGCTCGCCTGGTTCACCGACCAGCAGCTGGCCGCCGCGCAGCGCGCCGCCCGGGACGCCGGGATGGCCGTCGGGCTGGTCCACGACCTGGCCGTCGGCGTCCACCCCTCCGGTGCCGACACCTGGGCCCAGCAGGACGCCTTCGCCGCCGGCATGTCCATCGGCGCCCCGCCCGACGCCTTCAACGCCCGCGGCCAGGACTGGGGCCTGCCGCCCTGGCGCCCGGACGCGCTGGCCGCCGCGGGCTACACCCCGTACCGGGAGCTGCTGCGCGGGCTGCTGCGGCACGCCGGCGCACTGCGCATCGACCATGTGATGGGCCTGTTCCGGCTGTGGTGGGTCCCGGAGGGCCGGCCGCCGACGGAGGGCGCCTACGTCCGCTACGACGGCGAGGCGATGCTCTCGGTGCTCGCCCTGGAGGCGGACCGGGCCGGCGCCGCGGTCATCGGCGAGGACCTGGGCACCGTGGAGCCGGGGGTGCGCGAGGCGCTCGCGGAGCGGGGCGTGCTGGGCACCTCGGTGCTGTGGTTCGAGCGGGACTACGGCGGCGGACCGGGGGCCGCGGGGGACGGGGCGGACCCGGCCGGTGACGTTCCCGGGGCCGCGGCCGCGGCGGACGGCCGGGAAGCTCCCGCGCAGGCCCGGATTCTCGCCCCGGAGGAGTGGCGCGGCGACTGTCTGGCCACCGTCACCACCCACGACCTGCCCTCCACCGCCGCCCGGCTGACCGGCGAGGACGTCGCGTTGCGGGCCCGGCTCGGGCTGCTCGCCGGGCCGGCTGAACGTGAACGGTCCCGCGCCCGGTGCGAACTCGCCGAATGGCTGGGGGAGTTGACGCGGCGCGGGCTGCTGCCGGAGGGCCCGGGCGACGAGGAGGCGGCGGTCAGAGCGGTGCACCGTTTTCTGCTGCGGACCCCGGCGCGGATGGTCGGCGTCTGGTTGCCCGACGCCGTGGGGGACCGTCGCCCGCAGAACCTCCCCGGGACATGGGATGAATACCCCAACTGGCGGCTTCCGATCGCCGGGCCGGACGGGCGCCCGCAGACCCTCGAAGAGCTGGCCGCCTCGCCCCGATTGCACGCACTGATGCGGGAATTGGGCGACCAGAGCCGCTGAGCTGGCCTTCGCTCCGGTCCCCGCCGGCGCCCTTCCGGTATGCCGCGCCGTCCGGCACCATGCCCTGGACGCCATCCAGACATCCGACCATTCGAGCGGGCTGTCCTGCGCTCGTCATGGTTCGGCGAGGTGGAGGGAACCATGGCACTCCGCAGCACCCGGCGGGCCCTGTGCGCGCTCGCGCTCACCGCGGCCGCCGCGCTCGTCCCCGCCCAGAGCTCCCTGGCCCGGTCGTCCCCGGCCGCCGGCCCCTGCACGGGCCCGGTGCGCCCCGCGTCCCAGATGACGGTCGAGCCCTGCGACACCCCGGAACGCGTCATCGCCAAGGCCGCGCACACCGTCCCCACCAAGGGCCAACTCGCCTGGCAGCAGCGGGAGGTCACCGCCTTCACGCACTACGGCATGAACACCTTCACGAACCGGGAGTGGGGCTCGGGCGCCGAGGACGAGAAGCTGTTCGCGCCGTCCCGCATCGACGTCGACCAGTGGATGCGGGCCTACAAGGCGGCCGGTGCCGAGCAGGTGATGCTCACCGCCAAGCACCACGACGGGTTCGTGCTCTATCCGAGCCGCTACACCCCGCACTCGGTCGCGGCCGCCCCCAGCCGGCCCGATGTCGTCGGCGCGTACGTCCGGGCCGCCCGCCGGGCCGGGTTGAAGGTCGGCGTCTACCTCTCGCCGTCCGACGGCGCCGAGCTCCCGCACGCCTGGCACGCCCGCTGGGTCGCGGAGATCCGCAAGAAGCAGCAGGAGGGCCGGCCGCTCAGCCTGCCCGAACGGGTCGCCCTGGAGGACGGCGACCACGCCCCGCGCGGCCTGGGCCGGTTCGGCAACGGCAGCAAGGTCACCGAGCGCACCGTCCCCACCCTCGTCCCCGGCGACGACCGCGCCGCCGCGGTCCGCAGCGGCCGGCTGCCGACCTTCCACGTCCGGGCGGACGACTACGACGCCTACTACCTCAACCAGGTCTACGAGCTGTTCACCCGGTACGGCCCGCTCGACGAGCTGTGGCTGGACGGCGCGAACCCCTGGTCGGACTCCGGCATCACCCAGGAGTACGACGTCGCCGAGTGGTTCCGGCTGATCCACCGGCTCTCCCCGGACACCGTGGTCTTCGCCGGACCGCAGGGCGCCCGCTGGGTCGGCAACGAGAACGGCACCGCCCGCGAGACGGAGTGGAGCGTCACCCCGTCCGCGCGGGACCCCTGGACGGTGCCGGCCGGCGGCCTGCCCAACGACTCCACCGACCCCGACATCGGCTCCCGCGCCAAGCTCCTCGCGCCCACCACCAGGTACCTCCAGTGGTACCCCGCCGAGGCCGATGTCTCGCTGCGCCCCGGCTGGTTCCACCACCCCGGCGAGCGGCCCAGGACACCGGCGCAACTGACGGACCTGTACGAGAAGAGCGTGGGCCGCAACGCCTCGCTGCTGCTGAACGTCCCGCCCGCCAGGGACGGCCGGATCGCCGCCGAGGACGTCGCCTCGCTCACCGCCTTCGGCACGGCCGTACGCGCCATGTACGGCACGGACCTGCGGAAGGCCGGCCCCGGGCCGTGGACCTTCGACCGGATCGGGCTCGGCGAGGACATCCGCCACGGGCAGCGGGTCGAGCGCTTCGAGGTGGCGGCGCGGACCGGTGGGACGTGGACGACGCTCGCGCGCGGCACCACCATCGGGCACCGGCGGATCCTCGCGCTGCCCGCCCCGGTGACCGCGGACGCGGTGCGGGTCACCGTCCGGGAGGCGCGCGGCCGGACGTATCTGACGCCGGTCACGCTGCACCGCAGCCGGGGCGCGGGGGGCTGAGGCGACCGTTGCGCCACCCCGGGCGCGCGGGGCGGCGGGGCGTCCGATACGTTGACTTCGTGAGCAACAAGGTCAATAAGAATGTCCTGCGCGCCGGAACCATCACCGCCGGCACCGCGCTGATGCTGCTGATGTCGTCCCCCGCGTTTGCGCTCACCCGCGACGATGGTGACGACCCGGGTCCGGGCCTGAGCGTGATCCAGACGCTCGGCCTCTACGTCGCCGCCCCCATCGTGCTCTTCCTGGTCATCGCCGGGCTCGTCGTGCTGAGCGACAAGTCCCGCAAGCAGACCAAGTCCCAGGGCTGAGTCCACGGGCCGGGTCCCCGCCGGGACGCCGGTCCGCACCGGACTCCGGTGACGCCGCAAGGGCGCCCCACGGTTACAAGACCGTGTGGCGCCCTTTGTCATACCCGGCTATTTCCGCAGGTGAAAAACGGGTTGCGAGGTGGCTATCGCGCGATTTTCGGCCGTTTTGAGCCGGGGGAGGGTTTAACCGTTCCTAACCTACGATGACGTAACCTACGGGGCCGTAGGTCAAACCTACGACCCCGTAGGTCATCGTCCCCCCAGGAGTTCCCCCGTGACCATCGCCCCCGCCCGCCATAACGGAGAGCACGGCCAGGCCGCCTGGAGCGACGCCCAGCTGCTCTACGCGCTCGAAGAGGTCGTCGAGAAGGAGCTCAACCGGCACGAGAAGGTCGCCAAGGAGTGGATGCCCCACCAGTACGTGCCGTGGAGCGACGGCCGTAACTTCCCCGGGGTGCTGGAGGGCGGCGAGGAGTGGGCCCCCGAGCAGTCCAAGGTCAGCGACATCGGCCGGGTCGCCCTGGTGGTCAACCTCCTCACCGAGGACAACCTCCCCAGCTACCACCACGAGATCGCCACCCTCTTCGGGCGCGACGGCGCCTGGGGCACCTGGGTGCACCGCTGGACCGCGGAGGAGGGCCGGCACGGCATCGTGATGCGGGACTACCTGCTCACCAGCCGGGCCGTCGACCCCGACGAGCTGGAGCGGTTCCGCATGGCCCACATGTCGGAGGGCTTCGAGGCCGACAACTCCCACAGCATGCTGCACTCGGTGGCGTACGTCGCCTTCCAGGAGCTGGCCACCCGGATCTCGCACCGCAACACCGGCCACCACTCCGGCGACCCGGTCTGCGACCGGATGCTGGCCCGGATCGCGGCCGACGAGAACCTCCACATGCTCTTCTACCGCAACCTCCTCGCCGCGGCCTTCGAGCTGGCCCCCGACCAGACCATGGTCGCGGTGCGCGACGTGGTCACCGGCTTCCGGATGCCCGGCCACGGCATGCCCGGCTTCGAGCGGGCCGCCGCGCGGATGGCCGTCGGCGGCATCTACAACCTGCGCATCCACCACGACGACGTGCTCCAGCCGGTGCTGCGGCACCTGAAGGTGCTGGAGATCGGCGGTCTGGGGCCGGCCGGGCTGGCCGCCCAGGAGGAGCTGGGGCTCTTCATGAACGGACTGGACGACCAGGCGCGCAAGTTCGACGAGCGGCAGGCGGCGATCCTCGCCCGCCGCGCGGCCCGCAAGTAACGCACATCATTCAGTTCAGCTGAACGATTCCATCGAAATTATTCGATGGACCTGATGAGTCGTGGACTGCCACGGTGGAGACTCCCCACCGCCGAGCGAGAGGAAACCGTGGCAGTCCTGGAGAGGGCCCGCACCCACGCCCCCCGTACCCCGTCCGCACAGGGGGTCGGGCTGCTGCTCGCCCTGACCGCGACCGTCGTCTGGTCCGGCAACTTCGTCATCGCCCGCGCCCTGCACGACACCGTCCCGCCCGTCCAGACCGCCTTCTGGCGCTGGATCATCGCGCTGCTCGCCGTCGCCCCGCTCGCCCTCCCGCAGGTCCGCCGGCAGTGGCCGGTCATCCGCCGGCACCTCGGCTTCCTCGCGCTGGCCGCGCTGCTGGGCGTGGCGCTCTTCAACACCCTCATCTACCAGGCGGGACGGAGCACCTCGGCCACCAACATGGCCATGATCGCGGCCGCCTCCCCGGTGCTGATCGCCCTGTTCGACCGGGGCGGCGAGCCGCTCGGCGGACGCCGGACGGCCGGGATGGCGCTGGCGCTCGCCGGGGTCGTCACCCTGCTCGGCAACGGTTCCCCCACCGCCGTGCTGCACCTCGACCTGGCCGCCGGCGACCTGTGGATGCTCGCCGCGGCGGCCACCTTCGCCGGCTACAGCGCCCTGCTGCGCCGCCGCCCCGAGGGCATCGGCGGGGTCGCGTTCCTCTTCATGACCTTCGCGCTGGGTGCCGCGATGCTGCTCCCCGCGTACGGCGTCAGCCTCGCCGCCGAGGGCGGCTTCACGCCCACCGCCGGCACCGTCGGGCCGCTGCTGTACATCGGGATCTGCTCGTCCGCCGTCGCCTACTTCACCTGGAACAAGGCGATCGCCCTGGTCGGCGCCGCCCGGGCGGGCGTCGTCTACTACCTCCAGCCGGTCTGCGTCGCGCTGCTGTCGCACGCGGTGCTCGGCGAGGCCGTCGGTGCCGTGCAGCTGGTCTGCACCGCCCTGATCGTCGTGGGCGTCGCGCTCGGCGCCGGGAGCCGGCGCTGACTGCGTACGCTGCCCGCATGGCCGACTGGGACATCAAGAAGCTGCGCATCCTGCGCACCCTCCAGGAGCTGGGCACGGTCACCGCGACCGCCGAGGCGCTGCACATGACGCCCTCGGCGGTCTCCCAGCAGCTGACCGGGCTGGCCAAGGCCCTGGGGGTCACGCTCCTGGAGGCCCACGGCCGGCGGGTGCGGCTGACCGACGCCGCGCAGCTGGTGCTGCGGCACGCCGAGGCGGTCTTCGCCCAGTTGGAGCGCGCGGACGCGGAGCTGCTCGGCTACCTCCAGGGCGAGGCGGGGCAGGTGCGCGTCGGCGCGTTCTCCACCGCCGTGCCCGCGCTGGTGGTCCCCGCCGTGCAGGAGCTGCGCCGTACGCATCCGGGTCTGGCGGTCTCCGTACGGGAGGCGGAGGCGGAGGCGGCGTACGAGCTGCTGGCGGAGGGCAGCGTCGACCTGGCGCTGTCGCTGGCGGCGCACGCCCCCACGCCGCGCGACCCCAAGTTCAGCCGGGTCTCATTGCTCGCCGACCCCTTGGACGTGGCGCTGCCGGCCGGACACCCGCTGGCCGCCGAGCCCGGGCTGCGGCTGGCCGACCTGGCGGGCGAGCCCTGGATCTTCGGCAGCAGCGGCCCCTGGTCGCAGATCACCACCACCGCCTGCGAGAACGCCGGTTTCGTGCCCGAGCAGGCGCATGCCGCCGCCGACTGGAACGCGATCTGGGCGATGGTCGCGGCCGGGATGGGGGTGGCGCTGGTGCCCCGCATGGCGATGGCGGGGGCCGGTGCGCCGGGCCGCGGGCGCGGCGGCGCCGGTGTCGTGCTGCGGGTGCTGCACGCCGACCAGCCGCGCCGCCATGTGGTGGCGGCCGTCCGGCGCGGCTCCGAAGCGGCGCCGGGACTGTCCCGGGTACTGGCCGCGCTGCGGCAGGCGGCGGCCGCCCAGGAGCGCGGCGACGGCACCCCGCAGTCCGCCTGAGTCCCCGACCTTTCAGCTGGACTGAACACAACGTCCAAGAACATTCGATGGACCTGTGAGGTGGTCGGCTGCGACGGTGGTCCCGTCCGCACCACCCGACCCGTCGAAGGGCGACGATGACCACCACCCCGGCCGCCACCACTGATCCGCACGCCAACGACGCCGACCCGTACGGTGGCGGAGACCCCTACGCCGACTACCGCGGCGGGGACTTCCCCTTCACCTCGCTCGTCGACCTCGCCGACCGCCGCTTCGGCGCCGGTGTGATCGCCGCGAACGACGAGTTCTTCGCCGAGCGCGAGAACCTGCTGAAGTCCGGCCCGGCGGTCTTCGACCCCGAGCACTTCGGCCACAAGGGCAAGATCATGGACGGCTGGGAGACCCGGCGCCGGCGCGGCGCCGACGGCGCGCACCCCTTCCCGACCGACGACGAGCACGACTGGGCGCTGATCCGCCTGGCCGCCCCCGGTGTGATCCGCGGGATCATCGTCGACACCGCGCACTTCCGCGGCAACTACCCCCAGCAGGTCACCGTCGAGGCGACCGCGCTGCCCGGCAGCCCGAGCCCCGCGGACCTGCTCGCCGACGACGTGAAGTGGGAGGAGCTGGTCCCGCGCACGCCGGTACGCGGCCACGCCGCCAACGGCTTCGAGGTCACCGTGGAGCGCCGCTTCACCCACCTTCGCCTCAAGCAGCACCCCGACGGCGGCATCGCCCGCCTCCGGGTCCATGGCGAGGTCATACCCGACCCGGAGTGGCTGGACGTGCTCGGCACCCTCGACCTGGCTTCCGTGATGCACGGCGGCACCGTCGAGGACGCCTCCGACCGCTTCTACTCCTCGCCCACCCAGATCATCCAGCCCGACCTGTCCCGCAAGATGGACGACGGCTGGGAGAACCGCCGCCGCCGGGTCAAGGGCACCAACGACTGGGTGCGCTTCCGGCTCGCCGCGCAGGGCGAGATCCGCGCGGTGGAGATCGACACCGCCTACCTCAAGGGCAACTCCGCGGGCTGGGCCGCGCTCCACGGCTGCGACGCGGAGTCGGCCGACCCGGCGGACGAGTCGGCCTGGTTCGAGATCGTGCCGCGTACCGCGCTGCAGCCCGACACCCCGCACCGCTTCGCGCTGCCGCGCCGGGTCACCGCCACGCACGTACGGCTGGACGTCTTCCCCGACGGCGGCCTGGCCCGGATGCGGCTGCACGGCGATCTCACCGAGACCGGCCGCGCGGCGCTCGTCCGCCGCTTCGACGAGCTGAGCGGCTGAGCCGCCCCCCTTGCACGTCGCCGGGCCCCGCGGGAGGGGGCGGGGCCCGGCGTACCCGGCCCGCCCGGTGGACGGAGCGCGCGTGGCGCCTGTCCACCGGGCGTTTCCACGGTGCGGTACGGCTGACTAGCGGGCCGCGCCCGCCGCCGCGTCGGCCGCCTGCGCCTTCAGCGCCCGCTCGACGCCGGCCCGGGACTCCGTGACCAGCCGGCGCAGCGCCGGGCTCGGCTCGGCCGACGCCAGCCAGGCGTCCGTCGCGTCCAGCGTCTCCTGCGAGACCTGCAGCGCCGGGTAGAGGCCGACCACGATCTGCTGGGCCATCTCGTGGCTGCGGGAGTTCCAGATGTCCTTCACCGCTTCGAAGTACTTCGCGGTGTACGGCGCCAGCAGCTCCCGCTGGTCGGTCTGCACGAAGCCGCCGATGACGGCCTCCTGCAGGGCGTTGGGGAGCTTGTCGGAGGTGACGACCGAGGCCCAGGACTCCGCCTTCGCCTCCGCGGTCGGACGCGCCGCGCGCGCCGTCGCCGCGTGCCGCTCGCCCGCGGACGTCCGGTCCCGTTCCAGCTCTGCCGCGACGGTCTTCTCGTCGGCCCGGCCGGTGGCGGCCAGCCGCTCCAGCAGCGACCAGCGCAGCTCGGTGTCCACGGCCAGCCCCGGGATCTCCTCGGTGCCGTCCAACAGGCCCTGCAGCAGCGCCAGTTGCTCTTCCGTACGGGCCGCGGCGGCGAACGCCCTGGCCCACGCCAGCTGGTGGTCGCCGCCCGGCTCCGCCGCGCGCAGGTGCGCGAGCGCCGCCTCGGTCCAGGCGCCCAGGCCCGCCTCGCGCCACTCCGGTGCCGCGTACAGGTCCAGCGCCAGCTTCACCTGGCGGTGCAGCGACTGCACCACGCCGATGTCGGACTCCTTGCCGATGCCCGACAGGACCAGCGCCAGGTAGTCGCGGGTGGCCAGTTCGCCGTCCCGGGTCATGTCCCAGGCCGACGCCCACGACAGCGCGCGCGGCAGCGACTCGGTGAAGTCCCCGAGGTGCTCGGTGACGACCTTCAGCGACTCCTCGTCGAGGCGGACCTTGGCGTACGACAGGTCGTCGTCGTTGAGGAGGAGGACGGCCGGGCGCGGCTTGCCCACCAGCTGCGGCACCGGCGTCAGTTCGCCGTCCACGTCCAGTTCGATCCGCTCGGTGCGGACCAGCTTGCCGTCCCGGAGCTCGTAGGCGCCGATCGCGATCCGGTGCGGCCGCAGGACGGGCTCGCCCTTCGCGCCGGCCGGCAGCGCCGGGGCCTCCTGCTGGACCGCGAACGCGGTGATCACGCCGTCCGCGTCCACCTCGATCCGCGGCCGGAGGATGTTGATCCCGGCCGTCTCCAGCCACTTCTTCGACCACGTCTTCAGGTCACGGCCGGAGGTCTCCTCCAGCGCGCCGAGCAGGTCGCTCAGCCGGGTGTTCCCGTAGGCGTGCGCCTTGAAGTAGGACTGCACGCCCTTGAAGAACTCCTCCATGCCCACGTAGGCGACCAGCTGCTTGAGGACGCTGGCGCCCTTGGCGTACGTGATGCCGTCGAAGTTGACCAGGACGTCGTCGAGGTCGTTGATCTCGGCCATGATCGGGTGGGTGGACGGCAGCTGGTCCTGACGGTAGGCCCAGGTCTTCATGGAGTTGGCGAACGTCGTCCACGAGTGCGGCCACTTCGAGCCCGGCGCGTACGCCTGGCAGGCGATCGAGGTGTAGGTGGCGAACGACTCGTTCAGCCACAGGTCGTTCCACCACTCCATGGTGACCAGGTCGCCGAACCACATGTGCGCGAGCTCGTGCAGGACGGTCTCCGCGCGCACCTCGTACGCCGCGTCCGTCACCTTCGACCGGAAGACGTACTGGTCGCGGATGGTCACCGCGCCCGCGTTCTCCATCGCGCCGGCGTTGAACTCCGGCACGAACAGCTGGTCGTACTTGGCGAACGGGTAGGCGTAGTCGAACTTCTCCTGGAACCAGTCGAAGCCCTGCCGGGTGACCTCGAAGAGGGCGTCCGCGTCCAGGTGCTCGGCCAGCGACGGCCGGCAGTAGATGCCCAGCGGCACCGTCCGCCCGTCCTTCTCGTACGTGCTGTGCACGCTGTGGTACGGGCCCGCGATCAGCGCGGTGATGTACGTCGAGATCCGCGGCGTCGGCTCGAACCGCCAGATGTTCGCGCTCGGCTCGGGCGTCGGCGAGTTGGAGATCACCGTCCAGCCCTCCGGGGCCTTCACGGTGAACTGGAAGGTCGCCTTCAGGTCCGGCTGCTCGAAGGACGCGAACACCCGCCGGGCGTCCGGCACCTCGAACTGGGTGTAGAGGTAAGCCTGCTGGTCCACCGGGTCGACGAAGCGGTGCAGTCCCTCGCCGGTGTTCGTGTAGGCGCAGTCCGCGACGACGGTCAGCTCGTTGCGGCCGGCCCGCAGCCCCGGCAGCGCGATCCGCGAGTCCTTGAAGACCCCGGCCGGATCCAGCGCCTCGCCGTTGAGCACGACCTCGTGCACGGCGGGGGCCACCAGGTCGATGAACGACTCCGCGCCCGCCTCGGCGGCGTCGAACCGCACCGTCGTCGCGGAGCGGAAGGTGCCCCCCTCCTGGGCGCCGGAGAGGTCGAGATCGATCTCGTACGCGTCCACGGTCAGCAGCCGCGCCCGCTGCTGCGCCTCGTCGCGGGTCAGATTCGTGCCAGGCACCCGTTCTTCTCCTTCGCATTGCTCATCGCATCGGACTCTTCCGGTCATCCTTCCACGCGGACCCGTGCGCCCGAGGGCTGGTATTCGAGGTCGTAACCCGCTTGACCTGCGGCCGACCACGTGGTCCGATTCCCGCCGGTGCCGTCCGGGCCCGCGGGCGACGCTGGACGCATGACGACCTACACACCACTTCCCATTCCGCCCGCCGCGCTCAAGGAGATCCGCGGGACCGACGACGCCGGGCGGCCCGTCGAGCCGTACCGCGCGCGGGAGGACGGCGAGCCGGTGGACTGCGTCGGCAGTCCGCTGCGCTGCTGTCTGCGCGCCATCGAGCCCGGAGAGCTGGTGGCGCTGGTCTCGTACGCGCCGCTGCGGCGCTGGGCGGCGCTGACCGGCGCGAAGCCCGGGGCCTACGACGAGCAGGGGCCGGTTTTCATCCACGCGGAGGAGTGCGACGGGCCGGCCGGGCAGGACGGGGAGTACCCGTTCGCGCGGCCGGGCGCGCTGCGGACGCTGCGCCGCTACAACGCCGAGGGGCAGATCGTCGGCGGGCGGCTCTTCGAGATCCCCGAGGACGCCGGGGCGGGCTTCGACGCCGCGCTGGACGAGGCGTTCGCCGACCCGCAGGTCGTGCTGGTGCACGTGCGGGCCGTGGAGTACGGGTGCTTCCAGTTCGAGGTGCGGCGGGGCTGACGCCGCGCGGGCCACGGAAAAGGGCGGTGCCGGTGAGGAGACCCGGGTCTCCTCACCGGCACCGCCCTGCGGCCGTGTCGGTCAGCCGCGCAGTTCCGCCGCGACCAGCTCCGCGATCTGGACGGCGTTCAGCGCCGCGCCCTTGCGGAGGTTGTCGTTGGAGAGGAACAGCGCCAGGCCGTTCTCGACGGTCTCGTCGGTGCGGATCCGGCCCACGAAGGAGGCGTCCTGGCCGGCGGCCTGGAGCGGGGTGGGGACATCGGAGAGGGCGACGCCGGGGGCGCCGGCCAGCAGCTCCTGCGCGCGGGCGGGGCTGATCGGACGCGCGAAGCGGGCGTTGACCTGCAGCGAGTGGCCGGAGAAGACCGGGACGCGGACGCAGGTGCCGGACACCTTCAGGTCCGGGATCTCCAGGATCTTGCGGCTCTCGTGGCGGAGCTTCTGCTCCTCGTCGGTCTCGTTCAGGCCGTCGTCGACGATCGAGCCGGCCATCGGCAGCACGTTGAAGGCGATCGGGCGGACGTACTTGTCGGGCTCGGGGAACTCCACCGCCGAGCCGTCGTGCGTCAGCTTGGTGGCGTCCTGCTCGACGGCCTTGCGGACCTGGCCGTCCAGCTCCTCCACACCGGCCAGGCCACTGCCGGAGACCGCCTGGTAGGTGGAGACGACCAGCGAGACCAGGCCGGCCTCGTCGTGCAGCGGGCGCAGCACCGGCATCGCGGCCATGGTCGTGCAGTTCGGGTTGGCGATGATGCCCTTGGGGCGGTCCGTGATGGCCTGCGGGTTGACCTCGGACACGACCAGCGGGACCTCGGGGTCACGGCGCCAGGCGGAGGAGTTGTCGATCACCACGGGGCCGGCGTCGGCGACCTTCTGCGCGAGGGCCTTGGACGTCGCGCCGCCGGCCGAGAAGAGGACGATGTCCAGCCCGGAGTAGTCGGCGGTGGCCGCGTCCTCAATGGTGATCTCGGTGTCCTGCCACGGCAGGGTGCGTCCGGCGGACCGGGACGAAGCGAACAGCCGCAGCTGCTCGACCGGGAAGTTCCGCTCGGCGAGAATGCCCCGCATCACGCCGCCGACCTGTCCGGTGGCTCCGACGATTCCGACCCTCATGGGACTCCTTCTTTCTGGCCTGACGTGGGTGTCTGCTGGGAACACCTGCTCAGTAGTGCCTCCATCATGTGTGTGACACCCGTCGCCTTGTCCAATCCGTTCCATTCCGCGGAGGGTCGCGGGCCCGTACGGACGCGTACGGTGACTGCCGCTCACGGAGCGTCCCGCGGATACCCCGTGCGGTGAACGCGCGGTGACCGCCGCGCGCAGGCCCGGGCAGGAGCCGGTGACCGGCCGGTGACCGGCGGATCCCTGTGCGGTGATGGGTTCCCGGCGTTGCGGTGGCGTTCACGCGCAGGTCATTCCCGGTGCCAACCATCCCTGGTGACGGGCCAGTTGTGCGGCGGAGGGACGACGCGGAGTCCCCCTCCCGCCGCCCGCGGGCCCGGCCGCCGTCGCGTTCGCACCCGGGGAGCCCCGCGTATGTCCCGTATACGGTCCGCCGCCACTCTCGACCGCCGCACGTTCCTCGCCGCCACCGGTGCGGTCGGCGCCACCACCGGGCTCGGCCTCGCCTTCGGCGGCCCCGGACGGCCCGCCGAGGCCGCCACGGTCAGCCCCGGCCCGGCCCCGGCCGCGCCGATCTCCGTCGACGCCCCCGCGGTACCCCGGGTGCCGTACAGCAGGGGCACCACGCTCGCCGGCGTCGCCACCCCGCGCGGCAGCGGGGGCTACCGCCGGCTCGCCGACGGTCCGGCCTGGGACCGGGTGGTCCGCGCCGAGCTGGCCGCCGCGCACGCCGGCCGGGCCCGGCGGCGTACCGCGCTCGCGTCGTTCGTGCAGCTCACCGACCTGCACCTGGTCGATGTGCAGAGCCCGCTGCGCTACGAGTACCTGCGCGCGGAGACGGCGAGCGCCTGGCGGCCGCAGGAGGCGCTCTCCGTCGCCGGGGTCGTCTCGCTGATCGAGCGGGTCAACGCGCTGCCCGGCGGGCCCGCCACCGGCGCCCCGCTGTCCTTCGTGATCACCACCGGTGACAACACCGACAACAACTCCAAACTGGAGCTGGAGTGGTTCCTGACCGCGATGAGCGGCGGCCGGATCACCCCCAATTCCGGCGATCCCCGCCGCTACGAAGGCGTCCAGGACAGCGGCCTGAAGCTGTACTGGCAGCCGGACAGCGCACTGCGGGACGCCGACAAGAAGCTGGGCTTCCCGCAGCTGCACGGCTTCCTGGACGCGGCGATCCGGACCGTGCACAGCCCCGGCCTCCGGCTGCCCTGGTACTCCACGGTCGGTAACCACGACTCGCTGCCCGGCGGCTGCTACGCCCCCGGCGACCCCTTCTTCACGGACCTCGCCACCGGGGGCCGCAAGCTGGAGACGCTGCCCGCCGCGGAGGCCGCGAAGGTCTGGAAGGCGGTCAAGGACGGTCTCGACCCCAAGGGCGCGGACTTCAAGCGGATGCTGAAGGCGCACGCCAAGCAGGCCAGGCCGGTCACGCCCGACGAGCGCCGGGCCCCCTTCACCCGCGCCGAGTACCTGCGCGCCCACCTCGACCCGTCACACACCGGCCACGGCCCGCACGGCCACGGCTACAGCGCGGCCAACCTCGCGGAGAACCGCCTCTACTACACCTTCCGGGTCTCCGACCACGTCCTCGGCATCAGCCTGGACACCACCGACCCCGGCGGCCACTACACCGGCTCGGTCGGCGAGGCGCAGCTGCGCTGGCTGGAGCGGACGCTGAAGGAGAACGAGAAGGGCGAGAAGGCGCACGTCCTGGTCTTCAGTCACCACACCGGCAAGACCATGGACAACACCCGGCCCGACCCGGCCCGCCCGCACGAGAAGCGGTACGGCGGGGCCGCGCTGGTCGAGCTGCTGGCGGCGCACCCCCGCGTCGTCGGGTGGATCAACGGCCACAGCCACAAGAACGACATCACCCCGCACGGCAGCTTCTGGGAGGTGTCCACCGCCTCGCACATCGACTTCCCGCAGCTGGCCCGGGTCATCGAGCTGGTGGACAACCACGACGGGACGGTGTCGCTGATCACCACTCTCGTCGAGTCGGCCGCCCCGCACCGCACGGACTTCGCCGACCTCTCGCAGACCGGGCTGGCGGCCCTCTACCGCGAGCTGTCCTTCAACGCCCCCGAGGCCCGCAAGGACCTGGTGGGCACGGCCCGGGACCGCAACGTCGAACTGCTGCTCAAGCGGCGCTGACGGGGCCGGCACCGGGGCGGGGGCCCATCAGCGCGGCAGGGCCACCACATACGCGCCCGGCTCCCGCTCCGGCGACGCCATCAGGGCCGTACGGACCACCGCCGCCTGCTGCGCGGGGGCCTCCCGCAGGGTGCGCGGGAGGCAGCGGACGACGGTGATGCCCAGCCGCTCCAGGTGCTCGCGCTTGTGGTCGAAGGCCGAGTGCAGCGGGTCCTCCTCGCTGCGCGGCGCGCGGGTGTCGATCTCCAGGGCCACCCCGTGCTCCGGCCAGAAGGCATCCACCCCGCCCAGGTGCGGGCCGCCCGGCAGCCGCAGATCGACGTTCCACAGGGGCTCCGGCAGCCCGTGCTCACGGACCACCGCGTACAGCCGCTGCTCGGCCAGCGCCCGGCCCTCGGCGAGCAGGGTGTCCACCGCGTCGACCACGTGCGGCCGGGTCAGCAGCCGGGCCCGGCTCAGTTCGCGGACCACCGCGGCCGCCTCGCAGTGCCCGCCGCGTACCGCCTCGGTCAGCAGCCGGCGCACCGCCGCGGCGTCGCTGAGCCCGGCCACCGCGTCCGCGACCGCGCGCGGCACCGGGGCGGTCGGCACCCCGGTGACCTCCTGCGGCACCGGCAGGTCCGCCGCCCGGACGATCTGCGCGAAGCCGGTGGAGCGCAGCCGCCGGGTGCGGGCGACCAGTACCTCGATGCGGTCCAGGACGAGCAGCGGGGGCGTCTCGGAGAAGCCGTGCAGGGCGAGCGCCGCCAGGCCGGTGATCATCACCGCGGGGGCGTCACCGGACGGCGTGCCCTGCTGGGGCACCGTCGGCCCCCGGTGGGTGGCGTACAGCAGCACCGCCTGGAGCCGCTCCTCGCTGGTGGGCGGGCCGGGGTGCAGCAGGTACACGCCGGGGAGCACCTGCTGCCAGCAGCCGCCGGGGCGGCAGCGCTCGGTGAGTTCCGCCGCGGGGACGCCGTGCTGCCGGAGCTGACGGGAGGTCAGTACCCGGGTCGGCAGGCCGGAGAGGTGGTGGAGGGGGAGGGGGGAGAGCGGGGTGTCGTTCATGCCAGGGCGATTCCCGCACCCGCTCCACCCCCTAACCGCTGTTACACGCCCGTACCCGGAACCGGACAATCCTGGGCTAAAGTACGGGCGTTCGACTGCCGAAAGAGGCTGGTCGCCGTGGAGGTTACGGCCTCGCCCCGGCCGCCTCGTCACAAGCCTGTGCCCGCAGCGCCCGGGCCAGGTCGTCGCGCTCCTCCAGCACCAGCCGGCGCAGTGCGGGCGCCGCCTGCTCGTGCCCGGCCAGCCAGGCGTCCGCGGCGTCCAGCGTGGACTGCTCCACCAGCCACGCCGGGAACAGCCCGCGCACGACGTCCATCGCGATCTCGATCGACCGCTCCTGCCACACCCGCTCGATCGCCGCGAAGTAGCGCGGCGCGAACGGCGCCAGCAGCGCGCGCTGCCCGGGCTGCGCGAAGCCCGCGATGGTCGCCTCCACCAGGGCATTGGAGAGCGCGTCGGACTCCACCACGTCCGCCCAGGCCCGCTCCTTGACCTCCGCCGAGGGCCGGGCCGCCAGGCAGCGCACCTGGTGGCGCTTGCCGGACGCGGTGTCGTCCCGGGCCAGCTCCGCGGCGATCAGCGCCTCGTCGGCGACGCCGTGCGCGGCCAGCGGCTCCAGGAAAGCCCAGCGCAGCTCCTGGTCCACCTCCAGGCCGTCGATCTTCGCGGTGCCCTCCAGCAGCCCCTTGAGCAGCTGGAGGTCGGCGGGCGTGGCGGCGATCGCGGCGAAGTGCCGGGCCCAGGTGAGCTGGTGGCCGCTGCCGGGCTCGGCCAGCCGCAGCTCGTGCCGCGCGCCCTCGGCCAGCTCGTGGGCGGCCGGCTCACGGCGGTCCGGCGCGGAGTAGTACTCCAGCGCCGTCTCGGCCTGTCCGTGCAGCGACTGCAGGACGCCGATGTCGGTCTCCTTGCCGGCGAACCGCCGCACCAGGTCGAGGTAGTCGCGGGCCGGCATCAGCCCGTCGCGGGTCAGGCCCCACAGCGCGGCCCAGCACAGCGCCCGCGCCATCGGGTCGGTCAGGTCCCCGAGCCGGGCCCGCAGCGTCGCCAGCGACCCCTCGTCGAACCGGACCTTGCAGTACGTCAGGTCCTCGTCGTTGACCAGGATCAGCTCGGGCCGCTCCAGGCCCGCCAGCTCCGGCACCGCCGTCCGGGGCCCGGTCACGTCCACCTCGGCGCGGGCGTAGCGCACCAGCGCCGCGTCCCCGCCCTCGGAGAACACGGTCTGCCGCCGGTAGAGGCCCACCGCCACCCGGTGCGGCCGCAGTTCGGGGTGCGCGGGCCCGGCCTCCTGGAGGATGCTCAGCTCGGTGATCCGGTCCTGCGCGTCGTAAGTGACCTGCGGGGTGAGGGAGTTGACCCCGGCCGTCTCCAGCCAGGACCGCGACCAGGCCGCCATGTCCCGGCCGGACGTCTCCTCCAGCACCGCCAGCAGATCCGCGAGCCGGGTGTTGCCGTACGCGTGCCGCTTGAAGTAGCGCCGGGCGCCCTCCAGGAACGCGTCCTGCCCCACGTACGCCACCAGTTGCTTGAGCACCGCGGCGCCCTTGGCGTACGTGATGCCGTCGAAGTTCAGCTTGGCGTCCTCCAGGTCCCGGATGTCGGCGGTGACCGGGTGGGTGGAGGGCAGCTGGTCGGCGCGGTAGGCCCAGGACTTGCGGCGGTTGGCGAAGGTGATCCAGCCGCCGGCGAAGCGGGTCGCCTCCACCAGCGCGAAGGCGCCCATGAAGTCCGCGTAGGACTCCTTGAGCCACAGGTCGTCCCACCACTGCATGGTCACCAGGTCGCCGAACCACATGTGCGCCATCTCGTGCAGGATGACGTTGGCCCGGCGCTCGTAGGACGCCTCGGTGACCTTGCCGCGGAAGATGAACTCCTCGCGGAAGGTGACGCAGCCCGGGTTCTCCATCGCGCCGAGGTTGTACTCGGGCACGAAGGCGGTGTCGTACTTCCCGAAGGGGTACGGGAAGTCGAAGTGGTCGTGGAAGAAGTCCAGGCCCTGCTTGGTGACGGTGAAGACGTCGTCCGCGTCGAAGTGCTTGGCCAGCCCCTTGCGGCACAGCGCGCCCAGCGGGATCTCCAGCTCGGTGCCGTCGTCGAAGGTGCGGCGGTAGCTGTCGGAGACGTAGTGGTACGGCCCGGCGACCACGGCCGTGATGTACGTGGAGATCGGCCGGGTCGTGGCGAACCGGTGCGCCCCGCCCTCGGCCTCGCCCTCCTGGGCGCCGTTGCTCAGCACCACCCACCCCTCGGGGGCCGTCACCTCGAAGGTGAACGGGGCCTTCAGGTCGGGCTGTTCGAAGTTCGCGAAGACCCGGCGGGCGTCGGCCGGCTCGTACTGCGTGTAGAGGTAGACCTCGCCGTCCTCGGGGTCCACGAAGCGGTGCAGGCCCTCGCCGGTCCGGCTGTAGGCGCACCGGGCGTCGACGACGAGGGTGTTCTCGGCGGCCAGGTCGTCCAGCGCGATCCGGGTGCCGTCGAAGACGGTGGCGGGGTCCAGCTCCCGTCCGTTGAGGGTGACCGAGACGACCTCCGGTGCCAGCAGGTCCGCGAAGGTCGAGGCGCCGGGCTCGGTGCACCGGAAGCGGAGCGTCGTACGCGACCGGAAGGTGTCCGCGTCCGGTCCCTGCGCGACCGCTGAGCGGACGTCGAGCGCCACGTCATAGGCGTCGACGCTCAGCAGCCGGCCCCGCTGACGTGCCTCGTCCCGGGACAGATTCTCACCTGGCACGACGTGACTCCCTCGTCCTCGTCTCGAATATCGAACACGGGGAATCATGGCACGGCCGCCGGCGGTTGAACCGTCCACGTAGCACCACGTCCGAGAACCGACGCAGCACCGCTCTCCCGAGGAGACGAGACCCCGTGTCCGAAACCGCGAAGACCCCGGCAGACTTCTGGTTCGACCCCCTGTGCCCCTGGGCCTGGATGACCTCCCGCTGGATGCTGGAGGTGGAGAAGGTACGCCCGGTCGAGGTGCGCTGGCATGTGATGAGCCTGGCGGTCCTCAACGAGGACAAGCTCGACCAGCTGCCCGCGGAGTACGCCGAGAACATGCGCCCCGGCGGCAAGGCGTGGGGCCCGGTCCGGGTGGTGATCGCCGCCCAGCAGCTGCACGGTGACGAGGCCGTCGGCCGGCTCTACACCGCGCTCGGCACCCGTTTCCACAACGAGGGCCTCGGGGTGACCCCGGAGGCCGTCGCCGCCGCCCTCGACGACGCGGGCCTGCCCGCCGAGCTGATCGAGTACGCCGACAAGGACACCTACGACACGGAGCTGCGCGCCTCCCACAAGGAGGGCATCGACCTGGTCGGCCAGGAGGTCGGCACCCCGGTGATCGCGGTTCCCGGCTCCGACGGCGACCAGATCGCCTTCTTCGGCCCGGTCGTCACCCCCGCGCCCAAGGGTGAGGAGGCCGCCAAGCTCTGGGACGGCACGCTGATGGTGGCGTCCATCCCCGGCTTCTACGAGATCAAGCGGACCCGCACGCAGGGGCCGATCTTCGACTGACCCGTCGTCGCGCCGTCACCGTGGGAGCGCCCCCGCACGTATCGGACGTGCGGGGGCGCTCCGTTCCTCCGGCCCGCCGCGCGAAGGGTGAGAAGACGATCACGAGGCGGGACGCTCGGCGCGCCGTTACGGCGCGAGCAGCAGGTTGTGCGCGCGCTCCTTGGCGGCGGCGTACCGCTTGGCCACGTCCTGCCAGTTCACGACCTGCCACATGGCCTCGATGAAGTCCACCTTCTGGTTCTTGTACTGCAGGTAGAAGGCGTGCTCCCAGGCGTCGAAGACCAGGATCGGCACCGAGCCCTGGCCGACGTTGCCCTGGTGGTCGTAGATCTGCTCGACGATCAGCCGGCCCGTGACGGGCTCGTAGGCCAGCACGCCCCAGCCGGAGCCCTGGGTGGTGGCCGACGCCTTGGTCAGCTGGGCCTTGAACTTCTGGAACGAGCCGAAGGACTCGGCGAGCGCGTCGGCCAGCTCGCCCACGCCGTCCTTCTCCAGCGGCTCACCGCCGCCGTCGCCGGTCATGTTGTGCCAGTAGATGCTGTGCAGGATGTGGCCGGAGAGGTGGAACGCGAGGTTCTTCTCCAGGCCGTTGATGCTGCCCCACTGGTCCTTGTCGCGCGCCTCGGCGAGCTGCTCCAGGGTGTCGTTCGCGCCCTTGACGTAGGCCGCGTGGTGCTTGTCGTGGTGCAGCTCGATGATCTCGGGGCTGATGACCGGAGCCAGCGCCGCGTAGTCGTAGGGGAGTTCCGGAAGTGTGTAGGTCGCCATGCCGATCCCGCCTCCAAGCTGCATAAGTGCAGTAGTTGCAATCGATGTGCAGAAGCACGCTATCAGCAGCAACGATCATCGGCCGGTCACGGGGAGCGGACCGGGCCGAAAGACGGAGGCGGGGCGGGACCTCGGAAGGAGGTCCCGCCCCGCCTGTGGGGATGTCCGGGGAGCGCTACCGGCCGGCCGGCGCGGCGTCCTTGCCCAGCGTCCGCTTCCGCAGCAGCCCGATCACGGCCAGCACCACGCCGAAGCCGCCGGTGAACAGCAGCTGGATGCGCTGGTTCTCGTCGCGCAGCATCAGCAGCAGCACGGCGACGATGCCCGCCAGCGCCACCCACGTCAGCACCGGGAAGGCCCACATCTTCACCACGAGCTTCTCGGGCGCCTCGCGGTCCAGCCGGCGACGCATCCGCAGCTGGGCGACGGCGATGAAGCCCCAGACCACCAGGACGGCCGCGCCGACCATGTTCAGCAGCCACTGGAAGACCGTGGTCGGCCACCAGAAGCTGAACAGCACCGCGAGGAAGCCGAACGCGGAGCACAGCAGCACCGTGCGGCGCGGCACCCCGCCGCTGACCTTGCCGAAGAACGCCGGGCCCTGGCCACGGGAGATCAGCGAGTACGCCATCCGGGAGGCACCGTAGATGTTGGCGTTCACCGCGGAGAGCAGGGCCACCAGGATGACGACGTTCATGATCTGGCCGGCCGCCGGGATCTTGAGGTAGTCGAGCACCGCGACGTAGGGGCCGGACTTGGCGATCGACGGGGCGCTCCACGGGATGACCGTGACGATGACCGCCATCGACCCGACGTAGAACAGGGCGATCCGCCACATCGCGGTGCGCACCGCGCTCGCCACACCGCGCACCGGGTCCTTGGACTCGGCGGCCGCGATGGTCACCGTCTCCAGACCGCCGTACGCGAACACCGACGCCAGCAGACCCACCATCAGGCCGTCGACGCCCTTGGGCAGGAAGCCGCCGTCACCGGTGAGGTGCGCGGTGCCCGGCGCGGCGGTGCCGGGGAGCACGCCGAAGATGGCCAGCAGGCCGAGGACCAGGAAGATGCCGATCGCCGCGACCTTCAGGGCGGCGAACCAGAACTCGAACTCACCGAAGTTGGAGACCGCCGTCAGGTTCGTACCGGTGAAGATCACCATGAACAGCAGCACCCACATCCAGGGCTGGGTGCCCGGGAACCACTGGTGCATCACGTCCGCGGCGCCCAGCGCCTCGGCGGCCACCGCCACGCACAGCAGCGCGGTGAACATCCAGCCCACCGTGAAGCCGGCCCAGGAGCCTATGGAGCGCTCGGCGTGCACCGAGAAGGAGCCGGAGGCCGGATTGGCCGCGGCCATCTCGCCCAGCATCCGCATGATCAGCATGACCAGGGCGCCCGAGACGGCGTAGGCCAGCACGATCGAGGGCCCGGCCGCCGCGATGCCCTCGCGCGAGCCGACGAAGAGGCCCGCGCCGATCACGCCGCCCAGCGCGATCATCGACAGATGGCGCTGCTTGAGGCCGTTGGACAGCGAAGGGCCACTATCGGGGCCGGCGCCGTGCCCCGCGCCGGTCTGCCCGTGCGCGGGTGCGGCGGACGAGGGTGTCCGATTCATGTCGTACCTGTCCCAGTAGGTGAGAGCGGAGCAAGGCGATACTGCGTTCTCCCGGGGCGGCGACCGGTGCGACGGTGCTGCCAGGCCCCGCGGACCCCTGCCGGGGCAGGCGGGTCGCGCGGCGGCTGCCGACGGCGCAACTCCGGGGTCCTCGGCAAAGCTGGCTCAGTCTGGGTGCCGGTGTCCGCTCAGGGCAACAGTCGTGCAGCGAATGTTCGGTATTCAGACGTGATCGTGACCGTACGTACCCGAATCATCGTCGGATACGACACGGTGTGACGTGCGTCTCGCACCGACCGGTCCCCGTCGCCCGGAGTCAGCGCCGCGTACGGCGCGCCCGCAGCTCCCGTACGCCCGCCACGAGCAGCACCGCGCCGGTCGCCCCCGCCGACCACAGCAGCTGCGGACGTGCCGTGTCGTCGGTCAGCATCAGCACCACGACCCCGGCCATCGCCAGCAGCGCCACCCAGGTCAGATAGGGGAACGCCCACATCCGCAGGGTGAGCTTCCCGGGCGCCTCGCGTTCGATGCGGGGGCGCAGCCGCAGCTGGGACACCGCGATCAGACCCCAGACGAACAGCAGCACCGCGCCGACCGAGTTGAGCATGTAAAGGAAGACCGAATCCGGCCACTTCAGATTCAGCAGCACCGAGACGAAGCCGAAGGCCACCGAGGCCAGCACCGCCCGGCGCGGCACCCCGCCCCCGGACACCTTCAGCAGCGCCCGCGGCGCCTCGCCGCGCTCGGCCAGCGAGAACACCATCCGCGAGGAGCCGTAGAGGTTGGCGTTCAGCGCCGAGAGCAGCGCCACGAACACCACGATGTTCATGATCTGGCCGGCGCCCGGCACCCCGATGCCGTCCAGCACCGCCACGTACGGGCTGTGGCCCGGCCGCATCGACGACCACGGCAGCAGCGCCACGATGACCAGCATCGAGCCGACGTAGAAGAACAGGATCCGCCACACCGCGCTGCGCACCGCCCGGCCCACCGCGCGCGCCGGGTCGTCCGACTCGGCCGCGGCGATGGTGACGACCTCCAGCCCGCCGAAGGCGAACACCACGGCCAGCACCCCGGAGACCACCCCGGCCCAGCCGTGCGGCAGGAACCCGCCGTGCCCGGTGAGGTTCGCCGTCCCGACCGGCTCCGTACCGGGCAGCACGCCGAAGACCGCCAGCAGGCTCAGCACCAGGAACAGCACGATCGCGGTGACCTTCAGCGCCGCGAACCAGAACTCGAACTCGCCGAAGTTCTTCACCGCCGCCAGGTTGGCCGCGGTGAACACGACCATGAAGATCAGCACCCAGCCCCACTGCGGCACCGCCGGCGCCCAGCCGTGGGCGATCTGCGCCGCGCCGGTGGCCTCCACCGCCAGCACCACGACCAGCAGGAACCAGTACAGCCACCCCACGCTGAAGCCGGCCCAGCGGCCCAGCGCCCGCTCCGCGTGCACCGAGAACGCCCCGGAGGCCGGCATCGCCGCCGACATCTCACCGAGCATCCGCATGATCAGCGTCGCCAGCGCGCCCGCGATCAGATACGACAGCACGATCCCCGGACCGGCCACCGCGATGCCCGCGCCGGACCCCACGAACAGGCCCGCGCCGATCACCCCGCCCAGCCCCAGCATCGTCAGATGGCGCTGCTTGAGCCCCCCTGACAGCGGTTCCTGCCGGCCGGTTCCCTCGCCGAGCGCGGTCTGCCCGGCGGTGGTCGGTGTGTCGTGCATCGTTCGTAACTCTCGCAAGGGGCGGGGCGGGCGGGCCGCGTCCAGGACACGTCCCGGGCCGCCGGAGGTTTGGGGGAACTCCACAGGTCACCGCGGGGTGCACCCAGTGTCGCCGCACCACGCGCGCTAGCACAAAACCGGCGCCCTGGAGCCGGCCCGGCCGTGATGAGCATCACGTGACCTGCGAAGACGCCGCCCGCGTCAACAGGGGCGGCCCCGGCGGCGGTTGTTCGGAACTCTCCAAGCGGGCCGGTGCGGCTTTGTCACCGCCACACGATGATCGCCACCGGTCCTCTGGACTAACGTCATCGCGTCCCGACCCGTCCCGATCCCTCTCACACCCGCGGAGTCCCGATGAGCACCGCCGCCCTCACCCCTTCCGGTACGGTCCTGGCCGACCTGCTGCCGGCCGCCACCGCCTCCCGCGCCCGCGTCCGTGACGCCGCGCTGGTCGTCGGCGGCGCCGCGCTCACCGGTCTCGCGGCGCAGATCGCCGTCCCGGTCCCCGGCTCCCCGGTCCCGGTCACCGGCCAGACCTTCGCCGCGCTCCTGGTCGGCGCCTCGCTCGGCGCGGGCCGCGGTCTGCTCTCGCTCGCGCTGTACGCCCTGGCGGGCCTCGCCGGCCTGCCGTGGTTCGCCGCCGGCACCTCCGGCGCCGGCGCCACCTTCGGCTACATCGTCGGCATGCTGCTGGCCGCCGGCCTGGTGGGCGCGCTGGCCCGCCGCGGCGGCGACCGCGGCGTGCTGCGCACCGCCGCCACCATGGCCGCCGGCACCGCCGTGATCTACGGCGTCGGCGTCCCCTACCTCGCGCTGAGCGCGCACCTGCCCCTCGGCCAGGCCGCCGCCGTGGGCCTGGTGCCGTTCCTGATCGGCGACGCGCTCAAGGCCGCGCTGGCGATGGGGGCCCTGCCGACTGCCTGGAAGCTGGCCGGCCGCCGCGGCTGACCGCACCCGCACCGCAACGAGGGCGGGCCCGCACCGTATGCCGGTGCGGGCCCGCCCTCGTGCACGTCCGCTACGCGCGCTCGACGACCTCGGCCGTCCCCGCGTCCGCCGCCCGCTCCCGCGGCCGCCGCCGGTCCAGGATGAGTCCGACCGCCAGCACCACCACGGCCGCGACCACCGACAGCACCATCTGCTCGCGCCCGTCCGGGTCGTAGAACATGTAGCCGACGACGAAGACGATCAGCCCGATCGTCGCGTACGTCAGCCACGGGTACAGCCACATCCGCACCGTCAGCCGCTCCGGCGTCTCCCGCTCCAGGGTCCGCCGCATCCGCAGCTGCGAGAAGCAGATGACCAGCCACACGAACAGGGCCACCGCACCCGAGGAGTTCAGCAGGAACTGGAAGATGGTGTCCTTCGACGTGTAGCTGAAGATCGTCGCGATGAAGCCGAAGGCGACCGAGGCCCAGATCGCCACCGCCGGCACCCCGCCCTTGTTGACCGTCGCGAACGACTTCGGCGCGTCGCCCCGCTGGCCGAGCGAGAACGCCATCCGCGAGGCGGTGTACAGCCCGGAGTTCAGACAGGACAGCACCGCGGTCAGCACCACCACGTCCATCACGGTGCCGGCGTACGGGATGTCCAGCGACGTCAGCACCGCCACGTACGGGCTCTTGACCACCGCCGGGTCGTTCCACGGCAGCAGCGTCACGATCACCGCGATCGAGCCGATGTAGAACAGCGCGATCCGCCAGATGACGCTGTTGACGGCCTTGCGCACGGCCTGCACGGGGTTGGGCGACTCGCCCGCGGCCAGCGTGACGATCTCGCTGCCCATGAACGAGAAGACCACCAGCAGCATGCCGGAGAGGATCGCGCCCGGACCGTGCGGCAGGAACCCGCCGTGCCCGGTCAGATTGGCCATCCCCGCCGCGTGGTCACCCGGCGGCAGCCCGAAGACCGCCAGCGCGCCGACCACGATGAACACCACGATCGCCACGACCTTGATCCCGGCGAACCAGAACTCGAACTCGCCGAACGACCCCACCGACACCAGGTTCGTGCCGGTCAGCACGATCATCACCAGCAGCGCCCAGGCCCACTGCGGGACGGCCGGGACCCAGCCGGTGAGGATCGCGCCGGCCGCGGTCGCCTCGACGGCCAGCACCACCGACCAGAAGAACCAGTACAGCCAGCCGATCGTGAAGCCCGCCCAGCGGCCCAGCGCCCGGTCGGCGTACGCGGAGAACGAGCCCGAGGCGGGGGAGGCCGCGGCCATCTCGCCCAGCATCCGCATCACCAGCACGACCAGCAGACCGGTCAGCGCGTACGAGAGCAGGATGCCCGGGCCGGCCGCCGCGATGCCCGCCCCGGAGCCGACGAACAGGCCGGCGCCGATCACCCCGCCGATGGCGATCATCGACAGATGGCGGTTCTTCAGCCCCGCCTGCAGCCCGTCCTGCGACTGCCCCCCGGCGGGTCCGCTGCCGGGATCGCCGACAGGGGGTACCGCAGTGGGGGTGCCCCCGGCACCAGGAGAGCGAGGGGAAGGGTGCGCGCCCATATGCACCGTCCTTCGTGGTTCGCGGATGGGAACCCCCGCATTAGATCTTCGTTCACCCATGGATTGGAAGGTCTGACCCCGGATTGTTGTCTGGAACACTGGTCAGTTGCGTGCGTCACATACGTACGCAAGGTCACAGCGCCCTTCCACGCGGAGGTCCACAGGAAGACCCGGCGGCGCCTACCCCGCACCGCGCGTGTCACACTCATCGCATGCGCGTGTATCTCGGCTCCGACCATGCAGGGTTCGACCTCAAGAACCACCTCGTCGAGTGGCTCAAGGCCCACGGCCACGAGCCCGTCGACTGCGGCCCCCACATCTACGACGCCCAGGACGACTACCCGCCGTTCTGCCTGCGCGCCGCGGAGCAGACCGCAGCCGACCCGGACAGCCTCGGCATCGTGATCGGCGGCTCCGGCAACGGCGAGCAGATCGCCGCCAACAAGGTCAAGGGCGTACGCGCCGCGCTGGCCTGGAGTGTGGAGACCGCCAAGCTCGGCCGCGAGCACAACAACGCCAACGTCGTCTCCGTCGGCGCCCGGATGCACACCCAGGACGAGGCGACCACCTTCGTCGAGGTCTTCCTGCGCACCCCCTACTCGGGCGAGGACCGGCACACCCGCCGCATCGAGATGCTCGCCGCGTACGAGACCACCGGTGAACTGCCGGCCATCCCTGCCCACCACCCGCAGGGCTGACCACCGCACACCGCCGTCGCCCGCCCGCCCCGGACGCCGGGGAGGGCGGGCGCGCCCACTGGAGGACGCCGCCCGTGCCCGAGGGCCACACGATCCACCGGCTCGCCCTGGACCACCGCGCCCGCTTCGAGGGCGAACGGGTCCGCGTGAGCAGCCCGCAGGGCAAGTTCGCCGCCGGTGCCGCGCTCGTCGACGGCCAGGTCATGACGACCGCCGAGGCCCACGGCAAGCACCTCTTCCTCGGCTTCGGCCCGCCCCCGAGGACCTCCGACGAACCCCCGGCCCCCGCTCCGTTCGACCGGGGGGACCCCCAGCACTGGATCCACGTCCACCTCGGCCTCTTCGGCAAGCTCGGCTTCGGTGCCGGCACCGCCCCGCCGCCCACCGAGACCGTACGGCTGCGGCTGGCCACCCCGGACGCCTATGCCGACCTCCGCGGCCCCACCACCTGCGCACTGATCACCGACGCCGAGAAGCAGGCGATACACGACCGCCTCGGCCCCGACCCGCTGCGCCCCGGCGACGACCCCGGCCTCGCCTGGCAGCGGATCTCCCGCAGCCGGACGACCATCGCGGCGCTGCTCCTCGACCAGAAGGTCATCGCAGGCGTCGGCAACGTCTACCGCGCCGAGGTCCTCTTCCGGCACGCCGTCGACCCGTACCTGCCCGGCCGTGAGCTCACCCGCGACCTGTGGGACGCCCTCTGGGCCGACCTGGTGTTCCTGATGGGCGAGGGCGTCCGCCACAACCGCATCGACACCGTGCGGCCCGAGCACCTGCCCGAGGCCATGGGCCGCCCGCCGCGCGTCGACGACCACGGCGGTGAGGTGTACGTCTACCGCCGCGACCGGCAGGGCTGCCACATCTGCGGCGCCGAGATCCGCACCGCCGGCCTCGCCGCCCGCAACCTCTTCTGGTGCCCGGGCTGCCAGCCGGCCACGGCGCTCCGCTGACCCGTCGTCCGGTCAGCACCCGTCGCCCGGTCAGAACCCGTGCGGCAGCCAGGGCGCCGCGTCCGACCCGAACGCCACCGACGCGGCCGCCAGCGCCCCCGGCCGCAGCTCCCGCACCCGGCCGGCCGCCGCCAGTGACGTGAGCGGGAACCCGCCCAGCAGGGCCGACCCCACCTCCCGCACGGACAGCGCCAGTTCGGCCGGCTCCGAGGTCCGCGCGCAGGTCGCGCCCGCGGCGTCGCCGGACAGCCGCCACCGCCCCTCGTTCCACGGGCAGAACTCGTCCGCGACCTGGAGCACCACGTCCACCGGCGTCCGGTACGTCCGCGCCGCCAGCGCCGCGCCGACCTCCACCGGCCGCACGAACAGCGACTCCCGCAGCCCGATCCCGCACCGCCGCATGTCCGCCACCAGATGCGGCAGCGCGTCGTCCACCGGACGGCTGGCCACCGTCACCGACGACGTCAGATCGATCCCGAACAGGAAGCGCCACAGCGCCGCGTACACCACCGGATCGAGCGCCTCCACCTGCCGGACCCGCACCGTCCCGTGCGGCCCCGCCGCGTCCCACTCCGGTTTGACCGCGAAGCGCGCATACCCCCGCACCTCGCCGTCCACCTCGGCCAGCACGCACTGGAGCACACCGGCCCCGTCCCGGTCGGCCGGGACGTCGAGCACCCCGATCCGCTCCCAGCCGGGCCGCCGGGCCAGCCTCCCCGGCCGGGTCGGCACCAGCCGCGCGTACACCGACTCGCACTCCGCCAGCGCGGCCACCGGATCCGCCGCCCGCAGTCGTACGCCGTCCACCCCCGGCAGCTCCGGCGCCGCCAGCCGCACCGTGTCCACCGTCATCCGCATGTCCAGCGCCGCCACGCCGTAGCCGAACCGCCCGTAGATCGCCGGCTCCGAGGCGGTGAGCACCGCCAGCGGCTCACCGCGCTCACGGACGTCCGCCAGCTGGTGGCGCATCATCGCGCGCAGCACCCCGCGCCGGCGGTGCGTCGGCTGCACGCTGACCATCGTGACCCCGGCCACCGGCACCTCCGCCCCGCCCGGCACGGTGAGCCCGAACGAGAACGCCCCCGCGGTCCCGACGCACGCCGGCCCGTCCCAGACGCCGAGCGAACGGTCGAACTCGGTCAGGTCGCGCCGGATCGCGAGCTTCTCCGAGGACTGCACCAGCCCGCCGAACGCCAGGTCCAGCCGGTCGGACCAGACGGCCCACTCCTCGTCCCGCAGCACCCGCAATTCCGTCGTCATGAACCATGCCTAGCAGGACACTCTCCGGCCGCGCGACCGCATTTCGAACGGGGTTTCCCGGCAATCGGCCGAGGACCCGTACGGCGAATCGACGCGCCGCCGAACGGGTGGATAAGGTCCCAGAGCAATGACAAGCGGCCCGGGTACCGAACCCCTGACGGCCCGGGTGCACAAGGGTCTGCACCGGGCCCGCGTCGGCGTGCGCAAAGCCGGGGTCGACTACTTCCGCGGCGAGGGCTCCGACCGGATCGCGCTCGCCGCCCTGCTGATCGCCATCCCCGCCATCGCCGCGGGCACGCTGTGGCGCCCCGAATGGTTCGCCCCCACCGCCCTGGTCCTCCCGGTGATCGCCGGGGGACTGCTGCTGCGCCCGGCCAACCTCCTCGTCCTGTACGGCGCCTCGGCCGCCGCCCTGGTCGTCGAGGCGGCCCTCTTCGGCCCGTACGACAGCGGCCCGGACCGGATCACCCCCGGCACCGTCCTGGTCGTGGCCGCCGTCGGGTTCTTCGGCCTGCTCATCGCGCAGTTCCGCAGCCGGGTCGGCGTGCCCTGGCGGCGCGGCGGCACCATGCTCTTCGACCTGCGCGAACGCATCCGCGTGCAGAGCAAGCTGCCGCGGCTGCCCCAGGGATGGCACCACGAGATGGCGCTGCGCCCGGCCGGCGGCCAGTCCTTCTCCGGCGACTTCGTGGTGGCCTCCCGCACCCACGGCGGCAACATCCTGGAGGTCGTCCTCACCGACGTCTCCGGAAAGGGCATGGACGCGGCCTCCCGCGCCCTGCTCCTCTCCGGCGCCTTCGGCGGCCTCCTCGGGTCCCTCCCGCCGCACGGCTTCCTGCCCGCCGCCAACGGCTACCTCCTGCGCCAGGACTGGGACGAGGGCTTCGCCACCTCCGTCCACCTCGTCCTGGACCTGGAGTCCGGCGACTACGAACTGCTCTCCGCGGGCCATCTGCCGGCGCTCCAGCTCAGCGCGGGCAGCGGCCGCTGGGAGGAGAAGCCGGGGCAGGGCCCGCTGCTCGGCGTCTACGACGGTGCCCAGTTCGACCCCGTCAAGGGCACGCTGCGCCCCGGCGACGTGCTGATGCTCTTCACCGACGGCCTGGTGGAGGCCGCCGACCGGGACATCGCCGAGGGCATCGACCGGCTGACCGGCGAGGCCGACCGCTATGTCGCCAGCGGCTTCGCCGGCGCCGCCTGGCACCTCATCGAAGCGGTCGCCAAGGACGTCAACGACGACCGGGCCCTGCTGCTGATCTGCCGGGACGCCTGACCACCGGGCGGGCGCGCGGTGTCCGTCCGCGCCGCGCCCGCACCACGTCCGCCGCCCGGGCGCGCCCCGCGACGCCTCCCGCGCCCGCCGGCACAAAGATCATCCGGACGGGTGAGAACCCCCGCACGGCCTTGCGCCGCGGCCGGCCGGGCGCTCTCAGGCGGCGGCGCCCTCACGGGACCGGGGCACCTCGGCCGGATCCTTGCGGAAGGCCCACGCCATGGTGGGCTCCATCGCGAAGCGGAAGACCCGGCGGACCGGCGGGGTGCACAGCGCCGTGACCACGACCGCCGCGATCAGCGTGACCGCGATCTCGCCGAGCGGGGTGTGCAGCCAGGCGTAGTCGTCGAACCAGCCCCAGAAGCGCGAGCCCTTCGCCAGGAAGCCGTGCAGCAGGTAGCCGTACAGCGTGCCGGCGCCCAGCACCGTGAACCACGTGCGCCGCGTCGGCACCCAGGCGTAGAAGCACGCCACGAGCACGAGCGAGCAGCCGAAGAGGGCGAGGGTCATCGCCGCGCCGGCCCACCAGGTGGTGCCCAACTCCTGTGCGCTGTCCCGGTGGTAGAACCACGCCGAGCTCATCCGGGGCGCCGCCCAGTAAGCCATCACCAGTGCGCAGGCGAAGATCGGCACCGACGCGATCCGCACCGCCCGGCGCTGCACCAGCCGGAAGTGCTCCGGCCGCAGCAACAGCCCCAGCACGAAGAACGGCAGGAACTGCAGCACCCGCTGGAGGTCGAGGTCGTCGCCGATGTCGGGTGACACGGAGGCGAGGACGGCGATGAGCACCGCGAGCGGAAGGGGCCAGCGGACGATCTTCCACAACGGGGTGGTGAGCCGCCAGATGAACAGCGCCACCAGGAACCACGTCAGGAACCACGGGTCGAGCAGGCTGATGGGGTGGCCGGGATCGTCGTCCGCCCAGCGCTTGAAGAACGCGTACGCGGTCTCGAAGAGCACGTAGGGCACCACCACGCCGGTGATCAGCCGCTGCAGCCGGTCCCTGCGCATGTCGAAGCTGCGCGAGAAGTAGCCGGAAATGATGATGAAGGCCGGCATGTGGAAGGTGTACACGGTCATGTAGAGCGCTTCGGCCGCCCGGCTGCCGTCGGTCAGCGGCTCCCACGAGTGACCCATCGCCACCAGCACGATGGCCAGGTACTTCGCGTTGTCGAAGAAGGCGTCGCGGCCCCCGGCCTTCGGTGCGGGCCCCGAGGCTTGCTGCGGCACACCGGGTGGCTGCCCCGAGGGCTCCGTCCGGTCCGTACCCGCTGCTTCCCGGGCAGGGGGCAGCTCGCGTCGAGGTGTGGGGGCAGCGGGAAACATTGGAGGCACGATAGCGGCGCTCGGGGAGGCCGTAAAACCGCATCCGGGCCATTCGCCATTTCCCCGTGCGGCACGCCGGATTACGCCCCCCTAAAACCGCCGATAGACAGCGCCCCCTCCTCCATCATCCGTCCCATTTGCCGCACTTCATACTCCCAAAACGGATGATATCCCCAGCGAACGACGCAGACGGAATGTCCGCTTCTCGGGTGTTCTGTCCCCGTGGTGACGGTCACTTTCGTGCGGCTCCGTAAAGCCGTGACGGACGCCACGAATAAGTGAATTACCCGGGGGAAGGAGGGGAGGGAAATGATCGGAATGATCGCCCCCCCATTGCGGGTCTGCCGCCCGGCGTGTGAATTCCGGCACCCGGATCCGCCTCGGCCGGCGCCCAGGGGTCCGGCGCACACCCCGCCGACACCCCGCGAACGCCCGCCGCGCCGCACCGCCGCCCACCCCCGCCCCACGGCCCGCAGAGGCCGGAATCGGGCAAAGCGTTGGCCGATGATTCGTCACCGGCCTGCAGTGGGCATGGAGTTGGTGGCACGATGGGTGCCGGGGGGTGTGCGCAGCATGCTCCCGGGCCGGTGAGGCGTTCCGACCAAGGGTGTGATCAGTGTGGCTCTATCGCTGTCAGTTGTGCTGCTGTTGGGGATCATCCTGATCGTGTTGATCAGGGGTAAGTCGATCAAGGCAGGCCCGGCGATCGTCGCCATACTGTTCGGCTTCTTCCTCGCCTCCACGGGCATGGCGCCGTCGATCAACAGATTCCTGAACTCCCTGGCGGACACCATCAACCACATCACGTTCTAGGGGAGACATCCCCTAGGTGGTCCGCCGGGCCCCCGGCCGGGTGCCGCCCGAGGGACGGCCGTGCCCGGCACCGCCGTCCGAGGTCACTCGCCCCCGGTCCGCGTCAGCGCCTCGCGTACGGCTTCCTCGGTGCGCCCCACCAGCGCCGAGCCGTCGTCCGCGGTGATGATCGGCCGCTGGATCAGCTTCGGGTGCGCCGCCAGCGCCGCGATCCACCGCTCACGCGCGGCGTCGGTGCGCTCCCATTCCCCGAGCCCCAGCTCCCCGGCCTCGGCCTCCTGGGTCCGGGTGATGTCCCACGGCTCCAGACCCAGCCGGGCCAGCACGTCGCGCAGCTCGCCGGCGGTCGGCGGGTCCTCCAGGTACGTGCGGACCGTGTACGCGGCGCCCGCCCCGTCGAGGATCTCGACGGCGGAACGGCACTTCGAGCACGCGGGATTGAGCCAGATCTCCATGTCGGCCACCCTATGCAACCGCGCGCGCGAGGCGAAGAGGCGTGCGCGCCACCGCCGGTCCGCGCGCTCGACCCCGTGTCCCCGGAACGCGAAAAGCCCCGGACCGTCCGGTCCGGGGCTTTCCCATTGAGCGGGCGACGGGAATCGAACCCGCGTAGCTAGTTTGGAAGACTAGGGCTCTACCATTGAGCTACGCCCGCGAGCGCCACAGGTCGCGAGACCTCGGCACGCAGTGCATCCTAGCGGGTCGCAGCCGTGCGCCGCACACCCCGTTCCCGGACGCGGCGCGCGTGCGGTGCCGCAGCCGCCGTCGCCGCCGGTGCGTCCCCGATAACTGGCGGCCCTTCTGTCCGCGGCCATGTACCCTACGTGTCGCACCGACGGGGTGTGGCGCAGCTTGGTAGCGCGTCCGCTTTGGGAGCGGAAGGTCGTCGGTTCGAATCCGGCCACCCCGACCAGCAGATCAGCCCGGCGACAGCGACCGGGCGCAGCGCCGGCCCACCAGGTCACCCGCCCGCGCGGCGGGCGTGCAAGATCACGTTGTCGGCGTCATCCTCCTTGCGGTTACTATGCAAGCTGCGTGTCCGTGTGTCTGTGTACCGGGCGCGATCGGCCGGGCCCGGATCAGCCGGGTACCTGGTAGATCTCAAGCAGAACCCCAGAAGTCAGCCCCAAGGAGACCGAACCGTGAAGAGCGCCGTGGAGACCCTGAACCCGACTCGGGTTCGGCTCACTGTCGAGGTGCCCTTCGAGGAGCTCAAGCCCAGCCTCGACGCGGCGTACAAGAAGATCAACCAGCAGGTCACGGTGAAGGGCTTCCGCCAGGGCAAGATCCCGGCCCGCGTCATCGACCAGCGGTTCGGCCGCGGTGCCGTGCTGGAGGAGGCCGTCAACGACGCGCTCCCGAAGTTCTACACCGAGGCGGTCAACGAGGCTGAGCTGAACGTCCTCGGCCAGCCCGATGTCGACATCACCGAGCTGAAGGACGGCGAGCTGCTGGCCTTCAGCGCCGAGGTCGACATCCGCCCCGCCCTGGAGATCCCGGACTACTCCGGCATCGAGGTCGAGGTCGACGCCGTCGAGGTGTCGGAAGAGGACATCGACAAGTCCGTCGAGCAGCTGCGTGAGCGCTTCGCCACGACCAGCCCGGTCGAGCGCGCCGTGCAGGACGGCGACGTGCTGACCGTGAACCTCGAGGCCAAGGTCGACGGCGAGGTCCTGGAGGACGGTGTCGCCGAGGGCGTCACGTACACCGTCGGCTCCGGCGAGCTGCTCGACGGCATCGACGAGGCGGTCACGGGCCTGGAGGCCGGCGGCAGCGCCACCTTCACCTCCGAGCTCAAGGGCGGCTCCGCCGAGGGCAAGGAGGCCGAGGTCAAGGTCGAGGTCACCGAGGTCAAGTCGCGTGAACTCCCCGAGCTGGACGACGACTTCGCGCAGCTGGCCAGCGAGTTCGACACCCTCGAGGAGCTCCGGGCGGACAGCCGCAAGCGCCTCGAGCAGATGAAGAAGTACGACCAGGCCACCCAGGCGCAGGAGAAGGTCCTGGACGAGCTGCTCAAGCTCGTCGAGGTGCCGATGCCGGAGAAGCTGCTCGCGGACGAGGTCCAGACCCGCAAGCACAACCTGGAGCACCACCAGCTCGGCCAGATGGGTCTCGACCTCGCGAAGTACCTGGAGATCCAGGGCAAGAGCGAGGAAGAGTTCGACGCCGAGACCAAGGAGCAGGCCGAGAAGGGCATCAAGACCCAGTTCATCCTCGACGAGCTGGTCAACAAGGAGAAGCTGAACGTCAGCCAGGAGGAGCTCACCGAGCACCTCATGCGCCGCGCGCAGTCCTCCGGCATGTCCCCCGACCAGTTCGCCCAGGCCGTCGTCGAGGGCGGCCAGGTGCCGATGCTCGTCGGTGAGGTCGCCCGCGGCAAGGCCCTCGCGGTCGTCGTCGAGGCCGCCACGGTCAAGGACTCCAACGGCGAGGTCGTCGACCTCGACGACGAGGACGAGACCGAGGTCGCCGAGGCCGTCGTCGCCGAGGCCGAGGGCGAGGAGAAGCCCGAGGCGTAAGGCCCCGGCCGCCTCGCGCCCCGCGCAGCACGACTGAGCACGGGCCCGAACACGCACGTCCGCGTGTTCGGGCCCGTGTGTCGTAACGGACCGGTGAGCCTGCGCTCACAGCGAACAGTTGACAATGCGGGATGGCGTTGTCCGACCTGCGCGTTAGGGTCCGTAGATACGAGGGCAGGGGAGTCCCTGAAACCGCGCCGGGGCGACATACGGCGCCCGATCCCCGCGCCCCAGAAGACGACGCTGAGACGGCCCTGGGCCGTCCGACAACGAGCAGGTGGACACGTGACGATCCCGATGCCTTCCGCCGCCGCTGAGCCGACCTTCGGTGGCCTCGGCGACCAGGTCTACAACCGGCTGCTCGGCGAGCGGATCATCTTCCTCGGCCAGCCGGTCGACGACGACATCGCCAACAAGATCACCGCGCAGCTGCTTCTCCTCGCCGCGGACCCGGACAAGGACATCTTCCTCTACATCAACTCCCCGGGCGGCTCGATCTCGGCCGGCTTGGCGATCTACGACACCATGCAGTACATCAAGAACGACGTGGTGACGATCGCGATGGGCCTCGCCGCCTCGATGGGCCAGTTCCTGCTGAGCGCCGGTACCCCGGGCAAGCGCTTCGCGCTGCCGAACGCCGAGATCCTCATCCACCAGCCCTCCGCGGGCCTGGCCGGTTCCGCGTCGGACATCAAGATCCACGCCGAGCGGCTGCTGCACACCAAGAAGCGGATGGCGGAGCTGACGGCCTTCCACACCGGCCAGACCGTCGAGCGGATCACCCAGGACTCGGACCGCGACCGCTGGTTCTCCGCGGACGAGGCCAAGGAGTACGGCCTCATCGACGACGTGATGACCTCCGCCGCCGGCGTTCCGGGCGGGGGCGGCACCGGGGCCTGAGCCCCGCAGCACTCGCCCCAGCCACCCCAGCCCACTTGATCGCCACCAGGACGGTGAACACCACGATGAACAACTTCCCCGGCAGCGGCCTCTACCAGCACCCGGAGTCCGAGTTTTCCGGCCCCCGGGCCGAGGCCCGCTACATCGTCCCGCGCTTCGTCGAGCGCACCTCGCAGGGCGTGCGTGAGTACGACCCGTACGCGAAGCTCTTCGAGGAGCGCGTGATCTTCCTCGGCGTGCAGATCGACGACGCCTCGGCCAACGACGTCATGGCGCAGCTGCTGTGCCTGGAGTCGATGGACCCGGACCGCGACATCTCGATCTACATCAACAGCCCCGGCGGCTCCTTCACCGCGCTGACGGCCATCTACGACACGATGCAGTTCGTGAAGCCCGACATTCAGACGGTCTGCATGGGCCAGGCGGCCTCCGCCGCGGCCGTGCTGCTCGCGGCCGGCACCCCCGGCAAGCGGATGGCGCTGCCGAACGCGCGGGTGCTGATCCACCAGCCGTACAGCGAGACCGGTCGTGGTCAGGTCTCCGACCTGGAGATCGCCGCCAACGAGATCCTGCGGATGCGGACGCAGCTGGAGGACCTGCTGGCCAAGCACTCCTCCACGCCGATCGAGAAGATCCGTGATGACATCGAGCGTGACAAGATTCTGACCGCCGAGGAGTCCCTGGCGTACGGTCTGGTCGACCAGATCGTCTCGACGCGCAAGTCGTCCGTCTCGATCGGATAGCGGTCTTCGCAAAATGAGCCGGAGCGTTGCCTCCTTGGACCGGTTCGGGATCGAGTGAACCGAGTCGGTCCAAGGGGGGCCCGTACGGGGGGCCCGGCAAGGTACCGTCGATAGGCAAGCACCCGGGTCCGCGGAGCAATGCGGATCCCAGGCGAAGGGGAAGCACCTCGTGGCACGCATCGGTGACGGCGGCGACCTGCTCAAGTGCTCATTCTGTGGGAAGAGCCAGAAGCAGGTGAAGAAGCTCATCGCGGGACCTGGTGTGTACATCTGCGACGAGTGCATCGACCTCTGCAACGAAATCATCGAGGAGGAGCTCGCCGAGACCTCCGAGGTGCGGTGGGAGGAGCTCCCGAAGCCGCGGGAGATCTACGAGTTCCTGAACGGCTACGTCGTCGGCCAGGACCCCGCCAAGAAGGCGCTGTCGGTCGCCGTCTACAACCACTACAAGCGGGTGCAGGCGGGCGAGAACGGCCCCGGCCGCGGCGATGACGGCATCGAGCTCGCCAAGTCCAACATCCTGCTGCTCGGCCCCACCGGCTCCGGCAAGACCCTGCTCGCGCAGACCCTCGCCCGGATGCTCAACGTCCCGTTCGCCTTCGCCGACGCCACGGCGCTGACGGAGGCCGGCTACGTCGGCGAGGACGTCGAGAACATCCTCCTCAAGCTGATCCAGGCCGCGGACTTCGACATCAAGAAGGCCGAGACCGGCATCATCTACATCGACGAGATCGACAAGGTCGCCCGGAAGAGCGAAAACCCGTCGATCACCCGCGATGTCTCCGGCGAGGGCGTCCAGCAGGCGCTGCTGAAGATCCTGGAGGGCACCACCGCTTCGGTCCCGCCGCAGGGCGGCCGCAAGCACCCGCACCAGGAATTCATCCAGATCGACACCACCAACGTCCTCTTCATCGTCGGCGGTGCCTTCGCCGGCCTGGAGAAGATCATCGAGGCCCGCTCGGGTGCCAAGGGCATCGGGTTCGGCGCCACGATCCGCTCCAAGCGCGAGATCGAGTCCAAGGACCAACTGCAGGACGTCATGCCCGAGGACCTGGTGAAGTTCGGGATGATCCCGGAGTTCATCGGCCGCCTCCCCGTCCTCACCTCGGTCCACAACCTCGACCGCGAGGCGCTGCTCCAGATCCTCGTCGAGCCGCGCAACGCGCTGGTCAAGCAGTACAAGCGGCTCTTCGAACTCGACGGCGTGGAGCTGGACTTCGACCGCCCGGCCCTGGAGGCCATCGCCGACCAGGCGATCCTGCGCGGCACCGGCGCCCGCGGTCTGCGCGCGATCATGGAGGAGGTCCTCCAGGCGGTGATGTACGAGATCCCGTCCCGCAAGGACGTCGCCCGCGTCGTCATCACCGAGGACGTCGTCCACTCCAACGTGAACCCGACCCTGGTGCCCCGCACCCGCGGCGACTCGGGCGAACCTCAGGAGAAGAGCGCGTAACCCGCGCCCGCCCCGGACACACGAGAGCCGCCCGGCAGCCGAGATGCTGCCGGGCGGCTTCGTGTCGTGACGGGCGCTGCCCTTCCGGGCCCGTGCCGCCGTCCCCCACAAACGGCGCACGGGGGCGGCTACTTCTCCTTGCGGACCTCGTTGCGGATCTTGGCGGTCTTCTCCGAGAGCTGCTCGGCGGTGAGCGGCTCGCCGCTCGGGACGCCACCGGAGGCCGACGGCGGGGACGGCATTGACTGCACGATGCCGATCGCGCTGCTGTCGCCCCAGACGCAGATGGAGACCTGCTGGGACGCGCTGACGCCGCCCATCGAGACGGTGGCCTTCTGCGTCTTGCACTTCATCACGGAGCCGTCGAAGTCGCTCGGCGAGAACTTGGTCTCGGGCGTGACGGTCTCGATCTTCGCGCCCGACGCGGACTTCTGCTGGTTCTCGTCGAGCTTCGCGAACAGCTGGTCCACGGCGGTGTCGGGGTCGTTCACCTTGCCGTAGATGCCCGCCACACCGAGGATCAGCTTGCTGTCGTTGGTGTACCCGGCCTGCACGAACTTGCCGTCCGTGATGCCCATGGCGCGGAGTTCCTTGTCGCTGGAGAAGTCCTCCGGCGCCTTGCCGGCGGCCTTGCCAGGGGCCTTGGTGTACTCGTTGCCCAGCAGCTTGTCCGGCAGCGAGATCGTGTAGGGCTTCACGTCGCCGCCCGAGCCGAAGACGAAGTACGCGCCGACGCCGATGGCGGCGACGACCGCGACCGCGCCGACGATCAGGCCGATCTTCTTGCCGTTGCCGCCGCTCTCCGGGGGGCCCTGGGGGATGACGCCGTAAGGGGTCTGCTGGCCGGCGTAAGGGGACTGCTGGCCGTAGCCGGGCTGCTGCGGGTAGCCGTAGCCCTGGGGGGCCTGCGGGGCACCCTGGGGGTAGCCGTAGCCCTGCTGCGGAGGTACCTGGCCGCCCTGCTGCGGGTAGCCGTAACCGGGCTGGGGAGCCGGCGGCTGCGGCTGGCCGTACGGGCCGGGCTGCTGGGGCTGCTGCCCGTACGGGCCGGGAGGCGGCTGGTTGAAGCTCATGGAGCGTTCCCCTCGTGACAACTGAAAACAGTTGAAGTTCTGCGTGTGAAGTTCTTCGTGATGGTGATGCGCTGCCGACATCCTGTATGACGTCGCTGACAGCCGGTGCTCCGGGGGCGAAACCGATTCGAAGCTGCTACATGCGCGCCCGTACACTGTCCGTCGTGACCGAGAACACTCAGCAGAGCAACCACAGCGCCCCCGAACTGCCGACTCAGTACACGCCGGCCGATGTAGAGGGGCCGCTGTACGAGCGCTGGGTAGAGCGGGGTTACTTCGAGGCGGACGAGAAGAGCGACAAGCCGCCGTACACCGTCGTCATTCCGCCGCCGAACGTCACCGGCAGCCTCCACCTGGGGCACGCCTTCGAGCACACGCTGATCGACGCGCTCACCCGCCGTAAGCGGATGCAGGGTTACGAGACGCTGTGGCAGCCGGGCATGGACCACGCCGGCATCGCCACCCAGAACGTCGTCGAGCGCGAGCTCGCCAAGGAGGGCGTCTCCCGGCACGACCTGGGGCGCGAGGCGTTCGTCGAGCGCGTCTGGCAGTGGAAGAACGAGTCCGGCGGGCAGATCTCCGGCCAGATGCGGCGGCTGGGCGACGGCGTCGCCTGGTCCCGTGAGCGCTTCACGATGGACGAGGGACTGTCCAAGGCCGTCCAGACGATCTTCAAGCGGCTCTACGACGACGAGCTGATCTACCGCGCCGAGCGCATCATCAACTGGTGCCCGCGCTGTCTGACCGCCATCTCGGACATCGAGGTCGAGTACCAGGACGACGACGGCGAGCTGGTCTCGATCCGTTACGGCGAGGGCGAGGCGTCCATCGTCGTCGCGACGACCCGTGCCGAGACGATGCTCGGTGACACCGCCGTCGCCGTCCACCCCGACGACGAGCGCTACGCCCATCTCATCGGCACCGAGATCGAGTTGCCGCTGACCGGCCGCCGCATCCCGGTCGTCGCGGACGAGCACGTCGACCCCGCGTTCGGCACCGGCGCCGTCAAGGTCACGCCCGCCCACGACCCCAACGACTTCGAGATCGGACGGCGCCACGACCTGCCCAGCCTCGCCGTCCTCGACGAGCGTGGCGTGATCACCGCGCACGGCCCGTTCCAGGGGCTGGACCGCTTCGAGGCCCGTTCCGCGATCGTCGGCGCGCTGCGCGCCGAGGGCCGGATCGTCGCCGAGAAGCGCCCGTACACCCACTCCGTCGGGCACTGCTCCCGCTGCAAGACCACCATCGAGCCGCGGCTGTCGATGCAGTGGTGGGTCAAGGTCGGCCCGCTGGCGAAGTCCGCCGGTGACGCGGTCCGCGAGGGCAAGGTCAAGATCCACCCCAAGGAGATGGAGTCCCGGTACTTCGGCTGGGTCGACAACCTCCACGACTGGTGCATCTCCCGCCAGCTGTGGTGGGGCCACCGCATTCCGGTCTGGTACGGGCCGAACGGCGAGGTCGTCTGCGTCGGACCCGAGGACGAGGCTCCCACCGGCGAGGGCTGGCACCAGGACACCGACGTCCTCGACACGTGGTTCTCGTCGGGCCTGTGGCCGTTTTCCACGCTCGGCTGGCCCGAGCAGACGCCGAGCGTCGAGAAGTTCTATCCGAACTCCGTCCTGGTCACCGGCTACGACATCCTGTTCTTCTGGGTCGCCCGGATGATGATGTTCGGGCTGTACGCCATGGACGGCACCCCGCCGTTCCACACCATCGCGCTGCACGGCATGGTCCGTGACCAGTTCGGCAAGAAGATGTCCAAGTCCTTCGGGAATGCGGTCAATCCGCTCGACTGGATGGATGCGTACGGCTCGGACGCCGTCCGCTTCACGCTCGCCCGCGGCGCCAACCCGGGTGTCGACGTCCCGATCGGTGAGGACTGGGTCCAGGGGTCCCGCAACTTCGCCAACAAGATCTGGAACGCCACCCGCTTCGCGCTGATGAACGGCGCGACGGTGGAGGGTGACCTGCCGTCCGCCGAGCAGCTGTCGGCCACCGACCGGTGGATCCTGTCCCGGCTGAACGCGGTCGTCGCCGAGGTCGACGCGTACTACGACGACTACCAGTTCGCGAAGCTGTCGGACACCCTCTTCCACTTCGCCTGGGACGAGGTCTTCGACTGGTACGTGGAGCTGTCCAAGACCACGTTCATGGCGGGCGGCCCGGCCGCCGACGCCTCCCGCCGGGTCCTGGGCGAGGTCCTGGACGTCACGCTGCGGCTGCTGCACCCGGTCATGCCGTTCGTGACGGAGACCCTGTGGACGACGCTGACCGGCCGCGAGTCGGTCGTCGTCGCCGAGTGGCCGAAGGCCGTCCTCGTCGCCGGGGCCGACGCCCCGGGCGGCTTCCGGGACGCGGCCGCGGAGCGCGAGATCGAGACCGTCCAGCAGGTCGTCACCGAGGTCCGCCGCTTCCGCTCCGACCAGGGGCTGCAGCCCGGCCAGAAGGTCCCGGCGCGGCTGGAGCTGTCCGGTACGGCGCTGGCGGCGCACGAGGCCGCGATGCGCTCGCTGCTGCGGCTGCAGCCGGCCGGTGACGACTTCAGCGCCACCGCTTCGCTGCCGGTCGCGGGCGCCACGGTCGCCCTGGACCTGTCCGGCGCGATCGACGTGGCGGCGGAGCGCAAGCGGCTGGCGAAGGACCTGGCGGCCGCTGAGAAGGAGAAGGCGCAGGCCACCGCCAAGCTCGGCAACGAGGCGTTCCTCGCCAAGGCGCCGGAGCAGGTCAAGGACAAGATCCGCGGCCGGCTGGAGACCGCGGAGGCGGACATCGTCCGGATCACCGCGCAGCTGGCGGCCCTGCCCACGGCGTAGCACCGCTGTCCGCCGCAGGCCCCTCGTCCGTCCGGGCGGGGGGCCTGCGGCGTCCCCGGCCCCGCTGCCCCCGTTCGCGGACCGGCCACAGCAGGACGTAGGCCGTCGAGACGGCGACGAACGCCAGCCGGATCAGACCGCGGGCGGAGTCGTCGGGGACGGCGAAGACGCTGCCGTAGAGGATGAGCACCGCCAGCCAGCTCCACCAGGGCACCAGGCGGCGCTGGCCGATGACGTCCCACAGCAGGGTGCCCAGCAGCACCGACGCCGTGTAGTAGGTGTAGACGCTGGGGTCGAGCACGATCCGGGCGTTGGCGCCGAGCAGCACCACCGCCGCCCAGCGGCCGCGCCAGACGGCTATGGAGCCCAGCGCGAGGCCCAGCGCGGCCTGGGCCGGGCGGTCCCAGCCGGGGGTCTCCGGGTCGCCGACGCCGAGCCAGCGCAGCGCGGACGCCGGATGGTTCGGGATGGCGAACTTGGCGGCGGCGAAGGACTGCGGGTCGCCGAGGAAGAACGGCAGCCAGGCGACGGTCACCAGGCCCGCGCACCACAGCCCGGCCCGCAGCCACTTCTCCCGGGGGAGCGCGAGCAGCAGGGGGAGGAAGGCCAGCGCGGTGGGCTTGGAATCCATGGCGAGGGCCAGGAAGACACCGGTGTGGGCGGCGTTGCCGCGGGTGACGGCGCGCACCGCGAGGGCGGTGAAGAACAGGGCGAGGACGTCGTCGAGGTGCCCGAAGCGGACCGCGACCTCGATCCACATGGGGATGAAGGCCAGCCCGGCGATCAGCACGCGCTGCCGGAGCCGCTGGTGGTTGGTGCCGGTGCCCAGGAAGTAGTGGGCGGCGCTGCGGCCCGCCAGCACCAGGATGACCAGGCCGAGCAGCGACATCAGGGCCGCGGCGAGGAACTGCCCGGTGGCCTCGGGGAAGGGGTTGAACAGGCCGGCGGTCAGGAAGCTGAGCGGGCCCATCTGGAGCTCGGGGTGGTGTGCGTAGAGGTTCAGGCCGCCGGTGCCGTCACCGGCGGGGCCCTGGTAGATCAGCTCGCCACCGGTGCGCAGGTAGTGCCAGGAGAACCCGCCGTGCGGTTCGACGACCGCGAACCACAGCACGGTCCAGGCGCTGAGCAGCACCAAATGCATCCGCTGACTTATTGCCGGCACCGGTCTTCAGCTCCTGCCTTCCCTTTCGCGTCCACTGGCGGCGCCGGGGCGCACCGCTGTCGGTGACCTCCGGGTACGCACAGCCCGCCGTGAAAGAGGGCAACGGACGGCGGAAAGTTGTCCGCGCCGGCCGCTTCGGCCGATTAAGGCCGTTCTCATGGCGCTCTCATGTAGCCGGGGCACCGTTGGACCGGAATGCCGGACTTCCGGCAGCACCGCACGTCCCGTACCGAGGAGCCGCGCCCCATGAACAAGCCACTGCGACGGGTCTCGGTCTTCTGCCTCGCCCTGATATTGGCGCTCATGGGCTGGGCCACCTGGATCCAGGGCGCAAAGGCTACTGACTTCAAGCAGGACTCGCACAACCCGCGGGTGACGATCGGCAAGTACGCGGCCCCGCTGGGCAACATCCTCGTCGACGGGGAGCCGGTCACCGGCTCCGCGGCCACCTCCTCCACGCTCAAGTACAAGCGGACGTACAAGGACGGGCCGCTCTACGCGCCGGTGACGGGTTTCACCTCGCAGATCTTCGGCAGCAACCAGCTGGAGAGCCTCTACGGCCCCCTCCTGGACGGCTCCGACAGCCGGCTGCAGAGCCCCGCCGACGCCCTGACCCGCACCCGGGCCAAGGGCGGGGACGTGGCCACCACTCTGGACGCCAAGGTGCAGAAGGCCGGCTACCGGGCGCTGGGCGACAAGAAGGGGGCGGCCGTCGCCATGGACCCGGGCACCGGTCGGATCCTGGGCATGGTCAGCACCCCGTCGTACGACCCCGGGAAGTTCGCCGGGTCCTCCACGGCCGACCAGAAGGCGTGGAAGAAGATGTCCGACGACCCGGACAGCCCCGAGATCAACCGGGCGCTGCGGCAGCCGCTGCCGCCCGGGTCGACCTTCAAGCTGGTGGTCGCCGCGGCCGCGCTGGAGAACGGGCTGTACTCCTCGGTGGACGAGCGCACCGACAGCCCCGACCCGTACACCCTGCCGCACACCCGCACCACGCTGAAGAACGAGAGCGCCTCCGCGCCCTGCAAGAACGCCACCATCCGCACCGCGCTCCAGTACTCCTGCAACACCGTCTTCGCGAAGATGGCCGTCGACCTGGGCAAGGACAAGGTGAAGGCGCAGGCCGAGAAGTTCGGCTTCAACGACGGCAAGGTGGACACCCCGGTACGGGCCGGCAAGAGCCTCTACCCCTCGGACATGGACCAGGCGCAGACCGCGCTGTCCGGGATCGGCCAGTTCAACGACCAGGCGACCCCGCTGCAGATGGCGATGGTCGCGGCGGCCATCGCGAACGGCGGCGAGCTGAAGAACCCGCAGCTGGTCGACAAGCTGACCGACGGGGGCGGCAACACCGTCCAGCAGAACGGCCCGTCGACGTACGGGCGGACGATGTCGGGCCGGACCGCCGCGCAGCTGCGGTCGGCGATGCAGACGGTCGTGGACAAGGGCACCGGGTCCAACGCGAAGATCGACGGACTGACGGTCGGCGGCAAGACCGGTACCGCCCAGCACGGCGTCGACAACAGCGGTACGCCCTACGCCTGGTTCGTCTCCTACGCGCAGAACGCCGGCGGGCACCAGGTCGCGGTGGCCGTCATGGTCGAGGACGGCCACGCGGCCCGCAGCGAGATCTCCGGCGGCGGGCTGGCGGCCCCGGTGGCCCGGGAGATGATGCGGGCGGCGCTGGGCTAGCGGGGGGTCGCTTCCGGGCGCCCACCGGCGCGGCGGGCGTCGGCGGGCGCCGGTCGGCCTCGGTGGGCAAGGCAGCGCACCGCTGTCAGTGGTGCCTCGTAGACTTGTCGTCGTGAGCGAGCGCCCCCGAAACGACGACCCCGACCCGACCGACGCCTTCGACGACATGGTCGAGGCCGAGACCGAGCGCGACCCAGACCTCGCGGTGATCGAGGCGGGCAGCCGGACGCTGCGCGCCCAGGCAGGACCGCCGCAAGGGGACCCGGTGCCCGCCCGGCCGGCCGATCCCGAGGTCGACCGCGCGCTGCGCGCCGTCGAGGAGGAGCTGGCCGGCCGCTGGGGCGAGACCAAGCTCGACCCGTCGGTCAAGCGCATCGTGGCGCTGCTGGACATCCTCGGCTCGCCCCAGCGGGCGTACCCGTCCATCCACATCACCGGTACGAACGGCAAGACCAGCACCGCCCGCATGATCGAGGCCCTGCTGGGCGCCTTCGACCTGCGCACCGGCCGGTACACCAGCCCGCACGTCCAGTCCGTCACCGAGCGCATCAGCCTGGACGGCAGCCCGATCTCCGCCGAGCGCTTCATCGAGACCTACCGGGACATCGCCCCGTACGTGGAGATGGTCGACACCCAGCAGGAGTACCGCCTGTCGTTCTTCGAGGTGCTGACGGCGATGGCGTACGCCGCCTTCGCGGACGCCCCGGTGGACGTCGCGGTGGTCGAGGTCGGCATGGGCGGCACCTGGGACGCCACGAACGTCATCGACGGCGACGTCGCCGTGATCACCCCGATCTCGCTGGACCACACCGACCGGCTCGGCGAGACGCCCGAGGAGATCGCCGGTGAGAAGTCCGGGATCATCAAGAAGGACGCCACGGTCGTGCTGGCCCAGCAGCCGGTGGACGCGGCGTCGGTGATGCTCAAGCGCGCGGTCGAGGTGGACGCCACGGTCGCCCGTGAAGGCATGGAGTTCGGGGTGCTCTCCCGTGAGGTCGCGGTCGGCGGGCAGATGCTGACGCTGCGCGGCCTGGGCGGCGAGTACCCGGAGATCTTCCTGCCGCTGTACGGCGCCCATCAGGCGCACAACGCCGCGGTGGCGCTCGCCGCGGTCGAGGCGTTCTTCGGCGTCGGCTCCGACCAGGCGCGGACGCTCGACATCGACACCCTGCGCTCCGCGTTCGCCGCGGTCGCCTCCCCGGGCCGGATGGAGGTCGTCCGGCGCAGCCCGACGGTGGTCCTGGACGCGGCGCACAACCCCGCGGGCGCGCGGGCGGCGGCCGAGGCGGTCACCGAGGCGTTCGGGTTCAGCCGGCTGGTGGGAGTGGTCGGGGCCAGCTCCGACAAGGACGTCCGGGGCTTCCTGGAGGCGTTCGAGCCGATCTTCGCCGAGGTCGTGGTGACGCGTAATTCCAGCCATCGTGCGATGGACCCGGACGAGCTGGCGGCGGTCGCGGTGGAGGTCTTCGGCGCCGAGCGGGTGCAGGTCGAGCCGCGGCTCGACGACGCGCTGGAGGCGGCGATCACCCTCGCGGAGGAAGAGGGCGAGTTCTCCGGAGCGGGTGTGCTGGTGACCGGTTCGGTGATCACGGTCGGCGAGGCCCGGCTGCTCATGGGAAGGAGCTGACCATGCGCATGCTGTGCGCCAGCACCCTGATAGGCGAATTCTTCGTGATCGGTTTCGCCGGCCTGGTCGCGATGCAGCTGACCGACCTGTCGGCGGTCACGATCTGGACCGTCAGCGGGGTCGCGATGCTGCTGAGCATCGTGCTGTGCGGCATGCTCACCCGCCCCGGCGGCGTCCAGCTCGGCTGGGCGCTGCAGATCGCGCTGATCGCCAGCGGCCTCGTCCTTCCGACGATGTTCTTCCTGGGGGCGGTGTTCGCCGCGCTGTGGTGGGCGTCGGTCCACTACGGCCGCAAGGTCGACGCGGCGAAGGCCCGTTGGGCGGCCGAGGCGTCCACCGCGGGCTGAGCCGGCCTCGCCGGGCCCGGCGCCGGGTGCCCGCGGCGGGCAGGATCCGCCGCCCGAGAGGCCGCCGGGCGCCGGGGTGGGCGGGTTAAGGGCTGGTGGGAGCGCCCCTGTAGCCTCAGTGCACCCGCCTGACCCTCGTTCACATCCAGGGAGTCCTTTCGTGAGCCAGCGCACCCTCGTCCTCCTCAAGCCCGACGCCGTCCAGCGCGGCCTGATCGGCGAGATCATCGGCCGCCTGGAGCGCAAGGCCGGCTGGACGATCAGCGCGATGGAGCTGCGCACCCTCGACCGGACCCTCCTGGAGCAGCACTACGCCGAGCACGTCGGCCGGCCCTTCTACGAGCCCCTGGTCGCCTTCATGTCCTCCGGCCCGGTCGTCGCCATGGTCGTCGAGGGCGAACGGGTGATCGAAGGGGTACGGACGCTGGCCGGTCCGACTGACCCGATTGCCGCACCGAGTGGGTCCATTCGTGGGGACTTCGGAACGATCACCCGGGAGAATCTGATCCATGCATCGGATTCCGAAGAGTCCGCCGAGCGCGAGATCAAGATTTTCTTTCCCGGCATTTCCTGACTCTTCATCAGCTGTACACCCCCCGTGACCAGGGGCGACCGATAAAATCAACGGTCGCCCTTCGGTGTATGAAACACGATCGGGGGAACGCATCACCGCGACACGACGTCACCATTGAGGGGGGCGGGTGCGTGTACGGCTGACAATGGCGGAACAGCCTCCCGACGTGTTCGAGTGGGCGCACTACGAACTACGATGGAGGCTTCCGCGCCTCACAGCGCATCACCTCCTGCCGACCTCCAGTAAGCATTCGCTCCAGTTGGGAAGGCCAGACGTATCCTCATGGGGAACAACATGTCGTTCATCGGCCGTGACATGGCTGTCGACCTCGGGACCGCCAACACGCTGGTGTACGTCAGGGGCCGCGGAATCGTCCTCAACGAGCCGTCGGTCGTGGCCATCAACACCAACACCGGCGGCATCCTCGCGGTGGGCGCCGAGGCGAAGAAGATGATCGGGCGCACGCCCGGCAACATCGTCGCGGTGCGGCCCCTGAAGGACGGCGTGATCGCCGACTTCGAGATCACCGAGCGGATGCTCCGCTACTTCATCCTCAAGATCCACAAGCGGCGCTATCTGGCGCGGCCGCGGGTCGTGGTGTGCGTTCCCTCCGGCATCACCGGAGTTGAGCGCCGCGCCGTCATCGAGGCGTCGACCCAGGCCGGCGCGCGCCAGGTGCACATCATCGAGGAGCCGATGGCCGCCGCGATCGGCTCCGGCCTGCCGGTCCACGAGGCCACCGGCAACATGGTCGTGGACATCGGCGGCGGCACGACCGAGGTCGCGGTCATCTCGCTCGGCGGCATCGTCACCGCGCAGTCCATCCGGGTGGCCGGCGACGAGCTGGACAACGCGATCATCCAGCACATCAAGAAGGAGTACAGCCTTCTGCTGGGCGAGCGCACCGCGGAGAGCATCAAGATCACCATCGGTTCGGCGTACGACCTGGAACAGGACGAGCACACCGAGATCCGCGGCCGCGACCTGGTCTCCGGCCTGCCGAAGACCGTCGTCATCTCGGCCGCCGAGGTCCGCAAGGCGATCGAGGAGCCGGTCAACTCCATCGTCGACGCGGTCAAGACGACCCTCGACAAGTGCCCGCCGGAGCTGTCCGGCGACGTCATGGACCGCGGCATCGTGCTCACCGGAGGCGGCGCCCTGCTCCGCGGCCTCGACGAGCGGCTGCGCCGCGAGACCGGCATGCCCATCCACATCGCCGAGGACCCGCTCGACTCCGTCGCGCTCGGTTCCGGCAAGTGCGTCGAGGAGTTCGAGGCCCTCCAGCAGGTCCTCGACTCGCAGCCGCGCAGGTAACGAAGCACCGGCCCGACCGCCGCGGCCGTCATGCGACGACCGCGGCGGTCGGGCACCATGGCGGAAGCAGCCGGTCCGCCCGGCGGACCGGCGAGCCGGATCCCGCGTCCTCCGCTACGGATCGCTGACGCGGATCGTTGATATACAGGCACAACATCCCGACAGATACGGTGCGCTGACGTTTCACCCCTCGGCACCGTCACAGCAAGGCACAAAGCTCAACTCCCGAACGAGACCGGCGGGGCCCGCAGCCGGCCGGTCCTACGAGGAAGGACACGGCCGCCGCACGTGAGGGACACACGAGAGAGCCGGCTGCTGCTGGTGCTGTTGGTCGCGATCGCGTTCGCGCTGATCACGGTCGATATCCGCGGCGGCGAACAGTCCCCGCTCGATGGCGTCCGGCAAGCCGCCGCCTCCGCCTTCGGCCCCGTGGAGCGCGGCGTCGCCCGCGTCGTCGATCCGGTCGGCAACGCCGTGGGTGCCGTACGGGACTCCGGCCACCGGCACAGCCGGATCGCCGAGCTGGAGCACGAGAACGAGGCGCTCAAGGCCAAGCTCGGCTCCTCCGACCGCAACCGCAGCCGCGCCGCCGAGCTCGACAAGATCCTCAAGACCGCCGGCACCGGCCAGTACGCCATCAAGGGCGCCCAGGTCATCGCCATCGGCTCGGCCCAGGGCTTCTCCTGGACCATCACCATCGACGCCGGCAGCCGCGACGGCATCGCCCGCGACATGACCGTGCTCAACGGCGACGGCCTGGTCGGCCGGGTCACCACCGTCGGCGCCGAGACCTCCACGGTGCTGCTGGCCGCCGACCCCGACTTCACCGTCGGCACCCGCATGGAGAAGACCAACGAGATCGGCTTCGCCAACGGGCAGGGGGTCCGCTCGCTGCGCGTCCAGCTGCTCAACGGCCGGGCCACCGTCAAGAAGGGCGACCGGCTGGTCACCTTCGGCTCCAGCCGGGACAAGCCGTTCGTGCCCGGCGTCCCGGTCGGCCGGGTCGTCAAGGTCGAGCCCTCCAACGGCGATCTGACCCGCACCCTCCAGGTCCGTCCCTTCGTCTCCTTCTCCCAGCTCGACATCGTCGGCGTCGTCGTCCAGCCGCCCCGCCAGGACCCGCGCGACACCGTCCTGCCGCCCGCCCCCGCGAAGCCCAAGCCGACACCGACGGTCACCGTCACGGCCACCCCCTCCGCGAGCGCCTCCCCCAGGAGCTGACCGATGCGCATCAACCGGATCCTGCTCTCGGCCCCGCTGGTGGTCGTCGCCCTCGTCATCCAGGTCACCGTCCTCGCGCGCCTCCAACTCCCCGGCGCCGTACCGGACCTGCTGCTGCTCGTCGTCCTCGGACTCGCGCTGGTCTACGGGCACGTCGCCGGCGCGCTCATCGGCTTCTTCGCCGGACTGCTGGCCGACGTCGCCCCGCCCTCCGACCACGCCATCGGCCGCTACGCCCTGGTGCTCTGCGTCATCGGCTACGCCGCCGGTCTGACCAAGCCGGACTCCGGCCAGCACCGCTCGGCGACCGTGCCCCTGATGGTCGTCATCGGTGCCGCCATCGGCTCGACGCTGATGTACGCCGGTGTCGGCTCGCTCGTCGGCGACACCGCCGCCCGCCACGTCGGCCTGGTCGGACTGCTGCTCAGCGCCACCCTCTACGACCTGCTGCTGGCCCCCTTCGCCGTACCGCTGGTGATGGCGGTGGCCCGCAGAACGGACCACGAGCCGCTGGTCGGTGACGGCTCCGGCAGCCCGAGCGGCACCTCGGGCAGCCGCGACGCCGGCTACGGCTGGCTCACCACCGGCACCGGCCTCAAGGCCAGCCGCGGCGCCATGAAGTCCGTCCGTACCGGCGCGCGCATCGGCAGCCAGCGCGGCGGACTGCTCGGCAAGTCGGCCCGCGACAAGGTGGGCCGCATCAAGGGGGTCAAGCGCCTGTGACGCCCTCCCTCGCCCGGACCCCGTCCGGGGGGACCTCCCTCTCGACCACCACACCTCATGGAGGCGCTGCGGGCCATGAGTAACCTCTCCGAAAGCCGGACGTCCCGTGTCACGGTCCGGCTCATCGCGATCCAGATCCTGGTCTTCTCGCTGCTGCTCACCCTCGGCGGCCGCCTCTGGTACCTGCAGATCCGCAACGGCCAGGAGTACGCCAACGAGGCCCGGAACAACCACGTCCAGCAGGTCGTCGACCCCGCCACCCGCGGCTCCATCCTCGACGCCCGCGGAGTGCCGCTCGCCGACAACCAGACCCGCCTGGTCGTCTCCGCGAGCCGCACCGCCCTGCTGAAGATGAAGGACGACGGCAAGGTCGTGCTCGGCCGGCTCGCCAAGGTCCTGGGCATGCCGGAGAAGGACATCCGCAACAAGGTCCGGCTCTGCGACTCCAAGACCCCGCAGCCCTGCTGGAACGGCTCGCCGTACCAGCCGATCCCGATCACCGACAAGGCCACCACCCAGCAGGCGCTGCAGATCCGGGAGCGCTCCGAGGACTTCCCCGGCATCAGCGCCGAACCCACCGCGGTACGCCGCTACGCCGCCCCCGGCAACGCCAACACCGCCCAGGTCCTCGGCTACCTCTCCCCGGTCACCGACGAGGAGATCAACAAAGCCAAGAACACCCGCTCGCCGCTGCTGCGCTCGGACCAGATCGGCCGGTCCGGTCTGGAGCGGCAGTACGACGACTACCTGCGCGGCAAGGCGGCCGTCACCCGCTACGAGGTCGACAACCTCGGCCGGGTCATCGGGCAGGCCAAGAGCGACAAGGGCCAGGCCGGTTCGAGCGTGGTGACCAGCATCGACGCCCGTGTGCAGGCGATAGCGGAAAAGCAGCTGGACCAGGCCATGAAGGACGCCCGTAAGGTCCACGACCGGAACACCGGCACCAACTACAAGGCCGACTCCGGCGCCGTGGTCGTCATGGAGGCCAAGACCGGCCGGGTGGTGGCGATGGCCTCCAACCCGAGCTACGACCCGAACGCCTGGGTCGGCGGGATCTCCGGCAAGGACTACGCCCACCTCACCGGCAAGGACTCCAACTACCCGCTGCTGAACCGCGCCATCCAGGGACAGGCCGCCCCCGGCTCGATCTTCAAGGTCATCTCCACCTCGGCCGCGATCAACGCCGGCTACGACTTCGACGGCCACTACCCCTGCACCAGCTCGTACAGCATCGGCGGCCAGGTCTTCAAGAACTTCGAGGGCGAGGGCCACGGCGACATCAGCCTGGGCCGGGCGCTGGAGGTCTCCTGCGACACCGTCTTCTACCGGCTCTCGCACGACGAGTGGAAGAAGGACGGCGGCGACAAGCCCAAGAAGAACGCCAACGACTGGTTCTACAAGACCGCCCACCAGTTCGGCCTCGGCAAGGAGACCGGCATCGACCTCCCCAACGAGGTCAAGGGCCGGGTCCCCGACCGCAAGTGGAAGCACGACTTCTGGATGGCCAACAAGGCCGGCTGGTGCGAACAGGCCAAGGCGTGGCCCAAGAAGAAGGACTTCGGCACCAAGCTCGCCCGCGAGGGCTGCCTCGAAGGCATGAAGCTGCACGCCTACGACTCGATCAACTACGCCATCGGGCAGGGCGACACCCTCGTCACCCCGATCCAGATGGCGACGATCTACGCCGCGCTCGCCAACGGCGGCACGCTGCACGACCCGACGGTCGGCAAGGCCGTCGTCAGCCCCGACGGCAAGCACATCCAGATGATCAAGCCGAAGGCGCACGGCAAGCTGCCGGACACCCCCACCACGCTCAAGCAGATCGACTCGGCGCTGGCCGGCGTCGCCACCCGGGGTACCGCCGCCTGGCGTTTCCAGGGCTGGCCGCAGGACAAGATCCCGATGCACGCCAAGACGGGTACCGCCGAGGTCTACGGCAAGCAGACGACCTCGTGGTTCGCGACGTACACCAAGGACTTCACGATCGTCATGACGATCTCCCAGGGTGGTACGGGTTCCGGGGCCTCCGGTCCGGCCGTGCGCAACATCTACAACGCCCTGTACGGCGTCGACCCGAAGGGCGCGATCAACCCGAAGGCCGCCCTGCTGCCGAAGCCGCAGGCGTCGCTCCCCAAGATCGAGGGTGACGGCACGATCCAGGCCCAGCCCATCAAGCCGTACGTCCTCCCGTCGCCGTCACCCTCGGGGAGCCCACAGTGACGACCAGTCGTACCTCCCGGGCGTTCTCCATCCGGCGCTACACCCCCGAGCTCGGCACCTGGGGCAAACTGACCGCCCGCGGCTCGGTGCTGCGCAGGCTGGACTGGATACTGCTGCTGTCCTGCCTGCTGCTGTCGCTGCTCGGCTCCCTGCTGGTCTTCTCCGCCACCCGCAACCGCACCGAGCTGAACAAGGGCGACGAGTACTACTTCTTCCTGCACCACCTGCTGAACCTCGGCATCGGCATGGCGCTCGCCGGGGCCACCATCTGGCTCGGCCACCGCACCCTGCGCGGCGCCGTCCCGGTCCTGTACGCCCTGTCGGTCGTCCTCGCGCTGCTGGTGCTGACGCCGCTGGGCGCCACCATCAACGGCTCCCGGTCCTGGCTGGCGATCCCCGGCGGCTTCTCGCTGCAGCCCGCCGAGTTCGCCAAGATCACCATTGCGCTCGGCATGGCGATGATCCTGGCGTCCCGGGTCGACGCGGGGGACCGCCCGCACCCCGACCACCGCACCGTCGTCCAAGCCCTCGGTCTGGCCGCCGTCCCGGTCCTCGTCATCATGCTGATGCCGGACCTCGGCTCGGTCATGGTGCTCGGCGCCGTCATCCTCGGCGTCCTGCTCGCCTCCGGCGCGTCCAACCGCTGGATCCTCGGCCTGGGGGGCGCCGGCGTCGTCGGCTGCGTCGCCATCTGGCAGCTCGGCCTGCTCGACGCCTACCAGATCGCCCGCTTCGCCGCGTTCGCCAACCCGAGCCTGGACCCGGCCGGCGTCGGCTACAACACCAACCAGGCCCGGATCGCGATCGGCGGCGGCGGGCTGACCGGTTCCGGCCTTTTTCACGGCAGCCAGACCACCGGCCAGTTCGTCCCCGAGCAGCAGACGGACTTCATCTTCACCGTCGCCGGCGAGGAACTGGGCTTCCTGGGCGCGGGACTGATCATCCTGCTGCTCGGCGTCGTCCTGTGGCGCGCCTGCCGGATCGCCCGCGAGTCCACCGAGCTGTACGGCACGGTCGTGGCCGCCGGCATCATCGCCTGGTTCGCCTTCCAGTCCTTCGAGAACATCGGCATGACGCTCGGCATCATGCCGGTGACCGGCCTGCCGCTGCCGTTCGTCTCCTACGGCGGCACGTCCATGTTCGCGGTCTGGATCGCCATCGGGCTGCTCCAGTCGATCCGCGTCGGACGCCCGCTGTCGGCATCCCGCTGACGGGCCGTCAGCGAGGCGCGTGGAGCTCGAACCACAGCGACGTGGAGCGCGGCAGGCCCGCGAAGGACGTGGTACCCCAGTCGTCGGCGAGGTGGCCGGTGAGCAGCAGGCCGTAATCGGTCTCCGGCTCACCGGCCACCGCCGTGTACGGGCCCCCCGCGGCCGACGGCAGGAGCTGCGCGGGCAGCCGCAGGGGCGCCTCGTCGTGCACGCTGATCCGCACGCCGTGCCCGGCCGTCAGGATCCGCAGCAGGATCTCCGCCGACCGGGGCGTGCGCAGATGGGAGCTGGTGACCGCCTCCGAGGTCAGCAGCACGGCGGTGTCCAGCAGCGGGGCGAGCTGGGTACGCCGCAGCACCGCCCGGACGAAGTCGCGGGCGGCTTTGGGGGTGGTCGCTCTGCTCGGCGCCGCCAGCAGGAACGGGCGGGCGCCCGCCGCGACACAGATGGGCTTACGGGCGACGGATGCGGTCTGCGGGTGCACGGATGTCTCCCTCCCCGAAGGGTCGAGTCAGCGCCGACGGCCACGCCGCGCGGCCGGTTCGCCACTCTGGGTGGGCGTTCCGTGACACACCGTAAGACACCTTCCCGGGCAAATGCCACCCGCTCTTCCGGATCCCGGACAGAGCGGGTGGTCCTCGCCCTGCGGGATGGCTAAATTCGATGCATGGCGGACACCGTGCGGGAGATCGAGCGGAAATACGAAGCCGACAATGCCACCGAGCTGCCCGACCTGGCAGACGTCGACCGGGTCGCCGCCGTGGTGGAACTGGGCGTGGAGGACCTGGACGCCCTCTACTACGACACCCCCGACCAGCGGCTGACCGCGGCCGGCATCACCTTGCGGCGACGTACCGGCGGCCGGGATGCCGGCTGGCATCTGAAGCTGCCGGCCGGGCCCGGCGAGCGCGAGGAGATCCGGGCGCCGCTGTCCGACGTCCCGCCCCCGGAGCTGACGTCGCTCGTCCGCGCACGGGTGCTCGGCCGGGACCTGGTCCCCGTCGTACGGCTGCGGACCCGCCGGACCGTGCGGGAGCTGCGGGACGCCGCGGGCGGGCCGCTCGCCGAGGTCGCGGTGGACGAGGTGTGGGCGTGGCCGGCGGCGGAGACGGAGCAGCCCGGTGCGGCCGGTGCGGCCGGGCGTACCGAGGCGCGCTGGCGCGAGATCGAGGTGGAGCTGACCGGCGGGGGAGAGCGCGATCCGGGTCTGCTGGACGACGTCGAGCGGGCGCTGGCCGCGGTCGGGGTGCGCCCGGCGTCCGCCCCGTCGAAGCTGGCCAGGGCGCTGGCGGAGACCGGTCTGCGGCCCGCCCGCCCCGAGGACCGCACCGCCTCCGCGGCCCCGCACAGGGGCGGCGGAGCCACCGGACGGAAGGGCTCCGGCAAGGCCAAGAAGCGCTCCGGCAGGAAGGGCGCCGCCGGTGACCTGGTCCTGGACTATGTCCGGGAGCAGCTGCGGGTGATCGTCGAACTCGACCCCGCGGTGCGCCGCGACGTCCCCGACTCGGTGCACCGCATGCGCGTCGCCACCCGCCGGCTGCGCAGCGCGTTCCGCTCGTACACCAAGGTCCTCGACCGGGAGGTGACCGCACCGGTCGGCGGCGAACTGAAGTGGCTGGCGGCGGAGCTGGGCGTGGAGCGGGACCGCGAGGTGCTGACCGACCGGCTGCTGACCGCGGTCGCCGAAGTGCCCCGGACCCTGCGGCTGGGCCCGGTCGACGCCCGGCTGCGCATCTGGTCGGAGCGGCACCGGGTGGTGTCCCGGGACCGGGTGCTCGCCGCGCTGGACGGCGACCGCTACCTCGCGCTCCTGAAGACCCTGCACGCCCTCCTGGAGGACCCGCCGCTGCGCCCGGGTGCCGGCCGGCCGGCGCCCGGGATCGCGGCCCGGGCCGTGCTGAAGGACTACCGGCGTCTCGCCCGCCGGGTGCGGACCGCGCTGGACGCCCCCGCGGGCCGGGACCGGGACGTGGCGCTGCACCGCGCCCGCAAGGCCGCCAAGCGGACGCGGTACGCGGCCGAGGTGGCCCGCCCGGCGCTCGGCCGCCCCGCGAAGAAGTTCGCCAAGCGCGTCAAGCGGGTGCAGCAGCTGCTCGGCGACCACCAGGACAGCGTGGTGGCCCGCGACGCCCTGCGGGAGCTGGCGACCCAGGCGCAGCAGGCGGGCGAGGGCGGTTTCACCTTCGGGCTCCTGTACGGCCGTGAGGAGGCCCGGGCCGCGGAGCGGGAGCGGGAGCTGCCGCGGGTGTGGAAGAAGGCTTCGCGGCGCAAGTACCGGGCGGCGCTCCGGCCGTGAGGGCGTCCCCGGACGGGGGCTCCTCCGGGCCGTACGGGGGGCGACTCCGAGCGGGTTACGCTTGAGAGTCGCCCCATGCCAGCTCACGAAGGTTCGAGATGTCTGCCGAGTCGGTCTTCCCACAGCTCGAGGCCCTGCTCCCGCATGTGCAGAAGCCCATCCAGTACGTCGGTGGAGAGCTCAATTCCACGGTGAAGCCGTGGGAGAGCTGCGACGTGCGGTGGTCGCTCATGTACCCGGACGCGTACGAGGTCGGCCTGCCCAACCAGGGCGTCATGATCCTCTACGAGGTCCTCAACGAGCAGGAGGGTGTGCTCGCCGAGCGCACCTACAGCGTCTGGCCGGACCTCGAAGCGCTGATGCGCGAGCACGACGTCCCGCAGTTCACCGTCGACGCCCACCGCCCGGTGCGCGCGTTCGACGTGCTCGGCGTCTCGTTCTCCACCGAGCTCGGCTACACCAACCTGCTCACCGCCCTGGACCTCGCCGGCATCCCGCTGGAGGCCAAGGACCGCACCGACGAGGACCCGCTGATCCTCGCCGGCGGCCACGCCGCCTTCAACCCGGAGCCGATCGCGGACTTCCTGGACTGCGCGGTGGTCGGCGACGGCGAGCAGGCGGTGCTGGAGATCACCGAGATCATCCGGGCCTGGAAGAACGAGGGCCGGCCCGGCGGGCGCGACGAGCTGCTGTTCCGGCTCGCGAAGACCGGCAGCGTCTACGTCCCCAAGTTCTACGACGTCGAGTACCTGGCCGACGGCCGGATCTCCCGCGTCGTGCCCAACCGCTCCGGCGTCCCGTGGCGGGTCTCCAAGCACACGGTCATGGACCTCGACGAGTGGCCCTACCCCAAGCAGCCGCTCGTCCCGCTGGCCGAGACCGTCCACGAGCGGATGTCCGTCGAGATCTTCCGTGGCTGCACCCGCGGCTGCCGCTTCTGCCAGGCCGGCATGATCACGCGCCCCGTGCGGGAGCGAAGCATCACCGGCATCGGCGAGATGGTGGACAAGGGCCTGAAGGCCACGGGATTCGAGGAGGTCGGCCTGCTGTCGCTGTCCTCCGCGGACCACACCGAGATCGGTGACATCGCCAAGGGGCTCGCCGACCGGTACGAGGAAGACAAGATCGGCCTGTCGCTGCCGTCGACCCGCGTCGACGCCTTCAACATCGACCTCGCCAACGAGCTGACCCGCAACGGCCGCCGCTCGGGTCTGACCTTCGCGCCCGAGGGCGGCTCGGAGCGGATCCGCAAGGTCATCAACAAGATGGTCTCCGAAGAGGACCTGATCAGGACCGTCTCCACGGCCTACGGCAACGGCTGGCGGCAGGTGAAGCTGTACTTCATGTGCGGTCTGCCGACCGAGACCGACGAGGACGTCCTCCAGATCGGCGACATGGCGGTCAAGGTCATCGCCGAGGGCCGCAAGGTCTCCGGGCAGAACGACATCCGCTGCACGGTCTCCATCGGCGGCTTCGTCCCCAAGCCGCACACCCCGTTCCAGTGGGCGCCGCAGCTGTCCGCGGAGGAGACGGACGCCCGTCTCGAAAAGCTCCGCGACAAGATCCGCGGCGACAAGAAGTACGGCCGCTCCATCGGCTTCCGCTACCACGACGGCAAGCCCGGCATCGTCGAGGGCCTGCTCTCGCGCGGTGACCGCCGGGTGGGCGCGGTGATCCGCGCGGTCTACGAGGACGGCGGCCGCTTCGACGGCTGGCGCGAGCACTTCTCCTACGACCGCTGGATGCGCGCCGCGGAGAAGGCGCTGCCGGAATTCGGCGTGGACGTCGCCTGGTACACCACCCGTGAGCGTGAGTACGAGGAGGTCCTCCCGTGGGACCACCTGGACTCCGGCCTGGACAAGGACTGGCTCTGGGAGGACTGGCAGGACGCCCTCGACGAGACCGAGGTCGAGGACTGCCGCTGGACCCCGTGCTTCGACTGCGGCGTGTGTCCCCAGATGGACACCGAGATCCAGATCGGCCCGACGGGCAAGAAGCTGCTGCCGCTGACCGTCGTCAAGTAGCGCTCCGCATCGGCGTTTCCGGCCCGGTGCCCGCACCCCGCGGCGCCGGGCCGTGGCGTGTCCGCGGACAATGGGGCGATGTCACCGCAGCTGATCGCTCCCACCGTCGACGTGCACGCCTCGTTCCTCGCCGCCATGGAGGAATTCCGCGCCGAGGGAGCGGACCGGTCACCGCACTCCAACCTGGCCCGTGAGCTGAGGACTTGGCACGACCGCTGGCCGTCCGCCGAGGGCTTCGCCGCGTACGTCGGCACGGTCGGCGGCACGTCGTACGACGAGCGGGCCGACGGCGTGGTGCCCTCGACCACGCTGTGGTGGGTCGAGGGCGACACCTACCTGGGGCGGATCGCCCTCCGGCACCGGCTGACCGGCACGCTCCTCGCCTACGGTGGCCACGTCGGATACGCGGTACGCCCCTCCGCGCGCCGCCGCGGCCATGCCACCGCGATGCTGCGCGCCGCGCTCCCGTACGCCCATCAGGAACTGGGCCTCGATCCGGTGTTGGTGACCTGCGACGACACCAACGCGGGGTCGCGCAGGGTCATCGAGGCGTGCGGCGGGGTCTTCGAGGACCAGCGGGCCGAGAAGCTGCGCTACTGGATCCACGCCCGGCGGCCGACGGCCGACGCGCACATCTGAGGGACCGACAGGGGGAGTCGTATGGAACCGGCCCGGTACGCACACCGTGAACCCGGCGAGGGCTGTCTGACCACCGCGGTCCGCATCCCGGTGCGGGTGGTGGTGCTGATTCTCGTGGTGCCGGTGCGTCTGCTCTGGGACGCCCTGGCCGCCGCCGCCCGGGCCGTCGACCGCACCGTGCTCCGCCCTCTGGGGCGTGGCCTGGCCCTGCTGTGGCGCACCCTCGTGGTGCGCCCGCTCGCCTGGGCCGCACGGACGCTGATCGCCGCGCCGCTGGCCCTGCTGTGGCGCCATGTGCTGACGCCCCTCGGGCGGGGGCTGGGGTGGCTGGCGCACCGGCTCGTCGTGGTGCCGGCCCGGTGGCTGTACGTGTGGGTGCTGGCGCCGGTGGGCCGAGCGGCCGGCCGGGTGCTGGCGGGGGTCGCCGCGGTACTGGCCGCACTCGTCCGGTGGATTGTGCTGGTACCGGCCGTCGCCCTGTGGCGGTACGTTCTCGGGCCGGTCCTCGGAGCGCTGGCGACCGTGCTGACGGTGGTCGCCCGTGAGGTCGCGGACGCGCTCGGGCACTGCTGGCGGATCGCCGGGGCGGTCTCGCGGGCGGTGGGCCGGTTCCTGGGCGCGGTGCTGCGCCGGCTGGTCGTCGAGCCGCTGCGCCGGGCGTACCGCCACGTGCTCACGCCGCTCGGCCACGCCGTCCGGGACGGGGTCTGGCGGCCGGTGCGACGGGTGCTGCGCGGGGCGCGCGAGACGGTGCGGCAGACCCGCGGGGAGATCCGCCGAGCGCTGTTCGGAACGCCCGTGCCGGAGCGGCGGTCCGAGGCGGTGCCGCCCCACCGGGAACCTGGGGGCCGCGGGACACGTACTCTAGGTAGCAGTACGACCGCACTCACGAAGGACTGAACGACACTGGGCAAGCGACAGCCCGAAGGCCCGCCGCCCGCACCGGCGGTGCAGCGCATCCGACTGCGCTACACCAAGCGCGGCCGCCTCCGGTTCACCAGCCACCGCGACTTCCAGCGCGCTTTCGAGCGGGCGCTGCGCCGCGCCGAGGTCCCCATGGCCTATTCAGCGGGGTTCACCCCGCACCCCAAGGTGTCGTACGCCAACGCCGCCCCGACGGGTACGGGCAGTGAGGCCGAATATCTGGAGATCCAGCTCGCCGAGCACCGCGATCCGGACAAGCTTCGCGAACTGCTCAACGAGTCGCTGCCGGACGGGCTCGATGTGATCGACTCCGTGCAGGCACACACGAGCGGACTGGCCGACCGGCTGCAGGCTTCGGTGTGGGAGATCCGGCTCGACGGCGTCGAGGTCGAGGCGGCCGAGCACGCCGTCGGGGCGTTCCTCGCCGCCGACGAGGTGCTGGTCGAGCGCCGGACGAAAAACGGCATCCGGAGCTTCGACGCGCGGGCCGCAGTGGCGCGTCTGGAGACCTCCGGCAGCGAGGGCGATAGGCCCGACGGCAAAGCCTGTGCGATACTGCGGCTGGTTGTTCGGCATGTGACACCCGCCGTTCGACCCGACGACGTCCTGTCCGGCCTCCGAGCTACGGCCGACCTGGCGCCGCCGGTCCCCGCTGCGGTGACCAGGCTGGCGCAGGGGCTGCTCGATGAGGAGACCGGCGCGGTGACTGACCCGCTAGCGCCCGACCGCGACGCTGCCACGGCCGCCCCACCCACGGCCGCCGGGCTGAGTGCCGCGAAGGCGCCGAGTGGGGCCTCCCCGGCAGCCGGGGAAGGTACTGCGTAGGACTGCCGTCGTCGCGTCGCCGATCAGCCAGGGAGCCACCCCGGTCCGGCAGACGCACTGACCAGGAGACTTTCGCCGGTCCTCGCCCTACGGGGCCCGGCGAGCGAGACGACAGCTCCCGTGCGGCGCCCACGCCCCGGACAGCGGGCCCGCGCTCATCACGCGGACCGCGGCCGGAACAAGGCCCGGCGCCCGGGAGCGTGACGGGAGAACCGCCCGCATGCTCGAGCCCATTGAGCCCACTGAATCCACGCCGTCCAAGGACCGTGGAATCGAGGACAACCACTCACCCAGCGACACGCTTCCGCCGCGTCGTCGGCGCCGTGCGGCGTCCCGGCCTGCCGGTCCTCCGGTGGCCGGAGAGGCGCCGGAGGCGTCCGTGGTGAGCACCGAGACCGCCGCCGCGCCCGTGGCCGACCCGGCCCCCGCCGGGGAGCCCGCCGCCGCGTCGGTCACCACCGGGGACGAGGCCAAGCCCGCCCGTACGCGCCGCCGCGCGACCCGTAAGGCCACCGCTCCGGCGGGGGCGCCGCAGCCGGCCGCCGAGGAGCCCGCCGAGGCTCCGGCCGCCGTCGAGGCACCCGCTGCCGCCGAAGCGGCGCCCGCCGAGGCGCCGCAGGCCGAGGACGCCGCGCCGCGCCGTACCCGCCGCCGGGCGACCCGCAAGGTGTCCGCGCCTGCCGGGTCCCCGCAGACCGAGACCGCCGTGGAGCCGGCCGCCGAGGCGCCCGCCGCCCCGGCCGCCGTGGCTGCCCCCGCCGCCGAGGAGGAGGCGCCCGCGCCCGCCGAGGAGGCCAAGCCCGCCCGTGCGCGCCGCCGCGCCACCCGTAAGGCCACCGCTCCGGCCGGCTCCCCTCAGGTGAGCGTCGTCGAGGAGACCGCCGCGGAAGCGGTGGAGAGCGCCGCCCCGGCCGCCCCGGCCGCCGAGGAGGAGGCGCCCGCGCCCGCCGAGGACGCCAGGCCCGCCCGTGCGCGCCGCCGCGCCACCCGTAAGGCCACCGCACCCGCCGGTGCGCCCCAGGCCGCCGAAGAGGCACCGGCCGCCGAGGCCGTCGCGGTGAGCGAGCCGGCCGAGCCCGCCGAGGCGCCCCGCCGCCGGTCGCGCCGCCGTGCCGCCGAGCCGGCCGCCGAGGCACCGCGGGCCGAGGAGCCCCGTGCCGAGGAGGAGCCCGCCCAGGAGGCGCCGGCCCGTGGCCGCCGCCGGGCGCAGCGTCCGCCGACCGCCGTCTTCCAGGCTCCGGTGTTCACCGAGCCGATGTTCCAGACCCCGGAGTCCGCGGCCGCCGCGCACGCCGCGGCCCGCCAGGAAGAGGCGGCGGCCGAGGTCACCGAGGAGCAGCCCGCCGGTTCGCGCCGTCGCCGCCGTCGCGGTGCCCCGGCCGAGCCCGAGCAGGTCACCGCCGCCGTCGAGCCGGAGACCGGCCAGGCCGAGCCGGCCGTCGAGGCGGCCGAGCCGGAGACCGAGCCGGAGGAGTCCGGCCAGGCCGAGGACGAGTCCGCCGAGCGTCCCTCGCGGCGCCGCCGCCGTGGTGGCCGTCGCCGTCGCCGCGGTGAGTCCGCCGACGGTGCCGACGAGCAGACCGCCGAGACCGGTGCGTCCGAGGAAGCGGCGGACGAGGCCGAGTCCGAGGAGGACGAGGAGCACGCCGCCGAGGAGTCGGAGGCCCACGAGGAGGCCGAGGAGTCGGGCGGCGGTTCCAGCAGCAGCCGTCGTCGCCGTCGTCGCCGCCGTCGCAGCGGGGACGGTGCCGAAGCCGAGTCCGGCGCCTCCGACGACCCGGAGCGCACGGTCGTCAAGGTCCGCGAGCCCCGCAAGAAGGAGGAGGGCACCAGCGCGGACGAGGTGCAGTCGATCAAGGGGTCGACGCGCCTGGAGGCCAAGAAGCAGCGTCGCCGTGAGGGCCGCGAGCAGGGCCGCCGCCGGGTGCCGATCATCACCGAGGCGGAGTTCCTGGCCCGTCGCGAGGCCGTCGAGCGGGTGATGGTCGTCCGCCAGAGCGGCGAGCGCACCCAGATCGGCGTCCTTGAGGACAACGTGCTCGTGGAGCACTTCGTCAACAAGGAGCAGGCGACCTCGTACGTCGGCAACGTCTACCTCGGCAAGGTGCAGAACGTCCTGCCGTCGATGGAGGCCGCCTTCGTCGACATCGGCAAGGGCCGCAACGCCGTGCTGTACGCCGGTGAGGTCAACTTCGAAGCGCTGGGCATGGCCAACGGGCCGCGCCGCATCGAGACCGCGCTGAAGTCCGGCCAGTCGGTGCTGGTGCAGGTCACCAAGGACCCGATCGGCCACAAGGGCGCCCGGCTGACCAGCCAGGTGTCGCTGCCCGGCCGCTACCTGGTCTACGTGCCCGAGGGCTCGATGACGGGTATCAGCCGCAAGCTCCCGGACACCGAGCGGGCGCGTCTGAAGCAGATCCTCAAGAAGATCGTCCCCGAGGACGCGGGCGTCATCGTCCGTACGGCCGCGGAGGGCGCGAGCGAGGAGGAGCTGGCGCGCGACGTCCAGCGTCTGCAGGCGCAGTGGGAGGAGATCCAGAAGAAGGCGAAGGCGTCCTCCACGAACGCCCCGACGCTGCTCTACGGCGAGCCGGACATGACCGTCCGGGTCGTCCGCGACATCTTCAACGAGGACTTCTCCAAGGTCATCGTCAGCGGTGACGAGGCGTGGCAGACCATCCACGGCTATGTCCAGCACGTCGCCCCCGACCTCGTCGACCGGCTGCAGAAGTGGACGTCGGACGTCGACGTCTTCGCGACGTACCGCATCGACGAGCAGCTGATGAAGGCGCTGGACCGCAAGGTCTGGCTGCCCAGCGGCGGCTCGCTGGTGATCGACCGGACCGAGGCGATGGTCGTGGTCGACGTCAACACCGGCAAGTTCACCGGCCAGGGCGGCAACCTGGAGGAGACGGTCACCAGGAACAACCTGGAGGCGGCCGAGGAGATCGTGCGTCAGCTGCGGCTGCGCGACCTCGGCGGCATCATCGTGATCGACTTCATCGACATGGTGCTGGAGTCCAACCGGGACCTGGTGCTGCGGCGCCTGCTGGAGTGCCTGGGCCGGGACCGTACGAAGCACCAGGTGGCCGAGGTCACCTCGCTGGGCCTGGTCCAGATGACCCGCAAGCGGGTCGGCCAGGGCCTGCTGGAGTCGTTCTCGGAGCAGTGCGTGCACTGCAACGGACGCGGCGTGATCGTCCACATGGAGCAGCCGACCACGGTCGGCGGTGGCGGCAAGCGCAAGAAGAAGGGCAAGGCCGCGCAGGCCGAGCCGCACGTCCACGAGGTCGAGGCGGCCCCGTCGCTGCCGGACGGCGCCGCTCCCGAGCTGGAGCCCGCCCCGGTGACCGAGGCCGAGCTGCAGCCCGCGGTGGCCGAGGCCGACGAGTGGTTCAGCAGCCCCGCGGAGGCCGAGGCGGCCGCCGGGCGCAGCCGTGGCCGCCGCCGGGTGAGCCGGAAGGTGTCCGCTCCGGCGGGTGCCCCCAAGGCCGCCGAGGAGCCCGCCGCGATCGTGGTGCCGGCCGAGCCGGCGCCGGCCGCGGAGCCGCAGCCGGTGGCTGAGGCGGCCCCCGAGGCGCCGGCCGCGGAGCCCGCGCCGGCCCGCCCGCGCCGTCGGGTGACCCGCAAGGTGACCGCTCCGGCGGGTTCGCCGGAGGCCGACGAGGCGGCGACGGTCGTCATCTCGGCGCCCGTGGCGGAGCCCGTCGCCGAGCCGGCGCCCGCCGAGGTGTCCGGCGAGGCCGCGGAGGCCGAGGCGGCGCCGGCTGCCAAGAAGACCGCGAAGAAGGCGGCGGCGAAGAAGGCCACCGCCAAGAAGACCGCGGCGAAGAAGGCACCGGCCAAGAAGGCGGCGGCGAAGAAGACCACCACCGCCAAGAAGGCCACCGCGAAGAAGACCGCCACGAAGAAGGCCACGACCAAGAAGGCGGCGGCCAAGAAGACCGCGGCCGCCGAGGAGTCCCCGGTCGCGTGAGCGACCAGGCCGTGCCCCGGGCCGTCAGCGGTCCGGGGCCGGTTTGACCCCCTGGTCAAGGCCCCGTAACCTTGACCGTCGGTGTCTGAGAACATCTGAGACACCGCAACCCCTGAGCAACTACCTCCCGGTCCGCCGGGAGAGGCCGCTCGTCCACTCGGATTCCACGGGCCCTATCCCGAGCCCGTGTGAGCGGCTGGCATCAGAGGATCCGTTTCTAGCGAAAGAGAGTTCCGCGTGTACGCGATCGTGCGCACCGGCGGGCGCCAGCAGAAGGTTGCTGTCGGCGACGTCATCGAGATTGACCGCATTTCCACCAGCAAGGTCGGCGACACCGTCGAGCTCTCCACGCTGCTGGTCGTCGACGGTGACTCGGTCACCAGCGACCCGTGGGTCCTGGCCGGCGTGAAGGTTCAGGGTGAGGTCGTGGACCACCACAAGGGCAACAAGATCCGGATCCAGAAGTACAAGAACAAGACCGGTTACAAGAAGCGGATCGGCCACCGCCAGCTCCACACGGCGCTGAAGATCACCGGCATCGACGCTCCGGCGAAGTAAGGGACTGAGGAGACATGGCACACAAGAAGGGCGCATCGTCCACTCGGAACGGTCGCGACTCCAATGCTCAGCGGCTCGGCGTGAAGCGCTTCGGCGGTCAGGCCGTCCTCGCCGGTGAGATCCTGGTCCGCCAGCGCGGCACCCACTTCCACCCGGGCACGGGCGTCGGCCGTGGCGGCGACGACACCCTGTTCGCCCTTGAGGCCGGTGCGGTGCAGTTCGGCACCCACCGTGGCCGCAAGGTCGTGAACATCGTCCCGGCCGCCCAGTAATCAGGGCCCGGACGTAGTAACTCGGCTGAGCTTCCGGGGGAATCCCCCGGGGTCGGCGCAGTCATCAGGGGCGGACCGCCTTTTCTCGCGGAAGCGGGAAGGCTGGTCCGCCCTTGGCGTGTTACGACAGAGATATCCCGCAGTAGCAACACACCCCGTTTATCTGGAGGCACCCCCACCATGACCACCTTCGTGGACCGCGTCGAGCTGCACGTCGCCGCGGGTAACGGAGGCCACGGCGTGGCCTCCGTGATGCGGGAGAAGTTCAAGCCGCTGGGCGGCCCGGACGGCGGCAACGGCGGCCGCGGCGGCGACGTCGTCCTGGTCGTCGACCAGGACGTCACCACGCTTCTCGAATACCACCACCACCCGCACCGCAAGGCCACCAACGGCCAGCCGGGCGCGGGCGACAACCGCTCCGGTAAGAACGGCCAGGACCTGGTCCTGCCGGTCCCCGACGGCACCGTCGTCATGGACCGCGCGGGCAACGTGCTCGCCGACCTCGTCGGCCAGGGCACCACCTTCGTCGCCGGCCAGGGCGGCCGCGGCGGCCTCGGCAACGCGGCGCTGGCCTCCGCCCGCCGCAAGGCCCCCGGCTTCGCGCTGCTCGGGGAGCCCGGTGAGGCCCGCGACATCGTGCTGGAGCTCAAGACCGTCGCGGACGTCGCGCTGGTCGGTTACCCGAGCGCCGGCAAGTCCTCGCTGATCTCGGTGCTCTCCGCCGCCAAGCCCAAGATCGCCGACTACCCGTTCACGACGCTGGTGCCCAACCTCGGTGTGGTGACGGCCGGTTCGACGGTCTACACGATCGCGGACGTCCCCGGTCTGATCCCCGGTGCGAGCCAGGGCAAGGGTCTGGGCCTGGAGTTCCTGCGGCACGTCGAGCGCTGCGAGGTGCTCGTGCACGTCCTGGACACCGCGACCCTGGAAGCCGACCGCGACCCGGTGTCCGACCTCGACACCATCGAGGAGGAGCTCAAGCAGTACGGCGGCCTGGAGAACCGGCCCCGCATGGTCGTCCTCAACAAGATCGACGTCCCGGACGGCAAGGACCTCGCCGACATGATCCGCCCCGACCTGGAGGAGCGCGGCTACCGCGTGTTCGAGGTCTCCGCGGTCGCCCACATGGGCCTGAAGGAGCTGTCCTTCGCGCTTGCCGATGTCGTCTCCAAGGCCCGCGCCGCCAAGCCCGTGCAGGAAGCCACCCGTATCGTCATCCGGCCCAAGGCCGTCGACGACACCGGCTTCACGATCACGGAAGAGGGTGAGAACTTCTTCCGCGTGCGCGGCGAGAAGCCTGAGCGCTGGGTCCGCCAGACCGACTTCAACAACGATGAGGCCGTCGGCTACCTCGCCGACCGCCTCAACCGTCTCGGCGTCGAGGACGGGCTGCGCAAGGCGGGCGCGCACGCCGGCGACGGCATCGCCATCGGCCCCGAGGACAACGCGGTCGTCTTCGACTGGGAGCCGATGATGGCGGCCGGTGCGGAGATGCTGGGACGGCGTGGCGAGGACCACCGCCTGGAGGCGCCCCGGCCGGCCGCGCAGCGCCGCAGGGACCGGGACGTGGCACGGGACGAGGCCGACCAGGAGTACGACGGCTTCCGCCCCTTCTGACGGACCGCCCGGCGGTCCAGGGCACGCACGCCAACGGGGAAGGCCCCCGGGAGTTCTCCTCCCGGGGGCCTTCCCCGTTGCGGCTGCCGCCGCCTTTGTGCTGCCCCGCGGTCCGTCGAAGCCGTGAGCGGCTCGCTGCGGGCTAGACGGCGGCCGTGGCGTCCGAGGCGTCGTTGCCCGTGTGTTCGGCCGTCTCGGAGGCGTCCACGTCCTCCTGCGAGCGCTGCCCGGGAATGCCGGACAGTCGGCTCTCCATGCGGATGCGGCGCTCGTCGGCCCGGGCGCACAGGTCCAGCGCGGCCTGGTTGAAGCGCACCGACGACGGCGGGTCCGACGGGCCCAGCAGGTGCTCCTTGAGCTCGGCGCGCTCCGCGGCGAGGGTGTCCTTCTCCGGGTTGCGGACCGCGTCGAGCAGACCGGCCACCCCGTCGGCCGCGGGCGTGAGGATCGTCGCCGCCCGTACGGTCGGGAAGTTCGCCCGGAAGTCGTCCTCGCTCATGCCCGAGGTGTTGGCGACCGCGTACGGCTTCTCGCTGGTCAGGTAGTCCGAGACCACGCTGGAGACGTCGCTGATCAGCACGTCCGCCTGGTTGAAGCAGCTGAAGATGCCGGGGCGGGCGGCGGTGATGATCTGGTGCTCCCACTCGGGGAAGGAGTTCCAGTACGCCGCCTCCCAGGCGGTGATGGCGGCCTCGACGGCGGCCGCGCGGCCCTCCTCCGGGGTGCCCTGCAGCCGCATCCGCTCCAGCTCGTCCGCGCTCTTGCGGAAGGCGGTGGTGGTCAGCGCGGCCAGCTCCTCGTCGCGGCGGACCAGCTCGGCGGCTGCCTCGGGGCCGGGCCGCGCGCCGCCGCGGTGGCCGTTGGCCTCCGTGATCATCGCCTGGATACGGGCGTTGGCGGCGCCCGCGCGGGGGTCGACGGAGCCGGTCATCGGGTGCGGCTTGTACAGCAGCCGCACGTTCTCGTCGGCGAGCAGCTCGCGGACGATGTTCTCGCCGGCCAGGATCACCGAGGTGTTGCCCGGGTTGCCGTCCCAGCCCTCCCAGGTCGGGGCGTACAGCACGGTGGTCAGCCGGCCCGCCGGGCGGCTGTCGGGCCGCTGGATCGGCTGGATCGGCGCCAGCTGGGGGCGGCCGACCTCGACGACGTCCTTGTCCTCGACGCCGATGTCGGCGAGCTGGTAGCGGTCACGGGCCGCCGGGCCCGCGACCCACACCTCGTCGTACGCCTTGGCGTACGGGTTGCAGGAGGACAGCTTGTCGCTCTCGCCGTGGTTGGTGAAGGCGTGCTTGATCGACGGGATGCGCAGGATCTGCGAGGTCTTGCCGGAGTTCGCCGGGTGCAGCAGCACCTTGAGCGTGGAGTGCTCCAGGCGCATCAGGTTGGCGACCTTCGGGATGCAGACGATCGGGACGTCCGTGGCCTCGATCTTCTGCACCATGAAGCGCTCGCGCAGCACGATGATCGGGTTGCCGTCCAGCGAGGCCAGGGTGCTCAGCCACATGTTGGCCTGGTAGGCGGAGGAGGAGCCGCCGGAGAAGTACATGCCGACCGTCGGCCGGTACTCGGCCAGCCAGTTGTCCAGCCACTCCAGCGCCTGCTTCTCGCCGGCCACCCGCTTCTTCGGCAGCAGCCAGGTGCCCAGGTAGAGCGTGCCGCCGGCGGAGAGGGCCAGCGACACGGCCAGGCCGACGCCGCCCCAGAACGCGTCCGTGGTGATCGCGGTGATCATCATGCCCGTCGTGGTGGGCACCGAGAAGCGCAGCAGCCGCCGGCCCGTCTGGCGGGAGAGGATCCGCGGCGGCGCGTCGCACAGCCGCAGTGCGCTCGCGTCGATGTTGCGGGTCACGAACGGCAGGCTGCGGGTCCGGCGGACCAGCACCGCGACCGCCTGGCACACGAAGTGGGTGCCGTAGAAGAGGAGCAGCGTGATGGTCAGCGGCGCCTGTTCCTCAAGCGGGTTGATGCCGTCGATGTGCAGCAGGCCGACCAGTATCAGCATGTCGCGCAGCAGCTGGCGCACCGTGACGTCGAAGCGGATCCGGCCCAGCACCGCGAGCAGGCCGGGCTGCTTGTGCTGGAGGACCAGGTCGAGACCCAGGTTGACCACGGATGCGGCGATGAACAGCGGGATGACGGGCAGCAGCGCACCGACGAGCTGGGCGGTGAACGCGATCATCATCGCGAGGAGTGCCGCGAGCTGTACGGCTCGGCGGGGAACGATTCCGGCGGAAGGCACGGGGGAGGGCTCCTGGCAGCAAGAAGGTCAGGGGGGAGGCCGTGGGGGGCGGCCGGGTCCCGCGCTGCGACGCCGCCGGAGCGGCGAAACGGGACCGATGGACACCCGACCGTATGACCTTGTTGGCCTTGGTGACAATCTGCTGTGGCTCTCATCACCGCGAAAGCGGATCAATCGAACGCAACCTCTTGGCCTCGGCTTCCGTCTTAAGGAATTCCGAGTGAGCCCGAGTGGTAAGGGCCACACGGAGGGCCCGCGGGACCGCCGCCGGCCCGGGAGTACCGGGGAAGGAAGCCGTCCGCCGGCCCGGCCGGGGCGTCCGCCAGGCGGTATCGCCACGCGGCCGCGGCCCGCACTGCCGTAGATTGCGCCCGTAGGGACGTGGTGCGGGTGACAGTGACAAGGAATACCCGTACGGCGGCGGGAACGGGAACACAGGGGTACGGACACATGGCAGGCGCGGCAGGCGCACGGCAGGAAGTGGCGGACGCCCGCCGGATCGTGGTGAAGGTCGGTTCGTCGTCGTTGACCACGGCCGCCGGGGGACTGGACGCGGACCGGGTGGACGCGCTGGTGGACGTGCTGGCCAAGCACCAGGACAAGGAGATCGTGCTGGTCTCCTCCGGTGCCATCGCGGCCGGCCTGGCGCCCCTCGGCCTGGAGCGGCGACCGCGCGACCTGGCCCGCCAGCAGGCCGCCGCCAGCGTCGGCCAGGGGCTGCTGGTCGCCCGTTACACCGCGTCCTTCGCGCGCTACGGCCGCCGCGTCGGCCAGGTCCTGCTGACCTCCGACGACACCAGCCGCCGGGCCCACTACCGCAACGCCTACCGGACCCTGGACCAGCTGCTGGCCATGGGCGCCGTACCGATCGTCAACGAGAACGACACGGTCGCCACCGACGAGATCCGCTTCGGCGACAACGATCGGCTGGCCGCCCTGGTCGCCCACCTCGTCCGCGCCGACCTGCTGATCCTGCTCTCCGACGTGGACGGCCTCTACGACGGCGACCCCGCCACCCCCGGCACCTCCCGGATAGCCGAGGTCCGCGGGCCCGGCGACCTGGAGGGCGTCTCCATCGGCAGCGCCGGGAAGGCCGGCGTCGGCACCGGCGGCATGGTCACCAAGGTCGAGGCGGCCCGGATCGCCGCCGCGGCCGGCATCCCGGTCGTGCTGACGTCGGCGGTGCACGCCGCGGACGCGCTGGCCGGCGGCCCGACCGGCACCCACTTCCTGCGCACCGGCCGGCGCTCCGCCGACCGGCTGCTGTGGCTCGCGCACGCCTCCACGCCGCAGGGCGCGCTCGTCCTGGACGACGGGGCGGTGCGGGCGGTCGTCGAGCGGCGCTCCTCGCTGCTGCCGGCCGGCATCGCCTCCGTGGAGGGCGAGTTCTCCGCCGGCGACCCGGTGGAGCTGCGGGACGGCACCGGCCGCGCGGTCGCCCGCGGGCTCGTCAATTTCGACGCCCGGGAAATCCCCCGTTTGATGGGGCGTTCGACCCGGGAGCTTGCCCGCGAGCTGGGTCCGGCGTACGAGCGCGAGGTCGTGCACCGCGACGATCTGGTGCTGCTGCACCCCTGAAGCGCCCGGTCCGGCCGACGGCCGCCCACGGCCCGGCACACCGCCCGGGGAACGGTGCACCGCCCGGGGAACGGTGCACCAACCGGCCTTTCCCGCGAGACCTTCGCAAAAACGCCCCCGCGACGGGCCGCGGGCTGGTCAACTTTGTTGCGGGGGCGCCGCAGGGGAGCGGCGCCCGCAGCGCGCGAGCGCACCCGCCGAAGTACGACCGCACCCATCGGCTCCGCACCCCGAGGCGGAGCGATTCGCAGCACAGGAGGCCGCCGGTGAGACGAGGGCGCCCAGGGGCCCTGCCCCGAGGGACGGCGGAGCGGGCACTGACCAGCGTCGGAACCGGCCGGGACGCCGGCCGGCCGGCGGACGAGGAACGCGCGGAGCGGAACGGGGCGGCCCGGCCCGCACCCCAGGGCGAGCGCCGCGAGGCGTCCCGGCTGTGGCACGTCACGCTCAGCGTCTCGGGCCGCGAGGCGCCGCTCAAGGAGGTCCGGCGCGCGCTGGAACAGCTCGCCCACGACCATCCCTTCCTGCTGACCAGCCGCTACGCCAACGACCACGCCGAGATCCGCTACTGGGAGGAGGCCCGGGACCTGCACGACGCCGCGGCGGTCGCGCTGCGCCTGTGGGGCGAGCACCGCTCGACGGCCAAGCTGCCGCCGTGGGAGATCGTCGGCCTGGAGGTCATCGACCGGGAGACCTACCACCAGCGGGTGGCCGAGGGCTACGGCCCGCCACCGGCCTCACCGGTCGGCGTGCATCCCTACTGACCGCCGTTCTGCCTGCCGGGCGCGGCGTCCCGCGCTGTGAGATACCCGCTGGTTGTGGCCCGCCCGCCCGTTAGGCTGCGGCCATGACCAGCAGCGCATCGCAGTCCTCGCCCGTCCTCGACACCGCCCGCCGCGCGCGGGAGGCGGCCGCCGTCCTGGCGCCACTGCCGCGGACGGCCCGCGACACCGCGCTGCTCGCCATCGCCGACGCCCTCGTGGCGCGGACTGACGAGATCGTCGCGGCCAACGACCGGGACGTCGCCAAGGCCCGGGAGGCCGGCACCGCCGCGTCGATCGTGGACCGGCTCACCCTCACCCCGGAGCGGATCGCGGCGATCGCCGCCGACGTCCGGCAGGTCGTGGCGCTGCCCGACCCGGTCGGCGAGGTGGTCCGCGGCTCGACCCTGCCCAACGGCCTCGACCTGCGCCAGGTCCGGGTCCCGCTCGGCGTGATCGGGATCATCTACGAGGCCCGGCCCAATGTGACGGTGGACGCCGCCGCGCTGTGCCTGAAGTCCGGCAACGCCGTGCTGCTGCGCGGTTCGTCCTCCGCGTACGCCTCCAACAGCGCGCTGGTCGACGTACTGCGCGACGCGGTCGAGAGCGCCGGGCTGCCCGCCGACGCGGTGCAGCTGGTGCCCGGTGAGAGCCGCGACTCGGTGCGCGAACTCATGCGTGCCCGCGGCCTGGTCGACGTGCTGATCCCGCGCGGCGGCGCCTCGCTGATCCGCACGGTCGTCGAGGAGTCCACCGTCCCGGTGATCGAGACCGGCACCGGCAACTGCCACGTCTACGTCGACGAGGCCGCCGACATCGACATGGCGATCGACATCCTGATCAACTCCAAGGCGCAGCGGCCCAGCGTCTGCAACGCCGCGGAAACGGTGCTGGTGCACGCCGGGATCGCCCAGAAGTTCCTGCCGCGCGCCCTGGAGGCGCTGACCAAGGCCGGTGTGGTCGTGCACGGCGACGCCGCCTGGCAGCAGGCCGGCCCCGGGCTGGTGGCGCCCGCCACGGACGAGGACTGGGCGACGGAGTACCTCTCGTACGACATCGCGGCCGCCGTGGTGCCCGACCTGGACGCGGCGGTGGCGCACATCCGGCGCTGGACGTCCGGTCACACCGAGGCCATCGTCACGACCTCGCAGGCCGCGGCCCGTCGATTCACCCAGTTGGTCGATTCCACCACCGTCGCGGTCAATGCCTCGACCCGCTTCACCGACGGCGGCCAGTTCGGTTTCGGCGCCGAGATCGGCATCTCGACGCAGAAGCTGCACGCCCGCGGCCCCATGGGTCTGCCGGAACTGACGTCGACGAAGTACATCGTCACCGGGGACGGGCACACCCGCTGAGTACCGTGCGTCGTGGCTGAGCGGGGCGGTGCCGTGGTGGGTTGCGGTGGTGTTTCGTGTGGGGAGGGCCCTGCTGAGTACCGTCCGTCGTGGCTGAGCGGGGCGGTGCCGTGGTGGGTTGCGGTGGTGTTTCGTGTGGGGAGGGCCCTGCTGAGTACCGTCCGTCGTGGCGGAGCGGGGCGGTGCCGTGGTGGGTTGCGGTGGGTTTCCTGTGCGGTTCGGGTCGCGTCGGCCCCCGTCTGTCGCGGGTTGCGGTTGGTGCTTCTCTCAGGCTGGATCCCTGCCCAAAACGAGCGGTCGGGGCTAACCTGGACGGGTGCCGGACGACGTGGGGGGCAAGCCGTTCCCGGACGGTGAAGAGCCCGACGAGCACCACCACGGGAGCCACGGAAAAGCGGACGAAGAATTCGCCTCCGTGGTCTTCGACGAGGAATTCGTCCGGGCCGCACGGATCCATGAGCCGTCGGCGGTCGAGCGGATGCTGGCCGCCGCCGAGGCACGCGCCGAGGCCGAGGCGGCCCGCTCCGGCGCCGGCTTCGGCCCCGACGGCGACGATCCCGACGGGGCGGCTCCCCGCCGCGGCGGTGGCCGCGTGGGCCCCGGGGACGACGACTACGACGCGTACGGCGAGGACGACGGCTACGACGACGAGTACCGCCCGTACGGTCCGTACGGGCCCTACGGCGGGTCGCTGCGGCCCTATCGGAGCAGCACCCGCTGGCACCGCCCGGTCGCCTGGGTGCTGGCCGTGGTGATGGGCATCGGGCTGGTCGCGCTGGCCTTCAGTGCCGTCTACCGGGGCGCCTCGGGGCGCAACCAGAGCCCGGGGCCGGCGCCCACCTCCAGCGGGGTGGACGCCCCGACCACGGGCGGCGCGGACAGCGTGCGCACGGCCCGTCCGGGGCTGCCGTCGGTCCCCTCGGGACAAACCGTCCGCCCCTCGTTCACCGCGGTGCCCAGACCCCAGTGACGGTGTGACGCACTGCCCCCGTGGGGGCCTCCCGAAACGGAATTCTCCGCTGAAGTTGCCCCGCGTCCCCGCGTTTACGTTTGCCCTGTCAGACCTACCCTTGTTGTATGACCGGGCCTGGTGACCCTCCCGAAGGGACGCCCCACGGCGCCCAGGGAGGCGGTGAGGACGAGTATCGATCCGTCGTGTTCGACGAATCGTTCGTGCGCGCTGCTCGCCTGCAGGAATTCTCCGCGGACGAACGGCTCGGTGAGCATCACGCACCGGCCGTGCGGGCCCGGCACGCCTGGAGGCGACTGGGCGGTTCGCGTCAGGCCGTGCTGCTGGTGCTGCTGATCGTGCTCGCCTTCGGCACCGCCGTCTACATGGGCGTGCGGCACCCGTACAAGGCCCCGGAGCCGGTCCGGGTACAGCCGCTGCGGTCCGCCGTCGTGCCGCTGGCGCCGAGCGGTGCCGTGCCGGGCGCCACCCCCGAGGACCTCTTCGCGCACAGCCCCGCGGCCGACTACCGGGTCGGCGCGGCGGGGGTCAACCTGCCCGCCGTCACCCGCACCGAGCACTTCTCGGACGACCAGGTCTACTCCGCCCTGACCATCGCCAAGGAGTACCTGGTCCGCTCGTCGGTGGACCCGGGCACCCTCACCGGCGGTTCCGTCCGGCCGGTACGGCTGCTGCTCGACACCGGCCAACTCGACCAGTTCGACCGCAGCCTGGCGCACCCCGACGACAACGGACGGTACGCGGCGACCGGTTGGCTGGTCCGCTTCGACCCCCGGCTGACGCAGCTCGCCGACCGCAACGTCCGCGTCGACGGCGTGCTGGCCGCCTCCGAGCTGAGCCCGGACGCCCTCGACGTCACCGCCGACTACACCTTCGTCTACGCGGTACGGCCCGCCCCCGGCGCCCCGCAGGATGCGTCGGCCCGGCACGTCGGAAAGGCCACCCCGGGCGCCGCCTCGCTGGTCACCGTCCGGCGCGAACTGCACTTCCGGGTCGGCCGCGACGACCTCGCCGACCACCGCCTGGAGGTGCTGCAGAGCAGCATGCAGGCGGGGCCGCTGGCCTGCTCCTCGCGGCCGGCCGACGCGCTGCGTCCGCTGTTCGCGGGACAGCACGCCGGCCTGGACCGGCCCGCAGGCACCGACCCCTTCGCCAGGGACCGGGTCAGCCCCTCGCTCTGCGGTGAGCTGGCGCCCGCGGCCCAGCCGAAGCCGAGCCACCCGATCCGTTAGACGCGCGGCCGGCCGGTTCGTCAGGAGGCGTCCGCGCCGCCCGTGGCCTCACCGGAGCCGTTGGCGGTGCCCGGGCCCTCGCCGCGCGAGCCGCCGCGGAAGACCGTGTCCCGCAGCTTGCCGCCCAAGTCGCCCGCGCCGCCCGCGATGTCGCGGACCAGGCCCATCAGGGGGTCCTTGCTGTTGCGCACCGAATCGGCGTAGTGCGCCGCGGAGTCGCGGAACGAGTCGGAGACCGAGGTGTCCTTGTCCTCGTCACGGCGCGGGTAGTGGCCGTCCATGATCCGCTGGTAGTCGCGGCTGGCCGCCCACTTCTTGAGCTCGGCCGCCCGCACGGTCGTGAAGGGGTGGCTGCGCGGCAGCAGGTTGAGGATCTTCAGCACGGAGTCGCGCAGGTCGCCGCCGGACTCGTACTCGTCCGCCTGCTTGAGGAAGGCGTCCACGTTCATCTCGTGCAGGTGGTTGCCGCCGGCGAGCTTCATCAGGCCCCGCATCGACGCCTGGAGGTCCTGCCCGACCAGCAGCCCCGCGCGGTCGGCGGACAGCTCCGACTTGCGGAACCACTCGCGCAGTGCCGTCACGATCGCCATGATCGCGACGTTGCCCAGCGGGATCCAGGCGACCTTCATGGCCAGGTTCGTCAGGAACAGCAGGATCGTGCGGTAGACGGCGTGCCCGGACAGCGCGTGGCCGACCTCGTGGCCGACGACCGCCCGCATCTCCTCCTCGTCGAGCAGCTCGACCAGGCCCGTCGTCACCACGATGATCGGCTCGTCCAGACCGATGCACATGGCGTTCGGCTGCGGGTCCTGATTGACGTACATCGGCGGGACCTTCTCCAGGTCCAGGATGTAGCAGGCGTCCCGCAGCATGTCGTTGAGGTGCTGGAACTGCTGGTCGCTGACCCGCACCGAGTCCGACAGGAACAGCAGGCGCAGGCTGCGCTCCGGCAACAGGCCGCTGAGCGTCTTGAAGACCGTGTCGAACCCGCTCAGCTTGCGCAGTGCCACCAGCGCCGAGCGGTCCGCGGGGTGTTCGTACGACCGCGAGGAGATTCCGGGGAATCGCCGCCGGTCCCGACTGGGTACGTGCTCGCTGCCGCCTGGGCTCTCCGTCATTGGGGCCTCCCCCTGTTCGACTGCGTGTGCTTCAGCCTAGAGGACGCCGCTGACAGGCGATTGGATGCTCGGGCGTACGCTGGCGCTCGCACCAATGACCGCCCGGGCCGGTACCGAAGACCCGGGCCGTACCGAAGGAAGCGCACCGTCATGCCGCATCCGAGCGTGCTGCTCGCCGTCACCCAGGAGGCCGCCCACGGCGGCGGAGCCGGGTGGATCCTGCGTACCGTGATCGTCGTCGGCGTCGTGGGCGCCGCCTTCCTCGCGTGGTTCCTGCTGCGCGGCTACGGCCAGGACTGACCGGCCGGGCCGCTCGCCCGCCCTCGGGACCCCTCCTGGGTGGAGTCGCCGTGAGCCGGCAGTGAGCCGCCGCTTACGATGTGGTGGAAGTCTCCGCCCGACCCCAGCCCGGATTGGTCCTGCTGACGATGAGCCTGCACACCACCGCACAGTCCCTGGTCTCCCTCGCCGCCGAACCCGGACACGAGGGCGGCCACGAAAGCCTGAGCCCCTACCTGACCGGCGGCGGCGCCTTTTGCATCCTGCTCCTGCTGCTGTGGATCACCACCCGCTTCAACCGGGACCGCTAGAGCCCCGGCACCCGGCCCCCGGCATCGCGCGCCGCCCAGTAGGGTCTGCACGCATGGGAGAGCACACAGGGCCCGTGAAGCGGCGACTCGGAGTGATGGGCGGGACGTTCGACCCGATCCATCACGGACACCTGGTCGCCGCCAGCGAGGTGGCCAGCCAGTTCCACCTCGACGAGGTCATCTTCGTACCCACGGGACAGCCGTGGCAGAAGAGCCACAAGACGGTGTCCCCGGCCGAGGACCGGTACTTGATGACGGTCATCGCGACCGCCTCGAACCCTCAGTTCTCCGTCAGCCGGATCGACATCGACCGTGGCGGCAAGACGTACACGATAGACACGCTGCGTGATCTGCGCGCCGAGCACCGCGACGCGGATCTCTTCTTCATCACCGGCGCCGACGCGCTCAGCCAGATCCTGACCTGGCACGATGCCGCGGAGCTGGTGTCCCTGGCCCACTTCATCGGGGTGACCAGGCCCGGCCACGTCCTCGCGGACCCCGGGCTGCCCGAGGGAGCGGTCTCCCTGGTCGAGGTGCCGGCGCTGGCCATCTCCTCGACCGACTGCCGGGCGCGCGTCGCCCAGGGGGATCCGGTCTGGTACCTGGTGCCGGACGGTGTGGTGCGCTACATCGACAAAAAACAGCTGTACCGCGACGACCGCTGACGGGGCTGACGGAAAGGGGCACCGGTGAGCGACCGACAGGATCCGTACGGGCCGCAGGACCCGTACGCCCACGACCCGTACGGGAACCAGCAGGGGCAGCACGGGCAGCAGGGCTACACCTACGACGCCTACGGGCAGCCGGTGTACCACGACGCCGCGCAGCCGTCGTACGAGCAGCACTACGACCCGTACGGCCGGCAGGCCGCCCCCTCCGCCTACGAGGGCTACGACCCGTACGGCGGGCAACAGGGGCAGCAGGGCCAGCAGCCGTACCCCGGGCAGCAGGACGGCACCGGCCGGTCCGCGTACGGCTACGACGCCTACGGCGGGCAGGCGCAGGCCGACCCCGGCCATCCGCAGCAGTACGCCCCCTACGGCACGCCCCAGCAGCAACAGGCGACCCACCCGCAGCACCAGCACCAGCAGCAGGAGTGGATCCCGCAGCAGGCCCAGCAGTCCCCGTACGAGCAGCTCTCCGAGCTCTCCTACGACGAGCAGCCGCATCCCCGGGGCGGGCGCCGCGCCCCGGCGCAGGACCACCCGGAGCCGGGGGCCGCGAGCGGCGCGCAGGGGGCGTCCCAGGACGACCCGGACTACCGCACCGAGCAGTTCTCGTTCATCGAGGAACCGGACGAGGACTCCGAAGACGTCATCGACTGGCTGAAGTTCACCGAGAGCCGCACCGAGCGGCGCGAGGAGGCCAAGCGGCGCGGCCGCAGCCGGATCGTCGCGCTGTCCGTCGTGCTGGCCCTGCTGGTCGCCGGCGGTGTCGGCTACCTGTGGTGGGCGGGCAAGCTGCCGGGCCTGGCCGGGCCGGGCGCCGGCAAGGCGGCCGCGGCCGCCGGGCAGAAGCGCGACGTGCTCGTCGTGCACCTGCGGGACACCAAGAGCGGCAACAGCTCCACGGCGCTGCTGGTGGACAACGAGACCACCCACAAGGGCACCACCGTCCTGCTGCCCAACAGCCTCGTCGTCCCCAAGGACGACGGCACCGCCACGACGCTCGGCAAGTCCGTCAAGACCGACGGCGCCGAGCCCACCCGGGACTCCCTCAACAGCCTGCTGGGCGCCGACCTGAAGGCCACCTGGCGGCTGGACACCCCCTATCTGGAGAACCTCGTCGAGACGGTCGGCGGGATCACCCTGGACACCGACGCCGCCGTGCCGGGCGCCAAGAAGGGCGACTCCCCGCTGGTCAAGCAGGGGCGTGCGCAGGACCTGAACGGCCAGGCGGCCGTCGCCTACGCCACCTACCAGGCGCCGGGCGAGGGCCAGCTCAAGCAGCTGCAGCGGTTCGGGCAGGTCATGCAGGCCACGCTGAAGAAGGTCTCCAGCGACTCCGACGGCGCCACCGCCACGGTCAAGGCGCTGCTGCAGGTGCTCGACCCGCCGCTCACCGAGGGCCAGCTGGGCAGCTCGCTGGCGCAGCGCGCGGAGCTGGCGAAGACCGGCGCGTACACCACGACCCTGCTGCCCGTGCAGGCGAACGGGACGCTCAGCCCGTCCGCCGCGACGAGCGTGGTCAAGGACGTGCTCGGCGGCACGGTCAAGAAGACCGCCCCCGACGCGACCGCCCGGGTCGCGGTCCGCAACGCCACCGGCTCCCGGGCCGCCACCGGAAAGGCGCAGGTCACGCTGCTCAACGGCGGATACAGCTTCGTCGACGACGGCGCCGAGGGCACGGCCCGCGCCACCTCGCGGGTCACCTACGCGGACGCCGCCCAGAAGTCGAAGGCCGCCGAGGTCGCCAAGACGCTGGGGCTGCCGGCGGGCGCGGTGACGCAGGGCAAGGGCGCCGCGAACGCCGACATCACGGTCGTCCTCGGGCAGGACTACAAGGGCTGACGGGCGGGCGCGCCCGGCCCCCACGGCGGGGCCGGGCCGCCCGTTGTGGCCCTGACCTGCGCGGCGACCGGGTCTGACCCGCTGGTTCGAAAACCCTGCCGGGGGTGTCGGTGGTCCGTGAGACCCTTGTGGGGTACCTGACCGCTGATCCGGTTGCCCATGGGGACCGCGGCGCGCGCCGCGGCTCGGCCGAGACCGATCCGCCCTGTGAGCGGCCGGGGAAGCTGCCCTCGACCCGGAAAGCCGCTTGTGACCGCCACGGACCGCTCCATCGAGCTCATCAACGCCGCCGCCCAGGCCGCGGCCGACAAGCTCGCGCACGACATCATCGCGTACGACGTCAGTGACGTCCTCTCGATCACCGATGCCTTCCTGCTGGCCTCGGCCCCCAGTGACCGCCAGGTCAAGTCGATCGTCGACGAGATCGAGGAACGGCTCAACAAGGACCTCGGCGCCAAGCCGGTCCGCCGTGAGGGCGACCGCGAGGCCCGCTGGGTGCTGCTCGACTACGTCGACATCGTCGTGCACGTCCAGCACAGCGAGGAGCGCGTGTTCTACGCGCTCGAGCGGCTGTGGAAGGACTGCCCCGAGCTCGACCTGCCCGAGGACGCCAAGGCCACCCGGGGCAAGGCAGCCGCCCACGCCGAGGCCACGACGGGCCCGGAGGACGGAGAGCTGTCCTGAACGGCACGCAGAAGGCCCAGGGCCGCCGCATCGTCCTGTGGCGGCACGGCCAGACGGCCTGGAACCTGGAGCGCCGCTTCCAGGGCACCACGGACATCGAGCTGACGGAGACCGGTCGCGCCCAGGCGCGGCGGGCCGCCCGGCTGCTCGCCGCCCTGCGCCCGGACGCCATCGTCGCCTCCGACCTCCAGCGAGCCTCGGACACCGCCCGTGAGCTGGCCGCCCTGACCCGCCTGGAGGTCACCCACGACCCGGCGCTGCGGGAGACCTACGCGGGGTCCTGGCAGGGGCTCACGCACGACGAGATCCTCGCCCGCCACGGCGAGCAGTACACCGCCTGGAAGCGCGGTGAGCCGGTGCGCCGCGGTGGGGGCGAACTGGAGACCGAGGTCGCCGACCGGGCCGCACCGGTGGTCCTCAACCACGCCGACAAGCTTCCCGAGGACGGCACCCTGGTCGTCGTCAGCCACGGCGGCACCATCCGCACCACCATCGGGCGGCTGCTCGGCCTGGACGCCCACCACTGGGAGGGCCTGGGCGGTCTGTCGAACTGCTGCTGGTCGGTGCTGGGCGAGGGCGCGCGCGGCTGGCGGCTGCTGGAGCACAACGCCGGCACCCTTCCGGAGCCGGTGCTCGGCGACGACGACTGAGCCCCGCAGATCGGCCCCGGCGGACCGGATTTCACATCTGGGCAGGTCGCAGGCTAAAGTTCTTCTTGTTCGCGGCGCCGCCGGGGGAAACCCGGGGGAGCGGAACAAGACCCGGGGCTATAGCTCAGTTGGTAGAGCGCCTGCATGGCATGCAGGAGGTCAGGAGTTCAATTCTCCTTAGCTCCACAACCCGGATGATCCCGCCTCCAGATGGAGGCGGGATCTCTGCGTTTTCCGCACGGCCGGACGAGGCGGTGGCGTCACCACCGCCCGCGGCACGGGGTGTGCGGCACGTCACAGCGGACGCCGGGCGGTGGGCGCCGGGCGGCTCGCCGGGTGACGTGAAGGTGGGCCTGACCCGGTCGGCGGTCCGTGGCAGAATCGGACGGCGCCGGCAGGGGAGGAGAAGATCGCGATGCCCACGAGCATCCTCGAGGAGGTCAATGACCTGCTCGAAGTGGCCGAGGCGCAGGGCTATGACTGGCTGCCGGAATACGCGCTCCGCTTCACCTGCCCCGTTGGCACCCCCGCTGCCGTCTCCGGCACCGGAGCCGACACCGCCCTGCAGTGCCCTTCTTGCGGTTCCTCCCACGTGGCACAGGTACTCGGTGACAATGGCGGCGTTTCCTTCGTCTGTACGGCCTGCGGCCACAGTTGGAGCTGATGGATGGGCGCCCACAGCAGGAAGTGTGACTGGTGCGGCAGCGGTACGCCGATCGTCCGTGACATGGAGCCGGTCAACACCGATTACCAGTACTGGTGCGAGGAATGCGCGCGCGCCCTGGTCATAAAAGGCGATCCCATCGAGACCTACCGGGAGCTCGACGGGGAGCCGATCTACGGCCGGCTGCTGGACGAGCACTGCACGCTGAAGCGGTTCTATTCGTTCGCGACGGCCTGAGCCGGGGCGGCATCCGGCCCCTGGCCGAGGCACCCGCCCGTCCGGGCCGGCCGCCCGCCGCCCTGGCCGGTCCGCCTCCCGGGCCCGCCAACTGGCGCGCGTTCCGAAAACGCCCGGGCATTGCCGGGCGGCTCCGGACGCTTCCGTACCGGCTCCGGTCGCTTCCGTACCGGCCCCGGGCAGTTCCGAACGGTTCCGGGCAGGCGGAACCGCTGTCCGCGCACCGGGCGTTGGAGGGGCAGTGAGCCGCCGTCCGTTCAATCCACGGACGTGGGCGGGCGGTTCAGGCGCCACAGGCGCGCACCGGTCAGCGCCAGTACGAGCACACCGGCGAGCGGGTAGATGCCGGAGAGCAGCATCTGCCCGGCGTTCTGGTGCAGTTCCTCGTGCTGGTGCCAGCGGTGCGGCACCCACCACAGCGCGAACGAGCAGAAGAGGAGGCCCAGTGCGACGGTCGTGGTCCACCAGCGGCGGGCGCCGGTGCCCGTACGGCGCAGCGCTTCGGAGCCGAGCAGCACCAGCATCGGTACGCACCACACCCAGTGGTGCGACCAGGAGACCGGGCTGACCAGCAGGGCGGTCGCCGCGCAGGCGACGGCGGCCCAGGCGTGCCCCCCGGCTTCGGCCGGGAGTGTTCCCGGCCCGCGCAGCAGCGATCCGGCGGCCAGCGCCAGGCCGAGGGCCGCGGTCAGGCCGGCGAGCACGAGCCAGATGACGCCCGTGTCGTGGGTGTGCAGCAGCCGGGCGAGGACCCCGCGCAGCGACTGGTTCGCGGTGATCTCGACATCGCCGACCCGGTCGGCGGCGAACACGATCTCCGTCCAGAAGCGGCGCGAGTCGCGCGGCAGCGCGAGGGCCGAGAGCAGGGCGGTGGCGAGGAAGGCGGCGGTGGCGACGGCGGCCTGCCGCAGCCAGGGGTTCCAGACGGCGCGCGGGCCCGCGCCGGAGCGCAGGCGCTGCCCGGCCCGGACGATGCCGGCCAGTGCCAGGAAGACGGCGAACAGCGCGGGCGTCAGCTTGAGGCCCGCCGCGAGGCCGATGCCGAGGCCCGCGAGCCGGTGGGTGTCCCTGCGGGTCAGGTCCCACAGGACCAGCGCGGCCAGCAGCAGGTTGATCTGGCCGTAGCGCAGCGTCGTCCACACCGGCTCGCACCACACCAGCAGCGCGGAGACCGCGAGGGTCGCGGCGGGCCGGGGCAGGTGGCGGGGCCGGCCGACGAGCCGCAGCGAGAGGTGGACCACGGCGACGAGCAGCAGCAGGTTGCCGGCGGTGGCGAGGGTGCGCATCGCCGGGACGCCGAGGAGGGTGAGCGGGGTGAACAGCAGTGCCGCGAAGGGCGGGTAGGTGTTGGGCAGGTGCGCCGAGGTGGCCGCCATGTCGTAGAGCGACTCGCCGGCGCGGACGGTGAGGCCCTCCGCCCGGTAGACCATGAGGTCGATCATCGTCACGTGGGCGAGGCGCTGCGCGACCCAGAAGGCGGTGAAGGAGACCAGGCAGGCCAGGGCCGCCGCGAGGGTCGGGTGCCGGCGGACGGTGCCCCTGCGGGGGTGCGGGCCGCGGGGGTCGGTGGACTGCTCCAGCTCCAGCGCGGTCACGGCGTACGGCTCCCCCAGGACGAATCGGGCACGTCCCGCCGACAGTACCGCGCACCTGGCCGCAGGGGCCCCGGGAGAACGATTTGGCAGAAGCCGGGGAGGGCCGTGTAATGTAGGCGATGCCGCAGCGGGGAACCGGGCGGTAACAAGACCTGGGGCTATAGCTCAGTTGGTAGAGCGCCTGCATGGCATGCAGGAGGTCAGGAGTTCAATTCTCCTTAGCTCCACAGAGACAGAGCGGGCCGTCCGTATGGACGGCCCGCTCTGCTGCGTGGCCCTGGGGGCCGCGGGGGGTGGCTCTCCCCAGGGGTGGGCGGTTCGTCCCGGGTTGAGGCGATATCCGGTCAACGGTCTGTCCGCTATGGCGAGTTGACCGTCCGGTTCCTGGTGATTCCTGGCCAGTCCTTGCCGTTCCTTGGTCTCTTCTTGGTGATCGCATGCCCCTGACATGAACGGTTCACCGAAAGAGTGGCGGATCGCGTGAGCGTCACATTCAACGCATGCACCGCTCGTGAGGTGCCGCGCCCCGCCGCGCCGGCGCACCGCGTCACCCCGCAGCGCACCGCATCGCCACAGCAGGGGGTTACATGAGATCAAGCCGCACCAGAACACCGCGCGCCCGCGCCGGTCTGGCCTGGGCAGCGACGCTGCCGCTGGTCGCCGGGACGCTCGCGCTCGGGGCGCCCGCCGCCGACGCCGCGGGGCACGACGGGGGCCGGCACGTGCTGCAGGGCACCAAGCCCCTGTGGGCGACCCGGCAGGCCGACCGGGGTGCCACCCCCGACGCCACGGCCGTCAACGCCCGCGTGTACCTGGCCGGCCGTGACGCCAAGGGCCTCGCGGACTACGCCAAGGCGGTGTCCGACCCGCAGTCCGCCTCGTACGGGAAGTACCTGAGCCCGGCCCAGGTGCGCGCCCGGTACGGCGCCACGCACGACCAGATAGCCAAGGTGACCGACTGGCTGAAGAAGTCCGGCCTGAAGGTCACCGGCACCACCAACCGCTACGTCACGGTCCAGGGCGACACGGCCGCCGCCGAGCGCGCCTTCGCCACCGACCTGCACAACTACCTCAAGGGCGGGCACACTTACCACGCGCCGTCCACCACCGCCTCCGCGCCGGCCTCGCTGGCCGACGCGGTGCTGACGGTCACCGGCCTGGACAACGCGCCCAAGCTCGCCAAGCACCACTCCGGTGAACTGCCGCCGCCGGAGGGCGTCTTCCGCAACTCCGGCCCGTTCTCGTCGTACTACGGCTCCCGGACCGACAAGTCGCTGCCGTCCGCCTACGGGAGCAAGGCCCCGTACGCGATCAAGGGCTACACGGGCAAGCAGCTGCGCGCCGCCTACGGGGCGAAGAACTGGACCGGCAAGGGCGTGACCGTCGCGATCACCGACGCCTACGCCTCGCCGACCATCGCCCAGGACGCGGCCAAGTACGCCGCCCGCAACGGTGACCAGCGCTACCGCAAGGGCCAGCTCTCCCAGGTCCTGCCGGACGGCTACACGCACATCGACGACTGCGGGGCGGCCGGCTGGTACGGCGAGGAGACCCTCGACGTCGAGGCCGTGCACGCGGTCGCGCCCGACTCGGACATCGTCTACGTCGGTGGCGCCTCCTGCATGGACGACGACCTGATCGACTCGATCGGCAAGGTCGTCGACGGGCACCTCGCGGACATCGTCTCCAACTCCTGGGGCGACATCGAGGCGAACGAGACCCCCGAGGTGGCGGCCGCCTACGACCAGCTCTTCCAGCAGGGCGCGGTCCAGGGCATCGGCTTCTACTTCTCCTCCGGTGACAACGGCGACGAGGTCGCCAACACCGGCACCAAGCAGGTCGACACCCCGGCGAACTCCGCGTGGGTGACCGCGGTCGGCGGCACCTCCCTGGCCGTCGGCAAGCACGACGCCTACAAGTGGGAGACCGGCTGGGGCACCCAGAAGGCGCTGCTGTCCAAGGACGGCAGCAGCTGGGCTGGCTTCCCCGGTGCCTTCAACGGCGGCGCCGGCGGCGGCGTCAGCAAGACCGTCGCGCAGCCCTACTACCAGCGTGGCGTCGTCCCGCACGAGCTGTCCGACATCGCCCTGAAGGGCGCCATGCGCACCGTTCCGGATATCTCGGCGGTCGCCGACCCCAACACCGGCTTCCTGGTCGGCCAGACCCAGACCCTGCCGGACGGAAAGCTCGGCTACGACGAGTACCGCATCGGCGGTACCTCCCTGGCCGCCCCGGTGATCGCGGGCGTCCAGGCGCTGGCGCAGCAGGCCCGACACGGCATCGCCATCGGCTTCGCCAACCCGGCCATCTACCAGCGCTACGGCACCTCGGCGTACCACGACGTCACCGACCACCCGCTGGGTGCCGGCCGTGACCTGGCGGTCGTCCGGGTCGACTTCGTCAACGGCGCCGACAGCAGCAAGGGCACCACGACCTCGCTGCGCAGCCTGGGCAAGGACAGCTCCCTGCACGCGACCGTCGGCTACGACGACGTGACCGGCGTGGGCACGCCCGGCGCCGGTTATGTGAGCTCCTACCGGCACTGACGCCGGGGCACGCGCGGTACCGCCCCGCCCCGCACGGCCCTGACCGGGCGGCGCGGCGGCAGGAGCGGGACGCAGCGGGGGGCGGGGCCCGTCTGGGGGTAATCCTCAGCGCGGGCCCCGTACGCCCTGCGGTACCCTGGCGCCATGCGTGCCGTACGCCTTCTGCTTAGCGGGCCGCGCTGATCAGTGCCGACGGTTGACAGACCCCGTCGGAATCGGCGCGGCGTCCCCTCCTGTGCGAGGGGTCTTTTTGTTTCCGGCGATGCCGGGCGCGAGGCGCGTTTCCGCAGGCAGAGACGATCGATGGAGCTTTGAGGACGATGAGCGAGACGACCACCGCTGCCGAGGTGGCAGCGCCGCACCGCTATACGGCCGCGCTGGCCGCCGACATCGAGGCACGCTGGCAGGACTTCTGGGAGGAGAAGGGGACCTACGAGGCCCCGAACCCGAAGGGCGACCTGGCCGGCGACGCGGAGCTGGCGGCCCGCCCCAAGAAGTTCATCATGGACATGTTCCCGTACCCCTCGGGTGCGGGACTGCACGTCGGGCACCCGCTGGGCTTCATCGCCACCGACGTCTACGCCCGCCACCAGCGCATGACGGGCCACAACGTCCTGCACACCCTGGGCTTCGACGCCTTCGGCCTGCCCGCCGAGCAGTACGCCGTCCAGACCGGCACCCACCCGCGGGTCTCCACCGAGGCCAACATCGTCAACATGCGGCGCCAGCTGCGCCGCCTGGGCCTGGGCCACGACCAGCGCCGCTCGGTCGAGACGATCGACCCGGCGTACTACAAGTGGACCCAGTGGATCTTCCTGCAGATCTTCAACTCCTGGTACGACCCGGAGGCGGACGCGGCCCGTCCGATCGACACCCTGGTCGCCCAGTTCGAGGCCGGCACCCGGCAGACCCCCGACGGCCGCCCCTGGAGCGCGCTGAGCGCCGTCGAGCGCGCCAACGTCCTGGGCGAATACCGCCTGGCGTACGCGTCGGACGCGCCGGTCAACTGGTGTCCCGGACTGGGCACGGTGCTGGCCAACGAGGAGGTCACCGCCGACGGCCGCTCCGAGCGCGGCAACTACCCCGTGTTCAAGGCGAAGCTGCGCCAGTGGAACATGCGCATCACCGCCTACGCCGACCGGCTGCTGCGGGACCTGGACGCGCTGGACTGGCCGGACGCCATCAAGCTGCAGCAGCGCAACTGGATCGGCCGCTCCGAGGGCGCCCGCGTCGACTTCCCCGTGGGCGACGAGAAGATCACCGTCTTCACCACCCGCCAGGACACCCTGTTCGGCGCGACCTACATGGTGCTGGCGCCGGAGCACCCGCTGATCGCCGGCGCCGAGGACGGCGACGGCACCGGCTCCCTGGTGCCCGACGCCTGGCCCGAGGGCACCCACGAGGTGTGGACCGGTGGCCACGCCACCCCGGCCGAGGCCGTCGCCGCGTACCGCAAGCAGGCCGCCTCCAAGTCGGACGTCGAGCGGCAGGCCGAGGCCAAGGACAAGACCGGCGTCTTCACCGGCGTCCACGCCACCAACCCGGTCAGCGGCGAGCAGGTCCCGGTCTTCATCGCCGACTACGTCCTGATGGGCTACGGCACCGGCGCGATCATGGCCGTTCCTGCCCACGACACCCGCGACTTCGCCTTCGCCCGCGCCTTCGAGCTGCCGATGCGCTGCGTCGTCGAGCCGACGGACGGTCGCGGCACCGACGCGGCCACCTGGGACGACGCCTTCGCCTCGTACGACGCGAAGATCGTCAACTCGTCCGGCGCCGACATCTCGCTGGACGGCCTGGGGGTCACCGAGGCCAAGGCGAAGATCACCGAGTGGCTGGCCGCGCGGGGCATCGGCGAGGGCACGGTCAACTACCGGCTGCGCGACTGGCTGTTCAGCCGGCAGCGCTACTGGGGCGAGCCGTTCCCGATCGTCTACGACGAGGCCGGCGTGGCGCACGCGCTGCCCGAGTCGATGCTGCCCCTGGAGCTGCCGGAGGTCGAGGACTACTCGCCGCGCACCTTCGATGCGGACGACGCCGACACCCAGCCGGAGACCCCGCTGTCCCGCAACGAGGACTGGGTCAACGTCACGCTGGACCTGGGCGACGGCCCCAAGCAGTACCGCCGCGAGACCAACACCATGCCCAACTGGGCGGGTTCGTGCTGGTACGAGCTGCGCTATCTGGACCCGAACAACGCGGACAAGCTGGTCGACCCGGACGTCGAGCAGTACTGGATGGGTCCGCGCGAGGGGCAGCCGCACGGCGGTGTCGACCTGTACGTGGGCGGCGCCGAGCACGCGGTCCTGCACCTGCTGTACGCCCGTTTCTGGTCCAAGGTGCTGCACGACCTGGGCCACGTCTCGTCCGCCGAGCCGTTCCACAAGCTGTACAACCAGGGCATGATCCAGGCGTACGTCTACCGGGACAGCCGCGGCATCGCCGTCCCGGCGGCGGAGGTCGAGGAGCACGAGGGCGGCGTCTTCTACTACGAGGGCGGCAAGGTCTCCCGGCTGCTGGGCAAGATGGGCAAGTCCCTGAAGAACGCCGTCACCCCCGACGAGATCTGCGCCGAGTACGGGGCGGACACCCTGCGCCTGTACGAGATGGCGATGGGCCCGCTGGACGTGTCGCGCCCCTGGGACACCCGGGCCGTCGTCGGCCAGTACCGCCTGCTGCAGCGCCTGTGGCGCAACGTGGTGGACGAGGCGACCGGCGAGGTCACCGTCGTCGACACCGAGCCGGACGACGCCACCCTGCGCGCGCTGCACAAGGCCATCGACGGCGTCGCGCAGGACATGGCGAACCTGCGCTTCAACACGGCCATCGCCAAGGTGACCGAGCTGAACAACCACCTGACCAAGACGGGTGGCCCGGTTTCCCGCACGGTCGCGGAGCAGCTGGTCCTGCTGATCGCCCCGCTGGCCCCGCACATCGCCGAGGAGCTGTGGCGCCGGCTGGGCCACACCGGGTCCGTGGTCCATGCGGACTTCCCGGTCGCCGACCCCGCCTACGTGGTGGACGAGACCGTGACCTGTGTGGTCCAGATCAAGGGCAAGGTCAAGGCCCGCCTGGAGGTCGCCCCGTCGATCTCGGACGCTGACCTGGAGGCGGCGGCACTGGCCGAGCCGGCGGTCGTCGCGGCGCTGAACGGCGCGGGCATCCGGAAGGTGATCGTCCGGGCGCCGAAGCTGGTGAACATCGTGCCGGCGTAGCCCTCGCGGGCGGCCCGCCGCGGGCGCACCGGCCCGGCGTGGGCCGTGTTCCCGGGGCCTGCGGGCCGCCGTGGCCCGGGCCTTCGCCCGGGCCACAGGGTTTTCCCCTACGGGCAGGTTGGGGGTTCGTCAGGAACCCGCAGCCTGCCCGCGCCGTTTACCGTGGAGAGACAGGGCGCGGGCCACCCATCCGGTCCGCCGACACGTCTGGGGAGACTCCATGGAAGCCGCCGCCGCCATCGTCGGACTGCTCTTCGTGCTGTTCGTCCTGGCCGGAGTCTTCCTCACGGTCAAGGCGGTGCAGGCGGCCAAGCGCGGCGTGGACCGTACGGTCGCCCAGGCCCGCCGCACGGTCGAGGACACCACCCTCCGGGCCCGGCAGCTCGCCCAGCCCGGCGTGGTCGGCGAACTGGCGCAGCTGCGGCTCTCGCTCCGTACGTCCATGCGCGCCACCCAGGACGCGCTGTACGGCGCAGCCGGCGAGGACGCCTCCCTCAGCGAGGCGATCGGCCTCTTCGAGCGGCTGAGCGCCCACGGCCATGAGCTGGACGCCGAGCTCAAGCGGCTGGAACGGGAGCCCGACCGGCCCACCATCGCCGCGCGCCTCCCGGAGCTGCGGGAGCGGACGGAACGGATCACCCACTCCGCGGAGTCGCTGCGGTGGGCCGCCCGCGACCGCGCGCGCAGGTTCGCCGACGACGATCTCGCGGCGCTCAGCGACCAGATCGATGTGGAGGCCGGCGCGCTGCGCCACTGGACCGAGGGCCCGGGATATCCGGCCGCGGGCGAACCGGTGGCGGACGGCCGGCCGCGGACGGGCACCGCCGACGGCTCCCCGGGCGCGGACGCCGCCCGCCAGGGCGCGGCCCCGGAGACGGCCGGCCGCGGCTCCTCCCGGGGCGCGGCCCCCGACGCCCCGCCGGCGATCACCGCCCGGGACCCCCGCACCGAGCCGGCTCACCCGTGGCAGAAGGCTCCGCGGACGGAGGAGCAGCGGGCGGAGGCCCGGAGGGCTGAGGCGCGCCGGGGGGACGTCCGGGAGGCGGAGGCGCGGCGACGGGAGTGAGCGGGGGGACGCGTGGGGGGCGCGGCGAGGGGGTGGGGCGGGGCGGGGCGGGGCCCCGGAGAAGCGGCCGGAGCGGGCCGGCACCGGCCCCGGGAACGGCGGCAGAAGCGGATGACGACGCCGTCCCGCGGGCACTTGGCAGAGCCTTGGGCAAACCTGGAAGATCTTGGGGAGGGGCCCGCACTGTGCGGCATCCGGTTCCCCGGATAATCTCCAAGTCATGTCCCGCCATGTCGCGATCGTCACCGATTCCACGGCCTACCTGCCGCGGACGGCCATCGAACGCCACCAGATCACGGCCGTACCACTGACCGTCGTCCTGGGGGACCAGGCCCTGGAAGAGGGCACCGAGATCTCCGCCAGATCGGTGGCCCAGGCGCTGCAGAAGCGCCGCCCCGTGACGACTTCCCGCCCCGCTCCCAGCGTGTTCGCCGACACCTATCGGCAGGTCGCGGCCGCCGGCGCGCGCGCCATCGTCTCGCTCCACCTCTCCTCGGAGTTCTCGGGCACGTACGACGCGGCGGTGATGGCGGCCAAGGAGGCGCCGGTCCCCGTACACGTCGTGGACACCGGCATGGTCGCCATGGCCCTCGGGTTCTGCGCTCTCGCCGCCGCGGAGACGGCGGAGGCCGGCGGCGACGCGGACGAAGCGGTCGCCGCGGCGGAGAAGCGCGCCGAGGGTACCTCCGCCTACTTCTACGTCGACACCCTCGACTACCTGCGCCGCGGTGGCCGGATCGGCGCGGCCCAGGCCCTGCTGGGCTCCGCCCTGGCCGTCAAACCGCTCCTCCAACTGGCCGACGGGCGGATCGAACTGCTGGAGAAGGTCCGTACGGCGTCCAAGGCCATCGCACGGCTGGAGGAGATCGCGGCGGAGCGCGCCGGCGAGGGCCCGGCCGACATCGCGGTCCATCATCTCGCCGCGGCCGAGCGCGCGGACGCGCTGGCGCAGCGGCTGCGGGAGCGGGTGCCCGGGCTGAACGAGCTGCACGTGAGTGAGGTCGGCGCGGTCATTGGCGCGCATACGGGGCCGGGGCTGCTGGGGGTTGTGGTGTCCCCGCGGTGAGCGGGGGAGCGAGGGGGCCCTGTGGGTGACGGAGTTGTCCACAAGTCGCCGGCTGTCCACCGGATTCAAGGCAGCTCAGCGAGATTTCCGCGGGGTGCTTAGCGTCGACGGCCATGAACACCTTTCCCGGTACGGGCACCTCGCTCGGTACGCATACGTCGCTCGATGCCCGCACGTCAGTCGGTACCCACACCTCGGCCGGTGCGCCCGCTCCCGGTGGGCAGACCTCTTTCGGCAGGCAGAACGCTGTCGGTACGCGCACGTCAGCCGGTACGCCGGCCTTTCGGGGTGGGCATCCGTCGCCAGGCCCTGGGCGGGACGGCGAGCGGGAGCGCGTACGGGCGCGGGTCGCGGCGATCTTCGGGGACGCGGGTGCGGCGGTGGCTGCCGGACCGCCGCCGCCCGGTCACGATCCCCCGCCTGACCCGGACCCGGTCCCGGCCACGACCCCGGTCCCGGCGTCCCCGCCGCCCGGCCGGTCCGCCCCGCGGCGTCTCGACGGTGCGTGGCTCGCGTTACGGGAACGGCTGCCGCTCTGGGTCCAGTTGCGATGCGGTACCGATCCCAAGGCGCTCGCCGCCCTGGCTCTGGTGCTCGTGGTCGCGGTGGGCTTCGCCGTGCAGCACTTCTGGACGGGGCGCCCGGAGGCCGTACGCGCTCCCGTGGCCGAACGGCCGCGGGCGGTCCGGGGGCCCGGCCCGGGCGGGGAAGCGGCTCCGTCGCTGCCGCCGTCGGGTGCGGTGTCCTCCGGGGCGTCGGCGAGTGGCCCACCCGTCGGCCGGGGACGGCAGTTGGTTGTCGATGTCGTCGGCAAGGTCCGGCACCCGGGGATTCACCGGATGCCTCCGGGCGCGCGGGTGATCGACGCGCTTCAGGCCGCGGGCGGGGTGCTGCGGGGGGCGAGCACGCGGGGGCTGAACCGCGCCAGGCTGCTGACCGACGGTGAACAGATCGTCGTCGGTGACGCGGGTGCGGCTGCGGGCGCGGGCGCCGGGGGCGGGGGAGGCGCCGGTCCTGGCGCGGTGGCCGGCGGTGGGGCGCCGGGCGCGGGCGGCGGCCCGGGCGGGCCGGTCAGTCTCAGCACGGCCACCGAGCAGCAGCTGGACGCGCTCCCCGGAGTGGGGCCGGTCCTGGCCCGCCACATCATCGAATTCCGCAGCCGGCACGGCGGGTTCACGTCCGTGGAGCAGCTCCGCCAGGTGACCGGCATCGGGGACCGCCGCTTCGCCGATCTCCGCCCTCTGGTGGAGCCGTGACCGGCGACCGCGCCACGGTGCACGCCACGGCGGCGTCTGCGCACGGCGCCTCCGAACCACGCCAGGAGGGACCGGCCGACCTGCGTCTTGTCGGGCCGGCGCTGGCGGCCTGGGCGGCTGCGGCGGTCGCCCTGGACGCGCCCGGGGTCGCGGTGGCGGTGGCCTGCGGTGCGGCTGTCCTGCTCGCCGCTCTCGCCCTGAGGGTGGCCGTTCTCCGGCGACGGGCGGAGCGTGAGCCGGAGGGGGAGCAACCACGCGGGGCCGCCTCGCCGCGCGAGGTGCCGCGGTGCGGAACGAGCCCTGCCGGGCCGGGGGTGAGGTCCTCCGGCCAGGACCCGCGCCGTTCCGGAGCGGAGCCGCGCCGCCCCGGGCCGGTGCCGCGGCCTCCGGTGCAGGAGCCGCCTCGCGCCGGGGCCGATCCGCCCCGTCCGGCGCCCGGGCCGAGCCGTCCTCGCGGTCCCCGCACGTGGTCGGCCGGAGCGTGTGTCGCCCTGGCTGCCGTGCTGCTCTGCGCCACCGCCGGGGCCGCGTCCGCCGCGCTGCGTGCGGCGGACGTCCGGCGCGGGCCGCTGCCCGCCCTCGCGAAGCGGTACGCGCGGGTCACGGTCGAGCTGGCGGTGACCGGGGACCCCCGGCTGACCCGGCCCCGGGTCCGCGGTTCCCAACGGACGCCCCCGGCGCTGGTGTTCGACGCCGAGGCGGTCCGCGTCACCGCGCCGGACGGCGGGGCCAGTGCCGTCCGCACCCCGGTCCTGGTCGTCGTACGGCAGCGGGAAGCCGGCGACCGGTCGGGGCCGGCGGCCCTGGCACGCGCCGCGTCCGCCGCCTGGCGCGGGCTGCTGCCCTCGACGCGCATCCGGGTCGTGGCACGCGCCGTACCACCGTTGACCTCGGGCGATCAGGCCGCCGCCGTGCTCCGGGTCACCGGCGACGGGCCGCCGGTCGTGACCCGGCCGCCCACGCCGCTGCAGCGGCTGGCGGGAGGTCTGCGCGCCGGCCTCCGCGAGGCCACCGACGGGCTTCGCCCCGATGCCCGCGCGCTGCTTCCGGGGCTCGTGGTGGGGGACACCTCGCGGGTGCCGCCGGACCTGGACGACGCCTTCCGCGCCACCGACCTGACCCATCTGCTGGCCGTCTCCGGCAGCAATCTGACGATCGTGCTCGCCCTGCTGATCGGCCCGCCGCATCTCGCGACGCGCGCCGAGCGCCGTGGGCTGGCACCGCGCCTGGGGCTCTCGCTGCGCGGCACCGCCGTCATCGGTGGCGCGCTGGCGCTCGCCTTCGTGGTCGTCTGCCGCCCGGATCCGAGTGTGCTGCGTGCCGCCGCCTGCGGGCTGATCACGCTGCTGGCGATCGGCACCGGGCGTCGCCGCTCCCTGCTCCCGGCGTTCGCCGCCGCCGTTCTGCTGCTGGTGCTCTACGACCCCTGGCTCGCCCGGAGTTTCGGCTTTCTGCTCTCCGTCCTGGCGACCGGCGCGCTGCTGCTGCTCGCGCCACGCTGGAGCGCGGCCCTCCAGCGGCGACGGGTGCCGCCCCGGCTCGCCGAGGTGCTCGCCGCCGCGGCCGCCGCCCAGGCGGTGTGCGCACCGGTCGTCGTCGTGCTCGCGGCCCGGGTCGGCCTGGTCGCGGTGCCCTGCAATCTGCTGGCCGAGCTGGCCGTGGCACCCGCCACCGTCCTGGGCTTCGCCGCGCTCGCCGCCGCTCCGCTCGCGCTGCCGGCCGCCAGGGCGCTGGCCTGGTGCGCGGGCTGGCCCGCCGAGTGGATCGCGGCGGTCGCGCGTCGGGGCGCGGCGCTGCCGGGAGCGGAGTTCGAGTGGCCCGGCGGCTGGGTGGGCGGCCTGGCGCTGGCGGCCGTCATCGCGGTCCTGGTACCGGTCGGCCGTCGGGTGCTCCGCCGGCGTTGGCTGGGCGTGCTCTGTGCTCTGGCGGTGGCGCTGGCGGTGATCCGGCCCGCACCGCTCACCCGCGTGATCACCGGCTGGCCGCCGGCCGGCTGGCGGGCCGTGGTCTGCGACGTCGGACAGGGCGACGGCCTGGTGCTGGCTGCCGGGGACGGTACGGCGCTGGTGGTCGACACCGGCCCCGAGCCCCGCGCCATCGACCGCTGCCTCACCGACCTCGGCGTCCGCCGGATCCCCCTCCTCGTCCTCACCCACTTCCACGCCGACCACGTGGACGGGCTCCCCGGCGCACTCCGCGGCCGTTCGGTCGGCGCCATCGAGACCACCACGCTTCCCGACCCGCCGGGCCAGGCCCGTTTCGTGCGCGGAACGGCCGCGGCTGCGGGCGTGCCGATCGTGCCCGCCGCACCGGGCGAGCGGCGCCACCTCGGTCCGCTGACCTGGGAGGTGCTCTGGCCTCCTCCCGCACCACCGGCGGCCCGGGGCCCCGATCGCGCCGTGCCCCCCGACGCGCTCGACGGCCCCAATGACGCCAGCGTCACCCTCCTCGTCCGTACGGGCGGGCTGACCCTCCTGCTGCTGGGGGACCTCGAACCGCCCGCGCAGCAGGCGTTGTTGGCGGCCCATCCCGAGCTGGGCGCCGTCGACGTGCTGAAGGTGGCGCACCACGGCTCGGCCTATCAGGATCCGCCGTTGCTGCACCGGCTGGCGCCGCGCCTGGCGCTGATCTCCTGCGGCGTGGACAACCCGTACGGGCATCCGGCGCCCCGGACGATCGCGGCGCTGCGCGCCCGGGGCGCCCAGGTGCTGCGCACGGACACCGACGGTGCGATCGCGGTCCTGGGCACCCCGGCCAGGCTTTCCGCGGCCGTCAACGGCCGTCGTGGCGGCGGCCGGCCGGCCGGTGGTCGCCGGACCCGCGCGGGGCCCGCCGGCCGGCCGGCCAGGGCGGCAGACGGCGGCCGGCAGGCTCTGCCGGTCGGCGCAGGGCACGTGCTCGTACCTCCGCATGCCGTTCTTCGCCGTGCCGGAGTCCATGAACGCCAGGAACTGCGCCCGTTGCGCCGCACGCTGACCACGTGCTTCCGCGGGGCCGGTCCGTTCGCGCGGCCCGGGTGGGGACCGAACGGTCAGTACACTCCCGGAGGGGCGCCGGATGCCCGCAGCTCGGCGGCGGTGCGCACCTGCCGCCGGTTCGCCTCCGAGAGGACATCCCCTGATGGACGACGCCGCCACCGACGCCTACCTGGACCGCATCGGTGCCGTGCGCCCCGCGCGCCCTGACGCGGAGGCGCTGCGGAGCCTGCACCTCAGCCATCTGCGCACGGTCCCGTTCGAGAACCTCTCCCTCCACCTCGGTGAGGAGATCGAACTCGCCGAGCAGCCGCTGCTCGACAAGATCGTCGGTGCCCGGCGGGGCGGCTTCTGTTACGAGCTCAACGGAGCCTTCGCCCTGTTGCTGCGTGCCCTGGGCTACGAGGTCGAGCTGCTGTCCGCCCGGGTGTTCGGCGACGGCGGCCTCGGCATCCCGTACGACCACATGGCGCTGCGCGTGCAGACGCTCGACGGGCCGTGGCTTGCGGATGTGGGCTTCGGACGGCACAGCCACTTTCCGCTGCGCTGGGACAGCCGGGACGAGCAGAGCGATCCGGCTGGTGCCTTCCGCCTGGAGGAGACGTCGGAGGGCGACCTCGATGTGCTGCGGGACGGCGCCCCGCAGTACCGACTCGAACAACGCCCGCGGGGGATCGGGGAGTTCGAGGTCGGGTGCTGGTGGCACCAAACGTCGCCCAGGTCGCACTTCACGCAGTCCCTGGTGTGCTCACGGCTGACGGAGACCGGCCGGGTCACCCTCTCCGGCCGCACGCTCGTGATCACCGGGCCGGGCGGGGAGCGGGAGGAGCGGCAGGTGGGGGCGGACGAGGTCCTCGCCGCCTACCGGGAGCACTTCGGCATCGTGCTGGCACGGGAGCCCGTGGTGGCCGACCGGCCCCGCTGAGGCCACCGACCTGCCCGGCTGATCGGCCCGGCTGATCGGCCGACTCCGCTCGTCAGCCGGCCCTGCTCGTCGGCCGGCCCTGCTGATCGGCCGGCCCCGCTCCTCGGCCGGCCCAGCTCCTCAGCCGGCCCTGGTAACGGGGACGGGGTGCCGTGGTGTGGCCCGCGGCTACTCGGCCTCGCGCCAGCCCTCGTACTCCGCCGCGAGTTCGTCCAGCAGGGCCGGGTCATGGGCGCCGGCCGGGTCCTCGACGACCACCAGCCACTGAGCGTCCTCGGCGTCGTCCTCGCCGGCCAGGGCGTCCCGCACGAGCTGGGGTTCCTCGGCGACGCCGAAGCGGTCGGTCAGGGCCTCGGCCACCTCCTCGGCGGCGTCACGGTCGGGCAGAACCAGAACGTGCCGTACGTGGTGGCTGGTGCGGAGGGAGTCGTCGTCGTTCACCGGGCCATTGTCCGGCAGGGCGGCCGTGGCACGGGCGTGCGGGGGCCGCGGAGGCGGTGTGCCCGAGATGCGGCCCCGGGCACGCGGCCGCGGGCCGGAGGGCGACGTGCTGCGCAGGGCCGGCGCTGTCAGTGGGGCGTGGGATGCTGGACCGCGATGGCCAGGAAGACAGCTCACGACGACCCGCTCGCCCCCGTCACGCTCGCGGTGGGCCAGGAAGACCTGCTGCTGGACCGCGCGGTCCAGCAGGTGGTGGCGGCTGCCCGCGCGGCCGACGCGGACACCGATGTACGCGACCTCACCCCCGATCAGCTGCAGCCCGGCACCCTCGCCGAGCTGACCAGCCCCTCGCTCTTCGCCGAACGCAAGGTCGTCGTGGTGCGGGCCGCCCAGGACCTGTCCGCGGACACCATCAAGGACGTGAAGGGGTACCTCGGCTCGCCCGCCGAGGAGATCACGCTCGTCCTGCTGCACGCCGGCGGCGCCAAGGGGAAGGGCCTGCTGGACGCGGCCCGTAAGGCCGGGGCGCGTGAGGTTGCCTGCCCGAAGATGACCAAGCCGGCGGACCGGCTGGCGTTCGTCCGGGGCGAGTTCAGGGCGACCGGGCGGTCCGCGACACCCGAGGCGTGCCAGTCGCTGGTCGACGCGATCGGCAGCGATCTGCGCGAGCTGGCGTCGGCCTGTTCGCAGCTGGCCGCCGATGTCGAGGGCGCGATCGACGAGGCTGTCGTCGCCCGCTACTACACCGGCCGGGCGGAGGCGTCGAGCTTCACCGTCGCTGACCGGGCCGTCGAGGGCCGGGCCGCCGAGGCGCTGGAGGCGCTGCGGTGGTCCCTCGCCACAGGGGTCGCCCCCGTCATGATCACCAGTGCGCTGGCCCAGGGGGTGCGGGCCATCGGCAAGCTGGCCTCCGCCCCGCGCGGCGCCCGCCCCGGTGACCTCGCCCGCGAGCTGGGCATGCCGCCCTGGAAGATCGACCGGGTGCGGCAGCAGATGCGCGGCTGGTCGGCGGACGGTGTGGCGACGGCGCTGCGCGCGGTGGCGGCAGCCGACGCGGGCGTCAAGGGCGGCGGCGACGATCCGGCCTACGCCCTGGAGAAGGCCGTGGTCGCCATCGCCCGGGCGGCGCGGTCGCGCTGAGGCAGTAACAGCACCAGGCCACCCCCGCCTGCCCGCCCGCCTCCACCGCGCGCCCGACCACCGCCACGACGTGGTCGGCCGCTACCGCACGCCCGACCGCCACCGCCCGACGGGGGCGGCCGGCAGTCGTCCGGCGGCCCTTACCGCGAGCCCGAACTCCGCAGTCGCTTGAGGGTTTCCGTCGCGCTGGTCTTCAGCATGGTCGCGACCTCCGAGGAAGTCGGCTGCTTGCTGGTGCTGCTGCTCGATGCGTAGCTGGACCACGTCGACTGGTAGGTCATCCAGCCGTCCCGGACGCCGAGGATCACATACGAGCCGCTACTGCTGCTGCCCTCGTCGTTCCTGGTCACGAGGTACGCCTCGTCGCCGAGGCCGGGGACGGACTCGACCTTGTAGCCGACCGAGGTGTCCTGCTTCTCGTACGAGCGGTAGTTGTCGGCGAACTCCGGTGCCGGGTCGGTCTTCTTGTGCAGCGTGGCGGCGCTGTAGAGCCAGTTCGAGGAGTAGTCGGCGCTGCTGGCGTTGTCCTGCTGCAGTGAGACGTTGCACCACATGGTGTCGAGCGAGGTCTGCTGGGTGCCGCTGTGCTGGGGGTTGGCGTCCTTCGAGGACGAGCCGGTGTTCTCCTTGGTCTTGAAGTGGGCGTTCTCGAAGGGCGTCATCGAGGTGGCCGCGCACAGATCACCGGTGTAGGCGTAGCCCGCGAGGTCGGGGCTCGGCTCGGAGGAGAAGCCTCCGGTGGCGAAGAGCAGGGAGCCCCAGATCGCGGAGGCGGCGACGGCGCCGCCGATCGCCCAGAGCCACCCGGACGCGGACCGGCCGCCGGAAGCGCCCGGAGCGGCGGAGGCGCCGGGAAAGCCGGGCGTCCCTACGGGTGCGCCGGCCACCGGATAGCCGTAGCCGCCGCCGGGCCCCTGAGGCGGGACCGGCGGAGCCTGCGGCGGGGCGGGCGGGGATGGCGGAGGCGGCTGCTGTGCGTACGGATTCGGCTGCGCCGGCGGTATCTCGTTCGGCTGCGCGGGCGCCGGGCCGTACGGAGAGGGCTGCGGCTGGGCGTAAGGGTTGTGCGGATTCGGATCCCCCGGTGTGGACATGGACGCAGCGTAGCCGAACCCTCTGAAACCGGACCCGCCCGTGCACCCCGGAGAACCGGAAGCGCGACCCCCGGAAAGCCCGAGGAGGGCGCCTGGAAAGCGGGACCGCGGCGCTCGGACATGCGGAAGCAGGGCACCTGGAGAACCGGCGAGGTTCGCTCCGGTCCGAGAAGGCCGCTCACGCCTCGTGCACCACGAAGGTCACGCTTCGTGCACGACAGAGGTCTCGCCTCGTGCGTCACAGCGGCCACGCCCCGAGGGTCACTCGGGCCACGCCCCGTGCGTCACAGCGGCCACGCCCCGCGCGGCACGGTGGTCACGCCCACGCGTCACACCGGGCACGCCCCACGCGTAACAGCGGTCACGTTCGCCCGTGCATCACAAAGGCCCCGTTCCATCCCCTGGGGAAGGGGCGGGACGGGGCCTTCGCGTCAAGCGTTGGTGGCTCCTCGGCGGTGGTGACCGCCGGGTGGGCCGGGTGCGCCGCACCCGCGTGGCGAACGCAGGCCGTGTGCGGCGCGGTGGTGCACCGGCCAGGGAGCGGAGAGAGGGGCCGCTGGGTCCCTGCCGGCAGAGGTGTTACGGGGGGCTGCCGAGGCAGCGGGTACTACGCGAAGGTTCAGCCCTTGAGGCCGGCGACCTTCTTCGCCAGCGCCGACTTCTTGTTGGCGGCGGCGTTCTTGTGGATGACACCCTTGCTGACGGCCTTGTCGAGCTTCTTGGCAGCCTCGGCCTGGGCGGTGGCGGCCTTCTGCAGGTCGCCGGCCTCGATGGCCTCGCGGGTGCGACGGATCGCGGTCTTCAGGGAGGACTTGACAGCCTTGTTGCGCTGACGAGCCTTCTCGTTGGTCTTGATCCGCTTCATCTGGGACTTGATGTTCGCCACGAAAGAGCCTTTTCAGGTTCGTTGGAGTTTCGAGTTGCGCCGCGCACGAGAGAGGGCACGAAGCGCAGTGGACCAGGCTACCAGCAGGGTCTACGGCCTCCCAAACCAGCCCCGGACGACGCCCGAGCCCCCGGACGACGCCTGAGCCCCCGGACGACGCCCGAACCACGGCCCGCTCCTCCACGAGCCCCCGCCCGCCTCGCCGCGACCGCCGTCGGCCGCCCGCCGAGCCCCACCGGACCGCTCCGCCCCCGCCGGCCATCGCCCCCGGGGGCACCCCGTCCCGCCCGTCGGTGGTCCGCGGTGGCGCCCACACCCGACCGACCCCGTCGCGCATGGGACCATGGGAAGACGTCACATACCCGAGTCCCGCCTACCCGCGTTCACTGAATGGACCCTGCGTGCCCGCGACCCCTACGAACGTGCCGGAGCCGAGCCGTACCGATCCGGCCCTCCTCCGTAACTTCTGCATCATCGCGCACATCGACCACGGCAAGTCGACGCTCGCCGACCGGATGCTCCAGCTCACCGGTGTCGTCGACCAGCGGCAGATGCGCGCGCAGTACCTCGACCGCATGGACATCGAGCGCGAGCGCGGCATCACGATCAAGTCCCAGGCGGTCCGGCTGCCCTGGAGCCCCTCCGAGGGCGAAGAAGGAAGTGGCACGACCCACATCCTCAACATGATCGACACGCCGGGCCACGTCGACTTCACCTACGAGGTCTCCCGCTCGCTCGCCGCGTGTGAGGGCTGCATCCTCCTCGTCGACGCCGCCCAGGGCATCGAGGCCCAGACCCTCGCCAACCTCTACCTGGCGATGGAGCACGACCTCACGATCATCCCCGTGCTCAACAAGATCGACCTGCCGGCCGCGCAGCCCGAGAAGTTCGCCGCCGAGCTGGCCAACCTGGTCGGCTGCGAGCCCGAGGACGTGCTGAAGGTCTCCGCCAAGACCGGCGTCGGCGTGGCCGAGCTGCTGGACAAGGTCGTCCGCGAGGTGCCGGCCCCGGTCGGCGTCAAGGACGCCCCCGCCCGCGCGATGATCTTCGACTCGGTCTACGACGCGTACCGCGGCGTCGTGACGTACGTGAAGGTCGTCGACGGCACGCTCAGCAAGCGTGAGCGGATCAGGATGATGTCGACCGGCGCCGCGCACGAGCTGCTGGAGATCGGCACGAACTCGCCGGAGATGAAGGCGGCCGACGGCCTGTCCGTCGGCGAGGTGGGCTACCTCATCACCGGTGTGAAGGACGTCCGGCAGTCCAAGGTCGGTGACACGATCACCCAGCTCAGCAAGGGTGCCGAGGAGCCGCTGGGCGGCTACAAGGATCCCAAGCCGATGGTGTTCTCCGGCCTGTACCCGCTGGACGGCTCGGACTACCCCGAGCTGCGCGACGCCCTCGACAAGCTCCAGCTCAACGACGCCGCGCTGGTCTACGAGCCGGAGACCTCCGCGGCGCTGGGCTTCGGCTTCCGCGTCGGCTTCCTCGGTCTGCTGCACCTGGAGGTCATCCGCGAGCGCCTGGAGCGCGAGTTCGGCCTCGATCTGATCGCCACCGCCCCCAACGTGGTCTACCGCGTCGACATGGAGGACGGCAGCGAGCACGAGGTCACCAACCCGAGCGAGTTCCCGACCGGCAAGATCGACAAGGTGCACGAGCCGGTCGTCCGGGCCACGATCCTGGCGCCCAGCGAGTTCATCGGCGCGATCATGGAGCTGTGCCAGACCCGCCGCGGCAATCTGCTCGGCATGGACTACCTCTCCGAGGACCGGGTCGAGATCCGCTACACCCTCCCGCTCGCCGAGGTCGTCTTCGACTTCTTCGACCAGCTCAAGTCCAAGACCCGCGGCTACGCATCGCTGGACTACGAGCCCACCGGTGAGCAGATCGCCGACCTGGTCAAGGTCGACATCCTGCTGCACGGCGACAAGGTCGACGCGTTCTCCGCGATCACCCACAAGGACAAGGCGTACGCCTACGGCGTCCGGCTGGTCGCGAAGCTGCGCGAGCTGATCCCGCGGCAGAGCTTCGAGGTGCCGATCCAGGCCGCCATCGGCAGCCGGGTCATCGCCCGTGAGACGGTCCGCGCCATCCGCAAGGACGTCCTCGCCAAGTGCTACGGCGGCGACATCTCCCGTAAGCGGAAGCTGCTGGAGAAGCAGAAGGAAGGCAAGAAGCGGATGAAGATGGTCGGCAGCGTGGAGGTTCCGCAGGAAGCCTTCATCGCGGTGCTGTCCTCGGACTCCGACGGCGACGCCAAGAAGAAGTAGCCGCCCGGAAGAAGTAGCCGTCCGGAAGAAGCAGCGGCCAGGAAGAAGCGGCCGCCGGGCTGAAGCCGTGTGGCCGCCTGTCCGCGGCCGGGGCGCCGGTTCCCCTGGGGGGCCGGCGCCCTGTCGTGTTTCCGGGCCGTGGTCGTGTTTCCGGGCGGTGGCCGGACGGCCGGACGGGGGCGTGGTCCTTCCGGGTGGCCCCCGGGTCCCCGTCGGAATGAAAGCGGAGCGTGCCGTTCCGCCGCTTCCCGGTGCCTGTCGCACGGTGTGGTCCGGTGTGCGGTGATCGGCTCGGCTCACCGGGCGGGCGATGAGCGTGCTACGTACACCTATCGCACTGGTCACATCGTGAACCAGTAGGCCGTAGCCCCTTACGCGTCGGCGCAACGCGCTCTAGTCTGATCACTGCTCAAAGGTTACTCGCGAGTCACCACGCAACGAAGCGGGCCCCGGAGGACGCCGTGACGGACACCCACACGCTGATCGAAAACCGGCCGCCCTCGGTGGCCCATCTCTTCCTGGAGCGGGTGGCGGCCACGCCCGACATCGAGGCATACCGCTATCCCGTGCCGCCGGCCTCGGGCCAGGGCCCGGACGACTGGAAGCCGATCAGCTGGGCGGAGGCCGCCGACCGGGTCTACGCCGTGGCGGCCGGGCTGATCGCACTGGGCGTGCGGCCCGAGGAGCGGGTGGCGCTGGCCGCCAACACCCGCGTGGAGTGGATCCTCGCCGACCTCGGCGTGCTCTGCTCCGGCGCCGCCACCACCACGGTCTACCCCAGCACCAACGCCGAGGAGACCGCGTACATCCTCGCCGACTCCGGCAGCCGGGTGCTGATCGCGGAGGATGCCGGACAGCTCGCCAAGGCGCGTGAGCAGCGCGCGGAGCTGCCCGACCTGGCGCACGTCGTGGTCATCGACGAGGCGGGCGCCGAACCCGCGGCCGACGACCCCGACGGCTGGGTGCTCACCCTCGCCGAGCTGGAGAAGCGCGGCGTCGCCTATCTGGAACAGCACCCCGAGTGCGTCAAGGAGCGGGTCGCCGGGCTGCGCGCCGACCAGCTCGCGACGCTGATCTACACCTCCGGCACCACCGGCCGCCCCAAGGGCGTGCGGCTGCCGCACGACTGCTGGGCGTACATGGCCCGCGCGATCCAGGCGACCGGCCTGGTCACCCAGGACGACGTGCAGTACCTCTGGCTGCCGCTCGCGCACGTCTTCGGCAAGGTGCTCACCGCCGGGCAGATCGCGACCGGCCAGGTGATCGCCGTCGACGGCCGGGTCGACAAGATCATCGAGAATCTCCCGGTCGTCCGGCCGACGTACATGGCGGCCGTCCCGCGGATCTTCGAGAAGGTCTACAACGGGGTCGCGGCCAAGGCCCGGCAGGGCGGCGGCGCCAAGTACAAGATCTTCCAGTGGGCGGCCGAGGTGGCCCGCGAGTACGCCAAGGTCTCGCAGGACAACTTCCGCCGCACCGGCAACGCCTCGGTGCCGTTCGCGCTCGCCGCCAAGCACAAGGTCGCCGACGCGCTGGTGTACGCCAAGCTGCGGGACGCCTTCGGCGGCCGGCTGCGCGCCGCGGTCTCCGGTTCGGCCGCCCTCGCCCCGGAGATCGGCTACTTCTTCGCCGGCGCCGGCATCCACATCCTGGAGGGCTACGGCTTGACGGAGTCCAGCGCGGCCAGCTTCGTCAACCCCGGCGAGGCGTACCGCACCGGCACGGTCGGCAAGCCGCTGCCCGGCACCGAGGTCCGGATCGCCGAGGACGGCGAGATCCTGCTGCGCGGCCCCGGCATCATGCAGGGCTACCACGGCCTGCCGGAGAAGACCGCCGAGGTCCTGGAGGAGGACGGCTGGTTCCACACCGGCGACATCGGCGAGCTGTCCCCGGACGGCTATCTGCGGATCACCGACCGCAAGAAGGACCTGATCAAGACCTCGGGCGGCAAGTACATCGCGCCGGCCGAGGTGGAGGGCCAGTTCAAGGCGGTCTGCCCGTTCGTCTCCAACGTCCTGGTGCACGGCGCCAACCGGAACTTCTGCACCGCGCTGATCGCCCTCGACGAGCCGACGATCATGGGCTGGGCCAAGGAGCACGGCCTGGAGGGCCGCACGTACGCCGAGGTCGTCGCGACCGACCAGGTGCGTGAGCTGGTCGACGGCTATGTCGAGCGGGTCAACGAGGGGCTGCAGCGCTGGCAGCAGATCCGCAAGTTCCGGCTGCTGCCGCGCGACCTGGACATCGAGCACGGCGAGGTGACCCCCAGCCTCAAGATCAAGCGGCCGGTCGTGGAGCGGGCGTTCAAGGACCTGCTGGAGGACATGTACGCCGGGTCGCGCGAGGCGTAGCGCCCGCGCGCGGCGCACGGGGCGGGCCGGCGCGGCCCGCCCCGTGCGCCGCTGTGCGCCAACTCCCGCGGCGCGGCAGCCGAATTCGCGGCGATGACCTCGCACTTCCGTGACTCGGTGCTTATGGGTGCGCTCGTTCTGTCACTCTGTCGGTGGCGCATCCGGCGCTGTAGCGGAGCTGCTCGGGAGTTGCTCAATGAGGACGACAACATCGTCTCCACGGGACGACGACGTCATGGCGGCGCGCACGACGAGGCCGGGCGGGGTGCGCGGCGGGGCCCGCGGGGCCGCCGCGACCGGTTCCGCCGCCGGGCCCGCCGTCCGCGCCCGGAGCGTCCGGCTGCCCGGCGACCCGCAGGCCGCGTCGGCCGCCCGGCAGTTCGTCCGGGACTCCTTCGCCGAGTGGACCGCGCAGCGGCTGCCCTGCGCCGAGGGCCTCACCGGCCGGCTCGCCGACGAAACGGTGCTGCTGGTCAGCGAGTTGGTCACCAACGCGGTGGTGCACGCGGGCACCACCGTCGAGCTGCGCTGCCGGCTGGACCCCGCGCCGGGGCGGGACGCCGAGGGCGATCCCGGTGCCGCCGCGCTCCCCGGCGTCGTCGTCGAGGTCTCCGACCGCCACCCCACCCGCCCGATCCGGGCCCGGGAGCAGGGCACCGCGGCCGAGGGCGCCGGGACCGAAGGGGCCGCCGCCGAGAGCGGCGGCCACGGCCTCCGGCTGATCAGCGCGGTCGCGGAATCCTGGGGCATCACCTACCACCGGGCCATGAAGACCGTGTGGTTCCGGCTGCCCGTCGACGTGGACGTGCCCGGCGCCGAGGACCGGCCGGAGCCGGAGATCGCCTACGACGACCAGTTGCAGCGCGAGCTGCGGGCGGCGGAACTCCTCGCCCCCGCGGCGCGCCGGCCCACCCGCCGCGAGCCCGGCGCCGGCCGGGTCGACAACGGCGCCCTGTCCTTCCTCGCCGAGGCATCCGACCTGCTCTCCGGGCAGCTCGACGCCGATCAGGTCGCCGCCCTCGCCGCCCAGCTGATCGTGCCGCGGCTCGCCGACTGGTGCGCGGTGTGGCTGCACGACGGGGACGGCGGCGCGCCCGGCCGGGGCATCGCGGCGAGCGGCGAGGAACAGCGGCTGGCCGGCGTCTGGCACGCCAGCGAGAGCCATACCGACGCGCTGCGCGCCGCGTTGGAGAAACAGCCGCCGGAGGTCCCGGACGGTGCCGCGCCGGGCAGCGCGCCCGCCGCGGCCCGCTGGCCCTGGCTCGACGAGCCGGGCTACGAACCGGGCGGTGCGGCGCTGGCCTGCCCGTTGGTCGCCGGTGGCCGCCGGCTCGGCACGCTGCTGCTCGGCCGGGGCGGGCTGCTGGGCTTCCCCGACGACGTGGTCGCGCTGATCGAGGACCTGGGCCGCCGGGTCGCCCGTGCGGTGGCCACCGCACGCGCGTACAGCCGCCAGGAGCGGATCAGCCAGGTCCTGCAGCGCCGGCTGCTGCCCCGGGGGCGGGCCCAGGTGCCCGGCGTGGAGTCCGCGGTGGTCTACGAGCCGCGGGAGGGCGCCTGGGCGGGCGGCGACTTCTGGGACCTCTTCGAGGCGGGCGAGGGCCGGTGGTGCTTCGCGCTGGGCGACGTCTGCGGCAGCGGGCCCGAGGCGGCCGCGGTGACCGGGCTCGCCCGGCCGGTGCTGCGGCTGCTGGCCCGTGACGGGTTCGGGGTGGCCGACGTCCTCGACCGGCTCAACAAGACCATGGCCCGGGAGGCCGCCGACTCCGTCGCGGCGGTCGCGGCGGCGGTCGCGGCGGCCGGCGCCGGTGCCGAGGCGCCGGTCGAGATCCGCGAGGAGGGCGAACAGGCCCGCTTCCTGTCCCTCCTCTACGGCGAGATCGTCCCCCACCCCGGCGGCTCCGGCGGCGCCCGCTGCACCCTCGCCAGCGCCGGCCACCCGCTGCCGCTGGTCCTCGGTACGGACGGCACGGTGCGGGTCGTCGCGGCGCCGCAGATGCTGCTCGGCGTGGTCCAGGACGCCACCTACGTCAGTGAATCGTTTGACCTCTGCCCCGGCGAGACGCTGCTGTGCGTCACCGACGGCGTCACCGAGCGCCGCTCCGGCCGCCGGCTCTTCGACGACGAGGACGGCCTGGCCACCGCCCTCGCCGCGGGCGCCGGACTCGACGCCACCGCCCTCGCCGACCACCTCCGCAACACCGTCCACGCCTTCGACCCGACCCCGCCCGACGACGACCTGGCGCTGCTCGTCCTCAAGGCGGCGGGCGGCCCCGCCTGAGGCCGGCCGGCCTCCCGTACCCGGCCCGGACCCGGTGGTCCGCCGGATGACGGACAATGGTTCCCATGCCTTCCGCACTGCCTGATGGTGAGCCGATGCCCGAGGACGGGGCGCTGCCCCGTCATGCGCTGGCGGGGGCGGCCGGGCGGCCCCTCGGCTTCTATCTGCACGTGCCGTACTGCGCGACCCGCTGCGGCTACTGCGACTTCAACACCTACACCGCGAGCGAGCTGCGCGGCTCCGGCGGGGCCCTGGCCTCGCGCGACAACTACGCCGACACCCTCGTCGAGGAGATCCGGCTGGCCCGCAAGGTCCTCGGCGACGACCCGCGCCCGGTGGAGACGGTCTTCGTGGGCGGGGGCACCCCGACCCTGCTGCCCGCCGCCGACCTGGGCCGCATGCTGGCGGCGATCCGCGACGAGTTCGGGCTCGCCCCGGACGCCGAGATCACGACCGAGGCCAACCCCGAGTCCGTCGACCCGCGCTACCTCGCCGAGCTGCGCGCGGGCGGCTTCAACCGGGTCTCCTTCGGCATGCAGAGCGCGCGGCAGCACGTCCTGAAGATCCTCGACCGCACGCACACCCCCGGACGCCCCGAGGCATGCGTCGCCGAGGCCCGCGCCGCCGGCTTCGACCACGTCAACCTCGACCTCATCTACGGCACCCCCGGCGAGACCGACGACGACTGGCGGGCGTCCCTGGACGCCGCCCTCGGGGCGGGCCCCGACCACGTCTCCGCGTATGCCCTGATCGTCGAGGAGGGCACCCAGCTGGCCCGCCGGATCGGCCGCGGCGAGGTCCCGATGACCGACGACGACGTGCACGCCGACCGCTACCTCATCGCCGACGAGCGCCTCGCCGCGGCGGGCTTCCGCTGGTACGAGGTCTCCAACTGGGCCACCACCGAGGCCGCCCGCTGCCGCCACAACGAGCTGTACTGGACCGGCGCCGACTGGTGGGGCGCCGGCCCCGGCGCGCACAGCCACGTCGGCGGCGTCCGCTGGTGGAACGTCAAGCACCCCGGCGCCTACGCCCAGGCCCTGACCGAGGGCCGCTCGCCGGGCGCCGGCCGGGAACTCCTCGCCGACGAGGACCGCCGCGTCGAGCGCATCCTCCTGGAACTCCGCCTCGCGGACGGCTGCCCGCTGGACCTGCTGGCCCCGGCGGGCGCGCGGGCGGCCGAGCGGGCGCTGGCGGACGGCCTGCTGGAGCCGGCGCCGTACGGGGAAGGGCGGGCCGTCCTGACCCTCCGCGGACGGCTGCTGGCCGACGCGGTGGTGCGGGATCTGGTGGACTGATACCCGGATGAGTGAACCGATGCGATGAGCCAGTACCGCCGCCTAGGCTCTCCCTGGCCTGTGCCGCATACACGGCGACGGGAAACGGAGGCCATGGAGATGACCGCTGTGGATGAACGCCGGATGACGGAGCTCTTCGAGAACCTGGAGGTTCCCGAGGGCATCAAGATTGAGCTCCTCCGGGGGGAAATCGTGATGATGGCGGGACCCGACCTGGTCCACAACCTGATCATTGAGGAGGTCTTGGACCAGATTCCGCGTCGGAAGTGGCATCGGCTCCAGACCCAGGACATCGACATTCTCAGCGAGACCAGCGAGCCCCAGCCTGATCTTGTGGTCCTGGACCGCGACGCCACGCCGGATTCCGGGCGGCTCATGCCGTCCGCGGCGGTCACCATGCTCGTCGAGGTCGTCTCCAGGACCAGCGTCCAGCGCGACTACCTGCTCAAGCGCTCGATCTATGCGGCGGGCCGGGTCCCGGTCTACCTGATCATCGATCCCGTCATGGGCCAGTGCGTCCTGCTCACCGAACCCGCCGGCAGTGGCGACGAGGCCGACTACGCGGTGCAGCGGATCACCAAGTTCGGTGACCCGGTGCCGCTGCCGCTCCTCGACGTCGATCTGGCCACCGGCGAGTTCGGCACCCTCAAGGGCGTCAGGCCGCATCGCCTGCCGTGACGAAGTCGATCAACTCCTCCACCCGCCCCAGCAGCTGCGGCTCCAGGTCCTTGTAGGACCGCACGCAGGACAGGATCCGCTGCCAGGCCGCGCCCGTGTTCTCCGGCCAGCCCAGCGCGCGGCACACGCCCGTCTTCCAGTCCTGGCCGCGCGGGACGGCGGGCCACGCCGGAATGCCGACCGAGGACGGCTTCACGGCTTCCCAGATGTCGATGTACGGATGGCCGACGACGAGCACGTCCGCCCCGGTCACCTCGGCCGCGATCCGGGACTCCTTCGAACCGGGCACCAGGTGGTCGACGAGGACGCCGAGGCGGGCGTCCGGGCCGGGGGAGAAGCCGCGGACGATCGCCGGGAGGTCGTCGACGCCCTCCAGGTACTCCACGACGACGCCCTCGATGCGCAGGTCGTCCCCCCAGACCCGCTCGACCAGTTCGGCGTCGTGCCGGCCCTCCACGTAAATGCGCCCCGCGCGCGCTACCCGGGCGCGGGTGCCGGGGACCGCGAGTGAGCCCGACGCCGTGCGGGCCGGGCCGTGCGCCGCGGGCCGGTTCTGCGGGCGGACCAGGGTGACGACCTTGCCCTCCAGCAGGAAGCCGCGCGGGGTCATGGGGAAGACCCGGTGCTTGCCGAAGCGGTCCTCCAGGGTGACCGTCGGGCCCTCGGCGGTCTTCTCGCAGCGGATCACCGCGCCGCAGAATCCGGTGCCGACCTCCTCGACGACCAGGTCGGGGTCGGCCGGCACCTCGGGGGCGGGGCGCTGCTTCTTCCACGGCGGGGTGAGGTCGGGGCTGTAGCGCTTGCTCTGCATGGGGCCTGTTTCTGTGTCGGTACGGGCGAACGGAGACGGAGGGGCAGGGAGGGGCGGACGGCGCTAACCGGGCGACCGGAGGGTCACGAGGTCACGGGTCAGGAGGCGGGGGCGACGCCGAAGCGGGTGGCCAGGGCCTCGCGCTGGGCGCGGACGAAGGCGGCGTCCACCACGGCGCCGTGGCCGGGGACGTACAGCGCGTCCTCGCCGCCCAGGGCCAGCAGGCGGTCCAGCGCGGCAGGCCACCGCTGCGGCAGGGCGTCCCGGCCCGCCTGCGGCTCTCCGGACTCCTCCACCAGGTCGCCACAGAAGACGATCTCGCGGCCACCGTGCCGGCCGGGCGCCAGGACCGCCAGGTCGTGGGCGGTGTGGCCGGGGCCGACGTTCGCCAGCAGCACCTGCCGGTCGCCGAGATCGACGGTCAGCTGGCCGTGCACGTGGTGGTGCGGGGCGACGAGCAGGTCGGCGGCCTCGGCGGCGGCGTCCGGGTCGACACCGTGCCGGACCGCGTCGTCCCGCAGCGCGTCCTTGCTGCGGCGCAGCAGATCGCCGAGGCCGGTCGCGCCGAACACCTGGACCCCGGCGAACGCCGCGGTGCCCAGCACATGATCGAAATGCGGGTGGGTGAGCGCGACATGCGTCACGTCCCGGCCGAGCACGCCGCGCACCGTCCGACGCAGGTCCGCGCCGTCACGCAGGGTCGCCCCGGTGTCGACGATCATCACGCCGGCCGACCCGGCGATCACGCCGATCGTCTCGTCCCAGCCCGCCATCCGGCGTCTGGCGACACCGTCACCGAGCTGTTCCCAACCGGCCTCTTCCCAAGCAGTGCGCATACCGAGACGCTAGCTCCCTCGCGATAGCGTTGCCCGGCAGATCGGCCGAACACGGTCATCGCAGGCGTGCCGCGCGAGGTCGCCCTTGCCGTGCCGGTGCTACCCGGCCGTACACTGGCTCAAGGTCTGGCACTCGGCCCGTGTGAGTGCCAGGGAGTAACGAGACGGCGGACGGCCGGACTGGAGGTGCGCGCCATGCTCAGTGAACGCAGGCTCGAAGTGCTGCGCGCCATCGTCCAGGACTATGTCGGGACCGAGGAGCCGGTCGGCTCCAAGGCGCTCACCGAGCGGCATCGGCTCGGGGTGTCCCCGGCCACGATCCGCAACGACATGGCAGCCCTGGAGGACGAGGGGTACATCGCCCAGCCGCACACCAGCGCCGGGCGGATCCCGACCGACAAGGGCTACCGCCTCTTCGTCGACAAGCTGGCCGGCGTCAAGCCGCTGTCCAGCCCCGAGCGGCGGGCGATCCAGAATTTCCTGGACGGTGCCGTCGACCTCGACGACGTGGTGGGCCGCACGGTCCGGCTGCTGGCGCAGCTGACCCGGCAGGTCGCGGTCGTGCAGTACCCGTCGCTGACCCGGTCCACGGTCCGGCACGTCGAGCTGCTGGCGCTCGCCCCGGCCCGCCTGATGCTCGTACTCATCACCGACACCGGACGGGTCGAGCAGCGGCTCATCGACTGCCAGGCCCCCTTTGCCGAGGGCTCCCTGGCGGACCTGCGGGCGCGGCTGAACAGCCGGGTGGTGGGCCGCCGTTTCACGGATGTGCCCCACTTGGTGCAGGATCTCCCGGAGTCCTTCGAGCAGGACGACCGCGGCACGGTCTCGACAGTGCTGTCGGTGTTGCTGGAGACTTTGGTGGAGGAGACCGAAGAACGGCTGATGATCGGCGGTACCGTCAATCTCACGCGCTTCGGACACGACTTCCCCCTGACCATCCGTCCGGTGCTTGAGGCGCTTGAGGAGCACGTGGTGATGCTCAAGCTCCTCGGCGAGGCCAAGGACTCGGGCATGACCGTACGCATCGGGCATGAGAATGCCCATGAGGGCCTGACGTCCACATCGGTCGTCACGGTCGGCTACGGTTCGGGCGACGAGGCAGTCGCCAAACTCGGCGTGGTCGGACCGACCCGCATGGACTACCCCGGAACGATGGGAGCGGTACGCGCAGTGGCACGTTACGTCGGACAAATCCTCGCGGAGTCGTAAGTGGCCACGGATTACTACTCGGTCCTCGGCATCGGCCGCGACGCCTCGCAGGACCAGATCAAGAAGGCTTTCCGGCGGCTGGCGCGCGAGCTGCACCCGGACGTGAACCCGGATCCCAAGACCCAGGAGCGGTTCAAGGAGATCAACGCCGCTTACGAGGTCCTGTCGGACCCGCAGAAGAAGCAGGTCTACGACCTCGGCGGGGACCCGCTCTCGCAGGCGGGCGGCGGCCAGGGCGCGGGCTTCGGCGCGGGCTTCGGCAACTTCTCCGACATCATGGACGCGTTCTTCGGCACCGCGTCGCAGCGCGGGCCGCGCTCGCGCACCCGCCGCGGCCAGGACGCCATGATCCGGCTCGACATCGAGCTGAACGAAGCGGCCTTCGGCACGACCAAGGACATCCAGGTCGACACCGCGGTCGTCTGCACCACCTGCAGTGGTGAGGGCGCGGCGCCGGGCACCTCGGCGCAGACCTGTGACATGTGCCGCGGCCGCGGTGAGGTCTCGCAGGTCACCCGGTCCTTCCTGGGCCAGGTCATGACCTCCCGCCCGTGCCCGCAGTGCCAGGGCTTCGGCACGGTCGTGCCGACCCCGTGCCACGAGTGCGCGGGCGACGGCCGGATCCGCTCCCGCCGCACGCTGACGGTCAAGATCCCGGCGGGGGTCGACAACGGCACCCGCATCCAGCTCGCCGGCGAGGGCGAGGTCGGCCCCGGTGGCGGCCCGGCCGGCGACCTCTACGTCGAGATCCACGAGCTGGCGCACCAGGTCTTCCAGCGGCGTGGCGACGATCTGCACTGCACGGTCACCATCCCGATGACGGCGGCGGCGCTGGGCACGAAGTGTCCGCTGGAGACGCTCGACGGGGTGGAGGAGATCGACGTCCGGCCCGGCACCCAGTCCGGCCAGTCGATCCCGCTGCACCAGCGCGGGGTGACCCATCTGCGGGGCGGTGGCCGCGGCGACCTGATCGTCCACGTCGAGGTGCAGACGCCCACCAAGCTCGACCCCGAGCAGGAGGAGCTGCTGCGCAGGCTCTCCAAGCTCCGCGGCGAGGAACGCCCCACGGGGCAGTTCCAGCCGGGGCAGCAGGGGCTGTTCTCGCGGCTGAAGGATGCCTTCAACGGGCGGTAGTCCGGGCGGCCGGGGGGCCGGGGGTGGCCCCCCGGGTGAGTGCGGTCAGCCGGGGCAGCAGGGGTTGTTCTCGCGGCTGAAGGATGCCTTCAACGGGCGGTAGTCCGGGCGGCCGGGGGGCCGGGGGTGGCCCCCCGGGTGAGTGCGGTCAGCCGGGGCAGCAGGGGCTGTTCTCGCGGCTGAAGGACGCCTTCAACGGGCGGTAGGCAGGCCCGCCCCGGTTCGGTGCGGTGCGGGGGGCGTGACACGATGTGCGCATGCCCACCGCACCAACCGATCTCTGCCGCTACCCGATCGTGCAGGCCCCGATGGCGGGCGGCGGTTCCGGACCCGACCTGGCCGCCGCCGTCTGCGGCGCCGGCGGTCTCGGCTTCCTCGCCGCCGGCTACAAGACCGCCGACGGGATGTACCAGGAGATCAAGCAGCTGCGGTCGATGACCGACCGGCCGTTCGGCGTCAATCTCTTCATGCCGCAGCCCTCGCTGGCCGACACCGCCGCCGTCGACGTCTACCGCGAACAGCTCGCGGGCGAGGCCGCCTGGTACGAGACCGAACTCGGTGACACCGACGGGCCCATCGACGACGGCTACGAGGCCAAGCTCGCGATCCTGCGCGAGGACCCGGTGCCGGTGGTGTCCTTCACCTTCGGCTGCCCGTCGCGCGCGGTGCTCGACGGCTTCGCCAAGGTCGGTACGTACACCGTGGTCACCGCCACCACCGCCGCCGAGGCGCAGGCCGCGCAGTGGTCGGGCGCGGACGCGGTGTGCGTGCAGGGCGTGGAGGCCGGCGGGCACCAGGGCACCCACCGGGACGATCCGCACGCGGACGGCACCGGTGCCGGGCTGGGGCTGCTGGCCCTGCTCGGCCAGGTACGGGAGGCCGTACAGATCCCGGTGATCGCCGCGGGCGGGCTGATGCGCGGGTCGCAGATCGCGGCGGTGCTGGCGGCCGGGGCGTCCATGGCGCAGCTGGGCACCGCCTTCCTCGCCACACCTGAGTCGGGCGCCAACCCGCTCCACAAGCAGGCGCTGACCAACCCCCTCTTCACGCATACGGAGTTGACCCGGGCGTTCTCCGGGCGGCCGGCCCGCGGGCTGGTGAACCGCTTCCTGCGGGAGCACGGCCCGTACGCCCCGGCCGCCTACCCCGCCGTGCACTACCTCACCTCCACCGTGCGCAAGGCCGCGGCCAAGGCCGGTGACGCGCAGGGGCTGAACCTGTGGGCGGGGCAGGGGCACCGACTGGCCCGGGAGATGCCCGCCGCGCAGCTCGTGGCGGTCCTCGCCGCCGAAGTGGACGCCGCACGCGCCGCGTTGGGCCGGACCGCCGACGGGGGCGCCGCATGACCGCCCCCGTCTTCCTCGTCGATTCGCTCGCGGACGTCCGCGCCGGCGCCACGGTGACCGTGGACGGGCCCGAGGGGCGGCACGCGGTGTCGGTGCGCCGGCTGCGGGTGGGCGAGGAGGTCGTGCTGACGGACGGCCGCGGCGCCGGGGCGCACGGCACCGTCGCCGGCGTCGAGGGCAAGGACCGGCTCACCGTCGCGGTCGCGGAGCTGCGCACCGAGGAGCCGCCGAACCCGACGATCACCGTCGTCCAGGCACTCCCCAAGGGTGACCGCGGCGAGCTGGCCGTGGAGACCATGACCGAGACCGGTGTGGACGCCATCGTGCCCTGGCCGGCGGCGCGTTGTGTGACTCAGTGGAAGGGCGAGCGGGCCGCCAAGGCGCTGGGCAAATGGCGCGCCACGGCCCGTGAGGCGGGCAAGCAGTCGCGTCGGCTGACCTTCCCCGAGGTGGCCGACCCCCTGACGACCAAGCAGGTGGCCGCGCTCCTCGCGGACGCCGACTTCGCGGCCGTCCTCCACGAGGAGGGCAGCACCCCGCTCGCCACCGCGGAACTCCCCGCCACCGGGCGCCTCGTGCTCGTCGTCGGCCCCGAGGGCGGTGTCTCCCCGGAGGAGCTCGCCACCTTCGCCGAGGCCGGCGCCAAGCCGTACCGCCTGGGGACGACCGTCCTGCGCACCTCCACGGCGGGCACCGCGGCCACGGCCCTGCTGCTGGGCCGCACCGGGCGCTGGAGCTAGGAGGGTCGCATTCCCCCTGCCTCCATGGCCCCCGCCGGTCTGCCGGACGCGGGCAGGAGGATCATGGCGGGCATGGCGAATTCCGCGGGGGCGAAGGCAGTGGTGATCGGGATCGCGACGCTCGGCGTGGCCGCGGCGCTGGCCGTGCTGGGGGTGTTCGGTCTCTTCGCGTGCATCCTGTTCGGCTGGGAGCCGTCGCTGCCCTAGCCGGCGGTCGGGGCGACGGGCCGCGCAGGGTGCGCCGACAGCCCGGAAGCTGCCGGCGCACCGCCGTTCCGCGCGGTGGCGGACGGCCGGGTCAGGCCAGCAGCTCGGCCGCCAGCGTGATGTTCTTGACGCCCGCCAGCGCCTGGCTCACCGGGCAGTTCTTCTTGGCGTCCTCGGCCGCGGCCTGGAACTCCTCCTCGGACAGGCCGGGGACCCGGGCCTTGACGGTCAGGGCGATGCCGGTGATGCCCTCACCGGGCTGGAAGGTCACGTCGGCCCGGGTGTCCAGGGCCTCGACGGTGTGGCCCTTGCCCGCCAGGCCGTGCGAGAAGGCCATGGAGTAGCAGGAGGAGTGGGCCGCCGCGATCAGCTCCTCGGGGCTGGTGACGCCGCCCGGCTGCTCCGCGCGGGCGGGCCAGTTCACGTCGTACGTACCGACCTTGGAGGACTCCAGGGCGACGGTGCCCTTGCCCTGGAGGAGGTTGCCCTCCCAGTGGGTGGTGGCGGTGCGCGTGGTTGCCATGGTGCATAACTCCCGATGGTGGGCGAAAACGATCACGGACCAGCTTAGTGATCCCGGGCCCCGCGTCCCGGCGGCCCGGCCCCCGCCCCGCCGTGGGTCGCCCCGCCGGTGGCGTGCCGCGCGCGGCGTACGGGTGGGGTGGGGCCGCGCCGCGTGCCGCCCGGTAGCATCCGAGGCCGTGCGCACCGTGCGTACGCGGATGACCCGGGAGGAGCCACCGGTGGCGGGAGAACCGCAGGCCGACTGCCTGTTCTGCAAGATCGTGGCGGGGGAGGTGCCGGCGACCATCGTCCGGGAGACCGACACCACCGTCGCGTTCCGCGACATCAATCCCCAGGCGCCGACGCACGTCCTGGTGATCCCCAAGGTGCACTACCCCGACGCCGCGTCCCTCGCCGCCGCCGAGCCGCAGGTGCTCGCCGACATACTGCGCGAGTCGCGCGAGGTCGCCGCCGAGGACAAGGTCGAGGACCGCGGCTACCGGGTCGTCTTCAACACCGGCGCCGGCGCGGGCCAGACCGTCTTCCACGCGCACCTGCACGTGCTCGGCGGCCGCGGCCTGCAGTGGCCGCCCGGGTAACCGACCGTGTCCGTACGTGAATTGGTGGTCCTCGGCACCGCGAGTCAGGTTCCCACGCGGCACCGCAACCACAACGGCTACCTGCTGCGCTGGGACGGCCAGGGGCTGCTGTTCGATCCGGGCGAGGGGACCCAGCGCCAGATGCTGCGCGCCGGGGTCGCCGCCCACGACCTCAACCGGATCTGCGTCACGCACTTCCACGGCGACCACTCGCTGGGCCTGGCCGGGGTGATCCAGCGGATCAACCTCGACCGGGTGCCGCACCCGGTCACCGCCCACTACCCGGCCAGCGGGGAGCGCTTCTTCGAGCGGCTGCGCTATGCCACCGCGTACCGGGAGACGGTCCGTCTGGTGCAGCGGCCGGTCGCCGTCGACGGCGAGCTGGAGCGCTCGGCGGCGTACGTCCTGGAGGCGCGCAAGCTCTCGCACCCGGTCGAGTCGTACGGCTACCGCCTCATCGAGCCGGACTCCCGCCGGATGCTGCCGGAGCGGCTGGCGGCGCACGGCATCGCCGGGCCGGACGTCGGGCGGCTGCAGCGGCTCGGCGAGCTGAACGGCGTCACCCTGGAGGAGGTGAGCGAGCAGCGCCCCGGCCAGCGCTTCGCGTTCGTCATGGACACCCGGCTGTGCCCCGGTGTGCACGCCCTCGCGGAGGGCGCCGACATGCTCGTCATCGAGTCGACGTTCCTGGACGAGGACGTCCAACTGGCCGTCGACCACGGCCATCTGACCGCGGGGCAGGCCGCGGAGGTGGCCGCGCGGGCGGGGGTGCGGCACCTGGTGCTGACGCACTTCTCGCAGCGGTACGACGACCCGGCGGAGTTCGAGCGGCAGGCGCGGGCGGCGGGCTTCACGGGCGAGCTGACCATCGCCAGGGACCTGATGCGGGTGCCGGTGCCCAAGCGGCGCTGAGCGCCCGGCGGAGGACGGCCCGCCGGGCGCCACGCCCCCTGCTCTACGGCAGGTAGTACATCGGGTTCGGCAGCTTGAAGGTCCGGTCCCCGGCCCCGCCGCTCAGATCGCTGTACTGGTCGCCGAAGTTGGCGACGATGTCGTAGCCGAGCGACTCGATGTGCTTGCGAGTGCCCGACTTGTACTCGATGGTCGTGCAGGTGGCACCGCAGGGCAGGTACGCCGGCGGGTGCTCCTTGTCCTTCAGGTAGACGTGGCGGCGGTCCAGCGCCACGTCGTAGCCGACGTTCTTGAGGTTGCGGACGCTCCAGTCGCGCTGCGCCTCCTTGCGGCCGGTGAGGAAGAAGACCTCGGCGCCCTTGTCGTGCGCCCAGTTGACGAGCCGGTTCATGCCGAAGACCGGGTCCATGTCGGTGCTCTCCAGGTACTTGTCCTGGCTCTCCGGGGTGAAGTGGAAGCCCACCTGGAGCTCGTAGTTGTAGGTGAGCAGGGTGGTGTCGTCCATGTCGAGGACGATGGCGGGCTTGGCCTTCTTGCCGCTCCGGGCGCTCTTGGCGAGGGCCTTGGTCAAGTAGGCGCGGGCCTTGGCCTCGATGCCGTGGACCTGGCGGGCGTAGTTGCTGCGCGGGGAGGCGTAGTGCTCGCCGTCGGCCGTGACCGTGTCGCCGTAGTACGCCTTGATCTTGTCCTGGACCTGGGTGAGGTTCGGGATCTCCTTGTCGGTGCGCGGCACGGAGTGTTCGGCGGTGGCCTGGCCGATGCCGAAGACGGCGGTGCCGGCCACGAGGGCGGCGACCGTCGCGGCGCCGAGACGGGCGCGACGGGAGAGGGCGGGACGGAAGCGATCGGGGCGCGGCATGCGCGGCTCCTTCGGGGGTGGCGCTAGTGGTCATCGGTAGGTTTAACAGAGCGTTATATCGCTATCTACGCGCGAAGATTCAACGATTGGCAAAGCCTCGCGGGTGAGCGGGGTGCGCACCCGGTGGGGTGGTGCGGCCGCGGCTCTTGACGGCCGGATCCCGTGATCCCTAGGCTCCAGCCGCATGCATGAACTCCATACGCATACAGGAACGTTGTCGTCCTCGTAGGAGCCTGCGGATGTCCGACCGTGCGAACGCCCTCGCTCTCGCCGAGGTCCGGCTCACCCCGGTCCTGGTGGCCGATCCACCCCTGCTGAACACCCAGGGCGTGCACCAGCCGTACACCCCCCGCCTGATCATCGAGGTGGTCACCGAGGGCGGTGTCACGGGACTCGGCGAGACGTACGGGGACGCCGGGTACCTGGAGTTGGCGAAGCCGTTGGCCGCGTCGCTGATCGGCCGGCCGGTCACGGACCTGAACGGGCTGCCCGCCCTCGCTGCCGAGGTCTGCGGGGACGTGGCCGCCGCGGCCGGCCCGGACGCGGTGGACGTCGGCGGGCTGCGCGGCGTCCGGACCGCCGACAAGCTGCGGCTCTCGGTCCTCTCCGGTTTCGAGGTCGCCTGCCTGGACGCCTGGGGAAAGGCCGTCGGACTGCCCGTCCACGCCCTGCTCGGCGGCAAGGTCCGCGACGCGGTGGAGTACAGCGCCTACCTCTTCCACCGCTGGGCCGCGCACCCGGGCGGCCGGGGCGAGCGCGACGACTGGGGCGCGGCGCTCGACCCGGCCGGAGTCGTCGCCCAGGCCCGCCGGTTCGCCGACACCTACGGCTTCACGTCCTTCAAGCTCAAGGGCGGGGTGTTCGAGCCGGCGCGGGAGGTCGCGACGATCAGGGCGCTGGCCGAGGCGTTCCCCGGCCGGCCGCTGCGGCTGGACCCCAACGGCGCCTGGAGCGTGCCGACCGCGCTCGCGGTCGCGGAGGAGCTGGGGGACGTCCTGGAGTACCTGGAGGACCCGGTGAGCGGCACGGCCCGCATGGCGGAGGTGGCGGCCGCGCTGGGCGGTACGGGGCCCGGCGGGGCGCGGCTGCCGCTGGCCACCAACATGTGCGTGACCACCTTCGACGAGATCGCCGAGGCGTTCACCCGGGATGCCGTCCAGATCGTGCTCTCCGACCACCACTACTGGGGCGGGCTGCGCGCGACCCGTGAACTCGCCGCCGTCTGCGCCGCGTTCGGCGTCGGGGTGGCCATGCACTCCAACACCCACCTCGGCATCAGCCTCGCCGCGATGACCCAGGTCGCGGCGACGCTGCCCGGTCTCCGGTACGCCTGCGACAGTCATTACCCCTGGCAGACCGAGGACGTCCTCACCGAGCGGCTCACCTTCCACGACGGCCGGGTGGCGGTCGGCGACGCCCCCGGACTCGGCGTGGAGCTCGACCGCGACCGGCTCGCCGTGCTGCACCGCCGGTGGCTGGCCGACGACGGCACCCTGCGGGACCGCGACGACGTCGCGGCGATGCGGCACGCCGACCCCGGCTGGACCGCCCCCGCCGTCCCGCGCTGGTGACCGGCCGGCCGCCCGTGCGGGCGATCCGGTACCGGGCCCGGGCCGGTGATCACGGACCCGGCCGAGGTCCTGTGCCAGGTCGCCCGGCACGCGTACGGTGAGGCACGGCTCAGTGGCGGTGCGCCACAGTGGTCCCGTACGTGATCTTTGAAAGGGGCTGTTCCGATGGCACAGGAAGTGCGCGGCGTGATCGCGCCGGGGAAGAACGAACCGGTGCGGGTGGAGACGATCCTGGTACCGGATCCGGGCCCCGGCGAGGCCGTGGTGAAGGTCCAGGCGTGCGGGGTGTGCCACACCGATCTGCACTACAAGCAGGGCGGCATCAACGACGAGTTCCCGTTCCTGCTCGGGCACGAGGCGTCCGGCGTCGTGGAGTCGGTCGGTGCGGGGGTCACGGAGATCGCGCCCGGTGACTTCGTCGTCCTCAACTGGCGGGCGGTGTGCGGCCAGTGCCGGGCCTGCCGGCGCGGCCGCCCGCAGTACTGCTTCGACACGCACAACGCCGAGCAGCGGATGACGCTGAAGGACGGCACCGAGCTGACCCCCGCGCTCGGCATCGGTGCCTTCGCCGACAAGACGCTGGTCGCCGCCGGGCAGTGCACCAAGGTCGACCCGGAGGTGTCGCCCGCGGTGGCGGGTCTGCTGGGCTGCGGGGTGATGGCGGGCATCGGCGCCGCCCTCAACACCGGCGGGGTGGGGCGCGGCGACGCGGTCGCGGTGATCGGCTGCGGCGGTGTCGGTGACGCGGCCGTGGTCGGCTCGTACCTGGCCGGCGCGTCCAAGATCATTGCCGTGGACGTCGACGACCGCAAGCTGACCACCGCGCGCTCCATGGGCGCCACCCACACCGTCAACTCCCGCACCACCGACCCCGTCGAGGCGATCCGCGAACTGACCGGCGGCTTCGGCGCGGACGTCGTCATCGACGCGGTCGGCCGGCCCGAGACGTACCGGCAGGCGTTCTACGCCCGCGACCTCGCCGGCACCGTCGTCCTGGTGGGCGTGCCCACCCCCGAGATGACCCTGGAACTGCCCCTGCTGGACGTCTTCGGCCGCGGCGGCGCCCTCAAGTCCTCCTGGTACGGCGACTGTCTGCCGTCCCGCGACTTCCCGATGCTCGTCGACCTGCACCAGCAGGGCCGGATCGACCTCGCCGCGTTCGTCACCGAGACCATCGGCATCGACGACGTGGAGAAGGCGTTCGAGCGGATGCACGCCGGCGACGTCCTGCGTTCGGTGGTGACGTTCTGATGGCGGCCCGCATCGACCACCTGGTCACCTCCGGCACCTTCTCCCTCGACGGCGGCACCTGGGACGTCGACAACAACGTCTGGATCGTCGGCAACGACGACGAGGCGATCGTCATCGACGCCGCCCACGACGCCGACGCCATCCTCACGGCCCTGGGCGGCCGGACGCTGCGCGCGATCATCTGCACCCACGCGCACAACGACCACATCGACGCCGCCCCGGCGCTGGCCTCCCGTACCGGCGCCCGGATCCATCTGCACCCCGCCGACCTGCCGCTGTGGAAGATGACCCACCCGGACACCGCGCCGGACGCGGAGCTGGCGGACGGCCAGGTGCTGACCATCGCGGGGACCGACCTGCGGGTGCTGCACACACCCGGCCACGCGCCGGGCGCGGTCTGCCTGCACGCGCCCGAGCTGGGGGCCGTCTTCACCGGCGACACGCTCTTCCAGGGCGGCCCGGGCGCCACCGGACGGTCGTTCTCCGACTTCCCGACGATCGTCGGGTCGATCCGGGAGCGGTTGCTGACCTTGCCGCCCGGGACGCGGGTGCTGACCGGTCACGGCGACCCGACGACGATCGGCGCGGAGGCCCCGCACCTCGACGAGTGGATCGCCCGCGGCCACTGATCGCCCCGGGGCGGACCCGTCACGCCTCCTCGGCCGCCCGCTGGAGGATGCGGGCGGCCACCGCGGGGGAGTCCACCAGCGGATGCAGCGCCAGCGCCCGCAGCGCCGCGCCCCGGTCCTTGAACAGGGCCGCCTCGACGGCCGCCCGCTCCACCGCCTTGACCTGGAGCATCAGCCCCAACTGGTCCTCGCGCAGCGGCGCGCAGGGCAGCGGCCGGGCGCCGCGCGCGGTCACCTCGCACACCGTCTCCACGATCGCGTCCGGCGCCAGCTGCGGCACCGTCGTCCCGTTGCGGACGTTGAGGATCAGCCGGGTCCCGCTGTCGCCCACGATGGCGTGCATCAGCGCCAGCGCCACCCGGTCGTAGCCGCCGCCCTCCAGGTCGTGGCTGTCGCGCTGCCAGCCGCCGCTGGCCTCCCGGCTGTGCGCCATGTACGTCTCCTCGCGCTCCAGCCGGGTCCGCTCCCACAGCGCGTAGGCCGCGTCCGGGCCGCCGGCCGCCGCGGCCCGTTCGAAGAAGCCGCCCTGCTGCTGGTCGAGGAACTCGCCGCGGGTCTCCGGGGTGTCGCGCACCGAATCGAGCGTCTCGCGGCGGAAGTAGTAGTAGTGCAGGTACTCGTTGGGGAGCGCGCCGAGGGTGCGCAGCCACTCGGCGCCGAACAGCCGGCCCTCCTCGAAGGAGCCCAGCGCGGTGTCGTCGGCGAGCAGCCGCGGCAGCAGTTCGGCGCCGTCCAGCGTCAACGACCGCAGCCAGCCGAGGTGGTTGAGCCCGACGTAGTCGTAGCCGAGCCGGCCGCTCGCGAAGGCCGCCGGGTCCGCGCCGGCCGCCCGCGCCGCCCGGCGCACCAGCCCCACGGGGGAGTCGCAGATCCCGATGACGCGGTCGCCGAGCACCTGCGACATCGCCTCGGTGACCATGCCCGCCGGATTGGTGAAGTTGATGACCCAGGCGCCGGGGGCGACCCGGGCGACCCGTTCGGCGATGTCCACCGCGACCGGGATGGTCCGCAGGCCGTAGAGGACCCCGCCCGCGCCGACCGTCTCCTGGCCGAGCACGCCCTCGGCGAGCGGGATCCGCTCGTCGCGGATCCGGCCGGCCGTACCACCCACCCGTATCGCGGAGAAGACGAAGTCGGCGCCGGTCAGCGCCTCGTCCAGACCGTGGGCGACCCGTACCGGCACCGGCGCCCGGTGGCCGTGCGCCAGCCGCGTCAGCACCTCGGCGATCACCCCCACCCGGCGGGCGTCGGTGTCGTGCAGCACCACCTCGGAGACGGATCCCGCCGGGTCGTCCAGCAGTGCGCGGTAGACCAGCGGCACCCGGAAGCCGCCCCCGCCGAGAATCGTGAGCCTCATGGGGCGGAACGTACCGCAGCATCAGGCACACTGGCGGCACGTGCCGATATGAGAGGGGCGTGCACGGTGAGCAGCCGACGGGATGTCCATCCGCCCACGGGCCCGGCCGCCGTGCCACCGGCCCTCGACCCGCTGGCGGCCGTGCGCGCCGACGGCGATCCGCGCACCGATGTCTACCTCACCGGCACGGTCTTCCTGGACATCATCTTCACCGGCCTGGACTCCGCGCCGGTCCGCGGCACCGAGTCCTGGGCCCGCGGCATGGGCTCCAGCCCCGGCGGCGTCGCCAACATGGCCACCGCGCTGGCCCGGCTGGGGCTGCGCACCTCCCTCGCCGCGGCGTTCGGCGACGACAAGTACGGGGAGTACTGCTGGGAGGCACTCGAAGACGGCGAGGGCATCGACCTGTCCCTCTCCCGCACCGTCCCGGGCTGGCACTCCCCGGTGACCGTCTCCATGGCGTACGAGGGCGAACGCACGATGGTGTCGCACGGCCACGAGGCGCCGCCGCCGGACTTCGTCTTCGACGGCCGGCACGCGCCGGGCTGCCCGCCGCCGTCCCGCGCCTGCGTCGCCTCGCTGGTGCCGGGGCGCCGGGAGGGCTGGCTGGGCTGCGCGGCCGGCCGCGGCAGCCGCCTCTTCGCGGACGTGGGCTGGGACGACAGCGGCCGCTGGGACCCGGCCGACCTCGCCGACCTGGAGCACTGCGAGGCGTTCCTGCCCAACGCCGAGGAGGCGATGCGCTACATGCGGACGGACTGCCCGCGCGCGGCCGCCCGCAAGCTCGCCGACCTGGTCCCGCTCGCGGTCGTCACGCTCGGCTCGGAGGGCGCCTACGCGGTGGACGGGCGGACCGGGGAGACCGCCGAGGTGCCCGCGATCGCGGTGCAGGAACTGGACCCGACGGGCGCCGGCGACGTCTTCGTCGCCGGGTTCGTGACCGGCACGCTGGCCGACTGGCCACTCGCCGAGCGGCTGGCCTTCGCGGGGCTGAGCGCCGCGCTGTCGGTGCAGGAATTCGGCGGTTCGCTCTCCGCGCCGGGCTGGGCGGAGATCGCGGCCTGGTGGCAGCAGGTGCGGACGTACGAGGCGGGTGCGCCGGGCGCGCTGCGCCGCCAGTACGCGTTCCTGGACGAGGTGCTGCCGGCGGCCTACCGCCCCGCCCCGCGGGCCCGCGCCGTCCCCACGCTCGGCTTCCGCCGGGCCTGAGGGACCTCCCGCGCCCGCGGTGACGGCCGGCCCGTCCGGGGGGCGCGGAAAAGCCCTCGGGCTTGTCGGTGCCCCGTCGTACCCTGGTAGCGCAAGGAGTCCGTGCAGGCAGGCACCTTTGAGGGGCACCTCTTATGAGCGAAGGACGGGGTTGAGCAGGCCACTGGGCCACCCTATGACTCAGACACCCATGCAGCCGCAGGCGAGCGCACAGTTCACCGTCCCGGCCAAGCACCCGATGGTGACGGTCCTGGGCTCCGGAGACTCGCTACTGCGTGTGATCGAAAGAGCTTTCCCGGCGACCGACATCCACGTCCGGGGCAACGAAGTCAGCGCGGTCGGCGACGCCCGCGAAGTCGCTCTCATCCAGCGCCTTTTCGACGAGATGATGCTGGTGCTCCGCACCGGACAACCGATGACGGAGGACGCAGTGGAACGCTCCATCGCCATGCTGCGCGCGGCGGAGGACGGCGAGGGCGCGGTGAGCGAGACGCCCGCCGAGGTGCTCACCCAGAACATCCTGTCCAACCGCGGGCGCACGATCCGGCCCAAGACGCTGAACCAGAAGCGCTATGTCGACGCCATCGACAAGCACACCGTCGTCTTCGGGATCGGCCCGGCGGGTACCGGCAAGACGTACCTGGCCATGGCGAAGGCCGTGCAGGCGCTGCAGGCCAAGCAGGTCAACCGGATCATCCTGACCCGGCCCGCGGTCGAGGCCGGCGAGCGGCTGGGCTTCCTGCCCGGCACCCTCTACGAGAAGATCGACCCGTATCTGCGTCCGCTCTACGACGCGCTGCACGACATGCTCGACCCCGACTCCATCCCGCGCCTGATGGCCGCGGGCACGATCGAGGTCGCGCCGCTGGCGTACATGCGCGGCCGGACGCTCAACGACGCGTTCATCATCCTCGACGAGGCACAGAACACGAACCCCGAGCAGATGAAGATGTTCCTCACCCGCCTCGGGTTCGAATCCAAGATCGTCGTCACCGGCGACGTCACCCAGGTCGACCTGCCGGGCAGCACGAAGAGCGGTCTGCGCCAGGTCCGGGACATCCTGGACGGCGTCGACGACGTGCACTTCTCCCTGCTCACGAGCCAGGACGTGGTCCGCCACAAGCTCGTCGGCCGTATTGTCGACGCCTACGAGAAGTACGACAGCCGCAACGGCCAGTGAGCCCGAGCACCGCGCGATCAAGAAGCGAGAAGCAACTCCCCTCATGTCCATCGACGTGAACAACGAGTCCGGCACGGACGTCGACGAGCAGGCGATCCTCGACATCGCCCGCTACGCCCTGGCCCGGATGCGTATCCACCCGCTCTCCGAGCTGTCCGTCATCGTCGTGGACGACGAGGCCATGGAGCAGCTCCACCTGCAGTGGATGGACCTGCCGGGTCCGACCGATGTCATGTCCTTCCCGATGGACGAGCTGCGTCCGCCGGCCAAGGACGACGAGGAGCCCCCGCAGGGGCTCCTCGGTGACATCGTGCTGTGCCCCGAGGTCGCCAAGAAGCAGGGTGAGGAGGCGCCGACGGGACACAGCATGGACGAGGAGCTCCAGCTGCTGACCGTCCACGGCGTGCTCCACCTCCTCGGCTACGACCACGAGGAGCCGGACGAGAAGGCCGAGATGTTCGGGCTCCAGGCGGCGATCGTCGACGGCTGGCGCACGGAGCGGGGCCTGACCGGCCCCTCGCCGGCCCCGACCGTCACCTGACGGGCGCCCGCGATGACCACCCAGCTGATCGCCGTCGCGGTCCTGCTCATCGTGATCGCCTGGCTGGCCGCCTGCGCGGAGGCCGGCCTGGCGCGTACCACGAGCTTCCGGGCCGAGGAGGCGGTCCGCTCCGGGCGGCGGGGCAGCGCCAAGCTCGCCCAGGTCGCCGCCGACCCCACCCGCTACCTCAACGTGGCGCTGCTGGTGCGGGTCGGCTGCGAGATGGCGGCCGGCGCGCTGGTCACCTATGCCTGCCTGCGCTCCTTCGACAAGACCTGGCAGGCGCTGACCGTCGCCATCGCCGTGATGGTGCTGGTCTCCTACGTGGCCGTCGGGGTCTCCCCGCGGACGATCGGCCGCCAGCACCCGCTGAACACCGCCACCGCCGCGGCGTACGTCCTGCTGCCGCTGGCCCGCGTCATGGGCCCGATCCCGCAGCTGCTGATCCTCATCGGCAACGCCCTCACGCCCGGCAAGGGCTTCCGCAAGGGCCCGTTCGCCTCCGAGGCGGAGCTGCGTTCGCTGGTCGACCTCGCGGAGAAGGAGTCGCTGATCGAGGACGAGGAGCGCCGTATGGTGCACTCCGTCTTCCAGCTCGGCGACACCCTGGTGCGCGAGGTGATGGTGCCGCGTACGGACCTGGTCGCCGTCGAGCGTTTCAAGACCATCCGCCAGGCGCTGACCCTTGCCCTGCGCTCCGGCTTCTCCCGCATTCCGGTGACCGGCGAGAACGAGGACGACATCGTCGGCGTGGTCTACCTCAAGGACCTCGCCCGCAAGGTGCACATCAGCCGCGACGCCGAGACCGAGCTGGTCTCCACGGCCATGCGGCCCGCCGTCTTCGTGCCCGACACGAAGAATGCCGGTGATCTGCTGCGGGAAATGCAGCAGGACCGCAATCATGTCGCCGTGGTCATCGACGAATACGGCGGCACCGCCGGAATCGTCACCATCGAGGACATCCTCGAAGAGATCGTCGGCGAGATCACCGATGAATACGACCGGGAATTGCCGCCGGTCGAGGATCTCGGTGACGACCGTTATCGCGTCACCGCCCGCCTCGATATCGGTGACCTGGGCGAGCTCTACGGGCTGGCCGAGCTGGACGACGAGGACGTCGAAACGGTCGGCGGACTGCTGGCCAAGCTGCTGGGCCGGGTGCCGATCGCCGGTGCCACCGCCGAGGTCGATGTCGCCGAGTACGCCGCCGACTCCGGGCTGACGGCGCTCAGGCTGACCGCCGAATCCCCGGCCGGCCGCCGGAACAAGATCGTCACGGTGGTCTGCGAGCCGGTCCGCCCGGCGGACGCGGGCGAGCCCGCGGAACTCTCCGCGTAGTCCCGGCGCACACCGGAACCACCGACCTGCCGCACACCGCGGGAAAACGCCTGCGGTGGTGCGCCGGGCCACTCATCTCCAGTGCACCGGAAATGTTCTGCAAGCCATTTCCGGTGGGGCTGGATTCTGCCCGGCGCACCGTGGAAAGATCTTCGGGCGGTTGCCGAAAGGCGGCCGCCACGCGTGGGGAAATCGTCCGAGAAATCTTGCCACGCGGGTTGCCCCGGCCACGGGGGACCGGGGCAGCCATCCCTCCCCGGCGCCGGAGACGGGCGCCGGGCGATCCCGCTACGGCCGTCGCGGGGGCGGCGCATATGCTCGCCGGTATGACCGATGCCGCACCGCTGGACCCCGAAGACCGCAAGATCGTCACGCTCGCGCGCTCGGCGCGGGCCCGCAACGGCGTGCCCGAGGGTGCTGCCGTCCGCGACGAGACCGGCCGCACCTACGTCGCCGGCACCGTCGCCCTGGAATCGTTGCAGCTCAGCGCGTTGCAGACGGCCGTCGCCATGGCCGTCGCCAGCGGTGCCACCTCCCTGGAGGCCGCGGCCGTGGTCACCGAGGCCGAGGAGGCCAGCGACGCGGACCGCGCGGCCGTACGGGACCTCGGCGGCCCCGCGACGCCCGTCCTGGTCGCCGGCCTCGACGGCACCGTGCGCACCACGGGCCCCGCGGGCGAGGCGTAGGACCCGGGCCCCGTGCGGGGCCCCGGCGGAGGGGACTCGGGAGCGGGCGTCGCCCGGCGTGGTCGGAGCGGCGCCCGGCATCGGGGAGAATGGGCGCCATGAGCGTTCGTACAGAGTCCTCCGCCCCGCACCGCGCCGGCTTCGCATGCTTCGTCGGGCGCCCCAACGCAGGCAAGTCCACCCTGACGAACGCTCTCGTCGGCACGAAGGTGGCCATCACCTCCAACCGCCCGCAGACCACCCGGCACACGGTGCGCGGCATCGTGCACCGCCCCGAGGCCCAGCTGGTCCTCGTCGACACCCCCGGTCTGCACAAGCCGCGCACGCTGCTCGGCGAACGCCTCAACGACGTGGTCCGCACCACGTGGTCGGAGGTCGACGTCATCGGCTTCTGTCTGCCCGCCGACCAGAAGATCGGCCCCGGCGACCGCTACATCGCCGCCGAGCTGGCCGACATCAAGAAGACCCCCAAGATCGCCATCGTCACCAAGACCGACCTGGTCGACTCCAAGGCGCTGGCCGCCCAGCTGATCGCGATCGACCAGCTCGGCAAGGAGCTGGGCATCGAGTGGGCCGAGATCATCCCGGTCTCGGCGGTCGGCGACGCCCAGGTGTCGCTGCTGGCCGACCTGCTCGTGCCGCTCCTGCCCGAGGGCCCGGCGCTCTACCCGGAGGGCGACCTCACCGACGAGCCCGAGCAGGTCATGGTCGCCGAGCTGATCCGGGAGGCCGCGCTGGAGGGCGTCCGCGACGAACTGCCGCACTCCATCGCCGTGGTGGTCGAGGAGATGCTCCCGCGCGAGGACCGCCCGGCCGACAAGCCGCTGCTGGACATCCACGCCAACGTCTACATCGAGCGGCCCAGCCAGAAGGGCATCATCATCGGCCCGAAGGGCAAGCGGCTCAAGGAGGTCGGGACCAAGTCCCGCAAGCACATCGAGGCACTGCTCGGCACGCCGGTCTTCCTCGATCTGCACGTCAAGGTGGCGAAGGACTGGCAGCGCGATCCCAAGCAGCTGCGGAAGCTGGGCTTCTGAGCCGGGCGCGGGGCGGCGTCACGCCACCCCGCGGATCCGCCGCACCAGCAACGCCCCCACCAGCCCGATCGCGGCCGCCACGGCGTACAGCACCCGGTAGCCGCCGAGGTGGTGCACGAGCGGCGCGGCCAGCGCCGGGGCGGCCACCTGCGGCAGCGCGTTGGCGATGTTGATGACGCCGAGGTCCTTGGCGCGGTCCGCGGCGGCCGGCAGCACCTCCGTCATCAGCGCCAGGTCGACGGAGGTGAAGACCCCGAACCCGACCCCGAGCAGTGCCGCGGCGCACAGCGCCCCCGTCCAGGTCTGCCAGCCGGCCAGCAGCCCGGTCGCCGCCGCCATGATCACCCCGGCGCCCAGGACGAACGGTTTGCGCCGCCCGGTCCGGTCCGACCAGATCCCGCCCACGACGACGGTGCCCAGCAGCGTGACCCCGTTGAGAGCGGTCAGGATCAGCACCCCGCCGCCCGGGTCCGGCCGCCGGAGCACGTCCCGCAGGTAGTACAGCAGGTACAGCAGCGCCAGCGCGTTGCCCAGGTTGATCAGGAACCGGGTCAGCCAGGCCCAGGCCAGGTCGGGATGGCGGCGCGGGCTGATCCACAGCCCGCGCAGCACGGCCGCCGGGCGGGCCGCGGGCCGCCGCCCGGCCGGCAGCACCAGGTCCCGGTGCAGCACGTACGGGAGCGCCCCCAGCACCGTGCAGGCGGCGCAGGCCAGGTAGCCGCCGGCCACGCCGCCGCCGGCCGTCGCCAGCCCCGTCCCGGCCACCGCGCCCAGGACCTGCGCGGCCCCCAGCCAGCCGCCCACCGAGCCCCGCTGGCCGGGCGGCACCCGGTCCGGCAACGCCGCGGTGACCGCCGCGAACGCCGCGTTGAGCGTGAGCTGCACGCCGCACCAGCCCACCGCCATCGCCGCCACGCTCCGCGCCCCCGCGAGCAGCACGAGGGCCACCGCCCCGCCCGCGACCCCCGCGACGATCCACGGCGTCCGCCGCCCCAGCCGCGAGGTCGTACGGTCCGACAGCGCCCCGAACAACGGGTTGGCGATCATCGAGACGGCGGCTCCCGCCCCGGTCACCCACGCCAGCACCGTCTCCTTGGCGGTGCCCGCCGGTGCCAGCTCCGCCGCCTGCAGTGCCAGCAGGATCTGGATCGGCCCGTACCACCCGACCCAGATCGCCCCGTTCGCCAGCGACAACGAGGCGGTCCACGCCCGCCCCACCCGCTCCGACGGCTCCGCGAGCGCCGCCGGAGCGGCCGTCCCGCTCATCCCCGTGCCTTGCCGGCCTGTTCCCTCAGCACGTTGTGCAGCCAGCGGTACGAGGACTTCGGGGTGCGCGCCTGCGTCCCGTAGTCCACGTGCACCAGCCCGAACCGCCGGGCGTAGCCCTCCGCCCACTCGAAGTTGTCCAGCAGCGACCACACGAAGTACCCGCGCACGTCCACCCCGGCCGCCATGGCCGCGTGCAGCGCCCGCAGGTGCCCGTCCAGGAACGCGATCCGCTCCTGGTCGTCGAGCCCCTCGTACGAGCAGCCGTTCTCGGTGATGACGACGGGCGGCAGCCGCTCCCCGTACCGCTCCCGGAAGCCGGTGAGCAGCTCCGTCAGGGCTTCGGGGACCACCGGCCAGCCGAAGTCGGTCACCGGGTAGCCGTCGATCTTCCGGACGGAGAAGGGGAGTTCGGCGGGCAGCGTCAGCCCGGAGAACTCGCTCTCGGTGCCCTCGGGCGCACCCACCTTCGTCGGCTGGTAGTAGTTGATGCCGTACCAGTCGAGGGGTTCCGCGATCACCTTCAGGTCGGACTCGACGTCGCCCGGCAGCAGTGCGGCGATGCCGTCGGGGTAGCGGCCCAGCAGCAGCGGGTCGGCGAAAAGGCGGTTGAGGAGCACGTCGTAGAAGTCGGCGGCCTCGACGTCCTCCGGTCGGCCGGACGCCGGCCAGGTGGGGCCGTGCGAGTTGGCGATGCCGATGTCCGTGGCGCCGCCCGCGCGCAGCGCCCGCACCGCGAGACCGTGCGCCAGGAGCTGGTGGTGGGCCACCGGGAGCGCGTCGAACAGCAGCGTCCGGCCGGGTGCGTGGGCGCCCAGCGCATGGCCCAACAGGGTGTGTTCCGCGGGCTCGTTGAGGGTGATCCAGCGGTCCACGCGGTCGCCGAGCCGGTCGGCCACCCGCGCCGCGTGGTCGGCGAACCGGGCCGCGGTGTCCCGCTCCAGCCAGTCCAGACCCAGCGGCAGGTCCCAGTGGAAGAGCGTCGGCACCGGCCGCACGCCCGCCGCGCACAGCTCGTCGACCAGCCGGTCGTAGAAGTCGAGGCCGCCCTCGTGGGTCACCCGGGGCCAGGAGACGGAGAAGCGGTACGCGTCCACGCCCAGGTCACGCAGCAGGGCCACGTCCTCGCGGTAGCGGTGGTAGTGGTCGCAGGCCACCTCCGCCGTCGAGCCGTCCTTCACCCGGCCGGGCTCGGCCGTGAACGCGTCCCAGACCGACGCGTCACGTTTGTCGACGGCCCCCTCGATCTGGTGGGCCGAGGTGGAAACGCCCCAGAGAAAACCGGGCGGGAACGCGGGCAGCGGGTTCGTCACCATGGGCGGGAGCTTTGTAACCGCCGGTAACTCTGTCAAGGGGTACGGCACGCTCCGGCCCCGCCCCCAGCGTTCCGGAGCCGCTACGACCCTTCCTTCAGCACCTTCGTGATCAAGGTCCGTTGTTCGTCCGTGAGGCGCGGGTCCGAGCAGTAGACGGTCCGGCCGTCGACGGTGATCTGGTAGCTGAAGCCGTCGGGGACACCGACCGGGGGCTCGGTGCGGGCGGTGGCCACGGCCTGCTTGGCCAGCTCCTGCCAGTCGGCGGCGTCGGGACGGTCTGCGGTGTCGACCTCGGCGCGGCGGTCGATGGCGGCGAAACCGCCGGTGCGATGGACATGAATGCGCATAACGGGCTCCTCCGACGTCCTGCGACGGACTCCTACCCCGGATGGGGGCCCGTATGGACAGCGGAACGGGCCCCGTACGGACACGGTAGGCACGGGTGGGGCGGGCGCGCTTGCCGGACGCCCCCGCCCCGGTTGTGCCGCCGGGCGTCACTTCGGGTTGATGCCGACCTGGGTCCACGCCTTCACCACGGCCTCGTGCTCGTCGCCGGCGCCGAAGCGGGCCTGCGCGGCTTTGAGCGTGAGCTTGGCGAAGTCCGCGAACTGGGCGTTCTTGGGAAGCTGGCCGCCGGTCAGCACGTCGTACCAGACCTGCCCGGCGCGCTCCCAGGCTTTGCCGCCGAGGGCGCTCGCGACCAGGTAGAAGGCGTGGTTGGGGATGCCGGAATTGATGTGCACGCCGCCGTTGTCGTCGGTGGTGCGGACATAGCCCTTCATCGTCGCGGGCTGCGGGTCCTTGCCGAGGACGTCGTCGTCGTACGCCGTCCCGGGGGCCTTCATGGAGCGCAGGGCGGTGCCGGTGACGTTCGGGCCGAGCAGGTCGGCGCCGATCAGCCAGTCGGCCCGGTCGGCGGTCTGGCCGAGGGCGTACTGCTTGATCAGGCTGCCGAAGACGTCGGAGAGCGACTCGTTGAGGGCCCCGGACTGGTCCTGGTAGTCGAGGTTGGCGGTGTACTGGGTGACGCCGTGGGTCAGCTCGTGGCCGATGACGTCGACGGGGATGGTGAAGTCCCGGAAGAGGTCGTTGTCCCCGTCGCCGAAGACCATCCGCTCGCCGTCCCAGAAGGCGTTGTCGTACTTCTGGCCGTAGTGCACGGTCGCGTTGAGCGGCAGGCCGGCGCCGTCGATGGACTTGCGGCCGTACACCTTGAGGTAGAGCTCGAAGGTCGCGCCCAGGCCCGCGTGCGCGCGGTTGACCGACGCGTCCTTGGACGGGCTGTCGGACTCGGCGTGCACCTTGGTGCCGGGCAGGTTCTCCTGGTGGCCGGCGTCGTAGATCGTGCGGTTCGGCTTGTCCGCGTCGGCGCCGGGCTCCCCGGGGGTGCGGCCCTCGGCGGCGATCGCCCGGCGCTGGGTGCGCCGGGCGTGGTCGTGCTCCAGGGTGCGGCGGGCCGGCTCGTGCCGGGCCGGGTCGTCCGACTGCGCCAGGTTGTCGAGGATGTGCGGCGGGATGATCGTGCAGAAGACCGGGTGGTCGGGGGTGCGGGGGGCGGCGGATTCACGATCTGCGGTGTTGAGGTCCATGGACAAACGGTGGCACTGTGTAGTGCCGGTGTCACTGCCCGCGGTGGAGATTCCCGAATTTGTGTGGTTCGTCGCATTTGATGCCGAACGCCGGTCTCGGTCCCGCATACTGATACGCACCCGCCACTCAGGCCGGACCTCAGCTAGGGTGCTGTGCATCATGCGTTTCGGGCTGCTTCTCCTTAGCTGCCGCGGCGAGGGCCTGTAGTCGTAGGCCGACCCCCTCCCCGCGGAGTTCGGTGTTGCGATCCTTCGCCCCGTCGGCCGTGCCTCCCCCCGCGGACACACGAGGAGCCCTACGCACCATGACGAATCCGTCGAGCCCCGCAGCCAACGCCGTCGGTCGCCGTACGCCGCTCACCAACGCCACCCAGCTGCAGCGTCCCTCCGGGATGCCGATCCACAAGTACGGCCGCTACGAGGCCGTCGACATCCCCGACCGCACCTGGCCGGACAACCGGATCACCGCGGCGCCCCGCTGGCTGTCCACCGACCTCCGCGACGGCAACCAGGCGCTGATCGACCCCATGTCGCCGGCCCGTAAGCGCGCGATGTTCGACCTGCTGGTACGTATGGGCTACAAGGAGATCGAGGTCGGGTTCCCCTCCTCCGGCGAGACCGACTTCGCCTTCGTCCGCTCGATCATCGAAGAGGGCGCGATCCCGGAGGACGTCACCATCTCGGTGCTGACCCAGGCCCGCGAGGAGCTCATCGAGCGGACCGTGGAATCGCTGCGCGGCGCCCACCGCGCCACCGTCCACCTGTACAACGCCACCGCGCCGGTCTTCCGCCGGGTCGTCTTCCGCGGCTCGAAGGACCAGGTCAAGCAGATCGCGGTGGACGGCACCCGGCTGGTCATGGAGTACGCCGACAAGCTGCTGGGCGACGACACGATCTTCGGCTACCAGTACTCGCCGGAGATCTTCACCGACACCGAGCTGGACTTCGCGCTGGAGGTCTGCGAGGGCGTGATGGACGTCTGGCAGCCGGAGGACGGCCGCGAGATCATCCTCAACCTGCCGGCCACGGTGGAGCGTTCGACGCCGTCGACGCACGCCGACCGCTTCGAGTGGATGAGCCGCAACCTGTCCCGACGCGAGCACGTCTGCCTGTCCGTCCACCCGCACAACGACCGCGGTACGGCCGTGGCCGCCGCCGAACTGGCGATCATGGCGGGCGCGGACCGCATCGAGGGCTGCCTGTTCGGCCAGGGCGAGCGCACCGGCAACGTCGACCTGGTGACGCTGGGCATGAACCTCTTCTCCCAGGGCGTCGACCCGCAGATCGACTTCTCGCAGATCGACGAGATCCGTCGGACGAGCGAGTACTGCAACCAGATGGAGGTCCACCCGCGCCACCCCTACGCGGGCGACCTGGTCTACACCGCCTTCTCCGGCTCCCACCAGGACGCCATCAAGAAGGGCTTCGACGCCATGCAGGCCGAGGCGGCCGCGGCCGGCAAGACCGTCGACGACATCGAGTGGGCGGTGCCGTACCTGCCCATCGACCCCAAGGACGTCGGCCGCTCCTACGAGGCCGTCATCCGCGTCAACTCGCAGTCCGGCAAGGGCGGTATCGCCTACGTCCTGAAGAACGACCACAAGCTGGACCTGCCGCGCCGGATGCAGATCGAGTTCTCCCGGATCATCCAGGAGAAGACCGACGCCGAGGGCGGCGAGGTCACCCCGGCCGCGATCTGGTCCGCCTTCCAGGACGAGTACCTGCCCAACCCCGAGAACCCGTGGGGCCGCATCCAGGTCAAGAACGGGCAGACCACGACGGACCGGGACGGCATCGACTCGCTCACTGTCGAAGCGGTGGTCGACGGCCAGGACACCGTCCTGACGGGCTCCGGCAACGGTCCGATCTCCGCGTTCTTCGACGCGCTCCAGGGCGTCGGCGTCGACGTCCGCCTGCTGGACTACCAGGAGCACACCATGAGCGAGGGTGCCTCCGCGCAGGCCGCCTCGTACATCGAGTGCGCGATCGACGACAAGGTCCTGTGGGGCATCGGCATCGACGCGAACACCACCCGCGCCTCGCTGAAGGCGGTCGTCTCCGCGGTCAACCGCGCGGGCCGCTGACCCCGTTGTAGTGCGCTTCCGCGCCCCCGTCGCCCACCCCGGGCGACGGGGGCGCCGGCGTGTGCGCCCGGGAGACCTCCCCCGGGAGGGCGGAGCTCCGGCAGGGTCCGGCCAGTTGTCCGATACGAGCTGCTGACGCCGCATCACTCATGTGGCTAACATCACGTCCAATGCGGCGACGGAGCCGGAGCGTATGGAGGACTGACGCGATGCACAAGATGTGTGTGATGGGCGTGCGCACGTCCTGGCGTACCGTCGCCGACGGCGAGTTCTTCTGTCCCGATTGCGGCGGGGACCGCAACTACCTCCGCCGCAGCGGCACCCGCCGCTTCACCGTCCTCGGCGTCCCGCTGCTGTCCCGCGGCGTCACCGGCCCGGTCCTGGAGTGCTCCGCGTGTCACGGCCACTTCGGCCTGGACGCCCTCGACCACCCCACCACCGTCCGCTTCTCCGCGATGCTGCGGGACGCCGTGCACACCGTCACGCTCGCCCTGCTGGCCGCCGGCGGCACGTCCTCCCGCGCGGTCCGCGACCGCGCCGTCGACGCGGTGCGCGCGGCCGGTTTCGCGGACTGCTCCGAGGACCAGCTGCTCACCCTCCTCGCCGCGCTCGCCGCCGACACCGGCCGGCTCACCGGCACCTACGACGCGGTCACCGGCGGCCACTGCGGCCACGCCGGGCTCGACCCGTGCGGCACCGCGCTGGCCATAGAGCTCCACGAGTCGCTGGAGCCGCTCGCGCCCCACCTCGCCCCCGCGGGCCGGGAATCGCTGCTCCTCCAGGGCGCCCGGATCGCCCTCGCCGACGGCTCCTACCTCCCCGCGGAACGCGAGGTCCTGACCACGGTCGGCAGCGCGCTGATGCTGCGCCCGGCCGAGACCCGCCGCCTGCTGGCGGCCGCTGCCGGTACGCCGTCCTGAGCGCGGCGGCCGCGGCAGGTTGCCCGCAACGCACGAACCCCGCCACCGCGGAGGGTGACGGGGTCCGGTGGCGGCCGGGCCGTACGCGGGTCAGCCGGCGGGCGTCAGCCGGATCGGCAGGCCGCGCAGGCCGCTGGTGATGAAACCGTTCGACGGCTCCAACTCCTCGACGGGGACGCCCAGTTGAAGGTCCGGGAAACGGTCGAAGAGGGCCGGCAGGGCGACCCGCGTCTCCATACGGGCCAGGGGAGCGCCCAGGCAGTGGTGGACGCCGTGACCGAAGCTGAGGTGCTCCACGCCGGGACGCCGGACGTTGAACTCGTCCGCGGTGGGGCCGTGCTGGCCGGGGTCGCGGCCGGTCGCGACGAACGACGGCAGGATCGCGTCGCCCTTGCGGATGGTGGGCCCGCCCGGGATCTCGATGTCCTCGACGGCGAAGCGGAGCGGAAGGTTGGCGACGCTGGGGGACCAGCGGAGCGTCTCCTCGATGACGTCGTTCCAGGACGCCTGGCCGGAGAGCACCTGCTTGAACTGCTCCGGGTGCGTGAGCAGGTTGTGCACCGCGTTGCCGATGAGGTTGACGGTGGTCTCGTGCCCGGCGACCAGGACGAGCAGCAGCGTGTCGATCAGCTCCTGCTCGCTCATCTTGTGGCCCTCGTCGTCCCGCGAGGAGACCAGCAGGCTGGTCAGGTCCTCGGCGGGCTGCCGGCGCTTGTGCGCGACCAGGCCGCTCAGCAGCTCCTGGGTGGCCACGAACGTCATCCCGGCCTCTTCCGGGTCGACGCTGGTCATGATGGACTCGGCGAGCCGGGCCAGTTCCGCGCGGGTGTCCTCGCCCGGAATGCCGAACAGCTCGCAGATGACCTGCATGGGCAGCGGGTGCGCGAAGGTCGCGCGCAGGTCGGTGACCTCGCCGGCCGGGACCGCCGCGAGGTCGTCGAGCAGGGCCGCGGTGATGCGCTCGACCGACGGCTGCATGGCCTCGGTGCGGCGGGCGGTGAAGGCCGGCGCGATGAGCTTGCGCAGCCGCCGGTGGTCCTCGCCGTACGCGGTGAACATGTTGTTCACGCCGACCCACGTCTGCAGCCAGCTGTCGTGGTACTCACCGCGCTGCCACGCGGGCCAGTGCTCCCGGGGGTTCTTGGAGACGCGGGGGTCGGTCAGCAGCTTCTTGAGGAGGGCGTGGCTGGTGATCGACCAGGCTTCGGGGCCCTCGGGAATCTGGACGCGGGTGGCGGGCCCTAGCTCACGGAGGCGCTCGGCCTCTCCGTAGATGTCAGATCCGGACGGGTCGAGGGCGACGAGCTGTTGTCCCACGGCGTGGCTCCTGCCTGGTCGGGGGTAATGGGGGTGAAGCGTGCCGGAAGGGCCGCCAGGGCCCGTTGGAACGAGCTGGGACGCCACCGCAACTCGCTCTTGGGGACAGCGAGTTCGATGTCGGACAGCCAGGCGGTGAGACGCTCGATGGCGGTGGTGGCGATCACCAGCGCGTGCCGCGGCACCGGGCAGGCATGCGGACCGGACGCCCAGGTCAGGTGCGCGCCGCTGCCCGATCCGCTGTCCAGCGTGACCTCGCCGAACTGGGTGTTGGCCGCCGCGTAGGAGATCAGCACCAGCTGGCCCTTGCGCACCCAGGTGCCGTGGAAGAACACGTCGCGGCGGGCGTAGTGCGCGGAGTACTGGCCCATCGGCGGGTCGTTCCACATCACTTCGTTGATGGCGTCCTGCACCGTGAGCGCACCGCCGGACAGCGTGCTGTAGTAGCGGTCGTCGGAGAGCATCCGGGACAGCGCGTTGGCGATGAGGTTGGCCAGCGGCTCGTTGCCCGCGGCCATCGTCACGACGATCTGCGCGGCGATCTCCTCGTCGGAGAGGGCGTTGGGGTGGTCCAGGAACCAGGACGTGAGGTCCGGCCCGCGCTCCGCCTTCTTCCGGCCCACGAGTTCCATGATGTACGCCGTGAACGCCGCGTCGGCGCTCGCCGCCTCCTCCGGCGTGGCGCAGTCCATCAGCCCGGTGATCGCCGCGATCAGCTGGTCGCCGTACTCGTCGGGCATGCCGAAGAGGTTGTTGAACATCAGCAGGGGCAGCTGCTGCGCGTAGGCGGGAACGAGGTCGGCCTCGCCGGTCGCGCCGAACCTCTGGATCAGGGTGTCCGCGGTGCGCCGGACCCGGTTCCGCAGTTCCTGCGGGTCGACCAGCCGGAAGCTGTCGGTGATCACCTGGCGGTAGCGCCGGTGCACCTCCCCGTCGTTGAACAGGGCGTTGGGCCGCCAGCCGAGCATCGGCATGACCGCCGTGTCGGGGGGAACCGTCTGCATCCAGGCCCGGGAGTCCTTGGACCAGGTGGTCTCGTCGTTCAGCAGGTCGAGCGCGGCCCGGTAGTCGGTGACCAGCATCGCGGTCACCCCGGCGGCGATCTCCACGGGCGCCAGCGCACCGTACTGCCGCAGATAGGCGTAGTAGCGGTGCGGGTCGGCCGCGAACTCCGGTTCGTACAGCTTGACGAGCGAGTGCTGCTCGCCCTGGTCCAGCGGAGTGCCGCCGGCTGCGGCGGCGTGCTGCGCGGGGGCCTGTGCCGGCCCGGCGGCCGGGCCGCCCTGGGCATGGGCGGGGCAGCCGGGTGGCGGGGCGGCGCCCGGCTCGTACGGGGAAGTCACGAGGTCTGGTTCTCCTGGGGCGTATGGGCGAGAACGTGCCCGACGAGCGCGATCAGCGCGTCGACGGACTGGTCGCGGTCGCGCGCGTCGCACAGCACCAGCGGCGTCTCGGGGTGCAGGTCGAGGGCTTCGCGGAGCTTCTCGGCGTCGTAATGCGGCGCGTCGGGGAAGGTGTTGACCGCGACCGCGTAGCGCAGCCCCGCCTCCTCGATGATGTCCATCACCTCGAAGGAGTCCGCGAGGCGGCGGGTGTCGGCGAGTACGAGCGCGCCCAGCGCGCCGCGCGCGATGTCCTGCCACAGCGGACGGAATCGTTTCTGTCCGGGGGTGCCGAACAGGTACAGCACCAGGTCCCCGGGCAGCGTCAGCCGCCCGAAGTCGATGGCGACGGTGGTCGTGGTCTTCTCCCGCACACCGGCGAGGTCGTCGACGAACGCACCGGACTGCGTCATCACCTCTTCGGTGTGCAGCGGCGGGGTCTCCGAGAGCGCCCGGATGAGCGTGGTCTTCCCGACCCCGAACGGCCCCGCGACCAGGAGCTTGACCAGGGTCTGGTCGGCTCCGGGGAGGTACATGCCGTCGGTGCCGGGACCGTTGCTAGGACTTGAGAGAGCGGAGTCCATCGAGAACCCTCTCCAGGATCTGCCGGTCGAATTGCTCGGCTTCGGGGATGGGGACACGGGCGTGCAGGAGGCCGGCATCGACGAGGTCGGCCACCAGCACCTTCACCACACTGACGGGCAGGTGGAGATGGGCTGCGACCTCGGCCAGAGACAAGGCTCCGGGCTGGAGGAGCTCCAGAATCCGGTGCTCTTCCGGTCGTACCTCACTGGAGATCGGCATCCCCCCGCTGTGCAGCAGCGTGAGCCGGTCAAACGTGTTGCGGCTGGGTTGGGCGCGTCCGCCGGTCGCCAGATAGGCCGGTACGAGGCGCCTGGTGCTCTGGCGCGGGGTCATGCCTTGCTGCCGAGGTCCCGCGCCGGGCTGTTCATGACCTTGTTGCCCAGCGTCGTCACCTGGATCTGCATGTGGTGCGCTACGACTCCCATATTGACCTCCGGTCCGGCGAAGACGGCCAGGCAGGTGTTCTCGCCCGCGGGTATGGCGAAGACCCAGCCCTGTTCGGATTCGATGACGGTCTGGCGCAGCCGGGCGTCGTCCCGTTCGGCGAACGCCGCGGTCACCGCGCGTCCGGCGCCCTGGAGCGCGGACATCATGGCGGCGACACCTTCGGCGGCATCACGCTTCAGGCCGGGCGACGATCCCTCGATGAATCCGTCACCGGAGATCACGGCTGCGTGGATAACATGCGGCAGCTCCAGGAGGGGGGCCAGCACCCAGGACTTGTCCTCGGTGACGCGGCGGCGAGTGGGGCTGTTCATGGCTGGGCGTTCCCTTCGGGACTGCGAGGGGGTTCTGTGTGGGCTGCGGCACGGCCGGATTCGGTGCCCTGCTGGAGCGCGGCCCAGCGAGAGGCCGCCTCCTCCGGGGACCGTTCACGGACCGGGTCGGTGCGCGGCAGGCTCTGCTGCTGCTCCGACACCGGCGTCCGGCGGCGCCTGCGCGGCAGTCCGCCCTCGGCGGGATCCGCCGTGACGTCGGACTGCGCGGGCGTGCCCGTTGCTTGCTCCGGAGCGGCCGGAGCAGGGGTGTGCGGTGTGGGGGTGTGGGGTACGGGGGCGGTGGCTCCGGTCGGGAGTACCGCGGGCCGGTCGGACGCACCGGAACGGTGCGGCAGCGGAGCCATCACGGACATGGGCTGGGTGCTCTCGTCGAGGAGGGTGAGAAGGGGGTCACCCGGGATGTAGACAACGGCCCGCACGCCGCCGTACGGCGACGACTCGATGTGCACCCCGAAGCCGTACTGGCGCACCAGCTGGCCGGCCGCCGCGAAGCCGGACCGCGGCGGGTCACCGAGCTGGGTCAGCAGCAGGTCGTTGTCGCTCGCCAGCAGCTCCATCGCGGCCTTGACCTCGTCCTCGTGCATCCCGACGCCGTAGTCGTCGATGATGACCGAGGCGCCGCGGTTGCCCTGCTGGAGGGTCACGGTGACGGGCAGCTCACGGTGCGAGTGGTGCAGCGCGTTGGCGAGCAGCTCGGTGACGGTGATGGCGATCGGCTCGACCGCACGCGCGACCACCGCGACCGGGTCGCGCAGCTGGTTGCTGACCTGTACGCGCTCGTAGCCGCGCAGCCGCGAGGCGGCGCCGACCACCAGCTCGGCGAGGTAGGAGTCCTCCCGGGTCAGTCCCGGCCAGGCTCCGCACACCACACCGGTGGCCTGGATGCGCCGCAGCGCCTGCTCGTTGAGGAAGTCCGCGTTCAGGAGGTCCTGGGCGACGTTCGGGTCGTCGTAGCGGTGCTGCATCTCCTGGAGGGACGTCTGCAGCCGGTAGAGCAGTGCCTGGATGGTGGTGGTGGCGCCACGGAGGGTGGACTGCGCCGCCGCGTCGACCCGGGCCCGCTCCTTGGTGATGGCCTCGCTGACCTGTTCCAGTACGCCGTTCAGCGCCTGGTCGGTCTCGGTCCCGGTGAACCGGGAGTCCAGCAGACCCCGCACGGGCACGTGCGGGTGGGCGAGGGCGAGGGTGAGGTCGGGGAGCCGGGTCCCGGCCAGGTGCCGGATCTCGGCTTCGGTGGCGCGCAGCCGGGCCGACAGCTCCGTATTGCTGTGGAGCGTGGCGCTGTTCTGTTCCTCAGCGGCGGTCAGACGTGCTCTGAGGGCCTTGCGCTGGCCGCTCGCCCGGATCGAGAGCGCCGCCAGGACCACGGCGGCGGCCGTACCTGCGCTGAGGCACCACAACAGCGCCTCCGGTATGGATGTCATCGAGATCCTCAAGTGGGGTACTGACTGGGTCGGCCGGCCTGCACGGCGTCGTGTTGCCGATCATCACGGGATGCTACCGGGGAGTTGACGTGCCGTGAGGGCCAGATCCCATGGGGTGACTGAGAAGTACGGAAGGTCACCTTCCGCCCGCGTTGACCGGACACTAACGTGATGTGGCCCCGTCATCCAGGTCAGATGGCGGGGCCGGTGTGTGCCTGTTGTGCCGGCACGGTGAAGGTCGGTCAGGCAGTCGTGAACCGCGCGTTCTTGACGGCCCCGATGAAAGCGGACCATGCGGACGCGGGCACGGCGACGACGGGTCCGTCGGCCCCCGCCTTGCTGTCGCGGATGGGGACGAGGCCGGGGAAGTTGTCGGAGACCTCGACGCAGCTTCCGCCGTTTTGGTCGCTGTAGGTGCTCTTGCGCCATGCGGCGGCGCCGGGGAAGTGGTCGGCGACCTCGATGCAGCTTCCGCCGTTGTGGTCGCTGTAGCTGCTCTTGCGCCAGCGGGCGTCGCTCAGGTCGTACTCGCGCATCGTTTGTAGTCCTCTGCCGCCGATTCGATCAGGGCCAGGGACGCCTCCGGTGACAGGGCGGCGGCCCGGATCAAATCGTAGCTCTGCTGAGTACGCTTCACTACGGCCGGTTCGTCCAGCAAATTCCCCGAATACACGCCTTCTGTATAGGCGGTTGGCGGAGCGTCATCGAACTCCATGACCGTCACCATGCGCCCCATGGACGGATATGGGCCAGCCGCAAACGGGAAAATCTGCATCACGATCTTCCGCTCGCGCGCGAGCTGCGTAAGGTGTTCCAATTGCTCAGCCATGACGGTCGGGCCGCCTACCGGTACCCGCAGCACTGCCTCGTGCAGGACCGCCCAATAGGAAGGCCGGTCCTCCCCCTTGAGGATGGTTGCGCGTTCCAGGCGGGCACGAACCAGGCCCTCGATGTACTCGTCCGTTGCGTAAGGGTTCCCCGCCAATGTGACCGCCCGTGCGTAGGCTGCTGTCTGAAGCAATCCGGGCACGCTCATCGACTCGAACTCACAGATCCGCGTAGCCACCCGCTCCAGCTCCGCCACCGCCGCGAAATAGGACGCATACGGCGACGCCTCCAGCAGCTTCCGGCACAGGCGCTCGAAGAAGCCGTCGGTTTCCAGGACCTGGTCGATCTGGATCGCCATGTCCAGCCGCGGCCGGCGCTCCGCCGACTCGAATCTGCTGATCAACGCGTGCGACGCGAAGAGCCGCCGCCCCAGTTCCTCCTGGCTCAGACCGGCGCCCTCCCGCCGGTTCTTGAGTTCGGAGCCCCAGAATTCCCAGCCGACCTGCTGTGACGTGTTGGTCATGAGCCCAGCGTAGTTCCGTAGCGTCACCCTGCGTGTGCGAACGGTGAAGCCGCCCGACCCGCTCCGGGCATGGGCGAGAATGGGCGCCATGAGTCTGTTCCGCGACGACGGCATCGTGCTGCGCACCCAGAAGCTGGGCGAGGCGGACCGGATCATCACGCTGCTCACCCGTACCCACGGCCGGGTGCGGGCCGTGGCGCGCGGCGTACGGCGCACGAAGTCGAAGTTCGGCGCGCGGCTGGAGCCCTTCTCGCACGTCGACGTGCAGTTCTACGCCCGCGGCAGCGAGCTCGTGGGCCGCGGACTTCCCCTGTGCACGCAGAGCGAGACGATCGCCGCGTACGGCGGCGGGATCGTCACCGACTACGCCCGCTACACGGCCGGCACGGCCATGCTGGAGACCGCCGAGCGGTTCACCGACCACGAGGGCGAGCCGGCGGTGCAGCAGTATCTGCTGCTGGTGGGCGGGCTGCGGACGCTGGCCCGCGGCGAGCACGCCCCGCACCTGGTCCTCGACGCCTTCCTGCTGCGTTCGCTCGCCGTCAACGGCTACGCGCCGAGCTTCGACAGCTGTGCGCGGTGCGGGCTGCCCGGCCCGAACCGGTTCTTCTCGGTCGCGTCGGGCGGGGTGGTCTGCGGTGACTGCCGGGTGCCCGGGAGCGTCGTACCCTCCTCGGAGGCGATCGGGCTCCTGAGCGCGCTGCTGACCGGCGACTGGGAGTCCGCGGACGCCTGCGAGGCCCGTCACGCCCGGGAGGGCAGCGGGCTGGTCACGGCGTATCTGCACTGGCACCTGGAGCGGGGGCTGCGCTCCCTCCGGTACGTCGAGCAGTAGCCGTAGGCGTCCGTAGCCGTACGCAGAGCAGCACGCAACGCCACACAACCGAACCACCGAAGCCGACACATAGGAGAAGTGGGCCGCATGGCACGACGCGGGATCCTGGGCCGTAACCGACGCGAGTACGTCACGCCCGAGCCGCACCCCTCCGGCGCGCGGCCGCCGAAGATTCCCGGGGAGCTGGTTCCCAACCATGTGGCCGTGGTCATGGACGGCAACGGCCGGTGGGCCAAGGAGCGCGGACTGCCGCGCACCGAGGGGCACAAGGTCGGCGAGGGCGTCGTCCTGGACGTCCTCAAGGGCTGCATCGAGATGGGCGTGAAGAACCTTTCGCTCTACGCCTTCTCGACGGAGAACTGGAAGCGGTCGCCCGACGAGGTCAAGTTCCTGATGAACTTCAACCGCGATGTGATCCGGCGGCGGCGCGACGAAATGGACGCGCTGGGCATTCGCATCCGGTGGGTCGGGCGGATGCCGAAGCTGTGGAAGTCCGTGGTCCAGGAGCTCCAGATCGCCCAGGAGCAGACCAAGAACAATGACGCGATGACGCTGTACTTCTGCGTGAATTACGGCGGGCGGGCGGAGATCGCCGATGCGGCGGCGGCCATCGCGGCGGACGTACGGGCCGGAAAGCTGGACCCGTCGAAGGTGAACGAGAAGACCGTCGCGAAGTACATGTACTACCCGGACATGCCGGACGTGGACCTCTTCGTCCGGCCGTCCGGGGAGCAGCGGACCTCGAACTACCTGATCTGGCAGAGCGCGTACGCGGAGATGGTGTTCCAGGACATTCTCTGGCCGGACTTCGACCGCCGGAACCTGTGGGACGCGTGCCTGGAGTACGCGAAGCGGGACCGCCGCTTCGGCGCCGCCCCGGAGCCGGACGGACAGTCGGCCAAGTAAGGCGTCCGGAGGCGCCCCCACGCGCCCGCACACGCGGAACGGGCCGCCCCGGTCACCGGGGCGGCCCGTTCCGCGTGCGCTGTGGTCGCTACTGCTTCTCGGCGGCCCGGCCGGCGCAGTCGCCGCAGGTCCCGAAGATCTCGATGGTGTGGGCGACGTCCTGGAAGCCGTGTTCGGTGGCGATCTGGTCGGCCCATTTCTCCACCGCGGGGCCCTCGACCTCGACGGCCTTGCCGCAGGCCCGGCACACGAGGTGGTGGTGGTGATCGTCGGTGCTGCACCGGCGGTAGACGGCCTCGCCGTCGCTGGTGCGCAGCACGTCGACCTCGCCGGCGTCGGCGAGCGACTGCAGCGTGCGGTAGACGGTGGTCAGTCCGACCGAGTCGCCGCGGTGCTTGAGCATGTCGTGCAGCTCCTGCGCACTGCGGAACTCGTCGACCTCGTCGAGTGCGGCGGACACCGCGGTCCGCTGCCGCGTCGACCGGCCGCGAACCGGAGATCCCGCGCTCGTCGCCACCGTTGCCTCCCTAGGACGTCAGGACTTCCCCCTGCGCTGCGTCCCGCCATTGTGCCAGGTGATGACCGGATGCCTGGTGAGACGCTTACCCCTACATCTATCTCCCGGCCGGTCCGGTCCGCCGCCGCTATCCGGCCACGCTCACGTCGTCCGCGGGGGCCCGGCCGCCGGGTACCTCCAGGGTGCACCCGTCCCCGGGCCCGGCGGCAGCCTTGGCGCGCTTTTTCGCGAGCGGCGCGGCGAGCGCGGTGAAGGCCACGAACAGGGCGATGGCGAAGAGCACGATCGTCGCGCCGGACGGGACGTCCACGTAGTACGAGGTGGCCGTGCCCGTGAGGGTGACCACGACTCCGATGGCGACGGCCACCGCGAAGGTGACCGCGAAGCTGCGGCTGATCTGCTGGGCGGCCGCGACCGGGATCACCATCAGGGCGCTGACCAGCAGCAGTCCGACGACGCGCATGGCGACGGTGACGGTGACCGCGGCGGTGACCGCGACCAGGAGGTTGAGCAGCCGCACCGGCAGTCCGGTCACCCGGGCGAACTCCTCGTCCTGGCAGACCGCGAAGAGCTGGCGGCGCAGGCCCACCGTGATCGCCAGGACCAGGGCGGCGAGCACGTAGATCGTCGTCATGTCCTGCGGCGAGACGGTGGTGATCGAGCCGAAGAGGTAGGTGCCGAGGTTGGCGTTGGAGCCGGCGTCGGAGAGGTTCATCAGCATCACGCCGCCCGCCATGCCGCCGTAGAACAGCATGGCCAGCGCGAGATCGCCGCGGGTCTTGCCGTACCAGCGGATCAGCTCCATGACGACGGAGCCGGCGATGGCGACGGCGGTGGCGACCCAGACGGGGCTGGTGTTGAGCAGGAAGCCGAGGCCGACGCCGGTGAGGGCGACATGGCCGATGCCGTCGCCCATCAGGGCTTGGCGGCGCTGGACGAGGTAGATGCCGATGGCGGGGGCGGTGATGCCGACGATCAGGGCGGCGATCAGGGCCCGCTGCATGAAGGCGTAGGTGAGGATTTCCATGGGTCGCGCAGCCCCTAGCTCAGCAGGCCGGTGCGGAGCGGCTCCGCGGCGGCGTCGGCGTGCGGGTGGACGTGGTCGTGGCCGGGCAGGGCGTGCTGGCCCACGGCCTCGGGGGGCGGGCCGTCGTGGACGACGCAGCCGTCGCGCAGCACCACCGCGCGGTCGATCAGCGGCTCCAGCGGGCCCAGTTCGTGCAGCACCAGCAGCACGGTGGTGCCCCGGGCGACCTGTTCGCGCAGCGCGGCGGCGAGCACTTCCTGGCTGGCCAGGTCGACGCCGGCCATCGGCTCGTCCATGATCAGCAGGTCCGGTTCGCCGGCCAGCGCGCGGGCTATGAGTACGCGCTGGTGCTGCCCGCCGGACAGCGCGTTGACGGAGTCCTTGGCGCGGTCGGCCATCCCGACCAGTTCCAGCGCGTGGTGCACGGCGGTCCGGTCGGTCCTGCGCAGGATGCCCAGCTTCGTACGGGCCAGCCGGCCGGAGGTGACGACCTCGCGGACGGTGGCGGGGACGCCGCCGGCCGCGGTGGTGCGCTGCGGGACGTAGCCGATGCGGGCCCAGTCCTTGAAGCGGCGGAACTCCGTGCCGAAGAGCGAGAGCGTGCCGCCGGTGAGCGGGACCTGGCCGATCACCGACCGTACGGCGGTGGACTTGCCCGATCCGTTGGCGCCCAGCAGCGCGACCACCTCGCCGCTGTGCACGGTGAGGTCGACGCCGCGCAGCACGGGGCGGGCGCCCAGGGCGGCGGTGGCGGCGCGCAGGTCGATGACCGGCTGGTTCATGGGGACCTCCGTTGCGTGCTGCGGGTGTGCGATGTCCGTCATTCGGTGCCGAGCGCCTTCTGCAGCGCGGCGAGGTTGGCGCGCTGCACGCCGAAGTAGTCCTTGCCGCGCGAGGTGCCGGTGATCCCCTCCAGGGGGTCGAGCACGTCGGTCTTCAGGTGCAGGTCGCCGGCCAGGGTCCTGGCGGTGGCCGGGTTGGCGATCGTCTCGAAGAAGACCGTGGAGACGTGGTGCCCGGCGGCGAGGTCGTGCAGGTCCTTGATGCGGTGGGCGCTGGGCTCGGCCTCGGGGTCGAGGCCGCTGATGGCCTCCTCGGTCAGGCCGTAGCGCTCGGCGAGGTAGCCGAAGGCGGCGTGCGTGGTGAGGAAGGTGTCCGAGGAGCGCTTCCGCAGCCCGTCCCGGAACTCCTTGTCCAGGCCGTTCAGCTTCTTGACCAGGGTGTCGGTGTTCTTCCGGTACTCGGCCCGGTGGCCCGGGTCGGCCTGCGCGAGGGTCTTGCCGACGCCCCGGGCGACCTCGGCGTACCGCACCGGGTCGAGCCAGACGTGCGGGTCCTTGCCGCCCTCGGACTCCGAGTGAGAGTGGTTGTCGCCGGTGGTGTGGTGGTGCCCGTCGACCTCGGTGCCGTGCTTCTCCAGGGTGGTGAGGGCGGCCGCGTCGGCGACGTGCTTGACGCCGGACTGGGCGACCGCGTTGTCCACGGCGGGCTGCAGGCCCTTGAGGTAGACGACCGCGCCGGACTCCCCGAGCTGGGCGGTCTGCTTCGGCGTGAGCTCCAGGTCGTGCGGCTCGACGCCGGGCTTGGTGAGGTCGGTCACCTCGACGTGCTTCCCGCCGATCTGCTCGGCGAGGAATTCCATGGGATAGAAGGACGCTGTCACCCTCAGCTTGCCGTCCTCCGTGCGCCCGTTACTGGTGGGGGCGCAGGCGGAGAGGGCCACGAGGCCGAGCACCGCGGCTCCGGCGACGGCCGCGGTGGTGAGATGACGGCGTATGTTCATGACACTCATTTTCAACAAACCTGGAAACGATTGTCAATAAACCTCGGGCCGGTGTGAGCGGGCCGACAGCGGCCCGGAATCGATTTGGTCCGGGGGGCACGCCCGCCGGTACCCTGAACTATTCGCTCATCCGCCTCTCGACCACCACCCCCCGTCGAGGTGTGAGGGCGCTGCCATCCATCGTTCGTCGTCGTAATGAAGAGAGCACCGTGGCCGCCGACAAGATCGATACCATCGTCAGCCTGAGCAAGCGCCGTGGCTTCGTATACCCCTGCAGTGAGATCTACGGCGGCTCTCGGGCTGCCTGGGATTACGGCCCGCTGGGTGTCGAGCTCAAGGAGAACATCAAGCGTCAGTGGTGGCGTGCCATGGTCACCTCGCGCGAGGACGTCGTGGGCATCGACTCGTCGGTGATCCTGGCTCCCGAGGTGTGGCAGGCGTCCGGCCACGTCGCCACCTTCACCGACCCGCTCACCGAGTGCACCTCCTGCCACAAGCGCTTCCGCGCCGACCACCTGGAAGAGGCGTACGAGGCCAAGCACGGCAAGCTGCCCGAGAACGGCCTCGCCGACGTCAACTGCCCGCACTGCGGCAACAAGGGCGGCTTCACCGAGCCCAAGCAGTTCTCCGGCCTGCTCTCCACCCACCTCGGCCCCTCGCAGGACACCGCCTCGGTCGCCTACCTGCGCCCCGAGACCGCGCAGGGCATCTTCACCAACTTCGCCCAGGTCCAGCAGACCTCGCGCAAGAAGCCGCCGTTCGGCATCGCGCAGATGGGCAAGTCCTTCCGGAACGAGATCACTCCGGGCAACTTCATCTTCCGGACCCGCGAGTTCGAGCAGATGGAGATGGAGTTCTTCGTCAAGCCGGGCGAGGACGAGCAGTGGCAGGAGTACTGGATGGAGCAGCGGTGGAACTGGTACCGCGACCTCGGCATCCGCGAGGAGAACATCCGCTGGTACGAGCACCCCGCCGAGAAGCTCTCGCACTACTCCAAGCGCACCGCTGACATCGAGTACCGCTTCAACTTCGGCGGCACCGAGTTCTCCGAGCTGGAGGGCGTGGCCAACCGCACCGACTACGACCTGTCCGCGCACTCCAAGGCGTCCGGCCAGGACCTGTCGTACTTCGACCAGGAGGCCGGCGAGCGCTGGACTCCGTACGTCATCGAGCCGGCGGCCGGTGTGAACCGCGCGATGCTCGCCTTCATGCTCGACGCCTACATCGAGGACGAGGCGCCGAACGCCAAGGGCAAGATGGAGAAGCGCACGGTCATGCGCCTCGACCCGCGCCTGGCGCCGGTCAAGGTCGCGGTGCTGCCGCTGTCCCGCAACCCGCAGCTGTCCCCGAAGGCCAAGGGCCTCGCGGACGACCTGCGCAAGAACTGGAACATCGAGTTCGACGACGCGGGCGCCATCGGCCGCCGCTACCGCCGCCAGGACGAGATCGGCACGCCGTTCTGCGTCACCGTCGACTTCGACACCCTCGACGACAACGCGGTCACCGTGCGCGAGCGCGACACGATGAAGCAGGAGCGGGTGTCGCTGGACCAGATCCAGGCGTACCTGGGTGGACGTCTGCTGGGCTGCTGACGACGTCGCGTCCGAGCCGGCTGACACCGCGGCCGGGTCGCTGCTGAGGCAGTGACCACGCCGCTGACGCCACGGGCGGACAGCAGAGTGGTGCCGGGTCCCTTGGAGGGCCCGGCACCACTTGTTTTCCGGGTAGGCCCGGAGCCGCTGCTTTTTCGGGTAGGCCCGGAGTCGCTGCTTTTTCGGGTGGGCCCGGCACGGCTGTTTCTCGGCAGGGGCCGGCGCCGCTGTTTCCTGGCAAGGCCCGGAGTCGCTGCTTTTTCGGGAATACCCCCTCCGGCGCGGCGCGTTGTGGCCCCGAAGGGGGGCCGCGCCACCCCTACGGGTTCTGTTCGGCCGAGCCCTAGGTGCGCGGGGGTGATGGTCCAGGTGCCGCCCCCGACCGCCGCTTCGTCGAGAAAAAAGCCTCCTATGATCGGCTGATAGCTTCTCGTCATGTTCTTCCCGATCGCTCTCCTTATCGGCGTTCTGGGCGGTGTTGCCCTTTGTGCGGTCACCACCCGACGCGGAAGTCCTCGGCAGATGTCGCAGCGGGTGGCCCTCGGGCTGCTGTGGTTCTGGGCAGCCTGCGTCGTCTACGCCACCTTCGGAACCCCCTCCGGCGGCGGCCAGGCTCTCAATCTGAAGCCACTGGACCTGACCAATGCGGCGGACATCAAGGACGCCGTGCTGAACGTGCTCCTGTTCGCCCCCGCCGGCGTCCTGCTGGCCCTGCTCCCGGTGCGCTGGTACCAGGCCACCCTCTTCGGATTCCTCGGCTCCCTCGCCATCGAGGTCACCCAGTACGTGACCCGATCAGGACGCAGCGCCGACATCAACGACCTCACCAACAACACCCTCGGTGCACTGATCGGCTTCTCCTGCACCGCCGCAGTTCTCGCCCTCGCCAGACGTGGCTCTCGCGTCCGTGGCGCCACAGTTGACTGCTGACTAGGCCCCGTTCTCCCGAAGCTGCCACGAAGGGACACGTAGCTCAGGGTGTCGATAGGACCTCGGCCTCGGTGCGGGGGGCGGGGGGTCGGGAACCGTGCCGTCGGCGTGGAGGGCAACGAAGGCGGCGTGGGCTTGCTCGACCGCCTCGGGGGACGTCTCGCGCTCGGCGTGCTCGGCGAGCGCTCTGTTCGGCCGAGTCTCAGGTGCCCGAACCCGTACCGACGTCCCACCCCGCACCCTGGGTGGTCCGCGCCCGGTGTGTCGAGCGGGCCGCCAGCGTGGCGCACAGGGCCGCCAGGGGGAGTTCCGCCGCTACGGCCATGGCGACGGCGGTGGCGAACTCCGCGCCGGGGGCGGCGGTGGCGAGATCGATGCAGGCGTCGGCGAGCAGCAGGACCGCCGCGGCCGCCGCGGGGGCCCGGTGGCGCGGGTCGGCGCGCAGCAGACGGGTGCCGGCGGCGAGGAGGGCGGCCGCCTCCAGGGCGTCGAGGATGACCCAGGCCGCGGCCTCGGCGGGCGGCAGGGTGCCGGCGAGGTAGCCGAGCCAGGGCAGCAGGGCCAGGCCGGCGCCGGTGAGGACACGGGCCTGCCGGCGGCGGGCCGTGCCGAGGTGTACCGGCCCGCGGTGGGCCCCGCTGCTCTTCGTCGCGCAACGGCCGTTCCCGGCAGGGGAGTTGAAGGCGATCAGGGCCATGGGGAGGTCTCTTCCGGTGTCACGAACCCGGCCGTCGGGCTCCTGATCAAGACTCCGGTTCAGGCCGGCCACGGTCAGTAACGTGACTGTCCGACTTGGGGTGGCACCAGCTACACCCCCGTTCCGGGCAGCAGCTTCATGGCTGCCGCTCCGTGCCCCCGCCTATCGTTCGATCATGACCATTCCACCCCGGTTGCGGCGCACTCTCACCCTCCTGACCCGCGATGCGTCCTTCCTCGCCCTCGGGGCGCCGCTGCACCTCTTCACCGGGTTCCTGCTGTTCATGATCTTCGGACTCGTGTGGGAGATCATCGAGGGGCACGACGCCAGCGTGCCGGTGGTCCTCGGGTTCGCGCTGATACTGGCGGTGTTCTCCGCGCCGGCGCTGACCGCCGCCCAGCGCTGGCGCTTCCGGCGGCTGCTCGGGATCGACATACCCCGCTCGGGGTGGCAGCGCCCGCAGCGGCAGTACGGCTACCACTTCCTGGTCGGCATACTGCTCGGCGGGCTCGAAGTGCTGTGGCTGGCCCTGCTGTTGTCCGGCGTGGCCGCCGCCACGGTGTACGTGTGGGTATGGGGGGTTCCCTGGGAGTGGCGGGCCGATCACCCCGGCTACAGCACCCAGGGGTTCTACGTCACCCTCGCCGGACTCGCCGCCCTCGCCGCGGCCCCCGCTCTCGCCACGGTCCTGGTGCGCCTGGAGACGCATGTCGGGCCCGGTCTGCTGGGGCCCGACCCGAGCGAGGACCTGGCGCGGCGAGTGGTCGACCTCACCGAGAGCCGCGACGGGATCGTGGACGCCGCGGACGCCGAACGGCGGCGCATCGAGCGGGACCTGCACGACGGGGCGCAGCAGCGGCTGGTGTCGCTGGCGCTGAACCTGGGGCTGGCCAGGGCCACGCTGACGGACCTGCCGCCCGAGGCGCGCGAGGTGATCGACGCGGCGCACCGCGAGGCGAAGGACGCGATCGAGGAGTTGAACTCGCTGGTGCGCGGGCTGCATCCGGCCGTCCTGGACGAGCTGGGGCTCGACGCGGCGCTGTCGGGGCTGGCGGCCCGGGCGCCGCTGCCCGTACGGCTGCGGGTGGATCTGCCGCAGGATCCGTCGGAGCGGGTGGCGCCGTCCGTCGAGGCGGTGGCGTACTTCGTGGTCTCCGAGGCGCTGACGAACGTGGCCAAGCATGCGCCGGAGGCGACCCGGGCGGAGGTGACGGTCACCCGGCTGGGCGGGATACTACGGGTGGTGATCGCCGACGACGGGGTGGGCGGCGCCGATCCGTCCGGGGGAACCGGCCTTACGGGGCTCGCCCAGCGCGTGCGGTCCGTGGACGGGACATTCCGGATGAGCAGTCCCGTGGGGGAACCGACCATGATGAGCGTGGAGCTGCCGTGCCCGAGGTGAGGCGTGCTGTGATCGCCGAGGATTCCGTGCTGCTGCGGATCGGGCTGGTCAAGGTGGTGGAGATGGCCGGCTTCGAGGTGGCGGCCGAGGCGGGGGACGCGCAGGGGTTGCTGGCCGCGGTCGAGGAGCACCGCCCCGACCTCGCGGTGGTGGACGTGCGGATGCCGCCGGGCTTCACCGACGAGGGGGTGCGGGCCGCCCTGACGATCCGGCAGAGGTGGCCGTCGACCGCCGTATTGCTGCTCTCGCAGTACGTCGAGGAGCGCTACGCCGCCGATCTGCTCGCGACCAACACCAGCGGTGTCGGGTATCTGCTCAAGCAACGGGTCGCGGATGTCGAGGAGTTCATCGAGGCGCTGCGGAGGGTGGCGGGCGGTGGCACCGCGCTGGACCCGCAGGTCGTCGCGCAGCTGCTGGTGCGGCGGCCGAGTGACCCGCTGGAGCGGCTGACGGCCCGCGAGCGGGAGGTGCTCGCGCTGATGGCCGAGGGGCGTTCCAACGCGGGGATCGCCGCCGGGCTGGTGGTCAGCGAGAGCGCGGTCGCCAAGCACATCAACAACATCCTGGCGAAGCTGGACCTGCCGAGGGCGGACGCCGATCACCGCCGGGTGCTGGCGGTGCTGCACTTCCTGGGCGTCGGCGACCAGCCGTAGCGCGGGCTTCCGGGGCGCGAGGGAGCGGTGGTGCGGGGCGCGGTGGAGTGGTGGTGCGGGGCCGTAGTGCATTGGTCCGGTAACAAAGCCGGCCCAGGGCGCATCCATCGGCCCTTCTCACGCGTCTCATGAGCGAGCGGCTTTCTCATATGGGCCGCACTGCAGGGGTATTTGGAGTATTCAATTTGAAAACCGGCATTAAGGGCATTCGTCGCGTCTCTGCGGTCGCCATCACCGCTGGAGCCGTCCTCACTGCCGGGGCGTTCGCCGCTCCGGCACAGGCCGCCACGCTCCCGACGCCCACGATCACCGCCAAGGGCGGTTTCGTGATGAACAACGGCACGGGCAAGTCCCTGTTCACCAAGGCGGCGGACACCCGTCGCTCGACCGGCTCCACCACCAAGATCATGACTGCCCGGGTGGTACTCGGGCAGTCGAATCTGAACCTCGACTCCAAGGTCACGGTCCAGAAGGCGTACAGCGACTACATCGTCAACAACAACTGGGCCTCCTCGGCCCGGCTGATCGTCGGCGACAAGGTCTCCGTCCGCCAGCTGCTGTACGGCCTGATGCTGCCGTCCGGCTGCGACGCCGCGTACGCGCTGGCCGACAAGTTCGGCTCCGGGTCCACCCGGGGCGCGCGGGTGAAGTCGTTCATCGGCAAGATGAACGCCACCGCCAAGAGCCTCGGCCTGACGAACACGCACTTCGACTCGTTCGACGGCATCGGGCACGGCTCGAACTACTCCACGCCGCGCGACCTGACCAAGCTCGCCAGCAACGCGATGAAGTACTCCACGTTCCGTACGGTCGTGGGCACCAAGTCGACCAAGCAGAAGGTCACCACGAAGAGCGGCGGCTACCGCTACATGACGTGGGACAACACCAACACCCTGCTCGGCAGCTACGCGGGCACCATCGGCGTGAAGACCGGCTCGGGTCCGGAGGCCAAGTACTGCCTGGTCTTCGCCGCCACCCGGAACGGCAAGACCGTCATCGGCGCGGTCCTCGCCGCGCCGTCGGTCGCCGACCGCACGGCCGACGCGAAGAAGCTGCTGGACTACGGCTTCAAGAAGTAACCGGCAAACCCGGTGTGGGGCCCGCCCTCGGTCGTACGGCCAGGGGCGGGCCCTTCGTCGTTGCTGCCGCCGAAAATGCGTTGCCGCCCGGTGGCGTACGGGGGAGGCTGCGCGGCATGACGCATCAGGGCACAAGCGACAGGGCGCAAGAGGTGACCGCACTGTTCTCCCAGGGGCGGTTGACGGCGATTCCACGGAAGGCGGCCCGGCGCGAGCAGTTGCTCGTCCACCTCGCGGAGACGCTGTTCGAGCGGGACCGGGAGTACAGCGAGCGTGAGGTCAACGAGGCGCTGTTGACCGTGCACGAGGACTGTTCGGCGCTGCGGCGGTACCTGGTGGTGGCGGGTCTGCTGGCCCGCCCGAAGGACGGCAGCAGCTACCGGCGGGCCCGGTAGCGCACACCAGGAGCGCCGGTGCCGCACGAGGAGGACACCGCAGGCACGAAGCTGCCGAGGGCGGCACTCGCCCTGACGCCGGGAAGGCGCCTCAGTCGCGGAGGCCGCGCAGGACCAGGTTGCGGACCGCTTCGAAGTCGGCGGTGATCTCCGGGCGGGACCACTCCGCGGCGTAACACGGGTCATGGAAGCGGCCGGTGGCGTCGAAGACGGCGCGCGCGGTGGTGGCCGGCGAGGGCGTGTGGAAGGCGCCCTGGCTGACCCCGGCTTCGATGATCGCCGTGAGCTGCGACTCCAGATCGGTGACGTGCCGGTCGACCGCTCCGCCGCTTTCGCCGATCAAGGTCATGTAGGTGGCGAACAGTTCGGGATCGTCACCGGCCTTGTGCCGCTTGGCCTCGAACAGGGTGGTCAGCCAGCGGTCCAGCCGCTCCGGCGCCGGGCCGTCCTCCGTCACGATGGCCGACAGCTCCTGGCTCGTCCGGTCCAGCCAACGTGCCGTGACCGCCTCCCGCAGCGCCGCCTTCGTACGGAAGTGGCGGTAGACGCTGCCGTGGCTGACGCCCAGGGCGCGCGCCACATCCACGACCGTGGCCTTGGCGGGGCCGTAGCGGCGCAGCACCTCCTCGGTGGCTTCGAGGATGCGCTCGGGGGTCAACGTCTCGGGGGGCATGGGGCGGGCCGGCCTTTCGGAGGAGCGCGCGGGGCGGGGGTGGTGGTACCTACGGACGGTACCTGGCCGTGCCCCTCGCCCGCCGCTGCGGTCAGCGCTCGCTGTCGAGGTGGGCCATCTGCTCGGACGGATAGCGCGCGCCGGCGGCGGCATCGGCCGGGACCGCCCGCTCGATCGCGGCCAGGTCCTCCGCGTCCAGCGTGACGTCCAGGGCGCCGAGCGCCTCGGACAGCCGGTCGCGGCGGCGGGCGCCGACCAGCGGGACGATGTCCTCACCCCGCGAGAGCACCCAGGCGATGGCGATCTGGGCGACCGAGACGCCCTTCTGCTCGGCGATCTTGCGCAGCGCGTCCACCAGGTCGAGGTTGTGTGCCAGGTTCTCGCCCTGGAAGCGCGGGCTCATACCGCGGAAGTCGTTCGCGGCGAGCTTGCGGTCGCGGCTGAAGTGGCCGCTGATCAGGCCCCGGGACAGCACGCCGTACGCGGTGATGCCGATGCCCAGTTCGCGGGCGGTCGGCAGGATCGCGTCCTCGATGCCACGGGAGAGGAGGGAGTACTCGATCTGGAGGTCGGAGATCGGGGCGACGGCCGCGGCGCGCCGCAAGGTCTCCGCGCCGACCTCGGAGAGGCCGATGTGCCGCACATGGCCGGCCTCGACCAGCTCGGCGATGGCGCCGACGGTCTCCTCGACCGGGACGTCCGGGTCGAGCCGGGCGATGCGGTAGATGTCGATGTGGTCCGTGCCCAGGCGCTGGAGGGAGTAGGCGGCGAAGTTCTTCACCGCGGCGGGTCGGCCGTCGTAGCCGGTGAAGCCGCCCTCGACGGTGCGCAGGGCGCCGAACTTGACGCTGACCAGAGCGGACTCGCGGGCCGCCGCGGGGGCGGTGCGCAGGGCCTCGTTGAGGAGGAGTTCGTTGTGGCCCATGCCGTAGAAGTCGCCGGTGTCGAGCAGGGTGACGCCGGCGTCGAGGGCGGCGTGGACGGTGGCGAGGGACTCGGCGCGGTCGCTGTCGCCGTAGAGAGCGGACATACCCATGCAGCCGAGGCCGAGGGCGGAAGTCTGCGGGCCGGTGGTGCCCAGGGTGCGGGTCTGCACTGCGTGCTCCTGAAGGAAAGAGGGGGCGTCGGAGGGGGCTCCGGCGGGCGCCGGAGGGGCCCGCGCGGCGTTGGCGGCGCCGGCGGTCAACGGGAGAAACCGTCGGGATCCTCCGTGCATTCAGCATGGCATGACGGCTGACAGATTTCAATATCTGTCAGCCGTCACATGTGAGCCCGGCTGTCTCCTCGCGCCTTTCCGCAGGTCAGCGCACGGACCGCGGGAGCCGCAGGGCAAGCGCCGTGGTCCCCGCGACGATGGCCAGCTGGGTCAACAGGGCGGCGAGCAGCGCGTCGCGGATGCCGACGCTCGGCAGCAGCGAGAGGAAGAGGGTGCCCAGGGTCGCCACGCCCAGCGCGAGCCCGGACTGCTGGGTGGTGACCATCGCGCCGCCGCCCACCCCCGCCTGCGCCACCGGCAGTTCGCTCAGCACGATGCGCATCAGAACCGGCAGCACCATGCCCTGCCCGAAGCCCAGGACCGCCATGCTCGGCGCGAGACCGGCCACCGAGGTACCGGGCCAGCTCGCGTGCACGGTCAGCGCCAGCGCGATCAGCCCGCCGCCCTGGATCAGCGAACCGGCGATCACCACCCGCCGCCCGAAGCGGCCGACCAGCCGCGGCCCGGCGAGCGAGGCGATGAAGAAGGTCACGCAGAGCGGCACCAGCGACAGGCCGGCCGCGAACGGGCCGTAACGCAGGCCGTTCTGCAGGGCGACGGCCACCACGAACATGAACCCGCCGAAGCCCACCGAGAACGGAACGATCATGGCCAGCCCGCTGTTCACGGACGGGATGCGCAGGAGCGAGGGCGGCACCAGCGGCGTGCGCCCGGAACGCTCGGCCCGCGGCTCGACCAGGACGAACGCGGTGCCGACGAAGGGGAAGACGGCCAGCAGGAGCCAGGACCACAGGGGCCAGCCGGCCGCCCGCCCCTCGGTCAGCGGCAGCAGCAGCGTGATCAGGGCGGCGGCCAGCAGCGCGGTACCGGGACCGTCGACGCGGGTCGGGTGCGGGGAGCGGGTCTCGGGCACCGTACGGGCGGCCAGCAGCCAGGCCGCCGCCGCGATCGGCACGTTCACCAGGAAGACCGCGCGCCAGCCGGTGCCCGCCAGGTCGACGGAGACCAGCAGCCCGCCGAGCACCTGGCCGACGGCGCTGGAGACGCCGGCCGTGCCGCCGTACAGGCTGACGGCCCTGGCGCGCCGCTTGCCGGTGGTCGTGGCCTGGATGGTGGCCAGCACCTGCGGCAGCAGCAGCGCCGCCGCCGCGCCCTGGGTGACCCGGGCGGCCACCAGCGTCCCGGCGTCCGGGGCGAGACCGCAGGCCAGCGAGGTCAGACCGAACGCGGCCAGGCCCCACAGGAACAGCCGGCGGCGGCCGACCATGTCGCCGAGCCGGCCGCCCAGGACGAGCAGCGTGGCGTAGGCGACGCCGTATCCGGCCACCACCATCTCCAGCATCGCGGGGCCCGCGTGCAGGTCGCGGTCGATGGTCGGCAGGGCGACGTTGACGATAAAGAAGTCGATCATGGGCAGGGCGGCGCCCAGCAGAACGGTCAGCAGGCCCAGAGGGGTCAGCAGCGCCGGGACGGCGGGCTTCGGCGGCACGTCGGCCGGCGCTTCGAGAGTGGGGGTCAGTGCTCGGGTATCGCTCACGGTGTCGACGATCGCCGACGACTCAGACGGGTACCAGAGTGTCCTTATCCTGGTATCGGTGCTACCTGGCAACCGGCTGAGCACTGCGGCACCCTGGAAGCATGACCGTAGACGCGACCCTGACGCAGGCTGCCACACGCCCCGCCGCGTCCGCCGCTCCGCCGCCGTCCGGCACCGCCCCGCGCACGGGCACGACACCCGGCGACGACGCCGTGCGCCGGGCCGAGCTGGCCGCCTTCCTGCGCAGCCGGCGCGAGCGCATCACCCCCGAGCAGGTCGGCCTGCCGCGCGGTGCCCGCCGCCGGACGCCCGGGCTGCGCCGCGAGGAGGTCGCGCACCTGGGGGCCGTCGGCGTCACCTGGTACACCTGGCTCGAACAGGCCCGGGACATCCACGTCTCCCCGCAGGTCCTGGACGCGGTGGCCCGCGCGCTGCTGCTCGACCGCGCCGAGCGCAGCCACCTCTTCGCGCTCGCCGGCGCCGTCGATCCGCTGCCGGGCAAGGAGTGCACCGGCGTCTCGCGTGAACTGCGCCAGATGCTCCAGCAGTTGGCGCCGTTCCCCGCGGTCGTCCAGAACAGCCGGTTCGACATCCTCGCCCACAACAGCACCTACGGGCGGCTGATGTGCGACCTCGACGCGCTGCCCGAAGAGGACCGCAACTGCATGTGGCTGGCGTTCACCAACCCCGATTGGCGGGCGTGCGTGGTCGATCTGGACGCCACGATGCGGCTGATGGCCGCCAAGTTCCGCGCCTCGATGGCCGAGCACGTCGCGGAGCCCGCCTGGAAGGCACTGGTCGCCCGGCTGACGGACGCCTCGCCCGAGTTCCGGGAGATCTGGGCGCAGCACGAGGTCATCCGCCCGGCCAGCTCCGTCAAGCTCTTCCGCCACCCCCGGGTGGGCCTCCTCCAGGTGACCGCCACCAGCCTGTGGACGGGCCCCAACCCCGGCCCGAAGCTGCTGGCCTACACCCCCGTGGACGAGACGACCCACGAGCGGCTCCGGCAGCTGGAGGAGCTGGCGCTCGCCGCGGCGTGACGTGGCCGGGCCCGCCGGGTGACGTGACCGCGTCCGGTCGCCGCGCCGCAGCGGGCCGGACACCGGCCGCGCGCTGTCCCACGGCCTCGGGCCGCCCGCCGACGGCGCGCCGCCCTACGACCGCGCGTCGGCCGGGCGGTGTCCCGGCCGGTCCTCCTCGAAGAGCGCCGCGGTGCGCCGGACGGTGGCCCTGGCCCAGCGGCCCGTCGTCAGGGCGCCGAGCAGCAGGACGGCCGCGCCGCAGCCGGCGATGATCCACCAGGCCGGCCGGCCCGCCGCGACGAACTGCTGCCCGCCGGCGGCGGCGTGCGCCCCGCCCGCCAGTACGGCGCCGATCACCGCGACGCCGAGCGACTGCCCCACCTGCCGGCTGGTGGACGCCACGGCGGCGGCCACCCCGGCCTGGGCGCGCGGCATACCGGACACCGCGGTATTGGTGATCGGTGCGTTGACCAGGCCGAATCCGATGCCGAAGAGGACGTAGCCGGTGAACAGCAGGGTGTTGCTCGCCTGTGCGTCGAAGGCCGCGAAGAGCAGCCCGCTCGCGCCCATCGTGGTACCGGCGAGCAGCAGCGGCAGCCGGGGGCCGCGGTTGCCGACGAGCCGTCCCGACAGCGGTGCGCAGACCAGCGTCATCCCGGCCATGGGCAGCATGTAGAGCCCGGCCTCCAGGGCGGACAGCCCGCGGATGTTCTGCAGGTACAGCGTGTTGACGAAGAGGAAGCCGCCGAGCGCGGCGAAGGCGCACACCGCGACGACGGTGGCGCCGCTGAACGGCGCGCTGTGGAAGAACCGCAGGTCGATCAGGGGTTCCCTGCGGCGCCGCTCGTAGCCGATCAGCGCCACCAGCGAGACCAGCGCCACCAGCACGAAGCCCAGGATCTCGGGGGAGGTCCAGCCGGCGCCGGGCGCCTCGATGATCGCGTACGTCAGCGAGCCGAGCAGCGCGATCACCAGCAGCTGGCCCACCGGGTCGACCCGGCGCGGCCGCGGGGCGCGTGACTCGGGGACGTAGCGCAGGGTGAGGAACAGCGCGAGCGCGCCGATCGGGACGTTGATCCAGAAGATCGAGCGCCAGCCGACGCTCTGCACCAGCAGCCCGCCGATCACCGGCCCGGCCGCCATGCTGATGCCGACGACCCCGCCCCACACCCCGATGGCACGGGCACGTTCCCGGGGGTCGGTGAAGGTGTTGGTGATGATCGACATCGCGACGGGGTTGAGCATCGAGCCGCCGACGGCCTGCACCATCCGGAAGACCACCAGCCACGAGAGGCCGGGCGCCAGGCTGCACAGCAGCGAGCCGAGCGCGAAGACCACCAGCCCCACCGTGAATATCCGCCGCCGGCCCAGCCGGTCGGCCGTCGAACCGGCCAGCATCAGCAGCGACGCCAGCACCAGCGTGTAGGCGTCGATCGTCCACTGCATCCCGGAGACCGAGGCGTGCAGCTCACGCTGCATCGACGGCAGGGCGACGTTGAGCACGGTGTTGTCCAGGCTGACGATCAGCAGGCTCATACAGCAGATCGCCAGTACCAGGAGTCGACGCCGGCGGCTGAGGTCAGGCATGGTTGAACGCTACAACGATCCGCGTCGTCCGTGCCCGGTAGGCCCGCTCCCGTGGTCCCGGCAGGGCCACTCCCGCGGTGCGGGACAATAGGAGGTCGCAGCCGCCGGCCGGCCCGTCCGTACGCCGTGCGGCCCGCCCGCCCCGCCCCGTCGAAGGAAGCCGAGGAAGACAGCCCCATGACTCCGCTGCAGATCGGTCCGCACACCGTGCAGCCGCCCGTGGTCCTCGCGCCGATGGCCGGGATCACCAACGCCCCGTTCCGGACGCTGTGCCGGGAGTTCTCGGGCGGCAAGGGCCTGTTCGTCAGCGAAATGATCACGACGCGGGCGCTGGTCGAGCGCAACGAGAAGACCATGCAGCTGATCCACTTCGACGAGACCGAGAAGCCGCGCTCGATCCAGCTGTACGGCGTCGACCCGGACACCGTCGGCAAGGCCGTCCGCATGATCGCGGACGAGGACCTCGCCGATCACATCGACCTCAACTTCGGCTGCCCGGTCCCCAAGGTGACCCGTAAGGGCGGCGGCTCGGCGCTCCCGTACAAGCGCCATCTGCTGCGTTCCATCCTGCGCGAGGCGGTGGCGAACGCGGGCGCGCTGCCGGTGACCATGAAGATGCGCAAGGGCATCGACGACGACCACATCACCTACCTGGACGCGGGGCGGATCGCGGCCGAGGAGGGCGTCACCGCCATCGCGCTGCACGGGCGGACCGCGGCCCAGCACTACGGCGGCACCGCCGACTGGGACGCCATCGCCCGTCTGAAGGAGCACGTCCCCGAGATCCCGGTGCTCGGCAACGGGGACATCTGGTCGGCGGACGACGCCCGGCGGATGATGCGCGAGACCGGCTGCGACGGGGTGGTCGTCGGGCGCGGCTGCCTGGGCCGGCCCTGGCTGTTCGGCGACCTGGTCGCCGGCTTCGAGGGGACGGGCACCTACGCCGAGCCCACCCTCAAGGAGGTCGCGGCCGTGATGCTGCGGCACGCCACCCTGCTCGGCGAGTGGATCGGCGACGAGGCGCGCGGCGTGATCGACTTCCGCAAGCACGTCGCCTGGTACACCAAGGGCTTCTCGATCGGCTCCGAGATGCGCCGCAGCCTCGCGGTGACCTCCTCGCTCGACGAGCTGGAGTCCCTGCTGTCGGAGCTGGACCTGGACCAGCCGTGGCCGGCCGGCGCGGACGGCCCGCGCGGCCGTACGTCGGGCCGCAACCGCGTCGTCCTCCCGGACGGCTGGCTGGACGACCCGTACGACTGCGCGGGCGTCGACGCGGACGCGGAGCTGGACACCTCGGGCGGCTGAGCGCGGCGCGCGGCCCCACGGGCCCGGCGTTACCGTTTGAGTCCGTACGGGAGCTGGCCGAGGGAGTGCGCGCTGTGGTGAGCGGAGACCGTTCCGTCGAGGACACCGAGCAGGCCGTACGGGCCAGGCTCGGGGACCTCCCCCTCCACCGTGCGCAGATGGCCGCGGTGGCGGGCCTCCACCGCGCCGCGGCTGCCGTGCGCCAGCACGTCGAGAACTCCGTGCTGCGCGGCGCCGATCTGACCTGGACGTCGTTCGTCGTGCTGTGGGTGGTGTGGATCCGCGGTGAGCCGGAGACCCGGGAGGTCGCCGCGGAAGCCGGCATCTCCAAGGGCACGCTCACCGGCGTCGCCCGCACCCTGCAGGGCCGCGGCCTGCTGGAACGCAAGGAGCACCCGGTCGACGGGCGGCTCGTCCTGCTCGCCGTCACGCCCGAGGGCGAGCGGCTGATGGCCCGGATCGTCCCGGAGTTCAACGCCGAGGAGGTCTTCGTCACCGAGGCGTTGAGCGACGACGAGGCGGAGGACCTGGCGGATCTGCTGCGCCGGGTGGTGCTCCAGGTCGAGACCCGCGGCGCGGAACGCCGGCTGGAGCTGCTCGACGGCCGGGAGCCACCGCCCCGGCGCAGCGGCCGCCGCGCGCAGCACTGACCGCCGCCTGAGCCCACGCCGCCGGTGCACCGGCCGTCAGCGGTCGAGGACGGCCAGGTCGAGCCGGTGCAACCGCGCCGGGTCGGCCAGTACGTCGATGGCGACGGCCTGCCCGTCCGTGACGGTGAAGGCCATGACGGACAGCGGCCGCCCCTGGGCGACGACCACGACTCCGGCGGCCCCGTTGACCAGCGCCGGCCGGACGTACGGGGCGAGCTGCCCGAAGGTGAGGGCCTGCGCGGCCACGGTCCGCGCGCCGTGCAGCACGACGGTGTGGCGGGCCCCGGCGCCGCCGTCGGAGCGCAGCACGACGTCCGGGTCGAGGACCGTGACCAGCGCCTCGAAGTCGCCGTCACGGGCGGCGGCGAAGAACGCGTCGACGACCTTCCGCTGCCGGGCGAGGTCCGGGTCGGGCGCCGGGGCCCGACCCCGCACCCGGCGGCGGGCGCGGCTCGCGAGTTGCCGGGTCGCGGCCGCGGACCGCTCGATCAGCGGGGCGATCTCGTCGAAGGGCACGGCGAACATGTCGTGCAGGACGAACGCCAGCCGCTCGGCCGGCGCCAGCGCGTCGAGCACCACCAGCAGCGCCAGCCCGACGGAGTCGGCCAACAGGGCTTCCTGTTCGGGGTCGACGCCGTCCGCACGGCTGACGACCGGGTCGGGTATCCGCACCTCCAGGGGGTCCTCGCGCCGGTGCTCGCGGGTGCGCAGCTGGTTGAGGCAGAGCCGGGCCACCACTGTGGTCAGCCACCCGGCGAGGTTCTCGACGCCGCTGGTGTCGGTGCGGTGCAGCCTCAGCCAGGCTTCCTGTACGGCGTCGTCGGCCTCGCTGAGCGAACCGAGCATGCGGTAGGCCACCGCGCGCAGTCGCGCCCGGTGTTCCTCGAAGCGCGCGGCGAGTACCGCGGTCCGGTCCACCGTGCCTGCACTCTCGTCCACCGTGTCACTTCCTTCCCGGGGGCCCGCGACAGAGGGGCCGGGAGCATCTTCCCGGTAGTGGCCCAGGAGTTCACCGCGAGGACGGACGCGGGGGCGTGCCGGCCGGCCGTATACGACCTCGGACGCGGGAGCGGACCTCACCTTGGCCGGGAACCATGGCCCGGCGGCTCTCCTCGGGGCTGCCTGCGGAGTGACGGGTGGCCGATTTGCGCGCAGATCTGCCGCTCGGGCGGGACCGGGTGCGTGTTCCGGTCGACGATTTTCCTGAGCGAGGAGCGCGAAGCGGGTCCAAATGATGGGACCCACTCACACATGAGCGCGTGATTCTCGCCACCCCTGATAGGGGTTGCGCTCAGATGAGCGGTTGGCGCCGGGCTCCACCTCTCCAAGGGTGGCACCCGGTGCCACGCGTCATGCGTTCGATTCATTGACCCATTCGTCGCACTGCGTAGTACGAATGGCCCAACCGAGCAGCTGAGTGTAGTGATGCATTCAGGTAATGAAGTGTCGCCCGAGCGCGTGATCACTTTCGATCTGGTGGCGGACGACTGGTTACGCACGTATGTCGACCAAGTGGACGTACCCATACGCCTTCGATCTGGGTATGTTCCTGGCCGTCAGGGCAGCCCGTCGGCGAGGAGTCAGTGCCGTGCCGGAAACACAAGATCCCCACGTAACCCAGCCTTCGTCCGCGAAGTTCGTCTACGACTTCACCGAGGGCAACAAGGACCTGAAGGACCTGCTAGGCGGCAAGGGCGCGAACCTCGCCGAGATGACCAACCTGGGGCTTCCCGTGCCTCCGGGCTTCACGATCACCACCGAAGCCTGCAAGGTCTACCTCGACAGCGGCACCGAGCCGGCGGCACTGCGTGCCGAGGTCTCCGAGCACCTCGACGCCCTTGAGCAGAAGATGGGCAAGAAGCTCGGCCAGGCCGACGACCCGCTGCTCGTATCGGTGCGTTCCGGGGCGAAGTTCTCCATGCCCGGCATGATGGACACCGTTCTGAACATCGGCCTCTCCGACGCGTCGGTTTCCGGCCTCGCCGCGCAGGCCGGTGACGAGCGGTTCGCGTGGGACTCCTACCGCCGGCTGATCCAGATGTTCGGCAAGACCGTGCTGGGCGTCGACGGCGAACTCTTCGAGGAGGCGCTGGAGGAGGCCAAGCAGGCCAAGGGCGTCCGCGTCGACGTCGACCTCGACGCCGAGGACCTCAAGAGCCTGGTCGCGCACTTCAAGGACGTCGTCGCCAAGGAGACCGGCCGCGACTTCCCGCAGGACCCGCGCGAGCAGATGGACCTCGCCGTGCGCGCGGTCTTCGACTCGTGGAACACCGACCGTGCCAAGCTCTACCGCCGCCAGGAGCGCATCCCCGGCGACCTCGGCACGGCCGTCAACGTCTGTTCCATGGTCTTCGGCAACCTGGGCCCCGACTCCGGCACCGGCGTCGCCTTCACCCGCGACCCCGCCAGCGGCCACCAGGGCGTCTACGGCGACTACCTCCAGAACGCGCAGGGCGAGGACGTCGTCGCGGGTATCCGCAACACGGTCCCGCTCGCGGACCTGGAGCAGATCGACAAGACGTCGTACGACCAGCTGATGCAGATCATGGAGACGCTCGAAACGCACTACAAGGACCTGTGCGACATCGAGTTCACCATCGAGCGCGGCAAGCTGTGGATGCTGCAGACCCGGGTCGGCAAGCGCACCGCCGGTGCCGCCTTCCGGATCGCCACCCAGCTCGTCGACCAGGGCCTGATCGACGAGGCCGAGGCCCTCCAGCGGGTCAACGGCGCGCAGCTGGCGCAGCTGATGTTCCCCCGCTTCGACCTGGGCGCGAAGTCCGAGACGATCGGCCGCGGCATCGCCGCCTCCCCGGGCGCGGCGGTCGGCAAGGCCGTCTTCGACTCGTACACCGCCGTCAAGTGGTCGCGCTCCGGCGAGAAGGTCATCCTGATCCGCCGCGAGACCAACCCCGACGACCTCAACGGCATGATCGCCGCGGAGGGCATCCTCACCTCCCGCGGCGGCAAGACCTCGCACGCCGCCGTCGTCGCCCGCGGCATGGGCAAGACCTGTGTCTGCGGCGCCGAGGAGCTGGAGGTCGACACCAAGGCCCGCCGGATGACGACCCAGGACGGGACCGTCATCGAGGAGGGCGACGTCGTCTCCATCGACGGCTCCACCGGCAAGGTCTACTCCGGTGAGGTACCGGTCGTGCCGTCCCCGGTCGTGGAGTACTTCGAGGGCCGGATGCACGCCGGCGCCGAGGACGCCGACGAGCTGGTCAAGGCCGTCCACCGGATCATGGCGTACGCGGACCGGGTGCGCCGGCTGCGCGTACGGGCCAACGCCGACAACGCCGAGGACGCCGCCCGCGCCCGCCGGTTCGGCGCCCAGGGCATCGGCCTGTGCCGCACCGAGCACATGTTCCTCGGTGAGCGGCGCGAGATGGTCGAGCGCCTCATCCTGGCCGACACCGACGCCGACAAGGAGGCCGCGCTCGAAGAGCTGCTGCCGCTCCAGAAGGCCGACTTCATCGAGCTGTTCGAGTCGATGGACGGACTGCCGGTGACGGTACGGCTGCTGGACCCGCCGCTGCACGAGTTCCTGCCCGACATCACCGAGCTGTCGGTCCGGGTCGCGCTCGCCGAGGCCCGCAAGGACGCCAACGAGAACGACCTGCGCCTCCTCCAGGCCGTGCACAAGCTGCACGAATCGAACCCGATGCTGGGTCTGCGCGGCGTACGCCTGGGCCTGGTCATCCCCGGGCTGTTCGCGATGCAGGTGCGCGCCATCGCCGAGGCGGCCGCCGAGCGCAAGAACGCCAAGGGCGACCCGCGTGCGGAGATCATGATTCCGCTCGTCGGCACCGTCCAGGAACTGGAGATCGTCCGCGAGGAGGCCGAGCAGGTCATCGCCGAGGTCGAGAAGACCCACGGCGTCGAGCTCAAGCTCACCCTCGGCACGATGATCGAGCTGCCCCGCGCCGCCCTCACGGCCGGTCAGATCGCCGAGTCCGCCGACTTCTTCTCCTTCGGCACGAACGACCTCACGCAGACGGTCTGGGGCTTCTCCCGCGACGACGTCGAGGCCAGCTTCTTCACCGCGTACCTGGAGAAGGGCATCTTCGGCGTCAGCCCGTTCGAGACCATCGACAAGGACGGCGTGGGCTCGCTGGTCCGCAACGCCGCCGCGGCCGGCCGGGCCACCCGCCCGGACCTCAAGCTCGGCGTCTGCGGTGAGCACGGCGGCGACCCGGAGTCCGTCCACTTCTTCCACGAGGTGGGCCTGGACTACGTCTCCTGCTCCCCGTTCCGCATCCCGGTCGCACGACTGGAAGCGGGCCGGGCGGCGGCCGAGTCGAAGGGCAGCGACAGCCGCTGAACCAGTCTTCCGGGGCCCCGCGGATGCCGAGCGCACCGCGGCGCCCCGGAAACGCACCACCGGAGCCGGCGGGCCGGGCGCCCGACCCTCACCCGCCCCCTCGCCAGGCTCCGGAACCCAACGAGGGCGGCACCTTGTGCGGAGGTGCCGCCCTCGGTTTTCTGCGTTCGGGGTGAGCAGATGCGGGGGAGGGACAGCGGACGGGGGCGGCACCTGTGCGGAGGTGCCGCCCTCGCTTTCTCCGGACTCCCCCCTCGGGAGCTGCCGCCACCCCGGTCGGCGCGGGAAGGCGGCCTTCGACGGGGCTGCCGAGCGGCCGGTTCATTGCCCATCACCCCCCACGGGATCGAGCAATCCGGGCCGGTCGCGCCGCCGTCGAATTGAGTACAAGCATTGCTCTCGCCTGCCGGGTCGCGCGAGCCCTTTCAAGTCTGGCCAAAAGGGCATGGTGACCGCGCGTGTTGGCGTGCATACTCAGGCGTGCCGGGGGCCGACTGAGGAAACAGGGGTGGAGGTTCGGTGTTACGCGTCCATTTCAGTGGACTCGATCTGGCCCGTGTGCGCATTGCGGCGCGCCCGGACGCGCTGTGGGAGACGGTCTTGAGCTTTCACCGTCTGCGCGACCGGCGGGACGATTCCGCGTTCGGCAAATGGCGATCGGAAACGCGTGGAAAGTTGAATGGCGAAGCGCGGCTGCTGGCGCCGCTGGTGCCCACGCGCGGCTATTTCCCCGATTTCCTGACGCCCGCCGAAGGGCTCCTCGGGATGGGGGACGCGCTGGCCGCGCTGCGCGAGACACCCGCCGTCCGGCTGCACGACGAGCTGTCCCGGCTGTCCACCGCCACCCGCCCGCTCCCGTCGTGGATACGGGCGATGGCCGAGGGCGACAGCCGCGCCCTCGGCCGGCTCGCGGGGGTTCTCCAGCGCTACTACGAGGTGGCCGTCGCCCCGTACTGGTCCCGCGTCCAGGGCCGCATCGAGGCCGACCGGGCGGCCCGCGGCCGGGCCCTGCTCGACGGCGGCGCGGACCGGCTGCTCGCCCTGCTCCCGCCGATGATGCGCTGGCGCCCGCCGGTCCTGGAGGCCGACTACCCGGTGGACCGCGAACTGCATCTCAACGGCCGGGGACTGCTCCTGCTGCCCTCGTACTTCTGCCGCCGCACCCCGGTCACGTTCCACAACCCGGACCTGACGCCCGTCCTGGTCTACCCCGTGGAGCACCCGGCGCCGCGGCTCACGCCGCACGTTCCGCAGGAACGTTCCCTCGGGCGGCTCGTCGGCCAGACCCGCTCCGCGATACTCCAGGGCATCGGCGTCGGCTGCACCACCAGTGAACTCGCCCGTCGCGCCGACGTCTCGGTGGCCTCCGCCAGCCAGCACGCGACCGTGCTGCGCGATGCCGGGCTGCTGAACACGCTGCGGCAGGGCAACGCGGTGCTGCACACCCTCACCCCGCTGGGCGCGGCCCTGCTGCGCGGCGCGCGCCCGGCGGAGGAGGCCGCCTACGGGTGACCGGCGCGAGGGCGGCCGGTGCGCGGGTGAGCGGCGCTCGGTGCGCGGGTCGGTGGTGTGCGGGCGGGGCGGGCGTCCTTGGCCGGTACGGTCGGCGGTCGCGCAACCGGTCGGTACGGGCGGCGGTGCCACGTTCAGTACGGGCGGTCGCCCGCGATGGCGACGCGTTCGGCGACCCGGCGCGCGGTGCCGTAGTCGTTGACCGCGTAGTGCTGGGTGGCGCGGTTGTCCCAGAACGCGAGATCGCCGGCCTGCCAGCGCCACCGCACCTGGAACTCCGGTACGTGCGCCTGCTGGAACAGCAGCCGCAGCATCCGGTCGCCGGCCGCCTCGTCCCAGTCCACGATCCGCGTGGTGAAGGACGCGTTGACGAACAGCATCCGCCGCCCGGTCTCCGGGTGCCGGCGCACCACCGGATGCTCGACGGGCGGGAACTGCTCCTGAAATGGCGCCAGTTGTGCGGGGGAGTAGAAGCGGGCGAAGCCCGGGAGATAGTCGTGCACCGCCCGCGCCCCGTCGATCGCGGCCCTGATTTCCGAAGGCAAATTGTCGTACGCCGCGGCCATATCGGCCCACATGGTGTCCCCGCCGGCGGGCGGCACCTCGCGCAACTGCAACACCGCGCCGAGCGCCGGCCGCTCCCGGAACGTGACGTCCGTGTGCCATACGTTCTCGAACGTGGGCACCCCGCCGGCCGCCTTGTCGAACCGCACCACGTCCCGGGAATCACCCTGCGCGAGCAGCGGATTGGTCTCCAACTCCCCCCAATTGGCGGCGAATTCGCGTTGTGACTCCGAAGTAAGGTGCTGCCCGCGGAAGAACAACACCTTCCACTCCAGCAGCGCCCGGTTCAGCTCCGCGCGCAGCCCCCCGGACAGCGGCCGGGACAGGTCCAGCCCGCGGATCTCGGCCCCGATCGTCGCGGCCTGTGGCACGACCTCGAAGCGCTCGTACGGCCGGTCCTCCCACCCGTCGGGCGTACGGCGCAGCGTCCGCGGGCCCTCGTACAGCCCGTCTGCCGGGATGCGGTGCGGGCGCAGGACGGGAGCGGCCGGCGTGGTGGGGGCGGGGGGAGCGTCGGAGGCGACTAGAGCGGCGGGAGCGGCGGGAGTGGTGGTGGCTTCGGCAGCGGTGGTCAACGGGTCCTCCTGGACGGGCGGGAAGCGGGGAGGCAGGGGCGTACGGGGCAGGAGTGAAGGGCGTACGAAGGGAGAGCCGGGCCTGGCGGGGCGAGCCGGGATCACGAGGGCGCGAGCGGCGCCGCGCCAGGGAGGCGGCGGTCACCGGGGCGGACGTCGGCGGTCACCGGTGCGGACGTCGGCCGGCCGGGCATCGGCCCGGGCAACCGCCGGACGGCTCAGGCGGTGCGGCGACAACAGGCCGGGGGAGAACCCACCCGGCCACGGCGGCGCAGAAAGCTCAGGCCGCGGGGCGCGCACGTGCCGTGGGGGCCGCCGTCGCGCGGCGCCACCTCACGGACCTCCAAGTGCGTGCTCATGCCACGCACCGTACCCCTTCGGTGCCGGAGCCCTCAATGCCCCGGTCCGCCTCAGTCGTCGATCCCGCTGCGCTCCACGCCCGCGACGATGTACCGCTGGAGCAGCAGGAAGACCACCACCAGCGGGGCGATCGAGACCGCCGCGGCCACGAACAGCTCATGCAGGTTGAGGCTCTGCGCGGTGGTGAACGTGGACAGCGCGACCTGCACCGTCCAGGACTCCTGGTCCTGCCCGATCACCAGCGGCCACAGGAAGGCGTTCCAGGCCCCGATGAACACGATGGTGCCGACGGCGGCGAACACCGGCCGGGAGTTCGGGACCACGATCTTCCAGTACGTCCGCCAGTAGCCGAGGCCGTCGACCCGGGCGGCGTCCTCCAGCTCCCGGGGGAAGCCCAGGAAGTACTGCCGGAAGATGAAGCAGGCGAACGCGCTGAACAGCGTCGGAATGATCAGCCCGCGCAGGGTCGAGATCCACCCCAGCGTCGACACCAGCACGAAGCTCGGCACGAACGTCACGGCCGCCGGCACCATCAGCGTCCCCAGGATCGCGTAGAAGACGACGTTGGCGTGCCGGTACGGAATCCTGGCGAGTCCGTACCCGGCGAGCGAGGCCAGCACGACCGTGCCGGCCGTCGTCGACACCGCGATCAGCGTGGAGTTGAGCAGCGCCCGCCCCAGGGGGAGGTTCGGGTCCCGGAAGACCTCGGTCAGGTTCGACCACCGGAGCTCGTGCGGGAAGAACGTCCAGTCCGGTGCCGTGATGTCCCGTTCGCCGGCGAGCCCGTTGCGCACCAGCAGATAGAACGGCACCAGGAACAGCAGCGCCAGGGCGACCAGCAGCACCACGCGCAGCGCCCGCCCCGCCCTCGTCAGCGCATCCTGCATCGCGCTCAGTCCTCCCCCTTGCGGCCGAGCCCGAACCACCGGGCCTGCACCACCGTCGCCACCGCGATGATCAACGCCAGGATCACCGCACCGGCGCTGCCCAGCCCGAGGTTCTGATCCTGGCCCAGCGCCGTGTAGTACAGGTAGACCAACGGCGGCCGGGCGTACGGCGGATACCCGCGCGCGTCACTCAGCAGGTTGTAGAACTCGTCGAACGCCTGGAACGCGTTGATCACCAACAGCAGCACCACGGCGACCGAGGTGGCCCGCAGCTGCGGAAAGGTGATGTGCCGGAAGGTCTGCCAGCCCGGCCGGGCCCCGTCCACCGCCGCCGCCTCGTACAGCTGCGGTGAGATCCGCTGCAGCCCCGCCAGGAAGAGGATCATGTAGAACCCCGCCTGCAGCCACAGCCGTACGGTCACGATGACCAGCCAGTACCAGGGTGGATGGGTCGTCGACAGCCAGGCGGTCTGGTCCGCGCCGAACCACCCCAGCACGGTGTTGGCCAGCCCGAACCGCACCCCGTTGAAGATCGACAGCTTCCAGATCACCGCCGCGACGACGTACGAGCACGCCGTCGGCAGGAAGAAGACCGAGCGGAAGAACGCCTGGGCGACGCGCAGCCGGTTGACCATCAGCGCCAGGGCGAGCGCGAGCACATAGGTCGCCGGCACGATGAACGCCGTGAACAGCACGAACGTCCCCAGGCTGGCCAGGAACGCGCCGTCGCTGAGCATCGCGCCGTAGTTGCCCAGGCCGACGAAGTCCGAGGCGTCCGGGCTCACCGTGTTGTGCGCGTCGAAGAAGCTGAGGTAGAGGCTCCAGACCAACGGCACGTACGTGAACAGCCCCAGCCCCAGGGCGAACGGCCCGACGAACACCCAGAACCACAGATTCCGCCGCTGTGGCCCCAGCACCCCGGTGCTCATTTCTTCTTGACCCGCTGAAGCTCGGCACTGACCTTCCGCACCACGCCCTTCAGCTCGCCCTCCGGGTGGGCGCCGTCCTTGATGATCCGGCTCAGCGCGTCCTGATACGCCGTGCGGCTCGCCGCGGTCCACAGCAGCGGCTCCGCGTGCCCGTACTCCGTCGCGAACCGCACCGCGTCGGCCGCCGCGCCCTCCCGCAGCTGCTCGGCCTGCTTGGCGAGCGAGATCCGCGCCGGGATGTGGAAGCCGTACGACAGCGCGAAGTCACGCTGGAAATCGGTGCGTTCCACCCACAGCCACTTGGCGAAGGCTTTCGCCTGCGCGGTGTGCTTGCTACGCGCACTGACCGCGGAGCCGTACGCCCCCACCGGAACGGCGGGCTTGCCGCCGCTCCCGTCCCCGGGGAACGGCAGCACTCCGAAGTCGTCCCCCAACGCCTTCTTGATCTGCGGCAGCGCCCACAGCCCCGACCACTGCATCGCGGTCAGCCCCTGGACGAGCGCCGACGGATCGGACCAGTCCGTAGGGGCGCCCAGCAGCAGCGACTTGTCCGCGTACAGCTGCCGGATCTTCCCCAGCGCCCGTGCCGCGGCCGGATCGTCGAACCCGACCTTCCCCTCCTCGCTGATCAGGCTCAGCCCGGCGGCGAACAGCGGCGTACCGCTGAGCACCCCCACCCCGCCGTCATTCCCCAGGAACAGGCCCTTGGTCTTCTTCTTCCCGCTGACCGCCTTCGCCGCGTCCACCAGCTCGTCGAGCGTCCGCGGCGGCTGCACCCCGGCGTCCTTCAGCGCGCTCTTGCGGTAGTAGAGCATCTGCATGTCGATGACCTGCGGAATGCCCCAGACCTTCCCCTGCCAGGTCTTCGGCGCCAGCACGGCCTGGTTGAAGTCGTCCTTCACCGGCTCGATCTCGGCGGTCAGATCGACCACCTGCCCGCCCTGTATCTGGTCCAGCAGCGGACCGTTGACCTCGAAGACATCGGGCCCGGAGTCGGTGAGCAGCGCGGCCGCGGTCTGCCGGTCGTAGTCCCCGGGCCGCCACTGCACGGTGACCTCGGTCTTCTTGTACGCGGCGGCATACCGCTTCACGGCCCGCTCGGTCCCCGGCTCCCCGTACTGGTGGTACCACTGTCGGAGCCCGGCCCCCGAATCTCCGTCCCCACGCCCGGTGTTGGACCCACAGGCCGTGGCCAGCGCCGCGCCGAGGACGGCCCCGCCGCCGCCCGCCATCAACCGTCGTCTGCCGAACGTCCCCGCCATGGTCGTCGCCCCCTGCGCTCGTAGCCCGCCAGTAACTTCCCTGTTCCGCCGCTGTGCCGGTGCGTCTCGTTAAGTGATCGTCGATCACCCGCACGCGACCGTCCACTCTGCCGCACGACCGTGACGCCCGCATTGCATCTGCACGAAACGGCCGACGCGCGCCCCGGCAGCCGCAACAGCCCTCAGCTGTCCGACACCCCCGCGGCCGCACGGCCTATCGCCTCCAACGCCGCCTCCCAGACACAGGGATAGCCCTCCACATACATCTCCTGGGCCAGCCCCGGCCCCACCGCCACGTCCGGCACCGAAACCCGCACCGTCCGCCCGTTCACCGTGAACAGGTGCGTCACCCAGGAATCGCCACTCGCATCCGGATCAGCGTTCACCTCCGCCTCCCCCAGCGGAAGCCCCCGCTCGTTGAGCGCCCCCACCAGCCGCCGCACATTGGCCCAGATGGTCTGCCGGGCCGCGTCGAACGCACAGAGCCCCTCCACCAGATCGGCCCACCCGTACGCAACGCCGTTGTGCACCAGCGCCCAAGGCCCCTCTGCGGTCCCCTCCTTCACCACCGCGAGCGGCACGCCCGGCATCACGAGATCGCCCTCGTACCCCTGCGGACACTCGAAGGAGAACTGAAGACAACCGGGCCACTCGTCATCCGCCTCGCCGTCGTCGAGATACGCCCACGGCTCCACACACCCCCCGTCGACGAGTTCGGCCAGCAGCGCGGCGGTGTTCGCCCGCGCGTGGGCAGCGACCTGGTCGTCGTCGGCGAGGACTTCCCTGATCCTCTCGGCGCTGTCAGTCATGCCGCCATGATGAACCGCCCCACTGACAACGGGAGATCAAACGGCCGGCTTCATGGGAGCCCGGCCCATGTAGCAGAGGTCGGTCGCGGACGTCGAAGGCACCGCCCGGTCACGGCGAATGGAAGGCATAGGCCCAGGCCGGCGCCTCCGCTCCGATCGGATCGATGCGCTTGTGGGCGGCGAGTACGTAATCGGGCACGAGACGTGCCTCGTCATCGCGGTCGATCAGTTCCTTGATGAGGTGGCCGGTGACCCATTGACCGACCATGGTGAGGAAGTTCTCCAGGCTGCGCGCCGCCGGTAGGGCCGCGAGGTGTTCCTCTCCGGGCTCTGTGGGAATCCGCAGCACGTGTCCCGTAGGGCCGTCGATGACGAGCTCGCCTCCCATCCAGAAACCGATGTGGAAGAAGGGGCCGGACTCCTCGATGGGGTCGACGTCCGATGGCCAGGTGACTTCGTCGAAGATGCTCATTCGGTGGTCACCGCGCGGATAAATACCCATACCGTCTTCATCGCTCATTTCCGGCAGGCCGTATTCCATGAGCGTGCGGCGCGTGGGTTCGAGCGTCAGGCCGTCGGGCAGCAGCTGCGCCGGGAAGGTGTGGAGGCGACGGGCCCCGAACATCTGGACCAGATCTGCGGGGCTGGGCGGGGAGGCGTCGACGGGAACGGTGGCCGTGGTGAAGGCGTAACGACCGGAGAAGGGTTCCACGTTCGGTGAGTGAAAACCGGAGAACGCTGCCTCCGCCGGGATTTCGATGGCGAAGACGCCGCCCGAACCACCCAGAATCAGCTGGCCGTTGAGGGAGAGCGGGGGACCGGCGAGAAGCGTCTCGTGGACCTCTTCCGCATCCGACATGGCGTCCTCGAGGTCCTCAACGGTTTCCGGCCCCGAACGGTCCTCCTCCGCTTCCGTCTCCGCCCCCGCCTCGTCCGTCTGCGGCCAGGTCAGATCGGCGTGGTGAGCCTCCGGGATCTCCTCGTGCCAGGGGCCGGCGAGGTGTTCGCCGGTGACCGCGTCCCAGATGTCGGCGCGGGACGTCCAGGTGTGCAGGCCGGCAACGGCGGCACGGCCCTGCCAGCACACTGCGGTCAGTCCGTCGACGGGACCCGGTTCGAGGTACCGCCAGTGATACCCACCCGGTGGGCGCCAATGCGACCACCTCGTCTTCCAGGGCAGCCGTACACCGGAGTCGGCGACGGCCGCGGCGAATGAGCGGTCCGAGCGGGCCGTGGCCATGAGGTGCAGCCATGCGGCCCACTCCGGCTGACGGGACGGGATCACGCCGTAGGACCAGAGATGGACGGCGTCGCCGGCGGCGGTGCCTCCCGGCAGGTCACCCAGGAACGCGCATCGTGCGGCGTCCATCAGGGTCGTCTGCGGGATGTGGGCGAGTACGCCGCCGTCCTGGAGGAGAGCCCCGAAGGGGGTGGCAGGACTCGGTTCCTCGGCCGGTCCCGACGCGAAGAGGGTCGTTTGTGCAGCGTGCATCGCCAAACCGAAGGCCGCATAGCGACCTTCCGGACCCGATGCGGCCCATCCCTCGGCATGGCGGAACTCGGATGAGATCGCTGTCAGCCACTCGGCCATGTGCCGGTCGACGCGGTTGATCTCGTCGTCCGCGGCGCTCCGTCGCAGTTCCTCCGCCAGGCCCTCGTCGGCGAAGGACACTCCGTGCGTTCCGGACACCAGGTGGTCGGAGAAGTCCTCCAGCACGGTGTGGAGTACGCCTTCGGACACCGGTTCCTTGCCGAGCGCGTGCGTGAGTTCGGCCCAGACGCGCATCGGCACCTCCCGGGGCTGGGAGAGCGCCAGCGCACGAAGCGGCGTCGGCCAGGAGCCACTGCCGTCGTCACGGTCATGGAGGGAGAAGACGGCATCGGCGAGCGGCGGAAGCGCCTCAGGAAGCGTGTGGACGAGCACGCCCACGGGGCCCCCGCTCAGGCGGTCGGTGACCTGAGCCACCAGACGCCGCCCTTCGGACGAGCTGCGGGTGCGACCGGCACGGTGTGCATTCACGATGAGGGCGAGCCGGGGCTCTCCCAGTCGGTCGAGCTCGGCGCGCCAGTTCCACCGGTTGGCGGGTGACACGTCAATACCGGCTTGCTGCAACACCTCGGTCATGACTTCCTCGGCGGTGCACCCCGAGGCATCCACCAGGATGCTGCCCCCGATCTGCTGGTGCAGCTCCCGCAGCACCGCGGCACCGGCAACTCCCGAAGGATCGGCCAGATGCGCCCATGGGTCCCCGGTGCGCCACTCGTCCCACCAGCGCAGGACAAGAGGCATCACCTCGTGGGGAGCGACCGCACCGGCCATCCGCTCGCGCTTGGTCATTCCGCTTCCTGTTGTTGCCTCTCGCGATCGGAATGGACCATATGGGCTGGGGTTTTGTCCCAAGGCTAGTTCAGCACGCGCAGGGAGTTGGCAAGCAGGAGGACGGAAGCTTTCCTTCGTCGGTGCCCGATCCAGGTCGGTGACCAGGCTCTGGCTGCGGAGAGGGAGAGTGGCAAGGGGGTGGACGGTGCGATCGGGCCCGTCGGATCGATCCGAGCGCTCAGCAGAGGCCGGCGTCACTCGTTGTGGAAGGCGTACGCCCAGGCGGGGGCCTCGGCGCCGGTGCTGTCGACGGACGCTTGCGCGAGCGCCACGTATTGCGGCAGCAAGAAGGCTTCGAGGTCGTTGTGGATGGTCTCCTTGATGCGGAGACCGGTGACCCACATTCCCACCATGGTGAGGAATTTCTCGACGCTGCATGCGGCGGGCAGGCCCGCGAGATGGTCCTCGTCGGGTTCCGTGGGAATGCGCAGCACGTGCCCGGTGGGGCCGTCGACGACCAGTTCGCCGCCCATCCAGAAACCGATCTGGAAGAACGGTCCGGTCTCCTCGACCGGGGGGACGTCGTCGGGCCAGAAGACCTCGTCCATGACGTCGAAGCGGGAGTCCCCGTACGGGTAGAGGCCCATACCGCGTTCCCGCATGTCGGGAAGGCCGAATTCGAGGAGCGTGCGCCGTGCTGCTTCGTCCGTGAGGTCGTCGGGCAGTTCGTCCTCGTCGAGCTCGAAAATCTCCTCCTCGCCGTACAGCTGGATGAGATCTTCCGGGCCGGGCGGCGGGGCGTCCACCGGCGCGGTCGGGCCGACCGCGGCGTAGGGACCGGAGAGCGGCTCGACCCCACGGGAGCCGAAGCCGGAGAACTTCTCTCCCGCGCGTGGTTCCAGCGCGAAGAGGCCGCCCGATCCACCGAGGATCACCAGATTGCCCACGGGTAGCGGGGGACTCTCCAGCAAAGTGCGGTGTGCCCCTCGGCCTTCGGGGACGCCGTTGTACAGATCGTGGAACGTCCGCGGTCCCGGGCGTGAGCCGGTCTCGTCGGGGGAGCCGGTGTCGGCCGGGGACGGCCAGGAGAGAGCATTCAGGTGCCCCTCGGGGATGTCGTCTCCCTGCCAGGGGCCGGCGAGCAGCTCATCGGTCGCGGCGTCCCAGATCGCTGCGTCGGGGTTCTTGCGTTCGCAGAGACCCGCAACAGCGGGGCGGCCGTGCCAGCGCACCTCGGCCAGTGCGGTCAGCACCGTCGGCCGGGTGTAGCTCACGTGGTAGCCGCCGGGCGGCCGCCAGTGGGTCCAGGTGGTTTTCCACGGGAGCTGGACGCCTGATCCGGCGACCGCGGAGGCAAATGCCGTGTCCTGCCGTGCGGTGGCCATGAGGTGCATCAGGGCTGCCCATTCCGGCTGGCTGGGCGGGACCAGGCCGTATGACCAGAGGTGAATGCCGTCACCGGCGGCGGAATTTCCCGCTACGTGACCTCCGAAGGCGCAGCACGCGGCATCCATCAAGGTGGTTTGGGGAATGTTGGCGAGCAATGCGCCCTGTGGCAACAGCTCTTCCAGGGCTTCGGCCTGGACCGCGTGGGCGGCGAGCCCGATCGCCGCGTACCTGCCTTCGGGGCCGGAGCGAGCCCATCCCTCGGGGTGCCGGAATTCGTGTGCGGTGCGTTGGAGCCAGTCGACGAGGTGCCGGCTGACCCGCGCGATTTCCTCGGCGGGTGTCTCCTTCCGCAGCCGTTCCGCTACGCCCTCGTCGAGGAAGGCCACGCCGTTCGGGCCCTGCTGGATCAGATCGGAACGGTCGTCGACAAGCTGGGTGAGTGGCGTTTCGGCGACCGGTTCACCGGTCAGGGCGCTCGCCAGCTCAGCCCATATCCGCATCGGAACGTCGCGGGGCTCGGCCAGGGCCAGTGCCCGTATAAGCGAGGATTCCAGTTCTTCTGAGGGGCCGCTCTCCGGCAGTCGGAGGACGACCTCGGACCGGTCTGGGAGGTCGCGCGGAGCGGTGTGCGCCAGCACGGTGACATTGCCGCTGTTCAGTCCCGGGATGGTGCGAGAGATGAGACGTTCCGGTTCGTATGAACGCCGAGTCCGGCCCGCCCTGTGGGCATTGGCGACACACACCAGCCGGGGCTCGGTGAGCTGCCGGACGGAACTCCGCCAGCGACTCCGGCTGCCCGGGGACAGGTCCACCCCGAGGGCGACGAGGACCTCCTTGTGGACCTCCTCGGCGGTGAGCCCTTGGGCGTCCACGAGGACGCCGCCTTCGACGCGCCGGTGGACTTCGCGCAGAATCGACGCGCCATTTGTTCCGGAAGGGTCGAGAAGAAATGCCGGCGGGCCACCGGGGCTGCAAAGGTCCCGCCACCAGTCGCTGACAACGGTGAGGGCACGTGCAAGGTGGTGAGCTTCAGGAGGCATGTCCAGGCTTCGGCAAATGTGGAGGCGTACGGTTCCGATCGACGGGACTGTGAGAGGCCGGAGACCCGGCCTCTCACGGTGTCAGTCGTTGAGGAAGGCGTACGACCACGCGGCAGCTTCCGCGCCTGTTTCGTCGACGAGCAACTGGGCGCTCTGCACGTGCTGCCGCAACAGGTAGACCTCGTCGTCATCCTCAATGACGGCCTTGAGTCGGAGGCCGGTGACCCACAAACCGACCAGGGTGAGGAAGCTCTCCAGACTGCAGGCCGCGGGCAAGGCTGCCAGATGTTCCTCATCCGGCTCTGTGGGGATGCGGAGTACGTGGCCTGAGTGGCCGTCGATGACCAGTTCGCCGCCCATCCAGAACCCGATCTGGAAGAGCGGACCCATCTCTTCGGGGGCATCGATACCCGACGGCCAGGAGACCTGGTCCAAGGCTTCGGGCAGCCGTCCGGCCCATCCCCAGGGGTAGATCGCCAGGCCGTTCTCATCCAGAGCGGGCAGGCCGATGTCGGTGAGAGTGCGCCGGGTTGCCGGGTCGGTGAGTCCGGTGGGGAGATTGCCCTCTCCGAACTTCCGGAACTCGTCGGCGCCGTACAACTCGATCAGGTCCGCCGGGCCGGGTGGCGGTGCATCGACGGGCGTCGTTTCGTTTGCCGCGACGTATGGACCTGAGAGGGGGCGCACTTCCGATGAGCTGGTGCCGGTGAAGGGCTCCCCTGCAGCAGGTTCGACGGCGAACAGGCCGCCGGTACCACCCAGGACGGTCACGTCCTCGAGGACCAGCGGGGGAGCGGCGAGCAGCAGCTCGTGGACCGCAGGCTCGTCCGGCATGGCTTCGAAAAGCTCGTCAAACGTCGTGGGTCCCGAATCTTCCTCTTCATCGGGCCACGACAGGTCGGTGAGGTGCTCCTCCGGAATGTCCTCTCCATACCAAGGCCCGGCCATCAACTGCCCGGTGAGGGGATCCCAGAGAGTCGTGGACTCGTCGGCGTCGTAGAGTCCGGCAATGGCCGGTCGTCCTTGCCATCGCACTTCGGTCATGCCGTCGCAGGCGCGGAATGAGAGGTAGCGATGGTGGTAGGCACCCGGCGGCCGCCACTGCGTCCACTTCACCTTCCACGGGAGGTCTACGCCGGATTCGGCGATGGCGGAGGCGAATGTGTCATCGTCGCGCGCGGTGGCCATGAGGTGCAGCCAGGCAGCCCATTCTCCTTGCGCGGCCGGAATCATGCCGTAGAGCCAAAGGTAGGAGGCGTCCGCGGCGGCCGAGTTGCCGGGGAGAGTGCCGAAGCTCGCACAGGCGGCGGCGTCCAGCAGCAAAAGCTGGGGGATGTTCGCCATCGCTTGCCCGTCATGGAGCAGATCACCGAAGACCCGCGCAGGTCCCTCGTAGTCTGCGGGAAGTCCCTGGTAAAAGCCGGCACGTGCGGCATGCATGGCAAGTCCGGTCGCGGCATAGGAGCCTTCGGAACCGTGCTTGCTCCAGCCTTCCGGGTGCCGGAATTCCGGAGAGATGTCACGCAGCCACCGGACCAGGTGCCGGTTCACGTCTTCGACGTCCCGCTCGTCCGTACCGCGGCGCAGTTCTTCGGCGAGGTTTTCGTCCGTGAACCGGACGCCGTTCTCGTCGGAGGCAAGCTCGGCCGGGAACTCCGCCAAGACTTCCGAAAGGGCTGAGTCCGTCGGCCGTTCGCCGGTCAGAGCGGCGGTGAGCTCGGCCCACATGCGCAGGGGCACGACGCGCGGTTCCGACAAGGCCAGGGCACGCACAGGCAGCGGCCAGTCGTGCTGCGTGGACTCTCGCTCCTCCACATGCACCGCGATGGGTGCACGTACGGAGCGCCGCAACGGCCCGCTGTGTACGACAAGTCCAGCTTTGCCACTGCTCAATCCCTGGACCGTTCGGGAAAGGAGGCGTTCCGGCTCGTAGGAGAAGCGCGTGACGCCCGCCCGGTGAGCGTTGATGATGAGGACGAGCCGGGGCTCTTCCAGTCTCCGCAACGACACGCGCCAATTCCGGCGGTTGCCCGGAGAGAGGTCGACGCCAAGAATCTCGAGTATTTCGGCGTGCAACTCTTCGGCGGTACGACCGGTGGCATCCAGCAGAACGCTACCGGCGATGGTGCGGTGAACCTCGCGCAGAACCTCGGCGCCGTCGCGCCCGGAAGTATCCGCCACATGGATCCACTTGCCGCCGGGGCGCTCGTCCCCCCACCACTCGGTGATGAGGGAAACGGCATCCTCGTTCGACGTGCTGTTCGGTGACCGTTCCTGGTTGCCCATTATGCCTCTACTGACGTCCCTGCTTGCTTGCGGTTCAGCATCGAGATTCGGGTTTGCGCCCAAAGTTCACTGATGACGTGCAGATGTTGCTCCATTTCCTCCGACATCTCCGTCTCATTGTCCGAGCGCGTTTCCTTGACTCGATTATTTATCTGCGCGTCAGTGAGACCCTCCTTCTTGAGTTGCTTCTTCAGGTCCGCCTCAGAGAGGTGGCTGTTCTCCTCGATGAATTTGTCGCGATTAGCTTCCAACTCCGCGCGCTTCGCTTGCTGCGCCTCGGCGCGTCCGTCAGTGTCCTCGCGATATGTGGTGCTGTAATATACCGGAATCTTCTGTTCGGCCAGTGCCTTGCGCAGCTCCAGCGAGCAGTCGGCGTGGCCCGGGCTCTCCTTGGGGGTGCCGCACGGCTCTCGCTCGGTGTAGAGCCCGGCTATGGTATAACCCTCCGCCCCCTTGGTCGCATTGAGGCGATTTATCCACTGAAGAAGGTGTCGCTCGGAATGGCGGGGAGTTGCTCCGTCGCTCTGGGCAGGAACCGACGAATCGACAATGTATGTGCTGTTGCCGTCGGAGTCCACGACTTCCACAACGGCGTAGTTCTTTTCGGAGAAGTCGGGGACATTGTCTTTTGCGTCCTTGAGAAGCGCCGCAAAGCGTGGCGTGATGTTTGCCTTGTCTGAGCCGGTTTTTGCTCGCTGGAGGTCCTGCATGGCCTTGTAGGCCGCGCTTCCCTTTTCGCGATACTTCGGCGGTATGAGGTTGGCTTTCCCTTTTCCGCTCGCCGTATTTGCTCGGCGGCCGGCAGCGACCGACTCGTCGAACTCCGTTGCCGGGTCTTCCCGGTCCTTGCCCTGTTGCCGCGCCGCACCCTTGTAAGGCGTCTTGCCGTCGGGCGCACGCTCGGGGCTGCTTCCTACACTGTTGTTCGCATGGAATGCCAAGCTCATGCGGGCCACGGTGGCGATGACGACATGTCGATGGCCGTCATTCATGCGGGAGAAGTCGGGGCCGAGGATGTCTCGGAGTTCCTTCTCCGTGAAGGCGGTCGGGGGGATGTCGGTGTCCTTGACGGCATCCCGTGCGGCCGCGTGATCCTGCTGTGCCTGTTCGTACTTTGCTGTGGCATCCGCCAGCGCTTGCGCGTTCTTCTCGCTCGGGTGCTCGTCGTTTTCCTTGACTGCCTTCGCGTGTTCTGCTCGGGCGTCGTGCAGAGCATTCCTGGCATTCGCAACGCTTTGCGTGGCGTCCACGTAGGCGGCACGCCTATTGGCCGACACCTCCAGGAGGTTGGCCAGACGTCCGTTTTTCGCCCACTCACGCAGGTGGACGTAGGCAGGATTATCCGCAGGATTTTCGGGGTGCAATTCGATCCTGTGGACCGGGGTGCCGACGCTTTCGTGCTCCCGCACCAAGCCCTGGGACGTGTCGGGCGGACGGTTCGAATGCTTCAGGTCCGACGCTTCAGGCTGCGGAAGCTTTTCGTTTCGTGCTTCGCGCGACTCGCTTGCAGTCTGGTGGTGAGGGTCGTCGGCATCGGGCATGTCCACGTCGGAGGCGTTGTCCGGCGTGTAGTCGTTCGGCTTGTGATGCTTCTGGGCAGCTCCCTCGTCGATGTCCATGTCGTCGGGGGAGAGCTTGTGCTTCTTGCCGTCGCCACCGCCGGCGGGTTCGGCGGCCGGGCGGCGGTTGTTCGCTGTGTCCCGGGAGGGCGTGGCTGAAGTGTTCGCGAGGGGTTGGCGGTTGGGGTTGAGGGGGATGGCGTGGACGCCGTTGGTGCCGTCGTGGAGGGGGGTGTTGCTGTGTTGGCCGGTTTGGGCGTCGATGTAGGTGAGGTTGCCGTGGTGGTTGACGACGTTCCAGGCGTGGGCGCGGCCGTTGTGGTCTTGGGTGATGATGACGGCTTGTGAGCCGTGGCCGGCGTTGTGGAGGTCGTTTTCCAGGCGGTGGAAGGCGTCGGGTCCGTTGCCGTAGTCGTTGAAGCGGGTGCCGAGGGTGTTTTCGATGCGGTCGCGGCCGTTGTTTTCGCCGCGGTCGGAGGGGGTGCCGTCGGGGTGGGTGTCGGGGGTGCGGTGGGCGGCGGCGGTGGGGTGGCCGGCGTAGGTGTCGGCGGTGGCGAGGGCGGCGTCGACGCAGTTGTTGTTGCGGCCGGGGGCGTCGGGGCCGGGGTGGTTGATGGTGTTGATCCAGTGGCCGGTCTCGGGGTCGGGGTGGCGTTGGGGTTGGCCGTTGTCGTCCTTGGGGATGGCGTTTTCGACGTGTTGTTGGTGTTCGTCGGTGGGGCCGTCGAGTCCGCCGGGGCGTTCGCGGTTTCGGGTGTCGGAGGCGGGGGTGTGCTCGCCTTGGCCGCCGTGCTCGGAGGGGGCGCCGTGCTGGGAGTGGTCGGAGTTCTCGGAGTGGGCGGAATTTTCGGAGCTGTCCGAGCTGTCCGTGCGGTGCGGGTTGTTGATGTCGTTCGCGTGGTCGGTGGGGTGGTCGCTGCGGTCGGCATCCGGGGTCGGTGAACTGCCGGCCGCGGTGGTGGGTGCGCCGGCCGGGTGCTGCGGGTTCTGAGGGTTCTGCGGGTTCTGAGGGTGCGGGGGCTGCTGCTGGTACGGGTTGGGGTGCTGCGGCTGCTGAGCGTACGGATTCGGCTGCTGCTGCGGCATGTGTTGCGGTTGCTGCTGCGGCTGGGTGTACGGGTTCGGCTGCTGGTGTTGCGGCTGCGCGTATGGGTTGGCCTGCTGCGGGTTCGGCTGCTGGTGCGGCTGCGCGTAGGGGCCGGGCTGCTGCTGGTACGGGCCGGGCTGTTGGTGCTGAGGCTGCTGGGTGTACGGGTTTTGCTGCTGGTGGGGCTGCTGGGCGTACGGGCCCGGCTGCTGCTGAGGCTGCGGTTGGTGCTGCGGCTGTTGGGCGTACGGGTTCGGCTGCTGGTGTTGCGGCTGCTGCTGCTGGGCGTACGGGTTGGCCTGCTGCGGGGTCGGCTGCTGGTGCGGCTGCGCGTACGGGCCCGGCTGTTGGTGCTGGGGCTGCTGGGTGTACGGGTTTTGCTGCTGCTGGGCGTACGGATTCGGCTGCTGGTGCTGGGGCTGGGCGTACGGGCCCGGCTGCTGCTGGGGCTGCGGTTGGTGTTGCGGCTGCTGCTGGGCGTAGGGGCCCGGCTGCTGGTGCTGTTGAGGCTGCGGCTGTGCGTGCGGGGTGGGCTGCTGGGGCTGCTGCTGCGGCTGGGGTTGTGGCTGCTGCTGTGGGTGAGGTTGTGCCTGGGCCTGCTGCTGAGCCTGGGCCTGTTGCTGGGCGTGCTGTTGTGCCTGTGCCTGTTGCTGTGCCTGAGCCTGTTGCTGGGCGTGCGCCTGGGCCTGTGCCTGCTGCTGTGCCTGGGCTTGTTGCTGGGCGTGCGCCTGGGCCTGTGCCTGCTGCTGTGTCTGAGCCTGCTGCTGAGCGTGCGCCTGGGCCTGTGCCTGCTGCTGTGCCTGCGCCTGGGCCTGCTGTTGGGCCTGGGCTTGTTGCTGTTGCTGTGCCTGCTGCTGGTTTTGAGGCTGCGGCTGCGGTTGCTGCTGGGGCTGTGCCTGCTGCTGGTTCTGCGGCTGCTGCTGGGGGTTCGGCTGCTGCTGGGGGTTCGGCTGCGGCTGCGGCTGTTGGGGCTGCGGCTGGGCCTGCTGTTGGTTCTGAGGCTGCTGCTGGGGCTGCTGCTGGGGCTGTTGGTTCTGGGTCTGTGGCTGCTGCTGGGTGGGGTTGTAGGGCTGGCGGTTGGCGTCCAGGACGAGGTGCCAGACCTTGTCGGCGCTCGTGTTGATGGGCTGGTCGCTGACCTTGCCGGTCTGGCTGTCGACCCAGACGACCTTGCCGTTGTGGTTGACCGCATTGAAGACGTGGGCGCCGCCGGAGGGCCACGTGACGAGTACGGCTGCGGCCGCGCCGGGGCCGGCGTCCTGGAGGTCCTTGGCTATTTGGGCATAGCCGTCCTTGGAGTTCGTGCCGGAATTGCGGAACTTGGCGCCCGTGTACTGCTCGATGTTGCGGGTGCCGTCGCGCTCGCCGGAAGCGCGGTCGATGCCGCCCTTGCCGTCCGGGTCGTAGGTGCGGACTCCGGAGACCTGCGGGTTGCCGTACCAGGACTCCATGAAGGAGCGGGTGCAGTCGGCGCAGTTGTTGGAGCGGCCGAGGACGGTGGGGCCGCCGTCGTTCTGGAGCTGGGCCCACGGCTGGAACGGGTCGTTGAAGGCCCGCGGGGTGCCGTCCGGGTTCCGCGGGAAGTTCGCCTCAAGTGCTTGCTGGTCGTGCGGGAACGGTGAGTACAGGCCGCTCGGCTGGTGGTTGAGGCTGATGCGTACGTCGACGTGGCTGCGGAGGTTCGCGGGCTGGGGGACCGGTGCCTGCGGCTGCGACTGTTGCTGCTGCTGGGGGGCCGGCTGGGGCTGTTGCTGGTTGGGGTGCTGCGGCGTCTGCTGCTGGTGCGGCACAGGCTGCGGCTGCAGCACAGGCTGCGGCTGCGGAGCCGGCTGTTGCTGCGGAGCGGGCTGTTGCTGAGGTTGCTGCTGCTGGGGAGCTGGCTGCTGCTGTTGCTGTGGCTGCTGCTGGTTTTGTGGCTGCTGCTGCTGCTGCGGCTGCGGCTGGGGCTGTTGCTGTTGCGGTGCTTGTTGCTGGGTGGGGGTGTTGCTCTGAAGGGTGGGCTGAGCCTGCTGGTGAGGCTGCTGCTGCGGGGTGTTCTGGGGCTGCTGCTGGTGCGGGACGTTGGGGCTCGGGGCAGCGGGGGCCTGGGCGCCCGGGGTGGACGGGGCCTGCGCGGGGGTGCCGGCCTGGGGGCGGTCCGCGCGGGTGGGGGCGGTGGGCTGCTGCGCCGCGTCCGGGCGTGCGGGGGAGGGCTGCTGTGTGCCGTTCGGCTGCTGCGCTCCGTCGGGGCGCGCGCCATCGGGGCGGTTGGCGTCGGGGCGCCCTCCGTCGGGACGTCCTCCGTCAGGGCGGGTGGCATCCGGGCGCGCGGCGTCGGGCCGAGTGCCGTCAGGACGCGTGCCGTCGGGGCGGTTGGTGTCCGGGTGGGCGTCCTCGGGACGGGTGCCGTCGGGGCGCGGGGTGGGGGAACCGGGGGTTTCGGGGCGGGAGTCGGTGTCGCGCTGAGGGCCGTCGAGGCGGGGGTTGTGCGGGGGGCGCTCCGGGCTCTGCTGCTGGGTGTGGTCCTGGACTGCCTGGGAGCCGTCCGGGCGGCGGTTGTCGCCGGGGGGAGCCGTGGGGGCGTCCTGGCGGGGGCCGTCGAGGCGCCGGTCGTGCGGAGGCGGCGTCTGGTCGCGGCGAGGGCCGTCGAGGCGGGGGTTGTAGGCGGGGCGGTCCGGGCCGGTCCGCTGGGTGTGGTCCTGGATCGCCTGGGAACCGTCGGCGCGCCGGTTGGCGGGACGGGCGGCAGCGCTTCCACCGGTGGTGGACGGGCTGCCGGTCGTGGAGGGGCTGCCGGTGCCGGACGGGGTGCCGGTGCGGGGCGGGGTGCCGCCGCGGGGGGCGGCGGTGGGGTTGGCGCTGCCACCGTGGGGCGGCATGGCGCCCATCATCATCGGCCCGTTGGCCTGGGAGGCGTTGGGCTGCGCCTGTTGGGGCGTGGGGGTGGAGGCGGAGGGGGCGCTGCTCGGGTCAGCGGTGTGCTGGGTGGGCGGCGGCAGGGTCGCGGTGTCCGCGGACTGCGTCCTGACGGTGGTGTCGTCGGGGTCCACGGTGGGCATGGGGTCGCCCGGCGCCGGGTCGCGCTGCTGGATCGGCTGCCCGGACGAGGGGGTGTGCTGGACCGGTGCGCCCTGGGGCGCCGTGCCGACATGCGGCATGGAGGGGCGGCCGCCGCCACTGCCGGTGGAGTTGTCCCCGTTGGTCGTACCGCTGTCGGCACCGTCGTGGGAGGTGCCGGAGTTGTCGCCGTACGAGGGCGGATTGCCGGCCACGGGGTCGGGTGTGGGCGAGGGATCGGGCGTGGGCGAGGGGGCGGGCGACTGGGACGCGTCCGGACGGGCGGCGTCGGGGGTGTGGTCCGGTGCCGGCTGGGTGCTGACCGGGTCGGAGTCGGGGCGGGCCGCGTCCGGGGTGGTGTCGTGCGCCGGCTGGGTGCTGACCGCGTCCGAGTCCGGGCGGGCGAAGTCGGGTGTGGTGTCCCGGGCGGGCTGAGTGCTGACCGGGTCCGAGTCCGGGCGAGAGCTGTCGTGCGTCGGGCCGGAGTCCGGGTGTGAGGAGTCCGGCGTCGGGCCGGAGTCCGGGCGCGAGGAGTCGTGAGTCGGGCCGGAGTCGGGGCTCGGGCCGGAGTCCGGCGTGTGGCCGGAATCGGGGGTGTGGTCGGCGCTGTACGGGCTGTCGTTGCCGCCCTGATAACCCTCGTCGAACGGGGAACGCTGGTCCGGCGGCGGGAGGGGCTGGGAGTCCGGGACGGTGTGCGGGGTGTCCGAGCCGTTGGAACCGTTGGGGCTGTTGGAACCGGTGGGGCCGTTGGTGTCGGCCGCGGAGTTGTTGGACGTGGCAGACGGGCTGGAGGCGCCGTTGCCGTCCGTGCCCGAGTTGCCGGCGTTGTCGGAGGCGCGGGGGGTGTGGCTGGTGGAGCCGCCGTCCGAGCCGCCGTTACGGCCGCCCGCGCCGCTGCCCCCGGCGGAGTCGTTGGAGGTGCTGCCGGACCCACCACCGTCAGAGCCGCTGCCCGATCCGCTGCCGGAGCCGCCGTCGGACCCCGTCTGCGAACCCGAGTCGGAACCGGAGTGGGAACCGGAGTCGGAACTGCCCTCGGAGCCCGAGCGGTTGCTGTTCGAGCCGGCGCCGTCCCCGGCGCCGTCCCCGTTGCCGTTGCGCGAGCCGCTACCGCTACCGCTGCTGCTGTCGCTGTCGGAGCTGGTGGATTCGCTGGAGCCGCCGTGCTCGCCCCCGTCCCCGCCGTGCTCGCTGCCGTGGCCGGCGGCGGAGTCCAGGCCGCCGCGGGCGCGGTGTCCGGCGCGGTGGCCGGCGCCGTCGCGCAGGCTCTCGCCGAGGGTCTCGCCGGTGTTCTTGATCGCGTCCGTGGCGGCGCTCTGGCCCTCCTTGAGGGTGCGGCCGAGGTTGTAGCCGTTCTGGGCGCCGAAGTTCTGGTTGACGGTCTGGGCGATGATGTCCGAGACCATGGCCTCCAGAGCGGAGATCACCGGCTCCTTGGCGGCCTCCAGGATCGCGTCGAGCAGCTGCTTGGCGACCTCCTTGAGGATCTTGCGGACCATTTCACGGGTGGCCAGCGTCGCCGCCGCGCCGCCGATTTCCGACAGGCCCAGGGTGAAGGGTGCCGCCGCTTGTGCGGCGATGATTTCGGCCGCCAATATCGCCAATTGGGCGATAACGGCGACTTTCATGCCGATGACGAGGGCGGCGGCGGCCTCAAGGGTGAAGGCGATGACCTCCGCCGCCTCGCGGGCGTCGTTGAAATAGCCCGAACCGCCGCCGAACTTGTCCCATGCCTTGCTGAAGCCCTCGATCGAGTCGCCGGCGTTCTGGCTGAGCACATTGGACGCCGACGTGACGCCCCGCGACTGGTGTCCCTCCACCTCCGCGGCGAACGTGCGCCACACCTGGGCGCACTCGATCAGCTTGTCCTCGTCGGCGGTGGGCCACTCGAAGCCGAGCATCTCGAGGACCCACTCAAGAGCGTTCGGCAGCATCATGGACAAGGCGGAATTCCCCCGTGAAATCTATGCATTTCGGCTTGCTGCGGGTGAGGACCTCGCGGAGAGGCGCCCTCGTCGGAAGGGCGGGGCCGGGTCGGGCGTGTGAGCCGGCCGGTGCGCTCAGTGCTTGGGTGGGTACCAGGCGGTGGTGGTGACCTCTTCGGGCTGCTTGGTCGGGTCCTGCCACGCCTGCTTGTTGTCGACGTGCTGCTTCATCAGCGCGTCATTGAAGTCCTCGTTCTCCGCGTGGTTCTTCGACATGTCGGTCAGCGCCTTGCCGATTTCCTGGAGCTTCGCGGAAAGGTGGCCCATGGACTCGTACATGCCGTCGCGCACGCCCTCATAGGCGACGCCGAACTTCTCGCCGAGATCGTCGTCCCCCCACGGCGGAGCGCCGTCCTTGCTGGCGAACGTCGTCAGGCCGCTCACGAACTGCTGGCCGAACGACTTCTCCTCCGGCTGGGGCTGCTTCGAGGGGTCGGCCGGCGGGCCCGCGCCGAGCGCACTCAGGCCGTTCATCAAACGCGCCACGGACTGGTAGAAGTCCTCGCCGAGCTTGGTGAAGTTCGTGCCCTCGGACTTGAGGGACTCCACGTCTGTCTGGAAGCCACCTGCTCCGGCCACAACGCCCCCCGCGTTCGTAATGCTTACCCAATGAAAGCTTCAAGCCAAAGCTTAACTGCCACCGCTGACAACCCACCAGCCGCCACAGGGCGGGCAAAGTGGCTCAGGAGTCGCTCGGCCGGTAGAAGCGGTGGTAGAGCTCCACGGCCTCCGCAGGCGGGAAGTTGGGGAGGAAGGTCACGTCGCCGTTCTCCTTGGAGATGGCGACATTGCTGCCCCCGGGCGAGGACGGCGGGGCGGTGGGGTCCTCCGGGGTCGGCCAGCTCGCGTGCACCAGATAGCCGGCGTCGAACTCGTGGACGAACAGGCCGGTCGGGCCGTCAGGGGAACCGACTTCGGGGAAGTGCTGCCGGCCGATTTCCAGAGCCTCGTCCTCGTTCGCGGGTACGGGCTTCGGTCCGTCATCCGCGACGCCGACCTGCGGAGGGGTCGGGGGCGGCGGAGGGGTGGGGGGCGTGGGCGGAGTGGGAGGCGTGGGCGGCTGAGGGGGATTGCTGCCCGTCTGGTCGGAATCGGCCATGACGTTGTCTCCTTGGGTGCTGACCTGGTCGGTGCTGGTCAACTTAACTCACGCCCTGGTGGCCTGAATGGTTCGCGTCCGGGACGAAATGACTGCGTACGGCGCGAGCGCCCCGTCCTCCCCGGCAGGGGCCGGCGTCGAAATGCGCACTTCCCCTGCGGCACTCCGCCACTGCCGCACTCCGCCCCTGCGGCACTCCGCCCGGTTCATGATGCCGCCGGCGGCCGGCGGCCGGTGGGTGGGTGTTCATTCGAAGTTGACCAGGGACAGCCAGAACTCCAGGAGTTGCTTGTCGCCGGTGATCACGAAGGTCTCCTTGTCGGCGGGGCGGCGGCCGTAGATGAGCAGCAGGAGGTCGGTCAGGGGGGCGTTGACGGTGACCGCGGCGGGCTCGCGCGTACGGCGCCAGGCGAGGGCGTCGCCGGTGAGGTCGACGAGCCAGTCGGCGGGCGTCTCGGGCGGGGTGTCCGTGGCGTGGAAGCGGAGGGTGCGGCCGGGGCCGAGGAGTGCGCGCCGGTCCGGGTGGAAGTCGAGCATTTCCGGGAGCGAGCCGAGCTCCATCCACTCGTCGAGCGCGTCGAGGGCGACCGGCTGCTCCACGGTGAAGCCCGTCCCGAGGGTCAGGGCCGCATCGGCTCGGTGGATGACCGACTCGTGGGCCATGCGGCGGGCCAGGAAGGCGGTGTTCCCGTGGGGGAGCGGGGTCCAGATCTTGGTGTCGGGGCCGGCGGCGCGGAGGGCGGCGGCGAGCAGCTCGGCGCCCTCGGTGAGCCAGTCGCCGAACTCGGCCGGGCTCTGGGTCGTGTCGCGGGACAGCACGCGCAGGGCGGTCTCGGGCGGGGGCTGGGTCGCCCGGGTCCGTACGATCTCCTCGGCCCAGCGGTAGACCTCGCCCAGATGCCGCAGCAGCTGGGCGAGGTTCCAGTCCGGACAGGAGGGGACGGTGGCCGTCAGGTCCGTGCCCTCGGTGAGGCAACTCCCCAGCAGCCGGGCCTGGGTGACGATCTCCGAGCAATGCCCGGCAAAGTCCATGGTGCGGTCCATTCCGTCACGGTAAGGGCCGCCACTGACAATGAGCCGTAGGCGCCGCAGGCGTGGTCACCGGGCGCCCCCCGCCTCCAGCCGGAACCGCAGACGGCAGATCGCCGCGTCCGTGTCGCGGCGGACCGCGTGGGCCACGACCGCGCCGCGCTGGTTCTGGAGCAGCCGCTGCCACAGGTGGGCGGGCTCGGCCTCCGGGATCAGGACGGTGATGCGGGTGCCGGGCCGCCGGGCGGTCAGGTCGGTGACGTAGCCGGCTATCGGGCGGCCGACGGAGCGGGTGGTGGAGGGCAGTTCGAGGAGCTCGACGCCGGGGTTCCACAGCTCCCAGTCGCGGCGCAGCGCCTCGGTGGCCGGACGGTCCGCGGGGTCGTCGTACGTGACGGTGACCGCCACCACCTCGTCGCCCAGGGACACCGCCGCGTTCAGTGCCTCGCGGGTCAGCCGGGACAGGTGCGAGACGGGGACGACGACGAGGGAGGGCGCGCGGCGCGGGGCCTCGGGTACCCGGCCGAGGCCGAGGCGCTCGCCGATCCGGTCGTAGGCCCGGTGGACGGCCTCGAAACCGAGCACCATCAGGGGCAGCGCGATGACGATCAGCCAGGCGCCCTCGGTGAACTTGGTGGCGGTGACGACGAGCGCCGAGACACCGGTGAGCACGGCACCGAAGCCGTTCAGCAGCACCTTGCCGCGCCGGCCGGGGGAGCGCTCCCGGCGCCAGTGCCGGACCATCCCGATCTGGCAGAGGGTGAAGCCGACGAAGACCCCGATGGCGAAGAGCGGGACGAGGGTGTTGATGTCGCCGCCGGAGAAGACCAGGAGGGCCGCGGCGACGGCGGCGAGAGCCAGCACGCCGTGGCGGTGGACCTGGCGGTCCGCCTTCAGGCCGAAGACGTGCGGCAGGTAGTTGTCCCGGGCGAGCAGGCCCATCAGGACGGGCAGCCCGCCGAAGGAGGTGTTCGCCGCCAGCGCGAGCAGGGCCATGGTGGCGAACTGGACCACGTAGAACGCCCCGTTGTGGCCGAGCGAGGCGTCCGCCAGCTGGGCGAGGACGGTGACGCCCGCCACCGGCTGGAGGTGGAAGCGGCCGATCAGGACGGACAGCCCGATCAGCATCACGCCGAGCAGCGCGCCGAGCGCCACCTCCGTCCGTTGGGCGCGCCGGACGGCCGGCGCCCGGAAGGACGGCACCGCGTTGGCGACCGCCTCGACGCCGGTCAGCGCCGAGCAGCCGGACGCGAATGCCTTGAGCAGCAGCAGGGCGCCGACGGAGGTGGCGTGGTGGGCGAGGACGGAGGCGTGCCCGTCGGCGGTGACGGTGGAGGCGGGGGCGTCGCGCAACAGCCCGACGACGACCACCGCCAGGACGGACCCGATGAAGACCGCGGTGGGTACGAGGAACGCCTTCGCCGTGTCGACGATCCCCCGCAGGTTGATGCCGGTGATCAGGACCAGGACGGCCAGGCAGAGCGCCACGCGGTCGCCGTACAGGCCGGGGAAGGCGGAGGTCAGCGCCGCGACGCCGGCCGTCACCGATACGGCGACGTTGAGGACGTAGTCGAGGAGGAGGGAGGCCGCGGCGACCAGGGCGGTGCGCCGGCCGAGGTGGGCCTTGGCGACCGCGTACGAGCCGCCCCCGTCGGGGAACGCGGCGATCACCTGGCGGTACGAGGCGACCAGGACGGTGAGCAGGGCGGCGATGGCGAGGGTGACGGGGAGGGCGAAGCCCAGGCCGTAGCCGCCGGCCGCGGCCAGGACCAGCACGATCGACTCGGGGCCGTACGCGACGGACGCCATGGCGTCGAGGGAGAGGGCGGCCAGGCCCTGGAGGGCGGTGAGCCGGTGCCGGGCTTCGGCCGGTTCGGCGGCCGGTCCGGTGCTGGTTTCGGTGGACGTGGCGGAAGAGGCGTTGCTGTGGGGGCGGGTGGTGACCGTGCCGCCGGCGGTATCCGGGGGTTCCTCGGGCCGGCCATCGGGCTGGGACACCGTCGACATGGTTCGTCGTACCTCCGTACGCCGCTGTGGCGCCGTGCGCCTTGACCCGCTCAGCGTGCGGGTGCGGCGGGCCGCCGCCGGTCCGTCTTGGCGGCACCTTGGCGGGCGTACGGGGGTTCTTCACGGAGCCTTGACGGGGAGGCGCGGGCACCGCCGCCGAGGCGCCGGCCCCGGCGGCCTCACGGGGAGGCGCGGGCGGCGGGCGGCCAGGGCCTCGGCACCGGCGCCCGCCCTACGAGGAGGGGCGGGCGCCGGATCGGGCGTCCCGTCACTCGCCTTCCGCGAGGCGCTTGATGGTCGACAGCCGGCTGTCCCAGGCCGCCGCCAACCCGTCCATCCACCGGGCCGTGACCCCCAGCCGCTCCGGTATGACCCGGTAACGCGCCTCCCGGCCCTCCCGGTGGCCGGCGACCAGGCCGGCCCGGTCGAGGACACCGAGGTGTTTGACGATCGCCTGACGGCTGACCGGGAGTTCGGCCGCGAGGACCGTGGCGGTCGCCTCGCCGTGTGCGGCGAGGGCATCGAGTATCCGGCGGCGGGTCGGGTCCGCCAGCGCGGCGAACACCTCCGCCACCGCGTCCGGACCCGCACCCGCCCCGGCCCCCGCCCCCGAGCCGGCCCCGGGCCCCCGGCCGGAGCCGCCCCCGGGGCCCGCCCCGGCCCCGCCCGTTCGTCCGTCCGTCGTCATGCCGGGAGTCGCTCCGTGTACTGCTTGAGCTTCTTCGTCATCTCGGTCCAGCCGCCGGAGTGGCTGTCGTACCCGGCGGTCGAGGCCCGCTCCTCCGGGATGGCGATCTCCTCGAATCCGGTCTCGACGACGCGCAGCCGGGTGCCGTCGCCGTCCGGGGTGAGGGTGAACTCGACGAGCGTGGAGTTGCCCTCGACCGCCACCTCACCGGGGTGGGCGCTGGCCCAGCGGTACGAGAAGTGGTGCGGCGGGTCCACCTTCACGATCGTGGTGGGGAACTGGCCGTACTGGCCGTGATCGAGGTGCATGATGCCGCCGGGCCGCAGGTCGACCGGGGTCGGCTCGCCCTGGCCGAACCACGATCCGACGTGCTCGGGCTCGGTCAGCACCGCCCAGACCCGTTCCACGGGCGCGTCGATGCTGATCTCCCGCTCGATGCGGTTGCGGTCCTCGGCGTTCTTGCCGGTCTCGCCGGTGCTGGGGGCTCTGTCGGTGCTCATGGGGTGTTCCTCCCTGCCGTGCTCTCGCTTCCCTACGTGCTACCCAATGGTTGCACGTAGGGGTGGGAGGTGCAACCCGTCGGTTGCGCATATGCCCCGTGGGGCCCGTCAGCGCGCCCGGCCCGCGCCCCGCGCCGCCTTCCGTTCCGGGCCCCGCACGCGCACCCCGTAGGCCGGGACCGACACCTCCGGATCGTCCAGGCAGTCGCCCGTCGTCAGGTCGAAACGCTGCTTGAGCAGCGGCGATGCCACGAACGGGCGGCCCGCCGCCGAGCCGGTGAGCCCCCGGGAGAGGACCTGCGCGCCGGTGAACGGGTCCCGGTTGCCGATCGCGTGGATCCGGCCGGCCCGGTCCAGGAACAGCGCGGCCTGGCTGCCGTCCGGGAGGAGGGCGGCGACGCCGCGCCCCGGGGTGAGGTCGTCCGGCCCGCAGACCGCGAGCCACCCGCCGTCAGGGCAGCGGATCTCGACCGTGCCGGTCTTCGGGTGGGCGCCGGCAACAGCGGCCACACCGGTAGCAGTAGCCGTAGCGGTGATGGTCATCAGACGGAGGTCCCTTCCAGGGTGCGTACGGGCAGGGTCGGCCCGGCCAGCAGCGTCAGGTCCGGTTTGACCTGGTCGCGCTCCGGGACGAAGCGGACCGACGGGTCCGGGGCGCCGGGGGCGTTGACGAAGGAGACGAAGCGGGACAGCCGCTCGGGGTCGGCGAGCGTCTCGGCCCACTCGTCGCGGTAGTGGGTGACATGGGCGGCCATCAGGGCCTCCAGCTCGTCACACAGTCCGAGGGAGTCGTGCACGACGACCTCGCGTACGTGGTCGAGGCCGCCCTCGATCCGCTCCAGCCAGGCCGCGGTGCGCTCCAGGCGGTCGGCGGTGCGGATGTAGAACATCAGGAAGCGGTCGATCAGCCGGATCAGCTCGGCATCGCTCAGGTCCTGGGCGAGCAGGTCCGCGTGGCGCGGGCTGGCGCCGCCGTTCCCGCCGACGTAGAGGTTCCAGCCGTTCGCCGTGGCGATCACCCCGAAGTCCTTGGACTGGGCCTCCGCGCACTCCCGCGCGCAGCCGGAGACCGCCGACTTCAGCTTGTGCGGGGCGCGCAGCCCCCGGTAGCGCAGCTCCAGTTCGATCGCCATGCGGACCGAGTCCTGCACGCCGTAGCGGCACCAGGTCTCGCCGACGCACGACTTCACCGTGCGCAGCGCCTTCCCGTAGGCGTGGCCGGACTCGAAGCCCGCCGCCACCAACCGTTCCCAGATGAGCGGCAGTTGATCGACCCGGGCGCCGAACAGGTCGATCCGCTGGCCGCCTGTGATCTTGGTGTAGAGGCCGAAGTCGCGTGCCACCTCGCCGATGACGATGAGCTTCTCCGGGGTGATCTCGCCGCCCGGGATGCGGGGGACGATCGAATAGGAGCCGTTCTTCTGCAGGTTGGCGAGGAAGTGGTCGTTGGTGTCCTGGAGCGCCGCCTGCTCCCCGTGCAGGACGTAGCCGTCGGCACCGACCGCCGGGGCGAGTGAGGCGATCACCGAACCGATCGCGGGCTTGCAGACCTCGCAGCCCTCGCCGCCGCGCGCCTCCTCCCGGCCGTGCGCGTCCAGCAGCTCGGCGTAGGAGGCGATCCGGCGGACCCGGACGATCTCGTACAGCTCGGCGCGGGTGTGCGGGAAGCAGGCGCACAGGCCCTGCTCGCCGCTGTCCGGCAGCAGCTTGCCGATCATCTTGACGCAACTGCCGCACCCGGTGCCGGCCTTGGTGCACCGCTTCACCTCCGGCAGCGTCTCGCAGCTCTGGATGGCGTCCTTGGTGACGTTGTGGCAGCTGCAGATCACTGCGTCGCCGGGCAGCGCCTCCGGGCCGAGCGCGGCGGGCGCGCCCGCACCGGCCGGCAGCACCAGCTGCTCGGGCGCCACCGGGGGCACGCTGCCGGTCAGCGGCCGCAGCATGCCGTACGAGTCGGCGTCGCCGACCAGCACCCCGCCCAGCAGCTCGCCGTCGGCGCCGATCACCAGCTTCTTGTAGACCCCGCTGCGGGCATCGGAGTACACCACGTCCAGGCAGCCGTCGGTGGCGCCGTGCGCATCGCCGAAGGAGGCGACGTCCACCCCCAGCAGCTTGAGCTTGGTGGACAGATCGGCTCCGGTGAAGCCGGGCTGCTGCCGGTCGCCGTCCGGGCCGCCGCCCGCCGCGTCGTCCAGTTGGTCGGCGACCGCGGCGGCCACCACCCGGGCCATGTCGTAGCCCGGCGCGACCAGCCCGTAGACCCGGCCGTCGGCGGCCAGTGCGCACTCGCCGATCGCGTACACCGCCGGGTCATCGGTACGGCACTGCGCGTCGACGACGATGCCGCCGCGCTGTCCGACCGGCAGTCCGCACTCCCGGGCGAGCTGGTCGCGGGGGCGGACGCCTGCCGAGAAGACGACCAGATCGGTTTCGATGCGGGAGTCGTCGGACAGTCCCATGGCGGTCACCGCCCCGGCCCCGTCCGCGACGATCTCCGTGCCGCCGACGCCGGTGTGCACCTCCAGGCCCATCTCCTCGACCGTACGGCGCAGGGCCCGGCCGCCGCCCTCGTCGACCTGGAGGGCCATCAGCCGCGGCGCGAACTCCACGATGTGGGTGCGCAGTCCGAGCCCCTTGAGCGCGCCCGCCGCCTCCAGCCCGAGCAGCCCGCCGCCGACCACGACACCGGTGCGGGCGTGCTCGGCGTACTCCTCGATGGCCAGCAGGTCCTCGATGGTGCGGTAGACGAAGCAGCCCGTGCTGTCGCTGCCCGGCACCGGCGGCACGAACGGGTACGAGCCGGTGGCCAGCACCAGGGCGTCGTAGCGGACGGTCAGGCCGGAGCGGGCGGTGACCGTGCGGGTGGTGCGGTCGATGGCGGTGGCCGGGTCGCCGAGGTGCAGCTCGATGCCGTGCCGGGCCAGGAAGTCCGGGTCGACGAGACTCAGCTCGTCCGGCGTCCGACCGGCGAAGTAGGAGGTCAGCTGGACCCGGTCATAGGCCGGCCGGGGTTCTTCACACAGCACGACCACCCGCGCCCGCCCGGTGACGCCGCGATCGGCCAGCTCCTCCAGGAAGCGCTGGCCGACCATGCCGTGGCCTATGAGGACGAGGGTCGGGGTGGCGGCGGTGTCGGGGTGCGGGTGTGTGGTGGTCATGTGCGTCAGCGTGCGGCCCGGCTGTTACCCGCCCGCATCTGTGCTGTTTCCCGGGCGGAACGCTGCCCTCAGTGCGCGGGCGGCGGGTGTGTGAGGGTTGCGGCCCCCGGGACCGGCCCCCGGTCCGCGTCCGCCCCGGGACCGGCCCCCGGTCCGCGCCCGCCCCGGGACGCCCTACCGTGATCCCGTGCCCCGCCCCCACCGCCCGGCCGCCGTCCCGGCCGCGCTCACCGCGCCCTTCGCCCCGCGCAGCCTGGCCGCCGTGCTGCACGCGCTGATCGCCCTGCCGCTCGCGCTGGCCGGGCTGGTGCTGGTGCCGGTGGGCCTGGCGATCGGTGCGGTGCTGTCGTGGACGGCACTCGGGCCGTGGCTGCTCGCGCTGACCGTACGCGGCGCCCTGGCCCTGGGGAACGTCCAACTCCTCTTGCTGCGAAGGCTGTTGGGTGAGGACGTCGAGCCTGCCCGGCGTCGCGGAGGGCCCGGAGCGACGTCCGGGCCGTTCGGCTGGCGGCGCGCGGTCCTCGGCGACCCGGCCGGCTGGCGCGCGGTCGCCGCCGCCGTGCTCGCGCCCCTGACGGCCGTCCTCCCCGTCCTCGCCGTCCTCCTCTGCTACGTGTACGGCATGCTGGCGCTCGCGCACCCCGTGCTGCGCCACTGGAACTACTTCACCGTGCGCGCCCGGGACGGCTCCGTACGCCATGTGTCGCTGCAGATCCACGGCGTCGAGTTCGACAGCTGGCCGCGCTGGCTCCTGGTCGTCGCCGTCGGGGCGGTCCTCGTCCTGCTCGCGCCCCGTCTGATGCGCGGGGCGGGCACCCCGCACCGGCTGCTGCTGCGCGCGCTGCTCGGCCCGAGCGCCGCGGACGCCCGTATCCGCGTCCTGGAGGAGACCCGGGCGCACGCCGTCGACGACGCCGTCGCCACCCTCCGCCGGATCGAACGCGATCTGCACGACGGCACCCAGGCCCGGCTGGTCGGCCTCGGCATGCACCTCACCCTCATCCGGGAGCTGATCGCCCAGGGCGCCGCCGCGGACCGGCTGCTGGCGGTGGTGGAGACCGCGCAGGGCAACGCCACCCAGGCCGTCGCCGATCTGCGCCACCTCGTCCGCGGGATCCACCCGCCGGTGCTCGACCAGGGGCTGGCCTCCGCGCTGGCCGGCCTCGCCGCCGACGCGCCGCTGCCGGTCACCGTCCGCGCGGACCTCGTCCGGCGGCCCACCCCCGCCCTGGAATCCATCGCCTACTTCTGCGCCGCCGAACTGCTCGCCAACGCCGTCAAGCACAGCGGCGCGACGCGGGTGGCGATCGAGGCGCGCACCGACGGCGCGGGCGGTGACCGGGCCGGGGCGGGCCTGACGCTGGCCGTGCGCGACGACGGGCGGGGCGGCGCGGTGATCGGCGCGGGCAGCGGACTGACCGGGCTGCTCGGCCGGATACGTACTGTCGACGGGACGCTGACCTGCGACAGTCCGGACGGAGGGCCTACGGTGGTCACCGTCCGGCTGCCGTACCCGGACCGCCGCCCCGATCACCGTTAGAGGCAGGGACCATGCGCGTCGTCATCGCCGAGGACTCCGCGATCCTGCGGGACGGCCTGGTGCAACTCCTGGAGCTGCGCGGGGTGGCGGTGGTGGCGGCCGTGGCGGACGCCGAGAGCCTGCTCGCCGCCGTCGCCGCCCACCGGCCGGACGCCGCCGTCGTCGACATCCGGCTGCCGCCCGGCCATACGGACGAGGGCCTGCGGGCCGCCGTCGCGCTGCGCCGCGACCACCCCGGGACCGGCGTACTGATCTTCTCCCAGTACGTGGAGACCGCCTACGCGGACCGGCTGTTCGGCGCGGGCTTCGCCGGCGTCGGCTACCTCCTCAAGGAACGCGTGGTGGACATCGGGGAGTTCGTCGACGCCCTGCGGCGGGTCGCGGCCGGCGGCACCGCGCTCGACCCGGACGTGGTCTCCCAACTGTTCAGCGCGAGCCGCCGGGCCGGCGCGCTGGACGCCCTGACCCCGCGCGAGCGCGAGGTGCTCGCCCTGATGGCGCAGGGCCGCACCAACCAGTCCATCGCCTCGGCCCTGACCGTCTCCGAGCGCGCGGTCGAGAAGCACATCGCCAACGTCTTCAGCAAACTCGACCTCCCGCCCTCGGCGACCGGCCACCGCCGGGTGCTGGCGGTGCTGCGCTACCTGGAGAGCGAACGGGCCGGGAGCTGACGGGCCGGGGGCTGACGGGCCGGGCGGGGAGTCCCGGGCGGCCCGTCAGCCCCCGTGCACGGCGTGCTCAGAAGCGCAGCCGGCCGTCCGGGCCGGCGGTGGGGCACAGCCGGCGCGGCGCGTGGTCGGTGCGGAGCCGGGCCTCGACGCAGCCGCCCGGCAGGCCGTCGTGGGCCGCGGTGCCGAAGTTGGCGGTCACGGTGAGCGTGCCGTGGCCGAAGACCGTGCGCTGGACGGTGCGGTCGTCGGTCAGCCGGCGGAACGACGTCATCGGCTCGGTGCCGGCGGCGCGGTGCAGCGGCGCGAAGTACTTCTGCAGCGCGGCGAGTTCCGGCCCGTTCCGGTCGACGGTCGGGCCGTCGAGGACGTAGTTGAGCGGGGTGTTGTACAGCATGGCGAGCAGCGCGCGGGTGCTCTTCTGGTCCGGCAGCTTCTCGTACGACAGCTCCCACCGCTCGGCGTTGACCAGCGAGCCGTGCAGCGCCGTCTCGTACAGCGGTGCGCGGTACTTCGGGTCGTACATCGCGGTGGCCAGGTCGGCGGGCAGGCGGACCGGCTTGAAGAACGTCTTCGGGGCGTTCTGCGGGTAGTAGCCGCCCCAGGTCTGCTTGTCGCGCTCCAGCTTCCACAGGCCGTCGGCGACCGGGGTGCCCGAGCCGTGGTCGAAGGCCAGCACCCGGTTCGCCCAGGGCTGGGCGGACTCCGAGCCGAGGACCAGGTGCTGTGACAGGCGCTCCATACGGGCCAGGCGGTACCTGCGGTCGTCCGCCTTGGTCATCTCGTGGCCGGCGCCGTGGTCGCGGAACAGCTCACCCGTCGCGTCGACGTCGAGGAAGTAGCTGTCCGCCCCGTTGGCGACCATCGTGCGGGTGCGGTCGGCGAGGTAGTGCTTTCCCGGTTCGGCCTTCTCGAAGGCGCGGGAGCTGAGGTAGCAGCCGCGGCCGCCGAACCCGGTCTCCGGGGTGCCGTCCGCCTTCCGCACGCAGAAGTCGGGGTAGACCCGGCCGGGCCACGCCGAGGTGGGGCTGTCGGCGGTCTTGGGGTCCTGTCCGTTGGCGAAGGAGTCGTACGGCCCGACGAGATAGCCCGCCTTCTTGGCGGCGCGCACCGCGGCGGCGTCCATCGGGCCGGGCCCGGCGTCGTAACCGAGCCACATCCGGTCCACGCCGAGCTTCCGGAGCTTGCGGATTCCGGCGGCGGTACGGGCGTCGCCCCACACGTAGGCGTGGAAGGCGCCCAGCAGCTCGGCGTTGGCCGGGTTCTTGCGGATCTTCTCGCGCAGGCTGCCCAGCCGGCCGCGCTCGGAGAGGTAGGCGCGGTAATCGGCGGCGGGGGCGACCGGGTTGCCGTCGGTGAGGGCGAAGGTGATGTCGTAGTCGCGGGTGCCCTCACCGGCGTCGAAGGCGTGCGCGGCGGTCGCGCGCAGCCGGCCCCCGGCGGAGCTGAAGCGCAGCGAGGTGCCGAGGTCGGTGGGGGTGAGGTAGCTGACGCCGTGCCCGCCGCGGGAGCCGCCCGCCGCGCCGCCCATGGTGTACCCCCACAGCGGCAGGGCCAGCTCGGCGCCCACGTCGACGGTGCTGCCGGCCAGCCCGGCCTCGGGCGAGTTCCAGAACGCGTCCCGTACGGGGAGGTCCAGGCCCTCCCCGCGCGGCAGCTGGACGGCGGTGGCGGTGCGGTCGGTGCCGGTCACCGGCCAGTTGACCGATCCGTCGCGGTCCGACCGCAGGCTGATCCGCAGCCGCCCGTGGTCGGTTCCGGCCGTCACGCTCAGCCCCTTGGCGGGGTAGCTCCAGCGGGCGCCGTCGGCGGTACGGGTCACCGGCCCCGGCCGGCCGAGTCCGTCCCCGGCCGCCGCCTCGGAGAGCAGCAGCAGCCGCCCGTCGCCGGTCCGCGCGCTCACCGCGAGGGAGTCGGTGTCGACGACGGCGGTGCCGCCGGCGACCGGCAGTTCGAGCCGGCTGCCCTTGAGGGTGCCGGCGGCGGCGCTGTCACATCCCGTGACGCCGAGCGCCGTCGCGGCGAGCGCGAGGGAGAGGGCGAGCGCGCGGGTGCCGGCGCCGCGGCTACCGCCCTTGCCCGTAAGGGACTTGGGGAGATCAGAGGTCATGGGGACTGGATAGTCCCGGGGTCTAAGAGGGTTCTAAGAGGCGCAACCCGTTCGGCCTATCGGTGGGTGCCGCTGCGCACCGGCGAGCGAGGGGGAAGCCGGCCGTCGCGCCCGATGGGGGGCGAACTTTCACAGGCTGGGTTAGCCTCAACCAGGAACGGACATTCCGGCCATTTCGCGGAAGCTCGGTGAGGTGGACCCGGCTCCCGGGTGGGCGGGGTCCCTGGCTGCCCTCTCCGACGCACCGAGGGCATTTCGCCTGCTGCGACGGAGGAGTTCGGCATGCCTGGTGTGGTGGTGTTACCGAGACGGCGACGTGTGACGGTCCTGGCCGCGGCCCTGGGTGCGGCCGCCCTGGTGGCGGCCTCCGGCCTGCCGCGGGCGGCGGCCGCGCCCCCGGACCCCCCTGCTCCCGGGCTGGGCACCGTGCACGAGTACCTGATGCCCCTGCCCCGGCTGGGCAGCACGCACGAGTTGCTCATCGGGCCGGACGGCAATCTGTGGGTCTCCCAGCAACTTGAGGACCGCGTCCTCCGCGTCTCCACGGCCGGCCAGGTGGTGGGGGTCACCGAGTTCCCCGCCAACAGCATGCCCCACGGCATCGACAAGGACCGGCGCGGCCACGTCTGGGTCACCGAGGAGGCCACCAACGCCCTGGTGGAACTGGCCCCCACCGGCGAGCGCATCGCCGCCTACCCGATCCCGGTGCCCGGCGCCGGGCCGCACGGCCTGCGCATCGGATGCGACGGGCGCACCGTGTGGTGGACGGGGAAGGAGGGCGGGAACATCGGGAGTTTCGACCCCCGCACCCGCAGGTGGACCGTGTACCCCCTCGCGCCCGACAGCCAGCCGATCTTCCTGGCGCGCGGGCCCCGCTGCGCCATGTACTTCACCGAGCTGTCGACCAGCCGCGTCGGCCGGGTCGACGCGAACGGCCGGCTGCGCGAGTACGCCACCCCCACGCCTGACAGCCGGCCCATCGCCGTCGCCGTCAACCGGCGGGGCGAGGTCTGGTTCACCGAGGAGGCCGGCGCCGCCTACGCCCACCTCGACCCCGAGACCGGGCGCATCACCGAGCACCGCACCGATGTCCCGAACGCCAAGCTGGCCGCGCTGGCCTTCGACTGCTTCGGCAACCTGTGGGTGCAGTACAACCAGCCCGGGCTGATCGACCGCGTCCGCCCGGACCTGAGCGTCACCCGCTACACGCTGCGCAACGCCGTTCCGGTCGGCCACCGCATCATTCCCGGCCCGGACGGCTCCATGTGGTTCAGCGAACTGGCCGTCGACACCGTCGGCTCCGTCACCACCGGCTGCCCGCCGGCCGTGTCGGCCGTCGAGTAGCGGGGGGCCGGGCCGGCCGCCGTCATGCGTCCAGGATCAGTTGCAGCAGCTCGCGCAGGTTCTCGCGCTGCTGCGCGGTGAGCGGGGCCAAGGGGTCGGCGGCGAAGGGCATGCGTGCGCGGAGATCGGCGGCGACGGTGCGGCCGGCGGTGGTGGCGGCGACCCGCTTGACGCGGCGGTCACCCGGGTCGGGGCTGCGCTCGACCAGGCCGCCGGCCTCCAGCCGGTCGATGATCACGGTCACGTTGGACGGCTCCGCGTGCAGCCGGTCGGCGATCCGGCGCATCGGGACCGGGTCTTCGGTGGCGAGCAGTGCCTTGGCCTGGAGCGGGGTCAGCTCGTGGGTCGTCGCGGCGGCCTCGGACTCCTGGCTGTAGCGGCGGTTGATGGCGGCGAAGAGGCCGACGATCTCCCTGGTGAGCTCATCCGGTGGGTTGGGCATGAGGTCCAGCCTAGCGATGTACTTGACATCGTCAAATATTAGTGCCCATAGTTATGAAACATATTGGTTATGCTGCATAAGCAAGTGGGGTACGAGGAATGACCACCAAGACCGTTCTGATCACCGGCACCTCCTCCGGTATCGGCCTGTCCACCGCCGTCGCCGCCGCGCGCAGCGGATGGCACGTGATCGCCACCATGCGCGACACCGCCAAGGCGGGCGCCCTGCTGGCGGCGGCGGAGGAAGCCGGGGTCGCCGTCGACGTCCGGGCCCTGGACGTGACCGACCCGGCCTCGGTCGAGGCGTGCCTGGCCGGCCTCGACCGGCTGGACGCGCTCGTCAACAACGCCGGCGCGGGCCACGTCGGCACCCTGGAGCAGGAGAGCGTCGAGGACGTGCGCGCCGTCATGGAGGTCAACTTCTTCGGCGTACTGCATGTCACGAAGGCCGCCCTGCCCCTGCTGCGGGCGAGCAAGGGCCGGGTGCTGACCGTGACCAGCGTCGGCGGAGTGATCGGCCAGCCCTTCAACGAGGCGTACTGCGCCGCCAAGTTCGCGGTCGAGGGCTTCATGGAGTCCCTCGCGCCGGTCGCCGCCACGGCCGGCGTGCATGTCAGCGTGGTGGAGCCGGGTGCGGTGGCCAGCGAGTTCGTCAGCAACGTCGGGCTCCCGGACGACGCGCTGGAGCAGGCCGGCCCGTACGCGCCGGCCCTGTCCCGCTACCTGGAGCGCACCCGCGACGCCTTTGCCCACGCGCAGACGTCGCAGGACGTGGCGGCGCAGCTGGTCGATCTGCTCGCGGCCGAGCGGCCGGCCTTCCGGGTGCTGACCTCCGACGCCGCGCGCGCCTTCGCCGGGACGAAGCTCAAGGACCTCGACGGCTCGGCCGTGCAGACGCTGACCGACTCCTGGGTCGCCTGATGCCTGTCCGATAGGTCGGCGATGATCCGGGCTGCCGGCCGCCCGGCGCGGACCTGTGCCGGTCCGTGCGCCGGGCGACCGGCGCGGGGGCGGGGTTCGTCGCCCCGCCCGCGCGACTACTTCACGTCGACGTAGTCACTGGTGGCGGTCGCCACCGAGGTGGTCGACGTACCGGCCCAGACGTAGCGCCAGTAGCCGTCGTAGGCGGCCTTCACCGTCGTCTTCAGGTTGCCGCGGCTGTCCGAGGTGACCGTCTTGACGTTGGTGTACGTGCTGGTGCCGGCCTTGCGGAACTGGAGCTGCACGGTACCCACGCCGTAGGCCCCGTACGTCTGGGTGTCCCAGTTCGCCCGGGTCAGCGCACCGGTGACGGTGAGGGTCGCGCCCTTCGCCACCGGCTCCGGCGAGGCGTTGGTGGTCAGCTGGGCGGCGCGCTTGACCCAGCCGGACCGGTAGTTGTCCTTGATGGAGTAGTCGCCGTCGTTGCCCACCGCGGAGGCGTAGACGTGCCACCGGCCGGCGAGGATGTTGCTGTAGATGTTGGCCTTCGGGTCCGCGACCAGGGTGACCGAGCAGGTGGAGGTCGTGGCGTTGACCACCGTGCAGGTGCCGTGGTCCGTGCTCGGCGTCATCGCGCCGTCGACGCCGGACTCGGTGTCCAGGTCGGTGCCGTGCCACAGGAACGCGTAGCCGTCGTAGATGCCGGACGGGTCGGTGGCGGTCACCGAGACGGTGAAGGTCTTCTTCAGGCTGGTGCCGACCACGATGTCCTTGCCACCGTTGACGGTGACGTTCGTGATCGTGGTGTCGCCCTGCGAGTCGTCCGCCGCCGCGTTGGCGGGGGTCTGCGCGGCGGACGCGAAGAGCTGCGCCTTGGCGGCACCGGGGCCCGGGGCGTCCGCGGCCTGGGCGGCGGGGACGGCGAGGGCGGATATGGCCAGGGCGCCGGACAGTGCGGCAGCAGTGGCACGAATGCGCATGTGTTCCTCGGAAGGGACTGGGGGGTCCACCGGCGTGAAGCACGAGTGGAGCACGCACGGCGGGACCCGGATCGATTGCGAGTTCAACGAACTCGCACAGCAGACCCATCAGCGGGGCGAATGGTTGTGCGCCCCGCTGGATCTTCCGGGAAGAATTTCGACGTCTGCCGGTTCGCCCACGAACTCGGTCCGTAGGCGTCGGAATCACGTCGCGGCCAGCCGCCGGGCCGCCAGTTCCGCGTACACCGCCGCGCCGTCCGCCAGCACCGCGTCGTCGAACTCCGCCAGCGGTGAGTGGTTGTTGGCGCTGCGCTCGGGGTCCGCCCCGGCCGGCGGGGCGCCGAGGAAGAGCATCGCCCCGGGCACCTCGGCCAGCACCCGGGAGAAGTCCTCCGAGCCCTGGAGCGGCTGCGGCTGCGGCGTGAAACGCTCCTCGCCCAGTGCCTCGCGGACCGCGTCCGCCGCGAAGTCCGCCTCCGTGCCGTCGTTGACGGTCACCGGGTACATCTCGACGAACTCCGCGTCCACGCCCACGCCGTACGCCGCGGCGATGCCCCGGCACACCTCCACGGTGCCGTCCTTGACCCGCGCCTGGGCGGCGTCCGAGAAGCTGCGTACGGTCGCCTCGAAGACCGCGGTGTCCGGGATGACGTTCTGCTGGGTGCCGGCGTGGAAGGTGCCCACCGTGAGGATCACCGGGTCGAAGACGTCGAAGGTGCGGGTGATCCACGCCTGGAGCGCGGTCACCATCGCGCACCCCGCCTGCACCGGGTCCTTCGCGCGGTGCGGCATCGAGCCGTGCCCGCCCGCCCCGCGCACCGTCACTCGCAGCACGTTCGACGCGGCCATCGCCGTACCGCCGCGGGTCCGGAAGACCCCGCCGGGCAGCCCGGCCGACAGCACATGGATCGCGTACGCCGCCGCCGGCCGCCGCCCGGCCGCGTCCAGCAGCCCCTCGGCCAGCATCTGCCCGGCGCCGTCGTAGCCCTCCTCGCCGGGCTGGAACATGAACAGCACATCGCCCGCGAGCCGGTCGCGGTGCGCGCTGAGCAGCTTGGCGGCGCCGGTGAGCATGGTGGTGTGCAGGTCGTGGCCGCAGGCGTGCATCCGGCCGTTGTCGGCGGCGAAGTCGAGCCCGGTGCGCTCGGCGACCGGCAGCGCGTCCATGTCCCCCCGCAGCAGTACGGCCGGACCGGGCCGCCCGCCGCGCAACACCGCCGTCACCGAGCTGAGCCCGGCACCGGTGCTGATCTCCAGCGGCAGCCCGTCGAGTTCGGCCAGCACGGCTTCCTGCGTACGCGGCAGGTTGAGCCCTGTCTCGGGGATGCGGTGCAGCGTGCGGCGCATCCGCACGAGGTCGTCGGAGAGGGCACGGGCGTCGTCACGCAGGTTCATAGGAGATCCCTTCAGGCGGAGAGATCTCCGCTCTTGATCGCCGAGACGAAGGCGGTCCAGTTGCCGGCGGGGAAAATCAGCGCCGGGCCGTGCGGGTCCTTGCTGTCACGGACGGGGACGAGGCCGTGGGGGTGGGTGAGCGCCCGGGAGAATTCGATGCAGTCTCCGCCGCTGCCGTCGCTGTAGGAGGACTTGGCCCACGCGAAGTCGCGAGTGAACTCGACGCAGTCCCCGCCGTTGGCATCGCTGTAGGAGGACTTGACCCACTGAGCAGCAGCGAGATCCAACTCGGGGCTCATTCGCGGTACTCCTTCAACAGAGTCTTGATCAGGGCCACTGACCGATCCGGGGACAACGCGTGCGCCCTGAGCAGATCATAGTCATCCAGGGCCGCATCGACCGTTTGTGCGGAGTCATGCATCCTGCCTCCTACCCGCGTCTCCGTGTAGAGCACCGTGCGGGCGTCCGTGAAGCGCAGCACGGTGAAGGGCCTGGTGGAAGCAGCAGGAGCGCCCGCAGAGAAGGGCATTACCTGAAGCTTGATGTGCGGGGATGTCGCTGCGGTCAGCAGGTACTCAAGCTGACCCGACATGATCTCGGCACTGCCTACGACCGTCCGTAAGCACGCCTCGTGCACGATCGTCCACAGGAACGGCGGCTGGTCCCGCTCGAACACCTCACGACGCCGCAAACGTGCGGCGACCTTGCCCTCAATGGCCTCTTCTTCGTCGTGGGAGAAGTACGCCCGGAAAATGGCCCGCGCGTAGCCCTCCGTCTGAAGGAGGCCCTTCACGATGTTCGTCGAGTAGTCCAGTATCCGCGAAGCCTTCGACTCCAGGTTGAGGTACGGAACGAACCAACTCGGGTGATCCCCCTCCTCGATCCTCCGCAGCAACCCCGCGAATAACTCACCGGTCCCGAACACCGTGTCGCAGCCCTTGGCGAACTTCTCACTGGGCCGGGGCAGCAGCGTGCCGGACTCGACCTTGCTGACGTACCCCTCGGAGTAGCCCGTCGCCTTGCCCAGATGCTTCTGCGTGAGCTTGCGGGCCAGCCGTACCTGTCTGATGTCGCGGCCGAAGCGTTGGAGCGGATTCAAGTGCTCGGAGGGGGTCGTCTCGTCCAACGCTATGACCTCTCGTCATGAGTGCGTACGGCGACAGCGCGGCAGGCCGAAGCCTTGAAGGCCGCCGGTTCAACCACCGCCATTCTATTGCCGGTTGCGTTGCCACGGTGACGAATTGACTACACCCGGTATCCACCGCAACGCACGGGACGGACGACATGGCCGACGCAACAGAAACCCTCCGGCTGCTGCCCTGGGCGGGGGAGGAGGGGAAGCCCTGCTTGCTCTCGGGGGACGGGACCGGATTCCTCTCCCGCCTCGCCGACGACATCGAGGCGGAGCAGCTCACTTACGCCGCCGAACTGCTCAAGGAGGCGCGACGGGTGCTCGACAGCCGGGCGTGGACGACCGGCGAACTCCAGTTGCTGGCCGTCGAGCTGACCGAGGCGCTCATCGAGGTGTACCGGGTCGCGGTGAGCCGGGGCGCGCGGTGTCAGGGCGGTGTCAGTCGTATGTCAGGGCCGTTGGCGAGTGTGGTCGCCACGACCACCGCGAAAGGACATCCCATGAGTCAGACGGTTCCCGTCCCGCTCGGCCTCCCGATGAAGCGCGATGCGGGCCCCTTCGACCCGCCCCGCGACATCACCCGGCTGCGCGAGGCCCGCCCGGTCAGCCCCCTGCTCTTCCCCGACGGCCACGAGGGCTGGCTCGTCACCGGCTACGAAGCGGTCCGCCGGCTCATGGCCGACAACCGGTTCAGCTCCCGCCAGGACATCGGCGTGCTGCACGTGCCGTACGAGACCCCCGGCATGCCCGCCATGACCGAACCGTCCCCGCAGGTGCCGGGCTTGTTCATCGCCATGGACCCGCCGGACCACACCCGGCTGCGGCGCAAGCTCACCGGCGCCTTCACCGTCAAGCGCATGAAGATGCTCGAAGAGCACATCAGCGACATCGTCGAGCGGCAACTGGACGAGATGGCGCGCCTCGCCCCGCCGGTCGACCTGGTCAAGGAGTTCGCGCTGCCGGTGCCCTCACTGGTGATCTGCGAAATGCTCGGCGTCCCCTACGAGGACCGGGACAGCTTCCAGGCCAACTCGGCCACGTTCATGGAAAAGGACGTGGCGCTCGACGAGAAGATGGCCGCGTACACCGGCCTGACCTCGTACCTCGCCGAACTGGTGACGAGCAAGCGGGCCACCCCCGGCGAAGACATCCTGTCCGACCTGGCCCGCGACGACGACCTCAGCATCGAGGAGCTGACGGGCATCGCCTTCCTGCTGCTGCTCGCGGGCCACGAGACCACCGCCAACATGCTGGCGCTGGGCACCTTCGCGCTCCTGGAGCACCCCGAGCAGCTGGCCGAACTGCGCGCCGATCCGGACCTGATGCCCGATGCCGTCGAGGAACTCATGCGGTACCTGTCCGTTGCCGACATCTTCTACCGCTACGCCACGGAGGACATCGAGCTCGGCGGTGAGACGATCGGCAAGGGATCGACCGTCGTCATCTCGCTGCTGGCCGCCAACCGCGACCCCGAGCGCTTCGACAACCCCGACACCCTGGACGTCCACCGCAAGGCCCGCGGCCACACCGGCTTCGGCCACGGCGTCCACCAGTGCCTGGGCCAGCAACTGGCCCGCATCGAGATGCGCGCCGGCTTCGGCGGGCTGCTGCGCCGCTTCCCGACCCTCCGGCTCGCGGTCCCCGCAGGCGAGGTGAAACTCCGGACCGACATGAACATCTACGGCGTCCACGCGCTGCCGGTCACCTGGACGGAAACGGAGCGGTGACCCCACGGGCGGGGCGTCGCCGGCCGGCTGAGCCGCCGCTACGCCGGTCCGGCGAGCTGCGTCACGTCCTCTTCCGTCAGGGCGATGCCGGCCGCCGCCAGGTTCTCGTCGAGGTGTGCGGGCGATCCCGTACCGGGGGTGGGGAGCAGCACGGGGGAGCGGTGCAGCAGCCAGGCCAGCGCGATCTGCCCGTTGGTCGCGCCGTGCCGGGCGGCCACCTCGGCGAGGGCCGCGCCCGTGCCGCCGGTCAGCGCGCCGTGGCCCAGCGGGAACCACGGCAGGAAGGCCGTCCCCCGCTGCTCGCACAGCTCCAGTACGTCCTCCGAGGCGCGGTCCAGCAGGTTGTAGCGGTTCTGCACGGACGCGACGGCCGCGATCTCCTGCGCCTGCCGCAGCTCCGCCGCGTCGACCGAGTCGAGTCCGATGTGCCGGATCTTCCCCTCCTGCTGGAGCTCCTGCAGCGTGCCCAGCTGGTCGGCCATCGGGACGTCGGGGTCCAGGCGGTGCAGCTGGTAGAGGTCGATGGTGTCCGTACGCAGCCGGCGCAGGCTCGCCTCGCACATGGCGCGCAGCTGCTCCGGGCGGCCCGCGATGTGCCAGACGTCCGGCCCGGTGCGCACCACCCCGCCCTTGGTCGCGATGACCAGGCTCTCCGGGTACGGGTGCAGGGCCCGCGCCACCAGCTCCTCGGCCACGTCCGGGCCGTAGTTGTCGGCGGTGTCGATCAGCGTGACGCCACGTGCCACGGCCCGGCGCAGCAGCGCCACCGCGTGCTCGGGGTCGTCGTGCCGGGGCCCCCAGTAGCCGGTGCCGACCAGCCCGCCGGTCCCGAACCCGAGCCGCCGGACGGTCAGTTCACCGCCGATCGCGAAGGTGTCCGCCGGGGAGGCGGTCGAGCCGGCCGGATCCGTCGTGGTGTCCATAATCGCGGAGCCTAGTGGGGCGCCCGGTTCGTAAGATCGGCCGGTGCCTGCTGACATATCGCTCTTCACCCTGACCCTGCTGTGCCTGGCCGCGCTCGCGGCGGGCTGGATCGACGCCGTGGTGGGCGGTGGCGGGCTGCTGCTGCTTCCCGCCCTGCTGGTCGGCCTGCCGCACACACCCGCCGCCTACGTCCTCGGCACCAACAAGTCCACCGCCATCGTGGGCACCACCGCCGCCGCGGTCACCTACGTCCGCAAGGCCCCGCTCGACATCCGTACCGCGCTGCGGATCGGTCTCGCCGCGGTCGCCGGCTCGCTGGTCGGGGCGTTCTTCGCGGCCGGTATCAACAGCGCGGTGCTGCGCCCGCTGATCATGGCCGTACTGCTGGCGGTCCTGGCCTTCGTCCTCTTCCGTCCGGCTTTCGGGACCGCCCCCGCGCCGTCCGGGCCGGTCTCCCGGCAGCGGATGCTCGCGGCGGTCCTCGTCGCGGGGCTGGGCATCGGCTTCTACGACGGCCTGATCGGGCCCGGGACCGGCGCGTTCCTGGTCGTCGCGCTCGCCGCGGTGCTGCACATGGACCTGGTCACGTCGTCGGCGACGGCGAAGGTCGTCAACGTCTGCACCAACGTCGGTGCGCTGACGATGTTCGCGATCCAGGGCACCGTGCTGTGGCAACTGGGCGCCCTGCTCGCGCTGTTCAACCTGGTCGGCGGGATGGTGGGCGCCAGGATGGCGCTCAAGCGCGGCGCCGGGTTCGTCCGCGGGGTGCTGGTGGTCGTGGTGGTCGCCCTGCTGTGCAAGCTGGCGTACGACCAGTGGCTGGCGGCCTGAGCTGCGCGTTCGCCGCCCCCGGCAGACCCGTGCGGCACGGCGGTCCGGGGAGCGGACCGGCCGCACCTCGGAAGCTACACAACATTCAGAAAAACGTGAATACTCGGAATCCTCGGAGTCCGTGCGCGCTCCCGGCGGCAGCCTCCGCTTGGGTCGTCCGCTCCTACCCGTCCTACCCGCGCGCCGCCACCGTCCCCGTCCCCACCGGCGCCTTGCCGCGTACCCGCGCCGGCATCTCCGTGACGGCCGTCAGCAGCACCGCCGAGTCCTCAAGGGCTTCCAGACCGTGCCGTTCGTGCGGGATCACGGCGACCTGACCGGTCTTCAACTCCTGGCTGGTGCCGCCGGGCCCGGTCATCCGGACATGGCCTTGCAGCACCTGGAGGCTCGCCGCCGGTGGCGCATTGTGTTCGTCCAGCGCGGCGCCCGCGATCAGTGCGATCACGGTCTGCCGCAAGGGGCCGTCGTGCAGGAAGAGGTGGGCGCTGCGGCCGTGGGCGGACGCCCTGGCGTCGTCGAGCTGCTGGCGGGTGAGTGCGGTGAGATCGTCCATGGTGCTGGCCTTTCACAAGCGGACCGGCGGCGGCTCCCTTCCCATCGTTGCCCTTGTGCGATCCGACGCAACCGGGGAATCAGCCCCGAGGCGGGGCCGGAAACCCACCCGGGCGGGCCCGGCACGGCCCCGTGGGCCCGCTCGGCCCGGCCGCGGGGGCGGGCCGCGAGGTGGTCGTCCCCGTGCTCCCGGGCGCCGGAATCCCCCCGGCGTCCGGGTGCATACCGCCGTGGGGCGGGCCCGTCACTCGCGGGATGATCTTCACGGTCCGTACGATGCGGGCCGTGTGTCCCCTGACCCCCCACCGCGAAGGATGCGCACCAGTGGCCGACCCCACAGCCCTGAGCGAACTGCCCGACCCGGCCGGGCCGTCGACCGGATTCCTGACCGTGATGACGACCACCGACAGCGAGGAAAAGGCCCAACGGCTGGCGCGCGGCGCGATCGAGGCCAGACTCGCCGCCTGTGCGCAGATCAGCGCGCCGGTGACCTCGGTCTACCGCTGGGACGGTGCGATGGAGACCAGCCGGGAGTGGCAGGTGCTGTTCAAGACGGCGCAGGCGCGCTACGCCGAGCTGGAGAGCTACCTCCTGCAGACCCACGACTACGAGACCCCCGAGATCATCGCCACCCCGATCACCCGCGGTGGTGCCGGCTACCTGTCGTGGATCGCAGAGGAGACGAGCTGACATGGCGCGCCCGAGCACCGAGCCGACCGGCAGCGCGGCCCCGACCGACCACACGGAGCCGACCGGCAGCGCGGGGCCGGCCGATCCGGCGCGGCGCGTCCGGCGCCGCTGGAGTCACGCGGCGACCGCCGCACTCGGCATGGTGGTGTGCCTGGCCACCGCGCCCCCCGGCCACGCCGCCGAGAACGCGCGCCGCGTGGCGCCGGTCGCCGGCCGGCCGGGCCTGGCGCCCGCGGCCTCCTGGACCAGCCGGGACGCCGCCGCGTACTGGACGTCCGAGCGAATGGCGGCCGCCGCCCCCGGCCGGGACAACGCACCGGGCGGGTCCGCGAGCGCTTCCGGCACGACGGCCGCCCAACCCGGCAAGCCGGCCGCCGAACCCGCCAAGCCGGCCGCCCAAGTCCCCAACACCGCCCAGCACTTCGACGGCGTCCCGTCCGTCGGCGTGCTGTTCTCCGTCGACGGGGACGCCCGTACGCACCACTGCACCGCCAGCGTGGTGCACAGCCCGCACCGCAATCTGATCCTCACCGCCGGGCACTGCAACCCGGGCACCCGCGCCGCCTTCGTCCCGCAGTACCGCTCGGGCGCGACCACCCAGCCGTACGGGGTGTGGGCGATCGAGGAGTCCTTCGCCTACGACGACCGCGGCACCACCGGCGACAAGGCCGACCTCGACTTCGCCTTCGCGACCGTCGCGCCCGCCGAGGACGGCCGGTCCCTCGAAGAGGTCACCGGCGGCAACATCCTGACCCCCACGCCCGGTTACGCCAACGACGTCACCGTCATCGGCTACCCCAACGTCCGCAACGATCCGGCGGACCGGGCCGTCCGCTGCTCCGCCCGCACCGCCCGGCTGACCGGCACCCGCGAACTGCGCATGGACTGCGGCGGGTTCTACGGCGGCACCTCGGGCAGTCCCTGGCTGACCGACGTCGACGACGAGACCGGCACCGGCCGGGTCATCGGCGTGATCGGCGGCCTCAACGGCGGCGGGCCCAAGGGCCCGCACAACGACCGGACCTCCTACAGCCCGTACTTCGGCGGGAAGATCCTCAGCCTGTACTCCCGCGCCGTCCGGTCCTGACCGCCCGCCCCGATGCCGCGGGGCGCCCGGCTTCCGGCCGGGTGCCCCGCGGCACGGGACCGGCCCTACAACGTCACCGAGATCCCCACATGCGGCCGCTTGCCGCCGCGCACCAGCGCCCCGACGCCGTCCAGCAGCCGGAACCGCAGCCCGTACTTGCGCGCCATCGCCCGCCGCACCCGGCCGAGCCCGGCGGCGTCCTCCAGCAGCCGGCCGGTGCCCTCGACGGACGGTGTGCCCTCGGCGATCCGGCCGCGCACGTCGCACGGGGTGACGGTCACCCGCCCCTCGCGGCGCAGCCGCTTCACCTTCCAGCTGTCGTCCCGCGTCCACACCAGGAGTTCGTCCCCGTCGGCCACCGCCCACACGGGCGTCGCCACCGGGGTGCCGTCCCTGCGGTAGGTGACGAGGCTGACGTACGGACTGCCGGCGACCGCTTCGGGAATCATGAGCGCAGCCTAGGGCCCGCGGGGGAGACCCCCGTCAGCGCAGCGCCTCCGTGACGCCCTTCTCGCGCGGTCCCAGGAACTGCGGGTCGGGCCGCAGCACCGCGTCCACCGCCGCCTTCCCGGCCGCGAAGAGCTCCCGTACGCCGCCGTACGCCCAGGTCACGTCGTGCCGTTCGCCGGCCCCCACGCCGTAGGCGTCCACGCCCGCCGCCGCGCACAGGGCCAGCGCGCGCCGGATGTGGAAGCCCTGGCTGACCAGCACCGCCCGGTCCACACCGAAGATCCGGTGCGCGCGGCTGCAGGAGTCCCAGGTGTCGAAGCCCGCGTAGTCGCTGACGATCTTCCGCGCCGGGACCCCGTGCCGCAGCAGATAGGCCCGCATCGCGTCCGGTTCGTCGTAGTCGTGCCGGCTGTTGTCCCCGGTGACCAGCACCGCGCGGACCGTGCCCCGGCCGTACAGCGCGGCGGCGGCATCGAGCCGGTGGGCGAGGTACGGGGACGGCTCGCCGTTCCACAGGCCCGCGCCGAAGACGATGGCCACCGGCGCCGCGGGCGCGTCGGCGACGGTCCGCACCCGGGGGCCGGCGGTGGTGTTCATCCAGGTGGCCGGGGCCAGCGCGAGCACCGCCGCGGCCACCACCACCTGATAGGCGCGGCGTTGCCCGCGCCGGGTCCGTGGCAGCCGTACGCGGCGCGCCGCACCCCGTATCCGCCGCAGCAGTTCCGGCATCCCTGCCCCCGTCCGTGACCGCATCCGATCACGTCCGGTCGTGATCGATCCCGCAGCAAGCGACGCCGCCCGGCCGATGATGGTTGCAGGGGCACCTGGCATCGTGACCGACGACGCCCGTACCCCGGAGAGGGAGGACCGCACCACCATGACGCCCGAGCCCGAGCGGCTGCCGTTCTTCGTCTACGGAACGCTGTGCCCCGGCGGCACCAACCACGCCTGGGCCCTCCGCGGCCGCACCGCGCGCGAGGAACCGGCCCGGATCACCGGCGCGCTGCTCTACGACGGCCCCGGCTACCCCTACGCCGTCGCCGGGCCCCCGGAAGCGGTCGTGCACGGCGCCCTGGTCCTGCCCCGCGAGGCCGCCTACGACGAGGTGCGCGCGACCCTCGACCGGCTGGAGGGCTACGTCCCCGGCGACCCGGCGAACCTCTACGAGCGGGTGACCACCGAGGCCGTCCGCACCGACGGCGGCACCGAACGGGCCTGGGTCTACCTCGCGGCCGAGCCGCTCGCCGGCCGGCTGCGCGCCACCGGCACCCCCGTCGAGGGCGGCACCTGGCGCGGCGCGGCCGCGTCCGGCGCACCCGCCCCGGCTAACCTGGACGACCCCTCCCGAACCGACGGTCCCTCCTGCCCGGAGGGCCCCTCCCGTACCGCAGAACAGGTGTGACCCCCGTGGCTCCCGCTCCCTCCTCCCCGTCCGAACGGCCCGCTCCCGGGCCGCTGCCCAAGGCCGAGCTGCATCTGCACATCGAAGGCACCCTGGAACCCGGACTGGCCTTCGCGCTGGCCGAACGCAACGGCGTCACGCTCCCCTACGCCACCGAGGACGAGCTGCGCCGCGCCTACTCCTTCGCCGACCTCCAGTCGTTCCTGGACCTCTACTACGCGCTGATGGCCGTACTGCGCACCGAGGACGACTTCGCCGACCTAGCCCACGCCTATCTGGCCCGCGCCAAGGAGCAGGGCGTACGGCACGCGGAGATCTTCTTCGACCCGCAGGCGCACACCGCCCGCGGCGTCCCGATCGGCACGGTCATCGGCGGCCTGGCCCGCGCGCTGGACAGCGCCGAGGACACCTACGGCATCAGCACCCGCCTGATCATGTGCTTCCTGCGCGACGAGACCGCCGATTCGGCCCTCGCGACCTTCGAGGCGGCCCGCCCGTACCTCGACCGGATCACCGCCGTCGGCCTGGACTCGGCCGAGGTCGGCCACCCGCCGTCGAAGTTCGCGGCGGTCTTCCGGCTCGCCAAGGAGGCCGGCCTCAAGTGCGTGGCGCACGCGGGGGAGGAGGGCCCGCCCGCGTACGTGTGGGAGGCCCTGGACGTCCTCGGCGTGGACCGGATCGACCACGGCGTGCGCTCCATGGAGGACGAGCGGCTGGTCGCCCGCCTCGCCGCCGAGCAGGTGCCGCTCACCGTCTGCCCGCTGTCCAACGTCCGGCTGCGGGTCATCGACGACCTCGCCGACCACCCGCTGCCCGCCATGCTGGAGGCCGGGCTGCTGGTGACCGTCAACTCCGACGACCCGGCGTACTTCGGCGGCTACGTGGACGACAACTTCACCGCCGTGCGCGACGCCCTCGGCCTGGACCCGGCGACGCTGCGCACCCTGGCCCGCAACTCCTTCCGCGCCTCCTTCCTGGACGAGGCGGTGCGCGAGAAGTACCTCAAGGAGGTCGACGCGCACGAGGCGGGCGCGCACCGGCAGTAGCGGACGCACACCGCGCGCGACGGGCGCGGCAGCCGGACGGAACACAGAGTTCGCCGCGGGGAAACGGCCCCGCAACGCCCGGCTGCCACGCTCCCGTCATGACGGCGCCGACACCGCACCCCTCCGCCCCGTCCCCCGCGCCCCTCGGCGCCGGGGACCTCGCCGCCGAGATCACCGCCCAGCTGAGCACCCGGCTCCGCACGGTCCGGCTGCACGGCTTCCACCGCCCCGCACCGGCCGCCCCCACCCTCGTCGCGGTGGCCCACGGCAGCCGCGATCCGCGGGCGCTGCCCACCGTCCGCGCGCTCCTCGACCGGGTCCGCGCGCTCCGCCCCGGCCTGCCCGTACGGCTCGGCCACCTCGAACTCAACCGTCCGCTGCTCGCCGACACCCTCGCGGAGCTGTCCGGCCGGGCCGTCCTCGTACCGCTGCTCTTCGGCCACGGCCACCACGTCACCCACGACCTGCCCGCCGCGCTGGCCGCCGCCCCGCACCTCACCGGCCGGACTGCCGAGCCGCTCGGGCCGCACCCGCTGCTCGCCGAGGCGCTGCACGGCAGGCTGCTGGAGGCCGGCGCCACCGCCGGCCGCGGCTGCACCGCCGTGGTCCTGGCCGCCGCCGGCTCCCGGTCCGCGCGCTCCGCCCGGGACACCGAACGCACCACCGCCCTCCTCTCCGCCCGCCTCGGCGGCCTCCCCGTGGTCCCCGCCTACGCCTCCGCCGCCACCCCGTCCGTGCCCGACGCGGTCCGGGAACTGACCGCCCGCGGCCACGAACGGATCGCCGTCGCCGGCTGCTTCACCGCGCCCGGCCGCTTCGCCACCCAGTGCGCACAGGCCGCCCCCGGGGCCGCCGCCGCGCCCCTGGGCGACCACCCCGCACTGGCCCGTCTGGTCCTGCACCGCTACGACCAGGCGCTCCTGACGCGTTCCGGATCCGACCCCGAGAGCACCAGGGCGGCTACCGTCGCTGTATGACGGGCACACCACCGACCATCCCCGGCTACACCCCGGCCGACGCCGAGCGCTGGGTCCCCGAGCCCGACAAACGGCCCGGCCGCACCGCCTTCCAGCGCGACCGCGCCCGCGTGCTGCACTCCGCCGCGCTGCGCCGGCTGGCCGGCAAGACCCAGGTCGTCACCCCCGGCGCGCACACCCACGCCTGGGACGCCACCCCGCGCACCCGGCTGACCCACTCCCTGGAGTGCGCCCAGGTCGGCCGCGAACTGGGCGCGGCCCTCGGCTGTGACCCGGACCTGGTCGAGACCGCCTGTCTGGCGCACGATCTCGGCCACCCGCCCTTCGGCCACAACGGCGAGCAGGCCCTCAACGAAGTCGCCGCGTCCTGCGGCGGCTTCGAGGGCAACGCCCAGTCGCTGCGGCTGCTGGCCCGTCTGGAGCCCAAGCGCTTCGTGTCCGCCCCGGGCGGCAGCGTGGTCAGCGTCGGACTGAACCTCTCCCGCGCCGCCCTCGACGCCGCCACCAAGTACCCCTGGGCGCGCGGCGGCCACCCCACCGACCCCGGCTCCCGGAAGTTCGGGGTCTACGAGGACGACCTGCCCGTCTTCGCGTGGTTCCGGCAGGGCACGCCCGACGGGGCGCAGAGCTTCGAGGCCCAGGTCATGGACTGGTCCGACGACGTCGCGTACTCGGTGCACGACGTCGAGGACGGACTGCACGCCGGGCACCTCGACCCCAACGTCCTGCTCGCCGACCCCGAGCGCGCCGAGATCTTCGCGGTCGCCGCCGAGCGCTATGCGCCGGGCGCCGGCGACGCGGAGCTGGCCGCGGCGCTGGACCGCCTGCTGGAGCAGGAGTGGTGGCCGCACGGCTACGACGGCTCGGCCCTCGCCCAGGCCCGCCTCAAGGACGCCACCAGCCAGCTGATCGGCCGCTTCTGCCTGGCCGCCGAGGCCGCGACCCGCGCCAGGTGGGGCAGCGGCCGGCTCACCCGCTACGGAGCGGAGCTGGTGGTTCCGGCCGAAACCCGGCTGGAATGCGCCGTTTTGAAAGCGGTCGCCGACCGCTATGTCATGCAGCGCCCCGACCAGGAGGCGCTCCGCGCCGACCAGCGCATCGTCATCGCCGAACTGGCCGAGGCGCTGCTCGCCCGCGCCCCCGACGGCCTTGACCCGCAGTTCCGTTCGCTGTTCGACGCGGCCCCCGACGACACCGCCCGGATGCGCGCCGTCATCGACCAGATCGCGGCCTTGACGGACCTCTCGGCGCGCTCTCTGCACGCCCGCCTCACCCGACGCCCTGGTAACGCAGAGGCCAACCCAGGGTGACCCTAGGGGGGAAGCCCCTCTTCCCCCCTCACGCTCCGTGCGGGACGCTCGAAGCCGACCGTTTTCGAACGGGGGTCGCGGACAACCCCACCACCACCGAACACCTCTACGGGGGAAAGCGAACCGGGACCGCACCCGGAGAGCGACCAGGGGGTAACCGACCAGCCGGAACACACCAGCCGGAACCGAGCGGGGGAAGCACCAGCACACCGGAGACCGAACCGGGGGGCACATCGGGGGCGTTTACGGACGCGGACGCGGACGTACGGCACCGCAACGAGGAGGAAGCAAGTGGTCGACGCACACCAGACGTTCGTCATCGTCGGGGGTGGCCTGGCCGGAGCCAAGGCGGCGGAGACGCTCCGCGGGGAAGGCTTCACCGGCCGGGTGATCCTCATCTGTGACGAGCGCGACCACCCCTACGAACGGCCCCCGCTGTCCAAGGGGTACCTGCTCGGCAAGGAAGAGCGCGACAGCGTCTTCGTCCATGAACCCGCCTGGTACGCCCAGGCACACATCGAGCTCCACCTGGGCCAGCCCGCCGTCCACCTGGACCCCGACGCCAAAACCGTACGCCTCGGCGACGGCACCCTGATCGCCTACGACAAGCTGCTGCTGGCCACCGGCGCCGAACCGCGCCGCCTCGACATCCCCGGCACCGGCCTGGCCGGCGTCCACCACCTGCGGCGCCTCGCGCACGCCGAGCGGCTGCGCGGCGTGCTGGCCTCCCTCGGCCGCGACAACGGCCACCTCGTGATCGCCGGCGCCGGCTGGATCGGCCTGGAGGTCGCCGCCGCCGCCCGCTCCTACGGCGCCGAGGTCACCGTCGTCGAGGCCGCCCCCACCCCGCTGCACGGCATCCTGGGCCCCGAACTCGGCGGCCTGTTCACCGACCTGCACCGCGCACACGGCGTCCGCTTCCACTTCGGCGCCCGCTTCACCGAAATCGTCGGCCAGGACGGCATGGTGCTCGCCGTGCGCACCGACGACGGCGAGGAACACCCCGCCCACGACGTGCTCGCCGCGATCGGCGCCGCGCCGCGCACCGCGCTCGCCGAACAGGCCGGCCTCGACCTCGTCGACCGCGCGGCCGGCGGCGGCATCGCGGTGGACGCCGCGCTGCGCACCTCCGATCCGTACATCTACGCCGCGGGCGACGTCGCCGCCGCCGACCACCCCCTCCTCGACACCCGCCTGCGCGTCGAACACTGGGCCAACGCCCTCAACGGAGGCCCCGCGGCCGCCCGCGCCATGCTCGGCCAGGACATCAGCTACGACCGCGTCCCGTACTTCTTCTCCGACCAGTACGACGTCGGCATGGAGTACTCCGGCTACGCCCCGCCCGGCTCGTACGCGCAGGTCGTCTGCCGCGGCGACGTCGCCAAGCGGGAGTTCATCGCCTTCTGGCTCGCCGCCGACGGCCGGCTGCTGGCGGGCATGAACGTCAACGTGTGGGACGTCGCCGAAAGCATCCAGCGGCTCATCCGCTCCAACCACCCGCTGGACCCGATCAAGCTGGCCGATCCGGAGGTTCCGCTGACCGCGCTGCTCCCGTAGCGTGCGCGTATGACGCAGCGCACCGGCCCCGTCCGCCCCGGCGGTGACGCCCCGGACCTCGTCACGTTCGACGACGTCCGGGACGCCGCCCGGCGACTGGCGGGCGTGGCCCACCGCACCCCCGTCCTCCGCTCCCGCACCCTCGACGCGGCGGTCGGCGCCGAGGTGCACCTCAAGTGCGAGAACTTCCAGCGGGTCGGCGCCTTCAAGTTCCGCGGCGCCTACAACGCCCTCTCCCGGCTCGCACCGGAGCAACTGGCCCGCGGCGTCGCCGCCTACTCCTCGGGCAACCACGCGCAGGCCGTCGCGCTGGCCGCGCGGGAGCTGGGCAGCCGCGCCGTCATCGTCATGCCCGAGGACGCCCCGCAGTCCAAGGCCGACGCGACAGCCGGCTACGGCGCCGAGATCGTCCGCTACGACCGCTACACCGCCGACCGCGCCGCCCTCGCCCACCAGCTCGCCGAGGAACGCGGACTGGCCCTCGTCCCGCCCTACGAGCACCCGCACATCATCGCGGGACAGGGCACCGCCGCCCTGGAACTGCTGGAGGAGACCGGCCGGCTCGACGCGCTGCTGGCCCCCGTCGGCGGCGGCGGGCTGATGGCCGGCTCGGCCACCGCCGCCACCGCGCTGGCACCGGGCATCCGCATGATCGGCGTCGAGCCGGAGGCCGGCGACGACACCCGCCGCTCCCTGGCCGCCGGCCACCCCGTCACCATCCCCGTACCGCGCACCATCGCCGACGGCCAGGCCGTCGACACCCCCGGCGCGCTGACCTTCGCCATCAACCGCCGCCTGCTCGACTCCGTCGTCCTGGTCAGCGACGACGAGATCCGCGCCGCCATGCGGTTCGCCTTCGAGCGGCTGAAGATCGTCACCGAACCCAGCGGCGCCAGCGCCCTCGCCGCCCTCCTGGCCGGCCGCGTCAGCCCCCTGCCGGCCCGCATCGGCGTGATCATCTCCGGCGGCAACATCGGCCCGGACCGCTTCGCCGAACTGCTGGGGTGACCCGCGGCGACGGGGCCGCCACCGTGGGCGCCCGGACAGGAGTGTCCGACCCCGGCCGTAGAATTCACGCGTGGCAGGCAGGATCAACGATGACGATGTGAAGGCGGTGCGGGACGCGGTCCCGATCGACGCCGTCGTGTCCGAGTACCTCCAGCTCCGCAACGCCGGCGGCGGCAACCTCAAGGGCCTGTGCCCCTTCCACGACGAGAAGTCCCCGTCGTTCCACGTCAGCCCCGCCAAGGGCCTGTACCACTGCTTCGGCTGCCAGGAGGGCGGCGACACCGTCGACTTCGTCATGAAGATCGACCACCTCTCCTTCGCCGAGACCATCGAGCGCCTCGCCTCCCAGGCCGGCATCACCCTGCGCTACGAGGAGGGCGGCTACAGCCCCGGCCGCCAGCAGGGCGAACGCACCCGCCTGGTGGAGGCCCACAAGGCCGCCGCCCAGTTCTACGTCGAGCAGCTCGACAGCCCCGAGGCCGAGATCGCCCGCGCGTTCCTCGCCGAGCGCGGCTTCGACCAGGCCGCCGCCCAGCACTTCGGAGTCGGCTACAGCCCGGCCGGCTGGGACCACCTCACCCGCTTCCTCCGCGGCCGCCGCTTCACCGACCAGGAGCTGGTCCTCTCCGGCCTCTCCCAGGAGGGCCGCCGCGGCCCCATCGACCGCTTCCGCGGCCGGCTGATGTGGCCGATCCGCGACATCGCCGGCGAGGTCGTCGGCTTCGGCGCCCGCAAGCTCCGCGACGACGACAACGGCCCCAAGTACCTCAACACCCCCGAGACCCCCCTCTACCGCAAGTCGCAGGTCCTCTACGGCATCGACCTCGCCAAGAAGGAGATCGCCCGGACCAACCGCGCCGTTGTCGTCGAGGGCTACACCGATGTGATGGCCTGCCACCTGGCCGGCATCACCACCGCCATCGCCACCTGCGGCACGTCCTTCGGCGAGGGCCACATCAAGATCCTCCGACGGCTGCTGATGGACAACTCCGGCTCCGAGGTGGTCTTCACCTTCGACGGCGACGCCGCGGGCCAGAAGGCCGCCCTGCGCGCCTTCGAGGACGACCAGAAGTTCGCCGCCGAGACCTCCATCGCCATCACCCCGGGCGGCATGGACCCCTGCGACCTGCGGCTCGCCAAGGGCGACCAGGCCGTCGCCGACCTCGTCGAGTCCCGCACGCCGCTCTTCGAGTTCGCGCTGCGGCACGTCGTCTCCCGGCACAACCTGGACACCACCGTGGGCCGGGCCGCCGCGCTGGACGAGGCGGCCCCCATCGTCGCCCACATCAAGAACAGCTCCATCCAGCACGAATCCGCCGTCCAGCTCGCCGGCATGCTCGGCATCCTGGACACCCAGTTCGTCGTCAAGCGCGTCGCCCAGCTCGCCCGCTGGGCCCGCGAACGGGGCCGCGACGGCCGCCCCGACCAGCACCGCGGCCCGCAGCGCCGCCCGGCCGCCGCGCCCGAGCAGCCCCGCCCCGCCCCCGGCCCGCGCGGCCCCGCGCTCAACCTCCGCAGCCCCGCCCACCGCGTCGAGCGCGAACTGCTCAAGCTCGCCCTGCAGCGCCCCGACCTGGTCTCCCCGGCCTTCGACGCGTACGGCGCCGACGAGTTCACCGCGCCGCCCTACGCCGTGGTCCGCCAGTGCATCGAGGACGCCGGCGGCGCCGCGGCCGGTGCCTCCGACGACGGCTACATCGCCCGGGTCCGCGAGGCCGCCCCCGACGACACCGTCCGCGCCATGGTCACCGAGCTCGCCGTCGAACCGCTGCACACCCGCCGCGACCCCGACGAGGCGTACGCCGGCGTCCAGTTGGTCACCGTCCGCCTCGCCGCGGTCAACCAACGCGTCACGGAGATCCGCGGCACCCTCCAGCGCCTCGGCCCGCGCGCCGACCCCGAGCACCTCGCCGCCGTGCAGAACGAACTGTGGGTTCTCCAGCAGTACGGCCAGTCCCTCCGCGAGCGGGGCTACGCCGCGCTGTAGGGGCCGGCGAACACCCCGCGGTAGCCGTCCGGTCACGGACCGGACTCAAAAAGTGGTCGCACGCCCCTCGTGGCGGGAGTGTGTCGTACTCCACACTGAGGAGCGGTGCCTGAGTCATCGGAGCGCGGCGGGTCCGGTCGTACGCCCCCGGAAACCCCCGCGGAACCGCTCTCGATGTACGGGACGGACGGCGGCCCGGCCGCCACCGTACCCGGCCTTTCTGCCGCCTCAGCAGCGATCACCCTGGAGGTCGCCCCCGTGCAGACCCAGACCCTCGCCGACGCGCCGGCCGCCGCGGAACCCGCCGACGAGCCGGCCCCGGAGCCGGTCACCGTGGTGCAGCAGCCCGAACCGCCCGCCGCCGAGATGCTCCTGGAGGAGATCCCCCAGGAGTCGGCGGCGGCCCCGGACCCAGGCCCCGCGCCCCGCCCGGAGACCGGCGGCCCGTCCTCCGACCTCTTCCGCCAGTACCTCCGCGAGATCGGCCGGATCCCGCTGCTCACCGCCGCCGAGGAGGTCGAGCTCGCGCGCCGCGTGGAAGCCGGCCTCTTCGCCGAGGAGAAGCTCACCAACACCCCCGACCTCTCCTCCCAACTCGCCCACGACCTCGACCGGTTGGTGGTCCTGGGGCGGATGGCCAAGCGCCGCCTGATCGAGGCGAACCTGCGCCTGGTGGTCTCCGTCGCCAAGCGCTACGTCGGCCGCGGCCTGACCATGCTCGACCTCGTCCAGGAGGGAAACCTCGGACTGATCCGCGCCGTCGAGAAGTTCGACTACGCCCGCGGCTACAAGTTCTCCACCTACGCGACCTGGTGGATCCGCCAGGCGATGTCCCGCGCGCTGGCCGACCAGGCCCGGACCATCCGCGTCCCGGTCCACGTCGTCGAGCTGATCAACCGCGTGGTGCGGGTCCAGCGCCGGATGCTCCAGGAACGCGGCTACGAACCCACCCCCGAGGAGGTCGCCGCCCACCTCGACCTCACCGAGGGACGCGTCAGTGAAGTGCTGCGGCTGGCCCAGGAACCGGTCTCGCTGCACGCCCCCGTCGGCGAGGAGGAGGACGTCGCCCTCGGCGACCTCATCGAGGACGGCGACGCCGCCTCACCCGTCGAATCCGCCGCGTTCCTGCTGCTCCGCGAGCACCTCGACGCGGTGCTGTCCACTCTCGGCGAACGCGAACGCAAGGTCGTCCAGCTCCGCTACGGGCTCGCCGACGGCCGGCCCCGCACCCTGGAGGAGATCGGCCGGATCTTCGGCGTCACCCGCGAACGCATACGGCAGATCGAGTCCAAGACCCTCAACAAGCTCCGCGACCACGCCTTCGCCGACCAGCTCCGCGGCTACCTGGACTGACCCCGCGGTCCGCGGCGCCGGGCGCCCGGGCCCCCGGTCGTCACCCGTCCCGCCGGTCCGCCCACGCACCCGGATGGATCTCGTCCCGCACCGTCGTGTACTGCTGCCGCACGGCCTGCCCCACCGCCAGCTCCTCACCCGGCTCGAACACCTGGCTCGCCGCGGCCGGCCACTGCGGCGGATCGACCCACACGGGCCCGCCGCCCGGCCCGGCCTCCGCACCGGCGGCCGGCGTCAGCGTGCCGTGCGCCACGCCCCACGCCCAGGCCGCCTGCCGCGCCGCGCCCAGCGCCGCGTAATCGGCCGGCTGCGGCACCACGACCTGTACCCCGAACAGCCCCGGCGCGGCCGCCTGCACCGCACCCAGCTCCGCCGCCGCACCCAGCAGGAACACCCGGCGCACCGCCACGCCCCGCCCGCGCAGCACGTCCAACGCGTCCGCGAGGCCGCAGAGCATGCCCTCCACGGCCGCCCGCGCCATGTGCTCCGGCTTCATGCTCTCGCGCCGCATCCCGTGCAAGGACCCGGCGGTGTGCGGCAGATGAGGCGTCCGCTCGCCCTCCAGATAAGGCAGCAGCACCATCCCGTACGCACCGGGCGACGACTTCAGCGCCAGGTCGGACAGCCCCTGGAGGTCCGTCCCCAGCATCTCCGCCGCGCCCCGCAGCACCCGCACCGCGTTGCTGGTGTGCACCACCGGCAGATGCCGCCCGGTCGCGTCGGCGAAGGAGGTGATCGTGCCGCTGGGGTCGACCAGCGCCTCGTGGTGGATGCCGAACACCGACCCCGAGGCGCCCAGCGACACCACGGCGTCGCCCTCCCCGACGCCCAGCCCGAAGGCGGCCGCCATCGTCTCGCCCGTACCGGCCGAGATCAGCAGCCCCTCCGGGGTGAACCCGGCGGTCCCCGACGGACCCAGCACCTCCGGCAGCCGCACCTGATGGCCCAGCGCCAGTTCCACCAGATCCGGCCGGTACGACGCACTCGCCGCCGACCAGAAACCCGTCCCCGAGGCCGCGCCCCGGTCCGTGATCCGCCGCGCCGGCCGTCCCAGCAGCTGCCAGACCAGCCAGTCGTGCGGCTGCATGACCTCCGCCACCCGGGCGGCGTTCTCCGGCTCCGTACGCGCCAGCCAGCGCAGCTTGGTCACCGGATGCGCGGCTTGCGGCACCGCCCCGACGGCCTGCGCCCACGCGGCACGCCCGCCCAGCGAGTCCACCAGGTCCGCCGCCGCGCTCTGCGCCCGCTTGTCGTTGCCCAGCAGCGCGGGCCGCACGAGAGCGCCCTCCGTGTCCAGCACCAGCAGCCCGTGCTGCTGCGCCGACACCCCGATGGCCTGCACGCCCTCCAGCAGCCCGCCGCCCGCCGCCTCGCCGAGTGACATCAGCCACGCCTGCGGATCGGCCTCCGGCCCCTTCTCGACAGGGTGCGGCGCATACCCCTGCCTGATGACGGCACCCGTGTCCGCATCGCAGACGACGATCCGTGTGCTGTCGGACGAGCTGTCCAATCCGGCGACTATCCCCATGGCCCCAGATGATGCCGCATGGGGCGCATAGGGAAAGAGTCAGGGTTTGCCCTGACCGGACACCGCCCGGAAGCACCGGCTCAGGTGTTGCTGGTGCCCCACTCGTCCTCGGTGGACGCGCGCTGCTCGCGCAGCGACCGCACCCGGTTGCCCACGGCCGCGGGCAGGTGTCCCTCGACCTTGGCCGAGACCTTCCCGAACGCCTTCGACGCCGCGTCCCGCCCGGTCAGCGCCACGGACTCGGCACTGTTCCGGACTGCCGGATTCCGCGTGACCCGCTGGACGGCCTTGCGGAGCTGCTCATACCGCTCCCGGCCGGCCCGTGCGCCGAGCACGTAGCCCGTGGCCAGTCCCGCCATGAACGTGAGCCGGTAGCGCATCGCTCCACCCTTCCTTCTCTGTGGTCCCGTCCGGTGCCACCGCGCACCGCATCCCGGGCTTGCCGCGCGCCTACCCTCCGGGGCCGGAGATCACCCGAGGTGACCTGAGGCGATACCGATTGGCGGAGCACCCCCCTGCTTGCGCTAATGTATGTGTCGCAGCGAGCGCGCGCCGTCCGGAGGCCCGGACAGCGGTGCATTCGAGGCACACAGAGCAATCCCCTGTAGCTCAATTGGCAGAGCAGCCGGCTGTTAACCGGCAGGTTACTGGTTCGAGTCCAGTCGGGGGAGCTCGGTCCCCTGTAGCTCAATTGGCAGAGCATTCGGCTGTTAACCGGAGGGTTACTGGTTCGAGTCCAGTCGGGGGAGCAGAGAAAAAGGACCTCGCAAGGGGTCCTTTTTTCATGCCGGTGGAACCGAACCCCCGGTGATCGAAGTCCTCTTGGGCGTGCAAGGTCGCCCGGCGACGGCCCGCACGGGCAGCAGATCGTATGAGCGGCTATGCTGCGGCAGACGGCGCGCACAAATGTGCGCGACGCGCCGTGGAGGGGGCGGTAGCTCAGCCGGTTAGAGCAGCGGACTCATAATCCGTCGGCCGTGGGTTCGAGTCCCACCCGCCCCACCACAGCCCGGTGCAGCAGAAACGATCACGTTTGCCCATCCCGGGCGGTGCACGGCACCGAGGGCCCTCACACGATCCGTGAGGGCCTTTTCGCGTACGGGATCACCAGAGCCTGTCGATCTCGCCGGGGTACAGCTCCAGGCGGGTGTGCCGGAATACGGCGCGGGACTCCCGGGCCGGGGCGGAGAAGAAGGCGGCCATGGTGACCTTGTCGAAGCCGGGGCGGTCGCTGGGGAACGGGGCCGTGGGGGTTCCCCCGACGAGCACCGTTCCGGGCAGCAGCTGCCAGCCCGCGCTCTCGTAGAAGCTCCGCAGCGGCCGGTCGCAGGTGAACACCCCGAGGTCCAGGCCGGAGCGGGACATCGCCTCGTGCGCGGCGGCCACCAGTCGGCGGCCGTGGCCCCGGCCGCGGGCGGCCGGCCGGGTCACCACGGCGCTGAGCCCGCCGGCCCGGTAGCGCCGGCCGGCGTGCACCAGCGGTTTGCTGAGGACGTCCAGGGCGGCGAGCACCGTGCCGTCGTCCACGAGCAGCATCGACCGGGGGTGCAGCGCGGGATCGTGAGCGGTGTCGGTTTCGGTGTCGTGGTCGGCCGGCGGGTGGCTCGGGGGCCAGGCCGCGTCGTGGAGCGCCCGTACCTGGGCGCGGAGGTCGGGCGGGGTCGCGGCTTCGGGGAAGGAGAGGAGCTGCACGCGCCGATTGTGCACAGACGTCCCCTGGGTGAACACCCGGAAGGGGCCCGGGTTTTTCCCCCTCTGTGGGTGAGCGGGCCGTCAGATGACCGGGGGCCGGCCCAGCCTGGTCATCCGCCAGACCGTGCGCCAGCGGATCGGCCGCCGCCGTCCGCAGGGCGTGCGTACCCCTTCGGCGAAGCCGGCGGCCCAGGCGCGCAGACCTGCCGCCGAGCGGCTGCGTACGGCCGTCAGTACGGCCCATACGCCCAGGTAGAGCGGCACCAGGACGGCCGGCAGGTGCCGTTTCGCCAGCCACACCCGGTTCCTGGCGACCATCCGGTGGTAGACCGCGTGCCGGGTCGGCGAGGTGTAGGGGTGCTGCAGCACCAGGTCGGGTTCGTAGCGGATGCGCCAGCCGTCGTCCAACGCCCGCCAGGCCAGGTCGGTTTCCTCGTGTGCGTAGAAGAAGTCCTCGGGCCAGTCGCCGATCCGGTCCAGCATCGCCATGGACAGCGAGTGCCCGCCGCCGAGGAACGTCGTCACCGGGCCGCCGCGCCGGGGGTCGCCGACCCGCAGCCGGGGGACGTGCCGGCGCTGGGTCCGGCCCAGCTCGTCCGCGATGCGGAAGCTGATGACGCCCAACTCCGGTTCCCGTTCGTGCAGTTCGGCGACCCGGCGCAGGACGTCCGGGCTGATCAGCAGCCCGTCGTCGTCCAGATCGACCACCACGTCCACGTCCCCGAGCTTGCGCAGCTCGTCGAGGGCCACGTTTCTGCCGCCGGAGACGCCGAGGTTCTCGCTCAGTTCGACGCCGTGCGCGCCGTGGGGGAGGGACGGCAGCGGCGAGCCGTTCCCGACGACCACGACGTGGACCGGCTGGAGGTCCTGCTTGGCGACCGAATCCAGCAGTGCGTGGAGTTCGGCGGGGCGGTTCCCCATGGTCAAGACGGCGACGCCTACGCGCAGATGAGGCACAGAAGGATGCTCCGTTCTCAGCGGCCCCGGCGGTGACCGGTGCGGTGCCCGGTGGGACGGCCTCGGGCGGGACCGGTGCGGTGTGTTCGCGCGAGCCGGTCGGGTTCTCGGCAGGCCCGGTCGGCCTGTTCCGGATGCTAGTGCCCGGGGAACGCGGTTGCGCGCCACGGCACTCGCGCGGCGACATCCCCGTCGTACGCGCGAGTAGCCGGAGGGCGGGGTGCGCCGTACGGCGGGCGGGGAGGCGCGAGCGCACCATGGAAGGGCCAGGGGTTCACGGAGGGGACGGCGGGGGTGAGAGGAGGAGCCCCTCATGTTGGAGGTCAAGACCATCGACAAGCCGGACGAGCGGCGTGACTTTCCCCGAGGTCACCTCGAAGCTCTGCACCTGACCGGGCTGGACTTCGCCGTGGCCACCTTCGAGCCGGGCTGGCGCTGGTCGGAGTCGGTGGGGCCGATCGCCGGGACCGACAGCTGCGAGGTCCACCACAACGGCTTCGTGGTGCAGGGACGTATGCGCCTGCGGATGGACGACGGCGCGGAGTCCGAGGTGGGGCCGGGCGATGTCTTCGTCTGCCCGCCCGGCCACGACGCCTGGGTCGTCGGCGACGAACAGGTCGTCGTGTACGACTTCGCGGGCGGTATGGCGGTGGGGTACGCCAAGGCGAAGGAGTAGGAGTAGGAGCAGGAGCCGGGGAGAGAAGGGAGGCAAGGAGGAGTGGCGGGGGTGCCAGGTCCAGGTGCCGGGAATCCGGGCCGGGGCCTGGTGACGTGTGCCACGGATTTCCGTGGCGATCGGGATGTCTAGGAATGCGCTCGGTGGGCAGGGGAGCGGGACGGTCCGGACACGCGGAATACACACGGGGGCGACCCCGTTGCCGCAGCCGGGGACCGCAGGAACCACAGCACAGCCTCGACAGACCGGAAGCAGGGACATACGCATGAGCACCGTTGAGCTCACCAAGGAAAACTTCGACGACATCGTCTCCGGCAACGACTTCGTCCTGATCGACTTCTGGGCCGAGTGGTGCGGCCCCTGCAAACAGTTCGGCCCGGTCTTCGAGCGATCGTCCGAGAAGCACGACGACCTGGTGTTCGCCAAGGTGGACACGGAGGCGCAGCCCGAGCTGGCGCAGGCGTTCGAGATCCAGTCCATCCCGACGGTGATGATCGTCCGGGACAACATCGCGGTGTTCGCCCAGCCGGGCGCGCTGCCCGCCGAGGCCCTGGAGGACGTCATCGGCCAGGCCCGCGCGCTGGACATGGAGGAGGTCCGGGCGTCGGTCACCGAGGCCCAGCAGAACGAGCAGGCGCAGGCTGAGCAGGGCCAGTAGGCTCTGGGCTCGTGAGCGAGCTACTTCTGGTCCGGCACGGCGAGACCGAGTGGAGCCGGAACGGCCGGCACACCAGTTGGACCGACCTGCCACTGACCGCCAACGGTGAGGAGCAGGCCCGCGCGCTGCGGCCGCTGCTGTCGGATCGGAAGATCGGGCAGGTCTATGCCAGCCCGAGGGTGCGGGCCCTGCGCACCGCCGAGCTGGCCGGGCTCCCCGAGCCGGAGATCGACCCTGACCTGCGGGAATGGGACTACGGCGGCTACGAGGGCATCGCCACCGCCGAGATCCACCGCGAGCGGCCCGGCTGGTACCTCTTCAGCGACGGTGTCCCGGCCGGGCCCGCAGGGCATCCGGGGGAGTCACCCGACGAGGTCGGCGCGCGCGCCGACCGGGTACTGGCCCGCCTCGCGCCGCAGCTCGACGCCGACGACGGCGATGTGGTGCTGGTGGGGCACGCGCACTTCTCGCGCGTACTGGCCGCCCGCAGGCTGGGGCTGCCGGCCTCCGCGGGCGGGCTGTTCACGTTCGAGACCGGGGCGGTCTGCGTCCTGGGGACCGAACACGAGCGGCCCGCGGTGGTGGCCTGGAACGCCCGGAGCCTGTAGCGCGGGGATCTGCGGCCCGGCAGCCTGTGGCCGGGGCGGGCCGGCCGATCGCTCGCCCTCCCCGCGGGGCGGGCTACGGCGCCATCGGGTCCAGGTGCAGCGGCTGCACCTTGCCCTCGATCATGGCGCCGAGGCCCATGACCGCGCAGGTGTCGGGGCGGTCCGCGGTGTGCACCGGCATGGTGGTGGCCTGATGGATCATCGGTTCCAGGCCCGGGATCAGCGCACTGCCGCCCGCGAGCATGATGCCGCGCTCCCCGAGGTCGGCCACCAGATCGGGCGGGCAGCGGCGCAGCACCGCCCCGATGCCGTCGAGGATCGCGGTCAGCGGGGTGGTGATGGCGTCCAGCACCCGCTCGGTGTCGACATGCACGGAACGTGCCATTCCGCTGACCACGTCCCGGCCGTGCACCTCGGTGGAGCCGGGCGTCCGCCCGTCGCCGCCGGAGAGGATCAGCTGCAGCGGGCGGACGGCCTGGCCCGCCAGCATCAGCTCGTGGTGCAGCCGCAGATGCTGGATGACGGCGTGATCGATGGCGTTGCCGCCCACCTGCACGGTCTCCGCGGCCACGATCGATCCCAGCGACAGCACCGCGACCTGGGTGGTGCCCGCGCCGCACACCACGATCATCGTCGCCTCCGGCTGCTCCACCGGGAGCCCGGAGCCGATCGCGGCGGCCACCAGGGTGTCGACCAGCTCGACCCGGCGCGCGCCGAGCCCGGTGAGCGTCTCCACGGCCGCACGCTGGGCCAGCGGCTCACTGCCGTAGGGAAGGCAGACCGCGGCCCGCATCGTGGGCCGGCGCCGCCACGTCTTGCGCAGCTTGTCACCGACCAGGGTGCGCAGCAGCCGCTGGGCCATCTCGATGTCGACGACCGTCCCGCCGGAGACCGGCCGGACCACCCGGATGTAGTCGGGGGTGCGGCCGTCCATCACCTCGGCCTGGGCGCCCACCGCGAGCAGCGCCCCGGTGCGGGTGTTGACGGCGGCGACGGTCGGTTCGTCGACCACCAGCCCCTGGTTCTTCACATACACCCTGGTCCGGGCCGCGCCGAGGTCGACGGCGGCCGAGCAGCGCCGCAATTGGGCGAGGCTGATGGTCATGGGTGATTCCTCCCCGATGGGCCGAGATGGACGGAGCGCTCGAGCGATCCGTCCGCACGGACCGCTCGTGCGCCATCCTCTGGGCGCCCGCGAGGCTCCGCCTGTTGGGAGCGTCCGGTCGGGGGACGGGGCGGGGCCGCTTGCTGCGGCCGGGTGATTTCGGGGTGGCCGGACGCGGCCGGCCGGTGCTCAGTCGACGCGTCGCTGGTACAGCCCCCAGGTGAATTCGGCGACGAGTTCCTCCGGGGTGCCGTCCGGGCCGGGAGCCCTACAGGCCAGGCGCCAACGGGTCGGTGCGCTGCCCTCCAACGGGCGGGCCGGGGCGAAGGCCCGGGCGACCTCGTCGACGGTGCAGCACCACGGAGCGAGGTCCGGCGCTGTCCGCAACTCGGGGCCGGCCGAGCCGGGCGCCCGTACGAGCCATGCGTTCCAGACGGTGCCGCGCCGCTCGTCGGTGAGCGCCTCGAACCGCAGATCGGGCCAGAGCGGCACCGGCCAGGTGAGAACCTGGCAGGTCAGATCGCCGATCCGGCGGGTGGTGAGGGATTCGGGGGCGCCGAGCAGCGCGCGGTACGGCTGCACGCCGCGCCCCCGCGGGGTGTGCATCGTCGCCTGCCAGCGGCGATTGGCCTCCCTCATCTGCGCGCGCGTGACGCCCAGCACGCGCAGCGCGTCCTCGACCCGGTCGGGGTGGTGGTCCGCCATCCGGCGCAGCAGCACGCACTGGAAGGCGAGCGGCCCCGGCAGCTCGGCGCCGGCGGGCGGGGCGTTGTCGGCGGTGGGGTTCATGGGGGACATGGTGGCCGACGCCGGCGTGTCACGGTGTGCGGACGGTGGCTTCCCCACCCGCCCGGCGTTCGACCAGCACCTCCATCCCGTCCAGCAGGCGCTCCAGCCCGAAGTCGAAGAGCGTTCCCAGGTTCACCGTGTCGTCCGCGGTCCCGGCCATCCCCTCGTACATCGGGTACGACCCGGACGTCAGGATGCGCTCGAACACCGGATCCATCGCCGCCATCCACTGGTCCTGGTCCATCCCGGTCTCCTGCTCGGCCTCCAGGTCGTCCTCCAGTCCGGCGGCGGTGGACAGGACGAAGCCCAGCAGCGTCAGGGCCATGTGGATCAGCGTCACCGGATCCATTCCCTCGACCCGCGCCATGGTCCATTCGACCAGCGCCATCGCCCGCGGCATCGGCTGCGGGCGGGTGAGCGACAGGTACTGCGCCAGCCACGGGTGCCGCTGGTAGAGCTCCCACTGGAGCCGCGCGCCGGCCTCCATCCGCTCGCGCCAGCCGTCCGGTGCCGGGTCGGGCAGGGTGACGTCGGCGAACGCGGCGTCCGCCATCAGCAGCACCAGTTCGTCCTTGTTGGCCACGTGGCGGTAGAGCGCCATCGAGGACATCCCGAACTCGGCGGCGACCCGGCGCATCGACAGGCCCCGCAGGCCCTCGGCGTCGGCGACCTTGATGGCGGCGCTGACGACGCGGTCCCGGTTCAGTCCGCCACCGTCAGGCTCCCGGGGTGCCCGCTCCGGCGCCGGCGCGCCGCGGGCGGGCTGCTCCGGGCGGGGCCGGTCTCCGGACGAGGGGCGGGGCCGGGGCGAAGGCCGGTCGTCCGACTGGCCGGCCCGTGGTTCGGCGACCACCGTGCCGACGCCCGGTACCGCCCGTACGACGCCCTCCTGACGCAGCGTCGTCAACACCTTCGTGGCGGTCGCCATCGCCACTCCCCACTCCCGGGTGATCCGCCGGGTCGACGGCACCCGGTCGCCCGGAGCCAGCTGTCCGGCGTCGATCCGGCGCCGGATCTCCTCGACGATCCGGCGGTAGGGCGGCTGGGCGGACTGCTCCACGGGGGCAACCTCCGTACTAGTGCACCAGGGTCAACGGCGGGCTGCGAGGGTAGCAGTGCGGGCGCGGCAAGGGGTGTGCGCACAGCGGGTGCACTAGTGTGATGCACCTCCAACTCCCTTCTGCTGCCTGGTGTTTGCGCCGTAAGCGCCGCCTGCTTACGGTGTCAGCCATGCCGTTTACTTCGTACGCATCGCGCCCTTACGCGCCCCAGCCGTCGGCCGGGCGCCGCGAGTGGATCGCCCTGGCCGTCCTCCTGCTGCCCTGCCTCCTCGTCTCGATGGACGTCTCGGTGCTCTACTTCGCGGTGCCGTTCCTCACCGCCCAACTGGAGCCCAGCAGCGTCCAGCAACTGTGGATCCTCGACGTCTACGGCTTCGTCCTGGCCGGCCTGCTGATCACCATGGGAGCTCTGGGTGACCGCGTCGGCCGGCGCAGGCTGCTGTTGTCCGGCGCCCTCCTCTTCGGCCTCGCCTCCGGCCTCGCCGCGTACTCGGGGAGCGCCGAAACGCTGATCGCCGCACGGGCGTTGCTCGGTGTCGGCGGCGCCACCCTGATGCCCTCCACGCTCGCGCTGATCCGCAACCTCTTCCACGACGCCAAGCAGCGCGGCAAGGCGGTGGCGATCTGGTCGGCGGCCATGATGGGCGGGATCGCGGTCGGGCCGGTGCTCAGCGGGGCGCTGCTGGAGCACTTCTGGTGGGGCTCGGTCTTCCTCATCAACGCGCCGGCGATGGTGCTGCTGCTGGTCTGCGGCCCGCTGCTGCTCCCGGAGTTCAGAAATCCGGCGGCCGGACGCTTCGATCTGCCCGGCTCGCTGCTGTCCCTGCTCGCCATGCTCCCGCTCGTCTACGGCATCAAGGAGATAGCCCGCGACGGCGTCTCCGCGCTGCCGCTCGTCGCCCTCTCCGCGGGCCTGCTGGCCGCCGCCGCCTTCGTCCACCGCCAGCGCACCGCCCGCCACCCCATGCTCGACCTGGAGTTGTTCCGGCACCGGGGGTTCAGCGTCTCGGTGCTGATGAACCTGCTGGCGATGTTCGCGGTCGTCGGCTGTGCGGTGTTCTTCACCCAGTACCTGCAGACCGTACGGGGCATGAGCCCGCTGGAGGCGGCGCTGTGGAATCTGCTGCCGACCCTCGCGGTGGGTGGAATGACGGTGGTGGCCACCTCGCTCGCCCAGCGGATGGACCGGGCGTACGTCATCGCCCTGGGCTTCGCCATCGCGGCCGGCGGCTTCATCTGGCTGTCCTGGCTGGAGCCCGGTTCGGCCCTCTGGTACGTACTGGTCGCCTCGTCCGTCTATGCCTCGGGCCTGGTGATGGTGATGTCCCTGGGGAACGAGTTGGCCATCGGGGTCGCCCCGCCGGAACGTGCGGGCTCCGCCTCGGCGCTGCTGGAGTCCGGCACGGAACTGGGCGGCGCGCTGGGCATGGCGATCCTGGGCAGTATCGGGAGCGCGGTCTACCGCGGTCACATGGATGACGCCCTGCCGGCCGGGCTTCCTCACGGGGCGGCCGACGCGGCACGCGAGACCCTGGCGGGCGCCGCCGCGGTGGCCGGCGAACTCCCGGGCCGGGCAGGCGAAGCACTGCTGTCCGTGGCCCGGACCGCGTTCACCGACGGTCTGCAGACGGCGGTGCTGGCCGCGGCCGGTGTGATGGCCCTCGCCGCGGCGCTGGCGATCGCGCTGCTCCGCGGCCTGCGCACCACGGAGGGCGGGGGCCCGGACGGTGCGCAGGCGGGGGAGGCGGGGGAGGCGGCGGAGGCGGCTTCCGCCCGCCGCCCCGGGCGCGTCAGCTGAAGTCGAACTCGCCGGTGCGGGTCCGCTTCAGCTCGAAGAACTTGTCGTAGCCGGCGAGGAGGCGGGCACCGTCGAAGACCCGCACGGCGTCCTCGCCACGCGGGATCGCCATCAGCACCGGGCCGAAGAAGGCGACCCCGTCGATGTGGATCGTCGGAGTGCCGACGTCCTCGCCGACCGGATCCATGCCCTCGTGGTGGCTCTTGCGCAGCGCGTCGTCGTACGCCTCGCTGTCGGCCGCCCGGGCCAGCTCGGCCGGCAGCCCGACCTCGGCCAGGGCCTCCTCGATGACGGTCGCGGTGTCCTCGCGGCCGTCGTTGTGGATCCGGGTGCCGAGCGCGGTGTACAGGTCGCGCAGTACGCCCTCGCCATGCTCCTGAGCGGCCGCGATGCACACGCGTACGGGGCCCCAGCCGGCGTCCAGCAGCTCCCGGTACTTCTGCGGGAGGTCCTCGCGGCCTTCGTTGAGCACCGACAGGCTCATGACCCGGAACCGCAGATCCAGGTCGCGGTGCTGCTCGACCTCCAGGATCCAGCGGGAGGAGATCCAGGCGAACGGGCAGATGGGGTCGAAGTAGAAGTCGACGGAGTGGCGGGTACTGCTCGGGTTGGTCATACGGCCGAGATTAGAACGCCACCCGGCCCGCTCGCTCGGTCCACCTGTCCGTGGTGATCGTGGGCCAATTCCGCGGGCCGGTGCCCGCGGCGCCCTTCCCCCGCGGGAGGCGGCCGGCGGGCGCACCCCGCACGGCTCACTCGGGCGCCACGCCCAGCATCCGCTGCAGCAGTTCCTTGAGCAGCGTGCGCTCGGCGACCGTCAGCTTGCCGAGGGGCTCGCGCGCGAAGTGCAGCGACGTGCGCAGCGCCTCGGCCGTGCGCGCGCCCTCGGCCGTCGGGGCGGCGAGCTTGACGCGGCGGTCCGCCGGGTCGGGGCGGCGCTCGACCAGGCCGCGGGCCTCCAGGCGATCCACTATGCCGGTGACGTTCGAGGGCTCGCACTTCAGCCGCTCGGCGACCTTACGCATCGGTAGCGGCTCGACGGAGAGGAGAGTGAGTACCCGGGCCTGGGCACCGGTGAGGGAGTGCTCGGCCGCGGCGTGCTCGTACTCCTCGTGGTAGCGGACGACGACGGTGCCGATGAGGTCGACGACCTCGACGGTCAAGGAGTCTGCGCGCGGTGTCATGGACACCAGGGTACCCAATTGCTTGACAGCATGAAATATCGATGCGCATTATTGTTTCAGCACCTGAAGCATTAGGAAGGACCGCGCTCATGTCCGCACTGCCCACGACCAGCCGCGAATGGCACCTCACCGCCCGCCCGCACGGCTGGCCCACCCCCGCGGACTTCGCGCTGCGCGAGGCCGCGGTGCCCGAGGTCGGCGAGGGCCAGGTCCTCGTCCGCAACAAGCACTTCTCGGTCGACCCGTACATGCGCGGCCGGATGAACGACGTGAAGTCGTATGTGCCGCCGTTCCAGCTCGACCAGCCGATGGACGGCGGCGCGGTCGGTGAGGTCATCGCCTCGCGCGACGACTCCGTAGCCGTCGGTGACCACGTCCTGCACGGCCTCGGCTGGCGTGAGTACGCGGTCGTGGACGCCAAGCGCGTCGCCAAGGCGGACCCGTCGCTCGCCCCCCTCACCGCCTACCTCGGCGTGCTGGGCATGCCGGGCCTGACCGCGTACGCGGGCCTGCTGGAGGTGGCGTTGTTCAAGGAGGGCGACACCGTCTTCGTGTCCGGCGCGGCCGGCGCGGTGGGCAGCGAGGTCGGCCAGATCGCCAAGCTCAAGGGCGCCTCCCGGGTCATCGGCTCGGCCGGTTCCGACGAGAAGGTCAAGCTCCTGGTCGAGGAGTACGGCTTCGACGCCGCGTTCAACTACAAGAACGGCGACGTCACCCAGCAGCTCAAGGACGCCGCGCCCGACGGCATCGACGTGTACTTCGACAACGTCGGCGGTGACCACCTCGAGGCCGCCATCTCGGTCCTCAAGGTCCATGGCCGGGTCGCCATATGCGGCATGATCTCGATGTACAACGCGACGGAGCCGAGCCCCGCGCCGCGCAACCTCGCCATGGTGATCGGCAAGCGCCTGCGCCTCCAGGGCCTCCTGGTCAGCGACCACGCCAACCTGCAGTCGCAGTTCGTCGAGGAGGTCTCGGCCTGGGTCCGCTCCGGCGAGCTCAAGTACAGCGAGACCAAGGTGCCCGGCATCGAGAACGGCGTCGAAGCCTTCCTGGGCCTCCTCCGCGGCGAGAACACCGGCAAGATGATCGTGAGCCTGGAGGACTGACGGCCGAATTCCGAGGGGCGAGGTCTGAAGGCAGGGCTGAGGCCCGTCGCTTGCCGCGCCCGCTCGTCGGACCCTTGCGCCCGCCCGTTAGGCTCGGCGGCAAGCCGTCGCGATCCGTGGGCGCGAGTCGCGGCGAACTACAGGAGGATTTCGTATGTCCATCCAGACCGTCGATGTCGTCTACACCGCCGTCGCCACCGCTGAGAACGGCCGTGACGGCCGGGTCGCCAGCGACGACGGCAAGCTCGACGTGGTCGTCAACCCGCCCAAGGAGCAGGGTGGCAGCGGCGCCGGTACCAACCCGGAGCAGCTGTTCGCGGCCGGTTACAGCGCCTGCTTCCAGGGCGCGCTGAGCGTCGTCGCCCGCCGGGAGAACGCCGATGTCTCGGGCTCCCGCGTGACCGCGAAGGTCGGCATCGGCAAGACCCCGGACGGCGGTTTCGGCCTCACGGTCGAGATCTCCGCGTCGATCCCGAACGTCGATGAGGCCACCGCCAAGGACCTCGTGGAGAAGGCGCACCAGGTGTGCCCGTACTCGAACGCGACCCGGGGCAACATCGACGTCAAGCTGACCGTCGCCTGATCCACCGCTGACAGTCGCCTGATCCACCGCTGACGTACGCGTCAGTCCTAGGGCCGCATCCCGCCATGGGGTGCGGCCCTCGGTGTGTGGTGCCCCCGCAGGCCGGTGTGCCCGGCCTTGCCGTCGCGCCGATCCGAGTCGCGGGTGGCGCGGATCCGGAACGGCGTTCGGCTTCCCGGCGTCCGGCTTCCCGGTGCCCGGTGCCCGGTGCCCGGGAATTCTCACCTCGTGTCTTCAACTCGCGCTATTCTTAAGGGGCTTCACCACGTTCCTCCCCACAGCTCCGTCGGCCGGTCCGTCGACGGGGGCCCTGGTCTCCGGGGCCTGTCCGGAGGAGCGAGGAGGAGCGATGGACGATCAGAACACGGAGCAGGAAAGCGACCGGTGGACCCCACCTGACAGATGGCAGGTGGTGATCGGGGTGCTGGGCCTGCTTGTGGCGATCGTCGCTTGTGTGGGGCAGTTCGCCCGGTAAGCGCCGGGTCGGGCCCGCATGGTCCGGACACGGCCGGTGTCCGCCGTAACGGCGGAACGGTCAACGGGGGAGTGCCCGGGCTCGGTGTTCCTCGGTTTGCCCTGCTGCCTGCTGCCTGCTGCCTGCTGCCTGCTGTCCGGGGCGCCCTGACGGGTTTCTGCCGCCGGCGGGTTTTCGTTCTTCGTGCGGGTCTTCCTTCTTCGCGGGGAGACGGTCCGCTCGCCGGGGTGTCGCCCGTTTCCTGTCTGCGTCTGCCTCTGCGCCTGGCCTGCGTATGCGCCTGCGTCTGTGCCTGCGGGGGCGTGTGCTCGCGCCGCTGTGCCCGTTCGTCGGGCTGGTCGTGTCTCTGGTGGGGGCGGTGCGGTGTGACGTAGGCAACGTTCGCGGTGTCTTGACGTGAGCGCCGTGTAATCGATTTCGTAGCCCTCACGCAATTCTCGCGGAAACGATTACATCCCGATGAGGGCCACCCCACGGACGGAACGGCAACGGCGCCATGGCGAACATCAAAGATGTGGCAGAACGGGCAGGGGTGTCCGTCGCCACGGTCTCCCGGGTACTCAACGGCCACAGTCCCGTCGCCGAGACCCGTGAGCGGGTGCTCGCCGCCGTACGGGAGCTGGGCTACCGCCCCAACAACGTCGCCCGCGCGCTGCGCACCGCCCGCACCGGCGCGCTCGGCCTGGTCATCAGCGACCTCACCAACCCCTTCTTCACCGAGCTGGCCGACGCCGTCGAGGACGCCGCCCGCAGCCTCGGCTACAGCCTGGTCATCGGCAACGCCGGCGAGCGCCCCGAGCAGCAGGACGACTACATCCGTACGCTGCTCGACCGGCGGATCGACGGCCTGCTGGTCAGTTCGGCCGGTACCGGCTCGGCGATGCTCAGCGAGGTCGTCGCGTCGGGGACGCCGCTGGTGCTGCTGGACCGGACCGTTCCCGGAGTCGACGCCCCCTGCGTACGGGCCGACGGTCGCGCCGCGCTGACCGACCTCGCCGCCCACCTGGCCGCGCTCGGCCGCCGTCGCCCCGCGATCATCGTGGCGCCCGCCGGCACCCCCACCGGCGACGAGCGCCTCGACCTCTTCCGTACGGCGCTGGCCGCGCACGGGATCGCACTTCCCGACGAGCGGGTAGGTGCCACGCCCGATCTCCAGCCCACCGGCGGGCGTCGGGTGATGAGCAATTTCCTCGACCTCCCCGAGCCGCCGGACGCGGTGCTGGCCACCGACAACCTGATGGCGCTGGGCGCGATGGACGAACTCCGGGCGCGCGGCCTACGGGTTCCCGATGACATGGCGCTGGTGGTCTACGACGACGGGCCGTGGTTCGCCCACACCGATCCGCCGCTGACCGCCATCGCGCAGCCCACCCGCGAACTGGGTCGGGCCGCCGTCCACACCCTGCTGGAGCGGATCGAGGGCCGGGGCGCTGAGTCGGTGCTGCTGCCGGCCCGGTTGATCGCCCGACGATCTTGTGGCGAACCGGCCGCGCCCTGAACGAGCCCCCGAGCGGGCAGCCGAGCTGAGTCGCCGGCCGAGCCGCCGGCGGAGTCGTCGCCCGTGTCGCCGGCTGCGTCGTCGAGCGGGCTGTCGCCCCGTCCGCTGCTACGAGCTGGCCGGCCCGGGCAACCCGGGGCCCCGGCAGCCCCGCCCGACGGCCCCGAAACCCCGAAACCCCGACAGCCCGACACCGCGACACCCGAGGCCCCGGACCAACCGACAGCTGGCACACCGGCCCCACAAGTAGGCCGGGCCCGGCACCCGCTTCAGCGCAACCGAGCACCTTCCGGAGCAGCTTTCCGTCCACCCTTCCGACCACTCTTCCAACCACCCTTCCGAGCAACCTTCCAACCACCCTTCCGAGCAACTTCCGAGCAACCTTCCGTCACCGAGCACACCACCACCGAAGAAGAGAGGGGCAGCGCATGACCGGCGTCAACGACGACGTACCGGGCGGCCGCGAACTGCTGCGCGTGGAGGGGGTGACCAAGTCGTTCCCGGGCGTCCGCGCGCTCGACGGTGTGGATCTGAGCCTGCGCACCGGCGAGGTGCATGTGCTGCTCGGTGAGAACGGCGCGGGCAAGAGCACCCTGATCAAGATGCTTTCCGGCGCCCATCGCCCCGACGGCGGCCGCATCCTCGTCGACGGCCGGCCGGGCCCGAAGGAGAACGAGGACGAGGGCGAGGACCAGGGCGAGGGCGAGGTGCTGCGCGAGGTGCAGATCCGCTCCGCGCAGGACGCGGAGCGCCTCGGGATCGCCACCATCTACCAGGAGTTCAACCTCGTCCCCGGACTGACCGTGGCCGAGAACATCTTCCTCGGCCGGCAGCCGCGCACCGCCCTCGGCCTCGTCGACAAGAAGACCATGTACGCCCGCGCCGCCGAGCTGCTGGCACGCGTACGCCTCGATGTCTCGCCGCGCACCCCGGTCGGCGAACTCGGCATCGCGCGCCTGCAGATGGTCGAGATCGCCAAGGCGCTCAGCACCGCGGTGCTCACCTCCGAGGAGGTCGAGACGCTCTTCACGATCGTCCGCGAGCTGCGTGACGCCGGCGTCGGCATCATCTTCATCACCCACCACCTGGAGGAGATCGGCGCCCTCGGCGACCGGGTCACCGTGCTGCGCGACGGGCGTTCCGTCGCCGAGGTGCCGGCCTCGACGGACGAGGACGAGCTGATCCGCCTCATGGTGGGCCGCGACATCACCGAGCAGTACCCCCGGCGGCGCCCGGCGGCGCCCGAAGAGCCCGGCGTGCCCCTGCTTCGGGTCCGGGGGCTGACGCGCAACGGGGCGGTCGCCGGGGGGCCGGTGTTCGCGGACATCGACTTCGAGGTGCGGGCCGGTGAGGTCGTGGGCCTGGCCGGACTGGTCGGCGCGGGCCGTACGGAGGTGGCGCGGGCGGTCTTCGGTGTGGACCGCTACGACGCCGGAACGGTCGAGATCGACGGTGAGCAGTTGGCCCGCGGCGATGTGCGGGCCGCGATGCGGGCCGGGCTCGGCCTCGTACCGGAGGACCGCAAGGGCCAGGGCCTGGTCCTGGACGCCTCCCTGCAGGACAACCTCACCCTCGCCCGGCTCGACCGCGACACCCGCGGCGGCCTGGTCGACCGCAGTGCGCAGCGGCGCTCGGCGGCCGCCGTCGCCGAGCAGTTGAAGGTCCGGATGAGCGGGCTGGCGCAGCCCGCCCGTACGCTCTCCGGCGGCAACCAGCAGAAGCTCGTCATCGGCAAGTGGCTGCTGGCGGACACCAGGCTGCTGATTCTCGACGAGCCCACCCGCGGCATCGACGTCGGCGCCAAGGTCGAGATCTACCAGCTCATCAACGAACTGACGGCGTCCGGCCGGGCGGTGCTGATGATCTCCAGCGATCTGCCCGAGGTGCTCGGCATGAGCGACCGGGTGCTGGTGATGTCCCAGGGACGGCTGGCCGGTGAGCTGTCGGCCGACGAGGCCACCCAGGACGCCGTGATGGAGCTGGCACTCCAGCCTCCGGGCGGCAGCCCGGCGAGCACGGACACGGACGCCGACACCGACACGGACACCGGCACCGGCACCGGCACGAGCAATGACACCCACACGAGCAATGACGCCAACGAGAGCGCGATGGAGGGCTCCGATGTCCGCTGAAGTGAAGACGGGAGCCGCCGCGGCGGCGGTGGGACGAGCACCGGACCGGGACGGCCCCGGGCAGTGGTTCTCGCGGGCGGTCCTCAGGAACGGTCCGCTGGGCGGCCTGATCGCCCTGGTGGTCGTGATGGCGGTGCTGTCGCGGGACTTCCTCAACGGGCAGAACCTGCTGAACGTCGGTGTGCAGGCGTCGGTCACCGCGATCCTCGCCTTCGGCGTCACCTTCGTGATCGTCTCGGCCGGTATCGATCTGTCGGTGGGCTCGGTCGCCGGGCTCTCCGCCATCGTCGTCGCCTGGGCGGCCACCGATCAGGGGCTGCCGGTCTGGGCAGCGGTACTGCTCGGGCTCGCGGTCGGGGCGGCGGCCGGTCTGGTCTCCGGCGCGCTCGTCGCGTACGGCAAACTGCCCGCGTTCATCGCGACGTTGGCGATGCTGTCGGTGGGCCGCGGCCTGGCCCTGGTCATCTCGGGCGGATCGCCGGTGCCGTTCCCCGCCTCGGTCAGCCGGCTCGGTGACACCCTCGGCGGCTGGCTGCCGGTGCCGGTGCTGGTCATGATCGCGATGGGGCTGATCGCCGCGCTGGTCCTGGCCCGTACGTACGCGGGCCGCGCGATGTTCGCGATCGGCGGCAACGAGGAGGCGGCCCGGCTCTCCGGCATCCACGTCAAGCGCCGCAAGCTGGTCATCTACGCGCTGTCCGGCGTCTTCGCCGCGGTCGCCGGCATCGTGCTCGCGGCCCGGCTCACCTCCGCCCAGCCGCAGGCCGCCACCGGCTACGAGCTGGACGCGATCGCGGCCGTGGTGATCGGCGGGGCCAGCCTCTCCGGTGGTTCCGGCAAGGCGTCCGGCACCCTGATCGGCGCGCTGATCCTCGCCGTACTGCGCAACGGCCTCAACCTGCTGAGCGTCTCGGCGTTCTGGCAGCAGGTGGCCACCGGCCTGGTCATCGCACTGGCGGTGCTCCTGGACACGCTGCGCCGCCGGAGCGCGCGATGAGCGCCCGCGGGACGGAACGCGCCCGCATGAGCCCGGTGCGGAGGAACGTCCTGAGCAGGGGCAGGGTGGCGCTGGTGGCGGGGCTGGCGGCGACCGTCGTGCTCGGCCTGGCCGGTTGTGACCGCGGCGGCAACACCGACCTCGGCCTCGCGCTGTCGACGATGAACAACCCGTTCTTCGTCGGCATCAAGCAGGGCGCCCAGGCCGAGGCGGACGCCCGCGGACTGCACCTCAACATCACCGACGCCCAGAACGACCCCACCCAGCAGATCAACCAGATGGAGACGTTCACCAGCCAGAACGTCAAGGCGGCCATCATCAACCCGGTCGACTCCGACGCCGCCGTACCGGCCGTCGGCGTCGCCAACCGGGCGAACGTGCCCGTCATTTCCATCGATCGCGGGGTCAACGGCGGGAAGGTCGGCTCGACGATCGCCTCCGACAACGTCGCCGGCGGCCGGCTCGCCGCGAAGACGCTGGCCGACTCGCTCGGCGGTAAGGGGAAGGTGGCGTTCCTGGAGGGCCAGCCCGGCACCTCCGCGGCCCGCGAGCGCGGCCAGGGCTTCGAAGAGGGCATCAAGAAGTACCCCGGCATCGAGGTCGTGGCCCGCCAGCCCGCGGATTTCGACCGCACCAAGGGCATGGACGTGATGACGAACATGCTGCAGGCGCACCGCGACCTCGCCGGGGTGTTCGCCGCCAATGACGAGATGGCGCTCGGGGCGTCCAAGGCGCTGGGCGGCCGCTCGGGCAAGGACGTCAAGGTGGTCGCGTTCGACGGCACACCGGACGGCGTCAAGGCGGTGCGGGGCGGCACCCTGACGGCGACCGTCGCCCAGCAGCCGGAACTCCTCGGCAAACAGGCCGTGGACTGGGCGCTGAAGGCGGCTCGCGGTGAGAAGCTGCCGCAGTCGGTCAAGGTGCCGGTGGTGCTGGTGACGGCGCGGAACGCGGCGAAGTTCGACGGCGGGTGAGCCCGCGGAGAGAACGACGCACACCTCGCACGCCTCGCATACTGCGCATATGGCGTACGTCGTATGGCCTGCGACGTGTGGCATGCGACGTATGGCATGCGACGTATGCGGCCGCGGGCGGGACGACGGGTGCCGCCGCGGCGGAGATGACGAAGGCGAACCGTGGACGAGACGACGCAGGCAACCACGGAGGACACGGCGGATGCTGCCCCGCAGGAGACGGCAGATGAGAACGAACGGTGAAGCGGCGCCCGGATACCGGAGCGCGCCGCGCGGACATGGGAGAACGGCGCATGTATGACGTCCTGGTGGTCGGCTCGGCCAACGCGGACCTGACGGTACGGGTCGAACGGCGGCCCGGCGCGGGGGAGACCGTGCGTGGTACGGATCTGGTCGAGTCGGCCGGCGGCAAGGGCGCCAATCAGGCGGCCGCCGCGGCCCGGATCGGCGGGCGCACCGCCCTGCTGGCGCGGGTCGGCGGCGACGCGTTCGGTGAACTGCTGCTGAGCGCCCAGCGCGAGGCCGGCACCGATGTCTCCCCGGTCATCGTGGACGAGTCCGCGCGTACCGGCACGGCGATGATCATCGTCGACCCGGACGGTGACAACAGCATCGTGGTCTCGCCCGGCGCCAACGCCGCCCTCACCCCGCAGGACGTGGCGGCGGCGAAGGAGGTCATCGCCGCCGCGTCGGTGGTCTCCCTCCAGCTGGAGATCCCCATGGAGTCCGTACGGGCGGCGGCCGCGGCCGCCGAGCAGGCCGGCACCCGGGTCGTCCTCAACCCCTCCCCGGCCCCCGAGGCGGCACTCGCCCCCGAACTCCTCGCCGTGGCGGACCCGTTGGTGGTCAACGAGCACGAGGCGCGGCAGCTGTCCGGGCTGGCCGACGGCACGCCCGCGGAGTGGGCCCGGGCGCTGCACGACCAGGGAGCCCGCTCCGTCGTGATCACCCTCGGCGGCGACGGCGCGCTGACCCTGGACGCCTCCGGAACCGTCGAGGTACCCGGCGTCCGGGTCAAGGCCGTGGACACCACCGGTGCCGGGGACGCCTTCACCGGCGCCCTCGCCACCCGGCTGGCCGGCGGCGACGCGCTGCCCGAGGCGGCCCGCTTCGCCGTACGGGTCGGCGCCGCGGCCGTCACCAAGCCGGGTGCCCAGCCCTCCTATCCGACGCGCGCCGAACTGGAGGCCCTGGCACCGGAGCCGCCGCAGGGCTGAGGCCCGGACGGCACCGCCCGGGTCTGCCGCCGCGGTACGGGTCCGGAGGCGCTTCCCGGCTCCCGTCGACGCGGTACCGGCGGGCCCCGGCGGTACCTCTCGGTCCTGCCGACGCGTTACGGGTCCGGCGTCGCCCGGCCCCGGCCCCGGTCCGGTCCCCGACCTCGGCCCCGGTCCGGGCCCCGGCCCCAGCCCCGGTCCCGGTCCGGTCCCCGACCTCGGCCCGGTCCCCGACCTCGGCCCCGGTCCGGGCCCTGACCCCGGCCCGGTCCCCGGCCCCCGCTCAGGCCCGCGTCAAGGCCGCCGCCACCGCCACCTCCGTGCCGGCCAGGCCGACCGAGGAGAACAGCGTGATGTCGTCGCGTCCACGCCGGCCGGGGGTGGTGCCGGCCAGTACCGCGCCCAGCGCGGTCAGCGGCGCCGGACCCAGCAGGTGGTCGGTGCCGTAACTCCCGGCCTGGGCGGGGGAGTCGGTGACGATGGCCGCTGCCCGTCCGGCCAGCTCGGGCGGTATCTCGTAGTGGGTGGTGGACTTGGGACCCAGGGTGCTGAGATGGGTGCCCGGGGCGACCCAGTCCGCCTCCAGTACGGGCGTCGGGCTGTTGGTCGCGACGATCACCACCTCCCGGTCCTGCACCGCTGCCCGGGCCGAGTCCACCGCCCGGGCGGCCAGTCCCAGTTCCTCGCGGACGCGGGCCGCGAACCGCTCCGCGCGCTCCCGCCGGCGTCCGAACACCGCGACCTCCGCCGGCCGGTGGGAGGCGCTCGCGGACAGCGCCCACAACTGCGCCCAGCCCTGCGGGCCCGTGCCGATCAGCCCGAGCCGGCAGCCCGCCGGGCCGCCCGTGCGCGCCAGGGCCTCGACCGCCACCGCCCCGATCGCCCCGGTCCGGCGCGGCCCGAGTTCCTGCCCGTGGACCACCGCGGTCAGCCGCCCGCTCGCGCTGTCCCACACCGCGACCAGCTGCTCGCCGGCCCGGTCCGCCGTGCCGTACGCGCGAAACCCGTGCACCTCCGGTGCCCCCTGCGCCCCCTCGGCGGCCAGCGCGCCGACGGTGAACACCAGCTCCCCGCCGCCGAGTCCGGCGTGCACCCTGGGCGGCGCGGCCAGCCGTCCGGCCCGGTGCTCCAGGAGTGCGTGCCGGACCGCCGCGGTCGCCATCGCCGGGGTGAGACGCGCGCGGACCTCCGCGTCGCCGAGCAGGACGGGCTGCGGGGAGCGTGGTGCGGAGGGAGGCGTCATCGGTCGTCGCACTCCTTCGGGCCGTACAGGGCGTGGTCGGCGCCCGTCGCCAGCGCCCAGTACCGGTCGCCGTAGGACCAGTGCCACCACTCGGTCGGGTAGTTGACCAGGCCCGCCGCGGTCAGCGCGGCGCTGAGCACCCGGCGGTTGGCGCGGGCGGCGGGAGTCAGGCCCGGGGCGGACGTGTAGCAGGCGCCGTCGCTCTCCTCCGGCGAGGCGTTGATCGGCGTCCCCATGTCGACATGCCCGCCGTCCGTGGTGACGAGGGTGAGGTCCACCGCGCTGCCCGCGCTGTGCGGTGCGATGTCCGGGGGCGAGACATAGCGGCTGGCGGCGTCGTGGATCAGCGCGGCGTCCCGGCCGGGGTGCGCGGCGCGCAGCTCGTCGGCGTACTCCTCGAAGTAGCGGCGCTGCAGCGACGGCGGGCGGTAGCCCTCGACGAACTGCAGCCGCAGCCCGTCCGGCAGCGCCTCCTGGGCCGTCAGCAGCCGCCGCAGCACCCCCTCCCGCAGCTGGGCGAAGGCGCCGGAGGTATCCGTGCGGTCCTCGGCCACCAGCAGTCCCGGCGCCGCGGTCCGTACGTCGACGAGCGGCTCACCGCATTCCTTGACCGGGACGGCCGCCACCAGTGGGTCCGCCATCAGCGTGATCCGGTCGCGGGCGTCGGCGCACACCAGCTCCGCGCCGCCGCCCGGCACCGGTGCCGTCCACTCGGCGGCCGCCGCCACCCGCTCGCCGGTCGGCAGCCACACCCCGCTGAGCCCGCACGCCGGACCGGGGCTACCGACCTCGGTGCCGTTGGCGAGCAGCACCTGCAGGCCGTGCTCCCGCGCCATGTCCGCATAGCGCGCCAGTCGCTCCGGCGCGTCGTGGAACGCGCTGGAGAGGTACACCCGGCAGCCGTCCGCCGCGGCCCGCGCCGGCACCTCGGGGAAGGCGTTGTCGAAGCACGTGGCCAGCGCGAACCGGATGCCGCCCAGGGTGAAGCGGCCGTCCGCGCTGCCCGGGGCGAAGAGCTCGCTCTCCGTCCCGGACAGATGGATCTTGTCGTAGCGGGTCAGCAGCGCGCCGTCCGGCCCGAACACGAACGACGCGATCGTCGGACGGCTGCCGCCCTCGCGCGGGCGGCCCGCCCCGTTCACCACCGCCGCGACCCCGCCCGCCCGGCACGCCTCCCGTACGGGCGCGAGCCGCGGGTCGTCCTCCGTGACCGCCATGCCGACCGGATCGGCCGCTATCAGCCGCAGGTCGTAGTGCGTCAGGGCGAGTTCGGAGAACACCACCAGGCCCGCGCCGCGCCCGGCGGCCTCGGTGAGGAGCGTGGCCATCCGTGCGGCATTGGCGGTGATGTCGCCGGGTACGGCACTGAACTGTGCGGCAGCAATGATCATTCCCCCATGATGCCCGGGCCGCCCCCACCGCGTGCGGGCCTGTGGATAACCTCCTCCGCACGTCCGTCCCGCGCTTCCACGCCTGGCTGCGTCACGAGACCTCCCCGGCCGCCACCGTCACGATCGCCCGCACCTGCTCCGTGATCGCGACCCGGTTCCGTACGAAGTCGGGATCGGTGACCCGGCCGTCCGTCGGGTCGGTGTTGCCGGGCCCGAACTCCAGGACGGGCGTGTGCAGATGACCGCCCGGCAGCTCGGGCCGGCGCACCGCGTCCCGCAGCAGCGTCGCCCGATAGGCGATCTCGTTCGACAGATAGTCCCCGCCGCCCCCGGCCCGGGCCGTCGACCCGGGAGTCGGACCGTCGGGCCGTTCGACCGGCGTCGTGCCACCGGCCGGGATCTCCGTAACGGAGGTGTGGTCCACCACCGGATACGGGCCGGTGCCGACCGCCACGATCCGCGCGTACGGCAGGCTGGTGGCCGTCCACTGCGGCTGCGGCGTCACGGTCGGCACCCCGGCGGGTATCGGTACGACTTCGGTGCGGGACTCCCGTGCGTTGTCCGGATAGCCGCCCCGCCAGGCCCCGTTGGTCCGTTCCACGTCGAACCGCCCGGGCCGCCCCTGGCTGATCGTCGTGAACAGGTCCACCTGCCGTGGCCCCCGGCGGAAGTGCGGCAGCAGCGTCCGCTCCACCGTGCCCGCCGCGAAATCGGCCCACCGTACGGGGAAGACGGCCGCCTCGATCCGGGCCGTCCGCCCCGAGGCGGTCCGCACCGTCGTCCCGTCCAGCGCGAGCGCGGCCGCCCCCGACGGATTGCTCCGCCGCGGATCGGCGTCCAGCTGGAACGGGTCGAAACCGGTCACCACGATCCGCAGTACGCGCTTCCCGGCGGGCAACTCGATCGAGTCCTCCCCGCGCGAGGTCCGCTCCAACGACCCCAGAAGGGCGTCGCGTTGACTGTCGGACAGGTCGAAGTCCGGCTGCCACTGCCGCAGTTCCTTCGTCATCTCCAGCCGGGCCCAGTACAGCGGCCGGTCGTCGTCCCGGCTCAGGTCACCGCCGGCCGGGCCGCGCCCCTGCGCCCGGTCCACGGCCCGCCGCCACAGCGCCTGTCCCTCGGCGGCGACATAGCGCCGGGCCTCCGCGTACGTGGTCCGGTGCGCCAGCCCGCGGCCGAACTCCGTGCGCACGTCGTCGAATCCGCTGCGGTGCAGGATCTCCTGGGGCGCGGCCAGCGCCAGCCGGCCCTCTTCCACCGTGGGCGTCGTCGCCCCGGGCCCGGGGGAGGCGGCGGCCGGAGTCGTCAGGGTCGGTGCGACGGCGGCGAGCAGCGCGAGGACGACGGCGGCGGAGGTGGTAGCTGTGCGAGTCATGAGGGTGAGTAAAGCGGTGTGGCCCGTGGGGCGGTAGAGGGCGCCAAGTGGCTGGAAGTGGGCGCTGGATAGGGTGCCTGGTCCGGTCCGCCGTCGCGTCCGGCACGCTCCACGAAAACCAGGGGGAATTTCTGTGGCCACTCCGCCACCACCACACGGGCCCCACCCGTACGCCCAGCCACCCGCGCAGCCCCCGGTGGGGCCGTACGCCCCGCAGTACCCCGCCGGCCCGTACGCCCAGCAACAGCCCGCCGGCCCCTACGCCCCCCAGCAGCCCGTCGCTCCCTACGCCCAGCAGCCCGCCGGGCCGTACGCCCCCCAGCAGCCCGCCGGCCCCTACGCCCCGCCGGGACACCCGGCGGCGGCCGCCCAGGCCCCCTACGGATACCCCCAGCAGCCGCACCCGCATCCCCAACCGGGCGTCGGTGGCTGCCAGTTCTGCGGTGCCCAGCCGGCCGTCCAGGCCACCGTCCGCGGACATCAGGGCATCCTCTACGTCATGCGGTTCCTCAGCCGCAGCGGCGTGTTCTGCCGCTCCTGCGGGCTGGCCACCTACCGGGAGATGTCCGCGAAGACCCTGTGGCAGGGCTGGTGGAGCCCGCTGTCGGTGGTCATCACCCCGATCACCCTGCTGGTCAACCTCGGCCCCCGCAGCCGCTTCCACGCCCTGGCGGCCCCGGTGGGCGGCTTCCGCCCCTCGCTCGATCCGGGCAAGCCGCTGCTGCGCCGCCCCGACGCGCTGCTGATCCTCGTCCCGCTGGCCCTGGTCGTGCTGGCGCTGACCGCGCTCTTCGTCATCGGCCTGTTCGCGGACGACTCGCACAGCGAGCCCCTCACCACCGGCGGCGGTCAGGGGACGGCACAGCCGCTCGCCGTCGGGGACTGCGTACGCAACGACGCCGACTGGCCCGACCAGGACCTGCGGACCGTGGACTGCGGCTCGGCCGACGCGCAGTACAAGGTGAGCCGCAGACTGGACGCACCGGAGCAGCACTGCGCGAGCGGCGACTACCTCGCCGCTCTCGAGTACAGCCCGGACGGCTCGACGACGTCCTGTCTCACCCCCGTCCGTTAGCGCGCCGGGAGCGGCGGTTCAGCCCTCGGCCGGGGCCGCGCCCTGCCCGCCGGACCGCCGCTCCCCGCTTCCCAGCAGGGCGAGGAAGTCCCGGAACGCCGTGGACATGTCGATCTCCTCCGGGTCCAGCAGCCACTGCAGCTGCAGCCCGTCCAGCACCGCGACCAGCAGCGGAGCCGCCTGCTCCGGGGTCAGCCCGCCCGGCAGCGTCTCGCCGAACTCGGCCCGCAGCGCCTCGGCCATCGAGCCTCGTACGGCACGGAAGCGGGACTCGAAGAAGGCCCGGGCGGGGTGTTCCTCGGTGACGCTGTCTGCCGCCAGCACGGTGTAGGTCTGCACGAGGCCGGGCCGGGTGGCGTTGTAGTCCACGAGCTGAGTGAGGGTGTCGGTGCGCCAGGCCGCGGGCGCCGCGGCCAGGTCCCAGCGGTCCCGCGCCTCCAGGACGGCCACCAGCAGCGACTCCTTCGTGGGGAAGTGGTGCAGCAGCCCCTGCTGCGTCAGGCCGGCGCGCTCGGCGACGGCCGCGAGCGAGGTACGGCGGTAACCGCGCTCCGAGATGAGCTCCATGGCCGCTTCCAGGAGGGCCTCCCGCCGCTCGGCGCGCTGGGCCTGCCGCCCGCCCCCGCCGCGCCGCGGCGCCGGCCGACCGTCCGGTGTGCCGTCCTCGTCTCGTGCCGTCACCGGCCGAGCGTAACCCGGCGTGGAGATCCCGTACGGCTGGTGTATCGGAAACGTAACGACGCCTACCGTGTGGCAGGTGGAGGGCGAGAATCCGGACAGGGGGCCCGACCATCAACCGCAGGAGCACCGGAGACCGCATGACCGACGACCAGCCCCAGCGGGCCGCCCGCGTCGACCACACCCCGGCCGTCGAACGCGCACTCGCCGCCCTCGACCTCGACGCCAAGGCCCGGCTGCTGTCCGGCCAGGACATGTGGACCCTGCCGGCGCTGCCCGGCATCGGCCTGCGCTCCCTGGTGATGTCGGACGGCCCGGTCGGCGTACGGGGCCAGGACTGGAGCGCCGAGGACCCCTCGGTCGCGCTGCCCAGCCCGACGGCCCTGGCCGCCTCCTGGGACCCCGAACTGGCCCGCCGGACCGGCCACCTCCTCGCCCAGGAAGCCCGCCGCAAGGGCGTGCACGTCCTCCTCGCGCCGACCGTCAATCTGCACCGCTCACCGCTCGGCGGCCGGCACTTCGAGTGTTATTCGGAAGACCCGCTGCTCACCGGCGCGATCGGCGCCGGGTATGTGCGGGGCGTCCAGGAGGGCGGCGTCGGCACGACCGTCAAGCACTTCGTCGGCAACGACGCGGAGACCGACCGGCTCACCGTCGACAACCGCATCGCCCCCCGTCCGCTGCGCGAGCTGTATCTGGCGCCCTTCGAGCACATCGTCACCAACGCCCACCCCTGGGGCATCATGACCGCCTACAACCAGGTCAACGGCTCGACGATGACCGAGCACCGCTACCTGGTCAACGAAGTCCTGCGCGGGGAATGGGGTTTCGACGGCTGCAACGTCTCCGACTGGACGGCGGCCCGCGACACCGTGCGTGCCCTGCGCGGCGGCCTGGACGTGGCGATGCCCGGACCCCGGACGGTCTACGGCGCCCCCCTCGCCGCGGCCGTCCGTGCCGGCGAGGTGACCGAGGCGGAGGTGGACGACGCGGTGCGCCGGGTGCTGCTGCTCGCCGCCCGGACGGGATGCCTGGAGGGTGTGCCGGCCGCCGTCGATCCGGCCGGGGTCCCGCAGGGGATCGACGGCCGGGCGCTGGCCCGTGAGGTCGCCCGCCGGGGCTTCGTCCTGCTGCGCAACGAGCCCGTCGGCGGGGCACGGCGGGCGCTGCCGCTCGACGCCACGGCGCTGCGCAGCCTCGCCGTCATCGGGGCGAGCGCACGCGACGCCCGGGTGCTCGGCGGCGGTTCCGCGACCGTCTTCCCCGACAGCGTCGTCTCCCCGCTGGAGGGCCTGCGGGCCGCGCTGCCGGAGGACGTCGAGGTCACCTTCGCGCCCGGGGCGGACCCGCGCACCCGGACCCCGTACGCCCGGGAGGGCTTCGCCCTGCGCGCCCGCTATCTCGCCGCCGACGGCCGGGTCCTCGCCGAGGCACCGCAGTTCGACGGCAAGGTGCAGGCGGTGGGCCACTTCCCCGCGGGCGTCTCCCGGGACGACCTCGCCGCCGTCGAGCTGACCGGCACCTGCACCCCGCGGACCGGCGGCAGGCACACCTTCGCCGTCGCCGGCACCGGTGACCTGCGGCTGACCGTCGGCGGTGCGGTGCTCCTCGACGAGCGCTGCGCGCCGGAGGGCCACGACCCCTTCGAGGCGTTCATGCACCCCGTCGAACGGCAGGTGACCGCGGAGCTGACGGCGGGGGAGCCGGTGGACGTCGTCCTGCGGTTCGTCCCGTTCAGCCTCGGACTGGGGGAGGGCATGGACGCGCTCCACTTCACCCTCGGCCACCGTGAGCCGCAGCTCGACCCCGACGCGGAGATCGAGGAGGCGGTCCGGGCCGCGGCCGCCGCCGATGCCGCGGTTGTGGTCGTCGCCACCACCGAGGACGTCGAGTCCGAGGGTCTCGACCGCCGTGACCTGCGGCTGCCGGGCCGGCAGGACGAGCTGGTCGCCCGGGTCGCCGCGGTCAACCCGCACACCGTTGTGGTCGTCAACTCCGGCTCGCCGGTGGAGCTGCCGTGGCACACCCGGGTCCCCGCCGTGCTGCTGAGCTGGTTCCCCGGCCAGGAAGGCGGTGCGGCGCTGGCGGAGGTGCTGCTCGGCACGCACGAACCGGGCGGGCGACTCCCCACCACCTGGCCGACCCGGATCGAGGACGCCCCGGTCACCACGGTCACCCCGACGGGCGGCCGACTCGACTACTCCGAGGGCGTGTTCATCGGGTACCGCGGCTGGCGGACGCCGGCCGCGGCGCCCGCGTACCCCTTCGGCCACGGCCTGGGATACACCGACTGGGAGTACGAGTCACTGGACACCACCCCCGACTCGGTGCGGGTCCGGCTCCGCAACGCGGGTGAGCGGCCCGGCCGGGAGGTCGTCCAGATCTATCTGGCGCCGACGGCGGACGCCGCCCCGGACGCACCGGAGCGCCCGGACCGCTGGCTGGCCGGCTTCGCGGTCGTCGAGGCCGGCCCCGGCGAGAGCGCCGAGACCGAGATCCCGCTGCCCGACCGCGCCTTCGCGGTCTGGGACGAGGACGGCGGCTGGCGGCGCGTCAAGGGTGTCTACACCGTCGAGGCGGCGCACAGCGTCGCCGACCGCAGACTGACCGCCGAAGTCACCGTCGGCTGACGGCCGGACCGGGGGCACTACGACGTCACCACCGACACATCACCGCCACTCGTCCGCGCCGTCACCTTGTGCGCGGACCGCGGGTCGGTGGGCACGTCGACCTTGCTGGTGCCGCCGCTCGTCGTGGCGTCGACCTTGTAGGACCCCTTGGGGAGACGGATGGTGACGTCGCCTCCGCTGGTCCGGCCCGAGACCTCGTCCGGCGCCGCGACCAGCGCGACGTCCACGTTCCCGCCGCTGGTCCGCACCTGCGTCGTACGGGCCTTGGAGTCCGCGACGGTGATGTCGCCGCCGCTGGTCTCCGCGGTGATCGCGCCCGAGGTGCCCCGGATGGTGACGTCCCCGCCGCTGGTGTGCAGATCGACCGAGGCGTCACGCGGCAGCAGCACGCGGTAGTCCACCTCGCACTTGCGTCCCATGCCGCAGTCCTCGGCCTTCAGCGTCAGCCGGCCGTCCTTCAGCTTGTGCTCCGGGGTCGGCTTGCTGTCGTTGTAGCGGTACTTCTCCCGCACCTTGACCGAGCCGCCGGCGTCGACCGGCACCACCTCGATGTCCCCGCCGTGCGTCGTCGCCGACAGCGCGGTCACCTTGCCCTGCACCGAGTACGTGCGCTCCGCCTCCTTCGTCGGGCCGAAGCCGGACAGCGAGCAGCCGGTGACCAGCACGGTCAACGCCGCACAGGACAGGACGAGATGAGGAGCGCGGAGGCGGGCCATGACGTAACTTCTCCCGTGGCAGGCAAGGAATCGGAGCGGAAGCGAACCGATCGCCACCATCTTCGGCCTTCCCCCCGGCGCGGGGCGTCCCCGCAGGGGATGACCTTGACGTCACCGCACGGTATGACGTGCCCCTAAGGGCTCCCGCCTCAGTACCCGCCCGCACTCCGGGTCCGTACCGCGAACCCGTACACGGTCGTGGAGCGGTAGCTCTCCCCGGGCCGCAGCACCGTGCCCGGGAATTCCGGCCGGTTCGGGGAGTCGGGGAAGTGCTGGGTCTCCAGCGCGAGTCCGGCCGCCGGCCCGTAGGGGACCCCGGAGGTGCCGGTCAGCGAACCGTCGAGATGACCGGCGGTGTACAGCTGCAGCCCGGGCTCGGTGGTGGCCAGCTCCAGCACCCGGCCGGAGCGCGGGTCGAACAGCTCCGCGACCACCCGCGGCTCCTCGGTCACCCCGCCGTCCAGTACGAAGTTGTGGTCGTACGCGTCACCGACGGGGCGCGCCGTCCGGAAGTCGAACCGGGTGCCGGCGACCTCGGCCGGTCCGCCCGGCAGCGGGATGCCGCTGTCGTCGACGGGCGTGTAGCGCGCCGCCGCGAGCCGCAGCTCGTGCCCCGCGGCGCTGCCGCTGCCGTCCCCGCCCAGGTTCAGATAGGTGTGGTTGGTCAGGTTGACGACGGTCGGGGCGTCGGTCCGCGCCCGGTAGGCGATCCGCAGCGCGCCGCCCCCGGGGCGGGCGGACAGCGTGTAGGCCACCCGGACGTCCAGGTTGCCGGGGAAGCCCTCCTCGCCGTCCGGGCTGACCCGGCGCAGCTCCACCCCGCCCGCCACCGGGCGGGCGTCCCACAGCACCCGGGAGAAGTTCCGCGGTCCGCCGTGCAGGCTGTGCGCCCCGTCGTTCGGCGTCAGCCCGTACGTCCGGCCGTCGAGCGTGAAGGACGCCCCGGCGATCCGGTTGGCGTACCGCCCGACCAGCGCGCCGAAGTGCGAGCCGCCGTGCGCGGCGTACGAGGCCGGGTCGCCGAAGCCCAGGGCCAGCTGCGCCGGGCGCCCGTCCCGGTCCGGGGCCTCGACGCTCTGGACGATGCCGCCGTACGTCAGCACCCGGACCCGCAGCGCGCCGGGACCGGGGCCGGTCTCCAGGGTCCAGCGGTCGACGCGGCTGCCGTCGTCCAGTGTGCCGAAGAATTCCCTGCTGACCTGCGTCTCCATGCCCACGAGCCTATGCCCGCGGCCCGTTGGCCGGTGCCGTACACCTCGTGCGGGGGTGCGGACGCCGCGGCCTAGGACTCCTTACGGGTGACGGCGCGGAACGCCAGCTCCGCCAGTTCCTTCTGGCCGCGGGGGCCCGGATGGAACCAGTCCCAGGTGCTCAACTGCCGGTCGGTGAAGCGGTAGTCGAAGACGGACCGGTCGAACCGGCACAGCGGATCCTTGCCGCACACCTCCGCCATCGCCGCGTTGTACGCCTTCACCCGGCCCTGCACCGCCGCCCTGCGGTCCTGCGCCGGCCGGGTCAGATCGTCCGGGTCGCGCAGCATCGACCCGCACATCCCCAGCTTCCAGACTTCCTTGCCGAGCGGGTTCTTGCGCCCCTCGGACCACAGCCGCAGCAGGTCCGGCACCGCCGCCACGTACACCTGGGTGCGCGGCAGGGTGCGCCGCAGATACGTCAGGGACCGCGCGAAGTCGGCGCGGAAGTCGGCCGTCGGGGTCATCGCCGTCACGTCGCGGCGGCAGGCGTCATTGGCACCGATCAGGACCGTCACCAGTTCGGGTTTGTGCACGGCGGCCGCGGCGGCCTGGTCCGGCAGGTCGTTCATCAGCGCGCCGGTCTTCGCGAAGTTCCAGCTGTGCGTGGCGGGACGGGGGACCAGCCGCCGGGCGAGGCTGTCGACCTTGGGGTCGGTGCCGGTGGCCCAGGAGACCTCGGGGCACTCGGAGAGCACCGTGCAGGCGTCGAAGCCGACGGTGATCGAATCGCCGAGTGCCGCGATCGAGTGGGGATCGGTGCGCCATACGGGCCCGTGCGCGGTCTTCCGTTTGGCCGACGCGCCGGAGTGCGAGCCGCCCGTACCGTCCGCGCTACAGGCGGTGAGGGCCATGAGCAGGGCGGCAGCGGCGGTGACGGAGCGTGAGAATCGGTGGCCGAAGCGGCGGTTCGGGAGGCGCGAGGGCCGATCGATCCGCGTCATCCCCTGTCCCCTCCGGCGTGCGAGTGATATCTCTTCGGGTACCGACGGTACGTCACCCCCTTGACCGGCACCGCGCGGTAGCTTTGCCCCGTGCCTGCCCGGCGGTGACCCGAAGTGGTAAGTGCAGTCGGCACAGACAAATTACATCACGTCATTTCCTGTCCCTTTTGCGGCAAATTCCGCCTAATGGTGTTTACTGTAGGTCACCTCGCATGCTGGTGCCGAAGTGATCACTGGGGCAGAATGACAACTGTCCCGGCCGCAACCGGAACGGGCACGAGGCCGCTGGGGAAGGCGAACCTCGAACCGCACTGGAGGTCCCGGTGACGACACGTGGAGTTCTGTACGTCCACTCCGCTCCGCGCGCGCTGTGCCCGCACGTCGAATGGGCCGTGGCGGGCGTGCTCGGCGTGCGCGTCAATCTCGACTGGATCCGGCAGCCGGCGTCGCCGGGGACATGGAGAGCCGAGTTCTCCTGGCAGGGCGAGGCCGGCACCGCCTCCAAGCTGGCCTCCGCGCTGCGCGGCTGGCATCTGCTCCGCTTCGAGGTGACCGCGGAACCCTGCTCCACCGCCGAGGGGGAGCGCTACAGCTCCACCCCCGACCTGGGCATCTTCCACGCCGTCACGGGCATCCACGGCGACATCCTGATCCCCGAGGACCGGCTGCGCGCCGCCGTCGCCCGCTCCGCGCGCGGCGAGACCGAGCTGGCCGCCGAGGTCGCCAAGCTCCTCGGCAAGCCCTGGGACGACGAGCTGGAGCCGTTCCGCTACGCCGGCGAGGGCGCCCCGGTGCGCTGGCTGCACCAAGTCGTCTGACGGGTGCGGCGCCGGTGCGCCGGCTGCACCACGTCGTCTGAGCTCCCTCCCGCCCGCGGCCCGTACGGGCCGCGGACCGGCGACACGCGGCAACGCTTGCGGTGGAGCGCACTCCACGGCCTAGCGTGCCGTCATGGCCGACAACAACTCCTCACCCCTGTCCGTCGCGGTGCTCGGCACCGGCATCATGGGCGCGGCGATGGCCCGCAACCTCGCCAGGGCCGGTCTGGACGTCCGCGTCTGGAACCGTACGCGGGCCCGGGCCGAGCCGCTGGCCGCCGACGGGGCCCGCGTCATGGACACCCCCGCGCAGGCGGTGGACGGCGCCGCGGTGGTCCTCACGATGCTGCTCGACGGGGACGCCGTGCTCGCCGCGATGCGCCAGGCCGCCCCGTCCCTCGCGGCCGGCACCCTCTGGATCCAGGCGAGCACCGTGGGCACCGAAGGCTTCGCCCCGCTGGCCCGCCTCGCCGATGAGCACCGGCTGCGATTCGTCGACGCCCCCGTCCTGGGGACCAAGGAGCCCGCCGAAAGGGGCGAGTTGACGATCCTCGCGGCCGGCCCGCAGGACGTGCGGGAGCGCGCCGGGCAGGTCTTCGACGTCATCGGCAGCCGCACCCAGTGGGTCGGGGAGGACGCCGCGAGCGGTGCCGCCAGCCGCCTCAAGCTCGTCGTCAACACCTGGGTGTTGACCGTCATCAGCGGTACGGGTGAGGTCCTCGGGCTCGCCGAGGGGCTCGGGGTCGACCCGCGCGCCTTCCTCTCCGCGGTCTCCGGCGGAGCGCTCGACCTGCCGTACCTGCGGCTGAAATCCGAGACGATCCTGTCCGGGAACTACGCCCCGAGCTTCACCGTCTCCGCCGCCCGCAAGGACACCCGTCTGATCACCGAGGCCGCCCGGGAAGCCGGCGTACGGGTGGACCTGGCCGCGGCCGCCGCCGAGCGCTTCCGGCGGGCCGCCGAGCAGGGGCACGGCGAAGAGGACGCCTCCGCGGCCTACTTCGCGAGCTTCGAGGACTGACCGACACGCCGAGGGCCCGCCCGGTGATGTTCACCGGGCGGGCCCTCGGGCTGTGCTGAGTGCGCCTCAGACCGTGCGGAAGGCGAGCACCACGTTGTGGCCGCCGAAGCCGAACGAGTCGTTGAGGGCCGCGATCGTGCCCTCGGCCGGCAGCGCGCGGGCCTCGCCGCGGACGATGTCCGCGTCGGCCTCCGGGTCGAGCTGATCGATGTTGATCGTCGGCGGGGCGATGCGGTTCTTGAGCGCGAGGACCGTGGCCACCGTCTCGATGCCGCCCGCGCCGCCCAGGAGGTGGCCGGTCATCGACTTGGTGCTGGTGATGGCCATGTGGTCGACGTCGTCACCGAACGCCTTGCGCAGCGCCCTGAGCTCACCGACGTCACCGGCCGGGGTCGACGTCGCGTGCGCGTTCACGTGCACGATCTCGGCCGGGTCGAGACCGGTGTTGTCGATCAGGTTCTGCAGCGCCGCCGCGATGCCGTTGCCGGACGGCTCGGGCTGCGTGATGTGGTGCGCGTCGGCGGAGATGCCCTGGCCGATGGCCTCGGCGTAGATCTTGGCGCCGCGGGCCTTGGCGTGCTCCTCGGACTCCAGGATGATCACGCCGGCGCCCTCGCCGAGCACGAAGCCGTTGCGGTCGACGTCCCAGGGGCGGGAGGCGCCCTGCGGGTCGTCGTTGTTCTTGGACATCGCCATCATGTTGCCGAACGCGACGATCGGCAGCGGGTGGATGGCGGCCTCCGTGCCACCGGCGACGACGACGTCGGCGCGGCCCGAGCGGATCATCTCGATGGCGTAGCCGATGGCCTCGGCGCCCGACGCACACGCCGACACCGGGGTGTGCACACCGGCGCGGGCGTTGAACTCGATGCCGACGTTGGCGGACGGCGAGTTCGGCATCAGCATCGGCACGGTGTGCGGGGAGACGCGGCGTACGCCCTTCTCCTTGAGCACGTCGTACTGGTCGAGCAGGGTCGTCACGCCACCGATGCCGGAGGCGATGACGGCGCCCAGACGGTCGGGGTTGACCGACGTGTCCTCGCCCGCCTTGGCGGTGAAGCCCGCGTCCTTCCAGGCTTCCTGCGCCGCGACGAGCGCGAACTGCGCCGAGCGGTCCAGCTTGCGGGCCTGCGGCCGCGGGATGATCTCGGACGGCTCAACGGCGATCTGCCCGGCGATGCGGACGGGCAGCTCGGCGGCCCAGTCCTGTTCGAGGGTGCTGACGCCGGAACGTCCGGCGAGCAGGGCCTCCCAGGTCGAAGCGCTGTCGCCACCCAGCGGTGTGGTTGCGCCGATACCGGTGACGACCACGGTGCGATTGGTCGCGTTCACGGGAATTCTTACTCCACGGGTAGAGGGGTCTGAATCGACGGCGCCACCGCGGGGTGGCGACATGCGCGGGTGAGCTGGATCAGCTCTGGTGCTTGAGGATGTAGTCGGTCGCGTCGCCGACGGTCTTGAGGTTCTTGACGTCGTCGTCCGGGATCTTCACGTCGAAGCGCTCTTCGGCGGCGACGACGACCTCGACCATGGACAGCGAGTCGACGTCCAGGTCGTCGGTGAAGGACTTGTCCACCTGGACGTCCTCGGTGGGGATACCGGCGATCTCGTTCACGATCTCGGCGAGACCGGCGACGATCTCTTCCTGAGTGGCGGCCATGATGGCGCTCCTTCGGTCATTTTAAGGGGAAACTGCGTTACTTGCGGTGAAGATCCGTGCGGTGGCCGACACGTCCGAAGACGTACGGTGCTGCGCAGATCTTGCCCTAGGGGAGGGTAACGACCGTCGCGGCGTAGACGAGACCCGCCCCGAAGCCGATGACCAGGGCGGTGTCGCCGCTCTTGGCCTGACCGGTCGCCAACAACCGCTCCATTGCGAGCGGGATGGAGGCGGCCGAGGTGTTGCCGGTGGTCTCCACGTCGCGGGCGACCGTCACGCTCTCCGGCAGCTTCAGAGTCTTCACCATCGAGTCGATGATCCGCATGTTGGCCTGGTGCGGAATGAAGACGTCCAGGTCGTCCGGGCTGACTCCGGCCGCGTCCAGCGCCTGCTGGGCGACCTTCGCCATCTCGAACACCGCCCACCGGAAGACCGCCTGGCCCTCCTGGGTGATGGCGGGGAATCGGATCTCCTCCAGGGCGGGGCGCGCTTCGGGCCCGTCGCCGCCGGGGAGAGGGGTGGTGCGGTAGGTGTCCCAGCCGAGGGTCTGCTTGATGGTCTCGGACTTGTCGCCCTCCGAGCCCCAGACCGTCGGGCCGATCGACGGCTGCTTGGCGGGACCGACGATCACCGCGCCCGCGCCGTCACCGAAGAGGAAGGCCGTCGCGCGGTCCTCGAGGTCGGTCAGGTCCGACAGCCGCTCGACGCCGAGGACCAGCACGTACTCCGCGCTGCCCTCGGTGACCAGGCCCTTGGCCAGGGTCAGTCCGTAACCGAAGCCCGCGCAGCCCGCCGAGATGTCGAAGGCGGCCGGCTTGCCGGCGCCGATGCGGTGCGCGATCTCGGTCGCGACGGCCGGCGTCTGCTTGAAGTGCGAGACGGTGGAGACGATCACGGCGCCGATCTGCTCGGGCGTGATGCCGGCGTCGGCGATCGCCTTGCCGGACGCCTCGACCGACATGGTCGCGACGGTCTCCTCGGGGCCGGCCCAGTGGCGGGTCGCGATACCGGACCGCGAACGGATCCACTCGTCGGACGAGTCGATGTGCTTGAGGATCTCCTCGTTGGGCACGACACGGGTCGGCCGGTAGCCGCCGACGCCCATGATCCGCGCGTACGGGGCGCCCTTCGAGGGCTTGATCTTCGAGGTCATGCGCTTCGGACTCCTATTCGGCCGGTGCAGAGCCTGCGGTGACGGCAGAGGACGCGGCGGCGATCAGCGTGCGGGCCGCGTCGAGGTCCTCGGGCGTCTTGAGGGCGAGGGTCTGCACACCGGGCAGCGCACGCTTGGCCAGGCCGGTGAGCGTGCCGCCGGGGGCGGCCTCGATGAGCGCGGTGACGCCGAGCGTCTTGAACGTCTCCATGCACAGGTCCCAGCGCACCGGGTTGGCCACCTGGCCGACCAGTCGCTGCACCAGTTCCTGACCGGAGGAGACCAGCTGCCCGTCCTTGTTGGAGACGTAACGGGTGTGCGGGTCGGCGACCGACAGCTGGGTGGTCGCGGATTCCAGGGCCGAGACGGCGGGTGCCATGTGGTGAGTATGGAACGCGCCGGCCACCTTCAGCGGTACGACCCGGCGGGTGCCTTCCGGCTTGTTCTCGACGAGTGCGGCGATCTGCTCCGCGGTGCCCGCCGCGACGATCTGCCCGGCGCCGTTGACGTTCGCCGGGGTGAGACCCAGTTGCTCCAGGTGCGGGATGACGACGGCCTCGTCGCCGCCCAGCAGCGCGGCCATGCCGGTCTCGGTGACGGCGGCGGCCTCGGCCATCGCCTGGCCGCGCCGGCGCACCAGCTTCATCGCGGTCTCGTCGGAGACGGTGCCGGTCAGCGCGGCGGCGGCCAGCTCACCGACGCTGTGGCCGGCCGCGGCGCCGACCTGCGCGGCGAAGTCGTCGGCCGTCGGGAACAGCTGGCGGGCGGAGATCAGGGCGGAGGCCACCAGCAGCGGCTGCGCCACCGCGGTGTCGCGGATCTCCTCCTCGTCGGCCTTCGTGCCGTAGTGGACCAGGTCCAGGTCGATGGCGGCCGACCACTCACGGAGCCGGTCTTCGACACCGGGGAGGTCGAGCCAGGGGGTCAGGAAGCCGGGCGTCTGAGCGCCTTGGCCGGGAGCGACGAGTACGAGCACCCTCACACTCTCTCTTGTGGGTGGTTCCGCCCGCCCGTGGGGACAGGGACCAAGAACCATCGGGGGAATTGTTGGTCTCCGACAAAAGTCTAGGGTTGCGCCTCACCGTCAGCCAGACGCCCCAGAATCAGTGCGATACGGAGGGTGAAGGCCGAGCGTACGTCGGAGGGTGACCATCCGGTGACGTCCGTCACACGTCGCAGCCGATAGCGCACGGTGTTGGGGTGCACGAACAGCATCCGCGCGGCGCCCTCCAGGCTGCTCGCCTGCTCCAGATAGACGCTCAGCGTCTCCAGCAGCGCAGACCCCGCCTCCTCCAGCGGTCTGTAGATCTCCTCCACCAACTGCTCCCGCGCGACCGGGTCGGAGGCCATCGCGCGCTCCGGCAGCAGGTCGTCGGCCAGTACCGGCCGGGGGGCGTCCGGCCACGCGGCGCACGCCCGCAGACCGGCGGCCGCGGCCTGCGCGGAGCGGGTCGCGGCGAGCAGGTCGGAGACCACCGGGCCGGCCACCACGGGGCCGGCCGCGTACGGGCCGATGAGCGCCTTCGCGGCCTTGAGCGGGTCGTCCGAGCCGCCCGCGATCACCACCAGGCGGGAGCCCAGCACCCCGGTGAGGACCTGGAGCTTGGCGTGCCGGGCGGCCCGCCGGATCGCCTCCACGGTCAGTTCGCTGTCCCCGTCGGGCGCGGTGCCCAGCACCACGCACACGTGCTCGGGTGAGTTCCAGCCCAGCGCCGCCGCCCGGGAGACCGCGCCCTCGTCGGCCTCTCCCGACAGCACCGCGTTGACCACCAGGGACTCCAGCCGGGCGTCCCACGCGCCGCGCGCCTCGGCGGCCTGCGCGTAGACCTGCGCGGTGGCGAAGGCGATCTCCCGGGCGTAGACCAGCAGCGCCTCGCGCAGCACGGACTCGTCACCGGGGGCCGCGACCTCGTCGATCGCCGCCTCCATGACCTCGATGGTCGTCCGGACCATCTCCACGGTCTGCCGCAGCGTGATCGCCCGGGTCAGCTCGCGCGGCGCGGTGCCGAAGACGTCGGTGCTGATCGCCTGCGGGGTCTCCGGATGCCGGAACCACTCGGTGAAGGCGGCGATGCCGGCCTGTGCCACCAGACCGATCCAGGAACGGTTCTCCGGGGGCATCGCGCGGTACCACGGCAGGGTGGCGTCCATACGGGCGATGGCCGCGGCGGCCAGTTTGCCGGACGAATTCTCCAGACGCCGGAGGGTCGCCGAGTGCGGGTGCGCGTCGCGCGAAGCGGGTTCAGACACGGGACAAGCCTGCACTATCGGGGCGAGGAGGTGAGGGGGCGGGGGCTACGGTGGGCCAATGATTCAGGTGCGCAGGGCCGAGGAGCGCTATCGGGGCGGCGATCCGGACGCCGGGATCGAGTCACTGCACGCGTTCTCCTTCGGGCCCCACTTCGACCCGGACAATCTGCGCTTCGGCGCACTCATCGCCTGCAACGAGGAGCGGCTGGCGGCCGGTGCCGGCTTCGACGAGCACCCGCACCGCGACACCGAGATCGTGACCTGGGTCATCGAGGGCGAGCTGACCCATCGCGACACCACCGGCCACGAGACCACCGTACGCCCCGGTGATCTCCAGCGGCTCAGCTCGGCGGGCGGCGTACGGCACGTCGAGCGCAACGACGCGGGGCGGCCGCTGCGCTTCGTGCAGATGTGGCTCGCACCGGAGGAAGCCGGCGGCGAGCCGTCCTACGAGGTGGTGCGCGGCATCGCCGACGGCACTCCCTACGCGGTGCCGCGGGCCGGCGCCCTGCTGCATCTGCGGCGGCTGGCCGACGGCGAGCGCACCGCGGTCCCGGACGCCGCCCGCGCCTATGTGCACGTGGTGCGCGGCGCCGTACGGGTCGGTGACGAGCGGCTGGAGGCGGGCGACTCCGCGCGGATCACCGAGGGGGTCGGCCTGGAGCTGAAGGGGCTGGCGGCGGCGGAGTGCCTGGTGTGGGAGATGGGGACGGAGCCGGGACCGGGGTGACGCGGCGGGCCCGGCAGGCGCCCCCGGGCCCGTACGTCCGCGCCGTTCAGGCCGTCTGCGCCAGCTCGGCCAGCACCGCGTCGGTCAGCTGCGGCCAGACCTCGATCGCCCACGGCCCGAAGGCCCGGTCGGTCAGCGCCACGCAGGCGGCCCGCGCGTCCGGGTCCACCCACAGGAACGTCCCGGACTGACCGAAATGCCCGAAGGTGCGCGGCGAGGAGGCGGCGCCCGTCCAGTGCGGCGACTTCCCGTCGCGGAGCTCGAAACCCAGCCCCCAGTCGTTGGGCTTCTGGTGGCCGTAGCCCGGCAGCACGCCCGTCACTCCGGGGAAGACCACCTGGGTCGCCGCCGCCAGCGTGCTCTCCGAGAGCAGCCGCGGGGCCTGGAGCTCGGCCGCGAAGCGGATCAGGTCGGCGACCGTGGAGACGCCGTCCTTGGCGGGGGAGCCGGACAGCTCCGTCGCCGTCATGCCGAGCGGTTCGAGCACCGCCTCGTGCAGGTACTGCGGGAAGGGGATGTCGGTCGCCTTGGCGAGGTGGTCGCCCAGCACCTCGAAACCGGCGTTGGAGTAGATCCTGCGGGTGCCCGGCTCGGCGGTCACCCGCGGCTCGTCGAAGGCGAGACCGGAGGTGTGCGCGAGCAGATGACGCACCGTGGACCCCTCGGGCCCGGCCGGCTCGTCCAGCTCGATCGCGCCCTCCTCGACGGCCAGCAGCGCGGCGTACGCGGCCAGCGGCTTGGTCACCGACGCCAGCGCGAACCGCTGCTCCAGCGGCCCGTACGAGCCGGCGACCACCCCGTCGGCACGTATGACGGCGGCCGCGGCCGTGGGCACCGGCCAGTTCTCGATCATCCGGAGGCTCTGCATGCCCCCGAGCCTAACCTCCCCAAAATCAGGTCAAGTCCGGGTGGGAATCGCGCTTGCTTGGAGTGCACTCCAACTCTCTAGCGTTGGGACCGTCGAGAGGCATCCGGCGAAAACAGGGGAGACAGGGCATGACGGTGACGCACAGCGAGCCGGTCGCGGACGGGGCGATCGCGACCCGCGCACGGCCGGCGACGGAGCACGACTGCGCCCCGCCGCCCGTCCACCCCCGGCCCGCCGGCCGTGACCGGTACACCATCAGCGAGGTCGCGGAGCACACCGGCCTGAGCGCGCACACCCTGCGCTGGTACGAGCGGATCGGCCTGATGTCGCACGTGGACCGCACGCACACCGGCCAGCGGCGGTTCACCAACCGCGACCTGGACTGGCTGGGCCTGGTGACCAAGCTGCGGCTGACCGGCATGCCGGTCGCGGACATGGTCCGCTACGCCGAGCTGGTCCGGGTGGGCGAGTCCACCTTCTCCGAGCGCGAACGGCTGCTGACCGCGCACCGCGAGGACGTACGGCGGCGGATCGCGGAGCTGCAGAGCACCCTCGACATTCTCGACTACAAGATCGACATCTATGCCGACGCCCGGCGGGCGTCCGAGAGGTTCTGAGATCCCCATGAGCACTGAGAAGATCGAAACGGTCGAGCTGGGCACCGGCGGCCCCCGCGTCGGGGCGCAGGGCCTCGGCTGCATGGGCATGAGCTTCGCCTACGGCCCCACGGACGCCGACGAGGCGCGCGCCACGCTGGAGCGGGCGCGGGAACTGGGCGTGACGCTCTTCGACACCGCCGACATGTACGGCAGGGGGGAGAACGAGAAGTTCCTCGCCCCGTTCGTCCGGGCGCAGGAGCTGGCCCAACTGGAGCCGATCGCCGGCCAGGTGGCGGGGGAGCGCTACGCGGACATGTCCAGCACCTCGGCGGGACGGGAGTAGCCCACCGCCCCGGGTGCGGTCCGCGTCCGCGGGCCGCACCCGGGGGCCGGTCCCGGCCGGTCCGGTGGCGCCGGGCAGGCGCGGCGGCCGGACACCCCCTTCGCCGGCCTCAGCCCTACGCCAGACCCAGCGCGAAGGCCGCGAACCCGGCGGCCAGCACCGCCGCCAGCGCCCGCCGTGCCCGGGTGACACCCTCCCAGGGCTCCTCGAAGCGGCGTGTGGTCCGGCCGATCACCACCAGCAGGACGGCGAACAGCGGCAGCCAGGCCAGCCGGGCCAGGAGCCAGCCGAGCGTGTCGGGCGCGACGGTCAGTCCCGGCACCGCACCCACGAACGACGCGGGCACGGCCGCCGTGAGCATCGCGGTCTGGTGCCAGCACAGCACGGTCATCGCGGAGAGGTTGACGACCACCACCGGCGCCCACAGCGCGGGCCGGCGCAGGACCCGGGCCAGCCGGTCGCGGAGCAGCACCGCCGCACCCGACTGGGCCGCGGCCAGGGCCAGTACCAGCAGCGACGGCGGATGGGAGTTCGTACGGTCCTGCCCGGGGACGCCGACCATGCTCGCCGGGTAGTGGAAGAAGACCAGCAGCGCGGCGAACAGCGCGGTACCGCCGAGGAGCAGGGTCCAGCCGGCGCGCCTGCCGAGCCGCCCCTCGCCCCAGGACACCCCCAGCTGGTAGGCGAACATCCAGCCCGGGAGCAGGTTCAGCAGACTCAGCCAGGGCGGCACGGCGGACGCGAACGGCCCGTACCGCAGGAAGTCCACCGCCGCCACGGCCGCCAGCAGCGGCGCCGCCGCCCAGGCACCCATCCGCCGCGCGGCCCACACGCAGTACGGCGTCAGCGCGGTGATCACCGCGTAGACGCCGACGAACCACAGCGGCTGGATCACCAGCGTCGCCCCGGTCCGCAGCGTCGCCTCGGGCACCCCCAGCACGGACAGCAGCGGCAGCAGCGCCGCCCACACCGCCGTCACACCGAGCACCGGGCGGCCCAGCCGGACGAGCCGGCCCCGCAGCCAGCGGCCCGTGGACCCGCCCCGGGCGGTGGCCCGCCGGAGCGAGCGCACCGACGCGTAACCGCCGACCAGGAAGAAGATGCCGAGCATCTGCAGCACCCAACTGGCGGGCGCGAGCGCGCCGAAGGCGGTCAGCGGGCTGGCGTTGTGCAGCGCGCCGCCGCCGTCGAGGGTGAAGCCGCCGAGCAGCCAGTGGCCGGTGGGGACCGCGAGCAGTGCCAGCGCACGCAGTCCGTCGATCGCCCGGTCGCGGTCCGCGGGGGTGCGGTCCTCGATGGCGCGGACGGTGCTGCGGGCCGCGCCGCCGAGGCGCGCGAGAGGTGCGGAGTCCATGAGGCGTCCTTGAGTCCGGGAACCGGTGGGGTGGGGAGCGGCGAGCGGCCCGGGGCGGCCGGGCGCGGCGTCAGCGCACATCGCCGTAGCGGCCCAGCACGATCGCCGCGAAGCTGCGCAGCGAGTCCGTTCCGGGCGCGAGGTAGCCGGTGTGGCCCTCGGCCCGCTCGGCGGAGACGTGCCGGGCGCCGAAGGCCGGGGACGTGGGGTCCGCGCCGTGCCCCAGGCCCAGCAGCTCGACGCTCGGGACGTCCGCTATCCAGTCGGAGGCGTCCCGCGCCGCCCAGACCCGCGCGGAGGTGTGCAGCTCCGCCACGCTGTCCCGGCGCATCCCGGGGGAGGCGAAGACGATCAAGTCGGCGACCTCGCCACGGCCCAGCCGGGGCGCCGCCAGACCGCACACCACCGAGCCGTAGCTGTGGCACAGCACGGCCGGCGCCCGCACCCCGGTGGCGGCCAGCCCGGACAACAGGCGGGCCAGCCGCGGCGCACCGGCCTCGGCCAGCCGCCCGGTCGCCGCGTCCGGGCCCAACCCGACCGGGGTGGTGTAGCCGGCCCAGGCGATGACCGCGGTACGGGCCCCGGGCGCGTCGGCCGCCATCTGCGCCCGCAGCGACCTGGCCATACCGGCCGGGGTGCCGTACGGGTCCTTGGCCCGGTCGAACGACGACAGGTCGATGTCCGAGCCCGGCACGACCACGGCGGTGTGCTCGGCGGTCGCCAAGTCCCCGTACACCTCGGCTACTTGGCCGCGCCCCCGGGGATCGAAGGCGAGGATCCGGCGGCCGGGCGCGAGCAGTTCGGCGCAGCGCGCGGCCGCCTTCCTGGCCTGCCGGTGGCCCTCCGGGGTGCCGGCCGGATCGGTGGCGCGGGCCAGTTGGTGGGCCCGTTCCGCCTTCAGGGCGAGGGAGTTGGCCGCGTACCGCAGCGCGAGCGGCGCTCCGTCGAGGTTGCCCACGGTGAGCGGGTGACGGGCCGCGAGCGCATGCTGCTGAGCGTTGGAGAGCGTGCCGAAGAAGCGGGCGACGGCCGCCGGGCGGGCGGTCGCCGGGTCCGGCAGCCGGACGCCGAGCGAGTGGTCGGCGCGCCAGGAGGCGGCGCCGGGCGCGGGCCCGGTGACGGCGGTCTGTGCGGAGCCCGCCGCCCAGCCGCCGGTCCCGGCGACCAGGGCCACCGCGAGTGCGGCGCCGATGAGTGTGCGCCTGCCGCGTCGAACGGCGGTGCTCCGCACGGACATGGTGGTGTCTCCCTCTCCCGTTGGTGTGGCGGAGGGAAACGTAGGAAGGGGATGGCTGACGCGGCGTCACACCGCGGAGCCAACTCCCGGGTGATACCGGGGTAGGGGGTGCGGCCGCCCCTCGTCCTCAGGGAGGAGGAGGGGCGGGCACACGTCCAGGAAGGACCGGCGGGGGCGGCGCGGTCAGCGCTCGCCGGGCGCCACCAGCCCCGATTCGTACGCGAAGATCACTGCCTGCGCGCGGTCCCGCAGCTCCAACTTGGCGAGCACCCGCCCGATGTGGGTCTTCACGGTCTGCTCGGCGAGGATCAGCGCCTCGGCGATCTCCTGGTTCGACAGGCCCCGGGCGATCAGCTCCAGCACCTCCGTCTCCCGCGGGGTGAGACCGTTCAGCCGGAGCGCGCCGCGGTCCTTGCGGGGCGCGGGACGCCGGGCGAAATCGGCGATCAGCCGCCGGGTCACCGACGGCGCGAGCAGCGCCTCACCGGCCGCCACCACCCGCACCGCGGAGATCAGATCGGCCGGCGGCGCGTCCTTGAGCAGGAACCCGGAGGCCCCCGCGCGCAGCGCCTCGTACACGTAGTCGTCCACGTCGAAGGTCGTCAGCATCAGCACCTTCGGCCGATGGACCACGCCGACCGGCGGATCCAGCAGCTGCCGGGCGGCCTCCAGCCCGTCCATCTCCGGCATCCGGACGTCCATCAGCACCACGTCCGGGTGCGTCCGGCGGCTGAGCGCCACCCCCTGCACGCCGTCGGGCGCGTCGCCCACCACATCGATGTCGCTCTGTGCGGCGAGCAGCGCGGCGAACCCCGCTCGCACCATGGCCTGGTCGTCGACGATGATCACGCGCGTGGTCATGCGGAGCCGGAATCCTTCGCTGGGAGGGGAGCCGCCGCGGTGGGCGGCGGGGTGAGCGGAAGCTGTGCGGCGACCCGGAAGCCGCCGTCGGGCAGCGGCCCGGTGTCGAGTGTGCCGCCCACCAGCCGCACCCGTTCCCGCATGCCGATCAGTCCGTGACCGGTGCCGGTGGTCTCCAGCGGCGCGGAGGGCGCGGGCGGCGCGGAGTTGACCACCAGCACCGTCAGCCGTGAGCCGTCCGCCGCCGTCGTCACCGACACCCGGGTCCGTGCGCCCGGGGCGTGCCGCACCACGTTGGCCAGCGCCTCCTGGACGATGCGGTACGCGGACAGGTCCACCGCCGGTTCCGGCGCGACGGGCTCCTCGGGCAGCACCAGCTCCACCGGCACACCGGCCCGCACGGTCCCCTCGACGAGCTTGGGCAGCATGCCGATACCGGGCTGCGGCGCCTTCTCCGGGCCGCCCTGCCGCTCCGTCTCCTCGCTGCGCAGCACCCCGAGCAGCCGGCGCATCTCGGCCAGCGACTCGCGCGCGGTCGCCGCGATCGACCCGAACTCCTCCTGCGCCTCCCGGGGGAGCCCGCCGATGCGGTACGGGGCGCTGTCCGCCTGGACCGTGATCACCGACATGTGGTGGGCGACGACATCGTGCAGTTCACGGGCGATGCGGGTGCGCTCCTCCAGCAGCGTACGGCGGGCCCGTTCGGCCTCGCTGATGGTCTCCTGCTCGATCAACTTCCGCTGGGCGTCGCCGCGTTCGCGCAGCGTGGCGCCCATCATGAGCACCACACCGGAGAGCACGAACAGCAGCACCCAGGTGCTCTGACTGCCCTCGGGCGTGATCATCTCGGAGAGGATCCCCGCCACGCCGGTCGTCAGCCAGACCGCGATCAGGGTGCGGCGGCGCTCGCGCAGGGACAGCGCCACCATCAGCGCGACATAGCCGACGATCGCGGTGGGCGGCCAGGGCCAGGCGCGGCCCGCGACGCCGTCGACACCGGTCAGCACCAGCGCGCCCACGACGTCCGCGGCGAAGATCACCCACCAGGCTTGCAGCGGACGGCTCACCGCGAGCAGCAGCGGCGCGGTCTGCGCGGTCGACAGCGCGCCGGCCAGCCCGCCGTTCATGCCGTAGTCGTTGCCGAGGACGTTGATGCCCGACGGCAGCAGGGACACCGCGAACGCGAAGGCCACCAGGTACGGCAGCCGGCGCAGCCAGGGGTTCTGGACGTTGCCGAAGAGCGGGGTGCCGGGTTCGGTCGGGGTGCCGAGCTCCACGGCGAGGACGCGCAGCGCCTGCCGGGCGGCCCGCAGCGCCCGTGCGCGCGCCGGGCCGGGCCCGGTGCCGCGGCCCGGCCCGGCCGGCTGGTGTGCGGGGGTGGAAGGGGGTCGGTTCATCGCGCGGTCCATCTAAGCGGACCCCGGCCGCGGAGGCGTCATACCTGGGTCCGGCCTTGCACCCCGTACCACGGTATGAGTCCCGGCCCGGTGGTTCCTAGAGCTCCGCCAGCAGTTCGGCCTTCTTGGCACTGAACTCGGTGTCCGTCAGCAGCCCCGCGCCGTGCAGCTCGCCGAGGTGCCGTATCCGGTCCGCGATGTCCGCCGGGTCCCGCCGGGCGTCCCCGGCGCGCCGGCACACCGGCTCGCCGTCCGGCGTCTCCTCCGGCTCCGCGGCACGGACGGCCTGCAGCACCGCGGCCGCGAACGGCAGCGACTCGTGCACCGGGCCGTACCCGGGCCCGAAGACCACGGCGGCCGGGTCCTGGTCCGCGGCGCCCGTCTCCGGCTCGCGGGCGCCGCGCTCCAGCAGCCGCAGATGGCCCTTGACGCTCTCCGGGGAGCGCCATTCGACCCCGGCCAGCTCGCCGATCGCGAAGGTCTGGTCGCCGCGCTTCCACTTCGCCGACGAGGCGCCCGTCCAGAACCAGCGGAAGGCGACCGACCGGCCGTCGAAGGACGCCTTGCCGTCGTACGCCTTGAAGTGCAGCGGAGGTTCCGGGGCGGCGACCAGGTGGCGGTCGGCGGGCTCCTTGGCGGCGGGGCCGAGCGCGCTGCGCAGCTCCTCGGCGTAGTACCCGGCCAGCGTCTCGCGTTCGGCCGGCAGCACCAGACGGTAGGGGTCGACGTCCTCCTTGAGCTGCCCGTCCGCCGCCTCCATCAGGGGGTCGGCGCCGGGCCGGGGCACGGCGTGCAGCACCACCGTGCCGCGTCTGCCCCCGGACACCTCGACAGCGCTCAGCGCCTCGTACGGAATGCGTCGCTCGCCGAGCGCCTGGAACAGCTTCGGCCTGCGGATCCCCCGTTCGAAGCGGATGAGTACGGAGTCCGTGTCGAACTCCCAGACGGCGTGAAAACCGGCCAGCACATCACCCATGTGGCTCATCGTATGCGGGCGGTCGCCCGCCCGTCCCCCTTCCGGACACCTGGAAGGCGCCCGCCGGAGCCGCGTACGCAACGAGCTCCCCGGCCGGGCGCTCCGTCCCTCGCACCGTGGACGCGCGCTCCACCGGGCACGGTTCCCCGCGGTCCCGGCCCGTCCCCGGGCGCCGGGCCGGGACCGCGGGAAGCGGCCCCGCGGCGGTGCGGCCTCAGACCGTCGCCGCGCTGCAGTGCGGATCGGCGGAGGCGCACTCCACCGAGCCGGTCGCCCCCACCCCGACCAGCGCGAAGTTGCGCAGGCTGCGGGTGCCGGGGGCGAAGTAGCCGGCGTGCCCGACGGCGCCGTCGGCGGACAGGATCCGGGAGCCGAAGGACGGATCGACCGGGTCGGCGCCGTGGCCGAGCCCGCCGACCTCCAGGTACGGCACGTCCTGGATCCAGTCGTCGGAGTCCCGCATCGCCCACACCCGGGCGCGGGTGCCGAGCCCGGAGAAGTTGTCGGCCCGCATGCCGGGGCTGCCCGCCACCGCGATGTCCCCCACGTTGGACGGCAGCTTGCGGGCGGCGACGCCGCACACCACGGAGCCGTAGCTGTGGCAGAACAGCGAGACGGAGTCGGCGGACGACAGGGAGTTCACCAGGGCACGCAGCCGGACCGCGCCGGCCTCGGCGAGCTGCCCGGTGGCGGCCTGGACGCCCAGGCCGGCCGGCGAGGTGTAGTCGGCCCAGGCGATCACCGCGGTACGGGTGCCGGGGCCGGCCTGCCGCTCGGCGTCGTAGAGGGAACGCGCCATGCCGACGGGGGCGGTGGTCGCCCGCGCGGTGCGCTCGAAGGTGGAGAGGTTGGTGTCCACACCGGGCACCACGACCGAGACCCGCTTCGCCGCCGGGAGGTCGCCGAAGACCTCAGCGGCCCGGCCGCCGCCGGCCGGGTCGAAGGCCAGGATCTGCCGGCCCGGGGCCATCATCGACTCCAGGCGGTGCATCAGCCGGCCCGCCTCCTGGCGGCCGACGGGCGTGAGCCGGTGGTCGGTCATCCGCCGTTTCTCGACGGCGCGGGCGTCGTCGATCGCCATCCGGTTGGCGCGGTAACGGAGTTGGACGGGGGCACCGCCCATGTTGCCGACGACCAGCGGAAAGCGTGCGGCGAGCTGCTGGTCCTCGGCCCGGCTGAGGGGGGCGAAGAAGGCCCGGATCGCGGCCGGCCCGGCGTTGGGGTCGGGCAGCGGGCGACCGAGGAAGGTGGCGTGTTTCCACGCGGCCTTGGCGGTGGCCAGGGGGTTGGCGTCGTCCTTGCTTCCTCTGATGGCGGTCCATCCGGTCATCGCAAGCATCACGAACACCACCACCAGGGCGAGTGCGGCGCGCCAGGCGGTGGACTGCAGGAAACCGGAGGAGGGGCCGAGGCCCGGGAAGGAATTCACCGCGAGCCACCCTAGGAGACGCGACAGGGTGGCTGCTGCGGCCGTGAGTGATATCACGTTTCACGGTGGCCATTTCGACCAAACCGGACACCAAACGTCGATTTTCGGCGCTCAGTCGTGCGGAAGCAGTCTCATGGGGAGATTAATCGGTTGCACAGCGGCGGTGGGCCGTTACGGCAGGTGGCGAAGGGGGCCGGGTCAGCGGTGCGCGCGCCAGTCGTCGTCGATCGCCGGCGCCATGTGGTCGAGATAGGACTGGGTCAGCTCCCGGATGGACGCCACGCTGCAGTCCGCACCCTCGCCCCAGATCTTGCCCGCCACCCGCATGACCCCGCAGAACGCCGCGACCAGCACCCGCGGCCGCGGATCGGCGTCGACGTCCAGCCCCTCGCGCCGCGCGATCAACCGCGCGATCTGCTCCTCCAGTTCGGAGGAGCGGCGCAGGTGGACGGCCATCAACGCGGGCGTGGACTCGATCATTTGGTACGAGCGCATGTGCAGCTCCACCGGGATCACCGACTCGATGGCGCTGCCGATGTCGTCCCAGGCGACCATCACCGCGCTGCGCAGCGCGGTCAGCGGGGCCTCCGTCGCGGGCCGCGCGGTGAGCTCCGCCATGAAGCGGGCCTCGACCATCTCTTGGACGGCGAAGGCGACGTCCTCCTTGTTGGCGAAGTAGCGGAAGTACGTCCGCTGGGAGACGTCCACGGCCTCGGCGATCTCGTCGACCGTCGTCGCCTCGTACCCCTGCTCCGTGAAGAGTTCGAGTGCCGCGCGGATCAGGGCGTCGCGGGTGCGCTGCTTCTTGCGTTCGCGCAGGCCGCCCGCGGGGGCCGTCTGCGGCGTCGGGGTCGCCATCCTGCGCCGCCTTTCCGTGGTGTTCTCGCTGCTCAGGTTACCTGTGAGGGAGATGACAGTTACCGACTCATGAAATGCTTTGTCAACTGTCAGTGGCTGACATTAGCCTCGGGGTATGAGTTCTCAGACCCCGGTCGCCGACGCCGCGCCGGACCTCTCCGTACCGGAGCCCCGCAAGGGGCTGCGAGGCCATCCGTGGCTGACCCTCTTCTCCGTCGCCATCGGCGTCATGATGGTCGCCCTGGACGGCACGATCGTCGCCATCGCCAACCCGGCCATCAAGCAGGACCTCGGCGCCTCGCTCGCCGACGTGCAGTGGATCACCAACGGGTACATGCTCGCCCTGGCCGTCTCGCTGATCACGGCCGGCAAGCTCGGTGACCGCTTCGGCCACCGCCAGACCTTCCTGATCGGCATCCTCGGCTTCGCCGCCGCCTCCGGTGCCATCGGGTTCTCCAACGAGGTCGCGCTGGTCATCGGCTTCCGCGTGCTGCAGGGTCTGTTCGGCGCGCTGCTGATGCCCGCCGCGCTGGGACTGCTGCGCGCCACCTTCCCCGCCGAGAAGCTCAACATGGCGATCGGCATCTGGGGCATGGTCATCGGCGCCTCCACCGCCGGCGGCCCGATAGTCGGCGGACTGCTGGTGGAGCACGTCAGCTGGCAGTCCGTGTTCTTCATCAACGTCCCGGTCGGTGTGCTGGCCCTGGTCCTGGGGCTGGTGATCCTCAAGGACCACCGCGCGGAGAACGCCCCGCGCTCGTTCGACGTCCCCGGCATCGTGCTGCTCTCCAGCGCGATGTTCTGCCTCATCTGGCCGCTGATCAAGGCGTCGGAGTGGGGCTGGGGCGACATGAAGACCTGGGGCTTCCTGATCGGCGCCGTGGTCCTCTTCGCGCTGTTCGCCGTGCTGGAGTCCAAGGTCCGCGAACCGCTCATCCCGCTGCGGATGTTCCGCTCCCTGCCGCTGACCGCCGGCACGGTCCTGATGGTCCTGATGGCCTTCGCCTTCATGGGCGGCCTGTTCTTCGTGACGTTCTACCTCCAGAACGTGCACGGCATGACCCCCGTCGACAGCGGCCTGCACCTCCTCCCGCTCACCGGCATGATGATCGTCGGCTCCCCGCTCGCCGGGGCGCTGATCACCAAGCTCGGCCCGCGCATCCCGCTGGTCGCCGGCATGGTCCTGACCGCCGTCGCGATGTACGGCATGTCCGGCCTGGACACGAACAGCAGCACCGGCCCGATGTCCCTGTGGTTCGCCCTGCTCGGGCTGGGCCTGGCCCCCGTGATGGTCGGCGCCACCGAGGTCATCGTCGGCAACGCCCCGCTGGAGCTCTCCGGTGTCGCCGGCGGCCTCCAGCAGGCCGCGATGCAGGTCGGCGGCAGCCTCGGTACGGCCGTGCTCGGCGCGGTGATGGCCTCCCGCGTCGACAACGAACTCCCCACCAACTGGAAGGCGGCCGGTCTCCCGCCGCTCCCGCCCGCGCAGGCGTCCCAGGTGTCCGACGCGGTCTCGGCCGGTATCGCCCCCGTGCCGAAGGGCACCCCGCCGGAGTTCGCCCAGAAGATCACCGCTGTCGCCCACGACACCTTCGTGTCCGGCATGGGGCTGGCCTTCACGGTCGCCTGCGGCGTGGCGATCGTCGCGGCCGTCGTCGCGGTCTTCACCAAGCGCGGCGCGAACGCCGAGGCAGGGGCCGGCGTCGGTCACATCTGACCGCCGGCTCGACCACCGCGGCGTCCACGCCGGGCGCCACCGGCGCCCACCCCGCAGCACCCGGCGCGCGGCCGGCCCGAGGACATACGTCCCCCGGGCCGGCCGCGCGCTGTCATGTGCGGCCGTCAACCCGCCGCCCGGGACCGCCTCCCGGCCCACCCGTCGTACGCCGTGCGGCAGTTGGCCCCGTCCGGCGCGGTGAATCCCTCATCCGGATGAGCCGGCACCGGGAACCTCCGCCACCGCGGCGGCCACCGCACCACCCCGCGCGGCAGGCCCACCCCGGCGGTGCCCGGGAGGAACGGTTTCCGCAGCCGTCGCCGGGCCCCCGCCCCGCGTCAACACCGCACCCCGCACCCCCGCCGAGCGCGGCGCCGGCTGTCCACATACCTGATCCGGGTGGCAGCGCCGGCCGGGCCTTGGCAACCGCGGCACGCCCTCGCGAAGCTCGATGACGAACCCGCGGCGGGCGACCGGCCCGCCGCGAACGGCCCGATCCGTACTCCACGGGGGAGATTCCCATGCGACTGCGTCTGCGTACGTCCCGCACCACCGCCGCTCTGACCGGCCTCGCCGCCCTGACCGTCGCCCTCGCCGTCCCGCCCGCCCTCGGCACCCCGGCCGCCCACGCCGCCGGCCGCTCCACCACGCCGGGCCCCTGCGCGGCGGGCCAGCTGTGTCTCTGGCCGAAGGCGGACTTCGGCGGGAAGCGGGTGACCTACGAGCTGCCCGACATCGACATCGAGAGCTGCGTCCCGCTGCCCAAGGGGACCACCGCCGCCGCGCTCGCCAACCGCACCGGGCGGCCGGTCACCACCTACCAGAGCGCGGAGTGCGCGGAGACCGCCGAGTTCGACACCTACCCGGGTGGCGGCAGCTGGGTGCCCCGGTCGCCGTACCAGGTACGGGCGTTCAAGGTGTGGGAGCGGTGAGCCGGGACGGCCGAAGCCCCCGGCAGCGGGGGGCTGCCGGGGGCTTCGGTCGCGTGCGTCGCGGAGGTGCGTCAGGCGTCGCCGCCGGCCTCACCCGCGTCGGCGGCCGCGACGTCCAGGAGCTGGTAGCGGTCGATCGCCTGCTTCAGCAGGGACCGGTCGACCTTGCCCTCCTTGGCGAGCTCGGTGAGCACGCTCAGGACGATGGACTGCGTGTCGATGTGGAAGAAGCGACGGGCCGCGCCGCGGGTGTCCGCGAAGCCGAAGCCGTCGGCACCCAGCGACTGGTAGGTGCCCGGCACCCAGCGCGCGATCTGGTCCGGAACGGAACGCATCCAGTCCGAGACCGCGACCGTCGGGCCCTCGGCGCCCTGGAGCTTCTGAGTCACGTACGGGACGCGCTGCTCCTCCTCCGGGTGCAGGAGGTTGTGCTCCTCGGCGTCCACCGCCTCCCGGCGCAGCTCGTTCCAGGAGGTCGCCGACCAGACGTCCGCCTTGACGTTCCACTCGTCCGCGAGGATCTGCTGGGCCTCGACGGCCCACGGCACGGCGACACCCGAGGCGAGGATCTGGGCGGCGTGCTCGCCCTTCTCGCCGGGCTTGACGCGGTGCAGACCCTTGAGGATGCCCTCGACGTCGACGTCGGCCGGCTCCGCGGGGTGCAGGATCGGCTCGTTGTAGACGGTGAGGTAGTAGAAGACGTCCTCGGAGTTCTCGCCGTACATCCGGCGCAGACCGTCCTTGACGATGTGCGCGATCTCGTAGCCGTAGGCCGGGTCGTAGGCGACACAGGCCGGGTTGGTCGAGGCCAGCAGCTGGGAGTGGCCGTCGGCGTGCTGCAGGCCCTCACCGGTCAGCGTCGTACGGCCGGCGGTCGCGCCGAGCACGAAGCCGCGCGAGAGCTGGTCGGCCATCTGCCAGAACTGGTCGCCGGTGCGCTGGAACCCGAACATCGAGTAGAAGACGTAGACCGGGATCAGCGGCTCGCCGTGCGTGGCGTAGGCGGAGCCCGCCGCGATCAGCGAGGCGGTGCAGCCGGCCTCGGTGATGCCGTCGTGCAGCATCTGGCCGGTCGGCGACTCCTTGTAGGCCAGGAGCAGTTCGCGGTCGACCGACTCGTACTGCTGGCCCAGCGGGTTGTAGATCTTGGCCGACGGGAAGAACGCGTCCATACCGAAGGTGCGGTACTCGTCGGGGGCGATCGGCACGAAGCGCTTGCCGATCTCCTTGTCCCGCATGAGGTCCTTCAGCACCCGGACGAACGCCATGGTCGTGGCGATCTTCTGCTGGCCCGAGCCCTTCTTGGCACCCGCGTACGCCTTGTCGTCCGGCAGTGCCAGCGGCTTGGCGCGCACGACGCGGGTGGGGACATAGCCGCCCAGCGACTTGCGCCGGTCGTGCATGTACTGGATCTCTTCGGAGTCGCGGCCCGGGTGGTAGTACGGCGGCAGGCCGTCCTCCAGCTCCTTGTCCGGGATCGGCAGGTGCAGCCGGTCGCGGAAGCCCTTGAGGTCCTGGACGGTCAGCTTCTTCATCTGGTGGGTCGCGTTGCGGCCCTCGAAGTTCGGACCGAGCGTCCAGCCCTTGACGGTCTGCGCGAGGATCACCGTCGGCTGGCCCTTGTGGGCCTTGGCCGCCGCGTACGCCGCGTAGATCTTCTTGTGGTCGTGACCGCCGCGGCCCAGGTGCAGGATCTGGTCGTCGGTCATGTTCTCGACCATCGCCCGCAGGCGCTGGTCGTCACCGAAGAAGTGCTCACGGATGTACGCGCCGGTCTCGGTCGCGTACGTCTGGAACTGGCCGTCGGGGGTGGTGTTCAGCTTGTTGACCAGGATGCCGTCGCGGTCCTGCGCGAGCAGCGGGTCCCAGCTGCGGTCCCACACCAGCTTGATGACGTTCCAGCCGGCGCCGCGGAACTGCGACTCCAGCTCCTGCATGATCTTGCCGTTGCCGCGGACCGGGCCGTCCAGGCGCTGCAGGTTGCAGTTGACGACGAAGGTCAGGTTGTCCAGGCCCTCACGGGCGGCGATGGACAGCTGGCCGAGCGACTCCGGCTCGTCCATCTCGCCGTCGCCGAGGTAGGCCCACACGTGCGACTTGGAGGTGTCGGCGATGCCGCGCGCCTCCATGTAGCGGTTCATCCGGGCCTGGTAGATCGCGCCGAGCGGACCGAGGCCCATCGAGACGGTCGGGAACTCCCAGAAGTCCGGCATCAGCCGCGGGTGCGGGTAGCTGGACAGGCCGTGCGGGGCCTTCGACTTCTCCTGGCGGAAGGCGTCGAGCTGCGCCTCGCTCAGTCGGTCGAGGAGGAACGCGCGGGCGTAGACACCGGGCGACGCGTGGCCCTGGAAGAAGATCTGGTCGCCGCCGTCGCCCTCGTCCTTGCCCCGGAAGAAGTGGTTGAAGCCCACGTCGTAGAGGGACGCCGAGGAGGCGAAGGTGGCGATGTGGCCGCCGACCCCGATGCCCGGACGCTGGGCGCGGGACACCATGACGGCGGCGTTCCACCGGGTCGCGTTCAGGACCTTGCGCTCGATCTCCTCGTTGCCGGGGAAGAACGGCTCGTCCTTGGTCGCGATGGTGTTGACGTAGTCCGTGCTGCGCATCTCGGGCACGGCCACACGCCTCTCCCGGGCGCGCTCGATCAGCCGCAGCATGAGATAGCGGGCACGTTCCCGGCCTCGCTCGTCGACAGCCGCGTCGAGCGAGTCGAGCCATTCCTGGGTCTCTTCGGGATCGAAGTCCGGGACCTGGCTGGGAAGGCCGCCAATGATGATCGGGTTTCGATCGGATCCGGAAGCCACGCTGTTCCTTCGTGTTCGGTTCGTGTCGTGCTCGGCACGCTATTGCTGCTGTGCACGGGACGAATACGGTCTCTGCCTTGGTGTCGCGCCGTCTTCCATCGTGTACCGAGCCCCAGGGCTACGTCACCTCTACCGATGGGTAACCATCCGCTGAGAGATGGCGCTGAAAAGGCCGATTTCTCAGGTCGACCAAATCGCAACCATACGCCCATGTCGAAAGTGCTTCGCGTACGGTCGTGCGACCATCGAAAGGGGAAGCGGAAGCGGTCCGTCCGCCCCCCGAAGGGACCAGTCGCGCGCGACTACCCGATATACCCCCCAGAATGCTGTGGTGTGAATCACTTCAGCCTGTCCTGTCGGGGTCGCTGTTGCGGCGAGACGCCTCCAAACGTCACCGTTTCGGCGGTCTGGACCGCCGGGTACTTGCGCGATCCGCCCGGCCCGTGTGGACTACGCCCAATGCTCCGCGCACGCGCGGAGTCCCCGAGCATTTCCCGAAACATGACAGGAGGCAATCCGTGAGCGCGACCGCGGACCACGCGGAGGAGCGGACCAACCCTGCCGCCAGGCTGGGGTTCGAGCCCGGACAGGTGGTCCAGGAGATCGGTTACGACGATGACGTCGATCAGGATCTTCGCGAAGGCATTGAGACCGTGACCGGCCAGGATCTCGTTGACGAGGACTACGACGACGTCTGTGACGTCGTGCTGCTGTGGTTCCGCGACGAGGACGGCGATCTCACGGACGCGCTGGTGGACGCCATCGGGCTGGTCGACGAGGGCGGGCACATCTTGCTGCTGACGCCGAAGACCGGCCGGGATGGCTACGTCGAGCCGAGCGACATCAATGAGGCCGCGCAGACCGCGGGTCTGTCCCAGACCAAGAGCATCAACGCGGGCAAGGACTGGGCCGGCAGCCGCTTGGTCACGCCCAAGGCCGGCAAGCGCTGAGGCACACCCCCTCGGCACGCGCCACCGAGCCCTCTCCGCCTGTTCCGGAGGGGGCTCGGCCCCGTTCCGTACGGGTTCCCCCGTGGTCCGGCTCTGCGCGTAGGGTTGGTCGCGTTCTGTTGAGCGTGAGCGGAAGGGAAGCACCCCATGGCGATCGAGGTCGGCACGAAGGCTCCGGATTTCGAGCTGAAGAACCAGCACGGTGAGCTGGTCAAGCTCTCCGACTTCCGCGGCGAGAAGGCCGTCGTCCTCCTCTTCTACCCCTTCGCCTTCACCGGCGTGTGCACCGGCGAGCTGTGCGCGCTCCGGGACGAGCTGCCGAAGTTCGTCAACGACGACGTCCAGCTGCTGGCCGTCTCCAACGACTCCCCCTTCTCGCTGCGCGTCTTCGCCGAGCAGGAGGGCCTGGAGTACCCGCTGCTGTCCGACTTCTGGCCGCACGGCGAGGCATCCCGGGCGTACGGCGTCTTCGACGAGGAGAAGGGCTGCGCGGTGCGCGGCACGTTCATCATCGACAAGGAGGGCGTGGTGCGCTGGACCGTCGTCAACGGCCTCCCCGACGCCCGCGACCTGAACGAGTACGTCAAGGCCCTCGACACCCTCTGAGCCGCCCCGCGGTTCCGTGCGCCCCCGGCGTCCGCATGGCCGACATCCACAGTGATCCAGGTGCGATTTCTGCAATCGGTGGGAACCGGTCACTAGGATCAATTCGTTGATCCGATGCCATGCACGATGGGGGCGCACATGTTTACGTACCCCTCGAATCTATGGGAGGACTCGTGGGAGTCAGCCTCAGCAAGGGCGGCAACGTCTCGCTGACGAAGGAAGCCCCCAATCTGACCGCTGTCGTCGTCGGTCTGGGCTGGGACGCGCGCACGACCACCGGTACGGACTTCGACCTGGACGCCAGCGCCCTGCTGACGAACGACCAGGGCAAGGTGGCCAACGACCAGAACTTCGTGTTCTTCAACAACCTGAAGAGCCCGGACGGTTCGGTCGAGCACACCGGCGACAACATCACCGGTGAGGGCGAGGGCGACGACGAGCAGATCAAGGTCAACCTGGCCGCCGTGCCGGCCGATGTCGCCAAGATCGTCTTCCCGGTGTCGATCTACGACGCCGAGACCCGCCAGCAGAGCTTCGGCCAGGTCCGCAACGCCTTCATCCGCGTGGTCAACCAGGCCGACAACAACGAGCTGGCGCGCTACGACCTGAGCGAGGACGCCTCGACCGAGACCGCCATGGTCTTCGGCGAGCTGTACCGCAACGGTGCCGAGTGGAAGTTCCGGGCCATCGGCCAGGGCTACGCCTCGGGTCTGCGCGGCATCGCGCAGGACTTCGGCGTCAACGTCTGAGCGACCGGATCCCATCCGATCGCCGGCCTCCGGGCCCGCCGCCGCGGCGGCGGGCCCGCGCCGAGCAGTGACCGCGTCCGGCGCCGTACCCCCCGAGGGGAGTGCGGCGCCGGAGGTGCTTGAAGGGAGACGGGCCGCGCCGGGCGCGGCCCGTACCGACACCGGGGAGGAAGCGAACGATGACCGTCACACTCGCCAAGGGGGGCAATGTCTCCCTGTCCAAGGCCGCGCCGAATCTCACGCAGATCATGGTCGGCCTCGGCTGGGACGCACGGTCCACGACCGGAGCGCCCTTCGACCTCGACGCCAGCGCGCTGCTGTGCCGGTCGGGCCGGGTGCTGGGGGACGAGTACTTCGTCTTCTACAACAACCTCAAGAGCCCCGAGGGCTCCGTCGAGCACACCGGGGACAACCTCACGGGCGAGGGGGAGGGCGACGACGAGTCGCTCCTGCTGGACCTCTCGCAGGTGCCCGAGCAGGTCGACAAGATCGTTTTTCCGGTCTCGATCCACGAGGCCGAGGCGCGCGGGCAGAGCTTCGGACAGGTCAGCAATGCCTTCATCCGCGTCGTCAATCAGGCCGACGGGAGCGAGCTCGCCCGGTACGACCTCAGTGAGGACGCCGCCGGCGAAACCGCGATGATCTTCGGCGAGGTCTACCGCCACAACGGCGAATGGAAGTTCCGGGCGGTAGGACAGGGGTACGCGTCGGGTCTTCGGGGCATCGCTCTAGACTTCGGGGTCAACGTTTCGTAAAGCGCCGCGCGCTGCGCGCGGGGGGCCCACACAGCGAGGGATTGGGTAGGCAGTGCTCCTGAAAACCTTTGGGTGGTCGTTCGCCATCACGGTGGTCGGCCTCGTCGTCGCCGGCGTGCTCTGGGGGTGGCAGGGGCTCGCGATCGTCGGGATCCTGTCCATCCTGGAGATCTCGCTCTCGTTCGACAACGCGGTCATCAACGCGGGCATCCTGCGCAAGATGAACGCCTTCTGGCAAAAGATCTTCCTCACCGTCGGCATTCTCATCGCGGTATTCGGCATGCGGCTGGTGTTCCCGGTCGTCATTGTCGCGATCACCGCGAAACTGGGGCCGATCGAGGCGGTCAAGCTCGCCATCAACGACAAGGCGCATTACCAGGAACTGGTCACCAGCGCCCACCCGGCCATCGCGGCCTTCGGCGGGATGTTCCTGCTGATGATCTTCCTCGACTTCATCTTCGAGGAGCGCGACTACAAGTGGCTGGCGTGGATCGAGAAGCCCATGGCCAAGATGGGCAAGCTGGACATGCTGTCCGTGATCATCGCGCTGGTCGTCCTGCTGGTGAGCGCGATGACGCTGGCCACCGACGTGGCGCACGGCGGCGGTGACAAGACCGCCACCGTCCTGCTGGCCGGCGTGGCGGGTCTGATCACGTACCTGGTCGTCGGCGGGATCTCCGGCTACTTCGAGGACAAGCTCGACGAGGACGACGAGGACGAGGACGAGGAAGGCGAGGCCACCGACGCGGCGGCTCCCGTGGCGAACGGTGCCGGCTCGGCGCTCGGCCTGGCGGGCAAGGCCGCGTTCTTCATGTTCCTCTACCTGGAGGTCATCGACGCGTCCTTCTCCTTCGACGGTGTCATCGGCGCGTTCGCCATCACCAACGACATCTTCATGATGGCGCTGGGCCTGGGCATCGGTGCGATGTACATCCGCTCGCTGACCGTCTTCCTGGTCCGCAAGGGGACGCTGGACGACTACGTCTATCTGGAGCACGGTGCGCACTACGCGATCGGTGCGCTGGCCGTCATCCTGCTGATCACGATCAGGTACGAGGTCAGCGAGGTCATCACCGGCCTGATCGGTATCGTGCTCATCGGCCTGTCCTTCGCCTCGTCCGTCGTGCGGAACCGGCGTGAGGGCAAGCCGGGCGACACGTCGGGAACGAAGGCGGAAGTCACGTCCGGAGTGTGACGCGGCGCTGATTGAGGAACGCTCTCTGCGGGGCGGCCCTGAGGTCCAGACCTCGGGCCGCCCCGCGCTGATTGGGGCCGAGCGATGGGGTGGGCAAGGTGTCGTTCCTGGGGAATCTGTGGCGCGGTGGCGCGCAGAAGTACGACTTCGACAGTGGCGGGGCGTCCTACGTCGTCGAGCTGACCAAACGCAGTCCGGTCATCTCGCTGACCAAACAGGGCGCGGCCTCCGGCCATCTGCGGGTCAATCTGCACTGGCAGATGCGGACCTCCGACCTCCACGAGCGGGGCGGACAGGGCAGGGGCGGGCTGCTGCGGCACCCGGGCAAGCTGTTCAAGCCCGAGGTCGTCCAGGCGCAGGGACCGGCCGTGGTCAACGTCGACCTCGACCTGGCCTGCCTGTACGAGCTGAAGGACGGCACCAAGGGCGTGGCGCAGCCGCTGGGCAACTTCCTGGGGGACCTCAACGGGCCGCCGTTCGTCCAGCTCAGCGGCGACGACCGGTTCGGTTCGGGGTCCGGCGAGACGCTGTACATCAACCTGGACCACCGCGACGAGATCAAGCGGTGCCTGATCTTCGTCTACATCTACGACGGCACGCCGGCCTTCGACCGTACGCATGCCGTCGTGACGCTCTACCCGAGCAGCGGGCCGCGGGTGGAGGTCAAGCTGGACGAGCGGGCGCCGCAGGCCCGGTCCTGTGCCGTGTTCATGCTGGACAACACCAAGGGCGAGCTGACGGTGCGCCGCGAGGTGAAGTACGTCTACGGCTTCCAGGCGGAGTTGGACCGGCTGTACGGCTGGGGACTGCAGTGGGGCCGGGGCTACAAGTCGAAGGTCTGACGCCCGTCCCGTGCTCCCGCGTCCCCTCGCCGGGCGCGGCCGCCGCTACCGGCGCTGGAACTGCGGCCCCTGGGGCGGCAGCACGAACGACGGGTCCGGGACGAACGGCTGCTGCGGCACCGGGTGGCCGTACGTCGGGGCCGGGTAGGGCGGCTGCTGCGGGTAGCCGTAGGTCGGCGGCGGCTGCTGGGGCTGGTAGGCGGGCGGCGGCCCGGGGTAGCCGTAGCCGGGCTGGGCCGGGGGCTGCGTGGGCGGCGGCGGAACGTTCTGCGGGTAGCCGTAGCCGCCGTTCGTGGGCGGGGGCACCGGGGCGGCAGCGGCGGCCGGGGGCAGCGGCGCGGAGGAGAACGGCTCCGGCATCGCGTCCGGTACGTGCTGGGTGACGGCCTCGGGGTCCGCGGTCGGCCGGCCCTGCGGATGCCCCGCGGAGGGCGGGCCGGAAGCCTCTTCGGGCCAGGCGCTCGGGGGCGGGGTCGTCGGCGCGGCGGAGCCGGTGGGGGAGGAGTCGGCGGGTTCGTTCCGCGCGGGGGCGGGCATGGCCTCCGTGGGCTCCGAGTCGGGCGGCACCGGCGCCGGGTCCGCCGCGGCCGCCGGGGCGCCGTCCGTGCTGTCCGCGCCCTCCACGGCGTCGCCGTTCTCCTCCACCGCGATCCCGAACTCGGTCGCCAGGCCGACCAGTCCGCTCTCGTACCCCTGCCCCAGGGCGCGGAACTTCCAGCCCGTGGCGCGGCGGTACAACTCCCCGCAGATCATGGCCGTCTCGTCGCCGGTCTCCGCCACTACGTCGAAGACCGCAAGCGGCTCGCCCTCGGTCTCGGCCGCGTCGTACAGCAGGACACGCAGATCCGTTACGCCCGCGAAGGCGCCGCCGTCCGACGACGCGGCGAGCACGACCCGGTCGACCGAGGGGTCCAGCGTGGCCAGGTCCGCCTCGATGGTGTCGGTGAGGCTGTCGGCCACCTGGGTCTTGGGCAGGTACCGCACCAGTCCGCTGGGGTGCCGCGGCTGGTTGTAGAAGACGAAGTCCTCGTCGGAGCGCACGCGGCCCTCGGGACCCACCAGCAGGGCCGAAGCATCGACATCGGGGACGCCGGCGCCGGGGGTCCAGCGCAGGACGGCCCGGACGGCGGTGGCGTCGAGGGGTACGTTCGACCCTTTCAGCATCGCGTGCGTCATGCCGCAATCCTGCCTTCCCTGCGGTCGCGGCGACAACGCGGGGCCCGTGAGCCGCGCAGCGGCACCCCCGCGGACACCCGGGCGGCGCGCGTGGGTCACGTGATTTTCACGCACGCGGGAACTATCCACACCCCCACACACGTACGATTACCGGCTGGATCCAGACAGCGAGACGCAGCGGGGGTGCCCGGGTCCCGCATGTATTCGGGGAGTTGTATGCGTCATTTTGGGCACCTTCCGCCCGACATCCGGAAGGCACTGTTCCACCAGGAGCCCGCGGAGTTCACCGCCGACTCCCCGGCCCGCACGCTGGCGGTAGCCCTCGGCGCCACGCTCTACAGCCCCGCCACCCGTCCGCGGCTCGCCGCCGACGTCACCAAACAGGCCGCGCGTGGCGTGCTGTCCATGGTCCTGTGCCTGGAGGACTCCATAGGGGACGGGGATGTCGAGGCCGCCGAGGAGAACCTCGTCCGGCAGCTCGCCCTGCTCGACGAGGCGGCCGCGGACGGCGCGGCCCTCCCGCTGCTGTTCATCCGCGTCCGCACGGCGGCCCAAATCCCGGACCTGGTACGCCGGATGGGGCCGGCGGCGCACAGGCTGTCCGGATTCGTACTTCCGAAATTCACCGAAGAGCGCGGAGTCCCGTTCCTCGAAGCGCTGACCGCCGCGGAGTCCGCCTGCGACCGGCGGCTGTTCGCCATGCCCGTGCTGGAGTCACCGCAGCTGCTCCACCTGGAGAGCCGCGCCGAGACCCTGCAGGGCATCGCCCGGACCGTCGACAAGTACCGCGACCGGGTCCTCGCCCTGCGGCTCGGCGTCACCGACTTCTGCTCCGCCTACGGCCTGCGCAGAGCCCCCGACATGACGGCCTACGACGTCCGGATCGTCGCCTCCGTGATCGCCGACGTGGTGAACGTCCTCGGACGCGCCGACGGCACGGGCTTCACGGTCACCGGCCCGGTCTGGGAGTACTTCCGGCTGCAGGAGCGGATGTTCAAGCCACAGCTGCGACGCTCCCCGTTCCTCGGACGCGCCGAGGAACTGCGCACCGCGCTGATCGAGCACGACATGGACGGTCTGCTGCGCGAGATCGAACTGGACCGCGCCAACGGCCTCCAGGGCAAGACCTGCATCCACCCCACGCACGTCGCACCGGTGCACGCCCTCTCGGTCGTCAGCCACGAGGAGTTCAGCGACGCCATGGACATCCTGCGGCCGGAACGGTGCGACGGCGGGGTCCTGCGCTCCGCCTACACCAACAAGATGAACGAGGTGAAGCCGCACCGGGCCTGGGCCGAGCGGACCCTGCTGCGGGCCGAGGCTTTCGGGGTCGCGCGCGAGGGCATCGGCTTCGTGGAACTGCTGACGGCAAGCCTGCCGCAGACCTGAGCCGCGGCGAACGACATGAACGGTACGACGGAGGAGACGGAACACGTGGTGTGGACGGGAGAGTGGGTCGCCGGCCGGCTCGGGGTCTCGCTGAGCGGCGGGGACGAGCTGCCGGACCTGCTGGGGCTCGCGCTGCGGCGCAACCCCAAGCGGGCCCATCTGCTCGTGTCGAACGTGCTGGGCAAGCACGTGCCGCAGCGGCCGGACGTGGTGCACGGCGCCGGCGTCGGGCTGGGACGCCGGGTGCGCCGGCTGCTCGGGGACGACGCCGCCGCCCGCGCCGTCGTCCTGGGCTACGCCGAGACCGCCACCGGCCTGGGCCACTCGGTCGCCGACGGCCTGGCGCTCGCGCCGTATCTGCACTCCACCCGCCGCCCGGTGGACGGCGTGGCGCAGGTGGGAGGGTTCGAGGAGGAGCACAGCCACGCCACCTCGCACCTGCTGCTCCCCGAGGACCGCGCGCTGCTCGCCGGGGACGGGCCGCTGGTCCTCGTCGACGACGAGTTCTCCACCGGCCGGACCGTCCTGAACACCATCAAGGCACTGCATGCGCGTTTCCCGCGCGAGCGGTATGTCGTCGTCGCCCTCGTCGACATGCGCTCCGCGGCGGACCGCGGCCGGCTGGAGCGGTTCGCGGCCGAACTGGGCGCCCGCGTCGACCTCGTGGCGCTGGCCGCGGGCGGCGTACACCTGCCGGAGGACGTCCTGCGCCGCGGCCAGGAACTCGTCGCCGCACACGAAACAACCCCCGGGGAGCCGGCCGCGGCGCCCGCCCCGCCGCCGCTCGCGGACCACCCGGAGGCCGTCCGCGTCGAGCTCGGCTGGCCCGCCGGGCTGCCGGACGGCGGACGGCACGGCTTCACCCCGGCGCACCGCGCGCGCCTGGAGTCCGCGCTGCCGCGGATGGCCGCCCGGCTCGCGGAGCGGCTGGCCGGCGCCCGGCGCGTCCTCGTCCTCGGCAACGAGGAGTTGATGTACGCCCCGCTGCGGCTCGCCGAGGCCCTGGACGCCCTGATGACGGCCGGCACGGACAGCGCGGCGCGCGGCGGCGGGCCGTCCGCCCCGGCCGCGGGGCCGGGCGTGCACTTCTCGACCACCACCCGCTCACCGGTGCTCGCCGTGGACGACCCCGGCTACGCGATACGGACCCGGCTGTCGTTCCCCGCCCACGACCGGCCGGCCGACGGGCCCGGGGAGCGGTACGCCTACAACGTCGCGGCCGGCTCCGACCCCGAACGGCGCTTCGACGCGATCGTCGCCGTCGTCGACTCGCACGGGGACCGCCCCGAACTGCACGCCGCCGACGGCCTGCTGGACCGCCTCGCCCGCCACACCGACCGGCTGCTGCTCGCCGTCGTCCCCTCCCACGCCCCGCGACCCCAGGCCACCACCGTGCCCCTCCCCGAGCCGCTGCGCGGCCCCGCCTTCTCCTCCTACGCCGCCGACGAGGTCGGCTGGCTGCTGCAGGACCTGTCCGACGTCACCCTGGAGGCGCCCACCGAGGAACGCGAGGAGGCGATCCAGCGGGGCGGCGCCCACTACGCCGAGTCGCTGCCGGTCGAATACCAGCCGAGCGAGCAGTACCAGGCGCTGTTCCACAGTGCGCTGGAGTCCTCCGCGCGCCGCATCGCGCGGGCCGTCGGCACCGTCACCGAGACCGTGCTCGCCGAGCGCAGCCCCCGCCCCGTACTGGTCTCCCTGGCCCGGGCCGGCACCCCCGTAGGGGTACTGATGCGCCGCTGGGCCCGGCACGCCCACGGCCTGGACCTGCCGCACTACGCGGTCTCGATCGTCCGCGGGCGCGGCATCGACACCACCGCGCTGCGCTGGCTCGCCGCCCACCACGACCCGACGGACGTCGTCTTCGTGGACGGCTGGACCGGCAAGGGCGCCATCACCCGCGAACTCGCCCGGGCGCTGGCGGACTTCCCGGGCTTCGACCCGCGGATCGCCGTGCTCGCCGACCCCGGCGGCTGCGTCGAGACCTACGGCACCCGCGACGACTTCCTCATCCCGTCCGCCTGCCTCAACTCCACCGTCTCCGGCCTCATATCGCGCACCGTGCTGCGCGCCGACCTGGTGGGCCCGGACGACTTCCACGGCGCCAAGTTCTACCGCGAGCTGTCCGCGACCGACGTGTCCCGCACGTTCCTGGACGCGGTCGCCGCACGGTTCGACGACGTCGCCGAGGAGGTCGCCGCGGACGTGAAGGAACTCGCCGCCGCCGACCGGGCCCCCACCTGGGAGGGCTGGGCCGCCGTCGAACGGATCAGCGCGGAGTACGGCATCCACGACGTGAACCTCGTCAAGCCGGGCGTCGGCGAGACCACCCGCGTCCTGCTGCGCCGCGTGCCCTGGAAGATCCTCGCCCGGAAGGGCGCCGGGGCCGACCTCGCCCATGTGCGCCTGCTGGCCGAGCAACGGGGCGTGCCCGTCGAAGAGGTCGACGAACTCCCGTACAGCTGCGTCGGGTTGATTCACCCCCGCTTCACCCGCGGGGCGACGGGAGCCGACGGCAAGGCGGTGGCCTCCTGATGAGCGGCCGGCCCCTCGCCCACCACCACCCTTCCCCGGAAGCACTGCGCGCTGCCCCTCTTCTGGTCGCCAGCGATCTCGACCGCACCCTGATCTACTCGGCCCCGGCGCTCGGACTCACCATGCCCGACGCCGAGGCCCCGCGGCTGCTCTGCGTCGAGACGTACGAACACAAACCGCTGTCCTACATGACGGAGACGGCGGCCGGACTGCTCGCCGAACTCGCCGGCCGCACCACCTTCGTCCCGACCACCACCCGCACCGCCGAGCAGTACCGGCGCATCCATCTCCCCGGCCCGGCACCGGAGTTCGCGATCTGCGCCAACGGCGGACGGCTCCTGGTGCACGGCGAGCCGGACCCGGACTGGCAGCGCACCGTCGCCGAACGGCTCGCCTCGCAGTGCGCGCCCCTGGACGAGGTCCGTGCGCACCTCGTCCGCACCGCCGACCCGGCCTGGCTGCTCAAGGAACGGGTCGCCGAGGACCTCTTCGCCTATCTCGTCGTCGAGCGGCCGCTGCTCCCCGGCACCTGGGTGCGGGACCTCACCGGCTGGGCCGGCGAACGCGGCTGGACCGTCTCCCTCCAGGGCCGGAAGATCTACGCGGTTCCAGGGCCGCTGACCAAGAGCGCGGCCGTCGCGGAAGTCGCCCGGCGCACCGGGGCGTCCGTCGTCCTGGCCGCCGGCGACTCCCTGCTCGACGCCGATCTGCTGCTGGCCGCGGACCGCGGCTGGCGGCCGGGACACGGCGAGCTGGCGGACTCCGGGTGGCACGCCCCGCACGTCACGGCCCTCGACGAGCGGGGCGTCGCCGCGGGCGAGGAGATCACCCGGGCCTTCCTGCGCGCCGCCGCGGACCCGGGCGACGGGCGGACGCCGGCGCCGGGCGCTGCGGCGGTGGGCGGTTGACAGCGGCCGGTGGGGCCCCGGTTCGGCTAGTCTCGCCGAGGCGGTCGGCGACACCGTCCGGTGCTCGGCCGAAAGACCGTGATCCTTGAGCAGAAGGAGAGCCCGTGGCTGAGTCCAAGAGCGCACCGATCACTTCGGAGCTGTACGACTACGTCCTCGCCCACAACCCGCCGCTGTCCGACGAGCAGCGGAGCCTTGTGGAGCTCACCCACCGGAAGTTCCCCGAGTCGGCCGGGATGCAGTCAGCGGAGGAGCAGGGGCCGCTGCTCGCCTTCCTCGTGCGGCTGATCGGGGCCCGGCGCGTCGTCGAGGTGGGCACGTTCACCGGCTACTCGGCGCTGTCCATGGCCCAGGCGCTGCCCGAGGACGGCACGCTGATCGCCTGCGACATCTCCGAGGAGTGGACGGCCTACGGGCGGGAGGCATGGGCGAGGGCCGGCGTCGCGGACCGTATCGACCTGCGGATCGCGCCCGCGCTGGAGACGCTGCAGGCGATGCCGGCCGAGCCGCACCTCGACCTCGCCTACCTCGACGCGGACAAGGGCGGCTACATCGGCTACTGGGAGGAGCTGGTGCCGCGGATGCGGCCAGGGGGACTGATCGTCGCGGACAACGTCCTGTTCCACGGCGAGGTCACCGACCCGGCCGCGACCGGTTCGGCCCGGGCGATCCGGGCCTTCAACGACCACGTCGCGGCGGACCGGCGGATGGAGGCGGTGCTGCTCACCGTGGCGGACGGCCTGACGCTGGCGCGCAAGCGGTAACGCCGGGGCGGCCGGCCGCCTTGGCGCCGGGGGTCTGCTGATGCGGCCTAGCCGCAGCAGCCGCCTCCGCAACAACCGCCGCCCCCGCCGCTCGGGGCGGGGGCCGGGGCGCTCGCGGAGCCGCCGACGGCGACCGTGGAGAGCAGCTTCACGGTGTCCTCGTGGCCCTCGGGGCAGACGGCCGGGGCGGAGGACTCGGCCATCGGCCGGTTCAGCTCGAAGGTGGCGCCACAGGGGCGGCACCGGTATTCGTAACGAGGCATGGCCACAGATTAGCCGTGGCCCCGCTCAGCGCACGACGGTCCCGGGCGGTGCGCCCAGCATGCCCAGCTCGGCGCGGGTCGGCGCGCCCTCCCAGTCACCGTGCGAGGCGACCGCGAACGCACCGGTGGTGACCGCCCGCTCCAGGCGCCCGGCCGGCCCCTCGCCGTCCAGCAGCGCCGAGAGGTACCCCGCCACGAACGCGTCGCCCGCGCCGACGGCGTCCACCGCCCGTACGGGCGTGGCGGGCCGGTGCAGCGGGCCGTCGGGGAGGTCCCGGCCGAAGACCGTCGCGCCCGCCGCGCCCCGTTTGACCACGACCTCTCCGACGCCCAGGTCCAGCAGCGCCTCGGCCCGGGCGTCGAGTTCGGCGGCAGCGGCGCCGGCGGCCGCCGGGCCGGTGGTGGGCGGCCCGGTGGCCCCGTCCCGCGCGGCCGGTCCGTCGGGGAGGCACAGCGGCAGCTCGTCGTCGGAGGCGATCAGCACATCTACGGACGGCACCCACTCGCGCAGTACCGCGGTGGCCTCCTCGGCCGTCCACAGCCGCGCGCGGAAGTTCACGTCGAGGCAGACCAACGAACCGTGCCCGCGCGCCAGTCGGAGGGCCCGGGCGGCCGCCGAGCGGGCCGTCGCGCTCAGCGCCGGGGTGATGCCCGTCAGGTGCAGGACGCGCGGCGGGGCGGCCGCGAACGCGTCCTCGACGGCGTCGGCCGTGAGCCGCGAGCCGGCCGAACCGGCCCGGTAGTAGTGCACCCGCGTGACCTCGGGCAGCCGCGGCTCGAAGAGCAGCAGCCCGGTCGGGGCGCCGGGATCGAGGGCGGCGCCGGACACCTCGACGCCCTCGGCCCGCAGCGTACGGAGGACCAGCGCGCCGGCCTCGTCGTCACCGACCGCACCGGCCCAGCGGACCGCGTGCCCGAGCCGGGCCAGGCCGATCGCGACATTGCTCTCCGCACCGGCGACGGACACCTGCATCGTGCCGCCGAGCTTCAAGGGGCCGCTGCCGCGCAGGGCGACCATGGTCTCGCCGAACGTGAACACCTCCGGGCCCGCCGCCGGCCCGGGCAGCGCCCGGCCACCCCCGCGCCCGGCTCGTTCCGCGTCGGCCGCGTGCCCCGTCATCGTGCGCACACCGCCCGGAACTCCGCCGCGCGCTTGCGCAGCCCGTCCAGGTCGCCGCCGTCCGCCGCGTCCCCGACCAGCGGCGAGCCCACGCCCACGGCCACCGCCCCGGCCTCGAAGTACGCCTGGGCCAGGGCCGCGTCCACCCCGCCCACCGGCACGAACGGCAGCTCCGGGAAGGGGCCGCGGAGCGCCTCCAGATAGCCCGGGCCGCCGGCCGACGCCGGGAACAGCTTCAGCGCCGACACCCCCAGCGCCTCGGCGGCGATCACCTCGGACGGCGTCATCACCCCGGCGAGCGTCGGCAGTCCCTGCCGCACGGACTCCTCCAGTCCCGCCCCCAGCCCGGGCGTGACGATCAGATTCGCCCCGGCCTCGGCGGCGCGCCGGGCGTCGTCGCCGGTCAGGACGGTGCCCGCGCCGAGCCAGGCCGCGTCGCCGAGCTCGGCCCGCGCCCGCCGGATCACCTTCAGCGCGTCCTTCCCGCTGAGGGAGACCTCGATCAGCGGAAGCCCTGCCTCCGCAAGTGCCATGACCGTACGGAAGGACGCTTCCGCGTCCCTGCCCCGGATGATGGCGACCAGCCGCTCGGTCCGGAGTGCTTCGCTGAAGTCCATGGCGTTTCCTACTTTCTCGGCTCCCTGCCGCACACGTAGTACGTACGGCGCGGCGGGGTCGTTCGGGCGCGCGGGGTGGCACCTCCGATTATTCCGGTCGGGGTGCGGGGTCGGGGGAGGTGGTGGGGCCGGCCCGCCGGGCGCGGGGGACGGGGCCCGGGGGCGGGCCGGCGCGTGCGGGTCACCACTCGGCGAACGCGCCGTCCTCGTAGCGCCACACCGGGTTCCGCCAGGCGTGCCCGCGGGCGTCCGCCGCCCGCACGGCGGCCTCGTCCACCGCCACGCCGAGCCCGGGCCGGTCGGTCCGCAGCAGCGACCCGCCGTGGAAGCGGAACGGCTCCGGGTCCGCGACGTAGTCCAGCAGCTCGGCGCCCCGGTTGTAGTGGATGCCGATGGACTGCTCCTGGATGAGGAAGTTCGGGGTGGTGAAGGCGACTTGGAGGCTGGCGGCCAGCGCGACCGGTCCGAGCGGGCAGTGCGGAGCGAGCTGTGCGCCGTACGCCTCCGCGAGTGCAGCGATCCGGCGCAGCTCGGAGATGCCCCCCGCGTGCGAGATGTCGGGCTGGAGGACGGCGACGCCGGCTTGCAGCGGAGCCAGGAACTCGCGGCGGGTGAAGAGACGTTCACCGAGTGCGAGGGGGATGTTGGAGGCGTTGACGAGATCGGGGAGGGCCTGCATGTAGTCGGAAAGCACCGGCTCCTCGACGAACATCGGCGCGTACTCGGCCAGCAGGGGGAGGAGCCTGCGGGCGTTGGCGGGGGAGACCCGGCCGTGGAAGTCGAGGCCGAAGTCCCGGTCCTCACCGAGGACTTCGCGGGCGGTCTCGGCGCGGGTGAGGCATGCGCGGACCTCGGCGCGGGTCGCCACCGGGCTCATCCGGCCGCAGCCGTTCATCTTGACGGCGGTGAAGCCCGCCTCGACCTGCGCGGTCACCGCCTCCCGCACGGCCTGCGGTTCGTCACCGCCGACCCAGGCATACGCCCGGATCTTCTCCCGCACCGGTCCGCCCAGCAGCTGATGGACGGGGACGCCGTACTCCTTGCCCTTGAGGTCCCACAGCGCCTGGTCCAGCCCGGCGACCGCGGACGACAGGACCGGGCCGCCCCGGTAGAAGCCGCCCTTGGTCATGACCTGCCAGTGATCCTCGATCCGCGCCGGATCCTCGCCCAGGAGGTACTCCGCCAGCACCTCCACGGCCGCCCGCACCGGTTCGGCCCGCCCTTCGACCACCGGCTCCCCCCAGCCGACCAGCCCGTCATCGGTCTCCACCCGTACGAACATCCAGCGCGGCGGGGCGAGGAACGTCTCGATGCGGCTGATCTTCACGGCCGGACCGTCCTTTCGGCACACGGGGGCGGGCGGGAACCGCGGGCAGCAGGCGGGCGAGCGTCGCCGCACCGCGGACCTGCGCGGGTCCTGCCCGCCGGGAGCCACGCCGTAACGGCCGCGCGGGCGGAGCGCCGGCCGCGCCTACGGATGCTCCCGCGCCGACACGTCCAGCAGCTCCAGCATCGCCATGTACGCGCCGTCCACGTCCCGGTCCCGTACGGCGTCGACGACCGCCGCGTGCGCGGCGTGCGGATGCCCGAACCTGCGCTCGGAGGCCGGCGCCGCCCGGTCGCGCTCGACGAGCACCGGCACGATCACCCGGCGCAGCTGCGCGTAGAAGCGGTTGTTCGACGCGAGCAGCAGCGCCGTGTGGAAGGCCGCGTCGGCGCGTACGAGCAGCGCCGGATCGTCCTCCGTCGCGGCCATCGTCCGCAACGCGGCGTCCAGTTCCGCCAGATCGGCGTCGGTCCGGCGCTCCGCGGCGAGCGCGGCCGCGGCGGGCTCGACGGAACGCCGCAGCTCCAGCACGTCGGCGAAGAAGTCGGAGGACACCCCGGCCGCCAGCTTCCAGCGCAGCACGTCCGTGTCCAGCAGATTCCACTCGTCCCGCGGGCTGACGAACGTGCCGCGGTGGGGATCCGTGTCGAGCAGCCCCTTGGTGGTCAGCACCTTGATCGCCTCCCGCAGCACGGTCTGGCTGACGTCCAGCTCCGCCATCAGCTCCGGCACGACGAGGGTGTCCCCCTCGCCGTAGGTGCCTTTGAAGATCCGCTGCGCGAGCGTCTCGACCGCCGCGTGCTGCCCCCCGTGCCCCGCGGCGGACGCGGCCCGCCCCGACCGACTCATCAGGCTGCTCCCTGCTCCCGTCCCGGCTCCCCTACGCACCGCCGCAGGCGGCCGTCAGGGCGTACCGAGCACCCCAATCCCACCTCGGTACGCCCTGACGTCTCCCCGCCCGGCTCACCTCTCCTTGTCGCCGGAGCCACCGGCCCCGCCGCCGCGGCCGGCCACCTGGCCGGCCGTGCCTCTGCGCGAGCCGCTGCCGCTCGTACCGGGGCCCATCGACCCCAGGCCGGCGTGCGGGGCGCCCTGCATCCGGACCCGGGCGGTCTGCCGTCCGGCCGTCATCCCGGACACCGGGTGCCATTCACCGCGGTCGAAGCGCTCCGCCTCCTCCGGGTGGCGGGCGCGCCAGTACGGGTTGTCGTGCGGGAGGCCGCCGCTGACCCGGCCGTACATCCCGAAGACCAGCAGCATCAGCCCGACCACGAAGCTGAAGAGGACGTTCTGGATCTGGAACGCCAGGAAGTTCGCATCGGTCTGCAGCAGCGCCAGATTCACGAATCCGCTGAGCAGGAAGAGGCCGCCGAAGACGATGTTGAGGGTCGAGGCGAAATTCCCGCCGATGACCATCCCGGCAAAAAGTATCGCTCCGACGACGACCGACAGCACGCTGAGCGCACCGTTGGTGTTCAGTCCGGCCGCGGTGGCGCCACCGGTGTCGAAGAAGCCGATGTGGTGGGTCAGGCCGAGGATGCCGAAGGCGATCAGCACCAGGCCCATCAGCCCGGCGCCGATGCGGTAGACCTTGCTGAGCCCGTGGTCCACCGGCAGGTGCTCATCGAGCCGGGTGCGGGTGCGGTGCCGCTTGTCCCGGTGGAAGTGCCCCATGGGCCCGTGCAGGGTCTGACCAGTAGCCCCAGTAGCCATGTCCGGCCTCCTTCGCGCAGATGAAGCCGCTTGGGCCGTACTCCATGTCCAGCATCCGCCCACCGGCCGGATCACGCCATTGCGCCGGGCGGATCACCCCGCTGCCACGCCTCCGCCGCGCCGCCTCAGCCGGCCCCCGGCCCGCTGCCCCGGGCGTCCCTGATCTCCTGCACCACCCGCGCCGCGGTCTGCCGCACCGCCTCGGTCTCCGTCAGGAAGTGCCACCAGTCCGGATGCCGGCCCTCCAGGCCCGCGACGGCACGGTCCAGCCGCGCCACCGCGTCGTCCAGCGGGCCGGCGTGCCGGGGATCGGGGGTGCTGCGGCCGGCCATCGCCAGCCGTTGGGCGTCCCGGACCGCGAAGCGGGTCCGCTCGACCTCCTTCTGCCGGTCGAACGACACCGCATCCAGCCGCTGCAACCGGTCACCGGCCGCGGACACTGCCTCGTCCGTGCCGTCCAACAGCGCACGTACGGTCGCCAGCAGGCTCGTGGCATCCGCCCAGCGCTGCTCGTCCCGCGCCTGCTGCGCCTCCCGCAGCTTGGCCTCGGCCTGCTGCACGGACTGCGCGGCCTGCTCCGGCACGTGCTGCAGGTCCTGCCAGCACGCCGCGCTGTAACGCCGCCGCAGCTCGCTCAGGATCGGGTCGACCTTGCCCGCGCGCGTCGTGATCGCCTGCGCCCGGGTCCGCAGCGACACCAGCCGCTTGTCGATCTCCGCCGCCCGCGCCGGCAGCCGCTCCGCCTCGGCCCGGATGCTCTCCGCGGCGCGCACCGCGTCGTCGGCACGCCGGATCGTCTCCGGCACGCCGTGCTGACCGGCGCCCTGATTCAGCTTGGTCAGCTCCGGGCCCAGCGCGGCCAGGCGGGCAGCCAGCTCGTCCGCCCGCAGACCCTGCGCCCGCACCGCGTCCAGCGCATTGCTCGCCGCCAGCAACGTCTGCCGCGCCCGCTCCACCGCCGGGGCGAGCCGCGCCAACTGCGTCTCGGCGGACTGCAGCAGCGGCCCCAGCCCCTGCGCGAAGCGGTCGAGCTCGCCCTTGACGCGGTTCAGCTCGTCCTTCGCCCGCGTCAGATCGGCCCGGGCCCGCGCCACCGCGGCGCCGTCCAGATCGTCCCGGTCAAGATCATGCGAGTCGACCGCGGTGATGTACCCCTGACTCACCTCGTCGATCCGCCGGCCGAAACCCTCGTACTCCGCCGCGGCCCGCTGCGCCTGCGGGGAACTGTCCACGGCGGTGATCGTCTCTATGGAGATCCGCAGGTCCCGGTGAGCGGTGTCCAGCTCGTAGAACGCGGCCGCCGCGGCGTCCTTCGCCGCCTGCGCGTCGGCCCGCTGGCTCTCCCCACGCCCGAACCAGCGCCGGGTCCCGCCTCCCGCGAACGCCATCGGCGCCAAAGCCGCCACCAACGGCAACGGCAGCAACACGAGCGCCACCACGTCCCGGACCGGCCCCCCACGCACGCGACGGCGTCCTCGCTGCTCCAGCGGCTGCGTGTGTATCGCCGTCACTTCCCTCTCCCGATCGGATCGCCCCAGGGTGGGTGCCATTCTCCCACTCACCGGAAACGAACACACCGGCCGGTAAGTTCGCACTTCGCCCACTGGTTTGCAGTTCAGCCCCGCAGGCAAGGTAGTCTGTCGGCTCGGCCGGGGCGCATAGCTCAGCGGTAGAGCGCTGCTCTTACAAAGCAGATGTCACAGGTTCGAATCCTGTTGTGCCCACCAGCGAAAACGCCTCCGCGGAGTCCCCTCCACGGGGGCGTTGACGGTAGATCTTGACGGCAGTCCCTACTCCAGACGCACCCGACGTCGCCGCAAGAGTCGATCCATGTGTCCCACTGCCTCCCGCCGCGAGTCCTCCGAGACGTGGGTGTAGACGTTCATGGTCACCGCGATCTGGGAGTGCCCGAGGATCTCCATCACGACTCGCGGCTGAACGCCGGCGGCAAACAGCAGAGACGCGCAGCCGTGCCGGGCGTCGTGCAGCCGGATGCGGGGCAGACCCGCGGCCTGGCCGATCCGCTCGAAGGACCGGCTGAGGTTCCGGGGCTCGATCGGTCGCCCAGTACGCGTCGTGAAGACGTGGTCACCGTTGCTCGACCAGTCGTCCCCGGCGGCGCGTCGCTGAGCCTCCTGCCGCAGACGCTGCCACCGCAGGGGAGCGACGCACATCAGAGGCAAGGGGATAGTCCGGCTCCGGCGGTTCTTCGTGGAGTCCGTATACAGCTCCTTCTGTACGCGCTGGAGCTGAGTCCGCACCGACAGAGTCCGGCGATCGAGGTCAATGTCGCACCAGCGCAGCCCCAGGATTTCGCCCCGCCGCAGCCCCAGCGATACGGCCAGCACGAACGCTGTGTACAGCGGGTCCTTTCGCGCTGCCTCCAGGAATGTGGCGGTCTCGTCCACCGTCCACGGCTTCAGCTCCCTGGGCTGGACGCGCGGGGCAGGCACCAGCTGGGCCACGTTCCGGTTGATCAGTTCCTCCCGGCACGCGGCGGCGAGGGCCGACCGCAGGACCCGGTGCGACTCCTTGGCCGTGGGTGCCGACACCTGACGCTGCACAGCGGTGAGCATGCGGCGCACGTCGGCAACGCCCAGGGTCTCCAGTCGCTTCACGCCGATCTGGGGCGTCAGGTAGAGGCGTACGTGCGTCTCGTACTTGGCGTACGTCGTCTTCTTGCGCTCGGGCTTCACGTACTCCTCCAGCCAGTACGGCAACCATTCGGAGAGCTTGGCCGACCGGGTGGGCGTCGGGATGCCCTGCCGGTCTCGGCGGACCAGCTCCTGACGCTTGGTGTCGCACTCTTCCCAGGTGGCGCCGTAAACGGTCTTGCGCTTGCGGGTGCCGTCAGGCTGCGGGACGTAGACGCGGGCTTCGTAGCGGCCGTCTTTGCGCTGCCAGATGCTGCCGGCACCGTTCGGGTTTCTCTTGCGCGCCATCAGGCGGCCTCCTCGATGCGCTCGGACATGAAGGTTCGAAGGGAGTCGGCAGCAATCCGGCGGGACCGGCCGACGGTGAAGCTTTCGAGCTGACGGGAGCGGATGAGGTCGTAGACCTTGCTGCGGCTGATGCGCAGCGCCTCCATGACCTCCGGCACCATCAGCGACTCGATCGAGGTGAGCGGAGCTTTGCTCACGGCTGCCTCCACGGAACCGGGCTCTCTGCGAACGGGGTTGATATTGGTCTTCTCGGGGCCAGCGCCTGTCCGAGGTGCGGATTTCTGCGTCATTGCGTCAGGCACGTCATTTGTGGCTCTGACCTGTGGTTATGCGGTGACGCGGGCAGCTCGGGGCGTGTCATGGGGCGCAGGGCGGAGTTCTGTCACCTGTGACGCGGGTGACAGAGGATGACGAGGGTTTTGCCGTCTGCGTCACTGCTGTCACCGCTGGTCAGGGGCCGGGTTCAGGTGGCTGGTGACGTGGGTGACGCAGGATCTCTTCTCTTAGGAAAAAGAGGGGTGGTGTCTGTGGTGGTGCGGCGCTGCTCAGGGCGTGGAGAAGGAGCCGCTTCGCGGCGCGTCTTGTGCAGCGGCGGCAAGCCGCCGGAACAGCAAGAGGAGCACGCCTCCTCGCGGGGGTGCTCCTCTTGCTTGTTCAGTGCGGCGCTGTGGTAGCGCGGGTCAGAACGCCGCTTGCTGCTGCTGTTGGGGCAGTGTCGCGGGGCGGGTCATCTCGATGTAGCGGGCGGCGCTGGTGCGGCCCCAGTCGATGAGGACGCCGCGTGCGGCGAGGGTCGGCTGTAGCCGCTTGAGGCGGTCGGAGAGGACCTTGCCGGTGGTGGGCCAGCCCTTAGGCAGCGGCCGGCACTCCTCACCGCTGTAGAGGCTTGTGAGGCAGTGCAGCCATTCCGAGGACGTCATACGGACTTCCGTGCCCGTGTGGAGCCCGGCCGCGTGCTTGAGAACCGTCTGCGCCAGCAGGTCACCTTCGATGACGTCGTCGTTGAGGTCATCGAGGCTGGCCCGGTACGCGGCCAGCGAGCCGAAGCCGGTAGCCGCGTCGAGCTGCGCGCACAGGTGGGCGAAGTCTGCCATCCGCAGGTCGGTGGGGGTGTCCGCCTGGGCGGCACGCACCTTGACCGTCAGGTCCAGCAGGGAGCCAAGCACAGTCGGCAGAATCTCCGCGTACTCCGTCCACAGCTCTGCCTCGGTTCGCCGCACCCGGGGCCGCACGAGACGGAGCGGCAGGAGGCGCTCGGCGAGGTCCGGGCGGATCACGCCGACGTCGATGCCGGTCAGGAGCATGGGGCGCCGGTAGCGGGAGCGGACGACGTCGCCGTCGGTGAACAGGGCGCGCTTGATGCTCTCGGCGCCTGTGACGATGCAGCACATGAGGTCGGACAGGTCCGGGGGCAGGTGGGAGAGGTTGTCCAGGGCGGTGACCCATCCGGCGGCGACAGCCGTGATCATGTTCTCCTCGTCCTTCGGCGCCCGGCGCAGGTCACCGCTCATCCCCTCGATGATCCGCACCAGCATCCGGCCGCCGGTGGACTTTCCCGCCCCTTGGGGGCCGGTGAGGAACGGGGCGGGCACGGGAGCGGACGGCTCCAGGCAGCCGATGAGCCAGGCGAGGGCCAGGCACTCGGTCTCGGCGCTGGCGAAGTTGCACAGGCGGAGCAGTTGGTCGATGCCCTTGCCGTTGGTGTCCTTGTCGGGCAGGGGGAGTTCGCCGGTGAGCTGGGTGCGCCGCCAGCAGACTTCCTGCGGGTCGGGGGTGAGGATGTCCCAGCCGGTGGGGTGGATGCGGACGGACTTGCCGTCGTCGCGGCCCAGGTCGAGCCAGGTCGCCCCGTCGAATCCGGGCGCGACGCGGATGTGGGTGGGCTGTACGTCCTCGGTCAGTGCGAGTGCTTCGATCAAGTCCAACGCCTCCTTGAGTGCCGTGCCGTTGAACACGCCGGCCCCGTCCTTGTACAGGCCGACCATGAGTTCCTGACGGTGGCTTCCAGTCGTGCCCTGGGAGCGGATGGGCCGGGCCACGGGGTGGCCGTTCTTCTGCGCGTACACGGTGCCGTCGATGGTGCGGAAGTACCGGAAGTGCGATTGCGCGTAGTCGGTGATGACCTTGCGGGCGGGATTCTTCTCGTCGTCGGCCACGGTCACAGCCCCAGGGCAGTGCGGGCGTTGGCCCATGCGTCGGTGCAGTGCCGGGGGGATTCGCCCTTGGCCTGCGCGGCGGTGAACAGTCGCGCGATGTGCGCATCGGTGAGGCAGCCGCACCGGCCGTGGGCGGACAGCACAGCGAGGAACGTCCGGTAGACGGTCGTGTGGACCGCACTGCGGGCCTCGGTGATGCGCTGCTCTGCCATGGCGATACCACGCTCCAGGTAGACGGGCGTGCGATGGCGGCACTCCCCGCCCCCGATCAATGCGGGCACGGTGATGGCGTGCGACGCGAGCCGCACCGTGTCCTTCACCGCCAGGGCGCGGATGGCGTCTGGGAGGGGGGCCGTGGTGCCGGTGCCGGGCCCGCGCCACCGGGCGTAGGCCATCGTGGACTTGATGTCGACACCGTCACGGACGGCGTTCACCGAGCGCATGGCGCCCCCGTAGACCCAGTGCTCCCCCCGCGTGCTGGCCACGGTCCGGGTCGTCGGCAGGGTGCGGCGGGCCCAGGCAACCGCGTCGGCGGTGTCCAGGTCCACCACGGTCAGGCCAGCCCCGCCGGGGTGGTAGGCGACTGCCACGGCGTCCCGCCACGCCGGCGCCCACTCCGGAGAGGTGAGCACGGTGGGGTCGGTGGTGGCGGCGGCCCAGCCGTGGCACGGCCGGGGGCACTGGCACGGGCCGGCGGCCTTCATGTGCGGGCGGTCCCCGCAGGCGCTGTGTGCGCACTGGGGGCAGTTGCCGAAGGGATGCTTTCCCTGCCGCAGGGGAAGTACCGGCAGGCCGGAGGCGGCCAGCGTCAATGCGGTCGTCAGGTGCTCGCTCACGCGGCCACCTCCAGGGCGGTGCGGGTGAGGAAGGCGTTGGCGAGCCAGAGGCCGTAGGCGGGCGGGATGGCCTCGGCGATCTCCTTGCGTACGTCGGTCCAGGTGATGCCCATGGCCTGCTGCCACTGGGCGACGGTGCCCTTGCCGCCGCCTTCGCCGTAGACGGCGAAGTACGGGCCCTCGTACCACTTGCCGTGCCGCATGCCGGCCACGCGACCGCGGTGCGGCCGGTGGGCAGGCTTGGGGGCGGTCCAGTGGCCAAGTTCGAAGTTGCGGTGGCGGATGACGCCGAGCCCGAACATCTCGCCGCACAGCGTCACGTCCACCCGCATCCGCTTCGACGCCCGGCCGGGCGGCTGCTCGATGACATAGGGGCGGCCGGTGGCCTCCAGCGCCTCCCGGGTCGGCTCCAGCAGGTCCGGGTATGTGGAGCGCTTGGTGGCGTTGGTGCCGGCGGTCAGGGTGCAGTCGAACTGGCACGGCGGTCCGGCGTGGATGAAGTCGTACTCGTGGCCGTGAGCGCGGATGTACTCGACCGCGTCGCCCTGGTGGAAGACATCGCCGATGTAGCGGGGTTGGGGGGCGAGATCGACGCCGGTGACGTGGCACCCGGCGGCGAGGTAGCCGGCGGTGTCGCCTCCGACACCGCAGAATGCGGCCAACACCCGCAGGCGGGCTCGCCGGATCAAGGCAGGGTGGGTCATGCTGGAGGTCTCCTGTTCTGTGGAATGAGCGGAGAGCCAGGGCGGCCCGGAACTTTGCCGAGACACGGGCCGCCCTGGGCGTTGCTAGCTGTGGGTGCTGCCCCGCGGGTCGTTCCTCTGGTCGGCGGCCCAGAGGGCGTACTGCTGGCGGACGTAGGCGCGCGGGTCGCAGCCCCGGGGCGCCTGGTCGATGTCCAGCAGGACGATGGCGGTGGCCTCGGCGTCCTCCGCGGCGCAGGTGTCCTGGTCGGGGTCATCGCGCAGAGCCATGCGGTCGAGCAGCGCGGCGTGCCGCAGGTACCAATCCCGGTCCAACTCGTCGGCGGAGGCGTTGGCGGTGCTCTCGGTCCACGTCTGCTCGTAGGCGATGGTCGGGGCGTTGGCGTACGCCTCTTCGGGCGTGGGCCACTTCTGGGCCAGGCGACGGGCCGCTTCGTAGGTGTCGGCGGCCATGTCGTCGAGGGCGACGAGCAGTGCGTTGAGCTGGCGGCGGGTGATGTCGCACGTGTGGGGCTTGGTCCAGCCCGGGCAGTCCAGTGCGACGGTCACGATCTCGTTGTCGCTGAAGTTCACGTCAGCTCTCCTAGCGGTGGTTGATGGTTCCGTTGGCGCGGCCGAAGAAGCCGGTCGCGGTGATGTTCTGAGTGATCTGTGCAGGGGCAGGGCGGCGGCAGCGCTTGAGCAGGGCCATCGCGGCCCCGCCGCCGACGGCGATGAGGGCGACGGCGGCCCACAGGGCGTGGCTCATGGCGATCAGTCCCGGTGCGGCGTAGGAGAGGCCAACTCCGGCGGCACCGATGCCGAAGCCGGTGGTGGGCACGAGCAGGGCGGTGGTCTTGGCCCAGGCCGGGACCGGCTGGGCGGCCGGAGCTGCGGTCATGGGCGGCGGGGTGGGCTGGGTGTAGGCGAGAGTGCGGACGCCGCTGGGGAGGGTGACCAGCTCGACACCGGGCGGGATCTCCTGGAGCGGCATCGGTGGTGTGGGTCGGTGCTGGAGGTAGACGGGTGCCTGGTGGGTTTCGGCGGTGGTGATCGTGTACGTGGGTCGGGGGTCCACAAGTCCTCCTCCTGCCGGGGCCGGGTTAGGCGGTGAGGTGGGTGAGGGCGTCGGCTACGGCCTGGCACAGGCTGTGGATGGGCTTGTAGGCGCCGGTGCCGGCGACGAAGAAGCCGAAGAGGAACAGCACCAGCGCGTTGCCGAAGCTGACGTGTCTGCCGCGCAGCAGAACGACGGCGAGGATGCCGAAGAGGACGGTGGCGGAGAGCGTCAGGGCCACAGGTGTTCTCCTGTCGGTACGACGGTGGGCGGCCCTTCCAAGAGGAAGGGCCGCTCACGTGGTGGTCACGGTGTGTAGCTGTAGTGGGTAGTGAGTACTGGGTAGTGGGTAGTGGGGCGTCTACGGGGAGGGCCTGTTGAGGACCCACAGGTGGGCGGTTGGTGGGGTTAGTGGGTAGTGGGGTGTCGCGCCCCACTACCCACTACCCAGTAACTGAGCGTGAGGTCAGGGGTGGTCGGGATGTACGTAGACGGAGTGCGGTCCGCGGTCGCGGTAGACCAACTCGCCGCGTTCGGCAGCGGCTTTGAGGGCTTCGCGGACGGTCTTGCGGTCCCGGCCGACAAGGTCGGCGATGGCGGCCGGCTTCATGCCCATCGCCCCGGCGGACTCGATCGCGTCGATCGCGGTGGGCAGCCACTCCGGCCCGGCCGGTGCGGCCGCGGCGGCCTCCTCGTCCGCGGCGGCCTCCTCGTCCGCAGCGGTTTCGGCGGCCTGTTCGGTGATGCGCTCGAACTCTGCCAGGGCCCGTGCGATCGCCGCGGCTACCTGCGGGTCCTCTTCACCACCGCTGGAGCCTCCGGCGGTGGGGGGCTCGGTAGCCGGGGCGGTGGGCTCCTGCGGCGGTTCGGCCTGCGGGTTCTTGGCCTTGTCGATGTAGTACTCGATGGGCTTTATCGGGGTGAGCGTCCCGATGCCCCCGGCCTGTCCCGGTGCGGTGTTGCCGCCCGCGGCGCTGGTCCCGTCCGCTGCGGTGCGGGCGCCGGTGCCGGCCGGTGTGGGCAGGCCCAGGGCGTCCAGCAGCCAGGCGATCCGCTCGGGGTCGGACCAGCGCTCGTGGTAGCCGAACGGCGCGGCGTCCTCCTGGGCGGCCTGGTCCAGGTCGGGGCGGATGTCCCAGCGGGCCACGGCCAGTTCTTCGATGTCGTGGCGCGCGGTGCCGTCGGCGTGCTCGTCTTCGTCGTTGGCGAAGTAGACCTTGCCGCGCTCCGGCCCGATCCCGCCTTCCTGGGCACGGGCCTGGTCGAGGATGTAGAGGGCGCCCTTGCCGGGGAGCTTGGCCAGGTCCACCTGTTGGTAGTGGCCGGGGAAGACGAACTGGCCTTCCTGCTTCTTGGCGAAGCGCATGCCGATGGTGATGTCGTACTGCGAATCGACTTCTCCGCCGCCGGTGTTGGGGCCGGTGCCGCGCTGGACGGCGTCGACCACGTCCACGGCGGCCTTGCGGCCCTTCTTCAGCAGCCGGATCTTCGCCTTGAGCGCTTCCGGCGTCCACGCCATCAGGTCGGAGTTCTCATCCGACAGCACGATGACGGCCGGTTCGCTCTCCTTGGGCTGGATCTTCCCGCCCTTCATGCGCCGCGCCCGGCCGTCGGCGATGGCCAGCGCGGCGTTCAGCAGCCGAACCGCCTCCGCCGGGTCGGTGGCCACCCAGTCCAGGATCGGACGGTCGATCAGGCGGCCGTCGGTGTCCTTCCACTGCTGGGCCCAGGGGCGCAGCCAGCGCTTGGCGGTGTTGCCCTGCGCCATGTCGATCATCCAGATCACCGCGTCGGTGCAGCGGGTCAGCAGAGAGATGATGACGTGGAGCAGGACGCTCTTCCCGGACCCCTTCATGCCCGCGATCATGATGCTGACCTGACGGAAGAGGATCTCGATCGGCTCCCCCGACTCCAGCAGGCCCAAGGTGAGCGGTTCGCGGATGGTCAGCGGGTGGGAGTCGCCGGGCAGGTCGATGGTCTCGGCCAGCACGTTGCGGGTGGTGACGTGCAGCATCGCTTCGGAGGCCAGGCCGGATTCGCTGCGGACCAGGCGGAGGGAGCCGGGGCGGATGTCGCCCTTGCGGGTCTCCAGGGCGGGCAGCATCGTGAGCAACTGCTCGAAGGAGGTGCTGGTCAGGCGGAGCGGCATGGCGTAGCCGCCGCGGGTGCGCTGGCTCTTGCCGACCTCCACGCCCTTCGCTCCGACCTCTTCGAACAGGCGTGCCCATTCGGCGCGGTCGCCGTAGCCGGTACCGGCCTCGGTGGCCCATTGGGCGGCAATCTCCTCGGCCCGCAAGCCGCGGTCGATCGCATAGAACGGGGTGAGGGCGGCGGTGGCGGCGCCGACGACGGCCGCGGAGGCCAGGGTCCAGGGGCTGCCGTGGGCGGTCCAGTTGATCCAGGCGTAGGCGGCGCTGGTCCAGGTGGCGGTGAAGCCGGTGTGGAACCAGCGGCGGAACTTCGACTGGCCGGAGGTGCGGATGAAGCGGGAGGTGGCCGCGGCGGCGATGCCGGTGAGGGAGCCGACGCCGATCCAGCCCAGCGGCAGCGCGGTACCGGCGTCCGCGGCCAGCCCGAGGCCGAGGCCGCCGGCGTAGACGGTGGCGGCGGTGAACAGCGGGGTGGACACCACGCCGTGCCGCCAGGGGATCGGCTCGTGGTTGCTGGGACGGCTCAGCATGAGCAGGGTCTCCGTTCGGTCGGGGTGAGCCGGAAGAGCGCAGGCCAGGCACCGACGGTCGGTACCTGGCCTGTGGCGGAGTGGGTGAGCGGGTTACTGCCAGTTGGCGGACTGGTCCCACTTGGCGCCCTGGATGGTGGGGTTCTCGATGTTGTCGATCTGCTCGGCGTGGATGATCCGGTACAGCGTCGGGATGGAGTCCAGGCGCCCGGCGAGCGCGTGGGCGTAGACGGCGGTGTCGTCGTACGCCTCGGGGATGGCCGCGTTGACCTTGAAGCTCTCCCGGCTGGAGTGCGCGGCCATGGCGATCACGTCGCCGATGGCGCGCTGGATCTCCGCCAGGCTGTTGATGGTGGCTTCGTAGCCGACCATGTTGCCGGCCGGGTTGAGGACCATCATGGCGCCGGCGGTGCGCACGGCGTCGGCGGCGTACTGCAGCGGCAGCGCGGGTTCGATGGAGGACACAGGAACTCCGTTCGTCGCAGGAGTGGTGATGCGGGTCGGGCTGTGCACTGCCCGGTGTGCTCCGGCCGTCCGGACACCGGTCGGTGTCGTGCGGCGGGTCTTGGGCGGGGTGGTGTCGGCGCTGGTGTGCCGGTACATCCAGCGGTTCAGCCACCCCCAAGACCCGGCCCAGGCAAGGGCACGAGCGGCGGGGGTGGTCAGGGTGTGGAAGACACGGGCCAGCGGGCGCAGCCAGTTCGGCCCGACGGTGGAGAAGCGGACCGAGCCCAGAGCCAGATGCCCGTTGAGCAGGGCGCGCGAGCCGTAGCGCCAGGCATGGGCCAGCAGCGGCGAGCCGTGCCGGGCCACCAGGCGGGCCGTGGCCCGCAGCGGAGTGGCGGCCTTACGCAGCCGATCCCGGGTCACAGGGCTGAGGTGCTTGCGCAGCTTCCGCCCCACCCAGTACGAGCCTTGCTTGGTCAGGCGCGAGCCGTGGCGCAGCCCGCGCCAGGCGCCCCGCAGCTTGGACTTCTCCTGTCGCGAGGTGCGCTTGGGGCGGGTCTTGAGCTTGCCGGAGTTGGGCTGCTTGCCCGACTGCCCACGGTTGCGAAGAGCAGCCTGGGTGAGGGCCTTCGCGGCCTTCCGGGCCCGCCCGCCGGCCGAGGTGGTGCTCTGCTGCGGTGCGGGCTTGTAACTGCCCTTGCTGTTGCCCGGCTGCTGCCGGCCGCTGCTCTTCGGTTGCTTGGCACCACCTGTTCGACGTGCCCCGCCCTGCGGAGTGTTGATGCCGGCCGCGGTGGTGGGGGACTTGCGGCTGAACGTCCGGGCCAGCCTTCCAGCGGCGCCGGAGAGCGTCGGTGCGGCGCCCCCGCCCGTGTGCTTGCGGAGCGACGCGCCGCCGGTCGGCTTGGGTGCCGTACGCGGCGCCGCGCCGCTCGGAGTGGTGCGGCGGCCCGGCCCGCCCAGTGCCGCCGCGTTCCGTCCCAGCACGCCCGGCTGGTGACTGGAGAGATTCGGCGTGGCCGCGCCCAGCGGCTTCGGCTTCGGGGCCAGACCACCTGGCTTCCGTGAGGTGCCACCGGCGCGGCCGACTGCCGACGGCGTGCCGCTGGTTGGCTTGCGCTGCGACGGTCCGGCCCCGGACCGGGCGGCAGGAACCCTCCCGCCGGCAGTCGAAGCACGTCCCGCAGGGCCGGAGGCAGCACCGCCACGGTGCCCGGTGCCCGGTGCGCGCAGCGAGGCACGCCCCAGACGGCCCGAGCCTGCCCGCCGAATGCGCCGCCCGGCCCGCACTGCCAGCGTGGCCGTGGCGACCGCGGAGCAGGCGACGACGGCCAGGAGGACGGCGGGCAGGCTGAACTGATGGCAGAGCCAGCAGAACCCGATCAGGCCGGTCAGCGCGCCGCCGGGGATCAAGACGCCACCCAGCGTCTGCCCCGGCGCGGAGGCCGGCTCCCTGGTCTGTGCGGCCGGCTTCGGCTGCTGCTTGATGGCTTCGGGCGTCGTGGTGGGGGTGGGTGGTTTGGTCTCGGTTGCGGTTGAGGGCATGGGAGCCTCCTTCATGCGGCCAGCGCGGGAGCGTCTGCGCAGGGCACACACACGCCGAGTGAGGTGGAGAGGGTGTAGCCCGCGTCCCGCCCGCAGACGGGGCAGGTGCGGCGGGCGGCGTTCGCCTTCGCCAGGGCCGCCCACTTGCCCGGGGTCATGGGCCGGACGGACTTGGCCTGGTCGATGCGGTAGAGGTAGGCGACGCGGACCCCGCCGCGGAGGCGGCGGGAGCGCCACAGGATCTGCGCGGCGATCTCCTGCCCGCCGGGACGGAGGCCCCGCGCGCGGAGTTGCGCGCGGGTGGCCAGACCGTCCGGGGCCAGGCGCCACGGGTAGGTGGGGAGCCCGTACTTCGTGCCCTCGGGGTCCCAGAATCGGGGACCCGGCATCAGGCGGCGCTGGCCGGGGCGGTGTCGTCAACGGCGGGGTGCGCGGCTGCGCGCGGCTGGTGCGCGGCGATCTGCGCGGCGCGCGCGGCACGGAAGTCCCGCAGCCAGTTCCGCGCGTTACCACCGTCCACCCCGAACCGCTCCGCCAGCTCCGCCGCACTCGGCTCGCTCTGGCCGCCGGTGGTGGTGAGGGTGTGGAGGTAGTGCTGCCAGCCCTGCTCCTTGGCCGGTGACTTCCACATCGGCCCCTCCCCGCCCATGGCGGCTTCCGGGGCCTGAGGCCGGAGGGCTGCCAGGTCGCCGCGCAGCCGGTCGCGTAGGAGGGTGGCTTCCTGGATCTGCCGCTTGACCTGCCCCAACGCTTGCTGGCGCTGCTGGGTGAGCCCTTCGGCTTCCTGTGCCTGGTTGGTCAGGGCGTCGAGGCGCTGCTGCTGGTCGTCGGTGGCCTTGCGCAGGTCCCGCAGGGCGGTCTCGGCCTCCTGCCGCAGGTGAGCGGCCTTGGTGTTGGCGTCCTGGATGATGCCTTCCGCGCGCTGCCGCGCGGCCTGCTCGTCCTGCCGCGCGGCTTCCGCGCGCTGCCGCGCATCTGCCATCGCGGCCGCCGCGCCACCCTGGTCCTCAAGGGCAGTTTTGCGGGCCTCTTCCGCGCGGGCCAACTCCTGACGCGCGGCAGCTAGGTCGGCTTCCGCGCGCTCCCGCGCGCTCTCCGCCTCCTGCCGCGCGTGCTCAGCTTCCTGCCGCGCGGCTTCCGCGCGCCGCCGCGCGTCCTCGGCCTGCTCCGCCAGCGCGGAGGACTCGATGCGCTGCGCGGCCGGCGTCACGGCCAGGTCCTCGATCAGTGCCAGCACGGCCGGGGCGTCGGCATAGTTCAGCCGCGCGACTTCCTCCGCCCGCGTCAGCGCTGCCAGGCGCCGCACCAGAGCCAGCGCCTGGCCCCGGTCGGTGGCCACGTCCGCACGATCGAGAGCCTTCTGCGCCCGCCCCCGAAGCCGCGCCCGCCGCCGCTGCGCCCGCCGCGCGGCACGCGGCCCGGCCGGAGCAGCTGCTTCGAGGGTGAGGCGGAGGCGGTAGACGCGCAGGGCTGCACGCTGCGCCATGGCCGCGCGGGCGATGGCGGAGGAGGAGGTACGGGCATCCAGGCCGAGCAGGGCGAACAGCCCCGACCAGGCGTGCTGCCACAGCAGTGCCACCAACCTGGCCGGCCCCGGTCGCACATCCTCCTCCTCATCCCGGCCGGGAGTGTGGAGCTTGCTGCGCAGCTGCAGTTCGATCAGCCAGGCGGCCAGCGCCGGGACCGCGGCGAGCACCGGCCGGGCCCACCAGTTCGGGGCGTGCACGGCGTTCATCGCGCCGGAGAACGCCACCAGCGTCCAGGCCGTGCGGTGCATCAACCGCAGCTCCCGCGTCCACCCGACCTCCGGGTCGGCGGCACGGTAGAGCATCACCAGCAGCGTCATCTCCGCCGCGTCAAACACCGAGATGAACGCAACAGTCAGCAGGCGCGGCAGGTGCACGGTCTCGGTGGCAAAGCCCCACAGACCGTAGACGCTGACCGCGACACCACCCAGCGCCACGATGGCCTGCGGGCCGATGCCGGCCAGCCACGACGAGCGCCGCAGCCGCCCGATACCCCACACCGCCACCGCCACCGCGAACAGCGCGGTGGCCAGCGGCGCGGCCCAGGACAGCCAACCGGAGCCGTCAGGCAGAAGGTGGGAAAGGGTCGGGATCATCCGGCATCACCGCCGTCCGCCACCGCCCAATTGCTCAGCGGCGAGATGCGCCAGGCCACCTCAGACGCCGGACGGTCGCTAAGGGCCGTACCCCAGCCATCCGGGTCGGCGCCGAAGGAGGACGCATGCCGCTTAGCCGCCGCACCGTCGGGGTGGATGCTGCGCAGCTGGCCGTAGTGCAGCAACACCACCGCCCCGACCATCGCGTCCAGCTCGCGGGTCAGCGCGCCGATCCGGGCAGCCTGCTCGGCCACCGTCGCACGCGCGCTGGCCAGCTGGGCCTCCGTGCACTCCAGCATCTCCCGGACCATCACCGCGTCGGCTCGGGCCGCCTCGGCCGCGCGCTCGGCGGCTTCCACATCGGCCGTCAAGTCGTAGACGGTGCGCAGATGGCCGGCGTACGCGCGGTCCGCGGCACCCTGGATCTCCCGTGCCCGCTCACGAGCGCCATCGGCGTCCTGCTGCAAGGCCGCCAGCCGGGCGCGGGTAACGACGCGAATCATCACGCCACCCCCAGCCACGCCACAACGGCCGCCACGACGAGCAGCGCACCGGCAACACAGGTCAGGTCGATGGCGCGCTGAAGGCGGGCGAACTTGGCAACGGCGATGCGGGACAGGGCGGCGATGTGCGCGGGCCGGTCGTCCTCGCTCAGCGCGTCCCGGATCTCGTCGGGGGTGAGGGTGGCCCACTTGGGGAAGCCCTGCGGGCGGGCGCCACCGAGGTTCGGGCGGACCGTCCGCAGCAGGTACGTGGCCGCGGCCAGCAGCACCGCCACCCCGGCGGCCCCGAACGCGACGGCGGCCGGGGGCAGGTGGACGCTGGTGGCCACCGTCCAGGCGCCGGCCAGCATCGCGCCGGTGAACGCCAGCAGCAAACTGGCCTTCGTGTCCGTACGGGCCAGCTCCGCCTTGACCTCCGCGTGCGCCGCCGTCAGCGCAGTGTCCTGGAAGCTCATGCCCCCACCTCCGGCACGAACGCCGTGGCGGACGGGCTGGCCAGCACGCTGACCGCGGCGAGCAGGCACACCGTGCTGCCGGGGTCATCGGGCAGTTCGCTGTACTCGATCCACTCCCACTCGGTGCCCGACGCCACCTCGTACCCGAGGGAGGCAAGCGCCTCGGCCCGCTCCACGACCGTGGGGATCGGGGCGGAGCGGCCCCAGGTGTGCTCGGGCCACTCCGACGCGCCGAAGAGCACGACGTACACGCGCCAGAAGCCGGCGGGAGACAGCGTCATCTGAGCGGTGAAGGTGTCGGCCATCACGCGGCCTCCCCGGAGGGGGCGCGGTTGGCCAGCGCGGCCCGCTCGGCCAGCACCCGGGCCTCAGCCCGGCGCAGGCGCCGCCGGTCCAGCTCGGAGGGCACTCGGTCCATCAGGGCAATTTGAACGTCCAGCAGCTCGACTTCCGCCTCGATCAGCGGCGTCTCGGCGACGATGGCGGCCCACTCCGTGGCCGGCTCACGGTCCGGATCGGGGACCAGTGCAATGATGCTCATGGGTCGTTGTGTCCTCTCAGGTGGAACGGCCCTCCAGCGGCCCCGGGATTGCGCCCCGGGGTCGCGTGCCGTTCGGATGAGGCCGCACAGGATGTGTGCGGCAGGCCGCCTCGGCGGCCGGGCCGGAATCGATCCAGCTCCCCACACCCCACCCGTACGAGCAGCCCCGCGAAGAGGCGCCCGGACGGGCGGAGGAGGCAACCGGCCGCGGCTATCCCGCGGTAGCTCCGGATGAACCGCGCGCGGCGGCGCCCGGATGTCTCCGGCGCCGCCCCGGGCGGGGACGCAAAGGGCATTGCTGCTGCCGTACCGGTCCAGCACGGCAGCGCCCTACAGATGTCGTGTCACGACGACTCCTCGGTGGAAGCGGATGTGAACAGGTGTCTCCTTCGGGAACACGGGCTCCCGTTTCAGGCGTATGGAGACGTGACCTCTCGGTCTAAGCCCTCCCGGATGCAAAGGGCCCGGGGTCCCTCGCCCCCGCCGAAGCGGGGCCTCATGACCCCGCCGGAGCAGGGCCCTTTGGTCGTGCATTTGCGCAGGTCAAGCAATGTGACTTCCGGAGCCCAGTGCCGGCGCCCCGCGTCATGGGATACATGTAATACCTGTATCTCACGCCCTGTCAAGAACCCGCCCTCAGAAGGGCGTTCTCTCGGTGTGCATCCAGGTTGCTGCCTGAACAGCAGACGTACGACCGCTCCCATGGACGGCTCCGGGACGGCTGGCTAGGGTCGAAGTCGTCCCAAGGCGTCCCAACGCGAAGGGGGAGAAGGGGAGATGGCGAACGAGCGACTTCGTGGGGCGATCACCGAACGAGGGCTCACCATCGAGACCGTCGCCGAACGCCTCGGGGTGGCCAGCAAAACCGTCGAACGGTGGATCAATCAGGGCCGCAAACCGTATCGCCGCTTCCAGTACGCGGTGGCTTCGCTCCTCCGCTACGAGGTGTCCTACCTGTGGCCCGACGAGCGGACGATGGCTGAGGTCACGTCAGCCGGCGGCGCGGAGCTGGTGAAGCTGTACCCACACCGTTCAGCGGTGCCCCCGCGCCTCTGGCCGCAGCTCTATTCGTCGTCCAGGACGTACTTCGATGTGCTGGTCTACTCCGGGTTCTGGCTGACTGAAGATCCCGAATTCCTCCGCCTGGTCAAGGAGAAGTCGGCGGATGGCGTACGGGTTCGTTTCATGCTTGGCGACCCGGACTGCCCCGAGGTTGCGACCCGTGGTGCAGACGAGGGAATCGGCGATGCGATGGCCAGCAAGATCCGCAACGCATTGATGAACTACCGCGGGCTCTTCGGCCTGCCGGGCGTCGAGTTCCGCTTGCACAGCACGACCCTCTACAACTCCATCTACCGTGCCGACAACGAACTACTTGCGAACGGCCACGTATACGGAGTTGGCGCCTACCTTGCCCCCGTTCTCCACCTACAGCGCGTCCCTGGTGGCGAGCTGTTTGACACCTATGCCGAGAGCGTTGAGCGCGTGTGGGACTCTGCCCGCGTGATCACCTCACCCACCGACTTCGCGGAGGTTCAGGCATGAGCCGCAGGGACTACTTCAACGACCCGGAGGCCCCGAAAGCCAACTCTGTGGTGCCTTCGGTTACCGCCGTCGTCCGGGATGAGGATGGGCGACTCCTACTCATCCACAAGACCGACAACGACCTGTGGGCTCTCCCCGGGGGAGGACATGACGTAGGCGAGTCGATCGCCGAGACCGTCGTCCGGGAGGTCGAGGAAGAGACCGGCTTTACGGTCGAGGTGGACGGTGTCAGCGGGCTCTACACCGACCCGCGCCACGTCATGGCGTACGACGATGGGGAAGTCCGGCAGCAATTCTCCATTTGCTTCCGCGCGCACCTCACAGGCGGCTCGCTGCGTACCAGCAACGAATCTAAAGAGGTCCGCTGGGTCTCTCCAGCGGACCTCGACCGGCTCGACATCCACCCCTCGATGCGGTTGCGCATTGAGCACGGCCTGGATGACTCACTGACGGTGCCCTACATCGGCTGACCCGCGCCCACTGCGGCCATCCGCTGTTCCACCCTGCCCGCGGCAGCGTGAATCTCGGGTGCCGCCCGCTGGATGAAGCGACCCACGATGGTGTCCGGACCGTAGCGCGCCACGATCTCGTTCAGACGGTCGGCCGGCGCGGTGTGGCCGCCATCCGGCGTCGTCGTCATGTCGCAGAAAATCAGGGCATCCACGAGCTCCGGACGCTCCATCTCGAACTCAGTCGCCAGCTCGTCACGCAGTCCCCGCTCTTCCGCCTCAAGCAGTGCGCAGGAATGGTGGGCCACCAGGCGAACCACCCGTTCGTCAAACGACTCCTGCTCGCGGAGGAACCGGGCACCGTCGAGCGGATGGAACCCTGTCGTAGCGATCGATGGCGAGTAGCCGACGTCATGGAGGACCGCGGCGGCCTCCATGACGTCGGCGTCGCGGCCGAGGATGGGGCGCAGGGTCGCCGCGCGCTTGGCGACGCCGAGCGAATGCGCCCAGCGGCGCGGGAGGGGTTCAGCCAGCATCGATTCCGAGAGGGCAAATGCCTGCTCTGTGAGTCTCATGGGCTCCAGCCTACGAATCGTGTGTGGTCGCCGGGAGGGCGCGAACGAACCGCCCCTTCCCGTGCACAGCTTCCAGTAGCCCCTGACCTTCCAGCGCTGACAGAGCGCTCCGCAGGGCTGTCCGCGAGACTGCGAATTCCTCGCAGAGCCGGGCCTCGGATGGGAACGCGTCACCGACGGCGAAGCCGCGTTCGGCGATCATGTCGCTCATCCTTTGCGCCAAGGGGCGCCGCTCGCTGCCGTCGCTGACCACGCGGCCAATCCCGGGCTCGGAGCGGATGAGACCGTCCTTCTCCAAGATCTCCAAAGCGCGTCGTACGGTAGTCCGCGCCACCCCGTGCTCACGCATCAGCGCGGCTTCCGAGGGGAGCCCCGTCTCAGCGAAGTGCCCCTTCGCGATCTTCTTGCGTAGGGCATCCGCGATCAACAAATACGTCCCGCGCGGACTCGCTCCCGGCATCTGGTCCCCTCTCACCCGCTGATGTGCCGCATGGCCAAGCGTCGCACAACGGGTATCAGGGGGCCGCTCGCCGGGCACGCGTCGCGGGCGGATCCGACCGGTGGCAGCCTTCAGCGCGGCACGCGGGACGCTGGTTTTCTCAGCTTCCGTCTATCGCCCGGGTCTCAGGCTCGGTGCGGTGGTGCTGCTGCACTGACCGCTCAGTTTGCGGAACAGCGTGGTTACCGGGTTTCCTCGGTCGCCTCTGCCGGGGGGCTGGGGATGCTGGCTGTGCAGGCGAAGCAGAACGACACCGGGAGCGACTCGCTGGCGAGACGGACGCCGGGGACCATAGTCTGCGCCTGACACTCTGGACAGAGTTGGGGGTAGCCCTTGTCTCTCGTGTAGAGCTCCATGATCCAAGGAGTTAGGGCGAGCCAGGTGTGGCCGCAGAAGTGGCAGCGGACGGTTTCTCCATCGGTGACCAGGGCCATCTCGTGGCACTGATCGCACTCCGTGGTGCGGTTCTCGGAGCCTTTCAGTTCCCCGCGTAGCCGTCGTCTGCGTTGGGTGATGAATGTGTGGACTCCGTCCAGTCCGTTGCGAACCTGGAGCATGTCCGCGCCAATGGTGTTGCTCTCGTCCTGGTCGAAGTCCGGCAGGAGGGCGTCGTCGAGGAAGTGGACGAGGAAGTCGAGCACACGGCCGGCGCGGGCCTCAAGGGCGCGGGCGTTGTGCGTCAGACCGTAGTGCTGCAAGGCATTGCGGTCGCGGCCGAGGTCCTTGAGGGCCGCCTGCTCCTTGTCGGTTATGTGGACGCCGACGATGTTACGCAGTCGGGTGACGGCCTCGTTGATGGTGCAGCTCTTGAAGTCGCCGGAGCGGAAGGCCCGTTCGGTGGCCTCGCCGGGGTTGTCGAAGACCAGGCTCCAGTGCTCGCGTACGAGCCGGGCCTTGAGTAGCACCTCGGTGGCGGCCTGCAGGTGAAGCACCGCGTACTTGATGTCGCGGGGGCCGACCTCACTCCTGGTGAGGTGGTCGACGACACTTACGAGGTAGTCGACGCCATTGCGGACGGGTGGGAAGTCGAGCTGGTGGGAATCTGGCACCACCCCCGCGGGAGCCGCAGAAGCTTGTGATTCGCCCGTGGGGGCGATGTCCCGATCTGGCGGCTGCATGCGCACAGGGTATCCGTGACGGTCCTGGCGGCAGAGAGCGCGCAAGATGGAGGAATTCCGGCAAGCACTCCGCGCGTTCCTGGATACCCCGCCCACTGACTGCTCCGAGGGCGACGACCGGCAGGGGCTCCTTGCCGCACCCCGTCGCGCTTCCGTATGAGGCCGACCACGAGCGGGCAAGTTCGCTATGGGGTCGCGCCTGGGCGATCGAACTGCTCTAAGAGGGGTGCGAGGGGGCTCCTGGCCCCTTCTTTCACAGCTCTACACCGAGCGGCGCAGCCCCCTCAGCAATGAGCCCGGAGATCTGGAAGTTCAGGTCTCCGGGCAATTGCGTCCGCGAGTACTCGAACTAACGGCCCGAGTGAGCCCCCCTCACACAATGTGCACCCGCTCAAGGGAACCGTCCTCGTTGCGCAACATCAGTTGCCGACCGCCAGCCATCTCCCTGGCCAGGAAGGCGTAGACCTGCACAGCACGGTTAATTACATCCGACTTGGACAGCCCGGAGACTTCCGTAAGGTCGTGAACAGCCTGGACGGCCGCCGGTACGAAGGTCACCGAGTAGCGCTCACTCTCAGCGGGTTCCACGGGTCGCAATGATCTGGCCATGACACCTTCCTTGACTCGGATGTCGACGCACGCTGCCGATCATCCAGCACTCCACACCATCACTGTCTCACACAGGCATCGAACGCGCACCTATCTAACTGCGAATCTGGTGCACTTTTGGTGCGTACCCGCTAGAGTGGGCCCACTCCTCCCCTAACCCAGGGGAGACAGAGAGAGGAGAGCCCATGCAGGAGAAAAGCCGGCCAGCCGCTGACTCGTAGCGGCTGGGGGCTAGCTCCGCCCCGGTTCTGTCGCGATCCAAAAGGGGTTCGCAGCCGGGGCACCCGAAAGGGATGAATGAACACGAACACGGACGTGACTGTCCAGCCGACCATCAGCGCTCTTGCCCTCAACCAGGGGGAAGCGGCCGAGGCGGAGGGATTGCTCCTGACCGAGCCCACCGGGGCTGCGACGGTCAGGTTCTCCCTCGCCCCGGTGGGCATGGAGGTCTCCGCCTCTGTCCCGGAGAAGTGGAGTGGTGATTCACTGCGCACTCTCCACTATCTGGGCGCCACTGCTGCATCGACGATTGGACCGGTCGCACTGCTGACGGTGACGGCAGGCACCAGCGTGCCATGGGGAGCCGCAGTTGGCCTCGGGCTGCTGCTCATCCTCATGCCTCTCGCCTACGTCCTCCTCAGCAACAGGCAGTCGAAGGGCTAACCGACCTTCGCAGCCGATGGGTTTCCGTAACTATCGAACTGGCGCCACCCTCTAAGTCCAGAGGATGACCTTCACGGTCAAGCCTGACGTCCCACCTTGTGCGGGACGTCAGGCCCTGCACCACCACAAGGTCGCGGGGCGGTCGTCTCTGGGTCGCCCGAGCGCGCTCCAGATCGACCAGCGACGACCGTTGAGAACCACTCCCCGCAGGTCATCTCAACGACCTGATCTATCGTCCTAGGTGACGACTCTGGCTCATCAGTTCTTCGGCTTCTGACCTGCGTATGCGTACCGTGGTGGACGGTGGTAAGCCAAGATCGGGCAACTCGTAATGCGTAGGTCTCAGGTTCCAGAGCCGAGGGCTATTGTCGGCATGTCTGCACCCCTCGCTGACGGCAATAGCTGACGGCAACGCATGTGGACTCCGCCGTACGTGAGACGACAGGTATGCATGGCGTGAGGCGAAGCAGCAGGGAGCCTCGAAGGCTGACGAGTCGCTTGATCGAACTTACAAAGCAGATGTCACAGGTTCGAATCCTGTTGTGCCCACGAGTCAGAGGACCCCCTGTTGATCATGACAGGGGGTCTTTTGCGTCCGCGTCCGGATGTGACACCGACGCTCACGTTCAGCCCGCGGCGGGCCGTCGCTTCACCGGCCGCTCCAGGTGTCTCACGGTGTCACGCTGCGTGTCCCACGCGACGGGGAGGGCGGTCGACCGCGGCGGATAGGTTGCCCGTAGCCGGTTGGTCGGACGGCTGAGCAGCCAGGGGGCGTTCGCATGGATGAAGACGAGGTCAGGCGCGCCGTGGCGCGAGGGATGCAGGACTACGAGAGGTCGCGGCCGAAGCCCAAGGGGGTTGTCCGGGAGGCGGAGAGCGCCGTGGGTGGCTGCCTCGCGATGTTCGTGGTGGCGCTGGTGATTCTGGGCATCGTCGCAGCCTGCAATCGGTGACGCCCGGCTGGCCGGCCGCTACGCGGCGAGGGGCGGGATCTCGGGGGGCGCAAAGTCGTGGCGTCGAGGTGCGCGGGATCGGCGCCCGGCCGCCCTACGCTGACGCACGTGACGCGCTTGATCGTGGCAGCGGGAGGAGGCGGCGACGCTGTCGCCGCGGCGATGCTGGATGCGGCCCTGTACGGGGGCGAGACTCCGGCGGTGGTTCTCACTTATGCGTGGGACCGTCTCCTGATCGACCCCGTGCCCGGGCCGAGGGGGCCGGCCAATTTCACCGGTCTCCGTCTCCTCACCCGAAGCGTCCGGACGGTCCCCGCCGACGCGGCGCCGATCGCTCCTGCGGGCTCGACGCTGCCCCGGCTGGCCGCGGAGTTGTCGCAGACCCTCGCGCTCATCGACCCGCATCACGGCGCCGAGGGCATCGTTCGGCAACTGGAGGAGATCGTCCAGTACTTGGAGCCGGACTCCGTCGACCTCCTGGACGTCGGCGGCGACATCCTGGCCCGGGGCGACGAACCCACCCTCCGCAGCCCGCTCGCCGACGCCCTCACCCTCGCGGCGTGCTGCGAACTCAACTTCCCCGTACGGCTGCTGGTCGCCGGCCCCGGCCTCGACGGCGAAATCCCCGCCGACGCCCTGCGCGAACGCCTGGGCCCCGTTGCCGTGACACTCACCGCCGAGCACGTCACGCCCGTCAGCTCGGTACTGGAGTGGCACCCCTCCGAGGCCGCGGCCATGCTGGCCGCCACGGCACGCGGGGCCCGCGGTCTGTGCGAGGTGCGGGACGCCGGCCTGCCCGTCGCGCTCACCGACGACGGGCCCGTCGTGTACGAGGCGGACCTCGACGAAGCCCTCGACCGCAACCAGCTCGCCCGAGCCGTCCTCGCGACGGAGAACCTGCACGAGGTCGAGCAGTACAGCCGCGAGATCTGCGGCTTCTCCGAGATCGACCACGAGCGCGACAAGGCCGGTCTGCTCGGCAGCCGGCCCGCCCGGCCGCTCGACCCGGAGGCCGTACTCCGCCAGCTCGACGAGTTCGAGGCCGCCGCCCGGTCCCGTGGGATCACCCACACCACGTTCCGCCGGCTCACCGAAGCCTTCGGTCTCGGCGGCCACCAGCGGCTGGACCTCAGGGCACTGCTGCTCAGCAGCCACCCGGAGCAGTACCAGGCCCCGCTCTGGCGCCTCCCCTCCGGAGCCTGATCACCGATCGGAGTGCCGCGGCCGGGCGCTCCGGGCGTTCTTGACCCGTCCCGCGAGGTGCCACCGGCTCGGATAAGCTCACCGCCGGTCCAGCCGGGTTTTCGGAGCCGCAAGGGGGAGCCGTGCAGCTCACGGTGCAGTGGGGGGACCTGTGGGTGCCCGTGTCGATGATGGTTCTCAGCGTCCTCCTCAGTGTGGGGACGCGTCGGTGGCGACGCCGGCGGCAGGCTGCCGTGCGGTGGCGTTCACGGACTCACTGGGAATGGCTGCCGTTCCTGTTCGGGCTGGTCGTGGTCATCGCGGAGCTGTCGCGTCTGCTGGACGTACCCGCCCCGGGGGCCGCGATCGCCGACGTGGTGGCTCGGGTGCTCGCCCTCACCACCGTCTTCATGATCTTCCGGGCCCTGTTCATCCTGTTCGCGCGCGGCGGCCGGGTCCTGTTCCGACGTCGAGGGGTGGGCAGCGGCAGCTGACCGCACGGCCGACGGGGCCGTGGGCTACCGCTGGGGCGACGACAGGATCTGGATCACCGTGCGCAGCGGCTCCGGCGACGTGGAGAACTCGCCGAGGAAGGGATAGGACAGTTCCGCGACGAGGAACAGGTTGGCGGCAACGAGGAGGCTCACCGCGCCGACCATCCCGTAGTGCATCAGGGCGCGTTCGGAGCCGAAGGTGACGGAGAACCCGAGGACCAGGCCACTGGTCAGAAAGACCACCAGCCACAGGGACAGGGGCGGGCCGATGTTGCTGCGTGCCTGAAGCAGGCGTTCCGTCCGGGCTCTGCTCAAGTCCCTCAGGGACGCCAGCGAGCCGGCGAGGAAGGCTCGTTGGGTGTCGTTGCGGGGTGTGACGCTTTCGTAGGCGCTGTACAGGCGGTTCAGCGCGTTCTCGGCCTCCGGCGTGGTCCGGCCGGTCGCGGCGCCGGCCCACTCGTCCGCGGCCGCGCGTCCGTACTGCCCCAGGCTCTGCCGGAGCCGGGCGCTCTCGGTGCTGCCGAACACCTCCAGGCCCCTGGCCATCTGTGCCGCCATGGCGCCCTCGGTCCGCGTCGTCTGGTCCGCGGTGTTCACCTGGCCCCAGAGCGCGAGGACGATGAAGCCGACGAGGAACCCGTAGACGACAGCGATCACGGGGAAGAGGAACTGGGCGATCTCGTTGTGCTCGCCCCGCTTCAGGCGGGGGAAACGGTGCCGGACGTATGCCTGGACGGCTGCTGTCCCGCCGGCGACCCCCACGATGAGCCCTGCCAGCAGCAGCCAGGGAGGGACGTTGATCACGATCCAACGGGTCATGGTCACTGCTCCACGCTCCTGACGTACCCCACCCGCGTTCACCGGCGGGGTGGCCAACGAAGGTGCCGGGCCGTGGACACGCCACCTTCGCCCCTTCGGTGGGAGGGGGCCGAAGGGGCTGGAGGGGGTTGGTGTGGCGTGTTTGGGGTGTTGTTCGGGGTTGTGGGGGTGTGTAGGGTCGGTCCGAGGCAGACTTGAACTTTCAAGTAAATGCGCTCGGCCGGCGGGGGCGGTCGGGCGTGGGTGCCGCGGTCTCGGGCCGCGGCGGGAGATCGGGGAGTGGATTCATGGCTGTACGACGGCTCAACCATGCGGTGCTGTACGTCCGTGACGTGCCGCGGGCCATCGCCTTTTACACCGAGGCCCTGGGGCTCACGGTGGATGTGGAGATACCGGGGCGGGCGGCGTTCCTCAGCGCGCCAGGTTCCCTGAACGATCACGATCTGGGCCTGTTCGCGGTGGCGGCGGACGCGCCGGGGCCGGAGGCCGGGCGGGTCGGGCTCTACCACCTGGCCTGGGAGGTCGGCACACTCGGGGAGCTCGCGGCGGCGCACGAGCAGCTCGCCGGGCGCGGTGTTCTCGTCGGCACCACCGATCACCTCGTGTCCAAGTCGCTGTACGCCAAGGACCCCGACGGCAACGAGTTCGAGGTGATGTGGCGGGTGCCGAGGGAGGACTGGCCCGGCCCGGACGAGTCGGAGCGGCTGCGGCCCCTCGATCTGGCGGTGGCGCTCAAGCGCTGGGGGCCGGATCTGGTGACGGGGGCGGCAGCCGGTTCGGCCACCTGAGGGGGAACGGAGGGGTGGTGGGGCGGCGGGGGAGCCGTATCGGGGGCCCGGTGCGGGTGTTTCAGGCGCTCGGGCTCCGGGGCTCCGCTTGCGCCGGCCGGGTCTGCGAAGACGTACGCTCCGCGCGTTCCGCCCAGCGCTTCTCGACGCCGGCCACCCGCCAGTACGTCAGTGCCGCCGCCCAGACCACCAGGAACAGGCCGACGATGATGAAGCCGACGTTGTCGAGGTCGAGGCCGGATATCCAGCCGGTCAGCGGGTCGCTGAGGCCGAGCTTGTCGTGCAGCACGGTCACCAGCTCGATCGTGCCGATGAAGAACGCCACCGCGATCGACAGGCCGGTGATGGTGAGGTTGTAGTAGACCTTGCGCACCGGGTTGGAGAACGCCCACTGGTACGCGAAGTTCATGAAGGTGCCGTCGAGGGTGTCGAACAGGCTCATCCCGGCGGCGAAGAGCAGGGGCAGGCAGAGGATCGCGTACCAGGGGAGGCCGGCTGCCGCGCCGCTGCCCGCCATCACCATCAGGGTCACTTCGGTCGCGGTGTCGAAGCCGAGCCCGAAGAGGAAGCCGAGCGGGAACATCTGGCCGGGGCGGGAGATCGAGCGGGTGAACCGGCCCAGGAAGCGGTTCATGAAGCCCCGTGAATCGAGCCGCTGTTCCAGCTCGGCCTCGTCGTAGTGACCGGCGCGCATGCCGCGGAACACCCGCCAGATACCGGTCAGGGCGATGAGGTTGAGGGCGGCGATGAGGTAGAGGAACGTCCCGGAGATCGTGGTACCGATGGTGCCGAGGATCTGGTGGGTCCGGGATTCGTCGTTGAGCAGAATGCCGGCCAGCTGGGCACCGCCCGCCACGAGGGCGGCCATCACGACGACGATGCTGGAGTGCCCGAGCGCGAACCAGAAGCCCACCGACACCGGGCGCTTGCCGTCGGCCATCAGCTTGCGGGTGGTGTTGTCGATCGCGGCGATGTGGTCGGCGTCGAAGGCGTGCCGCATGCCGAGGGTGTACGCGGTGACACCGAGGCCGACGCCGAAAGCCTGGCTCCCGACGGAGTAGTGGTTCGGCACCACGAGCAGGAAGAGCACGCCGAAGGCGACGACGTGCAGTCCTGCTATGACGCCCATCAGGCCCACGGTGCGGAGGGTGTCCTGCCGTCGCCAGCGGAAGCCGACGGTGGCAGGGGTGTTCGGGGTATCGGTGGACAGGGCCATCCGGCAGTCACGCTCCAGCACCTCGTGGAATCAGTTCGTGAGATGCCGTGGCCGGTCTCCTGGCTTACGGGTACACGCGTCCGCCCTCGCCTTCCCGGCCGCAGGCTGCGGTCAGTGGCGCCGTACGCGCGGGCGCGTACGGAAAAGGGCTGGAAACTCCCCGATCACAGTGGCGAGGGCCGCTCCGGCCTGGGACCACAAGGTCCGTCACCGGTCTTCCCGAACACCACGGCCCGGCCACTCTAGCTGCCCATGCGTCCGCGTGGGGTGCTGGCCTCCGGCCCGAGCTGCGCGGACCTACGGGCGAACCGGGCTGCGCGAAGGCGTTTCAGCCAGGTCAGTAGTCCAAGGAGGAGAGGAAGGCGTGCAGTTCGTGGTCGTAGAGCGGGGTGTTCTCCAGGTTGACCATGTGGCCCGCTCCCGGTATGCGAACTCTTCGGGCGCCGGGGACGGTCAGGGCTATCGCATGGGCGTTGGCGGAGATGTCCGTACTGTCCAGGTCGCCGTCGAACACGACCGTCGGCACCCGTATCTCACCCAGGCGGTCCGCGGCCCCGACTTCGAGCGGCATGCCGGCGCCGAGCCCGTCCGCGTGCACCTCCACATTGGCCATGGCGGAGGCCCGCATCCGCTCGCGCAATCCCGGGTGCACGGCGGAAGGGGCGCGATGCGGTCCGTCCACCCACATCCTCAGGAAGTGCTCGACATAGCGCTCCGCGCCGTCCGGTGCCCCGATGGCCGCCACCTGTTCCTTGATGTGCTCCAGGATGAAGGGGTCGGTGAAGGGGCGGCCGCTGATCCCGGGGGCGGCGAGCGCGAGGGCCGTCACCCGGTCCGGGTGGGCTATGGCGGCGTCGATTGCGACCCGCGAACCGTGTGAGAGGCCGACGAGGACGGCGCGCGGGACGTCGAGCGCGTCGAGGAGCGCGCACAGGTCGTCGTGGTTGGCGTAGTCACCGGCAACGGTGGAGGACAGGCCGTGGCCGCGGGAGTCGTAGCGGATCGCGCGGAGGCCGGAGTTCACCAGCCAGCTGAACTGCTCGTCCCACATGTGCTGGTCGAGCATGCCGCCGTGCAGCAGTACCACCGCGGGGCCCGAGCCGGCCGTCTCGTAGAACAGCTCGCCGTCGTCGATCGGCACGAGACCGTTGTCGATCTCGGACCAGGCGGTGATCGCTCGGGTCATTCTCCCTACCGTCCTTTGCGTGGGCGATGCGGTGGTGTGGTGGGTGTTGCGACGAAACCGGTCTGCATGACCAGGGCTTCGCGATTGTCTCTTACCTCTGGCTTGGCTCATACGTCGCCGTTGTGGGCGTTGGCGACTTTGGTCTCGTGAGGGTGGCTAGGCGTATGAGTATCGCGATTGCCGTGAGTGTCGGTTTCCTCCGGTGGAACGCGTGGGCCGTTCGCAAGGTGCCGGAATTCCTCGCCGAGTCGGTCGAGTACGTGCAGCGCGGTGCGGATGTCCGCCGCGGGGAGGTCCGCCAGGCGCTGCCGCAGCTCCGCCGCCTCGAACTCCTGGATGCCGCGTATCGCTGCCGCGCCCTGGGTGGTGAGCTCGATCAGGGACGAGCGGCGGTGGGCGGGATTGGGGGCGGTCACGACCAGGTTCAGTTCCATGGCGTGGTTCACCCAGCGCTGCACGGGCTGGCGGTCCAGGCCCATCGAGCGCGCCAACTGCGGCACCGTGCGCGGGCCTTCGTTGTGCAGGGCGTCCAGCAGGGCGTGCTCGCCGGCGGTCATGCCGGTGCCCGTGTCCTTCAGTTCGCGTTCCACTGCGCGGACGACCGTGCGGTGCAGGGGCCACAGGCGCCGGATGACGTCGTACAGCAACGCCTCGGCGGGTGCGGCTTCCCCGGCGTCGTGTTCCCCGGAAGCCGGTGCGGTGTCGGTCATGGTTGAGTCCCCCTCGATGACACTGATGATGTCAGGATGACACTGATGATGTCGTTTGGGAAGGGGCTCTGTGCGGAATGAAGTTGAGGGAGGTTGAGAGGGCGGGGAAGGGGCTCCGCGCGGAAGGAAGCGGAAGGGAGCTGAAGGAAGCTGACGTGGCGCGAGGGGCGCGACGCGAGGCGCGAGGCGCGAGGTGCGAGGAAAGGCGGGACGGCTGATGAAGGTCGGTTTGCTGCGGGCGGTCGGGGTGGCCACGGCGGTGTACGGGGTGGCGGTGACGGCGGTGCCCGACCTGTTGGCGCGGCCGTCGGGGCTGGTGGACGGCAAGGGGCGGAGCGCGCGGGCGACCCGGACGTCTCTGCGCCCGCTGGCCTGGCGGGACGCGGCGAGCGGGTTGGTGCTGGCGCTGGCGCCCGAAGGCCCGGCGTTGCGGACCGCCGCCTATGTGCGGATCGCGGCGGATTTCGGGGACGCCGTACTGCTCAGCGCGACGCTGCCGGGGCGCGACCGGCGGCTGAAGGCTGCGGCGGTGTCCGTGGGGTGGGGCGCGTTGTCGGTGGTGGGGCTGCTGGCGGGCGAGTGAGCGACGTGCGGAGGGGCGGCGGCCGGCGTAGGCGGTAGGCGGTGGGTGGTCATGGGGTCAGCGGGGGTGGGGCCTGGTCGGGGGTGAAGGTGATGACGAGGTCGGCGCGGTCGCGGGTGGCCGCCACGAGGCGGGCGTTGGCCTCGTCCGAGGTGAGGACGAAGCGCTCGGCGTCGGTGCGCGGGCGCCCGAAGCGTTCATGGCGGTCGACCAGGCGACGGACGCGTTCCGGGGTGTCCAGCTCCACGTACCAGATCTCGTCGAGCAGGGCGCGTAGCCGGGACCAGGGGGTGGAGTCGAGGAGGAGGTAATTGCCCTCGGTGACGATCAGTGGGATGTGGGGTGCCACGGGGATGCTGCCGGCGACCGGCTCCTCGATGCGGCGGTCGAAGGCCGGGGCGTAGACGGCGGTGTCCGGCTCGGGGGAGCGCAGGCGCGTCAGCAGGGCCGCGTAGCCGGCCGGGTCGAAGGTGTCGGGCGCGCCCTTGCGGTCCGTGCGTCCGAGGCGACGCAACTCCGTTTCGGCGAGATGGAAGCCGTCCATCGGGACGAGTGCCGCCCGCCCGGCCAGCTCCGCCACCAGGTGGGCGGCGAGGGTCGACTTGCCGGCGCCGGGCGGGCCGGTGATCCCGAGCAGTCGGCGCCGGCCGGGAGTCGCACGGTCGGCGAGCCGGCGGGCGCGGGCGAGGAGGTACCGGGGATCCATGGTGGGTCCATGGTGCCGGATGGGTGGGTTCATGGCTCCCGGTGGGCGGGTTCATGGCGCCCGGTGGGTGGGTTCGTGGCTCCCGGTGGGTGGGTTCATGGCGCCCGATTGGTGGGGGTGGTGGCTGGTGTTGGTGTGGCGGCGGGTGGTGGTAGCGGCGGTGGCGGTGGCGGTGGTGGTGGGGATGGGGGAGGGGGAGGGGGTGCACCTCGGCTGCTGTGAAGTGCCCTGCCGCTGGGGCTGCGCCGGGGCTCGTGAGGCGGTGTTGAGGCGGGTGTTGCTGGGTGCGTGCGGTGTGGTTGCCTGCGCCGTGGCTTGTTCGGGGGTGCCCGTCCTGGAGCTGACCGGGGTGCTCGTCCTGGGGCTCACGGGGACGGGGGTGGAGTGGTGTGCCCGGTGTTGTTGTCGATGCCGTATGGCATGCCTTATCGCACGCCGTATTGCATGCCGTGCTTTGCGCCGATCTCGTTGAGCCGGTCGTGGTCGGGGTGGCCGTCCTTCATGACGACCGGGCCGGCTTCGAACATGTCCTCCATGAACTCGTCCCAGCCGCCCGGCGAGGAGATCTGAAGGCAGCGGGCGGGCGGCTGGGAGGCGTTGCGCAGGGCGTGCGGGACGCCGTGCGGCAGCAGGACGCACATGCCCGGTGTCAGGCGGTGGGTCAGGCCGTCGATGTCGGCCTCCATCTCGCCTTCCAGGACGTAGACGAATTCATCGGCGTGGTGGTGGATGTGCGGCGGGATGTCGATGTCGAGCCGGTTCTCCAGGATGGCGAGCCGGCCTTCGGTGTCGGCGGTGCGGGCCTTGACGTCGAGGCCGGGCGGAAGGGGTACGCGGCCGGGCCGGCGCTCGCCGGGCCGCAGCACGAGGAAGCGTTCCCGGCCTTGGGGGAGCGGTATCGGCCCTGGTGTGGGGGTGGGTTGGGGCTGCGACATGGTGATCGTGTCCTCTTCGAGGCGCCGGTGCGGCGGAAGTGGAAGAGCTGAAACGAATGAAACGGAACTGGAATCCGATTCCGTTTAACCGTAGCAGTAGCATCGACGATGTGGCACCCTCTTCGACCTCTTCGACCTCCTCGAGCCCTTCCGGTTCCCGGCGCCGACCGCGCGCCGACGCCGAGCGCAACCGCACCCGTGTACTGGACGCCGCGCGGGAGGTGTTCCGTGCGCGGGGGGACGAGGCGCAGATGCCCGAGGTGGCCCGCGCGGCGGGGGTGGGTATCGGGACGGTCTACCGGCATTTCCCCAGCAGGGCGGCGCTGATCGCGGCGGTGGGCGAGCAACGCCAGGCGGAGATCGTGGAGTTCGGACGCAGCCGCTGTCTGCCGAGCGCGAGGGCCACTGACGGGTTGGCCGCGTATCTGGAGCACATCGGTGAGGTGCTGGATGCCGAGCGCGGGTTGTCCGCGTCCATCGAGGCGGCCTTCGGGTCCACCGAGCCGACCGGTGAGGGCCGGGCCCGGGCCGAGGACATCGCGAGCCAGCTGCTCGCCCGCGCCAAGGAGGAGGGCACGGTACGGGAGGACGCCGAGGTCGGTGATGTGGTGATGATCGTGTGCGGGCTGGCGGCGGTGATCCGGTACGACGCCGGTGACTGGCGCCGCTATGTGCGCAACGCGTGTGCGGGGCTGCGGTCCTGAGGGATTCCGGGCTGCGGTCCTGAGGGATGCCGGTCCCTGGATCCTGCCCCCGCCTCTGGAGCCTCCCCGGCCCCTGGCACCTGCCCGATTCCCGGGCCCTGCCCGGTCTCTGACCCGCCCGGCCGCCGGTCCCTGTCTGGCGCTTGAGCGGAGTGGGATCACCGGTCGGTTACCGGCCTGAGCTCCGAGCCGCTACCCGCCCGTGAGGTCAGCCGGCCACCGCCCCTTGGCGGTTCCCGGTCCCGGCCTTTGCCCGTCACAAGAAGGCTGCCCGTCACTGGACAGCTGCCGATCGCTGGAGGGCTGCCCGTTACGGGAGGGCCGGGTCACGGGAAGGCTGCCCGTCACGGAAGAGCCGGGTCACGGGAGGGCTGACCGTCACCGGAGAGCTGACCGTCACCGGCGGTTTGTCCGTAGCGGGAGGGCACCCGTCGCTGGAGGGCTCCCGGTTTCGTCAGGGGTCTATCCGTCGCTTGTGTGCTGAGGGTCTGCCAGGCACAGGCGCCACAAGGAGGTGACCTCGGCGGCGCGGGCCACGTGGAGGGGGTCGGAGGTGTCGCGGGCGCGGGGGTGGCGCGGGGTGATGTCGAGCCGGCCGAGGACCGTGAGGCCGGACGTGGCGAAGGCGTCGAGGAGTTCGGCGTGTGGGCGCAGGCCGAGGTGCTCCGCCAGGTCGGAGAGGATCAGCCAGCCCTCGCCGTCCGGCGTGAGATGGTCCGCGAGCCCCTTCAGGAAGCCGTGCAGCATCTGATTGCCCGGGTCGTAGACCGCGCGCTCCACGGGGGAGGTCGGTTTGGCCGGTACCCACGGAGGGTTGCAGACGACCAGGGGGGCGCGCCCGGCCGGGAACAGATCGGCCTCGACCACCTCCACCTGGCCGGCGACGCCCAGCCGTTCGGTGTTCTCGCGGGCGCAGGCCAGCGCGCGCGGATCCTGGTCGGTGGCCACGATGCGGCGCACGCCTCGCCGGGCGAGCACCGAGGCCAGCACGCCGGTGCCGGTGCCGATGTCGAAGGCGAGCTCCTGGGAGGGCAACGGCGCCTCGGCGACCAGGTCGACGTACTCGCCGCGGGCGGGCGAGAAGACGCCGTAGTGCGGGTGGATCCGGTCGCCGCCCAGCGCGGGGATCTCCACGCCCTTCCGCCGCCACTCGTTGGCGCCGATGAGGGCGAGGAGTTCGCGCAGCGAGACGAGGGAGGCGGTGGCCGCGGCCGGACCCTCGACGGTGTCCGCGCCCCCTTCCGCGCCGGACTGCGGCGTGGCCGTGGCCGTGCCCGTGGCCGTGGGTGTCGGCGTGGGCGTCGGGTCGGGCTGCGCCGGGCCGTACGCCCTGGTGCAGGCTTCCCGTACGTCAGGGGCGCGGTGCAGCGGGACGCCGTAGTCCGCGTCGAGCGGGACCAGCAACATGCCCAGGATGCGGGCACGGTGGTTCTGCGCGGCGCGGTGCACGTGGAACGCCTGGGTGACGTCGGCGGGCGGTGCCTTGCGCGGCCGGCGGTCGATGCGGCGGGCCATCGCCGTCAGCAGCTGCCGGGCGTTGTGGAAGTCGCCGCGCCACAGCAAGGCGGTGCCCTCGCAGGCGAGCTTGTACGCCTCGTCGGCCCGGGTACGGTCGTCCGCGACGGCGATCCGGCGGGGCGGCGGGGAGCCGTTCTCCGAGCGCCAGCGGGCGGAGCGCGGCCGGTCGGCCTCGGTCCATTCGACGACCGGTGGTTGGTTCACCGCTGTGTGCCTCGCGTCCGTGGTTCGGGCCCCTCCCGTGGGTGCCGCTGCGGTGCGGCGTACGGCCTGCCTCGGAGGCGCGGTGAGGCGCTCGCGGGCGGCGGTGGGCGGGGCGGTGTGACGGTCGACTTTACTCCGTGCCGGCTGCGCTCCGCCGAGGCGTCGGGGCTGGTCGGAGCGCAGCCGCTCCCGAGTACGAGGCCCGGGCCGTGCCGGTCGGTGGGTCGTGCGACGCCCGGGTCGTACCGGCCGGGGGGCCTAACGGCGTCCCGGTCGTGCCGGTCAGTGGGCCGTGCGGCGTTCCGGTCGCCGCATCAGGAACGCCGCGGCCGAGCCGGCGGCGAAGAGGGCGACGACGGAGAGCGCGGTGCTCACCCAGGACGTACCGAGCCAGTGGCCGCCGAAGTAGCCGAGGCTGACGCTGTACGCGGCCCAGGCGAGGCCGGCCAGCGCGGACCAGGGGAGGAACTCGCGGACCGTGCGGTGGGCGACGCCGGCGCCCAGGCTGACCACGGAGCGCCCGGCGGGTGCGAAGCGGGCCAGTACGACGATGCCGCCACCGCCGCGGGTGAGCGCGGCGCCGAGTCGTTGCTGTGCCGCGGTCAGGCGGCGGGAGCGGCTGATGGCCCGGTCGAAGCGGTCGCCGCCGCGCCAGGCGACCCGGTAGGCGACCATGTCGCCCAGCACCGAGGCGGTGGCCGCGCACACCACCAGGGAGAGCATCTCGGCCAGGTGGGCGCCGCCGTGGACAGACGAGGTGACGTCGACGCCGCTGACGGCATCGGCCGCGGTACCGGTGCCGGCGGCCGTCGTGGCCGCGGCGATCACCAGGACCCCGCTCGGCAGGATCGGGACGAATACGTCGAGAACGATGGAGAGGCTGACGATCGCATAGACCCAAGGAGTGCCGCTGAGGGACCTCAGGCTTTCCAACAACGTCCTTCTCCCGGTCCGAACCCCGCCGCGATGTCGCTCGGTGCGGCAGGGGCGGCTCTACAGCCATACAGCGTACGCCTGGCGTTCCGGGCTGGCGGCGGGGGGTGGAATGTGCCCGTTTGCCGGGCGGGAGGGTAGGGGAGCGGGGGGCGTCGGCGGGCTGAGGTGCGACCCCTGGGCGGCCTCCGTGGACGCGCCACGGCCCGTACGGGGCTGTGCCGTACGGGCCGTGGGTGGTGCATGCGGTCGTCGGGGTTGCCGGGCCGGGGCCCTGCTCCCGTCAGGCGGCGGAGGGCTCCCGCTGGGCGGCCAGGACCGTCTCCGGCTCGCTCGCGCCGAAGAAGACGCGGTCGAGGGCCCAGGCGCCGGGGCCGGTGAAGAACAGCAGCAGGAACGCCCAGCAGAACATCGCGGACGCCTCGCCGCCGTTCTGTATCGGCCACAGCGCGCTGCCCTGGTGAACGGAGAAGTACGCGTACGCCATCGAGCCGGAGCTGACCAGCGCCGCGGCGCGGGTGCCGAGGCCGAGCAGTACGAGGAGGCCGCCGGCGAGCTGGATCACCGCGGCGTACCAGCCCGGCCAGGCGCCGGTGGGGACGGTGCCGCCCTGGCCCATCGCGCCGCCGAGCACGCCGAAGAGCGAGGACGCGCCGTGGCAGGCGAAGAGCAGGCCGACGACCACGCGGAACAGTGCGAGCGCGTGCGGCGTGGCTCTCTGGGTGAACGAGTTGAGCGGTGTGGACATGTGGGGGCTCCTACGGCTGGGGACGAGTAGAACCGTAGGCAAAGGTTAGGGGTGCCTAACAGTGCTTGCAAGTTCAAGCTTTGGTCATATGGGGCCTTCGGCCCGAACCGGCCGGTGGCGACCCCGCCGTTCCTGTGCTCCCCACCGTTCCTGTACTCCCTACCGTTCCTGTGCTCCCCTCCGGCCCCACCGCACCCTCCGGCCCCGCCGCCCCCGCCGTCCCTCCGGCCCCCGCCGTCTCCACTGTCTCCGCCGTCTCCGCTGCCCCCGCCCCGCGGAGCGCCGCCCGCAGCGCCGCGCGGGCCACCGCGTCCGTATCGGCCAAGGTCACCGAACCCACCCCGGGACGCGCCCCGGCCGCCGTCACCCAGCGCACGCCCTCCGTCGGCACCCCCACCGCGAACCGCCGCGGGTGCGGCCGCCCGTCGGCCTCGACGAGGTGGTACGGGGCGGCGGACACATCGAGCCCCCCGGTCTGGTAACCGTCCACGGTGTGCGGCCGGCAGCCGCCGGCGGCCAGCAGTCCGGCCAGCAGCTCGTCCGCGGTGCGCCGCAGGTCCGGCTCCGGCAGCCGCGCCTCGATGAGCGCTGTCGCCGTCACCTCCGAGCCCGGCACGTCCGGGGAGTACGCCGTGAAACCGGGCCCCGCATCGTCTCCGTCGCCGCACCGGACCGCCATCCTGGGGCCGACCACTTCCAGCACCCCCGCCTCGATCAGCGCCGTCATCTCCGCTATCCGGCGCCCGGGCGGCCCGATGGACAGGAAGGCGTTCAGCGGGGTGTACCAGCGGTCCAGGTGATCGCGGCGGGACGCCCCGGCGACGCCGACGTGATCGACTATCTGCCGCAGCTCGTTGCGCAGGTCCCGCAGGACGTCCAGGGCCGCCTTGACCGGGCCGGAGACGTTGCCCTGCCGGGCGTGCGCGAGGTCCGTACGCAGGTGGTCCAGCAGCCACTCCCGGAACGCGGTGCGGTCGGTGAACACCCGTCCCGAGTGCGGCCGGGAGAGCAGCTCCCAGTCCCAGCGTTCGGCGGGCGCGATGCCGAAGGCGTCCAGGGCGGCCGTCTCCTCGGCACTGCGGTGCGCGCTGCCCAGGAAACGGTCCCGGAAGCGCAGGCGGCGCGCGTCCACCGGGCCGGCGGGCGGGCCGCCGGGTCCCGCGCCGTCCCTCTCCCGTCGCGCCAGCAGCGCCTCGTAGTAGACCGCCTCCACTTCCTTGGCCACCAGGGGCCAGACCTCCGCCAGGAAGTCGGGCAGCTCGCCGGCGTCGGCGCGCTTGCGGAACGCGGTGATCACGTCCGGTGTGAGCAGCAGCGGCAGATGGCGGCCGTGCGCGCCCTTCTCGTTGTCGCCGCGCGCGTGGTACGGAATCCCGCGCCGGGAGCCCGCGTACAGCCGCGGTTCGCGCCCGGAGGGCAGATACCTCAGCGCGCCGTCCGCGGCCGGTACGAACCGGCCGCCGCGGGCCGTCGTCAGCAGCGCCATGTGGTCGAAGAAGTTCAGGCCGAGACCGCGCAGCAGCACCGGGCGGCCCGGGGCCAGCGCCGCCAGCTCCGCGGTCAGGTCGGCGGGGTTGGCCGGCGGGAGGTAGTGCAGACCGTGCCCGGCGGCGTAGTCGGCCAGGCGTCGCTGCTCGGCGTCCGGCACGGTGGGCAGGTGTCCCTGGGCGAGCACCACCGCGCCCAGGCCGTCCAGCGTCCGCCCGTCGTCGAGGGCGAGCGACTGCGACCCGTCCGGCGCCTCGGACAGCCGCGCCGCGCGGGCCCTGTGCGGTACGACGGTCACCTCCTGGGGCGCGGTGCGCACCGTGTGGTGGAAGACCCACTCCAGATAGCGGCCGTACAGCGCGCGCCCCGGATAGGCGTCCGGTCCGACGTCACACCCCTCCCAGTCGTGCAGGCTCGGCCCCGTACGGATCGGTCCCGCGCACTCCACGCTCGCGTCGGTGAACAGCGTGACCTGCGACGCCACGGTGTTCATCAGCAGCTCGGGCGGCTGGGCGGTGCGCCAGACCCGGCCGGCGCCGGGCGGGGCGGGGTCGATGACATGGACGGTCAGGCGGGCGCCGGGGGCGAGTTCGGCCGCCGAGGCGCAGATCCGCTCCAGCACACTCGTGCCACGCGGTCCCGCGCCGACGACGGCGATGCCGAGGGTGCCGATGCCGAGCGGTGGGCGGGGACGGCGGTCGGCGAGGTGGTCGGCTGCCAAGAGGGGCTCTCCCTGGGGCGGGCGGACGGCCGGCGCGGGGCGCCGGCAGCCCTACAGGTGGGGCGACGGGCAAACGTGCGCCCCATCATCACTGCCGCACCCGCCCGAGCGGCACCCGGGTGGGCCGGGGAACACGCCACATCGGACGGGCGTACACGCCGTGTCAGAAGGTGGGTCGGGAGGTGGGTCAGAAGGCGTGTCAGGAGGCGGGGCGGGAAGCGCCACCTTCCGTACCGGACAACCCGTCCCGCCAGACCCTGACGAGCCGGACATCGTCCGACCCGTCCCGATGGGCCTGATCGAGTACGAGATGCGCGGTACGGCCCGCCAGCGTCAGCGTCATCAGCTGGTTGCCGAACCAAGGGCCGCCCGTACGCCGCCACTTCACGGGCGGCCGGCCCAGCCGCCCGTGCCGCGCCAGCAGCGTCCCCAGCCGGCGGCCGGTCCGGCTCCAGCCGAAGCGGAATCCGGCCTGCAACGAGCCGGGAATGCTGTTGTGGACGGGGGAGCAGGTCAGCTGCAACACCCGGCTCGTGGGCCGCGGTCCGGTGCCGCGCCAGTGCGGCTCCGCCACGTACGCGTGGTGCACGTCCCCGGACAGCACACACACCGTCGCCGGGGCGTCCGGGCCGGAGCCGGCCTCCGCGATCAGCTCGGTGAGCGCGGTGAACGAGGCGGGGAACGCCGCCCAGTGCTCCAAGTCGGCCCGCTGACGCAGGAATTCGCTGATCCGCGCCCAACGGGGGCCGCGTTCGCCGGCGCACAGCGCGGCGTTCCAGCCCTCGGCGGCGTGGATGAGGTGCGGCATCAGCCAGGGCAGCGAACTGCCGAGCAGCAGGTGGTCGTAGTCGCCCCGCCCGTCCAGCACGGCCTGCCGCAGCCATTCGCCCTCGGCCTTGTCGAGCATCGCGCGGCCGCCCTCGTCGAGGACGCGGGTGGCGCGGGTGTCGATCATGACCAGGCGCACCCGCCCGAAGTCGCGGCGGTAGCTCCAGCGTGCGCACTCGGGACGTGCCTCCGCCTCGGTCGCGAACTCCCGCACCAGGTCCGTGCCGTCGCCCGCCGCCCGTACCCGGCCGTACAACTCGTCCGCGGCCAGTTCTGCGGGCGAGAGGTTGCCCAGGTGCTGGTGCACCCAGTACGACATCAGCCCGCCCACTATCCGCTCGTGCCACCAGGAGGTCGCCCGCATCCGGGCGACCCAGGCGGCGGAGGTGTTCCAGTCGTCGATCACGTCGTGATCGTCGAAGATCATGCAGCTGGGGACCGTGGACAGCAGCCAGCGGACCTCCGGGTCGAGCCAGGATTCGTAGTAGAGGTGGGTGTACTCCGCGTAGTCGGCGACCTGCTTCCACGGGGGTTCGGTGACGTCCCGGCGATCGGCCAGCACCCGCGCGGTCGCCTCGGAGGTCTGGTCGGCGTAGACCTGGTCGCCCAGCAGCAGCAGGACGTCCGGACGCCGGCGGCCGGGATCGGCGGCCAGGGTGGCGGCGAGGGTGTCCAGGGCGTCCGGCCCGACCGGGTCGTGCGCGGCCCGCGACGGCGTCGCCGACCAGCGGCAGGAGCCGAAGGCGATGCTCAGGGAGCCCTCCCCGTTCGGGGAGCCTTCCCCGTTCAGGGAGCCCTCCCCGGAAGCGGGCAGGGTGCGGATCGTGCTCTCGGGGAAGCGGTCGCCGGGGGGCGGCCAGACCTTCTCCCGGTCACCGTCGGCCGGTGTTCCCGGCTCGCTCAGCAGGACCTGGTAGGGCGTCTCGCTGCCGGACGTCAGGCCGGTCACCGGGACCAGCGCGTAGTGGTGCCCGGCCACCTGCCAGGTGCGTTCCGTGCCGCCCGCCCCGTCCCCGCAGCGGATGGTCACGTCGCAGGGGCGGTCGGTCTCCACCCACACCGTCGCGCTGTCCGCGCCCACGTACCGCAGCAGCGGCCCCAAGCGCAGTCCGGCCATCGGCGCCTCCCGTCGTCGTGCTCAGAGGATAGGAGCAGGGGGGCGCGCGGGGGTGCGGGAGTGGCGGGGGCCACGGAATGCCTGGGGTACGGCGGGATGCCTGGGCTACGGCGGTACGCCTGGGGTGCGGCGGGACATGCGCGCGCCCGCCAGCCGGTGGCTGCCGGTCGGCGGGCGCGGTGTCCGGAGGGCGGGCTTCCGGAGGGTGCGGGTCTCCGGGACGCCTGCCCGGACGGACGCTTCCGGGAAGGGAGCGGGTCCTAGGACGGGAGTCCGGGGATCAGCACGCGTCCAGGATCTTCTTCAGTGCGGCCTTCTCCGCGGAGTCGGCGGTCATGCCGTACACGTGCTTGACCCACACCCACATCCGGGCGTACTCGCAGTGGTACGAAGCCTTCGGCGGCAGCCACTTGGCGGGGTCCTTGTCGCCCTTCTCCTGGTTGACGTTGTCGGTGACGGCGATCAGCTGGGAGTGCGTCAGGTCGTTGGCGAGCTCCTGACGGCGCGCGGTGGTCCACTGCGCGGCACCGGACTTCCACGCCTCCGACAGCGGTACGACGTGGTCGATGTCGAGGTCGTCCGCCTTCGTCCAGGTCGCGCCGTCATAGGCGGAGACCCAGGTGCCGCTGGTCGCCGCACAGCTGCCGTCCTGCTGGACGTTGGTGCCGTCGCGCTTGAGCACCACCTCGCGGGTGTTGCAGCCGTTCCCCTGGTCGATCCAGTGCGGGAACTTGTCGCGGCTGTAGCCGTCCTGCGGCCCCTCGGGCTGCTCCTTGATCTCGGTGAGGTACGTCCGTGCGGTGGCCGCGCTCGGCGGGCTGGGCGGTGCTGCCTGCGCGGACTGGCCGCTGAGCACCAGCGTGCAGAACAGGGCCGCGGCGGAACCCGCGGCGACGGAAACTCGACGCGCGTAGACCTTCGACATGGCCTTTGCCATCGGAACTCCCTTGAAGTGGGGGGAAGTTGACCTGTCGGTGCGCGCCCCATGATGGCGACGTGGGGTTGCCGTGGGGTGGGCACCAGGTAACAGAGTGACGACATGCTCACGTCAGTTCAAGGGGTTGACGGGGCGCCATATGTGCGCAATAGCACTCCGGTTGACCCGCTCCGGCGCCTGCGCCCCCGCTTCCCGCCCTACAGTGAGCCCGTGCTGCTGCCGGTCAACGCCACCCTCGGGGTCGTCCTCGCCGTCCTGCTCGCCGCCGCCGTGACCGTTGCCGCACTGGCCCACCTCGGGCACGGCCGGGCCATCGCCCTCGCCGGGCTGCGCGCGGCCGTACAACTCGCCGCCGTCTCCTACCTCATCGGCTGGGTGGTGCACGCCCTGCCCTGGCTGGTCTGCTTCCTCCTGCTGATGTTCGCGGTCGCGGTACGCACCGCCGGGCGCCGGATCACCCAGAACCGCACCTGGTGGTGGGCCGCCGCACCGATCGCCGTCGGGGTCGCCCCGGTCGTCGGCCTGCTCCTGGCCACCGGCCTGCTGCCACCCCGCGGACTCACCCTCATCCCCGTCACCGGCATCCTCATCGGCGGTGCGCTGACCGCCACCGTGCTGGGCGGACGGCGGGCGCTGGACGAGCTGGAGACCCGGCGCGGCGAGTTCGAGGCGGGGCTCGCGCTCGGCCTGCTGGACCGTGACGCACGCATGGAGGTGGCCCGTCCGGCCGCGTCGGACGCACTGCTGCCGGGGCTCGACCAGACCCGGACTGTGGGGTTGGTCACGCTCCCCGGGGCGTTCGTCGGCATGCTGCTGGGCGGCGCCTCGCCCGTACAGGCCGGGGCGGTGCAGCTGTTCGTGCTGGTCGCGCTGCTGGCGGTGCAGGCGGCGGCGTGCGCGGTGGTACTGGAGCTGGTCGCGCGCGGGCGACTGCACCGCGTACCCTTGAGGACAGCAGAAGGGGAGTAGCTCTCTGCCGGACCGTCGACATACTGCCCGCCCACCCGTCGCCCGACCACCGCCCCTGGTGGAACGCGCTTCGCGCGTACAGATGGGATTGGCGGGCCGGCGCCCGGAGCGCGATGCGGAGACGCAGCGCGCCAGCGAGACCTTCGGCCGCAGTGTTTGACGCTGCCGTGCCGAAGCGACCCTTTCCCGGGCCCTTTTGGTGCGGCCCGACAGATCGAGGTATTCCGCCCCGTGTTCAGTTTCACCGTCGCCGCCGTCGTCTTCGGCGTCATCTTCCTTGCCGAACTGCCCGACAAGACCGCCCTCGCCGGCCTGATGCTCGGCACCCGTTACCGCGCCTCGTACGTCTTCGTCGGCGTCGCGGCGGCCTTCCTCGTGCACGTGGCGCTCGCGATCGCCGCGGGCAGCGTGCTGACGCTGCTTCCGCACCGTGTCGTCCAGGCCGTGGTCGGCGTGCTCTTCCTGGCGGGTGCCGCCGTGCTGCTGTTCAAGAAGGACGACGACGAGGAAGAGGTGAAGAAGCCCGCGGACCAGAGCTTCTGGAAGGTGGCCGGGGCGGGCTTCACGATGATCCTGGTCGCCGAGTTCGGCGATCTGACCCAGATCATGACCGCGAACCTCGCCGCCCGTTACGACGACCCCGTCTCGGTCGGCGTGGGCGCCGTACTGGCCCTGTGGGCCGTGGCCGGCCTGGGCATCCTCGGCGGCCGCACCCTGATGAAGTACGTCCCCCTCAAGCTCATCACCAAGATCGCGGCGGCCGTGATGGCGCTGCTGGCGGCCTTCAGCCTGTACGAGGCGATCGCGGGCTGAGGGGCGCCGTGCGGGTGGGCCGGCGGGGGATGGTGGCTGCCGGCTGAGGGGTGCTGCGGGGAGGGGCCGAGGCGGGCCGCGGGGGTGGGCTGAGGCGCGCCGGCGATTGGGGGCTGCCAGGTTTTTGCGCCTGCGGATGTGTTCTTCCGGCCGCCCAGGTTTTCCCCGCTGCCGGGTTGCCCCTGCTGCTCGGGTTTTCCCTGCTGCTCAGGTTTTCCCGCTGCTCAGGTTTTCCCCGCCGTCCAGGTTTTTCCCCGCCGCCCACCCCCCTTCGGGGGGTGGGCGGGTCTGGTGCGGAGGGGAGGCCAACGCTTCGGCCGTGGCCCGAGGACAAACGGCCGGGCCGGTCGCGGCCCAGGGCCAGGTCCCGGGCCGTTGTCGGGTCCCGGGCCGGCGTCAGGCCCAGGTCACAGGCGGTTGTCAGGTCCCGGGCCACGGCCAGGGCCAGGGCCAGGCCCCAAGCCGTTGTCAGGTCCCGGGCCACAGAGCCAGGGCCAGGTGCCGGGTCAGAACCAGGTCCCAGAGACATAGCCAGGCCCGGTCCGGGCCGGGCCCCGGGGGCAAACGACCGGGGCCACGAGCCCCGGTTGGTGCGAGCGGCCGGGTCCACGAGCCCCGGTTCGTGCGAGCGGCTCGGCTCAGGCCGTTTCGGTGGCGGGGGCAGTGATGTGGACCGCGAGCGTGCCGTCCGGCCGCGCCTCGACCCGGATCTGGGTGAGGTCGCGTACCTGCACGGTGGGCGCGAACGCCGCCGCGCGGTCGCCGACGCCGACCACCCGCATACCGGCCGCCCGGCCCGCCTCGATGCCGGCCTCGGAATCCTCGAAGACCAGGCAGTCCTCGGGCGCGAAACCCAGCTCGGCGGCGCCCTTGAGGAAACCTTCCGGGTCCGGCTTGCTGGCGCTCACGCTCTCCGCGGTGATCCGTACGGCCGGCATGGGCAGCCCCGCGGCGCCCATCCGGGCGTCGGAGAGCGGGACGTCGGCAGAGGTCACCAGGGCGTGCGGAAGCCCGGCAAGGGCGGCCATGAACGCGGGCGCGCCGGGGACCGGCACCACGCCGTCCGTATCGGCGGTCTCCTGCTCCAGCATCCGGCGGTTGTCCGCGAGGTTGCGCTCCATCGGGCGGTCCGGCAGCAGCGCGGCCATCGTGGCCCACCCCTGCCGACCGTGCACGACCTTGAGGACCTCGTCCGCGTCCAAACCCTGCTCGGCCGCCCAGCGGCGCCAGCAGCGCTCGACGACGGCCTCCGAGTTCACGATCGTGCTGTCCATGTCGAGCAGCAGGGCGCGGGCGGTGAGCGTGGTGGTTGCCGTCATCGGCGGGGCTCCTGGGCGCTACGGGTGAACGGGCGGACCGGTCCGGGCGGTACGGCGTCCGGTGCCGTACGGGCGGTCCGGTGCCGTACGGACCGTCCGCGACGTGCGGGCCGTCCACGGCGGATGGCGGGGCTGCGGCGGACGGTGGGTCCGCGACGGGCTGACGGGCTCCGGCGTCGCGTGGTCCGGGACCTGCGCGGCGGTCCACCGGGGCCGGGCGGCCGGTGGCGGCCGTACGGGCGGAGGGGAGCGGGGCGACTGGTGGAGGGCATGCGGGAACAAGAGCGGCTCCGCCCGCCGGTCAGGGAGTGCGGGCGGAACCACTTTGTTTCTTCACGATACAAAACGCGCACGGGTGCCGACAACCGGGCCCGGCCATCGAGCGCGCGCGTGCCCGGCCATCGAGCGCGCGCGGGCCCGGCCCCGGCCCGTCGCCGCCCCGCCACCGGTGCGGCTCCGCCGCCCTGCTTCCCAGCGTTACGGCTCCTGCGTGCGCGCCTCCAGTGACGCCCGGGTACGAGTGCCGTAGACGCCGTCCGGGTCGCCCTGCACCCCGTAGGACCGCTGGTAGCGGGACACGGCTGCCCGTACGTCCGTGTCGTACCGGCCGTTCGCGGTGTCCGCGTAGAGCGCCAGCTGCCGCAGCCGCTCCTGCAGCTCCGCCACCTCCGGGCCGCTGGATCCCTCGCGCAGCACGATCGGGCCGGTGGGGACGGGTGCGGGTGCGGGGGCGGTGCTGGGGCCGCCGGGGGAGTCGATGACGGTGCCGGCGGCGCGGGTGGGGGCGGGCGGGTGTGACTCCGCGGTCCGGTAGAGCTTCACGGTGGCCTGGGGGGTACCGAAGTGAGTGGCGGCCGGTGCGGGTGAGGAGGGTGTGGCACGGGCGGACGGGCTGCCGCTGTCGGTCGGGGCGGGCTCGTCGCTGCTGGGGGAGGTGGCGGTGGGGGAGGGCGCGCCCCCGTCGGGAGGTGCCGCCCGGTCCTGGCGCCCGCCGGACAGCACATCGGTGCCGATCATGACGGCTGTGGCGGCCACCGCCGTGCCGGCGGCCACCAGCACGGCGGGCAAGCCGCGCCTGCGGCGCGAGGGGGCGGCGGCCCTGGCGGCGGAGGGGCCGCCGGGCGGCTCGTCGGTGGCGGAGCTGAAGGTCCTCGACGAGGGGCCGGAGTGCCGGCGCGCCCGTGGGATCAGGGGCTCCGGGGCGCCGGCGGAGGCCGGAAACCGCTGGAGGGGCGGTGGTTCGACCGGCAGCGGCTCGACGGCCAACGGTTTGATCGGCGGTGGCTCGCCCGGCGGGGGCGGGACCGGAAACGGCTCGGGGGCGCCCCGTGAGCCGCCCGGTGGGCTGCCGGTCCGGTACGTCTCGTACGCCGCCGCCGTGTGCGCCGTATCCGCCGTATACGCCGTGTCCGCCCTGTGCACCGCCGCGTCCACCCCGGGTAAGTCGTCCAGGTGGTCGCCCCGGCGGATGCCCGTGGTGCGATACGCCTCGCCGGCGGCCCACCGCATGTCCCGTCCGACGGCCCCGTCCTCGTCGGCGCCCTCCCGAACCGCCCCGACCGCCCCGACCGCCCCGTCCTCGTCGGCGCTCTCCCCGGGGGCCCCGTCGTCACCGGGCAGTGACACGTACGGCCGTATGCGCAGCGGGTCGAAGTCCTCCGCGTCGACCGCCGCGCACAGACAGGTCGGCCGGCCGTCGCCGCGTACCGGGGCGAAGCAGTGCGGGCAGGGCGGTAAAGCCGTCACGAGTGGTCCCCTCCCTGGAGGTCCTCGAACAGTCAGCGATTATCCAGAGGCGCCGCCCGTCCGCGCAGGCGCTCGGAGACATCCGTCCGGCATCTCGCGGGTGACCTCCGCGTGACGGCCGCCACCGGGGGCTGCCCCGGGCACCGCTCGGCGGGCCATATCCGGCCGGACCGCCCAGGATGGAAGAAGTCCGGCGGAGGCCGGACGTCGGCGTCCGGGGGCTCCGATCGCTCCGACGGCTCCGGCGCACACCGGCGGGCCGGGACCCGTTCACCGGCCCCGGACCCCGGACCCCGGAACAGGAGGACACGCACATGGCGCAGGAAACCAGCGCTCCTGTCATCCGTGGCGAGGGCCGGTCCCAGCGGGCGGTCCTCATCGCGATCGGCGCGCTGCTGCTCGGCCTGCTCATCGCGGCGCTCGACCAGACCATCGTCGCCACCGCGCTACCCACGATCGTCAGCGAACTCGGCGGCCTGAACCACCTCTCCTGGGTGGTCACCGCCTACCTGCTGGCGTCGACGGCCGCGACACCCCTGTGGGGCAAGCTCGGTGACCAGTACGGCCGCAAGAAGCTCTTCCAGACCGCCATCGTGATCTTCCTGATCGGCTCGGTGCTCTGCGGCATCGCCCAGAACATGGGCGAGCTGATCGCCTTCCGCGCTCTGCAGGGGCTCGGCGGCGGCGGGCTGATCGTGCTGTCGATGGCGATCGTCGGCGACATCGTGCCACCCCGCGAACGCGGCAAGTACCAGGGCCTGTTCGGTGCCGTCTTCGGCGGTTCGAGTGTCCTCGGGCCGCTGCTCGGCGGGCTGTTCGTGGACCACCTCAGCTGGCGCTGGGTGTTCTACATCAACGTTCCCATCGGCATCGTCGCGCTCGCGGTGATCGCCGCCGTGCTGCACATCCCGCGTCGCCGCACCCCGCACCGGATCGACTATCTGGGCACCGTGACGATCGCCGCGGTCGCCGCCTGCTTCGTCCTGATGACCTCGCTCGGCGGCGTCACCTACCCCTGGAGTTCGTGGCAGATCATCGGCGTCGGCGTGCTCGGCGTCGCCCTCCTCGGGGCGTTCGTCCTCATCGAGGGCCGGGCCGCGGAACCCGTCCTACCGCTCCGCCTGTTCCGGTTGCGCACCTTCACGCTCACCTCCGTCATCGGCTTCGTCATCGGCTTCGCGATGTTCGGCTCGATGACGTACCTGCCGACGTTCCTGCAGGTCGTACAGGGTGTGTCGCCGACCATGTCCGGGGTGCACATGCTGCCGATGGTGATCGGCATGCTGCTGGCGTCCACCGGATCCGGGCAGATCGTCAGCCGCACCGGTCACTACAAGGTCTTCCCGATCGCCGGCACCGCCGTCGTGACGATCGGCCTGCTGCTCCTGCACCGGCTCGACCCGGCCAGCGGCGTCGCCGAGATGAGCGCCTCCTTCTTCGTCTTCGGCTTCGGACTCGGCCTGGTCATGCAGGTGCTGGTGCTCATCGTGCAGAACGCCGTCCCGTACCAGGACCTGGGCGTCGCCACCTCGGGTGCCACGTTCTTCCGTTCCATCGGCGCCTCGTTCGGCGTCTCCATCTTCGGCACGATCTTCACCAACAGGCTCGGGCCGCGGATCGCGGACGCACTCGCCGGGCACCCACTGCCGCCCGGCATCGACCCGGCGCGGATCGCCCAGGACCCGCGGACCGTCACCCGGCTGCCCGCCGCCGAGGCGACGGGCGTGCTGAACGCCTACGCCACCTCGATCACCGACGTCTTCCTCTACGCCGTCCCGGTCGTCCTGGTGGCGTTCGCCCTGGCGTGGTTCCTACGGGAGGAGCCGCTGCGCAGCAGCGTGACCGCCCCCGACACCACCGAGGTGCTCTCCTCCAACCCGGTCGAACGTTCCTCGCGCGACGAGTGCGCCCGCGCGCTGTCCAAACTCGGCAGCATGGAGGGGCGTAAGCACATCTACGAGAAGATCACCGCACGGGCCGGCCTGGACCTCAAACCGGCCGCCAGCTGGCTGTTGCTGCGCATCCACCGTTACGGCTCGGTGGAGCCGGGCCTGCTCGCCGAACGCAGCACCGTGCCGCTCGGCGTGATCGCCGAGAGCGTCCGCCAGGTCGAGGAGCGCGGGCTGGCCACCCGCGAGGGGCTGTTGCTGCTGCTCACCGACCGCGGCCGGGAGGACGCCGAGCGGCTCTCGCAGGCCCGTCAGCAGTCGCTGGCCCAGATGCTGGGCGACTGGTGGACCAAGGACCGCCCCACCGACCTCACCGAACTCGTCCGGGAGTTGACGGCGGAGCTCTGCGGCTCGGACGCGGAGGAGCCGCACAACGGCGACGCCCGCCGGCCCGTACCGCGCACCCCGCCCCGCCCACCGGGCCTGGCGAAATGACACCGCACCACGGGCACCGGCACCGGCCCGGCACTCAGCGGCTTCGCCGCCCGCCGCTCAGCCGCTTCTCGAAGAAGATCTCCGCGTACCTGTCGTCGTGATACGGGGCGATCTCGGTGAAGCCGTGCCGTCGGTAGAGCGCGAGGGCCTCCACCAGGTCGAGCCGGGTGTCCAGGCGGAGGCGCTCGGCGCCCAGTTGGGCCGCGGTGCGCTCGGCGGCCGCGAGAAGCACGCCGGCGGCGCCCCGCCCGCGCCGTGCGGCCCGTACGAACATCTGCTTGAGCTCGGCGGTACGCGCATCGAGCAGCCGCACCCCGACACACCCCGCCACGTCGTCCCCCCGGCGGGCCACCAGCAGCACACCGTCCGGCGGCGCCAGATAGCCGGCCGGGTACTCCGCCAGGCCCCGTTCGATCTCCTCGGGCGTCGACCGGCGGTTCTCGTGCAACGCGTAATAGCGGTCCGCGACTTCGGTGTAGTACTCCCGCAGCAACGCCCTGGCCTGCACCGAATCGACCGACTCGACGGCAACGTCCCAGGGCGGCGGGAGGACGGTGGCTTCCTTCATGGACGGCATTGTCACGCCCGGGACGGCGCGCCGCGCAACACACCGCCACGCCGCCCCGGCTCACGACTCACCGCGCCCGCGCTCCCGCCCCGGCCGCGGGTCCTCGGCCCGTCCCTCAGCCCTTCCTCGGGCCCGCCTGCTGGACCACCTCGAAGGACCACAGGGTGGACCCGGAGGCGGCGGGCTTGGGCCGCTCGCCGCCCTCGGGAGCACCGCCCTGGTGCGCGGCCTTCATCGGGCCCTCCATCCATGCCTGGAACGACTCCTCGTCCCGCCACCGGGTGTAGACGAGGTACTGGTCGGTGCCCTCGACGGGCCGCAGGATTGTTGGATGTACCTTACGAACCATGAGCGACGATGACTTGGTATCTCGTGCGCAGTGGGGGAACTTAGAGGGGCAGCACTGGGCGGTGCTCGTCCGACTGTCCACCGACGAGAACGACGACGAGCCCGTGACCGAGCCGGTTGAGGGCGGGCGTAGGCGAGGCCCCATGACGGGGCGGGACATCAAGAGCACCAAGGAACAGGAGCGCGACGGCCGCGACTTCATCAGCCGGCATGGCGGCACGTGCGTGCACGTCTACTACGAGCCGGACACGTCCGCTTGGCGCAAGAAGCGGGTGCGGCTTCCCGATGGGCGGGTGGCCTACCGGGTTGTGCGCCCTGTCTTCGAAGGCGCGTTGGAGGACTTGAAGTTCGGTCGGGCGCCTGATGGGCGGCGCCTCGATGGCTTGATCGTCTATGACATCGACCGCCTGACGCGCGATAACCGTCACCTGGAGGATGCCATCGATGTGGTCGAACGCCACAGGCGACCGATCATCGACATCAACGGCAGCCTTGACCTGCTGACGGAGAACGGACGAGCCACGGCACGAGTCGTGGTGGCGATGAGCAACAAGCAGTCCGCCGACACCTCCAGGCGGGTACGCCGCAAGCACCGTGCCTTGGAGCGTGAAGGAATCCCGACAGGCGGAGCCCGACCGTTCGGCTGGAACGACGACAAGCGCACACTGCATCCGATCGAGGCGAAGCTTCTACGGGAAGCAGCTCTCGGCATTCTCGGCGGCGCCCCGGTACGAGCCTCCTGTGTTCGCTGGAATGAGCAGGGCGTGACAACGCCGCGGGGCAGCACATGGAGCACTACCAAGCTCAAGTTGGTCCTGCGGAACCCACGCATCTGCGGGATCCGCTCCCGCAAGGCTCGTGTACTCAACCCAGAAACCGGCAGTGAAAACGAGCGCTGGGAAGTCGTCTACGGGGACGACGGCGAGCCTGTACAGGGGCAGTGGGAGCGCATCATCACTGAGGAGCAGTGGAAAGCGCTCATGGAGGTGATCGGCGACAACATGGCGCCGGGGAGCGGCCACAATTCACGGAAGTACTTGCTCACCGGAACTCTCCGCTGCGACAAGGACGACTGCGGTACGGCACATAGGGCGACAAAGGCACCGAAGAGCGCGAACAAGCCACCCGGATTCTTCTACTACTCATGTCCGGACAAGGGGCAGGGCGGGTGCGGTGGTGGCACAAAGATCCCAGGGCCGGACGCGGACAAGGCAGTTACGGAACTGGTGATCGCCAAGTACGAGGAGGAGGCCGCTGCCCGGCAAGCGGTGGCGGCACCGAAGGACTGGGAGGGGGAAGAGGAGCTGACTCGCGTTCGCGAGGACATCGAGGATGCAAAGGAAGCCCGCAGACAACGCATCCTCAGCAAGGAGCGCTATTTCGCGATGCTCCAGGAGTTCACCGCCGAGGAACGTCGTCTGTTGCGTGACCGGAACCGCTGGATCAAGCATCGGCATGCTTCGTTGGGTAAGCCGGTCGACTTGCAAGCGGAGTGGGACGATCTGACGCTTCCGGAGCAGCGTGCCTATGTCGAGCAGACCCTCACCGCGGTTCTCGTCGCGCCGGCAGTCGGGCGACGTAAGCCGGTGCACACACGACTCACCCCGCTTTTCCGCACGGAAGAGGAGGCTCAGGACCCGGATGACGACGGCTGACCTGATTCGGAGCGGCGGGGCACCACCTCCATGCGCAGAGTCACGTTCACCCGCCGCCATTTCCGCTCTGACCAACGAGGCGCCTTCCGGGCGTGAGCCCGCGCCCATTCGCGTAGTTCTTGATCCGGCTCCATCAGTAGTCCGCTCTCGCGGCGGACTGCCCCTCTGACCGGGCGTAATCGCGATTGCGAGCCAAGTCTTCGGCGACTCCCGCGGCGATGAGGGCAGCGCCCGGTGTGTGACCCGAGCCGACATAACGCCAAGACACATCCGTGACCGTGCCGGGTACATCGTCGTGCCCCTCGTGCGCTGCCCGCTCCGCCCGCAGAGCTGCGTACGTCGCGGAATACGACCGGGACTTGGTGAGGATGTGTCCGCGGAATCCGAGGGTGTGTGCCCAGGACCGCAGTCGCAGCGGTTCGAACTCCGCCAGACCACCGAGCCTCCAACAGGTGCGCATCAGGGCTCGGACATGAGGCGAGGAGCGCACCGCGTCGATGTCATCCCAGGCCGTGAGCCGCCGATCGGCGCCGCCTGCCGCGTCGCTCGCTCCTTTGGTGACGTACTTGGCCACGTACGCAGCCACAGCATCGTCCGTCAGGCCATAGTCCTCAGGACGGGCGCGGAGCGGCCGAACGTCGATCTCTCGGCCCCAGCGCAACGCGTGCTCGCCGATGGCTGGGCTGTAGGGCACCCGGACGACGACGGAGCGGGCAGCTGCTTGCACGGCGGCGGTAAGCCGATCGGCTGAGCCCCAGGGCGGAGGCGGATCTGCCGGGCCGGCCGGGCCGTCGAGCCGGACGACGACGTGGACGTGGACCGCCGCCCGCTTTTGGTACTCGGCGACCTTGGCGAAGGACAGTCGGGCGTGATCGGGGAAGCGGCTCTGCGGGAGGCCGGCCGTCACGGCCAGGCGCCGACGGACGGCACGAGTGAACCGGTCCCAGAGCTCCCCGACATGCGCGTGCCACAGGACGTGCGCTACGTAGTCGTAGCAGTCAACGCACAGCGGCTGGCCGACAAGGGAGTCAGCGGGATCGTGGACGGAGCAGCAGCCGGTCGGGCGTTCGTGTGCACAGTGGGCCGCATGGCGTCGCGGCCGGCAGCGTTCACCGCCTGTGGACGTGCGATGAACCGGGCTGAAGGACGGAGCGGTCAGGGTGACGAAGAGCCGCGGGTGATCGCGCACGTCGACCGGGACGTTCTTGCCGCCGATGAGCCCGGCGCGCACGAGGTGGAACGTGTCGCCGGCGTGGAGGCGGGAGCAGGGTGCGCAGACGGTGGCCCGGCGGTTGCGGCAGCGGACGAGAAGGCGCTCGCCGGGTTCGTTTCGTGTGTCGTAACTGTGCAGGATCTCGCCGGTCGTGGCGTCGCGCGTGGTGGTCGAGCCGGCCAGGTGGATCGGGTTGGCGCAGCCGCCGGTAGCGGTGATCTGCTCAAGCCAGCGGGGGAATTGCGGGTCTTGTGCGAGCCGGATGGCGTCGCGGTCGATGTCGGAGAGCTGGCGCAGGCGCGCCGCGCGGTCGAGGGCGGCGCGCCTGTCAGCCGAGGTGATCTCGGAGGGGATGGTGGTGACCTTCCGGGGTGGGCCGCCGAAGCGGCACAGTGGCTAGGTGGTGGCGTGGTGTCGTCCATGGGCTTCGCTCCTTGCGTGGTCGGGTGTTGAGTGGGCAGTCAGCGGATGGTTCCGGTGCCCCGGCAGATCCGGCATCGGCGCCGACGGCCGGCCCAGGTCGTACGGGCTCCTTCGCCCTTGCAGTGAGGGCAGCGCACGCGGTGCATGGGCATGTTGTGTCTCCCGTTCCTAGGTGTGCTGGAAGCCCGAGAAGACCCAGGTCACGAGACCGTTGATGGTGAAGATCACCGGGGTCTGGCCGATGTAGACGCCGAAGAGCGCGATGAGCACGGCTTCCCAGGCCCGGACGTCGCGGGAGCGCACCAGGAGCACGGTGATGATTCCGAAGGCCACCGCGAACGGGATGGCCGCTACATCGCTCATGCCTCTGCCTCCGCTTCCAGGGTTTTCAGGGCGCTTGCGAGGCCCGGAAGTTCGGGCGCCAGGTCGGCGTACTTCACTGCGGCTTCCTTGGCCTCTTCGGGTCGGGTCAGGTGCGAGCGGGCCCGGCCCCAGCCGCCGTCCGTGCCGGTGCAGACGGCTACGCCCTTCTCCTCCGCGCTGATCGACTGGGCCACGGCCACGGCGTCCTTGTTGAGGTCGCCGAGGGTCATCTCCGCCGTGCCGGGATCGTTCACCCGGTGGCAGATCCGGCCGCCGAGCTGTGCCCGCAAAGCAGTGACTCCGGGGCCGAGTTCAGAGCCGACCCGCTGTCCGGCCACCACCAGGTGGAGTCCGAGTGCGCCGCCGAGCTGAGCCAGCCGCAGGAGGTACGTGGAGCACTGCTCCGCCTCTGCCCGGTCTCCGCGGGTTCCGTTGGACAGGTACAACTCGGCGATCTCGTCGACGATCAGGACGACCGGTGCCGGCCGCTGTTTCTCGGGCAGCTCCCAGATCGAGCGCGCGCCCGCTGCCCGGCAGATGCGCATCCGGTCCTGCATCTCCACCACGAGCCCGCCCAGTAGCGCGGCAGCCTCGCGGCGGCAGGTGGCCAGAGCCGAGAGTCGGCTGCCGAAGAGCCCCAGTTCCATTCCCCCCTTGCAGTCGATGCCGATGAGGGCGACCGGCTGCGGTGCGAGCTGGGTGATGAGTCGCGCCAGGAGCGTGGACTTGCCCGACCGGGTAGCCCCGGTGATCAGCCAGTGCGGTTCCTTCCGCAGGTTCATCACCCACGCGCCGCCGCTCTCCAGTGCTCCGAGCAGGGCCGAGAGGAGAACGGCCGGAGCGGAGGCGATGCCGGGGCGCTCCAGGGGGTCGCCGGCGGTGGCGACCATGCGGACGATGCCGCGCTCGGGGGAGGAGACGCGTACCGCGTGCATGTGCCAGGCATGCGCCAAAGCATCACCAGCCGCGATGAACGGCGCCGGGGTCTGCCCCGGGTGGAGACGTACTTCCACGCGCAACCCCGTACGCGTCGCCGTGGGGAAGGAGATCCGCGGGGCGATGGGCCGCAGTGCTTCCCCCTTGACCACCAGGTCACCGACGCGTCCGCAGGTAGGTCGGCGTGAGACGGTCAGGTCGTTGATCAGTGCGACCTTCCGCCAGCTCCCCAGCACCCGGACGACGGCCACCGGATAGCCGGTGAGGTACCAGGCGCTGACCGGATACCGCTCCCGCACGAAGTTGCCCACGACCAGGACCCAGGCGAGTGCCGCCAGGAGTAACGCGAGGGTGATCGCTCCCATCACGCGTCACCCGCCTTGCGCTGAGCGGCGCCGGCCGGAACGGTCGGCACGGGCGTGATCGCGGCGGCGCGGAAGCTGATCCCGTGCCGGTCGCCCATCGCCCACGCGAAGGCTTCGAGGCCGGTGACCCTGACCTCGTGCCCTTCCTCGACGCCCTTCGGCTCTCCGGTGATCGAGATCTCGATCACCGAGACCCGCCGGCCTTCCTGCCGGACCGTGACGCCCACGGTGTAGATCGTGTTGCCGTCACGGTCCTTCTTGACCTCCTTGCTCTCGAAGTCCGCGATCTTCGGTTCCGGCGCGACGGCGCAACGGAGTACGCCGAGCCGGGTGGTGTCCACAGGGATGGACTGCATTTCTTTGGCCTCCTTGGCCACTGATGCGTCAGCCGGGGTGGCTGACGTCACTTGTCCTGACGAGTTACGACTATGGAGCCCTATGCGGCTTGCGCGCAAGTACTTATGCTGACGAGTGATGTGCGACGACTGACGTCATGCGCACCCTTGCTATCCGACCGAGACGAAGGCCCCGCAATGGCAGAGATTCAGCGCCCGGGAGCGCTCTATCAGCAGGTCGCCGCCGCCATCCGCGAAGCGATCTTGTCCGGAGAGTTCCAGCCAGGAGCGCCGCTCCCCTCGGAAGCTCAGCTCATCGAGCGCTACAAGGTCTCCCGCCCGACCGTGCGCAACGCGATCGCCGCGCTCCGCGCCGAGGGACTGATCGAGGTCAAGCACGGCAAGGGCAGCTTCGTCCGCTCCTCCGGCCTGCCGGTGCTCACCGTCGAGCGCCGCGTCAGCCTCAGCGGAACGGACCAGTTCACCACCGCCGACGGTGAGACCTGGAAGATCGTCGACGGCCCGAGTGTCTACCGCACGCAGACCACCGCGACTACCGGCCCGCTTCTCCAACTGGGAGAGATGGAGGAGCTGTTCGGCTGTGACCGCACACTCATCGATCAGGCAACCGGCGCCCGAGCCCTGCACCGCACCTTGATCCCGTTCGCCACCGCTGACCAGGTGCCGAGCCTCGCCGACAGTCCCGACGCCGAGCCGGAAGCGATCTACGGCATGCTCGCCAAGACCGGCCACAAGCTGTGGTGGCACGAGACCGTACGAGCCCGCATGCCCCTCCCCGACGAACGGTCCGCGCTGCACATCCCCGACGCCACCCCGGTCCTGCACACCACCCGCACCGCACACGGCCTCGACGACCAGGCCCTCCTCCTCGAAGAGCTGTGCCTCGGCGCCGACCGCGCCCAACTCGGCTACCGGATCACCGCGGATGAGGACGGCAACGCGCGCACCACGACGCCCTGACGGCCGACGATCGGTCGAAACTTTCTCTACTTCCTCAAGGGCGCGCCCCTGGCGCGCCGGCGGCCGGGCCGCCCCGGCGGGCTGCGGCCTGACGGCCGGTCCCGCCGGACGCCCCGCCGCCCGCACCAGCGCTCCCTTGAACGTCCGAAGCCACCTTCTCCGCCCCAGGCACGGCGGCATCGCCGAGCCGCCCATATTGCGGGTGCACGCCGCGGGCCGCTCTCGTCGTCGCTCGCGTCAAGTAGGCCGGCTACGAGGGGAGAGGCGGGGGGCTTGGGCCCGGAGACCGGGCTGCCCCGACCGTGGAAGCCGGGCGCCGTACTCCCGACGTCACAGGTGCAGGCGCGTGAGGAGACCGCGCTGCCCGGCTGTGGCTGAGGGGGAGCGGGCAGCTGCCGCGCTGTGGCTGAGCCCGCCGTAGGCGCTCCGCTCTCCGCGGCGCCATCGTGGTGATGCGTTCGGCCGCGAGTTGTGGGTAGCAGGGTGCAGTGCGGCAACAGCGACATCGTCACGCCCCCCATCGCTGTGCATTCGTGCCGCACCGCCGCAACAGTTCTGCAAGCTCATCGGCGGCGGGCAAGGCTGCTGCGAGTCGCACAACACCCCGGCCCTCGGCATCGACATTGGGCACCGCGCGGACGGTCGACAAGTCCAGGCCCGCAGCCCGCAGGGCGTCATTCAGTCGGCTCGCAGACTCCCTGGCCTGCCGCCAGCCGGACAGGTAACCGACGTGGGGGTTCCACACCCAGGCATCAGGCCCCACGTCGTTCAGGTCACCCATCAGCCCGTCTCCGTCATCGCGCATCACGTGCGCCGCCTCCGTCCCGGTGCGGTATCGCTTCATCAACTTCTTTTCGTCCGGGGCGGAATGGCAACACGGCAGCCCCGGTACCATCAGGCACCGGGGGCCGCCGTGCCCCCTGCCGGGCCACCCTTCGCTTTCCACGGCTGACGGGGTGGCCCGGTCTCGGTCTTCGGTTGTTGTGCGCGAGTGTCAGGGACGACGCTCTGCGAGCGTGGCTCTGAAGAAGGTCGTCACCACACATCGGAACCCGCTGTGTCCGGTACGGCCCGCGTGCCGCAGGCACCAGACATCCGGTCCCTCGTATCCGTCCGCGGCACCCGAGGTGTCACCGCAGGACATGCACTCCTGCTCGTAGATCGGTCCGCTCCCCGAGGTGTCGACCGTCAGGGCCCAGTCCGCGAACCGCCAGACCGATCGCGTCACCGGAGCTCCCGATCACCGCGGCGCACCGCCAGCTCGTCCGAGGCATCCACGCGCAGCGGTCGCCCGGACTTGAAGACCAGCGTCAAGGCCGGCTTGCTCGGCCCTCGCTGGTCGGACCGCACCGCCTTCACCTCTCGCAGTTCGCCACGCACATTCACCACGTCTCCGCGCCGTACGCGGGTCGCCGAAACCCGTGCCATTGCCACCCATCGCCCTTCATCGAGTGCCGTGCCAGACCTGCACGCCTCTTCGCTTGTGGATGTGGACGCGACCCCTCAGCCCTCAAGGAGCGTGAGCCAAGGGGCCGCGCCTTGCCGGACACGGTGGTCGCTCCATGTCCGGCGGTGGGCCCGCCGCGGCCTCCCCGATCGCAGAAGGGAGTCTCGCCGCCGGCAGCAGCCCACGTTTCCTCTACCTCCGACCGGTGCTGCCCACGAGGTCGAAGCGGCAGAACACGGTCTTTCCACCTGCCTCTTCCAGCGACCACCACAGGCTGTCCGCCAGCACCTCAACGATCTTCAGACCACGGCCGGAGTCCAGTAGTGACGCCTCGGACAGATCGCTTTCCAGCTCAGGGAAAGAGGTCTCCCGAGGTGGCAACAACGGCGGGGAGGAGTCCTCATCGGTCACCCCGAGGAATAGCCACTTGGGCCACTTCGTCAGAGTGATGTCGACGCGGCGAGGGGCGCCCGGCACCACCAGGCACTCGTCGGGAACCGCATGGTGGACCACGTTGCCCACGAGTTCGGACACACAGAGCGCCACATCGTCGACGAGCGCTCCCAAGGCCCATTCTTCGAGAGCGGTGCGGATCATCTTCCGCGCTGCCTGGACCGTGTCCGACGACTCCGCGAACAGCGTCAACGCCCGGAACTGCTCCAACTGCGCGCCGCCGCCTGGAAGAGCCATGACCTGCGGCCGCAACGCCGCGCGATCCATCCTCCGAACGCTCATCGCATTCCCTCCAACTACCGGCAGTGCGACCTTCGCTGCCGTGAGAACAGTGAAGGGCAGGCCAGGCGGAAGCGGGAGCGTTCTCCAGGGGGTTCACGTGAACACCGCTGAATACGGAGGGGGTTCACAGATGAACCCCCTATGTCAGTGACCTGTGCCACGATGAATACTCGCCGTCATTCTCGGGTTGGCAGGGGAGCATGAACCGAGAGCCGAACGCGCAACTGATCGCAGTCATGGACGAGGCGAAGGTCTCGAACAAGGGCCTCGCAAAACGCATGAAGGACGCCGCCGAGCAACGCGGCACCAATCTCGGGACGACCCATGTCTCCGTACAGCGGTGGAGGGACGGCGCGGGGATCCAGCCGAGCACGGCCGCGATCATGGCGGACGTACTCAGCGCCAAGCTCAACCGGCGGATCACGCCCGGCGATCTCGGATTCTTCGCTCAGTCGGAGCCCGCAGCTCCATCGCCGGCCGCATACCCGCGCACGGTCCCCGACGTCCTGTCGACGCTGGATGGCCTCGCAGAGGAACGGGCGGAGACCCCGTCGAACAGTCCGCTGATCATCCCCGACGGCGACCTCAGCGCCGCAGTCCTCTCCTGGATCGTCGCCCGTCCAGACGGCATCGAGGCCGATCGCCCCGCCACCCAACGCGTCGGCATGCGCGACGTCAAAGCGATCAGGGCAGCCGCCGAGATGTTCATGCAGCTCGACTTCAAATTTGGCGGAGGGCATGGCCACAAGGCCCTACGCCACTACTTCCGTCACGAGGTCCTGCCCCTGCTCGGCGCCAGTTACAGCGAACGCGTCGGCACAGCACTGTTCGCCGCCGCTTCCGAGATCTCACAGCTACTCGGATGGACCGCGTACGACTCCGGGAACCACGCCCTCGCGCACCGCTACCTGACCGCGACGTTACGCCTGTCCCAGGTCATCGACGACCGCATGTTCGGCGCCCGCATCCTCGGCAACCTCAGCCACCAGGCGAACTACCTCGGCCACCACGCTCAGGCCATCCAGCTCGCCCGGGCCGCCGTCGAGGGAGCCAAGGGACGAGCCACCCCGCGCGCGATGGCGAACTACTCAGCCATGGAAGCTCGCGCCTACGCGAACGCAGGCGACACCGGCGGCGCCGGCCGAGCCATGAACGAGGCCGAACGCCACTTCCAGCGAGCCGACACGGGCGAAGATCCGGAATGGCTCGGCTACTTCGACTCGGCAGAGCTCATGGGCGAACTCTGCCACTGCTTCCGCGACCTCAAGATGCGCCGCGAGTCGATCGAGGCCGCACAACGGGCGGTCGACGACACCGACCCGAAGTACGCCCGCACCCTCGGGTTCTGCCGGATGGTCCTCGCCCAGAGCCAGCTGCTGAACGGTGAACTGGAAGCCGCCGTTGAGACCGCCAGCCTCGCGGTCGATGGCGGAGACTCCCTCCAGTCCTCCCGCTTCCAGCGCTACGTCACCGACTTTCAGCAGGAGGTCAGCATCCACGCGGGGAACCCCTCCGTGGCCGCCTTCCATGACCAGGTGCGGGAGGCCCTTGCCCGGCTGGACGACGAGTAGCAGCTAGCGGGGGCGCCAGTCCCGAGGAGCGTCGTCATTCCGGAGGCCGGCAATACGCCGCCGGTACTCCTCCGCGGTCGCTTCGTCTTCCTGCACGTTCTGCATGAGCCACGTCGTCATGCCGAACTCCTGGAGGCCGCGCAGCGTCTCGTACCCGGGCCAGTCGTACAGGTCCCGCCCGTACGCGGTAACGAAGTCGGCGTACTGCTCATCGGTCTGCCACCCAAGGCTGTGGTGTTCCACGGCCGTAACCATCAGATCCCACTCCGGGTGATCGAAGCAGAAGGCTTCGAAGTCGATCAGGATCACCTGTCCTTGATCGTCCACCATGAGGTTCTGCACGTGGGCGTCACCGTGCACGGGCCCCTTGACCGTCTCGAACCGCAGGTCGTTGAACTTGTCCCGCAGCTCCCGCCACCGCTTCCGCAAGAAGAGCTTGTCATCGTGCGGGATCACGGCGCGGTCCAGGCGCAGTTCCTGCTTGTCGAAGGGATCGAACGCCGGCAGCTCAAGGCCATCCGGGATGGTGAGGGCGTGAAGGTCACGAAGGATGCCGCCCAACTCCCTGTACGTAGCCTTCCGGTCGCCCTCAACGATCAGATGCCAGAAGGTCACGGGATGGCCGTCTATCAGGAACGGCTGCTCCAGCCCCTCGACGATGCGAGCTGCAGGGAACCCTTCACCGTGCAACCACCGCGAAACCGCCACCTCCGTACGAGCCTTGGACATCCACTCTTCCCCGCGGGCCACACGTACGACCACCGGCTCTGACGCCAGCCGAAAGAGTCCGTTTTCCCCGAAGCGGATCAGTTCCGCTCCTCTGCCATCGAGCCCCGCATCCCGGCATGCGGCAGCCATCACCCTCGCCGCCCCCGCCGACGTGAACCCGTCTTCTGCACCCCGAGCAGCGTCAACCGCCATGCCCGAACCAGCTCCCCTAGTCGCGCGCGATCAACCGGCACACGCTATGGCGACCAACCTACGTGTGCCGGACACGATCACGACCGTACAGACTCGTCACCGGCTGAGACGAGGGCACAGCAAGGCCGCCGAGAGCACCACAGCGCCTCGGCAACAATGACCGTGGGAGCAGGTAGGCATCTTTGAGAGATGGCACGGTCACGTCCCCTCGCGATGGGGGAGGGGACCGGCGGGTGCCCAGCTGAGAGTCCTGGGGAAACTGTGGGCCCATGTTCACCAGGTCAGTAGACGCCGCTATCGCGTAGCTCCTGCACAACCCGGCCGTGGTAGGGCGGGCAGTACGCCTTCACCGCCATGATGAGTACTTGGTAGGCATCCGACTTCTCGGTGCCCCAGTCCTCACCGATGGGGTACAGGCGTCCCTGAGCAGCACTAAAGAGGTAGTCGACGCTGTGCCCCTGCTTGAGGGCTTCACACCACTTTGGCGGGTAGGCGAGGAGCTCCCTCTGAGTCGGGCCTTTGTCATCCCAGCTGTGAACGGGGTGATCGACGATGGCACCGAGAAACTCGTCCGAGGGGGCTCGACTTGGCTTGGCCCTTTGCTCGGCCTGGTCGCTGCCGCAGGCTGTAAGCAGCAGGCCAGCGGCAAGGACTGCGATGGCGGCGGTGCGGATATGCATTCGGCCCCCAGGGGTGGTTGAGGGGGCAATCATGCGGCGGCTGTTGGTGGGGTGTGGGGCTTGTGATGGAACGGTGACATGCCAACGCCCGCCGAGTAGGGGCGATGCAAGAGACGCCCGCTGATCCGAGAACTAGTGCCGGGGTGGCGCAGCATGAAGGGGTTAGGCAAACTACTGCGAAATCGACGGCCGCCATCGGCTGTCAAGAATCAGATCGGGGCAACAAGGTGCCCCGACAGGCGAGGGCACGGGGTACAGGTGGCAGAGATCGGGCTGGCTGCAGCAATCGAAGAACTGCGACAGGAACTGTATGCGGCCCAGAGCGCCAGTGCAGGAGAGCAGTTCGCCTTCGAGGTTGAAGGAGCGCAGCTTGAGCTGCTGTTGGAGCTGCGCAATGAGGGCCGCGGGGAGGGAAAGCTGACGTTCGGCGTGGCCACCGTAGGTGTTGGCGGCTCGACTGGAGCGACGCGAACTCACAAGCTAACCCTCGCGCTAAAGGTCAAGGATCGTGCCACGGGTGATGGGCGCGTTCATGTCGGTGCTGAGGAGTCCGGCTCCTGGGGCGAGGGATGACCGCTCTACGGTGGGGGATTGATCGAGGCATGGGCTGAGGCGAGTGCATGGACGAGCGAAGATTGGCGGATGTCCGTTGCGACGGCACAGGCCGCCGCAAAGGTGGGACGGGTTACCTCATCGCCCCGCACTTGGTGCTAACAGCTCGCCATGTCACCGTCGACGAAGCCGATGAGGTCTGGCCGAGGATCAGCGTCCGGGTAGGCCATCCGCCGTCCGGCGGCGTGGAACGGCGTCTGGCCACAGTCTGCTGGACCGATCCTGACGGCCTCGACGCGGCCCTGCTGCTCCTGAACGCGCCAGTGAGCGTCCCAGGATCGGTGCGCTGGGGCCTTCCGGTTGGAACTGCTGCCCTCCCATACGCTGGCTTGGGATACCCGCTCCAGAGCATGGTGGAGGACGATCAACGTCTGGTGGAGCACCTACGCGGCGTGCTCTCCCCACTGGCTGGAGGCGAAGGCCCCCATGACCTTTACACGCTTGACCAGCACGCTGCCCCGCGTCTTCGAGCCGACCGGCGGCGAGCTTGGGGCGGCGTCTCGGGGGCGGCAGTCTTCTGCCAAAACGTTCTTGTTGGCATCGTTCTCCACGACGACGAGGAGCATGAGAACCGCCGACTGCGCGCGCTGCCAATCCGTAGGTTTGCCGAAAACTCCACTTTCGTCGAGACGCTGCAGAGTCATGGTGGTTCGGCTCCTGATCTGGTGCCCGTGAATGAATCACCTGTAGCGCCTCACCCCGGCGACCGGCTGGAGGTACGCGGGCTTACGCAGGAGCGCTTCGATAGCCACGCGGGAGAGTTGGCTTTGGCGGCAGACCGCTGCACTCAGCCCCCGGATTCGCCGAGTGGTGGGGCTGCTTACGGGCCACCGCCGGTCAGTGCCCAACTGGAGTCGATGAGCGATGACGTCTCCAATCGCATTGCACAGCTGCACGAGAGGTTCGGGCTCGGCGTTGTTGTCGTCGTCGGGACCGGGCTGTCAACCAACGCTGGGATGACGGCATCGTTGCGGAACGCTATCGACGCTGATCCCGTAGCCCGAGCCGCGCTCGCTGCTGAACTTGGCCAGCCCGATCAGCCTGTGAGACTCCTTATACGCGACGACTGCGCTCGCAGTGATCTGGTGTGGCGCGCTGTGGAAGACTCCATACTCGCCAGGCGGCGCTTCCAACAGGAGATGGCCAATCTCGATCTGCGTCGCAGCGCACAGCCCTCCCCTACGCACGAGGCACTCGCAGCACTGATCCACGCTGGGGTCGTCGATGCCGTTGTATCGCTCGGCTGGGACACTGCTCTCGAGTCCGCTTATCGCCGCCAGTACGGAACAGGGGTCCCCTCGGGAATCCTGTTCAAGCCTCTCGGCGATGCTGCCCGTCCTGAGCAGCACTGGGTGCTTCCGCATATGCCTGGAACGCTAAGTGCGGACCTCGATGACCGGGTCCGCCATCTTGTGTCAGGCCACCCGCGCACTTTGCTCCTGGTTGGATGCGCAGAACGAGACCGGTACACGGTCGAGCAACTAATCGCGCGTCTAGATCAAGGGTGGCGCATATGTCACATTGGGCCCGAAGCATCCGGAGCTGACGACATCCGCTCCACAGTCGATCTAGCTCTGCCCGCGCTCGCCAGCAAGGTGCGTGAACGGGAAGTCATGTCGTCCTGGCATACTCTCTCGTTCGCCGGCGAGGGGGATATCGGGCGTGCTTTGGCTGGGGCGCGCCTCGGCCCTGCCGATGTGGATGCCTGTCCTCGACTCTTTGAAGTCGATCTCATCGTCGACGGGCTGCGGCGCGATCACGCCGTCGTGCTCAACGGGGATAGCGGCTGTGGCAAGTCAATTACCGCTTACCAGGCTTTGAGCGATCTCGTCAAAGACGGCTATGAGGCGCTGAGATTGCGAGATCAGGCCCGTAACCGTGGCCCGCGGCAGTGGACGGCGGACCTTGCCTCGCATCCACATCGCAAGATTCTTTTGATCGACGATGCGCAGGACCTGTCCGCAGACCTGGTCCGTGAACTGGCTGAGACTGCCACCTCGGATCAGCTGGTACTGATCGTCGGTGTGGACCATGTGGCAGGCGGCGTCACGACGTATCGCATCAGTGACGCTGCCGCGGTGGGCACTCTTGCCGCCGAAATGCGTAAACGTGCGGGTGAGATCCTGCCTACGTTACGTCAACTGGACGACCTCGTGGGGGATCAGATCGGTGATGAGTCTTTGCTTGATCGCCTCGCTGAAGCCTCCAGGGAGGATTCAGCGTGGCGATTCTTCTACACGCTCACCGGTGGCTGGCGGCGCACTGAACGCGATGCCCTTGACCTCCGTGGGCAAGACCGTGCAGACCTGGTCCTGCTGGCGCTCGCTGTAGCGCAGGTCGCCAGTGTCGATGCCGGTGTGACGGCTGAAGACCTCGAGCCTTACGCTCAGGCACTTGGCCGTGACCGCGACTGGATCGATTGCGGACTTCGCATCCTTGAGAACAAACGCCTAACTGCAGTGAGCGACGGAGTTCTGCGCTGCGCACACCTCAGGTCCGCATGGGCGCTAATCACATGGATGCTCCACCCACCGGACGTCAGCTTGCCGGCTCAGAAGCGGATCGTGATTCCGCCGATCGCGTCAGCAGCACCGCCCGTCCCGTCAGCTTACGAGCCCCCTGCCCGCCGTACGCGGCGTGCCCGGGCGCTGCTCCCGCAGAGCCAGGTCGAGGCAGACCGTGAGGCTGTAGCAACTCTTCTCTGTCTCGCGCTGGACGCACACGACACATCACTGCGAGGCGCTGCATGGCTGGTCGGGCGAAATCACGGGATGGAAGCACGGGGAGTGCTCCGTGAAAACGGCGTCCTCACCCGCTCGCGGCTCCGCGCACTGGCCGAACGTGCACTGGCCACCCCTCCTGGCGTCGATGCGGGTATGGCCGCCCAACTCCTTGAACGGCTGCTGCGTCTGGGCGCGCGTGGCTGCCTGGACCTGATTCGGGATCACCGCTGCAGAATCCGCGAATGGGTTTTCGATATCTCGCCTGAGAATGGATGGGCGATCGGAGACTTGATTAATACGCTGTCGCACGAGGACCGCATCTTTACCGAGCAACTCCTCGCCGACATGGACCCACATGCACTCGCGCGCCTGATTCCCGCAGGCGGCTGGCCGCATATTTACTCCACCACTCATGCCGTCGAGAGGATTACACAGAGCGGCGGTGCGCGTCTTATGCAGAGTGTTGGTGACTCCTATGACCCGAGTGCCTTCCGTGCGCTCGCCGCCAGCCCTCCCGCAAGCATTCGAGATGTTGACGAGCTGTTCAAAGCCTTGGCCTTTACGTCACGGGATCTTGGGCTCGCGATATTTGAGCAAATGTCTCCCTATCTTGCTGTCCAGGTCTCGCGGAACCCTCCCGTTGAATCTCAGAAGATGTTCGACACCTGGGCATTCCTCTTGGGATTTGCTCCGCAGTTTCTCCGAGGTAGGCGAGGGCCTGACCGTGCGGCCCGCCGAATGGCAAAGAACTTCGTCCGTGGCCTCAATATCGACCAACTCGCCAAAGCGCTCTCGCTGCCCCGCACCGACCTAACCTGGCACAACTTTCATGACTTTGTGTCCTTTGTTTGGGAAGCCGACCCGACGATCGGAAAAGCTATCGTAGGCCGAATGGATCTGGAGACGCTAGCAGCAGAATTTGAGAAAAGCCTTCCGGTGCCGTCCCGGAATCATCTGTTCGCTGTCGAAGTTCTCTATGAATTCAGACCTGCTGAAGCCCGAGAGCTCCTCGAACGGCACGAGGATCAATATGAAGAAATTGATCTTTTGCTCGCTCACATGGCGCCCGGGATGGCAACCCGGCTACTACGCCGCGGCCTGCCGCTCGACCTGGCCCTCCACCTCCAGTACTGGACATTAGCTGCCGTCCTGCTAGATAGCTTGGCTAGCTGCGATGCTCAAGTTGCAGCCGAACTCGCCGTTGCTAATTGCTCGGGATTTGTCGCGGGGCTTGCCTCCAACTACACAGATCCGTTCGAAGGTCTCTCCGCCTGGGTGCAAGCATGCGAGACTCACGCTCCCGGGCTCGTAGATGATGCCATTCGCCAGCTTCCCGCGGGCGCAGTTGCGGCTTGGGCGGGTGCGCTCCGCAAGCCCGCTCGGAGACACGAGATCACACCGCTCGTATATCGAGCTCTGGGAATAGGAGGGCCGGCAGCAGCAGAGGCGAAAGAGTTGATGCGCCGCTTCCCTGGCCTGAAGCAACCGGAACGAGACGCGCAGTCATCGCAAAGGGACCTTTGCTGACCTGGGCTCCTGCGGGTGCTGGGAGGGCTCGACAGGACAGTTGCCGCCGGCGACGCCCTGGGCCAGATGCGCCTTAACGGTCGGAGTGAGTAGGACGTTTCGGTGGATCACGAGGGCCTTCTGGCTCGCCGGTAGATGTCACAATCCGCCGAGTCAGAAGGTCGTTACCTCCTCAAGCACCAGCGAGAGATTGCCGTCCGTCACCAACGTGCCGGTACAGCAGAGCTACGGGGCCTTCGGCTGGGCTTGCTGCACTACGTCGAACGACCACAACGTAGAGCCGCTAGCTGCCGGCTTCGGCCGGTCGCCACCGCCCTGGTGGGCCGCCTTCATGGGGCCCTCCATCCACGCCTGGAATGACTCCTCGTCACGCCACCGCGTGTACACCAGGTAGTCGTCGGTGCCTTCGACCGGGCGGAGGAGTTCGAACCACTCGAAGCCGTCTGAGCTCTCAACCGCGTGGGCGCGGGAGGCGAAGCGCTTCTCAAGGGTTTCCCGCTGCTCGGCGGGGACGGTCAGTACGTTGATCTTGACTACGCTCATGCGCCCATCTTGCCGCATGTGGTGTTAGCGGAGTGTCAGCGGCATCGAGCGGAACGGTGGTACATCAGAGCACCCGTTGCGGCCGCAGCAGCTCGAACCACTCGAAGCCGTCCGAGGAGTCCACGGTGCCGGCGCGCGAGGCGAAGCGCTTTTCCAGGACCTCCCGTTGCTCGGCGGGGACGGTCAGAACGTTGATCTTCACGATGCTCATGGTGGCCATCGTGCCGCATGGGGTGGGAAAGGCGTGGGTCAGGGCCGCGGGTGGGTCGGGTTTTCAGGCGTGGAGTTTCAGGCTTTTGGTGATCTTGTCGATGGTGCCGCGGGGGCCGTAGACCGCCAGGCCCACCAGGTCGAGGGCGTCGGCGGCCACCGTGCGGACCGCCGCGCGGTTGTCGGTGTCGTTGCCGGTCCGGAACATGTCCGCGGTGTACAGCGCGGTCGGTACGGCGCGGCGGAGGGCGCGGGCATGGGTGCGGGCCAGTGCGTCGGCGTCCGCGGTGTAGCACAGCACCGGCTCCCGGAAGAGCGCCAGATAGCCGTGCCCGGAGGCGTCCTCGTAGTCCTTGCCCATGACGGTGTCCGAGGCGTGTGCGATGCCGCTCGCCAGGAATGCGGTGACGTTGAGCTTCTGCCACACGGCGAGGTCGTCGCGGACGATGACGGCGATCTTGGTGTCGAAGCGGAGCGGCGGGGCGACGGCCCCCTCGGAGCCGGATGCGGTGGCGGGCAGCGGTGCAGCGGTCGTTGAGGTCATGCGGGGAGTCTCGTCCGGCATCCGGACGGCCGTCTTGAACGCTGGTGCGGCGCTGCACACTGGGGGGATGAGCAGGCAGCAGGACGGGGACTGGGTGCGCTACTGGCGCGATCCGGACCGGCCCCTGGAAGCGATGCACGCGCACTTCGTCCGCCATGTCTTCGCTCCGCACAGCCACGACGCCTACTCCTTCGCCGTGACGGAGACCGGCGCGCAGCGCTTCACCTGCCGCGGTGCCGGGCACACCAGCGCCGCCGGCATGGTGATGGCGTTCAACCCGGACGATCCGCACGACGGCGAGGCGGCCGCCGACCTCGGCTTCACCTACCGGATCATGCACATCGGCCCGGAGGTGGTGCGCGCCGTCCTCGACGACGTCACCGACGGCCGGGGCGCCATGCCGCTGTTCGACCGCCCGGTGGTCGACGACCCGGTGCTGGCCCGGGCCCTGCACCGGCTGCACCCGGCGCTGGTCGGCGGCGCGGACCCGCTGGTCCGGGAGGAGCGGCTCGGGGTGGCCGTCGAGGCCATGGTGCGGCGCAACGCGTCCCGCGGCGTGGTCGGCGCCGGGCCGCGGGAACCGGCCGGGGGCGACCGGACCCGGGCGGCCCGGCGGGTGCGCGAACTGCTCGCCGCCGCCTACGACCAGCCGTTGACCGCCCAGGACCTCGCGGACGCGGCCGGCTGCAGCCGCTTCGCGCTCTACCGGGCGTTCCGGGCCGAGTACGGCATGGCGCCCAGCGACTTCCAACGGCTGCTGCGGCTGCGCCGCGCACGGTCGCTGCTGATCGCCGGCCGGACCCCCGCGGAGGCGGCCACCGAGGCCGGCTTCGCGGACCAGGCGCACTTCCACCGCTGGTTCGTGCGCTGCTTCGGCGTCACACCGGGGGCATTCCGCCGGGCGGGGGCACGTACACCGCCACCGGCCGGCGCGCGCGGGCCCCGGCGGCGAGTGCCACCGCCCCCGCCAGCAGGAGCAGCAGCGTCCCTCCGGCCGTCAGCAACCAGGCCGGGACGCCGCCCACTGTGAGCAGCGTGTCGGTGTATCTGACCTGCCGGAACGACGTGTCCTTGGGGGCGCGGCGGAGTTCGTGATCGCCGGTGATGCGGTGCGGCCGCGGGAAGTTCTGTTCCACGGCGGTGAGGAAGGTCCCCTCGGAGGCGTGGGCGGGGTGGGCGTGGCCGGTGGTCCCCTCGTCACGGCCGGGCCGGAGGAGGGCGCGCACCGCTCCGTCCGGGGCGATCCGGCCCGCGAAGGTGACCTCGGGCCGGGCGCCGCCGATCGCGCTGCGTGGCTCCATCCGGTGCGGTGCGAGGACGTAGAGCCCCAGCGACTGCGGCGTCTTGGCGAGGCGGGAGAGGCGCATGGGGTAGACGAGACGTTCGCTGGCGAACGACAGCCGCAGCGGGTCGAGGGTGCCCGTCAGCGGGCCGCCCGCCTCGGCGGGGGCGAGCCGGATCGCCACGTACTCCCAGCGCCGCGCCACGTACGGGCGGAGCTCGGTCGCCAGGGACGCGGGCAGCCGGAAGCCCTCGGACTTCAGCCAGGTGCGCAGTGCGCCGGGGTCGGTGGCGGTCAGCCGGGCGACGTCGAAGGGGCCCAGGCGCTCGCGGCCGACCACGCCGACCCCCGGCCCGCGGGCCCCGGGCAGCGGCGCCTCGGCACTGTCGCCCCCCGCGAACGGCCAGTCGCCGCCCCGGGGCCAGAAGTAGTGGCGCTGTGCGACGGCCGGCTCGGTCAGCGACGAGAGCTGGTCGAAGAGCGCGGGGTCGCCCAGCCGCACCGTGGCCCGGTGCGGGACGGGCATGATCCACGCGGCGTCCGGGGCGGTGCCGTCCACCGTCAGGCGCATCACGATCTGCTCGGTCCTGCCGTCCCAGGTCACCGCGGAGGTCTCCCGGTGCACCGCCATGGTCATCCGCGGGTCGTGCACCATCGCACCGCAACCGCAGGCGTACGCGGGCCTGGCCAGCGACACCAGCTGCACCGCCAGCAGCAGCAACACCACCAGCAGCGCCCGCCGCCGCGCAGCGGGCCGCAGCGCGGCGGCCGCGGCCCGGCCCCCGTCCCCGCCGTGTCCCGCGCCCGCTCCCCGTCCCCGTTCCATCGCGCCCCGCCCCGCCTCGTGCCGTCCTGTTCCGCCCCACAGACGGTGACCGCGGTCCGGCCGGTTCCCGGGCGGTACAGAACGCCGCAGGCCAGAACGCCGCAGGCCCGGCCGGAAGGGTCCGGACGGGCCTGCGTGGCGTGCTGGGGCCGTGCGGCGGGGCGCGCCGCACGCGGGGGTGGCTCAGGCGGTCGAGGCCGCGGTGGCCGGGCGACGGGCCGCCCGTACGACGTCCCGGGCCTCCGCCTCGTTCTCGACGGCCGGCGGGGAGCCGGGCAGCGGCTTGCGGGCGCTCTCCGACATCAGCAGGACGGCGATGCCGCCGATCACGGCCGCCGCCATCATGTAGTAGGCGGGCATCATCGTGTTGCCGGTGGCGCCGATCAGGGCGGTGACCACCAGCGGCGTCGTACCGCCGAACAGCGACACGGAGACGTTGAAGCCGATCGACAGCGAGCCGTAGCGGACCCGGGTCGGGAACAGCGCGGGCAGCGTGGCCGGCATCGTCGAGGTGAAGGTGACCAGCAGCAGGCCGAGCGCGGCCATGCCCAGCACGATGGCGAGCAGCGATCCCTGCCGGATGAGCAGCAGGGCCGGCACGGACAGCACCAGGAAGCCGAGGCAGCCCGCGGCGATCACCGGGCGGCGGCCGAAGCGGTCGCTGAGCCGGCCGGCGAACGGCTGGACGCCCATCATCAGCACCATCACACCGAGGACGACCAGCAGCCCGTGCGTCTCGTCGTACTTCAGCTCCGAGGTCAGATAGCTCGGCATGTACGACAGCAGCATGTAGTCCGTGACGTTGAAGACCAGGACCAGGCCGATGCACAGCAGCATGGACCGCCACTGACCGAAGATCATCTCGCGGACGCCGATGCGCTTCTCGGCCTCGCGGCGCGCCTTCTCCTTGGTCCGCGCCTCCTTCTCCAACTGGGCGAAGGCCGGGGTCTCCTCAAGCCGCATCCGCAGGTACAGGCCGATGATGCCCATCGGGCCGGCGATCAGGAACGGGATGCGCCAGCCCCAGGAGTTGAGGTCCTCGGTGGACAGCAGCGCGGTCATCAGCGTGACCAGGCCGGCGCCGCCGACGTAACCGGCGAGCGTGCCGAACTCCAGCCAGCTGCCGAGGAATCCGCGCTTCTTGTCGGGCGCGTACTCGGCGATGAAGGTGGAGGCGCCCCCGTATTCACCGCCGGTGGAGAAGCCCTGCACCAGGCGGGCGACGAGCAGCAGGACGGGCGCGCCGACGCCGATGGAGGCGTACGACGGGATCAGCCCGATGGCGAAGGTGCCCACCGCCATCATGATCATGGTGATCGCGAGGACCTTCTGCCGGCCGATCCGGTCACCGAGCGGGCCGAACACCATGCCGCCGATGGGCCGGACGAGGAACGCCGCCGCGAAGGCGCCGAACGTCGACAGCAACTGCGCGGTCGGGTTCCCGGACGGGAAGAAGACGTGCCCGAGGGTGACCGCGATGTAGCTGTAGACGCCGAAGTCGAACCACTCCATCGCATTGCCCAGCGCGGCGGCCGACACCGCGCGCTTGACCATCGCGGGGTCGACGACGGTCACCTCGCCCGATGACTGCAGTTCCGGGTCCGGCTCTCTCTCCTGCGGCGGACCGGATGCGGCGTCGGCACGGCTGCCGGCCGGCTTGCTGGGCCCTTGGGCGACGGGGGACTGCGTCGGCACGTGTTCGCTCGCCTGCGCTCTCTTGGACGACTGCATGACAGCGTTCCGCCGTGGGGAAGCGGAACGGAGCCCGCCGTTGAGCGACGGGCAAAGGTCGACCATAGGGGCAGACTGGATCATTACGGACAGTGTCCGGGTGACCGCACAGTCAGCCGTATACCCGCTCCTTCCAGGGGAAACGCGCTTTCTCGAAGAGATTGGCGAGGCGCGCGGTTGTGATCCATATCGCGGGGATCCGCTGCAACCGTCGGGGGTGTTGTGATGTGTGTCACACGCAAGCGACCCGGGGGCCCTCCATGCGAAACGGCGCGGCGGCACCGTGCTCCGCCGCGCCGTAGTGGATCGTCGCGTCCCTCAAGGATCGGCCATCCCGTGCCCCCTCGCCACTCGGGCGGGCGTCACGGCATCCACGCCTCGTACGACATCACCTCGCCGGCCTTGATCCTGAAGTCCGGCTGGGCCTCGGTGAAGGTGACCTCCAAGCCGAGGAGTTCGCCGGTGCCGGGGTCGAGGATCACCATCTGCCGCGTCCCCTTCGCGGCGCCACCGCTGCCGTGCGGGCCTCCGGACCCGTCGTGGACGTACGCCTGGCCGCGCCGGCCCAGCCGGTCGGTGACCGCGCCCGCCGGCCGCAGCCCGTCCGCCTCGGCCAGCAGCCGCACGATCGCGGCCGTCTCCCGGGGGCCCGGCGTCCACTCCTGACGGAACGCGGAGAGCGCCTCCAGGAGTTGGGGCGTGGTGCGGATGCCGCCCGCCCCGCCGTACAGCTGCGCCAGGTGGTCGCGCAGCGCCGCCGGGTCCGTCGGCGGTGCCGTCCGCGCGGACAGCCCGCTGTGCCGGGCCTCGGAGCCCGCCGGATAGGTCTCGTGGTGCAGGACCTTGCCGTCGCTGACGGTCCGCCAGTGGCCGTCGTCGTCATGGATCACCGGGCGGCCCGGGTGCCGCGGATCGGTGGCCACGACCATCTCGGAGCCGCTGCCGTCGGCGTTCCAACGGGTGATGCGCTCCTCGGGCACGGTCACGGGCGGCGCGGCGTCCGGGCCGGACTCCAGGCTCAGGTACCAGCTCTGCAGGTGGCTGCCCCGGCGCGGCCCGTCCGCGGCACCGGCCGCGCGCGCCCTGGCCGCCGCCCGGCGGGCGAGCACGTCCAGCGACACCGCCGGAGTGCCGGCGCGCGGCGCCAGGGCGACCGGTGCCGCGACGGCCGGGCCGCTGCCGGCGTCGGAGAAGGTGAAGGCGAGCACGGCGACGAGCGCGAGCACCGCGGCCTCGGCGCGCAGCACGAGGCGCCGCCCGGCCCGCCGGGTGCGCCTGCTGTGCAGGAGACGGTTCAGGGCCCGCTCGGCGCGGGCGTCCAGCGGCCGGTCCCGCCAGGGTCCTTCGCCGGCCGGTACGGGATTGGCCGCGCGCAGCAGCTCCAGTTCGTCATGCATGGCGGTCGTCTCCTGCTCGTACGGACACGGTCATCCGCATACGGTCGATCTCCGTGCGAAGGCGGCGGCGCGCCCGGTGCAGCCGCATGGCCGCCGCGCCCGGACCGCACCCGAGGACCTCCGCCAGCTCCTCGACGGTCAGTTCCTCCCAGGTGGCCAGCCGCAGCACCTCCTGGTCGGCGGGGGAGAGGCGGGCCAGCACCTCGTGCACCCACGCGCCGGGCCGGTCCGCGTCCGGGCTCTCGACGGTCTGCCGCTGGTGCGCCGCCTCGTGGTTGCCCAGGCGGCGCAGCAGCCGCCGGTAACGGCCCAGCCCGCGCACCGTGTTGGCCAGGCAGTTGCGGGCCACCCCGTACAGCCAGGGCAGCGGCGCCTCGGGAAGTTCGGCGCGACGTCTCCAGGCTATGGAGAAGACCTCCGCCACCACTTCCTCGACGTCGTGTGCCTGCCCGTCCAGCCGCCGCGCCACGAAGCGGCTGACCGCCCAGTAGTGCGCGCGATAGGCGTCGGCGAAGGCGTCGTCCGTGCTCATGAACCGTTGGTGTCCGGCATGCCCCCGATCTTCACACCCTGCTCGGGTGAGACTTCACACCCGGCCGCGACGGCCCTTCGTGCCCGTGGGCGGTGAGGTGTGCCGCGGCCCCGGACACCTACGGGGCATGAAGCTCCCCGTGAAGTGGCTGACGACCACCGACCACAAGACCATCGGCACGCTCTATCTGGCCACCGCCTTCGCGTTCTTCTGCGTCGGCGGCCTGATGGCGCTGCTGATGCGCGCCGAACTGGCCCGGCCGGGCCACCAGATCATGTCGAACGAGCAGTTCAACCAGGCGTTCACGATGCACGGCACGATCATGCTGCTGATGTTCGCGACGCCGCTGTTCGCCGGTTTCGCGAACTGGATCATGCCGCTGCAGATCGGCGCGCCCGACGTGGCCTTTCCCCGGCTGAACATGTTCGCCTATTGGCTCTACCTCTTCGGCTCGCTGATCGCGGTCGGGGGATTCCTCACGCCTCAAGGCGCGGCGGACTTCGGCTGGTTCGCGTATGCGCCGCTCTCCGACGCGGTGCGTACTCCCGGAATCGGCGCCGACATGTGGATCATGGGTCTGGCCTTCTCGGGCTTCGGCACGATCCTCGGTTCGGTCAACTTCATCACGACGATCATCTGCATGCGGGCCCCCGGCATGACGATGTTCCGGATGCCGATCTTCACCTGGAACGTGCTGCTGACCGGTGTGCTGGTCCTGCTGGCCTTCCCGGTCCTGGCCGCCGCGCTGTTCGCCCTGGAGGCGGACCGTAAATTCGGTGCCCATGTATTCGACGCCGCAAATGGCGGGGCATTTCTCTGGCAGCACCTCTTCTGGTTCTTCGGCCATCCAGAGGTGTACATCATCGCCCTGCCGTTCTTCGGCATCATTTCCGAGGTCATTCCGGTCTTCTCCCGGAAGCCGATGTTCGGTTACATCGGTCTGATCGCGGCGACGATTTCGATCGCCGGTCTTTCGGTCACGGTGTGGGCGCACCACATGTACGTCACGGGCGGCGTGCTGTTGCCGTTCTTCTCGTTCATGACGTTCCTGATCGCGGTGCCGACCGGTGTGAAGTTCTTCAACTGGATCGGCACGATGTGGAAGGGCTCGCTGTCCTTCGAGACGCCGATGCTGTGGGCGGTCGGCTTCCTGATCACCTTCACCTTCGGTGGTCTGACCGGTGTCATCCTGGCCTCGCCGCCGATGGACTTCCACATCTCCGACTCGTACTTCGTGGTGGCGCACTTCCACTACGTGGTCTTCGGCACGGTCGTCTTCGCGATGTTCTCCGGCTTCCACTTCTGGTGGCCGAAGTTCACCGGCAAGATGCTGGACGAGCGCCTCGGCAAGATCACCTTCTGGACCATGTTCATCGGCTTCCACGGCACTTTCCTCGTCCAGCACTGGCTGGGTGCCGAGGGCATGTTGCGCCGCATTCCCGACTATCTCGCCGCCGACGGTTTCACCACCCTGAACACCGTCTCCAGCATCTTCTCGTTCCTCCTCGGCCTGTCCCTCCTGCCGTTCCTCTACAACGTCTGGAAGACGGCGAAGTACGGCAAGAAGGTCGAGGTCGACGACCCGTGGGGCTACGGCCGCTCGCTGGAGTGGGCGACCTCCTGCCCGCCGCCGCGGCACAATTTCCGCACCCTGCCCCGGATCCGTTCCGAATCCCCGGCATTCGACCTGCACCACCCGGAGATCGCGCAGGAGATCGCGGCCCTGCCGGACGCCGGGGACTCCCGCACCCAGGAAATCGGGGCCCGCGCATGAATCAGATGGACCAGGCCGTCAACGAGATTGAGGGATATCTCCTCTGGGAGGCGGAGAAGGCGCGGGCGCGGTCCCGTGCCGATGCCTTCTGCGCCGGATTGCCCTGGCTGACCGACACCCAGCGGCAGGAGGTCGAGTCGCGCTACTGCGAGGACCAACGGGACCTCTCGCGGGCCTATCTGGAACGTATTGCGGTCCGCAGCGCCGGTCTGCGGACCGAATACGAGAGCGTCTACCTCGCCCTGCGGCGACGGCTGGTCACCGCGTTCCTCAGCGGCACACTGGCCGTGGCGGTACTGGTGGCCGTGGCGGCCGCCGGCCTGACCGCGCGCTGACGCGACCCCGGAGCAGCCCGTCAGCGGCCCGGCGGCCGCCCCGTCACCCGGTGACGGTGATCTGGGACGCCGGGTCGGTGGTGTCGCTGACCCGGTACGTGGCGTTGAAGGTCGAGGTGGTCGCACTCGTCGGGCAGCCGAAACCGCCCACCACCTTGACCGGCACCACGGCGTTGGTGAAGGCCAGGGTGGAGGGCGCGCCGTTGGTCCAGCTGCCGTTCACGGTGGCCGCCGAGGTGGGCGCCGCCGTCACCGTGCAGGACGCCAGCCCGCTGGTCTTGAGGACGAACCCGCCGGAGGGGATCGTCAGCCCGGCGGTGACCGGTGTGCCGTTCTGCATGGACACGCCCCAGGTACCGGACGTGCTGACGGTCGCGCTGACGCCGGGCATGCTCGTCGTGCACGAACCGTAGGTCGCCGGGGTGGTGGAACTGCTCACCGGGCCGGACGCGTTCTGGTTACCGGGCGCGGCCGGCACCTGACCGCTGGACGTCGAGGTGCTACAGGTGACGGTCACCGAACCGGCCTTGAAGGTGGCCTTGCCGCTGAGCGTGGCGGTGAACGCGTGACCCGCGGGGCTCACGGTCGTCGAGGCCGCGGCGCCCGGCGCCCCGGCAGGCTGCGCCGCCGCGGCGGAGCCGGTCACCCCGGCAGCGAGTCCGAGCACGGCGACGGCTCCGGTGCCGGCGGCGCGTAAGACGCGTCTGCGGTGCGCGCCGCGCCGGTCGCCTGCGGGATGCACGAGGGATGTGGGGGGTGTGGGGTCCACGTGAGTCATCTTGGGCTTCCTTCCAGAGGGGGGTGCGGGCAACGGACTACGTGCCGCTCACTTGCTGAGTGCCGGCTGGTCGCCGACGGCCACCGGCTGCCAGGCGAAGATCATGGAACCGCCGAGAATCCCGAGAACGGTGCCGATCAGAAAGCCGCCGAGGTTGGACATCACCAGGGCCGCCGCCGCGCACAGCACGGTCAGGACGCCCGCGAGGCCCCGGTAGTGGGGTGCGAACCACGCGGAGAGCCCCATCACGATCATCACCAGCCCCATCAGCACCGACGGGATACCGGCGATGCCCTGTTGCAGCATGATCTTCAGCGGGGCCAGCGGGAGGGCGCAGATCTCGGCGCCGGCGAGGACGGCCGCCAGGCCACCCCAGAAGGGGCGGCCCCTCCGCCAGCGCCGCCAGGTCAGAAGCATTCCTTCGCACCCTTGGAGATCTTCATGCTCAGCCCGGAGAGCTTGAACGTCCCGGCGTTGGTGGCCCAGGCGGTCTGGTGCAGATTGCTGATCCGGACGTCGTCGGCCTGTTGGGCGAAGAGGTCCTGCATTCCCTGGGCGCTGGCCGGGCCCTTGTCCAGGGTGGAGGCGTCCCGGCCGATCTCGATGTTGTTGAAGGACGCGTTGCCGGAGAGCTGGGTGGCGTCCACGAAGAGATCACGGGCCTCGACGGGCTTGCTGCCCGTCCCCGCATGCAGATTGAGCGAGATGTCACCGATGACCGGCAGGTGTGTGACCACCGACTGACAGAGGTTGTTCAGCTGTGCCGTCTTGATGGCGGTGACCGCCACCGGCAGGAGGTCGCCCCTGGCGTTGGTGTCGACACTGCCGTACTGGGCGAATCCGTCGCCGGTGAGGCTGTCGGCGGAGACCTTGAACTGCTGCCCCGATACGGCGAATGACGCCGCGAGGGCGCCGTTGGCGAGGGCGATGCCCAGCGCCGCGGTGCCGGCGAGGGCCGGGACGGACAGTACGGCGAACTTCCGCCAGCTGATGCGTCCCGTGACAGGTCTGCCGTGTGCGTCCTTCATGGTGTTTCCCCTTCGAGGAGCGTGGAGCGCGCTGTCGAAACAAGGTGGGGGGAAGGTGCGTGAGCGTGGTGCCGCGGACAGGCGGGGGCAGTGGGCCGAGCGGGGTGCGCGGGGGGAGCGGCACCGGCCGACGCCGGGCCGGGCGGTGCGTGCTGCGGCGCGCTGCCGAGGGGAGCTGACTGCCGGGTGTTACTGGCGAGTTGAGTTGAATGTAAGTGCGCCAACGACGACTGGCAAGGTTGAGCGACAAACCGTTTTCGGACATACCGCGGTGCCCGGTGGTCGTTGCCGACCACCGGGCACCGCGCGTGCACCGGCCTCCTCACGCTGCCGTCGGGCCCGTGTCCCGGCCACCGCCCTCAGCCGTAGTGGACCCGGAGTTCCTTCACCCCGTTGAGCCACGCCGAGCGCAGTCGCCGCGGAGCGCCGGCCAGGGAGATGTCGGGCATGGCGTCGGCGAGGGCGTTGAAGATCAGGTTGATTTCCAGGACCGCCAGGGATTTGCCGAGGCAGAAGTGGGGGCCGCCGCCCCCGAAACCCAGATGCGGGTTGGGATCGCGGGTGATGTCGAAGCGTTCGGGACGGTCGAAGACCTCGGGGTCGTGGTTGGCCGACGAGTAGAAGATCCCGACCCGCTGGCCCTTCTTGATCTTCGCGCCGCCCAGTTCGGTGTCCTGGGTGGCGGTCCGCTGGAAGGAGACCACCGGCGTGGCCCAGCGGACGATCTCCTCGGCCGCCGTGGCAGGCCGCTCGCGCTTGTAGAGCTCCCACTGCTCGGGGTGGGTGAGGAAGGCGTGCATGCCGTGGGTGATGGCGTTGCGGGTCGTCTCGTTTCCGGCCACCGCCAACAGCAGTACGAAGAAGCCGAATTCGTCGGAGCCGAGGTTTCCCTCGTGCTCGGCCGCGACCAGCTGGCTGACGATGTCCTTGGCCGGGCACTCCTTGCGCGCCGCGGCCAGGTTCATCGCGTACGAGATCAGCTCCATCGCCGCGTTCGCGCCGACCTCTTCGGTGATGGCCAGTTCGGGATCGTCGTACGCGACCATCTTGTTCGACCAGTCGAAGATGCGGGCCCGGTCGTCCTGCGGGATGCCGATGAGCTCGGCGATGGCCTGGAGGGGGAGTTCGCAGGCCACGTCGGTGACGAAGTCCCCGGTGCCGCTCTCCCGCGCCGCCGCGACGATACGCGCCGCCCGCTCGCGCAGGGCCTCCTCCAGGGCGCGGATGGAGCGCGGGGTGAAGCCCCGCTGCACGATCTGGCGGACCCTGGTGTGTTCCGGCGGGTCCATGTTCAGCATGATCAGCTTCTGTACGTCGATCTGGTCCCGGGTCATGGACGCGTTGAAGCGGATGATCGAGGTGTTCAGGTGCGCGGAGAAGACCTCCGGCCTGGTGGACACCTCCTTGACGTCCTGGTGGCGCGTGACGACCCAGTAGCCGTCGTCGTCGAAGCCGGCAATGCCGTGCGGCTGGGCGTTCCACCACACGGGCGCGGTCTGCCGCAGCTGCGCGAACTCGGGGAGCGGGACGCGGGACTGGTAGACGTCGGGATCGGTGAAGTCGAACCCCTCGGGCAGCGCTGGGCATGGCATCGGCGACTCCTGGTCCGTGGTTCGTCCGAGACTTCTGACGGGGCATCAGATGGGGTCGCGGTGAAGGTAGTAACGCGTTCTGCAAGTGGCAAGGGTCGTGGCGATTCCCGTTGCGGACAAGGGGCTTGCATCCCCCTTGCGCACCGGGGGGCGGCTCATAAGACTGTTCGCGGAACTAGAACGCGTACTAGTTCTTGTTCCGCGGGTGCCGGGACGCCCGCGGACGCGAGGAGAGGACGAGTCAGTCATGGCCGCGGAACCCGTCATCGTCGAAGCCGTACGCACTCCCATCGGCAAGCGCCAGGGCGCGCTCGCCAACCTCCACCCCGCCTACCTCCTGGGCGAGACCTACCGCGAACTCCTCGCCCGCACGGGCATCCAGCCCGACTGCATCGAACAGATCGTCAGCGGCACCGTCACCCACGCCGGCGAACAGTCCATGAACCCGGCGCGCAACGCGTGGCTGGCGATGGGGCTCCCGTACGAGACCGCGGCGACCACCGTGGACTGCCAGTGCGGCTCCTCCCAGCAGGCCAACCACATGGTCGCCAACATGATCGCGGGCGGCGTCATCGACATCGGTATCGGCAGCGGCGTCGAGGCGATGTCCCGGGTGCCGCTCGGCAGCGGCTCCAAGCACGGCCCCGGCAAGCCCTGGCCCGACGAGTGGAACGTCGATCTGCCCAACCAGTTCGAGGCGGCCGAACGCATCGCCCGCCACCGGGGGCTGACCCGCGAGAACGTCGACTCGCTCGGCCTCATCTCCCAGGAGCGGGCCGCGGCCGCCTGGGCCGAGGAGCGCTTCAAACGGGAGACGTTCGCCGTCCAGGTCCCCACCACCGAGGAGGAGCAGGCCGCGGGCCAGGGCATGTGGCGGCTGGTCGACCGCGACGAGGGGCTGCGCGACACCAGCATGGAGGCGCTGGGCGGCCTGAAGCCCGTGATGCCGACCGCCGTGCACACGGCGGGCAACTCCTCGCAGATCTCCGACGGCGCCGCCGCGGTGATGTGGTCCTCCAAGCGCATGGCGCGCGCCCTCAAACTCAAGCCGCGGGCCCGCATCGTGGCGCAGGCGCTGGTCGGCTCCGATCCGCACTTCCACCTGGACGGGCCGATCGACGCCACCCGCGCCGTGCTCGGCAAGGCCGGGATGTCCCTCAAGGACATCGACCTGGTCGAGATCAACGAGGCGTTCGCCTCCGTCGTGCTCTCCTGGGCGAAGGTCTTCGACCAGGACCTGGAGAAGGTGAACGTGAACGGCGGCGCCATCGCCCTCGGGCACCCGGTCGGCGCCACCGGCGCCCGCCTGATCACCACGGCACTGCACGAACTGGAACGCCGGGACAAGGAATTCGCCCTGATCACCATGTGCGCGGGCGGTGCGCTGGCAACCGCGACGATCATCCAGCGGCTCTGACGGACGGGACGGACGGACGGGAAGGACGCCCGGCACGGGGCGCGCGGCTGGGGGCGTGCGGCGAGGGGCGTGCGGAGGTCCGCCTCCGCGCGCTCCCCGCCGACCGGGTGCCACCGCGGTTGAGTTGTACGGAAAATGCCCCCTGTGCGCCGCGGAGCCTCCGTACCGTCGAAGCCATGGAGAACACCACCCAGCAGCATTTACCGCGGTCCCGTCGCAGCCTCTCGCGCGGTGTGGCCACCGGCGCCGCCCTCCTGCTCACGGCGCTGACGACGGCGCCGGCCACGGCGGCCGCGCAGCCCGCTCCGGCCCGGCCGGCGGGGACGACGCCGTCCGCCACGGCACAGGGCACCACGGCCCGCACCGCCGCCCGGCGCGGCAGCCTGCTCTCGGTCACGCCCCTCGGCCGGCAGCACCGATCCGAGATCGTGGACCGGGCGCGGCAGACCGGCCTGGACGCCCGCACCGCCCGCCACGACGTCGCCGGCTACCGCCTGACCTACCGCACGATCACCCCCGACGGCCCTCCCACCACCGCCTCCGGCCTGCTCGCCCTTCCGCTCGGCACCGGCCGGCACCGGCTCCCCGCCGTCGTGCACGCCCACGGCACCCTCGCCTACCGCGGCTACGCGCCCTCCGTCGCCGACGGCCTCGACCGGACCGTCTCGATGCTGTACGCCTCGGCCGGCCGCGCCGCCGTCGCCCCCGACTACCTCGGCCTCGGCACGGGCCCCGGCCGCCACCCGTACATGGACGCCCGGTCCGCCGGCTCGGCCTCGCTCGACATGCTCCGGGCGGCCCGCACCGCCACCTCCCGGCTCGGCGCCACCCTGGACCGCACGGTGTCCGTCACCGGCTTCTCGCAGGGCGGCCAGGTCGCCATGGAGCTGGCGCGCGAGCTGGGCCGGGGCGCCGATCCCCGGTTCCGCCCCGGCGTCGTCGCGCCGGTCGGCGGCCCGTTCGACCTCGACGGCAGCGAACTGCCCGGGATGTTCGACGGCCGGATCAGCCCCCGCTCAGCCGTCTTCTACGTCTCCTTCTTCCTGACCGCCCAGAACCGTCTGCACCCGCTCTACCGCAGCCCTCGCGAGGTGTTCCGCGCCCCCTACGCCGACCGTGTCGAGGCCCTCTTCGACGGCGAGCACCGGGCGGAGGACATCGCCGGCAAGCTGCCCGGCCGACTGGAGGACCTGCTCACCGACGCCTGGTACCAGAAGCTCCGGCACCCGTCCGGAGCCCTGCTGACCGCCGTGCGGGCCAACGACCGCACCTGCGAATGGACACCGGCCCGCGACGTCCGGATCACCCTCTACACCGCCGGCGGCGACCACGACGTCGCCATGGCCAACAGCGTCGCCTGCGCCGCGGAGTTGCGGTCCCACGGCGCCCGGCCCACGGTGGTCGACCAGGGAGCCGACGCCGACCACTTCACCTCTTTCCTGCGCTCCCAGCCGTCCCTGGCCCGCGACCTGCCGCGGGCCCGCTGAGTCACTCGGAGCGGCCCTCCCCGGCCGGCGTCGTGACGGCGGCGTCCGGCGCGGGGGAGGCGAAGGAAACCGGCACCTCGAAGGCGGCGCGGCGGGTGGCGCGCCGCAGGGCCGCCAGGACGGTACTGCCCAGCGTGCAGGTGAGGACCACGGTCACCAGCGCGCGGGGCAGGTCCCAGCCGAGGGAGGTAGCGAGGCAGTAGGCGACGTAGCGGGCGAGGTTCCGGCCGACGGGGTCGCCGGGCACGAAGGAGACCCCCGAGGCCATACCGGCGATGTACGGCCAGCCCTGGAGGTTCATGACCAGGCCGTAGAGGACGGCGGAGACGGCGCCGTAGCCGGCGAGCAGGACCACCTCGCGGCGCCCCCGCAGCCGGTCGGGGCCGGGCAGCAGCCCGGCCCCCATCGACACCCACCCCATGGTCAGCATCTGGAACGGCATCCAGGGGCCGACGCCGCCGGTCAGCAGCGCCGACGCGAACATCGCCACCGAACCCAGCACGAAGCCGAAACCGGGCCCGAGCACCCGCCCCGACAACACCATCAGGAAGAACATCGGCTCGATGCCGGCCGTCCCCGCGCCCAGCGGGCGCAGCGCGGCCCCGGCAGCGGCCAGGACGCCGAGCATCGCGAGGGCCTTGGCGTCCAGGCCGGTGTCGGCGATGGTCGCCACCACGACGGCGAGCAGCATCGGCAGCAGCGCCGCGAACAGCCAGGGGGCGTCCTTGGAATGGGCGAGCCCGGACGCCGAGTCGGCGAGCAGTGGCCAGCCGAACGCCATCACGCCGATGGCCGAGACCAGGACCAGCGCGGCCACCGAACGCGGCCCGAGCCGCACGGCACGGACCGTACGGCCGGGGCGCGGGGGGCGCGGGGTCACGCGGTCGCCTCCAGCGCGCGGGCCACCTGCGGCACGGTCAGCCAGGGCAGCGGGGCGAGCACCTTGGCGACCTGCGGCGCGAAGGAGGGCGAGGACACCACGACGGTGTCGGTGGGGCCGTCGGCGACGACCTCACCGTCGGCGAGGATCACGACGCGGTGCGCCAGTTCGGCGGCGAGTTCCACGTCGTGGGTGGCCAGGACGATGGCGTGCCCCTCGGCGGCCAGCGCCCGCAGCACCTCGACCAGGCGGGCCTTGGCGGCGTAGTCCAGGCCGCGGGTGGGCTCGTCGAGCAGCAGCAGCCCGGGACGCGCGGTGAGCACGAGCGCGAGGGCGAGCGCGAGACGTTGGCCCTCGGAGAGATCACGGGGGTGGACGGAGTCCGGTACGTCGGGCAGCAGCCGGGACACCAGGGCCCGGCAGCTGCCTGCCGCGGCGCCCGCGTCCCGGTCCGCCGCGGCGCACTCGGCGGCGACGGTGTCCGCGTAGAGGAGGTCGCGGGGTTCCTGGGGCACCAGGCCGACGTGCCGCAGCAGGTCGCGCGGTGCGGTGCGGTGCGGCACGGCACCGGCGACCCGGACCGTCCCGGACGACGGCTGGTGGACCCCCACCAGGGTGTTGAGCAGCGTGGACTTGCCCGCGCCGTTGCGCCCCATCAGCGCGACGGTCTCACCGGCCCGGACGGTCAGGTCCACGCGGTACAGCGCGTCGGTCCGCCCGCGGCGCACACCGAGCCCGCGGACCTCGGCGGCGGGACCGTCGCGGTCGGCCCCCGGCCCGGGTTCCGGGGCCGGCTGCGGCCGGTCGGCCGTCGGCGGGGTGCTCTCCCCGAGGCGTTCCCGCAGGGGAGCGGCCCTGCGGCGGGCGTCGCGGACGGTGAGGGGCAGTGGGGACCACTGCGCGAGCCGGCCGAGTGCCACCACCGGGGGGTGGACGGGGGAGACCGCCATGATCTCGGAGGGGCTGCCCATGACCGGCGGCGCCCCCGGTGCGGGCAGCAGGATGACGCGGTCGGCGTACTGGATGACGCGTTCCAGGCGGTGTTCGGCCAGCAGGACCGTGGTGCCGAGGTCGTGGACCAGCCGCTGGAGCACGGAGAGCACCTCTTCGGCGGCGGCCGGGTCGAGGGCCGACGTGGGCTCGTCGAGCACCAGCACCTTGGGGTGCGTGGTGAGGACCGAGCCGATCGCGACCCGCTGCATCTGACCGCCGGAGAGCGTGCTGAGGGCGCGGTCCCGCAGGCCGGCCAGGCCCAGCAGGTCGAGGGTCTCCTCGACGCGGCGGCGCATCACGTCGGGGGCGAGGCCGAGCGATTCCATGCCGTAGGCGAGTTCGTCCTCGACGGTGTCGGTGACGAAGTGGGCCACCGGGTCCTGGCCCACGGTGCCGACGACATCGGCGAGTTCGCGCGGCCGGTGGGTGCGGGTGTCGCGGCCGTCGACGGTGACGCGGCCGTGCAGGGTGCCGCCGGTGAAGTGCGGGACGAGCCCGCAGACGGCGTTCAGTACGGTGGACTTGCCCACGCCGGACGGGCCGACCAGGAGGCACAGTTCGCCTTCGGGGACGGTCAGGTCGACGCCCCGGACGGCGGGCGCCGCGGCGTCGCCGTAGCTGACCGAGACCTGCTCGAACCGGATCACGGGGTCGGCTCCTTCGTGTGCTGAGGGGGGTGCGGGCCGCCGCCCGGGAGGTCGCGTCCGCCGCGTACGCGGTCGTCACGGCCGTGGCGTACGGCGCGGGTTCCGGAGGCCGCGCGTTCGGCCCGCTGCGGGCGTTCCGGGGCGCGCGGCACCGGCGCGACGAGCGCGGGCACCAGCCCGAGCAGGACGGACAGGGCCGGCCAGAGCGGCAGCACCGGCGTGGTGAGCGGGACGGCCGGAGGGTGCAGGGCGGCCGGGGCGTAGCCGTTGGCCCAGATCATCAGGACCGCCACGGCGACACCGGAGCCGGCGACCAGCCAGGCCCGCGGGCCCCAGCGTTCGGGGCGGTAGCGGGTGCGCAGCGAGCGGCGGCCGCCGAGCCGGAGCCCGGCCAGCGCCGCGGCCAGACCGGCCAGCAGCAGCGGCAGACCGAAGCCGCTCCCGGTGTCGCCGAGGAGGCCGTACGTGCCCGCGCAGATGCCGAGCAGCCCGCCCAGCGTGAGGACGGACGTGGTGTGCCGTACGGCGCGCGGCACCTGGGCGCTGCGGCCGTAGCCGCGGGCGTCCATGGCCGCGGCCAGTGCCACCGAGCGTTCCAGGGCGCCCTCCAGCACCGGCAGGCCGACCTGGAGGAGCGCCGTGACACCGCGGTCGGGGCGGCCGCGCAGCCGGCGGGCGGCGCGCAGCCGCTGCACGTCGGCGATCAGGTTCGGCGCGAAGGTCATGGCGACGACGACCGCCACCCCCGCCTCGTAGAGCGCGCCGGGCAGGGATTTCAGCAGACGGGAGGGGTTGGCGAGGGCGTTGGCGGCGCCGACGCAGATGAGCAGGGCGGCCAGCTTCAGCCCGTCGTAGAGCGCGAAGACCATGCCCTCGGCGGTGACCCGGCCGCCGATCCGGACGCCCTTCGCCCAGTCAGGCAGCGGCACTTCGGGAAGCGTGAGCAACGTGTGGGTGCCGGGAACGGGGGAGCCGAGGAGGAACGCGAAGACCAGCCGGATGGCGACCACGACCAGGCCGACCTTGACGAACGCCCCGTACGAGCGGGCCCACGGCGCGTCCGTACGGCGGGCCGCGACGACATAGCCGGCCACCCCCACCAGCAGCCCCAGCAGCAGCGGGTTGGTGGTGCGGGAGGCCGCGGTGGCCAGGCCGAGCGCCCACAGCCACCAGGCGCCGGCGTGCAGCGCGGTGGAACGGGTCGCCTGCGGGGCGCTCATCCGCGCCGGCGGCGTGCCTGCCAGACGGCCGCCCCACCCAGTACGACGACCGCCGCGACACCGCCGAGCAGCCCCGCGGACGGCCCGCCGTCGCCGTCCCGCTCCGAGCCGTCCGCATCCTTCGGCGCGCCCGGCTCCTTCGCCCCGTCCGCGCCGCCGACCTGGTCCGCGCAACCCGCCGCCGGATAGCCGGCGATGGCGCACAGCAGCGCGTTGGAGTCGTAGCGCAGCGGCCGGGCGACCGCGGCCAGCGCCTCGCCCGCCGAGGCGTCCTCGGACACCTGGGCGCACGCGGTCCGCGCCTTCGGCGGCCGCGCGCCGCCGGGCGCGTCCGCCGCGGTGCCGAAGTCGATGACGACGCCGATCCGCTTGCGGCCCTTCTCGGCCGGTGTGGCACGGCAGATGGCGTCGAAGTCGGCGGCGGCGCGCGGCCTGCCGGCCGCGGCGGAGTCCGCGCTGACGGTGAACCGGAAGCCCTCGACCGCGCCGTCGGCCGGCCGTACGGTGGCGGGCCCCTGGGTGGCGTACGTCCAGGAGCCGCGGTCCGAACCGTCCCAGAAGGCCCAGTAGCGGTACTCCTGCGCCCGGGCCGGACCGGCCGCCGCCAGCACGGTGACCGCGCCGGTCAGCAGCAGTGCGCCGGTGGTCCTGGTACGCCGCATCAGCCGCAACAGCCGCATCAGAGGTCGTTCTTCTTCCTGCGGCCGCTCAGCAGGAAGCCGATGCCGGCGCCGACGGCGAGCCCGACGCCGATGACCCACCAGACGTTGACGCCGCCGTCGGAGTCCCCGGCGGTGTCGGCGGCCCGGGCGTCCTTGCCGGGGGTGGTGCCGGCCGGCTCGGGACCGGTCGCGTTGAGCGCGGTCACCAGGTCGGTGCCGCCGAAGGACCGCGGGTCGGTGCCGGTGGCGTGCGCGGCGAGCACCAACTGGGCGTAGGCGGCCGGGCCGTTCTGCCGGGCCCAGGCCGACGCGTTCTTCTCCAGCCACTTCAGCGGCTGCCGCGCGGCGGAGCGGTGGCCGCCGGCCGCCAGCGCGACCACGGCATCGGCGGTGTTGCCGACGTCGGGCTGCTTCTCCTGGCCCGGCATCGCGGAGGGCAGGTGGTGCCCGTTCTTGTCGAGCTGCGCGACGAGGTACCCGGCGCCGCCCTCGGCCGCCCCCGCCCGACCGCCGTCCGACGTGCCGTCGGCCTTGCCGTCGGCCTTGCCGTCCTTGCAGCTCAGCGGCTTGACCGGGGTGTCGGCGGCACCGCCCGCCGGGGCGACGACGAAGCCCTTGCCCAGCGCTCCGGTCGCGGCGGCCGCGGTGGCGTCCGCGTTCGCCGCCGCGCCCTTGAGCTGGAAGGTGAAGGCGCCGCGCTCGCCCTCCTTGACGTCACAGCCCAGCCGGAAGGTGAGCAGCCCGTCGTACGGGGTCTTGCCGCCCTTCTTGGACGTGACCGACTCCGGCTTCGTGCCGGCCGCCGCGAGGGCGCCGATGACCACCGAGGTGGAGTTGGCGTCGCTGGGCGAGCCGGCCATCGAGCTCCAGCCGCCGTCGTCGTTCTGTACCGACTTCAGCCAGTTCACGGCCTTCCGCGCGGTCTCGTCGTGGCCGCCGAGCGCGGTCAGCGCCTGCACCGCGGCGGCCGTCTGGTTGGTGTCCCGCATCGTCCTGGCGTCACAGGGCTTGCCGGGCTCGGCCCGGAAGGCGGTGAACGCGCCGTCCGCGCACTGCTGCCCGACCAGCCACCGCACGGCCGACGCCGCGGGCCGCACGCCCACCGTGTGCTGCGCCAGCAGCGCGAGCGACTGCCGCCAGACACCGTCGTACTGCGGGTCCTTGGTGCCGTACAGCCCCTCGGGCAGCTTCTTGGCGGAGCCGGCGGGCGCGGAATCGGCACCGTCCGCCGCGTACGCGGCCGGAGCGGCGGCCCCGCCCAGCACCGCCGCGGCCGCCAGCGCCATGGCGGCGCGGCGCGCCAGGAAGGCGACGGGGTGCGTCGAAGGGGCCTGCTGAGCCATGGGAGCCATGGGGGCCATCGGGTGGGTGCCTCTCGGGTCGGGTCGCGGCGGTGGTGCGCAGCCGCGCTCGGCCGACCGCCGCACGCCGATCCTGCGATCGGGCGCCACGGTGGCACCGGGCTCGGCTCCGCATGCCTCGACGGTGCCGCGCTCCGGTCCGTCCGTACAGACGGCGGTTCCGGTGGCGCGAGTCTTGGTCGTGCCCCGTCGGGTGCTCCGGCTCGTACGGCCGGGGCGCGCGGTGCGCGGGCGGCCGCCCTCACGGATGGGGGTGCCCCGGGTTCGAGCGAAGCCGAGAGCTTGGGGGTCAGCGCCGGATTTCCACCGGCTTCCCCCGATCAGGTACGGATGAAGTTGTCCCGCACACCTTAACCGGCGCCCTCCGGCCACTCGTCCGCGCGTACGAATCGGGCGGGTGGAGGGGAGGAGGGACGGGCGGACCGGCGGGCGGCCGCGCCCGCCGGCCGCACCCGCGTCTCACACCGCCCGGTACGTCGCCGGGTCGGAGCCCGGTACCCGCTCCGCGTGCCCCAGCTTCACCAGGCGCCGCAGATGTGCCTCGGCCTCCGACACGGCGATGTTCCGGGAGCCGTAGGGAATCCGGTCCCACGGGCGGTTCCACTCCATGGCCACGGCGAGCTGCCAGAGCGTGCGGGGTTCGCGGAGCAGTGCTCTCAATTTGGAGAGCCGCTCTTCATGGTGAGCGATGAGCTCGCCGACGCGCCCCTCGGCGTCGGTGAAGGCGTGCTGATGGGCCGGCAGCACCTCGGCGGGGGCGAGGCGGCCGACGCGTTCCAGGGAGTCGAGGTAGTCGCCCAACGGGTCGGTGGACTCCCTGTCGTCCGGGTCCTCGTACAGGCCGATGTGCGGGGTGATGCCGGGGAGCAGGTGATCACCGGAGAAGAGCCGGCCCCGGCCACCGGCCGCCCCCGCCGTCTCCGGCGCCGGGTGCCGCTCCTCCAGATGCAGGCACACATGCCCCGGCGTGTGCCCCGGCGTCCAGAGGGCGCGCAGCCGGCGCCCCGGCAGGTCGAGCAGCTCGCCGGGCTCGATCCCGCGGTCCGGCAGCGCGGCCCGCCGCCCGGGCAGCCGCCGGCCGCGTCCCGCGGTACGCGCCTCGCGCAGCGGCGTCAGATGGTCCTCCGGTGCGCCCGCCGCCGTCAGCTTGGCGAGCAGGTAGTCGAGCCACCGGCCCGGTTCCGCCTCACGGGTGCGGCGGACCACCGCCGTGTCCGCGGCGTGCATCGCGATCCACGCGCCGGACGCCTCCCGCACCTTGGCGGAGAGGCCGTGGTGGTCGGGGTGGTGGTGGGTGATCAGGACACCGTGGAGGTCGGCGACGGCGTAGCCGCAGGCGGTGACCCCGGCGACCAGGGTGTCCCAGGAGTCCGGGTCGTCCCAGCCGGTGTCGATCAGCACCGGCCCGCGGTCGGTCTCCAGGAGGTGGACCAGGGTGTGGCCCAGCGGGTTGTCCGGGATGGGGACGGCGATGCTCCAGACGCCGCCTCGGTGGTCGGTCACCTGCGTGGTCATCCCGGTCCCCTCTCGGCGCGGACACACCCACTGCGGAAACACCCTGCGGACGCCTCCCGCCCTGCCTCCGGGAACCCGCCCCACACCGCCTCACTATAACTAGAACGAGTTACAGGGTGGCGGGAAACACCGCGCACCGTTCGGGGTGCGGGAGCCCGCCCCGAAGGGCCTCATCTCGCGCCCTGCGCCCACCCGTTGACGGCAGGCGGGTATTCGGTCCGCACCGTGGACTCCTCCCAGTGGAACTGGTATCAGTTCGGGGCAGTGAAATGTTTCTGATGCAACGTCAGAAAGCGTCGGGAGGCGGCAGCGATGAGCGACCTCGTCGAGCACGGCAAGCTCTACATAGGCGGTGAGCTGGTCGATCCGGCCGGCCGGGACACCATCGAGGTCGTCTCGCCGCACACCGAACAGGTCATCGGCCGCGTCCCGCACGCCTCGCGGGCCGACGTCGACCGCGCGGTGGCCGCGGCCCGCGCGTCCTTCGCGTCCGGGGTGTGGGCGAACGCCCCGTTGGCGGAGCGGATCGCGGTGGTGACCCGCATCAAGGACGCCCTCGCGGCGCGCAGCGAGGAGATCGCCAGGGTCATCAGCTCCGAGAACGGCACCCCGTACACCTCGGGCGTCATGGTGCAGTCGCTGGCCTCGGTGCTGGCCTGGGACGCGGCGCTGACGGTGGCGCGTGACTTCCCCTTCGAGGAGCGGCGGGCCGGGGTGCTGGGTCCGCTCCTCGTGCGGCGGGAACCGGTCGGCGTGGTCGCGGCCGTGGTGCCGTGGAACGTCCCGCAGTTCACCGCCGCCGCCAAGCTCGCGCCGGCCCTGCTGGCCGGCTGCTCGGTGGTGCTGAAGGTGTCGCCGGAGACCCCGCTCGACGCCTACCTCCTGGCGGAGATCGTGACGGAGGCCGGGCTGCCGCGGGGCGTGCTGTCGATCCTGCCGGCGGACCGCGAGGTGAGCGAGTACCTGGTCGGGCACCCGGGCGTGGACAAGGTCTCGTTCACCGGCTCGGTGGCGGCGGGCAAGCGGGTCATGGAGGTCGCGGCCCGCCACCTCACCCGGGTCACGCTGGAACTCGGCGGCAAGTCCGCCGCGGTGATCCTGCCGGACGCGGACCTCGACGCGGCGGTGGCCGGCATCGTGCCGTTCGCCTGGATGATCAACGGTCAGGCGTGCGTGGCGCAGACCCGGATCCTCGTACCGCGCGGACGCTACGACGAGATCGCCGAACGGTTCACCGCGGCGGCCGCCGCACTCACCGTCGGCGACCCGCTGGATCCGGCCACCGAGGTCGGGCCGCTCGTCGCCCGCCGCCAGCAGCAGCGTTCGCTCGACTACATCGCCCTCGGCCAGAAGGAAGGCGCCAAGATCCTCACCGGCGGCGGCCGGCCGAAGGACCGGGCCACGGGCTGGTACGTCGAACCGACCCTCTTCGGCGAGGTGGCCAACTCCATGCGGATCGCCCGCGAGGAGATCTTCGGCCCCGTCATCTGCCTGCTGCCGTACGAGGACGAGGCGGAGGCGGTGGAGATCGCCAACGACTCCGACTACGGGCTCTCCGGTTCGGTCTGGACGGCCGACGTCGACCACGGCATCGACGTCGCACGGCAGGTGCGCACCGGTACGTACTCGGTCAACACCTTCAGCCTCGACATGCTCGGCCCGTTCGGCGGCTACAAGAACTCCGGCATCGGGCGGGAGTTCGGCCCGGAGGGCTTCGGCGAGTACCTGGAGCACAAGATGATCCATCTGCCGGCGGGGGCGTGATGGCCGACCGCTGGCGGGTGGAGGTGGACCGGAGCGTCTGCATCGGGTCGGGGATGTGCGTCGGAGCGGCGCCGGACGGCTTCCGGCTGGACACCGCCCGGCAGTCGCACCCGGTGGCCCCGGAGGCGGAGGCCACCGAGAGCGTCCTGGCGGCGGCCGAGGGATGCCCGGTGGAGGCGATCATCCTCACCGCGGCCGACAGCGGCGAGGCGGTGTTCCCGCCGGAGGATTGAACACGGTGCGGGCCCGGTACGCACCGGGCCCCACCGTGCGCCGCCGCACCGCACGCGACGGCGGCACGCCGCTCGGGCCGGCTACGGGCGAGGGGCCGACGAGGACCCCTCAGGGGCGGGCAACCCGAACCACACGTCGGTCAGTCGTTCCGACAACTCCCACAGGCGGCGGCCGGTTTCGGCGTCGGCCGCCGCGGGGGACAGCCGCACCCGCGTCGGTGCGCCGCGCAACTCGGCCGTGCCGTCCGGCCCGATGAACTGGCCGCCCGCCGCGTGCGGGTCGGTCGCCGCGTACAACTGCGGCAACGCCCCCTGGGCCGGGGACTGGGCGAACAGCGGATTGCCGATGCGGCCGAACACCACGCGCCACAGGCCGACCGCACTCATCTGGAGGTTGGTGGCGGTGTAGCCGGGATGGGCGAGCACGCTGCGCACCGGGCTGCCGGCCTCGGTCAGCCGCCGGTGGAGTTCCCACCCGAAGACGGCATTGGCGAACTTCGACTGGTTGTAGAAGCCCATGGGCGAGTAGCTGCGCTCGCCGGCGAGGTCGTCGAAGTGGATGCGCCCCTTCCGGTGATTGACCGAACTCACCGTGACCACGCGGGGGTCGCGCCCGGCGGCCAGCAGGTCGAGCAGCAACCCGGTGAGCGCGAAGTGGCCGAGGTGGTTGGCGGCGAACTGCACCTCGTGGCCCTGCGCACTCAGGCGCCGGGGCGGCGCCATCACGCCGGCGTTGTTGATGAGCGCGTCCAGCCCCGGCCGGTCGGTGTGCAACTCGTCGGCGAATGCCTGGACCGAGTCGAGGTCGGCCAGATCGAGGTGGCGCACCTCAAGGCTGGCGTCCGGCTGCTCCGCGGTGATCTCCGCGACCGCCCGGTGCCCCTTGCCCTCGTCGCGCACGGCGAGGATCACGTGCCCGCCCCGGCGGGCGAGTGCCCGGGTGGTCGCCAGGCCGAGACCGCTGTTGGCCCCCGTGACGACGAACACCCGCCCGGTCTGGTCCGGGATCTGCTCGACGGTCCAGCGCTGCTCCTGTGTCATGTGGCACAGATTGCCGTTGATGGCACTTGGTGTCAATGTGCGGCTGAGTGTCATTCGTGGCAGCGCGCTACTGTTGCCCGGTGAGTTCCCGTCCTGAGATCACGATGGCCCAGCGCAAACGTCAGCTCGTCTCGAACGAGCTGACCGAAGCGGCGTGGCAGCTGCTGGTGCTGAAGGGGTTCGACGCGGTCACCGTCGACGAGATCGTGGCGGCCGCCGGCGTGTCCAAGCGGACCTTCTTCCGGTACTTCGCGTCCAAGGAGGACGTGGTCGTCCAGTTCCTGGCCGACCTGGGCACCGGCATGCACGCGGAGCTGGCGGCCCGCCCCGCCGAGGAACCCCCCTCCGTGGCGCTGCGGCACGCCGTCTCGGTCCCCCTCGCCGCCTGCGCCGGCCACTCCGAACGGGCGCTGCGCGTGGTCCAGTTGATCCTCCGCACCCCCGCCGTGCACGCGCGGTTCCTGGAACGCCAGGCGCAGTGGCACGACGACCTGACGGCGGAACTGGCACGCCGCCTGAAGCTCGCGCCCGAGACCGATCTCTACCCGCGGCTGGCCGCCGGGATGGCGCTCACCGCCTTCGACGCCGTACTGCAACGGTGGAGTGCCAGTGACGGCGCGGAGGACCCCACCGCGCTGATCGACCGGGCATTCGCCGTCATCGCCCCGGCGTTGGACGCCGTCGAGTAGGCGCGCCTCAGCCCTACCGGCCGTCCTGCCGCGACCGTTCCGGTGCCGTGAGGTCGATCAGGCGGCAGACCGTCTCGATGTCGATCTTCACCTGGGCGATCGAGGCGCGGCCCGAGAGCCAGGTGATCAGGGCCGAGTGCCAGGTGTGCTCGATGACGCGGACCGCGGAGAGCTGTTCGGGGGTGGGCGGGGCCGCAGGGCGCGCCGGTTCCGCTGCGGGGTGACGGGGGGCCGGCGGGGCCATCGCGTCCAGGATGATCGCCGTCGTCAGCCGCGAGACGGTGTCCACCTCCGGGCTCACCGACCGGTCGGCGAAGGTCAGGGCGCGCACCATGGCGTCCGCGAGGTGCGGTTCGCGCTGCAGTGCGCGGAACGCCCGCATCAGGGTCTGCGCGACCCGCGCGCCCGGGTCCTGCTCCGACGGCGGACGCTTGCGCAGCGTCTCGTGCATGTGCTGGAGCTGGTCCTGCATGGTGGCGACCAGTAGGTGCACCTTGGACGGGAAGTAGCGGTAGAGGGTGCCGAGTGCGACGCCCGAGGACTCGGCGACCTCGCGCATCTGCACGGCGTCGAAACCGCCACGGGACGCCAGCTTGGCGCTGGTGTGCAGGATGCGCCGCCGCCGGGCCTCCTGACGCTCGGTCAGGGGAGGACTCGCGGGAAGCGCCGGCTTGGCCGCCTTGGATTCCGTAGTCATATTTCCCATTCCGTGGCATTCCGTCCGCGATGCGGGGAGTGCCGGTGGTGTGATCGGCACAGCATGGCAGGGGGGCGGGTGGTGGCGCGAATCACCTGGTGCGGCTCTTTTCGCATCTGTCCTGGCCGGTAGATTCGAGGCTCTGTGAACTGATCAGTAGCCAATCAGTTCTGAAACTTGTTCTAGATTACCGCCAGCGGTTACGCTCCGGCGAAAGTCCAGTGAGAAGGGGGCCGAGCGTGACCGCAGAGGCCGTCCACGCAGCCGCGCCGCGCCCCGCAGAGGCCGCCTCCGCCTCCCTCCCGACGAACGGTGAGCGACCCCTGCGCATCGCGATGCTCACGTACAAGGGGAACCCGTTCTGCGGCGGACAGGGCGTCTACGTGCGCCACCTCTCGCGTGAACTGGCCCGCCTCGGCCACACCGTCGAGGTCATCGGCGCGCAGCCCTATCCCGTCCTCGACGAGGGAGTGACCCTCACCGAGCTGCCGAGCTTGGACCTCTACCGCCAGCCGGACCCGTTCCGCACGCCGGGCCGCGGCGAGTACCGCGACTGGATCGACGCCGTCGAGGTCGGCACGATGTGGACCGGCGGCTTCCCCGAGCCGCTGACCTTCTCGCTGCGCGCCCGGCGCCATCTCGCCGCCCGCCGCGGCCAGTTCGACGTCGTCCACGACAACCAGACCCTCGGCTACGGCCTGCTCGGCGGCCCCGGCGCGCTCGGCGCACCGCTGGTCACCACGATCCACCACCCCATCACCGTCGACCGGCGGCTCGACCTGGCCGCCGCGCACGACTGGAAGCGCCGCCTCTCGGTGCGCCGCTGGTACGGCTTCACCCGGATGCAGAAGCGGGTCGCCCGCCGGCTGCCGTCCGTGCTGACCGTCTCCGGTTCCTCCCGCCAGGAGATCATCGACGACCTCGCCGTTCCCTCCGGACGGATCCACGTCGTCCACATCGGCGCCGACACCGACCTCTTCTCGCCGGACGCCTCGGTGCCCGAGGTACCCGGCCGGATCGTCACCACCTCCAGCGCGGACGTGCCCCTCAAGGGCCTGATCCACCTCGTCGAGGCGCTCGCCAAGGTGCGCACCGAGAACCCCGACGCCCATCTGGTGGTCGTCGGCAAGCGCGCCGACGACGGGCCGGTCGCCGCCGCCATCGAACGGCTCGGGCTGGCCGGCGCCATCGAGTTCGTCAAGGGCATCAGCGACCGCGAACTCGTCGACCTGGTCCGCGGCGCCCAGGTCGCCTGCGTGCCCTCCCTCTACGAGGGCTTCTCTCTGCCCGCTGCCGAAGCGATGGCCACCGGCACCCCGCTGCTGGCCACCACCGGCGGTGCCATCCCCGAGGTCGCCGGCACCGACGGCGAGACCTGTCTCGCCGTTCCGCCGGGCGACGCCGGCGCGTTGGCCGCCGGACTGCTCCGCCTCCTCGGCGACGAGGCCCTGCGCCGCCGGCTCGGCGCCGCCGGCCGGGAGCGGGTACTGGCCCGCTTCACCTGGCGGCAGGCCGCCCTCGGTACCGCCGAGCGCTACCGCGAGGCGATCGCCCTCCAGGGCGGCCGCACCGCCGCCCGCACCCTGCGCACCTAGCCCGCGCCCCCTGCACCCCCGCAGCCACCACCGCAACCCACCGCCGGACGAAAGCAGAACGCCGTGCTGACCGTCGACTTTTCCCGTTTCCCGCTCGCCCCGGGCGACCGCGTGCTCGACCTGGGCTGCGGCGCCGGCCGGCACGCCTTCGAGTGTTACCGGCGCGGCGCGCAGGTCGTCGCCCTCGACCAGAACGGAGACGAGATCCGCGAGGTCGCCAAGTGGTTCGCCGCGATGGAGGAGGCCGGTGAGGCCCCGGCGGGCGCCTCCGCCACCGCCATGGAAGGCGATGCGCTCAACCTGCCCTTCCCCGACGACAGCTTCGACGTCGTGATCATCTCCGAGGTGATGGAGCACATCCCGGACGACAAGGGCGTGCTCGCCGAGATGGTGCGGGTGCTGCGCCCCGGCGGCCGGATCGCCGTCACCGTGCCCCGCTACGGCCCCGAGAAGATCTGCTGGACGCTCAGCGACGCCTACCACGAGGTCGAGGGGGGCCACATCCGCATCTACCGCGGCGACGAACTCCTCGGCAAGATGCGGGAGGCCGGCCTGGAGCCGTACGGCACGCACCACGCCCACGGGCTGCACAGCCCGTACTGGTGGCTCAAGTGCGCCTTCGGGGTGGACAACGACAAGGCGCTGCCGGTGCAGGCGTACCACAAGCTGCTGGTCTGGGACATCATGAAGAAGCCGCTGGCCACCCGGCTCGCCGAGCGGGCACTGAACCCCGTCATCGGCAAGAGCTTCGTCGTCTACGCCACCAAGCCGCACCTGCCCGAAACGCAGGCCGCCGACGCGACGGGCGTGCCCGCCGAGACCGCCGAACCGGCCGCGAAGCCCGCCCCCCGGGCCCGGAAGGCCGCCAAGTCCTCCGCCAAGTCCTCCGCCGGGGCCGCCAAGTGACGAGTCCCGGACGTACCGAACGGCTCGTGCTGCCGGGGGTGCTCACCGCCGAACAGGCGGCCCGTACGGTCGCCGGCATCCTGGCGACCCAGCGCGAGGACGGCGCGATCCCCTGGTTCCGCGGCCACCACCTCGACCCGTGGGACCACACCGAGGCCGCCATGGCCCTGGACGCGGCCGGCGAACACGAGCGCGCCGAGGCCGCGTACGACTGGCTGGTACGCCACCAGAACCCGGACGGGTCCTGGTACGCGGCCTACGCCGACGGCGACGCCGAGGCACCCACCGACCGCGGGCGGGAGACCAACTTCTGCGCCTACATCGCGGTCGGCGTCTGGCACCACTACCTGTCCACCGGCGACGAGACCTTCCTCGACCGCATGTGGCCCGCGGTGTACGCGGCGATCGAGTACGTCCTGGAGCTCCAGCAGCCCGGCGGCGAGATCGGCTGGAAGCGCGAGGACGACGGGACGCCCGTCAACGACGCGCTGCTGACCGGTTCCTCCTCCATCTACCAGGCGCTGCGCTGCGCGCTCGCGCTCGCCGAACAGCGCGAGGAGCCGCAGCCGGACTGGGAGCTGGCGGTCGGCCGCCTCGGCCATGCGATACGCAGCCACCCCGAGCGGTTCCTGGACAAGTCCCGCTACTCCATGGACTGGTACTACCCGATCCTGGGCGGCGCCGTGCGCGGCGCGGCGGCGCGGGAGCGCATCGACGCCGCATGGGAGCAGTTCGTGGTGCCCGGCCTGGGCGTGCGCTGCGTGCTGCCCAACCCCTGGGTCACCGGCGGCGAGAGCGCGGAGCTGGCGCTCGCCCTGTGGGCGACGGGGGAGTCCGAGCGGGCCGTGCAGATCCTCAAGTGGATGCAGCACCTCCGCGCCGAGGACGGCATGTACTGGACCGGCTACGTCTTCGACGACGAGGCGATCTGGCCCCGCGAGCTGACCTCCTGGACCGCCGGCTCGCTGCTGCTCGCGGTCGCGGCCGTCGGCGGTGACGAGGCCACCACCACGGTCTTCGGCGGGGAGCGGCTGCCGGCGGGCCTGGACCCGGACTGCTGCCGGCCGACCGGCCCGTAGGAGGTGTCTCCCCGGCGGGGCACCCGGAAATTGCGGCGTCGGGCGGGGAGCGGCGCGCTACTGTGCGCCGCATGACACTCCAAGGCTCCCTCACCCACGAGGAATACTGCGCTCAACTCCTCGCCGAGACCGACGCGTTCCGGGAGATCGTGCGCCACGCCGATCTCTCGGTGACCGTGCCGACCTGCCCCGACTGGACGCTGGCCGACCTCGCCCGGCACGTGGGGGGCGCGCACCGCTGGGCCGGCACCCTCGTCGCCGCCCGCGCGAAGGAGAACGTCGACGACGCGGACATCCCGGAGGGCGACGGCCCCGCGGGCCGGGACGCGGCGGCGCTGGACGCCTGGCTGGCGGAGGGCGCCGAGCGGACCGTGGCGGCGCTGCGGGAGGCCGGGCCGGACGCCGAGGTGTGGTCCTGGTCGCCGGTGCAGCGGGCCGGCTTCTGGGCCCGCCGGATGACACACGAGACGGTGATCCACCGGGCCGACGCCGCGCTCGCCGCGGGCGCCGGCTTCGACGTCCCGGCACCGGTCGCCGCGGACTGCCTGGAGGAGTGGCTGCAGATCTGCGAACTGCCGGTGTTCGCGCAGCGGTTCGCCGGAAGCGGCACGGAACTCTTCGGTCCGGGCCGTACGCTGCACGTCCACGCCACCGACGCGCCGCCCGAGTTGACCGCCGAGTGGCTCCTCGACCTCACCGGGGAGGCGCCCATCCACCGGCGCACCCACGAGAAGGCGACGGTCGCGCTGCGCGGCCCGCTCAGCGATGTGCTCCGCGTCGTCTACCGGCGGCTGCCCGCCGACAGCGACCGGGTCGAGGTGCTGGGCGAGCGGGCGCTGCTCGATGCGTGGCTGGCGTGGGCGTCGTTCGGGTGAGCCGGCCGCGGTCAGGAGTTCAGCTCGGCCAGCACCCGTAGCGTCTGCGGGTCCGGTGCGGTGACCAGCAGGTCGGTGACCGGGCCCGCGCGCCACAACGCCAGCCGCTCGGCGATCCGTTCGCGCGGCCCGACCAGGGATATCTCGTCGGCGAAGGCGTCCGGCACGGCGCGTACGGCCTCCTCCCTGCGGCCTTCGAGGAAGAGCCGCTGCACCCGCCGGGCCTCCTCCGCGAAGCCCATCCGCGCCATCAGGTCGGCGTGGAAGTTCTTGGCGGCGGCGCCCATCCCGCCGATGTAGAAGCCGAGCATCGCCTTCACCGGCAGCAGCCCCTCGGCGACGTCGTCGCAGACCACGGCGCGTGCCATGGGTGCGATCAGGAAGCCCGGCGGGGCGTCGGCCAGCGCGTCCCGGTAGACGCCGGTGCGCTGCGGAGACCAGTACAGCGGCAGCCAGCCGTCCGCGATCCGGGTCGTCTGGGCGATGTTCCTGGGGCCCTCGGCGCCCAGCAGGAGCGGGATCCCGGCCCGCAGCGGGTGGGTGATCGGCTTGAGCGCCTTGCCCAGACCGGTGCCGTCCGCGCCGCGGTAGGGCAGCGGATGGAACAGCCCGTCCACCTGCACCGGGCCGTCGCGGCGCAGCACCTGACGGATCGTGTCCACGTATTCGCGGGTGGCGGTCAGCGGGCTCTTGGGGAACGGCCGCCCGTACCACCCCTCGACGACCTGCGGCCCGGACAGCCCCAGGCCCAGCAGCAGCCGGCCACCGGAGAGATGGTCGAGGGTGAGGGCGTGCATCGCGGTGGCGGTGGGGGTGCGGGCGGCCATCTGCGCGATGCCGGTGCCGAGCCGGATGCGGGAGGTGTGGGCGGCGATCCAGGTCAGCGCGGTGAAGGCGTCCGACCCCCAGGCTTCCGCGGTCCACACCGAGTCGTAGCCCAGCCGCTCGGCCTCGCGGGCGAGATCGAGGTGCCGGGGGTCGGGGCCGCGGCCCCAGTAGCCCAGTGCCAGGCCGAGTCGCATGCCGATCGCCCCTCCCGGACGGTGCACGTGCTGACGGTGCGTCAGATGCCGTGTGTGCGGCGACTGTACGACCGGGCCGCGGACATGGCAACGGCCCCCCGCCCGTGGAGGGCGAGGGGCCGGAGAAGGACCGCCGGGCCGTTCGGCCCGCGTGCGGGTCAGCCGCGCTGGATGCCGGTGGTGTCCTGAAGGACTCCGCGCCGGCCGTCCTGGGTCTGCGCGATCAGGGCCTGACCGCGCTGCTCCACCGCGAGGTACCAGGTGCCGGGCGCCAGTTCGGCGATCGGCGACGGCGAACCGTCCTCGCCGTACAGCGGGCGCGCCACGGGCACCGCGAACCAGAACGGTGCGAACTCCGGCGCGCCGCCGGCCGCCGGGGCGGCACCCGCCGCGCCGCCGGCCGTCGCCTCGGCCGGGACCTGCTGACCGTGCGTCTGCCCGGCCTGCGGCTGCGGCTGCTGCTGCGCGCCCGGGTAGCCGTAACCGCCCGCCTGCTGCTGGGCGCCCGGGTAGCCGTAACCCGGGTTGGGGCCCGCGCCGTACGGGGCGGCCTGCGGCTTGGGGGCGCCGATCAGGGCCGGCTTCAGCGCCGGGACCAGCGGTCCGGCGACCGCGCCGCCGGCCAGCACCAGCGCCGCGATCAGGCCGATGATCAGGCCCGCGCCCGCGCTGTTGGCGTCGATGAGGGTCCAGAACGCCGTCCACGCCGCGAAGACGGTCAGGGCGACACCGAACTGGCCGAGGTCGAGACCGGCGACCTTGCGCGGCTGCGGCAGCGCACGGCTGAGGACGACGAGCGCCGCGCCGATCACTCCGGCCAGGTACACGCTCATGAGCGTGGACAGCGCGTCCCAGGCGTTGATGCCGCTGTAGTCCTGGGCCTCGCAGTACTTGGCGTACGGGCCGGAGCAGTCCGGGGCGCCGGTGAGGGAGAGGAACGAGGCGATGAACAGCAACACCGCTGCTCCGATCACCACGCCGTCGCCTCGAGTGAGGGAGCGGATGTTCACGTAAGGGTCCTTTGTCTCTTTCGCGGGTCTGGTCGTCGCTGTCGCGGTGCGCGCGGTGCGAGGCACGGCGGTGGGCACCCATCGTAAAGGGGAACCCGCCGCCGAATCCGGCGGGCCGTCGGGTTCGTTTCGGCGTGCTGTCGGACGCCGCGGGAGAACCGGTCCCGGAACCGTCGGGGAGGTGGAACCGCGGGTGTATCGGATCCGGTGCGGGGGTGCGGTCAGCGCGTCAAGAAGTCCGTAATGCCCGCGGTGATCCCCCGGGCCGCCTTTTCCCGCCACCCGGCGTCGGTCAATTGCGCGGCGTCCTTCGGATCGCGCATATTGCCGCACTCGATGAACACCTTCGGTACGTGCGAGAGGTTGAGGCCGCCGAGATCGGAGCGGGTGTCGAGTCCGGTGCCGCCGCCGATGTAATTGGACCGGGCGCTTCCGGTTGCCGTGGCGAACCGGCCGGCCAGTCGCTCGCCCAGCTTCCGCGCGGGGCCGACGATCGCGGAGGTGTCGGCCGGGCCGGCGGAGACGCGTGCGGGCAGGATCACGTGGAAGCCGCGGTTGCCGGCCGCCGAGCCGTCGGCGTGGATCGAGACCGCGGCATCGGCGTGCGCCTTGTTCCCGGCGGCCGCCCGCTCGTCCACGCACGGCCCGTAGGGGCGGTCGCCGTCCTGGGTGAAGATCACCTTGGCGCCCTCGTGCTGCAGGAGGGTGCGGGCGCGGCGGGCGACGTCCAGGGTGAAGGACGCCTCGGCGTAGCCGTCGTCGGTGGCCGTGCCGGTGGTGTCGCACTCCTTGCGCCCGGTGCCGATGTCCACCTGCCGGCCGATCTCCCGGCCGTGATCGCGGTTGTGCGGGTTGTGCCCCGGGTCGAGCAGCACGGTCCTGCCCTTGAGGCGGTCGCCCGGAGCCGCCGTACCGTCGGAACCGGCGCCCTTCTTGCCGTCGGACCCGCCGGCGGCCGCGTCCGACGACCCGCCCGCCGCGGGCCGCCCGGCCCCCGGCGGACCACCGTCACCCCAGGCCCGCCACAGCAGCCAGCCCCCCAGGCTCACGACCACCACGGCCGCCAGGACGAGGAGCAGGGTGCCGCGCAGGCGGCGGTGCGGGGGGAAAGTACTGCCGTTCGACACGTTCGCGATCGTAGCCGCCTCAGGTATCGGGCCCGCTGCGCCGCAGGACGCGCAGCGACCGGTGCGCCGAGATCTCGGTGAAGGCGCCGGACTCCAGGGCCCTGCGGTAGATGCGGTACGGGGCCTGGCCCGTCCATTCGTCGACCGGGTCGGGGAACACGTCGTGGATCACCAGCAGGCCGCCGGGCGCGACATGCGGTGCCCAGCCCTCGTAGTCGGCGCTCGCGTGCTCGTCGGTGTGCCCGCCGTCGATGAAGACCAGCCCCACCGGCGTCTGCCACACCGCCGCGACCTGCGGCGAGCGGCCCACCACGGCGATCACCTGGTCCTCCAGGCCGGCGGCGTGCAGCGTGCGGCGGAAGGTGGGGAGGGTGTCCATCCGGCCGACCTCCGGGTCCACGACGTCCGGATCGTGGTAGTCCCAGCCGGGCTGCTGCTCCTCGCTGCCCCGGTGGTGGTCGACGGTGACGGCCATCACCCCGGCCTCCCGCGCGGCGTCCGCGAGCAGGATCGTGGACCGGCCGCAGTAGGTGCCGACCTCCACCAGCGGCAGCCCCAGCGCCGCGGCCTCGGCCGCCGCCGCGTACAGCGCGAGCCCCTCGTCCACGGGCATGAAGCCCTTCGCCGCCTCGAACGCGGCGAGTATCTCCGGCTTCGGAGCGGACGGAGCCGTGGGACCGGACATGGGCTTCCTCCTGGTGGTGCGGTCGGATGGCTCATCGTGCCGTATCGGGTGGGACGCGTGGTGCGTGGGTGGCGCGAGCGAATATGGATGCGGCGGTGGCTTGTGGTGTGCGGGCGACGGGCTTGCCGGACTTGTGGTGGGCAGGAGATGGCCGCCAGATGGGCGCGAGATGGGCTCATGATGCGAAGGGGACTATCGGGGCGGGAGTGAATTTTCCATCCCTCGCTTTCCTTCCTTCACTTCCTTCACTTCCGTCGTTTTCTTCGCCCCCTTCCACTTTCCGCCGCTTCCTTACGTGCGTTCCGCGCCTCCGCTTTTCACGGCGGCCGTTTCCGTGGATGCGGCGAAAGCGAGGAATGCGCGAGGGGGGGCGTCGAGTGGGGGAGTCGGGTGGAATTCACCGGACCGCCCGCATCCGCCCGGCCCACATCGCATGCGCAGCTGACCTTCCGTCAGATTGGAACGTGTTCTAGTCTGCCTCGCATGGGCATCGGAATCACGCAGGAGCAACGCGACCTGGCCGAAGCGGTGGCCGGATGGGCCGCCCGGACCGTGCCGCCCGAGGAGGTGCGCACACTCCTCGACGCCGCGCCCGGCCGGCACGGGCGCCCCGCCCACTGGAACGCCCTCGCCGCGCAGGGCCTGCTCGGCCTGCACCTCCCCGAGGCCGACGGCGGAGGCGGCGGCACCCTCCTCGACCTCGCCGTGGTGTTGGAGGAGCTGGGCCGCGCCGCGCTCCCCGGCCCCTGCCTGCCCACCACCCTCGCCGCCGCGCTGCTGCACCGCGCCGGCGCCCGGACTCTCGCACGAGCCCTCGCCACCGGCGAACTCGTCGGCGCCGTCGCACTCGGCCCGGGCACGCTCACCGCCGTCGAGGCCGCCGACGGCTACGTCCTGGAGGGCACCGCGCCGCCGGTCCTCGCCGGTGCCGACGCGGACCTGATCGTGCTGGCCGCCGAGGCACCCACCGAAACGGTGTGGCTCGCCGTCGACGCCGAGGCACTGGCGGTACGCGTCCAGGAGAGCGCCGACCCGACCCGGCCCACCGCCGAGGTCGTCGCACACGGCGTCCGGGTGCCCGGCGAACGGCTGCTGGACCTCGACGGCACCCTCGTCCAGGACCTGGCCGGTGTGCTGTTCGCCGCGGAGTCCTGCGGCACGGCCGCCTGGGCGCTCGCCACCGCCACCGAACACGCCACCGTACGCGAGCAGTTCGGCCGCCCCATCGGCCAGTTCCAGGCCGTCAAGCACCTCTGTGCCGACATGCTCGTACGCTGCGAGCAGGCCCGCGCCCTGGTCTGGGACGCGGCCCGCGCGGCGCACGAGCCGCCCGGCCCCCGCGGGCTGGCCGCCGCGCTCGCCACCGCCACCGCCCTGGACGCCGCCTTCAGCTGCGCCAAGGACTGCATCCAGATCCTCGGCGGCATCGGCTTCACCTGGGAGCACGACGCCCATCTGCACCTGCGCCGGGCACTGGTGGCCCGCCAGCTGCTCGGCGGCGGCGACGTCCACCGGCGGCGCGCCGCCCGCCTCGCCGCGGACGGCGTCCGGCGCGCGCTGCGCCTGGAACTGCCCGCCGAGGCCGACCGGTACCGCGCCGACGCCCGGGCCGTCATCGACCCGGTCCGCGGCCTGGACCCCGCCGCGGTACGCCGCCGGCTCGCCCCCACCGGCTACGCCGCCCCGCACCTCCCCAGGCCCTACGGGCTGGGCGCCGACCCCGTCCAGCAGCTGGCGATCCAGCAGGAGTTGGCGGCCGCCGGGGTGCGGATCAGCGAGCTGGGCATCGCCACCTGGGTGGTGCCCTCGCTGATCGCCCACGGCACCCCGGCCCAGCAGGAGCGCTTCCTGGAGCCGACGCTGCGCGGCGAACTGCGGTGGTGCCAGCTGTTCTCCGAGCCCGGGGCGGGCTCCGACCTGGCGTCGCTGCGGACCCGCGCCGAACGCGTCGGGGGCGGGGGCTGGCGGGTCAACGGCCAGAAGGTGTGGACCTCGGCCGCCCGGTGGGCCGGCCACGGCATCCTGCTGGCCCGTACCGACCCGGACGCGCCCAAGCACCAGGGGCTGACGTTCTTCGTCGTCGACATGGCGAGCCCCGGCATCGACGTCCGCCCGCTGAAGGAGATCACCGGGGAGGAGCTCTTCAACGAGGTCTACTTCGACGACGTGCTGCTGCCGGCCGACGCGGTGGTCGGTGCGGTGCACAACGGCTGGCAGGTGGCCCGCACCACGCTGGACAACGAACGCGTCCACATGGCCGACCAGTTGACCTTCGACACCGGCCTGGAGGCGATCGTCGAACGGGTCGCCGCGCCGGACGGGCCGGTGCGGGCGGGGTCCGACCCGGAGGGGCTGCTGACGAAGGTGGGCGGGCTGGCGGCCGAGGCGCACGCCCTGGGCTGCATCGGGCTGCGCACCACGCTCCGGCAGGTGTCGGGGCTGGAGCCGGGCGCCGGTGCGAGCATCCGCAAGCTGGTGCAGACCCCGCACCAGCAGAAGGTCGCCGAGCTGGCGCTGGAGCTGCTCGGCCCGGCCGGCGCGGTGCGCGAAGGGGCCGGTGAGCGGGCGCTGCACGGCTTCTTGATGTCGCGCTGTCTGACCATCGCCGGCGGCACCACCCAGGTGCAGCGCAACGTCGTGGCGGAGCGGCTGCTCGGCCTGCCCCGCGACCCGGAGCCCCGCCCCCTGATCTGACCCCGCCCCCACCCGGTGCCCCGCTCCCCGCTCCCCGTTTCCCGTTGTTCGTTCCGCGCTGACCGTTCTGGAGGACCGCATGGCCGGCAAGGCATACATCGTCGGTGTGGGCATGACCGCGTTCGAGAAGCCCGAGACCCGCGCCTGGCAGTACTGGGACATGGTGAAGGAAGCGGGCGGCGCGGCCCTCGCGGACGCCGGGACCGGTTACGAGGCCGTCGAGCAGGTGGTGGCCGGCTACTGCTTCCAGCCCTCGACGGCCGGTCAGCGCGCCGTCTACGAACTGGGCCTGACCGGCGTGCCCGTCTACAACGTCAACAACAACTGCGCGACCGGCTCGACCGCGCTGATGATGGCGCGGCAGTTCGTCGAGGCGGGCATCGACGACTGCGTGCTGGCGCTCGGTTTCGAGAAGATGCGGCGTGGCGCGCTGGGCGGCGGTGCGGACGGCGGGGACTTCGCGACCTCGCCGGTGGCCCGCCACTACGGGGTGATGGCGGCCGCCCACGGCTTCGAGCGGACCCCGCCCACCGCCCAGATCTTCGGCAACGCGGCCCGCGAGCACATGGAGCGCCACGGCACCACCGCCGAGCAGCTCGCCGCCGTCGGCGCCAAGAACCACCGGCATTCCGCGCACAACCCGTACGCGCAGTTCCGGGACGTCCACACGGTCGAGGAGGTGCTCGCCGCCCGGACCGTCCACCGGCCGCTGACCAAGCTGCAGTGCTCACCGACCTCCGACGGCGCGGCCGCGGCGGTCGTCGCCTCCGAGCGGTTCGTCCGCGAACACGGCCTGGCGGACCGGGCGGTGGAGATCGCCGGCCAGGCCATGACGACCGATACGGAGGACAGTTTCAGCGCCGGCTCCTGCATCGACGTCGTCGGCAAACCGATGTCGCGAGCCGCCGCCCTGCAGGCGTACGCGGCGAGCGGCCTCGGCATCGAGGACGTCGACGTCATCGAACTGCACGACTGCTTCTCCATCAACGAGCTGCTGACGTACGAGGCGCTGGGCCTGTGCCCGGACGGCGCGTCGGGAAAGCTGGTCGCCGACGGGGCCACCACCTACGGCGGCCGCTGGGTGGTCAATCCGTCCGGCGGCCTGATCTCGAAGGGGCACCCGCTGGGCGCGACGGGCCTGGCCCAGGCCGCCGAACTCGTTTGGCAGCTCCGCGGTACGGCCGGCGACCGCCAGGTCCCCGACGCCCGGGTCGGCCTCGCCCACAACATCGGACTGGGCGGGGCGGCGGTGGTGACCCTCCTCCGGAGGTGAGCCGTCCGCCCGACGGCGCGGCTCAGTCGCCCGAGAAGCCGAAAACCCCCAGGTGGGTGGGGGCATCGCCGGTGTACAGCGCGACGTACCTGCCGGTCCACCGCATACCGCACTCGTCAAAAAGCCGCTCCGCGCGGCCGGGTGGAAGTCCGACGGCCGCTCGGTCCCGGCCGAGTGCCTCCTCGAACTGGCCGGGCGTGGGGCGGTCGGTGCCGAAGTGGAGCGCGGGGCGCTGGGGTGCCAGCGGGCGCAGCGTCCCGTAGTCCTCGATGCTGAACGGTGTGACGTACTTCCAGCCACTGGCACCCATCGCCCGCTCCTCCCGCTCCTCCCGCTGACGTCCCTCAACAGCGCTGACACCTTAGGGAAAGCCACTGACACCGGAAGCCGGGCGGGTGGGGCAGGGGCGCGGCCTGGCCGGGGCCCGCACCCGCCCCGTCCCGTGCGCCCGCTAGACCAGGGCGACGACGAACAGGGTGAAGGCGAGCACGATGACGCCCACGCGGACGTAGTGGAAGCGGTCCCACCGCCTCATCTGCTGCTTCCAGTCCGCGGGGACGCCTTTGTGGGACCAGGTCGCGACGCGCGAGTTGATCGGCACGAGCAGCAGGACCGACATCACCACGCTCAGTACGAGCAGTGCGGTGCCCGCGATGACGAGTGGCGTGCCCGGGCCGCCGCGGCCCAGTACGGCCCACGCCGCGCCGAGGACGACCGAGCCGATGTACCAGAACGGCATGACCCGGCCGAGGATCCGTGCCCCGTCGCTGCGGGCGTCGAGACCGCCGTCGTTCGGGAGCCGGTCCAGGATCGGATTGACGAACACCGCCACCGCGAACTCCACACCCACCATGAGCCCCACCACGACGACCGTGACGACGGTCAGTACGTCCAGCATGTCCCCTCCCAGGGAGTCGATTCTAGCGGCGCTAGATTCAAGTTCGATGCTAGGCGTGTCATCGCTCTGTTGTCTAGCGGTGCTAGAATCAATCCATGTCGGTACGTGAACGCAAGGAACGCGAGCGGGCCCAGCGCCACAGGCTGATCGTCTCCACGGCCCGGGAGCTCGCCGAGGCACAGGGGTGGGACGCCGTCACCACCCGCCGGCTCGCCGCGCAGATCGAGTACAGCCAGCCCGTGCTCTACGGCCACTTCCGCGGCAAGAGGGAGATCGTGGGGGCGGTCGCGCTGGAGGGGTTCGCCGAGCTGACGACCGCACTGCGCAGCGCGGTGGCGGAGGGGCCCGCGGGACGGGAGGCGGTGGCCGCCCTGGCTCGTGCCTACACCGGCTTCGCCGCGGACAATCCCGCCCTCTACGACGCGATGTTCAGCCTCGACAACGGCCTCCCCTTCGCCGACGAGGCCACGCCCGCCCCGCTGCGGGAGGCGTTCGGCGCGCTGCTGGATCCGCTCGTCGGCCACGCGCACCCCGATGAGCCGGGGCTGTTCGTCGAGACGTTCTGGGCCGCGCTGCACGGGCTGGTCACCCTCACCCGCGCCGGCCGCCTGCCCGCCGACCGGGTCCCCGACCGCCTCGCGCTCCTGGTCGACCGGTTCGTACCCAAGTAGGGGCACTTACGCGGGCGCCGAGGTGTGAGCCGGACCGCCGGACCCGTCCGCCGCCAACTCCGCCCGTGCCCTCCGTCGTTGGTCCTAGGGCCCGCCCTAGACGAGTAAGTCCGAAGTCTTCGGGCGCATGAAGCGAGGGTCTCGTTGGTTCGTTTGTGACGACAAACCTGGAGACCCTCGCGACTGCACTGTACGTGAGGATCGATGACTCTCTGGCAGGAACGCGGCGGACAGGGCGTCCACCGAGGCTGACGGATGCCGAACTGTTGACGCTCGCGGTCATGCAGGCCGTACTCGGCTTCGTCTCCGAGGCCCGCTGGCTGCGGTTCGCCCGCACCCATCTGGCGGCCGAGTTCCCCTACCTGCCCGAACAGTCCGGCTACAACAAGCGCCTGCGGGCCGCGAACACCCTGCTCGGCCGCTTCATTCGCACCCTCGCCCGCGACACGGATCTGTGGCACGACGACGTATGGATCGTGGACTCCACACCCGTGGAATGCGCCCGCTCACGCCCCACCGTCAAACGCTCCGGCCTGGCCGGCTGGGCCGCTTACTCCTACTGTCCCTCGCACTCACGGTTCTTCTGGGGCCTGCGCCTGCACCTGATCTGCACACCTGGTGGACTACCGATCGCCTGGGCTCTGGCCAACCCCAAGACGGACGAACGCGAAGTCCTCGCAGGCATGCTCACCCAGGACGCCGACCTGCTGGCCACCCGCCCCGGGCAGACGGTTATCGGCGACAAGGGCTACGTCTCCAAGCACCTCGACGCCTTCATGGCCCAACACGGCCTGACCCTGCTGCGGCCCAGCTACCGCAACAAGAAGCCCCGGCCAGGAGAGCACCTCCTCAAACCGATCCGGCAGCTGATCGAGTCGGTCAACGACACCCTCAAAGGCCAGCTCGACCTCGAACGCCACGGAGCCAGAACCCCAGCCGGAGTCCTGGCCCGCGTCGGACAACGCATCCTCGCTCTCACCGCCGCGATCTGGCACAACCGGGCCACCGGAACACCGATCACACGATCACTGATCGCCTACGACCACTGACCAGGGCTTCGGACTTACTCGTCTAGGACCCCGGTCAGGTGCCGGATGCACCGATATCCCGATGCGGGACGGAAGCGGCCGGTGCGAGCATGGTCGGCATGCCCCCGATAGCCACGCCCGCCACCCTGTCCGGAACCCCGCGCCGAACGGCCGCGCCGGCCTGGCTGGTCATGCTGCTGGTCTGCGCCGGTCAGTTCCTGGTCATCCTGGACGTCTCCGTCGTGAACGTGGCGCTGCCGGCCGTACGCGCCGGGCTGGGCCTGAGCGAACTCGGCCTGCAGTGGATCGTCAACGCCTACGTCATCACCTTCGCGGGCTTCATGCTGCTCGGCGGCCGGGCCGCCGATCTCTTCGGCCGCAAGCGGATCTTCGTGCTGGGCCTGGCGCTCTTCACCGTCGCGAGCCTGGGCGGCGGACTGGCCCAGCAGCCCTGGCAGTTGATCGCGGCCCGCACCGTCCAGGGAGTCGGCGCCGCCGTGCTCTCCCCGGCCACCCTGACGATCCTCACCACGTCGTTCCCGGTCGGCCCGGCCCGTACCCGCGCCATCGCCACCTGGACGGCGGTCGGCGCCGGCGGTGGCGCGGTGGGCGGACTGGTCGGCGGGGTGCTCACCGAGTACCTGTCCTGGCGCTGGGTGCTGCTCATCAACGTGCCGGTCGGCGCGGTGGTGCTGCTCGGCGCGGTGCTGTGGCTCACCGAGAGCCGACAGGGCGCCGCGCGGCGGCTCGACGTCCCCGGCGCGCTGCTGGTGACCGGCGGCCTGGGGCTGGTGGCGTACGGGATCGTGCGGACCGAGACGGACGGCTGGGCCTCGTCCTCGGCGCTGCTGCCGCTGGCCGCCGGGCTGCTCGTGATCGCCGTCTTCCTCGCCGTCGAGGCGCGCTCCAAGGCGCCGTTGATGCCGCTGGCGCTCTTCCGGCTGCGGTCGGTGTCCTCCGCGAACGGGGCGATGGTGCTGGCCGGCGCGGCGATGTTCTCGATGTGGTACTTCCTGTCGCTGTACGTGCAGAACGTGCTGGGCTACCGGCCGTTGCAGGCGGGCCTCTCCTTCATCCCGCACTCGCTGTGCATCGTCCTCGGCTCCAAGATCGGGCCGCGGCTGATGAACCGGGTGGGCGCGAAGACCCTGGCCGTCTCCGGCGCGGTGATCTCCGCGGCCGGCATGGCCTGGCAGGGCACGATGGACGTGCACGGCACCTACCTCGGCACGATCCTCGGACCGGGCGTCCTGATGGCGCTGGGCGCCGGCCTGACGGCGACGCCGGTCGCCGCCATCGCCACCTCAGGGGCGGACCCGGCGGACCAGGGTCTGGTCTCCGGCCTGATCAACACCTCCCGCCAGATGGGCGGTGCGCTGGGCCTGTCGGTGCTGTCCACCGTCGCCGCCTCCCGCATCGCGGCCGGGCACGGCCCCGCGGCCCGGGCGGCCGGCTACGGCCTGGCGTTCCACGTCGGTTCGCTGGTGCTGCTGGCGGCCATCCTGCTGATGGTCGTCGCCCTGCCGAGGCGGCGGGTGGACACCGTGCACTAGCGGGTGCCGCGGGCGGGGCCCGCGGTGCGACGGCCGGCGCGGGAGGCGCCGGCCGCCGCGCGGTGGGCGGGCGCACCCGCTGCCGTGCGGCCCGCCGTCCGCGTCGTCACAGCCAGCCGTTCTGCCGGGCGGCCCGTACCGCCTCCATGCGGTTGCGGGTGCCGGTCTTGCCGATGGCCGACGAGAGGTAGTTGCGGACGGTGGCCTGCGAGAGGTGGAGCTTGCCGGCGATGTCGGCGACCGTGGCGCCGTCCACCGCCGCCGTGAGGACGTCGCGTTCGCGCTGGGTCAGCGGGTTGGGGCCGGCGCTCAGCGCCGCCGCGGCCAGTCCGGGGTCGATCACCCGCTCCCCGGCGAGCACCCGGCGGATCGCCGCCGCGAGATCCTCCACCGGGCCGTCCTTCACCAGGAAACCGGACGCGCCGGCCTCCATGGCGCGACGCAGATAGCCGGGCCGGCCGAACGTCGTCACGATCAGCACCTTGCACGACGGCAGCTGCGCGCGCAGATCGGCCGCGGCGTCCAGGCCGCTGCGGCCGGGGAGTTCGATGTCGAGGAGGGCGATGTCGGGACGGGCGTCCAGCGCGGCGGCGACGATCTGATCGCCCGCCCCGACCTGCGCCACGACCTGCATGTCCTCCTCCAGGTCGAGCAGCAGCGCCAGCGCGCCCCGCATCATCCCCTGGTCCTCCGCCAGCAGGACCTTGATCACCTGGTCAACTCCTCCGTGTCCGTCCTGTCGCCCGTGCCGACCGGAAGTTCGGCCGTGACGCGGAAGCCGCGCCGGCCGTCGGCCCCGGCGCGCAGTGTGCCGCCCGCCGCGGCCAGCCGTTCGGTCAGCCCCTTCAGGCCGGTGCCGCCGACCGGCCCCGCGCGGCCCGCGGCGGTGTCCGCGGTGCCGCCCGCGCCGTCCGCCGCCGGATCGGTGGGCCCGCCGTTGCCGCCGTCCGGTTCCTCGCGGTCGGCCGCCGCGCCGCCGCGTCCGGGGACGTGGTCGCGGAGCCAGGCCAGTCCGGAGCCGGCTGCCGGGTCAGCACCGGAGCTTACGGGACCGCGGCCGTCGTCCGTGATCGTCAGCCGTACCCGCTCGTCGTCGGCGTGCACGTCGATCTCGCAGCGGGTCGCGCCGCTGTGCCGCACGGTGTTGGTGACCCCTTCGCGGACCACCCAGCCGAGCAGCGCGCCGGCCTGCGGCGGCAGCGGCGGCCCGGCCTGGCGCACCACGGGCTCGATGCCGGCCGCCTCCAGCACCGAACGGGCCCGGTCCAGTTCGGTGGTCAGGCTGCCCTCGCGGTAGCCGGTGACCGCCTCGCGGATCTCGGTCAGCGCCTGCCGGCCGACCGCCTCGATGTCGGCGGCCTGGGCGAGCGCCGCGTCCAGATCGCGCGGCGCGAGCCGCCGGACCGCCTCGGCCTTGACGACCACGACGGACAGCGTGTGGCCCAGCAGGTCGTGCAGGTCGCGGGAGAACCGCAGCCGCTCCTTCTCCACGGCGCTGCGGGCGAGTTCCTGCCGGGTGGCGTCCAGCTCCTGGATGGTGTCGAAGAGGCTGAGGACGGTGGCCGTCACCATGCCGGACAGGAACGTGCCGTAGCCGATGCCGAACGACCCCCCGGGGTCGCCGTGCCGCCAGCCGTTCAGATAGCCGGCGGCACCGCTGAGCGCGATCAGCCAGAGGGCGAGCTTCTTGCCGCGCAGCGCCCGGACCGTGCCGGAGGCCAGCGAGAGCAGCGGGAAGAACAGGAACCAGCTGCCGCCGAAGCCGAGCGCGATGGCGAAGGTGACGGCGGTCAGCAGGCCCAGGGCGACCAGCGGCCGGCGGGAGTCGCGCAGCCGGGGGTTGAACGACGACCAGACGACGCTGATGTAGAGGGAGTTGAAGGCGAGCAGGCCCAGGCCGCCGAGCCAGGGGTGGTCCGTCTTGCCCTGGACGACGTTGGAGAGGGCACCCATGCCCATCAGCAGCCAGGGCAGGAAGGCGTACTTGCCCGGCCCCTTCCGGTCCCTGACCCGCCCCTTCGACGCGCACGGGTCGCCCTCGGCGCCGCTCGTGGTCCCCGGGCCCGGGCTTCCCGGCCCCTGCCGCTCTCTGTCCGTCACCGTTGCTTCCCAGGTCTGCGTCATCGTCGTCACGCCGTCCGTGCGGCCCGGCGGTACGCGTACACCGCGTAACCGCCGAAGAGTGCCATCCAGGCGGCCAGCACCGCCACCGCGCCGAGGCCCGGGGCGCCGCCCTGGGTGACGCTCTGCCCGAGCTCGGCGAAGCGGTTGCCGGGCGTCCAGGCGGACAGCGTGCGCAGCCAGCCGGGGAACAGTTCGGCGGGGAACCACAGCCCGCCGATGATCGAGAGCAGCAGCATGCAGCCGGTGTTGACCACGCCCGTCGACTGGGCGGACAGGCGGTAGCCGTTGCCGAGCCCGAGGAGGGTGAACGGCGCGGTGCCGATCCACAGCAGCGCGGCCAGCGCGGCCCACTGCCAGGCGGCCATCCGCACCCCGTTGACCAGCGCGCCCACCAGCAGGACGGCGGTGAGGGCCGGCAGCACCGTCACCGATCCGGTCAGCCCGCGGCCCACCACGACGCGCACCGGGCCCATCGGCGTGATCCGCAGCTGCCGCAGCCAGCCCAGCTGCTTGTCCTCCGCCACGCCGGTGCCGGTGCCGAGGGCCGCGCCCAGCGCCCCGTACGCGGCCATCCCGACCATCGACGCGGTTTTCCACTCCATGGCGGCGCCGCCGGGGCCGGTGCCGATGTTGGTCATCAGGAGGTACATCAGCACCGGCATCCCGATGCCGAAGATGACGAAGCCCCGGTCGCGCAGGGTGCGGCGGACCTCCAGGCGGACGTAGTCGAGCATCACACGGTCTCCTTCGCGGACGCGGTGGCGGCGGACTCGGCGGCGGCTCCGGCGGCGGGCTCCGCGGTGGCGGCGCCGGTCGTGCCGCCGGAGGTGAGGGCGAGGAAGGTGTCCTCCAGGCTGGCGGGGGTGACCTGCAGGCCGTGCACGAGGTCGAGCCCGGCCAGCGCGACGACGGTGGCGTCGGAGTCCGCCGTCCGCAGCAGGGCCCGGTCACCCCGTATCTCCACGGCGCGCACGCCGGGCAGCGCCGGCAGCGGGGCGCTCGGCGCGCCCCGGAGGTCGAAGGAGACCAGCGAGCCGCCGGTGCGCCGCTTCAGTGCCTCGCTGCTGCCGTCGGCGACCACCCGCCCGCCGTCGATCACCACGATCCGGTCCGCGTGGTCGTCCGCCTCCTCCAGATAGTGGGTGGAGAACACGAGGGTGTTGCCGCGGCGGGCGTAGCCCCGCATGGCGCGCCAGAACGTCCGGCGCGCGTCGACGTCCAGGGCCGCGGTCGGCTCGTCGAGCACCAGCAGTTCGGGGTTGCCGGCCAGCGCCACCGCGAAGCGGACCCGCTGGGCCTGCCCGCCGGACAGCCGGTCCACCCGCCGCCCCGCGAACTCGGCCAGGCCCGCCAGCTCCAGGGTCTCGGTGACGTCCATGGGCGCGGGGTAGGTGGCGGCGACGAAGGTGATCAGCTCGCGCACGGTGACCCGCGGGACGGCCTTGCCGTCCTGGAGCATCGCGCCCACCCGGCCCGCCCGTACGGCGGACTCCGGTGTGCCGCCGAACAGCCGCACCGTCCCCGTGCTCGGCGGCTGCAGCCCCAGCAGCATGTTCAGGGTGGTGGACTTGCCGGCGCCGTTGCGGCCGAGCAGGGCCACCGTCTCGCCGGCGGCGATGTCCAGGTCCAGCCCCTGGACGGCGCGCACCCCGCCGTAACTCCGCGTCACACCGCGGAAGGTGACGGCCGTCCCGCCGCCCGCCCCACCCACACCGTTCCTCCGTGTCGCTGCCGGTTCCATGTCCCGCCCCTCCGGTCGTTTCCTGTCCACGACGCTACGGAGCGTTGCCGGTGCGAGGTAGGTGCGAAAGTGGAGGATCCCCCCTGACAAATGTCATCGGCCCGCCGCCCGGACGCGTATCTGACAAAGCGTCAGGGGGTCTTCCGGGTGCCGGACGGATCGGCTATACATGACGCCATCGGCTAGAACGCGTTCTAGAAGTGTGCCGGGTGCCCGCCGCGGCACCCGCAGCGCTGCCGGAGCGCGGCCGCGCCGACCAGAAACGACCCCGGCACGGTCGACGGTGCGGACGGCCGGGCCGGGGTCTTCCGCCGTGGTGAAGGAGCGCCCGCTACATGCCCATCGACGCCGTCAAGGCCACTTCCGCCGAGCCGCGGACCACCGAACTCGCCTGGGACCACAAGGACGTCCAGCTCTACCACCTGGGCATCGGCGCCGGCGCGGCCACCCCGGAGAAGCCGCAGCCCGCCACCGACCCGGACGAACTGCGCTACACCCTGGAGAGCGGCCTGCACGTCCTGCCCAGCTTCGCGACCGTCGCGGGCGGGGGCATGGCGCTGGCCGGCGGGCTCTCCGCCCCGGGCATCGACGTCGACCTCGCGGCCGTCCTGCACGGCGGCCAGACCGTCACCGTGCACCGCGCCCTCCCCGTGCGCGGCCGCGCCACCCAGACCTCGACCGTCCCGGCCGTCTACGACAAGGGCAAGGCCGCGGTCATCGTGCTGCGCTCCGAAGTCGCCGACGCGGACGGCCCGTTGTGGACCTGCGACACCCAGATCTTCGTCCGCGGCGAGGGCGGCTTCGGGGGCGACCGCGGCCCCTCCGCCCGCCTCGAACTCCCCGACCGCGCCCCCGACCTGACCACCGAACGGCACATCCGCGCGGACCAGGCGCTGCTCTACCGCCTCTCCGGTGACTGGAACCCGCTGCACGCCGACCCGGAGTTCGCCCGGCTGGCGGGGTTCGACCGGCCGATCCTGCACGGGCTGTGCACGTACGGGGTGACGCTCAAGGCCGTGGTCGACACCGTGCTCGGCGGGGAGGTGGCCCGGGTGCGGTCGTACGCCACCCGGTTCGCGGGGGTGGTCTTCCCGGGCGAGACGCTCCGCCTCCGCCTGTGGCGCGAGCCCGGCCGGATCCAGGTGTCGGTCACCGCTCCCGGGCGCGACGACGCGCCGGTCCTGGCGGACACCGTCGTCGAGCACAGCTAGTCGTCGGGCACAGCTAGCCGTCGGGCACGGCTGGTCGCCGGACACGGCCGGCCGTCGTCGGGCACAACTGGTCATCGAGCACAGCTGGTCGTCGTGGGAGGAGCCGGGAATGCGCGCAGCCGTACAGCACGAGACGGGTCAGGACAAGCTGGAGGTGCTCGACGACGTCGAGGCGGTGGGGTTCGGACCCGGCAAGGTCAGGATCCGGATCCGGGCGACCGGACTGTGCCACTCCGACCTCTCGGCGATGAACGGGGTGCTGCCGCAGCCGGCGCCCTTCGTCCCCGGGCACGAGGGCGCCGGAGAGGTCCTCGATGTCGGCGACGGCGTCACCGGCCTCAGCGCCGGCGACCGCGTCCTGATGTGCTGGCTGCCCGCCTGCGGCGACTGTCCGGCCTGCAAACGCGGCCAGACGCATCTGTGCCTGGCCGGATTCCTGAACGCCGGCACGCCCAACTTCAAGCGGCCCGGTGGCGACGTCTTCGGCTTCGCCGGCACCGGCACGTTCGCCGAGGAGGTCGTGGTCGCGGCCAACTGCGCCGTGCCGATCCCGGACGACGTCCCCTACGAGATCGCCGCGCTGATCGGCTGCGGCGTCACCACCGGCCTCGGCGCGGCCCTCAACACCGCCCGGGTGGCGGCCGCTTCCTCGGTGGCGGTGATCGGGTGCGGCGGCGTCGGTATCTCCACCATCCAGGGCGCCAGGGCCTGCGGCGCCGCCCAGATCGTGGCCGTCGACCCGGTGCCCGCCCGGCGGGAGGCCGCGCTGCGCTTCGGCGCCACCGAGGCCGTCGCGCCCGAGGAACTCGCCGACGCCAAGGCCCGGATCACCGCGGGGGAGGGCTTCGACTACGTCTTCGAGGTGGTCGGCAAGTCCGCCACCGCCCGCACCGCCTACGAGACGACCCGGCGCGGCGGCACGCTGTGCGTGGTCGGCGCGGGCGCCATGGACGACACCTTCCAGGTGAACATGTTCGAGCTGTTCTTCGACGAGAAGCGGATCCTGCCGTCCCTGTACGGCGGCGGGGACGTCCTGCGCTCCTACGAGCGCGCCATCGCCCTGTGGCGGGCCGGCCGGATCGACCTCGAAGGGCTGATCACCCATCGCGTCCGGCTCGCCGAGATCAACGACGCGCTCGACCAGATGCGGTCCGGCACCGCGCTGCGCACCTGCATAGAGATCTGACCGGGGCGCGGCGGCCGGGCGGACCGGCCGGCCGGGCGCGCGGACACCGAGAGGACGGAACAGACATGGCACAGCCGCTGGAGGGCCTGACCGCGATCGTCACCGGCGCCGGACGGGGCCTGGGCCGCGCCGAGGCCCTGGAACTCGCCCGGCTCGGCGCCCGCGTGGTGGTCAACGACTACGGCCGGCCGGGCCGCGACGGCTCGGGGGACGCCTCGGCGGCACCCGCCGAGGGGGTCGCCGCCGAGATCCGCGCGGCCGGCGGCGAGGCCGTCGCCCACCTCGGTGACGTGGCCGACCACGAACAGGCGCGGGCGCTGGTCCAGCTGGCGCTCGACACGTACGGCCGGCTCGACGTCCTGGTCAACAACGCCGGCATCCTGCGGGACCGGATGGTGTTCTCGATGACCGAGGAGGAGTGGGACACGGTCATCCGCGTCCACCTCAAAGGCCACTTCAACACCACCCACTTCGCCGCAGCCCACTGGCGCGAGCGCGCCAAGGCGGCCGGCGGCCCGGTGCACGGCAGGATCATCAACACCTCCTCGGAGGCGTTCCTCGCGGGCTCCGCGGGCCAGCCCAACTACGCGGCGGCCAAGGGCGGCATCGTCGGCCTGACCACGTCCACGGCGCTGGCGCTGGCCAAGTACGGCGTGACCGCCAACGCGATCTGCCCGCGGGCCCGCACCCGGATGACCGAGGACGTCTTCGCCGGCTTCGCGGAACCGCAGGACGGCACGCTCGACCCGCTCGCGCCCGAGCATGTGGCGCCGCTCGTCGGCTACCTGGCCTCGCCGGCCGCGGCCGGCGTCAACGGCCAGCTGCTGGTCGTCCACGGCGGCATGGTGGCCGTCGCGGAACGCCCGCGGATCGCCGCGAAGTTCGACACCGCCAAGGACGTGTTCAGCTTCGAGGAGCTGGACGCCCTGCTGACCCCGTACTACGCGCAGCGCCCGCCGAACGAGACCTTCGCGGCGGCCGAGGTGCTCGGCCTCAAGCACGACTGAGCCGCGCGACCCGTCCCGCGACAACGGCCGTGGCCGCCACACCGTCACCGGACGGTGTGGCGGCCACGGCCGTGTCGTCGCTGCTCCCGGCGGTCAGCGGCCGCCGGCGACGCTCCTAGGCGCCCTGCGGCTGCTTGTCACGGCGGTGCCGGCCGTGCGCGGCGGAGTCGGACTCCTCCGCGGCAGCCGGGCCACGGTGCCTGCCGGAGCTTGCGGCCTCGGCGGCCTGGGCGGATGCCTCCTGAGGGCGCGCCTGGGTCGTGTCGGTTCGGGCTTCGGACATGAAAAGAGTCACTCCGTCAGATCGCTTACAGCTTTACGCGTCAGGACCTCGCCCGACGGCCGCCAAGGCTGACCCGAGCGGCACTGGATCGGTGGCCGGTCAACCGGCTGCGCAGCCCCCACCCGAAAGTCTAACGGGGTCGAAAATCACGCTCCACCGGGTCTACCGGGCCGCCAGAGGCGCCTGCTGCAGGGGCACTGGCCTGCACATTCGAGGATGCGCGGAGGCGCGGCGCGGTTCCGTCGCGGCGGCCTTCGGATGTGCAGATGGTGTGGAGCGGTTGTCGATTTCCCCTGTATCCGGGACAATCCCCCCGCCGTGCGGGGTGCCTGCCCGGGAGGGACCGCCGCCCGGCCGCCCGGCCGCCCCCGTCGGCTCCGCGCGCCCGGCCGCCCCCGCCGGCTCCCGACGCCCCGCCGGGCCCGTCGGCCCTGCCGGCTCCCTGCGCGCCACCGGTGCCACCGGTGCCAGCGGTATGGCCATCCGTGCCACGCCGCACGGCTCCGCGTCCGTCGCGTACGGCAGCAGCAGGGTGCCGCCCGCCGTCCACAGGCCGGCGCCCGCGAGCCACCCGGCCGGGGCGGGCAGCTGCCGCAGTCCCCGCCCGGAGGGGCGCCAGACGCCCAGCCAGGTGCCGTGCGCCGCGTCCACCCGGAACGCCACCGCACAGCTCTCCGGGGCGAGCAGCTGGCCCGGCTGGACGGCGAACGGGGTCAGGGCGACGGGGTTCCCGGCGGCGAGGCCGGCCGGCCGCAGGCAGTCCGGGAAGCGCACCGGCAGGCTGCTCCCCAGGACGCCCCAGCCGAGCCGGTCGTGCCCGGGGGCGTCGGACCGGACCAGTAGCAGCCCGCTGTCCGGGTCGGCGAGCAGCAGCCGGTCGTTGCTCTCCGCGGTGATCTGGAGCAGCGGACCGGTCTCGCCGCCCCGCTCCAGGTCGACCACCACCGTCTTCGTCCGGCCGTCCAACTCCCGGTCCAGCGCGAGCAGTCGGCCGCCGCGGTCCAGCCAGGCGCCGCCCGTGCAGCGGCCCGGGACCTCGGCGATCCGCTCGGGCCCGTCCGCGCCGCCGTGCACCAGCCACAGGCCGGTGCGCTGCTCCCCGGGTGCCAGCGCGTAGCCGAGTCCGCCGCCGGGGGCGGGCGGCAGCAGGGTCAGTTCGGGCACCGCGACGGTGCCCAGCAGGAGTTCGCCGGTCCCGGGGCCCGTCGGGTAGAGCAGGGAGAGGGTGAAGCGGTCGGCGACCCGGCGCAGGATCAGGACCCGGCCGTCCGTGAGGGGCAGCAGTTCGCTGTCCGGCTCCTCGGGCTGGCTGCCCGGCAGCGGTACGGCGTACGGCTCGGGTCCGCCCAGCGTCCAGCGCTCCGGGAACCGGCTCCCGGCGGCGTCGTGGTGCCGGGCGAGCCGGGCGGCGTACGAGCCGTCGGCGGCGATCGTCAGCGCCGTGCGGCGCGGGCCGCCCGGCGCCGCGGTGTCCTCGTGGGCACACATCGTCATCGCGTGGTCACCTCCAGTTGGCACGAAGCTAGTTTTCGTACTTCCGGCCGATCAACGCGAGTTGCCGCACTTCACGCATAAGGGTGGCGAAGGCGCGGTTCCCCGGTGGCGGGTGGGGTGGCTGTGATGCGACCTTCAACGGTGGGCGGAGGTGACCCGGGTGACTTCGCCGGGGTAACCGCGGGGACGGCTCCGCGGCCGACCGCGCGCCGGTCGATCCGCGGGGCTTCCACGCCCCGGCGGGCCGGGGGAGCGGCCCACCCCGCCCGGGACCCCGCGCCCCGTCACACCTGGGGGGTAACCTTCCCTCCGTGCCCGTACTGTCTGAAGTCCTCACCGCGCTGGACGCCCTCTGGCCCCCCGAGCGGGCCGAAGGGTGGGATGCCGTCGGGACGGTCTGCGGCGACCCCGATGCCGAGGTCCGCCGTGTGCTGTTCGCCGTCGACCCGGTCCAGGAGATCGTCGACGAAGCGGTGCAGCTCGGCGCCGATCTCCTCGTCACCCACCACCCGCTCTATCTGCGCGGTACGACGACGGTCGCGGCCTCGACCTTCAAGGGTCGGGTCGTGCACACCCTCATCAAGCACGACATCGCCCTGCACGTCGCGCACACCAACGCCGACACCGCCGACCCCGGCGTCTCCGACGCCCTGGCGGGCGCCCTGGACCTGCGGATCCTCGGCCCGTTGGTGCCGGACCCGAGCGACCCGGAGGGCCGTCGCGGCCTCGGCCGGATCTGCGAGCTGCCGCACCCGATGACGCTCGCCGAGTTCGCGTCGTACGCCGCGGCCCGCCTGCCCGCCACCGCGCAGGGCATCCGTGCGGCCGGCGACCCGGAGCGGGAGATCCGCACCGTCGCGGTCTCCGGAGGCTCCGGCGACAGCCTCTTCGACGACGTGCGGGCCGCCGGTGCGGATGCCTTCCTCACCGCCGACCTGCGCCACCACCCGGCCTCCGAGGCCACCCAGCACACCGGTGGCAGCCCGTTGGCGCTGCTCGACGCCGCCCACTGGGCGACCGAATGGCCGTGGTGCGAACAGGCCGCGGCCCAGCTGGACGCGGTCTCCGACCGGCACGGCTGGGGACTGCGCACGCACGTCTCCCGTACGGTCACCGACCCCTGGACCGCCCACGCGGCGTCCACCCCCCTCTTCACCCCGACGCACACCACAGGAGCCCCCCGCTGAACGCCGCGCCCGCCGACCAGATCCGCCTTCTCGACGTCCAGGCACTCGACGTCCGGCTCACCCAGCTCGCGCACCGGCGCAACAACCTCCCGGAGCTGGCCGAGCTGCAGACCCTGGAGGCCGACCTCACCCAGCAGCGCGACCTGCTCGTCGCTGCGCAGACCGAGGAGAGCGACACCTCCCGCGAGCAGACCAAGGCCGAGCAGGACGTGGACCAGGTGCGCCAGCGCGCCGCCCGCGACCAGAAGCGCCTCGACTCCGGCGCCGTCACCTCCCCCAAGGACCTGGAGAACCTCCAGCACGAGATCGCCTCGCTGGCCAAGCGCCAGGGTGATCTGGAGGACGTCGTCCTGGAGGTCATGGAGCGTCGCGAGAGCGCCCAGGAGCGGGTCGCCGAGCTGACCGCCCGGGTGGAGGCCATCCAGGCCAAGGTCGACGACGCCGTCGCCCGCCGCAACGCCGCCACCAGCGAGATCGACGCCGAGGTCGGCACGGTCACCAAGGAGCGCGAGCTGACCGTCGGCGACATCCCGGCGGACCTGCTGAAGCTCTACGACCGCATCCGCGCCAAGGAGGGCGGCGTCGGCGCGGCCCGCCTCTACCAGCGTCGCTGCGAGGGCTGCCGCCTGGAGCTGAACATCACCGAGGTCAACGACGTCCGGGCGGCCGCCGCCGACGCCGTCGTACGGTGCGAGAACTGCGGCCGGATCCTGGTCCGGACGCCCGACTCGGGCCTGTAGGCCGTGCCGCGCACGCTGATCGTCGAGGCGGACGGCGGGTCCCGGGGCAACCCGGGGCCGGCCGGCTACGGCGCGGTCGTCCTCGACCCGGAGACGGGTGAGGCACTGGCCGAGGCCGCCGAGTTCCTCGGCACCGCGACCAACAACGTCGCGGAGTACAAGGGCCTGGTGGCCGGCCTGCGTGCGGCGCGCGCGCTCGATCCGGAGGCGCGCATCCAGGTGCGCATGGACTCCAAGCTGGTCGTCGAGCAGATGTCCGGGCGCTGGCAGATCAAGCACCCGGACATGAAGCCGCTGGCCGCCGAGGCCCGCGCGGTCTTCCCGCCCGGGCAGGTCAGCTACGAGTGGATCCCGCGGGCGCAGAACAAGCACGCCGACCGGCTCGCCAACGAGGCGATGGACGCCGGCAGGGACGGCAAGCAGTGGGAGCCGCGGAACTCCCGGGCGGCGCTCGACACGGCCGCCGCACCGGCCCGCAGCGCCGCCGCCCGGGCCGCCGACGAGGCCGCGGAGGCAGCCGAGGCGCCCGAGGTGGCCGAGGCGCCGGCCCCCGGCTGGGGCGCGCCCGACCTCGGTGCGCCGGCGACCTTCGTCCTGCTGCGGCACGGCGAGACCGCGCTGACGGCCCAGAAGCGGTTCTCCGGCAGCGGCGGCACCGACCCCGAACTCTCGCCCGCCGGCCGGCGCCAGGCCGAGGCGGCCGGCGCCGCGCTCGCCGCCCGGGGCACGATCCAGGCCGTCGTCAGCTCACCGCTGCGCCGCTGCCGGGAGACCGCCGAGGCGGTCGCGGCCCGGCTCGGTCTGGAGGTCCGCCTCGAAGAGGGCCTGCGCGAAACGGACTTCGGGGCCTGGGAGGGGCTGACCTTCGCCGAGGTGCGCGAACGCTTCCCCGACGACCTCGACGCCTGGCTCGCCTCGGCCGCGGTCGCGCCCACCGGGGGCGGCGAGTCCTTCGAAGCGGTCGCCCGCCGGGTCGCCGTCGCCCGCGACAAGCTCCTCGCCCGTCACACCGGCCGGACGGTGCTGGTGGTCACCCACGTCACGCCGATCAAGACGCTGGTCCGGCTGGCGCTGGGCGCCCCGCCCGAGTCGCTGTTCCGGATGGAGCTGTCCGCGGCCTCGCTGTCCGCGGTCGCGTACTACGCGGACGGCAACGCCTCACTGCGGCTGCTGAACGACACCTCGCACCTGCGCTGAGCGGGCGGAGCCCGGAGGGGGCCCCTCCGGGCCGGCGTCCACGTGCCGTCAGCTCCCCAGCGCCGCCGCCTCCTCGGCGAGCCGGCGCACCCGGTCCCAGTCCTTGGCGGCCAGCGCGTCGGCCGGCAGCATCCACGTCCCGCCCACGCAGGCCACGTTCGGCAGCGCCAGGTACGCGGGCGCGGACGCCAGGCCGATCCCGCCGGTCGGGCAGAAACGGGCCTGCGGCAGCGGCGCCGCCAGCGACTTCAGATAGGCCGTGCCGCCCGCCGCCTCCGCCGGGAAGAACTTCAGCTCGGTGACGCCCTCGTCCAGCAGCGTCACCACCTCCGAGGCCGTCGAGACGCCCGGCAGGAACGGCAGGCCGCACACCCGCATCGCGCGCAGCAGCCGCGGTGACCAGCCGGGGCTCACCAGGAACCGCGCGCCGGCCGCACCGGCCGCGTCGACGTGCTCGGGGGTGAGGACGGTGCCCGCCCCGACCACCGCCTCCGGGACCTCCTCGGCGATCGCCCGGATCGCGGCCGGCGCGGCGGGCGTCCGCAGCGTCACCTCGATCGCCGGCAGCCCGCCGGCGACCAGCGCCCGGGCGAGCGGTACGGCGTCGGCCGCGTCGTCCAGGACGACGACCGGGATGACGGGGGCGAGCCCGAGGACGGAGGGCTCGGCGGAAGCGGGCACGGGGGAGGAGGCGGCGCTAGTCACGCCGCCCATCGTGCGCCCTCGTGCCACTCTGCGCAACGCCCGTTGCGCATGCTGCAACGCCCTCGTGGGGTCCCTCTACAGCTCGGTCACGATCACATCCAGCGCCCACGGCTTGCCGCCCTTCGCCGGGGCCTGTGCCTCCACCGCGTACCCCAGCCCGCGCAGCGCCTCCACCAGCTCCGCCGGACCCGCCGGTGTCAGTCCCGCCGACAGCAGGTCCCGCACCATCCGCCCCTTGGTCGCCTTGTTGAAGTGGCTGACCACCGACCGCTTCTCCACCCCGTCCACGATCTTCGACTGCAGCACCCGCACCGTCGCGGTCCGCCCGGCGACCTCGCCCTTCGGCTTCCACGCCGTGGCGTACGCCGCCGAGCGCAGGTCCAGCACCAGCCCGTCGCCGGCCGCCGCCGGCAGCACCTCCGCCATCGGCGCCCGCCAGTACGCGCCCAGCGCGCCGAGCCCGGGCAGCTTCACCCCCATCGAGCAGCGGTACGAGGGGATCCGGTCGCCGATCCGTACGGCGCCCCACAGGCCCGAGAAGACCAGCAGCGACCGCTCGGCGAGCGTGCGGGCCCCGGCGTCCAGGGAGGCCAGGCCGAGCGCGTCGTAGAGCACCCCGGTGTAGATCTCACCGGCCGGCCGGGTCGCGGCGGTCCGCAGCCCCGCGTTCTTGGCGATCTCGCCCCGGAGACCGTCGCTGAGCCCGAGCACCTCCTGGGCCTTGGTCCCGTCCGCCGCGCACAGCTCGACCAGCTCCTCCAGCACCGTCCGGCGCGCCGCGGTCAGCCCCGGCAGCGACAGCCCGCCGAGCTCCAGCGGCGCTCCGGCCCCTTCCGCGGCCTTCCCTTCGGACGGCGGCAACAGCACGAGCACGGTGTTCTCCTTCACGGCGGTACGGGCGGGGATGCGGCCCCGCAAAAGCGTATGACCTCGGCCGGCCCCCCGTGGCCCCTGCCCGGCCCCCGGACCCCACCCACCGAGCCGTGGGCGCCGGGGGCGCCGCGCAACCCCCACCCACCGAGCCGTAGGCGCCCGGGGCGCTGCTTGACCGCCCACCCGCCGAGCCGTAGGCGCCAACCGGTCATACGCTCGGTTTCATGCCCCGTCTCCATATGCATGTGACCGACGCAGCCGATGCCCCGCTGCGTGCCGCGCTGCATGAGCTGCGCGGCACGCTGGAGATCCCGCACCACTTCCCGCCCACGGCGCAGGCCGAGGCGGAGAGCGCCGCGCGCGCCCCGCGGATCCCGGCCGCCGGTGGCGCGGTGTCGACCGAGCACACCCTGGAGGACGCCACCGACCTCCCCCTCTTCACCATCGACCCGCCCGGGGCGCTGGACCTCGACCAGGCGCTCTTCCTGTCGCGGCGCCCCGGGGGCGGCTACCGCGTCCACTACGCCATCGCCGACATCGCCTCCTTCGTGACGCCCGGCGGCGCGCTGGACGCCGAGGCGCACCACCGCGTGACGACGCTCTACTTCCCCGACGAGCGGGTCCCGCTGCACCCGTCCGTGCTGAGCGAGGGCGCCGCGAGCCTGCTGCCCGACCGGGACCGCCCGGCCGTCCTGTGGCAGCTCGACCTCGACGCGGAGGGCGCCCTGACCAGCACCTCCGTGCGCCGCGCCCTGGTCCGCTCGCGCGCCAAGCTCGACTACGCGGGCGTGCAGCGGGTCCTCGACGACGACACGGCCGAGGAGCCGCTGGCCCTGCTCCGCGAGATCGGGCTGCTGCGCGAGGAGCAGGAGGTCGCCCGGGGCGCGATCTCGCTCCAGGTCCCCGAGCAGGAGATCGTCGAGCGCGACGGCCGCTACACCCTCGCCTACCGCGCCCCGCTCCCGGCCTACGGCTGGAACGCGCAGATCTCCCTGCTCACCGGCATGGCCGCGGCGGAGCTGATGCTGGCCTCCGGCACCGGCGTCCTGCGTACCCTGCCGTCCGCCCCCGACGGCTCGGTCGCCCGGCTGCGGCTGACCGCCCGCGCCCTGGACATCGACTGGCCGCACCACACCTCGTACTCCGCGCTGATCCGCACCCTCGACCCGGACCGCGCCGACCACGCGGCGTTCCTGCAGGAGTGCACCGCCCTGCTGCGCGGCGCCGGCTACACCGTCTTCGACGGCAGCGCGCCACCACCCGCCGACGCGTTGCACGCCGCGGTCGCCGCGCCGTACACGCACGTCACCGCGCCGCTGCGGCGGCTCGTGGACCGCTACACCTCCGAGCTGTGCCTGGCCGCCTCGGCGGGCGCGGCGCCGCCCGCCTGGGTCCGCCGGGCCCTGCCGGCCCTGCCCCGCGAGATGGAGGCCGGCACCCAGCGCGCCAACCAGGTCGAGCGGGCCTGCGTCGACCTCGTCGAGGCGGCGCTGCTGCGCGACCGGGTCGGTGAGACCTTCGAGGCCCTGGTCGTCGACATCCAGGACAAGGACCCCACCCACGGGACCGTCCACCTCCACGACCCGGCCGTCATCGGGCCGGTCGAGACCGCTCCGGAGGGCCCCGCGCTGCCCCTGGGCCACCACATCCAGGTCCGCCTCGCCGAGGCCGAGCCGGGCCGCGCCGCGGTCCGCTTCACCCCGGCCTGACCACGCCTCGCCCGGGGCCCTCCGACACCGTCCGCTCCCGCTCCCCTTCCCCTTCCCCCTCCTGCTCCCGCTCCCGCATCCGGGCCCGTACGGCGGCCACCGCGCCCCGCGCGTCATCGGCGTGGAAGCGCACCGTACGCACCCGCTCGCACCGCCCCAGCAGCCGCACCACCTCGACCGGACCGGCCAGTTCGACGGTCACCGACGTCTGCCCGCCGACCGCCAGCTCCGCCACCCCGCCCGTGTCCGCACCCCGCCCTTTCGCCTGCTCCCTGGTGAACCGCAGGTCGTAGCGGACGGAGACGATCCGCTCCACCGGTATCCGCACCTCCGTCCGGCCCCCCTCCCGCAGCCGCAACTCGTCCGCGCCCAGCACATGCGGCCGGGTGACCGCCACCGCCTGGAAGCCCAGCACCATCAGCACCGCGTAGACGTCGACGAGGAGCAGCACCGTCCGCGCCACCGGAAGCCCGCCGAGCAGCACATGCAGCCCCACCGTCTCCACCGCGCACACGAACGCCAGCCCGTACACCAGCGCCGCCTGCGCCGCCGCGTACGGCAGGGCCCGCTCGCCCGGCGCCGTCCCGTCCCGCCGCCGCGTCACCCACCGCGCCAGGCTCGCCATCCACCGGCCCTCGTGCACCGCCAGCCGGCGCAGCGCCCCGCCCCCGCGGCTCACCGCGCACGCTCCGCGACCAGCTCGATCGCCCGGCGCAGCGCCTCGGCCTGCGCCGGCGCGAAGTGCGCGTAGTACGCCGCCATGAATCCCCCGTCCGCCTCCCGGCCGGCGTCGGCCGCCCGTGCCCAGTGCTCCCCGCCGAGTTCGGCGACGACCGAGTCCGGGATGCAGTCGGCGAGCGCCTGCGCGGCCCGTGGCACCCGTGGGTCGTCCGGCGCGGCCTCGGCCAGCGCGTCCAGCAGCCCGTACACCTCGTACGCCCGCTCCATCGCCCCCGGGGCCGAGGCGAGATCCCCGAGCAGCTCCGTCATCCGCCCGCCCGCCTCGTCGCCCGTCGACTCCAGCAGCGCCAGCATCTCCCGTTCCTGCGCCGCCATGGCGGGCTCGGGGCCGGGCCGCGTCGCCGACGTACGGGCCATCTCCCGGAACACCGCCGCGAGTTCGTCCGACACGGGCCCCTCCGCGGGCAGCCCGCCGTGCTCCTCCGCCTGACGGCGCAGCACGGCCAGCCGGGCCCGCCGCGCCCGGATCCCCTCCTCCTGGCGCGCCAGGTCCGCGTCCAGCTCGGCCAGCACCTCGTGCAGCTCACGCCCGGAGTCGTCGGCGAGCACGTCCCGCACCTCCTCCAGCCCGAGCCCCAGCTCCGTCAGCCGGCGCAGCCGCGCCAGCGCGACCGCGTCCCGCAGCCCGTACTCCCGGTAGCCGTTGGCGCGGCGTTCCGGCTCGGGCAGCAGTCCGACGTGGTGGTAGTGGCGTACGGCGCGGGTGGTGACGCCGACCAGGCCCGCGAGCTCACCGATTCTCATGCGGCCAGTAGAAACGTTGCCGCTGCGGCAAGGTCAAGTGCCGGTCGGGTGCCGGGTACGATGGGGCCACGGCGGACGAGCCGGCCGGACGGCCGCGTGGGGATCATGACGATCTCCCCGAGGAACGTCCGGGCTCCACAGGGCAAGGTGGTGGGTAACACCCACCCGGGGTGACCCGCGGGACAGTGCCACAGAAAGCAGACCGCCGGAGGCTTCGGCCTCCGGTAAGGGTGAAACGGTGGTGTAAGAGACCACCAGCCTCCGAGGTGACTCGGAGGGCTCGGTAAACCCCACCTGGAGCAAGGTCAAGAGGGGGCATCCCTGATGCCCCTGCGCGGACGATCGAGGGCTGCCCGCCCGAGTCCGCGGGTAGACCGCACGAGGCTGCCGGCAACGGCAGCCCTAGATGGATGGCCGTCTCCCCCCGGCCCGCAAGGACCGGGGGTGACAGAACCCGGCGTACAGGCCGACTCGTCCGCCGTCCTGGAGCCCCTGAGCGGTCAGGGTGCCGTCATCAGCCTGCCTTGATCACGAAAATCCAGAACAGGATGCCGACGCCGATGCCGATCAGGTTGATGATGCGGGCGGACCTCGACGCCTGGTTCGCGCCGTCCACGTCTCCGTACCGCCACCGCGTGTTGACCTGCGCCGAGTAGTACATCGCGATCGCTCCGAAGAGGAGCCAGAACAGCAGGAAGACGACGATCGACAGCGGCCAGTAGGTGGGGGGTTTGGCCACGGTGGTGCTCGGCCCTCCCCTGACGTGCGCCGAGGGGGGAGGCGTCTGGCGCACCGGGGGCACGTTGGGCGGGGGGTAGTTCCGGTTGCCGGAAGGGCCGGTGGAGCCGCTTCCGGCCCCGGCTGAGGGTCCTGGCGCGGTCATGGCGGTTGTCCCATCGTTCGGGGGTCGTGCTCAGAAATTCGGATCGTCGACGACCTTGCCGTGGTCGGATGCCTGCCGGGTCCAGCAGCCGTTCCAGAACCACCGCAGCTGGTGGCGTCTGGACGGGTCCGGGTACCAGCCGGGCGGCGGCGTCCGGCCCTGCCACGTCGGCCCCTCATCGGGGCCCTGCGGCGTGGCGGAGCCGGATACCGGGCCCGCCTCGGCGGGGCCCTCGTCGCCGGGCGGCGTCGCTTCCGAGGACTCCCCCCGTACGTCCTTCAGCAAGGGGTCGAGCAGTTGCCAGGTGGCATGGCAGAGGTCGCGGCGCTGTTGCAGTTCCCGCAGCAGCGTCACGACGGCTTGCCGCTCTCTTTCGAGGTCGAGGCGGAGACGCAGCTCGGTGATCAGATGGATCTGCTCCTCCAGCGAGAGCGCCGGTGCCCGCACCCGTTTTCGCAGGTCGCCCAGGTAACTGGAGGGCACGTCCGGGCGTTTGGGCATCGGATCGGGCAGCGGCGGGGCAGGGGGAAGGCCCGCGACGGCGCTGGCGAGCATGGCACCGGCCAACGGGCCGCCCCGGGTGAAGTCGACGAACTGCCGCGAACTGAGCTCGCTCGGCAGGATGTCGGGCGTGACGGCTTCGACCATGACGGGCAGCGGTGGCTTGCCGAGTGCGTCCGCGTACTCGCGTTCCCGCTCGGCGGGCACCGAGTCGAAGAGCTGGGGGGAAAGCACCACGACGATGCCGTCGCATGCCTCGATCTCCGCGAGAATCCGGTCCCACCACGGCTTTCCGCCCTCGGATTCGAGTTCGCGGTCCACCCAGGGGACGTGGTGCAGTGCTCGGAGCACCTCCACCAGATTCTGTACGGCTTCGCTGTCGGGGCGTGCGTACGAGACGAAAAGGCGACGTCCGCTCGGCGCTGCCTCTGGCGTTGTCGCTGTCATGGGCATCCCCATCAAGTGCGCCCAACGCTCCCTTCGATTTCAGGTTAGCCCCGCGCCCGCGGACCGGCACGGGGACGGTGCGGCAGCGCGCCGCGGTCATCCGGTCACCTTCGGGTGCGGCGTGAGGCGCTGATGCGGAAGGCGGAGCGGTCGGAGATCCTGGGAGGGGCGGCAGGCGCCGGACTCCGGAAGTTCTCCGAGGTGACCCGAATGACCTTCGGCTCCGACAACGGGAAGACCCCGGGAGGCCGGCCGCACGGCGACGTCGGAGCCGTCGTCGCCGTCGACCACCCCGGTGACCCCGCAGACGTGTTGTCCCCTCTGGGCCTGCCCCCGCCGCCCGGGAACCTCCCGGTTCTCCTGGTGAGCGGCGGAGCGGACGAACCCCGTTCGGGGGTGACGGGACAGTCGGCGGCAGCTCTGGGCGGAGCCGTCTTACAGGCCGTGGAAGCGAGCGGAGCGGCTCTGGTCGACGACGCCGCCGGTTCCGTGACCGCTGCTGCCCTGGCCGCCGCCCGCACCGGGGAATCGAGGCCGCCACGGGTCGTGCTCGGGGTGCGGGCGGGGTGCCGGGCAGACGGGGGAGGATCCGGAGAGGACGGTGCGGGGCCCGGGCCGGGCCGTTCACATGTCCTCGTGCTCGACGGCGCGGACAGCCGGGAAGCGGCCGCGTGGAAGCCGGTGGTGGCCACCTCCCTGGCAGCGGGAGCGCCGGTGGTGATGGTCCTGGCGGGCGGCGGGGCGGTCGCCCGGGCGGAACTGCTGACGGCGGTGCGCCGCGGGGTACCGGTCTTCGTCCTCGGCTGGTCCGGTGGGCTGGCCGGGCACCTCGCCGAGCACCGGCAGCCAGGCCGCCGGACGGGCCGGCACCGTCACCCGCTGCACCGGCCTCGCCGACCGGGCCCGCCGCGCCCGGTACCGGACGGGACGGCAGCGGCAGAGACGGAGGAAATCGTCCACCACGGCGACCTGCGCGTCCTCTCCGAGCACGACCCCCGCGCACTCGCCCGGCGCCTCGCCTGGGAACTGCAGGACGCGCCGCTGCTCAAGGCGGCCTGGCAGACGTTCGCCACGTACGACTACCTCGCCTCCCGCCTGCGCCGGGCCTTCCAGCGCCTGCAGGCGCTGATCCTGGCCCTCGGTGTCTTCGCCACGCTCATCGCGCTGATCGACGCGGAGATCGGCGGCAGGAGGCTGCACTGGGTCGTGGTCGCGGCACCGGCGGTCGTCTCGGTCCTCATCGCCTGGTCCAGCCGGCACGCCCGCGGACCGCGCTGGATCGCCCTCCGCGCCGCGGCGGAGGAGGTGAAGGCCGAGATATACCTCCACCGGACGCTGGAGGACGCCGACAACTCCCCGCAGGGCGGCGGAAACCCGTCCGGCGACCGGGGCCGCCAACTGCTCAGGAGACTCGCCGCCATCGAAGGCAGGCTCGTCAGGACCAACGCGGCCACGGCTCCCCTCACCCCGTACGACGGTCCGCTGCCGCCTCCGGTGCGCGGCGGCGGGAACACCGACGACGGCCTGAGCCCCCTGACCGCCGCACGCTACGTCGAGCTCCGGCTGAAGGGTCAAGTGGCCTACTACCACTCCCGCGTCCGGCATCTGCACCGTGTGCGGAGTCTGCTGGAAGCGCTGGCGATCTCTGCCGGCGCGGCGGGAACGCTTCTCGCGTCCGTCGGGGTCGACCCCTGGATCGGGTTCACCACCGGCCTGTCGACCGCTGCCCTGGCTGCCCTGGGCTACCTCCAGGCCGACAACATCATCATGGCGTACAACCGGGCGGCCGGCGATCTGGAGGTGCTGCAACAGGGCTGGGAGGCGCGCAGCCCCGAGGAGCAGGGCGAGGGCTCCCTCCTCGCGCTGGTCATGAAGACGGAGGCGGTCCTGCACGGTGAACGCGCCAGGTGGGTGCACCAGATGAGCGAGGTCTTGCAGGAACTCAGGGAAAGGCAGGAGCTGGAGGTCAAGAAGCCGGTACCGCACGGCGGTTCGCGGGGCCGGCCGTGAACCCGGAGTCGCCGGCCGCCGCACGCATCACCGCCGGTGAGGGGCGGTTGCCCTTCGTCCTCCGCGTGGGCGTGACCGGTCACCGCCGGCTCGACCACCCCGACGACCTCCTGCCGGCGATCCACGAGGCGGTCCGCGGGCTGGTCGCACGCCTGCTCGGCGCCAAGGCGCCGCTGCCGCCGCTGCGCGTCCTCTCCGCGCTCGCGGAGGGCGCCGACCGCCTGGCCGCCCGCGAACTGCTGACCAGGCCCGGAGCCACGCTGGAGGCGGTGCTGCCGCTGCCCCCGGAGGACTACCTGCGCGATTTCGGCAGCGCGGAGTCCAGGGCCGCCTTCCGCGCCCTCCTCGGCCGGTCGGCGGCCACCTGGCAGGCACCTCCGAGCGCGTCGAGGGAGGAGGCGTACGAGCGGGCCGGCCGTCGGATCGTGGACCGGTCCGACGTGGTGGTGGCCTTCTGGGACGGCCGCCCCGCCCGGGGCCGGGGCGGCACCGCGACCGTCGTGCGCTACGCCGAGGACCGGGGTGTCCCACTGGCGTGGATCCGGACGGCGGGTGATCCGGGACCGGAGTACCGGCTGGACGACGTCCGTGCCCGCGGCATGAGAGCGGCCGCGTTCGAGTTCCGCCGGTACAACGCGATGAGGGTGGGGGACTTCGCGCGCCGGGTGAGCGCCGAGCGGGACCGCCTCAGGCCCGGGCCCGGTGACCGGTCGGCCGCTGTCGCGCACGCCCACGAGGTCGTGGCGGACTGGATCGTCCCCTCCTTCGTCCGGGCGGACACCCTGGCATCCCGCCTGCACCGGCAGTTCCGCCTGATGAGCGCGGCGATCTTCCTGATGGCGGCGGCAGCCGTGGTCGCCGTCGCCACCCAGGTCACCTTCCTGCCCAGGCACGACTGGATCACCGCGGTGGAGGTGGTGCTGCTCGCCTTCCTGCTCGTCCTGCCGGCCGTGAACCACCGACGCCGGGTGCTCGACCGCTGGATCTCGTACCGGTTCCTGGCCGAGCGCTTGCGGTCCGAGTACTTCTTCGCGCTCTGCGGAACCCGGAGCCACCGGGTGCGCCCCGGCAGCGGCAGCCAGTTCTTCGACCCGTCGGAGGCATGGGTCCGACGTGCCGTGATGGAGGTGGTCGCCTGCCGTCCGGCCGTGCGGTTGGCGCCGTCGGACGTTGCCCCGCTCAAGCAGTACCTGAGCCGGTACTGGATCCGCTCCCAGATCGACTATCACCGAAGGGCCGCTCGGCGGCAGGGGGCTTGGGAAACCCGGCTCTATCTCGTCACCAGCATCATCTTCGGCATCACCCTGGTCGCCGCCGTCCTGCACATGGTGGGCACCGGTCAGGACGCGGACCGCGACTCGGCCTGGGGGCTGCTCCTCATCGTGCTGTCGATCGGCATGCCGACCCTCGGCGCCGCCGTCCACGGGATCCGGACCCAGGCGCAGTTCCGGCAGCACTGCCAGCGCTACCGACGGATGGCCCAGCTGCTGGCGGACCTCGAAACGACGTTGCAGGAGGCCCGCACCCTGGAGCGGATCCGCGAGGTCGTGATCGAGACCGAACGCGTCATGAGGGAGGAGACCAGTGCCTGGTTCGGAGTCATGCGCTTCCACGACATCGAGCTGATCTCCTGAGCCGTAGGCCCCGCCGAACGGCAGGCCGGCCCCGGTGACGCCTCCCGGGGCCGGTGGCGGGGGCGCCCGGAGCGGGGCGTGTCCCTGCGTGGGGGATGTCGTTCTCATCGTAAAAGCTCATGTCCGCACCTTCTTAAGGAGTCTTGATGCGACGAGTCCTCACGGCGGCCGCTACCGCCGCAGCCGCCCTGATGGGGTCGGTCGGTGCCGCCCAGGCCGTGGAGCTGCCGAAGGCGCCGGACGTGGGCGGGCTGTCGGCCGTCGACACCGGTGGCGCGGGCGAGGCGGCGGGGGGCGCCGCGGAGACGGCCGGCCGGGCGACGGGGGCGGTGGCGGAGACGGCCGGTGGTGCGGTGGGAGCCGCGGCGCCGGTTGCCGGGGCGGCCACGGGTGCGGCCGCACCCGCCGTCGGACAGGGTGCGGGCTCGGCCGCGGAGATCCTGGGGGAGGCGGCGGAGCCGGGTGCCGAAGGCGGGCTGCCGGCCGGCGGCCCGGGCGTGCTTCCGCTGCCGGGTGCGAGCCTGTCGTAGTCGGTCGCACCTTTCCCGGCCTCGCGTCGCCCCTCGCCGTAGGGGCGGGCGGGGCCTTTTCGCGAGGTGGGGGCGGGGTGGGCGGTGCACCGTGCGCCTCTCGGACCGCTGGTGGGAAAACCGGCCCGAAACCCCCCATTGGTATGGGCGTGATTCACCCTCAACATGGGTAACACGCCTTTCCTGTAAGGGTGTTGCGGCGTTATGCCCGTGACCATGAGGGGGAGGCCGGATGTCCGACCTGGCGACCGTTTCCGCGGAGATCGCGCCCTATCTCGCGCTGGCCGCGAACAGCCTGGGCACGTCCGTCGTCACCGCTGCCCAGCAGCGGATCGCCGAGCGCACCGTGACCGCCGGCGAGGGTTTCTTCCGGCGGCTGCTGCGCCGCGGGGACGACGCCGACGGCGGTCTCGACGGCGGTGCCGGTCAGCCGCTCCTCGACGCCGACCGCGCGGATGCCCTCGACGGGCTGCTCGCGTCCCTCACCGACCAGGAGCGGCAGGTGCTGTCCGCCGCGGTGACGTCCTGGCTGCGGGCGCCCGCAGCCAGGCGGGACGCACCGCACCTCCTGGACCAGGTCACCCGGCTCGCCTCGTTCGCGGGCGGGTCCACCGTCCACAACACGCCGACCGCGACCGGGCAGGGCTCCATCGCGGCCGTCGAGATCCACGGCGACATCCACATGGGCGGGTCGGGCGGGCAGGGCGGGGCATGAGCCGCGCAGGCGGGGGCGGCGACGTCCACAACAGCCCGACGACGCACGGCGATCACTCCATCGCGGCCAACGACATCCGGAACGTGATCATCCGTTGGGTGCTGCACCCCAGCGCGCGCTGGTTGCCGCTGCTGCTGGCCTGCGCCGCCGTCGTGGCCGCCGGGGCGCGGTGGCCGGACGGGCCGGCCCGGCAGTACGTCCTGTGGGGCGTCCTCACCGGCCTCTCGCTGCTCGCGGCCGCCGCCCGGGTCCTCGACCGGCGCCCCCGTGACGCCCTGGTGGTCGGTGTCCTGTCGCTGGTCTCCGTGCTGGCGACGGTCGGCGGCTGGCTGACGTTCCAACAGGTCGTGGCGCACGGCGAGATCGATGTCACCGGGCAGGTGCGGAGCGAGGGCCGGCAGCCGCTGGACGACGGGGCCCACCGCACGCTCACCCTCCGTCTCGACGCGCCCGCCCTCGCGGAACCGCGCGACGCCCTGCGGCTGACGCTGGCCATCGCCGACCACGACCCGGCCGGCCCGACCTGCCTGCCGGACACCCGCGCCACCCTCTCGCTGCTCACCTCCGGCGCCGCCCAGCCCACGGAGGTCCGCCCCGGCGGCACCGCCGACTTCTCGCTCGGGGCGCGGGCCGGCGCCGTACGCATCGGGGTGGTGCTGCACACCGCCCGGGGCTGCCGGATGGACGTACGGGCGACGGGCGCGGTGCTGCACGACAGATAACCGGAAGCAGGACGCCGGGCAGCCGGCGGGAACGGGGGAGAGATGATCACAGGAGCCGCACGCACCTCGCGCAGGAGGCGCCGTGCCCGCCCGCGCCGCGCGCTCGTGGCCGCGGCGCTGGCCACGCTCGCCGCGTCGGCCGCCGCCTGCGGCACGGCGGAGCCGCCGTCGCTCTTCGCGTCCGGCAAGGTCTCGGTCGGCGCGAAGAACGACCAGCCGGGGACGGGCGTGGTCCACACCTACAAGTTCTCCGGGTTCGACATCACCGTCGCGCGGCAGATCCTCGCGTCCGTCGGTGCCGAGCCGGACTTCGGGATCGTGCCGTCCGAGGACCGCAGCGCGGTCCTCACCGGGAAGAAGAAGGACCTGGTCGTGGCGACGTTCTCGATCACCGTCGACCGGATGAAGGAGCTGGACTTCGCGGGCCCGTACGCCTCGACGTACCAGGGCATCCTGGTGCGCCGGAACGACCACCGGATCCGCAAACCGGACGACCTCTACGGCAAGCGCGTCTGCACCTGGCCGGGGACCACCTCGGCGACCACGCTGGAGGGCCCGCAGTACAACCGGATCGCGGTATACGAGCGGCCCGACGCCTCCAGCTGCCTGGCTGATCTCAAGGTCAAGAAGGTCGCCGACGCGGTCTCCACCGACCAGATGATCCTGTACGGCTTCACCCAGGAGAACCCCGACCTGCGGGTCGTCCCCGACATCACCTACGGCTCCGCCAACCACTACGGCATCGCCATGAACAAGGGGCACCGCAAGGACTGTCTGCGGCTGCGCGACGCGCTGCGCGAGTACGTCGGCAGCAACACCTGGAGCCACGACTTCTCGACCTCGCTGTGGTCCATCCCGAAGGCCGACCCCACCTGGGAGACCGACTACCGGCCGCGCGAGGAGACCATCGACGCGCTCTCCTGCCGGGACCGGCCCGGCGCCTGACGCCGATAGGGGAGCAGGAGACCCCGTTGCCGACGGTCCGGCTCCCGGCGAGGGCGAGGCTCTACGCCCGGCCGGGCCCGCACTGGCGGCCTCGACATGCGGGCGGAGCGTTACCGGGCCGATACTTTGTGCTATGAATGAGCAATTTGTCCCCATTCCTGGCAGTGAACGCTCGGCGGCGCCCCAGGCGCGCACCGGCGGCCCCCTCCCCGCGTCGGCGCCCGTCGAGGCCACCATCGTGCTGCGGCGCCGCGCGGAGGTGCCCCACGAGCTGGTGACCGGGCCCGAGACCATCCCGCAGCCCGAGCTGGCGGAGCGGTACGGCGCCGAGCCGGCCGACGCCGACCGCGTGCGCGACGTCCTGGAGGGTCGCTTCGGCGTGCGGGTGACCGACGTCGACCTGGCGTCCCGGCAGATGCGGGTGGCGGGCACCGCGGAGCAGATGACCGCGGCGTTCCGCACCGAACTCTCCCGGGCGGCCAGCCCCGACCCGTTCGGCGGCGCACCCGTCGAACACCGGCACCGCGAGGGCGCGCTGGAGGTGCCCGCGGAGCTGGACGGCCTGATCGTGGCGGTGCTCGGCCTGGACGACCGGCCGCAGGCCCGCCCCCATCTGCGGCGCGCCCAGGCCGAGGCCCGCCAGATCTCCTACAAGCCGAACGAACTCGCGAACGTGTACCACTTCCCGCCCGGGACCGACGGCAGCGGCCAGGTCGTGGCCCTGCTCGAACTCGGCGGCGGCTACCACCAGGAGGAACTCGACACGTACTTCCGGTCCCTCGGTGTGCCGACGCCGCGGGTGACCCCGGTGAACGTCGGGACCGGCCGCAACCACCCCGGCGAGGACGCGGACGACGAGGTGCTGCTGGACATCGAGGTCCTCGGCGCGCTGGCGCCCGGCGCCCAGCAGAAGGTGTACTTCGCCCCCAACACCGACCAGGGCTTCGTCGCCGCGGTGAGCAAGGCCGTGCACGACACCCCCACGCCCGCCGCGCTGAGCATCAGCTGGGGCTCGGCGGAGATCCACTGGACCGAGCAGGCCCGTGCCGTGTTCGACGAGGCGCTGGCCGACGCCGCGGCGCTCGGTGTGACGGTCTGCGTGGCGGCCGGGGACGACGGCAGCGACGACGGCGTCCACGACGGCCGGGCGCACACCGACTTCCCGGCGTCCAGCCCGCACGCCCTGGCCTGCGGCGGCACCAGACTGGACGCCGACCCCGCCACCGGTGAGGTGCGCAGTGAACGGGTGTGGGGCGGTGGCAACGGCGGCGGCGCCACCGGCGGCGGCGTCAGCATGGCCTTCGGCCTCCCGGTCTGGCAGAACGCGGCCGGTGTCCCGCACAACGGCAGCGGCCCCGGGCGCGGCGTGCCGGACGTCTCGGGCGTCGCCGACCCGGCCACCGGCTACGAGGTGCTGGTCAACGGGCGGCGCACGGTCGTCGGCGGCACCAGCGCGGTCGCGCCCCTCTGGGCGGCGCTGACCTGCCGGCTGGTGGAGGCGCTCGGCCGTCCGCTCGGCATGCTCCACCCGCTGCTGTACTCCGGCGTGACGCCCGGCCACACCTCGCGGGGTTTCCGGGAGATCAACGACGGCAGCAACGGCGCCTTCCGGGCCGCGCCTGGCTGGGACGCCTGCACCGGCCTGGGAGTCCCGGACGGTGTCGAACTGCTCGCGTCGCTGCGGGAGTTGACCTCCCGCTGAGGCCCGTCCCCGGGCCGGGCCCCCACCCGGCGCCCAGTACCCTCAGGTGGATTTCCTTCGCATGGGCGTACGGGTGGGGGCGGCGTGCTCAAGCACTACTACCGATTGGTGTACTGGAAGCGGCGGATCGGCCGCGCGCTGGGGAGCGGCCGCCGGGGACCCCGGCGCCGGCCCCGGCTCGCCCCGCACCTCCAGCCGTTCCTGGTGTTCGGCGCGCTGGTGGCGATCGCCGTCGTGGCGTCCGCGCTGGCCGGGGCGGGCTACGACGACTTCGGTGCGGCCCGGCCGTGACCGGCGGCTCGTCCGCCCGCGTCAGGACGCCTGGGCCTTGTCGTACAGGGCCTTGGCGTCCTCGCCGAAGTACGGCCCGAACATCGTGTTCGGGAGGAACTGGTAGCCGAAGCTGTTGACCGAGGACTGCAGCCCGGTGCCGGTCTTCTCGTCGAACGAGGTGAACCACGGGCCGCCGCTGGAGCCGCCGGTCATGTTGCAGGCCAGGCCGTGGTCGTTGGAGAACAGCGGGTCCTTGAGGGTGGTGCCGCTGCAGTAGATCAGCTTGGTGCCGTCGTACGGCGCCGCGGCGGGGAAACCGAAGGCGTACATGGCCTTGTTGTAGCCGGAGTTGAAGGACAGCCCCTGGCCGCCGACGACGTCGGTGAGCTTCTTGCCGTCGAGCGGGGCGACGACCGCCGCGCCCACGTCGTAGTTGATGTCCTCGCTCGCCGTCCACTGCGGGGTGGACAGCGTGGAGGAGGCCGCCCACTTGCCGTACGGGGCCTGGCCGTCGTGGTAGCCGGGAACGAAGACCCAGTTGGTGTGCCAGGCGCCCTGCAGCTTCACGCAGTGCCCCGCGGTGAGCACCGTGCTCTTGTTGCCGCTGGTCACCGCGTCGCCCGAGCAGGAGGCGGTGCGGCCCTGATAGGTGAAGAACACCCGCCCGGTGGTCGTGGTGACCGCGCCCTGGCCGGTCCAGGGCCCGCCGGCCTGCGGGAGGACGCCGGCCGACGGCGCGGCCGGCGCGGGTATGTCCGGGAGCCGGGGGAGCCGCGGGAGGGTGGGCGGCACCGTCAGCGGGGCGCCGTGCGGGACCGCGCCGCCGGCGCGACGAGCGGCGGACGCGCCGGGCCCGTTCGCCGGGGCGGCGAGGTCCAGCGGGGTGGCGGCCCGCATCCGGTCCGCGGTCCAGAAGGCGTCGAGGGCGGCGCGCGGGGCGGGGGAGCGGTGCCCGCCGTGCGGGGCGGCGGCGCCGGCCGGGCCGGTGGGGAGCAGCAGGGCGAGCAGGGTGCCGGCGGCCGTCAGGGTGCCGAGGGCGGCCCGGGACCCGGCCCCGGTGCGCGCCTTCGCCGTGCCGTCAACGGCGGATATGCCACGAGCGGTTCGTCTCACGCGTAACTCCTTCTGCGGGGGCCGCGCGCGGCATGGCGCACGCGGCCGCGGGGGACGGGGCCGCGCGACCGCGGCCCGGCAGACGAGTGGTGCGGATCCGAGGCAAGGGTGCCACCGGAAGCGGCAGGAGGGCAGGGGGCGTACCGGGATCGGTGGCCCGGGAGCCCCTGTCGAGGTCAACCCCGGCCGATGTACGGCATGTTCGTCGCCAGCACGGTCGCGAACTGCACATTGGCCTCCAGCGGCAGCTCGGCCATGTGGACGACCGTGCGCGCGACATCGGCGGCGTCCATCACCGGCTCGCTCGCCATCTGCCCGTTCGCCTGCAGGATCCCGCTCTGCATCCGGCCGGTCATCTCGGTCGCCGCGTTGCCGATGTCGATCTGGCCGCAGGCGATCCGGTACGGACGGCCGTCCAGGGACAGCGACTTGGTCAGGCCGGTCACCGCGTGCTTGGTGGCGGTGTACGCGATGGAGTGCGGCCGCGGCGCGTGTGCGGAGATCGACCCGTTGTTGATGATCCGTCCGCCCTGCGGGTCCTGGTCCTTCATGACGCGGAACGCCGCCTGGGCGCACAGGAACGCACCGGTGAGGTTCACGTCCACCACCGCGCGCCAGTCCTCGTGGCCCAACTCCTCCAGCGGCCCCGCCTTGCCGAACGTGCCGGCGTTGTTGAACAGCACGTCGAGCCGGCCGAAGCGGTCCCGCACGGCGGCGAAGAGCGCGTCGACCTGCTCGGGGCGGGTCACATCGGTCGGCACCGTCAGCACCGCGGGGCTGTCGGGGCGGGTGAGGCCCATCAGGCGGGAGGTCTCCGCCAGCGCCTCGGCGCGCCGGCCGGCCAGCGCCAGCGTCCAGCCGGCCTCGGCCAGGGCCCGGGCCACCGCCCGTCCGATGCCGGAACCGGCGCCGGTGACCAGGGCCACCTTGCGGGGCGCCGCCCCGCCCTGCCGGGCCTCCTGCGGCGCCGCGGCCGTCTGCGCGCTCTGCCCGGCCCGGGACGCGGGAGCCGGCAGCGTCGGCCGGGTCGCGGTCGCGGCCCCGCCCACCTGCCCGGCCCGCGCCGTCGGGGATGCCTGTGCCGCCCGTGCCCGCTCTGTGTTCTGTGCCATGGCGGCAGCGTAAACGCCGCACCCGGAGCAGACCGGGCGGCCGGGGCGCGTCTCGCGGATCGGACCTGCCGGGGCCGGTCCGACGCACCGTCAGGGGGCCTCGAAGCGCCGCAGGACGGCGGCCTTGGTGGCGGTGAACTCGTCCTCGGTCAGGATGCCCTCACGGTGCAGCGTGCCCAGTTCGCGCAGCCGGCGCAGCAGGGCGTCGTGGTCCTCGACGGGGGCGGCATCCGGCCCGGCGGCGGGGAGTGCCCCGGGGTCCGCGGGCGGTGCGGGGGCGGCCGGGGCGTCCGCGGTCGTCGTCCCGGCGGCCGGGTGCGGCAGCCGCGCCGTCACCGCGGCCGCCAGCAGCGCGGTGGTGCCGCTCTCCTTCTTGAAGCCCCACAGTTCGATGGAGTTGGGGTCGTGCTCGGGCCGGGGACGGTCGGCGGTGTGGCGCGTACGGAAGCGGAGGTAGCCGGACTCCAGGCCCTTGGCGGCCCGCCACTCCACCGCGGCCAGATCGGCCAGCGCGAACTCCCGGGGGCCGTGATTCCGCTTGATCTCGCCGGTGTTCCAGCGTCACTCCAGCGACACCCGTTCGCCGTCGAAGGCGGCCACCCCGTCGACCCCGGCGGCGGTCAGCGGTACGGCCGGGCCGGGCAGCAGATAGCGGTCGCAGGGCCCGTCCGGTATCTGCTCCAGCAACAGGGCCTGCCGCACCGCGTCGACGAAGTACGCGGCGACGTCGACCCGCGCGGTGTCCACCGCCACCTGGTACGGGTTCGCGTCGTCCGGCAGGCTGCCGCCGGTGACCAGCAGGAGCGGGTCGGCGCCGTCGCGCAGCCGCAGGCGTAACCGGCCGCCCTTGCGGGCCGGTTCGTGGGCGATGCCGGCCAGCGCGGTCAGCGGCACCGTGAACTCGCCCAGGTCCTGGCGGAGTTTGTGCACCCCGCGCTCCCGCCCGGGCACGATGCGCACGCCTTCCCCGTCGAAGCTCCAGGTGCCGTCGCGCCCCATCAGTTCAGTCATGGGCCGGATCCTACGGAGCCGGGCCCGGTGCCGCGATTGTCCGGGCGCGTCCGATGCGGGTCCAAGCATCATCCCGCGGTCACGCACGCGTCGTACCCGGGACAGCGCCGCGCCGTCCCGTACCCCTCCAATCCTTGGGGACAACCGCCGCCAGGGGAGGGCCAGATGCCGCAGACCGCAGCGTACGAGCAGGAGATCCGGGCAGCCGCCGCGCACCTCGCGCACGCGGTGCGCCCCCCGCAGGCAGGCGCCGCGCACGTCGGCCGCCGGCGGTTCCTCACCGCCACCGGGGCCGCCGCCGCGCTCGCCTTCGCGACCAACCTCCCGGGCGCGGGCGCCGCGCACGCCGCCGAGATCGACGCCCGCAAGATCACCGAGAACCCCTTCACCCTCGGCGTCGCCTCCGGCGACCCTCCCCCAAGCTCTTGAGGAGCAGGGGGCACCCCCCTCCGGCTCGGTGGTGCTGTGGACCCGTCTCGCGCCGCGCCCGTACGAGCCGGGCAACGGCATGCCGGACGCCAGAGTCACCGTCCGCTGGGAAGTCGCCTACGACGAGCACTTCACGCGGCTGGCCGGCCGGGGCCGCGCCGAGGCGCACCCGGAGTTCAACCACTCCGTGCACATCGAGCCCACCGGTCTCGCCCCCGACCGCGTCTACCACTACCGCTTCCGCGCCGGCAGCTGGATCAGCCCCGTCGGCCGCACCCGCACCGCGCCCGCCCGCTCCGCCCATCTCTCCGAGCTGAAGCTCGCCGCGGTCTCCTGCCAGGCGTACCACGACGGCTACTTCACGGCGTACCGGCACCTGGCGCAGGAGGACCTCGACGTCGTCTTCCACCTCGGCGACTACCTCTACGAGTACCCGGTCGGCGCGCACGGCGGTGCCCGCAACCACACCGACCGCACGCTGCCCGCGCTGTTCAACCGCGAGACGGTCACGCTGGACGACTACCGGCTGCGCTACGCCCTCTACAAGTCCGACCCGGACCTCCAGGCCGCGCACGCCGCGCACCCCTTCATCGTCACCTGGGACGACCACGAGGTGGAGAACAACCCCGGCTACCAGGTCAGCATGGACGCCTGGGACGGCTACCCGGCCTCCCGCGAGCGGGTCCTGGCGGGCGCGGAGGCCGCCGGTGTGGACAACCTCGTGGTGCTGACCGGCGATGTGCACGTGCACTACGGCTTCGACATCAAGCGGGACTTCACGGACCCCGGCTCGCGCACCGCGGGCGTGGAGTTCGTCACCACCTCGATCAGCAGCGGGAAGAACGGCGCGGACAAGCCCGCCAACTGGGAGACCTACCTCGCCGCCAACCCGCACATGAAGTTCTACAACGGCCGCCGCGGCTATCTGACCGTCACCCTGGACGGGACGACCGCCCGCGGCGACTACCGCACGGTGTCCGCCGTCACCACCCCCGGGGCGCCGGTGCGCACCGCCGCCTCCTTCGTCACCGAGGCCGGCGACCCGGGCCTCAAGCCCGCCTGATCCAGGGGCCGTCCCCCCCGCCGGGACCTGGGGACCGGGCCCGGCGGGACGTATGTCCTAGGTCCAATGGAGGGCTCGGGGAACGGCTGGAAACCGCCCCGTGCATGACACCATGGTGCAGCCATCACCGACCCATGGAGACGCTCATGACGGAGCCCGGGACCCGCGCCGCCGACAACGCGGACCTGCCCGAGATACCCGGGCGGGACGCGGCACCGGGTGCACCGGCCGCACCCGGCGCAGGGCCGTCGTCCCGCCGCACCGGCCTCCTGGTCACCCTCGTCCTCGGTGGCCTCACGGCCGTCCCGCCGCTCTCCATGGACATGTACCTGCCGGCCCTGCCGCAGGTCACCGCCGTACTGCACAGCCCGGCGGCCACCGTCCAGCTGACCCTGACCACCTGCCTGGCCGGGATGGCACTGGGCCAGATGATCGTCGGGCCGATGAGCGACAAGTGGGGGCGCCGCCGTCCGCTGCTGGCCGGCATGGTGATCTACGTCCTGGCCACCGCCCTGTGCGCGCTCGCCACCGACGCCGAAGTCCTCATCGCCTTCCGCCTGCTGCAGGGCCTGGCGGGCGCCGCCGGCATCGTCATCGCCCGGGCGGTGGTGCGCGACCTCTACGACGGCGTCGCGATGGCCCGCTTCTTCTCCACGCTCATGCTGATCTCCGGCGTGGCCCCGGTCGTCGCCCCGCTCATCGGCGGCCAGATCCTCCAGATCACCGACTGGCGGGGCGTGTTCGTCGTGCTGACCGCCGTCGGCGTGGCCCTCACCGCCCTGGTCTGGCGCACCCTGGACGAGACCCTGCCGCCCGCGCGGCGGCACCCCGGCGGCCTGGGCGAGGCGCTGCGCACCATGCGCGAACTGCTCGCCGACCGGGTCTTCTCCGGCTACCTCCTCGTCGGCGCGTTCGCCTTCGCCGCCCTCTTCGCCTACATCTCGGCCTCCCCGTTCGTCATCCAGGAGATCTACGGCGCCTCCCCGCAGGTCTTCAGCCTGCTCTTCGGCATCAACTCCGTCGGCCTGGTCGCGGTCGGCCAGCTCAACGGCAAGGTGCTGGTCGGCCGGGTCGGCCTGGACAAGGTGCTGGGCACCGGCCTGGCCGTGACCGCGCTGGCGGCCACCGCGCTGCTGCTGATGGGCTCCGGCCTCTTCGGGCACGTCGGGCTGGTCCCCATGGCCGCCGGCCTCTTCGTCCTGATGGCCTCCATGGGCCTGATCATGCCGAGCACCAACACCCTGGCCCTGCTGCGCACCCCGCACGCGGCCGGTTCCGCCTCGGCGCTGCTGGGCACCTCGACGTTCCTCCTGGGCTCGGTGGCCTCCCCGCTGGTGGGCGTCGCGGGGGAGCGGACCGCCGTACCGATGGCCCTCGTCCAGCTGTCCTGCGCCGTTTTGGCGCTCGTGAGCTTCCTGGGACTGTGCCGCCCGTGGCAGCGTAGGAAGGAGAGCACCCCGTAGGGGTACCGCGGAGGGAGGCCCGACCCTGAGCGCACCGAGACTCACCCACGGCACGCCGACCCGGGCGGGGCTGGACCCCGCCTGGGTGGAGCGGATGGTGCGCGGCGTGTGCGCGCTGCCCGAGGGCCGGCCGTCGTGGTGCCCGGGCGTGGTGGTGCTGGCGGGACGCGGCCCGGTCGTGGTCGCCGAGGCCGCCGCCGGCTGGGCCCACCGCTACCGGGCGTACGACCCCGACCAGGACCGCGGCCTCGATCTGCCGCGCGACCTGTGGGAGCCGATGCGGGTCGGCACCGTCTTCGACCTCGCCTCGCTCAGCAAGCTCTTCACCGCCGTCGTCGCGATCCAGCAGGTCGAACGCGGCCGGCTGGTCCTCAACGACCCGGTCCGGGCCCACCTGCCGGCCTTCGCCCCGGGCATCACCGTCCGGCAGCTGCTCACCCACACCTCCGGCCTCGCCCCCGAGCTGCCGTTCTACGCCCACGAGGGGCGCGGCGCCCAGCTGGAGCTGCTGTGGCGGGAGACCGCCGCCCCCACCGGCCGCCCCGACACCAGCTACCTCTACTCCGACCTCAATCTGATCTGCCTCCAGCTGATCCTGGAGCAGCTCACCGGGCGCCGCCTGGACGCGCTGGTCCGCGAGGGCATCACCGGCCCGCTGGGCATGTCCAGCACCTGCTACGGCCCGCTGGCGCCGCACGGGGTGGCGGCCACGGAGGACCAGCGGCGCCCCTGGGCCAAGGTGGACCGGGGGATGCTCCGCGGCGAGGTGCACGACGAGAACGCCTGGGCACTGGGCGGGGTGGCCGGCCACGCGGGCCTCTTCTCCACCGCCCAGGACCTGGCCGTGCTCTGCCGCACGCTGCTCAACGGCGGCGCCTACGGCACCGCCCGGATCCTCGGCGCCGGCGCGGTCGCCGCGCTGCTCGATCCGCCCGGCCTCGGATTCGGCATCGACCAGCCGTATTTCATGGGGGAGTTGGCGGGCCACGGCGCCGCCGGGCACACCGGTTTCACCGGCACCAGCCTGCTCCTGGACCGCGCCACCGACACCTTCCTGATCCTGCTCGCCAACACCGTCCACCCGCGCCGCCGCACCGGCGGCAGCGCCCCGCGCGCCGCGGCCGCCACCCGGCTGGCCAGAGCGGTGGTCCGGGGCGCCTGAGCGGCCCGCGCGGCGCCGTAGAATTCCTCCAATGCACGAGGAACTGCGCGCCGCACTGGCCGGCCTGCTCGACGGCCTGCCGCCCAAGCAGGCCGCGCAGGCCGTCGACCGCCTGATCGCCAACTACCGGGGCCGCACCCCCACCGACGCCCCGGTGCTGCGCGACCGCGCGGACGTGGCCGCGTACGCCGCCTACCGCATGCCGGCCACCTTCGAAGCCGTACGGGCCGCCCTCGCCGCCTTCGCCGACCGCGTCCCCGACTGGTCCCCGGCCACCCACGTCGACATCGGCGGCGGCACCGGCGCCGCCACCTGGGCCACCGCCGCCACCTGGCAGGGCCACCACAGCACCGTCCTGGACTGGGCCCAGCCCGCCCTCGACCTCGGCGCGGAACTGGCCGACGGCATCCTCCCCGGCACCGACTGGCAACGCCGCACCCTCGGCGAAGGGCTGACCCTGCCCGCCGGCACGGACCTGGTCACCGTCTCCTACGTGCTCGGCGAGCTGCGCCCCGAGGACCGCCGCGCCGTCGTCGCCGCGGCCGCCACCGCCACCGCCGTCGTCCTCGTCGAACCCGGCACCCCCGACGGCTACCTCCGCATCCGCGAGGCCCGCACCCAGCTCACCGAGGCCGGCCTGCGCATCGTCGCGCCCTGCCCGCACAGCGGCACCTGCCCGATCGTCCCGCTTGTCGGGGGGGTGGGGGCACCCCCAGCGGTAGCTGGGGGAGACTGGTGCCACTTCGCCGCCCGGGTCAGCCGCTCCTCCCTGCACCGCCAGGTCAAGGGCGGCTCCCTGCCGTACGAGGACGAGAAGTTCAGCTACGTGGCCGCCACCACCCTCGACGCCACACCCGCCGCCGCCCGCATCGTCCGCAGGCCGCAGCTCCGCAAGGGCCAGGTCCTGCTGGACCTGTGCACGACGACGGACGGGCTGCAGCGGGAGACGGTCACCAAGCGCCACGGCGCCGCGTACAAGGCGGCCCGCGACGCCGCCTGGGGCGACGACTGGTCCTGACCGGCCCGGCGGCGGGGCTCAGCACTCCGCGCGGGCCCGCGATCCGGCCCGCACTCAGGAGAATCGTCCGCCGTGCGGAGCCCTCGCGCCCGCACCGGTAGCCGTTCGGGTGGCCCCGGGGCTCACTCCCCGCGCGCCCGCTCCTGGAATCTGCGCAGCAGCTCACTCCGCTGCGCCTCCTGCCCGGCGCGCTCCCGGCCGCCGCGGCCGGCGCTCCCGCCGCCGCGCAGCGCACCGCGCGACAGCTTGCTCCGGGTGCCGCCGACGCCCAGCATGCCGCCCGCGTTTCCCTTGCTCATGGGGTCCCCTCTCCTCGCCGCCGAACGGGGTCTCCATCGGACGGGAGACCCACTGAACGAGACGGACCGTCTCGTTCTCACGCGCTCCACTATCCACGAGACGCAACGTCTCGTCAAGACGATACGTCTCGCCTCCTTCTCGCTAGACTCCGCGCCATGGTCAGCAAACCCGCCCCGGACTCTCCCCCTGGCTCCGCCGGGGGGACCCCCACCCGCCGCAGCGAACGCTCCCGCCGCGCGATCTTCGACGCCGCCCTCGCGCTCGTCGGCGAGGTCGGCTACGACAAGCTCACGATCGAAGGCATCGCCTCCCGGGCCGGGGTCGGCAAGCAGACGATCTACCGCTGGTGGCCCTCCAAGGCCGCCGTCCTCCTGGACGCGTTCACCGCCGACAGCGACGAGGACTACGCCGAGGGCCTGCCGGACACCGGCGACCTGGCCGCGGACCTGAAGTTCGTGCTGCGGGCGACCGCCGACGAGTTCAACGACCCGGCCTTCCAGGCCCCCTATCGCGCCCTCGCGGTGGCCGGCGCCAACGACGAGGAGGTCTCCCGCGCCTTCGTCGGCCGGCTGCTGGAGCCCGGCATCCGCGTCTACGTCGAACGGCTGCGCGCGGCGCAGGAGGCCGGCGAGGTCGCCGCCGACGTCGATGTGCGGGTGGCCGCCGAGATGGTGCTGAGTCCCTTCTCACAGCGCTGGCTGATGCGCACCGGCCCGCTGACCCACGAATTCGTCGACACCCTGGTCGACCAGGTACTGCGTGGTCTGCGGCCCCGCGGCTGAGTCGGCCCGGCGGGCCGGGGCGGGGCGGTGGCCTGTCGGCGATGAGGTGAATTGCCGGTATTGGTACCCCCTTCGTTCACCCCGGATCTCCACACCGGTCACCCGGGGCGCAGGATGGTGGCAGCATTGATCCCAGACCACCGCTCGAAGTGAGGGGATAGATGGAACGCAAGAGCAGGTTCTCCCAGTGGCTGCGCCGGCCGAAGAGCGGATCGGACGGGCGCGATACGGACACGGGATCAGCGGCTGCCCGCAGCCGCGAGGACCTGCTGCTGGCCGCGGCCGGAGCGGGCTTCCCCATCGCCCCGGCGGCCCACCCCTCCGGCTACGGCTGTTCCTGTGAACGCATCGGCTGTCCCACGCCCGGCCGGCATCCCGTCTCCTTCGGCTGGCAGACCGTCGCCACCACCGACCGCGACAAGGTCGCCGCCTGGATCCGCACCCTCCCGCAGGCCAACTTCATCACCGCCACCGGCATCGCCCACGACGTGCTCGACGTCCCCGTCGAGGCCGGCCGCAGCGCCCTGGAACGGCTGGAGGCCGCGGGCATCGAGGTCGGGCCGATCACGCTCAGCGGCGCCGGCTTCGGCGACGGCCGGATGCTGTTCTTCACGGCCACCCGCGGCACCCCCGACGACGAGGACGAGTGGTGGCCCTGCGAGCTGGACTGCCACCCCGAGACCCTCGACGAGCACCCGGGCCTGCGCTGGCACTGCCGCGGCAGCTACGTCCTGCTGCCCCCCTCGACCCTCCCCGGCGACCAGCCCGCGGTGACCTGGCTGCGCGGCCCCGAGCTGCCGCTGCCGGACCCGCTGACGCTGCTGGAGTCGCTCACCGACGCCTGCGCCGCGTTCCACGACCGCACCGACCGCGAGCCGTACCACGAGACGGCGGCCTGGCCGATCGGCCGCTGACGTACGCCGCGCGCGGCGCCACGCGCACAGCACGAAGGGGCCGTCGGATCCGTCCGACGGCCCCTTCGCCCTTGCTGCAATGTCCTGCGCCCACCGCGCCGCCGGGGACCTACTGCGCCCGCACCGACGTGATCCGCTCGCTGCGGTTCAGCATCCGGATTTTGCCGCCGGCCTCCTCGGCCGGAACCTTCACCGCCTGCCCCGAGACCGTGGTGAACGTCAGCCGGTTGGAACCCTTCGGCGACCCCTCCACGATGCCCTGCAGGTTCGCCGGCACGGTGATCTTCGCGCCCTCGAACCACGTCTTCTGCGTGTGGTAGACGGTCGAGAAGAACACCAGCGCCCCGCCGTCCGCCGTGCGCAGCGCGACCGGCGGGTAGTCCGAGGGCTGGTCCTCCCACTGGAGGCGGGCACCGACCTGGGTCGCCTGCTTCGCGCGCAGCTCCCGCAGCTTGTCGGTGTTCCTGCCGGGGGCGAAGGCGTCGCCCTTGCCGGTGTTGAGGTAGTCCGCGTAGGTCCGGCTCAGCTTGCCCGGGGAGACCGCCAGGCCCGATCCGCCGCCGGACGGCACCGCCTCGGCGTAGCCGTCCGCGTCCGTCTTCAGCTCCGGCGCCTTGTTGCCCTCGAAGGTGGCGAAGTACACCGCACGCCACTTCTCGTCGATGCCGTTGCGGCTGAACACCAGGAACCACCGGCTCGGTGAACCGTCGGGGCCCTTGCGGTTGCTGAGCGCGTCCGCGACGAAGTACTTCGGCCAGCCCGCCTGCTTGGGCACCGTGAAGTGCGCGTCCTTGAACGCCAGCGCGGGGAAGGCGGGGTTGCCCTGCGGCCGCAGCGCGTGCGCCGCCTTCACGCCCGCCTGGTCGATGGCGAGCAGCGCGCCCCCCTCGAAGGAGGGGTTCAGCGCCGGGTCGAGCTGACGGTTGGCCTTGTTGTAGCCGTCGGTGAAGTGCGCGAGCGCCTTGGCGCCCTCAGCCTTCCCCACCGCCGGCAGCATCTCCCTCTCGCCGTGCACCGTCATGCACCCGCTCAGTATCACCAGCGCCGTCGCTGCCGACGTCAGTGCTGCGGGCACCCGGAACGGCGACCTGCGTGTCATGGGGCTCGGGCTCCTTCGGGGCGACCGGGGCGGACTGGGCGGCCGCCGGGGTGGCACGATTCGGCGCAACCCTACCGGGGGCGAAGAAGAACGACAGCGTGGGGACCAGATACAGAGCCCACACCGTGACCTGGAGGACGGTCGGGTCCGGCTGGAAGTTGAAGATGCCCTTGAGGAGGGTGCCGTACCAACTGTCCGCCGGGATCTGCGCGCTGATGTCGAACGCCTGCGAGCCGAGCCCCGGCAGGATGTCCGCCTCCTGGAGGTCGTGGAAGCCGTACGCCAGCACGCCCGCCGCGACCACCACCAGCATGGCGCCGGTCCAGGTGAAGAACTTCGCCAGGTTGATCCGCACCGCGCCGCGGTAGAACAGCCAGCCCAGCACGACGGCCGTCAGCAGCCCCAGCAGCGCCCCGACCAGCGGCCGTACGCCGTCGTTCGCGGACTGCGCGGCGGTCCAGATGAACAGCGCGGTCTCCAGGCCCTCCCGGCCGACCGACAGGAACGCGGTGATCACCAGCGCCACGGTGCCCATCTGCAGCGCCGCGTCCAGCTTGCCGTGCAGCTCCTTCTTCAGATGCCGCGCGGTGCGCCGCATCCAGAAGACCATCCACGTCACCAGGCCCACCGCGATGATCGACAGCGAACCGCCGAGCGCCTCCTGCGCCTTGAACGTCAGCGTCTCCGAGCCGAACTGGAGCGCCGCACCGAACGCGAACGACAGCACCACCGCGAGGGTGATGCCGAGCCAGACCGGGCGCAACGCCTCCCGCCTGCCGGTCTTGACCAGATAGGCGATCAGGATGCATACGACGAGGCTGGCTTCCAGGCCCTCGCGCAGACCGATCAGGTAGTTGCCGAACACGCCGGTCCCTTCCCTTCGTTGAACTTCATCGCCGCGTCGGCGGTGTCAGGCGAACAGCTGCCGGCCCCACCAGTCGTCCGCCTTCCGGACGCCCGGCGGGACCGCGAAGACCGCTGAACCCACGTGCTGGATGTACTCGTTGAGCGCGTCGTTGGCCGCCAGCCGCCGCTGGAGCGGGACGAAGCCCTCGCGGACGTCGCGCTGGTAGGCGAGGAAGAACAGCCCCGCGTCCAGCCGCCCCAGGCCGTCCGTACCGTCGGTGAAGGAGTAGCCGCGGCGCAGGATGCGTATGCCGCCGTTGGTGTCCGGGTGCGCCAGGCGGACGTGCGCGGTCGGCAGCATCGACTTCAGATGCGGTTCGTCGCGCTCGTTCTTCCGGCCGACCGGGGCGCCCTCGCCCTTGTCGCGGCCGAAGACGTCCTCCTGCTCCTTGAGCGAGGTGCGGTCCCAGGTCTCGATGTGCATCCGGATCCGGCGGGCGACGAGGTAGGAGCCGCCGGCCATCCAGCCGGCCTTGCCCTTCTCGTCCTTCTCGCCGACCCACACGTGCTTGTCCAGCGCGGCGGTGTCGGTGCCCGCGATGTTCCGGGTGCCGTCCTTGAAGCCCAGCATGTTGCGCGGCGTCTGGGCGTCCGGTGTCGTCGAGGACGTCTTGCCGAAGCCGAGCTGCGACCAGCGGATGGCGATCTTGCCCATGCCGATCCGGGCCAGGTTGCGGATCGCGTGCACCGCCACCTGCGGGTCGTCCGCGCACGCCTGGATGCACAGATCGCCGCCGCTGCGCGTCTTGTCGAGGTTGTCGCCGGGGAACTGCGGCAGGTCGATCAGCGCCTCGGGCCGCCGGTCCTTGAGCCCGAACCGGTCCTTGCCGTCCTTCTCGAACAGCGTCGGTCCGACGCCGAAGGTGAGGGTGAGCCGGGACGGCGGCAGGCCGAGCGCCTCGCCGGTGTCGTCCGGCGGGGCCTCCGCCAGTCCACCGACCGCGCCGTCGCCGACCGCGTCGCCGGCCGTCATCCGCGCCGCCGCCTTCGTCCACTCCTTGAGCAGCGCGATCAGCTCGTCGCGGTCGTCGGTGGTGACGTCGAACGCGGCGAAGTGCAGCCGGTCCTGGACGGCGCTGGCGATGCCCGCCTGGTGCGCGCCGTGGAAGGTGATGGCGGCGCCCGTGGTGGCGTCCGCGCCGGCCGGCTGCGCGTCGCTGCCGGTGCGCAGCGCCGCCGCCGTACCGCCGGCCGCGACCGCGCCGAGCGCCAGCCCGGCCCCGCCCCAGCCGATCAGCGAACGCCGGGACGGTGCCCGCCCGTCGGCCGCCCGGGTGCCCTCGGCGGCCTTCTCGTCGCCGGTGGTGGCGTCCGCGCTCGTCCTGCCGTCGTCGTGCGTCATCTTGACCCCTTGGCTCGCGTCGGACTACTTGCCGGTGGCCACGGCGGCGGCCAGCTTGGACAGCGGCTCCGCCAGCGCGTTGACGCCGTCGGACAGCTCCTTGCGCTCGCTCTTGGAGACCGTGTCGTACGAGGCGAACCCGTCGGCGGACTTGTCGTCGCGGTGCTTGTCGAGCTGCGCGTGGATCGCCGTGAACTGCTTGTCCAGCTCCTTGGCCAGCGCCGGCTCGTTCTTGGCGGCGACCGGCTTCAGCAGCTCGTACGCCTTCTCGGCGCCCTCGACGTTGCCCTGGAAGTCGATCAGGTCGGTGTGGCTGTAGCGCTCTTCCTCACCGGTGACCTTGCCGGTGGCCACCTCGTCGAGCAGCTCCTTGGCGCCGTTGGCCATGCTGGTCGGGGTGATCTCGGCCTTGCCGACCCGCTTCTGCCAGTCCTTGAGGTCGGTCATCAGCTGGTCGGCGAGCTTCTTGTCGTCCCCGGAGATCTTCTTGGTCTCCCACAGGGACTTCTCCAGCTTGTGCCAGCCGGTCCACTTCTGGCCCGGCTCCAGCCCGTCGGCCCGCACGTCGACCTTGGGGTCGATGTCGCCGAAGGACTCCGCCACCGGCTCGGTGCGCTCCCAGCCGACCCGGGAGAGCGCGTACGCCTTCTTCGCCGCGTCCAGGTCGCCGGACTTGACCGCGTCGGCGAACTTCTGCGCCTTCGGGATCGTCTGGTCGGCCTGCTCCTGCACGTACTCGCGGTAGGCGGCGACCGCGGCGTCCAGCTTCGGGTCGCGCTTGGCGGTACCGGCCGCCTTGCCGCTGGCGGTCACCTTCTGCCGGATGCCGTCGCCCTTCATGCCCGGCTTGCAGGCGATCTCGTACGCACCGGCCTTGACCTCGGCGGTGATCTCCGCGCTGGTGCCGGGCCCGATGTTCTCCCGCTCGGTCACGATCCGGTCGCCCGGGGCGTAGACGTACACCTCGGTGACCTTGGAGCCCTTGTTCTGCACCGCGAAGCGGACGTGCCCGGCGGGGAACTCCTTGGTGGAGAGCTCACAGCTGGAGTCGGTCGCGGTCACCTCGACGGTCCCCTTGCCGCCCCCTTTGCCGTCGTTCTTCGCGGCGCAGCCGGCGACGGCGGTGACGGCAGCCGCCGCGGCGACGGCGGCGACGGCGGAGGAGCGGAGGGCTCGCATACGGGGCTCCAAGCGGGCTCGGATGTACGGAAACGACGTACGGAACAATAGACAGGGGTCAGGGACGCCACTAAGGCGGCCCTAACTTATCTGAGGCTTACCTACTTCTGGCCACTCTGTCCAGTGATCCCGCTCTCATGCACAACGGCCCGATCACGGATCGGCCCGCACCGGGTCACGGAACCGTCACGCGCCGGTCAAGGTAAGGGCCGCCGCCGTCCACCGGTCATGACCTGCACGTTTCCCGCACCTGCGACCCTCTCGCGTACATCTGCCGACCGGCCCGCCGGCCCCTGCTGTTCAATGGCGCGATGACCGACATCGAGGTGCTCCGGGTGTTCTGCGGGCCGGACGGGTCCGCGGGTAACGCGCTGGGCGTCGTACGCGACGGCGCGGCGGTCCCGGGCGACGCCGAGCGGGCCGCGCTCGCCGCCCGACTCGGCTTCAGCGAAACGGTGTTCCTCGACGACGCCGCGCGCGGCACCGTCGACATCCGCACCCCGAGCGTCCGGCTCCCGTTCGCCGGCCATCCGCTGGTCGGCCTGGCCTGGCTGCTGCGGAGCCTGGGGCGGCCGCCGCGCGTCCTGCGCCCGCCGGCAGGCGAGGTCGAGGTCCGCTTCGAGGGCGACGTCACCTGGGTGCGCGGCCGCGCGGAGTGGGTGTCGTCGCGCCGGACCGCGCAATACGCCTCGCCGGCCGAGGTCGACGCGCTGCCCGCGCCGCCGCCGGGGGAGGGGTGGCTCTACGCCTGGGCGTGGCGGGACGAGGCCGCGGGCGTGGTGCGTGCGCGGGGGTTCCCGCGCCGCATTGAGGAGCGCGGCGTCAGCCGCTCCGGTGGGGCCGGTGCGCGCACCGGGGGGATCGTCGAGGACGAGGCCACCGGCGCCGCCGCCGTGCTGCTGACCCATCAGCTGGGCCGGCCCCTGGACATCCGCCAGGGCGCCGGCTCGCAGCTCCTCACCCGGCCGTACCCGGACGGCACCGTGGAGGTCGGCGGCCGGGTGCGGCACGAGGCGCGGTAGGGCCTACGCGCTCAGCGGGAACTGCTCGCCCAGCTCCCGGAAGACGGCGGTGTTGAGCCGGAAGGCGAGCTTGCACTCGTCGACGACCCGTTGCTTCTCCAGGTCGTCCAGCGGCAGGGCGTCCAGCAGGGCGCGGTACGCGCGCTTGAAGGCGGCCGGGTTGGCGATGTCCTCGAAGACGTAGAACCGCACCCCGTCGCCCTTGCGGGCGAAGCCCCAGGTCTTCTCGGCCGTGCCGCGGATCAGCTGGCCGCCGGAGAGGTCGCCGAGGTAGCGGGTGTAGTGGTGGGCGACATAGCCGGCCGGCCAGTCGCGGGCGCAGGCGGTGACCCGGTCCGCGTACGCGGCGGTGGCCGGCAGCGGCTCCAGCCCGTCGCGCCAGGACGGGCCGCCCAGGTGTGCGAGGTCGCGCTCCAGCTCGGCGGTGCGGGCCAGCTCCGGGTGGAGGAAGGGACCGGCGACCGGATCCCCGGCGAGCGCCCCGGAGGCGCCCTCCAGCGCGCGGTAGAGGAACCACAGCTGTTCGGTGTAGCAGCGGTACGCCGTCACCCCGAGCCTGCCGCCGAGGAGGTCGCTCATGAACGGGGCGTGCTCGGCCTCGGTGTGCTGCTCGTGCGACGCGGTGCGGATGACCGTGGAGAACGGCGTCGCGGGCGCGGGCGTGGGGGACGGGGCGCCGGACGAGTGGCGCGGGCCGGTCGGGCTGGACGCTGCCAAGACGGACCTCCGGGGCCGTGGGGCGCGGCCGGGAACGGGGACCGCGGGGGTCCCGCCGGGCCGCCCGGCACCTGACCGGTGCCCGGGTCAACCTTTCCCGACGTCCTGTCGGTAAACCAGCCTACGCCTGTTCCCGACACCCTGTCGGTAAGAGTTCCGGCCACGGACCGGCACCGGCGGGGCCCGCCGCGGCAGACCCCGCCGGCCGCGCGTCAGGGGAGGGTGAGGATCTCCGCCCCGGTGTCCGTGACCACCAGCGTGTGCTCGAACTGCGCGGTCCGCTTGCGGTCCTTGGTGACCACCGTCCAGCCGTCCTGCCACATGTCGTACTCGTGCGTGCCCAGCGTCAGCATCGGCTCGATGGTGAAGGTCATGCCGGGCTTGATGTCGGTGGTGTGGTGCGGGCTGTCGTAGTGCGGAACGATCAGGCCGGAGTGGAAGGACGAGTTGATGCCGTGACCGGTGAAGTCGCGGACCACGCCGTAGCCGAAGCGCTTGGCGTAGGACTCGATCACCCGGCCGATGATGTTGATCTGCCGGCCCGGCTTGACCGCCTTGATCGCGCGGTTCAGCGCCTCCTGCGTGCGCTCGACCAGCAGCCGGGACTCCTCGTCCACCTCGCCGCACAGGTACGTGGCGTTGTTGTCGCCGTGCACGCCGTGGATGTACGCGGTCACGTCCAGGTTCACGATGTCGCCGTCCTTGAGGACGGTCGAGTCCGGGATGCCGTGGCAGATGACCTCGTTGAGCGAGGAGCACAGCGACTTGGGGAAGCCCCGGTAGCCGAGCGTGGACGGGTAGGCGCCGTGGTCGCACATGAACTCGTGGGCGACCCGGTCCAGTTCGTCGGTCGTCACCCCGGGCTGGATGTGCTTGGCGGCCTCCGCCATCGCCTGCGCGGCGATCCGGCCGGCGATCCGCATCTTCTCGATCGTTTCGGCGTCCTGCACCTCGGGCCCCGTATAGGGCGTGGGCGCGTCCTTCCCGACGTACTCGGGGCGCCGGATCGAGGCGGGGACGGGGCGGGTGGGGGAGATCTTCCCCGGGACAAGAAGCGACTGGCCAGACATGCCAGCGAGTGTATCCGCGGGCCGTCGGGCAGGATGAGGGTCACGGAAGACCCACAGGAGGCGGCGATGGCGCTGTTCAAGAGACGGACGGTCGGTAAGCCCGGCGAGTGGTACTACTGCCTCAAGCACAAGAAGGTCGAGGACGGCCCCGAGTGCCGGGCCGCCGACCGCTTCGGCCCCTACGCCACCCGCGAGGAGGCCGCGCACGCCATGGACACCGCGCGGGAGCGGAACGTGGAGTGGGAGACCGACCCCAAGTGGCACGACGCGGGCAGGAACGGCCCCGACGAGGACTGACCCGCCGGCCCCGCCCCCGCCGGCCGGAACCGGCGCGGGTCAGGCGACGGCCGGGGTCGCGCCGGGATCCTGCGGCGCGCTGCCGTCGCGGTCCCCGCGCCCGCTCCCGGCGGCCCGCCGCTCCCGCATCCGCCGGGCGTGCTCATCCGTCCGGGAGTCGTACGCCATCAGCTTCGGCAGGCCCAGCGCCAGCAGCGCCACCCCCGCGAAGCACAGCAGCCCGCCCGCCGACACCGCCGCCCGCACACCCGTCAGCGCCGCCATGCCGCCGACCCTGACCTGGCCCAGCTGCGGGCCCGCCGCGTACGACAGCAGCTCGATGCCGGCCAGCCGGCCGCGCAGCTCGTCCGGGATGGTCTGGTTCCACAGCGCCGAGCGGAAGATGCCGCTGATCATGTCGCAGGCGCCGGCCAGCGTCAGGCACAGCAGCACCAGCCAGACGTCGTGCAGCAGTCCGGCGGCGGTGATCGCCAGCCCCCACCCGGCGGCGGCCAGGGCGATCGCCCGGCCCTGCCGGTGCACCCGCGACGTCCAGCCGCCGGTCAGGCTCACCACCAGGGAGCCGGCCGGCAGCGTCGCGTACATCAGCCCCAGCGCCCAGGGCGCGTGCAGGTCGTCGGCGAGGAACGGGAAGACCGCCAGGGGGAAGGCGAACAGCATCGCGGTGAGGTCGATCGCGTACGTGCCCAGCAGCTCCTTGCGGCTCCACGCGTAGCGCGCGCCCTCGGCGATCCCGCGCAGCGACGGCTTGCCCGCCTCGTGCGCGGCGGGCTGCGGCGCGAGCCGCACCGTGAGCAGCGCGGAGATCCCGTAGGTGGCCGCGTCGATGGCGTACGCCCAGGTCGGACCGGCGTACGCGAGCAGGCCGCCGGCCAGCGCCGGGCCCGCCACGGCCCCGATCTGCCGGCGCAGCGCGTTGAGCGCGGCGGCCGCGGCGAGCTGGTCGTGCGGGACGATCCGCGGCACGATCGCGTCCAGCGCCGGCCGCTGCAGACCGGTCAGCGCGCTGGACACCGCCGCGGTCGCGTACAGCGGCCACACCAGGGGGTGCGGCAGCAGGCTGTTCAGGAGCAGCACCACGGAGACGGCGCCGAGCGCGGCCTCCGTCCACAGGATCAGCCGGCGGCGGTCCATGGCGTCCGCCAGCGCACCGCCGTACAGACCGAAGACGATCAGCGGGACGAGTTCCACCGCGCCCAGCGCACCGACCGCGAGCGTGGAGCCGGTCAGCTCCTTGAGTTGCAGCGGCAGCGCCACGAAGGTCAGGAAGCTGCCGAAGACGGTGAGCGCGCCCGCGCACCACATCAGCCGGAAGTCGGGCGAGGAGCGCCAGGGAGCCGGGTCCGGCAGCAGGGCGCGCAGGCGTCGTCGCGCGGACCGCCGGGGAGTGGGGGATGGGGGGTCGTCCGAGGTCACGGTGGACCATCGTCCGCCCGGGCGCGGGCCGGCGCAAAGGATTTACCACCCGGCCGGCCGGGCCCGCCGAGCCGGGGACCCGCTCACCAGCGCGGTGGCGGCGGGGCGGTCAACTGGTCGGCGAGGCGGGCCAGTCGGTCGCGGAAACGGCGCCGCCGGCGGGGCGCGGGCAGGCTGTTCTCGCCGGCCGCCGCGCTCACCAGGTGCTGGACGGTGTCGAGATCGAGGTCCTGGGTGCCCCCGGCGGCGCCCTCGGGCGGGCCCGGCGGGGCGGCGAGCGCGTCATGGGCGAGGGCGTGCAGATCCCGGTCGCCGCCGTCCAGAGCGAGCACCGTCGCGCCGTTGCGCCGGGCGTCGTGCACCCGCTCCAGCAGCCCGGCACCGGGCTGCCCCGGCGTGACGACCAGCAGCGTCTCGCCGCGCCCGGCCGCCGCCAATCGCCCGAGCCCCACCGCGAGATGGGCCGGCGCGCCGCCGGGGACGCGGTGGCGCACCAGCGTCGGCGACAGCTCCGGCAGCCCCGACCAGGCGGCCTCGTCGTCCAGATGGGCGGCCAGGTGCCAGGGCTCGTAGCCGGCGCTGCCGACCAGCAGCAGCCCGCCGCCGTGCGCGGCCACGGCGGTACGCAGCGACCCGGCGAACCGCCGGGTGTCCTGGATCCACTCGGTCCCGGCGAGCACCTCACGCAGCAGCGCGACCCGTACGGCATCCATGCCGGCATCCTTCCGCGCGCACGGGGCGCCCGGTTGCGCCTTCAACGGCGTTCACCCGTACGGGACGTGCCCCGGCACCCGTCAGCGGACCGGCGGCAGGCCCGCGGCGGTGAGCCGACGTCCTACCTCCCGGACCGACTCCTCGCTCAGCGGGCGCTGGGGGAAGGCGGTGGTGCCCCGGGCGAGCACGCCGAGCAGGTGCAGGGCGGCCTTGAAGGACCCCAGCGCGGAGGAGCTGCGGCCCATCTCGGACTCCGGGCCGGCGTCGGTGATCGCGAAGAGTGCGACCAGCCGCTCCTGTTCGGCGGCCGCGCGCTCCCAGTCGCCGGCCAGTGCGGCGTCGTAGAGGCGCACGTAGCCGGCCGGGTCGACGTTGCCGAGGCCCGGGACGACACCGTCGGCACCCGCCAACAGGGCCGCGTCCACGGTCAGTTCGGAGCCGGTGAGGACCGAGAAGCCGGGCGCGGGGCCGGTGCGGCGGCCGGTGCGGCCGCCGAGCCGTACGAGCAGCCGGCGCAGCCCGCCCTCGTCGCCGCTGCTGTCCTTGAGTCCGGCGAGGGTGCCGTCCGCGGCCAGTTCGGCCACCAGGGACGGCGGCAGCGCGGTGTGGACGGCCATCGGGATGTCGTAGGCGAAGAGCGGGAGGCCGACGGTGGACCGCAGCCGGCGGAAGTGGTCGGCGATCTCCCGGGGGTGGGTGCGGGTGTAGAAGGGCGCGGTGCTGACCAGGGCGTCGGCGCCGAGGTCGGCGGCGGTGCGGGCGTGGTCGAGGACGCGCGGGGTGGTGGTGTCGATGGCGCCGGCGAGCACCGGGACCCGGCCGCCGGCGGCCTTGACGACGGTTTCCAGGGCGGTGGCGCGCTGGTCGTCGGTGAGGTAGGCGACCTCGCTGGTGGAGCCGAGCGCGAACAGGCCGTGCACGCCGCCGTCGAGGAGGTGGCCGACCAGGCGGGTCAGCGAATCGGTGTCGACCTCGCCCCGCGGGCCGAGCGGGGTGCAGACCGGTGGGATGACGCCGTGGAGGGGGGTGGGCAGTGCCATGACGGGCTCCGGGGTCTCCGATGTCGGATGTGGGAGTCGTGGGTGGCGATGTCGTCAGACATGGGACATGGGATGTCCTATGTCAGAGCACAATAGACCTGTTCACAGGCGGTCGGTCAAGGATGTGGGTGCCGGGTGGGGCCGGCGTCGCGACCGGGCTGACGGTGCGGCAGACGCGGGTGCGGAGAGGGAGATCCGATGGCACGAGGGACGATGTCCGAGGACGTGCAGGCGCAGATCAAGCAGTTGATCCTGCAGGGCGGGCTGGTGCCGGGCGACCCGCTGCCCACCGAGGCCGAGCTGGTCGGCCTGCTCGACGTCAGCCGCAACTCGGTGCGCGAGGCGCTCAAGGCGCTGCAGGCCATGCGCATCGTCGAGATCCGGCACGGCTTCGGCACCTACGTCGGCCCGCTCACCCTGGAGCCGTTCGTCGAGGGCGTCGCCTTCCGCGCGGCGGTCCGCCACCACCAGGGCGAGCCGAGCCTGTACGAGCTGATGGAGGTCCGCGAGGCGCTGGAGGCCGGTCTGATCGGCGCGGTCGCCCGCGACCTGCCGGCCGAGGACCTCACCGTCCTCAAGGGCCTGGTGCAGCGGATGGCGGAGGAGGCGCGCGGCGGCATGGTGCAGAGCGCCACCGACCGGGCCTTCCACCTCGCGCTCTACCGCTCCCTGGGCAACCACCTCCTGAGCGAGGTGCTGGACGCGTTCTGGGCGGCGCTGAGCCGGGTGCGCGAGGACCTCTCCGACGGCCGTCCCGACCCCGAGGTGACCCACCGCCAGCACAAGGAGATCGTGGACGCGCTGGAGGCGGGCGACGGCGACCGCGCCGTGGAGGCGATACACCGGCACTTCGACGGCATCCGGCGCAGGCTGGCGGAGTAGCGGCACGCCCCTCGGACCCGTACACCGGTATGTCACCCCGTGTCGGCGGGGTCGTCGCCGGCCCGGAAATGCGCCATGTGTGCTGTCTTGACGGTCAGTTGGGCGCTCCCTATGGTCACCGCACAGGACAAGGGACGTCCTACGTCCTTGCCCATTGGGGGTGACCCGTGGCGTACGAGAGCTCGGTGCCGTACCGGGCCGGGACCGAGGGGTACACGAGCTTCCGGATCCCCGCCGTGGTCCGGGCGCGCTCCGGGACCGTCCTGGCCTTAGCCGAGGGCCGGGTCTCCTCGACCGCCGACCGGGGCGACCTCGACCTCGTCCGCAAACGCTCCACGGACGGCGGCCGGACCTGGGGACCGCTCCGGGTCGTCGCCCGCAACGGCACCGCCACCGCGGGCAACCCGCCCCGCGAGATCATCGACCGGGCCGAACTGCCGCGGTGGCGCCGGTACGCGACCGGCCCCGGCCATGCGTTACGGCTGCGCCGCGGCCGGCACGCCGGACGCCTGCTCGTCCCCGCCATCCATTCCACCCCGCCCACCCGGCCGGGTTTCGCCACCGTGGGTGGAGACGGCGTCGGCGCGGTGCAGGACGTGGCTGCCGTGGTAGCGGGGCTCGGTGCCGTGGTCCCCGGCTTCAGCGCGTACTCGACGATCACCTTCCGCCGCATCCCCGTGGAGGAACCGCGATGACCAGCAATCCGATGCACCGCAGAACGGTCCTGGGCGGGGCGGCCGCCCTCGCCGCCGGCTTCGCGCTCGCGGGCTGCAGCGACGGCGGGGACGGCGACGGCCCGGCGCCCGAGGAACGCAAGAAGGGCCAGAAGATCAACCTGACCTTCTGGTCCTGGGTGCCGGGCATCGACAAGCCCGTCGACCTGTGGAACCGCAAGAACCCGGAGGTGCAGGTCAAGGTCGAGAAGGTGTCGGCGGTCAACGGCGAGCAGTACGCGAAGATGCACGCCGCCGTGAAGGCCGGCAACCCGCCCGACCTCGGCCAGATCGAATTCCCGGTCATCCCCAGCTTCCTGCTCGACAACGGGCTGCTCGACCTCGCCCCGCTCGGTGCCGCCCGGCACAAGGACAAGTTCTTCGGCTGGCAGTGGCAGCAGTCCGTCTTCGGCAAGGGCATCTACGCCGTTCCGCAGGCGTCCGGGCCGATGGGCCTGTTCGTCCGGCAGGACCTCTTCGACAAGTGGGGGGTGCAGACCCCCACCACATGGGACGAGTACGAGGCCGCCGCCAAAACCGTCCGCAGGAACGGCGCCTGGATCGAGACCTTCGCGCCCACCAACGGCAACCGGTTCTCCGGCCTCGCCTGGCAGGCCGGCGCCAAGTGGTACGCCACTCACGGCGACACCTGGATCGTGCACATCGACGACGAACCCACCCGCAGGGTCGCCGACTACTGGGAATCCCTCGTCAAGCAGAAGCTCGTCAAGACCATCCCCGACCGCCAGAACGCCTGGTACAAGGACCTGCAGACCGGCGCCATCACGGCCTGGGTGGGCGCCAGTTGGGGCGACGCGCTGCTGGTCGGCAACGCGCCGGGCACCAAGGGCAGATGGCGGGCCGCGCCGCTGCCGCAGTGGAAGCCCGGCGGCAAGGACTTCGCCAACTGGGGCGGCTCGACCACCGCCGTCTTCGCCAAGGCGAGCTACCCCAAGGACGCCCTGGACTTCGCGGTCTGGCTCAACACCGACCCCGCGTCCATCGCCCTGCTCATCGACGGCGGCTACGGCTTCCCCAGCGCGAAGAAGGGCTACTCCACCGCCGACCTCGACGTCGACAAGGCGTTCTTCGGCGGTCAGGAGTACAGCAAGATCTTCGCGGACGCCGGGGCGCACGTCGACACCAGCTGGCAGTGGGGCCCCGGCGTCGACACCCTCTACCAGCGGCTCGGCGACGCCTTCACCGACGCGCTCGCCGACGGCAGTTCCTTCCGCTCCGCGCTCGCCAAGGTGCAGGGCCAGACCCTCGCCGACCTCAAGGGCAAGGGCCTGAAGGTGGAGAGCGGCGGGTGAGCCGGGACACCCTGAGCCGCGCCGCGCCGGCCGCCCCCGGGCGGCCGGCCCCGCGCCGCCGCCCCCGCCGCGCGACCCGCACCGAGGCCCGCAACGCCCGGGCCGCGGCCTGCTTCGTGCTGCCCTTCCTCGCCCTCTTCGGCCTCTGCTTCCTCGCCCCGATCGGCTACGCCGTCCACCAGAGCCTCTACCGCACCGAACGCACCGGCCCGCTCGGCCTCGGCGGCCAGGAGCACGAGGCGTTCGCGGGCCTCGCCAACTACGCCCACGCGCTGTCCGACGGGCAGTTCCTGGCCGGCTTCGGCCGGGTGCTGCTCTTCGGCGCCGTGCAGATCCCGCTGATGCTCGTCCTCGCCACCACCCTCGCCCTGCTCCTGGAAAGCGCCAGTGCCCGCGGCGTCACCTTCTTCCGCAGCGCGTTCTTCCTGCCGTACGGCGTGCCCGGGGTGATCGCCTCGATCCTGTGGGGCTTCCTCTACGTACCCGGCATCAGCCCGCTGGTGAAGATCGCCGGCGCGCTCGGCTGGGACGTGGACTTCCTCTCCCGCGGCAGCGTGCTGTGGGCCATCGCCAACATCGTCGTCTGGCAGTTCACCGGCTACAACATGCTGGTGCTGATCGCCCAGCTCAAGGCCGTACCGGGCGAGCTGTACGAGGCGGCGCGGATCGACGGCGCGAACGCCTGGCAGGTCGCCCGGCACATCAAGCTCCCGCTGATCCGGCCGGCGCTCGTGCTGACCACCGTCTTCAGCATCATCGGCACCCTCCAGCTGTTCGCCGAGCCGATGGTGCTGCGGCCGCTCGCGTCCTCCATCGACTCCGGCTTCACCCCCAACCTGCACGCCTACAGCGAGGCGTTCGTCGGCAACAACCCGCACGTGGCGGCGGCCGAGGCGGTGCTGCTCGCCCTGGTGGCGTGCGGGCTGTCCTTCGGCTTCCTGCGGCTGGTCGGCGGCCGCACGAAGGACCGCGGATGAGCCGGCCGGCCGCCCGCGGCGGGACGCCCCGGCGCCCGGCCCGGGCGCGGACCACCCTGCCCCCGGTGCGCTACCGGATCATCACCGCGTCGCTGCTGACCGTCGCCGCGCTCTACTTCCTGGTGCCCGTCTACTGGCTGGTCGTCTCCACCACCAAGAACAGCGCCGACCTCTTCGGCACCTTCGGCTTCTGGTTCTCCGCCCACCCGCACCCCCTCGACCACCTCGCCGACGTCCTCACCTACGACCACGGGATCTACCTCCGCTGGTTCGCCAACTCCCTGCTGTACGCCGGGATCGGCGCGGTCTGCGCCACCCTGCTGTCCGCGGCGGCCGGCTACGCGCTGGCCAAGTTCCCCTTCCGCGGCCGGGAGGCGGTCTTCAACCTCGTACTCGCCGGGGTGCTGATCCCCGGGACCGCGCTCGCCCTCCCGCTCTACTTCCTCTTCAGCGCGATGGGCCTGGCCGACACGTACTGGGCGGTCATCGTCCCCAGCACGGTGAGCCCCTTCGGCGTCTACCTCTGCCGGATCTACGCGGCCGCCGCGGTGCCCGACTCGCTGCTGGAGGCGGCCCGGATCGACGGCGCGGGCGAGGCCCGGATCTTCGCCGGACTCGGCCTGCGGCTGATGACCCCCGCGCTGGTCACCGTCTTCCTGTTCCAGTTCGTGCACATCTGGAACAACTACTTCCTGCCGCTGGTGATGCTCTCGGACTCCGACCTCTATCCGATCCAGCTGGGCCTGACCTCGTGGACCGGCTACGCGGACCGTCAGCCGGTGCTCTACCAGTACACGGTGGGCGGCGCGTTCCTGTCCGTGCTGCCGCTGATGGTGCTGATGACCGTGCTCCAGCGCTACTGGCGTACCGGGCTGACGGAGGGCAGCGTCAAGGCATGATCCCGGCGGGCCGGCGACCGGCGGTACGACCCGCTCACCGGCCCGCGCCCGGCCGCACCCGCGTGACAGGATCGCTGTCATGACTACTCCTGACGATGCCCAGTCCCCGAACGCCGCGACCCGCGCCAAGGCCGCCCTGCAGCGCGACCCGTGGGACCTCCCGGACGTGTCCGGTCTCGTGGTCGGTGTCCTCGGCGGCACCGGTGACCAGGGCCGCGGCCTGGCCTACCGGCTCGCCAAGGCCGGCCAGAAGGTGATCATCGGTTCCCGCGCCGCCGAGCGTGCCCGGACCGCCGCCTCGGAGCTCGGCCTCGGCGTCGAGGGCGCCGAGAACGCCGAGTGCGCCCGCCGCAGCGACGTGGTGATCGTGGCCGTGCCCTGGGAAGGGCACGCCAAGACGCTCCAGGCGCTGCGCGAGCCGCTGGCCGGCAAGCTCGTCATCGACTGCGTCAACCCGCTCGGCTTCGACAAGAAGGGCGCCTACGCGCTGAAGCCGGAGGAGGGCAGCGCCGCCGAGCAGGCCGCCGCCCTGCTGCCCGACTCCCGGGTCGCCGCCGCCTTCCACCACCTGTCCGCGGTGCTGCTCCAGGACCCCGCGATCGAGCAGATCGACACCGATGTGATGGTGCTCGGCGAGTCCCGCGCCGACACCGATGTGGTGCAGGCCCTGGCCGCCCGCATCCCCGGCATGCGCGGCGTCTTCGCCGGCCGGCTGCGCAACGCCCACCAGGTCGAGTCGCTGGTCGCCAACCTGATCTCGGTCAACCGGCGGTACAAGGCGCATGCCGGGCTGCGGGTCACGGACGTCTGAGGCCGGGTCCCGCCCGCCGGCCCGCCCCCCGGCCCACCGGGTGGGGGCGGGCCGTGGTCCGTCGGGCCATGGGGGACACTGGGGAGGACCGCACCACTCTCCGACAGGAGCCGATCCCATGCCCCGACTCGCCCTCATGGCCCTCGCCGTCTGCGCTCTCGCCGTCGCCGCAGCCGTCGTCTCCTTCGTGGAGGGCAGCTTCGTCGGGATCGTCTGGGTCCTGCTGGCCGGCATCTCCAGCAACATGGCGTGGTTCTACGTGCGCAAGGCGAAGCTGGAGCGGGCACAGCAGGCCGAGGTGGCCGGCTGAGCCGGCGGCCCCCGGGGGAGCCTCCCCCTAGTAGACCTGCGGCACCTGCGGCTCGCCCTGCCAGAAGCGGAAGAACTCCTGGCCGAAGTAGGTGTCGAAGCGGGACACGCCCAGCCCGCGCAGGATGACGTCCACCAGGTCGAAGAAGACCTGGTTGACCTCGGGCACCCACAGCAGTCCGAAGACCGCGAGCAGTCCGAACGGCGCGAACGGCTCCACCTGCCGGCGCAGCCCGGGGGACAGCCAGGGCTCGATCACGCCGTAGCCGTCGAGCCCGGGCACCGGCACGAAGTTCAGCAGCGCGGCCGTGACCTGCAGCAGCGCCAGGAACGCCAGCGCGAAGCGGAACGTCGTCGGGACGCCCTCCAGGCCGTGCAGCCAGAACGGGGCGGTGCACACCGCGGCGAAGAGGATGTTGGTCAGCGGCCCGGCCGCCGAGATCAGACTGTGCCGCCAGCGCCCCCGGATCCGGCCGCGCTCGATGAACACCGCGCCGCCCGGCAGCCCGATACCGCCCAGGATCACGAAGATCACCGGCAGCACGATGCTCAGCAGCGCATGGGTGTACCTGAGCGGGTTCAGCGTGAGGTAGCCCTTGGCCTCGACGGAGATGTCACCGCTGTGCAGCGCGGTGCGGGCGTGCGCGTACTCGTGCAGGCACAACGAGACCACCCAGCCGGACACCACGAACAGGAACACCGCGAAGCCGGTGTTCGAGGCGAGGGTGCCGCTCCACACCGCCCACCCCGACACCGCCAGGACGGCGACGAGCGCGAGGAAGACCGGACTGACGCGGCGGTCGGCGCGCCGGATTGCTGTGGTCATGGTGGGCGGGCTCCCGAAGGTCAGCGGATCTCATGAGGGGCAGCCACGACCGTAACCGCGCGGGGGCGCCCGGCGCACCGGTCTTCCGCACCCGGCCGGCGGCCCGGCCGCGTGTCCCGAAATCGAAACAGGTGGCGAAGGACCTCCCACCTTGGACGACAATGGGCCGGTGCGCTACGGAATTCTCGGTACCACCCAGGCCGGCCGGGCCGACGGCACCCCCGTCGCCGTCGGCGGCGCACGCCTGCGTGCCCTGCTGGCCGCCTTCGCGCTGCGCCCCGGCCGCGCGCTGACCCCGGACGTGCTGATCGCCGACGTCTGGGGCATGGACCCGCCGGCCGACGCGGCCGGTGCGCTGCAGGCCCTCGTCGGCCGGCTGCGGCGGGCCCTGGGCCGGGACGCCATCGCCTCGGTCGACGGCGGCTACCGGCTGTGCGCCGAGCCCGACGCCGTCGATCTGCACCGCTTCGAGCGGCTCGCGGCGGACGGCGAGCGGGCGCTCGCCGAGGCGGATCCGGACCGCGCCGCCGCCGTGCTCGACGAGGCACTGGGGCTCTGGCGCGGTCCGGCGCTCGCCGACCTGCCCGAGCCGGGGGTGGAGGCGGCCCGCGCCGAGAGCCGCCGCCTCGACGTGCAGCGCACCCGGCTCGCCGCCGACCTGGCGCTGGGCCGCCCCGACCGGGCGCTGCCGACCCTCCTCGCGCTGTGCCGCGACCACCCCCTCGACGAGCCGCTCCAGGCCCTGCGCCTGCGGGCGCTGCGCGCGGCGGGACGCGGTGCGGAGGCACTGGCGGCGTACGAGGAGATACGCACCGACCTCGCCGACCGTCTCGGCGCCGACCCGGGCCCGGAGTTGCGGGCCCTGCACGGCGAACTGCTGCGGCCGCAGCCGGCCGTGGCCCCGGCGCCGCCCGCCCCCGCGCCGGCCGCCGCCGCTCCCGCACCGGCCGCCGCGCCGCCCGGCAACCTCCGTGCCCGGCTCACCTCGTTCGTCGGCCGGGACGCCGACCTCGTGGCCCTCCGGTCCGATCTGACCGAGCACCGGCTGGTGACGCTGCTGGGGCCCGGCGGCGCCGGCAAGACCCGGCTGTCACAGGAGGGCGCCGAGTCCGCCGTGGCCGCGCAGCCGGACGCCTGGCCGCACGGCGTCTGGCTGGCGGAGCTGGCGCCGGTGGACGACCCGCAGACCGTGCCCGAGGCGGTACTGACCGCGCTGGGCGCCCGCGAGACCGTCGTCCGCGGCACCACCTCCGAGGGGCTGCGGGCCGCCACCGACCCGACCGCGCTGAACCCGCTGGGCCGGCTCGCCGAGCACTGCGCGGGCCGCCGGATGCTGCTGGTCCTCGACAACTGCGAGCATGTGATCGACGCCGCCGCGCAGCTCGTGGAGCGGCTGCTGGCCGACTGCCCGGGCGTGACGGTGCTCGCCACCAGCCGGGAGCCGCTGGCCGTGCCCGGCGAGGTGCTGCGGCCCGTCGAACCGCTGCCGGACCCGGTCGCGCTGCGGCTGCTCGCCGACCGCGGTGCGGCCGCCCGCCCCGGCTTCCGCGTCGCGGACGACCCGGCGGCCTGCACCGAGATCTGCCGCCGGCTGGACGGCCTGCCGCTGGCCGTCGAACTCGCCGCCGCACGGCTGCGGTTGCTCACCCCGCGCCAGTTGGCGGACCGGCTCGACGACCGCTTCCGCCTGCTGACCAGCGGCAGCCGCACCCTGCTGCCCCGGCAGCAGACGCTGCGTGCGGTGGTGGACTGGTCCTGGGACCTGACCGACGAACCCGAGCGGGCGGTGCTGCGCCGGCTGTCGGTCTTCGCCGGCGGCTGCGACCTGGCCGCCGCGGAAGAGGTGTGCGCGGGCGACGGCGTCGAGGGGTACGAGGTGGCCGGCCTGCTCGGCTCGCTGATCGACAAGTCGCTGGTGGTGGCGGCGCCGACCGGCACGGGCAGCGGTACCGGCCCCGGCGGGCAGATGCGCTACCGGCTGCTGGAGACGGTGGGGGAGTACGCCGCCGAGCGGCTGGACGAGGCGGGCGAGCGGGCCGCCACCGAGCACCGCCACCTCGTCGCCTACCGCGAACTGGCCCGCACCCGCGACCCCTTACTGCGCGGCCCCGGCCAGCGCGCGGCCATGGAGCAGCTGGAGCTGGAGCACGACAACCTGCGCACCGCGCTGCGCCGCGCGGTCGCCGCCGGGGACGAGCACGAGGCGCTGTGCCTGGTGCTGTCCCTGCACTGGTTCTGGTGGCTGCGCGACCACCGCAGCGACGCCCGCCACTGGGCCCTCGCGGTCGCGGCGCTCGGCCCCAACCCGTTCCTGCCGCCGGTCGAACCGGCCCCCGAGCTGTACGAGCGGCCCATCGACGCCCCGCCGCCGATGGCCCCCGAGCAGCTGCTGGAGGCCCGTCGCGAGGTCCGGCTGGTGGCGCTCTCCAGCATGGACAGCGACATCGAGGCGCTGGGCAGGCCGGAGGTGCAGGACGAGCTGGCCGGCATCCTCGCCGCGTACCGCATCGGGATGCCGCAGACCTGCAAGGTGCCCGGGGTGATGTGGCACTACGCGGTGCTGCTCACCGGGCACTTCGAGGAGCTGGCGGAGCTGATCGACAGCGCGGTGGCCGCCTGCCGCGAACTCGGCTACGCGTGGGAGCTGGCGTACGTCCTGCAGCTGCGCTCCAAGATCTTCAACGACCGTCCCGGCAAGCTGCCCCGGGCGGCCCGCGACTCCGACGAGGCGCTGCAGATCTTCCTGCGGGTGGGCGACGCCTGGGGCGCGGCCGAGGCGCTGGCCGGGCGCGCCGAAACCCATGAGAAGCGCGGCGCCTACGAACCGGCGGCGGCCGACCTCCGGGCGGCGATGGAGCACGCCGAGCGGCTGGGCGCCCACGGCCAGACGCTGCTGCTGCGCTGCCGGCTGGGCGCGGTGCTGATCGAGAACGGTCAGGGGGACGCCGGGGAGCGGATGCTGCGGGAGGTGCTGGTCACGGCCGCGAAGGGCAACAGCGGCCGGGACACCGAGCCGTTCGCCCGGATGACCCTCGCCATGCGGCTGACGATGACGGGCCGGTACGACGAGGCCCGCAGCGAACTGAACGCCGTACGGGAGCTGTTCACCCCGCGCGCCCCGGACCTGTTCGTCGGGCTGCTGGAAAGCGCGTTGATCTCGCTGGACCTGGACGACGGGCACCGCGACGAGGGACTGCTGACGCGCTTCCGGGCGGCCCTGGAGATGCTGCAGGACCGGCTGGCCCTGATGGTCGCCCCGGACCTGCCGGTGGTCCAGCTCCTCACCGGCGCACGGGTGTTGATGGCCGTACGCGGTGCGCCGGCCGGCCGGGACGCGGCGCGCCTGGTCGGTGCGTACGACGCGCTGCGGGCCGCCACGCACGTACCGGCGCTGATCGTGCGCGACGACCGGGCCCGTACGGAGGCGGCGGTGCGGGCGATGCTGGACGAGGCCGTGTTCGAGAAGGCGTACGCCGAAGGCGGTGGCCTTTCTCTCGAAGAGGCCACCGCCCTCATCTGACGCGAGCCGGGCGAAGGGCCGTCCCGCAGGGAAGCCCCCTGCGGGACGCACGTCAGGTCTTGCTGCGGAACTTGGCGACCGCGAGCGGCATGGTGACGGCGGTGATGCCGACCGCCCAGCCGAGGGTGATCAGCGCCGGATGGGCCACCGCACCGTGGCCGTCGAACAACGCACGGGCCGCGTCCGCCAGTTGGGACAGCGGGTTGACCTCGGTGAAGCCCCGCAGCCAGCCGGGCATCGACGTCGTCGGCACGAAGATCGACGAGCCGAACTGCAGCGGCATCAGCACGATCATCGCCATGCCCTGCACCGCCTGAGGGGTCTTCACGGAGAGTCCCAGCAGGATGAAGATCCACATCAGCGCCACGCCGAAGACGGTGGTCAGCACGATCGCGGCGAGGAACTCCAGCACACCGCCGTGGATCTCCATGCCGAGCAGGAAGCCCATGCCGAGCAGGATCGCGGTGGCGATCAGCATCCGGCCGATCTCGACGACGATCTTGGCTATCAAGACCGAGGACCGGGCGATGGGCATCGTCCGGAAGCGGTCCATCACGCCCTTGCGGAAGTCCTCGTTGACGCCGCTGCCCACCGCCATGGCGATGTTCATGCCCATCATCGTCATCATGCCGGGCACCAGCCGCTGGATGTAGTCCACCTGGTGGCCGACGCCGGCGATCGCGCCACCGAAGACATAGGTGAACAGCAGGATGAAGACGATCGGCATCAGCAGGACGTCGAACATCGACTCCGGATCGTGCTTGATCTGCAGGGCGTTGCGCCGCACCAGGGCACCGATGTGCCGCAGGTTGTTGCGCAGCCCGATCCGGCCCTCGTCCGCGCCGGTCCTGGTCAGCGGCGCCGTCATCGTCGCGGCACTCATGCCGTCACCTCCGCGTACTGCTGGTCGGTGGCGTCGTCGGCCGGGCCGCCGTCCGCCGTGTCGGACGTCTTCTGGCCCGTGATGGCCAGGAACACCTCGTCCAGGCTGGGCAGATGGGTGGAGATCCCGGCGAGCGCGAAGCCCCGCTGGCCGAGCACGTTGACCACCGCGGTCAGCTGCTCGTCGCTGATGATCGGGACATTGACCACACCCCCGTCGTGGTCGGCCGTGGCGCCCGCGATGCCGTCCAGACCGGCCTGCGCGATGGCGCCGACCATCCGGTCCAGCTCGCCCGCGTCGCTCGGCCGGATCTGCAGCGTCCGCCCGCCGACCTTCGCCTTGAGCTCGTCGACCCGGCCCTCGGCGATCACCCGGCCGCGGTCGATCACGGTCAGCTCGTTCGCCAACTGCTCGGCCTCTTCCATGTACTGCGTGGTCAGCAGCACCGTCGCGCCCTCGCGCACCATCCGCTGGACCTCCTCCCACACCTCGTTGCGGGTGCGGGGGTCCAGGCCGGTGGTCGGCTCGTCCAGATAGAGGACGGCCGGGCGGCCGATCATCGAGGCGGCCAGGTCCAGCCGCCGGCGCATACCGCCCGAGTACTTGGCCGCGGGCCGCTTGGCGGCCTCGGTCAGCGAGAACCGCTCCAGCATCTCGTCCGCGCGGCCGCGGGCGTCCTTGCGGGACAGATCGAGCAGCCGCCCGATCATGTACAGGTTCTCCCAGCCGGAGAGCTTCTCGTCGACCGAGGCGTACTGCCCGGTCAGGCCGATCGTGCGGCGCAGCGCGCGGGGCTGGCGCACCACGTCGTAGCCCGCCACCACGGCGTGGCCGGCGTCCGGCACCAGGAGGGTGGACAGGCACCGCACGAGCGTCGTCTTGCCGGCCCCGTTGGGACCGAGCACGCCGAGCACGGTGCCTTCCTTCACGTCCAGGTCCACCCCGTCGACGGCCTTGACCTCGCCGAAGTGCTTGACCAGCCCGCGCACCTCCACGGCGTTGCCGCCCTTGGTGGATATCGTCTGTCGCGTCATGGCCCTTACGGTGCCAGCGGCTACCGACAGCGCGCCGATACGTTTCCGATAGGCGTCCCACGTTTTTGTCTGTCCCGCCGTGTTTCGTCTCGCCGTTGCGCCTGCGGCGGGCGTGGGTGGTCGGGTGCGGTGCCGCTCCTCCGGACTTCGTCCTGCGGCGCGACCCCTCCCGTAGTGGGTGGAAAAAGGCCGGTGGGGGCGGGCGTCGTTACTGACGCTCGCCCCCACCGGCCTTCAACTTTTCCTCCCGCGGGAGGGGCCGGACCGCAGGACGAAGTCCGGAGGGCCGGCACCGCACCCGACAACAACCCGGCCCGCCGCAGGCGCAACGGCGGGGAAGCCGAAGACGTGGGCGGCAGCAAAGCGCAGCGGAAGGGCCCGCCGCAGGCGCCACGGCGAACAACCACCACGGCGGGACGGACAACAACGTGGGCCGAATCAGTGGAACGTATGCGCGGGGGCAGGGAACGTGCCCCCCACGACCTCCTCCGCGAATGCCTTTGCCGCGTCGCCGAGCAGGTCCCGCAGTTGCAGGTACTGCTTGACGAACTTCGGTACATGGCCGGCGGTCATGCCGGCCATGTCGGTCCACACCAGGACCTGCGCGTCGCAGTCCAGGCCCGCGCCGATGCCGACGGTCGGGATGTGCAGCGAACGGGTGACCTCGGCGGCCAGTTCGGCCGGTACGGCCTCCAGGACGACCGCGAACGCCCCGGCGTCCTGCACCGCCTTGGCGTCCCGCAGCAGCTGCTGGGCGGCTTCCTCGCCGCGGCCCTGCACGGGGTAGCCGCCGAAGGCGTTGACCGACTGCGGGGTGAGTCCGACGTGCGCCATCACCGGGATGCCGGAGGAGACCAGGAGTTCCACCTGGTCGGCGGAGCGCTCACCGCCCTCCAGCTTGACCGCGCCGACCCCGGCCTCCTTCATCAGCCGGGTGGCGTTGCGCAGCGCCTGCACCGGGCCTTCCTGGTACGAGCCGAACGGCAGGTCGCCGACGACGAGGCTGCGCTTGGTGCCCCGTACGACCGCGGCGGACAGCAGGGTGATCTCGTCCATGGTGACCGGCACCGTGGAGTCGTAGCCGAGGTGGCAGTTGCCCATCGAGTCGCCGACGAGCAGGACGGGGATGCCGGCCTCGTCGAAGACGGAGGCGGTCATCGCGTCGTACGCGGTGAGCATGGGCCACTTCTCGCCGCGTTCCTTGGCGGCGGCGATGTCGCGCACGGTGATCCGGCGCGAGCTCGTTCCCCCGTAGAGCGACTTGGGGACCGGCTTCTGGGCAGGCGAAGGCTGCGTCATGGTGACGGCTCCTGTTCGTCATCTCGAGGCACCCTGACGGTGTCCCCGGACTCCCCACCATGCTGGCACGGCCCGCGCGCAAAGGAAAAGGGGAGCGACGCCGGGCCGGCTGTGACGCCCGTCCCGGTTTGCGGCACGGCCTGCCCCGGATTGTCCCGGTCCGCGGATGCTCCGGTCGGGAGTTTCGATACGGAACGGACCCGTATCGAAAAGCGTAAGGTGCCGTCATGGCCACCTCCTCCACCCCGCCCGGCGGGCCGCCCGTCCGCCAGGTCCCCGACCGCATCCACCGCCGTCGCTGGGCGATCCTCTACACGCTCATGCTCAGCCTGCTGATCGTGGTGCTGGACAACTCCATCCTGAACGTCGCCATGAAGACGATCGCCACGCCACGCCCCACCGGTCTCGGTGCCACCCAGAGCGAGCTGGAGTGGGCGATCAACGCCTACACGCTGGTCTTCGCCGGGCTGCTGTTCACCTCCGGCCTGCTCGGGGACCGCCTGGGCCGCAAGAAGATGCTGCTGTTCGGCCTGGCGGTGTTCGGCGCCGGCTCGGTGCTCGCCGCGTTCGCCGGGTCGCCCACCCAGCTGATCGCCTTCCGCGCCGTGATGGGTCTGGGCGGCGCCTTCGTCATGCCGGCCACCCTCGCCGTCCTGATGAACGTCTTCGAGCGCGACGAGCAGCCCCGGGCGATCGGCATCTGGGCCGGTGGCGTGGGCCTGGCCATCGCGATCGGCCCGATCGCCGGCGGTCTGCTGCTCGACCGCTTCTGGTGGGGCTCGGTCTTCCTGGTCAACGTCCCCATCGTGCTGATCGCACTGATCGCGATGCTGGTCCTGGTGCCCGACTCCCGGGACCCGGCGCCCGGCCGGATGGACCCGGTCGGGGTGCTGCTGTCCGTCGTCGGCCTGGTCCTGCTGGTCTACGGGATCATCAAGGGCGGGCAGCTCGCCGACTTCACCGACCCGCAGGTGGTCGGCACGGTCGCCGGCGGCCTGGTGGTGCTCGGGGTGTTCGTGGTGCACCAGAAGCGCAGCGACCATCCGTCGATCGACATCGGCTACTTCCGCAAACCCGCCTTCTCCGCCGCCGTGGCCGCCATCGCGCTGGTCTTCTTCTCGCTGATGGGCGTCACGTTCTTCATCGTCTTCTACGTGCAGAGCGTGCGCGGCTACAGCCCGCTGCAGGCGGGGGTGCTGATCCTGCCGCTGGCCGCGGCCCAGTTGATCTTCGCGCCGCGGGCCCGGCTGGCCGTGGACCGCTTCGGCGCCCGCGCGGTGTGCACCTTCAGCATGTTCGTGGTGGCCGACACCATGGTGGGACTGCTACTGCTGGACACCGACACCCCGCTCTGGGTCATGGAGGCGCTGTTCTTCCTCCAGGGCGCCGGGATGGCGCACATCATGCCGCCGGTCACCGTCGCGATCATGCAGTCGCTGCCGCGGGAGAAGGCCGGCTCCGGCTCCGCGCTCAACAACGTCTTCCGGCAGGTCGGCGGCACCCTCGGCGTCGCCGTCCTAGGCTCACTGCTCTCCACCACCTACCGCGACCGGATCCAGGGCCGGCTCGACGCGCTGCCCGGCCTGCCGGCCGCGGCCCGGCACGCGGCCGGCGAGTCCATCGAGGCGACCCTCGGTCTCGCGGCCCGGATGGGCCCGGCCGGCCGCCCGCTGGCCGCCGCGGCCGACCAGGCGTTCCTGCACGCCATGCACGTCACCGCACTCGGTTCGGCCACGGTTTCGATCTTCGGTGCGCTCGTCGTGCTGGCGTTCCTGCCGGGCAAAATGGAACCGGCGCCGCAGCCGGCGGAGCCGCGGGACGAGCGGAAGGCGGGCGCAGCGAGATGAGCCGGGCGGCGGAGGACCCCGAGGTGGCGGCGGCCGGGACGCGGCCGGGGCCGGCCGCCCCGGGGGGCCGCGGCCGGCCGCGCAGCGCCACGGCCGACTCCGCCATCATCGAGGCCGTGCTGCGCCTCATCGAGGACGGCGTCTCCATAGGCGAGCTGTCCATGGAGCGGATCGCGCGCGAGGCCGGCGTCGGCAAGGCCACCGTCTACCGCCGCTGGCCCGGCAAGAGCGCCCTGATGCTCGACGTGATGCGGTCCCTGGACGCCCAGGGCCCCCGGCTGGACGGCGCCTCGGTACGCGACGACCTGGTCTCCCTCATGGAGTTCCTGCGCCGCCGGGGCCTGGCCAAGCGCGGCTCCGCGCTGCTGCGGGCGGTCGTCGCCCACGTCCAGGCGCAGCCCGAGCTGTGGGCCGAGTACCACGAGACGGTGCTGCGGGCCCGCCACGAGGCGCTGCTCGGCGTGCTGCGGCGCGGCATGGCCAACGGCGAGATCCGCGCCGACCGTGACCCGGAGACCCTCGCCGACCTCTTCGTCGGTCCGATGCTGGCCCGCGCGCTCCGCCACGAGTGGAAGGAGCTGCCCGAGGGGTTCGCCGAGGACGTCGTCGACACGGTCCTGGAAGGCGTACGGCCCGGTCCGCGGGCCGTCGCGGGCTGAATCCGGCGCCCGCTCCGGGGAGTTGGCGCCCGGCCCGGCCGGCGCGCGACCGTCCCGCGCCACCGGCCCGTATGACCGGACGATGCCCGTTCTGTCACAGCCGCCGTCACGATCCCCCGGGCCGGAACCCCGACCCCGCGCCGTGCCGTCCTCCCCTGCGACAAGGCGCAGCACGAATCTAAGAAAGCGCATTACGGCCATCGCCTAGGGTCGTGGATCACAGGCGAGGCGCACCGGAGCAAGGCAGTGAGGACAGCTACATGGCGCAGGCATACATGACGGAGCCGGGACAGGGACAGGGGCCCGGACGGGCCGGTTCCCGGGCCGAACGCCTGCGGAACTGGTGGCGCCCGGAGGGCATGTGGCGGCGCGGCCTGGTGCTCGCGGTGCTCGCCGTGCTGCTCGGGCTGCTGATGATCCTGCACGCCAGGATTCCCAACGCGGTCGGCAACCTGGGCAGTCTGCTGGAGACCTTCCTGCCGTGGCTGGGGCTGGGCATCCCGCTGCTGCTGCTCTGCGCGGTCCTGCGCCGCTCCACGACCGCGCTGATCGCGCTGGTCCTGCCGGCCTTCGCGTGGATCAACCTCTTCGGCGGGCAGCTCACCGACAAGGCCGGCGCCGGCGGCAACCTCACCGTCGTCAGCCACAACGTCAACGCCGACAACCCCGACCCGGCGGCCACCGCCCGGGACATCGTGGCGTCCGGCGCCGACGTGGTGGCCCTGGAGGAGCTGACCGGCCAGGCGCTGCCCAGCTACCGCAAGGGCCTGGCCGAGGCGTACCCGTACCACACGGTCGAGGGCACCGTCGGGCTGTGGAGCAAGCGCCCGCTGACCGACACCAGGCCGGTGGACATCAAGATGGGCTGGACCCGCGCGCTGCGCGCCACCGTCACCGCCCCCGACGGCCGGCAGTTCGCGGTCTACGTCGCGCACCTGCCGTCGGTGCGGGTCAAGGTCGAGGCCGGCTTCACCGCCAATCAGCGCGACGGCAGCGCCGCCGCGCTGGGGGAGGCGATCGCCGCCGACCCGGTGAAGAAGGTCATGCTGCTCGGCGACCTCAACGGCACCATGAACGACCGCTCGCTCGCCCCGGTGACCTCGCAGATGCGCTCCGCGCAGGGCGCGGCCGGTGACGGCTTCGGCTTCAGCTGGCCGGCGTCGTTCCCGATGGCCCGGATCGACCAGATCATGATGAAGGGGATGGATCCGGTCAAGGCGTGGGTGATGCCGTCGACCGGCAGCGACCATCTGCCGGTCGCCGCGTCCGTGAAGATCTGACCTGCGCCGACGAGCGGGGAACGGGACCGACGCGGGCTCGTAACGTCCCGTTCCCCCGTCGGAATACTGGGCCTGCGACACTTTGTTCCGTAAGAGAACTTAACCGGAAGTCCTTGTACGGAACGTCCCCCGAAAGGTCCAGGTCTTCATGCCCTTGGCTCTGCTCGCACTCGCGATCTCGGCCTTCGGTATCGGCACCACGGAATTCGTGATGATGGGCCTGCTGCCCAACGTCGCGGACGACCTGGGCACCTCGGTGCCCACCGCCGGCTACCTCGTCTCCGCCTACGCCCTCGGCGTCGTCATCGGCGCCCCGCTCCTGACCGCGCTCGGCTCCCGCATCCCGCGCAAGCGGATGCTGGTCGCGCTGATGGCGGTCTTCACGGCAGGCAACCTCGCCTCCGCCCTGGCCCCCGACTTCGGCCTGCTGGTCGTGGGCCGGCTGCTGGCCGGCCTCCCGCACGGCGCGTTCTTCGGCGTCGGCGCGGTGGTCGCCGCCCGGCTGGTACGCGAGGGACGGCAGGCCCGCGCGGTCGCCACGATGTTCCTCGGCCTGACCATCGCCAACATCGTCGGCGTCCCCGCCGCGACCTCACTGGGCCAGCGGTTCGGCTGGCGCGCCACCTTCCTGATCGTCGCCGTCATCGGCCTGGTCGCGATGGCCTCCCTGGCCAAGCTGATCCCGCAGCTCCCGGCGGAGGAGCACACCGGCCTGCGGCGCGAACTGCGCGCCCTGGCCGACCGGCAGGTGCTGCTCGGCCTGCTCACCACCGTCTTCGGCTTCGCCGGCATCTTCGCCGTCTACAGCTACCTGGCCTCGATGATGACCCAGGTCACCGGCTTCGCCGAAGGGTCGGTCCCGCTGGTCCTCGCGCTCTTCGGCATCGGCATGACCCTCGGCGCGCTGGCCGCCGGCCCGCTCACCGACCGGGCGCTGCGGCCCACCCTCTACGGGTCCCTGGCGGCGCTCGCCCTGGTCCTGACCGCGTTCCACTTCACCGCCCAGGTGAAGTGGGCCGCCCTGGTCACCGTCGTCCTCATCGGCGCCGTGGGCTTCCTGACCACGACCCCGCTGCAGATGCTGGTGATGAACAAGGCCCACCGGGCGCCCACCCTGGCCGCGGCCTCCAACCAGTCCGCGTTCAACCTGGCCAACGCCGGTGGCGCCTGGGCCGGCGGCCTGGCCCTGGCGGCCAACTGGGGCTGGACCTCCCCGACGCTGGTGGGCGCGGTACTGGCGGCGCTCGGCCTGGCCGTCGCGGTGGTGGCGGGCCTGCTGGACCGGGGCACCCACGACCCGTCCCGCATCGTGGCCCGCAGCGAGGACGCGGGCGCCACCGCGGCCGTCGGCGGCTCACGCCTCGGCTGACCGCGCACCCCGCCGCCGGGGCCGGGCCGGGCGGCTGCCCGGGGCCGGCCCCCGTCAGCTTCCCTCGCGCCAGTGATTGGTGATCGGCAGCCGGCGGTCCTTGCCGAAGCCCTTGGCGGAGATCTTGGGGCCCGGCGGGTACTGCCGGCGCTTGTACTCGGCATGGTCGACCATCCGCAGGACCCGGGTGACCAGGGCCTCGTCGAAGCCCTGGGCGATGATCTCCTCGCGGCCGCGGTCCTGGTCGACGTAGCAGGCCAGGATCCGGTCCAGGACGTCGTAGTCGGGGAGCGAGTCGGTGTCGACCTGGCCGGGGCGCAGCTCCGCGCTCGGCGGCTTGGTGAGGGTGTTCTCCGGGATCGGCGGGGTCCGGCCGCGGTCGGCGGCGGCCTCGTTGCGCCAGCGGGCGAGCTGGTAGACGACCGACTTGTAGACGTCCTTGATGGGGCCGTAGCCGCCCACCGAGTCGCCGTAGAGGGTCGAATAGCCGCAGGCCAGCTCGGACTTGTTGCCGGGGGCCAGGACCAGGTGGCCCTCCTGGTTGGAGATCGCCATCAGGGTGGTGCCACGCAGCCGCGACTGGAGGTTCTCCTCGGCGAGGCCGGTCAGCGACAGCGCCTCCATGTACGCGTCGAACATCGGGCCGATCGGGACCGTACGGAAGGACAGCCCCGTCCGGCGGGCGAGTTCCGCGGCGTCCGTGAGCGAGTGGTCGGAGGAGTAGCGCGAGGGCATCGCCACGGCGTGGACGTGCGCGGCGCCCAGGGCGTCACAGGCGAGGGCGGCGACCAGCGCCGAGTCGATCCCGCCGGAGAGACCGAGGACGACGCTGGTGAAGCCGTTCTTGGCGACGTACGCGCGCAGGCCGACCACCAGCGCGGTGTAGATCTCCTCCAGGTCGCCGAGGCGCTCGGCCCGGCCGCCGACGGTTTCCGGTGGGTACGCCGGCAGCGGGTCGGCGGAGAGTGTGACGTGCTCGACGCGCAGGCCGTCGTCCAGGACGCCGGCCGGCGGCTCGGGCGGGGCGGCGGGCAGGTCGAGGTCGACCAGGACGCAGCCCTCGGCGAACTGCGGCGCCCGCGCGATCACCCCGCCGTCCTTGTCGACGACGATCGAGTCGCCGTCGAAGACCAGCTCGTCCTGGCCGCCGATCATCGCCAGATAGGCGGTGGCGCAGCCGGCCTCCTGCGCCCGCTTGCGGACCAGCTCCAGACGGGTGTCGTCCTTGTCCCGCTCGTACGGCGAGGCGTTGACGGACACCAGCAGCCCCGCCCCGGCCGTACGCGTCGCGGGCACCCGGCCGCCGTCCTGCCACAGGTCCTCGCAGATGGCGAGCGCGATGTCGACGCCGTGCAGCCGTACGACGGGCAGCGTGTCACCGGGGACGAAGTAGCGGAACTCGTCGAAGACCCCGTAGTTGGGAAGGTGGTGTTTGGCGAAGGACAGCACGACGTCGCCGCGGTGCAGGACGGCGGCGGCGTTCTGCGGGGCGCCGGCCGGGCGCCCGTAGCGGGGCCGGTCCTGTGCGGCGCGGTCGAGGTAGCCGACGATCACGGGGAGGTCGCCCAGCCCCTCGGCGGCCAGCCGTCCGGCCAGCCGGCCCAGTGCGGCGCGGCTGGCCTCGACGAACGACCCGCGCAGCGCGAGGTCCTCGACGGGATAGCCGGTCAGCGCCATCTCGGGGAACGCGACGAGGTGTGCGCCCTGGTCGGCGGCGTGCCGGGTCCAGTGCACGATCGTCTCGGCGTTCTGGACGAGATCGCCGACGCAGGAGTCGATCTGATTGAGGGCGAGACGAAGTTGAGGCACCCCGCCAGTTTAATCGTCTTACTGACGCAATGGGGGGTCGAAGGCGTGTCGGCGGTGTTGCGCACCGGGAACGGGCCGACGGTGCGCGGTGGGGGAGGGAACGGGCGGCCCGCCCCTGCCGTGCGGGCCGCCCGTGGTCAGTGGCCGCCCCGCCTCACCGCGAGGAGCGGTAGCCCAGGATCGTCATCATCCCCGCCTCCGAGTGGTACACGTTGTGGCAGTGGACCATCCACAGGCCGGGGTTGTCGGCGTCGAAGTCGACCGCCACCCGGCGGCCGGGCAGCATGATGACGGTGTCCTTGAGGGGGCCGCCGTCCGGCAGCGCGAAGGTGTGCCCGTGCAGGTGCATCGGGTGCCACATCCGGGAGTGGTTGCGGAAGACGATCCGCACCCGCTCGCCCTGCCGCACCGCGTACCGCTGCGACGGCGTGTACGGCCTCCCGTTGATCGACCAGTTGTACCTCGCCATGTTGCCGGTGAGCGTCATGTCGATGGTGCGGTCGGGGTAGCGCCGCGCGGCCCGCACCGACTCGGCGGCGCTGAGCTGGAACGCCGTCGTCAGCCTGCCGAAGAGCTTCCTGGGGCGGGTGGACGCGCCCGGCCTGGTCCCCGCTCCGGTCCGCAGCACGGCCAGCGCGGAGCGCCGGTGCTTGCCCTCGGCGAGCGCGCTGAAGGGGAAGACCCCGTCCTTGGCGGTGACCAGCACGTCGTAGCGCTCACCCATGCCGATCAGCAGCGCATCGGTCCCGGCGTGCTGGACGGGGTAGCCGTCGGTGTGCGTCACGGTCATCCGGTGGCCGCCCAGCGCGACGCGGTAGGCGGTGTCACCGCTCGCGTTGATGATCCGGATCCGGATGCGGTCGCCGGGCTTGGCGTGGAAGGTCTCCGGGTCCTCGGCCAGCCGGCCGTTGATGAGGTGGAACGGGTGGTCCACATCGCCCGGATCGCCGCCGAGCAGCCGGCTCCGCCCGCCCATGAGCATCCGTGACGGCCCGTGGGGGCCCGAGGCGCCGAACCGCGCGCCGCTGCCGCGCGCCCGGCGCCGGTGGCGCGTCCCGCCGCCACCCGCGTGCATGCCGCCCATGTGGCCCATGCCGTGCGGATGGCCCCTGGTCAGCTCGGCCAGCACCGCGTCCGGGGTGCTGCCGTCGATCCCGTCGAGCCAGTCGTCGAGCAGCACCACCCACTCCCTGTCGTAGGAGAGCGGCTCCTTCGGGTCGTCGACGATCAGCGGGGCGTACAGCGCCCGGTCCAGCTGCACGCCGACGTGCGGGTGGATCCAGTGGGTGCCCGGCTCGCTGACCACGAAGCGGTAGTCGAAGGACGAGCCGGGCCTGATGGCCCGTTGGGTGATGCCGGGGACGCCGTCCATGTCGTTGCGGACGTGCAGCCCGTGCCAGTGCACGCTGGTGGACTGCGGCAGGTGGTTGTGGAGGGTCAGCTGGAGCCGGTCGCCGGCGGTGACCCGGATCTCCTTGCCGGGCAGTTCGCCGTCGTACGCCCAGGTCCTGACGGTCCGCCCGCCCAGGTCGATCCGGGCCTCGGCGGCGGTCAGCGTGTAGCGGCGCACCGGGCCGGTCAGGCCGCGCCGGCGCTCGGCCTCGGCGACCTCCGGGCCGTCGGGGGAGAGATAGCCCGACGGGGGGTCGTCGTCGGAGCGGTGCCGGGCGGGTCCGTGGTCATGGCCCTGGCCGTGGCCGTGGGCGGCGTGGTGGCCCGCCGGCCCGTGGTGGCCGTGGACGGGGTGCGGACCGTGCGGGCCGTGGGTGGCGTGCGTGCCGTGCGGGCCGCTGCCGACGTCCGTGCCGGCGGGCGTACCGCCGTCCCCGGTGGAGCAGGCGGCCAGCAGTCCGCTGCCGGCGGCGGCGAAACCCGCGCCGAGCAGGGCGCGTCGGGAGTGCGTGGGCATGGAACACCTCGTGACGGTGTCGGTGGGCTGGGGCGGGGGAGGGGCGCTGCCGCGGGCTCCGAGGGGCGTCGACGGCGGGGCGCGCTCCTACACGCGCGGCACCGACAGTCGGGCGGGGAGTGGGGGACGCGGCGACGCGGGTATGGGCCACCGGCCGCGCGGGACGTCCCGGGTGACGGCGGCCGGCGCCGCGAACAGCGGCAGCCGGCCGCGGCACGCGGCGGTCTTGCCTTGTTCACGCATCGCGGACCTCTCGACGGAAACGACGAACCGGCGGACGGACCCGGGTACGGCCCTCCTCGGGACCGTACCCCTGAGGGGTATGGCTCTCCATTCGTGGACCGCCGAACGGGGGGCCGCCCGCCTATCCTTGACCTTCCCGCGCCCACGGCGCATCCGGCACGACGGCCGGCCGGTCCACCCGAACACCTGGATGTCCGTGACCCGTACCCGTTCCGCCCCCGCCCGCAGCCGGGTGGCCGCCGCCCTGCTGCTGCTCGGCGCGGCCGCGTACACCGCATGGGTGCTGGAGCTGGTCCTCGTCACCGGGCTCGACCCCGTCCAGGCGTACGTCAGCGAGCTGGCCGCCGCCGACCAGCCGCTCGGCGGCCTCTTCCGCGCCACCGACCTCGCCGCCGGGCTGCTGGTGCTGGCCGGCGCGACGGCCGCGCTGCTCACGACGGAGCGCCGGCCCTGGTCCACCGCCGGCTGGTGCGCGCTGGCCCTCTTCGGCGCCGCCACCGCCGTCGACTCCCGGCTGCCGCTCAGCTGCGCGCCGACCGGCGACCCGGCCTGCGCGGCCCGGGAGACCGCGGGCCTGGTGCCGGCCACCCACACCGCGCACGCCGTCAGCAGCTCCTGCGCCATGGCCGGCGCGCTCGCCGCGCTCGTCCTGCTGACCTTCGCCGCCCGCCGCGACGCCCGCTGGCCGGTGCTCGGCCGCCTCGGCCCGCCCCTGGTGCTCGCCGAACTCGCCGCCACCTTCTGGACGCTGGCCTCCGTCGCGGCCTTCACCGCCGGCCGCGGCACCTGGGCCCTGGGCGCCGGCCAGCGCCTTCAGGTCCTGCTGGTCGCCCTGTACGTCGCGCTGCTCGCGCGGTGCGTGGCACGGCCCGGGGACGCCGCCCGGCCCGCGCCGCCGGCCGCCCGCCCGTCCCCGCGTCCCCGGCGCACCGCACCAGGAGAAGGAGACCGATGAACCGACCTCGCCGCCGCTCCGCAGGCCCCCGCCCCGCTCCGCGCGCCCTGCCCGTCCCCGGCCGCTTCCTGCGCGTCGACGGCGTCCCGCTGCACGTCCTGACCGAGGGCGGCGGACCGCTCTGCGTCCTCAGCGGCGGCCTCGGCATGGCGTGGTTCGACTGGGACGCGGTCGCCGCGCTGCTGGCCCCGCACCGCACCGTGGTCCGCTTCGACCGCCCCGGCCTCGGCCTGAGCGCCCCCACGCCGGGCCCGCCCACGCTGGCCGCCGAGGCCGACCGGATCGCCCGTCTCCTCGACGCGCTCGGCCACCCGGGCCCGGCCACCGTCGTCGGCCACTCGCTCGCCGGCTTCCACGCCGAGGCGTTCGCCCGGCTGCACCCCGGCCGCTGCGCCGGGCTCGTCCTGGTCGACGGCAGCATCGAGGAGGACCCGCGGCCCCGGCTGCCGCGCGCGGTGCGGACGGCCTGGGCGGGCGGCGTGGCCGACGCCCTGTCCGCGGCCGGCGTCCCGCGCGCCCTCGGCCCGGCGACCCGCCGCCTGATAGGCCGCGCCTCCACCGTCGGCAGCCATCCGCCGCACCCGTGGGAGCGCGTCGGCTACCGCAGCAGCCGGGTCCTGCGCGCCTGCGCCCTGGAGAACGCGACCTACCTGGACCAGGCCGCCGAGCTCGCCGCGCTGCGCCCGGGCCACCCGATGCCGGACGTGCCGGTGACCGTCCTGGCCGCCTATGACGGCAGCGAAACGGCCCGTCAACTGCGCTGGCTGGAGCGTCAGCGGGCGCTCGCCGCGCAACTGGGCGGCCGCTTCGCCGTCGCCGCCCCGGCCGGCCACCTGGTGATGGCCGACGTCCCCGCGTCCGTGGCCCGCGCCGTCCTCAACCTCTCCGGCACGGATCGGGACGCGCCCGTCCCCCTGCCGTAGCCCCGCCGCGCGCCCCTCCGCTTCAGGCTCCCTGAGCCGGCGGCAGCAGCTCCTTGAGCAAGGGGCCCTGCCGGCGGTCGTCGGGTTCCAGGGCCAGCCAGGAGCCGTCGGGGAAGGCGATGTCCGCACGGCGGGGGTGCCGGGCCGGGGGCGGCGTCCGGCGCCCGGCGTAGCCGCCGGCCGGCACCTCGCCCAGCAGCTGCGCCGCCTCCCGCTCCGGCTGCCCGGGCCTGCTCAGCAGCAGCAGCCGCTGATCGGTGAAGACCAGCGCGAGCTGCTCGTTGTGGTGGCCCGCGACATCACCGGCGCCGGCCCGGGTGGTGCTGACGAACCAGCCCGCGGCGCTCTCCCAGCCGCCGTCCCAGACGGGCCCCCGGAAGAGCCGACGGACACCGCGCCAGGTGTGGTGCGCGCCCCGCTCCAGCAGCCGCGCGGGAGCGGAGACGACGTACATGACCGCGGCCACCGGCAGCAGGAGCCTGCCCCGGCCCGCGAACCGGGCCGCGTCCGCCGCCCCCGGCTTCGGCCTGCGGTACCGCTCGGGCGGCGTGTCCGGGGCCAGCGGGTCGAGCCGTACGCAGAGCGCCCCGCGCACCACCTCCCCGGGGCGCAGCAGGCCCGCGGAGTGGGTGACGAGCCAGGTGTCCTGTTCCGGGACGACGGGGGAGGGGTGCATCGGTTCCGTCTCTCTGTCCGCCTCGGCCGCTAGCCGAAGGTGTCCTCGATACTGCCCTTGGGCACGCGGTACGGCGCGGGCTCCTGCGGGCCCTCGTCGTCCAGTGCCTCCTTGCCGAAGTGCTTGATCGCGTCCTCGACCGGGGTCTTGAAGTCGCCGGTCAGGCCGGTGGCCGCGCCGATCAGGGGCTTCGAGCCGTGGCCGGCGATCTGGCCGGTGACGACGTGATGGGCCATCCAGTCCCGCATGCTCTGGCCGCGCATGCCCGTGGGGCCGCCCAGCTTGCGCAGCGCGCCCGCGACCTTCCGCGCCTCGTTGAAGGACTTCGCGCCGCTCTTGAACTCCTTGACGGCCTTCATCAGGTCCCGCAGCGTCTTGGCCAGCGCCGTCGAGACCTTCTCCACCCGGCCGATGAAGACCGCGACCTCGGCCTCCGCCACCAGCCCGTCCACGACGGTGGCCAGGCCCAGCGTGAGGATGTCGGTGACCACCATCGCGGCCAGCGTCATCGCCGCCCACTCGATCGCCTCGCGGATGATCGCGACGATGGCGTCCTCGGCGAACTTGCACTCGGCGGCCGCCTGGCTGAGGATCTTGGCCGTCTGGCCCATGTCCTTGCCGGTGTCGTCGATCGCGTCGACGATCTTGCCCATGCCGCGGCCGAACCCCGCGGAGGCGTCGCCCTCCCACTGCTCGGGCAGGCCCCGCGCCGCCGCGCGCAGCCCCTCGGCCACCTTGTGCAGCGCGTCGCCCTGCGCCTTCCACTCCTGGGCGGCCTGCGTCAGCTGCGTCGGCATGCCGGTGACCTTTTCGAGCGTTTCCATCAGCCCGATCTTGTCCAGGAACCACCGGATCGCGTCGTCGAGCCCGGCGTCGATGCCGTGCTCCTCGTTGCTGTGGATCTGCTCGACGTCGGGAAGCTTCTCGATCTCCTTGTTCACCCACGCGTAGGCGTCCGCGGCGCTCATACGGACACGCTCCCGCCGCCTCCGCCGAACCCTTCCTGGGTGGCGTACTCATTGGCGACGTAGCCGCCCGCCATGGCGCGCAGGCTCTCCGCCGCCCCCTGGAGCAGCTCGGCGATGTCGTGGATGTTCTGCTGCGCCGCGGTGGCGTGCTCGTTGTAGGAGGAGTGCAGCTCGTCGGACTCCGGCAGCTTGCCGAAGGCGCCCGACGGTATCTCCACGTGCTCCAGCGCCCGCGCGATGCGGGGCACCTCTTCCCGCAGCCGTTCCGTACCGGACGCACAGCTGAACATCGCGTCCGGATTGGTCTGGAATCCCGCTCCCATGTGCCGCTCTCCCCGTTTCCCCGCCGTCGTCGGCCGTTCACCGACCGGAACCACCCTAGGAACGGCAGGGAACGGACCCTTCAATACCGGGTCAACGGGCCCTCAGGGCCACATCAAGAGTGGGCCAAGCGGCTCCGAATCCGGTTGCCCGCCGCGCTGAGCGGGGCGGACACGGGAAGGATCAGAGGTGAGGGTTACGGGACGGCGGTTCTGGTTCAGGCCAAGGGTGCGTAATGTGACGGTAACCCCCTCACGTGATACTGGTGTGCCACGCACGTCGACCCACGTGCGTCGGACAGGCCGATTGACCTGCAAGGATTGGTGACCCATGGACAAGCAGCAGGAGTTTGTGCTCCGTACGCTCGAGGAGCGCGACATCCGCTTCGTACGGCTGTGGTTCACCGACGTGCTCGGGTTCCTGAAGTCGGTGGCGGTGGCGCCCGCCGAGCTGGAGCAGGCGTTCGACGAGGGCATCGGCTTCGACGGCTCGGCCATCGAAGGCTTCGCCCGGGTGTACGAGTCCGACATGATCGCCAAGCCGGACCCCGGCACCTTCCAGATCCTGCCCTGGCGCGCCGAGGCCCCCGGCACCGCCCGGATGTTCTGCGACATCCTGATGCCGGACGGTTCCCCCTCGTACGCCGACCCCCGGTACGTCCTCAAGCGGATCCTGGCCAAGACCTCCGACCTGGGGTTCACCTTCTACACCCACCCCGAGATCGAGTTCTTCCTGCTCAAGGACAAGCCCGTCGACGGCTCCCGGCCGATCCCGGGCGACTCCTCCGGCTACTTCGACCACACCCCGCAGAACGTCGGCATGGACTTCCGCCGCCAGGCCATCACGATGCTGGAGTCGATGGGCATCTCGGTGGAGTTCAGCCACCACGAGGGCGCCCCCGGCCAGCAGGAGATCGACCTGCGGTACGCCGATGCGCTCTCGACCGCCGACAACATCATGACGTTCCGGCTGGTCATGAAGCAGGTGGCACTGGAGCAGGGCGTCCAGGCGACGTTCATGCCCAAGCCGTTCTCGGAGTACCCGGGCTCCGGCATGCACACCCACCTGTCCCTCTTCGAGGGCGACCGCAACGCCTTCCACGAGTCCGGCTCGGAGTACCAACTCTCCAAGGTGGGGCGCTCGTTCATCGCCGGCCTGCTCAAGCACGCCGGCGAGATCTCCGCCGTCACCAACCAGTGGGTCAACTCCTACAAGCGCATCTGGGGCGGCGCCAACCGCACCGCGGGCGCCGGCGGCGAGGCCCCCTCGTACATCTGCTGGGGCCACAACAACCGCTCCGCGCTGATCCGCGTCCCGATGTACAAGCCCGGCAAGATGGGCTCGACCCGGGTCGAGGTCCGCTCGATCGACTCCGGCGCCAACCCCTACCTGACCTACGCCGTCCTGCTCGCCGCCGGCCTCAAGGGCATCGAGGAGGGCTACGAGCTCCCGGCCGGCGCCGACGACGACGTCTGGGCGCTGTCCGACTCCGAGCGCCGGGCGATGGGCATCGAGCCGCTGCCGCAGAACCTCGGCGAGGCCATCGAGCTGATGGAACGCAGCGAACTGGTCGCCGAGACCCTCGGCGAGCACGTCTTCGACTTCTTCCTGCGCAACAAGAAGCAGGAGTGGGAGGAGTACCGCTCGGAGGTCACCGCCTTCGAGCTGCGCAAGATGCTGCCCGTGCTCTGAGCCACCGCGCCACCGAGAGGCTGGACCATGGCACTATCCGCTCCGCAGGGACGGCGGAGCAGCACCTTCACCCGGCTGCTGAGGCACGGTTTCACCGACCCCTCGGCGGCCGGGGAGCTGCTCGACACCCCGGAACTCGCCCCGGTACGCGACGACTCGGCGCTGCTGGAAGCGCTCGGCGGGACCGCGGACCCGGACCTCGCGCTGCGCGGCCTGGTCCGGCTGGTGGAGGCGCTGCCGTCGGACGGGCGGCAGACGCTGCTCGGCACCGTCGTCGCGGCCAAGCCGCTGCGTGACCGGCTGCTGGGGGTGCTCGGCGCGTCCGAGGCGCTCGCCGACCACCTCGCCCGGCACCCGGACGACTGGCAGTCGCTGGTCACCTACGAGTCGGTGGACCTGCACCCCACCACCCCCGAGTTCGAGCAGGCGCTCGCCGAGGGCATCTGGGGCGAGGAGGGCGCCACCAGACCGCGGGCGGACGCCCTGCGCGCCGCCTACCGCCGCGCCCTGCTGGGCATCGCGGCCCGCGACGTCTGCGGGACCACCGACGTCGCCGAGGTGGCCGCCGAACTCGCCGACCTCGCCACCGCCACGGTCCGCGCCGCCCTGGAGATCTCCTACGAGGAAGCACCCGGCGACGCCGCGGTGTCCCGGCTGGCCGTCATCGGCATGGGCAAGTGCGGCGGCCGGGAACTCAACTACGTCTCCGACGTCGACGTCATCTTCGTCGCCGAGGCCAAGGAAGGCGTCGACGAGGCCGAGGCGCTGCAGGCCGCGACCCGGCTCGCCGCCCGGATGATGCGGCTGTGCTCGGACAACACCCCCGAGGGCACCATCTGGCCGGTGGACGCCAACCTGCGCCCCGAGGGCCGCAACGGCCCGCTGGTGCGCACCCTCAGCAGCCACCTCGCCTACTACCAGCGCTGGGCCAAGACCTGGGAGTTCCAGGCGCTGCTCAAGGCCCGCCCGATGGCCGGCGACCTGGGCCTGGGCCAGGAGTACGTCGACGCGCTGGCGCCGATGGTGTGGGAGGCCGCCGAACGGGAGAACTTCGTCGCCGACGTGCGCCAGATGCGCCGCCGCGTCGTCGAGAACATCCCCGCCGCCCAGGTCGAGCGGGAGCTCAAGCTCGGCCCCGGCGGACTGCGGGACGTCGAATTCGCCGTCCAGCTGCTGCAGTTGGTGCACGGCCGCAGCGACGCCACGCTGCGCAGCGCCACCACCCTGGACGCCCTCGCCGCGCTGGCGGCCGGCGGCTACGTCGGACGCCAGGACGCCGCCGCCCTGGACGCCGCCTACCGCTTCCTGCGCACGCTGGAGCACCGCATCCAGCTCATCCGCCTCCGCCGCACGCACCTGATGCCCGAGGAAGAGGCCGAACTCCGGCGCCTGGCACGCTCGTTGGGGCTGCGTACCGAACCGGTCGACACCCTCCGCAAGGAGTGGAAGTGGCACGCCAGGGAAGTGCGCCGGCTGCACGAGAAGCTCTTCTACCGCCCCCTGCTCGATGCCGTCGCCCACCTGGAACCCGGCGAGGCCCGGCTCTCCGCCAAGGCCGCCGGGCACCGCCTCGAAGCGCTCGGCTACGCCGACCCGGTCGCCGCGCTGCGCCACCTGGAGGCGCTGGCGTCCGGCGTGACCCGCAAGGCCGCCATCCAGCGGACCCTGCTGCCGGTGCTGCTCGCCTGGTTCGCGGACTCCGCCGACCCGGACGCCGGACTGCTCAACTTCCGCAAGGTCTCCGACGCCCTCGGCAAGACCCCCTGGTACCTGCGGCTGCTGCGTGACGAGGGCGCCGCCGCCGAGAACCTCGCGCGGGTGCTGTCCGCCGGACGCCTCGCCCCCGACCTGCTGCTGCGCGCCCCCGAGGCGGTCGCCCTGCTCGGCGCGCCCGACGGCCTCCAGCCGCGCTCCCGGGCCGCCCTGGAGCAGGAGGTACTGGCCGCGGTCGGCCGCGCGGACGGCGCCGAGGCCGCGGTCGCGGCGGCCCGCGGGGTGCGCCGCCGGGAACTGTTCCGTACCGCCGCGGCGGACGTGATCGGCGCGTACGGCACGGAGTTCAGCCCCGCCGAGACCGACCACGGCCAGGCCGTCGACCAGGTGGGCTCCGCGCTCTCCGACCTCAACGCCGCCACCCTGGCCGGCGCGCTGCGCGCCGCGGTCCGCGCCCAGTGGGGCGACACCCTGCCCACCCGCTTCGCGGTGATCGGCGTGGGCCGGTTCGGCGGCGAGGAGCTGGGCTACGGCTCGGACGCCGACGTCCTCTTCGTCCACGAACCGCGCGAGGGCGCCGACGAGCAGGAGGCCGCCAAGGCCGCCCACGCCGTCGCCAACGAGATGCGCCGGCTGCTCGAACTGCCCTCCTCCGACCCGCCGCTGATCATCGACGCGGATCTGCGCCCGGAGGGCCGGTCAGGTCCGCTGGTGCGCACCCTCGCCTCGTACGCCGCCTACTACCGGCGCTGGTCGCTGGTCTGGGAGGCCCAGGCCCTGCTGCGCGCCGAACCGGTCGCCGGCGACGAGGAGCTGGGCCGGCGGTTCATCGAGCTGATCGATCCGCTGCGCTACCCGGCCGAGGGGCTGGGCGACGAAGCGGTCCGCGAGATCCGCAGGCTCAAGGCCCGCATGGAGTCCGAGCGGCTGCCCCGCGGCGCCGACCCCACCACCCACGCCAAGCTCGGCCGCGGCGGACTGAGCGACGTCGAGTGGACGGTGCAGCTGCTCCAGATGCAGCACGGCTGGGAGATCCCCGGCCTGCGCACCACCCGTACCCGCACGGCGCTGGCCGCGGCCCACGCCGCCGAGCTGATCGGCACGGAAGAGGCGCAGATACTGGACGAGGCGTGGGTACTGGCGGCGCGGGTCCGCAACGCGGTGATGATCGTGCGCGGCCGCCCCGGCGACACGTTCCCCACCGACGGCCGCGAACTGGCCGCGGTGGGCCGCTACCTCGGCTACGAGGAGGGCCACGTCGGCGACATGATCGACGACTACCGCCGCATCACCCGCCGGGCTCGCGGCGTGGTCGAGGAGATCTTCTACGGGGCGTAGGGGCCGGTGGGCGGGCGTGATCACTGACGCCCGCCCCCACCGGCCTTTTCCCACCCCCTACGGGAGGGGCCGCGCCGCAGGACGAAGTCCGGAGGAGCGGCACCGCACCCGACCACCCACGCCCGCCGCAGGCGAAACGGCGAGCGACAAACACGGCGGGAAAGCCGACAACGTGCGGCGGCGCCGCAAAGCGCAACGGCGAGCAACCACCACGGCGGGAAAGCCGACAACGTGGGAAGGTCAAGCCAACGCCACCTGCGCCAACCGGTGCGGCAGCGACCCGTACCAGGCGCAGGCGAGGCTGAAGCCGAAGCCGAGGCACAGGACTCCGCCCACCGCGTCCAGCCAGAAGTGGTTCGCGGTGGAGACGATGACCAGCAGGGTCGTCGTCGGGTAGAGCAGGCCGAGGACGCGGCACCACAGCGGCCGGGCCAGCAGGGCGATGGTGATGCCGCACCACAGCGACCAGCCGATGTGCATCGACGGCATCGCCGCGTACTGGTTGGACATCGAGGCGAGGTTGCCGGACGCCATCGAGCCCCAGGTGCCGTGGTCGACGAGGGTGTCGATGAAGCCGCCGTCCGGCATCAGCCGGGGCGGTGCCAGCGGGTAGAAGTAATAGCCGATCAGGGCGACGCCGGTGGTGGCGAACAGGGCCAGCCGGGCCGCGGCGTAGCGGCCCGGGTGCCAGCGGTAGAGCCAGACCAGCACCCCGATGGTCACGATGAAGTGCAGCGTCGCGTAGTAGTAGTTCATCGTCACGATCAGCCACGTCACGGAGTTCACCGCGTGGTTGACGGTGTGCTCGACGGCGATCCCCAGCGAGTGCTCCGCCTGCCAGATCCAGTCGGCGTTCCGCAGCGCCTTCATCTTCTGCTCCGGCACCGCGTTGCGGATCACCGAGTACGTCCAGTAGCTGACCGCGATCAGCAGGATCTCGAACCAGAGCCGGGGCGTGCGGGGAGAACGCAGACGGGTCAGCCGACCCTCTTCCGTCGGGCGTTCCGGGTGCTCCCCCTTGGGTGGCGGGGTGGTCGGAAGGCCGTCCAGAGTCCTCGTATTCGCATCACCCATAGGCAGACAGTCTGCCAGAAAGGGGCGAGTTGCCGATCATCCTCCGGTCGGGTATTCGATCCTTTGTATCGGTCCTGAGACGGACGCCGGACCCCCGCCGTTCTCCGGGACGCAACCCTCAGGTGGCCCGCAGCGGGCGGGGAATCCGGGCTGTCTTCGGCACCGAGGCGGTCGAGCCGCGCACCACCAGCTCGGGGTGGAAGACGAACTCGCTGTGCGGCGCCGGCGTACCGCCGACCTCCTCCAGCAGCGCGCGCACCGCCGCCTGCCCCATGGCCGTGACCGGCTGCCGGATCGTGGTCAGCGGCGGGTCGGTGAAGGCGATGAGCGGGGAGTCGTCGAAGCCGACGACGGAGATGTCGCGCGGCACCTCCAGCCCGCGCTGCCGGGCCGCCCGGATCGCGCCGAGCGCCATCATGTCGCTGGCGCACACCACGGCGGTGGCGCCCCGCTCGATCAGTGCGCCCGCCGCCGCCTGCCCGCCCTCCAGGGTGTACAGCGAGTGCTGGATGTACGGCTCGGCCTCGGCCGGGCCGATGTCCAGCCGCTCCTGCATGGCGCGTACGAAGCCCTCGATCTTGCGCTGGACGGGCACGAACCGCTTGGGCCCGAGCGCCAGCCCGATCTTCCGGTGGCCGAGGGCGCTGAGGTGGGTGACGGCCAGGTCCACCGCGGCCCGGTCGTCGGGCGAGACGAACGGCGCCTGCACCTTGTCGGAGAAGCCGTTGATGAGCACGAACGGCACGCCCTGGCCGCGCAGCTGCTCGTAGCGCTGCATGTCGGCGGAGGTGTCGGCGTGCAGTCCGGAGACGAAGATGATGCCGGCCACCCCGCGGTCGACCAGCATCTCGGTCAGCTCGTCCTCGGTGGAGCCGCCCGGGGTCTGCGTCGCGAGGACCGGGGTGTAGCCCTGGCGGGTCAGTGCCTGGCCGATGACCTGGGCGAACGCCGGGAAGATCGGGTTCTCCAGCTCCGGGGTGATCAGGCCGACCAGGCCCGCGCTGCGCTGCCGCAGCCGCACCGGCCGCTCGTAGCCCAGCACGTCGAGGGCGGCCAGCACGGACTGGCGGGTGGTCGCGGAGACGCCGGGCTTTCCGTTGAGCACCCGGCTGACGGTGGCCTCGCTGACACCCGCCTGCGCTGCGATATCGGCCAGCCGGGCGGTCATGGGTGGGACCTTACCGTCCGGCTGTCTGGATTGCCCACCAGATGCAACTGTCACCGGGGAGCACGGCCACCGAGCCGTTGACGGTCACCGGGGCGGAGGCGAGCAGTGGTGTTCCGGGCGACGGGAGCTCGACGTCGTGGGGGAGGGTGTTGACGGTGCACAGCAGCCCGGGGCGGGTGAAGGCCAGCACGCCGTCGGGGGCCGGCTGCCAGCTCATCCCGCCGTCGCCCAGGCCGGGCAGTCGGCGGCGCAGGTCGAGTGCGGTGCGGTAGAGCTCCAGGGTGGAGGCGGGGTCGCCGGTCTGGGCGTCGACGGTGAGGGCGGCCCAGTCGGCGGGCTGGGGCAGCCAGCTGCCGCCGGTCCCGAAGCCGTACGGCGGCGCCTCGCCGGTCCAGGGGAGCGGCACCCGGCAGCCGTCCCGGAAGCCGTCCTGGCCGCCGGCCTGGCTGCCGCGGAAGAACGCCGGGTCCTGGCGCACCTCGTCGGGCAGGTCGGTGACCTCGGGCAGGCCCAGTTCCTCGCCCTGGTAGAGGTACGCCGAGCCGGGCAGTGCCAGCATCAGCAGGGTGGCGGCCCGGGCCCGGGGCAGACCGCCGCCGAGGCGGGTGGTGTGCCGGACGACGTCGTGGTTGGACAGCACCCAGGTCGTGGGGGCGCCGACGGAGGTGGTGGCGGCGAGCGAGGCGTCGATGACCGCGCGCAGCGCGTCGGCCCGCCAAGGGGCGTTCAGGAACTGGAAGTTGAACGCCTGGTGGAGTTCGTCGGGGCGGACGTAGAGGGCCAGGCGCTCGGCGGTGGGGGCCCATGCCTCGGCGACGCCGATCACCTGCCGGCCGTGGGCGTCGCCGTAGCCGTCCAGCAGCCGGCGCCAGGTGCGGTGGATGGCGTGCACCCCGTCCTGGTCGAAGAACGGCAGCACCTGGCTGCCGATCAGCTTGGCCTGCTGGCCGTGGCCGATGTCGGGCAGGCCGGACGCCTTGACCATGCCGTGGGCGACGTCCACCCGGAAGCCGTCCACGCCCAGGTCCAGCCAGAAGCGCATGACAGCCTCGAATTCGGCGTGCACGTCCGGGTTGTCCCAGTCCAGGTCGGGCTGCTCGGGCGCGAAGAGGTGGAGGTACCAGTCGCCGCGGTCGGTGCGGGTCCAGGCGGGTCCGCCGAAGACCGACTCCCAGTCGTTGGGCGGCAGCTCGCCGTGCTCGCCCTTGCCGGGGCGGAAGACGTAGCGCTGCCGGGCGAGCTCGGGGTCCCGGAACCACGGGTGCCGGTCGGAGGTGTGGTTGGGCACGATGTCGACGATCACCCGCAGGTCCAGGTCATGGGCGGTGCGGATGAGGTCGTCGGCGTCCTGGAGGTTGCCGAAGAGCGGGTCGACGGCGCGATAGTCGGCGACGTCGTAGCCGCCGTCGGCCTGCGGCGAGGAGTAGAACGGCGTGAGCCAGACGGCGTCCACGCCCAGGTCCCTGAGGTACGGCAGCCGCTCGCGGGCACCGCGCAGATCGCCGACGCCGTCGCCGTCGCTGTCGGCGAACGAGCGGACGTACACCTGGTAGATGACGGCGTCGCGCCACCACCCCGGACCTCGGCCCGGTCCGGGCGCCTGGGGGGCGGGGCTGGGGGAAGTGAGCTCCTGGGTCATCTGCCGTCCCTGTCTGAGGTCGAGAAGCCGTGGAGGCGGGGCCGCATGGCATGGGGGTGCGCCTTCACGGAATCAACGTCCGGGTGGGCGCGGGGTGACGCTGAAGCAAGCGTGTCCAGGGTCCCGTTCCGGCCAGTTCGTTGCAATACCTTCCAGCAGTCTTGCAGCAAATTGCCGCAAGGTCTTTCGGTTTGTTTGCAGCGCTGTTACGTTCCTGACCGCCATCTGAGGCATTTCCCTAAGGAGTTCACATGCGGCGTGGCATACGGGGCGTAACGGTCACCGCGCTGGTAGCGGGCCTGGCAATGACGGCATCGGCGTGCGGCAGCGGGGGTGACGACGGCAACGGCAACGCCGGGGGTGAACTGGCTGGAACCGTTACCTTCTGGGACACCTCCAACGACGCCGAGAAGGCCACCTACCGCAAGCTTGCCGAGGGTTTCCAGAAGGAGCACCCGAAGGTCCACGTCCAGTACGTGAACGTCCCGTTCGGCGACGCCAACGCCAAGTTCAAGAACGCAGCCGGCGGCAACTCCGGTGCCCCCGACGTGATGCGCACCGAGGTCGCCTGGACCGCCGACTTCGCCAACCTCGGCTACCTCGCCCCGCTCGACGGCACCCCCGCCCTCGACAAGCCCGACGACTACCTCCCGCAGGCCGTCGGCTCCACCAAGTTCAAGGGCAAGACCTACGCGGCACCCCAGGTCATCGACACCCTCGGCCTCTTCTACAACAAGAAGCTCCTCAAGGACGCCGGGGTGGAGGTGCCCAAGACCTTCACCGAGCTGGCCACCGCCGCCAAGAAGATCAAGGCCAAGACCGGCGCCACCGCCCTCTACCTGCGCGGTGACGACCCCTACTGGTTCCTGCCCTACCTCTACGGCGAGGGCGGCGACATGGTCAACGCCCGCGACAAGGTCATCGAGATCGACGACGGCGCCGGCGTCAAGGCGTTCAAGACCATCAAGGACCTGGTGGACTCCAAGGCCGCGGTCACCGATGCCACCGACGGCCAGGAGAACCAGCTCAAGGCCCTCAAGGACGGCACCGTCGCGATGGCGATCGACGGCCCCTGGGACATCGAGGGCGCCCGCGCCGGCAAGGCGTTCAAGGACAAGGAGAACCTCGGCGTCGCCCCGGTCCCCGGCGGCAGCACCGCCCAGGGCTCCCCGCAGGGCGGCTGGAACCTCTCCGTCTACGCCGGCAGCAAGAACTTGCAGGCCGCCTACGCCTTCGTGAAGTACATGAGCTCCGCCTCCGTCCAGCAGCAGACCACCGAGAAGCTCAGCCTGCTGCCCACCCGCAAGTCCGTGTACGACGTGCCGGCCGTCAAGAAGAACGAGATGGTCGAGTTCTTCAAGCCCGCCGTCGACGGCGCCGTGCAGCGCCCCTGGATCGCCGAGGGCAACTCCCTCTTCGAGCCCATCAAGGTCCAGATGAACAAGGTGCTGACCGGCTCCGCCACGCCCGAGCAGGCCGCCAAGGCGACCGGCGACGCCTACCGGAAGCTGCTCAAGGACTACAAGTGACCTTCGCCGTACGGGTACGCCGGGCGCTCGGCACCCACTGGTACGCGTGGACGATGGTCGCCCCGGTGGTACTCGTCATCGGGGTGATCATCGGCTACCCGCTGGTGCGCGGCGTCTTCCTCTCGCTCACCGACGCCAACGAGGCCAACGTCGAGCGGAACATCGGCGTCAACCACCTCCCCGCCACCTACAAGTTCACCGGCCTCGACAACTACAAGGCGGTGCTCACCGACGGCGTCTTCTGGGACCGCCTCGGCTGGACCGTCGTGTGGACCGTGGGCTGCGTCGGCCTCACCTTCCTGATCGGCCTCACGCTCGCGAACATGCTCAACCGCACGCTGCGCGGCCGCACCTTCTACCGGCTCGCGCTGATCCTGCCCTGGGCGATCCCGGCGTTCATCTCGGTCTTCACCTGGCGGATGCTCTACAACGAGAAGAACGGCATCCTCAACAAGCTGCTGGCGGGCGGCGGCATCGACGCCGTCCCCTGGCTCAACGACCCGACCTGGGCCAAGCTCTCGGTCATCGCCGTCAACGTCTGGCTGGGCGTGCCCTTCATGCTCGTCGCCCTGCTCGGCGGCCTGACCTCCATACCGGGCGAGCTCTACGAGGCCGCCGAGATGGACGGCGCCGGCCCCTGGCAGCGCTTCCGCAACATCACCATGCCGGGGCTGCGGGCCGTCAGCAGCACCGTCATCCTGCTCTCCACCATCTGGACCTTCAACATGTTCCCGGTGATCTTCCTGCTGACCCGGGGCGGCCCCGGCGACGCCACCGAGATCCTGGTGACCTACGCCTACCGGCTCTCCTTCGTCGACAGCCCCCGCAACTTCTCCGAGTCCGCGGCCTGGGGCGTACTGATCCTGGTCCTGCTCTCGGTCGTCGCGGTCGTCTACCGCCGGGCGCTGCGCAAGCAGGGAGAGGTGTGGTGACGATGACCCGCAAGCACGACGACCGCGTACGGCCGGCCCCCGCCGGGACCCGGAAGCGCAACCAGCGTTCCCGCCCGGCCTCGGTGGGCCTGCACGCGGCCCTGGCCGTCGCCGCCGTGGTGGCCGTCTTCCCGCCCCTCTGGCTGCTGATCACGTCCTTCAAGCCCAGGAACGACGCCTTCTCCACCGGCATCGTCACCCACTTCACCTTCGCCAACTACACCCACGTCCTGGCCGACACCGAGTTCCTCACCTGGTTCAAGAACTCCGTCGTGGTCGTCGGCCTGACCACCGTCCTCGGCGTCTTCATCGCCGCGACCACCGGCTACGCGGTCAGCCGCTTCCGCTTCCCCGGCATGCGTCCGCTGATGTGGCTGCTGCTGATCACCCAGATGTTCCCGGTCGCGGTGCTGATCGTGCCGCTCTACAACCTGATGGCGACCCTGGGTCTGCTGAACCAGCCCGCGGGCCTGGTCATCACCTACCTGACGATCGCCGTCCCGTTCTGCGCCTGGATGATGAAGGGCTTCTTCGACACCATCCCGGTGGAGATCGACGAGTCCGGGCGGGTCGACGGCCTCAACCCGTTCGGCACCTTCTGGCGGCTCGTCCTCCCGCTGGCCCGCCCCGGCCTGGCCGTCACCGGCTTCTACACCTTCGTCACCGCCTGGGCCGAGGTCGCCTACGCCTCCGCCTTCATGACGGGGGAGGAGAACCTCACCCTGGCCGGCGGACTGCAGACCTTCGTCAACCAGTACACCAACGACTGGGGCTCGATGACCGCCGCCGCCGTGATCATCGCCGTCCCGGCCGCCCTCGTCTTCGCCTTCGCCCAACGCCACCTCGTCGCCGGACTCACCGCCGGCACCACCAAGGGTTGACATGACTCCACAGCACAACGTCACTCCTGCCACCGACTGGTGGCGCGATGCGGTGATCTACCAGGTCTACCCGCGCAGCTTCGCCGACGGCAACGGCGACGGCATGGGTGACCTGGCGGGCATCCGCAGCCGGCTGCCCTACCTGCGCGACCTGGGCGTGGACGCCGTCTGGCTCAGCCCCTTCTACGCCTCACCGCAGGCCGACGCCGGCTACGACGTCGCCGACTACCGCACCATCGACCCGATGTTCGGCACCCTGGCCGACGCCGAGGCGGTCATCGCCGAGGCGCACCGCCTCGGCCTGCGCATCATCGTCGACCTCGTCCCCAACCACTGCTCCGACCAGCACGAATGGTTCCGCCGGGCGCGGGCCGAGGGCCCCGGTTCCACCGCCCGCGAGCGCTTCCACTTCCGCAAGGGGCGCGGCGAGAACGGCGAGGAGCCGCCCAACGACTGGGAGTCCCTCTTCGGCGGCCCCGCCTGGACCCGGCTCCCCGACGGCGAGTGGTACCTCCACCTCTTCGCCCCCGAGCAGCCCGACTTCAACTGGGACCACCCCGCCGTCCAGGACGAGTTCCGCTCCATCCTGCGCTTCTGGCTGGACCTGGGGGTCGACGGTTTCCGGGTGGACGTCGCGCACGGCCTGGTCAAGGCCCCGGGCCTGCCCGACATGGGGCGGGCCGAGCAGCTCAAGCTCCTCGGCACCCAGACCCTGCCGTTCTTCGACCAGGACGGGGTGCACGCCATCTACCGTTCCTGGCGTGCCGTCCTCGACGAGTTCGACGGGGAGCGGATCGCGGTCGCCGAAGCCTGGACCCCCACCGCCGAACGCACCGCCCTCTATGTCCGCCCCGACGAACTCCACCAGGCGTTCAACTTCCACTACCTGAACACCGGCTGGGACGCGGCGGACCTGAGGGAGGCGATCGACTCCTCGCTGGACGCCATGCGCCCGGTCGGTGCCCCGACCACCTGGGTGCTGTCCAACCACGACGTCGTCCGGCACACCACCCGCCTCGGCGGCGGTCCGGCCCGGGCCCGGGCCGCCACCCTGCTGATGCTGGCGCTGCCCGGCTCGGCGTACCTCTACCAGGGCGAGGAACTGGGCCTGCCCGAGGTCACCGACCTGCCCGACGAGGTCCGCCAGGACCCCTCCTTCTTCCGGGACACCGGTCAGGACGGGCTGCGCGACGGCTGCCGCGTCCCGCTGCCCTGGAGCGGCGAGGCGCCGCCGTACGGCTTCGGGACCGGCGGCAGCTGGCTGCCCCAGCCCGCCGACTGGTCCGCGCTCACCGTCGACGCCCAGACCGGCGACCCCGCCTCCACTCTGGAGCTCTACCGCACCGCACTCGGTCTGCGGCGTATCCAACCGGGCCTCGGTGCCGGCGACGCGGTCGAGTGGCTGGACGCGCCCGACGGCGTGCTGGTCTTCCGCCGCCCCGGTGGTCTCGTCTGCACCGTCAACACCACGGGCACCCCGGTCCGCCTCCCCACCCCGGGCCGGCTGCTGCTCGCGTCGACCCAACTGGAGGCCACAGCGGAGGAGTTCACCCTCCCCGCCGACACCACCGCCTGGTGGGAGGAGTGACCCTGCCCGATCCCCACCCCACCCCCCGCCTGGCCGACATCGCCGCCCAGGCGCAGGTCAGCGAGGCGACCGCGAGCCGGGTCCTCAACGGCAAGGCGGGCGTGGCCGCGGCCACCCGGCAGCGGGTGCTCGCCGCACTCGACGTCCTCGGCTACGAGCGTCCCGTACGGTTACGGCGCCGCAGCGCGGGCCTGGTCGGGCTGGTCATCCCGGAGCTGACCAACCCGATCTTCCCGGCGTTCGCCCAGATCATCGAGCAGTCGCTGGCCGGCCACGGCTACACCCCGGTGCTGTGCACCCAGATGCCGGGCGGCGCCACCGAGGACGAACTCGTCGAGCAGCTGGAGGAGCGCGGTGTCACCGGCATCGTCTTCCTCTCCGGGCTGCACGCCGACACCCGCGCCGACACGTCCCGCTACGCCCGCCTGTCGTCCCGCGGCGTCCCGTTCGTCCTGATCAACGGCTACAACCCGCAGATCGACGCGCCGTTCGTCTCACCCGACGACGGCGCGGCAGCGCGGATGGCGGTGCGCCACCTGGCCGAACTGGGCCACCGGCGGATCGGGCTCGCCGTCGGCCCGGCCCGCTACGTGCCCTCCCGCCGCAAGGCCGAGGGCTTCGTGGCGGCGCTCGGCGAGTCGTTCGGCCTGTCGAGGGGGCAGGCCGAACGACTCGTCCAGCACACCCTGTTCAGCGTCGAGGGCGGCGACGCGGCGGCCGCGGCGCTCCTCGACGACGGCTGCACCGGCATCGTCTGCGGCAGCGACCTGATGGCGCTCGGCGCCGTCCGCGCGGCCCGCCGCCGGGGCCTGGACGTGCCCGGCCGGCTCTCCGTCGTCGGCTTCGACGACTCCCAGCTGATCGCCTTCACCGACCCACCGCTGACCACGGTGCGCCAACCGGTGCAGGCGATGGCCACCGCCGCCGTCGGCGCACTGATAGAGGAGATCCACGACCGCGCACAGGGCCGCCAAACCCCGCCGCAGCGCACCGAGTTCATCTTCCGGCCGGAGCTGGTCGTACGGGGATCGACGGGCCCGGCCCGGGAATGACCTCCGGGGCCCGCGCCACCTGCCACACTGGGCGCGCCGACGAACGCCCACGACCGGAAGCTGGTGTGTGATGAGCGACGAGCCGCGTCCGTACACGAAGGAAGAAGTGCTGCACGGGGTGGCGCTCATCCAGGCGCACCTCGCGGAGGACGAGGACGCGGTGGCCGCCCTCTACGACGAGGAGGACGAGAACTCCGCGGTGGAGGCGGCCCGCGCGATGTTCGCGATGGCCCACATCATCGTCCACGGGCTGATCGTCCCCGAGATGTGGGTCATCAAGAAGGGCTTCAGCTACGGCGACACCCGCAACGTCCCCGAGCTCAACCTGGCCCTCCACGTCGTACGGAACATGGAGGAGCGGGTGGAGATCGCCCGGGCCTGGCCCATGGTGATCGCGGTGTCGGCGGGCGAGGTGATGGGCCTGATCGTCCAGTGCACCGACACCAAGATGGAGGACGTGCCCGCCTTCCTCGACACGGTGCGCGAACGGGTCCTGCTGTCGATGCAGCCGTAGCGCCCCGCTCCCGTCAGTCCCGCCGGGCGGCGTACGCCACGAACGCCGCCCAGGCCGGGGCGGGTACGGCGAGCTGCGGTCCGCCCTTGTCCTTGGAATCCCGGACGTGGACGGTGGTGGGGCAGGTGGCGATCTCTATGCAGTCGTCGCCGGAACTTCCGCTGTAGCTGCTTTTGAACCAGGCGAGTTCGGTGGCGGTCGTCATAGCGCTCCTCGCATCCTCGTCAGCAGACCCCGGGAGTCGTCGGGGGTGAGGGCCTGTGAACGCAGTTTCGCACAGCGCATATGGAGCGTGCTGATCGTCTTCGGGTCGGAAAGGAACAGGCCGCTTTCCTGCCCCTCGCAGTACGCGAACCACTCGTTGTCCGGTGTCTCCAGCAGACGCATCGGTCCATCCATTCCCGGGTGGACGCTCCGCTCCAGCGGCAACACCTGCACCTCCACGTTCCGGAGGGACGCACATCCCAGGACGTGGTCGATCAGCCCCCGCACCGTGTCCACGCCCCCGGTCGGGCGCGTGAAGACATGCTCGTCGACGATGAAACTGAAGGACGTGTTCGGCCGGTCCCGTAGCAACTTCTGCCGTTCCAGGCGGGCGGTCACCTGGATCTCGACCTCCTCCTCGGACAGCAGGGGGACGCGGTTCTCGAACAGCGTCCGCGCGTACGCCTCCGTCTGTAACAGCCCCGGCACCAGGCGGCATTCGTACGTGTAGAGGCTGATCGCCTGCTTCTCCAGCTCCGCCCACTCGCGGAACCAGCGGGCCAGTCCCGGCTGCTTCGACAGCCGCTTGGCCGCCTTCCGCAGGACGCCGTTCGCGTTGAGGGTCTCTTCCGAGCGGTCGATGAACGTCTTCGAGGGGAGGCGCCGGCCCTGCTCGACGGAGCCGATGTAGTGCGCCGAGTACCGGATGGCCGGCGCCAGGGCCTCCTGCGTGAAGCCCGCGTTCTCGCGGAACCCTTGATAGACGGCGCCGAAGGTCCGCAGACTGCCGGAGGGCTCGGGCTTGCCGCCGTCGTAGGTGTCGGTGCTTGCGTCTTCCATTCCGGGCACTTCCGATCGCTGGTACTGACCCCGCACGGTGACCCATGGTGACGAGTCGTCACACGGCCCGTCCACGTACCCGGCTCGTACAGTTTCCGGAGTACGTCCTGAGTACCTGGTGTACGAGCGTGTCGACCAGCACCGTTGCCCGCATGTCAGCTCAACCAGCCGTCACCGTACGGATGTTCACGCAGCGCTTCAGCGCCACCCCTCGCGGGGCCCGCCTCGCCCGGTACCTCGCCGTCCAGCAGCTCGACGTGTGGGGCCTCCCGTACGGCGGCGAGGTCTCCGATTCCGTGGCGCTGATCGTCGGCGAACTGGCCGCCAACGCCGCGACCCACGGGCGGGTGCCCGGCCGGGACTTCGAGCTGCGGTTGCTGAAACTCCCGGGCTCGGCCCGCCCGGGCATCCTCCGCGTCGAGGTCGCCGACACCCGTACGGAGGCGCTCCCGCCGGCCCCTGCCGGTCTCGTGGTGCCGCCGCCCGACGCCACGACCGGTCGCGGGCTGCTCGTGGTGGCGGCGCTCGCCTCCCGCTGGACGGTGCTCGGCCGCGATCCGGTCGGCAAGATCGTGCGCGCCGAAGTGGACCTCCAGTGATCCGGTGTCAGCCCGCGTCCTCGGGGCGCGCGGTGAGGACGCGGGTGAGCAGGCGGGTGAGGGTGGCCCGCTCCTCGGTGTCGAGGGTGGCGAACCACTGCTGCTCGCGGCGGGTCTGCTCGCCGAACGTCTCCCGGACCGCGTCCTCGCCCGCGGCGGTGAGGGCGACGGCGACCGCGCGACCGTCGTCGGGGAGCGGTCGGCGCTCGACCAGGCCGACCCGTTCGAGGGTGTTGACGGCGTTGGTGACCGCCGAGCGGGACATCGCCGATATTTCGGCAAGCCGGGCGGGCTGGGTGGGGCCCAGCAGCCACAGTTTGAACATCAGGCGGAAGCCCGGGAGCGTCCAACCGCGCGGGCGGTGGATGTGGCTCTCCAGGTCGGCGACGATCAGGTAGGAGAGGTGCAGCAGGTGGTAGGCGAGTGCGAAGGCTTCCGGGTCGGCCGGTGACGGCATGCCGGCAAGCCGGTCGCGGGCGTAGGCGGCATAGCTGAGATCTGGTCGTTCCACGGGACAGAGTCTTGCGCATGGCGGTTCGGCAGGAGATTGTTATGGCCGTAACAATCTCCTGTCGTGCCGGAGGGTGCTGTGCGGATCACCATCGCTGGAGGCGGTATCGGCGGGCTCGCCACCGCGCTCAGCCTGCATGCGGCCGGATTCGACGACGTCGTCATCCACGAGGCGGCCCAGGTGATCCGCCCGCTCGGCGTCGGAATCAACCTCCTTCCGCACGCGGTGCGGGAGTTGACCGAACTCGGCTTGGCCGACCGGCTGGCCGCGATCGCCGTCCCCACCGCCGAGCTGACCTACCACAACCGGTACGGCCAGCCGATCTGGTCCGAACCGCGCGGGCTCGACGCCGGGTACCGATGGCCGCAGTACTCGGTGCACCGGGGCAGGCTGCAACTGCTGCTGCTGGACGCCGTCCGCGAACGCCTCGGCGCGCACGCGGTCCGGACCGGGAGCCGGATCACCGGCCTGCGCCACGATTCCGACCTGCTCGTCGGCGCCGACGGGATCCACTCGGCCGTCAGGGCCGCGCTCTTCCCCGACGAAGGCGCGCCGCCGTGGAACGGGCTCGTGCTGTGGCGGGGCACGACCCGCGCCGAGCCGTTCCTGACCGGCCGGTCCATGATCATGGCCGGGGACGGCTCGCAGAAGTTCGTCGCGTACCCGATCGGGGACGGACGGCTGATCAACTGGATCGCCGAGCGGCCGCTGGGCGGCGAACCGCTGGAGCGGGGAAACTGGAATCGCCCCGCCGACCTGGCCACGGTCGTGGCGCACTTCGCCGACTGGAAGTTCGACTGGCTCGACGTGCCGGGGCTCATCACGGGAGCCGAGGCGGCCTTCGAGTACCCGATGGTGGACCGCGATCCCCTGCCCTACTGGACCAGGGGCGACGTCGTCCTGGTGGGCGACGCCGCCCATGCCATGTACCCCGTCGGGTCCAACGGAGCGTCCCAGGCGGTCCTCGACGCCCGGGTGCTCGCCCACTCGCTCGCCACGACCGGGTCCGCCGCCGCGTACGAGGACCTCCGCAGGCCGGCCACGACCGCGCTCCAACTCGCCAACCGGCGCCAGGGGCCCGAGGTCGTCATGAGGCTCGCCCACGAGCGGGCTCCCGGTGGCTTCGACGACATCGAACAGGTCGTCCCGTTCGCGGAACGAGCGGAGATCGCCGCTTCGTACAAGCGCACCGCGGGCTTCGATCCGGCCCTGCTCAACGAGCGCGCGTCCTGGAGCGTGCGGTGAAGCTGGAGAGCCTGGCCGCCTTCGAGGTGGCACTGGAGCCGGTCCTCGACCTCGGCGACTCGCACTGGGGCCGCCGCCGGGTGATCAACGTCGTCGGCGGGACCTTCGAGGGGCCACGGTTGGCCGGGACGATCCTGCCGGGCGGCGCGGACTGGCAGGTGCTCCACCCCGACGGCATGGCCAGCATCGACACCCGCTACACGCTGCGCACGCACGACGGCGCGCATCTCTACCTCTCCACCAACGGCGTACGCCACGGCCCGCCCGAGGTCCTGCGGAGACTGGCCGAAGGAGAGGCGGTGGACCCGGCCGCGTACTACTTCCGGCTCTTCTGTCGCTTCGAGACCGGGGACGAACGCTACCGGTGGCTCAATCGCACCCTCGCGGTGGCGTCGGGCGCCCGTACCGCCGAGGCCGTCCGCTACGAGGCTTACACCCTCACCTAGGCGCGGTCCGGCGGTTCACGTGACCGTTCCGCGCGCCTCGTTGGCGCACCGGAGCGGCGGGAGCCACTGCCGAGCAACTCCCGCCGTCGGAACCGCAGTTCTAGTTGCGGTACCGGTAGAGGATCCGGCCGCGCGTCAGGTCGTAGGGGCTGAGCTCCACGAGGACGCGGTCAAAGGGCAGGATCTTGATGTAGTTCTTCCGGATCTTCCCGCTGATGTGGGCGAGCACCTTGTGCCCGCTCTGCAGTTCCACTTGGAACGTGGCGTTGCGCAGGCACTCGACGACGGTGCCCTCGATCTCGATACCAGGGTTTGTCTTCGGCATCAGTGAAGTACGACCTCCAGGTTGCTGCCGGCGCGTTCGGCGCCGATGGTGTCGAACAGGGCCGTGGCAGCCGCGTTGCGTTCGGCGACCTCGGCCGAGACCGCCCGGACCCCGGAGCGGTGCAGGGACCCCAGGACCTCGGCCAGGAGCGCCCGCGCGATGCCGCGGCGCTGCCGGTCGGCCCGGACCGCGACGAGGCCGATCCGCGGCTGCCGGGGCACCGGTGCCACCCGGAGCAGTCCCACGTACGCGCCGGACTCGGACTCCCTCGCGACCGCGTACTTCGTCGGGTCCACCACGGTGGCGTCGTCAAGGCGGGGCAGGACCTCGGCAGGCATCTCCTGCCATCCGACGGAGGATTCGACCTCGGCCCGGATCGTGCGGTCCAGCTCGCGCAGGGGGCCCTTCTCCGCCGCGCCGAGGGGGAGGATCGTCACGCCCGACGGCGGCCGCGCCGCGCCGAGGCCCGTGGTCCGCGGGTCGGTGGGTACGAGGCACACCCACTCGCGGCGCAGGGTCGTGAAACCGAGGCGCTCCCAGTGGGACCTCAGGTCGAGATCGGACTCGTCGACCATCGTGTACAGCGGCCTCGGCAGGTCCGCGTCCGCCAGCAGGGCACCGGCCAGCTGGTCGAACACCGCGTCGTGCCACGCGTCGACACTGACGAAGAGCCGTCCGTCGTGGCGGCGCCATGCCTCGCCGCGGCCGACGACCTGGTCGTCCTCCAGCGCGTGCCATTGGTGGTCGGCGACGCGCGCGATCCCGGTCGGACTCGAAGAATTCTTGGGTTTCATAGGTCTCTGCCTTTCGGGGGTGCCTGGTCCAGGCGCTCCCGGCGACCTATGTCAATCGCCCGACCGTGACGATGAGGGGAGCACCCACATGCGTACAACGTTCATGGGTCTCACCTCCTCCGGCTGCATCACGGTTCGTCTCGGAGAGTAGGGGCCGTGAGGGTGATCCGTCCACGCATTAACGAGGGCGGCGGGCGTCGGGCTGCGCCGCCAGTGAGCTCCGGTGTCGTCGCACGTGAGGTGCGCCGCCCGCAGTACCGCGTCTGAGTCTTCGGCACGAGCTTCGCGGGCCCGTCGGGGTGGCCGACGGCAGGGGGCGTCCGTTGGCGGCCGGGGGAGCGGGACGGTCCGGACGGCCGGGCGCGTGGGGCCCGTTGAGGGCCTCCGGCCGGCCGGACCGCCTACCGCGCAAGGAACGTAACACCCTTGCAATGTCTTGCGTAAGGTCTTGCAACGCCGAATCGTCGCGGATACAACCATGACTCATGTCCTCCCCTCCTCGCCGTCCCGCCCGGCGCCCGGCCGCCGCCCTCGCCCTGGTCGTCGGCGCGGCCGCCCTGCTCGTCTCCTCCCCGCAGCAGCCTGCGCACGCCGCCCCGCCGCCCGGCCAGGAACAGGCCCTGGCTCAGTGGATCGACCGTGACACCGTGGTCTGGAAGGGCGCCGAACGCGGCGCCGCCCAGCTGGAGTTCGACGCGCCGGACACCGGGGCCGCGGCCACCGGAGCGGCCCCCGGGGCGCCCGCTCCCGGCGCGGCCGTCAAGCGGCTCCGGCTCACGCCCGGCGCCCTCACCCCCGCCGAACGGGCTGCCTTCCCGCACCTGACGGGCTACCCGGCCTTCACCGTCGACCCCCGGGACCGGGCGCTGGCCCGTACGGCGCTGCGCGGCCACCTGGTCGCCGCGCAGCGCACCGCGGACGGCCGGCGCACCACGACGGGCGTGCAGATACCCGGCGTGCTCGACGACCTCTACGGCGCGCGGGCCCGGCACGCCGCACTCGGCCCGGTCTTCGACCACGGCCGCCCCACGCTCTCCGTCTGGGCGCCCACCGCCCGCACCGTCGCGCTGGAACTCGGCGGCCGTACGGTCCCGATGCGGCGCGACGACCGCAGCGGCGTCTGGCGGGTCCAGGGGCAGCGGGACTGGGCCGGGAAGCCCTACCGCTACCTCGTCACCGTCTGGGCGCCGGCCGCCGGCCGGACCGTCACCAACAAGGTCACCGACCCGTACTCCACGGCCCTGACCGCCGATTCGGCCCGCAGCCTCGTCGTCGACCTCGACGACCCGCGGCTGGCCCCCGAGGGCTGGGCGGCGCTGCGCAAGCCCGCCGCGGTGCCGCTGCGCCGGGCCCGGATCCAGGAGCTGCACCTGCGTGACTTCTCCGTCGAGGACCGCACCTCCCGCCACCCCGGCCAGTACCTCGCTTTCACCGACAGCCGGTCCGACGGCATGCGGCAGCTGAAATCCCTTGCCGCGGCCGGAACTTCTTACGTCCACTTGCTGCCGGTCTTTGACGGCGCCACCGTCCCCGAGAACCGCGCCGACCAGGACCGCCCCCGCTGCGACCTCGCGTCCTACGCGCCCGACTCCGAGAGCCAGCAGGAGTGCGTCACCGGGGCCGCCGCCCGCGACGCCTACAACTGGGGCTACGACCCCCTGCACTACACCGTCCCCGAGGGCTCGTACGCCTCCGACCCGGAGGGCACCGCGCGCACCGTGGAGTTCCGCCGCATGGTGCAGGGCCTCAACGGGGCCGGCCTGCGCACCGTCATGGACGTCGTCTACAACCACACCGCCGCGAGCGGCCAGGACCCGCACTCCGTGCTGGACCGGATCGTCCCCGGCTACTACCAGCGGCTGCTCGACGACGGCAGCGTGGCCACCTCCACCTGCTGCTCCGGGACCGCGCCGGAACACACCATGATGGGCAAGCTCGTCGTCGACTCCGTCGTCACCTGGGCCAAGGAGTACAAGGTCGACGGCTTCCGCTTCGACCTCATGGGCCACCACCCCAAGGCCAACATCCTCGCCGTCCGCAAGGCGCTGGACGCCCTGACGCCGCGCAAGGACGGGGTCGACGGCAAGAAGATCATCCTCTACGGCGAGGGCTGGAACTTCGGCGAGGCCGCGGACGACGCCCGCTTCGTGCAGGCCACCCAGCGGAACATGGCCGGCACCGGCATCGCCACCTTCAGCGACCGGGCCCGTGACGCGGTGCGCGGCGGCGGCCCCTTCGACGCCGACCCCCGCCTCCAGGGCTTCGCCTCCGGCCTGTACACCGACCCCAACTCCGCCGCCGGGAACGGTACGCCCGCCGAACAGCGCGCCCGGCTCCTGCACGACCAGGACCTCATCAAGGTCGGACTCACCGGCAACCTCGCCGACTACGCCTTCACCGACACCGCCGGCCGCCGCGTCACGGGCTCCCAGGTCGACTACAACGGCGCGCCCGCGGGCTACGCCGCCGCCCCCGGTGACGCGCTCGCGTACGTCGACGCCCACGACAACGAAACCCTCTACGACGCCCTGGCCTACAAACTGCCGCAAGGAACCAGCAGCGCCGCCGACCGCGCCCGCATGCAAGTCCTTGCACTGGCCACCGCAACGCTGTCGCAAGGACCCGCGCTCTCCCAGGCCGGCTCCGACCTGCTGCGCTCCAAGTCCCTGGACCGCAACTCCTTCAACAGCGGCGACTGGTTCAACGCGCTGCACTGGAACTGCGCCGACGGCAACGGCTTCGGCCGCGGGCTGCCCCCGGCCGCCGACAACAAGGACAAGTGGCCCTACGCCAGGCCCCTCCTGGCCGACCCCGCGCTCCGCCCCGGCTGCGCCGCGATCCAGGACGCCTCGGCCGCCTACCGGGACCTGCTGCGGATCCACGCCACCGAACCGGCCTTCGCCCTGCCCACCGCCGCCGCGGTCCAGTCGCAGCTGTCCTTCCCGCTGTCCGGCAAGGACGAGACCCCCGGCGTGCTCACCATGCGCCTCGCCGACCTGGTGATCGTCTTCAACGCCACCCCGCACCGGCAGGACCAGACCCTGGGCGACCTCGCCGGCCGGCCCTACGCCCTGCACCCCGTCCAGGCCCGGGGCGCGGACCGCACCACCGCCACCGCGTCGTACACCGCCGCCTCCGGCACCTTCACCGTCCCGGCCCGCACGGTGGCGGTCTTCCGCAAGGGCTGAGCCCGCCCCCGCCGGCCGCGGTTCACGCCGCGGGTGTGCGCCGCGGGCCGGCGGGGCGGGCGTGTTCCCGTGCCCGCCGGCCCGGGCCGGTCAGGACACGCGCTGCCGGCTCAGTCGCTTTTCGAGGAGGGTGACGGCGTACGGGCTGCCGCCGTTGTCCTCGTCCTGCTTGCCGGACTGTTCCCCGACGACTGTGTACCCGGCGCCCTCGTAGTACGTACGCAGCCGCGGGTTGCTCGCGAGGCAGTCCAGCCGCGCCCACTCCCGGTCCGCCTCGGCGATCCGCCGCTCGGCGTGCGCCAGGATCGCCCGGCCGGTGCCCGCCGGCGCCCGCTCCCGGTCCACCATCAGCCGGTGCACGTACCCCGCCACCGGCGGCTGCGGCCCCCACGCGGGCTCGTCGTCCCACCACAGCTCGTAGGCCCCCGCGGTCCGCCCGCCGGCCTCGGCCAGCCACACCTCCCCCTCCTTCATCCGCAACCGGAAGTGCTCCTCGCTCTTGCCGCCGGGCTGCCACTGCGCGATACCCGACGCCTGCATCCAGCGCGCCGCGGCGTCGTACAGCCCCACCAGCACCGCCACGTCGGCGCCGTCCCCGGCGAGCCGGAAAGTGATCGTGTCCATGCCCGGAATTGTGCCGTGGTGACAAATTTCCCGCACGACCCGTCCCCGCGGCACCGGTGCTCCGAATACGGGGCGACATCTCGCCGAGGTGTCGCTTCGCACCCGGATGACCTGCGGCCCTCCCGTCACGAGGCCGCCGGAAAGGACCGCACGTGATACCCGAGCACACCAGCCGCCGCGCCGCCCTCGCCGCTCTCCCGGCCGCCCTCGCCCTCACCGTGGCCCTCGCGTCCCCGGCCACCGCCGACGGAAACGGCGCCTACCAGATCAACCTGGCGCAGCTGAACAACTCCGGTTCGAAGGGCGTCGCCATGCTCAGCCTGAAGGGCAACCAGCTGACCGTGAAGATCGAGTCCGAGGGGCTCGTGCCGGGGCAGCCGCACGCCCAGCACCTGCACGGCTCCACCGACGGGCACGACTTCCACTGCCCGGACCCGAGCGCCGACACCAACGGCGACGGCGTCATCGACAACACCGAAGCCACCGTCGACTACGGAAACATCAACATCTCCCTGACCACCAGCGGCTCCACCGACGCCATGGACAGCGCGCTCGCCGTGGACCGGATGCCGGTGGCGGACGCCCAGGGCAAGCTCTCCTACGAGCGCACACTGACCGTCTCCCAGGCCGTGGTCGACCACATCAAGGACCTGCACATCGTGCAGCACGGCATCGACCGCAACGGCAACAAGAAGTACGACTTCGACGGCGCCGGCAAGAGCGAACTCGACCCCAAACTCCCGCAGGAGGCCACCGCCCCGACCGACTGCGGTGAGGTCCAGGGCGCCGCGGTGGGGTCCATCCCGGTCGGCGGGGTGGAGACCGGGACGGGGCCGGTGGACGGCGCCGCCCCGGGCACCGGAGTGCCGGCCGCGGCACTCGTCGCCGGCGGCCTCGCCGCGGCGGCGACCGGCGCCCTGGTCGTCCTGCGCCGCCGCCGGTCCCTGCCCGCCGCCGGCCGCGGCGGGAACAGCGGGGCCGCCGCGTGAGCGCCCGCGGCGCGGGCCGCGTCACCGGCTGGGTGTGCGCGGTCGCCGCGGTGGCCGCGCTCGTCGCCGGATGCGGGGAACAGGCCCCGGCGGCGCCGCAGTCGCTCCCCGCCGGGCAGCAGGGCCAGGGCGGCCAGCCGGCCCACGACGGGGCGTCCGCGGCGGACGGCTCCGGCGGCGCGTCCGCCGCGAGCATGCCGGCGTCCGTCCCGATGCGGCTCACCATCCCCTCGCTGCACGTGTCCTCCACGCTGGAGACGCTGGGACAGCACGCGGACGGCAGCATGGAGACCCCCCGCGACCCGGCCAAGGCGGGCTGGTACGGGCCCGGACCGACACCGGGGGCCAAGGGCCCGGCGGTCATCGCGGGCCACGTCACCTGGAACGGCACCCCGTCGGTGTTCCACCGGCTGTCGTCGATGAAGCGGGGAGACACCATCGAGGTCGCCCGGCAGGACGGCCGCACCGCGAAGTTCACCGTCGACCGCATCGCCACGTACCCGAAGAACAAGTTCCCCACGCTGGAGGTGTACAAGAACCTCGACCACGCCGGGCTGCGCCTGATCACTTGCGGCGGGGACTACGACCAGGGCAAGCACTACTACCCCGACAACGTGGTGGTGTTCGCCAGCCTCACGGGCGGTGCCTAGACCCCCTCCGCGAGACACCCGCGGGCCGCCCGGGACACCTGCCGGGCGGCCCGCCGCGCGCCGCCCGCCAGGGGTGCCGTCCTGCTGGACCCGGCCTAGACCGGCTGCGGCAGCGTCAGCAGCCGCCCCACCAGGTCCGCGAACATCCCGTCCGCCGGCTCGTCGGCCAGCATCCGGCGGACCACCCCGGCCATCTCGTCGTCGTACGCGGCGCTCACCGCCGCCAGCGCCGCGAAGTCGTGCACGAGCTGGCGCTCCAGCTCCGCCCGGGGAATGCGGCGCCCGTCCAGCCACAGCAGCGCGGTGGTCTCGGCCAGGGAGATCCACGAGCGCACCACCAGCTGCAGCCGCGGGGCGGGCGCGGGGACACCGAGGTGGGCGACGATCTGCTCGTACGCGGCCTGGCGGACACCGTCGATCATCGCGCCGGTCCGCGTCGAGCCGATGGCCGGCCCGCCGCGCATCAGCGCGAAGAAGCCGGGGCCGTGCTCGTCGACGAAGTCGAAGAACCGTTCCATCACCCGCAACAGGCGGGCGCCGAGCGGGCCTTCGTGCGGCTCGACGAACCGGGCGGTCAGCTCCTCGGCGGCCCGCCGCAGCGCGGCCTCGTACAGCTGCTGCTTGCCCGGGAAGTAGTGGTAGACCAACGGCCGCGAGATGCCGGCCGCCTCGGCGATCTCGTCGATCGACACGTCGTCGGGGGAGCGGTGGCTGAAGAGGTCGAGGGCGACCGCGATCAGCTGATCGCGTCGTTCCTCGACGCCCATCCTGCGGCGCGCCCCGGTCGTCATGCGGCCACCATAACGACCCGGGGCGCGCCACGGAATCACAGATCCAGCACCAGCCCGGTGCCGCCCCGCGCCCGGGAGACGCAGATCAGCAGGGAGTCGGCGCGCTCGGCGTCGGTCAGCAGCTCGTCGCGGTGATCCACCTCGCCGGCCAGCACCCGCTGCTGGCAGGTGCCGCAGAACCCCCGCTCACAGGAGTACGGCAGATCCGGCAGCGCCTGCTCGCGGATCGCCCGCAGCACGCTGGTGTCCGCGGCCACCTCGACCGTGCGGCCGGAGCGGCGCAGCTCCACCTCGAACGGCACGTTCTCGCCGGCGGCCTCGGGGGCGGCCGGGGCGAAGCGCTCGGTGTGCAGCGTCAGGCCCTCGGGGCCCGCCGGCAGCAGCGCCGCCACCGCGTCCATCAGCGGTTCCGGGCCGCAGCAGTACACCGCCGCGTGCGGCGGCGCACCGGCGAGCAGCGCCGCCAGGTCGGGGCGGCCGTCCTGGTCCTCGGCGACCACCGTCACCCGGTCCGCGCCGGCCCCCGCCAGCTTCTCGATCTCCGCCAGGAACGGCATCGAGGCCCGCGAACGCCCCCCGTACAGCAGCCGCCACGGCACCCCCTCCCGCTCGGCCTGCCGCACCATCGGCAGGATCGGGGTGATGCCGATGCCGCCCGCGACGAAGACGTACGCGGGGCCGGCGCGGAGCGGGAAGCGGTTGCGCGGCCCGCGGACCTCCACCTCGGTGCCCTCGTGCAGCTGCTCGTGCACCTCCCGCGAACCGCCCCGGCCGTCCTCGATCAGCCGGGCGGCGACGGTGTACGAACCGGGCGTCGCGGGGTCCCCGCACAGCGAGTACTGGCGCACCGTCCCCGACGGCAGCACCAGGTCGAGGTGCGCGCCGGGCTCCCACCCCGGCAGCCCCGCGCCCTCCAGGCGCAGCCGCACCACGCCCTCGGCCTCCTCCGTACGTTCCACCACCGTCAACCGCCGGGTCACCGCGCGGCCCGAGCCGTGCCGGCCCCGGCCGGAGACCGGTTCGGCCAGTGCCGGCATCGGCCACAGCGGCGACGCCCGCACCCGGCGGCGCAGCGCCCGCCGGACGACCAGCGCCGCCGCGCCGACGGCCACTACGGTGCGGATCCGGGGCATCTCAGGCACCTCCGCTCGTACGGGCCTCGGCCGCGGTCGCGGCGGGCGATCCGGCGAGGTAGGCGGCGGCCTGCGCGGTGCTGCCGTGCCGCGAGGGGTGGTACGCATGGCTCAGGTACTGCGGGACGGAGCGTGCCATGGCGCCCGCGGTGGGCAGCACGCCCTCCCGTCCGCCGCGCAGGAACTCCCGGAACCGCGCCCGGCCGTCGAGCAGCGTGGGGTCGTGCTCCATGAAGAACCGGACGCCGCGCTGCCACAGGAACACCAGCGCGCTGAACGCGGTGGCCCAGGTCCGCACCCGCCGCCGGTAGCCGCCGTCGAGGTGCACGAACAGGTCGAAGGCGACCGAGCGGTGCTCGACCTCCTCGGCGCCGTGCCAGCGCAGCAGGTCGAGCATCGTCGGATCGGCGCCCCGGGCGTCCAGCGCCCCGGCGTTGAGCACCCAGTCGCCCAGGAACGCGGTGTAGTGCTCGATCGCGGCGATCAGCGCCACCCGCTCCAGCAGCCACCACTGCCGCGCCCGGCCCGGCGGCAGGGTGCGGTCGCCGAGCAGCTTCTCGAAGAACCAGTCCACCTGCGCGGTGTACGGGGTCGGGTCGAGGCCCTGCGCCGCCAGGTGCGGCAGCACGTCGTCGTGCGCCTGCGAGTGCATCGCCTCCTGCCCGATGAACCCGAGGACGTCCGCGCGCAGTTGCGGATCGCGGATGGCCGGCAGCACCTGCTTGTAGACGTGCACGAACCAGCGCTCGCCGGCCGGCAGCAGCAGGTGCAGCACATTGATCGTGTGGCTGCTGGCGGGGTCGCCGGGAATCCAGTGCAGTGGGGTGTCCGCCCAGTCGAAGGCGACGTTGCGGGCCTTCAGCGGGGTGTGCTCGGACGCGGCCGGCTGGGGCCGCAACGAGGCCGTATTAGACATGGCGTCAATGTACTGGCGGGTAAGGAATGCCGGTACCCCTCGGACGGCGAAAATTGCCGCCCCGGCCCCGCCGCCGGCCCCGCCGTCAGGAGCCCCGCCGCACGACACCCCTGACGGCGCGCCCCGCTACCGCAGCGCCTCGACCGTCCCGCCGTTCGCCAGCCGCCCCGCCAGCTCCGCCCGGTCACCCGCCTTCGCCGGGAGCGACAGCAGCCGGCCGGGCGCCCGGCCCCGCACCCCGCCCGTCGCGGTGATCGACGTGACCTGCCCGCTGCCCGCCGCCAGCAGCCACCACGAGCCGGCCGGCGACTTCCACAACACCCCGGCCAGCGCCTTCGGCGCCCGCGGCCCGCAGGCCGTACCGCCGTCGGCACGGGCCACCACCGCCCCGGACGCGTACGGCTGCCCGCTCGGTGCCGGCGCCTGGATCTGCGCCGTCGTCCGGCTGCCCGCACCGCGCCAGGTCTCCGCGCGGGTACACAGCCACGCCGCGCCGCCCGCCCCCTCCGGCAGCGGCTGCTCGGCGAACTTCCAGGCGTTCACCGTCCGCACGCCCTGCCCGCGGACCGTCGCGAGCTGGCAGGCGGTACGTGCCCAGGCCGTCCTGGCCTGCCGGGAGCGCACCTCGCCCGGCCGGCGCGGGGAGCCGTACGTCAGCCGGGCCGGGGTCAGCTCACCGAGATCCGTCAGCAGGCGGCCGCCCATGCGCAGCGCCGGCCAGCCGGTGCAGGTGTCGGCGGCCTGCGGCATGGGCACCGGCCCGGTCAGCCCGTTCGCGTCGATCGGCGCCGGCTGCCCCGCGGCGTCCGGCTTCAGCAGGTCGACAAGGCGCGCCGACGTCACCCAGGGCGCGGTCAGATAGCGGACGTTGCCCTGCGTACGGCCCGCCACCAGCGCGTTCGCCGAGTCCGCCGCCGCGCCGTCGGTCCGGGCGAAGTCCAGCGCCGCGCCCGTCCCGTCGGCCTGGCCCTCGCCGTCCGCCGCCTCCGCGTAGCGCACCACCCGCAGGCCGTCATGGAAGATCACCACGACCGCGTGGTCCACCACGCCCGCGAACAGCAACTGGGCGGGCCCGGCGGCCGGACCGGCCGGGGTGCCGGGCGTCGCCGAGACCTGGACACCGGCGCCCGGCCTGGCCCACACGGCCAGCGCACGGCGCAGCAGCGCCCGGTCGTGGATCCGGTCCCCGCGGGCCGGCCAGGCGGTGAAGTCCTGCCGGGCGGCGGTCTTCCAGGCGGTCGCCGAGGTGACCGTCAACCTGCCGGGATCCAGCGCCGCTTCGGCCGCCGGGTTCCGGGCGTACGGCGGGGCGGCGGCGCCGTCCGGGCCCCAGCCGTCGCCCGGCATCCCCAGCAGCGCCCCGCACACCAGCACCGCGACGCCCGCCGCCAGCACCGCCCGGCCGTGCTGCCGCCGCCGGATCAGATCCGTCGGCCGGGCCTGCAGCGCGCACGGGTCGAACTCCGGCGACTCCAGCAGCGAACGGTCCCGGCTGCCGGCCGGCGTCTCGGCCTGCTCCGCCTCCTCCAGTGCCTCCCGGGCGTGCGCCACCCCCGCGGCCTCCAGCACCCGCCGGACCTCCGGCGCGCTCAGCCGCTCCAGGTCGCGCAGCACGAACGCCGCCCTGGCCGGTGCCGACAGCGCCGACAGCGCCTGGTCCAGGGCGAGTTCATCGGCGCCGCCGGCCCGCGGGAACAGCCGCAGCCCCCACACCTGGGGCAGCAGCGGCGGCGGCGCGGGCAGCCGGCGGGTGCGGCCGGCGGCGAGCGCGGCGCGCAGCACCCGCAGCCGCACGAAGGCGTAACCCGGGTCGATGGCCGCCCCGAGGCCGGCCCGCTGCGCGGGCAGGCCGGGCCCGTGGGCGGCGGCGCGCTGGCGCGGCAGGCTGCGCTGCACCACCCCGTGCGCGGCCAGCACCCGGCGGCTGCGGCTCCGCCCGGCCGGCAGGACGAGGTAGGCCAGCCGGACCAGCCGGGGGTAGTGCTCGACCAGCGCCGCCTCGGCCTGCTCGACGTCGATGACATCACCGAAGTCGTCGAGGCCGCCGGGGGAGGGGCGGTCCGGACGCATGGAGGTCGCCTGCTGCTGTTTCACGTTCGGTGAAACGAGTGAATCCTGTGATGGTCACCGGCCCTCACCCGCGTGCCCTGACGGGTGACGGCACGGTGTCCGGACACGTCAGCGGCCACCGCGGTACGCCTGCCGCGGTGGCCGCACGACCAACTTCGGTGCCCCGTCTACTGCTTGAGGTCGAACTCGCCGTCCCGCGCGCCGAGCACGAAGGCCCGCCACTCCGCCTCCGTGTAGCGCAGTACCACATCGGGTTCGGTGGAATTGCGCATCGCCACCGCGCCGCGCTCCAGGAAAGCGATCTCCACGGCCTCCTCGGCGTCGCCGGGGGCCCGCTGCCAGGTGGCGTCGGAGATGTCGAGGGCGTAGAGCCACTCCTTCTCAGCTGCGGCACTCATACCGTGATCCCCTCGCTCGTGGTCCGTTCCGGCCGTGGGCCGTGCCGGTCAGCGTACGCGGTGGTCAGGTGACCTTCCAGCGGCGGAACTCGGCCGTACCGCGGTCCCCGGCACCCGAGTTGGCGGCCGACTGGTGCAGCCCGGCGTCCTGGCGGACGGCGGCTCCCGGGACGCTCACGGTGCCGACCTCCCGCCAGCTGTCACCGCCGTCGGTGGAGCAGGCCCCCGTGTACGTACCGCCGTCCGGGCCACGCGTCAGACGCAGCAGAACGGGCGCGGTGCCGCCGGTGAGCCGCCGGTAGGTGTCCAGCGTGCCGTCACCGTTGGCGTCGTACGACAGCACGACGCCGTTGGCGGGGGTCACCGAGAGGTTGAGGAAGCCGAGGGCGTCCGGTCCGCCCCCGCCGGCGAGGCGGTTGCGGACGACGATGCCGGCCCGGGCCCAGGGGCCGGTGGCGTCCTGCCGGGTCACCTCGACCGTCACCGAGCCGCCGGCGGCCAGCGCGCCCGGCCGGTACACCGCCCCGAACTCCGCGGTGGCCTTCCACAGGTCGGCGCCCGCGCCGTTGATCGCGAACCGGTCGTCCAGCTGCCCGAACACCGCCGCGTTCGTCGTCACCGACTCCAGGCCCGGCGCCAGCGGCCCGGCCACGAAGAGCGTGCCGGAGCGGGCGGCCCGCACCGGTTTCTCCCCCCTCGGCCCGTAGTCCACGGTGAGGTCGTACGGCAGCGGCCGCAGCGGTACGTCCAGCGGGCCGGGCGGCGCGGTGACCCGCCAGCGGGCCTCGCCGGTGCCGCCGGGCGGGACGGACGGCAGGGACACCGGGCCGACGGCGGTGGCGTCCACGCCGCGCAGCGCGAAGTCGACCCGGCCCGTCGCACGCAGCCCGTTGACGTTCCGCAGCGCCGCGACGACGGTGGCCCGGCCGCCCGGCGGCAGCCCGGCCGGGGTGGCGGTGACCGTCACCGTGCCCTGGTAGGGAGCCGCGGCGAGAACGTCGTGCACCCGCTGCGCCGTGCGGTGCGCCTCGGCGGTGGGCCGCAGCGGATAGTCGTCGCGCGCACGGGTCCAGGTCTCCTCCCTGGCGTACCAGTCGAAGGCCCGGGGCGGCCGGTCCGCCGCCAGCGCGTCCGCCAGCTCGTCCAGATACGCCTGCCACTGCGGGAGGTGCACGTCGCCGATCAGGCCGTGCCAGTCGCGGTTGGCGTAGTTGGCGAGCGCGCCGCCGTCGGCGGTGGGCCGGTCGGCCCAGGTGGTGACCAGCGCCCGGGCGCTGTGCTCCAGCTGCGCCGCCTCCCCGGGCCCGGACGCCATCGCCCTGGCGTCGGCCAGCCACGGCCCGAGCAGGAACTGCCGGTGCGCCCCGGTGACCTCCTCGCTCAGCCGCATCAGCCGCAGCCACAGCGCGGACAGCGCACCGAAGGCGGCCCGGTCCTTGCGCCGGTAGGCGTCCTGCAGCTGCCCGATCAGCTGCCAGGAACGGTTCGCCAGCGCCTGCCGCGCGGCGTCGGTCAGGTCGTGCCGGTAGGCGTCGCTGCCGCGCAGCGCCGGCCGGACGGCGAGCAGCGCGGCGAACGCGGTGTCGAAGGCGGCCGGGTCGAACGCCGGGGTGTGGGTGGCGTAGACGGTGCCCGACCGGGCCGCCAGGTCGGGCCGGGCGGCGAACACCGAGTCGTGCGGCCGGCCGTCCTTGCTGGCGATCTCGTACGCACTCGTGCGGAGCGCGGCGAAAGCGTCCCGGGCCCGCCCGTCGCGGCCGCCGTACCGCAGCTCGGCGTACCCGTCGAACCACGCGGCGCGGTCCACCGGGCGCTCCCGCCAGGCCAGTTCGCTGAACAGCTCGAAGGCCGCCGGATCGCGTTCGGCGGCCTCCGGCAGGTACGCGGTGCCGACGAGCCGGCTGCCCGGCTTGTCACGCCAGGCCGTGAAGCGCTCGGCCCAGACATGCGTCTTCGCGCCGATCGTGGTGCGCCCGCCGAAGTTGGGGATCGACCCGAAGGCATACGGCACCCCGCCCCAGTCCCGCTCCCGGTCGGTCACCGCGTCCAGGTCGCTGAGCCCGTCCACGATCAGCATCCGGTCGTGGTCGACGGCGTCCAGCAGATCGCGCCGCGGATTGTTCTGCCAGCCCAGGATCACCCAGGTGGCGCCCGGCCGGGCGGTGCGCAGCGCCCGCTCCACCGCCCGCGCGGCCTCCGGCACCGGAACGTCCCCCGGATCGCCGCCCTCGTGCAGCAGATCCATCTTGAAGTGCTGTGCAGGGCCCAGGAGTTGCTCCTGATGGCGGTAGAAGGCGGCGGCGACCCGGCCGAAGACCTCCGTCCGCGGATCGAGCCAGTCCGGACGCCTCAGCTCCGACCAGGTGCCCTGCGGAACGGTCCGGGCCCCGGGATTCCGGGCGGCGAATCCGTCCGGGACGGTGCCGAAGTAGCCGGGCAGCACCGGACGCATCCCCAGCGCCCGCAGCCGGTCACAGATCCTCCGCCCCAACTCGACGCGCCGGCCGAGCAGTTCGGTACTCACCGGCCCGCCGTAGCCGCTCATGTTCTGGAGCAGCCACCACGGCTGGTGCGACGGCGCCGGGAGCCAGCCGCGGGCCTCGGCGTCGGAGTACCCGAAACCGGTCAGCAGCCGGTGGTAGACGGCCTCGGCACCCGGGGTGACCAGCACCTCGTTCACCCCGTGCAGCGCCAGTACGTCGATCAGCCGCTCCCAGCGCGGCCAGTTCGCGTACGGGGCGGTGTAGCCGTCGTGGGTGTCGTTGAGGGCGAAGCGGTGCGGCAGCGGGGTGGCGCGCTCGACGGGCGCGTCCGGCGCGGGCAGCCGCGCGGGCAGCCGGAGCTGCTCCCCGGCCCAGGAAAGATGCGCCCGACAGGTGTACTTCAGGTACCAGTTGACGCCGGTCAGCAGCACCGCCGGGGTGGTCCCGGCCACGGTGATCCGCCCCTCCGCCCCCGAGACCCGGAAGCGGTCGGCACCACCCTCCCCGGCCAGCGGCACCAGCACGAACTGCCCGGCGTGCCCCGGCAGCAGCCGCTCCAGGGCCGCCCGCGCCGGCGCGGTGTCCCACGCCCCGGCCTCCGCCCGGCCCGCGGCGTACGCGCTCCTGCCGAACACCGACCCCGCACGCATCGCACCCGCGATCGCCCCTGCTGTTCCCAACAACGCCCGTCGCGACGGTAGGCCCATGGGGCCCAGCTTCCCACGTTGTCGGCTTCCCCGCCGCGGTGGTTTCTCGCCGTTGCGCTGCGCTGGCGGCCCCGCACGTTGTTGGCTTTCCCGCCGTGGTGGTTTCTCGCCGTTGCGCTTTGCGGCGCCCCGCACGTTGTTTTCCGTCCCGCCGCGGCGGTTGTTCGCCGTTGCGCCTGCGGCGGGCCGGGTTGTTGTCGGGTGCGGTGCCGGCCCTCCGGACTTCGTCCTGCGGTCCGTCCCCTCCCGTGGGAGGGAATGTTGAAGGCCGGTGGGGGCGAGCGTGCATGATCACGCCCGCCCCCACCGGTCTTTGTCCACCCACTCACGGGAGGGGACGCGCCGCAGGACGAAGTCCGGAGGAGCGGCACCGCACCCGACCACCCACGCCCGCCGCAGGCGCCACGGCGAGCAGCAGGCACGGCGGGAAAGCCGACAACGTGCGGCGGCGCCGCAAAGCGCAACGGCGAGCAACAACCACGGCGGGAAAGCCGACAACGTGGGAAGCACAGAATTCCGCGGAGGATTACCCGGGCGCCCCCTCCACTTCACGCGGTCGGCCGGGGCGCCCGGGAACAGTCTGGCGCGTAGAGAAGGGCCAGGTCAGCCCCCGGCAGTCCCTCCCCACTCCCCATGGAGCGCTCCCATGAGCATGGCAACGACCGCGTCCGTCCCCGTCCCCGCTCCCACCGCCGCAGCCGACTCCGGCTACACCGCGCGGATCGCCGACACCGTCGAGCAGATCCGGGCCGCCCAGCGTCTGCGTCACCAGGTCTTCGCCGGTGAGATGGGCGCGACCCTGCACACCCCGCTGGCCGGCCACGACATCGACGCCGTCGACGCGCTCGCCGACCACCTCGTCGTCACCCGGACCGCGACCGGCGAGGTCGTCGGCACCTACCGGCTGCTGCCGCCCGGCCGCAGCTCCCGGCTCTACTCCGACGGCGAGTTCGACCTCGGGGCGCTGGCGCCGCTGCGGCCCTCGCTCATCGAGGCCGGCCGGTCCTGCGTCCACCCCGACCACCGCGGCGGCGCGGTGATGACGCAGATGTGGGCCGCGCTGGCCCGTTACACGCTGCTCTCCGGCCACCGCTATCTGGCCGGCTGCGCCTCCGTGCCGCTCGCCGACGGGGGGACCGCCGCCGCCCACGCCTGGGCGCTGGGCCGCACCCGCTACGCCGCCCCGGCCGAGCTCCGGGTCACCCCGCACCGCCCCTGGCGGGCCACCGTCCCCGCGCCCGAGCGGCCCAGCGCAGCCCAGCTGCCGCCGCTGCTGCGCGGCTACCTGCGGATCGGCGCGGTCATCTGCGGCGCGCCCGCCCACGACCCCGAGTTCGACGTCGCCGACTTCTTCGTCGTCCTGGACATGGAACGGCTCGGCGACCGCTACCGGCGCTATTTCCTGGGGGAGCGGTGAACGGCCCCTGGGACGTCCGGTCCGACTGCACCCCGGGCTGCGCCGCGCACGCCCTGCCGCCCCTGCCGGCGACCGGCGTCGTCCGGCGCTCCGCCGGGTTCGCGCACCGGGTGCGCCGCGCGTTGACGGACGGCGCGCGGATGGCCGAGCCGCCGCGGCTGCGGGCCCACGCCGGCGCGCTGCTCGACGCGCTGGGCATCAGCCTCGACGGCCCCCCGCCCGGGACCGGTGCGCTCACCTGCCCGGACGGCGGGCCCGGCACGCTGCTGGTGGTCAACCACATCTCCTGGCTCGACATCCCGGCCCTGCTCGCCGTGGAACCGGTCACCCTGCTCGCCAAGCGCGAGGTGGGCGGCTGGCCGGTGGTCGGCGGGCTGGCCCGCAGAGCCGGTACGCACTTCATCGACCGTACGGATCCGAGGAAACTGCCGCATATCGTCCGGGAGTTGGCCGACCTGCTGGCGTCCGGGCGCTCGGTGGCGGTCTTCCCGCAGGCCACCACCTGGTGCACCGCCGACCGGGGCGCCTTCCGCCGGGCCACCTTCCAGGCCGCCCTCGACGCGGGCGCGCCGGTGCGGCCGGTGACCGTCACGTACACCCAGCAGGGCCTGCCCAGCACGGTGGCGGCCTTCTGCGGCGAGGACACCTTCCTCGCCTCGCTGCGCCGGGTGCTGGCGGCCCGCGCGCTGACCGTACGGGTCACCGCGCATCCGGCGCTGACCACCGCGGGGCGGGACCCGGGCCTGGACCGGCGGGAGCTGGCGGCGCTGGCGGCCCGGGCGGTGCTGGGCGGCCGGCCGTCGACGAGCGTGCCGCCGCGCCCGGTGGCGGCACCCGTACGGGATGCGCCGGCCCATGTTTGACGAGCTGGACCAGCTCGCCGGCCCGCTGCAAGGACTGCTCGGCTCGCCCTGGTTGTGGCTCGTGGTGCTGCTGGTGTCCGGCCTCGACGCGCTGCTGCCGTTCATGCCGAGCGAGACCACCGTCCTGCTGGTCGCCGTGCTCATCGGCCCCGACCTGCCGCTGCTCGCCCTGCTGGCGGGCGTCGCGGCGGCCGGGGCGCTGGCCGGCGACTGCCTGGGCTACACCGTGGGCCGGTACGCGGGCCCGCGAGCGACCGCCCGGCTGCTGCGCGGTGCACGCGGCCGGGCCCGGTACCTCAGGGCCCGCGCCGCGGTCGAGCGGCACGCCGCGCTGCTCGTCATCGCCGGCCGCTTCGTGCCGGGTGGCCGGGTGGTCTCCGCGCTGTCCACCGGGAGCGTCCGTTTCCCGCTGCGCCGCTTCGTCCTGCTGGACGCGGTGGGCGCGGGGCTGTGGGCGCTGTGCAGTACGGCCCTCGGCGGCCTGGGCGGCGCGGCGCTCACCGATTCCCCGGCGGCGGGGACCCTGCTGGCCTCCGGCATGGGGCTGGTGGTGGCGTGCGGGGTGGGCTGGCTGTACCGGCGGGCCCCGGGCGCCCTCCCGCTCCGGGAGGAACGGGAGGGCGTCTGAGGGGCGTCCGGTCTCAGGCGCTCGGCACGTACTTGTAGCCGACCCGGCGCACCGTCACGATCGACGCGCGGTGCTCCACGCCCAACTTGCGGCGCAGCCGGGCGACATGGACGTCGACGGTGCGGCCGTCGCCGACGTGCCCGTAGCCCCACACCGTGGTCACGAGCTGGTCGCGGGTGTGCACCCGGTGCGGATGCGCGACCAGGTGCGCCAGCAGCTCGAACTCCAGGTACGTCAGGTCGAGCGGCCGGTCCAGGACCCGTGCGGTGCGCTGCTCGGGGTCGATCCGGACGATCGCGTCGCCGGTCGGTGCGGGCACCGACGGCTCGGCGGCCGGCCGCGGGACCGCGGCCTGCTCGGCGGGCACCAGGACGAAGTAGCCGACCATCGGCGGCCGGCCGGGCAGCGCGGGCAGGCTGTGCTGGGGCGCCGGGATCCAGGTCGCGCCGGATTCCAGCAGGTCGGCGATCGGTGGGGCCCCGTGGTGTGCGGCGCCGCCGCCCGGCTCGGCGCCGGGGGCGAGCGGGGCCTCGTCGGGCGCCACGGCACGCAGCCGGTGCCGGTGCGGGGGTGGGGTGGTGAGGGGGGAAACGGGAGCCGTCGCGGAACCGGCAGCGAGGGTACGGACGTTCGTCATGGGGAGTCAGCTCTTTCGCGCAGAGGGGCGTCGGGGGACGTCGTGCGCGCGGGCAGGGCTGGGGACGCCGGTCAGCGGCGTCGGAGGGGGAGGTGCGGGCCCGCGCTCAGTGCGCGCGGCAACACAGACGGTCGAACGCGTGCGCCTGCCGGGACGGCCAGAAAGGCTCCAGGTCGCTGCGACCTGTCGCGGTGTCGGTGAGGCTGGCCATGGCCCTATTGAACCAGACAGTCGGTGTTCTGTCCCTCGTGCGGGTGGCGGTGTGACGTGATTCGGCCCTCCACGGCCCGGGCGGGCGGCGGGACAAGGGGTGATCGGCCTCCGACTCGGCGTGCGCACACCGGAGTTGGGGTGCGGGGCCGGGCGTCCAAGGGGTGGACGGTGGCCGGAACCGTGCGGTGCGATCAGCCTGTTCCCCGCGTCGCCTCGCCGGCCGCCCGCCCGCTGACCGCTGCCCCGTGCGGCGCGCGCGTCCCGCGTATCCCGCGGCCCGTGGCCATCCCGAGCGCGAGCGCCGCCAGATGGCCGGCGTCGGTGAAGGTCCGCCCGCGGCGCAGCACCGGATACGTCCCCAGGGCCAGCAGCCCGGCCGTCGCGGCGGCCCGCGCGCCGCGGTGCGGGAGCGTCACGGCGAGGGCGCCGAGCGTGGCGTGGAAGCCGTAGCTGGCCCCGACGTCGACGGCCCGGGCGGTGGCGTCCGGCGGGGCCGTGCGCACCCGGCCGCGCAGGCCCGCGTACACCAGCAGGCTGGCTCCGGTGTGGCCGAACGCGAACACCCCGGCCGCACGGGGCGCGCCCCAACGCGCCTCGGCCGTGCCGAGCGCGGCGAGCAGCGCGGCGCCGTACGGCAGCGTCAGCGGGCGCTCGACGAAGGCCGCGCTGGTGAGCAGGGTCGCCCACCGGCCGGCGCGCAGATTGGCGACGTTGGTGGAGTGCGCGCGCAGCAGTTCCGTGCGACGCCCGGCCGGCAGCCGCCCGGTGGCGTACGCGCCGAGCTGCACCGCGCCGACGTACAGCGGCGCGGCCCAGGGCAGCGGGGGAGTCCTCGGGTGGCGGTGCGGGGGCATGCCGCCCAGTGTGCCGGTCGCCGCGGCCGGCCGCCGCCGGCCCGGCCCGCGCAGGGCACGCGAACGGGGCCGGACCCTCCGGTCCGGCCCCGTTCAGGTGTTACCCGCCTCAGATCTGCTCGCGCCGCGCCAGCTCCGTGCAGCAGGTGTCCACGATCAGCCGGGTGACCACGTACGGGTCGACGTTGGCGTTCGGCCGGCGGTCCTCGATGTAGCCCTTCTTCTCGACCTCGACCTGCCAGGGGATGCGCACCGAGGCGCCGCGGTCGGAGGCGCCGTAGCTGTACTCGTCCCAGGGCGCGGTCTCGTGCGCACCGGTCAGCCGGTCCTCGATGCCGGTGCCGTACTGGCGGACGTGCTCCAGCGGCTTGCCGTCCTGGCCCAGCGCCTCGCAGGCGGTGATGATCGCGTCGTAGCCCTCACGCATGGCGCGGGTGGAGAAGTTGGTGTGCGCGCCCGCGCCGTTCCAGTCGCCCTTGGCCGGCTTGGCGTCCAGCGACGCGGTGACGCCGTACTCCTCGGCGACCCGGTGCAGCAGCCAGCGCGCCACCCACATGTGGTCGGAGACCTCCAGCGGCGCCAGCGCGCCCACCTGGAACTCCCACTGGCCGGGCATGACCTCGGCGTTGATGCCGGACAGGCCGAGGCCGGCCGCCAGGCACAGGTCGAGGTGCTTCTCGACGATCTCCCGGCCGAAGATCGCGTCGGCGCCCACGCCGCAGTAGTAGTCGCCCTGCGGGGCCGGGAAGCCGCCGCCCTCGGGGAAGCCGAGCGGACGCTCGCCCTTGAGGAAGGTGTACTCCTGCTCGATGCCGAAGATCGGCTCCTGGCCGGCGAACTTCTCCGCCACCGGGCGCAGCAGCGCACGGGTGTTGGAGGAGTGCGGGGTCAGGTCGGTGTTGAGCACCTCGCACAGCACCAGCAGGTGGTCGCCGCCGCGGATCGGGTCGGGGCAGCTGAAGACCGGTTCGAGGACGAGGTCCGAGGAGTGGCCTTCGGCCTGGTTGGTGCTGGACCCGTCGAAGCCCCAGCGCGGCAGCTTGCTCGCGTCCGTCAGGATCTTCGTCTTGGAGCGGAGCTGGGCGGTCGGCTGCGTGCCGTCGATCCAGATGTACTCGGCCTTGATGCTCACGGGGGTCCTCTTATACGGGTAGGTGCGGGTACGCGTGCGGGCGTACGTTCGCACTCTGGCAAGGGGCCATTTCCCGTCCGTTGCTCTTTTGTGAACCGCAGGTTACTCAGCCGGACATCCCGCCATTTCGAAGGCGAAGAGCCCTGTTTACCCAGGATTGCTCCCTCGTGCGCGGGGTGTTCTGCACCGGTTTGTCGCTTGCCGTGTGGCGGACGACTCACCCGCGCGGCTTCCGCGGCCGTATGGATTACCCGGCCGGCCCGCGGCGGGCGGCTGCCCCGTGCGCGGCGCGCCCCGCGAGACACTGACCGCATGACGACCATGCGCATCGGACTCCTCGGTACCGGCCCCTGGGCGCGCAGCGTCCACGCCCCCGCGCTCGCCGCCCACCCCGGCGTCGACCTCGCCGGCGTCTGGGGGCGCAGGGCGGAGGCCGCGGCCGCGCTCGCCCAGGCCCACGACAGCCGCCCGTACGCCGACCCCGGGGAACTGTTCGCCGACTGCGACGCCGTCGCGCTCGCCCTCCCGCCGTCCGTCCAGGGCCCGTTGGCGGTCCGCGCCGCCGAGGCCGGCTGCCACCTCCTCCTGGACAAGCCGGTCGCCACCTCCGTGCCCGAGGCCCGCGCGGTCGCCGACGCCGCGGACCGCGCCGGCGTCGCCTCGGTGGTCTTCTTCACCGCCCGCTTCGGCAAGGAGGAGGGCGAGTGGATCGCCGCGCAGGCCGCCGCCGGCGGCTGGTTCACCGCGCACGCCGACTGGCTCGCCCCGGTCTTCGTCGAGGGCACCAGCAGCCCCTACGCCCACTCGCCCTGGCGCCGGGAGAAGGGCGGCCTGTGGGACATCGGCCCGCACGTGCTGTCCGTCCTCCTCGCGGTGCTCGGCGACGCGGAGACGGTGACCGCCGCCCGCGGGCCGGCCGACACGGTGCTGCTGACGATGCGGCACAGCAGCGGCGCGGCCAGCTCGGCCACGGTCGGCCTGACCGCGCCGCCCGCCGCGGCCGGCGTCGAGGTCACCCTGCGCGGCACCGCCGGCGTCACCGCCCTGCCCCGCCGGCAGCAGGGCGCCGACGCGGCCTACCACCGCGCGGTCGACGCCCTGCTCGCCGCGGCCGGCACCGGCCTGCCGAACGCCTGCGACGTCCACTTCGGCCTGCGGGTCACCGAGATCCTCGCCGCCGCGGAGGCGTCCCTGGACTCCCTCATGCCTCTCGGGTCATGAGCGAATGACGGAATTGGTCATGGAGGCCGTGAGCGGGGCGACGTAGCGTCGAGGGTGTCAACGGGCCGCCGGCCGGCCCGCCACCGCACCGAGGGAGCCCCGCGCCATGACGTCCGCCACCGGATTCACCAGCTACGTCGACTCCGTCCTCGCCGCCCTCGCCCGCGACCCGGCCCGTACGGTGCTGACCGGCCCGGACGCGCCCCCCGGCACCGGCGCCGCGGCGGGCCCCGGCACCCGCCCCGAGGTCACCGCCGGCGCCTTACACGCCACCGTCCACCGCATGGCGGCGGTGCTCGCCGCGCACGGCATCGGCCGCGGCCGCACCGTCTCCCTCCTCAGCGGCAACCGCCACGAGGTGCTCGCCGCCCGCTACGCCGCCAACCTCGTCGGCGCCCGCATCGTGCTCCTCTACGACGGCATGGCCGCCGAACCCCTGGCCCGGATCACCGAGAGCGCCGACACCGCGCTGCTCCTCGTCGACCCCGCTCTGCACACCACCGCACGGGACCTGCTCCGGCTCATCCGCGGCCCGGAGCCCGAGGTCATGACCCTCGGCCCGTCGCCCGCGCCCGCCCTCGGCCTCGACCTGCTGGCGGAGTCGGCGGCGCTGCCGGCCACCCCCGTCGTGCCGAGCGCCGCCCGCCCCGAGGACGACTGGTGCATCCGGCACACCGGCGGAACGACCGGCATTCCCAAGGGAGTCCGGATGGGCCACGCCGCGTACGCCGCGATGCTCGCCCAGCAGCCGGTCGCCGGCGAGGAGCCGCCCCGCCTCCTCGCCTGCACCTCGCTCGCCCACCTGGCGGGGGTGCTGACCGACCTGACGCTCGTGTCGGGCGGCTCCGTCGTCCTGCACCGCGCCTTCGACCCCGCCGCGGTGCTCGCCGCCGTCGCCCGCGACCGCATCAGCCACCTCTGGCTGCTGCCCCCGCTCCTCTACCGCCTCCTGGACGACCCCACCCTGCCCGGCACCGACCTCACCTCGCTGGTCAGCATCACCTACGGCGGTTGCGTGGCCTCCCCGTCGCGGCTGACCGAGGCCGCCAAGGTCTTCGGCCCGGTGCTGTACGGCGTCTACGGCATGTCCGAGGCGATGTCGCTCACCGTGGCCCTCCCGGAGGACCACGTCCCGACCGGCCCCGGCGGCCGGATCACCGTCGGCCGCCCGCTGCCCGGCGTCGAACTCGCCATCCGTGACGCGGACGGGCGGGACCTGCCGACGGGGGAGCAGGGCGAGGTCTGCGTGCGCTCCGCCGGCGTGATGACCGGCTACTGGAAGCAGCCCGAGCTGACCGCGCGGGTGCTGACCGGCGACGGCTGGCTGCGCACCGGCGACGCCGGATGCCTGGACGAGGAGGGCCGGCTCTACCTCGTCGACCGGGTCAAGGACCTGATCATCGTCGTCGGCGGCCACGTCCACCCGGCGGAGGTCGAGGACCTGCTGCACACCCACCCCGCGGTCGCCCACTGCGCGGTCTTCGGCGTCCGCCGGGCCGACGACAGCGAGGAGGTGCACGCCGCGGTGGTGCCCGCCCCGGGGCACCCGGCCGACCCCGACGCGCTGCGCGCCTTCGTCACCGAGCACAAGGGCACCCTCTACGCCCCGGCCGCCGTGCACGTCGTCGACGAGATCCCGCTGACCCCCGCCGGCAAGCCCGACAAGACCCGGCTGCGGGCGGGCGCCGCGCGGGCCTGAACCGCTCCGCCCGCGGGGGCCGGGACGGGGGTCGGCAGGGGCTCGCGCGGGGGCGGTCGAAGGGCCGGCCAGGGGGGTTCAAATCCCCCCTGGCCAGGGGCTTTTGTCAGTGGTGGCCGGTAGAATGGGAACCAGTCAGTGAGGGTTTTCCCACGCTCCAGGAGGTCGCCGATGGCCGCTGCCACACTCATGACGAAGCCTCTCCCGGCCCACCCGCTGCCCAAGAAGCCGCTGCCCGCGGGATGGCCGCGCGAGCGGTACGAATCCCACAACCGCCGCCTGAAGGCCATGCGGCTCGCCATAGCCCTGATGGACACCGGCGTCTACCGCCCCGAGCAGGCCCACAACCGCAAGATCCGGCACACCGCCGCCCAAATAGGCGTCCACGCCCCCTCCGACACGACCTGCCGACTCGTGCGCACACTCCTCTACGACAACTGCTGACGGCCCGACGGCCGGCGCCGGGCGACCGGCGCCGGCCCCGCACGGCGGACGCGGGCGGGCGGCCCGGGGGTCACTCCCCGGGCCGCCCGCCCGCGTCCGCGTCCGCGGTGCCCGCCGGGTCCTCCCCGGCCGCCATCTCCTCGACCTCGGCCAGCGCCTCCTCCAGCCACGCCACCCAGAACGTCTCCAGCCCGATGCCGGCCCGCAGCACCAGCCGCCGCAGCCGGTCCGCCGGCTCGGCCGCGGCCCCGAAGTCGCGGCCCTCGATCTCCTCGTACTCCGCCAACTGCCGCCGGTGCAGGCCGAGATGACGGCGCAGCTCCTCGTCGAGACCGGTCCGCCCCACCACCGCGGCCGCCCGCAGCCGCAGCAGCAGCGCGTCCCGGATGGGCTTGGACTCCTGCTCGCCCGACGCCCAGCCGGTCAGCTCCGCGCGGCCCGCGGGCAGCACCTCGAACTCCTTCTTCTGCCCACGGGCCGGCTGCTCGGACGGCAGCGCCCGGATGAACCCGGCCCGCTCCAGCTTCCCCAGCTCCCGGTAGATCTGCTGATGCGTCGCCGACCAGAAGTAGCCGATCGACCGGTCGAAGCGACGGGTCAGCTCCAGCCCCGACGACGGCTTTTCCAGCAGGGCGGTGAGGATCGCGTGCGGGAGTGACATGGAGGAATCCTAGGCACCGCGACCGCGGGCCACCCGGCGTCCGCGGCTCACAGGGCCGCCGCGAGCTCCGTGCCCTGCTTGATCGCGCGCTTGGCGTCCAGCTCGGCGGCGACGTCCGCCCCGCCGATCAGGTGCACGGCGCGCCCCGCGGCCCGCAGCTCCTCGTAGAGGTCGCGGCGCGGCTCCTGGCCGGTGCACAGCACCACGGTGTCGACCGGCAGCACGCTGGTCGTACCGTCCACCGTCAGGTGCAGCCCCGCGTCGTCGATCCGCTCGTACGTCGCCCCGGCGACCATGGTCACCCCGCGGTGCCGGAGCTCGGTGCGGTGGATCCAGCCCGTCGTCTTGCCGAGCCCGGCGCCGACCTTGGACGTCTTGCGCTGGAGCAGGTGCACCTGGCGCGGCGGCTTCGGCCGCTCGGGCGCGCGCAGCCCGCCGCGCTCGCCGTAGGCGGTGTCCACGCCCCAGGCGCGGAAGTACGCCTCGGGGTCCTGGCTCGCCGCGTCGCCGGCGTCGGTGAGGAACTCCGCGATGTCGAAGCCGATCCCGCCCGCCCCGATGACCGCCACCCGCTCGCCGACCGCCGCGCCGTCGCGCAGCACGTCGAGGTAGCTGACGACGCTCGGGTGGTCGATCCCCTCGATCTCCGGGACCCGCGGGGTGACGCCCGTGGCGACCACGATCTCGTCGTACCCGTCGAGGTCGCCGGCCGCGACCTGCGTGTTCAGCCGGACCGTCACGCCGCGCAGCGCGAGCTGGGTGCGGAAGTAGCGCAGCGTCTCGTCGAACTCCTCCTTGCCCGGCACCCGCCGGGCGAGGTTGAGCTGCCCGCCGATCTCCGCCGCGGCGTCGAACAGCGTGACGTCATGGCCGCGTTCGGCCGCCGAGACGGCACAGGCGAGCCCGGCCGGGCCGGCGCCGACCACCGCGAGCCGCTTGCGCAGCCGGGTCGGCGAGAGCACCAGCTCGGTCTCGTGGCAGGCCCGCGGATTGACCAGGCACGAGGTGAGCTTCCCGCTGAAGGTGTGGTCGAGGCATGCCTGGTTGCACCCGATGCAGGTGTTGATCTCCGCGGCCCGCCCCTCCTCCGCCTTCACCACGAACTCCGGGTCGGCGAGGAACGGCCTGGCCAGCGACACCATGTCCGCCCGCCCGTCGGCCAGCAGCTCCTCGGCCACCTCGGGGGTGTTGATGCGGTTGCTGGTCACCAGCGGGACGGTCACCGCCCCCATCAGCCGCTTGGTCACCCAGGTGTACGCCCCGCGCGGCACCGACGTCACGATGGTCGGGATGCGGGCCTCGTGCCAGCCGATCCCGGTGTTGATGATCGTCGCCCCGGCCGCCTCGATCTCCTTGGCGAGCGCGACGACCTCCTCCAGCGTCGAGCCGCCCGGTACGAGGTCCAGCATCGACAGCCGGTAGATCAGGATGAAGTCCTCGCCCACCCGTTCACGGGTCCGCCGGACGATCTCCAGCGGGAAGCGCATCCGGTTCTCGTACGAGCCGCCCCACCGGTCCGTGCGGTGGTTGGTCGCCCCGGCGATGAACTCGTTGATCAAGTACCCCTCGGAGCCCATGATCTCGACGCCGTCGTACCCGGCGGACCGGGCCAGCTCGGCCGCCCGCACATAGTCCTCGACGGTCTGCTCGACCTCGTCGTCGGTGAGCGCGTGCGGGGTGAACGGGCTGATCGGTGCCTGCAGCGCGCTCGGCGCGACCAGGTCGGCGTGGTACGCGTACCGCCCGAAGTGCAGGATCTGCATCGCGATCCGGCCGCCCTCGGCGTGCACCGCGTCGGTCACCGTCCGGTGCTGCGCCGCCTCCGCCTCGGTGGTGAGCTTCGCCCCGCCCTCGTACGGCCGTCCCGCGTCGTTCGGCGCGATGCCGCCGGTCACCATCAGGCCGACGCCGCCGCGCGCACGGGCGGCGTAGAAGGCGGCCATCCGCGCGAACCCGTTCTCCGCCTCCTCCAGGCCGATGTGCATCGACCCCATCAGCACCCGGTTGGGGAGCGTGGTGAAACCGAGGTCGAGCGGGCTCATCAGGTGCGGGTACGGGGTCACGGGGCTCATCGGGCCTCCTTGCGCGGTGGACGTACGCACCGTTGTAGACCAGCCCCGGGTCCTTATGCAACAAGTTGCAAAAACTGTGAGCGAGCCGACGCGCGGGCTCCCGCCCCGCACGGAGACGGCGCGGCGGCGCGCCGGCTCGCCGGGAGGAGTGGTGGTCTGGCCCTGAACCACCGCGGGCCGCCATCGTGTGTCGGGTCACAGACAACGCCCCGGCCCCTGTGACAGCTTCAAGTGCGCTTCTTCACGGGGGAGTTGACGTAGGTGTTCAGGCACGTGGAGAGGAACGTATGAGCACGCTGGAAGCCATGACGCTGGATCAGGTGGTCGACACCGCCCGCTACCCCCTGTCGGAGCCGGAGAGCGCCGCCGCGCAGGCGGTGGTCGACCGGGCCCGGCACGAGCTGGACACCGTCGGCTGCACCGTTCTGCCGGACTTCATCCATCCCGCGCAGCGAGAGGTCCTGCGCCGCGAGTGCGCCGCCCTCGCCCCCCGGGCGCACGCCGACGTCGAGACCGTCAACGTCTACAACATCGCGGTCGACCGCTCCCTGCCGGCCGGCCACCCGGGGCGCAGGTCCTTCGAACGCGGCAACGCCTTCGTCGCCCGGGACCGCATCCCCGACGGCTCCCTCATCAGCCGGCTGTACACGCACGCCGCCTTCCAGCGCTTCCTCGCCCACTGCTTCCGGCTGCCCCGGCTGCACGAACTGGCCGACCCGCTCTCCGGGCTCGTCCTCAACGTCGTCGGGCCCGGCAAGGAACACCCCTGGCACTTCGACACCAACGAGTTCACGGTGAGCATGCTCACCCAGGAGGCGGACTCCGGCGGCGTCTTCGAGTACTGCCCGAACATCCGCTCCGCGCACGACGAGCACTTCCCCGACGTCCGGGACGTCCTGGAGGGCCGGGGCGAGCGGCTGACCCGGCGCCTCACCCTCCGCCCGGGCGACCTCCAGCTGTTCAAGGGCCGCTATTCGCTGCACCGGGTGAGCCCCGTCGAGGGCGACACCGCGCGGCACTCGGCGATCTTCGCCTACAGCGAGCGCCCCGGCGTCATCGGGAGCGTGTCCCGTACCCGCCAGCTCTTCGGCCGGGTACGCCCCGAGCACCTGGCGGCCGAGGGCCGAGCGATACGCGGCGACCGGCTCCTGGACTGAACCCGACGACCAGCCCCTGGACCGACTGACGCGGCGGCGCACCGCCCCCACCCGTACGCCGGGCCCCTCCCGGCCCAAAAGGTGTTCAAACGGCGGCGGTTCGCCGTCGCGCAGGCGCAGGCTCTGGTAGTCCCAAGGCACCCGCACGCACCGACGACCCGAATCGAGACCGGACGTGAACCACAGTCAGGGCGCACCGGCCACCCCGACGACCCCCACCGCCCCGGCGCCTCCCGCGCCCACCCCGACCTTCGCGCTGGAGGACAGCCTCCCGCGGGTCCCGCTGCCCTCCCTGGAGGAGAGCTGCGCGCGGTTCCTCGCCTGGTGCGGGCCGCTGCTGACCGCCGGCGAACTGGCCGGCACGGAGGCGGAGGTGGCCGCCTTCCTCCGGCCCGACGGCCCCGGCCAGGTGCTCCAGAGGGCCCTGGAGGAGTACGACGCCACCAAGGGCGTGCACAGCTGGCTGGACACCTTCTGGCCCTACCGCTACCTCGGCCGCCGGGACCGCATCGCCCTCAACGCCAACTTCTTCTTCCTCTTCCAGGACACCGGCCGGCCCCAGCTGGAACGGGCGGCCGGCCTCATCGCCGCCGCCCTGAACCACAAGCACCAACTGGACCGCGAACTCATCCCTCCCGTGGTCCAGCGCGGCCGCCCCCAGACCATGGAACAGAACAAGTTCCTCTTCTCCACCACCCGGATCCCCGGCGCGCAACAGGACACCGTCCGCGCCCCGTACAGCGAGGACTGGCCGGGCCCGTCCGACGCCCGGCACATCGTGGTCTTCTTCCGCGGCGGCATGGTCAAGCTGGACGTGCTGGGCCCGGAGGGCGTACCGCACAGCCTGGACGAGCTGGAGGCCGGGCTGCGCGCCGTCGTCGAGGCCGGCACGACCGCGCCGCCGCCCGGCGCGGACGCCCCGGTCGGCCACCTCACCACCATGGCCCGCGCCGAATGGGCGGCCACCCGGGACGCCCTGCTCGCCCACCACCCGGCCAACGCCGCCGCCCTCGACGACGTCGAGACCGCCCTGTTCTGCGTCTGCCTGGAGGACTTCGCCCCCGCCGACACCCAGCAGACCTGCGACGAACTGCTCTACGGCGACCGCGGCAACCGCTGGTTCGACAAGGCCGTCTCCTTCGTCGTCTTCGCCGACGGCCGGGCCGGCATCAACGTCGAACACTGCGAGCTGGACGGCACCACCGTCCTCGGCCTCGTCGACGCCCTGCTCGCCACCCCCGCCGAGGAACACTCCCGCCGCTCCGGCGCCCGCCCCCAGGGCCCGCCCGCCCTGAGCCCGCTCACCTTCCACCTCGACGACGCGCTGCGCGACCGGGTGCACTCCGCAGCCGAGGCGTTCGCGCAGTACGGTGCCGACACCGCCACCCGCACCGTCTCCTTCGACGACTTCGGGGCCGACACCGCCAAGTCCCTCGGTGTCTCGCCGGACGCCTTCGTCCAGCTCGCCTACCAACTGGCCCACCAGCGCGCGAAGGGGCGTCTGGGCGCCACCTACGAGTCGATCGCCACCCGGCAGTGGCGACGCGGCCGCACCGAGGCGATGCGCGTCGTCACCCCGGAGATCGTGGAGTTCGTGGCCGCCATGGAGGACCCGGCGACCGACCCGGAAACCCGCCGCGCCGCCCTCCGTACCGCCGCCGCGGCGCACGTCACCCGCGCCCAGCAGTGCCAGGCCGGCGACGCCCCCGAACAGCACCTCTGGGAGCTCGAACTCATCCAGCGCCGCCGCGGCACCGAACTCGGCGTCACCGAGCAGCCCGCCCTCTACCGCAGCCCCGGCTGGCTGGTCATGCGCGACGACTACCTCAGCACCAGCTCCGCCCCCTCCCGCCACATCCAGTACTTCGGCTTCGGCTCCACCAGCAGCCGCTGCATCGGCGTCGCGTACGTCCTCCTGCCCGACCGCTTCCACCTCTACCTGAGCACCCCCGCCCCGGTGGCCGACCAGATGCACACCTTCGCCGACCAGCTCCGTGCCGCGGTCCGCGAACTGCGGGACCTGCTGACCACCGCGTGAGCCCACCCGGCGGCCTCCCTTCCGCGATAGAAAGGAGCATGACCGAGCGCAAGGGAAGGTCGCCGGACGCCGGCGACGTCGACGCGGTGACCCGCGCGGTACTGACCGCCTCCCGGGTGCTGGTCGGGGTGTCCGCCCGCTCGTTGACCGCGGTCGAGGACAAGATCACGCTGCCCCAGTTCCGGCTGCTGGTGGTCCTCTCCGTGCACGGCGCGGCCAATCTGTCCACGGTCGCCGAACTCCTCGGGGTCAACCCCTCCACCGCGATGCGCATGATCGACCGGCTGACCGGCGTCGGCTTCGCGGCCCGGCAGGCCAGCCCGGACAACCGACGCGAGACGCTGATCCGGCTGACCGACGCCGGCCGGCGCGTCGTCGACGAGGTCACCGCCCGCCGCCGCGCCGAGATCGCCGGCGTCGTCAGCCGCATGGAACCCGCCCACCGCGTGGCCCTCATCGAGGCCCTCACCGCCTTCACCGAAGCGGCCGGCGAGCCCGCCGTCCCCCCGGCCGGCCACCACTCCTACCCCCTGGGCTGGCCGGACCACCCACCCCGCTGAGAGCCCCCGCCACCGGGGCCCGTCAGCCGTTCCCCACCACCTCGGTGAGCACCGCCCGCATCCGCTCGACGAGCGGGTCGGTCTCCTCGGCACGCCACACCAGGTGCAGCGTGGTCGAGGTGTCGGCCAGCGGCCGGGGCGTCACGCCGACGCGGCGCAGCGCGCGGTGCGAGTCGGCCAGCACCGCGGCACCGAACTTGGCCGCGACCAGCGCCAGGAGCGTCTGCACACTGCGGCCCTCGGCGCTGACCTTCGGCACGACACCGGCCCGGTGACAGAGCGCGATGATCTCGTCGTAGGACCGCGGGGAGACCTCCCGGGGCCAGATGACCAGGGGGATCTGCCCCAGGGCCGTCAGCGGCGCGGGTTCGGGGGAGTGGGCCAGCGGATGCCCGGCGGGCAGGAACAGCGTCAGCGGCTCCTGCCACCAGACCCGGGTCGCCAGCCGGGCGTCGCGCATCGGGAGGCGCTGCACCGCCAGGTCGAAGCGGCCCTCCAGTACGCCGCTCGACATCTCGGCATCGTTGAAACTCTCCACCAGCTGGAGGTCCACCCGGGGGAGCTCCCGCCGCACCCGGCTCAGCGCGGCCCCGAGCGGCCCGTTGATCCCCGAACCGGCGAAGGTCACCGTCAGCCGCCCGGTCATGCCCTGCGCGGCCAGCCGGACGTCCTTCAGCGCGGCCTCCGCCTCCGCCAGCACCCCGACCGCCCGTCGGACCAGCACCCGGCCGGCCGCCGTCGGCGCCAGTCCCCGACCCTCCCTGACGAACAGCTTCGCCCCCAACTGCCTTTCCATCTCCCGCAGTTGACGGCTCAACGTGGGCTGCGTCAGATGCAGTCGCCGCGCCGCGCCGCTGATGCTGCCCTCCTCCGCGATCGCGACCGCATAGCCGAGTAGCCGTAGCTCCATCCATACCTCCCAGGCATGGCAACCATACCCACCAATGCCTACGAGGCAGCCCCGGCCGCCGCGTCCACCAGGCTGAGGACAACGCACCGGCCACCCGGAGCGCAGTTCCGGAGCGCAGTTCCGGAGGGCACGCTCCCACCACCCGAGGAGAACGGAACCCATGAACCGCGAAGACCGCTACGCATACGGCATGAAGGTCCTGGAGCAGGTCGACGGCGAAGCGGGGCAGCGCATCGTCGACTCCCTCGCCGACACCTCACCGGAGCTGGGCCACCAGGTGGTCGCCTGGGCCTTCGGCGACATGTACGCCCGCCCCGAACTCCCCCCGCGCGACCGCCAGTTGGTCACCCTCGGCGTGCTGACGGCCCTCGGCGGCTGCGAGATCGAACTCGACGTGCACATCAACGCCGCCCTCAACGTCGGCCTGACCCCCACCGAGATCACCGAGGCCCTGCTGCACTCAGCCGTCTACTGCGGCATGCCCCGCGCCATCAACGCCACCCTCACAGCCAAAAAGGTCTTCACCGACCGCGCCCTCCTCCCCCTCACCAACATCAGCTGACCCCCCCCGCGAGTCCACCAAGGGCCGCCCCCCGATAACGGGTAGCGGCCCTCGCGCAGCCGGATCAGGCGACCACATCGCCAACCCGGCCCGGCGCGAGGCCCGTTCGGTGCGAGCGCGACAGAACGGACAGCGCATTATCCCGGTGCGGTGGGTGATGGCACTGTTACAGTCCGGCTGTCCCGGAAGCACAGGGATACAAGGGGAAAAAGGATAATGAGGGGGCACAGTTGCGCATACGTCTGAGACGGATGACCGCGGCGATCGGGGCGGCGCTCGCGTTGGCCCTGGCGCCCATCGCGGGGACCGCGGCGGCACAGGAGACGGGCACCGCGGCCGTCACCGCCATGGACTTCACCCCGTCCGCAGTGGACGCGACGCCCGGCGGCGAGGCCGTCACGCTCCGCTGGACGATGACGGACACCACTCCAGGCGCCGACGGCATGAGCGTGCGGGTCTCCCTGCGCCGTCAGGGCGCGACGGCCGGCACCTACCTGGGAGTGCCACTGGTCGGGCAGTACGACGTGGGCTCCTACGGCCAGGACATCAAGCTGGTCCCCGGCTCGACGCCCCAGGAGGCCACCTACGAGTGGACGCTGGCCGTTCCGCAGTACGCGGCCGGAACGTCGGTCACCTGGGCCGTCACCCGCCTGGAGGCGTGGGATCACCGGGGCACCTCGCTGGACTGGGACGCCGCCCGGTTGGGTGCGTTCCACAGCACGTTCAAGGCGAAGACGCTTGCCGACGTGCAGGGTCCGACGTACGAAAACCTCGCGGTGGACAACGAACAGGAACCGTACGTCTACGCCGGCAGGGGCTCGTCGAACATGACCTACGAGCTTGACGTGCACGACCCCCAGGCAGGGATCTCCGGCGGCAACTTGACGCTGACCGGCCCCGGAGGACGACACCTGACCGGCTCGTTCGCCATCAAGTGGACCTGGGACGAGGGCTACCAAGGGTGTGGCTACATCGGGTGGGGCCAGACGGAAGCCATGTCCTGCCGTGTGTCAGTGGTGTTCCCCGCACACACGGCATCGGGCACCTGGACCGTCTCGAAGGTCGACCTCACCGACAACGCGGGCAACACCAGCACGTATGACCACCTCTCGGCCGCGGCCGTCCACGTCACCTCCAACAACGTGCTTTCCGCGGACGGATTCACCGTGACGCCGAACCCGGTGGACACCTGGCACGGCGCCCGGACGACCAAGGTCGTTTTCCGGCCCCACGGGGCCCGGGGCGGGGTCGCGTCGGCGGTCGTGCACACCAACAGCGCCAACGGCTGTCGGCAGCCCTCCACCAAGGCCACGACCGCGGCGGATGGCACCGTCTCGGTGGACTACGGCGTGCCGCGGTGGGCCTTCACCTGCCCCGTCACCGGCCTGATCATCACGGACAACGCCGGTGATGTCGCCCTGTACGGCTCGGAGTTCGGCGCACCGGAGACCGGCCTGACGATCACTTCTGCACCGGACAGCGTGCTGCCCCAGATCGACCGGGCCACGCTCTCGCCCGCCGACGTGCCGGCAACCGACCACTCCACGGAGGTTCGGCTCACCGTCAACGTCTCGGGTACCACCTCCGGTGTCGACGGCTACGACGTCTCCCTGATCGACTCCTCCGGCCAGGTGTACCCCGTGGTGTCCGGCGGCACCTCACCGCTTTTCAGCGGTCCGCTGACCGCGACCTTCGCACTCCCTTCCCACGTGACCCCGGGCACGTACACCGTCGCCCTGACGCTCTCCGACCAAGCGAACAAGTCCTCCCGCTTCGGCTTCCCGAACGGCACTCCGATGCCGGGTGGCCCGCTGACTCTGACGGTCACCTGAGGCTGTCCCGTCGGGGCGCCGAGCGGCTCCAGAGGGATGATTTCCACATGTGCTGTCCTGCCAGCGGCTTCTGGCTGTGGTCTCCGCCCGGTTGGTGGCAATACTGGCGGGAACCCGGCTGGACGCCCGGAAACTCAAGCCGTTGACCACGGCAACGGGTGCTCGTAGTTCAGGACGGTCACTCAGATCCGGACTTCACGCCGCGGACACGGAGAGCGGCGGAGGATCGTTGGCCGCGGCCTGACCGCCCGCCACCGAAAGCGACCGTCGGCACCATGGAACGGAAGCCGGCTGTACAGGACCGCCAGACGGCACGCGATCACCGGGGTTGATTCCTGCTTCGGCCGGGAGGCCGAGAGGGAGCGTGACGTGCCCGTCCTTGTCGATGATCAGTTCGTTGGGGCTGCGGATCACTCGGTGTCATTCGGAAGTGCGGGGCACCGCCGGGCGCTGCGGCGTGCGCCCGGCGGCGAGGACGGTTCGGCGTCACCCGAGCGGAACGGACGTGCGACCTCGGTCGCGGAGCCGGCCCAGGTGCGCATTGATGTCCTCGAAGAGGCGGGTGAGGGTATCGACGGACGCGGTGGGGGCGGTGCCGTCGGCGGGACCGTCGGGGAGACGGTCCCAGGCGACAGGGGGAGCGGAGTCGGCCTCGTCGATCCAGGCCAGCAGCTCCGCGTCGTCCGGGAGTTCGTCGGGCCCGATGATCTCGTACATCAGGGTGCTGCCGGCGATGCCGATGGCCTTGCACAGCGCGTTCAACTGGTCGCCCATGCGGGGAGCGTCGGATGCGGCCAGATTTTCCATGACTCGGAGGACGGCCAGCGCGGTGGGGCGGTGGTCCATGATACCGAGGCGTAGGGCGGTGTTGAGGAAGTCCTGGTTGCCGCAGGCCGCCTCGACGGGACGGTAGTCGGCACCGTTGCGGCACATCTCAGCCGCCCACCAGAGCCGGGCGAACGCCTGGACGGAGCTGCCTCCCACGAATCGGGACGCCTGCACGACGGGCGTCCGTCGCGCGTCCTCGCCGACTACCGGGAGGTGCCGCCACGTGACGTAGTCCGGAGCGACGACCATGGCGAGGTATGCCCACAGATCCTTGTCGGAAGCCTCGCTCCTGGTCAGTCGCAGGGTCGCGTGCAGGCGCGGCGCGAGCCAGGGGTCTGCGTCGGTGCGGTCGCTCGCGAAGCGTGCCATGGCCTGGTCCAGCAGTTCCCGGACCGGTGCGGTGTTCCACCGCACCGACGGATCGGCGATCACGGTCGCGGCGCGCAGCAGAGCGACCTGGGCGGGCGGCTCGGCTCCGGACAGAACAGCCTGGTTGAGGTGACGGGTGGCCACCCCCACCGGCAGCAGGGCGAGTCGATTCTCGCTGGCATGCTCGAACTTCACCGGTCTTCTCCCTGGGACGAGCGGGCGGTGAGGCGCAGCGTCGTGGCGAGCTGCTTGGGCAGTTGGGCGCGCAGCGCGGCGGCGTACTGGATGCGGGACTGCAGCTCGGTCCAGCCGTAGCCCTCCTCGCGTCGTGCCCGCAGTTCGACGATCGCGTCCGCGGGGGACAGTCCGGGGAGAACGTCGGGGAGCATGGTTTCGAGGACGGACTCGCGCCACCCGATGGGGATCCGCGGCCGGCCGTTCTCGTCCAACTCGATTTCGCTCACAGCCGCGTGGAACATCGTCTCCCATACGTCGCTGACGATCTGGGCGTTGACAAGAGCGGCCGTCGCCTTCTCCACGGTGCTGCTGCCGCGCAGCAGAGCGGTCAGCCCCTCGATGCCCTGGTTCAGGTAGACGGTCGGCATGTCACCGGAGGTGTCGACGAACCAGGGTGCATCCTTGAGCGGGCGCAGCCAAGCGTACGGGCCGTCACGGAAGTCCGCCTCAACGATACGGATCTCCTTGTCCCGGACGGGGGTCTCGGCCTGGAGGTCGATCACCCAGTCGGTCTCGCTCCGTCCGATCATGCGCCCCCGGACCCCCTCGACCGCCGCCACGATCTGCACGCCGAGGGTGGCCCGGGAACGGTGCCGGGATCGGCGCATCCGCACGGAGCCCTGCCAGGCGCCGGAGCCGCGGTCCTTGGTGAGGCGTTGAACGGTTCTGGTATTGGTGGTCGACTCCTTCAGCACGGCCACGCAGGCGAGTTCGGACCAGGGGCCGTAGGCGATCTCTTCCTCCGGCAGCACGGCCCGGACGTCGAACACCGCCTCCTGCCAGTCGTCGCGGCCGGCGTCGTCGAGGGCGACGGTCTGCAGTGAGGGGGAGATCCTGGCGTACTCGAGCGGGCGGCTGTCGACCCGGACACGGGTGATCTCGACCTCGGCCCGTCCACTCAGGACGGCATAGGGGTAGATGATCCGGCTCATGGACGTGCAGCTCCTTCGACGGCCTTGTGCAGGGTCACGGTGACGTTGGTCCGGCTGGCGGTCACCGGGTGGCTGTCGACGTCGGTGACACCGCTGAACATCGCGTACCGGACACCTGGGGCGACGACGAGGACGTCGCCGGAGAAGGAGCAGTTCTCCGTGGCGGTCAGTTCGGCCCAGCGGACCGGGCTTCCGGCGCCCGACCCGCCGGCGCCGAAGCATACGGTCGGCGAGAGGTGCCAGGGATCGTCCTGCTGCGGGACGGCGACGCGCACGCGCAGTGACCATGCCCCGATGGTGTCGACCTCGCCGTCGATGTCGTCGACGGCGGGGTAACCGCGGCCGCGACGGACGCCCTTCCGCCCACCGCCGGTTGCCGCGGTGAGCCTCAGCAGGCTCCGCAGCAGCTCGGGGCCGGCTCCGTCGGCGGGTGTGACGGCCCGCGCGCCGAGGGTCGCGCGCAGGGTGTCGTCGGCCGCCACACGGAACTCGTCGAGGCGCTTCTTCGCTCCGCGCACGTATGTGTCGGACAGCTCCTCCGTCCACTCCCAGCGGTTGTGCTCGGGGGGCTCCGACGCGCGAAGGAATGCCTCGGCGCGCACGACGTCCTCCCCATCGCGGGCGGTGGCGAAGCCGGCGAGCAGAACTGCCTGGTAGGGCTCGACGCCGAGGCCCAGGTTGCGTGGCCTGCGGCCGGTGATCCTCATGCGATTGCCGCGCATGGAAACGACCTGACTGTGCGTCCGGTCACTCTCGTCCGCCGGCGTGATCAGCAGCACTGCGTCATGGGTGACAGCAGTGGACCCCTTGCCGTCGGTGCGCAGCGGTGGCACGGTGAGCGTGACGGTGCGCTCGACCACGTCGGTCCGGCTGGTGAGCTCGGTGACGGTCTCTCCGGCAAGGTAGGCACGCAGGGCGCGGGCCAGGGCGGGGCGGCGCTGCTCGGGGCTGACGCGGGTCTCCGGGATCAACTCGGCCCCGTTACGCAGGGTCCGGACCGATGCCTCCAGCAGCGGTGGCACCGTGTCCGTTCCGGTCATCGCTGCCCAGAAGTTCTCCGCCAAGGAGTCGCAGAGCTTGTTGTGCATGGCCTGGAGACCCTCGTCCCCGGCCGCGACGGCGGCGGCGTCATGGGCACCGACCACCAGGAAGGAAGTACCGGGGTCCTCGCCCTCACGCTCCAGATGAAGCCTCGCGGTCTCCTGCTCGACGCCCCACCAGGAGCGGGAGACGTTCTCGAAGGCACGGTCACTGTCCGGTTCGCCGAACCAGGCCGGTCCGGCGAACGCCTCGCCACCCACCTCGCGCCAGGGTAGGTCCAGGCGACCGATCAACCGCCTTGCTGTGCGGCCCTCGTGGGGGACCGAGAGAGTGCTGTTGATGAGGACGAGGCCAAGGCGACTGGTGGCCCAGAGAGTCGCCTTGCCCAGGCCGTAGGAGCCGCCGGCCCGGCGGTTGTCGCCCTTGTGGCTGTCGAGTTGACGACGGACAACGGCGGCGAAGCGGCCGTCCTCGTACTCGGGGCCGGTGAGACCGTTGGAGTTGTAGTCGTCGACCCGGAGCAGCAGGAGTGAGCCGGAGGCTTCCATCTCCCGCAGCCCCTCGGCGAGTGCACGGCCGACCTTCTGGTCGGTGGTCGCGGCCGCGGCGTAATGGGCCTTGAGCGATTCCCACTGCACGGCATCCAGGAAGCTGCGAAGGTGTTCACCGGTGAGCTCGTGCAGGATGTACCGGACGCGGACCGGCCGCGTGGGGTCACGCCGCTCGTCGAGAGAGTTCTGCGTTGCCTCGCGTGCGAGGACACCGAGGTCAGCGTCGAAGGCGAACGCCGCCGCGTTGCCGAACTCCCTTCCACCGTCGGCGTGCGCCGGGCGGTGGTACCAGGTCACCGGCCTTGCAGCGACAGCGTCGCTTGTGCGTTCGTACACGGTGGCCAGATCGGTGTCGAAGACATCGGCGATCAGGCGCACCGTCTCCGGCCGTGGCTGGGCCCGACCAGTGATCCAAGCGGACACGGCGGCCCGGGTGACGCCGACCGTGGTCGCGAGCTCGGCCTGGGTCATGTCTCGACGTCGGAGCTGCCTCCCGAGCCAGGGTCCGAAGTCTTCACTCTCATCGATCACTGCGGGCGTTCCCCTCCGCTGAGCCGCCGACCCTGCATGCCGCCGGATATTCATGCTGGTCAGAAGCATGCTAGCAGTGCAATTTGACATTGACAATGTGTCAAATGTTTTTGTCGGCAGTCCATTTCGGACTGCGCTAGCAGACGCTTGACGATGAATGGCAGCACCCCTCTTCGGTGGATGAAGGTGGGGTTGGCGATGCGGGAAAGGTGCGAACTTGCGGCGCCCGCCTGTGTGTTCGTCGCTCAGGGTAGGGTTGAAACCATCAAAAGCAGGGCGATTGGGGCGCATGGGTGGTTGAAGCTTCCCTGTGATGCGGAGTATCGCTGGACACAGATGAGAGGCCCATGCCATCTTGATGTGTAGCTGACGCCCCGTCGATTCACTTAGGCGGCAGCCTAGTTGAGGTATTCGTGGGCTCTCTTCGGCGTGTCCATGTACAGCAATTGCACAGACTGGGCGTCCTGTTCGGTTGCGCGCCGGACCGAGTGCCCCTCGCCACTGGATGTGCCTCGGAGCGACACCAGTGCACCTTGTTCCTCCCTGTTCCATGCGCCGTTGTATCGACCTCGCCGTGCCCGTATGGAGGCTGCCGTGACCCTGCTTTCGCCCAGCGACGACGACATGCCGTCGTTGATCCAGACGTACAACTCCATGGATCTGTACCTGCGTTCGGAGTTCCTCGACGCGATCGGGAAAACGCGGGAGGGTTGGAGGTCGATGGTCGCGGCTCACGAGCGGCAGCGGCGGGCTATCGGTGAGCAACGCGCGTCTGCCAATGCGGAGCAGACGGAGGGGAGTTCGGCGTCGGAACGCGACCGCAGCGAGTCGTCCGACCGCAAGGCGGTGGTGATTGCCATTCGTCTTGCGAGGGCGAGGAAGCGCATCGATTTCCTGCTCGATGCCGGTGAGGGCAATGGCAATGCCCGTTCGGGGCGGTACAGGTCCGCTCCTCCGCCGCGTGGGTTCGCCGCCACCGGCCCGGGACGGCGCCGTTCCGGCGGCGGTCGTCGTTCTGGGTTCCGGGGGCGTCCCGACGTTCCCCTCATCAGGATTGTCATCATGCTGTCCGAGGAGTAGGGGCGGGGGTGGTGGCCGGCCCTCCGATCCCCCTGCAGGATCGGAGGGCTGGCTCCGGATGTTGCCGGCGCGGATGCCCTAGAGGGATCGACGCGCTCTGTATTTCCGGTAAGTGCACAACTTTTCTGTTTACCGTCGGTCTTCATCTTGATACTTGGTTCGGGTCATCCCGGGCAGGAAGCAGCTGGGTCGTGAACGATCAGACGTTGTCGCAGGGTTCGGATGCCTTGGTGATTCAAAAGGTGTTGGAGCAATCGACCCGCACCCTGGAGACCTATCGCATTGATCCCGGCCTGGTGCAGGAGCACGCCAACGGCGAGCTTCGGATCACGCAGGGTGGATACGGCGAGCGTCAGTTGTTCGAGCTAGTACAGAACGGCGCCGATGAGATCGCCAATGAACCCGGTGGTCGCCTGGCCGTGGTGCTGACCGACGACGCGCTCTACTGCGCCAACCAGGGTACCCCGGTGACTCCGCAGGGCGCCGACACGATTCTGCGTATGAGCGTCTCCCGTAAGCGAGGCGGCCAGATCGGCCGCTTCGGCGTCGGTGTGAAGTCGGTGCTCTCGGTGACCGACGCGCCCCAGTTCTTCAGCACCAGCGGATGCTTCGGCTTCGACCGGACCTGGTCCGCCGACCGGATCGCCGAGGTTCTAGGTCTCCAGCAGCCCCTCGACATGGACACCCCGGTGCTCCGGATGGCCCGTCCTCTCGACCGAGAAGAGGAACTCGACAAGGACGACCTCCTGCGGGAGCTCCTGGCCTGGGCGACCACCGTGGTCAAGCTCCCCCTGCTGCCGGGGGCGGCCGAGCGCCTGGGGCACGACATCACCGGCTTCAGGCACCGTGACGGTCGCGAGACCGACGCCTTCCCCTCCGGCTTCCAGATCTTCTCCTCCCATGTCGGCGAGGTGCTGCTGGAGGACCGGCGTCGGCTTCCCATCCAGCGCCGCAAGCTGACGGTGCAGGTCTCCGGTGAGCGGCGGGTCATCCGCGAGGTCGGCACAGGGGTCAAGGAGACGGTGAGTGAGTGGAACGTCTTCACGGTTGCCCACGAGCCCACCGCGGAGGCCCGTGGCAGTGCCGGCGAGCTGCACGACCGCAGCGTCATCGACGTCTCCTGGGCGGTTCCCGCCTACGTCGAGAAGGACGGGTTGCTGACGGTGCCCCTGGGGCGCGGCCAGTTCTGGTCCTACTTCCCCACCAAGTACCCGGTTTCCGTGACGGGTTACCTGAACGCTGCATGGAAGACCAACGAGGACCGGCAGAACCTCCTCGACGGCAGCGCCTTCAACCGTGAACTGCTCCAGGTCGCGGCCCGTCTGGTGGTCACCTCCCTGCCCCGGCTGTCCCGCAAGGAGGACCCCGCCGCCTGCCTGCCGCTCCTGCCCGGCCGCACCAAGGAGTCCGTGAACTGGGCGGAGGAGTACTTCATCCGCCACGTCTGGGACGCCGCCGCGCAGCTGCCGTCCCTGCCTGACCAGGACGGCGTACTCCGCGTTCCCCGTGACCTGCACATCCACCCCGAGAAGCTGCAGCCGGAATGGCTGCGCATCTGGGCCGAGTACCCCGGGCGCCCGCGCGACTGGGTGCACCCCTCGGTCGACGCCAACTCGCTGCGACACGGCAAGATGGAGCACATCCTGCTGGCCGCCAGGAAGTCGACGGAAGACGTCCGCACCTGGCTGGAGGCTCTGGTCTCGGACGGCACGGCTGAGTCGTCCTGTCATGCGATCCGCATCCTCGCAGCCATGGTGGAGCACAACGCGGACAAGGAGATGCTGGAGGCCGCGCGCAGCGCCCGCATCGTGCTGACCGACGCCCACGGGATGGTGGCCCCCGTCGCGGGCAAGGTTTTCCACCGCACCGGTGCCGACGAGCTCCGCGACGACATGGTCTACGTGCACACGGCCATATCCGAGCGGATGGAGATGCAGCGCCACCTGCACACCATCGGGATTCGCATCGCCGATGCCCACGGCCGCTTCCAGGGCGTGCTCGACCAGGGGTTCGACGGCTACACCCCGGAATTGTGGACCCAGTTCTGGATGCTGCTGCGCAGCGCGGGCGGCAACGCGCAGGTGGACCGCATCCGCGGCCGCTACCCGGATGCCCGTGCCGTGCTCCATGTCCGCACGGTCGACGGACGCTTCCGGCCCATGGCCTCGTGCCTGCTGCCCGGCGGTGTCGTGCCCGCCGACGGCAGCAGGGACGCCTCGATCGCCGTGGACACGGACTTCCACGGGGCGGACGCAGCGATCTTCCGCGACCTCGGCCTGGTCGACCGGCCCGTCGTCGCCCACGACCCGAAGCGGCAGCCTTGGTTCGAGGAGTACCGGCAGGCGGTGCACGACCAGTACCTGCGCCGGCTCGCTGCGGATGCCCCGCGGACCAACATCAACCGGCTCGTCCTGGAGGGAGCCGCGCCGGCCGGCCCCTTGGACCTGCTTCCCCGCCTCTCGGAGGAGGGCCGCGCTGCGTTCGTCGCCGCGATCCCGGACGTCGGCGTCGTCGACAGCTGGACCCGCGCCTACGGTGCTTCCGTCAACGGCCGTACCGAAGTGGCTTCCCCGCTGCGTTGGATGCTCAACAAGCACGGCCTGGTGCGCACCTCGCTGGGCCTGACCTCGGTGCGTGAGGCCGTGGGCCCGCAGCTCAAGGCATACGCGCAGGTGTTGCCCGTCGTCACCGACATCTCCGAGTCGAAGGCTCGCAGGCTGCGCATGCCGGCCACCCCGGAAGAGGTGCCGGCGAACCGTTGGCACGCTCTGCTGGACCGGGTGCTGGTCAGCGAGGACGACGCCTTCATCGGCCACGCCTACGCCCTGATGCTGCGCGTCGGCATGGACTTTCCCGAGGATGTCCTGACCCGCTGCCGCGTCGGTGAGGTCTGGGATGTGCGTCCCGACACGGAGATCGTGGTGGCGACGTCCGCGGCGGACTTCAGGGAACTCGTCCGCGAGCAGATCCCCGCGCTCCTGGTCGCGGACAGGGCCGACGCCGCGTCCGCGGCCCAGATGATCGAGCAGTGGGGGATGCTCAAGGTCGAGGACGTCATCAGCAAGCAGATCCGCAAGGCCGGGACGACCCGGCCGACGCTGCTTGTCGACGAGTTCCCGCCGCTGCGTCAGCGCCTCGGCAAGTCGGTGGAGAACCGGAAGGTGCAGCGCTGTGGTGAGCTGGAGCAGGAGATCCGCACGCCGCGCGGTGTGGAGCTGAGACCGCTGTTCTCGGCCCGCAGCGGGTCGACCCTGCTGGTGCTCGACACGGTCTCCCCGGTCGACGTCCTGGAGGCCGCCGACCGGGAGTTCGGCTGGCAGCTCGGCCGCCAGGGCTGCAAGAGCGTGCTGGACCTGCAGGCGCGTCAGAAGCAGGACCGGGAGACACGCGCTCGACTGCGGCAGATCGCCGAGGCCGAGAGCGTCATCGACAAGATCACCCTGTTGATCGGCGAGGAGGAACTGCGCACCGAGCTGCCGCCGGGCCTCCTGGACAGTGAGGCCGCGGAACGTGACGGTGAGCAGCCGGACGCCCGGCGGATCGCCGAGCTGGCCTTCAACTCCCACGGTGAGGAGATTCTGCGCATCCACAGTCGGGACCTGGCTCTCGCCTTCCCCGGCAACGCGCCCAGCAGCTTCACAGGCGATGCCAAGGCGCTGAAGTTCGTCACCGACCTCGGGCTACCCGACTCGTTCGCCGGCTCCCGTGTTCCGCCGCTGGAGGCGCGCATCCAGGTGGAGGGCCCGTCCGAGTTCCCCGCACTGCACGAGTACCAGGAACAGCTGGCACAGGCGCTCCAGCGATTGCTGGACAACCCGGTGCCGCAGCGCGGGATGCTGTCCATCCCGACCGGCGCCGGCAAGACGCGCGTCACCTCCGAGGCCGTGATCCGGTGGATCCGGAACCGTGGCGAGCTTCCCGGTCCGGTGCTGTGGATCGCGGAGAGCGAGGAGCTGTGCGAGCAGGCCGTGCAGAGCTGGCGGTTCGTCTGGTCCAAGGTGGGCGCGGAGATGCCGCTGGTCATCAGCCGCCTCTGGTCGTCCAACGAAGCCGCGCCGGTGACGGGCGAGCCGCACCTGGTCGTTGCCACCGACGCCAAGCTGCAGAGCGTGCTCGGCCACGAGGACTACGCCTGGCTGCGGGACGCCGCCCTGGTCATCGTCGACGAGGCACACCGGGCCACCTCCCCCCGTTACGGAGAGATCTTCGATCACCTCGGCGTCAACCCGCCGGTGACGCGTCGCCACTTGGTCGGGCTGACGGCCACCCCCTACCGCAACAACGAGGACCTGACCCTGCGCCTGGTGCGCCGCTTCGGCACCCGCCTCGACCTCGACGTCTTTGCCGGCGACCAGAACGAGGCCATCCAACAGCTCCAGGACCTCGGCGTCCTGGCCCACGTCAGGCACCGCGAGCTTCTCGGGGCCGAGATCCGGCTCAGTTCCGACGAGGTCTCCAGCTCGGAGAAGTTCGGCGTGCTGCCCAAGCGTGCCGAGCAGCGCCTCGCTGAGGACCAGGACCGCAACCAGCGCATCATCGAGGAGATCGAGAACCTGCCCGCGGACTGGCCGATCCTCGTTTTCGCCACGTCGGTCGCCCACGCCAAGTTCCTGGCCGCCAAGCTGAACGACCGGCAGATCCGCGCCGCGGCGATCGACTCGGCCACGCCGGTGTCCGAGCGCCGCAAGCGCATCGAGGACTTCCGCAAGGGCCGCATTCAGGTGCTCACCAACTACGGAGTTCTCGCCCAGGGTTTCGACGCCCCCGCCACCCGTGCGGTCGTCGTCGCCCGCCCCACTTACAGTCCGAACATCTATCAGCAGATGATCGGCCGCGGTCTGCGCGGACCGAAGAACAACGGCACGTCAACCTGTCTGATCCTCAATGTGCGGGACAACGTGGTCAATTACCGGGGCGAGCTGGCCTTCACCAAGTTCGACTATCTGTGGAACGAGGGCAAGTGAGCGAGCCGCAACACGCGATCACCCCGGCGCAGCAGTCCGTCGTCGACCAGCCATGGGACGCCCGCACTCTGGTCACGGCGGGCGCCGGCGCCGGCAAGACACACACCCTGGCTCGCCGCCTGGAGGCGCTGGTCGAACGGGAGGAGCTGGAGGCACACGAGATCCTCGTCCTCAGCTTCTCCGTGGCCGCGGTGCGCGAGCTGCGCGAGCGGATCGCGAGCCATGCCGACGCCGTCCGTCGGGTGCGTGCCCAGACCTTCGACTCCTGGGCGGCCACCCTGCTGCGACGGGCTTATCCGGACCACGACTGGTCGGGAACCACCTTCGACCAGCGCATCGAGGCCGCCACCGAGGCCATCGAGAGGGGCGCGGTCGAGGCGGGCGAGTTCGGTGCCCCCGCCCACGTGCTGATCGACGAGGTCCAGGACCTTGTCGGGGTGCGGCGTGAGATGGTCGAGGTGCTCCTCGACCGCTTCCAGGCGCAGAGCGGCTTCACCGTGGTCGGGGACGGCGCCCAGGCCGTCTACGGCTTCCAGGTCACGGACTTCGACCAGCGGGCACAGGAGTCGAACTACTTCTTCGACTGGATCCGTGGCTCGTTCACCGAGGACCTGGTCGAGATCCACCTCGGCGACAACTTTCGAGCCCGTACCGAGCAGGCCCGGGTCGCTCTTCCCTACGGCCCGCGGCTCCAGCGGTTGGCCGCCGAGCGGGAGCCTGCCGAGGTGCAGGCCGAGCAGATCCACCGTGAGCTGCGCCTCCTGCTCGACGGCGCCCCCCACTTCGGCACACTGGACGACCCTTTCGTTCAGGATTCGCTCCGGTACTTCGACGGAACGACCGCGATCCTGTGCAGGGACAACGGTCAGGCGCTCTCCATCAGCCAGACCCTCCGTGGGGCAGGCGTGGACCACCGGCTCCAGCGCTCCGTGCGGGACCGTCCCGCTGCCGCCTGGATCTCCGGCGTACTCGCGGCCACCGAAGCGGCCGACCTCTCCGAGGCGCGCTTCGCCGAACTGGTCGCCGGCCTCGATCCCCGGCCGGACCTGGATCCCTCGGTGCTCGTGCGAGCGGTACGCCGGGTCACCGGCAACCGGCGTGGTCGGATCGAGCTCGCCGCGCTGCGCCTGGCGGTGGCGGAGGGGCGGCTTCCCGACGAGCTCACGGCCGTCGAACCGGCGTCGCTGGTCGTATCGACGGTGCACCGCGCCAAGGGCCTGGAGTTCGACCGTGTCCTGGTTGTGGAGCCTGTGGAGCTGAGACGTCCGAAGGACGTGGCCAAGAAGAAGATCGACTACGACCCGGCCGCGGAAGCCCGCCTCCTCTACGTCGCCATGACCCGGCCTCGCGACGACCTCTACCGACTCGACCGTCCCAACACCTGGCTGGTCCGCAAGGACAGGCGTCTGGACCGTTGGTACATCGGAGGCAGCCGATCGTGGGCCCGCAACGGCATCGAGGCACTCGGCATCGACGTCTGCCACGCACATCCCCCGGGCGTGCGCAACGTCGCCGCCGACCCCGTCGAGGTTCAGCGACAACTCGCTCACGAGGTTAACGCCGGCGATGCTGTCGAGCTGTTCCTGCTCCACCGGCTGCCCGAGGGCGAGGACCAGACGCCGCCGTACGCGGTCCTCCATGACGGTCGCCCGGTCGGCGAGGTTTCGGAGGCGTTCCGTCGCGCCCTGCATCTCATGCTCAGCCGCGGCGGCAGGTGGTCCGAGTACAACGTCCCCGGCCGGATCACCGGCCTCCACATCGGCTGCGTCGAAACCGTTGCGGGCAGCGACATCGCGACCGAGCGTGCCGGCCTCGGCAGCTCCGGGGCCTGGCTCGCCCCCCGCCTCAGCGGACTCGGCCTCTTCGACTGGACCGACCCGTCCGACGACTGGAGCACGGAGTGACTTCCCTCATGAGCCCCTCCATCCACGACTACTACGCCCTGCGCGACCGGCTCGACGCCGCCCTCCGTCTGGACCTCCTCGGCCCGGTCGGTGGTGAGGAGGAGATCCTCAAGGACGACGCGCCGGTGACGATGTATCCGGTCGGTGTCCTGTTCCCCCAGGAGACGACCGAGGTCGCCCGCGGCAACCGGGACGGCCACGAGGCCGACGGAGACGACTCTCTCGCCCTCGTCCGCGGCGGCGACGGCGAGGAGGACGCCGTCGAACGCGGCGTCTCGCTCGCCAACATGCGGAGGCCCTCCTCCATGGGGCTCACCTTTGCAGTGAACCCCAAGGTTGCGGAGCGGATCGTGCTGCACACCACGGCCGCCGTCTACCGTCCCGAGGACGCCGAGGGCAACCCCGTCGCGGCCGCCCGCATCGAGGCCCGGAGCACTCAGGAACAGCGCGAGCGTTGGCGCCGGGTCCCGCTCGACCTGGCCGACGTCGACGTGGACGTGACGAGGCCGACCACGGTCAGACAGCCCCTTGCAAAGGGGCTCGAACTCCGGGTCCTGGTACGTCCCAGGAGCGAGCACGGCACCGTGACCGTCACCGCTACGCTGATCAACACCCGCACGGTCGGAGCCCGGGAGCTGAAGGACGCCGCCTGCTACTACCAGCCCACCCTCCGGGCCCGGGCATTCACGCCCGGCGCCGAGCCCTTCGTCGAGCGCCGTACCTCCTCCGGCAGCCACGACCGGGAGTTGATGCTCAGCCGGTTGCTCCACCGGCACGCGCCCGGTTTCGCCACCGGCCACGGTTGCGCGGCCGTCTGGGACTGGACGCCACCGCCGATCGGTGCCAAGACCACGGTGCACGCCGCCGTCGCCGAGGTCCGGACCGAGTTCGTGCCCACCCACGAGGTGCTGCTGACCGACTCGAACCGAGCCATCGCCGTCGATGCGCTGTCCATACGGGGTCTCGGCACCGCCGAGCCGAAGGTGGTGGTGGACGCGCTCGGCGCGCTCCTCGACGGCTACCGGACGTGGATCGACGAACGCAAGGCTGAGGCAGAGTCCCTGGCCGGCACCGAGTACGAGGCCGCCGCGCAGGAGCGGATCGAGGCGTGCGAGACGGCGCTTACCCGCATGAGCACGGGCGTCGCGCTGCTCTCCCAGCCCGCGCATGCCCACGCGATGCGGGCGTTCCAGCTCGCCAACCGGGCCATGGCCGAGCAGCGCGCCCGCACGTCCTGGGTCAAGGCGGGCAGGCCCGCCGGCGGACCGGACGAGAGCAAGGAGTATTGGCGCCCCTTCCAGATCTGCTTCTTGCTGCTCTGCCTCCGGGGCATCGTCGAGGATGAGCATCCCGATCGCGGAATCGCCGACCTGCTCTGGTTCCCCACCGGTGGTGGCAAGACCGAGGCGTACCTCGGCCTGATCGCCTTCACCACCTTCCTGCGCCGTCTCAAGGACCCCGCCCATGGCGGTGGTGTCACCGTGTTGATGCGTTACACCCTGCGACTGCTGACACTCCAGCAGTTCGAGCGCGCCACCGCGCTGATCTGCGCGATGGAGCTGACCCGCTCCCGTCACGAGGACGAGCTGGGCCAGGAGGGCATCTCCATCGGCATGTGGGTGGGGAAATCCGCCACCCCGAACGACCTGGTGACGGCCGGCGAGAAGCTGGACGCCCTGCGTGCCGGCGGCCGCTCGCTCGACAAGGAGAACCCGGTGCAGCTCCAGGCGTGCCCCTGGTGCGGCAGCCGCCTCGACGCGTCGAACTACGAGGCCGCCCCGGAACACGCCCGTATGTACGTCCACTGCCCTGACGCGGACTGCGCGTTCCACCGCGGCGAGGGTCTGCCGGTCCACCTGGTCGACGACTCCGTCTACGCCGCACACCCGACGCTGATCATCGCCACCGTCGACAAGTTCGCGTCCATGCCGTGGCGGGAGCGGACGGCCGCGCTGTTCAACCGCGATCTGGAGGAGACCAGGCCGCCGGAGCTGATCGTCCAGGACGAGCTCCACCTCATCTCCGGCCCGCTCGGCACGCTCACCGGGCTCTACGAGACCGCGGTGGACATCCTGGCGAACCGGCCCAAGGTGATCGCGTCCACGGCGACCATTCGGCGCGCCGACGAGCAGGTCCTGCACCTCTTCAATCGAGAGGTCTGCCAGTTCCCGCCGGCCGGACTCGACTCCCGCGACTCCTGGTTCGCGGTCGAGGCGTCCCGCGAGGACAAGGCCACCCGCCGGTACATCGGCCTGCTGACCTCCAGCACCAGCCAGTCCACCCTGCTGATCCGTACCTACGCCGCTCTGCTGCACCAGATCCAGCTCGGCGACGCCGACGACGAGGTCAAGGACGCCTACTGGACTCTCGTCGGCTATTTCAACAGCCTGCGGCTGTTGTCCGCCGCCGAACTACAGGTCCTCGACGACGTGCAGGACCGGATGGAGCAACTCGCCGTCCGCGACGGCATCGAGAAGCCCCGCCGCCCGGAGGCGGTGACGGAGCTGAGCAGCCGGGCCAGCGCGAGCGACATCCCCAAGCGCCTCAAGGATATTGAGCGCAGGCTCCCGTCCCCGGATGCCACCGACGTCCTGCTCGCCACGAACATGATCTCCGTCGGTGTCGACATCGACCGTCTCGGCCTGATGGCGGTCATGGGCCAGCCGCAGACCACCGCCGAGTACATCCAGGCGACCAGCCGGGTCGGCCGACGTCATCCGGGCCTGGTTGCAGTCATGCTCAACTCGACCCGCTCCCGGGACCGTTCGCACTACGAGAGCTTCCAGCACTTCCACTCCGCCCTCTACCGCGAGGTCGAGTCCACCAGTGTCACGCCCTTCTCGGCGCGTGCCCGCGACCGCGGCCTGCACGCGGTGATCGTGGCCCTGGCGCGGCTAATGGTCCCGGGCGCGCGCGACAACGCGGCGGCGGCCCGGATCGAGGACTTCGTCGACGAGGTCAACGGCACCGTTCGCGACGCGCTGCTGGAGCGGGTCGCGAACGTTGCGCCCCGGGAACACGACGCCACGGCCGCCGCCTTCGACGAGTTCGTCGCCCGGTGGCGCGAGGCCGCGGACGACGATCCGAACCTGCTCTACGAGGCCAGCGCCAGGAGCGGCAGGACTGCTCTCCTCAGCGCCTTCGACAACAGCCTCCCGGAGGGGCGCGCGGGTTGGCCCACGCTGTGGAGTCTGCGCGACGTGGACGCCTCCTCGACGTTCTTTCTGGAGAAGCGATGACCCTGCCGCCCCCTCGCAAGCGAGGAACCGTCCGACCCGGCGCACTGATAACGCCTCTGCGCAAGCTCGGCGAGATCCGCCGCGCCCAGGCCATCACCACCTATGGCGTCGGCTCCGTGATCGCGGTCGACAACGAGTCCTTCGTGATCGCCGGGCTGGACACCTGGGACATCAGCCGGACCCGGACCCTCTGGGAGCCCCGCCTCACCAGGGTGACAGGTGTCCACGAGTTCAAACTGCCGCCCGCCGTCGACCCGGAGGACGCCCGTGACGGGGTGCGGGCCGCCCGTTTCCCGCAGTTGTACTCGTGCCCGGAGTGCCGCGAGCTGCAGTACTACTCGAAGTTCAACCCGCCGAAGGGCAAAGCGGTCTGCGGCGCCTGTGAACGGGACCTCGTCCCGTCCCGATTCGTGATGGCCTGCGTCAACGGCCACCTCGATGACTTCCCGTACTGGAAGTGGGTCCACCGCTCTTCCTCCTACGGTCCGGGAGAGGACGGCTCGGCCGGCCGGTGCGGCGGCAAGCTGCGACTGCGCGCTGAAGGCTCCACGGCCTCCCTCCGCGGTGTCGTCATCGGCTGCACCTGCGGTGCCAAGGAGGTCTCCATGGAAGGCGCCTTCCGCAGCCAGGCGCTGCGCGACCTCGGGATCCGGTGCACCGGACGTCGCCCCTGGCTCAAGGACGCCCCGGCCCAACAGTGCGGTGAGCCCCCGCGCACCTTGCAACGCGGTTCCTCCACCGTGTGGTACCCGGTAGTCCAATCCGCCCTGTCCATCCCACCGTGGAGCGACGGCGTGCTCAAGGCCCTCGGCTCTCACTGGAGCAACATCCAGGACGGGACCGAGGCCGACATCCGTACCTACCTGAGGATGGTGAAGTTCGAGGAGAAGAACCCGGGGCTGACCGTCGACGACGCGGTCGCCGCCGTGCTGCGGGTCCGCCGGGCGGAGGCGGAGCTGCCGGCCGACCAGCACCCCACGCTGTCGGCGCGCGACCTTCTCTACCAGGAGGAATACCGGACCCTTCAGCGTGAGTGTCCGGAGCGCGGGCGGGACGATCTGCAGGACTTCGTCTGCGAGCCGCCCAGCGGTGATCGGACGCCGGACGGCATCGGACAGGTCATGCTCGTCAAGCGGGTCCGTGAGATCCGCGCGTTGCACTCCTTCACCCGGGTCGAGGAGCCGGCCGTCGGCGACACCGCGAGCAGTTCCCGACGGGCCGCGCTCGCCCTCCGGAAGCCGGACTGGCTGCCTGCCATCGAGGTCAGTGGGGAGGGCGTCTTCGTCCGCCTCGACCCGGAACGTCTCGCCTTCTGGGAGCAGCGGCCCCAGTCGCAGGAGCGCGCGGAGCGGGTCCGACGCAACCACGAGGCGCTGCTCCGGGAACGCTACGCCAACTCCGACCGGCCCGTCCCACCGTCCCCGGTCTCCCCCCGCTACCTGGCGGTGCACACGCTCGCGCACCTGCTCATCAACGAGTGGAGCCTCGACGGCGGCTACCCGGCTGCGTCCCTGCGCGAGCGCCTGTACATCGGCGATGACATGGCCGGCTTCCTCATCTACACGGCGACCAGCGACTCCGCAGGAAGCCTCGGCGGCATCGTCGCCCAGGGCGAACCCGAGCGCCTCCCCTCCTCGCTGGAGTCCGCGCTGCTCCGCGCCTCCTGGTGCTCCAACGACCCTCTCTGCTCCGAGGCAGCGGCGAGCGGCGCGGGCAGCATCAACCTCGCAGCCTGCCACGCCTGCGTCCTGCTCCCCGAGACCAGTTGCGAGACGAACAACGCCTTCCTCGACCGGGTCGCCCTCGTCGGCACCCCGGACGGGGTGGTGCCCGGCCTTCTGACGTAGCGAGGGTCTTTCGGGCAGGGTCGGGAACTCCGGCCCTGCTCGAATCGGCCTGACGGTCGACGGGTCAGTAGGTGTAGTGCTTCCGGATCGCCGCGTCGAGGTCCTCCCGCGGGATGCCCAGGGCTGCGGCGAGGATGTGCATGCCGAGCCGGGGCGGTACGGCGTTCCCGATCTGCTGGGAGATGTCCTTGCCCGCCCACGTCCAGTCCGGCGCGGCGGGGAACGTCTGCAACTGTCCCATCTCGGACCAGGTGAATCGGTCGGTTTCAGTACCCTCGGGTGCCTCGACCCGGTTCCGGGACACCTTGCCGGTGAGCGTCGCCGACGGCTCGTGGGAGTACCGACGCCCGCGGGCCTTCGCGTCGCCTCCGGTCCCGTAGTTGGAGATCACGACGAAGGGAGCCGGTCGGTCCGGGAGCGCCGTGGCCATCGGCACGGGGTCCTCCGGACCGTGCAGGCGCGCGGCCCGGACCTTCTTCAGCGGGTTGAACGAGTCGTGCGTGGGCTGAGGCATGGCGGGAAGGCCGGGAAGGCGGTCCGAGTCGCGTCGCCGGGCGATGAAGATCGCTCGACGGCGGGTCTGCGGCACGCCGTACTCCTCGGTGCGCAGCACCTTGGGGTCCGCGACCGAGTAGCCCTCCTTGTCGAGCAGTTCGGCGTACTTCTCCCACACCGGGCGGACCGCGGGGACCTGCTCAAGGACTATCACCTCGAAGGGGCGGCCGGCGTCCAGAGCCTGCAGCGCCCAGCGCAGCGGTTCGAGAACCAGGCCGGTGCGTTCGTCCTCCAGCGCGGAGAGGCCGGCGCGGATCGACTCCAGCGGTTCGCGGGCCACGAAGCGGTCGGCGAATTCGAGCACCTGGTCCAGGGCCTTTCGCCCGCTGCCGCTTCCGGCCACCGTGAACGTCTGGCACGGGGGGCCGCCCGCCAAAACATTGGCGTGCTCGAACTGCTCGGGCCCGAAGAGGCGGACATCGCCCTGTCTCGTGTCCAACCGGTTCGCCGCACGGGTCGCGCAGGCGCCGGCGTCCCACTCGATGCCCACGGCGGGAATGCCCAGTTGGCGCGCCGCAAGATCGAGTCCGCCGGGGCCGGCGAACAGGTCGACAATCGTGAACGGCGTGGACATGCGAATTCCTTGCTCAGCGGGGGGATGGAACGTGGAGCGGGGTGACGTCCCGGCCCCTGGATCGCGGGGGGCGCGACGGACCATGCTAGCCGGCCCTGTCGGCCGTCGGGCCGACTGCGCCGGCACGGGCGACAGCGGATCAGCCGATGGACGAAGGTGTGCCGCCGCACAGCGCGGTTGCGATCGATCGTCCCAGGGCTTCCGCACAGGCGGGCAGCAGGTTTGCGATCTGCCGGTAGGTGCGTGTCTTCCGGCCGTAGATCTGCCAGTTCTCCGGTATCGCCTGCAAGATCGCGTCTGCCGTACGCTCGGCCGGGGCCTGCCGATGAGCGGGAGGTCGGCCGAGGGGCTGGTGTCGCTCAGACCGGCCCCCTCGATGCCGATTGCCACCCATGCCTTCTTGCTGCCGGTCGGCCCGAGACCCCCACCACCGCGGTTGTCCGAGCCGCCGGCGAGGGCGGGAGCGGGGCATCAACGCCTTCGGCTTGGCGGCTATCAGCACACTGACTGCCGCCTTGAGCAGCGCGCGCTCGTGATCGTCTCCGCAGCGGCGTGCGACCGCTGCTGCGGCCTTGATGCGCGGCATTCCTCCGCTGACGAGGGCGATGTCCGGAACCTTGCGCAGGTCCGGCTCGTGCTCGTCCAACGGGACGAAGCTCATCAGATCTCGACAGCGGACATCCCACCCCGGCCGGATCAGCCCGGTCGTCCGGCATGCGAACTCGTTGTTGTCGATCAGCATGGCCTGGTCGCAGCCGGCGCGCTCCAAGTCGAGTGCCTGCGCGCCCGACTCGGCGCACAACTCCAGTGATGTGAACCTGGTCATTGCTCCCCCGGGCGACGACCCCGGCCGCACTGGTGCGGCTGATGCACCCCGCGAAGCGTAGGTTCCCCCGATGCCGGAGGCGGGCGCTCAGCCCGGCTCCCTCAGCACGGTCGCGATGATTGTCGCTGCTACGTCCGACGCCGTCTCGTGCTCCCGGACGGCCCGCCACCCCTCTGCATTCGCCTTCGCCTCGGTCGCGTGGTCCGGACAGCCGTGCCGGAAGCAGCCATCCATGAACACCGCGACCTTCGCTCGCGAGAAGCTGACGTCTACCGTCCGGCGGGACATACCGGGTACGGGCACGTTGACCCGGTACCGAAGCCTGCTGTGAACCGCCACGGTCGGTAGAGATCACCGGCTGGCCTGAGACGAGACCGGGCCAGGTCGGCGACCCGGCCCATCACTGTGCGGCCCAGAAGGCTTCCGAGCGCACGCCGCCGACTCAACACACAAGTGAGGGCCGCCACCTCCTGCCGGAGATGGCGGCCCTCACTCTTGTATCTGATTAACGATCAGGTTTCCGGAGCCCGGCCCCGGGTCACCCGACCCCACCCTTTAGATGTCGTAGTACAGCTCGAACTCGTGCGGGTGCGGGCGGAGCTGGATCGGGGCGATCTCGTTGGTGCGCTTGTAGTCGATCCAGGTCTCGATCAGGTCGGCGGTGAAGACGCCGCCCTGCTGGAGGTACTCGTTGTCGGCCTCCAGGGCGTCCAGGACGGCCGGGAGGGAGGTGGGGACCTGGGGGACGCCCGCGTGCTCCTCGGGGGCCAGCTCGTAGAGGTCCTTGTCGATCGGCTCGGCGGGCTCGATCTTGTTCTTGACGCCGTCGAGGCCGGCCAGGAGGAGGGCCGAGAAGGCGAGGTAGGGGTTCGAGGACGGGTCCGGGGCGCGGAACTCGACGCGCTTGGCCTTCGGGTTGGAGCCCGTGATCGGGATGCGCATGGCCGCGGAGCGGTTGCGCTGCGAGTAGACCAGGTTGACCGGGGCCTCGAAGCCGGGGACCAGGCGGTGGTAGGAGTTCACCGTCGGGTTGGTGAAGGCCAGCAGCGAGGGGGCGTGCTTGAGGATGCCGCCGATGTAGTAACGGGCGGTGTCCGAGAGGCCCGCGTAGCCCTGCTCGTCGTAGAAGAGCGGCGCGCCGGCCTGCCACAGCGACTGGTGGACGTGCATGCCGGAGCCGTTGTCACCGAAGATCGGCTTGGGCATGAAGGTCGCGGTCTTGCCGTTGCGCCAGGCGACGTTCTTCACGATGTACTTGAAGAGCATCAGGTCGTCGGCGGCGGCGAGCAGCGTGTTGAACTTGTAGTTGATCTCGGCCTGGCCGGCGGTGCCGACCTCGTGGTGCTGGCGCTCGACCTGGAGGCCGGCCTTGTCCAGCTCCAGGGAGATCTCGGCGCGCAGGTCGGCGAAGTGGTCGACCGGCGGGGCCGGGAAGTAGCCGCCCTTGTAGCGGACCTTGTAGCCGCGGTTGTTCTCCTCCGAGCCGGTGTTCCAGGCGCCGGCCTCGGAGTCGATGTGGTAGAAGGACTCGTTCGACTTCGTCTCGAAGCGCACGTTGTCGAAGACGTAGAACTCGGCCTCGGGGCCGAAGTACGCGGTGTCCGCGATGCCGGTGGAGGCGAGGTACGCCTCGGCCTTCTTGGCGATGTTGCGCGGGTCGCGGCTGTACTGCTCGCCCGTGATCGGGTCGTGGATGAAGAAGTTGATGTTGACGGTCTTGTCACGGCGGAACGGGTCCACACGAGCGGTGGAGAGGTCCGCGCGCAGGGCCATGTCGGACTCGTGAATGGCCTGGAAACCGCGGATCGAGGAGCCGTCGAACGCCAGCTCTTCGGCCGGGTCGAAGGCCGCTGCCGGGATCGTGAAGTGCTGCATCACACCCGGCAGGTCACAGAAACGGACGTCGACGAACTTGACGTCCTCGTCCGCGATGAACTTCTTGGCCTCGTCGGCGTTCTGGAACATCCAACTCCTCCTAGCCCGGTCACCGGTCGGCGGACGCGGGATTGCTACTCGGAACGCGACCAAGTGCGGTGGCGCGCTCGCCCGACCATAGGCAGGCGGGATTTCCCAAGCATGACCCAATTGTTTCGCCGAGGTTAACCGCCGCGCGGCTGCTCTTATCCCCCAGTGTGCGCCAAAGCGGGACATTATGAATCGCCCCGTGCGGGACGTCACCCCGTGCCTGCGCGGCGCCGCCCGGGCCCCGCCGCCGACCTCCCCGCGGGGAACGTATGCGGTCGCAGTACCGTGGACGGGTGGACAACAGGCAAGCAATCGGATCGTGGATCTCCGGGCCCCGCGCGGCAGCCGAGGACATGGGTGTCGAGTTCGGACACCGCGGGCAGCGGCTCGGGCTGCCGGAGGAGGGGCCGGGCTCGCTGGCCCGCCCCGGGCGCCGCTTCGCCGCGCTCTTCATCGACTGGGCGCTGTGCATGCTCATCGCGTACGGCCTGCTCAGCGGCGGTAAGGCGCAGTCCGCGAGCAACTGGGCGCTGGTGGTCTTCGCGGTGCTCAGCGTGCTGACGGTCGGCACGGTCGGCTTCACGCCGGGCAAGCGGATGCTCGGTCTGCGGGTGCTCGCCGAGGGCGGCGGCCGGATCTCGCTGCCGCGGGTCGTGCTGCGGACGCTGCTGCTCGTCGTGGTCATCCCGGCCGTCGTCTGGGACCGGGACGGACGGGGACTGCACGACCGCCTCAGCCGCGCCGTACAGGTCCGGATGTAGCCGGCGCGGAGCCGGAACGGAAGAGACGAACGGGTGGGCCCGGGACCTTCGCGGTCCCGGGCCCACCCGTTTGTGTACGAGCCGGCCGGCTCAGCGCGTCTTGCCGCCGCCCTTGGGCATGCGCATGCCCTTCGGCATCGGCCCCTTCGGCACCGGCATGTTGCTCATCAGGTCGCCCAGCGCACGCAGCCGGTCGTTCACCGCGGTGACCTGCGCGCCCGGCAGCACCCGCGGCAGCTTCAGCAGGGTCGTGCGCAGCCGCTTCAGCGGCACCTGGCCCTCGCCGTCGCCCACCACGATGTCGTGGACGGGGGCGTCCGCGACGGTGCGCGCCATCCGCTTCTTCTCCGCGGCCAGCAGGCCGCGCAGACGGTTCGGGTTGCCCTCGCCGACCAGCACGATGCCCGCCTTGCCGACGGCGCGGTGCACCACGTCCTGGCTGCGGTTCATGGCCACCGCCGGGGTCACGGTCCAGCCGCGCCCGACGTTGTCCAGCACGGCGGCCGCCGCACCGGGCTGGCCCTCCATCTGCCCGAAGGCAGCTCGCTCGGCGCGCCGTCCGAAGACGATCGCCATCGCGAGGAAGGCCAGGACGAAGCCCAGGATCCCCGCGTAGATGGGGTGGCCGATCACGAAGCCGATGGCAAGGAGAACGCCGAATACGACGATGCCTACGCCAGCGACGACAAGACCGACCTTGGAGTCGACCCGACGGGTCATCTTGTAGGTCAGGGCGATCTGCTTCAGTCGCCCGGAGTTCTCAGCGCCGGCAGCGCCGTCTGAGTTTGCCTTCCTCGCCATACAGCGAAGTTTACGTGGCCTGGGGACGGCGGGTAGCCGCGGCCTCCAGTACGTACTCGGCCTCGTACCGGTCCTTGGCGCGGCGGCGGTCCTCCAGGACCGATGTCCAGGCGTTGCGGCGGGCGGTGCGCTGCCCGCCGCGCATCAGGACGGCCTCGACGGCGCGCAGGGCACCGGCGACGGACGGACGGGAGAGGGCGGGGGTGGCGCGGAGCGGCGCGGCCTGCATGGTGGGTGACTCCCTCGGGTCGATCGATGAAGCAGGAAGTGGTGCGGGAGCGGTGCGTGCATCCATCGTCACGGAAAGGTGTTACCAACGGATGACCTGCCGGTCAAACACCAATGAAACGTTGACGCGGCCCGCCACGCCCCCCGTCCTGGGGGAGTGCGGGCCGCGTCTCCCAGCATGTGCCACGTTTCACAAGATGGCGCGCCGGAGAGCTCAAACCGCCTGACTGGACGCCTCGACCTCGCGCCGCTCGATGGCCTGCTGGTAAAGGCGGCCGGCGCGGTAGGAGGAGCGGACCAGCGGACCGGACATGACGCCGGCGTAGCCGATCTCCTCGGCCTCCTCCTTGAGCTCCACGAACTCGGCCGGCTTGACCCACCGCTCGATGGGGTGGTGGCGGACCGACGGGCGCAGGTACTGGGTGATCGTGATCAGCTCGCAGCCCGCGTCGTACAGGTCCTGCAGCGCCTGGCTGATCTCCTCGCGCTCCTCGCCCATGCCCAGGATGAGGTTGGACTTGGTCACCAGGCCGGCCTCGCGGGCCTTGGTGATGACCTCCAGCGAGCGCTCGTAGCGGAAGCCGGGGCGGATCCGCTTGAAGATCCGCGGGACCGTCTCCACGTTGTGCGCGAGCACCTCGGGGCGGGAGGAGAAGACCTCGGCCAGCTGCTCGGGCACCGCGTTGAAGTCGGGGATCAGCAGCTCGACGCCGGTCCCCGGCATCGTGGCGTGGATCTGCCGGACGGTCTCGGCGTACAGCCAGGCGCCGCCGTCCTCCAGGTCGTCGCGTGCGACGCCGGTGATCGTGGCGTACTTCAGGCCCATGGTCTGCACGGACTCGGCGACCCGGCGGGGCTCGTCGCGGTCCAGCTCCTGCGGCTTGCCGGTGTCGATCTGGCAGAAGTCGCAGCGGCGGGTGCACTGCTCACCGCCGATGAGGAACGTCGCCTCGCGGTCCTCCCAGCATTCGAAGATGTTGGGACAGCCCGCCTCCTGGCAGACCGTGTGCAGACCCTCGCTCTTGACCAGGCTCTGCAGATGGTTGTACTCGGGACCCATTTTCGCCCGGGTCTTGATCCACTCGGGCTTGCGCTCGATGGGGGTCTGGCTGTTCCGGACCTCCAGGCGCAGCATCTTGCGTCCGTCGGGTGCGACTGCGGACACGACCGGCTCCCTACGACTTCGTTTCTTCGGCGTACACCAGGGTACGCCCGTTGATTCGCACGTCTTTACGTGCGTGGCAACCCCGGGTGGCAGGGCCGCATTCCCGCACTGCTGTGGTGGTCAGACCGCCCGGGGCAGCAGCTCGGCGTTCTCCAGGACGGCCCGCAGGTGCTTCTCGACGACCGGCAGCACCTCGGCGATGGTCACCTCGCGGCCCAGCTCCCCGGCGAGCGAGGCGACGCCCGCGTCCCGGATGCCGCAGGGCACGATCTTGTCGAACGAGGTGTTGTCCGGGTTCACGTTCAGTGCGAAGCCGTGCATCGTGACGCCCTTGGCGACGCGGATGCCGATCGCGGCGAGCTTGCGGTCCTCGCGGCGCTGGCCGGCGTTGGACGGGGCGTACTCGGGGCCGTTCAGCCGCGGGTCGAACAGCTCGTCCGTCATCCGCGGGTCGAAGTCGAGGTTCAGCCCGCCCAGGGCCGCCCGCTCCTCCACCGGGTCGCCCAGGACCCACACACCGCTGCGGCCCTCGACCCGGGTGCCCTCGACGCCGAACTCGGCGCAGACACCGATCAGCGCCTCTTCGAGGCGGCGGACGTGCGCGACGACGTCAACCGGGCGCGGCAGCTTCTGGATGGGGTAGCCCACCAGCTGGCCGGGCCCGTGCCAGGTGATCTTCCCGCCGCGGTCGACGTCGATGACCGGCGTCCCGTCCAGCGGGCGCTCGTCGTCGGTCGTGCGCCGTCCCGCGGTGTACACGGGCAGGTGCTCCAGCAGCAGACAGGTGTCGGGCACCTCGTCGGCGAACCGGGCGGCGTGCACCCGGCGCTGCTCCTGCCAGGCCGACTCGTAGTCCACGGCCTCGGCGCCGAAGCCCAGGTGCACAAAGCGCAGCCCCTCGGGTGCGGGGGTCTCCCCCCGAGAGATCGCAGTCACGGCAGCTCCTCTTCGAACCTGTTTGCACATTCAGTGCTCTGGCGCGCCCATGCAACTGTACGGCGGCCGGTTCCGTTCCCCTCAGGCGGCCGGTGTACCGGCCCGCTGTCCGGGCCCCGGCCCTGCTCACACGATCGGATGAACGCGTGGCGCAGGCGGCGAGAACGGCTCCGAAGGGCCGTTACATTCACGCCGTTCCACAAGGGCGATGAGCATGCCGGACAGGGTCCGCCGAACCCGGCTGCCCGGCCCGGAAGGCAGGAGACCGGTAAAGCTGATGACGGAACGACCCCCGCACCACACGCCCAACCGCCAGCTCGCCGCGCTCATCGCCGAGGCGGGCTTTTCCAACGCCGGACTTGCCAGACGGGTGGATCAGCTCGGCCTGGAGCACGGGCTCGACCTCCGTTACGACAAGACGTCGGTGACCCGCTGGCTGCGCGGCCAGCAGCCGCGCGGCACCACCCCCGCGCTGATCGCCGAGGTCTTCACCCGCCGGCTGGGACGCCGGCTGTCCGCCCAGGACCTCGGCCTGGACGCCTGTGCGCCGGTGTACGCCGGGCTCGAATTCGCCGCCACCCCCAGTGAGGCGGTCGACATCGTCAGTGGGCTGTGGCGCAAGGACTCCGGGAGCCATGCCGAGCTCCGCAAGATCGCCTTCACCCCGGCCGGGCTGGTGGTGCCCAGCCGGGACTGGCTGATCGGCCGCCCCGACGACCGGGTGGCCCGCGGTGAACCCGCCGGTGAGGCGGCCGGCCGGGTGCCGGCCCAGGGCGGCCGGGCCGCGGTGCCGCGGCAGCGCCGTACGGACCGGGTCGACCGCGCCGAGGGCTCCCGGGTCACCTCCGGGGACATCGCCGCGCTGCGCTCGGTCGGCGAGCTCTTCCGCGCGCTGGACCACGCCTACGGCGGCGGCCACGCCCGGCAGGCGCTGGTGCGCTATCTGGAGCACGAGGCCGAGCCATGCTGCGCGGCACCTACGGGGAGGCCACCGGCCGCCGGCTGTTCGCGGCCGCCGCCGATCTGACCCGGCTGGCGGGCTGGACGTCGTACGACATCGCCGCACACGGCCTGGCGCAGCGGTACTTCGTCCAGGCCCTGCGGTTGGCGCAGGCCGCCGGCGACCGGGCGTACGGCTCCTACGTCCTGGTGACGATGAGCCGGCAGGCCGTCTATCTGGGGCACGGCAGGGAGGCCGTCCAGCTGGCGCGCGTCGCCCAGCAGGGCATCGGCTCCGGCGCCCCGCCCGCCGTGCAGGCGCTGCTGCACTCCGCGGAGGCCCGCGGACACGGCGTCCTGGGCGAGGTCCGGGCCTGCACGACGGCGCTGGCCCGGGCGGAGCGGGCGCTGGAGAGCGCGCGCCCCGGCGACGACATCCCGTACTGGGCGCGTTTCTTCGACGAGGCACAGCTCGCCGACGAGCTGGCGCACTGCCACCGCGACCTCCAGCAGTACCGCGCGGCCTCGCAGCACGCCGAGCGCTCCCTGCAGCTGCGCGCGGCCGGCTTCGCCCGCAGCCGGCTGTTCTGCCGGGTGGTGCTGGCGACCGCGCGGCTGGGCCTGGGCGAGCTGGAGCAGGCGTGCACGCTGGGCGCGGAGGCGGCGCTGCAGGCGTCCGAGATGCGCTCGGCGCGCGCCCACGAGTACGTCAGGGAGTTCGAGCGCCGTCTGGAGCCGTACCGCGACGCGGCGGCGGTGCGCGGCTACCGCGAGCGGGTGGCGGCGCTGGGCTGACCGCGCCCGTACGACGAAGCGGGCCCGGCCGCGGCGGCCGGGCCCTTCGCCGTACGGGCGCGGGTCAGGCCGCGGCCCGCAGGACGTCCGGCTCCGCCGTCAGGGCCGGCAGGCCGAAGTCCTGGAGCAGGGCGCGGGCGGCCCGGCGGCCGGAGTTCAGCGCGCCCTCCAGCGTGCCGGTGTCGCGGTGGTCGCCGCACACGTAGAGGCCGGCGAGGACCCGGACCGGGCGCTCCGGGTCGTGCGGCGCCGGCATCGCGGGGACCGCGTACGGATCGTGATGGCCGGTCAGCAGCTGCCAGTCGTCGGTGTGCGCCCCGTAGATCCGCTCCAGCTGCGGGCGGACGGTCTTGTCGAGGACGGACAGCGGCAGCGCCGCCGCGGCGCCGAGCACGGTCGTGGTGATCAGCGACCGGCCGGGCGGGGTACGGGACGGGTCGATCGCGCCGGCGACGTAGCTGTGGGCGACCGGGCCGTCCGTCGGCAGGACCAGCGCGGTGTCACGGAACGCCGCGCCGCGCCCCTGGGACGCCGTGCCCGCGGTGTGGTGCAGCACCGTCACGGGGTGGAAGGCCGGCACCCGCAGGCCCGGCAGCAGCTGGGCCGCGTCGCGGGCGCCGGTGGCCACCAGCACCGCCCGGCAGGGGATGGGGCCGTGCTCGGCGGTGCTGACGCCCGTGACGGAGACCGACGTGACGTGGACCGACGTACGGACCGTGCCGGGCGGCAGCGCGGCGGCGAGCAGTTCGGGGACCGCCGCGGCGCCGCCGCCGGGCAGCCACAGCGGGCCCTGCGCGTACGCCCGCAGCGCGGCCGCCGCGACCCGGCTGGAGCCGCGCAGCCGCGGATCGCACAGCAGCGTGCCCAGCAGCGGGCGCAGGAACGCGTCGTGGGCGCGCGGCGGGAAGGCGGGGCGGCCCGCCAGGGCGTCGCGGAGGGGGCGGTCGGGCGGCGTGAGGGCGGTGGGGGTGGCGCGGTCGGAGCGGTGATCGGTGTGCGTGGGGAGCCAGCGGGCGGCGCGCGTGAGGGCGCGCGCCGCGGAAAGTGCGCCCCTAGTGCTCCGGGGAGCGCCGATACGTTGGGCCCGCTGCCCGTTGTGGACGCTCAGGCCGGGCGCGAACGGACGCGGCGTCAGGTCTTCGAGCCCCGGCGTCCGGCGCAGCTCGGCGACGGGGACCGCCAGCGGCCGGCCGCAGCGGTCCAGCCGGAAGCCGTCGAGCCGGTCGGTGACGGACCGGCCGCCGATCCGTTCCGCGGCCTCCAGGACGGTGACCGACACTCCCGCGCCGGTCAGATGGCGGGCCGCGGCGAGACCGGCCGGGCCGGCTCCCACGATGACGACGTCCACGGTCGATGCGGTGCGCAGCACATGCCCCTCCCGGAGATCGGACCCAGCGTCGGCGCACCGGACTCATGCCCGGTGCCGGCGCGCGGGATGCCGAGTGTGTGTGCGAGGAGGGTAGGGAGGCGGGCGCGCGGGCGACAGGGGGCGGCCGGGGCGCGTCGGGGCGCCCTTGGCCAAAGCTTGCCGGGGGTGCGGCCGTCTACGCCGTCTGGACGGCCGTTCGCGGCCTGTCCGCGTCCCGCCGGGCCGTCCCGGCGGGTCCGCCCGCGGCGAAGCGGCTACGCCGCCCGCACCGCCTCGGCGATCCGCGGATGGTCGTAGGCGAACCCCGAGTCCAGCAGCCGCCGCGGAATCACCCGCTGACTACCCAGCACGTCACCGGCGAACTCCCCGAGCGCGACCCGCAGCACCGGCGCCGGGACGGTGCAGAGCGTGGGGCGGTGCAGTACGCGGCCCATGACGGCGGTGACCTCGCGGTTGGTGACCGGTTCCGGAGCCGTGAGGTTGACCGGGCCGGTCAGGTCCTCGGAGTCGACGAGATGGCGCAGCGCCCTGATGTGGTCCTGCAGCGAGATGAAGCTCCAGTACTGGCTGCCGTCGCCGAGCCGCCCGCCCAGGCCGAGCCGGAAGACGGGGAAGAGCCGGCCCCAGGCGCCGCCGGAGCGCGCCACGACGAGCCCGGTGCGGGCGAAGACCGTCCGGATCCCCGCCTCCTCGGCCGGCTTCGCCGCGTTCTCCCAGGCCACGCACACCTCGGGCAGGAATCCGGTGCCGGCCGGCGAGGTCTCGTCCGTCCGCCGGTCGCCGGTGTCGCCGTAGTAGCCGATCGCGCTGCCGCTCACGAACACCCGCGGCGGGGCGTCCATCGAGGCGAGCGCCGAGGCGAGGGCCCGGGTGCCCAGCACCCGGCTGTCCCGGATCTCCTGCTTGTAGGCCGCCGTCCAGCGGTGGTCGCCGACCCCGGCGCCGGCCAGGTGCACCACCGCCTCGCAGCCGGCCAGCCCGGCCGTGTCCACCCGCTGCGCCTTGGGGTCCCAGCGCACCTCGTCGGCGGCCGCGGGCGCACGCCGTACCAGCCGGACGACGTCGTGGCCTCCCCCTGGGCCTCCGGCCCGGGAGGTGCCCCCAGCGCGCAGGGACCGTACGAGCTCCGTGCCGATGAGTCCGGTCGAGCCGGTGATCGCGATCCGCATGGGCCCATACTGCCCGCAGTGCCGCGCCGGAGGCTGCATGCGCTGCCCGGCCGGCCGCCCCCGCGGTCGGAAACGGCCTCAGCGACCGCCGCCGCCACCGGACCGGCGCGCGGCTCGGTCGTACGGCCGGGGGAGACACCCCCTAGGACCGGAAGCGGTCGCAGAGGGTGGGGAAGCGCTCCGTCAGGGTCTCGTCGTCGTCGAAGTCGACATAGGTGCCCAGCGGTTCACGGGGCGGCGGGGGCAGCTGGAGGTCAGGCATCACCCCGCCGGTCATCTGCTCGTACGCCTCGTCGGCGGCGTACCCCAGGTCCTCGGCGTCGCCGTCCACCGTCTCGTCGAAGTCGTCCAGCAGCTCGGCCAGCTGGTCCGGGTCGTGCAGCGCGCCCTCGAAGACCTCCCGGCCCTGCCCGATCAGCCAGCAGCGGAAGTAGTCGAAGGCGTCGTCGCTGGCGCCGCCCAGCAACACCGAGGCCGCGGCCCACAGGTCCCAGGTGTACGCACGGTTGTAGCGGGCCTCGAAGTGGCGGGCGAAGTCCACGACGGCGTCCGGGTCGAGCACGAGCAGCCGCTCGACCAGCGCGTCGGCCTGCTCCTCGGGGTCGCCCTCGGCGGCCTCCCGGGACGCGTCGATCAGCTCCCAGAACTCCGTCTCGTCCATCACCGCTCAAGCATCTGCCCTGCCGCCCCGCGCCGCATGCGGAATGCCCCGGATGTGACGGCGCCGATGTCCGGACGGCGGAGGGCGGCGGAGGACCGTGGTCGACCCGGCCCGTGGTGACCCGCCCCGCCCGCCGGTCGCCGGTGCTCCGAGGCGGTGGTCCGCCGCATGTGACCGTCCCCAGAATCACTCGTTGGAAGGCGTGCAACGACCGAACGACGGCACAGACGGCAAATCCGCCACTTCGTGAAGGGCTGTTCCAGGCCATGCCCATGGACGAACGCACCCGGGCCGATGTCGAACGGGCCGAGGCGGTCATCGTTGAGCACTATCCACGGCTCGTCCGCCTCGCCTACCTCGTGCTGCCCCCGTCGATGGGCCGCCACCGCCGGGTCCTGACCGCGCACGGCCTGGTCCAGCGGGCGCTGCCGCGGGCCACCCGTCGTCGTCCGGCTCGCGGCCTGCCGGCGCAGCGCGGACCGGCCCCCGAGTCCGGCTACGACCAGGTGCGGCTGCGGATCCTGCGGCTGGCCCTGGCGCACGAGAGCCGGCCGGGCCCGGGACTGCCGGCGGTGCCGGTCGTCTGGGGGCTCCGGCTCTTCCCCCGGGCCGGTGGCATCGACGAACTCGGCCTGGAGCAGGCGCTGTCCGCCGTCCCGGCAGTGGTGCGGGCGGCGCTCGGGCTGTGGCACCTGGAGGGCCTGGACGAGGACGCGGCGCGCGCCGTGCTGGAGCGGGCCGGGGCCGAGGACCCGGACGCCGCGCAGCGGGCCGCCGAACAGCTGGACCGGGAGACCGTGACCGGCGCCGCCGCGCTGCTCAACTCCGGCGAGTTCGACCCCTGTACGGTGCAGACCCGGCCGACCGACCTGCTGCGCCGCCGGCAGCGGGTGCGGGCCGCGGTCGCGCTGGCGGCCGTGGCGGCGATCGGCGCGGTGGTGGCGGCGGTGCCCGGCGGCGACGACCGGCCGGCCCCCGCGGCGACCGCCGCCCAGCAGGCCCTGGACCCGGCCCGGCTGCTGCGCACCCCCAACGAGCAGTGGGCCGACACCTCCCGCGTCGACTTCACCGCCTGGCCCGCCCGCGGCCGGCAGGCCGGCGACCGGGAGTTGCTGGGACGGGCGCTGCGGGTGTGGGCGGCGCCGCCCGACGGCACCCGGATCACGGCGACCGCGGGCACCTCCACCCGCCCGCCCGGCCACCCGCCGCAGCTGCTGTACGCCGGGCTGATCGACAACGTCATGGTGGTGGTCCTGTACGACGGCGAGCGCCTGGTCCGCTACGCCGAACCGGAGGACGCCACCCCCACCCTGCACCTCGCCCGGGTCGACGCCGCGGACGTGACGACCGCCGCGGGGCTGGTCATCGGCCGGGGCAACGGCTGGATGCGCTATCTGCTCGCACCGTGGATCTCCGACGTCGCCGTCCGCGATCTGCTCGCCCCGGACAATCCGCCGCACGGGCTGCACGTCGCCCCGGACGGGGTCACCGACCGCATCCCCACCCCGCCCCCGGCGGGCGCCGGCTGCGGACGCTGGCCGGTGGCGCAGTTCCGCCCCTCGACGCGGCTCGGCGGGAGCACCCCCGCCTTCCTGCTCGCCGACCTCGACGACCTCGTGCCCGTTCACCTCACCTCGGGGCCGCCGGCGTCCGGCGGCGCCCAGGGCGCCGGGCCGCACGAGGCGACCGACCCGGCGGCGCTGCGGACCTGGGCGCGTACCGCGTGCTCGCTCGGGGCGCTGCGGGGGGCCGGCGTACGGACCGTCAACGACTGGGCGTTCGCCGAGCAGTCCCTCCCCGAGGGCGGCGGCCGGGCGACCTGGCTCTGCACCCGCGCCGACACCTGGCGCGGCCCCGGCAGCGTGACCGTCCGCTTCCTGCCGCCCGCCGACCGGCCGGCCGACCCGGGGCGGGTCGCGGGGCGGGCCGCCTCCACCGCGACCTGTGGGCGCTTCGGCCCGCAGGTGGTCGGGGACGTCAACTGGCGGGCGCGATCCGGCAGGTGGTACCTGCTCGCGGCCGGCGGCGGCCCGGTCGCCGGTCTCGACGCCACCGGCGGCGTACGGGCCACCGCCGGGGCCACCACGCTGGCCGCACCGGCCCCCGGGTCGGCGGCGCGCGCGGAGGTGGTCGGCCGGCTGCGGGACGGCCGCACGGTGCGGGCGCTCCGGCCGTAGGCGGGCGGGGCGGCGTCCGGCGGCCGCTGCCCTCGCGTCCGGCCGGCCGGGGGGACCGGGCCGTGAATCCGGACAGGGGATGTCGGGTTTCGCTGTCATCGTCACCGTGCGCGGAGAACCGGGCACACCGACCACACCGAGGAGCGGCGTACATGACGGCACAGGCGGCGACGGGGCAGGCGGCGGCGGGGGAGCTGGCCGGACGGGTGGCGCTGGTCGCCGGGGCGACCCGGGGCGCGGGGCGGGCGATGGCGATCGAGCTGGGCCGGGCCGGCGCGCTGGTGTACGTGACCGGGCGGACGACCCGGGAGCGGGTCAGTGAGGTCGGCCGGCCCACGGAGACGATCGAGCAGACCGCGGAGCTGGTGACCGCGGCGGGAGAGGCGGCCCGCAGGGCCGCGAACAAGGGCGGCGAGGGGCCACGGGACGGCGGCACCGGGATCGCCGTACCCACCGACCATCTGGATCCCGCGCAGGTCAAGGCGCTGATCGAGCGCATCGACCGCGAGCAGGGGCGGCTGGACGTGCTGGTCAACAGCGTCTGGGGCGGCGACCGGCTGATCGAGTTCGACACCAGGCTCTGGGATCTCGATCTGGACAACGCCCTGCGGATGTTCCGCCTGGGCATCGACAGCCACATCATCACCGGCCATTACGCGCTGCCGCTGCTGATCAGGCGGCCCGGCGGGCTGGTGGTCGAGGTCACCGACGGCACCGCCGCCTTCAACCGCCGCTACCGCGGCAGCCTCTGCTTCGACCTGACGAAGAACGCCCCGCACCGGATCGCCTTCGGCCTCGCCGCCGAGCTGGCCGAACACGGCGGCACGGCGGTCTCGCTCACCCCCGGCTTCCTGCGGTCCGAGGAGATGCTGGACCACTTCGGGGTGACGGAGGAGACCTGGCGCGAGGCGGTCGCCCAGGAGCCGCACTTCGCCATCGCCGAGTCGCCGGCCCTGATCGGCCGCGCCGTCCGCGCGCTCGCCGCCGACCCGGAGCGGGCGCGCTGGACCGGGCAGTCCCTCTCCAGCGGCGGGCTGGCGAAGGAGTACGGCTTCACCGACACCGACGGCTCCCGCCCGGACTGCTTCGGCTACTTCGAGGACGTGGTCTTCGGCGGCAAGCAGGCCACCGCCGCCGACTACCGCTAGCGCGCTAGGAATACAGGGCGGCCGTCCGCCGGGCGGCCGCCGCGAAGCGCTCCCGCAGCGCCGGGGGCCGGAGTACCTCGCCCTCCGGACCGAGCCCCAGCAGCTGGGCGTAGGCGACCTCGGCGGACTCCACCGCGAGCCGGACGGTCAGCCGGCCCTGTGCGTCGGGGCCGTCGCCGGACCGGGCCGCTTCGATCGCCTCCTCGGCGGCCGCGCGCTCGGTGACGTGCGGCAGCCGGCGCACCCCGAGGGCGGAGAGCCGGACCACCACCTCCTCGCGCAGGAGCGAGCGGGCGAACTGCGCGGCCCGCTCCGCCCAGAAGGCGGGCAGGTCGAACGCCTCGTCCCGGACGAACCGCCCGCCGGTGGGGCCGCCCTCCGCGCCGTCACCCCCGCCGTCCGGGGCCTCCACGGCGGTGAACCGGTCGACGCGGTAGACCCGGAAGTCCCCCTGCGCACGCGCCGCCAGATACCACACGCCCGCCTTCAGGACGAGGCCGTACGGCTCCAACTGCCGCTCCACCTCGGTGTCCTTGCGGAGGTAGCGGGCGGTGATCCGGCGGTCGTCCCAGACCGCGTCGGCGACGGCGGGCAGCAGGGCCGGGGTCCGGGGCTCCTGATACCAGGCGGGCGCGTCGAGGTGGAAGCGCTGGGCGGCGCCCGTCGCGGCGTCCCGCAGCTCGGGCAGCAGCGCGGCGGAGACCTTCAGACGGGCGGCCGACGCGGCGTCCGCGAGGCCCATCTCGCGCAGCGCGGACGGCACTCCGGACAGGAAGAGCGCCTCCGCCTCGCTGCGGCCGAGGCCGGTGAGGCGGGTGCGGTAGCCGCCTATGAGGCGGTAGCCGCCGGCCCGGCCGCGGTCCGCGTAGACGGGCACGCCGGCCTCGGAGAGGGAGAGCACGTCGCGCGCGACCGTACGCTCGGACACCTCCAGCTCCCGCGCCAGCTCGGGGCCCGTCATCGACGGCCGCGACTGGAGCAGCAACACCATCTTGATCAGCCGTGCAGCACGCATGCGTTCATCATCGCGCCGCCCACTGACAACGCGGACGAAGAAGGAAGGCCCGGCCGTAGTCAGGGCGTGACCGGCCGGGCCAGTGGGTTCCCGTGCGGAGGCTCCGGGCGCGGGAAGGTGGCCCCCGCACGGGAGTCGGTGGCCCCGGAGCGACGGGCGGCCCCGGTGTCGGCTGGGGCCGCCCCGTCTCACGGGGCGTGGTGACGGCCGCGCCTCACAGGGCGCGGGCCCGCCGAGCGCTCACAGCCCGTAGCGCTCCTTCGCCTCCTTGACCGCCTCCGGCTTGACCTCGCCGCGGCGGGCCAGGGCGGCCAGGGACTGGACGACGACGGACTGGGCGTCCACACCGAAGTGGCGGCGGGCTGCCTCGCGGGTGTCGGACAGGCCGAAGCCGTCGGTCCCGATGGAGGTCCAGTCCTGCTCGACCCAGGGGGCGATCTGGTCCGGAACGGCCCGCATCCAGTCGCTGACCGCGACGACCGGACCGGGGGCGCCAGCCAGGGCACGGGTGACGTACGGGATCCGGTCCTCGCCCTCCAGACGGGCGGCGTCGCACTCCAGGGCGTCCCGGCGCAGCTCCGTCCAGGACGGCGCCGACCAGACGTCCGCCGCCACGCCCCAGTCGGCGGCCAGCAGTTCCTGCGCCTCCAGGGCCCAGTGGACGGCCGTGCCCGAAGCCAGCAGCTGCAGGCGCGGGGCGTCGGCGGCCGCGTCGGGAGCCGCCTCCTGGTAGCGGTAGAGGCCCTTGAGGATGCCCTCCTCGACGCCTTCCGGCATGGCGGGCTGGACCTTGGTCTCGTTGTAGACCGTGAGGTAGTAGAAGACGTCCTCGCCGGCCGGGTGGGCCTCGGTCGAGCCGTACATCCGGCGCAGGCCCTCCTTGACGATGACCGCCACCTCGTAGGCGAAGGCCGGGTCGTAGGAGAGTGCCGCGGGGTTGGTCGACGCGATCAGGTGCGAGTGCCCGTCGGCGTGCTGCAGGCCCTCGCCGGTCATCGTCGTACGGCCCGCGGTGGCGCCGATCACGAAGCCGCGGCCCAACTGGTCGGCCAGCGCCCAGAACTGGTCGGCGGTGCGCTGCCAGCCGAACATCGAGTAGAAGATGTAGAAGGGGATCATCGGCTCGCCGTGCGTCGCGTACGACGTCGCGGCGGCGGTGAAGTCGGCGAGCGAACCGGCCTCGGTGATGCCCTCGTTGAGGATCTGGCCGTCCCTGGCCTCCTTGTACCAAAGGAGCTGGTCGCGGTCGACGGGGTCGTACGTCGCGCCCTTGGGGGAGTAGAGACCGGCCGTCGGGAAGAGCGACTCCATGCCGAAGGTGCGGGCCTCGTCGGGGACGATCGGCACCCAGCGCCTGCCGGTCTCCTTGTCCCGCATCAGGTCCTTGACCAGCCGTACGAACGCCATGGTGGTGGCGATCTCCTGGCTGCCGGAGCCCTTCTTCAGCGCGTCGAAGGTCTTGTCGGCCGGCATCGGCAGCGGCTTGGGGACGACCTTGCGGGCGGGCGCCGGGCCGCCGAGGGCGGCGCGCCGCTCGCGCAGGTAGACCATCTCGGGGGAGTCCTCGGCCGGGCGCCAGTACGGCACCAGGTCGCCCTCCAGCGCGCTGTCCGGGATGGGGAGTTCGAGCACGTCACGCATGGTGCGGAACTCCGCCATGGTGAGCTTCTTCATCTGGTGGTTGGCGTTGCGGGACTCGAAGCCCGTGCCGAGGGTGAAGCCCTTGACGGTCTGCGCCAGGATGACCGTCGGCGCGCCCTTGTGCTCGACGGCGGCCCGGTAGGCGGCGTAGACCTTGCGCGGCTCGTGGCCGGCGCGGGAGGTCTGGAACAGCTCCAGCAGCTTGGCGTCGGAGAGCGTACGGGCGATGGCCTGCAGCGACTCGTTCGCGCCGAAGAAGTGCTCGCGCAGGTAGGCGGCGTCGCGGGTGGCGTACGTCTGGAACTGCGCGTCGGGGGTCTCGCCGAGGCGGCGTATCAGCGCGCCGTCCGTGTCGAGCGCGAAGACCTCGTCCCAGGCGCGGCCCCACAGCGCCTTGACGACGTTCCAGCCGGCGGCGCGGAACTGGGCCTCCAGCTCCTGCACGATCTTGAAGTTGGGGCGGACCGGGCCGTCCAGGCGCTGCAGGTTGCAGTTGATGACGAAGGTGAGGTTGTCCAGGCCCTCACGGCCCGCCAGCGCCAGGGCGGCGGTCGACTCGGGCTCGTCCATCTCGCCGTCGCCCAGGAACGCCCAGACGTGGGAGTTGGCGGTGTCCTTGATGCCGCGGTGCTCCAGGTAGCGGTTGAAGCGCGCCTGGTAGATCGCGGAGAGCGGGCCGAGGCCCATGGAGACGGTCGGGAACTCCCACAGCCAGGGCAGCCGCCGCGGGTGCGGGTAGGAGGGCAGGCCCTCGCCGCCGGCCTCCTGGCGGAAGTGGTCGAGGTGGTCCTCGGTGAGGCGGCCTTCGAGGAAGGCACGGGCGTAGATGCCGGGAGAGGCGTGGCCCTGGATGTAGAGCTGGTCGCCGGAGCCGCCGGAGGACTGGTCCTCCTTGCCGTGGAAGAAGTGCTCGAAGCCGGTCTCGTACAGCCAGGCGGCGGACGCGAAGGTGGCGATGTGGCCGCCGAGGCCGAGCTTGGAGCCGCGGGTGACCATCGCGGCGGCGTTCCAGCGGTTCCAGGCGGTGATCCGGGCCTCCAGCGCCTCGTCGCCCGGGAAGTCGGGCTCGGCGGAGGTCGGGATGGTGTTGACGTAGTCCGTCTCCAGCAGGGACGGCAGGGCGGTGCCCTCGGTGCGCGCGGTGTGCTCCAGGGCACGGCGCATCAGGTAGGCGGCGCGATGCGGACCCGCTGCCTTGGTGACGGCGTCAAGCGACTCGCGCCACTCGGCGGTCTCCTCGGGGTCGCGGTCCGGGAGCTGGTCGAGCTGGCTGTACGGCAGGCGCACGGGGTCGGGCATGGGTGGCCCCTTTCCGGACGGGAGGGAAGCGGGGGGTGCCGTCGAAGTCGGGCCCGGCCCGTCGCGTGGACGGTGGGTCTTCGGCGGCACCCCGTGCGAGTTCGGCAGGGTTTCGGCAGGCAGGGTGTCGCGCCCCGACAGAGGACGATACGCCTCTGATCGATGATCGATCAACGCTCGGGGAACGAAAAACCGCAGGTCGGCACGGGGTGCCGCAATTCAGGGCACCGCGTGCCAGCCTCGGAGTCCGCCTCCGTTACGCCCCGCGGTCCCTCCCGGACCGTCGGTGCGCGCCGCCCTCAGACCCTCGGTGCGCAGCTCAGCACATGGGTCTTCAGCAGCGTCCCGATCTTCGGGTCGCGCCGCCGGAAGGCGTCCACGATCTCCTGGTGGTCCTGGGCGTGCGACCGCGGCTCCGGGCTGAACCAGCGGATCGACAGCGTCGTCCACACCTCGACGCCCAGCGACTCCCAGGTGTGCAGCAGCACGGAGTTGCCGGCGGCCCGCACGATCTCCCGGTGGAAGGCCACCGTGTGCCGCACCTGCGCCTCGCCGTCACCGGTCCGATCCGCCTCGCGCAGCGCCGCCACCTCCCGCTCCAGCGCGGCGGTGTCCTCGGCCAGCCGCCCGGCGGCCAGTTCGGCCGCCACCTGCTCCAGCCCGGCCCGCACCGGATAGCTCTCCTTGAGGTCGTCCGCGGTCAGATTCCGCACCCGTACGCCCTTGTTCGGCGCCGACTCGATCAGCTGCAGCGACTCCAGCTCCCGCAGCGCCTCCCGCACCGGTGTCTGGCTGACCTCCAGCTCCACCGCGATCCGCCGCTCCACGATCCGCTCGCCCGGCTGCCAGCGGCCGCTGACGATCCCCTCAAGGATGTGCTCGCGGATCTGCTCGCGCAGCGAATGGACGACGGGCGGGGTCATGAGGTGCTCCTTCAGAGCGCATGGCGGGGCGTGGTGTGGGGGTGCCATTATCCGGGACGGGCGAGCGGCCCCGGGGGGAAGCGGGATCGGAGACGCGCAAAGGGGCCGGCCCCGGCTCGTACGGAATGCTGTACGAACCGGGGCCGGCCCCTGCTGTCACCTACCGGGGACTGCCGGGACTCAGAGACCGATCTCGGTCTCGAACTCGGCGGCCTCCAGGAACTGCTTGACCGTGGTCAGGTAGCGGGCGGCGTCGGCGCCGTCCACCAGACGGTGGTCGTAGGAGAGCGCGAGGTAGGTCATGTCGCGCACCGCGATGGTCTCGCCGAGGTCCGGGTGGTTGATGACCACCGGGCGCTTGACGGTCGCACCGATGCCCAGGATGCCGACCTGGTTCGGGGGCACGATGACGGTGTCGAACAGGGCGCCGCGCGAACCGGTGTTGCTGATGGTGAAGGTCGCACCGGACAGCTCGTCCGGCGTGATCTTGTTCGCGCGGACCTTGCCCGCCAGGTCCGCCGTCTTGCGGGCGATACCGGCGATGTTGAGGTCACCGGCGTCCTTGATGACCGGGGTCATCAGGCCCTTCTCCGAGTCCACCGCGATACCGACGTTCTCGGTGTCGAAGTAGGTGATGGTGCCCTCGTCCTCGTTGATCCGGGCGTTGATGACCGGGTGGGCCTTCAGCGCCTGGACAGCGGCCTTGACGAAGAACGGCATCGGGGAGAGCTTGACGCCCTCACGCTGCGCGAAGGCGTCCTTGGCCTTGTTGCGCATCCGCATGATCGCGGTGATGTCCACCTCGACCACGGAGGTCAGCTGCGCCTGGCCGTGCAGGGCCTTCATCATGTTGTCGCCGATGGCCTTGCGGATGCGCGGCATCTTGACGGTCTGACCGCGCAGCGGCGACGCCTCGATGACCGGGGCCTTGGCGGCGGCGGCCGGAGCGGCGGCCGGAGCCGGCGCGGCGGCCTTCGCGGCCTCGGCGGCGGCGAGGACGTCCTGCTTGCGGATGCGGCCACCGACGCCGGTGCCCTTGACCGTGGCGAGGTCCACGCCGTTCTCCGCGGCGAGCTTGCGCACCAGCGGAGTGACGTACGCGCCCTCGCCCTCACCGGCAGCCGGCGCCGGGGTGACCGGAGCCGGAGCGGCGGCCGGAGCCGGCGCGGGGGCCGGAGCCGGAGCCGGCGCGGGGGCCGGGGCGGCAGCGGCCGGCGCCGGGGCGGGCGCGGGGGCCGGAGCCGGCTCGGCGGCGGGAGCCGGGGCGGCCGGGGCCGGGGCGGCGGCCGGGGCCGCGCCCTTGGCACCGATGACGGCGAGCTTGGCGCCGACCTCGGCGGTCTCGTCCTCGCCGACGACGATCTCCAGCAGGGTGCCGGAGGCCGGCGCCGGGATCTCGGTGTCGACCTTGTCGGTGGAGACCTCCAGCAGCGGCTCGTCGGCCGAGACCTCCTCGCCGACCTCCTTCAGCCAGCGGGTGACGGTGCCCTCGGTGACGCTCTCGCCGAGCGCGGGGAGGAGAACTTCAGTGCCGGAGGCGCCGGTGGAGCCGGTGCCTGCACCGGGGGTGCCCTCGGCGCCGCCCGCGGGGGCGGCGGCGGGGGCCTCGGGGGCCGGAGCCGCGGCGGGCTCGGGCTGCGGCTCGGCGGTCGGGGCCTCGGCCGCCGGGGCCTCGGCCGCGGGGGCGGCAGCCGGCGCACCGGTGCCGTCGTCGATGAGGGCGAGCTCGGCGCCGACCTCGACGGTCTCGTCCTCGGCCACCTTGATGGCGGACAGGATGCCGGCGGCCGGGGCCGGGATCTCGGTGTCGACCTTGTCGGTCGACACCTCGAGCAGCGGCTCGTCGGCCTCGACGCGCTCACCCTCGGCCTTCAGCCAGCGAGTGACGGTGCCCTCGGTGACGCTCTCGCCGAGCGCCGGAAGGGTTACGGAAACCGCCATGGTTTCTGTTGCTCCTTATGAATTGCGGATGTGGTCGTCGCGCCCGGACTGGGGTCAGTCGTGGGAGTGGAGGGGCTTGCCGGCGAGGGCCAGGTGGGCCTCGCCGAGCGCCTCGTTCTGGGTCGGGTGGGCGTGCACCAGCTGGGCAACCTCGGCCGGCAGGGCCTCCCAGTTGTAGATCAGCTGGGCCTCACCGACCTGCTCGCCCATACGGTCACCGACCATGTGGACGCCGACCACTGCACCGTCCTTGACCTGGACGAGCTTGATCTCGCCCGCGGTCTTGAGGATCTTGCTCTTGCCGTTGCCGGCGAGGTTGTACTTCAGCGCGACGACCTTGTCGGCGCCGTACAGCTCCTTGGCCTTGGCCTCGGTGATGCCGACCGAGGCGACCTCGGGGTGGCAGTACGTCACGCGCGGCACGCCGTCGTAGTCGATCGGGACGACGTTCTGACCGGCCAGCCGCTCCGCCACCAGCATGCCCTCGGCGAAGCCGACGTGCGCGAGCTGGAGGGTGGGAACGAGGTCACCGACCGCCGAGATCGTCGGCACGTTGGTCTGCATGTACTCGTCGACCAGGACGTAGCCGCGGTCCATCGCGACGCCCTGCTCCTCGTAGCCCAGGCCCGCCGAGACCGGCCCGCGGCCGATCGCGACCAGCAGCACCTCGGCCTCGAAGGTCTTGCCGTCGGCGAGGGTGACCTTGACGCCGTCCGCGGTGTACTCGGCCTTGTCGAAGAAGGTGCCCAGGTTGAACTTGATGCCGCGCTTGCGGAACGCGCGCTCAAGAAGCTTGGAGGAGTTCTCGTCCTCGACCGGGACGAGGTGCTTGAGGCCCTCGATGACGGTGATGTCGGTGCCGAAGGACTTCCACGCCGAGGCGAACTCGACGCCGATCACGCCGCCGCCCAGGACGATCGCCGACTTCGGCACGCGGTCCAGCTTGAGGGCGTGGTCCGAGGAGATGATGCGGTTGCCGTCGATCTCCAGGCCGGGGAGCGACCGCGGCACGGAGCCGGTCGCCAGCAGGACGTGGCGGCCCTGGACGCGCTGGCCGTTCACGTCGACGGAGGTCGGGGAGGACAGCCGGCCCTCACCCTCGATGTACGTCACCTTGCGGGAGGCGATCAGGCCCTGCAGGCCCTTGTACAGGCCCGAGATGACCTCGTCCTTGTACTTGTGGACCGCCTCGATGTCAATGCCCTCGAAAGTGGCCTTGACACCGAACTGCTCGCTCTCGCGAGCCTGGTCAGCGATCTCACCGGCGTGCAGCAGAGCCTTCGTGGGGATGCAGCCGTTGTGCAGGCAGGTACCGCCGACCTTGCCCTTCTCGATCAGGGCGACGTCCAGGCCCAGCTGCGCCCCGCGCAGGGCAGCGGCGTAACCACCGCTACCGCCTCCGAGGATCACTAGGTCGAAAACGGTGCTGGCGTCGTTCGCCACGTCACGTCCTCCATGCATGGGTACGCCGGAGCCGGTCGTCGATGACCGGACCGCGGCTGTTGTTCGGCCGCTTTAACTTCGGCCCTGGGTAAGGGGGGCCCTGTCCTGCCGAGAACCCATCTTCGCACTTGTTCCACGAAGCCGGGACGGCGGGCCGGGCTCGGGGCGGTCGATCAGCCGCCCGAAGGGGGTTACCGGCGAGTTCGGACGTGCGGATTTCGTTGAGGGCGAACACGCGGTCGTACGCACACCGACGGCCCCGGGCGGTGAGCTCGGGGCCGTACGGACATATCGGACGAGGCGGAGTGGCCTCAGCCCAGGTCGCCCGCCGCGGTGCGCTCGGCGAGCCGCACCAGGGTGCGGACCGCGGAGCCGGTGCCGCCCTTGGGGGTGTAGCCCCAGGGCGCGCCCTCGTGGAAGGCCGGACCCGCGATGTCCAGGTGCGCCCAGGTGATGCCCTCGCCCACGAACTCCTTCAGGAAGAGCCCGGCGACCAGGCCGCCGCCCATCCGCTCACCCATGTTCGCGATGTCGGCGACCGGCGAGTCCATGCCCTTGCGGAGGTGCTCGGGCATCGGCATCGGCCAGGACTGCTCGCCGACCTCCTCGGCGATCTCGTGGATCGCGGTGCGGAAGGCGTCGTCGTTGGCCATGATCCCGAAGTGGCGGTGGCCCAGTGCCAGCACCATCGCGCCGGTCAGGGTGGCGACGTCCACGATCGCGTCCGGCGACTCCTCCGACGCCCGGGTCAGCGCGTCGGCCAGCACGAGGCGGCCCTCGGCGTCGGTGTTGAGCACCTCGACGGTCTTGCCGCTGTACATCGTCAGCACGTCACCGGGGCGGGTGGCGCTGCCGGACGGCATGTTCTCGGCGAGCGCCAGCCAGCCGGTGACGTTGACCGTCAGGCCCAGCCGGGCGGCGGCCACCACCGCGGCGAAGACCGCGGCGGCACCGCTCATGTCGCACTTCATGGTCTCGTTGTGGCCGGCCGGCTTGAGCGAGATGCCGCCCGAGTCGTACGTGATGCCCTTGCCGACCAGCGCCAGGGTCTTCTCCGCCTTGGGGTGGGTGTAGGCGATCCGCACCAGCCGCGGCGGGGCCTCCGAGCCCTGGCCGACGCCCAGCAGGCCGCCGTAGCCGCCCTTCTTGAGCGCCTTCTCGTCAAGCACCTCCACCTTGAGGCCGAACTCCTTGGCCGCGGCCTGCGCCTCGGCCGCGAAGGACTTCGGGTCGAGGTCGTTGGACGGCATGTTGATCAGGTCGCGGGCGCGGTTGATCTCCGCGGCCAGCGCCTGGGCCCGCTCGGCGGCGGCCTTGAACTCCTTGTCGCGCGGCTTGGTGCCGAGGAGCGCGACCTCCGCCAGCGGCGCCGACTTGGCGTCGTTCTTCTTGCCGCCCTTGGCGTTCTGCCCGTTGCCGTTGCTGCGGTACGCGGTGAAGGTGTACGCGCCGAGCAGCGCGCCCTCGCTCACCGCGGCGGCCGCCTCGGCGTCCTCGACCGGCAGCGCGAAGCCGGCCTTCTTGCTGCCGGTCAGCGCGCGGGCGGCACTGCCCGCGGCGCGCCGCAGCGCCTCGTTGTCGTACGCCTCGTCCTTGGCCGGGGCGTCGCCCAGGCCGACCGCCAGCACGACCGGCGCCTTGAGGCCGTCGGCGGCGGGCAGCTTGGTCACCTCGCCCTCGGCACCGCTCGCGCCGAGGGTCTCCAGCACACCGGCGAGCTTGCCGCCGAACGCCTTGTCCACGGCCTCCGCGCCGGGGGCGACAACGACGCCCTTGGCGCCCTTGGCCACGCCGACGACGAGGGCATCCGCACGCACCGTTGCGGCGGAGGAAGTACTGAGGGTCAGTGCAGTCACGGTGATGAGAGTCCTGTTCCGTCCGGGAATCCGTTTTTGCGCCCTGGGCGCTGCTGCGGCTGAGCCTACGCTCGGCGGCGCGGTCAGGCCCGGCCTGCTGCCGTACCGGTTACCACTCCGGCGTGCACCGGGATTCCGCCACCCGCGCCCCGCGGGCCGAACTCGCCCGGGAATCAGGTGAGTTGGGGTGATTCCCGGGGTGGGGGCGGTGTTCCGGTCCCGGGAAGAGATCCGCTAGCCCAGTGTCAGTACGACCAGCGCGGCGAGCCCCGCGGTCTCCGCCAGCGCGCCGAACACGTCCCCGGTCACCCCGCCGAACCGCCGCCGGCAGTGCCCCAGCAGCAGCTCGCCGGTGCCCAGCCCGAGCAGTGCCGCCAGTCCGGCGTGCAGCGCGCCGTACGCGCCGAGGGCGGCACCCGCGGCCGCGCACCCCGCGGCCACCAGCCCGGCGCACAGCGCCGCCGCCGGCACCGGGACGGTGCCCGCCACCGCCGCGCCCAGCCCCTCCGGCCGGGCCGCCGGCACCCCCGCGCGCGACGCCAGGGTCAGCGCGGCGCGCCCGGTGACCGCCGCGATCACCGCGGCCAGTGCGCCGTACGCCCAGCCCCGGCCGTACAGCCCGGCCAGCGCGGCCACTTGGGCCAGCAGGGCGAAGAGCAGCGTGACGACCCCGAACGGGCCGATGTCGGACTGCTTCATGATGCGCAGCGCGTCCTCGGCGGGCTTGCCGCTGCCCAGGCCGTCGGCGGTGTCCGCGAGCCCGTCCAGGTGCAGTCCGCGGGTGAGCACCGCCGGCACCACGGCGGAGCCGACCGCGGCGAGCAGCGGGCCCCCGCCGAGCAGCAGCAGCGCCCCGCCGAGCGCCGCCGCGCCCAGCCCGACGGCCAGCCCGGCCAGCGGTGCGCAGAGCATCCCGCCGCGCGCCGCGTCCCGGTCCCAGCGGGTGACGCGTACCGGCAGCACGGTCAGCGTCCCGAAGGCGAAGCGCAGGGCGTCCAGGGGGGCCGGGGGAGCGGGGGTGTCGTTCACCGCGGCAGGTTATCCGGGCGGCCCCGGCGTTTGGCTCCCGCCCCCGACCGCCCCGAGAGGGCCTAATGGTTCCGGTATGTCCTGGGCAGGCGTGCCACGAGGTGCCGCGCGCGGGCGGCATGAGGTCTGGAGCGGAACGGGAGCGGGCGGATGGGCCACTGGTGGTACCGCAACATCGTCGAGCCGGAGAAGCTGCCGCTGCTGCTCGCGCTGGCCGCGTTCGTGCTGACCTTCCTGATCACCCGGGCCATCACCCGGCTCATCCGCGCCGGCCGGGGCCCGTTCCGCAACGTCACCCCCGGCGGCGTCCACGTCCACCACGTCGTGCCCGGGGTGGTGCTCATGGTCGTCGGCGGTTTCATCGCCATCGCCGGCGGCCGGACCGGCTTCGGCGCCGGCGTCGCGGCGGTGCTCTTCGGGATGGGCGTCGGCCTCGTCCTGGACGAGTTCGCGCTGATCCTCCACCTGGACGACGTCTACTGGACCGAGGAGGGGACCAAGAGCGTCGAGATCGTCATCCTCACCGTCGCCCTGGTCGCCCTGATCCTCGGCGGCTTCCTGCCGTTCGGCGTCAACGAGCTCAGCCCGGACGAGACCACCGACCGCCTCACCGTCGTCCGGACGGTGGCGGTCAACTTCCTCTTCGCGCTGGTCGCCCTGACGAAGGGCAAGGGCCGGCTCGCGGTGATCGGGGTCTTCGTGCCGTTCGTCGCGCTCTTCGGCGCCGTCCGGCTGGCCCGGCCGCACTCGCTGTGGGCCAGACGTTTCTACCGCAAGAGGCCGAAGGCGCGGGCCCGTTCCCGGGTCCGCGCCTATCGTCACGACCGCCGCTGGTCGACCCTGCGCCGCAGGGTCGAGCACCTCATCGGGGGCGCCCCCAGCCGCTGACGTGCGCGTCCCGCGGCTTGGCCGGCCGCCACACCTCCCACAGCCCGGACAGCGCCAGCACCGCCAGGATCGCCGCGACGTGCTCCTTGCCGGCCAGGTTGTTCTTGATGAAGACCACTTCGAGGAGCATCGACAGCACCACCAGCGTGCAGGTGAACCACGCCCGGTAGCGCCAGCAGACGAACACCGCCAGCCCCACCACGGCGGCCGACGGGCCGGTGTCGATCACGTACTTGTCCGAGTCGGCCAGCCCGAGCGGGCTCTGCGGGCCGATCCAGATGCCGATCCGCGCGTACATCGTCCCGGCGAGCGTCGCCAGGTACGCGACCAGCAGCGTCTGCCGCCAGCCCACACAGATCTCCGCGATCCCGAAGACGATCAGGATCTGCGCCAGGGCGCCCCACACCGGAAGGTCCAGCGCGGGCACGAACAGCGACAGCGGGGTGCGCAGCAGCGCCACCCAGAGGTGCTCCCACGCCTGGACGGAGCCGATGTCCTGGACCGCCTGGTAGCCCCAGGACTGGTTTTGCACGAACTGGAACACCAGGGTGAGGCACACCGCGGCGAGCGTCACCGGGATCGCCCGCAGCTTCGCCACGGCAAGCGCGGTCCGTACCGTACGCAGGAGAGGACCCCACTCGGCACGTGCGGCGCGGCGCAGGACGGGCATCCCCTGCCGTCCTGCCCCAGCCTCGGTCATCTCACGTTCTCCAGGTGCTTGCGGTTCAGCCACTTGGGCAGACCAGGTGCTTCCAGAAAGCCTTCCGCGCGGGCGGAGGCGAGGCCGATCCGCACCAGATCCGTGCTCTTCTCGAACAGCAGGTACCGGGGCTCCCAGATCGGCCGGTATTTCGCATTGGCGCGATAGAGCGATTCGATCTGCCACCACCTGGAGAAGAAGCTGAGCAGCGAGCGCCACAGGCGCAGCACCGGGCCCGCGCCGAGCCGCGATCCGCGTTCGAAGACGGAACGGAACATCGCGAAGTTCAGCGAGAGCTGAGTGACCTCCACCTCTTTCGCACGCTGGATCAGCTCCAGGACCATGAACTCCATCAGGCCGTTCTCGGAGTTCCGGTCACGCCGCATCAGGTCCAGCGACAGGCCCTTCGCGCCCCACGGCACGAAGCTGAGCAGCGCCCGGAGTTCACCGGCCCCTTCCCCCGCGCCGCCGTCCCGGCACTCCAGCATCACGCAGCGCCCGTCACCCGGGTCGCCGAGCCGCCCCAGCGCCATCGAGAAGCCGCGCTCGGTCTCCCCGTCGCGCCAGTCGTCGGCCAGCCGCAGCAGCCGGTCCATCTCCTCCGCGGGGATGTCCTCGTGCCGTCGGATGCGGACCGTGTAGCCGGCCCGCTCGATGCGGTTGTACGCCTGCCGTACGGTGCGCATCGCCCGGCCGGCGAGGGTGAACTCCTCGGTCTCCACGATCGCTTCGTCGCCGAGTTCCAGGGCGTCCAGCCCGTGCCGGGCGTAGATGGTGCCGCCCTCCTCGCTGGCGCCCATCACGGCCGGTGCCCAGCCGTGCTCCCGGGCCTCGGCCAGCCACACCTCGATCGCCCCGGGCCACGCCTCCGGGTCGCCCAGCGGGTCGCCGGAGGCCAGCGACACCCCGCCCACGACGCGGTAGGTGACCGCCGCCTTGCCACTGGGGGAGAACAGCACGCTCTTGTCGCGGCGCAGCGCGAAGTAGCCGAGCGAATCGCGGTCCCCGTGCCGGGCGAGCAGCGCGCGCAGCCGCTCCTCGTCGTCCTCGGTGATCGGCTCGGTGCTGCGGACGGAGCGGAACGCCGCCCACAACACGGCCACCAGCAGCAGCGTGCTCAGCACGTTGATCGTGACGTTGACCCAGTTCGGGGTGTCGATGCCCGGGAAGCGCTGGTCGTCGGCGGCCAGCGACACCAGCCGCATCAGGCCGTAGCGCCAGCGCTGCACGAACGTCGAGGAGCCGTCCTGCGCGGTGTTGGTGACGGTCACCAGCAGCGCCGCGAGCAGCGAGGTGACCAGCAGTCCGCCCGCCGCGACCGCGGCCGCCAGCTTCGGGTTCGAGCGGTCGCCCTTGGCGTAGAACTCCTTGCGCCCGACGACCAGCGCGGCCGCGAACAGCACCGTCAGCGCCAGCGAGACCCAGTTCTGCACATGCGCGCGGAATTCCGGGGCCGCCACCAGCGAGAACGCGAACAGCAGCGCCAGCAGGCCGGACAGCACCAGATTGAGAATCCACGCCGCCCGCTTGCGCCGCCGCAGGGTGACCGACAGGAAGAGCGAGAAGGCGGCGGACGCGAACCCCGCCGTGAGCAGATACGGAGTGAAGTACTCCGCGATGTTGTGCCGGCGGATGTCATTGCCGAACGACACCGATACCGCGCTCAGCAGATTGATGAATGTGACCGTGCGCAGATACCAGATGCCGAACGCGGCACCGCGCTGTGACCAGCGGCCGCGGGGGCGGTCCTCGTGGCCTTCGTCCCGACTCAAGCGATGTCTCCCATAAAACGTGTAAAGCGCGATCTTATGGGGCGCCGCCGGTGGTCCGGTACGGGCGTGAAGCAGCGGGCGCCCCGGTCCCGGAGCGCCCCGGCCGAGCGCTACTGGTGGCGGCCGGCCCGTTCGGCCGGCGCCGCGTCAGTCGCGTACGGGCAGTTCTGCCGCCAGGGCCGCGGCGGCCCGCACCAATGGCAGGGCCAGCAACGCCCCCGTCCCCTCACCAGCAGTGACGCCGTGGTCGAGGAGAGGGTTGAGCGCGATCCGGTCCAGTGCCTTGGCCTGGGCCGGCTCACCGCTGGCCTGACCGGCCAGCCACCAGTCCGGCGCCCGGAACGCCACCCGCTGCGCCACCAGCGCGCAGGCCGCCGAGACCACCCCGTCCAGGATCACCGGCGTCCGGCGCACCGCGCTCTGCAGCAGGAACCCGGTCATCGCGGTCAGATCCGCGCCGCCGACCGTCGCCAGCAGCTCCAGCTGGTCGCCCAGCACCGGGCGGGCCCGGCGCAGCGCGTCCCGGATCGCCGCGCACTTGCGCATCCAGGCCAGATCGTCGATCGGGGCCCCGCCCCGGCCGGTGACCACCGAGGCGTCCGTCCCGCACAGCGCGGCGATCAGCGTGCTCGCGGCGGTCGTACCGCCGACGCTCAGATCACCCAGCACCACCACGTCCGTGCCGGCGTCCGCCTCCTCGTCGGCGAGCGACATCCCGGCCCGGAAGGCCGCCTCGGCCTCCTCGGCGGTCAGCGCGTCCTCGATGTCGATCCGGCCGCTGCCGCGCCGCACCCGGTGCCGGGTGACCTCCTCCGGGAGGTCCTCCGGGGCGCAGTCCACGGCCATGTCCACCACCCGCACCGGTGCCCCCGCGCCGCGCGCCAGCACCGCCGCCGGGCTCGCGCCGTCCAGCACGGCCCGTACGAGGTCCCTGGTGCCGCCGGCGGGACGGGCCGAGACCCCCAGCTCCGCCACGCCGTGGTCGCCCGCGAACAGCACCACCCGCGGCCGCTCCAGGGGCCGCACCGGCACCTGCTGCTGCACGCCGGCCAGCCACTCGCCCAGCTCGTCGAGCCGGCCCAGCGCCCCGGGCGGCACGGCCAGCCGCGCCCGCCGCTCCTCGGCGTCACGGCGCACACCGCCGTCGGGGCGCTCGATCAGGTTGGCGAAGTCATCGAGGTTCAGGGCGCTCATTGGGCGCAGATTACCGGCAATACGTTCGGCGTGCGGCGGGGTCGGCGGCCGCGCTGCCGCCCGCCGTGAACCGCACCTCGCACACCACCGGCAGCAGCGCCCGCACCACCGGCAGCCGGTGCCGCACCCCGGGCGGCCGCAGCGTCCGCACCGCCGCGATGCCCGGGTGACAGTTCGCCAGGGCGGGCGTCCACCAGGCCGGGGCGTCGAGGAGCAGCAGCCCACCGGGGAACCGCCCGGCACACGCCGCCACCAGATCCCGGACCTGCGACGGTGCCAGCCGGCGCCGCACGCCCCGCGCCACCACGACCACCCCGCGCCGCGGTTCGGCCACCGCGTCCAGCCAGTGGTGATCGGCCGGCCCGCACGGGACGGTGTGCCGCCGCGCATCGTCCGGCAGCACCATCCGGCGCAGCGCGGCGGGCTCCGGCGGCTGCACCGTCAGCCAGTTCAGCCGCCCGTTGTCCAGCCGCCAGAAGCCGGTGCCGAGGCCCTCGCCGAGCGCGATCACCGTCGCCGCCGGGCGCTCGGCCAGGTAGGCGCGCACCGCCGCATCGAAGCACTCGGTCAGCTCGGTTCCGGTCACGGATCAAGAGCACCCGGCGCGGCGCCTCCGGGCAAGCGGACACGGTCCTGCGGGGCCCGGTGTCATCCGCGCAGCGCAAGCGCCTGGCCCGCGACGACCAGCAGCAGCTGCTCGCACTCCGCGCCGAACGCCGCGTTCAGCCGCCCCAGTTCGTCGCGGAACCGGCGGCCCGCGGCGGTCGCCGGCACCACCCCCGAGCCGACCTCGTTGCTGACCGCCACCACCGGCCGGTGCGTCGCCCGCACCGCCGCCACCAGCGCGTCGGTCCGCTCCCGCAGCGCCCGTCGGCCCCCGGCCTCCCAGGTCGCGTCGTCCCACGCCCCGACCTCGTCCATGACGTGGGTCAGCCACAGCGCCAGACAGTCGATCAGCAGCGGCGAGACCTCCGCCGCCCGCCCGGTGCTCGCGTCCCCGGCGTCCGCCGACGGGGCGTCCCCGGCCGGCTGCCCGGCCGCCAGGAGCGGCACCAGATCGCAGGTCTCGACGGTGCGCCAGCTGCTCGGCCGCCGCTCGCGGTGCAGCGAGATCCGCTCCGCCCACTCCGCGTCGCCGTCCCGGGTGCCGCCGGTCGCCACGTACACCACGTCAGGGAAGGCCGCGAGCCGCCGCTCCGCCTCGGCCGACTTCCCGCTGCGCGCCCCGCCCAGCACCAGCGTGCGGCGCGGCAGGTCCGGCACCGCGTGGTACTCGCCGACCACCAGCGAGCTGCCGTCGGCGACCGCCCGGGCGCCCACCACCGCCAGCCTGCGGTGCAGTTCGGGCCCCGGCGGCACCGCGTGGTCGAGGTGCACCGCGATGACGTCCGTCGCCGCGTCCACCGCCCCGGTCGCCCGCAGCCGGGCCAGCGCGTCCGGCCGCTCCAGCACGTCGAGCAGCACCATGTCGTACGGGCCGGGGCCGCCCGCCGGATCGTGGGCGCCGTTCCGCGCCAGTCCGGCCGGTGCCGCGCCCGGCGGCAGGTACAGCAGCCGCTCGCCGTCCGGGCCGGAGATGTCGTACCCGGTGCCGGGGACGTCCACGGCCAGGGCCCGCACCCGGTGCCCGTCGAGCAGCGCCAGCTCCCGCCCGTCGGCGACCCGCCCCGGTGTGGGCAGCCCGGCCGGCACCTCCATCGCCGGCCCGTCGTGCGGATGTGAGAGCAGCACCTGCCGTACGCCCGCCAGCGACTGCCCGGCCCGGGCGGCCGCGAAGGCCGGACCCGGCGTCAGATCGATCAGCAGCGAACCGTCGATCAGCAGCGCGGTCGCCGCGCGCGCTTCGGCGCCGACGGCCGTCGCACAGGCGGCACAGGGGCAGTCGGGGCGCGGCAGCCCCTGCGGGGCCCCGGTGCCGAGGAGAGTCACGTCCACACCGCCGAGTTTCTCGCGTCCCGTCGCGGTGAGCGCGGCGGGGGCGGACTCGACACGGCCGTTAGGCTGCCGATCAGCACGGAAGCTCGACACGGCGGAGTGCGCGCAGGCGCGGTCCGCGGTGGCACAGACACGTACTCGGTGGGACCCAGGAGGCGTACATGGCGTGGACGTGGCGGTTCGAGAAGGCCGACGGCACGGAGACGGCGCCGGCCGTGGAGCCGGAGGAGTTCACCACGCAGGGCGATGCGGAGTCGTGGGTCGGCGAGGAGTGGCGCGCACTCCTCGACGGCGGCGTCGACCAGGTCCGGCTCTTCGAGGACGGCACCGAGGTCTACGCGGGCCCGATGAGCCTGCACGCGGACGCGGAGGGCTGACCCGCGAAACGGCGCCGGGCCGGGTCCGTACGGTACGGACCCGGCCCGGCGCCGAAGGGGGCTTCAGCTACGGCCGCTGGCCGCGCTTGACCTGGGGCTTGGGCAGCCGCAGCCGCCGCATCTGCAGCGTGCGCATCACCGCGTACGCCTTCACGCCCTTGAGGTTGTCGTTCGGGAACCGCTGCTGGAGCTGCTTGCCCAGGCGGAACCAGATGAAGACCGAGTCCAGCACGATCAGCACGATGATCACGAGCCACAGCAGCAGCGCGATGCTCTGGATCGAGGGCACCCGGACCATGGTGAGCACCAGGATCACCACGGCCATCGGCAGGAAGAACTCGGCGACGCACCAGCGCGAGTCGACGTAGTCACGCGCGAAGCGGCGCACCGGCCCCTTGTCGCGCGCCGGCAGGTACCGCTCGTCGCCGCTGGCCATCGCCTCGCGCTGGCGGGCCATGTCGGTGCGGCGGGCCTCACGCTGGGCCTTCGCCGCGTCCTTGCGGTTGGCCGGCGTGTGCGCGCGGGAGCGGCGCTGCGACTGGGAGTCGCTTCGCTTGGGCGTCGGGCGGCCCTTGGGGGCCTGCGGATCGCGGGGCTGCTGGGGCTGGTCCGCGGTCACCTTGGCGGTCGCGGCCTGCTCATCCTTCGAACGGCTTCGGAACACAACACCCAAGGGTACGTGCTCGCCGCGTGTGGGCCAGGGTCCGACGGGGAACGATCCGGCAACGGAGGGCCGCGCCTGCCCTTGTCCGCCGGGTCCCCTACTCCTTGCGCGGGAGGAAACGCGCTCCGCGATCGTCCTGGAGGAGGAGCGCATCCGGGCGCGAACAGTGCGGTAATGGAACCAGGGCCCGTACTGTGGGGTCTGTAGAGGTGCTGGAGTCCAAGCCCGATGTAACTCGGTCAGAAGGGGGCGCGCGAGGCCCATGAGCGATGGTGTCATGAAGCGGATGGGGATGATCTTCCGCGCGAAGGCCAACAAGGCCCTGGACCGGGCCGAGGACCCGCGCGAGACCCTCGACTACTCGTACCAGAAGCAGCTGGAGCTGCTGCAGAAGGTGCGCCGCGGCGTCGCCGACGTGGCGACCTCCCGCAAGCGCCTGGAGCTGCAGCTCAACCAGCTCCAGGGCCAGTCCGCCAAGCTGGAGGACCAGGGCCGCAAGGCGCTGGCGCTCGGCCGCGAGGACCTGGCCCGCGAGGCACTGAGCCGACGCAGCGCGCTGCAGCAGCAGGTCACCGACCTGGAGACGCAGCACCAGACGCTGCAGGGTGAGGAGGAGAAGCTCACGCTGGCCGCGCAGCGGCTGCAGGCCAAGGTCGACGCCTTCCGCACGAAGAAGGAGACGATCAAGGCCACGTACACCGCCGCCCAGGCGCAGACCCGGATCGGCGAGGCGTTCTCCGGCATCTCCGAGGAGATGGGCGACGTCGGCCTGGCGATCCAGCGCGCCGAGGACCGCACCGCGCAGCTGCAGGCCCGGGCCGGTGCCATCGACGAGCTGATGGCCTCCGGCGCGCTGGACGACCCGTCCGGCATGGCCAAGGACGACATCACCGCCGAGCTGGACCGGCTCTCCGGCGGCAGCGACGTCGAGCTGGAGCTGCAGCGGATGAAGGCCGAGCTGGCGGGTGGCCCGTCGGCCGGCAAGCAGGCCCTGGAAAGCGGTCAGGGCGGCGAGGGGCAGCCCGCGCCGCAGCAGGACGGGCCGCGTTTCGACAAGCAGTGACGGCCGGCGGGCGTTAGCCTCGCAGAGATCGTCGGCACCGGACCGAGGGAGACCGTCGTGATCGTACGGATCATGGGGGAGGGCCAGGTGAAGCTGGACGATGCCCACTTCATCGAGCTCAACAAGCTGGACGACGAGCTGCTCGAAGAGATGGAGAGCGGCGACGAGGAGGGTTTCCGGCGCACGCTGGGCGCCCTCCTGGACGCGGTGCGCCGCATGGGCACCCCGCTGCCCGACGACGCCCTCGAACCGTCCGAGCTGATCCTGCCGGCCCCCGGGGCGTCCCTCGCCGAGGTACGGGAGATGCTCAGCGACGGCGGGCTCATCCCCGGCTGACCCTCCCGGCACCTCCACTCCAGCGCACACGGCACACGGCGCCCCGGTCCCCCGTCGGACCGGGGCGCTACCGTTTGCTCTTGTGACCCTCCAAGGCCCCGCTCCGGACGCGCCGCGCGCCGCCGGCCGCTTCCAGTGGCACCGTTCGCATCCGCTTGCGTGCGACGCCGCCCTCGCGGTGGCCGTCTTCGCCTGCATCCTGTTCGGCGCGGTGGTCGACCCGCACCGCGTGCACGGCCCGCGCATCGCCCCGCACCAGCTCTCCGCGACCACCGTCGGGCTGGCCGCGCTGGCCTGCGCCACCCTGGTCCTGCGCCGCCGCCTGCCGCGCACGGTCCTGGCGGCGACCGGCGCGCTGACCATCGTCGAGCTGGTCGCCAGCGCCACCGACCCGCGCGCCCCGGTGGCCGCCGCCGCGGTGATCGCGCTCTACACCCTGGCGTCGCGCACGGACCGGCCCACGGTCTGGCGGGTCGGCGCGCTGACCGTCGTCGTGCTGACCGCCGCCGCGATGCTCTGCGGCCCCCGCCCCTGGTACGCGCAGGAGAACCTGGCGATCTTCGCCTGGACGGGGATGGCCGCGGCGGCGGGCGACGCGGTCCGCAGCCGCCGGGCGTTCGTCGACGCGATCCGCGAGCGCGCCGAGCGGGCCGAGCGCACCCGCGAGGAGGAGGCCCGCCGCCGGGTCGCCGAGGAGCGCATGCGCATCGCCCGTGACCTGCACGACGTCGTCGCCCACCACATCGCCCTGGTCAACGTCCAGGCCGGGGTGGCCTCGCACGTCATGGACAGCCGCCCCGACCAGGCCAAGCAGGCGCTGGCGCACGTCCGCGAGGCGTCCCGTTCGGCGCTGGAGGAACTCCGCGCGACCGTCGGCCTGTTGCGGCAGTCCGACGACCCCAAGGCACCCACCGAGCCCGCCCCGGGCCTGGGCGTCCTCGACCAGCTCGTCGAGCGCTTCGTGCGCGCCGGCATCCCCGTCGACCTGGACGTCCAGGAGCCGCCCCGGCAGCTGCCCGCCTCCGTCGACCTGACCGCCTACCGTGTGGTCCAGGAGGCACTGACCAACGTCCACAAGCACGCCGGCGAGGGCGCCCGCGCCACGGTCCGGATCGTCCACTCCGACAGCGTGCTGACCGTGACGGTGCTGGACGACGGCGCAGGACGGGCCGGTGTGCCGCGCCAGAAGGGCGGCGACCGGGCGGCCGTGGAGTCCGGCGGGCCGGGTGCGCCGGAGGACAGCGGCGGCGGCCACGGCCTGATCGGGATGCGCGAGCGGGTCTTCGCGCTGCGTGGCACGGTCGTCACCGGCCCCCGCGCGGCCGGCGGCTTCCAGGTCCGGGTCACCCTTCCGCTGCAGACCGTCCGTACGGGGGAGACGACATGACGATCAAGGTGCTGCTGGCCGACGACCAGGCCCTGCTGCGCAGCGCGTTCCGGGTGCTGGTCGACTCCGAACCGGACATGCGGGTGGTGGGGGAGGCGTCCGACGGTGCGCGGGCGTACGAGCTGACGAAGGCGCAGCGCCCCGACGTCGTCCTGATGGACATCCGGATGCCCGGCGTCGACGGCCTCGCCGCGACCCGCATGATCAGCCAGGACCCGGAGCTGACCGACGTCCGGGTGGTGATCCTGACGACCTTCGAGGTCGACGACTACGTCGTGCAGTCGCTGCGCAACGGCGCCAGCGGCTTCCTCGGCAAGGGCGCCGAGCCGGACGAGATGCTGAACGCGATCCGGATCGCGGCGGGCGGCGAGGCGCTGCTGTCGCCCGCCGCGACCAAGGGCCTGATCGCCAAGTTCCTCGCGCAGGGCGGCAGTTCCGCCGACGGCGGTCCGGGCGGCCCGGGCGCGGAGCGGCTGGCGACGCTGACCGGGCGGGAGCGCGAGGTGCTGACGCTGGTGGCCGGCGGGCTCTCCAACGACGAGATCGCCGAGCAGCTGGCGGTCAGCCCGCTCACGGTCAAGACACACGTCAACCGCGCGATGGCCAAGCTCGGGGCCCGGGACCGCGCCCAGCTGGTCGTCATCGCCTACGAGTCAGGTCTCGTACGCCCACGGGTGCAGTAGGGGTGGAGGCCCCCTACTCCGATCGCGGTACGGGCGCCGGACGGAAACCGACCTGCGAGCGAGGAAAAGCGGCCTGGCCATGGCCGAAGGTGTAGGTGGGCCCACCAAGGCCCCTGCCGTCGGGCCCGCGCGGGCCTCGCCGACCTTTCCGTAAGCACCGTTCTTCAGAACAGAAGAGAGACCCCACCCATGTCCTGGCTGTCCCGGCTCAGCCTCGTACAACGGGGCCTGATAGCGCTGATGTCGATCGTCGCGATCGCCTTCGGCGCCATCGCGATACCCCAGCTCAAGCAGCAGCTCCTGCCCTCCATCGAGCTTCCGATGGTCTCCGTGCTGGCCCCCTACCAGGGTGCCTCGCCCGATGTCGTCGAGAAGCAGGTGATCGAGCCGCTGGAGGACGGTGTCCAGGCGGTCGACGGCATCAAGAGCGTCACCTCGACGTCCAGCGAGGGCTCGGGCGTCATCATGGCGCAGTTCGACTACGGCAACGACTCCAAGCGCCTGGTCGCCGACGTCCAGCAGGCCGTCAACCGCGCCCGCGCGAAGCTGCCGAAGGACGTCGACCCGCAGGTGGTGGCCGGCTCGACGGACGACATCCCGACCGTCGTCCTCGCCGTCTCCTCCACCACCAAGGACCAGCAGACCCTGGCCGACCAGCTGAACCGCGGTGTCGTCCCGGACCTGAAGAACATCGACGGCGTCAGCCAGGTCGCGGTGGACGGCGTGCAGGACCGCATCGTGGCGGTCACCCCGGACACCAAGAAGCTCGCCGCCGCCGGCCTGACCTCCCAGGCACTGGGCCAGGCGCTGGAGGCCGGCGGCACGTCGGTGCCCGCCGGGTCCTTCGCCGAGGGCGGCCGCAGCAAGACCGTCCAGGTCGGCGCGGGCTTCACCTCCGTCGCCCAGATCAAGGACCTGTCCATCGCCCCGGCTCCGGGCGCGGGCGGCGCGGGCGCGGCGGCGGGCGGCGGACAGTCGGCTGCCCCGGTCCGCCTCGGCGACGTGGCCACCGTCAAGGAGGAGCCGGCCACCCCGACCTCGATCACCCGCACCAACGGCAAGCCCAGCCTCGCCCTGCGGGTGACGATGGACCAGGACGGCAGCGCGGTCGCCATCTCGGACGCGGTCAAGGACAAGCTCCCCAAGATCCGTCAGGACCTGGGCAAGGGCACCGACGTCACGGTCGTCTCCGACCAGGGCCCCGCGGTGTCCAAGTCGATCGACTCGCTGACCACCGAGGGCCTGCTGGGCCTGGTCATGGCGGTCATCGTGATCCTGGTCTTCCTGCTCAGCCTGCGCTCGACCCTGGTCACCGCGGTCTCCATCCCGCTCTCGGTCGTCATCACGCTGATCGTGCTGTGGACCGGTGACCTGTCCCTCAACATGCTCACCCTCGGCGCACTGACCATCGCGATCGGCCGGGTCGTCGACGACTCCATCGTCGTCCTGGAGAACATCAAACGGCACCTGGGCTACGGCGAGGAGCGCCGCGAGGCCATCCTCGCCGCCGTCAAGGAGGTCTCCGGAGCGATCACCTCCTCGACCCTCACCACGGTCGCGGTGTTCCTCCCGATCGGTGTGGTCGGCGGCATGGTCGGCGCCCTGTTCGGCTCCTTCTCGCTGACGGTCACCGTCGCGCTGCTGTCCTCGCTGATCGTCTCGCTGACGGTCGTGCCGGTCCTGTCGTACTGGTTCCTGCGCGCCCCGGAGATCCCCGAGGGCACCACCGCGGACGAACTGCGCCGCGCGGTCGAGGAGAAGGAGACCGGCAGCCCCCTCCAGCGCCTCTACGTCCCGGTGCTGCGCTTCGCCACCCGCCGGCGGGTCACCAGCCTGGTCATCGCCGTCGTCATCCTGCTCGGGACGTTCGGCATGGGCCCGCTGCTGAAGACCAACTTCTTCGACCAGGGCGATCAGGACACCCTGACCGTCAAGCAGGAGCTCAAGCCCGGCACCAGCCTCGGCGCGTCCGACGCCCAGGCCAAGAAGGTCGAGAAGCTGCTCGCGGCCAACGACCACATCGACAACTACCAGGTCACCGTCGGCTCCTCCGGCTTCATGGCGGCCTTCGGCGGCGGCACCGGCGCCAACCAGGCGTCCTACCAGGTCAAGCTGAAGGACGCGGCGGACTCCGGCAAGGTCACCGACGAGCTGCGGGCCTCGCTCGACAAGCTCGGCCCGTCGATCGGCGACACCACCGTCACCGCCGGCGGCGGCTTCGGCAACCAGGACCTGAGCGTGGTCGTGAAGGCCGGCGACGCCGACGTCCTGAAGCAGGCCGCCGAGCAGGTCCGCAAGGCCGTCGCGGGGCTCGACCACGTCACCGACGTGCAGAGCGACCTCGCGCAGAGCGTCCCGCGGATCTCCGTGACGCCCAACGCCAAGGCGGCGGCGGCCGGTTACACCCAGGCCACGCTGGGCGGCGCGGTCGCCCAGGCGGTCCGCGGCACCACGAGCGGCACGGCCGTGCTGGACGACACCGAGCGCGACATCGTGATCAAGGCGGCGCACCCGGCCACCACCGAGGCGGAGCTGAAGGACCTCGCCCTGCCCACGCCGGCGGGCCAGGCCAAGCTCGGCACCCTCGCCACCGTGAAGACCGTGCCCGGCCCGGTCCGGATGACCCGGATCGACGGGGCCCGCTCGGCGACCGTCACCGCCAAGCCGACCGGCGACAACACCGGCGCGGTCTCCGCCGCGCTGCAGAGCAGGATCGACTCCCTGAAGCTGCCGGACGGCGCCACCGCGAAGATCGGCGGCGTCTCGCAGGACCAGTCCGACGCCTTCTCCTCGCTCGGCCTGGCCATGCTGGCGGCCGTCGCCATCGTCTTCATGCTCCTGGTCGGCACCTTCCGGTCCCTGATCCAGCCGCTGATCCTGCTCGTCTCGATTCCCTTCGCGGCGACCGGCGCGATCGGCCTGCTGGTCGCCACCGGCACCCCGCTGGGCGTCCCGGCGATGATCGGCATGCTGATGCTGATCGGCATCGTGGTCACCAACGCCATCGTGCTGATCGACCTGATCAACCAGTACCGGGCGCAGGGCTACGGCGTCGTCGAGGCGGTCATCGAGGGCGGCCGGCACCGCCTCCGTCCGATCCTGATGACCGCGCTGGCCACGATCATGGCGCTGCTGCCGATGGCGATGTCCCTCACCGGCAACAGCGGCTTCATCTCCCAGCCGCTGGCCGTGGTCGTGATCGGCGGTCTGATCACCTCCACCCTCCTCACCCTCCTCCTCGTCCCGACGCTCTACGCGCTCATCGAACTCCGCAAGGAGCGCCGGGCGAAGAAGAAGGCCGCCAAGCGCGCCGCGAAGACCGGCGCCCGGCCCGAGGAGAGCGACCGCACCCCGGAGCCCGCGGCCGTGTAGCCGCCCCCGGTCCGCCACAGGGAGCCCCCGCCGCCGTACCCACGGCAGCGGGGGCTCCCGCGTACGCCGGAGCCCCGGCACTCAACTGACCTACCGTCATACGCTTTTCAGTGGTTTGTCCGTCATAACGGCATGTGCGCGCCACGACCGAGAAGCATGGCCCCTGGTATATGCCGCCCGGGAGGAGAGCGATGACAGTCCGCACCACCGAGAAGGGGGAGCCGGCCGACGTACCGGACGAACTCGCCGAGTTCGTCCGGTACTGCGTGCCGCTCACCGGCTTCGCCGCATTCGACCTGCACGCCACCGGCATGGCCCGGCTCTATCTGGACACCGCCCGGCACCAGGTGGGGGAGCAGGCGTTCACGACGTTCTGGACCGCGTGGAAGGAGGCCGTCGCCCAGGACCAGGGCCCCCAGGACCTGTCCCCCGTGCACCAGGAGGTCGCCCGGGCACTGATCTACCTCTGGTACACCGGCGCCTGGCCGAGGCTGGCCCCCGCCGCCCACGCGGACCTCCGCCGCGAGGTCGCCAACACCGAGTCCGTCGCCTCGCCCAGCGCCTACGTGGAGGGCCTGGTCTGGCGTACGTTCCACGGCCACCCGGCGGGCGCCAAACCACCGGGCTTCGGCACCTGGGCGGTCCGGCCACCCGCGCCGCAGAGCGCCGAGGAGCTGCGTACCGGCCTGGGCCTCGCGGACGTCCCGTACCGCACCGGCCTGCCCGACGAGGTCTCCCCGGACGAGATCCCCGGCCGGCTGCTCCCCGGCCCCCGCGTCAGCCGCCACGTCCCGCCCTCCGCCGTCCCCACCGCCGACGCCCCCGGCACACCCGAGGAGAGCACTCCGTGACCGAGACCACCTCCGCGGAGGGCGCCGCCCGCCGCCGCTACGACGCGATCATCGTCGGCGCCGGCTGGGCCGGCAGCGCCCTCGCCAAACGCCTCGGCGCCCAGGGCTGGCACGTCCTCGTCCTGGAAGCCGGCAACGGCGGCACCGAGACCTGGCCCGGCTATCTGGACTCGCTCTCGACCTACTACGCGGCGGTGGCCAAGGTCCCCAACTCCGCCTACCGCCGCAACAAGGCCGCGCCCTCCCCCGACGTGCTCGACCTCGCGCCGGTCCGCGACCCCCGGCCCGGCAGCCCCGAGTTCACCGCCAACGGCTACTTCGTCCAGGACGGCCGCCTCCCGTACGGCACCGACTACCTGCGCGAACTCGGCGGCGCCGCCATGCACTGGCTGGGCGCCGTCCCCCGCATGCTGCCCGACGACTTCGCCACCGCGTCCGACTACGGCTACGGCCGCGACTGGCCGTTCACCGCCGAGGAACTCCAGCCCTGGTACGCCGAGGCCGAACGGGAACTCGGCGTCGCCGGCAACGCCGAGGAGCAGAAGGACCTCGGCGTCGTCACCGACAGCGCCTACGAGTACCCCATGCACCACATCCCGCAGAGCTACCTCGACGAGCGCTGCCGGACGCTGGACGGCGCGAAGGTCAACGACAGCGTCGCCGACGAGGACTACGCGCTGAAGATGTACGGCCTCCCGCAGGCCCGCAACTCCACCCCCAACCCCGCCTACCCGACGCCCTACCGCATCCAGGGGGCCGTCGGCATCCCCAACTACGGCGAGCGCTGCGTCGGCAACGCCAGCTGCGTCCCGATCTGCCCCGTACAGGCCAAGTCGCACCCGCTGCGCCTCCAGGCCGCCTGGCCCGGCACCGTCACCCTCGCCACCCGCTGCGTGGTCACCCGGGTCCGCAAGGGCCGCGACGCGTACGTCTCCGGCGTCGAGTACCGCACCTACACCGACCCCGCCTCACCGGTCAGCCGCTCGTACGTCGCCGAGGCCGACGTCGTCGTCCTCGCCGCGCACGCCATCGAGAACGCCCGACTGCTGCTCTTCTCCGAGCTGGCCACCGGCAGCGGCCAGGTCGGCCGCAACCTGATGGACCACCCGACGATCCTCAACTGGGCGCTCACCCCCGAGGCCAAGGGGCCGATCGGGCCGTTCCGCGGCCCGGGGCACACCTCCGGCTGGGAGGTCTTCCGCAGCGGCGCCGGCCGCATCGATCGCGCCCCGTTCCGCATCGAGATCGGCAACTGGGGCTGGGGGTGGGCGACCGGCGCCCCGCTGAGCAATGTCGCCACCGCACTGGGCCTCGGCGGCACCGCGGACGGCGGCGTACGGGACGAGGGCGTCTACGGGCCCGAGCTGCGCCGGCTGCTCGGCTCCTCCATCGGCCGCCAGCTGCAACTGCAGATCGCCGTCGAGCAGTCCGCCGACGGGAACAACCGCGTCACCATCGACCCGGCCCGCTACCGCGACGCCATGGGCAACCCCCGCCCCGTCCTCACCTACGACCTCGACGAACACGTCCGCAAGGGCCTGTACGCGGCCCGGCTCGTGGCCCGGCAGATCTTCGGCCTCCTGGGGGCGACGGACTACACCGACCACGCCCCGCGGGACGGCGTCCCGCCGCTGGGCCACTTCGTCCACAGCGGCACCCACCTCGCCTACAGCGGCGCGGGCCACGGCGCCGGCACCCACCTCATGGGCACCGACCGGACGACGTCCGTGGTGGACCGCGACCAGCGCACCCACGACCACCCCAACCTCTACGCGGTCGGCTGCGGCAGCATGCCGTCGGTCGGCACCAGCAACCCCACCCTCACGATGATGGCGCTCGCCCTGCGCAGCGCCGCCGAGATCCACAAGGACCTCACCGCCGCCCACCGCCCGGCCCGGCTCCGCGGCCCGCAGCACGAGGAGGTCCCGGCGTGATCACCGCGATGGCCCTGCACGCGCGGGGATTCGGCATCCCGAAGACGGTCGAGGAGCTGCGGGAGTACCTCCAGGCCGCCCTGGAGGTGGAACACCTCACCCTCCCCGTCTACATGACCGGCTTGTACTCCATCCGTCCCGGCACCAACCGCACCGCCCACTTCGCCATCCGCAGTGTCCTGATGGAGGAGATGCTCCACATGACGCTGGCCGCCAACCTCCTCAACGCGGTCGGCGGCAGGCCCGAGGTGGGCCGCAAGGAGTTCGTCGCCGAGTACCCCGCGCGCCTGCCGTTCAGCAGCCCCCGGCTGCCGGCCATCGGCCTGCAGCACTTCTCACCCGCGGCACTGAAGACGTTCCTGCTCATCGAACGCCCCCGCAAGATGGCCCCGCACCCGGCGCCCGGCGAGGGCTGGACCTCCATCGGGCAGTTCTACGACTCCGTCCGGCGGGGCCTGGAGCACCTCGTCGAGCAGCACGGCGAGGCCGCGGTCTTCACTGGCCTACCCGGACGCCAGGTGGGCCCCGAGGACTTCTACAACTCCGGCGGCGAGGTCTTCGCCGTCCGCGACCTGAAGTCCGCGCAGCTGGCGATCCGCGTGATCAGCGACCAGGGCGAGGGCACCGACGGCACGATCTGGGACAGCGACGACCTGATCTTCGGCGAGGAGCGCCAGCTCGCGCACTACTTCCGCTTCAACGAGATCTACACCGGCCGCAGTTACGGCCCGCACGACACCCCGGACGCCCCGCCCAGCGGCCCGCTGCTGGACGTCACCTGGGACGACGCGTACCCGATCCACGGCGACTCCAAGGTCGCCGACTACAAGAAGTACGAGCAGACCAGCGCGGTCCACGGGCACGCCGTCGCCTTCAACACCCGTTACGCGGCACTGCTCAGCTACCTCCAGTCCGCCTTCGACGGCCGGCCGCGGGCGATGGCCCTGGCCGTCCCGACGATGCTGGAGCTGCGCGACCGCTCCGAGCAGCTGTACCGCAATCCGCACCCCGACCCGGAGCTCGCGGCCCGGGGCGTCTTCGCCAGTCCGACCTTCGAGCTGGCGCGGTCGCAGTTCGAGGCGGTGCGCGAGACGGTCGACGAGAACCTCCGGCTCGCCGGTCTGGAGGCCGGCGAGCCGATCGACCTGTCCCCGACCTCGTGACACCGCGATCGAGCGGACGTCCGGTGTCCGGCGCTGCGCCGCCCCGGATGGCGGGGCAGCCGGGTGACCGGGCTCGCGCGATGCGGGGAGTGATGCGAACGTAGCTGTGCGTACTGCTTCGACGAAAGGCGGGCAACCGTGCTCTCCGCGCTGGCCGGCAAGGCCGTCCTCGTGCCCGCCGCCGGGCTGGCCCTCGCCATGGGCCCGGTGGCCGTCCCGCCCGCCGGCGCGGACGGCGACGCCGGGCTCAGCGCCGCCGTCCGGGTGGGCGTGTCCGGCGGGCTCTTCACGGCCAACGTGGGGCTCGTCCGGACCGTCGCGCGCACCGGCAAGGGCGGGGTCTACTGCGCCACCGTCGAGGGCAAGCCCACCCCGCTGACCGCCCTGCTGGACGCGGACGACCGCTACGGCTTCGGGGTGCGGGTGAGCTGGGACGCCACCAAGCAGGACTACGTCGTCAACAGCATCCACGGCGACGAGGCGACCAGCAGCAAGGTGTGGAACGCGTACGTCGGCAAGACGAAGATCTCGACCGGGCCCTGCGGTACCGCGGTCAAGGACAACGACAAGGTCAGCTGGAAGCTGGAGGCCGCGAGCTGACCGGCCGGGCCCCTGCGGCGCTCCGCGCGCGGCAGGGGCTCCACGGCGGTCCCTACGGGAGCGCCAGCATCCGCTCCAGCGCGAGCTTCGCGAAGTGCTCGGTCTCCTTGTCGACCTCGATGCGGTTGACGACCTTGCCGGCCGCCAGCGACTCCAGCGTCCACACCAGGTGGGGGAGGTCGATGCGGTTCATCGTCGAGCAGAAGCAGACCGTCTTGTCGAGGAAGACGATCTCCTTGTCCTCCGCCGCGAAGCGGTTCGCCAGCCGGCGGACGAGGTTCAGCTCCGTGCCGATGGCCCACTTCGAACCGCGCGGGGCGGCCTCCAGGGCCTTGATGATGTACTCCGTCGAGCCGACGTGATCCGCCGCCGCCACGACCTCGTGCTTGCACTCGGGGTGGACCAGGACGTTCACGTCCGGGATGCGCGCGCGGACGTCGTTCACCGAGTCCAGCGAGAAGCGGCCGTGCACCGAGCAGTGCCCGCGCCAGAGGATCATGCGGGCGTCCCGCAGCTGCTCGGCAGTCAGGCCGCCGTTCGGCTTGTGCGGGTTGTAGACCACGCAGTCGTCCAGGGACATGCCCATGTCGCGGACGGCGGTGTTGCGACCCAGGTGCTGGTCGGGCAGGAACAGCACCTTCGCGTCGCCGGCCGGCCGCTGCTCGAAGGCCCAGTCCAGCGCGCGCTTGGCGTTGGAGGAGGTGCAGATCGTGCCGCCGTGCCGGCCGGTGAACGCCTTGATGTCGGCCGAGGAGTTCATGTACGAGACCGGCACGACCCGGTCGGCTATGCCGGCCTCGGTGAGCACGTCCCAGCACTCGGCGACCTGCTCGGCGGTCGCCATGTCGGCCATCGAGCAGCCGGCGGCGAGGTCGGGGAGGATCACCTGCTGGCCGTCGCCGGTGAGGATGTCGGCGGACTCGGCCATGAAGTGCACGCCGCAGAAGACGATGTACTCCGCGTCCGGGCGGGCGGCGGCGTCCCGCGCGAGCTTGAAGGAGTCGCCGGTGACATCGGCGAACTCGATGACCTCGTCACGCTGGTAGTGGTGCCCCAGGATGAAGACCTTGTCCCCGAGCTTCGCCTTGGCCGCGCGGGCCCGCTCGACGAGGTCGGGGTCCGACGGGGCCGGCAGGTCGCCGGGGCACTCCACGCCGCGCTCGCTCCTGGGGTCGGCCTCGCGGCCGAGGAGGAGCAGCGCCAGCGGGGTCGGCTGGACGTCCAGGGGCTGGGCGGTGGTCACAACACGCACCCTCTCTTTTCTGCAGACGGCTCTTGATGCAGCCTTTTCGTCTATTTGACGCTATCTATCATAGCTGCTTCACGTCACTTTGACGATGGCCATAGTGTCGATGTGACGCATCAGCACTACGCCGTGTGCCGTGGGCCACCGGCGTCCGCCCGGCGGTGTGCGAGCATGAAGGAGTAGCGCCCAGCCGGAATTAATCCGGGGCGACGCCGGTTGCAGCTTGTTGCATCCGATGACAAGCGGTCCGTACAACCCGGGAGAGATGTAGATGAGCGTGCAGGACGAGAAGACCACCGTCAGCGACGGCATCATCCTGTCCGACGCGGCCGCGTCGAAGGTCAAGAGCCTGCTGGAGCAGGAAGGCCGGGACGACCTGGCGCTGCGAGTGGCCGTTCAGCCCGGTGGCTGCTCCGGTCTGCGCTACCAGCTCTTCTTCGACGAGCGCTCGCTCGACGGCGATGTGGTCAAGGACTTCGGCGGCGTCAAGGTCGTCACCGACCGGATGAGCGCCCCCTACCTGGGCGGTGCCTCCATCGACTTCGTCGACACCATCGAGAAGCAGGGCTTCACGATCGACAACCCGAACGCCACCGGCTCCTGCGCCTGCGGCGACTCCTTCAGCTAAGGATCGCGGGCCGAAGAGCACACACGCCGAAGGCGGCGCCCCCCGAGCGGGGGCGCCGCCTTCGGCGTGGCGGCCTCCGGAGTGCCGGACGGTCCGCCGCGACGTGTCCGCTAGCGCTTCGGCACGGACTCACCGGTCGACACATCGATCACCTTCCGGCCGTCCAGCGGCTTCTGCAGGGTCACGGTCTTGGTGAACTCCTTGGCGATCTTCACGCAGATCTGGCCCGGCTTCTTGTCCTTGCCGACGACCTTGGTCTTCACGGTGTCGGCCGACTCCTCGGCGCTCACCGAGTAGACGCTGCACACCCCGCCCCAGAAGTGCACGGTCAGCTTCCGGCCGCCGTCGGCCACGTCGTAGGACTCCAGCGCCATCGCCCCGGGCTTCCCGGACGGCCCCTTGGGGGTGTGGTCCTTGTGCGCCAGGTACTTCGGGTCCACCGCGGGCTGCGCCACGATCGTCGCGGGAGCCTCCGGAGCGCCCCCGGCGGACGGCTGGCGGACCTTGTACAGCCACGACGGCACCAGCGCCTGCCCGCCGTCCACGTACTGCACCGCGAGCCCGAAGACCGCACCGGTCACCTCGGCCGGCTTCTCCGCCTTCGTCGGTGCCGGCTCACAGGGTGCGATCGAGCCGTCCTTGTTGCCCTTCTCGCCCTCGGGAGGTGTCGAGGGGCAGCCGGCCGGGGTGCGGCCACCGCCCGAGTTCAGCCGGTCCAGCGTCTTCCCGGCACCCAGTACGGGGTACACCGCGCCCTTCGCCGGATGCGCCAACTGGCCGCTGCCGCCGACCACCTGACCGTCCGAGCCGACCTGCAGATCGCTCTGCCAGCCGTACGTCGGCAGCCCGCCCAGCACCGGGTTCGCGGTCACGATCCGCACCGCGCCGGACAGCCCGCTCGCGTCCAGCTTCGCGTCCTGCTGGCCGAGCGCCGCCAGCACCGGCTTCACGGCCTGCTCGGCCTTCTCCGGCGACACCGCGCCCTTGCCGCTGCTGTCGTCCTCGGTCGCGAGGTCCCCGCCGCCCCGGTAGGAGGGGCAGCCGGGCCGGCTCGACGCCTCGCCGCCGCCCTTGTCGCCCTTGGGGGAGGCGGGCAGCGCACAGTTCGTGCCGCCCGGGGTCCCGTACTGTGAGTACGTCCAGGAGCCCGAGCCGGTCTTGGTCACCTGGAGGATCGGGCTGCGGGCGTCCCGGGTCTGCCCGCCGACCTTCCAGGTGGTGCCCTCGGAACGCACCTTTCCCGCCACGTCCAGCGCCTTCGCCAGCCGTTCCACCGACTCCCGGCTGATCTCGCCCTTGGGCCGGTACACCGGCGCCGACGAGGGGCCGTCCGGCAGCTTGCCGACCGGCTTGTACTTCGCACCCTGCGGATTGGGCTCCCCGGCGGCTATGGAGCCGCCGCCGCCCGTGTAGCCGTCGAGCGCCAGCGGCGGCGGACCGCCCCGGCCCGCGCCGCCGGAGCCCTCGTCACTGGACGCGGACGAGGCCCAGTACGCCGCGCCGCCCCCGGCCAGCAGCACCGCGGCGGCCATCGAGGCGACCAGCACCGGGCTGCGCCGCCTGCGCTCCTTGGGGTCGTCCGGGGTCTCAGGGGTCTCCTCGGTGTTCACCGCATCGCTCCTTCAGCTCCGCTGAACATCTGACGTGCCATCCTCTCGGGACGGACGTCGATGGGACGGAGCGGGGGCGCACACGGTTCCCTCAGGGGCCCCGTACGGGCGCCGACGGGCACCCGCTCACCCGCGACACCCGGTCGGCTCAGTCGCCGTAGTCGGACATGCCCTCCACCAGGGCGGCGGAACGGTCGGGCACCTCGACGCCGTGCAGATCGGCCGCCCGGCCCGGCGCCGGAGCCGGGTGCCGGCCGGTGTGCCAGCGCCCCGACATCCGCGCGCAGTCACCGCGCAGCTCGTCGAGGGACTCCGGCTCGGTCGCGGTGTGCGAAGCGGCGACACGCGGTGTGACGGCTTTCACAGGCTTGGTCATAGGGGCACCGTACGCAGACGTGTTCGGAGGAGAAAGACCTACTATTGGGTAGTTTCAGTCGTTCCGGGTGGGCGGGACGACCGGGTGCCCGTGCGCCCAGCCGGGTAGCGTTGCTTCACGTCCGCCCGTCCCTCCGCCATCCGCAGGAGCAGACCCGTCGTGCGTATCGCAGTCACCGGCTCCATCGCCACCGACCACCTGATGACCTTTCCCGGCCGCTTCGCCGACCAGCTCGTGGCCGACCAGCTGCATACCGTCTCGCTCTCCTTCCTGGTCGACCAGCTCGACGTCCGCCGCGGCGGGGTCGCCCCCAACATCTGCTTCGGCATGGGCCAGCTCGGCATCGAGCCGATCCTGGTCGGCGCCGCGGGCAACGACTTCGAGGAGTACCGCGCCTGGCTCGACCGCCACGGCGTCGACACCCGCTCCGTCCGCATCTCCGAGGTCCTGCACACCGCCCGCTTCGTGTGCACCACCGACGCCGACCACAACCAGATCGGCTCCTTCTACACCGGCGCGATGAGCGAGGCCCGGCTGATCGAGCTGCAGCACGTGGCCGAGCGGGTCGGCGGCCTGGACCTCGTCCTGATCGGCGCGGACGACCCCGAGGCGATGCTCCGGCACACCGAGGAGTGCCGGAGCCGCGGCATCCCCTTCGCCGCCGACTTCTCCCAGCAGATCGCCCGCATGGACGGCGAGAACATCCGCACCCTCATGGAGGGCGCCACCTACCTCTTCTCCAACGAGTACGAGAAGGGCCTGATCGAGTCGAAGAGCGGCTGGACCGCCGACGAGATCCTGGCCAAGGTCGGCACCCGGGTCACCACCCTCGGCTCCAACGGCGTCCGCATCGAGCGGGTCGGCGAGCCCGTCATCGAGGTCGGCGTCCCCGAGGAGAAGACCAAGGCCGACCCCACCGGCGTCGGCGACGCCTTCCGCGCCGGCTTCCTGGCCGGCCTGGCCTGGGGCGTCGACCTGGAGCGCGCCGCGCAGATCGGCTGCATGCTGGCCACCCTCGTCATCGAGACCGTCGGCACCCAGGAGTACGAGCTGCAGCGCAGCCACTTCATGGACCGCTTCACCAAGGCGTACGGCCACGAGGCCGCCGCCGAGGTCCAGCAGCACCTGGCCTGAACCGGCCGGTCCGTCCCGTCAGACGCGGCGCCGCACCACATACGCGGCGCCGCGTTCGGCTGCCCGCTCCCCGACGTACTCCTGCTCACGCATCGTGCACCAGGCGGGGATGTCCTGCCGGGCCGCCTCGTCGTCGGAGAGCACCGTCACCGTCCCGCCGACCGGCACCCGGCCGATCACCTTCGCCAGCTCGATGACCGGGATCGGGCAGCGCCTGCCGAGCGCGTCGACGACCAGGTCCGCCGGCTCGGCGGCCGTCCCGGCCGGTGCGCCCTGCGGCGCAGCCGCCTCCGGGGCCTCCGCCGGCGCCGCGGGCACCCCCAGCCGCTCCCGCACCGACCGCACCAGCCCCGGCAGCACCTCCAGGAACCGCTCCACCTCCGCCTCGGCCGTGCCGTACGGCAGCGACACCCGGACGTTCCCCTCGGACAGCACGCCCATCGCCCGCAGCACATGGCTCGGGATCAGCGTGCTCGACGTGCAGGACGAACCGGACGAGACGGAGAAGCCGGCCCGGTCGAGCTCGCCCAGCAACGTCTCCCCGTCGACATAGAGACAGGAGAAGGTGACCAGATGGGGGAGACGGTGCACCGGATCGCCGACCACCTCCACGTCCGGGACCAGCTCCGGCACCCGCGTCCGGATCCGGTCCACCAGCGTCCGCAGCCGGGCCGCCTCGGCGGACGTCTCCGGGCCCCGCAGGGCACGCAGCGACGCCGCGGCCGCCACGATCGCCGGAAGGTTCTCGAACCCGGCGCTGCGGCCCGACTCCCGCTCGTCCGCCGGCCCCTGGGGCGCGAACCGGGTCCCCTTGCGGACCACGAGCAGCCCCACCCCGGGCGGGCCGCCCCATTTGTGCGCGCTGGCCGCCAGCACCGACCAGGCACCGGGCACCCGCCCCCACGGCAGCGACTGCGCGGCGTCCACCAACAGGGGCACCCCGGCCTCCTGGCACAGCCCGGCCACCTCCTCGACCGGCTGTTCCGTCCCCACCTCGTGATTGGCGGACTGCACGGCCACCAGCGCGGTGTCCCCGGTGAGCGCCGCGGCCACGTCACCCGCCGCCACCCGCCCGGCGCCGTTCACCGCCACCTCCGCACGGGTGCCGCCGGCCGCCTCATGGACCTCCGCGGCATGCAGGACGGAGGAGTGCTCCACGGCGGAGTGCACCAGCCGGCGGCCGGCACGCCGGCGGGCCGCCAGCACGCCGGACACTCCCGAATGCACCGCATGTGTCCCCGATGGGGTGAAAACCAGCTCGTCCGGACGACAGCCGACGGCCTCGGCCGCGGCCTCCCGGGCGGCGTCCAGCAGCAGCCGGGCGCGGCGCCCTTCGCGGTAGAGGCGGGCCGGATCGGCCCAGCCCTCGTCCAGCGAGGCGAGCAGGGCCTCGCGGGCGACGGGGTGCAGGGGGGCGGCGGACGCGGCGTCGAAGTAGGGCACGTACGAGACGGTAGCCCAGCACCGGCGCGCCGTCAGATGCCTGGTGGAAGCGGGTATTCGGGCGTCCGGGCGGCGGCTCGGGGACGTCCCGGCCACCCCTTAGGGGTGCGTCGCGGCGCGTTGGGCACCCTCCCCGCGCGACCCCAAATAGCGTCCAGTAGGGTTTGGTCCGCATAAACATCCAAACCCCTGCCCGACGCAGGGCGGCGACCGACCAGCGAGTAAGGCCGCAGCCGACCGCGCGGGCGAGACTCTCGGGAAGGCGCTACGTGAGTCCCAACGGCTCCGACCGCTCGTCGCGGCGCCCGATGCGGCGGAAGCTGCCGCAGGTGCTTGCTGCGGGCCTGGTCCTGGCGACCGCTACTGGTTGCACATATAAGGACTTCCCCCGCCTCGGCATGCCAACGCCCGTCACCGACGAGGCGCCGCGGATCCTCTCTCTTTGGCAGGGCTCCTGGGCCGCCGCCCTCGCAACGGGCGTGCTGGTGTGGGGCCTGATCATTTGGAGCGTGATCTTCCACCGCCGCAGCAGGACCAAGGTGGAGGTCCCCGCGCAGACCCGGTACAACATGCCGATCGAGGCGTTGTACACGATCGTCCCCTTCATCATCATCGCGGTGCTGTTCTACTTCACCGCGCGTGATGAGAGCGCGCTCCTCAAGACTTCCAAGAAGCCGGACCACGTCGTCAACGTGGTGGGCTTCCAGTGGAGCTGGGCGTTCAACTACCTGGAGAACGTGGACGGCAACAAGTCGACCACGAACATCAACTCCAGCGCGCTCTCCGCCATCCCGGACAAGTGGAAGAAGACCGCGCCGGCCGGTGCCGACGGTGTCTACGACACGGGTACCCCGGGCGAGCGGAACCCGCAGACCGGCAACCCCGGTCCCACCCTGTGGCTGCCGAAGGGCGAGACGGTCCAGTTCGTGCTGACCTCTCGTGACGTCATCCACTCCTTCTGGGTGGTGCCGTTCCTGATGAAGCAGGACGTCATCCCGGGCCACACCAACGTCTTCGAGGTGACTCCCAACAAGGAGGGCACCTTCATGGGCAAGTGCGCCGAGCTCTGCGGCGTCGACCACTCCCGGATGCTCTTCAACGTCAAGGTCGTGTCCCCCGAGCGTTACCGGGCACACCTGAAGGACCTGGCGAAGAAGGGCCAGACCGGATACCTGCCGTCGGGCATCAAGCAGACGGATCACGCCAGGAATGCGGAGACGAAGAACCAGTGAGCATCCTCAACGAACCTCAGGGTGCCGCCGCCGATACGGCTCCGGCAGCACCGCCCGTACGCAAGAAGCAACCCGGTATCGCTGCCGTGAAGTGGCTGACGACCACTGACCACAAGACCATCGGCACGATGTACCTGGTCACGTCGTTCGCGTTCTTCTGCGTCGGCGGCCTGATGGCGCTGCTGATGCGCGCCGAGCTGGCCCGTCCCGGCACGCAGATCATGTCGAACGAGCAGTTCAACCAGGCGTTCACGATGCACGGCACGATCATGCTGCTGATGTTCGCGACGCCGCTGTTCGCCGGATTCGCGAACTGGATCATGCCGCTGCAGATCGGCGCGCCCGACGTGGCGTTCCCGCGGCTGAACATGTTCGCCTACTGGCTGTACCTCTTCGGCTCGCTGATCGCGGTGGCCGGCTTCCTCACCCCGCAGGGTGCGGCGGACTTCGGCTGGTTCGCCTACTCCCCGCTGTCGGACGCGGTCCGCTCGCCGGGCGTCGGCGCCGACATGTGGATCATGGGTCTGGCCTTCTCGGGCTTCGGCACGATCCTCGGTTCGGTCAACTTCATCACGACGATCATCTGCATGCGGGCCCCCGGCATGACGATGTTCCGGATGCCGATCTTCACCTGGAACGTGCTGCTGACCGGTGTGCTGGTCCTGCTGGCCTTCCCGGTCCTGGCCGCCGCGCTGTTCGCCCTGGAGGCGGACCGTAAATTCGGTGCCCATGTATTCGACGCCGCAAATGGCGGGGCATTGCTGTGGCAGCACCTCTTCTGGTTCTTCGGCCATCCAGAGGTGTACATCATCGCCCTGCCGTTCTTCGGCATCATTTCCGAGGTCATTCCGGTCTTCTCCCGGAAGCCGATGTTCGGTTACATCGGTCTGATCGCGGCGACGATTTCGATCGCCGGCCTTTCGGTCACGGTGTGGGCGCACCACATGTACGTCACGGGCGGCGTGCTGTTGCCGTTCTTCTCGTTCATGACGTTCCTGATCGCGGTGCCGACCGGTGTGAAGTTCTTCAACTGGATCGGCACGATGTGGAAGGGCTCGCTGTCCTTCGAGACGCCGATGCTGTGGGCGGTCGGCTTCCTGATCACCTTCACCTTCGGTGGTCTGACCGGTGTCATCCTGGCCTCGCCGCCGATGGACTTCCACATCTCCGACTCGTACTTCGTGGTGGCGCACTTCCACTACGTGGTCTTCGGCACGGTCGTCTTCGCGATGTTCTCCGGCTTCCACTTCTGGTGGCCGAAGTTCACCGGCAAGATGCTGGACGAGCGCCTCGGCAAGATCACCTTCTGGACGCTGTTCATCGGCTTCCACGGCACCTTCCTCGTCCAGCACTGGCTGGGCGCCGAGGGCATGCCGCGGCGTTACGCGGACTACCTCGCGGCCGACGGCTTCACGACGCTGAACACCATCTCGACGATCAGCTCGTTCCTGTTGGGCCTGTCGATCCTGCCCTTCATGTACAACGTCTGGAAGACGGCGAAGTACGGCAAGAAGGTCGAGGTCGACGACCCGTGGGGCTACGGCCGCTCGCTGGAGTGGGCGACCTCCTGCCCGCCGCCGCGGCACAACTTCCTCACGCTGCCCCGGATTCGCTCCGAATCCCCGGCGTTCGACCTGCACCACCCGGAGATCGCGGCTCTCGACGCGCTGCACAACGGTCACGGCGCGGCGGATGACAAGTCCCTCGCCGGCGGCAAGGAGGCGGGCAAGTGAGAATCCAGGGCAAGATGTTCATCTGGCTCTCGGTCTTCGTCCTGGCCATGGCGGTCGTCTACGGCGTCTGGTCGAAGGAGCCCGCGGGCACCACGGCACTCTTCCTCGCCTTCGGCCTGTGCATCATGGTCGGCTACTACCTGGCCTTCACGGCCCGGCGGGTCGACGCGGGTGCTCAGGACAACGAGGACGCCGAGGTCTCGGACGACGCCGGTGAGCTGGGCTTCTTCAGCCCGCACAGCTGGCAGCCGCTGTCCCTGGCGGTCGGCGGTGCGCTGGCCTTCCTGGGCGTCGTCTTCGGCTGGTGGCTGCTGTACTTCTCGGCCCCGGTGATCCTCGTCGGCCTCTTCGGCTGGGTCTTCGAGTACTACCGCGGCGAGAACCGCACCCAGTGAGCGGCAAAATGCACGGCTGACACGCCGTACGGCAGGCCCGGACACCTCAACAGGTGTCCGGGCCTGCCCCGTTTGGCGGCGCGGGGCAGACCCGTTTGCAGTCCTCCAGCGCGCTGGGGATGGTGATTCTTCGTACTTTTGGGGCATGAGTTACAGACCTCGAACCCGGACGGTGCTGAGCTGCGGCCTCCTGCTCGTGCCCCTCGCGGTGAGCACCGCCGCGTGCGGGGGCTCGGCGTCGGAACAGCTCTCCGCCAATCCTTACGACGCGAGCGACCAGATCACCGCCAACACCCCTGACGGCAAGAAGAAAGCGGACCCCGACAAGCCGCTTGAGGTCTCCGTCAAGGACTCCGACGCCCGGATCACGGACGTCACCGCCACCGATTCCACCGGCCGCTTCATCCGCGGCGAACTGAGCGCCGACGGCCGGCACTGGCGCACCACCGTGCCACTGGCCGCCGGCACCCGCTACACCGTTCAGGTCAACACCGAGGACGAGGACGGCTCGCCCGGCCGCAAGACGCTGGTGGTCAACACCACCGACGCGGACGGCCAGTTGACCGCGACCTTCGGCCCGGAGAGCGGCGAGTACGGCGTCGGCCAGCCGGTCACCGCCGAGCTGAGCCAGCCCATCAAGGACGCCAAGGCCCGGGCCGTCGTCGAGAGCGCCCTGAAGGTCGACTCGATGCCCCGCGTCGAGGGCTCCTGGCACTGGGTGGACGACAAGAAGCTGCACTTCCGCCCGAAGGAGTACTGGCCCGCCCACGCCACTATCTCGGTGCACAGCAACCTCACCGGCCTGAAGATCGCCAAGGGGCTCTACGGCGGGCAGTCCAAGCCCATCAGGCTCACCACCGGCGACCGCGTGGAGGCCGTCACCGACGCGGCCTCGCACCAGATGACGGTCAAGCGCAACGGCCAGTCGATCAACACCATCCCGGTGACCACCGGCAAGCCCGGCTTCTCCACCCGCAACGGCGTCAAGGTCGTGCTCGGCAAGGAGAGCTTCGTACGGATGCGCAGTTCGACCGTCGGCATCGCCGCCGGCAGCTCCGACTCCTACGACCTGCCGGTCTACTGGGCCACCCGGGTGACGTGGAGCGGTGAGTACGTCCACGCCGCACCCTGGTCCGTCGGATCGCAGGGCGCGGCGAACGTCAGCCACGGCTGTACGGGCATGTCCACCAGCAACGCCCAGTGGTTCTTCAACACCGTGCGGGTGGGCGACCTGGTCACGGTCATCAACAGCGGCGGGGACACCATGACGCCGTTCGACAACGGCTTCGGTGACTGGAACATGCCCTGGAAGGAATGGCGGGCCGGCAGCGCGCTGAAGAACAAGGCAGGCAGCACCACAGGGGCCGCGGAGCGCCAGCAGGACCCGGGCAGCGACGCCCGGCTCCGGCCGAGGATCTGAGCCCGCTCAGCGGCCGCCCAGGCCCCGCCCCGGGCCGGGCCCGCCGCTCAGACCTGCACGAGGTTCTTGCGGCGCAGCAGCCCCGCCAGGGCGTCGGCAAAGGCCACCGGGTCGATCGGATGCGGCACCGCCGCGTCCGCCCGGCTCCAGGTGGCCAGCCAGGCGTCCTGGGGGCGGCCGATCAGCAGCAGCACCGGCGGGCACCGGAAGATCTCGTCCTTGATCTGCCGGCAGACGCCCATCCCGCCCGCCGGCGCGGTCTCGCCGTCCAGCACGCAGACGTCGATACCGCCCTGTTCCAGGGCTTCGAGGACCGCCGGCGCGGTGGCGCACTCCAGGATCTCGATCTGCGGGGCATCGGCGGCGGGGCGCCGTCCGGCCGCCAGCCGGACCTGCTCGCGGGTGTGGGCGTTGTCGCTGTAGACCAGCACCGTGGCAGTCGCCTGCATCGTTCCTCCACGCTCCTCGTAGCGGCAGAGCATCGGGTGGCGCTCTTGGGCCGGATGCTACTCCCGCGGCCCCTGGGCGCAGGAGGGGTTGGGCGGATCCAAGATCTGCCCGACAGTCCGTCAGCACCGGCGTACGGGGGCCGGGCGGGCCGCGGCGCCCGGTCCGCGTCCCCCCTTCGGGCGACCGCCGAAACGGTCCGTACGAGCAGGGCATACGTCCTTGACACACCGAACGGCACCCCCCGGAGTGAGGGCGGGATAAGCGACCGACATAATGTCGGTCGTGGCGACAGCAACGACAGTAGAAACCGGGCACGCGCACCCGTCGGTCAATCGGCCGAACCTCACCAGCGTCGGAACCATCATCTGGCTGAGTTCCGAGCTGATGTTCTTCGCGGCCCTCTTCGCGATGTACTTCACCCTTCGATCGGTGACCGGATCCGCGTATTGGAAGGAATCCGCCAGTGCGCTGAATCTTCCGTTCTCCGCGACCAACACCACGATCCTGGTGCTCAGCTCGCTGACCTGCCAGCTCGGCGTTTTCGCGGCCGAGCGCGGCGACGTCAAGAAGCTCCGCGCGTGGTTCGTGGTCACCTTCATCATGGGTGCGATCTTCATCGGCGGTCAGGTCTTCGAGTACACGGAGCTGGTCAAGCACGAGGGCCTGTCGCTCTCGTCCGGCCCGTACGGCTCGGTGTTCTACCTGACCACCGGTTTCCACGGACTGCACGTGACGGGCGGTCTGATCGCCTTCCTGCTGGTCCTGGGCAGGACGTACGCGGCCAAGAGGTTCACCCACACGCAGGCCACCGCGGCCATCGTTGTGTCCTACTACTGGCACTTCGTCGATGTCGTCTGGATCGGCCTCTTCGCCACGATCTATCTGATCCGGTAACCGGTACCGGGGCCTGGTTCCCGGGTCCGCACATCAGACAGACATAGCCAAAGCATCGACGCAGAAGATCCTGACACCGGGGTAATCCGTGAAAAAGCTCTCCGCACGACGGCGCCATCCGCTGGCGGCGCTCGTCGTCCTACTCTTCGCGCTGGCGGTCACCGGGGGGCTGTACGCCGCGTTCGCGCCGGCGGACAAGGCTCAGGCCGATGACACCGCCCAGTCCCTTGCCATCAAGGAGGGCAAGAAGCTCTACGCCGTCGGCTGCGCAAGCTGCCACGGCACCGGCGGTCAGGGCACCTCTGACGGCCCGAGCCTGGTCGGCGTGGGCGCCGCAGCCGTTGACTTCCAGGTCGGTACCGGCCGCATGCCCGCCCAGCAGCCCGGCGCCCAGGTGCCGCGGAAGAAGCCGATCTACAACAACGCCCAGCGCGAGCAGCTGGCGGCGTACGTGGCCTCGCTGGGCCCCGGCCCGTCCGTCCCGGACAAGTCCGAGTACAGCTCCGACGGTGCCAACATCGGCAAGGGCGGCGAGCTGTTCCGCACCAACTGCGCGCAGTGCCACAACTTCACCGGTAAGGGCGGTGCCCTCACCAACGGCAAGTTCGCACCGACGCTCGAGGGCGTGGACCCGAAGCACATCTACGAGGCCATGCAGACCGGCCCGCAGAACATGCCCTCCTTCGGTGACGGCTCGCTGAGCAAGCAGAACAAGAAGGACATCATCGCGTACCTCGGCGCCGTCAACGGCGATGAATCCGAGAGCCCCGGCGGCCTCGACCTCGGCGGTCTCGGCCCGGTCAGTGAGGGTCTCTTCGGCTACATCTTCGGCCTGGGCGCGCTGGTCGCGGTCGCCATCTGGGTCGCAGCCCGGACTACGAAGGCCAAGAAGTCATGAGCGAGACTGGACGACACGAAGACGTGCCAGAAGAAATTCTTCCCGGTGAGCAGTCGGCTCACAAAGGCGCGGTGAGCACGGCGGACAACCCGTTCGCCGACCCGGGGCTGCCGGCCCACGAGCACCGCGCCCAGGACATCGACGAGCGGGCCGCCCGGCGCTCCGAGCGCACGGTCGCCCTGCTCTTCCTGGTGTCCATGATCGCGACGGTCGGCTTCATCGCCGCGTACGTGGCGATCCCGATCGACAAGATCGTGTTCATCTGGCCGATCGGGCACATCAGCGCGCTGAACTTCGCGCTCGGCCTGACGCTGGGTGCCGCCCTCTTCTGCATCGGCGCCGGCGCGGTCCACTGGGCCCGCACGCTGATGTCGGACGTGGAGGTCGCCGACGACCGTCACCCGATCGAGGCCGAGCCCGAGGTCAAGGCCAAGGTCCTGGCCGACTTCAAGATGGGCGCGGAGGAGTCGCAGTTCGGCCGCCGCAAGCTGATCCGCAACACGATGTTCGGCGCGCTGGCCCTGGTGCCGCTCTCCGGCGTCGTCCTGCTGCGTGACCTCGGGCCGCTGCCCGGCACGAAGCTGCGGACCACCAACTGGAAGAAGGGCGTCCGGCTCGTCAACCAGTCCACGAACCTTCCGCTGCGTCCCGAGGACATCGCGGTCGGCTCCCTGACCTTCGCCAAGCCCGAGGGCCTGGAGGAGGACCAGGAGGACTTCAACGAGAAGATCGCCAAGGACGCCCTGATGCTCGTGCGGATCCAGCCGCAGGACATCAAGGACAAGAAGGAACTCGCCTGGTCCCACGAGGGCATCGTGGCGTACTCGAAGATCTGCACCCACGTGGGTTGCCCGATCAGCCTGTACGAGCAGCAGACGCACCACGTGCTCTGCCCCTGCCACCAGTCGACCTTCGACCTGTCCGACGGCGGTCGGGTGATCTTCGGTCCGGCCGGTCACGCCCTGCCGCAGCTGCACATCACGGTGAAGGACGGCTTCCTCGAGGCCGCTAGCAGCTTCGCGGAGCCCGTCGGCCCGAGCTTCTGGGAGCGCGGATGAGTAACGAGACAACCGCGACCACCACGCGCCGGGGCCCGGCGCCACGGGGTGAGCGGATCGCCGACTGGGCGGACGGCCGGCTGGGCATCTACAGCCTCGCCAAGTCCAACCTGCGCAAGATCTTCCCGGACCACTGGTCCTTCATGCTGGGCGAGGTCGCGCTCTACAGCTTCGTCATCATCATCCTGACCGGTGTCTATCTGACGCTGTTCTTCCACCCGAGCATGGCCGAGGTGACCTATCACGGTTCCTACGTGCCCATGCAGGGAATCCGGATGACCCAGGCGTTCGAGTCGACGCTGAACATCAGCTTCGACGTCCGCGGTGGTCTGCTCATCCGGCAGATCCACCACTGGGCCGCGCTGGTCTTCCTGGCCGCGATGATGGTCCACATGATGCGGGTGTTCTTCACCGGCGCCTTCCGCAAGCCGCGTGAGGTCAACTGGCTGTTCGGCTTCCTGCTGTTCGTGCTGGGCATGTTCACCGGCTTCACCGGCTACTCGCTCCCCGACGACCTGCTCTCCGGCACCGGCGTGCGGTTCATCGAGGGCGTCATCCTGGCGATGCCGCTGGTCGGTTCGTACCTGCAGATGTTCATCTTCGGGGGCGAGTTCCCCGGGCACGACATCATCCCGAGGTTCTTCACGGTCCACGTGCTGCTGCTGCCCGGCATCATGCTCGGCCTGCTGGTCGCGCACCTGATCCTGGTCTTCTACCACAAGCACACCCAGTTCCCGGGGGCCGGCAAGACCAACGACAACGTCGTGGGCATGCCGCTGATGCCGGTCTACATGGCCAAGGCCGGAGGCTTCTTCTTCCTGGTCTTCGGTGTGATCTCGGCGATCGCCGCGATCGCCAGCATCAACCCCGTGTGGGCCATAGGGCCGTACCGGCCGGACCAGGTCTCCACTGGTGCGCAGCCGGACTGGTACATGGGCTTCGCCGAGGGCCTGGTGCGTGTCATGCCGGGCTGGGAGTGGAACTTCTGGGGCCACACCGTCAACTTCGGCGTGCTGATCCCGATCCTGATCTTCCCCCTGGTCCTGGTCGCCATCGCGGTCTACCCGTTCGTCGAGTCCTGGGTCCGCGGCGACAAGCGCGAGCACCACATCCTGGACCGCCCGCGCAACGTCCCCACCCGCACCGGCTTCGGTGTGGCCTGGCTGGTCGCGTACTTCGTGATGCTGATCGGCGGCGGCAACGACCTGTGGGCGACGCACTTCCACCTGTCGATCAACTCGATCACCTGGTTCGTCCGGATCGCGTTCTTCGTCGGGCCGGTGCTGGCCTTCATCGCCACCAAGCGGATCTGCCTGGGCCTGCAGCGGCGGGACCGCGACAAGGTGCTGCACGGTCGCGAGACCGGCATCATCAAGCGCCTGCCGCACGGTGAGTTCATCGAGGTCCACGAGCCGCTTGACCAGGAGCAGCTGCACGTCCTCACGCAGCACGAGCAGCCCAAGCCGCTCGAGCTGGGTCCGGAGGTCGACGAGAACGGCGTGGAGCGCAAGCTGAAGCTGTCGCAGAAGCTGCGCGCCAAGCTCTCGCGGGCCTACTACGAAGAGGACAACGTCATTCCCAAGCCCACGGTGGAGGAGTACAAGGAGATCAGCAGCGGCCACGGCCACCACTGATCCCTCGCGCGCCTCGTAGCGCACCGTAGGGAGTACGCCACCCAGAGGGCCCCGTCCGAGCATCGAACGGGGCCCTCCGGCATGCCCGCCCGATCGATAGGGTGACGGCATAAGCAGGACAGACACCAGGAGCGTGGACCATGAACGTTGTGACCCCGGCAGGCGGCGACAGCGTGGCGGCCCACACCTGGCCCGGCATCCTGAACGCCCTGCTCGACGGCCGGGACCTCTCCGCCGACGACACCGCCTGGGCGATGGACAAGATCATGCGCGGCGAGGCCGGCGACGCCCAGATCGCCGGGTTCGCGGTGGCCCTGCGCGCCAAGGGCGAGACCGTCGCGGAGATCTCCGGACTCGTCCGGACCATGTACGCGCACGCCCGGCTGATCGAGGTGCCCGGCCCCAGCGTCGACATCGTCGGCACCGGCGGTGACGGCGCCAAGACCGTCAACATCTCCACGATGTCCTCCATCGTGGTCGCCGGTACCGGAGCCAAGGTCGTCAAGCACGGCAACCGCGCCGCCTCCTCGGCCAGCGGCGCCTCCGACGTCCTGGAGAAGCTCGGCGTGAACCTGGACCTCACCCCGCGGCGGGTCGTCGAGGTCGCCGAGGAGGCGGGCATCACCTTCTGCTTCGCGGTGAAGTTCCATCCCTCGCTGCGGCACGTCGCCAACGCCCGCGGCCAGCTCGGCATCCGCACCACCTTCAACGTGCTGGGCCCGCTGACCAACCCCGCCCGGGTCCGCGCCCAGGCGACCGGCGTCGCGGACGCCCGGATGGCGCCGATCCTGGCCGGGGTGCTCGCCGAGCGCGGCTCCTCGGCGCTGGTCTTCCGCGGCGACGACGGCCTGGACGAGCTGACCACGACCGCGACCTCACGGGTGTGGATCGTGCGGGACGGCGCGGTGCGCGAGGAGCCGTTCGACCCGCGTGACGTCGGCATCCCGCTGGTGCCCGTGGAGGCCCTGCGCGGCGCGGACGCCTCGTACAACGCCGATGTCGCCCGGCGCCTGCTGGACGGCGAGACCGGGCCGGTACGCGACGCGGTGCTGCTGAACGCGGCGGCGGCCCTGGTCGCGCTGGAACCGTCCGGGGGGTCCCTGGCGGACCAGATCGGGGCCGGCATCGCCAAGGCCGCCGCCTCGATCGACTCCGGCGCCGCCAAGCGGGCGCTGGAGCGCTGGGTGACCGCCAGCAACGCCTGAGCGGCCGGTGACGCAGGGTGTGACACAGGGCTCAGTCCGTCATCCGGACTGAGCCTTGCGCGTCAATGCTCTTGTGGCATGATTCTGCGCAGGTCACGAGTGACAGCGACACAGGCCCCGGCCCGCTGTCCGGCAACCCTCCTTCCGTGGCGGGGTGCCCCGGGTGATGACCAGGCCGCAGGCAGCGAGGTCTGCGGCAAGCGCGGATCCCTCGCCAGGGATCCTGGTCCCCGAGGGAGAACTTCCGTGAATCAGCGAATGCGATAGGGCTCGACGGCCCCTTTTCCGCACCCTTTTTCTTTCACGCTGCGCCGCCGCGCCGTGCGCTTCCGCACACCTGTCGCGCGCCTTTCCGCAGCGAATTCGCTTACCTCTTACGGGAGTTCGCCATGTCTGTTTCCGCCGTTGCCACCGACCCCGCCGTCTGCGCCCCGCTGCCGGTCCTCGGCCGGGACGTCCGGGTCCCGCTCGTCACCGGCGGCGAGGTCGACTACGCCGCGCTGGACTACGCCGCCAGCGCACCGGCACTGCAGCGGGTCTGGGACGATGTGGCCGCCTACGCCCCGTACTACGGCAGCGTGCACCGCGGGGCGGGCTACCTCTCGCAGCTGTCCACCGACCTCTTCGAGAACAGCCGCCGCACCATCGCCGAGTTCCTCGGCTGCCGCGCCGACGAGCAGGTGGTCTTCACCCGCTCCACCACCGACTCCCTCAACCTGCTCGCCGCCGTGCTCCCGCAGGACACCCGGGTGTTTGTCTTCGAGACCGAGCACCACGCCTCCCTCCTGCCCTGGGAACAGCGCGCCGACCTGACGGTGACGTACCTCAACGCGCCCCGCACGCCCGCACAGGCGGTGGCCACCCTGGAACAGGCGCTGGCCGACAGGGAGCCCTACGGCCCGGCGCTGGTCTGCGTCACCGGCGCCTCCAACGTCACCGGCGAGCTCTGGCCCGTACGGGAACTGGCCGCCGCGGCGCACGCGCACGGCGCGCGGATCGTCCTGGACGCGGCGCAGCTCGCCCCGCACCACCCCGTCGACCTCGCCGAACTGGACGTCGACTGGATCGCTTTCTCCGGCCACAAGTTGTACGCGCCGTTCGGCGCCGGCGTGCTGGCCGGGCGGGCGGACTGGCTGCAGGCGGCCGAGCCGTACCTGGCGGGCGGCGGCGCCAGCCGCAAGGTCTCCCGGCGCACGGACGGCGGTGTGGACGTCGAGTGGCACACCACGGCGGCCCGCCACGAGGCCGGCTCGCCCAACGTCATCGGCGCCTACGCGATCGCGTCCGCGTGCAAGGCCCTGACCGAGGCCGGCTTCGACAGCCTGGTGGCCCGCGAGCAGGAACTGATCACCCGGGTCCGCGAGGGCCTGGCCGAGGTGCCCGAGGTACGCGTCCTCTCCCTCTTCGGCGACGACGCCCCGCGCGTCGGGGTCCTCTCCTTCGTCGTCGACGGCTGGAACAGCTCGCACTTCGCGGCGGCGCTCTCCGCGGAGTACGGCATCGGCGTACGCGACGGCCTCTTCTGCGCCCACCCGCTCGTCCGCACCCTCCTGGGCACCGACCCGCAGGACCCGGGCGAGTGCGGCGCCCCCGAAGCGGCCCCCGGCGAACTCTCCCTCAACGCGATCCGGGTCTCCTTCGGCGCCGGCACCCCCGACGAGCACGTCGACCGCTTCCTCCGCGCGGTCAAGGAACTCGTCACGAACGGCGCCCGCTGGAACTACCGCACGGTGGACGGCCGTTGCGTTCCGGCGACGGTTTGACTGACCCCCCACGTTGTTGTCCGTCCCGCCGTGGTGGTTTCTCGCCGTTGCGCCTGCGGCGGGCGTGGGTGGTCGGGTGCGGTGCCGCTCCTCCGGACTTCGTCCTGCGGCGCGCCCCCTCCCGTAGTGGATAAGAAAAGGCCGGTGGGGGCGAGCGTCAGTTAACGACGCTCGCCCCCACCGGCCTTAACTTTCCCTCCCGCGGGAGGGGCCGGACCGCAGGACGAAGTCCGGAGGGCCGGCACCGCACCCGACAACAACCGGCCCGCCGCAGGCGCAACGGCGAGCAACACCCACGGCGGGACGGAAAACAACGTGCGGGGGCGCCGCAAAGCGCAACGGCGAGCAACACCCACGGCGCCGCAGACAAAAACGTGGGAAGAACCGGCGCCACGCGCCCTACGCTTCGAGCCCGATCGCGAAAGCCGCCTCAAGGTCGTGCTGCGAATACGTGCGGAAGGCGATGTGCGTCTCGGTGGAGGCGACGCCGGGGATCTTGCTGATGCGGCCGGGGATGACGTCCGCGAGGTCGTCGTGCCGGGCGACGCGCACCATGGCGATCAGGTCGTGGGCGCCGGTCACCGAGTAGACCTCGCTGACGCCCTCCAGCGCGGCGATCTTCTCGGCGATCTCCGGGATCTGGTCCACGCTGGTCTTGATGAGCACGATCGACGTGATCACGGCTGGCTCTCTCCCTCGGTCGCCCGGTCGTTCCCCCTGGTGGCCCCCACACTATCCCTCCGGTAGCGGGCCCATGCGTAGAGGAAGCCGAGCGCGAAGCCGACGACATGGGCGAGGTAGGCGACGCCCGGGCCGTGGGGGTCGTCCTGGGCGGCCTGCCACTGGAGGAAGAACCAGAACAGCAGGACGGCCCAGGCGGGGAAGCGCAGCGGGAGGAAGAAGAGGAAGGGGAAGACGCTGGTGACGCGGGCCCTGGGGAAGAGGTACAGGAAGGCGCCGAGGACGCCGGCGATCGAGCCGGACGCGCCCACCAGCGTCTGGTTCGAGGCGGCGTGCGCGGCCGCGTAGCCGAGCAGCGCCAGGTATCCGATGATGAGGTAGAAGGCGGCGAACGTCAGCCGGCCCATGCGCGCCTCGGTCATCCCGCCGAAGACGTAGAGGAACAGCATGTTGCCGAGCAGATGCAGCCAGCTGCCGTGCACGAACAGTGCGGTGAGCGGAGTGATCAGCGCCCGCAGGGAACCGCTCCACAGCTCCAGCGGGACCACGCCCCACCGCTCGAAATAGGCGGTCTGGGCCTTCAGCAGCGCGTCGCCGGTGCCGTACATCCGGTTCAGGCCGGCGGCGGGGCCGAGGACGAAGACCGCACAGCACAGGCCGATCAGCACATTCGTCAGCCGCGAGAGCGCCGCGGTCAGGGACCGGGTGGGGTGCGGCGGGCGGCGGAGGAGGCCGGACGGGAACAGAGAACGGAAGCGGGGGGAACGGGGTGAACGGGGTGGGGGAGCCGGCGCCGTCATGAAGTGATCATGGCGTAATGCGGGCAATCGGGACAGAGTGCCTCGCCGTGTCCCGGCTCCTGGGCGGGGCCCGCGCCGGCCCCCCATCAGGCCGTAGGGTTGCAGGCAGTACTTTGCGTACTTCCGCAGTCCGACGGCGCACCGCGTGAACGGCGCAGCAGCACGAGATCGACACGAAAGAGGACGACAGGATGTCTGTTCCCCTGCCGACGGCCGAAACCCGGTGGCGCTGCACGCTGTGCGGAAACCTCACGCGGTTCGACGTGACCCGCCAGGCCAAGGTCGTGGAGTACGTCCACCTGGACCTGGCCGGTGAGCCGAAGGTGGAGGAGCGCGAGGTCCTCAGTGAGACCATCGAGTCCGTGCGCTGCCGCTGGTGCAACGCGGTCGACCAGATCGAACTGGTGGACCGCCCGGGCGCGAGCGCCTGAGATCGGAGCGATGCAGCCGTGGTGGACCGTCCAGCAGGGGAGTCGGGGGCCGAGCGTCACGACGTACCCGAGGGTGCGGCGGACGAGGTGCTCGACCGGCCGCTGCCCGAGGGCGTGCGGCGCCGGGTCGTGGCGCTCACCGCGGAGTCGTTCGGCGCGCTGACGATCGCCGAACTCCCCGCGCCACTGCGGCAGTACGCCCGTTTCACCCCGACCCGCCGGGCCAAGTTCGCCGGGAACGCGATGGCCGCGACGCTGGAGAGCGACGCGGTCTTCCGGCAGCGGATCGCCGGAAAGCTGCGCGAGAGCCAGCCGGAGCTGGCCGAGGCGCTGGAGCACGGCACCCCGCCCGCCGCCGCCGATCCGCTCGATGTCGCCGCGGCCGCCTATGTGCTGCGGCCCGAGGGCTGGGTCAAGCTCGTCGCGGCGGCCGGTGAGGAGGCCCAGCGGGCGAGCGCCGAACGGGCCGGCGAGGAGGCCGAACGGGAGCTGGCGCGGCTGCGCGAGGAGCTGGCGCAGGCGCGTGGCGAGGCCCGCGCGGACGCCGAGCGGATCCGCGCCGACCTGGACGCCGTCCGCCGGGAGAACGAGTCGCTGCGGCGCAAGCTGCGCAGCGCGCAGAGCGACGTCAAGCGGGGCGAGGCGGCGGTGCGCAAGGCCGAGGCGGCGGTCGCCGAGGCGCGCGACCGGGCCGCCACGGAGAAGACCGCGGCGGACAGCGAGATGCGCCGGCTGAAGGCCCGGATCACCGAGGTCGAGACGGCGCTGGAGACCAGCAGGCGGGCCACCCGCGAGGGCCGCAGCGTCGAGGACATGCGGCTGCGGCTGCTGCTGGACACCGTCCTGGACGCGGCGCAGGGGCTGCGCCGCGAGCTGGCGCTGCCGCCCGCCAACGTCCATCCGGCCGACACCGTCGAGGCGGTCGCGCCGGGCCGGATGACGCCCAAGGACATCGCGACGCGGGCCCTGTCGGACATGGATCCGGCGCTGCTCGACCAGCTGTTGGCGCTGCCGCAGGCGCATTTGGTGGTGGACGGCTACAACGTCACCAAGACCGGCTATCCGACCATGCCGCTCGACAAGCAGCGGCTGCGGCTGCTGGGCGGGCTGGCGGTGCTGGCCGCGCAGACCGGCGCGGAGATGACCTGCGTCTTCGACGGCGCCGAGCTGGCGGCGCCGGTGCTGCTCGCGCCACCCCGGGGCGTACGGGTCCTTTTCAGCAAACCGGGCGTAACGGCCGATGAGTTGATTCGTCAGCTGGTACGGGCCGAACCGCCCGGCCGACCGGTCGTGGTGGTCTCCACGGACCGGGAAGTGGCCGACGGCGTGGCGAAGGCCGGGGCCCGGCCGGTCTCATCGGCATTGCTCCTCAAGCGACTTGCCCGGACCTGACGCAGGGCCTCCCGAAGAGGTCGGCCGGGGGGAATTGCGGCCCTCATTCGTCTCTGAGCGTCAATTGGCGCTTACTGCCTGTGTGATGTTGGTAAAGGATGGGGTTTGTGGCGCAGATTTTTCCCGTGAGGATTTGAAGCGATCACAGCTCGGTTACTAAGGTCAGGGCGAACCTTCATACAGGTGATCATCCAACCGGGATGAACAGTGAAGGTACCGCCGAGTCCGCAGCGTTGACGCGGAGCCGGGGTTCGCCCCCACTTCCCGGTAGGCGGCTGGAGGAAGAAGGAGCTCGCCCCCGTGGCGTCCCACCGTCGACCCAAGCAGCCGAGCCGTACTCGCGTGACCGTGCTCACCGCCACCGCCGCGGCGGCCGTCGCCCTCTCGTCCCAGGCCGCCCAGGCCGACCCCCACCAGTCGAAGAAGGACGTCAAGTCCGAGGTCGACAAGCTCTACAACGAGGCCGAGCAGGCCACGGAGAAGTACGACGGGGTCAAGGAGCAGCAGGACAAGCTCCAGAAGGAGGTCGACGCCCTCCAGGACAAGGTGGCCCGCGGCCAGGGTGACCTCAACCAGCTCCGCAAGGGCCTCGGCGCGGTGGCCTCCGGCCAGTACCGCAGCGGCTCCATCGACCCCTCGGTGCAGCTCTTCCTCTCCGGCGACCCGGACACCTACCTCGAAAAGGCCGCCACGCTCGACCAGTTGAGCGGCAAGCAGGCCGAACAGCTCAAGACCATCGCGGACAAGCAGCGCCGGCTCGCCCAGGAGCGCGCCGAGGCCGCGGCCAAGATCAAGGACCTCTCCGACACCCGTAAGGCGCTGGGTGACAAGAAGGACGAGATCAAGGGCAAGCTCGCCAAGGCGCAGCAGCTGCTCAACCAGATGACGGCCAAGGAGCGGGCGGCCATGCAGGCCGAGGAGAACCGCGCCAACCGCAGCAACGAGCGCGTCAACCTCGGTGACGACGTGCCCGCTTCGCAGCGCGGCGCGGCCGCCCTGTCCGCCGCCCAGTCCAAGATCGGTTCGCCGTACGTCTGGGGCGCCACCGGCCCGTCGTCCTTCGACTGCTCCGGTCTGACCTCCTGGGCCTACGCGCAGGCCGGCCAGTCCCTGCCGCGCACCTCCCAGCAGCAGGCCAACGCCGGTACCCGGATCAGCTCGGAGAGCGCCCTCAAGCCCGGCGACCTGGTGCTCTTCTACGGCGACCTGCACCACATCGGCCTGTACGCCGGCAACGGCACGGTGCTGCACGCCCCGAAGCCCGGTGCCGCCGTGCGCTACGAGTCGATCAACAACATGCCGTTCCAGTTCGGTGTGCGGGTCTGACGCAGGGCGCCGCGGTCGGGTAACCGGCCAACGGGCCGACGCACGGGTCTGAAAAGCCTCACAACACTCTCAACCTGCCGCCCGAACGGGCGATTTGCGGCTCCCCCCGCTGACCTGCCGCCCCGCCGGTGACCTGCACAGTCACCGGCGGGGCGGCTTTTTGCGTACGAAATGCGGTCTTTGGCCGGTGTGGACCGGCGCCGTTACTGTCTGCCCTCGCAGCATCCGGTCACCGCACGCCCTCCGGCGGCAGGGGCTTCCCCCCAGCTCCCGGCTGCGCTCGCACAGGGGACCCCCATCAGAAGGAGTGTGGCTCTCGTGGCGTCCCACCGCCGTACGTCGCAGCACGGTCAGGCCACCCTCGCCGGGGTCACCGTACTGTCGGCGGCCCTGGCCACCGCGGCCGCCGCACTGGCGGCCCCGCCGGCCTCGGCCACCCCCGCGGACCAGCCGGCCGCGAAGAGGGAAGCGGCGACCGCCCGGGTCGACAGGCTCTACGCGCAGGCGGAGCGGGCCACCGAGAAGTTCAACGGCGCCGACGCCCGGGCCAAGCGGCTGCGGGGCGAGGTGGCCGCCCTCCAGGACCGCACCGCCCGCGCCCAGGAGCGGGTCAACCGGATGCGCGGCCGGCTCGGCGCGCTGGCCGCCGCCGAGTACCGGGCCGGCGGCATCGACCCCACCGTCCAGCTGATGCTCTCCGAGCGGCCGGACAGCTATCTGGAGAAGGCCGCCACCCTCGACCGGCTCGGCACCGACCGGGCCGCCCGGCTGCGCGAACTGCGCTCGGCGCAGCGCTCCCTGGAGCAGCAGCGCCGGGAGACCGCCGGCAAGCTCGCCGAGCTGGAGTCCAGCCGCCGGCAGGTCGCCCGGCACAAGAAGGAGGTCCAGCGCCGCCTCGCCGCCGCGCAGCGGCTGCTGAACGCGCTGCCACGGGGCGCCAGGGCGGCCTACGAGCGGGCCGCCAGGAGCGACGGGCACGCCGAGGCGGTTCCCGACCTGGGCGGCACGGTGCCGGCCTCGGGGCGCGCGGCCGCCGCCGTCGCCGCGGTGCGCGCCGCCGTCGGCTCCCCGTACGCCTGGGGGAGCGCCGGTCCCGGCACCTTCGACTGCTCCGGACTCACCCAATGGGCCTACCGGCGGGCCGGTGTCTCGCTGCCGCGCACCTCGCAGGCCCAGCGCGGTGCCGGCCGGCCGGTGCCGCTCGGCCAGGTGCGCCCCGGGGACCTGGTCATCTACCGCTCGGACGCCAGCCACGTCGGCATGTACGTCGGAAACGGCCAGGTCGTGCACGCCCCCTACCCGGGAGCGCGGGTGCGCTACGACCCCATCGGCATGCTGCCGGTCTCGGCGGTCACCAGGCCCTGAGGCGGCCACCCAGCGTTTTTGCCCCGGCCGGGCCGGAATTACGATCGGCCGCATGTCGGAGCAGCGGGCGGGACGGCCGTCGCGGGCCCGGGCGGCGGGCTGCGCCGTCCTGTGCGGTGTCGTGCTGCTCGCGCCCCTGACCGGCTGCGGCCCCAGGACCTCGTCCGCGGCCCGCTTCCCGGACGTGCAGCGGATGCTCGACGCCCGGGCGCGGGCCGTCCAGCACCGCGACGAGGCGGGCTTCCTCGCCGCCGTCGACCCCCGGGCCGCCGCCTTCCGCGCCCGCCAGCGCGCGACCTTCGGCAATCTGGCGGGCGTCCCGCTGACCGACTGGCACTACGACCTGGAGTCCATCGGCGCCTTTCCGCTCCCGGACGGCACCGCCGGCGAACGGCTGGCCGCCAAGATCCGGCTGCGCTACCGCCTCAAGGGCTACGACAGCGCCCCGGTCAACGCCGTCCAGTACCTCACCCTCACCGAGCGCGACGGGCGCTGGCTGATCTCCTCGGACACCGACGGCGCCGCGAGCGGCCGGGTCGGCACCCGCCAGCTGTGGGACCAGGGGCCGGTCCGGCTGGTCCGCGGCCGCCACAGCCTGGTGCTCGGCGGCGCCGGGCACCAGGCCCGGCTGAAGGACCTGGCGCGCCGGGCGGACCAGGCAGTGCCCGCGGTCTCCGCCGCCTGGAAGGGCGAGTGGGCCGGGAAAGTGGTGGTGGAGGCGCCGGACTCGGTCGAGCGGATGGCGCAGCTGATGGGCAGCGACGACCCCTCCGGGTACGTGGGCATCGCGGCGGTCACCACGGGTGAGGCCGGGGTGCGCGCGGCCGCGCCCGCGGACCGCGTGATCATCAACCCCGACGCGTACGAGGAGCTCAACGACCTCGGCCGCAGGGTGGTCCTCACCCACGAGACCACCCACGTCGCCACCCGTACCGTCACCACCGCGGACACCCCGTTGTGGCTCTCCGAGGGCTTCGCCGACTGGGTCGCCTACCGGGGCACCCGCCGCAGGGCCACCGTCGCCGCCCCCGAACTGACCCGCGCGGTCCACAACGGCGACCTGCCCGACCGGCTGCCCACCGACGCCGACTTCGGCTTCCGCGCCGGCGCCGACCGGCTGGCGAAGGCGTACGAGGGCAGCTGGCTGGCCTGCCGCATGATCGCCGCGAAGTGGGGCGAGGCCAAGCTGCTCGCGTTCTACCGGGCGGCGGGGCAGGGCGTGACGAAGGCGTCGGTGGGCGGCGCGGCGGGGCCGATGGAGGCCGCCACCACGGCGCCGACGCCCGCAGGCCCGGCCCCGCCGGCCACCGGCGCACGGCACCGCAAGCCGGCCCGCGCGGACCGCACGGACCGTGCGCTGCGGTCCCAACTGGGCGTCGGGCTGGCGGAGTTCACCCGGCAGTGGCGGGCCTACGTCCGCAAGGTGCTGCGCTCCGGCTGAGGGCGTGCGCGGCAGGCCGCCGGTGCGGTGGGCGGCGTCGGCCGTCACACGGGGTGGCGCGCGGTGTCGGTGACCGGGGCCTCGCGGGCCGGTACCAGGGCGGCCCGGGGCCCGGCCGCCCCGCGCGTCGAGACCCACAGCCGGCGGCAGGCGAGCAGCGACGCGGCGACGAGCAGGCCGTTGCGCACCGCGAGCAGGGCGATCCCCGCCGGCGCGCTCGCCACGACGTCGGCGAACCGGACCGGGAACTCCAGCAGCGTCACGCCGGTGGCGAGCAGCACCAGCACCGCCGGCAGCCCCTGCCGCGTGGCGCGTACGGTCAGGCACACCGCGGCCAGGCCCACCAGCCACAGCAGGTACTGCGGGCTGATCACCCGGCTCGTGGTGGTGAAGAGCAGGGTGGCGGTGAAGGCCGCCTCGCACAGCGTCGTCCCGGTCAGCTTCCCGGCCCGCGTCCGCCACAGGACCAGCCAGCCCAGCGCGGCCCCGCTCAGCACCATCGCCAGAGTGCTCACCAACGGGACGCCCGGGCCGAGGAACTCCACCGAGCCGTAGTTCAGCAGCACCTCCCCGCGCCACCCGAAGTGCCGGGCGACATGGAAGACCAGGCCGCCGAGCGACTCGATCTCCGTGCCGCGGTCGCGCTGGAACGTCAGGAAGGCCAGCGCGCCCGGCGCCGCGGCCGCGCACGCGACGGTCAGCCCGGCCGCGACACCGCCCGCGGTGCGCCACAGGGCGCGCGCCCGGCGGCCGCGCAGCGCCGCCCCGGTCAGCAGCAGCGCCGGCCAGACCTTCAGCAGCGCGCCGAACGCGATCAGCGCGCCCGCCACCCGGGGCCGCCGCACGGCCGCGAAGAGCGCCGCGACGGCCACCGCGGTGACCATCACGTCGTAGCGGGCGTACGCGGTGGGGCCCAGCAGGGTGACCCCGGCGATCCACGCCCAGGCGCCGGCGGGCCGGTTGCCGGGCCGCCGGCCGGCCCGCAGGAAGAGCGCGAGGGTGGCCGCGTCCGCGGCCAGTGCCAGGGCGAAGAACGCCGGGGCGTAGTCCAGGAACGGCAGCAGCCCGGGGGAGAGCACGGCCAGCGCCGCGGCCGGCGGGTACTGCCAGGTCACGTCGTTCAGCGGGTAGCTGCCGCTCTTGAGGACCTCGAACCAGCCCTGGTAGATGACCGACACATCCGTGGTGACATCGGGCCCCGGCAGCACCAGCACCCTCAGTACGCACAACATCACCACGGTCCGGGTCACGGCCCAGGCCGCGACCGGTCCCCACACCCCGCGCCCGCCGCCGGCCATCGCCACCTCGCCGCTGCCCTTGATCACTGCTCCCCGCATCATGCCGGTACCGGCCGGTGACGACCGTAGTGCAGGCGCGGCGTGGCGGGGCGGCCGGACCCCGGCCCGCGACTGCCCGGTACTGTCGGCCCCGACCGCCGAGACCGACCGCTCGGACCGACCGTCGAGAGACCATCGTGCACAAGACCTTGATCGTCACGAACGACTTTCCGCCCCGGCCCGGCGGCATCCAGGCATTCCTGCACAGCATGGCGCTGCGCCTGGACCCGGACCGGGTGGTGGTCTACGCCTCGACCTGGAAGCGCACCGAGGAAGGTCTCGCGGCCACCGCCGCCTTCGACGCCGAGCAGCCGTTCCAGGTGATCAGGGACCGTACGACGATGCTGCTGCCCACCCCGAGGGTGACCCGGCGGGCCACCGCGCTGCTGCGGGAGCACGGCTGCTCGTCGGTCTGGTTCGGCGCCGCGGCGCCGCTCGGCCTGATGGCGCCCGCGCTCCGGCAGGCCGGCGCCCGCCGCATCGTGGCGAGCACGCACGGGCACGAGGCGGGCTGGGCGCAGCTGCCGGGCGCCCGCCGCCTGCTGCGCCGGATCGGCGAGGGCACCGACACCCTCACCTACCTCGGCGAGTACACCCGCTCCCGGATCGCCGCCGCGCTCACCCCGGCCGCCGCCGCCCGGATGGTCCAACTCCCGCCCGGCGTCGACGAGAAGACCTTCCACCCGGGCTCCGGCGGGGACGCCGTACGGGCCCGGCTCGGGCTCGCCGGCCGCCCGGTCGTGGTGTGCGTCTCGCGGCTCGTGCCGCGCAAGGGCCAGGACACCCTCATCGAGGCGATGCCGGCCGTCCGCGCGGCGGTGCCCGACGCGGCCTTGCTGATCGTCGGCGGCGGCCCGTACGAGAAGGAACTGCGCGCGCTGGCCCGGGAGAAGGGCGTGGCGGACGCCGTGCACTTCACCGGCGCGGTCCCGTGGGAGGAGCTGCCGGCCCACTTCGGCGCCGGCGACGTCTTCGCGATGCCGTGTCGCACCCGCCGCGGCGGCCTCGACGTCGAGGGCCTCGGCATCGTCTACCTGGAGGCGTCGGCCACCGGACTGCCCGTCGTGGCCGGTGACTCCGGGGGCGCGCCGGACGCCGTCCTCGACGGGGAGACCGGCTGGGTCGTCCCCGGCAACGCGCCGACCCCCACCGCCGAACGCCTGGTCACCCTCCTGAAGGACCCCGCGCTGCGCCGCAGGATGGGCGACCGCGGCCGCGCGTGGGTGGAGGAGAAGTGGCGCTGGGACCTGCTGGCGGAGCACCTGAAGGAACTGCTGTAGGCGCGGCCCCCGGTGGACCGTCCCGGCAACGGGAAACCGCCGCCGCGGCAGTGCCACGACGGCGGTTCCCGTCCGGTGCCGGACGGCGCTACCCGCGGTAGATCGCCTCGATGTCCTCGGCGAAGTCCTTCGCCACGACGTTCCGCTTCAGCTTCAGCGACGGGGTGACGTGTCCCGACTCCTCCGTGAACTGGGTCGGGAGGATACGGAACTTGCGCACCGACTCCGCCTTGGAGACGGCCGCGTTGCCGTCGTCGACCGCGCGCTGCACGGCGGCCAGCAGTTCGGGGTCGTGGGCGATCTCGGCGGGCGAGACGTCGGCGGGGTGGCCGTGCTCCTCGGCCCAGCGGGGGAGGAACTCCTCGTCGAGGGTGACCAGCGCGCCGATGAAGGGGCGGCCGTCGCCGACGACCATGCACTCGGCGATCAGCGCGTGCGCCCGGATACGGTCCTCGATCACGGCCGGTGCGACGTTCTTGCCGCCCGCGGTGACCAGGATCTCCTTCTTGCGGCCGGTGATGGCGAGGTAGCCGTCCTCGTCGAGGGTGCCGATGTCGCCGGTGTGGAACCAGCCGTCGGACAGCGCCTCCGCGGTGGCCGAGGGGTTGTTCCAGTACTCGGTGAAGAGGTGCTCGCCGTGCAGCAGCACCTCGCCGTCGTCGGCGATCCGCACGACCGAGCCGGGCAGCGGCTGGCCGACGGTGCCGATCTTCTGGCGGTCCCAGGGGTTGAAGGCGGTGGCCGCACAGGACTCCGTCAGGCCGTAGCCCTCCAGGGCGGTGAAGCCGATGCCGCGGTAGAAGTGGCCGAGCCGGTCGCCGAGCGGCGCGCCGCCGGAGATGGCGTGGGTGGCCCGGCCGCCGAGGACGGCGCGCAGCTTGCCGTAGACCAGGCGGTCGAAGACCTTGTACTTGATCTTGAGGCCGAGCGGCGGGCCGTCCGGGGTGTCCAGCGCGCGGCTGTAGGCGATCGCGGTGTCCGCCGCCTTGTCGAAGATCTTGCCCTTGCCGTCCGCCTGCGCCTTGGCCCGCGCCGAGTTGTAGACCTTCTCGAAGACCCGGGGGACGCCGAGGATCAGCGTGGGCCGGAAGGAGGCCAGGTCCTCGGTGAGGTTCTTGATGTCGGGCGCGTGGCCCAGCTTGATGGGGGCCATCACGGAGGCCACCTGCACCAGCCGGCCGAAGACGTGCGCGATGGGCAGGAACAGCAGGACGGAGGAGTCGCCCGTACGGAACAGCGGCCGCAGCCGCTCGACCACGTTGCCGCACTCGGCGAAGAAGCTGCGGTGGCTGAGCACGCAGCCCTTGGGGCGGCCGGTGGTGCCGGAGGTGTAGACGATGGTGGCCGGCGAGTCCGCGTCGGCGAGCGCGCTGCGGGCGTCGACCTCGTCGTCGCTCAGCGCCGCCCCCGCGGCCCGCAGCCGGGCGATGGCGTCGCGTTCGATCTGCCAGATGTTCGCCAGGTCGGGCAGCCGGTCGCGCACCGACTCGACGGTCGCCTCGTGCCCCGGCGTCTCCACCAGGCAGGCCACCGCACCGGAGTCGCCGAGTATCCACTGGATCTGCTCGGCCGAACTGGTCTCGTACACCGGGACGGTGATCGCGCCGGCGCTCCAGATGGCGAAGTCCAGCAGCGTCCACTCGTAGCGGGTGCGCGACATCAGGCCGACCCGGTCGCCGGGCTGGACGCCGGAGGCGATCAGGCCCTTGGCGGCGTCCCGGACCTCGGCGAGGAAGGCGGCGGCGGTGACGTCCTGCCACTCGCCGTTCACCTTGCGCCCCATGACGGCAACATCCGGGTGCTGCGCGGCATTTCGGCGGATGAGATCCGTCAGGTTGCCGTCCGCGGGGACCTCGTACAGGGCCGGAAGGCTGAACTCGCGCAAGACTGCTGCTCCTCGAAAGCGCCGGCGCCACGACGCTGTGTGGTGCGCCGGCTGCGGTCCATGATCATGCAGGGGGATTGGACTGCCCGGACGTTACCCATGGGTATCACTGTTGGTATAGGGGGTTGCGGCCAGATGTTCGATGCGTCACATGCTTGAGGACACGCCAATGGGGACTGTTGCGCGCAGACTAGACCAGCCGGTCGGTGACCCGAAAGTAACCGGGTGCCCGGCCACCCCTCCCTCCACCCGCCGACGCGTTTTAGGCTGCCGCCATGCGCGTGCATGTGGTGAGTGACGTACACGGAAACAGCCGGGACCTCGCGACGGCGGGGGACGGCGCCGACGCCCTGGTCTGCCTCGGTGACCTGGTCCTCTTCCTCGACTACGCCGACCACTCGCGCGGCATCTTCCCCGACCTCTTCGGCGCCGCCAACGCCGCGGCGCTGGTCGCGCTGCGCACCGACCGCCGCTTCGAGGAGGCCCGCGCGCTCGGCCGCCGGCTGTGGGGCGAACTGGACCGCACGGGCGCCGGTCGGGAGTCCGTCATCGAGGCGGCGGTCCGCCGGCAGTACGCCGAACTCTTCGCGGCCTTCCCGACCCCCACGTACGCCACCTACGGCAACGTCGACATCCCGCGCCTGTGGCCCGAGTACGCCGGGGACGGCACCACGGTCCTCGACGGCCAGCGGGTGGAGATCGGCGGCCGGGTGTTCGGCTTCGTCGGCGGCGGCCTGACCACCCCCATGCCCCCCCGAGCTCTCAACTCCGTTCGAGCAGGGGGTACCCCCATCCCGTACTTGATCAGCGACGAGGAGTACGCCGCCAAGATCGAGGCGGTCGGCGAGGTCGACGTGTTGTGCACCCACATCCCGCCGGACGTCCCCGAGCTGTGCTACGACACCGTCGCCCGCCGCTTCGAGCGGGGCAGCGCGGCCCTGCTGCACGCCATCCGCACCACCCGGCCCCGCTACTCCCTCTTCGGCCACGTGCACCAGCCGCTGGCCCGCCGGGTCCGCATCGGGGGCACCGAATGCGTCAATGTCGGCCACTTCAACGCGACCGGAACCCCCTTCGTCCTGGAGTGGTGAGCCCGGCCGCGTCCGCCCGCCATCCCCCGCGCGGTAGCCTTCAGCAGCACAGACACCGCGCAACGGAGTCTCCCCTGATCTTTGGGTCCCCCCGCTCGAATCGAAGCCGAGAACGGGGCGGGGCCGAGAGCTGGGGGAAGGGTCGGCGGACCGGAACGAATCGGTATGGAGGAGTCACGGCGATGGCCGAACACACCAGCTCGAGCATCACGATCGAGGCGGCACCCGCCGAAGTGATGGGCGTGATCGCCGACTTCGACCGCTATCCGGAGTGGACCGGAGAGGTCAAGGAAGCCGAGGTGCTCGCCAAGGACGACCAGGGCCGCGCCGCGCAGGTGCGCCTGCTGCTGGACGCCGGTGCCATCAAGGACGACCACACCCTCGCCTACACCTGGACCGGTGCCAACGAGGTCAGCTGGTCGCTGGTCAAGTCCCAGATGCTGCGTGCCCTCGACGGCTCCTACCGCCTCGCGTCGCTCAGCGGCGGGGCCCGTACCGAGGTCACCTACCAGCTCACCGTCGACGTCAAGATCCCGATGCTCGGCATGATCAAGCGCAAGGCCGAGAAGGTCATCATCGACCGCGCGCTGGCCGGGCTGAAGAAGCGCGTCGAGAGCGGTCCCGACGCCGGCCCCGCCGACGAGGCGGAGAAGCACTGAGCGTGCGCACCGTCCTCGTCACGGGCCCGGGCGGCGCCGGCCGCACCACGCTGGCCGCCGCGACCGCCCTGGCCGCCGCCCGCAAGGGCGCCCGGGCCCTGCTGCTCACCACGGAGAGCAGCGCACCGGAAACGGTGCTGGGCACCGCGCTGGGCGCCGAGGCCCCCACCCCGATAGCGCCCGGCCTGCACGCCCGGCGCATCGACCCCGGTGACCGCTTCCGCCAGGAATTCCTCGCCTTCCAGGAGCGCGCCGGCGCCGCCCTCGACCTGCTGGGCGCCGCCCCCCTCGACGAGGACGAACTCACCGAACTCCCCGGCGCCGAGGACTTCGCGCTGCTCCAGGCGCTGCGCGCCGAACACGCCTCGGACGCCTGGGACACGGTCGTCGTCGACATGCCCTCGGCAGCCGAAACGATCCGGCTGCTGGCGCTGCCGAACCAGGTGCGCCGCTACCTGCGCCGGCTGCTGCCGCCCGAGCGCCAGGCCGCCCGCGCGCTGCGCCCGGTCCTCGCCCAGCTCGCCGGCGTCCCGATGCCCGCCCAGAAGCTGTACGAGGCCGCCGAACGCTGGGAGACGGAACTCAGCGCCGTCCAGCGGGTGATCGACGACCCCGGCACCTCGGTACGCCTGGTCACCGAGGCCGGCCCGGTCGCCGCCGCCAACCTGCGCGCCATCCGCGCCGGCCTCGCCCTGCACGGCCGGCGCACCGACGGGGTGGTCGTCAACCGGCTGCTGCCCACCGGCTCGGCCGACCCCTTCCTCGCCGCGCTCTCCGGCAGCCAGCAGACCGCCCTGAAGGCCCTGCGCGAGGAGTTCCCCGACGTCCCCGTGCACGAGGTGCCGCACCTGGGGCGCGACCCGCAGGGCGTCGCCGAACTCGACGAACTGATCGACGGACCGGCCGGCGAGATCGGCGACACCGGGACCGGCGACACCGGGGAAACGGGCGAGCCCGGGGAGACCGGCGACCGCGGCCGGAACGGTGAGACGGCCGGGCCCCGCCCCGACCCCTGGACCGTCGAGGACCGGCTGGCCACCGACGGCCTCCTGGTGTGGCGGGTGCCGCTCCCGGGCGCCGAGCGCCGGGGCCTCGGTCTGGTGCGCCGCGGCGACGAGATCGTGGTGACCGTCGGCCGCTTCCGCCGCATCCGCACGCTGCCGTCCGTACTGCGCCGCTGCACCGTCTCCGGCGCCGGGCTGCGCGACGGCGTCCTGGAGATCCGCTTCAGCCCGGATCCCGACCTGTGGCCCAAGAGCGACTGAACGGGCAACCACCGTTCGGGTAACGTCGAGGGTGAGCCGCCGGTCCGGCGTGCCCGCCTCGATGCGCCTTGTCCCGACGGGCCCGCCGCACCCTTCGCCGTACCGCCTCGCCGCAGTCCACGGAGTTCATCATGAGTGATGCCACCGAGCGCCCCGCCGACCACCGGGCCGAGCCCGATGCCGACGCCTGGGAGACCGCCTGCGCCGAGGACCTCGCGGCCGAGCAGGCCCGCCGCCGGACCGAGTACGGCCCCCAGCCGGGCAGCGCCGCCGAGGAGCTGCGCAAGCTCGCCGAGGCGGTGACCGACAAGCTCGCCGGCATCCAGCTGCCCGGGGCGCTCGGCGGGATGGCCGCCCAGAGCGCCGTCAGCCAGCTCTTCAAGCAGGCCAAGGCCGCCGTCGAGCCGGTCATCGAGCGCAACCCCGACATCTTCGACCACCTCGCCGCGGCGGGCTCCGAGTTGCTCGCCGCCTACCGCTCCGCCGTCGAGGGCAGCGAGCGCCGCTGGACCCGGGACGACCCCGACGACCGGACCGCCCGCCAGGGGCAGGATCCCCGCGACTCCCGTGACCCCCGCGACGACGACGGTCCCACCGGCACCGAGCGCATCGATCTCGACTGACCCCGCCGCCTGATGAGCGCGGGAGCCACCCCCCGCTCCGGTACGGTGGGTCTCGGCGGGGTTCGAGCGAAAAACTGAGGGACACATGGGACTCACCATCGGCGTCGACATCGGCGGCACGAAGATCGCGGCCGGCGTGGTCGACGAAGAGGGTTCGATCCTTGAGACGTGCAAGGTACCGACCCCGCACGCCACCGACGCGCTGACCGAGGCCATCGCGGACGCGGTCCGCACCGTCGGGGCGGGCCACCGCGTCGAGGCGGTCGGCATCGGCGCGGCCGGCTACGTCGACGAGAAGCGGGCCACGGTCCTGTTCGCACCGAACATCGACTGGCGCCACGAACCGCTCAAGGACAAGGTCGAACAGCGCGTCGGCCTCCCCGTCGTCGTCGAGAACGACGCCAACGCCGCGGCCTGGGGCGAGTACAAGTTCGGAGCCGGCCAGGGCCACAGCGACGTCATCTGCATCACCCTGGGCACGGGCCTGGGCGGCGGCATCATCATCGGCAACAAGCTGCGCCGCGGCCGCTTCGGCGTCGCCGCGGAGTTCGGCCACATCCGGGTCGTGCCCGACGGCCTGCTGTGCGGCTGCGGCAGCCAGGGCTGCTGGGAGCAGTACGCCTCCGGCCGCGCCCTGCTGCGCTACGCCCGCCAGCGCGCCTTCGCCACCCCCGAGAACGCGCAGATCCTGCTGTCGCTCGGCGACGGCACCTCCGAGGGCATCGAGGGCCGGCACGTCAGCGAGGCCGCCCGCCAGGGCGACCCGGTCGCCATCGACTCCTTCCGCGAGCTGGCCCGCTGGGCCGGCGCCGGCCTGGCCGACCTCGCCTCGCTCTTCGACCCGTCGGCCTTCATCGTCGGCGGCGGCGTCTCGGACGAGGGCGAGCTGGTGCTCGAACCGATCCGCAAGTCCTTCCGCCGCTGGCTGGTCGGCAACCAGTACCGGCCGCACGCCCAGGTGCTCGCCGCCCAGCTCGGCGGCAAGGCCGGACTGGTCGGCGCCGCCGACCTGGCGCGCCAGGGCTGACCGCGGTGGTGGCTGAGCACACCGGACTTCCGGCGTCCGGCACCGAGGAGGACGCCGCGGTCGTCCGTGTGCTCAGCTACAACATCCGCTCGATGCGCGACGACCGGGCGGCGCTGGCCAGGGTCATCCGGGCCTGCGCCCCCGATCTCGTGCTGATCCAGGAGGCGCCGCGGTTCTTCCGCTGGCGCAAGGCCGCCGAGCGGCTGGCCCGCGCGGCGGGCCTGCACTACGTCACCGGCGGGGCCACGACCGCGGGCCCGATGATCCTCTCCACCCTCCGCGCCCATGCGGAACGCGCGGACGACGTCCTGCTGCCCCGCACCCCCGGCCTGCACCAGCGCGGCTTCGCCACCGCCGTGGTCCGCGTCGGCCGGGCCCGGCTGGGCGTCCTCAGCTGCCATCTCAGCCTCGCCGACCGGGAGCGCTACGAGCAGGCCGGACTGCTGCTGGAGCACGTCGCGGCGCTGGGCGTGCCGCACGCGGTCGTCGGCGGCGACCTCAACGACCGGCCGGAGGGCCGCAGCTTCCGCCGGGTGGCGGGGGCGCTCACGGACTGCTGGGCCGCCGAGCCGTGGGGCGGGGAGTTCACCTCCACCCCCCAGGAGCCGCGGCAGCGGATCGACGCCCTCTTCACCACCGACGGCGTCGAGGTGCTCGGCTGCGGTGTGCCGCTCGGGCTGCCCGGTGTGCGCGACGCGGACCTGCGCGCCGCCTCCGATCACCTGCCGGTGCTGGCGGCGCTGCGGGTGCCGGCCGCGGACTGACTCACACCACCGCGCCGCCGCCCGGCAGGTGGTGGTCGCCGTCCTCGTCGTCGTTCTTCATCCGGGCCACCAGCGTGGCGAAGCCGCCCAGGAAGCCGCCGATGCCCAGCACGGTGATCCACCACGTCACCGGCTGCTGGAGGATCACCATCACCACCAGCAGCAGCGGGCCGCCGAGCACCGCGAGCCAGGCGAACTTCGCGGTGACGTCGGCCTTCGGCAGCGGGGGCGGCTCGGGCGGGGTGAAGTGGCCCTCGTCGGTCTCGTCGAAGTCGTCGTCGGAGGCGTCCGCCGCGGACCAGTCGCGCGGACCGACCCCCGGCGCGTAGACCACGAAGCTGCCGGGGGCCGGGCTTTCGCCCTTGCCCTCGCGCTTTCCGGCGGGGCCGTCCGTACGGGGCTGCTGCTCGTCCGTCCCGTCCTTGGCCGGGAACGACGGCTGCTCGCCGTAGCCCGCGACGATCTCGGCCCAGGCGGCCTCCTCGTCCAGCGGGTCCCGGGGGTCGCCGGGGCTACGCTCCGCCACTGGCCGCCGTCCCCTCGTGGGCGCCCGCTTCCGCGGACCCGGCCCGCGTACCCGTGCCCGCCTCCGGCGCGAGCCGCGAGATGAAGGCGAAGGTCTCCCGGAAGATCTGCTCGGCGTCGTGGTCCAGCGTCGCGACGTGGTAGCTGCGCTCCAGCAGCGTCTGCCGCACGTCCGTCGAGGAGACCCGGGCGAGGATTCGCTCGGAGTCCACCGGCCGGACGACGTGGTCCTGCGGGCTGGTCATCACCAGCAACGGCTGGGTGACGCGGGGGAGTTCGGAGTCGACCTGCTGGAAGAACCGGCGCAGTGCGTACGCCGCGTGCAGCGGCACCCGGTCGTAACCGACCTCCCGGGCGCCGGGCTTGGCGATGTCGCTGGTGATGCCCTTGGTGCTCCGTACGACGTGGCGCAGCACCGGCAGCAGCGGCGCGGCCGCGTCGTGGATCTTGTTGCCCGGGTTGACCACCGCCACCCCGCTGACCGCGTCACCGTGCTTGGCGGCCAGCCGCAGCGCCAGCGCGCCGCCCATCGACAGCCCGCAGACGAAGACCTTGCTGCACCGCTCGGTCAGCGCGCGCAGCTCGCGGTCGACTTCCGCGTACCAGTCCTGCCAGGTCGTGATCTGCAGCTCCTGCCAGCGGGTGCCGTGACCGGGCAGCAGCGGGAGGGCGACCGTCAGCCCCTGGTCGGCCAGATATTCGGCCCAGGGGCGTACGGACTGGGGGGAGCCGGTGAAGCCGTGGCACACGAGGACGCCGACCTCTCCGCCGTCACGGCGGAACGGCTCGGCTCCGGGAAGGAGCGGCACCGGGAGACTCCGATCGATGAGGGGACCTGGCGAGTTACCTCAGGGTACGCAAAGTGACGGCGAGCGGGTAGGTCCGGCGCCCGCGGGACGCGCGGGCGGCCCGCGCGCGGGCGCCGCCCGGCCGCCGGCGCAACCGGGAGGGGCCCGGCCGGGGCGAGCGTGTCACCGGGGCAGGTTAAGGTCTTTGCGTCACACACAGGAGGCAGTCGGTTGATCTACGGCGCAATGAAGTTTTCCATCGGCGGGTCGCTGAAGCTTGCCTTCAGGCCCTGGGTGGAAGGCATCGAGAACGTTCCCGCCGAGGGTCCGGCGATCCTCGCGAGCAACCACCTGTCCTTCTCGGACTCCTTCTTCCTGCCCGCGGTGCTCGACCGTAAGGTCACGTTCATCGCGAAGGCCGAGTACTTCACCTCGCCCGGCGTGAAGGGCAAGCTGACCGCCGCGTTCTTCAAGGGCGTGGGCCAGCTCCCGGTCGACCGCTCGGGCGGCCGGGGCGCGGGCGAGGCCGCGATCAAGAGCGGCATCGAGGTGCTGGAGCGCGGTGAGCTGTTCGGCATCTACCCGGAGGGCACCCGCTCCCCGGACGGCCGGCTCTACCGCGGCAAGCCCGGTGGCCTGGCCCGGGTGGCGCTGGCCACCGGCGCGCCGGTCATCCCGGTGGCGATGATCGACACCGAGAAGGTGCAGCCTCCGGGCAAGATCGTGCCGAAGATGATCCGGCCGGGCATCCGCATCGGCAAGCCGCTGGACTTCACCCGTTATCAGGGCATGGAGGGCGACCGCTTCATCCTGCGGTCGGTCACCGACGAGGTCATGTACGAGATCATGAAGCTGTCCGGCCAGGAGTACGTCGACATCTACGCGACGGCCGCCAAGCGGCAGATCGCGGACGCGGCGAAGGCCGCGGAGGCGAAGAAGAAGGCCGAGGAGCAGGCCAAGAAGGCCGCCGCCGAATAGGCGGCGGAGACGCACGGAGCCGAGGCCGGGCGTGGGGCACGCCCGGCGAGGGGTGGGGGCCGGCAATGACGGATGCGGACATACGGACGGTGAGCGGCGGCGCCATGGCCGCCAGACGCCACGGCAAGCGCCCGCCGAAGGCGCTGCGGATGTCCGTCGAACTCCCGCTGTGGCGCGCCATCACCGGCTACCGCATCCTCACCCTCGTCTACACCCTGTGCCAGGTCGCGTTGTCCTACCGGCGCTACGAGCACCCGCTGGGCGCCGTCGCGTACATGGGCGCGCTGACCGTCTGGATGGCGCTGACCTGGCGCCGTACGACGTCCCCGGAGCGCTGCACCCGGCAATTCCTGATCGTCGACCTCGCCTTCGCCGTCGGCGGCATCCTCCTCACGTCGCTGGTCGACAGCCACGCCCGCATCATGGGCGGCGCACCGACGCTGCCCTCCATCTGGACGGCGGGCGCCGTGCTGGGCTTCGCGATCAAGGGCGGCTGGCGCTGGGCGGCCGTGGCCTCCAGTGTGGTGGCGGTCGCCAACCTGGTCGAGCGCCAGCAACTGGCCCGCGACACCCTCCGCAACGTGGTGCTGGTGTGGGTGGCCGGCGTCGCCATCGGCTATGTCGTCGAGGTGGCGCGCGCCAGTGAGCGCACCCTCGCCCGCGCCCTGCAGATCGAGGCCGCCACCCGCGAACGGGAACGGCTGGCCCGCGACATCCACGACAGCGTGCTCCAGGTCCTGGCGATGGTGCAGCGGCGCGGCACCGCGATTGGCGGCGAGGCGGCCGAACTGGGCCGGATGGCCGGTGAACAGGAGGCCGCGCTGCGGACGTTGGTCGCCGGCGGCCTGGTGCGGCCGGCCGGTGCCGCGGCGGTGGCGCCGTACGTACCGGGCCCGGCGACCGGGGCGCACGACGCGGTCGGGTCGGCGGTGGCCCCCGCGCGGAGCGTGCCGCCGCCGGCCGCCGACGGTTCCTGCGATGTCCGGGCGCTGCTGGCCCCGTTCGCCGGCGCCGGGGTCACCTTCTCCGAGCCGGGCGCCCCGGTGGAGCTGCCGGCAGCCGCGGCCGCGGAACTGGCGGCCGCTGTCAGTGCCGCGTTGGACAATGTGCGGGTGCATGCGGGGGACGGTGCCCACGCATGGATCCTGGTGGAGGACGAACCGCACGCGGTGCTCGTGACGGTCCGCGACGACGGCCCCGGCATCCCCGAGGGCCGGCTGGCGGACGCCGAGCGCGAGGGCCGGCTGGGGGTGGCCCTGTCGATCCGCGGCCGGCTGCGGGACCTGGGCGGCACCGCCGCATGGGTGTCGGTCCCCGGCCAGGGCACGGAAGTGGAGTTGACGGTCCCCAAGGGCGCGGCGCCCGAGGGCGGAAGGCGGGGGAAGAGCCGGTCATGAACGAGCAGACGGGCCTGAAGGTCATGGTGGTCGACGACCACCCGATGTGGCGCGACGCGGTCGCGCGGGACCTGGCGGAGGCCGGTTTCGAGGTGGTGGCGACGGCCGGCGACGGCCTCCAGGCGGTCCGCAGGGCGCAGGCCGCCGCACCCGACGTACTCGTCCTGGACCTCAATCTGCCGGGGCTGCCCGGCGTACGGGTCTGCAAGGAACTGGTCGGCGCCAACCCGGCGCTGCGGGTGCTGGTGCTGTCCGCCAGCGGTGAGCACGCCGACGTCCTGGAGGCGGTCAAGTCCGGTGCCACCGGCTACCTGCTGAAGTCGGCGAGCACCGAGGAACTGCTGGACGCGGTGCGGCGCACGGCCGCCGGGGACGCGGTGTTCACCCCCGGCCTGGCCGGTCTCGTCCTCGGCGAGTACCGCCGGCTGGCGACGGAGCCCGCCCCGGCGGCGCCGGACGAGCCGGGCGCACCGCAGCTGACGGAGCGCGAGACCGAGGTGCTGCGGCTGGTCGCCAAGGGGCTCTCGTACAAGCAGATCGCCGAGCGCCTGGTCATCTCGCACCGCACGGTGCAGAACCACGTCCAGAACACCCTGGGCAAGCTCCAGTTGCACAACCGCGTGGAGCTGGTGCGCTATGCGATAGAGCGCGGCCTCGACGAGGCATGAGGAGCAAGCTCACCGGGCGGCGTCACCGGTCGCCCGGCAGGGCCCGCCCGTACGGGTGAACACCGCACGTCAACTCGCCGGAAAATCCCCGGAATCGGGGTTTGTCCCATCCCTGAGTGACCCAGATCACCATTAGCGTGACCGCCGTCGGATCGACCACGGCCGCGCGCGGCCACTGACGGGATGTAGGTGAGGACACGATGCGGGTCGGAGTACTGACCGGAGGCGGCGACTGCCCGGGGCTGAACGCGGTGATCAGGGGCATCGTCCGCAAGGGCACCCAGGAGTACGGATACGAGTTCGTCGGCTTCCGGGACGGCTGGCGCGGACCGATGGAGAACGACACGGTGCCGCTCGACATCCCCGCGGTGCGCGGCATCCTGCCCCGCGGCGGCACGATCCTCGGCTCCTCGCGGACCAACCCCTTCCAGCAGGACGAGGGCGTCCGCCGGATCAAGGAGACGCTCGCCAAGCAGGAGGTCGAGGCGCTGATCGCGATCGGCGGCGAGGACACCCTCGGCGTCGCGGCGCGGCTCGCCGGCGAACACGCCGTCCCCTGCGTGGGCGTCCCCAAGACCATCGACAACGACTTGTCGGCCACCGACTACACCTTCGGCTTCGACACCGCCGTGGGTGTCGCCACCGAAGCCATCGACCGGCTGCACACCACCGCCGAGTCCCACATGCGCGTCCTGGTCGTCGAGGTGATGGGCCGGCACGCCGGCTGGATCGCGCTGCACTCGGGACTGGCCGGCGGCGCGAACGTCATCCTCATCCCCGAGCAGCGCTTCGACATCGAGCAGGTCTGCCGGTGGATCGACTCCCGCTTCAAGGTGCGCTACGCCCCCATCGTGGTGGTCGCCGAGGGCGCGATGCCCAAGGACGGCCAGATGGTCCTCAAGGACGACTCCAAGGACTCCTTCGGGCACGTCCGGCTGTCGGGCGTGGGGGAGTGGCTGGCCAAGGAGATCGAGGCGCGCACCGGCAAGGAGGCCCGTACGACGGTGCTCGGGCACACCCAGCGCGGCGGCACCCCGAGCGCCTTCGACCGCTGGCTGGCCACCCGCTTCGGGCTGCACGCCATCGACGCGGTGCGCGACGGCGACTTCGGCAAGATGGTCGCGCTGCGCGGTACGGACATCGTCCGGGTGCCGATCGGGGAGGCGACCGCCAAGCTCAAGACCGTCGATCCGGCGCTCTACGCCGAGGTCGGGGTGTTCTTCGGCTGACCGCCCTGTTTCCCCGCCCCGCCGGCACCGTTCCCGGGCGGCGCCGCCGGGCGAGCCGCCGTATATTCGCACTGCACGGCATGTGCCGTACCTGCACCGACGGCGGTCCTCGCACACCGGCGGAGCCGCACCCCGGCGCGGACACCGAGAACCGGCGGGACGACCCGGGAGGGCTCGTGGAGATCGTGGCCTTCGGCGTGCAGGCGGATGAGCGGCCGTTGCTGGAGAGGGCCTTCAGCGGCCCGCACCAGATCCGCGCCCTGCAGGTCTGCCTCAACCGCGACACCGCCCCCATCGCGCACGGGTACGAGGTCGTCAGTGCCGGCGTCAACGCCGACCTCGGCGCCGACGTCCTCCAGGTCCTCGCGGCCGGCGGGACGAAGATGATCGCCCAGCGCTCCACGGGCTTCAACAACATCGATCTGGAGGCCGCGGCCGACCTCGGTATGAGCGTCGGCCGGGTCTCCCACTACTCGCCGCACGCGGTCGCGGAGTTCGCCTGGGGCCTCGCGCTGGCCGTCAACCGGCGCCTGGTGCGGGCCGCCGGCCGCACCCGCCAGTTCGACTTCCGGCTGGACGGCCTGCTGGGCCGCGATCTGTACGGCCGGACGGCGGGCGTGCTGGGCACCGGCAGGATCGGCGAGGCGTTCACCCGGATCGCCCACGGCTTCGGCATGAACCTGCTGGGCTGGGACGTCGCCGAGAACCCGCGGTGCGTGGACCTCGGCATGACCTACGTCCCCCGGGAGCGGCTGTTCGCCGAGGCCGATCTGATCACCCTGCACGTCCCGCTGGTGGCCGACACCCGGCACCTCGTCGACGCCGCGGCGCTGGCCGCCATGAAGGACGACGTCATCCTGATCAACTCCAGCCGCGGCGGACTCGTCGACACCCGTGCCCTCGTCGAGACGCTCAAGGCCGGCCGGCTCGCCGGCGTCGGCCTGGACGTCTACGAGGAGGAGGTCGGCTTCTTCCACCGCGACCGGTCCCTCGACGTCATCGACGACGACACCCTCGCCCGCCTGATGACCTTCGCCAACGTCCTCGTCACCTCCCACCAGGCGTACTTCACGGAGGAGGCGGTGGGCCAGATCATCGAGGCCACCGTGGCCAACGTCGAGGACTACCTGGCCCACCGCACCAACGAGAACATGCTGGTCACACGAGGACAGCTGCCAGCAGCTGCGCGGTGACCGCGGCGCCGTCCAGGGTCAGCACCGACTCCGGGTGGAACTGCACGCCGGCGAAGCCCGGACCGCGCAGCGCATGCACCTCGCCGGTCGCCGCGTCCCGGCTCAACTCCACACGGTGCATGGCCAGTTCGGCCTCCGTGCGGTCGTCGCAGCGGGCCGTGAAGGTGTTGTAGAAGCCGACCGTCTCCGGACGCCCGAAGAAGTCGATCCGCTCCTGCGCGCCCTGGAAGGGCACCTCCTTGCGCACGATCTCCAGCCCCAGCTCCGCGGCTAGCAGCTCGTGGCCCAGGCAGACGCCCAACAGGCCGTGCGTGTGGCGCGCGACCAGATCGGCGGTGAGCGACCGCAGGAAGCGCATCTTCGGGTCGGCCGTGTCGGACGGATCGCCCGGCCCCGGGCCCAGCACCACCGGCCCCTCGTGGGTGAGGGCGGCCTCGCGCAGCCCCGGCTCGTCGAAGCGGCGCACGGTCACCGTCAGCCCCGAGGTGCGCAGCAGGTGCGCCAGCATCGCGGTGAAGGTGTCCTCCGCGTCGATCACCAGCGCGTGGCCGCTCAGCTCCGCCGTCGGCGCGGTGGTCTGCATGCGCAGCCAGAACGGTGCCAGGTCGGCGCGGCGGGCGTCCAGCGCGGCCCGCACCCGCGGGTCGTCGGCCAGCCGCGCCGGCCGGCTCCCGTTCGCCGGGCGCGCGGGCGCCTCCCGTACGCCCAGCGCGGTCAGCACCCCGGCCGCCTTGGCGTGCGTCTCGGCGACCTCGGCGTACGGGTCGGAGGCGCGCACCAGGGTGGCGCCGACCGGCACCCGCAGCCGGCCCTCCGCGGTGATGTCGGCGGTACGGATCAGGATGGGCGAGTCCAGGGTCTGCGCGCCCCCGGCGTCCCGGCCGATCAGCGCCAGCGCGCCCGCGTAGTAGCCGCGCCCCCGCCCGTCCGGGGCCACCGGCTCGTGCCGCTCGATGACCCGGCAGGCGTTCTGCACCGGCGACCCGGTGACCGTCGCCGCGAACATCGTCTCCTTGAGCACCTCGCGCACATCGAGGGTGGACCGGCCGCGCAGCTCGTACTCGGTGTGCGCCAGGTGCGCCATCTCCTTGAGCCGGGGCCCGATCACCACCCCGCCGCGGTCCCCGACGGTGCACATCATCTTCAGCTCCTCGTCCACCACCATGGACAGCTCCTCGACCTCCTTGCGGTCACCGAGGAAGGCCAGCAGGCTCTCGGGGGTGGGGCCGCCGGCCGGGTAGCGGTAGGTGCCGCTGATCGGATTCATCACGACCGTCCCCCCGGTCATCCGCACGTGCACCTCGGGGCTGGCCCCGACCAGCGTGCGCACCCCGGGCCGGTGCACGACGTACGTCCAGTACGCGCCCCGCTCACCGGCCAGCAGCCGACGGAACAGCGCCAGCGCGTCGGCCGCCGAGAAGCCGTCGACGGTGCCCTCGAACGTCCGGCGGATGACGAAGTTCGCGCCCTCGCCGGTGCCGATCTCGTCCCGCACCACCCGGCCGACGATCCCGGCGTACTCCTCGTCGTCCACGTCGAAGGCGCCGTCCGCCACCGTCACGGCGTGCGCCGGCAGGGCCGCGAGCACCTCGTCCAGCGGCAGCTCACGGGTCTCGCGGGGCCGCAGCACGGCCAGCGGGGTGCCGTCGTCGTGCGCCCGGAAGCCGCGCTCGCGGATCTGCCGGAACGGGACCATCGCCAGCGCGTGGGTCACCGGGGCGCCCGGCGCCGCGTCACCCAGCGAAATGTCGGCGAGCCGCTCGACCTCGGTCACCTCGCCGATCAGCACCTCCACGGTGTCGGCCGCCTCCCGGCCGGGGGAGCGGCGGCGCAGCAGGGCGAACGGCGGGCAGGCGGGGTCGAGCAGCCGCCGGACGAGCGCGGCGGCGTCGGTGCGGGCGTCGTGGGTCTCGCGGTGCATGGGCGGGGTTCCTTCCAGGTGGACCGGAAAGAGGGCACGGCCGCCGGAAAGGCTGAAGGCCGCCCCTCGGGCGGCCTTCGCGAAGTGTGGGATGTGCGCGCGAATCAGTGGGCCGCCGGATGAGCGGTCCACCACCAGTTCATGTTCATGGCCGGTCGCGTGCACATGGGGGGCACCCTACCGGACCGTCCGAGTGCAGTGCGTCTCAAAGTCCGGATGGCCGGACGGACAGCCTGCCCCGACCCCGTAATGTTGGCTTTGTGACCGTGAACGCTGAAACCCACGCCGGTGGCAACACCTGGCGAGACCTGCCCGCGGCGCAGCAGCCTGACTGGCCGGACCAAGAGGCTCTGCGCGATGTGATCGCGGAGCTCGAGTCCTATCCGCCGCTCGTCTTCGCGGGCGAGTGCGACCAGCTGCGCGAGCGCCTGGGAGCGGTCGCCCGTGGTGAGGCGTTCCTGCTTCAGGGCGGCGACTGCGCGGAGGCATTCGACGCCGTATCCGCCGAGCACATCCGCAACAAGCTCAAGACGCTCCTGCAGATGGGCGCCGTGCTGACCTACGCCGGGTCCGTCCCGGTCGTCAAGGTCGGCCGGATCGCCGGCCAGTACAGCAAGCCGCGCTCCAAGCCGACCGAGACCCGTGACGGGGTGACCCTGCCGACCTACCGCGGCGACTCCGTCAACGGCTTCGAGTTCACCGAGGCGGCCCGGATCCCGGACCCGCAGCGGCTGAAGCGGATGTACCACGCCTCCGCGGCGACCCTCAACCTCGTGCGCGCCTTCACCACCGGCGGCTACGCCGACCTGCGCCAGGTGCACGCCTGGAACCAGGACTTCGTGAAGTCCTCGCCCTCCGGACAGCGCTACGAGGCGCTGGCCCGCGAGATCGACCGTGCGCTGAACTTCATGAACGCCTGCGGGGTGGACCCGGAGGAGTTCAAGACGGTGGAGTTCTTCTCCTCGCACGAGGCGCTGATCCTGGACTACGAGTCGTCGCTGACCCGCACCGACTCGCGCACCGGCAACCTCTACGACGTCTCCGGCCACATGGTCTGGATCGGCGAGCGCACCCGTCAGCTGGACGGTGCGCACATCGAGTTCGCCGCGCGCATCCGCAACCCGATCGGCGTCAAGCTCGGCCCGACGACCACGCCCGAGGACGCGCTCACGCTCATCGAGCGGCTCGACCCGCAGCGTGAGCCGGGCCGGCTGACCTTCATCACCCGCATGGGAGCGGACAAGGTCCGCGACAAGCTCCCCGAGCTGGTCGAGAAGGTCACCGCCTCCGGCGCGCAGGTCGCCTGGATCTGCGACCCGATGCACGGCAACACCTTCGAGGCGGCTTCCGGTCACAAGACCCGGCGCTTCGACGACGTGCTGGACGAGGTCAAGGGCTTCTTCGAGGTCCACAAGAGCCTCGGCACCCACCCGGGCGGCATCCACGTCGAGCTGACCGGTGACGACGTCACCGAGTGCGTGGGCGGCGGCGACGAGATCTTCGTCGACGACCTGCACCAGCGCTACGAGACGGCCTGCGACCCGCGGCTCAACCGCAGCCAGTCGCTGGACCTGGCGTTCCTGGTGGCGGAGATGTACCGCGACCAGTAAGGGCTGACGGAACGGGAGTGGGGCGCGGATCTGTGATCCGCGCCCCACTGCGCTGTTCGGACCCTGCCGGGCGTTGTCGCCACCCCACGGGCCAGGTAAGGTAAGGGTAACCTCACTCAAGATCAGCTGGTCTGGTCGAGAGTCACCACCGAGCCGCCCAAGAGGTGAAACCGCGTGTACGTCTGCTCTTGCTTCGGCATCACCGAGCAGCAGGTCCGCGACCACGCGGACTCCGGCGCCTGCACGCCCCGCGAAATCGCCTCCGCCTGCAAGGCCGGCACCGACTGCGGCAACTGCGTGCGCCGCATCCAGGCACTCCTCGGCCGGGGTTCGTGCCCCCGCCGGGAGCTCGTCGAGAACGGGGCGTCCGACCCGCTGGCGTCCGAGGGCAGGGCCCGGGGACCGCAGCCGGTCGCGGAGGTGGCCGCAGTGGCGCCCGCGGTGCTCTCGGAGGCCGCGTAGGCCCCGGGGCCGTACGTCGCCGGGTCGCCGGCATCGCGCCGCTCGCTCAGCTGGGCTGCTCGATCACCTGGGCGATGTACAGCGCTTCCCCGAGTTTCTCCACCAGCTCCAGCTGCGTGTCGAGGTAGTCGATGTGGTGTTCCTCGTCCGCGAGGATGTCCTCGAAGATGTTCGCCGACGTGATGTCGCCCTTGCCGCGCATCAGCTCGATACCGCGCTTGAGCCGGTCGATCGCCTCGACCTCGATCTGCCGGTCCGCCTGGAACATCTCGGTGACGGTCTGGCCGACCCGTACGTGGAACAGCCGCTGGTAATTCGGCAGCCCTTCGAGGAAGAGAATCCGGTCGGTCAGGACCTCCGCGTGCTTCATCTCGTCGAAGGACTCGGCGCGGGTGTACTTCGCGAGCTTCGTCCAGCCGAAGTTCTCCTGCATCTTGGCGTGCAGGAAGTACTGGTTGATCGCGGTCAGCTCAGCGGTCAGCTGCTCGTTGAGGAATTCGATGACCTCGGGGTCGCCCTGCATGGCTGCGGGCTCCTTCCACGCGAGTACGGGTCAGTGCCGCGCATCCTCGCACCGCCCGGAGGGGGCGTCCAGTAAGTTCACGCTTAGTACGAGTTGCCCGAATCTCTCCGTCCCTGGTCATCGGCATCCCTTCCGGTCTGACAACATGGAGGGCATGGGTCAGCCGGAAAGCCGCGGAGCAGAGCATCCTCAGCTGCCTCCGGGGCAGCGGCTCCAGCGGGGCTGGCCGGTGACGCACTACGGACCCGTCCCGAAGTTCCGCCCCGAACGCTGGGAATTCCGGGCCTTCGGCGCCACCGCGGACGCCGAGAAGCGCTGCTGGTCGCACGAGGAATTCACGGCACTGCCGTACGCCACGGTCGTCGCCGATATGCACTGCGTGACGAAATTCAGCATGCTGGGCGCCGAATGGGGCGGGGTGCTCACCAAGACCATCCTGGACCTCGCGCCGCCCGCGCCCGATGTCACCCATGTGATGGTGTGGGCCGAGTACGGCTTCAGCTCGAATGTGCGGCTGGAGGATTTCGCCGCGGAGAAGTGCATCTTCGCGACCCACCGCTCCGGTGAACTGCTCACCGCCGAGCACGGTTTTCCGGTCCGGTTGATCGTGCCCCATCTGTACGCCTGGAAAGGCCCCAAGTGGGTCCGCGGTATCGAATACATGCGGGCCGACCGCCGCGGCTTCTGGGAGGAGCGCGGCTACCACAACCTCGGCGACCCCTGGCGCGAGCAGCGCTACTCCTACCAGGAGGAGCCCGGCGAGGGCCCCGAACTCTGACCCCCGCGCGAGCGTGCGGCTCCGGCCCGGAACCGCACACCTCACGGGGGTGCTCCGCAAGGGTCAGGGCGCGCGCAGTTCCTTGAGGCGGGCCACGTCCGCGGCGTGCCCCTCCATGCCGCCCGGCGTCTCCACGACCAGCGGCACCCCGGCCGTCGCCGGGTGCGTGAACAGCTCCGCGAACGGCTCCGCGCCGATGTGCCCCGCGCCGATGTTCGCGTGCCGGTCCTTGTGGGCGCCCACCACGTCCTTGGAGTCATTGGCGTGGATCAGCTTCAGCCGGCCCTCGCCGGTGACCTCCACCAGCTCGTCCAGCAGCAGCTTCACCCCGCCGGGCGCCGCCATGTCGTGCCCGGCCGCGAAGGCGTGGCAGGTGTCGAGGCAGACGCCCAGCTTCGGGTGCCGGTCCAGCGCCTCGAAGTACGGCCCGAGGTCCTCCGCCAGCGCGCACAGCGAGGCGCCCTGCCCGGCCGTCGGCTCCAGCAGCAGCCACGGGTCCTCCGGGTGCGTCAGCTCCTCCAGCAGCGGCCGCATCCGCGCCCTGACCTGCGCCATCGCCTCCGCGCGCGGCCGCCCGCCGGTCGCCGAACCGGTGTGCACCACCACGCCCAGCGCACCGATCTCGCGGCCCCGGCGCAGCGAGTGCCGCAGCGACTCCACGGACCGCTCGACCGTCGCTTCGGTGTGCGAGCCGAAGTTGATCAGATACGGGGCGTGCACGTACACCGGCATGCCCTGCAGCGCACAGGCCGCGCGGAACGCCTCGTCCTGTGCGGGGCTGCCGGGCGGCGTCGCCCAGCCGCGCGGATTGGCGACGAAGACCTGGACGGCCTCGGCACCCATCTCACGGGCGTAGGGAAGACCGGTCTTCGCCAGACCGCCGGCCACCGGCACATGGCCGCCGACCGGATTGCGCAGACGGGCGCCGTCCTCGGCACCGAGGGGGAAAGGGGAGCTACTCACGCTCCCAAGCGTGCCAGGTGCCGCACACGGGCCGTACGGCACCCGGCAGGTCCGCTACAGCGCACCCTTGAGCTTGATGGTGATCGTGCCGCCCTTGGGCGCCTTCTGGCCGCCCTCGACGGACTGCGAGTCCACCTCGTCCTGCGGGAACAGCCAGGGCTTGTCCACCTTGACCTCGAAGCCGAGCGAGGTCAGCTCCTTCTTGGCGTCGTCGACCTTCTTGCCGGTGACGTCCGGCACGGTGATCATCTCCGGGCCCTTGGAGAGCGTCAGGGTGACGGTGTCGCCCTTGCCGAGCCGGCCGCCCTCGGCCGGCGTCTGCCGGGCGACGGTGCCCTTGTCCTCCGGCGAGAACACCGGCTGCTCGGCGAAGCGCACCTGGAAGCCGGCCTGCCGCAGGGTGCTCTCGGCGTCCGCGCGGTCGCTGCCGACCACGCCCGGCACGTCGACCGGCGCGCCCCGGCTGACGGTCAGCGCCACCGCGGTGTCGGGCCGCCGCTTGACGCCCGCCTTCGGGTCGGTACGGATCACCGACCCCTTGGCGACGTCCGTGCTGAACTCCCGCGTCACGGTGCCCGGCACCAGGCCCCGGTCGCGCAGCTTGCGCTTGGCGTCCGCGACCGGAGTGCCCGACAGGTCCGGGACGGCGACGATGTCGGGGCCCCGCGAGACGGTGATCGTGACCGTGCCCGTTCCGCGGATCCGCTTGCCGGTCTCCGGGTCCGTCTTCATGACGTGCCCGCGCTCCACGTTGGAGCTGAAGCCGCGGACGACCCTGACCCCCAGCCCGGCGTCCCGCAGCGTCGAGACGGCCTTGGCCTGCGGCATGTCCAGCACCGCGGGCACCGAGGTGAACTGGCCGGAGTTGATGTACCACACGCCCGTGCCGACCCCGAGGACCAGCAGCACCGCGGCGACGATCGTGGCCAGCCGGCGCCGCTGCAGCAGCCCGCCGGCAGGTGCCGCGGGAGCCGGCGCGGGGCGCAGCCGGGTGGTGTGCTCGGCCGGCGGGACCTCCAGCCGGCTGGTGCGGTTCAGCTCCGCCTCGTCCGCCCCCGGCAGCGGCAGCTGTACGCCGGCGGGCCGCGGTATGACGTCCGTGGGCTCGGAGCCGTCGCCCGCGGGCACCGCCTTGGCCTGCGGCGGTACGAGGTCCAGCTGCTCGTCGGTCAGCTCCGCCCGGGCCGCCCGGGCCCTCGACAGCAGCACCACCGCGTCCTGCGCCCGCTGCTCCGGCTCGCGGGCGGTGGCCAGCGCGACCAGCTCGTCCAGCTGCGGCGCGGTTCCCGGCACCCGCTCGGACGGCGGGAGCACGTCCTCGTGCAGGTGCTGGTAGAGGACCTGGGCCACGGTGCCGCCGGTGTGCGGCTTGGAGCCGGTCAGCATCTCGTAGAGCACCACACCGCAGGCGTAGACGTCGACGCGGGCGTCCGCGGTGCCGTGCTCCAGCTGCTCGGGCGCCAGGTAGGAGACGGTCCCCAGGACCGAGCCCGTGGAGGAAGTGGTGTTGGTGTCGACCGCCCGCACCAGACCGAAGTCGGCGACCTTGACCCGGCCGTCGTCCCCGATCAGGACGTTCTCCGGCTTCATGTCGCGGTGCACCAGACCGGCCCGGTGCGCGGCCCCCAGGGCGGCCAGGATCGGCTCCAGGATGTCCAGCGCGGCCCGCGGCTGGAGCGCGCCCCGCTCGCGCAGCACGTCACGCAGCGTGCAGCCGGCGACGTACTCCATCGCCAGATAGACGTACGTACCGTCCGTGCCCTGGTCGAAGACGCCCACCACGTTGGGATGCGACAGCCGGGCGACCGACTTCGCCTCACGGATGAAACGGTCCACGAACTCGCCGTCCGCGGCGAGGCCCGGGTGCATCACCTTCAGCGCGAGCACACGGTCGAGCCGGGTGTCCACGGCCCGGTAGACCGTGGCCATACCGCCTGCCGCGATGCGTGCCTGGACGCGGTAGCGGCCGTCGAGCAGCTGGCCCACGAGCGGGTCTTCGAGCGTCGTATCCACGGCAGAGGAGTCTACTGTCGCCCACGTACTTGGCTTTCCCGCCGTGGTGGTTGCCGCCGCACGTTGTTGTCCGTCCCGCCGTGGGTGTTGCTCGCCGTTGCGCCTGCGGCGGGCGTGGGTGGTCGGGTGCGGTGCCGCTCCTCCGGACTTCGTCCTGCGGCGCGTCCCCTCCCGTGAGTGGATGGACAAAGGCCGGTGGGGGCGGGCGTCAGTAAGACGCTCGCCCCCACCGGCCTTCAACTTTCTCCCCCACGGGAGGGGACGGGCCGGAGGGGCCTGTTGTGTGGACGTAAAGCGAAGCAGTCCACACAACAGGCCCCGGAGGCTCGTCACCGCACCCACAACAACCCGGCCCGCCGCAGGCGCCACGGCGAGAAACAAACACGGCGGGACGGAAAACAACGTGCGGGGCGCCGCAAAGCGCAACGGCGAGCAGCCACCACGGCGGGAAAGCCGAAAACGTGGGAAGCCCCTAAAACGCCGGGCGCTCCGGGTCCAGTGCCGGTGTGCCCTCCGACGGGGAGGACGCCACCGCGAAATGGCGGCGGGGGATGCGGCCCGCGCGGTGGGCCAGGCGGCCTGCCGCGACCGCGTGGCGCATCGCGTGGGCCATCAGCTCCGGTTCCTGCGCGCGGGTCACGGCGGAGGCCAGCATCACCGCCGCGCAGCCCAGCTCCATGGCCAGGGCGGCGTCCGAGGCGGTGCCCGCGCCGGCGTCCAGGATGACCGGGACGCCGGCCCGCTCGGTGATCAGCTGGAAGTTGTGCGGATTGCGGATGCCCAGGCCGGAGCCGATCGGCGAGCCCAGCGGCATGATCGCGGCGCAGCCGACGTCCTCCAGCTTGCGGGCCAGCACCGGATCGTCGTTCGTGTAGGGCAGCACGGTGAAACCGTCGTCCACCAGGGTCTCGGCGGCGTCCAGCAGCTCCACCGGGTCGGGGAGCAGGGTGCGCTCGTCGGCGACGACCTCCAGCTTGATCCAGTCCGTGCCGAGCGCCTCCCGGGCGAGTCGGGCGGTCAGTACCGCCTCACCCGCGGTGAAGCAGCCCGCCGTGTTGGGCAGCACCCGGATCTTGTGCCGCTGCAGTACGGACAGCACCGAGCCCTGCACGGTGGGGTCCAGCCGCCGCATGGCGACGGTCGTCAGCTCCGTGCCGGAGGCGAGCAGTGCGCGCTCCATGACGTCGAGGCTGGGCGCCCCGCCGGTGCCCATGATCAGCCGGGAGCCGAAGGTGGTGCCGGCGATGGTGAGGGGGTCGGCGGCCGGGGCGGAGCCGCCCGCGGCCGCGGTGTCGGCGAGGAGTGCGGTGTCGGGCATGCGGATCAGCCTCCCTGGACGGCGGTGAGCACCTCGACGCGGTCGCCGTCGCCGAGCGCGGTGGTGGGCCACTGGGAGCGCGGCACCACGGTTTCGTTGACCGCGGCGGCCACGCCGGAGGGCGCCGCGGTCAGGGTCGCGACGAGCCGGTCGAGGGTGAGTCCGCCGGGGACCTCACGGGTCTCGCCGTTGACGGACACCGAGGCGGTGGGGGCAGGGGTGGCGGCACTCATACGGGCTGCTCCTCCGGGAAGGGGGCGGGCTCGGGCTCCGCGGCGGGGACGGGCGTTCCCTCGCGCCGTTCGGGCGTGCGGGAGAAGCGCTGCGGGGTGAAGGGACGGGCCTCCTCGGGCAGGCTCCCGGTGGCCAGCGCCTCGGCCATCGCGTCTCCGGTGACCGGCGTCAGCAGGACGCCGTTGCGGAAGTGGCCGGTCGCCAGCTGGAGGCCGGGCAGCGCGGTCGGCCCCAGGAGCGGGGCGTTGTCAGGGGAGCCGGGGCGCAGCCCGGCGCAGCTCTCCACCAGCGGCAGCTCGGTGATGCCCGGGACCAGCTCGTGCGCGTCCCGCAGCAGCTCGTAGACGCCGCCGGCGGTGACGGTGGTGTCGAAGCCCAGCTCCTCGCTGGTGGCGCCGACGACCAGCTCGCCGCTCTCGCGCGGCACCAGATAGAGCGGATTGCCGCGGACCACGGCCCGTACGGTGCGCGACAGGAAGGGGGGAGAGCCGGCGGGCACCGTCGGCAGGCGCAGCCGCAGGACCTGGCCCTTGACCGGCCGTACCGGTGGCCGCACCTCCTCGGGCACCCCGGCCGGTTCCGCGCTGCGGCTGCCCGCCGCCAGGACGGTCTGCCCCGCCGACACCCTGGTGCCGTCGGCGAGCTCGGCGCCGCGGGCCCGCCCGCCCTCGACGGTCAGCCGCTCGGCGCGGCTCCGGTGGAAGACCACTCCGGCCCGCTCGCAGGCCACCAGCAGCGCGCTCGCCAGCCGCCGCGGATCGACCTGGTGGTCGCCGTCGACCCGCAGTCCGCCGCGTACGCCGGGGGCCAGCATCGGCTCCAGACGGCGGCACTCGCGGCCCGCCAGCCACTGCGAGTCCAGGCCCGACCGGATCTGCAGGGCGTGCAGCTCGCGCAGGTGGGCGCGGTCGTCGGCGTCCAGCGCGACCGCCAGCGTGCCGCACCGCCGGTAGCCGATCCGCTGCCCGCTGGCCTCCTCAAGCTCCTCGGTGAACCGCGGGTAGCGGCGGGCCGAGGCCAGGTTGAGGCCCAGCAGGGTCTGCTCGCCGTAGTGGAGTTCGGTGACCGCGGCGAGCATGCCGGCCGCGACGTACGCCGCGCCGCCGCCGGGCGCCGGGTCGGCCACCGCGACGGACATCCCGCGGCCGGCCGCCCGCCAGGCGGTGACCAGACCGATGACGCCGCCCCCGATGACGAGCACGTCGGGGTGCCCGGTGACGGGTTCCGATGGTGTGGCAGGTGGATGCATGGGCGTCCAGCTCCTCCCTTCGCCGGCATGACCCGGATCAGGTTCGTACGGTCGGAGGCCGGCCAGCCTCCCTCTCAGCCCGGTGCGTCCGGGCTCCCGCGAGTGCGTGTATCCGTCACCCTAATACGGTGGCGCGAAGCGCCGTAAGGCAATGCCCGGGTGCGCACGGGGGCGCCCGCCGGTGCCGGGCGCGGCCCGGGACACCGGTGCGCCGGTCCGTGACGCTGTGTCAGAGATCTCCTTGCGTGCTGCTGCGAGCGACATCCCCCACCGTCCTAGAGTGATCGGGTGAGCGAGCAGAGCACGTCCTCCCAGGCCCCTGACCACACGCCCCGCGTCGTGATCATCGGCGCCGGCATCGCCGGTGTGCAGACCGCGGTCGCCCTGCGCGAACAGGGCTGGCGCGGCGCGATCACGCTGTTCGGCGACGAGCCCCACCCGCCCTACGACCGCCCGCCGCTGTCCAAGGCGGTGCTGCTCGGCAAGGCCGACGGCTCGGCCTTCGACGTGGATTTCGAGGGGCTCGGCATCGAACTGCACCTCGGCCGCCGGGTCACCGCCCTGACGCCGGACCGCCGGCAGGTCGAGACGGCCGAGGGCCCGGTCCGCTACGACCACGCGGTGATCGCGACCGGCGCCGACCCCGTCGTACTGCCCGGCAGCCAGGGCCTGCCCGGCGTCCACCTGCTGCGCACCCTCGACGACGCCGAACGGCTGCGGCCGGTGCTCGCCGCCCAGCACGAGATCGTGGTCGTCGGAGCCGGCTGGATCGGCGCCGAATTCGCGACCGCCGCCCGTGAGGCGGGCTGCGCGGTCACCGTCGTCGAGGCCGCCGAACGCCCGCTGGCCGGTGCGCTGCCCGCCGAGGTCGCCGCCCACATGACCGGCTGGTACGCGGGCGCCGGCGCCGAGCTGCGCACCGGCGTGCGGGTCGCGTCGGTGACCCCGGGCGCGGTCACCCTCGCCGACGGCACGACGCTGCCCGCCGACGCCGTGGTCGTCGGCATCGGCGCCCGGCCCGCCACCGGCTGGCTGGCCGGCTCCGGCGTCGAGATCTCCGCCGAGGACGGTTCCGTGCTCGCCGACGAGCAGCTGCGCACCTCGGTGCCCGACGTGTACGCGGTCGGCGACTGCGCCTCCTTCCCCTCGGCCCGTTACGGCAGCCGCCTGCTGATCCACCACTGGGACAACGCCCTCCAGGGCCCGCGGACGGTCGCCGAGAACATCGCCCGGGGCGGCATCGAAGGGCTGGTCTACGACCCGGTGCCGTACTTCTGGTCCGAGCAGTTCGGCCGCTTCGTGCAGTACGCCGGCCACCACGGGGAGGCCGACGAGATGGTCTGGCGCGGCGACCCGTCCGGCGCCGCCTGGTCGGTCCTCTGGCTGCGGGGCGAGGAGGGCCCGCGCGCCGCGCAGGCCGGCGGGGGCGAAGGCAGGTCAGGAGCCGGCCGGCTGGTCGCGCTGCTGGCCGTCGGGCGCCCGCGCGACCTCGCCCAGGGGCGCAAGCTGATCGAGCGGGGCGTCGCCCTCGACCGGGAACGGGCCGCGAACGCGGCCGTACCGCTGAAGGCCGCCGCCCGGTAGCGGGCGGGCCCGGGCCCCGGGGTGCCCCGGGGCGCGGCGTCACCCACCGGTGTGCCGGCGGCCCCTGATGGCGAGGCCCGGCTACCGGCTGTCAGTGCGAGGTGGCACGCTTGTCCTGTGACCGAGATTGACGCAAACATCGATGGACTCGTCCCCGCCTGGCTCACCCTCCCCGACATCGCCGAACGCCTCGACGTCGAGGTGACGCGCGTCCGGCAGCTGGTCAAGGAGGGCCAGCTGATCGCGGTGCGCCGCGGGGAGAACAGGGTGCTCCAGGTACCCGCCGATTTCATCAAGGACGACAAGGTCGTGAAGGGCCTCGTCGGCACGCTCACGCTCCTCAAGGACGACGGCTTCACCGACGAGGAGATGCTGGAGTGGCTGTTCACCCCGGATGAGACCCTGCCCGGCACCCCCGCGCAGGCGCTGCGCGAGAATCGCGGCACGGAGGTGAAGCGCCGGGCCCAGGCGCTCGCCGTCTGAGCCACCCGGTGCGGCGCGCCCCCGACGGCCCGCCGCACCGGCATCCATCACCACATCCGAGGGGCGTACGTGCCGGACCACCGGTCCGTACGCCCCTGACCTGGGGGAAGCCGCCCGATGAGCACCGCACGACAGGCCCTGTCCGACGCCCGCCTCTACCTGTGCACGGGCGCCCGCACCGACCGCGGCGACCTCCCGCAGTTCCTGGACGCGGTGCTGTCGTCCGGCGTGGACATCGTCCAGCTGCGCGACAAGGGCATGGAGGCCGGCGAGGAGCTCAGGCACCTGGAGGTCTTCGCGGACGCCTGCCGGCGGCACGGCAAGCTGCTCGCGGTCAACGACCGCGCCGACGTCGCACACGCCGTCGGCAGCGACGTGCTGCACCTCGGCCAGGGCGATCTGCCGGTCCCCGCCGCCCGCGCGATCCTCGGCCAGGACGTCCTCATAGGCCGCTCCACGCACGCCGAGGCCGAGGTGGACGCCGCGCTCACCGAGGACGGCGTCGACTACTTCTGCACCGGCCCCTGCTGGCCCACGCCCACCAAGCCGGGCCGCCACGCCCCCGGCCTCGACCTGGTTCGCTACGCCGCCGCGCGCGCCTCCGAGCGCCCCTGGTTCGCGATCGGCGGCATCGACGCCGGCAATCTGGACGAGGTGCTCCAGGCCGGCGCCCGCCGGGTGGTGGTGGTCCGCGCGATCACCGAGGCCGACGACCCGGGCGCCGCGGCCGCCGCGCTGGCCAAGCGCATCCGGGAAGCCGCCGACGCCTCCTGAGACCGGGCCCCGGGCCGTGCTCCGGACGGCCGCACGGCCGGAAAATGTCCAACCAGTGGACACCAACCCGGCCAACCAGGCATAACGCCGATGACGGTTGGTGTGCGCCCGGGCGGTGGTTAACCTGCCGGTATGGCCCTAGGTACAGCTTCCACCAGGACTGATCGCGCACGGACCGTGCGTGACCTGCTCGCTTCCGGCAAGCAGTCCTACTCGTTCGAGTTCGCCGCCCCGAAGACCGAGAAGGGTGAGCGGACCCTGTGGAACGCCATTCGTCGGATCGAGGCCGTCTCCCCGACCTTCGTCTCGGTGACGTACGGCGCCGGCGGCACCTCCCGTGACGGCACGGTCCGCGCCACCGAACGCATCGCCACCGACACCACCCTCACCCCGGTCGCCCACCTGACCGCGGTCAACCACTCCACGGCGGATCTGCGCAACATCATCGGCCAGTACGCCGACGCCGGGATCCGCAACATGCTCGCGCTGCGCGGCGACCCGCCCGGCGACCCGATGGGCGAGTGGGTCAAGCACCCCGACGGCATCGCCTATGCCGCCGACCTGGTCCGGCTGATCAAGGAGTCCGGCGACTTCTGCGTCGGCGTCGCCGCCTTCCCCGAGATGCACCCGCGCTCGACGGACTGGGACACCGACGTGGCCCACTTCGTGGACAAGTGCCGGGCCGGCGCGGACTTCGCCATCACCCAGATGTTCTTCTACGCCGAGGACTACTTCCGGCTTCGGGAACGCGTTGCCGCCGCGGGTTGCTCGACACCGATCATCCCGGAGATCATGCCGGTGACGAACGTCCGTCAGATCGAGCGGTTCGCGCAGCTCAGCAATGCCGCCTTCCCGCCCGATCTGGCCGAGCGCATCCTCGCCGTCAAGGACGACCCGGCGGCGGTACGCTCCATTGGCATCGAGTACGCGACGGAACTGTGTGCGCGCTTGATGGCCGAGGACGTTCCCGGGTTGCACTTCATTACCCTGAACCACTCCACGGCGACCCTGGAAATCTACGAGAATCTGGGACTGCACCAGCAGTCCTGATCACGGTTGGCCGCCACAGCGGCGGAAGAGGGGCGTATATGGGCTGGACGATCCTCTACATCGCGTTCGGTCTGGTCGCTCTGTGGCTGCTGGGTGAGGTGCTGCTCCAGAACAAGGCGCGGCTGCGCTGGCGGCTGCTTGCCTTCGCCGGCTTCCTCGCGGTGGTCGTCGGAGTCGTCATCCCGTCGGTGATCGTCATCGGTGTCGGCCTGGTCGCCTTCGCCGTCGGCCAGACCAATGTGACCCTCTCCTTCAAGCGCGGCTTCACCGACGGCTGGGCGCTGCGCACCGGGGGCGGGGAGAGCCGCGGACGCCGGGGCCGCCGCGGCGGCCGGCCCGCCGCCGAACCGTCCCTTCAGGTCTCCGACGTGGAGGCGGTCCCGGCCGACGAGCCGCCCGCCGACGCTCCGGCCCGCCCGGCTGCCGACGGCGGCCCGGACACCTTCGAGAGCACCGGCGGCTTCCGGCGCGCCGCCGGCTTCCCGAACCAGGACACCTACGCCGGGCAGGGCTCGTACGACTACCAGGCGGGCGACCAGGCGGGCGGCTACCAGCCCGACGACTACACCGCCAACGGGTATCCGGCGGGCGGCGGTTACGGCGGCCAGGACCCCTACCAGGACCCGCAGGACCAGAGCGTCTTCGCCACCCAGTCGTTCCCCACCCAGTCCTTCGACGCCACCACCGTCTACGCCCCGCAGCCGATGCCTGACGAGACCGGCCAGTACGGCGTCTACAGCCCCGACGCCCGCGCCCAGCAGGGCGGTTACCCCGGATACGACGTCTACGGCACCCCCGCCGACACCGCCCGGGGCGACGCCAACGGCTATGCCTACGACGGCGGTTACGGCCAGCCCGCGGCCGGTCAGGACCCCTACGGCGATCCGTACGCGGCCTACGGCGACGGCCGGCAGCAGGGCTACACCGACCCGTACGCCGGCGCCCAGCAGTACGCCGCGTCCTACGACCCCTACGCGCAGCCCGATCCCTACGCGCAGCCCGACCCCTATGCGCAGCCCGACCCCTACGCCCAGGCGCCCTACGACGCGCAGCAGTACGGCGGTCAGGGCCAGCAGCCCGGGCAGCAGCCGGGCCAGGGCTACGGCGAGACACCGCCCGGCGGGGTCTGGGTCCCGCAGCAGCGCGACGGCGACCTCCCGCCCGAGCAGCAGCCGCCCTATCCGCCGTACCAGCAGCAGGGCTACGACGGGCAGCAGTACCGCTACTGAACCGCCGGGCCGGGCCACGCCGGCGGACGCCCGCTCATGTGGAGCCGTGCCAGTCGTCGCCGTTCACGATCAGACCCGCGACGAGCGCACCGGACATCCCGGCGTGCGCCAGCCCGCCGCCCGGGTGCGACCAGCCGCCGACCGCGTAGAGACCCGGTATGCGGGTGCGGTTGCCGGGCCGCAGAAAACGCCCGTCCCGGCCCGCCAGCGCCGGCCCCGGCACCAGCGTGTCAGCCGTGGCCGGTAGCACCTCCCGCCACAGCACCCGCTCCCGCAGCCCCGGAACCGCCGCCTCGGCGGCCGCCACCAGCCGGTCCGCCGCCGCCTCCGCGGCGGCGCCGGCCGGCCCGTCCGCCGGGCCCCGCGGCGCCACCGCAGCGCTCAGCGTCACGGCCTCATGGCCGGCGTCGGGCCGGGTGGCCGGGTCGTCCGGCCGCAGCACCGTCACCGTCGGCCGCACACACGGCACGCCCGGCGTGGCGCCGTCGCCGAACACGCCCGCCAACTCCGCCGCGCGGTCCGCGGCATGGACCACCGTGCGGTGCGCCGCCCCCGGCTCCCGCCCGCCGCGCAACGCCAGCGCCACCGTCAGCCGCGCCGCCGCCCCCTGCCCGGGGTGCTCCGGCGGCCGTACGTCGTCCTCGCCCCACGGCTGCCGCCCGCCGAGGAGGGACGGCAGCCGCGCCGGATCGAGGCCCGCGACCACGAACTCCGCGTCGACCAGACGTCCGTCGGCCAGCGCCACGCCCGCCGCCCGGCCGTCCTTCTCGGTCACGGCGGTCACCTCCGCGTCGAAGGTGAACTCCACCGAGCGCGCCAGGCAGCGCTCGTACAGCGCGTCGGCCAGCGCCCGCATCCCGCCGCTCGCGTACCAACTCCCGAAGCTCTGCTCCATGTACGGCAGCACCGCGGCGCTCGCCGGGGCGCTGCGCGGATCGAAGCCGTACGCCAGCGCATGGCTCTCCAGCAGCGCCACCAGCCTCGGCTCGGCCAGCTCGCGGCGGGCCACCTCGGCGAGGGTGGCGGTCGTCGGACCCTTGCCGCGGCCGAACAGCCCGCGCCTGCGCACCGCCGGATACGGATCGCGCCCCAGCGCCCGCCACTCCCGCCGCAGCGGCTCCTCCAGAAGCGGCCGCCGGGTGGCGTCCCACGCGTCGCGGGCCCGCCCCACCAGCGCGCTCCACCGCTCACCGCAGCCCTCGCCCAGCGCCTCGTCCAGAGCCGCGAGGACACCGGCCCGCGAGGCGTTCGGCAGCGAGACGGCCGTGCCGTCGGCGAAGACATGGCGGCTCGCGGGATCGACCTGGGACAGCTCGACGCGGCTCTCCAGCGCCTCCCGTCCCGTCTTGAGGAACAGGTCGCGGTAGACCGCGGGCAGATGCAGCAGGCCCGGTCCGGTGTCGAAGGCGAAGCCGTCCCGCGTCAGCCGCCGCACCGCGCCGCCGTACGTCGCGCCGCGCTCGAACACCGCCACTCGGTGGCCCGCGACGGCCAGCCGGGCAGCGGCCGCCATCGCGCCCATCCCGGCGCCGATCACCGCAATCCGTGCCATGCCTGCGACTTTATCCGGACCCACTGACAACGCCCGCACGGCCGCCGCCGGTCACGGACCGGCCGCCCCGGGCGCTCAGCCCGCGGGCGGCACCGCGCTGCCCGCCGCGGCCGGCCGCTTCTCCGCACGCCGCTGCCGCCGGCGCCGCAGGAAGCGGCGGATCCGCGACCACAGCACGATCACCAGCGTGAGGCCCGCGGCCAGCAGCGTCCCCGCGAGGACCGCGGCGGCCACCGGGTGGAAGACGGCGAAGGCGATGATCCCGGCGACGCCCAGATCCTCGACCAGGCTCAGCACGATGTTGCTGGCCGGCTCCGGCGAGGTGTTCACCGCGATCCGGGTCCCCGCCTTCACCAGGTGGCTCAGCAGCGCCGTCGAGCCGCCCACCGCACCTGCCGCCAGCTCGGGCAGCGAACCGTCGTGCCCGGCCAGCAGGGCCGCCACCACACCGCCGGCGACCGGCCGGATCACCGTGTGCACGGCGTCCCAGACCGAGTCCACGTACGGCACCTTGTCGGCGATGGCCTCGGCCACGAACAGCACCCCGGCCAGGATCAGCACATCGGGGCGCTGGAGCGCCGCCGGCACGTCATCGCTGAGGCCGGTCGCGCCGAGCAGACCGAGGAGCAGGACGACGGCGTAGGCGTTGATCCCGCTCGCCCAGCCGCTCGTGAAAACCAACGGAAGTACGGACACGACGGAGATCGTAGGCCCCCGCTGGGGGCCGGTGCTCAGGTTTGAGTATCCGTACTCAGACCGCCAGATGAGTAGGTACGCGGATGGGCCGGCGCCCGTCCGGAAGGAAGAGTGGGGGCCACGGAAGGGAAGCGGCGCCGCACCGCCGACACGGGGCGGCGGAACGGCGCGGCTCCTGACCGTGACGGGGGAAATCGGGGGAGCACGGGGGCTCCACGGGGGAGCACGGGGGAAGCGCTGCCCTGGTCGGATCGGCGGGGGAACGATCCGTGCCAGGGTGGCGCACTCCTTTGTGCGGGCCCACGGGGGAAACGGGGGGTGCGCGCCGTACCTGACCAACACGGTGCGCACTCACCTCGTCCCGCTGCTTCGCCGCCGGGCCGGAACCCGGCCGGCGCCACGGGGACCCGCCGCTACGAGGGACGCCCGCTGACCCGCCCCTGCAACAGCCGCGACAGCGCCGCGTGCACGTCGTCGATCGACCGGTCCGGCTGGTACGACTGCCAGTCCAGCGCGGCCACCAGCACCATCCCGAACAGCGCCGACGCGGTCAGCGGGATGTCGATCTCCTCGCTCAGCTCGTCACGGGCCACCGCCTCCCGCAGCACGTCCTCCACCACCGTGATCGCCCGCTCGCGCACCACCATCAGCGTCGACTGCCAGGCCCGGTTGGTGCGCCACAGCTCGGCGACGTAGAGCTGGGTGAGCGCCGGGTAACGGGAGATGAAGTCGAGGCCGGCCCGGATCATCGCGTCCAGCGCGTCGACCCGGCTGCCGCCCCGGTCGGTGACCTCCTCGGCGGCCGCCTGCAAGGAGCTGGCGAGCAGCTCGATGCCGTGCCGCAGCAGCTCCTCGAAGAGAACGTTCTTGCTCGCGAAGTTGTAGTAGACCGTGCCCTTCGCGACCCCCGCCCGTTCGGCGATCTCGTCCACCGTGGTGGAGGAGAAGCCCTGTTCGGCGATGAGCGTGACCGCGGCCTCGAAGAGCTTGCGCCGGGTGGCGTCGCGGCGTGTGTTGGAGCTGTCCATGGGGGCGATTGTGCCGGTCCCGGCGGATCGGTGCGCGGCGCGTGGCGCCGCCGGCAGGGCGGCGGCGGGCCGCGGGCACCTCCCAGCGGTCGCCGGGGGAGGGTGGGCGGTCACAGGCTCAGCTCCGGGTGCAGGTCCTTCATGCGCACCACCTCGCGGCTGCGGGCCGTCAGCGACGTCAGCACGAGCGCCCCGACAGTGAACGCAAGCAGCACCGCGCTGCCCTGCCACACGGGCGCGAGCTCACCGCCCGTGATGAGCCGCCGCAGCCCCTCCACGATGTAACTCATCGGCAGATAGGGGTGGATGGCGCCGAAGAAGCCGGGGCTGGTCTGCACCGGGTACGTACCGCCCGCCGAGGTCAGCTGGAGCATCAGCAGCGCCAGCACCAGGATCCGGCCGGCCGGTCCGAACTGCGCGTTCAGCCACTGCACGATCGCCGAGAAACAGGCCGTGACCAGTACCAGGAAGCCGATCGTGCCGGCCGCCCGCACCATCTGCAGGCCCAGCGCGAAGTGCAGCACGGACATCAGCGCCGCGGTCTGCAGCACCCCGATGCCGACCACCGGCAGCCACCCGGAGACCGCCACCCGCCACGAGGGCGCCCCCATCGCCAGCGCCCGCCTGTTCAGCGGCTGGATCAGCATGTACGCCACCATGGCGCCGACCCACAGCGACAGCGGGATGAAGTACGGGGCGAAGCCCGTGCCGTAGTTGGGAGCCTTGTGGGCGGAGTCCGACGCCAGCTGCACCGGGTCGGACATCACCAGGGTGCGCGCGTCGCGGTCCTTCTTGCCGTAGTCGGGGATCTGCTTCGCCCCGTCGTGCAGCCCGCCGGCCAGCTTCCGGGAACCGTCGGAGAGCTTGAACAGACCGCCGTCCAGGGTCTGGGCGCCGTTCTTGAGCTTGCCCACACCGGCGTCGAGGTCGCCCATACCGGACGCCGCCCGGCCCGTACCGTCGTGCAGCTGGTGCGCACCGTCGTCCAGCCGGTCCGCGCCGGCGGCCAACCGGGCGTTTCCGGCGGCCAGCTTGTGGGCGCCCGCGGACACCTTGTGCGCACCGTCGTTGAGGTCGTTGATCTTCTTCACCGCGGCGTCCATGTCGGCGCCCAGCGTCGGCCCGTGCCGCGCCAGCTCACCGGCCAGGGTGTGCAGGGTCGCCAGGTCGCGGTCCAGCTGGTCCAGGTTCTTCTGGTCGTGGACGTACCCGCTGATCTTCTCGGCCTGGTCGGCCGCGGTGGCCGCCTGGTCCTTGAGCTGCTTCAGTTCGGAGCAGGAGTCGAGCAGGTCCACGCCGCCGGCGCAGTGCAGCCGGTAGTACGTGGCCAGATGGTCGGACATCCCCCGGGAGAGCTTCGCCCCGGTGGCGGCCGCGGCGGGCAGCTTGTCCAGATGGTCGCGGATCGCCTGCGAGCCGTCGGCGACCAGCCGCGCCGCCTCGCCGATCTCCTTGCCGTGCGCCCGGACGAAGGGGCCCACCTTGCCGGCGAAGCCGTTGACGGTGTCGGCCAGCTGTTGCGTCCCGTCGGCCACCTTCCGGGAGCCGTCGGCCAGTTGGCGCGAGCCGCTCGCCGCCGTGCCCGCTCCCCGCGCCAGGTCGGAGCTGCCCCGGGACAGCTGCCCGGCGCCCGAGTCGAGGTCCCCGAGGCCGTTGACCAGTTTGCCGCTGCCGTCCTTCGCGGTGCCCAGGCCGTCGGCCAGTTTGCCGGAGCCGTCCTTGGCCCGCCCCAGGCCGTCCTTGAGCCGGTCCGCGCCGTCGGCCGCCTGCTCGGTCCTGCCGTGCAGCGTGGAGAACGAGACGAAGATCTTGTCGAGGAAGGTGCGCGACGACTTCGCCGAGGCCGCCGCCCGCACCTCGGAGAACACCGTCCGGGAGATCTGTCCCACGATGTAGTTGTTCGCGTCGTTCGTGCGCACCTTGAGGGCGCCGGTCTCCGGGTGGTCCCCCGAACTGGAGGCGATCCGCCGGCTGAAGTCCTCCGGGATCGACAACGACAGGTAGTACCGGCCGTCCTCCACGCCCTCGGCGGCCTCCTTCGCGTCCACCGGCCGCCAGTCGAAGGTGTGGCTGCGGGCCAGCCCGTCGACGATGCTGTCGCCCGCCGAGACCCGCTTCCCGCCGACCTCGGCGCCCTGGTCCTGATTGACCAGCGCGACCGGTATCTTGTCCAGCCGCCCGTACGGGTCCCAGAAGGACCACAGGTACAGCGCGCCGTACAGCAGCGGCAGCAGCAACAGCGCGGCCAGCGCCGCACGCGGCAGCTTCCCCCGCCCGAACCGCTTCAGCTCAAGCGCGGCCAGTTTCGGCGAACGCATCGGCCGCCCCTTCCTCGTCGTCGTGGCCTTCGGCGCGCCCGTCGGGGCCGTGCTCCTCGGCGCGGTCGCCGGCCTGGCCGCTGCCGTGGTCCGAGGCGTCCGAGTGGTCTGCGGTGTCCGTGGCGTCTGCGGTGTCCGTGGCGTCTGCGCGGCCTCCGGGGTCTACGGGGCCTGCGGTGTCCGTGGCGTCGGTGGGGGCCGCGGACGCGGTGGGGGCGGCCTTCCCGGGCGCCTGCGCCGGGCGGTCTCCCGTACGCACCAGCACCAGGTCCTCGCCCGGCGTCCCGCCCCCCTCGGGCGGTTCGCTGCACACCGCGAGCACCGTCGTGCCGGCCGCCGCCAGACCGCGCAGCATCGCCCAGGCCGCCGCGCGCTCCTCGTCGGACAGCTTCAGATCCGTGTCGTCGACGGCCAGCAGCCGCGGCCGGCCGATCAGCGCGAGCGCCACGGACAGCCGCAGCGCCTCCAGCCGCTCCAGGTCGCGGACGGAGGTGCGGATCCCCTTGGGCAGCGACTCCGGGTCGAGCCCGGCCGCGTCGAGTGCGCCGTCCACGAGGGCGCGGGCCTCGGCCCGCCGCTCCCGGCGCGGACGCAGCAGAGCACGCAGCGAACCGCCGAAGCGGCCCTGGAGCAGGGCACGTTCGCGCAGATGCTCGCCGACGGTCAGCGCGGGATCGAGCTCGGCGACCCCCGGTACGTGGGCCAGCGCGCTCACCGCCCGGACGGCAGCCATCTTCTTGGGCAGCGGCAGCCCGCCGACCTCGGCGGTGCCCTCGGCCGGCTTCATCCGGCCGGTGAGCGCGAGCAGCAGACACGTACGGCCCGAGCCCGAGGGGCCCTGCACGGCGATCAGCGAGCCGGGTCCGGCGGTGAGGTCGATGTTCCGGAACGCCCATCCGCGGGGGCCCTTCAGCCCGAAACCCGCGGCCGTGACCGCCGCCCCGTGCGGGGTGCTGTCCACGATCCCTCCTTGAACTGACTAGTCAGTTCAAAAAGTATGCAGCAACCCACCCCCCGTTCCGCAAGGGGAAGTTGCCGATCCTCCCGGGATCCGCCCGCCAACCGCCCGGCACCTGTCCCTCTTACCCACGAAAGTGCAGCTCAGGGTCGATTGTCAGTGGTGTACCTCACGATGGGGTCATACGGTCCGAATCGGGATTCGGTCCAACCGGCATGCGACGACAGGAGGTTCGTCATGGCAGCTCGTCCCCGCAGGGGCAGCTCCGCTGCGTACGGTCCCCCGAGCGATGTCCACCCCGTCCTGAGGCGGGCGGCCGCGCCACCCGCCGCCCTCGACCTGCTCACCAAGGCCCAGCACGGGCTTGCGGAAGCCCGCACCCTGGAGACCCCGAACGAGCAGTTCGCCACCGCCCATCTCGCCGCGCTGCGCACCGCCGCCGCCGTCCTCGCCGTACGGGGCCGGCCGGAGACCACGGTCCGCCGCAGGCAGCGTATACGGAGCGCCTGGGAGGTCCTGCCCGAGGTCGCCCCCGAACTCGCCGAGTGGAGCGCCCTGTTCGAGGCCGGCGCACCCCGCCGGGCCAAGGCGGAAGCCGGCATAGCCGGCGCGGCCAGCCGCCGCGACGCGGACGATCTCCTGCGCGACGCCGCGATGTTCCTACGCCTGGTGGAGCGCATGCTGCTCCTCCAGCCCTCCCTGCCACCCCAGCGCGCGGGGTGACAGTCCACGGCCGGGGCCGGGGCCGGGGACGGGAGTGAGAGCGGGAGCGGCCCACGGCCCCGGCCCTGGCCCCGGCCCTGGCCCCGGGGACGGAGGCACCTTCGGCCAAGGGAGCCGGAGAAGGCCCACGGCCACGGCCTCGGCCACGTCCACGGCGGCCACCCGGCGGCCATGCCCACGTCCGCGGTGGCCACGGCCACGGCCACGGCCTCGGTCATGGCCTCGGCCATGGTCATGGGCGCGGACACGGGAGCCCGACCTGATTCCGGCCGGCGGATGACGGGCTGAGCGGACCCCGGCGCCGCGGGACCGGGCCTCCGTGGGCCGGGGGCGTCCGGCCCACGGGTCGGGGCGGGGCGGGCAGAGCTGGGTCGGGGCGGCACGTGCCCGCGCCCTGCGGCCCGCCGGATCCGGCGGGCCGCAGGGCGCGGGGGAGCGGTCGCAGCGGGAGGGGGAGCGGTCGCACGGTGCTGGTGGTGGAGGTGGTGGGTGGGTTGGGGCGGGGCCCCGGGGGGAGGGGAAAGGAGAGCTGGGCCCCGCCGCAGCCTCCCCGCCGCACCCCTCCTCCGGCTCCGCGATCGGCGGATGGCGTGGGACGGAATAGGGTGGTGGGCGACTGGATGTTCATGCCCCCGCCGAGGAGCCACCCGCCGTGTCTGACCCGCTGCGCCCGCGCGCTTCCCTTCGTACCGCCGTGGTCTGGGAGGTCCTCAAGGACGCCCTGGAGCGCCGGGTCAAAGCCGCCGGGCGCGACGCCCTCGACGTCCTCGACACCGGCGGCGGCTCCGGCAACTTCGCCGTGCCCGTCGCCCGCCTCGGCCACCGCGTCACCGTCGTCGACCCCAGCCCCAACGCCCTCTTCGCCCTGGAGCGCCGGGCCGCGGAGGCCGGTGTCGCCGACCGGGTGCGCGCGGTGCAGGGCGACGCCCACGGCCTGTTCGACGTCGTGGAGCGCGGCGGCTACGACGCGGTGCTCTGTCACGGCGTCCTGGAGTACGTCGACGACCCGGCCGAAGGCGTCCGCAACGCCGCCGACGCGCTGCGCCCGGCCGGCACCCTCAGCCTGCTCGCGGCCGGTCTGGGCGGCGCCGTGCTGGCCCGCGCCCTCGCCGGCCACTTCACCGAGGCCCACCGGGCCCTCACCGACCCCGCGGGCCGCTGGGGCGAGGGCGACCCGATGCCCCGCCGGTTCACCGCCGAGCAGCTCCAGGAGCTGGTCTCCGCCACCGGCTTGGAGGTCGGCGCGGTCCACGGCGTACGGGTCTTCGCCGACCTGGTCCCCGGCGTGCTGGTCGACACCGAACCGGGCGCCGTGGACGCGCTGCTGAAACTGGAGGCCGCCGCCGCCGAGCAGCCCGCCTTCCACGCCGTGGCCACTCAGCTCCACGTCCTCGCGGAGCGCGACTGACCCACGCGGTACACACGGCTACCGCGTGCAGTCGGCCACAGGCCACCCGATCAGCCCCTTCTCCCCGTATGATCGGGGTACGACGTTCCGGCATGACGGACAGGCGGGTGGGGAATGCAGGCAGCATCACCACCGGCCGCTGCGGCGGCCCGGACAGTGAACTGGCGTCGAGGGGCGGGTTTCACGGGGGCGAATCCCTGCCTATCCTGAAAGGGTCGCACCCGGTCGCCCCCCGCGACCGACGAGTAGGAGGACTCCGTGCCGCTCTCGGAGCACGAGCAGCGCATGCTCGAGCAAATGGAGCGAGCGCTGTACGCCGAAGATCCCAAGTTCGCGACAGCGCTTGAGGGAAGCGGGCTGCGTACGTACACCCGGCGACGGGTCTACCAAGCGGTCGCGGGCTTCCTGGTGGGTATCGCCCTGCTCATGGCCGGTATGGTCGCGCAGCAGATCTGGATCAGCGTGGTGGGCTTCCTCGTCATGCTCGGCTGCGCCGTGCTGGCGGTCACGGGATGGCGCAAAGCTCCGAAAGCCGGTGAGCAGCAGTCCGCCGGCGGACCGGGCGGACCGGCGCGCCCACAGTCCAGGCAGCGCCGCTCGATGATGAACCGCATCGAGGACCGATGGCAGCGGCGCCGGGACGAGCAACAAGGCCACTGACGACGCCAGGGCCACCGAGCCGGAGGGCCGAGCGGGCCCCGGCTTTCTTCATCTCCGTGTGGTGGCCGCCCGACAGGATCGGGCGGCCACCACACGTGTGTCCGGCCGGTCCCGCACCACACCTCCACCTGCCGGTACGGCCCGGTCGCGCACCCCGTAGGCGGTGCCCCGCCCCTCCCGCGCCGAACTGACGCCGCCCGGCCCCCGGGCCCCCGGTGCGGCGCGGGGCCGCTACGCCCGCTGCCGCCCCGGGCGGAGGGCCGTCGTGGCGCGCCGTACCGAGGCGACCGGGCGGCTGGTGCGGAACCGGAGCAGCAGGGCCGCCCAGCGGGCGGAGCAGGCCCAGCGGAGGCGGGCCGCGGAGCGCGGGGCCAGCCCGGCGCGGAGCCGTATGCCGCGGTTCGCGGCGGCCGCCAGCCCGGCCCGTACCCGTTGCACGTCGAGGGCCAGGCCGGTCGCCGGCCGGGGCTGCGGGGCGTACAGGACCTGCTCGACCGCTGCCGCGACCCGGTGGGCGGCAGCGGCCGCCTCCGGTTGCAGTTCTCCGATGCGAATGATCCGCGCCGCCGCGTTCCGCGGCGTGAGCGCGTCGTCCGGCAGGATGCCGAAGTCCCAGGCGGTGTCGAGCAGCTCGCGCCAGGCGGCGAGGGTGGCCGCCGCACCGTCCCCGTCCGCGCCGGCCTGCGTCATCCGCCGGGAGCGCGTCCGCAGCCGCCACAGCGACGGGACCGTGGGCAGCAGCAGGACGAGCAGGGCGGCCAGCGCGAGGGCGGCCGCGGCCCAGGGCGACGTGCCGTCGTCCGAGGGGCGGGCGCCGGACGCGGCGGGCAGCGCCGTGCACGTCGCCCCGGAGTCGGACCGTCGCTCGCCCGGCCCGCAGGAAGGTGCCGTCGTCGGCCCGTCCGACGGGGTCCGGGCCCGCGAGGGCTCCGGTGCCGGCCGGCCGGCGGCGTCGGGCCCCGAGGTGTCCTGGTAGGCGTAATCCGGGATACTGCCGCGGCTGGGCGTCGGTTCGAAGCGGGTCCAGCCGATGCCCTGGAAGTACAGCTCGGGCCAGGCGTGCGCGTCCCGGAGGCTGACCGAGGTCGTGCCGTCGGGCTGCTTCGTGCCGGGCGTGAAACCGACCGCGACCCGGGCGGGGATGCCCAGGGTGCGGGCCATGGCCGCCATCGAGAACGAGAAGTGGACGCAGAAGCCCTGCTTGTCCGTCAGGAAGCGGGCGATGGCCTGCGCACCGCTGCCCGCCCGCACATCGGTGTTGTAGGTGAAGCCGCCGTAGAGCGCGAACCAGTCCTGGAGCTTGACGGCCTTGGCGTACGCGGTCGACGCGCCATGGGTGACCTGGCGGGCGGTGGACCGGACGATCCCGGGCAGCGAGTCGGGGACCTTGGTGTACTCCCGCAGCAGGTCCTCGGGCGGCGCCGGGGACGTGGCCAGCTGCCGTGCGGTGGGCCGGACCTGCAGGCTCTCGACCTGGTATTGCAGGCCGCGGGTGTTCTGCCCGCGGTCGCCGACGAGCGTGCGGCCCTGGGGCTCGTAACGCCAGCGGCCGGAGATGTCCACCCGGGACGCCGGGTAGGGGAGCGGCAGCCAGTTCTGGGCGTACCATCCCGCGGTCGATATGGAGGTGTTGATCCGGGCGCGGTCGACCGTCGCGCTGAGGCCGGCCGGTTCGGGAAGCCGGTCGGGGACGTCGGTGACGGTGCGCTCGGACGGCTTCCAGCTCGCGCCGTCGAAGTGGTCGAGGGCGACGATCCGCAGATACAGGTCGCGGGTGTCGGCGGCGGTGGTGCGGTAGTTGAGGACTTCCTTGTCCACGGGCTGGTTGAGGCTGTCCTGGAGCGACACCACGGGGTTCACCGCGGAGATCGTGCCGCCTCCGCCGCCCGGGCCCGGGCCGCCGCCGGTGCGGGCGAGCAGCCCGCCGTCGAGGGTCGGCAGCGCGGCGGGCACCACCAGTGCGATGCCCAGTGCCAGGGCGCCGATCCGGCGGCCCGTACGGACCGGAGCCGGCGCCGGTCCGGCGTCCCCGAAGGGGAGGCCCCGGCCGTCCGGCCGGCCCGGACCGGCGGTGGCGCCGAACACCCGGCCCCACTGGGAGAGCCGGTCGCGGCCCTCGGCCAGCAGGAGCAGCAGATAGCCGGCCGCCGCGACCAGGAACCACAGCCAGTCCGCGCCGCCCTGCGACAGCCCCGCCGCGACGGAGTACAGCGCCAGCAGCGGCAGGCCGGCCGGCGCGGCGCTGCGGTACGTGACCGCGACCGCGTCCACGATCAGGCCGATCACCAGCACCCCGGCGACCAGCAGCAGCCGGATGCCGGGGGTGACGGGGGCGGGGATGGCGTACCGGCCGACGTCCTGGACACCGTCCCGCAGCAGCCGGCCGAACTCCGCCACGGCGTCCGGCCCCGGCACCAGGCCGAGGATGGCCTCACCGGGCGCGAACAGGAACGTCAGCAGCACGACGGCGACCAGGACCTGCACGCCGATGGTCAGCGGCCTGGCCAGGGGCACCCGGCGGGCCAGCGCTCCCGCGCCGGTCATCAGCGCCAGCAGGGCCGCCGCCTGGAACATCCAGCTGACCGGGTCCACCAGCGGCAGCAGCGCCCCGGCGGCACACAGGGTGGCCACCGTCGCGCACAGCGCCAGCCGCGCCCGGCCGCTCATGACTCCGCCCCGCTCCGGACGGGCCCGGCTCCGGGCACCTCGGTGCCGTGCACCGGCCGCACGCTCCCCTTCATGACCGTCCCCCCGCCGCCGTCCACGAGGCGCCGTCCTCCGCCGCCCCACTCCCTTCCCCTGTCCGTTCGCCCGCCCCCGCCCGGTCCGCCGCCGTCCGCCACAGGTCGGTGAGCGAGTCCCCGGGAGTGACCGGGAGGGCCGTCCAGCCCGCCCGCCGCAGCAGCCGCAGACGCTCGGCCACCGGGACCTGGCCGGTGGCGAACCTGATGCCGCCGGGGCCGCGGTGCCAGGCGTCGCCGTCCAGGACGAAGGCGATCGCCGCACCGCTGCGCCGGCGCATCTGCCCGGCGACCGCGGCCTGCTCCTCGTCCAGATCGCCGAAGAAGGCGACCAGCAGTCCCTCGCCGCCGCCCCGCAGTACGTCGTACGCCGCCGCGAGCCCCTCCTCCTCGGAGTGCTCCACGACGGCGAGGGTGTCCAGCAGCAGGCCGGCGGCGTCGGCGGAGTCCGTGCCGCCGGCACCGTCGGGGCCCGGCACGGACGTGCCGGTGTCGGTCAGCAGCCGGACCGAGAAGCCGCGCTCCAGGAGGTGCGCCGCGGCCGAGGCGGCCGCCGTCACCGCCCATTCGAAGGCCGAGTCGGGGCCGCTCCCGGGGTGTGCGGTGTCGCGGGTGTCGAGCAGGACCGTGCAGCGCGCCTTCTGCGGCTGCTCCTCCCTGCGGACCATCAGCTCGCCGTGGCGCGCCGTGGACCGCCAGTGGATCCGGCGCAGGTCGTCGCCGTGCCGGTAGCCGCGGGGGATGACGTCGTCGTCGCCGGCCAGCGCCAGCGAGCGCTGCCGTCCGTCGCCGTACCCGGCCGTCTCGCCGGCCAGCCGGACCGCCGGGAGCGGCTCCACCCGCGGCACCACCGTCAGGATGTCGGAGGAACTGAAGGAGCGGGTCAGCTCGCACATGCCGAACGGATCGGACAGCTGCAGCTGCAGCGGCCCCAGCCGATAGCGGCCGCGCAGGTCGGAGCGGACGCGGTAGGACACCTCGCGGTGGCCGCCGGCCTCGACCCGGTCCAGGACGAAGCGCGGGCGGGGCCCGAGGACGTACGGCACCCGGTCCTGGAGCATCAGCACACCCGTGGGCAGCCGCGAGACGTTCTCCATCCGCAGGCGCACCCGCGACTCGGCGGCGGCCGGCACCCGGGCGGGGGAGAGCATACGGTCGGCGGCGACGCGGTAGCGGGTGCGGTGCAGGACCAGCACGCACACCAGCGGCAGCGCCGCGAGCAGCAGGCCGACCCGCAGCAGATCCGGCTGCCCGAGGACGTACGAGCACACCGCGGCGGCGATCCCGGCGGCCAGGAACGACCTGCCGCGCGTCGTCAGCCCCCCGAGGGCGGCCCGCAGCCCGCCCGGCTCCGGTGTCGCCTCGCTCCCCCCTCCGTTCATCACAGCCCCCGTACCCCCGGCGGCTGCCGGCCGTGGGTCCGCCACGGCTGCGCGGCCGGTTCGGGAACCGGGACCCGGCGCAGGATCTCCAGCACGATCTGTTCGGCGGTGCGGCGGTTCAACTGCGCCTGGGCGGTGGGCAGCAGACGGTGCGCGAGCACCGCCACCGCCAGCGACTGGAGGTCGTCCGGCAGGGCGTACTCCCGCCCCAGCAGCGCCGCGGACGCCTTGGCGGCCCGCACCAGATGCAGGGTCGCCCGCGGGGACGCGCCGAGCCGCAGCTCGGGATGGCTGCGGGTGGCCGCCACCAGGTCGACGGCGTATCTGCGCACCGTGTCGGCGACATGCACCTCGCGCACCGCGTCGATCAGCTTGACGATGTCGTGGGCGTGCGCCACCGGCTGGAGGTCGTCGAGCGGCGAGGCGCCGCCGTGCACGTCCAGCATCTGCAGCTCGGCCGCCGCGCTGGGATAGCCGATCGACACCCGCGCCATGAAGCGGTCCCGCTGCGCCTCGGGGAGCGGATAGGTGCCCTCCATCTCCACCGGGTTCTGGGTGGCGACGACCATGAACGGGCTGGGCAGCTCGTGGGTCTGCCCGTCCATCGTGACCTGGCGCTCCTCCATGGACTCCAGGAGCGCGGACTGGGTCTTGGGCGAGGCGCGGTTGATCTCGTCGCCGATGACGATCTGGGAGAAGATCGCGCCGGGCTTGAACTCGAATTCCCGCCGCTGCTGGTCGAAGATGCTGACGCCGGTGATGTCCGAGGGCAGCAGGTCGGGGGTGAACTGGATGCGCCGCACCGAGCAGTCGATGGAGCGGGCCAGCGCCTTGGCGAGCATGGTCTTGCCGACGCCCGGCACGTCCTCGATCAGCAGGTGCCCCTCGGCCAGCAGCACGGTCAGCGCGAGCCGTACGACCTCCGGCTTGCCCTCGATGACGCTCTCCACCGACCGGTGCACCCGCTCCGCGGTGGTGGTCAGATCTCCGAGGCTCGCTCGTTCGTCATACGTCGTCACTCGGCCCTCCTCGGCCCTGTACTGCGGGCCGATGCCCCCTCTGCGGACCCGGCCCCTCCCCGAAAGCGCCGAGCCCGGCCACGGCCGGGACGACGTCACCCACGCATTCTTGCTGCCCGCGCGGCCTCGCGTCATGGCCTGTGGATAACTCACAAGGTTCCGGCCGGGCCTTCCCGGCGAACCCGGCTTTTCGGGCCGGCCCGTGCGTCAGCCGGGCCGGCCCCGCAGGTCAGGCCCGGGCGTCGATCTCCCGCAGCAGACCCGTCTTCACGTCGAAGACGAAACCGCGGACGTCGTCGGTGTGCAGCAGGAAGGGCGAGGTGCGCACCCGCTCCATGGACTGCCGTACGTCCTCGTCGAGGTCCTTGAACGCCTCGACCGCCCAGGTCGGACGCTGACCGACCTCCGCCGCCAGGTCGTGCCGGAAGTCCTCGGTCAGGCTGAGCAGTCCGCATCCGGTGTGGTGGATGAGGACGACCGAGCGGGTGCCGAGCGCGCGCTGGCTGATGGTCAGGGAACGGATGATGTCGTCGGTCACCACACCGCCCGCGTTGCGGATGGTGTGGCAGTCGCCGAGCTCGAGACCGAGGGCGGCGTGCAGGTCGATACGGGCGTCCATGCAGGACACCACGGCGACCTTGCGGACCGGCCGGGCATCCATTCCGGGGTCCGTGAAATCGGCGGCATAGCGCTGGTTCGCCTCGACGAGACGATCGGTGACCGTCTCCCCGGTGCGGTCCACGGCGCTGTCGGCGGACGGGGGCAGCGGCTGCGACGCAGGTATGGGCATGCATTCAAGGTAATAGTTCAGCGCGCTTTCGGCTGCACAGCAGGCCGGGCATAGGGGGCAACATCACTCCTTGTGAGGTAATGCACAGGCCCGCGCGCCCCGCCGTCCGGGTGAGCCGCCCGCCGAAATGCCCCTCGAAAAGCCGTCGCAGGACGCGCGCGACCAGTTGATTGACCGGGACAGCCGGTGGACTAAAGTGGCGCGAAGTGGGAGGCGTGACGCTCTCCTTGGATACCGGATTCCTCGCGTGCGCGCACCGTACGTACGGCTCGGCCTCCTCCCGCTCCCATGGCTTTCCGACGTCACTTCCCCGTCGCCGGAGGGCCACTTCCCCTTCAGAGCGGGCGGGGACCGAGCGGTACGTGCGGCACCCCCCAGCCAGCGGCCGGGGACCCACCCGCCGCCCCAGCATTCGGAAGGCATATGAGCGAGCGCAGCGAGCGAATCGGAAAGAGGTGCGCGCTCTGCGAAGGCAAGCCCGCCGAACGCAGTGAGGCCGGCGCATGAGCAGCAACACCCGCCACGTACCCGTCATGCTCCAGCGGTGCCTGGACATGCTCGCCCCGGCGCTCGCCGAGCCCGGCGCGGTCGTCGTCGACTGCACGCTCGGCCTCGGGGGCCACAGCGAGGCGCTGCTCTCCACGTTCCCCGCGGCCCGGCTGATCGCCCTCGACCGCGACCCGGCCGCCCTGAAGCTCGCCGGGGAACGGCTCGCACCGTACGGCGAGCGCGCCACCCTGGTGCACGCCGTCTACGACGAGCTCCCCGAGGTCCTCGACCGGCTCGCGACCCCGCGCGTCCAGGGCGTCCTGTTCGACCTCGGCGTCTCGTCCATGCAGCTCGACGAGGCCGACCGCGGATTCGCATACGCCCAGGACGCCCCGCTGGACATGCGGATGGACCAGAGCACCGGCATCAGCGCCGCCGACGTCCTCAACACCTACGCCCCCGGTGAGCTGGTCCGCATCCTGCGCTCCTACGGAGAGGAGAAGCAGGCCAAGCGGATCGTCGAGGCGGTCGTCCGCGAACGCGCCAAGGAGCCGTTCACGAACAGCGCCCGGCTGGTCGAGCTGATCCGCGACGCGCTGCCGCAGGCCGCCAAGCGCACCGGAGGCAACCCCGCCAAGCGCACCTTCCAGGCGCTGCGCATCGAGGTGAACGGCGAGCTGGCGAGCGTGGAGCGCGCCGTCCCGGCCGCCGTCAAGGCGCTGGCGGTCGGCGGCCGGATCGCCGTGCTCTCGTACCACTCCCTGGAGGACCGCCTGGTCAAGCAGGTCTTCGCGGCCGGTGCGAGCAACACCGCGCCGGCCGGCCTGCCGGTCGTGCCCGAGCGCTACCAGCCGCGGCTCAAGCTGCTGACCCGCGGTGCGGAACTCCCCACGGAGGAGGAGATCGCCGAGAACCGCCGCGCCGCCCCCGCCCGGCTGCGCGGCGCGGAGCGGATCCGCGAGGACGTCGAGGGCCTCGCGTGAGAGGCCAGGGGCGGCCGCGCGGCAGGCAGAAGCGGCTCTCCGCGCTGTTCCCCGCCGCCACCGCCCCCGGCACCGCGGCCCGCGCACCCTTCGTGCTGCTCATCGTGGTCCTGCTCGGCTCCGGGCTGATCACCCTGCTGCTGCTCAACTCCGCGCTCAACCAAGGGTCGTTCGAGCTCAGCAAGCTGGAGCGGAAGACCGACGAGCTGACCGACGAACAGCAGGCGCTGCAGCAGGAGGTGGACGCCTACTCCGCCCCGGGTGCCCTGGAGCGCCGGGCCCGCCGGCTGGGGATGGTGCCCGGCGGCGCCCCGGTGTTCCTGCTGCCGGACGGCAGGGTGCTCGGCAAACCGGGCGTGGCCACGTCCGACGGCGCGCCGCTGAGCAGCTCCGCCGCGCCCTCGGCGTCCGCGCTGCTGGGCACGGCCGCCCTGGGCGCGCCGTCCGGCCCGTCCGCCGCGGCGTCGGCCGCGGTCGCGCCGCCCTCCGTCCGGCCCCCGGCCCCCGCCTCGTCCGCCACTCTCGGCCCGCAGAGCACACCGGCCCCTGCCGCCGCACCCGGCCGTCCGGGCCCGCCGGCCCCCGCCGCCCCTCGCGCCGCGCGCGGAGCCGGCGCCCCCACCGCCCCCGCGCCTTCCCCGACGACCTCCGGCAGGTGACCGCGGCATGACCGAGCCCAGGGACCCCCGCCGGGTGCCGCGCCCCGCCCAGCGTGGCGGGCAGCCCCCGGGCCGCACCGGCCGCCCGCCCGCCGCCAAGCGCCCGGCTCCCGGACGCGGCGCCCCCCGGCCCGGGGCCCGCCGCCCCGGCCCCCGGCCCCCGCGGCCCCGCTCCGGAGCCCCGGCGCTGCGCCTCGGCAGCCCGCGCCCCCGGCTGCGGCTGGTCTCCCTCGGGCTGACGCTGATCATGCTGATCTTCGTCGTACGGCTCTTCCAGGTGCAGGCCGTCGACGCCGGGGCGTTCGCCGCCAAGGCCAACGAGAACCGCTACGTACCGGTCAAGCTGGCCGCCGAGCGCGGTGCGCTCACCGACCGCAACGGCGTGGACCTGGCCACCACCGTGGACGCGTACGACATCACCGCCGACCCCAGCCTCCTGGCGCCCGGCAAGACCAGGACCGACGACGCCCCGCAGCGCGCCGCCGCCCTGCTCGCGCCGATCCTCCACGAGGACCGGGCGACCCTGGCCGAGAAGCTCGACCAGCCCAAGGTGCGCTACGTCCTGCTCGCCCGGCAGCAGACCCCGCAGGTCTGGAAGCGGATCAAGGACCTCCGCAAGACCCTCGACGCCCGGGCCGCCGCCGCCCCCAAGAGCGCACCCCGCCCCGACGTCCTGACCGGGATCTTCGCCGACAAGCACAGCAAGCGCCTTTACCCCAACAAGGACCTCGCCTCCGGCGTCCTCGGCTTCGTCAACGGCGCGGGCAAGGGCGGCGGCGGCCTGGAGGCGCTGCTGAACAAGCAGCTGGCCGGCCGGGACGGCAAGCTCGTCTACGCCCAGTCCGGCGGCCGCCGGGTGCCCACCGCCGACACCCAGGAGCACCCCGCCGTCCCCGGCACCGACGTGGAGCTGACCCTCGACCGCGACATCCAGTGGGCGGCACAGCAGGCCATCACCGACCAGGTCGCCAAGTCCGGCGCCGACCGGGGCTACGTCGTCGTCCAGGACACCCGCACCGGCGAGATCCTGGCGCTGGCCAACGCCCCCGCCTTCGACCCCAACGACCTCGCGAAGTCCGACCCGGAGGCGCTGGGCAACGCGGCCCTCTCCGACGCCTTCGAGCCGGGCTCCACCAGCAAGGTCATGTCGATGGCCGCCGTACTGGAGGAGGGCGTCGCCACCCCGTCCACCCGGGTCACCGTCCCCAACCGGCTGCACCGCGGCGACCGGCTCTTCGCGGACGACGTCGACCACGCGACCTGGCACCTGACGCTCAACGGCGTACTCGCCAAGTCCAGCAACATCGGAACGATCCTGGCGACCGGCCAGCTCGGCCGCACCCAGCCCCAAGCCAACCAGGTCCTGTACTCATACCTGCGCAAATTCGGCATCGGCAAGCCGACCGGGCTGGGCTTCCCGGGGGAGACCGACGGCATCCTGGCCAAGCCGCAGGACTGGAACACCTCGCAGCAGTACACGATCCCGTTCGGCCAGGGGCTGTCCCTCAACGCCGTACAGGCCGCCTCCGTCTACTCCACGATCGCCAACGGCGGCGAGCGCGTCGCCCCCACGCTGGTCCGCGGCACCACCGGGCCGGACGGCCACTACGCGCCGGCCCCCCGCCCCGCGAGGAACCGCGTGGTCAGCCCGAAGACCGCGCGCACCCTCGCCACCATGCTGGAATCCGTCGTCGACGACGAGGAGGGCACCGGGGCGAAGGCGAAGATCGACGGCTACCGGGTCGGCGGCAAGACCGGCACGTCCAACCGGGTGGACCCCAAGACCGGCCGCTACCGTGGCTACACCGCCTCCTTCGCGGGCTTCGCGCCCGCCGACAAGCCCAGGATCACGGTCTACTGCGCCGTACAGAACCCCACCAAGGGCAGCTACTTCGGCGGCCAGGTCTGCGGCCCGATCTACCAGCAGGTCATGGCGTTCGCGCTGAAGACCCTGCAGGTCCCGCCGACCGGTGCGCAGCCCCCGCGGCTGCCGGTCACCTTCACGCCAGGCCAATGAAATCGAGGCAATCCCGCCGTGACGACGATCACCCCCGACGGCACCCCGGAGCCGCACGACCGCACCTCCCCAGGGCCCTCACTTCGCCCCGGGCCCGTTCAGCCCGGTACGCTCACCGCCGTGTCACACGCTGATCAGTCCCCGAAAGCCCAGCGCGCGCAGAAGGGCGGCCCCGGCAAATATCCGGGAGCGCCGCGCCCTGAACAGGTCCGCCCCACCCCCTTGGCCGACCTCGCCGAGCAGCTGGGAACCCCGGCCCCCGCGGCGGCCCACGCCGAGGTCGCCGTCACCGGCATCACCCACGACTCGCGGGCGGTCCGCCCCGGCGACGTCTACGCCGCGCTGCCCGGTGCCCGTCTGCACGGCGCCGACTTCGTCGCGCAGGCCGCCGATCTCGGCGCCGCGGCGATCCTGACCGACCCGTCGGGTGCCGACCGCGCCACCGCGACCGGCCTGCCGGTCCTGGTCGTGGACAACCCCCGCGCGCGGATGGGCGCCCTGGCCGTCTCGATCTACGGCGCCCCGGGCGAGGATCTGCTGCAGATCGGCATCACCGGCACCTCCGGCAAGACCACCACCGCCTACCTCATCGAGGGCGGGCTGCGGGCTGCCGCCGCGAAGCGCTCCGAAGAGGGGGGCCTGCGCGAAGCGCAGACCGACCAGGGCGGTGGCGGGCGACGGGCGGGCGGCCTGACCGGCCTGATCGGCACCGTGGAGACCCGCATCGGCGGGGAGCGCATCAAGTCCGAGCGCACCACCCCCGAGGCCACCGACCTCCAGGCGCTCTTCGCGGTGATGCGCGAGCGCGGCGTCCGCGCCGTCGCCATGGAGGTCTCCAGCCACGCCCTGGTCCTGGGCCGGGTCGACGGCTGCGTCTTCGACGTCGCGATCTTCAACAACCTCAGCCCGGAGCACATGGAGTTCCACTCCGGCATGGAGGACTACTTCCAGGCCAAGGCCCAGCTGTTCACCAAGGCCCGCAGCCGGGCCGGCGTGGTCAACCTCGACGACGAGTACGGCAAGCGGCTGGCCGCCGGCGAGTCCGAGGTCCCGGTCACCACCTTCTCCGCGGAGGGCCACCCCGACGCGGACTGGCGCGCCTCCGACGTCGAGGTCGGCGCGCTCGGCTCGACCTTCACCGTGCACGGCCCGGGCGGGCAGACGCTGAGCGCCGCCTCCCCGATCGCCGGCCCGTTCAACGTCGCCAACGCGCTCGCCGCGATCGTCTCGCTGGTCGTCGCCGGGGTGGACCCGCAGACCGCGGCCGACGGCGTCGCCGCGGTGCCCGGCGTCCCCGGCCGTCTGGAGCGGGTCGACGCCGGCCAGCCGTACCTGGCGGTCGTCGACTACGCCCACAAGACCGACGCCGTCGAATCGGTTCTGCGCGCCCTGCGCAAGGTCACCGCCGGCAAGCTGCACGCCGTGCTCGGCTGCGGCGGCGACCGCGACCCGCACAAGCGCGGCCCCATGGGCGCCGCGGTGGCCCGCCTCGCCGACACGGCCATCCTGACCTCCGACAACCCGCGCGGCGAGGACCCGCTCGCGATCCTCGCCACCATGCTGGCGGGCGCCGCGGAGGTGCCGATCCACGAACGCGGCACGGTCCTCGTCGAGGAGGAGCGGGCCGCCGCCATCGCCGCGGCCGTCGCCCGCGCCGAGCCCGGCGACACCGTGATCATCGCGGGCAAGGGCCACGAGCAGGGCCAGGACATCGCCGGGGTGGTCCGCCCCTTCGACGACCGCCAGGTACTGCGCGATGCCATCGAGGGCTCTCTGAAGTCACAGCAGTCGCAAGCGTCACCGCACCCGAACCACCAGGGATGACACACCGCCATGCGCGCACAATCCTTCCGCCGTCACCGCCGGTCCCGGGCCGGAGGTGACCTGTGATCTCCCTGTCCCTCGCCGAGATCGCGAGCATCGTCGGCGGGCAGCAGCACGACATACCGGACGCCGACCGCCAGGTCACCGGGCCCGTCGTCACCGACTCCCGGGCGGTACGGCCCGGCGGCCTGTTCGTGGCGTTCGCCGGTGAACGCGTCGACGGCCACGACTTCGCGGCCGGCGCGGTCGAGGCCGGTGCCGTCGCCGTGCTCGCCAACCGCCCCGTCGGCGTACCCGCGATCGTGGTCCACGACGTCACCACCGCGCTCGGCGCGCTCGCCAGGGCCGTCGTCGAGCGGCTCGGCACCACCGTCGTCGGCCTGACCGGCTCGGCCGGCAAGACCAGCACCAAGGACCTGATCGCCCAGCTGCTGCAGCGGCACGGGCCGACCGTCTGGCCGGAGGGCAACCTCAACAACGAGATCGGGCTGCCGCTGACCGCGCTGCGCGCGGACGCGACCACCCGGCACCTCGTGCTGGAGATGGGCGCCCGCGGCATCGGCCACATCCGCTACCTGGCCGCCCTGACCCCGCCGCGGATCGGTGTGGTGCTCAACGTCGGCAGCGCGCACATCGGCGAGTTCGGCGGCCGCGCGCAGATCGCGGAGGCAAAGGGCGAACTCGTCGAGGCGCTGCCGTCGGCCGAGGAGGGCGGGATCGCGGTGCTCAACGCCGACGACCCGTACGTCCGCGCCATGGCGCCGCGCACCAAGGCCCGCACCGTCCTGTTCGGTGAGTCCGAGGAAGCGGCCGTCCGTGCCGAGAATGTCCGGCTCACCGACCTCGGACAGCCCGCTTTCACGCTTCACACACCCTCCGGGTGCAGTGATGTGACCATGCGGCTGTACGGTGAGCACCACGTGTCGAACGCGCTCGCCGCGGCCGCCGTAGCCCATGAGTTGGGCATGCCCGTCGACGAGATCGCCACCGCGCTCTCCGAAGCCGGCACGCTCTCCCGCTGGCGTATGGAGGTCACCGAGCGCGCGGACGGCGTGACGGTCGTCAACGACGCCTACAACGCGAATCCCGAGTCCATGCGAGCGGCGCTGCGTGCGCTGGTGGCGATGGGCGCGGCCGGCAAGGCCGAGGGCGGTCGTACGTGGGCGGTGCTCGGTGAGATGGCCGAGCTCGGTGAGGAGTCACTCGCCGAACACGACGCGGTCGGACGGCTGGTCGTCCGGCTCAACGTCAGCAAGCTCGTGGCAGTCGGCGGCAGGGAAGCGGCCTGGCTCGACATGGGCGCCAAGAACGAGGGTTCGTGGGGTGAGGAGTCGGTGCACGTGTCCGACGCGCGGGCGGCGGTCGACCTGTTGCGCAGCGAGCTGCGACCGGGAGACGTCGTGCTGGTCAAGGCGTCCCGGTCGGTGGGGCTGGAGCGGGTCGCCGCAGCATTGCTGGACGACGAGGGCGTGACGGTCGCTGAGGGTGGAGCCGCGTCCCGATGAACTCGATGAAGCAGATCCTCTTCTCCGGAATGATCGGGCTCTTCCTGACCCTGATCGGCACCCCGCTGCTGATCAAACTGCTGGCGAGGAAGGGGTACGGGCAGTTCATCCGCGATGACGGCCCCCGTACCCACGGCAGCAAGAAGGGGACGCCCACCATGGGTGGCATCTCCTTCATCCTGGCGACGATCATCGCCTACGTGCTGACCAAGGTCATCACGAGCAGTGACCCCACCTTCTCGGGTGTGCTGGTGCTGTTCCTGATGGCGGGCATGGGCCTGGTCGGCTTCCTGGACGACTACATCAAGATCGTCAAGCAGCGTTCGCTGGGCCTGCGGGCCAAGGCGAAGATGGCCGGCCAGCTGATCGTCGGCATCGCCTTCGCGGTGCTCTCGCTGCAGTTCGCCGACCTGCGCGGACAGACCCCGGCCTCGGACCGGCTGTCCTTCACGCAGGACTTCGGCTGGCAGATCGGCCCGGTGATCTTCGTGATCTGGGCGCTGTTCATGATCCTGGCGATGTCCAACGGCGTGAACCTCACCGACGGCCTCGACGGCCTGGCCACCGGCGCCTCGGTGATGGTCTTCGGCGCGTACACCTTCATCGGCATCTGGCAGCACCAGGAGTCCTGCGCCAACCAGATCACCGCCGGACCGGGCTGTTACGAGGTGCGTGACCCGCTCGACCTCGCCGTGGTGGCCTCCGCCCTGATGGGCGCCTGCTTCGGCTTCCTGTGGTGGAACACCTCACCCGCCAAGATCTTCATGGGTGACACCGGCTCGCTGGCCCTGGGCGGCGCGCTGGCCGGCCTGGCCATCTGCTCCCGCACGGAGCTGCTGCTGGCCATCCTCGGCGGCCTGTTCGTCCTGATCACGATGTCCGTGGTCATCCAGGTCGGCTCGTTCCGCCTCACCGGCAAGCGGGTCTTCCGGATGGCGCCACTCCAGCACCACTTCGAACTCAAGGGGTGGTCCGAAGTCCTTGTGGTGGTCCGGTTCTGGATCATCCAGGGCATGTGCGTCATCGTCGGACTCGGCATCTTCTACGGCGGCTGGCAGGCAGCGAAGTGACCACGCACGGCCCGGCACCGACCCCCGCGGACTTCGCCGGTATGCACATCACCGTCGCCGGCCTCGGCGTGAGCGGCAGCAGTGCCGCCCGCGCCCTGGCCGGCCTCGGCGCCCACGTCACGGTCGTCGACGGCGGCGACGGCGACAAGCAGCGGGCCGCCGCGGCCGAGCTGGCGGAACGGGCCGCGACGGGCGGCCCCTCCGACACCGGCGGCGAGGGGCGAGGGGCGGGAATCACCGTGCGCCTCGGCGACGGGGACACCCTGCCCGAGGGCACCGACCTCGTCGTCACCTCGCCCGGTTGGAAGCCCGACAGCCCGCTGTTCACCGCGGCCGCCGCGGCCGGCGTGGACGTGGTCGGCGACGTGGAGATCGCCTGGCGGCTGCGGGGGCCGGACGCCGCGGCCTGGCTCGGCGTGACCGGCACCAACGGCAAGACCACCACCGTGCGGATGCTGGCCTCCATCCTGGAGGCCGAGGGCCTGCACACCATGGCCGTCGGCAACATCGGCACCCCGATCATCGACGTCGTGCTCGGCCAGGGCAAGGACGGCGCACGCCCCTACGACGTGCTCGCCGTCGAGCTCTCCAGCTACCAGCTCCACTGGGCGCCGTCGCTGCGCGCGCACTCCGCCGCGGTCCTCAACCTCGCCCCCGACCACCTCGACTGGCACGGCTCCATGCAGGCGTACGCCGCCGACAAGGGCCGGATCTACGAGGGCAACACCGTCGCCTGCGTCTACAACGTGGCCGACAAGGCGACCGAGGAACTCGTCCGCGCGGCCGACGTCGAGGAGGGCTGCCGGGCCATCGGCTTCACCCTCGGCACCCCCGGCCCCTCCCAACTCGGCGTCGTCGAGGGCCTCCTCGTCGACCGGGCCTTCGTGGAGAACCGCCAGAAGCAGGCCCAGGAGCTGGCCGAGGTCTCCGACATCGCCCCCGGCTCCGGGACCCCCGCCCCGCACAACATCGCCAACGCCCTCGCGGCCGCGGCGCTGGCCCGCGCCTTCGGCGTCCGCCCCGCGGCGGTGCGCGACGGACTGCGTGCCTTCCACCCGGACGCCCACCGCATCCAGCACATCGCGGACGTCGACGGCGTCAGCTACATCGACGACTCCAAGGCCACCAACACCCACGCCGCCGAGGCGTCGTTGGCGGCGTACGAGCACATCGTGTGGATCGCCGGCGGCCTGGCGAAGGGCGCGACCTTCGACGAGCTGGTGCAGAAGTCGGCCGCGCGGCTGCGCGGCGTGGTGCTGATCGGCGCCGATCGGGCGCTGATTCGCGAAGCCCTGGCGCGACACGCCCCCGAGGTCCCGGTCGTCGACCTCGACCGGACCGACACTGGGGCGATGTCCCGGGCGGTGCGGGAAGCGGCCCGGCTGGCCGAGCCCGGCGACACCGTCCTGCTGGCTCCGGCCTGCGCCTCGATGGACATGTTCGTCAATTACAACAAGCGGGGCGACGCCTTCGCCGACGCGGTCCGTGAGCTGACCGCACGGGATCACTAGCCCGCGTCTCCCCGCCGTCGTCGCACACCGGCGGCGAGCGCACCTGTGGAGGGGACGAGGATGACGGCCCGACCGGTGAGGACGGGGCGGGCGGGCGGAAGCGCGTCCGCCCCGCCGCGTTCGTCCCGCCGCACGTCCCCGGTGCGCCCGCCGCGCGGCGGCCGCCCGCGAGGCGGCCCCCGTGGGCTGCACACCCGGCTCAGACGGGCCTGGGACCGCCCGCTGACCGCCTACTACCTCATCCTCGGCGGCAGCCTGCTGATCACCGTCCTGGGCCTGGTGATGGTCTACTCGGCGTCCCAGATCAAGGCGCTGCAGTCCGGCCTCGCCCCGTCGTTCTTCTTCCGCAAACAGCTGCTCGCGGCCGTCCTCGGCGGCGGACTGCTGCTCTTCGCCGCCCGGATGCCCGTACGCGTGCACCGGACCCTCGCCTACCCGCTGCTGGCCGGCTCGGTGTTCCTGATGTGCCTGGTCCAGATCCCCGGCATAGGGGTCGCGGTCAACGGCAACCAGAACTGGATCAACCTCGGCGGCCCTTTCCAGATGCAACCGAGCGAGTTCGCCAAGCTCGCGCTCGTCCTGTGGGCCGCCGACCTGCTCGCCCGCAAACAGGACAAGCGGCTGCTGGTCCAGTGGAAGCACCTGCTGGTGCCGCTGGTTCCCGTCGCCTTCCTGCTGCTGGGGCTGATCATGCTCGGCGGCGACATGGGCACCGCGATCATTCTCACGGCGATCCTCTTCGGGCTGCTGTGGCTGGCCGGAGCGCCGACCCGGCTCTTCGTGGGGGTGCTCGGCACCGCTACGGTGATCGGCGCGCTGCTGATCAAGACCAGCGCCAACCGGATGGCCCGGCTGGCCTGCATCGGCGCGACCGATCCGGGCCCGGGCGATCAGTGCTGGCAGGCCGTGCACGGGATCTACGCCCTCGCCTCAGGCGGATTCTTCGGTTCCGGCCTCGGTGCGAGTATGGAAAAATGGGGTGAACTCCCTGAACCGCACACCGACTTCATCTTCGCCATCACCGGGGAGGAACTGGGACTGGCGGGGACGCTGTCGGTGCTCGCCCTCTTCGCGGCTCTAGGCTATGCGGGTATCCGCGTGGCCGGACGCACGGAGGACCCCTTCGTACGGTACGCCGCGGGAGGCGTGACCACCTGGATCACGGCCCAGGCCGTGATCAACATCGGTGCGGTGCTCGGCCTGTTGCCGATCGCCGGTGTCCCGCTCCCGCTGTTCTCCTACGGAGGCTCCGCCCTGCTGCCGACGATGTTCGCCATCGGACTCTTGATCGCCTTCGCGCGTGACGAGCCCGCTGCACGGGCGGCGCTGTCGGCCCGGTCGGCGCGGAGGCCGGTTTCCGGCAGGAGACCGGCCGGGGTGAGATGGAAGACGATGAGACGGCGCGTCAAGAAGCGGCCGTCCGGAGAGCGGTGAATTTCGGTGCATGTCGTACTCGCCGGTGGGGGGACCGCCGGCCACATCGAGCCCGCGCTCGCCCTCGCGGACGCACTGCGGAGGCAGGACCCCACGGTGGGGATCACGGCACTCGGTACGGAGAAGGGGCTGGAGACCCGGCTCGTCCCCGAGCGCGGTTACGAGCTGGGGCTCATCCCGGCCGTGCCGCTGCCACGCAAGCCCACCCCCGAACTGATCACCGTTCCCGGGCGGCTGCGCGGCACGATCAAGGCCGCCGAGCAGATCCTGGAGCGCACGAAGGCCGACTGCGTGGTCGGCTTCGGCGGCTACGTGGCGCTGCCCGGCTATCTGGCGGCCAAGCGGCTCGGGGTGCCGATCATCGTCCACGAGGCCAACGCCCGCCCCGGCCTGGCCAACAAGATCGGTTCGCGGTACGCCAAGTTCGTCGCCGTCAGCACCCCCGACAGCAAGCTGCGCGGTGCCCGCTACGTCGGCATCCCGCTGCGCCGCACCATCGCGACCCTCGACCGCGCCGCGGTCCGTCCCGAGGCGCGGGCCGCCTTCGGCCTCGACCCCAACCTGCCGACCCTGCTGGTGTCCGGCGGTTCGCAGGGCGCGCGCCGGCTGAACGAGGTCATCCAGGCGACCGTGCCGGCCCTTCAGCGGGCCGGCATCCAGGTGCTGCACGCGGTCGGCCCGAAGAACGAATTGCCGCATGTGGACAACATGCCCGGGATGCCGCCCTATGTCCCGGTACCGTACGTGGACCGGATGGATCTCGCGTACGCCGCGGCCGACATGATGCTCTGCCGCGCGGGCGCGATGACCGTCGCCGAGTTGTCCGCCGTCGGGCTCCCGGCCGCGTTCGTCCCGCTGCCCATCGGCAACGGCGAGCAGCGGCTCAACGCCCAGCCGCTGGTCAACGCCGGCGGGGGCCTGCTGGTCGACGACGCCCAGCTGACCCCGGACTGGGTGCAGAACACGGTGCTCCCGGTCCTGGCGGATCCGCACCGGCTGTACGAGATGTCCCGCGCGGCCTCCGAGTTCGGCCGCCGGGACGCCGACGAGTTGCTGGTCGGCATGGTGTACGAGGCGATCGCGCAGCGCAACAACTAGCGCCCGACAGAAGGCAGGGAGCGTGGCCGGACCGACGACCGCCAGGCGCGGCGAGAAGAAGTCACCGTCCGGCCCGCCCTCCGCCCCGGAGGAGCGCGGGCGGAGATTCCGCTGGGCGCGCACTCCGCTCCGCGCGCCGGGCCGCCGCGGTCTGATCATCATCACGGTGTGCGCGGTACTGCTCGGCGCGTTCGGCGCCTGGGCGTTCTACGCCTCGGACTGGCTGCGGCTCGAACGCGTCAAGGCAACCGGCACCGGCGTTCTGACCCCGCGTGAGGTCGTGGACGCGGCCGACGCCCCGATGAACGCACCGCTCATTTCGGTGGATACGGACGCGCTGGCCCACCGTCTGCGCGCCCGGCTCCCGCGCATCAAGAGCGTCGACGTCGAGCGGTCCTGGCCGCACACCATCGGTCTGAAAGTGACCGAAAGGACGCCGGAACTCGTGATGCGAGCGGGCGGAAAGTTCGTCGAAGTGGACGCCGAGGGCGTCCGGTTCGCCACCGTCACGGCCGCCCCCAAGGGTGTTCCGCTTCTGGAAATGGCCGTTTCGCACGCCCCGAGTCCGGAACGGTTCGGAGTCGACCGTTTGCGGCGCGCGGCGGTCCAGGTCGCACAGGATCTGCCCCCGGCCGTACGCAAGGACGTCCGCAAGGTGCGCGTACGGTCTTATGACTCGGTCACCCTCGAACTGGCCGGTGGACGCACGGTCGCGTGGGGCAGCAGCGAACAGGGCGCCGAAAAGGCGAAGGTGCTGGCCGCGCTGCTGAAAGCGGCACGTGACGCGCGCCACTTTGACATCAGCGTCCCCAGCGCCCCTGCGGTATCGGGGAGTTGACCTCCGTAGCCGCAGGCCAGCACCCTGGATGGCTACGACTATGGGTGATCACATAGGGTGAAAAGAAAAACGGGAGGTTCGGCGTGTTCGTTGAACGGGCGCGCCTTGTCGACTTAGTGTCTCGTTCCAAAGGGACTATGGAACCAAGGAACACAGGCACAGGTAACCCTAAACTTCAACGTTAGGGTTCGGGTCGGCGATACGAACCGTCCCATCGGCATCAGTCGGCGTCCACACGCACAGTGCGGCGACGACACGTAACTCGAGGCGAGAGGCCTTCGACGTGGCAGCACCGCAGAACTACCTCGCAGTCATCAAGGTCGTCGGCATCGGCGGCGGTGGCGTGAACGCCATCAACCGGATGATCGAGGTCGGGCTCAAGGGCGTCGAGTTCATCGCGATCAACACCGATGCGCAGGCGCTGCTGATGAGCGACGCCGACGTCAAGCTCGACGTAGGCCGCGAAATGACCCGCGGCCTCGGCGCCGGCGCCAACCCGGATGTGGGTCGCAAGGCGGCCGAGGATCACCGTGAGGAGATCGAGGAGGTCCTCAAGGGGGCCGACATGGTCTTCGTGACCGCGGGCGAGGGCGGCGGCACCGGCACCGGCGGCGCACCCGTCGTCGCCAACATCGCGCGCTCGCTGGGCGCCCTGACGATCGGTGTGGTCACCCGGCCGTTCACCTTCGAGGGCCGCCGTCGCGCCAACCAGGCCGAGGACGGCATCGCGCAGCTACGCGAAGAGGTCGACACCCTCATCGTGATCCCCAACGACCGACTGCTGTCCATCTCGGACCGCCAGGTGAGCGTGCTCGACGCGTTCAAGTCCGCGGACCAGGTACTGCTGTCGGGTGTCCAGGGCATCACCGACCTGATCACCACCCCGGGTCTGATCAACCTCGACTTCGCCGACGTCAAGTCCGTGATGTCGGAGGCCGGCTCGGCCCTGATGGGCATCGGCTCGGCGCGCGGCGACGACCGCGCGGTGGCCGCCGCGGAGATGGCGATCTCCTCGCCGCTCCTGGAGGCGTCCATCGACGGCGCCCGCGGGGTGCTGCTGTCCATCTCCGGCGGCTCCGACCTCGGTCTCTTCGAGATCAACGAGGCGGCGCAGCTGGTCAGCGAGGCGGCGCACCCGGAAGCCAACATCATCTTCGGTGCGGTCATCGACGACGCGCTGGGCGACGAGGTCCGGGTCACGGTCATCGCCGCGGGCTTCGACGGCGGTCAGCCGCCGGCCCGCCGCGACGCGCAGTCGGCGCTGTCGGCCCCGAAGCGCGAGGAGCCGGCCCCGGCCCCGAGCCGTCCGGCCGCTCCGCCGGAGCCCCGGACGTCCTCGTCCTTCGGCGGCCTCGGCTCGGTGCCCGCACGCGACGAGGAGCCGGTGACCGCCGAGCCCTCCTCCTCGCTGGGTGAGGTGCCGGCGCCGTCGAACACCCCGCAGGTTCCCCCGGCCCGTCCGTCGTACTCCGACTCCGCGGCCGAGGAACTGGACGTTCCCGACTTCCTGAAGTGACCGAAGCACCGAAGTGATAGGGCAACAGCACCACGAGAGCGGCGCGCACTTCGCCTTCACCGACAGGTGGGGCGGGGTGAGCGCCGCTCCGTATGATCAGCTCAACCTGGGCGGCGCGGTCGGCGACGACCCGGAGGCCGTCCGTACCAACCGCGCGCTGGCGGCGGCCGAACTCGGCCTCGACTCGGCCGCGGTGGTCTGGATGAACCAGGTCCACGGCAGGGACGTCGCGGTGGTCGAAGGACCCTGGCGCGATGCCGACGTCCCGTGCGTGGACGCGGTGGTGACGGCGCGCCGGGGCCTCGCGCTCGCCGTACTCACCGCCGACTGCACCCCGGTCCTGCTGGCCGATCCGGCCGCCGGGATCGCGGGGGCCGCGCACGCCGGACGGCCCGGCCTGGTCGCCGGCGTGGTGCCGGCGGTCGTCGAGGCGATGGTCGAACTGGGCGCGGAGCCGGCCCGGATCCTCGCGCGTACCGGACCCGCGATCTGCGGCCGGTGCTACGAGGTGCCCGAGGCGATGCGCTCCGATGTCGCCGCGGTGGTGCCCGAGGCGCACGCGACGACCGGGTGGGGCACCCCGGCGGTGGACGTCACCGCGGGGGTGCGGGCCCAACTCGCCGCCGCGGGCGTCGCGGTGCGTGAGGATTCCCACATCTGTACGCGGGAGTCCGCGGACCACTTCTCTTATCGGCGCGACCGCACGACCGGGCGGCTCGCGAGCTATGTGTGGCTCGGGGAGATCCCCGGCCGCGGGCCGGGGGAGGCCGAGCTGTGACGGACGACCGGAGAGCGGAACTGGCCGCCAATCTGGAGCGGGTGGAAAATCGTATCTCCGCCGCCTGCGCCAAGGCCGGGCGGCCGCGCGACGAGGTGACCCTGATCGTGGTCACCAAGACCTATCCCGCGAGCGATGTGCGGTTGCTCGCGGAACTGGGTGTGCGGCAGGTCGCGGAGAACCGCGATCAGGACGCGGCACCGAAGGCCGCCGAATGCGCTGATTTGCCCCTTACTTGGCACTTCGTTGGACAACTGCAGACCAACAAGGTGCGGTCTGTGGCCGGTTATGCCGGGATTGTTCAGTCGGTCGACCGGTCCAGGCTCGTCACCGCCCTCTCCAAGGAAGCGGTACGTGCGGAGCGCGAGCTGGGTTGCCTGATCCAGGTGGCACTTGACGCCGAGTCGGGGGACGCCGCCCGGGTCACCGGTGAGCGCGGCGGGGTGGCCCCGCAGGGGGTGCCGGCACTCGCGGACGCGATCGCGGAGGCCCAAGGGTTGCGCCTGGACGGGGTGATGACCGTCGCGCCCCTGGCCGGGCCGTATGCCGGCCGCCAACTGGCCGCATTCGAACGGCTCATGGAAATCTCAACCGACCTGCGCGCCACCCATCCTGCTGCCACCATGGTGTCCGCGGGCATGAGCGCGGACCTTGAGGAGGCCGTGGCGGCCGGGGCGACACATGTGCGCGTCGGCACTGCGGTACTCGGAGTCCGACCACGGCTCGGGTAACGTCGCCAAGCAAGTCGGACCACAGCACAAAATATGGTCATTTCCGCAGAAAGCGGGAAGGCTGCGTGGATCCAAGGCCCCTGGTGACGGAGCCGATCCACCACAGAGCGGAGGACGCAGAGAATGGCCGGCGCGATGCGCAAGATGGCGGTCTACCTCGGCCTCGTGGAGGACGATGGGTACGACGGCAGGGGGTTCGACCCCGACGACGAGTTCGAGCCCGAGCTTGACCCGGAACCCGATCGCGGGCGGCGGCAGCAGCATCAAGTGCAGCCCGAAACACGCCCGGAACGGGACGAACCCGTCCGTGCCGTGACGCCTCCGGCGCAACGTGAACCGGCCCCGCTCACCGCGGAAAGCGGACGACCCGCGCGAATTGCCCCCGTGGCATCCATCACACCCGACCGTCCGAATCTGGAGAAGAACGCACCGGTGATCATGCCCAAGGTTGTGTCCGAGCGGGAGCCCTACCGCATCACCACACTTCACCCGCGGACGTACAACGAAGCCCGTACCATCGGGGAACACTTCCGTGAGGGCACTCCGGTGATCATGAATCTCACAGAGATGGATGACACCGATGCGAAGCGACTTGTCGACTTTGCGGCCGGTTTGGTGTTTGGTCTTCACGGCAGCATCGAGCGGGTGACGCAGAAGGTGTTCCTGTTGTCGCCTGCTAACGTCGATGTCACGGCGGAGGACAAGGCCCGTATCGCAGAGGGCGGGTTCTTCAACCAGAGCTGAGACGCAACACCGGGCGTACCGGGGCCGTGAGGCCAACACAGAAGCAAGGCAAGGGGAGAGGGACCGCGCGAGATGAGTGTGTTTGGTCAGGTGATCTACATCGCGCTGTACTGCTTCCTGATCGTGTTGATCTTCCGCCTGGTGATGGACTATGTGTTCCAATTCGCCCGTTCATGGCAACCCGGCAAGGCGATGGTGGTCGTTCTGGAGGCCGCCTACACTGTCACTGATCCGCCACTCAAGCTTCTGCGGCGGGTCATTCCGCCGCTGCGTCTCGGGGGCGTGGCGCTCGACCTGTCCTTCTTCGTATTGATGATCATCGTGTACATCCTGATCACCGTCGTGAGGACGGTGTTGTTGGTGTGAACGATACGGTCTTGCCGATTGCCGACGACTACGTTGAGGTGAAGTAGAGATGCCGTTGACCCCCGAGGACGTGCGGAACAAGCAGTTCACGACCGTCCGCCTCCGAGAAGGCTATGACGAGGACGAGGTCGATGCCTTCCTCGATGAGGTCGAAGCCGAACTGACCCGGCTCCTGCGGGAGAACGAGGACCTGCGCGCCAAGCTGGCCGCTGCCACCCGCGCCGCGGCGCAGAACCAGCAGCAGCAGGGCCTGCGCAAGGGACCGGACCAGCAGCAGGAGCAGCAGCAGCGTCCCGGGGCTCCCGTGCCCGCCGCCATATCCGGTCCGCAGCCGGTCCCGCCGCAGCAGCAGGGGATGGGTGGCCCGCCCCAACTGCCCGGTGGTGCACCGCAGCTGCCCCCAGGTCCCGGTGGCCACGGTCCCGGTCCGCAGGGCCCGCACGGCCCCGGTCCGATGGGCCCCGGCGGTCCGATGGGTGGCCCGATGGGCGGCCCCGGCGGACCCCAGCAGCTGCAGCAGGGCGGCCAGCAGGGCGGCCCCGGTGGCGACAGCGCCGCGCGCGTGCTGTCGCTGGCGCAGCAGACCGCTGACCAGGCGATCGCGGAGGCCCGTTCCGAGGCCAACAAGATCGTCGGCGAGGCCCGCAGCCGTGCCGAGGGTCTGGAGCGGGACGCCCGCGCCAAGGCCGACGCGCTGGAGCGGGACGCGCAGGAGAAGCACCGCGTGGCGATGGGCTCGCTGGAGTCGGCCCGCGCGACGCTGGAGCGCAAGGTCGAGGACCTGCGCGGCTTCGAGCGCGAGTACCGCACGCGGCTGAAGTCCTACCTGGAGAGCCAGCTGCGTCAGCTGGAGAACCAGGCGGACGACTCGCTGGCCCCGCCGCGGACCCCGGCGGCCGCTTCGCTGCCGCCGTCCCCGTCGATGGCGTCGGCCGGTGCCGGCACCATGGGCGGTAACCACACCATGGGTGGCGGCCAGTCGATGAGCGGCAACCACTCCATGGCCGGTCCGTCCAGCAACGGCCCGTCGTACGGCGGTCAGCAGCAGATGTCGCCGGCGATGACGCAGCCGATGGCTCCGGTGCGGCCGCAGGGTCCGTCGCCGATGCAGCAGACGCCGTCGCCGATGCGTGGCTTCCTGATCGACGAGGACGACAACTGAGGTCCGCCTAGCGCGTACCGTCGGCAATCAGGGCCGGGCCCCGAGGGATTCCCTCGGGGCCCGGCCCTTTGCGTTGCCCGGAGCGCGGGCGGGCGGAGCGGGCGGGGACGGCGCCGGGCAAAGAGAAGTGCCCCGGCGCGGGTGGCGCCGGGGCACGTGTGCGAACGGGGGGATTACGCCTTACGGAGGCGGAACGTCAGTGCCAGTGTCTCGTCCGTGAAGGCGGGGCCGTAGCTCTCGTCGGCCTCGCCGGTGGCGAAGTCCGTGGCGAGCACCTCGTCGGAGATCAGGTCGGTGTGGTCGGCCAGTGCCGTACGGACCTCTTCGTCCGTGGACTGCCAGCGCAGCGCGATCCGGTCGGCGACGTCCAGGCCGCTGTTCTTCCGGGCCTCCTGGATCAGCCGGATGGCGTCCCGGGCCAGGCCCGCCCGGCGCAGCTCCGGGGTGATCTCCAGGTCCAGGGCGACCGTGGCGCCGGCGTCGGAGGCCACCGACCAGCCCTCGCGCGGGGTCTCGGTGATGATCACCTCGTCCGGGGCCAGCGTGACGGTCTCGCCGTCGACCTCGACGCTCGCCGTGCCGTTGCGCAGCGCGAGCGAGAGGGCCGCGGCGTCCGCGGCGGCGACGGCCTTCGCGACCGCCTGGACGCCCTTGCCGAACCGCTTGCCGAGGGCACGGAAGTTCGCCTTCGCGGTGGTGTCGACGAGCGAGCCGCCCACGTCCGAGAGCGAGGCCAGCGAGCTGACGTTGAGCTCCTCGGCGATCTGGGCGCGCAGGTCCTCGGACAGGTCCGCGAAACCGTGGGCCCCGACCAGCGCGCGGGACAGCGGCTGGCGGGTCTTCACACCGGACTCGGCGCGGGTGGCGCGGCCCAGCTCGACCAGGCGCCGCACCAGCAGCATCTGGGCCGACAGCGCCGGGTCGATGAGCGCCTGGTCGGCGACCGGCCAGGTGGACAGGTGGACGGAGTCCGGGGCGTCCGGGGTGACCGGGACGACCAGGTCCTGCCAGACCCGCTCGGTGATGAACGGGGTGAGCGGCGCCATCAGGCGGGTGACCGTCTCGATGACCTCGTGCAGGGTGCGCAGCGCGGCCGGGTCGCCCTGCCAGAAGCGGCGGCGGGAGCGGCGGACGTACCAGTTGGAGAGGTCGTCGACGAAGGCCGACAGCAGCTTGCCGGCGCGCTGGGTGTCGAAGCCCTCCAGGGACTCGGTGACCTCCGCGACCAGGGTGTTCAGCTCACCGAGCAGCCAGCGGTCCAGCAGCGGGCGGTCGGCCGGGGCCGGGTCGGACGCGGACGGGGCCCAGTCGGACGTACGGGCGTACAGCGCCTGGAAGGCGACGGTGTTCCAGTACGTCAGCAGGGTCTTGCGGACGACCTCCTGGATGGTGCCGTGGCCCACCCGGCGGGCGGCCCACGGCGAGCCGCCGGCCGCCATGAACCAGCGGACCGCGTCCGCGCCGTGCTGGTCCATGAGCGGGATCGGCTGGAGGGTGTTGCCCAGGTGCTTGGACATCTTCCGGCCGTCCTCGGCGAGGATGTGGCCCAGGCAGACCACGTTCTCGTACGACGACTTGTCGAAGACCAGGGTGCCGACGGCCATCAGCGTGTAGAACCAGCCGCGGGTCTGGTCGATGGCCTCCGAGATGAACTGCGCCGGGTAGCGCTTCTCGAACAGCTCCTTGTTGCGGTACGGGTAGCCCCACTGCGCGAACGGCATCGAGCCGGAGTCGTACCAGGCGTCGATGACCTCCGGGACGCGCACGGCGGTGTGGGCGCAGCCCTCCTGCGGGCAGCCGAAGGTGATCTCGTCGATGAACGGGCGGTGCGGGTCCAGCGCGGACTGGTCGGTGCCGGTCAGCTCGGACAGCTCGGCGAGCGAGCCGACGCAGGTGAGGTGGTCGTCCTCGCAGCGCCAGATGGGCAGCGGGGTGCCCCAGTAGCGGTTGCGGGACAGCGCCCAGTCGATGTTGTTGTTCAGCCAGTCGCCGAAGCGGCCGTGCTTGACCGACTCCGGGTACCAGTTGGTGTTCTCGTTCTCGCGGAGCAGGGCGTCCTTGACCGCGGTCGTGCGGATGTACCAGGACGGCTGGGCGTAGTACAGCAGCGCGGTGTGGCAGCGCCAGCAGTGCGGGTAGCTGTGCTCGTAGGCGATGTGCCGGAACAGCAGGCCGCGGGCGTCGAGGTCGGCCACCAGGGCCTCGTCGGCCTTCTTGAAGAACTGGCCGCCGACGAGCGGGAGCTGCTCCTCGAAGGTGCCGTCGGGGCGGACCGGATTGACGACCGGGAGGCCGTACGCCTTGCAGGTCTTGAGGTCGTCCTCACCGAAGGCGGGCGCCTGGTGGACCAGGCCCGTACCGTCGTCGGTGGTGACGTACTCGGCGTTGACGACGAAGTTGGCGCCCTCCAGCTCGACGAGGGAGAACGGGCGCTGGTAGGACCAGCGCTCCATCTCGCGGCCGGTGAAGGACTGGCCGGTGGCCTGCCAGCCCTCGCCGAGGGCCTTCTCCAGCAGCGGCTCGGCGACGACCAGCTTCTCGGTGCCGTCGGTGGCGACCACGTACGTGACGTCCGGGTGCGCGGCGGCGGCCGTGTTGGAGACCAGGGTCCAGGGGGTCGTCGTCCAGATCAGCAGCGCGGCCTCGCCGGCCAGCGGGCCGGAGGTCAGCGGGAGGCGGACGTAGACCGAGGGGTCGACGACGGTCTCGTAGCCCTGCGCCAGCTCGTGGTCCGACAGGCCGGTGCCGCAGCGCGGGCACCAGGGGGCGACGCGGTGGTCCTGGGTCAGCAGGCCCTTCTTGAAGATCTCCTTCAGCGACCACCACACCGACTCGATGTAGTCGGGGTCCATGGTGCGGTACGGATTGTCGAGGTCGGTCCAGTAGCCCATACGGGTCGTGAGCTCGGCGAAGGCGTCCGTGTGCCGGGTCACCGACTCGCGGCACTTGGCGTTGAACTCGGCGATGCCGTACGCCTCGATGTCCTTCTTGCCGCTGAAGCCCAGCTCCTTCTCCACGGCCAGCTCGACCGGGAGGCCGTGGCAGTCCCAGCCGGCCTTGCGGTCGACGTGGTAGCCCTGCATCGTGCGGAACCGGGGGAAGACGTCCTTGAAGACGCGCGCCTCGATGTGGTGGGCGCCGGGCATGCCGTTCGCGGTCGGGGGGCCTTCGTAGAAGACCCATTCGGGCCGGCCCTCGGACTGCTGGAGGGTACGGGCGAAGACCTTCTGTTCCTGCCAGAAATCGAGCACCGCGTGCTCGAGGGCGGGGAGGTCTACCTGGGCGGGTACCTGGCGGTACCGGGGCTGATCGGTCATCGGGGGCTTCCTCCGGCGGACACCTGCTGCGTTCTCCGTCCGGAGGGACGAGAGCCTCGGCTCCCGCGGTACCACCCTCCTTGGCGGTGCGTGCCGCACCGCCCCCTCATTGGGGTCGCGCTGCCGGTTCTAGTCGCCCTGGGTGGCCCGGCTTCCGCGGGCGGCAGCCCACTGTCCGAGCCCGTGGGCAGAAGCCCAGCGTCCAGAACTTTCTTCCGGCGGCTCCGGGGTGATCTTCACGCCGCGCACACCCCCGGGCTTCCACCGTCCCCGGGTCGCTGCTGGCTGCGTACGGCGCTACTCGTCCCATCAATGCCTTTCGCTGCTCCCCCGAGCTCTCGGCTCCTCCCCGGCCTTCGGTCGGGAGGTGTCCCCAGAGCAGGGGGTGCCCCCACAGTGTACGGGGCCGCGCCGACGGCGGCCGACCGAATTTTCGGCGCCGCGGGGGCCGCGGTAGGCGGGCGGGTGCCGTCCCGGGACCGCCGCGCCGCCGGGATGACCCGAATGGCCAGCGGCCGGGTGCCCGCCCGCCGGGCGGATTACCGGGCGGACAGCGGGGCACAACCGAGGCAGACCGGACCTCCGGGCCGGGTGGCAGGACCTGATGAGGCGGTGCGTCCCGTTGCCGCGTGCTCTGCGGCGATTTATCGTTCCCGACACGATTCGCGAACAAAGTCACATATGTGAAGGGGTCGCGGCCATGGTGGCGAAAAAGACCGCCGCGGAGAAGAGGACGACGCCTGCCGACGAGGCCGTCGCGAAGCAGCCTGCGCCGAGGCACGACGCACCGAAGAAGGCCGCTCCGAAGAAGGCCGCCGCCAAGAAGACGGCGGCCGGCACGACCACGACCGGGAAGGCCGCGGCCGCGAAGACCACGGCCGGCAGGGCAGCGGCGAAGAAGACCGCGAAGAAGGCTCCGGCCAAGAAGGCCGCGGTGCCCGCGAGGAAGACGGGAGCCCACACGGTGGCGAAGAAGACGGCGGCCGCGACGGCCGGGGCGCACGGCGAGGACGCGGTGCCGACCGCCCGGACGGCCGCGGCACCGGAGGAGCTGGCGGTCCGGCCCGGCGAGGACCCCTGGACGTCCGCCGAGGTCGACGAGGCACGCACCGCCCTGATGGAGGAGACGGTGCGGCTGCGGCTGGAGATCACCACGGCCGAGGACGCCATCGCGGGCCTGATGCGGGACTCCGGTGACGGCGCCGGTGACGACGAGGCCGACACCGGCACCAAGAACATCACCCGCGAGCACGAGCTGGCGCTCGCCTCCAACGCCCGCGAGATGCTCCACCAGACCGAACGGGCCCTCAGCCGGCTGGACGCGGGCACCTACGGGCTGTGCGAGAACTGCGGCAAACCGATCGGCAAGGCGCGGATGCAGGCATTCCCCCGGGCGACGCTGTGTGTGGAGTGCAAGCAGCAGCAGGAGCGCCGCTGAGGCCGGTCCGCGGAACAGGCCGTCGCGGGCGGCACCCGTACCGCCCGCCGCCGTACGTGTGTGCCGTACTCTCGTGGTTCAGCCAGGCACGGCCTGGCCGTGGACACGACGGGCTGAGGGACTCACACGTGGCAGAGGCGGAGCGCATCACCGGTACGCCGGAACCCGAGCCGGGCTCCGGGACGGACCCCGTAGCGGGGGCCGAAGGGGGAGGGCCGGCGGAGCCGGAGCAGGGCGCCGCCCGCGGCAAGCGGCGGATCGCCGCGCTGCTGGTGGTCGCGGTCCTGGTCTACCTCCTCGACCTGGGCAGCAAGCTCCTCGTCGTCGAGAAGCTGGAGCACCACGAGCCCATCGAGGTCATCGGGACGCTGCTGCAGTTCAGCGTGATCCGCAACCGCGGGGCCGCGTTCGGCATCGGCGAGGCGCTGACGATCTTCCTGACGATCATCGCGGCGGCCGTGATCGCGGTGATCGCCCGGATCGCCCGCAAGCTCTACAGCCTGCCCTGGGCGCTCGCCCTCGGCCTGCTGCTCGGCGGCGCCTTCGGCAACCTCACCGACCGGATCTTCCGCTCGCCGGGGGTCTTCGAGGGCGGGGTGGTCGACTTCATCGCCCCCGCGCACTTCGCGGTCTTCAACCTCGCCGACTCCGCGATCGTCTGCGGCGGCATCCTGATCGTGATCCTCTCCTTCCGCGGGCTCGACCCCGACGGCACGGTCCACAAGGACTGACGGGGCGTCGGGCGCCGGCCCCCGACCGCCGGGCAGGGCACCACGGCGTAACTGCCATACTCGTGGGGTGAGCACCATTCCCGAGATCCGCACCCTGCCCGTACCGGACGGCCTGGAGGGCGAGCGCGTCGACGCCGCGCTGGCCCGGATGTTCGGCTTCTCCCGTACGAAGGCGGCCGAGCTGGCCGCCGCCGGAAAGGTCCGGGTCGACGGGTCCGAGGTGATGAAGTCCGAGCGGGTGCACGGCGGTGCCTGGCTGGAAGTCGAGATGCCGCAGGCCGCGCCGCCCGTGGAGATCGTCGCCGAGCCCGTCGAGGGCATGGAGATCGTCCATGACGACGACGACATCGTCGTGATCGTCAAGCCGGTCGGCGTCGCCGCGCACCCCAGCCCCGGCTGGACGGGCACGACCGTCATCGGCGGGCTGGCCGCGGCCGGCTACCGCATCTCCACCTCCGGCGCCGCCGAGCGCCAGGGCATCGTGCACCGCCTGGACGTCGGCACCTCCGGCCTGATGGTCGTCGCCAAGTCCGAGCGGGCGTACACGTCCCTGAAGCGGCAGTTCAAGGAGCGCGTCCCGGACAAGCGCTACCACGCCCTGGTGCAGGGCCACCCGGACCCGATGAGCGGCACCATCGACGCGCCCATCGGCCGGCATCCGCAGCACGACTACAAGTGGGCGGTCACCGCCGAGGGCAAGGCGTCGGTCACGCACTACGACCTGATCGAGGCATTCCGCGCGGCCAGCCTGCTCGACATCAAGCTGGAGACCGGGCGCACCCACCAGATCCGGGTGCACATGGCCGCCCACCGCCACCCCTGCGTCGGTGACCTGACCTACGGCGCGGACCCCACCCTCGCCAAGCGGCTGGGCGTCGGCCGGCAGTGGCTGCACGCGGTCCGGCTGGGCTTCGAGCACCCCTCCGACGGCCGCTGGGTCGAGTTCGAGAGCGCCTACCCGGACGATCTGCAGCAGGCCCTGGACACCGTGCGGGACGACAGCAACTGACGCGGCGCATCGCGCGGGAGCGGTCACGGCGGCAACCGCCGGTGGCGTGGCACGCTGGGGACGGCAAGTGATCGAATCCGACCCCGGAGCGTAGCCACCGTGGACCAGCTGGCTCTGATCTTCGTCCTGCTGCTCGGAGCCGTGGTCATGGTTCCGGTCGGCGACCGGCTGGGACTTCCGTCACCGGTGCTGATGACCCTCGCCGGCGCGGTCCTGGCACTGCTGCCGTTCGTGCCCAACGTCGAGGTGCCGCCCGAGTTCATCCTGCCGGTGGTGCTGCCGCCGCTGCTCTACGCGGCCGTGCAGCGCACCTCCTGGCGGCAGTTCACCGCCAACCTCCGGCCGATCTTCCTGCTCGCCGTGGCACTGGTCTTCGCGACCACCGCCGCGGTCGCCGCCGTCGCCCAGGCGGTGGTGCCCGGGCTGCCGGTGGCCGCCGCGGTGGTGCTCGGCGCGCTGGTCGCCCCGCCCGACCCGGTGGCCGCGACCGCCGTCGCCGGCAAGCTCGGGCTGCCCCGCCGGATGGTCTCGATCCTGGAGGGCGAGGGGCTGTTCAACGACGTCACCGCCATCGTGCTGTACCACGTCGCGCTCACCGCGGCGGTCAGCGGCACCTTCTCGGTGCCCGCCGCGGTCGGCTCGCTGGTGCTCTCCGCGGTGGTCGCCATGGCGGTCGGCCTGCTGCTGGGCTGGGTCACCAACAAGCTGATGGGGCTGCTCGGTGACCCGACGCTGCAGATCGGCCTGACGCTGCTGGTGCCGTTCGTCGCGTACGTCCTGGCGGAGAACTTCCGGGGCTCCGGTGTGCTCGCGGTGCTGACCTGCGCGCTGTTCCTGGCCGAGTACGCGGTCGATCCGGACGACGTGATGGGGCGGCTGGCCGGCTACACCTTCTGGGAGGTCGTCGACACCCTCGTCACCGGTGTCGCTTTCGGGCTGATCGGTCTGGAGCTGCACAACATCTTCGGGGCGGCGTCGCACCGCTGGGGCCAGCTGCTCGGCGCCGGCGCCGCCGTCGTCGGGGTGGTCGTCGGCGTCCGCCTGCTGTGGCTGCTGCCGGCCGCCTGGCTGGCCAAGCGGATGCACAAGCTCCGGGACTACGACGAGGAGATCCCGATGAGCTGGCGGGAGACGCTCATCATGTGGTGGTCGGGGATGCGCGGGGTGGCCTCGGTGGCCCTGGCCCTGGCCATTCCGTACTCGATCGACGGGGGCAACGACTTCCCGGCCCGCGACGACATCCTCTTCATCGCCTTCGCGGTGGTGCTCAGCACCCTCCTCGTCCAGGGCCTCACGCTGCCCTGGCTGGTGCGCACACTGCGGGTACGGGCCGACACCGACGCCGTCGACGCGCTGGAGCGGGAGCTGGCACTGCGGGTGATCAAGGCGTCCAAGGGGCGGCTGAAGGAGATCCTGGCGGTCGAGGAGCTGCCGGACGAGGTCAGCGAGCAGCTGGCGCGGCGCGCGCACGACATCGGTGCCCGGATCGCGCCGGAGATCGTCGACGACGAGCGCCGGGAACTCTTCGAGAAGCGGATCTCCCGGCTCAAGAAGGTGCAGCGCATCCAGAACGAGATGCTCTCCGCCGCCCGGCACGAGGTGCTGGCGGCGCGCAGCGAGCCCGGGGTGGACCCGGAGGTCGTGGACCGGGTGCTGCGCCATCTGGACGTGCGCAGCCTGCGGGGGGTGCCGTAGCCCTCCCGGGCCGCCCGGCCGACCCGGCCGCCCGGGCCTGCCGGGCGGCGCGGCCGGGTCAGCGCTCCGGCAGCTCCCCGACCCGGTCCAGCGGCGCCGGTGCGGTGCTGATCCGCGGCAGCGCGTAGGGGTGCTCGGTCCGCAGCCATTCGAGCAGCTGCTCGCGGACCGTGCAGCGCACCGTCCATATGGCGTCCGAGTCCCGGGCGGTGACCAGCGCCCGCACCACGACCGTGGTGGGCGTGGTGTCGGTGACCACCAGGCTCCAGGACCTGGCGTCCCACTCCGGGCACTCCTGGAGGATCTCCAGCAGCCGCTGCCGCATCTTCTCCACCGGCGCGCTGTGATCGAGGTGGAACAGCACCGTGCCGGTCATCTGGGCCCCGCCGCGCGACCAGTTCTCGAACGGCTTGCCGGTGAAGTACGACACCGGCATGGTGATCCGCCGCTCGTCCCACGTCCGCACGGTCAGGAACGTCAGGGTGATCTCCTCGACGGTGCCCCATTCGCCGTCCACCACGACGGTGTCGCCGATGCGGACCATGTCGCCGAAGGCGATCTGCAGCCCGGCGAAGAGGTTGCCGAGGGTGGACTGGGCGGCGATACCGGCGACGATGCCCAGCAGCCCGGCGGACGCCAGCACGGACGTGCCGAACGCCTGCATCGCCGGGAACGTCAGCAGCATCGAGGCCGCCGCGACGACGATCACCACGGCCGTGACCACCCGCTGGATCAGCGTGACCTGGGTGCGCACGCGCCGCACCCGTGCGATGTCCCGGGCGCCCGCCGCGTAGCGCGAGTACGACGACTCGACGATCGCCGCCGCCGCGCGCACCACCAGCCAGGCGGTGGCCGCGATCAGCACCAGCGTCAGCACCTGGCCGATGCCCGCCGCGTGCTCCTTCGCGGCCGCCAGCCCGGTCTGGTCGTACGAGCCGCGCAGCAGCGCCGCGCAGAGGACACCCTGCAGCGGTATCCGGCAGCGGCGCAGCAGCCCCCACAGCGGGGTCTCCGGGTGGGCGGTGTCGATCCTGCGCAGCGCCCGGTCTGCGAGCCAGACCAGGACGAGGGTGAGCAGGATCGAGCCGCCGATGACGGCGATCGGTCGCAGCACGTCCTCCACGGACACGGGAATCCTCCTCGGGGTGGGATGCACTCTGGTGTGCTGGTACCCGGTCCCACCGACCGTAACTGGCACGATGGGTCACAACGAACCGATCCAGGGAGTGATGCAGTGCCGGCCTCCGCCGAGCCCGCGACCAGCGGGCCCTTGACGATTGTGCTGTTCCATTCGGTGTGCGGGCTGCGCCCCGCGGTGCACGCCGCGGCGGACCGGCTGCGCGCCGCGGGACACGAGGTGATCGTCCCCGACCTGTTCGACGGCCGGACCGCCGGATCGGTGCCGGACGGCATCCTGATCAAGGACGAGATCGGCAAGGAGGAACTGCTCAAGCGCGCCATCACGGCCGTCGCGCCGTACTCCGACCGCGGGGTGGTCTACGCCGGTTTCTCCTTCGGCGGCTCGGTCGCCCAGACCCTCGCGCTGGGCGACGAGAAGACCCGCGGGCTGCTCCTGCTGCACGGCACCTCCGACATCGCCGAGGGCGCGGTCGCCGAGGACCTGCCGGTGCAGCTGCACGTCGCCGACCCGGACCCGTACGAGCCGCACGACTGGCTGAACGCCTGGTACCTGCAGATGCGCCGGGCCGGCGCGGACGTAGAGGTGTTCCGCTACGCCGGCGCCGGCCATCTCTTCACCGACCCGGACCTGCCGGACCACGACGCCGAGGCGGCGGAGAGCGCCTGGAAGGTGGCCCTGGGATTCCTGGCCGATCTGTGAGCTGCTAGACGACCGGCCCGTCCGCCCGCTCCACCTGCCGGCTGCCGGTCAGGGTGCGGTACGAGCGCAGGTGCTTGCTGGTGGCGGCGGGGTCGGTCTTGTCCGAGACGGCGAAGTAGTCCATCTGGGTGCGCGCGGCGGTGACGTCCAGGACGCCGTAGCCGTGCGAGTCCATGTCCAGCCACTTCACGTGCCGGTTGGCGGCCCGGATGGCGGCGACGCCGACCAGCGAGACCGTGTGCGGGGCGACGTGCAGGAAGTCGTCCACGTTGTCGGAGGTGACGGAGGTGACCACGAACTCCGTCGCCACCGGCCGGGTGGCCGGGTAGGTCGCCGCCTCCAGGGGCACGTCGTTGGCCCAGGCCATGTGGATGTCGCCGGTCAGGAAGACGGTGTTGTCGATGCCGCGGTCGCTGAGGTGACCGAGCAGCTCGCGGCGGTCGTCGGTGTAGCCGTCCCACTGGTCGGTGTTGATCGCCAGGCCCTCCTTGGGGACGCCGAGGATCTCGGCGAGCGGGCCGAGCAGGTGCGCGGGCACCGAGCCGAACGCCACCTGCGAGATCATCACCGAGGTGCCGACCAGCCGCCAGGCGGTGTCGGAGCGCTCCAGGCCGGCCTTGAGCCAGTCCAGCTGGGCCCGGCCGGTGATCGTCCGGCTCGGGTCGTCGACCGCGCCGCTGCCCGGCTTCGCCTGCTCGTCGCGGAACGACCGCAGGTCCAGCAGGTGCAGATCGGCCAGGGTGCCGAAGCGCAGCCGGCGGTAGGTGGTGCCGGCGATCGACGGGCGCACCGGCATCCACTCGAAGTACGCCTGCTTGGCCGCTGCCATCCGCGCGGACCAGGGGCCCTCGGTGTCCGGGGTGTGGTTGACCGCGCCGCCCTTCCAGGCGTTGTCGGCGAACTCGTGGTCGTCCCAGATGGCGATGACCGGGTGGGTGGCGTGCATGGCCAGCGCGTCCGGGTCGGCCTTGTGGGCGCCGTGCCGGACGCGGTAGTCGGCGAGGGTGAGCAGCTCGTGGGCGGGGGAGTGCGGGCGGACCACGTACTTGAAGTCCGGGTACTCGCCCGACTTGTACTCGTAGAGGTAGTCGCCGAGGTGCAGCACCGCGTCCAGCTCGGTACGGGCGGCCAGGTGACGGTATGCCGAGAAGTAGCCGGACTCCCAGTTGGCGCAGGAGACCACGCCGAAGCGGACGTTGCCGGCCGCGGTGTCGTGCGCGGGGGCGGTGCGGGTGCGGCCGACGGGGGAGTGCCCGCCGCCGGCGGTGAAGCGGTAGTAGTAGGTGGTGGCCGGGCGCAGGCCGCGGACGTCGGCCTTGACGGTGTGGTCGCGGTCCGCGGCGGTGGTCACCCTGCCGTGTGCGACGACGGTGGTGAAGCCCTTGTCGCTCGCCACCTCCCACGCGACCTCGGTGGCCGGTCCGCGGCCGGAGCCCGGGGTGGCCGACGGCGTGGGGGTGACCCGGGTCCACAGCAGGACGCCGTCCGGGAGGGGGTCACCGGAGGCGACCCCGTGCTGGAAGAACTGGCCCTGTTCCGCGGCCTGTTGGGCGTGCGCGGCGGTGGCGCCGGCGAACGGCAGGAGGGCGGCGGTGGCGGCTACGGCCGTAACGGCGGAGCGGCGTGATATCTGGTCATGAGCGGTCACGGGCGCTCACCTTACTGGCCGGTAGGACGTCAACGGGAGGGCGATTCCCGGGATTTCCGAGAATTCGCCCTCTCGTCCCCGTGCCGTAAGGGTGCCGGGCCCGCTCTCGCGGGCCGGCCGCTCAGTGACCGCCCGTCGGGTCCTTCTCGCCCTCGCGGATGCCCTTCCCGCCGCCGGAGCCCTTGCCGGCCCCCGTGCCCTTCGCCGGGCCGAACTCCTTGTCGATCATCTTCTTGAAGTTGGCCAGCGCGAGCTGGTTGTACTGCGCCTGCGTCATCTGACGCTGCGGGATCTGGTCCATCACCAGCTTCTTGTCGCCGTGCATGAACGTCGGCGTGCCCTTGACGCCCTTGCGGCCGAAGAGCGCGGTCATGTCCATCGTCCAGCGGTCGTAGGTGCCCTTCTTGACCGCCGTCTCGAACGCCTTGTTGTTCTTCAGCTCCGGCACGTCCGCGGCGACCTTGAGCAGCTCGGAGTCCTTGGCGTAGAGGTCCTCGCGCTCATCGGGGTGGTACTTGGTGGAGTACAGCGCGGTCTTGAACTTCAAGAACGCCTCCGGGCTGACGTTCAGCGCGGCACCGAGCGCGCTCAGCGCGTTCTTCGAGCCCTCGCCGCCCTGCATGCCGTCGATGAACGAGTACATCGTGTAACGGACCTTGTAGCGGCCGTCCTTGATGTCCTTCAGCAGCGCCGGGCCGCTGCTCTGCTCGAACGCGGCACACGCCGGGCAGCGGACGTCCTCGAAGACCTCCAGCGTCTGGGTGGCCTTCGGGTCACCTATCAGGATCTCGGTGTGGTCCTTGCCCTGGGTGTGCGCCGGTGCGACCTGCGGGGCCTCCTTGGCGGCCTCCCAGCCGGTCGGCTCGTTGGCCTTCATCACGGCGAAGCCGATGCCGCCGGCCACGGCCAGCACGCCGACGACCGAGACCGCCACGACGAGCTGGCGGCGCATCCGGTCCTTCTTCTTCTGGCGCTCGCGCTCGGCCCGGATGCGTTCGCGGGCCGCGGTCTTGCTCGCCTGGCTGTTACGGGTGCTCATGGGGGGTCCCCTCAAGGGTCTGACGGCTCGTACGGACTGGTCAGGCGGCGGCCGTACGGGGAGGGCCGCGGCGCCGTACGCAGTGCACGAGGAGGGGGAGCGGGCGGGCCGGCGGCAGCGGGCGCAGCGGGCGGATCCGCCGGCGGGGCGGGAGGGCCGCGGCGCCGGCCACCGCCACCGCGGTCAGCAGGGGCCGGAAGGTGGCGGTCGCGGCGGTGCGCAGCAGGGCGTCCAGCGCGGCGTCGCCGCGGTGCAGCCAGCCGGCGGCGAGCAGCCCCACCGCGAGGTGCGCGGCGAGCAGCAGCCAGGGGGCCGCGGCCGGCGGCAGCGGAACGGCCGGCCGGCCGGGCGCCCCGGCCAGCGGGGTGCCCAACTCGCCGCCCCGGCACAGCAGATGCACCCCGACCGAGCGCAGCGGGCCGGCGAGCGGGCCGCCGGCCGGGCCGTAGCAGGTGTGCTGCCCGGCGGTGAAGACGGTGTCCGCGGCCAGCTCCAGCGGTACCAGCAGCGCGGCGACGGCACGGTAGCCGCGCCGCCGGCCGGTCAGCGCGTAGGCCGCGGCGAACACCCCGGCGCAGACCGCGACGACCGTCGCGGGCGGCAACGGGGTGTGCGACAGCAGGACATGGGAGGTCGCGGACAGCGTGGTGCACAGCGCGGTGAACAGCGCCGCCCGCGCCACCCTGAGTTCCGCCCACGGCGCGGCCCCCGGGCGCGCTCCCCTCGCCTGCATGGGCGGGAGTCTGCCATGTGCACGACGGCAGCCCGGGTCAAGATTTGGCATCGGCCGGCGTGCGGTCCGCACGCCGGCCGGGGGTCACGGCTGTGACCGGGTCACTTCTTCAGCTCCTTGTCGACCATGGAGTTGAACGTGGGCACGGTCGACGGGGCCACCTTGCCCTGGGCGCTGTCCGTGCCGATCACGGTGTCGTTGACCTTCAGCGTCGGGGTGCTGGCGACTTCCTTGTGCCCGTTGAACTCGGTGGACATCTCCAGCGCCCACCGGTCGAACGTGCCGCCCTTGACGTCCTTCTGGAAGGCCGCGTTGCCCTTGAGCGCCGGCACGGTGTCGGCGACCTTGATCAGGTAGCTGTCGTCGGCGAACTTGTCCGGACCGGTCTCGTCCGGGTGGTACGTCTTGGAGTACAGCGCGTACTTGTACTTCAGGAAGGCGTCCGGGCTGACGTTGAGCGCGGCGCCCATCGCGGACAGCGCGTTCTTGGAGCCGGTGCCCTTGAGGTTGGTGTCGAGGAACGTGCCCAGGTGGTAGGTGGCCTTGTACCGGCCGTCCTTGATGTCCTTCTCGACGGTCGCGCCGACGTTCTGCTCGAAGTTGGCGCAGCCGGGGCAGCGCGGGTCCTCGAAGAGGCTGAGGGTGTTCTTGGCGTCCGGCTTGCCGATCACGACGGTGGTGCCGTTGGCGCCGGAGGTGTTGGCCGGCTTGACGAGCTTGGCCTTGGCGGCCTTCGCCCAGACCTGGCTGCCGCCCGCGCTGTCGGCGGCGGTGCCGCCCGAGTCGCCGCCGCCCGAGTTCGTGACCGCTACCCCGATACCACCGGCTATGGCCAGGACGGCGACGATCGCACCGCCGACGATCAGCTGCCGGCGGACCTTCTCCTTCTTCGCCTGCCGTGCACGCTCCGCGCGCAGCCGCTCGCGGGCTGCCTGCTTGTTGGCCTGGTTGTTGCGGTTGCTCATGACTGTTCCTGCTCCGTGAAGATCCGTGGGACATCGGGATGTGGTGTGCGTGCCGTCGAAGGCGTACGCGCGCCGCGCGGCCGGACCGGAGAGCCGGTGGTTACGCGGCGAGCGCGCAGGGCGGCCCGCGGCGCACGACACAGTGCACGAGCAGGGGAGCGGTGCGGGCCGGGTGCCCGGTCCGCACCGGGGCCGGCGCCGGGCGGCGGGGTGCCGCGGTGGCGCCGATGACCGCGACCGCGATCAGCAGCGGGCGGAAGGCGAAGCCGGCCACCGCGCCCAGCAGCTGGGCCAGCGCGGCCTCGCCGCGGCGCAGCCAGCCGGCCGCCAGCAGTCCGACGGCCAGGTGGGCCGCGAGCAGCAGCAGCCAGACCGTGCCGGTCGCGTCGGGCGCGGCGGCGTCCTCGGACAGCCGGGCCAGCGGGCCGCCGACCGCCCCGCCGCCGCACAGCAGGTCCACGCCCAGCGAGCGCAGCGGCCCGGCGACCGGCCCGCCCGCCCCGCCGTAACAGGTGTGCTGCCCGATGCTGAAGACCAGGTCGGCGGCGAGTTCCACGGGCACCAGCAGCGCCGCGATCCGCCAGAAGCCGCGCTCGCGGCCGGCCAGCGCGTAGGCGAGCGCAAAGACGGCCGCGGACAGCGCGGCGACGGTGGCCGGCGGCAGCGGCATACGGGACAGCAGCACATGGGATGCCGCGGACAGCGTCACGCACAGCGCCGTGAAGAGCGCCGCGCGCAGTGCCCGCAGATGTGCCGCCGAGATGTCCATTGCTGCCGAGTGTGCCATGGGCCGGGGTAAGCGGCGCCTAAGGGGGCGCGAACCCGTACGGACCGGGAATTCCGGCCGTCGCGGGGCCCGCCCGCCCGGGGCGTCGCCCCCGTCCGGTGCCCTACAGGCCGGGGATCCGGCCGTTGCGGAAGAGGTCCACGAAGATCTGGTGGTCGGCGCGGGCCCGGGCGCCGTAGGAGTGCGCGAAGTCCACCAGCAGCGGCGCGAAGCCCTCCTCGTCGGCGGCGATGGCCGCGTCGATGGCCCGCTCGGTCGAGAAGGGCACCAGGGAGTGGCCGCTCTCGTCGTCGGCCGCGGCGTGCATCGTGGCCGTCGCCCGCCCCAGGTCGGCGACGACGGCGGAGATCTCCTCCGGGTCGTCGATGTCCGACCAGTCCAGGTCGACCGCGTACGGCGAGATCTCGGCGACCAGCTGGCCGGCGCCGTCCAGCTCGGTCCAGCCCAGCCACGGGTCGGCGTGGTCCTGCAGCGCCCGCTGGGAGATGACCGTGCGGTGGCCCTCGTGCTGGAAGTAACCGCGCACCGCGGGATCGGTGATGTGCCGGGAGACCGCCGGGGTCTGCGCCTGCTTCATGTAGATCACCACGTCGTTCTCCAGGGCGTCGCTGTTGCCCTCGAGCAGGATGTTGTACGACGGCAGGCCGGCCGAGCCGATGCCGATGCCGCGCCGGCCCACCACGTCCTTGACCCGGTAGGAGTCCGGGCGGGTCAGGCTCGACTCCGGCAGCGTCTCCAGATAGCCGTCGAAGGCGGCGAGCACCTTGTAGCGGGTCGCCGCGTCCAGCTCGACGCTGCCGCCGCCGTCCGCGAAGCGCCGCTCGAAGTCACGGATCTCGGTCATCGAGTCCAGCAGCGCGAACCGGGTCAGCGAACGGGCGTCGCGCAGCGCGCCCAGCAGCGGGCCCTCGGCGGTGTCCAGGGTGAAGGGCGGCAGCTCGTCCCCGTCGGAGGCCCGGGTCATGGACGCCAGGGCGTGGATCCGCTCCCGGTAGGCGGCGGCGTAGGTCCGCACCAGGTCGGTGATCTGCTTGTCGCTGAGCGCCTTGGCGTAGCCGATCAGCGCGACGGAGGCGGCGAACCGCTTCAGGTCCCAGGTGAAGGGGCCGACGTACGCCTCGTCGAAGTCGTTGACGTTGAAGATCAGCCGGCCCGTGGCGTCCATGTACGTACCGAAGTTCTCGGCGTGCAGATCGCCGTGGATCCACACCCGGCCGGTCCGCTCGTCCAGGTACGGGCCGCTGTCCTTGTCGCCGGCGGTCTCCTGGTCGCGGTAGAAGAGGCAGGCCGTGCCCCGGTAGAAGGCGAAGGCGGAGGCGGCCATCTTCCGGAACTTGACACGGAAGGCCGCGGGGTCGGCGGCGAGCAGCTCTCCGAAGGCGGTGTCGAAGACGGCGAGGATCTCCTCGCCGCGCTGCGCGGCGTCCTGCGCCGGGGCGTGCTGGGACGGCATCGCTGGGTGCCTCCTGAAGTGCGTGAAAGGTACGGAGAGCCGGGCGGATCCGGGTCGCGGATCTGCTCCTGACAACGGGCGAGGCTACTCGTGAGTGCCCCGCGATTGTCAGTGGGGAGTCGTAGACTTCGACACCGTTCCACCATCCGTCCTCTGGAGGTCCCGCACCGTGGCCAAGCCGCCGTTCACGCATCTGCATGTCCACACCCAGTACTCGCTGCTGGACGGTGCGGCGCGGCTGTCGGACATGTTCAAGGCGGCCAACGAGATGGGCATGACGCACATCGCGATGTCCGACCACGGCAACCTCCACGGCGCCTACGACTTCTTCCACTCGGCGCAGAAGGCCGGGGTCACGCCGATCATCGGGATCGAGGCGTACGTGGCGCCCGAGTCGCGGCGCAACAAGCGCAAGATCCAGTGGGGCCAGCCGCACCAGAAGCGCGACGACGTCTCCGGTTCCGGTGGCTACACGCACAAGACGATCTGGGCGGCGAACAAGACCGGTCTGCACAACCTCTTCCGGCTGTCCTCCGACGCGTACGCCGAGGGCTGGCTCCAGAAGTGGCCCCGGATGGACAAGGAGACCATCGCCCAGTGGTCGGAGGGCCTGATCGCCTCCACCGGCTGCCCGTCCGGTGAGCTGCAGACCCGGCTGCGGCTGGGCCAGTACGAGGAGGCGCGCAAGGCCGCCGGCGAGTACCAGGACATCTTCGGCAAGGACCGGTACTTCCTGGAGCTGATGGACCACGGCATCGAGATCGAGCGCCGGGTCCGCGACGACCTGCTGAAGATCGGCAAGGAACTGGGCATCCCGCCGCTGGTGACCAACGACTCGCACTACACCTACGCGCACGAGTCGACGGCGCACGACGCGCTGCTGTGCATCCAGACCGGCAAGAACCTCTCCGACCCCGACCGCTTCCGGTTCGACGGCACGGGCTACTACCTGAAGTCCACGGAGGAGATGTACGCCATCGACTCCTCGGACGCCTGGCAGGAGGGCTGCGCCAACACCCGGCTCGTCGCCGACCAGATCGACATCACCGGGATGTTCGAGAAGCGCGACCTGATGCCCAAGTTCGACATCCCGGAGGGCTTCACCGAGGTCACCTGGTTCCAGGAGGAGGTGCGGCGCGGCATGCAGCGCCGCTTCCCCGCCGGCGTCCCCGAGGACCGCCAGAAGCAGGCCGAGTACGAGATGGACGTCATCATCCAGATGGGGTTCCCGGGCTACTTCCTCGTCGTCGCCGACTTCATCATGTGGGCCAAGAACAACGGCATCGCGGTCGGCCCCGGCCGTGGCTCCGCGGCCGGTTCGATCGTGGCGTACGCCATGGGCATCACCGACCTCGACCCGATCGAGCACGGGCTGATCTTCGAGCGGTTCCTCAACCCCGAGCGCGTGTCCATGCCCGATGTCGACATCGACTTCGACGAGCGCCGGCGCGTCGAGGTCATCCGGTACGTCACGGAGAAGTACGGCGCCGACAAGGTCGCCATGATCGGCACCTACGGCAAGATCAAGGCGAAGAACGCCATCAAGGACTCCGCGCGCGTCCTGGGCTACCCGTACGCGATGGGCGACCGGCTCACCAAGGCCATGCCCGCCGACGTCCTCGGCAAGGGCATCGACCTCGACGGCATCACCAACCCCAGCCACCCGCGCTACAGCGAGGCGGGCGAGATCCGGGGGATGTACGAGAACGAACCCGACGTCAAGAAGGTCATCGACACCGCCAAGGGCGTCGAGGGCCTGGTGCGGCAGATGGGTGTGCACGCGGCCGGCGTGATCATGTCCAGCGAGCCCATCGTCGACCACGCCCCGGTCTGGGTCAGGCACACCGACAACGTCACCATCACGCAGTGGGACTACCCCCAGTGCGAGTCGCTGGGCCTGCTGAAGATGGACTTCCTGGGCCTGCGCAACCTCACCATCATGGACGACGCCGTCAAGATGGTGAAGAAGAACAAGGGCGTCGAGCTGGAACTGCTCTCCGTCCCGCTGGACGACCCCAAGACGTACGAGATGCTCTGCCGCGGTGACACGCTCGGCGTGTTCCAGTTCGACGGCGGCCCGATGCGCTCGCTGCTGCGGCTGATGAAGCCCGACAACTTCGAGGACATTTCCGCCGTCTCGGCCCTGTACCGCCCGGGCCCGATGGGCATGGACTCGCACACCAACTACGCGCTGCGCAAGAACGGCCTCCAGGAGATCACCCCGATCCACCCGGAGCTGGAGGAGCCCCTCAAGGAGGTCCTCGGCCTCACCTACGGCCTGATCGTCTACCAGGAGCAGGTGCAGAAGGCCGCCCAGATCATCGCCGGGTACTCCCTCGGCGAGGCCGACATCCTCCGCCGCGTCATGGGCAAGAAGAAGCCCGAGGAACTGGCGAAGAACTTCGTGCTCTTCCAGGAGGGCGCGAAGAAGAAGGGCTTCTCCGACCAGGCCATCCAGGCGCTGTGGGACGTCCTGGTCCCGTTCGCCGGCTACGCCTTCAACAAGGCGCACTCCTCCGCGTACGGCCTGGTCACGTACTGGACCGCCTACCTCAAGGCCAACTACCCGGCCGAGTACATGTCCGCGCTGCTGACCTCCGTGCGCGACGACAAGGACAAGTCGGCGGTCTATCTGAACGAGTGCCGGCGCATGGGCATCAAGGTGCTCCCGCCGAACGTCAACGAGTCCGAGGCCAACTTCGCGGCCCAGGGCGACGACGTGATCCTCTTCGGCCTCACCGCGGTCCGCAACGTCGGCCAGAACGTGGTCGACTCGATCATCCGCTGCCGCAAGGCCAAGGGGAAGTACTCCTCCTTCCCCGACTACCTCGACAAGGTCGACGCGGTCGTCTGCAACAAGCGCACCACCGAATCGCTGATCAAGGCCGGCGCGTTCGACGAGATGGGCCACACCCGCAAGGGCCTGACGGCGCACTACGAACCGATGATCGACAACGTCGTCCAGGTCAAGCGCAAGGAGGCCGAGGGGCAGTTCGACCTCTTCGGCGGCATGGGCGACGACAGTGCGGACGAGGGCCCCGGCTTCGGTCTGGACGTGGAGTTCTCCGACATCGAGTGGGACAAGACCTACCTCCTCGCCCAGGAGCGGGAGATGCTCGGCCTCTACGTCTCCGACCACCCGCTCTTCGGGCTGGAGCACGTGCTGTCCGACAAGGCGGACGCCGCCATCGCCCAGCTCACCGGCGGCGACTACTCCGACGGCTCGATCGTCACCATCGGCGGCATCATCTCCGGCCTCCAGCGGAAGATGACCAAGCAGGGCAACGCCTGGGCCATCGCCACCGTCGAGGACCTGGCCGGCTCCATCGACTGCATGTTCTTCCCGGCGACCTACCAGCTGGTGTCCACCCAACTCGTCGAGGACACCGTGGTGTTCGTCAAGGGCCGCCTCGACAAGCGCGAGGACATCCCGCGGCTGGTCGCCATGGAGATGATGGTTCCCGACCTCTCGGAGGCCGGCACCAACGCCCCGGTGACGATCACCATTCCGACGGTGAAGGTCACCCCGCCGATGGTCGAGAAGCTCGGTGAGGTGCTCAGCAGCCACCGCGGTTCGACGGAGGTGCGGATCAAGCTCCAGGGAGCGCGCAAGACCACCGTGCTGCGGCTGGACCGGCACCGGGTCACGCCCGACCCGTCCCTGTTCGGCGATCTCAAGGTGCTGCTCGGCCCGTCCTGCCTGGCGGGCTGACGCCGGAGCGAGTTACCCCGAGGGGCGCGTCCACCGTGGACGCGCCCCTCAACTTCGTTGCGCCGTATGTCAGTTGTGACCGAAGCGCCGTTCGCGGTTCTTGCGGGCGAGGTCGCCGGGGGTGGCTCCGGTGGACCGTGCCTGGGCTTCCATGGCCGACTTGTGGGCGTCCTGCTGGCCGCGCTCGGCCGCGGACGCCTTCGGCTGACTTCGGTTCTGCTTCTTGTCCTTGGCCATGACCGTTGCCTCCTGAGGGGGAATCTGGGATCGGGGCCGGGACCAGACTTACACGCCGGACAGAAGCCTGCATTTCGGGCAATTACCCTGCGTGATACGGCCGATCACACGCTGTACCCGGGATCCCCGCCGAATCCGCCACGCCGATGATCGAGTTCGGACAGATAACGCCCGTACGGTCGGGCAGACTCCAGGAGAACTCGTGCCACGGGCCGAGCCGGGGGGCGACCGGACTTCAGCACCTCAGGAAGAGGGTGGAACGTGGATCGCTGTGTCGTCCTCGTGGACGCCGGGTATTTGCTCGGCGCCGCCGCGAGCCTGCTCGCCGGAGAGCCCGCCCGTTCCCGGATCACGGTCGATCACGCCGCCCTCATCCAGGGCCTGCGCCAGCGCGCCGAGGCGGACACCGAACGTCCGCTGCTGCGCATCTACTGGTTCGACGGCGCCCCGGACCGCGTCCCCCAGCCCGAGCACCGCCGGCTGCGGGTGATGCCCCGGGTCACCGTCCGGCTGGGCGCTCTGACCCGCAGCGACGGCCGCTGGGCGCAGAAGGGCGTGGACGCCGCGATGCACGCCGAGCTGACCGAGCTCGCCCGCAACCGCGCCTGCTCCGACATCGTCCTGGTGACCGGCGACGGCGATCTGCTGCCGGGCCTGATGTCGGCGAAGGAGCACGGCGTCGCCGTCCACCTGTGGGCCGTCCAGGCCGCCGACGGCGACTACAACCAGTCCGAGGACCTGGTCGCCGAGGCCGATGAGCGCCGGGTGCTCGACCGCAGCTGGATCACCCGCGCGGTGCGCGCCAAGGAGCTCGGCGGGCCCTGCGCCTCGCCGCCCGCGCCCCGCCCCGAGATCGCCGCGATCCTCTCCGCGCCGCTGCCCGAGTCCGCGGTGGCGGCCGCCGCGGCCGCGGCGGCCTCCTCCTCCGGTGGCCCGGAGTCCGGCGCCCGCGGCCATGAGGGCAACGGCGCGGTCAACGGGACCGGGCACGCCGCGGCCGCCGACGGTGTCCGGGCGGACGGCGCCGAGCCGGGCGCCCCCGCCGGGAAGGGCGTCCCCACCCCCAAGGACCTCGCCGGACTCGGCCGGGACCGCGCCGCCGGCCAGGGCGCGGCCGGCAACGGCGCCCAGCCCGCGGCCGGCGCCACCCTGCGCTGGTCCTCCGACAAGGGCTGGGTCGAGCGCGGCGGCCCGCTCGGCGAGCCCGCCGAGACCGCCGGCTTGCCCACCCTCGCCCAGCTCACCAGTGCCGAGCAGCGCTGGGCCGACCGCGAGGAGGACATCACCGCGGTCGGCGGCGACCCCTTCGAGGTCGGCCAGGTCTTCGCCCGCCGCTGGACCGAGCGGCTCTCCGACCCGGTCCACCTCCAGCAGCTGTCGACCGAGTACCCGCGCATCCCGCACCGCATCGACGGTGAACTGCTGCGCTACGCCGCCCGGTTCGGGCTGCTCGCCCACAAGGACGACCAGATCGACGAGCACGACCGCTACGCGATCCGGGCCGGGTTCTGGCGCGAGGTCGATCTGCGGACGGCCGCCGAGCACGCCCCGGCCGGCGACTGACGGCCGCCCGCCGCCCCGATTGCGGCTCGCCCCCGGGTGCCCCGAGGGCCGGGGACGGCCCGGGGACGCGTACCCTCGTAGCTCGTGAGGACGGGCGCAACACAGGCGGAGCGCGGCGGGCCGGTGTGCGCCGTGCGGGACCTGGTCAAGACGTACCCCGCGATGCGCGGGCGCCGCGGTGCGGCACAGGCGCCCGCCGTACGGGCCAACGACGGCATCACGCTGGACGTACACCGCGGCGAGATCTTCGGGCTGCTCGGCCCCAACGGCGCCGGCAAGTCCACCCTGGTCCGGCAGCTGACCGGGCTGCTGCGCCCGGATTCCGGCAGCATCGCCGTACTGGGCCACGACCTGGTGCGCCACCCGGAGCGGGCCGCCCGGCTGCTCGGCTACCTGGGGCAGGAGTCCACCGCCCTGGACGAGATGACGGTCGCCCTCGCCGTGGAGACCACCGGCCGGCTGCGCGGCCTGGCCGCCCGGGCGGCGCGCGCCGAGCGGGACGCGGTGGTCGAGGAGCTGGGCCTCACCGACCTCGCGGGCCGGGCACTGAAGAAGCTGTCCGGCGGGCAGCGGCGGCTGGCCTGCGTCGCCACCGCGCTGATCGGTGAGCGTCCGCTGCTGGTGCTGGACGAGCCCACCACCGGCATGGACCCGGTCGCGCGGCGCGCCGTGTGGGCGGCGGTGGACCGGCGCCGGGCGGAGCGCGGTGCGACGGTGGTGCTGGTGACCCACAACGTGCTGGAGGCCGAGAGCGTGCTCGACCGGGTCGCGGTGATCGACCGCGGCCGGGTGATCGCCTGTGACACGCCCGGCGGCCTGAAGGACAGGGTGAGCGACGAGGTCCGGCTGGAGCTGGTCTGGCGCGACCGCCCGCCGCTGGACGTCCCCGAGGTCGCCGCGCTGGAACCGGCCGCCCGGGTCTCCGGCCGCCGCTGGACCCTGCGCCTGCCCGCCGACCGGGCCCGCGCCGCCGTCGCCGCGGTCACCGCGGGCCCCGCCTTCGCGGCCCTCGACGACTTCACCCTGGCCACGCCGAGCCTGGAGGACGTCTACCTGGCGCTGGGCGGGCGGGGCGAGGGACTGGTGAAGGCGTGAGCGGGCGCGGTGACCGGCCGGGGGTCCGGGGGTTGCTTCCCGGGGGCAGGGGGCCTGGCGCTGGGCGGGCGCGGCGAGGGACTGGTGAAGGCGTGAGCGGGGGCGGTGGCCGGCTGAACGCGGGCGGGGGCCGGGGACGTATCGCACATCGGGGACGGAAAGAGGAAGGCCGGGTGGCAGCGTGAGTGTCGTTTCCGCGCAGGCGGTGGCCGGGGCGTCCCCGGGTGCCGGGGCGTGGCCCGAGGACGGGGCCGCCCCGCTGGCACCGCGCGCCCGCTTCGGCCCGGCGCTCGGCGCCGTCTACCGCGCCCAGCTCTCCCGGGCCCGGGTGGCCCGCATCCCGCTGCTGTTCGTCGCCACCTTCCAGTCCATCGGGATCATGGTCCTGCTGCGCGGGGTCGTGGACGGCGGTGACCCGGCGCGGTCCGTCGTCTCCGGCTCCAGCGTCCTGGTCGTCGCCTTCGTGGCGCTCAACCTGCTCGCCCAGTACTTCGGCCAGCTGCGGGCCGGCGGCGGACTCGACCACTACGCGACGCTGCCCGTGCCGCCGGCCGCCGTGGTGCTCGGCGCGGCCGGCGCGTACGCCTCCTTCACCGTGCCCGGGACGATCGTCACCGCCGTCACCGGCTGTGTGCTCTTCCAGCTGCCGATGGCCAACCTCTGGGTGCTGGCGGCCGTCCTCCCGCTCGCCGGAGCCGCGCTGGCCGGTCTGGGCGCGGCCCTCGGACTGCTCGCCCCGCGCCCCGAACTCGCCACGCTCTGCGGCCAGTTGGGCATGTCGGCGGCGCTGCTGCTGGGCGTGCTGCCGGCCGCGCGGATGCCCGCGGTGGTGGGCTGGGCGCGCGATCTGCTGCCGTCGACCTACGGCGTGGAGGCGCTGGCCCGCAGCTTCGACCCGCACCCGGACTGGGCCGCCGTCGCCGCCGACCTGGGTGTCTGCGCGGCCGTCGGCGTGCTCTCGCTGGCCGTCGCGACCTGGGCCTACCGGCGGGCGGCCGCCCGATGAGCGCCGCCGCCACCCCGAACGGGCGTCCTGCTTCCGGTCGCCCCGGTTCCACCTGGCACGATGACGGGGTGACCGCACCGCTGACGCCCCCCGACAACCAACCGCCCGAAGAGCCGCAGCACCCCGAGGCCGCGCCCACGGGCCACGGCAGCGCCGCCGAGCACGGCGGTCTGCTCGGCCCCGAAGCGGGCCGGGAGCTGCGTGAGGCCGCGCTGATCGCGCTCGGGGTCGCGGTGAGCGGCGTCCTGCTGGGTGTGCTGTGGAACTGGCTCGCCCCGCACGTCCCGCTGATCGCGGACACCCGCAACGTCTACCTCAAGAACACCGAGGGCGAGGAGGCGATCGGCGCCGACGGCACCTTCGTCCTGCTGTCGCTGGGCTTCGGCGTCCTCACCACGGCGGCGGTCTTCCTGTTCCGCCGGCGCGGCGGGATCCCGCTGGTCGTGGCGCTCGTCCTGGGCGGACTGCTCGGCGCGGCGCTGGGCTGGCTGACCGGGATGTGGCTGGGCCCCACCGCGGACGTGGTCGCGCACGCCAAGCAGGCCGGCCCCGGCGTGACCTTCGACGGTCCGCTGCGCCTCCAGGCCAAGGGGGCGCTGCTGGCCTGGCCGATCGCCGCGATGCTGACGCAGCTGGCGCTGACCGGGCTGTTCGGCCCGCGTGACCCGGAGCCGGAGGTTCCGGACTGGTCCGGCCACGACGACGGCCGGTACGACGCCGAAGCCCGCCCCGACGGCCCCCACGGGCAGGAACCGCCGCCCGCGGGCTGAGCGACGCCGCGCCCCGACCGTACGGGGCACCTCCGGGGCGGCCGCCCCGCGCCGGGCGGCCCCGCACGGCGCGCGAGGGCCGCTCAGGGCCGGGCGATGGGCGCCAGCCGCGCCCCCGTCAGCGCCACCAGGTCCGCCGGCGACAGCTCGACCTCCAGCCCGCGCCGCCCCGCCGAGACGCACACCGTCGGCCGGCCCTCGGCCGAGGCGTCCACCACCGTCGGCAGCCGCTTGCGCTGCCCGAGCGGTGAGATGCCGCCGCGGACGTAGCCCGTGCTGCGCTCGGCCGCCGCCGGATCGGCCATCGCGGCGCGCTTGCCGCCCACCGCGGCCGCCAGCGCCTTGAGGTCCAGGGACCCGGACACCGGCACCACCGCGACCGTCAGGGCCCCGTCGACGTCGGCCAGCAAGGTCTTGAAGACCTGGTCGGGCGAGACGCCGAGCGCCTCGGCGGCCTCCTCGCCGTACGAGGCGGCGGCCGGGTCGTGCTCGTAGGAGTGGGTGGTGAAGCGGACGCCCGCCTCGGTGAGGGCGACCGTCGCGGGGGTGCCGACGGACTTCCTGGACTTCTTCGCCAACGTCTTCGTGCCTCGCGTCAGGGGGGCTGAACCCTCAGTTCGGGCTGGTCGGCTGCCGGGTCAGGTCCACGGCCGGCAGCGACGGGAGCTTACCGAGGAGGGCCGACTCGTGGCGAAGGAGTTTCAGCTCCTGCGCGAGGCGGGCCGCGGTGTCCGGCGCCTCCAGCAGTCGCTGCTTGGCGGGCACGTCCAGCACGGCCGCCGCGGCGACGAGGTACGACAGCACCGACGGATCGGCCGGCAGGTCCTGCCCGCTCGACAGCGTCCGCTCGTTCGCCCAGGCCAGCCGCTTCTGATAGGTACGGAAGGCGCGCACCACACCCGAGGCCAGCGCGCCCGCGCCCGCCCCCGGCTCCTCTTCCAGCTCCTCCAGCTCGGCCGTCAGATACGGCCCTGAGGCGTCCACCGACAGCAGCCGGAAGCGGGTGGTGCCGGTCGCCAGCACCTCGTAGCCGGTGTCCTCGGCGGAGGACTTCTCCCTGATGGTGGCCGCGTCCGCGACGCAGCCGACGGTGTGGAACGCCTGCACCGGGTCGTCGCCGAAGCCCGCGGCGGGCCCCTGGGCGGTCGGCGCGGTGGCGTCCGGCATGCCCTGCGCGGTGGGCGCGACCTCCCGGCCGTCGCGGATGGCGACCACCGCGAAGCGGCGGTCGTCGTCGGACGCCGCGCTCAGATCGCGCATCATCGCCCGGTACCGCGCCTCGAAGACGTTCAGCGGGAGCACGAGTCCCGGGAACAGCACCGAGTTCAACGGGAAGAGGGGGAGGCGCAGGGAGGTCACAGCCCGCAAGCCTAGACGCTGCGCTGGGCTGGGTCCCACGTGGTTGGGTTTCCCGCCGCTGGGGTTGCTCGCCGTTGCGCTTTGCGGCGCGCCGCACGTTGGATTCCGTCCCGCCGTGGGTGTTGCTCGCCGTGGCGCCTGCGGCGGGCCGGGTTGTTGTCGGGTGCGGTGCCGGCCCTCCGGACTTCGTCCTGCGGTCCGTCCCCTCCCGTGGGGGGAAAGGTGGAGGCCGGTGGGGGTGAGCGTTGTTACTGACGCTCGCCCCCACCGGCCTTTTTCCTCTCCACTACGGGAGGGGCCGCGCCGCAGGACGAAGTCCGGAGGAGCGGCACCGCACCCGACCACCCACGCCCGCCGCAGGCGACACGGCGAGCAACAAGTACGGCGCCGCAGCCGACAACGTGGGAATCACTGCCGCCGCAACAGGCGGGAGGCGCCCGCTGCCACCGTTGTGGCCAGGACCCAGCCCGCCAGGATGAGGACCGCCGCCACCCACTGCGCGGTGCCGCCCGGTTTCCAGGCGGTGTCCTGGTTGAGGTCGATGACCGGGAGCAGCAGGTCCAGGGAGTAGAGGTACGGGTTCCAGGGGGGTGCCTCGCCCGCCTTGAGGGGTGGGGGCGGGGACGCGGAGAAGTAGAGGGTGCCGATCGCCCAGAGGATCGCCATCCACACCGCGGCCCGTCCGGGGCGGTAGCCGTACGCCACCGTCCAGTCCTGGAGGAAGCCCCACGCCTTCGCCGCGAGCGGCAGGGTCTCGCGGCGCCGCCGCTGCTTGGCCAGCAGCACCTCGCGGGCGTCGGAGTCCTCACCGCTGGCGCGCAGCGAGGTGGCCAGCATCTCGTACGGCTCGGGGGCGTACTCGGGGGTCGCCGCGGCCACCCACTGCAGCCGCTGGGCGAGCGGGAAGTGGCCGCGCGGGATCAGCGTCTCGTACGCGAAGCCGGCCATCCACAGACCGCCGAGCCCGGGCCAGCTGGCCGACTTGTCGACGAGGTTGACGACCCGGGCGCCGGAGAGGATCACCCGGCCGCGCTGCGGCCGCTCGCCGAGGAACCGCAGCTCGGGCGTCTGTATCCGGCGCAGCGACAGCTCCTGGTCGGACTCCATCACGAAGCGCGCGTGCTCCAGGTCGACGGCGTCGCCGAACCGCCCGTCGTCCAGCCGCATCCCGCCCTCGCACTCGAAGCGCTGCATCCGGGTGCCGAGCGGGGGCGTGGTGGAGATGCCGTACGGGGGAGTGACGGTGCTGGAGAAGGGGGAGTTCGCCAGGCCCGCGGCGGTGAGGTAGAGGGTGCGCTCGACGGTCAGCTGCGGGGCGTTCAGTGCCCGGCGGCCGAAGGGGTTGCTCAGGTGGCTGCCGCGCAGGCTCAGCGACACGCCGACGGTGGCACCGCGCAGCGACAGCTCGCCGTACGACTCCAGCATCTCGGCCTGGAGGTCCTGGGCGACGGTCAGCCCGTCCGCCATGAGGGACCGGCCCTGCCGGTCCTTGTGCACCACCGTCTGATTGAGCATCAGGTCGGTGCCGATGTGCGCGTCGGTGAGCCGGATGCCGGACTGCACCACGCAGCGCGGCAGATGGAGATCGCCCTCGGTGTGCAGGCGGGCCGCCTCCAGCCGCGGCAGCGCGCAGTTCACCATCCGCAGCGTGGTGAACCGGCTCTCCGGAAGCACCACCTCCGCCTCGAAGCGGCAGTCCCGCAGTTCCACGAATGGCTTGATCGTGCCGCCCGCCACGTCCAGCGTGTCCGTGATGTACGCGCCGATCAGCTTGAGCGCCGACACCCGGCCCGGCTGCGCCGGGGGCCCGTCGAGCAGCAGCAGCGCCACCACCCGCGCCCGCACCCGCCGCTCGGGGCCCCACAGGTGCTGCCCGTGCGGATCGTCGCGGCCGGGGGCGCCGGTGTGCAGGTCGCAGGTGCTGCCGTTGCGGAACGCCTGCCACATGCTCCATTCCGCCGAGGTCAGTCGCAGGTCGGCGGGCGCGTCGCCGTCCCTGAGCTCCGTCACGTGTGTCCCCCTTGCCGTCGCTCGGTGTGCCGCGGTGCGTGTCGCAACCTGTTCGGACGCACCTCGCGCGTGGTCTGCGCGCGAGCCGTGCGCGTCCCCGCAGGTCTCCCCGTACGCCGCTACGTGGCCCTTGCCCGCCCCGTGACTGCTTGAACACGCGTGGTCAGGGTCAACTCCGGTCAACTTCGCGGGCGCCGGTGACGGACTGTCCGCACCGTGCGTCGCTGTGTATCACTGAGTGATACGGCCGCTCGGCGCCGGGAGCGGGTCTGAGACACTGGGGACGTGATCTCCCGAATCGATCTGCGCGGTGACGCCCTCCCCGAGGGTGGCGCCCTGCGTGACCTGCTGCCCCGTGCCGAGTTCGACGTGGAAGCCGCCCTGGAGAAGGTGCGGCCCATCTGCGAGGACGTACGCCATCGCGGCACCGCGGCGCTGATCGACTGCGCGCGACGGTTCGACGGCGTCGAGATCGAGCGGGTGCGGGTGCCCGCGGAGGCCCTGCGCGGCGCCCTCGACGCGCTGGACCCGGCGGTGCGCGCCGCCCTGGAGGAGTCCATCCGGCGCGCCCGGATCGTCCACCGCGAGCAGCGCCGCACGGACGTCACCACCAAGGTCGTCCCCGGCGGCACGGTCACCGAGCGCTGGGTCCCGGTCGAGCGGGTGGGGCTCTACGTCCCCGGTGGCCGCTCGGTCTACCCCTCGTCCGTCGTCATGAACGTCGTCCCCGCCCAGGAGGCCGGCGTCGCGTCGCTCGCCGTCACCTCCCCGCCGCAGAAGGACTTCGGCGGCCTGCCGCACCCCACGATCCTGGCGACCTGCGCCCTGCTGGGCGTGGACGAGGTCTACGCCGCCGGCGGCGCCCAGGCCATCGCGATGTTCGCGTACGGCACCGACGAGTGCCTGCCCGCCAACCTCGTCACCGGCCCCGGCAACATCTACGTCGCCGCCGCCAAGCGCCTGCTCAAGGGCCGGATCGGCATCGACTCCGAGGCCGGGCCCACCGAGATCGCGATCCTCGCCGACGACACCGCCGACCCGGTGCACCTCGCCGCGGACCTGATCAGCCAGGCCGAGCACGACCCGATGGCCGCCGCGGTCCTGGTCACCGACTCCGTCGAGCTGGCCGAGAAGACCGAGAAGGAGCTGGAGCCGCAGATCGCGGCCACCCGGCACGTCGACGACCGGATCGTCCCGGCGCTCTCCGGCCGGCAGTCGGCCGTCGTCCTCGTCGACGGCATCGACGAGGGCCTGCGCGTCGTGGACGCGTACGGCGCCGAGCACCTGGAGATCCAGACCGCCGACGCCCCGGCCGTCGCCGCCCGGGTGCGCAACGCCGGTGCGGTCTTCGTCGGCCCGTACGCCCCGGTCTCGCTGGGCGACTACTGCGCGGGGTCCAACCACGTGCTGCCCACCGGGGGCTGTGCCTGCCACTCCTCCGGCCTGTCCGTGCAGTCCTTCCTGCGCGGCATCCACGTCGTGGACTACACCCGCGACGCGCTGGCCGAGGTCGCCCACCACGTGGTGACCCTCGCCGAGGCCGAGGACCTCCCGGCGCACGGCGCGGCGATCAAGGCACGGTTCGACTGGAAGGTTCCCGGCAGCAAGTGACCGGCATCGACGATCTCCCCATCCGGGACGAGCTGCGCGGCAAGTCCCCGTACGGCGCCCCGCAACTCGACGTGCCCGTGCGCCTGAACACCAACGAGAACCCCTACCCGCTGCCCGAGCCGCTGGTCCGGCGGATCGGCGAGCGGGTCACCGAGGCGGCCCGCGAGCTCAACCGCTACCCCGACCGGGACGCGGTCGAGCTGCGCACCGAGCTGGCCCGCTACCTCAGCCGCACCGGCGGCCACACGGTCACCAAGGAGCAGGTCTGGGCGGCCAACGGCTCCAACGAGGTCATCCAGCAGCTGCTGCAGACCTTCGGCGGACCGGACCGCACCGCCCTCGGCTTCGAGCCGTCGTACTCGATGCACGGGCTGATCTCGCGCGGTACGGGCACCGGCTGGATCTCCGGCCCGCGCGCCGACGACTTCACCCTCGACGTCGAGGCGGCGAAGGCGGCCATCGCCGCGCACCGCCCCGATGTGCTCTTCATCTGCTCGCCCAACAACCCCACCGGCACCGCCGTCGAGGCGGACACGGTGCTCGCCCTGTACGAGGCCGCGCAGGCCGCCGCGCCCGGCCCCGCCGGGGCGCTGGTGGTGCTCGACGAGGCGTACGGCGAGTTCAGCCACCGCCCCTCGCTGCTGCCGCTGATCGAGGGCCGCCCCAACCTGGTGGTCTCCCGGACGATGTCCAAGGCGTTCGGCGCCGCCGGGCTGCGGCTGGGCTATCTCGCCGCCGACCCCGCCGTGGTCGACGCCGTCCAGCTCGTCCGGCTGCCGTACCACCTCTCGTCCGTCACCCAGGCCACCGCGCTGGCCGCGCTGGAGCACACCGATACCCTGCTGAAGTACGTCGAGCAGCTCAAGACCGAGCGGGACCGCCTGGTCACCGAGTTGCGGACGATCGGCTGCGAGGTCACCCCCTCCGACGCCAACTTCGTGCAGTTCGGCCGCTTCGAGGACTCCCACGCCGCCTGGCAGGCGATCCTCGACCAGGGCGTGCTGGTCCGTGACAACGGCGTACCGGGCTGGCTGCGGGTCACCGCCGGCACCCCGGCCGAGAACGACGCGTTCCTCGACGCGGTTCGTGCAGTACTGAAGGAGAGCAAGCGATGACCCGCGTAGGACGCGTGGAGCGCACCACGAAGGAAACGTCCGTGCTCGTCGAGATCGATCTCGACGGCCGGGGCGAGGTGGAGGTATCGACCGGAGTCGGCTTCTACGACCACATGCTCGACCAGCTCGGCCGGCACGGCCTGTTCGACCTCAAGGTCAAGACCGACGGCGACCTGCACATCGACACCCACCACACCATCGAGGACACCGCCCTCGCGCTGGGTGCCGCCTTCAAGCAGGCGCTCGGCGACAAGACCGGCATCTACCGCTTCGGCAACTGCACCGTCCCGCTGGACGAGTCGCTCGCCCAGGTGACCGTCGACCTCTCCGGCCGCCCCTACCTGGTGCACACCGAGCCGGAGAACATGGCGCCGATGATCGGCACCTACGACACGACGATGACCCGGCACATCTTCGAGTCCTTCGTCGCGCAGGCCCAGATAGCGCTGCACATCCACGTCCCGTACGGGCGCAACGCCCACCACATCGTGGAGTGCCAGTTCAAGGCGCTGGCCCGGGCGCTGCGCTACGCCAGCGAGCGCGACCCCCGCGCGGCCGGCATCATCCCCTCCACGAAGGGCGCGCTGTGAACGGCCTGTCGACCGTCTTCATCCTGCTCGGCCTCTTCCTCCTCGGCGGCGTCTACTCCTTCTGGAAGCAGCAGCTGCCCAAGAGCCTGATCGTGCTGCTGTCCGTCGGCTCGGCGATGTGCCTGGCCGCCGGCGTGCTGCGGCTGGAGGTCTGGAGTTGACCACCGCACCCCGTAAGAAGGTCGTCGTCCTCGACTACGGCTTCGGCAACGTCCGGTCCGCCGAGCGCGCCCTGGCGCACGTCGGCGCCGAGGTGGAGATCACCCGGGACTACGACCGGGCGATGGCCGCCGAGGGCCTGCTGGTCCCCGGCGTCGGGGCCTTCGCCGCCTGCATGCGCGGCCTGAAGGAGGCCCGCGGCGACTGGATCATCGGCCGCCGGCTGGCCGGCGGACGCCCGGTCATGGGCATCTGCGTCGGCATGCAGATCCTCTTCGGCCGGGGCATCGAGCACGGCGTGGAGACCGAGGGCCTCGACGAGTGGCCCGGCACGGTCGGCCCGCTCAAGGCGGACGTCGTTCCGCACATGGGCTGGAACACCGTCGACGCCGCCGAGGGCTCCGCGCTCTTCGCCGGTCTGCCCGCCGACGCCCGCTACTACTTCGTGCACTCCTACGCGGTGCACGACTGGGAGCTGGAGACCTCCAACCCGCACATGGCCGCGCCGAAGGTCACCTGGGCCACCCACGGCCGGCCGTTCGTGGCCGCGGTCGAGAACGGCCCGCTGTGGGCCACCCAGTTCCACCCCGAGAAGTCCGGCGACGCCGGCGCCCAGCTCCTGACCAACTGGATCAACACCCTGTGAGCCCCCTGATGCCGAAGCTCGAACTCCTCCCCGCCGTCGACGTCCGCGACGGCCAGGCCGTCCGCCTCGTCCACGGCGAGTCCGGCTCCGAGACCTCCTACGGCGACCCGCTGGAGGCGGCCCTCGCCTGGCAGCGGGCCGGCGCCGAATGGCTGCACCTCGTGGACCTCGACGCCGCCTTCGGCACCGGCGACAACCGCGCGCAGATCGCCGAGGTCGCCCGGTCCATGGACATCAAGGTGGAGCTGTCCGGCGGCATCCGCGACGACGACACCCTCGCCGCCGCACTCGCCACCGGCTGCCGCCGCGTGAACCTCGGCACCGCCGCGCTGGAGACCCCCGAGTGGGTCGCCAAGGTCATCGCCGAGCACGGCGACCAGATCGCGGTCGGCCTGGACGTGCGCGGTACGACGCTGCGCGGCCGCGGCTGGACCCGCGACGGCGGCGACCTCTACGAGACGCTGGCCCGCCTGGACTCCGAGGGCTGCGCCCGCTACGTCGTCACCGACATCAACAAGGACGGCACCCTCCAGGGCCCCAACCTGGAGCTGCTCAGGAACGTCTGCGCCGCCACCGACCGCCCGGTCGTCGCCTCCGGCGGTGTCTCCTCGCTCGACGACCTGCGGGCGCTGGCCACGCTGGTGCCGGAGGGCGTCGAGGGCGCGATCGTCGGCAAGGCGCTCTACGCCAAGGCGTTCACGCTGGAAGAGGCGCTGGAGGCCGTCTCCTCATGAGCGTCGGCGTACGGCGCGTCACCTCCGCGGAGCCGGGGGCCGAGGACCCCTGGGCGGACGCCTTCGGCCGCTCCCGGGCGGTGGAACTCCCCAACGGCCTGGTGCTGGTCTCCGGCTGCTGCTCCGTCATCGACGGACAGGTCGCCGACGGGGGCCCGTACGAGCAGGCGGTCACCGCCTTCGGCGTCGCGCTGGCGGTGCTGAAGGAGGCCGGCCTCGGCCGTGACGACGTCGTGCGCACCCGGATGTACCTGACCCATGCGCGGGACGTCGACGAGGTCGGGCGTGCCCACAAGGAACTGTTCGACGCCGTCCGCCCCGCCGCATCCATGATCATCGTCTCCGGCTTCGTGGACCCGCGCCTGGTCGTCGAGGTAGAGGTCGAGGCGTACAGAAAGGCCCCCCAGCCATGACACTGGCCGTACGAGTCATCCCCTGCCTGGACGTCGACAACGGCCGGGTCGTCAAGGGCGTCAACTTCCAGAACCTGCGGGACGCGGGCGACCCCGTCGAGATGGCGAAGGTCTACGGGGACGAGGGCGCCGACGAGCTGACGTTCCTCGACATCACCGCTTCCTCCGGCAACCGCGAGACCACCTACGACGTGGTGCGCCGCACCGCCGAACAGGTCTTCATCCCGCTCACCGTCGGCGGCGGCGTGCGCACCCCCGAGGACGTCGACAAGCTGCTGCGGGCCGGCGCCGACAAGGTCGGCGTCAACACCGCGGCGATCGCCCGCCCCGAGGTGATCCGCGAGATCGCCGAGCGGTTCGGCAGCCAGGTCCTGGTCCTCTCCGTCGACGCCCGCCGCACCGACGCCGGGACCCCGTCCGGGTACGAGGTCACCACCCACGGCGGCCGCCGCGGCACCGGCATCGACGCCGTCGAATGGGCCCACCGCGCCGCCGAGCTGGGCGCCGGCGAGATCCTGCTGAACTCCATGGACGCCGACGGCACCAAGGACGGCTACGACGTCGAGATGATCGAGGCGGTGCGCAAGCACGTCACCGTCCCGGTGATCGCCTCCGGCGGCGCCGGCAGGCTCGCCGACTTCGCCCCGGCGGTCGCCGCGGGCGCCGACGCGGTGCTGGCCGCCTCCGTCTTCCACTTCGGCGACCTGCGGATCTCCGAGGTCAAGGGCGCCCTGCGGGAGGCGGGGCACCCGGTCCGCTGACCGCGGCGCCCCGCCCGCCCCGCCGGGCCGTTCAGCGGCCCCTGCGGGCCGCCCGGACGAACTCCCGGTTCATCTTCGTGATGCTGAACAGCGGGATGCCCTTGGGGCAGGCGGTGGCGCACTCACCGGCGAGGGTGCAGCCGCCGAAGCCCTCCTCGTCCATCTGCGCCACCATGCCGAGCACCCGGCTCTCGCGCTCGGGGGCGCCCTGCGGCAGCACGTTGAGGTGGTTGACCTTGGCGGAGGTGAAGAGCATCGCCGCGCCGTTGGGGCAGGCCGCCACGCACGCCCCGCAGCCGATGCACTCGGCGTGCTCGAAGGCGGAGTCCGCGTCCGGCTTGGGTACGGGGGTGGCGTGGGCGTCCGGTGCGGCGCCCGTCGGGGCGGTGATGTAGCCGCCGGCCTGGATGATCCGGTCGAAGGCGGAGCGGTCGACGACCAGGTCCTTGACGACGGGGAAGGCCGCGGCCCGCCAGGGCTCGACGTCGATGGTGTCGCCGTCCTCGAAGGACCGCATGTGCAGCTGGCAGGTGGTGGTCCGCTCGGGGCCGTGCGCCTCGCCGTTGATGACCAGCGAGCAGGCTCCGCAGATCCCCTCCCGGCAGTCGTGGTCGAAGGCGACCGGGTCCTCGCCCTTGAGGATCAGCTCCTCGTTGAGGGTGTCGAGCATCTCCAGGAAGGACATGTCGGAGGAGACGCCGTCCACCTCGTACGTGGACATGGCGCCTTCGGCGCCGGCGTTCTGCTGGCGCCAGACGCGCAGGGTGAGCCTCATGCGTAGCTCCGCTGGGTGGGGTGGACGTACTCGAAGACCAGGTCTTCCTTGTGCAGGACGGGGGAGGCGCCGGTGCCGGTGAACTCCCAGGCGGCGGCGTAGGAGAACTCCTCGTCCCGGCGGGCCGCCTCGCCGTCCGGCGTCTGCGACTCCTCGCGGAAGTGGCCTCCGCAGGACTCCTCGCGGTGCAGCGCGTCGAGGCACATCAGCTCGGCCAGCTCCAGGTAGTCGATGACGCGGTTGGCCTTCTCCAGGGACTGGTTGAACTCCGCGCCGGTGCCGGGCACCTTGATGCGGCGCCAGAACTCCTCCCGGATCTGCGGGATGCGGTCGAGCGCCTTGCGCAGGCCCGCGTCGGTGCGGGCCATTCCGCAGAACTCCCACATCAGCATGCCGAGTTCGCGGTGGAAGGAGTCCGGGGTGCGGTCCCCGTCGACGGCGAGGAGCAGGTTCAGCCGGTCCTCGGTCTCGGCCAGCACCTCCTGGACGGCGGGGTGTCCGGCGGTGACCTCGTCCGTGTGCGGGTGCCGCGCCAGGTAGTCGTTGATCGTCGACGGCAGCACGAAGTAGCCGTCGGCCAGGCCCTGCATCAGGGCGGAGGCGCCGAGGCGGTTGGCGCCGTGGTCGGAGAAGTTGGCCTCGCCGATCGCGAACAGGCCGGGGACGGTGGTCTGGAGGTCGTAGTCGACCCACAGCCCGCCCATCGTGTAGTGCACGGCCGGATAGATCCGCATCGGCACCTCGTACGGATCCTCGTCGGTGATCCGCTGGTACATGTCGAAGAGGTTGCCGTACCTGTCCTCGACGGCCTTGCGGCCCAGCCGCGCGATGGCGTCGGCGAAGTCCAGGTACACGCCCTGCCCGCCGGGGCCGACCCCGCGGCCCTCGTCGCAGACGTTCTTGGCGGCGCGGGAGGCGATGTCGCGCGGGACCAGGTTGCCGAAGGAGGGGTAGCCGCGCTCCAGGTAGTAGTCGCGCTCGTCCTCGGGGATCTCGTTCGCCGGCCGGTCGTCGCCCTTCGCCTTCGGCACCCAGATCCGGCCGTCGTTGCGCAGCGACTCGCTCATCAGCGTCAGCTTCGACTGGTGGTCGCCGGTGCGCGGGATGCAGGTGGGGTGGATCTGGGTGAAGCAGGGGTTGGCGAACCAGGCGCCGCGGCGGTGCGCCCGCCAGATCGCGGTGGCGTTGGAGTTCATGGCGTTCGTCGACAGGTAGAAGACGTTGCCGTAGCCGCCGGAGGCGAGGACGACGGCGTCCGCGAAGTACGTGTCGATCTTCCCGGTGATCAGGTCGCGGGCGACGATGCCGCGGGCCCGCCCGTCGACGACCACCAGGTCCAGCATCTCGGTGCGCGGATGCATCTCGACGTTCCCGGCGGCGATCTGCCGGGACAGCGCCTGATAGGCGCCGAGCAGCAGCTGCTGGCCCGTCTGGCCGCGGGCGTAGAAGGTGCGGGAGACCTGGACGCCGCCGAAGGAGCGGGTGTCGAGCAGGCCGCCGTACTCGCGGGCGAACGGCACGCCCTGGGCGACGCACTGGTCGATGATCTCGACGGAGATCTGCGCCAGCCGGTGGACGTTGGACTCCCGGGCGCGGAAGTCGCCGCCCTTGACGGTGTCGTAGAACAGCCGGTGGATCGAGTCGCCGTCGTTGCGGTAGTTCTTCGCGGCGTTGATGCCGCCCTGCGCGGCGATCGAGTGGGCGCGGCGCGGCGAGTCCTGGTAGCAGAACTGGACGACGTGGTAGCCCTGTTCGGCGAGCGTGGCGCCGGCCGCGCCGCCCGCGAGGCCGGTGCCGACGACGATGACGGTGTGCTTGCGGCGGTTGGCCGGGTTGACCAGCTTCGCCTCGAAGCGGCGGGTGTCCCAGCGCTCGCTGACCGGCCCGGCCGGTGCCTTGGTGTCGGCGACCGGCGCACCGGTCGGGTACTCGGCGTACGCAGAGTATGCGGTCATCTCAGCTCACCACTCCGGTCATGACGGCGACGGGTACGGAGACGAAGCCCACCGTCAGCACCAGCGCGAGGGCGTTGGCGGTGGTCTTCAGGAGGCGGTCACGGCTGCGGCTGCCGACCCCGAGCGACTGCGCGGCGCTCCAGAAGCCGTGCCGGACGTGCAGGCCCAGCGCCACCATCGCGACGATGTAGATCACGTTGCCGTACCAGGTGGAGAAGGTGTCCGCCACGTTCTGGTACGGGTGGCCCTCCTGGAAGCCGCCCGGGTGCACGGTGCCGGTCGTCAGGTCGAGGAGGTGCCACACGACGAACAGGCCCAGGATGATCCCGCCCCAGCGCATGGTGCGCGTCGCGTAGCTCGCCCTCGGCTTCCGGTGCACGTACTTGCCGGGCCGCGCCCCGATGCCACGGCGGCTGAGCTGGTACGCGGAGACGGCATGCGCGACGACGGCGACGATCAACACCACACGGACCAGCCACAGCGTCCACCCGTAGTGCATGAAGGGCTCGCCCACGGTGCGCAGCCAGTGCGCGTAGTGGTTGAACTCGGCCGCCCCGAAGAAGATCTTCAGGTTGCCGATCATGTGGACGACCAGGTAGAGCAGCATGATCAGGCCGCTCACGGCCATCACCGTCTTCTTGCCGACGGACGAGCCCCAGAGCGTGGCTGCGAGGGACGGCCGTCGGTCCGTCCGTGTGTCCAGTGCCATGGGTCCCGACGGTAAGGAGACCACCCGCCATCAGTCCAAGACATGGTCCGGCTCATCTCCATAGGCTCCGCCTATCGATGCCGTACAGTCCCCCCATGCAGCTGCAGCAGCTCCGCTACTTCACCGCCGTCGCCGACACCCGCCACTTCACCCGCGCCGCCGAGCGCGAACACGTCGCCCAGCCCTCCCTCAGCCAGCAGATCCGTTCCCTGGAGCGGGAGTTGGGCGCCGAGCTGTTCCACCGCGCACGCGGCCACATCACCCTCACCGACGCCGGCGAGACGCTGCTGCCGTTCGCCCGGCGGATCCTCGCCGACACCGAGACCGCCCGCCGGGAGGTCCAGGAGGTCGCCCAGCTGCGCCGCGGCCGGCTCCGGCTCGGCGCCCCGCCCAGCCTCTGCGCCAGCCTCGTCCCCGACGTCCTGAGCGCCTTCCACGCCACCTACCCGGGCGTCGACCTGCTCGTCACCGAGGACGGCTCGCAGGACCTCGTCCGCGCACTTGCCGACGGCGAACTCGACCTCGCCCTGATCATCACCCCCCTCCCGGTCCAGGCCCCCGCGCTGGCCACCTCCGACCTGCTGCGCGAGGAACTGGTCGTGGTCTCCGCCCCGGACCGCCCCGCCCCGGTCGGCGGCCGCCGCACCCGCATCCGGGTCGCGGACCTCCGCGACCGCCCGCTCGCCATGTTCCGCCGCGGCTACGACCTGCGGGAATTCACCACCGCGGCGTGCCGCGCGGCCGGCTTCGAGCCCACCTTCACCGTCGAGGGCGGCGAGATGGACGCCGTCCTCGGCTTCGTACGCGCCGGACTCGGCATCGCCGTCGTCCCCAGCATGGTCGCCGAGCGCTCCGGGCTGCGCGTCACCCGTTTCGCCACCCCCGGCATGCACCGCGTGATCTCCGTCGCCCACCGGGGCGACGTCTCCCCGCCCCGCGCCGCCCGCGAACTGGAGCGCATCCTCAAGGAGCACCTGGAGCCGGGCACGTCCTGACGCCCGGTCGGCCCCGCGTGGTGCCGTGGCGAGGGGTCCCGGCCGGTCGTAGGCTGGCGGCATGTCGACCCATGCCAAGCGCGAACGGCTGCTGCTCGCCGACCTGTTGGAGAGCGCGGGCCCCGACGCGCCGACCCTGTGCGGGGACTGGACCACACGGGACCTGGCCGCCCATGTGGTGGTCCGCGAGCGGCGCGCCGACGCGGCCGGCGGAATCCTCGTCAAGCCGCTGGCGGCCCGCCTGGAACGGGTGCAGGCCGAATTCGCGGCCCGGCCGTACGAGGAGCTGCTCCGGCTCATCAGGACCGGCCCGCCGCGGCTCTCACCGTTCGCCCTGAAACCGATCGACGAGGCGTCCAACACCGTCGAGTTCTACGTGCACGCCGAGGACGTCCGCCGGGCGCAGCCGGACTGGGCCCCGCGCGAGCCGGACCCGGTCTTCGCCGACGCGCTGTGGTCGCGGATCGAGCGGATGGCCCGGGTGCTCGGCCGCAAGTCCCCGGTCGGCCTGGTGCTGCGCCGCCCGGACGGCCGTACGGCGGTCGCGCACCGCGGCACCCCGGTGGTCACCGTCGTCGGGGAGCCGGGCGAGCTGACCCTGTTCGCCTTCGGCCGGCAGGACGCCGCCCACGTGGAGCTGGACGGCGACAAGGACGCCGTCGCGCGGCTGATGACGGCGAAACTCGGCGTCTGAGCCCGACCCGCTCCGCACGACAGCCCCTAGCGCCCCACGACCACCACCGCCAGGACCACGCCCACCACCACCGCCGCCACGAACACCGCAGCCAGCACCCGCGCCGCCACCCGCGCGGCGCGGTCCGGTTCCGGCGGCGGTGGCACGGGCGGCGGCTGCTGAGGATGCATGTCTGCAGGATGCCGCACGGCACAATGGACCCATGACCAGCAGCCGCCCCACCGCCGCCAGCTCCCTGGATCCCGCCGTCGCCGCCCGCCTCAAGCGCGACGCCGACGGCCTGGTCCCCGCCATCGCCCAGCAGTACGACACCGGCGAAGTGCTGATGATGGGCTGGATGGACGACGAGGCGCTGCACCGCACCCTGACCACCGGCCGCTGCACGTACTGGAGCCGCAGCCGCCAGGAGTACTGGGTCAAGGGCGACACCTCGGGACACTTCCAGTACGTCAAGTCGGTCGCGCTGGACTGCGACGCCGACACCGTCCTGGTCAAGGTCGACCAGGTCGGCGCCGCCTGCCACACCGGCGCCCGCACCTGCTTCGACGCGGACGTCCTGGCGACCGAGGACCACCGGGGACAGTAGGCTCCGCTGCCATGACCACGGGAACCACCGGCACCGCCACTCCGGACCTCGACACCTTCCGCACCCTCGCCAAGGACCGGCGGGTCATCCCCGTCACCCGCCGCCTGCTCGCGGACGGCGACACACCGGTCGGGCTGTACCGCAAACTCGCCGGCTCCGCGTCCGCGGGCGGGTCCGGCAGCGAAGACGGAACGCAGTGGAGCGGACGCCCCGGCACCTTCCTGCTGGAGTCCGCCGAGAACGGCCGCACGTGGTCGCGCTACTCCTTCATCGGCGTCCGCAGCGCCGCCACCCTCACCACCCGCGACGGGCAGGCCCACTGGCTGGGCACCCCGCCGGTCGGCGTGCCCACCGACGGCGACCCGCTCGCCGCGCTGCGCGCCACCGTCGAGGCGCTGCACACCCCCCGCGACCTCATCGAGGGGGCCGGGCTGCCGCCGTTCACCGGCGGCATGGTCGGCTACCTCGGCTACGACATCGTGCGCCGCCTGGAGAAGGTCGGCGAGCAGACCACCGACGACCTCGGGCTGCCCGAGCTGACCATGCTGCTCACCTCCGACCTCGCGGTCCTCGACCACTGGAGCGGCACGGTCCTGCTGATCGCCAACGCGATCAACCACAACGACCTCGACACCGGCATCGACGAGGCGTACGCGGACGCGGTGGCCCGCCTCGACGCCATGGCCGACGACCTCGCCCGGCCCGCGCCGCCCAGCGCCGCCGCCCTCCCGCCGTCCGAGGTCCCCGCGTACACCGCCGAGTGGGGCGGCGCCGCCTTCCGGGAGGCCGTCGAGGACATCAAGGAGCGCATCCGGGCCGGCGAGGCGTTCCAGGTCGTGCCCTCCCAGCGCTTCGAAACCCCCTGCACGGCAAGCGCGTTGGACGTCTACCGCGTGCTGCGGGCCACCAACCCCAGCCCGTACATGTACCTCTTCCGCTTCGCGGGCGACGAGGCCACCGGCCGGGCGCCCTTCGACGTGGTGGGCTCCAGCCCCGAGGCACTGGTGAAGGTCGAGGGCGGCCGCGCCATGGTGCACCCCATCGCCGGTACCCGCCCGCGCGGCGCGACGGTCCAGGAGGACCAGGCTCTCGCCGACGAGCTGATGGCCGACCCCAAGGAGCGCGCCGAGCACCTGATGCTGGTCGACCTGGGCCGCAACGACCTGGGCCGGGTCTGCGAGCCGGGCAGCGTCGAGGTCGTCGACTTCATGTCCGTCGAGCGCTACAGCCACGTGATGCACATCGTCTCCACCGTCACCGGCCGGGTGGCGGCGGACCGCACCGCCTTCGACGTGCTCACCGCCTGCTTCCCCGCCGGCACCCTCTCCGGCGCCCCCAAGCCCCGCGCCCTGCAGATCATCGAGGAACTGGAGCCGACCCGGCGCGGCCTGTACGGCGGCTGCGTGGGCTACCTCGACTTCGCCGGCGACTCCGACACCGCCATCGCCATCCGCACCGCCCTGCTGCGCGACGGCACCGCCTACGTCCAGGCCGGCGCCGGAATCGTCGCCGACTCCGACCCGATGGCCGAGGACACCGAATGCCGCAACAAGGCCGCGGCGGTGCTGCGGGCGGTGCACACGGCCAACCGTCTGGGCCAGTAGCCCTCGGGGTGGTGACCGGGCGGGACCACCAACGGCTCCTGCCCCGGTCCGCCCCGTCGCGGGGTGCACCCCCCGCGCTCCGGTCCCCGTGGGCCGGTGCGCGATAGTGGTACGCGTGAGTGCCGCACCCCAGACCCGTACCGACCCCGAGCCCTCGGACGAGAGCGAGCTCCCGGACGGCGCCGCGTCCCCGCCCGGGGACGCCGCCGAGACCGCGCCGGCCGGGCCCGCGCGCGGCGCGGACCGCGGCGCGCGCCGCAGCCTGGCCCTGGCCCTGCTGGCCGGCGCGGCCGGCGCGGGCCTCGCGCTGCTGGCCTCCGGCCGCATCTGGGCCCGCGGCTCCGCCCAGCTCGCCCAGGGCGAACTGCCGCGCAGCGTGACCGGCGCCGACGTGACCGGTGTGCCCGGCGCCCTGGCCGTGGTCGGCCTGGCCGCGCTGGTCGCCGTCTTCGCGGTGCGCCGGGCCGGCCGGACCGGCGTCGCGGTCCTCCTCACGCTCAGCGGCGCCGGGATCGTGGCCGCCGCACTGGTGGGCAACGCCGACACCTCCGCGCTGCGCGAGAAGGCCGCCACCGCGGTCGGACTGGCCGGCGCCGATGTGCATCACGTCACGCACACCGGCTGGCCGTGGGTGGCCGCCGCCGGCGGCCTGCTGCTGCTGATCGCCGGGCTGCTGGCACTGTTCCGCGGACGCCACTGGCCTGCGATGTCGGGCCGCTACGAGCGCACGCCCGGCGGCGCCCGCGGCCCGCGGCGCACCCCGCCGGCGCCCGATCTGGACCGCCCCGAGGAGATCTGGAAGTCCCTGGACCGCGGCGAGGACCCCACCCGGTAAAAGAGCCGCGCGCGGCATCGGTGACAATGGACGCCGAGGATCACCGCGCGCCCGACCCGACGCGCGAGAGCTACGAGGAGCACACATGTCGAGCAGTGGCCACGGACACACCCCCGCCGCCTGGACCGGCGTCATCATCTCGTTCATCGGCTTCTGTGTGGCCGGCGCCTTCATCGTGCTGGACAACGTGCCCGGCTTCTGGGCCGGCATCGTGCTGATCGGCCTCGGCGCCGTGGCGGGCGGCCTGATGCGCGCGGCCGGCCTGGGCCAGGAGCCCAAGCGCTCGGCGGCGAAGCCCGCGGCCCAGGCGCAGCCCCAGGAAGGCTGAGCCGCCGCTCCCGCGGCACCGCTCCCGGCTGCCGCTCCTGACCGACCCCGAAGGCGCCGCTTCCCGGCCCGTACGCACCCCCGGGTGCCGTACCCGCCGTCCGTGCCCACCCCGTACGGAGGCCGAGAAGCCGCGCCTTCGCGCGTACCCCCGTACGGCCGCCCCGGCAGGCGCCCGCGGCCGGACCGCGGCACACTCGCCACGTGAGCGATCCCGTGGCGCAGGCCCGGCCGGACACCCGGCCCAGGGGCGGCCCGGCGCGCCGTCTCGCGCCACCCCTGGGCGCCCTCGCCGCGACCGCCGCCGCCTTCGCCTACGTCGGCGCCGTCGACCCGAACCGGCCCGGCCACTACCCCGTCTGTCCCCTGCTGCACCTGACCGGGCTCTACTGCCCGGCCTGCGGGGGCCTGCGCAGCGCGCACGCCGTCGCGCACGGTGACCTCACCGCCGCGCTGGGCGCCAATGCGCTCGCGGTGGCCGGCTACGCCGCCTGCGCGGTCCTCTGGGTGCTCTGGCTGGGCCGGGCCGCCCGCGGCCGCCCCACGGCGGGCCCCCGGCCGCGCGCCGTCCACTGGTGGACGCTGGCCGCGCTGCTGCTGGCCTTCACGGTCGTCCGCAACCTCCCCTTCGGCAGCGGCCTGGCACCGTGACCGGCACCCGGGTCCGCCGCCCGGGCCCGCCCGGAAGTGTCCAGGTCGTGGGACCGCGGTCCACCGGATGCGAGACCTGCGTGCCATGGCGGATACCATCAGAGAGCCGGACGGGACAGCTCGTCCCCCGGGGCACTGTCCACCTCAACCGCTCCAGAAGGAGGCCGCTCGCGTGAGTGTGCTCGACGAGATCATCGACGGGGTCCGCGCCGACCTCGCTGAGCGGCAGGCGCGCGTCACCCTCGACGAGCTCAAGGAGCGGGCCCAGAAGGCACGCCCCGCGATGGACGGTGTCGCGGCACTCAAGGGCGAGAGCGTCACGGTGATCTGCGAGGTGAAGCGCTCCAGCCCCTCCAAGGGCGCGCTCGCCGCGATCGCCGACCCCGCCGGTCTGGCCGCCGACTACGAGGCGGGCGGCGCCGCGGTCATCTCCGTCCTCACCGAGCAGCGCAAGTTCGGCGGCTCGCTGGCCGATCTGGAGGCCGTCCGGGCCCGGGTCGACATCCCCCTGCTGCGCAAGGACTTCATCGTCACCGCCTACCAGCTGTGGGAGGCCCGCGCCTACGGTGCCGACCTCGCGCTGCTGATCGTCTCCGCGCTGGAGCAGGAGGCCCTGGTCTCGCTGATCGAGCGGGCCGAGTCGATCGGGCTGACGCCGCTGGTCGAGGTGCACGACGAGGAAGAGGTCGCCCGCGCGGTGGACGCCGGGGCGAAGATCATCGGCGTCAACGCCCGCAACCTCAAGACCCTGGAGGTCGACCGCGGCAACTTCGCCCGGATCGCCCCCGAGATCCCCGACCACATCGTCAAGATCGCCGAGTCCGGTGTCCGCGGACCGCACGACCTGATCGCGTACGCCAACGACGGCGCGGACGCGGTGCTGGTCGGCGAGTCGCTGGTCACCGGCAAGGACCCCAGGACCGCGGTCGCCGACCTGGTCGCCGCGGGCTCCCACCCGGCGATCCGCCACGGCCGGGCCTGAGGGCGAGGACCGGCACTCCGCCATGACCGCCAGCGCCTCCCGCCTCCGCCGCCCCGCCCCGGGCCACCGCCCCGGGCCGGCCGGCGCGCTCGCCGCGGCCGCCGGCGACGGACGGCACGCGGCGCTCGGCCGCGGCTGCCGGCCGCGCGGCTGCCGGGCACCCGCGCGGCGGGTCCGCGGACGGCGGGTCCGCTATCACATCGGCTCGGAGCCGGGACAGATCAACGGGCGCCGATGGCGCACGGCTGCCGCACGCTGACCGGGGACCGGACGTCCCCGGCACCCGCGTGCGCGGCAGTCATCCCCGTAGCGTGATGTCCGGAACCCGAACCGACGGGGCGATTCGCCCCGATCGAGGAGTGCGTCAGATGTCCTCCGATTTCTTCCTTCCCGACCCCGAGGGCCGGGTCCCCACCCCCGAGGGCTACTTCGGTGCCTTCGGCGGCAAGTTCATCCCCGAGGCGCTGGTCGCGGCGGTCGACGAGGTCGCCGCCGAGTACGAGAAGGCCAAGGCGGACCCCGCCTTCGCGGCCGAACTCGACGACCTGCTGGTCAACTACACCGGGCGCCCCAGCGCGCTCACCGAGGTGCCGCGGTTCGCCGAACACGCGGGCGGGGCCCGGGTGTTCCTCAAGCGCGAGGACCTCAACCACACCGGCTCGCACAAGATCAACAACGTGCTGGGCCAGGCGCTGCTCACCAAGCGGATGGGCAAGACCCGGGTCATCGCCGAGACCGGCGCCGGCCAGCACGGCGTCGCCACCGCCACCGCCTGCGCCCTCTTCGGCCTCGAATGCACCGTCTACATGGGCGAGATCGACACCCAGCGGCAGGCCCTCAACGTCGCCCGGATGCGGATGCTCGGCGCCGAGGTCATCGCCGTGAAGTCCGGCAGCCGCACCCTCAAGGACGCCATCAACGAGGCGTTCCGCGACTGGGTCGCCAACGTCGACCGCACCCACTACCTCTTCGGCACGGTCGCCGGCCCGCACCCCTTCCCGGCCCTGGTCCGCGACTTCCACCGCGTCATCGGCGTCGAGGCCCGCCGCCAGATCCTGGAGCGCGCCGGACGGCTGCCGGACGCCGCACTCGCCTGCGTCGGCGGCGGTTCCAACGCCATCGGCCTGTTCCACGCCTTCCTCCCCGACACCGACGTCCGCCTGATCGGCTGCGAGCCCGGCGGTCACGGCGTCGAGACCGGCGAACACGCCGCCACCCTCACCGAGGGCACCCCCGGCATCCTGCACGGCTCGCGCAGTTACGTCCTCCAGGACGAGGACGGCCAGATCACCGAGCCGTACTCGATCTCGGCCGGCCTGGACTACCCCGGCATCGGACCCGAGCACGCCTACCTCAAGGACGTCGGCCGCGCCGAGTACCGCGCGGTCACCGACGACGCGGCGATGCAGGCGCTGCGGCTGCTGTCGCAGACCGAGGGCATCATCCCGGCGATCGAGAGCGCCCACGCGCTGGCCGGCGCCCTGGAGGTCGGCCGCGAGCTGGGCCCCGACGGCCTGCTGCTGATCAACCTCTCCGGGCGCGGCGACAAGGACATGGACACCGCCGCCCGCTACTTCGGGCTGTACGACGACAAGGGCGGGGCGGACGTCAACGGCGCGGTCCAGCCGACCGGTGAGGGGGAGAAGTGATGGCGGGCAACATCGAACTGCTCAATTCCGTACTGGCCCAGGCCAAGGCGGAGAACCGGGCCGCACTCGTCGGCTACCTCCCGGCCGGCTTCCCGACCGTCGACGGCGGCATCCGGGCGATGACCGAGATGCTGGACGGCGGCTGCGACATCGTCGAGGTCGGCCTGCCGCACAGCGACCCGGTCCTGGACGGGCCGGTCATCCAGACCGCCGACGACATCGCGCTGCGCGGCGGCGTGAAGATCGTCGACGTGATCCGCACGGTCCGCGAGGTGCACGCCGCCACCGGTGCGCCGGTGCTGTGCATGACGTACTGGAACCCCGTCGACGCGTACGGCGTCGAGCGGTTCGCCGCCGACCTGGCCGAGGCCGGCGGCGCCGGCTGCATCCTGCCCGACCTCCCGGTCGAGGAGTCCGAGGTGTGGCGCAAGGCCGCCGAGCAGCACGGGCTGGCCACCGTCTTCGTGGTCGCGCCCAGCAGCCGGGACGAGCGGCTCGCCAAGATCACCGCGGCCGGCAGCGGCTTCGTCTACGCCGCTTCCCTGATGGGCGTCACCGGCACCCGCGAATCGGTCGGCCGCGAGGCCCAGGACCTGGTGGCCCGTACCCGCGCCACCACCGAGCTGCCGGTCTGCGTCGGCCTCGGCGTCTCCACCCCCGCCCAGGCCGCCGAGGTGGCCGCCTTCGCGGACGGGGTGATCGTCGGGTCGGCGTTCGTCAAGCGGCTGCTGGTCGCCGGCGACGACCTGACGGCCGGCCTCGCCGGGCTGCGCACCCTCGCGGGTGAGCTGGCCGAGGGCGTACGCAACCGTTCATAGGGTTACGGACCGGGCCGGCGTCCACGGCGGCCCGGACCCTGTCGCTCGATAGGGCGAACATCGGTGCGGAGGGGTGCGACGGCACCCCTCCGCTTCGTTGTGCAGGGGCGTGAGCCAGAAGAATCATGAGGGTAAGAGAACCGCCCGCGAGCGGCTTCAGGAGCAGCGCGAGAAGGAGAAGGCGCGCTCCCGGCGCCGCCGCCAGGCGGTCGTCGCCGGGTCGGTGGTCGCCGCGCTGGCGGTCGCCGGCGGCATCGCCGTCTGGGCCTCCTCCGCCGGCGGCGGCCCGAGCAGTTCCGACAACGAGACCGCCCGCCCGAAGCAGGCCGGCGGCGGCGCCAAGCCGTTCGTCACGGTGGGCGCGCCCGACGCCCCGTCCACCCTCACGGTGTGGGAGGACTTCCGCTGCCCCGCCTGCCAGCAGTTCGAGACCGGCTTCCGCCCGGTGGTCCACGAACTGGAGGACTCCGGCAAGCTCAAGACCGAGTACCACCTCGTGACGATCATCGACGGCAACTCCGGCGGCAAGGGGTCGCTCACCGCCGCGAACGCCGCCCTGTGCGCCCAGGACGCCGGCCGGTTCCGCGACTTCCACGACGTCCTCTACGCCAACCAGCCGCCCGAGCCGCAGGACAAGTTCGCCGACCCCCAGTACGTCCTCCAACTGGCCGGCAAGGTCAAGGGCCTGGTGACCCCCGCCTTCACCACGTGCGTCAAGGACGGCACGTACAACGGCTTCGTCCGCAAGTCCGGTGACGCGTTCGCCAAGTCCGGCTACCGGGGCACCCCGACGGTCCTGCTCAACGGCCAGGACCTCGCCAAGGTGAAGGGCGGCCGGATGACGCCCGCGGACCTGAAGAAGATGGTCCTGGACACCGCCAAGGGCAAGCAGCCCGGCAAGAGCGCCTCCCCCGGGGCGACCGCCTCACCGGGCGGGGGCACGAGCGCCTCGCCGAAGCCCGGCGCGGCCCACCACGGCGCGGCCTCCCCGCAGGCCGGAACGGGGCACCACGGCGGCGCGTCCCCGCAGGCCGGGTCCGGTCACCACGGCGCGGCGTCGCCGCGGACGGGCGCGGGGCACCACGGCACCGCGGCGCCCGGGGCCGGTGCGTCCGTGCGGACCGGCGCCGCACCGGCGTCCTGACCACGCTGCGTCACAGCATGCGGACGGGGTCGTTACGCAGCCGTTGCCGGGCGGGTTGTCGCCGACCCCGCCCGGCGCGGTAGCGTCGTTCCTGCCATGGACCTCGCATTCATTCCCAGCCCGTCGGTTGGCGTCGTACATCTCGGCCCGATCCCGCTGCGCGGCTACGCGTTCTGCATCATCATCGGCGTCTTCGTCGGCGTCTGGCTCGGCAACAAGCGCTGGATCCAGCGCGGTGGCCGCTCCGGCACGGTCGCGGACATCGCCGTATGGGCCGTGCCCTTCGGGCTGGTCGGCGGCCGTCTCTACCACGTCATCACGACGTACGAACCGTACTTCGGCAAGAACGGCCACCCGCTCGACGCCTTCAAGGTGTGGGAGGGCGGCCTCGGCATCTGGGGCGCGGTCGCGCTCGGCGCGGTGGGCGCCTGGATCGGCTGCCGCCGCCGCGGCATCCCGATGCCGGCCTACGCCGACGCACTGGCACCGGGCCTGGCGCTCGGTCAGGCGATCGGCCGCTGGGGCAACTGGTTCAACCAGGAGCTGTACGGCAAGCCGACCGATGTCCCGTGGGCGCTGAAGATCAGCTCCGACCCGGCCATCGGCCGCGTCGGCGGCACCTACCACCCGACCTTCCTCTACGAGTGCCTGTGGTGCATCGGCGTCGCGGCGCTGGTGATCTGGGCCGACAAGCGCTTCCGGCTCGGCCACGGACGGGCCTTCGCGCTGTACGTCGCCGCCTACTGCGCCGGCCGCGCCTGGATCGAGTACATGCGGGTCGACGAGGCGCACCACATCCTGGGCCTGCGGCTGAACGTGTGGACCGCGCTGATCGTCTTCGTGCTGGCCGTCGTCTACTTCGTGGTCTCCGCCAAGCGGGCGCCCGGACGGGAAGAGGTCGTCGAGCCCGGCGCGCTGGAGGAGCGTGCGGCGGCCGAGGCCGCCGCCGCGGAGAGCGCCGGGAAGGACGGCGACGCCGCCACGGACGCCGACGCCCCCACGGACGCCGACGGCGCCGAGGCCCCGGCCAAGACACCCGCCGCGAAGTCCCCGGCGGAGAGCCCGGCCGGGGAAGCGGACGCGGCGGACGCCGACTCCAAGCCCGCCGGAAGCGGCAGCACCAAGAAGTCCTGAGACGGCCGACGGCCGCCACGAGCGCCGGGTGGACTCGACACCGAGTCCGCCCGGCGCTCTGCCGTTTCCGCCCGCCTGCTCAGCCCCGCCGTTCGGCCAGCGACAGCACCCGTCGCGCGCCCGCGACCACCGCCGCGTCCACGAACCGGCCGTCCGGCAGCGCCTGGGCCCCGCCCTCCCCGCCGGCCGCCCGGACGATCTCCGCCGCCGCCTCGACCTCCTCCGGCGAGGGCAGATGCGCCGCCTCGATCACCGGGAGCTGGCGCGGATGGATGGCGGCCCGGCCCAGGAACCCCAGCGCCCGTCCCCGGGCGCAGGACCGGGCCAGCCCGTCCAGGTCCGCCACGTCCGGGTAGACCGACTGCGGCGGCGGGGCCAGCCCGGCCGCCCGGGCCGCGACCACCGTCCGGCTGCGCGGCCAGGCCAGCCCCGCCTCGTCCCGTACGCCCAGCTCGGTGGCCAGGTCGGCCTCGCCCAGGGCGATCCCGCGCAGCGCCGGGTGCGCGGTGGCGATCGCGAAGGCGTGCTCGATGCCCAGCGCGGATTCCAGCAGGGCGTAGAGCGCCGGGGTGGCGGGCAGCGCCGCGGGGGCCGGGGCGGCGGGGGTGAGGGTGGCGGTGGCACTGCCGGCCGTACGGGCGGCGCGAGCCGTACGGGTGGGGCGGGCGGTGCCGGTGGTGAGGGGCGCGACCGCGGCCCCGGGGGTGCGGGCCCGCCGCCCGGTGGCGAGCCGGCCGGCCAGGGCCCGGCCGGCGGCCGGCCCGGCGGCGGTGGTCGCCCAGCCCGCCGCCCGGTGGATGTCGGCCGGGCCCTGCACCTTCGGCAGCCGCAGCCCGGCCAGGCCCGGCAGCGCGGCCAGGGTGCGGATCTCGGTCTCGGCGAGGGGACCGTCGAGCGCGTTGACCCGGACGTGAACCGGTGCGGTCCCCGGCGCCGGATCGCTCAGCAGCTCGGCGGTGGCCCGCAGCGCACGCTCCTTGCGGTCCGGCGCGACCGCGTCCTCCAGGTCGACGACCACCACATCCGCCCCGCAGTCCAGCGCCTTGGCCACCACCTCGGGGCGGTCACCCGGAACGTAGAGCCAGGTCAGCGGCGTACCGACGGAAGGCTCCCGGGACAGCGGCGGGGTCGGCCTCACAGCGCGCCCGCCCCGCGCAGCCCGGCGATCTCCGCCTCGCCCAGCCCGAGCCCGGCCAGCACCTCGTCGGTGTCCGCGCCGTGCGGCCGGCCCGCCCACCGGATGGCGCCGGGCGTCTCGGAGAGCCGGAAGAGGACGTTCTGCATCCGCACCGTGCCCAGCTCCTCGTCGGGCACCTCGGTGATCGATCCCAGCGCCCGGTACTGCGGGTCCGCCAGCACGTCGCGGATGTCGTAGACGGGCGCGACGGCCGCCTCGGCCTTCTCGAAGGCGGCCAGCACCTCGGCCCGGTCGCGGCGGGCGATCCAGTCGCCGACCGCCGCGTCCAGCTCGTCGGCGTGCCGGGCGCGGCCCGCGCCGGTCCCGAACCAGGGCTCGTCGATCACCTCGGGGCGGCCGACCAGCCGCATCACCCGCGCGGCGACGGACTCCGCGGAGGTGGAGACCACCACCCAGGACCCGTCGGCGGTGCGGTAGGTGTTGCGGGGCGCGACGTTGGCGGAGCGGTTGCCGGTACGCGGCTGGACGTGGCCGAGCTGGTCGTACCAGAGCGGGTGCGGGCCCAGCACGGTCAGCATCGGCTCGATCAGCGCCAGGTCGACGACCTGGCCGCGGCCGCCGGTGTCCCGGGCCCGCAGCGCGGCCATCACCGCGTACGCCGTGGTCAGCGCGGTGATCGCGTCGGCGAGGCCGAACGGCGGCAGGGTCGGCGGCCCGTCCGGCTCGCCGGTGATCGCGGCGAATCCGCTCATCGCCTCGGCGAGCGTGCCGAAGCCGGGGCGTCGGGCGTAGGGCCCGAACTGGCCGAAGCCGGTGACCCGGGCCAGCACCAGCCGCGGGTTGACCGCGGACAGCTCCTCCCAGCCCAGGCCCCACTTCTCCAGCGTGCCGGGCCGGAAGTTCTCGATGATGACGTCGGTGCCGGCCGCGAGCCGCAGCAGGACGTCCCGGCCGCCCGGGTGGGACAGGTCGAGCGTGAGGGTCTTCTTGTTGCGGCCCAGCAGCTTCCACCACAGCCCGATGCCGTCCTTGGCGGGCCCGTGGCCGCGCGAGGGGTCGGGCCGCCGCGGGTGCTCGACCTTGATCACCTCGGCGCCGAAGTCCCCGAGCAGGGTGGCGGCGAGCGGCCCGGCGAAGAGCGTGGCGAGGTCCAGCACCCGCAGCCCGGCGAGCGGGCCCGAGGCGGGGGCCGGCCCCGGGGCGGCCGGCTCGCCGTCGGCGGACAGGGACCCGGACGGGGGGTTCCCGGACGGGGACGGGTCGGTCATGGTGCCAGGGCCTCCGGTCGGTCGGGGGTGCGGACGACGAGTGCGGCGGTGCGCCGGGCGAGGGTGCCGAAGGCGTGTACGGCCTGCCCGCCGACGCCGGCGGTGAGCCGGCCGCGCAGCGGCGCCGTCCAGCGTTCGGGCAGCGCGGCGGGCGAACCGGCGAGCAGCCCGGTCAGCGAACCGGCCGTCGCGCCGTTGGAGTCGGTGTCCCAACCGCCGGACACCGCGCGGCAGATGGAGCCGGCGAAGTCGCCGTCGGCATGGGTGAGCGCGGCGGCCAGCAGCGCGGCGTTCGGCACCGCGTGCACCCAGTGGTGGTGCCCGTGGACGGTGTGCAGCCGGTCGGCGACGGCCGCGAAGCCCTCCGCCGTACCGGTCGGTTCCTCCCGCGCGGCCGCGATGCCCAGGCGGACGGCCCGGGCGAGCCGGGACCGCGGGGGGATCACGGCGAGCCCGGCCCGCAGCGCGCCGTGCACATCGGCCCGGCCGCCGGCCGCCTCGGCGAGCGCGGCGGCCGTGAACATCGCCGCGTACACCCCGTTCCCGGTGTGGCTGAGCACGGCGTCCCGCCACGCCTGCGCGGCGGCGCCCGCCGGGTCGCCGGGCCGGGTCCAGCCGTGGACGTCGGCCCGGATCTGCGCGCCGATCCACTCGCGGAACGGATTGCGGTGCCGTGCGGTGTGCGGCGGCTCGATGCCGTCCAGGAGGTTGCGGTACGCGACGCGTTCGGCGGTGAAGGTGCGGCCGGCCGGCAGCTCCTCCAGCCACAGCCGTGCGACGTCCGCGGTGGTGAAGCCGGGGCCGTGACGTTCGAGGAGCAGCAGGCCCAGCAGCGGGTAGCCGAGGTCGTCGTCCTCGGGCATCCCGTCGATGTTCTCGGCGAGCGAGGTGGCGGCGCTGCGGCGGTTCCACGGGTACCGGGCGGCGACCTCGGGGTCGAGCCCGGCCCCGGTGAAGTACGAGGCCAGTGGCCAGTTCCCGGTCGAGCGGGCGAGCGCGCGGATCCCGTCGAGCGGTAGTTTCTCCACCGGCTTGCCCAGCAGGCAGCCGGCCGCCCGCCCCAGCCAGGCGGCCTCCAGCCGAGCCGCCGTACGCTCCGGGTCCGGCCGCGTCCCGACGGCCCGGGGCAACGGCCAGGACGCGCAGGCCCGCTGAATCGCCGTCAGGTCGGTCGGCTCGGCGTCCGCCAACGGGCAAGGCAGCAGGGCGAGTTCGTCGAGGAGCGCGGTCGCGAGCCGGCGCAGGGACGGGTCGGCGGGCCCGGGGGAGGCGCCCGCCCGGTCCGGCGCCGGGGGGCCGCCCGCCGCCTGCCAGCGGCGGGCGATCCCGGCGGCGTCCCGGCCGTCCTCCGCCGCCTGCCGCAGCTCGTGCCCGAGCAGGTCCTCGGGCTGCACCCAGGTCACCCGGAGCGGCGGGCCGGTCGCGGCGGGCGCCGTCCGGGCGGCGCCCGCAGCCGTGGTCGTCACCGGGCGCCGGCCTCCGTCATCGCCGGGATCGCCGAGATGGCGGTGAACGCCTGCTCGTGGGTGCGGGCCCGGGCCCGGTCGCGGGTGAAGACCTCCCGGGCGACGGTGGCCAGCGCGGCGCCGGGGGCCTGCAGGTCGAGCCGGCTGGCGCGGGCGACCTCGCGGCTCCACTCGTCCGGCACCGCCGAGGCGCCGCGCAGCGCGCCGGCCAGCGCACCGCTCATCGTGGCGATCGAGTCGCAGTCCCGGCCGTAGTTGACCGAGCCGAGGACGGTGGTCCGGTAGTCGCCGCGGCCGACCAGCAACATGCCCAGGGCGATGGGGAGTTCCTCGACGGAGTGCAGCCGGGAGGGGCGGCGGGCGCCGAGCGAGGGGTTGCGGTAGTCCGGTCCGACGGTGTCGAACGGGGCGACCGCTGCCCGCAGCGCCGCGCCCGCCGAGGCGGGGTCGCCGGCCGCGGCCGCGGCGGCCTCGCAGACCGCCTCGATCGCGGCGCGGGTGCCGTCCTTGGCCAGCCGCAGTGCCTGGACGACGACCGAGGACGGGGTGGCCTCGGGCATGAAGGCGGCGGCCACCGCCGCGGCGAACACCCCGGCAGCCTCCCGCCCGTACGAGGACTGGTGGGCGCCGGCGACATCCAGTGCCTCGGCGTAGGCCCGGTCGGGATTGCCGGCGTTGACCACGCCGACCGGCGCCATGTACATCGCCGCACCGCAGTTGACGATGTTTCCGACGCCGGCCTCGCGCGGGTCGGCGTGGCCGTAGTGCAGCCGCGCCACGATCCACTTCTCGGCGAGGAAGATCCGTTGCAGCGGCAGCGCCTCCGCCTCCAGCTCCGGGATCCAGCGCGGGGTGCCGATGAGGTCCGGCACGAGGTGGTCGGCGATGTCGTAGGCGTCGAGGTGGTCGCGCACCGACTCGTAGACCCGGACCAGCGCATGGGTCATCAGGGTGTCGTCGGTGACGTGCCCGTCGCCCTTGTGGTACGGGGCGAGCGGCCGGGCGGTGCGCCAGTCGTCGTGGAACGGGCCGACGATGCCGTCGACCGGGCCGCCGTGGCGCTTGACGATCTCCTCGGGCGTGCGGCCCTCGACGGGCCCGCCGAGCGCGTCGCCGACGGCCGCGCCGACCAGCGCGCCGATCGCCCGGTCCTCCAGGGACGGCGTGGCGGGCGCTCCGGGCGGGGCGGTGGTGACGGGCGTACCGGGCGGTGCGACGGGCGTAGCGGCGAGGCCGCCGGTGACGGGGGTGACGGCGGGCTTCAGGGAGGTGATCGGCAGGGCCTGGGTGGCCTGGGTGTCGGGGACGCCCGGCACGCCGGGTGTCCGCTCGCTGGTGTACGTCATGTCCGGATGAGTCCTTCCACGGAGGGCGCGGTGGGGGAGTGGTGCGGGCCCGGGCGGGCCTCGGCGGCGGTGCCGGGCGGGGGCTGCGGGGCGGTCAGCTCGGTGCGGGCGAGCAGTCCGGCCAGCTCGACCAGGTCCGTGCCGGCCAGCCGCGGCAGCGCGCAGCCGGAGAGCACCCGGCAGGCGTCGCGCCAGGTGCGCGGCAGGGCGGCGCTGCCACCGAGCGCGCCGGTCAGCGCCCCGGCGAGGGCGGGCGCGGAGTCGGCGACCCGGGAGAGGCAGGCGGCGGCCGGTACCGCCTCGGTGACCTGCCCGTCGGTGGCCAGGGCGAGGGCCAGCGCCACGGGCACGGTCTCGGCGGCGGCGATGCCGTAGCTGTAGACGTGGTCGACGATCTCGTGTTCCAGCACCGGCACCAGGGCGAAGCCGTGGCCGTGGCCGCGGGGCCCCCGGCGGCCCGGGCGGTCGGCGGCGACGGCCTCGGCCAGCCGCACCGCGTGCAGCGCGTTGCGGCGGATCTCGGTGCCCTCGGGCAGCTGCCCGAGGGCGGCGTCCACGCAGTCGGCGGCCGGCCGGCCGCCCAGCGCGACGGCGACCGCCGCGGCCGTCGCCCGGGCGCCGTGCACCCCGTCGCCGTCCTGGGTGTAGCGCGCGTCGTACTCCGCCAGGTCGGCGGCCGCGGCCGGCTCGCCGGGATGCACCACGGCGAGGACGGCGGCCCGCACGCAGGCCGCGTCGTCGAAGAAGTGCGGGTTGTCGTGGCCGGTGGCGGGCGGCCGCAGCCCGGCGGCGAGGTTGCCGAGCCCGGCCCGTACGGAGATCCGGGCGCGCAGCGGCAGCACCGCGGACTCCACCTCGGGCGCCCGGTCGGCGGCCGCGGCGACCTCGTTGGCCAGCGCGTTCCAGGCGAGGTCGAGCGCGGCCCGCATCCGGCGGTCCCGCCCCAGGTCGCTGAGCAGCGCGTCGGCGGCGGTGAGCACCGACTCCGCGGTGAAGGCCGCCCACTCGGCGTCGTCGGACGGGCCGAGGCGCAGCGGCTCGGGCGGCTGGTTGAGCGCGATCGGCACCGGCAGCGTGGTGGTGGCGTTCTGCTCGGCGAAGGTGTCCAGCTCGCGGGTGAGCCGGCGGGTCCACTCCGGCATCCGCGCGGCCCGGTGCCGTGCCGCGGGCCAGCCCGCGGCGTCCCCGGCGGCCAGCCCCAGCAGCAGCCCCTCGATGCGGCACCGGGCGCCGGCCGGCTCTCCCGGGCGGGCCGGGGCCGGGTCGGCGGCCCGCCCCGGGCCGGGCCGGCCGCTCATCCGGCCCGCACCCCGGCCGGGGCGCCGGCCCCGGTGTCCGTCCCGTACGCGGCCCCCGTCGCGGCCCCTGTCACGGCCCGGGGGTCCGGTGCGGCGGCCGCGCCGCCCGGTGCCAGCAGGTCGGCGATGTCCAGGACGTGGTAGCCGGCCATCGACGGCAGACAGCTGCCGCGCGCCGGGCCGATGGCGGCGGCCCAGGTCTCCGGGATGGCGGCGGCGCCGCACAGCGCCCCGGCCAGCGCGCCGGCCACCGCCGCCGTGGTGTCGGCGTCGCGGCCCATGTTGACCGCCGTCAGCACCGACCCGGCGAAGTCGCCGTGGGCCGCCGCGAACGCGCCGAAGGCCAGCCCGACGGCCTCCGGTGCCAGGTCCGTCCAGGGGTAGCCGCCGACCACGACGGCGGAGCGCACCGCCCGCTCGATGCCCAGCGGGGTGATGCCCGGATCGTGCCGGCAGCGCTGGGCGGCGCCGATAGCGCGGCGCAGCGAGCGGGCGGTCCAGGAGTCCTCCGGTACGACCGACAGGGCGGCGGCGATCACCGTGTCGGTGCCGGGGGTGCCCCCCGGCCCGACGGCGCTCCGCCCGCTCGGACGGTGTGCGGACCGGGGGAGCGTCGAAGGTCCTTGGGGGAGGGCGACCATCGCGGCGGCGACCCCCGCGGCCACCGCCCGGCCGCCGTAGATCCCCTCGCCGTCATGGCTGACCGTGCCGTCGACGGCGACCAGCCGCGCGGCCTCGGCGGGGCGTCCGGCGGCGAACACCCCGAACGGCGCGGCGCGCATCGCCAGCCCGTCGCTCCAGGCGTGCCGGTGCTGGGCGGAGATCGGGGCGGCCAGCCCGCGGCGCAGGTTCTCCAGGGTGCCGCGCTCGCTGAAGCCGGCGCCGCGGAACGGCCCCTCGTCGCGGTCGGCGATCCACTGGTGCCAGGCCGCCTCCACGTGCGCGACGGTCAGTGCCGAGCCGTGCGCGGCCAGCAGCAGCCCCGAGAAGATGGCGTACTCGGTGTCGTCGGTACCGGCCGGATCGTCCTCGACGTAGCCCTCGATGCGGCCCCACCGCTGCCGGATCTGCGAGGGCTTCATGTTCTCCGCGGGCGCGCCGAGCGCGTCCCCGACGGCGAGTCCCAGCAGCGCGCCGCGGGCCCGGTCGCGGACGGCGTCGCCGGCGGCGTCGGGAGAGCCCGGCAGCGGGGGCTCGGGGTGCGCTGCGCTCATGGTGCTATCCGTGCCACGCGGCGGCCCGGCTCTCCTCTCCCGCGCGGCCGCGTCACCCGGTCGACTCCACCGGAAGACACCGCCGGACGGCCCCGGCACCCGCTGTGACGGGGATCTCACCCCCGACTTTCGGAGAAAACCGCAGGTCAGCGCGGTAAGTTCGGCCTTCCTTGCTAGCGGCGGAGGGTGTCGGGCGCCTAACTTCGAGGAGTTCCAGGGGGAAGTGCCGCCATCGGCCCACACCTCGCTGAAGGGAGTAGGTCCCGATATGTCCGTCATGGAGATCATGGACGCCGCGGCACCGACGCATGTGGCGCACCGCGACAACCACACCCACCGCGATGTGAACGGCGGCTGGCTGCGCCCCGCCGTCTTCGGCGCGATGGACGGGCTGGTCTCGAACCTCGCCCTGATGACGGGCGTCGCGGGCGGCGCCCTGTCGCAGCAGACGATCATCATCACCGGCCTGGCGGGCCTCGCCGCCGGTGCCTTCTCGATGGCCGCGGGTGAGTACACCTCGGTCGCCTCGCAGCGCGAGCTGGTGCAGGCCGAGCTGGACGTCGAGCGCGCCGAGCTGCGCAAGCACCCCGCGGACGAGCTGGAGGAACTCGCCGCGCTCTACGAGTCCCGCGGCGTCGAGCCGGCCCTCGCGCGCCAGGTCGCCGAGCAGCTTTCGAAGGATCCCGAGCAGGCCCTGGAGATTCACGCCCGCGAGGAATTGGGTATTGACCCCTCGGACCTTCCGTCGCCGGCCGTGGCCGCCATTTCTTCCTTCGGTTCCTTTGCTCTCGGCGCGCTTTTGCCTGTTCTTCCTTACCTGTTGGGTGCCTCCGCGATCTGGCCCGCGGTACTGCTCGCACTGGTCGGACTCTTCGCCTGCGGTGCCGTCGTGGCGCGGGTGACGGCACGCTCCTGGTGGTTCAGCGGACTGCGTCAACTCGCCCTGGGCGGCGCCGCCGCGGGGGTGACCTACGCCCTGGGAGCGCTCTTCGGCACCGTCGTGGGGTGACGAGTCATACGGGTGACTGCATAATGACCGCGTTACCCAGCGGTTTCGGTTCGTTGACGACCGGGCATAAGCCCGAGGCGTCGCGGGCAATGTCGCTCGCCGGACGCCGCCTTGTGAGACGGCCCTGATTCCGTCCGCGTCCTTGACCACCGCGCCTGCGGTGTCCGCATGTTGGAAGCCCCTTTTCGCTTTTCGAGAAGGGGGTCATCCTGTAACCTGCACGAAATTTCGCGGAGGGCCAACGTCGTCCCTCGGCAATGCCTATGCCACGACGACGTATGGGAGAGCCGATGCGCTTCGCGTCCACGCACTCCGCGACCACCGACGGCGCCACCGCCGCCTGGTCGCCCATGGACGGGCGCCCCGCCCAGCAGGGGATGTACGACCCGCGCAACGAGCACGACGCCTGCGGCGTCGGCTTCGTGGCCACCCTCACCGGCGAGGCCAGCCACGCACTGGTCGAGCAGGCCCTCACCGTCCTGACCAACCTGGAGCACCGCGGTGCCACCGGCTCCGAGCCCGACTCGGGCGACGGCGCCGGCATCCTGCTCCAGGTGCCGGACGCGTTCCTGCGTGAGAACGTGACCTTCGAGCTCCCCGAGGCCGGCGCGTACGCCGTCGGCATCGCCTTCCTGCCCTACGAGGCCCAGGAAGCGGCCGCCGCCGTCTCGGCGATCGAGACGATCGCCGCCGAAGAGGGCCTGGACGTCCTCGGCTGGCGCGTCGTCCCGGTCGCCCCCCAGCTCCTCGGCAACGGCGCCCGCGCCACCATGCCGGCCTTCTCCCAGCTGTACGTCGCCGACGGACAGAACACCGGCCTGGCCCTGGACCGCAAGGCGTTCGCGCTGCGCAAGCGCGCCGAGCGCGAGGCGGGCGTCTACTTCCCCTCGCTGTCCGCCCGGACCATCGTCTACAAGGGCATGCTGACCACCGGCCAGCTGGAGCCCTTCTTCCCGGACCTGTCCGACCGCCGCTTCGCCACCGCCATCGCGCTGGTCCACTCGCGGTTCTCCACCAACACCTTCCCGAGCTGGCCGCTGGCCCACCCGTACCGCTTCGTCGCGCACAACGGCGAGATCAACACGGTCAAGGGCAACCGCAACTGGATGCGCGCCCGCGAGTCCCAGCTCGCCTCCGAACTCTTCGGCGAGCAGGACCTCGCGCGGATCTTCCCCGTCTGCACCCCGGACGCCTCCGACTCCGCCTCCTTCGACGAGGTCCTGGAGCTGCTCCACCTCGGCGGCCGCTCGCTGCCGCACTCGGTGCTGATGATGGTCCCCGAGGCGTGGGAGAACTCCACCTTCATGGACCCGGCCCGGCGCGCCTTCTACCAGTACCACTCCACGTTGATGGAGCCCTGGGACGGCCCGGCCTGCGTCACCTTCACCGACGGCACCCAGGTCGGCGCGGTCCTCGACCGCAACGGTCTGCGCCCGGGCCGCTACTGGGTCACCGACGACGGCCTGGTCGTGCTGTCCTCCGAGGTCGGCGTCCTGGACATCGACCCCGCCAAGGTCGTCCGCAAGGGCCGCCTCCAGCCCGGCCGGATGTTCCTCGTCGACACCGCCGAGCACCGCATCATCGAGGACGACGAGATCAAGGCGCAGCTCGCCGCCGAGCAGCCCTACCAGGAGTGGCTGGACTCCGGCCTGATCGAGCTGGCCGAACTGCCCGAGCGCGAGCACATCGTGCACACCCACGCCTCGGTCACCCGCCGCCAGCAGACCTTCGGCTACACCGAGGAAGAGCTCCGCGTCATCCTCGCCCCGATGGCCAAGACCGGCGCCGAACCGATCGGCTCGATGGGCACCGACTCGCCGATCGCCGCGCTCTCCGAGCGCCCCCGGCTGCTCTTCGACTACTTCACCCAGCTCTTCGCGCAGGTCACCAACCCGCCGCTGGACGCCATCCGCGAGGAACTGGTCACCTCGCTGATCTCCTCGCTCGGCCCCCAGGGCAACCTCCTGGAGCCCACCGCGGCCGCCTGCCGCAGCGTGACCCTGCCCTTCCCGGTCATCGACAACGACGAGCTGGCCAAGCTCATCCACATCAACGCCGACGGCGACATGCCCGGCATGAAGGCCGTCACCCTCTCCGGCCTCTACCGGGTCTCCGGCGGCGGCGAGTCGCTGGCCGCCCGCATCGAGGAGATCTGCGCCGAGGCCGACGCCGCCATCGACGACGGCGCCCGGCTGATCGTGCTCTCCGACCGGCACTCCGACGCCGAGCACGCCCCGATCCCGTCGCTGCTGCTGACCGCCGCGGTGCACCACCACCTCATCGGCACCAAGGAGCGCACCAAGGTCGGTCTGCTCGTCGAGGCCGGCGACGTCCGCGAGGTGCACCACATCGCGCTGCTCATCGGCTACGGCGCGGCCGCGGTCAACCCGTACCTGGCCATGGAGTCCGTCGAGGACCTCGTCCGGGCCGGCACCTTCCTGCCCGGCGTCGAGACCGAGACCGCGATCAAGAACCTCATCAAGGCGCTCGGCAAGGGCGTCCTGAAGGTCATGTCCAAGATGGGCATCTCCACCGTCGCCTCCTACCGCGGCGCGCAGGTCTTCGAGGCCGTCGGCCTGGACCAGGAGTTCGTCGACCGGTACTTCCACGGCACCGCCACCAAGATCGGCGGCGCCGGCCTGGACGTCGTCGCCAAGGAGGTCGCCGCGCGGCACGCCAAGGCGTACCCGGCGTCCGGCATCGCCGCCACGCACCGCGCGCTGGAGATCGGCGGCGAGTACCAGTGGCGCCGCGAGGGCGAACCGCACCTCTTCGACCCGGACACCGTCTTCCGGCTGCAGCACTCCACCCGCTCGCGCCGCTACGACATCTTCAAGCAGTACACCGAAAGGGTGAACGAGCAGTCCGAGCGGCTGATGACGCTGCGCGGCCTGTTCGGCTTCAAGTCCGACCGCGCCGCGATCCCGCTGGACGAGGTCGAGCCCGTCTCCGAGATCGTCAAGCGCTTCTCCACCGGCGCGATGTCGTACGGCTCCATCTCGCAGGAGGCGCACGAGACCCTCGCCATCGCCATGAACCAGCTGGGCGGCAAGTCCAACACCGGTGAGGGCGGCGAGGACCCCGAGCGGCTCTACGACCCGGCGCGCCGCTCCTCCATCAAGCAGGTCGCCTCCGGCCGCTTCGGCGTGACCAGCGAGTACCTCGTCAACTCCGACGACATCCAGATCAAGATGGCGCAGGGCGCCAAGCCCGGCGAGGGCGGCCAGCTGCCCGGCCACAAGGTCTACCCCTGGGTCGCCAAGACCCGGCACTCCACCCCGGGCGTCGGCCTGATCTCCCCGCCGCCGCACCACGACATCTACTCCATCGAGGACCTGGCTCAGCTGATCCACGACCTCAAGAACGCCAACCCGGCGGCCCGCATCCACGTGAAGCTGGTCTCCGAGGTCGGCGTCGGCACGGTCGCCGCGGGTGTCTCCAAGGCGCACGCGGACGTGGTGCTGATCTCCGGCCACGACGGCGGCACCGGCGCCTCCCCGCTCACCTCGCTCAAGCACGCGGGCGGCCCCTGGGAGCTGGGCCTGGCCGAGACCCAGCAGACGCTGCTGCTCAACGGCCTGCGCGACCGCATCGTCGTGCAGACCGACGGCCAGCTCAAGACCGGCCGCGACGTCGTCATCGCCGCCCTGCTGGGCGCCGAGGAGTACGGCTTCGCCACCGCCCCGCTGGTCGTCTCCGGCTGCGTCATGATGCGCGTCTGCCACCTGGACACCTGCCCGGTCGGCATCGCCACCCAGAACCCGACGCTGCGCGAGCGGTTCAGCGGCAAGGCCGAGTACATCGTCAACTTCTTCCAGTTCATCGCCGAGGAGGTCCGCGAGCTCCTCGCCGAGCTGGGCTTCCGCACCCTGGAGGAGGCCGTCGGCCACGCCGAACTGCTCGACACCGGCAAGGCCGTGGACCACTGGAAGGCGCAGGGCCTGGACCTGGCCCCGCTGCTGCACGTCCCCGAGCTGCCCGAGGGCGCGGTCCGCCACCGGAACACCGCCCAGGACCACGGTCTGGAGAAGGCGCTCGACAACGAGCTGATCAAGCTCGCCGCCGACGCGCTGGCGGCCGACACCGCAGAGGCCGCGCAGCCGGTCCGCGCGCAGGTCGCGGTCCGCAACATCAACCGCACGGTCGGCACCATGCTGGGCCACGAGGTGACGAAGAAGTTCGGTGGCGCGGGCCTGCCCGACGACACCGTCGACATCACCTTCACCGGCTCCGCCGGCCAGTCCTTCGGCGCGTTCCTGCCGCGCGGCGTCACGCTGCGGCTGGAGGGCGACGCCAACGACTACGTCGGCAAGGGCCTGTCCGGCGGCCGGATCGTCGTCCGCCCGGACCGCGGCGCCGACCACCTCGCGGAGTACTCCACCATCGCGGGCAACACCCTCGCCTACGGCGCCACCGGCGGCGAGCTGTTCCTGCGCGGCCGGGTCGGCGAGCGTTTCTGCGTCCGCAACTCCGGTGCCACGGTGGTCTCCGAGGGCGTCGGCGACCACGGCTGCGAGTACATGACCGGCGGCAACGCGGTCGTCCTCGGTGAGACCGGCCGCAACTTCGCGGCCGGCATGTCCGGCGGTTTCGCCTACGTCATCGACCTGGACCCGGCCAACGTCAACAAGGAGATGACCGGCGCGGTCAACGCGCTGGACGACGCCGACAAGCAGTGGCTGCACGACGTGGTGCGTCGCCACCAGGAGGAGACCGGCTCCACCGTGGCCGCCAAGCTCCTCGCCGACTGGGATGCCGCGGCCGCGCGCTTCAGCAAGGTCATCCCGCCCACGTACCAGGCAGTGCTCGTCGCCAAGGAAGCCGCCGAGCAGGCCGGACTCTCGGAGTCCGAGACCCACGAGAAGATGATGGAGGCGGCGACCAATGGCTGACCCCAAGGGCTTCCTGACCCACGAGCGCGAGATCGCCAAGACCCGCCCCGTCGAGGAGCGCGTCAAGGACTGGAACGAGGTCTACCAGCCCGGCTCCCTGCTGCCGATCATCAGCAAGCAGGCGTCGCGCTGCATGGACTGCGGCATCCCGTTCTGCCACAACGGCTGCCCGCTCGGAAACCTCATCCCCGAGTGGAACGACTACGCCTACCGCGAGGACTGGACCGAGGCCAGCGAGCGGCTGCACGCCACCAACAACTTCCCGGAGTTCACCGGCCGGCTGTGCCCCGCGCCCTGTGAGGCCGCCTGCGTGCTGGGCATCAACCAGCCGCCGGTGACCATCAAGAACGTCGAGGTCTCCATCATCGACAAGGCGTGGGACAACGGGGACGTCACCCCGCAGCCGCCCGAGCGCCTCTCCGGCAAGACCGTCGCCGTCATCGGCTCCGGCCCGGCCGGTCTGGCCGCCGCCCAGCAGCTGACCCGGGCCGGCCACACCGTCGCCGTCTACGAGCGCGCGGACCGTATCGGCGGGCTCCTCCGCTACGGCATCCCCGAGTTCAAGATGGAGAAGCGCCACATCAACCGCCGCATCGAGCAGATGCGCGCGGAGGGCACCAAGTTCCGTACGGAGGTGGAGATCGGCCGCGACATCGACGCCAAGAAGCTGCGCAAGCGCTACGACGCCGTCGTCATCGCCGCCGGTGCCACCACCTCGCGTGACCTGCCCGTCCCGGGCCGCGAGCTGAACGGCATCCACTTCGCGATGGAGTACCTGCCGCTCGCCAACAAGGTGCAGGAGGGCGACCTGACCGTCGCCCCGATCACCGCCGAGGGCAAGCACGTCGTCGTCATCGGTGGCGGCGACACCGGCGCGGACTGCGTCGGCACCGCCCACCGCCAGGGTGCGGCCTCCGTCACCCAGCTGGAGATCATGGGCAAGCCGGGCGACGAGCGGAACCCCAACCAGCCCTGGCCGACGTTCCCGATGCTCTACAAGGTGACCTCCGCGCACGAGGAGGGCGGCGAGCGGATCTACTCCGTCTCCACCACCCACTTCGAGGGCGACGAGGACGGCAACGTCCAGTGGCTGCACCTGACCGAGGTGGAGTTCAAGGACGGCAAGCCGGAGCCGAAGCCGGGCACCGAGCGGAAGCTCCCCGCCCAGCTGGTCACCCTCGCGATGGGCTTCACCGGCACCGACCAGCAGAACGGCCTGGTCGAGCAGTTCGGCCTGGAGCTCGACGCGCGCGGCAACGTCGCCCGTGACGGTGACTTCGCCACCAACGTCCCCGGCGTGTTCGTCGCCGGTGACGCCGGTCGCGGCCAGTCGTTGATCGTGTGGGCCATCGCCGAGGGCCGCTCCGCCGCCCGCGGTGTGGACCGCTTCCTGACCGGAGTCAGCGCCCTGCCGGCTCCGATCAAGCCGACGGACCGCGCACTGACCGTGTGAGCATCCGTCCCTGATTGTCCCGTACAACGTCGTACGGAGGCACGGGAACCGGGCCTCGGCCCGGCCCCCGTCCGCGGCGCCTGTCCCCTCCCCCCGACCGGAGGCCAGGCGCCGCGGCTCTTGCACACCCCGGGAACAACCCCCCGCCCCCACCCGTTGTGGCCCCGCAGGGGGGCCTTGCCTCCCTTACGGGATCTGTTCGCCCGCCCCCTACGAGCCGCGTTCGGCGGGATAGCGGCGCCCCAACTGCCGTGCCAGCTCCCGCGCGGGCGCCGGTACGGCCCGGTCCGGAGGAGCGGCCGACGGCCGGAAGTCGTGCACCGGCGGATGCCACGCCCCCAGGTCGATCCGGCGGTCGCTCAGCGGCAGCACCCAGCGCGGGTCGGCGTGCACCCGCAGCACCTGCGCCTCGATCTGCGTCCATGCCCCGTCCGTCACCGTCCGCTCACCGACCCGGCGCGCCTCCAACTGCACCGGGCAGTGCACCAGTCGGGGCGGCCGTACCAGTTCGGACGGCTCCGTCCACGGTGCGTCCGTCGAGGGCGCCGTGGCACCCGTTGCTTCCTCGGTCCCCGTTGCGTCCGGCGGCAGATTGAACACCACGTCCGGGCGTACCGCGAGATTCTTGGCGGTGCGACCGCGAGCCGGCAGCCAGAGGCTGACGACCGGGCCGAGCTCCCACCGGATCCGCAGCTCGACCAGGACGAATGTTCCGTCGTCGTTCTCCGTCGACAGCAGCGCCGGGGTGACCGAACTGCTCTTCTCCAGCGCGCTTTTCATGCCGTTGAGGATAGAAGTCAGATGATTCGGTGCTCACCGAAATGTTATCAGAGGTTACTCTGTGTACATGAACCGATGGGACGCCGATCAGGAAAGCCTCACGGAGACCCCCGACATCGCCGCCCTCGCGGCGCTGCTCGCGGACCGCACCCGCGCCGCCATCTGCATGGCGCTGCTCGACGGCGGCACCTGGACCGCCGGTGAACTCGCCGAGTACGCCTCGGTGGCGCCCTCCACGACCACCGAACACCTCAACCTCCTGGTCTCCGGCGGCCTGCTCGCCGAGGAGCGCCGGGGCCGCCGCCGCTACGTACGGCTGGCCGGCCCGGACGCCGCCGAGGCGCTGGAGAACCTCGCCGGCCTGGCGCCCTACCGCCCGGTCCCGATCCGCTCCCTGGCCGAGGCCAACCAGCGCAGGGCCCTGCACCACGCCCGTACGTGCTACGACCACATCGCCGGCGCGCTCGGCGTCGCCCTGGCCGAGGTGATGACCGAACGGGGCCTGCTGGCGCGGGACTACGGCTTGGTGCTGACCGCCGCCGGCGACCGGTGGCTGACCGCCCTCGGCATCCCCGACACCGGCCCCTCGGCCGCCCACCGCGCCCACGTACGCACCTGCTTCGACTGGACGGTGCGCCGCCAGCACCTCTCCGGCGCGCTCGGCGCCGCCCTCTACCGCCACGCGGTGGACCGCGCATGGATCGTCAAGTCCCCCACCACCCGCATCCTCAGTGTCACCGCGGCCGGCCGCACGGCCTTCCGGGACCGCCTCGGCCTGCCGGACGAGGCCCTCTGCCCGTCCCTCGCGCCCGCCGCCCCCCGTGGATGAGGGCCGGGCGCCGGTGCTGCGCGGGGGCGCGGCCCCACCGGCGGACCGGCCCCCACGGGACGGCTCGTGCGCGTCAACCGCAGTCGTTCCGGTACGCGTTGAGAGGGACGACGACCCGCCCTACGCTCCGCCGTCGTCCGCCACGAGCCGTGCCGGGAAGCCGCCGGTGGCGACCGGACCCCAGCGGACCGGCGTCACCCGGATCAGCGACTTGCCCTGCTTGCGCATGGCCTCCCGGTACTCGTCCCAGTCCGGGTGCTCCCCGGAGATGTTGCGGTAGTACTCCACCAGCGGTTCGACGGAATCCGGCGCGTCGATCACCTCGGCCTCGCCGTCGATCTGCACCCACGGGCCGTTCCACTCGTCGGACAGCACGAGGACGCTGACCGACGAGACCCGCCGGGCGTTCCGGACCTTGGCGCGCTCCGGATACGTCGACATCACCAGCCGGCCGGAGTCGTCCACCCCGCAGGTCAGCGGCGACGCCTGCGGAGTGCCGTCGGTGCGGCGGGTGAGCAGGATCGCACGGTGACGGGGGCGGACGAGCTCCAGCAACTCGGGCAGCTCGACGCGGGTGTTGGTGGCGATGGAAGGGCTCATGCGACCGAGCGTAGGGCGTGGAGTGCGCTCCAGGCCCGGTCCGCCGACCGGCGCGCCCGGCCGCGTCGCCGGCGGTCAGCCCTTCAGCAGCTGCTTGCCGGTGGCCGCGTCGACGACCTTGCGGCCGGCCAGCGGGCCCTTGAGCTGGATCTTCACCTTGTCGGTGGCCAGGTTCTCGGTGCACATCCCCTTGGCGCTCTTCCGCTTGCCCCAGCCGGTCACCACCACCAGGCCCTTGGACTCGTGGCTGCGCGCGCCGAAGTGGACGTCGCAGGCGCTGTGCCCGACGGTCACGGTGATCTCCCGTGCGCCGGTGTCCTTCGGACGGTCGGCGCCGACCAGCGGCAGCAGCGCCTGCTGCCGCCCGTGGACCGGCGACACCTGGGGCCAGTCCCGCACGATCTGGTCCGCCCGCTGCTCGAAGGCGTCCGGCTTCTTCGGCGGCGGGGCGCTGCCCACGGTCTGCTGCTTCTGGCCGCAGCCGGCCAGCGCGACGGCGCCGGAGACCGCCAGCGTCAGCACGGCGGCGAGCGTACGGGTGCGGGAGAGGTGGGATCCTCGCATGACATGCCTCCTTGGTTCGGCTCTGTGACGCACCGGAGGCGGGAGAGGTTCCGCAAGGGGGGATCCGGCCGTATCCCGCCCGGTGGCACGGCCGCGCTCCGCCCACGGCGGAAAGCCGGCCGCCGCGCCCCTCGGCCCGTTAGCGTCCGCCGCATGGACACCCTCACCCGGATCACCCCCACCGTCTGGCAACTCGCCTTCCCCGTCGGACACGTCTACGCCGTGGCGCTGCCCGGCGACGGTTTCGCCCTGGTCGACACCGGCGTCCCGGGCTCCGCCCCCGCCGTCCTCGACGCGCTGGCCCGCCTCGGCGGCCGGCCCGGGCAGCTCCGGCAGATCGTGCTGACCCACTCGCACGCCGACCACGCGGGCTCCGCGGCCGACCTGGTCGCCGCCACCGGTGCCCGGGTGCTGGCCGGCGCGCTGGACGCGCCGTACCTCCGCGGTACCGCCCCCGAGCCCCCGCCGGTGCTCACCCCCGCCGAACGGCCGCTGCACGAACGGATCACGGCGGACCTCGCGGCCGCCGGGGGGCCGCCGCCGCGCCCCGTCGAGGTCGATGTCGAGCTGCGCGAGGGCGACACCCTCGACGGCTGGCCGGAGCCCGTCCGGGTGCTGCACGTCCCGGGCCACACGCCGGGCGGCATCGCCCTGCACCTGCCGGACAGCCGGCTGCTGTTCCCCGGCGACATCATCGGCGCCGACCCCGCCGGGGAGCGGGTGGTGCTCGGCCCGTTCAACGTCGCGCGCGAGGTGGCGGTCGCCTCCTTCCGGCGGCTCGCGGCGCTCGACGACGTGGACACCGTGTGCGTCCCGCACGGCGGGCCGGTCGTCGGCCGGGCCCGGGAGGTCCTCGCCGCGGCGACCCCGGAGACGGACTGGCTCTGACCGGGCGGCGGTTCAGCCGGAGTCGCGCGCCTCGACGCGGAAGGTGCCCAACCGGTGGACGGCGGGCGGCGTTCCGGGGCCGCGGACCAGCTCGTCGACCAGGCCGGCGATCCGCTCCGGCGGGGTGATCTCCGCGCGGACACTGGTCAGGCGGGGGCGCAGCAGCCGGCCCAGCAGCAGGTCGTCCGCGCCGACCACCGCGACGTCGCCGGGGGCGCGGACGCCGAGGGTGTGGCCGGCGTCCTGGAGCGCGCGCATCAGCAGCATCGCGTACTCGTCGTTGTACGCGAACACCGCGTCCAGGCCCAGCCCGGGCCAGGCGGCGGCGAGGCGCGCCGCGGACTCCTCGGTGAGCGCGAGGTCGAGCGGGCGGACCTCGGCGTCCGGGTGGGCGGCGGCCGCGGCCCGTACGCCCGCGAGGCGGGGCCCGGCGCAGGCGGCCAGCCCCGGCTCGGCGGGCAGCACCACACCGATCCGGCGGCGCCCGCCGGCCAGCAGGTGCGCGCCGGCCCGCAGTCCGGCCTCGCGCTGGTCGAGCAGGAGGGTGTGGGCGCCCGGCGGCGCCACCGGGCCGTGGGTGAGCACCGCCGCGGTGCCGGCCCGGCGCAGCAGTGCGACGGCCGGCGCGTCCAGCGGCGGGCCGTGCAGGGTGAGCACGGCGGCCGGCCGCAGCTCGGCCCAGGCGCGGGCGGCGGCCAGGGGGGAGGCGGTGGGCGCGCCGTGCAGCACACCGGTGTAGCCGAGGGCGTGCAGCGCGGTCTGGAAACCGGCCAGGAACCGGGTGAAGAGCGGACCGAGGACCGGGACGGTGTCGGCGGGCGCGGCCAGCAGCACGATGCTGCCCCGGCCGGCCCGCAGACTGCGGGCCGCGGCGTGCGGGACGTACCCCAGCTCCTCGGCGGCGGCCCGCACCCGCGCCTGGGCGCGCTCGCCGACCCGTCCGGCGGCCTGCCCGTTCAGGACGTACGAGACGGTCGCGCGGGAAACACCGGCGCGGCGGGCAACGGCCGCGCTCGTCGGGGGTGTTGGGGTGGCCCGTGGGCCGGCGGGGTCAGTCATGCTGCTGGGCATCCTCGCACAGGGTTTTCGTCCGGCGGGCCGGGGCGCGGCACGTTCCCCGCCCTCACTGACACGTGTAACGTCGCTCGCGCGGTCCCGGGCCGGGAGGGCGGCCCGGGAGGCGGCGGAAGCCGGCGCGCACGGACCAGGGAGAGGGCACGGGCATGCAGTTGCACACCCATGAATGGGGCACCGGCGAGCGGATCGCGGTGCTGGTCCACGGCATGATGTCCGACCACCGCACCTGGCACCGGGTGGGTCCGGCGCTCGCCGGGCGGGGCTACCGCGTGATCGCCGTCGACCTGCGCGGCCACGGTCTCAGCCCGCGCGGCGGGTACGGCGCCGAGGTGTTCGCCGACGACCTCGTCGAGACCCTGCCGGCCCGTCCCGAGGTGGTCCTCGGGCACTCGCTGGGCGGCCTCGCGCTCTCCCTGGCCGTGGAGCGGCTGCAACCGCGGCGGGCGGTCTACAGCGAACCGGCGTGGTCGCTCGGCCGGGTCGGCCAGCCGGTCGACCCGGCGGTGTTCGTCACCTTCAAGACCGCGGACCGGGCGATGGTGTCGGGCTTCAACCCGCGCTGGGACGACACCGACGTCGGCATCGAACTCGCCACCCTCGCGCTGTGGGACACCGGCACCGCCCGGGCGCTGTCCGCCGAGCACCTGCGGGACCGCACGCCGGAGAAGCCGGTGGTCCCCTCGCTGGTGCAGATCGCGGGGGAGGGGTTCCTCTTCACCGACGACGCGGCCGCCGAACTCGCCGCCCGCGGCTTCGAGGTGCGTACCGTGCCCGGCGCCGGCCACACCGTCCACCGCGACGACTTCGACGGCTTCATGACCGGGCTGGAGGGGTGGGTGTAGCGCCCGTTCCGCCGGCCTGCCGCACCAGCAGGCGGCCCAGCGCGGTGCGCCGGTGGAGCACCGCCCGCCCGGCGCGGGTGGTGCTGATCAGGCCCGCGCCGCGCAGCGCGGCGGTGTGCGCGGAGGCGGTGGCGTTGCCGACGCCGAGCCGCCGGGCGAGGCCGCTGGTGGTGTGCTCCTCGGCGAGCAGCAGCAGGATCTCGCAGCGGGTCCGGCCGAGTACGGCGGCCAGCGCCTCGTCCGGGCCGGCCGCCCCGTCCGGTGCGAGCGGCAGGCCCGAGCCGGCCGGGTAGGTCAGGAAGAGGGGGCCGTCGGGCGGCTCGGCGACGAGGGGGTGCCCGCCCCAGTGGAAGGTCGGGCGCAGCACCAGGCCGCGGCCGGCCGGTCTGACGTCGGTGTGCCCGGGCGCCGCGAACTCCCAGACGCCGGCCCGCAGTCGGCTGCCGGGGACGAGCGCGGTGAGCGCGGCGCCGGTGCCGTGCTCGGCGACCGTCAGCGCATGGCGGGTGAACTCCTCCCGGTGCAGGTCCTGGACGAGGGGCCAGACGGGGCCGAGCGCGGTGTCGAACGCCGCCCGCTGGGCGCGGCGCAGCAGCCGCCAGGACGCGGCGTCGCCGCGGTGCAGGCCGTGGACCCAGGGCGGGACCGGGCCCGGGTGGCCGGCGTACACCCGCTCCAACTCGGCGCGCACCAGGGCGGGCCGGGTGGCCCGTACCGACTCCAGCCCGTCCGTCAGGCTGTCGCTGAAGACGTCGAGGAACGCGGGGGCCGCCGCCGCGGGGACCAGGTCCGCGAGGGGTTCGGCCGCGGCCGGCAGGGACCGCAGCAGCCGCCGTCGCCAGCGGTCGAAGAGCAGCCGGCCGTCGGGGCGGGTCATCCTCAGCAGGGCCGTGTTCAGTTCCTGCAGCGGGGCCGGCCGGGGCGCGAGGCGGATCCGGGCGAGGTCGGCGGCCGTGAGGTGGATCCGGATCACTACGCTCCTCCGTGGCGCCGCGCCAGCCTTTCGGGCAGGGCCACAACCTTCGCCCGCGACAGCCGCCGGACGCCAGCATGCGGGCATGTCCTCCTCATTCACGCACACCGCGGCCGGGCCGGACCGGCGGACCGTCGCCGCGTCGGCCCTGCTGGCCGGTGGTCTGCTGCTCACCGGCGGCACCGGTGCCGCCCGCGCCCGGGGCCGCGCGCAGGGCCCGGCCCGGCCCGCGGCCGGCCGCACCCTGCGGCTGCCCGCACCGACCGGCCCGCACCGCCTCGGGGTGACCACCCTCTACCTCGTCGACCGCTCCCGGCGCGACCCGTGGGACGCCGGCATCCCCGTACGGGAACTCATGGTGACCGTCTTCTATCCGGCCCGCGGTGTCCGCGGGCTGCCGGTCGCCCCGCAGATGACCGAGGGCGCGGCGGCCGCGTTCGCCGACATCGACGTCCGGGTGCACCACCTCCCGGCGTCCGGGGTGGACTGGGCGGCGACGCCTACCCACGCCCACCCCGGCGCGCCCGCGCAGCCCGTCCGGCGGCCGGTGCTGCTGTACAGCCCCGGGGGCGGCGACCCGCGCACCCTCGGCACCGGCCTCGCCGAGGAACTCGCCAGCCACGGCCATGTGGTGGTGACCGTCGACCACCCCGGCGACGCCGGTGAGGTCGAGTTCCCCGGCACCACGCCGTACCGCACGGACCCGGTGCGCACCACCGTCCTCAGGGACGACCCCCGGCAGCATCCCGCGCTCTTCCGCACCCTGATCGACACCCGGATCGCCGACCTCCGCTTCGTCCGGGACCAGTTGGCGGTGCTCGCGGCCGGGGGCAGCCCCGACGCGGCCGGCCGTGCCCTGCCGGAGCACCTCGGCCGGGCGCTGGACCTGCGGCGGGTGGGCCTCTACGGCCACTCGGCCGGCGGCACCGCGGTCGCCGAGGCACTGTACGAGGACCGGCGGTTCGCCGCCGCCGCCAATCTGGAGGGCTATCTCGACCACCCGGCGGAGCGGCCCGGTTCCGGCCGGGCGGGGGAGCTGTACCCCGTCGCCCGGTACGGCACGGACCGGCCGCTGCTCCTGCTGGGTTCCGAGCGGTTCATCGGCGCGCGGGGGCGCGAGGAGCTGGCGCGTTCCTGGTCGGCGATGCTCGCCCGTCCCGGGGGACGCACCCGTAGGCGGCAGATCGACGGTGCCGCGCACTGGGTGTTCACCGACTACGCCGCCCTGGCGCCCGCGCTGCAGGCCGCCGGCCTGATGACGGCCGCCGACCGGGACGCGCTGACCGGGCCGGTCGGCCCGGCGCGCGCGGTACCCGAGGTGCGGCACCACCTGCGGGCGTTCTTCACCCGGCAGCTGCCGCCGCGGTGCTGACGCTATGTCAGGTATCGCAGTCCAGCAGCGTCTTGCACAGTCCGCAGCGGGCCTGGAGGCGGCCGCGGACCGGGACCCGGATCCGCTGGTGGCAGGCCGGGCAGGGGAACGACACCCGCAGCGGCGCGTCCTCGAAGGCGTAGCCGTCGTCGGGGCCCGCCACCCGGCCGGTCCGCCGCGGATCGTGCGCCGCCCGCCGGTCCTTGGCGTAGCGGAGCCGGGCGGCCCAGCCGGCCCCGGCCAGCGGTGGCCGGCGGGCGTCCTGGCGGGCCCGCGCCGCACCCGCCGTGTATGCGTCGTACGCCTGCGGGCTGGTGAACCACGGCGCCGGGTCCTCGCCGAAGAACGCGGCCCGCTTGGCGAGGACGTAGCCGAACTCCTCCGGCGTCAGATAGCCGAGCTTCTGCGAGAACGGGCCGTGCTCGCGGTAGGCGTCCAGCAGCAGCCAGCCCGCGCCCAGGTAGGTGGTGGCGGTGTCGGTGAGGATCTCGTTGTCCCGGGTGTCGGGGAACGACAGGTCCAGGCGGTGCAGGTAGACGTGCATCACCTCGTGGGCCAGCGCGGCGCCGATGTCCTTGCGGTGCTTCTTGAAGCGGTCGTTCAGCTCGATGAAGTACTCGGGTCCCGCGGTGAGTTCGACGTTGGCGGCGTGCTCCATCTCGCGGAATCCGACCACCATCCGCGCGTCCGGCAGATGCAGTTGCCGGACCAGGGCGCGGGCGACCCGCTGCGCGCCCAGGTACAGGTCCTCGGTGTCGTCGAAGGCCACCTCGGCGGGCGGCACGCTGGTGGCGAAGGTGCTCACCGTGTCGTACGACAGGCGTTTGAAGAGCGCGTGGACGGCCGAACGCACCGTGTCGAGATGCGGAAAGCCGTGCTCGATATCGCTTGTGCCCGTGGTCACCGGGCTCACTGTACGGGTGTCCGGGATGGTCCGGTATGAGCCGTACCGGGCCGGGGTGCGACGGGAGTTGGCCGGATGCGCACCCTTGTCACCCCGATTGCCCGCTCCACATAATCCAAGGGCGCTTCACGGACTCATCCCCCACTGGGTCCGGACGCCTCACGGCGTGCTGCCCGCCCTCCACACATTCCGCGGCGGCCACGTCCGGCTCCGGTGTTGGCATGGGCTCGTCAGCAAGGCAACCCCCCACGAAAGGAAGCCCGTTGCGCAGCTACCGGAAGCTCCTCAAGAGAAGCACCGCCGTCGGCGCGATCACCCTGGCCGCCTTCAGCCTCCAGCCCGGCTCGGCCGGCGCCGCCCCCGCCCCGGACCCGTCCGGCTCCGTCCACACCAAGGTCGTCGGCGGCACCAAGGCCGACCAGGGTGAATTCCCCTTCATGGTCCGGCTGTCGATGGGCTGCGGCGGCGCCCTCTACACCAAGGACATCGTGCTCACCGCGGCGCACTGCGTCGACGGCAGCGGCGACAACACCTCCATCACCGCCACCGCCGGCGTGGTGGACCTCCAGGACTCCGCCGCCGTCAAGGTGAACTCCACCAAGGTCCTGCAGGCGCCCGGCTACAACGGCAAGGGCAAGGACTGGGCGCTGATCAAGCTCGCCAAGCCGCTGGACCAGCCGACGCTGAAGATCGCCGAGGACACCAAGCTGAACAACGGCGACTTCACCATCGCCGGCTGGGGCGCCGACAAGGAAGGCGGCGACCAGCAGCGCTACCTGCTCAAGGCGACCGTGCCGTTCGTCGACGACGCCGCCTGCCAGAAGGCGTACGGCGACCAGCTGACCCCCGGCGACGAGATCTGCGCCGGCAAGGTGGACACCGGCGGCGTCGACACCTGCCAGGGCGACTCCGGCGGCCCGATGTTCCGCAAGGACGACGCCGGCCAGTGGCTCCAGGTCGGCATCGTCTCCTGGGGCGACGGCTGCGCACGGCCCGGCAAGCCCGGTGTCTACAGCGAGGTGAGCACCTTCGCCGCGGACATCAAGAAGGCCGCCGGCGAACTCGGCGGCTGACCGCACCACCCACGCGAGCGCGGGGCCCGGGGCACCACCCCGGGCCCCGCGCCCCGTCCGCCCGCCGCCGTTCCCCGCCCGTCGCGCCCGGAGCCCGGTGCCCCGTTCCCGCCCGGGCGCCCCCGGGCCGTTGGTCCCGGACCTCGGTCCCTCGCGCCCCGGACATCGGTCCGCCCCCGCGGGGGACCAAGCTCCCCCGCGCGCCCGGGCCCTGTGCCGCCCACGATGACCGAACGGCCCCGCCCCCGCGGCCGGCCGCCGCGTAGCGTGAACGGCATGCCCACCGAGCCCCGCACCCGGCCCCGGGAGCGCGACCGCGACCGCCGCACGACGGCCGTCGCCGCGCTGCTCCTCGCCGCCTCCGCCGCGGCCCTCACCTACGTCCTCCTCGGCGGCCACCACGACCCCGTCGAAAAGGCCGCCGAGCCCGCGCCGACCCTGCTGCCGGCCTCCTGACGGCCCGGCCGGCCACATCTGTCCAACACCTCCACCCCCTTTGTCCATAGGCCGGTGCCCCGCCCCGGCAGCACGCTGTCCGCCGACAGCAGTGCAGGCCGAAGGGGAGGACAGCGCGCGTGAACGAACAGACAGGTGCCCCGCGCGGGCCCAGCCGCAGAAAGGTCGTCGCCGCCACCGCGCTCGCCCCGGTCGCCGGCGCCCTCCCGCTCGGCGCGCGCCCCGCCGAGGCCGCCTCCCGCACCGGCGAGGCGGTGCTGCGCTCCGACGCACTGGAGGTCCGCGTCGACACCGCCTTCCCGCGCATCGTCTCCTACACCGACCGCGGCACCGGCGCCGTCCTGTACGGCCAGGACACCCCGGTCACCCGGGTCCTGATCGACGACGTCCCGCACACCCCCGACGTCAGCCACCGCGTCCGCGCCGACCGGGCCGGCTACCTCCTCCGCTTCGACGGCGGCACCACCATCGAGGTGGAGATCGCCGTCCGCGGGTGGACCACCACCTGGCGGGTCACCGCCCTCACCGACACCCCGGCGCTGCGCGTCGGCACCCTGGAGATCCCCGGCCTCGCCCTGCTCGGCGTCCGCAGCGGCCCGCCCGGCGCGGCCCTGCTCGCCGCCCGGATCGAACTGGACAAGGCGAAGAGCGGCGACACCCTCGTCCAGGTCACCGACGCCACCCCCGCCGAGCCCGCGCCCACCGGCTGCGCCTACGCCGTCGTCGCCACCGGCGAACTCGCCGCGGGCATCGAGACCAACACCGTCTACGACAAGCCGTCCACCGCCACCACCTGGGAGAACGGCCGGCTGTGGCGGCAGACCGTGCGGGGCGACGGCTTCGTCAAGGCGCAGCTGGTCCCGGGCCAGTGGACGCACCGGGCGGCCGGGCAGCCGGTGGAGGCCACCGAGCCGCTGCCGTACGCCACCGTCATCGTCACCCGCGACCGCAACGGCGACGGCACCGCCGACTGGCAGGACGGCGCCATCGCGCTGCGCGACATCATGGTGATGCCGCTGGGCGCGGACACCCAGCACCTGCGGGTCGTCCCGCACATCCCGTTCAACTTCGCCAGCCAGGCCACCAACCCGTTCCTGGCCACCCTCGACAACGTCAAGCGGATCGCGCTGGCCACCGACGGGCTGCGGCAGTTCACCCTCCTCAAGGGCTACCAGTCCGAAGGGCACGACTCCGCCCATCCCGACTACGGCGGCAACTACAACGAGCGGGCCGGCGGCCTCGCCGACCTCAACACCCTGCTGCGCGCCGGGAAGAAGTGGCACAGCGACTTCGCGGTGCACGTCAACGCCACCGAGTCCTATCCCGTCGCGCACGCCTTCTCCGAGACGCTCGTCGACAAGACCGACAAGCAGTGGGACTGGCTCGACCAGTCGTACCGCATCGACGCCCGCCGCGACCTGGTCTCCGGCGACATCGCCGCCCGCTTCGCCCGGCTGCGCAAGGAGACCGACCCGGCCCTGACCACCCTCTACCTCGACGTCTTCCGCGAGTCGGGCTGGAACTCCGACCGCCTCCAGCGCCATCTGCGCGACCAGGGCTGGCAGGTCACCAGCGAATGGGGCCACGGACTGGAGCGCTCCTCGCTGTGGTCGCACTGGGCGAACGAGACCGACTACGGCCCGGACACCTCCCGCGGCATCAACTCCCGACTGATCCGCTTCCTGCGCAACCACCACAAGGACGTCTTCGCGAACAAGTGGCCCACGCTGCTGGGCAGCGGCCGGATGGGCAACTTCGAGGGCTGGGTCGGCAAAACCGACTGGAACGCGTTCCACGCGATCATCTGGACCGACGCGCTGCCCGCCAAGTACCTCCAGGCGTACCCGATCAGGACCTGGGGCGCGCACGAGATCACCTTCGAGGGGCCCACCCGCACCTCGGTCAGCGACGCCGGGGGCACCCGCAAGATCACCACCGACGGCCGCCTCGTCTACGACGACGGCACGTATCTGCTCCCCTGGGAGCCCCGCCGGGCCACCGACCCCGGCAAGCTCTACCACTACAACCCCCGGGGCGGGACGACCCGTTGGGAACTGCCCCGGGGCTGGTCGGCGGCGCGCGCGGTGTACGCCTACCGGCTCACCGACCAGGGCCGCACCCAGGAGGAACGCCTCCCGGTCAGCGACGGCCGGGTCACCCTCACCGCCGCACCCGGCGTGGCGTACGTCGTCCACCGGGACCGGGCCCCCGCCCAGGGCGACCCCGGCTGGGGCGAGGGCACCCCGCTGCGTGACCCCGGCTTCCACTCCGGGACCCTCGACGCCTGGCGGACCACCGGCCCCGCCGCCGTCGAACGCTCCGAACTCGGCGACCACGAGCTGGTCATCGGCGCGGGCGGGGCGGCCACCGTCGCCCAGCGCCTCGGCCGGCTCGCCCCAGGCCACTACGCCGCCTCGGTGCAGATCGAGGTCGGCCGGACGGCCGGCGAGCGGCGGCGGGCGGGCCTCACGGTCCGTACCGCCGACGGCGTCACCGCCGCCAACTGGACCGACACCTCCACCGCCGGCAACTACGTCGCCGCCGACCGCAAGTCCGGCACCCGCTTCCAGCGGCTGTTCACCCGCTTCACCGTCCCCGAGGGCGGCGGCCCGGTCACCCTCACCCTGACCGCCGCCGCGGGAGCGGCCCGGGTCCGGTTCGACAACGTCCGGGTCGTGCCCACCGGACCCACCGGGAAGCCCGGCACCCTGGCGTACGAGGACTTCGAGCACGTCCCGCAGGGCTGGGGCGTCTTCGTCAAGGGCGACGCGGGCGGCAGCACCGACCCGCGCACCCACCTCGCCCAGCGGCACGCCCCGTTCACCCAGCGCGGCTGGAACGGCAAGGCCGTCGACGACGTCATCGACGGCGGCCAGTCGCTCAAGTCACGCGGCGAGAACACCGGGCTGGTGCACCGCACCGTCCCGCACACCGTCCGTTTCACGCCCGGCCGCCGCTACCGGGTCACCGTCCGCTACCAGAACGAGACGGCCGGCCAGTACGCCTGGGTGACCGCCGTCGACGAGCCCGCACCCCGCGAGCTGAGCCGCACCCCGCTGCCCGTCGCGACCCAGCCGGCCACCCACACCTACGAGTTCACCGCACCCGAGCGGGGCGAGGCGTGGGTGGGGCTGCGCAAGGTGGGGGAGGACGGGACGGCGGAATGCGTCCTGGACGGCTTCGAGGTGCGCGAGGTGCGGGACTAGTACGGCGCTTCCCCGCGCGGCTGCGCGCAGGGATACAGACCGGGCGCCCCCGCCCTCGTTCCTTCCCCCACCGGGGCCGGGGCGCCCTCCCACTCCCACAGCAGCAGCTCGTTGTCGCCCTCCCGCAGCACCGGCCCCGGCACGTACAGGGTGTGCTGCGGTCCGACGGACCGGTAGCGGCCCAGGCAGAACCCGTTGAGCCACGCGAAGCCGTGCGTCCAGCCCGGCAGCGCGAGGTCCGCGTCGCCCGGCCGCCCGGTCACCGTCAGCGTCCCCCGGTACAGGCCCGCGGCCCCGCCGGCCCCCGCCACCGGGCGGAACGGGACCGCCGCCGTCGCGCCGGCCTCCTCCAGCGCGTCCAGCCGCAGGCCCCGCGACCGCACCCCGTGCAGATACTGCCGCTCGTGCAGCAGCCCGCCCGTGATGCCCTTGGACTCGCCCAGCCGCGGCCCGTAGTTGACCCGCCCCAGCGACCCCACCCACAACTCCACCGACGCCGGCCCCGCCACCGCGCCGAGGTCCGCGTCGGCACCGTCCACCACGCCCCGCCGCTCCCCGTCGACGAACACCACCGCCCGGTCCCGCAACCCCCGCACCCGCAGCGGATACCGGCCCCGCGGCCCCGGCACCGCCACCCGGTAGCGCACCAGCCCGCGGTCCACGCCCAGCTCCTCGAACGTCGCCGGCCCACCGCCCTCGGTCTCCGGGCCGCCCAGCGCGTCCATCACCGCCCCGGCCGGGGCCCACTCCGCGAGCACCGCCCGCACCGGAGCGGCGAGCACCGGCAGCGGCGCGGGCGGCTCGGGCAGCGGCCCGTCCGCGTAACCGGCGAGCACCTCCCGGAACCGCCGGAACTTCTCCGTCGGCCGGCCCCGTTCGTCGACCGGCGCCCCGTAGTCGTAGGAGGTGACCGTCGCCCGCAGCTCCCCGTCGTGCAGCTCACCGGCCCGGTTCGCGCCCGCCCAGCCGCCGAAGTTCGAACCGCCGTGCGCCATGTAGACGTTGACCGACGCCCCGCACTCCAGGATCTCCCGCAGCGCCGCCGCCGCGTCCCCGGCCGTCCGCGGCTCCGGTGCCGCGCCCCAGTGCGTGAACCACCCGCACCAGAACTCCGCGCACATCAGCGGCCCGCGCGGCTGGTGGCGGCGCAGCGCCGCGAACGCCTCCCGGGCCCCCGCACCGAAGTTGACGGTGGCCGGCACCCCGGGCACCGAGCCGCCGGTGAGCATGTGGTCCTCGGGACCGTCCGAGGTGAACAGCGGCACCCGCACGCCCAGCGCCCGCAGCCGCGCCACGAGGTGCGCCAGGTAGCGGGCGTCGCTGCCGTACGAGCCGTACTCGTTCTCCACCTGCACCATGAGCACCGGTCCGGCGCCGGGACCGCGCGGCGCGGACGCCGCGGTGCACTGCCGCGCCACCACCTGCGGCAGCAGCCGCCCGAACCACGCGTCCACCGCCGCCAGATACGCCGCGTCCCGGGTGCGCACGCGCCGGCCCAGCGGCCCGGTCAGCCACGCCGGCAGCCCGCCGTTCTCCCACTCCGCGCAGATGTACGGCCCCGGCCGGACGATCGCCCACAGCCCCGCCGCGCCCGCCGCGTCCAGGAACCGGCCCAGCGCCTCGGGGTCCCGGAACGCACCGGGCCGCGGCTCGTGGAGGTTCCACGGCACGTACGTCTCCACACAGTTCAGGCCCATCGCCCGCAGCATCGCGAGCCGGTGGCCCCACTGCGCCTCGTGCACCCGGAAGTAGTGCATCGCCCCGGACAGCAGCCGCACCGGCCGCCCGTCCAGCGTGAAGTCCCGCTCGCCCACCGCAAATCCCGCCACGCCACCGCCCCTGAGTCCGCGTCCCGCGGTCACCGGCCGGCGCCCGCGGTCACCGGTCACCCTCGCCCTCTGGCGGTGTGACGGTCCATGGACAAAGATCGGCGTTGTTTGGACGGAGCGGAACGGAAGAGGTACCGAGGACGGGAGGTCCGGGCGTGTACCACACCTGGATGCGCTACTTCACCCCGAGCCCGGTCCACCACCGGCTCGGCCTGGTCTGCCTGGGCGTCGGCCTCCAGCACGGCGCGCTGCCCACGGTCGGCCCGCGCACCCTCGACCACCACGTCGCCGTCGTCATCAGCGCCGGCCGCGGCTGGTTCACCACCCCCGACGGCCACCGCCGGGCCGTCACCGCGCCGGCCCTGCTGTGGATCGTCCCCGGGGTGACCCACCACTACGGCGCCGACCCGGACACCGGCTGGGACGAGAGCTTCGTCGACTTCACCGGCCCGGCCGCCGCCACCTACACCGAACTCGGCTACATCGACCCGGACGACCCGGTCGTCCCGCTCGCCGACACCGGCCCCGCCCGCGCCGCGGTCGGCCGCATCGCGCGCGCCGCCCGCCGCGGCAACCCCCTGCTGGAGGTGGAGACCTCCGCCGGCGTCCACGAACTCCTCGTCGCGCTGCGCCGCGCCCGCGCCGACACCGACGCCGACGGCGATCCCGTGCTGGCGGCCCTGGCCCGCGACGCCTTCCTGCCCCTGTCGGTCGCCGAGCACGCCGCCCGGCACGGCATGACCCCGGCCGAACTGCGCACCGCCGTACGCCGCGGTGCCGGCTGCAGCCCCAAGGACTACCTGCTGGGCATCCGCCTGGGCCGGGCCAAGGAACTCCTGGTCGGCACCGAACTCCCGGTCGCCGCGGTGGCCCGCCGGGTCGGCTACGACGACCCGGCCTACTTCAGCCGGCTGTTCACCCGCCGGGTCGGCACCGCCCCGGTCCGCTTCCGGGACCGCCAGGTCCGCAGCGTCCCGGGGGGCTGGTCCACGCAGATCCCGGACCCGGACAAGCCCCCACTGGTCAGCGGGGGCGGCCCGTAGCGGGGCGGGCGTCAGGGCGAGAGTTCCTCCAGGCCGGCTGCCCGGCCGTACGCCGGTAGGGGCGGCCCGCCCGGCGCGGCGCGGTCAGCACGCCGAACCCCGCCACCGACAGCCCGTGCGCCTCCACCGACGCCGTCAGCCGGGCGCTTCCGGCCCGCTGTCCGCCGCGATGAGCAACCGCCCCCGGGCATCGCGCCCACCTCCCCGCTCCGCGCCGCCGGGCCGCCGCCCGGCATCCGATCACCCGGAATGGTTCAGAGCCGAGAAGCCGTGCCCCTGACCTTCCCGGCCCGCCCAAACCCCCGTGCACCGCCCACCGGCCGTACGGCAGCATGGCCCCATGCACCAACTGCAGCGCGACGAGGCGCAGACCCGAGCCCGACTCATCGACGTCCACCACTACGCCGTCGAACTCGATCTCACCCGGGGTGACGAGACCTTCGGCTCCCGCACGGTCATCCACTTCACCGCCCGGGCCGGCGGCGACACCTTCGTCGAGCTCAAGCCCGCCGCGCTGCACACCGCCACCCTCGACGGCCGGCCCCTCGACCCCGCGGCACTCGACGGCAACCGCCTCCCGCTCACCGGCCTCACCCCCGGCGACCACGAACTGCGCCTCGACGCCACCATGCGCTACTCCCGCACCGGCGAGGGCATGCACCGCTTCACCGACCCCGTCGACGACGAGACCTACGTCTACACCCAGCTGTTCATGGAGGACGTCCAGCGGGTCTTCGCCGCCTTCGACCAGCCCGACCTCAAAGCCGTCTTCGCGCTGACCGTCACCGCCCCCGACGGCTGGAGCGTCCTCGCCAACGGCCTCACCGAGCACCTCGGCGGCGGCCGCTGGCAGGCCGCCCCCACCCCCCTCATCTCCACCTACCTCGTCGCCGTCGCCGCCGGCCCCTGGCACTCCGTCCGCACCGAACACGCCGGACTGCCCTTCGGCCTGCACTGCCGCCGCTCCCTCGCCCCGCACCTCGACGCCGACGCCGAGGAACTCCTCGACCTCACCCGCCGCTGCTTCGACCGCTACCACGAGATCTTCGAGGAGCCCTACCCCTTCGACTCCTACGACCAGGCGTTCGTCCCCGAGTTCAACGCCGGCGCCATGGAGAACCCCGGCCTGGTCACCTTCCGCGACGAATTCGTCTACCGCTCCGCCGTCACCGACACCGAACGCCAGACCCGCGGCATGGTCATCGCCCACGAAATGGCCCACATGTGGTTCGGCGACCTCGTCACCCTCCAGTGGTGGGACGACATCTGGCTCAACGAGTCCTTCGCCGAATACATGGGCTACCAGGTCCTGTCCGAAGCCACCCGCTTCACCGACACCTGGACCGACTTCGCCGTCGCCCGCAAGGGCTGGGGCTACGACGCCGACCAGCGCCCCTCCACCCACCCCGTCGCCCCCGCCCCCGCCGACGTCCCCGACACCGCCGCGGCGCTCCTCAACTTCGACGGCATCTCCTACGCCAAGGGCGCCTCCGCCCTGCGCCAGCTCGTCACCTGGCTCGGCGAGAAGGACTTCCTCACCGGCATCAACACCCACTTCACCCGCCACAAGTTCGGCAACGCCACCCTCGCCGACTTCCTCGACTCGCTCGCCCACCACACCGACCGCGACGTCCACGCCTGGGCCGACGCCTGGCTGCGCACCACCGGCGTCGACACCCTCACCCCCACCGTCACCGACGGCCCCGACGGCTGGTCCCTCACCGTCGACCGCACCGGCAGCCGCCCCCACCGCATCGCCGTCGGCCTCTACGACCGCGACCCCGCCGCCGGCCACCCCCTCGTCCGGCGCGAACGCCTCGACGTCGACGTCCCCACCGACGGCACCGCCCGCACCTTCCGCGGCCCCCGCCCCGCCCTGATCGTCCCCAACGACCAGGACCTCACCTACGCCAAGATCCGCCTCGACCCCGCCTCCGCACAGGCCGCCCTGCGCGACCTGTCCGCCCTGCCCGACCCGCTCACCCGCGCCGTGGTGTGGAACACCCTGCGCGACATGGTCCGCGACGGCGAACTGCCGCCCACCGCCTACCTCGACGCCGCCCGCACCCACCTCCCGCACGAGACCGACCTCGCCCTCGTCCAGGGCGTCCTCGCCTTCGCCCGCACCCAGATCGCCGACCGCTACCTCCCCACCACCACGCTCCCGCCCCGACCGGAGCAGGCCGCCACCCCCACCGACCGCCACACCGCCCTCGGCACCCTCACCTCCCTCAGCCGGGAGATACTCCGCCGCACCGAAGGCCCCGAGAACGGCACCGGCGCCGGACTGCGGCTCACCGCCGTACGCACCTTCATCGACAGCGCCACCACCCCCGAAGGCATCCAGGACTGGCTCGACGACGGCAGCGTCCCCGGCGGCCCGCACCTCGACCCCGAACTGCGCTGGCGCATCCTCGGCCGGCTCGCCACCCTCGGCGCCGCCCCCACCGCCGCACTCCACACGGCCATCGACGCCGAACTCGCCCGCGACCCCAGCGCCACCGGCCGCGAAGGCGCCGCCCGCTGCCGCGCCGCCCTCCCCGACGCCGACGCCAAGGAAGCCGCCTGGGAGGCCCTCTTCCGCACCGACGAACGAACCGCCCTGTCCAACTACCTCTTCACCGCCACCGCCACCGGCTTCTGGGCACCCGAACACCACGACCTGCTGCGGCCCTACGTCGCCCGCTACTTCACCGACGTCCCCGCCCTCGCCGCCGCCCGCGGCCCCGCCCTCGCCGAGGCCGCCGGCCGCCACGCCTTCCCCGCCACCTTCGTCGACGAGGAAACCCTCCGCCTCGGCGAGACCTGCCTCGCCGAGAGCGACCCCACCCCCGCCCTGCGCCGCAAGCTCGTCGACCAACTCGACGACCTGCGGCGGGCCCTGAAGGTACGCACCGCGGCCGCCGGCGCACCTCCGACCACCCGGTGACCCCACGGGTGCCGCCGGCCGCGCAACCGGCGGCACCCGAACACCTGCGGTACACCCGTACCACCTTCGGGTGGTATGACCGCCAGCAGTGGAGACGCAGCGTACAGGGAAAGTAACTTAGGGCTGCCTAACATCCCGTCCGCGGGGCCCCGCACCGGGCCACCCCCGCAGGCGCGGCCCCCAACTCCCTGACAGAAGAGCACACCGATGTCTGCGCCCCCTGCCGGCACCGCCCTCGCAGGCGGCACCAACGGCCCCCGCGCACTGCGCCCCCTCCTCGACACCGTCCTCGACGCCCTCACCACCGGCGCCGAGGACCGCGCCGGCCCCCTCCCGCCCGGCGGCCCCGACGCCGTCACCCGCACCGTGCACGACGCCTGCCACCCCCTGCTCCCCGAGCACGGCACCGGCCCGCACGCCGCGCTGCGCACCCTCGTCCACACCCTCGCCGCCGGCTCCGCCGACCCCGCCGACCCGCACTGCGCCGCCCACCTGCACTGCCCGCCACTGGCCCTGGCCACCGCCGCCGACCTCGCCGCCGGCGCCCTCAACCCCTCCATGGACTCCTGGGACCAGGCCCCCGCCGCCTCCGCCCTCGAAACCCTCACCAGCCGCGCCCTCGCCGCGCTCGTCTACCCCCGGGCCGCCGCCCCCGACGCCCTCGTCACCACCGGCGGCACCGAATCCAACCAACTCGGCATCCTCCTCGCCCGCGAGGCCGCCACCGCCCACCGCCCCACGGCCGGCCCCCTCCAGATCGTCTGCGGCGCCAACGCCCACCACTCCCTCCACCGCTCCGCCTGGCTCCTCGGCCTCCCCGAACCCCTCACCCTCCCCACCCCCGACGGCATCCTCACCCCCGACACCGTCCACACCTGCCTGGCCAACCTCACCGGCCACCCCGGACCCGCAAGCCCGGTCCTGCTCACCGCCACCGCAGGCACCACCGACTCCGGCGCCATCGACCCACTGCCCGCCCTCGCCGACGTCGCCGCCCACCACGGCGCCCGCTTCCACATCGACGCCGCCTACGGCGGCCCCCTCCTCTTCAGCGACACCCACCGCACCGCCCTCAACGGCCTCGACCGCGCCCACACCGTCGCCCTCGACCTGCACAAACTCGGCTGGCAACCGGTCGCCGCCGGCCTCCTCGCGGTACCCGACCCCGCGACCCTCACCCCCCTCGCCCACCAGGCCGACTACCTCAACGCCGACGACGACACCGAAGCCGGCCTCCCCGACCTCCTCAGCCGCTCACTGCGCACCACCCGCCGCCCCGACATCCTCAAAATCGCCGTCACCCTCAAAGCCCTCGGCCGCCGCGGCCTCGGCGACCTCATCGACCGCACCCTCGCCGCCGCCCAGACCCTCGCCGACCTCATCGACGCCCACCCCCGCTACGAACTCCACTCCCGCCCCGCCCTCAGCACCGTCCTCTTCCGGCCCACCGGCGCCGACGACACCACCCTCGCCACCATCCGCCGCACCCTCCTCACCGACGGCCGAGCCGTCCTCGGCCGCGCCACCACCCCCACCGGCCTCTGGCTCAAAGCCACCCTCCTCAACCCCCACACCCAACCCGGAGACCTCACCACCCTCCTCAAACTCGTGGAAGGCCACATCCCCCGATGAGCACCTCCGACACACCCGCCGCCCCCACCACCCCCGACGAACCCCTCGACCTCGCCGGCATCGGCATCGGCCCCTTCAACCTCTCCCTCGCCGCCCTCGCCCACCCCCTCACCCAGCTGCGCTGCGCCTTCTACGACCAGCGCCCCGCCTTCCACTGGCACCCCGGCCTCCTCATCGACGGCGCCACCCTCCAAGTCCCCTTCCTCGCCGACCTCGTCACCCTCGCCGACCCCGCCAACCCCTGGAGCTTCCTCAACTACCTCAAAACCCGCGAACGCCTCTTCCCCTTCTACTTCGCCGAGCGCTTCCACATCCACCGCGCCGAATACGACGCCTACTGCCGCTGGGTCAGCGAAAACCTCCCCGCCCTCCACTTCGGCCACCAGATCGACGCCGTCCGCTGGAACCCCGAACGCGACGCCTTCGAAATCGACTTCACCCACCTCGCCCCCGACGGCGAAGCACAAGCCCTCGGCCGCACCCACGCCCGCAACCTCGTCCTCGGCATCGGCACCACCCCCCACATCCCCGTCCCGCTCCGCCCCCTCGCCGACGCCCCCACCGTCCCCGTCATCCACTCCGCCGACTACCTCGACCACCGCGACACCCTGCTCGCCGCCGACCACCTCACCGTCATCGGCGCCGGCCAGTCAGGCGCCGAAATCTTCCTCGACCAGCTCCGCAACCGCCCCACCGGCCGCGAACAACTCCACTGGCTCGCCCGCACCCCCGCCTTCGCCCCCATGGAATACAGCAAGCTCGGCCTCGAACACTTCACCCCCGACTACACCCGCTACTTCCACGGCCTCCCCGAACGCGTCCGCGACGCACTCGTCCCCGGCCAATGGCAGCTCCACAAAGGCATCGACCACGACACCCTCGCCGCCATCCACGACGAGCTCTACCGCCGCACCCTCCACGGCGGCTGGCCCGACGCCACCCTCACCCCCGGCGTCTCCGTACGCACCGCCGGCCGCGTCGGCACCACCAAAGTCGAACTCCACCTCGACCACACCCAGCAAGGCAGCCGCTCCCGCCTCACCACCGACGCCGTCGTCCTCGCCACCGGCTACCGCGAACGCCGCCTGGACACCCTCCTCGCCGCCCTCGACCCCTACATCCGCCGCGACGCCGCCGAACGCCCCCGCATCGACCCCCACCACCGCGTCGTCCTCGACCCCACCGTCACCGGCTCCCTCTACGTCCAGAACGCCGAAACCCACACCCACGGCGTCGGCGCCCCCGACCTCGGCCTCGCCGCCTGGCGCAGCGCCACCATCCTCAACTCCCTCACCGGCAACACCCCCTACCCCCTCCCCGAACGCACCGCCTTCACCACCTTCGGCCTCCCCCAACCCGCCACCCCCACCGCCACCACCCCGCACCCCCGCTCCACCCTCGTCCCACGCCACTGACACCCGCCGACGCGGCGGCGCCCCCGGCACCGCCGCGCCCCACACCCGCCTCAGAACACCGGCACCCCGTCCCGCGTCAACCGCCAGTCCACCGAAGCGAACACCGACCCGTCGATCACCTTCGCCTCCTGAACCCAACCGATGATCAAATTCCGGATCTCGTCCGACGTCGACCACACCTGCTCCGCCGCCGCCACATGCGGAAAATTCCCCCCACCACTCGCCCGGTAATTGTTCACCGCCAACACGAAACGCGCCGCATCCGCCACCGGCTTCCCCTCGAACAGCAACTTCCCGATCCGCTGCCCCGCCGGCTTCGCGATATCGATCTCGTACGAGACCCCGCACACCACGTCATAGTTGTAATCCGGCGTCCCGTCCGCATTCGTGATCGCCGACGGATCCACCGGCCCCCCGGCCGCCGTCCGCACGTAATACCGCGCCGAGAACTCCAGATAATCCCGCAACTGCGCCCCGGTCAGCACCCGGGCCTCCAACGTGTTGTCGAACGGATACAGCGCAGCCATCGACCGGATCGTCACATCCCCCTCCGGCACCCGCGCCGTACGCGAAAAACACGACGCCTGCGACAACACCGGCAACGACGCGTACGCCGACCCCGCCAACGCCTTGCGCACCACCTCGGCCTGCACGAACGCGATGAAGTCCAGAATCGCCGTGTCCTTCACCGGCGCCGCCTCCGCCGTCATCTCCGCCTTCGACCGGCCGATCACCCGGTTCACATACGCCACGACCTTCCGGTGCTCATCCCGCAGCATGCCGGTGATCCGCGCATCCTCCGCCACCGCATTCGAATTCAACACCCGCGAACCGACCGACCCCACCTCCCAACGGCCACCCCGCCACTCCACCACCACATCGAAAAGCGTCAGCCGCTGCCCCCACTTCAACGGCTCCGACAACACCACCTCACGACCGGTCTCCGCATTCACCACCCGCCGCTCCGGAATCTCCACATGCGCATGCCCCACCAAAATCGCATCGATCCCCGGCACCCGCTCCGCCACCAGCGCCGCCGCATTCTCCACATACGGCAACTGATCCCCGTACGACGACGTACCACTGGCCCCCGAATGCGCCGCCACGACCACCACGTCCGCACCCATCGACCGCAGCCTCGGCACCCACTTCGCCGCCTGCTCCACCAGCCCGGGAAACGCCAGCTTCCCCTGCACATGCGCCTTGTCCCAGATCGCGATACCCGGGTTCGTCAGCCCCAGCACCGCCACCGTCACCACCCGCCCCCGCGGTGAACGCAACCGCTTCAGCACATACGGCCGGAACGCCGGACGCAACGACCTGGCATCCACCGCGTTCGCCCCCAGCAGCGGAAAATCACAGCTCTCCTCGAACTTCCGCAGCACCGGAATCCCGTAATTGAACTCGTGATTCCCCAGCGCCGCCGCGTCATAGCCGATCGCATTCATCGCCCGCGCCATCGGATGCACCGGCCCGCCCGGATCCGTGATCGGATCGACCTTCGCGTAGTAATACGCCAGTTGCGTGCCCTGAATGGTGTCGCCCGCATCGATCAGCAGCGTGTTGTGCCGGCCCTTCTCCCGCCGCACCCGCGACACCAGCGTCGAAATCTTCGCCAGCCCCACGTCATTGTGATCCCGGTCGTCGAACTCGGCGTCCGTCGCGTAGTCCCAGTTGAAGACGTTGCCGTGCAGATCCGTCGTCCCCATCACCGTGAACGCGTACCGCTCCGCCCCGTGACCGCACCCGGGCCGCTCCGCCGCCTCGGCCGCCGGCACCCCGCCGGCCCCCGCGAGCGCCACCCCCGCTCCCGTCACCACAGAACCCTCCAGGAACTTCCTACGGTCGAGCGACATGCCAACTCCCTTGAACCGACACGGAAAAGCCTCACCGCACACCCGCGGCAACGCGCGTAGATTCTGGCCCAGCACGCCCGCCCGCAACACCCCCACCACCCCGGCCACCCGAACTCCCACCCCACCGCCCCCCGATATGCAACCCTTCGCCCACCCACACCCCGAGGAGCCACCCATGACCGACCCCACCCACGACGCACCCATCGAAGACACCCCCATCGACCCCACCCCCACCGTCACACCCGCCCCGCTGCCCTACGGCACCCCCGACGCGCCCCGCCTCGCCGTACGCGGCGAAGCCCGCCTCGAAGTCGACCCCGAGATCGCCCGCATCACCGTCACCATCAGCGCCCGCGGCACCGACCGCACAGCCGCCCTCACCGACCTCACCCGCCGCAACGAACAAGCCCTCACCCTCCTCAAGAGCTACGGCGACGCCCTCGAAAAACTCGAAACCGGCGCCTTCAGCCTCACCCCCGAACTCACCGACAAAGGCCGCCACGAACGCATCCGCGCCTACCACGGACGCGTCAGCCACACCGCCACCCTCAACGACTTCACCACCCTCGGCGAACTCACCACCCGCCTCGCCGACCTCGACCTCACCCGCGTCGACGGCCCCTGGTGGGCCCTGCGCCCCGACTCACCCGCCCACCGGGCCGCCCGCACCCAAGCCGTCCACGAAGCCGTCCAGCGCGCCCGCGAATACGCCGAGGCCCTCGGCGCCCGCCTCGACGCCGTCCTGGAAATCGCCGACCTCGGCGCCGAGAACACCGCCCCCGCCGCCGGCCCCGCCATGCGCTCCTTCGCCGGCTACGGCGGCGCCCCCGTCCAGGAATCCGCTCCCGCCCTCGACCTCGAACCCCAGCGCCAGACCGTCTACGCCAACGTCAATGCGCGCTTTACGATGACCCGTCCCGCACTGTGAGATCCCGGCCCGCGAAGATGAAATTCCGCTCATCGGAGCGGGTCCCCGCGCATTCCATTACTTGTCAACAGCCTTTCACCAAGCGCTCGTTGAGCAGTCACTTCTTCACAGTTCCCTACCGCCCGGTAAGTCATAGGGTCGAAACATGCGCCGAGCAAAGATCGTCTGCACACTGGGACCCGCCACCGACTCGTACGAGCAGATCAAAGCCCTCGTCGAAGCCGGAATGGACATCGCCCGCTTCAACCTCAGCCACGGCACCTACGCCGATCACGAAGCGCGGTTCGACCGGGTCCGCAAAGCCTCCGAAGAAACCCGCCGCAGCGTCGGCATCCTCGCCGACCTTCAAGGCCCGAAGATCCGCCTCGGCCGATTCCGCGAAGGCCCGGTACTTCTCGAACGCGACGACGAGTTCACCATCACCGTCGAACCGTCCGTCGAAGGCGACCGCCACCTCTGCGGCACCACCTACCCGGGCCTCGCCGCCGACGTCACCACCGGCGAACGCATCCTCGTCGACGACGGCAAGGTGACCCTGGAGGTCACCGGCGTCGACGGCCCCCGCGTCCGCACCAAGGTCATCGAAGGCGGCATGGTCTCCGACCACAAGGGCCTCAACCTCCCCGGCGTCGCCGTCTCCGTCCCCGCCCTCTCCGACAAGGACGAGGACGACCTCCGCTGGGCCCTGCGCTACGGCGCCGACATCATCGCCCTGTCCTTCGTCCGCAGCGGCCGCGACATCGAGGACGTCCACCGCATCATGCGCGAGGAGGACCGCTTCCTCCCCGTCATCGCCAAGGTCGAAAAGCCCCAGGCGGTCGACAACATCGACGACATCGTCGCCGCCTTCGACGGCATCATGGTCGCCCGCGGCGACCTCGGCGTCGAAATGCCCCTCGAAACCGTCCCGATCGTCCAGAAGCGCGCCGTCAAACTCGCCAAGCGCAACGCCAAACCGGTCATCGTCGCCACCCAGATGCTCGACTCGATGATCGACAACTCCCGCCCCACCCGCGCCGAAGCCTCCGACGTCGCCAACGCCGTCATCGACGGCACCGACGCCGTGATGCTCTCCGGCGAGACCAGCGTCGGCAAATACCCCACCGAAACCGTCAAGACGATGAGCCGCATCGTCGAGGCGGCCGAGGAAGACATCCTCGCCAAGGGCCTCCCGCCGCTCACCGAGACCAGCAAGCCCCGCACCCAGGGCGGCGCCGTCGCCCGCGCCGCCGCCGAAATGGGCGACTTCCTCGGCGCCAAGTTCCTCGTCGCCTTCACCCAGTCCGGCGACACCGTCCGCCGCCTCTCCCGCTACCGCTCACCCATCCCGCTGCTCGCCTTCACCCCCGACACCGCCACCCGCTCCCAGCTCAACGTCAGCTGGGGCGTGGAGACCTTCCTCGGCCCCACCGTCAACTCCACCGACGAGATGGTCGCCCAGGTCGACGAGCAGCTGCTGAGGATCGGCCGCTGCCAGAAGGGCGACGTCGTCATCATCACCGCCGGCTCCCCGCCCGGGGTCCCCGGCTCCACCAACCTCGTCCGCGTCCACCACATCGGCAAATCCGACACCACCGACTAGCTCCACCCGCACAAGATCCTGCTGGGCCGAGGTACCTGACTGCCGTCCCTGTCAGTACTTCGGCCCGATGTGTTGATCCATGAGCGCGACGGACGCTCTGCGGGCGACCGAGATGTTGAACGGGTCGCGCCCCCGCGCCAGCTCGGTCCACTCGACGCCGACCTTGGTGAGGGTCTCCGAGAAGAGCCGCCGGATGTCATCCGACTTGTTGGTGAAGAAGTACCGCGGGTACTCGTACCGTTTGCGTTTGCCGCCGACCGCCCTGGTCGTCCAGTTGGTGACCCGGCAGCCGTCGGAGTGGATGAGTCCGCGGATGAATTCCCAGGGATGCGCGTCCACGATCTGCTGCTGCCAGGGTTCGAGGGCGATGGTCCGCTCGTGCTTCCTGCCTTTGCCGTGCTGCGGGAACAGGCACCATAAGTGCTTCGAGTAGACCTTCACGTTGTGGCAGCCGGTCCTGCGCACCCGGCACACGGAGTTGTCGGGGAAAACCGCGCGCATCGCCGCTTCACAGGCGTCCATGAGGCCCGGCCAGTCGTCACCGCACGCGATCATGAGACTCGGTACCCGGTGCGTCGAGTACTGGATGATGTGGCCGTCGCCGAGGTAGAGGGCCAGGAGGTAGGAGTACGCCGCCCGGTCGAGGTCGCGGCCGTCGCAGCGTGGGCATTTCGGGTCGTGCGCGCCCGGACACTCTCCGCGTGCGGCGCGGTCCAGGTGTCGCCAGTAGCCGATGGTGCCGACGGGGACGCCCAGCGCGCGGGCCACCTCCGCGTTCCTTGCTCCCGCGCGGAGCCGGGCGAGCGCCTCGTGCCGTACGTCTGTGCCGTGGAAGTAGCTCATGACATCACTCTGCGTGACGGAATGTAGGCGCAGAGTAAAAGTCGCGGATAATTCACGAGAACGCGGAATTCCGCTTTTTCAGAGGTGCCGGGTGCGGGACTCGAACCCGCAAGCCCTCTCGGGCAGATGTGTTTGAGACATCCGTGTATGCCATTCCACCAACCCGGCCGGTTGGCCAGAGACACCATACCGTGTGCGTCACCACAGCCGCCTCTAGGTAGGCTGCAATGGCACCACCTGCCTGGAACGAGGAGACCCGTGAGCGCCGCCGAGCCCGAGCCGCCCGTCGCCGATGACGATCAGTCGCACGTCCCGCCGCTGACCACGCGCGTCGTGATCGCCGAGGACGAGGCCCTCATCCGTCTCGACCTCAAAGAGATGCTGGAGGAAGAGGGCTACACCGTCGTCGGCGAGGCCGGGGACGGGCAGACCGCCGTGGACCTGGCCCGGGAGCACCGCCCCGACCTGGTGATCCTGGACGTCAAGATGCCGGTTCTGGACGGCATCTCGGCGGCCGAGAAGATCGCCGAGGAGAGCATCGCGCCGGTGCTGATGCTGACCGCGTTCTCGCAGCGCGAGCTGGTGGAACGGGCCCGGGACGCGGGCGCGATGGCGTACCTGGTGAAGCCGTTCTCGAAGAGCGACGTCGTGCCGGCGATCGAGATGGCGGTGAGCCGGTTCACCGAGCTGAAGACGCTGGAGAAGGAGGTCGCCGACCTCACCCAGCGGCTGGAGACGCGGAAGCTGGTCGACCGCGCGAAGAGCATTCTGCAGACGCAGTACGGCCTGACGGAGCCGGCCGCCTTCCGGTGGATCCAGAAGACGTCGATGGACCGCCGGCTGTCGATGCAGCAGGTGGCCGAGGCGGTCATCGAGGACGCCGAGGAGAAGAAGCAGCAGAAGAAGGACTAGCGCGCTGCCTGGAGTGACGAAAACGGCCCCGTACCGAAGTGATCGGTACGGGGCCGTTTCGTGTGGACGGGCCGTGCGCGGGTCAGTCCTCGCCGAGGTATGCCTTGCGGACGGACTCGTCGTGGAGGAGGTCCTGGCCGGTGCCGGAGAGGGCGATCCGGCCGATCTCCATGACGTGGGCCCGGTCGGCGAGGGACAGCGCGGCCTGGGCGTTCTGTTCCACGAGGAGGATGGTGGTGCCCTGGGAGCGGAGTTCGCGGATGGTCTCCATGATCTTCTGCATCATGATCGGCGACAGGCCCATGGACGGCTCGTCGAGCATGAGGAGTTTGGGGCGGCACATCAGGGCGCGGCCCATGGCGAGCATCTGCTGTTCGCCGCCGGAGAGCGTGCCGGAGGCTTGTTTGCTGCGTTGGCCGAGGATCGGGAAGAGGTCGTAGACGCGCTGGATGTCGGCGTCGATGCCGGCGGTGTCCTTGCGGAGGAAGGCGCCGAGCTTGAGGTTCTCGGCGATGGTGAGGCGGGGGAAGAGGCGGCGCCCCTCGGGGGAGTGGGCGAGGCCGCGTTCGACGATCTTGTGGGCGGGGACGCCGTTGAGGGGTTCCCCGTCGAAGGTGATCTTTCCGGCGAGGGGCTTGAGGAGGCCGGAAAGGGTGCGCAGGGTGGTGGTCTTCCCGGCGCCGTTGGTGCCGATGAGGGTGACGGCCTGTCCCGCTTCGACGGAGAACGAGATGCCCTTGACGGCTTCGATCTTGCCGTAGGCGACGCGGAGGTCCTCGACTTCGAGCAGTGCGGTCATGGGGTGTCTCCGCTCTCTGCGGACTCGGCGGCGGCTGCCCCCGTCGCGGGTGTATCCGGGTCGGCGGCCGTCGGTGTGTCGTCGACGGGGGTGCCGAGGTAGGCGGCGATGACGCGTTCGTCGGCCTGGACGACGTCGGCGGTGCCTTCGACGAGTTTCTGGCCCTGGACGAGGACCGCGACGCGGTCGCAGAGGTTGAAGATGAAGCGCATGTCGTGCTCGATGACGAGAACGGCGGTGCCCTGGGCGCGGATGGCGAGGACGAGGTCCTGGGTCGCGCGGGTTTCCTGCGGGTTCATGCCCGCGGTGGGTTCGTCCAGGAGGAGCAGGCCGGGCTCGCTGGCCAGGGCGCGGGCGATTTCGAGCTTGCGCTGCTCGCCGTACGGGAGATTGCGGGCGAGGTGGTCGCGTTTGTGGGCGAGGCCGGTGAACTCCAGGAGTTCCATGGCGCGTTCCTCGCTGCCCCGTTCGGCCTTCTTGAACCCGGGGCCGCGCAGGAGGGCGGACCAGAGTCCTTCCTTGGTGCGGGTGTGCCGTCCGACGAGGACGTTTTCGAGGACGGTCATGTTGGCGAAGAGGCGGATGTTCTGAAAGGTGCGGGCGATGCCCGCTTGGGTCACGAGGTGGGGTTTGCGGGAGAGGCGGGTGCCCCGGTAGCTGACGGTGCCTTCGGTGGGGACGTACAACCCGGTGAGGCAGTTGAAGAAGGTGGTTTTGCCGGCACCGTTGGGGCCGATGAGGCCGACGATTTCGCCGGTGTTGACGGTGAGGTCGACGCCCCGGACGGCGGTGAGTCCGCCGAACCGCATGGTGACGCCGTCGGCCTGGAGGACGGTGCCGTCGCCGGCGGCGGCGTTGTCAGTGGCGGGTGCGAGGGTGGGTGGTGTGGTCATGGTCGTCACGCCTTTGCCTTGGTGGCGCCGAGGGCGGCGTCGGTGTCCGGGAGGCGTTGGTCGGGCACGTCGAGTTGGCCGGTTTCGTGGAATTCCAGTTGTTTGCGGCGGTCGGGGATCAGGCCCTCCGGCCGGAACCGCATGAGGAGGACGAGCGCGATGCCGAAGAGGAGGAGCTGGTAGTCCTGGAGGAAGTCGAGCTTGGCGGGGATGAGGAAGAGCAGCGCCGCGCCGACGAGGGGGCCGCTGAGGGTGCCCATGCCGCCGAGGATGACGGCGGCGAGGAGGAACGCGGAGTTGGGGGGCTGGGGCCCGGCGAACTGGAACTGTTCGGGGGTGGCGGTGGTGACGACGTGGGCGTGGACGGTGCCGGCGAGTCCGGCGAGGGCGGCGCCCAGGGCGAAGGCGAGCAGGCGCAGCCGGAAGCTGTTGATGCCCATGGCGATGGCGGCGGTCTCGTCCTCGCGGATGGCGATCCAGGCGCGGCCGATGCGGGAGGCCGCGGCGCGCCGGAAGACCAGGACGACGAAGGCGGTCACGAGGATCATCAGCAGGTAGTAGTTGCCGTAGGTGGCGACGGGGATGCCGAGGATGTCGTGGGGTTCGCCGAAGTTGAAGCCGAAGATCTCCAGGTTGGGGATGTTGGGGATGCCCATGGCGCCGTTGGTGATGTCGGGGCCGGTGGTGCCGTTGAGGTTGAGCATGGCGATGCGGAAGATCTCACCGAAGCCGAGGGTGACGATGGCGAGGTAGTCGCCGCGCAGCCGGAGGGTGGGCGCGCCGATCAGCACGCCGAAGACGAGGGACGCGGCGGCTCCGGTGAGGAGGGCGGCCCAGAAGGGGAAGTGCAGCCCGAGGGCGGATTCGGGGGAGCCGGAGACGAGGGCGGCGGCGTAGGCGCCGACGCCGAGGAAGGCGACGTATCCGAGGTCGAGGAGGCCGGCGAGGCCGACGACGACGTTGAGGCCCAGGGCGACGGTCGCGAAGATCAGGATGTTGGCGCCGATGATCGTGTACTGGTCGGTGTCCTGGGTGAAGGGGAAGCAGGCGGCGGCGATGAACGCCGCACCGAGGGCGACGCCGCGGTGGGTGCGGGTGAGCTGGTTGAGCCGGTTGATGAGGCCGGCCCGGTTGAGTGCGGGGACGGCGAGGACGACGAGGAGCAGGTAGCCGACGAAGGGCGCGCCGTCGTCGGTGTCGATGCCGTAGGTGAAGACGAGCAGGCCGGCGGCGAAGGCCGCGGCGATGACCAGGATCTCGGCCCAGGACGGCAGTTCGCGGGTGCGGCGCCGTACGGGGGAGGCGGCGAGGGCCGCGGTGAAGCGCTGCCAGGGGTTGGCGGGGGTGGTGGCGTCGGGCCGGTCGGGGGGCAGGGCGAGGGCGCCGAGCAGGGTGACGAGGGCCGCGACGCCGGCGACGGCGCCGCCCGGTTCGAGGTTGACCAGCCCGCCGAGCTGGACGGCGATGGCGCCGAGGGTGAACCAGGTGGCGGCGAAGGTGCCCAGCGCGGCGAGGAGAGTGGGGGCGTTGCGGCCGGCCGGGGTGAGCCACTGCAGACCGCGCAGGCCGAGGGCGGCGGTGGCGAAGAGGAGGGTGAGGATGCCGCCGGCGAGGGTGACGATCTGCAGGCCGGCGGGGGATCCGTAGTAGGTGAGGTCGCCGGGGAAGTCGCTGCTCCAGGTCCAGGCGAGGCCGGTGGAGGCGGCGGTGGCGAGGGCGCCGGCGGCGGTGGTGAGGCGGGCGGCGCGTTCGGGGAGGGGGAGCAGGCCGCGGGGGGTGGTGGTTGTGGTGGTCATCGGTATCACGCCCGATCCGCGACGCGTTCGCCCAGCAGCCCTTGTGGCCGCAGGAGGAGTACGAGGATGAGGAGGACGAAGGCCCAGACGTCCTTCCAGGCTCCGCCGCCGAATTGCTGCATGCCGGGGATTTCTTCGATGTAGGCGGTGGCGAGGGCTTCGGCGATGCCGAGGACGACGCCGCCGAGCATGGCGCCGTAGATATTGCCGATGCCGCCGAGGACGGCCGCGGTGAAGGCTTTGAGGCCCATGATGAAGCCCATGCGGAACTGGACCTCGCCGGTGCGCAGTCCGTAGGCGACGGCGGCGACGCCGGCGAAGGCGGCGCCGATGGCGAAGGCCAGGACGATGATGCGGTCGGTGTTGATGCCCATGAGCTTGGCGGTGTCGGGGTCCTGGGCGGTGGCCTGCATGGCGCGGCCGCTGCGGGTCTTGGCGACGAAGAAGCCGAGGGCGATCATGCAGGCGGGCGCGGCGATGAGGACGAAGATGTCGCCCCGTTGGACGGTGGCGCCCAGGATCTCGAAGGCGTGGCCCTTGAACTGGGGGAACACCCGGGCCTGTTTGCCGTCGGGGTACCACTTCCAGATGGCTTGCTGGAGGGCGATGGACAGGCCGATGGCGGTGATGAGGGGCGCGAGGCGGGGCGCGCCGCGCAGCGGGCGGTAGGCGAAACGTTCCGCTGCGATGCCGACGAGGACGGATACCGCGATGCCGCCGAGGAGCATCACCGGCAGGGCGAGGGCGAGCGAGGTTCCGGTGGGAAGGGCGAGGTAGACGCTGAGCGCTCCGAAGCCGCCGACCATGAAGATCTCGCCGTGGGCGAAGTTGATGAGCTGGACGATTCCGTAGACCATCGTGTAGCCGATCGCGATGAGCCCGTACATCGCGCCGAGGATGAGTCCGTTGGCCAGCTGTTGCGGCAGTTCGCTCACCGCAGGGCCTCCGTTGTGTGGGAGTGAAGGGGTTCCGGGTGTCCCGGTGTGCCACGGGCCGCGCCAGGGTCGTTCGTGGCGTCCTGGCGCGGCCCGGGTCGTCGGTGCTGCTGTGCGGCCGGTCGGTCAGCTCTTGTCGAACTTCTTGAATTCGGCGCTGAAGCGGGAGGCCCAGGCGCCCTTGTCGACCTGATATGCGGTGATCATGGTGTTGGTGGTGTCGCCGAACTTGTCGAAGGCGACCTTGCCGGTGACGCCGTCGAAGGTGACCTTGTTCATGGCGTCGACGACCTTCTTGCGGGCGTCGTCGGGGAGCTTTCCGTCGTTGTCACCGACGACCTGCTTGACGGCCTGGATGACGGCCCAGGTGGCGTCGTAGGTGGAGCCGCCGTACGCCTCGTACGCCTCCTTGAATCCGGCCGCCTTGTAATCGGCGATGAATTTCTTGGCGGACGGGAGTTCCTCGACGGGCTTGCCGACGGAGGAGGCGTAGTCGCCCTGTGCCTTCTTGTTGAGCTTGATGTAGTCGCCGCTGTACATGCCGTCGCCGCCCATGAGGGGCACGGTGACGCCGCCGTCCTTGAGCTGCTGGCTGAGCGGCCCGGAGGCGGGGTACTCGCCGCCGTAGAAGACCAGGTCGGGCTTGGCGGACTTCACCTTGGAGACGACGGCCTTGAAGTCGCGGTCGTCGGGGCTGACGTGCTCGGTGCCGACGATCTTCCCGCCGAGCTTGCCGAACTGGTCCTTGAAGGAGGACGCGAGTCCGACGCCGTAGGTTTTCTGGTCGTCGATGACGTACGCCTTCTTGGCCTTCATCTTCTCCCACGCGTACTGCCCGTCGAAAGCGCCCTGCACCTCGTCGGTGGTGGCCGTGCGGAAGTAGGTGGGGAATTGCCGGACCCGGTTGTTCTTTCTCCAGTCCGGGCCCTGGGTGAGGTCGGGAGTGGTGTTCGCCGGGGAAATCAGCGTGACGTTGTTCTGCTTGGAGACCTGCTGCATGGACTGCGCGACGCCGGAATTCAGCGGGCCGACGATGCCGAGCACGTCCTTGTCGCCGGCGAGTTTGGTGGCGTTCTGCTGGCCGACGTTCGGCAGGGCCTTGTCGTCGAGCGCTTCGAGTTTGAAGGTGACGCCCTTGACCTCGCCGGCCTTGTTGGCGTTGTCGACGGCGAGCTGGGCGGAGTTGCGGATACCCAGGCCGAGCGCGGAGAGCTCGCCGGTGGTGGGGGCGTCGAGGCCGATGACGACGGTGGTCTTGCCTTCGCCGCTCTTGTTGTCGTCGCCGCGCGAGCCGCACGCGGAGAGCGTGAGGGCACCGGTGGTGACTGCGGTGGTGAGGATGAGCAAGGAACGGTGACGCACGATCAGTCCTTTCCCTGGCGCGGCCACGGCTGTCGCCTGGCCGATTCGCGCGCCGGGCTGTACGGGGCGGTACAGGGGTCCGTGCTCACAGCGCGCCCGGCGGCGCGGTGACTGGCGGTGACTCTAGAGCGGTGTTCGCCGCGTCGGCAGAGTCGCCGACCATGATGTGACGCTCTTGTTATGACCGGCGATGAGCGTTTTGCCGTTATGGTCCTTACACCCGCGAGCGAACACGGGGCGGAGGGTGAACTCGCACTTCCACGGGCGGTCGGGTCGAACGGCCCGGCGGGCGCGTCCGCTTATCGGATGCGCCCCGCACGACGACGCCCCCGCGAGGCGGCGCCCACGGCGCGGGATTGGGGCGGGATTGCGCACAAGTTACGCAGCGTTACGGATGTGCGTACGGCGTCGCCGTCCGGAGACGACCGCGGCCCCGCCCCCCTTTGCCGGGGGCGGGGCCGTGACAGCGGGCGGCGCGGGCCACCCGCGCCGGTCGTCAGGCGCGGTACGCGTCCGCGTCGACGTCACGCAGCATGCAGGTCAGACGCGCGGTGCAGACCCGCTTGCCCTGTTCGTCGGTGATGACGATCTCGTACGTGGCGGTGGAGCGGCCCCGGTGCACGGGCGTGGCGACACCGGTGACCAGACCCGACCGGATGCCGCGGTGGTGGGTGCAGTTCAGGTCGACGCCCACGGCGAGCTTGGTGGGGCCACCGTGCAGCATGGCGCCGACCGAACCGAGGGTCTCGGCCAGCACGGCGGAGGCACCGCCGTGCAGCAGTCCGTAGGGCTGGGTGTTGCCCTCGACGGGCATGGTGCCGACGACCCGCTCGGGCGCGGCCTCGGTGACCTGCACACTCATCCGCTCGCCGAGGTGCCCGGCGGAGAAGAGCGCGGGCAGGTCCAGGCCGGGACCGGCCCACTGGTCGAGGATCTCCTGCGGAAACTTCGTGGTGCTGTGCTCACCCATGTCCTACGGCTCCGTTCGCTCGCGCGCGGTCGTCGCGCCCGTGATCGTCGTCGATCGCGCCCGTTCCTATCAGGCCACTGAGCGGCCGCTCGGCGCGGGGGGCGCGTCCCGTCCGCCGGCCCGGTGGCGATCAGTCCTGCCCGGGGCTCTCCAGGCGCACCACCACGGACTTGGACGCCGGGGTGTTGCTGGTGTCCGCGGTGTGGTCCAGCGGGATCAGGACGTTGGTCTCGGGGTAGTAGGCGGCCGCGCAGCCGCGCGCCGTCGGATAGTGCACCACCCGGAAGCCTGCCGCGCGCCGCTCGCTGCCGTCGGTCCATTCACTGACCAGGTCCGTGTACGCCCCGTCGGCGAAGCCCCGCTCGCGGGCGTCGTCGGGGTGCACCAGGACCACCCGGCGGCCGTTCTTGATGCCGCGGTAGCGGTCGTCCAGGCCGTACACGGTGGTGTTGTACTGGTCGTGGGAGCGCAGCGTCTGCAGCAGCAGCCGCCCCTCGGGGACGGCGGGGTACTCCACGGGCGCGGCGGTGAAGTTGGCCTTCCCGGTGGCGGTGGGGAAACTGCGGCTGTCCCGGGGCGCGTGCGGAAGCGCGAACCCTCCGGGGCGGGCAACCCTCGCGTTGAAGTCCTCGAAGCCGGGGATCACCCGGGCGATCCGGTCGCGGATCGTCGCGTAGTCCTCCTCGAACTCCTCCCAGGGGGTGCGGCTCCGCGCGCCGAGCACCCGGCGGGCCAGCCGCGCGACGATGGCCGGCTCCGACAACAGCCCGCCGCTCGCCGGCTCCAGACGGCCGCGCGAGGCGTGCACCATGCCCATGGAGTCCTCGACGGTCACGAACTGCTCGCCGCCGCCCCGCACATCGCGTTCCGTACGGCCCAGCGTCGGCAGGATCAGCGCACGGGCGCCGGTGACCGCGTGCGAGCGGTTGAGCTTGGTGGAGACGTGAACGGTCAGCCGGGCACGCCGCATCGCGGCCTCGGTGACGTCCGTGTCGGGAGTGGCGGACACGAAGTTGCCGCCCATCGCGAAGAACACCTTGGCCTGCCCGTCGCGCAGCGCGCGGATGGCACGGACCACGTCGAGGCCGTGCTCCCGGGGCGGCGCGAAGCCGAACTCCTTCTCCAGCGCGTCGAGGAAGGCCGGCGCGGGCCGCTCGAAGATGCCCATGGTGCGGTCGCCCTGGACGTTGCTGTGCCCGCGCACCGGGCACACGCCGGCGCCGGGGCGGCCGATGTTGCCGCGCAGCAGCAGGAAGTTGACGACTTCCCGGATGGTGGGGACGGAGTGCTTGTGCTGCGTCAGGCCCATCGCCCAGCACACGATGGTGCGCCGCGAGGCGAGCACCATCTCCAGCGCACTGTCGATCTCCGCGCGGGTCAGACCGGTGGCGGCGAGCGTCTCGTCCCAGTCGTCGTCGGCCCGCGCCACCCGCGCGAACTCCTCGAAACCGTGGGTGTGCGCCCGGACGAACTCCTCGTCGACAGCGCCCTCGGTGGCGAGGATCATCCGGTTCAGCGCGCGGAACAGGGCCTGGTCACCGCCGAGGCGCACCTGCAGGAAGAGATCCGTCAGGGCGGTGCCGCCGCCGGCCAGACCGCGCGGCGTCTGCGGGTTCTTGAAGCGTTCCAGGCCGGCCTCGGGCAGCGGATTGATCGAGATGATCTTCGTTCCGCCGGCCTTCGCCTTCTCCAGGGCGGTGAGCATCCGGGGATGGTTGGTACCCGGATTCTGCCCGGCGACGATGATCAGGTCGGCCTTGTAGAGGTCCTCCAGCAGGACGCTGCCCTTGCCGACACCGAGGGTCTCCGTCAGGGCGGAACCCGACGACTCGTGGCACATGTTGGAGCAGTCCGGCAGGTTGTTGGTGCCGAACTCGCGGGCGAACAACTGGTAGAGGAAAGCGGCCTCGTTGCTGGTGCGCCCGGAGGTGTAGAAAACGGCCTCGTCGGGGGAGTCGAGGGCGGTCAGCTCCTCGCCGATGATGTCGAAGGCCCGCTCCCACGGGACGGGCACGTAGTGGTCGGCGCCCTCCGCCAGATACATCGGGTGGGTCAGCCGGCCCTGCTGTCCGAGCCAGTAACCGCTGCGGGTGGCGAGGTCGGCGACGGAGTGCGCGGCGAAGAAGTCCGGGGTGACGCGCCGCAGCGTCGCCTCCTCCGCGACGGCCTTCGCGCCGTTCTCGCAGAACTCCGCGGTGTGCGGCTTGTCGGGCTCGGGCCAGGCGCAGCCGGGGCAGTCGAAGCCGTCCCGCTGGTTGACGCGCAGCAGGGTCAGGGCCGTACGGCGCACCCCCATCTGCTGCTGCGCGATGCGCAGCGCGTGGGTGATGGCCGGCAGCCCGACGGCGGAGTGCTGGGGTTCGCTGACCTGGGGCGCGTCCTGGATGGGGTCCGACGCGGGCGGCTTGCCTGCCATGGCGCTCTCCCTCGAGCCGTGAGCTGGTGCTCCGCCGGGCGCGGCGGATCGTTGCCGTACACAGCAGATCCTGTCACGGCCGGGCCGCGGCAGGGCAGGGGGTGATCGGGGGCCGCGGCCAGGCGGGATTCCGGGGCGGTCACGGCGGGGGAGGAGCGGCGGGCGGCGGGCCCGGAGGCCGCCCGGACGCGGGCCGGGGTGGTGCGCGGGCCGGGGCCGGGGCGGTGCACGGCGGGGATTGTCAGTGGGGCGTGGCAGGATCGGGGGCGTGGCAGCAAAGGCAGCGAAGAAGAGCGAAGCGACCGGCACCGAGGCGGCGGCGGGCGACCGCCCCCGCCTGCTCCTGATGGACGGGCATTCCATGGCATACCGGGCGTTCTTCGCCCTGCCCGTGGAGAATTTCACCACCGTCACCGGACAACCGACCAATGCGATCTACGGCTTCGCGTCGATGCTCGCGAACACCCTGCGCGACGAAGCGCCCACGCATTTCGCGGTGGCCTTCGACGTCTCACGCAAGACCTGGCGGTCCGAGGAGTACGCCGACTACAAGGCGAACCGCTCCAAGACCCCCGACGAGTTCAAGGGCCAGGTCGAGCTGATCGGCGAACTGCTCGACGCCATGCACGTCAAGCGCTTCGCCATCGAGGGGTACGAAGCCGACGACGTCATCGCCACGCTCACCGAGCAGGCCACCGCCCAGGGCTTCCACGTCTCCATCGTCACCGGCGACCGCGACTCCTTCCAGCTGGTCTCCGACGACGTCACCGTCCTCTACCCCACCAAGGGCGTCTCCGAGCTGACCCGCTTCACCCCGGAAAAGGTCTTCGAGAAGTACGGCCTCACCCCCGCCCAGTACCCCGACTTCGCCGCCCTCCGAGGCGACCCGTCCGACAACCTCCCCGGCATCCCCGGCGTCGGCGAGAAGACCGCCACCAAGTGGATCAACCAGTTCGGCTCGTTCGCGGAACTCGTCGAGCGCGCCGACGAGGTCAAGGGCAAGGCCGGCGCCAACCTCCGCGAGCACCTCGAAGCCGTCAAGCTCAACCGCCGGCTCACCGAAATGGTCCGCGACGTCGCGCTGCCCTGCGGCCCCGAGGAACTGACCCGCCAGCCCTACGACCGCGATGCGCTCACCGTCTTCCTCAACGGCCTGGAGATCCGCAACCAGGGCCTGCGCGACCGGCTGCACGCCGTCGACCCCGGCGCCGCGGAAGCCACCGACCAGCCCGCCCCGGCCGCCGGCATCGAGGTCGACGGCGTCATCGCCGGCCCCGGCGAACTCGCACCGTGGCTGACCGAACACGCCACCGGCCCCCTGGGCGTCGCCACCGTCGACGTCTGGAGCCTGGGCAGCGGCAGCGTCGCCGAGATCGCCCTGGCCGCCGCCGACGGCCCCGCCGTCTGGTTCGACCCCGCCCAGCTCGACGAGACCGACGAGCAAGCCTTCGCCGCCTGGAGCGCCGACCCCGACCGCCCCAAGGTGATGCACAACACCAAGGGCCTCATGCGGGTCTTCGGCGAACACGGCTGGCGCATCGACGGCGTCACCATGGACACCGCCCTCGCCGCCTACCTCGTCAAGCCCGGCCGCCGCTCCTTCGCCCTGGACGCCCTCTCCGTCGAATACCTCGGCCGCGACCTCGCGCCCGCCGCGGCCGGCGACGGACAGCTCGCCTTCGGCGCCGACGAGCAGGCCGAGGCGGACGCCCTGATGGGCCAGGCCCGCACCGTCCTCGACCTGGGCACCGCCTTCGAGACGAAGCTCGCCGAGGTCGGCGCCGCCGAGCTGCTGCGCGACGTGGAACTCCCCACCGGCGAACTCCTCGCCCGCATGGAGCGCGCCGGCATCGCCGCCGACCGCGGCTGGCTGGAGCGCATGGAGGCACAGTTCGCCGGCGCCGTGCAGCAGGCCGTCCAGGAAGCCCACGCCGCCGCCGGCCACGAATTCAACCTCGGCTCGCCCAAGCAGCTCCAGGAAGTCCTCTTCGGCGAACTGGGCCTGCCCAAGACCAAGAAGACCAAGACCGGCTACACCACGGACGCCGACGCACTCGCCTGGCTGGCCGCACAGACCGACAACGAACTCCCCGTGATCATGCTCCGCCACCGCGAGCAGGCCAAGCTCCGCACCACCGTCGAGGGCCTGATCAAGACCATCGGCGCGGACGGCCGGATCCACACCACCTTCAACCAGACCGTGGCGGCCACCGGCCGACTGTCCTCCACCGACCCCAACCTCCAGAACATCCCCGTGCGCACGGACGAAGGCCGGGCCATCCGCCGCGGCTTCGTCGTCGGCGAAGGCTTCGAATCCCTCCTCACCGCCGACTACAGCCAGATCGAACTGCGGGTCATGGCCCACCTCTCCGAGGACGAGGGCCTGATCGAAGCCTTCACCTCCGGCGAGGACCTGCACACCACCGTCGCCTCCCAGGTCTTCTCCGTCGCCAAGACCCACGTCGACGCCGAGATGCGCCGCAAGATCAAGGCCATGTCCTACGGCCTCGCCTACGGCCTGTCCGCCTTCGGCCTCTCCCAGCAGCTGGGCATCCAGCCCGACGAGGCCCGCAAGCTGATGGACAACTACTTCGAGCGGTTCGGCGGAGTGCGCGACTACCTCCGGCGCGTCGTCGAGGAAGCCCGCGCCACCGGCTACACCGAGACCATGCTCGGCCGCCGCCGCTACCTCCCCGACCTCAACAGCGACAACCGCCAGCGCCGCGAAATGGCCGAACGGATGGCGCTGAACGCCCCCATCCAGGGCACCGCCGCCGACATCGTCAAGATCGCGATGCTGCGGGTCGACGCCGCCCTGCGCACCGCCGAGCTGGAATCCCGGCTGCTGCTCCAGGTCCACGACGAAATCGTCGTCGAGGTCGCCCACGGCGAACGCAAGGAACTCGAGGAACTGATCCGCCGCGAAATGGCCGGAGCCGTCGCCCTGCGCGCCCCCCTCGACGTCTCCGTCGGCTACGGCAAGGACTGGGAATCCGCAGCGCACTGACCGGGCTTCCCCGCGCCGACCGGGCTTCCCCGCACTGATCGCCCGTGCCTTCCGGGGGGCCGGGCTGCTCGGGCCGGCCGTACTGTCCGGGATGGCCGGCCGTACTGTCCAGGATCGCTGTCCGTACTGCCCGGACCGGCCTTCCGTACTGTCCGGACAGGCCGGACCGACCGAGCCGCGCGGCGCCCGGAACGACCGGGCCGTGCGCCGGCCGCCCCGACCGGGCCGCGCGCCGGCCGGTGCCCTGTCCGGGCCGCACGCCGCGCGGGCCCGGACAGGGCACCGGCTCCGCCGGTCACGGCACCTGCCCACGCGGACACAGCGGACACATCGGTCAGAGGTCCTGCCCCGTTCAGTCCAGGCAGAGGTCCGGCCCAGCCGGACAGATCGGCCAGAGGCAGCCCCTTTGCCCCGCTCGGACAGTTCGGCCAGAGACCCTGCCCGCTCGGACAGATCGGCCAGGGCCCCAGCCCCGTCGGCCGGACGCCGAGCGCAGTACGGCCGGCACGGTCCGTACGGAACGTCACTCCGCGCCGGCTCGGTCGGCCGGACCCGGACAACGCCACCCCGGGTCCCGGGTCCCGGCTCAGTCGCTGGTGGACGCCACCGACCGGGCCGCCGACCGAGCAGCCGCGGCACCCGCCGCCGGCCCCGACGGCGCGGCCGCCGCACCGGCCACCGACAGGCTCCGACGCGCCCGCCGCACCACCAGCCGTACCGCCACCGCATACAGCAGCAGCCCGGCAATCAGGCCCGCGCCGGAGCCGAAGAGCACAGTCGGCAGGTAGTCGAACCAGTCCGCCGCGGCGCCGTACACGGCGTGCGCCCGCAACGTCCGGTGCACCGCGCCGAGCACCACGCACAGGACGACCGGGAAGGTCAGCAGCAGCCGCACCCGCACGCTCAGCGAAGGCGCCGCCCCCGCCCCCGAACCGACCGCGGCACCGCCACTCCCGTCCGTCCCGGTGCGGCCCGCGCCGCGCCGGACAAGGCCCGCCGCACCCCGGCCGCCACCTCCCCGCCGAAGCGCCGACCACAGGAACCACACCGTCCCCGCCGAAGCCACCACCGAAGTGCCGTACTGCAGATATGTCGACACCGGTAGCCCACCCGCCGTCCCGCCCAGCCCGGGGACCAGCCGCGTGCCCCAGCGCCCCGGGTGGGTGAACGCGTCCCACACCACATGCGTCGCCGCCCCGAGCACCGCCGACAGCACGAACCGGCCAGCCAACGCGCCGAATTCGGACACACTCCGCGGTTGCCACCGGCGACCCCGGACCAACCCGTACACCCGCCCCCGCCACGCCGCGGGCAACAAGGCCAGCACCGGCTCACGCAACAGCAGCCAGCCCCCGACGAGCGCCACGGTCACCAGCACATCCACCGTCAGCACACCCCACAGCGAGTGCGTGACCGCCCCGAACGCCATGCCGCCCGGCACCACACTGTCCGCGTAGTACGTCATGTCCGGTGCCAACGACCCCGCGACGAGCGCCGAGGCGACCAGCGGACCACGTGCCGTACCGGTCCGTCGGACGGCCGGCAGCACTGCGGCGACATGGCTGAGCGTGAACGGCATGGAGCCTCCCCTCGATCGATTCGGATCATTATGTGTCCGATGAGGGTGGTAGATGCCGGGCCCGAGTTGTCGTAGTGTCGCCTGAGTTGGAGCGCCGGGGAGCGCGATACCGCGTCGCGACGCGGTGGGTCAACGCGGAGGGGACCACATATGGCAGCCACATTCCGACGGCGGCTCCGAAGGGGAGCGGCCTCAACGGCCGTGGCGGCCCTGGTGCTCGCCGCCCTGACCGCCTCCCAGTCGCCGGCCGGCGCCAAGAACACGACCGCCAAGGGGCAGGAACCCACGCCCGCCGACACGCCCATCGACGGCGGCGCGGCGTACTACACCGACCTGCCGCCCCTCAACAGCCCGGTACCGCCCCGCGGTTCCAACGACCCCCGGCCCGACGGCGACGACATCGTCACCGGCCCCGCGCAGGCCGGCATCCCCGCCACCGTCCTGGCCGCCTACAAGAAGGCCGAGTCCGAGATCCGCGCCACGGACCCCGGCTGCCGGCTGCCCTGGCAACTCCTCGCGGGCATCGGCAAGGTCGAATCCGGCCAGGCGCGCGGCGGCGCGGTCGACGCCGAGGGCACCACCCTCCGGCCCATCCTCGGACCGCAGCTCAACGGCCACGGCTTCGCCCGGATCACTGACACCGACCGCGGTCTGTACGACGGCGACCGCACCCACGACCGCGCCGTGGGCCCGATGCAGTTCATCCCCTCCACCTGGTCCCAGGGCGGCCCCGCCGGCGCCGGCTGGGGCGCCGACGGCAACGGCGACGGCAAGAAGGACCCCAACAACGTCTTCGACGCCGCACTCGCCGCCGGCACCTACCTGTGCGCCGGCGGCCGCGATCTGTCGGTCCAGCAGGACCTGGACAGCGCCGTCCTCGGCTACAACCACTCCGAGGAATACCTGCGGACCGTACTGTCCTGGTTCGCGTTCTACCGCACCGGCAGCTACGAAGTACCCGACGGCAAGGGTGTGCTCCCCGCCCGCCGGCACGACGCCCACGGCACCGGCGACCCCGCGCACGGCCGCACGGAGGGACGTACGGGCCACGGCCGCAGCACCGGCGACACCACCGGCAACCGCCCCCACCCCGGCAAGACGCAGCCGAACGGGCCCGCGAAGCCCGGCGGTTCGGGCGACGGCCACACCGGCGGCCACACCCCGGGCGGCGACCACACCCCCGGCACCCCGGAAACTCCCGGCACCCCGGAAAACCCCGGCGGGAAGCCGACGCCCACCCCCAAGCCGCCCACCCAGCCCACCACCCCGACCGCGCTCCAGCAGGTCGGCGACCGGGACCTGACCACCACTGCCGGTACCGACTTCACCAGCAAGCCCCAGGTGCGGGCCGAGAACGCGGCCGGCAAACCGGTCGCCGGCGTCGCCGTCCGCTTCACCCTCCCCGAGACCACCGACGCCCGCTTCCCCGCCGGCGCCACCACCGCCACCGTCACCACCGGCAAGGACGGCCTGGCCACCGCACCCACCCTGCACGCGGGCGACAAGACCGGCGACTTCACCCTCCGGGCCACCGCCGTCGGCCGCACCGTACCCGCCGTCGACCTCAAGGCGACCGTCAAGGCCAAGCCCGCCCCCAAGGCCGACCTGCTCACCCGCACCTCCGACAAGGAGCTGACGGCCACCGCCGGCCACGCGTTCGCGGAGGACGCGGTCGAGATCAAGGCGACGTACCAGGGCAAGATCGCCGCCGGGGTGCCGATCACCGCGACGATGATCACCGACGACCCGGACCACCCAGTCCAGAACGACAAGGGCCCCTACTTCAAGGACCCCCAGGCCACCGGCGACAACAAGGACAAGCCGGTCCGCACCCTCACCGGCCTGACCACCGACGCCGACGGCCTCCTCAAGCTCCCGAAGATCTACACCGACACCCACCCCGGCACCTTCCTGCTCCGCCTCACCACCCCCAACGGCACCACCCTCACCCTCAAACTGAAGGTCGCCGCCCCGCCAAAGACCCCCTGACCTAGACGAGTAAGTCCGAAGTCTTCGGGCGCATGAAGCGAGGGTCTCGTTGGTTCGTTTGTGACGACAAACCTGGAGACCCTCGCGACTGCACTGTACGTGAGGATCGATGACTCTCTGGCAGGAACGCGGCGGACAGGGCGTCCACCGAGGCTGACGGATGCCGAACTGTTGACGCTCGCGGTCATGCAGGCCGTACTCGGCTTCGTCTCCGAGGCCCGCTGGCTGCGGTTCGCCCGCACCCATCTGGCGGCCGAGTTCCCCTACCTGCCCGAACAGTCCGGCTACAACAAGCGCCTGCGGGCCGCGAACACCCTGCTCGGCCGCTTCATTCGCACCCTCGCCCGCGACACGGATCTGTGGCACGACGACGTATGGATCGTGGACTCCACACCCGTGGAATGCGCCCGCTCACGCCCCACCGTCAAACGCTCCGGCCTGGCCGGCTGGGCCGCTTACTCCTACTGTCCCTCGCACTCACGGTTCTTCTGGGGCCTGCGCCTGCACCTGATCTGCACACCTGGTGGACTACCGATCGCCTGGGCTCTGGCCAACCCCAAGACGGACGAACGCGAAGTCCTCGCAGGCATGCTCACCCAGGACGCCGACCTGCTGGCCACCCGCCCCGGGCAGACGGTTATCGGCGACAAGGGCTACGTCTCCAAGCACCTCGACGCCTTCATGGCCCAACACGGCCTGACCCTGCTGCGGCCCAGCTACCGCAACAAGAAGCCCCGGCCAGGAGAGCACCTCCTCAAACCGATCCGGCAGCTGATCGAGTCGGTCAACGACACCCTCAAAGGCCAGCTCGACCTCGAACGCCACGGAGCCAGAACCCCAGCCGGAGTCCTGGCCGGCGTCGGACAACGCATCCTCGCTCTCACCGCCGCGATCTGGCACAACCGGGCCACCGGAACACCGATCACACGATCACTGATCGCCTACGACCACTGACCAGGGCTTCGGACTTACTCGTCTAGGCCCCTGACCCCAACAGGCACAGGACACACGGCCGGCCCCTCAAACCGCAGGCGCCCGCCACCCACCCGCCGTACTCACCGCCGTCCCGCCCCCCGTCCAGGGCGGGACGGCGGTGACACACCTACCGGGCCGCCTACCCCCGCAACCCCACGCAAGCGGAGCCACGACCACCCAGACACGCAGCCCCTCAGACCCACACAGCCCCTCAGACACACACGGACCCTCAGACCCACGCGGCCCTCAGGCCCGCAGGTGATGCAGACGCGCAGGTGACTCAGACGCACGGTCGCTCAGACCGCCGCATCACCTCCACCCGCCCGCATCGCCTCCACGCACAACGCGTAATCGAGCGGCCATGCCCGTGCACTCGGCCCCAGCCCCCGTCGGCCGCCCCAACCCACCCACGGGCCCGGCCTGCCAGCAGACCCAGCCCACACTCGAGCCCGGCCTGCGATCAAACTCAACGCACACTCGGGTGCAGCCTGCTCTCCGGCACGCACAACGTGTTCTCATCTCAGCCCCCCGTTGCTACGGTGCCCCAGCCCTGACGCCGCATCAGCTCCGCTTCGGGAGGCCGGCCATGCGCGCCCTGACAGCAGCCGCGATCGGACTGGCCGCGGCGCTCGCCCTAGTCCTCACCCTCACCGCGATCGGCGCGCCCAGTGGCACGACGTCCCCCAAGCCGCTGCTGACCACCGTCCCCGAGCACCCCTGAGGGAGGGACGCCGCCGCCATGCGCCGCACCGCCAGCCTCGTACTGCTCGCCTTCGCCGTCTTCTTCGCCGCGCTGTCCCCGCTGATGCGCTGGTACGCCTTCCCGCGGCTCGCCAAGATCCCGCCCAGCCAGTACCAGGACGTGGTCATGGAGGCCAAGCCCGCCACCCTCATCAACTACGGCACCATGAAGGCCCAACGGGTCTCCAAGGTCACCATCGTCCAGACCCTCAAGGGCAACGTCGCCGCGTCCGACCGGATCGAGCGGACCGCCGGCCGCGACGTCGTCGTCTGGGACACGCTCTCCTACATCGCCGGCCCCGACGGCAAGATGGTCTCCGAGATCCCCGAGCGCTACATCTTCGACGCGCACTCCCAGGCCCCCGTGCACGCCACCGGCGAGATGGTTGACGGCGACCCGGTGCGCCGCCAGGGCATCGAGTACAAGTGGCCGTTCCTCACCGAGAAGCGCGACTACACCTACTTCGACGCCCAGACCCGCACCTCGGCCCCCATCCACTACAAGGGGACCCGCACCTTCCACGGCCTGGAGGTCTACTACTTCGAGCAGACCATCCCGTGGACCAAGGTCCCGCTCCCCAAGAAGATGCCGGTCAAGGGCATCACGTCACAGGCCGTCGAGAAGATGGGCACCACCCGCTGGTACACCACCAAGCGGATGTTCTGGGTCGAGCCCGTCACCGGCGCACCGGTCAACGGGCAGGAGATCCACAGGGAGGAACTGCGTGGCGGGGATCTGCTGCCCGGCGGCGGCAAGGTCACCGCGTTTGCCGGCCACGTGAAGATGCGCGATGACTATGTCGACTCCACCGTCGCCCTGGTCACCTCCCAGCGCACCCTGGTTCTGCTCCTCACCAGCTACCTCCCCTGGGGTTTCCTCGTCCTGGGCGCCGCACTGCTGGCGCTGGCCCTGTATCTGGAGGCCCGCAGTCGGCGCCCCGGCCCCGGTGCGACCGACGCAGACCGGGTCACGGAACCGAAGCCAAAGCCAACGCCCGCTCCCTGATCGGCGCTCGGCCCCGCTTCGACGCGACGCGCTGGCCCTTCCCTGGCTCGTGTCTCTGCGACGCCCGTCGGTTGTTGTCTGTCGCAGTGACGCCTCCTGCCTGCCTCGCGCTGCCTCCCTCTAATCCGGCAACGATTACGGAGAGTGATTTAGCTCCCGCATGTTGTGACGCTCGGTGTATTCGAGAGGGATAGGCGGGCTGCACGGCATGGCGGAATTTGCTCCGTGGTGTGGCGGGCCGCGACAGGCAGGCTGATCCGCTCAGCCCCGTTTGAGTCGTGCGGAGGTGTGCCGGGTCGGTTCGGCGGTCGTGGGGTCCTCCGGCCAGGGGTGCTTGGGGTAGCGGCCGCGCAGTTCCGCGCGTACGGACCGGTATCCGTCCCGCCAGAACGACGCGAGGTCGGCCGTGACGGCGGCGGGGCGTCCGGCCGGCGAGAGGAGGTGTACGAGCACCGGCACCCGCCCGTCAGCCACCCGTGGCGACTCGTGCCAGCCGAACAGCTCTTGCAGCTTCACGGCGAGTACGGGCTGCTCACCCCCGTAGTCCACGCGTATGCGCGAACCGCTGGGGACCTCGATGCGTTCCGGGGCCAGCGCGTCGAAGTGGGCCGCGTCACCGGTCGCCCATGGCAGCAGCCGGTTCAGGGCCTGGCCCGCGTCGATCCGCTCGAGGTCGGCCCGGCGCCGCGCCCGTCCGAGTTCGACGCCCAGCCAGTCCCAGGCGTGCGCCAGCAGCGCCGAGTCCGACACGTCGGGCCAGGGCGCGCCCACCTCCCGGTGCACGAACGCCATCCGTTGCCGCAGTGCCTGCGCGGCGGGCGACCATCTCAGGAGGCCGAGGCCCTCCCGTCGCAGCCCCGACAGCACCGCCTCCCGCAGGAGCTCCGGGTCGGGCGCGGCCAGCGGCCGGGACGCCAGTTCGATCGCGCCCAGCCGGGTCACCGTCCGGGCCACCACCTCGCCGTCCGACCACCCCACCTCCTCGCCGGAGGAGTACAAGGCCCGTGCCGCCGCACACACCGTCTCCTCGTCGATCACCGCCGCCAGCCGCACCCGCGCCGACGCCGACGCCACCGGACGGTCCGCCACCGCGACCGCCAGCCATGCGGCGTCCCGCAGCCGGGAACCGTCCCCGGCCTGCGGTCCGGCGCCCGGCCCGCCCCCTGCCAGCTCCGCACCCGTCCCCGACGCCATCAGATAGCTCCCGGCGCCCCGGGCCCGCGCCACCCGCTCCGGGAACGCCAACGCGGCGACCAGCCCGGCGACCACGTCATCGGACGCCCCCGTATGCGCCCCGGCGGCGCCTGTCCTCGCGTCCGAACGCGCGCTCCCACCGGCACCCGCGCTCCCGCTCGCGCCCGGCGCCACGCCCGGCTCCGCGCCCACCGACGCCAGCCGTCGCGCTTCCTGCCGCCACCTGGCGGCATAGCCGTCGCCACCCCGGCGCGCGGTGCGCCAAGCGGCCGCCAGATCGTCCCCGTAGGCGCGCGGCGGCTCCTCGCTCAGCAGGGCGACCACTTCCGCGGCCCGCTTCACCCCGACCTCCGCCGCGCCGTCCACCAGGGCGCGCGCGAGCCGGGGATGCACGCCCATCCGTGCCATCCGGGACCCGCGCTGTGTCGCCCGGCCGTCCCCGTCCACCGCGCCGATCGCCGTCAGCACCTCCCGGGCGGCGGCCAGCGCACCGGCCGGCGGCGGGTCGAGCAGCGCCAGGCCGGTCGCCGCCGGATCGCCCCAGCAGGCCGTCTGCAGCGCGAACGCGGTCAGATCGGCCACCTTGATCTCCGGTTCGGGGAAGGCCGGCAGCCGGGCGTCCTCGCCCTCCGCCCAGCACCGGTAGACCACACCCGGTGCTTCCCGCCCCGCCCGTCCGGCCCGTTGGCGGGCGGCCGCCCGGGAAGCCCGTACGGTCGTCAGCGCGCTGAGCCCCCGCGCATGATCCGTCCGAGGGACCCGCGCCAGCCCGCTGTCCACCACCACCCGCACGCCCGGCACCGTCAGACTCGACTCCGCCACCGACGTCGCCAGCACCACCCTGCGGACGCCGTCCCCGCCCGCCAGCACCGCGTCCTGCACCTCGGCAGGTGCCCGCCCGTGCACCTGCAGTACCTCGGCGTCCACCCCCGCCAGCTGCCCGGCGACCCGCCCGATCTCCCCGACACCGGGCAGGAAACACAGCACGTCACCCGATTGCTCCCGCAGCGCCCGCCGGACCACGCCCGCCACATGCGTCAGCAGCGCCGGATCCACCCGCAGCCCGTGTGCGGGCCGCACCGGCCGCTCCGGGGGCGCCCACACCACGTCCACCGGGTGCGACACGCCCACCGCCTCGACCACCTGCGCGGCCCCCTCGGAGCCGCCCAGCAGACGGGCCCACCCCTGGGCGTCCGTCGTCGCCGACGCGGCCACCAGCCGCAGCTCCGGCCGCAGCGTTTCCCGTACGTCCAGCAGGAACGCCGCACATGTATCGGCGTCCAGATGCCGTTCGTGGCACTCGTCGAGCACCACCACATCGACCCCGGCCAGCTCCGGGTCCCGCTGGAGCCGCTGCAGCAGCACACCGGTGGTCACCACCTCGACGGCCGTACGCGGCCCCGCCCGCCGCTCGCCGCGCACCGTGAAGCCCACCTGCTCGCCGGTCTTCCCGCCCAGCAGCCAGGCCATCCGCCGCGCCGCAGCGCGGGCCGCGATCCGACGCGGCTCGGCGACCAGTACCCGCCGCAGCGGCCCGGTGCCGGTCAGGCCCGCCAGTTCCAGCGGCACCAGCGTCGTCTTGCCCGTGCCCGGCGGGGCGCACAGCACCGCCGTACCGGCCCCGTCGAGGGCTTCGCGGAGCGCGGGCAGCGCGGTACGGACGGGCAGCTGGGCGAGGGCGTCACGGGCGATCACGACCCCAGTGTGCCGCCCGCCACTGACAATGGACCGCCACGCACGACCGCACCGGGCTGCCGTCCCGCGCCGCCCGTCGGAGCCGCGTTCCGGTCAGCGCTCCGCTCGGGTCAGTGCTCCGCCTGGCACACGAAGATCGCCGTACCGGGGATCAGATGCCCCCGCAGCGGCGACCAGCCGCCCCACTCCTGGGTGTTCCAGTCCGGCCACTCGGGCTCGACGAGATCCACCAGCCGGAACCCGGCCGCGACGACGTCCCGCACCCGGTCACCCAGCGTCCGGTGGTGCTCGACGTACACCGCGCGGCCGGTGTCGTCCTGTTCCACGTACGGCGTCCGGTCGAAATACGAGGCCGCCACCGACAGCCCCTCGGGCCCCGGCTCGTCGGGGAAGGCCCAGCGGATCGGGTGGGTGACGGAGAAGACGAATCGGCCGCCCGGCCGCAGTACGCGGTGCACCTCGCGCAGCACCCGCACCGGGTCCGCGACGAACGGCAGCGCGCCGTACGCGGAACACGCGAGGTCGAAGCTGCCGTCGCGGAACGGCAGCGCCCCGGCGTCCGCCTCCACCAGCTCGGTCGCGTCGCCCGGCGTTCCGTCGGCGATCCGCAGCGCGTGCTGCAGCTGCCGGTGGGAGAGGTCGAGCGCCACCGGGAGCGCGCCCTGGGCGGCCAGCCAGCGGGAGCACTGCGCCGCGCCGGCGCCGATCTCCAGGATCCGCCGTCCCTTCAGCTCGGCGGCCGGCCCCAGTAGCGCGGCGTCGGCCTCGTCCAGTCCTTCGGGGCCCCAGACGAACCGGTCGTCCCCGAGGAACGCCCCGTGCTCGGTCTGGTACTCGTCCGCGTTTCGGTCCCACCAGCCCCGGTTGGCGTGGCTGCTCTCGGTGTCCGAAGCGTCACGGCGGGTCGCCTCGGGCTCGTGGTCTTGGTTCATCGCGCCTGTCGTCGTAGTCTTCGCTCTGCTTGTCGCTGCAGGGACTGTGAGGCCGTTCGACCTCGCGGAACACCGCGTGTGCCGGATATGGGGCAATCTGCCCCCGGTATGCGCGTTCGCGCATTGACCGTGTCCGGCTGCCCCCGTATGCTACAAGTTGCGCTGCGGGCTTGCGCGCCTCAGACGGAGCAGGCCGCGCTCGCATCTGTATGTACCCCTCGGTTTTGAGGCGTTTCGGACGGTTCCGAGTGCTACGGCATTCATGGGCTTCCGGAGAGAGCGTCTCTGACACTGTCCGGCTTATGCAGAGGCGATACGGGCTCTCGGCGTAGCAGTACCTACGACTTCAATGTCCGTACCGGAGCCCTTTCCCACATGACGAGCAGCACCGAGACCACCGCCACCACCCCGCAGGTTGCGGTCAACGACATCGGTAACGAGGAAGCTTTCCTCGCCGCGATCGACGAGACGATCAAGTACTTCAACGACGGCGACATCGTCGACGGCGTCATCGTGAAGGTCGACCGGGACGAGGTCCTGCTCGACATCGGTTACAAGACCGAAGGCGTCATCCCGAGCCGTGAGCTCTCGATCAAGCACGACGTCGACCCCAATGAGGTCGTCGCCGTCGGTGACGAGATCGAAGCCCTTGTTCTCCAGAAGGAGGACAAGGAAGGCCGCCTGATCCTCTCGAAGAAGCGCGCCCAGTACGAGCGTGCCTGGGGCACCATCGAGAAGATCAAGGAAGAGGACGGCATCGTCACCGGTACCGTCATCGAGGTCGTCAAGGGTGGTCTCATCCTCGACATCGGCCTCCGTGGCTTCCTCCCGGCCTCCCTGGTCGAGATGCGCCGCGTCCGCGACCTTCAGCCCTACGTGGGCAAGGAGCTCGAGGCCAAGATCATCGAGCTGGACAAGAACCGCAACAACGTGGTCCTGTCCCGCCGTGCCTGGCTGGAGCAGACCCAGAGCGAGGTCCGCCAGACCTTCCTCACCACCCTGCAGAAGGGTCAGGTGCGCTCCGGCGTCGTCTCCTCCATCGTCAACTTCGGTGCCTTCGTGGACCTGGGTGGCGTCGACGGTCTCGTCCACGTCTCCGAGCTGTCCTGGAAGCACATCGACCACCCGTCCGAGGTTGTCGAGGTCGGCCAGGAGGTCACGGTCGAGGTCCTGGACGTCGACATGGACCGCGAGCGCGTGTCCCTGTCGCTCAAGGCGACCCAGGAAGACCCGTGGCAGCAGTTCGCCCGGACCCACCAGATCGGTCAGGTCGTCCCGGGTAAGGTCACCAAGCTCGTTCCCTTCGGTGCGTTCGTGCGCGTCGACGAGGGCATCGAGGGTCTGGTCCACATCTCCGAGCTGGCCGAGCGCCACGTCGAGATCCCGGAGCAGGTTGTCCAGGTCAACGACGAGATCTTCGTCAAGGTCATCGACATCGACCTCGAGCGTCGCCGGATCTCGCTGTCGCTGAAGCAGGCCAACGAGTCCTTCGGCGCCGACCCGTCGGCCGTCGAGTTCGACCCGACCCTGTACGGCATGGCCGCGTCCTACGACGACCAGGGCAACTACATCTACCCCGAGGGCTTCGACCCCGAGACCAACGACTGGCTCGAGGGCTACGAGACCCAGCGCGAGGCGTGGGAGAACCAGTACGCCGAGGCGCAGCAGCGCTTCGAGCAGCACCAGGCTCAGGTCATCAAGTCCCGCGAGGCCGACGAGCAGGCTGCGGCCGAGGGCGCTGCGGCGCCGGCGGCGCAGGGTGGCGGCCAGGCTGGCGGCGGCCAGACCGGCGGCGGCTCCTACTCCTCGGAGTCGGCGGACAACTCCGGCGCCCTGGCGTCGGACGAGGCCCTCGCCGCGCTCCGCGAGAAGCTGGCCGGCGGCCAGAGCTGAGCTCGCACCGACTGACGGCGACCCGCCGCTAGGCACCGGTCGCAGCAGCCGATAGACGAAGGCCCGTTCCCCTCAGGGGGAGCGGGCCTTCGCCGTGTCCTGGCCGCGCCTTCCTAGGCGTCGATCGGGATCCGCGCCGTTCAGGTGCGGCCCGTAGCCGCCCCGCGCCGTGAGTGCGGTGGCCGTCGGCGAGCCGGGTCCTTTCATCGGGCTTCGCGGTGGTGAGCGCGCCGTTGAGCTGTCTCGCTGTCGATACGTCGATATCGCGGACGGCCGAGCCGGTAGGGAGGGCGATAGCGGCGGCCGAAGCCCCTGACGGTGCGGGCGGCTGTGGCCGATGTGGCCAGGGGTGAATCTGTGGCGCGCGTCAAGGAAGCGAACTTCGCTCCTGCGTAGAGGAGTTGGTGGGTCGGGGGAGTGGCTGCGGGGGCGGCGAGAAGTGTGCGCGGGGGGGGGGGGGGGGGGGGCGGTGCGGCCGGGCGGGAGATGTCCGGAAGGTGCGGGGCGGGTCCGGCGGCCGGGAATGCCTGTGGGTGAGCATGCGTTGGCGTTCATGAGAACGAGGAGGAGCGGTCACTGTGTTGGATCCCCAGAGTTTGTACACATGGGAGCCGAGCGGGCTCGCGGAGGTCGAGGCGTTGGCCTCCAGGGACTCCGCCGGCCTCGTGCTGCTGTACCACTTCGACGGGTACATCGACGCCGGCGAGACCGGCGACCAGATCGTGCAGCGGCTGGTCGACGGCCTGCCCAACAAGGTCGTCGCACGCTTCGACCACGACCGCCTCGTCGACTACCGTGCCCGCCGGCCGCTGCTCACCTTCGAGCGCAACCGCTGGACCGCGTACGAAACCCCGAGCATCGAGCTGCGGCTGATGCGGGACACCACCGACGCGCCGTTCCTGCTGCTCTCCGGCCCCGAACCGGACGTCGAGTGGGAGCGCTTCGCGGCAGCCGTGAAGGAGATCGTCGAGCGGCTCGGTGTGCGCCTGTCGGTCAACTTTCACGGCATCCCCATGGGTGTCCCGCACACCCGTCCCGTGGGCATCACCCCGCACGGCAACCGCACCGACCTGATGCCGGGGCACGCCAGTTTCTTCGACGAGGCCCAGGTGCCCGGCAGCGCGGAGTCCCTCATCGAGTTCCGGCTGGCCGAGGCCGGGCACGACGTGCTCGGTGTGGCCGCGCACGTGCCGCACTACATCGCCCGGTCCGCCTACCCTGATGCCGCGCTGACGGCTCTGGAGGCGGTGACGGCGGCGACCGGCCTGGTACTGCCGGGCGCGGCGCACTCGCTGCGTACGGAGGCGCTGCGGACGCAGGAGGAGATCGAGCGGCAGATCTCGGAGGGCGACGAGGAGATGGTCGCCCTGGTCAGCGGGCTTGAGCATCAGTACGACGCGGTGGCCGGCGCGGAGTCGCGGGGCAACCTTGTGGCCGAGCCGGTGGAACTCCCGTCGGCCGACGAGCTCGGCAGGGAATTCGAGCGGTTCCTGGCGGAGCGAGAGAGCGACGGTGGCGGGGGCGGCAGCTGAACCCGGCTGAATCGGTCGTCCGCCGGCCGCCCCGGGGCGCCGGTGCACCGTATAGCGTGGGCGCATGGTGAAGGTGGGGCTGACCGGCGGAATCGGCGCGGGCAAGAGTGAGGTTTCGCGATTGCTGGCGTCGTACGGCGCGGTCGTCGTGGACGCGGACAAGATCGCACGCGAGGTCGTCGAGCCGGGTACGCCCGGACTGGCCGCCGTGGTCGAGGAGTTCGGGGAGGGCGTGCTCACCCCGGACGGCACGCTGGACCGGCCGAAGCTGGGCGGCATCGTCTTCAACGACCCCGAGAAACTCCAGGCGCTCAACGCGATCGTGCATCCACTGGTGGGTGCCCGCTCGGCCGAACTCGAGGCGTCGGCCGGGGCGGACGCCGTGGTGGTCCACGATGTACCGCTGCTGACGGAGAACGGCCTGGCGCCGCTGTACGACACGGTGGTCGTGGTCGACGCCGCGCCACAGACGCAGCTCGACCGGCTGGTGCGACTGCGCGGCATGGCGGAGGACGAGGCGAAGTCCCGGATGGCGGCTCAGGCGACGCGCGAGCAGCGGCTGGCGATCGCCGACCTCGTCATCGACAACGACGGGCCGCTGGAGGCCCTCGAGCCGCAGGTCCGCGCGGTATGGGAGCGGCTGCGGGGCGAATGAGCCCGGACGGTAGCCTCGCCGCCATGACTGCTGCTTCCGATGCCTCTTCCGCCTCTGCCGTGACTACGGCCACCGCTGCCCCAGCGGCTACGGGTTCCGCTGCCACCCCCGCCTCCTCCTCGGGCGACGCGTCCCCGGTATCCCTTCCCGCGTCGTTCGTGGTGAACATCCCGGGCATCGCGGACGCCGATCTGGAGCCGGAGCCCCTGGACCCGTCGCAGATCGTCTCGGGGGAGCCGGTGGTGACGGGCAAGGTGTTGTGGGAGTGCCCGGACGGTCGTCAGATACGCGGCATCTGGCAGATCACGCCCGGGGTGGTCACCGACACCGAGGCCAACGAGCTGTTCGTGGTCGTGAGCGGCCGTGCCACGATCGAGGTCGAGGGCGGCTCGGTGCTCGAAGTGGGCCCCGGCGACGCCTGCATCCTGCGCGAGGGCGATCACACGCGGTGGACCGTTCACGAGACGCTGCGCAAGGCGTACCACATCAGCCTGTAGCGCGGGTGGGTGGTGGGTGGGTGGTGGGGGGGCTCGGCTCCCCTGGGGCCCTCCCCCCCCGCCCACCCACCGCCTCCACCTCCATCTTCACGTTCGCCCAGCCCGTCTTGCCCCCTCTCGCCCCTCTCGTCCAACTCGGCGCCTCATCGGCTCGGGCAGGGCTTCGTCGGCCGACGGCGGACAGTCCGCCGGGCGTCGGTTCATGGGGTCGCGTGCCGGGCCCGGTTGAGGCTGCGCCTGCCGGGGAATGCCGCGACCGAAGGGTTTGTTGTGGCCCCAGGTAACGCCGTACGACGGTCCGTCGCTGACGCATGCCCCGATGGCTGTGGCCGGCAGATGTGACGGGGACCGAGAGGAGCAGGCCGTGCCCGAAAGCAGCCCCGAGACGCACGTCATCGACTTCCGCGCCGCGGAGCAGCTGTTGGCAGCCCGCGATCCGCGCGGTGCGATCCAGCTGCTGGACTCGGTCATCACCGCACACCCCGAGAACACCGCGGCCCGGCTGCTCCGCGCGCGTGCCTTCTTCCTGGCCGCCCAACTACGTCCCGCTGAACTCGAATTCCAGATCGTGCTGGAGCGTGAGCCCGACAACGCCTTCGCACACTTCGCGCTGGGCCGCACCCTGGAGCGTGCCAACCGGCCCGAGGAAGCGCTGCGCCACTTCCGGCTGGCGGCGGCGCTCGAACCGCGGCCGGAGTTCATTCAGGCCGCGCGCTTCGCCCGCGATGACGCAGACGACGGCGAACAGCAGCCCTGAGACCGCCTCTGCGGTCCGCGCCGCTGTGCCCCGGCCCGCCCCTCGCGCCACAGCCCGGTGTCCTGTCCACTACGGTCGCCCGGTGCCGTGTCCGCGGCCGGTGTTCTTGCGTATGCCGTACGCCTCGTTCCGGCCTCGGTCGGGTGTGTACGGCGGAATTTTCCTGCCGGGCTGGTAGTGCGGCCCCTGGTGGATATGGCGGATCACCAGAGCCAGGTCCGTGGCCGCCACCATGGCCAGCGCGGCACAGGCCGCTGCCCATTCCGGCCGCCCGACGTTCACGAAGGCCACGGCCCCGGCCACGGCCCACAGCAGGCCCCACAGCGCCAGCCCGCAGCGGATTCTCAGCGGGCTGCGCGCGTGAACAGGCTCGTCTCCCGTACGCATCGGCACCCATCTCCTCCCTCCAGCATCCTCCCCGGTGACCAGGCAGTCACCAGTTCGCTGGGTCTTTCAGCCGGGTGTTTTCCGAAGCGGGTTCTGTGCTCGTTCTGATCGCTGTGCGGGTGTCGGAGTACCGGCCTCGCTGTGCTCGGTCCGGGCGGGTTCTCGGGGCTTGGCTGCGGTGGGGCGGGGGTCGCCTGCGGGATGGGTGTTGATCCAGGACAGGCCGCCGATGTCGAGCAGGGTGCGGGCGCGGGTCACCGCGACGTAGGCCAGGCGGGCCTCGTCGAGGTTGATCGGCCCGGGGACGGGGGCCCCGTCCCCGTCGCGCTCGTCGAGATCATCGGGGGCGGTGAAGTCGTCCGCGATGCGCACGCTGGTCCACTCGCGGCCCTTGGCTCGATGTGCCGTGGAGATCGTCACCTCGGCGGTTTCCTCGGGAACGAGACGGCCGAGCGCCCGCAGCAGGGCCTGCGAGCCGTGCTCATCGACGAGTTCCACCAGCGGCAGCAGGTCGCGTCCGGCCGGGTCGCACTCCGCGTACTCGCGCAGCTCCGCCCAGCTCGCGAAGAGCGTCAGCTCGGGGTGGGCGGCGCGGCGTCCGTCCTCCAGGGCGTGTGCGGCCCGTGCGAGGGCGGTCAGTGATGCACCACCGCCTGCGAGCGCCACCCGGCGGCCGGCGTCCAGCTGCCGTATCACTTCGACCATCGCCCCCGCGTTGGTCCGGCACAGGATCGCCTCCGGGGTCCGGGTGCCGCGTAACTCCGTGTGCAGGGACGCCGCACCGGTGAGCCGGATCGGCGCGTCGACGATCTGCAGCCAGCGGTTCGCCTCGGCGGCCAGCGCGGGGCCGAAGCGGAAGGACCGGGAGAGGCTGAGCCGGCGACCGTCGAAGCCGGTCATGACGTCGCGGGCGCCGCGCCACCCGTAGATGGCTTGCGCGGAGTCCCCGACCAGCACCAGCTGTGCGTGGTCACGCTGGGCCGTGAAGACCTGCTCGACCACGGGGTTGGTGTCCTGTGCCTCGTCGAGGAGCAGGAAGTCCGCCGGGACGACCGGGTCGCGCAGCGCCCACATCTTCAGGTAGTGGTCGTGCTCGAAGCGGACCGCGCCGTGATCCGGATGCTGCAGGTCGGCCCATGCCTTGCGGGCGTAGGGAAGGACGAGGCCGGTGAGCTGGGTGTGCAGTGGGGCGGATTCGGCTCCGCGCAGGGGCGGGACGTGGTGGGCGGCGATCTCCCGGTCGGCCGACTGGCAGAAGCGGGTCACCGTGCGCAGGACGGTGGAGGAGAGCGCCTTGTTGTTGACCCTGCGTGCGCCGATGTGCACGTGGATGCCGTCGTCGATGCCCAGTGCCGCGCCCGTGCGCCAGCCGGCTTGGCGAGGGGCGTTCAGGCGTGCCTGGTATCTCCTGCCGACGGCGGTGTAGGCGAGGGCGTGTGCGGTGGTGCAGGCGATCTCGGTGGGGAACCGCCGGGCGGCGTGGCGGGCGACGGCTCGGTTGAAGGCGATATAGCGACCGAGCCGGCCCTGTCGTCGTGCGGAGTGCGCGAGCATCGCGAGGGTCGTGGTTTTTCCCGTTCCGGCGCCGGCCTGGATCACCAGATGCGAGCCGTTCGAGAAGGCTTCCGCCGCGGCGTGCTGTTCGGGGGTGGGGTGGTGGGCGTGGGCGGGTGCGGTGGGCCGGGGTCGGGGGCTGGTGTGCATGGGGTGTGCTCCTCGATGACGTCGGGTGATTACCGAAAGTGAATGCGTCACTGAATGTAATCGTTCGCGGGCGGAGTGCGAGATTTTTTCTTGGCCTGTGGATAACTCCGGTGCCGGGCACGTGGGAAGCGTCGGCGGGGAGGCGTTGTCAGTGCCGTCTGCTTCCATCGACATCACGCGGAGACGCCGCTGCGGCGTCGCCGAGGCGTCTCGGAGACGCAGACATGGCAGAGGCACGGAAGTGCGGAGACGGGGGAAGGCGGAGGCGATGCAGGGGGCTCGAGAGGCGCGGGAGAGGCCGTGCGTGCGGCCGTAGACTCGCAGGTCGGACGCGGACCGGCGGCGACGGAACAGAGAGCAGGGGACGACGGCATGACCGGGCAGTGGAACGGCGGGGAGAGCGCCGACGCCGCGGTCCGCTGCGCCGTGGCCTTCCTTCCCGCCCAGCCGCCGCGCGCCGGGAAGATCGGCCTCTGGCGGCCCGACGGCGGGCCGCTCCCCGCTGCCGGGAGCACGGTGAGCGCGGGGAGCGCAGCAGGGGCGCGGCAGGTGGGCGACGGCGCCGAACCGGCGGGGCTGACGGTCGCGCGTCGGCACGGCAACGGCGCTCGCAGCCGTACGGTGCCGGCGCTGCTGCTTCCGCTGGCCGAGGCCGTCCCGCTGCTGCTCCGGGCCCGGCACGATCCGGCCGCCGACCCGGCGGCCGCCTGCTGGGGAGCCGCGACCCACCACGCCCTGCACCTCGCCGCGCGCGGCAGACTGCTGCCGGGCCTGACCGCCGACGACACCGACGCGTGGCGCGCCGGACCCCTCGACCCCGAAGACGTCGCGCACCTGCGTGCCATCGCCGCCGCCATGCCCGCGGAGGCGTATCCCGTGCCGCTCCCCGGCAGCGGTCCGCTCCAGCTCCACGACCCCGCGGCCCTGGTCCGGCTCTACGTGGACGCGGTTGTCGACGCGCTGCCCCGCACACCCGCCGCCGGACTCGTGGCCGGCGCCCCGTTCGCCGCGAGCGAGCCCCGGCACCTTCCCGGCGCGCGGGAATGGGCCGCCGAGGTCGCGGCCGGAGTCGACGCCGGCGTACGGCTCTCCCTGCGCCTCGACCTCGCGCCGCACCAGCTCTTCGACTCCCGCGAGGAGCACCGGGCGGGCGAGGCCGACGAGCGCCGCGCCGCGGCCGCCGTCCTGCAGGTGCACAGCCTCACCGACCCCACGCTGGTCGCCGACGCCCGCGCCCTGTGGGAGGGCGAGGGCCCCGACCACTTCGGGCCACGCTCCCGCGTCGACACCCTCCTGGCCCTGCGCCGCGCCGCCCGCGTCTGGAGCCCGCTCACCCGCCTGCTGGACCGGCCGGTCCCCGACGTACTGCCGCTGGGCGAGGACGAGTTGTACGAGCTGCTGGGGGAGGCCGCCCCTCGGCTGGGCGCCGCCGGGGTGGCGGTCCACTGGCCCAAGGAGCTGGCCCGCGGACTGACCGCGTCGGCGGTGCTGCGCCCGGCGCCGGGCTCCGCGGCCGACGGGTTCGGCTTCTTCGACACGCGTGAACTGCTGCAGTTCCGCTGGCAGGTCGCGATGGACGGGGCGCCGCTGACGGAGGCGGAGATGGACGCCCTCGCCGAGGCGCACCGGCCGGTCGTCCGGCTGCGCGACCAGTGGGTCCTGGTCGACCCCGGGCTCGTCCGTAAGGCCCGCAAACGCGAACTGGGCTATCTGGAGCCGGTCGACGCCCTCGCCGCGACGCTCAACGGCACCGCGGAGGTCGACGGCGAACAGGTCGAGGTGGTGCCCCTCGGGGCGCTCGCCGCGTTGCGAGCCCGCCTCACCACCGAAGCGGCCCCGCTACCCCAGCCCCCGGCACTGCGCGCGACGCTCCGCGACTACCAACTGCGCGGCATGGCCTGGCTCGACACCATGACGTCCCTCGGCCTCGGCGGCTGCCTCGCCGACGACATGGGCCTGGGCAAGACGATCACCGTCATCGCGCTCCACCTGCACCGGCGGCCCACCGAACCGGTCCTCGTGGTGTGCCCCGCCTCCCTCCTCGGCAACTGGCAGCGCGAGATCGAGCGGTTCGCGCCCGGCACGCCCGTACGGCGGTTCCACGGTGCCGGCCGGAGTCTCGACGACCTGCCCGGCGGGTTCGTCCTGACCACCTACGGCACGATGCGCAGCAGCGCCGCCCAACTGGCCGCACGCCGTTGGGCATGGGTGGTCGCCGACGAGGCCCAGCACGTGAAGAACCCGCGGTCCTCGACCGCCAAGGCACTGCGCGGCATCACGGCACCCGCGCGGATCGCCCTCACCGGCACGCCCGTGGAGAACAACCTCTCCGAGCTGTGGGCCCTGTTGGACTGGACGACGCCCGGACTCCTCGGCCCGCTCAAGACGTTCCGCGCGCTGCACGCCCGGGAGGTCGAAGGCGGCGAGGACCCGGAGGCGGCCGAACGGCTGGCCAGGCTGGTGCGTCCGTTCATCCTGCGGCGCAAGAAGTCCGACCCCGGGATCGCTCCCGAGCTTCCGCCGAAGACCGAGACCGACCACCCGGTGGCGCTGGGGCGCGAACAGGCCGCGCTGTATCAGGCCGTCGTCCGCGAAACCCTCGCCCGGATCGAGGCGGCCGAGGGCATCGCCCGCCGCGGCCTGGTCATGAAGCTGCTCACCGCCCTCAAGCAGATCTGCAACCACCCCGCGCAGTACCTCAAGGAGGCCGCACCGGGCCTGGCCGCCCGCTCCGGGAAGCTCGAACTCCTCGACGAACTCCTGGACACCATCCTCGCCGAGGGCGGTGCCACGCTGGTCTTCACCCAGTACGTGGGGATGGCGCGGCTGCTGGAGAAGCACCTCGCCGCGCGCGGTGTCCCCACCCAGCTGCTGCACGGCGGCACCCCCGTCGCCGAACGGGAGAAGATGGTCGACCGCTTCCAGTCCGGACAGGCCCCGGTCTTCCTGCTCTCCCTCAAGGCCGCCGGCACCGGGCTGAACCTCACCCGCGCCGGACACGTGATCCACTACGACCGCTGGTGGAACCCGGCGGTGGAGGAACAGGCCACCGACCGCGCCTACCGCATCGGCCAGACCCAGCCCGTCCAGGTCCACCGGCTGATCGCCGAAGGCACCGTCGAGGACAACATCGCCCAGCTCCTCGGCGCCAAACGGGCGCTGGCCGACGCCGTGCTCTCCGGGGGAGAGACCGCGCTGACCGAACTGTCCGATGCCGAACTGGCCGATCTCGTCTCCCTCAGGAGGGCCGGATGACCCCCCGCACCCCGGCCGGCCGCCGCACCCCCGCGTACGCCGCCGCCACCCGCGCCGACCGGTCGCGCACCTTCCCGCCGCTGCCGGCCCGGACCGGCGCCCGCGGCCTGTTCGCCGCCTCGTGGTGGGGGAGCGCCTGGCTGGACGCGCTGGAGACCACCGCCCTGGACAGCGCCCGGCTCGCCCGCGGCCGGACCTACGCCCGTGACGGCCACGTCGACACCATCAACGTCACCCCGGGCCGCGTCATCGCCACCGTACGCGGCAGCAGACCCCGCCCGTACAGTGCCGAGATCCGCCTCCGCACCCTCAGCGACCAGGAATGGGACACCCTCCTGGACGCGATCGCCGCGGAACCCGCCCAACTCACCGCCCTGCTGGCCAAGAAGCTGCCCAGCGCGCTGGCCGACAGCGAGGTGCGCCTCCTGCCGGGGCCGGGAGACCTCGTCCCCCGGTGCTCGTGCCCCGACAACGGCAGACCCTGCAAGCACGCCGCCGCCCTCTGCTTCCAGGTGGCCCGCCTGCTGGACGCCGACCCGTTCGTCCTGCTGCTGATGCGCGGCCGCGGCGAACGCGAACTCCTCGACGAACTCTCCCGCCGCAACACCGCGCTGACCGCCCGCGAAGCCCGCGCCCACACCCGGCGCGACACGGCCCCGGCCACCGGCGGCGCCGCGGACGGGGGACCCGCCCCGGCCGCCACCGGGGAGTGGAATGCCGCGGACCCGGCCACCGCGCCGCGGGCCGGTGCACCGGACGCAGCCGCTGCGCCGGAGACGGCCCGGCCCGGTGTGCTCGCCCGCGCCGCCCTCGCCGACCGCCCCCGCCCGCCGCTCCCGCCGACCGTGCCGCTGCCCGCGCAGCCCGGCCGCCCACCCGCCCTGCCCGACGGCGACGGGCTGCCGTTCGACCCCGACACCCTCACCTTCCTGGCCGCCGACGCCGCGGACCGCGCCCACGCCTGCCTGTCCGCCGCGGCACCCCCGCCCCCCGGCGGCGCCCGGCCCGGCCACCACAGCCCCTTCCCGGACCTGCCCCCGTGGGAGGACGCCGTCCGCCTGGCCGCCACCGCCCACCCCACCGCCGGACTGACCGCCACCACCCGCGCCCTGTACCGCGACCTCGCCGCGGCGACCGGCCGCGCACCCACCGACGTCGCCCGCTCCGTGGCGGCCTGGCGGCAGGGCGGCCCCGAAGGACTCACCCTCCTCGACACCACCTGGAACCCACCGGCCGGCGACTTCGACCGGGCCCGCAGCGCCCTCCTCGCCGCCGACCTCCCCGCCCTGCGCCCCCGCCACAACCACCTCACCGACCCCGAGCGCGGCATCCAGCTCCGCTTCGGCCACGACAACCGCTGGTACCCCTACGAGGCCGAGCCCGGCACCGACGACTGGTGGCCCACCGGCCCCGCCGACCCCGACCCCGTAGGCGCTCTCACCACCCTCCTCGCGCGATGACTAACCTCGCCTCCGTGGAAGGTCTCGACACACTCACCCGGTCCCTCGCCCGGCGCACCCCCGAGCAGCTCGCCGCACTCCTCACCCGGCACGCCGAGCCGCTCGCCCGCCGGCCCGCGCCCACCGAACTCCGCGGCCTGGCCAGCGCATTGTGGTCCTACGAAACCCTCCACCACCTGGTGCTGCATCTCGACCACCCGCGCCTCAAGGTGCTCGCCACCACCGCCCGCATCAGCCAGGAACGCGCCGCGCAGGACACCCCAGGCCCCGCCGCCCCCGCCCCGGGCGCCGACTACCAGTCCCTGATGGCGCACCGGCTGTCCTTCGCCCAACTGGCCACCGCCCCCGTCCCGCCCGAGGACGTCCTCGCCGCGCTGGGCGCCACCGGAGCCGCACGCGGCGCCGCCGAAAGCGCCCTGCGCGCCCTCTACGACGACGCCCTCGCCGCACTCACCGAGGACGGCGCCGTTGTCGTCCCGCCACGCACCCCCCAGCTCCTCGCCGCCCACGATCTCGGCCCGTTCCGCCCCGAAGCCCCCCGCCCCTCCCCGGACGCCCCCGCCGGTGCCGGAACACCCGTAGCGGCGGTCCCCGCGACCTCCCCGCACGACGAGTCCCGGGCCGCCGCGGCGACCCTCGCCGCGACCGCGGACCGCCTGCTGGCCTCCCTCGCGACGCAGCCCGCCGCGCTGCGCAAGTCCGGCGGCCTGGCCGTACGGGAGATCAAACGGCTGGCCAAGGCGGCCGGCGCCGGGGAACCGCACACCCGCCTCCTCCTCGACCTCGCCCTCGCCGCCGGCCTGATCGCACTGACCCGCACCCCGGCCGGCATCACCGCCCTGCCTACCGGCGCCTACGACGACTGGCTGGCCCACCCGCCCGGGCGGCGCCTCGCCCCGCTCCTCGCGGCGTGGTCCGCCCTGTGGGCCATCCCCACCCACACCCCGTTCGGTGAGACCCCCACCGCGCTGGTCCGCGGCCACGACCGGCACGCCCCCGCCCTCCGGCACGCCCTCCTCGCCACACTCGCGACCGTGCCGCACGCGGCCGGCACGCCCCTCGCGGGCCCGGCCCCCGGCACCGTGCCGCACGGGCTCCTGCGGGCAGCGGACTGGCACCGTCCGCTCGCCGTCACCGCCCAGCCCATGGCCGAGGACCGCGCCGCGCACACCCTGGACGAAGCGGCCTATCTGGGGCTGGCCGCCCACGGCACCCTCACCCCGCTCGGCCGGGCACTGCTCGCCGACCCGCACTCCCTCGACGAGCCGCTCGCCGACCTGCTCCCGCCGCTGCTCGAACAGGCCCACTTCCAGGCCGATCTGACCGCCGTGGTGCCAGGACGCCCCACCGCTGCGCTCGCCGGACTGCTCACCTCCGCCGCCGACCGGGAATCCGAGGAGCACGCCGTCACCTGGCGGTTCACCCCCGCCTCGGTACGCCGCGCGCTGGACACCGGCCACACCGCCGACGCCCTCCTCGACGCCCTCACCCGCGCCTCGACGACCGGCGACCTGCCGCAGCCGCTGCGCTACCTCGTCCAGGACGCCGCCCGCGCCCACGGCCGGATGCGGGTACTGCCCGCCGCCTGCTGCATCCGCTCCGACGACGAAACCCTCATCAAGGAACTGGCCGCACACCGCGCCCTGGGCGACCTCGCTCTGCGCGTCATCGCCCCGACCGTCCTGGTCAGCGGCCGCCCGCCGGCCGCCACCCTGGACGCCCTGCGTGCCGCCGGCTACGCCCCCGCGCTGGAATCCGACACCGGCACCACCACCGTCGAACGCCTCCCCGCGCACCGCACGACCGCGCCCGGCGCCACCCGGGATCCGCAGGCCCCGCTCGCCCTCGCGCACCGCCTCCTGGGACTGTCACCGCAGCCCGGGGAGGCCACCGCGACCGGCGGCGGATGACCCGTGGGCGGGCCGGCCCCTCGCGGGGGCGGCCCGCTGCCCCGCCCCTCAGTCGTCGGCCGGTTTCCTCCGGTGCGCGCCGCTGATGCGCCGCAGGGCCGTCGGCCCGAAGCCGAGCGGCCGGGGAAAACGCCGGGAAGCGGCGGGCAGTGCCGAGAGGGCGGGGGCGCCGGCCGGCGCGGGAGACCGCGGCGGGGGACCGGCCGGCGGGGGTCCGGCCTGGGCGGCCGGATGCGGCGGGACGGGTAGCGGCGCCGCCTCCCGGTCCGGCGCACCGTCCGCCGCCGGGCTGACCCGCGCCCGGCCGCGGAGCAGGTTGAGCGCGGCCGAGGAGTGCACGAAGGGTGCCGTACGGGCGGACGCGGTGACGACATCCGCGTACGCCCGGCAGACCGCCCGGCGGCCGGCGGCGGGGGAGCCGAGGGCCTCGCCGGTGGCCACGGACCAGGGTTCCTGGATGATGCCGCCGATCGCGCGCTGCACCTTCCGGGCCAGCGCCGGATCATCCAGACCGTGCCGGCGCACCGCCTCGCGCAGTGCCGTCGCGCCGTGCGCGGCGACCGACAGGCCCTGGCCGAAGTCGGGGCTGAGCGACACGACGGCGCCGCCGAGCGCGATGAACCCCGAGGGCCAGCAGGGCAGTTGGGCGAAGCGCCGACGGCGGTTGACGGTGCTGCGGGACAGTCGTACCTCGCTCAGCGGCTCGGCACCGGCGATGAGGTCGGCGATGGCGGAGTCGCCCGTACGGCGGGCGAACGGCACGAACCGGCCCGCGTGTTGGGTGGGCCGGGCGTCCCCGGCGCCGGTGAGCGTGACCAGCCAGCGTCCGCCCTCGACCGGCACCAGTGTCGCTGTCCGGTCGGGGAGCCAGCGGGCGGGCGTGCCGGGAGCGGCACGGCCGGGAATCAGCCCGGAGGAGCCCGAACGGGAAATCAGCACCGGGTGGTTCTCGACGCCGTCGGGAGCGCGGAAGAGACGGGTGGCCGAGACGATGCCGGAGTCGGCGAGGTCTTCGCAGGCGGTGGGCAGGCCCAGCGCCCGCAACCGGTCCTGGGTGGTGGAGTGCCGGCCGGTGGCGTCGACGACCAGGTCGGCGTCGAGCCGGCGCGTCACGCCGGTCGTGGTGTCCCGGACGCGCACCCCCGTGACGTGTTCGGCGGTGCCGGTCAGCTCCTCCGCGTCGGTGCCGTCCAGGATGCTCACCCCGGGCAGGACCGTCACCCGCCGGCGCACGACCCGGTCGAGCAGATCCCGGGAGCAGGCGACCAGATACGGCGGACGCCGCCGGCGTAACCAGCCCTGCGGCGAGCGGACGGCGAGTTCGGCCGGCACCGGCACCCGGCGGGCGCCCTCGGCCAGCCAGCCGTCGGCGCTGCCGGGCAGCAGGGCGTCGACCAGCCGGGCGCCGTCCGCGGCCAGCAGATGGGCGTGCCGGGCGTGCGGCAGGTCCGTCGGCAGGGCGGGGGTGCGCGGCAGCTTCTCCCGCTCGACGACGATGACATCCGCGTGCCCGGCCAGCGCGGCGGCGGCGAGCATGCCCGTGAAGCCGCCACCGAGGACCACCGCCAGATAGGGGTGGGTGAACTGCAGCCCGCTGCTGCTCGTACTGCTCGATGCGGTCATGGACAGTCCCTTTCTCGGCGGCGGAGCACGGTCTCCCGGCGGGAGCGGGACACGTCCAGGAAGGGCGGTTCCGCGTACGGCCGGGAATGTCGGCGCGCGGCGGCGAGGACGGCATCGGCGGCGGCCGTGAACGAGGCCGTCACCGAGGACGGCAGGGACGCGGATGCGGTCCGCAGGATGCGCAGAGGTGCTGGTGGAAGCGGTAGTGCTCGTTGTGGGTCCCGGCAGGCCGACGCGTAGGCCGGCCTGCCGCCCCCCGATCTCCCCATCATGATTCCCCCTCAGGCCGTGCCCGCGCTGCCCCGGGAGCGGCCCCGTCCTCCGCCACCCGCCCGTGTCACCGGGTGCGGCGGGCGAGCGCAACTGCCTCGCGGAGCGCGCTCCGCCCCAGGGGACGCGGCCGTCACATCTGGTCAACGGCGGACACAATTCGGGATCGTAGGCGGCGGCGATCACATCCGGTAGCCAGGTTTGAGCGAGGGATGTGTGAGAGCCACCCGGGGAATACCGATGGGTAGATCTGAAGCAAAACGTCGCAATGGGTGGAAAACGCTTGGCTCGTTTCTCGCGACGTGAGAAAGCCGGCGTGAAATTCTCGTGACGTGACGGACGGTGGCGTCCGAATCGGCGCATGGTTGGCGCGAAATGATCGGAAACCCCCGGTCCGGGCGATGTCGCGCCTACCCTGTGCGGGCACCGCACCGGAGAACCTGAGGGAGAGTCGTGCGCGCGATTGTGATGCGAGAGTTCGGCGGCCCGGACGTGCTGCGGCTCGAGGACGTGCCCGAACCCGGACCCCGTGGCGGTCACACGCTCGTCGACGTGACCCTGGCCGGCGTCAACTACGCGGATGTGCACGTCCGCGGGGACTCCTACCTCGCGCCCGTCGAGCTTCCGTACGTACCGGGCAACGAGGTCGTGGGGACCGTGGACGGCGGCCGGCGGGTCGTCGGGCTGTGCCGCGGCGGCGGATACGCGGAGCGGACGCTGCTGCACCGCCGCGTCACCTGGGACGTGCCCGACGCCGTCAGCGACGAACAGGCCGTCGCGCTGGCGCTGCAGGGCAACAGCGCCTGGCATCTGCTGTTCACCTCGCTGCGGATCACCGAGGGCGAGACCGTCGTGGTGCCCGCCGCGGCGGGTGGGGTGGGCTCGCTGGCCGTCCAGCTCGCCGCGCGGGCCGGCGCTCGGGTCATCGGCCTGGCGGGCTCCGCGCAGAAACGCAAGCTGGCGCAGGAGTTGGGCGCGCACGCCGTCGTCGACTCGACCGCCGAGGACCTGACGGAGCGCATCCTGGACGCGGCGGGCGGCCCGGTCGAGGCGGCGCTGGAGATGACCGGCGGCGCCACCTTCGCGGGTATCCTCGCCGCCGTCGCACCGCGCGGCCGGCTCGCCGTCTACGGCTTCGCCGGCGGCGACCTGGCGAGCGTGCCGACCCGGGACCTGATGGAGAAGTCGCTCACCGTCTCGGGCTTCTGGCTGCCGCAGCTCTACCCGGACCGGACGGCCCTGCCGACCTCCATGAAGGCGCTGTTCGACGCGGTCCAGGACGGTTCCCTCACACCGCTGACCGGAGCTGTCCACGCGCTCGGGGACGCGGCACGGGCCCACCACGAGCTGGCCGCCCGCACCGGAACCGGGAAACTCGCCCTCGACGTCGCCCGTTGATGCCGGTGGTCCGGAAAGCCGCACGGGCACAACGGCTCGTACATGACACGCCATGCGCCTGCGGGCGCGGAACACTGCCAGGGGAGAGAGCACGCGATGGGCAACAGCACCACGGCATCGGGAGCGCCGGCCCCGTCCGCCGCGCCCGCCTCCGCTTCGGGCACCGCGGCGCCGGCCGCCCCGGGCCGTTCCGGGGAAGCCCGCCGGATGACGAAGAAGGCGCCGGCCGCGAGCTCCCGGGCCTCCGGATCGGGGCATGCCGAACGGGTCTTCCTCGTCCAGACGGCCTTCGCCGAACTCGGCGGCTCCGCCCACGGGCCCGGTGAGATCGCCGAGTTCACCGGCCTGGACGACTCGGTCGTCTACCGCATCCTGCAGTCCGGGATCTACCAGCGGATCTTCGAGCGGGTGGACCGCGGCCTGTACCGACTGCGGACCTCGGCCGCGCAACTGGCCTTCACCGCGCTCGACCACCGTCTCGACGGCGCGCAGTCGGTGCTCCGCGACCTGCGGACGGCCACCGACGGCGGGCTGGCGTTCCTCTACATGGTGGCGCCGTTCTCCGGTGCCCAGCGGCAGTGCGTCGACATGGCCGTCGGCGACTCCGACCTGGCGGAGCTGGGCATGACCCCGCGCGACGTGCTGTCCGTGACGCGTTCGCTGCGCACCGGCGCCTCCGGGCGGACGATCCTGGCCTACCTGCCGGAGGTCCTCCAGCAGCGGGTGCTGGCCGAGCCCGTACCGGACCAGGCGGGACCGGGTGTCTACCGGGACAACGACGCGCTGGTCGAGTCCCTCGCGGAGGTCCGCGACCTCGGCCACGCGCTCGGCTACGAGGAGTGCATGGCCGGCTGGAACTCCTGCGCGGCGCCGATCATGTGGGACGGTTCCATCATGGGCGCGGTCCTGCTGCTCAAGCTCAAGTCCGTGATGCCGGTGGCCCCCGACAGCGTCATCGAGGCGACGAAGGAGGCGGCGGCCGAACTGAGCCGCTACGGAGCGGCGCGGCCGGACGCCGACCGGGACTGAACCGGGCCGGCCGCCCGCCGGCCGACGCGCCGCGCCCCGCCCGTGACGGCCGGGCACAATGGCCGGGTGCGGCTCGAAGCGATCACCTGGGAACGGCTCACCGACGCGCTCGCCGAGCGGGTCACCGCGACGACGCCGAAGGACGGGAGCAGCTGGCTGCGGGTCGCCGTCGACGGGGCGCCCGCGGCCGCGCCGGGCGATCTGGCCGGCGCGCTCGCCGAGGCGCTGCGGCTCCGCGGGCGGGCGGTGCACCGGGCCGGCACGTTCGGCTTCCTGCGGCCCGCCTCCCTGCGGCTCGAACACGGCCGGGAGGACCCCGACGCCTTCCACGACGAGTGGTTCGACCGGCAGGCGCTCTGGCGCGAGGTGTTCCAGCCGCTGGATCCGGGCGGCACCGGGCGGGTGCTCCCGGACCTGTGGGATCCGGTGACGGACCGCGCCACCCGCAGCGCGTACGTGACGCTGCCGCCCGGCGGGGTCCTGCTGCTGCACGGCCCGTTCCTGCTCGGCCACTGGTTCCCCTTCGATCTCTCCGTCCACCTGAAGCTGTCGCCGGCCGCGCTGGCCCGCCGCACCCCCGAGGACGAACGCTGGACGCTGCCCGCCTTCGCGCGCTACGAGGCCGAGACCCGGCCGGAGGAGGCCGCGGACGTCGTCGTACGGGCCGACGACCCGCGCCGGCCCGCCTGGAGCGGAGCCCGCTGACCGCCTGGCTCCCCAGATCTCAGACGACCTGCCGGATCTCGCCCCGGACGCGGTAGAACCCGCCCGAGGACGCCGACAGGTCATCGACGACGTACCGCGCGCCGGCCCGGCGTATGTGGCGCGGGAACTGGACGTTCCAGGACGGCTCGTAGCCGTCGGAGAGCACGTGCACCCGCAGCCGGCCGCCTTCCTGGACGCACTCCACCACGATCCCGGACGCCGCCGCGGCCGGCACCGTCTGCACCGTCGCCGACGGGGTGTAAGTGGGCAGTGCGGCAGCCGACTTCACGTCCCGGGCCACCGGAACCGAGCCCGACCGGGCCGCGGTGACGGCCGCGTCGCTCGCGTCGACACAGACCAGCGAACCGTCGGTGGTGACCATGTACAGCTTCTCGTCCAGATACTGCATCGACAGCGCCGAGCCGCCCCCGGTGCCGAGCTTCCACAGCCGGGTGCCGTCGGCCGCGAAGCAGTACACCGAGGAGGCCGAGTCGCCGGCGAACACATAGCGGCCGCCGGGCGCAGTGGCGCAGGAATAGACGACCGTGTCGCACCGGTAGGTGGCCTCCACGGCGCCACCGGATTTCGCCAGCCGCTGGACGACCCGCCGGTCGGTGCCGGCGTACACCGCGTCGTCCTCCTGCCAGCCGAACAGCACCGCGCCCGTGGTGGGGGTGTGCCACAACTCGCCGCTGCCGTCGGCGCGGTAGGCGGTCACGCCGCGGCGGTGGCCGTGGTAGACGGCGTGTTCGTCCCGCCGCACCATCCAGGCGTGCTCGCCCGGGCTGCGCCGCGACCACTGGAACTCGTCCTCGTGGTCGATGACGGTCAGCCCGCCGGCGCGGTCGGCGACGTTGAGGACGCCCTCGCGGATGTCCAGCCAGAAGATGTCGACGTCGGGTGCGATGTCGTAGGCGGCGAAGGGGAGTTTCGACGACAGGTCGTAGACCGTGCCGTCGTCGCAGCCGGCGTAGATCCAGAAGTCGTCCGCCACCAGGCACTTGACGCCGGCGGGCAGCTGGTAGCGCGCCAGCACCTCGCCGTCGTGGCCGAGGGTGTGGACCTCGCCGTTCTGGTTGCCGACCCAGCAGCGGTCCTCGGCGATGTGGATGCCGAACGCGGAGGCGCCGGTGCGGAACCGCCACAGCACGGGGGCGACCGCGCGGGCCGTCGACGGCGCGGAGGTGACCTGACGCCGCGTCACGGGGCGGGCGGCGCGCCCTCCCGGCACCGCCGGCGCGTAGCCCTTGCGGACCTTCTCGCCGATCTTCCGGGCCGCCGCGGCCTGCGCCTTCTCGCGCGTCGGGAAGGAGGAGAGCTGCCGCTGCCCGTCCGCGCCGATGCGGCCGTAGCGCACCGACACGTCCGTGTCCCGCACCGTCACCTCGTAGAACTTGTGCGCCCCGGCGCCGTCCTGTGACAGTTCCAGATACGTCGTGGTCTCGGACATGGGTCTCCCCTCCCCGGGCGGCCCCGACGGCCGTCCCCCGCTGCTGAAAACCGTACGGCGCACCACTGACAACGGACCGTGGAGCGCCTCGCCCGGACCGCTGTCCGCCCTGCTCACGGCGGCAGTTAGCGTGTGGGCGTGACGACTTCACCGAACGCATCCGACTCCGCTGAACCCTCCGCCCCGCTGCCCGGCAGCCACGGGCCCGGCGCGACCGTGGAAGCCCACCCGCGGTCCGTCGGCACCGTCCGGACGACCTACGCGCCCGACCCGGACGGCGACCCCGACCCGGGGGAGATCGTCTGGACCTGGGTCCCCTACGAGGAGAACGACGGCCGGGGCAAGGACCGGCCGGTGCTGGTCGTCGCCCGGGAGCCGGGCGGCACCCTGCTGGCCGTGCAGCTGTCCAGCAAGCGGCACAACAACGACCGCGAGTGGGTCCCCCTCGGGACCGGCCCGTGGGACCGCGCCGGGCGCGACTCGTGGGTGGCCGTGGACCGCATACTGCGGGTGCATCCGGCCGGGATGCGGCGCGAAGCCTGCGCCCTGGACCGGGGCCGCTTCAACCTGGTGGTCAACCGGCTGCGGGAGCGCTACGGCTGGCGCTGACCGCCCGCGGGCCCGGTCGGCTCAGGCGTCCGCCAGGGCCAGCAGCTTGGTGACGGTGTTCCAGTTGCGGGCGGTGGCCGTCACCCCGAGAGGGGCGCGGCTCACCGTGTCGGCAAGCTTGGAGCGGCCGATGCCGCCCGGGCACCACAGGTACAGTTCGCGCCCGACCAGCCGGAACCGGTCGGGCGCGAACGCGGCCTCGTCGAGCGCTTCCAGCCGCGAGGTGTCGGCCGGCACCGCCGACAGGAACGTCACGTGCAGACTCTTGGGCTCCGGCACGGCCTGCGGAAAGGGATTCGCGGCGACCGCGGCGGCCAGCTCGTCGCGGGTCCGCACGACGACCGGCACGGTGAGGCCGAGCTCGGCGCCGATCGCGTCGTGCAGCACCCGGGCGGTCTCCTCCGGCGGCGTGCCGGGGTCGGCGAAGACGAGATTGCCGGTCTGGAGCAGGACGGAGACGTCCTGGAAGCCCAGCTTCTCGGCCAGCTCCAGCTGCCTGGCCTTGGGGAAGGAGTTGTGGCCGCCGACGTTGATGCCGCGGAGCAGAGCGATCTGACGGGACATGGCATGCCTTCGTGGAGCCGGCCCGGCGGGGCCGGACGGCGGTCGGGATCAGAAGAGCGGCGCGGGCAGCACGCCTTCGAGGGCCAGCAGCAGGCGTTTGGTCTCCAGACCGCCGCCGAATCCGCCGATCCCGCCGTCGCTGGCCACGACGCGGTGGCAGGGGACGACGACCGGCAGCGGGTTGGAGCCCATCGCCGCGCCCACCGCGCGGGCCGCGCCTGCCTCGCCCACCCGGTCCGCGAGGTACTGGTAGCCGACGACGCTGCCGTAGGGGACGTCGTCCGCCAGGGCGTGCAGCACCCGGGCGTTGAAACCCGAGGTCAGGGACCAGTCCAGGGGAACGGTGAAGGACCGCAGCTCCCCGGAGAAGTAGGCGGTCAGCTCGGCGGCGGCCGTCCGCAGATGAGGTGTCCCGGGGGCCGGCGGCCCGCCGAAACGCTGCTCCAGACGGGTCAGCGCGCGCCGGGTCCTCCGCTCGTCGGCGTGGAAGACCACCTGGGCCAGGCCGTCCCGGGTCGCGGCGAGGAGCAGCGGACCGATCGGGGTCTCCAGGCGCGTCCAGGCCCAGTCGCGGGGGCCCGCGGACCCCGGGGCCGGCTCCGGTACCTGCTCGGAATGCATCACCTGATCAGGGTAGGACGTACCACTGACAACGGGGCGGGGAACGGCCCGGTACCGCCGCCCGCCCCCGCCCCCGCGCCCGTGCCGGCCGAGGTGCTCAGCCGTCCTTGTCCCGGCGCTCCAGCGCCGCGCGCACCACGTCGGGCTTGTTGGTGATGATGCCGTCGACGCCCAGATCGGCGACCTTCACCGCGGTGGCCGCGTCGTCGACGGTCCAGGTGTACAGGTCCAGCGGCCGCCGGTGCGGCCCCTTCAGCGCGTGCACGGCGGCGACGTACTGCGGGGTGACCGCCGTGTGGACGGGATTGATCTGGTCGCAGTACTTCGCGAATTTCGGCAGGTCGGCGACGGAGGGGTTGCCGAGGAAGCCCGTCTTGAGGTCCGGCCGGAGTTCGTGCACGGTCTTGATGGCGTCGGCGTTGAAGCTCTGGATGATCAGACGGTTCTTGACGTGGTCCCGGTCCAGCCAGCCGGCGCGGCGCAGCTCCCTGAGGGTCTGCAGCTCGATGCCCGGGTAGAGCTCCGGCGACTTCAGCTCCATCAGCAGGCTCTGGTCGTTGTCCTCGACCTCGTCCATGTAGTCCTCCAGGGTCGGTACGCGCTCCCCTGCGAACTTCGGACCGAACCAGCTGCCCGCGTCCAGCTTCTCGATCTCCTTGAGGGTGAAGTCCGAGACGCTCCAGGGGGAGCGGTCCGGGAAGACCTTCTTGACGTTGGTGGTCCGGGCGAGCGAGTTGTCGTGCAGGATGACCAGCTCGCCGTCCTTGGTGCGCTGGACGTCGTTCTCGACCCAGTCGAAGCCGAGCCGGGCTGCCGCGTCGATGGAGGCGAGGGTGTTCTCGGGCGCGTACGACGAGGCCCCCCGGTGGGCGACCGTCTCCGGAGTGCGTCCGTGCGGTGCGGCCTGGGCGGCGGCGGGGGAGAGGACGAGCGCGGACAGACCCATGAGCACACCGGCGACCACGGTGGCGACGGGGCGAATACGCATACGGACTCCTCGTGACGTCGTGGGCGTGAGCTGAGCTGACGTGAAGTGACGTGAACCGGGGTCGGACGGGCAGAGACTCGCAGCCGGGCCGTAGCGGGAGGCGGTCGTACGGTGGCCGAATGCTGAACGAGGGATGGCCGGTCTTCCGTGTGGAGCGTCGCGCAGTTGCAGGATGCCCGGAATACCCGTGCAACAGACGTACGTTCCGATGCCGTCCAACTTGCCGGAGCCGCGGCGTCCGCGCATCTTGACCGATGATGCGTCACCCCTCGTGCGTCTGACCGGTTTTGGCGAGCCGTCGGAGAGGGAGGGGCCGCGGCGGCGGCCCGTACGCGGGGGCTCGGCGAGCCCGGGCCGGGGCTGCGGCTGCCGGTTCCGGCGCGGTGCCGGCGATCTTGCGGAGGGCCGGCGTTGGGCCGCCCGCACCACGCCGCGGCGCCGGCCCGGACGCCGCACCCCGGCCGGCCCGGCCCGCCCCGGAGGACTCCGGCCCGTCCGGCTCCCGGCCGTCCGGCGGATCCGCCCGCGCGGTCCGGAGCACCTGCCGGGCCGGCCCGGAGCCTGCGCGCAGGCTCCGGGCGTCCGGCGCCGCCGGGGGAAACCGCAGGTCGGAGGCGATTCCCCGCCGGTTGTCAGTGGCGGGTCGTACGGTGGATCCCATGCGGCCCGTATCAAAGATCGAACGCTCGGTGGCGCCCTTCGAGGTCGTCAGCCCCTACCAGCCCAGTGGCGACCAGCCGGCGGCCATCGCCGAGCTGGAGAAGCGCATCCGCGGCGGTGAGAAGGATGTCGTCCTGCTGGGTGCGACCGGTACCGGCAAGTCGGCGACCACCGCGTGGATGATCGAGAAGCTGCAGCGCCCGACGCTCGTCATGGCGCCCAACAAGACCCTCGCGGCGCAGCTCGCCAACGAATTCCGCGAGCTGCTGCCGAACAACGCGGTCGAGTACTTCGTCTCCTACTACGACTACTACCAGCCCGAGGCGTACGTCCCGCAGTCCGATACGTACATCGAGAAGGACTCCTCGATCAACGAGGAGGTCGAGCGGCTGCGGCACTCCGCGACGAACTCGCTGCTCACCCGGCGTGACGTCGTGGTGGTCGCCTCTGTGTCCTGCATCTACGGCCTGGGCACGCCGCAGGAGTACGTCGACCGGATGGTCCCCCTGAAGGTCGGCGACGAGATCGACCGCGACCAGCTGCTGCGCCGCTTCGTCGACATCCAGTACACGCGCAACGACCTGGCGTTCACCCGGGGCACCTTCCGGGTCCGCGGCGACACCATCGAGATCTTCCCGGTGTACGAGGAGCTCGCCGTGCGGATCGAGATGTTCGGCGACGAGATCGAGGCGCTCTCCACGCTGCACCCGCTCACCGGCGAGGTGATCAGCGAGGACGAGCAGCTGTACATCTTCCCGGCCAGCCACTACATCGCCGGCCCGGAGCGGATGGAGCGGGCCATCGCCGGCATCGAGGCCGAGCTGGTGGAGCGCCTCGCCACCCTGGAGAAGCAGGGCAAGCTGCTGGAGGCCCAGCGGCTGCGGATGCGCACGACGTACGACATCGAGATGATGCGGCAGATCGGCTCCTGCTCGGGCATCGAGAACTACTCCATGCACATGGACGGCCGTGAGCCGGGCTCCGCGCCCAACACCCTCATCGACTACTTCCCGGAGGACTTCCTCCTGGTCATCGACGAATCGCATGTCACCGTCCCGCAGATCGGTGCCATGTACGAGGGTGACGCCTCCCGCAAGCGCACCCTGGTCGACCACGGCTTCCGGCTGCCCTCCGCCATGGACAACCGGCCGCTGAAGTGGGAGGAGTTCCTGGGCCGCATCGGCCAGACCGTCTATCTGTCGGCGACCCCCGGCCCGTACGAGCTCGCCCGGGGCGACGGCTATGTGGAGCAGATCATCCGGCCGACCGGGCTGGTCGACCCGGAGGTGGTGGTCAAGCCCACCGACGGGCAGATCGACGATCTGGTGCACGAGATCCGGACCCGTACCGAGAAGGACGAGCGCGTCCTGGTCACCACCCTCACCAAGAAGATGGCCGAGGACCTCACGGACTACTTCCTGGAGCTCGGTATCCAGGTGCGCTACCTGCACAGCGACGTCGACACCCTGCGCCGGGTGGAGCTGCTGCGGGAGCTGCGATCGGGTGAGTACGACGTCCTGGTGGGCATCAACCTGCTGCGTGAGGGCCTCGACCTGCCGGAGGTCTCGCTGGTCGCCATTCTGGACGCCGACAAGGAGGGCTTCCTGCGCTCCGGTTCGGCGCTCATCCAGACGATCGGCCGCGCGGCGCGCAATGTCTCCGGGCAGGTGCACATGTACGCCGACAAGGTCACCCCGGCGATGGAGAAGGCCATCGACGAGACCAACCGGCGCCGGGAGAAGCAGCTGGCGTACAACAAGGAACACGGCATCGACCCGCAGCCGCTCCGCAAGAAGATCGGCGACATCGTCGCCACGATCGCCCGGGAGGAGATCGACACCCAGGAGCTGCTGGGCTCGGGCTACCGCAAGGGCGGAGAGGCCAAGGACGCCAAGGCCAAGGCGCCGGTCCCGTCGCTCGGCGCGCACACCGGCAAGGCCGCCAAGGGCAAGGGCGGCAAGGCGGGCGAGGTGCTGACGGACCGTCCGGCCGCCGAACTGGCCGAGCTCATCGAGGAGATGACGGAGCGGATGCGGGCCGCCGCGGCCGAGCTGCAGTTCGAGATCGCCGCCCGACTGCGCGACGAGGTGGGCGAGCTGAAGAAGGAGCTGCGGCAAATGAGGGAGGCCGGGGTGAAGTGAGGGCCGCCGGCGTGCGGTGAGGGAGACCGGGACGAGGTGCGGGGCGGGGGCGCGGCCCCGGGCCGGGCGCGGCGGCGCGCCCGGCCGGGTGTCTCAGAAACGCCACAAAACGCGGGCCGTGTGCGCCCCCGCCCCGCGGTCGTGCGTAGGGTCGAGGGGGCCGCCGGAGAGCTGGGCGGGGACAGTACAGAGAGGGGACGGCGCGTGTCGGTCAATTTGTCCAAGGGGCAGGGCATCAGCCTGCAGAAGTCCGACGGAGGGACGCTGACCGCGGTGCGGATGGGGCTGGGGTGGCGTTCGGCGCCGCGTCGCGGCCTGTTCGGCAGGCGGACCAACGAGATCGACCTCGACGCCTCGGCGGTGCTCTTCGCCGGCCGGCAGCCGATAGACGTCGTCTTCTTCCAGCATCTGGTCAGCGATGACGGCGCGGTCCGGCACACCGGCGACAACCTCGTCGGCGGTGCGGGCCAGGGCGGTGACGACGAGGCGATCCTGGTCGACCTGGAGCGGGTGCCGGTGCACATCGACCAGATCGTCTTCACCGTCAACTCCTTCACCGGCCAGACCTTCGCCGAGGTGCAGGACGCCTTCTGCCGGCTGGTCGACGAGAACACCGGCGAGGAGCTGGCCCGCTACACCCTGACGGGCGGCGGCGACTACACCGCACAGGTCATGTCGAAGGTCCACCGGACGGCCAACGGCTGGCAGATGACCGCCATCGGTGAGCCCTCCGTCGGCCGGACGTTCCAGGACCTGGTGCCGGCGATCCTGCCGCACCTGTAAGGACGCACCTCCGCAGCACGCACCGTCCGCGTCCGCACTGCCCGAAGGGCGGGGCGTCCCGCAGGGCGGGGCGGCGCGGTATGCACCGTCGTGGCAGCGCGCACCCGGGCCGCGCCGCCGCGTCCGGGCCTGTGCCCGGCAGGCCCGGGACGCACCACGACCAGGGGGAACGACGATGACGGCCGAGCTGGTCCGGGGCCAGAACCATCCACTGGACCGGACGCGGGTGGAGATCCGGATCACGGCGGGCGGCCCCGTCGTGGCCGCGGTGACGCTCGGCGACGCGCACGGCAGGCTTCCCGGCACCGACGCGGTGGCCCACCCGGGGGCGCCCCGGCGCACCGGCATCGAGGTGCCCCGCCAGGCGGCTGCCGCGCACCGTCTCGCGGTGGACCTCGGCGCGCTGCCGGACGCCGTCCACCGGGTGAGCGTGCTGCTGGCGCTGCCCACCGGGATCGGCGCGCTGACCACCTTCGGCGCCGCCGCCCCGCCGTCCGTCCAGGTCACCGGCCTCGACGGCACGGGACTGGCCGGCTACACCCTCAACGGGCTGGGCGCCGAATCCGCCGTCGTCGCCGTCGAGCTGTACCGCAGAGCGGGCGCCTGGAAGGTGCGTGCCGTGGGCCAGGGCTACGCCGACGGCCTCGCCGCGCTGCTGCGCGACCAGGGGCTTCCGCAGGCGGCGGAGCTGGCCGCGGAGATCGAGGAAGCGGTCGGCCGCGGGCACGCCAGGGCGGTCCCGGCGCCCGCACCGGCCGCGGCGCACCGGCCCGACGGACCCGCACACCCGGCCCCCGGCCCCGCCGCCCCGGCCCCCGGCCCCGCCGCCCCGGCCCCGGACCCCGCCGCCCCGTCCACCTCGCCGGCCGCCGCCCCCGTCGACTACCGCCACCCCGAGCGCCGCTCCACCCCCGCCCCTGCCACCCCGCAGCCCTCGGTGGGCGGCCCGGTGGACCCGGCCGCTCCCGCTCCCCCGCCGTCCTCACCGCCCGCCCCCTCGGGCCCGGTGGCCGGTGACGCCGCCGGATGGAGCATGGAGGAGCGGCTCTACAACCAGGTATGGGGGATGTTCGAGGACCTGACCCGGTCGGTCGCGGCGTACCGCAGCGCGTCCGACTTCGCGGAGTCCCGCCTGGAGCAGGAGCTCGACGCCGCGCTCTCCGACCCGCGCGACCGCCTCGGCACGGCCGCCGACGCCGCCCGCGCCGCCGCCCGCGACCGGCACGCCGCCCTCGTCACCCAGGCCCGCGCCGCCCTCGACCGGGACCTCGCCCAGCTCGCCGCCGAGTCGGAGGTGGTCGAGCCCGCGCTGCCGCCCGCCTTCGCCCGCTGGGACAGCCCCGTATGGCAGGCCCACCGCTCCGCGCAGCAGCGCCCGATGGCGCTGCGGCTGGGCGACCTGCACCTCCCGGAGGTGCCGGACCTGCGCATCCCGATGCTCGTACGCCTCCCGCTGGAGCGCGGACTGTGGATCGACTGCGGGCCCGACGCCTACGCCTGGAGGGGCCCGGACCCTGACCGCGCCTACGCCCGCCGGGAGCTGGGCAGTGCGCTGACGGACGGGCCGCCGGACGAGGCGGAACTGCGCCGGCTCTCCCTGGAGACCGCCGTCGCGCTCGCCGCCCGGCTGCTGGCGGTTCACCCCGCGGGTGAGTTCGCGGTCCAGGTCATCGACCCGGGCGGCACGACGCTGCCCGCGCTGGCGCCGCTCCTGGAGACCGGTGTGCTGCCCGCCGCCCCGGTGCCCGGGGCCGCGGGCGTCGCCGCCGTCCTGGAGGGGCTGACCCGGCGGGTGGACCTCGTCCAGATGGCCGTCCGCAGCCGCGCCGCGGACGCCCTCCCGCCCGATGTGGACACCGCCGGGCAGCTGCTGATCGTCCATGACTTCCCGCACGGCTTCGACGACCGGGCCCTGACCCGGCTGCGCTATCTGGCCGACGAGGGCCCCGCGGTCGGGGTGCATCTGCTGATGGTCGCCGACCGTGCCCGGGCCCGGGAGTACGGACCGGTCCTGGACCCGCTGTGGCGGTCCCTGCTGCGGATCACGCCGGTGCCCGACGCGCATCTGGCCGACCCCTGGGTGGGCCACGCCTGGACGTACGAGCCGTCGCTCGCCCCCAGGGGCAGTCAGGTGGTGCGTCAGGTGCTGGGCCGCGTCGCGGAGGCCCGCCGGGAGCGCCGGTCGTAGCGCGGGACCCCGGGCCCGGAGCCCCTCTGACCAGCAACTTTGCCTATTTCTTTACTAATGCTTGGTCTTCCTTTACGCTTCTTTGTGCGGAGGGGAGTACTCCCGATGCGACGTACCCGTCATCACGGATTGCGAGTGTGACGAGATCCCGGGGCGTCGGCCCCGTCCTCCTCGGACGGAACGGGGCGGAGGAGACCTCCGGCAGCGACGACGCTGTGAGTGCCGTACGACTCTGCCGGAGGAGCAGTGGACGTTTCCCTGACCCTGTGGGTGCTGACCATCCTTGGTCTGTGCGCCCTGATAGCCGCCGATTTCTTCATCGGCGGACGCAAACCCCATGAGGTCTCCCTCAAGGAGGCCGGCATCTGGACCGGTGTCTGGATCGCGCTCGCCGCGCTGTTCGGACTCGGGCTGCTGCTCTTCGGCGGCACCGCGCCGGCCGGTGAGTTCTTCGCGGGCTTCATCACCGAGAAGTCCCTCAGCGTGGACAACCTCTTCGTCTTCGTGCTGATCATGGCGAAGTTCGCGGTCCCGGCCGTCTACCAGCAGCGGGTGCTGATGGTGGGCGTGCTGATCGCGCTGGTGCTGCGGGCCGGCTTCATCGGCGCCGGCGCCGCGATCATCGCCAACTTCTCCTGGATCTTCTACCTCTTCGGCGCGTTCCTGATCTGGACCGCGTGGAAGCTGATCAAGGAGGCGCGCGCCGAGGAGGAGGACGAGGAGTTCGAGGAGAACCGCTTCCTGAAGATGGTCGAGAAGCGCTTCCCGTCGACCGACGCGTACCACGGCACCAAGCTGTTCGTCGTCGAGAACGGCCGGCGCCTGATGACGCCGATGCTGATCGTCATGCTGGCGATCGGCACCACCGACGTCCTCTTCGCGCTGGACTCCATCCCGGCGATCTTCGGCCTCACCCAGGACCCGTACATCGTCTTCACCGCGAACGCGTTCGCCCTGATGGGCCTGCGGCAGCTGTACTTCCTGATCGGCGGGCTGCTCAAGAAGCTGGTCCACCTGTCGTACGGCCTGTCGGTCATCCTGGGCTTCATCGGCGTGAAGCTGGTGCTGCACGCGCTGCACGAGTCCGGGGTGGCGGTTCCGGAGATCAGCATTCCGGTCTCGCTGGGCGTCATCTGCGCGGTGCTCGTCGTCACGACGATCACCAGCCTGCGCGCCTCGAAGAAGCAGGAGGCCGCGGCCGCGGCGGAGCCCCGGACGCGCATTGACGCCTGAGGCCCGACGGCCCGTCCTTGACCGACGGCGCCCGCCCCCTCCGACGGGAGGGGGCGGGCGTCGTCGCCGCTTTCGGGCTCCGCTTCCGGGAGCCGTCCGCGTCACCAGCCGCGCTTGCGCCACTCCGCGAGGTGCGGGCGCTCCGCGCCGAGTGTGGTGTCGTTGCCGTGCCCCGGATAGACCCAGGTCTCGTCGGGGAGCGCGCCGAACAGCTTGGTCTCCACGTCGTCGAGCAGACTCGTGAAGCGTCCGGCGTCGCCCCAGGTGTTGCCGATGCCGCCGGGGAAGAGGCAGTCCCCGGTGAAGACGTGCGGGGCGCCGTGCGGGTCGTCGTAGACCAGCGCGATGCTGCCGGGGGTGTGCCCGGTCAGATGGCGCGCGGTCAGCTCGACCCGGCCGACGGTGACGGTGTCGCCGTCGTCGAGCAGGACGTCCGTCGGGACGGGGATGCCCTCGGCGTCGTACCGGCCCGCGTACGTCCGCGCGCCCGTCGCGTCGACCACCTCGCGCAGCGCGCCCCAGTGGTCGCCGTGCTGGTGCGTGGTGACGACGGAGGCGATGCTGCTGTCGCCGATCAGCGCGAGGAGGGTGCGCGGTTCGGCCGCCGCGTCGATCAGCAGCTGCTCATCGGTCGCACGGCACCGCAGTACATAGGCGTTGTTGTCCATCCGGCCGACCGCGACCTTCGAGATCATCAGGTCGGTCAGTTCGTGCACGTCGGCCGCTCCGCCGACCTTGACTGCTCCGCTGTAGCCCATGGACCCACTCTAGAGCGGGGGTACGACAGGCAGCGCGGCGCCGTGACCGTCGAGCTCCGCGCCGTCGCCGCGACCGGTGAGCCAGCCGACCAGGGCCCGTGCCGGGCCGCTCACCACCACCTCCCCGTCGCCCGGACGCCCGGTGCGCCAGCTGCGTCCGTCGTCGGCGCGGAGCTCCAGGGCGGGCAGCTCGGGACTGCCGGCGAACTTGACCGTGGCGAGGAACGCCAGCTCGCTGTCGACGAACTCGGGCGAGAGCTGGTCCAGGGTGTGCCCGACACCCAGGTCCATGTGGTGCAGTTCCAGCTCGGCGAGGCGGCGTAGCGGCAGCCGGTCGGCGCGCTCGACCACGCCGTTGCGCATCTCGACCTCGAACGCCCGGCGGGCCCGGGGCAGGGTGTCCGCCGCCGCGTCGAAGCGGGTGGCGCTCTCCCGCAGGTCCTCCAGATGGGCGGCCAGCGGCCGGTCGGCGTCCCGTTCGATGTCGGCGGCCCGGGCCGCGGGGCTCGCGTACATCGGTGTGCGGATGTCGGTGCGGGCCCAGGTGAGGAGGTTGGTCAAGGCGTCCGCGTTGCGGGCCAGATGGGCGAGGACGTGTCCGCGGGTCCAGCCGGGGAGCAGCGAGGGTTCCCCGACCGCGGCGTCGTCGAGCTTGCCCACCGAGACCAGCAGCCGTTCGGTTGCCTCACGGACGGCTGCCACATCGTGCGCGAAGTCAGGCGTGGTGACGGTCATGCTCCGAAGCTAGCGCCAGACAGGCGGGTTCGGGAGTCGGCCCGCACCGATCGGGGCGTACGCCCGGCGCGAGGCGGGAGCGGGCAGCCGGGGCGGGCGGCGCGTACGGGGGCCGCACGGCCCGGGTGCGGCGCCGCCCGCGGGCGGTTCCCGGCGGTCAGGCCGCCGCGTCGGCGGGCGTGCCGAACCACCGGCGGAGCGCGGCGTCCAGCTCGTCCGGTGCGGCCGGGACGGCGGAGCCGGCGGCGTCGGCGCGGTCCGCGGCCCAGGCGGTGCAGCCGTCCGGCCGTACCAGCAGGCCGGCGAGGCCGGGCTGCCCGGGACAGCCGGCCGTCAGCACCCGCAGCCGGCCGTCGTACCCGGTGGCCCGCTTGCGCAGCTCGGCGTCATCGGTGAGGTCGAGCAACAGCCCCTGCCCGCCGTGCAGCTGCTCCGCGAGCCGGCTGCCGTCGGAGAACTCCAGGTCGGGGGCGCTGCGGCCGATCAGCGGGTGGTCGCCCGGCAGGTCGTTGCGCTGCCACACCCCGGAGATCTTCTTGGTGAAGAAGGTGGTGGCGTCGACCGTTCCGGTCAGCTCGGCGATCACCTCGCGCAGCGCCCGGGAGTGCGACTCCGGCCGCATCAGCGCCACTTGGGCGCGGGTCCAGTCCAGGGCCCAGGCGCCGATCGGGTGCCGTTCGGCGGTGTAGGTGTCCAGCAGCCCGTCGGGGGCCCAGCCGTGCACCGTCGCGGCCAGTTTCCAGCCCAGGTTCATCGCGTCCCCGATACCGAGGTTGAGTCCCTGGCCACCGAACGGGGCGTGCACATGCGCCGCGTCACCGGCCAGCAGCACCCGCCCCGCCCGGTAGTCCGGCACCTGACGGGCGTTGTCCGTGAAACGGGTCGCCGTGCGGACCTTGTGGATCCGCACCCCCTCGACCCCGGAGACCTTCCGCAGGGACTCCTCCAACTCCTGGGCGGTGACGGGTGCTTCGCGGTCCGCGGGCGGGCCGTCGAACTCCACGGTGAGGATCCGGCCGGGCATCGGGCCGTGGACGTAGGTCCCGGTCTCCGTCCAGTTCCAGCCCGCCCCGAGCTTCTCGGCGCCGGTCATCTCCACCAGCGCCTGGTGGCCGGTGATCTCGGGGGCGGTGCCGGGGAACGGGAAGCCGGCGAGGCGGCGGACGGTGCTGCGGCCGCCGTCGCACCCGACGAGCCAGCCGGTGCGCAGCGTCCCCCCGGAGGTGTGCACGGTCACGCCGTCCTCGCCGGCGTCGAAGCCGGTCAGCGTCACCCCGCGGCGCAGCTCGACGCCCAGTTCGGCGGCGCGTGCGGCGAGCAGCCGCTCCAGGACCTCCTGGGGAACGAGGCCGACCTCGCCGGCCGGGCCGGGGCCGTCGAAGTCCGGGTCGGACTCGTCCAGCAGGTCGCCGCGCAGCATGATGCCGGCGAAGTGCCCGGCGAACTTCGGGGGCGCCTGCAACCCCGAGGCGCCCGCGGCCTGCCGCTGCCGCAGGAACGAGCTGAACCTCTCGATGCCCGCGCGCTGCGCCGCGGCCAGGTCGGGCAGCATGCCGCGCCGGTAGAACGCCTCCGCGCTGGGGGAGTTGATCGCTCCCGCCTTGATCTTCGTGTCCACCTCGGTGAGCCGCTCCAGGACGGTCACCGAGACCTTCGCCAGGGCCAGTTCGCAGGCGAGCATCAGCCCCACCGGGCCGCCCCCTGCCACCACTACGTCTGCGTCACTCGTCATGCGCATGAGTGTAGTCACTAAAAGTTTTTTGTCACTAAAAATTTACGGGGGGTGCGGCCTAGGATCTGGGGCATGGACGAGCAGCGACACGCAGGTACGGAGACGGCCGCCGGGAGGTGGCCCGCCGGCCCGGAGGGGGAGACCGGCTTCGGCGAGGAGGACGGGCGGCTGACGCTGCGCGAGCGCAAGAAGCTGCGCACCCGGCAGCGGATCTCCGGTGAGGCCACGCTGCTGTTCATCCGGCACGGCTTCGACAACGTCACCGTCGCCGAGGTCGCCCGGGCCGCCGAGGTCTCCACGATGACCGTCTTCAACTACTTCCCGCGCAAGGAGGACCTCTTCCTCGACCGGGTCCCCGAGGGCCGGGAGCTGCTGATCCGCGCCGTACGGGAGCGCGGTGCCGGCGAGGCGCCGCTGGCCGCGCTGCGCCGGCTCGTCCTCGGCCTGCTGGCGCAGCGGCACCCGCTGGGCGCCGTGGGGGAGGGGTACGAACACTTCTGGCGGACGGTGCGGGACTCGCCGGCACTACTGGCGCGGGGGCGTGAGGTGGTGGAGGAGCTGGAGCACACCCTGGCCGGGCTGCTGGCCGAGGCCGAGGGCGGCGACGCCGAGCGGCCCGGACACCGCTCCCGGCTGGCCGCCGCGCTGATCGTCGCGGGGGTCCGGACCGCGTTCGCCGAGGCGATCGGCCGGCAGCTCGCGGGCGAGGCGGTCGACGAGGTGGCGGCCGGGCAGGTCGAGGTGGTGCGGCGGACGTTCGAAGCGCTGGAGCGGGCACTCTCGGCTTGACGCCGGGGCGAGGTCGTGCGGGGGCGTTTGTGCAGCGCAGGAGCGTGTGGCGGGCCGCGGGAAGGATGTGGCGCCGCCACACGTTCGGGTGAAGAGGGCTTACGAGCCCGGTAAATCGAATGCGCGTGCTATAGGCTCGTGTATGGCATCCCAAAGACAGTGCCGCGACGGGCCCCCTACCCTGGGGCGGGGTTCCGCTTCGCTTCGCCGCCTCTGCTCGTCACCGAGCGGCGGACGCAGAGCCGCGGCTCCCGCCCCTGAACCCAAGAAAGGTGCCGACCGGCGTGGCCGACCGTCTCATCGTCCGTGGCGCTCGCGAGCACAATCTCAAGAACGTCTCGCTCGACCTTCCCCGTGACTCCCTCATCGTCTTCACGGGTCTCTCCGGGTCGGGCAAGTCCTCGCTCGCCTTCGACACGATCTTCGCCGAGGGGCAGCGGCGTTACGTCGAGTCGCTGTCCTCCTACGCCCGGCAGTTCCTCGGGCAGATGGACAAGCCCGATGTGGACTTCATCGAGGGCCTGTCCCCGGCGGTCTCGATCGATCAGAAGTCGACCTCGCGCAACCCGCGCTCGACGGTCGGCACGATCACCGAGGTCTACGACTACCTCCGCCTGCTCTTCGCCCGCATCGGCAAGCCGCACTGTCCCGAGTGCGGGCGGCCGATCGCCCGGCAGTCGCCGCAGGCCATCGTCGACAAGGTGCTGGAGCTGCCCGAGGGCAGCCGCTTCCAGGTGCTCTCCCCCCTGGTGCGCGAGCGCAAGGGCGAGTTCGTCGACCTCTTCGCCGACCTCCAGACCAAGGGCTACAGCCGGGCCCGGGTCGACGGCGAGACCATCCAGCTCTCCGAGCCCCCGAAGCTCAAGAAGCAGGAGAAGCACACCATCGAGGTGGTCGTCGACCGCCTCACGGTCAAGGAGACCGCCAAGCGCCGGCTGACCGACTCCGTCGAGACCGCCCTCGGGCTCTCCGGCGGCATGGTCATCCTCGACTTCGTCGACCTGGAGCCGGACGACCCGCAGCGCGAGCGGATGTACTCGGAGCATCTGTACTGCGCCTACGACGACCTGTCCTTCGAGGAGCTGGAGCCCCGCTCCTTCTCCTTCAACTCGCCCTTCGGCGCCTGCCCGGACTGCACCGGCATCGGCACGCGCATGGAGGTCGACCCCGAGCTGATCGTCCCCGACGAGGACCGCTCCCTCGACGAGGGCGCCCTCCACCCCTGGTCCGGCGGCCACACCAAGGACTACTTCGGCCGCCTGATCGGCGCGCTGGCCGACGCCCTCGGATTCCGTACGGACATCCCGTGGGCGGGGCTGCCGGCCCGCGCCAAGAAGGCCCTGCTGTACGGGCACAAGACCCAGATCGAGGTCCGCTACCGCAACCGCTACGGCCGTCAGCGGGCGTACACCACCCCCTTCGAAGGCGCCGTGCCGTTCGTCAAGCGGCGGCACTCCGAGGCGGAGAGCGACAGCAGCCGCGAGCGCTTCGAGGGCTACATGCGCGAGGTGCCCTGCCCGACCTGTGAGGGCACGCGGCTGAAGCCGATCGTCCTCGCCGTCACGGTCCAGGAGAGGTCGATCGCCGAGGTCGCGGCCATGTCGATCAGCGACTGCGCCGACTTCCTGCGGGAGATGAAGCTCGACGCCCGCGAGAAGAAGATCGCCGAGCGGGTCCTCAAGGAGGTCAACGAGCGACTGAAGTTCCTGGTCGACGTCGGTCTGGACTACCTCTCGCTGAACCGCGCGGCGGGCACCCTCTCCGGCGGCGAGGCCCAGCGCATCCGCCTGGCCACCCAGATCGGCTCGGGCCTGGTGGGCGTGCTCTACGTCCTCGACGAGCCGTCGATCGGCCTGCACCAGCGCGACAACCACCGGCTGATCGAAACCCTGGTGCGGCTGCGCGACATGGGCAACACCCTGATCGTGGTGGAGCACGACGAGGACACCATCAAGGTGGCCGACTGGGTCGTCGACATCGGCCCGGGCGCCGGCGAGCACGGCGGCAAGGTCGTGCACAGCGGCCCGATGAAGCAGCTGCTGACCAACAAGGAGTCGATCACCGGTCAGTACCTCGCCGGCAAGAAGGCCATCGCGACGCCGGACATCCGCCGGCCCGCCGACGCCAAGCGGCAGCTGACGGTGCACGGCGCGAAGGAGAACAACCTCCGCGACATCGACGTCTCCTTCCCGCTCGGGGTGTTCACCGCCGTCACCGGCGTCTCCGGGTCCGGCAAGTCGACGCTGGTCAACGACATCCTCTACACCCACCTCGCGCGCGAGCTGAACGGCGCGAAGTCGGTGCCGGGCCGGCACACCCGGGTCGCGGGCGACGATCTGGTGGACAAGGTCGTGCACGTCGACCAGTCGCCGATCGGCCGTACCCCGCGCTCCAACCCGGCCACGTACACCGGGGTCTTCGACCACGTCCGCAAGCTCTTCGCGGAGACGATGGAGGCCAAGGTCCGCGGCTACCTGCCGGGACGCTTCTCCTTCAACGTCAAGGGTGGCCGCTGCGAGAACTGCTCCGGCGACGGCACCATCAAGATCGAGATGAACTTCCTGCCGGACGTGTATGTGCCGTGCGAGGTGTGCCACGGCGCGCGCTACAACCGCGAGACGCTGGAGGTCCACTACAAGGGCAAGTCCATCGCCGAGGTGCTGGACATGCCCATCGAGGAGGCGCTGAGCTTCTTCGAGGCGGTGCCGACCATCGCCCGGCACCTCAGGACGCTCCACGAGGTCGGCCTCGGCTACGTCCGCCTCGGGCAGTCCGCGCCGACGCTCTCCGGCGGCGAGGCCCAGCGCGTCAAGCTCGCCAGCGAACTGCAGAAGCGCTCGACGGGCAGCACCGTCTACGTCCTCGACGAGCCGACCACCGGTCTGCACTTCGACGACATCAGCAAGCTCATCAACGTGCTGTCCGGGCTGGTCGACAAGGGCAACACGGTGATCGTCATCGAGCACAACCTCGATGTGATCAAGACCGCTGACTGGGTCATCGACATGGGCCCCGAGGGCGGCAACGGCGGCGGTCTGGTCATCGCCGAGGGCTCCCCGGAGGACATCGCGTCGGTCCCGGCGAGCCACACCGGCAAGTTCCTGCGGGAGATCCTCGGCGACCGGGTCAGCGACGCCGCGACGGTGGCGGGGGCGGGCGGCAACCCCGGCCCGGCGAAGAAGGCCGCCAAGAGGACCACGACGACGGCAGCCAAGAAGACGCCGGCGACGACGACCGCGGCCAAGAAAACCGCGGCGAAGAAGACCGCGGCCAAGAAGACGACGGCGAAGTCCCGGCGGGCCACGTCCTGACGATGCCGGCGTAGCCGCACACGGCGGGCCGTCACCCTCCCCACCACGGGAGCGGTGACGGCCCGCCGCCGTCGGTACGCCCCTGGCCCCGCGGCTCCTACGCCCCGGGGCCCCGCCGGCGCCGCCGCGTCACGCCGCCAGTTCCGCCGCGAACGGCGGCTCCGCACCCGCGCGCGAGCAGGTGACGGCCGCCGCGCGGGCGGCGAAGCGGAGGATGTCCCGCCAGTCGTCCGCGCCGAGGGCGGCGACCGCGGCGTACGAGAGGGCGCCATGGGCGTCCAGGCGGTGCAGCAGCGCGGCATTGACGGTGTCACCGGCGCCGATCGTGTCGACGACCGTGACCGGCTCGCCCGGCACCGTCACCTCCCCGCCGTCCCGCGTCAGCACCGTCAGCCCGTCACCGCCACGGGTCAGCACGAGCGCCGCCGGTCCCGCGGCCAGCCACTCCCGGGCCGCCGCGACGACCGCGTCCGGAAGCCCGCCGCCGGCACCGCCCGCGGGGACCCCGGAACCGCCGGCGGCCCCGTCCGGGCCGCCCGCCGGCCCGGCAGGCGCCCCCGCCAGCCACAGCGCGTCCTCCTCCGACAGCTTCAGCAGCCCCAGATCCGGCAGCCAGGAGCGGAAGCGCGCCCGGTAGGCGTCCGCGTCCGGGATCAGGCCGGGCCGGATGTTCGGGTCGAGGGCGGTGAAGACTCCGCGCCGGGCCTCCCGGCGCAGCAGCGCCTCGTAGGCGCTCGCGCCCGGTTCCAGGACGAGCGAGCAGGTGCCCAGCGAGAGCGCCCGCACCCCCTCCGGCAGCGCCGGCGGCACCGCGAACAGCCGGTCGGCGGTGCCCTCGGCGTAGAAGCCGTAGCCCGCCGAGCCGTCCGGGCTGATGTCCGCCACCGCGAGGGTGGTCGGCTCACCGCCGCGCTGCACCAGCGAGGTGTCCACCCCGCCGCCGCGCAGCCCGTCGAGCAGCGCCTCGCCGAAGCTGTCGGTCGAGATCCGGGAGCAGAAGGTGGTGGGCGAGCCCAGCCGCCCCAGCGCGAGGGCGGTGTTGTACGGCCCGCCGCCGCGCCGCGGCAGCAGCGCGGGCAGCGGATCGCCCGGGGCGGACGGCTGCGGGCTGGGGACGAGGTCGATCAGCGCCTCGCCGGCGACGACGATCACGGGGTGCGGTTCCTTTCCTGGGCGGCCGGGGGAGCGGCCGGGGCGGGTTCGGCGCAGCCGCACGACGTACGGTGCACGAAGGCACAGGGGAGGCGGACGGTGCGCGGCGGGCGGTCCGGCTCCTGGAGGCGTTCCAGCAGCAGCCGTACCGCCGCCGCCCCGATGTCCTTGCTGGGCTGGGCGATCGCGGTCAGCCGGGGCGTGAAGAGATCGGCCCAGGAGAAGTCGTCGAAGCAGGCCAGCGCGATGTCCCGGGGCACCTGCAGGCCGAGTGCGCCGAGCGCCCGGAGCGCGCCGATGGTCATCGCGTTGTTGGCGGTGATGAGGGCGGTGGGCGGCTCCGGCGCGGCCAGCAGATGGCGGGTGGCGTCCTGGGCGCCCTCCGCCTCGGAGTTGCCGCCGGCCAGGAGTTCCGGCGCGAAGGGCAGGCCGCGGGCGCGCAGCCCGTCGCGGTAGCCCTGGACGCGCTCGGTGGTGGTGCTCAGCCCGGGCAGCCCTGCCACCAGGCCGATCCGGGTGTGCCCCAAGTCCGCCAGGTGCTCGACCAGTTGGCGCACCGGACCGGTGTTCTCGGCGCACACCTGGTCGTACGCATCGCCCACCAGCCGGTCCAGGAAGACGGTGGGCACCTCGCGCCGGGCCAGGTAGTCGACCATCTCGGCGGGCTCCGCGGACGGCGCGACGATCATGCCGTCCACCCGCCGCTCGTGCAGCAGCTGGACGACCTTGCGCTCGTGGTGCGGATCGTCGTGCGGGTCGGCGATCAGCAGGCTGTACCCGGCCTCCAGCGCACCGGCCTCGACGCCCTGGAGGATCTCGGTGAAGTACGGGTTGCTGATCGCGGAGACCGCCAGGCCGATGGAGCGGGTGCGGGAGGTGACCAGCGAGCGGGCCAGGGTGTTGTGGGTGTAGCCCAGCTCCTCGATGGCGCCGAGCACCGCGGCCCGGGTGTCCGGGCGCACCGGCCGGGTCTCGTTCAGTACGTGCGAGACCGTGGCGACGGAGACCCCCGCCCGCCGCGCCACATCCACCATCGTCGTCATCCGGCTCTTCCTCCCCGCGCGCGGCGCCACGGCGGCGCCCACGGCCGTGCCCGGCACGGCCTCGTCCCGCGAGTCCACCACACTACGAGCATCCGACCGCAAACGTAAACGCTTGCGTAAGCGTTTACGTCCTGGCGGCTTTTCTGTAAGGTCCCCGGCATCGCACCAGCACGACGTCGTGAGGAGGCGCCGATGCGCGCTCTCGTGGTCACCGCACCGGGCAATCCGGGGAGCACCGCGGTCACCGAACTGCCCGACCCCCGCCCGGAACCCGATGAGGTGGTCGTGCGGGTCACGTCCTGCGGGCTGTGCGGCACCGATATGCACCTCCTCGGCGGCGAACTGCCCGCCGCGGCCTACCCGTTGGTCCCCGGGCACGAGCTGACCGGCGAGATCGTGGCCGTCGGCGCGGCGGTCACCGGCCGGGCGGTCGGCGAGCGGGTCGCGGTCGACCCCAACATGCCGTGCGGCGCCTGCCACTACTGCCGGATCGGCCGCGGCAACCTCTGCGAGGACTACGCCGCGATCGGCGTCACCCGCGCCGGCGGCTTCGCCGAACTGGTCGCCGTACCGGAACGCTGCTGCTACGTCCTGCCCGACGGCCTCTCGGAAGCCGCGGCCGGGCTCGTCGAGCCGCTCTCCTGCGCGGTGCACGGCCTGAACCGGCTGCCGCGCCGCCCCGGCGAGCACTATCTGATCTACGGCGCCGGCACCATGGGGCTGATGATGGCCGCGCTCGTACGGACCGCGGGCGCCGCCTCGGTCAGCGTCGTGGACCTCAACGAGGACCGGCTGGCGTTCGCCCGTACCTTCGGCGTGGACGCCGCCGCGACCGGCGCCGACCAGCTCCGCCGGACGCCCGGCTTCGAGGTCGTGATCGACGCGACCGGGGCCGTCGCGGCCATCGAGGACGGCCTGGGACGGGTGCGCCGCGGCGGCACCTTCCTCCAGTTCGGCGTCGCCGACCCGGCCCGTTCGGCGTCCTTCTCCCCGTACCGCGTCTACCACCACGAGATCGACATCATCGGCTCGATGGCGGTGCACAACAGCTTCCAGCCGGCCATCGACCTGCTCGCCGCCGGCCTCGGCGGATTCGCCGTCGACTCACTGGTCAGCGACGTCTACGGGCTGGACGGCTTCGACGAGGCGGTGGCCCGCTTCCGGGCCGGCACCGGCCGCAAGATCCACATCGCCCCGCAGAAGGGCTGAACGACCGTGCCCGCACGCTTCAAGAACGCGCTGATCTGGGTCTTCGGTGCCCTCGGCGGCATCCTGTGGGGCTATGACACCGGGGTCATCTCCGGCGCCATGCTCTTCATCAAGAACGACATCGCCCTCACCCCGCTGCTGGAAGGTCTGGTCGTTTCGGGCCTCCTGGTGGGGGCCATGCTCGGCGCCGGCCTGTCGGGGCGGCTGAGCGATTCCTGGGGCCGGCGCCGGCTGATCCTCGCGGCCTCCGGGGTCTTCATCCTGGGCACCCTCGGCGCCGCCCTCGCCACCGGGGCGGCCGCGCTGATCGGCTTCCGGTTCGTCCTCGGCATCGGCGTCGGCATCGCCTCCGTCGTCGTCCCGCTCTACCTCACCGAACTCGCGCCCGCGCACGTCCGCGGCGGGCTGACCTCGCTGATGCAACTCCTGGTCACCGTCGGCATCTTCGTCGCCTACGTCACCGACTACCTGCTGGCCGGCGCCGGGGCGTGGCGCTGGATGATCGGCCTGGGCACCGTCCCCGCGGCGGTCCTCGCGCTGGGCATCCTCACCCAGCCGGAGAGCCCGCGCTGGCTGGTGGGCAGGGGCCGCAGCGCCGAGGCCCGCACGGTGCTGACCCGGCTGCGCGGCGACGCCGGGGCGGCGGGGCAGGAGCTGGCCGAGATCGAGCGGACCGAGCGCGCGGAACGGGAGCAGAGCGAGCCGCTGACCCTGCGCCGCCTGCTGTCGCCGCGGCTGCGGCCGGTGTTCGTGGCCGGCATGCTGCTGGTCCTCTTCCAGAACTTCGTCGGCATCAACACGATCATCTACTACGCCCCGACCCTGCTCACCGACATCGGGTTCGGCTCCGACGGCGCCATCCTCGCCAACGTCGGCATCGGCCTGCTCAACATGCTGATGACGCTGCCCGCGATGCGGCTGATCGACCGCAGGGGGCGCAAACCGCTGCTGCTCCTCGGGGCGCTGGGGATGTGCGCGGCGATGGTGCTGCTGGCCGTGACCAACCTCTCCGGGCTCGGCTACGGCGCGCTGCTCTCCGCCCTCACCCTGCTCGGCATCGCGCTGTACATCGGCTCCTTCGCGATCTCCTGGGGACCGGTGCAGTGGGTGATGCTGCCCGAGCTGTTCCCGATGCGGATCCGGGCCGCCGCGGTGAGCCTGTGCGTGCTGTTCAACTGGCTGTTCAACATGGTCGTGGCGCTGCTCTTCCCGTCCCTGCTGCACGCCTGGGGCGCCGGGGCCAACTTCCTGATCTTCGCCGGAACGACCCTGCTGGCGTTCTGCTTCGTCCACAAGCTGCTGCCGGAGACCAAGGGCCGCAGCCTGGAGGAGATCGAACAGGACCTGCTGCACGGTGGCCCGGCCCGGTCGGAATCGGCCCGCTCCGCCCCGGTATCGTCGGGGGCCGAAGCCGTCTGACCCCGTCGCCCTGGAGCAGCCATGAGCAAGTCCCCCGCCCGCCGGACCGTGCTGCGGGGGGCCGCGCTCGCGGGTGCCGCCGGCTTCGGGCTGGCGGCCTGCTCGCCGGGGGACGCGGACGGGAACGACTCGGGGGTGCCCGACAAGCCGGTCGAGCTGGGGGCCGCCGCCGACGTCCCGGTGGGCGGCGCCAGGCTCTACCGCGAGGACCGGCTGGTCGTCTCGCAGCCCACCAAGGGCAAGTACAAGTGCTTCAGCGCCAAGTGCACCCACGCCGGCTGCATCCTGTCCGACGTCGAGAAGAAGGAAGGCAGCTGCCCCTGCCACGGCAGCCGCTTCGACGTCACGACCGGCAAGGTCGTCCAGGGCCCGGCCGCCGAGCCGCTGCCCGAGGTCCCGGTCCGGGCCGAGGGCGGCAAGCTGATCGCCGGCTGAGGCGGCCGGCCGCCCGGGCCCGGCGCCCCGCTGTCACCCCCAGTCCCAGCCGATCCCCAGGATGCCCGGCCGTACGCCCTGCTCCACGAGGTGGACCGCGTGGTGCCGGCCGCTGAGCGTCAGCTCCTGCTGGGCGCTGCGCGGGGCGCCCGCCGACGCCTGGGCGAAGCGGCGGCAGCGCACCGGCAGCGCCGCCTCGTCGAAGCGCACCTGCAGGACGTACTGGCCGCCGGCGAAGCTGAAGCCGCGCAGGTACTCGGCGCTGGGGCCGCCGCTGCCGTCCTCGAAGGCGTAGCCGAAGACATGGGTCTCACCGGCCCGCAGCCGGGTGTCGAAGAGCAGCTCGGCGACCACCACCCCGGCCTCGGCGTCGCCGCGGACCCGGCCCAGGCGGCAGTTCTCCCCGGTCCGCACCCGTACCCGCGACGGATCGCAGCCCGTCTCGCCCCGGTGGATGGCGACGTAGCGGTCCACGCCGTCCCGGTGCGCGCGGACCACCTGCAGCGACTCCCGCTCGGCGAGCCGGCGGGCGGGGCCGATGCGTACCCGCTCGTGGTGGCCCACGGTGTGCAGCCCGCCGTCCGCGGGGATCTCCAGCTCGGTGAAGAGCCGCTGCAGCGTGCCGGCCGGCGCCACCAGCGAACGGTACGAGCGGGCGGCCGGGCGCTCGGCCTCCGGGCGTCCGCCCTCGGGGACCAGCAGCCGGTGCAGCGAGTGCGCGGGCAGGTCGAGCACCTCCTCCAGGGCACGCACCGCCCGCAGCGACTCCGGGCGCTGCGGGCGCCGGGCCCCCTGCTGCCAGTAGCTCAGGCTGGTCACCCCGATGGTGATGCCGCGCTGGGCGAGCTTGTGCTGGACGCGGGTGAGCGCGAGTCCGCGGGCGGTGAGCGCCGAGCGCAGCGCGAGGTGGAAGGGGCCGGTCCGCAGCAGCTGCGCCAGCTCGGCGGCCTGGGGAGCGTTCTGTGCCATTGCCTCGTTCCTCCGGCGCGCCGGTGAACGTTCACAACCGGATCGCACGCCGCGCACTCTGCCTGCCTGTTCACTGCAGTACGCCGGGCACCGGCCGTTCACATCCGGGCCCGTTCGTACACACCCCCATGTCATTCCGCATTGAAGCGTGTTGACCTGCCTGCGACAACACCCGATGCTCCTTCGCAAGCATCCGGATGCGCTCCTCTCACCCCTCACCCCCCAGTCGGGAGGAACGCCATGCTCCGTGCACTCCCCGCACGCCGTTCACGCCGCAGATGGTTCGCGGCCGCGGCGCTCACCGTCGGCGTACTGACCATGCTCCCGGGGACGGCCGCCGCCGCGGCCGGGCCCCCGGCGCACGCCCCCGCGCACACCGCGCCCGCCCTGCGCACCGCCAACCGCCTCGACATCGCCATGCAGGCCCAGGAGCAGACCAACTGGTGCTGGGCCGGCTCCGGCAACACCATCGCGGCCTGGTACGGCAGGAACTACAGTCAGAACCAGTTCTGCAACGCCGCGTTCAACCGCGCGCAGGGCACCACCTGCCCCAACGACCAGGCCACCCTGGGCAATGTGCAGAACGCCTTCAACTGGATGGGCATCAGCCCGGGCTCCTACGTGACGGGATGGCTGCGCTACTCCACCGTCCAGACCGAGATCAACGCCAACCGTCCCATCGAGACCCGCATCCAGTGGGCCTCCGGCGGCGGCCACATGCACGTCGTCTACGGCTACGACACCGACCGCAACTGGGTCTACTGGGGCGACCCCTGGGCGTCCAACTACCGCTACAACTGGGGTGACTTCGGCTACTACGTGAACGGCAGCTCCTTCTCCTGGACGCACTCCCTCTACCGGATAGGAGCCTGAACCATGACGAAGCGCACCGCAGTCCGCGCCGTCACCACCGGGGCGCTGGCCACCGTCCTGCTCGGCCTCGCGCCGCACGCCGCGCTCGCCGCACCGGTGCCCGCGCCCCAGGCCCCCGGACGGGCCGGCGTCGCCGCGGCCCGCGCGGCGGCCACCGACCCGGCGACCCTGGGCACCCTCGCCCGGTTCTTCGCCGCCGAACGGAAGCGCGGCGGCGGCGCGGCGGCCGCACCCGGCACCGCACCCGCCGCGCCGCACATCGAGGGCGGCACCGTCCCCGTCTACGCCCTCTCACCGGACTTCGTCCGCGGCCGGACCGCGGCCCCCGTCGCCCGTCTGGAGTTCCTCGCCAGCAAGGCGGTGGCCGCCGACGGCCGCACCGCCTCGGTGTGGACGGCACGCCGGGGCGGCACCTGGAAGGTCGTCAACATCGCGAGCGGCGACGACGAGACCCGCTACGCGGCGGCCGGGGCGGCCCGGGACGCGTCCGGCACGGTCTTCCACGAGCCCCAGATCGACGCCTGGTACCTCCAGCGCGGGGACCGCGTCGAACCGCTGGACGCCGACGCCCGCAAGGCCGTCGGCGCCCACGGCACCACCGTCGACGCCTACCGGAAGCGGGTGGCGAAGGCGTACGGGGACAAGCTGCCCGGCTCCGCGTACGACAAGCGGGGCGAGGCCGGCGGCTACGGGCCCGGTAGCAACGCCGGGGGCGGTAACGGGCCCGCCCCTGCCGCCGGGGCGCCGGCCGCCCGGCAGCCGGCCGAGGCGAGTGCCGTGACGGACGCCGTGACGGGCGGCGGCCTGCCGGTGACCGCCGCCACCACGGTGGCGGCCGCCGCCGCCCTGCTCGCCCTCGGCCTGTCCGCCGCGGCGGCCCTGCGGAGGCGCCGCGGCGGCCGCTGACGCGGAGCCACCGGGGCGGGCGAGGAGCCGCGGGCCGAGGCCGATCCCTCCGCCGGGCCGCTTTTCCCCGCCCCGGATCGCGTCCCCCCGCCCCCTCCCCCTCTCCCCCTTCGGGGGAGGGGGCGGGGGTGGGGTTCGGGGGTGGGGGGAGGAGCCCTCCGCACGCCTCGGCAACGGTCCGGAAACCGTGATTGTCGGTGGCGGTCAGTAGGGTGGTGTGCATGGCAGACCCCAGCAGCTACCGACCCAAGCCGGGACAGATCCCCGACTCGCCGGGGGTCTATAAGTTCCGCGACGAACACGGCCGCGTCATCTACGTGGGCAAGGCCAAGAGCCTGCGCCAGCGCCTGGCCAACTACTTCCAGGACCTGGCCGGTCTCCACCCGCGTACCCGCACGATGGTCACCACCGCCGCCTCCGTGGAGTGGACCGTCGTCACCACCGAGGTCGAGGCGCTCCAGCTCGAATACAGCTGGATCAAGGAGTTCGACCCCCGCTTCAACGTCAAGTACCGCGACGACAAGAGCTATCCGTACCTCGCGGTGACCCTCAACGAAGAGTTCCCGCGCGTCCAGGTCATGCGCGGCGCCAAGAAGAAGGGCGTGCGCTACTTCGGCCCGTACGCGCACGCCTGGGCCATCCGCGAGACCGTCGACCTGATGCTCCGCGTCTTCCCCGTACGCACCTGCTCCGCCGGCGTGTTCAAGCGTTCCGCCCAGATCGGCCGCCCCTGTCTGCTCGGCTACATCGGCAAGTGCTCCGCGCCCTGCGTCGGCCGGATCCCCGCCGAGGAGCACCGCGAACTGGCCGAGGAGTTCTGCGACTTCATGGCCGGCCGCACCGGCGCCTACCTCCGCCGCCTGGAGCGCCGCATGCAGGAGGCCGCCGAGGAGATGGAGTACGAGCGCGCCGCCCGGCTGCGGGACGACATAGGCGCGCTCAAGCGGGCGATGGAGAAGAGCGCCGTGGTGCTGGCCGACGCCACCGACGCCGACCTGATCGCGGTCGCCGAGGACGAGCTCGAAGCCGCCGTCCAGATCTTCCACGTCCGCGGCGGCCGGGTGCGCGGCCAGCGCGGCTGGGTCACCGACAAGGTCGAGGCCGTCACCACCGCTGGCCTCGTCGAACACGCCCTCCAGCAGCTGTACGGCGAGGAGCAGGGGGACGCCGTCCCCAAGGAGGTCCTGGTCCCGGCGCTGCCCGAGCCCGTCGAGCCGGTCGCCCAGTGGCTCTCCCAGCGCCGCGGCTCCCAGGTCTCGCTGCGCATACCGCAGCGCGGCGACAAGAAGGACCTGATGGCCACGGTCGGCCGCAACGCCCAGCAGGCGCTGGCGCTGCACAAGACCAAGCGGGCCTCCGACCTGACCACCCGCTCCCGCGCCCTGGAGGAGATCGCCGAGGCCCTCGGTCTGGACTCGGTCCCGCTGCGCATCGAGTGCTTCGACATCTCCCACCTCCAGGGCGAGGACGTGGTCGCCTCGATGGTGGTGTTCGAGGACGGGCTCGTCCGGAAGAGCGAATACCGCCGCTTCCAGATCAAGGGCTTCGAGGGCCAGGACGATGTCCGGTCCATGCACGAGGTCATCGGCCGCCGCTTCAAGCGCTATCTCCAGGAGAAGCAGAAGTCGGGGGAGTGGACGGAGGAGCCCGACGGCGCAACCGCCGCCCCCGTGGACGGTGTGGTCACCGCCTCCGGGGAGCCGGACCCGGCCGACGGCCGCCCCGTCGACGACGACGGCCGCCCCAAGCGGTTCGCCTACCCTCCCCAGCTCGTGGTCGTCGACGGCGGCGCTCCCCAGGTCGCGGCCGCCCGCCGGGCCCTGGACGAGCTCGGCATCGACGACGTCGCGGTGTGCGGCCTGGCCAAGCGCCTCGAAGAGGTCTGGCTGCCCGGGGAGGACGACCCGGTCGTGCTGCCCCGCAGCAGCGAGGGGCTCTACCTCCTCCAGCGGGTCCGCGACGAGGCGCACCGCTTCGCGATCACCTACCAGCGCAACAAGCGCAGCAAGCGGCTGAAGTCCTCGCCGCTCGACGCCGTACCGGGCCTGGGCGACACCCGCCGCCAGGCACTCCTCAAGCACTTCGGCTCGTTGAAGAAGCTGCGCGCCGCGACGGTCGACGAGATCTGCGCGGTCCCCGGCGTGGGCCGCAAGACCGCCGAGACGGTCGCCGCGGCGCTGGCCGGGGCGGCGCCGTCCGCTCCTGCGGTGAACACCGCCACAGGAGAGATCATTGAGGATGACGGGGCCCCACCGGCCGCGTTGTCGGCAGAACGGGGGCAGGAACGATGAGTACAGAGCGCGAACCGCAGGAAACCGAGAGAGACGGTGCACAGGTGAGTACGGGCACGATGCGCGAGTCCGACCAGGGAGAGAGCGCCGCGATCCCGGAGCTGGTGATCATCTCCGGGATGTCCGGCGCCGGCCGCAGCACGGCAGCGAAGTGCCTGGAGGACCTCGGCTGGTTCGTCGTCGACAACATCCCGCCCGAGCTGATCGCCCCGATGGTTGAGCTGGGCGCCCGCTCGCAGGGCAACGTCGCCCGCATCGCGGTCGTCGTCGACGTCCGCGGCCGCCGCTTCTTCGCCAACCTCAAGGAGTCGCTGGCCACCCTCGACGCGCAGAACGTCAAGCGCCGCATCGTCTTCCTGGAGTCCTCCGACGAGGCCCTGGTGCGCCGCTTCGAGTCGGTGCGCCGCCCGCACCCCCTCCAGGGCGACGGCCGGATCGTCGACGGCATCGCCGCCGAGCGCGATCTGCTGCGCGAGCTGCGCGGCGACGCCGACCTGGTCATCGACACCTCCAGCCTCAACGTCCACGAGCTGCGCGCCAAGATGGACGCCCAGTTCGCCGGCGAGGAGGTCCCCGAGCTGCGCGCCACCGTCATGTCCTTCGGCTTCAAGTACGGCCTGCCGGTCGACGCCGACATGGTCATCGACTGCCGCTTCATTCCCAACCCGCACTGGGTCCCCGAGCTGCGCCCCTTCACCGGCCTGAACGACGAGGTCTCCACCTACGTCTTCAGCCAGCCCGGCTCCAAGGAGTTCCTCGACGGCTACGCCGAGCTGCTGCGGATCGTCGCGGAGGGCTACCGCCGTGAGGGCAAGCGCTATGTGACCATCGCCGTGGGCTGCACGGGCGGCAAGCACCGCAGTGTCGCGATGTCCGAGAAGCTCGCCCGCCGCCTGGTCTCCGAAGGGGTGGAAACGGTCGTCGTCCACCGGGACATGGGGCGCGAGTGACCGGCCGTACCCCGCGGCTCCGCCGGGTCCGCAGATTCGTTCCCAGCGTCCGCACGACGAAGGGCGCCACGCCCAAGGTGGTGGCGCTCGGCGGCGGCATGGGCCTGTCCGCCTCGCTCGCCGCGCTGCGCCGCATCACCGGCGACCTGACGGCCGTCGTCACGGTCGCCGACGACGGCGGCTCCAGCGGCCGGCTCCGCGACGAGCTGGGCGTGCTGCCGCCCGGCGATCTCCGTAAGGCGCTGGCCGCGCTGTGCGGCGACGACGACTGGGGCCAGACCTGGTCCCGGGTGATCCAGCACAGGTTCCAGAGCGAGGGCGAGCTGCACGACCACGCGGTCGGCAACCTGCTGATCGTCGCCCTGTGGGAGCAGCTCGGTGACCACGTCAAGGCGCTCGACCTGGTCGGCAAGCTGCTCGGCGCGCACGGCCGGGTGCTGCCGATGTCGGCGGTGCCCCTGGAGCTCCAGGCGCAGGTCAGGGGCCATGACCCGGAGCGTCCCGACGACATCTCCACGGTCCGCGGCCAGGCCACCGTCGCGCTCACCCGCGGCGAGGTGCAGTCCGTGCACGTCGTCCCGGAGGAGCCGCCGGCCGTTCCGGAGGCGGTCGCCGCGGTGCGGGACGCCGACTGGGTGGTGCTCGGCCCCGGCTCGTGGTTCTCGTCGGTGATCCCGCATCTGCTGGTGCCCGAGCTGCGCGAGGCGCTGGAGGAGACCAAGGCCCGGAAGGTCCTCTCCCTCAACCTCGCGCCGCAACCCGGCGAAACCGATGGCTTCTCCCCGCAGCGTCATTTGGAGGTTTTGGCCCGACACGCCCCTAAACTCGCCTTCGACGTGGTGCTGGCCGACAGGGCCGCCGTGCCCGACACCGAAGGTCTGACGGTTGCCGCCAAGCAACTCGTCGGCAGCGAGGTCGAGCTGGCGGCAGTCGCGGCACAAGGAGACGACGCCCGGTCGAGTGCCGGGGGAGCCCCCGACCGGCACGACCCGGAGCTGCTGGCAGCCGCGTACGACCGTATTTTTCGGATGCATGGAAGGATCGGCCCATGGCGATGACGGCTGCGGTGAAGGATGAGATCTCCCGGCTCCCCGTCACCCGGACCTGCTGCCGGAAGTCGGAGGTCTCGTCGATCCTGCGGTTCGCGGGAGGTCTGCACCTGGTCAGCGGACGCATTGTGATCGAGGCGGAGCTGGACACGGGCATCGCGGCCCGCCGGCTGCGCAAGGACATCCTGGAGATCTTCGGCCACAGCTCCGACCTGGTGGTGATGGCCCCCGGCGGCCTGCGGCGCGGCAGCCGCTACGTCGTACGGGTGGTGGCCGGCGGCGACCAGCTCGCCCGGCAGACCGGCCTGGTCGACGGCCGCGGCCGCCCCATCCGCGGCCTGCCCCCGCAGGTGGTCTCCGGTGCGACCTGCGACGCCGAAGCGGCGTGGCGCGGCGCGTTCCTGGCCCACGGCTCGCTCACCGAGCCCGGCCGCTCCTCCTCGCTGGAGGTCACCTGCCCCGGCCCCGAGGCGGCGCTCGCGCTGGTCGGCGCGGCGCGCCGGCTCGGCATCGGCGCCAAGGCCCGCGAGGTGCGCGGCGTGGACCGCGTCGTCGTCCGTGACGGTGACGCGATCGGCGCGCTGCTGACGCGGCTCGGCGCCCACGAGTCGGTGCTCGCCTGGGAGGAGCGGCGGATGCGCCGCGAGGTCCGGGCCACCGCCAACCGGCTGGCCAACTTCGACGACGCCAACCTCCGCCGCTCGGCACGCGCCGCGGTCGCCGCGGGTGCCCGGGTCCAGCGGGCCCTGGAGATCCTCGGCGAGGAGGTCCCCGAGCACCTCGCGGCGGCCGGCCGGCTGCGCATGGAGCACAAGCAGGCGTCGCTGGAGGAGCTGGGCGCGCTCGCCGACCCGCCGCTGACCAAGGACGCCGTCGCCGGCCGGATCCGCCGCCTGCTGGCGATGGCCGACAAGCGCGCCCAGGACCTGGGCATTCCCGGTACGGAGTCCAACCTCACCGAGGAGCTCGCCGAGGGCATGGTCGGCTGACCGCACCCTCCTCATCCGTCCTTCCCGCCCCCGGTGCCGCGCGCGCACCGGGGGCGGTCGCGCACGGCCGGACGCCGGGCCGAAAGCGCTCATCTGAGAAGCATCGAGCGCGTTTTGTCAATGTCACGTACGTCTCGTATAGGGGGTAGGGTCGGAGGCGGTCGGGGACATCCCATACAGCTCGCCGGTAACTGCGCCGGCGTACCAACGAGGAGATCGGTTCGTGACGATCCGCGTAGGCATCAACGGATTCGGCCGCATTGGTCGCAACTACTTCCGCGCGCTCCTGGAGCAGGGTGCGGACATCGAGATCGTCGGTGTCAACGACCTGACCGACAACGCCACCCTGGTCCACCTGCTGAAGTACGACACCATTCTGGGTCGCCTCAAGCAGGACGTCAGCCACACCGACGACACCATCACGGTCGGCAACCAGACCTTCAAGACGATGGCGGAGCGCGACCCGGCGAACCTCCCCTGGGGCGAGCTCGGCGCCGACATCGTCGTCGAGTCGACCGGCATCTTCACCAAGCGCGAGGACGCCGCGAAGCACCTCGCCGCCGGCGCCAAGAAGGTCCTGATCTCCGCGCCCGCCAAGGACGAGGACATCACGATCGTGATGGGCGTCAACAACGACAAGTACGACGCCGCCAAGCACCACGTCATCTCCAACGCCTCCTGCACCACCAACTGTGTGGCGCCGATGGCGAAGGTCCTCGACGAGAACTTCGGCATCGTCAAGGGCCTGATGACCACGGTCCACGCGTACACCAACGACCAGCGCATCCTGGACTTCCCGCACAAGGACCTGCGCCGCGCCCGTGCCGCCGCGGAGAACATCATCCCGACCTCGACGGGTGCCGCCAAGGCCACCGCCCTGGTCCTCCCGCAGCTGAAGGGCAAGCTGGACGGCATCGCCATGCGCGTGCCCGTCCCCACCGGCTCGGTCACCGACCTGGTCCTGGAGCTCGACCGCGAGGTCAGCAAGGACGAGATCAACGCCGCCTTCCAGAAGGCCGCCGAGGGCCAGCTCAAGGGCATCCTGGAGTACACCGAGGACCCGATCGTCTCCTCGGACATCGTCAACTGGCCGGCCTCCTGCACCTTCGACTCCTCCCTGACGATGGCGCAGGGCAAGCAGGTCAAGGTCGTCGGCTGGTACGACAACGAGTGGGGCTACTCCAACCGCCTGGTGGACCTGACCACCTTCGTCGGCGGCCAGCTCTGATATCTCTGCCTGGTACCCGAGGCACCGAGATGTGAGGACGGGGCTCGTACGGCGCGAGGAAGCGCCGTACGGGCCCCGTGCCACGACCGAACCAAGCGACGGAGTCACTTCCTCATGAAGACGATCGACGACCTTCAGGTAGCAGGGCGGCGGGTCTTTGTCCGCGCCGATCTGAACGTGCCGCTGGACGGCACCACCATCACCGACGACGGCCGGATCCGCGCCGTCGCCCCGACGATCGCCAAGCTCGTCGAGCGCGGCGCCAAGGTGATCGTCGCCTCCCACCTGGGCCGTCCCAAGGGCGCCCCGGACCCGGCGTTCTCGCTGGCCCCCGCGGCGCGGCGGCTGGGCGAAATCCTGGGCCAGGACGTGGCGTTCGCGACCGACACGGTCGGTGAGTCCGCCCGGTCGGTGACCGCGGGCCTCGCCGACGGCCAGGTGGCGGTGCTGGAGAACCTCCGCTTCAACGCGGGCGAGACCAGCAAGGACGACGCCGAGCGGGGCGCCTTCGCCGACCAGCTCGCCGCCCTCGCGGAGCTGTACGTGGGGGACGGCTTCGGCGCCGTGCACCGCAAGCACGCCTCCGTCTACGACCTGCCCCGGCGCCTTCCGCACGCCGCCGGCGACCTGATCGCCACCGAGGTCGGCGTCCTGAAGAAGCTCACCGAGGACGTCAAGCGCCCCTACGTGGTCGCGCTCGGCGGCGCCAAGGTCTCCGACAAGCTCGCCGTCATCGACCAGCTGATCGAGAAGGCCGACCGCATCCTGGTCGGCGGCGGCATGGCGTACACCTTCCTCAAGGCCAAGGGCCACGAGGTGGGCATCTCGCTGCTCCAGGAGGACCAGGTGCCCGCCTGCCTGGAATACCTGGCGCGCGCCGAGAAGCGCGGTGTGGAGTTCGTGCTCCCCGTCGACGTACTGGTTTCGGCCGAGTTCCCCGACCTGAAGACCAAGGCCCCGGCCCACCCCGACATCGTCGCCGCGGACGCCATCCCGGCCGACAAGGAGGGCCTGGACATCGGCCCGAAGACCCGCGAGCTGTACGCCGCGAAGCTGGCCGACGCGGGCACGGTGTTCTGGAACGGCCCGATGGGCGTCTTCGAGCACCCCGACTACGCCGGCGGCACCAAGGCCGTCGCGCAGGCCCTGCTGGACTCGGACGCCTTCACCGTCGTCGGCGGCGGGGACAGTGCCGCCGCGGTCCGGCTGCTCGGCTTCGACGAGAATGCTTTCGGCCACATCTCGACCGGTGGTGGCGCCAGCCTCGAATACCTCGAGGGCAAGACGCTCCCCGGCCTCGCCGCACTGGAGGACTGAAACACCGTGACTGCTCTCAGCAACGGCCGCACCCCGCTGATGGCGGGCAACTGGAAGATGAACCTCAACCACCTCGAGGCCATCGCGCACGTCCAGAAGCTCGCCTTCGCCCTCGCCGACAAGGACTTCGACGCCGTCGAGGTCGCGGTGCTGCCGCCCTTCACCGACCTGCGCTCGGTGCAGACCCTGGTCGACGGCGACAAGCTCAAGATCAAGTACGGTGCCCAGGACCTCTCCGCGCACGACGCCGGGGCCTACACCGGTGAGATCTCCGGCGCCATGCTCGCCAAGCTGAAGTGCACGTTCGTGGCCGTCGGCCACAGCGAGCGCCGCCAGTACCACGGCGAGGACGAAGAGGTCTGCAACGCCAAGGTCAAGGCAGCCTTCAAGCACGGCCTCACGCCGATCCTGTGCGTCGGTGAGGGCCTGGACGTCCGCAAGGCGGGCAACCAGGTCGCACACACCCTCGCCCAGGTCGACGGCGGCCTCAAGGACGTCCCGGCGGAGCAGGCCGAGACGATCGTGATCGCCTACGAGCCGGTCTGGGCCATCGGTACCGGCGAGGTCGCCACCCCCGAGGACGCGCAGGAGGTCTGCGGTGCGATCCGCGGGCGCCTCGCCGAGCTCTACAGCCAGGATCTGGCCGACAAGGTCCGCATCCAGTACGGCGGCTCGGTCAAGTCCGGCAACGTCGCCGCGATCATGGCGCAGCCGGACGTCGACGGCGCGCTGATCGGCGGCGCGGCGCTGGACGCGGACGAGTTTGTGAAGATCGTCCGTTTCCGCGACCAGTAGCAGCTATGACGAGGGCGAGCCCTCGTCGTACCCTGTCGGGGCCGGGACCGGTGCAGCAGCGCCGTCCCCGGCCCCGCACCATTTGTTCATATGTCTTGACCCATACGTCCGTCCGTCAGTCCTAGAGAGTTGGTCCAGCCGTGGTCATCGGGTTCTCGATCGCCCTCATCGTCTTCAGCCTGCTGCTGATGATGCTGGTGCTCATGCACAAGGGGAAGGGCGGCGGCCTCTCCGACATGTTCGGCGGCGGTATGCAGTCCTCGGTCGGTGGCTCCTCGGTCGCCGAGCGCAACCTGGACCGCATCACCATCGTGATCGGTCTGCTGTGGTTCGCCTGCATCGTCGTCCTCGGCGTCCTGATGAAGCTCGGCAGCTGACATACCGTCGGAGGCGCGGCCTATCATGAGGGCGGCGTCCTTGGACGGGTAACTCCGGTCAGTGGACGCGCGTTGGGCCTTACGTAGACTGTGGCGTTCCGCAGCGCCAGTTGCTGTGAAGGCTTTGCAGCACCATTACGCAGGGAGTTACGACCGTGGCAAGTGGCAACGCGATCCGAGGAAGTCGGGTCGGGGCGGGGCCGATGGGGGAGGCCGAGCGCGGCGAGTCCGCGCCGCGCATCCGCATCTCCTTCTGGTGCTCCAACGGGCACGAGACGCAGCCCAGCTTCGCCGGCGATGCGCAGGTTCCGGACACCTGGGACTGCCCGCGCTGTGGTTTCCCGGCCGGCAAGGACCGGGACAGCCCGCCGGACCCGCCGCGCACCGAGCCGTACAAGACCCACCTCGCCTACGTCCGGGAGCGCCGCAGCGACGCCGACGGTGAGGCGATCCTCGCGGAGGCGCTCGCCAAGCTCCGCGGTGAGATCTGACGGACCTGTGGACACACCGGCCGGCCCGGCCGGAGGGAGACACCCCTCCGGCCGGGCCGGCCGGTTTTCCGCCTCCGGGCGCCGCCCCGCGGGCCGTTCGCGTACAGGGACGGAAGGCGGGCCGACACCTGCTCTTCGGATGCCCGACAGCGCGTCGCCCGACAGCGGACAGCTACCTTCCCCCACTCTCGGCTTCGCTCGAGTGGGAGATGCCCCCACCGCCCGCTGATCAATTAGGTTGGGAGTCGGCGGGGCCGGTACGAGATGAAGAAGGCTGATGTCCGAGATGAACGCAGAAGGCCGCAGCAGGCTTGACCAGATGCCTGAGTGGACGGCACTGGGCAAGCACCGGGAGCAGATGGGGGAGGTGCGTCTGCGCGAGCTGTTCGAGCAGGACCCGGGGCGTGCCGAGCGCTACACCCTCCAGGTCGGCGATCTGCACCTGGACTACTCCAAGCACCTGGTCACCGACGAGACGCTGCGGCTGCTGGGCGACCTGGCCGCGGCGACGGACGTGACCGGGCTGCGGGACGCGATGTTCCGCGGCGACAAGATCAACAACACCGAGCAGCGGTCGGTGCTGCACACCGCACTGCGCGCGCCCGGCTCGGCGGTCATCGCGAGCGACGGCGAGAACGTCGTCCCCGCGGTGCAGGCCGTCCTGACGAAGATGAGCATCTTCTCCGACCGGGTCCGCTCCGGCGACTGGAAGGGCCACACCGGCAAGCGCATCAAGACGGTCGTCAACATCGGCATCGGCGGCTCGGACCTGGGCCCGGCGATGGCGTACGAGGCGCTGCGCGCCTACAGCCACCGGGACATGCAGTTCCGCTTCGTCTCCAACGTCGACGGCGCCGATCTGCACGAGGCGGTGCGCGATCTGGACCCCGCCGAGACGCTGTTCATCGTCGCCTCGAAGACCTTCACCACCATCGAGACCATCACCAACGCCACCTCCGCCCGCGACTGGCTGCTCGCCGGTCTGGGGGCCGCCGGCTCGGGCGGTGCCGGGAGCGCGGGAGAGGCCGTCGCCAAGCACTTCGTGGCGCTGTCGACCAACGCCGAGAAGGTGGCGGAGTTCGGCATCAACCCGGACAACATGTTCGAGTTCTGGGACTGGGTCGGCGGTCGCTACTCCTACGACTCCGCGATCGGCCTGTCACTGATGATCGCGATCGGCCACGAGCAGTTCCGCGAGATGCTGGCCGGCTTCCACCTCGTCGACGAGCACTTCCGGACCGCGCCGCCGCACGAGAACGCCCCGCTGCTGATGGGCCTGCTCGGCATCTGGTACGGCAACTTCTGGGACGCCCAGTCGCACGCGGTGCTGCCCTACAGCCACTACCTGTCCAAGTTCACCGCGTACCTCCAGCAGCTGGACATGGAGTCCAACGGCAAGTCGGTCGACCGCGACGGCAACCCGGTCCACTGGCAGACCGGCCCCGTCGTCTGGGGCACGCCCGGCACCAACGGCCAGCACGCCTACTACCAGCTGCTCCACCAGGGCACGAAGATGATCCCGGCCGACTTCGTCGGGTTCGCCCGGCCGGTCCCCGACCTGCGGCCGGGCCTGGTCCCCCAGCACGACCTGCTGATGGCCAACTTCTTCGCGCAGAGCCAGGCACTGGCCTTCGGCAAGACGCCGGAGGAGGTGCGCGCCGAGGGGGTGGCCGAGGAACTCGTGCCGCACAAGACCTTCCGCGGGAACCACCCCACGACCACGATCCTGGCCTCGGAGCTCAGCCCGTCCGTGCTGGGCCAGTTGGTCGCGCTCTACGAGCACAAGGTGTTCGTCCAGGGCGCGGTGTGGAACATCGACTCCTTCGACCAGTGGGGCGTGGAGCTGGGCAAGGTCCTGGCCAAGAGGATCGAACCGGCCCTGACCGAGGGCGCCGAGGTGCCCGGACTGGACCCCTCGACGGCCGGCCTGGTCGGCAAGTACCGGGCGCTGCGCGGGCGTTGATCCCCGGCGCCCCGGTGCGTCCCGCAACGCCGCGCGGCCCCGCCCTCCTTCGGGAGGGCGGGGCCGCGCGGGTGAGGGCGGGTCAGGCCGAGGCCGGCGGGTAGAGCCCGCGCGGCAGCTGGGCCGCCGCCGCCTCGTCCAGGAGCCACAGGGTCCGGCCGCGGCCCCGGGCGCCGGCCGCCGGGGCCTGCACCTCGCCGGCGCCGGAGAGCGCGATGGCCACCGCGTTGGCCTTGTCCTCGCCGGCCGCCAGCAGCCACACCTGCCGTGCCGCGCGGATCGCGGGCAGGGTCAGCGAGATGCGGGTGGGCGGCGGCTTCGGTGCGCCGTGCACGCCCACCACCGTCCGCTCCGTCTCGTAGACGGCGGGCAGCTCCGGGAAGAGCGAGGCCACATGGGTGTCCGGGCCGACGCCCAGCAGCAGGACGTCGAAGGACGGGACGGCGGCGTGGTCCTCGGGGCCGGCCGCCGCGGCGAGTTCGAGGGCGTACGCCTCGGCCGCCGCGTCCGCGTCGTTCCCGAACCGGCCGCCGGCCGGCTCCATCGGGTGCACCCGCGCCGGATCCAGCGGCACGCTGTCCAGCAGCGCCTCGCGCGCCTGCGTGTAGTTGCGGTCCGGGTGCCCGTCGGGCAGGAACCGCTCGTCCCCCCACCACAGGTCGAGCCGGGACCAGTCCACCGCGTCCCGGGCGGGCGCCTCGGCGAGGGCCGCGAGCAGCCCGTTGCCGTTGCGCCCGCCGGTGAGGACGACGGAGGCGGCACCGCGGGCGGCCTGGGCGTCCACGATCTTCGTGATCAGCCGGGCCGCCGCCGCCTTGGCCATCAGCTCCTTGTCGCGGTGGACGACGACCTGCGGAGCACTCACTTCGCGGCCGCCTTCTTGGCGGGCTTGGCGCCCGCCTTCTTCGCCGCGGGCTTGTCCTGCGCGTCTCCGGAGGCACCCGGGTCGCCGTCCGTCGCCGGTTCCCGGTCGGGGGACGGCTCCCCGGCGGTGCGCAGCCGGTCCACGCCGTACTTCAGCGCCGCGGCGTAGATGTCGTCCGGGTCGAGCCTGCGGAGCTCCTCGGCGAGCAGCTCCGCGGTGTCCCGGCGCTTGAGCGCCACCGCACGGTCCGGCTGGTTGGGCATGCAGAGCGTGGCCAGGGTGGCTTCCGGGCGGTCCAGCACTATCGTGCCGCTGTCGGACTCCAGCCGGGCGGCGGTCAGGCCGGGGCCGGCCGACACCTTGCGGGTGACCGGGATGTCCAGCCGGCTGCCCAGCCACATGCCGAGCAGCTCGCAGCTGGGGTTGAACTCCTCGCCCTCGACCTCGGCCGAGGCCACCGTGCACGGCGCCTGGTCGAGCGCCGCAGCCAGCATCGAACGCCACGGCGTGATGCGCGCCCACGCCAGGTCGGTGTCGCCCGGCGTGTAGGTTTCCGCGCGGGCGAGCAGTTCCTGGATGGGGTCCTCGGCGGCGTAGGCGTCGGTGACCCGGCGCTGGGCCAGCGCGCCGAGCGGGTCCTTGGCCGGGTTCAGCGGGGCGTTGACCGGCCACCAGACCACGACCGGGGCGTCCGGCAGCAGCAGCGGCAGCACCACGGACTGGGCGTGGTCGATGACCTCGCCGTACAGCCGCAGCAGCACCGTCTCGCCGGTGCCGGCCTCCGTGCCGACCCGCACCTCGGCGTCCAGGCGGGCCTTGGCGCGGTCGCGCGGCGACCGGCTGACCCGCTTGATGACGACGAGGGTGCGCGAGGGGTGCTCACGGGACGCCTCGTTGGCCGCCTTCAGGGCGTCATAGGCGTTCTCCTCGTCGGTGACGATGACGAGGGTGAGCACCATGCCGCTGGTGGGGGTGCCGACGGCCCGGCGGCCCTCCACGAGCGCCTTGTTGATCTTGCTGGAGGTGGTTTCCGTCAGATCGATTTTCATGGCCGACGCCAGCTCCGTCCGTCTCGTGCGAGCATTTCGTCCGCCTCGGCCGGGCCCCAGGTGCCCGCCGGGTACTGCGCGGGCTTGCCGTGCTTGTCCCAGTACTCCTCGATCGGGTCGAGGATCTTCCAGGACAGCTCGACCTCCTCCACCCGCGGGAAGAGGTTGGCGTCACCCAGCAGGACGTCGAGGATCAGCCGCTCGTACGCCTCGGGGCTGGACTCCGTGAAGGACTCGCCGTACGCGAAGTCCATCGAGACGTCCCGGACCTCCATCGAGGTGCCGGGCACCTTCGAGCCGAAGCGCACGGTCACGCCCTCGTCCGGCTGCACCCGGATGACCAGGGCGTTCTGCCCCAGCTCCTCGGTGGCGGTGCGGTCGAAGGGGGAGTGCGGGGCGCGCTGGAAGATCACCGCGATCTCGGTGACCCGGCGGCCCAGCCGCTTGCCGGTGCGCAGGTAGAAGGGGACACCCGCCCAGCGGCGGTTGTCGATCGACAGCTTGATCGCCGCGTAGGTGTCGGTCGTCGACTTGGGGTTGATGCCCTCTTCCTCGAGGTAGCCGACGGCCTTCTCACCGCCCTGCCAGCCGCCCGTGTACTGCGCGCGGACCGTCTCCTTGCCGAGGTCCTTGGGCAGCCGGACGGCGCCCAGCACCTTGGTCTTCTCGGCGACCAGGGAGTGCGCCTCGAAGGAGGCGGGCTCCTCCATCGTGGTCAGCGCGAGCAGCTGGAGGAGGTGGTTCTGGATGACGTCACGGGCGGCGCCGATGCCGTCGTAGTAGCCGGCCCGGCCGCCGATGCCGATGTCCTCGGCCATCGTGATCTGGACGTGGTCGACGTAGCTGCGGTTCCACAGCGGCTCGAACATCGTGTTGGCGAACCGCAGCGCCAGGATGTTCTGGACCGTCTCCTTGCCCAGGTAGTGGTCGATCCGGAAGACCTCGTTGGGCGGGAAGACCTCGTGGACGATCCGGTTGAGCTCCTGCGCGCTCTCCAGGTTGTGTCCGAACGGCTTCTCGATGACCGCGCGGCGCCAGGAGCCCTCCTGCTGGTCGGCCAGCCCGTGCTTCTTGAGCTGCTGGACGACGGTGGGGAAGAACTTCGGCGGCACGGACAGGTAGAAGGCGAAGTTGCCGCCGGTGCCCTGTGCCTTGTCGAGCTCGTTGATGGTGCTCTTGAGCCGCTCGAAGGCGTCGTCGTCGTCGAAGGTGCCCTGCACGAAGCGGCAGCCCTGGACCAGCTGCTGCCAGACCTCTTCGCGGAACGGCGTACGGGAGTGCTGTTTGACCGCCTCGTACACCTCCTGCGCGAAGTCCTCGTGCTCCCACTCGCGACGGGCGAAGCCGACGAGGGAGAAACCCGGCGGGAGCAGTCCGCGGTTGGCCAGGTCGTAGACGGCGGGCATCAGCTTTTTACGGGACAAATCGCCCGTGACACCGAAGATGACCAGGCCCGACGGCCCCGCGATGCGCGGGAGCCGTCGGTCTGCGGGGTCACGAAGCGGATTCGCTCCATGAACAGCGGTCAAGGGATCAGCCCTCCGAGGGAGCGAGGCGCTTGAGCTCCGCCTCGGTCGACTTGAGCAGGTCGTTCCAGGAGGCTTCGAACTTCTCGACGCCCTCGTCCTCCAGGAGCTGTACGACATCGTCGTACGAGATCCCGAGGCGCGCGATCGCGTCGAGGTCGGCCTTGGCCCAGTCGTACGTGCCGCGCACCGTGTCACCGGTGATCTGCCCGTGGTCGGCGGTGGCCTCCAGGGTGGCCTCCGGCATGGTGTTGACCGTGCCCGGGGCGACCAGGTCGTCGACGTACAGGGTGTCCTTGTAGGCCGGGTCCTTGACGCCGGTCGAGGCCCACAGCGGACGCTGCTTGTTGGCGCCGGCCTTGTCGAGGGCGGCCCAGCGGTCCGAGGAGAAGACCTCCTCGTACGCCTGGTAGGCGAGCCGGGCGTTGGCCAGCGCGGCCTTGCCCTTGAGGGCCTTGGCCTCGTCGGTGCCGTTCTTGTCCAGGCGCTTGTCGATCTCGGTGTCCACGCGGGACACGAAGAACGAGGCCACCGAACGGATCAGGGACAGGTCCAGGCCCGCGGCCTTGGCCTTCTCCAGGCCGGCGAGGTAGGCGTCCATCACCTCGCGGTAGCGCTCCAGCGAGAAGATCAGCGTGACGTTGACGCTGATGCCCAGGCCGATGACCTCGGTGATCGCCGGCAGGCCCGCCTTGGTGGCCGGGATCTTGATCAGCGTGTTCGGGCGGTCCACCAGCCACGCCAGCTGCTTGGCCTCGGCGATGGTCGCCGTGGTGTTGTGGGCCAGGCGCGGGTCGACCTCGATGGAGACCCGGCCGTCCTGCCCGCCGGTGGCGTCGAAGACCGGCCGCAGCACGTCGGCGGCGTCCCGGACGTCCGCCGTCGTGATCATGCGGATGGCTTCCTCGACGGTGACCTTACGGGCGGCGAGGTCGGCGACCTGCTGCTGGTAGCCGTCGCCCGAGGAGATCGCCTTCTGGAAGATCGACGGGTTGGTCGTGACGCCGACGACGTGCTGCTGGTCGATCAGCTCGGCGAGGTTGCCGGACGTGATGCGCTTGCGCGACAGGTCGTCCAGCCAGATCGCGACGCCTTCGTCGGAGAGGCGCTTGAGTGCGTCTGTCATGGGTTCTGCATCTCCTACTTGTTGTGTACGTGCGTCAGCGCGCGGCGGCTGCCAGCGATTCCCGGGCGGCGTCGGCGACCCGGTCGGCGGTGAACCCGAACTCACGGAACAGGACCTTGCCGTCGGCGGAGGCGCCGAAGTGCTCCAGCGACACGATGCGTCCGGCGTCGCCCACGAAGCGGTGCCAGGTCAGACCGATGCCGGCCTCGACGGCGACCCGCGCCTTGACCGACGGGGGCAGCACCCGCTCGCGGTAGTCCTGGTCCTGCTCGTCGAACCACTCCACCGACGGCATCGACACCACGCGGGTCGGCACGCCCTCGGCCTGCAGCTGCTCGCGCGCCTCGACGGCGAGCTGGACCTCGGAGCCGGTGGCGATCAGTACGGCCTGCGGCGTGGTGGCCGCACCGTCGGCGCCCTCCGCCTCGAACATGATGTAGCCGCCCTTGGCGGTGTCCTCGTTGGCCGGGTACGTCGGCACGCCCTGACGGGTCAGCGCCAGGCCGTGCGGGGCGCCCACGCCGAACTTCTTGGTCCAGCGGCGCTGGATCTCGCGCCAGGCGAGCGCGGTCTCGTTGGCGTCGGCCGGGCGGACGACGTTCAGGCCGGGGATGGCGCGCAGCGAGGCCAGGTGCTCGACCGGCTGGTGGGTCGGACCGTCCTCGCCCAGACCGATGGAGTCGTGCGTCCACACGTACGTCACCGGCAGGTGCATCAGGGCGGACAGCCGGACGGCGTTGCGCATGTAGTCGGAGAACACCAGGAAGGTGCCGCCGTAGATGCGGGTGTTGCCGTGCAGCGCGATGCCGTTCATCTCCGCGGCCATGGAGTGCTCACGGATACCGAAGTGGATGGTGCGGCCGTAGGGGTCGGCACCCGGCAGCGGGTTGCCCTCCGGCAGGAACGACGAGGTCTTGTCGATCGTGGTGTTGTTGGAGCCCGCGAGGTCCGCGGAGCCGCCCCACAGCTCGGGGATGACCGCGCCGAGCGCCTGGAGCACCTTGCCGGAGGCGGCACGGGTGGCCACGGACTTGCCGGTCTCGAAGGCCGGCAGGTGGTCCTCCCAGCCCTCGGGCAGCTCGCCCGCGGCGATCCGGTCGAACTCCGCGGCGTGCTGCGGGTTGGCGGTGCGCCAGGCGGCGAAGGACTTCTCCCACTCCTTCTGGGCGTCCCGGCCGCGGTCGAGGGCGGCGCGGGTGTGCGCGAGCACCTCGTCCTTGACCTCGAAGTGCTGCTCGGGGTCGAAGCCCAGTACGCGCTTGGTGGCGGCGACCTCCTCCTCGCCCAGCGCCGAGCCGTGCGCGGCCTCGGTGTTCTGGGCGTTGGGGGCCGGCCAGGCGATGATCGAGCGCATCGCGATGAACGACGGCCGGTCGGTGACGGCCTTGGCGGCCTCCAGGGCGCGGAACAGCGCCTCGGGGTCCAGGTCGCCGTTCTCCTTGGGCTCCACGCGCTGCACGTGCCAGCCGTACGCCTCGTAGCGCTTGCAGGTGTCCTCGGAGACGGCGGTCTCGGTGTCGCCCTCGATCGAGATGTGGTTGTCGTCCCACAGCAGGACCAGGTTGCCGAGCTTCTGGTGGCCGGCCATGGAGGACGCCTCGGCGGAGATGCCCTCCTGGAGGCAGCCGTCGCCGGCGACGCAGTAGACGGTGTGGTCGAAGGGCGAGCTGCCGCGCGCCGTGTCCGGGTCGAACAGGCCGCGCTCGTAGCGCGAGGCCATCGCCATGCCGACCGCGTTGGCGACACCCTGGCCCAGCGGGCCGGTGGTGGTCTCCACGCCGGTCGTGTGGCCGTACTCCGGGTGCCCGGGGGTCTTCGAGCCCCAGGTGCGGAACGCCTTCAGGTCGTCCAGTTCCAGGCCGTAACCGGCGAGGTAGAGCTGGATGTAGAGGGTCAGGCTGGAGTGGCCGGCGGAGAGGACGAACCGGTCGCGGCCGGTCCAGTTCGGGTCCGCGGGGTCGTGCCGCATCAGCTTCTGGAACAGCACATACGCGGCGGGAGCCAGGCTCATGGCCGTACCAGGATGGCCGTTTCCGACCTTCTGCACGGAATCCATGGCCAGGACGCGGACGGTGTCCACCGCCCGCTGGTCCAGATCGGTCCACTCGAAATCTGTGGTGGTCGGCTTGGTGCTCACCCTGAGTCAGGGCTCCTCTCCACATGTCGAATGCCGCGGACGGTATGTCCGCCAGGCGGTGTCGAGCCTACCCCCGCAGGAACGCGCGCCTTTTCGACGCTCAGTCGGTGTTTTCGACGCTCAATCGGTGCGGCGGCGACGGCACTGCCCGTTGCTTTGGGCAACCAAATCGGACGTTCCGGTATTCCCGACCCGGCTGCGTCGGCCATACGACCAGACTGCCGGGGGGTGGTCACGTTCGCCTCCTGAACGCCGCACGAACACGCGGGGAATCCCGGCGGCGACACCGCCCGGCCCGGGCCCCAACACGACCACACCCCCGCGAAGACCGTCGTATGGCCAACGTCTAAAGTGGCGTGGTACGCGCAAGTCGTCACCGGTTCTCCACGGCCGGAAGGGCTTGCTGGCCTTATCTCTTCGGCGGCGGCGCCGCCGATGTTACTTCCAGGGGTGTGCGTGACGGCCGTCGAATCCCGTCCTGTGGGGGCGCTCTCCGAGAGCCACGGGGGTCCAGGTCACCGTCCGTTCGGGGCCCGTGTCAAGGCGTTCGTGGCGCTCACCAAGCCGCGTGTCATCGAGCTGCTGCTGATGACCACGATCCCGGTGATGTTCCTGGCGGCCGGCGGCGTCCCGGACCTGTGGCTCGTGCTCGCGACCTGCGTCGGCGGCTACCTCTCCGCCGGCGGCGCGGCCGCCTACAACATGTACATCGACCGGGACATCGACGCCCTGATGGACCGCACCTCGCAGCGTCCACTGGTGACCGGCATGGTCTCGCCGCGCGAGTGCCTGGTCTTCGCGACCGCCCTCGCGGTCGGTTCCACCGCCTGGTTCTGGTTCCTCGTCAATCCGCTGTCGGCGATGCTGTCGCTCGGAGCGCTGCTTTTCTACGTCGTCGTTTACACGATGATCCTCAAGCGGCGGACCTCCCAGAACATCGTCTGGGGCGGCATCGCGGGCTGCATGCCGGTCTTCATCGGCTGGTCGGCGGTGACGAACACGGTCTCCTGGGCCGCGGTCGTCCTCTTCCTCGTCATCTTCTTCTGGACGCCGCCGCATTACTGGCCGCTGTCGATGAAGGCCAAGGACGACTACGAGCGGGTCGGCGTGCCGATGCTGCCCGTGCTCGCCGGCAACAAGGCCGTGGCGCGCCAGATCGTCGCCTACAGCTGGGTGATGGTCGCCGTCTCGCTGCTGCTGCAACCGCTGGGCTACACCGGCTGGTTCTACACGGCCGTGGCGGTCGCCTGCGGCGCCTTCTGGCTCAAGGAGGCGCACGCCCTGCAGTCCCGGGCCAAGGCCGGCATCACCGGTCCGAAGCTCAAGGAGATGCGGCTGTTCCACTGGTCCATCACCTACGTCTCCCTGCTGTTCGTCGCGGTCGCCGTGGATCCCTTCCTGCGCTGAGAGGTGTGGGGGATCACCCCCGCAGAAAGCCGTACTCGCGAGTAGCATGGGGTCATGGCAGACACCCAGCAGGCGGAGACGCCGGCCGACGCGGCGGCCGGCACCCAGGCCGACAAGCGCACGGGCAAGCACGCGGCCCGGCTCGCCAAGCAGATCCGCGCCTTCGCGGCGTCCCACGGCGGCAGCGCCGAGGGCCAGCTCGCGCACATCGGCCGCGGCCGCACCCGGATCGCCCTGGTCGGCGCCAACGGCGAGTGGGGCAACCTCGTCGCCGACAGCCCCGACGCCGCCAAGGACGCCGCCGCCCTCGCCGGCCTCACCCTCCAGGACGACTTCGACGGCGACCTCGCCGCCAGGGTCCGCACCGGCCCCTACGAGTGGTCCCGCATGGCGGGCATCCAGGTGGGCGGCCCGGCCAACGGCTGAGGCCCCGGCGGCGCCCCGGGGCGCACGCCACGGGCCGAGCCCGCTACCTCACCACCACCTCGTCCGTTAAGCCCACCAGGCGCGGCGTTCCGGCCACGCCCGGTGGGCTTACCGCGAGGAGGGGCGGATGGACGGCGTTCCCCCGCTCATCGATCAGTACAGCCACGGCGCGGTGCACGGCGAACTGGGCCTCGGCTCCTTCGAGAGCCATCTGGCCGGCGCGGTCGGCGCCCACGGCCCGGCCCCGGCCGGCACCAGCTACTTCGACAGCTTCACCGGCCTCGCGATACGCCGCTGGTGCCCCCCGCTGCTCGGCCTGGAGCCGCACTGTCCGCCGGCCCGCTACCTGGCCCGCAGACGCGAGGTGGGCGCCTACCAGGCCGGCCGGCTGCTGCTGCGCGGCTCCGGCATCGGGACCTTCCTGCTGGAGGCCGGCACCCCCAGCGAGCTGACCTCGGCCACCGAGATGGCCACCGCCGCCGAGGCCCGCGCCCACGAGGTCGTACGGCTCGAACCGCTCGCCGAGCAGGTCGCCGACACCTCCGGCAGCGTCGACTCCTTCATCGGCAACACCGCCGAGGCCCTCTACGCCGCCGCCCAGCACGCCACCGCCTTCGCCTCCGGCGCCGGCTACTGCGACGGCCACGCCCCCGAGGCCGGCGAGGTCCGCCGCGCCGCCGACCGCTGGCTGCGCGCCCGCCGTCCCGGCGACCGGCTCACCGAACCCGCACTCGTCCGCCATCTGCTGTGGAGCGGGGTGGCCACCGGCCTGCCCGTCCAGCTCCACTGCCCCGATCCGCAGCGGCTCGCGGCCTTCCTGCGCGCCACCACCGGCATCGGCTCGGACCTCGTGCTGCTCCCCGCCGCACCGCACCACCGCCGCGCGGCCCAGCTCGCCGCGGCCCACGCGCACGTCTACGCCGACACCGGTCCGCACCCCGAGGAGACCCTGCCGCACGCGCCGTTCGGCAAGCTGCTGTTCTCCTCGGGCGCCCGCGGACTGCCCGAGCTGTATGTGACCGGCGCCCGGTTCTTCCTGCGCGCCATGGAGCGCCTCGTACGGGAATGGACCGGCGAGGGCGTGTGCGGTCCCGAGGACGGGCGGCGGATCACCGGGATGATCGCGTCCGGCACCGCGCGCCGGGTCTACCGGCTGGGCGCGGAGACCGCCTGAGCGTCGAGTGCCTCGTGCGCACCGGTGGGCGCCGCCACGGCGGGCGCGTCCTCCTGGAGCGGACCGCGGTCCCGCAGCGCCAGGGCCAGCCGCAGCGCGCAGATCCACACCAGGGTCGAGCCCAGCATGTGCAGGCCGATGACGAGTTCGGGCAGGCCCATGAAGTACTGGACGTAGCCGATGACGCCCTGCGCGGCGAGGCAGGCGAACAGTTCCAGCACCATCCGGCGCGGGGCGGCCGGCGCCTTGACGGCGCGCAGCGTGAACCACAGGGCGACGGTCAGGCCGACGACGATGTAGACGAAGTCGACGTGCAGCTGGGTGATCTCCTGCCAGTCCAGCGGGATGCGGTGCACCTTGTGGGCGTCGCCCGCGTGCGGGCCCGCGCCGGTGACGACCGTGCCGATGACGGTGAGCGCGCCGGTCGCCCCGACCAGCAGCCAGGCCAGCTGCCGCACCGGGCGGGTGACCAGGTCACGCGGCTCCTCGTCGCCCTCGCGGGCCCGCCACCAGCTCAGCACGGCGACCGTGAGCAGCGCCGTGGCCGCGAGGAAGTGCGAGCCGACGATGTACGGGTTCAGGCCGGACAGGACCGTGATGCCGCCGATGACGGCGTTGCTCATGACGAGCCAGAACTGCGCCCAGCCGAGCCGGGTGAGCGAGCGGCGCCGCGGGCTGCGGGCGCGGGCGGCGATGATGAACACGCCGACGACCACGCACAGCACGTCCGTCAGCATGCGGTTGCTGAACTCGATGATGCCGTTGATGCCCATCGCCGCGGTCGGCGTCAGGCTGTCCGGGGTGCACTTCGGCCAGGTCGAGCAGCCCAGTCCGGACTGGCTGAGCCGGACCGCGCCGCCCGTGACGACGATGATCACGGCCATCACGACGGTCGCGAGCGCGGCCCGCCGGACGAAGGCCGCAGACGGCTGCCAGCGGCGGGCGATCAGCTCAAGGGGATTCAGCGAATTCGGCACGGAGCCATCGTAGGCGGGGCCTTGTGCAAACTTTCACGAGGGGTGGGCCGAACCGCGCGGGGCTACTCCCAGCGGAAGAACCTCGCCGCCGCGCCCAGCCCCAGCACCGCCCATACGGCGAGGATGCCGAGGTCGGCCCAGGGCATCGACGCGCCGTGCTGAAGGACCGTCCGCAGGCCGTCCGACAGCGCCGAGACCGGCAGGAACTCCAGCACGTGGCGGGCCGCCTCCGGGAACTTCGCCAGCGGGACGATCACGCCGCCGCCGACGAGCAGCAGCAGGAAGACCAGGTTGGCGGCGGCCAGCGTCGCCTCGGCCTTCAGCGTTCCGGCCATCAGCAGCCCGAGACCGGAGAACGCGGCCGTCCCCAGAAGGAGCAGCAGCAGCACCGCGAGCGGGTTGCCCCGCGGGGACCAGCCCAGCGCGAAGGCGATCACCGTCAGCAGCACGATCTGCAGGATCTCGGTGACCAGCACCGAACAGGTCTTGGCGGTCATCAGCGCCCAGCGGGGGAGCGGGGAGGCGGCCAGCCGCTTGAGGACGCCGTAGCGGCGCTCGAAGCCGGTGGCGATGGCCTGGCCGGTGAACGCCGTGGACATCACGGCCAGCGCGAGGACGCCCGGCGCGAGGAAGTCCACCGCGCTGCCGGCCCCGGTGTCGACGATGTCGACGGTGGAGAACAGCACCAGCAGCAGCGTCGGGATGACGACGGTCAGCAGCAGCTGCTCGCCGTTGCGCAGCAGCATCCTGGTCTCCAGGGCCGCCTGGGCCCGGATCATCCGGGACAGGGGCGCGGCGCCGGGCCGCGGGGCGAAGGTGCCGGCAGCCGTACCGGTCTTGGTGGCGGTCATGCGCGCAGCTCCTTGCCGGTCAGGGAACCCGTGTCGTTCTGCGTCATGCGCGCAGCTCCTTGCCGGTCAGTTCCAGGAAGACGTCCTCCAGGGTGTGCCGTTCGACCGCTATGGCGTCCGGCATCACCCCGTTCTGCGCGCACCAGGAGGCGACCGTGGCCAGCAGTTGCGGGTTGATCTTTCCGTGCACGCGGTACGTGCCGGTGGCGAGCTCGGTGGCCGCGCTGTCGGCGGGCAGCGCCTTGAGCAGCGAGGCGAGGTCCAGGCCGGGCCGTCCGGTGAAGCGCAGGCTGTTCTCCGCGCCGCCGCGGCACAGCTCCTCCGGGCTGCCCTGGGCGATCACCCGGCCGCCGTCGATGATCGCGACGTCGTCGGCCAGCTGCTCGGCCTCGTCCATGAAGTGGGTGGTCAGCACGCAGCTCACGCCGTCGGCGCGCAGCTCCCGTACGAGGTCCCAGGTGGCGTGCCGGGCCTGCGGGTCGAGACCGGCGGTCGGCTCGTCGAGGAAGACCAGCTCGGGGCGGCCGACCACGGCCATCGCCAGCGCGAGCCGCTGCTGCTGTCCGCCGGACAGCCGCCGGTAGGGGGTCCGGCCGCAGCTGCCCAGGCCGAGGCGTTCGACGAGCCCGTCGACGTCGAGCGGGTGGGCGTGCAGGGTGGCGGTGTGCCGCAGCATCTCCACCGCACGGGCGCCGGCGTAGACGCCGCCGGACTGCAGCATCACGCCGATCCGCGGGCGCAGCGCGGCGGAGTCGGCGACCGGGTCCAGGCCCAGGACGCGGACCCGGCCGGCGTCCGGGCGGCGGTAGCCCTCGCAGGTCTCGACGGTGGTGGTCTTGCCGGCGCCGTTGGGGCCGAGCACCGCGGTGACCGCGCCGCGGGCGACGGTCAGGTCGAGCCCGTCCACCGCGGTCGTGGTCCCGTACCGCTTGACCAGGCCGGTGATCTCGACGGCAGGCCCGGGGCCTGTGGATCCCCCCGCCGGAGCGTGGGGGCGGGTCCGGGGGGCGCCCCCCGGGGAGCTGCTGCGCATGGCGGGAAGTCTACGAAGCGCGCGGCGGCGGCCCGCCACGGGGGCGTGGCTGCCGGCGGGCTCCCGGGGTCACCGGTCCGGCGGAGCGCGGGCCGACGGATCCGTGCCGCCCGGGGGGCCGGGGCGGGTCGTCCGGTCCCGGTCGGCGCCGCCGCAGGTCGGAGCCTCTTTCGGGCCCGCCGGCGGGCCCTTGAATGAGGTAAGCCTAAGTGATAGAGGCCACGAGTCCAGGGCGTGGACGAGGCTTGAATCACTTTGACGAATTACGCAACAATGGCGTTGTGAAATACACGAGCGAGGACAAGCGAGAGCCCGAGGTCGAGCAGACCGCCGGGCCGGCCGCCTCCGCGCCCGGGCGTGCCGAGCGGCCCCAGCAGGCCGCACCGGTACCGCACGACGAGCAGCAGGGCACCCGCAACCGCGTGGCCCGCTCCATCCTCGACCACGGTCCGTCCACTGCGGCCGAGCTCGCCCTGCGCCTGGAGCTCACCCAGGCCGCCGTCCGCCGCCACCTGGACGCGCTGGTCGCCGAGGGCGTCGTCGAGCCCCGCGAGAAGCGGGTCTACGGCACCCGGGGCCGCGGCCGTCCGGCCAGGGCCTTCGCCCTGACCGACTGCGGGCGGGACGCCTTCGACCAGGCGTACGACCAGCTCGCCTCCGATGCCCTGCGCTGGATCGCGCAGAGCGCCGGCGGCGGCGAGAAGGGCGAGGCCGCCGTCGCCGCGTTCGCGCGGGCGCGGCTCGCCGCCCAGGCCGAGGGCTACCGCGACGCGGTCGAGAACGCCGAGCCGGAGGCCAGGACCGAGGCCCTGGCGAAGGCGTTGACCGCGGACGGGTACGCTGCTACGGCGCGCAGCGCGCCCAACCCCCAGCTCGGTGAACAGCTCTGCCAGCACCACTGCCCGGTCGCCCACGTCGCCGAGCAGTACCCGCAGCTGTGCGAGGCGGAGACCGAGGTCTTCTCCCGCCTGCTCGGGACCCACGTACAGCGCCTCGCCACCATCGCCCACGGCGACGGGGTGTGCACGACCTTCGTTCCGAAGGCCGGTGCCGGCAAGGCAGCTCACCGCACCGGTGAGCACCACCCCAAGACCACCACAGCATCTGCAAGCACGGCCGGGAGGAACCCCGCATGACGCTCCCCACGGAGACTGCTCACCCTGAGCTCGAGGGCCTGGGCAAGTACGAATACGGCTGGGCCGACTCCGACGTGGCCGGCGCCTCGGCCAAGCGCGGTCTTTCCGAGGCCGTCGTCCGCGACATCTCGGCGAAGAAGAACGAGCCGGAGTGGATGCTCAAGCTCCGCCTCAAGGGCCTGCGGCTGTTCGACAAGAAGCCCATGCCGAACTGGGGCTCGGACCTGTCGGGCATCGACTTCGACAACATCAAGTACTTCGTCCGCTCCACCGAGCAGCAGGCCGCCTCCTGGGAGGACCTGCCCGAGGACATCAAGAACACCTACGACAAGCTCGGCATCCCCGAGGCGGAGAAGCAGCGCCTGGTCGCCGGTGTCGCCGCGCAGTACGAGTCCGAGGTCGTCTACCACCAGATCCGCGAGGACCTGGAGGCGCAGGGCGTCATCTTCCTGGACACCGACACCGCGCTGAAGGAGCACCCGGAGCTCTTCCAGGAGTACTTCGGCACGGTCATCCCGGTCGGCGACAACAAGTTCGCGTCGCTGAACACCGCGGTGTGGTCCGGCGGCTCGTTCATCTACGTCCCCAAGGGTGTCCACGTCGACATCCCGCTCCAGGCGTACTTCCGGATCAACACCGAGAACATGGGCCAGTTCGAGCGGACGCTGATCATCGTCGACGAGGACGCCTACGTCCACTACGTCGAGGGCTGCACCGCCCCGATCTACAAGTCGGACTCGCTGCACTCCGCGGTCGTCGAGATCATCGTCAAGAAGGGCGGCCGCTGCCGCTACACGACCATCCAGAACTGGTCGAACAACGTCTACAACCTGGTCACCAAGCGCGCCGTCGCCTACGAGGGCGCGACCATGGAGTGGGTCGACGGCAACCTCGGCTCCAAGGTGACGATGAAGTACCCGGCGGTCTACCTGATGGGTGAGCACGCCAAGGGCGAGACCCTGTCCATCGCCTTCGCGGGCGAGGGCCAGCACCAGGACGCCGGCTCCAAGATGGTCCACATGGCGCCGAACACCTCCTCCAACATCGTCTCCAAGTCGGTGGCGCGCGGCGGTGGCCGTACGTCCTACCGCGGCCTGGTGGAGATCGGCGAGGGCGCCGCGGGCTCCAAGTCCAACGTGCTGTGCGACGCCCTGCTGGTGGACACCATCTCCCGGTCGGACACCTACCCCTACGTCGACGTCCGCGAGGACGACGTCTCCATGGGCCACGAGGCGACCGTCTCCAAGGTCAGCGAGGACCAGCTCTTCTACCTGATGGCCCGCGGCCTGTCGGAGGACGAGGCCATGGCGATGATCGTGCGCGGCTTCGTCGAGCCGATCGCCCGTGAGCTGCCGATGGAGTACGCGCTGGAGCTGAACCGGCTGATCGAGCTGCAGATGGAGGGCGCGGTCGGCTGACCCGGCCGCCCGTCCCGCCCGCAGAACCCTTCTTGACGCAGAAAGCGAGCACTACGACAGCCATGGCTGAGGCTCAGAACATCCCGGCAGGTTCCACGACCACCGGCTCCATCGCGGTGGCCGCGGAGTCCACTGTCGCCACCCGGATGAGCGCCCCGCCGTCCTACGACGTGGCGGACTTCCCGGTGCCGCACGGCCGCGAGGAGGAGTGGCGCTTCACCCCGCTCGCGCGGCTGAAGGGCCTGCACGACGGCTCCGCCGTGGCCGGCGGCGCCGACCTGAAGATCGACATCACCGCGCCCGAGGGCGTCACCCACGAGCTGGTCGACCGCGCCGACCCCCGGGTCGGCAAGGCCGGCAAGCCCGTCGACCGGGTCGCCGCCCAGGCGTACAGCTCGTTCGAGAAGGCGTCGGTCGTCTCGGTCCCCAAGGAGACCGTGCTGGCCGACCCGATCCGGATCACCGTGCACGGTGAGGGCGGCACCGCCTTCGGCCACCAGGTCATCGAGCTGGGCGCGTTCGCCGAGGCCGTCGTCGTCATCGACCACACCGGTGACGCGGTGCTCGCCGCCAACGTCGACTACCTCCTCGGCGACGGCGCCAAGCTGACCGTCGTCTCCGTCCAGGACTGGGACGACACCGCCGTCCACGCCGGGCAGCACAACGCCCTGGTCGGCCGGGACGCCACGTTCAAGTCCGTGGCCGTCACCTTCGGCGGTGACCTCGTCCGCCTCCACCCGCGCGTCACCTACGCGGGCCCCGGCGGCGAGGCCGAGTTCTACGGCCTGTACTTCACCGAGCAGGGCCAGCACCACGAGCACCGCCTCTTCGTCGACCACGAGGCGGCCAACTGCCGCTCCAACGTCGTCTACAAGGGCGCGCTGCAGGGCGAGGACGCGCACGCCGTCTGGATCGGCGACGTGCTGATCCGGGCCTCGGCGACCGGCACGGACACCTACGAGCTCAACCGCAACCTCGTCCTCACCGACGGCGCGCGGGTCGACTCGGTGCCCAACCTGGAGATCGAGACCGGCGAGATCGTCGGCGCCGGCCACGCCTCGGCGACCGGCCGCTTCGACGACGAGCAGCTCTTCTACCTGATGGCCCGCGGCATCCCCGCCGACGAGGCCCGCCGCCTGGTGGTGCGCGGCTTCTTCGCCGAGCTCGTCCAGCAGATCGGCCTCCCGGACGTCGAGGAGCGCCTGATGAGCAAGATCGAGGCCGAGCTGGAAGCGTCCGCGGTATGAGCTACGTACGCGCAGCGGCGCTCAGCGAGCTGGAGGAGGACACCCCCCGGCGGGTGGAGATCGACGGCACACCTGTCTCGCTCGTCCGCACCGAGGGCGAGGTGTTCGCGATCAACGACATCTGCTCGCACGCGAACGTGTCCCTCTCGGAGGGCGAGGTCGAGGACTGCTCCATCGAGTGCTGGCTGCACGGTTCGAGCTTCGACCTGCGCACCGGCAAGCCCAACGGCCTACCCGCGACGCGCCCCGTCCCCGTATATCCCGTAAAGATCGAAGGGGACGACGTGCTCGTCTCCGTCACCCAGGAGTCCTGAGTCACCCATGGCAACGCTTGAGATCCACGACCTGCACGTCTCCGTCGAGGCCGAGAACGGCCCGCGCGAGATCCTGAAGGGCGTCGACCTGACCGTGAAGCAGGGCGAGACGCACGCCATCATGGGCCCCAACGGCTCCGGCAAGTCGACCCTCGCCTACTCGCTCGCGGGTCACCCCAAGTACACGATCACCGGCGGCACCGTCACCCTCGACGGCGAGGACGTCCTGGAGATGTCCGTCGACGAGCGCGCCCGGGCCGGCGTCTTCCTCGCCATGCAGTACCCGGTCGAGGTGCCCGGCGTCTCGGTCTCCAACTTCCTGCGCACCTCCGCGACCGCGATCCGCGGCGAGGCCCCCAAGCTGCGGCTGTGGGTCAAGGAGGTCAAGGAGGCCATGGAGCGGCTGAACATGGACCCCGCCTTCGCCGAGCGCAACGTCAACGAGGGCTTCTCCGGCGGTGAGAAGAAGCGCCACGAGATCCTCCAGCTGGAGCTGCTGAAGCCGGCCATCGCGATCCTCGACGAGACCGACTCCGGTCTGGACGTCGACGCGCTGCGGATCGTCTCCGAGGGCGTCAACCGCGTCCGCGAGACGGGCCAGGTGGGCACCCTGCTCATCACCCACTACACGCGGATTCTCCGCTACATCAAGCCCGACCACGTCCACGTCTTCGCCAACGGCCGGATCGCCGAGTCCGGCGGCCCGGAGCTGGCGGACAAGCTGGAGGCCGAGGGCTACGAGGCGTACGTGAAGGGTGGCGCAACCGCGTGACACAGCTGCCGGGCCTCCTCGACACAGAGGCGATCCGTAAGGACTTCCCCCTCCTGGACCGCCAGGTCCACGACGGCCGGAAGATCGTGTACCTGGACAACGCGGCGACCTCGCAGAAGCCGCGTCAGGTCCTCGACGCCCTGAACGCCTACTACGAACGTCACAACGCCAACGTCCACCGCGGCGTGCACGTGCTCGCCGAGGAGGCCACGGCGCTGTACGAAGGCGCCCGTGACAAGGTCGCCGCCTTCATCAACGCGCCGAGCCGCGACGAGGTGATCTTCACCAAGAACGCCTCGGAGTCGCTCAACCTCGTCGCGAACATGCTGGGCTGGGCCGACGAGCCCTACCGCGTGGACCGCGAGACCGAGATCGTCATCACGGAGATGGAGCACCACTCCAACATCGTCCCGTGGCAGCTGCTCGCGCAGCGCACCGGCGCGAAGCTGAAGTGGTTCGGCATCACCGACGACGGCCGTCTCGACCTGTCCAACATCGACGAGATCATCACCGAGCAGACGAAGATCGTCTCGTTCACGCTGGTCTCGAACATCATGGGCACCGTCAACCCGGTCGAGACGATCATCCGCCGGGCCCAGGAGGTCGGCGCGCTGGTCTGCATCGACGCCTCGCAGGCGGCCCCGCACATGGTGCTGGACGTGCAGGCGCTGCAGGCCGACTTCGTGGCCTTCACCGGCCACAAGATGTGCGGCCCGACCGGCATCGGCGTCCTGTGGGGCCGCCAGGAACTGCTGGAGGACCTCCCGCCGTTCCTCGGCGGCGGCGAGATGATCGAGACCGTCTCGATGCACTCCTCGACGTACGCCCCGGCGCCGCACAAGTTCGAGGCCGGTACGCCCCCGATCGCCCAGGCCGTCGGCCTCGGCGCGGCCGTGGACTACCTCACCTCGATCGGCATGGACAAGATCGCCGAGCATGAGCACGCGATCACCGAGTACGCCGTCAAGCGGCTGCTGGAGGTCCCCGACCTGCGCATCGTCGGCCCGAGCACGGCCGAGGACCGCGGGGCGACGATCTCCTTCACGCTCGGCGACATCCACCCGCACGACGTCGGCCAGGTGCTGGACGAGCAGGGCATCGCCGTCCGGGTGGGGCACCACTGCGCGCGTCCGGTCTGCCTGCGCTTCGGAATTCCCGCGACCACGCGAGCGTCGTTCTATCTGTACTCCACTCCGGCCGAGGTCGACACCCTGGTCGAGGGCCTGGAGCACGTCCGCAACTTCTTCGGTTAGACAAGCACAGCCGGTTAATCAGGCACGGCGGATGAGGACGAGGACTGACTGAGTCGTGAAGCTGGATTCCATGTACCAGGACGTCATCCTGGACCACTACAAGCACCCCCACGGGCGCGGTCTTCGGGACGGCGACGCCGAGGTGCACCACGTCAACCCGACGTGCGGCGACGAGATCACGCTGCGCGTCCGGCTCGATGGCGCGACGATCGAGGATGTGTCCTACGAGGGCCAGGGCTGCTCCATCAGCCAGGCCAGCGCGTCGGTGCTCAACGACCTCCTGGTCGGCAAGGAGCTCGGTGAGGCGCAGAAGATCCAGGAGACCTTCCTGGAGCTGATGCAGTCCAAGGGCCAGGTAGAGCCGGACGACGCGATGGAGGAGGTGCTGGAGGACGCGGTGGCGTTCGCCGGCGTCTCCAAGTACCCGGCGCGCGTGAAGTGCGCACTGCTGAGCTGGATGGCCTGGAAGGACGCCACGGCCAAGGCGCTCTCCGAGGAGGCGAAGACCGCATGACCGACACCCCGACCACCACCAAGCCGGCCTCGGAGGAAGAGGTCCGCGAGGCGCTGTACGACGTCGTGGACCCCGAGCTGGGCATCGACGTCGTCAACCTGGGCCTGATCTACGGCATCCACATCGACGACGCCAACATCGCCACCATCGACATGACGCTGACGTCCGCGGCCTGTCCGCTGACCGACGTCATCGAGGACCAGGCCAAGTCCGCCACGGACGGCATCGTCAACGAGCTCAAGATCAACTGGGTCTGGATGCCCCCGTGGGGCCCGGACAAGATCACCGACGACGGCCGCGAGCAGCTCCGCGCGCTGGGCTTCAACGTCTGAAGGGTCTCCCGAGCAGGACAGCGGTACGTGCGACGGCCGTGCCCACCGGTCACCACCGGCGGGCACGGCCGTTCCGCGTCCCGGGCGACCGCCGCGACGGCACTGCGCACGGGCCGTGTGTACGGCCGTGTGCCGCACTCGTACGCTCGGGCGCATGGTGTATCTGACCCTCGCCGGCGCGATCCTCTCCGAGGTCCTCGCGACCACCGCGATGAAGTACAGCGACGGCTTCAGCAAGCTGTGGCCGTCGCTGGCCACGGCAGTGGGCTACCTGCTGGCGTTCGCGCTGCTGGCCCGGACGCTGAAGTCGATGAGCGTGGGCACCGCGTACGCCATCTGGGCCGGCGCCGGCACGGCGGTGATCGCGGCGATCGGCATGGTGTTCCTGGGGGAGAGCGCGAGCGCGCTGAAGATCGTCGGGGTGCTGCTGGTGATAGCCGGGGTCGCGGTGCTGAACCTGGGCGGTGCGGCGCACTGACGGCCCGCCGGCACGGCCCCGGCCGGCCTCGTGCGGCCCTACGAGTCAGGTGGTGCGACCGTACGGACCGGGCCCGAGCACTGAGACCGGTTCGCCTCGGCGGGGGCCCTGCGGTTAGGTTTCCAGCATGACCGATGCTGCTGCTTCCGCTTCTTCCCGTACCACCGGCGCCGTCGCCGCCGGGCTCGCCACCGTCACCCCCGACGGCACCGTCCTCGACACCTGGTTCCCGGCGCCGGAGCTGGTCACCGTGACCGCCGAGGGCCCCGGCCCGGCCGGCACCGAGCGCCTGGAGGACGCGCGCGCCGCCGAACTGCTGGGCGCCGCCGCGCTCAAGGCGATCGGTCCCGACCCGGTCCGCGACGTCGAGGTGGTCGCCGTCCGTACGGTCATCTCCTCCCTCGACGACAAGCCGCTGGACGCGCACGACGTCTACCTGCGTCTGCACCTGCTCAGCCACCGTCTGGTCAAGCCGCACGGGCAGAACCTGGAGGGCATGTTCGGCCTGCTGTCCAACGTCGCCTGGACCTCGCTGGGCCCGGTGGCCGTCGACACGCTGGAGACGGTGCGGCTCAACGCCCGCGCCGAGGGGCTGCACCTCCAGGTCACCAGCGTCGACAAGTTCCCGCGGATGACGGACTACGTCGCGCCCGCCGGCGTGCGGATCGCGGACGCCGACCGGGTCCGCCTGGGCGCCCACCTCGCGGCCGGCACCACCGTCATGCACGAGGGCTTCGTCAACTTCAACGCCGGCACGCTGGGCACCTCCATGATCGAGGGCCGGATCAGCGCGGGCGTGGTCGTCGGCGACGGCTCCGACATCGGCGGCGGCGCCTCCACCATGGGCACCCTGTCGGGCGGCGGCAAGCAGATCATCTCGATCGGTGAGCGCTGCCTGCTCGGCGCCGAGTCCGGCATCGGGATCGCGCTGGGCGACGAGTGCGTGGTCGAGGCCGGCCTGTACCTCACCGCGGGCACCCGGGTCACGCTGCCCGACGGGCAGATCGTCAAGGCCCTGGAGCTGTCCGGCGCCGACAACATCCTCTTCCGCCGCAACTCCACCACCGGCACGGTCGAGGCCCGCCCGAACAAGGCGGTCTGGGGCGGCCTGAACGAGATCCTGCACAGCCACAACTGAGCAGGCGCACGACGCAGCGGGCCCGCACCACGGCGGGCGCGCGGACGGCGACGGCCCGGCGGAGCACCTCCGCCGGGCCGTCGCCGTTGCCGCGCCGTTCAGGCCGGGCAGAGACGCCGATAGGGTTGGGCCATGCGTGATCTTGTAGCGGGGATGCGGTATCTGGGGGCGGGCCAGCGCTGGGTGGCCCGGCACGGCCGGTGGTGGGGGTTCGGACTGATTCCGGCGCTGATCGCGCTGGTGCTGTACGTCGGGGTGCTCACCGTGCTCGCGCTGTGGGCCGGCGACCTCGCGGCCTGGGCGACACCGTTTGCCGACGGCTGGGGCTCGCCCTGGCAGGGGCTGCTGCGCGGGCTGTTCGTGGCGCTGCTGTTCGCCGGCGGGCTGACGCTGTCGGTGCTGACCTTCACCGCGGTCACCCTGCTGATCGGCGACCCCTTCTACGAGTCGCTGTCGCAGAAGGTCGAGGAGAGCGAGGGGCACTGCCCGCCCGGGCCGGACCTGCCGCTGTGGCGCGAGCTCTGGACCGGGCTGCGGGACAGCGTCCATGTGCTGCTGCGCGCCGCGGGCTTCGGGCTCCTGCTGTTCGTCCTGGGCTTCCTGCCCTTCGTCGGGCAGACGGTGATCCCCGCGATCGGCTTCTGCGTCTCCGGCTTCTTCCTCGCCGTCGAGCTGACCTCGGTGGCCATGCAGCGCCGTGCCGTCCCGGTCCGCGAGCGGCTGCGGATGCTGCGCGGCCGGAAGGCCCTCGCGGTCGGTTTCGGCACCCCGCTGGTCCTGCTGTTCCTGGTGCCGTTCGTCGCGGTGGTGCTGATGCCGGGCGCGGTGGCCGGCGCGACGCTGCTGGTCCGGGACCTGGCGCCGGACGAGCAGCCGGCTTCCGGGCCGGACGGGGACGAGGTCGCGGGCGCCGGCCGGGCGGCCGGTTCCGGCGCGGCGCCCGCGCCGTACCCTGCTAGCCAGGGACAGCCGCAGCAGCCATCGCAGGCACCCCCCGTCCCGCCCGGGCCGTCCGGTCCAGGGTCGTCCGCAGCGCGTCCACCAGCCGGCTGGTGAGCCGGTCGTCGGCGTCCAGCAGGGGGCCGCGGACCGGTCCCGCGGGCAGCCCGAGGTGGCGCAGCAGTGCCTTCGCGGCGACCGTCCCGGGGGTCAGGGAGCCGGTCACCGCCTCGATCAGCGGGATCAGGGCGAGCTGGCGGCGGGCGGCCTCGGCGGTGTCGCCGGCGTCGTGGGCGTCCCGGACGGCGCACACGGCCCGCGGCGCGATGTTGCCGGCGGTGCTGACGCAGCCCGCGGCGCCGAGCGCCCGCAGCGACAGGATCTGCTCGTCGCTGCCCGCGTAGTAGGCCAGGCCCGTCGCGGCCAGTACCTTCGCCGTCTTCAGCACGTCGTTGCCGCAGTCCTTGACGCCCGCGATCCGCGGGTGGTCGGCCAGCCGCAGCAGGGTGTCGGCGGTCAGCGCGGTGCCGGTGCGGCCGGGGATGTCGTAGAGCAGCACGGGCAGGCCGGTGGCGTCCGCGACGGTGCTCAGGTGGTGGGCGACGGCCTCCTGGGTCGGCCGGGAGTAGTACGGCGTGACCACCAACAGGCCGTGCGCGCCCGCCCGTTCGGCGGTGCGGGCCAGTTCGACCGAGTGCCGGGTGTCGCTGGTGCCGACCCCGGCGGTGATCCGGGCCCGGTCGCCGACCGCCTCGACGACGGCCCGCAGCAGGGTCTCCTTCTCGGCGTCCGAGGTGGTCGGGGACTCGCCGGTGGTGCCGCTCAGCACCAGGGCGTCACAGCCGCCCTCGTCGACGAGGTGCGCGGCGAGCCGCTGCGCGCCGTCCGGGTCGAGCGCGCCGTCGCCGGTGAACGGGGTGATCATCGCGACGGCGGTGCGGCCGAACGGCGCTGCGGTGGGCGGCGGGGTGAGGGGTGCGGTCACGGAGTCCATGGGGGGAGTGTGCTGGCCCATCATGTTTCACGTCCACTTAGTTGTACTGTGGTGAATTCTTAAGGATCGCTACGTTGTGGGGTGGCCGGGAAGCGGAACGGCCGCCGCACCTCACGGTGCGACGGCCGCTCGGGCTTCACAGGCCCATCACGCGTCAGTCAGGCCATTCCGCGAACGCTTCAGGTCCTGGGTGCGCTCGGATGCGGACTCCTCCGACGGCTTGCGCCCCTTCTGCTGGTCGGAACGCCGCTCGGCGGCACGGTCCTTGTTACCCGACTTACGGTTCTGCGCCTTCGGCATGATGACTCCTCATGTCTCGCCGAATGTTGCTTACGTGCCCAGTACCGCACCCCCGGCGAGAGTTGGCGCCCGGGCCGGGGCCAGTCGGGTGACGGCGGTGTCACACCCGGTGACCCACGGGCCCCGGTTTCAGGGCCGGATCCGCAGCACCTGCGGGTCGTGGTCGCTGGCCTGGTCGGCGAACTCGGCGTTGACGTGCACGATGTCGTAGTCCGGCCGGGCCAGGTGGCGGCTGGTGAGGATGTGGTCGAGCACCTGCGAGTTGCCGTTGTAGACGTAGCCGTACCGCTCGGCGCGCGGCAGCCCGCCGACCAGGTCGGTGAGCACCCCGCCGGCGGTGAGGTCCTTCAGGGCCGGCGAGAACTGGTAGTCGTTGAGGTCCCCGGCCACCACCACGTCGGCCTTGGGGTCCTTGGCCAGCAGCTCCTTCACGAACCCGTTGACCAGCCCGGCCTGCGCGGTGCGCTGGGTCTCCGAGCTCCGGGCCGGGGGCTGGAACCGGCTGTCCAGGCTCTGGTCGCCGCCCTTGGAGTTGAAGTGGTTGGCGATCACGAAGATCCGGCTCCCCGGCCGGTTCCGCAGCGAGAACTGGCCGACGAGGGGCTTGCGGCTGGTCTTCCAGGCCGGGTCGGTGGGCGCGATCCGGCCCGGGGACACGGACAGGGTGGCCCTGCCGTGGTCGGCGACCGCCTTCACCGGGGTGGTGGCGTCCCCGCCCTTGATGTCGGTGAAGGACACCCGCTCCGGGTTGAACAGGAACGCGGTCCGGATGTTGCCGCCGGGCTGCCCGCCGTCCTGGTCGTTGACCGGGTCGATCTGCCGCCACTCGTACGCCGGGCCGCCGGCCGCCTTGATCGCGTCGGTGAGCTTCTTCAGGGTGGTGCCGGCGGTGACGGTGCCGTCGTCGGTGGGGCCGTTGTCGTCCTGGACCTCCTCCAGCGCGACGACGTCGGGGGAGGACAGGTGGTGCACCAGCGCCGTGGCGAGCCGGTCGAACTTGGCCTGCGGGGTGGCGGGGGAGAGGTTCTCGACGTTGTAGGTGGCCACCGCCAGCTCGTCGGACTTCTGCTTGCGGGTGGCCTCCGGGGCGGCGCCGCGGCCGGCCAGCTTGCCCAGCTCGGTGGCCTGGAGGGTGTAGCCGCCGAAGTTGTCGTAGTCCAGCGGTCCGGCGGTGGTGCCGGCCAGCCGGCTGCCGACGTCGGCCACCGGGAACGGCCGCTCGGCGAAGGGGATCAGGGAGGCCACCTTGACCCGGCCGCCGTTCGGGTCCGCGTAGGAGCGGTAGAGGGCGCCGCCGCGGGCCGTCCGGTTGTGCTGCGGCTCGGCGGTCACCCACAGCTCGTGGTAGGCGTTGGTCGGGCCGACGACCGGGGCGTCCGCCACCGAGACCCGCATGCCCTCCAGCGACTCGTAGCGGTCCAGCGCGTACGAGCCCGGGCGCAGCTTCAGCGACTCGATGCTCTTGCCGCCCGCGGCGGGGGCGTACCGGTTCGGCACCGAGACCGCGTTGAGCTTGAAGGCGGCCGGCAGCGGGTTGCCCGCGGAGACCTTCTGCCAGGTCGCCTTGGTGATCTCGGTGACGGACTGCAGCCCGGCGTCCTTGCCGCCCGGGTAGTACTCGCTGACCGTGCCGGAGACGGTGACCGCGTCACCGACGGCCACCTGCGGGGTCTCCTTGCCGGTGAAGACGAAGACCGCCTCGCTGGTGGCCGGGTCGTCGTCCGGGTGCGGGTCCTGGACCCAGAAGCCGCGCGACGAGCCGAACGCGCGGACCGCGGTGACCGTGCCGGGCACCCCGCTGACCTGCTGCCCGGCCAGCGGGGATATGCGAGTGCTGCCCTGGATGTCGTGGATCCGGGTGCCGGCCGCCGAGGCGGACTGCGTGGCGGTCAGCAGCCCGCCGGCGAGGGCGGCGGCGGCCACCGCGGCGACGGTGACCGGTCGGCGGAGCGGACGACGGGACGGCATGCGTGCCTCCGAGAGGAAATGGGGGGTGAACGGGGGTGTCACGGCACTGTGCGCGCAGGGCCGGGCCCGTGCGCGCTACGCGCGTCAATCTCCGGTGTGCGCAAGGGAGTTGTCAAGGTTCTTCGGGTGACCGGCAGGCAGCCGGGGGGTGAACCGTCCGAGATACGGAGAATTCCGTCTACGCTTGGGCCGCGCACGAGCCTGTCGTCCGTCCGAGGAGCTGAGCACCTGATGTCCGCAGACCGCCCCACCCTGCCGCCGGTGCGGCTGCACTCCGAAGCGGAGCTGGCCCGGGACGCGCTGAGCGCCCCCCTGATGGCCCGGGCGGCCAAGCTCGCCCGGTGGGCCGAGCGGGGCGTCCCGGTCGGTGTCGGCGGGGAGATCCTCCAGGGCGCGCTGGCCGACGCCACCGAGCACCTGGGGCTGGCCGGCGACGAGGACGGGCCCGCCTACGCGGCCGAGGCGTGGCAGCTCGCGGTCGACACCGGCCTGGTCGAGATCGAGGAGACCGAGGAGATCGCCGAGGACGGCGAGGGGTTGCCCGACGACGACGCCGCCGTCGGCACCGCCACCCCCGGCGAGGAGCTGCGGCTGCTCACCTCCGGCAGCCCGCAGGACATCCTCGACATCTGGCTCGGCGGCATGGAGACCGTGCTCGCCGACGCGGCCGCCCCCGACCTCGCCGACCTGGCCGACCAGCTCGCCGAGGGCGGCGAACTGGATCTCGACGCGCTCGACTGGAACCCCGAGCAGGAGGCCGAGCTGCTCGACGGCATCCTCGGCAACCTCTACCTGCTCTCCGCCCTCGCCGAGGGCGACCAGGACGTGCCGCTGCCCGCCCTCGCCGCCTCCATGATCGTCCCCGACGACATGGAGGAGCCCACCGACGACATCCTCGAAGAGGTCTCCGAGGCGATGATGCGCCTGGACGACCAGTTCCGGGTGCTGGAGCCGATCGGCCTGGTCGCGTACCGGCCGGTCGACGAGGCGCTCATCGAGGAGCTGGACGAGGAGGGCGAGACGGTCGTCACGCCGGGCTCCACGGGGACGCCGCACGCCGCGCCGCTGACCGACGAGGACGTGTCCCGCTACGGCATGGTCCGGCTCACCCCGCTCGGCGTCTACGCGGTCCGGGCCCGGCTGCTGGACGCCGGCGCCCACGCACCCGCCGTCGGAGACCTCACCGACAAGGGCGCCGACGTGCTGCTCGACGCGCTGCCCGACTACCCCCAGGCGCTCTCCCAGGCCGAGTCCGAGCAGTGGCTCGCCGCCCGCACCCCGCTGGACGCCGCCCGCGACCTGCTCGCGGCCGCCCGCGGCGACGACGAGGGCGCCCCGCGCCGCCGCCTCGCCGCCCAGCAGACCCTCTCGCTGGTCCCGCCGGAGGCCGAGCCCGCGCTGCGCGAGGTGCTCGACGACCGGCAGCTGGGCGGCCTCGCCCGGGTCTGGCTCGCCGAGCGCGGCCTGCCCGGCATCCCCGAGCCGTCCCAGGACATGATCTTCTGGCTGACGGTGGACACCATCGCGGCCCAGCTGGACGGCGCCGACGAGGGCACCGAGGCCGAGCTGCGCGACCTGGTCCAGGGCCTGACCGACCAGCACAGCGGGTTCTTCGACACCGCCTGGCGGGTCGACCACCCGGCCACCGCCGACGTCCTGGAGGCGATGGGCCGGCTGCACCCGGACAAGAAGTCCGCCAAGGACGCCCGCAAGGCCGCGTTCAAGGCGCGCTCCCGGCAGTCGGACTGACCCCAGGCACCGCCACCGCACGGGGCGGGCCGGGCCGCACGTCGGCCCGGCCCGCCCCAACTGCTTCCTGGATGTCGCGCCGCGTTCAACTGGAGTTCGACGGCGCACGAGAGCGTGAGCGGCGCAGGCACACGGGCGTCGAAAACCGGCCATCCAGGAGATGACAATGCCGCTCACCCGAAGAGACTTCGCCAAGCGTTCCGCCTTCGCCGGCGCGGGGGTCGCGCTGGCCGGCAGCGTCAGCGTGCTGGCCACCGCACCGGGCGCGCTCGGCGAGGAACTGCCGGACCCCGCCGCGGACGGCACGGCGGCGAGCCACGGCATCGGCTACGGGCCGCTCGTCCCCGACCCCGACGGTATCCTCGCCCTGCCCGCCGGGTTCTCGTACAAGATCATCACCCATTCCGGGGTCACCACCCTCGACAGCGGAGAGTCCACCCCGTCCAACCACGACGGCACCGGCGCCTTCGCGGGCCACCGCGGCACCACCCTCCTCGTCAACAACCACGAGCTGAAGGGCCCGCGCGCCAACTGGCCGCACCCGGTGCCGCTCACCGAAGGACTCGTCTACGACCCGGCGGCGTCCGGCGGCTGCACCGTCGTCGAGGTCGCCAAGGACGGCACCCCGGTCGGCGAGCGGGTCGGCATCGCCGGTACGTCCACCAACTGCGCGGGCGGCACCACCCCTTGGGGCACCTGGCTGACCGGCGAGGAGACCGAGGACCGGGCCGGCGAGCACGGCATGACCAAGGACCACGGCTACGTCTTCGAGGTCGACCCGTACGACCTCCGGGCCGGCCGCGACCCCCGGCCCGTCAAGGCGCTCGGCCGCTACGCCCACGAAGCCGTCGTCGTCGACCCCCGGCGCGGCCACCTCTACCTGACCGAGGACGCCGCCGGACCCAACGGCCTCTTCTACCGCTGGACCCCGCCGCACGGCTTCCACCACGGCCGCGGCAAGCTGCGCACCCTGGCCGGCGACGCCGGCGTGCTCCAGGCGTTCAAGTGCTTCGACTCCGGCGGCCGGTTCGTCGACGACCTCTCGCGCGCCACGAAGACCGGCACCGTCTACGGCGTCGACTGGGTCGACGTGCCCGACCGCGACGCCCGCACGGTCTCGGTGCGCAAGCAGTTCGGGGCCGGCGAGGTCACCCGCGCCCGCAAGCTGGAGGGCCTGTGGTGGGCCGACGGCGGCGCGTACGTCGTCTCCTCCTACGCCCGCGAGGAGAGCCCGGTCCAGCACGACGGGCAGGTGTGGTTCTACGACCCGCGGCGGCGGACCCTCACCCTGAAGGTCCTGCTCGGCGTCAACCCCGACCCCGGGAAGGACGGCGCGTTCGACGGCCCCGACAACATCACCGTCTCCCCCTACGGCGGGCTGATCATCGCCGAGGACGGCGAGGGCGTCCAGCACCTCTTCGGCGCCACCGACGACGGCCGCACCTACCCGCTGGCCCGCAACGAGCTCAACATCGGCACCGCCGACAAGCCGGAGTTCAGCGAGTTCACCGGCCCGGTCTTCTCCCCGGACGGACACACGCTGTTCGCCAACATCCAGGAGCCCGGCATCATGCTCGCCATCACCGGCCCCTGGAAGCGGCACGGCCGCCGCTAGGCGCCGCCCTCCTCCTGCCCGCGGCGGCGGCCGGCCGCTCCGCCGGCCGCCGCCGTCAGGAGGTAGTAGTCCAGCAGACCCGCCCGGTAGGACGTCAGATAGCGGCGCGCCCAGCCGTCCCGCGGCTCGTGCTGCTGGGCCAGATACCGGTCGTAGGGCTCCCACACCCCCGCACCGACCGCCCGCACCCGGACCTCGCGCAGGCCCGCCGCGGCAAGCGCCGCGACCACCTCGTCGACCACGTACGGCACGTCCAGGCCGTCGGCGTACGGCGGCAGCAGCCCGGGCAGCTCGCGGGCGGCCGCGCGGGTGCGGGCGAAGAACGTCGTCAGCGCCAGCCGCCCGCCCGGGCGCAGCACCCGCGCCGTCTCCCGCGCGAAACCGGGCAGGTCCCGGGAAGTGCTGCGCGGCCTCCACGGAGTACACCGCGTCGACGGCACCGCCGGGCAGCGGAACGCGCTCGGCGGCCCCCAGCACGAACTCCAGCCGGCCCGTCCCCGCCGCCCGCGCGTCGAGCAGCGCCGCGTTCGCCTCCCGGGCGCGGGCGATCTGGTCGGGGTGCGCGTCCAGACCGGTCACCGCGCCCAGCCCGTACTCCCGCAGGGCCAGCGCACAGCCCAGCCCGCGCCCGCAGCCGACCTCCAGCGCCGAGCGGCCCCGCGCCGGGCCGAGGGCGCCGAGCACCAGACGGTAGAGGTCCTGCTCGCTGCGCACCCGGTCGGCCTCGGTCAGCCGGCGCCCGGCGGCCTGCGGCACCCCGGCCCAGTAGCCGAAGTTGATGAAGCCGCCGGCGAAGGCCGGGACGGTGCTGAGGTCGTGCTCGCCGTAGATCTTCGCGACCCGCTCGGGAAGGTCCGGCGGCTCGGCTGCGCCGTCCGGATGATCCGCGGGGCCGGCCGCGCCGTCCTGCGGCTGCTGCTGCGGCATCGGACGCTCCTTGTGCCGCCCGAAGCGCGGGCGGGGAATCTCGCGGGCGTACGGACGTTGAAGCAGAGGTGGTGAGCTCGACGACACGGACGACACAATTCTCGGTCCTGGACCGTTCCCGCACCAGGGAAGGGCATCCGGACGCGGCGGCGCTGCGCGACACCGTCGCCCTGGCGCGCCGCGCCGAACAGCTCGGCTACCACCGCTTCTGGGTGTCCGAGCACCACGGCGTGCCCGGACCGCCGGGTCGGCGCCCACGGTGCTGGCTGCCGCGGTGGCCGCGGCGACCACCACGATCCGGGTCGGCACCGGCGGGGTGATGCTGCCCAACCACCGGCCGCTGGTGGTCGCCGAACAGTTCGGGGTACTGGAGTCGCTCTTCCCCGGCCGGATCGACATGGGCCTGGGCCGGTCGGTCGGCTTCACCGGCGGCATCCGCCGGGCGCTGGGCACCGGGAAGGACGCCGCCGAGGACTTCGGCGCCCAACTCGCCGAACTCCTCGGCTACTTCACCGGTACCCAGACCGTCCACCCGCAGGTCCACGCCCGGCCCGCCGAGGGGCTGCGGATACCGGCGTTCGTCCTGGCGACCGGCGCCGGTGCCCGGGTCGCCGCGGAGGCCGGGCTGGCGCTGGTCGTCGGCGACCTGCGCGACCGCCGCAGGATGCTGGACGCGATCGCCGCCTACCGGGACGCGTTCCGCCCGTCGGTCCGGTGGCCGCGCCCCTACGTCGTCATCTCGGGGACGGTGGCGGTCGCCGCCACCACCGCGCGGGCGCGCCGGCTGCTGCTGCCGGAGGCCCGGGCCCTGGCGTACTCCCGCACCCACGGCGTCTTCCCGCCGCTGCGGCCCGCCGACGACGGCCCGGTGGCCGCGGCCGCGCTGACGGAGCGTGAGCGCGGGTTCTACGAGGACGCGCTGCGCGGCCAGCTCCACGGCACGGAGGAGCAGGTCGCGGACGCCCTCGGCACGCTGATCGACGCGGCCGCCGCGGACGAGGTACTGGTCACGACCAGTACCTACGACCGTGCGGCGCTGCTGGAGTCGTACGAACGGCTGGCGCGGGTCGCCGGGCTCACCGGGCGCACGGGCGGCCCGGTGCCGGCGGTGTGACGGGGGCCGGCCGGGCCGTGCGGGGCCCGGCGGCCGCCCGTGTCACAGCGCCTGGCCGCCCGGCTTGACCATGCCGCGCACCGTCCGCGCGTCGACGAATTCGCCCAGCGCGGTCATTTCCCACTCGCCGGAGAACTGGCGGATCAGCTTGGCCATCATCACGCCCGTACGGGGCTCGGCGTGGGTGAGGTCGAAGCGGACCAGTTCCTCGCCGGTCTGCGCGTCGACCAGGCGGCAGTACGCCTTGGCGACGTCGGAGAACTTCTGGCCGGAGAAGGAGTTGACGACGAAGACCAGGCCGGTCACCTCGGGCGGCAGGCCGCCGAGGTGGACGGTGATCGCCTCGTCGTCGCCGGCGCCCTCGCCGGTGAGGTTGTCGCCGGAGTGCTGGACGGCGCCGCCGAGGATCATCAGCTTGCCGAAGAAGCAGTTGTCGATCTTCTTGCGGTCCGGGCCGTAGGCGATGACGGAGGCGTCGAGGTCGATGTTCTTGCCGCGGAAGGCCGGCTCCCAGCCTAGGCCCATCCGGACCGAGCCCAGCAGCGGCCGGCCGCCCTTGACCAACGAGACGGTCTGGTTCTTCTGCAGGCTGACCCGGCCCTTGTCGAGGTTGACCTTGCCGGTGCCGGGGGCGGCGGCCGGTGCGGGCGGGGCCGGGGGAGCGGCGGCCGGCGGCGGGGCTACCGGGGCCGGGGCGCCGGCCGGCGGCGCCCAGTGCTCGGCGGGTGCCGGGGGAGCGGGGGGTACCGGGGGTGCCTGCGGGGCGGCGGCCGGGGCGGCCGGTTCGTCGACGGTCACGCCGAAGTCGGTGGCGATCCCGGCGAGGCCGTCGGCGTAGCCCTGGCCGACCGCGCGCACCTTCCAGGCGCCGGCCCGCCGGTAGATCTCGACGACCACCAGCGCGGTCTCGGTGCCCAGCCGTGGCGGGGTGAAGGAGGCGAGGGCGCTGCCGTCGTCGGCGTTGCGGACCGTGGCGGTGGGCTCGGTGCCGGCGAAGGTCGCGCCGGCGGCGTCCAGGCTCGCGGTGACCACGATCTTCTCGATGCCGTCGGGGACCGCGGCGGTGTCCACCGTGATGGTGTCGCCGCCGGCGGGCGCCGCGGAGTGCGTCACGCCCGGCCCGGCGGGCTGGTTGTAGAAGACGAAGTCGGCGTCGGAGCGCACCTTGCCGTCGGCGGCGAGCAGCAGGCCCGACACGTCCAGCCGCACGGGGGCGGTGACGTCCACCGCCACCCGCGCGGCGTTGAGCGGGAGGTTCGAGCCAGGAGTCATAGCGGTCATGCCGGGACCAACGATCGGCCCGTCTTTGCGGTTCCATTACCCGCGGGCGGAAGGCCGCCCGGCGCGCCGGTCACCGTCGTTCGCGGGAGTTGCCGAAGAGCAGCCGGTAGGCGATCAGCAGGACCAGCGCCCCGGCGATCGAGGCGATCCACATGGACGGCTCGCCGAAGTCCTTCGGTATCGGGCGGTGCAGGATCTTGGTCGACAGCCAGCCGCCGATGAAGGACCCCACGATGCCGATCAGGGTCGTGCCGACGATTCCGCCCGGGTCCCGCCCCGGCAGCAGGACCTTGGCGACGATGCCCGCGATCAGCCCCAGTACGAGCCAGCTGACGATGCCCATGATGCGTTTCCTCGTTCCTGCGCGGTGGTCGGTACACCCACCAGGACGCCACCGGGGCGGCGCGGGTTCCGCGAGGTGGCGCGGCCCACCCGCGGGCGGCCGGCGGTCAGTGCGGCCACTGCGGCGGGTCGGTGCAGAAGGCGCCGCCGAGGTGGGCGTGCGCGGGATCGGCGGGGTCCAGTGCGCCCTGGGCCGCGAGGAGTTCCGCGGCGTACGGCTCGGAGTCGTCCTGCGGCTCGTAGCCCAGGGCGCGGGCGGAGGACAGGTCCCACCACAGGCGGGTGTTGGCGGAGGAGCCGTAGACGACGGTGTGCCCGACTCCGGGGGCGGTGAGCGCGGCGTGCAGCAGGCGGGCGCAGTCGGCCGGGCTCAGCCAGATCGACAGCATGCGCACCGAGGTCGGCACCGGGAAGCAGGAGCCGATGCGGACGGAGACGGTTTCGATGCCGTGCACGTCCCAGTAGAGCGACGCGAGGTCCTCGCCGAAGCCCTTGGAGAGGCCGTAGTAGGTGTCGGGGCGGCGGGGCGTGTCGACCGGGATGGCGGCGGAGCCGTCCGGGGGGCGCGGGGTGAAGCCGACGGCGTGGTTGGAGGAGGCGAACACGACCCGGCGGACGCCCGCCTCGCGCGCCGCCTCGTACACCTGGTAGGTGCCCTCGATGTTGGCGCGCAGGATCTTCTCGAACGGTGCCTCCAGCGAGATGCCGGCGAGGTGGACGATGGCGTCGACCCCGCGCACGGCCGCGCGCAGTGCCTCCTTGTCGGCCAACTCGGCGGTGACGGCGTCCGGTTCGCCGTCCGTGGTCTCGACGGGGCGCTGGTCGAAGAGGCGCAAGCGGTAGCCGTGGGGCGGCAGCAGTTCGCGCATCAGGGTGCCGAGGCCGCCGGCGGCGCCGGTGAGCAGGACGGTGCGGGGTGCGGTCATGGCGGGTACTCCTCCGGCTGAACTGCGGGCTTGTCGATCTGAACGAGGCACGGGCGGTACGGATGTCCGCGGTGGTTCACGGTCCGGGCCGAAGACGACGCGGGGGCGAAACGGCGGGGAGGCGGCTGGGGGGGCGAAGCCAGCCGAAAGGCTGTATCCGCGAACGGCATTCAGGTGGATGGACAACGTAGGAAGCCGCATCGTCGCCGGTCAAGACGGTTGACGGATCCGGAAAATCCGCTTGTGACACGGCAGTTGTGCGCTCTTGACCGGTACCGGAACGCTGCTTTAGCGTAACGTCGTTCAGAAATATGGACGCAGATCAGAAACGTGCACGAGTATGTCAGGGAGAGCCCGTGACCGCACAGCCTCCCCCAGCTGACGCTGGGAGGTCCCCCCAACTCGCCGACCGTCTCGACGGACTGCTGTTCTTCCCCGTGACCGCGTACGCACCCGACGGCGCCCTGAACCTCACCGCGTTCCGCGCCCATGTGCGCGCCGGCATCGACGCGGGCGCGGCCGCGGTCTTCGCCTGCTGCGGCACCGGGGAGTTCCACGCGCTCACCCCCGAGGAGTTCGCCGCCTGCGTCACCGCCGCGGTGGCGGAGGCCGACGGCCGCGTCCCGGTCGTCGCCGGCACCGGCTACGGCACCGCGCTCGCCGCCCGGTTCGCCCGTCTCGCCCAGGACGCCGGCGCCGACGGGCTGCTCGCCATGCCGCCGTACCTCGTCACCGCGGGCCAGGAAGGACTCCTGCGGCACTACACCGCCCTCGCCGCCGCCACCGCCCTCCCCGTCATCGTCTACCAGCGCGACAACGCCGTCTTCACCCCGGCCACCGTCGCCGCCCTGGCCAGGACCCCCGGCATCATCGGTCTCAAGGACGGCCTGGGCGACCTCGACCTGCTGCAGCGCATCATCAGCACCGTCCGCACCGACGCCCCGGACGAGGACTTCCTCTACTTCAACGGTCTGCCCACCGCCGAACTCACCGGCCCCGCCTACCGGGGACTCGGCGTCCGCCGGTACTCCTCCGCCGTCTTCGCCTTCGCCCCCGACATCGCCGTCGCCTTCCACCGGGCGCTGACCACCGGCGACGACGACACCGTCACCCGGCTGCTGGACGGCTTCTACCGGCCGCTGGTCGAACTGCGCAACCAGGGCCGCGGCTACGCGGTCTCGCTGGTCAAGGCGGGCGTACGGCTGCGCGGGCCGGACGTCGGCGAGGTCCGGCCGCCGCTGAGCGAACCGGCCCCCGCGCACGTCGAGGAGCTGGCCGCGCTGATCGACCACGGCCTGGCCCTGCTGCCGGAGGCGCCCGGGGCCGGTGCCTGATGCGCGCCGCCGCCTTCCTCTATCCCTGGGACGTGATCGGCGACCCGTACGCCCCCGGACGCCTCGCCGCCCTCGGCGTCCAGCAGGCCACCCTGGCCTCCGCCTATCACTCCACCCGCGCCCTCACCCCGCGCCACCCCCGCCACCGCATCGTCACCGCCCGGCACGCCGCCGTGCTCTACCCGCCGTACCCCGCCCGCTGGGCCCGCCGCACCCTGCGCCCGTACGGCCAGGACTGGGTGGCGGGCCCGGACCCGTTCGGCGCGGCCACCCGGGCGCTGACCGACGCCGGCCTGGAGGTGCACTCCTGGGTCGTCCTCGCCCACAACTCCCGCCTGGGCGCCGACCACCCTTCCGCCGTCGTCCACAACGCCTACGGCGACCCCTACCCCTGGGCCCCGTGCATCGCCCGGCCCGAGGTGCGCGCCTACCTCGTCACCCTCGCCGCCGAGGCGGCCGTACGGCCCGGCGCCCGGGGCACCGAGCTGGAGTCCTGCGGCTGGTACGGGCTGGCCCACCTGCACGCCCACGACAAGACCGCCGGGGTGCCGCTCCCCGGCGCCGCGCAGTACCTGATGTCGGTGTGCTTCTGCCCGGTCTGCGCCGAGGGCTACGGTGAACTCGGCGTGCCCGCAAGGGAGTTGAGGGAAGCGGTGGTACGGGCCATGGCACCGCTGTGGGCGGGCGGCCCGGTCCCGGCCGGGGGCGGCGGCCGGGCGGGCGAGTGGGCCGCCGTGGAGGCGCTGCTCGGCGCGGAGCCGGCGGGGGTGCTGCGCACCTGGCGGGACCGGGCCGCGCGCACGCTGCAGCGCGCCGCGGTACGCGCCGTACGGGACGCCGCGCCGGACGGCTTCCGGGTGCTGCTGCACGCCGATCCCGCCGCGCACCGCTGCGGCGCCAACGCCGGGGTGGACCCGGCGGACGTCCTCGCGCACGCCGACGGGGTGGTGCTGCCGTGCACCGGCGACGCCGACGCCCGCGCCGACGTCCTCGCCCCGTTCGCCGACCGCCCGGTCGCCGCCACGGTCGCCGCCAACCTCACCGTGGTCTCCGGCATGGGCGGCAGCCCCCGCACCCTCGCCGCGGACGCCACGCACGCCGCCGCACTGGGCGCCAACGCCCTGCGGCTCTACCACGCCGGGCTGGCGAGCGACGCCGATCTGGCCGCGGTACGGGAGGCGTTGGGCACGCTCGCTTGAGGGGCGGGCGGCGGACCCGGTATCTGCCGGAGGGGCGGGCGGCGGACCCGGTACCCGCCGGGCGGAACCCCTCCGGCGCTCCGGCAGAGCACTGGTCCCGCTTCCGGGACTGCTCCAGTCCTGCTTCCGGGGTCGCTCCGGTCCTGCTTCCGGGGTCGCTCCGGTCCCGCTTTTGGGACTGCTCCGGTCCCGCTTCCGGGGTCGCTCCGGTCCCGCTTTTGGGACTGCTCCGGTCCCGCATCCGGGGCTGCTCCGGGACAGATCCGGGACCGCTCCGGGACGCCCGCCGCGTCCCGGCCCTCCCCGCTGGGCAGGGCAACCACCGGGGGCCCATCGAACCCCTACGGGCCGCTCCCTACGGGCCGCCGCCTCCCAGCAGCCGCCGCCTCCCCCACAGGCCACTCCCACAGGCCGCCCCCCCCACGGACCGCCCCCCACAGGCCGCTCCCCCCACACACTGCCCCCCACGAGGCCGTCACCCCGGCCGGACGAAGCCGCACTCGTACGCGGCGATGACCGCCTGCGTCCGGTCCCGCACCCCCAGCTTGGCCAGTACGCCCGCCACATGTGTCTTCACCGTGGCCGGTCCGACGCCCAGCCGCCCGGCGATCTCGGCGTTGGTCAGTCCGGCCGTCATCAGCCGCAGCACCGCCTGCTCCCGTTCCGACAGCCGGGCCCGCAGCCCCCGCACGGTGTCCCGCGCGGCGCGCTCCCCGGCGTGCCGGGCGGCCAGGCGGCGCACCGCCGCCGGGAACAGCAGCGAGTCGCTGCGCGCCACCAGCCGTACCGCCTGGACCAGGTCCTCCGCTCCGGACCGTTTGAGCAGGAAGCCGCTGGCCCCGACCCGCAGCGCGTCGTACACGTACGCGTCGTTCTCGAAGGTCGTCACGACGATGATGCGCGGCGGCCGGTCCGTGCCGGCGAGCACCTGCTCGGTCGCGCGGATCCCGTCGATCTCCGGCATCCGTACGTCCATCAGCACGACGTCCGGCCGCAGTTGACGGATCAGGGGCACCGCCTCGGCGCCGGTCGCCGCCTCACCGACGACCTCCATGTCGGCCTCGGCCCCCAGGATCGTGCGCAGTGCCGTGCGCACCATCCGCTCGTCGTCGGCGAGGAAGATCCGCAATGCCTGCGGGGACCGGGGGCCGGTGGACGGATCGTCCGTCCCGCCGCCGGGACGCGCACCGATGCCGTCGTCGTGCGTCGTGCTCATGGTGTGCCCGCCCCCGTCGTGTGCTCGTCGCGGTCCCGCATCACGGTCCGTCCGCCCCCGTCGTGTGCTCGTTCTTCCCCGTCAGCGGCAGCCGGGCCGTCAGCCGCCATACGCCGTCCCGGGCCGTGGCCGTCGCCTCGCCGCCCAGCAGCCGGGCGCGCTCGGCGACACCGCGCAGCCCCCGGCCGCCACCGGTACGCGCCGGCGCGGCCGGGTCCGGGCCGGTACCACCCGCCGCTACCGGGCCGTTGTCGCCCGCCGCGACCGGATTCTCCATCCGCAGCGTCAACTGGCCGCCGTGCACCCGCAGTCGCAGTCGTACCGGCACCGGTCCGGCGTGCCGTAGCGCATTGCTCAGGCCCTCCTGCACGATCCGGTACGCCTCCCGTGAGACCACCGGCGGCAGCCCGGCGCACCGTTCCTCGACCGTGGCCTCCACCGCCACTCCCGCCGCGCGGGTCCGGTCGAGCAGCGCGTCCAGCCCGTCCAGAGTGGGCGCGGGCGCCGACGGGTCGGTGCCGTCCTCCTCGCGCAGCAGCCCCAGTACGGTGTCGAGTTCGGTGACCGCCGCACGGGTGGTCTCCTCGATGGCGGTGAGTGCCTGACGGGCGAACTCCGGGTCCTTGTCCAGTACCCGGCGGGCCGCGCTCGCCTGAAGGGTGACGGCGCTGAGCGCGTGCCCGACGGAGTCGTGCAGTTCGCGGGCCAGCCGGTTACGGGTCGCCAGATCGGCGGCCCGGCGCTCGGCCGCGGCCAGCCGGTCGGCGGGGGTGGGCCCCAGCAGCACCGGCGCGCAGCGGGCCAGCAGCACCCCGGACGCCCAGGCGGTGCTGGCGACCAGGGCCAGCAGCGCCAGCCCGGCGAGCGGGCCGAGCACACCGGGCAGGGCCTGCATCCAGGGCGGTACGGAGCGCTGCAGCGGGGGCGTGAACGGCAGCACCAGCAGCACCACCGCGGCCGGCGGAGCGGCCAGCGTCATCCCGCTGACGACCCCGCCGGCCAGCAGATGCGCCACGAACCACAGCGCGGTGCGCCGACGGGCCGCCCAGGAGAGGGCGGGCCCGTCGGCCAGCCGCTCCGCCGGGAGGAAGCACAGCGTCCGTACGGCGGTCACCTCCAGGGGCCGCAACTGAGGGAGGAGGAGGGCGACCAGGGCGGCGAGCGGCAGTGCGCAGCCGAACGAGGTGAACTGCACGCCGGTAGTGAGCAGCGGATCGGCGCCGTCCGTCACCAGTCCCACGAAGACCGAGGCCAGCAGGTGGAACGGCATCAACAGCGCGCCGCCCAGGATGAGATGGATCCAGCGGGCGCCCAGCAGCCGGATCGGCCCCCGGGGCCGGCGCGCTATGCGCACCGCGCGGCCCCGCGTTCGGCGAGGAAGTGGGCACCGGCCGCGGCCGCGAGCATCCCGATGATCATCTGCACAGCGTAGGTCAGGCTCAGTACGGCCACCGCGGCGGCGGGGCGCGGGACCCTGGCGGCGTGAGTGCTCATGCCGCCCAGGCTTCCGGCGGCGCGGTCCGGTCGCCTCGGCCGTGCCGACGATCCGCCTCCGCCGCACGGGGGAGGGGGCCGTCGGCCCCGTGCCTCAGAGCCGGCGGGTGGCGAGCGCCAGCCGGTCGCGGGCGTCGAAGAGGGTGTCCTTGATCATCTGCTCGTGGTCGGGGGTCAGCCGGGCCACCGGCACCGAGCAGCTGATCGCGTCCCGGGCCGGGGTGCGGTACGGGATCGCGACGCCGAAGCAGCGCAGGCCCAGGGTGTTCTCCTCGCGGTCGACCGCGTAGCCCTGCTCGCGCACCGCGTGCAGTTCCTCGATCAGCTGCTCGTGGTCGGTCAGGGTGTGCTCGGTCAACTGCGCGAGGGTCGGCGGCAGCATCGCCCGGACCTGGTCGTCGGTGTACGTCGCCAGCAGTGCCTTGCCCAGCGAGGTGGAGTGCGCGGGCAGCCGCCGGCCGACCCGGGTGAAGGGCCGCAGGTAGTGCTGCGACTGCCGGGTGGCGAGGTAGACGACGTTGGTGCCGTCGAGGCGGGCGAGGTGGATGGTCTCGGTGGTGTCGTCGGAGAGCCGGTCCAGCGTGGGGCGGGCGGCGGCCACCACCTCGTCGCCGTCGATGTACGACGTGCCGACCAGCAGGGCCCGTACGCCGATGCCGTAGCGGGTGCCGGTGGCGTCCGTCTCGACCCAGCCCAGGTCGACGAGGGTGCGGAGCAGCATGTACAGACTGGACTTGGGGTAGCCGACGGCTTCCTGGACGGAGGCCAGCGAGTGCATGCCGGGCAGGCCCGCGAAGTACTCGAGCAACTCCACGGTCCGCACGGCGGACTTGACCTGCGATCCACCGGTATCGCCAGCTGACATCGCCCTTGACCCCTCTGTTCGGACAGCCATAGAGTCCCAGTTGTTCACCATCCGGGATGGCGTTCAGCATATCGAACGAGGTCCGGTGTGCTGCAAGGTCCGGACGGTCCCGGAACCCTCAGAACGACTCGCACGGCATCGCCCGGGAGGAATGCACGGTGGCAGCGGCAGCAGCAACACCAGTCTGGAGTGTCGACCCCCGAACCGGGAAGCGGCGGGAGCAGGTTGCGGTGGAGGCCACAGCCGACGAGGTGGACGGCGCGGTACGCACCGCCCGCGCCGCCTGCGGCGCGCTCGCCGACCGGTCCACCCGCGCCGCGCTGCTGCGCCGCGCCGCCACGCTCCTCGACGAGGCCGGTGAGGCCGTCGTCGGGGTCGCCGACGCCGAGACCGCGCTCGGCCCCGGCCGGCTCACCGGTGAACTGGGCCGCACCACCTACCAGTTGCGCGCCTTCGCGGACGTCGTCGACGAGGGCGCCTTCCTCGGCGTACTGATCGACCACGCCGACCCCGGTCTCGCCCCGCCCCGGCCCGACCTGCGCCGCTACAAGATCCCGCTCGGCCCGGTCGCGGTCTACGCGGCCTCCAACTTCCCGCTCGCCTTCTCCGTCCCCGGCGGCGACACCGCCAGCGCCCTCGCCGCCGGCTGCCCCGTCGTCGTCAAGGCCCACCCCGACCACCCCGCCACCTCCGAGCTGTGCGCCGCGCTGCTGCGCCGCGCCGCCACCGACGTCGGCCTGCCGGCGGGCGTGGTCAACGTCGTCCACGGCTTCCAGGCCGGCCTCGACCTCGTCCGGCACCCGCTGATCACCGCCGCCGGCTTCACCGGCTCGGTGCGCGGCGGCCGCGCCCTGTACGACGCGGCCGCGGCCCGCCCGCACCCGATCCCCTTCCACGGCGAACTGGGCAGCCTCAACCCCGTCGTGATCACCGAGGCTGCGGCCGAGGAACGCGCCGAGCAGATCGGCGCCGGGCTGGCCGGCTCGATGACCCTCGGCGTCGGCCAGTTCTGCGTCAAGCCCGGCCTGGTCCTCGCGCCCGCGGGAGCCACCGGCGACCGGCTGCTGAAGGCGCTGACCGCCGCGGTCAGCGACACCGAGGCGGGGGTCCTGCTCGACCACCGCATGCGCGAGGCGTTCCTCGACGGCGTCCGTGCCCGTGCCGTACTCCCCGACGTCGAGGCGCCGGTGACCCCGGGCGCGGGCGGCGAACACACCGTCAGCGCCGGCTTCCTCGCCGTACCCGCCGCCCGCCTCACCGCCGACGGGCCGCACGACCTCCTGCTGGAGGAGTGCTTCGGTCCGGTCACCGTCGTCGCCCGCTACACCGACGAGGCCGAGATCGGCGCCGTCCTCGCCCGGCTCCCCGGCAACCTCACCGCGACCCTGCAGCTCGGCGACGAGGAGGGCGCCGGCACCGACGGGGCGGGGCGCGGCGCCCGGCTGCTCGCCGAGGTCACCCCGCTCGCCGGCCGCGTCGTCGTCAACGGCTGGCCCACCGGTGTCGCCGTCGCCCCCGCCCAGCACCACGGCGGCCCCTACCCGGCCACCACCTCCACCGCCACCTCCGTCGGCGGCACCGCCGTCGAACGCTGGCTGCGCCCCGTCGCCTACCAGGACACCCCGCCCGCCCTGCTGCCGCCCGAACTGCGCGAGGACAACCCGCTCGGCCTGCCCCGCCGGGTCGACGGCCGCGCCGAGCACCCGTAGGGCCACCGCCACCGTGCACCCCGCCCCCCACGACACCGCCGTCCGGGTCCGCGCCGCCACCCGCGCGGACCTGGCGGCCATCGCCGCCCTGCACGCCGACGCCGGCGCCGCCCACCACCGGGCCCGCCACCCCCACGCGCCGTTCGACGCCCCCGCCGAGCACGCCCGCCGGCACGACGCCTGGGCCCGCGTCCTGGACCGCGACGACACCCCGGCGCTGTGCGCCGAACGCCGCGGCACCGTCCTCGGCGCCGCCGCCTACCTCCCGCACGCCCCGGCGGCGGGCGGGGACCCGCCCCGCGCCGACCGGCCCCGGCCCACCGTCGAACTCCACCAGCTGCACGTGGCCCCCGCCCACTGGGGCACCGGCGTCGGCCGCGCCCTGCACACCGCCTGCCTGCACGCCTGGCACACGGCCGGCTACGCCCGGGCCGTCCTCGACGTCCAGTGGCACAACCGCCGCGCCCGCGCCTTCTACGCCCGCCTCGGCTGGCACCCCGACCCCGGCCGCCGCCCGCCCCCCGACGCCACCCACCTCACCCTGACGCTGGAGCTGTCCCCCCCCGGCCGCACCCGGCGCCGCAGGGCCCTCCCGCCGTGCGATGAGCGGTAGTTGCTGTGTCTGGGAAGGACCAGTGGACCCGTAGCGGCACGCCTGAGGAACGGCACTTGAAACAGGGCGGGGAAAGAGCGCACCACGCCCGTCTATCCGGGATGAGCAGGCCGGCCGGACTCGATCTCGCGGACGGGATCAGGGTCAGGCGGCGAACCGGGCTGCTCGCTCGCGGAGTTCCTGGGCTTCCGGAACGCCGCTGTAGCGGCGGAGGCGTACGCGCATGTCCTGGAGGGCGGCCTGGACCCTCACGGAGCGGATGCCGTCCGCGCAGTCGAGGAAGTCTCGCCAGGTCACCAGAGCGCCGTCGACATCGCCTTGGCGGAGCCGTACGCCACCCAGGTCGGCCAGGACGATGGCGCGGGTGCGGCGGCGGTCGAGGCCGTGGATGTCGAGGGCGAGGTGGAGGTGCTCCTCGGCGGCGTCGAGGTCGCCGAGGCGCGAGAGGATCATGCCGGATTCGTGGGCCCATCGGCCGGGGGAGTAGTGGGCTGCCCAGGAGTCGCCGCCCGCGGTGGCCGGCTTCCCAATGGCGGTCTCGGCCATGTCGAGGTGCCTGGTGGCCATGCGACGGTCGTCGTCCTGGGCGGCGGCGTTGGCGAGGGTGGCCTCGTAGTAGGCGACGGCGCGGGGGTTGTCGAGGTGGCGGCCGTAGTCCACGCAGGCTTCGCCGAGCTGGACGGCCTCGGCCCGGTAGCCCAGGTCGACGCACTGCACGGCGAGCCCCCGCAGGGCGGTGGCGGACAGCTCCGGATCGCCGGCCTCTGCGGCCAGGCGGAAGGAGTGTGCGTAGTAGCTCTGGGCGAGCCCGCGCAGTTCGGGGGTGTCGCCTTCGTCCTGGGCCATCCAGCCCGCGAGGTGCACCAGCTGGGAGGTGGCGGCGAACAGCTCGCGGCCGGTGGCCTCGGTGAAGCGGCCCTCCAGCCAGGGAGCGACGTCCTGAGTGAGGTAGCGCACGGCGAGGTGGCGGGCGTGGCCGCCGCCGAGTTCGGAGGCCGAGTCGCCGAGCGTCTTCACCATGTGGCGCACCGCTGCCACTTCGCCCCGGCCGACGCGCAGGCTCCCGGGGGAGGCGCCCTTGGTCCTGCGGGTGATGCTGTCCATGTCGGGCAGGTCGAGGGCGGACAGGGCGTATCCGCTGGATGCGACGATGAAGTTCCGGCGGTCCACGTCGCTCCTTCCCAGGTGTAGGACTGAGGCCACGGTATCGGTGCGGAGTGCCACCGGCATGGCCTCCGGAAGGTTGATCGCCTCCGGATCCAGTTCCAGCACCTGGGCGAGGTAGGGCCACCAGTGGTCCGGGGTGCGTTCGCCCTCGATCCAGCGCCGGGCATGCTGCCGTTGCAGACGACGCGGATCGCCGCTCTCAGCCAGCCCCAGAGCGCGTGCCAACTCTGAGGGCCCCCAGCCGCGTTCCTGGCACGCCTGCTTGATCAGATCCGCGACGGCCGGGTTCTTCGGCACCCCGTCACCCTCCCCACCTGGATTACGCGGGATTACGCAGGACTACATCCTGGGCCCTGTCCCGGGACCGCGGATCGCCGTTCACTGAACATCACCCCTTGGATCTCCGAATGGCCCGAACGGGCCCTGTGCAGCGGCCTGTTCGAGCTTGTCCGGACGCGTGAGAGGAACCACCGGTGACGACGACCGACCAGTACCACCCCACCCGCAGGACCGCACCCTCGACGGTGGATGAATCGGCGCAGAGCGCCACGGCCCACGAGGTGTCCGCGAGCGCCTCCCGGCCGACGACCCCGATCGTCCAAGGGCTGGCCCTTCTGGACAAGGACCCCCGCTATGACCGGCGGACCGGGCACGCGGCCCTCTTGGTAGACGTCTGCTTCCTCGATGGCACGAAGACCACCGCGAAGCTCGAACTGGACCCAGGACGGGTCCAGTTGCTGAGCATGCAGCTGGAGCGAGCCATCGCCCTGCGCGAGGCGGCAGGCAAGGAGGAGTCCGAGTGAACCGGACTGTCTCGTCCGACCCGCTCGGAAATGCCCTGACCTGGGTGTGGGCGCTCGGTACGGCAGCCGGGCTCGCCATGGTCGGCGTGCTCGCCCAGGGCGAGTCCCCGACTGTGCCGGGCTCCCTGGCGCACCCCTCGCTCAACGTCGATGACGCTGCTCCGTACGACGCCGCTGAACAGACCGCCCTGGCCCTGACTTCCTCCAACGGGGCCACCCCGCTTCTTGAGGCAGACACGACAACGCCTCGTCGGCACGCGTGCTCTGCGCACCCTACGAGGGGAAGCTGATGATCAGCCAGCTCAAAAGTGATACGCAGCCCCATCCCGTGTCGGTCGCGTTCAGCGGCCCCGACAACACTGGGAAGACCAAGCAGATCGGAATCCTCGCCCGCCGCATGAGCGTCGGCGCCACCTCGGCGGGGCCCCTCGACCACTACGACCGGCGCTGGGCCGCCATCAAGGCCGACGGCATGAGCCGCTGGTGGTTCGAGACCGGACCGGTACAGGAGGTCTGCGACGTCCTCGCCACCTCCTACCTGGAGCGCTCCCGCCGTCCGTTCTCGGCGCCGGTGCGGCTCCTCGACCGGGGCATCCCGATGCTGGAGGCATCCGTCGCGGCCACTGTCGCCGTCCGGGAGAACCTGGCCGCTTCGCAGGCGGCTGATCGTGCCCGCTGCCTCCTGGCCCCATACGAGGCCGATCTCCGGACCGCGGAAGCCGGCGAATGCGCCCTCCTGCTCCTGCACTGCGAGGACGAAGGCACCCGCCGGAGCCTGTCCCACGAGGCCGGCGTCACCGATATCTACGCGGCCTATCAGCGTGTCCTCCATGAGCAGATCAACCGGCTCACTGCGGAGGGCCGGTTCGCCATGACGATGCACATCGGCGACCGGCCGACCGTCACCGTCCAGGACGAGGTCCGTCGGCTCCTGGCACCACTGCACCCTGCCATCCCCGGCCGGGCGATGGCAGGCGTGCACGTCACCGCGCTCGGTGGCATGTCGGAGAGCGGCAAGAGCACGGCCGGCGAGTACTTACGCACGCACCACGGGTACGCCCGTCTCAAGATCGGCTACCTGATCCAGGACGCGGCCACCCGGGCGGGCATCGCTGACCCGTACCGGCTGGACCCGGTCGTGCAGGCCGAGCTCATCGTGGATGCCCTGGACCGATACTGCGAGGCGCACCACTTCCTGGACTCCGTCAGCGTCGAGTCCCTGCACGACTTCGACTCGACGGCTGAGCTCGCCAGGATGCTCGGATCCCAGCTCACCATCGCCTACCTGGACGTCTTCGCAGCCGTCCGCGCACAGCGTGGCACCGCAGGCGCACGGGACGTTGCCGACCGTGACGTGGTCAAGAGCGCTCGGGGCGCAGACAAGATCGCCTCCATCGCCCAGGAGGTCATCGGCAACGACGGACCGCGCCTGGAGCTGGAGCGAAGACTGGACCGCATGGCGCTGGCCCACAAGTGGCCCGAGCATCGGCCGAGCACCATGCCGGTCAACGCGCTGGGTCTGCCGGTACACCTGGAGTCCTATCTCTCCGAACTTCTCGACCGCCTGACTGGGCCGAGCCCGTTGATCGACCTGCTGGCCGTCACCGGCAGCGGCGCCCGTGGCAAGTACCAGCACGACTGGAGCGACCTCGACGTGTTCGTTGTCGCCGGCGTCGACTCCCTGGGCGGGATGCGGCGTGTGCTGGCCGACCTGGAAGCCGAACTCGGAGGCGTCAAGCTCGGGCTGACCGTGCTCACCCGCGCGGAGTGCCGGGCAGGAGCCGTCACCTCCAGGCTCGTGCACGTCCTGGCGCTCATCGGGAGCGGTGGCCTCGTCCCGCTGTGGTGCGCTGCCGGACTTGCCCTGCCTGCTCCGGACACGGATACCGACATCGACGTGAGCCTGCGCGACGGAATCCAGGCCGCCATAGAGATCCGTCGTCAGCTCCTGAAGGGTTCGCCCGACCTCCGCGACCTGTACAAGGTCACCGCACTCCTGGCGAAGATCCAACTGCGGTTCCGCGGGATCGAGCGCCCAGCTGACAACGACGCCCTGCGGGTACTCGTCGAAGCCGGGCACCAGGACACGGGCATGGTCGCAGCGGCCCGCACCGAACGGGCTGCCGCCGACGAGTTGGCCATGGTCGTCCTGCGGAGCTGGCTGGCCACTCTTCCCGGGGACATGACGTGAGCATGGGCGACCGGCCAAGGGCGTCGAGCACGGCCACCTTCTACAAGGAGGCCACCACCCGTGAGGCGGCCGAAGCCGAAGCCAAGGGCTGGACGAAGCTCGTCCCGCGTCTCCAGGTTCCGGCCCTGCGGGGGCGTCTGCCGCTGCCGGACCGGCACCTGCTGGCGTACGAGGACGTCTTCGCCAGCGGGCGATGCGACCTGCTGCTCGGCGACGTGATCGCCCTGGCCGACCGCGACCCGGCCTTGCTGCCGCGCCTGGCCCGCCTCGTTGACGGCGTATGCCACGACCTGCGGGCCGCGGCCTCCGAAACCGGGCAGGTGGTCCCCCTCGCCGAGTGCGTGCCCGCCCTCTACCTCGACCGCATCCGCCCCGGCGGACGCCTCGACCGCTGGTACCTGCTGCGGGACCTGCCGTTCACCCTGCCCCACGCCGATGTGACCCTCACCGTCGAGGAGTTGGCCGACTACACCGTCACCGCCAACGGCCGGCCGCTCACGCTGAACGTCGCCGCCGTCGTCGACAGCGCCCGTCACGCCCTCGTCCCCGATCGGCGCTGGCTGGCCGGGCTGACGCAGGGCGACCCCACAGAACCCAACATCGCCGACCCGCTGTGCTGGCTCGACTTCGAATGCGCCGGTCGCAACACTGCTGCAGGCGAAGCCGCCAACCTCCTCTGGTACCTGATGGCCATGGGCGGCTGGCTCGTCCCCCGCTACCAGCCCGACGTCTACGCCCGCACCCTGCGCCTGGCCTTGCCGACCCGGACCAGCCCCCGCATCGACCACCTGGAACTGCACGCCGCCGCGCGGCATATCGACATCCAGTACTCCTGGAACACCGGCCCCGGCCGCCACGCCGCCATCAAGAGAGCGCTGCACGGGCTCTGCGCCCAAGGCGGCATCGGCATGGACGAACTCCGTGCCTTCCTCGCCCTTCGCATCCTCGGAGTCATCCCGGCCGGTCGGCTGACCGGACACGACCTGCTGCTCGTCCTGATCAAGCTCGCCGAGAGCCAGGACCCCGCAACCAGCCTCGACGCCTTCTTCACCACCGTACCGGCCCCTCATTCCGACCCCGGCGAATGGAGCCGCAATGCCCCGCACCTTCTTGAGACCGCACTGCAGAGCCGGCCACTGCAAGGCCGGACCGCTCTCGTCACAGGTGGCGCCACCGGAATCGGCGCCGAGATCAGCCGCGCACTGGCCGCCGCCGGAGCCATCGTGGCCATCAACCACCTCGGCCAGGAGCGGGAAGCGCAAGCCCTCGTCGCCGCCTTCGACCGCGGCGGAAGCCTGGGAGTCGCGATCAATGCCGACCTGACCGACCCCGACGCCGTCCATGCGATGACCGACCGGGTCCGTGCGGAGGCGGGGTCGATCGACATCCTCGTGAACAACGCCGGCGCCTACCCCCGAGTCTCCTGGAGGGACACCGACGAGGACGCCTGGAACCACTCCCTCGGCGTGAATCTCACCGCCCACTACCGCGCATGCCACGCGGTGACCCCCGGCATGGTTGAACGCCGCTGGGGCCGGATCGTCAATATCGGCAGCGTCAACGCCCGGGCGGGCCGGATCAACCTCGTCGCCTACAGCACCGCGAAGGCCGGCCTCCTGGGCCTCACCCGTTCCCTCGCCCGCGAACTGGGCCCGTACGGGGTCTGCGTCAACACGGTCCTGCCCGGCGCCATCCAAGTCGGGGCCGAGACCGTGGTCCCCGCCCGCCATCGTGTCCGTCCGGAGGACCAGATCAAACGCCAGTGTGTTCCCCGCCGTGGACGGCCCGAAGACGTGGCGGCCCTGGTGGCATTCCTCGTCGGGCCCACCGCGTCGTTCATCACGGGACAATCCGTCCACGTCGACGGCGGCTGGCTGCTGCACTGAGAACGTCAATAAGCAAGGAGACAAAGCCCAATGAACGAACGAGTCCGAGCCGTCCTCGTCACCGCGGACGAGACCATGCTGGTCATCCGCCGCACCAAGCCCGGCGTACCCGTGTACTGGGTGCTGCCCGGCGGCGGCGTCGAAGCCAGTGACGAGTCCCGGGAGGCCGCCCTCCACCGGGAGATCCACGAGGAGATCGCGGGCAAGGCCGACATCGTCCGCCTCCTGCACACGCTGGAGGGTGAGGGCGGGCGTCAGCTCTTCTACCTCGCCCGGATCGCGAAGTGGTCCTTCGAAGACCGTACCGGCCCCGAGTTCAGTGCTCAGGGCCGGGGCGAATACGCACTGGAGGAGGTCCCGCTGACCGTGGAGGGGATCGACGGCATCGACCTCAAGCCTGAGGAGATCACCCACGTCCTGCGTGGCGCCATCGCTGACGGGACCCTGATCCCCGACGAGACGATGGCTTGACCTGGGAGTACGTGCGCACGTACTCGGGGCCAACGCCGTTACGCGTTGGCCCCGAGGGCGCTCATGGCGTCAGAAACCGGACGGTCAGGTGCGGCCTCCGCATCTCGTGGACGACTGCGGGCAGCACGACGACCCTCCGGACGGACGCTGCGGCGCAGGACGCGTGCGCTGGCGCGGTCGGCGGTGATGCGGGAGCGGCTGGCACCCCGACCCCGGCCGCCGCCCGCCCCCCGACGCCACCCACCTCACCCTGACGCTGGAGCTGTCCCCCCGCCCGCACCCGGCGCCGCAGGGCCCTCCCGCCGTGCGATGAGCTGCAGCCGCTCCGCCGTCCGCCCGTCCAGCGTCCCCACCCGGCCGGTCCGCTCCGCCACCACCGAGAAGCCCGCCGCCCGCACCAGCGCCCGCAGCCGTTCCGGCGCGTGGTGCCGGAACACCCCGCCGTCCGGCGTCTCGAACACCCCGTAGGTGCCGTAGCGCTCCGCGAACCGCGCGTACCGCTCCTGGTTGAGCGCATCACCCTGCAGCGGCACGTCGCTCAGGTACAGCACCCCGCCGGGCCGCACCAGCCGCCCCAGCTCCCCGGTGATCGCCGTCTGCTCCGCGTCCCCCGGCACGCACGTCAGCACCGCGAACAGCAGCGCCGCATCGAACGAGCCCGCCCCGAACGGCAGCGGAAACCCCGCCCACCGCATCAGATCCAGCCCCGGATGCTCCCGCCGCCCCCGCGCGATCAGCGCCGCCGACACATCCACCCCGCGCACCTCGCGGTAGCCGAGCCCGGCCAGCTCCGCGGTCAGCCGCCCGTAACCGCAGCCGTAGTCCAGCACCCGCGCGCCGCGCGGCACGTACGCGTCCAGCAGCTCCGGATCGAGCGGATGGGTGAAGGTCTTCGCGGACCCGGTCGTCTCCCAGAAGCCGAGGAATCCCTGTGGCGAGGTCATGCCCGGACCGTACCCACGGAATAGCCCGCTGCCTCCCGGGGTTGCACCGGAACACGTCCCGACGAGGAAAGTCAGCTCATGCGCGTCGAAATCTGGTCCGACATCGCCTGCCCCTGGTGCTACATCGGCAAGGCCCGCTTCGAGGCCGGTCTCGCCGCCTTCGCCCACCGCGACGGCGTCGAGGTGGTCCACCGCTCCTTCGAGCTCGACCCGGACGCGCCCGCCCCCACCGACATCCCGGTCCTCGACATGCTGGCCTCGAAGTACCGCGTCAGCCGCGACGAGGCCGCGGCCATGGAGGCCCGGGTCGCCGACGCCGCCGCCGGCGAGGGCCTGGACTACCGCTCCGACCGCATCCACGGCAACACCTTCGACCTGCACCGGCTGCTGCACGCCGGCAAGGCGCACGGCGTGCAGGACGCCCTGCTCGACGCGCTCTACCGCGCCAACTTCGCCGAGGCCCGCCCGCTCGGCGACCCCGCCGTCCTCCAGGAGATCGCCACCGGCGCCGGCCTGCCCGCCGAGGAAGCCGCCCGGGTGCTCGCCGACCCCGCCGCGTACGCCCAGGAGGTACGCGCCGACGAGCGCGAGGCCGCCGCGCTCGGCGCCACCGGCGTCCCCTTCTTCGTCATCGACCGCCGCTACGGCATCTCCGGCGGCCAGCCCGCCGACGTCTTCCGCCAGGCCCTGGAGCGGGCCCACGCCGACGGCGCGATCCAGACCCTCGCCGCCCCCGACGGGGAGGTCTGCGGCGACGACGGCTGCGCCGTACCCGGCGTCTGACACCGTCCGAAAGACAATGGACGCGACCGGCTCCCGCCGCGCACAGTGGGGTCATGCAGCGACATGAGCCACTCGGCGGGGCCGAATTCGCGCCCGAGACGACCTACCTCAACTCCGCCTCCAGCGGACTGCTCCCGCGCCGCAGCGCCGCAGCCGTGCGCGCGGCCCTCGACGAATCCGCCTCGCACGGCACGATGGGCCGCGACTACTTCGCCGCCGCGCACGCCTCCCGGGCCGCCTTCGCCCGGCTGGTGGACGTCCCCGCCGAGCGGGTCGCCCTCGGCAGCTCCGTCGCCGTCCGGTCCGCGCTGATCGCCGCGTCCCTCCCGGCGGGCGCCGAAGTCCTCGCACCCGAGGGCGACTTCAGCTCCCTGGTCAACCCGCTCGGCACCCACCCGGGCATCAAGCTGCGCACCGTGCCCCTGGAAGCGCTCGCCGACGAGGTGCGCCCCGGCACCGCGCTGGTCGCCTTCAGCGCCGTCCAGTCGCTCGACGGCCGGATCGCCGACCTCGCCGCCGTACGGGAAGCCGCCCGGACCCACGGGGCGCGCACCTTCGTCGACGCCACCCAGGCCGCCGGCTGGCTGCCGCTGCGCGCCCTCGACTTCGACTACCTCGTCGCCGGCGCCTTCAAATGGCTGCTGTGCCCGCGCGGCACCACCTTCATGGCCTTCGGCGGCGAGCGCGGCGACCGCACCGACGGCCCCGGCTGGCCGGCCGCGCTGCACGCCGGCTGGGTCGCCGGCGAGGACCTCGCCGCGTCCAACTACGGACTGATCACCCCGGCCACCACCGCCCGCCGCTTCGACGAACCGCACGCCTACCTCTCGTACGTCGGCGCCGAACAGTCCCTCTCGCTCATCGAGGAACTGGGCGTACCCGCGATCCACGCCCACGACACCGCGCTCGCCGCGTACTACCGCGAGCGGCTCACCGACCGCGGCCTCAGCCCGCGCCCCGCACCCGGCTCGGCCATCGTCTCCACCCCCGGCCTCACGGACGCCGAGGACCGGCTCGCCGCGGCCGGCGTGAAGATCTCCGTACGCGGCGGGCTGCTGCGCGCGGCCTTCCACCTCTACAACTCCACCGACGACGTCGACCGGCTGCTGTCCCTGCTGGACTGAAGCGGACCACGGCACCGGGAATGCGGGACCCCGCCGGCGATGTTGGCACCGCTGACGTCACGTCTGATCACGTGCACCGGACAGCAGTTGAGAGGCCCCTTCAGTGACCACCGCTTTCGACCCCGTCGACCTCGCCGGCATCCCGCTCGCCAACCGCCTCGTGATGGCGCCGATGACCCGCAACCGCGCCACCGCCGACGGCGTCCCCACCCCGTCGATGGTCCGCTACTACACCCAGCGGGCCTCCGCCGGACTCATCATCACCGAAGCCACCCAGACCACCCCCGTCGGCCGCGGCTACCCCCTCACCCCGGGCCTGCACACCCCCGAGCAGGTCGCCGGATGGCGTGCGGTCACCGACTCCGTGCACGCCGCGGGCGGCACGATCTTCGCGCAGCTGTGGCACGGCGGCCGGATCGGCCACCCCGTGCTGCTGCCCGACGGCCTGGTGCCGGTCGGCCCCTCACCGGTCGCCGCGGCCGGCCAGGGCTTCACCCACGAGGGCCTCAAGGACTTCGTCACGCCCCGCGAGCTGACCGGCCAGGAGATAGCCGACACGATCGCCGGCTTCGCCACCGCCGCCCGCAACGCCCTCGACGCGGGCTTCGACGGCGTCGAGATCCACGGCGCCAACGGCTACCTCATCCACCAGTTCCTCGCGCCCAACAGCAACCTGCGCACCGACGAGTGGGGCGGCTCCGACGAGGCCCGCGCCCGCTTCGCCATCGAGGTCGTACGGGCCGTCGCCGACGCGATCGGCGCCCACCGCACCGGCCTGCGCCTCTCTCCCGGGAACCCCTTCAACGACATCTCCGAGCCCGCCCCCGAAGCCACCTACACCGCGCTCGTCGAAGCGGTCGCCCCGCTGGGCCTGGCCTACCTGCACACCTGCGACGTCGTCGACCAGGACCTGCTGGCCCGGCTGCGCAAGCGCTTCGGCGGGACGTTCGTCCTCAACCCCGCCACCGAAGGCCGCCCCACCGGCCCCGAGGAGCTCCCGCTCGTCGAGGAGGGCCGGGCCGACCTGCTGGCCTACGGCGCGCTCTTCATCGCCAACCCCGACCTGCCCCGCCGTCTCGCCGCCGGCGGCCCCTTCAACACCCCCGACCGCGCCAGCTTCTACGGCGGCGACGACAGCGGCTACCTCGACTACCCGGCCCTGACCGACTGAGCACCCACCGACGCACCGGCGGGGCGCACCGTGCGCCCCGCCGGCCCGCTCACACCTCTCGGCTCACACCTCTCCGCGCACCATCCGCACCAGCCGGTCCAGGACCGCCCCGTCACTGACCCGCAGTCCGTCGTGCTCCCACTCGTTCGTCACCCACACCCGCAGCCCCCGGATCCGCTCCGCGGTGCGCAGCGCATGACCGGTGTCCACGTACATGTCGTCGAAGTAGACCGCCGCCGCGGCCGGCACCTCGTTGCCGGCCAGCCGCCCGGCGTCGTACAGATCCGGCCAGTCCGTCCGCTCCGCCAGCGCCTGCGCGGTCTCCTTCAACGGCCGCAGCGCCGGATCGGTGTCGAACATCCACGGGTACATCATCTCGCCGGTGAAGTACACCGGCCCGTCCCCGGCCAGCGCCGCGTCCACGTCGAACGCCGCGTACGACGGGGCCAGTTGGCGCCGCACCCGCTCCGCCGCCCAGCCCGTCGGCCCCGCGTCCACCGACCGCTGCCCGTAGATCGTCTCGTGCAGCACCGCGAACAACGGCGTCGCGGCATGCGAGAGATGACCCTGCACGGCCTCCAGGAACGCGTCCGCCGGCTCCGGGCCGGCCGGGCCCGCCACCCACGCCTCACTCACCAGGTGGTGCAGGGTGTGCGACCCGTCGCCGCTGCCCAGCATCAGCCCCAGCGACAGGAACGCCTCCGCGGTCAGCAGCCCCCCGCCGGGCAGCCGCACCACGTGCTCGCGCAGATGCCCCACGATCCGCCGCACCGCGGCCACGTCCCCCGGATACCGCGCGTAGTGCGCCGCGTTCTTCCGCGCCACCCGCGGATACGCCGCCCGGTAGACGTCCTCGGCACTCGCGTCCAGACCGGGCAGCCCGCCCGTGACGTACGCCGCCGACAGCGCCTCCGGCGCCCGGGAGAGGTAACCGACCGTGCAGAACCCGCCGAAGCTCTGGCCCAGCACGCTCCACGGCCCGCCGTCCGGGACCAGGTGGCGGCGGAACAGCTCGGCGTCCCGCACGATCGCGTCCGCCCGGAAGTGCGCCAGGTACGCCGCCTGCTGCTCCGGGCCGCCGCGCAGCGGCAGCGTCTGCCGGTTCGCCGGCGTCGACCGCCCCGTACCGCGCTGGTCCAGCAGCAGCACCCGGTGGTCCTCCAGCGCCCGCGTCAGCCAGGACTCCCGCCCCACCGGACGCGGCGACGGACAGCCCGGACCGCCCTGCAGGTACACCAGCCACGGCAGGTCGTCCCGCTCCCGCCCGGCCGCCACCACCTCGCGGCCGTACACCTCCAGCCGCTCGCCGCCCGGATCGTCATGATCCAGTGGCACCTGAAGCACATGGTCGCGCGCCACGACCCCCGGCATCCGGTCCGCCCTCATCAGCCCCTCCTCGCACACGACGCGGCGCGGCCGCCGCACAGACCCTGCTGTGCGACGACCGCGCCACCGGTACCGCTCTCGTCTACGTCACCGTACTCAGTGCACCGGGGTGAAGTCCCGCGCTCCGATGTAATCCGGGCGCCGCACCGGCGCCGCGAACGGCTCCACCGCCGCGTTCTCCACGCTGTTGAAGACGATGAAGACATTGCTGCGGGGGTACGGCGTGATGTTGTCACCCGAGCCGTGCATGGCGTTGCAGTCGAACCACGTCGCCGAACCGGCCTTGCCCGTGAACAGCCGGATGCTGTGCTTGTCCGCCATCTTCGTCAGCACCTCGTCCGACGGGATGCCCGCGTCCTGCATCTGGAGCGACCGCTTGTAGTTGTCCTTCGGCGTCTCGCCCTCGCAGCCCACGAAGTGCTGGTGCGAACCAGGCATGATCATCAGGCCGCCGTTGGTGGCGTAGTTCTCGGTCAGCGCGATCGACACGGACACGGTCCGCATGTTCGGCAGCCCGTCCTCCGCGTGCCACGTCTCGAAGTCCGAGTGCCAGTAGAAGCCGGAAGCACCGAAGCCGGGCTTCACGTTGATCCGCGACTGGTGGACGTAGACGTCCGAGCCGAGGATCTGCCGGGCCCGGCCGACCACACGCGGATCGGAGACCAGCTTGGCGAACACCTCACTGATCTTGTGCACCTCGAAGACGGACCGGACGCTCTGCGACTTCGGCTCGACGATGGAGCGCGGGTCGGCGCGCATCTCCGGGTCGAGCACCAGCCGGTCCAGCTCGGCGCGGTACACCGCGACTTCTTCCGCCGTCAGCAGTTCCCCGATGGCGAAAAAGCCGTCGCGTTCGAAGTCGCTCAGCTCGGACGGCGCGAACGGGCCGGCCGCTCCGGGCTGCGACCACACCACCGGGTCCTTCCGCGGGGTGATGACCTCATTGGTCCCACGGGTCGGGTACAGGTCGGCGGTGCGCTCGGGTGCGGTGGTCATGGTGTTGCCTTCCTCTCCTCTCGTACGGAATCCGGCTCACGTGCGTGACGCGGGGCTTCCGCGGCCGGCCCGCGGAGGGGCCGGCCGTGGATCGCCTCAGACCTTCTCCGGCTCCGGGTCCGGCTCGGTGAGAACCGGGTAGACCCCGTTCTCGTCGTGGTCCTCGCGGCCGGTGACCGGCGGGTTGAAGACGCACAGGCAGCGGAAGTCTTCCTTGATCCGCATGGTGTGCTTCTCGTGCCCGTCGAGCAGGTACATCACGCCGGGCGTGATGGTGTGCTTCTCGCCGGTCTCGTCGTTGGTCAGCTCGGCCTCGCCCTCGACGCAGACGACGGCCTCGATGTGGTTCGCGTACCACATCGACGTCTCCGTACCGGCGTACAGGACGGTCTCGTGCAGCGAGAACCCGACGCGCTCCTTGGCGAGCACGATGCGCTTGCTCTCCCACGTACCGGACTTGGCCTTGACGTGGCGGTCGGTGCCCTCGATGTCCTTGAAGGATCGGACGATCACGGTGGGTCGGTGCCTTTCTGTCGAACGTGCAGGAACTCTGACGGGTCTCAGACGCAGTCGCGGACCGCGCGGCCGAGGGTCCGAAGGCCCTCGTCCAGCTCCTCGGGGGTGGTGGTCAGGGCGGGCAGCAGTTTGACGACCTCGCTCTCCGGACCGGAGGTCTCGATCAGCAGGCCCAGCTCGAAGCACCGGGCCGCGATCCGGCCCGCGAGGCTCTTGTCGATGCACTCCAGACCCCACACCAGACCGCGGCCGCGGTACTCGGCGAAGGCGCCCGGGTGCTCCTCGACGATGGCCTTCAGGTGTGCTTCGACGATCTCACCGCGGGCGAGGGTCTGCTTCTCCATCTGGCCGTCGGCCCAGTAGGTGTCCAGCGCGGCGGCGGCCGTCACGAAGGCCGGGTTGTTGCCGCGGAACGTGCCGTTGTGCTCGCCGGGCTCCCAGATGTCCAGCTCAGGCTTGAACAGGGTGAGCGCCAGCGGCAGCCCGTAGCCGCTGATCGACTTCGAGACGGTGACGATGTCCGGCACGATGCCCGCCTCCTCGAAGGAGAAGAAGGCACCCGTACGGCCGCAGCCCATCTGGATGTCGTCGACGATCAGCAGCATGTCCCGGCGCTTGCACAGGTCGGCCAGCGCCCGCAGCCACTCGGCGCGGGCCACGTTGATGCCGCCCTCGCCCTGGACCGTCTCCACGATCACCGCGGCGGGCGTGTTCAGGCCGGAACCCTGGTCCTCCAGCAGCCGCTCGAACCACAGGAAGTCCGGGTACGCCCCGTCCAGGTAGTTGTCGAACGGCATCGGGGTGCCGTGCACCAGCGGGATACCGGCGCCGGCCCGCTTCATCGAGTTGCCGGTGACCGCGAGCGCGCCCAGCGACATGCCGTGGAAGGCGTTGGTGAAGGACACGATCGACTCGCGGCCCTTGACCTTGCGGGCGAGCTTCAGCGCCGCCTCGACCGAGTTGGCGCCCGTCGGCCCGGGGAACATGACCTTGTACGGCAGGTCGCGCGGCCGCAGGATGATGTTCTGGAACGACTCCAGGAACGCCCGCTTGGCCGTGGTGGACATGTCCAGGCCGTGGGTGATGCCGTCCCGCTCGATGTAGTCGATCAGGGCGCGTTTGAGGACCGGGTTGTTGTGTCCGTAGTTGAGCGACCCGGCTCCGGAGAAGAAGTCCAGGTAGGTGTGCCCGTCCTCGTCGATCAGACGGCTGCCCTGGGCGCGGTCGAAGACGGTGGGCCAGCCACGGCAGTAGCTGCGCACCTCCGACTCCACGGTCTCGAAGACGCTCAGATCGGGCTGGGTGATGGTCACAGCATGCTCCTGGGAGAGAGTGCGAAGGATGAGGAAGTCTGGGGGCGGGGGTGCCGGCGGCCCTTGTGGGCGGCCGGATCCGCGGGGCCGGCGCGGCGCCGTCGCCGCGCGGCCCGGGGGCGCTACTACCCGGGGGCAGGGGCGGGAGGCTCGAACGGGCCTATGAGGTGCAGCACCTCCGGCTCGTGGCCCTGCTCGGGGAACAGCCCCGCGTCGAAGAGCACCTCGCGCGTGACCGGCACGGAGTGCCGCTCGGCGAAGGACGCGAACAACCTGTTGGACGCGGCGTTGTCGGGTGTGATGGTGGTCTCGACGTAACGAATGCCCAGCTCGTCCCTGGCGCGGAGCGTCAGCCCGTCCAGGAGTGCGGCCGCCAGCCCCTTGCCACGGTGCGCGTCGTCGACGGCGATCTGCCAGACGACCAGGGTCTCCGGGCGCTCGGGGCGGAGGTAGCCGGTGAGGAAGGCGGCCGGCTCGCCCTCCGCGTCGCGGGCGACGACGGAGGTGGCGGCGAAGTCACGACACCACAGCAGGTAGCTGTAGGACGAGTTGAGGTCCAGCGCCTTCGAGTCACGGGCGATGCGCCAGATCGCTGCCCCGTCCTCCACACGTGGAGTGTCGAGCTTGAAGCCCTCCGGAATTTCTCTGATATCGCTGCGGGCACCTGCATGGTCTGCTTGTGCGGCGGTCATGCAATTGAATTTACCCAGGCGAAAAGGAAATTGCATCGCGGGCAGGGGTTACGTAAACGAGCTGGATATGTTATCGCGCGGGCGCGCCTGTGCGTGCGATGTGGCCGAAACTTGTCACGATTTGCCCAGGAGGTTCGGGGCGAAACGGACACGCTGTGTAGTCGGTCACAGGTGCGTAACGCTCGCGAGATCCGTCCGAATTACGGGATTCGGCACTAGCAAAATCTTGGCGTTTGAGCTGCGGAAAAGCGGGCAGAAGAATACGGGAAGCTATGCTTCCAAGAAATTGGGAATTCGCCGGTGGAAGACCCCGCGTTGGCCCTATGTAAACCTGTACGGCAAACCCATGACAAGGCCCGCAACACCATGCGCCGCGATTTGGGAAACCTCCGGGAATGCCCGGCTCCCGGTACCCGCGGCGCCGCGCGGCAAAGACCCCCGGCACCCCGCCCCACCGGCCCGGCCGCGCCGCCTAAAGTGCCTGTATGACGTCCAAGAGTGAGGGTGCGGTGCTGCACCTCAAGGGGAGGGTCCTCGTCGGGCCGGACGACGTACGCGACGAGCTGTGGGTGGTCGGCGGTCGTGTCACCTTCGACCGGCCGGCCATGGCACGCGATGCCACCACGGTGGAGGGCTGGGCACTGCCCGGCCTCGTCGACGCCCACTGCCACGTGGGTCTGGACGCACACGGCCCGGTGGACGCCCCCACCAGCGAAAAACAGGCGCTCACGGACCGTGACGCCGGCACCCTGCTGATCCGCGACGCGGGGTCGCCCTCCGACACCCGCTGGGTCGACGACCGCGAGGACCTCCCGCGGATCATCCGGGCCGGCCGCCACATCGCCCGTACCAAGCGCTACATCCGCAACTACGCGCACGAGATCGAACCCGAGGACCTGGTCGCCTACGTCGCCCAGGAGGCTCGCCGCGGCGACGGCTGGGTCAAACTCGTCGGCGACTGGATCGACCGCTCCACCGGCGACCTGTCCGCCTGCTGGCCCCGGGGCGCGGTCGAGGCGGCCATCGCCGAGGCGCACCGGCTCGGCGCCCGGGTGACCGCGCACTGCTTCGCCGAGGAGTCCCTCGCGCCCCTCGTCGAGGCCGGCATCGACTGCATCGAGCACGCCACCGGCCTCACCGAGGACACCATCCCGCTGTTCGCCGAACGCGGCGTCGCGATCGTCCCCACTCTGATCAACATCGCCACGTTCCCGCAGCTCGCGGCCGGTGGCCAGGCGAAATACCCGCGCTGGGCGGACCACATGCGCCGCCTCCACGAACGCCGCTACGAGACCGTGCGGGCCGCCTACGACGCCGGTGTGCCGGTCTTCGCCGGCACCGACGCCGGCGGCTCGCTGGCCCACGGCCTGGTCGCCGAGGAGGTCCTCGAACTGACCCGGGCCGGCCTGCCCGCCGTCGCCGCCCTCTCCGCCACCACCTGGGGCGCCAGGGACTGGCTCGGCCGCCCGGGCCTCACCGAGGGCGCCTCCGCCGACCTCGTGGTCTACGAGAGCGATCCGCGCGAGGACGTACGCGTCCTGGCGGCCCCGCGCAGGGTCGTCCTGCGCGGGCAGGTGGTCGGCTAGCGGGCCGGGCCTCCGCGGGGCTCCGGGGCGGCGCACGGCGCCGCCCCGATCCGGGGACCGGGGGAACGAGGTCGGTCAACCCGGGTCACCCGTGCGGTGGGGCGGCTGTGACGCGAGAGCCGCACCGTGCCGCAGGAATCGAATGCAAACGCGAAAACCACCCTTTGGGATGAACTGACCACGCGTGGCTCCCCGTTCACCCTCCGTGCGGACACGATGTGCGGGTCGAGGTCGTCGGCCCGCGTGATGTCCCCCATTGGCGCGGCCGGCGGCTCCATCTCTCTTGTGGGGGTTCCACACACGTGTCCACCAGTCCCACCCACTCCGGCATGCCCAGGCGCCTCGCCGCGACCCTCGTCGCCACGGCCCTGACGGCCGGTCCCGCCGTCCTGCTCGGCGCCGCGCCCGCCCACGCCACCGGCGACCACGGCCCGGCCCGCGGCACGTCCGGCGCGGTCGTGCTGCGCGCCGGCCTGAACGTCGGCCTGCTCAACAAGACGCTCGACGTCCCGTTGAACGCCGTCCTCAACGAGGTGCACGCCCCGGCCTCCGCGAACAAGACCGCGCTCACCGTCAACCTCGACGGCATCGGGCACGGCAAGCCGTTCAGCGTGCTGCGCGCCGACGTCGCCACCGCACGGGCCACCGCGGACCACCGCAAGGCCGAGGGCTACGCCAACCTCGTGCACGCCGAGGTGCATCTGCCGGGCCTGCCGCTGCTGTCCCTGATCGAGGTCCAGCAGGTCACCGCCACCGCGGTGTGCGAGGCCGGCAAGGCGCCCCGCGCCACGTCGAACGTGCTGGGCAGCGTCCGCGTCCTGGGCAAGAAGGTCACGCTCACGGCGGGCGGGACGACGGAGGTGAAGGTGCCCGGCGTGGGCGAGGTGCGGCTCGACCTGTCGAAGCGGAGCACCACGGCCAGGAAGGCCGCCGCCACCGCGCTCGACCTGAACGTCTCCGTCAACCCCCTGAAGCTCAACGTCGCCGACGTCCGCGGACGGGTCACGCTCGCCCAGGCCACCTGCACCACCCCGGGCGGCAAGACACCCCGTCCGGGCGGCTCCGGCGGCACCGGCGGCGGTCAGCCGCAACCCAGCGGCGGCACCCGGCCGGCCGGGGACAGCAAGCCGGCCGGCGGCAAGGACACCCAGGTCAACCAGCCGGGCTCCCGGCCGAGCACCCAGAACCTCGCCGAAACCGGCGGCAGCTCGGCCACGCCGTACCTCGCCGGCGGCGCGGCCCTGCTCGTCGTCGCGGGCGCCGGCTCGATGGTCTACGCCCGCCGCCGTACCGCCGCCCGGCAGACCGGGCGCGGCTGACAGCCCCGTACCCCGGGCCGGCGCTGTGGGGGCGCCGCCCCGGGGTACGGCCCCGTATGACCTACGGGGCGGACCTACCGGGGCCCGTCGGCCCCGACGAGCACCTCGGCCAGCGCCGCGGTGAAGCGGTCCGTGGTGGCCCGGTCGCGCACCGCGAGCCGCAGCCAGTCCGGGCCCAGCCCCGGGAAGGAGTCGCCGCGGCGCACCGCGAAGCCGCGGGCCCGCAGCCCGGCCCGTACCTCCGCCGCCCCGGGCAGGCGGACCAGCACGAACGGTCCCGCCGCCGGGCCGGCCACCCGGATCTGCCGGAACCCGGCCAGCCGGGACAGCAGATGCGCGCGGTCCGCGGCGATCTGCCCGGCCGCCGCGTCCGCCTCCGCCAGGGCCGCGGGCGCGCTGCACGCCTCGGCGGCGGCCAGCGCGGGGCTGGAGACCGGCCACAGCGGCTGGGCCCGCTCCAGCGCGGTGACGGTCTCCGGGGCGGCCAGCACATAGCCGATCCGCAGCCCCGCCAGGCCCCAGGTCTTCGTCAGGCTGCGCAGCACGACCAGGCCCGGCAGGTCCGTGCGGCCGGCCAGCGACTCCTGTTCGCCGGGCACCGCGTCCATGAACGCCTCGTCCACCACGAGCGTCCGGCCGGGCCGCGCCAGACGGGCCAGCGTCGCCGCCGGGTGGAGCACGGAGGTCGGGTTGGTCGGGTTGCCGACGACGACCAGGTCGGCGTCCTCGGGCACCGCGCCGGGGTCCAGCCGGAAGCCGTCGCGCTCGGTGAGCAGGACCCGCCCGACGTCGTGCCCGGCGTCCCGCAGGGCCGCCTCGGGCTCGGTGAACTGCGGATGCACCACCACCGGCCGCACCGCCCGCACCGCGCGGGCGAGCAGCACGAACGCCTCCGCCGCCCCCGACGTCAGCAGCACCCGCCCGGCGGGCAGGCCGTGCCGCTCCGCGACCGCCCGGCGGGCCGCGCGGCCGTCGGGGTAGGCGGCGAGCGAGTCCAGCGACGCGGCGATCCGGGCCTTGAGCCAGGCCGGGGGAGTGCCGGTGCGGACATTGACCGCCAGGTCCGTCAGGTCGCCCGCGCCGTCCGCCGCGCGCACCTCGGCGTCACCGTGGTGCCGCAGATCGGGCTCGGGGGAGGGGCCCACCCCGTGCGGCGGGCGGACGTCGGGTGCGGGGAGGGCGGAGTCGGTGGAGAGCGGCATGGTCAGCGGTCTCCGGCGCCGGCGGTGGCCGGGGCGGACTCCCGGGCCGTGCGGTGCGTGCCCCGGGCGTCCCCCGCCGCCGCCCGGGGACCGTCCGCCACGGCCTCGTGGTAGCGCTCCATGACCACCTCGGCCACCTCCGGCCCGGCGCCGAGGGTGTGCGCCCCGTACACCTCGATGTCGGGGTGTGCCGCGGCCCAGCCCTCGGCCTGCATGCACAGCCGCTCGAACAGCCCGCCGGCGAAGAGGAAGTACGGCGCGACCACGACCCGGCCCGGTCCGCCCGCGGCCGGGGCCGCGGCGGCCAGTGTCCGGCACCGGTCCAGGCCGGCCGGCACATCGGGCGCCGCCTGACTCACGAAGGCGGTCTCCACCCCCGCGAAGCCGCGCCCCTCCCACAGCAGCCGCGCGGCCCGGGCCACCTCGGCGTTGGCGTACGGATCGCTCGCCCCGCGCCCCACCAGCAGCACCGTCGTACGGGCGCGGTCCAGCGGGGTGCGGGCGCCCTCGCCGAGCGCCTCGTCCAGCCGCCGTTCCATGGCGTCGAGCAGGCGCGGATGCGGCCCCAGTTCGGCCCCGCAGGTGTGGCCGAGCCCGGGGTGGCGCCGCACGGCCCGCTCCAGCGCCGCGGCCAGCGGCTGGGCCACCGGCCCGGTCGGGGCCAGCAGCAGCGGTACGGCGACCACGTGGGACGCGCCCCGCGCCACCAGTTCGCCGACCGCGTCGCCGAGCGGCAGCGGCGCACCCGGACCGTCCGGCGCGGCCTGGGTGCCGGGTGTGCCGAAGAAGCCGCCGGCGACGGGTACTTCGGGGTGGCGCGCGTCGAGCCCGCGCACCAGCGCGCGCAGGGCCTCGGCCCCGTCTTCGTCACGGGTGCCGTAACCGGCGATGAGCAGGGCGGGAGGGGTGGTCACTGGGTCTCCTTGGTGCCGGTGGGTTCGCGCTCGGGCGCCGTGTCGCCGATGACCGCCGTCCGCCGATCCGGGCCACGGCGGGGTGGGTTGGGGGAGGTCATGACGATATCGGCAGCGGGCGAGGAGCCTGCGGGTGCTCCCTCCCTACCAGCGGTAAGGGCACCGTTGTCCGTTACTGCCGGCCCGGCGAGGGCACACGTGGCGCGGGCCGGCCCGACCCGCGGCACCGACTTCCGCTTGCCGGCGATCAGTTGGGCGCCCGGCCCGGCGGCCAGCAGCGCGGCCGCCTCGGCGACGCTCGGCGTCCCCACGGCGGCGGCCGCCGCCGCGGACGGATCCGGCACCCGTACGGCCGCCAGCGCCGTCGCCGGGAACGCCCGCAGCGGCACACCGAGCCGCCGTGCCGCCCCGATCAGACCGGGTTCGGAGGACTTGGCGGTCACCGTCGCCAGCGCCCTGACCGGCCGGTCCGCGCACCCCGCCGCGGCGAGGGCGGCCTCGACCAGCTCCACGACCTCGGAGACCGCCACGCCTCGGCTCGCGCCCACCCCCACGACCAGCGGCGCGGGCTCCCCGGGCGGCGGGCCGGGGGCCCGGGCCGGTTCGCCGGCCACCCGGCCCCTCACTGCCATCCCTTCACAGCTGTCTCCTCAGCACTGTCTCCGCACCACTGTCCCTGCACCACTGTCCCCGCACGGACTCCTCCTCACAGCGCGACGGCTCCCCGGCCGAAGGCGACCCGGCCGTGCCGGCCGGCCAGCACGGCGGTCAGCCGGGGGCCGGGGCCGGCGGCGACCGGCGGGCCGGGCCAGGGGGCGCCGAGCGCCGCCAGTTCGGCGCGCACCGCGGCCGGTTCGGGATGCGTCGCGGTGAGCGAGACCAGGGGGAGCGTGGGGAGTCCGGCGGCGGCCGGGTGCGGGGTGGTGCCCCAGTCGAGCAGGAACGGCGTCAGCCACACCCCCGCGGACTCCCCGCCCGCGGGGCCGCCGCCCGCGCCCGGTGGCGTCAGCCGCCAGCTGAGCGGGGTGCCGTCCGGGGCCCGGCGGGACATCTCCGCCGGGTCCCCGGGGTCGTAGCCGTGGGCGCGGGCCGCCGCGACCCGGGCGGCGATGCCGGTGACCCGAACCGCCCAGGTCACCAGCCGCGGCCCGGGCAGCGCGTCGATGCCGAACCACCGCGGGGCCGGCGGCACGGGCTGCCCGGGGTCGGGGCCGATGATCTCGAAGTACGCCCCGCCGCCCAGGCCCAGCAGATGGTTGCGGGTGCCCCGGCCGGGGTGGCTGCCACCGCTCACCGGCCGTACGCCGGTGAGCCGGGCCACCTCGTCGACGGTGCGCTCCAGGTGGGGCGTGGCGTACACGAGGTGGTCGAGCACCGCGGCGGGGCCCGCCGCGGTGCTCATCGCGCGGCCCCGGCGGCGGTCACCGGACGGCCTCCGCGGCCTCCGCGGCGGCCCGGGCCGCGCCCGCCACCAGCCGCCGGGGCAGCGACGGTTCGGCTGCCCAGTGCACGTGCAGGTACGACGCGTGCACCCCGCCGGACACATGGCCCTCCACCCGCCGCTCCGGATGGGTCAGCCCCCAGGCCGGGTCCGGGCCCGCGCCCGGCTCCAGCACGGTGCGGTGGAACTCGTGGCCGCGCACCCGCGTCCCGGCCGCGGCCAGCGCGTTGTCCCGCAGCGCGACCGCCTCCCGGTAGCCGAGGGTCAGCCGCTCGGTCATCCGGGCCTCGGCGGGCAGCACCCCGCACATCGGCCTGCCGTCGATCGAACGGGACAGGTACAGCAGCCCGGCACACTCGGCGGACACCGGCGCACCGGAGGCGGCCAGCGCGGCCACCGCGGCGCGCAGCGGCTCGTTCGCCGACAGGTCCGGCGCGTAGACCTCGGGGAAGCCGCCACCGATCACCAGCCCGCGGGTGCCGGGCGGCAGCCGCTCGTCGTGCAGCGGGTCGAAGGGCGCCACGTCGGCGCCCGCGGCGGCGAGGAGTTCGGCGTGCTCGGCGTACGAGAAGGTGAACGCGGCCCCGCCGGCGACGGCGATCAACGGCCGGCCGGCGGACGTGCCCTCGGTGACGGGGGCCGCCTCGGCGGCCGGGTCCCAGGGCGCGTCCGGCAGCTCCGGCACGCTGCGTGCCAGGGCCAGCAGCGCGTCGAGGTCGCAGCCCGCGCGCACCCGCGCGGCCAGTTCGCCCACCGACTCGACCGCGTCGGCCCGCCGTTCGGCGACCGGCACCAGGCCGAGGTGGCGGGACGGCGTGCCGGCCCGCCCGTCGCGGCGCAGCGCGCCCAGGACGGGCACGCCGGAGGAGTCCATGGCTTCCCGCAGCAGCTCCTCGTGGCGGTCCGAGCCGACCTTGTTGAGGATGACCCCGGCCAGCCGTACGCCGGGGTCCCAGGACGCGAAGCCGTGGACGAGCGCGGCCACCGACCGGGACTGCGAGGAGGCGTCCACGACCAGCACCACCGGTGCCCGCAGCAGCTTCGCGACCTGCGCGGTGGACGACAGCTCGCCCATGCCCGACGCGCCGTCGAACAGCCCCATCACCCCCTCGACGAGCGCGAGGTCGGCGCCGGCGGCGCCGTGCAGGAACAGCGGGGCGATCCGGTCCGGGCCGCACAGGTAGGCGTCCAGGTTGCGGCCCGGCCGGCCGGTGGCCAGCGAGTGGTAGCCCGGATCGATGTAGTCGGGGCCGACCTTGTGCGGCGACACCGTGAGGCCGGCCTCGGTGAACGCCGCCATCAGGCCGGTGGCCACGGTGGTCTTGCCCGCGCCGGACGACGGCGCGGCGATCACCAGCCGCGGGACGGAACCGCTCATGCTCTGCTCTCCCGGTTCACCATTCGATGCCCCGCTGGCCCTTCTGGCCGGTGTCCATGGGGTGCTTGACCTTCGTCATGTCGGTCACCAGGTCGGCGAAGTCCAGCAGCGCCTCGGGGGCGCCGCGCCCGGTGATGACCACGTGCTGGGTGCCGGGGCGGTCGCGGAGCGCCGCCACCACCTCGTCGGTGTCGATCCAGCCCCACTTCAGCGGGTACGCGAACTCGTCGAGCACCAGCAGCTTGTAGGTCTCGGCGGCCAGGTCCCGCTTGACCTGCTCCCAGCCCTCGCGCGCCGCGTCCTCGCTGGAGGCGATGTCGCGCTGCACCCAGGACCAGCCCTCGCCCATCTTGTGCCAGGCCACGGTGCCGCCCTCGCCGGACTCCCCGAGCACCTTCAGGGCGCGCTCCTCGCCGACCTTCCACTTGGCCGACTTCACGAACTGGAACACCCCGACCGGCCAGCCCTGGTTCCAGGCGCGCAGCGCCAGCCCGAAGGCGGCGGTCGACTTGCCCTTGCCCTGGCCGGTGTGGACGAACACCAGCGGGCGGTTGCGGCGCTGGCGGGTGGTGAGCCCGTCGTTCGGTACGACGGACGGCTGTCCCTGCGGCATTACGCGGCCTTCCTGTTGCCGTGAGTGGTCCTGGTGCCTTGCACGGTCCGTACGAGCGCGGAGACGCTGTCCGCGCGCAGCTCGTCGAGGGTGATGGCGGTGCCCTGCAGGTCGCGGGCGAGTTCCCCGGCCAGGCCGAGGCGCACCGGGCCGGCCTCGCAGTCCACGACGACGGAGGCGGTGCCGTCGGCGGCGAGCAGCCGGGCGGCCCGGGAGGCCAGGGCGAGCGGCCCGCCCGCCGAACGGCCGCCGCCCGCGCCGGTGGCCCGCCCGTCGGTGACGACGACCAGCAGGGCGCGGCGCGAGGGGTCCCGCAGCCGCTCGATCCGCAGCACCTCGTGGGCCTTGAGCAGGCCCTCGGACAGCGGGGTGCGGCCGCCGGTGGGCAGCTGCTCCAGCCGTGCGGCGCCCGCCTCGACCGACGACGTCGGGGGCAGCGCCAGGTCCGCGCCGCTGCCCCGGAAGGTGATCATCCCGATCTTGTCGCGGCGCTGGTAGGCGTCGAGCAGCAGCGACAGCACCGCGCCCTTGACGGCACTCATCCGCTTGCGTGCCGCCATCGAACCGGAGGCGTCGACGACGAACAGCACGAGGTTGCCCTCGCGGCCCTCGCGCACCGCCTCGCGCAGATCGTCGCGGCGCACCACCAGGCCGGTGCCGCGCCGCCCGCGGGCCTTCTGGTGCGGGGCGGCGGCCTGCACGGTCGCGGCCAGGTGCAGCTTGCCCAGGGCGCCGCGGGGGCGGCGGGCGCCGGTGGTCCGGCCGTGCGCGGTGCGGGCCCGGGAGCGGCGGCCGTCGGCGCCCTCGCCCAGGCCGGGTACGTCGAGCCGGCGGGTGCGGAACGGCTCGGTGGCGGCGACGGCCGGCTTCTCACCGGCCGCGCCGCCCTGCGGACGGGGCTCCGGCCCGGGCTGCTCGGGGGCCTGGGGCGTCGCGGGCGCCTCCCCGTCCTGCTGGTGCGGCAGTCCGGTCTCCGGCGGCAGCGGCGCCTCCTCGGGGTCGCCGTCCTGCGGCGGGTGCCCGCCTTCGGGGCCGTCGCCGCCACCCGGGCCACCGCCGTCGGGCCCGTCCGGGTCGGGATCGTCGTCGCCGTCCGGGTCCGCGTCGGGGGCCGGGTCCTCGTCCGTGCCGCGGAACTCCTCCAGCGTCTCGTCGAGCTTGTCCTCGTCGAGGCCGGGGGCGTCGAAGGGGTTGCGGCGCCGGCGGTGCGGCAGCGCCAGCAGGGCGGCCTGCCGGACGTCCTCCTCCGCCACGTCGGCGCGGCCCGCCCAGGCGGCCAGCGCGGTGGCGGTGCGGGCCATCACGATGTCCGCGCGCATCCCGTCCACCTCGAACGCCGCGCAGGTCGCCGCGATCTGCCGCAGCGCCCGGTCGCCCAGCGTCACCCGCGGCAGCAGCTCCCGGGCCGCGGCGATGCGTCCGCGCAGCTCGTCCTCGTCGCCGGCCCAGCGCGCCGCGAAGCCGGCCGGGTCGGCGTCGTAGGCCAGCCGGCGGCGGACCACCTCCACCCGCAGGTCCGGCTCGCGGGAGGCCGCGACCTCGACGGTCAACCCGAACCGGTCCAGCAACTGCGGGCGCAGTTCGCCCTCTTCGGGGTTCATGGTGCCGACGAGCAGGAAGCGCGCGGCGTGCCGTACGGAGACGCCCTCGCGTTCGACGTAGGAGGCGCCCATGGCGGCGGCGTCCAGCAGCAGGTCGACGAGGTGGTCGTGGAGGAGGTTGACCTCGTCGACGTAGAGGATGCCGCGGTGGGCGTCCGCGAGCAGGCCGGGCTCGAACGCCTTCACGCCGTCCGACAGGGCGCGTTCGATGTCGAGCGCGCCGACCAGCCGGTCCTCGGAGGCACCGACGGGCAGTTCGACCATCCTGGTCGGGCGGTGCTCGACCGGGCCGGTGCCGTGCGGTCCGTCGGGGCAGCCGGGGTCGGGCGCGGTGGGCGCGCAGGCGAAGCGGCACCCGCCGACGACGTCCACGGCGGGCATCAGCGCGGACAGCGCGCGGACCGCGGTGGACTTGGCGGTGCCCTTCTCGCCGCGCACCAGCACCCCGCCGACCGCGGGGCTCACCGCGTTCAGCAGCAGCGCCAGCCGCAGGTCAGCCATTCCGACCACGGCGGTGAAGGGGTACTGCGGTCCGGTCGTGTTGTGCGCGGTTGTCATGCTGTGTCGTCCTCCACGTCGCCGTCGGCTCCCCGGTCCGTTGCTTGCGTACCCGTCATGGCGCCCCCGGAGGCACGAACGGCAGCCCCTCCGGCACCCCTTCCTCGATCAGCCGCAGCAGGGCGGCGGTGTCCGCGTGCTCCTCGACGAGGTCGCCCAGCAGGTCCAGCTGCTCCTCGCGGAGGGTGCCGAAGCGGGTGTCGGGGGCGGGGACGAACGCCCGGCCCGCGTCGGCGGCGACCCGCCGCAGGAAGGCCCGGCGGAAGCCGTCGCTCTCCAGCGAGCCGTGCCAGTGGGTGCCCCATACGGAGCCCACCCGGCAGCCGTCGAGGAACTCCTCGTCGCCGCCGGTGACATCGGCGACGCCGTGGTGGATCTCGTAGCCCTCGACCGGCTCGCCCAGTGCCTCGCCGACCGGCCGGGCGAGGGTCTTGTCGGCCGCGAAGCGGACCCGTACGGGCAGCAGTCCGAGCCCCGCGACCGCGCCGGCCCTCGACTCGACCTCGTCGTCGATGTGCTCGCCGAGGATCTGGAAGCCGCCGCAGATGCCCAGTACGGGGCGGCCCTCGGCGGCCCGCCGGGCGATCGCGTCGGCCAGCCCGCGTTCGCGCAGCCAGGTCAGGGCCCGGACGGTGCCGCGGGTGCCGGGCAGCACCACCAGGTCGGCGTCGGCGAGTTCCTCGGCGCGGTCGACGAACCGCACCACCACGCCCGGTTCGGCGGCCAGCGCGTCGACGTCGGTGAAGTTGGACATCAGGGGCACGGCGCAGACCGCGACCCGCAGGACGTCCGCGCCGTGCGGCGGGGCCACCGCACTCTCGCGCACCGCGCCGCGCAGCGACACTCTCAGTCCGTCCTCCTCGTCGATGCCGAGGCCGTGCCGGTACGGCAGCACGCCGAGCGTCGGCCGGCCGGTGAGGGTGCGCAGCATGTCCAGGCCCGGCTCCAGCAGCGTCACATCGCCCCGGAACTTGTTGACGAGGTACCCGGCGACCAGCGCCTGGTCCTCCTTCGACAGCAGTGCGGTGGTGCCGAAGAAGGAGGCGAACACGCCGCCGCGGTCGATGTCGCCGACCACCACGACGGGCAGCCGGGCGGCCCGGGCGATGCCCATGTTGACGATGTCGGTGCGCCGCAGGTTGATCTCGGCGGGGCTGCCGGCGCCCTCGCAGATCACCGCGTCGTGGGTGCGCCGCAGCTCGGCCAGGCAGTCGGTGACCGTGCCGAGCAACTGCTCCTGCCGGCCCGCGTGGTAGCCGCGGGCGCTCAGTTCACCGACCGGTTTGCCCAGCAGCACCACCTGGCTGGTGCGGTCGCCGCCCGGCTTGAGCAGCACCGGGTTCATCAGCGCGGTCGGTTCGACGCGCGCCGCCGCGGCCTGCATCGCCTGGGCCCGGCCGATCTCCGCGCCCTCGCGGGTGACGAACGAGTTGAGCGACATGTTCTGCGCCTTGAACGGCGCCACGCGGATGCCCTGGCGGACCAGCCAGCGGCAGATCCCCGCGGTCACCACGCTCTTGCCGGCGTCGGACGTCGTCCCGGCCACCAGCAGGCCGCCGCCGAGCTTCCCGGATGTTCCCGGCCCACCGTTCACCGGCGATTCCTCCCGTTTCCGTTCCGCCGCCGCAGCGCGCCCGCGGCGAGCCGTCCCGCCACCGTCGTCGCCAGCGCCAGCGCGCCGACCCGCCGGGAGAGCCGCACCGCCCGCTCGATGTCGTCCACCGCGGGCGGCCGGGCCCCGCCGTTGAGCACCGGGCGGTGCTCGACGCGCCCGCCGTACGCCAGGGTGCCGCCCAGCCGTACGCCCAGCGCGCCCGCGAACGACGCCTCCACCGGGCCGGCGTTGGGGCTCGGGTGGGCGTGGCCGTCGGCCCGCCAGGCCCGCAGCGCGCCGCGCCGGTCGGGGCCCGCGAGCACGGTCAGGGCGGCGGTGAGCCGGGAGCCGGGCCAGCCGGCCAGGTCGTCGAGCCGGGCCGCGGCCCAGCCGAAGCGCCGGTAGCGCGCCGACTTGTGACCCACCATCGCGTCCAGGGTGTTGACGGCCCGGAACGCCACCAGCCCGGGCACTCCGCCGGCCGCGCCCCACACCAGGGCGCCCACCACCGCGTCGGAGGTGTTCTCGGCGACCGACTCCACCACGGCGCGGGCCATCTGCGGCCCGTCCAGCGCCTGGGGGTCGCGTCCGCACAGGTGCGGCAGCCGCTCCCGTGCCACGTCGAGGTCGCCGGCCGCCAGCGCACCGCCGACGGCCCGCGCCTCCCGGCCGAGCGAGGTGCCGCCGAGGACGGCCCAGACCGTCGCCGCGGTCAGCGCGGTGCGGGCGGCGGGGACGTCGCGCAAGGCGCGTGCCAGCAGCGCGGCGCCGGCGGCCGTACCGCCCGCGCACAGCAGGGTGTGGGCCGTCCCGTAGCCGCGGTGGTCGCGCCACAGCCGGCGTTCGACGGCGGCGGCGGCCCGGCCGAACGCGGCCACCGGGTGGCCGCGCCGTGGGTCCGCCGCGATCAGGTCGCCGAGGAAGCCGAGTGCCGCGCCGCACGCGTATCCCGCGTGTTCGCGCATCGGGTCAGACCGCCGTGGGGGCGGGTCCGTGACATCCGTGAAGGGCCCCCGGGGCAGGGGGCAGAGGTGCTCTCGAACGGCGGCCGGGCATGGCGGTATGTCCTCACTCAGGGTCCGCGCCCTGGCTCGACGTGACGGCGACACGAGTCTCCTGGCTCCCGGATCGGCGTGGCCTCCGGCCTTCCAGCCCGTACGGGTACGGGCCGTGGCCGTCGTCGGAGGACGCTCCCCGGTGACAGTGGCGGGACCGCGCCGGATTCGCACCGGACTTCCTCTGCTGTCGCCGATTGGCTCCGGCAGTCCACCACGGTCCGCGAATGCCCGTCAACTCACCTTTGACCTGCGACGCTGCCCCTCGGCAGGCGCTGTGGCACACGCCACAGGGTGGCAGCGGCGTCACAGACGGTTGCCTGTGCCCCTGATCCCACGTCACTATCGGGAGCACGGTGGCGAAGGGGCCGCCGGAAGGGGGCTGGGGGATGCCGGAGAGCGCCGATCGCCAGGAGATCCGGATCAGGGTCACGGGCACGAACAATCCGCAGCAGGACATCGACGACCTCCGGGCGTGGTTGGAGCGGGAACCCTGGTTGAGCCGCCGGGAGCACTCCTGGGAGCAGCGGCCGCGGCCCGCCGGGGCGGATGACGGCACCGACGGCGCGGAGCCGGCCGACATGGCCGTGGGCGTGGACGACCTGATCCTCGTCATCGTCGGCGCGGTCGCCACCGAGCTGACCAAGGGGCTGGGCATCGCCCTGCGGGAGTGGCTGCGGCGCCGCAAGGAGGAGCGCGCCGAGGGCGAGGCGCCCGCCGTCGACGTGGGCGCCGGCGGAGAGGTGCGGGCGGTCGGCGAGAGCCCCGAGCCCGGCAGCCCGGCGCACGGGAGCGGCAGCACCGGCGAGGACTGACCGGATGTCGGAATACGACGCGCGCGGAAAGGTCAACCGGGCGCTGCTGATCGGTGTCCACGACTACACGACGCTCCGCGGGCTGCCGGCCGTCGAGGACAACCCCGCCGAGCTGCGGCGCGCGCTGACCGCGACCGACCTGTTCACCGCCGACGAGGTCACCGTCTGCCGGCCCGGCGAGCCCTGGGAGCTGAGCCAGGCGCTCACCGCCGCCGCCGACGAGGCACGCGGTCTGCTGCTGGTGCACTTCTCCGGCCACGGCTGGGTCGGCAGCGACGGCGGCGACCTGCGGCTGATGGTCGGCACGTCGGTGCCGCGGCAGAGCCACACCACCGTCTCCTGGCAGGACGCGGTGCTCTCCTGCCTCGACAACACCCGGGCCGAGCGCATCGTGATCGTCCTGGAGTGCTGCTACGCGGGCAACGCCGGCGGCGCCTTCCACTCCCACCGCAAGCCGATGTCGCTGCTGATGGCCGCCCAGCCCAACCGCCGGATCTTCAGCGGGGACGAGCCGGCCGGCGGCACCCTGTTCACCCGTGCCGTGGTGCAGATCCTCGAATGCGGCATCCCGGGCCGGCGCTTCGTCACCTTCGAGGACCTCGTACGGGAGCTGCGGGTGCGGCTCGCCGGCGAGCGGACACCGATGGGCGACGTGTGGGAGCCGCGCTCGGCGAAGCAGAACACCGTCGACGACGTCGTCCTGTCGTTCGCGACCCCCGAGGTGCGGCTGCCGATCCCGCCGCGCATCCGCCTGCGCCGCTGGTTCAACCAGCACCTCAGGCCGAGGCTGCGGCTGCTCCTCGCGCTGTGCGCGGTCCTGGTCCTGGCCGCCGCCGGGCTGACCGCGCTGCGTCTGCTGCGGCCGCTGCCGGCCTGCCCGCCGGCCCTGGAACTGCGGCTGCTCACCGCGCCGGAGGCCGAACCCACCCTGCGGCAGGCCGCGTTCGAGTACGAGATGTCCGAGCTGAACACCCGGCCGTTACCGGGCGAGGGCGACCTGCCCGCCGGCTGCCGGCGCGCCCAGATCACCGTGTACTCCGCCGCCAAGGACCAGATCGACCAGGGCTTCGCGGCCGCCGACCGCTGGCAGGGCGAGGCCAGGGGCACCGGCCAGGGGCAGCCCGGCACGAAGGGCACCGACCCGCTCAACCGGCCGGGACCGCAGCCGGACGTGTGGATCCCCGAGTCCACCGCCGTCTACGAGGAGGCCCGCCGGGGGATGGCGCCGACGGGCTCCCCGGCGGCCCTGTCCGACACCGGCCCGGTCGCCTACAGCCCGCTGGTCGTCGGCATCCCGGCCACGAAACGGCTGGACGACGTGGAGCCGGTGGGCGCCTCCTGGCAGGACCTGCTGACCGGTACCGACAGCGCCCACCGCGACCTCAAACTGCTGCGCCCCAGCCCGGTGCTGTCCGGCACCGGGCTGCTGCACACCATCGGCCTCTACCTCGCCAACGACGGTTCGCACATCGGCACGTCGGGCGCCCCCGACCCGGCGCTCGCCGAGGGCGCCGAGCAGCGGCTCTCCGCCCCGGGCAGCCAGTACGCGGACAGCACCGAACTGCTGTGCTCGCTGCGCCCGTCGAGCGCGGACCCGGGGGCGCCGGCCGGCGGGCAGCGGGACCGGTCGGCGCCGCTGGTCTCCGAGAAGTCGCTCGCCGACTTCAACCTCGGTCACGCCGTCGGCAGTTGCCCGGCGCTGGACGCGCCGCTGCCGCCCGGCGACCGCTACGCCGCGTACTACCCCAGGAACGTCCCGGCGCTCGACCACCCGCTGATCCGGGTGGCCTGGCGCGGTGCCGCGGACGCCACCGCGCGGCGGGCCGCGGTGGACCGCTTCGCCGCGTGGCTGCGCGATCCGCAGGGCGGCCAGCGCACCCTGACCGCGCAGGGCTACCGCGGCGTCCCCGGCAAGGACGGCACGGTGCCCGCGCCCGCGCCGGGCTCCCCGCTGCGCAGCAGCCGCGCCAACGCCGACCTGGACGCGCCGGTCACCCCGTTCACGGCCGGCGCCGACCAGGTCGCCCGGGTACTGGACGGCTACGACAAGGCGCAGCGGTCCAGCCGGCTGCTGATCCTGATGGACACCTCCACCTCGATGGCCGACGGCGGCAAGCTGCCGGTGGCCCTCGGTGCCGCGGGCCGGGCCCTGGAGATGGTCGGCGCCCACCACACGTACGGCCTGTGGACGTTCCCCGACCGGGCGCACCCCGACGACCCGGGGGCGGTGCGCGAAGCCGTCCCGCTGGGCACCGCCGACCCGGCCCCCGGCAAGGCCGCGCTGGACCGCATCGCCAAGGGGGAACTCGTCGACCACGGCGCCGCGATGGAGGAGGCGCTGACCGCCGCCGTACGGGAGATGAAGAAGTCGGCGGGCAGCAACCAGGCGATCGTGCTGATCCTCGACGAGGACGACGGCGGTCCGCGGCGCGCGGCGGGCGTCGAGCAGACCCTCACCGCGCTGCTGAAGAAGAAGCCGCCGGTGCCGGTCCTGACGCTGGTGCTGGGCCGGGCCGGCTGCGACACCTTCACCCTGCAGGGGCTGGCCGGCGCGTCCCGGGGGCAGTGCGTGCCCGGCGGCCCGCAGGCGCCCGACCTGCTGGCCGGGCTGGTCGCGTCCATCGGCACCGCGGGCAAGGGGGACCGGTGAGGACCGCACGCGCCCGCGGGCCGGCCGCCGCGCTGTCCCTGCTGCTGGCGGTGGCCGCCGGCGGCTGCACGGCGGGGCCGGAGCCCGGCCCCGAGAAGGGCCCGATCGTGCTGGCCACCGGCAGCGACCTGAGCAGTACGGGCGTGCGCCAGGACCTGATCCGGGCCTTCGAGAAGCGCACCGGCCGCTCGGTGCGGATCGTCAAGCTGCCGGACACCGCCGACGGGCAGCGCAGTCAGCTGCTGGCGGCCGGCCAGTCCGGCAACAGCGATTACGACGTGCTCAACCTCGACGTGGCCTGGACCGCGGAGTTCGCCGAGGCGGGCGTCATCCGGCCCTGGGGCACGAGCCTGGACGGCGACTTCCTCGACAGCGTGGTCAAGACCGTCTCCTACGGCGGCAAGGTCTGGGGCGTCCCCTTCAACACCGACGCCGGGCTGCTCTACTACCGCAAGGACATCCTCGCCCGGTACGGCCACCACCAGCCGCCGTCGAACTGGGGCGAGGTGAAGAACGTCGCCCGGGAGGTGGCCGGCGCGTACAACCGGGAACTGGCCCGCGGGACGAAGGGCGGCACCGTCCCCGCCGACCGCACGATGTACGGGATGGTCGCCCAGCTGCGGCCGTACGAGGGGCTGACCGTCAACACCCTGGAGGCGGCCTGGGCCAACGGGGGCGACCCGGACGCCACCAGCTTCACCAAGGGCGAGCAGGTCGGCGCCCTCCAGCAGGGCGTCGCCGACGTCAAGGACCGGCTGGACTCGATCATGCCGCACGAGGCGACGACGATGGACGAGACGGAGAGCCGGCGCTGGTTCGCCGACGGCCGCGCGCTGTTCATGCGCAACTGGCCGGTGGAGTACGCCTCGGTCGCCGAGAAGCTCACCCCTGGCAAGCAGTTCGACGTCGCCGAGCTGCCGGCCCGGCCCACCGACGGCAAGCGGATGTCGGTGCTGGGCGGGCAGAACCTGGCGATCTCCGCGGGCAGCAAGCGCCCGGCGGGCGCCCGGGCCCTGATCGAGGCACTGACCGGGCCGGGCAGCGAACGCTGCCTGCTGGAGCGGGGGTTCGCGGCGACCCGCGACTCGGCGTACCGGGACGCGGCGAAGGCGCCGGCCTGTCCGCTGCCGCCGGAGCGCGCCGAGCGGGGGAGCACGGGACAGCGGGCGCCCTGGCCGGGCCGGCAGCCGCCCTACACCCGGACGCTGTACGCGGCGCTGCGGGCGGCCGAACCGCGCCCGCGCAGCGCCCACTACCAGACCTTCAGCAAGGTCGTGCAGATCCGGGTCTCGCAGTACCTGAGCAGCCGTGGCGGTACCGCCATCGCCGACGCGCTGGCCCGGGAGGCCGACGAGGCGCTCAGCGGGCGGGAGGAGGAACAGCCGAGGCGCCCGGAGGGAGCCGGCTGATGCCGTGCCCCTCCGGGCGCCTCGTGCGCGCGGCCGCTGCCGCCCGCTGTCGTCCCGGCCGCGTCAGGCGGCGACGATCAGATAGATGCCGTACGCGACGGCCGCCGCGCACAGGGCGAAGGCGGCCACCGCACCGGCCCGCGCACCGGCACCGGGCGCGGTCGCCACGGCGACCTCGCCCTCCGCGGCCGGCTTGCGGGCCGTACCGACGATGCCGACGGTGAACAGGCCCACGATCCCGACCGTCACCACGAGGCTGACGCCGAAGACCTGACCGAAAGCTGCCCAGTCGATGCTCATGGAGTGTTCCTTAGGAGGTGGGAGCCGCTAGCGGGTGACCGTCGCGGCCTGGGCACGCGGGGCGGGGGAGGCGGTGTCGGCGCCGGCCACGGGGGCCGGTACCTCGTCGAGGGTGTGCGGGGCGTCGCCGGCCGGGGCGGGCTGGCCCGCCGGGGGCGGGGAGACCGTGCGCAGCGCGGCGGTCACCACGCCCGCCGGCTCCGCGGCCGGACCTTCGTTGACGTTGGTGTGGTCGATGGTGTTGCGCCGGGAGGCGGCCCAGATCGCGCCGCAGATGCCGAGCGCGAGGACCGCCACGGCCGTGACGCCCCAGGTGCCCTGCTTGGCGAGGAACGCGGCGCCCGCCGCGACCGCACCGGCGGCCGGCAGGGTCAGGCCCCAGGCGGCGACCATCCGGCCGGCGGTGGACCAGCGCACCACGGCGCCCTTGCGGCCGAGGCCCGAGCCCATCACCGAACCCGAGCAGACCTGGGTGGTGGAGAGCGCGAAGCCGAGGTGCGAGGAGGCCAGGATGGTGGCCGCGGCGCCGGTCTGGGCGGCGAAGCCCTGCGGCGGCTGGATGTCGGTGATGCCCTTGCCCATCGTGCGGATGATCCGCCAGCCGCCCAGGTACGTGCCGAGCGCGATGGCGAGGCCGGCCGAGGCGATGACCCACAGCGGCGGGTCGGCGTGCGGCGCGACCACTCCGCCGGTGATCAGGGCGAGGGTGATGACACCCATCGTCTTCTGGGCGTCGTTGGTGCCGTGGGCGAGGGAGACCAGGGCGGCGGAGGCGATCTGACCGGCGCGGTAGCCCTTGGCGGTGTCGGCCTCGTCGCGGTTGCGGGTCAGCCGGTAGGTGAGCCGGGTCGCGGCCATCGAGGCCAGGCCCGCGACGACCGGGGCGGCCACGGCGGGGATCAGGACCTTCATCACCACGGCGTCACCGTGCACGCCGTGCGTGCCGACGGAGACCAGCGTGGCGCCGATCAGGCCGCCGAACAGTGCGTGGGAGGAGCTGGACGGGAGACCCGCGAGCCAGGTCAGCAGGTTCCAGATGATGGCGCCGACCAGGCCGGCGAAGATCACTTCAGGTCTGACGCCGGCGGTCTCGTCGATGATGCCCCCGGAGATGGTCTTGGCCACCTCCACGGACAGGAACGCCCCGACGAGATTGAGGGCTGCGGACATCGCCACGGCGGTCTTGGGTCGCAAGGCGCCGGTGGAAATGGTGGTGGCCATTGCGTTGGCCGTGTCGTGGAAGCCGTTCGTAAAGTCGAACACCAAGGCCGTGACGATCACGATCCCGATGAGAAGCGTGATGTGTTCCATTCACCCAGGCAATCAGTTCGAAGGTCAGTGTCGATGGGAACGTACGGAGGGCGGGTGAACGGAAAGTGAACTGGGACGGGCGTGATGATGACGCCACCGCAGTGTTCACGCGGAGGTGTATCACACGTCACTTTCGCCTCACCCGTCAGCGAACTCGATGTGCTCTGCCGACGTGCCGTTCCGGCGGCCTCGGCCCCCGGTGACCGGCCCGGTGTCCTGCCCGCCCCGACCTCGGCGGCGTGCATGACAACGCCAGCGACGATAAGGGAATTTCGCGGCACAGTGCCGTAACTACGGCCAATCTCCGCCATCCGGGCGCTATCCCGCCCGCGGCGGATACCGGACCGGCGGGCCTGTGGCGCACCCGTCCCCGGCCTGCTCGTACGGTGGCGCGCACTGCATCCGCACTCGCCGCACCGCGCCGGAGGACCCATGAAGGAGCACCCCGACCAGCTCGCCGCCGCCTGGAGCGAACTGGTCGACACCGCCCGCAGGACCGTCGCCGACGGCCTGGTCGTCGGTACCTCGGGCAACGTCTCACGCCGCCTCAAGGACCTGGTCCTGGTCACCCCCAGCGGCGTCCCCTACGACCGGCTCGGCCCCGGCGACATCACCGCGGTCGACCTGAACGGGGCGCAGATCCTCGGCTCGCTCCGGCCGACCAGCGAACTCCCCCTGCACCTCGCCGTCTACCGCGCCACCCCGGCCACCGCCGTCGTGCACACCCACGCCCCGTACGCCACCGCCGTCTCCACCCTCGTGGCCGAACTCCCGCCCGTGCACTACATGGCCGCGGCGCTCGGCGGCCCCGTACGCGTCGCCCCCTACGCCCTCTACGGCAGCGACGAGCTCGCCGCGCACCTGCTGGAGGCGCTCCGCGACCGCACCGGCGCCCTGCTGCAGAACCACGGCACCGTGGCCTACGGCGACAGCCTCGACCAGGCCCTGGACCGCACCGCCCAGCTGGAGTGGATGTGCCGGGTCTGGCTCACCGCGGTCTCGGTGCCCGGTGGCACCCCCAGCCTGCTGTCGGCGGAGCAGCTGGCGGCGGCCGGCGCCCGGCTCGCGGGTTACGGCCAGCGCGGCGGCCCCGGCAGCTGACCGCCGGCCGGCGCCGTGGCGGCGGCCCCCGGCGGGCGGTGGCCCGTCCGGCCGCCGCCCGCCGGGGGCCGCGCCAAGTGGCCGCACCCGGCGTCGCTGCGCACACTGGTGAGATGCGTCCGGGTACCGCGGCGGCCGTGGTGGCCGCCACCGTGATCGGTGCCGGCGCGGCCGCCGTGGCGGTCGGCCGGTACGCCGGCGACGTTGCCCTGAAACCGTCGTCCGACCGCCCCCTCCCGGGCGACCCGCGCCTGACCGTGCACTCCGTCACCGAGGAGCGCATCGCCCTCACCCGCAGCCTGGCGTCGCTGCGTCCCGGCACCTACGGCCTCACCGGCAGCGGCTGCCACGCGATCGTCGGCGAGGTCGTCCACGGCGCCCCGCACCCCGCGGACGCGGTCGTCCGCCGCCTGGAGCGGGTCACCCGCGGCACCCTCAAGCCGGGACACCGGGTGCGGCTCACCCCGCAGGTGCACCTCGGCAACCCCCGCGACGCCCTCGGCCTGGACTGCGCCGACGTCGACATCCCCGGTGAACTCGGGCCCCTCCCGGCGTGGTTCGTCCCCGCCGTGCGCGACACCTGGGTGATCACCGCACACGGCCTGGGCACCACCCGCGCACACCCCATGGTCCTCATGCCGTTCCTGCACCGCCACCGGCTGCCCGTCCTCGACCTGGCCTACCGCAACGACCCCGGCGCCCCGCGCACCGCCGACGGCATCCACCACCTCGGCGAGACCGAGTGGCGCGACCTGGACGCAGCGATCCGCTACGCGATCCACCACGGCGCCCGCGACATCGTCCTCCACGGCTGGTCCGCCGGTGCCACGATGGCGCTGCGCGCCGCCACCCACTCCGCGCTGCGCGACCGCATCAGCGGCCTGATCCTGGACTCGCCGGTGCTCGACCGGCATGCCACGGTCCGCGCGCTGGCCGCCGCCCGGGGGGTCCCGCGCGCCCTGCTCCCGCTGGCCGTCCGGGCCGCCGAGGGCACCACCGGGATGCCCGTCGACCGGCCCGCGGACGCCGCCGACCCCACCGCCCTGAACGTCCCCACCCTGCTCTTCCACGGCCCCGACGACCTGATCGCCCCCTGGACGGCCTCCCGCTCCTTCGCGGCCCGCCGCCCGGAGCTGATCACGCTGCACGCCGTGCCGCACGCCCCGCACGCCGCCATGTGGAACGCCGACCCCTCCGGCTACGAAGAGGCGCTGCGCCGCTTCCTGACCCCGCTCATGTAGCACCACCGCCCCCGTCCGGGGCCCCGCCGCCCCGATGACGGCCGGGCATCCGGGGGGACAACTCCGGATATCGGGGGCCGGTCGGCGCGGTGCCGCGGCCCTGCCGGATCGCGAGCCGGGTTCCGATTGGGCTTTCGGGCCGTCAGCGGCAACACTGCTCCTGTGACGTCCCGTACTCCGCGCGACTCCCGGCTCCGACTCGTCCCTCGTCAACCGATTGCGGCCGCCCGCCGGGCGGTGACCACCCGGGCCAAGCGGCCGGCGCCCCGCCCGCCCGAGGGCACCCCGCCGCCCGCGGAACTGGCCCGACAGGCCCGCGCCGTGCTGGCCGGCGCGGCCCGGCTCGCCCGCTGGGCCGAGGGCGCCGGCGGCTCCGGCGGCGCGCTGCGCGCCGGCCCGGACGGCGCGCTGCCGACACCCGCCGCGGAACGCGCCGCCCAGGACCTGGGGTTGACACCGCGGCAGGTCCGCACCGACTGGGACCGGGCCCGGCTCGCCGGACTCGTCGAGCTGCACGGCGGCCTCGCCCGCCCCGGCTGGCGGCTGCGCGCCTGGGACCGCGACGACACCGCCGTGCTGCGCGGCTGGGTCGCGCTGTTCGACGCCTGGTCGCTGGCCCGCCCCGCGCCGCCCGGCGCCGGGCCCGCCATCGTCGCGGAGGTCGTCGAGGCACTGCCGCAACTGCTCTCCCTGCTGCACCTGTCGGCCGGCCCGGTCCGGCTGCCGGCGCTGCTGGACATGCTCGACCAGCGCGTCACCGAACTGCGCACGGAACGCTGCGAGGTGCCCTACGGGCAGGACCCGGCGCCCGGCTCCGGCGGCGACGCCGCGGGCCGGACCGCGCAGCCGGCCGACGACGCCGCGGGGGCGTCGCTGGCCGAGCTGCTGGGCTGGGCGCTGGACGCACTGTGCACCGTCGGCGCGCTGATGCCGCCGAAGGACGCGCCGGACGGCTGCTACGACGGCGCCCACGACGCCCTGGAGGCGCAGCTGACGCCGCTCGGCAACTGGTCGGTGTGGGTCAAGCTGGAGCAGATCTGCGTCGCCGCCCAGAGCCCGGCCGGCAACATCGAACAGTCCGCCGAGGCGATGCTGCGCGGCTGCGCCCGGCTCACCCCGGGACCGGCCCGCGCGGAGTACCGCGCCTGGCTCGCCGCCCGGTCCGTCGGCGCGGCCGTCGAGGAACTGCTGGTCGCGGCCCGCGGCGAGGACGCGCTGCTGCGCGGGCTGGCCTTCGAGGCGCTGCGCGCGGTCGGCGCACCGGCCGAGTCGGCCGTACGCGCCGCCGCCGACGAACCGGCCCTGCGCCCGTACGCCCTGCTGTGGCTCTTCGAGCACGAGGGCGGCGACCCGGAGACCGCGCCGGACGTGCTCACCCGCGAGGAGTCGACCTGGCTGTGGGTGGACACCGCGGCGGCCGTCGCCGACCACGGGGAGACCCAGCTGCTGGTGCGTCACCTCGACTCGGCGGTCCAGGGCTCGGTGCCGCGCCTGCTGGAGGAGGTGCGTGCCGTCGGGCACCCGCGCACCGTGCAGGTGCTGGTGGCGCTGGCCGCGGCGCACCCCGATCCGGCGCTGGCCAAGGCCGTGCGCCGCGCGGCCTTCCAGGTCCATACGGGCGGCGTCTGACCGCTCCGCCGGCCGGCGGCGGCCCGGGCCCCGGCTCAGGCTTCGGCGCCGGCCGGCGCGTAGGTGCCGAAGCTCCAGACGTTTCCCTCGGCGTCCCGCGCCATGTAGTCGCGGGAACCGTAGGGCTCGTCGGTGGGCGGCATGAGGATCTCCACGCCGGCCCGCTCGGCCCGCCGGTAGTGCGCGTCGGTGTCCTCGACCCGGACGTAGACACCCACCGGCCCGGCGTCCTCCATCGCCTCGGCGAAGACACCGCCGCGCCCCTTCGAGCCGAGCATCACCGTGCCGTTGCCGTAGGAGAGTTCGGCGTGCAGCACCGTGCCGTCCTCGCTCTCGTACGTGGCGCCGACGTGGAAGCCGAACGCCTTCGTCAGCTGCCGGATGGCGGCGTGTGCGTCCGCGTAGAGCACCGTCGGATACATCGTGGGGGTGCCCGTCCTCGCGCCTGTCATCGTGCTCACGGTCCCTTCGTTCGCCGCGGACCAGCCCTTCTGTGTCCTGGATCACAGTGTGGCACCGGGGTCTGACAACGCCCGTCCCGCAACGGCCGGACGGCCCCGGCCCGGTCGGCCGCGCGCCGCCCGGTGGCGCGGTCCCGCCGCGGCCGAACGGGCGACCCGGCCGCGCCGCACCGCCGTGTCGCCGTCCCGCGCCCCCGCGGGTGCGGGGTCCGCCGCTACGCTCGGCGCCGATCGGCAGTCTCCCGACGAAGGGGACCCGGGTGCGCACACCCCCCACAGCCCCCACAGCCCCCACCCCTTCTTCTGCCCCGCCCCGCCGGCGCGCCGGGCGTCCCGGCCCCCTCGTGCTCCCGCTCGCCGCCGTCCTGCTGGCCCTGCCGCTGGCCGCCGCCCGCGCGGCCGGGCCCGACCCGCACGACGGGCGCCGTACCGTCGCGCCCGGTGCCCTCCCTGGTGGCGCGGGTCACAACGCCCCCGTCGGCCGACCGGAAAAACTCCTTGCACTGGCCCGTTAGACTGCCTCGTATGGCAGTTCTCCTCTGGGTTCATTAGACGGCGCAGACCGCTCTCGGACCGTCCGTCCAATCCGCCGTCTTCCTGCCCTGGAGCATTTTCCGTGATCACCGCTTCCGGCGTCGAGCTGCGTGCCGGCGCCCGCGTACTCATCGAGTCCGCCTCCTTCCGCATCGCCAAGGGCGACCGGATCGGTCTGGTCGGCCGTAACGGCGCCGGCAAGACCACCCTCACCAAGGTGCTGGCCGGTGAGGGCATCCCCGCCGCCGGCACGGTCACCCGCGCCGGCCAGGTCGGCTATCTGCCGCAGGACCCGCGCACCGGCGACCTCGACGTCCTCGCCCGCGACCGCATCCTCTCCGCCCGCGATCTGGACTCCGTGCTGCGCAAGATGCGCGAGAACGAGGACCGGATGGCCAACGGCAAGGGCGCCACCCGCGACAAGGCGATGAAGAAGTACGAGCGCCTGGAGACCGAGTTCCTGACCAAGGGCGGGTACGCCGCCGAGGCGGAGGCCGCGACCATCGCCGCCAGCCTCGGCCTGCCCGACCGCATCCTCGGCCAGCCGCTGCACACCCTCTCCGGTGGTCAGCGCCGCCGCGTCGAGCTGGCCCGGATCCTCTTCTCGGACTCCGACACCCTGCTGCTCGACGAGCCGACCAACCACCTCGACGCCGACTCCATCGTCTGGCTGCGCGACTACCTCAAGACCTACCGCGGCGGCTTCGTCGTCATCTCGCACGACGTCGACCTCGTCGAGACCGTCGTCAACAAGGTCTTCTACCTGGACGCCAACCGCTCCCAGATCGACGTCTACAACATGGGCTGGAAGCTCTACCAGCAGCAGCGCGAGGCGGACGAGAAGCGCCGCAAGCGCGAGCGGGCGAACGCCGAGAAGAAGGCCGCGGCGCTCAACTCGCAGGCCGACAAGATGCGGGCCAAGGCCACCAAGACCGTCGCCGCGCAGAACATGGCCAAGCGCGCCGACAAGCTGCTGGCCGGCCTGGACGCGGTGCGCGCCGCCGACAAGGTCGCCAAGCTGCGTTTCCCGGACCCGGCGCCGTGCGGCAAGACCCCGCTGACCGCGGAGGGCCTGTCGAAGTCCTACGGCTCCCTGGAGATCTTCACCGACGTCGACCTGGCCATCGACAAGGGCTCCCGCGTGGTCATCCTGGGCCTGAACGGCGCGGGCAAGACCACCCTGCTGCGGCTGCTGGCCGGCGTCGAGACGCCGGACACCGGCGACGTCCGCCCCGGCCACGGCCTCAAGCTCGGCTACTACGCCCAGGAGCACGAGACCCTGGACCCGGACCGCACGGTCCTGGAGAACATGCGCTCCGCCGCGCCGGACATGGACCTGGTCGCCGTCCGCAAGGTGCTGGGCTCCTTCCTGTTCTCCGGCGACGACGTCGACAAGCCGGCCGGTGTCCTCTCCGGCGGCGAGAAGACCCGCCTGGCGCTCGCGACGCTGGTCGTCTCCTCCGCGAACGTCCTGCTGCTCGACGAGCCCACCAACAACCTCGACCCGGCCAGCCGCGAGGAGATCCTCGGCGCGCTGCGCACCTTCACCGGCGCGGTGGTCCTGGTGACCCACGACGAGGGCGCCGTGGACGCGCTCCAGCCGGAGCGGATCATCCTGCTCCCCGACGGCGTCGAGGACCTGTGGGGCCAGGACTACGCGGACCTGGTCGCGCTGGCCTGACCCCCGGCGGCGGGCCCGGCGCAGGGCCGCGGGGAGCGCCTCACGGCGGTTGGATCATGCCGTATGGATCATTCGGCCTACCTGTGATCCATCATCTGAGTGAGAACGGCTCGTACACCGGCGAGCCTTCACCGCCTCCGCTCCCGTCCGGTGCCCGGCCCGCGCCTTTTCGGTCGCATACCGCCTGACCTGCCACTTCTCGCGGAAAGTCGCGCGCGGTCGGCCCGCCCGGCGAGATTCCGGCCCGGCCGAGAGGCCGCCCGCAGACAAACGATGTCGTACTGACCTTGCGGAATGGGTGGCCAGGAAGCCGGGGAGGGGTGATCATGAGAGTCCAGAGCGCACTTCCCACGAGGAGGCACGGGTGGCCGAGACTCTGAAGAAGGGCAGCCGGGTGACCGGCGCCGCGCGCGAGAAGCTCGCGGCAGACCTGAAGAAGAAGTACGACTCCGGAGCGAGCATCCGGGCGCTGGCCGAGGAAACCGGCCGCTCCTATGGATTCGTGCACCGGATGCTCAGCGAATCCGGTGTGGTCCTGCGCGGTCGCGGCGGAGCCACAAGGGGCAAGAAGGCCGCCTCGGCCTGACGGCCGCGACTCCGGGCAGCAGCGGTCTCCCCCCGGTCGGCCGAGCAGTCGGCCGGGAGGTTACCGTTCAGTCACTTACGCACGCAGGTGCGGCTGGCTGACTCGGAGGCGCTCATGACTCTGCTCGACAAGGACGGCGTGCGGCTCACCGTGGACGGTGACGTCGCGACGGTGACCCTCGCCAACGCGGCCAAGCGCAACGCGCAGTCGCCCGCCATGTGGCGGGCGCTGGCCGAGGCCGGTTCGCTGCTGCCGGGCAACGTCCGGGTGGCGGTGTTGCGCGGGGAGGGCAAGTCCTTCTCGGCGGGCCTCGACCGGCAGGCGTTCACGCCCGAAGGCTTCGACGGCGAGCCGTCGTTCATCGATCTGGCACGTGGCAGCGACAGCGCACTGGACGCCACGATCGCCGAGTACCAGGAGGCGTTCACCTGGTGGCGGCGCAACGACCTGGTGACGATCGCCGCCGTGCAGGGGCACGCCATCGGCGCGGGCTTCCAGCTCGCGCTCGCCTGCGACCTGCGCGTGGTCGCCGAGGACGTGCAGTTCGCCATGCGCGAGACCAGCCTGGGACTGGTACCGGACCTGACCGGCACCCACCCCCTGGTCGCGCTGGTGGGCTACGCCCGCGCCCTGGAGATCTGCGCCACCGGGCGCTTCGTGCACGCCGAGGAGGCCGCGCGGACCGGCCTGGCCAACCTCGTGGTGCCCGGGGACGACCTCGACGCCGCGGTGGCCGATCTGGCCGCCGCGCTCCTCGCCGCGCCGCGGGACGCCGTCATCGAGACCAAGGCGCTGCTGGCCGGTGCGGCGGGTCGTGACTACGAGCAGCAGCGCGTCGCCGAACGCGCCGCGCAGGCCCGCCGGCTGCGCGATCTGGCGGGTGTGGGGGAGTAGCGGCTCCGGCGTCCCCGGGGAGCCGTACCGCTCCCCGGGACGCCGCCTTCCGCCTTCCGCCCGCCTCACTGCCGTTCGACGGCCGTGACCAGCACCGCGACCGTCGACGGCCGGGGCGGCGCGGCGGCCACCGCCTCCCGGACGGCGTGCGCGACATCCAAGGCGCGATATCCGGCCTCGACCGCCAGCTGGATCAGCACGTGCCCGTCGGACTGCCGCACCGGACGGGACCGGCCGCCGAGCACCGGCGCCAGACGCGCCACCCCGGACACCCCCAGCGCCACGGCGGCGATCGCGGCCGCGTCGTCCTGACGGGCGCCGGCCGGGCCGTCCGCCGTCGGCTCGTGCGCACCGACGGCAGGGGCCGGCGGCTCCGGCGGCGCGGCACCGACCGAGGACCCCGCCGCCGTGCGCGGCCCGGCCTCGTCCGCCTCCAGCAGTTCGCTCACCCGCAGGTCCACCACCCCCACCAGCAGCCCGAGCTGCTGGATCGCGGCCTCCAGCAGCGCCGTGCGCACCTGGTCGGCGAGGACCGGCAGCGGCCGGTCGGCGACCGCGGCGAACTCCGCCTCGATCCGCAGCGGGCCCGGCGGCAGCGCGCTCGGCGGCGCCGGCACCGCGGGCTCCGCGGCCTGCCCGGGGTCGGCGAGGGACAGCCGCAGCGGGCCCAGGCGGACGCCCGCGGGCAGGCCGGCGGCCGTCCGCAGCCCCCCGACGGCGGCCCGTTCGGCGATCCAGGACCCGTCCGCGGGCCCGCCGAGCGGCAGCACCCGGCCGATCCCGAGCTGGCTGCGCACCGTCTGCGCCAACTGGTTCCCGGCCACCGCGTCACCCCTTTCCCGGCAGGTCTCCCGGCCCGTGCCGGAGCCCGTAGCCGGTCCACGTCCCAGCCTGCCGCAGACCGGCCGGTCCGGCAGGGCGCTGCGCCGGACGGCGCCGCACGGAGCACCCGGCTGCCACACCCCCGGAGCGGTACCGGGGGTGCCGACCTACTGTGAGGAGCGGAGCGGGCGGACCGCTTCTCCCCGCGGAAAGGGACGAACCACGATGAGCGAGAGCCAGCAGCAGACAGCGGAGCAGCCCAGGACGCCGACGAAGCGCGGCGGAGGTGACCCCGGGTCACGGGGGCGCACCACCATCGCCGACGGCGTCGTGGAGAAGATCGCCGGTCTGGCGGCCCGGGACGTCGTCGGAGTGCACGCCATGGGCAGCGGGCTGGCCCGCACGCTGGGCGCCGTACGGGAGCGGGTGCCCGGCGGCGGCCGTGCCGCGACCGCGACCCGCGGGGTGAAGGCCGAGGTCGGCGAGGTGCAGACCGCGGTGGATCTGGAGATCGTGGTGGACTACGGCGTCGCCATCGCCGATGTCGCGCGCTCCGTCCGGGAGAACGTCATCTCCGCCGTGGAGCGGATGACGGGCCTGGAGGTCGTCGAGGTCAACATCGCGGTCAGCGATGTCAAGTTGCCCGACGGCGCAGACGAAGAAGAGGAAGCGGAGCCGCGGCTCCAGTAGGCGGTCCCGTCCGGAGCGGTAGCGAAGGAGCGCACGATGAGCATGGCCGTGGTCGGCCTCTTGGCCGGTATGGCGCTGGGCTTCGCCGGATACTTCGGCGGTTTCGGGGCCTTCGTCCTGGTGGCGGCGCTGGGCGCCATCGGGTTCGTGGCCGGGCGGTTCCTCGACGGGGACCTGGAGGCCGGCGATTTCTTCCGTCCGCGCACCGGCGACCGCGAAGACCGGCGGCGGTGAGGCCCGGTGGCAGCCGTCCACCCGGCGGCCCCGCCGGCCGCTGCCGCTGACGTACCGGCGGCCGAGCGCGGCGCGACCAGCATCGCGGACCGGGTGGTGGCGAAGATCGCCGCCCGGGCCGCGCGTGAGGCGCTGCGCGAGGAGTCCCCGCAGGCCCGTACGGACGCCCACGCGACGGTGACCGTCCACCGCCGCGACGACACCGAGCACTTCGGCGAGGCGCGGCTGCGCATCGCCGTGGAGCTGGGCTACCCCTCGGACATCGGCGCCCAGTGCCGCGCGGTGCGCCGCCGCGTCACCGAACGGGTCAAGGCACTGGCGAACATGACGGTGCCCGAGGTCGCCGTCGAGGTCGAACGGCTGCGCTCGCCGCTGCTGGAGGGCCACGGCCGGGAGAGGGTGCGATGAGCGACGACGACGCACAGCGGCCGGACACCCGGCCGGTGCCCACCCTCGACAAGGAGCCCGGCGGGCCCGACGACGGAACCCGCCCCGCCACCGGGGACACACCCGGGCCGGTCGCGGACGACGGCCGGACCGGACGCTTCTGGTCCGCCCGCCGGGTGCCCGCCGCGGTGGTCGCGCTCGTGCTCCTGGGCGCCGCCGGCCTGCTGCTCTACGACGTCGCCGCGGTGCGCGCCCACCACCCCGCGATGGCCTGGCGGCGGAGCCTGGCGCGCGAACTGGCCACCCGTCACCTCGACGACCCCTGGACGCTGGGGCCCGCCGGGCTGGCCGTCGTGGTCGGCCTGTGGCTGATCGTGCTGGCCGTCACCCCCGGACTGCGCCAGGTGCTGCCGATGCGGCCGGTCGCCCCCGGCATCCGGGCCGGGCTCGACCGGAAGGCCGCGGCGCTGGTGCTGCGCGACCGCGCGATGGAGGTCGCCGGCGTCCAGTCCGTACGGATGAGCGTCAGCCGCCGCAAGGCCACCGCGCGCGCCGTCTCGCACTTCCGCGAGCTGGACGAGGTCCGTGCCGACCTCGACGTGGCGCTCGGCGAGGGGCTGCGGCAGCTCGGTCTGGCGCACCGGTTCGGCCTGACCGTGCACGTCCGACGCCCGAAGAAGAGGTGAGCGCGATGCCCACGGTCCGCAGAACGGTCAACCGGGTGCTGCTGGGCCTGGCCGGTGTGGTGCTGCTCGGCACCGGCGGGCTGGTGCTGTTCGGCGGCCTCCGGCTGCCCGCGAGGTGGGATCTGCGGCTGCCCGCCCACTGGCCCTGGTCCCGCCCCGGCGACGTCCTGCTCTCCGCCCACCAGCGCACCCGCTGGACGCATCAGGGCTGGTGGTGGCCGGTCGTCATCGCGGCCCTGGCCGTGTTCGTGCTGCTGATGCTGTGGTGGCTGCTGGCCCAGCTGCGCCGGCACCGGCGGGACGAGATCCTCGTCGACAGCGGCGACGGCGAGGGCGCCCTGCTGCGCGGCCGGGCCCTGGAAGCCGTCCTGGTCGCCGAGGCCGAGGCCCTGGAGGGCGTCGACCGGGCCGGGGTCCGGCTCACCGGGCGGCGTACCGAGCCGCGGCTGCGCGCCCGGCTCGCCCTCGCCCCGCACGCCGACCCCGGGGGCGTCCTGCTGCGGCTGTCCGACGAGGCGGTGGCGCACGCCCGCCGCTCGGCCGGGCTCGACCACCTGCCGGCGGACGTGCGCCTGCGGGCGGTCAAGCACCGGGCGGAGCGGGTGAGTTAGCGCCCCGGCGCCCGCCGTCCGGCGCCCGTTGTCCGGGGTGCCGTCGTCGGGCGCCCGACGTCCGGGGTCCGGGTCCGTCAGAAGCCGTGCCGGGCGCCGCCGTCCACCGGCACCATCACGCCGCTGACGTACGACGCGGCCGGCGACAGCAGGAACGCCGCGACCCGGCCGTACTCCTCCGGCTCGCCGTAGCGGCCCAGCGGCACCGCGGCGGAGTTGCGGGCGCGGGAGCCCTCGGGGTCGCCGGAGAGCGCGTCGAGCTGGGTCATCCGGTCGGTGGCGATCCGGCCGGGCAGCACGCCGAGGACGCGGATGCCGCGCGGGCCCAGCTCGTCCGCGAGCGACTTGGCGAAGCCGGCGAGGCCGGGGCGCAGGCCGTTGGAGATGGTCAGGCCGCCGATCGGCTCGTGCACCGAGCCGGAGAGCACGAACGCGATCACGCCGCCCTCCGCGAGTTCCGCGGCGGCCGTACGGGCCAGCCGGACCGCGCCGAGGAAGACCGACTCGAAGGCCGCGCGCCACTGTTCGTCGGTGTTCTCGAGGGCCGAGCCCGGTGGCGGGCCGCCCACGCTGATGAGCATGCCGTCCAGGCGGCCGAAGCGCTCGCGGGCCGCCGCCACCAGGCGGTCCGGCGTCTGCGCGTCGGCGTTGTCGGCGGCCACGCCGACGGCGCGCTCGCCCAGTGCGGCGGCCGCTTTGGCCGCGCTCTCCTCGGTGCGTCCGCTGATCACGACGTTGGCGCCGTCGGCGACGAGTTCCCGGGCGGTGGCGAAGCCCAGGCCCCGGGTCGCCCCGGTGACGATGTACGTCCGGTCGGTAAGTCCCAGATCCATGGCCCTAGTCTGCCCCGGCCCCGCCGAGCAGACCGAAGGCGGTCCCCACCAGACCGATATGGCTGAACGCCTGCGGGAAGTTGCCCAGCTGGCGCCCCGCGGCCGGGTCGTACTCCTCGGACAGCAGCCCCACATCGTTGCGCAGCTCCAGCAGCCGCTCGAACAGCTGGACGGCCTCCTGGCGCCGTCCGCTCAGCTGCAACGCGTCGACCATCCAGAACGAGCAGGCCAGGAACGTGCCCTCGCCGCCCGGCAGTCCGTCCACCGGGACGTCCCCGCTGCTGTACCGGCGGACCAGCCCGTCGTGGGTCAGCTCCCGGCGCACCGCGTCGATGGTGCCGACCACCCGGGGGTCGTCGCCGGGCAGGAAGCCGACCCGGGGGATCAGCAGGGTCGCGGCGTCCAGCTCGGCCGAGCCGTAGAACTGGGTGAAGGTGCCCCGCCGGTGGTCGTACCCCTGCTGGCAGACCTCCCGGTGCACCTCGTCGCGCATCGCCCGCCAGCGGTCGATGTCCCCGCTCAGCTTCGGGTTCGCCTCCAGCGCCCGCACCGCCCGGTCGGCCGCCACCCACGCCATGACCTTGGAGTGCACGAAGTGCCGGCGCGGGCCGCGGATCTCCCACAGCCCCTCGTCGGGGTCGCGCCAGGTGGTCTCCAGGTAGTCCACCATGGTCCGCTGGATGCTCCAGGCGTGCGGTTCCGCCGGCAGTCCGGCGGTGCGCGCGACGTGGAAGGAGTCGATCACCTCGCCGTAGACGTCGAGCTGCCGCTGCTCGACCGCGGCGTTGCCGATCCGCACCGGCGTGGAGCCGGAGTACCCGGCCAGCCAGGGCAGTTCGGCCTCCGGGAGCCGCCGCTCGCCGGCCAGCCCGTACATGATCTGCAGGTCTTCGGGCGCGCCGGCCACCGCGCGCAGCAGCCAGTCCCGCCAGGCGCCGGCCTCTTCCAGGTACCCGGCGGCGAGCAGCGAGTCCAGGGTGAGGCTGGCGTCGCGCAGCCAGCAGTAGCGGTAGTCCCAGTTGCGGACGCCGCCCACCTCCTCGGGCAGCGAGGTGGTGGGCGCCGCGACGATGCCTCCGGTGGGGGCGTAGGTCAGCGCCTTGAGGGTGATCAGCGAACGGATCACGGCCGCGCGGTGCGGGCCGTCGTAGCGGCACCGGGCGGACCAGGTCCGCCAGTCCTCCAGGGTGTCCGCCAGCGCGTCGAACGGGTCGATGAGCTCGGGCCGGGGCTCGTGCGAGGGGTGCCAGGTCAGCACGAACGCGGTGCGCTCGCCCGCGGCGACGGTGAAGTCCGAGCGGGTGGAGAAGTCCTTGCCGTAGGTGGTGCCGTGGGACGGGGTGCGCAGCCATACGGAGTCCGGCCCGGCGATCGCCACCCGGGAGCCCTGGGCGGCGCGCACCCACGGCACCACCCGCCCGTAGTCGAACCGCAGCCGCAGCACCCCGCGCATCTCGACGCTGCCGTCGAGGCCCTCGACGATCCGTACGACGTCGGGCGCGCGGTCGCGCTGCGGCATGAAGTCGGTGACCCGCACCCGCCCGGTGGGGGTCTCCCAGACGGTGTCGAGGACCAGCGAGTCGCCGCGGTAGGAGCGCTCGGCGCGGGCCTCGGGGGAGTGCGGGGACAGCGTCCAGTGGCCGTTGTCCCGGCCGCCGAGGAGCGCGGCGAAGCAGGCGGGCGAGTCGAAGCGGGGCAGGCACAGCCAGTCGATCGAGCCGTCGCGGCCGACCAGCGCGGCCGTCTGCAGATCGCCGATGAGCGCGTAGTCCTCGATATAGGGGTGCACCCCTCGGGCTTTCCCGCCGGGCGGGTGCGCTACGCGGTGCTGACGGCTGTCCGGGCGACGTCCGCGGCCGCGGACGTCGCCCGGGTCGAGGCGTGCCGGGCCGTGCGTGCCGACGCCCGGGGCGTCCTAAGCCGTGGCGTCCTCGGTCTCGCGGGCGGGCGGCGGCCCGCCCGGAGCCTTCCCGGCGCCGGCGGCCGCCTTGGCGGCTGCCTCGGCGCGGTCGCGGCGCTCACGGCGTACCAGGATGATCCAGCCGACCGGTACGGCACCGGCGAACAGCCACCACTGGATCGCGTAGGCCATGTGCGGGCCGATCGAGTCGTGGTCCGGTTCGGGCACCAGCTCCGGCTTACCGCCCGCCGGCTGCGGGCCGGTCTGCTCGATGTAGCCGCCGAGCATCGGCCGGCCGGTCCGCTTCGCCTGCTCCTTGCTGTTGATCAGCATGACCTGGCGGGCGGGCAGCCCCTTGGTGTCCTTGATGCCGCTGACCGCGGTGGTCTCGTCGGCCATCATCCGGCCGGTCACGGTGATCCTGCCCTTGGGGGCGGGCGGGACGTCGGGGAACTCGGTGAGGTCGTTGCCCGCCGAGATCCAGCCGCGGTTGACGAGTACGGCGTCGCCGTCGGCCAGGACCAGGGGGGTCAGGACGTAGTAGCCGATGCTCTGCTCGTCGGCGGCGGTGCGCTGGCGGACCACGACCTCGTGCGCGGTGTCGTAGGTGCCGGTGGCCTTGACCGTGCGCCACATGTCGTGGTGCGGAAGGTCCCGCCCGGGGGCGGTCAGCGCCGTCACCGGGACCGGCTTCGCGGCCAGGCTGGACGCGATGAGCTGGTTCTGCGCCACCTTGTGCTCGTGGCGGTGCAGCTGCCAGAAGCCCAGCTTGATCATGACGGGGATCAGCACGAGGCCCACGAGGGTGAGGATCACCCACTGCCGGGACAACAGGAAGCGGTACACGGCTCCGACGGTACCTGGGATGCCCGGGCGGCCCGGCCGCGGGTCCCCGGGAGAGGGCCCCGGGGCCGTCAGACCCGGTCGACGATGCCCACCCGCCCGTCCGAGCGGGCGCAGTGCGCGCCGCAGTACCACTTGCCGTCGGCCTCCACCCCCTGGCCGATGATCTGGACCCGGCAGTGCTCACAGATCGGCGCCATGCGGTGGATGGCGCAGGAGAAACAGTCGAAGACGTGCACCGCGCCCTGCGCGTGCACCTCGAACGTCATCCCGTAGTCGTTTCCGCAGACCTCACAACGTGCCATGCGCCACAGCGTGCGGGCGGGGCCCGCGCGGGGCGAGGCGCCGGCGGGTGTGTTGACCGGGCTTCACCCGGAAGCAGGCGCCGGAAGGACGTCCTGGAGCAGTTGCATGAAGGCCGCCTCGTCGATCACCGTCGTGCCGTACGAGGCAGCCTTGGCGGTCTTGGAGGTGCGGGCGTCCGGGTCGTTGGTCACCAGCAGGCTGGTCAGCCGGGACACGCTCGTCGCCACGTGCAGCCCGGCCTCGATCGCGCGGTCCTCCAGCAGCTCGCGGTCCACGGACGTATCGCCCGAAAAGGCGACCCGCATCCCCTGGACGAGCCGGCCGCCCGGTTCGTAGCGCCCCGGATTCGGATACGGGCACGCCGGACGCTTGCGGGACGGCCGCCAGGAGGTGGGGCGGTACGACGCGGCGGCGGTGCGCTGCCGGGGCGCCGGGGCGTCCGACCACTCCGTGAGGGGCTGGCAGGTCAGCAGCGGCAGCCGGAGGTTCTGCTGTGCGGCCCGCCGCAGGCTGGGACGGAACGCCTCGGCCAGCACCCGGGCGTCGTCCAGCGCGTGGTGCGCGCGCTCCTGTACGACGCCGTAGTGGGCGGCGAGCGACTCCAGCTTGTGGTTGGGCAGCGGCAGTCCCAGCTCCTTGGAGAGCGCGATGGTGCACAGCCGCTGGCGCACCGGGGCGGTCGCCGCGGCGCGGGCGTACTCACGGGCGATCATCGACCAGTCGAACATGGCGTTGTGCGCCACCAGCACCCGGTCCGCCAGACGCTCGGACAGCTCCGTGACGATCTCCGGGAAGAGCGGCGCGTCGGCCAGCACGGCGCTCGTCAGGCCGTGGATCCACACCGGGCCCGGATCACGCTGCGGGTTGACGAGGGTGTACCAGTGGTCCTGGACCTCGCCCTGTGCGTCGAGTTGGTACACGGCGGCGGAGATGATCCGGTCGTCGCGGGCCAGACCCGTCGTCTCCACGTCGACCACCGCGTATCCCTGGGGATACCCGGAGGGCCAGGGAGCCGGCGGCGTCTGCGGGCCCGGCTGCTGCCCGATCTTCGGCGCGATCGGGTCGGCTGCTGCCATGCGGTCTTCGAGCATGGTCCCTGAGGATACGGGCCACCACCGACAGCCACCGAACCGCCGTCGTCGGAGGCGCCTGCCGCGGAGGCGTCACCGGACGCAATTCCGCCGCGACGGACGGCAATTGAGGACCCTGCAGACGCTCTCGCGGCCTCCTGCTGCCCGGGGAGGGCCGGACGGAGGCCCGCCGCCGCGCGCTGCTGCCCCGCGCGGCCGGCTCGCGCTCCCGGCCCCTGGGCTCCCGGCCCGCGTCTTCCTGATGCCTGTGCTCCTGGCCCCCGCGTTCCTGGCCCCGCGTTCCTGGCCCCCGCGTTCCTGGCCCCGCCTTCCTGACGCCCGCGCTCCTGACGCCCGTGCTCCTGGCGCCCGTGCTCCTGGCGCCCGTGCTCCTGGCGCCCGTGCTCCTGACCCGCCCACCCCCGAAGGGGGGTGGGCGGAGGGGAAAACCGGCGGAGGGGAAAACCGGCAGAGGGGAAAGTCGGCAGAGGGGAAAGCCAGGAGGGCCGTTGGCAGCAGGAAAACCAGGAGGCCGGCTTGGATCGGGTCCGGCGCCGACCGCAGCCGGCGGAGACCGCGAGCCAGGGAAGGCAAGGGCCCGGAGGGCGGAGCCGGAAGAAGAGGCAATCGGGACAAGTAGTTACGTATCGTCAAGAATCGAATGGCGCCGAAATCGCCCGCCCAAGACCCGACTCCCGAATTCGGCCGCCCGAAACCCGCCCCGATTCGGCCTGAAATCACCGCAAGCGCCCTCCGAATCCGCCTGAGGTCACGGCGAACCTTCCGTTTCCGGTCTCCAAAGCCATGGCGCCCCCTTTCCCTCCGCCCGTCAGCCCGCCAACACCCGTGCCGTCCGGGCCGTCTCGTGTGCCGGGCCGGCGCCGTCCGCCTGGACCCGGCGCAGTGTGGCCCCTTCCTTACGGGTCACCACGTCGGTCGGCCGGCCGTCGGTGAACAGCGCGGCGGCGCCGTCGTCGAGCGCCCACCCGGCGGGCAGCGCAAGGTTGTTGACGGCGGCCAGATAGCCGGGCCGGCGCGCCGGCTCGCTGTCGTAGTGCGGGCACAGGCTGCCCGGCAGCAGGCCCAGCCCGTCGGTGAGCGGGGCGGGCGGGCCGAAGGAGTCGGAGAAGGCGCTCTCGAACCAGCAGCAGGCCCCGGCGCTGATGCCGCACAGCAGCACGCCGGCGCGGTACGCCTCGCGCAGTACCGCGTCCAGCCCGTGCAGCCGCCAGACGGCAAGCATGTTCGCGGTGTTGCCGCCCCCTACGTAGACGACGTCCTGCGCCAGGACGAAGGCCCGCAGGTCGGTCACGGTGCGCCGGAACAGCTCCAAGTGGCTCGCCTCGCAGCCCCGCCCGCCGAACGCCGCGTGGAACCTCTCGATGTATCCCGGTGCGTCGCCGCTCGCGGTGGGCAGGAAGCAGACCTTCGGCCGCGGCCGCCCGGCCGCCGTCAGGACGAAGCCGTCGAGCAGGGTGTCGGGGTCGGTGGAGAAACCGCCGCCGAGCAGGGCGATGGTGGGTGCGGACATCGGACCTCGCTTCCGTCGTCGTTGCCGGGCGCGTGCCCGGAACGGAAGCTACCGACGGTAGGTCGCCGCCCGCAGTTGACGACAGGTCTCACATACTTCTGAGTAACAACCCCTAGCGGCGCCCCCGTCGGCCCCCTTATGGTGCGGGACATGCCGCACCTGCCCGATGTCGTGTTGTGGTCCGTACCGGCCTTCGTCCTGCTCACCGTGGTGGAGATGGTGAGCTTCCGCCTGCATCCCGACGAGGACGCGGAGGGCTACGAGGCCAAGGACGCGGCCACCAGCGTCGGGATGGGGCTGGGCAGCCTGGTCTTCGACGCGCTGTGGAAGATCCCCATCGTCGCGATCTACGCCGCGGTCTACGAACTCACCCCGCTGCGGATACCCGTGCTCTGGTGGACCCTGCCGCTGATGCTGCTCGCGCAGGACTTCTTCTACTACTGGTCGCACCGCGGACACCATGTCATCCGCGTCCTGTGGGCCTGCCACGTGGTGCACCACTCCAGCCGGAAGTTCAACCTCACCACCGCACTGCGGCAGCCCTGGACGACCTGGACCGTCTGGCCCTTCTACGTCCCGATGATCGCCGCCGGTGTGCATCCGGCCGCGATCGCGTTCACCTCGGGCGCCAACCTCGTCTACCAGTTCTGGGTGCACACCGAGCGGATCGGCAAGCTGCCCCGGCCCGTCGAGTTCGTGTTCAACACGCCGTCCCACCACCGCGTCCACCACGCCTCCCAGGGCGGCTATCTGGACCGCAACTTCGGCGGCATCCTGATCATCTGGGACCGGATGTTCGGCTCCTTCGTCGCCGAGACCGAACGACCGGTGTACGGCCTCACCAAGAACATCGACACCTTCAACCCGCTGCGGGTGGCCACCCACGAGTACGCCGCCATCGCACGCGACGTACGGGCCGCCGGCAGTTGGAGCGAGCGGGCCGGGCGCATCTTCCGCGGACCGGGCTGGCGGCCGGCCGCCGCGAGGGGCGAGGCGCCCGGCGCGGCGAAGGGCGAGGCGCGTACCGCCGTCGAGGAGCCCGTCACATGACGCCGCGTCCGGCGGCCGCGCGGCCGCTGCTGTGGGCGTTCGCTGCGCTGACCGCTGTCCACCTGGGAGCGCTGCTGGCCGGGGCGACGGCCGTCGCGCACGTCACCAAGCCCGCGCTGATGCCGGTGCTCGCCTGCTACGTGCTGGCGCGCGGCGGCCCGGCGCTGCTGGCCGGGGCGCTGCTGTTCGGCTGCGGCGGCGACACCCTGCTGCAGATCGGCGGGGACACCGTCTTCCTGCTGGGGATGGGCTCGTTCGCGGCGGGGCACGTCTGTTACCTGCTGGTGTTCGCCCGGCAGGGAGGGCAAAACGGAGCCGCGCCGGTGCGGCGGGGGCGTACGGCCGGGCTCGCCGCGGGGTACGGGCTGCTGCTGGCCGGCACCGTGGCGCTGCTGTGGCCGGACCTGCCCGCGGAGCTGCGGATCCCGGTCGCCGGCTACAGCCTGCTGCTCACCGCGATGGCGTTCGGCGCACTGCGGGCCGGTCTCCTGGCCGCGGCCGGCGGGCTGCTCTTCCTGCTCTCCGACACCTTGATCGCGAGTGGTCTGGCGCACTGGCCGCAGCTCCCGCTCCCGCAGTTCTGGATCATGCTCAGCTATGTCGCGGCCCAGTTCGCGCTGGCCACCGGGGTGCTGCGGGCCGCCGCCGCGACGGCCGCGCGGACCGCACCGCGGCCGGCGCCGGCACTGCCCGGGGCAGGGGTGTCGTAGGGCAGGCGTACCGTGGACCGGTACATCTGTTGAAAACGCAAGGAACTGCCCCGCATGCGCGCCACCACGATCCACGCCGCCCACGACATACGCGTCGACGACGTCCCGGACGCCGCCGTTCGCACGCCCCACGACGCCGTGGTACAGGTGCTGCGGGCCTGTATCTGCGGCAGCGACCTGTGGGCGTACCGGGGTGAGGCGGCGCGCGAGCCGGGCCAGCGGATCGGCCACGAATTCCTGGGCGTGATCGCCGAGACCGGCCCCGAGGTGTCCGGCTTCTCCGTGGGCGACCTGGTCGTCGCGCCCTTCATGTGGTCCGACGGCCGCTGCGAGTACTGCGCCGACGGCCTGACCACCTCCTGCGTCGACGGCGGCTTCTGGGGCGAGCCCGGGTCCGACGGCGGCCAGGGCGAGGCCGTCCGGGTCCCGTACGCCGACGCCACCCTGGTCAAGCTGCCCGCCGACGCCGCGGGCGACGACCGGCTGCTCACCGGCCTGCTCGCGCTCTCCGACGTCCTGGGCACCGGGCACCACGCCGCTCTCGGCGCCGGCGTACGGCCCGGTTCCACGGTCGCGGTGGTCGGTGACGGCGCGGTCGGCCTGTGCGGGGTGCTGGCCGCCAGGCGGCTGGGCGCCGAGCGGATCATCGCGCTCGGCCGCCACCAGGCGCGTACCGACCTCGCCCGGACCTTCGGCGCCACCGACGTGGTCGCCGAGCGCGGTGAGGCGGCCGTCGCGGCGGTCCGCGAGCTGACCGGCGGCCGGGGCGCGCACGCCGTCATCGAGGCGGTCGGCACCGAGCAGTCGATGCGCACCGCGGTCGGCATCACCCGCCCCGGCGGCGCCATCGGCTGGGTCGGCGTCCCGCACGGCAGCGGCAGCGGACTGGACATGCGCGCCCTCTTCGACAACAACATCGCCGTCCGCGGCGGCGTCGCCCCGGTCCGCAGCTACATACCCGAGCTGCTTCCCGACGTGCTGGACGGCACCCTCGACCCGGCCCCGGTCTTCGACCTCACCGTCGACCTCGCGGGCGTCCCCGACGGCTACCGCGCGATGGACCGGCGCACCGCCCTCAAGGTGCTGGTCACGCCCTGAGCGCGGGACGGCCGGCACACCCCGAGGGGCGTGCCGGCCGGGGAGTCGCCTCCCGGGAGTTACTTCTTCACGGCGTCGAGCGCATCGACGATGCCGTAGCCGAAGTGGCTGTTGATGTGCTTGGTGCCGGTGCAGGTGGTGTCACCCGCGGGGCAGCCGGGGTTGTCGGCCTGCTCCTTGAGGAGCCACTGGATCTCCCGCGGGCTCGACTTGGGGTGGGCGCTCTTCAGCAGCGCGGCCACACCCGCGACGTGCGGGGTCGCCATGGAGGTGCCGGCCAGGTAGGCCCAGTCACCGCCCGGCATGGTGGAGAGGATGTTGCCGTTCTTGGCGGGCAGTTCGGGCACCTGCTTGGAGTCGCCGCCCGGGGCGGCCACGTCGATCTGGCCCAGCCCGTAGTTCGAGTAGGCCGACTTGAGCTTGTTGACGCCGGTCGCCGCGACGGTCACCGTGCCCGGCAGCTGGGTGGGCACGTCCCAGCAGGTCTTCGGGTTGACGGTGCGTTCGACGGGGGTGGAGTCGTTCGGGCTGCCGGAGTCGGTGAGCTTGGTGGCGGCCAGATCGAGGTTGGAGTTGCCCGCGGCGGCGATGTTGATCGCGCCCTTGCGCTGGGCGTAGCTCGCCGCCCGGCCGACCGCGTCAATGATGGCCGCCTGGTCGGCGTCATCCTTGCAGTTGAACATCCACGGGTCGACGTAGTAGCTGTTGTTGGTGACCGCGACGCCGTGGTCGGCCGCGAAGACGAACGCGCAGACCACGCTCTCCGCGTAGAAGAGGCTCGTCTCCGGCTCGCTGACCTTGATGGCGGAGATCTTCACGCCCGGCGCGACACCCGCCACGCCCACGCCGTTACGGGCCGCGGCGATCGTGCCCGCGACGTGGGTGCCGTGGTAGTCCTCGTCCGGGTTCCAGGGGCGCCAGGCCCCCTTGGAGGTGTCGGCCACGCCGCCCACGCAGTTGGCGGACTGCTTCGCGGAGAAGTTGGGCTTGAGGTCCGGGTGGGTGTCGTCCACGCCGGTGTCGATGATGGCGACGGTGACGTTCCGGCTGCCGGGGTTCACCTTCGCGGCCTGGTCGGCCTTGATGGCGGGCAGGTCCCACTGCAGCGGTTCCAGCGGCTCCTGGCCGTTCGCCTTCGCCGCGCTGCCGGCCGCCTTGAGCTGGGACTTCGACAGGTCGACCTTCTGCGGCTTGCCGACGTCGGTGGTGCCGGTGGCCTTCAGCGGCGCGGTGCGGGTCGCGCCCGCCGTCTGCACACCCGGCACCGCCCGTATGGTGGCCGCGAACTGCGGGTTGGCCGAGTGGACGACGATCACGCCTATCTGCTCATGGGCGACGATCACCTTCCCGCCGGCCTGGGCTATCGCCTTCTCGACCTTGCCGACCGCGCCGTGGCCCGGCGTGGTGTTCACGACGTACGAGAGCAGCGGGCCGTCGGCCGGGGCGGCGGCGGCCGGGGCGGAGTCCGCAGAGGCGGCGGTGGCCGCGTTCGGAAGGAAGCCGAGGGACGCCGTCAGGGCCAGTCCGAGCGGGACGGCCAGCGCCCGCATGCGTCTGGATCGGGGATGCGCCATGGATACTCCACATCATCCGTGAGACCGCCCGTGCGCGGGTTTGCGCACGGGCGGGTGCAGTGCGAAGTGAAGTTATCGGCGATCACCGACAGACAGCAACGGACTCGGAGAAACCCGTCAGAGATGGCACATTGACGCCGCGTCGGCCACGGGCCCCGCGCGAGGGCCCGGAGCGGGTGACGGGCGGTCAGTCGTGCCGGCGCAGCGCGCCGATGCTCAGCGGCGGCAGGGGGATCCGCCGGCCGTACCAGCGGCGCGCGTCGGCGCCGGGCCGGGGCGGCGCGGGGGCGACGGCGAGCGGGGCGGGCAGCCGGACGCTGCCGTACGGGCGCCGACGGGGACCGGGTGGGGAGGCGTCCTGCTGGGGCGGCGGATTCACAACCGGCTCAACGAAGCGCCCCGCGCGCGGTGGCGGTCGGGCCGCGCATTCCCTCGTTTCCTCTGCATTTCAACCATCCCACCCCTGTCGCATCGCCGAGGGCGGCCCTACGATGCGTGATCCACGTCACTTATCCGAGCCTTATCGTCGGCCCCAGCACCAGCCCCCTCGCGTCAGGAGACTCCGTGAGTGCCGCACCCACCATCGATCCGGGGACGCATGAGCCGCCCGACTACCTCCAGGTGCAGTCCAGCGCGGAATTCGACGAACTCCGCCGCGCACACCGCTCGTTCGCCTTCCCGCTGACCCTCGGCTTCATCCTCTGGTACCTCGTGTACGTGCTGCTGTCGAGCTACGCGGGCGGCTTCATGGCCACCGAGGTCGCCGGCCGGGTGAACGTCGCCTTCGTGCTCGGCCTCGGCCAGTTCGTGACGACGTTCCTCATCGCCTGGTGGTACTCCCGGCACGCCGCCGCCCGGCTCGACCCCAAGGCCGAGGCCATCAGGTCCCGGCTGGAGGCCGACAAGCCCCGCCTGGAGGCCGACGCATGATGCCCCCTCAGCAGGCGTACGCGCTCCAGCTCGCGGCCGGCGGCGCGGGCGAACACCGCACCCTGATCATCACCCTCTTCGCCGTCTTCGTCGCCGCCACCCTCGGCATCACCGTATGGGCCGGCCGGCAGACCAAGGGCGCCGAGGACTTCTACGCCGGCGGCCGGCAGTTCAGCGGCTTCCAGAACGGCCTGGCCATCTCCGGCGACTACATGTCCGCCGCGTCCTTCCTGGGCATCGCCGGGGCCATCGCCCTCTTCGGCTACGACGGCTTCCTGTACTCCATCGGCTTCCTCGTCGCCTGGCTCGTCGCGCTGCTGCTGGTCGCCGAACCGCTGCGCAACTCCGGCCGGTTCACCATGGGCGACGTCCTCGCCTACCGGATGCGCCAGCGCCCGGTCCGCACCGCCGCGGGCACCTCCACCATCGTCGTCTCGATCTTCTACCTGCTCGCCCAGATGGCGGGCGCCGGCGCGCTGGTCACCCTGCTGCTGGGCATCACCAGCGAGGCCGGGAAGATCCTGGTCGTCGTCCTCGTCGGCATCGTGATGATCCTCTACGTCACCATCGGCGGCATGAAGGGCACCACCTGGGTGCAGATGGTCAAGGCGGTGCTGCTGATCGCCGGCACCCTGCTGATCACCTTCCTGGTGGCGCTGAAGTTCCACTTCAACCTCTCCAGCCTGCTCGGCGCCGCCGCGGAGAACAGCGGCAAGGGCGCGGCCTTCCTCCAGCCCGGTCTCAAGTACGGCGCCACCGCCACCTCGAAGATCGACTTCATCTCGCTGGGCCTCGCGCTCGTCCTGGGCACCGCCGGCCTGCCGCACATCCTCATCCGCTTCTACACCGTCCCCACCGCCAAGGCCGCCCGTACGTCGGTGAACTGGGCGATCGGCATCATCGGCGTCTTCTACCTGATGACCATCGCGCTCGGCTTCGGCGCCGCCGCGCTCCTGAAGCCGGAGGCGATCACCGCCGCCAACAAGGCGGGCAACACCGCGGCCCCGCAGCTCGCCGAGGTGATCGGCGGCGGCGCCGGCTCCACCGGCGGCGCGGTGCTGCTGGCCGTCATCTCCGCGGTGGCCTTCGCGACGATCCTGGCGGTGGTCGCCGGCCTCACCCTCGCCTCGTCCTCCTCGTTCGCCCACGACATCTACGTCAATGTCCTGCGCAAGGGGGAGGCCACGGAGAAGGAGGAGGTCGGCGCGGCCCGCTGGGCCACCGTCGGCATCGGCGCGGTCGCCATCGTGCTCGGCGTCTTCGCCCGCGGCCTGAACGTCGCGGGCCTGGTCGCCCTCGCCTTCGCGGTGGCCGCCTCCGCCAACCTCCCGACGCTCCTCTACAGCCTCTTCTGGAAGCGCTTCACCACCCGGGGCGCGCTGTGGTCCATCTACGGAGGGCTGGTCTCCTCGGTCCTGCTGGTGCTCTTCTCGCCGGTCGTCTCCGGCAAGGAGACCTCCATGTTCCCCGGCGCCGACTTCGACTTCTTCCCGCTGGAGAACCCCGGCCTGATCTCCATCCCGCTGGGTTTCCTGCTCGGCTGGCTGGGCTCCCTGCTGTCCAAGGAGGAGCCGGACGCCAAGAAGTACGCCGAACTGGAGGTCCGCTCGCTGACCGGGACCGGAGCCCACTGAGCCGTCCCTACAGCACCCGGGCGGGGCGGCGTCGTAGAGATCTACGACGCCGCCCCGCCCACCTCGTGCTTCTCATCTCTGCTCACCGTCACACCTATCGCGTAGTCTCGAAGACGTACTGATCCACCACGGACGACGTACCGAGCCATCACTCTCGGGGAGGGGGCCTCGTGCTCATCGACACCTATGGTCGCGTGGCCACAGACCTGCGCGTCTCGCTGACCGACCGGTGCAATCTGCGCTGCACGTACTGCATGCCGGAAGAGGGCCTGCAGTGGCTGGCCAAGCCCGATCTGCTCACCGACGACGAGATCGTCCGGCTGATCGGCATCGCGGTGCGCGACCTGGGCATCGAAGAGGTCCGCTTCACCGGCGGCGAGCCGCTGCTCCGCCCCGGCCTGCCCGGCATCATCGAGCGGGTCGCCGGGCTCACCCCGCGCCCCCGGATGTCCCTGACCACCAACGGCATCGGACTCCAGCGCACGGCGGCCGCGCTGCGCGACGCCGGACTCGACCGCGTCAACGTCTCCCTCGACACCCTGCGGCCCGAGGTCTTCCAGGCCCTGACCCGCCGCAAGCGCCACGACGACGTGCTGCACGGCCTGGAGGCGGCCCGCGCCGCCGGCCTGACCCCGGTCAAGGTCAACACGGTCCTCATGCCCGGCCTCAACGACGACGAGGCCCCCGACCTGCTCGCCTGGGCGATCGCCCACGACTACGAGCTCCGCTTCATCGAGCAGATGCCGCTGGACGCGCAGCACGGCTGGAAGCGCGACGGCATGATCACCGCGGGTGACATCCTCACCTCGCTGCGCACCCGCTTCACGCTCACCCCCGAGAGCGAGGACGCCCGCGGCTCCGCCCCCGCGGAGCGCTGGATCGTCGACGGCGGCCCGCACCGCGTCGGCGTGATCGCCTCGGTCACCCGCCCGTTCTGCCGCGCCTGCGACCGCACCCGGCTGACCGCCGACGGCCAGGTCCGTACGTGCCTGTTCGCCACCGAGGAGACAGATCTGCGCACGGCCCTGCGCTCCGAGGCGCCCGACGAGGAGATCGCGCGCCTGTGGAAGGTCGCGATGTGGGGCAAGAAGGCGGGCTCCGGCCTGGACGACCCGTCCTTCCTCCAGCCCGAGCGGCCGATGTCCGCGATCGGCGGCTGACCGCCCGCCGTCAGTGCCCGGAGGCCGACGCCTCCCAGTCCTCCAGCGTCACGACGTCCTTGAGGAACCCGCGCACCCCGAGGAACTGCGACAGGTGCTCCCGGTGCTCCTCGCAGGCCAGCCAGGTCTTCCGGCGGTCCGGCGTGTGCAGCTTGGGGTTGTTCCAGGCCAGCACCCAGACGGCCGCGGCGCGGCAGCCCTTGGCGGAGCAGATGACGGCACTGTCGGCGCCGGCGGGAAAGCCGGGAAGATCAGGGGAGTTCACGGCCTCAACCCTACGTCCTGCGGTCCCGGCACCCGGGCCGGCCGGCACCCCCGGACATGGCGACGCCGGGCAGCCACGGGGGGAGCCGCCCGGCGTCGGTCCGTCGCTCCGACGGGGGATGCGGAGCGCGTACGCAGTATGTCACGGGGGATGGTGCGCGGTGCACCGGAACTCCATGATTGATCTGAGCTTTTCTTGAGCTTTGCAGACCGAACGGTGATCAGCGGGAGTCCTCGCGCGGCGCCGAGGCGTCCGCCGCCGGCCGCTCCGGGACGGGCTCCGCCGCGCCGTCGGTCGTCCCCGGCGTGAGCATCGGCCTGGTCGGGCCCGCGACGAAGGTCTGCGGCAGTGAAGGGGCGTTCTCCCGGCCCGCGTTGGCGATCACCACCGCGATGTAGGGCAGCGCCATGCCCAGTACCAGCGTCGCAATGGCAACCGGCCGCTCGACGTTCCACAGCACGACGGTCAGCAGGACGGCGACCGTGCGCACCCCCATCGAGATCACGTACCGGCGCTGCCGTCCGCGCACATCCTCGGAGAGCCCCTGGCGCGCCCCGGTGATCCGGAAGGTCTGGCCGCCGCTCTGCTTCCGCGTCACGCTCCACCACCTGCTCAGTCATGCCGGATTCTCCCCGGTTTCCGGTCGGTTTCCACGGTACGCCGCACCTGCGCCGCGTTCGAGACCGGGTCCTGCCCCGCCGCGCCCTGGGCCGCCCGGACAACTGGCGTACGGCCTCCTCCGGCGTGCGCCGTAGGCGATGCGGGGCGACACTGGCGGGGCGCGACCTCACGTGCACCGTGCCACCGGAGGAGGCAACACATGTCGTGGTTGTGGGCCATCATCGTGGGCCTGGTGCTGGGCCTCATCGCCAAGGCCATCATCCCCGGCAAGCAGCAGATCCCGCTCTGGCTGACGGTGATCTTCGGCATGCTGGGCAGCGTCCTCGGCAACTGGGCGGCCACCGGGCTCGGCGTGAACGAAACCAATGGAATCGACTGGATCCGGCACCTGCTGCAACTTGCCGGCGCGGTCATCGTGGTCGCCATCGGGGACCGGCTGTGGGTCTCCCTGCGCGGCCGCAGGAAACAGACCACCTGAGCCCCCTCGGGGCGGTTCGACGCACGAGGGCGGCCGGTGCGCGCGCAAGCGCACCGGCCGCCCTCACTGCTGCCCCGTCAGCGGCCCCGCAGCTCGGCCAGCTTCCGCCCGGCCTTGAGGTACGCGACGCCGGCGGTGTCCGCGAGCTTGTCGGCGAGCACCTCACCCAGCGGACGGATCGCGTCGGCCTCCGCGAGCACCACCGTCTGCTGGCCCTCGTCGCCCTCCACGACCAGCCGCAGCGCGTTCTGCTTGGCCAGCCGGCGGGCCGCCGAGGCGCTCGGGGTGAACTCCAGCACCCGGGTCAGCACCGTCGCCACCGTCTCCGCGCCGTGCTCGCCGAGCTCGACGGCCGGCAGCGACTCCACGTCGGAGAACGACTTCTTGGAGAACTGCGCGACGAAACCGGCCCGCGCCGCCCCCGCCGCCTCCAGGCCGTACAGCGCGGCCACGACCTCGCCGGCGAGGATCTTCTTGAGGTCCATCGGGTGCAGCGAGCGGTCCGCGATCCGGCCCAGGACGAGCGCGATCTCCTCGTCCGTCCACTCCGTCCACGCCTTGAGGTACGGCTCCATCAGCCGGTCCGGCACCGACATGATCTTGCCGAAGACGTCGTCGGCGGGCGCGCTCAGGCCGACGTAATTGCCCTTGGACTTGGACATCTTGGCGCCGGTGCCGTCCGTGCCCTCGATCAGCGGCATGGTCACCACCAGCTGCGGCCGCTGCCCGCGCAGCTCCATCAGCTTGCGGCCCATCTGGAGGTTGAGCAGCTGGTCGGAGCCGCCCAGCTCCACGTCGCACTCCAGCGCCACCGAGTCCAGGCCCTGCGCGACGGGGTACAGCAGCTCCGTCATCGTCAGGCCCGAGCCGGCCGCCAGCCGGTTGCGGAAGTCCTCGCGCTGCAGCAGCTGCGAGGCCGGCACCTGGGCGAGCAGCGAGAGCAGCTCGGGGAAGGTGTACGGCGCCAGCCACTCGCTGTTCTGCCGGAAGCTGACCTTCTCGAAGTCGAAGAACGGGCGGACCTGTTCCCGGTACGTGGCGAGGTTGTGCGCGATGTCCTCGTCGGTCAGCGGCGGGCGCTCGGCGGTACGGCCCGACGGGTCGCCGATCTTGGCGGTGAAGTCGCCGATGATCAGCGTGACGTCGTGGCCCAGCCGCTGGAACCGGCTCAGCACGATCAGCGGCACCGCGTGCCCCAGGTGCACATCGGTCGCCGTCGGGTCGATGCCCAGCTTGATGTGCAGGCCCTTGCCCGCCGACCGGCGCTCCTCGATCCGCTCGGCCAGCTTCTCCACGCCCGGCAGCACCTCGACCGTACGGGCCGCGATCAGCTCGGCCTGCTCCTTGGCGGGCAGGTCCGTCAGGTCGAGACAGCGCCGCGCACCGGTCTCCTTGAGCAGCTCCTCGACGGTGGTGTCGGAGGAGAGGTCTGCGGAGAGCAGCGTGCTGGCGCGGGCGACGGATTCGCCGAGGCGTGTCATGGCGTTCCTGATCGATCGGTTTTTCCCGTGAGGGAGGACAGGGTGCCCCAGAAGGGACGGAGAAGAAGTCTATGGCCAACGGGCCGGGGCCCACGCGCGGGTTTGCGCGGGTGGGCCCCGGCGCGGCGGCCGCGGGCCCGGCCCGCCCCGCTCACACGCCCCGGCTGACCGAGCTCATGTTGAAGTCCGGGATCCGTAGCGGCGGCATCGCGGCCCGGGTGAAGTAGTCGCTCCACTCGCGCGGCAGGGTCCGCTCCGTACGGCCCGCCTCGGCCGCCCGGGACAGCAGGTCCACCGGCGACTCGTTGAACCGGAAGTTGTTGACCTCGCCGGTCACCTCGCCGTTCTCGACCAGATAGACGCCGTCCCGGGTCAGCCCGGTCAGCAGCAGCGTCGCCGGGTCGACCTCGCGGATGTACCACAGGCAGGTCAGCAGCAGCGCGGGGCCGTCGTGCCCGGCGTCCGCCACCATCTCCTCCAGCGAGCGGGAACCGCCGCCCTCCAGAAGGAGGTTGTCGATTCCGGGCGCCACCGGCAGGCCGGTCAGCCCGGCGGTGTGCCGGGTGGTCAGCAGCCGGTTGAGCACGCCCTCGCGCACCCAGTCGGTGGCCGTCAGCGGCAGCCCGTTGTCGAAGACCGACGCGTCGTCCCCGGAGGAGTGCGCGAGCACGAACGGCGCGCACTCCAGACCGGGCGCCCGCGGGTCGCTGCGCAGCGTCAGCGGCAGTGCGCTCAGCCGCTCGCCCAGCCGGGTGCCGGCGCCGGGGCGGCCGGCGTCACCGCCGTCACCGTCGGCCGGCCTGGAGAAGACCGTACGGCCCTCGGCGGCGTCCCGGGCGCCGGATGACCACAGCTGGTAGATCAGCAGGTCGGCGACGGCGGTGGGCGGCAGCAGCGTCTCGTAGCGCCCCGCCGGCAGCTCGACCCGCCGCTCGGCCCAGCCCAGCCGCCGGCCCAGCTCGGCGTCCAGCTCCCGCGGGTCGACGTCGGTGAAGTCGCGGGTGGCGCGGCCGGTCCAGGCCGAGCGGGGGACGGTGCCGTCGGTGCCCGGGGCCTTGGCGTTCAGCTCCAGGGTCCCGGTGGGCTGGTCGTGCCGCAGCCGCAGCCCGGTCGAGGTGCCCAGGTACGACGAGACGACGCCGTGGTGGGCGAAGCCGTACAGCTCGCGGCCGCCGGAGCGGGCGGCGCGGAAGGACTCGCCGAGGGCCGGGGCGAAGGCGGCGAAGACGTCGGAGGAGGTCTCCGCGGGCGCGTCGGTGAAGTCGGCGGACGCCTTCCCGCCGCCGACCAGCGGCTGGGCGTCCTCGGCGGGTCCCGCGCCCCGCGCGGCCGCCTCGGCGGCCCGTACCAGCGGCTCCAGGTCGTCCTTGGTCACCGCCGAGCGCGAGACCACGCCGGAGGCGGTGCCCTCCGCGCCGTTCACGGTCGCCACCACCGTCAGGGTCCGGCCGCGGGTGACGCCGTTGGTGGTGAGGGCGTTGCCCGCCCAGCGCAGGTTGGCGGTGGAGTGCTCGTCGGCGATGACCGCGCAGCCGTCGGCGCGGGACAGCTCCAGGGCCCGCTCGACGATCTCGTGCGGTGCGGTGCTGCGGGAACTGCGCGGGCTCATCGACCGGCCTCCTGAGTCGTGTTCAAGATGTTCACGCCCTCGAACAGGGCCGAGGGGCAGCCGTGCGAGACGGCCGCGACCTGCCCCGGCTGGGCCTTGCCGCAGTTGAAGGCGCCGCCCAGCACATAGGTGTCGGGGCCGCCGACCGCGCTCATCGAGCCCCAGAAGTCGGTGGTGCTCGCCTGGTAGGCGACATCGCGCAGCTGCCCGGCCAGCCGCCCGTTCTCGATCCGGAAGAACCGCTGGCCGGTGAACTGGAAGTTCACCGGGGGAGCGGAGGGCATACCCCTGTAAAGGTCATCTGCGCAGGTCAGGCGGCTATTCATGGGCTACCCTCAATCCCTGTTCATACCGGTTCAAACCGGACTGTGCGGGGTCTGGTGATGACTTGGCGTCGACTTGGAGGGAGCTTATCGACCAACCTTCGGGCTGTTCCCATAGACAGAGAAGGACCCGCCAATGTGGTGTTGGCGGGTCGTGGCGTCGTCCCCTCGGCCGCGTCACTTAAAGGGTGGAGGCTGGCGCGTGCGGTGTAGAGGCGGCGGCGTGGCCGGCGGGGCCGGAGCCGACGACGATGCCCTCGCGCACGTCGCTGCTGTGGTCGGGGTCCGGGCACTGCCTGCAAGGTCAAAAATCCACCGGCCAGTGCCTCGTAGGCACTTGTTAAACAGCAAATCTAACCCAAATGGTCTTCTGGTATACGACTCGGGTGGCGTGGTCGATGAACGCGCCCATACGATCTCAGCTATCGGCTCGTGGTTTGGGAGGTAGTAATGCTGGGCGACCTTAGATTTTCCGAAGAACAACAAGAGACGGTTTTCATCGAAGGGTCGATCCTCAGTGTCAGCGCGTCTGACTTTATGCTCGATGCGCCAGCGCGGCGATCTTCTGCAGGCGGCAGTCATCGTAGAGCGCTAGTCCATGACACAGCAGATGGCCTAACGATTAACTTTAACGGGGACTACCCCGGCGGTGTGAGCATCGTCAATGCAAAAATCAACCTGAGCCATGAGAGCGAACCAAACCTTCCCAAGCACGCCTCTGTAGGAGACATCCGACTTATCAAGCACAGAGGTGGTCACGAGGGAGGGATTATTACATTTGATTCCATCGCGCTTTGGCTTTGCACGGGCTTCACCAGACCCCTGACTGCTGGGGAAGAGTCGGTCGCCACGTGGCAACCGATCCGCTTGGGAGACGAAGTCAAGGGAACGGCTTAGAGGGCTCCCGGCGGACCGGCTCGCGAATGCCGCAAAGTGACAGATTAGAGACGTTGAATTCGATCCCGCATAGCGTAATTTTCCGCAAAGGAGAGCAGCGTTGACCCGCCACCCACCGGCAATCAAGTCTGTCGTGCCGACCGATGGCGGCGACCTGGACGTAGAATGGTCAGTTGATGATTTCTTCCCCGACTCTGAATCGCCGGAAAAGGTGCGCATCGACCTGAACGGAAAATTTTTCCGTGAGCTCGAGGGGAGCAGCACGGAAGTGCAAGTGCCGAAATCGGCGATCTTGGCGCTCGGGGCACCCGAAGTTTCCGTGAGTGTATCGTTCTTTTGGGATGGAAGTCCTTCACAAGAGCTGCAGACCACAGCGCCTGCCATCACGGTTAACGGTGGAGCTCCTGCGACAGGGGGAGGACTCCCTCCGCCGCCCAGGGTTCGCATCGACAAGGTGCAGGGGCGGACTCTTCACTCCGAGCCAAGTATCACTCTGTCCTGGGCCTCGTTTAACTACAACGACGCCAACATTTTTTGGGGCACCGTATCGCAGTCACCCCAATTCAAGGTCCACATCCCGCCCCACGGGGACGTTTACCATGGGACGTTCACGACCGACCGACCCCTCCTTGCGGGTGAATTGTACGTCTTCGATTTCCAAGTTCGGAACACAATGCTCAGCCCAACGTGGTTTTCCACAAAAGTTGCCGTAAGAGTCCCCGCTAACATCTCGTCTGTACGCAAGTTTATGAAAAGCAGTGGCCTTCCCGCGTCAACAAATTTGCGTTCATTCGCAGGGTCGGGACAAAGCGTGCGTCAGCTACTGTTCGGGAATGAGTGAGGTTTTCGCATCGCTGCGCGGCATGTTCCATGCCGTGCAGCAGCTGAGCGCGTGGAATGGGGCGTGACCTCCGCTGGTGTCGAGCGGCTGGCCCTACCGCGCGCCGTGTGATGCAGGTGGTCGTCTCAGCTTCTGTGATGCGCCGGGACAACAGGACGGATTTGCGGAGGAGTTGGAAACCTGCTTGGCCGGGCGTCTAGCGTTTGAGCACTTTCATCCGTTTGAAGTGCCCTTCGACGGTGCTCTCGGTGAGCCGTGAGGCCAGCCAGGCGGCCAGGCTGGACGCCTACCGGTCGGGCAGAAGATCGGGCGGGCGAGTTTCGACATCCACGAGGTCGGTGCCGGCCCAAAGGGAGATCTAGCGGTTACTCCTTGGGGCGTGTCTCGCTATGGGGGATCAGCCCGGGAACGCTCTGCGAAGTTCTGCGCAAACTTCTTCGCTGGTGGGTCTGTCTGCTGGGTTGCGGCGCATCATCTGTTCAATGAGCTTGCCCAGTGAACCCGGTACGGTGATCCGCCTATGTGGCTGGACCACGATGGCTTGCCGCTGATCCTCTCGGCTGGCGTCGTCCGGATAGGACACGTGACGCCAGCCGGTTGCCGAGATGAAGAACGACGCGCCCAGGGCGTATACGTCAGCCTCGACAGTCGGCACCGCGGTGCCGGTCTCCAAGACGCTCTGAGAGATCTCGGGCGCTTCGTAGTGGACCAGGCAACCTCGATAGCTGAAGTCGAATGATTTGGGCACCGCACCGCCCTGAGCCAGCGCCAGGTCGATGAGGGTGGTGCGAGTGGGCCCGATGACGAAGTGGTTGGGCTGGACGTCACCGTGCACCCAGCCGGCGTCGTGAAGGTCGGCGAGTGCCAGGGCGCAGGACAATGCCTCTGCAAGGTTGGGGGCGGCCTGGCCGCCGGCTTGGCGGTGGGGCTCCCACAGGGTGAAGAGGGACTGGCCTTCGTGCCACGGTTGAGCGCTCCACGTTCCCTCCTCCCACTCGCCGCAGTGAATACCGTCGGGGCCGATGAGCTGGCGAAGGACGGCGGCCTCCCGTGCGGGTGCCAAGGCTGTCCATGCGTGTGTCTGGCTGCGATAACCCAGCTTGACGGCGAAGCGGCCGGCCGCGGTCTGTACGTCCCAGACGGTGGAGCCCCGCCTGTTGACGACCAGTCGTTTACTCAAGGGACGCACGATGCTTTGGACGTGGTTGGGCAATTCGAAAGGTCCTGAGCTGGGCATCATCCAGTCCTCTCAGCAGCGGGGGCCGACCCTCGGTGGAGGGTCGGCCCCTTGGGCAGGGGGAGACTACCGGCGGTCAGCTGTGGTAGTCGCGGCCGTCGTCAGAGTCGCCGGTAGGCGGGTTGCCGCCCTTGCCGTCGTCCTCGTCCCCACCACCACACACGGTGGCTCGGCGCTTCAGAGCTTCCTTGAGGGTCAAGACCATTGCCTCCTCGCGTCACGGGTACAGGGCTTGTCCCGGTACCGTCGTGCAACCGCTCCGGGCGCGGGAGCCCAATTGGGCAAGTCCCGGCGGGAACGGGTCTTTGGCGGTCGCCCGGGTGCCTTGGTTCCGGGCGACCGCTTCGCGCTCCCCCCTGCATCTCCCTGCACTTGAAGGGGGAGACGGAGGCCAGGGGAATTTGTGGGCCTGCCGTGAGGAGCGCGCCCGGCCACAGGTAGCCGGGGGGTCTTCTTGAGAGTTATCCGTCTTTCAGGCAGGCGGGGCAATTTACGGCCCGCAACCATTGGACGGTCTCGTCCTTGGGATTTCCGGCGCCACACTTTGGGCGGAGGGACTCACCCGCCCACCTCAATTTGTGTACGGTCATCACGTCGTCTCCGACCGTGCCTGCCACAGTGTCCGCTTGTTCGCGGCTCTGGGTCCCGTTCATGCCAGCCCCCGCCGGCGTACTCGCTGAAGCTTTGCCAGGGCCTGGAGCTGCCGTGCCTCGTGCTCTGTGCCGGGTCGGAGACGGCTGTAAGGCACGCTCCAGATAAGACCCGTGGGCCGCTCCAGGGTGACCGTCAGCTGAGAGACGCCGCGGACCATGCCGACCATGGCCCCGTCCTGGTCGTAGACGACCGAGCCTGCCCTGATGTCATCCGGCGACACGAAGAACCTGGCGGACTGTGTCCTGGTTGTCGTCATGCCCGGTCCGCCCTTCGGTGTGGGTGGTGCGCGATTTCGTCGTTACAGGTCCGGACCCTGGAGAGGTTTCCCGCGGTACGGGCTCCTTCGCGCTGGCGGCTCAGGGCGCAGCACACGTCACAGCCATGTACGGGTACGGGTTCCAGTGATGAGTCCGCCAGCACCGGGAGTTCCGCGTCCCGCTCATTGACCCTCATTGCGCACCCGCCTCAGCTCGTCCCTCACCCTGGCCAGCAGGGCTCGGTCAGGAGTGGCGAAGGGGAGACCCTGCTCCTGGGAGGCGGGTGGGCCGTGGGGTGGTTGCCACGTGTCCCAAGTGGGCCGTAGTCGCCGGTACTGCCACGACAGGACCCGTAGGTCCAAGGGGGTCAACTCCTCCCCCACAGCAGCAGGTTGGGCGTGGGCGCCCATGAGATCATCTCCTTTGCCTGACTGGTCCAGCTACGTTCCCCCCGGGGGTGTGCTGCGCAGTCACTCGTTGCTCACGCTGTGCGGCTGGCTGAGCGAAAGACTGGTACAGAAATGGGTAGGCTGAGGAGCGTTTCAGCGCCCATCCTGGGCATTGGTCAGGCGGGCATATGCGCCGTCCGTTGACCGGCGGAAACGTCACCACTGTGACGCGTGACCAGATTCATGGTCAGGGGGACTTATGAGTGGAGAAAAGAGCGCGCCGGGGGGCGCACAGGGCGCACCCGACCCGCGCCGGATGTTCGCCGAAGAGTGTCGGAGCGCACGGGAGTTGCACCCCAGCCGGCCGCTGACCCAGAGCCAGTTGGCCAAGATGGCTCGTACGTCAAAAAGCACGATCAGCCGTGTGGAGACGTGCTCGGGCCCGATCCCGGTGGACCTTCCGGCCCTGCTGGATGAGGTATTTGCGACGGACGGGAAGTTCAAGCGCCTCTACGAAGAGGCCGTGGCCCAGTCGTTCCCCACCTTGTACCGGCGTCGCATGTCGTTGGAGCGGTCTGCGGTCGTGATCCGTGAGTGGTCGCCAACCATCGTCCCGGGTCTCTTCCAGACGCCTGACTACGCACGGGCGGTGTTCACTGGCGGCGCACCGCGGGCTAGTGGTGACGAGGTGTCGGCATTCGTTACGAACCGAAGCGCCCGGCGAGCCATACTCAACCGGGACTCGGCTCCGGATGTTCGTGTGGTGCTGTGCGAGTCGGTCATCCGGCGCTGTTTGTGTCCTCCGGAGGTCATGCACCGGCAGCTTGGAGCCCTGCTCAAGGATGGGGAGCGGCCAACCGTCCGCATCCAGATCCTTCCGTTCGACGCTCCGGCGCATCTCCTCGCCGACTGGCCCGTAACTCTGCTGACCTCGCCAAGCTATGCGACTACCGTCTGTGTTGAGAACTACCGAACGGTCGGGATCGTCGATGATCCCGACAGCGTTCGGACAGCGCTTCGTGCCTACGATGAGCTCACAAGCGACGCCCTTTCGGCACGGGACAGCGCGCGCCTGATCGCTCAGCAGATGGAGACACTGTCATGAAGATCGATCCCACCCAGTGGATCAAGTCGAGTTACAGCAGCGCAGAGGGAGGGAACTGCCTGGAGTGGGCGCCTCGTGCGGCAGCTGGCGTCGTCCCCGTGCGGGACTCCAAGAACCCTGAAGGCCCCACGCTGTGCTTCTCGTCGGACGCTTGGGCGGCCTTTGTCGACGCAATCAACGACGGTCCTCGCCTCTGACCTGTCCGCTGGCACCCTGCTTCGAAGTTCGGCGCTTTCACCCCCGGCTACCCCGCCAAGTGCGGAGAGTAGCCGGGGTTTCTGTTGTGAAGACTGGTGAAGGTGTCGATGAGGATCGGGACGTGGCCCAGGCCGCGGTTCGCTGTGATCGCGTGTCGACCTGGTGCACACTTCCGGCCCCGAGGGCTACCTCAGGCGCGACCGGCCTCCTGAGTCGTGTTCAAGATGTTCACGCCCTCGAACAGGGCCGAGGGGCAGCCGTGCGAGACGGCCGCGACCTGCCCCGGCTGGGCCTTGCCGCAGTTGAAGGCGCCGCCCAGCACATAGGTGTCGGGGCCGCCGACCGCGCTCATCGAGCCCCAGAAGTCGGTGGTGCTCGCCTGGTAGGCGACATCGCGCAGCTGCCCGGCCAGCCGCCCGTTCTCGATCCGGAAGAACCGCTGGCCGGTGAACTGGAAGTTGTACCGCTGCATGTCGATCGACCACGAGCGGTCGCCGACGACGTAGATGCCCCGCTCCACGCCCGCGATCAGCTCCTCGGTGGACGGCCCGTCCGGGGCCGGCCGCAGGGAGACGTTCGCCATCCGCTGGACCGGCACATGGGCCGGCGAGTCGGCGTACGCGCAGCCGTTGGAGCGGTCGAAGCCGGTCAACCTCGCGGTCCTGCGGTCGAGTTGGTAGCCGACCAGGGTGCCGTCCTTGATCAGGTCCCAGGACTGCGCGGCCACCCCCTCGTCGTCGTAGCCGATCGTGGCGAGGCCGTGCTCGGCGGTCCGGTCGCCGGTCACGTTCATGAGCGCCGAGCCGTACGCCAGCTCGCCGAGCCGGTCGAAGGTGGCGAACGAGGTCCCCGCGTATGCCGCCTCGTAGCCCAGCGCCCGGTCCAGCTCGGTGGCGTGCCCGACCGACTCGTGGATCGTCAGCCACAGGTTGGAGGGATCCACCACCAGGTCGTACGCGCCGGGCTCGACGCCGGGGGCGTGCATCTTCTCGGCGAGGTACTCGGGCAGGCGGGCCAGTTCGCCGTCCCAGTCCCAGTGGTCCCCGGTCAGGTACTCCCAGCCGCGCCCGGCCGGCGGGGCGAGGGTGCGCATCGAGTCGAAGTCGCCGCCGGCCGGGTCCACCGCGACCGCGGTCAGCTGCGGATGCAGCCGGACGCGCTGCTGGGTGGTGGTGGTGCCCGCGGTGTCCGCGTAGAACTTGTTCTCCTGGACGGTCAGCAGCGAGGCGTCCGCGTGGGCCACGCCGTCGGCGCCCAGCAGCCGCGCGCTCCACTCGGCCAGCAGCGCGGTCTTGTCGGCGTCCGGTACGTCGAACGGGTTGATCTCGTACGCGGAGACCCAGGTCCGGTCGGGGTGGGCGGGCTCGTCGGCCAGCTCGATGCGTTCGTCGGCGCCGGCCGCCCGGATGACCTTCGCCGACAGTTTCGCCATCGCCACCGCCTGCGCGGCCACCCGCGCCGCGGCGTCCATGGTCAGGTCAACGCCGGACGCGAAGCCCCAGGCGCCGTCGTGCACCACCCGCACCGCGTAGCCGAGGTCGGTGGTGTCCGAGGTCCCGGCGGTCCGTGCGTCCCGCAGCCGCCAGGAGGCGCTGCGGTTCCGTTCCAGGCGGAAGTCCGCGTGCGTGGCGCCCAGCGCGCGGGCCCGGGCCAGCGCGGCGTCGGCCAGCGCGTGCAGCGGCAACGCCAGGAACGTTTCGTCAAGGGCATGGGGTGCAGCAGGCAAGGCGTCCTCCCGTGGTCGGCGCCTGCATCATGCCCTGCGGTGCCGCCGCGGCCCAGACCGCGCCCGGTGCGCGGCACGGCGCGTCGGCGGCGGTTCTGTGGAGACCCGACAGTGACCGGGGCGCGCCCCTGTCCGTGCTCGATTCCACTTCGGGGGCCCGTGACCGATAGTTTCGTATCGAACGCAGGACGGACAGAAAACGGAAAGGGTGATCTCTTGAGCCGCTCGGTTCTGGTCACCGGAGGTAACCGCGGCATCGGCCTCGCCATTGCCCGTGCCTTCGCCGAGGCAGGCGACAAGGTCGCCATCACCTACCGCTCGGGCGAGCCCCCCGCGGGATTTTTGGCCGTGAAGTGCGACATCACGGACAGCGAGCAGGTCGAGCAGGCGTACAAGGAGATCGAGGAGAAGCAGGGTCCGGTCGAGGTGCTGGTGGCCAACGCCGGCGTCACCCGTGACCAGCTGCTGATGCGGATGTCCGAGGAGGACTTCACCTCGGTCCTGGAGACCAACCTCACCGGCACGTTCCGGGTGGTCAAGCGGGCCAACCGGGCGATGCTGCGGGCGCGCAAGGGCCGCGTCGTGCTGATCTCGTCCGTGGTGGGCCTGATGGGCGCCGCGGGCCAGGCGAACTACGCCGCCTCCAAGGCCGGTCTGGTGGGCTTCGCCCGCTCCCTCGCCCGCGAGCTGGGCAGCCGCAACATCACCGTCAACGTCGTCGCGCCCGGCTTCGTCGACACCGACATGACCCGGGTGCTCAGCGACGAGCAGCGGGACAGCATCGTCAAGCAGGTGCCGCTCGCGCGGTATGCGCAGCCCGAGGAGATCGCCTCCTCGGTCCGCTTCCTGGCCTCCGACGAGGCCGCGTACATCACCGGAGCCGTCATTCCCGTCGACGGCGGATTGGGCATGGGTCACTGATCACCATGAGTGGAATCCTTGCAGGCAAGCGCATCCTCGTCACGGGTGTCCTGACCGAGTCCTCGATCGCCTTCCAGGCGGCCAAGGTCGCCCAGAACGAGGGCGCCGAGGTCATCCTCACCGGCTTCGGCCGGCTCTCCCTCGTCGAGCGGATCGCCAAGCGGCTCCCCAAGGAAGCCCCGGTCATCGAGCTGGACGTCACCAACCAGGAGCACCTGGACGGGCTCGCGGACAAGATCCGGGAGCACCAGGGCGAGGGCGCCCGCATCGACGGCATCGTGCACTCCATCGCCTTCGGCCCGCAGGGCGCCTTCAACTTCCTGGAGGCGAGCTGGGAGGACGTCGGCACCGCGGTGCAGGTCTCGGCGTACTCCTACAAGTCGCTGACGATGGCCTGCCTGCCGCTCATGGAGCACGGCGGCGCGGTCGTCGGGCTCACCTTCGACGCGCAGATCGCCTGGCCGAAGTACGACTGGATGGGCGTGGCCAAGGCGGCGCTGGAGAGCACCAACCGCTACCTGGCGCGCGACCTGGGCCCGAAGGGCATCCGCTGCAACCTGGTCTCGGCCGGCCCGATCAAGTCGATGGCCGCCAAGTCCATCCCCGGCTTCGAGGAGCTGGCGGACGTGTGGAACCACCGCGCCCCGATCGGCTGGGACCTGGCCGACCCGGAGCCGGCCGGCCGCGGCGTCGTCGGCATGCTGTCCGACTTCTTCCCCCGGACGACCGGTGAGATCGTGCACGTCGACGGTGGCGTGCACATGATGGGCGCCTGACGCTCCTGGCTCGTCCGTACTGCCCGTCCCGGTCCCCGGGGCGGGCAGTACGCGTTCCCCGGGGGCTCAGACGGGTTCGGCGAGGCCCGGCCGGCAGCCGAAGGGGTGGGCGCCCGCCTCGGCCGCCGCCCGGTCGCCGTCGCCCGCGCGGATCGCCTCCACCAGGCGGGAGTGGTCCATGTGCGCCTCGGGCCGCAGCTCCTCGCCGACGTCGGCCCGCAGGAAGTCGCGCAGCACGCCGCCGAGATCGGCGTAGATCTCGGCCAGCACCTCGTTGTGCGAGGCGGCCACGATCGCCATGTGCAAGGTCGCGTCCGCCTCCACGAAGGACTCGGCCGCCCCCGACCGCCAGGCCGCCTCGCGCCGCTCCAGCAGCGCGTCGAGCTGCCGCAGGTCCTGCTCCGTGCGGCGGCGCGCGGCGAGCCGGGCGGCGGACGCCTCCAGGGCGCTGCGCAGTTCCGCGACGTGTCCGGGCTCGGCCGCCGCGAACCGCCGGTTCATCACCCCGGCCAGCTCGCTGGTCGCCACCACGTACGTCCCCGAGCCCTGCCGGATGTCCAGCAGCCCGTTGTGGGCCAGGGCCCGGACCGCCTCGCGGACGGTGTTGCGGGCCACCCCGAGCTGCTCGACGAGCTCCGGCTCGGTGGGGATGCGGTGTCCCACCGGCCACTCACCGGAGGTGATCTGGGCGCGCAGCTGCGCGATCACCTGGTCGGCCAGCGCGGAACGGCGGGGCGAGGTCAGAGGCATGGCTGCGCTCCGGGGTGCAGGGGAGGACGGGCGGCTGCGGCACGGCGCCCGGCGGGTCCTTCCGGCCCCCGGCGCCGCCCGGGACAGCAGAGGCTACCGATATCGGCTGGACAGGTATTCATCCCATGATTCTATGATGACTCCTATGGCAGACGACGACCTCGCGACCCTCGGCCCCGCCGCCGGGCCCCGTACCGACCCCGCCGCACCGGACCCCGGCGCACCGCAGCGGCCGGCCACCGGTCCGCTCGGCGGCTGGCTGCCGCGGATCGTGATGGCCGGTCTCGTCCTGGCGGCGCTCAACCTCCGCCCCGCCATCACCAGCCTCGGCGCGCTCCTGGAGGAGGTCCGCGACGGCCTCGGCATGAGCGGCACCCTCGCCGGGCTGCTCACCTCCGTACCGCCGCTGTGCTTCGCCGTCTTCGGCTTCGCGGCGCCCCGGCTGGCCCGGCGCCGGGGGCCCGGCGCGGTGGTCTGCGCCGGGATGGCCGCGGTCGCGGTGGGCGTCGCGGTGCGCCCGTACGCGGGCGGCACCGGCGGCTTCCTCGCCGGCAGCGCGCTCGCCCTGGCCGGCATCGCGGTCAGCAATGTGCTGATGCCGGTCGTGATCAAGAGCTGGTTCCCCGACCGGGTGGGCCCGATGACCGGGCTCTACTCGATGGCGCTGGCCCTGGGCACCTCGCTGGCCGCCGCGCTCACCGTCCCCATGACCCGTGCGCTGGGCGGCAGTTGGCGGACCGGCCTGGCGGTGTGGGCGGCGCTCGCCGTGGTCGCCGTACTGCCCTGGCTCGCCGTGGCGGGCCGGCGCCGCGGCACCGCAGGTCCGGCCGCGGACGAGTCGGCGCGCCCCGCGGAGCCCCCGGTGCGGATCGCCTCCTCGCCCACCGCCTGGGCGCTGGCCGTCTTCTTCGGACTGCAGGCCACCGCCGCGTACATCACCATGGGCTGGATGCCGCAGATCTTCCGCGACGCCGGGGTCTCGGCCGGTACGGCGGGCGTGCTGCTCGCCGTCACCATGGCGATGGGCGTCCCGCTCTCCTTCGTGCTGCCCCGGCTCGCGTCCCGGATGCGGCACCAGGGTCCGCTCGCGGTGCTGCTCGGCCTGTGCGGCCTGGCCGGTTACGCCGGGCTGTGGCTGGCGCCGGCCGCCGGCGCCTGGGCCTGGGCGCTGCTGATGGGGATCTCGAACTGTGCCTTCCCGCTGGCCCTGACCATGATCGGGATGCGTTCGACCAGCTCCGCCGGCGTCGTCAAGCTCTCCGCCTTCGCGCAGAGCGTCGGCTATCTGATCTCCATCCCCGGGCCGCTGCTCGTGGGCACGCTCTACCAGCACAGCGGCGGCTGGGGGCTGCCGATCGCCCTGATGGCCGGGCTGATGGTGCCGCAGATCGCGGTGGGGGTGCTGGCCGGTCGGGACCGCCGCATCGAGGACGAGACCTGAGTGGGACACTGGCCCCATGCCAGTGCTCGAACCGAATCCCCAGAACAGCCAGAAGAAGCTGCTCCTCATGCTGGGCCTCATGCTCGGTGTGACCGTCGTCGTCGCGATCGTGGCCAGTATCGCGGCGCCGTGACCCGCGGCCCCGCCCCCCCGGGGTGGGGACGGCCCCCTGTCCCCTAGGGGACGGGCCTCAGGGGGAAGTGGGTGGCTTCCCGGGTAGGAACGGTCGCCGGTGATCCGTAGCTTCGGAGTACACCGCACCCGCGGTGGGCGCGGCCGGTGGCCGCGCGGCTCCGATCCGCCCCGGAGGCGATCCGTATGTCCGCCGCGTTCAGCCGGCCGCCCGCTGCCAGGACCCGCCGCCCGCGGACCCGCGGCCTGCGGACGCCCGGCCTGCGGGCCCGCCTGCCGTGGTGGGCGCTGGCGCTGCCGGTCGTCTCCTTCACCGCCCTGCTGGCCCTGGTGGCGAGCACGTCCCGGGCGAGCGCGGCGAGCGCCCCGCAGGGCCTCGCGTCGCTGCTGGAGCTGCTCGCCCGGCTCCTCGGTATCCGTGCGTGAGGAGCGCTGGCGTGCGCCGTCACCCTGCGGAGGGAGCGCTCCAACACCCCGCGCCGCACGCCGTCTTTCGTGCGAAGCTGGGACGCATGAGCGCCGATACACCCCGCCGGATTGTCCTCCTCCGACACGCCAAGGCCGAATGGTCGGAGACCAGCGACCATGAGCGCCCGCTCGCCGAGCGCGGCCGCAGAGACGCTCCCGTCGCCGGTCGCTGGCTGGCCGGCACCGGAATCGTCCCCGACCTGACCCTGTGCTCGACGTCCCTGCGCACCCGCGAGACCTGGAAGCTCGCCGTCCACGAGCTCCCGCAGCGACCCAGGACCGTCTACGAGGAGCGGATCTACGAAGCCTCCCTCGGCGAGCTCATCGCGCTGCTGAACGAGACCCCCGACGACGTCAGCGACCTGATGCTGATCGGTCACAACCCGGGCGTGCACGCCCTCGCGGACGCCCTGTCCGGCGAGGCCGAGGCCGACCTGCTGCCGCGGATGAACCGCAGCGGCTTCCCGACCTCCGCACTGGCCGTGGTCGCGTTCAACGGTTCGTGGAAGGCGGTCGAGCACGGCGTCGGCCGGCTGATCGCGTACTGGACGCCCCAGGGCTGAGCCACGCGGGCCGGCGCCGCCGCGCGGGGCCCCGGCCCGCCGGCCCGCACCACGCGCAGGGCCCCGGCACACCGCCGGGGCCCTGCTCCGTTCCACCGCTCGTACGCGCCCCGTGCGGGGCCGCGCTCACCCGGCGTGGGTGTCCGCCGCCTCGACCTCTTCCCGGGTGATGCCCAGCAGGTACAGCACGGTGTCCAGGAACGGCACGTTCACCGCGGTGTGCGCCGCCTCCCGCACCACCGGCTTGGCGTTGAAGGCCACCCCGAGGCCGGCCGTGTTGAGCATGTCCAGGTCGTTGGCGCCGTCACCGATGGCGACGGTCTGGTCCAGCGGCACCCCGGCCTGCCCCGCGAACTCCCGCAGCAGCCGCGCCTTGCCGGCCCGGTCCACGATGTCCCCGGTGACCCGGCCGGTGAGCTTGCCGTCGACGATCTCCAGGGTGTTGGCGGAGGCGAAGTCCAGCCCCAGCTCCTCCTTGAGCGCATCGGTGACCTGGGTGAAACCGCCCGATACGACGCCGACTTGGTAGCCGAGCCGCTTGAGGGTGCGCACCAGCGTGCGGGCACCGGGCGTCAGCCGTACCTCCTTGCGCACGGCCTCCACCACCGACTCGTCGAGACCGCCGAGCAGCTCGACCCGGGCGTGCAGCGACTGCTCGAAGTCCAGCTCACCGCGCATCGCGGCGGCGGTCACCTCGGCGACCTCCGCCTCACAGCCGGCGTGCGCCGCGAACAGCTCGATGACCTCGTCCTGGATCAGGGTCGAGTCGACGTCCATCACGACCAGCCGCTGCGCCCGGCGCTGCAGCCCGGCCGCGACCACCGCGACGTCCACCCCCAGGCGTGCCGCCTCCGGGGCCAGGACGGTGCGCAGCGCCTCGGTCGCGGCGCCGGACACCGCGAACTCGACGGCGGTCACCGGATACTTGGCGAGCCGGAAAATACGGTCGATGTTGCCGCCGGAGGCCGTTATGGCGGCGGCGATGGCGGCGGCCGACTCCGCGGTGAGCGGGTGCCCGAGCACGGTGACGTGCGAACGCCCGGTGCCGCGCGGACGGTTGTCGCCGCGGCCGGAGATGATCTCCGCCTGGAGGTTCAGCGACTCGGCCCAGCTGTGCACGGTCGCCCGCAGGTCACCCTCGGAGGAGCCGGTGGTGCCCTGGCCGGGGGAGGGGGTGGTGACCAGCGCGCACAGGGTGATGCGTCCCCGGGTCACGACCTGTTCGATGTCCACGACATCGACGGAGTAGGCGGCGAGGGTGTCGAAGAGACCTGCGGTGATGCCGGGCCGGTCCTTCCCGAAGATCTTCACGAGAAGGGTCGGTACGTCATCGCCCGGTACGGCGGTGGCAGGCGGGATCTGCGATGCGCTCATGGTGCCCTTACGGTAACCGCCGGGCCACCGGGTCCGTACGGGTGTCCGGGGTTCGGACCGGGCGGGACGCGGTGCCGCGTGCCCGCACCCCGTGACCCCGAGGCCCCGGCCGTCCCGCCGATCGTTATGGAGTCGTGTCCGGGGCCGTCCCGCTCCGCACGCCGCGGCGCGGCGCCCGGGAGCGCCAACGCCCGTGCCGCGGGGCGGCGTTCCGGACACCCGGCAACGGTGACGGAGCGCAACGGCCACGGCCGCGCCGGACCGTGGTGCCGCTCGGTGATGTGTCCGCTATCTCCCATGATGCGGCCTCCGGGGTGGGCCCGCACGGCGTCCCAGTCGGCCGCCGGGGGCCCCGTGCGCACAGCGGCCCGTCCGGAACACCCGTAATCCGGTGATCCCTGCCCTTCCATGGGTTCTTCCCGCGCTCCGGGAGTTTTGACGGGCCCGCCGAAGCCGCTCGTAGCCCGCTCCCGTCCCGGTTACCCGTCCGCGGACCGAGCCTGAAATAGTTCCTCACGATGTTCGCCATCCCTAGACTTCCCACACAGGGCGTCACTCGGGGGACTATGTAATGGGGCATGGAGTGCCTGAACTCGTACTGGAATTGAACGGAAGGACCTGGACGCTCGATCCGTCCCGGTCCTACAACGTGGGCCGTGATCCGCAGGGGGACATGGTGCTCGACGACGCCAGGGTCTCCTGGCGGCACGCCACCGTGCGCTGGGCCGGCCGCGGCTGGATGATCGAGGACCAGGGCAGCACCAACGGCACGTACATCCAGGGCCAGCGGATCCACCAGATGGAGATCGGCCCCGGCTCGGCCGTGCATCTGGGCAACGCCACCGACGGCCCCCGGATGACCCTCACCGCCGCCGCGCCGGCCGCCGACGCCTTCAGTGCCCGGCCCGCGACGGCCCCGCCGCAGCAGGCGGCCGCGCAGGGCTGGCAGGCACCGCCCGCGCAGCAGCCGCCGGCCCACCAGCAGCCCACGCACCAGCCGCCGCCCGCCCAGCAGGGCTGGCAGGCGCCGCCGCAGGGCCGGCAGGCACCGTACGTCCCGCCCCAGCAGGCGGCTCCGCAGCCCCAGGAGCGTCCCGCGCAGCGGCCGGCCGGAGCACCGGCAGGAGCACCGGCCGGCGACCGCAGCCCGACCACCTTCCACCGCCTCGACACCGGCCGGGTGATGCGGATCGGCCGTGCGCTGGAGAACGAGCTGGTCGTCTCCGACCTCCAGGTCTCCCGCCACCACGCCGAGTTCCACGCCACCCCCGACGGCCGGTTCGAGATCCGCGACCTCGGCAGCCACAACGGCACCTACGTCAACGGTCAGCCGGTCGCCAAGTCCGGTACGGCCGTGATCGGCCCGAACGACATCATCGGCGTCGGCCACTCCACCTTCCGGCTGGTCGGCGACCGGCTGGAGGAGTTCGTCGACACCGGCGAGGTCTCCTTCTCGGCCCGGCACCTCACGGTCACCGTCGACGGCGGCAAGCAGATCCTCAAGGACGTCTCCTTCGGCGTCCCGGAGAAGTCGCTGGTCGCGGTCATCGGCCCGTCCGGCTCCGGCAAGTCGACGCTGCTCAAGGCGCTGACCGGTTACCGCCCCGCCGACCAGGGCGACGTCCTCTACGACAACCGGAACCTCTACAAGCAGTTCGCCGAGCTGCGCCAGCGCATCGGTCTGGTCCCGCAGGACGACATCCTGCACAAGGAGCTGACCGTCCAGAAGGCCCTCAGGTACGCGGCCAAGCTCCGTTTCCCCGGTGACACCGCGGAGGCCGAGCGCGAGGCCCGGATCGACGAGGTGCTGCACGAGCTCAAGCTCCACGTCCACAAGGACAAGAAGGTCACCTCGCTCTCCGGCGGCCAGCGCAAGCGCGTCTCGGTGGCCCTGGAGCTGCTGACCAAGCCGTCGCTGATCTTCCTGGACGAGCCGACCTCCGGCCTCGACCCGGGCATGGACCGCGACGTCATGCAGCTGCTGCGCGGCCTCGCCGACGACGGCCGCACGGTCCTGGTCGTGACCCACTCGGTGGCCGAACTCGGCCTCTGCGACAAGCTCCTGGTGATGGCGCCGGGCGGCGGCGTGGCCTACTTCGGCCCGCCGGAGGAGGCGCTCAACTTCTTCCAGTACGACACCTGGGCGGATGTCTTCTCGGCCTTCGAGAACTACCGCGACTACGACTGGATGGGCCGCTGGCGCGGCTCCCCGCACTACCAGATGTACGCCGCGGACATCGACGCCGTCGCCCCGCAGTCGGTGAACGTCCAGGCGCCGCCGGCCCGCACCCAGAAGTCGCAGAGCTGGGGCTCGCAGCTGTGGACGCTGATGCGCCGTTACGTCTCGGTGCTCGCCTCCGACCGCGGCTTCCTCGGCCTGATGGTGATCCTGCCGGCCGTGCTCGGCGTGGTCTCGATGCTGATCCCCAGCGACTTCGGCCTCGGCTACGGCCCGCTGAACCGGCACCGCACCAACCGCGACGCCAGCACGATCATGCTGATCCTCGCGGTCGGCATGTGCTTCTCCGGCGCGGCGAACTCGGTCCGTGAGCTGATCAAGGAGCGGGTCATCTACGAGCGCGAACGGGCCACCGGCCTGTCGCGGTCGGCGTACCTGATGTCCAAGATCATCGTGCTCGGCGTGGTCACCGCCTTCCAGGGCGTGATCATCGCGGCGATCGGCTTCTCGACCCGCAACATGCCCGACGAGGGCCTGATCGTCCCCAAGGCCCCGGCCGTCGAGATGGCGCTGGCGATCATCGCGCTCGGCTTCACCTCGATGATGTTCGGCCTGATCATCTCCTCGCTGGTCAAGACCGCCGAGAAGACCATGCCGCTGCTGGTCATGTTCGCCATCGTCCAGGTGGTCTTCACCGGCGTGCTCTTCCAGCTCTTCGACACCGTCGGTGTGGCCCAGGTGGCCTGGCTGATGCCCTCGCGCTGGGCGGTCGCCGCGATGGGCGCGACGGCCGACATGAACACCCTGCTGCCGTGGGAGCTGGGCAACCCCGACCCGCTGTGGAAGCACCAGACCGGCGTCTACGTGATGGACATGATCATCCTGATCAGCCTGGGCGTCGCGCTCGCCTTCGTCGTCGCACGGCTGCTGCGCCGCCACGAGCCCGAGGTGATGCGCAAGTAGCGCGCACCCCACCGCAACGCCCGAGGGGCGGCACCCGATTGCGGGTGCCGCCCCTCGGCGGTGTGTGCGCGTGGCACGGAAGGTGTCAACCAGTGGCTCAGTAGGCCGAGTTGACGTTGTCCATCGAGCCGTACTTGGCGGCCGCGTAGTTGCAGGCGGCGGTGATGTTGGCGACCGGGTCGTAGATGTTCCAGGAGGTGCCCGCGACGTGGTACTGCTTGAACGTCGGGTCGATCACCTGGAGCAGGCCCTTGGACGGGATGCCGTTCTGGGCGTTGATGTCCCACAGGTTGATCGCCATCGGGTTGCCCGAGGACTCCCGGATGATGTTGCGGTACAGGCCGTTGTACGAGCCCGGGATGCCCTTCTTGGCCATCACGTCGAGCGACTGGCGGATCCAGCCGTCGAGGTTGTTCGGGTAGGTCTTGACGGCCGGCTTCGGCGCGGCGGCGGGCTTCGGCGCGGCGGCCGGGATCGCGGTGCGGACGGCGGACCGGCTCGCGGTCTGCTGCGCCTTGCGCTCCTGCTCGGCCTTGGCCTTCGCGGCGGCCTTCGCCTTGGCCGCCTTCGCGGCGGCGGCCTGCTTCGCGGCCGCCTCGGCCTTGCCCTGGGCGGTCGACTCGGCGGCCTGCTTGGCGATCGTGGCCTGCTGGGTCTTCGCGGCGGTGTCGACCGCGCTGAAGGCGACCGGCTTCACGTTCTCGATCGTCGTGGCCCGGGCCTGGCCCTGGCCGGCGTCGGCACCCGGTACGAGGGCGAAGACCAGAGCGGCGGCACCGGCGGTGGCGACACCGGCGGCGGACAGCTTGTGCGTCCGGGTCAGACGGTTGAGACCAGAAATGGCGTGCTGGGGCATGGCGGGACAGACCTTCCGATGGGGCGGTATCGCACGGGCCTCGAACGGCGGCGAACGCCGAGTCCTGACCACGGCGCCGAGCGATGGAGGCCATTCTTAGCGGCCGAAAATTGCCCCGGCAAAGGTGTGACGTACGATCCGAGTTAGTGGAACCGTGTATCGGAATATTGCTTTCCGAATACCTGCTTCCCAGGTCACACGCTATTGGGTAGACCACTAACCCGGGTCGTACGTGATGTAGGCCCTATGCGCGGCGTCACACCGCGAGGGGGATTGTCTCGCCGGACGTAATTGCGAATGCACAGGCTGTGTGCGTTAGACCTCGACCATGACCTGATCAAGGGACTTCCGCATCAGATCGGGCACGACGCACTCCGGCGCCGGATATCCCACCGGAATCACCGCGAACGCTTTCTCGTTCGCCGGACGCCCCAGCACCTCCTGCAGGAACCGCATCGGACTGGGCGTGTGCACCAGCGCCGCCAGCCCCGACAGGTGCAGCGCGGTCAGCAGCATGCCGACCGCGATCCCCACCGACTCGTCGACGTAGTAGTGCTTGTGCTTGCTGCCGTCCGCGTCCAGCCGGTGCCGCTGCCGGAAGACGACGATCAGCTGCGGGGCGTCGGTCAGATGCGGTTTGACCTCGTCCGTGCCCAGCGGCCGCAGCGCCGCCAGCCACTCCTCGCCCAGCCGCCCCCGGTAGGAGACCTGCTCCTCCGCCTCCGCCGCCGCCCGGATCCGGCGGCGCACCTCGGGGTCCCTGACCAGCACGAACGTCCAGGGCTGCTGATGCGCCCCGGACGGCGCGGTGGCCGCACAGGCGATCGCGTCCCGCACCACCTGTTCCGGCACCGGATCCGCGGCGAACTGCCGGACCGTACGCCGCCGGTTCATCCGCTCCCGCAGCTCGGCGGCCCGGGCCAGCGACTCGGCCGCGGGCATCCGCTCCGGGCGGTAGGGCACCGGCCGGTAGGGCTCGCCGTCGGCCGGCGCCCAGCTCCTCGTTGAATGCGACATGCACCGAGTCTGGGACTCAGCCCGGCAGCAGCAGATGCAGGTCACCGAATTCGTGCCACAGGTAGCGCCGCCGCACCGCCGCCGCGTAGGCGCGCCCCAGCGCCTCCCCGTCCGCGGTCGCCGACGCCACCGCCCGCAGCATCAGCAGATGCGACGCGGTGGGCTCGTGCAGCCCGGTGAGCAGGCCGTCCACCGCCCGTACGCCGCGCTCCGGGGTCACCACGAGGTCCGTCCAGCCGGCCGCGGCCCGGATCCGCCCGTCCGCGCCGGCCGCCGACTCCAGGGCCCGTACGGCCGTCGTGCCCACCGCGACGATCCGGCCGCCGACAGCCCGCGGCGCCGCCCTCCGGCGCGCCCGCGCGGCGTTCACCAGCCACGCCGTCGCCGCCGGCACCACGAACCGCTCCGGGTACGGCGGCTCGAACGCCTCCGCCGACGCCACCCCCGTGTCCAGCGAGATCGGCGCGAACTGCACCCCCTTGCTCACCAGCCGCGCCACCAGCTCCGCGGTGAACGGCCGGGCCGCGCTCGGCATCTCCGCGCTGCCGCCGCCGGGGGAGTCCACCGCGAACACCGTCCGGTACGCCGCGAGCGGCTGGTCCCGGTCGGTGTAGCCGTACCGGATCGGTCGCCCGTGGCGGCGCATCAGCTCGTCCGCCCGGGCGCCCCTCAGCCGCGCCCACCACAGCCGTACGCCCCCGGGGTCCACCGGCGCCTCCAGCGCCAGCCGTGCCCCGCCCGGCATCCGCACCACCGCGCCGGGCGGGCCGCCCGCCCGCGGGCGGGTGCTGCCCCGGCCGTCCGGGCTGCGCAGCTCGACCGCCCAGCGGCCGGCCACCGCCCGGCCCGCCGGGTGCCACCGGTCGGCCCGGGTCGAGAAGTGCACCACCACCGGCTCACCGCGTCCCCGGCCGTCCCCGACCCGTCCGTCGACCGCCGCCGGCAGCGTGCTGGAGGTGTTGACGACCAGCACGTCCCCGGGTGCCAGCAGCTCCGGCAGCTCGCCGAAGGCGTGGTGCGCGGGCTCCGCGGTACCCCGGCTCACCAGCAGCCGTACGGCGTCCCGGCCCAGCCCGGGGCCCCGCTGCTCGGCCGGCACCCGGGCGGACAGCTCCGCCGGTACCCGCAGCGTGTCCGCGATCACCGGGCACTCCCGGTGTCCGCCGGGGCCGCCGCCCCGGCCGCCGGGTATCGCCCGCTCGGGGCGCCCCGGTCCAGCAGCCGCAGCAGGGCGGGCACCACCGTTCCGGGGAGCGGCCGCCCGGAGGCGTCGTCGTCCGGGACGGCGGCCGCGTACAGATCGGTCCGCATGTCGCCCGGGTCGACGCACCACACGCGCAGCCCCGGCTCCTCCACCGCGAGCACCGCGGACAGCTGGTCCAGCGCGGCCTTCGAGGCCCCGTAGCCGCCCCAGGTGGGGTACGCCTCGACCGCCGCGTCCGAACTGAGGCAGAGGACGGCGCCACCCGTTCCCGCATAAGGGGTCGAATCGGACAAATAAGAATTATGGGAATTCCCGCATGTGGTGTGCGCCTCGTACGCACCGATGGCCCCACCCGGCCGCCCCGAAGGAGCTTCTCCTATATAAGGTGCCTCTCCTTCATACGAGGACAGATAGGAGCCATAGGTTGAATTACGCAAAAGTGGCAAAGCGAGCTGAATCAGTGCCAGCGGCGCCACCACATTCACCTCCAGCGCCCGGCGCAGCCCGTCCAGCGGATGCTCCGCCAGCCGCACCAGCGGCTCGGCGCCCAGCGCGCTCGCGTTGTTCACCAGCAGATCGAGCCCGCCCAGCTCCGCCGCCGCGGCCACCAGCGCCGCCCGGTGCCCGCCGTCCGCCACGTCCCCGACGTGCGCCACCACCCGGCCCCCCGCCCCGCGCAGCTCCCGCGCCGCCTCCTGGAGCGGCCCGGTCGACCGGGCGTCCACCACCAGGTCCCAGCCGCGTGCGGCCAGTGCCCGGGCCAGCGCCCGGCCCAGTCCCTTCGACGCCCCCGTGATGATCGCCACCGGCATGATCGCGTCCCCTTCCCGCCGGGACGGCCGCCCCGGCCACGCCCTCACCGTAGGAACGCCCCCGCCCCGCGCACGTCGGCCGGCGGACCGGTCCCGGGCAGGGCATTCGCCCTAGGGCCGGGGGCCCAGGCGGAGGCGTCGCCGGACCGATACGGGCCGCGCGCCCCGCCGGTACGGTGAAGCCATGACCAACGGACCGGGAGCCGGGATCCCCGCGGTGAGCACCGCGATCCTGGCGATGAGCAGGCATCTTGAGGTGCGCGACGTCCTCAAGACGATCGTGGCCTCGGCCCGCGAACTGCTGGACGCCGAGTACGCCGCCCTGGGAGTGCCCGACGACCACGGCGGCTTCGCCCAGTTCGTCGTCGACGGCGTCAGCGCGGAGCAGTGGAAGGCCATCGGCCCGCTGCCCCGCCAGCACGGCATCCTCGCCGCGATGCTGCACAACGCCACCCCCGAGCGGCTCGCCGACGTCCGTGAGGACCCCCGCTTCGGCGGCTGGCCGGCCGCCCACCCCGACATGTCCGACTTCCTGGGCCTGCCGGTCGCCGACGGCGACGAGATCCTCGGCGCCCTCTTCCTGGCCAACAAGCGCTGCCCCGAGCCCCCTCTCTCCCGCCGGGACGGCTGCGGCTTCACCGAGGACGACGAGCGCCTGCTCGGCATACTCGCCCAGCACGCCGCCATCGCCCTGACCAACGCCCGCCTCTACGAGCGCAGCCGCGAGCTCACCATCGCCGGCGAGCGGGCCCGGCTCGCCCACGAACTGCACGACGCCGTCGCCCAGAAGCTGTTCTCGCTGCGCCTGACCGCCCAGGCCGCCACCGCCCTGGTCGACCGCGACCCGGGCCGCGCCAAGGACGAACTCCACCAGGTCGCCGCGCTGGCCGCGGAGGCCGCCGACGAACTGCGCGCCGCCGTCGTCGAGTTGCGCCCCGCGGCACTGGACGAGGACGGGCTGGTGGCCACCCTCCGCTCGCAGATCCAGGTACTGGACCGCGCCCACGCCGCCCGAGTGACCTTCGAGGCCCAGGGCGTGCGGGCCCTGCCGTCCGCCCAGGAGGAGGCCGTGCTCCGGGTCGCCCAGGAGGCGCTGCACAACGCGCTGCGGCACTCGGGCGCGGAAAGCGTCGAGGTCACCCTGTCCCGCAACGGCCAGGGCGCGCTGCTGCGGATCGCCGACGACGGCTGTGGTTTCGACCCCGGCGCCGTCCGCCGGGCCGGCCGCCACCTCGGCCTGGTGTCGATGCACGACCGGGCCGGCGGCGTCGGCGGAAAGCTCACGGTGGAGTCGGAGCCCGGCAAGGGCACCGCTGTCGAGATGGAGGTGCCCGGTGGCTGACATCCGGTCGATCCACGTCCTGCTCGTCGACGACCACCAGGTCGTGCGCCGCGGGCTGCGGACGTTCCTGGAGGTCCAGGACGACATCGAGGTGGTGGGGGAGGCCGCCGACGGGGCCGAGGGCATCGCCGCCGCCGAACAACTGCGCCCGGACGTCGTCCTGATGGACGTCAAGATGCCCGGCACGGACGGCATCGAGGCCCTCCGCAAGCTCCGCGAACTCGACAACCCCGCCCGGGTGCTGGTGGTGACCAGCTTCACCGAGCAGCGCACCGTCGTCCCGGCGCTGCGCGCGGGCGCGGCCGGCTACGTCTACAAGGACATCGACCCCGAGGCGCTGGCCGCCGCCATCCGCTCCGTGCACGCCGGCCACGTCGTGCTGCAGCCCGAGGTGGCCGGTGCGTTGCTCTCGCAGGAGGAGGGCAACGGCGGGCAGGGGCGCGGCACCTCCCTCACCGACCGGGAGAGCGAGGTGCTCGCGCTGATCGCGGACGGCCGCTCCAACCGGGAGATCGCCCGCGCGCTGGTGCTGTCGGAAAAGACCGTCAAGACCCATGTGTCCAACATCCTCATGAAGCTCGACCTCGCCGACCGGACGCAGGCCGCGCTGTGGGCCGTACGGCACGGAATCGGGGCCTGAGCAGCCAGGAAGCCCGGCCGGACCGGGGGTGCGACGGTCACCCCGTACGACAATGCGTCAACCCGAACGTCGCTCTCCGGTCCGAGATTCATACTGTCGTGTAGCGGTAGCCCGTTCGGCGTATCCCTCCTCGGGTCGGGCCGTTGTCCAGAGCAGTCGTGGCGGCTGGTCACGACAACGGCAATGAGGAGCTAGAGAAGTGAAGAACATCAAGCGCGCAGCGGCCATCACGATGGTGGCGAGCGGTCTCGCCCTCGCGGGCGCCGGCGTCGCTTCGGCGCACGGCTCGCAGGCGGTGGGCGGCGCCACGAACTCCCCCGGTGTCGTCTCCGGCAACGTCATCCAGGCCCCGGTGCACGTCCCGGTCAACGTCTGCGGCAACACCGTCTCCGTCGTCGGTCTGCTCAACCCCAGCTTCGGCAACCCCTGCGTCAACAACTGACCGCAGGCTCCCGCCCGCAGGGCCCGCACGCTCCGCGCCGTGCCGTGGTCCACGGCCCGCGCGGAGCGTGCCGGACCGGCCCCCGTCACCCCCTGGACGCCCGGCCGGTCCGCTCTCCGCACCGTCACCGTCATCCGGCCGGCCTTGTGCCGCCAAGTGAGGAACACCCCATGAACACCGCCAAGAAGGCCGCCCTCGTCCTCTCCGCCACCGGTCTCGCCCTGAGCGCGGCCGCCGGTTCGGCCTTCGCCACCGGTGGCGCCCAGGCCGCCGGTGGTGCCACGAACTCTCCCGGCGTCGGCTCCGGCAACCTCGTCCAGGCCCCGGTGCACGTCCCGGTGAACGTCAGCGGCAACACCGTCAACGTCGTCGGCGTGCTCAACTCGGCGTTCGGCAACCTCAGCACCAACAACTGACCTGCCCGACCGGGGCTGAACGGCTCAGCTGCGCCGAGCCGTTCAGCCCTGCGGTGCTGCGGTTCCCGTGACCACCGCCGAGAAGGCCGGACTCGTGGTCGCCAACCTCGTCCAGGCCCCGGTGCCCGTCCCGGCGAACGCCACCGGCAACAGCGCCGACGTCATCGCCGACGCCATCGGCGTGCTCGACCCCGCCTCCGGCGACCCCAGCGTCAACACCTGAGGCTGTCCGGGCCGGGCTGAACAGCTCGCCCTGCCCAGAGCTGTTCGGCCCGTCCCGGCCACGGCCCCGCCGTCGACCCCACAAGGGTCCGGCGGGGCCCGCCGTTGTGCTCCCGGCGGCCGCCCGGTTTCACCCCCGGTGCCGCTCCCGCTCCTCCACCGCGGAGTTGTACGCCGCCACCTGCGCCCGCCGGGCCGTACGGTCCAACGGGCGCAGCGCCTCCGCACGGGCCGCGATCTCCGACGAGCTCACCGCGCCGCCGTGCTCCCCGTCCCCGCCGGCGGCGCGCGCGATGTCGATCAGCGCTCCGACCCGCTGCGCCAGCTCCAGCACCCGCACCGCCCGCGGCGGATAGCCGGGCGCCAGCACCTGCCGGCCGGCCTCGGACCGCGCCCGGTACGCCTCCAACGCCGCCTGCGCCACCGGCCCGGAACCGGCCACGTCCAGCTTCGAGAGCACCTCGGTCGCCTCCCGCAGCGCCTCCGCCAGCTCCCGCTCCGCCTCGCCCAGCGACGGCACGTCGGCCGGCGGCGCCTCCCGCACCGGCAGACACCGCCAGACCACCTCGACGTGCACATCGGGCGCGGCACCGCCTTCCGGCCCGGCCTCGTACGTCTCCGGGACCAGCCCCAGCCCGGCGCCCGCGGCGAGCACCGCCTCCCCGGCCTCCAGCGCCCGCGCGTTGAAATCCGGCGGGCCGGTCAGGCCCAGCGGATGCCCCGCCACCGGCAGCGCCACCCGCAGGCCGATCGCGCCCAGCGTCCGCAGCCGCCCCAGCGCGAGCGTCAGCCCCACCGGGGCGGCCTCCCCGGGCAGGTCCGCCACGCGGTGCACCGCGTCGTCCTCCGCGATCCGGTGCGCGGCTTCATCAGGTGAGACAAGTCCGGCCAAAAGGGAATTTCCCCATGCCGCCAACCGTCCCGAACGAGGTTCATCGAGCATGGTCCCCAGCCTAGGGAACAGCACTGACAACGAGTGGCGTAGGTTTGCAGGGGCTGCGCCTACAGGTGCGCCGCGACGACCGAGAAGCAATGGGAGACAACGCGCTCATGAGCGATGTGCTGGAGCTGGTGGACGTATCCGTGGTCCGCGAAGGACGGGCTCTGGTGGACCAGGTCTCCTGGTCGGTGAAGGAGGGGGAGCGCTGGGTGATCCTCGGCCCCAACGGCGCCGGCAAGACCACCCTGCTCAATATCGCCTCCAGCTACCTCTACCCGACCAAGGGCAGCGTCTCGGTCCTCGGTGAGCAGCTCGGCAAGGTCGACGTCTTCGACCTGCGCCCGCGCATCGGTATCGCCGGTATCGCGCTCGCCGACAAGCTGCCGCGCAGCCAGACCGTCCTGCAGACCGTGCTCACCGCCGCGTACGGCATGACCGCGCACTGGCAGGAGAACTACGAGGACATCGACGAGCAGCGCGCCCGCGCCTTCCTTGACCGCCTCGGCATGAACGACTACCTCGACCGGAAGTTCGGCACCCTCTCCGAGGGCGAGCGCAAGCGCACCCTGATCGCCCGCGCGATGATGACCGACCCCGAGCTGCTCCTGCTGGACGAGCCGGCCGCCGGCCTCGACCTCGGCGGCCGCGAGGACCTGGTCCGCCGCCTCGGCCGTCTCGCCCGCGACCCGTACGCCCCCTCGATGCTGATGGTCACCCACCACGTCGAGGAGATCGCGCCCGGCTTCACCCACGTCCTGATGATCCGTCAGGGCAAGGTGCTGGCCGCCGGCCCCATCGACCTGGAGCTGACCTCCAGCAACCTCTCGCACTGCTTCGGCCTGCCGCTGGTCGTCGAGCGTGTGGGCGACCGCTTCACCGCCCAGGGCCTGCCGCTGACCTGAGCGGTGGCCCGCAACGGCCCCGGGCGGCCGGGGGCTGACCGATCGCGCCCTGTCCCGGCCGGCCGCACGGATCTACCATGAACCCGTGGATCCATGGGTGTGGTGGCTGATCGCCGCCGTAGGACTGGGTATTCCTCTCGTCGTGACCGCGATGCCCGAATTCGGGATGCTCGCGGCCGGCGCCGTCGCCGGTGCCGTCACCGCAGCGCTCGGTGGCGGCACCGTCGCGCAATTCCTCGTGTTCGCCGCCGTATCGGTCGCGCTGATCGCCGTCGTACGCTCCCTCGCGGCCCGCCAGCGCGGGCAGAGCCCCGGCCTCGCTTCCGGGATCGACGCCCTCAAGGGCAGGAGCGCCACGGTCCTGAAACGCGTCGACGGCGGGGTCGGCGGCCGCATCAAGCTGGCCGGCGAGATCTGGTCGGCGCGTGCCCTCGACGGCGACCGGATCTACGAACCGGGCCAGCAGGTCGACGTCGTCGACATCGACGGCGCCACCGCCGTCGTCATCTGACCCGAACACGCTGCGCGACGAGCCATGTCTCTGAAACACTGATCACCGGCAAGCCGGTCACCGGCCGGCGCGGACCAGCAACGAAGGGCACGGGAGCCGCTGTGGAACCGATCATCATCGTCCTGATCATCCTGGTGGTGCTCGTGTTCATCGCACTCATCAAAACGATCCAGGTCATCCCACAGGCCAGCGCGGCCATCGTGGAGCGCTTCGGCCGCTACACCCGGACGCTCAACGCCGGCCTGAACATCGTCGTCCCGTTCATCGACTCCATCCGCAACCGCATCGACCTCCGTGAGCAGGTCGTGCCGTTCCCGCCGCAGCCGGTGATCACCCAGGACAACCTGGTCGTGAACATCGACACGGTCATCTACTACCAGGTGACCGACGCCCGCGCCGCGACCTACGAGGTCGCCAGCTACATCCAGGCGATCGAGCAGCTCACCGTCACCACGCTCCGCAACATCATCGGCGGCATGGACCTGGAGCGGACGCTGACCTCCCGCGAGGAGATCAACGCGGCGCTGCGCGGCGTCCTCGACGAGGCCACCGGCAAGTGGGGCATCCGCGTCAACCGCGTCGAGCTCAAGGCCATCGAGCCGCCGACCTCCATCCAGGACTCGATGGAGAAGCAGATGCGTGCCGACCGCGACAAGCGCGCCGCCATCCTCCAGGCCGAAGGTGTCCGGCAGTCGCAGATCCTGACCGCCGAGGGTGAGAAGCAGTCCTCGATCCTGCGCGCCGAGGGTGAGGCCAAGGCCGCCGCGCTGCGCGCCGAGGGCGAGGCCCAGGCGATCCGGGTGGTCTTCGAGTCCATCCACGCCGGCGACCCGGACCAGAAGCTGCTGTCCTACCAGTACCTCCAGATGCTCCCGAAGATCGCCGAGGGCGACGCCAACAAGCTCTGGATCGTCCCCAGCGAGATCGGCGACGCCCTCAAGGGCCTCGGCGGCGCCCTCGGCAACTTCACCCCGCCGACCGGCGGCGGCTCCATCCCCAAGCCCGGTGGGCCGAAGCACGAAACGCCCCCGATCGACTGACCCGGCACCCCCTGGTGCATGATCGGGCGGGACCGCACCGATCATGCACGGGGGAGTTCGCGTGAGCATCTGGGAAGCAGTCGCCGTCTTCGCCGCGGGGCTGGGCGCCGGCACGATCAACACCATCGTCGGGTCCGGGACACTCATCACGTTCCCGGTACTGCTCGCCTTCGGCCTGCCGCCCGTCACCGCCAACGTCTCCAACACCCTCGGCCTGGTGCCCGGTGCACTCAGCGGCGCCTTCGGCTACCGCCGCGAACTGACCGGCCAGCGCCGCCGGCTGCTGCGCTTCGGCGCCATCGCCCTCCTCGGCGGCCTGAGCGGGGCGATCCTGCTGCTGGCGCTGCCCTCCACGGCCTTCGACGCGATCGTCCCCGTGCTGATCGCGGTGGCGCTCGTCCTCGTCGTCGTCCAGCCCTGGTTGGCCAGGAAGCTGCGCGCCCGCCGCGAGCGCAACGGCACCGTCCCGCACCCCGACGGCGGCATCGCCCTGCTGCTCGGCCTGCTGCTCGCCAGCGCCTACGGCGGATACTTCGGCGCCGCCCAGGGCGTGCTCTACCTCTCCCTGATGGGCCTGCTGCTCCACGAGGACCTGCAGCGGATCAACGCCCTCAAGAATGTCCTCGCCGCGGTCGTCAACGGCGTCGCCGCGGTCTTCTTCCTCTTCGTCGCCACCTTCGACTGGACCGCCGTCGCCCTGATCGCGGTCGGCTCCACCCTCGGCGGCCAGCTCGGCGCCAAGGTCGGCCGCCGGCTGCCGCCCCCCGCGCTGCGCGCCGTCATCGTCGTCGTCGGCCTGCTGGCCATCGCCCAGCTCCTCCTCAGGTGAGGGGAGCCGGACGACGGCCCGGCGACCGGACGGTCAGGCCGGCAGCGCCAGCCACTCCGGCAGGCCCTCCCGCACGGACACCCCCAGCGTCGACAGCAGCGCGTCCGCCGGCGTCGGCTCGAACGGCCGCCGCAGCAGCTGCATGCCCGCCTGCTCGGGCGTACGGTCCGCCTTGCGGTGGTTGTCCTCCGCACACGAGGCGACCGTGTTCAGCCAGGTGTCCCCACCGCCGTGCGACCGCGGCACGACGTGGTCGACCGTCGTCGCCCGGCGCCCGCAGTACGCGCACCGGTGCTGGTCACGCACCAGTACGCCGCGCCGCGACCAGGGCGCCCGTCTTCGGAACGGCACCCGTACGTACCTGCTGAGCCTGATCACCTGCGGCACCGGGACGTCCACCGAAGCGGCACGGATGCGCAGCCCCGGGTGCGCGTGCTCGACGACGGCCTTGTCCTGCATGACCAGCACCACCGCACGCCGCAGCGACACCGTCGCCAGCGGCTCGAAGCTCGCATTCAGCACCAGCGTCTCGCGCATCCCGTCCACCTCCCGGACCCGCTCCGCCCCCGTGGCGAAGTTGCTCCACTGTGCAGCGGCAGGTATTCCCCGAACAACGCAATTTCCGTACGCCACAAGGGAAATGGGGAGTGAGCGGAAGATGAAGAACCGGGTGCTCCGGCGGCGGCCCGCGCACACCGGGGGAGCCGGGAAGGACCGCCCGGCACACCGGGACGGCACGAGAGAGATCGCTCCGGGTCCCACCCCCGTGAACACGCGAGACCCGGAGCGAACGACAGCCGGCGAGGACGCCCGACACGAGTCCGGGCTCCGGCGAGCCGGGGGCGACACACCTGCGCCCCGCCGCTCCCGCCACTGCGGTACCAGCTGTCCGACGCCCTGATGAGGGGCGGCGACTCGGGTACCACTCTGCGTGCGGGAAGCGCCGGGGCGCAACGGAATTACGGCACTCAGCCAGCCGCCGGCACCTCGTACTCGGCGATCAGCTGGGCCCGCCCGATCGTGTGGAACCGCAGATTGAACCCCACCACCGCGGGCGAGACGTCCGCGCCCGGACCGAGCTTCTCCTGGTCCACGGCGTACACCGTGAACACATAGCGGTGCGGACCGTCGCCGGGCGGCGGCGCCGCGCCCCCGAAGTCCCGCGTCCCGTAGTCGTTACGGACATGAACGGCCCCCTCGGGAAGCCCCTTCATGTCACCGCTGCCCGCCCCGGCCGGCAGCTCCGTCACCGACGCCGGAAGGTCGAACAGCACCCAGTGCCAGAAACCGCTGCCGGTCGGCGCGTCCGGGTCGTAGCAGGTGACGGCGTAGCTCTGCGTCCCCGCGGGCGCACCCTCCCACCGCAGGTGCGGCGAGCGGTTCCCCTCGGCGTGGACCTGCTCCGGCCGCAGCGTCCCGCCCGGCTCCACCTCGTCGCTCAGCACCGTGAACTCCGGCACCGGCGGGTGGAAATCGTGCGGGAGCGGCCGCCGCTTCAGCTCGGACACTCGAACCTCCTGGTCGCTTGCTGACACTTCGTCCGGCCAGGTTAGAGCCAGTTCCGCTTGCCGCCGACCTCCGCCAGCCACTGGTTGAGGTACGCCGCCCAGTCGGTCCCCTCGAAGTCCTGCAGACCGACCGTGAACGACCGGTAGGTGTCCGACCCCTCGGTGAACAGACCAGGCTTCTTGTCCATCTCCAGGACGACGTCCATCTCCCGGTCGTCCGCGACGAACGACAGCTCGACCTGGTTGAGCCCCCGGTACTGCTGCGGCGCGTAGAACTCGATCTCCTGGTAGAAGGGCAGATGCTGTCGCGTGCCCCTGATGTGCCCCTGCTCGAGGTCGGCGGCCTTGAAACGGAATCCGAGCCGGCCGAACGCGTCGAGGATCGCCTGCTGCGCCGGCAGCGGGTGCACATTCACCGGGTCGAGGTCGCCGGAGTCCACCGCCCGCGCGATCGCCAGCTCCGTCGTCACCCCGACGCTCATCCCGTGCAGATGGGTCCCCAGGAACGTGGTGATCGGCGTCTCCCACGGGATCTCCAGCCCGAACGGCACGGTGTGCGCCGCCCCGGCCTGCACCTCGAACGCCCCACCCAGCTGGACCTTGGTGAACTCGACGTTCCGCTTGTACTCCTCGTCGCCGCTCTCCACCTCCACCCGCGCCTGCAGCCCGACGGACAGCCCCTGGATCTCCTGAGCCACCGACCCGCCCTGGATCCGCACCTCACCCTGCACGACCCCACCCGGGACGACGTTCTCCTCAAAGAGCACCGTCTCCACCGACGCGCCTCCGGCACCCAGGCTCGCCAGCAGCTTCTTGAATCCCATGCTCTTCCTCCCCAGGCGCAGCGCCTGTGTTCCGTTGTCGTGCGTACCGGGAACCGGCCCCGGTCCGAACGGCCCGCTCTCCGCGGACCGCTGCCCGCGCATTGCTTCCTACGAACGCGAAACTGCGCAGGCCGGTTCCACGGCCACACCTTCCCAACCCCGACGCCCTCGTGGCCAGCCGGCGCCCGCGGGCGCTCCGTTACCCTCGTACCGCATGACCGACGTACCGGAACGAATGCCGCTCAACCGCGACTTCTTCGCCCGCCCCGTCATAGAGGTGGCCCCCGAGCTCCTCGGCCGCACCCTCGTACGCCACACCCCGGACGGCCCGATCGAACTCCGGCTGACCGAGGTCGAGGCATACGACGGCGAGAACGACCCCGGCTCCCACGCCTACCGCGGACGCACCGCACGCAACGCCACGATGTTCGGCCCGCCGGGGCACGCGTACGTCTATTTCATCTACGGCATGTGGTTCAGCCTCAACGCGGTCTGCGCCCCGGAGGGCCAGGCCAGCGGTGTCCTGCTGCGTGCCGGAAAGATCATCCGCGGCGCCGAGCTGGCCGCCGCCCGACGTCCCAAGGCCCGCAGCGCCAACGAACTGGCCAAGGGCCCGGCCCGGCTGGCCACCGCCCTCGACATCGACCGGAGCCTCGACGGCGTCGACCTGTGCCGCGGCGGCGACGCCCCGCTCACCCTGCTTCAGGGCGACCCGCCGGACCCCGCCCTCGTACGCCACGGCCCGCGCACCGGCGTCGGCGGCGACGGGGCCCACCACCCCTGGCGCTACTGGATCGCGGACGACCCGACCGTCAGCCCGTACCGCCGTCATGTGCCCCGACGCCGCGCGACCAGCGCTACTTGACTCTCCACCGTCAACCGCCTAACGTAGCCCGAGCCGCTGGAGACGGGCAGCGCTTTCTGCGCAGACCGCCAGGCGGCAAAACCAACTACTGCGATCGAACCCCTGACGGGTCCTTTTTGGCGTTGCCAAAATTCGACCCCGCCGACTCGATTATGAGCCGCCAGGAAAAGCCGCTAAAGTTGAAACGCGCCGAAAGAACAGCGGTAAAAGCCGTTCCGAAGCGCACTCCGACGAAAATCGGAACCGGAATCAAACGAAACCGGATCTGCTAGGGTCGGAACCGCGAAGAAGCCGAAAGGCCGAATCGCACCGGCGAAAATCGGAACCGCAAGGATCTGATAGAGTCGGAAACGCAACACCGAAGGGAAGCGCCCGGAGGGCCTGGTGAAACAGGCACAAAGGAAGCGTCCGTTCCTTGAGAACTCAACAGCGTGCCAAAAGTCAACGCCAGATATGTTGATACCCCGTCTACCGGAAACATCCGGCAGATGAGGTTCCTTTGAAAGTCCATCCCGTCCATGTGGCGCGGATGGCACACACAGCGAGGACGCTGTGAACGACCGGACCTATTCCGTTTGGTCGTTCCGCTCTCGTGTGTGTTGACCCGATTACGGGTAAACATTCACGGAGAGTTTGATCCTGGCTCAGGACGAACGCTGGCGGCGTGCTTAACACATGCAAGTCGAACGATGAACCTCCTTCGGGAGGGGATTAGTGGCGAACGGGTGAGTAACACGTGGGCAATCTGCCCTTCACTCTGGGACAAGCCCTGGAAACGGGGTCTAATACCGGATACGACACGGGGTCGCATGACCTCCGTGTGGAAAGCTCCGGCGGTGAAGGATGAGCCCGCGGCCTATCAGCTTGTTGGTGGGGTGATGGCCTACCAAGGCGACGACGGGTAGCCGGCCTGAGAGGGCGACCGGCCACACTGGGACTGAGACACGGCCCAGACTCCTACGGGAGGCAGCAGTGGGGAATATTGCACAATGGGCGAAAGCCTGATGCAGCGACGCCGCGTGAGGGATGACGGCCTTCGGGTTGTAAACCTCTTTCAGCAGGGAAGAAGCGAGAGTGACGGTACCTGCAGAAGAAGCGCCGGCTAACTACGTGCCAGCAGCCGCGGTAATACGTAGGGCGCAAGCGTTGTCCGGAATTATTGGGCGTAAAGAGCTCGTAGGCGGCTTGTCACGTCGGATGTGAAAGCCCGGGGCTTAACCCCGGGTCTGCATTCGATACGGGCAGGCTAGAGTTCGGTAGGGGAGATCGGAATTCCTGGTGTAGCGGTGAAATGCGCAGATATCAGGAGGAACACCGGTGGCGAAGGCGGATCTCTGGGCCGATACTGACGCTGAGGAGCGAAAGCGTGGGGAGCGAACAGGATTAGATACCCTGGTAGTCCACGCCGTAAACGTTGGGAACTAGGTGTGGGCGACATTCCACGTCGTCCGTGCCGCAGCTAACGCATTAAGTTCCCCGCCTGGGGAGTACGGCCGCAAGGCTAAAACTCAAAGGAATTGACGGGGGCCCGCACAAGCAGCGGAGCATGTGGCTTAATTCGACGCAACGCGAAGAACCTTACCAAGGCTTGACATACACCGGAAAACCCTGGAGACAGGGTCCCCCTTGTGGTCGGTGTACAGGTGGTGCATGGCTGTCGTCAGCTCGTGTCGTGAGATGTTGGGTTAAGTCCCGCAACGAGCGCAACCCTTGTTCTGTGTTGCCAGCATGCCCTTCGGGGTGATGGGGACTCACAGGAGACTGCCGGGGTCAACTCGGAGGAAGGTGGGGACGACGTCAAGTCATCATGCCCCTTATGTCTTGGGCTGCACACGTGCTACAATGGCCGGTACAATGAGCTGCGATACCGCGAGGTGGAGCGAATCTCAAAAAGCCGGTCTCAGTTCGGATTGGGGTCTGCAACTCGACCCCATGAAGTCGGAGTTGCTAGTAATCGCAGATCAGCATTGCTGCGGTGAATACGTTCCCGGGCCTTGTACACACCGCCCGTCACGTCACGAAAGTCGGTAACACCCGAAGCCGGTGGCCCAACCCCTTGTGGGAGGGAATCGTCGAAGGTGGGACTGGCGATTGGGACGAAGTCGTAACAAGGTAGCCGTACCGGAAGGTGCGGCTGGATCACCTCCTTTCTAAGGAGCACTTCTTACCAAGCCTGGCTTGGTCAGAGGCCAGTACATCAGCGAATGTCTGATGCTGGTTGCTCATGGGTGGAACGTTGACTATTCGGCGCACTTGAGTCTTGGACGTTAGTACTGCTTCGGCGTGGAACGCATCTGAGGGTTTGAGTGGGTCGGGCACGCTGTTGGGTATCTGAGGGTGCGGACTTGAGTCTGCTCCTTCGCGATGCCGGCCCCGGTAAAGGTCCACGTTGGTGGGTTGTGACGGGTGGCTGGTCGTTGCTTGAGAACTGCACAGTGGACGCGAGCATCTGTGGCCAAGTTTTTAAGGGCGCACGGTGGATGCCTTGGCACCAGGAACCGATGAAGGACGTGGGAGGCCACGATAGGCCCCGGGGAGCTGTCAACCAAGCTTTGATCCGGGGGTGTCCGAATGGGGAAACCCGGCAGTCGTCATGGGCTGTCACCCGCTGCTGAACACATAGGCAGTGTGGAGGGAACGCGGGGAAGTGAAACATCTCAGTACCCGCAGGAAGAGAAAACAACCGTGATTCCGGGAGTAGTGGCGAGCGAAACTGGATGAGGCCAAACCAGTCACGTGTGATACCCGGCAGGGGTTGCGTGGTTGGGGTTGTGGGATCTCTTTTCTGCAGTCTGCCGGCTGTGGGACGAGTCAGAAACCGTTGATGTAGGCGAAGGACATGCGAAAGGTCCGGCGTAGAGGGTAAGACCCCCGTAGCTGAAACATTGACGGCTCGTTTAAGAGACACCCAAGTAGCACGGGGCCCGAGAAATCCCGTGTGAATCTGGCGGGACCACCCGTTAAGCCTAAATATTCCCTGGTGACCGATAGCGGATAGTACCGTGAGGGAATGGTGAAAAGTACCGCGGGAGCGGAGTGAAATAGTACCTGAAACCGTGTGCCTACAAGCCGTGGGAGCGTCGCACAAGGAACTTGTTCCTTGTGTCGTGACTGCGTGCCTTTTGAAGAATGAGCCTGCGAGTTTGCGGTATGTTGCGAGGTTAACCCGTGTGGGGAAGCCGTAGCGAAAGCGAGTCCGAATAGGGCGTTGAGTAGCGTGCCCAAGACCCGAAGCGGAGTGATCTAGCCATGGGCAGGTTGAAGCGGAGGTAAGACTTCGTGGAGGACCGAACCCACCAGGGTTGAAAACCTGGGGGATGACCTGTGGTTAGGGGTGAAAGGCCAATCAAACTCCGTGATAGCTGGTTCTCCCCGAAATGCATTTAGGTGCAGCGTCGTGTGTTTCTTGCCGGAGGTAGAGCACTGGATAGGCGATGGGCCCTACCGGGTTACTGACCTTAGCCAAACTCCGAATGCCGGTAAGTGAGAGCGCGGCAGTGAGACTGTGGGGGATAAGCTCCATGGTCGAGAGGGAAACAGCCCAGAGCATCGACTAAGGCCCCTAAGCGTGTGCTAAGTGGGAAAGGATGTGGAGTCGCAGAGACAACCAGGAGGTTGGCTTAGAAGCAGCCACCCTTGAAAGAGTGCGTAATAGCTCACTGGTCAAGTGATTCCGCGCCGACAATGTAGCGGGGCTCAAGCACACCGCCGAAGTCATGTCATTGCGGTATTACCCCCAACGGGGATCGTGATGGGTAGGGGAGCGTCGTGTGCCGGGTGAAGCAGCCGCGGAAGCGAGTTGTGGACGGTTCACGAGTGAGAATGCAGGCATGAGTAGCGATACAAGAGTGGGAAACTCTTGCGCCGATTGACTAAGGGTTCCTGGGTCAAGCTGATCTGCCCAGGGTAAGTCGGGACCTAAGGCGAGGCCGACAGGCGTAGTCGATGGACAACCGGTTGATATTCCGGTACCCGCTTTGAAGCGCCAAACATTGAATCAGGCGATGCTAAGTCCGTGAAGCCGCCGTGGATCCTTCGGGTGAAGCGGAGTGGTGGAGCCGACGAACCAGACTTGTAGTAGGTGAGTGATGGGGTGACGCAGGAAGGTAGTCCAGCCCGGGCGGTGGTTGTCCCGGGGTAAGGGTGTAGGGCGCTGTCTAGGCAAATCCGGACAGCTTGAAGCCTGAGACCTGATGCCGAGCCGATTGTGGTGAAGTGGATGATCCTATGCTGTCGAGAAAAGCCTCTAGCGAGTTTCATGGCGGCCCGTACCCTAAACCGACTCAGGTGGTCAGGTAGAGAATACCGAGGCGTTCGGGTGAACTATGGTTAAGGAACTCGGCAAAATGCCCCCGTAACTTCGGGAGAAGGGGGGCCATTTCCGGTGATGAGACTTGCTCTCTGAGCTGGGGGTGGCCGCAGAGACCAGCGAGAAGCGACTGTTTACTAAAAACACAGGTCCGTGCGAAGCCGTAAGGCGATGTATACGGACTGACGCCTGCCCGGTGCTGGAACGTTAAGGGGACCGGTTAGTCATGATTCGTCATGGCGAAGCTGAGAACTTAAGCGCCAGTAAACGGCGGTGGTAACTATAACCATCCTAAGGTAGCGAAATTCCTTGTCGGGTAAGTTCCGACCTGCACGAATGGCGTAACGACTTCTCGACTGTCTCAACCATAGGCCCGGTGAAATTGCATTACGAGTAAAGATGCTCGTTTCGCGCAGCAGGACGGAAAGACCCCGGGACCTTTACTATAGCTTGATATTGGTGTTCGGTTCGGCTTGTGTAGGATAGGTGGGAGACTTTGAAGCGGCCACGCCAGTGGTTGTGGAGTCATTGTTGAAATACCACTCTGGTCGTGCTGGATGTCTAACCTGGGTCCGTGATCCGGATCAGGGACAGTGTCTGGTGGGTAGTTTAACTGGGGCGGTTGCCTCCTAAAGAGTAACGGAGGCGCCCAAAGGTTCCCTCAGCCTGGTTGGCAATCAGGTGTTGAGTGTAAGTGCACAAGGGAGCTTGACTGTGAGACTGACGGGTCGAGCAGGTACGAAAGTAGGGACTAGTGATCCGGCGGTGGCTTGTGGAAGCGCCGTCGCTCAACGGATAAAAGGTACCCCGGGGATAACAGGCTGATCTTCCCCAAGAGTCCATATCGACGGGATGGTTTGGCACCTCGATGTCGGCTCGTCGCATCCTGGGGCTGGAGTCGGTCCCAAGGGTTGGGCTGTTCGCCCATTAAAGCGGTACGCGAGCTGGGTTTAGAACGTCGTGAGACAGTTCGGTCCCTATCCGCTGTGCGCGTAGGAGTCTTGAGAAGGGCTGTCCCTAGTACGAGAGGACCGGGACGGACGAACCTCTGGTGTGCCAGTTGTCCTGCCAAGGGCATGGCTGGTTGGCTACGTTCGGAAAGGATAACCGCTGAAAGCATCTAAGCGGGAAGCCTGCTTCGAGATGAGGGCTCCCACCCCCTTTGAGGGGTTAAGGCTCCCAGTAGACGACTGGGTTGATAGGCCAGATATGGAAGCGCCGTAAGGTGTGGAGTTGACTGGTACTAATAGGCCGAGGGCTTGTCCTCAGTTGCTCGCGTCCACTGTGTGGTTCCCGGGTTGCGAACAGTCGCAATCGCTGGTTGAACCAAGTTTCACTTCAATTAACTGAAAAGTGTGCTTGTTCGCTCGAACCCGATAGGGTTTCGGTGGTCATAGCGTTAGGGAAACGCCCGGTTACATTTCGAACCCGGAAGCTAAGCCTTTCAGCGCCGATGGTACTGCAGGGGGGACCCTGTGGGAGAGTAGGACGCCGCCGAACAATCTTTCAGGACCCTTGGTCCCAGCGTGCATGCTGGGACCAAGGGTCCTTTTTGTTTTTGCCGAAGCGCGCCGAACTGTTCGGTGCGTGAGAATGAATGCAGTACCGAAGACAGGAGTCACGTCGATGTCCACCAACTCTTCCGACGATCGTTCGGAGCGCCGGCCGCAGCGGCGCGACGACGGTGACCGCGGTGGTTTCCGGCGTGACGACCGGGGCCCGCGGCGCGACAGCCGGGCTGGGGACCGCGGTGAGCGCGGCGGCTTCCGGCGTGATGACCGCGGCGGCGACCGTGGGGGCTTCCGGCGTGACGACCGTGACCGCCCGTCCGGTGGTGACCGCGGTGGATTCCGTGGCGGCGACCGGCGTGACGATCGGCCCCGTGGGCCGCGTCGTGACGACGAGCGCGGTGGCGGGTACCGCCGTGACGACCGGGGCGGCGACCGCCCCTCGTTCCGGCGGGATGACCGGCCGTCCGGTGGCGACCGTGGGGGCTTCCGGCGCGATGACCGTGACCGCCCGTCCGGTGGTGACCGCGGTGGATTCCGTGGCGGCGACCGGCGTGATGACCGGGGCGGCGACCGCGGCGGCTTCCGCCGGGACGACCGTGGCGGCGAGCGCGGTGGATTCCGCGGTGGTGAGCGGGGCGGTGACCGCGGTGGGTTCCGTCGCGATGACCGCCGTGACGACCGTGGCGGCGACCGGGGCGGTTTCCGGCGGGACGAGCGTCGTGACGAGCGCGGCGGCGACCGTCCGTCGTTCCGTCGCGACGACCGCGGTGGTGAGCGCGGGGGCTTCGACCGCCGTGACGACCGCGGTGGTGACCGTGGCGGCGAGCGCGGCGGGTTCCGGCGGGATGACCGGCGGGACGACCGTGGTGGGTTCCGTCGTGATGACCGGCCGTCCGGTGGCGACCGTGGGGGCTTCCGGCGGGACGAGCGTCGGGACGAGCGTGGCGGCGACCGTCCGTCGTTCCGCCGTGACGACCGCGGTGGTGAGCGCGGGGGCTTCGACCGGCGGGACGACCGCCGTGACGACCGCCGTGACGACCGCGGTGGTGACCGTGGCGGCGAGCGCGGTGGGTTCCGGCGGGATGACCGGCGGGACGACCGCGGCGGTGACCGGGGCGGGTTCCGACGCGATGAGCGCGGCGGTGACCGGCGCGATGACCGTGGCGGGTTCCGGCGGGACGACCGCGGGGGGCGGCCGGCGGGTGGCCGCGGCGGCTTCCGCAGGGATGACGACCGTGGCGGGTTCCGCAGGGACGACGAGCGTGGCGGGCGTCGGCCGTACGGCGGTGGCCGGGGGCGTGACGACCGGCGGGACGACCGTCGCGACGACCGGCGGGACCGGGAGCCGATCAAGCGGCTGCCGATTCCGGAGGACGTCACCGGCGACGAGATCGACAAGGACGTGCGGCAGGAGCTGCTGAGCCTGCCGAAGACGCTCGCCGAGGACGTCGCGAAGAACCTGGTGATGGTCGCCAAGCTGCTGGACGAGGACCCGGAGAAGGCGTACGGGTACTCGCGGGTGGCCCTGCGGCTGGCGTCGCGGGTCGCCGCGGTGCGGGAGGCCGCGGGCTTCGCCGCGTACGCGGTCGGCAAGTACAGCGAGGCGCTCGGGGAGTTCCGGGCGGCGCGGCGGATGACCGGCGGCGTGGAGCTGTGGCCGGTCATGGCGGACTGCGAGCGCGGCATGGGCCGGCCGGAGAAGGCGCTGGCGATGGCCGGTGAGCCCGAGGTGCAGAAGCTGGACCGGGCCGGGCAGGTCGAGATGCGGCTGGTCGCGGCGGGTGCCCGTCGGGACATGGGGCAGGCGGACGCCGCGGTGGTGACGCTGCAGAGCCCCGAGCTGGCGTCCAGCGCCGTCCACCCGTGGACCGCGCGGCTGCGGTACGCGTACGCGGACGCGCTGCTGGAGGTCGGGCGTGCGGACGAGGCACGCGACTGGTTCGCCAGGGCGCTGGAGGCCGACCAGGGCGGTACGACGGATGCGTCGGACCGGCTCGCGGAGCTGGACGGCGTCGAGTTCACCGATGTGCTGGAGGAGTCCGGCGAGTCGGAGGAGAACGGCGACGCGGACGACGCGGACGGCGGTGAGCGGCCCGAGAAGGGCTGACGCACGCTGAGCGGACGGTGAAGGGCGGGACCCCGTGCGGGGTCCCGCCCTTCGGCGTTGGTGGGGGTGGGTCAGGCGGTCGGTGCGTAGCGGGCGATGGGGTTCCGGAGGGTGCCGATGAGCTGGAGGGCGCCCGCGGGGTCCTGGAGGTCGACCATCTGCTGGTTGTTGCGCAGCTGGAGGCGGTTGAGGCAGGACAGCGCGAACTCGTCGGCGAACATGTCGTAGCGGGCGAACTTGTCGGCGAGCTGCGGGTTGGACTTCTGGTAGTCGGTGACGCAGGCGGCGACCGTGCGCCAGAAGGTGTCCTCGTCGAGGACGCCGCGGTCGGCGAGGGTGCCGGACAGGAAGCGGAAGAAGCAGTCGAAGACGTCGGTGAAGACGGACAGCAGCTTCTTGTCCTCGGGGACGTCGGCACGGATGCGGGCGACGGCCGGCGGCAGCACCGCGTCCGGGTCCATCACCGCGATCTCCTCCGCGATGTCCTTGAAGATGACGCGCTCGACGGCGCCGTCCTCGATGACCAGGATGGCGTTCTCGCCGTGCGGCATGAAGACCAGGTCGTAGGCGTAGAAGGCGTGCAGGACGGGGGTGAGGTAGCCGTCGAGGTAGCGGCGGAGCCAGACGGCCGGGTCGAGGCCGGATTCCTCGATCAGGGCGGCGGCGAAGGAGCCGCCGTCGCGGTCGGTGTGGAGCAGCGAGGCCATGGTGGCCAGGCGCCGGCCCGGTTCCAGGGTGGGGACGGGGCTTTCCCGCCAGAGGGCGGCCAGCATCTTGAGGTACGGGGAGCCCTTCTCGGTGGCGGCCTCGTACTGGCGGTGGTGGTAGCCGATGGCGGCGCGCTCGCGGATGATCGAGAAGCGGGCGGCGCGGAAGGTGTCGTCGGCGTCGATCAGCCGGGCGAGCCAGTCGTTGATGGCCGGGGTGGCTTCCATGTACGAGGCGGACAGGCCGCGCATGAAGCCCATGTTGAGGACCGAGAGCGCCGTTTTGACGTAGTGCTTGGCGGGGTCGGTGGTGTTGAAGAAGGTGCGGATGGACTGCTGGGCGAGGTGGTCGTCGTCGCCGGGGCCCAGGCACACCAGGCGCTGCCGGGCGACCTCGGCGGCGAAGGTGACGGAGAGCTTGTTCCACCACTGCCAGGGGTGGACGGGGAAGAGGTAGTAGTCGTCGGGGGCGAGGCCGAGGGCGGTGAGGTCGGCGGCGAAGCGGGCGCGGGTGGCGTCGCCGAGTTCCGCGCGGATGAGGGTGTCGTAGTCGAGGCCGGCGCCGGCGGTGAAGGTGGCGTGGTCGCGGCGGGCGGCCAGCCAGATCAGCTTCAGGGGGCTGGCGGTCTCGGGCGCGTAGGCGTGGTACTCGTGGATGCCGAAGCCGAGCCGGCCGTTGTTGGCGACGAAGCAGGGGTGGCCCTCGGTCATGCCGGTCTCGACGGCCTGGAAGTCCGACGTGGCCAGCTCCGCGGCGGTGGGGGCCGGTCCGGCGAGTTTGTAGGCGGTGCCGGAGAGGGTGGAGCTGATCTCCTCCAGGTAGACGGGGAGGATGCCGGCGGTCAGGCCCAGGGAGTCGCGGAGTTCGATGAAGAACTCCAGGGCGTCCAGGGGGAGTTCGGCCTGATCGCGGTGGCGGGTGATGCTGTCGGGGTCGACCTGCCAGTGGTCGAGGGCCTGTCTGCGGGCGGTGAAGCGGTACTCGGTGGCGCCGTCGTCGCTGCGTACCGCGTAGTGGCCGTCCCGTGGCAGGCGTGCGGGGGCGAGCAGCCGCTCGTGGGCGAACTCGGCGAGGGCCTTGCGGATCAGCAGGCGGTTGGCGCGGGCCCACAGTTCGGGGGTGAGGTGGGCGACGGCTTCCTGGGCGGTCGGCCGGGTGCCGGCGGCGGTCATCGGTGGTCTCCTCGGGTGGCCAGGAACTGGTCGCGGGTGCAGGTGCTGAGGTACGCCTCTTTGGAGGGGAGCGAGACGGTGCGCCGGACCTCGAAGCCGACGGCCTTGTTGAGGGCGTGGACGCCGGTGTTGCGGGCGTCCGGCTCGACGACGACGCGGCGGTTGGCCGGGTCGGCGAAGAGCATCTCCATGACGGTGGTGATCACCGCGCGGGTGAAGCCGTGCACGGGGGTGCCGGTGGGGGCGCACAGGAAGTGCATGCCGACGTCGCCGGGCTCGGCGGTGTGGACGCCGACCAGCTCGCGGTGGGCCGGGTCGTAGCGTTCCATCAGGAAGGCGGGGGTGCCGTTGTGCAGGCCGAGGAAGGCGTCGTGGAAGGGGTCGGCGTCGATCCGCGCGAACTCCTTCTCGACGGCGGCCCGGTCGTAGTCCTGCATCAGCCAGAAGACCGCTTTGGGGTGGGTGACCCAGGAGTGCAGGAGCGCGGCGTCCGCTGCGGGGTCCACCGGGCGGAGGGCGAACTCCCCCAGTGCGGGGTCGGTGCGGGTGAAGACGGGGGCGGTCATGCGGATATCTCCAGGGGGTGGTGCGGGCCGGCCGGGGCGGCGAACTCCTGGAAGGCGATGGCCTTCTCGACCGGGTAGTACTCGCGGCCGAGCAGCTCGCGGATGATGCAGGAGTTGCGGTAGGCGGCCATGCCGAGGTCGGGGGTGACGAAGCCGTGGGTGTGCAGCTCGGCGTTCTGCACGTAGATGCCGTGGCCGGTGGTGTCGATGCTGTAGTTGCGGGCCACGTCGTAGCGGCCGGCGTCGTCCCAGGCGATGCGGTCGCGGACCGGCTCCAGGAAGTCCGGTACGCGGTAGCGGTAGCCGGTGGCGAGGATCAGGCCCTGGGTGTCCAGGGAGAAGTCGGTGCCCTGTTCCTCCTGGCGCAGGCCGAGGGTGTAGGTGCCGCTGGTCTCGTCGTAACGCGCCGTGTTCAGGGCGGTGTTGGTGAGGAGGCGGGTGGGCACCGGGCCGGCGAGGTTCTTCTGGTAGAGCAGATCGAAGATGTCGTTGATCAGCTCGGAGTCGATGCCCTTGTAGAGGTGCTTCTGGTCGGCGTTGAGCCGGTCGCGGGTGGCCGGGGGGAGGGCGTGGAAGTAGTCCACGTACTCCGGTGAGGTCATCTCCAGCGTGAGCTTGGTGTATTCGAGGGGGAAGAAGCGCGGGGAGCGGGTGGCCCAGGTCAGGTGGTAGCCGTGGCTGTCGATGTCCTGGAGGAGGTCGAAGTAGACCTCCGCGGCGCTCTGGCCGCTGCCGATCAGGGTGATGCTCTTCTTGGCCTGGAGGGTGGCCTTGGCGTCCAGGTAGTCGGCGTTGTGCAGCAGGTCGCCGCCCAGGCCGCGGCAGGCGTCGGGCAGGTGCGGCGGGGTGCCGGTGCCCAGGACGAGCTTGCGGGCGCGGAAGGTGCGGCGGTCGCCGGTGGGGAGGTGCTCGGCGTGGACGGTGTAGACCTCGTCGCGCTCGTCGTACTCGACGGTGGTGACCTGGTGGGCGAAGCGGACGGAGTCGAGCTTGCCGGCCGCCCAGCGGCAGTAGTCGTTGAACTCGGCGCGCAGCGGATAGAAGTTCTCGCGGATGTAGAACGGGTAGAGCCGCCCGGATTCCTTCAGGTAGTTGAGGAAGGAGAACGGGGAGGTGGGGTCGGCGAGGGTGACCAGGTCGGCCATGAAGGGCACCTGGAGGTGGCTGCTCTCCAGCATCATGCCGGGGTGCCAGTCGAAGGACGCCTTGTTGTCCAGGAACAGGCCGTCGAGGCCGTCGATCGGCTCGGTCAGGCAGGCCAGGCCCAGGTTGAACGGGCCCAGGCCGATGGCGATGAAGTCGTAAGGGGCGGACACGGGGGTCTCCGGGGTTCGGCTCAGGGGACGGGGAGGGGCGCGCTCGCGGGCGCCGGCGCGGCGCGGGCGGCGGGCTGCGCGCGCGGGGTCAGTGCGCGCTGAGCGCCGGGCGGGGCTGCGCGGCGAGGAAGGTGCCGGCGTGCTCGGCGATCAGGTCGAGGACGGTGGCGATGTCCTCCAGCGTGGTCTCCGGGTTGAGCAGGGTGAACTTGAGGTAGTGGCGGCCGTCGACCTTGGTGCCCGCGACGATCGCGTCGCCGGAGGCGAACAGGGCCTCCCGGGCGTGCAGGTTGACCCGGTCGGCGAGCTCGGGGTCCGCGTCGCCGGCGGGGACGTAGCGGAAGACCAGGGTGCTCAGGCTGGGTTCGACGACGACGTCGAAGCGGGGGTCGTCGTGGAGGAGTTTCCAGGCGTCCGCGGCGCGGTCGATGACCTCGTCGAAGAGTTCGCCGACGGCCCGGGCGCCCATGATGCGCAGGGTGAGCCAGAGCTTGAGGGCGTCGAAGCGCCGGGTGGTCTGGATCGACTTGTCGACCTGGTTGGGGATGCGCTGCTCGGCCATCCGGCGCGGGTTGAGGTAGTCGGCGTGGTAGGTCACGTGCCGGAGGGTGGTCCGGTCGCGGACCAGGAAGGCGCTCGAACTGACCGGCTGGAAGAAGGACTTGTGGTAGTCGACGGTCACCGAGTCGGCGCGCTCGATGCCGTCGAGCAGATGGCGCCGGCGGGAGACGAGCAGGCCGCAGCCGTAGGCGGCGTCGACGTGCATCCAGGCGCCGTACCGCGCGCACAGCTCGGCGGTCTCGGGCAGCGGGTCGATGGAGCCGAAGTCGGTGGTGCCGGCGGTGGCGACGACGGCCATCGGTATCAGGCCGTCGCGGCGGCAGCGGGCGAGTTCGTCGGCCAGGGCGTCGGCGCGCATCCGCTTGTGGTCGTCGGCCGGCACGGTGAGCACGGCCTCCGCGCCCATGCCGAGGAGGGTGGCGGCCTTGCGGATGCTGAAGTGGCTGCACTCGGAGGTGAGGATGCGCAGCCGGGGCAGCACGTCGGTGAGCCGGGCGTCGGAAGGGGTGCCCTCGCGGGCGAGTTCGCGGCGGCACGCCTCGTCCCGGGCGAGCAGCATGGCCTGGAGGTTGGACTGGCTGCCGCCGCTGGTGAAGATGCCGTCGGCCGATGCGCCGAGGCCGATCCGGCCGGCCGTCCAGTCGATCAGCCGGCGCTCGATGAGCGTGCCGCCCGCGCTCTGGTCCCAGGTGTCCAGGGAGGAGTTGACGGCCGTGAGCACGGCCTCGCCGACCAGGGCGGGGATCACCACCGGGCAGTTGAGGTGCGCGAGGTAGCGCGGGTGGTGGAAGTAGACGGCGTCGCGGAGGTAGACCTCTTCGAGTTCGTCGAGCGCGGCGGCCGCGTCGTGCAGCGGTGCGTCGAGGTCGACGGCGGCGACGGTGGGCGTGAGGCCGTCGACGGAGATGCCGGTGAACGGGCGGGTGGTACCGGCGATGGTGGCGCTGACGCGGTCGACGCTCTCGGTGAGCGCGCGGTGGTAGCGCTGGGCCGTGCCGTTGTTGAGCAGATATGTCCGGCTGTCGGCCGGGTCCTCGGCGGCGTGCGCGAGGAGAGTCATGAAGGTGTCCTCCCTGGTGCGGACTTGACCACGTCCTGCGCAGGGTGAAATGTGCGCAGGGGCAGGGAGACCCGCCCGCATGACGTAGTGAGGTAAGCCTAACCTAACTATCGCCCTGAGGGTGAGTGTGGGGTGCCGTTCGACGGCACCCCGTTTCAGTTGTCGTCGTCCAGGGTGCGCAGGACGAGGCCGGTGGCCGGCTTGGGGCCGAAGGACGTGGACTTGCGCGGCATCGTCACGCCCATTTCGGCGAGTTGACGGACCGTCTCCTCCGACGTGGCGCGCATCAGCACCGCCGTCCCGCCGTGCCGGGCGGCCTGCTCCACGGCGGCCTCGGCGTGGTGCAGGTAGCTGATGTCGGACGGGTGGTCAGGAATGCGCCAGACCTCGTCGAGCAGGACGGAGTGCAGCACGGTGGCGTCCAGTCGGCGCCATTCCTCGGGGCGGTCCCGGCGGATCGCGCGGTCCAGCAGCCCGGGGTCGGGACGGTCCAGGAGGTGGAAGGTCTCCCGGCCGCCGGCGAGGACGAAGGCCGTGCCGGGGGTCTCGTCCAGCGTCCGCAGGGCGGCGGACAGCCCGCCGCGGAGCGTACGGGCGCGGAAGGCGCCGGCCAGGTCCGTCAGTGCCTTGGCGGTCGGCAGGTGCGGAAGGACCCGGTGGATCGCCCGGACCTGGAGCGGGTAGCGGGCGGTGTCGACGAGCAGCACCAGGCCGGAGGCCCACGGGGAGTCGGCGGTGGCGCCGGGCCGCTGCTCGTACAGCCGCCGGTAGGTCGCCCAGCGGTGGTGGCCGTCGGCGATCAGGGCCTGCCGGCGCGAGAGGTCGTGGTCGACGGCCGCGAGGTCGCCGGGGTCGGTGACCGCCCACAGGCGGTGGGTGAAACCGTCCTCCGTGGTGGTGGCCAGCAGCGGGGGGCCCGCCACGGTGCGTTCGATGACCGCGGTCGCGCCGTTCGCGCCGTTCCGGCCACGGTAGGAGAGCAGCAACGGCTCGAAGTTTGCGGCCGCCGCGCGCATCAGGGCCGCCCGGTCCTCGACGACCTCGGGGATCACGTCCTCGTGCGGCAGCACCGGCCCGTCCAGGCACAGCGCGCCGATCAGCCCCCGCTGCAGCACGGCGCCGGCGCGCTGCTCGTAGACGTACAGCGCGGGCTCGGCGTCCTGGGTCAGCACGCCCTCGGCGCGCCAGTCGCGCAGGGTGTCGGCCGCCTTGCGGTGGCGGGTGGCGGGGTCCGCGGCGTGCGGCAGGATGAGCCGGACGATGTTGTACGGATCGGCGGTCTCCAGATGGCGCACGCCCTCCGGCCGGACCACCACGTCGTACGGCGGTGAGGTCACGGCGGTCAGGCTGCCGACCCGTTCCGGGGCGTAGCGCAGTCCGCGGAACGGGAGGAGGCGGAGGCCCTCGGCACTGGTCATTGAAGAATGCTATGCCGCCGGGCCGATGAGGGAAGATCGGGGGACAGCCTGAGGTTGGCTGGAAATACGGGTAGGCGCGAGGTTCGGGCCGCGGAGCCCCGGCGGAGCGGCGGATGCGCCCTTGCGGTGCGCGCCGGAACCTCCGTCTGCCACCGGGATGCGAGGAGCGAGACGGCATGAACGAGCAGGTGCGCAGTCGGCCCGACGGGTGCCGGCGCCCGCTGAGCGAGGCGTACGACACGGCGCTGCTGGATCTGGACGGGGTCGTCTATGCCGGCGGGCAGGCCATCGCGCACGCCGTGGAGTCGCTGACCACCGTCCGCGACGGCGGGATGCACCTGGCGTACGTCACGAACAACGCCGCCCGCACCCCGCAGGCCGTCGCCGACCAGCTGACCGGGTTCGGGCTGCCGACCGGTGCGGACGAGGTGATCACCTCGGCGCAGGCGGTGGCCCGACTGATCGCCGAGCAGGTGCCGGCGGGCGCGCGGGTGCTGGCCGTCGGGGGTGAGGGGCTGGTGGTGGCGCTGCGCGAGCGGGGTCTGGAACCGGTCTTCTCCGCGGACGACGAACCGGCCGCCGTGGTGCAGGGCTTCGACCCGACGCTGGACTGGGAGCGGCTGGCCGAGGCCGCGTACGCGGTGCAGCGCGGGGTGCCGTGGTTCGCGTCCAACACCGATCTGACCATCCCCAAGGAGCGTGGCATCGCCCCCGGCAACGGTGCGCTGGTGGAGGTGGTGCGGACCGCCGCGGGCGGGACGCCGCAGGTGGCCGGCAAGCCGCTGCCGCCGATGCACCGCGAGACGGTGCTGCGCACCGGCGCCCGGCGGCCGCTGGTGATCGGCGACCGGCTCGACACGGACATCGAGGGCGCCCACAACGGCGCGGTCGACTCGTTGCTGGTGCTCACCGGCGTCACCTCGCCCGCCGCGCTGCTCGCCGCCCCGCCGCAGCACCGCCCGGCGTACGTGGACGCCGATCTGCGCGGGCTGCTCGCGCCCCAGCCGGAGGTGACCGCGGACGACGGTGGTTTCCGGTGCGGCGGCTGGCGGGCCGAGGCGGCCGGGGACACCCTCGTCGTGGACGGCGAGGGCGCGCCGCTGGACGGGCTGCGGGCGCTGTGCGCGGCGGCCTGGACGGCGGCGGGCACCGGCAGTTGCCGCGCGGACGCGGGGAAGGCGCTGGCGCGCCTCGGGATGTGAGGAGCGACCGGGGCCCCGGACCGTACGGGGCTCCGGCGCGGGGCGGCGGCCCGGAGCCCGCGGTGCGCGGGGGCCCGGCGGGCCGGCGGAGCCGCGGCGGCGGACGGCTCAGTCCTCGGCGGCCGCCGCGGCGCCGGCCGTGAGCTCCGCGAGCAGGTCCTCCTCGCAGGCGCCGCGCCGCCAGTAGCCGGTGAACTTCACGGCCCTGCGGTCGAATCCGCGCTCGCCGACCAGGTGCCGGCGCACCGCCTTGACGGTTCCGGCCTCCCCGGCGATCCAGGCGTAGGGCGTGCCCTCCGGCAGCTCGGCGGCGCGCAGCGCGTCGAGCACCGGCGTGCGGTGCGCGGCGTCCGCCGCGTCCCGGACGAGCCAGCTGACGTCGGCGTCGGCGAAGGTCGGCAGCTGTCGGCGGTCGCCCTCGTGACCGGTCTCGATCCAGACCTTGGCCCGGGTGCCGGGGGAGAGCCAGGCGAGGATGCCGGCGACGGCGGGCAGCGCCGTCTCGTCACCGGTGAGCAGGATCCAGTCGGTGCCGGGCGGCGGGCGGAAGTCGACGCCGCCGTTGTCCTCCACGGCCGGGGCGAGGACGGTCAGCCGGTCGCCGGGGCGGGCCCGCGCGGCCCAGCGGGAGGCGGGCCCGCCGGTGGTCACGGCGGCCCCCGGCTCGGCGCCGTGCAGCGCGAAGTCCACGTCGAACTCGCCCAGGTGCGGGCGCTGTTCGCGGATCGTGTACGAGCGCATCACCGCGCGCTCGGCCGGGTCCTGGGCCCGCCAGGCGGTGTACCAGCCGTCGCCGGTGTCGTGGAGGAGCGGCCGGTTCTGGTGGGGCTGCGGGAGGAACAGCTTGAACCGCTGGTCGCGACCGCCGGACGCCAGCTCCGCCAGGCGTTCGCCGCCGAAGGTGACCCGCAGCATGGAGGGGCCGAGCCGTCGGGAGCGTACGACGTGCACGTCGAAGAAGCGGAACGGTGCGGTGGCGGGGGCGGCGGTCGTGGTCATGCGGAGAACCTCCCGGGGCGGTGGTGGGGTCGGGGTGCCGCGGTGGGAGGCGTGGGCCCGCCTCCCACCGCGACCGTTGTGGCGTGCGTCAGTTGACCTTCTTGGCCGTCTCGATGGCCTTGGTCAGCGACTCCAGGAGCGGTGCGGCGCCCGCGTAGGAGAAGCGCGGCTCGCTCGACCAGGGGGTGATCTGGCCGGCCTTGACGGCGGGCAGCTTCGTCCAGGAGGGCTTGGCGGCCAGTTCCTTGGGCTGGAGGGTGGCGGTCCGGTTGTCCAGCAGGAGCACGTCGGCCTTGTACTTGTCGGCGTTCTCCCAGCTCAGGCTCTCGAAGTAGCCGCCCTTGTCCAGGTGGTCGGGGACGATCAGGTCGACGCCGAGGGACTTGTAGTACATGAGGTCGGCGTTGATGCCGGGGTTGGAGGCGTAGAAGAGGTCGGGGCTGCCGGAGCAGGCGAGCACCTTGACCGGGTGGGACTTGGCGGCCTTGCGGAGCGCCTCGGACGCCTTCTCGAAGCGGGCCTTGGCGTCGGTGACCTTCTTGGCCTTGAGGTCGGCGCCGAGCGCCTGCGCCAGCTCGGCGTAGCGCTCGATGATCCTGGCGAGCGGGACCCGGGAGGACGTGATCGCGACGGACGGGGCCAGTGCCGTGATCTTGTCCTTGCTGTCGTCCGGGACGAACCACAGGGCGCCCGGCTCGTACATGTTGGTGACGAGCAGATCGGGGCGCAGCGCCGCGTACTTCTCCACGTTGAACTGGTTGTAGGCGTTGCCGATGACGGTGACCTTGTCGACGTCGAGGTCACCGGCCTGCGGGTCGGGCTTGCCGTTCTTGAGCTTGGTGGGTCCGAAGACGCCGACGATCCGGTCGTCGATGCCGAAGTCGTGCAGGGCGGCCGCGGTGCCCGTGAAGGCGACGATGCGCTGCGGGGTGCTCTTGAGGGAGATCTTCTTCCTGCGGTCGTCGGTGAAGGCCCACGGGCCGCCCTCGGCACCGCCGTTGGCGCCTGCCGAGCCCTTGTCCCCACCGCACGCGGCGAGCAGTGCGCCGATGCCGAGGGCGCCGCCGGCGGCCAGGATGCCGCGACGGGAGGGGGATACGCTTCGGGAGGTGCTCATGGTGGATGCGCTTCTCTCTGGGAGGAGGGCCTGCGGTCGAATGTGAGGGTAGGCTAACCTAACCAACGTGTTGGTTGACAGTCCCCCCGAAGCAACAACTGCCCCGGCCCCCGCGGCATCCCGGCGGCGGCATGTCCTGCGCTCCGCCGGACTGGTCGCCTCCGTGGCCGCACTGGCCGTCATCGCCGTCCTCGGCATCGCCGTCGGCGCCAAACAGATCCCCCTCGACCAGGTGTGGCACGGGGTGTTCCACTACTCCGGCAACGACACCGACGTGGTCGTCCACGACGTGCGCATCCCCCGCACCCTGCTCGGGCTGCTCGCCGGCGCCGCGCTGGGACTGGCCGGCACGGTCATGCAGGCGCTGACCCGAAACCCCCTGGCCGATCCGGGAGTTCTCGGCATCAACGCCGGCGCCTCGGCCGCCGTGGTCTCCGCCATCAGCTTCTTCGGCGTCACCTCGCTGACCGGATACGTCTGGTTCGCGTTCGCCGGCGCCGCGGCCGTCTCCGTCGCGGTGTACGTCCTCGGCGGCACCCGCAGCGCCACCCCCGTGCGGCTCGCGCTGGCCGGCACCGCGCTGTCCGCCGTCCTCGTCGGCTACATCAACGCCGTCAACCTGACGGACACCGCCGCGCTGGACAAGATGCGCTTCTGGACGGTGGGTTCGCTGGCCGGCGCCACCATGCCGACGGTCGACCGGATCGCTCCGTTCCTGATCGTCGGCGGCGTCCTCGCGCTGCTGATCGCCCGTCCGCTGAACGCCATCGCGCTGGGCGACGACCAGGCGCGGGCCCTGGGCGCGCGGCTGACCCGCACCCGGGTGCTGGCCATGGTCGCCGTCACCCTGCTGTGCGGCGGGGCGACCGCGGCCTGCGGCCCGATCGTCTACGTCGGCCTGATGGTCCCGCACGTCGTACGGGCCGTCACCGGGCCCGACATGCGCTGGATCCTGCCGTACTCGGCGGTGCTCTCGCCGGTCCTGCTGCTCGGCGCGGACATCCTCGGCCGGGTCGTGGCCCGGCCCGGCGAACTCCAGGTCGGCATCGTCACGGCCGTCGTCGGCGGCCCGGTCTTCATTCATCTCGTACGGCGTCGGAGGATGGCCCAGCTGTGAGTGAGCGGAACGAGCGCACCGGTCAGAGGTACGTACCGAGCACATGCGAGGCGTCGGCATGAGGGCGAACAGCAAGCCCGGGCAGGGCACGGGGCGGGCCGGGACGCTGCGCACCGGGGGCGGACTCTCGCTGCGCCTGGACCGGCGCGCCGTCGTCGTCGGACTGGTGCTGCTGGCGCTCGCGCTGGCCGCCGGTGTCGCGCTGATCGGATCCGGCGACTACCCGCTGACGCCGGCCGAGGTCATCGCCACGCTGACCGGCGGCGGCGACGCCGGGCAGACCTTCGTCGTGCAGGACCTGCGGCTGCCGCGGGTGCTGGTGGGGCTGCTGGTCGGCGCCGCGTTCGGCACCGCCGGAGCGGTCTTCCAGACCGTCTCCCGCAACCCGCTGGGCAGCCCGGACGTCCTCGGCTTCGCCCAGGGCTCGTCCGTCGGCGCGCTGGTCGCCATCGTCTACTTCCAGGCCGGGACCGTCGCGGTCGCCGCCGGGGCGGTCGCCGGCGGCCTGGCCACCGGACTCGGCATCTTCCTGCTCGCCTGGCAGCGCGGCATCCACGGCTACCGCTTCGTGCTCGTCGGCATCGGCGCCAGCGCGATGCTCTACGCGGTGGTGCTCTACCTCATGACCAAGGCGAACATCGTCGAGGCGACCCGCGCCACCACCTGGATGACCGGCTCCCTCAACGGCCGCGACTGGGACCAGGTCTGGCCGCTGGCCGCGGTCTGCGCCGTCTGCCTGCCGCTGGTCCTGCTGAACGGCCGGCCGCTGCGGATGCTGGAGATGGGCGACGACGCCGCGTACGCGCTCGGCGTACGGGTCGACCGGGTGCGCGTCCTCGTGCTGCTGGCCGCGGTCGTGCTGGTCGCGGCCGCCACCGCGGCGGCCGGACCGATCTCCTTCGTCGCCCTCACCGCACCCCAGCTGGCCCGCCGGCTGACCCGGTCGCCCGGCCCCAACCTGCTGCCCGCCGCCCTCATGGGGGCGCTGCTGCTGGTCGCCGCCGACTGGGCCTCGCAGCGGCTCTTCGGCGCCGACCAGCTGCCGGTGGGCGTCCTCACCGGCGTGCTCGGCGGCGGCTACCTGCTGTGGCTGCTGGCCACCGAGCGGAAGGCGGGCCGGGTATGACGGCGGGCCGCCGATGAACGGCGCGCCGCGGCGCCCGGCCGCCCGGCGCCGGCCGGGCCACACCAGCACCACCACAACCCCAGGAGTCCTTGAAGTGAGCCGTCTCACGGCCGAGAACGTCACCCTCGCCTACGACCAGCGGGTCATCGCCGAGAACCTCTCGGTCGCCGTCCCCGACCACTCCTTCACCGTCATCGTCGGCCCGAACGCCTGCGGCAAGTCGACGCTGCTGCGGGCACTGTCCCGGATGCTCAAGCCGGCGGCCGGCTCGGTACTGCTGGACGGCGCCGCGATCTCCTCGCTGCCGGCGAAGAAGGTCGCCAGGACGCTGGGGCTGCTGCCGCAGTCCTCGATCGCCCCGGACGGCATCACCGTCGCCGACCTGGTCGCGCGCGGCCGCTATCCGCACCAGGGGCTGCTGCGGCAGTGGTCGGCCGACGACGAGCGGATCGTCCAGGAGTCGATGGCGGCGACCGGCGTCGGCGAGCTGGCCGACCGCTACGTCGACGAACTCTCCGGCGGCCAGCGGCAGCGGGTGTGGATCGCGATGGCGCTCGCCCAGCAGACCCCGCTGTTCCTCCTGGACGAGCCGACGACATATCTGGACATCCAGCATCAGATCGAGGTGCTGGACCTGTGCGCGGACCTCCATGAGGAACAGGGGCGCACGCTCGTCGCCGTGCTGCACGACCTCAACCACGCCGCCCGGTACGCCACCCACCTCATCGCCATGAAGGGCGGCGAGATCGTCGCGCAGGGCGCCCCCGGTGACATCGTCACGGCCGAGCTGGTGGCACGCGTCTTCGGACTGAAGTGCCAGGTCATCGACGATCCGGAGACCGGGACGCCGCTGGTCGTGCCGGCCGCCCGCACGCCGCGCGGCAGCCGGCGGACGGCCGACGCGGCGACCTGAGACGTACCGGGCGGGTGGCCGTGACGTACCGGGCGGGTGGCTACAGCAGCGACCGGAGCCGCAGCAGGTCGCGCAGGCCGGCCTCCAACTTGACCCGGCCGCTGCCCCAGGCCCGGGCGAAGTTCAGCTGCCCGTCTACCAGCGCGATCAGGTCGTCGCCCGTCATGGTCAGCCGGATCTCGGCCTTGTGCGGCGGCGGCCCGGGGACCGAGGTCACCTCGCGCAGGGTGCCCCCGGCCAGCCGCCCGAGGAACGACACGTCGAGGTCCGTGATCCGGCAGCTGAGCGAACGGTCGAGGGCGGCGGCGCCGCGGGCCTCGCCGTCGGCCGAGGACAGGTTCTGGGCCAGCCGGTCGAGCGCGGCGCGGCACTGTTCGAGGGTTGCCATCGTGAGCGACGATACGCCAGGTCGCGGGCGGCTCGTTCGCGCCCGGTGCCGCCCGCCGGGGTAGCGTCGGGGACATGGAAGAGCCGACGTCCGGACCGCAGCCGGAGACCCCCACGGAGGCCGGGCCCGGGCCCGGTCCCGCCGCCGACCCGCGGTCCGCGGAGCCGGCCGGGCCCGACGAGCCGCGGCCGCTCGGGGTCGGGACGACGCCCACCGGGCAGGCCGAGGTCGACGCCCGGCTGCGCCGCCTCGCCGATGCCGACCACCTGCCGTCGAGCGGCCACCTGCAGGTGTACGAGGATGTGCACCGGGGGCTGCGCGAGGTGCTGGCCGGTCTCGACCGGCACCCCGGGCCGCCCGCCCCGTCCCCGACCCCGCAGACGCACGACAACAGGAGCTGAACCACAGGTGGCAGGTGTGGCACGACGCCGACTCGACGCGGAGCTGGTGCGCCGCAAGCTGGCCCGTTCGCGCGAGCACGCGAGCCAGCTGATCGCCGCGGGCCGGGTGACCGTCGGCGGCGCGACCGCGACCAAGCCGGCCACCCAGGTGGAGACCAGCGCGGCCCTGGTCGTCCGCGCGGACGACAGCGACCCCGACTACGTCTCGCGCGGCGGCCACAAGCTCGCCGGGGCGCTCGCCGCGTTCGTCCCGCTCGGCCTGGCGGTCGAGGGCCGGCGGGCACTGGACGCGGGCGCCTCCACCGGCGGCTTCACCGACGTCCTGCTGCGCGCCGGCGCGGGGCACGTGGTCGCCGTCGACGTCGGCTACGGGCAGCTCGCCTGGTCACTGCAGAGCGACGAGCGGGTCACCGTGAAGGACCGCACCAACGTGCGCGAGTTGACGCTCGACCAGGTCGACGGGCAGCCCGTCGACCTCGTCGTCGGCGACCTCTCCTTCATCCCGCTGGGCCTCGTGCTGCCCGCGCTGGCCGGCTGCGCGGCCCCGGACGCGGACCTCGTCCTGATGGTCAAGCCGCAGTTCGAGGTCGGCAAGGAGCGGCTCGGCAGCGGCGGAGTGGTGCGCAGCGCGGCGCTGCGCGCCGAGGCGGTGTGCGCCGTCGCGCGCCGGGCGGCCGAACTGGGACTTGGCGTACTTGGAGTAGTTGCCAGTCCGCTGCCTGGACCTTCCGGGAATGTCGAGTACTTTCTGTGGCTGCGCGCCGGGGCGCCTGCACTCGACCCGGCGGATGTCGACCGTGCAGTGGCGGAGGGGCCTCGTTGACCACTAACCAGGCAGTTGAAGGCAGCGCAGCACACGGGAACACGGGTGCCGCGCGGACGGTTTTCCTGCTCGCACACACCGGCCGCCCCGCGGCCATCCGCAGTGCCGAACTCGTCGTCCAGGGCCTGCTGCGCAGCGGGATCGGGGTGCGGGTGCTGGCGGAGGAGGCCGCGGACCTTCCGCTGCCGTCGTCGGTCGAGCGCGTCGCGACCGAGCCGTGCGCCGCCGAGGGCTGCGAACTGCTGGTCGTCCTCGGCGGGGACGGCACGCTGCTGCGCGGCGCGGAGTTCGCCAGGACGTCCGGCGTCCCCATGCTCGGCGTCAACCTCGGCCGGGTCGGCTTCCTCGCCGAGGCCGAACGCGACGACCTCGACAAGGTGGTCGACCGCGTCGTCACCCGCGCCTACGAGGTCGAGGAGCGGATGACGCTCGACATCCTGGTCCGCACCAACGGCAACGTCGTGCACACCGACTGGGCCCTCAACGAGGCGTCGGTGGAGAAGGCGGCGCGGGAGCGGCTGCTGGAGGTCGTCACCGAGGTCGACGGCCGGCCGGTCTCGCGCTTCGGCGGCGACGGCGTGGTCTGCGCGACCCCGACCGGCTCGACCGCGTACGCCTTCTCGGCCGGCGGCCCGGTCGTCTGGCCCGAGGTCGAGGCCCTGCTGATGGTCCCGATCAGCGCCCACGCCCTGTTCGCCAAGCCGCTGGTCACCTCGCCGCGCTCGGTCCTCGCGGTCGAGGTCCAGCCCAGTACCCCGCACGGGGTGCTGTGGTGCGACGGCCGCCGCACCGTCGAACTGCCCGCCGGCGCCCGCGTCGAGGTCCGTCGCGGTGCCGTACCCGTACGGCTGGCCCGGCTGCACCACGCGTCCTTCACGGACCGGCTGGTCGCCAAGTTCGCGCTCCCGGTGGCGGGGTGGCGCGGGGCGCCGCACTAGGGGGTGTCCGACCCCGACCCGCCGGGCAGGCCCCGGGACCGGTCCGCGCCTCAGCGGTTCCGGCCCGCGGTCGCCGCCCCGCGGGTCAGCAGGTCACGGGCGCGGGTGAGCGCGGAGTCGCGCCGGCCGGAGAGCTCCTGGTCGGTGAAGACGGGGGTGGCGACGGCCGGGGGGATGCCGGCGCCGTCGAAGGTGTGGCCCTCGGGGGTCAGGAACTCCTCGTTGGGCAGGCCGAAGGTCCAGCCGTTGGGGAGGTTGCGGCCCAGGACGTCGGAGAAGACGCCCTGGGTGTTCTCCCCGATCCGCAGGGGCGCCGGTGAGCGGCCCATCAGCGCCTGGGTGAAGGTCTCGCCCGCGCTGACGGTCAGCCGCCCGGTGAGCACCGCCACCGGGCCGGTGTAGACGGGGCCCCGGTGGGGGCTGACCCGGGCCGGCTGCGGCGTGGTGAAGGCGGCGGGGTCGCGGGGGTCGTTCCGCGCCTGCTTGCGGTAGGCGGTGTAGGGGCGGCCGGTGAGCCGGGAGGCGATGCGCAGACCGAGCGGGTCGGCGCCGCCGCCGTTGAGCCGTACGTCGATGATCAGGCCGCGCAGCTTCGCCGGGCCCTGGGTACGCGCCTTGGTGAACACGGCGTCCAGGGCGCGGTCCAGCGCGGCGACGTCCCCGACGTAGTCGTCCTTCGCGGTGTAGTGGGCGAACTGGGTGACGCGGAAGTAGCCGAGGTGGCCGGGCAGGTCGGCGTACGTCAGCCGGCCCTGGGCCCAGTGCCGCTGGACGGTGCCGCTGCCCAGGTTGGCGGCTATCGCTGTGTCGATACGGGCGGTCGAGGCCGGGGTGGGCAGGACCGTGCCGGGACGCTTGCCCGCGAACCAGCGGTCGGGGCCGGCGACGACCCGGGTGTGCGCGTCGTGCAGCGGCTCGATCATCTCGCGGAGCACCGTGAAGAGTTCGGCGTCGGTCGTCCGGGCCGTGACGCGGGGGCGGTAGCGGTCGCGGACAGCCGCCCAGTCGGTCTTCTTCGCGCCGAAGAAGGGGTAGTTCTCGGCAAAGGTCTGCCAGAAGACGTCGAAGACGGCCCGCGGGTCGCGGGACGGACGCCGCCCGCAGCGGTCCGGCAGCGCGGCGACACGGTGCAGGGTCCGCCGGCCGACGTTGTCGTCGAAGGCCAGCCGGGCCCGGCCGGCGCCGTCCGGGCGCACCGTGACCGGGGCCGAGTCGGGCACCGTGAAGCGGCTCGCGCCGTGCGCGTCGGGGGCGCCGGCGCGGGTGCCCGTGACGGCCCCGGGCAGGCAGCTGACGGCGGTGGTCTCGTACGTCCGCAGGCTGCCGCCCTTGATCGTGACGAGGGTGCCGTAGCCGTCCATCCGCCAGACGCCCGCCAGCGAGCCGCCGGGGCCGCCGGAGCCGCCCGAGGTCCCGGACGGGCCGGCACAGGCGGTCGCGGCGCCGAGCGCGGTGGCGGCGGCCACCGTGGCCAGCAGCAGGCGCGTGCCGCGCGGGCGGCGGCGACCGCGGCGGGCACCGGGGCCGTTCCCGGGGTCCGCGGCCGCGGGCTCCCGCGACGGAAGTGGTCGTAGCGCCGCACGCGCCGATTCGGACATGAGCCCACCTTTCGTTTCGTTCGGTGCTCAGCGTGACGGCCGGGCGGGACCGGGCACCATGAGGACTTCCTCCGTCCTGAGGTGGGGTTTTCCGCAGCTCGGCGCGGCAGGGGGAGCGGTCAGGGGCCGGGGAGTCGGGGGAGGCCGTCGCGGGGCGGGCCCCGGACCTCGTAAGGTCTTATCCGTGTTGGAGGAGATGCGGATCCGGTCCCTGGGCGTCATTGACGACGCCGTAGTCGAGCTGTCCCCGGGCTTCACGGCGGTGACCGGCGAGACCGGCGCGGGCAAGACCATGGTCGTCACCAGCCTCGGCCTGCTGCTCGGCGGGCGCGCCGACCCCGCCCTGGTGCGGATCGGCGCCAAATCGGCGGTCGTGGAGGGCAGGATCAGCGTCGGTCCGCAGACCCCGGCCGCGGTACGGGCCGAGGAGGCCGGTGCCGAGCTGGACGACGGTGCCCTCCTGCTCAGCCGTACGCTCTCCGCCGAGGGGCGGTCCCGTGCCCACGTGGGCGGCCGCTCCGTACCGGTCGGCCTGCTCTCGGAGCTGGCCGACGACCTGGTGGCCGTGCACGGCCAGACCGACCAGCAGGGGCTGCTGCGGCCGGCCCGCCAGCGCCAGGCCCTGGACCGGTACGCCGGGGACGCGGTCGCCGTCCCGCTCGCCAAGTACACCGCCGCCCACCGCAGGCTGCGCGCCGTCGCCACCGAGCTGGAGGAGCTCACCACCCTCGCCCGCGAGCGCTCCCAGGAAGCGGATCTGCTGCGCTTCGGCCTGGACGAGATCGCGGCGGCCGAGCCGCAGCCCGGCGAGGACACCGAACTCGCCGCCGAGGCGGAGCGGCTCGGCCACGCCGAGGCGCTGGCCTCCGCCGCGACCGCCGCGCACGCCGCGCTGGCCGGCAACCCCGAGGACCCCGAGGGCGTCGAGGCCACCACCCTGGTCGCCGGTGCGCACCGCGCGCTGGAGGCCGTACGCAGCCACGACCAGGATCTCGCCGCGCTGGCCGAGCGGCTCGGCGAGATCGGCATCCTGATGGCGGACGTGGCGGGCGAGCTGGCCAGTTACGCCGACGGCCTGGACGCCGACCCGCTGCGGCTCGCCGCGGTCGAGGAGCGCCGCGCCGCCCTGAACCACCTCACCCGCAAGTACGGCACGGACATCGCGGCGGTCCTCGCGTGGTCCGAGCAGAGCGCCGCCCGGCTCGCCGAACTGGACGGTGACGACGACCGGATCGGCGAGCTGACCGCCGAACGCGACGCGCTGCGCGCCGAACTGGGCGACCTGGCGCAGCTCCTCACCGACGCCCGTACGGCCTCGGCCCAGCGGTTCGCGGACGCGGTCACCGCGGAGCTCGCCGAACTCGCCATGCCGCACGCCCGGGTGACCGTCGAGATCCGCCAGACCGAGGTGCCCGAGGACGCCGACGGCATCGTGGTCGGCGGCCGCACCGTGGCCTACGGTCCGGCCGGCGCCGACGAGGTCGAACTCCTGCTGGCCCCGCACCCGGGCGCCCCGCCGCGGCCGATCGCCAAGGGCGCCTCCGGCGGTGAGCTCTCCCGGGTGATGCTCGCCGTCGAGGTGGTCTTCGCCGGCTCCGACCCCGTACCGACGTACCTCTTCGACGAGGTCGACGCGGGGGTCGGCGGCAAGGCGGCGGTCGAGGTCGGCCGCCGGCTGGCCAGGCTCGCCAAGTCGGCCCAGGTCGTGGTCGTCACGCACCTCCCGCAGGTCGCGGCGTTCGCCGACCGGCAGCTGCTGGTGGCGAAGACGAACGACGGCTCGGTCACCAGGAGCGGCGTCACCGTCCTGGAGGGCGAGGAGCGGGTCCGCGAACTCTCCCGGATGCTGGCCGGCCAGGAGGATTCCGAGACGGCGCGCGCACACGCGGAAGAGCTGCTGGAGACGGCGCGCACGGGACGGTAGACCGCGTGCCGGCGGCGTCGTACGCCGGGGCGAAGGCGTGGCGTACGCGGGGCACACGGGCCGGTGGCGCCGGCGGGACGGGGAGCCGGGCACGCAGGGTGCCGGGCGTGGGGAGGGCGTGATGACGGTGGCAGGCGGCACGGTGCGGGGGCGGATCACGGCGCTGCTCGGGGCGGCGGCCACGACCCGGGCCGCGTACCGGGCGCTGACCGAGCGGCCGCCGGGCGGTGCCGTGCTGTGGGAGCGCAAGAACCACGCGGGGCGGACGGTGCATCTGCACGCGGGCCTCGCCACCGCCACCGGTACCGCGCTGGCCGCCGCGAGCGCCCCGGGCCTGCCCGCCCGGGCCCGCACCGCGACCGCGCTGGCGGTGCTGGCCGCCGGCGGCTGCGGGGCGTACGACGACGTCTTCGGCGCGGACGACGCCCGGCGCGGATTCCGGGCGCACCTCTCGGCGCTGCGGGACCGGGAGGTCACCAGCGGCGCGGTGAAGCTGTTCGGGATCGGCGCGGCCGGGCTGGCCGCGGGGGCCCTGCTCAAGGAACGCCCGGCCGACACGGTGCTGGCCGGCGTGGTCATCGCCGGTTCGGCGCACCTGGTGAACCTCCTGGACGTCCGGCCCGGCCGGGCCGCGGGCGCCGTACTGGCCCTCGGCGCGCCGGGGTTGCTGCGCGGCGGACCGGCCGGGGCGCTGGCCGCCGCGCCCGTGGGGGCCGCGGCCGCCGTCGTCGGGGACGACCTGGGGGAGCGCACGATGCTCGGGGACGCCGGGGCGCACGCGCTGGGCGCGGCCCTCGGGCTGGCCGTCGTCACCGCCTACGGCCGCCGTGGTCTGGCCGCGCACGCCGCCGTCCTGATCGCCGCCGCGGCGGCGGGGGACCACGTCAGCCGGGCGGCGGCGTGGGACCGGCGGGACCGGCGGAGCTGAGGGCCCTGCCGGGCCGGGAGCCGTGGTGGGCGGGAGCCCGGGCGGCGGGCCGTGGCCCGTGACGGCGGGCCGTAGCCACGGACGGCGGACGCCTGACCGAGGGCGCCCCGGGCAGCGGTGTGCGCGCCCCATGGCCCGGTGGCGGGCGCGCTCCGGGGGCCGGGTCACCCGAAAGAACCGTTGGCTCGCGCGGGCGGATTGTCGCCCATGTGGGTGATCCGGTGAGCGCTGGGGTGAGACTTCCCACCGGAACGGCGGTCCGACGGTGCCGAATTGACGACGCCGGACTGGCATCCTGGGCGCGGTGCCCCGTTACGGGTGTACTCGCCGTGTCCCACCCGTCACCGCGCGGGACGGTGGTCGCCCGCACCGTGCGCCGCGGTGACCCGCAGCGGCGGACCGTGCCGCGGTGTCCCGCAGTAGCGGACCGACCTCCCGGTACGGTCCGTCCCCGCCCCGACCCAGGAGTCCCGACCACGTGATCAGTACCCCGGCCTCGACGCACGGGCTGTCGCCGCTGCGCACGGTCCAGGTGCTGGGGCACGGCAGCGCCGGCAGCGCGGCACACGTCCGCTCGCTGGCCGAAGGGCTGGTCGCGCGCGGCGTACGCGTCACCGTCTGCGCCACACCGGACATCGAAGAGGTCTACGACTTCACCGGCGCCGGCGCCCGGTTCGTCCACGTTCCGCCGCGTACGGACCCGGCGAGCGTGGCCGTGCTGCGCAGCGCCTGCTGGGACGCCGACCTGGTCCACGCACACGGTCTGCGGGCCGGTCTGCGCGCCTCGACGGCGTTGCGCGGACTGCGCTCCCCGCGGGGCGGGCGCCGGGTCCCCCTGGTGATGACCTGGCACACCAAGGCGCACACCGAGGGCGCCCGGGCCGGGCTGGTGCACCTGATGGAGCGGAGGGTGGCCCGGGCTGCCGCCGTCGTGCTGGGCGCCTGCTCCGATCTCGTGGACCGGGCACGGGAGCGGGGTGCCCGCGATGCGCGGCTCGCGCCCGTCGCGATTCCCCGGCCGCGGGCCGCCGGCCCGCCCTCCGGGACCGAGGAGGACGACCGGGCGCGACACAAGGAGCGTGCCGAGCTGGGCGCCGTGGACCGCCCGCTGCTGCTCGCGGTCGGCCGCCTCCACCCCGGGCAGGGCCACGACCTGCTGCTGGACGCGGCACACGCCTGGTGCGCGCTCGAACCGCGGCCGCTGGTCGCCATCGCGGGGGAGGGTGACCAGCGGGCGGCGCTGCAGCGGCGGATCGACACCGAGCAGCTCCCGGTCCAGCTGCTCGGCCGCCGGGACGACGTGCCCGAACTGCTCGCCGCCGCCGATCTGGTGGTGCTGCCCAGCAGGTGGGAGGCGCGTTCGCTGATCGCCCAGGAGGCGCTGCGGGCCGGCGTGCCGCTGGTCGCCACCGACACCGGAGGCACCCGCGAACTGGTCGGCCACGCCGCGGAACTGGTCCGCTACGGCGATGCCGCCGCCCTGGCCCGCGCGGTGCTCGGGCTGCTCGCCGATCCGGTGCGCCGGGACGCGCTCGCCCGGGCGGGCCGTCGCCAGGCGGCCGGCTGGCCGACCGAGAACGACACCGTGGCCCAAGTCCTCAGCGTGTACGACGAGTTGACGCAACCCGCCGGGTCGGCACCGCCGCTGTAGCCACCCCGCCGGCCGCTGCGCGCGGGCCCGGCCCGGCGCACCCGGGCCCCGGACGGGGCGTTCCCTGTCATCGGGTCCCCGGCCCGCGGTGGCCGCCGCGTTCGGGCCGGCGGCGGCGCTCCAGCGCCGGGACGCGGCGTTCACTGCCGTACGGCTGGTGGGCGCGGCGTATCCGGTGCTGCTCGGCGGGCAGGCGCTGTGGGCCCACCGGCCGTCCGCGTCGGCGGTGGCGAGCGACCGGGGCGCCGGAGCCGACGACGCCGGGCCCGCCGTCCCGATGCCTGCGGAGGCCGGGCCGCTCGCGCCCGTACGGGCCTTCCGGCAGGGCCTGTTGAGCTGCCTGCTCAACCCCGAGGTCGGCCTCTTCCTCGTGGCCGTGGTGCCGCAGTTCCTCCCCGAGGGGCACTCGGTGCTCGGCGGCACGCTGCTGCCGGTCGCCGTCGACGCGTTGATCGCCGCCGGCTGGCTGCTGCTGGTCGTCGGCTGCGCGGGCCGGGTGCGGCGCCGCCTGCGGAGGCCCCGGGTGCGGCGCCACCCGGAACGGGCTACGGGCGGGGTGCTGATCGCGCTCGGGGCGGTGACGGCGGCCGAGGCGGTGTCGGCGTAGGCGGAGCTGCGGGCGTGGGGCAGGCGAGGTCGACCCGTCGGGTGGCGCTCGCCGCCCCGCCCCTACGGCTTGTCCGTATGGCGCCTGGCGCGCAGGGCCAGCCGCAGGCCGAGGACCGTCTGCGGGTCGTCCAGGTCCGTGCCCAGGAGCTGGGCGATGCGGGCCAGCCGGTCGTAGAGCGTCTGGCGGTTGACGTTCAGATCGCGGGCGGTCTCGGCCTTGCGGCCCGCGCTGGCCAGGTACGCCTCCAGCGTGGGCAGCAGGGGCTGGCGGGCGCCGCGGTCGTGGACGAGCAGCGGCCCGATGGCGCGCTCCACGAAGTCGGTCAGCACCCCCTGCTCGCCGTGTTCGCGCATCCGCCACAGCAGCAGCTCGATGTCCAGCCGCCGCGCGTCGTACCAGGGCTGCTCCGGCAGGCCCTGGGCCGCGGCCGCCGCCTCCGCCGCGTGCCGCAGTCCGGGGCCGGCCGCCGCCCAGTCACCCGGCGCACCGACGACGACCACCGGGCGGTGCGCCGTCGGCCGGTCGAGCCCGGCCCGGACGACGCCGGCCCGCAGCGCCTCGGCGATCCGGTCGGCGAGCGCGGCCCGGTCCTGGCCGGCGCGCAGCGCGACGAGCAGCGGCACCCGGCCCTCCACGGGCCGTACGCCGAGGAGCACCGGCACCCCGGGGGCGGCGAGTTCCTCGCGCAGGGCCTGCGCGAGGAGGGCCCAGCTGCCGGGCGTGGGCAGACCGGCGGGCAGCCGCATGACGACCGGGAGGACGGGTTCCGCGCCGGGACGGAAGCCGAGCAGGCGGGCCTGGGCCGGGGCCTCGGCGGCGGAGATCCGTCCCTCGGCCAGGTCGGCGAGGAAGTCGCCGCGGCCCCGGGCGGCCAGCACCTCCTCCTGGCGCGACTGGAGCATCACGACGGCCAGCAGGTCGGCGGCGCGCTCGGCGGCGATCCGGTGGACCGGCGCGACGGGGGAGTTGACCGGCAGCAGGACGAGGCGGGCGCGGACGGCGTCCGGGCCGTGGCCGCCACCGGGGACGTCGATGCGGACGCCGGTGTCGCGCAGGCCCTCCCAGGCGAGCAGCGGATCGGCGTCCGCGGGGCCCCCGTCGTCGTCGCTCTCCGGGCCCGCGGCGTACAGCGGGCTGCCGTCGGGGGCCTCCAGGCAGAGCGGGTTTCCGGTGAAGACCGCCAGCAGACGCAGCACCTCGGGGGCGCCGCCGCCGCGCAGCAGCACGTCCGTACAGCGCCGCAGGATCTCGTCGGCCCGCCGGAGCAGCGCGTAGTGGCTGTTGATGATCTCGGTGTGGATCGCCTCGGTGACCGTGACGTACGGGACCTCGCGGTGCAGCTGGATCAGCGGCAGCCCGCAGTCCCGGGCGGCCTCGACCAGTGCGGAGGGCAGTGATTCGAAACGCGAGCCCAGCTCCACGACGAGAGCGGCGATCTCGCGGTCGGCGAGCTTACGGATGAAGGCACGTTGCTCCGACGGGCGGGTGCCCAGTCCGAGGCCGGTGGTCAGCAGCAGCTCGCCGCCCTTGAGCAGCGAGGCGATGTGCGGGACCTCACCCGCGTGCACCCAGCGCACCGTGCGGTCCAGCCGGTCCCCGCCGGCCAGCACCTCGGGCAGCCCACGCCGCAACGCCGGCAGCTCCAGCGCCCTGCGTACCGTGATCTCGGCTTCGATCTTTGCTTCCGGCCCCATGGCCAGGAACGGTACCCGTAGTCCGCTATCCGGAGCCGCACAGTCCGCCCCGCCCCCGGAATGCCGTGCCGCCGGGCGTCGGAGGATCACGCCGGCGGTCGCCGGGCGCCGGCCGGCCGCTGCCGGGCGCCGCGGTCCGCCCCGTCCCGCTCGCCCCTCAGGTCGACTCCCGTACCACCAGCCGGGCCTCCGTGATCACCGGAGCCAGTTGCCTCGCGTGCGGTCGCCGGGCGCCGTCCGGTCCCGTCCCGGGTGTCCCGTCGGATCGGCGTCCCTCCAGCAGACGCAGCAGCAGCCGGGCCATCAGCCGCCCCATCTCCTCCACGTCCTGGCGGACCGTGGTCAGCGGGGGGTCCGCCCAGGCGGCCGGCTCCAGATCGTCGTAGCCGACCACCGCCACGTCGTCGGGGACCCGGCGCCCGCGCGCCCGCAGGGTGCGCAGTGCACCGTTGGCCATCAGGTCGGAACATGCGAAGACGCCGTCCAGGTCCGGCGCGGAGTCCAGGAGGCGGGCCATCGCCCGCTCGCCGCCGGATGCCGTGAAGCCGCCGTCCGCGATGAGTCGCGGGTCCGCTGCCGGGACGCCCAGCGCCTCGCGGTAGCCGTCGAGGCGGTCCAGCGCGGAGGTCTGGTCGAGCGGCCCGGTGATCACGGCGATCCGGCGGCGACCGCGTTCGAGGAGGTGGCGTACGGCCTGCCGGGCGCCGTCACGGTTGTCGGTGTCCACGTACAGCGGCCGGGGTGCGCGGTCGGCGCCCGCCCAGCCGGGACGGCCGCCGTAGACGGTGGGCAGTCCGGCGCGGTCGGCCATGGCGGGCAGCGGGTCGTCGCGGTGCAGCGAGAACATCAGCGCCCCGTCGACGTGGCCGGCCGACAGATAGCGGCCGATCCGGTCGTAGTCGGCGCGGTGCTCGACGAACATCAGCAGGAGCTGGGTGTCGGCGGCGGCCAGTTCGCGGCTGATCCCGCGCAACTGGCGGCCGAAGAAGGGGTCGGTGAAGACCCGGGTCTCCGGCTCGGCGATCACCACGGCGACCGCCCCGGTGCGACGGGTCACCAGCGTGCGGGCCGCGCTGTTGGGTACGTAGCCCAGTTCGTGCACCGCCTGCCGCACCCGCTCCTGTACCGGCTCCCGTACGCCCCGGCCGCCGTTGACCACCCGGGACACCGTCGCGCGGGAGACCCCGGCGAGGGCGGCGACCGCCTCCAGCGTCGGCCGCGGACCGTTCGGTTCAGACACCGCGAAACTCCTCCTCAGACACCGTGGAACTCCTGCTCACACACCGCGAAACCCCTCCTCGGGCACCACACGGAACTCCCCGTCACCCGCCGCGGACTCCCCGTCACCCAGCACGGAACTGCCCGTCACGCACCGCGGACCCCCCGTCACCCAGCACGGAACTCCCCTTCGCGCGGCACGGAACTCCCCTGCACGCAGTACGGATTTCCTCTGCACGCGCCATGGAACTCCCCTTCACGCCCACCACGGAATTTCTCCTCGCGCACCGCGAAACTCCTGCGTACGCACCGCGACGTTCCTCCTCGGACGCCACCGGCCCCCAACTGGTACTTCGCCGCGATGACTTGACGGTGTGCCGTCGAGTCGGCAGGGTGCACGGAGCACGGTATGAGAGCGCTCTCAAACCGCATACCCCCCACGGAACTCCTCCTTACCCCCCACCGTGTTGAGGAGAGAATGTCATGAGCATGCGAATACGGTCCGCCAATCGGCCCCGTCACCGCACGAGAGCGGTGCTCTTCGCCGCGAGCACCGCACTCATCACCACGTACGCACTCGCCTTCCCCGCAGCCTCCGCCGAGGAACCGACCCCGCCCCCGACCCCGACCGCGTCCACCGCCCGCACCGCGTCCGCCGCCTTCCAGGAAGTCTGGCGGACGGACTTCGACGGCGCCGCCGGGTCACGGCCCTCCGCTGACGACTGGATCATCGACACCGGCACCGGCTACCCGGGAGGCCCGGCCAACTGGGGCACCGGTGAACGCGAGACGTACACCGACCGCCCCGAGAACCTCCAGCTCGACGGCGCGGGCCACCTGAGGATCACCGCGCTGAAGGACGGCGCCACCTGGACCTCGGGCCGCATCGAGACCCGGCGCACCGACTTCGCCGCCCCGGCCGGCGGCAAGCTCCGCATCGAGGCGGGCATCCGGATGCCCGACGTCTCCGGCGCCGACGCACTCGGCTACTGGCCGGCCTTCTGGACGCTGGGCGCCGACTACCGCGGCAACTACGGGAACTGGCCGGGCATCGGCGAGTTCGACATCATGGAGAACGTCAACGGGCTCAACAAGGTCTGGGGCACCCTGCACTGCGGAGTCAATCCCGGCGGGCCGTGCAACGAGACCCAGGGCAAGGGCGCCTCCCGTGACTGCCCGGGCAGCGCCTGCCAGGCCGGCTTCCACACCTACGCGCTGGAGCTGGACCGCACCAACGGTGCCGCGGAGACGCTGAGCTGGTACGTCGACGGCCAGAAGTTCCACACCGTGACGGCGGCCGAGATGGACGCCGACACCTGGGCGAAGGCCACCCACCACGGCCACTTCCTGCTGCTCGACCTCGCGATGGGCGGCGGCTTCCCGGACGGCGTCGCGGGCGCCGCCACCCCCACCGACGCCACCCGCCCCGGCGGCTCGCTGCTCGTCGACCACGTCGCGGTCTCCGTCCAGCAGCCCGCGGCGGCCCGTGAGGGCCACCCCGACGCCGCCCGGCCCGCCGCCCCGCAAGGAGCCACCTCATGATCAGTCGTCGCAGTCTCCTGGGCGGGCTCGCCGCCGGCGCCGCCACCGCCTCCGGCATCGCCCTGGCCGGCCGTGCGACCGGCGCCACCGCCCCGGCCGGCGGAACCGCCGCCGCCGGCATGCCGCTGCACCTCGTCAACAACACCGGTGCGTACGCCAATTCCTCGGTCTGGGTCTACATCGTCGGCAACGACGGCACCCAGCAGGTACGCGTCACCCCGGACGGCGAACTGAAGCCCGTCGCGCTCGGCGACAACGGCCCGGACGGCTTCACCGACTACGCCGTCCCGCTCGCCGCGAGCGGGACCACCACCCTCCAACTGCCCCGGATGTCGGGCCGGATCTACACCGCGCTCGGCAGCAAGCTCAAGTTCAAGGCGGTCAAGGACGGCAACGGCAAGCCCGCGCTGGCCTATCCGGCGGGCTGGGTCGCCGGCGACCCCAACTACGACGTCCTGCACGACTGCGCCGAGTTCACGTACAACGACGGCGGCATGTACTGCAACACCACCATGGTCGACATGTTCAGCGTGCCGCTCGCGATCAGGCTCACCGGGGCCCGGGACCAGACCACCGGCACGCTCAAGGACGGCGCCCGCGCCCGGATCTTCTCCGACGTCAAGGGCGCCGAGGGCTTCGACCGGCTGGTCATCGGCGACAAGCGGGTGATCGCCCCCGGCCACGGCCTGGACAGCGGACTGTTCGCCAAGGACTACTTCGCGCCCGCCGTCGACGAGGCGTGGTCCGCGTACGCCGGCAAGGATCTGACCGTCACCACCGACGCGGGCACCTTCACCGGCCGGGTCAGCGGCGACCGGCTCACCTTCACCGGCCCCGGCACCGTCTCCTTCGCCAAGCCGTCCACCCGCGACGTGCTCTTCTGCGACGGCAACCTCGCCGCCCCCAACGACGGCACCACCGGCCCGGTTGCCGCCGTCCTGGGCGCGGCCCTCAACCGCTCCACGCTCGCCGCGCAGGCCAGGCAGCCCACCACCGACCCGGCCGCCTTCTACCGGCAGCGGCTCACCAACCACTACGCCAGGGCCATGCACGCCGCGACCCGGGACGGCAAGGCGTACGGCTTCGCGTTCGACGACGTCGCCGGCTTCGCCTCGTACATCGAGGACGGCGCCCCCAAGGAGATCACCCTGACCCTGACCCCCTTCTGACACACAGGTGCCGCCCCCGACGCGCGGGGGCGGCACGGGGGAAACGGGCCGGCGTCAGCCGCCGTAGGCCCCGCTGGCCGTCAGCCGCAGCGCCGTGTCGATCAGCGGGACGTGGCTGAACGCCTGCGGGAAGTTGCCCACCTGGCGCTTGAGCCTGGGGTCCCACTCCTCGGCCAGCAGCCCCAGGTCGTTGCGGAGCGAGAGCAGCTTCTCGAAGAGCTTGCGGGCCTCGTCGACCCGGCCGATCATCGCCAGGTCGTCGGCGAGCCAGAACGAGCACGCCAGGAACGCCCCTTCGTCGCCCTCCAGGCCGTCCACGCCCAGCCCCTCGCCGGACGTCGGATAGCGCAGGACGAAGCCGTCCTCGGTGCCCAGCTCCCGCTGGATCGCCTCGATGGTGCCGATGACGCGCTTGTCGTCCGGCGGCAGGAAGCCCATCTGCGGGATCAGCAGCAGCGAGGCGTCCAGCTCCTGCGAGCCGTACGACTGGGTGAAGGTGTTGCGCTCCTTGTCGTACCCCTTCTCGCAGACGTCCCGGTGGATCGTCTCGCGCAGGTCCTTCCAGCGCTCCAGCGGCCCGTCGACGTCCCCGGACTCGATCAGCTTGACCGTGCGGTCGACCGCGACCCAGGTCATCACCTTGGAGTGCACGAAGTGCCGGCGCGGTCCGCGGACCTCCCAGATGCCCTCGTCCGGCTCGTCCCAGTGCTTCTCCACCCACTGGATCAGCTTGAGCTGGAGCAGCGAGGCGTAGTCGTTGCGGGCCAGGCCCGTCATGTGCGCGAGGTGCAGCGCCTCGGTGACCTCGCCGTAGACATCGAGCTGGAGCTGGCCCGCGGCGCCGTTGCCGACCCGCACCGGGCGTGAATTCTCGTACCCGGGAAGCCAGTTGAGCTCGTTCTCACCCAGCTCCCGCTCACCGGCGATGCCGTACATGATCTGCAGGTTCTCCGGGTCGCCGGCCACTGCCCGCAGCAGCCACTCCCGCCAGGCCCGCGCCTCCTCGCGGTAGCCGGTGCGCAGCAGGGAGGAGAGGGTGATCGCGGCGTCCCGGAGCCAGGTGAAGCGGTAGTCCCAGTTGCGGATGCCGCCGATGCACTCCGGCAGCGAGGTCGTCGGCGCCGCCACGATCCCGCCGGTCGGCGCGTACGTCAGCGCCTTGAGCGTGATCAGCGAGCGCACCACCGCATCGCGGTAGGGGCCGTGGTACGTGCACTGCTCGACCCACTCGCGCCAGAACTCCTCGGTGGCCTCCAGTGCCCCCTCCGGGTCCGGCACGGCCGGCGGCTGGTGGTGCGAGGGCTGCCAGCTGATCGTGAAGGCGATCCGCTCGCCCGGCGAGATCGTGAAGTCGGAGAAGGTCGTCAGGTCCTTGCCGTACGTCTCCGCCTCGGTGTCCAGCCACACCGAGTCGGGGCCCGCGACCGCGACCGTCCGCTCGTCGATCTTGTGCACCCAGGGCACGACCCAGCCGTACGCGAACCGCATCCGCAGCTCGGAGCGCATCGGTACGCGTCCGCTGACGCCCTCGACGATGCGGATCACCTGCGGCGCCCCGTCACGCGGCGGCATGAAGTCGATGACTCGGACGGTACCCCGCGGGGTGTCCCACTCGGATTCCAGCACCAGCGAATCGCCCCGGTAGCGCCGGCGGTCGGCGGGCTTGGACTCGGTGCCGTTGACCGGCCCGATCCGCCAGAAACCGTGCTCCTCGGTGCCCAGCAGCCCCGCGAAGACCGCCGGCGAGTCGAATCGGGGCAGACACAGCCAGTCGACCGTGCCGTCCCTGCACACGAGAGCGGCGGTCTGCATATCGCCGATGAGTGCGTAGTCCTCGATGCGCCCGGCCACGTGCGTCTCCCGTCGAACTGGAGTCACGCCCCCCATGGGACGTTGTGATTCTTGTCCGTCCTGCCCATGAAACGTCGCCGAGCAGCGGGACCGGAAATCGGGCTGGGGACGCTCCCCCAGCTACCGCTGGGTGGGGGTCCCCCAGCCAGCGGTAGCTGGGGGAGGGTGGTGCCTTCCCGGACGGCTCGTTGCGAGTGTCCGAGCAGAATACGATGCACGCGGGTGATCCGCGCGACGCTCGCGACGAGTGAAGTGCTCCGAACGGGTGGCCTCCGTCACGTGACACTGTCAAGGCTAACCGTCACGCACTGTCATGCGGAACCGTCCCACGAGGTTCCGGGGCGTGGCCGGGCGCGACCATGCCGCGGCGCTGATAGCCTGGTACCCCGTGGACCGGTGGGCACGAGAACCCCCGAACCGCAGCGACGGCACCCCTGAAAACCCGGGACGGCGCCGCTTCGCACCTCTCCACCTCGCGACCACGGGAGTTCCCTCTTGGCCATGCCGCCCAAATCCAGGACGACCAAGCACCTCTTCGTCACCGGGGGCGTCGCCTCCTCCCTCGGCAAGGGGCTCACCGCCTCCAGCCTGGGTGCCCTCCTCAAGGCGCGGGGCCTGCGGGTCACCATGCAGAAGCTCGACCCGTACCTGAACGTCGACCCCGGAACGATGAACCCGTTCCAGCACGGCGAGGTCTTCGTCACCAACGACGGCGCCGAGACCGACCTCGACATCGGCCACTACGAGCGGTTCCTCGACGTCGACCTCGACGGCTCGGCGAACGTCACCACCGGCCAGGTCTACAACACCGTGATCGCCAAGGAGCGCCGCGGCGAGTACCTCGGTGACACCGTGCAGGTCATCCCGCACATCACCAACGAGATCAAGCACCGCATCCGGCGGATGGCGACCGAGGACGTCGACGTCGTCATCACCGAGGTCGGCGGCACGGTCGGCGACATCGAGTCGCTGCCGTTCCTGGAGACCGTCCGCCAGGTCCGCCACGAGGTCGGCCGGGACAACGTCTTCGTCGTGCACATCTCGCTGCTGCCCTACATCGGCCCGTCCGGTGAGCTGAAGACCAAGCCGACCCAGCACTCGGTCGCGGCGCTGCGCAACATCGGTATCCAGCCCGACGCGATCGTGCTGCGGGCCGACCGCGAGGTGCCCACCGCGATCAAGCGCAAGATCTCGCTGATGTGCGACGTCGACGAGGCCGCGGTGGTCGCCGCCATCGACGCCCCGTCGATCTACGACATCCCCAAGGTGCTGCACGCCGAGGGCCTGGACGCCTACGTCGTCCGCAAGCTGGACCTGCCGTTCCGCGACGTGGACTGGACCCAGTGGGCCGACCTGCTGGACCGCGTCCACAACCCCGACCACGAGGTCAACGTCGCGCTGGTCGGCAAGTACATCGACCTGCCGGACGCCTACCTCTCGGTCACCGAGGCGCTGCGGGCCGGCGGTTTCGCCAACAAGGCCCGGGTCAAGATCAAGTGGGTCACCTCGGACGAGTGCCGGACCCCGGCCGGCGCCGCGGCGCAGCTGTCCGACTGCGACGCGATCTGCATCCCCGGCGGCTTCGGCGACCGTGGTGTGGACGGCAAGGTCGGCGCGATCACCTACGCCCGTGAGAACCGCGTCCCGCTGCTGGGCCTGTGCCTGGGCCTGCAGTGCGTGGTCATCGAGGCGGCCCGCAACCTGGCGGAGATCGACGGCGCCAACTCCACCGAGTTCGACCCCGCGACCGCCCACCCGGTGATCTCCACGATGGCCGAGCAGCTGGACATCGTCGCGGGCGAGGGCGACATGGGCGGCACGATGCGGCTGGGCATGTACCCGGCCAAGCTCGCCGAGGGCTCCATCGTCCGCGAGGTCTACGGCGACGCCCCGTACGTCGAGGAGCGGCACCGCCACCGCTACGAGGTCAACAACGCCTACCGCGGTGAGCTGGAGAAGAAGGCCGGCCTGCTGTTCTCCGGCACCTCCCCGGACAACAAGCTCGTCGAGTACGTCGAGTACCCCCGCGAGGTGCACCCCTACCTCGTCGCCACCCAGGCGCACCCGGAGCTGCGCTCCCGCCCGACCCGCCCGCACCCGCTCTTCGCCGGACTGGTGAAGGCCGCGGTCGCGCGCAAGACGGGCACCCAGAAGTAGCCGACCGCCCGGCGGATACGGTTGCCGGGGTACGGCCTCTTTCCCTGAGGTCGTGCCCCGGTTTCCGCGTTGTACGGGCTCACAGCAGGAGGACGCACCATGGCGATCAAGGACACCCCGGAGGAGTGGACGGTCACCGCCTCCACGACGCCGTTCACCGGGAACAAGACCAGCGTGCGCACCGACACGGTCGTCATGCCGGACGGGCACACCGTCACCCGCGACTACCAGGTCCACCCCGGTTCCGTGGCCGTGGTCGCGCTCGACGACGAGGGCCGGGTGCTGGTGCTGCGCCAGTACCGCCACCCCGTGCGCCAGCGGCTCTGGGAGATCCCCGCCGGGCTGCTGGACGTCCCCGGCGAGAACCCGCTGCACGCCGCGCAGCGCGAGCTGTACGAGGAGGCGCACGTCAAGGCGGAGGACTGGCGGGTGCTGACCGACGTCTACACCACGCCGGGCGGCTGCGACGAGGCGGTACGGATCTTCCTGGCCCGTGATCTCTCGGAGGCCGAGGGCGAGCGGTTCGAGGTCTCCGAGGAGGAGGCCGACATGGAGCTGGCGCGGGTGCCGCAGCAGGAGCTGGTGCGCGGCGCGCTCGCCGGCGAGCTGCACAACAACTGCCTGGTGGTGGGGGTGCTGGCGCTCACCGCGGCGCAGGCCGGGGAGGGCCTGGACGCGCTGCGGCCGGCCGACGCCCCCTGGCCGGCCCGCCCCTTCGCGTCCTGAATCACCGGCGGGCGACCCCGCCGATCCCGGTCGGATGATCCGCCGATCCGATCGAGTGACCCAACCGCCGTGCTCCGCACGGAACGTGACGGCCCGTGAACTACGCTCGACAGCGACCCCGTGCGCACTCGCGGCGGGGTCGTACGCACGGGTGGACGGGAGCGTGACCGGTGACGGAGCAGGCGGTGGGCGGGGGACACCTCCCGCCCGAGGCGGTGGCGGAGCCGGCCGCGGCGGCGCCGGAGCGGCAGACCCCGCGGTCCCGCCGCCCCGACCAGGACGTCGCCCGCCCCGCCGTACCCGCGAGCGCCCCCGCACCGTCGGCCGGCGGGTTCGCCGGGCGCCGCCGCGAGCTGACGGCGCTGCACGCCGACATCGCCCGGGCCGGGCTGGACACCCTCTCCGGCCGCAAGGGCGCCCGCAGCCGGGTGCTGCTGATCGCCGGCCGCCCCGGGTCCGGGCGCACGGCACTGGCCGAGGAACTGCTGCGCGAGCTGGCCGGCGGCTACCCCGACGGGGTGCTGCGGGCCACCCTGACCGGGCCCGCGGGTCAGGTGGCCGGCACCGCCCGTACCGCGCGTGACCTGCTGACCGCGCTCGGCGAGCCGGTGGTGCCGGGCGCCCCCGAGGACCAGCTGACCGAGCGGCTGCGCGGTGCGCTCGCCGGGCGCCGGGCGCTGCTCTTCCTGGACGACGCCCCGGGCGCCGACGAGGTCGAACCGCTGCTCCCGGACGCCCCGGACTGCCTGGTCGTGGTGGTCTCCCGGGGCCCGCTGACCGGCATCCCGGATGTCCGGCCGTGCACCCTGGGCGGTCTGGACAGCGCGGCCTGCGTCGAGATCCTCGCCCGGTACGCCGGACCGACCCGGATCACCGTCGACCCGCGCACCGCCGAGAGCGTCGGCGAGGAGTGCGGCGGCCAGCCCGCCGCGCTGGTGCTGGCCGGCGCCTGGCTCGCCGCCCGCCCCAAGTGCTCGGTGGCCGATCTGAGCCAGGCGCTGCGGGCCGTCCCGGTACCGGCGGACGTCCCCGGCGGCGCCCGCCCGCTGTACCGCGCCTTCCACCTCGCCCACGCGGCGCTGCCGCCGTCCGCGGCCCGCATACTGCGGCTGACCGCCCTCGCCCCGGCCGGCCTCGTGGACGCGCACACCGCCTCCGCGCTGGCCGGCTGCTCGGTTGCCGCGGCCGGCACGGCGCTCGGTGACTTCGCCGCGCTCGGCCTGCTGCGGCCGGTCACCGAGGACGGCACGGTCCCCGGGGTCCCGGCGCCGGACGCGGCCGGGCAGCCGCAGTACCGCCTCCCCGGCTGCCTCGATCCGTTCGTGCGCGCCCTGCTCCACGCGCACGAACGGCCCGCCGAGATCCAGCTGGCCCGCGCCCGGATGCTGGAGCGCACCGTACGGCTGCTGCAGTCGTGCCGGGCGATGGGCGAGCCGGCCGGCGCGCCGGCCCGGCAGCAGGTCGCCGGCCTGCCCCGCGCGCTGCGCTTCGGCTCCGAGGACGCCGCCGCGCACTGGCTGCGCAGCCGCCGCGGCGCACTGCTCGACGCCGCCAGGATCGCCGTCGCGGACGGTGAACTCGACACCCTGGACCGGCGGTTGATGGCCACGCTCACCCGGACGCTGCTCGTGCACCAGGGCGCCGAGGCCGCCGCGGCCGACCTGTACGCGCTGCACGGACTGGTGCTCCAGGTCGCCGAGCGGCGCGGGCTGGCGCGCGAGAAGGCCGCCGCGCTGCTGAACCTCGCGGACCTGGACGGGCAGGCGGGCCGGACCGCCCAGGCCGCCACCCGCTACCGGGCCGCGCTGGAGGCGGCCCGCTCGGTGAAGGACCCGGTCGCCACCGGCCGGGCACTGGAATCGCTGGGAGACACGTATGCCGAGCTGGGTGACGGGCAGCGGGCCGCCGACTGGTACGGACGGGCGCTGGAACTGCGGCTGGCCCGCGGCGAGGCGGCGGACGCGGCGCGCCTGCACGGCCGGATCGGCGAAGCGCTCGGCCGCGCGGGGCGGTGGGAGGAGGCGCTCCGGCAGTGGCGGGCGGCCGCCCGCACGTACCGCAGGCTCGGCGAGCCGGCCGGCCAGGCCCGGGCGACGGGAGGGCTGGCCCTGGTCCAGGAGCGGGCGGGGCGGCCCGAGGAGGCGCTGCGGACCTGCCGGGAAGCCCTGGAGATGGCCCGCAGAGCGGGCGACGGACGGCTGGAGGGGACCCTCCAGCTGCGGATTGCGGACACCCTCGGCCGGCTCGGCGATCCAGCAGCGGCACGGCTCCACCGCTCGGTCGGGGAGCAGCTCCTCGAAGATAACCCTCTGTGACCTACGAAATCGGTAGCGTCTCCGGCGGAAATTAATGCTTTGCAAGGCTAGACAAGAAGAGCTCCTTCAATAGACTGGCTGGGCCGCGTACGGCGCGGTCAGTTCCGTCATGCATCGCATGAGGGGATAATTCCTCCTGCACCCTCTCTTTCAAGGACCGTGATCGACGTGAAGGTCGGCATCCCCCGCGAGGTCAAGAACAACGAGTTCCGCGTGGCCATCACGCCCGCCGGAGTCAACGAACTCGTCCGCCACGGCCACCAGGTGTTCATCGAGAAGGACGCCGGTCTCGGCTCCTCCATCACGAACGAGGAGTACGTCTCCGCCGGTGCCACCATCCTCGACACCGCTGACGAGGTCTGGGGCACCGCTGACCTGCTGCTGAAGGTCAAGGAGCCGATCGCGGAGGAGTACCACCGCCTCCGCAAGGACCAGACGCTCTTCACCTACCTGCACCTGGCCGCCTCCCGTGAGTGCACGGACGCCCTGCTGGAGTCCGGCACCACCGCCATCGCCTACGAGACCGTCGAGACGGCCGGCCGTCAGCTGCCGCTGCTCGCCCCGATGTCCGAGGTCGCGGGCCGGCTCGCCCCGCAGGTCGGCGCGTACCACCTGATGCGCCAGGCCGGCGGCCGCGGCGTGCTGCCCGGTGGCGTCCCCGGCGTGCAGGCGGGCAAGGCCGTCGTCATCGGTGGTGGCGTCTCCGGCTGGAACGCCGTGCAGATCGCCGTGGGCCTCGGCTTCCACGTCACGCTGCTCGACAAGGACATCAACAAGCTCCGCGAGGCCGACAAGATCTTCGGCACCAAGGTGCAGACGATCGTCTCCAACGCCTACGAGCTGGAGAAGGCCGTCGTCGAGGCCGACCTCGTCGTCGGTGCCGTCCTGATCCCGGGTGCCAAGGCCCCCAAGCTGGTCACCAACGAGCTCGTCGCCAAGATGAAGCCCGGAAGTGTCCTTGTCGACATCGCCATCGACCAGGGCGGCTGCTTCGAGGACTCCCGTCCCACCACGCACGCCGAGCCGACCTTCACCGTCCACAACTCGGTCTTCTACTGCGTCGCCAACATGCCCGGCGCGGTGCCGAACACCTCCACCCACGCCCTCACCAACGCCACGCTGCCCTACATCGTGGAGCTGGCGAACCGCGGCTGGGTCGAGGCGCTGCGCCGTGACCCGGCGCTGGCGAAGGGTCTGAACACGCACGACGGCAAGGTGGTCTACCCCTCCGTCGCCGAGGCCCTCGGTCTCGAGTGCACCGAACTGCGCACCCTGCTCGGCTGAGACGTCAACGAAGCGCGTCAACGCTGCACATCCGGCCGGGCCTTGGCAACAGGGCCCGGCCGGTCGCATGTGCGACCACCGGTAGGTGCCGTTCCGGAACGGCGGTTCTCAACTCGCCGTGAACGTAACCCTTTAACCGATTCGCGCACCCCCGAAACATCGGTCCGATACCGCTTGCGCCCTTGACATCCGGGGGTCCGGTTACCGACACATCGTGCCGGGTCCGGTGGATTGTGTTGCTGCGGACGCCCGACACGCCATAGAGTCGCCAACCGTCGGCATGGTGCCACGCTGACCTATCGATAAAGTTTCCTGGTCACGTCCAAGGAGGTAAGACGACTTGTGAATGAGTCGACATTTTCTCCCGGAGGCGGTCACCCAGGAGCGGTTGCACGGGGCCAGGGTCCCTCGGGGCTCGAGGCTGTCGGCTCCGTCGCGGTCCGCACCTTCGCAGCCCAGCACAGCATTTCCACGACAGCCCACCAGAGCATGGACGGCCATCACGTGAACGCCATGGCCGGCGACCGGGGCAGTGGAGAACCCGCCCGTCTCGCCGACTACGACGACCTGCCCGAGGGGCACTTCTACGATCCGGACGCGGAGTACGAGCCGGACCCCGAATACGCCGCGACGCTCGCGCCGGACGCCGCGCGCCAGCGCCGCGAACGCGTCGGCCCGACCGGACGCCCGCTCCCTTACTTCCCCATTCCCGGCCCGCTGTCGGACCACGGCCCGGCGAAGATCATCGCGATGTGCAACCAGAAGGGCGGGGTCGGCAAGACCACCTCGACCATCAACCTGGGCGCCGCACTCGCCGAATACGGACGACGGGTGCTGCTCGTCGACTTCGACCCGCAGGGCGCCCTGTCGGTCGGACTCGGCGTCAACCCGATGGAACTCGACCTGACGGTCTACAACCTGCTCATGGAGCGGGGCATGTCGGCCGACGAGGTGCTGCTGAAGACCGCGGTCCCCAACATGGACCTGCTGCCCAGCAATATCGACTTGTCGGCGGCCGAGGTGCAGTTGGTCAGCGAGGTCGCGCGCGAGTCGACCCTGCAGCGCGCCCTGAAGCCCCTGCTGGCGGACTACGACTACATCGTCATCGACTGCCAGCCGTCGCTGGGCCTGCTCACCGTCAACGCCCTGACGGCCGCTCACAAGGTCATCGTGCCGCTGGAGTGCGAGTTCTTCGCGCTGCGCGGAGTCGCGCTGCTCACCGAGACCATCGAGAAGGTCCAGGAGCGGCTCAACCCCGAGCTGGAGCTGGACGGCATCCTGGCCACGATGTACGACTCCCGTACCGTGCACAGCCGCGAGGTGCTGGCGCGTGTGGTCGAAGCCTTCGACGACCACGTCTACCACACCGTCATCGGCCGTACGGTCCGCTTCCCGGAGACCACCGTCGCGGGCGAGCCGATCACCACGTACGCCTCCAACTCCGTCGGTGCCGCCGCCTATCGCCAGCTCGCCAGGGAGGTGCTCGCCCGGTGTCACGCCGAGTGAGTCTGCCGGGAGCCGACGAGTTGTTCCGTACCACCGGGGGAGTGGGGCTGCAGCCCTCCAGCCCCCGTCGCACGGCGAACGGCGCGGCGGCCGCGGCGAACGGCGAGGCGCCGCGGGTGCCCGCGCCGGCCGGGGAGGCCGACCCGGGCGCGGAGGCCCCGGAGGCGGCCGCCGCGGCACGGCAGCGGCGGCCCGGGAACGGCGGCCCGGACACCCCGGCGACGGCCGGGGACGGTGGTCCGGCCACCCCGCCCCGGGTGCCGGCGGTCACGACCCCGGCCGAGCACAGCGGACGCGAGCCGGACGGTGACGCGGCCAAAGGGCACCGCACGCAGGCGGGGCAGGTAGGACAGGCCGGCCCGGACGCCGCCGCGGCCACCGGCCAGAGCCGCCGCCGCGGCAACGCCCGCGGCGCCAACCGCCGCCCCAGCGGCCGGGAACGGCACGACGAGAAGATCACCGTCTATGTCTCCGCCGAGGAGCTCATGGACCTCGAACACGCCCGGCTGGTCCTGCGCGGCGAACACGGCCTCGCCGTCGACCGCGGCCGCATCGTCCGCGAGGCGGTCGCCGTGGTCCTCGCCGACCTGGAGTCCCGCGGCGACGCCAGCATCCTGGTACGGCGGCTCCGGGGCCGCTGAGCCCCGCCGCGCGGCCTGGAGTCCGTCCTGGCCGGGTACGGGATAGCCTGCCCCTCCGGCGGGTGTTCCGCCCGTGACCAGCCCGTCGCCCCCGGCGCGGGACCGCAGCACCATGGACCGCGATGCCGACGACCAACGACGACGCCCCCGCCCCCCGCGCCCGCCGACGACTCGGGCGCGGGCCGGGCGCGGGAACGGAAACGGCGGAACCGGAGTCGCCGGTTGCCCCGGAGGCCACCGAGGAGCCCGCGGCACCGGAGGCTCCGGTCGAGCCCGCGGCCGTCGAGGCGCCGCAGATCCCGGAGGCCCGGGCCGTGGAGGCCCCCGAGGCCCCCGAGAACCCCGAGGCCCCTGTGGAGCCCGGGGCCGTCGAGGCCCCGCAGAGCGCGGAAGCCGCCGGGGCTCCGGCAGTCACCGAGACCTCCGTCGAGACCGGCGACGGGACGTTCACCCTCCGCCTGGAGAACTTCGAGGGGCCCTTCGACCTCCTCCTCCAGCTGATCTCCAAGCACAAGCTGGACGTCACCGAGGTCGCGCTGTCCAAGGTGACCGACGACTTCATGGCGCACATTCGGGCCATGGGGCCGGACTGGGACCTGGACCAGACCACCGAGTTCCTGGTGGTCGCGGCCACGCTGCTGGACCTGAAGGCGGCCCGGCTGCTGCCCGCGGCCGAGGTGGAGGACGAGGCGGACCTCGCGCTGCTGGAGGCCCGCGACCTGCTCTTCGCCAGGCTGCTGCAGTACCGCGCCTACAAGCGCATCGCGGACATCTTCAGCGACCGGCTGACGGACGAGGCGCGGCGCCACCCCCGTACCGTCGGGCTGGAGCCGCAGTACGCCGAGCTGCTGCCCGAGGTCGTCATCAGCATCGGCGCCGAGGGGTTCGCCCGGCTCGCGGTCAAGGCGATGCAGCCCAAGGCCAGGCCGCAGGTCTACGTCGAGCACATCCACGCCCCGTTGGTGAGCGTGCGGGAGCAGGCCGGGGTGGTGATGGCCAGGCTGCGGGAGGCGGGCGAGGCCACCTTCCAGGAACTGGTCGCGGACGCGGCGGACACCCTCACCGTCGTGGCGCGCTTCCTGGCCCTCCTGGAGCTCTACCGCGAGCGGGTGGTGGACCTGGACCAGGGGGAGGCCCTGGGGGCGCTGACGGTGCGCTGGACGGGTGCGGAGGGGGCCGCGCCGCGGGTCACGGACGAGTTCGACCGGGATCCGCAGGAGCGGGCCGCCACCGCGGCACAGTCCCCGGGGGCGGCACAGGACGGGCGAGCGGAGCGAGCGGAAGAGGAGAGGACATGAGTGGCGCGGCCGGTGGCGGGGCGCACGACACCGCCGAGGCGTACGACATCACGGAGGCCGGCGCGGACGGCGGCGTCCCCGGGCAGCGCCCCGGGGCGCCGGCCGGGACGCCGGTCGTCGCCGAGCTGGAACTGAAGCCCGCGCTGGAGGCGGTGCTCATGGTCGTCGACGAGCCGGCGACCGAGGAGCACCTGGCCAGAGTGCTGGAGCGGCCCCGGCGCGCGGTCGCGCTGGCGCTGCGCGAGCTGTCCGACGACTACACGCGCCAGGGCCGCGGTTTCGATCTCCGGCTGGTCGCCGGCGGCTGGCGTTTCTACTCCCGCGCCGCGTACGCGGACGCCGTGGAGAGCTTCGTCCTCGACGGCCAGCAGGCCCGGCTCACCCAGGCCGCATTGGAGACTCTGGCCGTGGTCGCGTACCGTCAGCCGGTCAGCCGTTCCCGCGTCTCGGCCGTTCGCGGGGTGAACTGTGACGGCGTGATGCGCACGCTCCTCCAGCGCGGCCTTGTGGAGGAGGCGGGGACGGAACCCGAAACAGGTGCGATCCTGTACAGGACGACGACTTACTTTCTGGAGCGGATGGGCCTGCGCGGCCTGGACGAGCTCCCCGAGCTCGCACCGTTCCTCCCGGAGGCGGACGCGGTCGAGGGCGACTCCGCGGAAGGTATCCCGTCGTTCGACGTAGACGACAGCGGCGACTCTCAGACGGATCATTGATGCGAAGCAGCGGCAGGAACAACAGGGACAGCGGGCGGGGCAACTACCGCGGCGCGGGCAACCAGCGGGACGAGAAGCAGCAGCGCGCTGGCCGCCCCCGTCCTGAGGAGCGCCGCTACGACGTCGGCGGAACCAGTGGCTCCGGTGGCTCGTCGGACCGCAAGGACGAGCGCGGGGGCGGCGGCCCCAAGAGCGGTGCCCCCAAGTCCGGCGGCAGCCGGGGCGCGGCGGCCCGCGGCGGTGCCAAGGGCGGTCCCCGTACGGGCGCCGCCGCGAAGGGACGCCCGGGCGGCAAGAGCGGCGGCCCCCAGCGCGGCCGCGGTCAGGCCCCGGCGCGCCCCCGTGAGTACGACGCCCAGGTCGAGGAGCGCAACCGCGCGCGGCACAACAAGCCGCAGGTCAAGACGCCCAAGACGTTCGGCGAGCAGGAGGGCGAGCGGCTGCAGAAGGTGCTGGCCCGGGCCGGTATGGGCTCGCGGCGGGCCTGCGAGGAGCTGATCGACCAGGCGCGGGTCGAGGTCAACGGCCAGGTCGTCATGGAGCAGGGCGTCCGGGTCGACCCGGAGAAGGACGAGATCAAGGTCGACGGTCTGACCGTCGCCACCCAGTCGTACCTCTTCTTCGCGCTGAACAAGCCGGCCGGCGTCGTCTCCACGATGGAGGACCCCGACGGCCGCCAGTGCCTCGGTGACTACGTCACCAACCGCGAGACCCGGCTCTTCCACGTCGGCCGCCTCGACACCGAGACCGAGGGCATCATCCTGCTCACCAACCACGGTGAGCTGGCGCACCGGCTGACGCACCCGCGCTACGGCGTCAAGAAGACCTACCTGGCCGCCATCCAGGGCCCGCTCCCGCGCGACCTGGGCAAGCAGCTCAAGGACGGCATCCAGCTGGAGGACGGCTACGCGCGCGCGGACCACTTCCGCGTCGTCGAGAACACCGGCAAGAACTACCTCGTCGAGGTGAGCCTGCACGAGGGCCGCAAGCACATCGTGCGCCGGATGCTCGCCGAGGCCGGCTTCCCGGTCGACAAGCTGGTGCGGACGTCCTTCGGCCCGATCGCCCTGGGCGACCAGAAGTCGGGCTGGCTGCGCCGGATGACCAACACCGAGGTCGGCATGCTGATGCGCGAGGTCGAGCTGTAGACGAGGGCTGCACGCGGTCCTGGCGCGGTGCGAGCGCGGTCCGAGCTCGGTCCGCGTGGTCTGAGCGCGGGGTCCCCTCCTGTACCCGCCCACCCCCCGAAGGGGGGTGGGCGGAGGGGAAAGCCCGGGAAACCCACCCCTGGCCCGAAACCTGCGCACCGAAACCCCAGGTCCCGGACTTGGGGGTCGAATCCGGGCCCGCCCCGAAACCCCGCCCGGCCCGAAACCCTGGGCCGGCCCGGGCCACACCAGCCCCGGCCGCCACACCAGCCCCGGCCGCCCCGCCCCTCCCGAAAAGCTTGCGGCACCCCCTCGCCACCCCTTAACGTCACCTCGACGATTAAGGGGTGGTTTTTCATGGGGTCCACGGGGGCGACGCGCTCCGCCGCGAGCGGCGCGCTGATCGGGCTGGCGCTCGGTGACGCACTGGGCTTTCCGACCGAGTTCAAGGACGTCGCGTCCATCGTGGCCGGATACGGGCCGTGGCGGCAGCTGCCGCTGCCCGAACCGGCCCTGGTCACCGACGACACCCAGATGACGCTGGCCCTGGGACGGGCGCTGCGGACGGCGTCGCAGGGCGGCGAGCTCACCGCCGGCCGTCTGGTCCCCGCGGCCCGCGAGGAGTTCGTCGCCTGGTGGCGCTCGCCCGACAACAACCGGGCGCCGGGCGCCACCTGCCTGCACGCCTGCGAGCTGCTCAGCGACCGCGACCTGCCCTGGACCCGGGCGAGCCGGACCGGGTCGAAGGGCTGCGGCGCCAACATGCGGGTCGCACCGGTCGGGCTCGTGCCGGGACTGACCCCGCAGCAGCGCTCCGGCGCCGCCCAGCTGCAGTCCGCGCTCACCCACGGGCACCCCACCGCGCTCGCCGCCGCCGACCTGACCGCGTACGCGGTGCGCGCCCTCGCCGACGGCGCCCGGCCCGGCGCACTGCCCGCCCTGCTGCGCGCGTACGCCCGCGAACAGCGCACCGTCTACCGGGAGGACTGGCTCGGCGACCTGTGGCAGCACGCCCAGGACCCGACCGCGACGGCCTTCGTCACCCGCGGCTGGGACGACTGCCTGGGCGTCCTGGACCGGCTCGACGCCGCCCTCGCCGCCCCGGACCCCGAGGCCGACCCCTGCCTGGCCACCGGCGCCGGCTGGATCGCGGAGGAGGCGCTGGCCACCGGACTGCTGTGCTTCCTGCTCTTCCCCGACGAGCCGCTCACCGCGCTGCGCCGGGCCGCCTGCACCTCCGGCGACTCCGATTCGATCGCCTGCCTCACCGGGGCCTTCGCCGGCGCCCACCTGGGGCCGGCGGCCTGGCCCGAGGAGTGGGCCGCCCGTATCGAGTACCGCGAGGAACTGCTGGCCCTCGGGGAGCTCTGGGACGCCTGAGCGGCAGGTGCCGTGCGCTGCCCCGCCCACCCCGGTGGAGGAGCCGGCCGCAGCCTCAGCCGAGCGCCGACGCCCGCCGGGCCCGGAAGAGGAAGTCCGCCACCCGTGCGGTGTCCGGCTCGGCCGGCAGTGGCGAGCCGGAGACTGCGGTGTCGGCCTCCTCGGACAGTTGCGCCATCCGCCGCTCGACCGCGTCCCAGGCCACCTCGCCCCGCTTCACCGCGAGCAGCTCCTCACGGGCCGGACCGACGTCCAGCGTGAGGACGCCCGTCCGCAGCAGGTCGCGGGCGCAGGCCAGCAGGCGCAGCAGATGCATGGCGTGCTTCCAGCGGGGCGCGCCGTGCTGCCGTACGTCGGCCCGGAGCTGCTTGAGCTGGCCGACGGCGTATCCGGAGAAGGTGCGATGGGCCTGGCGGGACAGGAAGGCGCCGCGCAGGGCGACCAGTTCCGTGCCGGTGGCGTCGATGCGTTCCACGAAGGGGGAGTGCAGGCATTCCAGGGCGGTGGGGTTGGCCCGCAGCGCCAGCTGGCAGAACCGTTCCAGCTCCCAGGAGAACTCCTCCTCGCGGGGCCCCTCCACATGCGTCGGCGGCTTGTCGAACCCCCAGAAGAGGCGGGTCGGCGCGAGGAACACCCCGCGCCGGTCGGTGTCGCTGCTCTCCGTCGCCAGGCCGAAGGCCCGTGAGCCCATCACACAGCCGTAGACGGTGTGCTCGGCGACCAGCGAATGACCTGCGGCGGCTTCGGACATGGCGGCGATTGTGGCTGGTGGGTCGGGCGTGTGTCACCAGGTTTCGGCCGGTGGATTGCGCCGGCGCGGGCGCCCCGGTCGCCGTCGGTGGGCGCCCCGTCACCGTCCGCGCCACCGCCGTTCCGGCTCGTCCCGCGGTCACCCGTCGCGTACGGAATGTCAGTGCGGCTCGTTACGCTGATCAGTGCGCGCACAGGTGCGTGACGCGGCACACAACGCAAGGGGAGCAGCGACGTGGCGGTACGAGCGGTCCGCGGGGCCGTCCAGCTGGAGCGGGACGACGCGGAGCACATGCAGGAGCAGGTCGGCGAGCTGCTGACCGCCATCCTGGAGCGCAACGGGCTGCTCGCGGACGACCTGATCAGCGTCTGGTTCACCGCCACCCCGGACCTGCACAGCGACTTCCCGGCCGCTGCCGCCCGCGCGCTGGGCATCACGGACGTCCCGCTGATCTGTGCCCAGGAGCTCGCGGTCGCCGGCGCCATGGAGCGGGTGGTGCGGGTGCTCGCCCACGTCGAGACCGGACTGTCCAAGGCCGGGATCGCCCATGTCTACCTCGGCGCGGCCGCAGGTCTGCGAAAGGACATCGCCCAGTGAGGACCGCACTCGTCATCGGAACGGGCCTGATCGGCACCTCCGCCGCGCTCGCGCTCCACGCCCGCGGCGTCCAGGTCTACCTGGAGGACCACGACCAGGCCCAGGCCCTGACGGCCGCGGCGCTGGGCGCGGGCATCGCCGAGGCGCCACCGGAGCCGGTCGACCTGGCCGTCGTGGCCGTACCCCCGGCCCATGTCGCCGCCGCGCTGGCCGGTGCCATCCGGCGCGGGGCGGCCCGGGCGTACATCGACGTCGCCAGCGTCAAGGGCGGCCCGCGCCGCGAGCTGGAGGCGCTGGGCTGCGACCTGAGCAGCTACCTCGGCACCCACCCGATGGCCGGCAAGGAGCGCTCCGGCCCGCTGGCCGCCACCGCCGACCTCTTCGAGGGCCGCCCCTGGGTCCTCACCCCGACCCCCGGCGGCGACACCGAGGTGCTCAATCTCGCACTGGAGCTGGTCGCGCTGTGCCGCGCCGTCCCCGTGGTGATGGACGCGGACGCCCACGACCGGGCCGTCGCGCTGGTCTCGCACACCCCGCAGCTGCTCTCCAGCCTCGTCGCCGCCCGCCTCAAGGGCGCCGACGAGACCGCGGTGCGCCTCTGCGGCCAGGGCATACGGGATGTGACGCGGATCGCCGCCTCCGACCCCGGCATGTGGATCGACATCCTCTCCGCGAACCCCGGCCCGGTCGCCGACGTGCTGGCCGAGATCGCCGCCGACCTCGACGAGACGGTGCGGTCCCTGCGCGCCCTGGAGTCCGCCGACGAGGACAAGCGGGGCGGCGGCGCGACCGGCATCGAGGACGTGCTGCGGCGCGGGAACGCCGGCCGCGAGCGGGTCCCCGGCAAGCACGGCGCCGCCCCCGCCGCGTACGAGATCGTCGCGGTGTACATCGGCGACCAGCCCGGCGAGCTGGCCCGGATCTTCGCCGACGCCGGCCGGGCCGGGGTCAACATCGAGGACGTCCGCATCGAGCACGCCACCGGACAGCAGGCGGGCTTCATCCAGCTCATGGTCGAGCCGCAGACGGTGCCGGCACTCACCGCGGAGCTGCGGGAGCGGGGCTGGTCGATCCGGCAGTGACACCGTGGACGGCGCCGTCCGGGTGAGCCAGTAACCTTGTGCGAGGCCCTTACGGCCCTTGGACCCCCGCCCCGTGTACAAGAAAGGTGTTCGTCACCGTGGAAACCGCCGCTCGGACCGCCCCGGCTGCAGTGATTGTCGCCATCGACGGCCCCGCAGGCACGGGCAAGTCCAGCACGTCCAAGGCCGTGGCCGCCAAGCTGGGCCTCGGCTACCTCGACACCGGTGCCCAGTACCGCGCGATCACGTGGTGGATGCTGAACAACGGCATCGACATCAAGGACGCGACGGCCGTCGCCGACGCCGCCGCCAAGCCCGTGATCGTCTCCGGCACCGACCCGGCCGCCCCGACCATCACGGTCGACGGGCTGGACGCCGCGGGCCCGATCCGCACCCAGGAGGTCACCGCCGCGGTCAGCGCCGTCAGCGCGGTCCCCGAGGTGCGGACCCTGATCACCGACCTGCAGCGCTCCATCGCCGCCTCGGCGCCGCGCGGCATCGTCGTCGAGGGCCGGGACATCGGCATCACGGTCCTGCCGGACGCCGACCTCAAGGTCTTCCTGACCGCCTCCGCCGAGGCGCGGGCGGCCCGCCGCAGCGGTGAGCTCAAGGGCAAGGAGGCCACCGACCTGGCCGCCACCCGCGAGGCGCTGATCAAGCGGGACGCCGCCGACGCCTCCCGGAAGACCTCCCCGCTGGCCAAGGCGGACGACGCCGTCGAGGTGGACACCACCGACCTGACGCTGGAGCAGGTCATCGAGTGCGTGGTCACCCTCATCGAGGGCGTCAGCGCCGAAAAGGCGGGACTCGCGCGGTGACCGGCGCCGGCGGGGTGCCGTCCGAGGCCGGCGCGGCGGTCGGACGGCGGATCGGCATCGGCCTGATGTACGGGCTGTGGCGGCCGCGGGTGCTGGGCGCCTGGCGGGTGCCGTCCGCCGGCCCGGTGATCCTTGCCGTCAACCACTCGCACGGCATCGACGGCCCGATGCTGATGGGCACCGCGCCCCGGCCGGTGCATTTCCTGATCAAGAAAGAAGCCTTCGTCGGCCCGCTGGACCCGTTCCTGCGGGGCATCGGGCAGCTGAAGGTGGACCGCGACGCCGTCGACCGCAAGGCGATCACCGACGCGCTCGGGGTGCTGGAGCAGGGCGGGGTGCTGGGCATCTTCCCCGAGGGCACCCGGGGCGAGGGCGACTTCGCCTCCCTGCGGGCGGGCCTGGCGTACTTCGCGGTGCGCTCCGGCGCCCCCGTCGTGCCGGTGGCGGTGCTCGGCGGCAAGGAGCGGCGCAGCCGGCTGTCGCCCGCCGTACCGCCGCTGCGCACCCGCGTCGACGTGGTCTTCGGCGACGCCTTCGAGGCCCAGGAGGGGGCGCGGGGCGCCGCCGGCCGGCGCACCCGTAAGGCGCTCGACGAGGCGACCGTACGGATCCAGGAGCGGCTGACCGCCCACCTGGCGGAGGCCAGGCGCCTGACCGGGCGCTGACCGACACTTGAGTAGTGGGCCGCGGACGAGCGGCCCACCGATGATGATGAACGAGGAACGGACTTCATGAACGACCAGATCCCCACCGGCGACGAGCACGGTGCGCTTGGCGACGCCGAGTACGCGGAGTTCATGGAGCTCGCCGCGGAGGAGGGCTTCGACCTGGAGGAGGTCGAGGGCGACATCGCCGCGGCCGGCCACGGTCCGCTGCCCGTCCTCGCCGTCATCGGCCGCCCCAATGTCGGCAAGTCGACTCTGGTGAACCGCATCATCGGCCGCCGTGAGGCGGTCGTCGAGGACAAGCCGGGCGTCACCCGCGACCGTGTCACCTACGAGGCCGACTGGAACGGCCGCCGCTTCAAGGTCGTCGACACCGGCGGCTGGGAGCAGGACGTCCTCGGCATCGACGCCTCCGTCGCGATGCAGGCCGAGTTCGCCATCGAGGCGGCCGACGCGGTGGTCTTTGTCGTCGACGCCAAGGTCGGCGCGACCGACACCGACGAGGCCGTCGTCAAGCTGCTGCGCCGGTCCGGCAAGCCGGTCGTGCTGGTGGCCAACAAGGTCGACGGCCCCTCGGGCGAGGCCGACGCCGCCATGCTCTGGTCGCTGGGCCTCGGTGAGCCGCACCCGGTCTCCGCGCTGCACGGCCGCGGCACCGGCGACATGCTGGACGCCGCGCTGGACGCACTGCCCGAGGCGCCCGCGCAGACCTTCGGCCAGGCCCTCGGCGGCCCCCGCCGGATCGCGCTGATCGGCCGCCCCAACGTCGGCAAGTCCTCGCTGCTGAACAAGGTCGCCGGCGAGGAGCGGGTGGTCGTCAACGAGATGGCCGGCACCACCCGCGACCCGGTCGACGAGATGATCGAACTCGGCGGCAAGACCTGGAAGTTCGTGGACACCGCCGGCATCCGCCGCCGGGTGCACCTCCAGGAGGGCGCCGACTACTACGCCTCGCTGCGCACCGCCGCGGCCGTGGAGAAGGCCGAGGTCGCGGTCGTCCTGATCGACGCGTCCGAGTCCATCAGCGTCCAGGACCAGCGCATCATCACGATGGCCGTGGAGGCGGGACGCGCCCTGGTCATCGCCTACAACAAGTGGGACAACCTCGACGAGGAGCGCCGCTTCTACCTGGAGCGGGAGATCGAGCGGGACCTCGTCCAGATCCCGTGGGCGATGCGGGTCAACGTCTCCGCGCGCACCGGCCGCCACATGGAGAAGCTGGTCCCGGCGATCGAGACGGCGCTGGCCGGCTGGGAGACGCGTATCCCCACCGGGCGGCTGAACGCCTTCCTCGGTGAGATCGTCGCCTCTCACCCGCACCCGATCCGCGGCGGCAAGCAGCCCCGCATCCTCTTCGGCACCCAGGCCGGCACCAAGCCCCCGCGCTTCGTCCTCTTCGCCTCCGGCTTCCTGGAGGCCGGCTACCGCCGCTTCGTCGAGCGCCGCCTGCGCGAGGAGTTCGGCTTCGACGGGACGCCGATCCACATCTCGGTGCGGGTGCGGGAGAAGCGCAGCAAGAAGAAGTAGCGGCTGCGGGCCCGGGACCCCGGGCGGAGTCGTGGAGTTCCTCGGCCCGGGCCCGGGTCAGCGGCCGTGGGGGCGGGCGTCGCGCGGGCCCGGGGGGAGGGCCGGGAGATGGCTCCGGGAGTGGTAGGGCTGTCGGCCGACGACCTCCCAGTGCCCCGCGGACGCCGGCGTACGGCTCCAGCCCCCGGTGCCACGCAGCACCTCCGGGATCTCCGGCTCGTCCGTACGGTCCCCGGGCAGCGCCCGGAAGGAGCGCCGGTACTCGGCGTACAGCTCGTCGTAGATCGGAGTGGCCGAGGCGCGGTCCGTCGTGAGCGACGGTCCGCGCTCGTGCGACGGGCGCATGCCGGGGATCGGGTGGGGGTACGGGGCGCGGGCGGAAGGGTCGTATGCGTGCACGTATGTGCCAACGACCCCGATCCCTGCGGGATGCGGCTTTCGGGCGGAAATGGCCGATCGCGAGGGCATGACCGGCCGGATCGGCGGCCCTGCCCCCGCGATCGGGTGCCCTACGACTGTCAGGTGCCGGCGAGCGGCATCGCCGCGGCGACCAGGGCGCCCTTGGCGGCGGCCTCCTCCAGCGCCTGCCGCATCAGGTCCTCGCGGGGCTGGTGGCCGATGGTGCCCGCGGGGGCGGCGTACATCAGTACGGTCTGGGCCTTGTTGGCCGCCGCGCGCCAGCCGTCGGAGACCGCCAGCGGCTGATGGGCCTGCCACCAGGCCGCCTGGCTGCCGGCCGTGCCCGGCTGCAGGACGGCGTGCAGCTTGCCCATCGCCAGCAGGGCGGACCAGCCCGGGTTGAGGGCGGGGAGCTGGTTCATGTCCGTCACCGGGTGGAAGCCCTGCTCCAGAAGGAGCGGCAGGAAGTCGTCGTCCAGGCTGGTCGAGCCGGGGCGGGCGATCGGGCCGTCCGGCTCGACCACCAGGGCCGGGCGCAGATCGCCCTCGACCAGCACCAGTCCGCAGGTGATCCCCAGGGTGGCCTGGCGGTCACGGGTGGGGACCGGGGTGGCCGGCGAGGGGTTGGATCCGGGCGTACGGGGGGCGGCGTCCTCACCGGTGATGGAGCGCACAGCTCCTTGGAGCTGCTCCTCCGACACCGGCACGACCTGCGACGGGATGCACGTGGCGTGGGCGAACGCGAGCACCGCGGTCTCCTCGCCCACGAACAGGACGGTGCTGGTGCGCTCCTGCTCGCTGTCTCCAGGGGTCCGGCAGGAGGTGCAGTCGTAGCTGCCGGGGGCGTCGCCACCGGCCAGCAGGCGGTCGGCTTCTTCGTCGCCGATCTCGGCGCGAACGTCGTCGCTGACGTCGAGCATGCGCGGCACGGGTGGCTCCTCGATCTCTGTGCGTCTGCCGGGGGGTCTCCCGGCTCGTACAAGCACAACGGGTGACCTGCGGCAGGAGTCACGCGACGACGGGAACAGAATCGAACCAATCCGCGCACAGTGGGAAACTACGGAAAGGTGCCCAACAAGCGGTCGCCTACCGACAGTTTTTGCGCAGAAGATGGCGCAGTTGGCGGCGTTCCATACACCGGAGCGGGTGGGACGGGGGCTTGAAGGGCGTGGCGCGCTGGTGCGCGGCGGGCTGCTGCCTACCGTCACCGGCTATGTCGGACACATCTTCGGCGCCACGGCGCTTCGTGGGATCCGTCGGGCTGCTCACCGCAGCGGCCGCCGCCCTGGTCCTCTCCCTGCCGGGTGGCGCGGCCGCCGACGGGCCGAAGGGGGACGGCGCGCCCCCCGCCGGCGAAAGCAACAAGGCGCGGCACGCCTGCGCCGGTGAGCTGTGGCCCTGGGGCTGCCTCGCCGAGTGCGAGAGCAGCGGCGACTGGCACATCAACACCGGCAACTCCTTCTACGGCGGCCTGCAGTTCTGGCAGCCGACCTGGGAGGCGTTCGGCGGTCTCGAGTTCGCCCGGCGGGCCGATCTCGCCAGCCGTGAGGAGCAGATCGAGATCGCCAAGAGGGTGCAGGCCGCCCAGGGGTGGGGTGCCTGGCCGGTGTGCTCCAGACGCTACGGCCTGACCGGCGACACGGATGAGGGCAAGGGGGGCAGCGGGAAGGGCAGTGGCAAGGGGAGCGGGAAGACCACCGGGAGCGGCGGCGGCAGTCACAGCGGTCGCACGTACTTCGTCCGGCACGGGGACACGCTGGGCGGCATCGCCCGGAGACTGCAGGTCAAGGGCGGCTGGCGGACGCTGTACAAGGCCAACCGGCATGCGCTCGGCGGGAACCCGCACCGCCTGGTGGCCGGCATGAGACTGACGCTCCCTCAGGGGCGCACGGGCGGTGACAAGGTGGCCGCCAAGGTCGTGGTCGTCGGCAAGGAGCTCGCGAAGGGCGACCGGAAGGACGTGGCCAAGGACGTGACCAAGGACGCGGCCCCGGACGTGGCCAAGGACGTCGCCACGGGCGCCGGGGTGAGCGCCGGCACGACGGTGGAGCGGCCGGCCGAGAAGAAGCCCGACACTCCTGCGGACAAGCCGGTCGAGAAGGCGCCTGGCGGAGTGGTGGGCGAGCCGGCCGACAAGGTGCCCGACGTGCCGGCGACCAAGGTGCCCGACGCGGCTTCCGTCGCACCCGCGGACCAGGCTCCGGACAAGAAGCCCGACGCTCCGGCGGACAAGCCGGCGGACCGGGCCCCTGACGTGCCGGCGGACAAGGCGCCCGTCACCCCGGCGGCGAAGGCCCCGGAGAACGTCGGCGAGAAAACTCCCGACAAGCCTGCCCCCGTGGGTACTTAGGGGTACCCGGACGGCAAATCGGGGGTTCGGGTTCCCTGCTTCTGCTACCGATGTCCTCACTCTTTCGGAACATCTTGGCGAAAGCCCCCAACCCGGAACCGCGGGGCGAGGTCTTTGCGTTCAGTGAGTGGGGCCTGTCGTGCGACAGGGAGTGCGATGTGGTTCCCAGGGGCGCTGGAGAGACCGGGAGACCAGGGGACACGGGGACGGATGCACATCTCATTCCTGCTTCACAATGCCTATGGCATCGGGGGGACGATCCGGACCACGTTCAACCTGGCCGGGACGCTCGCCGAGCGGCACGACGTCGAGATCGTGTCCGTGCTGCGCCACCGCGACGCCCCGGTCCTCGACCTCGGCCCCCGCGTCGCGCTGCGGCATCTCGTGGACCTCAGGGAGTCCGGCCCTTCCGGTGACGGCGCCGACCCGGCGCACGCCCGGCCCGCCAGGGTGTTTCCCGCCGGCGAGGGCCGCTACGGGCAGTACAGCGAGCTCACCGACCGCCGGATCGCCCAGTACCTGCGCCGAACGGAGGCCGATGTGGTGGTCGGCACCCGGCCGGGGCTGAACGTCCACATCGCCCGGCAGACGCGCCGCGGGCCGGTCCGGGTCGGGCAGGAGCACCTCACGCTGGACAGCCACAGCCGGGCGCTCAAGCTGGCGCTGCGCGGCGCCTATCCGCGGCTGGACGCGGTCACCACCGTCACCGAGGCGGACGCCCTCGCCTACCGCCGGACGCTCCGGCTGCCCGGCGTTCGCGTCGAGGCGGTGCCCAACAGCGTCCCCGCCCCCGGCCTGCCGCCCGCCGACGGCAGCGGCAAGTGGGTCGTCGCCGCCGGCCGGCTCGCCCGCGTCAAGCGCTACGACGTCCTCATACGGGCCTTCGCGCAGGTCGTCGCCGAGCGCCCCGACTGGCGGCTGCGGATCTACGGCGGAGGCGCGGAGAAGGCTGACCTGCGCGCCCTGATAACCGAACTCGGCCTGTACAACCACGTCTTCCTGATGGGCCCGGCCAGCCCCCTGGAGTCCGAGTGGGCCAAGGGGTCGATCGCCGCGGTCTCCTCCAGCCTGGAGTCCTTCGGGATGACGATCGTCGAGGCGATGCGGTGCGGGCTGCCGGTGGTGGCCACGGACTGCCCGCACGGGCCGGGCGAGATCATCACCGACGGGGTGGACGGCACGCTGGTGCCGGTCGGCGACCCCGCCGCGCTGGCCGGTGGGCTGCTCACGCTCATCAACGACGACGCCGCCCGCACGCGGATGGGCGCCGCCGCGCTGGCCTCCTCGGCCCGCTTCGACCCCGGCCGGATCGCCGGCCGCTACGAGGCGCTCTTCGGCGAGCTGCTCACGCGCCGCCGCGCCAGCCGGCTGCGCGGCAGCCTGCACCGCGCCCGGGGCGCCCTGCTCAGCGGCGCCTACGCGACCAAGGACGCGGCCCGCGCCGCACTGAGAGGGGTGCGGACGGCATGACCGCGTCGAGTGAGTTGACCGTGACCGGAGACGAGATGAAGGAGTCGGCCGCCATCGAGCAGGAATCCGCGGCAGGAGCGGAGCCCGGGGGCACCGGGCGCCGGGCGGGGCCCGGGAGCGGGAAGGACAGATCCGGGGACGGAAACGCGGCGGACGGGGCGGTGGCGCCCGGTGAGCTGCGCGCCGACTGCATAGCGGACTCCGCCGGCGGTCTCACCTTCGACCTGACCGCCCCTCAGGGCACCGCCGTCGCCTGGAGCGCGGCGCTGGTGCTACGGCTGCGCGGCGGCGACGGCGCGGACGACGAGGTGCGGCTGCCGCTCGGGCCGAACGGGGCCGGCCGGCTGCGCGCGGTGCTGCCCAGCACCGTGGCGCTCGCCGAGGGCCGCTGGAACGCCTACGCCGACCTCGGCGACGGCCGCGACCCGCGCCGGCTGCTGCCCGGCGTCAACGACCTGCGGTCGCTGGTGGACCGCCGGCCGCTGGGGGGTGTCGGGCGGCTCGGCGTACGGATTCCGTACGCGACCAAGTTCGGCAATCTCGCGCTGCGCAGCTGGCTGCGCGGGCCGCATGCGGAGGCCGGCGACCTGCTGGTGGCGCCGGACGGGGTGACGGTCACCGGCCGGCTCTACGGCGCCGTGCCGGCCGCCGGCGCCCGGGCCGAGGCACGGGCCCGGCGCACCCCCGGGCCGGACGGCGAGCCGGACACGGTCAGTGTGCCGCTGACCGTCGAGGGGCCGGACTTCACCTTCACCCTGCCCTACGAGGAGCTGGCCGGCCGCTGGGAGGGCGGCAGCGAGCCCTGGGACCTGTGGCTGCGACCCGGCGAGGGCGCCCGGCCGGTCCGGATCGCCCGCCTCCTCGACGACGTCGCGGACAAGAAGCAGGTCTTCAGCTATCCGGCGCTGGCGGTGCCCTGTGGGGCGGCGCAGGTCAGGGTCGGTCCGTACTACACGCTCGACAACGACCTGGCCGTACGCGTCGCCGGGCCCGCCGGGGACTGACGCCCCGGCGGATTCCCGTCGCGCCCCGGGAGCCGGGGCGTATCGAGAACCGGAGCACATCGAGGACCGAGGCTGTCCGCGAGGGCTGCGAGACTCGGGGCATGTTGGAGACCTCGGCACGTCTGCTGCGCCTGCTCTCGCTCCTGCAGGCCCATCGGGAGTGGTCCGGCGCGGAGCTCGCCGACCGCCTCGCCGTCACCCCGCGCACGGTCCGCCGGGACGTCGACCGGCTGCGTGAGCTGGGCTACCCCGTGCACTCGGCGCCCGGCACGGCCGGCGGCTACCGGCTCGGCGCCGGGGCCCAGCTGCCGCCGCTGCTGCTCGACGACGAGGAGGCGGTGGCGGTCGCCGTGGGGCTGCGCACCGCCGCGGGCGGCGGCGTCGAGGGCATCGAGGAGACGTCCGTACGGGCGCTGGCCAAGCTGGAGCAGGTGCTGCCGCACCGGCTGCGGCGCCGCGTCGGGGCGCTCACCGCCTTCACCGTGCCGATGCCCACCGGCGGCCCCCGCGTCGACGCGGAGGTGCTCACCGAGCTGGCGCACGCCTGCCGGGACTGCCGGCGGCTGCGGTTCGACTACACCGCTCACGACGGGACGGTCTCCGCACGCACCGTCGAACCGCACCGGCTGGTCTGCGCCCAGCGCCGCTGGTACCTCGTCGCCTGGGACACCGGCCGCGAGGACTGGCGCACCTACCGCGTCGACCGCATCGTCCCCACCCCGCCGCACGGCCCCCGCTTCACGCCCCGCACGCCGCCCGCCGAGGACCTCGCGGCCTATGTCTCGCAGGGCGTCTCCACCCGCGTGTACGCCCGGCAGGCCACGGTCCTGCTGCACGCCTCGGCGGAGGCCGCGGCGGCCCGCATCAGCCCGTCGGCGGGCGTGCTGGAGGCCGTCGACGAGGGGCACTGCCTGCTGCGGACCGGGGCGCACACGCTGGAGATGCTGGTGGTCCACCTCGTGATGACCGGTTTCGACTTCGAGGTCCGCGAGCCGCCGGAGCTGGTCGACCGGCTGCGGGAGATCAGGGACCGGCTCTCCCGGGCGCTGGGGTGACGCACGGGTGCGGGGCCGTCGCGGGCGGTCCGCGGCGCCGGTGGCGGGCCTCGGTGAAGTGTCCGTGATCCGGCGGGCTGGGCGATGTGCGGAAAATGTGTGTGGAGTGTGTCGCGTTGGCCAATTCCCGTCCGGCTGATTAAAGGGCCGGGGTAAAGGGAATCCGGCACTGAGCCGGCATTAATTTCGCACCGCGCTCCGCCCGGCCCGGGACGGTCATGCCCGTTCCGTGTTCGATCAAGGCGGAATTCCGGCCGGTTTATTTTTCCACCCGGTTGCCCGGTCACTCGGCGCGTACGGGTGACGGAAGTCCCGGCAAACCCGGGAACGCACGCTGTGACACAAGTGTGACCATTGGCGGACCGGGAAGTCATCGAGGTGTGCGACGGGCCGCCCTTCCGCGGGCCCGGGCGGGCGCCTACGGTGGCTGGCATGGCTGATGTACCGAACCTCCCGGACAACCCTCAGGACGACGTCGAGACGTACGTCGGCCTCGGCCGTCAGGACGCCGAGGAACTGGCCAGAGCGCGGGGCTGGAGCACCGTCCGCTCGCTGCCGCCGGGCGCGATCATCACCATGGAGTACGTCGCGGGCCGGCTGAACTTCGAGGTGAAGGACGACACGGTGCACCGCAGCTGGTCCGGCTGAGCGCCGCTCGCGGCCCCTACCGACGACCGCCGACGGCGAAGGCCCCGGCCGCTCCTCCTGGAGCGGCCGGGGCCTTCGTGACGGGGCGGGGGTGTGCGTACCGGCCCCGCGGCCGGCGGGGCGGTCAGCCGCTGGTGTTGCGGCCGCGGCCGGAGGCCGGGCTCAGCGGCGTGGTGCGCGGGACGCGGTCCGCGTGCGGCGGCCGGCGGCTGCCTGCCGGGGTGACCGGGGTGCGCTCCGAGCGCGACGTGTGCGGCCGCGCCGGGTGGTGCGGCCAGCCGTCCGGGGCGCGGGCGGCGGAGCGGGGCGCGGCGCCGATGGCCTCGCGTACGAGCACCTCGCCGTCGGGGGCGATGCGCTGCCGCGACAGCCCCGGGGCCAGCGCGTCGGCCGGCAGCGGGCCGCGCAGCGAATCGGGGCGCAGCCGCAGCCACAGCCGCAGCAGGATGCCCATCAGGCGGTCCTCCACCCAGATGATGCCGGGCTCCAGCCACGGCATCGCCAGCAGCACCAGCAGACCGGCGGCCCAGCCCAGCAGCACGTCGCTCACCCAGTGCGTGCCCAGGTAGACGGTCGTCATGCCGACGCCCAGCGCGCCCAGCGCGGCGATCACCGACAGCGTGCGGCGGCGCAGCGGGGTGGTCGCCAGGTAGGCCAGCACGCCCCAGGTGACCACGGCGTTCGCGGTGTGACCCGAGGGGAATATGTCGCCGCCCAGCCACATCTCGTTGGAGCCGACGGTCGTCGCGTAGTGCGGGCCGAGCCGGCTCATGCCGAGCTTGGCCGCGCCCACGGTGATGTTCAGCAGCAGCAGTGAGGCGCCGAGCACCAGCAGCGGGTGGAGGTTGCGCTGGCGCCAGCAGCGCCAGCCCAGCCAGGCCGCCACCGCCACCGCGGTCGGCCCGCGCTGGCCCAGCACGACGAAGTAGTCGAGGAAGGCATGGATCGAAGGCCATTGCTTGTACGGCCTGAAGAACATGACTTGCCAGTCGAAGGTGACCAGCCATGAAGTGGCCAGCACTCCGACCACGATCGCCGCGTACACCGCCAGCGTGCCGCCGAACAGCCACAGGCGGGTCCGGGTCATCTGGGGTGGCCGGGCACGATCGGTCGGGCGCTCCTCCATCTGGTCGAGCTTCTCATCGGTACGCACTCAATCGACGTTACCGCGTGTGATGTAGGCGCTTGGTCAAACTGTGCGCTTTGTAATGACGATGTGATGTGGAATGCGTCTCAAACGAGGCTTCGCCGCTGGGATTTGGAACGGAATTCCCGGCGATTCTCAATCCCTTCCGCGTGGCCGCGTGTCGGCCCGCTCAGCGCCTTATCTGCTTTTCTCCGGGGGAGTTTATCCGTCATTTGCCCGGGTGTCGTGCACCGTTTCCCCGGGGCGAGGGGAGGCGGAGGGGGCCGGGCAGAAAATGATCATGGAGGGCCGGATCCGTTCAGCCAGAACGCCCCGTAGGCCGCGGAGGCCACCGCCACCACTCCGATGACCAGCCAGGACCGCGCCGGGCGGCACCGCGCGAGCGCCGTCGCCGGCGGCAGCAGCAGCGGGTAGGCCGGCATCATCAGCCGCGGCTTGGAGCCGAAGTAGCCCTTGGCGGTCAGTGCGAGCAGCAGTACCACCCCGCCGTAGACGACCAGCGGGAGCGGCTCGCCCTGCCGCACGCCGCGCACGTACAGCCAGATCACCAGCCCCACGCCGGCCAGCAGTCCGAGCCCGGCCGGGAAGGCGGGTCCGGACAGCTGGTGCCAGATGAAGGCGCCGAACGCGAGACCGCCGTCGAAGCCGTTGCCCCAGCCGCCCTGGACGTCCAGATATCCGGTGAGCGAGCCCTGCCGCGCGCCGACCCACAGGAAGTAGCCGCACCAGCCGAGGGGCGCCACGAGGACGCCCGGCAGCAGGCCCGGGCGCGCCCGCAGCGCGGCCCGCACCCCCGTGCCGCCGGCCCGCTCCCGCCACAGCGTCACCGCCGCGGTGAGCCACACCGCCGCGACCACCGCCGCACCCACCGGCCGGGTCAGTCCGGCCAGCGACGCCAGCACCCCGGCCGCCACCCAGCGGCCGGTCATGACGCAGTACACGCCCCAGGCCGCGAGCGCGGTGAACAGTGCCTCCGAGTACGCCATCGACTGCACGATCCCCACCGGGAGCGCGGCCCACAGCGCTGCCAGCGCGACCCCGGCCCGCGGCCCGTGCAGCCGCTCCCCGGTCGCGTACAGCGCCCAGGCCGCGGCCGGCGACGTCAGCCAGGCCACCGCCATCCCGGCGTCCGCGGGCGACAGCGGGAGGAGCGCCGACAGCCCGCGCTCCAGCCACGGCAGCAGCGGGAAGAACGCCAGGTTGGAGTGGACGTCGCCGTTCGGCAGCTGCACCGCGTAGCCGTAGCCCTGCTCGGCGACCCGGGTGTACCAGAGCGAGTCCCAGCGGGCCGTCAGCAGGGTGTGCCAGTTCTTGCCGTCCGCCGCCGACCACACGGCCAGCACGGCCAGGCCCAGGCCCCGGATCGCCGCGTAGGCCGCCAGCGCGGGTGCGGCACGGCGCAGCGCGGCCCGTACGCCCGGTGTGCCGGGGGCGTCGCGCAGTGCCGGGCCGGGAACGGCGGCGGAGGCAAGATCGTTCATCCGGACGATTATCCCTGTGGCCGGAGAACGCCCGACGGCCGCGGGTGGGGGAACGGATGGCGCTGCGATGAGCGTCTCATCGTGAGGTGAGCCACGCGGCACATGGGGGGACTCGCGTAGTCTGACGTCTCAACTCGCCCGTGCCGCCGGTTCCCCCCGGGGCGTTTTCGCGCCCTGATCCGTGGCCGCGAGAGCATGACTGGAGGTGCTATGTCCGGGACGACCGCGTCCGGCAGCGGACGGACGGCTGGTGTTCCCCGGCTTTCAAGCGGCGGTGTGAACCGCTGGACCGTGCTGATCGTGCTCTGCGTCAGCCTGCTCTTCGTCGCGCTGGACACCACGATCCTGTACGTCGCGGTGCCGTCGGTCACCGAGGACCTGCGCCCGGGGCCGGTGGAGCTGCTCTGGATCGTCGATGTGTATCCGCTGATCGCGGCCTCGCTGCTGATCCTGTTCGGCACGCTCGGCGATCGCGTCGGCCGCCGCCGCATCCTCCTCCTCGGCTACGGCCTCTTCGGCCTCGCCTCGGCCGCCGCGGCGCTCGCGCCCAATCCGCAGATCCTGATGGTGGCCCGTGCCCTGCTCGGCATCGGCGGGGCGATGATCATGCCTGCGACGCTGTCGATCCTGCGTCAGGTGTTCCCGGACCGGCGGGAACGCGCGGTCGCCATCGGCGTGTGGAGCGCGGTGGCCGCGGTCGGCGCCGCGGTCGGACCGGTCCTCGGCGGCTTCCTCGTCGAGAACTTCTGGTGGGGCTCGGTCTTCCTCATCAACATCCCGATGATGGCCGCGATGCTGCTGATAGGCCGGTGGCTGCTGCCGGAGTCGCGCGGTGAGCGCAACGGCCCCTGGGACGTGATCGGCGCGATCGTCGCGGCGCTCGGCGTGCTGGGCATCGTCCTCGGCGTCAAGCGGATCGGCAGCGGCGCCGCGGTGGTCGGCCCGACCACGCTGCTGCCCATCGTCCTCGGCGTCGCGCTGCTGATCCTCTTCGTACGCCGCCAGCGTCGCCGCGCGCACCCGCTGATCGACATGCGGCTGTTCGCCAGGCCCGCGTTCGGCACCTCCGTCGGCTGCATCGTGCTGGCCATGCTCGCGCTGGTGGGGCTGCAGCTGATCGCCGTGCAGTACCTCCAACTGGTCCTGGGGCTCAGCCCGCTGGAGACCGGGCTGCGGATGCTGCCGCTGGTCTTCGCCGCGATGGCCGCCGGCCTGACCGGCTCGAAGATGCTGCAGGCCATCGGCCCGCGCGCGATGGTCTCGCTGGGCTTCGTGCTGACCGCCGCCGCGGTGCTCTGCCTGACCGCGATGTCTGCCGACGACCGCCCCTGGCTGCTGTCCGGCGGTTTCGTCCTGCTCGGCTTCGGCTTCCAGTCCACGCTCTTCGGGGCGTACGAGTCGATGCTCAGCGAGGCCCCCGCCGAGCAGTCCGGCGGCGCCGCCGCCATCGGCGAGACGTCCTACCAGCTCGGCGCCGGCATCGGCGTCGCGCTGCTCGGCAGTGTCATGAACGCCGCCTACGCGCCGGGACTGGCCCATGTCGGCGGCGTCGCCGACAAGGCGTCCCGGTCGGCCGCGCACTCCCTCGGTGAGGCGTACAAGGTGGCCGCCGGTCTGGGGCCGGCCGCCAGGGCCGCGCTGCGCGAGGCCGCCCGGGACTCCTTCGTCCGCGGGCTGCACGTCACCCTCGTCGCCAGCGCCGTGCTGCTGCTGGTCGGCGCGGGGATCGCGCTGCGGCTGCCGCGGCGGGCCGCGGAGTCCACCGAGCGCGCGGAGGCCGAGGGCGAGACCGCGCAGGCCGAGGGCCCGGCGGCGGGCGCCGGGCGGGGCAGCGGTGAGCCCGCCCGGGCGACCTCCGGCCGCTGAGCCGTCTCACCGCTCGTTCCCTCTTCTTTCTTCGCGCCCCCGCGCGGCGGGTGACCCTTGCCGCGCGGGGGCGCGGGCCGTACCGTCGGACGCACATAACTACCACTGCTAGTTTTATGCGCGCTGAACCCGCCGGAGGCCCGCCATGCCCGCCCAGCCGTCCTCAGCTTCCTCCGCTGCCTCTTCCGTTCCGCCGTTCGATCCCGGCGACCCCCTGGGCCTCGACGATCTGCTCAGCGACGAGGACCGTGCGGTCCGCGACACCGTCCGGCAGTGGACCGCCGACCGGGTCCTGCCGCACATCGCCGAGTGGTACGAGGCGGGCGAACTGCCCGGTATCCGCGAACTGGCCCGCGAGCTCGGCTCGATCGGTGCGCTCGGCATGTCCCTGACCGGCTACGGCTGCGCCGGCGCCTCAGCGGTGCAGTACGGCCTGGCCTGCCTGGAGCTGGAGGCCGCCGACTCCGGTATCCGCTCGCTGGTCTCCGTCCAGGGCTCGCTCGCGATGTACGCGATCTGGCGCTTCGGTTCGGAGGAGCAGAAGCAGCAGTGGCTGCCGCGGATGGCGGCCGGCGAGGTCATCGGCTGCTTCGGCCTGACCGAGCCCGACCACGGCTCCGACCCGGCCGGGATGCGGACGTACGCCAAGCGGGACGGCTCGGACTGGGTCCTCACCGGCCGCAAGATGTGGATCACCAACGGCTCGGTGGCCGGTGTCGCGGTGGTCTGGGCCCGTACCGAGGAGGGCATCCGGGGCTTCGTCGTGCCCACCGACGCACCCGGGTTCTCCGCCCCCGAGATCACGCACAAGTGGTCCCTGCGCGCCTCGGTGACCAGCGAACTCGTGCTCGACGAGGTGCGGCTGCCGGCCGACGCGGTGCTGCCCGGTGTCACCGGCCTGCGCGGCTCGCTCGGCTGTCTGAGCCACGCCCGCTACGGCATCGTCTGGGGTTCCATGGGTGCCGCCCGTGCCAGCTTCGAGGCGGCGCTGGACTACGCGAGGACGCGGGAGCAGTTCGGCAAGCCGATCGGCGGCTTCCAGCTGACCCAGGCCAAGCTCGCCGACATGGCCGTCGAACTGCACAAGGGGATCCTGCTGGCCCATCACCTGGGGCAGCGGATGGACGCCGGGCGGCTGCGGCCCGAGCAGATCAGCTTCGGGAAGCTGAACAACGTACGGGAGGCGATCGAGATCTGCCGGACGGCGCGGACGATCCTCGGCGCCAACGGGATCTCGCTGGAGTACCCCGTCATGCGGCATGCGACCAACCTGGAGTCGGTGCTGACCTACGAGGGCACCGTCGAGATGCACCAGCTGGTGCTGGGCAAGGCACTCACCGGTCTGGACGCCTTCCGGTGAGCGGCCCCGCCCTCGGCTGCGGTGGCTGCCACCCCCCTGGGTGACCCCCCGGCCCCGGCCGGAGGCGTCGGGACCCCGCCCGCTCGCGGCGGGGCCCCGGCTCAACTCTGGTTGAAGAAGCCGCCGTTGCGGTGGTCGCGGGACTCGCCGCTGAGCACCTTGTAGTCGGCGGGGGTGAGCAGGAAGACGCGGGTGGCGACGCGCTCGATCGATCCGCGCAGGCCGAAGGTCAGGCCGGCGGCGAAGTCCACCACGCGCTTGGCGTCGGCGGGCTCCATGGCGGTCAGGTTGACGATCACCGGGACGCCGTCGCGGAAGAGCTCGCCGATGCCGCGGGCGTCCCGGAAGCTCTCCGGGGTGACCGTGGCGATGCGGGTGCCCTGGTCGTGGGCGGTCTCGTCGGCCACCCGCACCCGGGGGTCGGTCACCCAGGGGCTGCTGCCGCCCGTGTCACCGGCGCCGGGTCCTTCGGCGTAGTCGTCGTCGTAGTAGCGCTCGTCATCACTGTCGTCGACGAGCCCCAGCCAGGCACTCGCCTTGCGTACCGATCCCATTGACGCCTCCTCTCACCCGCGTGTCTTGGTGTCCTGCCCCTATCGTCGTCCATCAGGCCAAGGGAGTGCCAAGTGGATAGCCGCCGCACGGGGGGTTCGTGACACATCTGGTGCAAAGAGGGTGGCGCACCATCAGCTTGCGCGCCGGGCAAGGAAACTGACAGTACGAAGAACATCACAGTCGGTACCCGACCGGGTGATGTCGAGTGATGACGACATCTGGCCGCAGCGGGTTCGCGTCCTTCCGGACCGCCCCGCGCACGGGACCAGGGCAAATGCCAGAGGTCTCGGCGCGAGGTGTGCGCCGGAGCCCGGCGTACGGCGTGGCGGTCGCGCGCACGGGAGCCGATCCGGCGTCGGGTTCCGGTGTGCGCGGAGGACCGGCCTCCCTCGAAAGGGGGGTTTGCGGATGATCGGACAAAGGGGGACGGGGCGGTGCCGAACCGGGGCGCGTTCCCGGGGGAAAGCGCGTCCCTCTACTTGATCTCCGGCGGGCTGATCCGCGAGGTGGCGATCGCCGACGGGCCGGTGCCCCACTTCTTCAGGATCCGGTCGTAAGTGCCGTCCTGCTTCAGCCGGTTGACCGCGGCCCGGACGGCGGGCGCCAGCGGGGTGCCCTTCTTGAAGGCGAAGCCGACGTCGAGCCGCTTGAACTCGTTGAGGAACCGCAGCCCCGGCTGCTGCCCGACGGCGTAGCGCAACCCGTTGATCGTGCTCATCACCACATCGCTGCGGCCCTGCTGCAGCGAGATCCACAGGGCGCCCTGCTCGGCGTAGGTCTTGACGTCGTACGGCTTCTTGCCGGCCTCCTCGCACAGGTGCGCGTTCTCCTCCAGCGTCGTCTCGAAGGTGGTGCCGGCGCCGGTGGCGACGGTCAGCCCGCACAGCTGCCGCAGCGAGGTGACCTTCCTGAGCGGGCTGTCCTTGCGGGCCGCGAAGCCCTGCCCGTCATTGACGTAGGTGACGAAGTCGAGGGTCTTCCGGCGTTCGTCGGTCACGCCGAAGTTGCCGGTGCCCAGGTCGTACTTGCCGCTGCCGAGGGCCGGCAGGATCGCCTCGAAGCCGGCCACCTCCCGCTTGATCCGGATGCCGAGGACCTTGCCGACCGCGTCCGCGAAGTCGATGTCCTGCCCGGCCAGGGTCTTGCCGTCCGGAAGGTAGGTGGCGGAGGGCGGGGTGCCGACGCCGGCCGCGAGGGAGAGGCTGCCGCGGGCGCGGACGGCGGCGGGCAGCAGCTTCGCCGCGGCCGGGTCCTTCCTGACGCCCGAGACCACGTCCGTGGTGGGGATCCGGGCGGTGCCGGCCGCCGGTGCGCCGACGCCGTCCGACGGGGCGCCCGAGCCGCAGGCGGTGAGCGCCAGGGCGGCGGTGGCCAGGAGGGCCGCGGCGCGCGGCGCGGTGGCGCGGGGTGTGCTGGTGGTCATGGGCGGGGGCTCTCCAGATGCTTGACGAACGGCAGCGGGCCGATCGTCTCCGGGGGGACGGACAGGTCGAACAGGGGCCGGTAACCCGCGGCGAGGTACAGGCCCTTCGCCTCGGGCTGGCGCGGGCCGGTCGTCAGGTGGATGCGGGTGTAGCCGCGGGCGGCGGCGTCCTCCTCCAGGGCGGCCAGCACCCGCCGGCCCAGCCCGCGGCGCCGGTGCGCGGAGTGTGTCCAGATCCTCTTGAGTTCGGCGGTACGGGCGTCGTAGCGGCGGAACGCGCCGCCGGCGACCGGGGCGCCGTCCTCCAGGAGCAGCAGGAACGCGCCTCCGGGCGGGGCGAACTCCTCGGCCGGGTACTCCCGGCTCAGATCGACGGGTCTGGCGTAGCGGGAGCTGTACTCGTGGGTCAGCTCGTCCAGCAGCGGGCGAGCGAGCGGGTCGGCGACGGTGGTGCGACGGATCGTCAGCCGGGCCGGCCCCGGCGGCCGGGGCGCGGCGGTCATCGGGCCGCCTCCGCCACCGCGGTGGCCGGGGGACCGGCACGGCCCGACCGGGCGTCGGGAAGCGCGCGTTCGACGGCCTGGTGGAGCCGGTCGGGCGGGGGGAGGAGGTGCCCGGACCGGGCGGCCGGGGCGTTGTCGAGCGGGGGCGTGACGCCGAAGTGCATACCGCGCCCTTCTGCGAGCGGGGAGGAGGAAGACACCGGGGTGGGCAAGGGGGAGGAAGGGGGACGGCGGATGCCGGTGGAGCGAGGGGAGGGTGCGCCGGACGGGCGGCGCGAGGTGTGAAGGCGCGCGGTTGGCGGGAGGTGCGGAAGAGCGAGAACCGCGAAACGGCCCGGCCTCAGGGGCAGCGGGCGTCAGGGCAGGGCGTCAGCTCAACAGGACGACGACCACACGCGACCGAAGTCGATGTGGTCACGGGTGACCAGCCGCTGCCATGCGTACATGCGGCTAAGTGGAACAGGCATCCGTTTGCCCGTCAACCGCGCGGCGCCCCGACGCCCACAGTGTGGACACCCTTGACAGCGGGGCGTGTTCACTCCATAGCATCAAGAGGCGGTCGTGCTGAGGGGCGCGGCCCGTTCTGCCGGTGTGAAGGCGCCGGAGCCGGAGTTCGCTCTCGGCCACCACGGAGCCTTCGCCATGCCTTTGGTAGATCCAGTTTCCGACACCCTCGACGCCCCCGCCCCGTCCGCCGCGGCCCCGCCCGGCACCTCGCGCTCCGCCGCCCCGCGCGTCGTGCCGCGCCGTCGCACCGGCCAGTGGGTCTCGGCCGTCGCCGTCCTCGCCCTGCTGGCGTCGGCCGCCGTCTCCGTCGTCCGCAACGACGCCTTCCAGTGGGACGTGGTCGCCGACTACTTCCTGACCGACGCCGTCCTGCGCGGGCTGGGGCTGACCCTCTGGCTGACCGTGCTCGTCATGGCGCTCGGGTTCGTGCTGGGCACCCTGCTCGCGACCATGCGACTGTCGGCCAACCCCGTGCTGCGTGGCGTCAGTTGGGGCTATGTCTGGCTCTTCCGGTCGATGCCGATCCTGGTGCAGCTGCTGTTCTGGTTCAACATCGGGGCGCTCTATCCGACGATCCTCGGCGTCAGGACCGTCGATCTGCTCGACCCGGTCGCCATCGCCGTCATCGGCCTGACGCTGCACGAGGCCGCCTACGCCGCCGAGGTGGTGCGCGGCGGCATCCTCTCCGTCGAGAAGGGGCAGCTGGAGGCCGCCCAGTCGCTGGGCCTGGGCGCCTGGCGGCGGCTGCGCCGGATCGTGCTCCCGCAGGCCATGCGCGCCATCGTGCCGCCGGCCGGCAACATGCTGATCGGCACCCTCAAGGGCACCTCCATCGTCAGCGTCATCGCCGTGCAGGACCTGCTCTACTCCGTCCAGTTGGTCTACCACCGCACCTATCAGGTCATCCCGCTGCTGCTGGTGGCCACCCTCTGGTACGTCGTGGTCACCTCGGTGCTCAGCGCCGGCCAGTACCTCGTCGAGCGGCACTACGCCCGCGGTACGGCCGGTGCCCGGTGAGCCGCCCCGTGAACGCCTCCGCGCGGCCGTCGGTCGTCCTCGTGGGAGCCGGGCCGCGCGGCACCGGACTGATCGAGCGGATCGCCGCCAACGCGCCCGAGCTCTACGGCGACACGCCCCTCGACCTGCACGTGGTCGATCCGCATCCGCCCGGCGGCGGCCGTATCTGGCGCCACGACCAGTCCCCGTTGCTGTGGATGAACTCCACCGCCGAGGACGTCACCATGTTCACCGACGAGAGCGTCGAGCAGGCCGGGCCGGTGCGCCCCGGCCCGTCGCTCGCCGAGTGGGCCGAGGCGGTGCGGGCCGGAGAGATCGCCGTCGACCCGGGCCTGGCCGAGGCCGTCGCGGCGCTCGGGCCCCGCGACTTCGCCGGCCGGCGGCTGCAGAGCGCCTATCTGGGCTGGGTGTACGAGCGGGCGGTGGCCGCCCTGCCGCCCTCCGTCGCCGTGCACGAGCACCGGCGCCCGGCGGTACGGGTCTCCGGCTCGCGGGAGGGCCGGCAGCAGGTGTGGCTGGCCGGTCGCCCGGCGCCGCTCCTCGCCGACCTCGTGGTGCTCGCCCTCGGCCATCTGGACTCCGAACTCCCGCCCGATCAGCAAGAGTTGAGTGATTTCGCGGCGCGTCACGGGCTGCTGCACCTGCCGCCCGCGTTCACCGCCGACAGCGATCTGAGCGCCCTGCGGCCCGGCGAGCCGGTCCTCGTCCGCGGCTTCGGGTTGGCCTTCGTCGACCTGATGGTGCTGCTGACCGAGGGCCGCGGCGGCTCGTACACGGAGGGCCCCGACGGGCAGCTGACCTACCGGCCCTCGGGGCGCGAGCCGGTGCTGCACGTCGGCTCGCGGCGCGGGGTGCCGTACCACTCCAAGATCGGCTACCGGCTGTCCGGCGAACGGCCGCCGGTGCCGCGCTTCTTCGGGCCGGAACAGGTCGACGAGCTGCTCGCCCGGCCCGGCGGAGTCGACTTCCGCCGCGACGTCTGGCCGCTGATCGGCAAGGAGCTGGGCTTCGCCCACTACCACCGGCTGTTCACCGCGCACCCCGAGCGCACCCGGATGAACCGGGCGGACTTCGAGGAGAAGTACGCCCTCGCCGACCCCGCCGGCCCCGCGCTCGGGGCCCTGGTCGCCGCCGCGGTCCCGGACCCCGCCGACCGGCTCGACCTCGACGCCCTCGACGACCCGCTGGCCGGCGTGCGCTACCCCGACGGGGAGGCGCTGCAGGAGGGACTGCGCGGCTACATCGAGGCCGACCTCGCCCGCCGCCACGATCCCGCGCACAGCCCCGACCTGGCGGTCTTCCTCGCGTTGCTGTCGGTCTACGGCCAGCTGGTGCGGATCGGCGACCGCGGCCCCTGGTGGCACGGCTTCTTCAGCTATCTCGCCTCCGGCCCGCCCGGACCGCGGCTGCGGCAGCTGCTCGCGCTGTCCCGTGCCGGAGTGGTGCGCTTCCTCGGCGCCGGCACCACCGTCCTCGCCGACGAGCGGCGCGGGGTCTTCCGCGCCGGGAGCGCCGGCCTGCCGGGGGAGTGGGTGGAGGCCCGGGCGCTGGTGGAGGCCCGGCTGCCGGAGCCGACCGTCGAGCGCACCCGCGACCCGCTGCTGCGCGGCCTGTACGCCGACGGGGCCGCGGCAACCCCCGCCGGGCTGCTGGCCGTCGACCCCACCGACGCCCGGATCCTGAACCGGTCCGGCTCCCCGCACCCGCGCCGCTTCGCGCTGGGGCCGCACACCGACGCCCGCTCCGGCGGCGCGTTCGCCCGCCCCCGTACCAACGCACCCGCCTTCCGGCAGAACGACGCCACCGCGCGGACGCTGCTCTCCTTCCTGCGCGACCGGGCCGCCCCCACGGCCCCCGCATCCCGTGTCCCCGTCCCCGCCGCCCGCACCGCACCCACCCCCGAGGAACCCCATGCCGCTGACCACTGACCCGCCCGCGCAACGGACCGCGCCGGAACGAGCCGCGCCGGCCCCCGCCGACGACCCGGCGTCCCTGAAGGTCGTCCCCGTCCGTCACCCCTGGCGCTGGGCCGCCGTCGCGGTGACCGCCGTGCTGATCGCCCAGTTCGTGCACGGACTGGTCACCAACCCCGCCTGGGAATGGGAGGTGTTCGCCCAGTTCTTCACCGCGGAGACGGTGCTCAAGGCGGTCTGGGTCACCCTCCAGCTCACCGTCTACGGCACCGCCCTCGGCTTCGCGCTGGGCGTGGTGCTGGCCTTCATGCGGCTGTCCGCGAGCCCCTTCCTGCGCTGGGTCGCCTTCGGCTACGTCTGGGCCTTCCGCTCCATCCCGCTCATCGTCCAGCTGCTGTTCTGGTTCAACCTCGCCTACCTCTACAAGCGCCTGGACTTCGGCATCCCCTTCGGCCCCGGCTTCTTCCACTTCGACACCATGGGCCTGGTCGGCGCGATGGGCGCGGCGGTGCTGGGCCTGGCGCTGCACCAGGCCGCGTACGCCGCCGAGATCGTGCGCAGCGGGGTGCTCGCGGTGGACGGCGGGCAGCTGGAGGCGGCCGCCGCGCTCGGGCTGCCGCGGCTGCGGCAACTGCGCCGCATCGTCCTGCCGCAGGCGATGCGTTCGATCCTGCCGAACGCCACCAACGAGGTCATCTCCCTCTTCAAGGGCACCTCGATCGTCTCGGTCATGGCGATCGGCGAACTCTTCTACCAGGTCCAGGTCATCTACGGACGGAACGGCAGGGTCGTGCCCCTGCTGATGGTCGCCACCGCCTGGTACGTCCTCCTGACCACCGTGCTCTCCGTCCTCCAGCACTACGTGGAACGCCACTTCGCCAAGGGAGCCACCCGATGAGCACACACAGCGCGATGGTCGAGGCCCGCGGGATCCACAAGAGCTTCGGCTCGCTCGACGTCCTCAAGGGGGTCGACCTGGAGGTCCGCGCCGGCGAGGTCACCGTCGTCCTGGGCCCGTCCGGCTCCGGGAAGTCCACCCTGCTGCGCACCCTCAACCACCTGGAGAAGGTCGACAGCGGCACGGTGCGCGTGAACGGCGAGCTGGTCGGCTACCGGCGGTCCGGCAACAGGCTCCACGAGCTGCGCGAGCGCGACATCCTCAAGCAGCGCACCCAGATCGGCTTCGTCTTCCAGAACTTCCACCTCTTCCCGCACCTGACCGTGCTGGAGAACCTCGTCGAGGCGCCGGTCGCCGCGCTGCGCCGCCCCAGGAAGGACGCCGTGGCCGGCGCGCGGGCGCTGCTCGACCGGGTCGGGCTCGCCGACAAGGCGGACGCCTACCCGAGGACGCTGTCCGGGGGCCAGCAGCAGCGGGTCGCCATCGCCCGGGCCCTCGCCCTGGAGCCGAAGCTGCTGCTCTTCGACGAGCCGACCTCCGCGCTCGACCCGGAGCTGGTCGGCGAGGTCCTCGACGTCATCAAGGACCTGGCGCACCGGGGCACCACCATGATCGTCGTCACCCATGAGATCGGCTTCGCCCGCGAGGTCGCCGACACCGTCGTCTTCATGGACGGCGGGCGGATCGTCGAGCAGGGCCCGCCCGGCCAGGTCCTCGACCACCCGCGCCACGCGCGCACCAAGTCCTTCCTCTCCAAGGTCCTTTGACCATGTCCCACCAGAGATCCACGCACCCGAGGAGCACCGCCTTGAACCGCCGCCGCACCACCCTGACCACCGCCCTCGCGCTCGCCGCCGGCTCCGTACTGCTGACCGCCTGCGGCGGGGGCACGGCGGCGGGCGGTGCCGGCGACGTCGTCGCCGCCGGCACAACGGGGCTGAAGATCAACATCGGGCCCGACCAGCACCGCCTGCACGGCACCAAGGACCCGGAGATCGCCGCCCTGGTGCCTGCCCGGGTCCGCAGGACCGGCGAGCTGCGGATCGGGGTGAGCGCCGACGGCAGCCCGCCGCTGACCTTCCACGCCACCGACGACAAGACCCTGATCGGCGTCGAGGAGGATCTCGCCACCCTCGTCGCCGACACCCTCGGCCTCAAGCCCCGCTTCGACCCGCTGTCCTGGGAGAACCTCTTCGTCGGTCTGGACAGCGGCAAGCTCGACGGGGTCTTCTCCAACGTCACCGTCACCGAGGAGCGCAAGGACCGGTACGACTTCGCCACCTACCGGCTCGACCAGCTGGCGATGGAGGCGAAGAAGGGCAGCGGCTGGAAGGTCCGCGGCGCCAAGGACGTGGCCGGCCGGACCATCGCGGTGGACTCCGGCACCAACCAGGAGAAGATCCTGGTCGACTGGAGCAAGGAGAACGAGAAGGCCGGCCGCAAGCCGGTCGACATCAAGTACTTCAAGAAGCCGTCCGACACCTATCTCGCGCTCCAGTCGGGCCGTCTCGACGGCTTCTTCGGCCCCAACCCGACCGCCGCGTACCACGTGGCCACCGCGGGCCGGACGGAGATCGTCGGCACCTTCTCCGGCGGCGGCAGCAGCGTCCAGGGAAAGATCGCGGCCACCACGAAGAAGGGCAGCGGACTGGTCAAGGCGTACGCCGCGGCCCTGCGGAAGGTCATCGACAACGGCCGCTACGGCAAGGTGCTGGCCCGCTGGGGCCTGACCGGCGAGGCGCTGAAGACCTCGCAGATCAACCCGCCCGGCCTGCCCCGGACCGAGAACTGACCGGCGCCCGGCGCAGAGAGGAAGGAGCTTCTCCCATGTCCGCACCCCGCCCCCCGCTCCGGCTGGCCGTCGCGCTGGACGCCCCGCCCGGATCCGGCGCCCCGGTCCCCTACGACGCGCGGCACTTCGTCGCCCTCGCCCGGCTCGCCGAGCGCGGCGGCCTCGACTTCGTCACCCTCGGCGACAGCTTCGCCCGGCCCGGTCTCGACGCGTCGGCCGTGCTGGCCAGGGTCGCGCCCGCCACCGAACACCTCGGCCTGGTGCCCACCGTCACCACCACCCACACCGAGCCGTTCCACGTCTCCACCGCCGTCGCCACCCTGGACTGGGTCAGCCGCGGCCGGGCCGGCTGGGCCGTGGCGGTCTCCACCACCGAGGCCGACGCGGCGCTCTTCGGCCGCCGCCCCGCCGCCCCGCCCGCCGAGGTCTGGCAGGAGGCCGGCGAGGTCGCCGACGTCGTCGCCCGGCTGTGGGACAGCTGGGAGGACGACGCCGAGATCCGCGACCGGGCGAGCGGCCGGTTCATCGACCGCGACAAGGTGCACCACGTCGACTTCACCGGCAGCTCCTTCACCGTCCGCGGCCCGTCCATCGTGCCCAGGCCCCCGCAGGGCCGGCCGGTCACGCTGGTGGAGGTTCCCCCGGCCGCCGGCCCGGCGGACGCCCCGGGCGCGGGGGACACCGCCGACGTCTCCGACCGCGCCGTACGGGAGGTGGCCGCGGCGCACGCCGATGTCGCACTGGTCCGGGCCGACGACCCGCAGACCGCCGGTGCCGCCCTCGCCGAACTGCTCGCCCGCGCCCGCGCGCTCGGCCGTGACCCGGACCTGCTGCTCGTCCTCGCCTCGCTGCCGGTCGAGCTGGCCGGCCCGGCGGATGCCGCCGGGCTCGCCGAGCTGCTCGCCGACTGGTACGCCGCCGGTGCCGCCGACGGCTTCCACCTGCGGCCCGCCGACCCGGCCCACGACCTGGCGCTGCTGGTCGACGGCACCGTCCCCGCCCTCCGCGACCGCGGTCTGCGGCGCCCCGGCCGGCCGGGCGGCACGCTGCGCGACCACCTCGGTCTGCCGCGCCCCGCCAGCCGCTACGCCCATGCCTGAGAGGTCTCGTGATGTCCCCGACGAGCCCCACCCCGCCGCCCCGCAAGCAGATCCATCTCGCCGCGCACTTCCCCGGCGTCAACAACACCACCGTCTGGGCCGATCCCGGTTCGGGGAGCCACATCGCCTTCCCGTCCTTCGCGCACCTGGCCCGGACCGCCGAGCGCGGCCTGTTCGACTTCTTCTTCCTCGCCGAGGGGCTGCGGCTGCGCGAACACAAGGGCCGCATCCACGACCTCGACGTGGTCGGCCGGCCCGAGTCGCTCACCGTGCTGAGCGCGCTGGCGGCGGTCACCGAGCGGCTGGGCCTGGCCGCCACCGTCAGCGCCACCTTCAACGAGCCCTACGAGCTGGCCCGCCGGCTCGCCTCCCTCGACCACCTCAGCGGAGGGCGGGCCGCCTGGAACGTGGTCACCACCTCCGACGCCTTCACCGGCGAGAACTTCCGCCGCGGCGGCTACCTGGACCGTGCCGACCGCTACACCAGGGCCGCCGAATTCGTCGCCACCGCACGGGAGTTGTGGGATTCCTGGACCGCGGACGGGCAGCCCCGCCCGATCGCGCACCAGGGGGAACACTTCACCGTGCGCGGGGAGTTCACCGTTCCGCGCAGTCCTCAGGGCCACCCCGTCGTCATCCAGGCCGGGGACTCGCCCGAAGGCCGGGAGTTCGCCGCCTCGGCCGCCGACGTGATCTTCACCCGGCACAGCGGGGCGGAGGCCGGCCGGGCCTTCTACGCCGACGTCAAGGGCCGGCTCGCCCGGTACGGCCGGCGGCCCGGCGACCTCAAGATCATGCCGGGCGTCACCTTCGTGCTCGGCGACACCGCGGCCGAGGCCCAGGAGCACGCCGCCGAGATCCGCCGCCGGCAGGTGTCGCCGCAGCAGGCGCTGCTCGCGCTGGAGCAGGTCTGGGGCGTCGACCTCTCCGCGTACGACCCGGACGGGCCGCTGCCGGACATCGATCCGGATCCGCACGGCGAGCTGGCGCAGGGCCGGGTGCGGATCGCCGACCCGAAGGCGGTCGCCGACAAGTGGCGGGCGCTGTCCCGCGCCAAGGGCCTGTCGATCCGCGAGACGGTCATCGAGACCACCGGCCGGCAGTCGTTCGTCGGCACGGCGCAGGACGTCGCGGCGCGGATGGACGCCTTCGTGCAGACCGACGCCGCCGACGGGTTCATCCTGGTACCGCATCTGACGCCGGGTGGGCTGGACCCGTTCGTGGACCGCGTGGTTCCGCTCCTCCAGGAGCGCGGCGTCTTCCGCACGGCGTACTCGGGCTCGACCCTGCGCTCCCACCTGGGGCTGCCGGAGCCCGCACGCACCGGGGGAAGGGGCGGACGGCCATGAGCACCGACGCACGCGAGGAGTGGCGGGAGTGGCACGAGCGGCGGGTCGCCGCCGTCTCCGGCCCGTACGGTCCGCCGACCGTGACCGGCACCCACTGGCTGGACGACCTTCCCGACGGCCGGATCGAGGGGCTGCCGGGCGTCTGGACCGTCGAGGGCGACGGGGTGGTGCTGCGGGCCGCCGCCGGGGACGGGCTCGCCGTCGACGGCGCACCGGCGGCCGGCGACTCCCCATCGCCCGGACGGCATGGGGGGCACCCCCATCGGCTCGGCCCGGACGGCAGTCCCGGCGCCACCCGGGTGACGTGGGGCGCACGGCACCTGCTGGTGCTGCGCCGCGAGGGCCGCTGGGCGGTGCGCGTCCACGACCCGGACTCCGCGGCCCGCCGCGGGTTCGCCGGCATCGAGGTCCATCCGTACGACGGGCGCTGGGTGCTGCCGGGGCTGTTCCGCCCGTACGCGCAGGGCCGCACGGCCCGGGTGCGGCACGCCGACGGGCAGCGCCGGGGCCTGGGCCTCGCCGGGGAACTCGCCTTCATCGTCGCGGGGGACGAGCACACCCTGCAGGTCGCGGTCGAGGGCGACGGCTCGCTGTGGGCCGTGCTCGCCGACGCCACCAGCGGCACCGACAGCTACCGCTTCCGCTTCCTGCGGCCGCCCGCGCCCGCCGAGGACGGCACCGTCACCGTGGACTTCAACCGCACCCTGCTGCCGCCCTGCGCGTTCGCCGACCACTTCCTGTGCCCCTTCCCGCCGCCCGGGAACACCCTGCCGTTCGCCCTGCGCGCGGGGGAGCGGAACCGCATCGACCGCTGAGCCGTACCGCCGCCCGCCGAAGCGGCGCCGGAGCCGCCCCGGACGGCCCGTCAACAGGGCTGCCGGGGCGGCGCGTTGCGGTGGTGACGGATGGACATCGTGTATCCCGCACGAAAGTTTCCGGAGACCCTCTTGCGCGGCGGGGGCGGTGCACCCGAGACTCCGCTCAGCGCTTGTCAGGGGCACGCTGAAAATGAACGTGCGGATTCCCGCGTGCCCTTCGGCTGCGCCTCACCGGGCTGCTCACCTGCGGCCCCCCGATCCCCCTCGGAGGAATCAGTGAGGAACGAGCGCACCACCCCCCGCAGCGGCATCGCGAGACGCACCCGGCTGATCGCCGTGGCGTCCGGACTGGTGGCCGTCGGAGCCATCGCCATTCCGACCGCCAATGCCCAGGACCCCGCTCCTGCCAGGACGTTCAGCGCGGCGCAGCTCAGCGCCGCCGGTGACGCGGTACGTGCCGCGGACGTCGCCGGAACCGCCTGGCGGGTCGACAGCAGGACCCACACGCTGGTCGTCACCGCCGACAGCACCGTCTCCCAGGCCGAGGTCGCCAAGATCGAACGGGCCGCGGGCGGCAACGCGGACGCGGTCCGCATCGACCGGATCGCGGGCACCTTCCGCAAGCTCATCTCCGGCGGCGACCCCATCTACGCCCCCAGCTGGCGCTGCTCGCTCGGCTTCAACGTCCGCAGCGGCAGCACCTACTACGCCCTGACCGCCGGTCACTGCACCGACGGCAACCCGCCGTGGACCACCAGCTCCGGCGCGAGCATCGGCCCGACCGCGGGCAGCAGCTTCCCCGGCAACGACTACGGGATCATCAAGTACACCGGCTCGGTCGCCCACGCGGGTACCGTCGGCAGCCAGGACATCACCAGCGCCGGCACCCCGAGCGTCGGGCAGACCGTCACCCGCCGCGGCTCCACCACCGGCACCCACAGCGGCAAGGTGACCGCCCTCAACGCCACGGTCAACTACGGCGGCGGCGACATCGTCTCCGGCCTCATCCAGACCACGGTCTGCGCCGAGCCCGGCGACAGCGGTGGCCCGCTGTACTCCGGCACCACGGCGCTGGGCCTGACCTCCGGCGGCAGCGGCGACTGCACCTCCGGTGGCACCACGTTCTTCCAGCCCGTCACCGAGGCGCTCAGCGCGTACGGCGTGAGCGTCTACTGACGCCGACCGGCTGATCCGCGTCCGCACGTCCTGTCGGAAGCCCTGGCCGGGGCCCGGCGGGGCGGGGCCCCCGTCCGCCGGCGGACGGGGGCCCGCAGCGGGCGCCCGCACGTGTTTCGCCCCCTTTTCCGGGCCGGGCCTACCATGGAAAAGCAGGCCCGGTCCGGGTGGCATACGGCACACAGGGGGCCGTGATGGTCCAAGAACTGGTGACGGCGGGGGTGGCCGTGGGCTGCGCCGGCGTGGTGTATTTCATGGCGGCGGCCCGCGTGATCAAACAGTACGAGCGCGGTGTGGTGCTCCGGCTGGGGCGGCTGGCCTCCGCGGTGCGGGAGCCGGGCTTCACCATGATCATTCCGGGTATCGACCGGTTGCGTAAGGTCAACATGCAGATCGTCACGCTGCCGGTGCCCGCGCAGGAAGGCATCACCCGCGACAACGTCACGGTCCGGGTCGACGCGGTGGTCTACTTCAAGGTCGTGGACGCCGCCGACGCGATCGTCCGGGTCGAGGACTACCGCTTCGCGGTCTCCCAGATGGCGCAGACCTCGCTGCGCTCGATCATCGGCAAGAGCGAGCTGGACGACCTGCTGTCGAACCGCGAGAAGCTCAACCAGGGGCTGGAGCTGATGATGGACAGCCCCGCCATCGGCTGGGGGGTGACCGTCGACCGGGTGGAGATCAAGGACGTCTCGCTGCCGGAGACGATGAAGCGCTCGATGGCCCGCCAGGCGGAGGCGACCCGCGACCGGCGCGCCCGGGTGATCAACGCCGACGCCGAGCTGCAGGCGTCGAAGAAGCTGGCCGAGGCCGCCGCGGCGATGTCCGACCAGCCCGCCGCGCTGCAACTGCGGCTGCTGCAGACCGTGGTGGCGGTGGCCGCCGAGAAGAATTCCACCCTCGTCCTGCCCTTCCCCGTCGAGCTGCTGCGGTTCCTGGAGCGCTCCGGGACGCAGACCCCCGTGCCGCCCGGCCCGGCCGGGACGGAGGTGCCGCCGGCCGGGGCGGCGGCCGCGCAGCAGCCCCGGCCGCCGGTCGCCCCGCAGCCCCCGGAGGAGCCGGCCCCCGAGCACCCGCGGAGCGCCGACGAGCCGCTGCGTCCCCCGGCCGGGGACGGTACGGGCCCCGCGTCGGAGCCCGCGCCGGCCCCCGTCCTGGAGCCGCTGCCCGAGGCGGAGGAACTGACCTAGACCGGCGCACCCCGGCTGCCGCGCCCCCTCGCTCCGGCGAGGGGGCGCTTTCCGGTCAGTCCCGGCCCTCACACTTCGCGCGCCGCCGGCCGCGCCGCCCCTCCTCTGATGTCCGCAGCAAGGACCGGTGCGCGCAGACAACGGTGTGATGGTCATGTGACGAAAACGTGAACTCCCGTATGCGAGACCGGAACTCGGTCTTGTGCGCGAGTGAGGCGGATGGGAATACTCGGCTCCGCACTTCGGCACGGGCGCGACTCCGGCGGAGCGCCGTTCCGCGGGGCGGGCGGGCCCGTGCCGCGAACCTCACTCTCCGGGCCCGCGTGACTCCCCACAGTCCCGGGCCCATCCCCCCACGGGAGGCTCCGAGTTGAAGCACCGACGCATACCCAATCGGCGCGCCGTCGTGGCGGGCGCGGGAGCGCTCGCGCTCGCCGCCACCGCCACCGTGACCCTCGCCAACGCGAACGCCACCCCGGCCCCCGGTGTCCCCGGGCCGGCCAAGCTGACCTCCGCCGCGGCGACCACCCTGGCGTCCCAGCTCAAGACCGGCACGGCCGGTGCGTTCTACGACGCCAAGGCCGGGAAGCTGGTGGTCAACGTCGTCAGCGAGGCGGCGGCCACGGCCGTACGGGCGAAGGGGGCCGAGGCCAGACTCGTGCGGCACACGCTGGCCCAGCTCGACGCGGCCCGGCAGACGCTGAAGACGAAGGCCACCATTCCGGGCACCTCCTGGGGCATCGACCCGCAGAGCAACAAGGTCGTGGTGACCGCCGACCGCACCGTCAAGGGCGCCCGGCTGGACCGGCTGACCAAGGTCACCGACGCCCTCGGCGACAAGGTCGAGCTGCGCCACAGCAAGGGGGAGTTCAAACCCTTCATCGGTGGCGGCGACGCGATCTGGGGGAGCGGCGCCCGCTGCTCGCTCGGCTTCAACGTCGTGAAGGACGGCCAGCCCTACTTCCTCACGGCCGGCCACTGCGGCAACGCCGTCAAGAGCTGGTCCGACAAGCAGGGCGGCTCGGAGATCGCGACCACCGAAGCCTCCACGTTCCCCGGTCACGACTACTCCCTCGCCAAGTACACGGGCAACACCGAGCACCCCAGCGAGGTCGACCTCTACAACGGCAGCACCCAGAAGATCACCAAGGCCGCGGAGGCCACCGTCGGCGAGAAGGTGCAGCGCAGCGGCAGCACCACGCAGGTGCACGACGGCACCGTCAAGGCGTTGAACGCGAGCGTCAACTACCAGGAGGGCACGGTCGACGGTCTGATCCAGACCGATGTCTGCGCGGAGCCCGGGGACAGCGGCGGCGCGCTGTTCGACGGCGAGACCGCGCTCGGCCTGACCTCCGGCGGCAGCGGCGACTGCTCCGCCGGCGGTGAGACCTTCTTCCAGCCGGTCCCGCAGGCCCTGGATGCCTACGGCGCGCAGATCGGCTGACGCCGAGGGAGCCTGCCGGCAGGCGCCGGCCCCCGGACGCGCGAGCGGTCCGGGGGCCGGAGCGGCCGGTGCGCGACGGTTCCCGGGCACCATCCACCGGTGCCCGGGAACCTGCACCACGCGAGGTCAGAAATCGAAGACCGAGCTGCTGCCGGTCATCATGCAGGAGTTGGCGAAGGTGTGGGTGTACGAGACCCGCTTGCCCTGCCACACGCCGTCGACGGTGACGGTGACGGGTGCCCACTCCTTGGTGCACAGGCGCTGCGACGGTGCGTCGGCCACGGCGTTGAAGTCACCGGCCACCGCGCGCAGTTGGGTGCAGGCGGTTTTGGAGTCGGGGTGGCTGCCGGTCGCCACCGGCGTACAGCTGAGCGTCACCGCGCGCTGCACAGTGGTGGTCGCGCGGCTTTCTCCCTGGCCGACCGTCAGCACCAGTTCCGTCGGGGCGTAGAGGCCGCCGGACCGCGAAGGCTGCGCCGGGGCGGCAGCCTGCGCGGTGGTGGCCAGTGTGCCCAGAACCAGTGCCGCGCCGAGCGCGACGGCCCCAGTGGTGTACCGCATGACGAACACTCCCTTGCTCGAAGGTGCAGATACCGGACGGGAGTCTGGCCCAACCGCACCTCGAAAGCATCTTGAGTGGACACCAGCCGATCGCTTTGAGTCGTTGGATGAAAGCTGAGGGTAATGGCGCGAACAATTCGGGGCCGTTACGGGGGAGTTACGCGGATCGGTGCGCGGCCAGGAGGGATGCCCCGGCCGTCATGCGCGTGGCAAGGGCCGGCCGGACCCGGAAGGTAGGAATCCGGCCGCCGACCGGTCGTTCGGGTGGGTTTCGATCTCCGTCGATTGGCTGAAGAGGGGGGCCGGAGGTGGCCTCCGTCCCGGCTACGGCGTCTCCGGAGGTAAGGGTCGGCCGTAGTCGGGCCGGCTTACCGGCAGCCGCCGGGCCCGTTCGCCGCCCGCCGGCCGGCCCCCGCCGGCGGTCCGTCCAGCTCCGGCAGTCCCGCCGTCAGCGCGCGCACCGCCCGCGCCACGGTCGCCGCCGGCCCCCGCGGTCCGTCCGCCGGGGCGTCCCCCGCCGCCCACTCCTCCACCGCGACCCGCATCGCGGTGTTCGCGGCGGCCGCGGCCAGCCGCACCTCCAGCGGGCCCGCCCCGGTCAGCTGCGCCAGGACCGGCCGCAGCGCCTCCTCCGAGTCGTGGTGGACCCGGTGCCAGACCGCCCGCAGTGCCGGCTCGCCCGGCATCGCCCGCAGCAGTCCGCGGGTCCGGCGCAGTGCCTCCGCGGCCGGCTCGTCGGCCGGGGTCAGGGCCCGCCGGGCGGCCCGCTCCAGCCGCTCGCGCACCGGGGGCGCGTCCGGCCCGGCCGCCGGTGCGGCCAGATCGTCGAGCCACTGCCGTACGCCGAAGGCCAGCAGCGGCGCGACCGCGTCCTCCTTGGTGCGGAAGTAGCGGTAGAAGGTGCGCAGCGCGACCCCCGCGGTGCGGGCGATCTCCTCGGCGGTGACCGCGGCGCCGCGCTCGGCGAACAGCGCCGCCGCGGTGCGGGCGATCTCCAGCTGGGTCTCGGCCTTGCGCCGCTCGGTCAGTGAGGGGCGGGGGAGGGGCGCGGGGTGCGGCTCGGTGGGCATGGCCACAGCTTACGCAGCGGGACGCCACTTCGGCATGACGAGCAGACTTGGCACGTTGTGCCACTCGGGCGTACCGTGCGACCGATCGACGCTCCTCCTCCATCGGCTCCCGCCGGGATCGGAACCGCACCATGAACCGCTTCGCAGACCGCCGTGTCCTGATCACCGGGGCCGGCTCGGGCATCGGCCAGGCCACCGTCCACCGGATCCTCGCCGAGGGCGGCCGGGTGGTGGCGGTGGACGTCGACCCGGCGGGCCTGGGGCGCACCGCCGACCGGGCCGCCGCCGACGGTGCCGCGGACCGGCTGCGGACGGCGGTGCTCGACATAGCCGACGAGGCGGCGGTCCGCTCCGGCGTCGCCGCCGCGGTGGCCGGCCTCGGGGGGCTGGACGTCCTGGTCAACGCGGCCGGCGTGCTGCGCTCCTCGCACACCCACGAGACCGGCCTGGACTTCTTCAACGAGATCATCGCGATCAACCTGACCGGCACGTTCCTGATGATCCGCGAGGCGCTGCCCGCGCTGCTGGCGGGTGAGGCCCCGGTGGTGGTCAACTTCAGCTCGACCTCCGCCTCGTTCGCGCACCCGTACATGGCGGCGTACGCGGCGAGCAAGGGCGGCATCCAGGCGATGACGCACGCCATCGCCGGCGAGTACGCCGGGCGGGGGCTGCGGGCGGTGTGTGTGGCGCCGGGGTCCATCGCCAGCGGAATGACCAGCGGCCGTGGCCCGGGGCTGCCGGAGGACGCGGACATGTCGCTGTTCGCCAAGCTCTCCCCGGCCCTCGGCGAGGGGTTCGCGGGGCCGGAGACGGTCGCCGGCGTCATCGCGATGCTCGCCTCGCGGGACGGCGCGTTCATCACGGGTACGGAGATCCGGATCGACGGCGGCACGCACATGTGACCCGCGGGGGTGCGCCGGGCGGGGCCCGCCGGGGGCCTGTGCTGGGGCGGACGGGTGGTCAGGCGGCCGGCAGCCGTTCCTCCGGGGCGGGTTCGTCCGCGGCGTTCCCCGGTTTCCGGAAGACCGACAGCAGGAGCGTGAGCACCGTCCCGCCCGCCGCCCAGGCGCCGAGCACCAGCAGCGGGCCGGTCACCGCGTGACCGCGGAAGTACGCCACGGAGCGCGCCGCCCAGGTGCCCGCGCCCGGTGGCAGGGCGGGACCGATCGCCCGCCAGAAGGGCGGCAGTAGCGGGTACGGGTAGGCGCCGCCCGCGCTCGGGTTGCCGAGGATGACGATCAGCAGGATGGCCAGGCCGATGCCGAGGACGCCCAGCAGGGCCTGGCAGGCGAGGGTCGTCGCGCCCACCGCGAACACCACCAGGGCGCCCAGGCCCCACAAGCCGAAGAAGGTGCCGGGCAGGGCGGCCAGCACCGGCCCGACGACGATCGCGCCGGCCAGTCCCGCGGCGATCGCGTACAGGGCGAGCGCGGCCAGCCGGATGACCGCGCGGTGCCCGTTGGAGGGGCGCGCCCCCGCGCTGATCGCGAGGATCGCGGCGCACAGGTAGCCGCCGACGCACCAGCCGACGACGAGGTAGAAGGACGACAGGCTGCGGCTGTCGCCCGGGTCGGCCGGGATCACGTCCACCGTGCGCACGGTGCGGTGCCGGCTCTTCTCGGCGGAGGTCACGACCGGTTCGACCGCCTGGGCCAGCGAGGCCCCGCCGCCGCCGGCGACCAGCAGCCGGTCGGCGGTCCCGTGCGGATCGACGAGCAGTGCGCCGTCGATCTCCCGGTCGGCGAGCTGCTGCCGGGCGGCGCGCTCGGAGGGGAGGGCGCGCGGGTCGAGCGGGGAGCCGGGCAGCCGGTCCAGCTGGCGTACCAGCTGCCGGGCGGCGGGCGGGGGAGCGACCACGCCGAGCGGCACATCGGTCGGCCGGGGGTGGTGGAAGGCGCCGGCGTACGAGGTGATGAACGCGATCATCAGGCCCAGGACGCCGAGCACCAGCAGGAAGGCGTGCGGCGTCACCGCGCTCCGGACCTCCCGGAGGAAGGCGCTGCGGGTGCCGTGGTCCGTCGCTGCCATGCCGTGCTCCTCGCCGTTCGCGGCTGCCGGTACAAGGCTTTTGCCCCCTTATCTTGCGGTCGGCGAGGGGGGTGTGCGCCTCGTGCGGGGCTGATCGGCGGACGGGTGGTCGGTGATCTTTCCCGCGCCCCCGGCGTGTCGTTCGTACGGATGTTCGAGAGCCGGGTTATGGTGGAGGTGAGGAACGAGAGACACAGGTCAGCCGGGGGGCCGGATGAGGCGCAGGAGGTGCGGATGCCAGGGTTCACGCATCTGCACACCGCTTCGGGCTTCTCCCTGCGCTACGGCGCCTCCCACCCGGAGCGGCTGGCCGAGCGCGCCGCCGAACGCGGCATGGACGCCCTCGCGCTGACCGACCGGGACGGCCTCTCCGGAGCCGTACGCTTCGCCAAGGCCGCCGCCGGGGCCGGCATCCGCCCGCTGTTCGGCAGCGAACTCGCCGTGGCGGAGCGCGCGCCCGCGCCCGCGGCCGGCAGCGCCACCGTGCGCCGCCGCACCCCGGTGCGCGGCGGTGCCTTCCTCGACGAGTCCGCCGCCCGCGCCGTCTTCCTGGCCCGCGACGGAGCGGCCGGCTGGGCGGCGCTGTGCCGGCTGGTCTCGGCCGCCCACGCGGACCGGACCGAACAGCCGGTCCTCCCCTGGAGCGCCCTGGCGTCCGCCGCGGACGGACTGACCGTGCTGCTCGGACCGGACTCCGAGGTCGGCCGGGCGCTCGCCGCCGGCCGCCCGGACCGCGCCGCCCGGCTCCTCGCCCCCTGGCGCGAGCTGTACGGCGACGCGCTGCGCCTGGAGGTCGTCGACCACGGCCGGCCCGGCAGCGGCCCCGGCTCCCCGCGGCTGGCCGCCCGCACCCTCGGCTTCGCCGTCGACCAGGGCGTCCGCGCCGTGCTGACCAACGCGGTCCGCTACGCCGACCCCGGCCAGGGCCCGGTCGCCGACGTCCTGGACTCCGCCCGCCGCCTGGTGCCGGTGGACCCGCACCGCCCCGACTCCTGGGACGGCGGGGAGCGCTGGCTCAAGGACACCGCCGCGATGGGCCGCACCGCCGAGCGGATCGCCGAGGCGGCCGGCTTCCGCCGCGGCCTGGCGCACCGGCTGCTCGCCATGACCGAGGAGACCGCCGGCGCGTGCCTGGTGGACCCGCAGGACGACCTCGGGCTCGGCCGGATCCACTTCCCCGAGCCGCGACTGGTCGGCGCGGAGCACCGCACCGCCGCCCGGGTCCTGCGTTCGCGCTGCGCCGCCGGGATGGTGCTGCGCGGCTACGACCGGGACCGGGAGCGCTGGGCGCGGCTCAACGACGAGCTGCGCACGATCGAGCGGCTCGGCTACCCCTCGTACTTCCTGACCGTCGCCCAGGTCGTGGACGACGTCCGGGAGCTGGGCATCCGGGTCGCGGCCCGTGGGTCCGGCGCCGGGTCGCTGGTCAACCACCTGCTGGGCATCGCGCACGCCGACCCGGTCGAGCACGGGCTGCTGATGGAGCGCTTCCTGTCCGAGCGGCGGGCGGCGCTGCCGGACATCGACATCGACGTGGAGTCCGCCCGCCGGCTGGAGGTCTACCGCGCGATCTTCGACCGCTTCGGCGCCGAGCGGGTCGCCACGGTCTCGATGCCCGAGACCTACCGCGTCCGGCACGCCGTACGCGACGTGGGTGCCGCCCTGGGCATGGACCCGGCCGAGGTGGACCGCCTCGCCAAGTCGTTCCCGCACATCCGCGCCCGCGACGCGCGGGCGGCGCTGGCCGAGCTGCCGGAGCTGCGCGGGGTGCGCGAGGCCGGCGGCGACCGGCTGTGGCAGCTGGTGGAGGCGCTGGACGCGCTGCCCCGCGGGATCGCCATGCACCCGTGCGGGGTGCTGCTCTCCGACGCCACGCTGCTGGACCGCACCCCCGTCGTGCCCACCAGCGGCGAGGGCTTCGCGATGTCGCAGTTCGACAAGGACGACGTGGAGGAGATGGGGCTGCTCAAGCTCGACGTGCTGGGTGTGCGGATGCAGTCGGCGATGGCGCACGCGGTCGCCGAGATCGGCCGGGCCGCCGGCCGCCGGATCGATCTCGACGACCCCGCGCAGGTCCCGCCCGGCGACCGGGCGACCTACGACCTGATCCGCTCGACCGAGACGCTCGGCTGCTTCCAGATCGAGTCGCCGGGCCAGCGCGATCTGATCGGCCGGCTCCAGCCGGCCACCTTCCACGACCTGGTGGTCGACATCTCGCTGTTCCGGCCCGGCCCGGTCGCCGCCGACATGGTGCGGCCCTTCATCGACGCCCGGCACGGCCGCAAGCCGGTCCGCTACCCGCACCCCGACCTGGAGGAACCGCTGCGTGAGACCTACGGCGTGGTGGTCTTCCACGAGCAGGTCATCGAGGTGCTGCGGATCATGACCGGCTGTGCGCGGGACGAGGCGGACGAGAAGCGGCGCGCGCTGTCCGACCCGGAGCTGCAGGGCCGGGTGCGGGCCTGGTTCGCCCGGTGCGCCGAGCGCCGCGGCTACCCGCCCGAGGTGATCGCGCGCACCTGGGAGATCGTCGAAGCCTTCGGCTCGTACGGCTTCTGCAAGGCGCACGCGGTGGCCTTCGCGGTGCCCACCTACCAGTCCGCCTGGCTCAAGGCGCACCACCCGGCGGCCTTCTACGCCGGGCTGCTCACCCACGACCCGGGGATGTACCCCAAGCGGCTGCTGCTGGCGGACGCGCGGCGGCGCGGGGTGCCGGTGCTGCCGCTGGACGTGAACCGGTCGGCGGTCGCCCACCGGATCGAACTGGTGTCCGGTGCGGTGGGGTCCGGTGGCGTCTGGGGACTGCGGCTGGCCCTCTCCGACGTCCACGGCATGAGCGAGGCCGAGGCCCGGCGGATCGAGGACGGGCAGCCCTACCGCTCCCTCCAGGACCTGTGGCAGCGGGCCAGGCCGAGCCGCCCGGTGGCCGAACGGCTGGCCCGGGTCGGCGCGTTGGACGCCTTCGGCGCGAACCGCCGGGACCTGCTGCTGTACCTCGCCGAGCTGCACCACCACGGGCGGCAGGCGTCCGGTGGCCAGCTGACGCTGCCGGCCGCGGCGCTCGACGGCGCGGGCACCGGACCGGCCGGGCGGGCGGCGCCGGCCGACCTGGTCGAGCCGGTGGGGCTGCCCGACCTCAGCGAGGTCGAACGACTCAGCGCCGAACTGGGCGTCCTCGGCATGGACACCTCCCGCCATCTGATGGCCGATCACCGGGAGTTCCTCGCGGAGCTGGGCGCGCTGCCGGCCCGGCGGCTGCGGGATGCCCGGCACGGCGAGACGGTGCTGGTCGCCGGGGCCAAGGCGGCCACCCAGACGCCTCCGATCCGCTCCGGCCGCCGGGTCATCTTCACCACCCTCGACGACAGCACCGGCCTGGTCGACTGCGCCTTCTTCGACGATTCCCACGAGACCTGCGCCCACACCGTCTTCCACTCCTGGCTGCTGCTGGTGCGCGGCACGGTCCAGCGGCGCGGGCCGCGCAGCCTCAGCGTGGTCGGCGCGGCCGCCTGGAACCTCGCCGAGCTGGCCGAACTCCGCCGCGAGGGCGGCCTGGAGGCGGTCGTCGCACGGCTCGCCGAGGAGCCGGAACGCCCCGCGGCCCCGGCGCCCGACGGCGGGTCCGGCGGGAGGGACGGCCAGGACGCCGGGACGGCCGGCGCCCCGGCCCGCACCATCCACCTGGAGACCGGCTACGAACTGCACCCCTGGGCCGACCTCCAGCCTCCGGGTGAACGCGCCGCCACCGGCCGCAAGCTGTGGCACTCCAGCCCGGGGAGCGCCGGATGAGCACCCCCGACACCGCCCGCCCGCCGGGCATGCTCCACGTACGCTTCCGGGCCACCGACGGCACGACCGTGAGCGCCGGGCAGTTCGAGCAACTGCTGCGGCTGCTGGCGCAGTTCACCCCGGTGGTCGAGGCGCTGCCGCCGGACGCCGCGCTGGCGGACGTCCGCGGTGCGCTGCGCTACTTCGACCGGGACGCGGCGGGCATCGCCGAACTGATCCGGCTGCGCGCCCTGGTCTGGCACGGCGTACGGTGCACGATCGGCATCGCCGCCAACCCGCTGCTCGCCCGGATGGCGGCCCAGGGGGCGGCGCCCGGGGAGATCCGGACCGTGCCCGACGAGCCCGGGGCCGTCACCGCCTTCCTCGACCGCCGGCCGGCCTCCGCGCTGCACGGTGTCGGCCCGGCGACCGCGCGCACCCTGTCCGCGTACGGACTCGACAGCGTCGGCCGGATCGCCGCCGCGCCGCCCGCGACCCTGCAGCGGATCCTCGGCGCGAAGACCGGCCGGGTCGTCCACGAGCGGGCCCGCGGCATCGACCCGACGCCGGTGGTGCCCAATGCCGCCGCCCGCTCGATGGGCGCCGAACACCGCTTCGCCCACGACGAGCTGGACCCCGCCAGGCGCCGCCGGGCGCTGCTCTCGCTCGCCGACGACCTCGGCGCCAGGCTGCGCGGGAGCGGGCAGGTGGCCCGCGCCCTCACCCTCACCGTCCGCTACGCCGACCGCTCCACGACCACCCGCACCCGGCGGCTGGACGGGCCGACCGCCCACGGCCCCGCGCTGACCGAGGCGGCCTACGCGCTGCACGCCGCGCTCGGGCTGCAGCGGGCCCGGGTGCGGTCCGTGGCGCTGCGGGCCGAGGACCTCTGCCGCGCCGAACTCGCCGCCCGCCAGCTGTCCTTCGACCCGTCCGACGACAAGGCGCACCGCATCGAGGCGGCCGTCGACCGCGCCCGGGCGCGCTTCGGTGCGGGCGCCGTGCACCCCGCGGCGACGCTCCGCCGGGGGACCCCGCACGCTCAGCCGTAGAGCTGCTCCCCGTACCGCGGGCCGTAGTGCTCCTCCAGCTCCGCCAGCGTCCTGGACTGGTCCTCGACGCCGTTGACGATCCGGGCCCGGGAGGGCAGCGCGTCCGGCTGCCAGGTCTCCGGCTGCCACATCCGGGAGCGCAGGAACGCCTTGGAGCAGTGGTAGAAGACCTCCTCGACCTCCACCAGCAGCGCCAGCCGCGGGCGGTTGCCCCTGACCACCAGCTCGTCGAAGAACGGGGCGTCACGCAGCAGCCGGGCCCGGCCGTTGATCCGCAGGGTGTCGCCGCGCCCCGGGACGACGAAGTTCAGCCCGACACGGGGGTTGGCGAGGACGTTCATGAAGCCGTCCATCCGCTTGTTGCCGGGCCGGTCGGGGAGGACGAGGGTGGTGTCGTCCAGGACGTGGGCGAAGCCCGCGGGGTCGCCCTTGGGCGAGACGTCGCACCGGCCCTGGGCGTCCGAGGTGGCGACCAGGCAGAACGGTGAGCGCGCCAGCCACTGGCGGTCGAAGTCGTGCAGCCGGTGCCGGGTCTTGTTCGCGGCGTGCGGAGTGGGTTCGCCCATCAGCTCGCGCAGCTCCGCCGCCGACGAGATCTCCTCGATCCCCGTGAGATCCGCCGTCCCTGCCGTCTCCATCGGTCACTCCCCTCGGTCGATGCCCTGGTCAAGGCGATATCGACGATAGGCGACCGGTCCGACAATCGTGCCGCTGCGGCGCAGGAGTGATGTACGGGACACGACGCATGCATGGAACGGGCGTTGCGGACCCCGGACGTACGGTGAGGGTTACGTGTCGTTTCCTTCACCGTCACACCGCTGGTCCGCCCTGCTTACCCAGCCGTAACTTACTTGCCAGTCAACTGCGTTGGCCCTTGCGATCCGGATCGCAGGTGAACGGCTCACCGAGCACTTCGGAGTCCCCCTCACCCCGCAAGGAGCATCGTATGAAGCTGCGCTGGTCAAGAGCGCTCACCTGCCTCCCCGCCCTCGTCCTCGCCCTCGGCGTCGTCACCGCCCCGCCCGCTGCCGCCGCCCCCACCGTCAGCAGCGGCTGGAACAACTACTCCTGCAAGCCCTCCGCCGCCCACCCGCGCCCGGTGGTGCTGGTGCACGGCACCCTGGGCAACTCCGTCGACAACTGGCTCGGCCTCGCGCCCTACCTGGTGGCCCGCGGCTACTGCGTCTTCTCCCTGGACTACGGCCAGTTGCCCGGCGTCCCGTTCTTCCACGGCCTGGGCGCGGTCGACGCCTCCGCGCAGCAACTGGCCGACTACGTGGACCGGGTGCTGGCCGCCACCGGCACCCGGAAGGTCGACCTGGTCGGCCACTCGCAGGGCGGCATGATGTCGCGGGTCTACCTGAGGTTCCACGGCGGCGCCGACAAGGTGGACACCCTGGTCGGGCTGGCGCCCGACAACCACGGCACGGATCTCGACGGCCTGACCCGGCTGCTGGACCTCTTCCCCGGCGCCAAGGACTACCTCGGCAAGCTGACCCCCGGCCTGACCGACCAGATCGTCGGCTCCGACATCCTCAACCGCCTCAACGCGGGCGGCGACACCGTCCCCGGGGTGCACTACACCGTGATCGCCACCAAGTACGACGAGGTCGTCACACCGCACACCAGTGGGTTCCTCGACGGCCCCGACGTCCGCAACGTCCTGCTCCAGGACCTGTGCCCGGCCGACCACTCCGAGCACCTGGCCATCGGGCTCGGCGACGGCGTCGCCTTCCACGAGACGGCGAACGCCCTCGACCCGGCCCACGCCACCCCCACCACCTGCGCCGCCGCCTGACCGGGAGCCCGGCCCGGCCCGCGCCCGCACGGGGCCGGGCCGGGCTTCCGGACGCCCGGGCCCCGCGCCCTGCCCGCCGCCGTCAGCCGCCCGTGAGCAGCGCGTCGGTGCACTGCTCGGCCAACTCCTCGGCGTGCGGCGGAAGCGCCTCCCCGCCGCGCAGGTGGCGGCGCACCAGCGACAGCGGCAGGTCGATGACGGCGAGCGACACCCGCTCCAGGGCGAGCCCGCCGTGCAGGCCGAGCGCCCCGGCGAGCGCCGCCACCGCCGCCCGTACCTGCATGTTCCCCTTGTCCGCGCGCAGCAGGTGCTCCGCCGACCAGTCGTCGCGGCCGAATTCATGGGCGCCGTACAGGAGCAGCGCCGCCTCCCGCGGATGTGCGCGGCTCCAGGCGACGACGTGCCGGGAGGCCGCCCGGGCCCCGGCGCGCGGATCGTTGCTGGACTCCAGCGCGGCGAAGTAGCCCTCCTGGAAGTCCTCGACCGTACGCAGCCACACCTCGGCGAGCAGCGCCGAGCGGCCGGCGAAGCGGTGGTAGAGCGAGCCGCTGGGGGCGCCGACGGACGCCGCGACCGCGGACATGGTCACCCCGGACGGCCCGGACTCGGCGGCCAGCCGTACGGCGGCGTCGAGGAGCTGCGGAAGGTCGAAGCGGGGTGGTCGGGCCATGTTCTAGAGGGTACTCTCCACTATATTGGAGAGGCGCCTCCAGAACGCCTCCGGGTGCGGCGCTGCCCCGTGCCCGGACGGAAAGGACCGGGGATGGGTGTCCACGACGTGCACGAACGGGTGCTGCCGGTACCCGGAGCCGAGGCCGGGCTGCTCATCGACGGCCCGTCCGGCGCCGGCGACCGGCTCCGGCCGCGCGCCGACCCGGCCACGGCCCGTTTGTTCCGTCCGCGTCCGCGGCTGGGCCCGGCCGACCCAGCCGCCGGCCTTCCGGTCGCTGCACGACGCGGTGCCGGAGGACAGCCCGGACCGTGCCGAACGCGTCTGCGCGGGCACCGTCGGCCGGCCCGCCCGCCGGAACCGCTCCGTCCGCCTGCTGCGGTGCCTCGTCCGACGAGGCCCCTCAGGACCGCACCCGGCGCAGCGTCAGGAAGCCGAGGGCCGCGCACGCGAGGACCGCCGGGAGGACCAGCAGCCATCCGGAGAAGGCCAGCACCGCCGCCGTCAGCAGGGCGCTCACGCACACGCCGTACCACAGGGGAGTGCGGCGCGGCAGCAGCACCAGCGCGGCGGCCAGGCCGGCGAGGGTCACCGCCGCCAGGCAGGTGGCGGTGGCCCTCATCAGGAGGTCCAGGTCCGCGCCCCCGGAGCCGGCCGCCGTCCCCAGCGCCACGGCCACCCCGCCGAGTACCGCCAGCGAACGCCGCGGCACCTCGCCCGGCGCGCCCCCCGTGGCCAGCCAGCGGGGCGCCGCACCGTCCCGGCCGAGCGCCGCACCGAGCCGGGAGGCCCCGGCCAGATACGAGTTGACCGCGCCGAAGGTCAGGAACAGCGCCGCCGCGGCGGCCACCGGGCGCGCGGCCGAGCCCGCGCTCCGGGCCAGCAGTTCGGTCAGCGGGGTGTCGGTACGGGCCGCGGCCGGACCCAGCGCACCGATGGTGGTCACCGCGAGCCCCAGGTAGAGCACGGTGATGACGGCGAGCGTACGGCGCGTCACCCGCGGCAGGTCCCGCGCCGGGTCGGCGAATTCGCCCGACAGGTGGCTGGCCGCCTCCCAGCCCGCGAATGCGAAGAACAGCACCGACGCCGCCGAACCGACCGACGCCCAGCCGCCGGGCAGGAACGGTGTGAAGTGCGCGGCGGACACCTGCGGGGCGGCGGCCAGCACCGCGCACAGCAGCACCGCCGCCAGCACCGCGCCGAGCAGCAGCTGCACCCGGCCCGACATCCGCAGCCCCACCGCGTTGGAGGCCAGCGCACCGGCCAGCACCACCCCGGCGACCCCGGTCGCGCCGGTGTCGCCCCAGCCGGCCGCGTCCGCCGCGTACTTGCCGCCGATCAGCGCCGCCGAGACCACGCCGATCGGCACCGCCCCGTAGAACCACCAGCCCACCACGGCCGCCGCGCGCGGCCCGATCGCCCGGTGCACATACGTCGCCACGCCCCCGCCGTCGGGGAAGCGCGCGCCGAGCGCGGCGAAGGAGGCGGCCACCGGCACACACATGGCCAGCAGCACCACCCAGGCCAGCAGCGAGGCGGGCCCGGCCGCCGCGGCGGCCAGGGACGGCAGGGTCAGCACACCGGGGCCGAGCACCGCACCGGCGCACAGCGCGGTGCCGCTGCCGACACCCAGCCGCCGTACATCCGCCCGTCGAGAAGCAGGAAGAGAAGTCTGTTGCACGGTCACAGCCGCAGAACGTAACCGCCCCTTTGATCAAAAAGAGTCCTCGCCGAACAAAATTCGGCAGAGGGGTCACCATGGATCCCATGGACGACATTGATTCGGCGATTGTCCGCGAACTGCAGCGCGATGCACGGCAGACCAACCGTGACCTGGCCCGCACGCTCAACATCGCCCCCTCGACCTGCCTGGAGCGGGTCCGCGCCCTGCGCACCCGTGGCGTGATCACCGGCTACCGGGCCACGGTGGACCTGCGCACCCTCAACCGCCCCGTGCAGGCACTGCTCACCATCCGCATCCGCCCGATGAACCGCGAGGTCATCGAGCGCTTCAAGGCGTTCCTCACCTCGCTGCCGGAGGTCCTCAACGTCTATGTCGTCGCGGGCGGCGACGACTTCCTGGTCCATGTCGCCGTCCCGGACGTCGACCGGCTGCACGCCCTCCTCATGGACCAGGTCTTCAAGCGCCGCGAGGTGGTCGACTGCCGCAGCTCGGTCATCTACCAGCACGTCGCCAACGAGATCATCGAGCCACTGCCGCCGAACTGCCCGTGACGGCACGGCGCCTGGGGACGGCGCGGCGCCGCCCCCGAGGTGAAGGAAGGGGGCGGCGCCGCTGCTGAGAGGGGGGAGGGGGTGCTTCAGCCGCGGAGGCGGGCGGCCCTGCGGCGGGTGGTGGTGAACAGGACGCCGGCACCGAGGGCCAGCACGGCGGCGCCACCGATGGCGAGCGGGGCGGTGGAGCCGTCCCCACCGGTCTCCGCCAGCCGCTGGCCACCCGCCGGCGCGGCGCCACCGGCGAGCGGCTTGGTGGCGCCGTCGGCGTGCGCGGCGTTGCCGTCGGGGTGCGCGGCGGTGCCGCCCCCGGCCGGCGCCGGCTTGCCCGCCTCGGCCGACCGGAGCGCGACGCCGTGCCCGGCCGCGGTGCCGCCCTGATGGCCGTGCGCGCTCATGTCCATGGACGACTTGTCCGCACCCGCCGCGATCTGCCCCTCGGTCGGCGCGGAGGCGGCCGGCGCCGTGGACGTACCGCCGGCCTTGCCGCTGTCCTTGCCGAACACGACGTCCGAGCAGGTGTAGAACGCCTCCGGGCTGTCCGACCGCTGCCAGATGCTGTAGATCAGATGGCGCCCGGACCGCGCCGGCACCTTCCCGTCGAAGACGTAGGACCCGTTCACCAGCTTCGGGTCGGTCACCTTCGCGAACGGCTTCGACTCCAGGTCCGACCACTTCAGCGGCTTCGCCGGGTCGTAACCGGCCTTGGTGAGGTACAGCTCGAAGGAGCCGCGGTGCGGCGCGGTGGCCCGGTAGCGGAACGTGTGGTTGCCGGCCTGCATCTTGGTGGCCGGCCAGTCGGCGCGCGGCAGGTCCAGCCCCTTGAACGCGGCGTCACCGGCACTGCAGAGCTTGCCGTCCGGGATCTTCTCCTTGGACTTGCCGCCCGCGTTGCCGTCCCGCACCCCGTTCCAGTCGTAGAACGCCTGCGTCCCGCCGGCCTGCACGGCCGCCTTGCACGCCGCGGACTTCGGGCTCTCCGGCCCCTCCGCGTAACAGGCGAGGACCCGGCTGACCGGGTCGGACATCGAACCGTGCGCGACGGCCGGACTCGCGGTGAGCAGGGTCAGTGCGAGCGGCGCGAGGCCGGCCAGCGCGATCCCGGTGGCCTTACGACGAGCGGTCATCGTGGGGGTCTCCTTCATCAGTTGCGTCGAGCGGGGGCACGAGGCAGCGGAGGGGTGGGGGGTCGGTACGCGGACGCCCGCGCCGTCCCCCGGTGAACGGCGCCGACGACCCGCAACGCCGCCTTGCACTCCGCACGCTAGCCCCGCTGAACAGCCCTTTTGAGCCCGGAAAGCCGATCCCGAGGATCTTTATGGTCGGCTTAAGACACGGCTAAGCGGGGGCACAGGAAGAGGCGTCAGGAGGTCGCCACAACCAGAAGTTGAGCCACCGGCCGTCCGTGACGGTCCGCGGCAGTCCACCGGGATTCGCCTCCTTTGGCTCCCAGTTTGGCTCCCCGGGCGCCTCGCTGACGCCGAGCTCCCGGCAACCAAAAGTGAGAGCCCTGGACACTCCCGTCCGGGGCTCTTCGCTTTGTCGGTACGACCTCGATGCCCGCCGGCGTTCACCCGGCCCTTCGTGGGCGGGGCGTCGAGCTGTGCGCTCGCCGTAATCGTGTGGGCGCCCGCTGTGCCGTTCCACCCATGTTTCGACAGCCAGCACCGCTCCAGGGCTGACTCGCCCAGGCTGCTGCCAGCGGCCTCGACGACCCGTCACCGACCACCGCATCAGGAGTTCGATCCGGGCCCTGTAGCGGGCTGTTGCCCCAGCCTGACAGAAGGCGCCAAAGAACGGTGCTGGTCGCCAGCGTCTGCTGCCGTTGATGTCAGAGGTGGATGTCAGCGACTCGGACACCAGCCCCCGCTGGGGTCGCGGTCCATCTCCGATGGAGTAGCTCCGCCGGCGCTTCGGTGAACTTCAGCCATGCGTCCTCGCTCATGGAGAGATCGTGACTCTCTGGCTGGCGCCGTACCGGAACGGCTCTGCATGCTGGGCGACTCCAATTGGGTGGTCTGTGACTGCCGTCGCCCTCGTCGGCACACTTGGTCGACCACACGACGCCGAGACTGGGCTCCATGAATCACCACTCAAGCGGTGCTATGCCAGAACCGGCTCCAGGTTTCCGGGTTGTGGAGGCGAAGGATCAACTCTCCTCGGCGGCACAAGGGAGGTGGGTTCTGGCAAATGTAGACGGTCACCCTGCAGCCTTTCTGACCCCCGCCGCAGCAGCCGAGGCAACAGGCGCGCCGTCATTGATTGAGTACTTGGAGGGGCGAAAGTCTGGATACATGGCCGATCTGAAGGACCCTAATCAAATCTTTGAGGGTGTCCTAAGATTGAGCGATGCCCATAGGTCGGTAGTCGTGTTCAATAGGGATGTAATTGAATACCTTCATGTCGACCTTGCGAGTCAACTAGAACTAACTTCGGGCTACTGTGAGAATGGATACGATCCGCCGCCTAACAAGACCTGTGAGTCGCTCGGAGATGGGCCTTGTGAGTGCGCCCTAAAGGATCTCACTGAATGACTCGCCCTTTTTGGCCTGAGCGGCCCGTATATCCCAATCAAGGTGCGGCGCTATCGGGCTATGTAGGAATTGGTGCGCCTCTCGTGGCGGCAGCTCAACTCACGACGTTGGGTGTGGTTCTGACTCAGAAAGAGTCGCCATCGTTTATGCCGCACCTCGGTCCAGCTATCGCGTCAATGTGCCTATCCGTGATCCTCATGGTGTTCTCTATCCAATACGGATTTTGGGCGATTAGTTATTGGAATGATCCGGGCCAGAGGCTCGAATGGAATCCGGCTGCCACCCTAGATCTAGGTCAACTTCTCGGCGAGAGGCATAAACTGGCAAACAATAGAATTCTGTTCTCGCGCATTCGGAAAATTGCCGACCGGGCCTTCCGTCTCGGTCTTGCCTTCTTCCTTCTTTCTCTTGCGCTGCTACTCCTGCCACCGGGTGAAGGCTCTAAAGCCACTCCGGACTTGATTCAGAACTCCGATGTCTCCTCGTGGCGTCATTTTGCTGGGTGGAGTATGGGATGTGCATTGTTCGTCGAAATTTGGTGGGGCGGTACAGCGCTACTGCTTGGCGTTTTCCGCTGGTTGAATCGCAAGATGAAATTCGGGTGCCAACCTCCCATTGGGAGATTTCGACTGCGCGTTGCTGCTGTCGCCGGAGGATTGAGCACATTCTTCTGGCGGCTTGGTAAGCCGGTATCGCCAGACCGCTGGACGGCTAAGTATATTGCTATGGGAAGGCCCGAGATGGCGGGTGTCCAAGCTCTATTGGAAAATGCGCAACCGATGCCTGATGAGTTCATCAAAGCGCTAAATGACGAGCCTGAGGAGTGGCCGATTTATGACGTCGTGTGGGAAGGGGAGGATTCTGTAAAACTTACTGGAGGGCGCCTTCAAGGGCGCATTTGGACGACTTGGCCTTGGGGTCTCTTTGGTAGCAACGGGATCTATATCGTGGTCCATCCATTCGGAGCGATTAAAGGTAAGCCTGGCCCAGTGAGGAGGAAGCTAGTTGCGCTAAGGAGGCGCTATTTCAAGCAGGGTGATGCGCAATTGGATAAGGCGCTGGTTTTTCTTGAACAGTATGAGGGTGATGCGGGGGCAATGGGTCTTTGAGGCAACCCGATTCTCCCCATTCTCGTCTCTCTACGGCCTGTTGTGGTCTGCCAGGTTGGCGGAGTCTCAATGACCGAGCCACCCCCCCTACGATCTTGAAAACCGTCGTGGCGGCGACGTAACCGTGGGTTCAAATCCCACACCCACCGCAGATGAACGGTCCCTGACCCGGGAGATCGGTCGGGTCCGCTCTCACGTGCGCTGTCCGTCAATCAACGTGGTTCCCTGTCAGTCACCGGTCGAACGGGCACGGCAGGGTCATGGGCACCTTCTGATCCGTAGTTCTCGTCGCCTGGTCCTTCGTCTCCGCCTTGGTCTCCCTGGTAGCTGTAGCCGCGAGGTGGAAGTGTCAGGCCGGCATTGGGAATCGGCAGGCTCTCTCGCATAAGGAGGAGCAGCTCAAGTTCAGCCTCGTCGAACCTCTGCTACCGCTCGTAGAAGCTAGGGTCGTTGGGAGCATCGTGTACACCGTACGACCCCACGACCAGGCGGCGCTGTAGGCAGCGGAAGCAGAGCGGCCACGGCCCGGTCGGCGTAGAACTGCAGCTGCGCGAGCTTGGCGAAAGCATCAGACTGCCACACCTCTTCCAGCTCAGGCTCTTCTGTGAAGCCGTAGCAATCGTTGTAAGCGGTCCTGGCCAGAGCCTTTACCGCTTCATAGAACTCCATGTACGTCTGTCTGTGGTGCTCGAACGTACGGGCCTCGTCCTCACGAGCCCAGTTTTCGCGCTGGCGCTGGTGCCGTCGCTCACGCTCCCAGGCGACTGTTTCGCGACGGACTGACCAGCGCTGCGTGACCAAAGCGCCAACGGTCCCGAATGGCAGACCGATGGTGTCGATCGTCCCTCGCGTGAATGCTGCACATGCTCGCCACCCGGCGTGGGAGCGCCATATCGGCGACTTGCGCGAAGGGGGCGTTCACATCGTGCAGGGGCCCGAGATCCGGCCCCTGCACGAGCCGAGAGAGGCACCGTCAGGGCGAGAGATTCCATGGTTGGCAGTACTGGAAGCAGTGGCCGGCGCAGGCGCTTGATGGAGCGTCAACCTTGTTGATCTGTAAAAACGGAGGACCCGGGGCCGGCCGTCCGTGGCACCCGCCGTGACGCGAGGCGGGGATGCGGTTCGACGCCCGCCAAGAGACAGCGAACGCCGTTGGGCTCAGCTCGGCGCTGCTCCTCCCGCGTAGCCGGCCAGCAGGTCCGCGATGAGGTCGAGGGCGGTTGATGCCCATCTCTTCATCGTGCTTCTGGTCGTCCTCATACGGTTTCCCTCCGAGTCGGTCTCATCGTTTGCGGGGCCGGACAGAACGGCTGCCACGTACTTGAGGCTGACGGCGGCGGGGAGGAGCAGGACGAGACTCGGCGGAGCCGAGCTCAACCCAACGGCGTATGCGCGTGAGAGTACAACGCGAGACTTCCCGGCGCACCAGGTTGGCGTCGGTGCCCCGTTGTCAGTGGGGGCTGGCAGCATCGGGGTATGAGCAACCACGTGTCCGCGGGAGCGGCTTCGCAGTCTGTTGTGCGGCCCGATGCCGCCTACTGGGAGGCGGTCGCGGCGACCTACGACGACGATCCCGACCACGGGCTGCGTGATCCCGTCGTGCGGTCGGCCTGGGCTGAGCGGCTGCGGTCCTGGCTGCCGGCCGGGCCCGCCGACGTCCTCGACCTCGGGTGCGGCACGGGGAGTCTGGCGCTGCTCGCCGTCGAGCAGGGGCACCGGGTCACCGGCGTCGACCGGGCGGCGGGGATGGTCGAGCGGGCGCGCGCCAAGCTGGCGGGGCGGGAGGCCGCCTTCGTCGTCGGCGATGCGGCCGAACCCCCGGTGGGGGAGCGGCGGTTCGACGTGGTGCTGGTGCGGCATGTGGTGTGGGCGCTCCCCGACCCGGCGGCCGCGCTGCGCCGGTGGGCGGGGCTGCTCGTGCCCGGTGGGCGGCTGGTGCTGGTGGAGGGGCGGTGGGGAGAGGCCGAGCCGGTCGGGCTCCGGGCCGAGGAACTGACCGCGCTGGTACGCCCGTTGGCGGAGTTCGTGGTCCTGGAGGGGCTGTCCGGCGATCCGGCGCTGTGGGGCAAGGAGGTGAGCGACGAGCGGTACGCGCTGATTGCCGACCTGCCGCGCCGGCACACCGAAGTGGTCGATGTGCACCTCGTGCTGCGCCGCGGCGAGGAGGTGCTGCTCGCCCGGCGGTCCGGTACGGGCTATGCGGACGGTCTGCTGAACGCCCCGTCGGGGCACGCCGAGGACGGTGAGGACGTCCGGGAGGCCATGATCAGGGAGGCCGCCGAGGAGTTGGGGCTGCGGCTGAAGCCCGAGGACCTGACGGTCGGGCTCGTCATGCAGCACCGCGCCCCGCCGCCCGCCCGGCCCCGGATCGGCTGGTTCTTCGAGGCGGCCCACGGCGCGGGTGGCGAGCCGCGGAACCGCGAGCCGGACAAGTGCGCCGGGCTGACGTGGCACCGGCTGGACGCGCTGCCGGACGACATGGTCGCGTACTGCCGCGCCGGGCTGGAGGGGCTGCGCGCGGGGCACCGCTTCCTGCTCCACTGGCACCGCCCCGGCGACGCCGTCGCCCACGACCCGGCGGCCCCCGGCCGTGCGATCGCGCTGGATGCCACCGTAGCGACCGCGACGGGAGCAGCGACCGCAGTGACCGCAACGGCCGGCGAGGGCGGGGACGGGCCCGGCGGGGGCGGTGCCCGGCCGTAGGCGTCTCAGTCGCGAACCAACTCCCTTGCGTACCGCCACTCCGCGGCGAACGGCTGATAGCCGAAGGCGCGGTTGATCGCGAGCATCGGGGCGTTGGCGGCGTCATTGCCGGTGAACGCCTCGGTGCAGCCGGCGTCGCGGGCGCGGTGCAGGGAGGCGGTCTTGGCCAGCCGTGCCAGACCGCGTCCGCGGAAGGCGCGGCGGGTGCCGGTCATGGCCGAGGTGTAGCGGCCCAGACCGTCGGTCGCCGGCAAGCTGAAGGCCGCCACCTCGCCGTCGACGGTGACGACCGAGGTGAGGTCCAGGTCGATCAGGGGGTGTTCCCAGGTGCGCACCAGCCAGTCCTCGTAGGTCATGGCGTCGGCCGCGACATCGCCGGGTTCGTCGGCGCTCACCTCCGCGTCCGCCGCGTAGAGCGGGCGCGGGTCGGCGTCCAGGTCCGCGCCGGTCCGCAGCCGGACGCCGGGCGGCAGGGAGGAAGGCAGCGGCGGCAGGGCGGCCGCCGCGAGATCGAGCCGGAGGAAGCGGGCCGGGCGGGTGCGGCGGTAGCCGCGGCTCTCGGCGAAGGCGTGCGGTCCGGGTGCGTCGACCGCCCAGGCGAAGAGGCGGGTGGCGCCGGCCGCGGAGAGATGCTCCTCGGCCGCGGTCAGCAGGGCGCGTCCGATGCCCCGGCCGCAGTGGTCGGGATGTACGTGCGGGGTGGCCGCGGCCTGGCCCGGCATGCTGCTGTCGTGCAGCAGCGTGGCGCGGACCGCGCCGACGATCCTGCCGTCCAGTTCGGCGACGATCAGCCGCAGGGACTGCGCGGGGGCGGCGTGCGCCACCTCGTAGGCGATGCTCTGCGGGGTGGCGATGAGGTGCGGCACGGAGAGCCGGCGCAGATCGGCGACGGCCTTGGCGTCGGAGCGGCGGAAATCGCGCACGGTGAGCGTCATGCGGACGGACGGTACGCGCCACCCCTCCGTTTTGCCGCTCCTTTTCCGGCGCCCGAGGCGCTGTTTGCCTCCGCTTGTGCGCACCGCGAGACGCGTCTGGCGCGTTCCCGATCCCCTCGGGCGATTTGAGCGGCGATTTGAGTGGTCGGTACATCTATCTCGGCGTACGGTGGGCTTGCGGGCCGCCACTCAGGAGGCAGTGGCCGGCCGTCGGCGAGGAGGAGCCGCGACGATGTGCGGAATCACCGGATGGATCTCTTACGGGACCGACCTCACCACCCAGCGCCCCACACTTGAGGCGATGACCGCCACCATGGCCTGCCGCGGCCCGGACGCGGCCGGCGTCTGGCTCGGCACCCACGCCGCGTTCGGCCACCGCCGGCTCGCCGTCATCGACCTCGACGGCGGCACACAGCCCATGGCCGTCGAGCGGGACGGCCGGACCCTGCTCGTCACGACCTACAGCGGCGAGGTCTACAACTACCGCGAGCTGCGCGCCGAGCTGGAGCAGCTGGGCCACGCCTTCCGTACGAGCAGCGACACCGAAGTGGTGCTGCACGCCTACCTCCAGTGGGGCGAGGCGTTCGCCGAGCGCCTCAACGGGATGTACGCCTTCGCCCTGTGGGACCCGCGCACCGAGGAACTGCTGCTGGTCCGCGACCGGATGGGCGTCAAGCCGCTCTACTACCACCCCACCCCCGACGGTGTGCTGTTCGGCTCCGAGCCCAAGGCGATCCTCGCCCACCCCGCCGTGCGGCCCGTGGTCGACGCCGAGGGCCTCGCCGAGCTGATCACCTTCACCAAGACCCCGGGCCACGCCGTCTACCGGGGCATGCACGAGGTGCGTCCCGGGCACGTCGTCCGGGTGGGCCGGGGCGGGCCGTCCGCCCGGTGCTACTGGTCCCTCACGGCCCGCGAGCACACCGACGACCTCGACACCACCGTGGCGCACGTCCGCGAGCTGCTCGACGACATCGTCGCCCGCCAGCTGATCGCCGACGTCCCGCTGTGCACCCTGCTCTCCGGCGGCCTGGACTCGTCCGCCATCACCGCGCTGTCCGCCCGCGCGCTGGCCGCGCAGGGCCGCGGCCCGGTGCGCTCGTTCGCCGTCGACTTCACCGGCTACACCGAGCACTTCACGCCCGATGACCTGCGCGGCACCCCCGACGGGCCGTACGCGCACGCCCTGGCCGAGCACGTCCGCTCCGACCACCGCGACATCGTGCTGGACACCGCGGCCCTGATGGACCCCGGCCACCGCGCCGCGGTGCTCGCCGCGCGCGATCTGCCGAACGGCTTCGGGGACGGCGACACCTCCCTCTACCTGCTGTTCAAGGCCGTCCGCGAGTGGTCCACGGTCGCCCTGTCCGGCGAGTCGGCGGACGAGGTCTTCGGCGGCTACCGCTGGTTCCACGACCCGGAGGCCGTCAACGCCGACACCTTCCCGTGGGTCGCGGCCCGCCTCGCCGGCCGTTTCGCCGGCGGCCGCGCCAGCCGCGAGGCGCTGCTGGACCGCGGCCTCCTGACCAAGCTCGACCTGCGCGGGTACCAGGCCCGCCGCTACCGCGAGGCGCTCGCCGAAGTGCCGTACCTCGACAGCGATACGGGCCACCAGCGCCGAATGCGTGAGGTGAGCCATCTGCACCTGACCCGCTTCGTGCAGATCCTGCTCGACCGCAAGGACCGCGCCAGCATGGCCGTCGGCCTGGAGGTCCGCGTCCCGTTCTGCGACCACCGCCTCGTCGACTACGTCTTCAACACCCCCTGGTCGATGAAGACCTTCGACGGCCGGGAGAAATCGCTGCTGCGCGCCGCCACCCGCGACGTGCTGCCCGATCTGGTGGCCGACCGCGTCAAGAGCCCCTACCCCAGCACCCAGGACCCGTGCTACAACGAGGCGCTGCGCACGGAGTTGATCCACCTGGCCGCCGACCGCGGCGCCCCGGTCCGGCCGCTGCTGGACCCCGGGGCCCTCGCGGGCATCACCGCCGACGGCGCGTCGAACGACATCCGCCCCGGAGCCGAACTGGTCCTCGGCATGAACGCCTGGCTCCGGACGACGGGCACCACCCTGGAGCTCTGACTCCTCGACGCGACCGCGGTCCGGCCCGGGACGTGTTCACGGGCCGGACCGCACGCCCGGCCGGTCCGGTGACCTCCCGGCGCGGCCGGCGCTCCTGACGCACAATGGGTGCGACAAACATGCGCACCGACGGGTACGGGCACCACGGCGCCTCCCGGTCCCACCGGGGGCCGCGGCCCCGCGCCCGCCCGCACCGCCACCAGCACCAGGAGCGCCCCGTGTCCCCGCAGGCCCCGACCCTGACCCTCACCATCGACCCGGACTCGGCCGTCGCGCCGTTCGAGCAGGTACGCACCCAGATCGCGGACCGAGCCAGGGACGGCTCGCTCCCGGTCGGCTACAAACTCCCCACCGTCCGCGGGCTGGCCGAGGAGCTCGGCCTGGCCGCCAACACCGTCGCCAAGGCGTACCGCGCCCTGGAGACCGACGGTGTGATCGAGACCCGCGGCCGCAACGGCAGCTTCCTCGCGGCGGCCGGCGAGGCCGCGGACAAGGAGGCCGCCGCGGCCGCCGAGAGCTACGCCCGCCGCGCCCAGCGCCTCGGCCTGGACCACCGTGCCGCCCTCGCCGCCGTCGAGAACGCCCTGCGTGCCACGTACGGCGCCGACGCCTGAAAGGATCACGCGAGCACCGGAACCACCGGAGCACCCGGAGCACCCGCGGCACCCGGACCGGCAGGGCCGTAGGGGCCACCACCGGAAGGAAATGCACCGCATGACCGACGGCAAGCACGCCCTCGTCCGCCGCCCCGGCCCCCGCCTGGCCGAGGGCCTGGTCACCCATATCGACCGGCGCCCGGTCGACGCCGCACTGGCCCTGCGCCAGTGGGAGTCCTACGTACAGGCGCTTCGCGACCACGGCTGGCGGATCACCGAGGTCGCCCCCGCCGACGACTGCCCCGACGCGGTCTTCGTCGAGGACACCATGGTCATGTTCCGCAACGTCGCCCTGCTCGCCCGGCCGGGCGCCGACCAGCGCAGGCCCGAGATCGCGGACGCCCGCGCGGCCGTCGAGGCGCTCGGCTGCTCCGTCAACGAGATCCGCTCGCCCGGCACGCTGGACGGCGGCGACATCCTCAAGATCGGCGACACCGTCTACGTGGGCCGCGGCGGCCGCACCAACGCCGACGGCGTACGCCAACTCCGCTCCGCCTTCGAGCCCTTGGGGGCCCGGGTGGTCGCGGTGCCGGTCTCCCGCGTACTGCACCTGAAGTCCGCGGTGACCGCGCTGCCCGACGGCACCGTCATCGGCTACCCGCCCCTGGTCGACGACCCCGCCGCCTTCCCCCGCTTCCTGCCCGTCCCCGAGGAGTCCGGCGCCCATGTCGTCCTGCTCGGCGGCGGCCGGCTGCTGATGGCGGCCGGCGCGCCGAGGAGCGCCGAACTCTTCGCCGACCTCGGCTACGAGCCGGTCGTGGTGGACATCAGCGAGTTCGAGAAGCTGGAGGGCTGCGTCACCTGTCTGTCCGTACGGCTGCGCGCGCTGTACGCGTGACGGGCCGGGCCGCCGGGGGCGCGGCTGCCGGACGGGCGGCCGGGCACGGCCGCGCCGGGCGCCGGCGTGCGACCTCTCGTGTGCCTCTCCCGGTCGCGCGCCCGCCCGCGCCTATCGTGACGCCATGAGCAACCTCGATCTGAGACCTTCGCCCAGCCTGTGCGGCGGCAACGGCCGCACCGGCCCGGTCCGTGACGTCCAGCCCGGCAAGCAGGTCCCGCTCGGCGAGAGCACCGTCGTCCGCAGACTGCTGCCCAACCTGGGCCGCCGGATGGTCGGCGCCTGGTGCTTCGTCGACCACTACGGCCCCGACGACATCGCCGACCAGCCCGGGATGCAGGTGCCGCCGCATCCGCACATGGGGCTGCAGACCGTCAGCTGGCTGCGCGAGGGCGAGGTGCTGCACCGCGACAGCCTCGGCAGCCTGCAGACCGTACGGCCGCGGGAGCTGGGACTGATGACCTCGGGCCGGGCCATCGCGCACTCCGAGGAGTCCCCGTACGGGCACGGACCGATGCTGCACGGGGCCCAACTCTGGGTCGCGCTGCCCGGCGAACACCGCGACACCGCCCCGCACTTCGAGCATCACGCCGACCTCCCGGTGATCACCGGCGGCCGCGGCCTCAGCGCCACCGTCATCCTCGGCGAACTGGCCGGCGCCACCTCGCCGGGCACCACCTACTCGCCCCTGGTGGGCGCCGACCTCGCGCTCACCGACGGCACCGACACCCGTCTGCCCCTCGACCCGGACTTCGAGTACGCGGCCCTGACCATCTCCGGCGAGACCGAGGTCGACGGCGTCCGCCTGGCCCCCGGCGCCCTCCTCTACCTGGGCTGCGGCCGCACCGAACTGCCGCTGCGCGCCCACTCCGACAGCAGCCTGATGCTCCTCGGCGGCGAGCCGTTCGAGGAGGAGATCGTGATGTGGTGGAACTTCGTTGGGCGCTCGCACCAGGACATCGAGGAAGCCCGCACGGCGTGGACGGACGGCACCCGCTTCGGCGCCGTCCACGGCTACGACGGTGCCCGCCTCCTGGCCCCCGAACTCCCGCCCGGGCCGCTCAAACCACGCGGACGGGTACGCTGAGCCGGGCCGGTACGGCTTCGGCGGATCATGCCGGGCCGTGAACCCGGCCGGTCGCCGGAGCCGGAGCCGGCGGGAGGGGGGCAGGGTGAGACCCGCGGTCGGGGCGGCCTTGCGCCGCTGTGCGGAGTGCGGCGGCTACGAGTACGGCGGCGCGCCCGCCTGTCCGTCCTGCCGGGCACGGGTGGACGGCATCGTGGAAGAGGGCTGGTCGGCTTTTCTGCGGCACTGGGACGTCCGCGACGACGGCGACCAGGAAGCCGCGCTGGCCGAGATGGTGGTGGCCGAGCCCGACCGTCACGACTGGCGGGTGGTCGACGCCGCACTCGACAGACTGGCCTGCGCCGCGTGCGGTGACCGGCTCGGCCGCGGCCCGGTGGGCTGCTCCGCCTGCGACCCGGCGCACGGCTTCCGCTACGCCGCGATCGAGACGGACCGGCCGGGCGTCGCGCCGGGCAATGAACACGCCGTCCGGGTCAATGTCTCCGTCCTGCGCCGGCCGCAGACCGCCTCCGGGAACGAAGTGCTCGCCAGGCGCCTGGTGTTGCCGATGCTCCTGGTGGGTCTGCTGCCGACCACACCGGAGGCGCACCAGCTGAACGCCCTCATCAAGAGCACCTTCCCGCCCCACGGGGCCTCCCCGACGGGGGATGCCTCCCCGGCGGAGCGTCATCAGCTCGTCGAGCGGGCCGTCGAGGACCTGTTCCGGCGCCACGGCGCCGTCATCCGCCCCACTCCCTGAGCGGCCCCCGGCGGCGGGCCGGCCTACCAGGTGGGGCGGATGGGGCCGCGGGGAGCGAGCCGGGTCAGGTCGGCGACGAGGTTCCTGAAGCGCTCCTCCCCGAGGGACTCCCGCCAGGGCGCCACCGCGGCCCGGGCGGCCTCGTCGGCGGCGCGGGTGGCGGCCCGGCCCTGCTCGGTCCGTTCCGGCAGCCGGGCGCGGGCGTCGTGCGGGTGCGGGCGGCGCAGCAGGTATCCCTTGCCGACGAGTTCCGTGACCAGCTGAGCGGCGGCCTGCTTGGTCACGCCCAGGTGTTCGGCCAGGTCGGCCGTGGTGGCGTCGCGACCACCGCGAGCAGCGCGTACCAGAGACCGGCGCACAGCACCGGCGGCCACAGCACCCGGGTGCGTCTACGTCACTTCACCGCCCTCAGCCACCCTAAGAGGCAGTGACTTGAGGCCGTTGATGAAGTTGGAGACCAGGTGGCGGGGTGGGGCGGCGAGGGTGAGGGTGGGGAGGAGGGGGCAGAGCTCCGCGTGGAACAGGCGGAGTTGGAGGCGGGCGAGGTGGGCGCCCAGGCAGACGTGCGGGCCGTCGCCGAGGGAGACGTGGGGGTTCGGGGCGCGGGTCGGATCGAGGCGGTGCGGGGCGGTGAAGACCCGCTCGTCGTGGTTGGCCGAGCCGTGGAAGACGACGACCTTGTCGCCCGCGCGGATGCGGCGGCCGCCGAGTTCGGTGTCGTGGGCGGCGGTGCGGCGGAAGCTGAGGACCGGCGGATGCCGGCGCAGCAGTTCTTCGAGGGCGGTCGCCGGGTCCGCCCGGCCGGCGCGCAGCGCGCGGTAGGCGTCCGGCTGCCGGGCGAGCGCCAGTACGCCGCCGGGGGCCGCGCTGCGCACGGTGTCGTTGCCGGCGACGGTCAGCAGGAAGAAGAACATCTCCAGCTCGGGCACGGTCAGTTCGGGGTCCGCCGCGAGGACGGTCATGAGGTCGTCGGCCGGGTGGCGGCGCTTGTGGGCGGCCAGGTCGCGGGCGAAGGCGAACATGTCCCCCAGCATCGCGGGGGAGCGGGGATCGGCGGGGCGGCCGTCCGGGCCGGCTGCCGTCGGGTCCGCCTCGTCCGGGTCCTGATAGCCGATGACCCGGCGGGTCCAGTCCAGCAGCAGCCCGCGTTCGCCGGGCGGCACCCCCAGCAGATCGGCGAGGTTGAGCAGCGCGAAGTCGTCCGTGACCTCGGTGACCAGGTCGCACACGCCGGTGGTGGCGCGCGCCGTGTCGACCGCCGTCCGGAGCAGGCCGCGGGCGCGGGCGCGGAAGACGGCGGCGAAGCGGTCGATGCGGCCGCGGGTGAAGGCGCGGCTGACCAGGCGGCGCAGCCGCAGGTGGCCGGGCGGGTCCTGGTTGAGCATCATGCCGCGCAGGAACGGCAGGTCGGCGGGGTCGGGGTCGCGGATCTGGGTGGCCCCCAGCCAGGAGGAGAAGGTGCGGGAGTCCTTCAGGACCCGTACGACGTCGTGGTGCCGGGTGACGGCCCAGAAGCCGGGACCCGCGGGCCAGCCCAGCACCTCGGGCTCCTCCTGCCAGGCCACCGGGTGGTGGTCGCGCAGCAGCCGGTAGGCGGCGTGCGGCAGGCCGTTCGCGTAGCCGCGGGGGTCGAAGACGTCGGGAACGACGGCACCGGGCGGCACGTCGGGCGCGGGCCGGGTCATCGGGCCGCGGGCCGGTCGCTCCGGGGGTCGCTCCCCTCGCCGCGGGGGCCGTCGTCCCGGGCGTCGCCACCGGGACCGTCACCGTCGGCGCGCAGGAAGTCCTCCACCGCCCGGATCAGTTCCAGGGGCGACTCGTCCATGGCGTAGTGCCCGGCCGCCGGCAGTTCGACCAGCTCGCTGTCGGCGTACCACCGCAGCCAGGTCTGCCGCATCAGCTCCGCGGACAGCGCGGGATCCAGCGCCCCGGTCACCGCCAGCGCCGGCACCGCCGCACCCTCGATCTGCGCGGCGAAGCCCTCGGTGGCCCAGGAGTCCAGCCAGGCCCGGAACGCCTCGGGGTCGCTGCGCTCCAGGGAACGGCGCACCATCCGGTCCAGCCAGGCGGCGGGGCGCCGCCCGCCGGTGGTGACGTCGATGATGGTCCGGCGGCTGTCCGGGATGTGCGCCGCGGAGGAGAACAGCTCCCACTGCTCCGGCGGCAGCGGCAGCCCGGAGGCCGGCACCGGCGAGACGCCGACGAGCCGGCGCACCCGGTGCGGTGCCGCGGCCAGCACCCGCTGGGCGACGCTGCCGCCCATCGAGTGGCCGACCACCGAGAAACGCTCCCAGCCCAGCCGGTCGGCGAGCGCCAGCACGTCGTCCGCCCCCTCGGCCGTGGTGTAGGCGCCGGGGGCGTCCTTCGCCTCGCCGTAGCCCCGCAGGTCGACCAGCGCGTAGGCGAACGCGGCCCGGTCGAGGTCGGGCAGGACCGGGTCGAAGGCCGAGCGGTCGGCGAACCAGCCGTGCACCGCCACCACCTTGTGCGGTCCCGTGCCGTGCAGGGCATGAGGCAGGACGAAGGAAGCCACGCGCGCTCCAGAGGTGTCGGGGGTCCGGGCGGGCCGTGCATGCCGGGGGCCGGTCGCCGGCCGGCGGCGGTCACCTGCGACCACACTGGCGGTAACCTCCCTGCCCCGCAAGGGCGTCCGGGCGTACGGGGGGCGGGCCGGTAGCGCGCCCCGCGAAGCGGGCAGGGATCGCGGACATGACCGTCCTCCTGGGAACCTCCGGCTGGCAGTACCCGGACTGGCGCGGCGTCCTCTACCCGCAGGGCTGCCCGCAGCGCCGGTGGCTGGAGGAGTACGCGCGGCACTTCGCGACCGTGGAGAGCAACGCCGCCTTCTACCGGCTGCCGGAGGAGAAGACCTTCGCCGACTGGCGGGAGCGGACCCCCGACGGGTTCGTGATGGCGGTCAAGGCCAGCCGGTACCTGACGCACATCAAGCGGCTGCGCGAGCCGGCGGAGCCGGTGCGGCGGCTGATGGCGCGGGCTGAGGCCCTCGGCCCGCGCCTCGGACCGGTGCTGCTCCAGCTGCCGCCCACCCTGCGGTGCGACACCGGGCTGCTGGACGACTGCCTGGCCTGCTTCCCCGCCGGCGCGCGGGTGGCCGTCGAGCCCCGCCACGACTCCTGGTGGACGCCCCGGGTCCGTACGGTGCTGGAGCGGCACCGCGCCGCGCTGTGCTGGGCGGACCGCGGGTCCCGGCCGGTGACGCCCCTCTGGCGGACCGCCGACTGGGGGTATCTGCGGTTCCACGAGGGGCGCGCCCGGCCCTGGCCGCGCTACGGCGCGCAGGCGCTCACCACCTGGGTGCGGCGGATCGCCGACACCTGGCCCGACCGTGCCGACGTCCACGCGTACTTCAACAACGACCCGGGCGGGGCGGCCGTCCTCGACGCCGTCCGGTTCGCCCGCGCCGCCGCGGCCGCCGGCCGTTCCGTGAGCCGTACGCCGTCCGGGCGTGCCTCCGCCGCCTGACCACTCCGCGGGGATATGTCTGTGCTCGTACCGCGGGGCGAACGAACGAGGTGAGGCACGGATGATCCGCAGACGGGTGGTGGTCTCCGGGAACGTGCAGGGTGTGTTCTTCCGCGACAGCTGCCGGCGCACGGCGAGCGGGCTCGGGGTGGCCGGCTGGGTGCGCAATCTCCCGGACGGGACGGTGGAGGCCGTCTTCGAGGGGGAGCCCGACGCGGTGCAGCGGATGGTGGAGTGGGCCCACGAGGGCCCGCCGATGGCGCACGTCGAGGCGGTCTCGGTGCACGAGGAGGAGCCCGAGGGCCGGCGGGACTTCGAGACCTTGCCGACGCCGGGGGAGTCCTGGTGACCGGCCCGGGGATCACCGGCCGGGCGCGGTCCGGGGCGCGGCCGGGGCGGCGAGGTCGAGGGCGTGCCACACCTCGTCGAGGGCCGCGGCGCACGCCTCGACCTCGTCCGGGGTGTGCACGGCCGAGGGCGCGAGGCGCAGCACCTCCCCGCCGGGCCGGACGCTCGGCGCGTTGACGGCCTGGACGTAGATGCCGTGCCGGTGCAGGAGCCGGGCGGCGGCCTCCTTGCAGCGGTCCTCGTCACCGACGAGGACCGAGACGATGTGGGAGGCGCCGGAGAGATACGGGATGCGGCGCTCCGCCAGGAGGCGCTTGAGGAGGCCGGCACGGGCGTGCAGGCGGGTGCGCTCGCGGTCGGAGGCGCGCAGGTGGCGGACGGCGGCGAGGGCGCCGGCGGCGACGGCCGGCGGCAGTGACGTGGTGAAGATGAAGGGCCGGGAGAAGTTCCGCACCGCGTCGACGAGCGGGGCGGGGCCCGCGATGTATCCCCCGGCGGTGCCGAATCCCTTCCCGAGGGTGCCCATGAGGACGGTGAAGTCGTCGGCGAGGCCCTCGCGGGCCGCGATTCCGGCGCCTCGGGGCCCGTACAGGCCGACCGCGTGCACCTCGTCGAGAAATGTCGTGGCCCGGTACCGGCGGGCCACCGCGGCGATCTCGGCGAGCGGCGCGACATCGCCGGACATGGAATAGACGGATTCCGCCACGATCAGCTTGGGGCGGTCCGGGTCGGCGGCGGCGAGCAGTTCTTCCAGATGCGCGGTGTCGTTGTGGCGGAAGACCCGCTTTTCGGCGCCGCTGTGCCGCAGCCCGTCGATGAGAGAGGCGTGGTTGAGCTCGTCGGAGAGGACGAGGCAGTCGTCCATCCGGCCGGCGAGAACCGTCAGCGCTCCGTCGTTCGCGGCATATCCGGAGCTGAACAGTAAGGCGGAATCCTTGCCGTGGAGGGCGGCCAGTTCCTTTTCGAGCCGGACGTGATGGGGATGGGTTCCGCCGATGTTCCGCGAGCCCCCGGAACCGGCCCCGTACGTGTCGATGGCCCGCTTCATCGCCTCCAGCACCACCGGGTGCTGACCCATGCCGAGATAATCGTTGCTGCACCAGACGAGCGCCTCGGCCGGTGCGCTGCCGGGCCGCGCGGCGCGGGTGCGGGCACGGGGAAAACGTCCGGCGTGCCGCCCGACTTCCAGGAACTCCCGTCTGCCGTTTCCCAGTTCCGCCAGTTCGCGGGAGAAGAATTCCAGGTGCTGTGACATGAGGCCGCCTCGATATCGGTGATGGTGGTGCCCATCGTGGGCCGGGGTGCGCCGCGTGATCGAGGCTGTTGACGCACGACGACAGTGGGTGGACAGCGGGCGGCGGCCGGGGTACGAAGAGCGACGGCTGCCCCGCCACAGCCACGGGGACGCGCCCCGTCGCTCCCGCGGCGGGGCGGCCGGAAACAGCGTGCACTCCTTTCGGAAAACCCCCAGAACGGAGCCCGTCAATGTCCCTCTCGGCAGCGGCCTTACTCGCGGAATCCGCGGCGCGTCGGCCCGACCACCCGGCGGTCGTCCACGACACGGAAAGCGTGACGTACCGCGAACTCTGGTACCGGGCCCGGCAGTACGCGGCAGTACTGCGGCAGCGGGGAATCGGGCCGGGCGACAGCGTGGCGCTGCTGCTGCCCAACTCGCCGGAATTCCCGGCCGCGTATTTCGGGATTCTGGCGCTCGGTGCGGTCGTGGTACCGGTGAACACCCTGCTGAAAGCGGCCGAGATCGACCATGTGCTGCGGGATTCGGGCGCGCGGGCGCTGGTGTGCGCGGGGCCGCTGCTCGGCGAGGCGGCCGGCAGCGCCGGGGCGGCCGGGGTGCCGCTCCTCGCGGTGCTGCCGGGCGGTGACCCGCGGGTACCGCGCCTCGACGAACTCGCCGCCCGCGCCGAGCCGATCGGCCGCCACGTACCGCGCGAGCCCGGCGACACCGCGCTGGTCCTCTACACCTCCGGCACCACGGGGCGGGCCAAGGGCGCGGTGCTCACCCAGCTCAACGTCGTGATGAACGTCGACACCACGATGCTGTCCCCCTTCGACTTCCGGCCCGACGACCGCCTGCTGGGGTGTCTGCCGCTGCACCACTCCTTCGGCCAGATGTGCGCGATGAACGTCTGCTTCCGGGCCGGGGCGACGCTGGTGCTGAGGGACGGATTCGACGCGGAGGACGTCCTGGAAACCATGGAGCGGTACCGCTGCACGGTGTTCATGGGCGTCCCCACCATGTACACGGCGCTGCTCGACGCGGCCGAACTGACCGGCCACAGACCGCAGTTGGACCGGGCGTACTCCGGCGGGTCGGCGCTGCCGGTGACCGTGCTCGACGCGTTCGAGAAGGTCTTCGGCTGCCCGGTCTACGAGGGGTACGGCCTGACGGAGACCTCGCCGGTGGTGGCGTACAACCAGAAGGCGTGGCCCCGGCGGCCGGGCACCGTGGGGTGGCCGATATGGGGCGTGGAGGTGGAGATCGCCCGCGCCGACCTGGAGGGCGTGATCGAGCTGCTGCCCGCCGGGGAGCTGGGCGAAGTGGTCGTCCGCGGGCACAACGTGATGGCCGGGTATCTGGGCCGGCCCGAGGCGACGGCCGCGGCGGTGGTGGACGGCTGGTTCCGCTCGGGCGACCTCGGCACCAAGGACGCCGAGGGCTGTCTGACCCTCGTCGACCGCAAGAAGGACCTGGTGCTGCACGGCGGGTTCAACGTCTACCCGCGCGAGGTGGAGGAGGTGCTGACGGGGCATCCGGCGGTGTCCCAGGTCGCGGTCGTCGGTCTTCCGCACGAGGTCTACGGCGAGGTGGTGTGTGCCGTGGTGGTGCCCCGGGCGGGTGTCGCACCGGGGCCCGCGCTCGCCCGGGAGATCATCACCTGGAGCAAGGAGCGCCTGGCGGTCTACAAGTGCCCGCGGTCGGTGGAGTTCGTCGACGCGTTCCCGCTCGGCCCCAGCGGCAAGGTCCTCAAGCGGGAACTGGCCGCCACGTACGCGCCCCCGGAACCCCGCCAGCGGCCCGGCGGGCGCGGCGGGGAGTGCCGCTCACCGTCTACCGCTCACAGGTACAGTCCCGCGTCGGCCCCCGAGTCCTGGGGCGGGACCGACGCGGGCCCGGTGCCGCGGCGGAGCGCGTAGAGCTCGGCCAGGGTGGCGCCGTCCCGGCCGATGCCGCGGTCGGTGCCGAGCCAGCCGGCCGCCTCGGCCCGGGTCAGCGGGCCCACCTCGATCCGGGCCAGACAGCGGCCGGGGCGGACCACCGCCGGGTGCATCCGCTCCAGGTCCTCGTTGGTGGTCACCCCGACCAGCACGTTGCGGCCCTGGCCCAGCAGCCCGTCGGTGAGGTTGAGCAGCCGCGACAGGGCCTGGCCCGCGGCGTGCTTGGCCTCGCCGCGGATCAGTTCGTCGCAGTCCTCCAGGAGCAGCAGCCGCCAGCGGCCCTTGCCGGTGCTGTCGTCCTCCCCGATGGCGATGTCCATGAGGTAGCCGACGTCGTTGAACAGCCGCTCCGGGTCCAGTACGCAGTCCACCTGGCACCAGTCGCGCCACGAGCGGGCGAGGGTGCGCAGCGCGGAGGTCTTGCCCGTGCCGGGCGGGCCGTGCAGCAACAGCAGCCGGCCGGCGATCTCCTCGGGCGCCACCTTCATCAGCCGGTCCATCGCCTCGGCGACCGGCGCGGTGTAGTTGGGCCGGATCTCCTCCCAGGTCCCGGCCGAGATCTGCCGGGAGGTGCGGTGCGGGCCGCGGCGCGGCGAGAAGTACCAGAAGCCCATCGGGACGTTCTCCGGCTGCGGCGCCGGCTCGTCCTCCGCCCCGTCCGCGGCCTGCCCCAGGACGTTCTCGGCCAGCTCGTCGGTGACGGCGGTGACCGACACGTCCGCGCCGCGGTTCCAGCGGGACACCAGCAGCGTGTAGCCGTCGCCCTCGGCGAGGGTGGCGCTGCGGTCCTCGTCCCGCGCCGAGCGCACGATCCGCGCGCCCGGCGGCAGCAGCGTCAGCCCGGACCGCACCCGGTCCACCGACCGGCTGCGGGAGTACGGCTGCTCGCCCTTGGTGAACCGGCCCAGGAAGAGCGCATCGATGACGTCGGACGGCGAATCGCTGTCGTCCATGGTCAGACGGAGCGGAAGGGACTCCTCCGCGGCGGACGGCTGGACGTGGTCGGCACACATGCCGCCATGATCCGGCACCCGTCCCGCCCCGTACACGGAATTTCCCGGTGATTTCCCCGTGCGGAGCAGCAGCAGTTCACCCGGAAACCGGGTGTACCGGCCGGTTGGCTCGGTAATCTCCCTTTGTGAGACGTCATGGTGGGGAACGTCGGAGTACCGCCCTGGTGATCGCCGCGGGTGCGACCGCGCTGGCGCTGCTGCTGGTCACCCTGGTGATGTGCGCGGGACCGGGCGGCCGGGACCGGGACCGGGACGCGAAGGGCGTCGCGCCTCCGCACCCCACCGGCCCGGCCGTCGGCTGGGGGTTCACCCACACCCAGTTCAGCGCGGACCGCGGGGCCGGCCCGGCCACCGAGCGGGCCACCCGTCTGCTGGCCGGCAGCCCCGTGCCGCAGAACCAGCACATCATGGGCTGGGGCGCCCGGAACCCCGAACCGAGCCCGGGCCGCTACGACTTCGCCGACCTGGACCGCCGGCTCGCGCTGATCCGGCGCACCGGCGGCACACCCGTCGTCACCCTGTGCTGCGCGCCGGACTGGATGAAGGGCGGCCGGGCCGGCAGCACCGACTGGAGCACCCTGGAGAAGGCCCCCGACCCGGCGCACTACGCGGACTTCGCGGCCCTCGCGGGAAAGATCGCCCGACGCTACCCGGACGTGCGGCACTTCGTCGTCTGGAACGAGTTCAAGGGGTTCTTCGACGACGCGAAGGGCCGCTGGGACAGCGAGGGCTACACCCGGCTGTACAACCTGACCTACCGCGCGCTCAAGAAGGTCAACGAGGCCGTCCGGGTGGGCGGTCCCTACCTGGTGATGGACAGCTACCTGCCCGGCGACGACACGCACGCCTCCCGCGTCACGGGCCCCTGGGGCAGCCTCGACCAGCGGACCGTCGACGCACTGACGTACTGGAACCGGCACAAGGCCGGTGCGGACTTCCTGGTCGTCGACGGCTCCAGCTACAGCAAGGACGACCGGTACGCCCCGGACGAGTTCACCGCCGCCCGCAAGTTCGCCGACGTGGGCCGGTGGCTGCGCCGGGAGACCGGACTGCCGCTGTGGTGGGCGGAGTGGTACGTCGAGGTCGCGGCCGGCGGCGCGCGGGGCCGGGCGCCGGCCTGGAGCGAACGCAAACGCGTCGCCGCGCACGCCGCCGCGCTGATCGAGATGGCGGCGGGCGGCGCCACCAGCGGCTTCTACTGGAACCCGGAGGACGAGGGCGGGTCCGGCAGCTGCCCGGGGTGCCTGTGGACCAGCACCGAACAGGACGACGGCGGGCGCGCACTGCCGATGTTCACGCTGCTCGCGCGGTTCTCCCGGGCGTTCCCGCCCACGGCCCGGCCCCGCGCGTTCGACACCGGCCGCGCCACGGTGCCGGGGCTGGCCGACGACCGCAGCGCGCTGGTCGTGAACACCTCGGACCGGGCCGGCACCGCGACGGTGGACGGCAAGCGGCTCACCCTCGCCGGGTACGAGGTCCGGTGGGTCGACCGGTCCTGACGCGGCACGCGGCACGGCCCCCGGCCTCACGACAGCGTCAGGAACCGCTGCACCAGTGCCGCCACGAACACCAGCAGCAGCGGCACCGCGAACCAGAACAGGCCCTGGGTCCACTGCGCCCGGCGCGGACCCGGCGCCATCGCGACCCGCAGCACCTCACGGGCCGTCAGCACCGCGACCAGCGCGAGCAGGGCGAGCCCACCGAGCACCGACCACGGGGTCCAGGTCACCTTCGGGCCCGCCGGGCCGGGCCGGGGCAGGGGCACCTCGCCCGCCGGCCGCCGGCCGAGTGCGTAGACCGCCGCGTGCTCGTTGGACAGCACCCGCCGCAGCTCGGAACGCCGGTCCAGGGCGGTGCGCAGCCGCCCCTCCCACCCCGCCGGGTAGCCCGAGTCCAGCCGCAGCGCCTCCGCCTGGCCGTGGTTGACGACGAGGTACGACTGCGGCCCGGCGGCCCGCAGCGCGGTGACGAGCGGCCCGACCCGCACCGGGTCCCGGGGGGCCAGGACCGGGGTGTACTGCACCCGCTCCATGTCCCGGGCGCCCCAGGGCATCGCCGGGGTGACGCTGTTGACGGGGTCGTCGCTCAGCCACAGCAGCCGTGCCGTCGGCCGGTCGTGGGCGTAGACGTAGTCCATCGCGGCGACCTCGCCGGGCCTGATCCGCTCGAACGGCTCGTTGCCCCAGCGGGCGACGAGGAAGCCGACGGCCAGCACCAGCCCGGTCAGCAGCGCGGCGAGCGGCCCCAGCGCCCGCCGGGCGGCGCCGGCACCCGGGCGGGCACCGCCGGGGACCCGCGGGAACAGCGCCAGCGCCGCCAGCACACAGGCCCCCGGCAGCGCGAACAGAAAGACCCGCAGGGCCATTTCGCCGCCGTAGGACTGCATCCCGAAGGCCAGGAACGGGACGAAGGTGAGCACCGGGAGGGCGCGGTCGGCGAAGCCGGCCGCGCGGCGGCGCAGCACCCCCCAGCAGGCGAGCGTCAGTACCCCGCCCGCCAGCCCCACCCGGGCGTACAGGACGGCCTTGTGGGTGGCGTCGCCGCCGGCGATCCGGTCCGTCACGGAGGAGGCGACGTTGCCGCCGATGCCGCCGAGCCCGCCGAACAGCTCGTCGAAGTGCCCCGACCAGTACGGCTCGGCCAGGAACCCCACCCACGCCGCGACCAGCACGGCCAGCAGCAGCGGCAGTCCGCGCAGGGTGCAGCGTCGGACCAGCACCAGGGCGGTGAGCACGCCGAGCATCACGAACGGGGTGAGCTGATGGCCCGCCACGGACGCCGCGAACAGCGCGATCAGCGTGACCAGCAGGACCGTGCGCCGGTCCCGGCCCGCCGGGGGCGGCTCCGCCTCGCCCGGCCGCAGCCGCCCGGTGGGCGGCCGCGCCCCGCGGAACCACACCAGCAGGATCGCCACGAAGACGAGGTACAGCAGGTAGGTGAACCCCTGCGGGGAGAAGTAGTCCTGGCCGACCCAGCCGCACAGCGCGAACAGCCAGGCCGCGTACCACTTCGCCCGCCGGCTCGCCCGTATTGCGGTCAGCAGCAGGAACAGCGGTGCCAGATACAGGAGTTGCAGGGCGAGCGGCCACCAGCGCAGCACCTCGGTGAAGTCGGTGACGCCGCACGCCCCGGCGACGAACCGCACCCCGGCGAAGAAACCGGGCCAGCTCCAGCGCGCGTCCAGGTCCGGTACCGCCGTGCCGGTGCGGCCCAGGTAGTCCAGGAAGCCCAGGTGCTGCCAGGCCGTCGGGAAGCGCGGTTCGCGCTCCAGCACGGCCGGCAGCGCGTGCAGCGCCACCACCGTCGTCAGCAGCACCGCGGCGGGCAGCGCCCGCCGCGGCCCCGGCAGCGACAGCGCCCAGGCGAACGCGGCCACCAGCACGACCACGCCGGCCAGTGTGGCGGCGGGCAGGACCGAGATCAGTCCCAGCCCGTTCATCCGGTCCAGGCCGGCGTCGCCCAGGCCGCGCAACGGGAGCCAGAACAGGGCGAGTCCGGCGGCCAGCAGCGCCCAGCCGGCCGCTGCCCGGTGCCGGCCGCGGCGCCCCGGCGTCCCCGGCGGGCGGGGGCCCCGGCGGGGCGGGGCCGTCCCGGACGCCTCCGCCGCCCGGTGCGCTTCCCGCGAGTACGGGCCGCCGCCGTCCCCGAGGTCGCCGTACACCGCCAGGTCCGCCAGGTCGCCGTCCGGGGCGAGCCCGTCCGCCGGGGCCCGGGTGAGGGGGGCCGCCGCCACCTGCCCGCGCAGCACCCGGCGCAGCCGTGGGCTCGCGAGGGTGACGATCACCGCCAGGCTGGCGGCCTCGGCGACGCCCGCGCCGGTGAGCCCCATCCGCGGCAGCAGCACCAGCGTCAGCCCGAGCACCAGCACGCACAACAGGCCCTGCAGCGCGGCCAGTCCGGCCGTCCGGCTCTGCGCCCGCAACACCGCGAAGTGCACCTCCATCACCACCCGCAGCGCGGCGCCCACCGCCAGCCAGCGCAGCAGCGGCGTCGCCGCCCGCGCGTACCCGGCGCCGAAGACGCCCAGCAGATACGGGGCGAGGACGAACAGGGCGAGGCACCCCGGCAGCATGATGCGGGCCATCCGCCGCAGTGCCGCCCGGGTGTGCTGGGCCAGCCGCGCCGGGGCGTGCGCGCCCTCGACGGTCAGCGACGAACCCATGTTGAGGGCCAGCAGATTGACCGTGCCGCCGATGGTGGTGGTGATGTAGAAGTACGCGTTGTCCGCCGCGCCGACCTGCGAGGCCACCAGCACGGGGACGAGATGGACCACGGCCAGGGAGAACAGCGAGCCGGTGGAGTCGCCGGCCAGGAACCGGACCGTCTGCCGCAGGGACGGCGGCCGGGCGGTGCGCTGCGTCCTGCGTACGTGGCGGGGGATCAGCCGGCGGAAGACCAGCCAGCCCAGCGGGAGCACCGAGACCCCGATCGCCGCGACCCACGAGACGAAGACCCCGGCGGTGGGCACCGCGGCGGCCAGCACCACCAGCAGCCCCAGCTTCACCGTGGAGAAGGCGAGGTTGCCGACGGGTACCCACAGGGCGCTGCGCAGCCCGGTCAGCACGCCGTCCTGGAGGGTGAGCAGCGACCAGGCGACCACCGCCAGCACGAACCCGAGGCCGTTGGTGAACCCGTGCAGGAAGCGGTAGGAGGGGCCCCAGAGGTCGAGGGTGAGCAGGAAGACGGTCGCGGCGAGCGCCACGACCACCGAGCTGGCGGCGTAGGCGCGCCGTACCAGCCGGCCGGTGGTGTGGCCGGCCACCGGGAGGAAGCGGGCCAGCGCGCCGGTCAGCGTCAGCGCGGCCAGCCCCGCCAGCAGCTTCATCGCGGCGATCGCCGCCGAGCCCTGGCCGACCGCGGACTCCGTGTAGCAGTGGGCCGCGACCAGCCAGAATCCCAGGCCCAGCAGTCCGGAGACGCCGGTGTTGAGCATCAGCGCGTAGGCGTTGCGGAACAGCGGACTGCCGCCGTCCCGCCCGCCCCGCCGCGGCTCCCGCTCGGCGCGTTCGGCGGCCTTGGTGGTGGTGTCGGACACCGGCTCAGCTGCCCTTTCCGCCGTCGCGGGGGCACCGCGACGGGCTTGGCGTCAGTGCTCCGGCAGCCACAGCCGCACCGCCTGACGCGTCCGGCGGACCACCGCGTACCCCTTGGTGAGCGCGCGGTCCCGGGCGAAGGCACGGGTCAGTCCCCGCCCCTCGACGATCCGGGCGAACTCCTCGGTGCCGGTACGCCGCCGCACGGTCAGCCGCGCCAGCGCGTACGGTCCCTGGCGGGGCGCCGCGAGCGTGTTGCCGACCGCCAGCGCCTGCCGGAAGCCCAGTCCGCGCACCGTGCGCCGCACCCGCCGGCTGGAGTGGCCGAACGGGTAGGCGAAGGACTCCGGCGCGGTCCCGACCTCGTCGGCGATGATCTCCTTGCAGCGCAGCACCTCGTGACGCAGCCGCTCGTCGCCGAGCGCGTCCAGCCGCGGGTGGGTGTGGCTGTGGCCGCCGATCTCCACCCCCGCCCCGGCCAGCTTGCGCACCTGGTCCCAGTCGAGCGTGGTGTCCGGCGCATCCCCGGTCCCGTACGGCCCGCCCAGCCATCCCGTGGAGACGAACAGGGTGGCGGGGAAGCCGTGCCGGGCCAGGGCGGGCAGCGCGTGGCGGTACACGCCGTCGTAGCCGTCGTCGAAGGTGATCAGCACCGGCCGCGGCGGCAGCGGGCCGTCGCCCCGCCAGGCCGCGGCGAGGGCGGTGGTGGTCAGCGGGGTGAACCCGCCGTCGGCCAGGACGGCCAGCTGCTCCTCGAACGCGGCGGGTGTCACCGAGAGGTCCCGTACGGCGGGCGTCGGGGCCACGGTGATCGCGTGGTACATCAGGATCGGCACCGCGGCCGGGCGGCCGCTCATGCCGGTGCCCCCTCGTGCGCCGCGGCGGCCGGGGGCTCACCCAACGCGTCGTCAACCGCCCTGCGGGACAGCGGGATCGGCTTCATCCGGGCCCGTACCGTGCCCCAGGCGTAGCCGCCCGCCGCGGCCGCCGCCCCGGCCACGATCGCGCCGGCCCGGGCGGCCCCGCCGGGCCGGCCCAGCAGCGCGTCCCGGACGCCGCGCAGCACCCCGGCCGGCAGCACCCGCACGGTGTGCCGCCGCTCGGCCGCGAGCCCGTCCCGGGCGCCGACGCTGCGTGCCACCAGTGCCTTGGACAGGCCCTCGGCGTACGCCCGGCCGCGGAAGTACCCGAACCGCCGGCGCTCGGCCGGCACCCGGTGGTGGATCACCGCCCGGTCGTCGATCAGCAGCACCGCGTCCGGCAGCGCCTGGCTGATCCGGATGCACAGTTCGGTCTCCTCGCAGCCCAGCGGCCGCCGGTCGCCGTCCCGCCCGATGCCCGTGGTGAAGCCGCCGACGAGGTCGAACACCGTCCTGCGGAACGAGGCGTTGCCGCCCAGCACGTTGCGCACCCGCACCTTCCCCGGGGGCAGGCCGCGGTAGGTGCAGCCCACCACCCAGTCGAACTCCTCGGGGAACCACGGCGGGCGGCTCCCGGACTCCCAGACCGGCTCGGTGCGCCCGCCGACCGCCATCACCGCCGGGTCCGCGTAGGCCGCGGCGAAGTGGTGCAGCCAGTCCCGCTCGGCCACCGCGTCGTCGTCCAGGAACGCGATGACCTCGCCGCCGGCGGCGGCGATACCGGTGTTCCGGCCGGCGGACAGCCCGCGCGGTCCCGCGTTGGCCAGCACCCGCAGGGGCGTCGGGGGCGGCCCGGGCGGGCGCGCGACCCCGGGAGCGCGCGCGAAGTGCTCCGTGAGCCGGCCGAGCAGCCGCTGGTGGTGGTCCACCACCAGCAGCAGCTCATGGGCGGGGTGGGACTGCCCGCGGACGGACGCCACCGCGGCCAGGATGTCGTCCCAGCGGTCCTCGGTGTGGACGCAGATGACCACCGAGATCCCGAGGCCCGGCCCGACGGCCGGTCTCCGGGGGTTCACAGCGCGTCCCCGGTGATCAGTGCGGGCCGGGCCAGCCGCTTGCGCCGCGCGCCGCGCTCGCGGGCGATCACCTTCAGCACCCGCAGTCCGTCGCGTACCGCCCGGAGGTTGCTGACGCCGTGGATGCGGTTGTACTCGTGGCTGGGGATCTCCTGCACCCGCAGCCCGGCCTTGACCACCCGGATGTTCATCAGCGTCTCGACCTCGAAACCGGCGCAGTCCAGGGCGATGTGGTGCAGGCAGTGCCGCCAGAAGGCGTTGTATCCGTAGCACAGGTCGGTGTAGCGGGCGCCGAACTTGGCGTTGACGAGGGCGGTCAGCACGCGGTTGCCGAGCTTGCGGACCGGCGTCATGTCGTCCGTGCCGCCGCCGTTGGCGAACCGCGAGCCCTTGGCGAAGTCGGCCCCCGACACCAGCGCCGAGACATAGCTGACGATCTCGTTGCCGTCGGCCGAGCCGTCCGCGTCGATCATCACGATGATCTCGCCGGTGCAGGCCGCGAAGCCGCTGATCAGCGCATCGCCCTTGCCCTTGCCGCGCTGGGTGACGACCGTGACGGCCGGCCACAGCTCCCGGGCGACGGCGACCGTGTCATCCGTGGAGTTGCCGTCGACCAGGACCACTTCGTGGATCCAGTCCGGCAGGGTCTTGAAGACGTACGGGAGATTTTCCGCCTCGTTCATCGCCGGAATGACGACACTGACCGGTGGGGCGATGGCCAGATGTGAGGAGACGGGACGGTAGACGGCAGGGTCCGGCAGCAGCGTCAGCGGCGGTTCGTCCGCGTCGGCGGGGCGAAGGAACGAGTTCATGGGTGGCTTTCCCTCTCGTCCGGCAGACCGCCCGCCCCCGGGCGGTCCGTGCTGGGTATCCGGGTCGAAAGGGGGGTTCACACCCCGCTCGGCACGGCGGGAACCGCCGTCCGAACAGGGCGAGCAGGCATGCGTGGTGCGTGCTGCGCGGCTCGTGCTCCGGCCCTCGGCGGGCAGTGGTCAGCCTGCCGGGACCGCGCGCACGGGACCCCCCCGACCGCGCACCGCACCGGACCGTCATCGTGGCGAGCCCTCCCCTGAGCCGTCGTGCGATGAGTGTCCGATGCGGGTGGATGTGCGACGGTGTTGACGACTGGACTGTAGGGCAACGCGTTCCGCGCCAAATACCGTTTGGCTCGAATAACCGGTACGTGCAGAAGTGCGCGGGTATGCATGCTCCGGCGCACGCCCTTGCGCGCCGTCACGAGCCCCCGAAGAGCCCCGATGCGACGGCGCACGCGGCCCGGCTCAGTGCCCCGACCGGATCCGTCCCACCCGTTTGAGCAGGCGGTCCGCGGGGTCGCGCAGCTCGGGGCGGGCCAGTACGGCGTTGCGCAGCGCCCGTACCGGGGCGCGGCAGGCCCAGTGCCCCAGCGCGACGGGGTGCGGCCGCATCACCCACCCCTCGGCCACCCGCAGCTCCCGCGTCTTGAGGGAGTCCTTGTACTCGGCCTTGCCGCGCCCCATGTCGAGGTACGCCATCGACGCCGCGGCCGCCGCCTCGGCCATCCGCAGATGCAGCACCAGGCCCGGCGAGTACTTCGCGAGCTCCGCGTCGTACGCCGGGAACCAGCAGGACAGCACGGACCGCGTGCGCGGCCCGAAGTGCGCGGCGATCGGCCGGTCACCGGCGTACAGCACCGACAGCAGGCCCGCGAAGGAGTCGGTGCGGGTGTGGAACAGGTCCCTGACGAGCCGCACGATCCAGGGCTGGGCGAAGCGGTCGCTGCGGCCCGTCCTGCGGTACTGCGCGGACTTCCACCGGGCGAGGGTGCGCAGCGCCTCCGGATCCCGCTCGTCGTGGACGTAGCGCACCGGCCCGACGTCCCGGCCGAGCTTGCGCTCCTTGGCCAGGGTGGTGCGGACGAACTTCGGCGACTGCGCGCGCAGCCGCTCCAGATACGCCTCGTACCCCTGGTCCACGTCGATGACCGGCGAGGCGTGCGGGCGCAACGAGGCGTTGTGGAACGGCTGCTGGCCGTCCACCAGGTGGTCGAACTCCAGCACCGACAGCCCGCAGGCACCCAGCAGTTCCCGTGCGTCCCACCGGAATCCGGGCCGGTGCACCAGGCCCTGCGCGTCCGAGACGCCCAGCCCGACCGCCCGGCCCACACCGAGCGGCGAACGGTGGAAGGGCAGGAACGCCGCCGGCCGGCCGCCCTCCCGGATCACCGCGATCCGCACCCCGCCGCGGCAGCGGCCCACGGCCAGCGCGAACTCGGGGGCGAGGAACGGGTTGGCCAGCTGCGGCGCGCCCCGGGACGGCGCCGCGGACTGCAGCTCGGTCCAGGCGACCCGGTCGGCGTCGCTCAGCTCGTGCGGGTGCTGCACGGTGACGTCCATGTCAGCCCGCCCGTCCGGTACGGGCCCGGCGCGCCCGGGCCAGGGCCGTCAGCAGCAGCACGGCACCGCTGAGCGCCGCCACGGCGAGCGTTCCGCCGCGCACCGACCACAGGTGCAGCGCCAGCATGCCCTGGGCCACCAGCAGGTCGAGGGCCAGCGCCCCCGCCAGCGCGACGACGGCGCGGGCGAGCGGGGAGGTGCGGCCGAGTGCCGTACCGATCGAGAGGGCCGGCGCGCCCACGAGCAGGAGGAGCGTGAACGGCACCCGCAGTGGGGAGTCGACATCGGCCAGGGTCAGCGCGGCCCCCATGGCGGCACCGCTCCACGCGGCTCCGGTGAGGAGCGCCGCGAGCCCGCTCGCCGTCCCGGACGGCGCTGCGCCCACGGGAGGGTCGCAATTCATGGTCTTGGTGTGCATTGGCAGCTTTGCCTCCCATAAGCGCCGGATGCCGGGCCTCAATGTCACGCAGCGCTCCGGCACCGTCAAGACAGTAAGGGGGCGCGGACGGGGGTGGGGTGAGGCGGGGCGGGGGCGCCCACAGACGGCGCAATGACGGCCGCGCGCGCCGTGCGCTCGGACACTGGGGGTTCGTGTGCGCCGGAAGGAGCCGGGTTCGTGGAACCCCCGAGCGGGACCGCGCTGATCGTGATCATGGTGGGCCTCACCGTGGCCACCGGAGTGCTCGACGCCGTCAGCTTCCTGGCGCTGGGTCAGGTGTTCACCGCCACCCAGACCGGCAATCTGCTCTTCCTCGGCTTCGGCATCGCCGGGCAGGGCGGGCTGCCGGTGGTCGCGACGGTCGTCTCCCTGGGGGCCTTCGTGCTCGGCGCGGCCCTGGGGGCGCGGCTGGAGTCGACGCTGGCCCGCCACGGGCGGCAGTGGTTCCCGATGGCGCTCGCCGCCGAGGCGGTGCTGCTGGCGTGTTCGGCGCTGGCCGCCTGGGAGTCGGGCCCGGCCCGGGGGGTGACGCTGCCGCCGGGGCGGCGCTATGCGGTGATCGGGCTGATGGCGATGGCGATGGGCATGCGGAACGTCACCGCCCTGCGGGCCGCCGCACCGGACCTCACCACCACCGTGGAGACCCGGGCGATGACCGCCCTCGTCAGCGGTTCGCTGCTGGGCCGCGACCGGCGGCTGGGGTACGGCACCCACGCCGTGCCGCGCCGGCTGACCTCGGTCGGCGCGATGTTCGCGGGCGGCCTCCTGGGGGCCGTGCTGATCGGTCTGGGCACCCGTCCGATGCTGGTGATCCTGCTGGTGGCGGCCCTCGTCGCGGCCGTCGCGCTGCTGGTGCCCGGCATGGCCCGCCGCCGCGCGGGCGCCGAGGAATGACCCCCGCCGGTCCGGTGGGCGGGCCCGGCCGCGAACGTCCGTCCGGACGGGCAAATTTCCCGGGAACTGTGCACCAGTTTTGGCATGGACACTTCCGGTTACCGGTGAGTCTTGCTACGACGGATGTGGCAGAGATCCTGCTAAGGGAGGTTCCATGAGACTGTCCCGATTCGCGGCCCTGACGTCCGCCTTCTTCGTCACCACGGCGCTCGCGCTCACCGGCGCGAGCGCTGCCGCGTCCGCCCAACTCCCCACCGCCACCGGCTACGTGGCACTCGGCGACTCGTACTCCTCGGGTGTCGGTGCCGGCAGCTACGACAGCTCCAGCGGCTCCTGCAAGCGCAGCACCAGGTCCTACCCGGCCCTCTGGAACGCCGCGCACACCCCCGCGTCCTTCGCCTTCACCGCCTGTTCCGGCGCCCGAACGGGTGATGTCGTGAGCGGTCAGCTCGGCCCGCTCAACGCCTCCACCGGTCTGGTCAGCATCACCATCGGCGGCAACGACGCCGGTTTCGCCGACACCATGACGACCTGTGCGCTCCAGGGTGAGAGTGCCTGCCTGGCCCGGGTCGCCCAGGCCAGGACGTACATCGACAACACCCTGCCCGGCCGCCTCGACACCGTGTACAGCGCCATCGCGCAGAAGGCCCCGAACGCCCGGGTCGTCGTCCTGGGCTACCCCCGCTTCTACAAGATCGGCGGCAGCTGCCTCGCCGGGCTCTCCGACAAGTCCCGGAGCGCGATCAACGCCGCCGCCGACGACATCAACGGCGTCACCGCCAAGCGCGCCGCCGACCACGGCTTCGGCTTCGCCGACGTCACCTCGACCTTCACCGGTCACGAGCTGTGCTCCGGCAGCGCGTGGCTGCACAGCGTGACCTATCCCGTCGACGAGTCCTACCACCCCACCTCCGCCGGCCAGTCCGGCGGCTATCTGCCGGTGTTCGCCTCCGCCACGTGACGCCCCGTCCGCCGGGCGCCGGGAGGGGCGGTGAGATCCCGGTCTCTCCTCGCGCCCCCCGGCACCCCCCCTCAGCCGCCCGGAACCGCTCCTTCCGGCGTCCGACGGTCACTCAACTCGCCCTGACAACACCGTTGTCGATGACATTCCGTATGGTGTGCGTCAACGTCAAGGCGAGGCAGGTGAATCCGTTGACCGGTCTGCACGCGTGTCCTCCAAGAGAGATAGGGTTACCCTGCCCGGGCCGGGTGCCCTCGTAAGGGTGGGGAGAGTCATGGAACAGATAACAGTGCGTAGCAGGGCGCGTGTCCCTGCGATCAATTGTGGGAGCGTCGCGACCAGCGCGCGTCTCGACCGCCATCTCGCGGTGCTGGGTGGTCCTGCCATCCCGCAGCGGGAGACGGAGGGCGCGACCTCGCTGATGCAGGAGCTCACCGCGCGCGATCACGCGCGCATGAGGAACGGCCGTGGCGCCAGGGTGTCGCTGTTCGCACCGCTGCGCAGGCTGCGCCGCTCGCTCTTCGGCGGACACGGCTGACCGCTGCTCCCACACGCGGCACCTCGGGCGGCCGGCCCGTCCCCGCCGGCCGGCCGCTCCAGACCACCCGTCACACCGTGACGGGTGGTTTTTTCATGACATCCCGGACCCCGGCACCGGCCCGGGGCGGCCCGTCACAGCAGGGCGAACTGGCCGTCCGGGCCCTCTTCGTGATGGTCGAGGACGGAGGCCGGGCGGCGGGCCGCGAGCGGAGCCGGCAGGACGCCGGCCGCCCGCAGGGCCTCCGCCGTCAGCCGGGGCCCGTCCGCCGTGCGGTCCGCCAACTCGGCCCGTGACGGCTCCAGTTCGGCCAGCAGGGCCAGCACGGTGATCAGCTCCAGCAGCTCGGAGGTCCACTCCTGGGGCCAGTCCGTGGGACGCAGCGCGGCCAGCGACCCGTCCTCGGGCCGCGTCGCCCCGTCCGCCGCCGTCCCGGCGCGTTCGGCGAACCACGCCTCCAGGACGCGCACCCCGCCGGCGTGGAAGTCCCAGGCGCCCGCCGGCACCGGCGCGATCCGGCCGCTGCCGAGCAGGAGGGCCTCGTCCTCGGCGTCGTAGCCGAGGGCGGCGGGCATGCCGCGGGCGGGCAGCGCCGAGCGGACGTAGGGGCGGCGGCCGCCGGGCATCCGCGGCCGCTCCCCGGAGCCGGCACCCCCGGGGGCGTGGGCGCCCCGGGTGCCGAGCCACAGCAGCCGTTCGCCGAGGGCGAGGCCGCGGCCGAAGACGTCGGGGTCGGCGGTCAGCGGCACCACGGCGCCGTCGGGGGAGTGGCCGGCGCTCGCGAGGATCCAGGCGAGCAGCTCCGCCGGGCCGACCGGGCGGCCCAGCTGGCGGGTGAGCAGGTCGAGCAGCCCCGGCGCCAGGTTCGGCTCCCGGCCGCCGGGCCGCCGGTACAGCGGGTGGATCCGCCCCGGCCGGCCGGCCGGTGACCGGCCGTCGGGCAGCAGCGCCGAGCACCCCACCGCGGGGCCCGGTGCCTGCGGGACCTGGCCCCACTCGACCGCGTACAGCTGGTGCCCGTCCGCCACCCTCCACAGCTCGGGCCGGGCCGCGTCGATCAGCCGGTGGTCGGGCAGCAGCCACTGCGGGTCGAACGGGCCGTGCAGAATCCGCACCGGCTCGGGGCAGGGCCCGCTCGCCCGGTACAGCCGCCCGGTCGCGGTGGCCTGCCCCGGCAGCTGGCCGACCGCGGAGTGCAGGGTCCGGGCGCGGGACGGCCGGAACAGCCGCTCGCGGGCCGCCGCGTCCTCGGCGTCGACCAGCGCCTGCCACCGCGCGCGCAGCGTCGCCGGGTCCGGTGCCCGCACCCAGGAGCGGCCGAGCCGCAGCGGTGCCACCGACCACGGCATGAGATCGGACAGCCGTGGCGCGTCCTGCTTCGCCGTCACGCGGAGCCCCTCCCGGACCGTTCGGTTCGACCCGGGCATGGTAGCCGCGGGGCGCGGCCCGGCACCGGCCCCGTGGCCGGGTTCCCTCCTGGGGGGAGGAGCGGGGACGCGGTCTTCCGCCTGCTGATCTTGACGGAGTACGGTCCTGGCCGTACGCCCCACGGCACGGTGCGGACGCCGCTCCGCCCCGCGCCTGAACGGCGCGGGGGTCCCCGTCGCGCCGGACCCGCACAGGGAGGACCGTCATGACGGACACCACCTCACCCACGCCGGACCGGCGCGGGGGGACGACCCCCGCCGGCCACCGGGCGGCCGCACGGCTGGACCGGCTGCCGCCGTCCCGGTGGCACCGCAGGATCACCCTCGTCGTCGGCATCGGCGCCTTCTTCGACCTCTACGAGATCTTCCTCGGCGGGGTGCTGGCCGCGGTCCTGGCCGAGCAGTGGCACCTCGGGCACACCGCGAAGTCCTGGGTGATCGCCGCCGGCTTCCTCGGGATGTTCGCCGGGGCCAATGTGCTGTCGGTGCTCGCCGACCGGTTCGGGCGGCGCCGGATGTTCCTGGTCAACCTCGGGTCCTACGCGTTCTTCTCCCTGCTGTGCGCGTTCGCGCCGGACCTGTCGTGGCTGCTGGCCCTGCGCGCGCTGTCGGGCCTCGGGCTGGGCGCCGAACTCGTGCTGGTGGACACCTATCTCGCGGAGTTCCTGCCCCGCGCGGTGCGCGGCCGCTACATCGCCTGGGCCTACACCCTGGGCTTCGTCGGCGTTCCGGTCGCCGCACTGCTCGGCGCCCGCCTGGTGGCCGCGCACCAGCCGCTGGGCGTCGACGGCTGGCGCTGGCTGCTGGTCGCCGGCGCGCTGGGGGCCGCCTTCATCCAGCTGATGCGCCGCCGACTGCCGGAGTCGCCGCGCTGGTTGACGGTGCAGGGACGGGGCGCGGAGGCCGAGCGGATCGTCGCCGGGCTGGAGGAGCGGGTGGCCCGGGAGACCGGCGGCAGCCTGCCGTCCGTACCGGAGGCGGAGACCGTACCGGAACGCAAGGTGCCGCTCGGCGAGATGTTCCGCGGTGACCACCGGCGGCGGACCGTCATGTGGTGGATCTTCCAGGTGCTGCAGACCGTCGGCTACTACGGCTTCGGTTCGCTGGCGCCGGTGGTGCTCACCGCGAAGGGCCACACCGTCACCGAGTCGCTGCTCTACGCGGCGCTCAGCTTCTGCGGCTATCCGCTGGGCTCCGCGCTGTCCGTCCCGCTGATCGACCGGATCGAGCGCCGCACCCTGATCATCGCCTCCGCGCTCGGCATCGCCGGCTGCGGCCTGGCCTTCGGCTTCGCCGACGCCACCTGGGCGATCGTCGCCTTCGGCTTCCTGCTGACGGTGTGCAGCAACGTCTTCTCCAACGCCTTCCACGTCTACCAGACCGAGATCTTCCCGACCGGACTGCGCAGCAGCGCGATCGGCATCGCCTACTCGCTGTCCCGGCTCACCTCGGTCGTGCTGCCGTTCGTCGCGCTGAGCGTGCTCGACGCCCTCGGGCCGGCCGCGGTGTTCAGCGCGTCCGCCGGGCTGATGCTGCTGCTGTGCCTGGACGTGGCCCTGCTCGGCCCGCGCACCACCGGGCGCAGCCTGGAACGCATCTGAGGGCCCTCGCCCCGCCGTCCCGCGGTGGACGAGGGCCCCGCCGATCGGCCTTGAGGTGGTCCCGAACATCCGCACCCCGTGGTGTCCCGCATCCTCGACGGCCCGGGGAGGCGGCCGGCGGGGCGGTCAGTGCGCCTCCAGGGTGACCGTGAAGGAGAAGCGGTCGCCGCGGTAGTGGATCCGGGCGACGTCGACCGGGCGGCCGTCCTCGTCGTAGGTGACGCCCGTGTAGTGCAGGATCGGGCTGAGCAGCGGGACCCGCAGCAGCCGGGCGGTCTCGGGGTCGGCCAGCCGGGCCTCGACGGTGTCGGTGATCCGGCTGATCCGTACGCCGACCGCGTCGCGCAGCACCTTCGTCATCGGCCAGCGCACGAGGTCCTGCGGGTCGATCAGCGCCGCCACGTCGGGTCGCACGTAGTTGCAGGCGTGGTTGGTCGGCTCGCCGGTCTCCTCGTCGCCACGCAGCCGCCGGAACCCGCCCACCTCGGTCAACTCCGGGAAGTACTCCGCGAGTTCGGCGGGCACCGCGGTCGGGCCGTGGTCCAGCAGTTCGGTGCTCATCCCGGACTGCTGGGCCACGATCGTGTCCACCGAGCCGAGCAGCCGCACCGGCGCTCCGCGCCGCGCGCTCGGCTCGATGAACGTGCCGCGCCGCCGGTGCCGGCTGATCAGCCCCTCCGCCTCCAGCTCCTTGAGGGCCTGGCGCATGGTCAGCACGCTCACCCCGTAGTGCGCGGCGAGCGCGTCCTCGGTCGGCAGCCGCAGCGGGTCCTTCGGGGAGCGGCCGAGTATGGAGGCGCGCAGCGACTGCGAGACCTGGTACCACAGCGGCAGCTTGCGGTTCAGGTCGAGCGAGTCCGGAGCGAAGGTGGTCACGAGCGTCCCCCGGGTGTCACAGGCGGAAGTGGCGCTGGAGACCCTGCCATACGTCGTCGTAGCCGCGCTGGAGGTGTCCGGCGTCCCGGGCCTGCTCGGTGAGCGTCAGCGGCCAGCGTGTCTCGAACATGAACGCCAGCCCGTCGTCGATCTTCTGCGGTGCCAGCTCGGCGGCGCTCGCCCGGTCGAAGGTCTCCCGGTCGGGCCCGTGCGCGGACATCATGTTGTGCAGCGACCCGCCGCCCGGCACGAAACCGCCCTCGCCGGCCGTCTTGGCGTCGTACGCCCCCTCGATCAGGCCCATGTACTCGGTCATCACGTTGCGGTGGAAGTAGGGCGGCCGGAAGGTGTCCTCGCCGACCAGCCAGCGCGGGGCGAAGACCACGAAGTCCACGCCCGCCAGGCCCGGGGTGTCCGAGGGCGAGGTGAGCACGGTGAAGATCGACGGGTCGGGGTGGTCATAGCTGATCGAGCCGATGACGTTGAAGCGCCGCAGGTCGTAGACGTACGGGACGTGACTGCCGTGCCAGGCGACGACGTCCAGCGGCGAGTGGTCGTAGGTGGCGGTCCAGAGGTTGCCGCAGAACTTGTTGACGACCTCGACCGGGCCCTCGACGTCCTCGTAGGCGGCCAGCGGCGCGCGGAAGTCGCGGGCGTTGGCGAGGCCGTTGGCGCCGATCGGGCCGAGGTCGGGCAGCTGGAAGGGCCGGCCGTAGTTCTCGCAGACGTAGCCGCGGGCGGTCGGGCCCTGCCCGTCGGGGGCGGCGTCCAGCAGCTCGACGCGGAAGCGGACCCCGCGCGGGATCAGGGCCACCTCGCCCGGTTCGGCGCGCAGCAGGCCGAATTCGGTGCGCAGCAGCAGCCCGCCGCGCTCCGGCACGATCAGCAGCTCGCCGTCCGCGTCGCTGAACACCCGCCGCTCCATGGAGGCGTTGGCGTGGTAGAGGTGCACCGCCATGCCGGTGCGCTGCGTCGCGTCGCCGTTGCCGCCCAGGGTCCACAGACCGTCGACGAAGTCCGTCGGGCCCTCGGGGGCGGGCAGCGGGTTCCAGCGCAGCCGGTTGGGGTCGGCGGCGCAGTCGGTGAACGGCGCCGAGCGGAGGGCGCGCTGCTCGCCGCGGACGAACGGCGGATGGGCGGCCGACGGGCGGATGCGGTAGAGCCAGGAGCGGCGGTTGCCGGCGCGCGGCTCGGTGAACGCCGATCCGCTCAGCTGCTCGGCGTAGAGCCCGAGCGGGGCCCGCTGCGGGGAGTTGCGCCCCACCGGCAGCGCGCCGGGGACGGCCTCCGAGCTGTGCTCGTTGCCGAAGCCGGTGGCGTACGCCAGCCCCTCGGCCGTCTTCCTCGCCTGCTCGTTGCCCGTACCTGTCATCGCGCGCTCCCGCCGCTCAAGGAATCCTATGCAAGACCTTAGGATTGCTGTCGGGAGCCGTCAACGGAAGACCCCGGCCGCCCTGGCCGGATCGGGCCGTACGGCTCGGGGTGCGCCCCCGGCCCGCCGGACGGGCAGGATGGTGGGGTGCAGCAGCCGCCCTCCCGCCCCGCCACACCGCCCTCCCACCCCGGCCCGCCGGCCACCCCGCTCCGCCGCGCGCCCGTCCAGCGGCGCAGCGCCCAGCGCCTGGCGCGCATCCTCGACGCCTGCGCCGGGGTGCTGGAGGAGACCGGTTACGAGGACCTCAGCACCCGCGCGGTGGCCGGCCGCGCCGGGGTGCCCATCGGTTCCGTCTACCGCTTCTTCCCCAACAAACGCGCCATGGCCGAGGCGCTCGCGCGGCGCAACCTCGACGCCTACGCCGACCGCATCACCGCCCGGCTGACCGCCGTGGACGAGGCGCCGCTGGAGTGGCGGCGCGCGATGGACGTGGTCGTCGACGAGTACCTCGCGATGAAGCGGACGGTGCCGGGCTTCGCCCTGGTGGAGTTCACCGTCCCCGCGCCGCGCGAGACCCGGCAGGCCAACTACCTGGTCGCCGACCGGCTGCTGGCCCTGTTCGCCGGCCCGCTCGGACTGGACGCCGCAGACCAGCGGCTGCGCACCGCCTTCCTGGTGGGCGTCGAGACGGCCGACGCGCTGCTCCAGCTCGCCTTCCGCACGGACCCGGCCGGCGACCCGGCCATCGTCACCGAGGCCAAGGAACTGCTGCGGGCCTATCTGGCGCGCTACTTGGACACCTCCTGACCGTCCCGCCCGGTCGGCCGCGCGGGACGCAGGCGGCGGAATTGCGCCGAAGGGCTGCCCTCATGCCTACCGGTCGGTATGGTCGGACGGTACGCGCCCCATCGCCGGCACCGTCCCCGGGAGGGACCGATGACCCGTACCGCCCTGCGCATCTGCCCGCTCTGCGAGGCCACCTGCGGGCTGACCGTCACCCTCGACGGTGACCGGATCACCGCGGCCCGCGGCGACCGGGACGACGTCTTCAGCAAGGGCTTCGTCTGCCCCAAGGGCGTGTCCCTCGGCGAGCTGGACGCCGACCCCGACCGGCTCACCCGCCCCCTGGTCCGGCGGGACGGTGAACTCACCGAGGCCACCTGGGACGAGGCGTTCGCCGCCGTCCAGGCGGGGCTGCGCCCGGTGGTCGAGGCGCACGGCCCGGACGCGGTGGCCGTGGTGCTCGGCAACCCCAACGTGCACACCGTCGCCGGCGCCCTCTACCCGTCGGTGCTGCTCGCCGGCCTCCGCTCCCGCAGCGTCTTCACCGCCTCCACCGTCGACCAGATGCCCAAGCACGTCTCCAGCGGACTGCTCTACGGCGACCCGCTGGCCATCCCCGTGCCGGACCTGGACCGCACCGACCACCTCCTGATCATCGGTGCCAACCCGATGGACTCCAACGGCAGCCTGTGCACCGCGCCCGACTTCCCCGGCCGGATCCGGGCGCTGCGCCGCCGCGGCGGCCGGCTGACCGTCATCGACCCGCGCCGCACCCGCACCGCGAAACTCGCCGACGAGCACCTCGCGATCCGGCCCGGCACCGACGCCCTGCTGCTCTTCGCGATGATCCATGTGCTGTTCGAGGAGGGCCTGGTCGACCTGGGGGAGCGGGCCGCGCACGTCATCCAGGCCGACGAGGTCGAGCGCCTGGCGGCCGGCTTCACCCCCGAGGCGGTCGCCGGGCCCTGCGACCTCCCCGCCGCGTCCGTCCGGCGGCTGGCCCGCGAACTGGCCGCCGCCGACAGCGCCGCGGTGTACGGCCGGATCGGCGCCAGCACCGTCGAGTTCGGCACCCTCACCAGCTGGCTGGTGGACGTCCTCGCCGTCCTCACCGGGAACCTCGACCGCCCCGGCGGCCTGATGTTCCCGCTGTCCGCGACCGGAGCCGCGCCCCGCCCGGCCCGCCCCGGCCGCGGCTTCGCGCTCGGCCGCTGGCGCAGCCGGGTCTCCGGCCACCCCGAGGCCAAGTCCGAACTGCCCATCGCCGCCCTGGCCGAGGAGATCGACACCCCCGGCGAGGGCCGGGTACGGGCCGCCGTCGCGATCGCCGCCAACCCCGTGCTGTCCGTCCCTGACGGCGACCGGCTCGATGCCGCGCTCGCCTCCCTGGACTTCATGGTGAGCGTCGACCCGTACCTCAACGAGACCTCCCGGCACGCCGATGTGGTGCTGCCGCCGCCCCCGCCGTCCCGCGGCGCGCACTTCGACTACACCTTCAACGCGCTGGCCGTGCGCAACCAGGTCCGCTACACCCGGCCGGTCCTCCCGCTCGCGGACGGGCAGCCCGACGAGTGCGTGATCCAGGCGCGGCTGATCCTCTGCCTGGGCGGGCAGGACGGCGCGGATCCCGCACTGGTGGACGCCATGGTGATCGACACCGCGCTCGGCAAGGCCGTCGCCGACCCGCACTCGCCGGTCCACGGACGTCAACCGGCTGAGCTGGCGGCGGAGTTGACCGGTCGTGACGGCGCCGAGCGGCGGCTGGACATGATGCTGCGGCTCGGCCCGTACGGCGAGGGCTTCGGCGCGGACCCCGAGGGCCTCTCGCTGGCCCGGCTGCTGGACCACCCGCACGGCATCGACCTCGGTCCGCTCGCCCCGCGGATACCGGCCCTCCTCAAGACCCCGAGCGGCGCCGTCGAGCTGTGCCCCGCACCGATCGCCGCCGAGGCGGAGCGGCTGCGGGCCCGGCTCGGCGCGGTCCCCGACGGGCTGCTGCTCGTCGGCCGCCGCCATCTGCGCTCCAACAACAGCTGGCTGCACAACGTCCCCGCCCTCATGGGCGGCAGCAACCGCTGCACCGTCCAGGTGCACCCCGACGACGCGGCGCGCCTGGGGCTCACCGACGGCGGGCCGGCCCGGCTGAAGGGGGACGGCGGAGAGGTGGAGGTGCCCGTCGAGGTCACCGACACCGTGCGGCCGGGTGTGGTGAGCCTGCCGCACGGCTGGGGGCACGACCGGCCCGGCACCCGGCTGGGCGTCGCCGCCGCCGACCCCGGCGTCAACGTCAACCAGCTCAACGCCGGACGGCTGCTGGACCCGCTCTCCGGCACCGCGGTGCTCAACGGACTGCCCATTCTGCTCACGCCCGTCCGGTGAGATCCCTATTGACCTGGGGTTTTGCTCGTATTGCTCGCGCGTCAAGCCCTTGTTAACAAAAGTTTGCGGCACCTAACGTCCACCCAGACCGCCACCCCCGGCAGATGTTCAAGGGCGAACGTGAGGTACCCCTAATGCTGACAATCCTCGGATTTGTCATGATCGCCACCTTCCTGGTGCTGATCATGATGAAGAAGATGTCACCGCTGGCAGCGCTCGTGCTGATTCCCGCGCTGTTCTGCGTCCTGGTCGGACAGGGCGCGCACCTGGGCGACTACGTCATCAAGGGCATCGGTGACCTGGCCCCCACGGCCGCGATGCTGATGTTCGCCATCATCTACTTCGGGGTGATGATCGACGTCGGGCTCTTCGACCCGGTCGTGCGGGGCATCCTCAGGTTCTGCAAGGCCGACCCGGTGCGGGTCGTCGTCGGTACGGCGCTGCTCGCCGCGATCGTCTCGCTCGACGGCGACGGCTCCACCACCTTCATGATCACCGTCTCGGCGCTCTACCCGCTCTACAAGCGGCTGAAGATGAGCCTGGTCGTGATGACCGGGGTCGCCGCCACCGCCAACGGCGTGATGAACACCCTGCCCTGGGGCGGCCCGACCGCCCGCGCCGCCACCGCCCTCAAGCTCGACGCCGGCGACATCTTCGTCCCGATGATCCCGGCCCTCGCGGTCGGCCTGGTCGCCGTCTTCGCCCTCGCGTACGTCCTCGGACGCCGCGAGCGCAAGCGGCTGGGCGTGCTGACCCTCGGCGACACCCGCCTGGTCACCGAGGCCGTCGAGGAGAAGGAGGCCGAGCAGGTCCTGGTCGGCGCCGGCGCCAGGGGCGGCGCCCCGGCCGCCGCCCGGCCCGCCACCGGCGGCTCCGACGCCCCCGGCCACGACGGACCGGGCGGTTCCGACGGCTCCGGCGGCTCCGTCCGGGATCTCGACCTCCAGGGCCTGGACCCGCGGCGGCCCACCCTGCGCCCCAAGCTCTACTGGTTCAACGCCGCGCTCACCGTCGCGCTGCTCACCCTGCTGATCCTCCAGACGCTGCCGATCCCGGTTCTCTTCCTGCTCGGCGCGGCCATCGCCCTGACCGTCAACTTCCCGCACATGAAGGACCAGAAGGCCCGCATCGCGGCGCACGCCGAGAACGTCCTCAACGTCTCCGGCATGGTCTTCGCCGCCGCCGTCTTCACCGGTGTGCTCACCGGCACCGGCATGGTCGAGCAGATGGCCCGCTGGCTGGTCTCCAACGTCCCCGACGCGCTCGGCCCGCACATGGGCCTCGTCACCGGCGTCCTCAGCATCCCGCTGACCTACTTCATGTCCAACGACGGCTTCTACTTCGGCATCGTGCCGATCCTCGCCGAGGCCGGCGCCGCCCACGGCGTGGCCCCGATCGAGATCGCCCGCGCCTCCCTCGCCGGCCAGGCCCTGCACATGTCCAGCCCGCTGGTCCCGGCCGTCTACGTCCTGGTCGGCATGGCCAAGGTCGAGTTCGGCGACCACACCAGGTTCACCGTCAAGTGGGCCGTGCTCACCTCCCTCGTCGTCCTGGGGGCGAGCCTGCTCTTCGGCATCGTCTAGAGGACCGCGACCGACACCGCGAGGCCCGGCAGGAGCCGGCTGCCGCGCCCGGCCCTCACCTCCTCCTTCGCGCGGGGGGCGGTGAGCACGGCCGGGCCGGTGGTCTCCTACCGGGCCCTCGGCCCGGTCGGCGGGGCGGGGTGCCCCGGCCGCGGCAATGCCGGATCCGTCAGCGTCACGGGGGAGATGCGCAGGTCTTCCGCCAAGGCGTGCGCGGGGCGTCGGCTCGTAGGGTCGTGGCGACCGTCACCCGCGGGTGGCGGCGGGACTCCCTGGCGGCGGAAAACTACCGGCGCTAGTTTGGCCTTGCGGGGGTGGACCACACAGGCACCGGAGGGACCACGACGTGAAGCAGCACGACGCGATGTACATCGGCGGAAGCTGGCGGCCCGCCGCGGGCGACGGCACGATCGAGGTCGTGGACCCGGCCGACGGACGGGTCATCGCGACCGTGCCGGCCGGTTCCGCCGCGGACGTGGACGCCGCGGTGCGCGCCGCCCGCGCCGCCCTCCCCGGCTGGGCGGCCACCCCGCCCGCGGAGCGCGCCGACCGGCTGGCCGCGCTGCACGAGCAGCTGGTGGGGCGCGCCGAGGAGATCGCGGAGACGGTGACCGCCGAGCTGGGCTCACCGCTCGCCTTCAGCAGGGCGGTGCACGCCGGGGTGCCGGCCGCGGTCTGCGGCTCGTACGCCGAACTGGCCCGGACCTTCTCCTTCGAGGAACGGATCGGCAACTCCACCGTGCTGCTGGAGCCGGTCGGCGTGGTCGGCGCGATCACCCCCTGGAACTACCCGCTGCACCAGGTCGTCGCCAAGGTCGCCCCGGCGCTGGCGGCCGGCTGCACGGTGGTGCTCAAACCGGCCGAGGACACCCCGTTGGTGGCCCAGCTCTTCGCCGAGTGCGTCGACGCGGCCGGGATACCCGCCGGGGTGTTCAACCTCGTCACCGGCCTCGGCCCGGTCGCCGGCCAGGCGCTCGCCGAGCACGACGGGATCGATCTGGTCTCCTTCACCGGCTCCACCGCCGTCGGCCGGCGGATCGGTGCCGCCGCGGGCGCCGCGGTCAAGCAGGTGGCGCTGGAACTGGGCGGAAAATCCGCCAACGTCGTCCTGCCGTCCGCCGACCTCGCCAAGGCGGTCGCCGTCGGCGTCGCCAACGTCATGGCCAACTCCGGCCAGACCTGCAGCGCCTGGACCCGGATGCTGGTGCACGAGGACCGGTACGACGAGGCCGTCGCGCTGGCCGCCGCCGCGGTCGCCAAGTACGTGCCGGGCGAGCGGGTCGGCCCGCTGGTGAGTGCCCGGCAGCGGGACCGGGTGCGCGGCTACATCGAGCGGGGGCTCGCCGAGGGCGCGCGGCTGGTCGCGGGCGGCCCCGAAGCCCCGTGCGCGCAGGGCTACTTCGTCAGCCCCACCGTCTTCGCCGACGTCACCCCCGACATGACCCTCGCGCAGGAGGAGATCTTCGGCCCGGTGCTGTCGCTGATGAAGTACGCGGACGAGGACGACGCGGTCCGCATCGCCAACGGCACCGTCTACGGCCTGGCCGGCGCGGTCTGGGCGGCCGACGAGGCCGAGGCGGTCGCCTTCGCCCGGCGCCTGGACACCGGACAGGTCGACATCAACGGCGGCCGCTTCAACCCCCTTGCCCCGTTCGGCGGTTACAAGCAGTCCGGCGTCGGCCGGGAGCTGGGCCCGCACGGGCTGACCGAGTACCTGCAGACCAAGTCGCTCCAGTTCTGACCCGATCCTTCCCGACCGGTGGTGGGGCGGCCCCGAGCGGCCGCCCCACCACCCGACGGTCCCGATCCGCCCCGCCCCCGTCCAGCGCCCCGAGGAGACCCCCGTGGTTCGCGCCGCCGTCCTGCCCGCCGTCAACGCCCCGCTCCAGGTCGCCGAGATCGACCTGCCCGACCCCGGCCCCGGCCAGGTCCGCATCAAGCTGGCCGCCGCCGGTGTCTGCCACTCCGACCTCTCGCTGTCCAACGGCACCCTGCGCCAGCCCGTCCCGGCCGTCCTCGGCCACGAGGGCGCGGGCACCGTCACCGCGGCCGGCCCCGGCGTGACCACGGTGGCCCCCGGCGACCGGGTCGTCCTCAACTGGGCGCCGTCCTGCGGCGACTGCCACTTCTGCGGGCTCGCCGAGCCCTGGCTGTGCGCCAACGCGGGCGTCGCCGCGAACGCCCCGTACGCCACCCTCGCCGCCGACGGCAGCGCCCTCCACCCGGGCCTGGGCACCGCCGCCTTCGCCGAGGAGACCGTGGTCGCCGCGCACGCCGCGCTGCCGCTGCCGGACGGGGTGCCGCTCACCGACGCGGCGCTGCTCGGCTGCGCGGTGCTCACCGGCTGGGGCGCGGTCCACCACAGCGCGGCGGTGCGGCCGGGGGAGTCGGTCGTGGTCCTCGGCGTCGGCGGGGTGGGCCTGGCCACGCTGCAGGCGGCGCGGATCGCCGGGGCGGGCACGATCGTGGCGGTGGACGTCTCCCCGGCGAAGGAGGAACTGGCCCGCGCGGCGGGCGCCACGGAGTTCCTGGTCGCCGGCGAGGACACCGCCAAGCGGGTCCGCAAGCTCACCGGGGGCGTGGGCGCCGATGTCGCCGTGGAGTGCGTGGGCCGCGCCGACACCATCCGTACGGCCTGGTCGGCCACCCGGCGCGGCGGCCGCACCACGGTCGTCGGCATCGGCGGCCAGGACCAGCAGGTGACCTTCTCCGCCCTGGAGCTCTTCTACTTCGGCCGGACGCTGTCCGGCTGCGTCTACGGCAACAGCGACCCCGCCCGCGACCTCCCGGTCGTCGCCGGGCACGTCCGCTCGGGCGCGCTGGACCTGTCCGCGCTGGTCACCGACCGCATCGGCCTGGACGACATCCCGGCCGCCTTCGACGCGATGGTGGCGGGGAAGGGCGGGCGCTCGCTGGTGGTCTTCTGAGGGCCGTCCCGGTATCCGGGCCCTGATCGCTCCGTCCCGTCGTCCGGGCCGCCCGCCGGCACGCGCGTGCCTGCGGCCCGTGGGGCAGGCAGGCGGGGATCGTGGTGCCATGGAGAATCAGCGGTGTGACGGGTGGGCGGTCGGGGCCGCGTACGACCGGTACATGGGTCGGTGGAGCCGGCTTGTCGCCGAGGAGTTCACGGCGTGGCTCCACTGCCCGGCCGGACTGCGGTACCTGGACGTGGGATGCGGTACGGGAGTGCTGTCGGCGGTGCTGGCCTCCCGGTGCCACCCCCGGTTGACGGTGGGCATCGACCGGTCCGACGCGTTCGTGGACGCAGCCCGAAGCGCCGCTCCCCCCTCGACGCACTTCGTCGTGGCGGACGCGATGTCGCTTCCGGTACGCGCTGAAGCGTGGGACGTGGCCGTCAGCGGGCTGGCGCTGAACTTCTTTCCCGCGCCCACTGCCGCGGTGGCCGAAATGGCCCGGGCGGTCCGGCCGGGCGGCCTGATCGCGGCGTATGTGTGGGACTACGCCGACGGCATGGGCTTCGTTCGCCGGTTCTGGGACGCCGCCACCGAGGTGGATCCGTCCGCGGCCGCGCTGGACGAGGGCCGCCGGTTCACCGTGTGCCGGCCGGAGCCGTTGCGTGCGGTATGGGCTGGCGCGGGACTGGTTGACGTGGCGACCACCTCGATCGAGGTGCCCACCGACTTCGTCGACTTCGCCGATCTGTCGGAGCCCTTCCTCGCAGGACAGGGCCCCGCACCGAGCTGGGCAGCCGCCCTCGCTCCCGCCGAGCGGGACCGGGTACGGGACGCGCTCGGCGCGGCTGTCCCCAGGAGGCCGGACGGTTCCCTCTCGCTCACCGCCCGGGCCTGGGCGGTGCGCGGCAGGAAAGGGGGCCGCGCCGCGGACCGGCGTCGGTGACGACTCCTCGCGCCGGCGTCGCGCGGCGTCAGACCCTGCGCAGCCGGGGAAAGACCGGTGCCGCCGCCAGGAACACCAGCGCGACCAGCACGAACGGCCAGGTGAAGGCGTGGCCGCCGGACGGCGCGAAGAGGGCGGCCAGCGCCGGGCGCAGGAAGGTCGCGGCCACCGCCCCGGCCACCGCGTACGCCAGGCTCCAGGCGTCGGCGACCAGCACCACCCCGCACAGCGCCATCGTCACCAGCACGGCGTTGTAGCCCGCCACGCCCTCGGCCACCTGCTCCGCGGGTGTGCCGAGGGCCCACGCGGTGAGCAGGCCGACCAGGCTGCCGACGCAGGCCAGCGCCCCCGCGCGGCGGCCGGCGAGGAAGAGGCCGAGCAGGAATATCAGGCCGACGTACCACTGCGGCATGAAGAAGATCTGCCCGATGTTGGCGAAGAAGCCGTGCCACAGGTCGGTGAAGGTGAGGGAGACCGGGCCGTCCGCGGCGCGGGGGAGCGCGGCCGGGCCGGCGTCCTCGTGCCAGACCCGCCGGAAGCCGGGCGCCGCGATGGTCAGCGCGCTGGCCGTCATGCAGAACGGCAGGGTGAAGGTGGGCAGTTGCCAGGTGGCGAGCAGGCGGGCCACGGCGGCGGTGAGGACCGTGACCAGCGCGGCGGCGGCCAGGGCGAGCAGCGCGGTGGACAGGTGACGGGCGCCGAGGAGGACCGCGCAGCCGACCGCCACCAGGCATGCGTTGAAGCCTTCCAGGCCCGCGGTGATCCGGTCCCGGTCGACGCCCAGCAGACGGGCGGAGGCGGTGCCGGCGGCCGTGCCGGCCAGCCCGTACAGGCCGAACTCCCAGCCCGCCGCGCACAGGCCGGCCGAGAACACCACGCCGGTCAGGGCGTTCGGCACGAAGTCGACCTGCGCCTGCCCCCGCAGCACCTCGACCACGAACCCCATGGACCGGGCCCGGAAAGGGCCGTTGATGGCCGTGCCGCACTCGCGCACGCCGCCTCCTGCTCGAACGACGGGCTCACGCCCCCGGCCCCTGTTCGCCAGGGGCCGGGGCACTTTACAGCGGCCGGGCGCGGTCCGTCGGCGGGACGAGCTCGGGGTGGTGCAGCGCCAGTCCGTCCACCAGGGCCTGGAGACCGGTCTCGAACGCGCCCTCGTCCACCTGGCGCTGGTGTTCCGCGAGCAGGTGCGCCTGCCCGAGGTGCGGGTAGTCGGCGGGGTCGTACGCGCCGGGGTCGTCGACGAAGCCGCGGGCGAACGAGCCCAGCGCGGAGCCCGCGACGAAGTAGCGGACCATCGCGCAGACCCGGGTGGCCTGCGCGGGCGGCCAGCCGGCCTCCACCATGCCGCCGAACGCCGCGTCGGCCATCTTCAGCCCGGCCGGGCGGCGCCCGGGGCCCTGCGCGAGGTACGGCACGACATGCGGGTGCGCGGCCAGCGCGGCGCGGTAGGACCGGGCCCAGCCGAGCAGCCCGGTGCGCCAGTCGCCGCCCTCGAACGCCGCGACGTCGACCTCGGCGATGACCGTGTCGGCGACCGCGTCGAGGATCTCGTCCTTGGTCGTGAAGTGGTTGTACAGCGACGGCCCGCTGACGCCCAGCTCCGCCGCCAGCCGCCGGGTGGAGAGGGCCGGCAGCCCCTCGGCGTCGATCAGCTCCAGCGCCGTGGCGACGATGCGCTCGCGGCTGAGGAGGGGCTTGCGGGGTCGGGCCATGACGCACATAGTAGAGGCTGCCCAGCGAAAACTAGCAGTGCTAATTAAAGGCGTCGGTGAGATGCCTCCGCGCTGCTCACGCCCATGAGGGGACCGGGATGGATCTGGAGCTCAGCGCGGAGCAGACCGCGGTACGCCGGCTCGCCAGGGACTTCGTCGACCGCGAGGTCGCGCCGTACGCCGCCGCCTGGGACCGCGCGGAGAAGGTCGACCGCGCCCTCGTCAAGAAGCTCGCCGGCCTCGGCTTCCTCGGGCTCACCGTCCCCGAGGAGTACGGCGGTTCGGGCGGCGACCACCTCTCGTACGTGCTGGTGACCGAGGAGCTGGGCCGCGGCGACTCCTCGGTGCGGGGCATCGTCTCGGTCTCCCTGGGGCTGGTCGCCAAGACGATCGCGACCTGGGGCGACGAGGAGCAGAAGCGCCACTGGCTGCCGCGGCTGACCTCCGGCGAGGCGCTCGGCTGCTTCGGCCTGACCGAGCCGGGCACCGGCTCCGACGCCGCGAACCTCGCCACCCGCGCGGTCCGCGACGGGGACGAGTTCGTCATCGACGGCGCCAAGATGTTCATCACCAACGGCACCTGGGCCGATGTCGTGCTGCTCTTCGCCCGCACCGGCGACGCCCCCGGGCACCACGGCATCAGCGCCTTCCTGGTGCCCGCCGACAGCCCCGGCCTGGCGCGCCGGGAGATCCACGGCAAGCTGGGGCTGCGCGGCCAGGCCACCGCCGAGCTGGTGTTCGACGGCGTACGGGTCCCGGCGTCCGCGATGCTCGGCCCGGAGGGCAAGGGCTTCTCGGTCGCGATGTCCGCGCTGGCCAAGGGCCGGATGTCGGTCGCCGCCGGCTGCGTGGGCATCGCTCAGGCCGCGCTGGAGGCCGCGCTCGGCTACGCGGGCGAGCGCGAGCAGTTCGGCGGCCCCCTCGCGCGCCACCAGCTGGTGCAGGAACTGCTCAGTGACATCGCGGTGGACGTCGACGCCGCACGGCTGCTGACCTGGCGGGTCGCCGATCTGATCGAGCGCGGCGAGCCGTTCGCCACCGCCGCCTCGCAGGCCAAGCTGTTCGCCTCCGAGGCCGCGGTGCGGGCCGCCAACAACGCCCTCCAGGTCTTCGGCGGCTACGGCTACATCGACGAGTACCCGGTCGGCAAGCTGCTGCGGGACGCCCGCGTGATGACCCTCTACGAGGGCACCAGCCAGATCCAGAAGCTGCTCATCGGCCGGGCGCTGACCGGGGTCTCCGCCTTCTGACGGCGCCGCCCCGGCCCGCCCGCGACCGCCCGACCGGACCTAAGCGCTTGCTCAGTGCCGCGGTATGGTGTTCGATCCGTCTGAGGAACGTCCCTGGCGGGTCGAGGAGCGGGGTGCGCGATGGGTGCGGCGGCACAGCAGGCTGCGGAGGAGAACGAGGAGTGGGCCGGGGTGACCCCGGACGCCGCGCGACGGCTGGTCAGCGCGGCCGTCGAGGCGTTCGCCGAGCGCGGCTACCACGCCACCACCACCCGTGACATCGCCGGCCGGGCCGGGATGAGCCCGGCCGCGCTCTACATCCACTACAAGACCAAGGAGGAGCTGCTCTACCGCATCAGCGGGATCGGCCACGAGAAGGCGCTGCGCATCATGGGCGCCGCCGCCGAGGCCCCGGGCAGCGCCCCCGAGCGGCTCCGCGACGCCGTCCGCACCTTCGCCCGCTGGCACGCCGAGCACCACACCACCGCCCGGGTCATCCAGTACGAGCTCCAGGCGCTGAGCCCGGAGCACTACGCCGAGATCGCCGGGCTGCGCCGGCAGACCGACCGGCTGCTGCGGCAGATCATCCAGGACGGCGCGGACAGCGGCGCGTTCCGCGTCGACGACGTCCCGGGCACCACCCTGGCCGTGCTGTCGCTGTGCGTGGACGTCGCCCGCTGGTTCTCCGCGGACGGCTCGCGCACGCCCGACGAGGTCGGCGCGCTCTACGCCGACCTCGTCCTGCGGATGGTGGGCGCCCCGCCGCTGCCCGCTACAGGTAAAAGCGGCTGACCGTCTCCGCCACGCACACCGGCTTCTCGCCGCCCTCGCGCTCGATCGTCACGACCGTGGTGAGCTGCACCCCGCCCGTGACCTCGGCGACGTCCGCGATCCTGGCCGTGGCGCGCAGCCGCGAGCCGACCGGCACGGTGGCGGGGAAGCGCACCTTGTTGGTGCCGTAGTTGATGCCCATCTTCACGCCCTCGACCCGCATCAGCTGCGGTACCAGGGCGGGCAGCAGCGACAGCGTCAGATAGCCGTGCGCGATCGTGGTGCCGAACGGGCCGGCCGCGGCCTTCTCCGGGTCCACGTGGATCCACTGGTGGTCGCCGGTGGCGTCGGCGAACAGGTCGACCCGCTTCTGGTCGACCTCCAGCCAGTCGCTGGTGCCCAGTTCCTCGCCGACCGCTCCGCGCAGTTCGTCGAGCGATCCAAACACTCGGGGCTCTGCCATCTCCGCCTGCCTCCCTGGGATCCGTCCGCCGCCGTCGTCCGGTACCGGACGACTGTTACTAAGCGCTTGCTCAGCATGCGGAGTGCGGGCACCCCCTGTCAACGCCCGGGCGACCGCGGACACGTTCTAGGGTTGGACCGTGCCCCAGCTTCCGTACAAGGTTCACGAGCTCACCGTCGGCCAGCTCTCCGCGCGCAGCGGCGCCGCGGTCTCCGCGCTGCACTTCTACGAGTCCAAGGGGCTGATCAGCAGCACCCGGACGGCCGGCAACCAGCGCCGCTACACCCGCGACGCGCTGCGCCGGGTGGCCTTCGTCCGGGCGGCGCAGCGGGTCGGCATCCCGCTCGCGGTGATCCGCGACGCGCTGGCGGAGCTGCCCGACGAGCGGACCCCCAACCGCGACGACTGGGCCCGGCTCTCCCAGGTCTGGCGCTCCGAACTGGACGAGCGGATCAGCCAGCTCGTCGAACTGCGCGACCGGCTGACCGACTGCATCGGCTGCGGCTGCCTCTCGCTGCAGACGTGCGCGCTGTCCAACCCGTACGACAACCTCGGCGAACAGGGGCCCGGCGCACGGCGGCTGCGGGTCGACCGCAGCGCCAAGGACCCCGGCGGCACGGACGACTGACCGCCGGCGCGCCCGCCCCGCGGCGGGACGGGCGCACGCGCACCGGGGCGGGTGTCACCACACGGACGGGGTGCGGGCCGCCCACGGGCGGGCCTGCTCCAGCTGCGCGGACAGCGCGATCAGCGTCGCCTCGTCGCCGTAGCGCCCGCCCAGCATCACCCCGATCGGCAGCCCCTCGGTGTTCCACTGCAGCGGGACGTTCACCGCGGGCTGGCCGGTGGCGTTGTAGAGCGCGGTGAACGGGGTGAAGGCCCCGATGGCGGCGAACTCGGCCTGCGGATCGGCGTCGTCGCGCAGCGCGCCGACCGCCACCGGAGGCGCCGCCACGGTCGGGCTGAGGAGCACGTCGTAGCCGCCGCCGGCCGGCATCAGGCCGTCGGCGAGGGCCTGGGCGAGCGTGCGGAAGGCGTACATCGCGCGCGCGAAGTCCGTGCCGGCGACGTCCGCGCCGCGGCCGCGCAGATAGCGGCTGAGCGGCATCAGCAGCTCCTCGCCCGCCGGCGGCACCGGCCGGATCGCGGCCATGACGGACCAGACGCGGGTGAACGCGAGGCGGATGCCGTCGTCGGCCGGCAGCGTCAACTCCTCGACGTGGTGGCCGAGTCCGGTCAGCAGCGCGGCGGTGTCGGCGGTGGCCGCGAGACAGTCGGGGTGCACCGTGACGCCCGGTATCGGGGCCTGGTCCAGGACCGCGATCCGCAGCCGGCCGGGGTCGCGCAGGGCGTACGAGGCGAACGTCTCGCCGGCCGGCGGCGCGGGCGCCGCGTACGGGTCGCCGGGCATCGGGCCCGCCATCACGTCCAGCAGGGTGGCCGCGTCGGCGACCGTGCGGGCCAGCGGGCCGGACGTGGACAGGCCCGTCACGTCGTGCAGCAGCGGGCCGCCGCTGATCCGGCCGCGGCTGGGCTTGATGCCGTACAGCCCGCACACCGACGCAGGAATCCGGATCGAGCCGCCGCCGTCGCTGGCGTGCGCGACGGGCGCCAGCCCGCCGGCCACCGCCGCGGCCGCCCCGCCGCTGGACCCGCCGGCCGAGCGCGCCAGGTCCCAGGGGGTGCGGGCGGGCGGCGCGACGCCGTTCTCGGTGTAGCAGGGCAGGCCGAACTCGGGGGTGTTGGTCTTGCCGAGCAGGATCGTGCCGCCCGCGCGCAGCTTGGTCACGACGTGGTCGTCGACGTCCGGTACGTACCCGGCCAGCGCCCGCGACCCCATCGTGCAGCGCACCCCGGCGACCTGGTTGAGGTCCTTGACGGGCACCGGAACGCCGTACAGGGGCGGGAGTTCACGGCCCGCGCGGCGGGCCGCCGCGGCCTCGTCCTCGGCCTCCGCGGCCTGCTTGCGGGCGATCTCCGGGGTGCGGGTGATGAAGGCGCCCAGTGTGTCGTCGAGCCGGTCGATCCGCGCGAGGTAGTGCTCGGTGAGCTCGACGGGGGAGAGCTCACCGGACCGGATGCCGCGGGCCTGCTCGACCGCGGTCAGATCGTGCAGTTCGGCCATGGACGTCCACCTCTCCTGGGTACCTCCCCCGCCCTCGGGGGGCGCGGGGGAGTGCCGCACGGCCCTGTTGCCGTACGGGCGGCGGGGGCCGACGCCGTCCGGGGCGAATGCCGGTGCGGGTGGTCAGCCCGTGAACAGTTGTTTCAGTTTCAGGGTGAGTTCGTAAAGGCCGTAGAGGAACGGAAGGCCCACCCACAGCCAGGCCAGGACGAGGAGGAGGGTACGGCGGCCGGTCACTGGTCGGCTCCCTTCGGGCGGGCGGCTCCGGGCGCGGCGGCGGGGCGGTCCCCGGGCGCCGACTGCCCGGCGGGGGCGGGTGGTTCGTGGTGCCGGGGATGCACGGGGCGGACCAGCTCGTTCGCGGCGAAGCCCACCACCAGCAGGCCGATCATGATGAAGAAGGAGGTGGTGTAGAGGTCGGGGCCGCTGTGGCCGGCCGCCCCGGCGTCGTCGGCGACGGCGTTGACGATCAGCGGGCCGAGCACGCCGGCCGTGGACCAGGCGGTCAGCAGCCGGCCGTGGATCGCGCCCACCTGGTACGTGCCGAACAGGTCCTTCAAGTACGCCGGGGCGGTGGCGAATCCGCCGCCGTAGAAGGACAGGATCACCATGGCGCAGCCGATGAACAGCGGCTTGGAGGCATCGCCGGCCAGCGCGATCAGCAGGTACAGCAGGGCGCCGGCACCGAGGTAGAGGCGGTAGACGTTCTTGCGGCCGATCAGGTCGGAGGCCGAGGACCAGACGATCCGGCCGAGCATGTTGGCCAGCGAGAGCATGCCGACGAAGCCGGCCGCGGCCGAGGCGCTGACCGGTGCCGCGGTGTGCGCGAAGAAGTCGGAGATCATCGGCGCGGCCTTCTCCAGGATGCCGATACCCGCCGTGACGTTGGTGCAGAGCACCACCCACAGGCACCAGAACTGCGGGGTGCGCAGCGCCCTGCGGGCGGAGACCCGCGCAGTGGTCGCCGGGGCCCGGTCCGCCGGGACGCCCGCGGCCGGCCGGGCGGACGGCATCCCGTCATCGGCGGGCACCCGTACCAGCAGCACGCCCACCGTCATGAACACCGCGTAGGCCAGGCCCATGACCAGGAAGGTCCGCGCGAGGCCGGAGGCGTCCCGGCCGAGCGAGGCCAGGAGCTGGGTGGACCACGGGGAGGCGATCAGCGCGCCGCCGCCGAAGCCCATGATGGCGATGCCGGTGGCCATGCCGGGCCGGTCCGGGAACCACTTGATCAGGGTGGAGACCGGCGAGATGTAGCCGATGCCCAGGCCGATGCCGCCGACGAAGCCGTACCCGAGGACGATCAGCCAGTACTGACCGGTGGCCGCGCCGAGGGCGGCGATCAGGAACCCGGCCGAGAAGCAGACGGTCGAGACACCCATCGCCCAGCGCGGGCCGTTGCGTTCGACGAGGGTGCCACCGAAGGCGGCGGACAGCCCGAGCATCACGATCGCCAGCTGGAAGGGGAGCGCGGAGGCCGTCCCGGACAGCTGGAGCGAGGACTCCAGCGGCGGTTTGAACACGCTCCAGGCATAAGCCTGTCCGATGGCGAGGTGGATGGACAGGGCGGCGGGCGGGACGAGCCAGCGGCTCCATCCGGGAGGGGCGACGACGCGGGAGCGGGCGAGCGCGGACATGCGCGGAACGTACCCCGCGCGCCGCCCTCCCGGAAGGCCGCAGGGCCCAACTCCCGTGACCCCGTGCCCCGTACGGCGGCCCCGGGCCCGCCGGGGCGCCCGGTTCAGTCGCCGCGGCGCCGGTCGTCGCTGTCCTGGCGGAGCCGGTCGGTGTGGCGTGCGAGGTCGTCGATCCGCCCGGCGAGATCGGGGTGGCGCTCGCGCAGGTGCGGCCGGGCCGCGGTCAGCGGGTCGACCAGCCCGGCCGCGTCGTCGTCGCCGAGTGCCCGGCTGAGGTGCCCGACCGGGCCCTCGGCGGCGTCCGGAAGGTCGGTCAGGGCGGTGATCTGGCCGGCCAGCCCGCGCAGGTCGGCGGCGTTGTGCCGGGCCCACGCGGTGACGCTGCGGTCGGCGGCACGGCGGTCGCGGGTGGCCTTGACGCGCTGCTCGCCCGTGGTGTTGTCGGCGCCGGGACGCAGTCGGAGGTAGCGGCGTTCGGCGGCCTGGCGGCTGGCGACGCCGAGCGGCTCGGCGAGGTCCGCCCAGCTGGCGCCCGCCGCGCGGGCCGCCTCGATCAGCCCCGGCTCCCAGCCGGCCAGCCGCTCGCGCACCTCGCGCAGCAACAGCAGGGAGGCCAGCGCCTGCTCCGGCCCACTGCCGGCCGGCGGCGGCTGGCCCGTGTCGGCCTTCTGGGCGGTGCGCACCGCCCGTTCGATGTCCCGCAGTGCCGAGGCCGCGGCGAGAAAGGGGGCCGGGCCGGGGCCCGTTCCGTCGGACGGGCCAGGCGTTTCGCCGGTGGTCATCGTGGTCTCCTCCCGTGGGGGCGTCGTTCGCTGGTGGTCGTCGTGGGGGGGCGACCGTGACACGCACAGGATGTCATCACTCTGATGACGACTGCACTTGTCATCGATTGGATGACATGCTACAACGGAGTCAGGTGAAGCGCATTGGCAGTTGCTGCCTGAACCGTTGGAGGTGTTCGTGATGTTGATGCGCACCGACCCGTTCCGCGAGCTCGACCGGCTCACCCAGCAGCTCATGGGTACGTCCGGCACGTGGTCACGTCCTTCGCCCATGCCGATGGACGCCTATCGCGAGGGCGACGCGTACGTGATCGCACTCGACCTGCCCGGAGTCACGAAGGACGCGATCGACATCGACGTCGAGCGGAACATGCTGACCGTCCGGGCCGAACGCCGGCCGGCCGCCAAGCGCGACGACGTGCAGATGGAGCTGTCCGAGCGGCCGTTGGGCGTCTTCTCCCGCCAGGTCGTGCTGGCCGACACGCTCGACACCGAACACATCAGGGCTGATTACGAGGCGGGCGTGCTGACCCTGCGCATCCCGATCGCCGAGCGGGCCAAGCCGCGCAAGGTCACGATCGGTGACGGCGCGGCGCGCAAGGAGATCAGCGGCTGAGCGCCTCCGGGCGCCCTCCGTGACGGAGGGCGGGGAATCCTGTCCGTCCCCCCTTCGGCCCCGCCCTCCGCACGCCGCCGTACCCGCGGCCCCCGCCCGGCCGCGGCCCCCGTGGCCGACGCCCGCGCCGTCGGCCCTCCCGGGCGCGCCGGCCGGCTCTCCCGCTCCCGGCCGCGCGACCGACCCCCACCCCTCCGACGAGAAAGGCGACCGCAGCACCCATGGTCACCCAGTCCGAACCGACCCGGCCCGCACCGGCGATGACGTTCCTCCGGATGCTGGAACGGGTGCGGTACGAAGGGGCCTATCCCACCCGTGAACGCGCCGAGGAGGCCGTACGCGCCGTGCTGGCGGCACTGGGCGGACAGGTCACCGGCGACGAACGCGTCGCCCTCGCGGCCCGCCTGCCTGTCGAGGCGGCCCGGGAGTTCACCGCCCGGCCTCCGGCCCTCGAACGGCTCACCGGCTGGGGCTTCGTGAAGGACCTCGCCGAACGCACCGGCGGCACACCCGCGACCACCCGCTGGGACACCGGCTCCGTACTGTCCGTCGTCGCCGAACTCGCCGGTCCCGAGCTCCTCACCCGCATCCTCGGCCAACTCCCCGCCGGGTACGCGCTGTTGTTCGGGCGTGCCGAACTCGTCCAGGCCGCCTGACCCCTGGTGGCCCCCGGGCGCGGCGTCACACCCCGCGCCACCGCCGCCCGGCCGTCGCCGCCCGTACCAGCTGGGCGTTGTCGGTGGCCGGGCGGCCGTCGGGGAGCAGCAGGGTGTCCTCGATGCTGATCCGGGTGGCCAGGCCCCGCTCCCGGGCCGGCCGCAGCACCGGCCACGCGCCGCCGTCCGCCCCGTGCAGCAGCACCGGGCGGCCGTGGCCGCCCGCGGTCACCGCGGCCAGCAGCTCGCGCGCCGCGGCCGCCGCGGTGTCCGGGTCGGTGACGGTCACCTCGGCCAGCACCCGCAGTACCCGGTGCGCGAGCGGCGAGCGGGCGAACCGCTCCGGGCCGTCGGTGCCGGACCACAGGCCCGCCTCGACGCCGATGCCGCGCTCCAGCAGTGCCGCGGCCACCGCCTCCGCGCCCGGCTCGTGCCAGTGCACCGCGGCGATGGGGGTACCTCCCTGTTCGAGCGGAGCCGAGAACTCGGGGGAGGGCAGCACCGTCCAGGAGGCGATGCGCGCCACCCGGCGCGCGGGGCCGGGCTCGGCCCGGACGCCGGTCGGCACGCCCACCGGGACGTCCACCACCGCCCGGACCGCCGTCAGCACCGGGCCGACCACGCGCGGCGAGAGCGAGTCCCGGCCGCACGGCGTCCTGGGGTGGACACGGATGTCCGTCGCACCGGCCGCCACCGCCTGCCGCGCGGCCTCGGCGAGCGCGGCGGGCGACATCGGCACGGCACCCGAATCGGCGGCGTTCCGGCCGCCGTTGAGGCATACCTGCAGCATGGTCCGATGATGCCGGAGGGCTACGGCAACGCGGCGGCCGATGCGCCGGCCGCGGGGCCGCGGGCGGCTCAGGCCGCGGCGAACGCCCCCGCTCCGTGGGCGCCCCGCAGCGTCTCCGGTGTCAGGACCGAGACGGGCGCCAGCACCCCGCACTGCCCGCAGGCCGGCCCGGGCACCGGGACCTCCGCGGTCTCGGGGGGCCAGGCGAACCGGGTGGAGCCGCACACCGGGCAGTCGCCGCGCGGCCGTCCCGACTCCATCGCCGCGATCACGCGGTGCAGCACCACCGCGAGCCGGGCCGCCGGGTGCCGCTGCGGCGAGGCGCACGGCACGATGTCACAGCCGCCCCAGGTCCGGCGGTGCCAGTCGTCGAGCGCGCTGGGCTGCCGGATGCCGTCGTGCTTCTCCTTGCGGCGCCGGGCGGCGAATTCCTCCTCGTAGGCGAGCCAGAGGGTGCGGGCCTCCTCCAGCTCGGCGAGCGCGGCGACCAGCCGCTCCGGGTCCGGGGTGCGGTCGTACGTCGCGATACCGGCCCGGGTGCACAGATGGTGCCAGGTCGCCCGGTGCCCGTAAGGGGCGAAGCGCTCAAGGCACTTGCGCAGGGCGGTGCGCCGCTGCGTTGAGACGAGCCGTGGATTGCGAACCTGTTCTGCGAGGGCTCTGAAACCGGCCATTCCATCCCACCTCCGAGGGAGGACCCGACTGGACGGTGGTGGGACGTAGCCGATCACCACCTGGATCCATCGAACTTACGTGTGGTTCGGGTAGGAGTGTGCCCCGATGTCGCGGAGTCAACGGCCGGGCTTCTGTGGGGAATGCGAAAAGATGACTGTTGTTCATCTTCCGGCCGGGGATAACCGCCGGTAACGTCCCGCCCACCCTCCCCCGCGCCCTCACCGAGCAGGGGCCCCCTTCGAGGAGCAGGAATGCGACGACGTACCGGACGGCTCAGGACTGCCGCGGCGGCAGCCCTGTTCGCCCTGGGAGCCACGGTGCTGGCCCCGCCCTCCACCGTGGCCGCCGCGCCGAACGATGCCAACGACTACTGCCAGGGCCAGTGCGCCGACATCCTGCCGCCCGGTGCCACCGGCAACGCCACCCTGGTCGAGATCCTCGGCAACAAGCTGTTCGGCACCCACCCCGAGCACTCCACCGACCAACTCGCCCCGTACGGCGCGCTGGCCGCCGGCTACCCGTCGCTCACCGACGACACCCTGACGAAGTTCTTCAACGACGCTTCCTTCGGCGTGCCCGAGGACCAGGTCGGCAAGGTCACCGCGCCCCGCGACGACGTGACCATCACCCGCGACAAGAAGACCGGGGTGCCGCACATCAAGGGCACCACCCGTTACGGCACCGAGTACGGCGCCGGCTACGCCGCGGGCCAGGACCGGCTGTGGCTGATGGACCTCTTCCGGCACATCGGCCGCGGCGAGCTGACCTCCTTCGCCGGCGGCGCACCCGCCAACCAGGGCCTGGAGCAGGAGTTCTGGCCGCAGGCGCCGTACACCGAGAAGGACCTCCAGGAGCAGGTCGACTACATCAGGGACCACAACGGCGAGCGCGGCAAGCAGGCCATGGCCGACGCCCAGGCGTACGTCGACGGGATCAACGCCTACCGCGAACAGTCCAAGAACGGCCGCTACTTCCCGGGCGAGTACGTGCTCACCGGGCACGTCGACGCGATCACCAACGCCGGTGAGATCGAGCCCTTCAAACTCACCGACCTGATAGCGCTGGCCTCCGTCGTCGGCGGCCTCTTCGGCAACGGCGGCGGCGGGGAGGTCACCAACGCGCTGTCCCTGCTCGCCGCCCAGCAGAAGTACGGCGTCGAGAAGGGCACCGAGGTCTGGGAGTCCTTCCGCGAGCGCAACGACCCCGAGGCCGCCAAGACCCTGCACGACGGCCAGCGCTTCCCGTACGCCGTCAAACCGGCCAGGGCCAAGGGCGTGGCACTGCCGGACCGCGGCTCGGTCACCGCCGAGCCACTGGTGTACGACCGCACCGGCGCGGCCACCGTCAAGGGCGACAAGGCGCCGCAGGATCCCGTCAGGGCGCCCAAGAAGTACCGGAAGCTGGAGGGCCTCTTCAAGGACGGGGTGCTGCCCAAGGGCAGCTTCAACCCCACCCAGCACCGCGGGATGTCCAACGCCCTGCTGGTCTCCGGCAAGCACACCGCGAGCGGCCACCCCGTCGCCGTCTTCGGCCCGCAGACCGGCTACTTCGCGCCCCAGCTGCTGATGCTCCAGGAGATCCAGGGCCCCGGCATCAGCGCCCGCGGCGCCTCCTTCGCGGGCGTCGGGATGTACGTCCAGCTCGGCCGCGGCCAGGACTACGCCTGGAGCGCCACCTCCGCAGGCCAGGACATCACCGACACCTACGCCGTCGAGCTGTGCAACGCGGACGGCTCGAAGCCCACCAAGGACTCCACCTCCTACCGCTACCGCGGCGCCTGCGTCCCCATGGAGAAACTGGAGCGCACCAACTCCTGGAAGCCCACCGTCGCCGACCCGACGGCGGCCGGCTCGTACCGGATGCAGGTCTTCCGCACCAAGTACGGGACCGTCACCCACCGCGCCACCGTCGGCGGCAAGCCCGTCGCCTACACCGCGCAGCGCTCCACCTACCGCCACGAGGCCGACTCGATCATCGGCTTCCAGATGCTCAACGACCCCTCGTACGTACGCGACGCCGCGACCTTCCAGCAGGCCGCCCAGCACATCGGCTACGCCTTCAACTGGTTCTACGCCGACTCCCGCGACATCGCCTACTACAACAGCGGCCTCAACCCGGTCCGCAATCCCGACGTCGACCCGTCGCTGCCCGTCACCGCGGACGACGCCTACGAGTGGCGCGGCTACGACCCCGCCACCAACACCACCGACTACACCCCACCCGCCCAGCACCCGCAGTCCGTCAACCAGGACTACTACGTCTCCTGGAACAACAAGCAGGCCAAGGACTACGACTCGGCCGGCTTCGGCAACGGTTCGGTGCACCGCGCCGATCTGCTGAACGACCGGGTGCGCGCGCTGACCGCGGAGGGCGGGGTGACCCGGGCCTCGCTGACCCGGGCGATGTCCGAGGCCGCGGTCACCGACCTGCGCGGCGAGGACGTGCTGCCCGAACTCCTGCGCGTGGTGGGCAGCAAGCCGGTCACCGAGCCCGCCCTGAAGACCGCGGTGCAGCAGCTGGCGGCCTGGCGCAAGGACGGCGCCCAGCGCCGGGAGACCGCCGCGGGCTCGCACACCTACACCCACCCCGACGCGGTGCGCCTGATGGACGCCTGGTGGCCGCTGCTGGCCGAGGCCGTCTTCAAGCCCGGTCTCGGCGGCGACCTCTACGACGCGCTGAAGGCGGACCTCGCCGTCGACGAGTCACCGTCCGCGGGCCACGGACCGACCGGCGGACACGCCGGATCGGCCTTCCAGTACGGCTGGTGGAGCTACGTCGACAAGGACCTGCGCTCCGTCCTCGGTGACAAGGTCAACGGCCCGCTCGGGCAGCGCTACTGCGGCGACGGCGACCTGTCCGCCTGCCGTGACACCCTGCTGACCACGCTCCGGCAGGCCGCCGCCGCGACGGCCGAGCAGGTCTACCCGGGCGACGCCAGCTGCAAGGCCGGCGACCAGTGGTGCGCCGACGCGATCATCCACCGCGCGGTGGGCGGTCTGACGCACGACACCATCAGCTGGCAGAACCGGCCGACCTACCAGCAGGTCGTGGAGTTCCCGGCACACCGCTGACGCGCACCGGCGAAGGCCCCGGGGAGAGCCGCCCCGGGGCCTTCGCCCTCCCCGCGGGATATGCTGCACCGTCCTGAATTCCGGGGACGGGGAGGCGAGTAGGGGCGCATGACCTTGTCAGGTCCGCAGCAATACCCGACAGAGTTGCTCGACACCACCATGGACCAGCTGCGCACGCTGATCGTCGTCCACGAGGCGGGGACCGCGCTGCGCGCCGCCCGCCTGCTGGGCCGCGAACAGTCCAGCGTGCAGAAGCAGTTGGACACCATGAACCGCACCTTCGCGGCACTGTGCGGGGAGGAACTGGTCCTCAAACAGGGCCGGGGGCAGGACGCCCTGTTCACCGCGACCGGAGAGGCACTGGTCGGCCTGGCGCGGCGCACCCTCGACGCGTGGTCGGACGGGGTGCACGACGCCCGCCGCCGCCTCGGCCGGACGCTGTCGGTCGGCTCCACCCGCTACACGCTCGGCTTCCTGCTGGACGCCGTGGAACGCGTCAGCGAGGACTACGCCCGCGACCACGTCGACCTCAAGGTCACCCACGTCCGCACCGCTGACCTCTTCACCAAACTGCGCGCCAAGGAACTCGACCTGGTCTGCGGCAGCGTCGTCGTCACCGAAGGCCGGGAAGCGGAGCTGCTGGCGCCGTACGAGGTCATGGAATGGCGGCGCAGCGGCCTGTCGCTGCTGACGAACCTGCCACCGGACCGGCTCCCCGGCACGTCCTTCCGGGCCGCGGACCTCACCCGGCTGCCCCTGGTGCTCTCCACCCGCGGCCTCATCAGCCGCTTCCTGACCTCGTGGTACGGCCCCGACTACCGTCAGAAGCTGTCCGTGGCCGCCGAGATAGAGGCCGCGCACTACGGCTTCGAGCTGCTGCGCTCAGGGGTGGTGAGCGGCGCGATGCTGGTCACCCGGGGCATCGGGGAGGCCGCCGCGGACGGCCGGCTCCCGGAGGCCGGCGGACTGCGCACGGTGCGGATCGTCGGGGACGTCGGCCCGCGGACCGAGGTGCTGGTCGGGGTCTTCACCCGGCGCGGCGAACGGGCGTCCGCCCCGCCCGGCCACCCGCTGAACCTGCTGTGGGAGGCGCTGTCGCGGGAGAGCGGACCGTGGTGGCTGAGCTCGTGAGAGCCGGGCCTGAATGACCCATGTGGGTGATGTGCCAGGATCATCACGCTATGTAAGGTGTGGCCCCGGTGAGGGGGAGAAATGGCATCCATCTTCCAGAACTGCGAGGCAGCCGAGAGGAACCAGAATGCTTCCGCAGACACATTTGCCGCCAAGGCCGAGCGGGGTAATGACCTCGGGGCCCACATAACACCTGATGGGGCGAAGATTCCCCTCGTCCGCGTCTTTGAGGAGTTCATTTCTGCGGGGGATACTGTGACCGGTTCCAAGCGGAACTACGAAGCGTCCCTCAACAAGAACATCAAACCTTACTTCGGCGATCGGGATCTTGGTTCCGTGAATCCGGCTGATATTCAAGGCTGGCTCACATGGATGCGAGAGCAGGGTTACGAGGACTCCACCACGGTAGTTCGCTACAGGATCTTGAGCAGCGTCTTCAACTACGCGGTGAACCGCGAGTACATCGCCAGGAACCCGTGCCACCGAGTCAAGGTGAAGCAGGCGAAGGCTCTGCGCAAGTCCAAGAAGAAGATCCAAATCCCTACGTTGGAGGAGATCGGGCGGCTGGCGGTTGAGCTGCCCGAGCAGCTTCAGCTGCTGGCATGGCTCATGTGCGGGTGCGGTCTCCGCATCGCTGAGGCTCTGGCCGTCACCTCGGGACAATTCGACTTTGAGGAGGGAGTGCTCTACGTCGACCGTCAGATCGTGGCCGACGGGGAGAACGAGGAGCCCCGGACCCGTACTCAGCGGGCGCACACGCGTGGCAGGGGTCGCGCCCTTCGCATCCGCCACCTGAAGTGGCGGGAAAACGACGAAGGGCGCGAGGTTCCGCTCAGCTCCTCCGTCGGGCGCAAGGTCCAGGAGCACATCAAGCGCCACGGCACCTTCCGTATCGAGGAAGGGCGCAACAGAATCACCGGTGACTACCTCTTCACCAATATCAGCCGGACCAACATCATGTCCCTGGCCTATATGGACAAGGTGTGGGGTGCCGCGGTGAAGGCCGCGGAACTCAGTAGGTCGGTCAAAAAGCACTGGCTCAGGCACTTCTTCGCCTCCGCTGCCCTGTCCAGGGGCGTGGCCGTCAATGAGGTGGCCGAGTGGCTGGGCCACACTGACCCCAAGGTCACCTACGGCATGTACGCCCATCTGATGCCGGAAGCGCCGGAGCGTTTGCGGAGCGTGATGGACAGCATCTTCGAGGAACTCGACGGACCGTTCCTCGGGACGGCGGCTCAGCCCAGCCGCTCCACCGCCCGCACCACGTGCCCCGCGCCGTCCTCGGCGGTGACCAGCGCGGCGAGTTGCCGGGCGCGCTGCCGGTAGCGGGGCTCGTGCACGGCGGCGCGGACGGCGTCGGCGAGCCGCTCCGCCGACAGGTGGCGGAAGGGGAGCCGCGCGGGGCTGACGCCCAGGGCGGTCAGCCGGGACGCCCAGAAGGACTGGTCCAGCATCATGGGGACCGGTACCGCCGGCACCCCGGCGCGCAGCCCGGCCGCGGTGGTGCCGGCCCCCGCGTGGTGCACCACGGCCGCCGTCCGCGGGAACAGCCAGGAGTGCGGGACCTCGCCCACGGTCAGCACGTCGTCGCCCGCCACCGACAGCCCCGCCCACCCCGTCTGTACCACCCCTCGCACCCGGGCCAGCCGCAGCGCCCGGCCCACCAGGTCCCCGAGGCGTTCCGGGTCGGTGGCCGCCATGCTGCCGAAGCCCACGAACACCGGTGGTGGGCCGGCCCGCAGAAAGTCCGTCAGCCGGCCCGGCGGCGTCCACCCGGCGGGCTCCGCCGGCCACCAGTAGCCGGTCACCGCCAGCCCGGGCCGCCAGTCCGGCGGCCGGGGCACCACCGTCGGACTGAACCCGTGCAGCACCGGCCAGTCCGCGCGCCGCCGCCCGAGCGCGGCCCCGGTCACACCCAGCCGGCGCCGGAGGTGGCGCACCCCCGGGGCGAAGGCCACCGCCAGCAGCGCCTGCGCGCCCCGTGCCGCGGCCCGGTTGCCGTACGGCCCCCAGGACCGTGCGCCGACGAGGACCGGCGGGAACTCCCGGGTGGGCGCGAGGGGTTGCAGGAAGACGCCGAGGGCGGGCAGCCGCAGGCCCTCGGCGGCCACCAGCCCCAGGGGGGCCAGGCTGCCGGACAGCAGCAGGACGTCGGCGTCCGCCGCGCAGACGTCCGCCAGCGCGTCGGCCGCCCGGGGCGCCCACTCCCGGGCCAGCCGCAGCTGTCCGGCCGGGGAGAGGCCGGCGCCGGTGCGGCCCTCGGCGGCGAGGCGGTCCAGCGGCAGGGGACGGAAGGTGAGCCCGCCGTCCCGGACCAGTCCGGCCGAGCGGGCGTCCGCGGCCACCACGACCGTGTGCCCGGCGGCGTGCAGCCGGGCGCCGAGGCCGGTGTAGGGAGCCACGTCCCCGCGCGAACCCGCGGTGGCGACGATGATGCGCATGGCCGGGATGCCCCGCCTTCCTGGGTGAGGTGGTGAACGGGTGCCGCGGTCCGCGGGGGTGCGGCCGCCGGGTCAGTTCCGCCGGGCGATCACCCGGTAGGCGTTGGACAGCCGGGTGCGCCGGGCGAGCGGGGCCAGCAGCAGGTCGAGCCCGAACAGCGCCAGGAGCACCGGCGTGGCGGCCGCCAGGGCCAGCGCGCGGACCGCGCGCCGCACCGGGCCCGGGGAGGCCGGCAGCCACGGCAGGTCCGGGGGCGGCAGCACGGCCTTGAGCAGGTTCAGCGCCGCGGACGTCAGATCGGTGGGGACGTGCGGCTCGCGCCGGCCGGCGGACACGACGGTGAAGCCCTGCTCGGTCAGCGCGGTACGGAGGTTGTCCAGCGGGACGAGGTGGAGGTGCTGGGGCTGGAGCCACGGGCCCCACCACCGGCCGAGCAGCCGGGCCGCGGCGGACTGCGGGTCGGGCACCTCGATCAGCAGGTGGCCGCCGGGACGCAGGACCCGGTGCGCGGCGGCCAGTTCCCGCCGGGGCGCCGCGGTGTGTTCCAGGTAGTGGTGCATGCTCACCACGTCGTAGCGGACGGTCAGCCGGGCGGCGAGGTCCGGAAAGGGGCAACGGTAGGCCCGCTCGATGCGGCCGCTGCGCGCACCGCTCTCGACGCCCTCGCCCAGGTCGAGCCCGTGGAACGCGGTCCCCGGGTGGATCTTGCGGGCCTCGGCGCAGAAGTGGCCGTGGCCGGTGCCCACGTCCAGCCAGCGGGTCGGGCGGCCGAACGGCAGCAGCGCCCGGGCGCGCGACCGGTAGAGCCGGACGGCGAGCGGCGAGCCGGCCGTCCGCGTCATCGTCGACCGGCCCAGGCCGTCGTAGCAGTCGCGGTAGTAGAACTCCAGGCCGTCGTCGCCGAGCCGGGGGTTCTGGAACACGTGCCCGCAGTCGTGGCACGCGTCGAGCACGAAGTGCCCGGGCTTGCCCTGGAGGTGGTCGGTGGTGCGCAGCCGGCGCCGGAGGCGGGCGGAGCCGCACCAGGGGCAGGTGGTGCGCCGCGCCTCGAAGAACCGCCCGGTGCCGTCCCTCAGTTCGTCCTGGTAGCGCGGCCGCAGGGCGGCGACCCGGGCACGCCGGCCACCCCGGCCCGTCCGCCCGCTCATGACGAACTCCGCCCGGCGGTGGCTCTCCTGGGCACGCGATGTCGTCCGCCGGGGGCCGGGCGGGACGCCGAGAAGCGGCGCACACACGGCCGCTCGACGCCCGTGTACAGCAGCCAGGAGGCCGCCAGCGCGCAGGGCAGCCCGACGAGTACGGCCGCCGGCCGGCTCCAGCCGAGGGCGGTCAGGCACACGCACACCACGCCCAGCACCAGGAAGTGCACCAGGTACAGGGCGTAGGAGAGCTCCCCGAGGAGGACCAGCGGCGGGGTCCGCAGCAGCGAGGGCCGGCCGCGCAGGTCCAGCTCGGCGACCGCATGGACCAGCAGGACGAGCGGCAGCGCGGTGGCGGCCGCGTACATGTAGACGTACGGCAGGAAGGCCGAGTTGACCAGCACGGTGCTGATCACGCCCAGTGCCGCGGGCAGGACGGCGAGGCGCGGCAGCCGCAGCCCGGTCGCCCGGATCCGGGCCGCCATCATGCCGAGGACGAATTCCGGCAGGCGGGCCGGCGGCAGCAGGTACACGAACCAGTAGCCGGTGAAGAACGAACCGTCGCGGGCGACGACCGTCTGGCACAGCAGCGGCCACGCCCAGACCAGCGCGAGGGCGCCGGCCGCGCCGGCCAGCAGCCCGCGGCGGGACAGCCGCGCGACCCAGGGCCGGAGCACCGGGAAGAGCAGGTAGAAGAACATCTCCGCGGCCAGCGACCAGGAGACGGGGTTTCCCGCGGAGACGAAACCGCGGTCGGGCACCCAGGTGTTCACCAGGAGCAGGGCGGCGAGATGGTCCACCACGCCGGGGGCGTGCGCGGCCGCGGTGCCGGCGCAGGCGAGCGCGACCATGACCACGCACCAGGTGAGGGCGTGGTTGGGCAGGATCTTGGCGGCCCGCCGACGCCAGAAGGCCCGTGCGGTGTCGTCCGGCCGCGCCGAGTGCATCAGCACGTATCCGCTGAGGACGAAGAAGAGCGAGACCGCGCTCGCGCCCACCCACACCTGCGGGCCGAGCCGCGTGGCGAGCCGTGGATCGGTCAGCAGCGCGCAGTGGGTGAAGACGACCCCGCCCGCGGCGGCGAACCGCAGACCGGTCAGCGAAGGCAGTCTGGCGGGGCGGGGCCCGGGGCCGGACGACGACCGGGGGAGTTGACGCATGCATGGCCTCCTGCGAAAGCGGAGCCCAGGCCGATGACCGCCACTCACCTGCGGAATGACGTGCGAGGGGGCCGCCCTGGACCGGTGTGCACGACTGATCGGTCTCCGTGCAACGGAATGGGCGGCCCCTCGCGCGGATGGCTCGATTGACCCACCGCGGCACACCCCCGGCATAGGGGAGGCGGACCTATTTCACCCGTACGGCCCAGCCGGCCCGAGGAGGGCCTCGGCCGGCGCGTCACGAGGTGTCAGGAGGCGTGCGGATAGCGCAGGTACGTGGCCCGCACGGCGCGGAACGCGGTCAGGGCCGGCTGCCAGGCGGCGACGATCTCCTCGGTGCCCGCGCCCGCGTCGATCATCGTGCGGACCGTGGCGGAGCCGGTGAGCCGGTCGATGCCGTTGTCCGGCCGCCAGGCGAAACCGCTCCAGACCCGCTTCGCGGTCACCAGCAGCGCGATGCCGGTGCGCACCGGGTCGAACGCCTCCCGGTCGTGGACGTGGAGCTGGACGCCGCCGATGGTCCTCCCCTGGAACTTGGAGAAGGTGGGGGCGAAGTACGCCTCCCTGAAGTGCACGCCGGGCAGGGCGAGTTCGTTGGCGGCGGCGGCCCAGCGGTGGTCGACGCCGTCGGCGCCCAGCAGCTCGAAGGGGCGGGTGGTGCCGCGCCCCTCGGACAGGTTGGTGCCCTCGAAGAGGCAGGTGCCCGGGTAGACCAGGGCGGTGTCCGGGGTGGGCATGTTGGGGCTCGGGGGCACCCAGGGCAGCCCGGTCGCGTCGTGGAAGTCGCCGCGCCGCCAGCCGGACATCAGGACGGTCTCCAGCTCGACCGGGCGTCCCGCCGCCTTCGGCACGAACTCGCCGTTGAACAGCAGCGCCAGCTCGGCCACCGTCATGCCGTGCGCCTGCGCGATCGGCTCCCGGCCGACGAAGGAGGCGTACGCCTTGTCCAGCACGGGGCCGGTCGCGGCGCGGCCGGTGATCGGGTTGGGGCGGTCGAGGACCACGAAGCGCTTGCCCGCGAGGACGGCCGCCACCATGCAGTCGTAGAGCGTCCAGATGTAGGTGTAGAAGCGCGCGCCGACGTCCTGGATGTCGAAGACGACGGTGTCCACGCCGGAGGCGGTGAAGATGTCGGCGAGGGCCCGGCCGCTCTTGTTGTACGTGTCGTAGACCGGCAGCCCGGTGGCCGGGTCGTCGTAGCGGCCCTCGGAGCCGCCGGCCTGCGCGGTGCCGCGGAAGCCGTGCTCGGGGCCGAAGACGGCGGTCAGGCGCACCCGGTCGTCGGCGTGCAGGACGTCGACGATGTGCGCGACGTCCTGGGTGACGCCGGTGGGGTTGGTGACGACGCCGACCCGGCGGCCGGCCAGCAGGCGGTAGCCGTCGGCGGCCAGCCGATCGAAACCGGTGTGCACCCGCCGTCGGCGGTGGCCGGGCGCCGGGCCGGCCGCCCGGGCCGGTGCCGCGGCCGCGGTCAGGGTCGCGCCGGCCGCTCCGGTCGCGGCCAGATGCCCCAGCAGCAGGCGTCTCGACAGAGCCATTCCGCACACCTCCGTGATCACAGGAACGACCGGGTACGTGTCGTGCGCACGCTAACGCGCCACGGCGCGGCGGGGAACATGCCGTGCCGCGGCGGAAACCGGCTCTTCCGCTGGGACATACCGACTGGTTAGTCTGCCCTCGGCCGATCCGAGCGACCGAGGGAGACCCAGCAGTGGAAGCCGTCAGGGACAAAGCCGTCGTCGTGACCGGGGCGGGCGGGGGGATCGGCGCCGCCCTGGCCCGCCGGTTCGCCGCCGAGGGCGCCCGGGTCGTGGTCAACGACCTGGACGAGGCCAAGGCCCGCAAGACCGCCGAGGAGATCGGGGCGCTCGCGGTCCCCGGCGACGCCTCGGCCGTCGTCCCGCTCGCCCGCGAGGCGCTCGGCGGCGCGGTCGACATCTTCTGCGCCAACGCCGGGGTCGGCACCGGCGGCGGCCCCGAAGCGCCCGACGAGGACTGGGCGCTGGCCTGGGACGTCAACGTCATGGCCCACGTCCGGGCGGCGCGCGAACTGGTGCCGGAGTGGCTGGCGCGCGGCAGCGGACGCTTCATCTCCACCGTCTCCGCCGCCGGACTGCTGACCATGGTCGCCGCGGCCCCCTACAGCGTCACCAAGCACGGCGCGTACGCCTTCGCCGAGTGGCTCTCGCTGACCTACCGGCACCGCGGCATCGACGTGCACGCCATCTGCCCGCAGGGCGTGCGCACCGACATGCTGGCCGCCACCGGGACCGCCGGGGACCTCGTGCTGACCCCCACCGCCGTCGAGCCCGAGGACGTCGCCGAGGCGCTCTTCACGGCCATGGCCGAGGGCCGCTTCCTGGTGCTGCCGCACCCCGAGGTCGCGGACTACTACACCGCGCGGGCCGCCGAGCCCGACCGCTGGCTCGGCGGGATGAACCATCTCCAGCGCAAGCTGGAGCAGGCCGAGGGGCGCGCCTAGGACGCTGTGGGGTGGCGCCCCGGCCGGGCCGGGACGCCACCCCACCGCACCTCAGGTGTTCCCCGGCAGGGATGATCCGGCGATCAGGAAGAAAGGGCCGCACCCGATGACCTCCTACCAGGACAAGCCGTGGCTGGCGCAGCTCACCGAAGCCCAGCGCGCCCCCGTCCAGCCGCCCCCCTCGACGCTGCACGCCTTCCGCGCGGCGGTCCGGGCCGTTCCCGACCGCACGGCGCTCGCCTACTTCGACGGCCGGCTGTCCTACGCCGAGGCCGACGCGCTCTCCGACGGTGTCGCCGCCCACCTCGCCGCACGCGGGTTCCGCCGCGGCGACCGGGCCGCGGTCATGCTGCAGAACACCCCGCACTTCGTGCTGGCCCTGCTCGGCGTCTGGAAGGCCGGCGGGGTGGTCGTCCCCGTCAACCCCATGTACAAGTCGGCCGAGATGCGGCACATCCTGGACGACGCCGAGGTCACCGCCGTCATCTGCGCCGACCGCACCTGGGACGGCTTCCTGCGCGCCACCGCCGCGGAGGCGCCGTCCGTACGGCTCGCGCTCACCACCTGCGAGCGGGAGCTGCAGACCCGCGACGACGCCCGGGTGCTGCGCGGTGAGCCGCTCGGCCCGCAGGAGGGCGCCGACGACCTGCTCGCGGTGGCCCGCGAGGCCGGGCGGCTCCGCGCGGCGCCCACCGATCCCGGACTCACCGCCGACGACATCGCCCTGATCAGCTACACCTCCGGCACCAGCGGCACCCCCAAGGGCGCCACCAACACCCACGGCAACATCGCCTACAACGCCGAGCGCCAGCGCACCGGCCTCGGCCTGTCCGAGGGCGCCACCTACTTCGCGCTCGCCCCGCTCTTCCACATCACCGGCATGGTCTGCGAACTGGCCGCCTGCGTCGCCAACGCGGGCACCCTCGCGCTCGCCTACCGCTTCGAGGCCGGCGTCGTCCTGGACGCCTTCCTGGAGCACCGGCCCGCCTACACCGTCGGCCCCTCCACCGCCTACATGGCGCTGATGGCCCACCCCGGCGTCACCCGCGACCACTTCGCGTCCTTCGAGACGCTGTCCTCCGGCGGCGCGCCGCTGCCGCCCGCGCTGGTCGAGAAGTTCCGCGCCGACCTCGGCCCGTACCTCCACAACGGCTACGGCCTGACCGAGTGCACCGCCCCCTGCGCCAGCGTCCCGCCCGGCAAACAGGCGCCGGTCGACAAGGTCTCCGGGACGCTCGCGGTCGGCGTGCCCGGCCCCGACACCGTCGTCCGCATCATCGGCGAGGACGGCCGGGACCTGCCGTTCGGCGAACCGGGCGAGATCGCGGTGCGCGGCCCGCAGGTCGTCCCCGGCTACTGGCGCCGCCCCGACGCCACGGCCGAGGCCGTGCCGGACGGCGAACTGCGCACCGGCGACATCGGTTTCATGGACGCCGACGGCTGGCTCTACGTCGTCGACCGCAAGAAGGACATGATCAACGCCGCCGGCTTCAAGGTGTGGCCGCGCGAGGTCGAGGACGTGCTGTACAGCCACCCGGCGGTGCGTGAGGCGGCGGTCGTCGGGGTGCCCGACGCCTACCGTGGCGAGACCGTCAAGGCGTACGTCAGCCTGCGCCCCGGCGCCGCGCCGCAACCCGCCGAGCTGGCCGCGTACTGCAAGGAACGGCTCGCGGCGTACAAATATCCCCGTGAGGTGGAGATCCTGGCAGAGCTCCCCAAGACCACGAGTGGCAAGATCCTCCGACGGGAGCTGCGCCACCGCGCATGAGGTACGACGAAGGACAGGTGAGGGCGATGGCCGGCACGAAGGACGGCAACGGCAACGGCGGCGCGAAGCCGGTGGCCCAGCGGCTGCTGGCCACCGCCACCAGACTCTTCGCGGAGCAGGGCTACGACCGCACCTCCGTCCAGGAGATCGTCGATGCCGCGGGGGTCACCAAGGGCGCCCTCTACCACTACTTCGGCTCCAAGGACGATCTGCTGCACGAGGTCTACGGACGGGTCCTGCGCCTCCAGCAGGAGCGCCTGGACCACTTCGCGGACTCCGACGCGCCCGTGGAGCAGCGGCTGCGGGACGCCGCCGCCGACGTCGTCGTCACCACCATCGACAACCTCGACGACACCAAGATCTTCTTCCGCTCGATGCACCACCTCGGCCCGGAGAAGGACAAGCAGGTGCGCGCCGAGCGGCGGCGCTACCACGAGCGTTTCCGGGCGCTGATCGAGGAGGGCCAGCGCACCGGCGTGTTCGCCGACGACGTGCCCGCCGACCTCGTCGTGGACTACCACTTCGGCTCGGTGCACCACCTCGGCACGTGGTACCGCGAGGACGGCCCGCTCAGCCCCCAGCAGGTCGCCGACCACCTGGCCGACCTGCTGCTGCGGGCCCTGCGCCCGTAACGCCGCCGTCCTCCAGGCGCACGAGCCCCGCGACCGCCGGCCGGCCGCGGGGCTCGCCGCTGTTCGGCTACCGGTACTGCTTCAGCTCACGCCGCGCCAGCGACCGCTGGTGCACCTCGTCCGGGCCGTCGGCCAGCCGCAGGGTGCGCGCGCCCGCCCACAGCTCCGCCAGCGGGAAGTCCTGGCTCACCCCGCCCGCGCCGTGCAGCTGCACCGCCTTGTCGAGGATGTCCACGACCGTGCGCGGGGTGGCGATCTTGATGGCCTGGATCTCGGTGTGCGCGCCCTTGTTGCCGACGGTGTCCATCAGCCAGGCCGTCTTCAGCACCAGCAGCCGCAGCTGCTCCACCGCCACCCGGGCGTCCGCGATCCACCCCTGCACCACGCCCTGCCCGGCCAGCGGCTTGCCGAACGCGGTGCGGTCCACCGCCCGGCGGCACATCAGCTCGATCGCCCGCTCGGCCATGCCGATCAGCCGCATGCAGTGGTGGATCCGGCCGGGGCCGAGCCGGGCCTGGGCGATGCCGAAGCCGCCGCCCTCCTCGCCGATCAGATTGCTCGCCGGCACCCGCACGTCGTGGAAGACCACCTCGGCGTGGCCGCCGTGCCAGTGGTCCTCGTAGCCGTAGACCTGCATGGCCCGCCGCACCTCCAGGCCGGGGGTGTCGCGCGGCACCAGGATCATCGACTGCTGGCGGCGGATGTCCGCGCCGTCCGGGTCGGTCTTGCCCATCACGATGAAGATCCGGCACTGCGGGTTCATCGCCCCGGAGATGTACCACTTGCGGCCGTTGATGACGTACTCGTCGCCGTCCCGCGTGAGGCGCGTCTCGATGTTGGTGGCGTCCGACGAGGCCACCTCCGGCTCGGTCATCGCGAACGCCGACCGGATCTCACCGGCCAGCAGCGGCGCCAGCCACTGCTTCTGCTGCGCCTCGTCGCCGAACTGCGCCAGCACCTCCATGTTGCCGGTGTCCGGCGCCGCGCAGTTCAGCGCGGTGGGCGCCAACTGCGGGCTGCGGCCGGTGATCTCGGCCAGCGGCGCGTACTGGAGGTTGGTCAGGCCGGCACCGTGCTCCGGGTCCGGGAGGAAGAGGTTCCACAGCCCCTGCTTGCGGGCCGCGGCCTTCAGCTCCTCGACGATCGCCGGGGTGTCCCAGGGCGAGGCGAGGGCGGCCCGCTGCTCACGGGCGGTCTCCTCGGCCGGGTACACGTGCTCGTCCATGAAGGTCAGGAGCCGCTCGCGGAGCTCCTGCGTACGGGCGTCGAATGCGAAGTCCATGAGCCTCAGCCTTCCTTGAGGGTGGTCAGTCCGTGGTCGATGAAGACGGGGACGAGTTCGCCGATCCGGTCGAACCCGGCGCCGACGGTCTGGCCGAGCGTGAAGCGGTAGTGGATGCCCTCCAGGATCACGGCGAGCTTGAACCAGGCGAAGGCGGTGTACCAGGCGATCGACGAGGTGTCGCGGCCCGAGCGGGCGGCGTAGCGCTCGATCAGCTCGCCGGGGGACGGGTGGCCGGGGGCACCACTGGTGGTGCTGACCGGGGACTCGGGCAGGCCCAGGTCGGAGCTGTACATCACCAGCAGCCCGAGGTCGGTCAGCGGGTCGCCGAGCGTGGACATCTCCCAGTCCAGTACGGCCTCGATGGTGTCGTCCGCGCCGACCAGGACGTTGTCCAGGCGGTAGTCGCCGTGCACGACGGTGGGCGCGGGGGAGGCGGGCAGCGCCCGGCCCAGCGTCTCGTGCAGCTCGTCGATGCCCGCCAGTTCGCGGTTCTTCGACGCGGCCAGCTGCTTGCCCCAGCGCCGCAGCTGGCGCTCCAGGAAGCCGTCCGGGCGGCCGAAGTCGCCGAGCCCGACCGCCTCGGGGTCCACGGCGTGCAGCTCCACCAGTGTGTCGACCAGGGAGAGGACCACGGCGCGGGTGCGCTCCGGGCCGAGCGTGGCCAGCTGCCCGGCCGTGCGGTACGGGGTGCCCTCGACCAGCTCCATCACGTAGAAGGGCGCGCCGGTCACCGACTCGTCCTCGCACAGCAGCAGCGCCTCGGGCACCGGCACCGGGGTGCGGTGCAGCGCGCTGATCACCCGGTGCTCGCGCCGCATGTCGTGCGCGGTGGCCAGTACGTGGCCGAGCGGCGGACGGCGGACGACCCAGGAGCCGGTGCCGTCGGTGACCCGGTAGGTGAGGTTGGAGCGCCCGCCCTCGATCAGCTGCGCGCGCAGCGGGCCGCCGGCCAGCCCCGGCCGCTCGCGGTCCAGGTGCGCACGCAATCGGATCAGGTCGAGGCCGGGGGGATCCTCCCGGTCCGGCGCCTGAGGGGGAGGGGTGCCCTTGCTCATCGTGCTCCTCCGTACGGGGGTGGACGGTCCGTCGTGGTCGGTCGCTGCCCCGATCATGCCGACTAGTCGGTATGGAGTCCAGTGCCGGTGCGTGGGGTCTCGGTCACGCGGCTGCCCGGACGGCGGTTTTCCGCCGCGTTCCCGCGCGGGGTACCGTCCGGCGCGCGCCGGACGGTACCCCGCGGACACGTCCTACGCGTGGCAGGCCATCGGCACCCCGCCGTTCATCGCCGTCATGTCGGCGAAGCCCACCAGCGGGTCGAGCGGCGCGCCCGGCTCCCCGCCGTCCAGCTCCACGTACGCCCGGTGCAGGTTCGCCACCAGCCGCTCGCTCTCGGCCAGCTCCGCGAACGGGCCGAGATCCGCCTCCCTGGCCACCTCCAGCGGCGTCCGGCCGGCCGCCCGGCCGTCCTGCGCCAGCCGGCCGACGAACTCCAGATAGCGCTCGACGCCGTCGTACACCTCCGGGCCGGCCACCGGTCCGTGCCCCGGGACGACGGTCGTCGCGTCCAGCGAACGCAGCAGCCGCAGCGCCCGCAGCGACCCCGACAGCGACCCCATGAAGACGAACGGCGTCCCGCCGTGGAAGACCAGGTCACCGGTGAACACCACGCGCTGCTCGGGCAGCCACACCACGGTGTCCCCGGTCGTGTGGGCCACACCCGGGTGGATCAGCCGCACCTCGATGTCCCCGACGTGCAGCGTCAGTTCGCGGTCGTAGGTGACGGTCGGCGGGGTCAGCCGGATGTCGCCGTACGCCACCTCGGGCCACACCGCGTGCAGCTGGTGCCCGGCGTCCAGCACCTCGCGCCGGCAGGCGGTGTGCCCGACGACCGTGGCCTCCGGCGCGAAGACGCCGTTGCCGTAGGTGTGGTCGCCGTGGTGGTGGGTGTTGACCACCGTACGGGGTACGGGCGCGCCGCTCTCCGCGATCCGGCGGCGCAGCAGCCGCGCCCGGCGCTCGGTGGCGGCGGTGTCCACCACGAGGGTGGCGTCGCCGTCGGTGACGAAACCGGCGTTGTTCAGGCACCAGCCGCCGTCCGGCTGGATGAACGCGTGGACACCGGCGGCGAGTTCGGTCAGATACGGCTCGTCCACGGCCGGTGCGGTCGGGTCGCCCATGCGGTGTGGTCCCCTTCGGTGATGGCGCGTCACGGCCCGCCGAGGGGCCGGTCCTTGGTCGTTGCCCCTCGTCACGGGGGTCGCGTCACGGTACCGCCGCCGGGCGCCGCGGCCGGCGCCGGGCCCGCCACCGGGCGTCCGGTACGCGCCGCGCTCAGTGCCCCGGGCGTGCCACGATCAGCGCGCCGCACAGCGTCAGCGCGAGCGTGCAGCCGACCAGCAGCAGCGCGGTGCGCGGCGGCAGGCCCGGCGGGCGGCCGCCGGCCATGGCCCGCATCCGGCGGTGCGCCAACGCCAGGAACGCCAGCCACAGCGCCCCCGTCAGCACCGCCAGCGCCACCTCCCAGGGGCCCGCCGGCCCGCTCCGCAGCAGCTGCCGGCCGGCCAGCGCCGCCACCACCGTCGCGGACAGCGTGGTACGCCGCCAGGCCAGCCTGGTCCGCTCCGGCTGCAGACCCGGGTCCCGGTCGGACGCCGGACGGGGTCCTCCCGCGGTCGGTCGCGCGCCGCCCGCCATCGGTCAGCCGGTCCAGCCCAGCAGCACCAGCACCACCACGGCCACCGCCAGCACCCCGACGGCCAGCGCCAGCGCCGTGGGGAAGCGGGACACCGGCAGGTCCTCGCCGCGCCGCATCGCCCGTTCGCAGCGCACCCAGTGGTTGACCGCCCGCAGCGCGCACAGCGCCCCGCCCACCAGCAGCACGAGCGTGAAGGCCAGCCGCACCCCCGGGTGCAGCCGGGGCAGGAACTGGTCCACCGCGAACCCGCCGCCGACCAGCGCCAGCCCGGTGCGCAGCCAGGCCAGGAAGGTGCGCTCGTTGGCGAGCGAGAAGCGGTAGTCGGGGGTGGCGCCCTCCTCGCGGATCCGCGCGGGCGAGAACCACAGCCGTACGGCCGCGACGGCCGACCGCAGTCCGTCGGTGAGGATCATGGCCGAAACCCTATCCGCCGGCCCCGTGCCGGGCCCGCCCGCCTCAGAACTCGCCCGCCTCCCGCCGGGCCAGCAGCTCCCGGTAGGCGGCCGTCCCGTCCGGTGTCCACGGCCACTCGTCCAGCCGCCGGATCAGCTCCTCCTCGGGCAGGAACGCGTGCCAGTCGATCTCCGCCTCCTGCGGGGCCACCGGCAGCGTGCAGCGCACCTGGTACACCGCGGACCACCAGGTGTGCTCGGCCGTCTCGTAGAGGAACTTGAACAGCGGCTCGGGCTGCGCCAGCCCCTGCACGCCCAGCTCCTCCTCGGCCTCGCGCAGCGCCGCCCGGTCGTAGCTCTCGCCGGCGCCGACCACCCCGCCGACGAACATGTCGTAGTGCGAGGGGAAGACCAGCTTGTTGGGGGTGCGGCGGTGCACGAAGATCCGGTCCTCGGCGTCCCGGACGAGGATGAACGCGCAGCGGGTGCGCATCCTGCGGGCGTAGGTCTCGCCGCGCGGGGCCTGCCCGACGACCTGATCGTTCTCGTCGACGACGTCGAGGATCTCGTCCGCGTTGAGCGGTTGCTGATCGGTCATGGGGACATGCAACCACCGGCGGCCCCGGTGGCACCCGCCGGGTCCGGCGCACACCGGCCCGCCGCATACGCCCGGACGGCGGAGCGCGCGCGGGGCCGAACGGGGGGCCCGGCACGAGCGGGAAGCACCCACCGGGGCCGGCCCGGGTCAGTGCGGCTGGAGCTCCCGTACGTCCTCGGTCCGGCCGGCCCCCGGCGGCATCGCCGGGTGGGTGCCGATCAGCACGATGCCCGCGACCACGGCCACGATCCCGGCCACCTCCCACGCCAGCGCTCCGGCCGTCACCTGCAGCCGGTCGCCGAGGAAGCCCACCCCGCACAGGATTCCGGCCAGCGGCTGGGCCGCGGTCAGCGCGGGCAGCGACAGCCGCAGCGGCGCCGACTCGAAGGCGCTCTGCACCAGCACCAGCGCCAGCACCCCGAGCACGACGATGGCGTACGGCTGCCAGCTGGTCAGCAGCGCCGACCAGCTGCCCGCGGCGAAGTGCTCACCGCTGATCCGGGTCAGCGCGTCCTGCAGCCCGTAGATCAGACCGGCCGCCACGCCCAGCAGCGCGGCCTCCAGGCTCACGTGCACCCGCTCGCGCTTGGCGACGGCCGCCAGGGTCAGGGCGCTGCCCAGCACCAGCCCCATGATCAGCCACTGCCACAGGTGGTCGGCGCTGCGGGAGCCGCCCTGGGGGCGGCCGGCCACGATGAAGGCCGTGACCCCGCCGGCCAGGAGCCACAGCCCGCCCCACCCGGTGCGGCCGAGCCGCTGCCGGGTCAGCCGCCGGGACAGCGCCATCGCGAACAGCAGATTGGTGGCCAGCAGTGGCTCCACCAGAGTGATGTCGCCCATGCCCAGCGCCACCGCGCCGAGCGCCATGCCCACCACCATCAGTCCGATGCCGGCCACCCACTGCGGCATCCGCACCAGGTCGAGCAGCAGCCGCAGGGACAGGTAGTCCTTCATCGGGGCCTGCTGGGCGGCGGCCTGCTGGAGGACGAAGCCGAGTCCCAGACAGCAGGCGGCGCCAAGGGCGAGCAGTATCACCGTCACGTCGCACACCTCGTATCGCGCGTGGGCGGGGGATGCGGCAGAGGATAGCCATCCGGGCGGGGATGTGGGGTGGCCGCGGTCACTGCCATTCTCCCGCGCGCCCCCGCGTACTGCGCGGTAATCAAACGGTTGACGCGGCAGGCTGGCGCGCTGAGGATCGTTCACCACGGCGGCCGGCGCGCGCCGCCGGGCCCCGGTGAGGAGAAGCGGAAGATGGCGTACGACGCTGATGTGATCGTGATCGGAGCGGGGCTCGCGGGCCTGGCGGCCACCGCCGAGCTGGTGGACGCCGGACGCAAGGTGATCCTGCTCGACCAGGAGCCCGAGCAGTCCCTCGGCGGGCAGGCGCACTGGTCCTTCGGCGGCCTCTTCCTGGTCGACTCGCCCGAGCAGCGCCGGCTGCGGATCCGCGACAGCCACGCGCTGGCCTGGCAGGACTGGCTGGGCACGGCCGGCTTCGACCGCCCCGAGGACCGCTGGCCGCGCAGCTGGGCCGAGGCGTACGTCGACTTCGCGGCCGGGGAGAAGCGCTCCTGGCTGCACCGGCAGGGCGTCCGGTTCTTCCCGGTCGTCGGCTGGGCCGAGCGCGGCGGCTACGGGGCGACCGGGCACGGCAACTCCGTGCCGCGCTTCCACATCACCTGGGGCACCGGCCCCGGCCTGGTCGCACCGTTCGAGCGCCGGGTACGGGCCGGCGCCGCCCGCGGCCTGGTGGACCTGCGCTTCCGTCACCGGGTCACCGGGCTCTCCCGCAGCGCGGGCAGCGTGGACACCGTCAGCGGCGAAATCCTGCAGCCCTCGGACGCCGAGCGCGGCAGGCCCAGCAGCCGCGAGGTGACCGGCGCGTTCGAGCTGCGCGCGCAGGCCGTGATCGTCACCTCGGGCGGTATCGGCGGCAACCACGACCTGGTGCGCGCCAACTGGCCCGAGCGGCTCGGCACGCCCCCCGAGCGGATGCTGTCGGGCGTGCCGGCGCACGTCGACGGCAAGATGCTGGGCATCGCCGAGGCCGCCGGCGGCCGGATCGTCAACCGCGACCGGATGTGGCACTACACCGAGGGCATCGACAACTGGAACCCCATATGGCCGATGCACGGCATCCGCATCCTGTCGGGGCCCTCCCCGCTGTGGCTGGACGCCCGCGGCAAGCGGCTGCCGGTGCCGCTCTTCCCCGGCTTCGACACCCTCGGCACCCTCGAACACATCATGCGGACCGGCCACGACCACACCTGGTTCGTGCTCACCCAAAAGATCATCGAGAAGGAGTTCACGCTCTCCGGATCCGAGCAGAACCCCGACCTGACCGGCAAGAGCGTCCGCGACGTGCTCGGCCGGGCCAGGGCCGGCGCCCCCGGGCCGGTGCAGGCGTTCATGGACCACGGCGCGGACTTCGTCGTCGAGCGCTCGCTGCCCGCACTCGTACGGCGGATGAACGAACTGACCGGGAAGCCCCTGATCGACGAGGCCGCGCTGCGCGACGAGATCGTCGCCCGGGACCGTGAGATCGCCAATCCCTTCACCAAGGACCTCCAGGTGACCGCCGTGCGCGGGACCCGCAAGTACCTCGGCGACCGGCTGATCCGCACCGCGGCCCCGCACCGGCTGCTCGACCCGAAGGCCGGCCCGCTGATCGCCGTACGGCTCCACATCCTCACCCGCAAGACCCTCGGCGGCCTGGAGACCGACCTCGGCTCCCGGGTGCTGACCGAGGGCGGCGCGCCGCTGCCGGGCGTCTACGCCGCGGGCGAGGCGGCCGGATTCGGCGGCGGCGGGGTGCACGGCTACCGCTCGCTGGAGGGCACCTTCCTCGGCGGCTGCCTCTTCTCCGGGCGCACCGCGGGCCGGGCGGCGGCACGCGCGGTGGACTGAGGACGGGGCGCCGGGCCGCCGCCGGGCCTGCCCGCGGCGCGGCCCGGCGGCGGGCCGGCGGACCCGCCGCGGGTCTCGCCGGAGCGCGGCCCAATTCCGCGGAGCGGAAAGGAGGTTGGCGGATCCGGCCATTCCTCTTCCCGCCTTGACGCGGAGCTCTGCGGAGCGCTTTGCTGTCCGCGATGACTGGTGCGGAACCAGTCCGTCACCCTCTGCACAGGCGCCCGCAGACCGGCCGCACCCCGAGGACGACGGTGCGGCGCACGGCCGCCGCGGCGCGCCATGGAGCCCCCTGACCCGTGATGTCGATATCCCCTTCGCCACCCCCACCGCCGCCACCGGCCCTCCGGCGCGCCCGCCGTCCGGGGGCCCCGGCCCTCGCGCCGGCCCTGGACGACACCGAACTGGCCGTCGCCGCCGACGCGCTGGCACTCGGCCAGTGGGCCCGGGTGCGCACCCTGCTCGCCGAGACCGGCGCGGACTGGGACCGGCGCGGCCACCGGTTAACCGTCCTGGCCGGCTGCCCCGGCAGCGCCGCCTGGGCCGGCGACTGGCAGCTCGCCGAACCGGACAGCGGCGACGCCGCCACCCTGCTGGCCCTCGCCACCGTCCGCCGTGCCCTGCGCGGCCGCACCACCACCGGCGACGCCGCCGCGGCCTGCGCCACCGCAGCCCGGATGCTGCCCGACGACCCCACCCCCTGGCTCGGCGCGCTGCTCCTCGCCCGCCGCGCCGGCACCCCCGACGAACGCGCCTACGCCTTCCACCAGATCCGCGCCCGCCACCCCGACCACCACCACGCCCACCACCTGATGACCGCCGCCCTCGCCGAGGACCGGCCGGACGGCACCTGCGGCCCGCACCACCCCGCCCACGGCTTCGCCGCCCGGGCCGCCGCCCGCGCCCCCGCCGACTCGCCGCTCGCCCTGCTCCCCGTCGTCGCGCACGCCGAGCGCTACCGCGTACGGGCCCGCGCCGGGCTGGAGCCCCCCGACCCCGCGGACTCCGGCCACTGGTCCACCCGGCACGCCCACGCCGTCCTGCGGGCCGCCTTCGACTGGTGGCTGGAATGGGAGGGCGAGGGCCACCCCCGCGGCAAGCTCGATGTCAACTTCCTCGCCCACGCCACGTTCCACCAGGGGCGGCTGGCCGAGGCCGCCACCCTCTTCCGGCGCATCGGCCCGCACGCCACCCGCGCGCCGTGGTCGTACGGGGGCCGCGACGCGGAGGGCGCGTTCCGGGCCGCCCGCGAGGCCGCCCTGGGCCCGGACCACGACCGGGACGACGGCCCGGACGACGACCGGGGCGCGCCCGGCTGATGACGAAAGTCTGACGCCGGGGCCCGGACGCTGGCCCCCGGCCCCGCGCGGTGTTCGAATCGAAGGGTGACCAAGGAAGCGAATCCGGCCGGCACGCCGGACCACGGCGCCGACGGCAGCGGCACGCCCGTCGGCCGCCGGGTGGTGCTCGGCATGCTCGCCGCGGGCGCCGCCGGCGTCGCCGCGGCCCCGTTGCTCCAGCGAGCCTGGGACGACACCCTCGGCGCCGCCGCACAGCAGGACCCCACCGGCCTGTCCGGGCTGCTCCCGGGCGGCGGCGGCTTCCGCTACTACTCGGTGACCGGCCCCGTACCGGACAAGGACGAGCACACCTACCGCCTCACCGTCGACGGCCTGGTGCGCCACCGGGCCGCGTACCGCCTCGCCGACCTGCGCGCGCTGCCGCAGACCCGGGTCGTGCGCGACGTCCAGTGCGTCACCGGCTGGCGGGTCCCGCACACCCCCTTCGAGGGCGTACGGCTCTCGCACCTCCTCGACGCCGCCGGCGTCCGCCCCGAGGCCAGGGCCGTCCGCTTCACCTGCTTCGACGGCGCCTACAGCGAATCCCTCACCCTCGAACAGGCCCGCCGCCACGACGTGCTGGTCGCGCTGCGCATGCAGGACGCGCCGCTCGCCCACGCCCACGGCGGGCCGGTGCGGCTCTACGTCGCGCCCATGTACTTCTACAAGTCGGCGAAGTGGCTCTCCGGCATCACCGTCACCGACCACGTCCTGCCCGGATACTGGGAGAACCTCGGATATGACGTCGACGCCTGGGTCGGCCGGTCGAACGGACGCGACGATGCCCCGACCACCTGAGCCCCCGGCCGGCCGGCCCCGGGTGCCGCGCTTCACCCCCGCCGAACACCGGGTGCACCGCGCCACCGCCGCCCTGATGGCTGTCTGCGTGCTCACCGCGGCCTGCCTGTACCTGCCCTTCCTCGCCGAACTCGTCGGCCGCCGCGCCCTGGTGGTCACCGTCCACGAGTGGTCCGGCATCCTGCTGCCCGTCCCGCTGCTGCTCGGCCTCGCCTCCCGCGCGCTCCGCACCGACCTGCGCCGCCTCAACCGCTTCGGCCCGCACGACCGCCGCTGGCTGCGCGCCGCGCTGCGCCGCCGCGGGGACCGCCCGGCCGGGAAGTTCAACGCCGGCCAGAAGCTCTACGCCGCGTGGATCGCCGGCGCGGTCCTGGTGATGGCGGCCACCGGACTGCTGATGTGGTTCACCCACCTCGCGCCCCTGGTGTGGCGTACCGGCGCCACCTTCGTCCACGACTGGCTCGCCCTCGCCGTCGTCGTGGTGATCGCCGGCCACGTCTGGAAGGCGTACGCCGACCCGGAGTCCCGCCGCGGGATGCGCACCGGCTCGGTGGACGCCGGGTGGGCCGCCCGCGAGCACCCGCTGTGGGAGCACGAGGACAAGGCCCGGTAACCGCGGGGGACTTGCGGGGGAGGCCGCCCCGGGCACATTGCAGAGGTTTCTCTGCAGAGAACCCTGTGCAGAGAGTCCTCTGCAACCCTATGCTCCTGCCTATGACCGCACCCTCCGGGCCCGACCCGGCGCGCCCCGACCCCTCCGCCACCCCTCCCGTCCGCCGCATGGACGCCCGCAGCCTGCGCGGCCTCGCCCACCCGCTGCGGATGCGCATCCTGGACCTGCTGGTCCTCGACGGCCCGGACACCGCCACCGGACTCGCCCGCCGCCTCGGCGAGAACACCGGCACCGTCAGCTGGCACCTGCGCCACCTCGCCGACCACGGCTTCATCGAGGAGGACACCGAGCGCGGCACCCGACGCGAACGCTGGTGGCGGGCGGTGCGGGTGGCCCGCCGCCTCGACACCAACGACTTCCGCCACGACCCCGACTCCCGGGGCGCCCTGTCGGTCTACCTGCACGAAACCGTCCAGCGGGACTTCGAGCAGGTCACCACCTACCTCGCCGAGGACTGGGACGAGGAGTGGCGGGACGCCGGCACCCTCTCCCGCTGGCAGGACCTGCGCCTGACCCCGGAACAACTCGCCGCACTGAACGCCGAGTTGGAGGCCGTGGTGGTACGGCACCGGGCGGCCGCCCGGGACGGGACCGCGGCCGGCGCCGACGACGCCCGGCCCGTCCTCGTCCAGCTCCAGTCCTTCCCCCGCAAGGAGAGGGACGGCGGATGAGCGGACTCCTGCGCCGCCACCGCGACTTCCGGCTGCTGTGGTGCGGCGAGACGGCCGGGAAATTCGGCGCGGCGGTCACCGGCGTGGCGATGCCGCTGGTGGCGGTCGCCACCCTGCACGCCTCCACCTTCGCGGTCGGCCTGCTCAGCGCCTGCGGCTGGCTGCCCTGGCTGCTCATCGGCCTCCCGGTCGGGGTGTGGGTGGACCGGGTGCGCCGCCGCCCCCTGATGCTGGCCGCCGCCGCGGTGTCGCTGCTGCTGTTCGCCGCCGTACCGGTACTGGCCCGGGCCGGCGGGCTCAACCTCGGCCTGCTGATCGCCGTGGCACTGCTGACCGGCGCCGCCGCGGTGGTCTTCCAGACCGCCTACAGCGCCTACCTCCCCACCCTGCTCGCGCCCGCCGACCGGGCCGAGGGCAACGCCAAGCTGCACGGCAGCGCCTCCGCGGCGCAGATCGTGGGCCAGGGCGCGGCCGGTCTCCTCGCCCAACTGGCGGGCGCCGTCAACGGCCTGTTCGCCAACGCCGCCACCTTCCTCGTCGCCCTGCTCTGCCTGCTCGGCATCCGCCACCGCGAACCCCGCCCGGCCACCCGCGACGGTGCGCCGCGCGCGCTGCGCCGGGAGGTCGCGGAGGGCCTGCGGCTGGTCGCCGGCGACGTCTGGTTCCGTACGATGACGCTCTTCGGCGCCGCCTCCAACCTCGCCCTCATGGGATACCAGTCCCTCGCCGCGGTCTTCCTGGTCCGCGAGGTGGGACTGCCCGCCGGAGCGGTCGGCGGACTGCTGGCGCTGGCGAGCACGGGCGGCATCGCGGGCGCCTTCGCGGTCCGCCGCACCGCCGGCCGGCTCGGCACCGCCCGCGCCGTGCTGTTCTTCGAACTCGGCGTCCCCTGCCTGGCGTTGCTCATCCCGCTCACCACGTCCGGCGCCGGCGCGCTGCTCTACGTCGCCGGCAGCTTCGGCGTCAGCGCGGGAGTGGTGGCCGGCAACATCCTCAAGGTGAGCTTCCAGCAGGACTACTGCCCCCCGCCGCTGCTCGGCCGGCTGGTCGCCAGCAGCGCCTTCCTCAACTACGGCACGCTGCCCCTGGGTGCGCTGCTCGGGGGCGCGCTGGGCGCCGCCCTCGGCGTCCGCACCGCCATGTGGATCATGACGGCCGGTGTTCCGCTGGCCGCCCTGATCCTGCTGTTCTCCCCGGTCCGCACCGTCCGCGAACTGCCCGCGCGCCGTGCGGAACCGGGCCCGGGAGCGGAGCGGGATCAGGCCGTCGGCGACCCCGTCTGAGGCTCCGCCCGCGGCTGCGCCGACGGCAGCGTCACCTCGAACCGGCAGCCCGCACCGGTGTTCCGGACCGTCGCCCGGCCCTGATGGGCCTCCACGATGCCGCGGACGATCGCGAGGCCCAGGCCCGCCCCGCCCTCGCCGTCCGCCCGCGGGGTGCGCGCGCTGCCGCCCCGCCAGCCGGTGTCGAAGACCCGCGCCAGGTCCGCGGGCGGGATGCCGCCGCAGCCGTCCTCCACCGCGAGCACCACCCGGCCGTCCTCGTCCCGTGCGCTGACCGCGACGGTGCCGTCGGCCGGCGTCGCCCGGATCGCGTTGACCAGCAGATTTCCCAGGACCCGGGTGATCTGCTGGGCGTCCACCCGCACCGGCAGCGGCACCACCCCGCCGTCCACCAGCCGCACCCCGCTCGCCCGCGCCAGCGGCCGGGCGCCGGCCAGCGCGTCGTCCACCAGGTCGTAGACCGACACCCGCGAGAAGGTCAGGGCCAGCGCCCCGGCCTGTATACGGGCCAGCTCGAAGAGGTCGTCGACCATCGCGGCCAGCCGCTCCACCTCGACCCGCATCCGGGCGTGGTAGCGCGCGGTGTCCTCGGCGACCCCGTCCTCCAGCGCCTCGGCCATCGCCCGCAGCCCGGCCAGCGGCGTCCGCAGATCGTGCGAGATCCCCGCGATCAGCTCCCGCCGGGAGGCGTCCAGCGCCCGCTCCCGCTCCCTGGCCTCCGCGAGGTGCGCGCTGGTCTCCTCCAACGCCCGTGCCAGCGCGGCCAGTTCGGACGTCGGTGGTTCGGTGGGCGCCACGAAGCCGCCCTCGCTGCCGACCGTACGGGCCGACCGCGCCAGCTCCCGGCTGCCCGCCGCGATCCGCCGACCGAAGAGCAGCGCGGCGGCCAGCGACACCACACCGGACACCGCGACCACAGCCATCACCACGCCCAGGTCGTGGCCCGACAGGAACATCGCCTGGGCGACCGCCACCGTCCCCGCCGCCATCGCCGCCACCGCCAGCGCCGCCACCGCGAACAGCGACAGCGCCACCGAGCGCCGCCGCAGCGCCCGGACCGCGGGCGCGGCGAGCAGCCCCACCAGCGCCGCACCCAGCGCCGCGAGCGCCACGATGACCAGGAAGTCCGTCATGCTCCGCCGTCGCCTTCCCCGGGCGCGCCGCCGGCCGGCGGCTCGTCGCCCGCCGGGTCGAAGCGGTAGCCGGCGCCCCACACCGTGGTCACCAGCCGGGGCGCGGCCGGGTCCGTCTCGATCTTCTCGCGCAGCCGCCGGACGTGCACGGTCACCGTCGACAGGTCGCCGAACTCCCACCCCCACACCTGCTGCAGCAGCTGCTCGCGGGAGAACACCCGTCCCGGGTGGCGCATCAGGAAGACCAGCAGGTCGAACTCGCGGGCGGTCAGGGAGAGCCGGCGCCCGGCGCGGTCGGCCCGCCGGCCGCCCGGATCGGCGGTGAGCGGGCCGGCCCGCAGGACGGGGGAGGGGGCCGCGGCCGGCGGCGCGGCCTCCGCGCGGCGCAGCACCGAACCGATCCGCAGCACCAGCTCCCGCGGACTGAACGGCTTGGTCACATAGTCGTCCGCGCCCAGCTCCAGGCCGAGGATGCGGTCCGCCTCCTCGCCGCGCGCCGTCAGCATCACCACCGGCACCGCCGGGCCGTCCTCCGCGTGGCGCAGCCTGCGGCACACCTCCAGGCCGTCCAGGCCCGGCAGCATCAGGTCGAGCACGACCAGGTGCGGGCGGAACGTGGCGGCCCGGTCCAGCGCGGTGAAGCCGTCGGCGGCGTGCGCGGTTTCGTAGCCGGCGCGCGAGAGATAGCCGGTGACGACCTCGGCGACGGTCGGGTCGTCCTCGACGACGAGGACGCGGCGCGGTGGCCCGGGCGCGGCGGCGGACGGGTCGGCGGGGGGCTGCGGTGGTCGGTGCACGGGATCAGCGTGCCCGGCCCGGGGGATACGTCATGTTTCCAGCCAACACCAGCGGCCGCCGCCGCGGATAGTCCGGCCCGCGTCCGTAAGACTCCGGTAACCGGACCGGACCGGACCGGACCGTACGGGCCGCGGCGTCACCGGGCCGTGCCGGCCGTCCGGCGGGCGGCCCGCGCCCGGCGTTCCGCGGGCAGGCGGGCGTCCGCGTCAGCCCTCCAGGCCCTCCCGTACGCGCCGCGACACGGTGATCGCGTACAGGTCGAGCACTCCCGGCGGCTCCGCGAGGCCGGGCCCGCCGGCGCGGATCCAGGCGGCGATGTCGGCCAGCGCGTCGTCGTCGTTGACCAGTCCCAGCCAGACCGGGCGGCCGCCCGCGGCGCGGCCCGCCGCCGACGGCTGCACCACGACCACGTTCGCCTGGTCGCAGACGTCCAGGCACTCCGAGGCCCGCACCGGCGCCGCCCCGTCCAGCGCCGCCCGCAGCCGGGGTATCTGCCCGGCGTGGTCGACGCCCGGGATCTTGGCCGCGTCGCCGCAGCAGCAGCCGCGGCACACGGTGACCCGGCACGGGGCCGCGTCGGCGGTGGCCGGCCGTCCGGCACGCTTGTTGATCATCCGGCCCATGCTACGCGGGCCCCCGGACCGGCCCCGCGCCGCGCTCCCCGCCCCGGCCCGCGCCGCCCGCCACCGGCCCCGCCGCGAAATCCGGACCCCGCCGGCGGAATAGGCGCGTACCCCAACTGGATAGAGATGCGGGCATGTCCCTTACCGAGTCCCACCCCCAGCCCGGCGCCGCGGCGCACCGTGAGATACCCGGCCCGGCCGGTCTGCCCGTCCTCGGCTCGATGTTAGACCTGCGGCGCGACTCGCTCGCCACCTTCCTCGGCGCCCAGCGCGAACACGGCGACGTGATCCGCCTGGAGGCCGGACCGCCCGGCCTGCGCAGCGTCTTTTACGCCCTCTTCGCCCCCGAGGGCGTGCAGCAGGTCCTCGCCTCCCAGGCCGCCAACTTCCGCAAGGACCACCCGCTGTACGAGGAGGTCCGGCAGTCCTTCGGCAACGGCCTGCTCACCAGCCAGGACGCCGACTACCTCCGCCAACGGCGGCTGGTGCAGCCGCTGTTCACCAAGCGGCGGGTGGACGGCTACGCGTCGGCCGTGACCACCGAGGCCGGCACCCTCGCCGACCGCTGGCACACCGCCCGGGACCAGACCGTCGACCTCGTCCCCGAGATGAACCGGCTCGCGCTGCGCACCGTCTCCCGGATCCTGTTCGGCGTGGACGCCGAGCAGGCCGTGGCCGCCATCCACCGGTGCCTGCCGGTCATCAACGCCTATGTCGTCCAGCGCGCCTACGTACCCGTGAAGCTCCCGCGGCACTGGCCCACCCCCGCCAACCTGCGGGCCCGGGCCGCCACCGACGAGCTCAACGCGGTGTGCGACAACGTCATCGCCGAACGCCGGGCGGCCGGCACCGACGTGGCCGAGGGCGACGACCTGCTGTCCCTGCTCTCCGCCGCCGGCAACGACGAGGACGGCTCGCTGGACGCCACCGAGATCCGCGAACAGGTCCTGATCTTCCTGCTCGCCGGGCACGAGACCACCGCCACCTCGCTGGCCTTCACCCTCCACCTGCTGGCCCGGCACCCCGACGAACAGGCCGCGGTGCGCGCGGAGATCGACCGGGTACTGGGCGGCCGCACCCCCACCGCCGCCGACCTGGACCGGCTGCCGCGGCTGACCCGGGCGCTCAAGGAGGCCATGCGGCTGTACCCGGCGGCGCCGGTCGTCAGCCGCCGCGCCGTCGCGGCCACCGAGATCGGCGGGTACCGCATCCCGGCCGGCGCCGACGTGGTCGTCTCGCCCTGGGTGACGCACCGCAACCCGGCGCTGTGGCCGGACCCGGAGCGCTTCGACCCCGACCGCTTCACACCCGAGCGGGAGGCCGAACGGCACCGCTACGCCTGGTTCCCGTTCGGCGGCGGCCCGCGCGCCTGCATCGGCCAGCACTTCTCGATGCTGGAGTCGGTACTGGCGCTGGCGGTGCTGCTGCGCGCGTACGAACTGGAGGCGGTGGACGAGGAGGTGCCGGTCGCCGCCGGGATCACCCTGCAGGCCACCGGCCCGGCCCGGGTACGGCTGCGCCCGCGCGCCGGCTCCGGCGGGGGAGCGGGGGAGTAGGCGGCAGGCCGCACGACCGGGGCGCCGCGCCGGGCCGACGACCACCGGCCCGGCCAAACGCAACGAAAATAGCGTTTGCTTTTGGGTGGCGCCCCCCGTACCGTCATTCCCGGTCCCATTGCCGCCGATCGGAGAAGGCCGTTGCTCGTCTGAGGTCCGCAAGACACCGCGCCCGCGCATGCCCGGCATCGCGCGGCGTCGTCCGCGACCTCGGCGTACCCACACGGCGTACCCCGGCGCACCCGGCGTTCCCGCGGTGTCTCCTGCGCAATCCCCCGCCGCACCCACCACGCGCACCCAGGAGACCCCTGTGTCAAAGACACCCTCGTCCGCCTCCCTCGCCACCCCCGGCGGCGCCGCCTCCGTCGTCTGCACCGGACTCGGCTTCGACTGGCCCGACGGCACCCCCGTCCTCGACGGCTTCCACTTCGCCGCCGGCCCCGGCCGCACCGGCCTCATCGGCCTCAACGGATCAGGAAAATCAACCCTGTTGAAGCTGATCGCGGGCGAACTGACCCCCACCGCGGGCAGCGTCAAGGTCGCCGGCGACGTCGGCTACCTCCCGCAGCACGCCCCGCTCGACACCCACCTCCGCGTCGACGAGGCCCTCGGCATCGCCGCCGCCCGCACCGCCCTGCACGCCATCGAGAACGGCGATGCCGGCGAGGAGCACTTCACCGCCGTCGGCGACGACTGGGACGTCGAGGAACGCGCCCGCGCCACCCTCGACCAGCTCGGCCTGCCCGGCATCGACCTCGACCGCACCATCGGCGAGATCTCCGGCGGCGAGTCCGTCCTCCTCCGGCTGGCCGCCCTGCTGCTGCGCCGCCCCGACGTGCTGCTGCTCGACGAACCCACCAACAACCTCGACCGGGCCGCCCGGCAACGGCTCCACACCGCGGTCAGCACCTGGTCCGGAGTGCTCGTCGTGGTCAGCCACGACCGCGAACTCCTCCAGCTCGTCGACCGGATCGCCGACCTCCGCGACGGCGAGATCCACTGGTACGGCGGCAACTTCCACGCCTACGAGGAGGCCCTCGCCGTCGAACAGGAGGCGGCCGAGCGCATGGTGCGGGCCGCCGAGGCCGACGTCCAGCGCCAGAAACGCGAACTGGCCGACGCCCACGTCAAACTGGCCCGCCGGGTCCGCTACGGCAACAAGATGAACGCCAACAAACGCGAACCCAAGATCGTCATGAACGAACGCAAGAGGGAGGCCCAGGTCTCCGCCGGCAAACACCGCGCCCTGCACACCGAACGCCTCAAGGAAGCCAGGGAACGCCTCGACGAAGCCACCGAAGCGGTCCGGGACGACGACGAGATCCGCATCGACCTGCCGCACACCGCCGTACCGCCGGGCCGCACCGTCCTCACCCTGGACGCCCTGCGGACCCGCTACGGCGCCCGCGCCGACCTGGAGGTACGCGGACCCGAACGCATCGCGCTGACCGGCCACAACGGCTCCGGCAAGACCACCCTGCTGCGCACCGTCGCCGGTGAGCTCCCCCCGGACGCCGGCACCGCCCACGCCCACGTCCCGCACCGCTTCCTCCCGCAGCGCCTGGACGTCCTCGACGACACCCTGACCGTCGTCGAGAACGTCGCCCGGCACGCTCCGGACGCCACCAACAACCACATCCGGGCCCGCCTCGCCCGCTTCCTCTTCAAGGGCGCCCGCGCCGACCAGCAGGCCGGCACGCTCTCCGGCGGCGAACGCTTCCGCGCCTCGCTCGCCGCGCTGATGCTCGCCGACCCGGCCCCGCAGCTGCTGATGCTCGACGAACCGACCAACAACCTCGACATGGCCTCGGTCCGCCGACTGGTCACCGCCCTGGAGTCCTACCAGGGCGCGCTGCTGGTCGTCAGCCACGACCTGCCGTTCCTGCGGGACCTCGGCATCACCCGCTGGCTCGCCCTGGAGGACGGTGAACTGACCGGCATCGAACCGCTGTAGCCGCCCGCGACCGGCCGGCGGGGACACAACACCCCGCCGGCCGGACCGTCAGCGCGCGGCGAACAGCGCCAGACTCTCCCCGCACTGCGAATGCAGCGGCGCCGGCAACTCCCCGGGCCCGTACCAGGCGAGCGCGTCGAACTTGTGCGGCTCACCGATCCGCACCCCGCCCGGATCCACCCGCACCGCGAACACCACCGCCACCCAGTGCGAGGTGACCGGATCGCCGCGCAGCACATTGCGCACCCCCAGCCGCTCGACGCCCAGCGGCCGGACGCCGTACTCCTCGTACACCTCCCGGGCCACCGCCGCCTCGAAGGACTCACCGAACTCCAGCGCCCCGGCGCCGCAGTCCCAACTGCCCGGCTCGTCCCGCGCCCCGGCGCTCCGCCGCGCCAGCAGCACCCGCCCCGCGCCGTCATGGCACACGAAGACACACGACACCTCGGGCCGCCGCACCACCGTGCTCACCCGCTCCACCCCTCTCGCTCAGAAGTGCCGCAGCAGGTCGCCGAACGCCGCCAGCCGCAGCACCTTCTCGTCGCCCGGATCGAGCTCGCCGTGCTCCAGCACCCACGTGTGGTCGTTCGGGATGAACACCGCGTTGAGGCCCGCCGCACGGGCCGGCAGGATGTCCGACTTCGGGGAGTTGCCGATCATCCACACCGCGGACGGCACCAGGTCGTAGGACCGGATCAGCTCCTCGTACGTACCGACGTTCTTCTCCGCCACGACGTGCACCGCCCGGAAGTGCCCGGTCAGCCCGGACACCGCCACCTTCCGCTGCTGCTCCTCGGTGTCCCCCTTGGTCAGCAGCAGCAGCTCGTGCCGCCGCGCCAGCTCCGTCAGCGTCTCGACGACCCCCGGGATCAGCTCCACCCGGCCGCCGTCGAAGGCCGCCGCCCACCCGGCGATCCGCGCCGTCTCCGCCGCCGTCACCGCCCGCCCCCGCAGCCGCCGCACACACTCCCCGAGACTGTGCAGGAACACCTTGCTGCCGTACCCCAGCGTCACCGCGTGCGCCGCCTCGATCCCGTCGAGCACCGCCCGCACCGCGGCCCGGTCCCCGCCGGGCGGGGTCATCCACTCCAGGAACTCGTCGATGACCCGCTCGAAGATCACGTTGTTCTCCCACAACGTGTCATCCGCGTCAAAAATCAGCATCTGCCGGCCGGCCCTCTCCCCGCACTCCATGGACCAGCGCACCCTACGCACGCGCCCCGCCCCACCGCACCGGAAATTCCGCGGGCCGGCCGCCGGCCGGGCGGCTCACCACCACTTGACGTACGACAGCAGCCGCAGCAGCTCCAAGTACAGCCACACCAGCGTCATCACCAGCGCGAACGCCACATACCACGCCCACCGGTACGACGCCCCCGACCGCAGGAAACGGTTGGCCGACTCGAAGTCCACCAGCAGGAAGAACGACGCCGCGGCGACCGCCACCCCGCCGATGACGAACGACCACACCCCGCCGTCCCGCAACCCCAGGTCCACCCCGCACCACGCCGCCACCACGTCCGCCAGGAACAGCACCACCAGCCCCAGCACCGTCCCCACCGCCCAGCGCGTCCCCTTCGCGCCGATCCGCACCCGCCGCGTCGCGTACGCCGCCAGCGTCCCCGCGAAGATGCAGCCGGTACCGACCACGGCCAGCGTGCCGACGCCCGGAGACAGCCCGTCGAAGAACCGCGTGGCCTCCCCGAGCACGATCCCCTGCAACGCCGCGAACGTCAGCGCCGGCACCGCACCCGGCCGCGGCCGGACCGCCAGGAAGATCCCCAGGCCGGCCCCGGCCAGGAGTGCCGGCAACGCCAGGAACCCCAGCCCCAGCAGCACCGTCAGCACGGCGCTCGCCACCAGCACCACGAACGTGGACACCGTCGCCACGACGATGTCGTCCAACGTCACCGGACGGTCCGGCGCCACGGGCCGGACACCACCACCGGACCGGACCGGCGCGGCCGGCGCGACCGCACCGTCCAGCGTCAGCAGATGGCGAATCGCGGGATTGCTCGACGCGGGCACCGGACCTCCCAGAATCCACGGACGCGCCCCCCAAGGGACCGCCCAACACCCTTACGGACCAGAGTAGTTGGCCAACGGGCGGAACACCCCGCTCCGTCACCCGCGCAGTGCCTCACACCACCTCCACCACCCGCCGCCCCGCCGGCACGCTCGCCCGCAGCGCCCGCGCCACCTCCGGCACCGACGCGAACACACTGTCCCCGCCCGGCGGCGCCCCGAACGGCAGCGACGCCGCCAGATGATCCCGCCACGGCGCCGGCACCGACACCGGCTGACGGACACCCGTCAGCACCACGCACTGCACCACTTCCGTGCCGTACTCCCGCAACGCCGACCGCAACCGCCCCGCCAACCCCACACGTTGCGGCACCGCGGTGTTCAGCAGCCGCTCGCCCAGACTCTCGCCCTGCGCCGCAAGATCACTCCCGTGCAACTGATGGATCGTGTCCCGGATCGCCGGATAGTCCTCCGGCCGCACCCCCCGGCAGCGCAGCACCAGCGACGGATGCGCCTGCCCCTCCACCTCACACGCGATGTCGAACGACATCCGCCGCCGCACCACCCCGTACCGCACCTCGTTGACCACCTGGAGATGCGCCTCCGGACACGGCCGCCCCACCTCCGGCGGCGGCTCGCTGAACAGGCCCTCCAACTGCTCCCCGACCGTCACCGACCCCGCGAACAACCGCCGCATCCCCACCGCCACCGCACGGTGCTCATACAGCTCCAGCCACGCCGGCAGCCGCCGCACACTGGTCAGATCCGGCGCCAGCCGCCCCGCCTCCTCCGCATGCTCCAGCGCGTCCCCCCGCAACCGCTCACCCAGCAACCCGATCCGTCGCCGCAGCTCGATCAGCGCCAGCGCGTCGAACTGCGCCGCCCCCTCCGCGCCGTGCGGCCCCCCGACCCCCTCCAGCACCCCCGCCAAAACCTGCGCCGGCCCCGCCTGCGCCGGCCACCCCCGCCGCCTCGACAGATCCGTCAGCCGGTCCAGCGCATACGGCGTCAACCACCCCTGGCCCTCGACGAAACCGCCCCAGTCACGCGCCTCCAGACCGTGCCGCGCAGCGAGCCGCGGCAACCGCGCCAGCAACGCCAGCAGCAGCAACTCGGCGTCATCCACCCCGTCCTGACGGTCCCCCGCCTCCCGCAGCGCCCGGGCGAGCTGATGCGCGTCGAGAAGCGTCGCGAAAACATCCGGCTCCCGGCACCCCAGGATCTCGGCGAGCAACGGCTGCACCGTCGGGACCACCAGCAGACGCAGATGCCGCCCCGTGAACGTCGCCGGCAACTCCGGCGGCGTGAACACCGCACGGATCCGCGCCGCCAGCTCCGCCAACCGGCTCTCCGCCTCACCGAACCGGCCGATCCGGTGCAGCAGATCATGCGCCGCGAAACTGCCCAATGCCTCCTCCGCCGCCGCCATGGCCCGCTCCGACGTCCGCACCATCCACACCACATACAGCTCGTTGTCCACCGCTCACCTCCCCGCAACCCGGCCGTACCGCGGCGGCTCCTGCCCGGACAGCACCTCGAACAGCTCCTCCGCCACCGCCCGCGAACCCCCCACGTACGGACCCACGAGAATCTCCTCCAGCGCCCGGCCCAGCTTCGCCAACGCCGCGTCCACCGCCTCCTGGTGCTCCGCCAGCTCCTCACCCGCCTCGTCCAGCTGCCGCGCCAGCCGCGCGTTCTCCACCGCCCGCCGGAACAACCACACCGCGTACTCCCGCTCCGCACCCACCTTGTTCAGGGCATCCCCCGTACAGCTCGCCCGGGCCCGCGGCACCCCCTGGAACAACCGCCGGATGCCCTTGTCCAGACCCGCCTCCGGCAGCGCCTCCAGCCACGCCCGCGCGAACTCCGGATCGGCGCTGTCCGCCTCGTCCAGCGCCCGCGTCGCCGCCTCCGGCAGACCCGGCATCTGATGCCCCAGCAGACCCGGGATCTCCCGCGACTCCAGCCGCGCCGCCCGGCACTCCACCACCGCCCGCAGCAGCCACGCCCGCGCCAGCCACCGCGGCTCCGCCCGCACCCCGTCCAGACACTCCCGCGCCGTCAGGAACGCCTCCGCACGCATCGCCCACAACGCCCGGTCCATGCCCTCACCGACCGACGTGTGCCGCTCCGCCGTCCGCAGCGCCACCTCGATCGCGTCCGCCTCACCGGCCGCCGGCTCCGACGGCTGCAGCGCCTCGACCACCCGCCGCGTCACCCCGTCCGGCCGGGCCCGCAACGCCTCGATGAACCGCTCCGTGAACTCCGCCTCCGCATGCGGCCGCTCCGCCAGCGCCGCCAGCTCGTCCCACAGCGCCTGCGCCGTCGGCCCGCCGCCGTCCCCGTCCGCCGCCGCGGCATGATCGGTGGCGTCCCGCACCACCGTCACCGACCGCTCCGCGTCCGCCAGCACCGCCGACCGCGCCGGATCCACCAGCGTGTACGGATGCAGGAACAACAACGCCGCATCCCCCGCAGTCGGCGGCAGATAGCGGCTGACCAGCACCGTGTGCGGGGTGAACACGTCCGCCGGCGCGATGCCCTGCCCCCGCAGCGCACACCGCCACTCGAACCACAGCATCGGCGCCACCTCCGTGGACCACGACAGGAACGCCCGCTCCGTCGCCGGACTCTCGTCCGGCACCACCCCGCGCACCGCCGCGTCCAGGAACCGCCCCGCGGCCACCTGCCGCGCCGGCGCGTGCGGCCGGTGCACCGCCCGCTCCAACTGCTCCACCAGCTCCGCCATCCGCCGCGCCCACCGCTCCCGCATCGCGATCAGCTGCGGCACATTGACCCGGAAGTACTGCTCGGTCTCCCGCTCCTCCGGCTCCGTCAGCCGGATCGTCCGCCCCGTCGGCTCGTCGAACCGCTCCACCAGCAGCACCGTCGCCGCCCACAACGCCCGCTGCTCCTCGGGAGTCGCCTCCTCGAACGCCGCCCGCTCGGCCTTCAGCCGCTCGATCTCCGCTTCCAGCTGGTCCCGCCGCAGCCGCGCGTCCATCGTCAGCCGCTCCGACAGCACCCGCTGATGCGCCTGCTCCAGCCCCGCATACGCGTCCGTCGTGAACAGATCCGGACTGAACTCCAGCCCCAGCGCCGCCCCCCGCCCCCGCACCGTCCGCAGATACGGCTGCAACGACACCGGACCCGCCACCCCCGGCCCGTCCGCCTCCCGCGGCGCCCGCAGGAACGCCCGGTCCGGCTCCGCCGCCGCCCGCTCCGCCAGCTCCCGCAACCCCCGCGTGTACGCCACCAGCTCCCCGTACCCGATGTCCGCGACCTCCACCAGCCCCGTCTCGTGCGCCAGCGACCGCAGCAGCCGCACGAAGTCCAGCAGCGCCCCCCGCGCCGTCGAGGACGCGCCCTCCGCCACCGTCACCGGCCGCAGCACCGACGGCAGATCCAGCGACGGCTGCGTCCCCGACAGCGCCGCCGTCACCCGGATCAGCCCCACCCCGAGGTGGTCCCCGACGAAATCAGCGCTCTCCAGATCCGCCAGACCGTTCACCCGCAGACACGTCGTCAGCGCCGCCTGCACCACCTGCTGCCGGATCTCCGCGAGGCCCGCACCGACCACCAGCACCTCGACCGGGCCCTGGTCGTCCCCCGCCACCCACGCCCGCAGCAACGTCGACGGCAGCGCCGCCCGCACCTGCGGCGCCAGCGCCGCCCGCGGCCCCCACGCCGGCGGTGCCGGGAACAACGGCCCGCACTCCGCGGCCTCCCGGGCCCGCCGCACACACCGCGCCACCGCCCCGTCCTCGGACCCGGCCTCCGCCGCCGGCACGTGCAGCCCCAACGCCCGCGCATGCAGCACCAGCGCCAGATCGTCCTCGGCGTCACCGAACAGCGGCGCGTCCGGGCACTGCTGGAGCCAGTACTGCCACAACCTGCTCACCAGACGCCTGGGCACCGCCGGCCGGCTCTCCCGGAACCGCTCCCTGACCTGCCCGGCCTCCTCCGCCGTCCAGGTGTGCGGCAACCGCCGCAGCACCCCGTCGACACCGTCCCCCCGCATAGGACCCTCCTCGTCACACCTCACCGGCACAGCGGAACCCGACGTTCCGCCGACACTCGGCCGGCGACCCCGGCACCGGACACTCCCGCAGACGCGCCTGAGGAGTGTCGAACGCACCGCCCCGCAACACCGGCGCCCCCGCCTCGTCCACACAGATGTCCCAGACGTTACCGAGCAGGTCACCGATGCCGTACGGATTCGGCGGGAATTCCCCGTTCCGCACCAACTCCCCATGACTCCCACGGAAGTTGACCCGCCCCGCCGCGACATCCGCCGCCCACCACTCACCACCCCGCCCGGCCCGCGCCGCCACCTCCCACTCCGCCACCGTCGGCAGCCGCAGCGCCACCCCCAGCCGCCGCCCCGCCCACGCCGCGTACGCCCGCGCGGCATACGCACTCACCGCCACCACCGGATGCCCCTCACGACCCTCCGGGAACTCCAGCCCGCGCCAGCCCGCCAGGTAGTTCTCGTCGGCATACGCCCCCGCCCGCGCCGCCCCGGGACGCCACCGCGCGTTCCCCGGGTCCGCGAGGAAGTCACGGAACTGCGCATGCGTCACGGGATACCGCCCCAACCGCACCACACCCCGCCCACCCGGCGGCACCACACGCAACTCCGGCAACGGCGCCAACCACCCGCCCGCACCCGCACCCGCGCCCCGCCCCTCCCCGGACCCGTCAACCGCACCCGAATCCGGCCCCTCCCCGGACCCGTCCGCCACACCGGATTCCGGCCCCACCACGGGACCCGCAGGACCCCCGCTCCCCGCCCGCCGCCCCGCCCCGACCGCGGCCACCGCACCACGCCCACCGGCCGCGCCACCCACCACACCCGCCGACGCACCCGATCCCGCTGCCCCCTCCGCCCCCGCCCGATACGCGCGGTTCCGGAACAGAGAAATCCGCCACCCGAGGTCGATGTTGCTCTGCCGCGGCAACGGCCGCCCCTTCGCCGCCAGCGCCTGCGTCACCCGCTCGTACAACTCCGCCATGCTCAGCAACGCGGACCCGCCCACCACCCCCGACCCGACCACGTCGATCAGCTCACCGGTGAACGCGGTGTACGTCTCACCCGGCACCGCCAGCGCCTGCCGCGTCGCCGCCGTCGCCGTCAGCACGAACGCCCCGTGCACCGCGGCCGCCGGAGCGAGGTCCCCGGCATCCATCCCACCCAGCGCCAGCCCGCTCCAGCAGCAGTCCAGCACCACGACCTTCCGCCGGGCCGACGGACGCCCGCCCGCCGGCGACAGCAGGATCGACCGCAGCTCCTCGTACCGCACCGCCGTGTGCGGCCGGTCCGGGTCCGACCCCGGCAGCGCCAGGTGCAGCTCACCCGACTGCGGATGCACCAGACCGTGCCCCGCGTAGTACAGCACCATCGTGTCCGACGCCTCGGCCGCCGCGTCGTACACCGCGTTCAGCATCCCCTGCCGGTCCGGCTGCCCCAGCACCCGGCAGTGCTCCTCCGCCAACCCCCACAGACCGGAATCCCGGACCAGCTCCCGCAACCGCCCCACGTTGTTGCGCACCGCGGGAAGGTCGTGCAGCCCCGGATGCTCATACGCATGCGTGCCGACCAGCACCACGCGAGAACCACCCGGATCCGACAGTTCCCCCACCACCGCCTACCCCGACCCCCCAACCGAACCCCCTGCCACCCCCGGCCCGTCCGCACCACCGCCCCCGTCACCACGCCCCGGCCCGCCGGCACCACCCGCCCCGCCCGGCTCCCCTGGCTCGCCGATACTCCCCAGCCCGTCCCCCGAGCCCGCCCCGTCCGCCTCGTCCGCGACGCCCGCCCCGTCGGCACCGCCCGCCCCAGCCGGTTCGTCCGCGTCCCCCGAGCCGAGCGCCCGCACCACCCGCGCCACCGCCTCGGCATCCCCGCCGTCGACCGTGACCCGCACCCCCGCACGCTCGATGTGCACCCGGGCACCCCGCGGCCGCGTACTGCGCCAGCCGGCCACCGCCACCACCAGCGACGCCAGCTGCACCGCACTGTCGAACACCGCCTCGACAGCCTCCAGCGCCGGCCCCATCGGCCCCGGCTCCTCCACCCGCCGCACCAGCGACAGCCCGGCCTCGAAAGCCACCCCCGGATCAGCGCTCAGCCACGTGAACAGCGAACGCACCGCCTCACCGGCGGCCTCGTCCGCACCGGCCGCCACACCGTCCCCGCCCACCTCGATACGTACCCGCACGCCGCCGCCCCCGCCGCCGTTCCCCGCGCCCCGAGCCCGCCCGGAAGCTCCTCCTGAGCCCGCACGAGGCGCACCTGCGCCCCGCCGGGGCCGTCAGCATAGGCGCCACAAGTGACCCAGGTCTCACGATCAGGCCATCGCGTCCGCCGGCCACGCCGCCAACCGCAGCCGGCTCTCGAACCGCAGCGCCCGCCCGTCGACCGGATCGGTGAACTCCAGCACCCTGGCCAGCAGTTGCAGCGGCGACCCGAAGTCCTCCGGCCCCACCGCCGCCCCACCCGCGGCGTCCCCCGGCCCCGGATACAACGGATCGTTCAGGATCGGCAGCCCCAGCCCGTGCATGTGCACCCGCAGCTGATGCGTCTGCCCCGTCACCGGCCGCAGCCGGTAGCGCGCCAGCCCGCCCCGCCGCCCGACCAGCTCGATCCGGCTCTCCGCATTGACCTCACCGGGCACCTCCCGCGCCGCCGGCACCCCCCGCTCCTTCACGATCCGGCTGCGCACCGTCACCGGCAGCGCCACCGCCCCGTCGTACCGCGCCACCGCCTCGTACTCCTTACGCACCCGCCGCGCGGCGAACAGCCCCTGGTACGCACCCCGGTCCCCGGGCCGTACGACGAACAGCGCCAGCCCCGCCGTCAGCCGGTCCAGCCGGTGCGCGGGCTGCAACGCCGGCACCCCGAGCTCCCGCCGCAGCCGCGCCAGCGCCGTCTCCGTGACATGCCGCCCCCGCGGCGTGGTCGCCAGGAAGTGCGGCTTGTCGACGACCACGATCCGCTCGTCCCGATGGACGATGCCCAGCTCGAACGGAACCCGCGGCTCCGGCACGAAATCCCGGTGGAACCACACATGGCGCCCCGCCACGTACGGCTCGTCCCCGCTCAGCACCCCGTCCGCCCCCACGAACCGCCCCGCGGCCAGCATCTCCGTCACCCGCCCGGCCCCGATCGCCCCTGCGAACCGGTCGACCAGATGCGCACCGACCGTGCCCCACGCGCCCTCCGCATCGGCCGGCAGCCGCACCCGTACGGGATCGATCCCGTCACGCTGGGGGAGCGGGGCGGGCGGCACGGCGGATCTGCGTCTCATGCGGGCAAGCGAACCTCGGTCAGGCGGCGGCCACAAGCCACACCGCGGGCAAAACCGGTCAGACCCGGAAAGGAAGGCGAGCCGGACCGGACACGCCCCCGGAAACCACCGGGAAAACCACCAGCGCCCGCCCGGCCGAAGCCGAGACGGGCGCTGATTCAGAAGTGTCCGAGGGGGGACTTGAACCCCCACGCCCGATAAAGGGCACTAGCACCTCAAGCTAGCGCGTCTGCCATTCCGCCACCCGGACAAGGTGTCTGCCGTTCGGCCTGGGCCGTTCCGACGTGGAAAACAATAGCAAACCTTCGAGGGTGGTCGATCACCCGCACACCTGGCCGAGCCCGACGCCGTGACCAGCGCATGTCGGGAGTATTGCGGCCTTGGGGCCCGACCGGCCCCGGGTGGAGGATGGCGGTGGACCCCCGCCGCGCAGCGCCCCTCACGGCGCGCGACGCGGCCGCGAACCAAGAGGAGGCACTGTGCGCGAGCTCAGCGAGCGAACCAGTGAAAGGTGCGAGCCCCGCGAATGCGGCGCCGAGCGAAGCGAGGTTGAGGCATGAGCGAGTCACAGCCGGCCCGCACGGTCACCGGCGAGGACGAGGTGGTCGACCTGTGCCGGGACCTGATCAGGATCGACACCAGCAATTACGGCGACCACTCGGGCCCCGGTGAGCGCGCCGCCGCCGAGTACGTCGCCGAGAAGCTCGCCGAGGTCGGCCTGGAACCCAAGATCTTCGAGTCCCACAAGGGCCGCGCCTCGACCGTCGCCCGCATCGAGGGCGAGGACCGCTCCCGGCCCGCGCTGCTCATCCACGGGCACACCGACGTCGTCCCCGCGAACGCCGACGACTGGACGCACCACCCCTTCTCCGGGGAGATCGCCGACGGCTGCGTCTGGGGCCGCGGCGCGGTCGACATGAAGGACATGGACGCGATGACGCTGGCCGTCGTCCGTGACCGGCTGCGCACCGGCCGCAAGCCCCCGCGCGACATCGTCCTGGCGTTCCTCGCCGACGAGGAGGCGGGCGGCACGTACGGCGCGCGCTACCTCGTCGACAACCACCCGGAGCTCTTCGAGGGCGTGACCGAGGCGATCAGCGAGGTCGGCGGTTTCTCCTTCACCGTCAACGAGCAGCTGCGGCTCTACCTGATCGAGACGGCCCAGAAGGGCATGCACTGGATGAAGCTGACCGTGGACGGCTCGGCCGGCCACGGCTCGATGATCCACCGCGACAACGCGATCACCGAACTCTCCGCGGCCGTCGCCCGGCTGGGCCGCCACGAGTTCCCCGTACGGGTGACCAAGACGCTCCGGGTCTTCCTGGACGAGCTCGGCGACGCGCTGGGCACCGAGCTCGACCCGGAGAACATGGACGACACGCTGGCGAAGCTCGGCGGCATCGCCAAACTGATCGGCGCGTCCCTGAAGAACACCGCCAACCCCACGCAGCTGGGCGCCGGATACAAGGTCAACGTGATCCCCGGCCAGGCCACCGCCCACGTCGACGGCCGTTTCCTGCCCGGCTACGAGGAGGAGTTCCTGGCCGACCTCGACCGGATCCTCGGGCCGCGGGTGAAGCGCGAGGACGTCCACGCCGACAAGGCGCTGGAAACCACCTTCGACGGCGCCCTGGTGGAGGCGATGCAGTCGGCGCTGCAGGCCGAGGACCCGATCGCGCGCGCGGTGCCGTACATGCTCTCCGCCGGCACGGACGCCAAGTCCTTCGACGACCTCGGAATCCGGGGGTTCGGCTTCGCGCCGCTGAAGCTGCCGCCGGAACTGGACTTCGCCGGAATGTTCCACGGCGTCGACGAGCGGGTGCCGGTGGACGGACTGAAGTTCGGGGTGCGGGTGCTCGACCGTTTCATCGAACAGAGTTGAGCCCCTGCGTGGAGCTGAATTCGGCGCGGATTTCCTGCCGTTCGCGCCGACTTCGCTGAAAAGAGTGAACGCCCCGATGTGTTCGTAGCTTCAACGGCCTATTCCTCGTTGCAGTGTGTGCGGTCCGCAGTTGGGATCGCGGTTGCCTACAAGGAGGAAGAATGATCAAGAAGATCGTCGCTGCTGCGGCGGCGACCGGCGGGCTGCTGCTTGCCGGTGCCGGCCTGGCGACTGCCGACTCCGGTGCCCAGGGTGCCGCCGTGCACTCACCCGGCATCGTGTCCGGCAATGTCATCCAGGTGCCGGTACACGTTCCGGTGAACGCCTGCGGCAACACGATCTCCGTGATCGGGCTGCTCAACCCCACCTTCGGCAACTACTGCGTCAACAAGTGACTTTCCGGCGTCCTTTGGCGTTGTATCTGCACCCGTAACGGTCTGATCCGGGCCGGCTCCGGAATGCGTGCCATGCATTCCGGAGCCTCTGGGTATTTCGGTGGGCGGGTGGATCGTACGGTCCCCCGAGGGGGCCGCCACCCGCACGCATTTTCCTGATAAGGCACTAGGCAGGGGAACAACCTATGAGGCAGGTCGCAAGAAAGGGCCTGATCACCATGGCGGCAGCCAGCGGCGTACTCGCCGCGGCTGCCGGCTACGCGTACGCGGATGCGGGGGCCGCCGGAGGCGCGGCCAACTCGCCCGGCGTGGGATCCGGCAACAACCTCCAAGTACCGCTCCACGTCCCGGTGAACGCCTGCGGCAACACCGTCAACGTGGTCGGACTGCTCAACCCGGCGTTCGGCAACCACTGCGTCAACGACGGCGGTGGCCGGCACCACGCCGGCGGAGCGCACGGTGGCGGCCAGCACGGCGGCCACCACCAGGGCAGCGGGCACCACGGCGGCGCCAACGCCGCCGGCGGCACCGCGAACTCACCAGGCGTCGGCTCGGGCAACAACGTCCAGGCCCCGGTCGACGTCCCGGTGAACGCCTGCGGCAACACCGTCGACGTGGTCGGACTGCTCAACCCGGCCTTCGGCAACGGCTGCGCCAACGAGGTGGGCCACCACCCGCACCACCCGGGCCACCCGCACCACCCCGGGCAGCCCCACCACCCGGGGAAGCCGCACCACCCCGGCAAGCCCCACCACCCGGGCAAGCCCGAGCACCCCGGTAAGCCCGAGCACCCGGGCAAGCCGCACCACCCGGGTACGGGGCACCACCCCCACAACCCGGGCCAGCAGGGGAACCCCGGAACGCGGCCGCAGCCCGCTCCGCACACCCCGGCCGTCACGACCCCGAAGCCCGCCGGGCAGCAGCTCGCGCACACCGGCGCCGGGGCGATCGGCTACGCGGTTCCGGCCAGCGCCGGACTCCTCCTCGGAGGAGCCGTGCTCTACCGCCGGAGCCGCGCCGCCCGCCGCTGACCGACCGCGGTGACCCACCGCGGTGGGTCACCGCGTCGGCCACGCCAACGGCACCCGGCCCCCCCCCGCATCGAGAGCGGAACGCGGAATCGGGGATCGGGACCGGAATCGGAATCGGCAACGGAATCGGCAACGGATCCGTGCTCACCGTCCGCCACTGAACAACAGCGGACCGCACAACGGTGCACCGGCACACGCACAAACCCGGTTCACCGACGCACCACGGAGCGGGCCCCGTAGCCACGGGGCCCGCTCCACTGCGCTCACCCCCGGACAGCCCTCAAGGCTCCCGCCCCCCGATCGCTCTCATCCCCGTCCCCCGGTGGTCCTCACTCCCCGGTGGACCTCACCACGTGGCGCGGAGCTGGCGGATGATCCGGCGACGCAGCCGCACCTTGCGGCTACCGTCCGGATTCAGGCGCAGTCGGTCCAACTCCCAGTGTCCGTACTCGGCATGGTCGGTCAGCAGGCGTGTGGTGGCCTTCCGGGAGACTCCCCGAGGCACATACACATCGCAGAATTCGTATTCCGGCATCGCATCTATTGTGCGGGACCGGCCCAGGTACGGATAGCGTCTGCACTATGTCTGATGCTGCGCAGCCCTCCGCTGCCGAGGTACGTGCCGCCGCCGAGGCGGTAAAAACCGCACTGGACCGTCACCTCGACGCGGTCGAACGCCGCTCGGGGCAGGACGATCCGGCCGTCTACGCCGCGTTCGACGAGCTCGCCGCCGCGGCTGAGGTCTATGACGAGCTGCTCTACGACACCTACGACGAAGTCACCCCCTTCGAGATCCCCGGAAGCGACTCGCTACCCGCCTACGCGGGCCCGGAGGAGCCGAGCGCGCTGAGCGTGCTGATCCGGCGCGACTACACCGTCGCCGAACCGCAGCGCCTGCTCCACCAGGCCCAGCGCATCGCCGACCTCGATCCGGACGCCGCCGACGAGGCCGTGGGCAACGGCGCCGGCGCCGATCGCGCCGACGCGGCCGCCGTGGTCGGCAGCAGCGTGCACGCGGCGCTGGGCGTCCTCTTCGGCGAGTTCGAACCCGACGAGATCGCATCCCGGCACAAGGAGTTCGGCCTGGAAGAGGGCGACTCCACGCTCTGGGTCGCCGCCGCCGACGAGCCGGCCGAACCGGGCGAGTGGCTGTCCGCACCCTTCGACCAGGCAGACCCCCAGCGGGTGGTCTGCCGCTTCGACGTCAGCGCCGTCTTCGACGAGGAACTCGACGGCGACGACGACCTCCTCGAACCACTCGACCGAGAACGCCTCAACCGAGAACCCCTCGACCGAGAACGCTGACCCACCAGGGCCGGCCCGACGCGAGCACCTCGACAACCGCGAGCACCTCGACAACGTGGTCGAGGTGAAACCCGGTCTGCGGCCCGGGGCCCGGGGCGGCCGCGTCCGGCGGCCTGGGGAGGGGGCTCCGGGGCCCCATTCGGTGGCTTGAGCACGGCGGGCACGGTCGCGGCCGGCCCCCGGGCCAGGCGCCCGGGCCAGCCGCCCGTTGCGGCGCGTTCTCGCTCCGCCCTCCCTGCCCTCTCCGTCGTCCGCGTTCCCCGCCCTCGCCCTCTCTGCCCCGTCTTCCCAGCTCCCCGCTGGCCCCGCCTGCCGCCCTCCCTGCCCCGTCCCCTGCCCTTCCAGCTCCCCGCTGGCGCCGCCCCCCGTCGCTTGCTGGGTGCGGGGCGATCGGCGGGTGGTGCGGCCTGTGGGAGGGGTCCGGGCGGCGGGGGTGTGCGGGCTGCGGAAGGGTTCTGGGCGGCGCAGTTGGGTGGGCTGTGGAGGGGCTCTGGGGCGGGAGGGCGGGGTTGTCCGGGGGGGCTGGTGGGTTTGTGTGGGCCGCGTCCTTGCGTGGGTGAGTGCTTGGGCGCGGCCTTGTTTGTGTTTGCTGGGGGTGCGGCCTGTGGTTCCTTGCTTGGCCGCTGCCTCCTCTTATACGGCAACGATTACTGAGAGTTATTAGTTCCGCAGTCTTCGTTACCTTCTGTGGTTACTGGGTGGGGTCCGGGGCGGTGGCGGTGGAGTGGAGTTGGAGGAGGGTGCGGAGGCGGGTGGTGCGGGGCTTGACGGGGACCTCGGTGACGGCTTGGGCGAGGGCCTGGTCGGCGCCCTGGACCACGGAGAGGTGGCGTTCGCCGCGGCTGAAGGCGGTGTAGACCCAGGAGCGCGTCAGGCCGGCGGTCGCGTCGCCGGGGAGCACGACCACCGCGGCCGGCCAGCGCATGCCGGCGGCCTGGTGGGCGGTGAGGGCCCAGGCGTGGCGGACGGCGCCGTCGGCGACCTGATCGCGCGGTACCACGCGGGCGGTGCCGTCGCAGGTGAGGTGCAGCCCTGCGGCGTCCGCGCCGGTGACGGTGCCGGTCAGGGTGCGGCCGGGGGTGGGGGTGTGGGCGACGCGGTCGCCGGGGTCGAAGCCGCCGAAGCGGCCGGGGCCGGGGTTGAGCCGCTCCTTGAGGGCGGTGTTCAGCGCGCGGGTACCGGCGGCGCCGCCGTGGCCGACGGTGATGACCTGGGTCTCGTCGGCGGGGACACCGAGTGCCCGGGGCACGGAGTCGGCGACGAGCTGGACCGTGCGGTGCACGGCCTCGCCGGCGTCCCGGACCGGGACGATCACGACTTCCTTGCCGGGCGCCTCGACCTGGCTCAGTTCGCCGATGCCGATGCCCGACACCAGCTCGCCGATCGGGCCGAAGTCCGGCGTGCGGGAGGCGACCTGGGGGCAGAAGCGGGCCGCGAGGAGATCGGCGAAGAGGCGGCCGGGGCCCGCCGACCACAGGACGCCCGGGTCGCCGCTGAGGACCAGCCGGGTGCCGTCGGCCAGCGACTCGACGAGCAGCGCCGCGGTCTCCAGGTCCAGTTGCGGGGCGTCCAGCACGACGAGCAGGTCGAGCGCGAGCGTGCCGTCCGCGTCCCGGCCGGGGCCCTCCTGGCCGGAGAGCAGGCCGGACACGGTCACGGCGGAAGCGGAAGCGGAGGTGGAGGTGGAGGTGGAGGTGGTGGGGTCGGTCAGGTGGGTGGCCAGGCGGTGGCGGCCGTTTGTGGTGTGGGTGGCGCCGTAGGCGCGTAGGCCGAGCGAGCGGGCGGCGGCGATCAGCGCGGCGGGCTCGGCGCGAGCCGCCTCGGCGCCGGTGTGGGCCACCAGGCCGCTGTCCGCGACGGCGCGGATCAGTTCGGCGGCGGACGGCGAGGGGGCGGCGGCCGCCGCGGCCTCCCAGTCGGCGGGGGAGGGGCGCGGGGGGAGGGGGGAGTCCGTCGCCTCGTCCGCCGGCGTCACCGCCTCCACGGTGGTCATCGCGTTCAGCGCTTCGCCTGATGGCGCGGTTTCGTCCGAGGGCGCGGTTGATGGCGCGGTTTCGTCTGTTGGCCGTTCCGTCGGTTGTTCTGCCTGCCGTTCCGGCTCGTCGGCTGCCCCGTCCGCGGCGGGTGTGCCCTGTTCCGGAGTGGAGGCCGCCTGTTCCGCGGCGGGTGCGTCCTGCTCCGTGTCGGGCGTCGCGTCGTCGGTGGGTGGGGCGGTGTCCTGCGGCGAGGGGGGTTCCGGGGCGGCGGGGGGCGTTTCCGGTGCCGCGGCTTCCGGTGCTTCGTCCGGCTCGGGGGATTCGTGTGGTTCGAAGGTGTTGAGGAGGCGGGCGAGGCCGTCGGCGACGCTTTCCTCGGCCATGGCGAAGCGGTCGAGGCCGAGCAGGATCCGGACCGGGGTTTCGGCGTCCTCGTCGTCTTCCTGGGCGGGGCGTGCCCGGCCCGGCTCGTCGATGGCGTCCTGGAAGACCAGTACGGCTCCCTCGGCGATGGCGGTCTGCAGGGCGTCGTCGGGGTCGGGCACCGAGCGCTGGGCGAGCGCCGTGCGCAGGGCGGCGGCCTCCAGGGCGGAGTGGCCCGCGACGGCGGCCTGTTCCAGCAGCCAGCCGACCAGTGCCTGGGCGCGTCGTTCGTCGCCCGGCCCGGCTGCGGCGCCCAGCAGGGCGCGTGCGAAGCCGTCGGCCTGCTCGGGGCGCACCCCAGGTACGCCGAGGAGCTGCCAGGGGTCTTCCCGCAGGGTCTCGGCGGCCCGCTCCCCGAGCGTTTCGGCGGCCTTCTCCGCGAGCGACTCGGGTGCCCCGCCCGCCGCGAGGATCTGCCGTACGCCGTCGAGGCCGGGGGCGGTCGGGCCGGCCGGCATGGCGGCGGGAGGCGCGGGTGCGGCCGGAGGGGTGGCGGTGGCGTCGGCCGGCGGGCCGGCGGGGGAGGGCGCCGGGGTGCCGGCGACCGGGTGGGCTGCGGGGGCCGCGGGCTGGGGAGCGGGGTGCTGTGCCGGCGGCGCGGTGGGGGGCGGGGTGGTGCCGCCCTGCGCGGGGGCGGTGCCCGGGCCGGTGCCGGGGCCGCGGTCCGGGCCGGTGGTGGGTGCGGTCGGGCGGGCGGGGCGCGGGGCTTCGGTGAAGAACGAGGCCGCCGAGCGTTCGCCGGTTTCCACGGCCCGGACGGCCGCCGCCAGCGCCGCCGCGGTCGCCTTCCCCGATCCGGCCGCCGGGGACTCCTTCGCTCCCTGCTGCTCGGGCGGGGTTTCGCCGGCGCGGCGGTCGGTACTCACAGCGTGCTCCAGTCGTGGTCGGGATAGTGGTGCACCGGAGCCGATACATCGTCCAGCGCCCGGCAGATCTCGTCAGGAAGACTAAGGGTCTCCACTGACAATGCCGCTCTGAGCTGCTGCGCTGTGCGTGCGCCAACGATCGGCGCGGTCACTCCGGGGCGGTCGCGCACCCATGCGAGCGCGACCTGGAGCGGGGTGACGGCCAGTCCGTCGGCGGCGGTGGTGACCGCCTCGACGACCCGGCTCGCGGTCTCGTCGAGGTAGGGCGCCACGAACCCCGCCAGGTGGTCGGAGGCGCCGCGTGAATCGGCCGGGGTGGCATGGCGGTACTTGCCGGTCAGCACGCCTCTGCCGAGGGGGGAGGAGGGCAGGACGCCGATGCCGAGGTCCAGCGCGGCGGGCAGCACCTCGCGTTCGATGCCGCGCTGGAGGAGGGAGTACTCCATCTGCGTGCCGGCCAGTGGGTTGCGTATGCCGGGTGCGGCGAGCTGCCAGGTGGCGGCCCTGGCGAGCTGCCAGCCGGAGAAGTTCGCCAGCCCCACATAGCGGGCCCGGCCGCTGGTGACGGCCAGGTCGAGGGCCTGGAGGGTCTCCTCCAGCGGGGTGTGCGGGTCGAAGGCGTGCAGCTGCCACAGGTCGACGTAGTCGGTGCCCAGCCGCTCCAGTGAGGCGTCCAGGGCGGCGAGGAGGTGGCGCCGGGAGCAGTCGACCCGGCGGTCCGGCTCCAGGACGCTGCCGGCCTTGGTGGCGATCACCAGGTCGTCGCGCGGAACGAGTCCTTCCGTCAGCCGGCCCAGCAGGTACTCGGCGCCGCCGTCGGCGTAGATGTCGGCGGTGTCCACGAGGGTGCCGCCGGCCTCCCAGAACGTCTTGAGCTGGTCGGCGGCTTCTTGCTCGTCCGTGTCGCGGGCCCAGTTGAGGGTGCCGAGTCCGAGACGGGACACGCGAAGGCCCGTTCGGCCGAGGTGCCTTTGCTCCATGAGGCTTGAGATTACGCGCCGGGGGCCGGGATCAGGGGACCTGTGGACAACCCGCCGGTGGTGCCCGGTGGTGGCCCGCGGCGCCCGGTTGTGCCCGGTTGCGGCCCGTGGCGAGGGGAGGGGCGAGGGGACGCGGGGAGGCCGGGCGGGGGAGCGGTCCGGCGGGGGCCGGGGGCCGGGGCGGTGTGCCGGGGGGCGGGCCGCGGGAGCGGCGCGGAGGCCCGTCGCCCCGGCGGCAGGAGCCGGGAGGGCCCCGGGGCAGGGGCTTTGACGACACTCTTGTGCGCGCTACAGTCCCCGGAACAGCGACGTTACTGATGGGTAAGGGGAGCGGCATGAGGCTTGGCATCAACCTCGGCTACTGGGGCGCCGGGATGGACTCCGACAATCTCGCGGTGGCGCAGGAGGCCGACCGCCTCGGCTACTCCGTCTGCTGGGCGGCCGAGGCGTACGGTTCCGACGCCGCCACGGTGCTCTCCTGGGTCGCCGCCCAGACGGAGCGCATCGACGTCGGTTCGGCGATCTTCCAGATCCCGGCGCGTACCCCCGCGATGACCGCGATGACGGCCGCGACCCTGGACTCCCTCTCCGGGGGCCGGTTCCGGCTGGGCCTCGGGGTGTCCGGTCCGCAGGTCTCCGAGGGCTGGTACGGCGTCAAGTTCGACAAGCCGCTGGCGCGCACCCGTGAGTACGTGGAGATCGTCCGCAAGGCGATGGCGCGCGAGCGGCTCTCCTACGAGGGCGAGCACTGGACGCTGCCGCTGCCCGGCGGTCCGGGCAAGCCGCTGAAGCTCACGGTGCACCCGCAGCGTGAGCACATCCCGCTCTACATCGCCGCGATCGGCCCGAAGAACCTGGCGCAGACCGGTGAGATCGCCGACGGCGCGCTGCTGATCTTCCCGTCCGTCGAGCATCTGGAGGAGACCGCGCTGTCGCACCTGAGGGCGGGTCGCGAGAAGGCGGGCCGGACGATGGAGGGGTTCGACGTCTGTCCGACGCTGCCGCTGGCGGTGGGCGCGGACAAGGACGTCAGCGCGCTGGCCGACATGTTCCGGCCGTACACCGCGCTGTACGTCGGCGGCATGGGCAGCCCCAAGCAGAACTTCTACAACCAGCTGGCGCAGCGCATGGGCTACGAGAAGGAAGCCGCGGAGATCCAGGAGAAGTACCTGGCGGGGGACAAGGACGGCGCCGCCGCCGCGATCCCGGAGCGGCTGATCGACGAGACGACGCTGCTCGGCTCCGTCGAGCGGATCGCCGAGCGGATGCAGGGCTACGCGGCGGCCGGCGTGACCACGCTGACGCTGGCCCCGGCCGGTTTCACGCTGGAGGACCGGCTGGCCTCGCTGCGGGCGGGCACCGAGGCCCTGGAGCGCGCCGGACTCGCGTGAGGACGCGCGCGGCGCCGGGCCCGCGGTGAGTTCCCGGCCCGGCACGTACGAAGCCCGGCGCCTGGGGCGCCGGGCTTCGTGAGGTCTGCGGCCGTGGTGGGGGCTCGGGGGATCTTCCCCGCCACGGCCGTCACGCTGCTCAACGCGGCGGCCGACGGCCCGGTTACGCCTCCTCGCCGGCCGTGCGTCAGCCGAACGGCCGAATGGGTGGCGGCTCCGGTTGCCGCGACCGGAACGCCCCATTTGACTTTTTCTTTACGGGTGTGTCCGTTCGGAGGTGGCGCAAATGTTCTCGGCCCGCAGTGTCTTCCAGGAGATCGTCGACAACGACAACTCCTACCGACTGTTCTGTTCCATAGCGGCCAGCGGCGAGGCCCAGGGCGGCTGGGAGAACGGCCGGATCGCCGCGCTCCTGCCCGCGTCGCTGCGCGGGTTGGCGCCCAAGGTCGCCCGGCACGGCGCCGACGAGGACAAGCACGGCCGGATCTTCCAGGCCCTGATGCGCCGGCGCGGGCTGACCCCCGCCGAGGTCCCCGAGGACACCGACTACACGATGCTCCTGGAGCGGCGCGGGATCGGCCTGGCGCACGACAAGCTGCGCCGCGACGAGCCGCTCACCGAGCTGGACGTCATCACCTACCTCGCGCACAGCCGGGTCACCGAGCAGCGGGCCGCCGACCAGATGGAGCTGCTCAGGAGGTACTTCGGTGACCACCCCGAGGTGGGCAAGGCGGTCCGGATGATCGCCCAGGACGAGGACAACCACCTCGCCTACTGCCACGAGGAGCTGCTCAGGCTGGCCCGGGCGGGGCACGGCCGGACCATCCAGCGGGTGCTGCGCGAGTGCGCGCACGCCGAGATGGCCGTCTACCGGGACGTCAGCCTGGCGGTGATGGGCCACATGGGCCGCCTCCTGCACTGGCCGAAGGCCAAGTCCACGGCCCTCGCCGCGGGGATCCGGGCGGTGTACGGCTACGAGCGGCTGGGCGGCTGGCGGCGGATGGTCACCCTGGCACAGCCCGAGCGGTCGGACCCGCTGGGCGGTCCGGCCACCTCCGCGCCGGAGTTCGCCTGAGCCGGGCCGTCGCCGCCGTACGCCTCCCGCCGCGGGTCACAGCCACCCGCGGCGCTTGAACAGGCGGTAGAGCGAGACCTCGATGAGGACCATCAGTACCAGGACCGCGGGGTAGCCCAGGTGCCACTTGAGTTCCGGCATGTTCTCGAAGTTCATGCCGTAGATCCCGGCGATCAGGGTCGGTACGGCCGCCAGCGCCGCCCACGCGGAGATCTTGCGCATGTCGTCGTTCTGCCGAACGCCCATCTGCGCCAGGTGGGCGGAGAGAATGTCCGAGAGCAGCCGGTCCAGGCCGTCCACCGACTCGTTGGCGCGGGTGAGGTGGTCGTCGACGTCGCGGAAGAACGGCCGGGCGTGGGCGTGCACGAACGGCACTCCCGGATTCTGCAGCCGGGCCATCGGCGCCGCCAACGGGCCGGTCGCCCGACGGAATTCCATCACCTCGCGCTTGAACGCGTAGATCTCGGCGGCGGTGTTCCGGGTGTCCCGGCCGCGCACCGGCGCGAACACCTCCGCCTCCAACTCCTCCATGTCCAGCTGGAGTTCGGCGGCCACCTCGATGTAGTGGTCGACCACCGCGTCGCTGACCGCGTACAGCACCGCACCGGGGCCGTGCCGCAGGATCTCCGGATGCTCCTCCAGCCGGCGCCGCACCGCCGCCAGCGGGCTGGCCTCCCCGTGCCGCACGGTCACCACGAACGAGTCGCCGACGAAGACCATCACCTCCGAGGAGGTCACCGTGTCGGCCTTGTCGTCGTAGGTGATCGGTTTGAGCACCATGAACAGCGAGTCGTCGTAGACCTCCAGCTTGGGCCGCTGGTGGGCCTTGAGCGCGTCCTCGATCGCCAGGGGGTGCAGCGCGAACTCGGACCTGACGCGCTCGAACTCCTCCGCCGTCGGCTCGTGCATCCCCAGCCACATGAAGGAGTGGCCCTCGGCCCGGGCCGCGTCGAGGGCGTGCGCGAAGTCGGTCGCGCACTCGGTGCGGCGGCCCTCCCGGTAGATGGCGCAGTCCACGATCACATCTGGCATTCTCGCGCGTACCCCGGGCGCGTGCCAGGACGGCGGCCGCGGAACGTAGGCTGGCGGTCATGCCCACGCTGATCCTGGTGCGGCACGGCCGCTCCACCGCCAACACCGCCGGAGTGCTCGCCGGGCGGGCGCCCGGCGTCGCCCTCGACGAGCGCGGCGCCGCCCAGTCCGCCGCGCTGCCCGCCCGGCTGGCGCGGGTGCCGCTTGCCGCCGTCGTCTCCAGTCCGCTGCAGCGCTGCCGGGAGACCGTGGCGCCGTTGCTGGCGGCCCGGCCGGGGCTCGCGCTGCACGTCGAGGACCGGATCAGCGAGTGCGACTACGGCGACTGGTCGGGCCGCAAACTCGCCGAGCTCGCCGACGAGCCGCTGATGGAGGTCGTCCAGCAGCACGCGTCCGCGGCGGCCTTCCCCGGCGGGGAGTCGATGCGTGCCATGCAGGCCCGCGCGGTGGACGCGGTGCGCGACTGGAACGCCCGCATCGAGGCGGCGCACGGCCCGGAGGCCGTCTACGCCATGTGCGCGCACGGCGACATCATCAAAGCGCTGGTGGCCGACGCGCTGGGCATGCACCTCGACCTGTTCCAGCGGATCTCCGTCGAGCCCTGCTCGGTCACCGTCGTCCGCTACACCAGGCTGCGGCCCTACCTGGTCCGGCTCGGCGACACCGGCGACTTCGCGTCCCTCGTGCCCAGGGAGGACGGGGCGGTCCCGGGCGACGGCCGGGACGCGGCCGTCGGCGGTGGCGCGGGCGCAGCGTGATCAGTCGGCGCAGTAGGGTGGTGCGACGGCGCTGCCCGCCACGCCCCGGTCAGCGGGACGTGCAGCGACCGCAGTGACCCCGCAGTCGAGCAATCGGAGCAGGACGTTGTCCCGTCAGGTGTTCTTCTACGACGCGCCGGACCGCTTCGTGGCCGGTACGGTCGGGCTGCCTGGCCGCCGTAGCTTCTACCTCCAGGCGACCGCCGCCGGCCGCACGACCAGCGTCGCTCTGGAGAAGACGCAGGTCGCGGCGCTCGCCGAGCGGATCGACGAGCTGCTGGACGAGGTCGTACGGCGCAGCGGCGGCAATGCCCCGGTGCCCGCCGTCTCGCCCGCCGAACTCGCCGACACCGCCCCGCTGGAGACCCCCGTGGAGGAGGAGTTCCGGGTCGGCACGATGGCGCTGGCCTGGGACGGCGAGGACGAGCGGATGATCGTCGAGGCGCAGGCGCTGGTCGAGCTGGACGCCGACAGCGACGAGGCGCTCGCCGACGCCGAGGAGCGGCTGCTCCAGGACGACGAGAACGGCCCGCCGATGCTGCGGGTGCGCCTCACCGGAACCATGGCCAGGGCGTTCGCCAAGCGGGCGCTGGAGGTCGTCAACGCCGGCCGCCCGCCGTGCCCGCTGTGCAGCCTGCCGCTCGACCCGGAGGGACACGTATGCCCGCGCCAGAACGGATACCGACGGGACGCCTGAGCGGCGGCGAGCCGGCCGCGGAGCCGGCCGGGCCGCTGCCCGGCCCCGCCGCCCCGGCGCGGGCCGCGGCCGCGCCGGAGCCCGCCGCCGGCCTGTCGGACGCCTTCCTCGCCGAGGGTGAGCTGACCGTCCGCGGCCGCATCCAGGAGGCGTCCAACGCGGTGCTGTACTGCACCGTCGAGCACGACGGCCGCAGCGCCGCCTGCGTCTACAAGCCGGTCGCCGGCGAGCGCCCGCTGTGGGACTTCCCCGACGGCACCCTCGCCCAGCGCGAGGTCGCCGCCTACGAGGTCGCCCGTGCCTGCGGCTGGGACCTGATCCCGCCGACCGTGCTGCGCGAGGGCCCGTACGGCACCGGCATGGTCCAGGAGTGGATCGACCCGCCGGAGAGCAGCGACGAGGTGCCCGAGCTGCTGGCCCTGGTGGAGGACGAGGAGCCGGGGCCCGGCTGGAAGGCCGTCGGCTTCGCGGAGCTGGGGGAGGGCCGTACCGCCCTGCTGGTGCACGCCGACCACCCGCGGCTGCGGCAGCTCGCGGTGCTGGACGCGGTGATCAACAACGGTGACCGCAAGGGCGGGCATCTGCTGCCCGGCGCCGACGGCCGGTTCTTCGCCATCGACCACGGTGTGACCTTCAACGCCGAGGACAAGCTGCGCACCCTGCTGTGGGGCTGGGCGGGGGAGCCGCTGCCGGCGGAGGCCGTGGAGGTGTTGCGCGGTCTGCGGACGGCGCTGGCGGACGCGGCGCCGCTGGCCGCCCGACTGGCCGAACTGATCACGGAGGCCGAGATCGAGGGGTTGCGGGCTCGTGTGGCGGGGCTGCTGCGCAGCGGCCGGCACCCGGAGCCGAGCGGGGAATGGCCCGCGATCCCCTGGCCGCCCGTCTGACCCGGAACCGCACCCCGACGTGCCTTTGCACGTCGCGCCGTCAAACACAAGACCGCCTTTCCGGCCAAGACCCGTGATCCGGTTCGTATGCGGAACCTCCGTCCGGTTACGCTCATGGCATGCATGCATGGCCCGCTTCTGAGGTCCCCGCCCTGCCTGGTCAGGGCCGCGACCTGAGGATCCACGACACCGCGACCGGCGGACGGGTGACCCTCGCCCCCGGTCCCGTCGCCCGTATCTATGTCTGCGGCATCACGCCGTACGACGCCACCCACATGGGGCACGCGGCGACCTACAACGCGTTCGACCTGGTTCAGCGCGTGTGGCTCGACACGAAGCGCCAGGTGCACTACGTGCAGAACGTCACCGACGTCGACGATCCGCTGCTGGAGCGGGCGGAGAAGACCGGCGACGACTGGACCGCGCTCGCCGAGCGCGAGACCGCCCTGTTCCGCGAGGACATGACGGCCCTGCGGATGCTGCCACCGCGCCACTACATAGGCGCCGTCGAGTCGATACCCGGGATCGTCCCGCTGGTGGAGCGGCTGCGCGACGCCGGCGCCGCCTACGAGCTGGACGGCGACATCTACTTCTCCGTCTCCTCCGACCCGCACTTCGGTGAGGTCTCCGGCCTGGACGCCGAGGCGATGCGGCTGCTGTCCGCCGAGCGCGGCGGCGACCCGGAGCGCGAGGGCAAGAAGAACCCGCTCGACCCGATGCTGTGGATGGCCGCCCGCGACGGCGAGCCGAGCTGGGACGGCGGCTCGCTGGGCCGCGGCCGGCCCGGCTGGCACATCGAGTGCGTCGCGATCGCCCTGGACCACCTCGGGATGGGCTTCGACGTGCAGGGCGGCGGCTCCGACCTCGCCTTCCCGCACCACGAGATGGGCGCCTCGCACGCCCAGGCGCTCACCGGCGAGCACCCGTTCGCCCAGGCGTACGTGCACGCCGGCATGGTGGCCCTGAACGGCGAGAAGATGTCCAAGTCGAAGGGCAACCTCGTCTTCGTCTCGAAGGTGCGGCGCGAGGGCACCGACCCGGCGGCGATCCGCCTGGCGCTGCTCGCGCACCACTACCGGGCGGACTGGGAGTGGACCGACGCGGTGCTGGAGGAGGCGGTGGCACGGCTGGCGCGCTGGCGCGCGGCGGTCTCCCGCCCCGACGGCCCGCCGGCCGAGGCCCTGCTGGAGGAGATCCGCGCGGCCCTCGCCGACGACCTGGACTCCCCGGCCGCGCTGGCCGCGGTGGACCGTTGGGCCGCGACGCAGGAGGCGGAGGGCGGCACCGACGAGGGCGCGCCCGGCCTCGTCTCGCGCACGGTCGACGCGCTGCTGGGCGTGGCGCTCTGACAGCCGGCGGCTGAGTTCGTCCCTCGGGGCGCCTTCGCGGGAGCGGGGGCGCCCCTCGTTCCGGCCCCGCGGTGGCGCACCGCGGGGCCGCGTGCGTTGCCGGGTTTCCCGCCGTGCGAACCGCCCGTCGCAGCGGCGGGCGGTTGCCTGCCGGGTGTGGTGCCGGTCCCGCGGACGTCGTCCTCGGAGCCGGCACCTGCCGGGAGAGCGCCCGCCGGCGGGGCGACGGAACGGACCTCGGTCAGTCCTCGTCGCGGCGGTCCCCGGAGTCCTCCGGGGACTCGGGGTCCGTTTCCGCCTCGTCCGTGGGGCGCGGCTCGCGCTGGTCCTTGGAGACCGGACGGGGCGGGCGGGTGCGGCCGCTGGTGGTGTCGCGGAGGTAGGAGCTGTCGCGGCCCTCGGTGAGCCCGCCCTCGGTAGCCACGCCCGGGCCGGCCTGCGGGTCGCGGCGGCGCAGGTAGCGCTCGAACTCGCGGGCGATGGCCTCGCCGGACGCCTCCGGGAGGTCCGCGGTGTCCCGCGCCTCCTCCAGGGACTGGACGTATTCGGCCACCTCGCTGTCCTCGGCGGCCAGCTGGTCGACGCCCAGCTGCCAGGCCCGCGCGTCCTCGCTCAGCTCGCCCAGCGGGATGCTGATGTCGAGGAGGTCCTCCAGGCGGTTGAGCAGCGCGAGGCTGGCCTTCGGGTTGGGCGGCTGGGAGACGTAGTGCGGCACCGCGGCCCACAGGCTCACCGCGGGGACCCCGGCGTGCGTGCAGGCTTCCTGGAGGATGCCGACGATGCCGGTGGGGCCTTCGTAGCGGGATTCCTCCAGGTCCAGGCGCCGGGCCAGGTCCGCGTCGGAGGTGACGCCGCTGACCGGGACGGGGCGGGTGTGCGGGGTGTCGCCGAGCAGGGAGCCCAGCACCACCAGCATCTCCACCCCCAACTCATGGGCGAAGCCCAGGATTTCGTTGCAGAACGAACGCCAGCGCATGCTGGGTTCGATCCCGCGGACCAGGACCAGGTCGCGCGCCCGGCCCTTGCCGTTCGCGTCGCCGACGCGGACCACGGAGAGCCGGGTCGTCGGCCAGGTGATCTTGCGTACGCCGCCGTCCAGGAAGACCGTGGGGCGGTTCACCTGGAAGTCGTAGTAGTCCTCGGCGTCCAGCGCGGCGAAGACCTCTCCCTTCCATTCCCGGTCCAGATGTGCGACCGCGGCGGAGGCGGCGTCGCCGGCGTCGTTCCAGCCTTCGAACGCGGCCACCATGACCGGGTCGATCAGCTCGGGCACCCCCTCGAGCTCGATCACCCAGCGCCTCCTTCCGACCGGTTCGGCCGTGTGGGGGCGGCCGCCGGCAGCAGTTCCATTGCGTGCGTCACCAGACTACGGCGTGTGCGGTGCCGGTCCGCAGCCCCTGTGCACGAATGAGATCCGATTCATCCGATCTGTGTCCGACTCCGATCACCTAACTTCCGTACGGGGTCTGGACGCCGTCTTGCACGCGGGTCTATACATCGGATGACCGGCAAAGGTCCGATGTTCTTCCGCAACATCTCAGGGGGCATGTGCATGTCCGTGACCGACACCGTCACCGGGATCGAGGTCCATGACGTCCGCTTCCCCACCTCGGAGCAGCTCGACGGCTCGGACGCCATGAACCCGGACCCCGACTACTCCGCCGCCTACGTCGTGCTGCACACCGACGGCGGGCCGCAGGGGCACGGCTTCTGCTTCACGATAGGGCGCGGCAACGATGTCATGGCCGCCGCGATCCGGTCGCTCGCGCCGTACGTCGTCGGCCGCCCCGCACCCGCCACCGCCGCGGACCTCGCCGCCCTGCACCGCGACCTCACCCACGACTCCCAGCTGCGCTGGCTCGGCCCCGAGAAGGGGGTGACGCAGATGGCGGCCGGAGCGGTGGTCAACGCCGCCTGGGACCTGGCCGCCGGCCGGGCGGGGCTGCCGGTGTGGGAGTTCCTGGCCGGAATGACACCCGAGGAACTGGTCTCGCTGGTCGACTTCCGGTATCTGACCGACGCGCTGACGCCCGCCGAGGCACTGGACCTGCTGCGGGCCGCCGAACCCGGCCGGGCCGAGCGCGCCGCCCGCCTCAGAGCCGAGGGCTACCCCGCGTACACCACCTCGCCGGGCTGGCTCGGCTACGACGACGGCAAGCTGGTGCGGCTGGCCAAACAGGCGGTGGCCGACGGGTTCGGACAGATCAAGCTCAAGGTGGGCGCCGACCTCGACGACGACCGGCGGCGGCTGCGGCTCGCCAGGGACGCCGTCGGGCCCGGCGTACGGATCGCCGTCGACGCCAACCAGCGCTGGGACGTGGCCGAGGCGGTCCGCTGGATGACCGCGCTGGCGCCGTACACCCCGCACTGGATCGAGGAGCCGACCAGCCCGGACGACGTGCTGGGGCACGCCGCGGTGCGCTCCGGGCAGCCGGTGAAGGTCGCCACCGGCGAACACGTCGCCAACCGCGTGGTGTTCAAGCAGCTGCTGCAGGCCGGGGCGGTGGACTTCGTACAGATCGACGCGGCGCGGGTGGCCGGGGTCAACGAGAACCTGGCGATCCTGCTGCTCGCCGCCAAGTACGGCGTCCCGGTGTGCCCGCACGCGGGCGGGGTGGGGCTGTGCGAGCTGGTGCAGCACCTGGCGATGTTCGACTACGTGGCGGTGTCCGGGAGTTGGGAGGACCGGGTCATCGAGTACGTCGACCATCTGCACGACCACTTCACCGAACCGGTCGTCGTCGAGCGCGGCCGCTACCGCGCCCCGGCAGCGCCCGGCTTCTCGGCGCGGATGAAGCCGGCGTCGATCGCCGCCCACCGCTTCCCCGACGGACCGGTGTGGCGCGCCCGCCGGCCCCCGCACGACCGGTCCCGGCAGCCGGGCGAACAGGAGGTCTCCGCATGAGCACCGGAGCACACGCCGGCCGGCCGCCGGCCGACTTCGCGGGGATGGCCGCCGTGGTCACCGGCGGCGGTTCCGGTATCGGGGCGGCCACCGCGGCCCTGCTGATGGCGCGCGGCGCGCGGGTGGCCGTGCTGGACCGCGACCCGGCCGGGGCGCCGGACGGGGCGGTCCGCGTCACCGCCGAGGTGACCTCGGACGCCGCCGTACGGGCCGCGGTCGAGCAGGCGGTGGCGGAGCTGGGCGCCCTGCACACCCTGGTCGGCAACGCGGGCATCGGCGCGATCGGCACCGTCGAGGACAACGACGACGCGGAGTGGGGCCGGGTCCTGGACGTCAACGTGCTGGGGCTGGTGCGCACCGCGCGGGCCGCGCTGCCGCATCTGCGCCGTACCGCCGCCGGCGCCCCGGGGACCGTCTCGATCACCCACACCTGCTCCATCGCCGCCACCGCCGGGCTGCCGCAGCGCGCCCTGTACAGCGCGAGCAAGGGCGCGGTGCTGTCGCTGACGCTGGCGATGGCCGCCGACCACCTCCGGGAGGGCATCCGCGTCAACTGCGTCAACCCGGGCACCGCGGACACCCCGTGGATCGGGCGGCTGCTGGAACGGGCCGACGACCCGGCCGCCGAGCGGGCCGCGCTGCACGCCCGCCAGCCGATGGGCCGGATGGTCACCGCTGACGAAGTGGCCGCCGCCATCGTCTCGTTGGCGTCGCCGGCCGCCTCCGGCATCACCGGTACCGCGCTCGCCGTCGACGGGGGGATGCAGGGGCTGCGGCTGCGGCCCGCGACCTGAACCGGCTCGTCCGTTTGCCCCCGCGACCTTTCCCCGTATCTCCCCCGGAGGAGGCGGGGCCGGGGATCCGCACACCACGACCGAGGGACCACCATGAGACTGCGTACCACCGGCGCGGCGGCCTGTGCCGCGGTGCTCGCCACCGCCGCGCTCGCCGGCTGCAATCGCGGCAGCGACGCCGCGGGCGGCCGGATCGGCATCGACATGCCCCGTACGGACACCGACTTCTGGAACTCCTACCAGCAGTACCTCGAAAAGGACCTGGACCACGGCGGTCCGGCCGCGCTGCCGCTGTCCAACTCGCAGAACGACATCGCCAAGGTCGTCTCCAACGTCCAGGCGCTGACCGACCAGGGCGCCAAGGCCATCGTGATGGCCCCGCAGGACACCGGGGCCATCGCCGCGGAGCTGCGGCGGCTGGCGGAGAAGAAGATCCCGGTGGTGAGCGTGGACACCCGGCCCGACGAGGGCAAGGTCTACATGGTGGTGCGGGCCGACAACCGCGCCTACGGGGAGAAGTCCTGCGAGTACCTCGGCCGGCGGCTCGGCGGCCGGGGCCGGGTCGCCGAACTCCAGGGCGACCTCAGCTCCATCAACGGGCGGGACCGGTCGGAGGCGTTCGCGTCCTGCATGCGGACGAAGTTCCCGAAGATCACCGTCCATGAGCTGGCCACCGACTGGAAGGGCGAGGTGGCCTCCGCCAAGCTGCAGAGCCTGCTCGCCCAGCACCCGGACCTCGACGGGATCTACCTGCAGGCCGGCGGCGCCTTCCTGCAGCCCACCCTCGCCCTCCTGGAGCAGAAGAAGCTCCTCAAGCCGGCCGGGTCCCCGGGGCACATCACCGTGATCTCCAACGACGGCATCCCCGACGAACTGGACGCCATCCGCGCCGGCCGGATCGACGCCACCCTCTCCCAACCCGCCGACCTCTACGCCAAGTACGCGCTGTACTACGCCAGGGCGGGGCTGGAGAAGAAGACCTTCCGGCCCGGACCCACCGACCACGGCTCCACCATCGTGAAGATCAAGAACGGGCTGGAGGACCAGCTGCCGGCGCCCCTGGTCACCAAGGCCAACGTCGACGACACGAAGCTGTGGGCCAATCAGCTGGAGAAGAAGAAGTAGTGGCCGGGCGGACCGACGGCCGGCCGGCGGCGGTGCGCGCCGAGGGCATCGTCAAGCGCTACGGCCCCACCGTCGCCCTCGAAGGCGCCGGGCTGACCGTACGGGCCGGGGAGGCGCACGCCCTGGTGGGCCGCAACGGCGCCGGCAAGTCGACCCTGGTGTCGGTGCTGACCGGCATGGAGCGCCCGGACGCCGGCCGGGTCACCTTCGGCGGCGAACCGGCGCCCGGCTGGGGCGACACCGCCGCCTGGCAGCGCCGGGTGGCGTGCGTCTACCAGAAGTCGATGACGGTGCCGGAGCTGACCGTCGCGGAGAACCTCTACCTGGGCCGCTTCCAGGGGGAGCGGGTCATCCGCTGGCGGGCGCTGCGCGAGCGGGCCGGGGAGCTGCTGGCCGGATACGGCGTCGACGCCGACCCGGCCGCCCGGATCAAGGATCTCGGCGTCGAGCAGCGGCAGTTCGTGGAGATCGCCCGGGCGCTGTCCTTCGGCGCCCGGCTGATCATCCTCGACGAGCCCACCGCCCGCCTGGACGCCGCGGGCATCGACCGGCTCTTCGCCAGGCTGCGCGCGCTGCGCGCCCGGGGCGTGGCCTTCCTGTTCATCTCGCACCACCTCCAGGAGGTCTACGAGCTGTGCGACACCGTCACCGTGTTCCGCGACGCCCGGCACGTGCTGACCGCGCCGGTCACGGAGCTGCCCGAGGACGCGCTGGTGGCGGCGATGACGGGGGAACAGGCCGGTGCCGCGCGGCGCAGCCGTACGGCGGCGCGCCCGCCGGGTGAGCCGGTGCTGCGGACCGAAGGGCTGGCGCTGGACGGGCACTTCGCGCCGCTGGACCTGACCGTGCGGGCCGGTGAGGTGGTCGGCCTCGCCGGCGCCACCGGCAGCGGCAACACCGCGATCGGTGAGGTGCTGGTGGGGCTGCGGGCGCCGGACCGCGGGCGGATCTCGGTGCGGGGGCGGCCGGTGCGTACGGGCAGCGTGCCGCACGCCCTGGAGGCGGGCATCGGCTACGTCCCCGAGGACCGGCACCGCGAGGGCCTCGTGCCGGGCCGCAGCGTGGCCGAGAACGCCACCCTGACCGTCGCCGACCAGTTGGGGCCGATGGGGACCGTACTGCCGTCCAGGACGCGGGAGTTCGCCCGGCGGATGATCGCGGCGCTGGACATCAAGGCGACCGGGCCCGGCCAGCCGGTGTCCGGGCTCTCCGGCGGCAACCAGCAGAAGGTGGTGATCGCCCGGGCGCTGGCCCGGGAGCCCGCCGTGCTGGTGGCCGTCCGGCCCACCAACGGGGTCGACGTCAAGTCCAAGGACGCGCTGCTGGGCGTCGTGCGGGACGTCGCGGACGGCGGCAGCGGGGCCGTGCTGGTCTCCGACGAGCTGGACGACCTGCGGGTCTGCGACCGGGTGCTGACGGTCTTCCACGGCCGGGTCACCGCCGCGTTCGGCGCCGGCTGGCGCGACCACGAGCTGGTCGCCGCCATGGAGGGCGTGGGCGGCGGCGACGGGTCCGGCGGCCCGCGCGCCCCGGCCGGCGCGGGCCGCCCCGCCGACCGGGACACCGAAGGAACGGAAGAAACGCAGGGAACGGAAGAAACGCAAGGAACGGAAGGGACCGCGTCATGACCGAGACCGCATCGCCACCGGCCGCGGGCGCGGTGGACCGGGCGCCGCGGCGCGGCCGGCCCCGGCTCGACCCGGCCCGCTGGCGGGACCTGTCCCTGGTGCCGGTGATTTTCGTCCTGGGCGTCATCGGCTTCATCGTCTCGCCCGCGTTCCTGACCCGGGACAACCTCATCGGTGTCGTCCAGCAGTCCACCGAGCTGGGCCTGCTGGTGCTCGGCGAGGCGCTGATCCTGATCAGCGGGCGGATGGACCTGTCGCTGGAGTCCACCATCGGGCTGGCGCCGGTGCTCGCGCTGTGGCTGGTGATGCCCGCGCACGGGGCCCGGTTCGCCGGGCTGGAGCTGTTCCCGCCCTGGACGGCGGTCCCGCTGTGCCTGGCCGTGGGTGCGGCGGTCGGCGCCGCGAACGGCTTCCTCATCCTCAAGCTGCGGGTCAACGGCTTCATCGCCACCCTCGGCATGCTCACCATGCTGCGCGGCCTCCAGGTGGGCATCTCCGAGGGGCAGTCGATCGGCGACGTCCCCGCGTCCTTCGCCTACCTGGGCAAGGCCGACTGGCTCGGTGTCCCCGCGGCCGTGTGGATCTGCCTCGCCCTCTTCGCGCTGGGCGGCGCGGCGCTGGGCTACCTGCGGCACGGGCGGGCGCTCTACGCGATCGGCGGCAACCCGGAGGCGGCCCGCGCGGCCGGCATCCGGGTGGACCGGATCACCTGGATCGTGCTGGCCGTCGGCGGGCTGCTCGCCGCCTTCGCGGGGATCCTCTACACCGGCCACTACGGCGCGGTGTCCGCGAGCCAGGGCAACGGCTGGATCTTCCAGGTCTTCGCCGCCGCGGTGATCGGCGGCATCAGCCTCAAGGGCGGCCGCGGCACCCTCTTCGGTGCCCTGACCGGGGTGCTGACGCTCCAGCTGGTGATCAATGTGATGACGCTGGGCGGGGTGCCGCCGCTGTGGACGCAGTTCCTCAACGGCATGATCATCATCATCGCGCTGGTCATCTCCCGCTTCACCAGCGGCGAGAAGCAGGACTGAGGGGGCCGTCGTCATGCGCTTTCCGCCGCAGGGGCCGCGGGAACTGGGCCGCACCGGCGTCACCGTTCCGCCGCTCGGCCTCGGCTGCGCACCGCTCGGCAACCTCTACCGCGCGGTGCCCGAGGACCGGGCGCAGGACGTTGTACGGGCCGCCCTGGCCGCCGGCGCCCACTACTTCGACACCGCGCCGCACTACGGCGTGGGCCTGTCCGAGGAGCGGCTCGGCCGGGCGCTGCGGGGCCGCGACCGGGCCGGCTACACCCTCTCCACCAAGGTGGGCCGCCGGCTGCGGCCGCTCGCGGCGGGAGAGGCCCCGGAGGGTCAGGGCTTCGTCGCCACCCCCGCCCGCGCCCGGGTGCGCGACTTCTCCCGCGACGGCATCCGCGCCACGCTGGAGGCGTCCCTGGAACGGCTCGGGGTGGATGCCGTCGACATCGTCTATCTGCACGACGTCGAGGACCATCTGCGCGAGGTGTACGAGACCGGCTTCCCGGCCCTGGCGGAGCTGCGCGCGCAGAAGGTCGTGCGCGCCATCGGCTTCGGCATGAACGACAGCGGGGTGCTGGCCCGGCTGGTCGCCGACCTCGATGTGGACGTGGTGCTCTGCGCCGGCCGCTGGACCCTGCTGGAGCGCACCGCCCACGACGATCTGTTGCCGGTGTGCGAGCGGCGCGGCAGCTCGGTCGTCGTCGGCGGTGTCTACAACTCCGGTCTGCTGGCCGACCCGTCGCCCGGCGCCCCGTACGACTACGCGCCCGCGCCGCCCGGGCCGCTCGCCCGGGCGCGGCGCCTCGCGGCGGTGTGCGAGGAGTTCGGTGTGCCCCTGAAGGCGGCGGCGCTGCGCTTCCCGTTCGGGCACCCGGCCGTGGCCGCGGCCGTGGTGGGCGCGGCCACGCCCGAGGAGATGGCCGAGAACGCCGCCCTGTTCCACCATCCGGTGCCCGACGCGCTGTGGCACGCCCTCGTCGACCGCGGCCTCCTCGACGCCGGGCTGCCGCTGCCCCTGAACGACTGAGCCGGGAGCGCCCGATGCGTATCGACGCCCATCACCACCTGTGGGACCCGGCGCGGCGTGCGCAGCCGTGGATGGACGGGCCCTGGGCCGATCCGATCCGCCGCCGGTACACCCAGGCCGACCTCGTCCCGCACCTGACCGCGCACGGCATCGACGCCACGGTCCTCGTCCAGTCGGTGTCGTCGTACGAGGACACCGCCGAACTGCTCGCCGTCGCGGCGGGGGAGGGGCCGGTGGCCGGTGTCGTCGGCTGGGCCGACCTGACCGATCCGGCGCTCGCCGAGGTCCTCGCGGCGCTGCCCGCCGGGCTGGCCGGCGTCCGGCACCAGGTGCAGGACGAGCCGGACCCCGCCTGGCTCACCCGGCCCGACGTGCTGCGCGGCCTCGGTGCGCTGGCCGGCGCCGGGCTGGTCTACGACCTGCTCGTCACCCCGCGCGAACTGCCCGCCGCGCAGGCCGCCGCGCGGGCCCTGCCGCAGCTGGCGTTCGTCGTGGACCACGCCGCGAAACCGGCGGTGGCGACGGGCGGCCGGCAGCCCTGGGCCGACGGGCTCACCGCGCTCGCCCGGCTGCCGAACGTCAGCTGCAAACTCTCCGGGCTGGTCACCGAGGCCGACTGGGACACCTGGCGGCCGCAGCAGCTCCTGCCGTACGCCCGGCACGTGCTGGACGTCTTCGGCCCGGACCGGGTGATGTTCGGCTCCGACTGGCCGGTGTGCACCCTGGCCGCCGGCTACGACGAGGTCGTCGCGGTGGCGGAGGCCGCCACCGGCGGGCTGACCGCGGCGGAGCGCGCGGCGGTCTTCGGGGGCACCGCGCGGCGGGTGTACGGCCTCGGCGAGCGGTAGGCGGCGTCCTCCGGGCCGCCCCGGGTCCGCCGGAGGGAGCGCAACGGCCGCCGCGGGCCGCCGGGTTCCCGTCCGGATTCCGCCAGCTCCGGGGCCCGCCGCGGCCGAGGATCGAGTCGTACCGCGGGCGGCCGCGGTGCTCGTCCCCAGCGGACGACCGACCGAGGTGAAGGTGACGACGATGACCGCGACGGTGATGGCCCCGATGACGGCGGCGGTGCGGGGTGAGGGCGGCGACCGGCCGCTGGCCGGCAAGGTGGCGCTGGTGACCGGCGGCAGCCGGGGGATCGGTGCGGCGATCGCGCTGCGGCTGGCCGCCGACGGCGCGGCGGTGGCGCTGACCTACCGGAGCCGCGCGGAGGCGGCCGAGCAGGTCGTCAAGGAGATCGAGGGGGCCGGCGGGAGCGCCTGGGCGGTACCGGCCGACAGCGGTGACGCGGAGGCGGTGTGGTCGTCGGTGGCGGGTGCCGTGGACCGGTTCGGGCGGCTGGACATCCTGGTCAACAACGCGGGCGTCGGTGTGCTCGGCCCGTTCGAGCAGCTCTCCCTGGAGGACATCGACCGGGTGCTGCGGACCAATGTGCGGGCGCCGTTCCTGGCGGCGCAGGCCGCGGCCGCCCATCTGACGGAGGGCGGGCGGATCATCTCCATCGGCAGCTGCATGGCCGAGCGGGTCGCCTTCCCCGGCGGCAGCCTCTACGCCACCAGCAAGGCCGCGCTCTCCGGTCTGACCCGGACCCTCGCCAGGGAGCTGGGCCCGCGCGGCATCACCGCCAATCTCGTGACGCCGGGCCCCATCGACACCGACATGAACCCGGCGGACGGCGAGAGCGCGCCGCTGCAGGCCGGGCTGACCGCCCTGGGGGCGTACGGCCGGGCCGCGGACGTCGCGGCGACCGTGGCCCATCTGGCGGGTGAGGGCGGCCGCTACATCACCGGCGCGTCCCTCGCGGTCGACGGCGGCTTCGCCATCTGACACGGCCGCCGTACGCGGTCCGGCGCGGTTGGGGGGCGGTCGGCCGCGGTCGTACCCGGCGGGCGTGCGGCCGGGGCCGGGTGCCCGGTGCCGCGTGCGGAGCCGGGGCCCCGCGCCGCACCGGGAACCCGGCCCCGCGCCGGCCGGTCACAGCGAGGAGCGCAGCCACTGCTCCACGCTGGCGATGTGCACCGTCGCCCAGGCCCGTGCCGCCTCCGCGTCGCGGTCGCGCAGCGCGCCGAGGATCGCCCGGTGCTCGGTGAGGGTGCGCCGGACCGCGTCCTTCTGTGTCAGTCCGCGCCAGATCCGGGCCCGGGTCGTCGGGCCGGACAGCCCGTCCAGCAGCGAGCAGAGCACGGAGTTGCCCGATGCCGCGACGATGCCGCGGTGGAACTCCAGATCGCCGGCGACCAGGTCCTCCACCGACGGGTCCGGGCCCAGCGCGTCCAACTGGGCTTCCAGTGCGTCCAGTTCGCCGGGGCCGATCCGGCCGGCCGCCATCGCCGTGGCGGCCGGCTCCAGGATGCGGCGGACGGCGAGGAACTCCAGCACCGTGTCGTCGCGGTGGAAGTCCACCACGAAGCTCATGGCCTCCAGCAGGAGTTGCGGGTCCAGGCTGGTGACGTAGGTGCCGTCGCCCTGGCGCACGTCCAGGATGCGGATGAGGGAGAGCGCGCGCACCGCCTCGCGCAGCGAGTTGCGGGACAGGCCGAGGTCGGCCGCCAGCTCGCTCTCCTTGGGCAGCCGGTCGCCCGGCCGCAGCGCACCGGAGACGATCATGCCTTTGATCTTCTCGATGGCCTCGTCGGTGACCGCCATGCCGACCTCCCCGCTCCCGACTCGCCCGGACACCCCACAGACATCCGATGTCTGGGGCCATTATGTCCTGCCGGGCCGCCCCCAACCGCTCCGGTACGCCGCCCAGTCCTCCTCGGTGGCGGTGAAATCCACATACAGCGCCATACCGAACCGCGCGCGGCCCGGGTCCTGACGGGTCAGCCCCAGCCGTATGCCCCGCACCGCGGCCCGCACGGTCTCCGCCGAGGCGTGGTGGCCCATGTCGTCGGTGTGGAAGAAGGGCAGCCCCATCAGCAGATCGGTGTGCCGGCCGGTCGCCTCCAGCGCCAGCCGGGTCTGCTGCGCCACATACCCGCCGTAAAGGCTCTCGGCCGGCAGCCCGGTGTCGTACGACATCAGCGCGATCTGGTCGACCCGCCGCGCCACCTGCCCGAAGAACCGCTGGGAGAGCCACTTGCGGTGGCCGGTCAGCGCACCGCTGACCCGGTGCAGCCCGGGCAGCGGGTCGATCTGGTGGACCGCCACGGACAGCACGCCGCCCCGCCGGTGCACCGCGGGCCCGAGCCGGTCCAGCAGCCGGAGGTAGTCGGGGTTGTCGGAGTGCAGCGGCTCGATGTCCAGATGGACCCCGGCGAAACCGTCCGCCAGCACCTGACGGGCACTCGCCACGATCGCCGCGCGGGCCGAGGCGTCCGCCAGCCGCAGCCCGCCCCGCTCGCCCGGCCCGTACACCAGCCGGTCGCCCAGCCAGGCGTGCACCCGCACCGACGGCAGCTCGCGGTGCACCGCGGCGATCAGCCAATGCGCCCGCGGGTAGGCGGTGCGGGCCGGCGGCAGGGTCCCGTCGTGTTCCAACGGCCCGGCGTGGACGTACAGATCGCGGATGCCGGTGCCCTCGAGGCGGCGGCGCAGCGCCGCCACATCGGCGTCGTCCCGCCGTCCGTCCACCCAGGCGTGCCCCAGCCAGAAGGCGTCCCGCCCCCGGGTCGTGGTCTGCGGTGCGGCCGCGCCCGCGTACTGGGCGCGCAGCGCCGTCCCCGCCACCGTCACCGGCAGTACGACGAGCACGGCGACCACCCAGGCCGCCCACTTCCCCGCACGCCGCAGGCGTCGCCGAGCCATCACAGTCCCCCCGTTGCCGATCCCCCCACGGCACATCCCCCGTCGGGATGCCGCGGTGACCATGATGGCAGCTGCCACTGACAGTCACCGTCGTACCCTGCGCGCGCCCGGCCCCGGTATGCGCTCCGGCCTGCGGATACGACGACGGGACGGCCCCCCGTGGGCCGTCCCATCGTCACTCGGCGTGCTGCCGGCCGCCCTGGCGGGCCGTCAGTCCTCCAGCATGCCCTTGACCCTGGCCCGGACGTCCTCCGTGTCCAGACCGCGGATCGTCAGGGTCGTACGGCGGCGCAGCACGTCGTCGACCGTCTCGGCCCACTCGTTGTCGCGGGCGTAGACGACCTGCGCCCAGATCTCCGGCGCGTCGGGGTGGATGCGCTCGGCCAGCGCCGGGTCCTCGTTCGCCAGCCGGGCGATGTCGAAGGACAGCGAGCCGTAGTGGGTGGCGAGGTGACGGGCGGTCTCCGGGGCCATCCGCGGGCCGGGCGTGCCGCCGTCGACGAGCAGCCGGTGCGCGACCGCGTTGGGGTTGGCGATACCGGGCAGCGGGAGCTTCTTCGGCAGGTGCGCGATCGGCTCCATGTCGTCGGCCAGCGGGTGGCCGGGCAGCGCGGCGAGCTTGTTCATGACCGTACGGCCGATGTGGCGGAAGGTCGTCCACTTGCCGCCGGCCACCGACAGCATGCCGCCGCTGCCCTCGGTCACCACCGTCTCGCGCTTGGCCTTGGAGGTGTCGCCGGGGCCGCCGGGCAGCACCCGCAGACCCGCGAAGGAGTACGTGATCAGATCGCGCGACAGCTGCTGGTCGCGGACCGAGAAGGCGGCCTCGTCCAGGATCTGGGCGGTGTCCTTCTCGGTGACCGCGACGTCCGCCGGGTCGCCCTCGTACTCCTCGTCGGTGGTGCCCAGCAGGAGCATGTCCTCCCAGGGGAGGGCGAAGGTGATGCGGTACTTGTCGATCGGGGTGGCCAGCGCCGCCTTCCAGGGGGAGGTGCGCTTGAGGACCAGGTGCGCGCCCTTCGACAGGCGGATGGAGGGGGCCGCGTTCGGGTCCTCCATCTTGCGCAGGTGGTCGACCCACGGGCCGGTGGCGTTGAGCACCAGGCGGGCGTTGACGCCGAACTCCTGGCCGTCGGTGCGGTCCTTGAGCTCCGCGCCGGTGACCCGGCCCTGGGTGAAGCGCAGTCCGGTGACCTCGGCGTGGTTGAGGACCGTGGCGCCGGCCGCGACCGCGGCACGGACGGTCATCAGGGCCATCCGGGAGTCGTTCATCTGGTCGTCGCCGTAGACGGCCACGGCCTTGAGGTTCTCCGTCCGCAGCTCGGGCACGTCGCGCTGCGCCTTGGCCGGGGATATGACGTGGCCGACGCCGTCACCGAACGCGGAGAGCGCGGAGTAGGCGAAGACGCCCGCGCCGAGCTTGGCCGCGCCGTGCGGGCCGCCCTTGTAGACCGGCAGGTAGAAGGTCAGGGGGTTGGCGAGGTGCGGTGCCACCTCACGGGAGACCGCACGCCGCTCGAAGTGGTTCTCCGCGACCAGCTTGACCGCGCCGGTCTGCAGGTAGCGCAGACCGCCGTGCAGCAGCTTGGAGGAGGCGGAGGAGGTGGCGCCGGCGAAGTCGCCGGCGTCCACCAGGGCCACCCGCAGCCCGGCCTGCGCGGCGTGCCAGGCAGTGGAGATGCCCAGGATGCCGCCACCGATCACCAGGAGGTCGTACGTTGCCTTGGAAAGCTGCTCCCGGGTCTCGGCGCGGCTCGCGTGCGAACCGTGGGCCGGGTGCGTCCCGAGTGCCGGGGCGCTCTGCAGGGTGCTCATGATGTGCTCCTCGTCAGCTCTCGTCGTCGAGCCAGCCCATGGTCCGCTCGACGGCCTTGAGCCAGTTCTTGTATTCGCGGTCACGGGTGTCCGCGTCCATCCGGGGGGTCCATTCGGCGGCCCGGCGCCAGTTGGCGCGCAGCTCGTCGGTGCTGGACCAGAAGCCGACGGCCAGTCCGGCCGCGTAGGCAGCGCCGAGGCAGGTGGTCTCGGCGACCATGGGGCGCACCACGGGGGCGTCCAGGAAGTCCGAGATGGTCTGCATCAGCAGGTTGTTGGAGGTCATACCGCCGTCGACCTTGAGAGAGGTCAGTTCGACGCCGGAGTCCTTGGTCATGGCGTCGGTGATCTCGCGGGTCTGCCAGGCGGTGGCCTCGAGGACGGCGCGCGCGATGTGCGCCTTGGTGACGTAGCGGGTCAGGCCCGCGATGACGCCGCGCGCGTCCGAGCGCCAGTAGGGGGCGAACAGGCCGGAGAAGGCCGGGACGAAGTAGGCGCCGCCGTTGTCCTCGACCGTGCTGGCGAGGGTCTCGATCTCGGCCGCGCTGTTGATGAGCCCCATCTGGTCGCGCATCCACTGCACGAGCGAGCCGGTGACGGCGATGGAGCCTTCCAGGGCGTAGACCGGCTGCTCGTCGCCGATGCGGTAGCCGACGGTGGTCAGCAGCCCGTTGTAGGAGTTGACCGGCTCGTGGCCGGTGTTCATCAGCATGAAGGTGCCGGTGCCGTACGTGGACTTGGCCTCGCCCTGGTTGAAACAGGTCTGGCCGAAGAGCGCGGCCTGCTGGTCACCGAGCGCGGAGGCGACCGGGACACCGGCCAGCGCGCCGCCGGCGGCCTCGCCGTACACCTCGGCGGAGGACCTGATCTCCGGCAGCACGGCGGCCGGGATCTCCATCGAGGTGAGGATCTTCTGGTCCCACTGCAGGTTGTGCAGGTTCATCAGCATGGTGCGCGAGGCGTTGGTGACGTCGGTGACGTGGTGGCCGCCGTTGACGCCGCCGGTGAGGTTCCAGATGACCCAGGAGTCCATGGTGCCGAAGAGGATCTCGCCGCGCTCGGCGCGCTCGCGCAGGCCGTCGACGTTGTCGAGCAGCCAGCGGATCTTCGGGCCGGCGAAGTACGAGGCCAGCGGCAGACCGGTCTCGCGGCGGTAGCGGTCCTGGCCGACGTTGCGCCCGAGCTCCTTGCAGAGCGCGTCGGTGCGGGTGTCCTGCCAGACGATGGCGTTGTGGACCGGCTCACCGGTGTTCTTGTCCCACAGCACGGTGGTCTCGCGCTGGTTGGTGATGCCGATGGCCTTGACGTCGGCGGCGGTGATCCCGGCCTTCTCGACGGCGCTGTCGACGACCTGCTGGACGTTGGTCCAGATCTCGGCGGCGTCGTGCTCGACCCAGCCCGGCTTCGGGAAGATCTGCTCGTGTTCCTTCTGGTCGACCGAGACGATCCGGCCGTCCTTGTCGAAGACGATGCAGCGGCTGGACGTCGTCCCCTGGTCGATGGCGGCGATGAACGGGCCGTGCCCGTGGGAGGAAGTGGTGGGGGTCTCGCTCATGGTGTGCTCCAAGAAGTCTGTGCGGGCAGCGGGGCGGTCAGGCGGCTCAGGCGAACGCCACCTGGTAGAGGCCCCCGGCGATGGCACCGCCGATGAGCGGGCCGACGACCGGAATCCAGGCGTAGCCCCAGTCTGAACCGCCCTTGTTCGGCAGCGGCAGCAACGCGTGCACGATTCGCGGACCGAGGTCGCGGACCGGGTTGATGGCGTACCCGGTCGGCCCACCCAGCGACAGGCCGATGCCGGTGACGACCAGTGCGACCAGCAGCGTGCCGATCGTGCCGACGCCCTTGCCGTTGTCGCTCAGCCCGAGGGTGAGGATCGACAGCACGAGCACCACGGTGGCGATGATCTCGGTGGCGAGGTTCTGCACGGCATTGCGGATCTCCGGGCCGGTGGAGAAGATGCCCAGAACCGGGCCGGCCTTCGGCGCGGTGGCCTGGTCGACCAGGCCCTCATGGCTGGTGTGATCAGCCAGGACCTCGGGGTCGGTCAGATGCGCCCGGAACTGTCCGTAGTAGACGATCCACACGAGCACCGCGCCGATCATGGCGCCGAGCATCTCGCCGGCCAGGTAGACCGGCACCTGGCTCCACTCGATGGCGCCCTTGATGGCGAGACCTATGGTGACGGCCGGGTTGAGGTGTGCGCCGGACTTCGCGGCGATGTAGGCACCCGTGAGGACGGCGAAGCCCCACCCGAAGGCGATGGCCACCCATCCGGCGTTGAACGCCTTGGAGCGCTTGAATGTGACGGCGGCGCAGACGCCACCGCCGAGCAAGATCAGAACAGCGGTACCGATGGTCTCGCTGATGAAGATGTCGGAGCTGGACACCCGCGACTCCTTTGTCCTTCGTCCAGGGGAAGACGAACCCCGGGTCCCGTCCGGTGGTCCGTGCCCTCCGAGAGGGCCGTGATCGGTACCGGCACTGCCCCACCATAGCGAATATTGTCGTTAGGTGTTCGACAATGCCGACCGATGCACGGCAGTTTTGTTCACCGTAAGAACCCCGTCAAGGGTTGTTTGGCCAAAAACTTAGGTGAACTTAAGGGGCGAAAAGGTCAAAATCGCCCTGCGCCAAGATCACGGGACACTGCACGTGCGCAATCCCTCACAGCAGCGATGATTTCCGGCCGCAATTCGCCGTCGCGGCAGACCCGCTCCACCGCTCCCGTGACGCCCACCGCGCCCACCGGCATCCGCCGCCGGTCGTGGATCGGCGCGGCCACCGAGGCCACGCCCTCCCAGGTCTCCTCCACGTCCGCCGCCCAGCCGCGCGCCCGGGCCAGGTCCAGCAGGCCCTCGACGTCCCCGAGGCCGGTCACCGTGCGCGGGGTGAACGCCTCCCGCTCCGCCTCGGCCACCTCGCTGTGCGCCACCGGGTCGTACGCCGACAGCACCTTGCCCAGTGCCGAGCTGTGCAGCGGGTGCATCGCGCCCACCTCCAGCACCTGCCGGCTGTCGTCCGGCCGGAAGACGTGGTGCACGATCAGCACGCCCTGCTGGTGCAGCACGCCCAGATAGACCGCCTCGCCGCTGGAGCGCGCCAGGTCGTCGGTCCACACCAGGGCCCGGGCCCGCAACTCGTGCACGTCCAGGTAGCTGTTGCCCAGCCGCAGCAGCTCCGCGCCCAGCTGGTAGCGGCCCGAGGCGGCGTCCTGCTCCACGAAGCCCTCCTGCTGGAGGGTGCGCAGGATGCCGTGCGCGGTGCCCTTGGCCAGTCCCAGGGAGGAGGAGATGTCGGAGAGCCCCAGCCGCCGCTCCCCTCCTGCGAGCAGCCGCAGCATCGCGGCGGCGCGCTCCAGCGACTGGATGGTGCGTGCCATCGGGCAACCTCCGAAATAAGCGGTTCGACAATGCTGAACGATATCGGTCCATGTCGACTGGAGTCAGCGAGTCGGACGTTCTGGGTGAGCGAAGGGAGTCTGCCAACGATCACGAGTGGTGGACGACAGGGGGGTGTGGTGGGGTGCTGTCCACGGCGTGAAACGGGGAACACGTGTACCGGACCGGCAGCTACGCTGGCCGGGTGCGCCTCCGTAGGCGGGGGCGCAAAGCCGACAGCCGTCGCAACCAGGGAGCACCTCCATGGCCTCGAACACGCCATCGTCCATCAGCCCGTCCCGCGTCGAATCCCTCAGGGAGGCACTGGCCTCCCGCGTCGTCGTCGCCGACGGAGCGATGGGCACCATGCTGCAGGCCCAGGACCCGACCATGGAGGACTTCCAGCAGCTGGAGGGCTGCAACGAGATCCTCAACGTCACCCGGCCCGACATCGTCCGCTCCGTGCACGAGGAGTACTTCGCGGTCGGCGTCGACTGCGTCGAGACGAACACCTTCGGCGCGAACTTCGCCGCACTGGCGGAGTACGACATCCCCGGGCGGGTCTTCGAGCTGTCGGAGGCCGGCGCCCGGATCGCCCGTGAGGTCGCCGACGAGTTCACCGCCTCCACCGGACAGCAGCGCTACGTGCTCGGCTCCATGGGCCCCGGCACCAAGCTGCCCACCCTGGGCCACGCCCCCTATGTCACGCTGCGTGACGCCTACCAGCAGAACGCCGAGGGCATGATCGCCGGCGGCGCCGACGCGCTGCTGGTGGAGACCACCCAGGACCTGCTGCAGACCAAGGCCGCGGTCCTCGGCGCCCGCCGGGCCCTGAAGGCCACCGGCACCGACCTCCCGGTGATCTGCTCGGTCACCGTCGAGACCACCGGCACCATGCTGCTCGGTTCCGAGATCGGCGCCGCGCTCACGGCCCTGGAGCCGCTGGGCATCGACATGATCGGCCTGAACTGCGCCACCGGCCCGGCCGAGATGAGCGAGCACCTGCGCTACCTCGCCCGCAACTCCCGCATCCCGCTGTCCTGCATGCCGAACGCGGGCCTGCCGGTGCTGGGCAAGGACGGCGCGCACTACCCCCTGACCGCCGGCGAGCTGGCCGACGCGCAGGAGACCTTCGTCGCCGAGTACGGCCTCTCGCTGGTCGGCGGCTGCTGCGGTACGACGCCGGAGCACCTGCGCCAGGTCGTCGAGCGGGTCCGCGGCACCGTCCCGACCGAGCGCAGCCCCCGCCCCGAGCCGGGCGCCGCCTCGCTCTACCAGACCGTGCCGTTCCGCCAGGACACCTCCTACCTGGCCATCGGCGAGCGGACCAACGCCAACGGCTCGAAGAAGTTCCGCGAGGCGATGCTGGAGGGCCGCTGGGACGACTGCGTGGAGATGGCCCGCGACCAGATCCGCGAGGGCGCCCACATGCTCGACCTGTGCGTCGACTACGTCGGCCGGGACGGCGTCACCGACATGGAGGAGCTGGCGGGCCGCTTCGCCACCGCCTCCACCCTGCCCATCGTCCTGGACTCCACCGAACTCGACGTGATCCGGGCCGGCCTGGAGAAGCTCGGCGGCCGGGCCGTCATCAACTCCGTCAACTACGAGGACGGCGACGGCCCCGAGTCCCGCTTCGCCAAGGTCACCGCGCTGGCGGCCGAGCACGGCGCCGCGCTGATCGCGCTGACCATCGACGAGGAGGGCCAGGCCCGCTCCGTCGAGCACAAGGTGGCGGTGGCCGAGCGGCTGATCGCCGACCTGACCGGCAACTGGGGCATCCACGAGTCGGACATCCTCATCGACTGTCTGACCTTCACCATCTGCACCGGCCAGGAGGAGTCCCGCAAGGACGGCGTCAACACGATCGAGGCCATCCGGGAGCTGAAGAAGCGTCACCCCGACGTCCAGACCACCCTCGGCCTGTCGAACATCTCCTTCGGGCTCAACCCGGCCGCCCGCATCGTCCTCAACTCCGTCTTCCTGGACGAGTGCGTCAAGGCCGGCCTGGACTCGGCCATCGTGCACGCCTCGAAGATCCTGCCGATCGCCCGGCTGGAGGAGGAAGAGGTCAAGGCCGCCCTCGACCTCATCCACGACCGGCGCAGCGAGGGCTACGACCCGCTGCAGAAGCTGATGGAGCTGTTCGAGGGCGCCACCGCCAAGTCGCTGAAGGCCGGCCGGGCCGAGGAGCTGCTCGCGCTGCCGCTGGAGGAGCGGCTCAGGCGGCGGATCATCGACGGTGAGAAGAACGGCCTGGAGGCCGACCTCGACGAGGCCCTCCAGGAGCGCCCCGCCCTCGACATCGTCAACGACACCCTCCTGGAGGGCATGAAGGTCGTCGGCGAGCTGTTCGGATCCGGCCAGATGCAGCTGCCGTTCGTGCTCCAGTCCGCCGAGGTGATGAAGAGCGCGGTGGCCTACCTGGAGCCGCACATGGAGAAGTCCGACGACGAGGGCAAGGGCACGATCGTGCTGGCCACCGTCCGCGGCGACGTCCACGACATCGGCAAGAACCTCGTCGACATCATCCTGTCCAACAACGGCTACAACGTCGTCAACCTCGGCATCAAGCAGCCGGTCTCGGCGATTCTCGAAGCCGCCGAGGAGCACCGCGCCGACGTCATCGGCATGTCCGGCCTCCTGGTCAAGTCCACGGTGATCATGAAGGAGAACCTGGAGGAGCTCAACCAGCGCAAGATGGCCACCGACTTCCCGGTGATCCTGGGCGGCGCGGCCCTCACCCGTGCCTACGTCGAGCAGGACCTGCACGAGATCTACGAGGGCGAGGTCCGCTACGCCCGCGACGCCTTCGAGGGCCTGCGCCTGATGGACGCGCTGATCGCCGTCAAGCGCGGGGTGCCCGGCGCCACCCTCCCCGAGCTCAAGCAGCGCCGGGTGCCCAAGCGGGACACCGCGGTGCCGGAGGTCGAGGAGCCCGAGGGCGCGGTGCGCTCGGACGTCGCGACCGACAACCCGGTGCCCGCCCCGCCGTTCTGGGGCACCCGGGTCGTCAAGGGCATCCAGCTCGCGGACTACGCGTCCTGGCTGGACGAGGGCGCGCTGTTCAAGGGCCAGTGGGGCCTCAAGCAGGCGCGCACCGGCGAGGGCCCGACGTACGAGGAGCTGGTGGAGACCGAGGGCCGCCCCCGGCTGCGCGGCTGGCTCGACAAGCTCCAGACCGAGAACCTCCTGGAAGCAGCCGTGGTGTACGGCTACTTCCCCTGCGTGTCCAAGGGCGAGGACCTGATCCTGCTGCACGAGGACGGCACCGAGCGCACCCGCTTCACCTTCCCGCGGCAGCGCCGCGGCCGGCGGCTGTGCCTGGCGGACTACTTCCGCCCGGAGGAGTCCGGCGAGCGGGACGTGGTCGGCCTCCAGGTCGTCACCGTCGGCTCCCGGATCGGCGAGGCCACCGCCGAGCTCTTCGAGGCCAACTCCTACCGCGACTACCTCGAACTGCACGGTCTGTCCGTGCAGTTGGCCGAGGCGCTGGCCGAGTACTGGCACGCCCGGGTCCGCGCGGAGCTGGGCTTCGGCGGCGAGGACCCCGACGACGTCGAGGACATGTTCGCGCTCAAGTACCGCGGCGCGCGCTTCTCGCTGGGCTACGGCGCCTGCCCCGACCTGGAGGACCGCGCCAAGATCGCCGACCTGCTCCAGCCGGAGCGGATCGGTGTCCAGCTCTCCGAGGAGTTCCAGCTGCACCCGGAGCAGTCCACCGACGCCATCGTCATCCACCACCCGGAGGCGAAGTACTTCAACGCGCGGTAACCCGCCGTAAGCACGTCAGGGCCGTACGGAACCCGTTCCGTACGGCCCTGACCTGCGCCACCGCGCTTTTCACCGCGCACCGTCGTACACTGGTCGGTCCGGTAGTGGCCGGTCGTGTCCCCCAGCCGGGGAGTACGACCGGCCCTTTCGTCCCTTCGGGGACAGTCGCAGTGGAGGTGGATGGATGACCAGCAGCATCCCCGCGATCGGCACCCGAACGGCCGACGGCGCGACCCTCCAGGCGGTCTTCCTCGACCTCGACGGCACGCTCGTCGACACCGAGGGGTTCTGGTGGGAGGCCGAGGCCGAGGTCTTCGCCGGCCTCGGGCACGTCCTGGACGACGCGCACCGCGAGGTGGTGGTCGGCGGCCCGATGTCCCGCAGCGCCAACTACCTGATCCAGGTCACCGGCGTGGACATCAGCCTGCCCGAGCTCAGCGTGCTGCTCAACGCCGCCTTCCTGGCCCGCATCCGGCGCGGCGTCCCGCTGATGCCGGGTGCCCGCAAGCTGCTGGCCGAGCTGGCCGCCCACGAGGTGCCCACCGCCCTGGTCTCCGCCTCGCACCGCGCCATCGTCGACCAGATGCTGCACTCGCTCGGCCCGGAGCACTTCCGGCTCACGCTGGCCGGCGACGACCTGGTGCGCACCAAGCCGCACCCCGACCCGTACCTGACCGCCGCGGCGCGCCTGGGGGCGGCCCCGGAGCGCTGCGCCGTCGTCGAGGACACCCTGACCGGGGTGACGGCGGGCGAGGCGGCCGGCTGCCCGGTCGTCGCGGTGCCCTCGGTGACGCCGATCCCGCCGGCGGTGGGCCGTACGGTCGTCCGCTCGCTGGAAGAAGTGGATCTCCCATTTCTCCGGTCGCTCATCACGGAAAGCCGCGGCGACGTGCACTGAGCGTATCGCGGGGAAAGCCGACGAAACTGTGCGGAACGGGCCGCTCATTTTCCGTGACGAATGCGCTGACTGAATAGTCGCACCGCCGCGGGCCTCCAAATGCGTGACGTTTCTCACGTGCCGGGGCGTCGACAGCGGACCCAACAGGTGTTCCGGAGGCTGTCTTCGGGGGTTTCTACGGGGGTAAGTGTCCGGATTGGTGGAGCAACGCGCGAATCGTTCCGCCGTCCGGATATCGATCACGCCGCCGTGGCTATCCAGTACCCATATCGCTGCAACTCCTTTGTGTCCCAGCGCGGCTGGCCGTTCCTACTAATGTCGACGCGAGCAACACCTCTGCGCTGATAAGGAACCTGCCGACGATGAATCGCAAGACCCTGGTGCTGCCGGCGCTGGCCGGTCTCCTTGCCCCCGTGCTCGCTGCCTGTGGCAGCTCGGACGGCGCGGGCGACGGCGGCGATCCCATCGTCGTGGGGGTGGCCACCCACATCGAGGCCACCAAGGCGGCGCCCGCCCCGCTGGACCCGTCCCAGGCGTACGACGTCGACGCGTGGAACGTCCTGCGGGCCACGCTCCAGACGCTGATGCGGCTGCCGCGCAGCGGGACCGCGCCGGTGCCGGACGCGGCCGAGTCGTGCGGGTTCCGCGACACCCAGAACGAGCAGTACCGCTGCACCCTGCGCAGCGGCCTGAAGTTCTCGAACGGCCACGCCCTGACGGCACAGGACGTCAAGTTCTCCATCGAGCGCATGAAGACCATCAACAACACCAACGGCCCGGTGTCGCTGCTCGACGACATCGACAAGGTCGAGACGCCCAGCGACACCGAGGTGGTCTTCCACCTCAGCAAGCCGGACGCCACCTTCCCGCAGAAGCTCACCACGCCCGCCGCGTCCATCGTGGACTCCCAGGTGTACCCCAAGGGCCGTCTGTACAACGGCTTCGACGTGGTCGGCTCCGGCCCGTACACCGTCAAGACCGAGCGCAGCGGCAACCGCATCACCAAGGCGGTCTTCACCAAGAACCCCGACTACAAGGGCGGGGAGAAGACGCACAACGACAAGATCGAGATGCGCTTCTTCGACGACTCCGACGCCGTGGAGAAGGCGCTGCGCAAGGGCGACGTCGACCTGATGAACCGTGGCCTGGCGCCCGATCAGGTCAAGGGCCTGGAGAACGCGCGCAACAACCACATCGCCCTGCAGGAGATGCCCGGCCAGGAGATCCGCTACCTGGCCTTCAACACCAAGGACCCGGCCGTCTCCAACAAGGCCGTGCGGCAGGCGATGGCGCAGATCATCAACCGCTCGGACCTGGTGCGCAACGTCTACTCCTACACCGGCGACCCGCTCTTCTCGATGGTCCCCACCGGCCTGACCGGCCACATCAACTCGTTCTTCAACAAGTACGGGAACCCCAGCGCCGCGGCCGCCCGCAAGACGCTCCAGGCCGCGAACATCACCACCCCGGTGAAGTTCACCCTCTCCTACACCACGAACCACTACGGCTCCAGCACGGCCAAGGAGGTCCGCGCGGTGCAGAGCCAGCTCAACGCGACCAAGCTCTTCGACGTGAGCCTCAAGGGCGTGCCCAGCTGGCAGCAGTACCGCGACGACTCCCTCGCCGGCAAGTACACCGTCTACAACATGGGATGGTTCCCCGACATCCCGGACGCCGACAACTACATCGCGCCGTTCATCGGCAAGCAGAACTTCCTCGGCTCCCCGTACCGGAACGGCAAGATCGAGTCGCAGCTCATCCCGTCCAGCCGCCAGCAGTCCGACCGCAACGCCGCGGCCGCCGACTTCAAGCAGGCGCAGGACATCATCGCCGACGACGTGCCGCTCCTCCCGCTGTGGCAGGGCAAGCAGTACGTCGCCGCCCGCGACGACATCACCGGCGTCGAGTGGGCCCTCAACTCCTCGTCGGGGCTGCAGATCTGGGAGCTCGGCCGCGGCGTCGCCGACTGAGCGCGCACAACCACCACGCCACACATCTCCACACCGCCGCGGCGTTCCCACCGCGGCCCGACAGGCACCACCCAGATCGTGAGGACCGTTCAGTGAGGAAGCGTGACCAGTGGCTGGCCGCCCCGATCGGAGCGGGGCTGACCACAGCCCTGCTCGCGGTCGCCGGGTGCGGCACGGACGACTCGGGAGCGGCCGGCCGCGGTGAGCCCGTGGTCATGGGAATGACGGACAAGGTCGTGGCCACCGACCCCGCAGCCGGATACGACCCCGGGTCCTGGCTGCTGTTCAACAACGTCTTCCAGTCGCTGTTGAGCTTCCCCAAGGGCGGCACCACCCCCGAGCCGGAGGCCGCCAAGAGCTGCTCGTTCACCGACGCCGACAGCAAGGTCTACCGCTGCACGCTCAAGCCCGGCCTGACCTTCAGCAACGGTGACGCGCTGACCTCGAAGGACGTCAAGTTCTCCTTCGACCGCACGCAGCGCATCAAGGACAAGAACGGCCCCTCGGTGATGTTCTCCGCGCTGGAGAACGTCGAGACGCCGGACGCCAAGACCGTGGTCTTCCACCTGAAGACGCCGGACGCCACCTTCCCCATGAAGATCGCCTCGGGCGCCGGCTCCATCGTCGACCACACCCAGTACCCCGCCGACCGGCTGCGCGCCGACGGCAAGGCCACCGGCTCCGGCGTCTACACGCTCAAGGAGTACGGCACCGACCGGGCCGTCTTCGCCGTCAACGACAGCTACAAGGGCCCCGCCAAGGTCAAGAACTCCGGCATGACCGTGAAGTTCTTCCACAGCAGCGACAAGCTCAAGAAGGCCGTCGAGGGCGGCGACGTCGACCTGGCCTACCGTGGTCTGTCCATGAAGGACATCGCCCACCTCGACAACGCCTCGCTGCGCCAGCAGCACGGCACCCAGGTCATCGAGGGCGGCAGCGCCGAGGTCATGCACCTGGTCTTCAACCTCAAGGACCCGGTCGCCGGCAAGCTGGGCGTCCGCAAGGCGATCGCCTACCTCCTGGACCGCTCCACCCTCGTCCGGGACGTCTACGAGCGCACCGCCGAACCGCTGTACTCGGTCGTTCCCGCCGGCATCACCGGCCACAACACCGCCTTCTTCAACACCTACGGCGACCGCCCGCAGCCCGACAAGGCGAAGCAGGCGCTGCGCTCCGCGGGCTTCGAGGGCAAGGTGCCGCTGACGCTGTGGGCCACCCCCGACCGGTTCGGCCCGGGCACCGTCCCGGCCTTCCAGGAGATCGCCCAACAGCTCAACGCCAGCGGCCTGTTCGACGCCAAGGTGCGCTCGGTGCCCACCGAGGAGTACGACAAGGGCGTGTCCGGCGGCCGGTTCGGCGTGTACGTCAAGGGCTGGGTCCCCGACTACCCGGACCCCGACAACTTCACCCAGCCGTTCTTCGGCAAGGACAGCGTGCTGTCCAACCACTACACCTCGCCGGCCATCACCGGCCGGCTGCTGCCCAAGACGGCCGACGAGCAGGACCGCGGCGCCACCAAGGCCGCCTTCCGGGAGCTGCAGGACATCGTCGCCAAGGACGTGCCGGTCATCCCGATCTGGCAGGGCAAGCAGTACGCGGTGGCCCGCGACGGCGTCTCCGGTCTGGAATGGACGCTGGACTCCTCGACCGTCTTCCGGTTCTGGGAGATCAGCAAGGCGGCCGACGCCTGACGGACGGCGCACACACGGCGGCGGGGCCGGCCCGGGAGATCTCCCGGGCCGGCCCCGCCGCCGTGTGCCGTGGGTGCGTGCGTACGGGCCGCTGTGGGCGCCGCAGGGCGCTACTGGGCCCCCGGCCGCACCAGGCCGCTCTCGTAGGCGTACACCGCCGCCTGCACCCGGTCGCGCAGCCCCAGCTTCGTCAGGACGTGGCCCACATGCGTCTTGACCGTCGTCTCGCTGACGAACAGGTCCGCGGCGATCTCCGCGTTCGACAGTCCGCGCGCCACCAGCTTGAGCACCTCCACCTCGCGCTCGGTGAGGGTGTGCAGGGTGTCCGGCACCGCCTCCTCGCCCGACGGCAGGTGCCCGGCGTACTTGTCCAGCAGCCGGCGGGTGATGCTCGGCGCCAGCATCGCCTCGCCGGCCGCCACCACCCGGATCGCCTGCACCAGCTCGTTGGCCGGCGCGTCCTTCAGCAGGAAGCCGCTGGCCCCCGCCCGCAGCGCCTCGACGACGTACTCGTCCAGGTCGAAGGTCGTCAGCACCAGCACCTTCGCCGGCCCGTCCTTGGCCGGACCGGTGATCTGCCGGGTCGCCTCCACCCCGTCCATCCGCGGCATGCGGATGTCCATCAGCACCACATCGGGCTGCAGCGCCCGCACCTGCTCCAGCGCCTGCAGGCCGTCACCGGCCTCCCCGACGACGGCCAGGTCCTGCTCCGCCTCCAGAATCATCCGGAATCCCGTACGCAGCAGGGGCTGGTCGTCGACCAGCAGGACGCGGATGGCCACGAGCTCTCCTTCGTTACGCCCGTTCGATACGCCCGGACAGGCTAGATCGCCTCCATTCTGCCCTGCGGGGCCCCACCGGCATCCGCCGGGCGCGGCTCCAGCGGATACACCGGGGGAGTGCCGCCGAATTCCGGACAGTGCGCCTGGTGGTCGCACCAGCCGCACAGCTTCGTCGGCCGCGGCCGCCAGTCACCGGTCTCGGTCGCCAGCCGGATCGCCTCCCACAGCGCCAGCAACTTCCGCTCCACGGCCCGCAGATCGGCCTCGCCCGGGTCGTACGTCAGCACATCGCCGCTGCCCAGATACACCAGCTGCAGCCGCCTCGGCACCACACCGCGCAGCCGCCACACCACCAGGGCGTAGAACTTCATCTGGAACAGCGCGCCCTCGGCGAACTGCGGCCGCGGCGCCTTGCCGGTCTTGTAGTCGACGATCCGCACCTCACCGGTCGGCGCGACGTCCACCCGGTCGATGAAGCCGCGCAGCTGCAGCCCCGACTCCAGCACCGTCTCCACGTACAGTTCGCGGTCCGCCGGCTCCAGCCGCGTCGGGTCCTCCAGCGAGAACCACCGCTCCACCAGCGCCTCGGCCTCCGCCAGCCACGTCGCCAGCCGCTCGCCGTCCGCGTCCCCGGCGAACAGCTCGGCCAGCTCGGGCCGCTTGGCCAGCAGCTTCTCCCACTCGCCCGGCACCATCGCGCGCGCCCCGGCCGCCGTACGCTCCGCCGCCGGCGCGTCGAAGAGCCGCTCCAGCACCGCGTGCACGACCGTGCCCCGGGTCGCCGCCGCACTCGGCTTCTCCGGCAGCCTGTCGATCACCCGGAAGCGGTAAAGCAGCGGGCACTGCATGAAATCGCTCGCCCGCGACGGCGAGAGCGCCACCGGCGGACGCGCCCGCACCCCCTCGCCCGGTCCCGCCCCGGCGGCCTCCGCGCCGTCCCCGCCCTGCGCGGCCGCCCCGTCCTGCTCCGTGCTCCATCCCATGGCACAAAACCCTACGGCCCGCCACTGACACGCGCGGACGGATGACGGAGGGCGCACGCAGCGTAAGGGCCCCGCAGCGGAAGCGGCCCCGACGCTCCGCATACCATCGACGCCGGACCCCTTCGCCCTGCATGATCGAGATATCAGGCCGAGCAGGGGCGAATGCCGTATGCCGTATCCGATGAGGGGACGCCACACCGTGGACGACAGCGGGAAGCCGCAGGACCCCGAGGAGTCCGCGCGGCACCGGCCGCCCGGGCAGACCGAGGAGCCCGGCGGGCCCAAGGCGCCCCCGCCCGGCAGGAAGGGCAGCGGGGGCGGCATCCTGATGGGCCGTCCCTTCGGCGTGCCCGTCTACGTCGCCCCCAGCTGGTTCCTGGTCGCCGCCCTGATCACCTGGGTCTTCGGCGGCCAACTGGAGCGCGTGCTGCCCGAGCTCGGCGCCGCCCGCTACCTCGTCTCGCTCTTCTTCGCGGTGGCCTTCTACGCCTCGGTGCTGGTCCACGAACTGGCCCACACCGTCGCCGCGCTCCGCTTCAAGCTCCCCGTGCGCCGCATCCAGCTGCAGTTCTTCGGCGGCGTCTCGGAGATAGAGAAGGAGACCGAGACCCCCGGCCGGGAGTTCGTCCTGGCCTTCGTCGGCCCGCTGCTGTCCCTCGTGCTCGCCGGTGTCTTCTACGCCGGGATGCAGCTGGTCGAACCCGGTACGGTCCCCGGCGTCCTGCTCGCCGGCCTGATGATCTCCAACCTCATCGTCGCGGTCTTCAACCTGCTGCCCGGTCTCCCGCTGGACGGCGGCCGGATGCTGCGCGCCGTCGTGTGGAAGATCACCGGCCGGCCGATGAGCGGCACCGTCGCCGCCGCCTGGGTCGGCCGCGCGCTCGCCGTCACCGTCCTGATCGGCCTGCCGCTGCTCACCCACACCGGAGCGCTCGGCAACGCCCGCCCGGAGATCGGCGGCGCGGACTCGCTCACCGACGCCCTGCTCGCCGCGATCCTCGCCGCCATCATCTGGACCGGCGCCGGCAACAGCCTGCGCATGGCCCGGCTGCGCGAGCGCCTGCCCGACCTCACCGCACGCACCCTGACCCGGCGCGCCGTCCCCGTCGAGACCGCCACCCCGCTCTCCGAGGCGCTGCGCCGCGCCAACGACGCCGGCGCCCGCGCCCTGGTCGTCGTCGACCCCCAGGGCGCGCCGACCGCCCTCGTGCGGGAGGCCGCCATCGCCGGTGTCCCCGACCACCGCCGCCCCTGGGTCCCGGTGGGCACCCTCGCCCAGGACCTCAAGGAGGGCATGCGGGTCCCGGCCGAACTCGCCGGCGAGGACCTGCTCGAATACCTCCGCGCCACCCCCGCCACCGAATACCTCGTCGTCGAGGACACCGGCGCCATCTACGGCGTCCTGTCCACCGCCGACGTCGAGCGTGCCTTCGTCTCCGCCATGGCACGGACCAACTAGCGGGGCGCGGGCGCCTCCGGGGCGCGCGCCGCGGCCCGGCCCGGACCCGGCTGGTCGGCGGCGCCCCGGCGGGCCGGTAGGCTGGTCACATGTCCGAACCGACCGGTGCCGCCCGCCGTCGCGGGCCCTTCAAGGTCGGGGACCAGGTCCAGCTCACCGACCCCAAGGGACGCCACTACACCTTCACGCTCGAAGAGGGCAAGAGCTTCCACACCCACAAGGGAGCCTTCCCCCACGACGAGCTGATCGGTGCTCCCGAGGGCAGCGTTGTCCGTACCACCGGGAACGTCGCCTACCTCGCGCTGCGCCCGCTGCTCCCCGACTACGTCCTGTCCATGCCCCGCGGCGCCGCCGTGGTCTACCCCAAGGACGCGGGGCAGATCCTGGCGATGGCCGACATCTTCCCCGGCGCCCGCGTCGTCGAGGCCGGTGTGGGCTCCGGCTCGCTCAGCAGCTTCCTGCTGCGCGCCATCGGCGACGACGGCATGCTGCACTCCTACGAGCGCCGCGCCGACTTCGCCGAGATCGCCACGCAGAACGTGGAGCGCTACTTCGGCGGCCCGCACCCCGCCTGGACGCTCACCGTCGGCGACCTCCAGGACAACCTCTCCGACACCGACGTCGACCGCGTCATCCTCGACATGCTCGCCCCCTGGGAGTGCCTGGAGGCCGTCTCCAAGGCCCTGGTCCCCGGCGGCATCCTCTGCGCCTACGTCGCGACGACCACGCAGCTGGCCCGCACCGTCGAGGCGATCCGCGAGCACGGCACGTTCAACGAGCCGTCGGCCTGGGAGACCATGGTCCGCACCTGGCACGTCGAGGGCCTCGCCGTCCGCCCCGACCACCGCATGATCGGCCACACCGGCTTCCTGCTCACCGCCCGCCGCCTCGCGGACGGCGTGGAGCCCCCGCTGCGCCGCCGCCGCCCGGCGAAGGGCGCGTACGGCGAGGACTACACCGGACCGGGCGGACGGGACAAGGCGGAGTCCGGCAAGGACCCGGCAGCGGCCTCCGGGCGCGACTGACGGTCCCTTCCCAGGGCCCGGTCCGGCCGGCCGGATCCGGCCATCGAACCCCCAGGCGCCGCCGACGAGTTCCCGCAGCGGGAACCGCCGGCGGCGCCGTTGCGTTCCGCCCTCAGGATCTGCACGTTTCCGCACCGAAAACTCCGGTCCAGCCGGTTCCTTGCGCCCTGCTCCTGTGGAACGATGCTGGGCACTCCCACCGGCACAGCACTTCACAGGAGTTACCCCGCGTGCAGCCCATGGCAGGCCAGGACCTCTTGCACACCCAGCCGCGCCCCATGCACTGGCTCGCCACCGCCACCGCCCTCTCGGCGGTCGTCGCGGCCGCGTCCTTCGTCCAGCCCCCCGACGCCACCGCCACGACCTCCCACGGCGTCAGGGCCGCCCGGCCCGCCGCGGCGCCCGACCCCGCACGGGTGAGCTTTCCGGTCAACTGCGGACCCAACCGCCTCGACGTGGTGCAGAAGGTCCCCGGCGACCTCGACGGCGACGGGACGACCGAGACCGTCGCGGTGGTCCGCTGCCACAGTGAGACCGGCACCCCGCCCAGCGGGGTCTACGTCCTGGCCGGGCCCACGGACGGCAAGGCGGCGCCCCGGATCGTGGCGACACTCCTCGCACCCGCCCGGCAGCTCAGCGTCCGGAAGCTCACCGTCGGGAACGGCGTGATCTCCGCGGGTCTCCTGGGCTACTCCACCCTCGACGTGCCGCGCTGCTGCCCGGACGTGCACAAGGACGTCAAGTGGCAATGGAAGGGCGGGAAGTTCGTCCAGAGCGAACTTCCCGCCGCGATGGGCACCCAGCGTGCCTGACCGGTCACCCGAGGTCCCCGACGGGAGCGTTCCGCTCCCGGGGGGCTACTCGGCGTCCGGGCCGTAGACCTCGACGAGGTCCCTGACCCGGCGGACGTGGATGCAGTCCCCGGGGCACTCCTTGGCCGAGTCCCTGACGTCGTCGAGCAGCTTCAGCGGGACGGGCGTTGTGGCCCCCTTGTCCTGCAGCAGCTCGTCGTCCGCGCTCTTGACGTACGCCAGGCCGTCGATGTCGAGCTCGAAGACCTCCGGCGCGTACTGGGCGCAGATGCCGTCCCCGGTGCACAGATCCTGGTCGATCCAGACTTCCAGCTCCGGGGCATCGTCCTGTGCGGTCATCTCGCCTGCCGTTCCTGCGTACGTGAATCGTTTTTGTCTAAGTGGCGCCAGCCCTGACGGGTGTTGACCGACTCGACGATACAACCGCTCGCTTTCCGATGTTGATGGGTGGGTATTCCCTTGGCGTGAGGACGTGCGCAAGGGTGAAGATCGGACACACCCCGACAGTCTTTTCGATCTAGGGGTTTCAACCTGCACCGGCCCAGGTAGGGTCAGGAAGCGTCCAGCTCCTTGGAGGAGGTGAGGACCGTGGCAGCCCACGACGACGACATCAACCGCGGCATCCGGCCGGGGCGGGGGTCTGAAGATCCCGCCGGCCAGGTTGCCTATCTCGAGCAGGAGATCGCCGTCCTGCGACGCAAGCTCGCCGACTCTCCGCGGCACACGAGGATTCTCGAAGAGCGGATCGTCGAGCTGCAGACCAACCTGGCCGGCGTCTCGGCGCAGAACGAGCGTCTCGCCAATACTCTCCGCGAGGCCCGTGACCAGATCGTCGCCCTCAAGGAAGAGGTCGACCGGCTCGCGCAGCCGCCGGCCGGCTTCGGCGTCTTCCTGCAGGCGAACGAGGACGACACGGTCGACATTTTCACCGGGGGCCGCAAGCTCCGGGTGAACGTCAGCCCGAGCGTGGAGACGGAGGACCTCCGGCGCGGCCAGGAGGTCATGCTCAACGAAGCGCTCAACGTGGTCGAGGCCATGGAGTTCGAGAGCGCCGGGGACATCGTCACCCTCAAGGAGATCCTTGAGGACGGCGAGCGCGCCCTGGTCATCGGGCACACCGACGAGGAGCGGGTGGTGAGGCTCGCCGAGCCGCTGCTGGACACCACCATCCGCCCCGGCGACGCCCTGCTCCTGGAACCCCGCTCCGGCTACGTCTACGAAGTCATCCCGAAGAGCGAGGTCGAGGAACTCGTCCTCGAAGAGGTCCCGGACATCGACTACACCAAGATCGGCGGTCTGGGCGGCCAGATCGAACTGATCCGGGACGCGGTCGAGCTTCCGTACCTCTACCCCGACCTCTTCAAGGAGCACGAACTCCGCCCGCCCAAGGGCGTCTTGCTCTACGGCCCGCCCGGCTGCGGCAAGACCCTCATCGCCAAGGCGGTCGCCAACTCCCTTGCCAAGAAGGTCGCCGAGGTGACCGGGCAGCCCGCGGGGAAGAGCTTCTTCCTCAACATCAAGGGCCCCGAGCTGCTCAACAAGTACGTCGGTGAGACGGAGCGGCACATCCGGCTGGTCTTCCAGCGCGCCAGGGAGAAGGCCAGCGAGGGCACTCCCGTCATCGTCTTCTTCGACGAGATGGACTCCCTCTTCCGCACCCGTGGATCCGGCGTCAGCTCGGACGTGGAGAACACCATCGTCCCCCAGCTGCTGTCGGAGATCGACGGCGTCGAGGGCCTCGAGAACGTGATCGTGATCGGTGCCTCGAACCGCGAGGACATGATCGACCCGGCGATCCTGCGCCCCGGCCGGCTCGACGTGAAGATCAAGATCGAGCGTCCGGACGCGGAGGCCGCGAAGGACATCTTCTCGAAGTACCTCACGGAGAATCTCCCGCTGCACGCCGACGACCTCGCCGAGCACGACGAATCGCGCAAGGCCGCGGTCAGCGGAATGATTCAGTCCGTGGTCGAGCAGATGTACGCGGAATCCGAGGAGAATCGCTTCCTGGAGGTCACCTACGCCAATGGTGACAAGGAAGTCCTCTACTTCAAGGACTTCAACTCCGGTGCGATGATCGAAAACATCGTAGGACGCGCAAAGAAGATGGCCATCAAAGCCTTCCTCGAACACAATCAGAAAGGTCTGCGGGTCTCCCATCTCCTGCAGGCGTGCGTGGACGAGTTCAAGGAGAACGAGGACCTGCCCAACACCACCAACCCGGACGACTGGGCCCGGATCTCCGGAAAGAAGGGCGAGCGGATCGTGTACATCCGCACCCTGGTCACCGGAAAGCAGGGCGCCGACACCGGTCGCTCCATCGATACGGTGGCGAATACCGGCCAATACCTGTAACACCGCTCTCCGGCTGCGGATGTCCTGCACGGGGCGTCCGCAGCCGGACGCTTTTCCGGGAGACTCCGGAAGAGGTCCCCTAAAGGGCGCGATGGACCAGGGAAAACCGGACTGGAGCAATGACTGTAATGATCTCCCCAGCGCCGCCAAGGCGTTCTAGGCTCGTCGGTACCGCTGCGTCACGCTGTGCGGGCGTGGGGCACGCGCACGGACCGGAAGCACAGCGGTACTTGAGCGCCGACCCCATCCGGGGGCGTCGCCGGGCAAGGAGGGCCGCATGACCGTACGGCGAGTAATGGGAATCGAGACGGAGTACGGGATCTCCGTCCCCGGCCACCCGAACGCCAATGCCATGCTCACCTCATCCCAGGTGGTCAACGCCTACGCGGCCGCGATGCACCGGGCACGCCGTGCCCGCTGGGATTTCGAGGAGGAGAACCCGCTGCGGGACGCCCGCGGCTTCGATCTCGCGCGGGAGAACGCCGACGCCAGCCAGCTCACCGACGAGGACATCGGCCTGGCGAACGTGATCCTCACCAATGGCGCCCGGCTCTACGTGGACCATGCGCACCCCGAATACAGCGCCCCCGAGGTCACCAACCCCCGCGACGCCGTCCTGTGGGACAAGGCCGGCGAGCGGATCATGGCCGAGGCCGCCGAGCGGGCCGCCCAGGTGCCCGGCGCCCAGCCCATCCACCTCTACAAGAACAACACGGACAACAAGGGCGCCTCCTACGGCACGCACGAGAACTACCTGATGAAGCGGGAGACCCCGTTCTCGGACATCGTGCGGCACCTGACGCCGTTCTTCGTCTCCCGCCAGGTGGTCACCGGCGCCGGCCGGGTCGGTATCGGCCAGGACGGGCACGAGCACGGCTTCCAGATCAGCCAGCGCGCCGACTACTTCGAGGTGGAGGTCGGGCTGGAGACGACCCTCAAGCGCCCCATCATCAACACCCGCGACGAACCGCACGCGGACGCGGAGAAGTACCGCCGGCTCCACGTGATCATCGGCGACGCGAACCTTTCCGAGATCTCGACGTACCTGAAGCTGGGCACCACCTCCCTGGTGCTCTCCATGATCGAGGACGGCTTCATCGCCGTCGACCTGGCCGTCGAGCAGCCCGTGCGGACCCTCCACCGGGTCTCGCACGACCCCTCCCTGCAGCATCTGATCACGCTCCGCAGCGGCCGCTCACTCACCGCCGTGCAGCTCCAGATGGAGTACTTCGAGCTGGCCCGCAAATACGTCGAGGACCGCTACGGCGCGGATGCGGACGAGCAGACCAAGGACGTGCTGACCCGGTGGGAGGACGTCCTCGGCCGGCTGGAGAACGACCCGATGAGTCTGTCCGGCGAGCTGGACTGGGTCGCCAAGCGGGAGCTCATGGAGGGCTACCGCCGCCGGGACGGCCTGGACTGGGACGCGGCCCGGCTCCACCTCATCGACCTGCAGTACGCCGACGTGCGCCCCGAGAAGGGCCTGTACAACCGCCTGGCGGCCCGCGGGAAGATGAAGCGGCTCCTGGACGAGTCCGAGGTCCGGCGGGCCCAGCAGAAGCCCCCTGAGGACACCAGGGCGTATTTCCGCGGCCGCTGCCTGGAGCAGTACGCCGACGACGTGGCGGCCGCCTCGTGGGATTCGGTCATCTTCGACCTGCCCGGCCGTGACTCCCTGCAACGGGTCCCCACGCTGGAGCCGCTGCGCGGGACGCGGAAACACGTCAAGGAGCTCCTGGACCGCTGCCGCACCGCGGAGGAGCTGGTGAGGACGCTCTCCGGGCGCTGAACAACGGCAGGTGCACGACAGAAATCTTTCGGCGAGCACGGCCGATCCGCGCCTGAAATTGTCGCGGTGCGGGAATCATCGAGGTGACTCCCGGGCGTTGCAGCAACTGCAGGGCCGATGTCGGACCCTGCTTGTAGGGTCGGATCTTGAAGGTCACATCGAGCGGGGCGAACCGAGCGGGGTGAGGGATATGGCGACCAAGGACAGCGGCGGCGGACAGGCCAAGGCCACGCGTTCCACGGAAGAGGTCGAGGAACAGGCCCAGGACGCGCAGGCCACGGACGACCTCAAGGAACGCCAGGAAAAGTTGTCGGACGACGTGGATTCGGTGCTGGACGAGATCGACGACGTCCTGGAGGAGAACGCCGAGGACTTCGTCCGCTCGTTCGTGCAAAAGGGCGGGCAGTAGGACCGGAAGCGGGCGCGGCCCGACCCCTGCCGGCCGGAGTGCTGTGCGTGGCGCCTCTCGGCGCCGCGCACGGTCTCCGGCCGGTGTGCCCAGGGCCGTCGGGCGCCGGCCGGCCGGTGTGTCCGAGCCGGGCCCGGGCATGTGGATCACGCCCGGGAGACGGGTAGGGTCCCGGTCGTACGGTGCTTCAGCTGCAACGCAGCCTCTTGAGCCAATTCAAGGATCGGCCGGACGCCTTGGGCGGGCGGCCGAGTATCCGGAAGGAAACGTGTGGAAGCCAACACTCGTAGCACCGGGCGTCTGCCAGCTGCCTTCCTGACGCCTGGATCCTCGTCGTTCATGGATTTCCTCGGGGCGCACTCGCCTGATCTGCTGCCGGGCAACCGCCCGTTGCCGCCGGTGCAGGGCGCCGTCGAGGCGCCGCACGGCACGACGATCGTGGCCACGACGTTCCCCGGCGGCGTGGTGCTCGCCGGTGACCGCCGGGCGACGATGGGCAATGTCATCGCACAGCGCGACATCGAGAAGGTCTTCCCGGCCGACGAGTACAGCGCGGTCGGTATCGCCGGCACCGCCGGCCTCGCCGTCGAGATGGTCAAGCTCTTCCAGCTGGAGCTGGAGCACTTCGAGAAGGTCGAAGGCGCCCAACTCTCCCTGGAGGGCAAGGCGAACCGGCTCTCGACGATGATCCGCAGCAACCTCGGGATGGCCATGCAGGGCCTGGCCGTGGTGCCGCTGTTCGCCGGCTTCGACCTCGACCGCGAGAAGGGCCGGATCTTCTCGTACGACGTGACCGGCGGGCGCTCGGAGGAGCACGGTTTCGCGGCGACGGGTTCCGGTTCGGTCTTCGCGCGCAGCGCGCTGAAGAAGCTCTACCGCGAGGACTTCACCGAGGAACAGGCCGCCACCGCCGTGGTCCAGGCGCTCTACGACGCCGCCGACGACGACTCGGCGACGGGAGGCCCCGACATGGCGCGGCGCATCTACCCGATCGTCACGGTGATCACCGACGAGGGCTTCAAGAGGCTGACCGACGCCGAGGTCTCGGAGATCGCCCGTGCCGTCCACGAGCGCCGCCTCGAACAGCCCGACGGCCCGCGCGCCGCGCTGCTCTGACGGGACGGATGTTCCGCAATGCCGCCAGTGAGAGAGCTTTTGACAGGAAGGGACGGATAGCCGGTGTCGACGCCGTTCTATGTCTCACCCCAGCAGGCCATGGCCGACCGTGCCGAGTACGCCCGCAAGGGCATCGCGCGTGGCCGCAGCGTCGTGGTGCTGCAGTACACCGACGGCGTGGTCTTCGTCGCCGAGAATCCCTCCCGCGCCCTGCACAAGGTCAGCGAGATCTATGACCGGATCGCCTTCGCGGCGGTCGGCAAATACAACGAGTTCGAGAACCTCCGGATCGGCGGCGTGCGCTACGCCGACCTGCGGGGCTACACCTACGACCGCGAGGACGTGACCGCACGCGGCCTGGCGAACGTCTACGCCCAGACCCTCGGCACGATCTTCTCCAGCGCCGCCGAGAAGCCGTACGAGGTCGAGCTGATCGTCGCCGAGGTCGGCAGCGCCCCGGAGGACGACCAGATCTACCGCCTGCCGCACGACGGCTCGATCGTCGACGAGCACGGCTCGGTGGCCGTGGGCGGCAACGCGGACCAGATCAGCAGCTATCTCGACCAGCGTCACCGCGACGGCATGACGCTGTCCGAGGCGCTGAAGCTGGCCGTGGAGTCGCTCTCGCGGGACAACAACGGCGGGGAGCGCACGCTGACGGCCGAGCAGCTGGAGGTCGCGACGCTGGACCGTACGCGGCCGCAGCAGCGCAAGTTCAAGCGCATCCTGGGCCGTCAGCTGTCCCGCCTGCTGGAGGAGAACGGCGCCGCGGGCGCCGAGGAGCCGGCGGCGGACGCGGAGGCCGGCGCCGGCACGTCCGGGGCCCCGGCCGAGGGCGCCGGCGGCAAGGGTTCCGGCGGTGCCAAGGGCTCCGGCGGCAAGGGAGCCAAGGGCAAGGACGACACCGAGGGCGAGCCGCCGCTGTGAGGCACAGCTCGCACTGACGTATCGCGTCCGGGCCGCTGCCCGTACCGCGCGCCCCGGTGGGTCATCGCCCGCCGGGGCGCGCGGCGTTCTCCGGGGCGTCGGCCGGCGGGGCGGTGGAGCCCCTGGTCACCAGCTCCACCGGCAGGGTGGGCGCCTGGGCCGGTCGGCCGTCGAGCGCCGCCATCAGGGCCCGCATGCCGGCCTCGCCGAACTCCTCGGCGGGCAGCCGTACGGTCGTCAGCTCCGGCTCCACGGCGACGGCGAGCGCGAGGTCGTCGAAGCCGGTGACCGAGACGTCCTCGGGGACCCGCAGGCCCAGCCGGCGTACGGCCTTGCAGGCGCCCGCGGCGATGATGTCGTCGTCGCAGAGCAGCGCGGTCGGGCGGGGGCCGGGGCCGGTCAGCGCGGTGTGCGCGGCGCGCAGCCCGGCGTCGACGCCGAGGGCGGCGGGCAGGCGGCGCAGCCGGACGCCGGGGACCCGGGAGAGGGCCTCCCGGACGGCGCGGGCGCGTACCTCGAACGTCCAGGAGCGGACGTCGGCGGCGAGGTGGGTGATGCGCCGGTGGCCGAGCGCGGCCAGATGGCCGGTCAACTGCCGCACGCCGTCGGCGATGTCGAGGTTGACGGTGGCGGTGGCGCGGTCGTCGTCGGGGTCGCTGTCGAGCATGACCAGGGGCAGGTCGGCGGCGCGCAGCGGGGTGAGGGCCTCGGCCGCCATGGAGGAGGCGATCACTCCGTCGAGGGTGGCGGCCGCGGAGTCGAAGGGGTCGCGGGCCGGGCCGATGCCCTCGGGGGAGGGGTAGAGGACGACGCCGAAGCCGTGCTCGGCGGCGACCCGGGCCGCGCCGGTGTAGACCCGGGCGAAGAACTCGGTGGTGAGGGCGGGGACGACGAGGAGCACGGTTCGGGTGCGGCCCATGCGCAGGCTGCGCGCGGCGAGGTTGGGGCGGTAGCCCAGCTCGCGGGCGGCGGCGCGGACCGCCTCGGCCTTGCCGGGGGAGACCCGGCCGCGCCATTTGTCGCCGAGCACGAGGGAGACCGCGGCCTGGGAGACCCCGGCGGCGCGCGCCACGTCCCGGCTGGTGATCCGGTCGGCGGCCGGCCTGCCGGGGGTCGCGGGGTCCGCGGCCCCGGTGGAGCCGGGGGGCGTCGTGGCCTCGTTGCTGCTCACCGGGTGATGCTCTCCTCGTTTCGGTCGCCGCGGGTGGACCGCGGGTTGCCGTCATGGTACGTATAACGTCGGAAGTTATACGTAACACGTCGGGCTCGGCCCGGACGGAAAGGGGCAGGGATGGCCGCCGGATACGCGGAGCTGCTCAGGACCCGGCACGCCGCCCGGCTGCTGGCCGGGACGCTGGTCGGCAGGCTGCCGAACGCCACCGCGGCGCTGGCGGTGGTCCTGTTCGTCCGCGCCGAGGGCGGCAGCTACGCGCTGGCCGGCGCGCTCTCGGCCGTCTACGGCCTCTGCACGGCCATCGGCCAGCCGCTGCTCGGCCGGGCCGTGGACCTGTACGGGCAGCCGCGGGTGATGCTGCCCGCCGCGGTGCTCTCCGCCCTGGGGATGACGCTGCTGGCCGTCGTCGGCCTGGACGTGCTGTGGCTGTCCTACGCCGCCATGGTGGTCGCCGGATTCTTCACCCCGCCCCTGGAGGGCGGGCTGCGGGCGCTGTGGCCGGGGGTGCTCCGGCGCGCCGACCAGGTGCACGCGGCCTACGCGCTGGACGCGGTCGCCCAGGAAGTCATGTTCGCGGTCGGGCCGTTGCTGGTGACGCTGTGCGTGGCGGTCGGGTCGGCGGGCGCGGCCCTGATCGTGATCAACGCGGTCGGGGTGCTCGGCGCGCTCTCCGTCGTCGTCTCCGAGCCGTCCCGGCGGTGGCGCAGCGGGCCGCGCGAGGCGCACTGGCTGGGCGCCCTGCGCTCCGCCGGGCTGCTGGTGCTGATCGGCGCGTTCTTCTTCGTGGGCCTCGCGCTGGGCTCGATAGCGGTCGCCGCGGTGGCGTACGCGGACGGGCACGGCGGCGGGATGATCTCCAGCTGGCTGCTCTCCGCGCTCGGGGTCGGCGCGCTGGCCGGCGGCATCGTCTACGGGGCGCGCACCTGGCCGGGGCTGCCGGAGGGCCGGCTGCGGCTGCTCGTCGGGCTGCTGGCGCTGGGCTATCTGCCGCTGGCGCTGGTGCCCGGGCCGGTGGGGATGACGGTGCTGACCGGCGTCGCGGGGGTGTTCCTGGCGCCGGCGCTGGCCTGCGCGTTCGTGGTCGTGGACCGGCACGCCCCCAAGGGCACGGTGACGGAGGCGTTTTCGTGGCTGGTGACGACGTTCGGCGTCGGATCGGCGGTGGGCGCGTCGGTGGCCGGGCCGGCGGTGGAGGGCGGTGGAGCGGCGGCCGGATTCGCGGTGGCCGGCGTGGGCGGCCTCGCCGCACTGCTGGTCCTTTTGTCGACGAAGCGATTTCTCGGTGAGCCCGTACGGCGCACGGCGGGTGCGGCCCCGGCGGAAAATGATCGAAACGGGGCTGTCGAACCCGGTTTCAGAGCAGGCCATCAGGCGTAATGTTCAGTCATGGACCGCCGCATTTTCGGGCTGGAGAACGAGTACGGCGTCACGTGCACGTTCAGGGGACAGCGCCGACTGTCGCCTGACGAAGTGGCGCGGTACCTCTTCCGCCGTGTCGTGTCATGGGGCCGCAGCAGCAATGTCTTCCTGCGGAACGGTGCCCGCCTGTACTTGGACGTGGGTTCGCACCCGGAATACGCAACTCCCGAGTGCGACAACGTGACCGAGCTGGTCACCCACGACAAGGCCGGTGAGCGCATTCTCGAGGGTCTGCTCGTCGACGCCGAGCGCCGCCTGCACGAGGAGGGAATCGCGGGCGACGTCTATCTCTTCAAGAACAACACCGATTCGGCGGGAAACTCCTACGGTTGCCACGAGAATTACCTCGTTGCGCGGCACGGCGAGTTCTCCCGGCTCGCGGACATCCTCATTCCGTTCCTCGTCACCCGTCAGCTGCTGTGCGGCGCGGGCAAGGTGCTGCAGACTCCGCGCGGCGCCGTCTACTGCGTCAGCCAGCGCGCCGAGCACATCTGGGAGGGCGTCTCCTCGGCGACCACCCGGTCCCGTCCCATCATCAACACCCGCGACGAACCGCACGCGGACGCCGAGCGCTACCGCCGGCTGCACGTCATCGTCGGCGACTCGAACATGTCCGAGACGACCATGATGCTCAAGGTCGGCGCCACGGACCTCGTCCTGCGCATGATCGAGGCGGGCACGGTGATGCGCGACCTGACCCTGGAGAACCCGATCCGGGCGATCCGCGAGGTCAGCCACGACATCACCGGGCAGCGCAAGGTGCGGCTGGCCAGCGGCCGGGAAGCCTCGGCGCTGGAGGTCCAGCAGGAGTACTACGAAAAGGCCGTGGACTTCTGCGACCGCCGCGGCATCCGTACGGGCCTCGTCGAGCGGGTCCTGGAGCTGTGGGGGCGCACCCTGGAGGCGATCCGGGACGAGCAGCTCGACCGCATCTCGACCGAGATCGACTGGGTGATGAAACATCAGCTCATCGAGCGGTACCGCACAAAGAACAACATCACCATGTCCCACCCACGAGTGGCGCAGATAGACCTCGCCTATCACGACATTCACCGCCGCCGGGGGCTTTACTACCTCCTGGAGCGGAAGGGGCAAGCGGCCCGGATCTGCAACGACTTGAAGATCTTCGAGGGCAAATCGGTGCCGCCGCAGACCACTCGGGCGCGGCTGCGCGGCGACTTCATCCGCCGGGCCCAGGAGCAGCGCCGTGATTTCACGGTCGACTGGGTCCACCTCAAGCTGAATGACCAGGCGCAGCGCACGGTCCTGTGCAAGGACCCGTTCCGTTCGGTGGACGACCGGGTGGAGAAGCTGATCGCCGGAATGTGACCCGCGGGGAATGCGGAGGGTGTGCCGGGAGTGACTCGCTCCCGGCACATCGCCGTGTTGTACCGGGGAAGGTCCACAGGGACAGGTCGTAGAGTGGCGGGCATTGCCCACCACCCCACGAGCCCGAGTTGGACTGATGCTGAATCTCTCCGGGGCACGACCCCACCCCCGCTCGTTCACGAAAAGCACCCGTCGCGCCGCCGCGGCCGCGCTGACCGTGCCCCTTCTGCTGCTCTCCGCCGCCTGCGGGTCCGACGACGGCAAGGGCTCGGCGGGCGAGGCGGTCGTCAAGGTCGAGGGCAAGGCGGGGGCGCAGCCCAAGATCACGGTGCCCAAGGGCGCCAAGCCGTCCGACACGGCCGTCACCAAGACCCTCGTGCAGGGCAAGGGCGCGACCGTCAAGAAGGGCGATCTGGTCCGGCTGGACTTCGCGGCCCAGACCATGAAGGGCCAGAACCTCGGCAGCAGCTGGACGCCGCAGCCCGGCGCGAAGCCGGGTGCGCCGCGTGCCCAGGTCGTCACCGAGGTCACCGACCAGATGACCCAGCAGCAGCTGCCGCCGAAGGTGCTGTCCGCGGCCGCCGGGCAGAAGGTCGGCAGCCGGTTCGAGGTCGAGGGCACCGCCAAGGCGCTGATCGGCGAGGGCCTCAACCCGCAGTCCGGGATCAAGCCGGGGGACGGCCTGGTCTGGGTCGTCGACGTGGTCGGCGCGCAGAAGGTCGACAAGAAGGCCAAGGCCGAGGGGAAGCAGGCGTCGCCGGAGAGCGGCATGCCCGAGGTGACGGCGGCCGACGAGAAGGCCGCGCAGATCACCGTCCCCAAGGGGGAGAAGGCCCCCAAGGGCCTCAAGCAGCAGGTCCTGATCAAGGGCAAGGGACCCGAGGTCAAGGCCGGCGACGGGCTGATCGCTCAGTACACCGGCGTGAAGTGGGAGGACGGCAAGAAGTTCGACTCCTCCTGGGACCACGGCGGCGCGACGGCGTTCCAGATCGGTACCGGGCAGGTCGTCCAGGGCTGGGACAAGGCACTGGTCGGCAAGCACGTCGGTGACCGGGTGGAGATCGTGATCCCGCCGAAGCTGGCCTACGGCACGAGCCCGCAGCACCAGCTGGCCAAGAACACCCTGGTCTTCTCGGTCGACATCGTCGGCACGGTCTGACCTGCGGCCTCGGCGAGATCTGCGAGACTGGCCCGGTAATCGTAAAGATTCGTAAGTAGGAGCACATCCGTGAGCATCGACAAGCCCGAGATCGACTTTCCTGAGGGCCCGGCTCCCACCGAGCTCGAGATCGTGGACCTGAAGGAGGGCGACGGGCCGGTCGCCAAGGCCGGGGACACCGTCTCCGTCCACTACGTCGGAGTCTCCTTCAGCACCGGCGAGGAGTTCGACGCGAGCTGGAACCGCGGCAAGCCGCTCCAGTTCCAGCTGGGTGCCGGCCAGGTCATCGCCGGCTGGGACCAGGGCGTGCAGGGCATGAAGGTCGGCGGCCGCCGCCGGCTGACCATCCCCGCGCACCTCGCGTACGGCGACCGCGGCGCCGGCGGCGGCCGCATCGCCCCGGGCGAGACGCTGATCTTCGTCTGCGACCTGGTCTCCGTCTGACACCGGGCAGCTCCCGGCCCGACGGCCGGTGAGGCAGTACCGAGGGCCCGTGCCGATCCCGGCACGGGCCCTCGGCTTTTGCCGCACGCACCCCGAGCGGTACGGTCACGATCGGGAGTTCAACGAGAAAGGGCGTCGATGGCCATTGCCAAGGCCGAGCGGCTGATGAACCTGGCGCTGTGCCTGCTGGGGACGCGACGCCCGCTGACCAAGCGCGAGCTCAGGTCGTCCATCGAGGCGTACGTCGAAGCCTTCGGGCCGGGATACGCCATGGCCTTCGGCAACGGGAGCGCCGACACGGGCGGTGACGACGCCTTCAACCGGATGTTCGAGCGGGACAAGGACGACCTGCGCGAACTCGGCCTGGTCATCGAGACCGTCGAAGGCATCGACGGCGACGTCGGCTATCTGGCCCGCCGCGACAGCAACCGGCTGCCGCCGATCACCCTGGACGCCGAGGAGGCCGCCGCGCTCGGACTCGCCGCCAAGGTCTGGCAGCAGGCCCGGCTGGCCGGCGCCGCCAGCGGAGCGCTGCAGAAGCTGCGCGCGGCCGGGATGCCGCTGGCCGAGGACGGCGCGGACTACGACGCCCGGCAGCCGCACAGCGCCCTCGAACCGCGCATCCCCGCCCACGAGGCCGCCTTCGAACCGCTGATGCTGGCCTGCCGCGACCGCCGGCCGGTCGTCTTCGACTACCGCAAGTCCACCGCCGCGCACCCCGAGCAGCGGCAGGTCGAACCGTGGATCCTGGAGTGCTGGCGCGGCCACTGGTACGTCGCCGGCTGGGACCGGGACCGCAAGGCGGAGCGGGTCTTCCGGCTCTCCCGGATCACCGGCAAGGTCCGCTCCCGGCAGGGCAGGTTCACCGCGCCGGTGCCCGACCACGTCACCGTCCGCGAGACCGTCGAGAGCTGGGCGGGCGAGACCGCGACCGGCACCGCCCGGATCAAGCTCCGCGCCGAGCACGGCTATCCGCTGCGCGCCCGGGCGCTGTCCGTCCGCGCGCTGGGCGACGGCTGGGACGAGCTGGAGATCCCCAACGGCCACGGACTCGACGCCTGGCTCGTGGAGTTCGGACCGGACGTCGTCGTACTGGAACCGGCGGAGCTGCGCGCCGAGGTCATCGACCGGCTGCGCGCCGTGGCCAAGGGCTGAGAGGGACGGGACACACACGCATGGCCACGAACGCGATCGACCAGACCCGCCGGATGCTGTCGCTGGTGACCTACCTGCGCGAGCGGCCCGGGGCCCGGGTCGGCGACGTCGCCCGCGCCTTCGGGATCACCGAGGACGAGCTGATCGCCGACCTCGACGTGCTGCCGATGTGCGGGACGAGCTTCCGCGGCGGCGACCTGCTGGACATCGACACCGACGGCGACCGGATCTGGTGGCACAACCCCGACGACGTCGCCGAGCCGCTGCGGCTGGCCGCCGACGAGGCGACCGCCCTGCTGGTCGCGGCCCGCGCGGTGGCCACCCTGCCCGGACTGCGCGAGGGCGACCGGCAGGCACTGCTGCGCGCCACCGCCAAGCTGGAGGCGGCGGCCGGCGAGGCGGCCGGCGCCAGCGCCCGGCTCTCGGTCACCTTCGAGTCCGAGGGCGGGGTCTTCGCCGACGTCGACCGCGCCATCGCCGAGCGGCGCCGGCTGTGGCTGCGCTACTACTCCCCGGCCCGCGACGAGCTCACCGAGCGCGAGGTGGACCCGATCCGGCTGTTCGCCGTCGGCCACACCTACATGGAGGCGTGGTGCCGGCTCTCCGAGGCCCGGCGCACCTTCCGGCTCGACCGGGTCGCCGAGATCAAGCTGCTGGACGCGCCCGCCGACCCGCCGCCGGTCGAGCTGCGCGATCTGTCCGAGGGACTGGTGCAGCCGGCCGCCGAGGACCCCGAGGTGTCCGTCGAGGTCGGTCCCGGCGGCCGCTGGGTGGCGGAGTACTACCCGCACGACAGTGCCGAGGAGCTCCCGGACGGCGGGCTGCGCATCACCCTGCGCACCCCCGACCCGACCTCGCTGCGGCGCCTCGCGCTGCGGCTGGGCCGGGACGGCCGGATCGTGGCGCCGCAGGCGCTCGCCGACAGCGCGCGGCGCGCCGCCGAGCAGGCGCTCGCGGCGTACGGCGCGTGACCGCGGCGCGGCGGGCGGCGCGCCGCACCGGCACCGCGCAGTGCGCAGGGAGAAGGAGGAGGCAGCGAGGGATGACGACCACGATGGCGGGCGCGAGCGCCCCGGTGCTCTTCAAGGCGGCCTGCCCGGACTGCCGGGGCCGCTTCGAGCTGGCTTCGGACGCCTTCCGGCTGGCGATCGGCGCGAGCCGGCGCACCACCTTCTACTCCTTCACCTGCCCGGACTGCCGCCGCGCGGTGCGCAGGCCGGCCGGCGAGCGGATCGTCGAGCTGCTCACCGGCGGCGGGGTGCGCACGCTGCGGCTGCACACCGGCTGACCGATAGGCTCGTCCCATGCTCTGGCCCATGATCGCTATCGCCCTCGGCTTCCTGGGGATCGCCGTGCTCGGCGTCCTCGCCGTCCGCGTCTTCGTCGAGGTGCGGCGGCTGGCCCGCCAGGTCGGTGCGACGTCCGAGCGGATCCAGCGGGCCGCGCAGGACCTGGAGCGGGCCGCGGTGCCGCTGGCGTCGGCTGTGGGTCGGCGTGAAACGAACCAGCAGGCGTGAAGGATCCGAGCTGCTGTTCGTGCGAGCGGTAGGCTGTTCGCCATAGCCGGCGAACGGGCGCCGGCTGCCAGGAGTGCGCACAGGGGTTGCCTCGCGTTTACCCGTGAGCGTTACGATCGCCTGTAGTACGGCGGGCGGACGGACGTCCGGCCAAGTCAGGTAGTCCCACCCCCAACCGCCTCAGTGAGAAGGTAACCGCTTATGTTCGGACGGATCGGTGCTCCCGAGATCATCCTCATTCTCGTCGTCGTCGTACTTTTGTTCGGCGCCAAGAAGCTGCCCGACATGGCTCGCTCTCTCGGTAAGTCGGCCCGCATCCTCAAGAGCGAGGCGAAGGCGATGAAGTCCGAGGGCCAGCAGCAGGAGGCCCCCTCCGACCCGCCGCAGGGTGAGTCGCAGCAAGCGCGCACCATCCAGGCGGCGCCCGGCGACGTGAAGAGCGCGCGACCGGTTGCGGAGAGCGATCACACCGCGCAGCGCTGACCGAAGGTTGTCTGCCTGCATCGGCTCCGCCGCTGCCCGTTGCACGAGATGAGGACGTGGGTTGCTCAAGTCTGCCTCCAAAAAGACAAAGGTGAAGGACCCCGAGGGGCGCATGCCCCTTGTGGATCACCTGCGTGAGCTGCGCAACCGACTCGCCAAGGGCTTGCTGGCCATCGTTATTGCGACGATCTTGGCGGCCTTCTTCTATGAAGCGATCATCGACTTCTTCACGAAGCCGGTGTTGCAGTCGGTGGGCTGCAATGCACTCTTCACCGAACTCGCCAAACAGGAGAAGGGATCACGATGCGCCAGCATCGTGATGATGGACCTGCTCGGCCCCTTCACTCTTGCGCTCAAGGTCTCCCTGGTCGCGGGCCTCATCGTTTCCTCGCCGGTGTGGCTTTACCAGCTCTGGGCATTCCTCGCGCCCGGTCTGCACCGGCACGAGAGGAAGTACGCGCTCAGCTTTGTGGGCGTGGGATTTCCGCTGTTTGTAGCCGGTGGGTATTTCGCGTACCGGGTGCTGCCGACCACGGCTGAGGTGCTCATCGGTTTTACGCCGGCCGGCATCGGTAACCTGATTACGCTGGACAAGCTTCTTGACCTGATCGCGCGCATGGTCGTCGTGTTCGGTCTGTCCTTCGAGCTTCCCTTGTTGCTGGTGATGCTGAACTTCGCCGGCGTCCTCACCGCCAAACGCATGCTGGGCTGGTGGCGGGCGATGGTGATGGCCATCACGGTCTTTGCGGCGATCGCGACACCGAGTACCGACCCCCTGACCATGCTTGCCCTGGCGGTTCCGATCGTCGTGCTGTATTTCGGCGCGGTCGGAGTTGCGATGCTCAACGACGCTCGCCGGAGGCGACGGATCGCAGCAGGGCCGGCTGATGACGAGGCATCCGACCTCGACCTGAGACCGGCAGACATCGGTGAGATCGAGTCGGTGGCAGCCCCTGTGGCATTGCCGGGGCAGGCAAGTGGAGACGACGGGAAGCGCGGCGACTTCGAGGACGTCACCTGACGAGGAGGGTTACGTCGCGCGGCGGCAGCGGCAAACACATGGCCCTGTGTGCCTGGAGCTGGGACTGTGTGCACTGCCCGGGCGTGGCATTCGCGGAGCGGCACGCGGTGTGCACAACGGAAAACGTCTGGTGGGCGGCTCCGCGGAGCCGCCCACCAGACGTTACCGGTCTTGAGTGATCAGCACTTTCCGTAGTCCTTGATTGCCGTGGGGCCGCCCACGGCACGGGAATTGAAATGCGCGCCACCAGCAACGCATTCTTCATAGTCAGCGGCTACGGACCAGCTGATGTGGATCTTGTGCGCAGATGAACAGGTGTTATGGGTGTACACCGCCGTTGTCACGTTGCCATCCGCCCATGACCAGCTGAAACAGCCAGAGGTTCCGCGGTGTGTGCTCATGGCGGTGGCGGTGGCGGCCGCTGCGGGACCGGCAGTTGCCATGATCCCCGCGGCTGCGGATGCGGCCACGACCGCTAATGCGCGCTTCTTGATGCTCATCTTCCCCACATCTCGATCGGCTTCTACTCGACAGGGGTGCGACGCCGGGCCATCGGAAACCGATAACCAGTTCGAATGCCCTGTAGGTGATCACGCTAGAGGGTGGAGTCATGGTGATCAAGTGAAGATCCGGCCATGGTGGCCGCTGCCCGGGTGGCGCCTTGGCGCGTGCTGTGGGTCGGGCGTCACGCGCGCCGGCCGCCGATAGCGGTGCAGGTGCTTGCTGCTGCGGATTGTGTGCAGCAATGTGGAAGTGCCGAGGGGCGGGGTGCTGAACACGGCCCCGCCCCTTCGCCCCGATTCAGTCCGGGCAGTGCAGTGATACGCCTACCTACCTGAATCAGGCTCAGCAGTACTTGATGCCCTGCAACTGTCCGGTGCCTCGGTAGTGGAGTTCACCCTTCGGCCTGATCGTGTAGCAGTCACTGTCCGGCCACCAACGCTCGGCGATCTGTACCTTGATCGTCTTCTTGCAGCCGTTGGCGATGTCCACCGAGTTACTGCTCGGGTGCCACGTCGCCTTGACGCACTTGTCCACGCTCGCGGCCGCTGCTGGGCCGGCCGTCGCCATCGGAACACCCAATGAAGTCACTGCCAGCGTAGCTGTCACCGCTGCTGTCTTGAACTTGTTCATCGTTCCCCTCCGTGGTCGGGGGCAGCGCGCCGCCCTCGCTTGGCCTGCGGGTGGCGCCTGTGGTCAGGCGGCGCCGTTTCGAAAGCTCCCGCGGGCACACGAAACGATCATAGGGGCGTGCTGGCGGTGTTCACAGCGGATTTGTCTCAGCTGTGCCATTCCGGCCGGCGCACGAGCATCGGCGTTCCGGAGGGGCGGCTGCGGCACTCCCTTGCTCGGTAAAGGCCCGCCATAAAGATCGGGTCGTTGTCAGAGGTGGCCGGTAGGCTCGTAAGCACGATGACCGAGGACATGTCCCCTGCTGAACGCTATGCCGCCGCCAAGCTCCGGGCGGCCGAGCAGGCCACCGCACTCGCCCCTTTCCGAGAGATGTACGACTTCGAACTGGACCCGTTCCAGATCGAGGCGTGCGAGGCCCTGGAGGCCGGGAAGGGCGTGCTGGTCGCTGCCCCCACCGGATCCGGCAAGACGATCGTCGGCGAGTTCGCCGTCCACCTGGCCCTGGAGCAGGGCCGCAAATGCTTCTACACCACGCCCATCAAGGCGCTGTCCAACCAGAAGTACCAGGACCTGGTCAGGCGTTACGGTGCCGAGAAGGTCGGCCTGCTGACCGGTGACAACAGCGTCAACTCCGACGCGCCGGTGATCGTGATGACCACCGAGGTGCTGCGCAACATGCTCTACGCGGGCTCGCAGTCGCTGGCCGGCCTCGGCTATGTGGTGATGGACGAGGTGCACTACCTCTCCGACCGCTTCCGCGGCGCCGTCTGGGAAGAGGTGATCATCCATCTCCCCGATTCCGTGACCCTGGTCTCACTGTCGGCGACGGTTTCCAACGCCGAGGAGTTCGGCGACTGGCTGGACACCGTCCGGGGCGACACCGCCGTGATCGTCTCCGAGCACCGCCCGGTGCCGCTGTGGCAGCACGTGCTCGCGGGCCGCCGGATATACGACCTCTTCGAGGAGCGGGACGGGCAGGGCGGCGGCCGCCGCGAGGTCAACCCCGACCTGGAGCGGCTGGCCCGCATGGAGAACAGCCGGCCGACGTTCGGCCGGGACAAGCGCCGGGGCCGCACCATGCGCGAGGCGGACCGGGAGCGCGAGCGCAGACAGCGCGCCCGGATCTGGACGCCGAGCCGGCCCGAGGTGATCGAACGCCTCGACAACGAGGGCCTGTTGCCCGCGATCACCTTCATCTTCAGCCGCGCCGGCTGCGAGGCGGCCGTCCAGCAGTGCCTGTATTCGGGGCTGCGGCTCAACGACCCGGAAGGCCGCGAGCAGGTCCGCCGCATCGTCGAGGCGCGGACGGCCGGGATACCGGACGAGGACCTCCATGTGCTCGGCTACTACGAGTGGCTGGAGGGCCTGGAGCGCGGTATCGCGGCGCACCACGCCGGCATGCTCCCGACGTTCAAGGAGGTCGTCGAGGAGCTCTTCGTCAAGGGCCTGGTCAAGGCGGTCTTCGCCACCGAGACGCTGGCGCTGGGCATCAACATGCCGGCGCGTTCGGTCGTGCTGGAGAAGCTGGTGAAGTGGAACGGCGAGCAGCACGCCGACATCACCCCCGGCGAGTACACCCAGCTGACCGGCCGGGCCGGGCGCCGCGGCATCGACGTCGAGGGCCACGCGGTCGTGCTGTGGCAGCGCGGGATGAACCCGGGCGCGCTGGCCGGCCTCGCCGGGACGCGTACGTATCCGCTGCGGTCGTCCTTCAAGCCGTCGTACAACATGGCGGTCAATCTGGTCTCGCAGTTCGGCCGGCACCGGTCGCGGGAGCTGCTGGAGATGTCCTTCGCGCAGTTCCAGGCCGACAAGTCGGTGGTCGGGATCTCGCGGCAGGTGCAGAAGAACGAGGAGGGGCTGGCCGGTTACCGCGGTTCGATGACCTGTCACCTCGGCGACTTCGAGGAGTACTCCCGGCTGCGGCGGGAGCTGAAGGACCGTGAGACGGAGCTGGCCAAGCAGGGCGCGGCGCAGCGGCGGGTGGCGGCCGCGGCGGCGCTGGAGAAGCTCCGGCCCGGCGACGTCATCCATGTGCCGACCGGCAAGTACGCGGGGCTGGCGCTGGTCCTGGACCCGGGCATGCCCTCGGGGCGGACGAACGGCCACCGCGGCTTCGACGCGCAGGACGGCCCGCGGCCGCTGGTGCTGACGGCGGAGCGGCAGGTCAAGCGGCTGGCCTCGATCGACTTCCCGGTGCCGGTCGAGGCGCTGGACCGGATGCGGATCCCCAAGTCCTTCAACGCCCGCAGCCCGCAGTCGCGTCGCGATCTGGCGTCCGCGCTGCGCACCAAGGCCGGGCACCTCGTCCCGTCGCGGCACCGCAAGCCCCGTTCGGCGGCGGCCGACGACCGCGAGATCACCCGGCTGCGTACGGCGCTCCGCGCGCACCCGTGCCACGGCTGCGACGAGCGTGAGGACCACGCCCGCTGGGCGGAGCGCTACCACCGACTGGCGCGTGACACCCGCCAGTTGGAGCGCCGGATCGAGGGCCGGACGAACACCATCGCCCGCACCTTCGACCGGATCTGCGCGCTGCTGACCGAGCTGGACTACCTGGAGGAGGACACGGTCACCGACGAGGGGCGCCGGCTGGCCCGGCTCTACGGCGAGCTGGACCTGCTGGCGAGCGAGTGCCTGCGCGAGGGGGTCTGGGAGGGGCTGGGCCCCGCGGAGCTCGCGGCCTGTGCCTCGGCGCTGGTGTACGAGGCGCGGCAGGCGGACGACGCGACGGCCCCCAAGCTGCCGGCCGGCAAGGCCCGCGAGGCGCTGGGCGAGATGGTCCGCATCTGGGGCCGGCTGGACGCCCTGGAGGAGGACCACCGGATCAACCAGGCGGAGGGCGTCGGCCAGCGCGAGCCGGACCTCGGCTTCGCCTGGCCCGCGTACCGCTGGGCCTCCGGCTTCGGTCTCGACGAGGTGCTGCGCGAGGCGGAGATGCCCGCCGGCGACTTCGTGCGCTGGTGCAAGCAGCTGGTCGACATCCTCGGCCAGATCGCGGCCGCGGCGCCGCCCGGCAGCTCGGTGGCGCGTACCGCCCGCCGCGCGATGGACGGTGTGCTGCGCGGCGTGGTGGCGTACTCCTCGGTGGGCTGAGCGGCTCCCGCCGGGCCCGGACCACGCGACGGCGCCGCGTTCCCGTACGACGGGAGCGCGGCGCCGGTGTTCGTCCGGGCGGCCTCTCACGGCACCCGGGCGGCGGTCAGGACGCCTGACGGGCCGTCCGCTCCGCGTCCCGCTTGGCGACCTCCTCGCGGACGAGCGGGATGACGTGCCGGCCGAAGTCGACGGCGTCGTCGAGCAGGTCGTAGCCGCGGGCGGAGAGGATGTCGACGCCCAGGTCGTAGTAGTCGAGCAGGGCCGCGGCGACGGTCTCCGGCGTGCCGACCAGGGCGGTGGAGTTGCCGGCGCCGCCGGTCTCCGCCGCGGTCGGGGTCCACAGCGCCCGGTCGTGCCGCTCGCCCTCGGCGGCCACCGCGAGCAGCCGCTGCGACCCGGCGTTCTGCGGGTTCGTCAGCGGGTGGCGGCGGCTGAGCGCCCCGCCCGCCTTGCGCGCCCTGATCCGGTCCAGGGTGCGGTGCGCCTTTTCCCAGGCCAGTTCCTCGGTGGGCGCGATGATCGGCCGGAAGGCGACCTGGATGCGGGGCACGTCGGTGCGCCCGGCGGCGCGTGCCGCGGCCTTCACCGAGGCGATCTGCTCGGCGGTCTGCGCCAGCGGCTCGCCCCACAGGCAGTAGATGTCCGCCTCGGCGCCGCCCGCCGCGTACGCCGCCGGGGAGGAGCCGCCGAACGACACCTGTGGGTGCGGCTGTTGGACGGGGAAGGTGTCGGAGACGAAGTCGTGGAAGCGGTAGTGGGTGCCCTCGTGGTCGAAGGGCTCGTGGGTGGTCCAGATCTTCTTGACGAGGCGGATGTACTCGCGGGTGCGGGCGTAGCGCTCGTCCTTGGTCAGGGTGTCGCCCTCGCGCCGCTGCTCGTGGTCGTTGCCGCCGGTGATGAAGTGCACCGCGAGCCGGCCGTCGCTGATCCGGTCCAGCGTCGCGAAGGTCTTCGCGGCGAACGTCGGGTACGAGACGTTGGGGCGGTGCGCCACCAGGATCTGCAGGGTGTCGGTGCGGGCGGCGACGAAGGCGGCGGCCGGGGACGGGTCGGGGGAGCCGGAACCGTAGGCGAACAGCACCCGGTCCCAGCCGTGGTCCTCGTGGGCGCGGGCGAGCTTGAGCGTGTAGTCCTTGTCGAAGGACGCGCCGGAGCGCTGGGTGACTTCGGAACCGTCGTTGGTCGCGGCAATGCCGAGGAACTCGACAGGCATGGGGGAAGGGCCTCGTCTTCTCGTGGTCAGGCGCTGGTGGGCAGGCGCCGGCAGCCGTCGGGCGGGCCGGGCGTGCGGGCGTACGGAAGCCGTACGGACAGGAGCACTGCGCGGGGAGAAGTCAGCGGCAACAGGAGGCCGACCACACCCGACCGAAGTCGATGTGGTCGCGGGTGACGAGCCGCTGCGAAGGACGCATGCGCTCAGTGGAACAGGTAGATGTATGTGCCGTCAACCAATTGCCTTGGCGGGCAACGCCGTTCGCGACGGACGGCCCGGGGCGGGCGGGGGCGCGTACGCACGCGCCGGCCGGGGCAGGATGCGGCCATGAGCGCGCGGGGCGACGGAGAGGCGGCCGGGGTGCGGCGCCTGGGCATGGTCATCGGGCTGCGGCCGGAGCACCGCGAGGAGTACCTGCGGCTGCACGCGGAGGTCTGGCCCGAGGTGCTGGCCACGATCACCGCCTGCAACCTCCGCAACTACTCGATCTTCCGCCACGGCGATCTGCTGTTCTCGTACGCCGAGTACGTCGGTGACGACTACGCCGCCGACATGGCCGCGATGGCCGCCGACCCCGCGACCCAGCGATGGTGGCGGCTGACCGCCCCCTGCCAGGAACAGACGGAGGGGGCGGTGCCGGGGGAGTGGTGGACGCCGCTGCGGGAGGTCTTCCACCACGACTAGCCAGGGGTGTCCGAGCGCGCCTTCCGGGTGCGGCGGCGGACGGCGGCCCGGAGGGCGAGGAAGAGCAGGACGCCGAACGGCGAGAGCAGCACGGTCAGTACCAGCAGCGGGCCCATGACCAGCGGGTGGATCCGCAGCGCACGGGCCTCCCGGTACATCCACTGGCCGAGGAACAGGTCCCAGGCGATCACCTGCGCCCAGATCGCCCCGGCTCCGCCGCCGAGCCGCAGCAACTCCTGGAACCCCGCCAGATCGGGGTGGCTGACGGCCGCCCACAGCTGCGGGAACACCCCGGCGGCCAGCACGAGGTAGACCGCGAGGACCGGCACCATCGGCAGCGGCGAGGCGGCGATCCGGTCGGTGAAGCGCCACCCGGGGGCCAGGATCAGCAGTGCCCAGAACGGCGCCGCGAGCAGGAAGGCCAAGTCGAAGAGGGTGCTGCTGGTCATCGCGTCAACTCCGGTGCGGGGTGGGCGGACAGGGTGGGGCCGGTGGCGGCGCCCGGGCCGTCCGCCGGGCGGCGCAGGGCCGCGTACGTTCCGGCCGCGGTGGCCGTCACGAGGGCGCCGAGCGCGCCCAGCGTCGGTGCGTCGGGGTGGATCAGTGCCTGGCCGCGCAGCGCCTGCCAGGTCACCAGCGCCAGCAGCCCGGTGAGGAAGCCGGCCGCGACCAGTACCAGGCGCAGCCGGGTCCGCTCGCTCCGCAGCCGGCCGGCCCGCCCGGCCAGCGCCTCCATCGCGTAGAGGAACAGCGGCAGCGCCTGGAGGGCGTGCATGCCGACGAAGTGCGGGACGCGCAGGTCGCCGCCGGTGGTGTTCCAGCCGGTGAGCGGCATGGCCGGGCCGCCGTCGGGGACGCCGACGCTGTGCGCGCCGACGACGGTGCGCAGGGCGCCCGCGGCCCGCTGTTCGGGGGTGGGGGACAGCATCAGCCCGCCGAGCAGCAGGCCGGCCAGGGCGATCAGCGCGCCGAGCCGGATCGCCCAGGTGACGGCCCGGTCGCCCAGGCGGGCCCGCAGGAGCAGCACCGCGATGACGAGGGTGCCGGTCCACAGGACCACGATGGTGAGTCCCATGACCACGAACAGCGCCTGGTCCAGCGGGGTTTCGACGTTGAAGTGGCTGCGCCGGCCGCGGGCGGCCTGCCCGGTGATGACCGCCATCTCGACGATGCCGGCCGCCACGACGGTGCGGGCGGCCCACCGGCCGGTCCGCCCGGGCGCCGGGTGCCGGGAGAGCATCCAGGCGAGGGTCAGCCCGTAGGCGGCGAAGGACACCGCGAACTTGAACGGCTTGAACCAGATCGGTGCCCCGGCCAGCACCCGGTCGTCGAGGACCAGGCCGGCCGCGGTGACGACCGCGAGTGCGGCCATCGCCCAGGAGAAGGCGAGCAGTGAACGGTATCTGGACATACGTATCCCCCCGGAAGTTATGGATAGTAGCGCTTGCCGCTATCTGATAGCTGGACTATCTAAGATGGGGGGCGGATTGGCAAGGCCGGGAGTGGGCAGGGCGCCCGGAAAGCACACGGCGCCGGGCGGGAACCCGGCGCGGGAAAGGGCGGCAGATGCGCATCGGGGAGTTGAGTCGCGCGACGGGCGTCGCGGTCCCGACGATCAAGTACTACGTCCGCGAGGGGCTGCTGCCCGCAGGCCGGCTGACCAGCCCCAACCAGGCCCGTTACGACGACGGTCACGTGCGCAGGCTGCGGCTGATCCGCGGGCTGATGGACGTCGGCGGGCTCTCGGTCGCGGCCGTCCGCGAGGTGCTGGCCGCCGTCGACTCGCCGCAGGAGCCGGTGCACAAGGTCCTCGGTGCGGCCCAGTTGGCGATCACCCCGCCGCCGGCGGTGACCCCGGACGGCATGGAGGCGGCGCGCGGCAAGGTGGCCGAGATCATTCGCCGGCGCGGCTGGCGGGTGGGGGGCGACAACCCCGCCGTCGAGACGCTGGCCGTGGCGCTGGCCACCTTCGAGGGCATCGGCCACGGCGAGTTCGAGGAGGTCGTGGACGACTACGCCGCGGCCTGCGAGCGGGTGGCCGAAGCCGATCTGGCCTGGGTGGGCCGCAACGCGGAGGTCGACGGCCTGGTGGAGAGTGTTGTGGTGGGGACGGTCCTGGGGGACGCGGTGCTGACGGCGATGCGGCGGCTGGCGCACGTGGACGCCTCGGCCCGCAGGTACGAGCAGGGGGACGGGGGCCCGGCGGGCGCGACCGGGACGCCGTAGCTGCCGGTGGCCCGGACACGGGTGCGGCCCGGCCGTTGCGACGGCCGGGCCGCACCCGGGTGATGACGGGAGGTCAGGAAGCCGCCGCCGGCGCCGCCTCCTGCTCGGCCTCCACCTGCTCGTTCCAGGCGCGCTTGCCGGCCTGCCAGCCGTCCTCGTCGTGGCCGGCACGCCAGTAGCCGGAGATCGACAGCGACTCGCGGGGGATCTCCCGCTCGACGCGCAGCAGCCGGCGGAGTTCCTTGACGAAGCCCGCCTCGCCGTGCACGAATGCCTGGACCCGTCCGGCCGGGAAGTCCAGGTCCCGTACGGCGGCGACCAGTTCGCGGCCGACCGGCGCCGCCCCGCGGTACAGCCAGTGGACGGTGGCGCCGGCCGGCGCGTCCAGCTCCTGGCGCTCCTCCGGGCCGGCCACCTCGATGAAGGCGTGCACCGGGACGCCCGCGGGCATCCGCGCCAGGGCGGCCGCGAGGGCCGGCAGGGCGCTCTCGTCGCCCGCCAGCAGGTGCCAGTCGGCGTCGGCCTCCGGGGCGTAGGCGCCGCCGGGGCCGAGCAGGAAGATCTCGTCGCCCGGGCGGGCGGCGGCCGCCCAGGGGCCGGCCAGGCCCTCGTCGCCGTGCACCACGAAGTCCACGGTCAGCTCGCGGGCCCGTTCGTCCCAGGCGCGCACGGTGTACGTACGGGTCCGCGGCCACTGGTCGCGCGGGAACTCCGCACGGATCCGCGCGATGTCGAACGGCTCGGGGTAGCGCACGCCGGGCAGCGGGAAGACCAGCTTGACGTAGTGGTCGGCGTACTCGCCGGCCGTGAACTCCGCCAGCCCTTCGCCGCCGAGCACCACCCGGACCATGTGCGGGGTGAGTCGCTCGGTGCGCTCCACCCGGGCCCGGTGCAGGCCGGGCTTCTTGCGGGACGGACGCTCTGCTGCCACGGCAATCTCCCCTGATGCGGCGTGTTAGGTATACCTAACCTAACAGGTTACCGGCGGAGCGTGACGAGAAGACGCTGGAGCGCGCCGCCCAGGCCCCACCGCGCGGCCAGCGCCTCCAGCCGCTCGGGGTCGGCCGGCTCGGCGGGCAGCGTGTGGTCGACGGCGGGGACGGCGACGTCGGTGGCCACCTTGACGACCTTCGGGGCGACGTCGAGGTACGGGCGCGCCTCCAGCAGGCGGGCGCGCTGTGCGGGGGTCACCTTCGAGGCGGGGTCCTCGGCGGCGGCCCGGATGCCGGCGAGGTCGCCGTAGGTGGCGAGCAGCTTGGCGGCGGTCTTCTCGCCGATGCCGGGGACGCCGGGCAGGCCGTCGCTGGGGTCGCCGCGCAGCAGTGCCAGGTCCGCGTAACCGGGCCCGTCCACCCCGTACTTCTCGCGCAGCAGCGCCTCGTCGGTGACCTGTAGCGTGCCCACGCCCTTGAGGGGGTACAGCACGCGGATCCCGCGCCGGTCGTCGACGAGCTGGAAGAGGTCGCGGTCGCCGGTGACGATGTCCACCGGGCCGCCGGCCCGCGCGGTCAGGGTGCCGATGATGTCGTCCGCCTCGTAGCCGGCCGCGCCGATCCGGGCGATGCCGAGTGCGTCCAGCACCTCCTCGATCACCGGGACCTGCGGCGAGAGAGTGTCGGGGATCTCCTCCTCGTCGGGCTCCGCGGAGCCGGCCGGGGCCTCCTCGGCCACCCGGTGCGCCTTGTAGGAGGGGATCAGGTCGACCCGCCACTGGGGTCGCCAGTCGAAGTCCATGCAGGCGACCAGGTCGTCGGGGTGGTGGTCCTGGACGAGCCGGGCGATGAAGTCCAGCAGGCCGCGCACCGCGTTCACCGGAGTGCCGTCCGGGGCTTTGACTGATTCCGGTACCCCGAAATAGGCGCGGAAGTAGAGGGAGGCGGTGTCGAGGAGCATCAGGCGTCGAGTCACACCTCGCATGATGCCGTATGCCCCATACGTCACATGGATGTGATCTGGAACACCGTCTTGTTTGAGCCGCATAAAGGCGGGCAGACGCGCAGGCGGAGTGGACCCGCTGAAAGATTCAACTATTTCGGCGGTGAAGGCGGCCGATCCCGTCCCGCTCCACGACCTGCCGGCGGGGGTGGCAGGTCGTTCCACGTTCGACAAGAGAGGCATATGTGTCCAGGCTGCAAGCCGAGCACCTGTACAAGGTGTTCGGCAGACGACCCGAGGACGCGGTCCGCACACTCGAAGCCGGTGCCGACCGGGACGAGTTGCGGGCCGACGGCACCACCGCCGCCGTGATCGACGCGTCGATCGAGGTGGACGAGGGGCAGATCTTCGTCGTCATGGGTCTGTCCGGGTCCGGCAAGTCGACGCTGCTGCGGATGCTCAACGGGCTGCTGGAGCCGACCGCGGGAACCGTCCGGTTCGACGGTCAGGACCTCACCTCTCTCAGCGACAAGGAGCTGCGCAAGGTCCGCTCCGAGAAGATCTCCATGGTCTTCCAGCACTTCGCGCTCTTCCCGCACCGCAGCGTGCTGGAGAACGCCGGCTACGGCCTCGAGGTACAGGGCGTCCCCCGCGCCGAGCGGGAGCGGCGGGCCGCCGAGGCGTTGGCCCTCACCGGGCTGGAGGGCTGGGAGAAGTCCTGGCCCGACGAGCTCTCCGGCGGTATGCAGCAGCGCGTGGGCCTGGCCCGGGCGCTGGCCACGGACGCCGATCTGCTGCTGATGGACGAGTCCTTCAGCGCGCTCGACCCGCTGATCCGCCGCGACATGCAGGACCAGCTGCTGGAGCTGCAGAAGACCCTGAAGAAGACCATCGTCTTCATCACCCACGACCTCAACGAGGCGATGCGCCTCGGTGACCGGATCGCGGTGATGCGGGACGGGCGGATCGTGCAGATCGGCAGCGCCGAGGACATCCTCGTGCGCCCCGCCAACGACTACGTCGCCTCCTTCATCCAGGACGTGGACCGCAGCCGGGTGCTGACCGCGGGCGCGGTCATGTCGGAGGTCGGTACGGTGCTCGGCAGCACCACCCCGGACGGCAAGACCCTGGGCACCGCGGCGGAGTTCCGTGCCGCCGCGCCCGCCACGGTCGGTCAGGACACGCCGCTCGCCGAGCTGTTCACCCCCTGCTCGGCCAGCACCGTCCCGGTCGCGGTGACGGACGACAACGGCGCGCTGGTCGGTGCCGTACCGGCCGAGCGGCTGCTCGCGGTGCTCGGCGAGTCCGCGGAGCCGCACCGGGCCCCCGCGCCCGGCGTCCCCGCCCAGCCCGCGGTCAAGACCTCCCCGAAGGCCCCCGCGGACGAGGCGTCCGGGGACGACGAGCCGGCGGATGAGCCGGGGAAGAACGAGCCCGAGGACAAGGTGATCGCCGGTGCCTAGGATCCAGATAGGCAGCTGGGCGAACGACGCCGTCAACTGGCTGCGGGACAACCTCGACTGGCTCTTCACGCTCCTCACCAAGGTGCTGAACGGCCTCTACGACGCCATCCACACCGTGCTGGCCGCCCCCGAACCGCTGCTGCTGGCCGGCATCCTCGCGGTGCTCGCCTGGTGGCTGCGCGGTCTGCCGGCCGCCGTGCTCACCTTCCTCGGCTTCGCGCTGATCGACTCGATCGAGCAGTGGGGACCGACCGTCGAGTCGCTCTCCCTGGTGCTGGTGGCCTGCCTGATCACTGTCGTGGTGGCGGTGCCGCTGGGTATCTGGGCGGCCCGCAGCCGGGTCGTCGGCGGTGCGCTGCGCCCGGTGCTCGACCTGATGCAGACGATGCCGGCGATGGTCTACCTGATCCCCGGCATCCTCTTCTTCGGCCTCGGTGTCGTCCCCGGCATCGTCGCCACCATCGTCTTCTCCATGCCGCCCGCGGTCCGGATGACCGAGCTCGGCATCCGGCAGGTCGACGGGGAACTGGTCGAGGCCGCCGAGGCGTTCGGCACCCACCCGCGCAGCACGCTCTTCCGGGTGCAGCTGCCGCTGGCGCTGCCGACCATCATGGCCGGAATCAACCAGGTCATCATGCTCGCGCTGTCCATGGTCGTCATCGCCGGCATGGTCGGCGGCGGCGGTCTGGGCTCCTCCGTCTACAACGCGATCAGCTCGGTCAACGTCGCCCTGGGCGCCGAGGCCGGCCTCGCGGTGGTCATCCTCGCCATGTACCTGGACCGGATGACCGGCGCGCTCAACCAGCGGGTCTCCCCGCTCGGCCGGCGCGCGCTGGCCAAGGCGCAGGCGTCGCTCGGCGGGCTGAAGTTCCTGCAGTGGCGGCCCGCCACGTCCGTGGCGATGGTCGGTGTGGTGGCGCTGGCGCTGCTCGCCGGCGGGCTGGGTATGGCCGGCAAGGGCAGCGGCCAGGGCGGCGGCGGCAACGGCCGCCCGATCAGCCTCGGCTACGTCAACTGGGACGAGGGCAAGGCCACCACGTACCTCTGGAAGGAGATCCTGGAGGAGCGCGGCTACAAGCCCAAGGTGCAGGCCCTGGAGGCCGGTCCGCTGTTCGCCGGGCAGGCCCGCGGCGACATCGACGTCCAGACCAACGCCTGGCTGCCGACCACCCACGCCTCGTACTGGAAGAAGTACAAGGACCACCTGGAGGACCTCGGCGCCTGGTACGACAAGACGTCGCTGGAGATCGCGGTGCCGTCGTACGTCAAGGGCGTCAAGACCCTCGACGACCTCAAGGGCAAGGGCGGCGAGTTCGGCGGCAAGATCACCGGCATCGAGCCGGGCGCCGGCGAGATGAAGATCCTCAAGGACAAGGTCCTGAAGGACTACGGCCTGGGCGGCGAGTACAAGGTCCAGGAGTCCAGCACCGCGTCCATGCTCAGCGAGCTGGACCGCTCCGTGCACCAGAAGAAGCCGATCGCGGTCACCCTGTGGTCGCCGCACTGGGCGTACGACAAGTACCCGCTCACCAAGCTCAAGGACCCCAAGGGCTCCTTCGGCTCCGGTGACAGCCTGCACCTGCTGGGCCGCAAGGGCTTCGCCAAGGACGAGCCCGAGGTCGCCAAGTGGATGAAGAACTTCCACCTGGACGAGAAGCAGCTCACCAGCCTGGAGAACGACGTCAAGGGCGCCGGCGAGGGCCACGAGCAGGACGGCGTGCGCACCTGGCTGAAGAAGAACCCCGGCCTGGTCGACAAGATCGCGCCGGGCGCCGGGGCCACGTACGCCAAGGGCAAGGACGCCGGCAAGGCGCCGAACATCGGCTACCCCGCGTGGGACGAGGGCATCGCCACCACCTACTTGTGGAAGAACGTCCTGGAGAAGCGCGGCTACAAGCCGAACATCCGCAACCTCGACGTCGGGCCGATGTGGACCGGGCTGTCCACGGGGCAGATCGACGTGGAGACGGACGGCTGGCTGCCGGTGGCGCAGAAGCAGTACTGGGACAAGTACAAGAAGGATCTCGTCGACGTCGGACCGTGGTACGACAAGACCTCGCTGGAGATCGCGGTGCCGTCCTACGTCAAGGGCGTCAAGACGCTCGACGACCTGCGCAAGCACAAGGACGAGTTCAAGGGCAAGATCATCGGGATCGAGCCGGGCACCGGCGAGATGAAGCGGCTCAAGGACACCGTCGCCCCGGCGTACGGGCTGCAGGACTTCGACGTCACCTCGGCCGGGACCAGCGCGATGCTCGCCGAGCTGGACCGGGCGTACCACAAGAAGGAGCCGATCGCGGTCGTCCTGTGGTCGCCGCACTGGGCGTACAGCAAGTACAAGCTCACCAAGCTGGCCGACCCGCAGGGCACCTGGGGCGCCAACAACCAGATCAAGACGCTCGGCAACAAGAGCTTCCCGAAGAAGTTCCCGGAGTTCGCCGGCTGGCTGAAGAACTGGAAGATGAACGCCGAGGAGCTCGGCAGTCTGGAGAAGGACATCCAGGACGCCGGCAAGGGCAACGAGAACAAGGGCGTCGAGAAGTGGATCGGCGACCACCCGGGCATCGTCGACAAGATGGCGCCGGTGAAGTGAGCGCCCACGGCGCGTAGTTGACCCGCGAGCACGCGGGCCCGCCCCCGGCCACCGCCGGGGGCGGGCCCGTTCCGTTCCCGGCGGCGGCCCGGGCGGGCCCGGATCACCCGGGCGGCGGCGCCGGGCTCGCGGGGCCGGGCGGCCGGTGCTTCGCTGGGCAGCGTGAAGCTCGCGCACCCCGCCGTCCTCGTGCTGCTCGGGGCCGCCGCGCTGGGCGCCGCGGCACCCGCTGCCCCGGCGCGGGTCGAGCCCGACCCGGTGGTGGCCGGCCAGCGGGTGCACCTCGGCGACGGCGGGCGGTGTGCCGACGCCGGGGCCGCGCGGGCCGACTCGACGCTCTTCGGCCCGGTGGCGCTGCGGCCGGGCGCGCACGGCATGGCCGCCGACGTCCGGGTCCCCGAGCGGGCGGCACCGGGGCGCCACACGGTCACCTTCCGCTGCGCCCCGGGCGGGGAGACGTTCACCGAGACCCTGACGGTGCGGCGCGGCCGGGTCGAGGGGGTCGACGTCCCCCAGGCGGCCGGCGGGCTGGCGCTGCTGGTGCTGGCTGGCGGCGCGGCCTACCTGCTCCGCCGCCGCGGTGCCGCCGCGCGGTCCTGACGCCCGTTCCGCGGCCGGCGGCCGTACCGTGGACCGATGACCCGTCACAGCGGCGTACGGCGCGTGGTGTCCCTGGTGCCCTCCCTGACCGAGGCGGTGGCCGTCAGCGCCCCCGGGCTGCTGGTCGGCGTCACCGACTGGTGCAGCCACCCGGCCGGGCTCGCGGCCGCCCGGATCGGCGGCACCAAGAACCCCGACACCGCCGGCGTCGCCGCCCTCGCGCCGGACCTGGTGCTCGCCAACGAGGAGGAGAACCGTCCGCAGGACCTCGACGCGCTGCGGGCCGCGGGGATCGAGGTCCTGGTGACGGAGGTGCGCTCGCTGGACCAGGCGTTCGGTGAGCTGCACCGGGTGCTGGTCGACGGCTGCGGACTGCCCCGGCCCGGCTGGCTGGACGCCGCCGAGGCCGCCTGGCGCGACCTGCCCCCGCCGCGGGCGGAGCGGGCCGCGGTGGTGCCGGTCTGGCGCCGCCCGTGGATGGTGCTCGGCCGGGACACCTTCGCCGGGGACCTCCTCGCCCGGCTCGGCGTCCGCAACGTCCACGCGGACCACCCCGACCGCTATCCGCGGATCCCCCTCGACGCCCTGCACGCCTGCCCCGCCGACCTCGTCGTCCTGCCGGACGAGCCGTACCGGTTCACCGCCGGGGACGGCCCGGAGGCGTTCCCCGCGCTGCCCGCCGCGCTGGTCAGCGGCCGCCATCTGACCTGGTACGGGCCGTCGTTGGCGGAGGCCCCGGCGGTTCTGGCGGGGGCGCTGGCCGCCGCCCGGTGAGGGGGCCGGCGCCTACCGCGGCGGCGCCAGCAGCCGCCCGCTCAGCAGCCCGCTCGCGGTACGGCTCGCGGTCACCGCCACCGCCGTCACCAGGGCGGCGAACAGCGCCACCGCCAGCCAGGTGAAGGCGTGCAGCCCGGTGTGCCGGGCCAGGCCCGCGGCCCCCGTGACGCAGGTGCCGAGCGGGAAGGTGAAGCCCCACCACGTCATCGCGAAGCCCATGCCGTGGCGCGCGGCCCGGACCACCAGCGCGGTCGCGAGAGCCAGCCACAGCAGCGCGAAGCCCGTCACCGGGACCCCGTAGAGGACCGCGAAGGCGCCCATCGCGTGGGCGGTCGGGGCGTCCACGGCTCCCGGAGCGGCGGTCGCGAGGTTGCTCACCGCGGTGGTGGACTGACCGAGCGGGCCGAGGACGAGGAAGAGCGTGGGGGTCAGGGCGAGCGGCAGCGGGCCGTGGTGGATCAGCCGGGACAGCACCAGCGGCAGCACCAGCAGGGTGGCCAGCAGGGACATCCCGAAGAGCGCGTAGCAGGCCAGCAGCAGCGCCTGCCGCCCCTGGCCGGGCGGGAGGTGCGGGACCAGGGCCGGGCCCAGGGCCGCCGAGACCATGGGCGCGACCAGCGGCAGCAGCCACACGGGCGTGGCGCTGCCCGGCTCGATGCGGTGCCGGGTCACCATCAGGTACGGGATCGCCGCGGCCGCGGCCAGGCCGGTGAGCGTGCCCGCGGTCCACAGCACGACGTCGACGGCCAGCGCGGCCGGCTCGCCGATGACGTCCCGGCCCACCGCGAGGGTGCCGCCGCCGACCGCCAGCAGCGCCATCGCCAGGCACCCGTAGAACGGGGCGACGGTCGGGTCCAGCAGGTGGCGGCGGGCCTGGTCGCCGTGGCGCAGCCAGTGCAGGGCCCGGGCGGCCAGCAGCGTCAGCAGCAGCAGCGCGGACAGCGCCCACACCAGCCGGTAGCCGGTGCGCAGACCGGGCGCGGTGAGCGGGAGGGCCGCGCCGGCGTTGGCGACGATCGCGGTGCCCATGACGGCGGCGTACCAGTTCGGGCCGAGCCGGCTGAGGGGGCCCGGTGCGGGCGGGGCGGCGGGGGCCGGGCGGGAAGGTGCTTGCGCGAGTGTTGCCATGCGACCAGCGTTGTCGCCCCGCACGCCCGCCACCAGGGACGTCGTGTCTATGAGGGCATAAGCTGGGGTTATGTGCAGGGGGACTTATGGGTGAGGACGAGCCGTCCGTACCGCTGTCGCACCGGGTCCCGGACCTCGGCGCGCTGGAGCTGCTGCTCGCCGTCGCACGGCTGGGCAGCCTGGGTCGCGCCGCCCGGGCGCGGGGGATCAGCCAGCCCGCGGCCAGCAGCCGGATCCGTTCCATGGAGCGGCAGTTGGGCGTGGCGCTGGTCGAGCGGTCGCCGCGCGGCTCCCGGCTGACGGACGCCGGGGCGCTGGTGACGGACTGGGCGCGGCGGGTGGTGGAGGCGGCGGAGGCGTTCGACGCGGGCGCCCAGGCGCTGCGCGGGCGGCGCGACTCCCGGCTGCGGGTCGCGGCCAGCATGACGATCGCCGAGTACCTGCTGCCGGGGTGGCTGATCGCGCTGCGGGCCGAGCTGCCGGGGACCGCGGTGTCGCTGCTGGCGGGGAACTCCAGCGTGGTGGCCGAGCGGCTGCTGGCGGGGGAGGCGGACCTCGGTTTCGTGGAGGGGCTCGCGGTGCCGGCGGGGCTGGACGGCGCGGTCATCGCGCACGACCGGCTGGTCGTCGTCGCCGCGCCGTCCCACCCCTGGACCCGGCGCCGCGGTGAGCTGACCGCCGACGAACTGGCGGCCACCCCGCTGATCCTGCGGGAGCGCGGCTCGGGCACCCGGCAGGTGCTGGACGCGGCGCTGGCCGCGCACGGAGGACTGGCCGAACCGCTGCTGGAACTCGCCTCGACCACCGCCGTCAAGGCCGCCGTGGTGAGCGAGGCGGCGCCGTCCGTGCTCAGCGAACTCGCCGTCGGCGAGGAGCTGGGCGCCCGGCGGCTGGTGGAGATCCCGGTGCGCGGGCTGCGCCTCGGGCGGGAGCTGCGGGCGGTGTGGCCGGCCGGCCAGCGGCCCGCCGGCCCGGCCCGTCGTCTGCTGGGGCTCACCCGCGGGACGCCCTGAGCGGGGCGGGCGGCGCGGCCGGCTCCCGGCGCCGGGCGGAAATCCGCGGCCGTCGCGGACGGCCGTGCGCTAATGTGTTCGAATCCTTGATCGCGTTCGCGCGTGACGGGACCTGACCACGCACCAACTACCGCAACGGGGACGGCACATGAAGAGGAAGACGACGGCCGGGATCATCGCCTCCGCGGCTCTGCTCGGCACCGCGCTGACCGGCGGAGCGGCCACCGCCGCCACGCCGACCGCCGCGCACACGACCGCCGCGCACACGACCGCCGCGGCCGGCACCGCGACGGCCGCCTCCTGCGTCTACGCCGAGGCCAAGGAGAGCGTGAAGATCCGCAACGCCAAGAAGGTGAGCGCCACCGCCCTGGGCCTGCTGCCCAAGGGGAAGAGGGCGTGCATCACGGGCCCGTCGGCCACGGGCGGCTTGTACACCCTCTGCGGGGAGCACAGCAGCTACTGGATGCAGGTCTCCTACAGCGGCATCAAGGGCTGGATCCCCATGATGTGCACGGTCAACCACGGGGAGATCTGACCGGCCCCGCCGGCTCACTCGCCGGGGGACGTTCCACGCGCCGCCGCCACCAGCGCCGCCATGACGCGGGTGTCGTCCCCCGCCTCCGGGTGCCACTGCACCGCCAGCGTGAAACCGCGCCCGGCCGGCAGCTCCAGCGCCTCGATCGTGCCGTCCGCCGCGTGGGCCGAGGGCAGCAGTCCGCTGCCCAGCCGGTCCACCGCCTGATGGTGGTACGTGGGCACGGAGACCGGCTCGGGCAGGGTGCGGCCCAGCAGGGTGCCGGGCACCGGCTCGACGGTGTGCCGCTCGAAGACGCCGGGCGGCCCCGCGTGGCCGTCGAGGTGCTGGACGAGGGTGCCGCCCAGTGCCACGTTCAGCAGCTGCATCCCGCGGCAGATGCCCAGCAGCGGCACGCCGCCCGCCAACGCGGCCTCGATCAGGGCCAGTTCCCAGGCGTCGCGGTCCAGGGACGGCGGACCGGTGCGCGGGTCCGGCTCCGCGCCGTAGCGCGCCGGGGCGACGTCCGCGCCGCCGGCGATCACCAGCCCGTCCAGGCGGGCGACCGCCCCGGCCGCGGTCGCCGGATCGCCCGGCGGCAGCAGCGCCGCCAGGCCGCCCGCGCGCTGCACCAGCCGGGGGTAGCCGGCCGGCACCAGCGCGGCCGGCATCGTCCACACCCCCCAGCTCGCTTCCTGCTGATAGGTGCTGATGCCGATGAGGGGCTGGGACATGGCAGTTCCTCCGTGCGGTGCGAGGGGCGGGTGGCGCGGCCGGAGCCGGCCGGGGGGCTGCCCGGCCGGCCGGTGGGTCTGGTCGGTTCTCTAGTCGCGTTCCAGCTCGGCCTCCGCCGCCGCCAGCGCCGCGAACTCCTCCTCGGGCGCCGCGGCCACCAGCCGGTGCCGGGAGTACAGCGCGAAGTAGGCCAGCGCCACCACGTACACCCCGAGCGCGATGAACGCCGCCTCCTTGTCGACCAGGAACGTCGCCACCAGCGCCGAGCAGGCCAGCACGAAGGCGACGCCCGAGGTCAGCATGCCGCCGGGGGTGCGGTACGGGCGCGGCAGACCGGGCTCGCGGCGGCGCAGAACGAGGTGCGAGAGCGCCATCAGCGCGTACGAGATGGTGGCGCCGAAGACCGCGACGTTGAGCATCCGGGCGCCGTCGCCGGTGGCCGCGGCGAGCGCGAAGCCCAGCGCACCGGGCACCAGCAGTCCCATGTAGGGGGCCTTGCGGCGGCTGGTGAGGGAGAGGAACCGGGGGAGGTAGCCGGCGCGGGAGAGCGCGAAGAGCTGCCGGGAGCCGGCGAAGATCAGGGAGAAGAAGGACGCCACCAGGCCCGCGAGACCGGCGTAGTTGACGATCCGGCTGACGGCGGTCGGCTTCCCGTGCGGCTGCAGCGCCTGGACGAGCGGATCACCCACCGACTGGATCGCGGCCGACCCGCGGGCGCCGGTCGCGGCGACGAAGGTGATCAGCGCGAGCAGCAGCAGGATGCCCATCGCGGCGGCCATCGCCCGGGGCAGCGAGCGCACCGGGTCCTTGGTCTCCTCGGCCGCCAGCGGTACGCCCTCGACGCCCAGGAAGAACCACATGCCGAACGGGAAGGACGCCCAGATGCCGAGGATGCCGAACGGCAGCCAGGAGGAGGCCCCGAAGGCACCGGACCTGACGGGGATGTCGTTGAGGGCGTCCACGTGGAAGTCGGTCAGCGCGGCGAGCGCGAAGACGACGAGCGCGGCGACCGCGACGGCGGTGACGATCAGGCTGAAGCGCAGCGCCTCGCCGACGCCCCAGAGGTGGATGCCGATGAAGATGACGAAGCAGGCCAGGTAGACCGGCCAGCTGGAGTGCAGACCGAAGAGGCCGAGCGACTCGACGTAGTCACCGATGAAGATCGAGATCGCGGCCGGTGCCAGGACGTATTCGATGAGGATGGCGGTGCCGGTCAGGAAGCCGCCCCAGGTGCCCAGGGCGCGCCGGGCGAAGCCGTAGCCGCCGCCCGCGGTGGGCAGGACCGAGGCCAGCTCCGCCAGCGCGAAGACCAGACAGGTGTACATCAGGCCCATCAGGACGGCGGCGATGGCCAGGCCGCCGAAGCCGCCCTGTGCCAGGCCGTTGTTCCAGCCCGAGAAGTCGCCGGAGACGACGTAGGCGACGCCGAGGCCGGTCAGCAGCAGCGGGCCCGCGCTGCCGCGGCGCAGCGTCCGGCGTTCCAGATAGTCCGCGTCGGCCGAGGCGCCGCCGCCGGGGGGAGTGGTGCCCGCGTACCCGCCGGGCGGTGCGGTCTTCGATTCCGTGCTGTCGGCCATGAGCCGCTCCTGCCTCGCCGAGGGGAAGTCGAGCAAAGGTTCAGCGGCATACCTTTGCCGCGAGAGTCGCTCCGGCGCAAGACCTCTGCGTAAAAGAATGGTTAACCCGGCCCGTACGCCCGCCCGCTGTGCCCGGCCGGGCACCGGCGGTCACGGCGCCGGGGAGGTCAGGAAGCCGCGCAGCAGCGCCGCGGTCCCGCAGCAGTGCTCCCGCATCACCTCGCGCGCGCCGTCCGCGTCGCCCTCCAGCACCGCCTCCACCAGCGCGCTGTGCTGGGTCTGCGAGTGCTCCAGGTTCCGCACCAGCAGCGGGATGCAGTCCAGCAGGTCGTTCACGGTCGCCCGGACCGCCGCGTACTGGGCGGCCAGCGACGGTGAGCCGGACAGCTCCGCGAGGGTGAGGTGGAACAGGGTGTCGCGCCTGCGGTAGTCCGCGAGCGGGGCGTCCTCGGTGGCCGCCAGCGCGTCGCGCAGCCGTGCGGCCTGCTCGTCGGCCAGTCCGTGGGCGGCGCACAGCCCCGCCGCGCCCACTTCCAGCACCTCACGGAACCGCAGGGTGTCCTCGACGTCGACCTTCTCGATCCGGCGGCGCAGCTCGGCCTCGCCGTGGTTCTCGGTGCGGACGCGGACGAACGTGCCGCCGTAGCGGCCGCGCCGGCTCTCCACCAGGCCCTCGTCCTGCAGTACCTTGAGCACCTCGCGCAGGGTGACCCGGCTGATCTGCAGCCGCTCGGCCAACTCCCGCTCGGCGGGCAGCCGTTCGCCCTGGGGCACCAGGCCGAGCCGGACGACCTGCAGTATCTGCTCCAGCGCCTCCTCGAAGCCGTTGCCGGCCCGCACCGGTCGCAGCACGGGCGCCAGCCGATCCGCCGGACGGTCCATCGGAACCCCTTCCCAATCAATGGTTCGTGTGCCTACCTTATGACCTCCGGATGCAGTGACAGGAGGCAACACCGTGGCAGACCGCACGCCCCCGCTCTCCGTCGAGGAGCTCAGAGTCCTCGTCGACACCGGGGAGATCGACACTGTCGTCCTCGCCTTCACCGATATGCAAGGCCGGCTCCAGGGCAAGCGGTTCGCGGCCCGGTACTTCCTCGACACCGTCCTCGAACACGGCACGGAGGGGTGCAACTACCTCCTCGCCGTCGACGTGGACCTCAACACCGTCGACGGCTACGCGATGTCGTCCTGGGAGCGCGGGTACGGCGACTTCGCCATGCACGGCGACACCGCGACCCTGCGGCGCACGCCCTGGAACCCCGGCACCGCCCTGATCACCGCCGACCTCGGCTGGCACGACGGCTCCCCGGTCGTCGCCTCGCCCCGGCAGATCCTGCGCCGCCAGCTCGACCGGCTGCGGCAACTGGGACAGGAGCGCACCGGGAGCGGCTGGCACGCGTACGCCGGCACCGAGCTGGAGTTCATGCTCTTCAAGGACTCCTACGAGGACGCCTGGTCCCGCGGCTACCGCCAGATGACGCCCGCCAACCAGTGGAACGGCGACTACTCCGTCCTCGGCACCGGCCGCGTCGAGCCCGTCCTGCGCCGCATCCGCAACGAGATGGGCGCGGCCGGGATGACCGTCGAGTCCGCCAAGGGCGAGTGCAACCTCGGCCAGCACGAGATCGTGTTCGTCTACGACGAGGCGCTCACCACCTGCGACCAGCACACGATCTACAAGACCGGTGCCAAGGAGATCGCCGCGCAGGAGGGCATGGCGCTCACCTTCATGGCGAAGTACGACGAGCGCGAGGGCAACTCCTGTCACATCCACCTCTCGCTCCAGGACGACGAGGGCCGCCCCGTCCTCGCCGACGACTCCGGCCCGTACGGCATGTCGCAGACCATGCGGCACTTCCTCGCCGGCCAGGTCGCCGCGATGCGCGACTTCACGCTCTTCTACGCGCCCAACATCAACTCCTACAAGCGCTTCCGCCCCGGCTCCTTCGCGCCCACCGCCGTCGCCTGGGGCCCGGACAACCGCACCTGCGCCCTGCGGGTCGTCGGCCACGGCCGCGGCCACCGGCTGGAGAACCGGCTGCCCGGCGGCGACGTGAACCCCTACCTCGCGGTCGCCGCCATGGTCGCGGCCGGCGTGTACGGCATCGAGCACGAGCTGGAACTCCCCGACGCCACCACCGGCAACGCCTACACCGGCGACGCCGCGCACGTCCCCACCACCCTGCGCGAGGCCGCCGAGCGGTGGGAGAACAGCCCGATCGCCCGCGAGGCGTTCGGCGACGAGGTCGTCGAGCACTACCGCCACATGGCCCGCGTCGAACAGGACGCCTACGACGCCGCCGTCACGGACTGGGAGCGCTTCCGCTCCTTCGAGCGCATGTAAGGACCACCACCCGTGCTGCACGAGCTGAAGATCATCAATCCGGCCACCGAGGACGTGGTGGCCACCGTCCCCACCACCTCCCCCGAAGAGGTCGACGCCGCGGTCCGCCGGGCCGCCGCCGCCCAGCAGACGTGGGCCGCGGTGGCCCCCGGCGACCGGGCCCGCATCCTGCGCCGCTTCGCCGACACCGTCGACGCCCACACCGACGCGCTCGCCGAACTGGAACTCCAGGAGGCCGGGCACCCGCTGGGCAACGCCCGGTGGGAGGCCGGAAACGTCCGCGACCTGCTGCACTACGCCGCCGGGGGAGTGGAGCGCCTCAACGGCACCCAGATCCCGGTCGCCGGCGGGCTGAACCTCACCGTCCAGGAACCGCTCGGCGTGGTCGCCGTCATCGCCCCCTGGAACTTCCCGATGCCGATCGCCGCCTGGGGCACCGCCCCCGCGCTCGCGGCCGGCAACGCCGTCCTGCTCAAGCCCGCCGAGACCACCCCGCTCACCGCGCTCCGGCTCGCCGAACTCGCCCTGGCGGCCGGGCTGCCCGAGGGGCTCTTCCAGGTCCTGCCCGGCGAGGGCCCGGTCACCGGTACCGCGCTGGTCGACCACCCCGGCGTCGCCAAGGTCGTCTTCACCGGCTCCACCGCCACCGGCCGGCAGATCGCCGCCCGCTGCGCCGCGCAGACCAAGCGGCTCACCCTCGAACTCGGCGGCAAGAGCCCCAACATCGTCTTCGCCGACGCCGATGTGGCGGCCGCCGCGGCCGCCGCCCCCGGCTCCTTCCTCGACAACACCGGCCAGGACTGCTGCGCCCGCAGCCGGATCCTCGTCCAGCGGAGCGTCTACGACCGGTTCATGGAACTGCTGGAGCCCGCGGTCAAGGCGTTCACCGTCGGCGACCCGGCCGACCCGGCCACCCAGATGGGGCCGCTGATCTCGGCCGCCCAGCGCGAGCGGGTCCGCTCCTACGTCCCCGAGGACGCCCCGGCCGCGATCCGCGGGGAGGCGCCCGCCGGCAAGGGCTTCTGGTACCCGGCCACGGTTCTGGAGGGCCGGCCGGAGGACCGTACGGCCGTCGAGGAGATCTTCGGCCCGGTCGCCGTCGTCCTGCCCTTCGAGGACGAGGCCGACGCGGTCCGGCTCGCCAACGCCACCGACTACGGCCTCTCCGGGTCCCTGTGGACCCGCGACGTCGGCCGTGCGCTGCGCGTCTCGCGGGCCGTCGCGGCCGGCAACCTCTCCGTCAACTCCCACAGCAGCGTGCGCTACTGGACCCCCTTCGGCGGGTTCAAGCAGTCCGGACTCGGCCGCGAGCTCGGCCCGGACGCGCTGGCCGCCTTCACCGAGACCAAGAACATCTTCATCAGCACCGAGCTCAGCGAGGAGTCCCCGTGACCGACCAGACCGCAGTGTGCCGCCGCCTCGTCGGCCGTACCGCCGTGATCACCGGAGCCGGCAGCGGCATCGGCCTGGCCACCGCCCGCCGACTGGCCTCCGAAGGCGCCAACGTCGTCTGCGCCGACATCGACGAGACGGCCGGCAAGGCCGCCGCCGAAGCGGTCGGCGGCACCTTCGTCCAGGTCGACGTGACCGACTCCGAGCAGGTCGAGGCGCTCTACCGGACCGCCTTCGAGACCTACGGGTCGGTCGACATCACCTTCAACAACGCCGGCATCTCGCCGCCCGACGACGACTCCATCCTCACCACCGGCCTGGACGCCTGGAAGCGCGTGCAGGAGGTGAACCTCACCTCGGTCTACCTCTGCTGCAAGCACGCACTGCCCTACATGCAGCGCCAGTTCGAGCAGACCGGCCGCGGCGGCTCCATCATCAACACCGCGTCCTTCGTGGCCGTGATGGGCGCCGCCACCTCCCAGATCAGCTACACCGCCTCCAAGGGCGGCGTGCTGGCGATGTCCCGGGAGCTGGGCGTGCAGTTCGCCCGGGAGGGCATCCGGGTCAACGCGCTGTGCCCGGGTCCGGTCAACACCCCGCTGCTCAAGGAGCTGTTCGCCAAGGACCCCGAGCGCGCCGCGCGCCGCCTGGTGCACGTCCCGGTCGGCCGGTTCGCCGAGCCCGAGGAGATCGCGTCCGCGGTCGCCTTCCTCGCCAGCGACGACTCCTCGTTCGTCAACGCCGCCGAATTCCTGGTCGACGGCGGCATCGCGGGCGCGTACGTCACCCCGGTGTAACCACTAGTTGTTCACCGCCACTTCAGCATCATGGTGGCCGGGCTTCGCACCGCGCCCGGCCACCATGCGCTAGCCTCCGCCTTCGATTCTTCGTTCGACAGGAGTGCGTTCCATGCTCACCAAACGTCGCTGGTTGGCAGCAGGTGCCGCCCTTGCGGTCGTGGGAGGCGGCGTCGCGGCCGCCCAGACGGCCACGGCGGGCCCGGCACCGCGTCAGTGCCCCACCCTCCATGTCACCAAGGGTTGGTACGGCGACAACCGTGCCAAGCTGCAGAAAATGATCGACGAGCGGGGCAGCTGCGCCGGCTCCCACGGCGCACGGCCGGTCGCCACCTTCGACTGGGACAACACCGTCGTCAAGAACGACATCTCCGACGCCACGCTGGCCTGGATGCTGCGGCACGACAAGGTGCTGCGCCCCGCCAGCTGGAAGGCCACCAACAAGTGGCTGACCGACGACGCCGCCCGCGCGCTCACCGAGGCGTGCGGCACGCAGGTGCCCGCCGGCCACCCGCTGCCGACGTCGACCGACACCGGCTGCACCGACGAGATCCTCGACGTCTACAACGACGAGAAGACCTCGGACGGCAAGCCCGCGTTCGCGGGCGAGTGGAACCACCGGCGCACGGTGCCCTCCTACGTCTGGATCACCCAGCTGTTCGCCGGGCACAGCCCGGACACCCTGACCTCGTACGCCGCCAAGGCGCGCAAGCAGAACCTCGCCGCGCCGATCGGTACGGAGCAGACGGTCGGCACGCACAAGTGGGCCGGATACATCCGCTACTACGAGCAGCAGCGCGACCTCATCGGCACCCTCAAGAAGGCCGGCTTCGACGTCTACATCGTCTCGGCGTCCGCCGAGCCGCTGGTGCGCGCCTGGGCGCCCGGTGTGGGCATCGACCGTGACCACATCGTCGGCATCCGCAACATCGTCCGCGACGGCCGGCTCACCACCGGCGTCCAGGGCTGCGGTGACGTCAAGGACACCAACGGCGAGGTCCTGACGTACATGGACGGCAAGCGCTGCTGGATCAACCAGGAGATCTTCCACGTCAAGGGCGCCAAGGCGTGGCAGCAGCAGGACCCGGCGCACCGTGCCGCCTTCGCGGCGGGCGACGCCGAGACCGATGTGACGTTCGTCGGCGATGCCACCGCCGGCCATCTGGCCATCAACCGCAACAAGACCGAGCTGATGTGCCGGGCGTACGACAACAGCGACCACCGCTGGATCGTCAACCCGATGTTCATCGAGCCGAAGAAGCGCAAGACCGACGCGTACCCGTGCTCGACCGCCGGTTACGTCCAGCCGGACGGCACCCTCGCCCCGATTCACCGCCCCGACGGCTCGGTGATCCCGGACCAGCAGGACACGGTGTACTGAGCCACCGGCTCCGTACGGGGGAGGGCCGCACCGGTCAGAGAAAGGTGTGGCCCTCCCCGCGGTACGTCGGGACGGTGTCCACCACCCGGTCCCCGTCGACCAGGTGCAGCTCGGTGAACCGCTCGCACAGCTCACCGGCCTTGGCGTGCCGGAACCACACCTTGTCGCCGATCGCCAGCCGGTCCGCGGCCGGCCCCAGCAGCGGCGTCTGCACCTCGCCGGGCCCCTCCTGCGGGTCGTAGCGCAGCCCGGCCGGCAGATACGGCACCGGCAGCCGGTCCGCGCCCGCCGCCCCCGACGCCGGATAGCCGCCGCCGAGCACCGTCACCACACCGGGACCGGGCCGCCGCACCACCGGCTGGGCGAAGAGCGCCGCCGGACGCCCGCTGAACGAGCGGAAGTTGTCGAACAGCCGCGGCACGTACAGCCCCGACCCGGCCGCGATCTCGGTGACCGCCGCCTCCGCCGCGGTGTGCTGCACGCTGCCGGTCCCGCCGCCGTTGACGAACTCCAGCCGCGGCGCCACCGCCCGCACCGCCCGCACGGCCTCCCAGCGCCGCTGCGCCAGCTCCTTGCGCGCCGCCGCCTGCATCATCCGGACCGCCCGCGAGAACACCGGCCGGCCCGCGACCTCGTCACCCACCCCCGCCACATGGCCCTCGTACGCCATCAGGCCCACCAGCCGGAAACCGGGGCGACGCGCCACCGTCCGGGCCAGCGCGGCGAGTTGGGCCGGCTGCCGCAGCGGCGACCGCAGGGCGCCGACCCGCACCTTCCCGCCCATCAGCCGGTAGGAGGTGTCCAGTTCCAGGCAGACCCGCACCTCCTCGCCGCGGCCCGCGCCGCCCGGACGGGCCGCGTCGATCAGCTCCAGCTGCGCCGGATCGTCCACCATCACCGTGACCGCGGCGGCGAGCGCCGGATCGGCGGTCAGCTCGGCGAACCCCGCCCGGTCCACCGAGGGGTACGCCAGCAGCACGTCGTCGAAGCCGGAACGGGCCAGCCACAGCGACTCGGCCAGCGTGAAGCTCATGATCCCGGCGAAGCCGTCGCGCGCCAGCACCCGTTCCAGCAGCGCCCGGCAGCGCACCGACTTGCTCGCCACCCGGATCGGCTTGCCCTTCGAACGGCGCACCAGATCCGCCGCGTTGGCGTCGAAGGCCGCGAGGTCGACGACGGCCAGCGGCGCGTCGAGAGCGGCGGTGGCCCGGTCGTACGGGGTCTCCCCCGCCCGCACGGGGCGGGGAGCTCGGGGAAGGGCTTCGTGGCCATGCGTACCGACTGTGTGCGGGGACATGGCCGCAGCCTGCCAGACCCTCCTACCCCTGGGTAGGGGAGAGATCGCGACAGAGCGGACACGGCCCGCCAGGGGTTGGAGCACCGACGGCACCAGCCCTTAGAGTGGCTCGACACCGCAACCAGCAGGTCAGCGGCGTGTTGTCCTGATACGAGCCACCCTGCCCCGATTGCGGATCGGGCCCGGGAGGCCACGGCGCAAGGGGGAGCGCGGGTGAGCACCGACGCCGAGTTCGCCGATGCGCGGCACGTCCCGCCCATACCCCCGCGGCCGCCCCGGCAGCCCGCGCCCGCGGTGGATCAGGACCCCCGGACCGCCGTGCTGCGCCGGGTACCGGGCGCCCCCGCCGCCCCGCCGGCCCCCCGGGCCGCGCACACCCCCACGGGCCCCACCCCGCCGACCGGCCGCCCGGGCACCCCGCCGCCCGCCGCCCCGGCCGTCCCCCCGCGTCCCACCGCACCCCCGCCCGCGCCGCCGGGCGCACAGCCGCCGCCCCGCCCGGACCGCGCGCCGACGGCCCCGGCCCCGGCCGCACCGCCGCCGCCCGCCGGCCGCCCCGCGGCCTTCCGTGACACCGCCGCCTTCCATCTGGCCCACAGCCAGGAACTGTGGAACGCCCGCGGGCGCACCGACGGCCCGGACACCCCGGGTCGGGAGCCCGCCGCGGCGCCCGGTGGCGACCGGCCGCAGCCCGCGGCCGACCGCCCCGCCCCGCCCTGGCCGGGCAGCCACCTGCCGCCGCAGCGCGCCGGGGCCCGGCCAGGCGCGCCCACCGCGCCGCCGCCCCGCCCGGCGTCCGCCCGCCGCCCCGGCGCCCGGGTGCTGGCCGCCGCGGCCTGCCTGGTCCTCGGCATCGGCCTCATCGGCGGTGCCGCGGCCGGGAGTTGGCTCACCGACGACTCCGCCGACGCCCCGCCGAGCCCCCGGGAAGCGTTCACCAAGGGCCACGACGTCTGGCACAGCACCCCCGTCGACACCCTCTTCCCGCGCACCGTCAACGGCCTCGGCGTCGGCCCCGGCGGCGCCGACCGCACCTGGACCCGGATCGCGGTCGCCCCCGACAGCGGCTGCGCCGACGCCTACGACCCCCGGCTCGCCCAGGCGCTCGCCCCGGCCGGCTGCGCCCGCCTGCTGCGCGCCACCTACCTCGACGCCACCCACAGCAGCGTCATCACCGTCGGCGCGCAGACCGCCAGGACCGACCCGGCCGGGATGATGGCCCTCAACACCCGCTTCAGCACCAAGAACCTGGCCGACCGCACGGACCTGATGCCGCTGCCCTACGCGCCCAAGGGCACCCCCGCCGAGGGCTTCGGCCGTGCCCAGCGCGCCAGTTGGACCGTCCGGGTGCTCACCGACGTCCCGGTCATCGTCTACGCCGTCTCCGGCTTCGCCGACGGCCGCGCGGTCACCGAGCCGCAGCCCGCCGAGGCCGCCACCCGGCCCGGAGCCACCACCGCCCCGGCCGAGTCGGGCCTGGGCCACGACGCGAAGGACCTCGCGGACCGGGTCGCGGCGGACTTCCGCACGGCCGCCGGCCTCCCCTCGCAGACCACGGAGTCCTCACCATGACGAAGGCCCTGCTGCGCGGCGCCGCCGTCGCCCTGTCCTGCGCGGCGCTCGCGGTGCTCCCCGCCGTGCCCGCGCACGCCGACGCGCTGCGCGCCCAGGAGTGGGGCCTGGAGGCCGTCCACGCCCAGCAGGCATGGCACACCACCAAGGGCAAGGGCGTCACCGTCGCCGTCCTCGACACCGGCGTCGACGCGAACCATCCCGACCTCAAGGGCCAGGTCCTGCCCGAGAAGGACCTGGTCGGCTTCGGTGCCGGCCCCGGCGAGGGGGCCTGGGCCCGGCACGGCACCGGCATGGCCAGCGTCATCGCCGGCCGCGGCCACGGCGCGGGCAACCAGGACGGCGTCCTCGGCGTCGCCCCGGAGGCCCGCATCCTGCCGGTCCGGGTGATCCTGGAGGACAACGACCCGCAGCGCGAACGGGCCCGTACCGAGAAGGCCGGCGCGCTCGCCGACGGCATCCGCTGGGCCGCCGACCACGGCGCCGACGTGATCAGCATGTCGCTGGGCGACGACAGCGAGTCCGCGCACCCCGAACCGCGCGAGGACGCCGCCGTCCAGTACGCCCTCGGCAAGGGCATCCCCGTCGTCGCCTCCGCCGGAAACGGCGGCCTGAAGGGCAACCACGTCTCGTACCCCGCCGCCTACCCGGGCGTCATCGCGGCCACCGCCGTCACCCACCTGGGTGCCCGGGCCCGCTTCTCCACCCGCCACTGGTACGCCACGGTCAGCGCGCCCGGCGACGCCATCGTGATGGCCGGCACCGGCGACGGCTACCTCTCGGGCTGGGGCACCAGCCCCGCCGCCGCCTTCGTCTCCGGCGCCATCGCCCTGATCCGCTCCGCCCACCCCGACCTGAGCCCCGCCCAGATCCGCCGGCTGCTGACCAGCACCGCCCAGGACGCCCCGCAGGGCGGCCGCGACGACGACTACGGCGCCGGCCTGATCGACCCCGCCGCCGCCCTCAAGGCCGCCGACGGCCTCAAGCCCGTCCCCCAGAAGCCGGTCCCCGCCGCGTACGCCCACCGCTACTTCGGCCCCGGCCCCACCCCCGACGACGACCCGGCCGCCCCCACCAACTGGCTTCCCTGGGCCGCCGGCGCCCTGGGCCTGACCCTCCTCGCCGCCGCCTTCTCCTTCTGGCGCACCCGGCCCTGACCCGCTCCTCCGAGCGGATACGCTCGCGTGGTGCAGAAGAACATCCCCGACCCCGGCTTCTCCGACGACGACGGCTCCGCCGACCCCGCCCTGACCGCCGCCCTGACGGCGTACGGCGACGACCGGAGCACCGAGCCGCAGCTGCTGGCCGCGCTGGCCGGCGCCCGGATGCTCGTCCCCGTGGTGGCGGTGCTGGGTGAGGTGGAGACCGGCCCGGACGGTCTGCGCCGCGAGAAGACCAGCGACATGGCGGTCCCCACCCTCCAGGCGCCGGACGGCCGCCGCGCCCTGCCCGCCTTCACCTCCATGGAGACCCTCCAGCGCTGGCGCCCCGACGCCCGCCCGGTGGCCGTCCCGCTCCGCCAGGCGCTGCTGGCCGCCTCCCACGAGAAGGCCGACACCCTGGTCATCGACCTGGCCGGCCCGGTCACCTACCAGCTGACCGGTCCCGCGCTGCGCGCCCTCGCCGAGGGCCGGACGACCGCCGACCCGCTCGCCGACCCGGCCGTCACCGACGCCCTGCGGGCCCTGCTCGCCGCCGAGCCCGCGGTCCTCGTCGCCCACCTCGCGCCGTCCCGCGAAACCGACGCGACCCTCGCCCTGGGCCTGGCCGCCGACGCCCCGACCGCCGAGGTCGCCCAGCGGCTGGCGGGGGCGCTGGCCACCGACGAGGTGCTGCGCGCCCGGCTCGTCCGCGGGCTGGACCTGGCCCTCCTGCCGCCGGACGGCGCGGCCCCCGCGGAGCCGCTCTACCGGCGCTGACCGCCGCACCGAACGACCCCGAAGAGCCCCGCGGACACCGTTCGCGGGGCTCTTCCGCCGACGGGCGCGTTCCTCTCCCGGGCCGCACAATGCGAGGAGAGCTCAAGATCCACGCGAGGAGGGCCGCATGGCGAGTCCGGCGTCCAAGACGGAAACGGGGCCCGAGGACCCCACGGTGTTGACCCGTACGGTCGTGTCCGAGTTCCTCGGCACGCTGCTGCTGGTGTTCTTCGCCGTCGGCTCCGCGGTGCTGGCGGGCGAGTACATCGGCACCTTCGGCATCGCGCTGGCCTTCGGCTTCACCATGCTGGCGCTGGCCTACGCCCTCGGCCCGGTCTCGGGCTGCCACCTCAACCCCGCGGTGACCCTGGGCATGCTGCTGGCCCGTCGCATCACGCTGCGCTCCGCGGTCGAGTACTGGATCGCCCAGGTCGTCGGCGCCGTCGTCGGGGCGGCGCTGCTGTTCCTGGTCGCCAAGCAGGTCCCCGGGCTCCAGACGCACGCGGCCTTCGGCACGAACGGCTGGGGCGACCGCTCGGCGGTGCACCTCAACCTCGGCGGCGCCTTCGTCGCCGAGATGGTGATGACCTTCCTGTTCGTCTTCGTGGTGCTGGCGGTCACCCACCGGGTGGCGCTGTTCGGCTTCAACGGCGTGGCGATCGGCATGGCGCTGGCCACCGTCCACCTCATCGGCATCCCGCTGGACGGCACCTCCGTGAACCCCGCCCGGTCCCTCGGCCCGGCTCTGTTCGCGGGCGGCGCCGCCATCACCCAGCTGTGGCTCTTCATCGTCGCGCCGCTGATCGGCGGGGCGATCGCGGCCGCGGTGCACCAGATCACCCACCCGCCGCACGAGCCGGTCGTCGTCGCCGACGAGGCCGCGCCGCGCGAGCCCACACCCGGCGCCGACGAACGGATCTGAGCCGCCCCCGTACGCGAAGGAGCCCCGGCCGTCTCCCCGGCCGGGGCTCCTCCGTTCTCTTCCGTACGCCGTTACCGGCCGCTCAGCCGTATACCGGCCCGGTGAACTTCTCCCCGGGCCCCTGCCCCGGCTCGTCCGGGACGACCGACGCCTCGCGGAACGCCAGCTGCAGCGACTTCAGCCCGTCCCGCAGCGGGGCCGCGTGGTACGAGCCGATCTCGGTGGCGCTGGCGGTGACCAGCCCGGCCAGTGCCTGGATGAGCTTGCGCGCCTCGTCGAGGTCCTTGTGGGTCTCGCCGCCCTCGGCGAGCCCGAGGTTGACCGCCGCCGAGCTCATCAGGTGCACCGCGACCGTGGTGATCACCTCGACCGCCGGCACCTCCGCGATGTCGCGGGTCATGGCGTCGAAATCGGGGCTTGCCGCACCCGGTGCGGCGGGCTGCTGAGGGGTCTGGTCGCTCATGTCTTCGGGCTTCTTCCTGCTGAGGGGTCGGCTCCAGCCTATGGCCCCGGTCCGCGCCCCCCGCGCCGGGGAGTGTCATCCTGGTCGCCGGCACCGGGGAGCCGGCACAGAAGTGGGGACCGCCCCTTGACTCGTGTATCCTGGTGTTCCGACCGGCCGGACACACATGTGACCGGCCCACAAGTGGAGGCTCCGATCTCCCACCCGACCGACCTCTGGTTGGCGGGTCAACGGTCCGGCTGCGCCCCGCGGAGACTTCGCGGCGGTGCTCCAGATCTATGTGGAGCCCCGCCTGTGTCCCGTCCGGGGCATTTTTCGTGTGCCGACGCGGGTGGTCACATCGAACAGACGTTACGCGGCAGTCCGCCAGGCCGTCGCGTGGTGCTACCGAGGAGGATCCATCAGCGCCGAGCCCCGCATCAACGACCGGATTCGCGTCCCCGAGGTGCGACTCGTCGGTCCCAGTGGCGAGCAGGTCGGCATTGTGCCGCTTGCCAAGGCCCTGGAGCTTGCGCAGGAGTACGACCTCGACCTGGTCGAGGTGGCGGCGAACGCCCGTCCGCCGGTCTGCAAGCTCATGGACTACGGAAAGTTCAAGTACGAGTCGGCCATGAAGGCCCGTGAGGCGCGCAAGAACCAGGCGCACACGGTCATCAAGGAGATGAAGCTCCGGCCGAAGATTGACCCGCACGACTACGACACCAAAAAGGGTCACGTCGTCCGGTTCCTCAAGCAGGGTGACAAGGTCAAGATCACGATCATGTTCCGTGGTCGCGAGCAGTCCCGCCCCGAGCTGGGCTTCCGACTGCTGCAGCGGCTCGCGGAGGACGTCCAGGACCTCGGCTTCATCGAGTCGAATCCGAAGCAGGACGGCCGAAACATGATCATGGTCCTCGGTCCGCACAAGAAGAAGACCGAGGCGATGGCCGAGGCCCGTGAGGCGCAGGCCGCCCGCAAGGCGGAGCGTCAGGGTGGTGCTCCCGCGGAGGAGCCCGCCGGGGAGCCCGCCGAGGCGTGATCACTGGGCGTGAGCCCCGGAATCATGCCGGGGCACCCGCCCCGGACAGCAATCGATACATGCGACGCTCCCGCCAGCCGGTCCGTGCCGGTGGGAGCGCCACTGACGAGGAGAGAACGGCGCATGCCGAAGAACAAGACGCACAGCGGTGCCAGCAAGCGCTTCAAGGTCACCGGCTCCGGCAAGGTGCTGCGTGAGCGCGCCGGCAAGCGCCACCTGCTCGAGCACAAGTCGTCCCGCGTGACGCGTCGCCTCACCGGCAACGCCGAGATGGCCCCGGGCGACGCCGCGAAGATCAAGAAGCTTCTCGGCAAGTGAGCCACCACGCCCCGCCGGACGAGCGGGGCGGGTGATTCGGACCGGGACACAATCGATTCGGGTCGTGTGACGACAACCACGACCCCGCTACAAGGAGTTAACAAGTGGCACGCGTCAAGCGGGCAGTCAACGCCCACAAGAAGCGCCGGGCGATCCTCGAGCAGGCCAGTGGCTACCGTGGCCAGCGCTCCCGCCTGTACCGCAAGGCGAAGGAGCAGGTCACCCACTCCCTCGTCTACAACTACAACGACCGCAAGAAGCGCAAGGGCGACTTCCGTCAGCTGTGGATCCAGCGCATCAACGCCGCTGCCCGCGCCAACGGCATGACCTACAACCGCTTCATCCAGGGTCTGAAGGCCGCCAACATCGAGGTGGACCGCAAGATCCTCGCTGACCTCGCGGTCAACGACGTGAACGCGTTCGCCGCGCTCGTCGAGGTCGCCCAGAAGGCGCTTCCGAGCGACGTCAACGCCCCGAAGGCTGCCTGAACTTCAGCCTGAGGACGAACTGACGCGGACCCGCAGGCCCCGGCCTGCGGGTCCGCCGCTTTTCCCCGCCGCCCCGCACCGAACCACAGAAGCGAGCCGCCGCCCATGGGCACCCCCGAGCTGATCTCCCCGCGTTCCCCGCGTGTCACCGCCGCCCGGCGGCTGGCCCGCCGCGCCTTCCGCGGCAAGGAGCGCCGGTTCATCGCCGAGGGCCCGCAGGCCGTACGGGAGGCCATCACGCACCGCGCCGGGGGCGAGCCCACCCTCGTCGAGCTGTTCGCCACCGCCGAGGCCGCCGAGCGGCACACCGAGATCGTCGAGGCGGCCCGGGCCGCCGGGGTGCGGGTGCACCTCGCCGACGACCGGACCGTCGCCGACATCTCCCAGACCGTCACCCCGCAGGGCCTGCTCGGCGTCTGCCGCTTCCTCGACTCGCCCTTCGAGGACATCCTCGCGGCCCGCCCGCGGCTGGTCGCGGTGCTCGCCAACGTCCGCGACCCCGGCAACGCCGGTACGGTGCTGCGCTGCGCGGACGCCGCCGGCGCGGACGCGGTGGTGCTGACCGACGCCTCCGTGGACCTCTACAACCCCAAGTCCGTCCGCGCGTCGGTCGGTTCGCTCTTCCACCTCCCGGTCGCGGTCGGGGTACCGGTCGAGCAGGTGGTGGCCGGCCTCAAGGGCGTGGGCGTCCGCCTCCTCGCGGCGGACGGCGCGGGCGACCGCGACCTGGACGCCGAGCTGGACGCCGGCTCCATGGGCGGGCCCACCGCCTGGGTGTTCGGCAACGAGGCGTGGGGACTTCCCGAGGAGACCCGGGCGCTGGCGGACGCCGTCGTACGGGTCCCCATCCACGGCCGGGCGGAGAGCCTCAACCTCGCCACCGCCGCCGCGGTCTGCCTCTACGCCTCCGCCCGCGCCCAGCGCGGCCGCGGTGGCTGCCGCGCGGTGTCACCCGCCTGAGGGGCGTCCCCCGGAGCTTCCCGGCACATCCGGGGCGAACTAGTAGTCTTGCGTGCCCGGGGGCCCGGAAGGGGGTAACGGGGATGAGTGTGAGCACGTCCGGCAGCACGGTCGCCGCTGACGGCTGCCCGTCCGAGGGGCCGGGGGCCGGTTCCGCGATCGACCCCGACGACCTGCCGGACGGCCTGGTCGTCGCCGACGCCACCGGCCGGGTCGTCTGCTTCAACGCCGCGGCCGCCCGGATCACCGGCATCACCCCCGGCGACGCGCTCGGCCGCCCCGTCGACGTGGCGCTGCCGCTCCAGGACATCGAAGGGCGCCGCTGGTGGCGGCTGACCGACCCCTACGGCGGCCTCGCCATCCGCCGCGGCCAGCCCGAGCGCAATCTGCTGCTCGGCGGCCGTGAGGTGCTGGTCTCCGCGCGCTACGTACGGAGCCGGCCGACCGGCCCCGTGGAGCGGCTGGTGATCGCGCTGCGAGGTACCGAGGCCCGGCGGCGCACGGAACTCAGCCACGCCGAGCTGATCGCCACCGTCGCCCATGAGCTCCGTTCGCCGCTGACGTCCGTCAAGGGCTTCACCGCCACCCTCCTCCAGAAGTGGGAACGCTTCACCGACGACCAGAAGCGGCTGATGCTGGAGACGGTGGACGCCGACGCCAACCGCGTCACCCGGCTGATCGCCGAGCTGCTGGACATCTCCCGTATCGACTCCGGGCGGCTGGAGGTGCGCCGGCAGCGGGTCGACATGATCGCCGCGGTGCGCCGGCACGTCCAGGCGCAGACCACCGCCGGCCAGCTGCCCGACCGTTTCCTGATCCGGATGCGGGAACCGCTGCCCGATCTGTGGGCGGACCCGGACAAGGTGGACCAGGTGCTGGGCAACCTGCTGGAAAATGCGGTGCGCCACGGCGAGGGAACGGTCACCATCGAGGTCGGACCAGCATCGGAAGCGACGAGCACGGAGGGGACGAGCGTCACCGTGAGCGACGAGGGCCCCGGTATCCCGGAGGAGTCGATGAGCCGCGTCTTCACCCGCTTCTGGCGGGGCAGCAAGCGCGGCGGCACCGGCCTGGGCCTGTACATCGTCAAGGGCATCGTCGAGGCCCACGGCGGGACGATCACGGTCGGCCGGGCCCCCGCCGGCGGCGCACAGTTCCGATTCAGCCTGCCCGTCGCGACGCCGGCCTTCATGAGCTAGAAGGAACGGACGCGGCGGGCGCCCCGCAGGGGCTCGGGCGGGTCTTTCGGATCAGCCCGGGTCCGATCCGAAAGACACGCCCTCGGGCCTGCCGCGCTGCCCGTCCCCCTTAGACTTGACCTTTGGCACCTTTGGCGCACAGGCATCGCGGGCACAGCGCGGGCTCGGCATCCGACCTTTGTGATCGAAGAGCCGAGGCAGAGCGAGCCAAGCCAAGCCAGTCCACCGGAAGCACGGGAAGAGATGTCCGCACCCAATAAGTCGTACGACCCTGTCGAGGTCGAAGCCCTGAAACCGGAAGAGATCGCCGCCCGGCTGGACGAGGCGCTCGCCGCCGTCGCCGCCGCGGATTCTCTGGAGGCGCTGCGTGAGGTGAAGGCCGCCCACGCCGGCGACCGGTCGCCGCTCGCCCTCGCCAACCGCGAGATCGGCGCGCTGCCCCCGCACGCCAAGGCGGAGGCCGGCAAGCGCGTCGGCCAGGCCCGCGGCCGGGTCAACCAGGCGCTCAAGGCCCGCCAGGAGGAGCTGGAGGCGGAGCGTGACGCCCGGGTGCTCGTCGAGGAGGCGGTGGACGTCACACTGCCCCACGACCGCACCCCGGCCGGCGCCCGGCACCCGCTGACCACCTTCATGGAGCGGGTCGCCGACGTCTTCGTGGCGATGGGCTACGAGATCGCCGAGGGCCCCGAGGTCGAGGCCGAGTGGTTCAACTTCGACGCCCTGAACTTCGTGCCGGACCACCCGGCGCGCCAGATGCAGGACACCTTCTTCGTGCAGGGCAACGGGACCGAGGGCGATGAGTCCGGCGTCGTGCTGCGCACCCACACCTCGCCGGTCCAGGCCCGTACGCTCGTCGACCGCGAGCCGCCGGTCTACGTCGTCTGCCCGGGGCGGGTCTACCGCACCGACGAGCTGGACGCCACGCACTCCCCGGTCTTCCACCAGATCGAGCTGCTGGCCGTCGACGAGGGCCTGACCATGGCCGACCTCAAGGGCACCCTCGACCACATGGTCCGGGCGCTCTTCGGCCCGGACATGAAGACCCGGCTGCGGCCGAACTACTTCCCGTTCACCGAGCCGTCCGCCGAGATGGACATGGTCTGCTACGTCTGCCGTGGCGAGTCCGTGGGCAACCCCGACCGCCCGTGCCGCACCTGCTCCAGCGAGGGCTGGATCGAGCTGGGCGGCTGCGGAATGGTCAACCCCAAGGTGCTCGTCGCCTGTGGCGTCGACCCCGAGAAGTACAGCGGGTTCGCCTTCGGGTTCGGCATCGACCGGATGCTGATGTTCCGGCACAACGTGGAAGACATGCGTGACATGTTCGAGGGCGACGTCCGGTTCACCCGGCCGTTCGGGATGGAGATCTGATGCGGGTCCCGCTTTCTTGGCTGCGGGAGTACGTCGACCTGCCGGCGACGGAGACCGGCCGTGACGTGCAGGCCAAGCTCATCGACGTCGGCCTGGAGGTCGAGACCGTCGAGCGCCTCGGCGAGGGGCTCAAGGGCCCGCTCGTCGTCGGCCAGGTGCTGACCATCGAGGAGCTGGAGGGCTTCAAGAAGCCGATCCGCTTCTGCACGGTCGACGTCGGTGACGCCAACGGCACCGGAGAGCCGCAGGAGATCGTCTGCGGCGCGCGCAACTTCTCGGTCGGCGACAAGGTCGTGGTCGTCCTTCCCGGCGCCGTGCTGCCCGGCGACTTCAAGATCGCCGCGCGCAAGACGTACGGCAAGAAGTCGCACGGCATGATCTGCTCCGGCGACGAGCTCGGCATGGGCGACGACGGCACGCACGGCATCATCGTGCTGCCGCCCGAGTACGAGGTCGGCACCGACGCCATCGCGCTGCTGGAGCTGGTCGACGAGGTGCTGGACATCGCCGTCACCCCGGACCGCGGCTACTGCCTGTCGATGCGCGGTGTGGCCCGCGAGACCGCGACCGCGTACGGCCTGCCGCTGCGCGACCCCGCGCTGCTCGACGTGCCGCCGCCGAACGCCTCCGGCTACCCGGTCCAGGTCTCCGACCCGATCGGCTGCGACCGCTTCACCGCGCGCACCGTCAGCGGTCTGGAGCCCGAGGCGCGTTCGCCGATCTGGCTGCAGCGCCGGCTGCAGAAGGCCGGGATGCGCCCGGTCTCGCTGGCCGTCGACATCACCAACTACGTGATGCTGGAGCTCGGCCAGCCGCTGCACGCCTACGACCGGGCCACCGTCGACGGCCCGATCGGCGTCCGCCGGGCCACCGCCGGTGAGCAGCTGACCACCCTGGATGGCACCAAGCGGGTGCTGGACGCGCAGGACCTGGTCATCACCGACAACCGCGGCCCGATCGGCCTCGCCGGTGTCATGGGCGGTGCCAACACCGAGATCGCGGGTGCCGTCACCGACCCCGAGACCGGTCAGGTGCGCGGTACCACCGACGTCGTGATCGAGGCCGCGCACTTCGACGCGATCTCCATCGCCCGTACGGCCCGCCGGCACAAGCTGTCCTCCGAGGCGGCCAAGCGCTTCGAGCGCGGCGTCGACCCGGAGGCCGCGTCCGCCGCCGCGCAGCGGACCGTCGACCTGCTGGTGCTGCTCGGCGGCGGCACCGCGGGGGAGGGCGTCACCGAGGTCGTCTCGCCCCGCGGGCCGCGCACGATCACCGTCCCCGCCGACCACCCGGACAAGGTCGCCGGTGTGGCGTACGGCCGGGAGACCGTCGTCCGCCGCCTCCAGCAGGTCGGTTGCGACGTCTACGGCCAGGACGAGCTGGTCGTGACCGTGCCGTCCTGGCGGCCGGACCTCTCCGACCCGAACGACCTGGCCGAAGAGGTCATCCGGCTGGAGGGCTACGAGAACCTGCCCTCCACCCTGCCTAAGCCGCCGGCCGGCCGCGGGCTGACCGAGCGTCAGCGGCTGCACCGCAGGGTCGGCCGGGCGCTGGCCGGCGCGGGCTACGTCGAGGCGCTGAACTACCCGTTCACCGGCTCGCACGTCCTCGACCAGCTCGGCATCGAGCCGGACGACCCGCGCCGCTCGGCGGTCACGCTGGTCAACCCGCTCTCCGACGAGGAGCCCGACCTCCGTACGACGCTGATCCCGGGGCTGCTCGGCGCGCTGCGCCGCAACTACGGCCGCGGGTCGCACGACCTCGCGCTCTTCGAGACCGGTCCGGTCTTCCGGGCGACCGGCGACGAGAAGGCGGCCAGCCGGCTGGTCGTCGACCGCCGGCCGACCGACGACGAGATCGCCTCGCTGGACGCCTCGCTGCCGCAGCAGCCGCGGCGCGCCGCGGTGGTGCTCACCGGGGCCCGTGAGCAGGCCGGCTGGTGGGGCGAGGGCCGCCCGGCGATCTGGGCGGACGCCATCGAGGCGGGCCGTGCGGTCGCGCGTGAGGCGGGCGTCGAGCTGATCGTCCGGCAGGACCAGCACGCCCCGTTCCACCCGGGCCGGTGCGCGGCGCTGCTCGCGCTCGTCGACGGCGAGGAGGTGCTCGTCGGCAACGCCGGTGAGCTGCACCCGCGGGTCATCAAGGCGATGGCCCTGCCGGAGCGCACCTGCGCGATGGAGATCGACCTGGACCGCCTGGAGCGGGCCGGCACCGGGGCGCTGAAGGCGCCCACGATCTCCTCCTTCCCGGTGGCCACCCAGGACGTCGCGCTGATCGTCGACGGCGGCGTGCCGGCGGCGGACGTCGAGGCCGCGCTGCGCGACGGTGCGGGCGAACTGCTGGAGTCGCTGCGGCTGTTCGACGTCTTCACCGGCGAGCAGCTCGGCGCGGGCAAGAAGTCGCTGGCGTACGCGCTGCGCTTCCGCGCCCCGGACCGGACGCTGACCGCGGAGGAGGCCAGCGCGGCGCGTGACGCGGCGGTGGCGACGGCCGTGGAGCGGACCGGAGCGGCGCTGCGGGGCTGACGGCCCGCTGCCGGAGATTACGGGGCGAGGGCGTGGACGGTGCGAGCCGTCCGCGCCCTCGCCCTGTTTCAAGGAGACGATCCGATCCGCACACCATCACCCCATCGGGTGGTTATTTACCTATCGTCGCGGTCCGGGCACACAACGTCGCGAGAATCGACGGGGTCGGTGCGGGCCGCCTGACCGCGGCAGCGGACCGGACCGACCGCCTCAACGCCTGCTAGGGGACCACCGGCTAGGGGGACCATCGGCATGATCCGAACCTGGGCACGGGGCGGAGCACGCGCCGGGGCGGCCCGGGCCCGGCGGGCCTTCGTCTTCGTCCTGCCCGGCCTCTGGGTGCTCGGCGTGGTGGGCTGGGAGCTGTGCCACCCGACCAGTGGCCGGCTGTTGCAGCTCCTCGCCGCCGCTCCGGCCATCGCCTGCGCCGGCACCGGCCGCCGTCAGTGCGTGCTGCTCGGCGGGGTGTGCGCGCTGGCCGCCCTTGTCCCCTTCGGCGCGGCGGAGCCCGCGGCCGGGTGGGCCGGCCGCGCGATGACCTGCGGGGCGATCCTGGCCGTGGTCGCCGCGAGCTATCTGACGGCCGGTCGGCGCAAGCGGCTGCTGCGCGAGCTGGAGTGCACCCGCGAGGTCGCCGCGACGGCCCAACGGGTGCTGCTGCGTCCGCTGCCGGCCCGTATCGACGGGATGGTGCTGGCCGCCGACCACCTCTCCGCGAGCGAGGGCGCGGTGGTCGGCGGGGACCTCTACGAGGTCATGGGCACCCGGCACGGCGTCCGCGCGGTGATCGGGGACGTCCGGGGGCACGGCCTGGAAGCCATGAGCACGGTCGCCGCGATGCTCGGCAGCTTCCGCGAGGTGGTGCACGACGAGCCCGAACTGACCGGTGTGCTGCGCCGGCTGGAGCGCTCGCACCAGCGGCACCTGCGGGAGCGGGGCCGCGCCGAGCACCCGGCGGGCGGCGCGGAGCCGGCGGGCCCGCTCGCCGAGGAGTTCGTCACGCTGCTGCTGGTGCAGATCGCCCGGGACGGCGCGGTCACGGCGCTGAACTGCGGGCACCCGTGGCCGTACCGGATCGGCTCCCGGGAGGTGGTGCCGGTCGCGCCGGGCGAACCGATGCCGCCGCTGGGCCTGTTCCCGCTGCCCGAGGAGCTGTCCACGGTGGGCTGCGGCCGGTTGGAGCCCGGCGAGTCGCTGTTCCTGCACACGGACGGGGCGGTGGACATCCGGGACGCGGCGGGCGCGTTCTTCCCGTTGACGAACCAGCTGTGCAGCAGCGTCGAGGCGGCCACGGAGTCCTGTGTGCCGTCGCCGACCGGTGTGGTGGGGGACGTACGGGAGGCGCTGCTGCGGCACGCGGGCGGGCGGCTGACCGACGATGTGGCGCTGCTGATGCTGTGCAACGACCGGATGCGGGTACCCGCACCGGTGACGGCCGGCCGGGCGGCGCGGTGTGCCGGGCGGGGCTCTTCACACCCCGTGTGAAGGCGGGTTCACTACGCTCAACTGGCGGAGTGGTTAAGTCGACAAGGCCGTGAGCCGGCCGCCCGGGGCGCGTTCCGGCTCACCGGGAGGCCGGTATGGAGCCCAACACCCTGCTCGATGCGATTCTCGACGAGGCCGGGATCTCGCACGCGGGACTGGCGGCACGGATCAACCGTCTGGGGAGCGGCCGCGGACTGGCGCTGCGGTACGAACACACTGCGGTGGCCCGGTGGTTGAAGGGTCAGCGGCCGCGCGGGCAGGTACCGGACCTGATCTGCGAGATCCTCGCCGAGCGGCTGCACCGGCCGGTCGGGCTGGCCGACATCGGGCTGAGCGGGCCGGGCCCGAGCCGCGCCGCCGACACCCCGCTCTCCGGCTTCGTGGAGCGCGCCACCGCGCTGTGGCGGTCCGACGAACAGCAGCGCCCGCACCTCCTCGACGCCCCGGCCCTCACCGGCACCTCGGCGGTCATCCCCGTATGGGAGTGGGAGAACCCGCCCGAGGACCAGGACGTGTCGCGCGACGGGCTGACCCGGGTCGGCACGGCCGACATCGAGATGCTGCGCGCCGCACGGACCCACTACGAGCAGATGTACCGGAAGGCGGGTGGTATCGCGACCAGAGCACGCATCGTGGGATTCCTCAACTCCGAGGCGGCGCCGCTGCTGCGGGGCAGCTACAGCGATGCGACGGGGCGGCAGCTCCACCGGGCGACCGGTGGGCTGGTCGCGGTCGCCGGCATCTGCGCGTACGACTCGGACGCTCTCGGGCTGGCCCAGCGCTACTTCCATCAGGCGCTGCGGCTGGCCAAGGCCAGCGGGGACCGCGGCCTCGGCGCGTACGTCATCGCACTGCTGGTCAACCAGTCCCTCTTCGTACGGGAATACCGCCAGGCGGTCGCCTTCGCGGAGGCGGCGCTGCGGGCCGCAGGCCCGCAGATCACCCCGGCGCTCTCCGCGGACCTCTACGCGATGCAGGCCAAGTCCTATGCCCGGCTCGGGGACGGCGCGAGCGCGCTGGCCTGCATCCGGCGCGCGGAGGCGGCCGCGGAGCGCATCCGGCCGGGGCTGGAGCCGGCCGAGACCGGCTATGTGCAGCCCGGCCTGGTGAACGTGCAAGTGGCGGAGGCGCTGCTCAGCCTCGGTGACCTGCGGGCCGCCAGGGAACAGGCGGACGCCGCCGTCGACACCCCCGCACACGACCGCGGCCGGGTCCACCGGCTGGCCATGCTCACTCACATCGAGCTGCGCCAAGGGGATGCGGACCGGGCCGTGGCCGACGCCGCGCAGATGACCGAGCACGCTCGGGGCATGGAGTCGCAACGGTTGCGGGACCGGCTGCGGGCGGTGCGCGAGCATCTGGCCGAGACCGGGAGCGCCGCGACGGACGAGGCCGCCGATCTCATCGACGAGGTGCTGCGCGTTCCGTTGTGACCGGGCTCGTGTCACCTTGCCGGCTCCTCAGCGGAAGGTGGCAGTTACGTGCGTTGGAACAATCTCAGCGAGAAGCCCGTCTATGCGAACCCGTGGTTCCGGGTCAATCTGGCCGATGTGGAGCTGCCCGACGGCCGGCATCTGGAGCACTTCCTGATCCGGATGCGGCCGGTCGCCGTGGCGACCGTGGTCAACGAGGCCAATGAGGTGCTGCTGCTGTGGCGGCACCGGTTCATCACCGACACCTGGGGCTGGGAGCTGGCCGCCGGGGTCGTCGAGGACGGCGAGGACCCCGCGGCGGCGGCCGCCCGTGAGATGGAGGAGGAGACCGGGTGGCGTCCCGGGCCCCTCCGGCATCTGCTCACGGTGGAGCCGTCCAACGGCCTCACCGACGCCCGGCACCACATCTACTGGTCGGACGAGGGCGAGTACCTCGGCCTGCCGCAGGACGACTTCGAGTCCGACCGGCGGGAGTGGGTGGCGTTGAAGCTGGTTCCCGACATGGTGGCGCGGGGGGAGGTGCCGGCCGCCAACATGGCCGCCGCCCTGCTGATGCTGCACCACCTCCGGCTGGGGTGAGCGCCGCCGGGCCGGTCCGGGGCAGCCCGGGGCCGGCCCGGCCGGCGGTCATCGGCCCAGTGCCTGCCAGACCGCGATCGCCAGTGCCGCGAGCCCCGTGAGCGCGGCGAGGGAGGGCAGCGGCCAGCGGGTGGTTTCCAGCCGTGTGACGCGGACGGTGAGTTCGTCCGCGTCACGTTCGTGTCGCTCGGAGCGCTGGGCGAGCAGCGCGAGTTGGCCGTCGACCCGGGCGGTGCGGACGTCGAGTTGACGGCGCAGCTCCGCTAAGTCGGCGGTTACCAGATCGGGTTCGGGGTGGGCGGTCACGGTCCGCTCCTCATTCCTTCGGTCATCGGCGTGGTGGTGCGTACGCCCGTCAGTCAACTGCGCTGCGACGAAGGAGGGGAGCGTGTGCGGTGGACAGGTGCGGGTCCGTGTTTCACACCCCGTGTGAAGTGACGGAGCGTGACGGGTGCGCGGGGGCGTTCACACGGGGTGTGAATCGCGCACCCCGAGCGGGGCGCCGCACACGCTCCCGCCCGCCCGCGCGGGGGAGTTGACTCGGAACTCCCCACGGGGGCCGAAGCCGGCGGACGGGCGCCCGCCGGCCCGGAGTCCGCCCGCCGGTTCCTTCCCCCGAGCGGCGGGCGGACCGCCTCCGGTCAGTACGGGTAGAACCCCGACCCCGACTTCCGGCCCAGCCGCCCCGCGTCGACCATGCGCTGGAGCAGCGGGGGAGCGGCGTACAGGGGCTCCTTGTACTCCTCGTACATCGAGGCGGCGACCGAGGCCACGGTGTCCAGGCCGATCAGGTCGGACAGCTTCAGCGGGCCCATCGGGTGGGCGCAGCCCAGCTCCATGCCGTTGTCGATGTCCTCGCGGCTGGCGATGCCCGACTCGAACATCCGGATCGCGGACAGCAGGTACGGGATGAGCAGGGCGTTGACGACGAATCCGGAGCGGTCCTGGGCACGGATGGCGTGCTTGCCGAGGACGTTCTGGACGAGTGCCTCGGCGCGCTTGATGGTCTCCTCGGACGTGGTGAGGGCGGGGATCAGCTCCACCAGCTTCTGCACCGGGGCCGGGTTGAAGAAGTGGATGCCGATGACCTGGTCGGGGCGGGAGGTGGCCACCGCCAGCTTCACCAGCGGGATCGAGGAGGTGTTGGACGCCAGGATGGCGTCCGGGCGGGTGACCACCTGATCGAGGACCTGGAAGATCTCGGTCTTGACCTGCTCGGTCTCGACGACGGCCTCGATCACCAGGTCGCGGTCGGAGAACTCGCCGAGGTCGGTGGTGAAGCTCAGCCGGCCGAGCGTCGCATCGCGCTCCGCGACGGTGAGCTTGCCGCGCTCGGCGGCCTTGCCGAGGGAGTTGGTCAAGCGGGTGCGGCCCAGCTCCAGTGCCTCGCCGGTGGTCTCGGCGACCATGACGTCCAGCCCGGCGCGGGCGCACACCTCGGCGATGCCTGCGCCCATCTGGCCGCAGCCGACCACTCCGACGCGTGCAATGTCGGCGATTGAGTTGGTCACCTCGTGCCTTTCGCTGTTCTTCAGGACCGGCGGCGCCGTAAGGGTCCGACGCCCGCCTCGGCCCCGACGTTACTCCGCGCGGTGCTGGGCCACGGCTGCCGGGGCGGGCATTCTGAGCCCTCAGGACGGGACGAACCGGACAACCTGGGGACTTTTGATGAGACGGATCACACGAAGAGGGTTCGCGGTGGCCGCGCTGGGCGCGGCCTCCTCGCTGCTCACCGCGGGTGCGCCGGCGCCCTCGGCGGGGGCGCCGCGCCGCGAGATGCGGGGCGTCTGGCTGGCGACCGTCGCCAACCTCGACTGGCCCTCCCGCACCAAGCTCACCGCCGCCGAGCAACAGCGCGAACTGCGCGCGCACTTCGACACGGCCGTCGCCCGCAAGCTCAACACGGTCTTCTTCCAGGTGCGTCCCACCGCGGACGCGCTGTGGCCGTCCCCGTACGAGCCCTGGACCCAGTACCTGACCGGGGTGCAGGGCCGCGACCCCGGCTGGGACCCGCTGGACTTCGCGGTCCGCGAGGCGCACCGGCGCGGCCTCGAACTGCACGCCTGGTTCAACCCGTACCGGGTCGCCAACCACACCGACCCGCGGCGGCTGGCCGCCGACCACCCGGCCCGGCGGCACCCCGGCTGGGTCGTCCCGTACGGCGGCAAGCTCTACTACAACCCGGGGCTGCCCGAGGTCCGCGATTTCGTCCTGGACGCCATGCTGGACGCGGTCGCGCGCTACCCCGTCGACGGGGTGCACTTCGACGACTACTTCTATCCCTATCCGGCGGCCGGGCAGCGCTTCGACGACGACGAGGCGTTCGAGGAGTACGGCGGGGACTTCGGGAGCCGGGCCGACTGGCGGCGGGACAACACCGACCGGCTGGTCCACGCGATGGCGCAGCGGCTCGACGCGGGCGGGCAGCAGGAGGGGCGCCGGGTGCAGTTCGGCGTCAGCCCGTTCGCGGTGTGGCGCAACCTGGGGAGCGATCCGCAGGGGTCCCGTACGCGGGCCGGGGTGCAGACGTACGACGACCTCTACGCCGACACCCGCCGCTGGGTGCGCGAGGGCTGGCTGGACTACCTCGTGCCGCAGGTCTACTGGCCGCTCGGCACCAAGGCCGCCGACTACGCCGAACTCGTGCCGTGGTGGTCACGCACCGTCGACGGCACCGGCGTCGACCTCTACATCGGAGAGGCGCTCTACAAGGCGGGGGACAGTGAACCGGCCGGCTGGAAGGACCCGGCCGAACTCTCCCGCCACCTCACCTTCGCCCGCCGCTACCCGCAGGTCGGCGGTCATGTCTTCTTCTCGGCGAAGGAGGTCGCCAGGGACCGGGTGGGGGCCCTGGCGCGGGTGGTACGGGATCACTACGGCGGCGCGGCGAGGGCCTGACCCCTCGTCCCGCGCGGCCGTGGTGGCGTCGTGCAGGTCCTTACCGGCCGGGGTCGACCTCACCGGTCTTGCCGTGCCGTACGACGCAGTCGGGGCCGGGCGACACGATCGCCTCGTGGCCGTCCTCGGCGCGGACCCGGTAGGGAGGATCGCCGTTCGTCCCCATGACTTCGATGATTTCGACGACGTGGTCGTGATGCCCGACGGTCCTGCCGTGCACCACCAGCCGGTCGCCCTTGGTCGCATGCATCAGGGGTCCTCCCTGCTTCAGGCGGCCATGCGCTCCGGACGGCCGCCGAGGCGACGGCCGAGCGGTTGAACGGCCAACGGTTTCAACGGTTTACGGGCCTCCTGGAGCCCGGAGGGCAGTACCTGCCATCTCGGCAAGTTTACGTCCGGAGGCGGCGGCCGCACCTGGGAGAGCAGCGGCTTTCCGGCGGGCCCGGGTCACCCCCGGGCCCGCTGGGTGACCGCGATGCAGGCCAGCACGGCCAGGGCCGCCGCGGGGGCGGCCGGGGGCAGCCGTTCGCCGAGGAGCAGCACGGACCACACCAGGGTCAGCAGCGGCTGCGCGAGCTGGAGCTGGCTGGCCCGGGCGATGCCGATCGCGGCCATCCCGCGGTACCAGACGAGGATCCCGACGAACTGCGAGCCGATCGCCAGCCACAGCAGCCCGGCGACGGCGTGCGCGGTGAGCCGCAGCGGTTCGGTGGACAGCGCGACCGCCGCGCCCGCCGCGGTCAGCGGGAACGTCAGCACCAGGGCCCAGCCGATGACCTGCCAGCCGGGCATGTGGCGGGCCAGCCGGCCGCCCTCGGTGTAGCCGGCCGCGCACACCAGCAGCGCCAGGAAGAGGAACAGGTCGCCGCGGCCGGGCGCCCCGCCGCTCTGCTGCACCGCGAAGGCGATCACGACGGCCGCGCCGACCAGGGACGCGATCCAGAACGTACGGGAGGGCCGCGCGCCGGTCCGCAGCGCCGAGCAGGCGGCGGTGGTCAACGGCAGCAGACCGACCACGACGGCCGCGTGCGAGGTGGTGGAGGTCTCCAGCGCGAGGGTGGTCAGCAGCGGGAAGCCGAGCACCACCCCGCCGGCGACCACCGCGATCCCCGCCCAGTGGCGGCGCTCCGGGACCCGCACCCGGAAGGCCAGGAGCGCGCCGCCGGCCAGCACGGTGGCCAGCACGCTGCGCAGCATCACCACCGTCCAGGGGCCCATGCCCTCCAGCGCCCAGGCCGTCCCGGGGAAGGTGAGGGAGAAGGCGGCGACACCGAGAGCGGCGAACAGCACGCCGCGGCCGGCCGGGGTGCCGCGGGCGCCGGGGGCCGCGGGGGCTTCCGGGGTCAGGACCGGGGCCGGGGCGGCGTGACGGTCGGCCTCCGGGGTGCTGACCGCTATCGGGGCGGAGGCAATAGCGCTATCGTTGGCTCTCATGCAAGAGCGTAGCAGCGTCGCCGAACTGGCCGCGAGCCTCCGTACCCAGCTGAACCGCTACTCTCCTGGAGAGAAGCTGCCGTCGAGTCGCGCTCTGGTGGAGCGGCATCGCGTCAGCCCGGTGACGGTGTCCAGGGCGCTCGCCGAACTCGTCGCCGAGGGCCTGGTCGTCACCCGCCCCGGCGCCGGCGCCTTCCGCGCGGAGCCCCGCACCGAGGCGCCCCGGCCGGCCGACACCTCCTGGCAGGAGATCGCGCTGAGCGCCGAACCGGGCGGCGACCAGGTGCCGCGCAGCGTCGACGCCTCGGGTGTGGTGGCCACCCTCGCCAGGCCGGCCCCCGGCGTCATCGAGCTCAACGGCGGCTACCTCCACCCCGATCTCCAGCCCGAACGCGCGCTCGCCGCCGCCCTGGCGCGGGCCGGCCGCCGGCCCGGGGCCTGGAGCCGGCCGCCCGTGGACGGCGTACCGGAGCTGCGTGCCTGGTTCGCGCGGGAGATCGGCGGCCCCGGCGGCGCGCTCGCGGCGAGCGACGTCCTGATCACCGCGGGCGGCCAGAACGCGCTGACCGCCGCGCTGCGCGCGCTCGCCGCCCCGGGCGCCCCGGTGCTCGTCGAGTCCCCGACCTACCCCGGGATGCTCGCCGTGGCCCGCGCCTCCGGGCTGCGCCCGGTGCCCGTCCCGATGGACGCGGACGGGGTCCGCACCGATCTGCTCGCCGAAGCCTTCCGTGCCAGCGGCGCGCGGCTCTTCGTCTGCCAGCCGCTGTTCCAGAACCCGACCGGTGCGGTGCTGGCCGGGGAGCGGCGGCGCGAGGTGCTGCGGGTGGCCCGCGAGGCCGGCGCGTTCGTGATCGAGGACGACTTCGCCCGGCTGCTGGTCCACGACGACGCCCCCGCGCTGCCACCGACGCTGATGTCGGAGGACCGCAACGGCACGGTCGTCCACATCCGTTCGCTCACCAAGGCCACCTCGCCCAACCTGCGGGTGGGCACCCTGGCGGCCCGCGGCCCGGTCCTCGACCGGCTGCGCGCGATCCAGGTCGTCGACAACTTCTTCGTGCCCGGGCCGCTCCAGGAGGCCGCCCTCGAACTCGTCGGCTCGCCGGCCTGGCCCCGCCACCTGCGGCTGATCGCCGGGGAACTGACCGCCCGGCGCACCGCGCTGGCGGCCGCCCTGCGGGCGCAGCTGCCCGCGCTGGTGGAGCGGGGGCTCGGGCACGGCGCGACGTACGGCCGGGACCCGGAGGGCGGCGGACTGTACGTGCCGCCCGGCGGCTACCAGCTCTGGGTGCGGCTGCCGGACGGCACCGACGAGGCGGCGCTCACCGGCGCGGCGCTGCGGGCCGGCGTCGCGGTCGCGGCCGGCCGCCCGTACTTCGCCGCCGAGCCGCCGGCCGCGCACCTGCGGCTGAGCTTCGCCGCGGCGACCGGCACCGGCGAACTCGTCGAAGGGGTCCGCCGGCTGCGTACGGCCTGCACGGAGCTGGGGGTGGCGGTGGGCTGACGGCCCGGGCGGCCCGGGGGCCGGTGCGCCGTGCGGCGACCGGTTCGACGCCGCCCCGGCCCTTCTGCGAATCTCCCGGCATGACCGCACACGCCCTCGACGGCTACGAGATCTCCACCGACCCGGCCCGCCTCGACGCCGGCCTGGTCCACCGCTGGCTGGCCACCGACGCCTACTGGGCGCTGGACCGCCCCCGGGAGCTGCACGACCGCGCCGTCGCGGGCTCGCTCAACTTCGGCCTCTACGAGGCGGGTTCGGGGCGGCAGGCCGGCTACGCCCGGGTCGTCACCGATCACGCCACCTTCGCCTGGCTCTGCGACGTCTACATCTGCCGGGACGACCGCGGCAAGGGACTGGGCACAGCCCTGGTCACCGCGATCGCCGCGCACATGGAGCCCAGCGGGCTGAGCCGGCTCACGCTCGCCACCAAGGACGCTCACGGCGTGTACGAGAAGATCGGCTTCCGCCGGCTGGTGGCACCGGAGCAGTGGATGACCCTCGGCCTGATCGACCCGGGCCCGATCGAGATCTGATCGGGATCCGACCAACCATGGCCCCGGGAGGCGGTGCTGCTCTTACCATCGGCGAATGAGCGTTCGCCTGAAGCTGCTCGCCGCGGCCCGGAACTCGTCGCTGCTGGAGACGCGGTTCGGCGACGACCGCCCGCTCGATGCCGCCGGCTGGCACGAGGCCGAGCGGGCCGCCCCCGTACTGTGCCGGCTCGCCGCCGCCGAACTGCGCTACCGCTCGCCGTCCGAGCGCTGCCGGGAGACCGGTGAGGCACTCGGCCTGCGCCCGCTCGCCCAGCCGGCGCTGCGCGACTGCGACATGGGGCGCTGGCGCGGCCGCACCCTCGGCGAGGTGACCGCCACCGAGCCGCGCGCGGTGGAGGACTGGCTGGCCGATCCGCGCTCCGCCCCGCACGGCGGGGAGTCACTGCTCGCGTTCATCACCCGCGTCGGCGGCTGGCTGGACACCCGGCCGGTCGACGACGCCGACGGGCTGCTCGCGGTCGCCGAGCCCGGCGTCGTACGGGCCGCCCTGGTCTACGCGCTCCAGGCGCCGCCGCACGCGTACTGGCGGATCGACGTCCGGCCGCTGTCGGTGACGACCCTCATGGGGCGGGCCGGCAAGTGGGACCTCCGACTGGAGGCATGAGAGCGCCCGGCGCGACGGCGCGCGTGCCCGCCCGGCGCCTGCGCACCACCCGGAAAGCCCATCCCGCGCGCTCGGCTGTCCGGGGCATGCGCACCCTTCCTACCTGCGGAAACGGTACGTGGACCGGCGGCCGGCCCGGTGCCGGGGCCCGGGCGGCGCTCCTCATCGAGGTGCGCGCCGCCCGGCCGGGCGCTTCTCTCGGGATATGCACATACGTCACCTTCCCCTGTTCGCGGTGGCGGCCGGGGCCCTGGTGGTCTCCGTCCTGCTCTTCGGTGACGGCGACGGGGCGGACGCCGCCACCGACGCCGTGACCGGCACGGTGCGGGACACCGTCACCGGGGCCGCCCCCGCCGCGGGCCGTGCGCACGAGGTGGCCGTCGAGCCCGCCACGGTGGCACCGGGCACCGCCTTCTCCGTCGACGCCGGCGCGCACTGCGCGGGCCGGCCGGCCGAGGCGCGCTTCGGCGGCGCGGCCATCCCCGCGCTGCGGCTGTCCTCGCTCAGCGACCGGACGAGCGGTAGCGCGGTCGTGCCGCAGGGCACCGCCCCCGGCACGTACACGGTCACCGTCACCTGCGGCGCGGCGGGCGGCCGGACGGACCGCGCGGGGTACGACGGGTCGGGCGGGGGGAGCGCGGGGCACGGCGGCCCGGACCGCGGCCGGCAGACCTTCACCGGCACCATGGTCGTCTCCGGCGGGACGGACGGCAGCGTCCCCCTGGGCGGCATGGACGAGGGGTCCTCCCCGGGCGGTGCGGACGAGGCGCTCGCCCAGCCGGGGGCCGACGAGTCCGTCCCGCAGGGCGGATACGAGGAGAGCGCCCCCCGCGGCGGCGCGGACACCGGTCTGGGCGGCGCCGCCGGCAGCGGCGGTCCGGGCGCGACCGCGCTGGGCGCCGCACTGCTGCTGGGCGCGACCGGCTGGGGCGCGTTCGCCCATCGCCGCCGGGCCCGCGGCCCGCGGCGGTGAGCGCACCGCCGCGGAACGGCGGCCGCCTCCTCACCCCGGTGCTCGGTGTCCTCGCCGCGCTCGTCGTGGCCGGTGTGGTCGCCCTCGTCGCGGCGCGGCTGGGCGAGCGGGACGCCACCAGCGAGGTCGACGGCGGCACCCACACCGTTCCGCGCACCGAGATCGCCAGGACCATCAGCGGCCAGCTGACGCTGCCGTTCCGCCGCGGGCCCGACGCGGTGCGCTGCTTCGGCGACCTGCGGCCGGTGCCGGCCGCCGCGGTGCGCTGCACGGCGCACTTCCCGCTCGGCCGCGACCGTCAGCTGACCGTCGAGGTCACCCGCGTCCAGCACAACAAGGTCACTTACCGCCGCCGCCCGGCACCGCACTGACCCGCACGGCGGCCGACGGCCCGCCCGGCTGCACGGGGTCCGGCGCGGCCTCCAGGGCGGTGCGCAGGGCGCCGAGCCAGTGCGCGGTGGTGCGGCGGGCCGGCTCGCTCTCGGGTGCGTACGCCTCGAACAGGTGCCAGGCGCCGGGGACGTCCCTGAGCTCGACCGGGACGTCCGCCTCGACCAGCCGCCGGGCGTAGTCGAGCCCTTCGTCCCGCAGCGGGTCGAGTCCGCAGGTCAGGACGTAGGCGGGCGGGAGGCCGCCGAGGTCGGTGGCGCGGGCCGGGGCGGCGTACGCGGGGACGTCGGGGCCGCGGTCCGGGCCGAGGTAGGTGTCCCAGGTGTGCCGCATGCCGGCCCCGTTCGTGTAGCGGGGGTCGGTGATCCGCCGCATCGAGGCGGTGCGGCCCCGGTCGTCCAGACACGGGATCAGCAGGCCCTGGAAAACGATCGGCGGCCCCTGGCGGTCGCGGGCCATCAGGCAGAGCGCGGCGCTCAGGCAGCCGCCGGCGGACGCTCCGGTCACCGCGATCCGCGCGGCGTCGAGGCCGAGGTCGCCGGCCGTCGCGGCCATCCATTCCAGCGCGGCATAGCAGTCCTCGACACCGGCCGGGTAGCGGTGTTCGGGGGCCAGCCGGTAGTGGACGTTGACCACCACCGCACCGGCCGCGGCGCAGGCGTCGCGGGCCATCGGGCTGGGCCCGGCCAGCTCTCCGTACGCGAAGCCGCCGCCGTGGAGGTAGAGCACGCCCGGCAGGACGCCCCGGGTGCCGGCGGGACGCAGCACCTGGACGTCGACGGTGTTGCCGTCCGGTCCGCGGAAGGAGGTGCGCCGGACGGTCACCCGGGGGTCGGGGGCGGCCATTCGCGGTGCCATCAGCGCCGCGAAGCCGGCGCGCACCCCCGCGATGTCGGCGTACGGGTTCTCCGGCCGCGCCGGCAACCCGGCGAGCACGCCGGCCAGTTCGGGATGCACCCACGGGTGTGCGGGCGGGCTCGCGGGGGTGGTCGTGTCCATCGGTGTTCCCCGTTCGTCGGCAAGGAGACGGTTTCCGCGCGGTGCCGGGGGCACCGGAGTCAAACCATCTCATTGATATGGTCTCGATGAGAGGGAAGCTATGGTCTCAATGAGAACGTGTCAAGGGGAGCGAGGCGGCAGCGGATGGCGGAGTACAGCCCGGCGAGATATGTCGTGCTCGGACTGATCGCCCGGCACGGTGCGATGACGCCGTACGAGCTCAAGTCCCGTGTCGAGGACGACATCCAGCCCTTCTGGCCGATCCTGCACGCCCAGCTCTACCGGATTCCGGCGGAGCTGGCGCAGGCCGGACTCCTGCGGGAGGAGGCCGAGGCCGCGGGGCGCCGCCGGCGGATCTTCCACCTCACCGAGGACGGCCGCGGCGCCCTGGCGCGCTGGCTGGCCGACCCGGACACCCCCGAGGCGGAGACCCGCGACCCGGCGCAGCTCAAGCTCTTCTTCGCCGACCTCGGCGAGCCCGCGGACATCGTCGCGCTCGCCACCCGGCAGGCCGCCCGGCACCGCGACTGGCTCGCGCACTACACCGCGCTGCGCGCCGGGCTCGACCCGGCGGCGGACCCCCGGCAGCGCGCCCGCGCGCGGCTGCTGCGGCTCGGGGTGCTGCACGAGCGGGCGCACGCGGAGTTCTGGGAGTCGGTGGCCGAGCGTCCGGAGCGCCTGGACGACTGAGCCGGCGCCCCGGTACCCGGCCGCCGGGCCGGCCTACCGCCGCGCCCGCACGTCCGAAGTCCCGCGCGTGAGCCAGGCGTTCGCCGCCGCCACCCGGCCGCCCACCCGCAGCTTCGCGTAGGCGTGCTCCAGATGCTTGTCGACCGTGCGCGGGCTGATCGCGAGCCGGTGCGCGATCTGCTGGTTCGTCAGACCGCGGGCCAGCAGGGCGAGTACGGCGGACTCCCGTCGGGTGACCGCGGCCGGGGCGGGGGCGGCCGGGGCGAGCCGGTCGAGGGCGTGGCTGAGCCGGGTGCGCAACAGGGCGGCGGCCAGCACGTCGTCGTCGGAGAAGTCGCCGCAGCGGCGGCTGATGGCCAGGCACACCCTGCGCGGCGTGCCGTCGGCGCCGCCCGCCGGGATCGACATGGCCAGCTGCTGCTCGGCGCCGAACGGCCGGTAGACGTCGGTGTAGGCGGCCAGCGCGTGGAACTCGCTGCGGGTCTGGAGCGTCGAGCGGCGCATCGGCGTGCCGGGGCCGACGGTGGTGTGCCGCACCAGGGAGTCGGTGGCCGCCTCGCGCGCGAAGGCGTCCCGTACGTCCTGGCTCAGCAGGTCGGCGGGCAGGGTCAGCGGCCGGTCGGCGGTGCCGGCCCGGGGAGCCCAGATGATGCTGTCGCCGGGGACCGCGGCGAGCAGCAGCGGGAGCAGCGCCGGAACCAGGGTTTCCTCGTCCACGGCATCGATCAGGAGGTCCACGACGGCGAGGATGCGCCGCAGGCCGGCCTCCGCGGCCGCGCTCATGTTCCCAGCGTACGAGGGGGGCCGGGCCAGTCAAGGCGGTGCCGGGCCCGGCGCCGGGGGTGACACCCGGCCGGCCGGGGGAAGACCGGCCGGGCGCGTCAGGCGGTTAACGCCCGACGTCATAGACGCGGTTGACGGGGCTCTCGGCGGCGAGTCGCCAGTGGTGCAGTCCGGCCTCACCGGCGATCTCCCGCATCGCCTCCTCGCCCGCGTGGTTCCCCAGTGCCTGCGGGCCGTGCTGCGCCAGCGCGGACGGCAGACAGACGGCGACCGAGGCGGCGGTCAGCGCCCGGCCGACGGGGTTGGTGTTCTCCTCGGCGTGGGCCGAGGCGTTCGGTTCGACGATCATGCAGGTCCCGCCGTCGGCGAGCGCCTGCTCCGCGTGGTGCAGCGCGCCGCCCGGGTCCCCGGTGTCGTGCAGGCAGTCGAAGAACGTGATCAGGTCGAAGTCGTCGCCCGGGAAGTCCTGGGCCGTGGCGACCTCGAAGTGCACCCGGTCGCCCAGTCCCTGCTGGTCGGCGATGTCGCGGGCCGCCTCGACGGACGGGCGGTGGAAGTCGAAGCCCTCGAAGCGCGACCGGGGGAAGGCCCGGGCCATCAGCGCCGTGGAGTAGCCGTAACCGCATCCGATGTCCGCGACGTGCGCCCCGCGCTCCAGCTTGTCCGTCACGCCGTCCAGGGCGGTCAGCCACTCCGGGACCAGCGCGGCCGCGTAACCGGGCCGGAAGAACTTCGCGGTGCCGGCGAAGAGCGCCGGACCGTGCTCCTCCCAGCCGACGCCCTCGCCGGTGCGGAAGGCGTCCATCAGGCTGTCCTCGGTGGCGTACACGGCCTGGAGCATGGTGAAGAAGCCGGCGGCGTAGGTGGTGCGATCGGGGTCGGCGAGGACGGCGGCGTGCTCGTCGGGCAGTTCGTAGGTGTCGGTGTCCGGTGCGTGGGTGACGTACTCCCCGGCCACCTGGGCGGCGAGCCACTCGCGCACATAGCGCTCGACCAGGCCGGTGCGGCCGGCGAGCTGGGCGGAGGTGAGCGGACCGGCGCCGGCCATCGCCGTGTACAGGCCGAGCCGGTCGCCGAGGGAGGTGCACAGACCGGCGACCGCCGCGCCGCCGTCGGTGATCACCCGCTCCAGGAACCGCTGGACCCGGTCCTCGTCCAGGGCGGCCCCGCGCGCGTCGCCGGCGGCTGTCGCCATGGCCCTCACCTCCCGGTCCTCCGTCCACTCCAGCAGCGCGCCGGCCGCCCGCGCCATACGGAATTCGCCGTATGCGCGGGCCGGGGCGCGGGCCGACACTGGGAGGTGAGGAGGTGCGCCATGCGCAAGAAGATGGACTGCCGGGACTACCCGAGCGAGTCGAAGTGCACCCTTGTGATCTCCGGTGAGGAGGAGGAAGTGGTCCGCGCCGCCACCGCTCACGCGGTCTCGGTGCACGGTCATGAGGACAGCCCGGAGCTGCGCGAACAGATCAGGTCCTCGCTGAAGAACGAGATGCCGCAGCACGCATGAGCCGGCGGCCGGCCCGCGGCAGCGACCACGCCGCCCCTGAACCGGGGCGGCGGTCTTGTTGCGGGCGGGCGACGGAAGGTCATTGCATAAAACTGCTGCTATCCGTATAGTCATGCCATCAAGGAGGAGGGTCCATGACGGTACGAGCAGCAGTGGCCGGTGCGAGCGGGTACGCGGGCGGTGAGGTACTGCGCCTGCTTCTGGGGCACCCGGACGTCGAGATCGGCGCGCTGACCGGGCACTCCAACGCGGGCCAGCGCCTCGGAACGCTGCAGCCGCATCTGTTCCCGCTGGCCGACCGGGAGCTGGCGGCGACCTCCGCCGAGGCGCTGGCCGGCCACGACGTGGTCTTCCTCGCCCTGCCGCACGGCCAGTCCGCCGCGGTCGCCGAGCAGCTCGGGCCGGACGTCCTCGTCGTCGACATGGGAGCCGACTTCCGGCTCAAGGACGCCGCGGACTGGACGAAGTTCTACGGCAGCGAGCACGCCGGGACCTGGCCCTACGGCCTCCCCGAACTGCCGGGTGCCCGTGCCACGCTGGAGGGGTCCAAGCGCATCGCGGTGCCCGGTTGCTACCCGACCGCCGTCTCGCTGGCGCTCTTCCCCGCCTACGCCGCCGGTCTCGTCGAGAGCGAGGCGGTGATCGTCGCCGCCTCCGGCACCTCCGGCGCGGGCAAGGCACCCAAGCCGCACCTGCTCGGCTCGGAGGTCATGGGCGCGATGTCCCCGTACGGGGTGGGCGGGGTGCACCGGCACACCCCGGAGATGATCCAGAACCTCAGCCAGGCCGCGGGGGAGCCGGTCACCGTCTCCTTCACCCCGACCCTGGCCCCGATGCCGCGCGGCATCCTCGCCACCTGCTCGGCCCGCGCGAAGCCCGGTGTGGACGCCGCCACGGCGCGCGCCGCGTACGAGAAGGCGTTCGCCGACGAGCCGTTCGTGCGGCTGCTGCCCGAGGGCCAGTGGCCGTCCACCGCCGCCGTCCACGGCTCCAACGCCGCGCAGATCCAGCTCGCGTACGACGGGACGGCCGGCCGGCTCGTGGTGATCAGCGCCATCGACAACCTCACCAAGGGCACCGCGGGCGGCGCCCTGCAGTCCATGAACATCGCCCTCGGTCTCGACGAGACCACCGGACTTTCCACGATCGGAGTCGCGCCGTGAGCATTACGGCAGCCAAGGGATTCACGGCGGCGGGCATCGCCGCCGGGATCAAGGAGAACGGCAACCCGGACCTCGCCCTCGTGGTGAACACCGGGCCGCGCCTGGCCGCCGCGGGCGTCTTCACCTCCAACCGCGTCAAGGCCGCGCCGGTGCTCTGGTCGGAGCAGGTCCTCAAGGGCGGCCGGCTGTCCGCCGTCGTCCTCAACTCCGGTGGCGCCAACGCCTGTACGGGGCCGAAGGGTTTCCAGGACACCCACGCCACCGCCGAGAAGGTCGCCGCGTCGCTGAACACGGCGGGGTACGACGAGACCGGCGGGCACGACGCCGGCTCGGTCGCGGTGTGCTCCACCGGCCTGATCGGCCTGCTGCTGCCGATGGACAAGGTGCTGCCCGGCGTCGACAAGGCGGTCGCCCAGCTCAGCCCGCACGGCGGCGAGAAGGCCGCCCTCGCCATCAAGACCACCGACAGCGTGCACAAGACGGCTCGGGTGACCGTCGGCGAGGCCGGCGGGGAATGGACCGTCGGCGGGATGGCCAAGGGCGCCGGCATGCTCGCGCCGGGCCTGGCCACCATGCTCGTCGTCCTCACCACCGACGCCGACCTGCCGGCCGAGGACCTGGACGCGGCGCTGCGGTCGGCGACCCGCACCACCTTCGACCGGGTCGACTCCGACGGCTGCATGTCGACCAACGACACCGTGCTGCTGCTGGCGTCCGGCGCGTCCGGCGTGGTCCCGGAGAAGGCCGCCTTCGCCGAGGCCGTCCGCACCGTCTGCGATGACCTGGCCCGCCAGCTCATCGGCGACGCCGAGGGCGCGAGCAAGGACATCCGGATCGAGGTGATCAACGCCGCGAACGAGGACGACGCGGTCGAGGTCGGCCGGTCCATCGCCCGCAACAACCTCCTCAAGTGCGCCGTCCACGGCGAGGACCCCAACTGGGGCCGGGTCCTCTCCGCCATCGGCACCACCTCCGCCGCCTTCGAGCCGGACCGGCTGAACGTCGCGATCAACGACGTCTGGGTCTGCAAGAACGGCTCGTTCGGCGAGGACCGCGAGCTGGTCGACATGCGCTACCGGGAGGTGCGGATCACCGCCGACCTGGCCGCCGGGGACGCCTCCGCGGTCATCTGGAGCAACGACCTCACCGCCGATTACGTCCACGAGAACAGCGCGTACTCGTCATGAGCGGGCGGAGCGAGAACACCGTCGACAGCCGCGTGCGGTGCGCACGGACCGCCGCACGGACCTCCGCACGGAGCGAGGTCCGCGCATGAGTACGCGCAAGCACACCGCGCTGCCCAAGGCCCGCACGCTCATCGAGGCGCTGCCCTGGCTGACCCGGCACCACGGCAAGACCGTCGTCATCAAGTTCGGCGGCAACGCCATGGTCGACGAGGAGCTCAAGCGCGCCTTCGCCCAGGACGTGGTCTTCCTGCGGCACGCCGGTCTGCGCCCCGTCGTGGTGCACGGCGGCGGTCCGCAGATCAGCGCCCAACTGGACCTGCTGGGGCTGGAATCGGAGTTCAAGGGCGGCCTGCGGGTCACCACGCCCGAGGCCATGAACGTCGTACGGATGGTGCTGGCCGGCCAGGTGCAGCGGGAGCTGGTCGGGCTGCTCAACGAGCACGGCCCGCTCGCCGTCGGCATGACCGGCGAGGACGCCCATCTGATGACCGCGACCAAGCACTACGCCGACATCGACGGCGAGCAGGTGGACATCGGCCGGGTCGGCGAGATCACCGCCATCGACCCGGGCGCCGTCCGGGCGCTGCTGGACGACGGCCGGATCCCGGTCATCTCCTCCATCGCCCGCAGCAACGACGAGGAGGACCGGGAGGCCACCGGGGTCTTCAACGTCAACGCCGACACCGCGGCGGCCGCGCTGGCCGCCGCCCTCGGCGCCGAGACGCTGATGGTGCTCACCGACGTCGAAGGGCTCTACGAGGACTGGCCCAGCAGCGACGAGGTGATCTCCCGCCTGACCGCCGCCGAACTGGAGAAGCTGCTGCCGGACCTGGCCAGCGGCATGGTCCCGAAGATGCGCGGCTGCCTGTACGCGGTACGCAACGGCGTGCACACCGCCCGGGTCATCGACGGGCGGGTCCAGCACGCGATCCTGCTGGAGATCTTCACCGACGAAGGAATCGGCACGATGGTCGTGCCGGACGCCGAAACGACCGAGGGGGCGGTATGACCCAGGCGGCACACACCCGGGGCCCGGCGACCAATGAGGCGCTGACCCGGCGCTGGCAGGGCGCCATGATGGACAACTTCGGCACCCCCCGGATCCCGCTCGTACGCGGTGCGGGCGTCACGGTCTGGGACGCCGACGGCAAGGAGTACCTCGACTTCCTCGGCGGCATCGCGGTCAACGCGCTGGGCCACGCCCACCCCGCGGTGCTCCGCGCGGTCTCCGACCAGGTCGCCACCCTCGGCCACGTCTCGAACTTCTTCGTCTCCGAGCCCACCGTCACCCTCGCCGAGCGGCTGCTGGCCCTCGCCGGGCGGCCCGGCAGGGTCTACTTCTCCAACTCCGGCGCGGAGGCCAACGAGGCCGCCTTCAAGATCGGCCGGCTGACCGGGCGCCGCCACATGGTGTCCACCGTGGGCGGCTTCCACGGCCGCACCATGGGGGCCCTCGCGCTGACCGGCCAGCCCGCCAAGCAGGCCCCGTTCGCCCCGCTGCCCGGCGACGTCGACTACGTCCCGTACGGGGACGCCGACGCCCTCCGGGCCGCCGTCACCACCGACACCGCCTTCGTCATCCTGGAGCCCGTCCAGGGGGAGAACGGCGTCGTCGTGCCGCCGCCCGGCTACCTCCGGGCGGCCCGTGAGATCACCGCCGCCACCGGCACCCTGCTCGTCCTCGACGAGATCCAGACCGGCATCGGCCGTACCGGACACTGGCTGGAGTCCGGGGCCCAGGGCGTCGAGGCGGACGTCATCACCCTCGCCAAGGGGCTGGGCGGCGGACTGCCGATCGGCGCGACGCTGGCCTTCGGCCCGGCCGCCGAGCTGCTCACGCCCGGCTCGCACGGCTCCACGTTCAGCGGCAACCCCGTCGTCTGCGCCGCCGCGCTCGCCGTCCTGGACACCATCGAGCAGGACGGCCTGCTCGACAACGTCAAGCGCGTCGGCGAACGGCTGCGGGTCGGAATCGACTCCCTGGCGCACCCACTGGTCGGCCAGGTCCGCGGTGCGGGCCTCCTCCTGGGTATCGTCTTGACCGAGTCGCTCGCGCCACGCGTGCAGCAGGCGGCTCAGGACGCGGGTCTCCTGGTGAACGCGGTCGCGCCGGACGTCGTCCGGCTCGCCCCGCCGCTGATCGTCTCCGACGCGGAGGCGGAGGTGTTCCTCCGGAAGCTCCCCGCCGTCCTCGACGCGGCCCGCCAAGGGGCCGACGGGGAACAACGATCCGGAGACTGACGAGACAGATGACCGAGCCGCAGGACAACGGGGTGCACAACGGGGCCCAGGCCGTACCGCAGACCCGCACCGCCCGCCACCGCCGGATCGTGGACATCCTCAACCGGCTGCCGGTCCGCTCCCAGAGCCAGCTCGCCAAGCTGCTCGCCGACGACGGCCTGTCCGTCACCCAGGCGACGCTCTCCCGCGACCTGGACGAACTGGGCGCGGTGAAGATCCGCAACACCGGGGGAGAGCTGATCTACGCGGTGCCCAGCGAGGGCGGCGACCGCAAGCCGCGGGCGCCGCTGGGGGAATCGGCCAAGGAGGAGCGCATGCGCCGCCTCTCCGGCGAACTCCTCATCTCGGCCGAGGCGTCCGCCAACCTCGTCGTCCTGCGCACCCCGCCGGGGGCCGCCCAGTTCCTGGCCTCCGCCATCGACCAGGCCGAGCTGCACGACATCCTGGGCACCATCGCCGGCGACGACACCTTGATGCTGATCAGCCGTGATCCGACCGGGGGCCAGGCGCTGGCCGACCATCTGCTGCGGCTGGCCCAGAAGGCCACCTGATAGGCCAGAAGGCCACCTGACGCGTCCCGCCCCACGCGGGAGGGGCGCGGCACGCGAAATGCGTCAGGGGCCCCGCTCCACCGAAGTGGAGCGGGGCCCCTGAGCTGTGTTTGCACCGTCGGGACGACAGGATTTGAACCTGCGACCCCTTGACCCCCAGTCAAGTGCGCTACCAAGCTGCGCCACGTCCCGGTGCTCGAACCGGCCGGAGGAATCCCGGCCGGGGCGTGCAGAAGAAAAATACCCTGTCCGGTGCCCTGAATCCAAAGCGGGCCCCTCAAGCGGCGCTTCCCGGCCCCTCGGCGGGGCCGTCGCTTCCGTGATTCGATGGGGTTATGGGTGAAATGTCCACTGGTGACGGTATCCGGGTGCGTCGGGTGTACGAGCAGTCGGAGCCGGCGGACGGGGCGCGGGTGCTGGTGGACCGGCTGTGGCCGCGCGGGCTGTCCAAGGCGGACGCGCAGCTGACCGAGTGGTGCAAGGACGTGGCCCCGTCCTCCGAGCTGCGGCGCTGGTACCACCACCAGGAGGAGCGGTTCGAGGCGTTCGCGGAGCGCTATCGCGAGGAGCTGGCGGGAGAGTCCGCGCAGCAGGCGCTGGAACGCCTGCGGGAGCACGCGGCGGACGGGCCGCTGACGCTGCTGACCGCGGTCAAGGAGGTGCCGCTGAGTCATGCCGAGGTGCTCGCGGAAGTGCTCCGGGAGGAGCGGTGAGGGCCTCGGCGCTTTCCCGCCCTGCCGCTGACCTGCAGGTTCGATGAGCATTGACGAAACATACGGTGGAGTGCATACTTATACTCATCAGTGAATGCCCGTAAGGAGAACCCCGTGACCGAGCGCGTCGTACTCGCCTACTCGGGCGGACTGGACACCTCTGTCTGCATCGGCTGGATCGCCGAGAAGACGGGCGCCGAGGTCATCGCTGTCGCCGTGGACGTCGGTCAGGGCGGCGAGGACCTGGACGTCATCCGCAAGCGCGCGCTGGCCTGCGGCGCGGTCGAGGCCGAGGTCGCGGACGCCAAGGACGAATTCGCCGACGAGTACTGCCTGCCGGCGATCAAGGCCAACGCGCTGTACATGGACCGCTACCCGCTGGTCTCCGCGCTGTCCCGGCCGGCGATCGTCAAGCACCTGGTCGCCGCGGCCGCGAAGCACGGCGCCACCACCGTCGCCCACGGCTGCACCGGCAAGGGCAACGACCAGGTCCGGTTCGAGGCCGGCATCTCCTCCCTCGCCCCCGACCTCAAGTGCATCGCCCCGGTCCGTGACTACGCGATGACCCGGGACAAGGCGATCGCGTTCTGCGAGGAGAAGAAGCTCCCGATCGCGACCACCAAGAAGTCGCCGTACTCCATCGACCAGAACGTCTTCGGGCGGGCCGTGGAGACCGGCTTCCTGGAGGACATCTGGAACGCGCCGATCGAGGACGTCTACGAGTACACCCGGAACCCCGCCACGCCCCGCGAGGCCGACGAGGTCGTCATCACCTTCGAGGAAGGCGTGCCAGTCGCCCTCGACGGCAAGCCCGTCACCGTCCTGCAGGCCGTCCAGCAGCTCAACGAGCGCGCCGGTGCCCAGGGCGTCGGCCGGATCGACATGGTCGAGGACCGGCTGGTCGGCATCAAGTCCCGCGAGGTGTACGAGGCGCCCGGCGCCCTCGCGCTGATCACCGCGCACCAGGAGCTGGAGAACGTCACCGTCGAGCGCGAACTGGCCCGCTACAAGCGGCAGGTCGAGCAGCGCTGGGGCGAGCTGGTCTACGACGGCCTGTGGTTCTCGCCGCTCAAGCGGGCCCTGGACGGCTTCATCAACGAGGCCAACGAGCAGGTCAGCGGCGACATCCGGATGACCCTGCACGGCGGCCGCGCGGTGGTCACCGGCCGGCGCTCCGACCGGTCCCTGTACGACTTCAACCTGGCCACGTACGACACCGGCGACACCTTCGACCAGTCGCTCTCCAAGGGCTTCATCGAGCTCTTCGGCATGTCGAGCAAGATCGCGGCGCGGCGTCAATCGCGGGCGTAGCCCGGCGCGACCCGGCCTGAGCCCGCCTCGTTACCCCCGTACGACCGGCTGCCTCCCCTCGTGTGCGGGGAGGCAGCGGCACATCGAGCAGCCTTGAGGAGCAGCAGTGAGCAGCAACAGCGGTGACGTCCGGCTCTGGGGCGGTCGTTTCGCCGACGGACCGGCCGAGGCACTGGCCCAACTGTCGGCGTCCGTCCACTTCGACTGGCGGCTGGCCCCGTACGACATCGCCGGCTCCCGTGCGCACGCCCGCGTCCTGCACAAGGCGGGCCTGCTCACCGAGGACGAGCTGGCGCGGATGCTCGCCGGGCTCGACCGGCTGGAGGCCGATGTCGCGGACGGCTCGTTCGTCGGCACCGTCGCCGACGAGGACGTGCACAGCGCCCTGGAGCGCGGGCTGCTGGAGCGGCTCGGGCCGGACCTCGGCGGCAAGCTGCGGGCCGGCCGGTCGCGCAACGACCAGGTGGCGACGCTCTTCCGGATGTACCTGCGCGACCACGCCCGGATCGTCGGCGGCCTGATCGCCGACCTCCAGGAGGCGCTCGTCGGCCTCGCCGAGGCCCACCCGGACGTCGCGATGCCCGGCCGCACGCATCTCCAGCACGCCCAGCCGGTGCTCTTCGCGCACCACGTGCTGGCGCATGTGCAGTCGCTCTCCCGGGACGCCGAGCGGCTGCGGCAGTGGGACGAGCGCACCGCCGTCTCCCCGTACGGCTCGGGTGCGCTGGCCGGCTCCTCGCTCGGCCTCGACCCCGAGGCGGTCGCCGCCGACCTCGGCTTCGAGCGCGGCTCGGTCGGCAACTCCATCGACGGCACCGCCTCGCGGGACTTCGTCGCCGAATTCGCCTTCATCACGGCGATGATCGGCGTCAACCTCTCGCGGATCGCGGAGGAGGTGATCATCTGGAACACCAAGGAGTTCTCCTTCGTGACCCTGCACGACGCCTTCTCGACCGGCTCGTCGATCATGCCGCAGAAGAAGAACCCGGACATCGCGGAGCTGGCGCGCGGCAAGTCCGGCCGGCTCATCGGCAACCTCACCGGGCTGCTGGCGACGCTCAAGGCGCTGCCGCTCGCGTACAACCGTGACCTCCAGGAGGACAAGGAGCCGGTCTTCGACTCCTGCGACCAACTGGAGGTGCTGCTCCCGGCGTTCACCGGGATGATGGCCACCCTCACGGTCAACCGCGAGCGGATGGAGGAGCTGGCGCCGGCCGGCTTCTCGCTGGCCACCGACATCGCGGAGTGGCTGGTCAAGCAGGGCGTGCCGTTCCGGGTGGCGCACGAGGTCGCGGGCGAGTGCGTCAAGGAGTGCGAGGCGCACGGCATCGAGCTCGACCAGCTCACCGACGAACAGTTCGCCAAGATCTCGCCGCATCTGACGCCGGAGGTCCGCGGTGTCCTCAATGTCCCCGGCGCGCTCGCCGCGCGCAGCGGCCGGGGCGGCACGGCTCCCTCGGCGGTCGCGGTGCAGCTCGCCGAGGTGCGGACCGACCTGGTGAAGCAGCAGGAGTGGGCGGCGGCCAGGACGCCGCGGTAGCGGAACGAGACAGCGGCGACGGCCCGCACCCGGGAGACCGGGTGCGGGCCGTTTTCGTACCGGGTGGCGGAAATTGTGAGACGTCAGTGTCTCATTCGGCTAGTCTGTGTCTCATGGCTGTGGATCGTGAACGGGTACTGAAGGAAGCGGCAGCGCTGCTCACCCGCCGGGCGACGACGTCGATGGACGAGATCGCCCGCGCCGCGGGCATCAGCCGCGCCACGCTGCACCGGCACTTCGCCGGACGGGACGCCCTCATCAGGGCGCTGGAGGAGCACGGGATCGCGCAGTTCGCCCGGGCGATGGACGCCGCACGGCTCGACGAGGGCGACGCGGCCGGTGCGCTGCGCCGGCTCATCGAGGCGGCCGAACCGGTCGCCGCCGTCCTGGCCTTCCTCTTCACCGAGAACCAGCTCTTCGAGGGCGACGAGGTCAACGCCGGCTGGGCACGCCTCGACGCCCGCATCACCGCGCTGTTCCGACGCGGTCAGGCGGAGGGCGACTTCCGCATCGACCTGAGCGCCGCCTGGCTCACCGAGGCGCTCTACGGCCTGATGGGTGCCGGCGCCTGGGCCGTGCACGAAGGGCGGGTCGCCCGCAACGACCTCAACCACTCGATCGCCGAGCTGCTGCTGGGCGGCATCCGACGGAGCATGGAGAAATGACCGAGACCATAGCGTCTGGACGGGCCGGTTCGGCCCACGTGGACGACCAGCCCCGCCCCGGCCGCTGGCTCGCCCTCGCCGTGCTGGTGCTGGCCGTACTGCTGGTCGGCGTCGACGCCACGGTCCTCGGCCTCGCCACGCCCTTCCTCAGCGAGGACCTGCGCCCGTCCGGGGCGCAGCTGCTGTGGATCGGTGACATCTACTCCTTCGTCATCGCCGGTCTGCTGGTGTCCATGGGCAGCCTCGGCGACCGCATCGGCCGCAAGAAACTGCTGCTGCTGGGCGCCGTCGGCTTCGGCGCGATGTCGGTGCTCGCCGCGTACGCCACCAGCCCGGAGATGATGATCGCCGCCCGGGCGCTGCAGGGCGTGGCCGGTGCGACGCTGATGCCGGCCACCCTCGCGCTGATCCGCAACCTCTTCCACGACCCCCGCGAACGCAGCCTGGCCATCGGCATCTGGGGCGCGATGGCCTCGGCCGGCATGGCCGTCGGGCCGGTCCTCGGCGGCTTCCTCCTGGGCCACTTCTGGTGGGGATCGGTCTTCCTGATCAACCTGCCGGTGATGGCGCTGCTGGTCGCCGTCGGCGCCAAGGTGATCCCGGAGTCCCGCAACCCGGACCCCGGCCCCTGGGACCTCCCCAGCGTCGCGCTGGTGCTGGTCGGCATCGTCGGCGTCGTCTACGCCGTCAAGGAAGCGGCGGTGGAGGGATACCGCTGGGACATCGCGGCCGTCGGCGCCGTCGGCGTGCTCGCGCTGGTGGCCTTCGTCCGCCGCCAGCGCACCCTCGCCTCGCCGCTGCTGAACATGAAGCTCTTTCACCACCGCGGGTTCTCCGGCGCGGTGCTGGCCGATCTGCTGACCATCCTCGGCCTGTCCGGGCTGGTCTTCTTCCTCTCCCAGTTCCTCCAGATGGTGCAGCAGCGCTCCCCGCTCAACGCCGGGCTGGTCGAACTCCCCGCCGCCGTCGGCGCGGTGGGCGCGGGCCTCGCCGCCGGCTGGGTCGCCCGGCGGCTGTCCGTACGGATCGTGGTGGCCGGCGGCCTCGCCGTCGTCGGACTCGCGCTCGTCGGCTGCACCACCCTGCACGGCGACACCGGCACCGCCGCGCTGTGCGTCATCCTCTTCGTCGTCGGCGTCGGTGCGGGCTTCTCGTTCACCGTCACCGCCGACGTGATCCTCTCCAGCGTGCCCAAGGAGGAGGCGGGCGCCGCCTCCGCGGTCTCCGAGACCGCCTACGAGCTGGGTGCCGCCCTCGGCATCGCGCTGCTCGGCTCCATCGTCACCAGCCTCTACCGCGGCTTCGCCACCCCGGCCGGGGTGCCCGAGTCGGCCGCGCACGCCGCCCGCGAATCGCTCGGCGGCGCCGTCGAGGCGTCCGGCCAACTCCCCGCCGACCAGGCCGCGGCGCTGCTGAAGACCGCGCAGGACTCCTTCGTGGGCGGCGTCGACGTCGCCGCCGGGGTGGGCGCCGTGGTGCTGCTGTCCGCGTCGGTGGCCGCGTGGTTCCTGCTGCGCGGCCAGGAGCTCGCGAACAGCCCGGCCACCGCCACCGCGCCCGCGGAGCTCACCGCCGACGGCGCTCCCAGGGCCTGACCGCCCGTCACGGCCGGCACGGCCGCCCGCCCCGCACGGCCACCGGTACGACGTACCGCTGATCCGCCGGACGGCGGGCATGCGCCGCCTCCAGGGCGTGTCCTGTGGATCAAGGCGCCGCCCACCCGCGATGATCCACGGGACACGCCCTGGGGGCGACTGTCCCCCGCCCGTTCACGCCCGGTACGCGCTGTGGTGACCGGTCGTCCCGCGCGGCTCGCTCGACTCTCCGGTCGTCCCCCTACGGACGGCCCGCTCAGGAGAGTGACGCAGTGCGCGACATCGGACGACGGTCCTTCTTCACCGCCGCGGGGGCCCTGGCCACCGCGAGCGCCATCGGCTCCAACGCCTATGCCACCGGCCACGCCCGCGACGCGGCCACCGCCGACGAATACGTCGACGTCCAACTCCTCAACATCACCGACCTGCACGGCTATCTGCAGGGCGCCCCGGGCGCCCACTCCCGCATCACCGGTGCCGGCGGCAAGACCTACACCGTCGGCGGGGTCGCCTACATGGCCGCCCATCTGGAGCGGCTGCGCGACGGACGGCGCAACTCCCTCTTCTTCGCCCCCGGTGACCTCTTCTCCGGCTGGGAGTTCGACGCCGCCTCCTTCGCCGACGAGCCCACCATCGAGGCGCTCAACGCGATGGGCCTGGACTTCGCCTCGGCCGGCAACCACGAATTCGACAAGTCGGCGACGTTCCTGACCACGCACATGGCCGACGGGGACTCCTTCCCGGTCATCGGACGGGACGACGACTTCAAGGACTCCACCGGACGCCGCTTCCGGGGCGCGAATTTCCCGTACTACAGCGCCAACATGGTGTGGCACGCGACCGGCAAGCGGGTGCTCGCGCCGTACAACATCGTGCAGGTGGACGCCGGGGGCGGCCGCCGGCTGCCCATCGGCTTCATCCATCTGACCGCCATCGGCACCGAGTCCTTCCCCGGCTCCTACCAGCCGGGACTGCGCACCCTGGACGAGCTGGAGACCGCCAACCGGTGTGCCGCGGAGCTGAAGTCACGCGGCGTCAACGCGATCGTGCTCAGCATGCACGACGGCGCGGTCGCCGGCAGCGACTTCTCCAGCGGCAAGAACCCCTCGGGGCCGGCGTACGAACTGGCGCTGCGCGCCTCGCCGGACATCGACGCCATCGTCACCGGCCACTGGCACTGCGCCTTCACGATGATGCTCCCCGACCCCGACGGCACCCCCCGCCCGTTCGTCGAGGCCGGCTGCTACGGGCAGCTCGTCAACGAGATCAACCTGCGGCTCGACCCGGACACCGGGTCCGTGATCCGGGAGCTGACCACCTCCGTCAACCACCCCAACACCCGGGACGTGACGCCCGACCCGGAGCTGAAGTCGATCGCCTCCTACTGGGCCGACCGCGGCTCCCGGCGCGCCCGCTCCCGCATCGGCACCCAGAGCGCCTCCTTCACCCGGCAGCGCAACGCGGTGGGGGAGTCCACCATGGGCAACCTCGTCGCCGACTGGGCCCTGTGGGCCGGCCGGCAGCCGCACGGCCCGATGGACGATCCCGCCGACCACCCCAACATCCCCGCGCAGCTCGCGGTCATCGCGGTCGCACCGCGCGTCGGCCAGGCCGTGATCGCCGGCGATCTGATCCGGGACGAGGAGCTGGACGGCGACGTCACCTTCGGCAAGGCGTGGAACTCCGTCGGCTTCGGCGACCCGATCATGACCGTGACGGTCACCGGCCGGCAGATCCACGACGCGCTGGAGGAGCAGTGGGCGCCGACCGCCGGCGGCGGCCTCGGTTTCTCCCCGCTCGCCGTCTCCGCCAACGTCCGCTACACCTTCGACGCCACCGGCAAGGTCGGCCGGCGGATCGACCCCGCCGAGGTGTTCATCGACGACGCCCCCCTCGACCTGCGCCGCAGCTACCGGCTCGCCGCCCCCTCGTACACCCTCATCAACCAGGACGGCTTCAGCGCCTTCACCGGATTCACCGCACCGGTCCGGCACACCCGCGACTTCGAGAGCTTCATCGCCTTCGTCCGCGCGAAGAAGCGGCTGGTGCCGGCCCCGCTGGGCCGGGTGCGGGCCAGGAACGCCGACGTACCCGGCGCCCGTACCGGCACCGTCACCCAGCGCCAGCAGCTGCTCCCGGCCGACCCGGGCGTGGTGCCCCGGCCCGAGGTGGCGCTGCGCTCGGCGCGGCCCGGCGGCGCCGAGGGACAGCGCGCCCCCGGCGGCTTCCGGGTGCCCTGCTGATCCGGGCCGGAGGCGGAAACCCGAAGGGCCCCGTCCGTGGTCGGACGGGGCCCTTCGGGCAGGAAGCGCGAGGTCAGGCGGCGGCCCGGGCCTTGGTGGCGTAGATGTCGACGTACTCCTGGCCGGACAGCTCCATGACGTCGCTCATCACCTCGTCGGTGACGGCCCGCAGGACGTAGCGGTCGCGGTCCATGCCGTCGTACCGGGAGAAGTCCAGCGCCTCGCCGAAGCGGACGGTGACCGGCGCGATCCGCGGCCGGCCCTTGCCGCCGGGCTGCACCTTGTCCGTACCGACCATGGCGAACGGGACGACGGGCGCGCCGGTCATCAGGGCGAGCCGGGCGATGCCGGTACGGCCGCGGTAGAGGCGGCCGTCGGGGGAGCGGGTGCCCTCGGGGTAGATGCCGAACGCCTTGCCCTGCTCCAGGATCCGGCGGCCGGTCATCAGCGCCGCCACCCCGCCGTGCCCGCCGTCGCGGTCGACCGGGATCATGCCGGCGCTGGTGAAGAACCAGGCCATCAGGCGGCCCTTGACGCCCCTGCCGGTGACGTACTCGTCCTTGCCGATGAAGTACACCGGGCGCTTGACCACCAGGCTCAGGAACAGCGAGTCGATGAAGGTGACGTGGTTGCCGGCCAGGATGACCGGCCCGGTCGCCGGAATGCGCTCCATGCCCTCGACCTTCGGGCGGTACAGGACACGCATGACGAATCCGAGAATCGCCTTCAGCACAATGCGGGACAACGGGTCCTCCGGGTCGTGGCTGGTCAACGTCGAGTGAGCGCAGAGCTCTGCAGCCCAGGACGATACTCGCGGGTCACTCCCGCGCGCACATCGGGTTCATGAGGTCGATACGCACAGTTGACTCACGGTTGACGTGTGTTACCACCATGTTCCCCCCGATGTCGGTGCGCGTCTCCCCGGCATGACCCGTCCGTGCCTACGATCGGCCCGGCCCCGCGGACGGGTGCGCAACACGCCTTGACGCATCCCGGAAAACACCCGGAAGCACGCGGACCACCACCGGACACCGGACAACAAGGAGTGTGGGTATGCACAAGCGGCAGCAGCAGCCGGGACGGCGGACGGTGCTGGGGGCGGCGGCCCTCGGGGCGGGAGCGGCGGTGTTCGGCGGAGCCGGCCAGGCGGCCGCCGCCGGGCGCGAGGGCGCGCCCCGGGAACTGCCGGTGCCGCTGATCGTCGGTCACCGCGGCGCCAGCGGCTACCGCCCCGAGCACACCTTCGGCTCCTACCAACTCGCCCTCGACATGGGCGCGGACGTCATCGAACAGGACCTCGTCCCCACCAAGGACGGCCACCTCGTGTGCCGCCACGAGAACGACATCACCGCCACCACCGATGTCTCCGCGCACCCGGAGTTCGCGGCCCGCAAGACCACCAAGACCGTCGACGGGGTGCAGCTGACCGGCTGGTTCACCGAGGACTTCACGCTCGCCGAGCTCAAGACGCTGCGCGCCAAGGAGCGGATACCGGGGACCCGGCAGCACAACACCCTCTACGACGGCCGGTGGCAGGTGCCGACCTTCGAGGAGGTCCTGCAGTGGGCCGAGTGCGAGGGCCGCAAGCGGGGCCGCCGGGTCTGGCTGCACATCGAGACCAAGCACCCCACCTACTTCCGCAAGCTGGGCCTCGGCCTGGAGGAGCGGGTCGCCGAGGCGCTGCGCGCGCACGGCCGGCACCGCAGGAACTCCCCGAACTTCCTCCAGTCGTTCGAGCCCAGCAGCATCCAGCGGCTGGGCAAGCTCGTCGACTGCCCCAAGGTCGTACTGCTGGGCACCCTCAAGGACCGCCCCTGGGACTTCGTGGCGTCCGGTGACCCGCGCACCGTCGCCGACCTGGTGAAGCCCGAGGGCCTGCGCTGGATCGCCGGCTTCGCCGAGGGCATCGGGCCGGACCTGACGGTGATCATCCCGCGGGACCAGGACAACAAGCTGGGCACGCCCACCTCCGTCGTCAAGGACGCGCACGCCGCCGGGCTGGTGCTGCACCCCTACACCGTCCGCAACGAGAACACCTTCCTGCCCGCCGACTTCCGCAAGGGCACCGACCCCACCGCCTACGGCGACTCCCTCGGCGTCTTCAAGGCGTACCTCGCCACCGGCATCGACGGCCTGTTCTCCGACAACTGCGACACCGCGCTGCTGGCCGCCGCGGAGTTCCGCAAGGGCTGAACGGGCGGGCCCGCGCGCCCGCCCGCCGGGACCGGCACCGGCTCCTCCGGGCTCCCCGCTCCGCTCTCATCTGAGTTGGGAATGTCACAGAGGAGCCCGGTGCCGTTCCGTTCCGCTTGTCCCGATTGCCTGCGCAGAATGCTCGCGGCGGAGATTGCCGCCGCCACATTCCGGGGAGTCCGGAAGTCAGGGCACCACGTCCGGGCGCACACCCCTCTCACCCTCGCGCGCCCGGGCCAACCGAATAAGGGGAGGCATACGCGCATGGGCACGAGCGTGACCATCTCTGCGGCGACCGACCAGGACGCCGAGCAGATCCTCAAGCTGCAGTACCTCTGTTACCAGACGGAGGCCGCGCTGTACGACGACTACGGCATCGAACCGCTGACCCAGACGCTGGCGGACCTGCGGGCCGAACTGAGCGCGGGCTGCGTCGTGGTGGCCCGGCTCGGCGAGGAGGTGGTCGGGTCCGTGCGCGGCTCCGTCGACGCGGACGGCACCGCGGCGATAGCCAAGCTCATCGTGCACCCCCGGCTCCAGCGGCACGGCCTGGGCGGACGGCTGCTGGCCGCCGTCGAGGAGCGGCTGGCGGCCGAGCGGTCGGCCCGCCGCTACCGCCTGTTCACCGGGCACCGCAGCGAGGGCAATCTGCGGCTCTACCGCAGCCACGGTTACGCGCCGGTGGCGACCGAGCAGCTCGGCCAGCGGCTGAGCCTGGTCACGCTGGAGAAGGAGATCCGCCAGGAGGCGGCCGCCGAGGAGTTCGTGGCCCGGGCGTAGCGGCCGGACGCACCGGGCGAACGGTACGAGGACGGGCCCGCGCCGGCGCGGGCCCGTGCACCGCGGGACGCTACGCCGGGCGGGCCCGGCGCAGCCACAGCATGCCGGTGACCGGCAGCAGGACCGGGATGAAGAGGTAGCCCATCCCGTAGTCCGACCAGACCGTGGCGTCGGGGAAGGCGGACGGCTCCAGCAGCGTCCAGGTGCCGACCGTCAGCACGCCGACGAGTTCGGCGGCGCAGCACACCAGCGCCGCCCTGCGGGCGGTGTTCCCGCCCCGGACGAGCGAGTACGTGATGAATCCGTAGACGACGCCGGCCAGCGCGGACAGCGTGTACGCGAGCGGGGCCCGGTCGAAGTCGGTGGCGATCTGCACGACGGAGCGGGACACCGCGCCGACCACCATCACGCCGTACAGCCAGACCAGCAGGATGCCCGGACCGGTGATCAGCTTCTGCCGGGTGCGGGGCGCACCCTCACCGGCGGCGTTGTCGGTCGCCGTCACCTCAGCCTCCCCAGATGTCGAACAGGCGGACCTCGAGCACGGCCAGCACCACGCCGCCGGCGGAGACCGTCGCCGAACCCCAACGAGTGCGCTCCGCCAGGGACATGAACCCCGCCGCGGGCACGCACGCGAACGCGCCGAGCAGATACGCCACGAAGATCGTCGTGCCCTGCTCCGGCTTCCCGCCGCGCACCAGCTGGACGACACCGATCACCAGCTGGAGCAGGGCGAGCAGCGTCACCACGGCCATGCCGATGAAGTGCCAGTCCTTGGTCTGCTGGTCACGGTAGGCGGCGAACCCGCACCAGGCGGCGAGCGCGAGCGCGGCGACGCTGGTCGCGACCGTCAGGGCATCAAGCATGCGGCAGACCCTATTACGGCCCAAAAGGCCCGAGGCGCGCGCCCCCGCCGGGACGACGGGGTGAACACGGGGCGCCCCCGGGCGGCCGGCGGGGTGCGGCCGGGCGGCCCGTACGCTCGTACCCCATGAAGATCCCTGCGGACGCCCTCCTCTTCGACAACGACGGAACGCTGGTCTCCTCCCTGGAGTCCGTCCAGCGCTGCTGGACCAGGTGGGCCGCGGAGTACGGCCTCACCGAGGAGGAATTCGGCCGGGTCGAGCTGCACGGCCGGCCGGCCGCCGAGATCGTCGCCGATCTGCTGCCGGCCGCCCGGGTGCCCGAGGCGCTGGCCCGGATCGAGCAGCTGGAGGTCGAGGACACCGCCGGGGGAGTGGCGGTGCTCCCCGGTACCCGTGCGCTGCTGGAGAGCCTGCCGCCCGAGCGGTGGGCGGTGGTCACCTCCGCGACCCGTCGGCTGGCCGAGGCCCGGCTGGCGGAGGCCGGGATCCGCCCCAAGAACCTGATAGCCGCCGACGACATCAGCCGCGGCAAGCCGGACCCCGAGCCGTTCCTGCTGGCCGCCGCGCGGCTGGGCGCCGACCCCGCGCGCTGCGTGGTCTTCGAGGACGCGCCGGCCGGACTGGCCGCGGGCCGCGCGGCGGGGATGACGACCGTGGCGTTGACCACAACACACCCCGCCGAGGAGCTCTCCGCGGATGTCGTCGTCGGGGACCTGTCGGCGGTGTCCGCGCAGGCCACGCCGGGAGGGGTGGAGATCACCGTCGCGGACTGAGCCGCTGTCCACGGACCGATCACGCCTGTCCGCAATCCGGACAGGTTTGATCGGTCCGTACTGCTGTCTGGTTTACTTGCCGCCATGACCACGACGAGCTACCGCACCCCTGCGACCGAGGCGTACCTGACGCCCGGTGCTCGTTGCATGTGTCGAATGTGTGACCGCTGAGGGCCCCCGCCTGAGCCTCGCGCCCCGAAGCGAGACCCTGCCGTGCCGTACGTCGGTCCCCGACGCCCCCGGCCGCCCCGCGTCACCGGAACCCGGAGCCGGGCCCCGCGCCCGCCGCCGCTCCCCGTTCCCCTCTGCCGCACTCGCAAGAATGCCCCGTGCCCGGCGGGCGAGCCGCCGAGCACTCGACAGTGACGGAATTCCCTGTGATCACCACAACGGGCCTGACCAAGGTCTACCGTTCAGGAGACCGCGACGTCACCGCCCTGGACGGCGTCGACCTGCACGTCCGAGAGGGCGAGGTGTACGGCGTCATCGGCCAGAGCGGCGCCGGCAAGTCCACCCTCATCCGCTGCCTCAACCTCCTGGAGCGCCCCACCTCCGGCACGGTCACCGTCGCCGGCCAGGAGCTGACCTCCATCGCCGGGCGCGGCAAGCGCGCCGGCGCCCAGCTGCGGGCCGCCCGCAGCCACATCGGCATGGTCTTCCAGCACTTCAACCTGCTGTCCTCGCGCACCGTCCAGGACAACGTGGAGCTGCCGCTGGAGATCCTCAAGGTCGACCGCCGCGAGCGCTCCCGCAAGGCGCTGGAACTGCTGGACCTGGTCGGGCTCGCCGACAAGGCCAAGGCATACCCCGCCCAGCTCTCCGGCGGCCAGAAGCAGCGCGTCGGCATCGCCCGCGCCCTGGCCGGCGACCCCAAGGTGCTGCTCTCCGACGAGGCCACCAGCGCCCTGGACCCGGAGACCACCCGCTCCATCCTGACGCTGCTGCGCGACCTCAACCGCAAGCTGGGCCTGACCATCGTGCTCATCACGCACGAGATGGACGTCGTCAAGACGATCTGCGACTCGGCCGCGCTGATGAAGAACGGCCGCGTCGTCGAGCAGGGCACGGTCGCCGAGCTGCTGGCCACCCCCGGCTCCGAGCTGGCCCGCGAGCTGTTCCCGGTGGGCGGCGAGCCCTCGGCCGACGACCGCACCGTCGTCGACGTCACCTTCCACGGCTCGGCCGCCACCCGCCCGGTCATCTCCGAGCTGGCCCGCACCTACAACGTCGACATCTCGATCCTGGGCGCCGCCATGGACACCGTCGGCGGCAATCAGGTCGGCCGGATGCGCATCGAGCTGCCCGGCCGCTTCGAGGAGAACGTCGTGCCCATCGGCTTCCTGCGCGAGCAGGGCCTCCAGGTCGACGTGGCCGACGTCACCCCCGACGTCGCCGCCGCGGCCGTCCCGGCGCCCGCCGCCGCCCCGCTCCAGAAGGAAGGTGCCAAGTGAGCTGGAACGAGATGCAGCCGCTGCTGTACGACAACACCCTCGACACCCTCTTCATGGTGTGGTGGTCGACGTTCTACGCGGTGCTCTTCGGCATCCCCGCCGGTGTGCTGCTGCATCTGACCGCCCGCGGCGCGATCCTGCAGAACGTCGTGGTGAACAAGGTCCTCGGCGCGGTCGTGAACGTGGGACGGTCCTTCCCGTTCCTGATCCTGATCGTCGTGCTGATCCCCTTCACCCGGCTCGTCGTCGGGGTCTCCATCGGCCCGACCGGCGCGGTCGTCCCGCTCGCCATCGCCGCGATCCCGTTCTTCGCCCGACTGGTCGAGGCCGCCCTGCGCGAGGTCGACCACGGCCTCGTCGAGGCCGCCCAGGCCATGGGCGGCGGCACCTGGACCATCGTCTTCAAGGTGCTGCTCCCGCAGGCGCTGCCCGCGCTGGTCGCGGCCGTGACCACCACCGTCATCCAGCTGATCGGCTACTCCGCGATCGCCGGCGCGGTCGGCGGCGGCGGCCTCGGCAACCTCGCCTACACCTACGGCTACCAGCAGTACGAGACCTCGCTGATGATCACGACCGTCGTGGAACTGATCCTCCTCGTCACCGTCGTCCAGCTGCTCGGTGACCTGGTCGTCCGCCGGCTCGCCGGCCGCGGCACCCGCCCCTCCTCGTCCGTACGCGTCGGTCTGCGCCGCGCGTCCGCCGAGGAGCCGGCCGCCGTCACCGAGGCGGCCTGACCCGGAGCCACCCGCTCCACCCGGAGCCCGGACCCTTTGCCGGGCGGAAACCACACGTGCACCCGTCGTGTGAACCAGAAAGAGGCACTCTTCGTGCGTAACACCGTCAAGATCACCGTGGCCGTCGCCGCCGCCTCCGCCGTCGCGCTCGGCGCGAGCGCCTGCTCGGCGCCCTCCGACACCACCGCCAGCAGCGACAAGAGCGACAAGAACGCCCCCCTCGTCGTCGCCGCGAGCCCCACCCCGCACGGCGCCATCCTCGACTTCGTCAAGAACAAGCTGGCGGAGAAGGCCGGGCTCAAGCTCGTCGTCAAGCCGTTCAACGACTACAAGATCCCCAACAAGGTCACCGACGACGGCCAGGTCGACGCCAACTTCTTCCAGCACAAGCCGTTCCTGGACACCTTCAACAAGGAGAACGGCACCCACATCGTGCCGGTCCAGAACGTGCTCATCGAGCCCCTCGGCCTGTACTCCAAGAAGATCCACAAGCTCTCGGAGCTGAAGGCCGGCAGCACCGTCTCGGTGCCCAACGACCCCTCCAACGAGGGCCGGGCGCTCAAGCTGCTCGCCGACAACGGCGTCATCACCCTCAAGCCCGGCGTCGGCTCCGACGCCAAGCTGACGGACGTCAAGGACGACAAGGGCATCAAGATCACCGAGCTGGAGGCCGCCCAGACCGCGCCGCGCATCGACGACGTCGACGCCGCGATCATCAACGGCAACTTCGCCATCGGCGCCCAGCTCAAGCCCTCCAAGGACGCCCTGGCCCTGGAGAGCGCGAAGAACAACCCCTACGCGAACTTCCTCGCCGTCAAGAAGGGCAACGAGAACGACCCCCGGGTCAAGAAGCTCGCCAAGCTCCTGAACTCCCCCGAGGTCAAGAAGTTCATCGAGGACAAGTACAAGGACGGCTCGGTCATCCCCGCCTTCGGTCCCGCGAAGGGCTGACCCACCGCCCGCTCCTCGTACGGCAGTCACCCGTCCGCAGGTCACCGCAGGTGACCCGGCACCCGGACGGCGTCCCGGGCCCCGGACCCGCGCAGCGCGCGGCCGGGGCCCACGCGCGTGGCACACCCGTGGGCCGATGCTGCATGCTGGTGCATTCAAGACGGTCAAAACGGCCCGTGACCTCGCGGCAGTACAGTCCGCGACGTCCCGATCACCAGGTCAACGGCGTTGGAGCAGCGGCATGACATCCACCTTTCCGGACATCTCCATCAGCACGGACCGGCTGGTACTGCGCCCCTTCGACGAGGCCGACATCCCCGCCCTCGCCGAGATGATGACCGACGAGATGGTCACCGCCTGGACCGCGCTGCCGCACCCGTACACCACCGCGCACGCCCGCGCCTGGGCCACCGGCAAGGCCGCCGCGGTACGCACCGAAGGCCGCGGCATCGCGCTGGCCGTCACCGAGTTCCTCACCCAGCGCCTGGTCGGCACCCTCCACCTCGACCACACCGACTGGCGGATCCGCAGCACCGAGGTCGGCTACGTCACCGCCCCATGGGCGCGCGGCGAGGGCTACGCCTCGGAATCCGTCCTCGCGGTCGCGCAATGGCTCTTCCGCGACCAGAACTTCGAGCGCATCGAACTGCGCACCGCCGCCGACAACACCGCCTCCCAGCAGGTCGCCCAGAAGATCGGCTGTATCAGCGAGGGCGTGCTGCGCAACGCCTGGATAGCCCGCAGCCGCACCGAGGACGGCGGCTGGACCGACATCCGCACCGACCTGATCGTGTGGAGCCTGCTGCCCGAGGACCTCGAAGGGGTCCCCGGCCGGCTCGCCGACGCGAACGGATTCAGTTACCCCGAGTGGAACTGACGCGGGCCCGCGCCCGGACCCGCACCGCTCGGGGTACTCTCGCCCTGCCGCGCACCGCGCGACCAGCGCGGACCCGCGCACCACGGCGGCACCTCCACCGGCCCGCGGACACCCCCGCGGCCCCCTCCGGACGCCGCCACCCTGCCCGCGTACCCACAGCAGCCCCAGGAGACTGACGAGCATGGCCGACCGGGTCACGGTGATCGGATGGGACGGCTCCCCGCTGACCGACGCCGCCCGCTCCGCCCTGGGCGCCGCCACACTGGTGGCCGGCGCCGCCCATCACCTCGCCCTTCCCGAAGTCCCGCCGCGGGCCGAACGGATCCGGCTCGGCAGCGTGGCCCTCGCCGCCCGCCGGATCGCCCAGCACCGCGGCACCGCCGTCGTGCTCGCCGACGGCGACCCCGGCTTCTTCGGCGTCGTACGCACCCTGCGCGCCCCCGAGTACGGCCTGGAGGTCGAGGTCGTACCGGCCGTCTCCTCCGTCGCGGCCGCCTTCGCCCGGGCCGGCATGCCCTGGGACGACGCCCGGATCGTCGTCGCCCACAGCCGCGACCTGCGCCGCGCGGTGAACGTCTGCCGCGCCCACACCAAGGTCGCGGTGCTCACCTCACCCGGCGCGGGCCCCGCCGAACTCGCCCTGCTGCTCGACGGCGTCCACCGCACCTTCGTCATCTGCGAGGAACTGGGCACGGACCGGGAACAGGTGACGGTCCTCACATCCGACAAGGCCGCCGACCACGTCTGGCGCGACCCCAATGTCGTCATCGTCGTGGGCGGTTCCCCCGGCGGTGCCGCGGCCCAGGGGACCGGCTGGCTCGCCGGCCACGAGGTCGGCCACCCGACGGGGCCGCGCGGCTGGGGACTTCCGGCCCACGCGTACGGCGGGGTCCTGGGCGAGGGCGAGTCCGTCCAGCTCCGCACCGCTCAACTCGCGCGGCTGGGGCCCCAGGTGGGCGACCTGGTCTGGGACATCGGCGCGGGCGCCGGCGCCGCCGCGGTGGAGGCGGCCCGCTTCGGCGCCGCGGTCATCGCGGTCGACGCCGCCCCGGAATCCTGTGAGCGCACCGCCGCCCTCGCCCGCCGCCACGGCGTCCAACTCCAGGTCGTGCACGGCCGCGCGCCGCAGGTCCTGGAGGACCTGCCCGAGCCCGACGTGGTGCGGGTCGGCGGCGGGGGAGCGGAGGTCGTCACCGCCTGCGCGGCCCGCCGCCCCGAACGGATCGTCACCCACGCCGCCACCCGGGACGAGGCCGAATCGCTCGGCCGGGCACTGGCGGACGGCGGCTACGACGTCGAGTGCGCCCTGCTGCAGTCCGTCGACCTGGACACCTCCGCCTGGGTCGAACGCGAGCGCTCCGTGGTGTTCTTGCTCAGCGGGTATCGCGTTCCTCACCCGTGACCAGCACGGCAACCCGCGCGGGGTAGGCTGGCGGATCGTTGCGCCGCCGTTCCGCATTCGGCTTCGTACGCCAATATCCGGAAAATGCCGTGGTTTTGGATGAATATGAAGCTCTGGAGAGCGGACGTGCCGCGAGGCGTGCTCGCTCGTTCTAGCTATCGGGGCGTCGGCGCGCCCCGGTCGAGCGCGTCGCACGAGCGGTTGGAAGGAGCACTACCAATGGGCGAGGGGTACGCATGACCGACACCGGCCAGGTCCCGGGCGAGGGGCAGCCGGAGAACGCAGGCGGACATCCCGGGCAGCCGCAGCCGGCGGCCGCTCCCTCCCCTGCCGACGCCGGACCCACGGAGCTGCCGGGCATGGTGACCCCTCCGGGCGAATACCCCTATCTCGACCAGGCGGACGGCGTCGTCGAGGACGACGACCTGCTGCTGATGCCGGGCGCCCAGGGCGCCTGGAGCGAGCAGCCGGCGCCGCAGCCGTACCCGCAGCCGCAGGACACCCACCAGGGCGTGCCGTTCGACGCCGCCGGCCAGGCGGCCACCGGCTTCGAGCCGCTGCCCGCCCAGGTCGGTGACCACGAGCGCGGCGGCCGGGACTCCGGCTCCGTCGACCTCGGCGCCGTCCGCATCCCGCAGCCCGCGGCACCCCAGCAGGCGGACCGCGCCCGCGCGGCCGCGCCGCAGCAGCCGGACCCCGCCCGCACCGGCACGCCCGCCCGCCGCCCGCTCCACATGGGCCCGCCGGTCCCCGACCCGACCAGCGGCGTGGTCCGTTCACTCGCCGACCGCGGCCCCGCGGACTCCCCGGCGCGGCCCGCCGGCCCGCCGACCGGCGGCCCCGAATACTTCGACGCCCCGGCCGAGGCCCCCCTGGGCGCCGAGGCCGTGCCCGGCGCCCAGCCGCCCGTGGACCTGCCGTACGAACAGACCGTCGGCGAGGCGGCCACGGACCCGCAGACCGTCCCGGCACCGGCGTACGGCGAGCAGCAGCCGTACGGCGACCCGTCCTACGGCGGCCAGTTGTCCGCCGAGCAGACCTACGGGGCCGCCGGCCAGGGCCCGTTGCCCGGCCCGCAGCTCGGCGAGATCCCGTCCCAGATGCCGCCGTGGGGCGAGGCCCCGGCCGCGGCCGCCCCGGTCGCGGAAGCGGCTCCGGCCGCCGCAGCAGCCCCGGTGGCAGAGGCAGCCCCGGTCGCGGAGACCGCTCCGGTCGCCGGGACCCCCGCGCCCGCCGCCGAGGCCGCGCCGCAGAACACCACCCTCCCGGCCGAGCAGCCGCAGCCGATGCCGCAGCCGCTGCCGGTGGAGGACGCCGCCGGGACCGCCGACGCCCCGGCCGCCGCCGCGGACGCGGTGGAGACCGGCGCGGCCCCCGACGCCGCGGTGATCCAGGAGGCGCCGGCCGAAGCGCCGGTGGAGGCCCCGGCACAGCCGCAGGACACCGCACCCCAGGACGCCGCCGCGCAGGGCACCGTGGAGAGCGCCGCTGCGGAGGCGGCCGCTCCGGAGGCCCCGGCCGCGGAGGCCGACGCCGTGCCGCTCCCGGCTCCGGACGCCGCCCCGCAGGAAGGCGCCGCGGACGGTCCTCAGCAGTCCGACGGCGAGCAGCCCGCCGCCGACCAGGCCCCCGCCGCCCCCGAGCCCCCGGCCACCATCGAAACGGTCACCGCGGAATCGACCGCGCCCGAAACGATCGCGCCCGAAGCGGCCGCGCCCGTAGTGGCCGCGGAGCCCGCCCCCGCGCAGCCCGCCGCCACCCCCGCCGACGCGACCCCCGCGCCGCAGGAGGCCCAGGCCCCCGCGCCGCAGGACGACGACCAGCCGTCGCCCGCCGGTGAGGCCGGGGCCGCCCCGGCGGACGCCACCGGCGAGGCCGGCCAGCCGGCCGTCGAAGCCGAGGCCGCATCCGGGGACGCCGCCCCGGCCGCGACCGCCGCCCCCGTGGACGGTGCGGCGGCCGCCGAGGAGCCCGCCCCCGCCGACGAGGCCGCCCCGGCGCCCGTCTCCGCTCCGCAGGGCCCCGTCGCCCTGCCCGTGCCCGACGCCACCGACGCGCCCGTCGAGCAGACGGTCATAGAGCCGCCCGAGGCGCAGCAACCCGCCGACGGGCAGCCGCAGCCCGGCGCCGCCGCGGACGCCGCAGGGCAGCAGACCGCCGAGGCGCCCGCACCGGAACCCGAGCCCCGCGCCGCGGCCGCCGAGCAGCCCGTGGCGGAAGGCCAGGACCTCCCCGCCGAGCCGGCCGCCGAAGCGGACGCGAACACCGACGCGGCCCCGCCCGCCGATGCCGCCCCCGCCGACGACACCGCGGCCGCCCCGGTCCGGCCCGCGGCCGCCGACGACCGGGACACCACCGGAACGGAGCCGGTCATCCAGATCCCCGCCCAGGCGACCGGCGACCAGTCCGAGGACCGGGCCGCGGCGCCGGCCCCCGCGGACGACACCGTTCCGCAGCCCGGCCCCGCCGACGGTGACCACCCCGCGGCGGCGGAGCCCGACGCCGGCGCCCCCCAGCAGCAGGACGCCACCGCGCTCGTCCAGCTCGGCGAGGACGCCCAGGACGACGAGCAGCCGCCCGCCGCGCAGCAGCCGGCGGACCACCTCGACGCCGACGAGCCGGCCGGCCCCGACGCCACCGCGGCCGCCGGGTACGACGACTCCGAGCGCGCCGCCGTGCACCGCGTGATGCGCGAGCGCCGCGACATCCGCAACGGCTTCCGCGGCGACCCGATCCCCAACGAGGTGCTGCTGCGCGTCCTGGAGGCGGCCCACACCGCCCCCAGCGTCGGCCACTCCCAGCCCTGGGACTTCGTCGTCATCCGCTCCGCGGAGACCCGCGAGAAGATGCACCAGCTCGCCATGCAGCAGCGCGAGGCGTACGCCAAGTCGCTGCCCAAGGCGCGCGCCAAGCAGTTCCGCGAGCTGAAGATCGAGGCGATCCTCGAAACGCCGGTGAACATCGTCGTCACCGCCGACCCCACCCGCGGCGGCCGGCACACCCTCGGCCGGCACACCCAGCCGCAGATGGCCCCGTACTCCTCCGCGCTCGCCGTCGAGAACCTCTGGCTCGCCGCCCGCGCCGAGGGCCTGGGCGTCGGCTGGGTCAGCTTCTTCGACGAGCGGGAGATGGTCCGCGAACTGGACCTGCCCGAACACCTCGAAGTCGTCGCCTACCTCTGCGTCGGATACGTCGACGAGTTCCCCGAGGAGCCCGAGCTGCTGCAGGCCGGCTGGTCCAAGCGCCGTCCGCTGTCCTGGGTCGTCCACGAGGAGACCTACGGCCGCCGCGCGCTGCCCGGCGAGAGCCCGCACGACCTCCTCCAGGAGACCCTGCAGGGCATCCGCCCGCTGGACGCCAAGGCGCTCGGCGAGGCGTGGGAGCGGCAGAAGCGGATGACCAAGCCCGCCGGGGCGCTGGGCATGCTGGAGATCATCTCCGCGCAGCTGTGCGGCCTGTCCCGCAAGTGCCCGCCGCCCATCCCGGAGCCGGCCGCCGTGGCGATCTTCGCCGGCGACCACGGGGTGCACGCCCAGGGCGTCACCCCCTGGCCCCAGGAGGTCACCGGCCAGATGGTCGCCAACTTCCTGGGCGGCGGGGCGGTCTGCAACGCCTTCGCCAACCAGGTCGGCGCCGAGGTGTGCGTCGTGGACGTCGGCGTGGCGAGCGAACTCCCCGCCACCCCCGGGCTGCTGCCCCGCAAGGTCCGCGCCGGCACCGCCGACTTCACCGCCGGCCCGGCGATGACCCAGGAAGAGGTGCTCAAGGCGATCGAGGTGGGCATCGAGACCGCCCGCGACCTCGTGGCGGCCGGCAACAAGGCGCTGCTCACCGGCGAGATGGGCATCGCCAACACCACCACCTCCGCCGCGTTGATCTCCGTCTACACCGGCGTCGACCCGGTCGAGGTCACCGGCCGCGGCACCGGCATCAACGACGAGACGCACGCCCGCAAGGTCGACGTGGTCCGCCGCGCCCTGGAGCTGCACCAGCCCGACCCGGCCGACCCGATCGGCGTCCTCACCGCGATCGGCGGCCTGGAGCACGCGGCCATGGTCGGCCTGATCCTCGGCGGCGCCTCGCTGCGCACGCCGGTCATCCTGGACGGGGTGAGCGCCGGCGCCGCCGCCCTGGTGGCCCGGGCCATCGCCCCCGAGGCGCTGGCCGCCTGCATCGCGGGTCACCGCAGCGCCGAGCCCGGCCACGTCGCGGCGCTGAACAAGCTCGGCCTGCGCCCGCTCGTCGACCTCGATCTGCGCCTCGGCGAGGGCACCGGCGCCCTGCTGGCCCTTCCCGTCGTGCAGAGCGCCGCCCGCGCCATGCACGAGGTCGCCACCTTCGACTCCGCCGGAGTGACGGAGAAGAGCTGACGCGGAGCGGCCGGCACCGGCCCGCCTCCGCATGACCCCCGGCCCGCAGCCCCATAGGCTGTGGGCCGGGGCCGTACGCCTCAAGGGCAGTACCCTCGCCCTCAGCCGCTCCAGAGCCGCAGCGACTGAGCCGGTCTCGAACCCGCACCATTCGCACAAGGAGCCACACCGCCATGGCCGAGCACGCCGCCGAACACGCCGCCTACCCCGTCGGACTGCGGCTGTCCGGCCGCCGGGTGGTCGTCCTGGGAGCCGGGCAGGTCGCCCAGCGCCGCCTCCCCTCGCTCGTCGCCGCAGGTGCGGACGTCCTCCTCGTCTCCCCGTCCGCCACCCCGTCCGTCGAGGCGATGGCCGACGCCGGCGAGGTCCGCTGGGAGCGCCGCCGCTACCGTTCCGGTGACCTCGACGGAGCCTGGTACGCGCTGATCTCCACCGACGACCCGGAGGCCAACACCGCCGCCTCCCAGGAGGCCGAGGACCGCCGGGTGTGGTGCGTACGCGCCGACGACGCCGAGGCCGCCACCGCCTGGACCCCGGCCACCGGCCGCAGCGAGGGCGTCACCGTCGCCGTGCTCACCGGCCGCGACCCGCGCCGCTCGGCCGCGGTGCGCGACGCCATCGTCGAGGGCCTGCGCGACGGCAGCATCGCCGCCCCGCACCACCGCCGCCCGCACACCCCCGGCGTGGCGCTGGTCGGCGGCGGCCCCGGCGACCCGGACCTGATCACCGTCCGCGGGCGCCGGCTGCTCGCCGAGGCGGACGTCGTCATCGCCGACCGGCTCGGCCCCCGCGATCTGCTCGCCGAACTCCCGCCGCACGTCGAGGTCATCGACGCGGCGAAGATCCCCTACGGCCGGTTCATGGCCCAGGAGGCCATCAACAACGCGCTGATCGAGCACGCCAAGGCCGGCAAGGCCGTGGTCCGCCTCAAGGGCGGCGACCCGTTCGTCTTCGGCCGCGGCATGGAGGAGGCGCAGGCGCTCGCCGAGGCCGGCATCCCCTGCACGGTCGTGCCCGGCATCTCCAGCACCATCTCGGTCCCCGGCGCCGCCGGCATTCCCGTCACCCACCGCGGCGTCGCCCACGAGTTCACCGTCGTCAGCGGCCACGTCGCGCCCGACGACGAGCGCTCGCTGGTCGACTGGGCCGCGCTCGCCCAGCTGCGCGGCACCCTCGTCGTCCTGATGGGCGTGGAGAACAGCGGCGCCATCGCCGCCAAGCTCATCGAGCACGGCCGCCCCGCCGGCACCCCGGCCGCCGTCGTTCAGGAGGGCACCACGGCCGCCCAGCGCCGGGTCGACGCCACGCTCGACACGCTCGGCGAGACGGTACGGGCCGAGGGCGTGCGGCCGCCCGCCGTCATCGTCATCGGTGACGTCGTCACCGTCGCCGCCTCTACCGACAAGTAACCGATCGGGCAGGCGGCATTGGAACCTCGACACCGACAAGGCACTATCTCCCCGTGGCAGAAATCATCACCGTCGACGACCCGGCCGACCCGCGGCTGGCCGACTACACCGGCCTGACCGACGTCGAACTGCGGCGCCGGCGCGAGCCCGCCGAAGGACTTTTCATCGCCGAGGGCGAGAAGGTCATCCGCCGGGCCCGGCACGCCGGCTACGAGATGCGCTCGATGCTGCTCTCCTCGAAGTGGGTCGATGTGATGCGCGACGTCATCGACGAGGTCCCGGCGCCGGTCTACGCGGTCAGCCCGGACCTCGCCGAGCGGGTGACGGGCTATCACGTGCACCGCGGCGCGCTCGCCTCCATGCAGCGCAAGCCGCTGCCGCCGGCCGCCGAACTCCTCGCCGGAACCCGCCGCATCGTGGTCATGGAAGCCGTCAACGACCACACCAACATCGGCGCGATCTTCCGCAGCGCGGCGGCGCTCGGCATGGACGCGGTACTGCTCTCCCCGGACTGCGCGGATCCGCTCTACCGCCGCTCGGTGAAGGTCTCGATGGGCGCGGTGTTCTCCGTGCCCTACGCCCGCCTGGAGAGCTGGCCCCGGGACCTGTCCGCCGTACGGGAGGCCGGTTTCAAGCTGCTCGCCCTCACCCCCGCCGAGAAGGCGACCACCATCGACGAGGCCGCCCCGCACACCCTGGAGCGGGCCGCGCTGATGCTGGGCGCCGAGGGCGGCGGCCTCTCCACCGGGGCCCTGCGGGCCGCCGACGAATGGGTCCGCATCCCGATGGCCCACGGCGTGGACTCCCTCAACGTGGGCGCCGCCGCCGCGGTGGCCTTCTACGCGGTGGCCACCGGCCGCCCCACCGGGACGCCTTAGCCAGGCGGAGCCGACGGGGCTGGTTGGGCCGACGGGGCGGATGGGGCCGACGGCGCTGGTGGGGCCGACGGGCCGGCGGGGCTGGTGGCGTCGACGGGCCCGGCGGGCCGGCAACGAGGGTGGCGCCGGCAAAGTCGCCTCTCCGGCAGGAATAACCGCCCCCCACCGCCCCGTTGAGGCCCCGCAGGGGGCCCTCGCACCCCCTAGGGATTCTGTTCCCCCACCCCGTAGGGCCCGCCACCCCCGGGGTCCTTCCCCCAGGGCCACCGCCCCCAGGGGACCTCCCCCGTAAGACCTGCCCGTACCTAGGGCCCTTCGGCGCTCCCGGCTGACTCCGCACTCCCGGCGGACTCCGCGGATCCCGACTCCACGGTTCCCGATGCCGCGGACCCTGACGACGCGATCGGAACCGGCCGCTCCGTCCCCAGTCCGCGGGCCGGCCCCTGGCAGCCTTGCGCCGCCGCGATACCGAGCGCCACCAGCAGCGTCACCACGACGAACACGATGATCCGCTGGCGCAGCAGTCGCCGGTCCGGGCCCGGCCGGCGGCCGCCCGAAGCCGTGCGCACCGGGGTACGAGAACCGTTTCGCCCCGTCGGCCGCGAGGCCGGGACCCGCCCGGCACCCCGCCCGCCGGTCCGCGGGTTCTTCCCCGTGCCCGAGGCCGGGCCGGCCGGCCGGCCGGCCGCGTCCCGCGGTACCGCCGGCCGTGCCGGATGCGACGGATGCGACCGCGGCGCCGACGAGCCCGCCGTCCGCCGCTCGGTGCGCTGACGGGCGTACTCCTCGGCCCGCCGCCCGGTCGGCCGCTCCGACGGACGGCGCTCCGCGCGCGCCCAGCCGCCCCCGCCACCGGCGCCGTTCTCCAGGGGGCCGCCCGACAGACCGTGCGCCTCACGGGCCGCGATCTCCTTGAGCCGCAGCGACAGCGACAGGGTGCTGGGGCGGTCCGCCGGGTCCTTCGCCAGACAGGACGCGAGCAGCGGGGCCAGCGCGTCCGGCACCCCGCCGAGATGCGCCTCCTCGTGGACGACCCGGTAGAGCATGACCTCCGAACTGCCCTGTCCGAAGGGCGAGTCCGCGGTGCAGGCGTACGCGAGGGTGGCGCCCAGCGCGAAGATGTCGGTCGCCGGTGTCACGGCGGCGCCACGCACCTGCTCGGGCGCCAGGAAGCCCGGCGAGCCGACGGCCGTACCGACGTGGGTCAGGGTGCTGGCGCCGGTCGCCCAGGCGATGCCGAAGTCGATGATCCGGGGTCCCTTGGGGGACAGCAGGATGTTGGACGGCTTCAGGTCGCGGTGCACCACACCCGCGTCGTGGACGGCCAGCAGTCCCTCGGACAGCGCGGCCCCGATGGAGGCGACCTGCGCCGGGGACAGCGGGCCTTCCTCGTTGACCTTGTCGTGCAGCGAGGGCCCGGGGACGTACTGGGTGGCGAACCAGGGACGGTCCGCGTCGAGGTCCGCGGCCACCAGCCGGGCCGTGCAGCCGCCGCGAATCCGCCGGGCCGCCGACACCTCGCGGGCGAACCTCGAGCGGAACTCCTGATCCTCCGCCAGGTCCGGCCGGATCACCTTCAGCGCCACCCGCTGCCCGCGCTTGTCCGAGCCGAGGTAAACCACGCCCATCCCGCCCGCGCCGAGCCGGCGGTGCAGCCGGAACGTCCCGACGACACGCGGGTCCTCGCGTCGGAGCCGCATCATCGCCATGTCCGTCCCCTACCTGCGGGGGGAGGCCCCTCCGCTGCCCAACCGTCTGACGTGGCACAGCTTACGGATTGACGGCTCGCTGTGCTGAGAGGCCGCGCATGCGTCGGCGGCCGGATTGTCAGTGGCGGGTGCGATCCTCGCGGTGTGGGAGGGAATCGGCCGCGGTACGACCCGACTTCCTGTGCGACATCCCAATGTTCCGGCACAGAAGGGGGATTGGCGCCATGAAAGGTGATCAGGCCGGGATGTCCGGTGGTGCCGGGGCCCGGCCGGCGGCACGCCCCGGGGCGGTGGGGACGGCGTGCCGCGGGGCGGGGGCGGCCTCGCCCGGTGGAGGGCCCGAAGTGAGCGAGGTCACGCCGAGGTCACGCCGGGGGCGCCCACGAGGGCGCGTGGGGCCACGGCCGCGCCGGTTCCCCTGGGGGATGTCCCCAGGTATCCGGTGCCCTCTCTCCACCCAGGGGAGTACGCGGGACCTGGTGGCGTCATCCTCCCGGAGGCCGACCAATCGGTACGACGGCATGACGCCTGCGGCCCGCCGCGTGCCTAGGGTTGTTCTCAAGCGGCGGGCGCAGCACTCGTCCCCCGAGGTCAGACGCCCGCCGCTCCGAACACGACGGGAGCGGGACGATGGAGCGGATCTCAGGACGGACGGCCCTTCGGGCGCAGGGGCGCAGGTTCGCCTCGGCGTTCGGCGGTCACGAGTCCTCGGGAACCCGCCATCCCCTCGTGGCGGTGGCGATGGTGCTGCCGCTCGCGATCGTTCTCGCCGTGGTCTTCGGCGGCTGGGAAGCCGTCATCACACAGGCGTCGTCCGTGGTCGGACTGCTGGGGCGCTGATCGGCGCCCCAGGCCCGGGAGAGCGGCCCGGGACGGGGACTCCGGCTGAATACCCCGTGGGGACGGGGGTGCGGCGGACGGCACGAACGGCCGGGCATCTGGGGAGATGCCCGGCCTTCGAGCTTTCCGGGCCGGTCACCCGCTCCCGCCGCCCCGCAGGGCGCGTACGATCCCGGATCGGGCCGGTCGGGCCCGCAGGACCGTCAGCGGCGCGCCCGCCCGCGCCGCACCCGGGGGAGGGGACACTATGACCGCGCCGTCGCCCGGCCCGTTGGCCGCCCTCTCCGCCCTGGCCGCGGCGCACGCCCCGGCCGGCGCCCCGGCCCCCGCGGTGCTCGCCGACCGCCCCGACGGCACGGTCGTCCGCAGCGGCCGTACGGTCGCCAAGGCCCACGCCCCCGACGCCGATCCGCAGGTGCTGGCCGTCCGTCTCCGGATCGCCGCCCACCCGCTGCTGCGCGGCATCCTCCTGCCGCCCCTCCCGGTCACCGCCCCCGACGGCTTCGTCACCCTCACCGAGAACGGCCGCGCCCTCAGCCGCTGGCCGTACGGCAGCCCGGTCCCGCCGGACGATCCCGACGCCGCGCCGTGGGAGGACGCCGCCCGTCTGCTGGCCCGGCTGCACGCCGTCGACGCGGACCAACTGCCCGGGCCCGTCCCGCCGATGCGCGGCCCCGCCAAGGCTGCCCGCGCACTGGCCCGGATGCGCGGCGCCCTGGGCACCGCCGGGGCGCCCGCATCCCCGGGCGCCGTCTCCCCGGCCGCCCCCGGGCGCCTCCGCGCGGCCGCCGCCGTGATCGAGCGTGCCTGGTCGCTGCTGCCGCCCTGGGCCCGGGGCGCCGCCCCGCCGCCCCGCGCCGGCACCCTCTGTCACGGCGATCTGCACCTGGGCCAGCTCGTCCGCCATCCGGCCGCCCACGGCCCCTGGCTCCTGATCGACGTCGACGACCTGGGCCTGGGCGACGGTGCCTGGGACCTGGCCCGCCCCGCCGCCTGGTTCGCCACCGGCCTGCTCGCCCCGGACATCTGGACGCGTTTCCTGGCCGCTTACGGCACCGCCGGTGGCCGCGCCGTGGCCCCGGACGGCGATCCCTGGCCCGACCTGGAGGTTCCCGCCCGCGCCCTGACCGTGCAGACGGCCGCGCTCGCCGTCGCCAAGGCCGCTGCCGGGTCGCGTCCCCTGGACGGGATCGAGGCCGCGGTCGTCGACGCCTGCGCCCGGATGACTTCCCTACCGCAGCAGTTGGGGCCGCCCGGCCCCGACGTAGGGTGAACACCTCGCCGGCGGGGGTCCGTTCCGGCGGCGCCGTGGTGAGCAGTACCGAATGTGACAGGAGTTGAGCCGACGATGCAGTGCCCGAAGTGTCATGCACCGATGCACACGTACAACCGCAACGGCGTCCAGATCGAGCAGTGCGCGGGCTGCCGGGGGATCTTCCTGGACTACGGGGAGCTGGAGTCCCTGACCCGCCTGGAGGCGCAGTGGGTCCAGCAGGCCCCGCCGCCGCCCGCCCCGCAGGCGTATCCCGCCGCTCCCGCCTGGGGCGCCCCGCATCAGGGCCACCACGGTCACCACGGGCACCACGGTCATCACCACCGCAGCTTCGGCCACATGCTGTTCTCCTCCTGACGGAAGAGCTGCACAAAGGCCGGAGGGCCGGAGCGATGTGCTCCGGCCCTCCGGCTCGGTGTGGACGATACTGGGATTGAACCAGTGACCTCTTCCGTGTCAGGGAAGCGCTCTCCCGCTGAGCTAATCGTCCGCGGGACCACGGATCACGAAGATCCGTAGCTGCGTGCGCGATACTGGGATTGAACCAGTGACCTCTTCCGTGTCAGGGAAGCGCTCTCCCGCTGAGCTAATCGCGCGGGGGCCCGGTGAAGCCGGACCAGTGGACGATACTGGGATTGAACCAGTGACCTCTTCCGTGTCAGGGAAGCGCTCTCCCGCTGAGCTAATCGTCCTTGGAGGTGGAGACGGGATTTGAACCCGTGTAGACGGCTTTGCAGGCCGTTGCCTCGCCTCTCGGCCACTCCACCAGGAGTGAGGGGGTTCGGGAAGATCCCCCACATCGAGCGGACGACGAGACTCGAACTCGCGACATCCACCTTGGCAAGGTGGTGCTCTACCAACTGAGCTACGTCCGCAGGTGTCTCTCCCAGACTACGTCCGGGAGCTACTCGGCCTCCGGGGCGCTTTCGCGTCCCGGCGACGTGTTGAACTCTAGCGGATTCCGGGGCCAGTACAAAAACGCGTTTGTGCAGCGTGCTGCGCTGCTCGCTCGGCACAGGCGGGTCCGGGGCCGCCGCCATAGACTCGCTGACGTGCACGACTTCGCTCCGATGGCCCGCTTCGGCGGCCTGATAGCCACCGACCTGCGGGATGTGACCAGCGATCCCGCGGCCCTGGATTCCACGGGCTGGTGGGCGGTGGCCGCAGACTTCGAGGGCTCGGTGGTCTGCGCCCGCTTCGGCGACGTACGGCCCGCCACGGCGGCGGACGAGCCCGCGCCCGACGGTTGGCGGGGCCCGGCGCCCGGCGCCTGGACCAGCTCCCTGGACCGCGAGGCGTATACCGGCGGCGTGCGGCGGGTCCGTGAACACATCGCGGCCGGCGACGTCTACCAGGTGAACCTCTGCCGGGTGCTGACCGCGCCGCTGCCCGACCCTGCCCGCACCGACGTGGACGCCCTGTCCGCGGTGCTGGCCCGCGGCAACCCGGCCCCGCACGCCGGCACGATCCGGCTTCCCGGCCACGGGGTGGAGATCGCCAGCGCCTCCCCGGAGCTGTATCTGCGGCGCGACGGCACGACCGTCGCCTCCGGCCCCATCAAGGGGACCGGCCGGACCGCGGCCGACCTGTCGGCGAAGGACCGGGCGGAGAACGTGATGATCGTCGACCTGGTCCGCAACGACCTCGGCCGGGTCTGCGCCACCGGCACGGTCACCGTGCCGGCACTGTGCGCCGTCGAGACGCACCCCGGCCTGGTCCACCTCGTCTCCACCGTCCGCGGGGAGCTGGCCGAGGCCAACGAGAAGACCGCCTGGGCGGACCTGCTGGACGCCACCTTCCCGCCCGGGTCGGTCACCGGCGCCCCCAAGTCGAGCGCGCTGCGGATCATCGACGAGCTGGAGACCGCGCCCCGCGGTCCGTACTGCGGGGGGATCGGCTGGGTCGACGCCGACCGCCGCACCGGCGAGCTCGCGGTTGGTATCCGGACCTTCTGGATCGATCGGACCCCGCCCGGGGGACCGGTGCTGCGCTTCGGCGCCGGCGCCGGGATCATCTGGGACTCCGACCCCGAGCGGGAGTGGGCGGAGACCGAGTTGAAGGCGAGCCGACTGCTCGCGGTAGCGTCGGGACGGTACGAGGCGAGTGGAGGAAAGCGATGAAGATCTGGCTCGACGGGGCACTGCAGGACGCCGAGAGCGCCCGGGTCTCGGTCTTCGACCACGGGCTGACCGTCGGCGACGGGGTCTTCGAGACCATCAAGGCCGACCACGGGCGGCCCTTCGCCCTCACCCGCCACCTGGAGCGCCTGGGCACCTCCGCCCGGGGGCTCGGCCTGCCCGAGCCCGACCTCGACGAGGTACGCCGCGGCTGCGCGGCCGTCCTGGACGCCCACCCGATGGCGCTCGGCCGGCTGCGGATCACGTACACCGGGGGCGTCTCCCCGCTCGGCTCGGACCGCGGCGAGGCCGGCCCCACGCTGGTCGTCGCGCTGTCCGCGACCGAGCGGCGCCCCGACACCACCGCCGCCGTCACCGTCCCCTGGACCCGCAACGAACGCGGCGCGCTGGCCGGCCTGAAGACCACCTCGTACGGCGAGAACGTCGTCGCCCTGGCCCGGGCCCGCGAACACGGCGCCTCCGAGGCGCTGTTCGCCAACACCGTAGGCGCGCTCTGCGAAGGCACCGGCTCCAATGTCTTCGTCGTCCTGGACGGCGAGCTGCACACCCCGCCGCTGCATTCCGGCTGCCTGGCCGGCATCACCCGCGCGCTGACCGTCTCCTGGGCCGGCGCCAAGGAGACCGACCTGCCGCTGGACGCGCTGGAGCGGGCCGAGGAGATCTTCCTGACCTCGACGCTGCGCGACGTCCAGGCCGTCACCCAGATCGACGGACGCCAACTGGCCGACGGGCCGGGCCCGGTGACGGCCGAGGCCATGCGGATCTTCGACGAGCAGTCCGCCGCCGACTTCGATCCGCGGTGATGACGGGCCCGCGTCCGGGCGAGTAGAAAGTCCTCGTGACCACAACGCTGCGCCCCGCGGGACCGGAAGAACGACAGGACGACGGCACCCGGGCCCGTCGGTTCGACGTCTGTGTCAACAGCCGCCGGGTCGGCGGGATCCGACTCGCGACGGATGCCCGCTTCGGGCCGACGGCGGGCCGGATCGTGAGCCTGGGCATCGAACCGCCGGACCGGCACCGCGGCCGCGCGACCGTCGCCGCGCTCGCCGCCGAGGAAGTGCTGCGCGGCTGGGGCTGCCGGCAGATCGAGGTGACCGTCCCGGCCGAGGCCGAGGCGGCGGTGCGGCTCGCGACCGTGCTGGGCTACACCGAGCGCAGCCGGACGATGAGCAAGCCGCTCGACGGCGCTGCCGGGCCGCCCGGCCTGCCCGCGCGCAGCAGCGACCGGCCGCTCGGTGAGGCCGAGTACCCGGCCTGGCGGGACGCCGCGCTCGCCGAGCACATCCGTGTCCAGACCGGCCAGGGCATGGCCCCGAAACGTGCCGAGGAGGCGGCGCTGGCGGGCCACCGCGCGCTGCTGCCGGACGGCGCGGAGACGCCCCACCAGGCGCTGCGCGTCCTCGTGCACGACGGCGCGGACGTCGGCAGCGTCTGGGTCGCGCTGCGGATGCCGGAGCAGCCCGGCGGCTATGTCGTCGACGTACGGGTGGCACCCGGCCACCGCGGGAACGGTCACGGCCGCTCCCTGATGCTGATCGCCGAGCGCGAGAGCCTCGCCGCGGGCCGCACCAGCCTCGGCCTGAACGTCTACGCGGACAACGCGCCGGCCCGCGCCCTCTACGACTCGCTGGGCTACCGGACCACCGGCTACCTGCTGTGGAAGCCCCTCCTGTGAACCGGCCGGCGGGCCGCCGCGCGCGGCGGGGCTGAGGGGCTCAGGCCCGCTCGGCCAGCAGCCGGTCGGCGATCTCCTCGATGCGGGCGCGCAACCCCTCCTGGCTCTTGCCGCCGTCCAGCCGCTCGCCGCCGATCACATACGTCGGGGTGCCGGACACCCCGATCGCCTTGCCCTCGGCCTCGTCCGCGTCGACGATCAGCAGGTGCCGTCCGTCGATCAGGGCGGTGTCCAGCTCCTCGGAGTCCAGTCCCAGCTCGCCGGCGACGTCCAGCAGCAGCTTCTCGCCGCGCGTGCCGAGCTCGTCGGTGCGCGCCAGCACGGCCTCGACGAACGGCCAGCCCTGACCCTGCTCCATGGCCTCCTCGGCGGCCTGCGCGGCGGCGTGGGCGTGCTTGTGCTTCGCCAGGGGGAAGTGGCGCAGCCGGATGTCCAGCCGGTCGCCGTACCGCTCGCGCAGCGCCCGCAGGTCGTCCAGGGCGGCGTGGCAGTCCGGGCACTGGAGTTCACACCACACGTCGAGGACGATGGGGGTACCCCCTGCTCGAGCAACGTCGAGAGCTTGGGGGAAGGCGGGTGCGGAGGTGGTGGCGTCGTTCATGGGGCCAGTCTCCCAGCCCGCGGCCCGGTACCCGAACCGGGACGTGGGGAGGACCGCGACCCGGAGATGACCCGGAGATGTCCCTGACCCCGCGCCGGAACATGGCCCGGGCGGGTCCGGGCAGGGCAGGATGGAGGGGAGCAGAGCGCCGCCTGCTCGCCCATCCACCGGCAGGAGGACCGGATGCTGACCTCGACCGTCTGTGCCGCGGTGTCGGCAGCGGGCCTGGGCATCGCCGCGCTGACGGCGTACCGCAAGCGTTTCCTGGCCGCGACCCGCATCGCCGCCTACTCCCTCATCCCCATCGGCCTGGTGATGACCGGCGTCATCGACTGGGTCACCAATGTCGTCTTCAAGCCCACGGTGTGGGCCGGCTTCGGTCTGCTGGCGCTCTCGGTCGTGCTGTTCATGATCACCAGGGGCGTGGAGCGCCGCCGGGGCCTCGGTGGCCGCAAGGAGCGCAAGGCCGCGGCGGCCGCGGGGCCGGACGCGGTGGCGCCGGCCGCCTCCGTGCCGTCCCTCGGCGCCGGCCGCGGGGTGGAGCGGTCCGCAGCCGCGGGGAAGGCCCGGCAGGGCAAGGAGAGCGCACCCAAGGATGACTTCTCGGACATCGAAGCGATCCTGAAAAAGCACGGGATCTGATGAACTACCGCCGCTGAGGCGCTGATCGGGCGTGCTCAGACGATCATCTGCGCCATGATGCGCGCGAGATGAACGATGAGTGCGCCCTCGCCCAAGACGACGCCCCGTCCCCCGAACCACGCGGTTGCCTGTTCGCGCTGTCCCAGCCGCCGTTGATGCTTTTCCTCGCCGTGATCGGCTTTCTGCTCCTCCTCGGCGCCGTCCACGACCTCTTCATCCTGTGAACCCGGTGCACGGTGCCGTCGCCCGGTGCGAACAGGAGCTCAGCTCGCGGCTTCCCGCCGCCGTGCCCGGTAGGCCGCGACATGCAGCCGGTTTCCGCAGGTGCGGCTGTCGCAGTAGCGCCGCGAGCGGTTGCGCGAGAGATCGACGAAGGCGTGCCGGCAGTCCGGCGCCTCGCAGCGCCGCAGCCGTTCGCGTTCCCCGGCGACGACGATGAAGGCCAGCGCCATCCCGCCGTCCGCGGCCAGGTGGTCGGCGACCGAGGCGCCCGGGGCGAAGTAGTGGACGTGCCAGTCGTAGCCGTCGTGGTCCGTCAGCTGCGGCGTGGTGCCCGCCGAGGCGACCAGGGCGTTGAGCAGGGTGGCCGCGGTGCGCTCGTCCTCGGCCGCGAAGACCTCCGCGAACCGCGCGCGCACCGACCGGACGGCGGCCAGGTCCCCGGCGCCGAGCGCCCCGACACCGCTGACGTCGTTGCGCCGCACGAAGTCCCCGAGGGCGGCGAGGTCGGTCAGGCTGTCCGGCGCGCCGGGCGCCTCGCCCTCCGGAGCGGTGTTCAGCAGATCGACGACCGCATTCAGCGCGCACCGGGTGTCATGGGTGATCAGCACGGTTCCGCTCCCTGGCAGGGTGGGGCCGGACGGTTACCGCCCCCGGTGTGGTTGCCGAATGGTCGCCGACTCTAGCGTTTCGAACAAGCTTCAGCGCCGTCTCCGCGGTGGGCCCGCGGCGACGACGCCGAAGTGTGCCGTATGAACTTGTCGGTCCTGCGCCGTCTCCCCGAGTCGGACGGTCGCAAGCGTGAGCGGGTGGGTGCTTTCGGTAACCGTGCTGCGTCTCAGCTCTCCGCGAGGATGTGGGAGAGCTCGGTGTCGAGATCGAAGTGCCGATGCTCCGTACCGGGCGGTACGGCGGCATCGGTCCTTTTGAGGAACGACTCGAGGGCCCGTGCGGGCGCCTCCAGCAGGGCCTCGCCTTCCGGGGAGCTCAGGGCGATGCAGACAACGCCCTGTCCGTGGCTCCGGGACGGCCATACGCGGACGTCTCCGGTGCCTGTGGGCCGGTGCAGGCCCTCGGCGAGGAGGTCGCGGGCAAAAACCCATTCGACGGTCTCCTCGGCTCCGGTGTGGAAGGTGGCATGCACGGCATAGGGATCGGCCGTGTCATACCGCAGGCCCGCGGGTACAGGCAGTGAGGACTCGCTCGACACAACGAGGCGCAGGTGCAGCTCGCAGCTGACCGTGGTGTTCATAAGCGCCAGGGCCTTTCGCTCAGTGTGCGCTCGGGGATTCGCACGTCGGCGAAATCGACATGCCACCTACGGTGCCGTTGTAAACCCCTCTGACGGTTTTGGGTGGCTTCAGGTACCTCTTACGGCGGATTGCGGGATCGTCCCCGTCGGTAATTCCGCGGACCCGTTCCGTCCGGTAAGTTTGATGACATGAATACGCAGAGTAACGGGGGGTCGGCGATCGCCGAGGAGGACGCCGTGCCACCGGAGCAGCCCCTCGGCTCGCGGGCGCCGCACTTCATCAAGCGCTCCCGGCCGCTGCACCTCAGCTGGCAGGTCGGCGTCTTCGTCGTCGGGCTCGCGGTGGTCGTGGGCGGCGTGATCATGCTCCCGCTGCCGGGCCCCGGCTGGCTGGTGATCTTCGCCGGCATGGCCGTCTGGGCGACCGAGTTCGTCTGGGCGCAGCTGGTGCTCCGCTGGGCCAAACGGAAGGTCACCGAAGCCACCCAGAAGGCGCTCGACCCGAAGGTGCGGCGCCGCAACATCATCCTGACCACCATCGGCGTGGTGATCATCGCGGCACTGCTCGCGGTGTACGTGTGGAAGTTCGGCCTCGCGATGCCCTGGAACATCCCCCAGTGACCTCCGGGCCTTTTGGCCTGGTCACAAGTGCCCGTCGACGTGGGGTAATGTTGGCGGTGCGCCCGGGCGATTAGCTCAGTGGGAGAGCGCTTCGTTCACACCGAAGAGGTCACTGGTTCGAACCCAGTATCGCCCACCCCGGACGACGGCCCGGAGACTCCAAGTCTCCGGGCCGTCGCAGTTGTTGGGTGCGCGCGGGGGTCCGGGGCGCACACTGGGATCATGTCCGACTGGTCGCACCGACTGCACCGCTACCGCTTCCGCAGCGTCTGGCTGCTCGACGCCCCGCCGGCCGTCGTCTACGCCGTCCTGGAGCGGGCCGAGTCCTACCCCCGATGGTGGCCGCAGGTCCGCGAGGTGACCCCGCTCGACGGGGTCAGCGGCACCGCGCGGTTCCGCTCGCTGCTGCCGTACGACCTGAAGGTGGTGGCCACCGAGCGGGTGCGGGACCCTGGCGCGGGGGTGCTGGAGATGTCGATGCGCGGGGACCTGGAGGGGTGGGCGCGCTGGACGGTGCGGCCCGGCGTCGGCGGTACCCGGGCCGTTTTCGATCAGGACGTCGAGGTCCGCCGGCCGCTGCTGCGGCGGTTCGCGCTCGTGGCGCGGCCGCTGTTCCGGGCCAACCACGCGCTGATGATGCGGGCCGGGCGGCGCGGTCTCGCCGCCTGGCTGGCCCGCGGATGACAGGAATTTGATGGAAGCCCCGGGCGGGCTGTATTGTTCTGCTCGTTCGCGAGGGAAACCTCGCCGACACCCGGGCGATTAGCTCAGTGGGAGAGCGCTTCGTTCACACCGAAGAGGTCACTGGTTCGAACCCAGTATCGCCCACCGGGATCAAGAACCGGGCCGCCAATAGGCGGCCCGGTTCATTTTGTTGGAATGTCGGTGCGGGGTGTGGCGCGGGTGTGACGTTCTGCCGCGTCGAGATCTGTTGCGTGGGAATTCGGGCGGTCGCTTTGCGGGAACCTGCCGAATTCTGATGCGTAATCAGGCTGCGGCCGGGAGTTCGGGACGCAGCGGCCAATGCGGATCGACCGATTCCGGGTTGCCGCTGCGGGCGAACCACGCCTGCAGTCCGCGCGCCTGGGCCGCGTGCCACACCGCCTGGCGGGTGTGCAGCTCCGCCGGGTGCAGCCCTTCCAGGCGCTCGGCGAAACGGCGCCCCAGCGCCCGGACGACCCGCAGCGCGGCGAGCGCGTCGGCCGCCGCCTCGTGGGCGTCGGTCAGCTCGACCTCGTAGTGCGCACACAGATCGGTGAGCGTACGGCGGCCCTTGCGGTAGCGGTCCAGGTGCTTGTCCAGCACCCGGGGGTCGAGGACGCACAGCGCGTGCCCGCCCAGATAGGCGGCGAGCGAGCTGGCGCGGTGCCGCTTCAACTCGCGGTCCAGCAGGGTCAGATCGAACGGGGCGTTCATCACCACCAGCGGCCGCCCGGCGACCGACTGGGCGGCCAGGGCGCGCGCGACCTCCTCCACCACCGGCGCCGGCCAGCGGCCGTACAGCGCGAGGTGGTCGGCCGTCAGGCCGTGCACGGCCGTCGCGGCCTCCGGTATCTCCACACCGGGGTTGATCAGCCAGCGGGTGGTGCGCGGCGCCGAACGCGGCGTCTCCTGGACCACCAGGGCCGCGGAGACGATGCGGTCGTGCTCGACGTCGATGCCCGTCGTCTCGGTGTCGAAGGCGGCAAGTGGTCCGTCATACCAGCACGGCATCATCCCAACTCCTCCCGGCCGTACGGGGGATGACGCGGCACATCATCCGAGCTGGTGATACCCGGCCGGTGAGGTGGTCGAACCGTACTTGTTTGCGGAGCACTTGACGCGGAGACAACCAAGGGGACGGGACGCGCGATCCGCCGCCTCCCCGTCAGCCCTACGCACCGCACGGCACGGCCCGGAAGGCAGCTCCGCGATGACGCTCGCGCAGCCCGAACCGGGCGGGCTGCTTCCCCGGCACAGCACCCCGCAGCGCGGCGGACTCGCCACCACTGCCTGCATGGAGACCCTGCAGGTGGGCTATCTCCACGCGGTCGCCGCCGCCTCCGGGTGCTCGCTGGCGCAGCCCTTCCCGGACAACGGAATCGACTGGCACGTCAGCCATGGCGCGCCCGGCCACACCGTCGACGACGAGGTGACCATCAAGGTGCAGCTCAAATGCACCTACCAGACCGCCCCGCGCCCGCCGGGGCCCACGTTCCCTTTCACGCTCGACAACGACCATCTGGTGAAGCTGGCCCGTACGCCCGTGTCGGTGCACAAGATCCTGGTCGTGATGCTCGTGCCGCGTACCCAGGACGAGTGGCTGCGGGCCTCCCACGACCGTCTCGAACTGCGGCACTGCTGCTACTGGATCAACCTGGCCGGCCACCCGGTGACCGGCCGGCGCAGGACCACCGTGCGGATCCCGACCACGCGGATCTTCGACGACCGAGCGCTCTGCGAGATCATGACCCGCGTCGGGGCGGGAGGGAGACCCTGATGTACCGGCCGACCGATCAACCCGATGCGCGGCTCCTGGATCCCGCGCGGCTCGACCCGGCGGTGCTCGCCGCGCTGCTCGCCCGGCACGGCTGGCGCCGCCGGGGCGGGGCCACCGGCCACTACGCCCGGTGGACGCCGCCCGGCGGCACCGGCGGCACCAGCCTGCTGGTGCCGCACGACCGCCGTTTCCCCGACAGCGCGGAGCTGCTCGCCGAGGCGCTGGCGGCGCTGGCGCGGAGCGCCGTGCCCTCGGCCCGCGAGGTGCTGATGGGGCTGTCGGTGCCCAGCGACGAGGTGTGCTGGGAGCGTGCGGTGCCCGACGACGGGGCGGGCGGGGCGCACTGGGTGGCGCAGGAGCAGCTGCGCGGCGCGGCCCGTTCGATGCTGGTCGCCGGGGCCCTGGGGACGTACGGCCGGGCCGGCTATTACGGGGCCCGGCACAAACGGCAGGCCGAGCGGTTCCTGGCCGAGGTGCTGGTCGGCCCGGCCGCGGCCGGCCGGCGGCTGACCGCGTTCGTCCCGGTGCGCGGCGGGCGCGGCGCGGTCGCCGGCCTCCAGCGGGCCCTGCACGCGGCCCGCGACGCCACCGACTACCAGCGCGCCACCGGCGGCATGGAGGCGTTCGACGCGGCCGTCGAGCTGGGCGTCTGCCACGAGCTGGTGCAGGCGCTGATCGCACTGGTGCGGGACACGGAGGGGGTGCGGATCGCGGTCGGGTGGTCACCGGCGGCCGGCGCCCCGGCCGGCTGCCCGGCGCGTCCCGAGCCGGTCGAGTTCTCGCCCGGCGATCTTCCCGCGCTGGAGCAGGCGGCCCGGCGCTACGTCCGCGACGAGCCGTCGCTGCCGGTGCGGGTGACCGGAGCGGTCGTACGGCTGCGCAGGGAGCGGCCGGGCGGTCCGGGAGCGGTGCGGCTCCGGGTGATCACCGGGGCCGACGTGGTGCAGGTGCGGGTCGCGCTGGGCGAGGAGGACTACCGCATCGCCGGGCACGCGCACCTGGTCGGACTGCCGATCCGGGTCAGCGGGCGGCTGGAGAGCCGCGGTGGTTTCCGGAGGATCACCGGCGGCCACGACGTCACCCCCGTCCAGGTCGACGAGGCGGAGCGGGACCGGCTGATGAAGTCGCTCCAGGAGAATCTCGACTTCTTCGAGGAGGCGTGCGGCGGGCCGCTGGACGGGGAGTAGCCGGGCGCCGGGCAAACCGTTTCGCGGTCGGGCGCACCGGCTCGGTACGATTCGGCTGCGCAGCAATCGCTGCCGTGAAGAGACATGAGTCAGGAGAGACCGGTGTCAGACGTCCGTGTGACCGTCCAACGCGATTCCGAGCGGGAAGAACGCGTGGTGACCACGGGCACTACGGCCGCCGACCTCTTCCAGGGTGAGCGCAGTGTCGTGGCCGCGCGGGTGGCCGGGGAGCTGAAGGACCTGGCGTACGAGCTCGCCGACGGCGAGGTGGTCGAGCCGGTCGAGATCACTTCCGAGGACGGCCTGAACATCCTGCGGCACTCCACCGCGCACGTGATGGCGCAGGCCGTGCAGGAGCTGTTCCCGGAGGCGAAGCTCGGCATCGGCCCGCCCATCAAGGACGGCTTCTACTACGACTTCGACGTCGAGACCCCCTTCCACCCGGACGATCTCAAGCGCATCGAGAAGAAGATGCAGGAGATCCAGAAGCGCGGGCAGAAGTTCGTGCGCCGTCCGGTGAGCGACGACGCGGCGCGCGAGGAGCTGGCGGCCGAGCCGTACAAGCTGGAGCTGATCGGCCTCAAGGGCTCCGCCGCGGACGCCGCCGAGGGCGCCTCCGCCGAGGTCGGCGCCGGCGAGCTGACCATCTACGACAACGTCGACGCCAAGAGCGGCGAGCTGTGCTGGAAGGACCTCTGCCGCGGTCCCCACCTGCCCAGCACCCGGGTGATCCCCGCGTTCAAGCTGATGCGCTCGGCCGCCGCGTACTGGCGCGGCAGCGAGAAGAACAAGCAGCTCCAGCGGATCTACGGCACCGCGTGGCCGACCAAGGACGAGCTGAAGGCGCACCTGGAGTTCCTCGCCGAGGCCGAGAAGCGCGACCACCGCAAGCTGGGTTCGGAACTGGACCTCTTCTCCGTCCCGGAGGACATCGGCTCCGGCCTGGCGGTCTTCCACCCCAAGGGCGGTGTGATCCGCCGGGTCATGGAGGACTACTCCCGCCGGCGGCACGAGGAGTCGGGCTACGAGTTCGTCTACACCCCGCACGCCACCAAGGGGAAGCTCTTCGAGAAGTCGGGCCACCTGGACTGGTACGCCGACGGCATGTACCCGCCCATGCAGCTCGACGAGGGCATCGACTACTACCTCAAGCCGATGAACTGCCCCATGCACAACCTGATCTTCGATGCGCGGGGGCGTTCGTACCGTGAACTCCCGCTGCGCCTCTTCGAGTTCGGGACCGTGTACCGGTACGAGAAGTCCGGTGTGGTGCACGGCCTGACCCGTGCCCGCGGCTTCACTCAGGACGACGCGCACATCTACTGCACCAAGGAGCAGATGGCGGACGAGCTCGACTCGACGCTGACCTTCGTGCTGGACCTGCTGCGCGACTACGGCCTGACCGACTTCTACCTGGAGCTGTCCACCAAGGACCCGGAGAAGTTCGTCGGCTCGGACGAGGCGTGGGAGGAGGCCACCGAGACGCTGCGGCAAGTGGCCGAGAAGCAGGGGCTGCCGCTGGTCCCGGACCCGGGCGGCGCCGCGTTCTACGGCCCGAAGATCTCGGTCCAGACCAAGGACGCCATCGGCCGTACCTGGCAGATGTCGACCGTCCAGCTGGACTTCAACCTGCCCGAGCGGTTCGACCTGGAGTACACCGCGGCGGACGGCACCAAGCAGCGCCCGGTCATGATCCACCGCGCGCTGTTCGGCTCGATCGAGCGGTTCTTCGCGGTGCTGCTGGAGCACTACGCGGGTGCCTTCCCGGCGTGGCTGGCGCCGGTCCAGGCGACCTGCATCCCGATCGGTGACGCGCACGTCCCGTACCTGGCGGAGTTCGCCGCGCAGGCGAAGGCCAAGGGGCTGCGGGTCGAGGTGGACTCCTCGTCGGACCGGATGCAGAAGAAGATCAGGAACGCCCAGAAGGCCAAGGTGCCGTTCATGATCATCGCCGGTGATGAGGACATGGCGGCCGGGGCGGTGTCCTTCCGGTACCGCGACGGTTCGCAGAAGAACGGCATCCCGCGCGACGAGGCGATCGCCGAGATCCTGGACGTCGTGGAGCGCCGCGTCCAGGTCTGATCCGGTCCGAGCGGTGCGTGTGCGGCCCCGGGGAGCGACCCGCTCCCCGGGGCCCGCTCATGCCTCGCCCTCCTGGCGGAAGCGCCGCACCAGCCAGGACGAGAAGGAGCCCACCACCGCTCCGACCAGGGCCACCCCGACGAACATCAGGCCCACCCCGACCACCCGCCCGCGCGTGGTGACCGGGGTGGCGTCGCCGTATCCGGTCGTCGTCAGGGTCGAGGCGGCCCACCACACCGCGTCGCCGAAAGTGCGGATGGTGGTGTACGGCGCGGTGCGCTCGTCGTGGTAGACGGCCAGGGCGGCGGCGAAACCCAGGAGCAGCGCGGTCAGCCCGGCGTATGCCATCACCCGGGTCTCCAGCGCGAGCCGGGGATGGTCCCGGCGGTGCTGCATCCGCTCGTGCAGGTCGACGATCCGCAGCGGCCGCAGCAGCGGCAGCGCGGTCACGATCAGGTCCAGCCAGCGGGTGCGGACGAAGCGCCGGCGGTCGTCGCTGAGCAGCAGCCGGAAGAGGTACTCGACGACGAAGAGGCCCCAGCTGGCGAAGGTGACGATCTCCCAGAAGGCTTGCCAGCCGGGGGAGAGGTCGGGCACCAGGACCCGTACCGCGTAGGAGGTCAGGAAGAGCAGGGACGCCACGAAGAGGTACGGCTCGGCGGCCCGCTCCCACCTCTGCAGCCGCTGTTGCCTGTCCATCGGCACAGCATCGCCGAGCCGCCCGCGCTCCTCGCCCCAACGACACGCCGGTGAGGGGCGACGCCATATGCTGGCCCGTATGACAAGCGAGCCGGAGCAGCAGATCGGGGTCGGGACGCAGGATGCCTTCCAGCGCCTGTGGACGCCCCACCGGATGGCCTACATCCAGGGTGAGAACAAGCCCAGCGGCCCGGGGGCCGACGACGGCTGTCCCTTCTGCACGATCCCCGAGAAGTCGGACGAGGACGGCCTCGTGATCGCGCGCGGTGAGCGGGTCTACGCGGTGCTGAACCTCTACCCGTACAACGGTGGTCACCTCATGGTGGTCCCGTTCCGGCACGTCGCGGACTACACCGAGCTGGACGGTGCGGAGACCCTGGAGCTCGCCGAGTTCACCAAGCGGGCGATGACCGCGCTGCGGACCGCGTCGGGGGCGCACGGCTTCAACATCGGGATGAACCAGGGCACCGTCGCCGGCGCCGGGATCGCGGCCCATCTGCACCAGCACGTGGTCCCGCGCTGGGGCGGTGACACCAACTTCATGCCGGTGATCGGGCACACCAAGGTGCTGCCGCAGCTCCTCGCCGACACCCGGGCGATGCTCGCCGCCGCCTGGCCCGTGTAACGCCGGCCGTCGTCCGGGCCCGTTCAGGGCGACACGAAACCGTATGAATCGGATATATCACCCCGATTCGGAGGGGTTGCCTCTCTAATGGGGTGGTGACTTCACTGGATCGTCGCTCCGTGCTGCGCGCGGCCGCCTCGGCCGCGGCCGCCGGTGCGCTGGCGACGGGCTGCGACCCGCACCGGGACGAGGACACCGGAACCGCACCGTCCGCCGGCGGCCCCGGTCCGTCCGGGGCGGGCCAGGTCCCGCCCGCCCCGGTGCGCGCCGCCCGGCCCCCGACCCGCGCGCCGGGCCTGCCCGTACAGATCGAGCACGGGCCGCGGACCGGCAAGGCGGTGGCGCTGACCTTCCACGGGGCGGGCGACCCCAAGCTGGCGACCGCCCTGCTGGCCGAGGCCGAGCGGGCCGGCGCCAGGGTCACCGTGCTCGCCGTCGGCAGCTGGCTCGACGCCCAGCCCCGGATGGCCCGCCGGATCCTCGACGGCGGCCACGAACTGGGCAATCACACCCTGCACCACCGCAACATCGACGCCCTGCCGGCCGCCGAGGCGTACGCCGAGATCACCGGGTGCGCGGACCGGCTGCGCAAGCTCACCGGGACCATCGGCAGCTGGTTCCGCCCCTCGCAGACCCGGCGGGCCACGGACCTGGTGGTCGGGCTGGCCCGTAAGGCCGGCTATCCCCACGTCCTGTCCTACGACGTGGACTCCCTCGACGCGAACGACCCCGGCGCCCCGGCCGTGCAGCGCACGGTCCTGGACTCGGTCGGGCCGGGCTCGGTCGTGAGCCTCCACCTCGGGCACGCCGGCACGGTGGCGGCACTGCCCCCGATCCTCGACGGCCTCCGCCGGCGCGGTCTGCGCGCGGTGACGACAACGGAGCTAGTGACCTGATGGCTGACCGGAACCGTTCCCATTCCACGCGACGCACCACGGTGCCGGGCTTCCGTCACCGGGCGGCCGCACTGCTCGCGGTGGCCTGTGCGCTGGCGGCGGGCTGCGGTGACGGCGGGACCAAGCCCGCCGCGCAGGGCCCGCGGCCGGTCGAGCGGGCACCGGTCAAGGCGGCCAGACCCGGCCTGCCCGGGATGCCGCCGCTGCTCGACGAGCACGACCTGTACGCCGCGGACCGGCCCGGCAGGCTCGCGCCGCAGGTCAAGGACTATCCCGCGCGGATCTACGTCCCCAACACCGGTTCCGACACGGTCAGCGTCATCGATCCGAAGACCTACAAGGTCATCGAGACCATCCCGGTCGGGGTGCAACCGCAGCACGTCGTGCCGTCCTGGGACCTGAAGACGCTGTGGGTCAACAACAACCGGGGGCACGACCTCACCCCGATCGACCCGGCCACCGGCAAGGCCGGCGAGCCGGTCAAGGTCCACGACCCGTACAACCTGTACTTCACGCCCAATGGGAAGTACGCGGTCGTGATGGCCTCGATGGACCGTCAGCTGGTGTTCCGCGACCCGCACACCATGGAGATCCGCAAGACCCTCCCGGTCGGCTGCGCCGGCGTCAACCACGCCGACTTCTCCCCGGACGGCCGCTACTTCATCGTCTCCTGCGAGTTCTCCGGTGAGCTGCTGAAGGTCGACACCGAGAAGATGAAGGTGATCGGCCAGGAGAAGCTGCCGTTCGACGGGGCGATGCCGCAGGACGTGAAGATCTCCCCGGACGGCAGGACCTGGTACATCGCCGACATGATGGCCGACGGGATCTGGGTCATGAACGGCGACACCTTCAACCGGCCCAAGCTCATGCCGACCGGCAAGGGCGCCCACGGCCTCTACGTCAGCCGGGACTCGCGGTACATGTATGTCTCCAACCGCGGCGAGGGCTCCATCTCCCTGCTCGACTTCAAGATCGGCAAGCTCGTCGACAAGTGGCACATCCGCGGCGGCGGCAGCCCCGACATGGGCGGCCTGTCCACCGACGGCAAGGTGCTGTGGCTGTCCGGCCGCTACAACTCGGAGGTGTACGCGCTGGACACCCGTACCGGCAAGACCCTGGCCAAGATCCCGGTCGGCCAAGGCCCGCACGGTCTCGCGGTCTACCCGCAGCCCGGCCGGTACTCCCTGGGGCACACGGGCATCTTCCGCTGACCCCGATGCCCGCTACGCGTTGTACTCGTCGGCCTTCTGCGGCTCCACGCCCTGGATCATGCCGCTGAGCACCAGCGAGCGGTTGGTGAAGCGCTCGGTGTCCACGCCGTTGTCCGCCAGGACGCTCATCGCGGCGGCGTGGACCGTGCGCAGCACCGGCGTCGCGGCGCGCAGCGCGTCATCGGCCATGAAGCGGTGCCGCCACGGCTTGTCGGCCCAGACGTGCCGCAGGCCGAACGGCTCGGGGAGGGTCAGCTTGCCGCCGAGGAAGTCCAGCACCGGCGGGAACCACGTCAGCGGGGCGCGGGCCGCCAGCCGGACCACTTCCTTCGCCTCGATCAGCGGCAGGTGCTGGGTCTTGGTCTCCCAGAACTTGATGACCTTGGCGACGTCCTTGGTCTTGGGCTCCGGCTTGGTCGTGAACAGCCCGTTGACGGGGCCGAGGGCGTGGCCGGTCACCTCGATGCGCAGCGTCTCGTGCAGCACGGTGACGGTGATCATCAGGGTGATGACCAGCTGGCCGTCCCACAGGACGAACTGCACGCCGAGGTAGTGGCGGTTGCCGCTGCCGAACTGCTGCTCGTTGCAGATCCGCTCTATCTCGTGCCCGCGGATCTGGAACGCCTCGACGTGCGTGCCCTCGGGGCGGGCGACCGCGGCGGCCTTCTCGCCGACCGGCGAGACGATCCAGTGGCGTACGGAGGGCGTGGGGAAGCCTCCGGTGTGCAGCGGGCTGCGCTCCAGCAGCCGCAGCCGGTCGTGGATCACCCGGATCACGTCCCAGCTGCGGAACGGGTTGATCTCGGTGCCCTCCCGGGCGGGCGTGAGCTCCTCCGCGAGCTGCCAGCTGCCCCAGCGGGTGCCCATGCCGAGTATGCCCTTGGGGCCGGCGTAGAAGACGACGTTGCTGTTCTGCTCGGCGGTGATTTTGGCGAGATTCTGCCGAAGGGTCTCGGCGGCGATCTGGTTCGGGTCCTGGGGTACCGCCTCGGGGATCTTCGCGGCCACGCCGCCGCCCTCCAGCAGTCCCTTCCAGGACTCCCGCATGGCCACCGCGGTCCGTTCGCAGAACTGCTTGGCCAGCCACCAGCCGATCACCGGGGCGACGAGCATCGCGCGGCCGTACATCGGCCAGAAGCCGTTCAGCGGCAGCTTGATCATGAAGAACAGGGCGAGGCCGCCGAGCACGGTGAGGAGTACCGCGCCGAGCAGCGAGAGGCTGCTGCCGTCGCTCTTGGAGAGCATCTTGCGCAGCTGGAAGACGCCCAGCCACAGCAGCACACCGGGCAGGAAGACCAGACCGAACAGCACCATCAGCACCGTCAGTTTGATGTCCCGCTGCTTGCGGATGCGGGTGGCCGACAGGCAGTGCTCGACGACGGTCTGCGGCTCGGTCCCGAAGGACTGGATCAGCGGCTTGCGGCCGCCGCCGAGCATCCGTACCTGGACGGCGCGCGAGAACGCCTCGCCGAGGTTGGGCTCGAACAGCGACAGCTTGGGCTTCTTGATCTCGGACTTGCCCGAGTCGGAGTCGGCCTTGGCGATGTCCGACAGCGGGCTGTCCCGGTAGGCGGCCGAGGCCAGGGCCTGGGTCGCCGCCGTCTGTCCGGCGCTCCCCGAGAGCGGCACCTGCGCCCCCGGGCTGAAGTCAAAGCCGTCTGCCACTACCGCCCCCCACACCACGCGCATCCGATGATGCGGCTCTTCCCGACTTCCGCCGACGGCACACCTGTCGCGGCGGGTGACCTCGTGACCTGCCGCCGAACCGGCGGTTCCACGACAAGACTCTCAGCGTACAGCCGCCGCCCGGCCCAAGGGAGTTGTGCCGGACAGCGGCTGACGGGGCGTCGACTACGCGCCGTTCTCCGCCTCTTCCCGGAACTTCCCGGCGAGCTGCGGCGGCATCGGCTCGTGCCGTAGGTAGACGCGGGAGAAGCGTCCGCTGCCGTGCGAGAGGGAGCGCAGATCGACGGCGTACCGGCCGATCTCGATCTCGGGAACCTCGGCCCGTACGACGGTGCGGCCCGCGCCCGACTGTTCGGTGCCCACAACCCGGCCGCGGCGCCCGGACAGATCGCTCATCACCGGACCGACGAAGTCGTCCGGCACCATCACGCTGACCTCGCAGACCGGTTCGAGGAGGTCGATCCGGGCCTCGGCCGCTGCCTCGCGCAGCGCCAGCGCGCCCGCCATCTGGAACGCGGCGTCCGAGGAGTCGACCGAGTGCGCCTTGCCGTCGAGCAGCGTGACCCGGATGTCCACGAGCGGATGCCCGACGGCGACCCCGCGCGCGGCCTGGGCGCGTACGCCCTTCTCGACGGAGGGGATGAACTGCCGGGGCACCGCGCCGCCCACGACCTTGTCGACGAACTCGATGCCGGAGCCGCCGGGCAGCGGTTCGACCTCGATCTCGCAGATCGCGAACTGGCCGTGTCCGCCGGACTGTTTGACGTGGCGTCCGCGCCCCGCGGCGGCCTCGCCGAAGGTCTCGCGCAGCGGCACCTTGTGCGGGACGGTGTCGACCTGGACGCCGTAGCGGCTGCGCAGCCGCTCCAGCGCCACATCGACGTGCGCCTCGCCCAGGCACCACAGGACCACCTGATGGGTGTCCTGATTGTGTTCCAGCCGCATCGTCGGGTCCTCCGCCACCAGGCGCGCCAGGCCCTGCGAGAGCTTGTCCTCGTCGGGCTTGCTGTGCGCCTGGATGGCGACCGGCAGCAGCGGGTCGGGCATGGACCAGGGCTCCATCAGGAGCGGGGCGTTCTTGTCGGAGAGGGTGTCGCCGGTCTCGGCGCGGGTCAGCTTCGCCACGCACGCCAGATCACCGGCGATCGCCTGGGACAGCGGGCGCTGCTGTTTGCCGAACGGGACCGAGAGCGCGCCCACCCGCTCGTCGACGTCGTGGTCCTCGTGCCCGCGGTCCTGGAGGCCGTGGCCCGAGACGTGCACCGTCTCGTCCGGCCGCAGCGTCCCGGAGAAGAGCCGTACCAGGGAGATCCGGCCCACGTACGGGTCGGACGAGGTCTTGACCACCTCGGCCGCGAGCGGGCCGTCCGGATCGCAGGTCAGCGACGGGCGGGGGGCGCCGTCCGGGGTGGTGACCGCGGGTGCCTCCCGCTCCGCCGGCGTCGGGAAGCCGCCGGTGATCAACTCCAGCAGCTCGACCGTGCCGAGGCCCTGCTTGGAGCCGTCGGGGGCCGGCGCGGCGGCCAGTACGGGGTGGAAGGTGCCGCGGGCGACCGCGGTCTCCAGATCCCCGATGAGGGTCTTGACGTCGATCTCCTCGCCGCCGAGGTAGCGGTCCATCAAGGACTCGTCCTCGCTCTCGGCGATGATCCCCTCGATGAGGCGGTTGCGCGCCTCCTCGATCTGCGGCAGCTCGTCGGCGGTGGGCGCACGCTCGGTGCGTTCGCCGGAGGAGTAGTCGAAGACCCGTTGGGAGAGCAGGCCGATCAGGCCGTGCACGGGGGAGTGGCCGTCGGCGCCCGGCGTGCCGTACAGCGGGAGGTAGAGCGGCAGGACGGCGTCCGGGTCCTCACCGCCGAAGGTGGTCCGGCACAGCTCGGTCATCTCGTCGAAGTCGGCGCGGGACGCCTCCAGGTGCGTGACGACCAGGGCGCGCGGCATGCCGACGGCCGCGCACTCGTCCCAGACCATCCGGGTCGCGCCGGCCACGCCGTCGGCCGCCGAGACAACGAAAAGGGCCGCGTCCGCAGCGCGCAGACCGGCCCTGAGTTCCCCGACGAAATCGGCGTATCCGGGGGTGTCCAATATGTTGATCTTGACTCCGCCCCAGTCCACCGGGACCAGGGAGAGCTGTACGGAGCGTTGCTGGCGGTGTTCGATCTCGTCGTAGTCCGACAGGCAGCCGCCGTCCTCGACCCGTCCGGCGCGGTTGACCGCCCCGGACGCCAGCGCCAGGGCCTCGACCAGAGTGGTCTTTCCCGATCCGCTGTGGCCGACCAGCACCACATTCCGCAGGGCCGTGGGCTGGCCGGCCGTTGATGCCCTTCCGGCGGCTCCCGGGCGTGTACTCGTCTTCTCGCTCATGTGTCTCGCCTCCAGGTCGACACTTTGCGGTGATTCGAGCTTTCCACCGAGGTCATGATGCGTCCATACATGGCACAGCGGACCGGCGCCCGCAGGGGTCTCAAGGGGCCCGTCCGCGCGCCCGCAGGCGCGCGGCGGCGGCCCCGAGCCGTGGGATGCACCCCGCGCCGCGATGCGTCCGCAGCGGCCCCGGGCCTCCTGGCTACGATGGGCCAGCCGGTGGCCCATCGACCGCGCGGCCCGTATCGACCCTCCGGGAAGGCCATGCTGAACAAGTACGCGCGTGCTTTCTTCACGCGTGTTCTCACGCCGTTCGCCGCCCTGCTCATCCGTATCGGCGTCAGCCCGGACGCGGTCACCCTGATCGGGACCGGGGGCGTGGTGGCCGGCGCCCTGGTCTTCTACCCACGGGGCGAGTTCTTCTGGGGCACGATCGTCATCACCCTGTTCGTCTTCTCCGACCTGGTCGACGGCAATATGGCCCGGCAGCTGGGCCGCTCCAGCCGGTGGGGCGCCTTCCTCGACTCCACCCTCGACCGGGTCGCCGACTCGGCGATCTTCGGCGGGCTGGCCCTGTGGTACGCCGGGCGCGGTGACAGCCTGATGCTCTGCGCGATGGCGATCTTCTGCCTCGCCAGCGGCCAGGTGGTCTCGTACACCAAGGCGCGCGGCGAGGCCATCGGGCTGCCGGTGGACGTCAACGGCCTGGTGGAGCGCGCCGAGCGGCTGGTGATCACGCTGGTGGCCTGCGGTTTGTCGGGGCTGCACGCGTTCGGGGTACCCGGTGTCGAGGTCCTGCTGCCGATCGCGCTGTGGATCGTCGGCATCGGCAGCGCCGTCACGCTCGGCCAGCGCGTGGTCACGGTACGCCGGGAGTCGGCCGAGGCCGACGCCGCCGTCGCACAAGGGGGGAACACCGTATGACCCGGCTGCCGGGAATCGACACCGACAAGCTCACCGACGCGCTCTACGGACTGGGCTGGAGCACCGTCAAGAAGCTGCCCGAGGGCGTCGCCGTACGGCTGGGCCGGCGGATCGCCGACACGGCCTGGAAGCGCCGCGGCAAGGGCGTCCGCCGCCTGGAGGCGAACCTCGCCCGGGTGGTCCCGGACGCCTCGTCCGCGCGCCTGGCCGAGCTCTCCCGCGCCGGGATGCGCTCGTACATGCGCTACTGGATGGAGTCCTTCCGCCTGCCCGCCTGGAGCGAGGACCGGATAAAGACGGCCTTCGACCCCGAGGACGTGCACCACCTCACCGACGGCCTCAAGAGCGACCGCGGCGTCATCCTCGCCCTGCCCCACATGGGCAACTACGACCTCGCCGGCGTCTGGGTCACCACCAAGCTCAACACCCCCTTCACCACCGTCGCCGAGCGCCTCAAGCCGGAAACCCTCTACGACCGCTTCGTCGCCTACCGGGAGGGCCTGGGCATGGAGGTGCTGCCGCACACCGGCGGCGCCGCCTTCGGCACCCTCGCCCGGCGGCTGCGGGCCGGCGGCCTGGTCTGCCTGGTCGCCGACCGCGACCTCTCCAGCTCCGGCATCCCGGTCACGTTCTTCGGCGAGGAGACCAAGATGCCGGCCGGCCCCGCGGTGCTCGCCGTGCAGACCGGCGCGATGCTGCTGCCGGTCACCCTCTGGTACGACGACACCGCCGTCATGCGCGGCCGGGTCCACCCGGAGATCGAGGTCCCGGAGACCGGCACCCGCGCCGAGAAGGCCGCCCGGATGACCCAGACCCTGGCCGACACCTTCGCCTCCGGCATCGCCGACCACCCGACGGACTGGCACATGCTGCAGCGCCTGTGGCTGGCCGACCTGGAACCACGCCCGGAGAACGGCCCCGTGGCCACCGGATCGGAGACCCCGTGAAGATCGGCATCGTCTGCCCGTACGCCTGGGACGTCCCCGGCGGCGTGCAGTTCCACATCCGCGACCTGGCCGAACACCTCATCCGGCTCGGCCACGAGGTCTCCGTCCTCGCGCCCGCCGACGACGAGACCCCGCTGCCGTCCTACGTCGTCTCCGCCGGCCGCGCGGTCCCCGTCCCGTACAACGGCTCGGTCGCCCGCCTGAACTTCGGTTTCCTCTCCGCCGCGCGGGTACGCCGCTGGCTCCAGAACGGCGCCTTCGACGTCATCCACATCCACGAACCGGCCTCCCCGTCGCTCGGCCTGCTCGCCTGCTGGGCGGCCCAGGGCCCCATCGTGGCGACCTTCCACACCTCCAATCCGCGCTCCCGGGCGATGATCGCCGCGTATCCGATCCTGCAGCCCGCACTGGAGAAGATCAGCGCCCGGGTCGCGGTCAGCGAGTACGCCCGGCGCACCCTCGTCGAGCACCTCGGCGGTGACGCGGTGGTCATCCCCAACGGCGTGGATGTCGACTTCTTCGCCCGTGCCGAGCCCGACCCGCGGTGGCAGGGCCGGACCATCGGCTTCATCGGCCGCATCGACGAGCCCCGCAAGGGCCTGCCGGTCCTGATGCAGGCGCTGCCCAAGATCCTCGCCGAGGTCCCGGACGCCCGGCTGCTGGTCGCCGGCCGCGGCGACGAGGAGGAGGCGGTCGCGGGCCTGCCCGCCGAGTTGCGCTCCCGGGTCGAGTTCCTCGGCATGGTCACCGACGAGGACAAGGCCCGGTTGCTGCGCAGCGTCGACGTCTACGTCGCCCCCAACACGGGCGGTGAGTCCTTCGGGATCATCCTGGTGGAGGCGATGTCGGCCGGTGCGCCCGTACTGGCCAGCGACCTGGACGCCTTCGCCCAGGTCCTCGACCAGGGCGAGGCCGGCGAACTCTTCGCCAACGAGGACGCGGACGCCCTGGCCACCGCGGCGGTACGCCTCCTCGGCGACCCCGCCCGCCTCGCCGAGCTGCGGGAACGCGGCACCCGCCACGTCCGCCGCTTCGACTGGTCGACGGTCGGCGCCGACATCCTCGCCGTCTACGAGACGGTCACGGCGGGCGCGGCGTCTGTGGCCGCAGACATGGACTAGGCGTCCGGCGGGCCCCCACGTTGTCGTCCGTCCCGCCGTGGTGGTTTCTCGCCGTTGCGCCTGCGGCGGGCGTGGGTGGTTGGGTGCGGTGCCGCTCCTCCGGACTTCGTCCTGCGGCGCGTCCCCTCCCGTAGTGGGAGAGTTAAAGGCCGGTGGGGGCGGGCGTCAGTAACGACGCTCGCCCCCACCGGCCTTCAAGATTCCCTCCCACGGGAGGGGACGGACCGCAGGACGAAGTCCGGAGGGCCGGCACCGCACCCAGTAACAACGCGGCCCGCCGCAGGCGCAACGGCGAACAACACCCACGTCGGGACGGAAAACAACGTGCGGGGGCGCCGCAAAGCGCAACGGCGAGCAACACCCACGGCGGGACGGCCGACAACGTGGGAATCCGCCCAAGCGCAGCGGACCGGTAACGTGACCCGCCGTGACCACGTTCATCTGGATCGCCGCCGCGATCGTCCTCATCGGCATCTACCTCAGCTGGACCGCCGGCCGTCTCGACCGTCTGCACGCGCGCATCGACGCGGCCCGGGCGGCCCTCGACGCCCAGCTGCTGCGGCGTGCGTCCGTCGCGCAGGAGGTGGGCACGTCCGGTGTCCTGGACCCGGCCGCGTCGATCGTGCTCTACCAGGCCGCGCACGAGGCCCGGCAGGCCGAGGAGGACCAGCGGGAGGTCGCCGAGAGCGCGCTGACCCAGGCGCTGCGGGCCATCTTCGCCGAGGAGGCGCAGCTGGAGGCCGTACGGGAGGCCCCGGGTGGCGAGCAGACGGTCACCGAGCTCACGGCCGCGGTCCGTCGCGTCCCGATGGCCCGGCGTTTCCACAACGACGCCGTACGGGCGGCCCGCGCGGTGCGCCGCCACCGGGTGGTGCGATACTTCCGGCTCGCCGGGCACGCACCGTTCCCGCTGGCCTTCGAGATGGACGACGAGCCCCCGGCCGTCCTGGACGACCGCTCGGCGGGCAACTGACCCGGGCGCCGGATGTGCCGCGGGCGGGTGCCGGGTACGGCGACCCGGGCCCGACGATCCACCGGCCTTGAATTGGCCCTTTTCTCCGGTCGCTCGCAAACGGTTGTGTGGTCCGCACGCATAACCACCCGCACTGAGTGAGGTCTAACCGTGTCCAGCACGCCCACCACGCCCCAGAACCCCGAGACCGGAACCGCGCGCGTCAAGCGCGGAATGGCCGAGCAGCTCAAGGGCGGCGTGATCATGGACGTCGTCACGCCGGAAGAGGCGAAGATCGCCGAGGACGCGGGCGCCGTCGCCGTCATGGCCCTGGAGCGGGTCCCCGCCGACATCCGCAAGGACGGCGGCGTGGCCCGTATGTCGGACCCCGACATGATCGACGGCATCATCGACGCCGTCTCCATCCCGGTCATGGCCAAGTCCCGCATCGGCCACTTCGTCGAGGCCCAGGTCCTGCAGTCCCTCGGTGTCGACTACATCGACGAGTCCGAGGTCCTCACCCCGGCCGACGAGGTCAACCACTCCGACAAGTGGGCCTTCACCACCCCCTTCGTCTGTGGTGCCACCAACCTGGGCGAGGCGCTGCGCCGGATCGCCGAGGGTGCCGCGATGATCCGCTCCAAGGGCGAGGCCGGCACCGGCAACGTCGTCGAGGCGGTCCGCCACCTGCGTCAGATCAAGGGCGAGATCGCCAAGCTGCGCGGCTGCGACAACAACGAGCTGTACGCCGCCGCCAAGGAGCTGCGCGCCCCCTTCGAGCTGGTCAAGGAGGTCGCCGAGCTCGGCAAGCTGCCGGTCGTGCTGTTCTCCGCCGGTGGTGTCGCCACCCCGGCCGACGCCGCGCTGATGCGTCAGCTCGGCGCCGAGGGCGTGTTCGTCGGCTCCGGCATCTTCAAGTCCGGTGACCCGGCCAAGCGCGCCGCCGCGATCGTCAAGGCCACCACCTTCTACGACGACCCGAAGGTCATCGCGGACGTCTCCCGCAACCTGGGCGAGGCCATGGTCGGCATCAACTGCGACACCCTCCCCGAGGCCGAGCGCTACGCCAACCGCGGCTGGTAAGGACGTAAGGAACCAGATGAGCACCCCCACCATCGGTGTGCTGGCCCTCCAGGGCGACGTCCGCGAGCACGTCAAGGCGCTCGCGGACGCCGGTGCCCAGGCGCGGCCGGTGCGCCGCCCCGAGGAACTGGCCGAGATCGACGGCCTGGTCATCCCGGGCGGCGAGTCCACCACGATGTCCAAGCTGGCGGTCGTCTTCGGCATGCTGGAGCCGCTGCGCTCCTTCGTCCGCGCGGGCCGCCCGGTCTACGGCACCTGCGCCGGCATGATCATGGTCGCGGACAAGCTGCTGGACGCCCGCGAGGACCAGGAGACGCTCGGCGGCATCGACATGATCGTGCGCCGTAACGCCTTCGGGCGGCAGAACGAGTCGTTCGAGGCGGCCATCGACGTGGCCGGTGTCTCCGGCGGACCGGTCGAGGGCGTCTTCATCCGGGCGCCCTGGGTGGAGTCCGTCGGCGGCGCGGTCGAGGTCCTGGCGACCTACGACGGGCACACCGTGGCCGTGCGGCAGGGTAACGTCCTCGCTACGTCCTTCCACCCGGAACTCACGGGTGACCACCGGGTGCACGCCCTGTTCGTCGACATGGTGCGTGCGTCAGCTGAGTGACAGCGGGTGATCCAGCCCCGGTAGGATCGAGGGCGTTGGTTTCAGAAATGGGTTACGCGAAGGAGACAGGCGGATGTCCGGCCACTCTAAATGGGCTACGACGAAGCACAAGAAGGCCGTGATCGATGCCAAGCGCGGCAAGCTCTTCGCGAAGCTGATCAAGAACATCGAGGTCGCGGCCCGCACGGGCGGCGCCGACCCCGACGGCAACCCGACCCTCTTCGACGCCATCCAGAAGGCCAAGAAGAGCTCGGTGCCCAACAAGAACATCGACTCCGCGGTCAAGCGCGGCGCGGGCCTGGAGGCCGGCGGCGCCGACTACGAGACCATCATGTACGAGGGTTACGGCCCCAACGGTGTCGCGGTGCTCATCGAGTGCCTCACCGACAACCGCAACCGTGCCGCCTCGGACGTCCGCGTCGCCATGACCCGCAACGGCGGTTCGATGGCCGACCCGGGCTCGGTGTCGTACCTGTTCAACCGCAAGGGCGTGGTGATCGTCCCCAAGGGTGAGCTGTCCGAGGACGATGTGCTGGGTGCGGTGCTGGACGCCGGCGCCGAAGAGGTCAACGACCTCGGTGAGTCCTTCGAGGTGCTCAGCGAGGCCACCGACCTGGTGGCGGTCCGTACCGCCCTGCAGGAGGCCGGTATCGACTACGACTCCGCCGACGCCAACTTCGTCCCGACCATGCAGGTCGAGCTGGAGGAAGAGGGCGCGCGCAAGATCTTCAAGCTGATCGACGCACTGGAGGACAGCGACGACGTGCAGAACGTCTTCGCCAACTTCGACGTCTCGGACGACGTGATGGCCAAGGTCGACGCCTGACGCGCCCTCACCACGGCTGACGCGGACGGGCCGACGGGAACACACCCCGTCGGCCCGTCCGCGTTGTCAGTGCCAGCCGATACTGTGCTGGTCAGGGGGTTTCGGCCCCCGGCACAGGAACAGGTGACCGAAGTCGGTGAGGGGAGGGCGCCGTGAAGGTGCTGGGCGTGGACCCGGGGTTGACCCGGTGCGGGATCGGCGTGGTGGAGGGGGTCGCCGGCCGCCCGCTGAAGATGGCCGGCGTCGGCGTGGTCCGGACCCCGGCGGACGCGGACATCGCCGACCGACTGGTCCTCATAGAGCGCGGTATCGAGGAGTGGCTGGAGAGCCACCGCCCCGAATTCGTCGCCGTGGAGCGGGTGTTCAGCCAGCACAACGTCCGTACGGTCATGGGCACCGCCCAGGCCAGCGCGGTCGCCATGCTGTGCGCCGCCCGCCGCGGACTGCCGGTCGCTCTGCACACCCCCAGCGAGGTCAAGGCGGCCGTGACCGGCTCGGGCCGGGCTGACAAGGCCCAGGTCGGCGCGATGGTGACGCGGCTGCTGCGGCTCGACGCGCCGCCCAAGCCGGCCGACGCCGCCGACGCCCTGGCCCTCGCCATCTGCCACATCTGGCGCGCCCCCGCGGTCAACCGCCTCCAGCAGGCGCAGGCCGCCGCCCGCCGCTCCTCCGCTCCCGTCCGCACGCTGAAGGGCACCCGATGATCGCCTTCGTCTCCGGCCCGGTCGCGGCCCTGGCCCCCGATACCGCCGTCGTCGAGGTGGGCGGCATCGGGATGGCCGTCCAGTGCACCCCGAACACCCTCTCCGGGCTGCGCCTCGGACAGCAGGCCAAACTCGCCACCTCCCTCGTGGTCCGCGAGGACTCGCTCACGCTCTACGGCTTCGCCGACGACGACGAGCGGCAGACCTTCGAGCTGCTGCAGACCGCCAGCGGCGTCGGCCCCCGGCTCGCCCAGGCCATGCTCGCGGTGCATTCGCCCGACGCGCTGCGGCTGGCGGTCTCCACCGGCGACGAGAAGGCGCTCACGGCCGTGCCGGGCATCGGCAAGAAGGGCGCGCAGAAGCTGCTGCTGGAGCTGAAGGACCGGCTCGGCGAGCCGCTGGGCACCGGTCGCACGGCAGCCGCCGGCGCCGCCGCGGCCGGCTGGCGCGATCAGCTGCAGGCCGCCCTGATCGGGCTCGGCTACGCCAGCCGCGAGGCCGACGAGGCGGTCGCCGCGGTCGCCCCGCAGGCCGAGGCGGCGCTCGCCGACGGCGGTGCGCCGCAGGTCCCGCAGCTGCTCAAGGCCGCCCTGCAGACCCTCAACCGCGCACGATGACCGCCGTCACCCGGGCCCCGGGCCCGCCACCGTACGACCACGCAGGCGGCCCGGCCGCCCCGACCCCGCGAGGCAATCCGCAGTGAACTGGGACGACACCGCACCGTCCACCGAGGACGCCCCGGCCGGCGCCGACCGGCTGGTCGGGCCCGACGCGGACGGCGAGGACACCGCCGTCGAGGCCGCGCTGCGGCCCAAGGACCTCGCCGAGTTCGTGGGCCAGGAGCGGGTGCGCGAACAGCTCGACCTGGTGCTGCGCGCCGCCCGCGCCCGCGGCGCCACCGCCGACCACGTCCTGCTGTCCGGCGCGCCCGGCCTCGGCAAGACCACCCTCTCCATGATCATCGCCGCCGAGATGGGCGCCCCGATCCGGATCACCTCCGGCCCGGCCATCCAGCACGCCGGCGACCTCGCGGCGATCCTCTCCTCCCTCCAGGAGGGCGAGGTCCTCTTCCTCGACGAGATCCACCGGATGTCCCGGCCCGCCGAGGAGATGCTCTACATGGCGATGGAGGACTTCCGCGTCGACGTCATCGTCGGCAAGGGCCCCGGCGCCACCGCCATCCCCCTCGAACTCCCGCCGTTCACCCTGGTCGGCGCCACGACCCGGGCCGGTCTGCTGCCCCCTCCGCTGCGTGACCGCTTCGGCTTCACCGCCCACATGGAGTTCTACGCCCCCGCCGAGCTGGAGCGGGTCATCCACCGCTCGGCCGGGCTGCTGGACGTCGAGATAGACGCGGACGGCGCCGCCGAGATCGCCGGCCGCTCCCGCGGCACGCCCCGTATCGCCAACCGCCTGCTGCGCCGGGTCCGCGACTACGCCCAGGTCAAGGCGGACGGCTTGATCACCCGGGAGATCGCCTCGCAGGCCCTCGGGGTCTACGAGGTCGACGCCCGCGGTCTGGACCGGCTCGACCGCGCGGTGCTCACGGCGCTGCTCAAGCTCTTCGGCGGCGGCCCGGTGGGCCTGTCCACCCTCGCGGTCGCGGTGGGGGAGGAGCGCGAGACGGTCGAGGAGGTCGCCGAGCCGTTCCTCGTACGGGAAGGGCTGCTCGCCAGGACCCCCCGGGGCAGGATCGCGACCCCCGCGGCCTGGGCTCATCTGGGGCTCGTTCCCCCGCAGCACCAACCGGGAGGAAGCGGACAGCAGGGCTTGTTCGGCCCGTGACGGCGCGGAGACTCGCCCGGCCAGGAACTGCGGTGCGATGCTGGGCGTTGTTCCACTGGTGGGGACTCGCTTAGACTCCGCCGATGCCGACCGTGACGGCCGGCATACCCACCCCCGCTATAAGAGACCGCCCAGCAGCGGTCGTGCGAAGGATTTCCGTCCCGTGAGTATCGTGACTCTTCTCCCCTTCATCGTCCTCATCGGGGCCATGTTCCTGATGACGCGGTCCGCCAAGAAGAAGCAGCAGGCGGCCCAGCAGATGCGCAACGAGATGCAGGCCGGCACCGGCGTCCGGACCATCGGTGGCATGTACGCCACCGTCAAGGAAATCCACGAGGACACCGTCCTCCTGGAGGTCGCCCCCGGCGTGCACGCCATCTACGCCAAGAACGCCATCGGCGCGGTGCTCGCGGACGAGGAGTACAACCGCATCCTGGACGGTGCCGACCCGATCCACACCGACGAGCCGGTCGTCCCGGACGACGCCTCGTCGCTGACCGGCGACACCGTCGCCGAGACGGGTGACAAGGCCGACAAGATCGACCTCGGCAAGGCCGCCACCCCGGCCGACGCCGAGCCCGCCACCGAGCAGCCCGCGGCCGACAAGGGCGCCGAGGACAGCGTCAAGGCCGACGCCGACGCCGCCAAGGAGGACAAGAAGGCCGGCGGCGACGACGCGAAGTAGTCCCTCCCACGGAACCGCGGAGCGCGAAGCGTCGTGCGCCGCGGTTCCGGGACGGTCTAGGCTCCGGCGGGGGCAGGTCCCCACAAGACTTCGTGGCCGCTCGGCCGACACACCGGGCCGAGGGGTTGGACAGGGAGAAACGAGAAGGTGGCAGCACCGAAGAAGGGCCGCAGGGCGCCCACGGGCCAGGGACATCCGGGCCGCACCCTGATCCTGGTCCTGATCGTGATGGCCGGGCTGATCGGAGGCATGTTCTACGCCGGCACGCTGACGCCGCGGCTGGGCATCGACCTGGCCGGCGGCACGAGCTTCACGCTCCAGGCCGAGAACATGCCGGGCAAGCCCAACGCGATCAACGAGACCAACATGAAGACCGCCTCCGGGATCATGGAGCGGCGGGTCAACGGTCTGGGCGTGTCCGAAGCCGAGGTGCAGACCCAGGGCACCGACCACATCGTGGTGAACATCCCCCGGGGTACGGACGCCAAGCAGGCCCGTCAGCAGGTCGGTACCACCGCCCAGCTCGGATTCCGGCCGGTGCTGACCACCACCGCCGGCACCAAGCCCCCCGCGCCCAAGCCCAGCCCCTCCAAGGGCACGAACGGCAAGGGCAAGGGCGGCGACCAGGCCAAGGGCACCCAGCAGCACGCCTCCTCGTCGCCGACCCCCGGCGCGAAGCCCACGACGCAGGGCCGTGCCGTCACGGACGCCCTGAAGAAGGCCCCGTCGGGGAAGCCCACCCCGTCCGGCTCGGCCAAGCCCACCACGCCCGCGGTCCCGCCGGCTCCCGGTGGTGACCAGATCCCGCCGGCCCTCCAGAAGCAGCTGAACGAGCTGGACTGCTCCTCCAAGAAGGCCCTCGCGGTCGCCGGCGAGAAGGCCGCCGCGGCCAACCCGTCCTCCCCGGTCGTGGCCTGCAAGGACGACGGCTCGCAGAAGTACGTGCTGGGCCCGGTCGGCGTCGAGGGCACCGACGTCAAGGACGCCAAGGCCGTCTTCGACAGCCAGCAGGGCCAGGGCTGGATCGTCCAGATGGACTTCACCTCCGACGGAGGCAAGAAGTTCGCGGACGTCACCGGCAAGCTCGCCACCAAGACGCAGCCGCAGAACCAGTTCGCGATCGTCCTCGACGGCGCGGTGGTCTCCGACCCGCGGGTCAGCGAGCGGCTGAACGGCGGCAACGCCACCATCTCCGGCGGCTTCACCCAGCAGTCCGCCGAGGACCTGGGCAACATGCTGTCCTACGGCGCCCTGCCGCTCTCGTTCAAGATCGTCGACGAGACCTCGGTCACCGCGGCGCTCGGCGGCGAGCAGCTGCACGCCGGTCTGCTGGCCGGCGCCATCGGCCTGGCCCTGGTCATCATCTACCTCGTCGCCTACTACCGGGGGCTGGCGCTGGTCGCGCTGGCGAGCCTCGGTGTCTCGGCGATCCTGACGTACGCGATCATGACGTTGCTGGGCCCGGCCATCGGGTTCGCGCTGAACCTCCCGGCGGTCTGCGGCGCCATCGTCGCCATCGGCATCACCGCCGACTCGTTCATCGTCTACTTCGAACGCATCCGGGACGAGATCCGCGAGGGCCGCACGCTGCGTCCCGCCGTCGAGCGGGGCTGGCCGCGGGCCCGCCGTACGATCCTGGTCTCCGACTTCGTGTCGTTCCTGGCCGCCGCGGTGCTGTTCATCGTCACCGTCGGCAAGGTGAAGGGCTTCGCCTTCACACTGGGCCTGACCACCGTGCTGGACGTCGTGGTGGTGTTCTTCTTCACCAAGCCGCTGATGACGATGCTGGCCCGGCGGAAGTTCTTCGCCAACGGACACCCGTGGTCCGGGCTCGACCCCAAGCGCCTGGGCGCCAAGCCGCCGCTGCGCCGCCGTCGCTCCGCCCCCACCCAGACGAAGGAGGCGTGAGATGTCCAAGCTCGGAAACATCGGCGCCCGGCTCTACCGCGGTGAGGTCGGCTACGACTTCATCGGCAAGCGGAAGATCTGGTACGGCATCTCGATCCTCATCACCATCACGGCCATCGTCGGCCTGGCGGTGCGGGGTCTGAACTTCGGCATCGAGTTCTCCGGCGGCGCGGTCTTCACCACTCCCAAGACCAGCGTCTCCGCCTCCCAGGCGCAGCACGAGGCCGAGTCCGCGGCCTCCGGCCACCAGGCCGTGGTCCAGAAGCTCGGCAGCGGCGGGCTGCGCATCCAGATCAGCGGTCTGGACACCAAGCAGTCGCTGCCGGTCCAGGAAGAGCTCGCCAAGGACCTGAACGTCCCGGTCAAGGACGTCAACACCCAGCTGGTCGGCCCGAGTTGGGGCGAGGAGATCGCCAACAAGGCGTGGCTGGGCCTGGGGATCTTCATGATCCTCGTGGTGCTCTACCTGGCCATCGCCTTCGAGTGGCGGATGGCCCTCGCCGCCCTGATCGCGCTGATCCACGACCTCACGATCACGGTCGGCGTCTACGCCCTGGTCGGCTTCGAGGTCACCCCCGGCACGGTCATCGGTCTGCTGACGATCCTCGGTTACTCCCTCTACGACACGGTCGTCGTCTTCGACAGCCTCAAGGAAGCCTCCAAGGACATCACCAAGCAGAACCGCTTCACGTACGGCGAGATCGCCAACCGTTCGATCAACGGCACCCTGGTGCGTTCGATCAACACCACGGTCGTGGCGCTGCTCCCGGTCGCCGGTCTGCTGTTCGTCGGCGGCGGCGTGCTGGGCGCGGGCATGCTCAACGACATCTCGCTGGCCCTGTTCGTCGGTCTCGCCGCCGGTGCGTACTCCTCGATCTTCATCGCGACCCCGCTGGTCGCCGATCTGAAGAACCGCGAGCCGCAGATGAAGGCGCTGGCCAAGCGGGTCCTGGCGAAGCGTGCCGCGGCCGCGGCCAAGGGCGCGGGCCAGGAGGACGCACCGGACGAGGTGTCCGGCGCGGTCGAGGCCGGGGACGACGACGGCGCCGCCGCGGTCGTCGGCCCGCGCCACCAGCCCGCCTCCCGCAACCGCGGACGCGGTCGCCCGTCGGGCAAGCGCCGATGACCGCCCCCGCCGCCCTGCGCGAGCTGCTGCTGAGCAAGATCACCGATGTGCCGGACTATCCCCAGCCCGGGGTGATGTTCAAGGACATCACCCCGCTGCTGGCCGATCCGGCGGCGTTCGGCGCGCTCACCGACGCGTTCGCCGAGCTGTGCGACCGCCACCGCGTGGACAAGGTCGTGGGTCTGGAGGCGCGCGGCTTCATACTGGCCGCTCCCGCCGCGATCCGCGCCGGCGTCGGCTTCATCCCCGTACGCAAGGCCGGCAAGCTGCCCGGCACCACGCTCTGCCAGGCGTACGAGCTGGAGTACGGCACCGCCGAGATCGAGATCCACGCCGATGCGCTGGCCCCGGGCGACCGGGTGCTGGTGATCGACGACGTCCTGGCCACCGGCGGTACCGCCGATGCCTCGCTGCAGCTCATCCGGCGCGCCGGTGCCGAGGTCGCGGCCGTCGCGGTGCTGCTGGAGCTGGGTTTCCTGGCCGGCCGGCAGCGCCTGGAGCCGGGGCTGAAGGGCGCTCCGCTGGAGGCGCTGATCACGATCTGACCGCGCCCGCCAGGGCAGGCGCGACACCCACCGCACAGGGGCATCCGGAACATTTCGGGTGCCCCTGAGTGCTGTGTCATGTACCGACCCATGGCCGCGCGGCGGGCGCGGCCCAGGGCTCGATACCATGGCACCCCGACCCGTTCGAGGTCCTGGGGTCCGGAACCGCTTGAGGAGTGCTCTTGCCAGACGAGGCCCAGCCGCTCTCCCCCGGACTGCGTCCGGCGGGATCCGATGCCGCGCGCCCGGACGAGACGAAGCCCGGTACCGCGGCTTCCCCGGACGCGCCCCAGTCCGAGCGGCACGGTGCGCCCGACGGGGCCCGGCCGCCGGCCGGCCGGCCCGCCGCCGCGCAGGCCCCCGCCGAGCGGCCCGCTGGCTCCTCGTCCCGGGCCGGATCCGCACCGGCCGGCGCGCCCAAGCCGCCCGCCAAGGCCGACCAGCCCCCCGCTCCGAAGCCGTCGACGCCCGCCCCCGCCGGCCGCTCCGGGTCGCCCAACCGGGTCCGGGCCCGCCTGGCCCGGCTCGGCGTCCAGCGCTCCAGCCCGTACAACCCGGTCCTGGAGCCGCTGCTGCGCGCCGTCCGCGGCAACGACCCCAAGATCGAGACCGCCACGCTGCGGCAGATCGAGCGCGCCTACCAGGTCGCCGAGCGCTGGCACCGCGGCCAGAAGCGCAAGAGCGGCGACCCGTACATCACCCATCCGCTCGCCGTGACGACGATCCTCGCCGAGCTGGGCATGGACCCGGCGACGCTGATGGCCGGCCTGCTGCACGACACCGTCGAGGACACCGAATACGGCCTGGACACCCTGCGGAACGACTTCGGCGACCAGGTCGCGCTGCTGGTCGACGGCGTCACCAAGCTCGACCGCGTCAAGTTCGGTGAGGCCGCGCAGGCCGAGACGGTGCGCAAGATGGTCGTGGCGATGGCGAAGGACCCGCGCGTCCTGGTCATCAAGCTCGCCGACCGGCTGCACAACATGCGCACCATGCGCTATCTCAAGCGGGAGAAGCAGGAGAAGAAGGCCCGCGAGACGCTGGAGATCTACGCCCCGCTCGCCCACCGCCTGGGCATGAACACCATCAAGTGGGAGCTGGAGGACCTCGCCTTCGCGATCCTCTACCCCAAGATGTACGACGAGATCGTGCGTCTGGTGGCCGAGCGGGCGCCGAAGCGGGACGAGTACCTGGCGATAGTGACCGACGAGGTCCAGGCCGACCTGCGCGCCGCGCGCATCAAGGCCACCGTCACCGGCCGCCCGAAGCACTACTACAGCGTCTACCAGAAGATGATCGTCCGCGGCCGCGACTTCGCGGAGATCTACGACCTGGTGGGCATCCGCGTCCTGGTCGACACGGTCCGCGACTGCTACGCCGCCCTCGGCACCATCCACGCGCGGTGGAACCCGGTCCCCGGCCGGTTCAAGGACTACATCGCGATGCCGAAGTTCAACATGTACCAGTCGTTGCACACGACGGTCATCGGACCCAGCGGCAAGCCGGTCGAGCTGCAGATCCGCACGTTCGACATGCACCGCCGCGCCGAGTACGGCATCGCCGCCCACTGGAAGTACAAGCAGGAGGCGGTGGCCGGCGCGTCCAAGGTGCGTACGGACGTGCCGAAGAACGCCGGCAAGGGCCAGGACACCGTCAACGACATGGCCTGGCTGCGGCAGTTGCTCGACTGGCAGAAGGAGACCGAGGACCCGGGCGAGTTCCTGGAGTCGCTGCGCTTCGACCTGTCGCGCAACGAGGTCTTCGTCTTCACGCCGAAGGGCGACGTGATAGCGCTGCCGGCCGGCGCCACGCCCGTCGACTTCGCCTACGCGGTGCACACCGAGGTCGGCCACCGCACGATAGGGGCCCGGGTCAACGGGCGCCTCGTACCGCTCGAATCGACCCTGGACAACGGCGACCTGGTGGAGGTCTTCACCTCCAAGGCGACGGGTGCCGGACCGTCCCGCGACTGGCTCGGCTTCGTCAAGTCCCCGCGCGCCCGCAACAAGATCCGCGGCTGGTTCTCCAAGGAGCGCCGCGACGAGGCGATCGAGCAGGGCAAGGACGCCATCGCGCGCGCCATGCGCAAGCAGAACCTGCCGATCCAGCGGATCCTGACCGGCGACTCCCTGGTGACCCTGGCGCACGAGATGCGCTACCCGGACATCTCCTCGCTCTACGCCGCCATCGGCGAGGGCCACGTCGCCGCGCAGGGCGTCGTGCAGAAGCTGGTGCAGGCGCTCGGCGGCCAGGACGAGGCCACCGAGGACATCGCCGAGTCGACCCCGATCCGGCCGCGTTCCAAGCGCCGTTCCAGCGCCGACCCCGGCGTGGTCGTCAAGGGCGTCGACGACGTCTGGGTCAAGCTGGCCCGCTGCTGTACGCCGGTGCCGGGCGACCCCATCATCGGCTTCGTCACCCGCGGCAACGGCGTCTCGGTGCACCGCGCCGACTGCGTCAACGTCGATTCGCTGTCCCGGCAGCCGGAGCGGATCCTCGACGTCGAGTGGGCACCCACCCAGTCGTCGGTCTTCCTGGTCGCCATCCAGGTGGAGGCGCTGGACCGCTCCCGGCTCCTGTCGGACGTCACCCGGATCCTGTCCGACCAGCACGTCAACATCCTCTCGGCGGCCGTGCAGACCTCCCGGGACCGCGTCGCCACCTCCCGCTTCACCTTCGAGATGGGCGACCCCAAGCACCTGGGCCACGTCCTGAAGGCCGTGCGGAGCGTGGAGGGCGTCTACGACGTCTACCGGGTGACCTCGGCCCGCAGGCCGTAGCGCGCACGGGAAAGGGCCCCGGTACCTGGGTACCGGGGCCCTCACCTCTCGGCCGCATCAGCCGCCGAACTCCTCCAGGCCCTTCAGCGCCTGGTCCAGCAGTGCCTTGCGGCCCTCCAGCTCGCGCCCGAGCTTGTCGGCCTTGGCGTCGTTGCCGGCCGCCCGGGCCGCGCCGATCTGCTTCTCCAGCTTGTCGACGGCGTCCTGGAGCTGGCCGGTCAGCCCCGCGGCGCGGGCCCGCGCCTCAGGGTTCGTACGGCGCCACTCGGCTTCCTCGGCCTCCTGGATGGCGCGCTCGACGGCGTGCATCCGGCCCTCGATCTTGGGGCGGGCGTCGCGCGGGACGTGGCCGATGGCCTCCCACCGCTCGTTGATCGAGCGGAACGCGGCGCGCGCGGTCTTCAGGTCCGAGACCGGGAGCAGCTTCTCGGCCTCGACCGCCAGCTCCTCCTTGCGGGTCAGGTTCTCCCGCTGCTCGGCGTCGCGCTCGGCGAAGACCTCCCCGCGGGCCTGGAAGAAGATGTCCTGGGCGCCGCGGAAGCGGTTCCACAGGTCGTCCTCGTGCTCGCGCTGGGCGCGGCCCGCGGCCTTCCACTCCGTCATCAGCTCGCGGTAGCGGGCGGCGGTGGCGCCCCAGTCCGTCGACTGCGACAGCGCCTCGGCCTCGGCTACCAGCTTCTCCTTGGCCAGGCGGGACTGCTCGCGCTGGGCGTCCAGCGACGCGAAGTGCGCCTTGCGCCGCTTGGAGAAGGCCGAGCGGGCGTGCGAGAAGCGGTGCCACAGCTCGTCGTCCGCCTTGCGGTCGAGCCGCGGCAGGCCCTTCCAGATGTCGACCAGCGCGCGCAGCCGCTCACCGGCCGCCCGCCACTGCTCGCTGACCGCCAGCTCCTCGGCCTCGACGACCAGCTTCTCCTTGGCGTGCCGGGCCTCGTCGCTCTGCTTGGCCTTCTCGGCCTTGCGCTCCTCGCGGCGCGACTCGACCGCCTCGACGAGCTTGTCCAGCCGCTTCCTGAGCGCGTCCAGATCGCCGACCGCGTGGTGCTCGTCGACCTGCTGGCGCAGGTGGTCGATCGCGGTGTTCGCGTCCTTCGCCGACAGGTCGGTGGTCTTGACCCGGCGCTCGAGGAGGCCGATCTCGACGACCAGGCCCTCATACTTGCGCTCGAAGTAGGCGAGGGCCTCCTCAGGAGTGCCCGCCTGCCACGATCCGACGACCTTCTCGCCATCGGCGGTACGCACGTACACGGTCCCCGTCTCATCGACGCGGCCCCACGGGTCGCTGCTCACAGCGCCTCCTCCACATGATGCCGACGGGGGCGCGTGGCCCCCCGGCATCGTCCACAGTTTCTGTCCGGCAGGGCCGCGCCCTGGCCGGTCCGACGGGCTGTCTTGCGGGTGAGGGTGGCAGCCGTCGGAGCAGGCACCCTACACAACGCCAATCTAGGCGACCGGCGGTCGGCTGTCCGCATCCAGCGCGACCGGATTTCCGCGGTTCGCGCGCGGGCGACCAGGGGCCGCCCGCGCCTCACCCGGCCGGTCAGGACTTGGTGACGGCCGCCTTGTCGATCACGACGTTCGCGTGCGGCGCGGTGTTGCCGGTCTGCGGGTCGGGGGACGTCGCACCGGCGTCGGCGATCTTGCGCAGCACGTCCATACCGCCGGTGATGGTGCCGAACGGCGTGTAGTTGGGGGGCAGCTGGCTGTCCTGGAAGACGAGGAAGAACTGGCTGCCGCCGGAGTTGCGGGTCTTCTCGTCCTTGCCGTCGTAGCTGTTGGCCATCGCGACCGTGCCCGCCGGATAGACATCGCCCTTGAGGCGCGGGTCCTTGAGGTTCTCGTCCGGGAGCCGGTAGCCGGGGGTGCCGCTGCCGGTGGCCGTCGGGTCGCCGCACTGGAGGACGTGGATGCCGGCGTCGACCAGGCGGTGGCACTTGCTGTGGTCGAAGTAGCCCTGGGCGGCCAGGAAGGCGAAGGAGTTGACCGTGTGCGGAGCCTTGCCCGGGTCCAGCTTCAGCTCGATGGTGCCGCACGTCGTCGACAGCTTCGCGGCGTAGGACGCCGAGGTGTCGACCGACATGGCCGGTTCCTTCTTCCAGGTCTTCTTCGACGGCGCGCCCTTGGCCGGCGTACCGCACGGGTTCTTCGGCGCGGGCGGGGCCGCCGCCTGGTCGGACGCCGCCTCGTCGCCGCCGGTGAGTCCGGCCGAGGCGTAGGCGGCGACGCCGGCGGCCAGGGCCACGGCCACGGCGGACGCGACGATCACATTGCGGCGCCTGGCCTTGCGCTGGGCCACCGACCGCCGTTCCTGCTGACGCTCGAACTTCTCCCGGGCGAGCTGCCGCCGCCGCTGATCCTTGCTGACCACCGGTCGTCTCCTTGTCCGATCACTGATCGCTGTGGTGCGCCGTGGCCGTACCGTATACGGGTTCGCCCTGTCGGGAGTCCCGCCGGTAGGCTCTGGAGCTGCCGAGATCTCCGGGGAGCGGCCCTGCGGTCCGCCCTCCACACCGACCTTTAAGGACGAACGTGCTGATTGCCGGGTTCCCCGCCGGGGCCTGGGGGACCAACTGCTACTTGGTCGCCCCCGCCGCCGGTGAGGAGTGCGTCATCATCGACCCGGGCCACCAGGCGGCCCAAGGCGTCGAGGACGCGGTGCGCAAGCATCGGCTCAAGCCCGTCGCGGTCGTCCTCACCCACGGCCACATCGACCATGTCGCCTCGGTCGTCCCCGTGTGCGGCGCGCACGACGTCCCGGCCTGGATCCACCCCGAGGACCGCTTCATGATGAGCGACCCGGAGCGGGCCCTGGGCCGCTCCATCGGTCAGCAGCTCATGGGCGAGCTGACGGTGGGGGAGCCGGACGACGTCAAGGAGCTGACCGACGGTGCCGTCCTCGAACTCGCCGGGATGGAGTTCTCCGTCGCGCACGCACCGGGCCATACCAAGGGGTCGGTGACGTTCGGGATGCCCGAGCAGGCGGACATTCCGCCGGTGTTCTTCTCGGGCGACCTGCTGTTCGCCGGCTCCATCGGACGCACCGACCTGCCGGGCGGCGACCACGCCGAGATCCTCAAGTCGCTGGCGCGCGTGTGCCTGCCGCTGGAGGACTCGACCGTGGTCCTCTCCGGCCACGGCCCCCAGACCACCATCGGCCGCGAGCGCGCCACCAACCCCTTCCTCCGGGAAGTGGCCGCCGGCCGCGGAGACGGCTTCACCGCCGCTCCACGACGAGGAATGTGACGAGAACTTCCGTGAGCACCTTCAAGGCCCCCAAGGGCACGTACGACCTGATTCCGCCGCAGTCGGCCACCTATCTCGCGGTGCGCGAGGCGATCGCCGCGCCGCTGAAGAACTCCGGGTACGGATACATCGAGACGCCCGGCTTCGAGAACGTCGAGCTGTTCGCGCGCGGTGTCGGTGAGTCCACCGACATCGTGACCAAGGAGATGTACGCCTTCGAGACCAAGGGCGGCGACCGGCTCGCGCTGCGGCCCGAGGGCACCGCGTCCGTGCTGCGCGCCGCGCTGGAGGCCAACCTCCACAAGGCCGGCAACCTCCCGGTCAAGCTGTGGTACTCCGGCTCGTACTACCGCTACGAGCGTCCGCAGAAGGGCCGCTACCGCCACTTCTCGCAGGTCGGCGCCGAGGCCATCGGGGCCGAGGACCCGGCGCTGGACGCCGAGCTGATCATCCTGGCCGACCAGGCGTACCGCACGCTGGGGCTGCGCGACTTCCGCATCCTGCTGAACTCCCTGGGCGACAAGGAGTGCCGCCCCGTCTACCGCGCCGCGCTGCAGGACTTCCTGCGCGGGCTCGACCTGGACGACGACACCCGGCGCCGGGTCGACATCAACCCGCTGCGCGTCCTGGACGACAAGCGCGACGCGGTCCAGAAGCAGCTGACCGGTGCGCCGATGCTGCGCGACTACCTCTGCGAGGAGTGCAAGGCGTACCACGAGCAGGTGCGCGAGCTGCTGACCGCGGCGGGCGTGGCGTTCGAGGACGACGAGAAGCTGGTGCGCGGCCTGGACTACTACACCCGCACCACCTTCGAGTTCGTCCACGACGGGCTGGGCTCGCAGTCCGCGGTGGGCGGCGGCGGCCGCTACGACGGCCTCTCGGAGATGATCGGCGGGCCCGAGCTGCCGTCCGTCGGCTGGGCACTGGGCGTCGACCGCACGGTCCTGGCGCTGGAGGCCGAGGGCGTCACGCTCGACATCCCGTCGGCCACCGCGGTGTACGCGGTGCCGCTCGGCGACGAGGCCCGCCGGGTGCTGTTCGGCAAGGTCACCGAGTTGCGCCGGGCCGGTCTCGCGACCGACTTCGCGTTCGGCGGCAAGGGCCTGAAGAACGCCATGAAGTCCGCCAACCGCTCCGGCGCGCGGCTGGCGCTGGTGGCGGGCGAGCGGGACCTGGCCGAGGGCGTGGTCCAGCTGAAGGACCTGGAGAGCGGCGAGCAGGGCGCGGTCGCGCTGGACGCGGTGCTCGACGAGGTCCGGCGCAGGCTGGGCTGAGGCCGGCCGGCGGCGCCACCACCGGTGGCGCCGTCAACCCGCCGTACCGGGAATCATCCCGTTCAGCGGCCGTCTCTTTATGCGCAGCGAACGGTGGGCCGTCGGGGAGTTGGGGCACAATGAAGGCCGCGCCCGCGGGTGTCGCGGGCCTGCCAGGCCCCTCTTCCCACCGACCGACGGAACGGCCACATGACGACGACAGCGGTTGACGACGTGTCCCTCGACGACGATCACGCGAGCGGCGCGGGCACCATCGGCTCGGGCCGCGGCCTCGCGCTCCTCCTGGTGATCACCGGCGCGCTCGGCGTCCTGGCGGCCTGGGTCATCACGCTGGACAAGTTCGAGCTGCTGAAGGACCCCAACTTCAAGCCGGCCTGCAGCCTCAGCCCGATCATCTCCTGCGGCAGCGTCATGCAGAGCAAGCAGGCGGAGGTCTTCGGCTTCCCGAACCCGATGGCCGGGCTGATCGGCTTCGGCGTGGTCGTCGCGATCGGCATGGCGCTGCTCGCCGGCGCCCGCTTCCGCCGCTGGTACTGGATCGGGCTGAACGTGGGCACCGGCCTCGCCGCGGCCTTCTGCATGTGGCTGATGACGCAGTCGCTTTACGAGATCAACGCGCTGTGCCTCTGGTGCACGCTGACCTGGTGCGTCACGATCCTGATGTTCTGGTACACCACCGCGCACAACCTCAAGCACGGCATCATCCCGGCCCCCGAGGGGCTGCGCCGGACGGTGGTGGAGTTCCACTGGGTCGTGCCGGTGCTCTGGTACGGCGTGATCGCGCTGCTGATCCTGACCCGCTGGTGGTCGTACTGGAGCAGCCTCCTGTAGGACGACGCCTCGCTGCGCGGGCGGCCCGGAAAGCACCGCTCCGGAGCCCCGACCGCCCCGGCGACCTGGCGTGAAGTGCCCCTGCGCCCCGGCCCCTCCCGACGGAGGCCGGGGCGTTGTCAGTGGGGTGGCTTAGGCTCGTGATCGTGGAGCCCGATCTGTTCACCGCCGCCGCCGAAGACCGCCAGGAGAAGGACCCCGCGGGGTCCCCGCTCGCCGTGCGGATGCGCCCGCGCACCCTCGACGAGGTCGTGGGTCAGCAGCATCTGCTCAAGCCGGGCTCGCCGCTGCGCCGCCTGGTCGGAGAGGGCGCCGGGGGCCCGGCGGGGCCGTCCTCGGTGTTCCTGTGGGGGCCGCCCGGCATCGGCAAGACGACCCTGGCGTACGTCGTCAGCCAGGCGACGAACAAGCGCTTCGTGGAGCTCTCCGCGATCACCGCCGGGGTCAAGGAGGTCCGGGCGGTCATCGACGGCGCCCGCCGGGCCTCCGGCGGCTTCGGCAAGGAGACCGTCCTCTTCCTCGACGAGATCCACCGCTTCAGCAAGGCTCAGCAGGACTCCCTGCTGCCGGCCGTCGAGAACCGCTGGGTCACCCTGATCGCCGCGACGACCGAGAACCCGTACTTCTCGGTGATCTCCCCGCTGCTCTCCCGCTCCCTGCTGCTGACGCTGGAGCCGCTCACGGACGACGATCTGCGCGGGCTGCTGCGGCGCGCGCTGACCGACGCGCGCGGACTGGCGGGCGCCGTCACCCTTCCCGAGGACACCGAGGGCCACCTGCTGCGCATCGCGGGCGGCGACGCCCGGCGGGCGCTGACGGCCCTGGAGGCGGGCGCCGGTTCCGCGCTGGCCAAGGGGGAGAAGGAGATCACCCTCCGGACGCTGGAGGACTCCGTCGACCGGGCGGCGGTGAAGTACGACCGGGACGGCGACCAGCACTACGACGTCGCCAGCGCGCTGATCAAGTCCATCCGGGGCTCGGACGTCGACGCGGCGCTGCACTATCTGGCGCGCATGATCGAGGCGGGGGAGGACCCGAGGTTCATCGCCCGCCGGCTGATGATCTCGGCGAGCGAGGACATCGGCCTGGCGGACCCCACGGCCCTGCAGACCGCGGTCGCCGCGGCCCAGGCGGTGGCCATGATCGGCTTCCCGGAGGCCCGGATCACGCTCAGCCAGGCCACCATCGCGCTGGCCCTGGCGCCCAAGTCCAATGCCGCCTACACCGCGATCGACGCCGCGCTGGCCGACGTGCGGGCGGGCAAGGCCGGTCCGGTGCCGCTCCATCTGCGCGACGGCCACTACAAGGGCGCCCAGAAGCTGGGCCACGGCCAGGGCTACCAGTACCCGCACGACCTCCCGGGCGGTATCGCCGCCCAGCAGTACGCACCGGACGAGTTGCACGGCACGCGCTATTACGAGCCCACCCGGCACGGCGCCGAGGCGCGCTACGCCGACGTGGCCGAGCGGGTGCGCGCCCGCCTGCGCGGCGTCACCGGCGAGGGCACGGCCGAGTAGCCGCCCCTAGTCGCCCGCCGCCTCGAAGAGCTGGTGCATCGCCCGGCGCAGCTCCGCCACGTCCCGTACGGGCTCGGGGAAGTCGAAGCGGGCGTCGAAGGAGCGCTGCTCGGCGTCGGTGAAGCGGACCCGGAGGCCGAAGCGGTCCAGGCCCACCGGCACGGCGCGGTCGCGCAGCCCGCAGAGCTGCTCCCGGTCGCCCAGCAGGGCGCACAGCCCGCGGACCTGTGCGCTGTGTGCCGCGTGCAGGTGCTGGAGCAGCTCCGCCTCGTGCGCGACCAGCGGGTCGGGGGCCGCGGCGGCGAAGTCGTCCGGCTCGAAGGGCTCGGCGCCCCACAGGTCGTCCACCGCGCCCTCGCCGACCTCCAGGCGCAGCATCATCCAGGCGGTCCGCCCGGCCGGGCCCGGTGCCGGGTCCGGCCGCAGCGCCTCACCGATGCCGAGCAGCTCGCCGACCGGATGCCGCTCCGCGAGCAGCATCGCCGCCTCACCCCGCTGACCAGTGCGTACCGGCGTCAGCCAGCCGGCCACCCAGGCCCGGCCGCGGATGCGATGGGGCACCGAGACCGGCGCCACATCGGTGATCTCCATCACGGCGGTCAGCTCGTCGTCCTGGGCGTGGGCGGCCGCCCGGGCCGCCGCGGAGTCCCCGGGAACCAGCAACAGCACGTCCCCGTCGGGTGTCACGGTCCGGCTGACCGGCGCCGAGAGGCCGGTCTCGTCGGGATCCTCGACGCCGGGGATGCTCAGGGACGCCATACCATGGGATTCGACGAGGGTTCGTACGCGCTCGGCGGCAGTGGGCTGCTGGGCGTCTTCCACGGGACGCGGCTGACCCGACTCGGTGCTCTGACCAGCATCGGGCAGGGGGATCCCCGGTCGAAACATGCGTTCTCCTCGCGCTGCTAAGGTAAGCCTCACCTAACTTACACGGAGGTCCGTTCCACGTGAACCAGTCGCGTCCCAAGGTCAAGAAGTCGCGCGCGCTCGGCATCGCGCTGACGCCCAAGGCCGTCAAGTACTTCGAGGCCCGTCCCTACCCGCCCGGCGAGCACGGCCGCGGCCGCAAGCAGACCAGTGACTACAAGGTCCGTCTGCTGGAGAAGCAGCGTCTGCGCGCGCAGTACGACATCAGCGAGCGCCAGATGGCGCGCGCCTACGACCGCGCTCGGAAGGTCGAAGGCAAGACCGGCGAAGCGCTGATCATCGAGCTTGAGCGCCGTCTGGACGCGCTCGTCCTGCGTTCGGGCATCGCCCGCACGATCTACCAGGCCCGCCAGATGGTCGTTCACGGCCACATCTCGGTGAACGACCGCAAGGTCGACAAGCCGTCCTTCCGCGTCCGCCCCGGCGACGTCGTGATGGTCCGCGAGCGCAGCCGCGAGAAGCACCCCTTCCAGGTCGCGCGTGAGGGTGGCTACGCCCCCGACGGCGAGACCCCCCGCTACCTGGAGGTCAACCTGCAGGCGCTGGCGTTCCGCCTCGACCGGGACCCCAACCGCAAGGAGATCCCGGTGATCTGCGACGAGCAGCTCGTCGTCGAGTACTACGCCCGCTAAGCACCACCGCACGGCGCAGTACCGCTTCAGCCCGCCGTCTCCCCGCCGCTCGCGGAGGGGGAGGCGGCGGGCTCGTTCGTGGCCGGCGACCCGATCCGCACCGCCCGCCGCGGTCCGGGCACCGGGCCGCGGGCCGGCAGGATCCTGGCCGCCGCCGCGTCCAGGTCGAGCCGGGCGCCCGCCCGTACGGCACGCTCGTAGCGCCCGTCGCCCAGCAGCCGGCGTGCCTGCTGCTCGCACAGGGCGTGCGGGCGGCTGAAGTAGCGCGAGCCGAACAGCGGCAGCCCCACCGAGGGCCAGATCCGCTCCGCGGCCCCCTGCAGCACGGCTGCCTCCTCCGCCTCCCCCTCACCGGCCACCACCAGCGCCATCAGTTCGATCGCCAGCACCGCGCCCAGCAGATCGCGGAAGGCGTGGTGGATGCCCAGGCACTCCTCCAGCAGCGTCCGCGCCCGCCCGGCCTCCCCGTCCGACCAGGCCGCGTACGCCAGGACGAACAGCGCGTACGCCCGGGTCCAGCGCTCGCCGTGGTCCTCGCACACCTCCAGCACGTCCTGGCACAGCCGAACCGCGTCCGCCAGCTCGCCCTGGAAGGCCACCGCCATCGCCAGCTCGACCTGCCCCATCAGCACGTTGCTGTTGAGCTCGCCGATCTCGCGGTAGCGCGCCAGCGCGCCGCGCAGCAGCTCCTCGGCGCGCAGCATGTCGTCGCAGACCAGTGCCAGACAGCCGGTGCGGTGCAGCGCGTAGGCGGCCGCGGTGGCGTTGCCGGTCCGCTCGGCCTCCTCGCGGCACTCCTGCAGCGCCCCCAGCGCGCCGACGGTGTCGCCCTGGAGCACCGCGACGTAGCCGGTCACCCACAGCGCCTTCAGCCGCGCCTCGTCGTGGCCGCCCTCCAGTTCCAGCGCCCGGTCCAGCCAGTGCCGCCCCTCCGCGAGCCGCCCGCAGCCCACCCAGTAGAACCACAGGGTGCCCGCCAGGTACTGGCCCAGGTGGGTGTCGGAGGCGCTCTCCAGGCTGTGCTCCAGCGCGATCCGCAGATTGGGCAGCTCGGCCTCGATCCGGGCCGCGATCTCGGCCTGCCGCGAGCTGAACCAGTCCAGCTCGCACCAGGTCGCCAGGCCCAGGTACCAGTCGCGGTGCCGGCGCCGCAGCCGCTCGCCGTCCCCCGTCGCGGCCAGCCAGTCCGCGCCGTAGGCCCGTACGGTGTCCAGCATCCGGTAGCGGACCCCGGCCCCGTTCTCCTCCCGTGCGAGGACCGACTGGGCCACCAACTCCCCTACGACGTCCAGGAGTTCCTCGGCCGGCAGCTCCGGCCCCGAGCAGACGTACTCGGCCGCCTCCAGGTCGAACTGCCCGGCGAAGACCGACAGCCGCGCCCACAGCAGCCGCTCCCGCGGCGTGCACAGCTCGTGGCTCCAGCCGATCGCGCAGCGCAGCGTCTGGTGGCGGGGCGGGGCGCCGCGGGTGGTGCCGGTCAGCAGCCGGAAGCGGTCGTCGAGGCGGTGCAGCACCTGCTCGACGGAGAGCGCGCGCAGCCGCCCGGCGGCCAGCTCCAGCGCGAGCGGAATGCCGTCCAGGCGCCGGCAGAGCTCGTCCACCGCGTCCTCGTCGCCAAGGCCGGCGCCGAAGCCCGCGACGACGCCCGCGGCGCGGTCGGCGAACAGCGCCGCGGCGTCGGCGGCCTTCATCGGCGGCAGCGGCAGGACCTGCTCGCCGGGAACCCCGAGCGGGCGCCGGCCGGCGGCCAGCACCCGCAGTCCGGGCGCCCGCCGCAGCAGTGCCGTGATCAGCTCGGCGCAGGCGTCGACCAGGTGCTCGAAGCCGTCCAGGACGAGCAGCAGCTCGCGGTCGGCGAGGTGGTCGCAGAGCGCGGAGCGCGGCGGGCGGGTGCTGTGGTCGGCCAGTGCCAGCGCCTCGGCGACGGTGTGGTCCAGGAGGTGCGGATCGTGCAGCGAGGCCAGTTCGACCAGCCACACCCCATCGCAGAAGCGATCCTGCAAGATCGCGCCGGCATGGGCGGCGAGCCGTGACTTCCCCACGCCGCCCAGCCCGGTGACGGTGACCAGCCGGTCCGGTCCCAGCCGCGCCGCGAGCTCGGCCAGTTCGTCGTCGCGGCCGACGAAACGGTTCAGTTCCGCGGGGAGATTGCCCGGCCTTCCCGGAGGCCGGGAGCGGTCGGGCGAGGGGCCGGAGCCGGGCCCGGGGACCGTGAAGCGTCGCATGGCACACGGAGCGTACTCGGCGGGATGCGGACCGTACAATCACGCCGCCCGGTGCCGTTCCTGTTCCCCGCGTGGCACCGGGAACGGGGTACGGACGGACAGTCACGGCGCGATAAGGTCAAGGTTGCCGTTCGAGCAGGACGAGAGAAGACCGAACCAGTCGGAGAGTGGTGCCAACGTGTCCGGTGGAGAGGTGGCCGGGATCCTCGTGGCCGTCTTCTGGGCGATCCTCGTGTCGTTCCTCGCCCTCGTGCTGGTGAGGCTCGCGCAGACGCTGAAGGCGACCACCAAGATGGTGGCCGAGGTGTCCGATCAGGCCGTCCCGCTGCTCGCCGACGCGTCCGCGACCGTCCGCTCCGCGCACACGCAGCTGGCCCGCGTCGACGCCATCGCCGCCGACGTCCAGGAGGTCACCGCCAACGCCTCCGCGCTCTCCTCGACCGTCTCCTCCGCCTTCGGCGGACCGCTGGTCAAGGTGGCCGCGTTCGGCTACGGCGTGCGCCGCGCGATCGGCAAGAAGGGCGAACCCGAGCCGAAGCGCACCGTCGTCGGCCGTACCCTGCCCGGCGCCCGCCGCGGCGGGCGCCGCAACCGCCGTTCCAAGGACTGATCACCGCGATGTTCCGCCGTGCATTCTGGTTCACCACCGGCGCCGCCGCCGGGGTGTGGGCCACCAACAAGGTCCACCGAAAGCTGCGCAAGCTGCAGCCCGACAGCCTCGCCGCACAGGCCGCGGACAAGGCCGTCGAGACCGGACACCGGCTGCGTCAATTTGCATTGGACGTACGCGCCGGAATGGCGGACCGTGAGGAACAGCTGCACGACGCCCTCGGCCTGAGCACGCCGGCCGAGCCGCGCGAGCTGCCCGCACCGCGCCGCGCGGTGCTCGAACCGCAGTACCGCATCACCAGAACAACCGGACCGCACGGTCTGACCGGACCGACTGGAAAAGAGGACCACTGATGGAGTCGGCTGAAATCCGCCGCCGCTGGCTGCGCTTCTTCGAGGAGCGCGGGCACACCGTCGTGCCGTCGGCGTCACTCATCGCGGACGACCCGACGCTGCTGCTCGTCAACGCGGGCATGGTCCCCTTCAAGCCGCTCTTCCTCGGCGAGGTCAAGCCGCCGTACAAGACCGCCACCAGCGTTCAGAAGTGCGTCCGCACGCCGGACATCGAAGAGGTCGGCAAGACCACCCGGCACGGCACGTTCTTCCAGATGTGCGGCAACTTCTCCTTCGGCGACTACTTCAAGGAAGGCGCCATCAAGTACGCCTGGGAGCTGCTGACCGGCTCGCAGGCCGACGGTGGCTACGGCCTCGACCCGGAGAAGCTCTGGATCACCGTCTACCTCGACGACGACGAGGCCGAGCGCATCTGGCACGAGGTCATCGGCGTGCCCAAGGAGCGCATCCAGCGCCTGGGCAAGAAGGAGAACTACTGGTCCATGGGCGTCCCGGGCCCCTGCGGCCCGTGCTCCGAGATCAACTACGACCGCGGCCCCGAGTTCGGCGTCGAGGGCGGCCCGGCCGTCAACGACGAGCGGTACGTGGAGATCTGGAACCTGGTCTTCATGCAGTACGAGCGCGGCGCGGGCACCGGCAAGGAGGACTTCGAGATCCTCGGTGAGCTGCCCAGCAAGAACATCGACACCGGACTCGGCCTCGAGCGCCTGGCGATGATCCTGCAGGGCGTGCAGAACATGTACGAGACCGACACCCTGCGCGTCGTCATCGACAAGGCCACCGAGCTGACCGGCGTCCGCTACGGCGCCGCGCACGACAGCGACGTCTCGCTGCGCGTGGTCGCCGACCACATCCGTACGTCCACGATGCTCATCGGCGACGGCGTCACGCCCGGCAACGAGGGTCGCGGCTACGTCCTGCGCCGCATCATGCGCCGTGCCATCCGCAACATGCGCCTGCTCGGCGCCACCGGCCCGGTCGTCGGCGAGCTGCTGGACGTGGTCATCAAGACCATGGGCCAGCAGTACCCGGAGCTGATCGAGGACCGCCGGCGCATCGAGACCGTCGCGCTCGCCGAGGAGGCCGCCTTCCTCAAGACGCTGAAGGCCGGCACCAACATCCTCGACACCGCCGTCACCGACACCAAGGCCACCGGCTCCACGGTCCTGCCCGGCGACAAGGCGTTCCTGCTCCACGACACCTGGGGCTTCCCGATCGACCTCACCCTCGAAATGGCCGCCGAGCAGGGCCTGTCGGTGGACGAGGACGGCTTCCGCCGCCTGATGAAGGAGCAGCGGGAGCGCGCCAAGGCCGACGCCCAGGCCAAGAAGAGCGGCCACGCCGACCTGTCGGCCTACCGCGAGGTCGCCGACAAGTCCGGCGCCACCGAATTCACCGGCTACAGCGCCACCGAGGGCGAGTCCAGCGTGGTCGGCCTGCTGGTCAACGGCGTTCCGGCGCCCGCCGCCCACGAGGGCGACGAGGTCGAGGTCGTCCTGGACCGCACCCCCTTCTACGCCGAGGGCGGCGGCCAGCTCGCCGACACCGGCCGGATCAAGCTGGACTCCGGCGCCGTCGTCGAGGTCCGCGACGTCCAGCAGCCGGTGCCCGGCGTCACGGTCCACAAGGGCGTCGTCCAGGTCGGTGAGGTGGTGCTCGGCTCCACCGCGTACGCCACCATCGACGTCACCCGCCGCCGGGCCATCGCCCGCGCCCACAGCGCCACCCACCTCACCCACCAGGCGCTGCGCGACGCGCTCGGCCCGACGGCCGCCCAGGCCGGTTCGGAGAACTCCCCGGGCCGCTTCCGCTTCGACTTCGGCTCGCCGACCGCGGTGCCGGGCACGGTGCTCACCGACGTCGAGCAGAAGATCAACGACGTGCTCGCCCGCGAGCTCGACGTGCATGCCGAGGTCATGAGCATGGACGAGGCCAAGAAGCAGGGCGCCATCGCCGAGTTCGGCGAGAAGTACGGCGACCGGGTCCGCGTGGTCACCATCGGCGACTTCTCCAAGGAGCTGTGCGGCGGCACGCACGTCCACAACACCGCCCAGCTGGGTCTGGTGAAGCTGCTCGGCGAGTCCTCCATCGGCTCCGGCGTCCGCCGTGTCGAGGCCCTGGTCGGCGTCGACGCCTACCGGTTCCTCGCCCGCGAGCACACGGTCGTCTCCCAGCTCACCGAGCTGGTCAAGGGACGCCCGGAGGAGCTGCCGGAGAAGATCTCCGGTGTCCTGGCCAAGCTGAAGGACGCCGAGAAGGAGATCGAGAAGTTCCGCGCCGAGAAGGTGCTGCAGGCCGCCGCCGGGCTGGCCGAGGGCGCCAAGGACGTCCGCGGGGTGGCGCTGGTCGCCGCCCAGGTCCCGGACGGCACCTCCGCCGACGACCTGCGCAAGCTGGTCCTCGACGTCCGCGGCCGGATCCAGGGCGGCCGCCCCGCCGTCGTGGCCCTCTTCTCGGTCGCCAACGGCCGCCCGGTGACCGTCATCGCCACCAACGAGGCCGTCCGTGAGCGCGGCGTCAAGGCCGGTGACCTGGTCCGTACGGCCGCGAAGACGCTCGGTGGCGGAGGCGGCGGCAAGCCGGACGTCGCCCAGGGCGGCGGTCAGAACCCCGCCGCGGTGCCCGAGGCCATCGAGGCCGTGGAGCGCCTCGTGGCCGAGGCGGCCTGACGCGCGTGAGTGAGATGCGACGCGGCCGGCGTCTCGCGGTGGATGTCGGGGACGCCCGTATCGGGGTCGCCTCGTGCGACCCCGACGGGGTCCTCGCCACCCCGGTCGAGACCGTGCCGGGACGTGACGTCCCGTCAGCGCACCGCCGGCTCAAGGCGATCGTCGACGAGTACGAGCCGCTGGAAGTCGTGGTCGGCCTGCCCCGCTCCCTCAGTGGGGGAGAGGGGCCGGCCGCGGCCAAGGTCCGGGCCTTCGCCCAGGAGCTGGCGAGGAACATCGCACCCGTAGGGGTCCGGCTGGTCGACGAGCGGATGTCGACGGTCACCGCGACCCAGGGCCTGCGGGCCTCGGGGGTGCGGGGCAAGAAGGGCCGTTCGGTGGTCGACCAGGCCGCCGCGGTGGTCATCCTGCAGAGCGCGCTGGAGACCGAACGCGTCTCCGGGGAACCTCCGGGCGAGGGCGTCGAAGTGGTCATCTGATCGCGATACGGTAACGTGCCGCGCGATGCGGCGGCGGTTCGAACAGCCGCACGTGCAAGTAGAGGCGGATCCGTACAGCAAGCGCGCTGCCAGGCCGGAGCGCACCGCCTCTCGGCTCTAGGGGATCGATGACCGAGTATGGCCGGGGCTACGGCTCCGAACCGTGGCATCCCGAGGACCCGCTCTACGGAGACCAGGGTTCCTACGGGGGCCAGGCGCAGCAGCCCCAGTGGGGCGGGCAGCAGCCCGCCCCGCAGCAGCCCGCCCCTCAGCAGTACAGAGACCCCCAGCAGCATCCCCAGCAGCATCCGCAGCAGCAGTACAACGGGGGCTGGGACGGTTCCCAGACGGGGCAGTTCCCGTACGACCCGTACGACCCCTACGGGCAGCCCCAGCCGCAGGCCGATCCTTATGCCGGCGCGGGCCAGGACCCCTACGGGCATCAGGGCGGCTATCAGCAGCAGCCGCATCACCAGCAGCACATGCAGCAGCAGGTGGCGCCGCACCCGCAGCAGGTGGCGCCGCACCCGCAGCAGATGGCGCCTCAGCAGCAGTACCCGCCGCACCAGTACGAGCAGCCCGTCGAGCCGCCGTACGAGGACCCCGCCGACGACTGGCGGGCCGAGCCGGAGTCGCCGCGGGACCCGGAGTCGGGGCACGCCTTCTTCGCCGACGACGAGGACGACGACCACCCCGGCCCCGACGACGAGCCGCGCGAGCGGCGCGGCAAGCGCAACGGCAAGAAGAACAAGCGGCGCAGCGGGACGACCTGCCTGGTCGCGACCCTGATGTTCGCCGGCGCGGTCGGCGCCGTCGGCTACTTCGGCTACGACTTCTTCATGGCCCACTTCGGCTCGGCCCCCGACTACGAGGGCGAGGGCTCGGGCGCGGTCCAGGTCGACATTCCGGATGGCTCACCCATTTCGGAAATGGGGCAGATCCTCGCCAAGAACGGCGTGATCAAGAGCGCCGGCGCGTTCAGCGAGGCAGCGGGCGACAACAAGAAGTCCGGGCTGCTGCAGCCGGGGACTTACTCCCTGCGCAAGCACATGTCGGCCGCCTCGGCCATGGAACTGATGCTGGACCCGAAGAGCCGCAACGGTCTGACGATCCGCGAGGGTCTGCGGGCCAAAGACGTCTACGCGCTCATCGACAAAAAGCTCAAGCTCAAGGCGGGCACGACCAAGGGCGTCGCCGAACACGAGGTCAAGAACCTCGGCCTGCCCTCCTGGGCCGACGACAACGGCAAGATAAAAGACCCGCTGGAGGGGTTCCTCTACCCCTCCACGTACAGCGTGGGCGAGAAGGCGAAGCCGGCCGCGGTCCTCAAGCAGATGGTCGCGCGGGCCAACCAGGTCTACGAGAAGTACGACCTGGAAGGTAATGCCCGCAAGCTCAACCTCCAGTCGCCGCTGCAGCTGCTCACCGTCGCCAGCCTCACGCAGGCCGAGGGCAAGTACAAACACGACTTCGTCAAGGTCGCACGCGTCGTCTACAACCGCCTCAAGCCGAACAACACCGAGACCTACGGGCTGCTCGACTTCGACTCGACGGTGAACTACGCCAAGTCCCGCAGCACCCTGGACACCGGGTCCGTCGACGATCTGCGGCATTTCAACGACCCCTACAACACCTACAAGTTCAAGGGTCTGCCCCCGGGGCCGATCGGAAACCCGGGCGAAGTGGCGATCAATTCGGCGATTCACCCGGCCCCGGGCAACTGGTACTACTTCGTCTCGATCAGCCCGGAAAAGACGCTGTTCGCCGCGACCAACGAAGAGCACGAGCGGAACCGCCGCATTTACCTGAAGGAACACGGAAAAGCCGAGCAATGAGTCCCACACGTCGCGCCGCGGTTCTCGGATCCCCCATCGCGCACTCGCTCTCCCCGGTGCTGCACCGCGCCGCCTACGCGGAACTGGGCCTGGCCGACTGGACCTATGACCGCTTCGAGGTGGATGAGGCCGCGTTGCCCGGGTTCATGGAGAAGCTCGGTCCCGCCTGGGCGGGGCTCTCGCTGACCATGCCGCTCAAGCGCGCGGTGATCCCGCTGCTCGACGAGATCACGCCGACCGCGTCGTCGGTGGAGGCGGTGAACACCGTCGTGTTCACCGCCGACGGGCGGCGCCTCGGCGACAACACCGACATTCCCGGCATGATCGCCGCGCTGCGTGAGCGCGGCGTGCGGCAGGTCGAGCGCGCCAGTGTGCTGGGGGCGGGTGCCACCGCCTCCTCGGCGCTCGCCGCGCTCTCCCGTATCTGCACCGGCGAGGTCACCGCGTACGTCCGGAGCGAGACGCGGGCCGCCGAGATGCGCGGCTGGGGCGAGCGGCTCGGCGTCACGGTGCGCACCGCTCCCTGGGAGGACGCCGCCGAAGCCTTCGCCGCCCCGCTGGTCGTCGCCACCACCCCGGCGGGCACCACCGACGCGCTCGCCGGCGCGGTGCCCGACCGGCCCGGCACGCTCTTCGACGTCCTCTACGAGCCCTGGCCGACGGCGCTCGCCGCTGCCTGGGCGGACCGCGGTGGCGCGGTGGTCGGCGGCCTCGACCTGCTCGTGCACCAGGCCGTGCTCCAGGTGGAGCAGATGACCGGCCGCGCGCCGGCCCCGCTGGCCGCGATGCGCCGGGCCGGGGAGGCGGCGCTCGCCGCCCGCTGACCGCCGGCCGCCACCGCCCCCGGCGCCGTGGCCCCGGCCCCCGCGGCCCGGGGACCCCGCCGCCGGGTCCGCTTCCTGGACTGCGCGCCGCCCCTCCGGTGCGACGTGGGAGGATCAGGGGGAGACCGTACGCGGATGAGCAGTACATGAGGAGCACCGTTGAGCAGGTTGCGCTGGCTGACGGCGGGGGAGTCGCACGGCCCCGCACTCGTGGCGACGCTGGAGGGCCTTCCGGCCGGGGTCCCGATCACCACTGAGCTGGTGGCGGACGCGCTGGCACGGCGCCGGCTGGGCTACGGCCGCGGTGCCCGGATGAAGTTCGAGCAGGACGAGATCACCTTCCTCGGCGGTGTGCGGCACGGTCTGTCGCTGGGCTCGCCCGTGGCGATCATGGTCGGCAACACCGAGTGGCCCAAGTGGGAGCAGGTGATGGCGGCCGACCCGGTGGACGCGGAGGAGCTCGCCGCGCTGGCCCGTAACGCGCCGCTGACCCGCCCCCGCCCCGGTCACGCCGACCTCGCCGGCATGCAGAAGTACGGCTTCGACGAGGCCCGCCCGATCCTGGAGCGCGCCTCGGCGCGGGAGACCGCGGCGCGGGTGGCGCTGGGTGCGGTGGCCCGCTCGTTCCTCAAGGAGACGGCCGGCATCGAGATCGTCTCGCACGTCGTCGAGCTGGCCGCGGCCAAGGCGCCGTACGGCGTCTACCCGAAGCCGTCCGACGTGGCGAAGCTGGACGCCGACCCGGTGCGCTGCCTGGACGCGGACGCGAGCAAGGCGATGGTCGCGGAGATCGACCAGGCCCACAAGGACGGCGACACCCTGGGCGGTGTCGTCGAGGTGCTGGCCTACGGCGTGCCGGTGGGCCTCGGCTCGCACGTCCACTGGGACCGCCGTCTCGACGCCCGGCTGGCCGCCGCCCTCATGGGCATCCAGGCGATCAAGGGTGTCGAGGTCGGTGACGGTTTCGACCTGGCGCGGGTACCCGGCTCCCAGGCGCACGACGAGATCCTCGCCACCGACGACGGCATCCGGCGCAGCTCGGGCCGTTCCGGCGGCACCGAGGGCGGTCTGACCACCGGCGAGCTGCTGCGGGTGCGGGCCGCGATGAAGCCGATCGCGACGGTGCCGCGGGCGCTGGCGACGGTCGACGTGAGCACCGGCGAGGCGGCCAAGGCGCACCACCAGCGCTCGGACGTCTGCGCGGTCCCGGCGGCCGGCATCGTCGCCGAGGCCATGGTGGCCCTGGTGCTCGCCGACGCGGTGGTGGAGAAGTTCGGCGGCGACAGCGTGCCCGAGACCCGCCGCAACGTGCGGAGCTTCCTCGACAACCTGGCGATCAAATGACGTCGCCGGTCGTCGTGCTGATCGGCCCGCCCGGCGCCGGCAAGTCGACGGTGGGCGCGCTGCTGGCCGAGCGGCTCGGCGTCGGCTACCGCGACACCGATGCCGACATCGTCGCCACGGCGGGCCGGCCGATCGCCGAGATCTTCATCGACGAGGGCGAACCGCACTTCCGTGAGCTGGAGCGCGCGGCGGTGCGCGAGGCGGTGGAGCGCCATCCGGGCGTGCTCTCGCTCGGCGGCGGCGCGATCATGGACGACGGCACCCGCAAGCTGCTGACCGGCCTGCCGGTGGTCTTCCTCGACGTCGAACTCGCCGACGCCGTCAAGCGGGTGGGCCTGGACGCGCCCCGCCCGCTGCTGGCCGTCAACCCGCGCAAGCAGTGGCGCGAGCTGATGGAGAAGCGGCGGCCGCTGTACACCGAGGTCGCGCGCGCCGTGATCGCCACCGGGGAGCGCACCCCCGGCCAGGTCACCGAGGCGATCATGGACGCTTTGGAGCTACGGACGGCCGCGGGAGACGCCCCGCGGGCCGCCCACAGGGAGGAACAGGCATGACGGAGCAGCCCACCCGGATCCAGGTCGGCGGCACGGCGGGCACCGACCCGTACGAGGTGCTCGTCGGACGGCAGCTGCTCGGCGAACTCCCCGGCCTGATCGGCCAGGGCGCCAAGCGCGTCGCCGTGCTGCATCCGGAGGCGCTGGCCGCCACCGGCGAGGCGCTGCGCGAGGACCTCGCCTCGCAGGGCTACGAGGCGATCGCCATCCAGCTGCCGAACGCCGAGGAGTCCAAGACCGCCGAGGTCGCCGCGTACTGCTGGAAGGCGCTGGGGCAGTCCGGCTTCACCCGCAGCGATGTGATCGTCGGCGTCGGTGGCGGCGCCACCACCGACCTGGCCGGGTTCGTCGCCGCGACCTGGCTGCGCGGGGTGCGCTGGATCGCGGTGCCGACCACGGTCCTCGGCATGGTCGACGCGGCGGTGGGCGGCAAGACGGGCATCAACACCGCCGAGGGCAAGAACCTCGTCGGCGCCTTCCACCCGCCGGCCGGTGTGCTCTGCGACCTGGCCGCGCTCGACAGCCTGCCGGTGCACGACTACGTCTCCGGCCTGGCCGAGATCATCAAGGCGGGCTTCATCGCCGACCCGGCGATCCTCGACCTCATCGAGTCGGACCCGGAGGCCGCCAAGCGCCCGGACGGCGCGCACACCGCCGAACTGATCGAGCGGGCCATCCGGGTCAAGGCCGAGGTGGTCTCCGCGGACCTCAAGGAGTCCGGCCTGCGGGAGATCCTCAACTACGGCCACACCCTGGCGCACGCCATCGAGAAGAACGAGCGTTACAACTGGCGGCACGGCGCGGCGGTCTCCGTCGGCATGGTCTTCGCCGCCGAACTCGGCCGGATCGCCGGCCGCCTGGACGACGCCACCGCCGACCGGCACCGCACCGTCCTCGCGTCCGTCGGGCTGCCGCTGACCTACCGCGGCGACCAGTGGCCCAAGCTGCTGGAGACGATGAAGGTCGACAAGAAGTCCCGCGGCGACCGGCTGCGCTTCATCGTCCTGGACGGCCTGGCCAAGCCGACCGTCCTGGAGGGTCCGGATCCGGCCATGCTGCTCGCCGCACACGCCGAGATCGCAGCGTGAGCGGCATGACCGGCAAGCCCCGCCGGGTACTCGTCCTCAACGGCCCCAACCTCGGCCGGCTGGGCTCCCGTGAGCCGGACGTCTACGGTGCCACCTCCTACGCCGGGCTGGTCGAGGAGTGCACCCGGCTCGGCAAGGAGCTCGGGTTCGCGGCCGAGGTCCGGGAGACCAACGACGAGGGCGAGATGATCCGCTGGCTGCACGAGGCCGCCGACGGCTCGATCCCGGTCGTCATCAACCCCGGCGCTTTCACGCACTACTCGTACGGCATGAGGGACGCGGCCGCCCAGCGCACCGCCCCCCTGATCGAAGTGCACATCTCCAACCCGTATGCCCGGGAGCAGTTCCGCCACAATTCGGTCATCGCGGCCGTCGCCAGCGGTACGGTCGCCGGCTTCGGCATCGGCTCCTACCGTCTCGCCCTCCGCGCGCTGGCCGAGGAACTGGACAACTGACGGCCCCCGCGGGGCACTTCGGCCCCGCCGCCGGCCGTTCAGGTGGTGGCCGCCGCGGGTAGTGACCCTCCCGGGCCGCGTCCGGGAGGGTACCGTTCGCACCGGTACCACCCACGACGGCGGCCATGGGGCACAACGGCCCCCCGGGGCCGGTGGGTTGCCGCACGACGCACCGGGCAGCCACGCCCGGCGCCGCGCACCACGTCGACCGCACGAGACGGAGAGCCACCGGATGCAGTACGCAGTGGGGGCCCCGCTGCCGCCCAACGGGCAGGCATCGGGAGCCGGGGCTGCCATGCACTGGACGCCCAACCCGGGGCCCACCCCGCCGGCACCGTCCGGCCCGCCACCGGCCCCCGCCGCCCCGCCGGCGCAGCAGCCCGCACCCGGGCAGGGCTGGCACGGGCCCGCACCCCAGCAGGCCCCGGCCGGCGGCCACAGCACCACGGACATCACCGGCCACATCCAGCTGCCCCCGGGCGCGCCGGTGGCCCTGCCCAGCCCGCCGGCCGACACCGCCGCACCGGACGCCTCGCAGGCGGCCGTCGCGGTGCTGCTGATCGGCCCGGCCGGCGCCGGCAAGACCAGCGTCGCCCGCCACTGGGCCGACACCCGGCGGGTGCCGACCGCGCACATCAGCCTCGACGACGTCCGCGAATGGGTCCGGTCCGGCTTCGCCGATCCGCAGTCCGGCTGGAACGACCACTCCGAGGCGCAGTACCGCCTCGCCCGCCGCACCTGCGGCTTCGCGGCCCGCAACTTCCTGGCCAACGGCATCTCCTGCATCCTCGACGACGCCGTCTTCCCGGACCGCCCGGTCGTCGGGCTCGGCGGCTGGAAGCGCCATGTGGGCCCCGGCCTGCTGCCGATCGTGCTGCTGCCGGGCCTGGAGATCGTCCTGGAGCGCAACGCCCGGCGCAGCGGGAACCGCCGGCTCTCCGACGAAGAGGTCGCCCGGATCCACGGTCGGATGGCCGGCTGGTACGGCTCCGGCCTGCCGATCATCGACAACTCCCAGCACGACGTCGCGACGACCGTCCGGGTCCTCGACGACGTCGTGGCCCGCTCCCTGGCCAGCCCGCCGAGCTGGTAGAGCCCCGGCCGCCCGGCGGTCCCCCGGGCGGCGGCGCTCGACCGGCCGCCCCGGGGGAGCCGCCGTACGCTCGTGATATGTCCGAGTTGTACGCGGCCCGACGCACGCGGCTGCGCGACCGCTGCGCCGCAACCGGAAGTGCCGCAGCCCTGATCTCGCGCCCCGCGAACGTGCGCTACCTCACCGGCTGCGCACCACCGGGCGCCGCCCTGCTGCTGGGTCCGACCGACGACGTGCTGCTGTGCGGCGGCCCGCTGAGCGGTGACCCGAGCGAGGGGCGGCCGGTCGACGACGTACGGGTCGCGGTGCTGCCGGCCCGCGGCGGCGACCCGGTCGTGGCCGGCGCCGACCTGGCCGCGACGGCCGGTGCCGACACCCTGGCCGTCGAGGAGCACCACCTCACCGTCACCCGGCACCGGGCGCTCACCCAGGTCGCGCCCCGGCTGCGGCTGACCGACATGGCGTGCGCGGTCGAGGCGCAGCGGCTGGTCAAGGACGACGACGAGATCGCCTGTCTGCGGATCGCCGCGGAGATCGCCGACCAGGCGCTGGGTGAGCTGCTGGAATCGATTCTCGTGGGCCGTACCGAGCGGCATCTCGCGCTCGAACTGGAGCGCCGGCTGGTGGACCACGGCGCGGACGGCCCGGCCTTCCCCACCTCCGTCGCGACCGGCCCGAACGCCGGCCGCCCCGGCCATCTGCCCACCGACCGGCGGGTGGAGGAGGGCGATTTCCTGAGCGTGGGCCTGGGCGCCAACTACCGCGGCTACCGCTGTGAGATCGGCCGGACCTTCGTCATCGGCACCACGCCCTCGGACTGGCAGATCGAGCTGTACGATCTCGTTTTCGCAGCCCAGCGGGCCGGGCGGGAGGCGCTCGCACCGGGCGTCGAGTGCCGCGAGGTGGACCGGGTGACGCGCCATGTGCTCGACGCGGCGGGCTACGGCGAGCGGCTCGGCCCGTGGACCGGGCACGGCGTGGGACTCGAAATCGACGAGGACCCTCAGTTGTCCCCGTCCGCCATGGGTAAACTGGACGCTTGCGTGCCGGTCACCGTCGAGCCGGGGGTTCACATCCCGGGCCGTGGGGGTGTCCGGATCGACGACACACTCGTCGTCCGCCCCGAGGCGGACGGCGGGCCCGAGCTACTCACGATCACGACCAAGGAGCTGCTCGCACTCTGAGCCGGAGCGGCTCGGTGGGCGTCGCTCCCCGGTTCCACCACCTGCAGTCCAGGAGATTCCGCAACCGTGGCATCCACGAACGACCTCAAGAACGGCATGGTGCTCAAGCTCGAAGGCGGCCAGCTCTGGTCCGTCGTCGAGTTCCAGCACGTCAAGCCCGGCAAGGGCCCGGCCTTCGTCCGCACCAAGCTCAAGAACGTGCTGTCCGGCAAGGTGGTGGACAAGACCTTCAACGCCGGTGTGAAGGTCGAGACGGCCACTGTCGACAAGCGTGGGATGCAGTTCTCGTACATGGACGGCGAGTACTTCGTCTTCATGGATATGGACACCTACGACCAGCTGCACGTCGACCGCAAGTCCGTCGGTGACGCCGCCAACTTCCTCATCGAGGGCTTCGAGGCCGTCGTCGCGCAGCACGAGGGCGAGGTGCTCTACGTCGAGCTGCCGGCCGCCGTCGAGCTGGTCGTCCAGGAGACCGAGCCGGGCGTCCAGGGTGACCGCTCCACCGGTGGCACCAAGCCGGCCACGCTGGAGACCGGCCACCAGATCCAGGTGCCGCTCTTCATCACCACCGGTGAGAAGATCAAGGTCGACACCCGCACGAGCGACTACCTCGGCCGGGTGAACAGCTAACCGTGGCTGCCCGCACCAAGGCCCGTAAGCGCGCCTTCCAGATCCTCTTCGAGGCCGATCAGCGCGGTGCCGACGTGCAGTCCGTGCTCGCGGACTGGATGCGTCACGCCCGGACCGACCCCCGGCAGCCGCCGGTGAACGAGTACACCCTGCAGTTGGTCGAGGGGTACGCGGACCACATCGCCCGTATCGACGAGCTCATCTCCACCTACTCGGTCGACTGGGACCTGGACCGGATGCCGGCGGCCGACCGCTCCATCCTGCGTCTGGGCGCCTTCGAGCTGCTGTGGATGGACGAGACGCCGGACGCGGTGGCGATCGACGAAGCCGTTCAGCTCGCCAAGGAGTTCTCCACGGACGACTCGCCGGCCTTCGTCAACGGCCTCCTCGGCCGGCTCAAGGAGCTGAAGCCGGGCCTGCGCCGCGAGGCGTAGGCGGTCGGCAGAGCGAACCGAAAGGGCCCGGAGCAAGGGGATTGCTCCGGGCCCTTCGTATGCCCTCAGAACGCCGCCGGAGGGCGCGGAAGGGTGATCGGTGCCCCAGGCGTGCCCGCGGGCGCGTGACGGCGCACACAGCGGCGTGCACGGTGGCGTACGCGCCGGTGCACGGCACGCGGTACCGGCGCGCGCGACGGAAGGGGCGGGGATCGCGGGTGGACGGGGGGAAAGCGGGGCAGACACAAACCGCCGCCCCGGATTCCCGGGGCGGCGGTACGTTTCTGCAGGTGCTGGAGGGGTCAGATCTCCTCGTGCGACACCGCGCGGCGGGCGTCGGCGTCCAGCACACCCCAGCTGATCAGCTGCTCGGTCAGCACCGAGGGCGACTGGTCGTAGATCACGGCGAGGGTGCGCAGGTCGTCCTGGCGGATCGAGAGCACCTTGCCGTTGTAGTCGCCGCGCTGGCTCTGGATCGTGGCGGCGTAGCGCTGCAGCGGGCCGGCCTTCTCCTGCGGGACGTGGGCCAGGCGCTCCAGGTCGAGCACCAGCTTCGGCGGGGGCTCGGCCGCGCCGCCGGGCGTCGTGCCCGGCAGCAGCTCCTGCACCGGAACGCCGTAGAAGTCCGCCAGCTCGGCGAGGCGCTGCACGGTCACGGCACGGTCGCCGCGCTCGTACGATCCCACCACCACGGCCTTCCAGCGGCCCTGGGACTTCTCCTCGACGCCGTGGAGGGAAAGGCCCTGCTGGGTGCGGATGGCGCGGAGTTTGGCCCCGAGCTGTTTGGCGTATTCGCTGGACATAAGGCTCCCCGGACGCTGTGTCGAAATGCGGCTCAGCCGCGGGCTGGTAACTCACTGTGAGGTTACGCAGCGTAATCTGACTTCGTCAAGCGGAATGGGTCAGACCCTCACCCGTCAGGGGTGCGAACCGGTCCTGGAGGGCCTCCTGCTAACCTGACTGCGTAATTCCGACGTCCTTTAAGGTCCGTCCCGTGAGGCGGAGAAGGAGGTCCGTTTCGTATGGACGCAAACAGTTCCGACGCGGGAGTCAGGCTCGCCGCGCGCCCGGTGCTCGAAGGCCCGGACATGGCGCGCATGCTGACGCGCATCGCCCACGAGATCGTCGAGCGCGCCAAGGGCGCGGACGACGTGGTGCTCCTGGGGATCCCCACCCGCGGTGTCTTCCTCGCCCGGCGGCTGGCCGCCAAGCTGGAGGAGATCACCGGCCGGGCCGTGCCGGTCGGCTCGCTCGACATCACGATGTACCGCGACGACCTGCGCCTGGGCCCGGCCCGCGCGCTGGCCCGCACGGAGATCCCCGCCGACGGCATCGAGGGCCGGCTCGTCCTGCTCGTCGACGACGTCCTCTTCTCCGGCCGTACGATCCGCGCCGCGCTGGACGCCCTGGGCGACATCGGCCGGCCGCGCGCCGTCCAGCTCGCGGTCCTCGTCGACCGCGGCCACCGCGAGCTGCCGATCCGTGCCGACTACGTAGGCAAGAACCTCCCGACGTCGCTGCGGGAGACGGTCAAGGTCCAGCTCACCGAGGAGGACGGCCGGGACGCCGTGCTGCTCGGCGCAAAGGAAGCCGCCCCGGCCGGCGAGCGCTAGCGCACCGCACACGGACCCGGTGAACCCGGGCCCGCAGGCATGCCCGCTCAACGGACATACCCGTACACCTCCTTCACCCACGGAGAAAACCGGATGAAGCGTCACCTCATCTCGGCCGCCGACCTCACCCGCGACGACGCCGTGCTGATCCTCGACACCGCCGAGGAGATGGCCCGGGTAGCGGACCGGCCGATCAAGAAGCTCCCGACCCTGCGCGGACGCACCGTCTGCAACCTCTTCTTCGAGGACTCGACCCGGACCCGCATCTCCTTCGAAGCCGCCGAGAAGCGGCTCTCCGCGGACGTGATCAACTTCGCCGCCAAGGGCTCCAGCGTCTCCAAGGGCGAGTCCCTGAAGGACACCGCCCAGACCCTGGAGGCCATGGGCGTCGACGCCGTCGTCATCCGGCACGGCGCCTCCGGCGCCCCCTACCGGCTCGCCAACTCCGGCTGGATCGACGCCCCCGTCATCAACGCCGGCGACGGCACGCACCAGCACCCCACCCAGGCCCTGCTGGACGCCTTCACCATGCGCCGCCGGCTCATCGGTCCGGACGCCGGGCTCGGCCAGGACCTCGCCGGCCGGCGGATCACCCTCGTCGGCGACGTGCTGCACAGCCGGGTCGCGCGCTCCAACGTCGACCTGCTGCACACGCTGGGCGCCGAGGTGACCCTCGTCGCCCCGCCCACCCTGGTGCCGGTCGGCGTCGAGACCTGGCCCTGCGAGGTGTCGTACGACCTGGACAGCGTGCTGCCGAAGTCCGACGCCGTGATGATGCTGCGGGTGCAGCGCGAGCGGATGAACGCCGCCTTCTTCCCGACCGAGCGCGAGTACTCGCGCCGCTACGGCCTGGACGGCGAGCGGATGGCGCGGATGCCCGAGCACGCCCTCGTGATGCACCCCGGCCCGATGGTCCGCGGCATGGAGATCACCGCCGAGGTCGCCGACTCCGACCGCTGCACGGTCATCGAGCAGGTGGCCAACGGTGTGTCCGTCCGCATGGCCGTCCTCTACCTGCTCCTGGGCGGCAACGAGCCGGCCGTCGCCCACCCGTCGCCCGCCGCCACCCGCACGACGCGCTCCGCGCCCGCCTCTTGATCCCGTACCGAGGAGAAGTAAGAACCATGAGCAAGATCCTTATCCGCGGTGCGAAGGTGCTCGGCGGGGAGCCGCAGGAGGTCCTGATCGACGGTGAGACGATCGCCCGGGTCGGCACCGGTATCGACGCCGGTGACGCGAGCGTCGTCGAAGCCGGCGGCAAGATCCTGCTGCCCGGCCTGGTCGACCTGCACACCCACCTGCGCGAGCCCGGCCGCGAGGACTCCGAGACCGTCCTCACCGGCACCCGGGCCGCCGCCAGCGGCGGCTACACCGCGGTGTTCGCCATGGCCAACACCTTCCCGGTGGCCGACACCGCCGGCGTCGTCGAGCAGGTCTACCGGCTCGGCCAGGAGCACGGCTACTGCGACGTGCAGCCCATCGGTGCCGTCACCGTCGGCCTGGAGGGCAAGAAGCTCGCCGAGCTGGGCGCCATGCACGAGTCCGCCGCCGGCGTCACCGTCTTCTCGGACGACGGCAAGTGCGTGGACGACGCCGTGATCATGCGCCGGGCCCTGGAGTACGTGAAGGCGTTCGGCGGCGTCGTCGCGCAGCACGCCCAGGAGCCGCGGCTGACCGAGGGCGCCCAGATGAACGAGGGCATCGTCTCGGCGGAGCTCGGGCTCGGCGGCTGGCCGGCCGTCGCCGAGGAGTCGATCATCGCCCGGGACGTGCTGCTCGCCGAGCACGTCGGCTCGCGGGTGCACATCTGCCACCTGTCGACCGCCGGCAGCGTCGAGATCGTGCGCTGGGCCAAGTCCCGCGGCATCGACGTCACGGCCGAGGTCACCCCGCACCACCTGCTCCTCACCGACGAGATGGTGCGCACGTACAACCCGGTCTACAAGGTCAACCCGCCGCTGCGGACCGAGCGCGACGTCATGGCGCTGCGCGAGGCCCTCGCCGACGGCACGATCGACATCGTCGCCACCGACCACGCCCCGCACCCGCACGAGGACAAGGACTGCGAGTGGGCCGCGGCCGCCATGGGCATGGTGGGCCTGGAGACCGCGCTGTCGGTCGTCCAGCAGACGATGGTCGAGACGGGCCTGCTGACCTGGGCGGACGTCGCCGACCGGATGTCCTTCGCGCCGGCGCGGATCGGCCGGGCGCAGGGCCACGGCCGCCCCGTCTCGGCTGGTGAGCCCGCCAACCTCACGCTGGTCGATTCCGCTTACCGTGGAGAGGTGGACCCCGCGGGCTTCGCCTCCCGCAGCCGCAACACCCCCTACGAGGGCCGTGAGCTGCCGGGGCGTGTGACCCACACCTTCCTGCGGGGCCGGGCAACGCTCGTCGACGGGAAGCTCGCGTGACTCCTTCACTCATCCACCTGGCCGAGGCGCAGAAGTCCGCGCCGGTCACCGACTGGGCCGCACGGATCGGCTGGGTCGTCGGCCTGCTGGTCTTCGTCGCCTTCGTCTACTGGCTGATGCGTCAGGGCTGGAAGTGGCGCGGCACGCTCCAGGGCGACCTGCCCGAGCTGCCCGGAACGCCCGCCGACGCGGGCGAGCCCCGGCTCACGCTCAGCGGCCGCTACCACGGCTCCACCACCGCCGGGCAGTGGCTCGACCGCATCGTCGCCCGCGGCCTGGGCACCCGCAGCCGCGTCGAGCTGACCCTGACCGACCAGGGCCTGGACGTCGTGCGGCCGGGCGCCACGAGCTTCTTCGTGCCGGCCGCCGCACTGCGCGGCGCCCGCCTCGACAAGGGCATCGCCGGCAAGGTCCTCACCGAGGGCGGCCTGCTGATCGTCACCTGGCGGCACGGGGACCGGGAGATCGACTCCGGCTTCCGCTCCGACCGGGCCGCCGACCACGCCGCCTGGGTCGAGGCCCTCAACACCCTCAGCACCACCCACACCACGACCACCACCGAGCACACCGAAACGGAAGGCGCACGATGACGACCTCCACCAGGGGTACCGCCCACGGCACAAGGGGGATCCCCGCCGTACTCGTCCTGGAGGACGGCCGTACCTTCCACGGCCGTGCCTACGGGGCCGTGGGGGAGACCTTCGGCGAAGCGGTGTTCTCCACCGGCATGACCGGCTACCAGGAGACGCTGACCGACCCCTCGTACCACCGCCAGGTCGTCGTGATGACCGCCCCGCACATCGGCAACACCGGTGTGAACGACGAGGACCCCGAGTCGCAGCGGATCTGGGTCGCCGGCTACGTCGTCCGCGACCCCGCCCGCATCCCGTCCAACTGGCGCTCGGTGCGCTCCCTCGACGACGAGCTGGTCGCCCAGGGCATCGTCGGCATCAGCGGCGTGGACACCCGGGCGCTCACCCGCCACCTGCGCGAGCGCGGCGCCATGCGGGTCGGCATCTTCTCCGGCGACGCGCTGCCCGACGCGGGCACCATGCTCGCCAAGGTGCGCCAGGCCCCGGAGATGAAGGGCGCCGACCTCTCGGCGCAGGTCGCCACCAAGGAGGCGTACGTCGTCCCGGCGATCGGCGAGAAGAAGTTCACCGTCGCCGCGATCGACCTGGGCATCAAGGGCATGACCCCGCACCGCATGGCCGAGCGCGGCATCGAGGTGCACGTGCTGCCCGCCACGGCCACCGTCGAGGACGTCTACGCGGTCGAGCCGGACGGCGTGTTCTTCTCCAACGGACCGGGCGACCCGGCCACCGCCGACCACCCCGTCTCCGTCATGCGCGGAGTGCTGGAGCGCAGGACGCCGCTGTTCGGCATCTGCTTCGGCAACCAGATCCTGGGCCGCGCGCTGGGCTTCGGCACCTACAAGCTCAAGTACGGCCACCGCGGCATCAACCAGCCGGTGCAGGACCGTACGACCGGCAAGGTCGAGGTCACCGCGCACAACCACGGATTCGCCGTCGACGCCCCGCTCGACAAGGTTTCCGACACCCCCTTCGGCCGCGCCGAGGTCTCCCACGTCTGCCTCAATGACAACGTGGTGGAGGGCCTCCAGCTGCTCGACCAGCCGGCCTTCAGCGTCCAGTACCACCCCGAGGCCGCCGCGGGTCCGCACGACGCCGCGTACCTCTTCGACCGCTTCGTCGCGCTCATGGGCGACGACAACCAGCACAGCGTTTCCCTGGAGGGCCAGCGTGCCTAAGCGCACCGATATCCAGTCCGTCCTGGTCATCGGCTCCGGCCCGATCGTCATCGGCCAGGCCGCCGAGTTCGACTACTCCGGTACCCAGGCGTGCCGGGTCCTCAAGTCCGAGGGCCTGCGCGTCATCCTGGTCAACTCCAACCCGGCGACGATCATGACCGACCCGGAGATCGCCGACGCGACGTACGTCGAGCCGATCACCCCCGAGTTCGTCGAGAAGATCATCGCCAAGGAGCGCCCGGACGCGCTCCTGCCGACCCTCGGCGGCCAGACGGCCCTGAACACGGCCATCTCGCTGCACGAGGCCGGCACCCTCGACAAGTACGGCGTCGAACTGATCGGCGCCAACGTCGAGGCCATCAACAAGGGTGAGGACCGGGACCTCTTCAAGGAGGTCGTCGAGGCCGTCCGCCAGAAGATCGGCCACGGTGAGTCCGCCCGCTCGGTCATCTGCCACTCCATGGAGGACGTCCTCGCGGGCGTCGACGAGCTCGGCGGCTACCCCGTCGTCGTCCGCCCCTCCTTCACCATGGGCGGCGCCGGCTCCGGCTTCGCGCACGACGAGGAGGAGCTGCGCCGGATCGCCGGCCAGGGCCTGACGCTCTCCCCGACCACCGAGGTGCTCCTGGAGGAGTCCATCCTCGGCTGGAAGGAGTACGAGCTGGAGCTGATGCGCGACAAGAACGACAACGTCGTGGTCGTCTGCTCCATCGAGAACTTCGACCCGATGGGCGTGCACACCGGCGACTCGATCACCGTCGCGCCGGCCATGACGCTCACCGACCGCGAGTACCAGATCCTGCGCGACGTCGGCATCGCGGTCATCCGCGAGGTCGGCGTGGACACCGGCGGCTGCAACATCCAGTTCGCGGTCAACCCCGAGGACGGCCGGGTCATCGTCATCGAGATGAACCCCCGGGTCTCGCGCTCCTCGGCGCTGGCCTCCAAGGCCACCGGCTTCCCGATCGCGAAGATCGCCGCCCGGCTCGCCGTCGGTTACACCCTCGACGAGATCCCGAACGACATCACCGAGCAGACCCCGGCCTCCTTCGAGCCGACGCTCGACTACGTCGTCGTCAAGGTGCCGCGGTTCGCCTTCGAGAAGTTCCCGGCCGCCGACGCCACGCTGACCACCACCATGAAGTCGGTCGGCGAGGCCATGGCGATCGGCCGCAACTTCCCCGAGGCGCTCAACAAGGCGCTGCGCTCGCTGGAGAAGAAGGGCAGCCAGTTCGACTTCGTCACCGAGCCCGGTGACAAGGCCGCGCTGCTGGAGAAGGCCCAGGTCCCCACCGACGGCCGGATCAACACGGTCATGGCGGCGATCCGCGCGGGCGCGACCCCGCAGGAGGTCTTCGACGCCACGAAGATCGACCCCTGGTTCGTCGACCAGCTCTTCCTCGTCAAGGAGATCGCCGACGAGATCGCCGGTGCCGACAAGCTCGGCCCGGAGATCCTTGCGGAAGCAAAGCGCTACGGCTTCTCCGACGCCCAGATCGCGGCGATCCGCGGTCTGCGGGAGGACGTCGTCCGCGAGGTTCGGCACGCGCTCGGCGTCCGCCCCGTCTACAAGACGGTCGACACCTGCGCCGCCGAGTTCGCCGCGAAGACGCCGTACTTCTACTCCTCCTACGACGAGGAGACCGAGGTCGCGCCGCGCGAGAAGCCGGCCGTGATCATCCTCGGCTCCGGCCCCAACCGCATCGGCCAGGGCATCGAGTTCGACTACTCCTGCGTCCACGCCTCGTTCGCGCTCAGCGACGCCGGCTACGAGACCGTGATGGTCAACTGCAACCCGGAGACCGTCTCGACGGACTACGACACCTCCGACCGCCTGTACTTCGAGCCGCTGACGCTGGAAGACGTGCTGGAGATCGTGCACGCCGAGACCCAGGCCGGCCCGGTCGCCGGCGTCATCGTCCAGCTCGGCGGGCAGACCCCGCTGGGCCTGGCGCAGGCGCTCAAGGACAACGGCGTGCCGATCGTCGGCACCTCGCCCGAGGCCATCGACCTCGCCGAGGAGCGCGGCGCCTTCGGCCGGGTGCTGACCGAGGCCGGCCTGCCGGCCCCCAAGTACGGCACCGCCTTCTCCTTCGACGAGGCCAAGCGGATCGCCACCGAGATCGGTTACCCGGTCATGGTGCGCCCGTCGTACGTGCTCGGCGGCCGCGGCATGGAGATCGTCTACGACGAGCCCTCGCTCGGTGAGTACCTCACCCGCCACGCCGGCCTCATCGACCGCCACCCGGTCCTCATCGACCGCTTCCTCGACGACGCCATAGAGATCGACGTCGACGCGCTCTACGACGGCCACGAGCTCTACCTCGGCGGCGTCATGGAGCACATCGAGGAGGCCGGCATCCACTCCGGCGACTCCGCCTGCGCGCTGCCCCCGATCACCCTCGGCGGCTTCGACATCAAGCGGCTGCGCGCCTCCACCGAGGCCATCGCCAAGGGCGTCGGCGTCCGCGGACTGATCAACATCCAGTTCGCGATGGCCGGGGACATCCTCTACGTCCTGGAGGCCAACCCGCGCGCCTCCCGCACGGTGCCCTTCACCTCGAAGGCCACCGCGGTGCCGCTGGCCAAGGCCGCGGCGCGGATCTCGCTGGGCGCCACCGTCGCCGAGCTGCGCGCCGAGGGCATGCTGCCGAAGACCGGCGACGGCGGCACGCTGCCGCTGGACGCGCCGATCTCGGTCAAGGAAGCCGTGATGCCCTGGTCGCGCTTCCGCGACGCCTCCGGCCGCGGCGTGGACACCGTCCTCGGCCCGGAGATGCGCTCCACCGGCGAGGTCATGGGCATCGACTCGGTCTTCGGCACCGCCTACGCCAAGTCGCAGTCCGGCGCCTACGGGGCGCTGCCCACCAAGGGCCGTGCCTTCGTCTCCGTCGCCAACCGGGACAAGCGCTCGATGATCTTCCCGGCCCGTGAGCTGGTCGCGCACGGCTTCGAGCTGCTCGCCACCTCCGGCACCGCCGAGGTGCTGCGCCGCAACGGCATCAACGCCACCGTGGTGCGCAAGCAGTCCGAGGGCGAGGGCCCGAACGGCGAGAAGACCATCGTCCAGCTCATCCACGACGGCCAGGTCGACCTGATCGTCAACACCCCGTACGGCACCGGCGGCCGGCTGGACGGCTACGACATCCGCACCGCGGCGGTGGCCCGCTCCGTGCCCTGCCTGACCACGGTCCAGGCCCTCGCGGCCGCCGTCCAGGGCATCGAGGCGATGAACCGCGGCGACGTCGGCGTCAGGTCACTCCAGGAACACGCGGAACACCTGATCGCCGCCCGCGACTAGCAGCCCACGAGGGGGACACCGGAAACGGTGTCCCCCTCCTCATGAGGACACCACCATGTACCAGCTCTTCTTCCGGCTCTTCTTCACGCGCATGGATCCCGAGCGGGCCCACCACCTGGCCTTCGGCTGGATCTGCCGGGCCGCGCGGGTCCCCGTACTGCGGACGTTCCTGGCCGCCGCGCTCGCGCCGCGCTACAAGGAACTGCGGGTCGAGGCGTTCGGCCGCCGGATGCACGGTCCCTTCGGGCTCGCCGCCGGCTTCGACAAGAACGCGGTCGCCATCGACGGCATGACCATGCTCGGCTTCGACCACGTCGAGATCGGCACGGTCACCGCCCAGGCCCAGCCCGGAAACCCCCCGAAGCGCCTGTTCCGGCTCGTCAAGGACCGCGCGCTGATCAACCGCATGGGCTTCAACAACGACGGCTCCGCGTCCGTCGCGGCCCGCCTGGCGGCCCGCAACCCGGTCTTCCCGACCACCCTCGGCGTCAACATCGGCAAGACCAAGGTCGTCCCCGAGTCGGAGGCCGTCGGCGACTACGTCACCTCCACCGAGCGGCTGGCCGGGCACGCCGACTACCTCGTCGTCAACGTCTCCTCCCCGAACACCCCCGGCCTGCGCAACCTCCAGGCCGTCGACCACCTGCGGCCGCTGCTGACCGCGGTGCGCGAGGCGGCCGACCGTACGGTCACCGACCGCCGGGTCCCCCTCCTGGTCAAGATCGCGCCCGATCTGGCCGACGAGGACGTCGACGCGGTCGCCGACCTCGCCGTCGAACTCGGCCTGGACGGCATCATCGCCACCAACACCACCATCGCCCGCGACGGCCTGGGCCTCGCGTCCGACCCGGCGCTCGTCAAGGAGACCGGCGGCCTGTCCGGCGCCCCCCTCAAGGAGCGCTCCCTGGAGGTGCTGCGCCGCCTCTACGCCCGCGTGGGCGACCGGATCACCCTGATCGGGGTCGGCGGCATCGAGAACGCCGAGGACGCCTGGCAGCGCATCCTGGCCGGCGCCACCCTCGTCCAGGGGTACAGCGCCTTCATCTACCAGGGCCCGTTCTGGTGCCGGGCGATCCACAAGGGACTCGCCGCCCGCCTGCGCAACAGCCCGTACGCCACCCTCGCCGACGCCGTCGGCGCCGAGCACAAGAAGGTGACCGCATGACCCTGGAAGCCTTCGGCGCCCGCCTGCGCCGTGCCATGGACGAGCGCGGCCCGCTCTGCGTCGGCATCGATCCGCACGCCTCGCTGCTGGCCGACTGGGGCCTGAACGACGACGTCGCGGGCCTGGCCCGCTTCACCCGCACCGTCGTCGAGGCGCTCGGCGAGCACGTCGCCGTCTTCAAGCCACAGGCCGCGTTCTTCGAGCGGTTCGGCTCCCGCGGCCTGGCCGTACTGGAGACCGCGGTCGTGGAGGCCCGGGAGCGCGGCGCCCTGGTCGTGATGGACGCCAAGCGCGGCGACATCGGCTCGACCATGGCCGCGTACGCCGAGACCTTCCTGCGCGAGGACTCGCCGCTCTTCTCGGACGCGCTGACGGTCTCCCCGTACCTCGGCTACGGCTCGCTGAAGCCGGCCGTCGAGCTGGCCCGCGAGAGCGGTGCCGGGCTCTTCGTGCTCGCGCTGACCTCGAACCCGGAGGGCGCGGAGGTGCAGCGGGCGGTGCGCGAGGACGGCCGGACGGTCGCCGCGACGATGCTCGGCCACCTCGCCGAGGAGAACGCCGGAGAGGGGCCGCTGGGGTCCTTCGGCGCGGTGGTCGGCGCCACCCTCGGCGATCTCTCCTCGTTCGACCTGGCGATCAACGGTCCGCTGCTCGCCCCCGGCATCGGCGCACAGGGCGCCACCCCCGCCGACCTGCCCACCGTCTTCGGGAAGAGCGTGCGCAACGTCGTCCCGAGCGTCAGCCGGGGGGTGCTGCGGCACGGTCCGGACACCGCGTCGCTGCGCGCGGTGGCGGAGCGATTCACCGACGAAGTGCGGACCGCGCTCGGCTGAGGGCCTTCAGACGGGGAGTTTGGTCCCGAATTGTCCTGGTCAGCTGAGTCTGACCAGGACTTTTCGTCTGTTCTCGCTGACTCCGGCGCACTCTGCCGCTAGTCTCCGACGAGAGCAGTGCACGTAAGCGCGTTGCTCGTTGCTCCGCAGGTGCGGGGCGACTAGGTTCCACACCGGTCCGTATCCGACAGTTCGACATCCGAGGTGACGTAGGCGTGGCTCTTCCGCCCCTTACCCCTGAACAGCGCGCAGCCGCGCTCGAGAAGGCCGCCGCGGCTCGCCGGGAGCGCGCCGAGGTCAAGAATCGGCTCAAGCACTCCGGTGCCTCCCTCCATGAGGTCATCAAGCAGGGCCAGGAGAACGACGTCATCGGCAAGATGAAGGTCTCCGCCCTGCTGGAGTCCCTGCCGGGCGTCGGCAAGGTCCGCGCCAAGCAGATCATGGAGCGGCTCGGCATCTCCGAGAGCCGCCGTGTCCGGGGTCTTGGCTCCAACCAGATCGCGTCGCTGGAGCGCGAGTTCGGCAGCACCGCTTCCTGAATTTTCCGGCATCAGCGGGAAGCTGGAATAATCGCTGCATGAGTTCAGCAGTCTCCCGGGGGACGACCCCCGTATCCCCGGCCAGACAACCGCGACTGACCGTGCTCTCCGGCCCCTCGGGGGTCGGCAAGAGCACGGTCGTCGCGCATATGCGCAAGGTCCACCCCGAGGTGTGGCTCTCGGTTTCGGCCACCACCCGCAAGCCACGCCCAGGGGAGCAGCACGGCATCCAGTACTTCTTCGTCGACGACGGGGAGTTCGACAAGCTGGTCGCCAACGGCGAGCTGCTCGAATGGGCGGAGTTCGCCGGCAACCGCTACGGCACGCCGCGCCAGGCCGTGCTCGACCGCCTGGAGCGGGGCGAGCCCGTCCTGCTGGAGATCGACCTCCAGGGGGCCCGCCAGGTCCGGGAGTCCATGCCGGAGGCCCAGCTGGTGTTCCTGGCCCCGCCGAGCTGGGAGGAGCTGGTCCGCCGGCTCACCGGCCGCGGCACGGAGGCGCCCGAGGTCATCGAGCGCCGCCTGGAGGCCGCCAGGGTCGAACTGGCCGCGGAGAAGGAGTTCGACCTCACACTTGTCAACACCTCCGTCGAGGACGTCAGCCGTGAGCTGCTAGCCTTGATGCTGGACCGATCCGAGGAGCGGAAGACCAGCGGCTGACACCGCGGAGTTCCACCGGCCCCGGACCGGACAGGACTGTGCGCCTTTCCGCACGACAACCAGGCGCATCCCACCCAGGCTTCATCCCCATTCGGAAGGCAGAGAGTGTCCTCTTCCATCACCGCACCCGAGGGCATCATCAACCCGCCCATTGATGAGCTTCTCGAGGCCACCGACTCCAAGTACAGCCTCGTGATCTACGCCGCCAAGCGCGCGCGCCAGATCAACGCGTACTACTCGCAGCTCGGTGAGGGCCTGCTGGAGTACGTCGGCCCGCTCGTCGACACGCACGTCCACGAGAAGCCGCTGTCGATCGCGCTCCGCGAGATCAACGCGGGTCTGCTGACCTCCGAGGCCATCGAGGGCCCCGCGCAGTAAGCAGCACAGCACCACGTAGGGCCCGGCGGGACTCCCCCAGCTAACGCTGGGAGGTGCCCCCAGCCGGGCCCTTGGTGTGTCATAGGGGCGGGTATGCCACCGGGGCGTACCGGCGTACGGGGCCTGAGCTCGGGGAGCGGGAAGCGATGGACAAGCGGGAGCGTGAGCGGCCCAGGGTCGTCCTGGGCGTCAGCGGCGGGATCGCCGCGTACAAGGCGTGTGAGCTGCTGCGGCGGCTGACCGAGTCCGGTCACGACGTCCGGGTGGTGCCGACCGCCTCGGCGCTGCACTTCGTCGGCGAGGCCACCTGGTCGGCGCTCTCCGGCAACCCGGCCACCACCGAGGTCTGGGAGTCCGTGCACGAGGTCCCGCACGTCCGTATCGGCCAGGCCGCCGACCTCGTCGTGGTCGCCCCCGCCACCGCCGACATGCTGGCCAAGGCCGCCCACGGCCTCGCCGACGACCTGCTGACCAACACCCTGCTGACCGCCCGCTGTCCGGTGATCTTCGCCCCCGCGATGCACACCGAGATGTGGGAGAACCCCGCCACCCAGGAGAACGTCGCCACCCTGCGCCGCCGCGGCGCGCTCGTCATCGAGCCCGCGGTCGGCCGGCTGACCGGCGTCGACACCGGCAAGGGCCGTTTCCCCGACCCGGTGGAGATCTTCGAGCTCTGCCGCCGGGTGCTGGCCCGCGGCGAGCGGGGCGCCGTCGAGCCGGACCTGGCCGGCCGCCGGGTGGTGGTCACCGCCGGTGGCACCCGGGAGCCCCTGGACCCCGTCCGCTACCTGGGCAACCGCTCGTCGGGCAAGCAGGGCTACGCGCTGGCCGCCACCGCCGCGGCCCGCGGCGCCCAGGTCACCCTGATCGCGGGCAACACCGAACTGCCCGACCCGGCCGGCGTCGACGTGCTCCCCGTCGGCACCGCCCGCCAGCTCCGGGAGGCCGTGCTCAAGGCCGCGGCGGACGCCGACGCGGTGGTCATGGCCGCCGCCGTCGCCGACTTCCGGCCTGCCGCCTACGCCACCGGAAAGATCAAGAAGGTCGAGGGCCGGGAGCCGGAACCGATCGCGCTGGTCCGAAATCCGGACATCCTCGCCGAGCTGTCCGCCGACCGCGCCCGTGCCGGGCAGGTCGTCGTGGGCTTCGCCGCGGAGACCGACGACGTGCTCGCCAACGGCCGCGCCAAACTCGCCCGCAAGGGCTGTGACCTGCTGGTCGTCAATGAGGTGGGGGAGGACAAGGCGTTCGGTTCGGCGGAGAACGAGGCGGTCGTGCTGGCCTCCGACGGCAGTGAGACCCCGGTACCGTACGGGCCGAAGGACGCCCTCGCGGACCGGGTCTGGGACCTGGTGGTGCCCCGCCTGGCGGAGCGCTCGGCCTGATCCCGCGGCACGGCCGATTTCCACCCGTCGGTCACCCCAGCGGCCCCACAAAAACCGGCGTGTCCCCTTGACCCGGCTCAGACTCAAGGTGATCGTCCTACCGTGAGGCGTGGTGTCCCAGGTCACCGGGGGTCCAGAAATCGAGACCGTGTGCCCGAACGCCACATCCGACCGATAAACTGGCGAGTGGATCGGGCCGAGCGCAGCTCTCGGCCCTTCCGCCAATGATCAGCCAGCAGCCGCTGCAACCCCAGGGAGCGATGTGTCCCGCCGCCTGTTCACCTCGGAGTCCGTGACCGAGGGCCACCCCGACAAGATCGCTGACCAGATCAGCGACACGATTCTCGACGCGCTCCTCAAGGAGGACCCGACCTCCCGGGTCGCCGTCGAGACGCTGATCACCACCGGCCTGGTGCATGTGGCCGGCGAGGTGACGACCAAGGCGTACGCCGACATCCCCAACCTCGTCCGCAACAAGATCCTGGACATCGGCTACGACTCGTCCAAGAAGGGCTTCGACGGCGCTTCCTGTGGTGTCTCGGTCTCCATCGGCGCGCAGTCCCCGGACATCGCCCAGGGTGTCGACACCGCGTACGAGAACCGCGTCGAGGGCGACGACGACGAGCTGGACCGGCAGGGCGCCGGTGACCAGGGCCTGATGTTCGGCTACGCGTGCGACGAGACGCCGGAGCTGATGCCGCTCCCGATCAACCTCGCGCACCGCCTGTCCAAGCGCCTGTCCGAGGTCCGCAAGAACGGCACCATCCCCTACCTCCGCCCCGACGGCAAGACCCAGGTCACCATCGAGTACGACGGCCACAAGGCCGTCCGCCTCGACACCGTCGTGGTCTCCTCGCAGCACGCCAGCGACATCGACCTCGACTCGCTGCTCGCGCCCGACATCCGCGAGTTCGTCGTCGAGCACGTCCTCAACCAGCTCGTCGAGGACGGCATCAAGCTGGACACCGACGGCTACCGCCTGCTGGTGAACCCGACCGGCCGCTTCGAGATCGGCGGCCCGATGGGTGACGCCGGTCTGACCGGCCGCAAGATCATCATCGACACCTACGGCGGCATGGCCCGCCACGGCGGCGGTGCCTTCTCCGGCAAGGACCCGTCCAAGGTCGACCGCTCGGCCGCCTACGCCATGCGCTGGGTCGCCAAGAACGTCGTCGCCGCCGGCCTCGCGGCCCGCTGCGAGGTCCAGGTCGCCTACGCGATCGGCAAGGCCGAGCCGGTCGGTCTCTTCGTCGAGACCTTCGGCACCGCCACCGTCGACACCGACAAGATCGAGCAGGCCATCGCCGAGGTCTTCGACCTCCGTCCGGCCGCGATCATCCGCGACCTCGATCTGCTCCGCCCGATCTACTCCCAGACCGCCGCCTACGGCCACTTCGGCCGCGAGCTGGAGGACTTCACCTGGGAGCGCACGGACCGCGTGGAGGCCCTGAAGAAGGCCGCGGGCCTGTAAGCCCGTACGCGCCGCTCGACCGAGCACGGCCCCGGACCGCCAAGCGGTCCGGGGCCGTGTGCTGTCCACAGGCCCGGGCCGTTGTCCGACCCGTCTGCTAAGACTGGAGCTGTGAGCAGGGAGAACGGGCGGTCGGAGGTGGGTGTGGGGGCGTCGGGGGCGGGAGAGCAGCTGGCGCTGATCCGGGATGCCGTGCGGGAGAAGAAGGCCGACCGGGCCAAGCCGCGGACCTGGCGGGGCGCCGAGCTGGCGGCCGAGCTGCCGGTGGCGCGGGTGCTGGTGGACAAGGGCCTGGTGCACCTCGACCGGTACTTCGACTACGCGGTGCCGGCGGCCATGGACGCCGAGGCGCAGCCCGGTGTGCGGGTGCGGGTGCGGTTCGGTGCGGGGGAGAAGGGGGGCCGGCGCGAGGGCGGCAAGCTGGTCAGCGGCTTCATCGTCGAGCGGGTGGCGGAGAGCGAGTACCGCGGGGTGCTGGCGCCCCTCGCGCAAGTACTGTCGCCGGAGCGGGTGCTGTCGCCGGAGCTGCTGGGGCTGTGCCGGGCGGTGGCGGACCGGTATGCGGGGACGCTGGCCGATGTGGTGCAGCTGGCGGTGCCGCCCCGGCGGGCGCGCGCCGAGGCCAAGCCCTCACCGCCCCTGCTGGCGCCCAACGCCCCGCCGGAAGTGGGAAGTTGGGCGCGCTACGGCGCGGGGCCCGGGTTCCTTGCGGCGCTGACGCGGGGGGACGCGCCGCGGGCGGTGTGGACGGCGCTGCCGGGGGCGACCTGGCCGCAGGAGCTGGCGCGGGCGGCGGCCGCGGCGCTGGCCGGCGGGCGCGGCGCGCTGGTGGTGGTGCCCGACGGGCGGGCCGCGGCGCGGGTCGACGAGGCGCTCGGCGAGCTGATCGGGGAGGGCCGGCACGTACTGCTGACCGCCGACGCCGGGCCCGAGGAGCGCTACCGCCGCTGGCTGGCGGTGAGCCGGGGCTCGGTGCGCGCCGTGATCGGGACGCGAGCGGCGATGTTCGCGCCGGTCGCCGACCTCGGGCTGGTGGCGCTGTGGGACGACGGTGACTCCAGCCACAGCGATCCGCACGCGCCGCAGCCGCATGCCCGGGAAGTGCTCATCCAGCGGTCGGCCGGCGAGCGGGCCGGCTTCCTGTTGGGCGGACTGAGCTGCACGGTCGAGGCCGCGCAGCTGGTGGAGACCGGCTGGGCGCGGCCGTTGACCGCGGAGCGCGAGCAGGTCCGGACCGCGGCGCCGCTGGTACGGACGATCGGTGAGGGTGACGAGGCGCGGGACGCCGCGGCCCGGGCCGCCCGGTTGCCGAGCATGGCCTGGCAGGTGGTGCGCGACGGGCTCACCCGAGGGCCGGTGCTGGTGCAGGTGCCGCGCCGCGGGTACGCGCCCCGGCTCGCGTGCGAGCGGTGCCGCACCCCGGCCCGCTGCCGGGCCTGTGCCGGACCGCTGGAGGCCCAGGAGGCCGGCGCGCTCGCCTGCGCGTGGTGCGGGCGGGCGGAGCCCGACTGGCACTGCGCGGAGTGCGGGGGCGCGCGGCTGCGGGCCCAGATCGTCGGGGCGCGGCGGACGGCGGAGGAGCTGGGGCGGGCGTTCCCCGCGGTCCCCGTGCGCACGTCGGGGCGCGACCACGTGCTGACGACGGTGCCGGGGGCGCCGGCGCTGGTGGTGAGCACGCCCGGCGCGGAGCCGGTGGCCGAGGGGGGCGGCTATGCCGCCGCGCTGCTGCTGGACGGCTGGGCGCTGCTGGGGCGGCCGGATCTGCGCGCCGGGGAGGAGGCGCTGCGCCGCTGGCTGGGCGCCGCCGCGCTGGTGCGCCGCCAGGCGGAGGGCGGCACGGTCGCGGTGATCGCGGAGCCCACGCTGCGGCCGGTGCAGGCCCTGGTGCGCTGGGACCCGGTGGGCCATGCGGTCCGCGAGCTCGCCGAGCGGGCCGAGCTGGGCTTCCCTCCGGTGTCCCGGATGGCTTCGGTGGCGGGCCGCGGCGAGGACGTGGCGGAGCTGCTGCGCACGGCCGAACTCCCGCCGGGCGCCGAGGTGTTGGGGCCGGTCCCGCTGCCGGTGCCGGACCCCGGGCGGCCGCGCCGGCCGGGTGATCCCCCGCCGGGGGAGGCGTGGGAGCGGGCGCTCGTACGGGTCCGTCCGGGGCAGGGCGCGGCGCTCGCCGCGGCGCTCAAGGCGGCACGGGCGGCGCGGCTGGTCAAACGGGAGGGCGAGGCGGTACGGGTACGGATCGATCCGCCGGACCTGGGGTGAGGCGCCGGCGGCGCGGTCTTTGGACAGGGCGCCGCCCCGGGACCGTGGGCGAGGGGCGGTCCCGGGGCGTTGGCGAGCGGTGCGCAGCGAGCCGCGCCGGTGGGGGGAGTCCGGTGGGGGAGGGGCGTCAGCCGTTGCGGGGGCCGGGGAAGGCGCCCGAGCGGGTCGGCTCCTCGCGGGAGGCCGCGGAGGGCTGGGTGGGCATCGAGCGGGCGGCGGGGACGGACGGCGCACCGGGCAGGCCGCCGGCCATGGTCACCGCGCGGCCGGCGGCGGCATCGGAGGTGCGGACCACCGGCTCGGCGCCGCCGTCCGCGGCGGGCTGGGCGGCCGTCCTGCGGGCACCGTAACGCCGGTGCACGGCCTGCTTGGTGACGCCGAGCGCCGAACCCACCGCGTCCCAGGAGAAGCCCAGCGAACGGTCGAAGTCGACCGCCGCCGTGACCAGGGTCTCGACGCTGTCGCGGAGTTCCTGGGCGAGCCGGACGGTCGGGGCGGGCGCGCGTCCGTAGACGACGAAGCCCGCGGACGGGCCCGTGCGCCGCGGCCGGTAGACGTTGCCGAGCTGAGCGGTCAGCGTGCGCAGTGCGTCCACCTGCCGGCGGACCCGCTCGATGTCCCGCACCAGGAGATGCAGGCTGGCGCGCGCCTGGGCGTCGTGGGTTGCGTGGTCGGCCATGAGCAAGCCTCTCGAACCGGCGTGGAAAAGGTAAGTGATGAAAGCGAGCGGGCCGCCAAAGCGGCCCGGTCGTAGGTCAATGCTGTTTGACCAACGCGACAGGAGCGGCTCTGGTCACGGTATGGGGGCGTGCGAGGTTTTGCGGGAGGCGCGGGAAATGTCGTACGCCCCCTTGATCTATCGGCATGACCTGCGCCAAGCCCCCTAGACTGGTGCGTCGTTCCGCTGCGTGTGAGAGGTAGATCGCCACCCATGAGGCTTGTCTTCGCCGGCACCCCCGAGGTCGCCGTACCCGCCCTCGATGCCCTGATCGCCTCGGAGCGGCATGACGTCGTGGCCGTCGTGACCCGGCCCGACGCGCCCGCGGGACGCGGCCGGCACCTGGTCGCGAGCCCCGTCGCGGAGCGCGCGGAGGAGGCCGGCATCGAGGTGCTCAAGCCCGTCAAGCCGCGCGACGAGGACTTCCTGGCCCGGCTGCGGGAGATCGCGCCGGACTGCTGCCCGGTGGTCGCCTACGGCGCGCTGCTGCCGAAGGCCGCACTCGACATCCCCGCCAAGGGGTGGGTCAATCTGCACTTCTCGCTGCTGCCCGCGTGGCGCGGTGCCGCGCCCGTCCAGCACGCGGTGCTCGCCGGTGACGAGGTGACCGGCGCCTCCACCTTCCAGATCGAGGAGGGCCTCGACTCCGGCCCGGTCTACGGGGTGTTGACCGAGGACGTCCGCCCGACGGACACCAGCGGCGATCTGCTCACCCGGCTGGCGTTCGCCGGCTCCGGGCTGCTCGTCGCGACGATGGACGGCATCGAGGACGGCGCCCTGCAGGCGGTGCCGCAGCCCGCCGAGGGCATCACCCTCGCCCCGAAGATCGAGGTCGAGGACGCCAGGGTCGACTGGGCGGCACCGGCACTCCGCGTCGACCGGCTGATCCGCGCCTGCGCGCCCGCGCCCGGCGCCTGGACGGTCTTCCGCGGCGAGCGCCTGAAGCTGATGTCGGCCACCTCCGCAGAGGGCCGCGTCGAGCCGGCTCTCGCCCCCGGCGAACTCGCCGTCACGAAGAAGGCGGTGTACGTCGGCACCGGCAGCCACCCCGTCGAGCCGCTCTGGGTGCAGCCGCAGGGCAAGAAGCCGATGAAGGCGGCGGACTGGGCGCGCGGCGTCCGTATCGAGGCGGGCGAGCGGCTGGGTGAGTCCGGCTGACGACCGGCCGGGCCGCGGCCGCCCGCGCCGTCCCCGCGCGCTGCCGCCGACGCGCCCGCGTAGGCTGGGACGGCACCCTCCTCATCTCGTGTCCGGAGCACCTTTTTCGTGAGTCAGCAGCCCCGTAGCCGCCCCGCCAAGCCCTATCGCCGCCCGAAGAAGGACCCGGTCCGGATCCTCGCCTTCGAGGCGCTGCGGGCGGTCGACGAGCGGGACGCCTACGCCAACCTCGTCCTGCCGCCGCTGCTGCGGAAGGCGCGTGAGGGCGGCGACTTCGACAGCCGGGACGCGGCGCTGGCCACGGAACTCGTCTACGGCTCGCTGCGGCGCCAGGGCACCTACGACGCGATCATCGCGCAGTGCGTGGACCGCCCGTTGCGCGAGGTGGACCCGCCGGTCCTGGACGTGCTGACGCTCGGCGCGCACCAGCTGCTCGGTACCCGCATCCCCACCCACGCCGCGGTCAGCGCCACCGTCGAGCTGGCGCGGGTGGTGCTGGGCGACGGGCGGGCCAAGTTCGTCAACGCGGTGCTGCGCAAGATCGCGGCCGATGACCTGGACGGCTGGCTGGAGCGGGTCGCCCCGGACTACGACGAGGACCCCGAGGACCATCTCGGCATCGTCCACGCCCACCCCCGCTGGATCGTCTCCGCGCTGTGGGACGCCCTCGGCGGCGGCCGGGCCGGTATCGAGGACCTGCTGGAGGCGGACAACGAGCGCCCCGAGGTGACGCTGGTGGCACGGCCCGGACGGGCCACCGCCGAGGAACTGCTGGCCGCGGCCGGCGAGGAGAGCGCGCTGCCGGGCCGGTGGTCGCCGTACGCGGTCCGGCTCGCGGAGGGTGGCGAGCCGGGCGCGCTGGACCCGGTGCGCGAGGGGCGCGCCGGGGTGCAGGACGAGGGCAGCCAGCTGGTTGCCCTCGCGCTGGCGAACGCGCCGGTCGAGGGCGCGGACCGGCGCTGGCTCGACGGCTGCGCCGGCCCCGGCGGCAAGGCCGCCCTGCTCGCCGCGCTCGCGGCGCAGCGCGGCGCCGCGCTGGTGGCCTCGGAGAAGCAGCCGCACCGGGCGCGTCTGGTGGCCCGGGCGCTGGACGGCAACCCCGGTCCGTACGCGGTGATCACGGCCGACGGCACCCGCCCGGCGTGGCAGCCCGGCAGCTTCGACCGCGTGCTGATGGACGTGCCGTGCACCGGTCTGGGCGCGCTCCGCCGCCGCCCGGAGGCGCGCTGGCGCCGCCGCCCCGAGGACCTCGACGGCTTCGCCCCGCTCCAGCGCGAGTTGCTGCGGCAGGCGCTCGCGGCGTTACGGGTCGGCGGCGTCGTCGGCTATGCGACCTGCTCGCCGCACCCGGCGGAGACCCGGGCCGTGGTCGAGGACGTCATCAAGGGCCGCGGCGGCCCGGCCGTGGACGTGGAGTGGATCGACGCCCGGCCGCTGATGCCCGGTGTGCCGGCCCTCGGCGACGGCCCGGACGTCCAGCTGTGGCCCCACCTGCACGGCACGGACGCGATGTACCTGGCCCTGCTGCGCCGCACCGGCTGAGCGGCGGCCGCCGTCGGCCCTGGGGTGAGGAGCTGGGGCTCCGATCGCCTACGAACAGCACCTGGTCACCAGCACCCTCGCCGCACAACGACGCGAACAGGTGTCCACTTCACGCGGGGGCAAGGCTCGACCCGGACTTCATGGTTCCGCGCCTCACCGCGTCCATGGCAGATACCTCACGTGATCAGGCCGGCGCTGGTCAGCCAGATGTGTTCGCATGTCGCCGACGCCTCTTGGAGCTTCTCGCGGGATTCCTGTGAAGCGTGGTAAAAGGTCCGCTCGATCATCCAGCACAGGGCACGTGCCATCGCCGATGCCTGGTCCGGTGCTGCGCCGGCCTGGATGCCGGCGCGTTCCAGGACGGCGGTGATGGCCGCGATGAACAGGGCAGCCGTGTGGTTCCACAGTTCACCGATCTCCGGCACGGTCAACGACAGGTCGATCGCCGTGCGCATGACCGGGCCGTGTTCGTTCCACAGCTCGACCGTGCGCTGCATGGCTGCTGCGATGGCCTGGCGTGGCTCGTCGGTCTGCGCGGTGACCCGGGACCGTTCCCACAGGTGCTCGACGGTCCGGGCCACGAGTGCCGTGACCACTTCTTGCTTGGAGCCGAAGTAGAAGTACAGGGCCCCGCGCGTGATGCCGGCGCCCTGGGCGATGTCGCCGACGGTCATGGCGTCGTAGCCCTTGTGCGCCAGCAGGGCTTCGCAGGTGTCGAGGATGGCCCGCTCCCGGACATCCCCCTTGCGCTCGGTGGTGCGGCGGCTGCGCGCGGAATGGTGGCCGGGCATCAGAGCTGAGCGCCCTCGGCGAAGTCGGTCGTACGCGAGAGTGTCTCCCACGCGCGGATGTCCTCGTCCACGGCCGTGCGCGCGGCGGTGACCAGCCGCAGCGCGTCCGAGCCCAGGACGAGGTGGGCCGGCGGCTGCTCGACCGTCGTGATGTGCACGACCGCTTCCCCCGCCTTGGCCGGATTGCCCAGCTGGTTCCCGCTGGCCTTCTGCCGCGCTTCGCGGATGGGGGTGAACAACTCGTCGTAGTCGTCGACGGTCCGCGCGGCACGTGCCATGGACCGTCCGGCCCAGTCGGTGCGGAAGGAGCCGGGCTCGATCGCCGTCACATGGATTCCGAACTGCGCGACTTCCTTGCCCAGCGCCTCCAGGATTCCCTCCAGGGCGAACTTGCTGCCGCAGTAGGCGGACATGCCGGGCACGGCCATGAGCCCGCCCATGGAGGTAACGGCCATCAGGTGTCCGCGGCGGCGGCGGCGCATGTGGGGCAGCGCCGCCTGCAGGGTGGCCACCGCCCCGAACACGTTCACCTCGAACTGCCGTCGCACCTCGGCCAGCGGGGTTTCCTCGAAGATCCCCTCCAGGCCGTAGCCGGCGTTGGCGACGACGACGTCCAGAGGGCCGACGTTCCGCTCGACCTCCGCGACCGCGCCGGAGACGGCGTCACCGTCCGTCACGTCCAGGATGCGGCCGTGAGCGTGCCCGGGCCTGAGCTCTTCGAAGGCCCGCAGGTCCTTCTCGGAGCGGACGGTGCCGATGACGGTGTGCCCGGCGGCCAGGGCGGCTTGGGCGAAGGCGCGCCCCAGGCCCGTGCTGACGCCTGTGATGAGCCAGTTCCGCTTCTCCATTGTTCCTCCAGAGAGGTCTCGCGAGGAGCCCGGTCGCCCTCTTCAGTAAAAGTCTACAGCGTGTCGATTTTTATCGTTACTGCGTCGATTCTGGTGGCGCTCACGGAAGGGAACCCCTGGGCCATCCGCGTGCCGCGCACCGCCCGGATCGGCGATGCGGGGCCTGACCATCGGCAGGCTGCCACTCGGCTGTCGTCGAACGATCGAATGACGACAGGCGCGACGGGCGTCCAATGAACCCGGAATTGTCGGGGCCTGTTCGCGGCTCGGATCCAATGAGATCCGATGGAGGCTGATGACAGGGTTTGCTGACAGCTGGGGTCGCATGCGACATCGAAACAGGGGAGCGGCATGGCCAACCTGGTGTACCAAATGGGGGGCCGGGATCCTGCGTGCCTCATTCCTCGTGCCGCCCGTAATCGTTGAGCAGTAGTTGCGTGGTGATGTTGATGTGCTGGCTGAGTGCCTCGACGACGCCTGGTGCATCCCGGGCGATGGCGCGATCGCAGATCATCTTGTGTTCTGCGGCGACATCGCGGTGGCTGTGCTCGGCCGGTGTGCGGGCCCAGCAGCGGTAGTCAGCGGCATCGCGCAGCTGTGTGGCGGTGTCCCGCAGCTGCCGGTTGGGACATCCCTCCAGCAGGACGCGGTGGAAGCGGGCGTGGGCGTTCAGCCAGCGTTCGCTGAGGGCTCCGTCATCGCTGAAGTACGGAGTGCGGGTGAGGTGGTGGTGTGCCACGAGCAGATCCGACTCCCACTCGATGGTGCCGGCGGCGACGGACTCCCGGACCACGTGGGTTTCGATGAATACGCGGGCCTCGGTCAGCTCCTGCAGGCGCTCGGGGGAGACGGCGACGACCCGGAACCCTTGCTGCGGCGCGAAGGTCGCCAGTCCTTGGCCGACCAGCCGGGGCAGCGCCTCCCGTAGGACCCCGCTGCTGGCGCCGTAGCTGTCCTTCAGGGCTTCCACGCGCAGACGGGAACCGGGCGCGTGCCGTCCGTTGAGGATGTCCGCGCGCAGCCGCTTGTTCCGTCTTCCCGACATGGACGCACACGGCATCGACATTCAGATCCTGTCGCTGAGCGTCCCCGGCATCCAAGCCGACGCCGATGCCGTGACCGAACTCCAACGCTGCGTCGAGCAGCTCGGATTCAAAGGTGCCTTGATCAACGACCACACGCGGGGCCGATACCTGGACGATCACGCATATGAGGAACTGTGGAGCGCGCTGGAGGAGCTCCGTGTGCCGTTGTCCCTGCACCCCGGCTCGCTGCCCTGCGACGACTGGCACGTGATGCGCGGACGGCCCGAGATGTACGGGGCCAGCTGGAGCTGGCAGGCCGAAACCGGCGGCCACGCCATGCGGCTGATCTGTGCCGGAGTGTTCGACCGGCACCCCGTCGCAACCCTGATACTCGGGCACCTCGGCGAGTTCCTGCCGTTCCCACGCTCCCGCATCGACTCGCGCTACCGCTCGCTCCGGGTCGACGAACCGCTCCAGCGGATGCCGTCGCAGTACTTCGGGAGCAACCTCCTGATCACCACGAGCGGGGTACTGGCCCCGGAGGCCGTACAAGCCGCCGTGCTGACCATCGGGGCCGACGCGGTCATGTTCGCGGTCGACTACCCGTACGAGGTTACGGCCGACGCGGTGGCCTCGATCGAGAAGGCTGACCTTCCGTCCCAGGTGAAGGAGAAGGTTGCCCCTCTGAACGCCAGACGTGTGCTGCGCATCTGACCGCAGCGCCTCGTCGGCAAGGTCGCCCAGCTCGGGCAGGGGGTCTGGTGAGGAGAAGACGGCGTGGCGGCCGGAGCGGCGGCGCCGAGGGGAGAGGAGGCGGACGCGGGCATCGCACCCTCCCCGGCGCGTGATCAGCTGTCAGACGGAGGCCGGGGCCGAGCCCGGGTCATCCCCGCACGGGGGCAGCAGGTCGGCGATCTCGGCTGCCGGGCGGGCTGTGTGCAGGCTGAGCAGGTCGGCGATCAGGTCGTCCAGGGGTGGCCAGGGAATGTTCCCGTGGTCGTTGTAGAGGCTGACCAGGCCGTGCAGCGCGGTCCAGAGCATGAGGCCGGCCTGCCACTGCTGCTCTGCCGAGGGCTGCCTGCGTTCTCCCTCGGCGGCGGCCGCCAGGGAGGTCACGACGGCCTCCAGTAGTTCGGCCCCGGCGCCGTGCGCTGATCCGGGGACAAGGTCGTCCGGCATCCGCCCGCCGAAGAGCGTGCGGTAATGGCCGGGCTGGCCGACTCCCCAGCGCACGTAGGCCGCGCACCGGGCGACGAGGTCGGCCAGTGGATCCGGGGCTGACTGCGCGGCCTGGTCCATCAAACGGGCCAGTTCCTCATAGCGCAGCCGCAGCACGTGCTGGATCAATGCGCTCAGGTCGGGGAAGTGGCTGTAAATGCTGGCGGGTGCCACCCCGACCTCACGCGCGACCTGCCGCAGCGTCAGCGTCTCCGGCTGATCAAGGGTGGACAGCAGCTTCGCCGCGGCGTCCACGAGCTGGGCCTTGAGAACCTGCCCCTGCCCGCGCGGATTGCGGCGACGGGGCGCGGAGCGCTCCTGAGACGACATCTTCGCCCCCTTCTGACCAGTGCGAACAGTTGAGCAACAGATGTTCACCGTACAGGCAACTCACGCCTTGACATCACTAACCAACGGTTGTTTACTCAAGTAACCAACAGTTGTTCAGTTAAGGGATGAATGATCATGCGCATAGCCGTACTCGGAGCGTCAGGGCGGACCGGCAGCGCGCTCGTCGACAAAGCGCTGGAACGGGGACACGAGGTCGTGGCCCTGGTTCGCACGCCGGCCAAGGTCACCGTGCCCGCGTCGCGGCAGTGCGAGGTCCGGAAGGCGGATGTCACCGACCCGCAGAGCTTCCCCGACCTGACCGACGTCGACGTGGCCGTCTCTGCCATCGGCATCGGCAAGGGTGACGGCCCGGGCGCACTGGTCGCCGGGGCCAGGGCACTCGCGGCGGCGAACGTTCGCGCGACGGTATGGCTCGGCGCGCTGGGCTCGGGCGTGTCGAGTCGATCGGGTGGGCTGATCTACGCGGGGGTGATGCGGATGTTCGTCGGCTCGGAGCTGGCCGAGAAGGTCGAGGCCGACCAGATCGCCCTGGATGCCGGCGCTACGGTGTTCCATGCCCCGGACGTCACCGATGGCCCTCTCAGCCCTACCCGTCGCATCGTGCCACTGGCGGACCTGCGGCGTTCGCTGCTGCCGCCCCGAATCTCCCGGGCCACGCTGGCCTCCTTGTTGCTGGACGAGGCGGAGACGGGCCGGCACGGCACCGGAATCGTCGTACCCCTGAGTTAGCCATCGGTTGACGCGACAGCCCCCGTTGTCCACAGGGCGGGAGCGAACCACCCTCGGCAACCGCGATCGCGGTTGTGCGGACGGCCGCGCCCGGCACCGACGCGTGACAGGGGGCTGCCCCTCGTCCGGCACGCCGGGGTCAACGAGCACCGGCCGTCGCGGTACCCCGAACAAGGTCGCCCGGGCGAATCAGGCATCGCCTGGTGCGAGTAACTGCATCGGAAGGTCCTCATGAGCAACTTCTCAGGAAAAATCGGACTCGTGACGGGTGCTGGAAGCGGAATCGGCCGCGCGACGGCGATCGAGCTGGCCCGGCAGGGCGCCACCGTCACCGTCACCGACATCAACGAGGCCACAGCCGTCGAGACCACCGAAATGATCAGGAAGGACGGTGGAGAGGCACTGGCGCTCAGCGTCGACATCGCCGACGAGGGGGCGGTGCGGACGGCCGTCGAGCGCACGGTCGAGAGGTACGGCGGCCTCGACTTCGCCGTGAACAATGCCGGTCTGGACTCACACCACCGGCAGCTCGACCAGATGCCCCTGGAGGAGTTCGAGCGCGTGACCCACGTCAACCTGGGCGGGACCTTCCTCTGCATGAAGTACGAGCTACCCGCTCTGCGGAGCCGCGGCGGCGGCGCGATCGTCAACGTCGCCTCCAACGGCGGCCTGTACGCAATCCCGACCGCCCCCGCCTACGTGGCAGCCAAGCACGGCATCGTCGGGCTCACCAAGGTCGCCGCCGTGGACTACGCGCCGCACGACATCCGGGTCAACGCCGTCTGCCCCGGCCCGACCCGTACACCCGGCTTCGAAAGGGTGGCGGCCGGCACCGACTTGATCGCGATGCAGGAGGCGATCACCCCACTCGGCCGGATGGCCACCTCGGAAGAGGCCGCCGCAGCCGCAGTCTGGCTCTGCTCGGACGCCGCGTCCTACATCACCGGGATCGCGCTGTCGGTCGACGGCGGGCGGCGGGCATGAGGGTCATCGCGGTCGAGGAGTACACGGCTGTCCTGGCTCCGGGATGTTGTGGCACGCGGGTGAGGGAGCCCTCAGCCCCCGAAGCTCACACGCGGACTGGCAGTGGAGCTGGCAATCGCCGTACAAAGGCAGTCGCCGGCGGGGGGGCGGCGACTCCCTGGTCGGCCCACTGAATTGGAGTGAGAAAGACCTACTGCCAGGGCTGGTTCATCACTGCGTCCTTGTCCCCGGACCGGCCAAGATCGCGAGACGAGTCAGGGTTGGTCATCACGTGAGACACCGGAAGCCTCGCAGGTCGAGCCTTCGCCGGTGGCCATGGGAAAGGAGCACCTGCACCGGGAGCGGTGCCCGACGGCGGCCGGTGCCTCCCGCCGCCGTCGGTGTGCGGGCGGGACGCCATACTGGGGGCATGGCCTTGATCAACCCCAGCATCCTGTCCGCAGACTTCGCCCGGCTCGCCGAGGAGGCGAAGGCCGTCGAGGGCGCCGACTGGCTGCACGTCGACGTCATGGACAACCACTTCGTCCCGAACCTGACCCTCGGCGTGCCGGTCGTCGAGTCGCTGCGCAAGGCGACGGACACCCCGCTCGACCTGCATCTGATGATCGAGGACCCGGACCGCTGGGCGCCGCAGTACGTCGAGGCCGGGGCCGGGTCGGTGACCTTCCACGTGGAGGCGGCCGGTGCGCCGGTGCGGCTGGCGCGGGAGATCCGGGCCCAGGGCGCGCGGGCGTCGATGGCGCTGAAGCCGGCCACGCCGATCGAGCCGTACGAGGACCTGCTGCCCGAGCTCGACATGCTGCTGATCATGACCGTGGAGCCGGGCTTCGGCGGCCAGTCGTTCCTGGACATCATGCTGCCGAAGATCCGCCGCACCCGTGAGCTGATCTCCAAGCACGGGCTGGAGCTGTGGCTCCAGGTGGACGGCGGGGTCTCCGCGGCCACCATCGAGCGGTGCGCGGAGGCCGGCGCCGATGTGTTCGTGGCCGGTTCCGCGGTCTACGGCGCGGACGACCCGGCCAAGGCGGTGCGGGACCTGCGCGAGTCGGCCCGGGCCGCGACCGCGGCGGCGGGCTGGGGCTGCGCGCACTGACTTTCAGGAGACCGGGACGGGCGGTCCGGCCGGCTTCCGCCACGGTGTGCGTGCCGTGGCGCGGCCGTGCCGCCAGTTGTCCGTGGCGCCACCGAGCGTTCACGGCCGCCGGGGCGCCGTTGGTCCCCGTTGGCCCGGGGTTTCTGAAAGGATGAGCAAAGACTCGATCAGATGCGCAAAAGGGGAGAATTTCGTGGTAGCCAGCCGCCCACAGTCCGGAATGGGCCCTGCCGAGCTGGTGCAGGCTGCGGCCATGGCCCGCCGTTTCTATCTTGAGGGCAAGTCGAAGATCCAGATCGCCGAGGAGTTCGGCGTCAGCCGGTTCAAGGTCGCGCGGGTGCTGGAGACGGCACTGGAACGCGATCTTGTACGGATCGAGATCCGGGTGCCCTCCGAGCTCGACGCCGAACGCTCCGACGCCCTGCGGGCCCGCTACGGCCTGCGGCACGCCGTCGTCGTCGAGTCGCCCGCGGACGCTCCCCCCGCCTTCGGCGGCCAGACCCCGCCCGAGGACGCTGCCGACCCGGAGAACCTCGGTGAGGTGGCCGCCGACCTGCTCGGCGAGCTGGTCGCCGAGGGCGATGTGCTCGGGCTCGCCTGGGGCCGTTCGACCATCCACATGGCGGCCGCGCTGCACCGGCTGCCGCCGTGCACCGTCGTGCAGCTGACCGGTGTCTACGACGCCGGCACCGCCGACCGCGGCTCGGTCGAGGCGGTGCGCCGCGCGGCCGACGTCGCCGGCGGCGAGGCACACCCGATCTACGCGCCGATGCTGCTGCCGGACTCGGCCACCGCCGAGGCGCTACGCCGGCAGACCGGGATCGCCCGCGCCTTCGAGTACTTCGACAAGGTCACCGTCGCCTGCGTCTCCATCGGCTCCTGGGAGCCGGGCGTCTCGACCGTCTACGACATGCTCTCGGAAGAGGAGCGGGAGCACTACGCCTCGCTGGGTGCGGCCGCCGAGATGTCCGCGCACCTCTTCGACGCGGAGGGCCGGCGGATCGGCCGCGACCTGGGCGAGCGGTGCATCACGGTCGAGGCCGACCGGCTGCGGCGCATCCCGGAGGTAGTCGCCATCGCGGGCGGCCGGCGCAAGGCCGCGGCGATCGGCGCGGTGCTGCGCTCGGGTCTCGTGACGAGCCTGGTCACGGACACCGCGGCCGCCGACCACCTGCTGCTGGAGACCGGCCCCGGGCCGCGTCCCGCCCTGGACCGCGCGGACCCTGACGGGTCGTGACCCCCGCCGGGCGGCCGGCCGCCCGGCCACCCCTGGGGCGCTCACCGGCGGGCAGGCCGCGCGGGCCTGTGACAGCATCGGCGCCATGGTGATCCGCTCCGCCCCGCGCCGTGCCGCCGCCGCTCTCGGCGCGCTGCTCGCCGGGCTGCTGCTCGTCCTGGCGGGGTGCGCCACCGGCGGTGGCGCCGACGGGAGTTCGCCCGGATCGCCGCGGGCCACCGGCGCCGTGACCGCGCCCCGCCCGTCCGGCGTACCGGGCCGGCCCCGGGGCATGCCGGTCGTCGCGGTCGGCGCGCTGCCCGTCGAGGCGCGCGACACGCTCCGGCTCATCGACGCCGGCGGGCCGTTCCCGTACGCGCAGGACGGCACGGTCTTCGGCAACCGCGAGGGTCTGTTGCCCCGTCATGCGCGCGGCTACTACCACGAGTACACGGTCCCCACCCCCGGCGCACCGGACCGCGGCGCCCGCCGCCTGGTCACCGGCGGGGGCCACGAGACGTACTACACCGACGACCACTACCGATCGTTCAAGGCGGTGTCGCGATGACGGAGCCGGTACCCCGACCGCTGGTGGCGGTGCTCGACGGCAGTACGCCGCCGGGGGTGCTGACCTGGCCTGCCGACCGGCCGGTGGCCGACGCGCTGGCGGCCGCCCGGGACGCCGGGTGGACCGGTGCGGTCCTGGAGCTGGCGGACGTGACGGACAAGGCCGCCTTCATGGAGCGGTGCGCCGGCGCGCTGCGGCTGCCGGAGTGGTTCGGCCGCAACTGGGACGCCCTCGCCGACTGCCTGACCGATCTGTCCTGGTGCCCGGCCGGCCGCGGGCGGCTGCTGGTCGTCACGGGCTGGCAGGGCTACGCGGCGGCCGCGCCGGACGACTGGAGCGTGGTGGAGTCGATCCTCGCGGACGCGGTCGGCCACTGGCGCGACACGGACACCGGACTCGCCGTGATCATGGCCAGGGGACGGCCGCGGAAGGGGGAGCAGCGGCCCGACCAGGGACGCTGTCCCGCGACCTGATCCGGCCCCTTGGCGGATCGCACACACGGCCCGGGTACCGGCTCGGACAATCATATGAGCCCTGGTCAGGGCCCGTATCCTGGCCGTATGCGATTCCTGAATCCGAAGAACGGCGCGCTCGAAGAGAGTTCTTCGGTGCCCTACGACCTGACCTACGACGACGTGTTCATGGTGCCCGGACGGTCCGCCGTGGGCTCCCGCCAGGGAGTGGACCTCTCCTCGCCCGACGGGACCGGAACCACCATCCCGCTGGTGGTCGCCAACATGACGGCGATCGCCGGCCGCCGGATGGCCGAGACCGTCGCCCGCCGTGGTGGCCTGGTCGTCATCCCGCAGGACATCCCGATCGACGTCGTCACCGACGTCGTGACCTGGGTCAAGCGCCGCCACCTGGTTCTGGACACGCCGATCGTGCTGTCCCCGGTGGCGACCGTCGCCGACGCGCTGTCGCTGCTGCCCAAGCGGGCGCACGGCGCGGGCATCGTCGTCGAGGGCGGCCGTCCGATCGGTGTCGTCACCGAGCACGACCTGGCCGGCGTGGACCGCTTCACGCAGGTCGCCGAGGTCATGTCCAAGGACCTGCTGGTCCTGGACGCCGACATCGACCCGCGCGAGGCGTTCAACCGCCTCGACGCCGCCAACCGCAAGCTCGCGCCCGCGGTCGACGAGAACGGCATGCTGGTCGGCATCCTCACCCGCAAGGGCGCCCTGCGCGCCACCCTGTACAGCCCCGCCACGGACGCCGACGGCAAGCTGCGGATCGCCGCCGCCGTCGGCATCAACGGCGATGTGGCCGGCAAGGCCAAGGCCCTGCTGGAGGCCGGCGTGGACACGCTCGTCGTGGACACCGCGCACGGGCACCAGGAGTCGATGATCAGCGCGATCAAGGCCGTCCGGGCGCTGGACCCGCAGGTGCCGATCGTCGCGGGCAACATCGTCGCCGCCGAGGGCGTGCGCGACCTGGTCGAGGCCGGTGCGGACATCATCAAGGTCGGTGTCGGACCGGGCGCGATGTGCACCACCCGCATGATGACCGGCGTCGGCCGGCCGCAGTTCTCCGCGGTGCTGGAGTGCGCCGCCGAGGCGAAGAAGTACGGCAAGCACGTCTGGGCCGACGGCGGGGTGCGCCACCCCCGTGACGTCGCCATGGCGCTCGCCGCCGGCGCCTCCAACGTCATGATCGGCTCGTGGTTCGCCGGCACGCTGGAGTCGCCCGGCGACCTCCAGCACACCGCCGACGGCCGCCCGTACAAGGAGAGCTTCGGCATGGCCTCCGCCCGTGCGGTGCAGCGCCGTACGAGCGAGGAGTCGGCGTACGACCGGGCCCGCAAGGCGCTCTTCGAGGAGGGCATCTCCACCTCGCGGATGTTCATCGACCAGGCGCGTCCCGGTGTCGAGGACCTGATCGACTCGATCATCGCGGGCGTCCGCAGCTCCTGCACGTACGCGGGCGCGGCCTCCCTCGCGGAGTTCGCCGAGAAGGCCGTCGTCGGGGTGCAGAGCGCCGCCGGCTACGCCGAGGGCAAGCCGCTGCACGACAGCTGGAACTAGCCGCACACCGGCGTACCGACGCCGCGCCACGGCCCCGCACCGCTCCGGTGCGGGGCCGTTCGCGTGCCCGGGCCGGGGCGGCGCGTCCACGCTGTGGACACCGGGCGGGGAACGGTTGCGTCCGGTGCCCGAAACGCAACGAACCTCCGGCCTCGGCACCCGTGCGCAATGATCCTTCGTGGTTGCGCAAGGAACCTGCATTACGGCAGCTCAGCGGCGCCCCGTACAGTCATCCGCTAGTACGTGGAGTGGCGGGGACCGCCTGCTCAGCGGTCTCCTGCAGCGGTGGCTTTCGCCTGCCCGCGCACAGATCGCTGTCGGTCGCCGCCATCTGACCGGCAGCGATTAAGGAGCCACCCCAGTGTTGGAGCACGGCGCAGCCCCACCCGCAGGGGACCGTGACACCAGGCCACCCGCCCCCGGAGGTCTCGGCACCCGGCTGATGCGGCGCAAGCCGGTCGAGCGGCTGGTGTCCGAGGGCGGCAAGGGCGAGGGGGGCGAACTCCGCCGCTCCATGGGCGTGTGGCAGCTGACCATGATCAGCATCGGTGCCACCCTGGGCACCGGCATCTTCGTGGTCCTCGGCGAGGCCGTCCCGGACGCCGGGCCCGCGGTCATCCTCTCCTTCGTCATCGCCGGTATCACCGCGCTGTTCTCGGCGCTGTCGTACGCGGAGCTGGCCGGCACCATCCCGGTCTCCGGATCCTCGTACTCCTACGCCTACGCCACCCTCGGCGAGCTGGTCGCCTGGGTCTGCGGCTGGTGTCTGATCCTGGAGTACGGCGTCTCGGTCGCGGCCGTCGCGGTGGGCTGGGGCCAGTACCTCAACGAGCTGCTCGACGGCGTCTTCGGCTTCACCATCCCGGACGCGCTGTCCGCGCCGCCCGGTGACGGCGGCTACTTCAACCTGCCGGCGCTGCTCGTGGTGCTGCTCGCGATGGCGTTCCTGCTGGGCGGGGCCAAGGAGAGCGCCCGGGCCAACACCATCATGGTGATGGTCAAGATCGTCGCGCTGCTGCTGTTCTGCGGTGTCGCCTTCCAGGGCGTGAAGTCCGGCAACTACGCCAACTTCATGCCGATGGGCATGGCGGGCGTCAGCGCCGCGGGCGCGACCCTGTTCTTCTCGTACATCGGCTTCGACGCCGCCTCCACCGCCGGCGAGGAGGCCAAGAACCCGCAGCGCGACCTGCCGCGCGCGATCATGCTCTCGCTGGTGATCGTCACCGCGCTGTACTGCCTGGTCGCGGCGATCGCGGTGGGCGCGATGCCGTGGCAGAAGTTCAAGGGCTCGGAGGCCGCGCTGGCCGGGATCATGAAGGCGGTCACCGGCCAGAGCTGGTGGGCCGTGCTGCTCGCCTTCGGCGCGGTCGTCGCGATCGCCAGCGTCGTGCTGACCGTGCTCTACGGTCAGACCCGCATCCTCTTCGCGATGTCCCGGGACGGCCTGGTTCCCAAGACGTTCTCCAAGGTGCACGCCAAGACCGGGGTGCCGCGGGTGAACACCGTGATCGTCTCGCTGTTCTGCGGCGTGCTCGCCGCCGCGGTGCCGCTGGGCGAGCTGGCCGACGCCACCAGCATCGGCACGCTCTTCGCCTTCGCGCTGGTCAACGTGGCCGTGATCGTGCTGCGCCGCACCCGCCCGGAGATGAAGCGCACCTTCCGCACGCCGCTCTCCCCGCTCTTCCCGGCGATCGGTTTCCTGCTGTGCCTCTACATGATGGGCAGCCTGGGCGCGGTGACCTGGGTGGTCTTCGGTGTCTGGATGGCCGTGGGCCTTGTGGTCTACTTCGGTTACGGCTTGCGCCGCTCCCGATTGGCCACAGCAGAGAAGTGATCCACCCGCAGTGCGACTGAACGATCTCGACGAACGCATCGTCCACGCCCTCGCCGAGGACGCCCGCCGCAGCTACGCCGACATCGGCCAGGAGGTCGGGCTGTCCGCACCGGCCGTCAAGCGCCGGGTGGACCGGCTGCGGGCCGACGGCGCGATCACCGGCTTCACCGTACGGGTGGACCCGGCCGCGCTCGGCTGGGAGACCGAGGGCTTCATCGAGATCTACTGCCGCAGCAACACCTCGCCCGAGGCGATCCACCGCGGCCTGTCGCGCTACCCGGAAGTGGCGTCCGCCTCCACCGTCACCGGTGAGGCGGACGCCATCGTCCAGGTCTTCGCCTCCGACATGCGCCACTTCGAGCGCGTGCTGGAGCGCATCGCCGGCGAGCCGTTCGTCGAGCGCACCAAGTCGGTCCTGGTGCTCTCCCCGCTGCTGCGCCGCTTCAGCTCGGGGGCACCCGGCTGACCCCGGGGGGGACGGCCGGGCGCGAACCGGCCGGCCGCCGCCCGCGCGGTCAGTCGCCGGCCGGCGCGGACCGCGCGCGGGTCCGCAGACCGGCCACCACCGCGCCGCCCACCACCAGGACCACCCCCGCGGCGATCCGGTAGCCCAGCGCCGTGGCGTCGGTGAACGCGGACACCGTCCCGGCGCCGTGACCGGTGCCGGCGGCGAACCGCACGGACAGCACCGTGCCGACGACGGCGATGCCCAGTGCCGCGCCCAGCTCCCGCGCCGCACCCTGCAGGCCGGAGCCCATCCCCGAGCGACGGGCCGGTACGGACGCCACGATCGCGTGCGACAGCGTCGGCATCGCCAGCCCCGCCCCGACCGACATCACCAGCAGGAACGCCAGGTAGCGGACGTACGGGGTGCCCGCGTCGGCGGTGGACAGCAGCAGCAGTCCGGCTGCGATCAGCACCAGCCCGCCGCCGACCGCCCTGGCCTCGCCGGCCCGCCGCGCCCAGCGCATCCCGTACCTGGTCACCGCCACCATCCCGAGGGCCAGCGGCACGATCGCGCAGCCGGTCTGCAGCGGGGAGTAGCCCTTCACGTACTGCAGGAACTGGGCGTTGACGTAGAACAGTGCGAACATCCCGAAGAACGTCAGGGCGATGCCGGCGGTGCCGGCGCGCAGCCGCGGTATCCGGAACAGCCGCGGGTCCAGCACCGGGTGCGCGGCCCGCAGCCCGTGCCGTACGAACACCGCGAACAGCACCACGGCCAGCGCGAAGGAGCCGGTCACCGCGGCGGAGGTCCAGCCCAGCCCGGGGCCCTCGATGATGCCGAAGAGCAGCGCCGTCGCGCCGAGGACCAGCAGTGCCGAGCCCGGCAGGTCGAGCACCGCGGTCTGCCGCGGGACCCGGGGCGCCACCGCGGCGACCCAGGCCAGCAGCGCCAGGGCCAGCGGCACGTAGGCGCAGAACAGCGCCTGCCAGGGCAGGTACTGGAGGATCAGCGCGCCGCCGGCGTTGCCCGCCATGCCGCCGACGCCGACCGCCGTGCTCCAGGCGGCGACGGCCCCGGCCGTACGGCCCGGCGGAGCGGCGTGCAGCAGGACGGACATGGTGGCCGGGACCAGCAGCGCCGCGCCCGCCCCCGAGACGGCGCGGCCGGCCAGCAGGACCGGAATGCCGTTCGCCAGCGCGCAGAGCAGCGTGCCCGCCGCGAACACGCCGAGCCCGGTCAGCAGGACGCCCTTGCGGCCGAACCGGTCGCCGAGCGCACCGGCCGGGATCAGCAGCCCGGCGAAGACCAGCACATAGGTGTCGACGATCCACAGCAGCTGGGCGGCCGACGGGTGCAGTCCGCTCGCCGCGATCTTGGGTATCGCCAGGTTCATCGCGGCCACCAGCGACTGTGCGACCAGCACACAGGCGCACATCGCGGGCGTCACCGGACGCCGGCGTCCCGAGGCGGCGCGGACCGGTGGGGAGGAAGTCAGCGTCGAGGTCATGGCGGGGACGTTAGGGTCGCCGTGGATTAACCTCAAATGCAAGGTATGCACTCCATGATTGCGCGAAACGCAAACATCGACCTCAACCTGCTGACGGCGCTGGACGCCCTGCTGGAGGAGGAGAGCGTGACCGCGGCCGCCGACCGACTCGGGCTCTCCGGACCGGCCATGAGCCGCGCCCTCGGGCGGATCCGCCGCACCGTCGGCGACCCGGTGCTGGTCCGCGCGGGCCGTCGCATGGTGCCCACCCCGCGCGCCCTGGAGATCAGGGCCGAGGTCCGCGGCCTGGTGGAGGCGGCGCACCGGCTGCTGGCCCCCGCCACACCCGCCGACCCGGCCCGGCTGGCCCGGGTCTTCACCGTCAGCGCACACGACCTCTTCGTCAGCGCCGTCGGCCCGCGGCTGGTCGCGCTCGCCGCCGAGGAGGCGCCGCAGGTCGTGCTGCGCTTCCTCGGCGAGAGCCACGTCGACGTGCCGGTGCTCCGCGACGGGGTGGCGGACCTGGAGCTCGGCATCATCGACAGCCGTGAGCCGGAGATCCGCACGGAGCACCTGTTCGACGACCGGGGGGTCGCGGTGGTGCGCGCGGGCCATCCGCTCACCACCGTGCGGCTGACGGCGCGCCGCTACGCCGATGCCCCGCACATCAACTTCACCCGCCGCGGCAGGCTGACCGGCCCGATCGACGCCGCGCTCGCCGAACTCGGCCTGCGCCGCAAGGTGATCGCCACCGTCCCCACCTTCGCCGCCTCGCTGCTGATGGTCCGCGACAGCGACGCGGTCGGTCTGGCCAACGAGGTGACCGCGGCGTCGACGGTGCGCGGGCTGGGACTGCGCACCCTGCCCATCCCGTTCGACCTGCCGCCGATGGAGGTGGCGATGGCCTGGCACCCGCGTCAGGACGCCGATCCGGGCCACCGCTGGCTGCGCGGGCTCGTACGGCGGGTCGTCATGGCGGCGGTCAGTGCCGAATCCGCCAGGGAACGACCGTGAAGTCGCCGCTTTCGAGGGTCTCGAAGGGCGCCGACGCCACGCACGGCGGCAGGTCCTTCGTCGCCCACGGGCCGTCGGTGCCGACCCAGCTGTAGCCGAGCCGGTCGTGCCGGCCGTCGTCGCGGACGCTGAAGCCGACCCGCTTGCCCTTCAGGCCCGGCCGGTCCGTCCTGGTGACGATGCCGGAGGCGGTGGCGATCTTCCCGCCGGTCATCAGGCAGTCGATCCGGCCCTCGGCGAAACCGCTGGTGCCGTTGGGGAAGACATGGCTGAAGCGGAAGGTGCCTCTGGCGTCCATCGGGCCCTGGTCCTTGCCGAAGTGCGCGTCGAACGCGAAGTGGATGTTGTCGCCGGCCGACCGGTAGAGCTTGGCGGAACCGGTCAGGCTCGGGCCCTGGGCGGAGGCGGTGGGGCGTGCGGACCGCGCGCCCGGTGCGCCGTCGGCGGCGGCCGCGGAGCCGGCGGTCGCGGCGGCGGCCAGCGCCACCGCGCCGGCCGTGGCGAGCGCCACCAGAGTGCGGGTACCGCGGCTTCGGGCGAGGAGACGGGTCATGACGGGCCTTTCGTCGTGCGTGCTGAAGGCGGTGCGACCGGCGTTTTCCGGACGCCTCCACGCTCCCGCCGGCCCCGGGCGCGGACGTCCCGCCACGGGACGAACGCCCTCCGTCGCACGGCGGAGGACCGGCCCCCGGCCCCTACGACCCGGGCCGCACCGGCCGTGCGACCAGGGCCCGCAGCACCCCCCGCCCGGCCTCCGGAACCCCCGCGCCCACCTGCGCCGACAGCGGGCGCAATGAATCGCCGGAGAGGCGCTTGAACGCGCAATGAATCGTCCGCCCGCGCGCAACGGTGGCGCCTTGTCCGGAATCGTCACCGCCCCGTACCGTCAATGCGTCCCGCCCGCACCCGTTCCGCCGAGGGGTCCCATGACGTCGCTGCACACCGCCCTGCTCCAGAGTTCGGGACGGCCCGGCGACGTCGCACACAATCTGCGGGTCCTCGACGACGCGGCGCGGGCCGCCGCCGCGAACGGCGCCGGACTGCTGGCCGCGCCCGAGATGTTCCTCACCGGCTACGCCATCGGCGACGACGTCCCCAAGCTCGCCGAGCCCGCCGACGGCGATTCCGCCGACGCGATCGCCGAGATCGCCACCCGGCACGGCCTGGCCCTCGCGTACGGCTACCCGGAGCGCGACGGCGAGACCGTCTACAACTCCGTCCAGCTGATCTCCGCCGACGGCAGCAGGCTCGCGAACTACCGCAAGACCCACCTCTTCGGCTGCTTCGAGCGCGACCACTTCACGCCCGGCGACCGGCCCGTCGTCCAGGCGGAGCTGGCCGGCCTCTGCGTCGGCCTGATGATCTGCTACGACGTGGAGTTCCCGGAGAACGTCCGGGCCCACGCCCTCGCCGGCACCGACCTCCTCCTGGTGCCCACCGCGCAGATGCACCCGTTCCAGTTCGTCGCGGAATCGCTGGTGCCGGTCCGCGCCTTCGAGAACCAGATGTACGTCGCGTACGTCAACCGCACCGGCCCGGAAGGGGAGTTCGAGTTCGTCGGGCTCTCCACCCTCGCCGGCCCGGACGGAGTCGCCCGGGCCCGCGCCGGCCGCGGCGAGGAGCTGGTGTCCGCCGACGTCGACCCGGCGTTCCTCGCCGCCTCCCGCGAGCACAACCCCTATCTGCGCGACCGCCGCCCGGGGCTGTACACGTCCCTCGTCTGACCGCTTCCCGCCCCCACCGCCTCACCGTCAGCTTTGCGTGCAAGGAGTCCGTACCCCATGACGTCCACGGTGCCCCCCGCCGTCCCGCACACCGACATGCAGCCGCCGATCACCATGTTCGGCCCGGACTTCCCGTACGCCTACGACGACTTCCTGGCGCACCCGGCCGGCCTCGGCCAGATACCGGCGACCGAGCACGGCACCGAGGTCGCGGTCATCGGCGGCGGCCTCTCCGGCATCGTCACCGCGTACGAGCTGATGAAGATGGGCCTCAAGCCCGTCGTCTACGAGGCCGACCAGATCGGCGGCCGGCTGCGCACCGTGGGCTTCGACGGCTGCCCCGACGCCGGTGACGAGAGCGAGCTCAACTGCGAGCTGGGCGCGATGCGCTTCCCGCCGTCCTCCACGGCGCTGCAGCACTACATCGACCTGGTGGGCCTGCAGACCCGGCCGTTCCCCAACCCGCTCGCCGAGACCACGCCCTCGACGGTCGTCGACCTCAAGGGCGAGTCGCACTACGCGACCACCGTCGACGACCTGCCGCAGGTCTACCGCGACGTGATGAACGCCTGGAACGCCTGTCTGGAGGAGGGCGCCGACTTCTCCGACATGAACCAGGCCATGCGCGAGCGCGACGTGCCGCGCATCCGCGAGATCTGGGCGAAGCTCGTCGAGAAGCTCGACAACCAGACCTTCTACGGCTTCCTCTGCGACTCCACGGCCTTCAAGTCCTTCCGGCACCGCGAGATCTTCGGCCAGGTCGGCTTCGGCACCGGCGGCTGGGACACCGACTTCCCCAACTCCATCCTGGAGATCCTGCGGGTCGTCTACACCGAGGCCGACGACCACCACCGCGGCATCGTCGGCGGCTCCCAGCAGCTGCCGCTGCGCCTGTGGGAGCGCGCGCCCGAGAAGATCGTCCACTGGGCGCAGGGCACCTCGCTGTCGACGCTGCACGACGGCGCGCCGCGCCCGGCGGTGACCCGGCTGCACCGCACCGCCGGCAATCGCGTCACGGTCACCGACGCCACCGGAGACATCCGCTCCTACCGGGCGGTCGTCTTCACCGCCCAGTCGTGGATGCTGCTGTCCAAGATCGCCTGTGACGACGAGCTGTTCCCCATCGACCACTGGACGGCGATGGAGCGCACCCACTACATGGAGTCGTCCAAGCTGTTCGTGCCCGTGGACCGGCCGTTCTGGCTGGACAAGGACGAGGAGACCGGCCGGGACGTCATGTCGATGACGCTCACGGACCGGATGACCCGCGGCACCTACCTCCTCGACAACGGCCCCGACAAGCCCGCCGTCATCTGCCTCTCGTACACGTGGTGCGACGACAGCCTCAAGTGGCTGCCGCTGGACGCCAACGAGCGGATGGAGGTCATGCTGAAGTCGCTGTCGGAGATCTATCCGAAGGTCGACATCCGCAAGCACATCATCGGCAACCCGGTCACCGTCTCCTGGGAGAACGAGCCCTACTTCATGGGCGCGTTCAAGGCCAACCTGCCCGGCCACTACCGCTACCAGCGGCGGCTGTTCACCCACTTCATGCAGGACCGCCTGCCCGAGGACAAGCGCGGCATCTTCCTCGCCGGCGACGACATCTCCTGGACGGCCGGCTGGGCCGAGGGCGCGATCCAGACCGCGCTGAACGCGGTGTGGGGCGTGATGCACCACTTCGGCGGCGCCACCGACTCCACCAACCCCGGCCCGGGTGACGTGTACGACGAGATCGCGCCCGTCGAGCTGCCCGAGGACTGACCCGATGACGGCAGGGGCCCGGCACCGCCGGGCCCCTGCCGCCGTACCGGCCTCCCCCGGAGCAGGCGCCTCCTACACCCCGGCAGCCCGCGCCGCCGCGTACACCTCCGCCGCGAGGTCCTTGAGCTCCGCGGCGTCCCGTGCCCGGCCCTGCAGATCGATCAGGATCTCCTGCACGCCCACCGCGGCGTGCGCGTGCAGGTCCTCGACGATCTGCGCCACGCTGCCCTGGAACGGCCGGCGGTCCGCGCCCTCGTAGTTCTTGCCGGTGAGCTCGGTGTTGACCCGCAGCACGCTCTGCACCGGCTCCCTGCGGCCCCGTTCGGCGGCCAGCTCCTGCAGCCGCCGCCACTGCTCGGCGAGCGCCTCGGCGCCCGTACCGACCGGCATCCAGCCGTCCGCCCGGTCGACCAGCCGGCGCAGCGCCCGTGGGCTGTTGGCCGGCAGCAGGATCGGCAGCGGCCCCTTCGGCTTGGGGCCGACGACGGACGGCGCGACGGTGGTCAGCGTCCCCTCGTACTCCACCGGGTCGGGGCCCCACACCGCGCGGCAGACGTCGATCACCTCGTCGAGGACCTCGCCGCGCTGCTCGAAGGGCGCGACGGCGGCGGCCGCGTACTCGTCCAGCGACCAGCCGGAGCCCAGGCCGGCCACCACCCGGCCGCCGCTCGCCGCGTCCAGTGAGGCGAGGGCGCGGGCCAGCTGGAAGGGGACGTGCAGCGGGGCGACCAGGACGCTGGTGCCCAGCCGCGCCCGCCGGGTGGTGGTCGCGGCCAGCGCCAGCGTCACCAGCGGGTCGGCCACCGAGCGGTACGCGTCGGGCCAGGGCAGGCCCGGGATGTTGTACAGCCCCTGGGTCGCGGGCTCCGGGAAGAGGATTCGCTCGAAGACCCACAGGCTCTCGTAGCCGGTCTCCTCCGCGGCCCGCGCCACGTCGGGCACGTCACGGCCGATGTCGTACTGCCGCATCTGCGGAAGGCCCAGGCCGAGTCGGACAGCCATGCACCGCACTCCTCTGTCTCGGGTGTCGCACCTCGTCCCCCGCGGCCAACCTACCTGCGGGGAAGGGAAGTTCAAGGAGACATCGCCGTGCCGGGCCGGCGCGGTGACCGGTTCAGCCCGGCAGCGGCGTCAGCAGCATCCGCCCCACCAGGCCCACCCCGGCGTCCAGGCGCTCGATGAATTCCTCGGTCACCTCGGTCAGCCGGCGCACGCTCCACAGTGCCCGGGCCGCCACCCAGGCGCCGTCCCTGGCCTTGTCCAGGCTCCACGAGCCGATCAGATGCGTCAGCGGATCGGCCACGTCCAGCAGATCGGGGCCCGGCATCAGCCGCTCCCGGATCCGCTCCTCCAGGCTCGTCAGCACCCCGCCCACCCGGTCGAAATCGGCCGCCAGCGCGTCCGGTTCGCACTCCAGCGCCCGGCAGGTGTCCAGCACCGCGAGCGCCAGGTCGTGGCCGATGTGGGCGTTGATCCCGGCCAGCGCGAACTGCAGCGGCCGTACGCCGGGGTGCCGGCGCAGCTGGAACAGCGGCCGCCAGCAGGCCGGCGCGGGCCGCCCGGCGGCCGCGGCGTCCACCGCGTCGAAGTAGCGCTGCGCGAAGCGGACGTCCAGCTCGCCGGCGGCCCGCGGATCGGCGAAGGCGCCGCCCCCGAGGCGTCCGGCCACCGCCTCGGTGACCGTCAGATAGATCCCGTTGAAGACGGCCACCCCGTCCTCGACGGGCAGCGCCGCGTCCAGCGCCCGCATCCGCGCGAGCACCTCGGCCACCCCGGCGCCGCCCGCGGTCGCCGGCCGGCCGTGGCCCTCGCCGCATTCCTGAAATGTCGTCATTCGCCCAGCGTGGCAGCCGGAGCGGCGATGCCGGTGTCCGCCGGTTGCTCTTGACCGGAACGGGGTAACGCCCGGCGCGCCCTCTTGTGGCGCCCACGGCGCGCACGGTCCGGCGGTCCGTCGTCCGGGCTCGGCCCGGCCCGGCCCCCGCTCAGTCCTCGTCGTACGACGAGGTGCCCTCGTCCAGCAGCGGCGGCTGGGCCTTGAGGTGGGCGGGGGCCATCGCGCGCAACGCGTGGTAGCCGCTGAGCACCACGATCGTGCCCAGCGCGATCCCGCTCAGCTCGAAGTTGTCGCTGATGTGCAGGCTGACGCCGCCGACGCCGATGATGATGCCCGCGGCGACCGGTACGAGGTTGAGCGGATTGCGCAGATCCACCTTGTTGTGCACCCAGATCTGGGCGCCCAGCAGGCCGATCATGCCGTAGAGGATGACCGTGATGCCGCCCAGCACCCCGCCGGGGATCGCCGCCACCACCGCGCCGAACTTCGGGCACAGGCCGAACAGCAGGGCGAAGCCGGCCGCCGCCCAGTAGGCCGCGGTGGAGTAGACCCGGGTCGCCGCCATCACGCCGATGTTCTCGGAGTAGGTGGTGTTGGGCGGGCCGCCGAGCGCGGTGGAGAGCACCGAGGCGGCGCCGTCCGCGGAGATCGCGGTGCCGAGCTGGTCGTCCAGCGGGTCGCCGGTCATCTCGCCGACCGCCTTGACATGTCCGGCGTTCTCCGCGACCAGCGCGATCACCACCGGCAGCGCGACCAGGATCGCCGACCACTGGAAGCTCGGGCCGTGGAAGTGCGGCAGGCCGATCCAGTCCGCCGTGCCGACCGCGGAGAAGTCCAGCCGCCAGTGGTCGGTGACCTTCCCCGCGCCGTTCACGGAGTGGATCATCCCGAAGAGCCGGTCGAAGACGAAGGAGACGACGTACCCGAAGACCAGCCCGAGGAAGATCGCGATACGGGACCAGAAGCCGCGCAGGCAGACCACCGAGAGTCCGGTGAACAGCATGGTCAGCAACGCCACCCACTGGTCCTGCGGCCAGTACGTGCTCGCCGTCACGGGCGCCAGGTTGAAGCCGATCAGCATCACCACGGCGCCGGTGACCACCGGCGGCATCACGGCATGGATGATCCGCGCCCCGAACCACTGGACGGCCACGCCGACGAGGAACAGGGCGATCCCGACCACCAGTACCGCGCCGGTCACCGTCGCGCTGGTCCCGCCCTGTGCCCGGATGACCGCGGCCACCCCGACGAACGACAGCGAACAGCCGAGGTACGACGGCACCCGGCCGCGGGTGGCCAGCAGGAAGATGACCGTGGCGACACCGGACATCATGATCGCGAGGTTGGGGTCGAGTCCCATCAGCACCGGAGCGACGAAACTCGCGCCGAACATGGCGACGACGTGCTGCGCGCCCAGTCCCACCGTGCGCGGCCACGACAGCCGCTCATCCGGTCTGACGACGGCTCCGGGGGCCGGATTGCGCCCGTCCCCATGAACGGTCCAGCGGACGCCCAGGCCCATGACTGCTCCACTTCTCCACGCGGTGATGACCGGGCAATGTTAGAGCGGCGTAAGTCCGCTTCGTCCCGGTATTGGATGGTCTGAGGTCGCTATGGCCTCGGTCACTGTCGCCCGTGGTGGGCGGTGGTCACACCGGCCCGCCGGGCAAAGCATTCTAAGCAGCCGCTTACGATTGCTCCGGCAAGCGCATCGAGCACCCCAGGAGCAACACCCCGTGAGCGTCGAACCCCGCCGGGCCGCCGGCCCCGTCCCCTACGGCCAACTGGTCCCCGTCACCGTCCACTTCGACGACCTCGATGCGCTCGGCATGCTCCACAACTCGCGCTACCCCCTGCTCGTCGAGCGCGCCTGGGCGGAGTACTGGCACGGCCGCGGCTTCGGCTTCGACGGCGACTGGGCCGCCGCGGGCGACATGTGCAACGTCATCAAGGAGATGCGGGTCTCCTACGAGCGCTCCGTCACCAGCCCCGGCCGCTACGCCGCACACCTGTGGGTGGAACGCCTCGGCCGGACCGGCCTGACCTACGGCTTCCGGCTCTGCTCGGCCGACGGGACCGAGACCTACGCGCACGGCCACCGGGTGCTGGTCCGCGTCGACGCGGGAACGCTGCGCCCCACCCCGTGGTCGGACCGGGCCCGCGCCATCGCGGCGGAGCTGCTCCGCCCCGCGGCCGACGGGGCGGACGCGACGGGCGCGGAGGCCGCCTGAGGCACGGGCCGGCCGGCGGCCCGCATGCTGCGCCCCGGGCCGCCGGTGGGTGCCGGCGGGCTCAGGACCGCTCCAGCTCGCCGGCCGCCGCCGGCGCGCCGGACGCGGTCCGGACCGGGACCCGCAGCACCCCGGCGCCCCCGACCAGCCCGCACGCCAGCGCGGTGACCAGCGCGAACGACACCGTCAGCGACGACGCCTGGGCGATGCCGCCGATCGCGGACGGGGCGATCAGCCCCGAGGTGTAGGTGATCGTGGCGACGCCCGCGATCGCCTGGCTGGGGGCCGGACCGCTGCGCCCGGCCGCCGCGAACGCCAGCGGGACCACCACCGCGATCCCGAGGCCCATCAGGCCGAACCCGGTCATCGCCGTCGCGGGGTGCCGCGCGAGGACGACCAGCAGCCCGCCGGCCGCCGCCAGCGCCCCGCCGGCCCGTACGGTGCGCACCGCGCCGAAGCGTGCCACCGCCTTGTCGCCGGCCAGCCGCGCGGCGGCCATCGTGCAGGCGAACGCGGTGGTCGACGCGGCCGCCAGGCCCGGATCGGTGCCCAGCCGGTCGCGGAGGTAGACCGCCGACCAGTCCAGACCGGCGCCCTCGGCGAACACCGCGCAGAACCCCACGGCCCCGATGACCAGCGCCGACCTGGGCGGCAGCGCGAAGCGCGGGGGCGGGTGCTCCTCGGGGGCGCTGCGCAGGTCCAGTACGTCCCGGCAGGCGAGCGCGCCGAGCAGGGTCAGGACGAGGGCCGCCCCGGCCAGATGGAGCCGGGCGTCCCAGCCGGCGTGTGCGGCGACGGTGCCGGCCGCCGAGCCCAGCAGCGCACCCACGCTCCACATGCCGTGCAGCCCCGACATGATCGGCCGGCCCAGCCGGTCCTCGGTCTCCACCCCCAGCGCGTTCATCGCGACGTCCGCCGTGCCGGAGGCCGCGCCGTACACCAGCAGCGCCGGGCACAGCGCGTACAGGCCGGGGGAGAGGGCGGGCAGGACCAGCGACAGGGTCCACAGGGCGAGCAGCCCGCGCAGTGCGGCGCGGGCGCCGAAGCGGTGGCTGATCCGGCCGGCGAGCGGCATCGCCAGGGAGGCGCCGATCGCCGGGAAGGCCAGGGCCAGCCCGAGTTGGCCGGGGGAGAGGGCGGTGTGGTCCTGGATCCAGGGGATGCGGGTGGCGAAGTTGCCGGTGACCGAGCCGTGGATCAGGAAGACCGCGGCCACGGCCCAACGGGCCCGGCGCAGGTCGCCGCGGGGGTGGGGGAGGGGGGTGACGTCATGGGGGACGTCGTTGCCGACCATGGGTGAAAAACTATCAGGAACCCTGCCTGATAATAAGAGTTCCGGACCCGCGGGGTGACAGAATCCCGCCATGCACCCACCGCGCGCGGCGGCCGCCGGCCGTACCGCCTCCCCGGCCACCGCACGACTGATCAACGACCGGCTCGCCCTGCAACTCCTGCAGTCCGAAGGCCCCCTGACGGCCGGTCAGCTGAAGGCGCTGACCGGACTGTCCCGGCCGACCGTCGCGGACCTCGTCGAGCGCCTCCAGGAGGCCGGACTGATCACCGTGGTCGGCGAGAGCGGTGCGCAGCGGCGCGGACCCAACGCCCGGCTGTACGGCATCGTGGCCGACCGCGCCCACCTCGTCGGCCTCGATCTGCGCGCGCACGGCGTCACCGTCGCGGTCGCCGACCTCCTGGGGCGGGTACGCGCCGAACGCAGCGCCCCCGTCGCTCCGGACGACGCCCCCGGCACCGCCGTCGCCACCGCGCTCGCCGCGGTGGACGCGGCCCTCGCCGCGGCGGGCGCCGACCGTCCGCACACCGTCGCGGTCGGCGCCCCCGGCCTCGTCGACCCGGCCACCGGGCGGTTCGGCGGCAGCGACCGGCTCCCCACCTGGCACGCCGCCGTCGTCGCCGAGCTGCGCGCCCGGACGTCCGCACCGGTCCTGCTGGAGAACGAGGTCAACCTCGCCGCCCTCGCCGAGCAGCGCGAGGGCGCGGCCCGCGACCACGACACCTTCGTACTGCTCTGGCTCGGCCACGGCACCGGCGCCGCCGTCGTCCTGGACGGCACCCTGCGCCGGGGCGCCTCCGGCGGAGCCGGCGAGATCGGCTTCCTGCCGGTCCCCGGCACCGGCGCCCTGCCGTCCGCCACCGACTGCGACGGTGGCTTCCACGCCCTCGTCGACTCCGCCGCGATCACCGCCCTCGCGGCGGAACACGGCATCGAGCCCCCGCCGGACGGCGTGCCCGGCGACGGCCCCCTCGCCGACGCCCCGCCCGCCGAGGCCCTCCTCCGTACCGCACTGGCCGCCGAGGACACCGGCGCCGCCTTCCTCGACGCGCTGGCCGCGCGGATCGCCCTGGGCGCGGCGGCGGTCTGCGCGGTGCTCGACCCCGGCTGTGTGGTCCTCGGCGGCGAGATCGGCCGGGCCGGCGGCGAGCCGCTCGCCGACCGGGTCGCGGACCGGCTCGCCCGGCTCTCCCCGCTGCGCACCGCCGTACGGGCGGGCACCGTCGGCGGCCGGGCGGTGCTGCGCGGCGCGGTGCTCGCCGCCCGCGACGCGGCGCAGAACGAGCTGTTCGCCCCGGCCGGCTGAGCGCCCGTCACCCCCGGCGCCGGCTGCCCGCCCGCTCGCCGCTCACCCGCTCCGCGAGGAACTCGGCGTAGGTCCGCCGCCCGTCGGCGTGCTCCGGCGTGAGGAGCCCGCCGCGGCGCATGGCGGCCGCGCCCGCCCCCGGCAGCCACAGCGGCGCCAGCAGCCGGCGCCGTCCGCCCGCCTCCAGCGTCGCGCGGACGAGCTCCCGGGCCGGGAGCACCTCGGGGCCGCCCAGGTCCGTGACCCGCCCGGCCGGTGCGCCGGCCGCCAACTCCGCGAGCCGGGCCGCCACTTCGCGCACCTCGACCGGCTGCACCCGGACGCCCGTCGGCACCGGCACCACCGGCGACCGGGCACCCGCCTTGACGACCTGGAGCACCAAATCGTGGAACTGCGTCGTCCGCAGCACCGTCCAGCCGATGCCGGAGTCCTCGATCAGCCGCTCCACCGCGAGCTTGGTCCGGTAGTAGCCGAGCGGCACCCGGTCCACGCCGACGATCGAGATGTACACCAGGTGCGGCACGCCCACCGCCCTGGCCGCGTCGATGAGGTGCCCGGCCGCCTCCGCGTCGCCGCCGGAGGGTGTCGAGGCGCAGTGCACGACCGCGTCCACCCCCGCCAGCGCCTCATGCAGGCCGGTGGCGTCCTGCAGGTCGACGGCGTGCGACCGCAGCCGGGGCCGCTCGGCGCCGGTGTGCGGCCGCCGGCTCAGCGAGTGGACGTCGTGGCCGTCGTCGAGCAGCCGGTCGATCAGGGGCCGCCCGAGCGTGCCCGTGCCGCCGGTCACCAGGATTGTCGCCATCACGGATCATTCCTTGAGGTGGATGCGTATCTGGAGAGCGCGCGCCCCTGGGGGAGCGCAGCCCGTTCCCGCTATGACGGATCACCCGGCCCCTACGTGACATCGCGCCGCGCCGGAAGCTGTGAGGCAGCCCACAGCGCTTCGCCCGCATGGGCCACGATCGGCCGTGGCAGACTGAAGCTGTACTGACATAACAGCAGCAGCGCACTCCGGGGTCGGTGTAATTCCGAACCGGCGGTAACAGTCCGCGACCCGTCCGCAGCCAGCGGCCGGTTGAGCAGGTGAAATTCCTGCACCGACGGTGAAAGTCCGGATGGGAGGCAGTGCGCGGCGGGCGAGCTTCGGTACACCGCCGTCGGCGGCGCGTTCGGTTTTTCGTTTTCCGGGCGACTCCTCTTCGCGGCTCGGTGTTCCCGTTGTGTCGTTTCCGCTTCTGTCGTCCAGACAGCCCCGGAGTCCGTGCCCGATGAGGCAGGAGGACCCGGTGGCCACCGCAGCCCCCGTCGAGACCGCGGCGATGCGCCGAGCCATCGAGCTCGCCGCGCGCGGCCTCGGGCACACCAGCCCCAACCCCGTCGTCGGGTGTGTCGTCCTGGACGCCGAGGGCCGTACGGCCGGCGAAGGCTGGCACGAACGGGCCGGCGGGCCGCACGCCGAGGTCCACGCGCTGCGCGCGGCGGGCGAACGGGCCCGGGGCGGCACCGCCGTCGTCACCCTCGAACCCTGCAACCACACCGGCCGCACCGGCCCCTGCGCCCGGGCGCTGATCGACGCCGGCGTGGCCCGCGTGGTCTACGCCGTCGCCGACCCCACCCCGACCGCCACCGGCGGCGCCGCCACCCTCGCCGCCGCCGGCATCGACATCGAGGGCGGACTGCTCGCCGACGAGGCGGCGGCCGGCAACGAAGCCTGGCTGACCTCCGTGCTCCGCGGCCGGCCCTTCGTGCTGTGGAAGTACGCCGCCACCCTGGACGGCCGGATCGCCGCCGCGGACGGCACCAGCCGCTGGATCTCCTCGCCCGAATCGCGCGCCGACGTGCACCGGCTGCGGGCCGCCGCGGACGCCGTGATCGTCGGCTCCGGCACCGCCCGGGCCGACGACCCGCAGCTCGGCGCCCGGATCAGCGGGCTGTCCGACGACGAGGTCAGCCAGCCGCTGCGGGTCGTCGTCGACTCCGGCGCCACCGCCGTGAAGGCCGGCGCCCGCGTCCTGGACGGCACCGCCCCCACCCTCATCGCGGTCGCCGAGGACGCCGACGCCGCCCACCTCGACGGGCTCGCCCCGCTGGTGCGGCTGCCGCGCGCCGCCGACCGGCGGGGCCTGCACATCCCCGCCCTCCTCCAGGCGCTCCATCAGCGCGACGTGCGCTCCGTCCTGCTCGAAGGCGGCCCCACGCTGGCCGGTGCGTTCCTCGCCGCCCGGGTCGTCGACAAGGTCGTCGGCTACCTCGCGCCGGTACTGCTCGGCGCCGGACCGGCCGCCGTCGGCGACGCCGGAATCACCACCATCGCCCAGGCGTTGCGGCTGGACGTGACCGACGTCGCACGGCTCGGCCCCGACCTGCGCATCACCGCCACGCCGCTCCGCCCCGCCCTCCACGAGGAGAACTGAAGTGTTCACCGGAATCGTCGAAGAACTGGGTGAGGTCGTCGCCATCGAGCACCTCGGTGACGCTGCCTCGGCCACCGCCGGGGGTGCCCCCGGCAGCGCCGCCCGGTTCCGTCTGCGCGGCCCCGTCGTCACCGAGGACGCCAAGCACGGCGACTCGATCGCCGTCAACGGCGTCTGTCTGACGGTCGTGGACACCGCCGACGGGGAGTTCACCGCCGATGTGATGGCCGAGACGCTGAACCGCTCCAGCCTGGGCGTGCTGGCCACCGGCTCGCGGGTCAACCTGGAGCGCCCCATGGCGCTCGGCGGACGGCTCGGCGGTCACCTCGTCCAGGGCCACGTCGACGGCACCGGCACCATCGTCGAGCGCACCCCCGCGGAGCACTGGGAACTCGTCAAGGTCGCGCTGCCGGCCGCGCTGTCCCGCTACGTCGTCGAGAAGGGCTCCATCACCGTCGACGGCGTCAGCCTCACCGTCGTCGACGCCGGTGACGACTACTTCACCATCAGCCTCATCCCCACCACCCTCGCCCTGACCACCCTGGGCATCAAGAAGGCGGGCGACCCCGTCAACCTCGAGGTCGACGTCCTCGCCAAGTACGTCGAGCGGCTCCTCGGCCGCGGCTCCGACGACCTCAGGGACCTCGACGACATCAAGGAGATGGACCGGTGAGCGTCCTCGACCCGCTGAACGGCGTGGCCTTCACGGCCTTCGGACAGCACGTCATCTGGTCGGACATGATCGGCAACACCGTCGGTCTGGCCGCCCTGGCCCTCGGCTGGCGGCGCTCCATATGGACCTGGCCCGCCCAGTTCCTCTCCGGCGTCATCCTCGTCGCGGCCTACGCCTCCGCCCACCTCAGCGGCGGCGTGGGCAAGCAACTCCTCGTCATCGGCGTGGCGTTGTGGGGCTGGCGGCAGTGGCAGCGCGGCCGCCGGCAGGCCCAGGACGGTTCGATCGCCGTCCGCTTCGCCGGCCGGCGCGAGCGCGGTCTGCTGCTCGCCGGCACCGCCCTGGGCACCGCCGCCGTCGGCGGTCTGTTCACCCTCGTCCCGCAGCTGTCCTGGAACCCCTGGCCGGACGCCTACATCTTCGTCGGCACGCTCGCCGCGATGGTGGCCCAGGCCCGCGGCCTGGTCGAGTTCTGGTTCGCCTGGCTGCTGGTCGACGTGGTCGGCGTGCCGCTCGCCTTCAGCAGCGGCCTCGTCTTCTCCGGCTTCGTCTACGTCGTCTATCTCGCCCTCGTCGTGTGGGGCATGCGCGACTGGTGGCTGCGCTCGCGGGCCGCCGCCGACCGCACCGTCCTGGAAGGAGCAGCGGCATGACCGCCCTCAAGAGCTGGTACGACACGGACGGTGACGCCCTCGTCCTCGACCCCGTCGAGCAGGCCGTCGCCGACATCGCCTCGGGCCGCCCCGTGGTCGTCGTGGACGACGAGAACCGCGAGAACGAGGGCGACCTCGTCGTCGCCGCGGAGAAGGCCACCCCCGAGATCGTCGCCTTCATGATGAGCGAGTGCCGCGGGCTGATCTGCGCCCCCATGGAGGGCCCGGAGCTCGACCGGCTGGAGCTCCCGCAGATGGTCGAGCACAACACCGAGTCGATGCGGACCGCCTTCACCGTCTCCGTCGACGCCACCGCCGCCCACGGCGTCAGCACCGGCATCTCCGCCGCCGACCGCGCCACCACCCTGCGGCTGCTCGCCTCCGGCGAGTCCGGCCCCGGCGACTTCGTCCGGCCCGGCCACATCTTCCCGCTGCGTGCCCGGCCGGGCGGCGTACTGGTGCGCAACGGCCACACCGAGGCCGGCGTCGACCTGGCCCGGCTCGCCGGACTGCGGCCGGCCGCCGCCATCGTGGAGATCGCCGGCGAGGACGGCACGATGCTGCGACTGCCCGAGCTGGTCCCGTTCGCCCGCAAGCACGGCCTGTCGATCATCTCCATCGAGGACCTGATCGCCTACCGGCAGTCGTCCGAGCCCACCGTCCGCCGCGAGGCCGCCACCCGGCTGCCCACCGCACACGGCGAGTTCACCGCGTACGGCTACCGTTCCGCCGTGGACGGCGTGGAGCACATCGCGCTGGTCGCCGGCGACCTCGGCGACGGCGAGGACGTCCTGGTCAGGGTCCACTCCGAATGCCTGACCGGCGACATCTTCCACTCGCTGCGCTGCGACTGCGGCCCCCAGCTGGAGGCATCGCTGCAGCGGATCTCCGAGGCCGGCCGCGGCGTGGTGATCTACCTCCGCGGCCACGAGGGACGCGGCATCGGGCTGCTGTCCAAGCTGCGCGCCTACGAACTCCAGGAGCGCGGCCGCGACACCCTCGACGCCAACCTGGAACTGGGGCTGCCCGCCGACTCCCGCGACTACGCCGCGGGCGCGCAGATGCTCCAGGACCTGGGCGTGCGCTCGCTGCGCCTGATGACCAACAATCCCGAGAAGACCGCCGCCCTGGTGCGGCACGGCCTCACGGTCTCCGGCCGTGAGCCGATGCCCGTCAAGGCCGGTGAGCACAATCTGCGGTACCTGCGCACCAAGCGGGACCGCATGGGCCACGACCTGCCCTGGCTCGACCCCGGTGCGGGCACCGATCCCCGGACGCCCCCCGGCGTCGCGACCACCTGCGACAACCAGTAATCCCCCCACGTCACCACCAACCGGCACCATCACCCGTACGAGGAGAACCGTGAGCGGCAAGGGCGCACCCGAACTGACCGTGAAGAACTGTGGCGACCTGCGGGTGGCCGTCATCGCCGCCCAGTGGCACGACAAGGTCATGGACGGCCTGGTCGACGGCGCGCTGCGGGCGCTGACCGAGCTGGGCATCGACGAGCCGACGCTGCTGCGGGTACCCGGCACCTTCGAGCTGCCCGTCGTCGCCAAGGTCCTGGCCGGCCGCGGCTACGACGCGGTGGTCGCGCTCGGCGTGGTGATCAGGGGCGGCACGCCGCACTTCGACTACGTCTGCCAGGGGGTCACCCAGGGCCTGACGCAGGTGGCCGTCGACACCGGCGTCCCCGTCGGCTTCGGCGTACTGACCTGCGACAACGAGGAGCAGGCGCTGGACCGCGCCGGCCTGGAGGGGTCCACCGAGGACAAGGGCCACGAAGCGGTCACCGCCGCCGTCGCCACCGCCGCCACCCTGCGCACGGTCTCCGAGCCCTGGCGCTGAGCCCACCATTCGAGCCGCTGCGCGGAGCGGTACCCCAACCGCGTAGGGTAGTCACCATCATGTCCAAGAAGACGTTCGAGGAGCTCTTCGCCGAGCTCCAGCAGAAGGCCGCCACCGGCGACCCCGCCACCTCCCGTACCGCCGAGCTGGTGCAGGCCGGTGTCCATACGATCGGCAAGAAGGTCGTCGAGGAGGCCGCCGAGGTCTGGATGGCCGCCGAGTACGAATCCCACGAGGCGGCCGCCGAGGAGATCTCGCAGCTCCTCTACCACCTCCAGGTCATGATGGTCGCCAAGGGCATCTCCCTCGACGACGTCTACGCCCACCTCTGATCATCCCCGCCACCCCAACACCTCTCAGCTGTAAAGGAACTCGCTCTCATGCTGCGCATCGCTGTCCCCAACAAGGGTTCACTGTCCGAGCCTGCGTCGGCGATGCTCCATGAGGCCGGCTACCGCCAGCGCAAGGACCGCAGGGAACTGGTCCTGGTCGACGCCGAGAACGAGGTCGAGTTCTTCTTCCTCCGCCCCCGCGACATCGCGGTCTACGTCGGCTCCGGCAAGCTCGACATCGGCATCACCGGCCGTGACCTGCTGCTGGACTCCGGCTCGCCGGCCGAGGAGATCATGCAGCTGGGCTTCGCCGGCTCGACCTTCCGCTACGCCACCCGCCCCGGCACCGCCAAGGACGTCACCGAGTTCGGCGGCATGACCGTCGCCACCTCGTTCTCCGGCCTGGTCACCCAGCACCTCGCCGACAACGGCGTGGACGCCTCGGTGGTCCACCTCGACGGAGCGGTCGAGACCGCCATCCAGCTCGGTGTCGCCGAGATCATCGCGGACGTGGTCGAGACCGGCACCACCCTGCGCAACGCCGGTCTGGAGATCATCGGCGAGCCGATCCTCAAGTCCGAGGCCGTGGTCATCCGCGGTACCGGCGCGCCGGACGACGACCCGAAGGTCCGCCAGTTCCTCCGCCGTATGCAGGGCGTCCTGGTGGCCCGCCGGTACGTGATGATGGACTACGACATCCGCGTCGAGCACGTGGAGAAGGCCGTGGCGCTCACGCCGGGCCTGGAGTCGCCGACCGTCTCCCCGCTGCACCACGAGGGCTGGGTCGCGGTCCGCTCGATGGTCCCGTCCAAGGAAGCCCAGCGCATCATGGACGAGCTCTACGACCTCGGCGCCCGCGCGATCCTGACCACCGGCATCCACGCCTGCCGGCTCTGAGCCGCGGCCGCACCCCACCCCTCCCCACGACGGAAGACCGACGACGTGTCCTCGGCACCCCCCGCCCCGCTCCCCGGCCTCCCGGTGACGTTCCGGCCGACCCGCACCCGGGTCGTGCTGTACACCGTCGGCCTCGCCCAGCTCGCCGCCCTCACGGCGATCGCGCTGGCGCTGCCGACGCTGACCGGCGGCGAGCGGATCAGCTTCATCGTCACCGGACTGCTGGTGGGTGCCGTCCTCCTGCTGCTCAGCCGCCCCAGGGTGGTCGCGCGGCCGGAGGGCGTCACGGTCGTCAACCTCACCACCAAGCGGGAGCTGGCCTGGGCGCAGATCGTCCGGGTCAACCTCCGTCAGGGTGACCCGTGGGTCCACCTCGACCTCGCCGACGGAACCAGCCTGCCCGCCATGGGCATCCAGCCCGGCATCGCCAGGGAACAGGCCCTCCGCGACGCCCGGGCGCTGCGCGACCTCACCGAGAAGCATGGTGCGCTCCACCACACGGCCGGATGAGCCTGCCCTTATCCGGGCCCTCCTGTTTACTCTGTTTCCCGGGGCGCGTGCCTGCGCCCTGCCCCTCAGTGGGCCCACCACGACCCGAGGAGTGACTCCCTCCGGCAATGGACGGATCGTCCTGTAGTACCTGCGCCGCCCCTCCCCAACCCCCGCACACCACGGAGGCGGCGGCATGACCGGCCCCCTGCTGCTGCTCGCGGCAGCCCTCGTGCTGATCCTCGCCAACGGATTCTTCGTCGCCGCCGAGTTCGGCCTCGTCACCGTCGAGAAGGCGGACGCCGAACGGTCCGCGGCGGACGGCGACCGCCGCGCCCGCACCGTCGTCTCCGCACTGCGGGAACTCTCCTTCCAGCTGTCGGGCACCCAACTCGGCATCACGATCACCTCCTTGGTGGTCGGCATGCTCGCCGAGCCGGCGCTCGCCGAACTGCTGGCGGGCCCGCTGCTGCTGACCGGTCTGCCCAAGGGCGCGGTCCCCGGCGTCGCCGTGGTCCTCGGCATGCTGCTGGCCTCCGCCGTCCAGATGGTGGTCGGCGAGCTGGTGCCGAAGAACTGGGCGGTCTCCAAGCCGCTCCAGGTCGCCAGCCTCGTCGCCGGTCCGCAGCAGGCGTTCTCCCGCTTCTTCCGGCCGGTGATCACCCTGCTGAACACCGTCGCCAACCGCCTGGTCCGCGCCCTGGGCGTGGAGCCGACCGACGAGCTGGCCTCCGCCCGCACGCCCGGCGAACTGGTCTCCCTCGCCCGGCACTCGGCCCGCGCCGGCGCCATCGAACAGGACACCGCCGACCTCTTCGTGCGCACCCTGTCGCTGGGCGACCTGACCGCGGAGAACGTCATGACGCCCCGGGTGCGGGTCAGCGCCCTCCAGGTGACCGCGACCGCCGAGGACGTGGTGAACCTGACCCGCGCCACCGGCCTGTCCCGCTTCCCCGTCTACCACACCCGCCTCGACGAGGTCGTCGGCATGGTGCACCTGAAGGACGCCCTGGCCGTGCCCGCGGACGACCGGCTGCGCACCCCCGTGGGGCGGATCGCGATGGCGCCGCTGCTGGTGCCGGAGACGCTGCCGGTGCAGCCGCTGCTGGAACGGCTGCGCAGCGAGCAGCCGATCGCGGTGGTCGTCGACGAGTACGGCGGCACGGCCGGCGTGGTCACGCTGGAGGACATCATCGAGGAACTCGTCGGCGAGGTCCGCGACGAGCACGACGGCGTGGACCTGCCCGAGCTGGGGCAGGCTCCGCCCGAGGAGGGCCGTCCCGCCTGGGACGCCGACGGCGGCTGCCGGGTGGACACCCTGCGCAAGATCGGCCTGGACGCCCCGGAAGGACCGTACGAGACGGTGGCAGGACTGGTGGCACACATACTCGGCCGGATCCCGGCCCCCGGCGACACCGCGGAACTCGACGGCTGGCGGCTGCGGGTGCGGCTGGTGTCCCACCACCGCGCCGAGCGGATAAGGCTCGTCCGGACGGCACCGGCCCCGTCGGCCGCCCGGGAGCCCGCCGCGGCGGGCGCGGAGGTCGCCCGATGACGCTGGTCCAGCTGCTCTTCGCGATACTCCTCGTGCTCGCCAACGGCTTCTTCGTCGGTGCCGAGTTCGCCCTGGTCTCGGTCCGCCGCTCGCAGATCGAACCGCTGGCGACCGAGGGCTCCTCCCGGGCCCGGCAGGTGCTGCACGGGCTGGAGAACCTCCCGCAGATGATGGCCGCCGCCCAGTTCGGCATCACCGTCTGCTCCCTGACCCTCGGCGCGGTCGCCGAACCGACCGTCGCCCACCTGCTGGAGCCGCTCTTCGAGGCGGTCCACCTCCCCGCCGCGCTGGTCCACCCGCTCGGCTACGTCCTCGCCCTGGCGCTGGTGGTCTTCCTGCACCTCGTCATCGGCGAGATGGTCCCCAAGAACCTGGCGATGGCGGCGCCCGAGAAGACCGCCCTGTGGTTCAGCCCGGGCCTGGTCGCCTTCGCCCGGCTGTGCCGCCCGGTCACGGCCCTCCTCGGGGCCTGTGCCCACGGGGTGCTGCGGCTCTTCCGCGTCGAGCCGAAGGACGAGGTCGAGGCGGTCTTCACCAGCGAACAGCTGACCCACCTCGTCGAGGACTCCGGCCAGGCGGGCCTGCTCGAACCGGCCGAGCAGGAGCGCCTCTCCGACGCCCTGGAGCTCGGCAGCCGTCCCGTCACCGATGTCCTCCTCGACCCGGCGGCGCTGATCACCGTCGATCCGGCGGTGACGCCCCGCCAGGTGGAGGAACTGACCGTACGGACCGGCTACTCCCGCTTCCCGGTGTGCGCGCCGGGCGGGGCGTACATGGGCTATCTGCACGTCAAGGACGTCCTCGACCTGGAGGAACGGGACCGGGCGGTGCCGCAGCGGATCTGGCACGCGATGACCACGCTGCGGGCCGAGCTGCCCCTGGACGACGCGCTGACGGCGATGCGCCGGGCCGCCTCCCACCTCGCGGCGGTGTCCGACGCCGGCGGGCGGGTGCTGGGGCTGGTGGCCCTGGAGGACGTGCTGGAGATGCTCGTCGGGGAGGTCCGCGATCCCGCGCACCGGCGGACACCGGAGCCCCGCGGTGAGACGGTGCTGCCGGCCGAGGACCGGGCGATGGCGGGCTGACCGGGCCACGGTACGGCGGGGCCGTGGGACGTGCCTACAAGGGCGGCCGCGGCCCCTGCGGGTCCGGCCCGCGGCCCGACAGCACCTCCCCGTACGCCTGCATCAGGTCGGGCAGGCGCAGTGTCGCGAGGTCGTCGCGGGTCGGCGTGCCGCGCCAGGTGGAGAGCCGCAGATCGCGGTAGGCGCAGCTCTTCTCGTAGAGGGTGCGCAGGAAGCGGCCGTTGCCGAGTTCGTCGATCCAGCCCTGGTCGACGACGTGGCCGCTGATGCTGCACAGTTCGTCGCGGGCCTCCTCGTCCCAGCGGTCACCGTTCTCGGCGGCCAGCACCTCGCCGATCGCGGTCAGCTCCAGCGGCCGGTAGCTGGGGAAGTCGACCCGGGTGGTGAAGCGGGAGGACAGTCCGGGATTTGCGGCCAGCAGGCGGTCCATGCCTTCCGGGTAGCCCGCCAGGATCACCACCAGCCGGTCGCGGTTGTCCTCGGCGCGCTTGAGCAGCACCTGCAGCGCCTCGTCGCCGTAGGCGTCGCCCTTGCTGTAGCCGGAGTTGGACAGGCTGTACGCCTCGTCGACGAAGAGCACCCCGCCCAGCGCCGAGTCGATGAGCTCATTGGCCTTCACCGCGGTCTGGCCGAGGAACTCGCCGACGAGGTCGGCGCGTTGGGCCTCCACGAGATGGTCGCCGCCGAGCAGCCCCAGCGCGTAGAAGACCCGCCCCAATATGCGGGCCACGGTCGTCTTGCCGGTGCCGGACGGACCGGAGAAGACGAAGTGCCGCTTCGGCGGCTGCACCGGCAGCCCCTGGCTCGCCCGCAGCCGTGCCATCCGCAACTGCGCCGACAGTGCCCGCACCTGCCGCTTGACCGGCTCCATGCCGACCATCCGCTCCAGTTCCGCCAGCGCCTTCTCCAGCAGCACCGGATCGGCGGGCCCGGCGGGCAGCCGCTCGGCGTGCCGCGGCCCGGGCGCCGCCGCCTTGACCCGGGCGGCCGCGTCGGCCCCGGCCGGCACCGCGCCGCCCCGCTCACCCTCCGGCGGCTCCGCCTCGCCGGTCGCCAGCAGCTCACGGCCGTCGACGGGATCGAGCGGCGCCAACGGATCGAGATCGCCGCCAGCTTCCTGGCCCAGGCCCGCGGCGGGGACCGTGGCGAGGTCGCTGCCCTCGTCCAGGCCGTCGGCCTCGGCGATCGCGGCGAGCCGCGCGGCGGTGTCCATGAAGGCCGGGTCGACGCGGTGCACCGCGCGGTAGAGGGGGAGTGCGGCGGCGCTGCGGCCGGTGCCCTCGCGGGCGCGGGCGAGCCAGTAGCGCAGCTCCTTGCGCTGCGGCTGCTCGCTGCGACAGCGCATCAGCGCGGCGGACAGCAGCGGTTCGGCCTGCCCGTACATCTCCAGCCGAACCCGCGCCATCCCGCCGAACAGCCCGGCCTCGATGCCCAGCACCGGATCGCCGAGCAGCGGCTCGGTGTGCCGTACGAGCTGGTCCCAGTCCTTGACGAGATAGGCCCGGCAGGCGTGCAGGAAGCGGACCTGCGGGTCGGTGTCCACCGGCGGGCAGCCGGCCAGTGCCTGGTCCAGCTCGGCGACGTGCCGGCCGTCGAGCCAGTGGGAGGCGTGGGCGAGCAGCAGGTCGCGGGGGGTCTCCAGCACCGGTTGCACCCACCAGCCCAGCCAGTACCAGGAGTTGAGGGTGCGTCGGTGACGGGCGCGCATCTCGCCGAAGCGGTCGCGGTGCCGGTGCATCCGCAGCAGGGCGATGGAGGTGTCGGCGCGCAGCGCGTGCAGCCCGAGCCAGGCGTCGGCCATCGACGGATCGAGCCGTACCGCGGCCCGGAACTCCTCCTCCGCCTGCGGGTATGCGCCCACCGTGTAGGCGTCGACCGCGCGCAGCCAGGCGAGCTCGGCCGGGGCGGGCGAACCCTGAGTTCCGAATTCCATCCGTCCCCCCACAAAGCGTCCCCCGTGTGTGCCGCCGGGCACGTGCCGGCCGCGGCACCCGAACCGGGGTGCGGTGGAAGGAAGTTGACCCTCCCGCGCACGCGTCGGTCCCGTGGCCTGCGGCGGCACGGACTCGCATCGTACCTGCGGGATCGGTGCAGGCCGTAGAGGGCGGGACCGGGCAAGAGCGGACGACTTGGCGCGGGACGGCGGCGCGAAGAGTGCGGTGACCCAGGGTGAGGAAGGGGCGGCGCGCGGCGGCCGGCGAGAGGTGGTTTTGCGCAGAACGAAGCCCCCGATCACGGGGGAACAACCGGGGGCTTCGCGTCTGCGGGCGGTCCACTGAACCGCACATTGAGAACGTAAGTCCTGTACGCCCCCCAGGTCAAGCCGAGTTGGCGCAGTCGGCGGGACCCTGTCGGACTGTCCGGGGGAGCCCGTCGTGGCCAGCTACGGAGCGTGAAATGCGGGGCCGGTCATGGTGCCGCGGACGGCCCCACACGTACCTCGTACCCCAACTTCCCCTGATGCACCAGAAAATCGGCGTAGGGGCGCGAAGGATCAGCCGAGAAGTGCGCGCGCTCCGCCGGAATCCAGCCACTCCAGAACGCCGAAAGGCCCGGTCCGTCCCGGAGTTGACCCCTTTCCCAGGAATGCTCGCTCGCCAGTTCCATCCACAACAGGCACGCCAGATAAGGCCGCAGCGCCCGCCGGCCCGTGCCGACCCCCTCGACGAGTACCACCGGCGCGGGCGCCAGCGCGCGCTCCTCGGTGAACTCCCCGCGCACCCAGTCGTAGACCCCGTACCGCGCGGTCCCGCCCCGGGACAGCGGCTCCAGCACCTGCTCGCGGAACCGCTCGCTCCAGGCGAAGAGCTCCTCATGGGTGGCGAGGTCGTCGGTGTGCACCACCGGGGAGTCGCCGAGCGCGGCGGCCAGCTGCCCGGCGAAGGTGCTCTTGCCCGACCCCGCGTGCCCGTCCACCGCGATCAGCCGCACCGGTCCGCACGAGGGCGGCAGGGCGCGCAGCCGGGCGGCCAGTGGAGCCAGATCAGCGTTCATCGCGCCAGCGTACGTCGGTGGCCCGTGCCCTCGGCCATGCCAGTGGTGTGGACCAATATTTGTGCGGCGACGCGCGCCGAACCGCCTTCCGAAGCAGGTCCGGAGGGGCAATAGTTGAGCCACTGCCGATCCGTCCGTGCCCGCGCGACCGCCGCAACCCGATCGCACGCATCCGACTGGGGGACCCTCACATGACCAGTTCCGCGCCCCGGCGCACCGTCCTGGCCGCCGCGCTCGCCGCCGCGGCGGGCGTCGCCACCCCCCTGGCCCAGGCCGCCGACGCACCCCGCCGATCCGCCGCGGGCCGGGCCGCCCCGGCCTCCGCCACCACCCCGGACACCGCCGCGCGCCGAACGAAGAGCCTCGTGGACCATCACGCCTGGACCTCCGCAGACGATTGGCACAAGGGGACCGGCCGGGGCACCCGGGTCGAGCACGGCCGCCGCCCCGGCCTCCAGCTCGCCCGCCCCGCCGGCACCGCCGACTACCGGGACCCGCACACCGGCCGGACCGCCGCCTGGGAGTACGCCACCTGGACCTCACCGGTCCACACCCCCGCCGTGCCCGCCACCGAGGTCGTCGCCTCCTGGAACGCGCACACCCCGCCCGGCACCTGGATCACCGTCGAACTCGGCGGCAGCTACTCCGACGGGAGCCGCACCCCCTGGTACGTCATGGGCCGCTGGACCGCGGGCGACGGCGACGGCGACATCCGGCGCACCTCCGTCGACGGCCAGAAGGACGGCCGGAGCAGCATCTCCACCGACACCTTCGCCATCGACGACCCCGCCGGCGGCCTCCGCCTCGCCTCGTACGCGCTGCGCCTGACCCTGCACCGCAAGCCCGGCAGCACGCTCACCCCCACCGTCTGGCGGCTGGGCGCGATGGCCTCCGACGTCCCCGACCGCTTCGAGGTGCCCGCCTCCCGGCCCGGCCAGGTCGGCAGGGAACTGGTCGTGCCGCGGTACTCGCAGGAGATCCACAAGGGTCAGTACCCGGAGTACGACAACGGCGGCGAGGCGTGGTGCAGCCCCACCTCGTCCCAGATGATCATCGAGTACTGGGGCCGCAAGCCCACCCAGCAGGAGCTCTCCTGGGTCAACCCCGACTACGCCGACCCCCAGGTCTGCCACGCCGCCCGCCACACCTTCGACTACCAGTACGAGGGCTGCGGCAACTGGCCCTTCAACGCCGCCTACGCGGCCACCTATCGCGACCTCCAGGCCGTCGTCACCCGCCTCGCGTCCCTCAACGACGCCGAACGCCTCATCCACGCCGGCATCCCCGTCATCACCTCCCAGTCCTTCCTCAAGACCGAACTGGACGGCGCCGGCTACGGCACCGCCGGCCACCTCATGACGATCATCGGCTTCACCCCCGACGGCGACGTCATCGCCAACGACCCGGCCTCCGCCGACGACAAGGCGGTCCGCCACGTCTACCGGCGACGCCAGTTCGAGAACATCTGGCTCCGCACCAAGCGCAAGAACGCCCAGGGCAAGGTCGTCGGCGGCAGCGGGGGCGTGTGCTACCTGTACTTCCCGGCCAAGCCCTCACCGACCCAGCGGCGGGTACTCGCGGAGGTGGGTATTCGCTGAGCAGGCGCGCCCCGAGGGTGGCCTCGATGACCTGACGGCACGCTCACTGCCGTCGAGAGCGAGGTGGCCGTAACCAGTCCACCGTGATCTTGATGGAGCTGTGGCCCATCCGGCGCGACACCTCGTGGAGGGTTGTGCGGCGCCTCGCCACACACTCACGCGACAGGACCTGACGAGGAAACACGTGGACCAACTGCTGAGAGTCATGAACTTCAACGTCTCGAGTGACGGGATCGGTGCCGGTGAGCACCAGAGCCTCGAGCGGCCGTTCGGCCTCGACCATCCCGAGAGGCTGTTCGCATGGGCCGGAGCCACGGCGAGCTGGCCCATGCGCACGGATCCCGGCGGGAGCCGGGGCCTCGACGACTACTTCACGCGGGACTTCGCACGCAACATTGGTGCCGAGATCATGGGCCGCAACAAGTTCGGGCCCCAGCGCGGGCCCTGGCAGGACCACGAGTGGCGCGGCTGGTGGGGGGAGGAGCCCCCGTTCCACACCCCGGTGTTTGTCATGACCCACCACACGCGTCCGTCGTTCACGCTCTCCGACACGACGTTCCATTTCGTCGACAGCGACCCGGCCACGGTCCTCGAACGAGCGCGGGAAGCGGCAAAGGGCAAGGACGTCCGGCTCGGCGGCGGGGTCACCACCATCCGGCAGTTCCTCGACGCCGACCTCGTCGACACCATGCACGTGGTGGTCTCGCCGGTAAAGCTCGGAGCTGGACTACGACTCTGGGAGTCCCCCGATGAGCTGCTCGACCGGTTCCACCTGGAGGTCGTGCCCAGCCCGAGCGGCGTCACGCACCACCTGTTCTGGCGAAGGTGACGCAAGAGCGGTGGGCGGGAACGCGGTTCCAAGGGCCGATCGGGTTGATTGTCATACCCGGGTCCTAGAGTCCGATGCATGACCCGTCGTACTCCTGCCCGTCCGGTGAACGTGGAGGAGCTCTTCCCTGAGCTGATCCCCCTCCGCCGTGAGGCCGTCCGTCTGCACCCACGTGCCGGCTCCCCTTCCTGCCACGACAGCTCTGTCGGAGGACCACTGTTGTGGCCTGCGGCAGAGCCTTGGCCGGTCTGCGCGGAGGAGCACTACGATCCCGACACGGTGAGCGAACCCCAAGCCGCCGTGCCCATGGTCCCGGTGGTTCAGGTGCACCAGGCCGATGCCCCAGGCATCCCGTTCCCCGAGGGGACCGACCTGCTTCAGGTGCTGTGGTGCCCGTACGCACACGGTGAGTACTGCTACCCCCTGCCGCAGGTGCACTGGAGGGACTCGCGTGGGATCGGAGACATACTCTCCACACCGGCGCCGGTGGAAGGGCTGCCCGAGGACTGGTATCCGAACCCGTGCGTGGTCCACCCGGAGCAGGTGACCGAGTACCCCAGCAATGATCTTTCCTGGGACATGCGCGACGCGCTGCGGCAACGCTTCGATGAGCTGCATGCCACGACCGGTCTGCATTACTGGTATCACTTGGCCGATGCGCCTGGGATCAAGCTGGGTGGCTACCCCGGCTGGACACAGGAGCCATGCTGGCCCGACTGCGAAGCGTGCGGTGGGCGCATGGAACATCTTCTGACCGTCGCGAGCTGGGAGTTCGACGGAGAGTCCTGGCGTACGTGGCTGCCGGTGGAGGACCGGACCGACAGCGGTTGGACCGAGGCCGCGAACAACCCCGCGGGCTTGTGTCTCGGCGACGCCGGAGGCGTGTACATCTTCGAGTGCCGTGCTTGCCCAGACCGCCCCATCGGGCACTGGTTCGACTGCTCGTGACGGGCAGAGGTCGGAAACCAGGGCCCTGTCCTCAGTGTTCTTGACCGTCGGTTCCGCTGGCAGGCTGTCGCTCTTCCGACCGAGGGGATGAATGGCGCTCGCGTTTCCGCGCTACATGGACTGTAGGGCCTTACCCAGGAAGGCCCTACCGAGGTCGGCATTTCCGACTGAACTGCCCTCGCGGTTCTGCTGGTTCCATCGATCCCGGCCAAGCATTGACTCGATCCCGATTCAACGTGCCCCTGCCAATTCAGGTAGAGTGATCACAGCCTCGGGGGAGCTTTTGATGCAGCGTGCGTTCCTGTCTCGCTCTGCCCCCTACGGCCCAGCAAACGCGAAACCAACATGGGGGATGAGAAAATGAAGGTGCGCAGTTTGATGAAGAAGGGCGCTCTCGTTGCGGCAGCGAGTGGCCTCCTCTTGATTTTCGGTGGTCCCGCCCATGCCTCTTCGGGCTGGGACTACAAGGGTGCGACGGATTTCTACCATGCCGGCGTTGGCTACTACACCCACGACGTGTATTCGACTGGCGGTGGCCTCAAGGTCTGCGTGAACTCGGCTGCCACCAAGAAGTACGCCTACGATCTGTTTGAGCACGACCAGACGGGCAATGACGAGTACCTCACCAGCGTGGACGGTGCTGGCTGCTACACCTTCAGCAACATCGGGAAGTACGTAGACGGCGATAACGGCAAGGCCGAACTCTACATGTTCACCTATGACTCGTCTGCCGTGAGTGTCCAGTGGTGGGACTGACGCCCGGTCACGGGATAGTCCGGTGAGGTCCGCACCGAATATTTGGTGTGCAGTGAGCATCACGTATGAAGGCCCTTGAGGGGCCGACCGTTATGCACGGCTCCGCCGGCCCCTGAGCCCCGCCCTTCCCGGGCGGGGCTTCTTCGCTCCCGCGCGCCTCGTGTTGGCGAGTGGCGGCGGGGTTTCTGCTGCTGGCCGGTGGCATTGGTGTGGGTGTGTGGCTGTGGCGGAAGTCGCGGGCGGCAGATGGATGCGTAGATCTCTGGCAACAGCGTTTGTCGAGGGGTTCGGGAGCCGGTTGGTGACCACCTGGTGTTCAAGAGTGGCGACCAGAAGTGACGGCGTTTGCCGTGGGTGGCGAGAAAAGGGAATGCGGCGCCAACGCGCCGTTGGCAGGATGTCTGCACTCAACACTCGATGGGAAAGGACCCGACGACCGTGGCTCGTAGCGTGACCCTGATCCGCTCCGCTTCCCTGTCCGACGTCGCCGAGTACGCCTATGCGGCCACGGCGCCCGCAGAGTCCCGCCTGATCTTCCTCGCCGGGGCGTGTCCACTGAATGACGACGGCTCCACGGCGGCGATCGGAGATTATGCGGGCCAGGCGTTGAAAGCCGTTGAGAACATGCAGACTGCTCTCACTGCCGCTGGCGCGTCCCTGCAGGACGTCATCAGTACGAGGGTTCTCGTGGCATCGGCCCGGCGGGAGGATTTGGTGGCTGCGTGGGAAGTGGTTCGGGACTCGTTCGCTGACCATGACGTCCCCAGCACTTTGATGGGCGTCACTGTGCTCGGTTATAAGGACCAGCTCGTCGAGATCGAGGCCGTCGCCGCCGTACTCGATTCGTGAGACCCGCTGACCGGCTGCGGCGGCCGAGCGGGGCCTGGGACCGGATGTGCCTGTCGGGGGCTCAGTCCGCTGACCGGGGCTGTCCGGGACGGCTCCGACGCCGTGATCACACTACCGCAGCAAGATCATCTCAACCGCCGGGCCATTCACGGGGACCGATGAGCCAGGAGCGCAGGCCGAGGAAACGGCTTTGCGTCCCACGTGATCGGCGTGGAAGCTGGCTCGCCGGAGGTACTGAGGATGACCAACGTTGTGTTGAAGCTGTCAGCCCGTGACTTGGTGCATGCGGACTTGGCGTCGTGCACGTGGGCAGGGTCTGACCACCATCTGGCCGGCGTCGCCCAGCAGTTGGAACGTGCCCGGATCGGCGAGGTCGACTACCTTGCGGTCTGCCCCGCGACCAACATCCCGGTGGCGAAGGGTGGCGTCGACTATCAGGTCAGGGACGGTGTCGGCACGTTGTGGCAACTGGCGGTCCATCCCGCACTGCAATCGTGCGGGATCGGCACGTTCCTTGTCGAAGCCGCAGAACTGCGGATGAGGAACCGCGGCCTGCGGCAGGCTGAGCTGGCTGTGGAGGAAAACAACCCCCGGGCACGTGCACTGTACGAACGACTGGGATACGTCGCGTACGACCGTCAGCCGGACTCGTGGGACGAGCAAGCCCCTGATGGATCGTTGCGCCGCTACGAAACGATCTGCACGTTGATGCGGAAGGAACTCGCGTAGGTTCAGTCACCCTCACGGGATCTGCCGGCGAACGCGTCGTCCCAGGTCACGTAGTCAGCGACCTACTGGCGATTTTTGACGTAGCAGCGGCGGGTGCTCGCGGAGGTGGGTGTTCGCTGAGCGGGTGTGGCAACGGCCCGCCGCCCGGTCCGTGGGGAGGGGCAGGTTCCCGGGACGGGGTGCGGGCCGTTGGGCGGTGGGGCCGGGGGAGGTGGGGTCAGGGGGAAGGGGAGGCGGCGCGGTCCGGGGTTTGGGCCTGCGGCGGGGTGTTGCGCGGGTGGTGCGGGTTGAGGAACCACTTGCGGGCGGAGACGAGCCACCAGGTGCCGGCGAAGAGCAGCACCACACCCACGGTGACGGGCGCGTAGTTGAACGTCTCGATGGTCACCGGGCTCAGCTGGGGAAGCATGAACAGCACGGTGATGATCACGACCCAGGTGACCGCGATCAGGCCCACGGGCTTGGACCAGCGGCCCAGGTGCCAGGGGCCGCGCTTGAAGTTCTGTCCCTGACGGAGCCGCAGCAGGGTGGGCACGACGTACGCGATGTAGAGGCCGATCGTCGCGATGGACGTGACGGCGGCGTACGCGGTGGTGTTGAACAGGTACGGCAGGCCGAGGAGGAAGGCACCGCCGGCGGCCAGCCACACCGCGTTGGTCGGGGTGCGGGTTCCCGGGTGGAGCTTGTGCCAGACGGAGGAGAACGGCAGCGCCCCGTCGCGGGAGAAGGCGTAGATCATGCGGGAGTTGGCGGTCACGGAGGCCATGCCGCAGAACAGCTGGGCGCCGATGATGACGAGCAGCATCAGCTTGCCGGTGCTCGCCCCGAGGGCGTCCATGAAGATCTGCGCCGGCGGCACACCGGTACTCGACTTCAGGGCCCCGGTGTAGGACTGGATGGCGAAGGTCAGGCCGAAGAGAAGCACGAACCCGGCGACCCAGGAGACGACGATCGAGCGGACGATTCCCTTCGGCCCCTCGACCGAGGCGTTCTTGGTCTCCTCCGTCATGTGGGCGGACGCGTCGTAGCCGGTGAAGGTGTACTGCGCCATCAGCAGACCGATGAGCGCGACGTAGACCGCGGAGCCCCAGCCGGTGTTGTTGACGAACTCGGTGAACACGAAACCGGGGGACTGGTGCCTGGTGGGGATCACCAGCAGGGCACCGACGATCACCACCACGCCGATCAGGTGCCACCACACCGAGACGGTGTTGAAGAAGCCGACGACGCGCACGCGGAAGGTGTTCACCACGGCGTGCAGGAGGAGGATCACGCCGAAGAGCGTCATCGTGTGGGCGGGGGTGGCGGCGTAACCGAACTGAAGGTTCAGGTAGGCGTTGAGGAACGATGCGGCACCGAAGTCGATGCCCGCGGTGACGGCCACCTGGCCGAGCGTGTTGAACCAGCCGGTGAACCAGGCCCAGGCCGGCGCGGACTTCTGCGGGGCGAGCTTGTGCGCCCAGAAGTAGAGGCCGGCGGAGGTCGGGTAGGAGGAGCAGACCTCGGCCATGGCCAGGCCGACGAACAAGGTCATCAGGCCGACGAGCACCCAGCCCCACATGATGAGGGCGGGCCCGCCGGTGTTCATGCCGAACCCGTACATGGTCAGGCAGCCGGACAGGATGCTGATGATCGTGAAGGAGACGGCGAAGTTCTGCCGCCCGGACATCGAGCGGTCCAACGTCTGCGTGATGCCGAGTTCGGCGAGGCGTTCCTCCTCCGTCTGCGTGACGCTTGGTATGTCCAAAGGCATGGTCGGACCCTTTTCTGTTGATTGCGCGGTGAGTTGCGGAACAACATCGGTCTGCCCGGCCCGGGCCGGCCCTACGGTGCGGACGCCTCGACCGCCCACTTCCGATGACGGGTGAAGAGCTGCTGGGCGTCTCCGCAGTAGCTCCACGGCACATCCGTGGCGTACGGGCCGATGGCGTCGAACACCTCGGCCGCCGCCCGGTGCTGGTTCGCGAAGGACAGCGCGTGGGCCAGGTAGTTGGCGTCCTCATGGAAGGCGGCGTGCGGCCTGGAGGGGGCCCGGTATCGCCACCAGCTCTCCCATGCCTGGTGGGAGGACGGGTTGTCCGTCCACGGATGGACGGTCAGGCCGTACCGGTGGCCTTCCTTCTTCATCCGCTGGCGGTGCGTCTCGGCGAGCGCGACCAGCGGCAAGGTGTGCAGTGGCATACCGCGGGGGACGTGGGCGCACCGTTCCTGCGCCCAGTGGAACATCTCCCCTGCCACGCCGTGCCAGTCGGGGAACATGTAGGTGAGCATCTCGTGGTGCGCCTCCCTGTTCCACGGGTCGCGCGCCTCGACCTCGTGCCACACCCGCTGCACCGTCTCCCGCCACTGCCGGTCGCGGTCGGGGGAGTGGTAGCGCAGCAGGGCGAGCATGACGACGTACGGAGTCGGATCGGCCGGCAGTGCCTCGCCGGCGGCATGGCAGCTCTCCCACGCCTGTTCCATCTCCGCGCCGCTGCCCTGCCCCCGTGGGCCGGCCATCGAGCGCAGGGCCTGGACGGTGGCGAGGAGGGCGAGGGCGTGCGGAGAGCGGGGTTCGGCCTGCGCCCAGGTGTCGGCGAAGGTGAGCCGCGCCCCGGCGCGGGCGAGCACCTGGAGGCGGAAGATCCGGCGGTCCCAGTCGGCGCCGGTCGCGGCCAGCAGCTCGCGCGCGCCTTCCCATCTGCCCATCGCGGCGTCCTCCAGCACCGCGCGCAACCGGGTGTCGTCCCGCGCCGGGTGCCGGTCGAATACTGGTCGGCGTCTCACCGCTGTCCCGTCACAGTTTCCTCGGGCGAGGCGAGCGGTTCCTCACCGTGCGCCAGGGGGGCATCAACAGGCACTCTCCGGCCTCCGTGGGGCGTCCGCCGGACCCCACCGGAGTCCCGGCAGCCGTCTCCTCGGCGGCGCGGGAGGGGCGGTGGTGCCGTCTCGTGCACAGGCGACAGCCCGACTCGTCCTTGAGGGGCAATCACCGGAATCTCCTGTACGTGGGGATACATGAGCTACGCAAGTGGACTATCAACTTCGGTCAGGAAGTGCCCACTTGAGAAGGAACACTATTCACTGACGCACGTCGGCGCACATTGCTTTGGTGATAAAGACCGGGTGAAATGCCTGCCTGGTAGGCGTGTTGGGGCTGGGGGTGCCGTCAGGGAGGGGTGTTTTTGCCGTCAACCTGCCTTGGGGCGGGGCGAGTTGTCGTCTGTGGGGGTGGGTCGGGGCGGCGGTTGAGGCGCTCGGTGTTGCCGCGGTGGTGGTTGCGGGACGGGCGGTATGTGGGGAGCGGCGGGTATCCGTCGTAGAGGGTGGAAAGCCTCTTACTTCTCAAAGGGGGTGAGGGGGAGCGATCGCCTTTTGTCAGTACCCGACGCGGGCGCTGGGGAGGGCGTCTCCGAAGAGGCCGTGGAAGCCGCGCAGGGTGAGGCCGGTGTCCTTGCCGCAGAGGTTGGCCGAGCCGGTCGTGGTGGGGCCGGTCGCGGTACCGCGGGCGATCCATACACAGCCGTCGGTGTTCTCGTAAGGGATGCCCACCAGGGCTTCCGCCTTGCCGTCCCTGTTGAGGTCGGCGAGGTGGACAGCGCCGCCGAAGCCGTCGTCGGTCTCGGCGCTCCCGGGGACGCCCGCGGAGTCCTGGGAGTAGGCGACCGCCTTGTGCGTGGTCAGGCCGGCCGCGGATCCGTACAGGACGACGGCGCCGCCGGCGTACGCGCGGGTGCCGATCGCTTCGCCGGGCACGCCGACGAGCACGTCGGCATAGCCGTCGGCGTTGATGTCGCCCGTGCCGAGGGACCATCCGAACCGGTCAGCGACCTCCGCGGCGCCCGGGACGCCGGGGGTGTCCTGGTGGAAGACGCGGGGCTGCTGGTCGGCGGTGATGCCCTGCGCGCTGCCGTACAGGACCTGGATCTCGCCTCCCTTGTGGGCGCCGGTCTCGCCCTCGATCACGCCGTCCTCGGGGATGCCGGTGATCAGGTCCCCGTAGCCGTCGCCGTTGACGTCCGCGATCCGGCCGGTGTAACCGTCGGCGTGCGGCAGTTTGACCGGCGCGTTCTTGAAGGGGTCGGAGGAGTCCACCGGTCCGCGATCGAGGAGGACCGGGCCGCGGACGTCGCCGCCGGTCGGTCCGGGGAGCCAGAACCGCTCCGGCCGGCCGTCGCCGTTGACGTCGCCCATGACCACGTCGCGCGCGCCGACCCGCCATTCCCGGTACTGCGAGGCGGCCTTCCCGTCACGGGTGAAGGGGCCGGTGTAGGAGGAGATCTCACAACCCGATCCCACGGCCAGCTCCGGCGCCCCGTCGCCGTTCATGTCTCCGGCGGCCATGGCCATGCCGAAGCGGCAGTAGGGCTGGCTCTCGCCGAACCGTGCGGGGGGATCGATCGTCGCGCCACCCGTCAGCCCGTTCGGCCCGCCCCACAGCACGGTCACCGAACCGCGGGCGTCCTTTCCGTTGACGGCCTCGCGCGGCGTGCCCACCAGCAGGTCCGCGTAGCCGTCCCGGTCGAGGTCCGCGCTCGCCACGGTCGTACCGAACCCGTCCGCCGCCTCCGGCTCGCCGGGCACCCCCGGGCTCGCCTGAGTGATCACGGCGCGGCGGGTGGAGCTCACCGACGAGGCCGACCCGTACAGCACCACGACCGCGCCGGCCTCCTCCACGCCGCCGTTGGCCGCGCCGGGCGCACCGACGGCCAGGTCGCGGTAGCCGTCGCCGTTGAAGTCCTCCTGCACTCCCGCCGTGTTCGCTCCCTTGTACGGCGCGGCCGCCGCGGTGGGACCGGAGGTGAAGGTGACGGCTGCGACCGTGGTGAGGACGGCTGTCAGCGCAACGGCTCTGTGCAACGAAACTCCCTGATGCTGAGGCGAGTTGGCCCGTACGGCGACGCCGCTCGTCGCGGCCGTCGGCCGCCGGCATCGATGCCGGCGCCAGTCGATCGACGCCCGCACCACTCGCCACACACGACTCGCGTCACGGGCGAAGGGTTGTAGGGGCCGACGGGCCGGGGCGCGTGGGGCGCGGAGCGCACGACCCGGAACGAGTCCCGCTTCTCGGGGCCCTGCGCATGATCGCGGGGTACGGCTTCCCGCCGGTAACCCCTTGGGGCGTCTGGATGCGTGTAGGAGGCGTCGCAAAAGTGCTGGTGAGCGCGGGGGAGTGTGCGCCTGGCGTGGTGCGGTTGTGTAAATGTCTGTGTTTCGTAACACCAAACCGGATTTCTTCCGGCAAGGCATGACGTGGCGTCACTGTGTGGGGGTCCGGTCAAAACCGGCCGGACTTCCGGTTTTTCGGTGCCCTTTTGAGGGCGCCGTAGGAGGGGATTCCGTGTTCCGTCACGCCTCGCGTATCGCCGCTGCCGTCCTCGGCTCCGCGGCTCTTGTCGCCACCGCCGCACTGCCGGCCACCGCCGTCGGCCACCACGGTCCGGCCTCGCACCACCAGGCCCGTTCCGCGGTCGTACTCGGGCCGATCCAGTACGACAGCCCCGGTCGGGACGACCGCTCCAACCGGAGCCTGAACGCCGAGTGGGTCACCGTGAAGAACACCGGCCGCTGGCCGGTGACCCTCAAGGGCTGGACCCTGTCCAACAAGTCCGGCCACTCCTACCGCTTCGGTAACGTGCGTCTGGCCGGCCACAGCCAGGTCCGCGTCCACACCGGCATCGGTCGCGACAACCGCTTCGACCTGTTCCAGGACCGCCGCAACTACTTCTGGGACGACATCGACACCGCCACCCTGCGCAACGACCACCGGCGCGTCGTCGACTTCGAGAGCTGGGGCCGGCACGGTCACTGGGGTGGCCACGGCCACGGGGGCGGCCACCACCACTGAGCTGACTCCTCCCGTCGGCGGTAGGGCGGCCTGGTCACCTGCCTGACTGTTGACCCCGGTGCGCCGCAGGCTCCTGGCCTGCGGCGCACTGCTGTGTCCGGAGGCTGCTGTGAGCGGCAAGAGGGGCTGCGGGCAGAGGAGTTGAGGAGCACCGCCGCACCGCGGACGCCGGCCGGAGCGACGGCGTTCAGTCTCCGGTGAGGGAGGCGAAAGCGCCGCACAGGAGTTGGATGCTCCGTTGGAACTTCTCGTCCTGGGGGATCCGGGGCATCTCGGTGAGCAGGAGCGGGAAGCGGGCCCGCAGGTCGGCGTAGGCGTCCGCGGTGAGGGGCGGGGCCTGGGGGTGGCTCTGCTCCTGGAGGACGAAGCCGGTGATGTGGCTGAGGAGGGTGTCCGCCGCGATGCCGCCGTGTTCGACGGGGACGCCGGCCTCGACGAGGGTGCGGAGGAGGCGCTCCATCAGGGACAGGCCGCCGGGGGCGAGCACGCCGGGGCTGTCGACCATGAGCAGCGCCCCGCCGGGGTGTGCGAGGAGGGTGTCGCGCAGTGCCGCGGCCTGAACTTCGAGTTTTCGCTGCCAGGTTGCGCCGGGCGGCAGGGCGGCCAGGGCGGCGCTTCCGGCGTCGTATGCCCGCCCGCAGACCCGGTCGGCCATCATCGCGAGCAGTTCGTCCTTGCTGCGGACGTGGTAGTAGAGGCTGCCGGCGTGCGCGCCGAGCCGCTCGGCCACCTGACGCATGGACAGGGCGTGGTATCCGACCTCGGCGAACGCGGCCATGCCGGCACTGATGATCCGCTCCTTGGTGAGCTTCATGCACCTACCGTAAAGCCTTTCAAACACTGTTTGAAACTCGTGCTAGCCTCACGCTCACATTTCGAACACTGTTGTAGGGGGCGGAAAATGGGTGGGCTGCTGTTCAACGTGACCACGGCCGCGTTGATGGTGATGATGATCAACAGTGGCCTGGGCGCGGTCGGCCGGGAGTCGCTGCGCGGACGTCCCGTCCCGTGGGTCGCCGTCGGACTGACCGTGCTGGCGGTTGCCGGTGTCGTCCTCCAGCTGTGCTGGTCGGGCGCGATGGACGCACTCGACCACGATCCCGCCAAGTCCGGCTGGTGGCGGGTGTTCACCTCGACCTTCATGCAGAACGGCGGGCCGGCCGGCGCGCTCTGGAACATCGCCACACTGGCCCTCGTGGCTGCGCTCGCCCAGTGGCTCTGGGGCGGCCCGCTGACCGTGCTCCTCTTTGTCGCGGGCATCCTCCTGCCGGAGCACCTCGACGCCCTGCTCGGCCTCGGCGGCGACACCGGCACGGACCCGCGCAACTTCGCCGGCAGTTCCGGTGCCACCTACTTCCTCGGGGCCACCCTGGCCCTGGCGCTGCTCACGCGCACTCGGGAAAGGAAGCAGCAGGCCCTGGCGGTCGGCGTCCCGGTCCTCGGGCTGTTGATGTGGTGCGTGCAGGACAACGGCCACGGCATGGTCGCCGGGTACGGCTTCGCCCTCGGCGCCCTGGCCTGGGCGGCACGTCGCTTCCTGCGGAGCCAGGACGCCGAACCCGCCGCGGGTACGCGCTCCGCGCAGCCGCCCCGGTAGTCGCCCTCCCGTGCTCCCGCTCGGGTGAGGCGAGGCCGCCGGGGGCCGGTGAGGGGACGGGCCGGTTCGCCGCGGTACGGAGTGGCTTCCGGCCAACATCCCGGCCGGCCTTGCCGGTTGTCGTGGGGGCCGCGTTCAATCGATCTTGATCGCGGCGGGCCCGGAACCCGGCCGCCGCACACCCCCCACGAGGAGCGATTGCGTGAGAGCCGAGATACCGCAGACAGGCATGCCGCAGGGAACGAAATCAGACACGGGCCAAGGGGATGCGTTCGTGTCGACCGGGCCGGCGGAGAGCCCTGTGTGCTCCTGGACGGAGTGGGACCCGCTGGAGGAAGTGATCGTCGGCATCGTCGACGGAGCGAGCTTCCCGACGTGGCACGAGGCGCTGCCGCCGGTGCTGCCCGCCGACCAGCACGAGACCTTCCGCCGGAACGCGGGACGGCCGTTCCCGCCCGAGCAGGTCGCCGCCGCACAGGCGGAGTTGGCGGAGCTGGTGCACATCCTCGAAGGTGAGGGGGTGCGGGTGCGCCGGCCGGAAGCGATTCCCCAGCGCACGCCGTACACCACGCTGGACTGGACCAGTACCGGTATGTACGCGGCCATGCCCCGGGACGCGATTCTCGTGGTCGGTGACGACATCATCGAGTGCCCGATGGCCTGGCGCTCCCGCTACTACGAGAACCTCGCCTACCGGCCGCTGCTCAAGGAATACTTCCGGGGTGGCGCGAAATGGACCGCGGCACCCAAGCCGGAGCTGACCGACGCGCAGTTCGACCAGGACTGGACCGACCCGGGCGAGGACGGCCCGCAGCGACTGGTGGTGACCGAATTCGAGCCGACCTTCGACGCGGCCGACTTCACCCGCTGCGGACGCGACATCATCGCCCAGAAGAGCAACGTCACCAACGACTTCGGCATCGAGTGGCTGCGCCGCCACCTCGGCGACGCGTACCGCATCCACGTCTTCGAGTTCAACGACCCGCACCCGATGCACATCGACGCGACGCTGGTGCCGATGGCCCCGGGCAAGCTGCTCATCCACCCCGAGCGGGTCACCGAGGTGCCGGCGCTGTTCAAGGGCTGGGACGTGCAGGCCGCCCCCGCGCCCGTCATCCCGGACGGGCATCCGCTCTACATGACCAGCAAGTGGATCAACATGAACATCCTGATGCTGGACGAGGAGCGGGTGATCGTCGAGGCGCAGGACGAGCCGATGATCGCCACGATGAAGAAGTTCGGCTTCACGCCGATCCCCTGCAACTTCCGCAATTTCAACAGCTTCGGCGGCTCGTTCCACTGCGCCACGGTGGACGTGCGGCGCCGGGGGACGTTGCAGTCGTACTTCTAGGCTGCTTCCGGGCGGTGCGGCCCGGCGGCCCGGCGGCACGGGAGCGGACGCCGCGGGTCCGGGCTTCTCGCGCCCGGGTGCGGGGCGCTCACGTCACCGAGAAGCCGCCGTCGACGAAGACCGTCTGGCCCGTCACGTACGCCGCCCCGGGGCCGGTCAGGAACACCGCGGCGCCCGCGAAGTCGGCCAGTTCGCCGTTGCGCCCGGCCATCGTCCGGCGGGCCATCGCCTCGGTGCGGTCGGGATCGGCGAACACCGCCTCGTTGAGCGGGGTGCGGACGAAGCCGGGGGCGAGGGCGTTGACGCTGACGCCGTGCCGGGACCAGGACTCCGCCTGGGAGCGGGTCAGCGCGGCGAGCCCGGCCTTGGACACGCCGTACGCACCGCTGTTGCCGAACGCCCGGATCGCCTGCTGCGAGGCGATGTGCAGGATCCGTCCCCAGCCGCGGGCGGCCATACCGGGCCCGAAGCGCTGCCCGAGCAGGAAGGGCGCGTCGAGGTTGACGGCCATCGTGCGGTCCCAGTCCGCGGTGGTCAGCTCGTCCATCGGGGGGCGGGGGTTGACCCCGGCCGCGTTGACCAGGATGTCCGGCTCGCCGTGCCGCCGTACCATCTCGTCCGCGCCCCGGCCGAGGGCGTCCCGGTCACCCACGTCGGCGGCGATCCAGTGCGCGGTACAGCCCGCCGCCGAGAGCTCGGCAGCGGTGCTCCGCAGCGGCTCCGCACGCCGGGCCAGCAGCACCACTTCCGCCCCGGCGCGCCCCAGGGCCTCCGCAACGGCCCGGCCGATCCCGGAGCTGCCACCGGTCACCAGCGCGGTGCGGCCGGCGAGGGAGAACAGCGCGTCGAGGTAGCGGGCGGCGGTCATGGTCGGTACTGCCTCCTGTGGCGCGGTTCGGTTCGCCCGGTGCCGGCGCGGGTCGGCGTGCTCGGTGGGACGGTGTGCCCGGTGGGACGGTGTGACGATCATGCCCACCCGGAGGGTCACCCACCCGCCACGGGGCGATGATCATGCCCACATCCGTGGACGCCGGTTTTCGCCCTTGGTGACGCATCGGGATGGATTCCTCCGGTTTTGCCCGGGGTGGGGTCCTGTCGAGAGGGGGGCGCTCAGGAGATATCTTGATGTCGAGCAATGTTGCAGACGTGGAGCGGAGCACCCGGTGACTGACTCGACCATCATCTACACCCACACTGACGAGGCCCCGGCCCTGGCGACGTATTCGTTCTTGCCTGTGATCCAGGCATACGCGTCGCAGGCCGGCGTCAGCGTGGAGACCCGTGACATCTCTCTGGCCGGGCGCATCATCGCGAGCTTCCCCGAGCACCTGGAGGAGGGCCAGCGGATCGACGACGCCCTCGCCGAGCTCGGCGCGCTGGCCAAGACCCCCGAGGCCAACATCATCAAGCTGCCCAACATCTCGGCCTCGATCCCGCAGCTCAAGGCCGCGATCGCCGAGCTCCAGGAGCAGGGCTACGCGCTGCCGGCCTACCCGGACGACCCCAAGACCGACGAGGAGCGCGACATCCGCGCCCGTTACGACAAGGTCAAGGGCAGCGCCGTCAACCCCGTCCTGCGCGAGGGCAACTCCGACCGCCGCGCCCCGGCGTCGGTGAAGAACTACGCCAAGGCGCACCCGCACCGCATGGGCGAGTGGACGGCCCACTCCAAGACCAACGTCGCCCACATGGACAACGACGACTTCCGCTCCACCGAGAAGTCCGCGGTGATCTCCCGGAAGGGCTCGCTGCGGATCGAGCTCAAGGGTGACGACGGCTCCACCACCGTCCTGCGCGAGTCGGTCCCGGTGCTCGACGGCGAGGTCGTCGACGCCTCCGTCATGCGCGTCGCCGCGCTGCGCGAGTTCCTCACCGCGCAGGTCGCCCGCGCCAAGGCCGAAGGCGTGCTGTTCTCCGTCCACCTCAAGGCCACGATGATGAAGGTCTCCGACCCGATCATCTTCGGCCACGTGGTCCGGGCGTTCTTCCCGAAGACCTTCGCCAAGTACGGCGAGGTGCTCGCCACCGCCGGCCTGACCCCGAACGACGGCCTCGGCGGCATCTACAAGGGCCTGGAGCTGCTGCCCGAGGGCGCCGAGATCAAGGCGTCCTTCGACGCGGAGCTCGCCGAGGGCCCCGAGCTGGCGATGGTCGACTCCGACCGCGGCATCACCAACCTGCACGTCCCCAGCGACGTCATCGTCGACGCCTCCATGCCGGCCATGATCCGCACCTCCGGCCACATGTGGGGCCCGGACGGCGAGGAGCACGACACCCTCGCGGTCCTGCCGGACAGCAGCTACGCCGGCATCTACCAGGTCGTCGTCGACGACTGCCGCGCGCACGGCGCGTACGACCCGGCCACCATGGGCTCGGTGCCGAACGTCGGCCTGATGGCGCAGAAGGCCGAGGAGTACGGCAGCCACGACAAGACCTTCGAGATCCCCGCCACGGGCACCGTGCGGGTCCTCGACGAGGCCGGCGAGGTCGTACTGGAGCAGGCCGTCGGCGCCGGCGACATCTTCCGGATGTGCCAGACCAAGGACCTGCCGATCCGCGACTGGGTCAAGCTGGCCGTCACCCGTGCCCGCGCCACCGGCAACCCCGCGGTGTTCTGGCTGGACGAGGACCGTGCGCACGACGCGCAGCTGATCAAGAAGGTCAAGACCTACCTCGGCGAGCACGACACCGACGGCCTGCAGATCGAGATCATGGCCCCGGTCCACGCGATCAAGTTCTCGCTCGACCGCATCCGCCGCGGCGAGGACACGATCTCGGTCACCGGCAACGTCCTGCGTGACTACCTGACCGACCTGTTCCCGATCCTGGAGCTGGGCACCAGCGCCAAGATGCTGTCGGTCGTCCCGCTGATGAACGGCGGCGGCCTGTTCGAGACCGGTGCCGGCGGCTCCGCGCCCAAGCACGTCCAGCAGCTGGTCAAGGAGAACTACCTGCGCTGGGACAGCCTGGGTGAGTTCCTCGCCCTGGCGGTCAGCTTCGAGCACCTCGCGCAGAAGACGGACAACCCCCGCGCCCAGGTCCTCGCCGACACCCTCGACCGCGCCACCGGCACGTTCCTCAACGAGAACAAGTCGCCCAGCCGCAAGCTCGGCGGCATCGACAACCGCGGCAGCCACTTCTACCTGGCGCTCTACTGGGCCCAGGAGCTGGCGAAGCAGACCGAGGACGCCCAGCTCGCGGAGGTCTTCTCGGGCCTGGCCGCGACGCTGGCCGAGCAGGAGAAGACCATCGTCGACGAGCTGATCGCGGTGCAGGGCTCGCCGGCCGACATCGGCGGCTACTACCAGCCCGACCCGGAGAAGGCCGCGGCGGTCATGCGTCCGTCGCAGACCCTCAACCAGGCTCTCGCGAGCCTGAGCTGACACCGCACCCTTCCGCGGCACCGAGGCCCGACGGCCCACGGTCCGCGGAAGGGTCCGTGGCAGGTCACTCCGCCCCGGCCGGCACCGCGCCCGGCCGGGGCGGACCCGTAACGTGCGCCGGAAGGCGGCCTCCACCGATCCGCCTCAAGCCCCCCCCGGATGCCCCGGCCACCCCACACGCCTCAGGCGCCTCGGTCCGCGAAGGCGCCGTCGGCGGTGAAGGCCAGGCGGGCGAAGCGTTCGCCGATGCGGCGGTGGGTGGCGGCGTCCGGGTGGAGCGCGTCGGGCAACGGCAGTTCGACGGCGTCCGCCTCGCCGTAGAGTTCCCGCCCGTCGAGGTGGTACAGGTGCGGATCCGCGGCGGCCCGCTGCGCCACGATCCGCGCCAGCTCGTCCCGGATGACGCCCAGGGTCAGTTTCCCGCTCGCGCGTTCCGCCGGATCACCCGTGGCCCGGAACCGCAGCTGCCCCTCGCCGAGGCTGCTGAAGTCCGGTGCGCTGGGGCCGGGCGTGTCCTCGTGTATGGGGCACAGCAGGGGCGAGACGACCAGCAGCGGGGTGCGGGGATGGCCCTCGCGGATGGTGTCGAGGAAGCCGTGCACCGCCGGGGTGAAGGCGCGCAGCCGCATCAGGTCGGCGTTCACCAGATTGATGCCGATCTTGATGCTGATCAGGTCGGCGGGGGTGTCCCGGAGCGCGCGGGCGGTGAACGGATCGAGCAGGGCACTGCCGCCGAAGCCCAGATTGATCAGCTCCACGCCGCCGAGGGAGGCGGCGAGCGCGGGCCAGGTGGTGGTGGGGCTGGCGGCGTCGGAGCCATGGCTGATCGAACTTCCGTGGTGCAGCCACACCTTGCGTCCCCGCTCCCGTGCGGGCTCGACGGGGGCGTCGGTGCGCAGCACGCCGAGTTCGGTGGTCTCGTTGTGCGGCAGCCAGATCTCGACGTCCTTGTCGGCGTCGGGCAGTCCGCTGAAGCGGACGGTGCCGGCCGGGCCCGCCTCGTGCACGAAGGTTCCGGCGGCCATGTCGATGGTCAGGGTGTTGCCGCCCGCCACGCCGGCCTGGCCGGCCAGGCGGCCGTCGACGAGCAGGTCGTACACGCCGTCCGGGCGGGGCGGCGCGCCCACGTAGTGCCGCTTGGTGGCAAGGGCGTCCAGTTCGACGGTGGTGGCCCGGGTGCGGAAGACCAGCCGGACGCCGGAGGGCTGGGCCTCGGCCATGGCCAGTTGGCCGTCGGCGCACTGGGCGCGGGCGCGGGCGGGCAGCCGGTGCGGCAGCACGCCGTGCTCGGTGCGTTCCACCTCCAGGGCGCCGCGCAGGAGTTCCGCGGTGACGGGTGTGGTGATCCAGTTCTCGTTCATGTCCCGTGCCTCAACGTGTCGTTCGGTATCCGGAGTCTGCGGGGCGGGGTTACGGGGCGGCCTGCGCGGGCCAGTTCCGCAGCAGCGCGTCGAGGGAGTCCAGGATGCGTTCCCAGGTCTCCTGCGAGTCGGGCGCACTGTGACTGAACCCGCCCGCCGACTCCAGGCTGACGTAGCCGTGGAAGACGCTGCCCAGCAACCGGACCGCGTGCGTCTGGTCCGGCTCCGACAGGTCGTAGCCGCGCAGGATCGCCCGCGTCATCTGCGCGTGCCGGCCCCCGGCGCTGGCGGCGGCCTCTTCCGGGGTGAGTCGCAGCTGGGCCGCGGCGTAGCGGCCGGGGTGCTCCCGTGCGTAGTCGCGGTAGACGTTCGCCAGGGCCGTCAGGGCGTCCTTGCCGGCCCGGCCGGCCAGCGCGGCGGCGCCCCGGTCGGCGAGCTCCTCCAGCGCCAGCAGCGCGATCCTGACCTTGAGGTCATGGGAGTTCTTCACGTGCGAGTACAGACTCGCGACCTTGACCTCGAACCGCCGGGCGAGCGCCGAGACGGTCACCTGGTCGAAGCCCGCCTCGTCGGCCAGCTCCGCTCCCGCCCGGACCAGACGCTCCGTGGTCAGCCCTACGCGCACCATAACGTTCCTCCCATTCAGCGAAAGAGATTATGCAGCTACCTAATAGCTTTAGGCAAATGGGCAACGCTTTTAGCGTTTGGCGTTGGCTGGGCCGCCGGGAGGTCGCCGTGGGAGCCGCGGGCACGGGCGAGTAGCGTCGGGGCGCCGCCGCACGCGCGACGCCGTCGCCCGCGCACCGCGGGCACCGCGCGGTCGGTCGTCCGGGCGGCGCTTGATCGGCTGACTCGGACGCGTTGACGTCCTACGGGGGACACGATGGAACTGGCCCAGATCCGCCTGCTCGTCACGGACTTCCGTGACTGTTACCGCTTCTACCGCGACGTGCTCGGCCTCGCCCCGCAGTTCCCGGCCGAGGACGGCCCGTACGCCAAGTTCACCTGCGACGAGGGGTCAGCGGGCCTCGCCCTGCAGGACCGCGGGCAGATGGCCCGCGTCCTCGGGGAGCTGGCCGCGCCGCCGGCCGGCTACCGCTCCCTCGTCGTCCTGCGGGTCGACGACCTCGACGGCCACTGCGCGCGGATCACCGCACGGGGCGCCGTCCTCGCCCACGGTCCGGCCCCGATGACGGACCGGATGCGGGTCGCCCACCTCCGGGACCCGGAGGGCAACCTCGTCGAGCTCCAGGAGTGGCTGGCGCCGCGCCCGGCGGACTGAGGCGCCCCGTACGGCTCCGCGGCCGCCCTCAGCCCACGACGTCCAGCACCGGCCGCAACCCGTCCGGGCGGAGGTCCACCGGCAGGTGGTCGACCGGCAGGAACGCGCACCCCAGGGCGGTGGCCCCGCCGTCCGCCCGGCGGTCGTCGCCCACCATCAGCACGGCGGACGGCGGGAGCCCCAACTCCCGGCAGGCGAGGGCGAAGAGTCGCGGGTCCGGCTTCTGGACCCCGTGCTCGTAGGAGAGCACACAGCTGTCCAGGTGGCGGTCGAGCCCGTGCGCGCGCAGCACCGGCCGCAGGTCCCAGCCGATATTGCTGAGCACGCCGATCCGGAGGCCGCGCCGGTGCAGCTCCGCCAGCACCTCGGCGGCGTCCGGGTACGGGTGCCATGCCTCCGCCGTCATGTGGCGGTCGTAGAGGACGTCGTACAACTCCGGTCGAGGAAGGGGCACTTGGCGGGCCAGGCCGGTGTACACCGCGCGGTGGTGACGGGCGTCGCGGTCGCGGATCTCCCACCGCGCGGCCAGCTCGGCGGGCAGCTGTGCGGGGGAGGTGCCGCCGGGGAGGGCGCCGGCCCGGTCCAGCTCGGCCGCCCGCAGGGCGATCTCGGCCTCGGCCATCTCCGTACCGGTCGCGGTCAGCGCCGCCCGCAGCCAGGACTCCGGGGACTCGATGCGCAGCAGGGTCCCGGAGAAGTCGAAGAGCACACCCTTGATCGTGGTCATACGGCCGGTCGTGGTCATACGCCCATCATGCGCCGCGGCCGTGCGCCGAAACGCTCCGCTGCGGCCACCGGCGCGCGCGGACGGCGTACGCCCCGGCCGACCCGGCCACCACGGCACCGCCCAGCAGCCACCCGCCGAGGACGTCCGACGGCCAGTGCACCCCCAGATACACCCGGGTGCAGCCGACCCCGAGGACGGACAGCGCGACCAGCACCCGGGCCGTCCACCGCCACCTCGGCTGCGCCCCGTGCAGCCGCAGCAGCCACAGCAGCAGGGCGCCCGCCACCAGCGCCGACATCGCATGGCCCGAGGGGAACGCCGCGTAGTGCGCCGAGTCCACCGGATCCGGCCAGACCGGGCGCGCCCGGCCGACCAGCGCCTTCACCAGCTGCTGGAGAGCCGTACCGGCCAGCGCGGTGACCCCCACCCAGACCGCCAGCAGCGGCGCACCACGCCGTACCAGCAGCCCGATCGCGACCGCGAGCAGTGCGCGCATCGCCCAGGGGTCCCACACCCAGTCGCTGAGCACCCGGCTCACCCGGGTCCAGCCCGGCGAGGCGACGGCCGTCCGGTGCAACGCGCCGCTGACGGCCGCGTCCAGTGACATCAGTGGGCCCCAGCGCAGGGCGACCAGGGCGAGCAGCAGCAGGAAGAGGGCCGCGCAGGGAAGAGAGCGGCGGACGCCGTGCGACATGAGGCGACCCTACGTCAGTGCGTCCCGCCGCCGGCCGGCCACGCGCCCGGCCGGGCCGCGGTACGGGGAGGCGAGCCCGTGGGCCGGCGCGGACCCTGCCCCGCCCGTCACCGCCCCAGCCCCAGCCCCGAAATGACCGGTGCAGGAGGCCACTTGGACAGGAAAAACGCAACTTCGACAGGGCCCACGGAGGCGGCTACCTTCATCTGGTCCTCGGTGATCGCCCACGGTCGCGCAGGAGTTCCTTCGGGCTGAGCCACCGGCGACGGGATGAGTCGGTCACGCCCCACGAACCCTCGCCCCACGAATCCTCGCCCCACGCCCGAGCCACCGGACCGGGTCCACACCAGGCACCCCCCCAAACCAGGGAGAGACGCATGCCCCGTCTTGCGCTGTACACATTCGGCGTCCTGAAGTCACCTCTCGCCGATCCCGCACCTCTCACGAACGAGTTCTACGACCGCGGCGCGGCCATCTACCGGAAGATCAGCCGGCACCCCGGATACCTCGCTCATGCCGAAGCGGCAGACGGTGTCCGGGGCCTGCTCTTCGGGGCGGACTGGGGTGCCTGGGGAGAGTTCGTCGTACCGACCTGGTACGACAAGGGCCGTACGGTGGAAACCACCGCCCTGGCCGCGACGCTCTCGCTCTGGACCGACCTGCGCTCCGCCGTCGACGCCGTCTACACCGGTCTGCACCGTGAGGCGCTGAACAGGCGTTACGACTGGTTCGAGAGGTCAGCACACCCGAACTACGTGTTCTGGTGGGTCGCCGACGGCGTGATACCGACCTGGCAGGACGGGGTTTCCCGGCTGGAACACCTCCACGACCACGGCTCCGCACCGCACGCCTTCACCTTCCACCACTCCTTCACCCCGGAGGGCACTCCGACCAGGAGCAAAGACATCGGGCCGAAGAGCGACCAGGTTCGCTGACAACGAAGCCTGAACGACTGGGGGCGCCGTCACCCGCCTCGATTGCCTGACGGCGAACAGATGCGTCTGCGACCAGCGGCGGGACGCCGGCTACGTCAGCGCGGTCAGACCGGGGATGAACGTCACCAGCAGCGGAACCGCGGGGACCAGCGCCGCGATCGCGGTCATCCGCAGCCGGCGGCCGGCGGTGAAGCGCGGCGCGGGGGCGAGCAGGCGGTCCACGCGCGCGGGGACCTCGGCGAGCTGCGGCGGGCAGGGGCCGAACACCCCGCGGTCCTCGTTGAGTTCGATCAGTGCCAGGGCGATCGCCAACCGGCCGAAACGGCGCGAGGCGGCGTCGTCGGCGGCCAGTTCGACCAGCCGGTGCACCTGGTCGCGGAAGGCGGCGAAGACGCGGATCTGCGGATGGCCGGAGGCCAGCGCCGAGGAGCAGTAGAGCAACAGGTCGTGCCGGGCCCGCGCGTGGCCCTGTTCATGGGCGATCAGCGCATCCAGCTGACGATCCTTCAGTCGCCGCAACGCGGCAGTGGTGATGACCAGTTGGGCCGCGGAACGCTGCAGCCACCACGCCTCCGGGCGCTCGCTCTCCAGCACCACCAGCCGCTCCCCGGCGGGCTCCTCGCCGGGCATCAGCGGGGCCCGGCGCAGCAGGTCGGCCCGGCACTGCCGGCGGCGCGCCCGGGCCGCGCGTACCTCGCGGGTCAGCGCGACGGCCGTCCAGGCGCCGCCACCCGCGAGGAGGAGGGCCAGCACGCCGGCCCACGGCCCGTAGGCATTGAGCGCATACGCCTCGACGACCACACGGGGCGCGAAGCCGAACACCGGGCTGCGGACGGCCTCCCAGGCGGCGGCCGCGCTCAGCGACATCGCGAGGACGCAGCACAACAGGACGCCGGCGACCACGCACTGCCACACCCAGAGGGCGAGCACCGGCTCGCGGTCGGGCCAGTCCGAACGGGCCATCAGCCGCGGCGCCATCGACGCGGCCAGCACGCCGAGAATCATCAGCGCGATCGGGACCATCATGCCGTTACCTTATGAGCGGGCGGCTACTCCTTGGTACGGGCCCGCATCGGAAGTGACGCACGCCACCCCGGTGACACGTGTGAACAAGCCAAGGCGCGTGATCATGACCGCGGGCACGGCTGGGGGAGTCCCGGGCGGGCCGGGGTGCGGCCCCGGAGCGGTACGGGTACCGCCCGGGGCCGGCCCTGGGGGCTTTCGTCGCAGCTCACACGGCCAGCAGCATCGCCAACATGCCGATACCCATTGCCACGCGGCACGCGCGCAGTACGCCGGCCGGCCCCTCGGGCGGTGCCGGCCCGGCCACCGCCGTGGCCGTCCCCGGCACCAGCCGGACCCCCGCGCCGATGACGTACACCGTGTAATAGGCGAGCAGCAGTCCCGTCAGCAGCGGCAGGCCGCCCGGGGCGGAGTGCACCACGGAACCCATCGCCCCCGCTTGGCCGATCTGATCCCACTGGTGCACCTGGCCCAGCTGGCTCGCCTGCTCCACGTGGCCCGTCCCGCCCATGTGACGCAGGTGATCCATGGCCCCCGACGGGCCGACCATCGCGAGCGCCATGTACACCATCGCCCCCGCCCCCACCGCGTGGTGCAGATGCCGTCGCACCAGTGCCCACAGGCCCGCCGCCCCGAAGGCCGCGGTGAACAGCCAGGGCCACCACGCCGGCGGGGCCACCGCGGAGGCCGGCAGCGCCATGGCCGCCATCCCCAGCGCCATCAGCCCCTCGCCGCGCGTCCCCGCCCGTTGCCCGGACGGCGCGCTGCGCGCCAGCACCAGGCAGTACACACCGGCGCCCGTACACAGCAGCACCAGCAGCCAGCCGACCAACGGCGGTCCGTGCACGAAGCGCCTCCCCCTGGAGCCGGTTGTCCGTATGCATGGGTCCCCGGTGCCTCTACGCCGAGGTCCTTGGCACCCGTACGCGTCGGCGTCTTGATTCCCGGCCGGCTCCCGTCACACGGGAGCGCACGGACGCATGGAGGGAGCGCGAGGCATGCGCCGGGGTCAGGACGTGGACCCGCCGTGGGCCCTGCCGGGGCTGGCCGGTGGGTTCCGCCGTGAGCCCTGCCGGGGTTCGCCGGTGGGTCCAGCCGTGGTGCGGCGGTGCCGTCCCGCCTCCCGGCCCATGGCGAATGGCGAAGCGACTCCGCCCCCCCCCAATCGGGGCGCGGCGTCTCCGTGCTGCTGCCCCTATTCCCTCGCTGCGGCAATGTCTATGCGCTGATGAGGAAGGGTGCGTGCCGGGTGCGGAACCCCTCTCTGACGTAGGGGGGAGCAGGGGTCGATAGGGGTGTGGGAAGGGGGGACCCCTCGCCTAGTGTTGACGACGAGTGGTGCATGTGCGGTATGGGATTTTCGGGGGGCACCGCTCTTGAGCCATCCCCTCGATATCCCTTCGTGTGCTGTGAGGGCCTGCGAAGAGCGAGGGTTGGGAATCATGTCGATTGTCCCCGGTGGCGTCACTGAAAACGGTCCGATTTCCGAGGGGGCAATCGCCGTCGTCGGATTGGCGTGCCGACTTCCCCAGGCACCGGACCCGCAGGCTTTCTGGCAGTTGCTCAAGGAAGGCCGTAGCGCGGTCGGCGAGGCTCCCCACGACCGGTGGGACGCGGAGACTTTGACGGGCCCGGCCCGGCACGGTGCCTTTCTCGACCGGGTCGACGGGTTCGACGCCGCATTCTTCGGCATCTCCCCGCGCGAAGCCGCGATGATGGACCCGCAGCAGCGACTGGTGCTCGAACTCGCCTGGGAAGCCCTTGAGGACGCGGGAATTCTTCCGGAGAGTCTGCGCGGCACGCGTACCGGAGTGTTCTTCGGCGCGATGTGGGACGATTACGCAACTCTGCTGCACCGGCGCGGACTTTCCGCCGTCACCCAGCATTCCGTGACCGGCCTGCACCGCAGCATCATCGCCAACCGTGTCTCCTACGCGCTCGGGCTGCGCGGCCCCAGCCTTACCGTCGACACCGCCCAGTCGTCCGGCCTCACCGCTGTACACCTGGCGTGCGAAAGCCTGCGCAGCGGTGCCAGCGAAATCGCCCTCGCGGGCGGTGTGAACCTCAATATCGTCCCGGAAAGCGCCTTTGGCGCGGAGCAGTTCGGTGGCCTTTCCCCCGACGGCCGCTGCTTTACTTTCGACGAGCGGGCGAACGGATATGTCCGCGGTGAGGGCGGCGGCGCCGTCCTGCTCAAGCCACTCGTCCGGGCCCTTGCGGACGGCGACCCGGTCTATTGCGTCATCCGCGGCAGCGCCATGAACAACGACGGCGCCACCGACGGTCTCACCGTGCCGAATCCGCAGGCCCAGCAGGAGGTGCTGCGGCTCGCCTATGAGGCGGCCGGCGTCGACCCGGCGCAGGTGCAGTACGTCGAACTCCACGGCACCGGTACCAAGGTGGGTGACCCCGTCGAAGCCTCCGCGCTCGGCGCGGTGCTGGGCACCGCCGACGGCCGGGGGCGGCCCCTCACCGTCGGCTCCGCGAAGACCAACGTCGGTCACCTGGAGGGCGCCGCCGGCATCGTCGGGCTGCTGAAGGTCGCCCTGTCGCTGCGGAACGGACAGCTCCCGGCCAGCCTCAACTACGAGCGGCCCAACCCCCGCATTGCCCTGGACGAGTGGAACCTCCGGGTCCAGCGGTCCCTGACGGAGTGGCCCGCCGCCGCTGCCGGCGCGCCGCCGCTGGCCGGCGTCAGCTCGTTCGGCATGGGGGGCACCAACTGCCATGTCGTGGTGGAAGGGGCACCTGAAGGCGTGCCGGCCGGCGACGAGGGCGAGCCGGGCAGCCCTGCCGCTGCCGAGGCCGCCGGGCCGCTGCCGTGGGTGCTGTCGGGGACCGACACCGCCGCGTTGCGGGCCCAGGCGGAGCGGCTGCGCGCGTTCGTGGCCGCCCGGCCGGAGACGCCCCCCGCGGACGTGGCGTTGACGCTGGCCACCTCCCGTACCGCCTTCGCGCACCGGGCAGTGGTGCTCGGCCAGGACACGGACGCCCTGCTGAACGGACTCACTGCGCTGTCCGAGGGCCAGGCGTCGCCCGGTGTTGTTGTGGGGGGCGTTTCGGGTGGTTCCGGGCGTGTGGGGTTTTTGTTTTCTGGTCAGGGTTCGCAGCGGGTGGGGATGGGGCGCGTTCTTTACGGGGCGTTTCCGGTTTTTGCTGCGGTGTTGGATGAGGTGTGTGGGGCTTTTGATGGTGTGTTGGGTGGGTCGCTGCGTGAGGTGATGTTTGCGGAGGGGGTGGGTGCTGAGGGGGTTTTGGAGCGTACGGAGTTTGCTCAGCCGGCGTTGTTTGCGGTTGAGGTGGCGTTGTTTCGGTTGGTGGAGTCGTGGGGGGTGCGGGCTGATTTTGTTGCGGGTCATTCGGTGGGGGAGTTGGCGGCTGCGTATGTGGCGGGTGTGTGGTCGTTGGCTGATGCGGTGCGGGTGGTGGCTGCGCGGGGTCGGTTGATGCAGGCGTTGCCTGGTGGTGGGGCGATGGTGTCGTTGGTGGCGTCGGAGGGTGAGGTGGCGCCGCTGGTGGCTGGTCGTGTGGGTGAGGTGGGTGTGGCGGCGGTGAATGGGCCGTCGTCGGTGGTGGTTTCCGGTGCTGAGGGTGCGGTGGGGGAGATTGCTGCGCATTTTGAGGCGTTGGGGCGTCGGGTGCGTCGTTTGCGGGTGAGTCATGCGTTTCATTCGCCGTTGATGGATCCGATGTTGGAGGAGTTCGGTGGGGTGGTGCGGTCGGTGGAGTTTTCGCGGCCGCGGTTGGGGATGGTGGCTGGTGAGGGGGTGTGTGATCCGGAGTTTTGGGTGCGGCATGTGCGGGATGCGGTGCGGTTCGCGGATCAGATTTCCTGGCTGGAGAACGCCGGTGTCTCGACGTTTGTGGAAGTGGGTCCGGGCGGCGTACTGACCGCCATGACACGGGACTGCGTCACCCGACCTGACGCACTCCTCGTGCCGATGCTGCGTAAGGGGTTTGCCGAGGACCGGGCAGCGGCAAAGGCACTGGCCGAATTGCATGTCCGAGGCGTGCGGGTGAACTGGGAATCCTTCCTCGAAGGAAACGGGCGCCGTGGTCGCCGTACGGCCCTGCCGACCTACGCATTCCAGCGCAAGCGCCACTGGCTGCCGGACCTTGAGAAGTCCGCAGAAAACGAGAAGTCCGCAGAAAGTGAGAAGTCTGCGGGCACCGAGAAGTCTGCGGGCACTGAGAAGTCTGCGGAAACCGTGAAGGCCAGGGAAACCGAAGAGGCTCCGTCCGCAGACGAGCGGCAGGAACCGGGGCTCGGCGAGCGGATCGCCGCGGGACCGCGCACGGATGCCGAGCGCCTGCTCCGCGAGACCGTCCGCGTCCAGGTCGCCATCGTCCTGGGCCATGACAGCGCCGACACCGTGCACATGGAGAGCCGGTTCAAGGAACTCGGGTGTGACTCCCTGATGGCCGTGGAGCTCTGCAGCCGACTCGGCGACGCCACGGGACGGCGCCTCCCCGCGAGCCTCACTTTCGACCACCCGACCCCGAATGCCGTGGTCAGCCACCTGCTGGCGGAAATGCGCCACGACCAGGACACCCGGCCGGTAGCGGAGACCGCACCCGGGACCGCGGTCGTGCCGCAGTCGGACGTCGGTCCCGATGCCGATCCGGCCGAGGACGACCCGATCGTCATCGTGTCGATGGCCTGCCGTTTCCCGGGAGGAGTGTCGTCGCCGGAGGACCTGTGGCGGCTCGTTGCGGAGGGCGGGGACGCGATCTCGGTGTTCCCGGCAGACCGTGGCTGGGACGTCGAGACGCTGTACGACGCGGACCCGGAGCGCTCAGGCACCTCGTATGTACGCGAGGGCGGTTTCCTGCACGAGGCGGCGGAGTTCGATCCGGCGTTCTTCGGGATTTCGCCGCGTGAGGCGTTGGCGATGGATCCGCAGCAGCGGTTGCTGCTGGAGACGTCGTGGGAGGCGTTCGAGCGGGCCGGCATCGTGCCACGGTCCCTGCGCGGCTCCAGGACCGGGGTCTTCGTGGGCGCGACCGCCCAGGAGTACGGCCCCAGGCTGCACGAGGCGGCCGACGGAGCCGAGGGCTACGCGCTGACGGGCACGACCCCGAGCGTGCTGTCGGGTCGGTTGTCGTACACGTTCGGGCTGGAGGGCCCGGCGGTGACGGTGGACACCGCGTGCTCGTCGTCGCTGGTCGCCCTGCACCTGGCGGTGCGGGCGCTCCGGCAGGGCGAGTGCACGCTCGCGCTGGCGAGCGGCGCGACGGTGATGTCCCACCCGGGGATGTTCGTCGAGTTCAGTCGTCAGCGGGGGTTGGCGGCGGATGGGCGGTGCAAGGCGTTCGCGGCCGGTGCGGATGGCACCGGCTGGGCTGAGGGCGTCGGTGTGCTGGTGCTGGAGCGGTTGTCGGACGCGCGCCGTAACGGTCATGAGGTCCTGGCGGTGGTGCCGGGTACGGCGGTGAACCAGGACGGTGCGAGCAACGGTCTCACCGCGCCGAACGGTCCTTCGCAGCAGCGGGTGATCCGGCAGGCGCTGGCCGACGCCCGTCTGTCGCCGGCCGAGGTGGATGTGGTGGAGGCGCACGGTACGGGGACCCGGCTGGGTGATCCGATCGAGGCGCAGGCGTTGTTGGCGACGTATGGCCAGGGTCGGGCGGAGGAGCGTCCGCTGTGGTTGGGGTCGTTGAAGTCGAATGTGGGGCATACGCAGGCGGCTGCGGGTGTCGGGGGCGTCATCAAGATGGTGATGGCGTTGCGGAATGGTGTGTTGCCGCGGACGTTGCATGTGGATGCGCCGTCGCCGCATGTGGAGTGGTCGGCGGGTGCGGTGGAGTTGTTGACGGAGGCGCGGGAGTGGCCTTCGGAGGCGGGTCGGGTGCGGCGTGCCGGTGTGTCGTCGTTCGGTGTGAGCGGGACGAATGCGCACGCGATCATCGAGCAGGCACCGGTCGATGAGGCGTCGGCTGCTGTGGCTCCGAGGTCGGGGGAGTCGGGGACTTTCGGGTCGGTTGTGGTGCCGTGGGTGGTTTCGGGTCGTGGTGTGGGTGCGTTGCGGGCGCAGGCGGGGCGGTTGCGGTCCTTCGTCGAGGCGCGTCCGGAGCTGAATCCGGCTGAGGTGGGGCGGTCGTTGGCGGTGTCGCGGTCGGCCTTTGAGCGGCGCGCGGTGGTGCTGGGGACCGACCGGTCTGGCCTGTTGGAGGGGCTGGGTGCGCTGAGTGCGGGTCGTGAGTCGGTTGGTGTGGTGGAGGGTTCGGTCGGTGAGGTGGGCCGGACGGTGGTGGTTTTCCCTGGTCAGGGTTCGCAGTGGGTGGGGATGGGCGCGGAGTTGATTGCGTCGTCGCCGGTGTTTGCGGAGTGGATGCGGCGGTGTGCGGGGGCGCTGGGGCCGTTCGTTGACTGGGATCTGCTGGAGGTTGTTTCCGGGGGGCGCGGGTTGGACCGGGTGGATGTGGTGCAGCCGGTGTCGTGGGCGGTGATGGTGTCGCTTGCGGAGTTGTGGCGTTCGGTGGGTGTCGTGCCGGATGCGGTGGTGGGGCACTCGCAGGGGGAGATTGCTGCTGCGGTGGTGGCGGGTGGTCTGTCGTTGGAGGACGGGGCGCGGGTGGTGGCGCTGCGGTCGCAGGTCATCGCCCGTGAACTCGCCGGCCGGGGCGGCATGGCGTCGATCGCCCTGCCTGAGGCCGAGGTGCGTCAACGCATCGACCAGATAGCCGCGTTGGGTGTTGCGGCGGTCAATGGTCCGTCGTCGACCGTGGTGTCCGGGGACGCCGATGCGGTTGAGGTGTTCGTGGCGGCTTGTGAGGCCGAGGGGGTTCGGGCGCGTCGTATTGCGGTGGATTACGCCTCGCATTCGGCGCATGTGGAGTCCATCGAGCAGGAGTTGCTGACTGCTCTGGAGGATGTGCGGCCGCGGGTGGGGAGCGTTCCCTTCTACTCGACGGTGGAGAACCGGTTCCTTGAGACCGGGGCTCTGGACGCCGGTTACTGGTATCGGAACCTGCGGCATCAGGTGCAGTTCGAGGCGGGCATTCGGGCGCTGGCCGCGGAGGGTTTCACCACGTTCGTGGAGTCCAGTGCGCATCCGGTGCTGACCGTCGGCATTCAGGAGACGCTCGACGATGCGGACACCGAGGCCGTCGTTGCGGGATCACTGCGCCGTGAGGAGGGTGGTCTGGAGCGTTTTCTGACCTCGGCTGCCGAGTTGTATGTCACCGGTGTGCCCGTGGACTGGACGCCGTTCCTTGCGGCCGAGGACGCCCGGCGCGTTGACCTGCCCACCTACGCCTTCCAGCGAGAGCGCTTCTGGCTGGAAGCCCCCGTTCCTGTCGCAGGCGAGGCGACTGCTGTGGACTCCCGATTCTGGGCGGCAGTTGAGGCCGGGGACTGGGAGTCGCTGCGGGGCGAGCTGGCCCTGGAGGGGGATGCGCCGTTGAGCTCGGTGCTGCCTGCGTTGGCGTCCTGGCGTCGTGAGCAGCAGCGGACCTCCGCGGTGGACTCCTGGCGTTATCGGGTGGTGTGGAAGCCGGTGGCGGTTGAGGGTTTGGCGCCGGTGGTGGCGGGTCGGTGGTTGGTGGTGGTGCCGGCCGGGTTTGAGGGTGACGGCGCGGTGGTGGGTGTGGTTGCTGCGTTGGAGGAGCGTGGCGTTGAGGTGCGGCAGGTGGTGGTTGAGGGCGTTGGGGCTGGTCGGGATGGGGTTGCCGATCAGTTGCGTGGTGTCGGTGATGTGACGGGTGTGGTGTCGCTGTTGGCGTTTGCGGGTGGTGGTGCGGTGTCGGCGGTGGTGTTGGTGCAGGCGTTGGGTGTGGTGGGTGTTGAGGCTCCGTTGTGGGTGGTGACGCGGGGTGCGGTGGGTGTTGGTGGTTCGGATTGTGTGTTGAGTGCGGTGCAGTCGCAGGTGTGGGGTGTGGGCCGGGTTGCTGCTTTGGAGTTGCCGGAGCGGTGGGGCGGTTTGGTGGATGTGCCGGGGGTGTGGGACGGCCGTGTGGGGGAGCGGTTGTGTGGTGTGTTGGGTGGTGCGTTGGGGGTTGAGGATCAGGTTGCGTTGCGGTCCTCGGGTGTGTTGGTGCGTCGGGTGGTGCGTGCCGGTGGTGGCGTTGCCGGTCGGGGTTCGGGTGGGGTTTCGGGTGGGGTTTCCGGTGGGGGGTGGTGTCCGCGGGGGACGGTGTTGGTGACGGGTGGTACGGGGGCGTTGGGTCGTCGGGTGGCGTTGTGGGCTGCGCGGCGGGGTGCTGAGCGGGTGGTGTTGGTCAGCCGCAGTGGTGCGGGTGCTTCGGGTGTGGGGTTGGTTGAGGCTGAGTTTGCTGGGTTGGGTGTGGGGTTGGAGGTTGTTGCGTGTGATGTGGCGGATCGTGATGCGGTAGCGGGGTTGTTGGGGTCGCTGCCGGGGTTGTCGGCGGTGGTGCATGCGGCGGGTGTGTTGGATGACGGTGTGTTGGAGGGGTTGTCGCCGGAGCGGGTGGCGGGTGTGTTGCGGGCGAAGGCGGATGCCGCGGTCGTCCTGGATGAACTGACCCGCGAGCTCGCTCCTGACCTCGACGCCTTCGTCCTCTTCTCCTCCGTCGTCGGCACTCTGGGACGGGCTGGTCAGGCCAACTTCGCGGCTGCCAATGCTTTCTTGGACGCGTTGGCCCAGCAGCGTCGCGACGCCGGTCTGCCCGCCACCTCGGTGGCCTGGGGGCCGTGGAACGCGGGCGGCGTCGCCGGCGGTGCGGTCGGTGAGGAGCTGCGCAGGCGTGGCCTTCCCGCCCTCGACGCCGATCTGGCGCTGGGTGCGATGGCGCAGGCCGTCGGGTCCGGTGAGGCGGCCGTGATGGTGGCGGACGTGGACTGGGAGCGCTTTGTCCCGTCCTTCACCGCGGCCCGGCCCAGTCCCCTCCTCGCCGACCTGCCCGAGGTACGTACGTCCGCGGCGACGTCCGCGGCCGACGGGAGTGGGGAGGGCGAGGACACGGCTTCGTCGCTGGCGCAGCGAATGGCGGGCCGGTCGGCGGCCGAGGCGGAGCACCTGCTGCTGGACCTCGTTCGTACCCAGGCCGCGGCCGTGCTGGGGCATGCGTCGGTGGACGCGATCGGGGAGAAGCACGCATTCAAGGACCTCGGTTTCGATTCGCTGACGGCGGTCGAACTCCGCAATCGCCTCAAGACCGCCACCGGCCTTCGGCTGGCACCGACCCTGGTCTTCAACTACCCGACGCCCAAGGCACTGGCTCGCCACCTGTACGGCGAGATCGCCGGTGCGGAGGTGTCACAGCCGGTGAGCGCGGCGGTTGCCCCGGTTGCCGCCCTGCCTGCCGTCGAGGACGACCCGATCGTCATCGTGTCGATGGCCTGCCGTTTCCCGGGGGGAGTGGCGTCGCCGGAGGACTTGTGGCGGCTCGTTGCGGAGGGCGGGGACGCGATCTCGGTGTTCCCGGCGGACCGTGGCTGGGACGTGGAATCGCTGTACGACGCGGACCCGGACCACGCGGGCACGTCGTACGTGCGCGAGGGTGGCTTTCTGTACGGCGCGGCGGAGTTCGATCCGGCGTTCTTCGGGATTTCGCCGCGTGAGGCGTTGGCGATGGATCCGCAGCAGCGGTTGCTGCTGGAGACGTCGTGGGAGGCGTTCGAGCGGGCCGGCATCAATCCGGACCGTCTGCGCGGCAGCCGAGCCGGTGTCTTCATGGGCGTGGTGTCGCAGGACGACTACGGGCCGCGGATGAGTGAGGCCCCGGAGGAGTTCGAGGGCTACCTGCTCACCGGCACCGCCGCGAGTGTCGTCTCGGGTCGGTTGTCGTACACGTTCGGGCTGGAGGGTCCGGCGGTGACGGTGGACACCGCGTGCTCGTCGTCGCTGGTGGCGCTGCACCTGGCGGCGCAGTCCCTGCGGCAGGGCGAGTGCTCGGTGGCGCTCGCCGGTGGTGCGACCGTCATGTCCACGCCGGGGACCTTTGTCGAGTTCAGTCGTCAGCGGGGGTTGGCGGCGGATGGCCGGTGCAAGGCGTTCGCGGCCGGTGCGGATGGCACCGGCTGGGGCGAGGGCGTCGGTGTGCTGGTGCTGGAGCGTTTGTCGGACGCGCGGCGTAACGGTCATGACGTTCTGGCGGTGGTGCGGGGTACGGCGGTGAATCAGGACGGTGCGAGCAACGGCCTGACGGCCCCCAACGGCCCGTCCCAGGAGCGCGTCATCCGCCAGGCGCTGGCGCAGGGCCGTCTCACCCCGGACCAGGTGGATGTGGTGGAGGCGCACGGTACGGGGACGCGGTTGGGTGATCCGATCGAGGCGCAGGCGTTGTTGGCGACGTATGGGCAGGGGCGGGTGGAGGAGCGTCCGTTGTGGTTGGGGTCGTTGAAGTCGAATGTGGGGCATACGCAGGCTGCTGCGGGTGTCGGGGGCGTCATCAAGATGGTGATGGCGTTGCGGAATGGTGTGTTGCCGCGGACGTTGCATGTGGATGCGCCGTCGCCGCATGTGGAGTGGTCGGCGGGTGCGGTTGAGTTGTTGACGGAGGCGCGGGAGTGGCCTTCGGAGGCGGGTCGGGTGCGGCGTGCCGGTGTGTCGTCGTTCGGTGTGAGCGGGACGAATGCGCACGCCATCATCGAGCAGGCACCGATCGACGACGCCTCGATCGACGACGTCCGGGACGGCGACGCGCCGCTCGACGAGGCGCCGGACGGCCAAGCATCGGTCGTGGAAGCCGCACGGCCGGAGCGGCCGGGGGAGCCGGTTGGCGTAGCGGAGCCGGACCAGCTGCGGGGGGCTGGGGAGCATGAGGCTTCCGCCCCGGCGGTCCTGCCGTGGCTGATCGCCGGACGCAGTGCCGGAGCAATGCGGGCCCAGGCGGAGCGGCTGCGCTCCCACCTTGCGGCGCGGCCGGAGCTGGAGCCGGTGGATGTGGCGTTCACCCTCGCGACGACCCGGGCCGCCATGGATCACCGTGCGGTGGTCCTCGCCGCGGAGAGGTCGAGCCTGCTCGATTCCCTGACGGCAATTGCCCAGGGCGAAACACCTGCCGGTGTTGTTGCGGGTGGTGTTTCGGGTGGTTCCGGGCGTGTGGGGTTTTTGTTTTCCGGTCAGGGTTCGCAGCGGGTGGGGATGGGGCGCGTTCTTTACGGGGCGTTTCCGGTTTTTGCTGCGGTGTTGGATGAGGTGTGTGGGGCTTTTGATGGTGTGTTGGGTGGGTCGCTGCGTGAGGTGATGTTTGCGGAGGGGGTGGGTGCTGAGGGGGTTTTGGAGCGTACGGAGTTTGCTCAGCCGGCGTTGTTTGCGGTTGAGGTGGCGTTGTTTCGGTTGGTGGAGTCGTGGGGGGTGCGGGCTGATTTTGTTGCCGGTCATTCGGTGGGGGAGTTGGCGGCTGCGTATGTGGCGGGTGTGTGGTCGTTGGCTGATGCGGTGCGGGTGGTGGCTGCGCGGGGTCGGTTGATGCAGGCGTTGCCTGGTGGTGGGGCGATGGTGTCGTTGGTGGCGTCGGAGGGTGAGGTGGCGCCGCTGGTGGCTGGTCGTGTGGGTGAGGTGGGTGTGGCGGCGGTCAATGGGCCGTCGTCGGTGGTGGTCTCCGGTGCTGAGGGTGCGGTGGCGGAGATCGCTGCGCATTTTGAGGCGCTGGGGCGTCGGGTGCGTCGTTTGCGGGTGAGTCATGCCTTTCATTCGCCGTTGATGGACCCGATGTTGGAGGAGTTCGGTCGGGTGGTGCGGTCGGTGGAGTTTTCTCGGCCGCGGTTGGGGATGGTGGCTGGTGAGGGGGTGTGTGATCCGGAGTTTTGGGTGCGGCATGTGCGGGATGCGGTGCGGTTCGCGGATCAGATTTCCTGGCTGGAGAACGCCGGTGTCTCGACCTTTGTGGAAATGGGGCCGGGCGGCGTACTGACCGCCATGACACAGGACTGCGTCACCCGACCCGACGCACTCCTCGTGCCCGTGCTCCAGAAGAACCTGCCGGAGGATCACGCAATTCTCCAGGCGCTGGCGGAATTGCACGTCGGCGGTGTCGCGGTTGATTGGGACGCATTCTTCGCCGAGCGCGGCGGCCGGCGGGTAGAGCTGCCCACCTACGCCTTCCAGCGGCAGCACTACTGGCTTGACGGCGCTTCCGGCCGACGCGAGCGCGAGCGGGACCGGGCCGCCCACCGGGACCAGGGCCGGACGCTCCCGTCACCTGCGGACTCCTGGCGTTATCGGGTGGTGTGGAAGCCGGTGGCGGTTGAGGGTTTGGCGCCGGTGGTGGCGGGTCCGTGGTTGGTGGTGGTGCCGGCCGGGTTTGAGGGTGACGGCGCGGTGGTGGGTGTGGTTGCTGCGTTGGAGGAGCGTGGCGTTGAGGTGCGGCGGGTGGTGGTTGAGGGCGTTGGGGCTGGTCGGGATGAGGTTGCCGATCAGTTGCGTGGGGTGGTTGCCGATGACGTGAGTGAGGCGGCTGACGACCCAGGTGCGTGTGTGGGTGTGGTGTCGCTGTTGGCGCTTGCGGGTGGTGGTGCGGTGTCGGCGGTGGTGTTGGTGCAGGCGTTGGGTGTGGTGGGTGTTGAGGCTCCGTTGTGGGTGGTGACGCGGGGTGCGGTGGGTGTTGGTGGTTCGGATTGTGTGTTGAGTGCGGTGCAGTCGCAGGTGTGGGGTGTGGGCCGGGTTGCTGCTTTGGAGTTGCCGGAGCGGTGGGGCGGTTTGGTGGATGTGCCGGGGGTGTGGGACGGCCGTGTGGGGGAGCGGTTGTGTGGTGTGTTGGGTGGTGCGTTGGGGGTTGAGGATCAGGTTGCGTTGCGGTCCTCGGGTGTGTTGGTGCGTCGGGTGGTGCGTGCCGGTGGTGGCGTTTCCGGTCGGGGTTCCGGTGCGGTTTCCGGTGGGGGGTGGTGTCCGCGGGGGACGGTGTTGGTGACGGGTGGTACGGGGGCGTTGGGTCGTCGGGTGGCGTTGTGGGCTGCGCGGCGGGGTGCTGAGCGGGTGGTGTTGGTCAGCCGCAGTGGTGCGGGTGCTTCGGGTGTGGGGTTGGTTGAGGCTGAGTTTGCTGGGTTGGGTGTGGGGTTGGAGGTTGTTGCGTGTGATGTGGCGGATCGTGATGCGGTAGCCGCGCTGTTGGGTTCGCTGCCGGGGTTGTCGGCGGTGGTGCATGCGGCGGGTGTGTTGGATGACGGTGTGTTGGAGGGGTTGTCGCCGGAGCGGGTGGCGGGTGTGTTGCGGGCGAAGGCGGATGCCGCGGTCGTCCTGGACGAATTGACCCGCGAGCTGGCCCCTGACCTCGACGCCTTCGTCCTCTTCTCCTCCGCGGCCGGTGTACTCGGCAACGAGGGCCAGGCCAACTACAGCGCCGCCAACGCCTTCTTGGACGCGTTGGCCCAGCAGCGCCGCGACGCCGGCCTGCCCGCCACCTCGATTGCCTGGGGCGCCTGGGCCCACTCAGGGATGGCGATGGATGACGCCGCCTCGCAGCAGTTGCACCGCACCGGCTTCCTGGAGATGGACCCCGAGCAGGCACTTGCTGAGATGGCACAGGCCGTCGGGCGCGACGAGGCCGCCCTGATGGTGGCCGACGTGGACTGGCAGCGCTTCGCCCCGGCCTTCACCGCGGCCCGGCCCAGTCCCCTCCTCGCCGACCTGCCCGAGGTCCGGGAGATATCCGCCGCCTCTGCCGCTCTCCCGGGCGCGAGTGAGGCGACGGAGCCACGGCACGACGCCGGCTCCCTTGCGGAGCGACTCGCCGGACTGCCGCGCGCCGAACAGCGGGAACACCTGCTGCAGGTCGTCCGCACGCAGGCGGCGACGGTGCTCGGTCACGCCGGGCCGCAGGCGGTCGACCCCGGCCGGGCCTTCAAGGACCTGGGCTGCGACTCGCTGGGCGCCGTACGGCTGCGCAATCGACTGAACGCGGCAACCGGGCTGCGACTGCCCACGAGCGTGGTCTACGACTACCCGACCGCAGGCGATCTCACCGGCTACCTCCTGGGCGTGTGCGTCGGCGCGGAGGCGGAAGCGGAGGGTGACGCGCCCACCGCGGACGGGATCACGGCGGGCGCGGTCGGTGCCACCGCCCCGGCAGCCGACGAGCCGATCGCGATCGTCTCGATGAGCTGCCGCTTCCCCGGCGGCGTGGGCTCACCGGAGGATCTGTGGGAGCTGCTGGCCGCCGGTAGCGACGGGCTGTCGGCCTTCCCCGCTGAACGCGGCTGGGACCTCGACGCCCTCTACGACCCGGACCCGGACCGGTCCGGCACCTCCTACGTCAGGGAGGGCGGATTCCTCGCCGACGTGGACCGCTTCGACGCCGCCTTCTTCGGCATCAACCCGCGTGAGGCGTTGGCGATGGACCCGCAGCAGCGGTTGCTGCTGGAGACCTCGTGGGAGGCGTTCGAGCGGGCCGGCATCGACCCGCAGTCGCTCCGCGGCTCCAAGACGGGCGTCTTCGTGGGCAGCAACGGGCAGGACTACGCCACCCTGCTGCGGCAGGATCCGGGCGCGGTGGAGGGATACCTCGGCACCGGCATCGCCGCGAGTGTCGCCTCGGGCCGGGTGTCGTACACGTTCGGGCTGGAGGGCCCGGCGGTGACGGTGGACACCGCGTGCTCGTCGTCGCTGGTGGCGCTGCACCTGGCGGCGCAGTCCCTGCGGCAGGGCGAGTGCACCCTGGCCCTGGCGGGTGGCGTCACGGTGATGACGACCCCGGAAGTCTTCGTCGAGTTCAGTCGTCAGCGGGGGCTTGCGGCGGATGGCCGGTGCAAGGCGTTCGCGGCCGGTGCGGATGGCACCGGGTGGGGCGAGGGTGTCGGTGTGCTGGTGCTGGAGCGTTTGTCGGACGCGCGCCGCAACGGTCATGAGGTCCTGGCGGTGGTGCGGGGCACGGCGGTGAACCAGGACGGTGCGAGCAACGGCCTGACGGCCCCCAACGGCCCCTCGCAGCAGCGGGTGATCCGGCAGGCGCTGGCGCAGGCCCGTCTCACCCCGGACCAGGTCGATGCGGTGGAGGCGCACGGCACCGGTACGACGTTGGGCGATCCGATCGAGGCGCAGGCGCTGCTGGCGACGTACGGCCAGGGCCGGGCGGAGGACCGCCCGCTGTGGCTCGGCTCGGTGAAGTCCAACATCGGCCACACGCAGGCGGCGGCCGGCGCGGCCGGCGTCATCAAGATGGTGATGGCGTTGCGGAACGGTGTCTTGCCGCGGACGTTGCATGTGGATGCGCCGTCGCCGCATGTGGAGTGGTCGGCGGGCGCTGTGGAGTTGTTGACGGAGGCGCGGGAGTGGCCTTCGGAGGCGGGTTGGGTGCGGCGTGCCGGTGTGTCGTCGTTCGGTGTCAGCGGGACGAATGCGCACGCGATCATCGAGCAGGCACCGGTCGATGAGGCGTCGGCTGCTGTGGCCCCGAGGCCGGGCGAGCCGGGGGTTTCCGGGTCGGTTGTGGTGCCGTGGGTGGTTTCGGGTCGTGGTGCGGGGGCGTTGCGGGCGCAGGCGGAGCGGTTGCGGTCGTTCGTCGAGGCGCGACCGGAGCTGAATCCGGCCGACGTGGGGCTCTCGCTCGCGATGCGCGCCGCGATGGAGAACCGTGCGGTGGTCCTCACCGCGGACTCGTCGAGCCCGTTGGGGGCGCTGAGTGCGCTGAGTGCGGGTCGTGAGTCGGTTGGTGTGGTGGAGGGTTCGGTTCGTGAGCTGGGCCGGACGGTTCTGGTTTTTCCTGGTCAGGGTTCGCAGTGGGTGGGGATGGGCGCGGAGTTGATTGCGTCGTCGCCGGTGTTTGCGGAGTGGATGCGGCGGTGTGCGGGGGCGCTGGGGCCGTTTGTGGACTGGGATCTGCTGGAGGTTGTTTCCGGGGGTCGTGAGCTGGGCCGGGTGGATGTGGTGCAGCCGGTGTCGTGGGCGGTGATGGTGTCGCTTGCGGAGTTGTGGCGTTCGGTGGGTGTGGTGCCGGATGCGGTTTTGGGTCATTCGCAGGGGGAGATTGCTGCTGCGGTGGTGGCGGGTGGTCTGTCGTTGGAGGACGGGGCGCGGGTGGTGGCGCTGCGGTCGCAGGTCATCGCGCGCGAGCTCGCCGGCCGGGGCGGCATGGCGTCGATCGCGCTTGCTGAGGTGGAGGTGCGGGCGCGACTGAAGACGCAGTCGGGTCTGGGTGTCGCTGCTGTCAACGGGCCTCGTTCCACGGTGATTTCGGGTGATGCGGAGGCGGTCGAGTCCTTCGTTTCCTCTTGCGAAACGGAAGGGATTCGGGCGCGACGTATTGCGGTGGATTACGCCTCGCATTCGGCGCATGTGGAGGCCATCGAGCGGGAGCTGCTGAAGGTTCTGGAGGAGGTACGGCCGCAGCCCGGGAGCGTCCCCTTCTACTCGACGGTGGAGAACCGGTTCCTTGAGACCGAGGGTCTGGATGCCGCGTACTGGTATCGGAATCTGCGGCATCAGGTGCAGTTCGAGGCGGGTATTCGGGCGCTGGCCGTGGACGGTTTCACCACCTTCGTGGAGTCCAGTGCGCATCCGGTGCTGACCGTTGGGGTCCAGGAGACGCTCGATGACACGGACACCGAGGCCGTCGTCACAGGCTCGCTTCGCCGCGACGAAGGTGGTCTGGAGCGTTTCTTGACCTCGGCTGCCGAGTTGTATGTCACCGGTGTGCCCGTGGACTGGACGCCGTTCCTTGCGGGGGAGGACGCCCGGCGCGTTGACCTGCCGACCTACGCCTTCCAAGGCCGTCGTTACTGGCCGGGGACCGTGCCCGCGAAGTCGGCTGATGCCCTGTCCTTCGGCCTCGGGGCAACGAGTCATCCGTTGTTGGGGGCGGCGGTTGAGGTTGCTGGGTCGGACGAGGTGTTGTTCACGGGGCGGTTGTCGCTGCAGTCGCATCCGTGGTTGGCGGATCATGCGGTGGCCGGGACGGTGTTGTTGCCGGGTACGGCGTTCGTGGAGCTGGCGGTGCGTGCCGGTGACGAGGTGGGTTGCGGGCAGGTCGAGGAGCTGGCGCTGGAGGCTCCGTTGATCGTGCCGGAGCGTGGTGGTGTCTCCCTGCAGCTCGGTCTGGGCGCTGCCGACGACTCCGGACGCCGCACGCTGACCCTGCACTCCCGAGCTGCGGAGGACGGCGACGGCCCCTGGACGCGGCACGCCACCGGCACCATGGCTCCCGCAGGGTCCTCGGACAGGGGCGAGGCCCCGGACACCGCTGACTCCGCGCGCCCCGAGGCCGCCACCATCCCCGACCAGACCGACCAGACCGACCAGACCGACCTGACCGACCTGACCGACCAGACCGACCTGACCGACCAGACCGACCTGACCGTCTGGCCTCCCGCCGAAGCCGTCTCCGTACCCGTGGACGACGCCTACGAACGGTTGGCCGCGCTCGGTGTCGACTACGGTCCGGCATTCCACGGGCTGCGTGCGGTCTGGCGGCGCGGCGACGAGCTGTTCGCCGAGGTCCAGCTGCCCGAGACGGTGGCGGCGGACGCGGCGGCCTTTGACCTGCACCCCGCCCTCCTGGACGCCGCTCTGCAGCCGCTCGGCCTCGGCACTCTCTTCCCGGACCCCGACCCCGGGCGCAGCCGACGGCCGTTCGTGTGGAGTGGTGTACGACTCCACGCCACGGGCGCCGATGCGCTGCGCGTACGCGTGGTCAGGACGGGGGAGGAGGCCGTGTCCTTCGCCGTCGCCGATGCCAAGGGGGAGACGGTTGCTTCGGTCGACTCCCTGACGTTCCGTCAAGTAACTGCCGAGAGGCCGACTTCCGCGGTGGGTGCGCACCACGACTCGCTCTTCCGGTACGAGTGGGTCCCGGTCGCCGTACCTCGCGACGCCGGTAGCCCCGCGCCGGGCGTCGGGCGCTGGGTCGTCCTGAGTACAGGACCGGACGGGTATGCGGATCCAGCGGCACTCGGTGAGGTGCTCGGCGCCGGCGACGACGTACCTGAGCTGGTCTTCGCCCCCATGGCGAGGGTCGGGATCGAGGAAGTGGCGGGACTCCAGGGGACAGACGGACTCCAGGAGGCAGACGGGCTCCAGGAGACGAACGGGCTCCAGGAGACGGACGGGAAGGTCGCCGAGGCGGCTCGTGCCGCTGCGCACCGTGCGTTGGAACTGGTGCAGGCGTGGCTGGCCGACGAGCGGTCCGAGGCGTCCCGGCTGGTGATCGTTGCCCGGCAGGATCTGGTCGGGGCTCCGGTATGGGGGCTCGTACGGTCGGCGCAGGTGGAGAATCCGGGGCGGTTCGTCCTGCTGGATCCGGACGGTGCACACGGCGAAGAGCGGCCGGCGGCAGCAGCGCCGTCTCCGTGGGAGGCGCTGGCGGCGGCGGTAGCCACCGGTGAACCGCAGCTCAGGCTGCGCGCCGGTGAGGTCACCGCGGCCCGTCTGGTCCGCGCGGCAGCACCTCCTGCCGGCACCCGGGCCGGCGCCATCGCGGCCACCGCCTCCGAAGCCACTGCCGACGCCACCGCCACCACGGACGGCACCTCGCAAGCCACCACGGACGGCACCTTGGCAGCCGCCACGGGCGTCACTCCGGACGGGACCTCCGCAGCCGTACGTGCCGCGTTCGACCCGAACGGAACGGTCCTGGTCACCGGCGCGTCCGGCGGGCTCGCCCGGCTGCTCGCCCGTCATCTGGTGGTCGAACGCGGTGTCCGGCACCTGCTGCTGGTCAGCCGGCGCGGTCCGGCCGCGGACGGTATGCCGGCGCTGGCGGCCGAGCTGACCGAACTGGCGAGGGCGGCCGAGCCGGCTCGCGCGACGGGGCCGGCCGGGGACGTCCCCTCGGATCCCTCGGTCGACGTCGTGGCCTGCGACGTCGCCGACCGGGCGCAGCTCGCTGCGGTGCTGGCAGCCGTCCCCGCGGACCGGCCGCTCACCGCCGTCGTACACACCGCGGCCGAGCTCGACGACGGGGTCGTCCACGCGCTGAGCCCCGAGCGGATCGACCGGGTGCTGCGGCCGAAGGTCGACGGCGCGCTGAATCTGCACGCCCTCACCGCTCACCTCGACCTGTCCGCCTTCGTGCTCTTCTCCTCACTCTCCGGGACCCTCGGCGGCGCCGGGCTGGCCAACTACTCGGCGGCCAATGCCTTCTTGGACGCGCTGGCCCGGCACCGCCGTGAACGCGGCTTGCCCGCCGTCTCGCTGGCGTGGGGCCTGTGGGAGCAGCGCAGCGGCATGGCCGGACGGCTCAGCGACGTCGATCTGGCGCGGATGTCCCGCGCCGGCGCCGCACCCATGCCGGCCGAGGAAGGGCTGGCGCTCTTCGACGCCGCTACGGAGTACGGAGCGGCGCACGGGGAACCGGTCGTCGTGCCGGCCCGCCTGGACACCGCCGAGCTGCGGTCCCAGGCCGCGGCCGGAGTGCTGCCCCCGCTCTTCCGGAGCGTCGTGCGTACGGTGCCGGTGCGCCGGTCCCTCGCGGCGTCCGGCGCGCAAGGGACCGGGGGAGCAGACGGCGCTGCCGGGTCCGAGGAACCGGGCAGCGCCCTGGCCGCACGGCTGGCTGGTGCGGCCCGGTCGGAACAGGACCGTCTGCTGCTCGAACTGGTACGGGAGCAGGCCGCGTCGGTCCTGGGACACTCCTCCACCGACGAGGTCCAGGGGAACCGCGCTTTCAAGGACCTCGGCCTCGACTCGCTGACCGCCGTCGAGCTACGCAACCGGCTCAAGCGCGCGACCGGCCTGCGACTGGCCCCGACCCTGGTCTTCGACTATCCGACGCCCGTCGCGCTCGCGCAGCGACTGCGCACCGAGCTGGTACCGGACGGTTCGGAGAACGAACCCGCTGTCCTCGCGGACCTGGAGCGGCTCGAAGCGGCGTTGTCGGAGGTCGCTTCCGACGACTCCGTACGCGACAAGGTCGCGGCGCGGCTGCAAGCCCTGCTCTGGCGCTGGGAGGACAGCCGTGGCGCCGGGAACGAGCAGCAAAGCACGGAAGAAGAAAAGCAGGAGTTCGCCCCCAGCTCGGACGAGGAAATGTTCGCGCTGATCGACGAAGAGTTCGGAGACCTCTGACGACCGCCGGGAACATCCGGCCTTTCCCCAAGCCCTGGAAGCCTGGCCCGCATTCCGAGCCTGCTGCCCTGCCCCTTGACTTTCGGCTGTACGAGGACGTGACCACAGATGTCGAACATGTCGAACCGCGACGCGAACGCCGGCTCCCCCGCCACCCCGAACATGACCGAGGAAAAGCTCCGCGATTATCTGAAGCGCGCGGTCAACGATCTGCGCCAGACCCGTCGCCGACTGAGCGAGGCGGAGGCCAAGGACCACGAGCCGATCGCCATTGTGTCGATGAGCTGCCGCTTCCCCGGTGAGGTGCGGTCGCCGGAAGAGCTGTGGCGTCTGGTGCGCGAGGGCGGCGACGCCATTACCGCGTTTCCCGACAACCGTGGCTGGGACGTCGAGACGCTGTACGACCCGGACCCGGAGCGCTCGGGCACGACGTATGTGCGCGAGGGTGGATTCCTGCACGAGGCGGCGGATTTTGATCCGGCGTTCTTCGGTATTTCGCCGCGTGAGGCGCTGGCGATGGATCCGCAGCAGCGGTTGCTGCTGGAGACGTCGTGGGAGGCAATTGAGCGGGCCGGCATCGACCCGCAGTCGCTGCGCGGTTCGCGCACCGGCGTATTCGTCGGCTCCAATTACCAGGACTACGCCACCCGTCTGCCCGAGGTGCCCGAAGAGGCGGAAGGCCACATCGGCATCGGCAACACGCCGAGTGTGGTCTCCGGCCGGGTGTCGTACACGTTCGGGCTGGAGGGTCCGGCGGTGACGGTGGACACCGCGTGCTCGTCGTCGCTGGTCGCCCTGCACCTGGCCTGCCACGCGCTGCGGCACGGCGACTGCACGATGGCGCTGGCCGGCGGCATCTCCGTGATGTCCTCGCCCGCTTCGTACGTCGAGTTCAGCAGGCAGCGGGGGCTCGCGCCGGACGCCCGGGTCAAGGCGTTCGGAGCGGGCGCGGACGGCACGGCGCTGTCCGAGGGCGTGGGCCTGTTCGTCGTGGAACGGCTGTCGGACGCACAGCGCAACGGCCACCCGGTGCTCGCCGTCATTCGCGGCAGCGCCATCAACCAGGACGGTGCGAGCAACGGCCTGACGGCCCCCAACGGCCCGTCCCAGGAGCGCGTCATCCGGCAGGCGCTGGCGCACGCCCGCCTGACCCCGGACCAGGTGGACGTGGTGGAGGCGCACGGCACCGGTACGACGCTGGGTGATCCGATCGAGGCGCAGGCGTTGCTGGCGACGTACGGGCAGGGGCGGGACGACGAGCGCCCGCTGTGGCTCGGTTCGGTGAAGTCCAACATCGGCCACACCCAGGCCGCCGCGGGGGCCGCCTCCGTGATCAAGATGATCATGGCGTTCGGCGCGTCGACCCTGCCGCGCACGCTGCATGCGGACGAGCCCTCCCACCGCATCGACTGGTCGGCGGGTGAGGTGGAGTTGCTGACGGAAGAGCGGGCCTGGCCGTCGTCGCCGGAGCGGGTGCGGCGGGCGGGTGTCTCGTCGTTCGGGATCAGTGGCACCAATGCGCATCTCGTACTGGAGGAGCCACCTGCCGCGGAGGAACCGCACCGTCCGGAGGCCCCGGGGGCTGCCGCGCCGGTGGTGGTGCCGTGGGTGGTTTCGGGTCGTGGGGAGCAGGGGCTGCGGGCGCAGGCGGAGCAGCTGCGGTCGTTCGTCGAGGCCCGGCCGGAGTTGGCGCCGGTCGATGTCGCGTACTCCCTGGTCACGAGCCGATCCGCGTGGGAGAACCGCGCGGTGGTGCTGGGGACCGACCGGTCTGGCCTGCTGGAGGGGCTGGGTGCGGTGTCTCGTGGCGAGGTGCCGGCGGCTGGTGTGGTGGAGGTGGTGGGGTCGGTTCGTGAGGTGGGGCGGACGGCTCTGGTTTTTCCTGGTCAGGGTTCGCAGTGGGTGGGGATGGGCGCGGAGTTGATCGCGTCGTCGCCGGTGTTCGCGGAGTGGATGCGGCGGTGTGGTGAGGCGCTGGCTCCGTTTGTGGACTGGGATCTGCTGGAGGTTGTGTCCGGGGGGCGTGAGCTGGGCCGGGTGGATGTGGTGCAGCCGGTGTCGTGGGCGGTGATGGTGTCGCTTGCGGAGTTGTGGCGTTCGGTGGGTGTGGTGCCGGATGCGGTGGTGGGTCATTCGCAGGGTGAGATTGCTGCTGCGGTGGTGGCGGGTGGTTTGTCGTTGGAGGACGGGGCGCGGGTGGTGGCGCTGCGGTCGCAGGTCATCGCCCGTGAGCTGGCCGGCCGCGGTGGCATGGCGTCGATCGCCCTGCCCGAGGCCCAGGTGCGACAACGCCTTGCTGGGGTTGCTGAGTTGGGTGTCGCGGCGGTCAACGGGCCGTCGTCGACCGTGGTGGCCGGCGACGCCGATGCGGTCGAGGCGTTCGTGGCGGCTTGTGAGGCCGAGGGGGTTCGGGCGCGTCGTATTCCGGTGGATTACGCGTCGCACTCGGCCCACGTGGAGGCCATCGAGCAGGAGCTGCTGAAGGTTCTGGAGGAGGTACGGCCGCAGCCCGGGAGCGTCCCCTTCTACTCGACGGTGGAGAACCGGTTCCTTGAGACCGAGGCTCTGGACGCCGGCTACTGGTATCGGAATCTGCGGCATCAGGTGCAGTTCGAGGCCGGTGTCCGGGCGCTGGCCGTGGACGGTTTCACCACCTTTGTGGAGTCCAGTGCGCATCCGGTGCTGACTGTCGGGGTCCAGGAGACGCTCGACGACACGGACATCGACGCCGTCGTCACAGGCTCGCTGCGCCGCGACGAAGGTGGTCTGGAGCGTTTCTTGACCTCGGCCGCCGAGTTGTATGTCACCGGTGTGCCCGTGGACTGGACACCGTTCCTTGCCGCGGAGGATGCCCGGCGCGTCGACCTGCCCACCTACGCCTTCCAGCGCGAACGCTTCTGGCTGGAGGTCCCGGCGTCGACGGACCCGGCGGCGCAGGCCCCCCTCGCCGGGGGCGACGTGGTGGATGCACGCTTCTGGGCTGCCGTGGAGGCGGAGGACTGGGAGGCGCTGAGCGGGACACTGGCATTGGCCGGTGATGCGCCGCTGAGCGCGGTGGTCCCCGCGTTGGCTTCCTGGCGCCGCGAGCGGCAGCGGGTGTCGGCCGTGGAGAACTGGCGCTACCGCGTGACCTGGAAGCCGGCGCCCGACGTCCGGCGCCCAGCTGCCGTGGACGGCACCTGGCTGGTGCTGGTCCCGACCGGGCATGCCGAGGACGCGTCGGTGACCGGCGCCGTAGCGGCGCTGACCGAAGGCGGCGCGTCCGTGGAGCAGCTGGAGCTGAGTGCGACCGACGCGGACCGGGTGGCCTGGCGTGCCCGTATCGAGGAGTGGCACGCCGCCGCACAGCTCGCTGACCGGCCGCTCGCCGGGGTGCTGTCGCTCCTCGCGCTGGACGAGCGTCCGCACGCCGGCCACCAGGCGATGGCCGCCGGCGTGGCGGGGACGCTGGCGCTGGTGCAGGCGCTGGAGGAGGCGGGTGTCGCGGCCCGCCTGTGGCTGGGGACCCGGGGCGCGGTGTCCGTCGGGGGCACGGACCCGCTGCTGAGTGCGGTCCAGGCACAGGTGTGGGGCATGGGCCGGGTCGTCGCCCTGGAGCTGCCGGAGCGCTGGGGCGGTCTGGTGGACCTGCCCGAGGCGTGGGACGGCCGGGCCGGCGCGCGGCTGTGCACGGTGCTGGCCGGCGGGCTGGACGACGAGGACCAGCTCGCGGTGCGGGGGTCAGGGGTGTTCGCCCGTCGTCTCGTCCGGGCCCCGCTCGCGGTAGCGGGCCGGGCGGACGAGGCCGGTGCGCAGCCGGGTGCGGGAGTGAGCAGCGGTACCGGTGCGCGTACGGGTACCGGCTCGGCGACGGACGCCGACGCCGCCTGGCGTACCCGCGGTACGGCTCTGGTCACCGGAGGCACCGGGGCACTCGGCCCGCACATCGCCCGCTGGCTCGCGGACAACGGTGCCGAGCACGTGGTGCTCGTCAGCCGGCGCGGTGCCGCTGCGCCGGGCATGGCCGAGCTGCGTGACGAACTCGCCGCCGGGGGCGTCCGGTTGACCGCCGCCGCCTGCGACGTCGCGGACCGTGACGCGGTCGCCGCGCTCCTGGCCGGGCTCGCCGCGGACGGCGACACCGTGCGTACGGTCATCCACGCCGCCGCCTTCATCGAGCTGGCCGCGCTGACCGAAGCCGACCCGGCCGAGTTCGCCGACGTGCTTGCCGCGAAGGTCGCCGGCGCGGCCCACCTGGACGCGCTGCTCGACGGGCACGACCTGGACGCGTTCGTCCTCTTCTCCTCCATCGCCGGCGTCTGGGGCAGCGGCGACCACGGTGCGTACGCCGCGGCCAACGCCTTCCTGGACGCCCTCGCCGAACAGCGTCACGCGCGGGGCCTGCCGGCCAGTTCCGTCGCTTGGGGCGTGTGGGACGTGTGGGATCCCGAGCGGCTGCCGGAGGGCGTCAAGCCCGAGCAGCTCCAGGCACGTGGCCTGCCGTTCCTCGACCCGGACACCGCCTTCTCCGCCCTGCGCCAGGTCCTCGCGCACCACGAGGCGTGCGTCACCGTCGCCGATGTGGACTGGGACCGTTTCGTTCCGGTCTTCACCTCGGCGGGGCCGCGTCCGCTGCTCGGCGGCGTCCCCGAGGCGCAACAGGCGCTCGACGCGGGCAGCGGCTCAGCGGGCGCGGGCGGCAGCGCCACCGGCGGTCCGGCGGGACCCGCCCCGTCGCCGTTGCGCGACCGGCTGTCCGGACTGGCGCCGGCGGAACGCCACGCCGTACTCCTCGATCTGGTCCGGGCCCAGGCCGCCTCGGTCCTGGGCCATGCCTCGCCCGAGGCGGTCGCACCCACCCGGGCCTTCCGGGACCTGGGCTTCGACTCGCTGACCGCGGTCGAGCTGCGCAACCGACTCAAGAACGCCACCGGTCTGCGCCTCCCGGCCACGCTGATCTTCGACTACCCGTCTCCCGCCGTCCTCGCCGGCTTTCTGCGCGGCGAGATCCTCGGTACGGAGGAGGCCGCCGGCACGGCCGCCCCGGCACCGGCCGTGCTCCCGGCGTCCGACGACGACCCGATCGTCATCGTGGGCATGGCCTGCCGCTTCCCCGGTGAGGTCCGGTCCCCGGAGGAGCTGTGGGAGCTGCTGACCCGCGGCGGCGAGGCGATCTCGGAGCTGCCGAACGATCGTGGCTGGGACGTCGAGTCGCTCTACGACCCCGACCCGGAACGACCGGGCAAGACGTACACCCGGCACGGCGGCTTCCTGTACGACGCGACGGATTTCGATGCGGCCTTCTTCGGCATCAACCCGCGTGAGGCGCTGGCGATGGATCCGCAGCAGCGGTTGCTGCTGGAGACGTCGTGGGAGGCGTTCGAGCGGGCCGGCATCGACCCGCAGTCGCTGCGCGGCAGCAGCACCGCGGTCTTCGCCGGGGTCAGCTACCACGATTACGGTTCGCGTCTGCAGGAGGCACCCGAGGGCGTCGAGGGCTACTTGGGCACGGGCAACACTGCGAGCATCGCCTCGGGCCGGGTCTCCTACCTCCTGGGCCTGGAGGGCCCCGCCGTCACGCTGGACACCGGTTGTTCGTCGTCGCTGGTCGCCGTGCATCTGGCCGCGCAGTCGCTGCGCCAGGGCGAATCCTCGCTGGCGCTCGCCGGCGGCGCGTCCGTCATGGCCGTACCCACCTCCTTCACGGAGTTCAGCCGGCAGCGCGGGCTGTCCGTCGACGGCCGGTGCCGGGCGTTCTCGGCCGACGCGGACGGCATGGGCATGGCCGAGGGAGCCGCCATGCTGCTGCTGGAGCGGTTGTCGGACGCGCGGCGCAACGGCCACCCGGTGCTGGCCGTGGTCCGCGGCACCGCAATGAACCAGGACGGCGCCAGCAACGGTCTCACCGCGCCGAACGGTCCCTCGCAGCAGCGGGTGATTCGCCAGGCGCTGGCCAACGCCCGTCTGTCGCCGGCCGAGGTGGATGCGGTGGAGGCGCACGGTACGGGGACCCGGCTGGGCGATCCGATCGAGGCGCAGGCGCTGCTCGCGACGTACGGGCAGGGTCGGGCGGAGGACCGCCCGCTGTGGCTCGGCTCGGTGAAGTCGAACATCGGCCACACGCAGGCCGCGGCCGGCGCCGCCGGCGTCATCAAGATGGTCAAGGCCCTGGAACACGGGCAGTTGCCGCGCACCTTGCACGCCGCCGAGCCGACGCCTCAGGTGGACTGGTCGGCGGGTGAGGTGGAGTTGCTGACGGAGGAGCGGGCCTGGCCGTCGTCCCCGGAGCGGGTGCGGCGGGCGGGTGTCTCGTCGTTCGGGATCAGTGGCACCAATGCGCATCTCGTACTGGAGGAGCCACCGGCCGCGGAGGAGCCGGAGCTCACGGCAGACCGGGAGGTTTCCGGGTCGGTTGTGGTGCCGTGGGTGGTTTCGGGGCGTGGTGCGGGGGCGTTGCGGGCGCAGGCGGGCCGGTTGCGGTCGTTCGTCGAGGCGCGGCCGGAGCTGAGCCCGGTGGAGGTGGGCCGGTCGCTGGCGGTGTCGCGGTCGGCTTTTGAGCGGCGCGCGGTGGTGCTGGGGGCCGACCGGTCTGGCCTGTTGGAGGGGCTGGGTGCGGTGTCTCGTGGTGAGGTGCCGGCGGCTGGTGTGGTGCAGGTGGTGGGGTCGGTTCGTGAGGTGGGGCGGACGGCTCTGGTTTTTCCTGGTCAGGGTTCGCAGTGGGTGGGGATGGGCGCGGAGTTGATCGCGTCGTCGCCGGTGTTTGCGGAGTGGATGCGGCGGTGTGGTGAGGCGCTGGCTCCGTTTGTGGACTGGGATCTGCTGGAGGTTGTTTCCGGGGGTCGCGGGTTGGGCCGGGTGGATGTGGTGCAGCCGGTGTCGTGGGCGGTGATGGTGTCGCTTGCGGAGTTGTGGCGTTCGGTGGGTGTGGTGCCGGATGCGGTTTTGGGTCATTCGCAGGGTGAGATTGCTGCTGCGGTGGTGGCGGGTGGTCTGTCGTTGGAGGACGGGGCGCGGGTGGTGGCGCTGCGGTCGCAGGTCATCGCGCGCGAGCTGGCCGGCCGCGGTGGCATGGCATCCATCGCCCTGCCCGAGGCCCAGGTGCGTCAACGCCTGAACCAGACAGCCGAGTTGGGTGTCGCGGCGGTCAATGGTCCGGCGTCGACGGTGGTGTCCGGGGATGCGGCCGCGGTTGAGGCGTTCGTCTCCTCCTGCGAAACGGAAGGCATTCGGGCGCGTCGTATTCCGGTGGATTACGCGTCGCACTCGGCCCACGTGGAGGCCATCGAGCAGGAGCTGCTGAAGGTTCTGGAGGACGTACGGCCGCAGCCCGGGAGCGTCCCCTTCTACTCGACGGTGGAGAACCGGTTCCTCGACACGGAGGCTCTGGACGCCGGCTACTGGTACCGGAATCTGCGGCATCAGGTGCAGTTCGAGGCCGGTGTCCGGGCGCTGGCCGCGGAGGGTTTCACCACCTTCGTGGAGTCCAGTGCGCATCCGGTGCTGACTGTCGGGGTCCAGGAGACGCTCGACGACGCGGACATCGACGCCGTCGTCACAGGCTCGCTGCGCCGCGACGAAGGTGGTCTGGAGCGTTTCCTGACCTCGGCTGCCGAGTTGTATGTCACCGGTGTGCCAGTGGACTGGACACCGTTCCTTGCCGCGGAGGACGCCCGGCGCGTCGACCTGCCCACCTACGCCTTCCAGCGCGAACGCTTCTGGCTGGAGGCCCCCGCTTCCGCTGTCGGCGATATGGCGGCTGCCGGGCTGACGACCGCGAGTCATCCGTTGTTGGGGGCGGCGGTTGAGGTTGCTGGGTCGGACGAGGTGTTGTTCACGGGGCGGTTGTCGCTGCAGTCGCATCCGTGGTTGGCGGATCATGCGGTGGCCGGGACGGTGTTGTTGCCGGGTACGGCGTTCGTGGAGCTGGCGGTGCGTGCCGGTGACGAGGTGGGTTGCGGGCAGGTCGAGGAGCTGGCGCTGGAGGCTCCGTTGATCGTGCCGGAGCGTGGTGGTGTCTCCCTGCAGCTCGGCCTGGGTGCCGCCGACGACTCCGGACGCCGGGCGTTGAGCATCTATTCGCGTGCGCCGGGTGACGAGCGCGGCCCCTGGACGCGGCACGCCAGCGGCACGCTGGCCTCCGTCGGCGCCGCGGAAACCGCCGACGTCCCGGCCGGGACGGAGTTCGCGGTGTGGCCGCCGGTGGGTGCGGAGCGGATAGCGATCGAGGGCTACTACGACCGGCTCGCCGCGCAGGGCTACGGGTACGGTCCGGCGTTCCACGGGCTGCGGGCGGCCTGGCGGCGGGGCGACGAGCTGTTCGCCGAGGTCCAGCTGCCCGAGACGGTGGCGTCGGAGGCGGCGGCCTTTGGCCTGCACCCCGCCCTCCTGGACGCCGCCCTGCACACGCTGGGCCTCGGAGCGGTGCCCGGCGTGGGCGCGGGACAGGCACGTCTGCCGTTCTCCTGGAGCGGGGTGTCTCTCCACCTGACGGGTGCCGCCGGGCTACGCGTGCGGGTCACGCCGCTGGACCAGGACACCGTCTCGGTGACGGTCGCCGACCCCACGGGCGCCCCGGTGGCCTCGATCGAGTCGCTGGTCACCCGGCCGGTCTCCACGGAGTCGCTCAGGGAAGCGAGTTCGCCCGTGCGCGACGCGATGTTCGCGGTGGACTGGCACCGGCTCCCGATGGTGGCCGGCACCGCGGCATCCGTGCGCCATTGGGCCGTCCTGAGCGGTGGCGAGGAAGCAGACGTGGTGGGCGTCGCAGACGTGGCAGCCGAGGGACGCGTGGCAGCCGAGGGACGGGTGGCTGGGCTGGTCGGTGCGCTGGAGCGGTCCGGAGCGGCCGTGTCCTGCCACGCCGACCTGGCTGCGCTCACCGCCGCCCAGTCGCAGTCGCCGCACGACGTTCCCGACGTGGTGGTTCTCCCGTGCCTCGCGGGGGACCACGAGGGCGCCGGGCTCGCCGAGGCCACCCATGCCGCGCTGCGCCGGATTCTCGAAGTGGTGCAGGCATGGCTGGCCGATGAGCGTTTCGCCTCGTCGCGGCTGGTCGTCCTCACCCGAGGTGCGGTCGCGACCACACCCGACGAAACGGAGCTGGATCTTCCCCATGCCGCCGTGTGGGGTTTGTTGCGGTCGGCGCAGTCGGAGCATCCGGATCGGTTTGTGCTGGTGGATGTGGATGTGGATGCGGGTGCGGGGGCGGGGTTGGGCGGTGGTGGTGTGGCTGCTTCGTTGGGTGTGTTGGGTGCGGTGGTGGTGTGTGGGGAGCCGCAGGTTGCGGTGCGTGGTGGTGTGGTGTGGGTGCCGCGTGTGGTGCGGGCGCGGGTGCCGGTGGTGGGTGGTGTGCGGGGTGGTTTGTGGGGTGAGGGTGCGGTGCTGGTGACGGGGGCCAGTGGTGTTTTGGCGGGTGTGGTGGTGCGGCATTTGGTGGGTGTGTGTGGGGTGCGGCGTGTGGTGTTGGTGTCGCGTCGTCCTGCTGAGGAATTGGCTGCTGAGGTGCGTGGGTTGGGTGCTGAGGCGGTGGTGGTGGCGTGTGATGTGGCGGATCGTGGTGTGTTGGCGGGTGTGTTTGCTGAGCATCGGGTTTCGGCTGTGGTGCATGCGGCGGGTGTGTTGGATGACGGTGTGGTGGAGGGGTTGTCTCCGGAGCGGGTGGGGGGTGTGCTGCGGCCGAAGGTGGAGGGTGCGGTGGTGTTGGATGAGGTGTCGCGTGGTGTGGATCTGAAGGCGTTTGTGCTGTTTTCTTCTGCGGCGGGGACGTTGGGTGGTCCGGGGCAGGGGAGTTATGCGGCGGCGAATGCGTTCTTGGATGCGTTGGCGCAGCGACGTCGTGCCCAGGGTCTGCCCGCCACCTCACTCGGCTGGGGCTTCTGGGAGGAGCGCAGCGGGCTGACCGGCAACCTCGGCCGTGCCGACCTGAACCGGATGTCGCGGGTGGGCATCGCTCCGATGACCTCGCAGGAAGGGCTGGCACTGTTCGACGCGGCCTGCGCGACGGACGAACCGATGCTGCTGCCGATGCGGCTGGAGACCTCCGCGCTGCGTGCGTTGGCCACGTCCGGCGGCGTGCCGCCGCTGCTCAGTGCGCTGGTACGGACTCCGGTCCGCCGTACCGCAGCGGACGGCGGGGGCGCGGCGAACGGCGCGGAGTCGTTGCAGGAGCGGCTGAGCAAGGTCTCCGCGGCGGAGCGGGCCGGTGCGCTGGAAGATCTGGTCGTCGCGCAGGTGGCGTCCGTACTGGGGCACACCTCGGTGGCGGCGGTCGAGCCCGGCCGTCCGTTCAAGGAGCTGGGCTTCGACTCGCTGACCGCGGTCGAGTTGCGCAACCGCCTGAAGAACGCCACCGGGCTGCGCCTGCCGGCCACCCTGGTGTTCGACCATCCGACGCCCGAGGCCGTCGCCGCCCACTTGGGGGCCAAGCTCTTCCCCGAGGCGGCGAACACCGCACCGGCCGCACCGGGTGATCCCGGGTCGGACGACGGCTCCCGCGCGGTCACCGGCGCGGACCGGAACGGGTCCCAGGACCTCACGGACTCGATCGACACGATGGACATCGATCACCTCGTCAGCCTCGCTCTCGACGGCGAGGACGGCTGACCGGTCCGCCGGCCCGAACCGGCGCCGACTCGCCCTCGGCGCCGGTCCCCGGCCCCTCCGGCGACCTCGCCCCGCTCACCCCTCGCCCTCCCAACCCTCCAGCCCTCCAGCCCTCCCCATCCCTCCGGACCCCTCTTCGACGCCTGAGCGCAGGCGGAACGCGGAACGTGGAGAACCAGATGACCAACCCTGACGCGAAGGTCGTCGCCGCCCTGCGAGCCTCCCTCAAGGAGACCGAGCGGCTGCGCCAGCACAACCGTGAGCTCGTCGACCGCTCCCATGAGCCCCTCGCGATCGTCGCGATGAGCTGCCGCTTCCCCGGCGGCGTCCGGACGCCGGAAGACCTGTGGCGACTGGTGGCCGAGGGTGAGGACGCGGTCTCGGAGTTCCCCGCCGACCGCGGCTGGAATACCGACGTCCTGCGCGGTGAAGGCGGGTTCGTGCATGACGCGGGTGACTTCGACGCGGGGTTCTTCGGTATTTCGCCGCGTGAGGCGCTGGCGATGGATCCGCAGCAGCGGTTGCTGCTGGAGACGTCGTGGGAGGCGGTCGAGCGGGCGGGGCTGGACCCCCGTGCGCTGCGGGGCAGCCGTACCGGTGTCTTCACCGGCGTGATGTACCACGACTACGCCGACCTCGTACTCCGCTCCCCGGACGCGGTCGAGGGCTATGTCTACAACGGCAGTGCGGGCAGCATTGCGTCGGGCCGGGTGTCGTATGTGCTCGGGCTGGAGGGCCCGGCGGTGACGGTGGACACCGCGTGCTCGTCGTCGCTGGTGGCGCTGCACCTGGCGGCGCAGGCGCTGCGCAACGGTGAGTGCACCCTCGCACTGGCCGGCGGCGCCGCGGTGATGTCCACGCCCGTGCTGTTCGACGAGTTCGCGCGCGGACAGGGCATCGGGCTGGCGTCCGACGGGCGCTGCAAGGCGTTCGCGGACAGCGCGGACGGCACGAACCTCTCCGAAGGTGTGGGGGTGCTGTTGCTGGAGCGGTTGTCGGACGCGCGGCGCAACGGGCATCCGGTGCTGGCCGTGGTCCGCGGCAGCGCCGTGAACCAGGACGGTGCCAGCAACGGTCTGACCGCGCCCAACGGACCCGCCCAGGAGCGGGTCATCCGGCAGGCCCTCGCCCAGGCCCGGTTGACCTGCGCCGACGTGGACGCCGTGGAGGCGCACGGTACCGGCACCGCGCTCGGTGACCCCATCGAGGCGCAGGCCCTGCTGGAGACGTACGGGCAGCAGCGTGCGGGTCAACAGCCGCTGTGGCTGGGCTCGTTGAAGTCCAACATCGGGCACACCCAGGCTGCGGCCGGGGTGGGTGGTGTGATGAAGATGGTGCTGGCGTTGCAGCACGGGGTGTTGCCGCGGACGCTGCATGTGGACCGGCCGTCGCGGCACGTGGAATGGTCGGCGGGCGCGGTCTCGCTGCTGACCGAGCGGATTCCCTGGCCGGAGACCGGACGGCCGCGCCGGGCCGGCGTCTCCTCCTTCGGCGTCAGCGGCACCAACGCGCATGTCATCGTCGAACAGGCCCCGGACGACCAGGAGGCGACGGAACGGGCGGCGACGGCGGAACCGGAGGCACCCCTCCCGGTTCCGGGCAAGTTCGCAAAGTCCGTACAGACCGCGGAGTCCGTACAGTCCGCGGAGTTCGTACGGTCCGCGGAGTCCGTGAAGTCCGCGGAGTCTGCCGAGCCCGCCCCCGACGCCCCCGCCGCCGCCCGTGCGCTGCCCGTCCCCTGGGTGCTGTCGGGCCGTTCCGGGGCCGCGCTGCGTGCCCAGGCGGAGCGGTTGCGCGCCCACCTGGCCGCCCACGGGGCCGACGACCCGCGCGCGACCGCCCTCGCGCTCGCCACCACCCGCACCGCCTTCGAGCACCGGGCGGTGCTGCACTCCGGCGGTCCCGGCGGACTGCCCGCCGCCCTCGACGCGCTCGCCGAGGGGCGTACCACGCCGTCCGTGGTGCGCGGCCCGGGCCGCCGGGAGGGTCGGACCGCCTTCCTGTTCACCGGCCAGGGCAGCCAGTACGCCGGCATGGGGCGCGAGCTGTACACCGCCGCCCCGGCGTTCGCCGCGGCACTGGACGAGGTCGCACGGCACCTCGATCCGCACCTTGAACGACCCCTGCTCGACGTGCTGTTCGCCGAACCCGCCTCACCCGACGCGGAGGCGCTCGACCGGACCCGCTACACCCAGGCCGGGCTCTTCGCCGTCGAGGTCGCGCTGTACCGGCTGGTGGAGGGCTGGGGGATGCGCCCCGACGCGCTGCTGGGGCACTCCATCGGGGAACTGGCCGCCGCGCACGTCGCGGGCGTCTTCGGTCTGGCCGACGCCTGCCGGCTGGTGGCTGCCCGTGGGCGGCTGATGCAGGCGCTGCCCGCCGGCGGCGCGATGGTGTCCGTCCGGGCGGGCGAGGACGACGTACGGCCGCTGCTTTCCGGCCAGGAGGACCGGGTGGGCATCGCGGCCGTCAACGGGCCCCGGTCCGTGGTCGTGTCCGGTGACGAGGACGCGGTCCTCGCGGTGGCCGCCGAGCTGGCCGGCCGCGGTCACCGCACCAAGCGGCTCAACGTCAGCCACGCCTTCCACTCCCCGCGCATGGACCCGATGCTGCGGGACTTCCGGCGCGTCGCGGAAACCGTGGACTTCCACCCGCCGCGCATACCCGTCATCTCCAACGTGACCGGACGCACGGCCACGGCTGAGGAGTTGTGCGCAGCCGAGTACTGGGTGCGGCACATCCGGCAGGCGGTGCGCTTCGGCGACGGCGTCCGCGCCCTGCGCGACCTCGGCGTCGGTACGTACCTGGAGCTCGGCCCGGGCGGGGTGCTGTGCGCGATGGGGCAGGAAGCCCTCGGTGACGGGCCGGCGCAGTCGGTGGGCGGCTCGCCGTTCGCCGCGACGCTGCGCCGCGGCCGCCCCGAGCCGGAGTCGGTGCTGGAGGCCGTCGCCGCGGCCTTCGTCCGCGGCACGGAGGTCGACTGGGCCGGGTATCTCGGTGGCGACGACCGGCAGCGGCGCGTGGACCTGCCCACGTACGCGTTCCAGCGGCAGCGTTACTGGCCGCGGAGCCCGCTGACGCACGGCGGTGACGCGGCGTCCCTGGGCCTGGAGGACGCGGCCCACCCGTTGCTCGCCGCGGTCGTGGAGGCCCCCGGAACCGGCGAACTGGTCCTCACCGGGCGGCTGTCGCTCGCTGCCCAGCCCTGGCTGGCCGATCACACCGTCCTGGGCAGTGCCGTCCTGCCGGGCACCGCCCTGGTGGAACTCGCGCTGCGGGCCGGCGCACGGGCCGGCTGCGACCTCCTGGACGAACTGACGCTGGAGACCCCGGTCGTGCTGCCCGCCGACGGCGGGCTGCAGCTCAGGCTGCTGATCGAGCCCGCCGACGAGGCCGGGCGCCGCACGTTCACCGTGCACTCCCGGCCGGACGCCGACCCGGCCGGCACGCCCTGGACGCGGCACGCCGGCGGCACCCTGGTGGCAGCGGCGGCCCCCGCCCACCGGCCGCGGCCCTTCGAGCCGACGGCCTGGCCGCCGCCGGGGGCCGAGCCGCTGGAGGTGGCCGAGTGGTACGGGCGCGGCAGCGAAGCCGGTGTCGCCTACGGCCCGGCCTTCCAGGGGATGCGGGCGGCCTGGCGGCGCGGTGACGAGGTCTTCGCCGAGGTGGCCCTGCCGTCCGAGGCCGACACCGCCGGGGACGCCGACCTGTACGGCCTGCACCCGGCGCTGCTCGACGCCGCCCTCCAGACCGTCGGACTGGCGACCGGCGCGGCGGACGAGGAGGCGCGCCCCCGCATGCCGTTCGCCTGGCGCGGCGTACGGCTGTACGCCACCGGCGCGCGCACCCTGCGCGTCCGGCTGACCACCCTCACCGAGGACACCGCCGCGGGCGACGGCTCCGCCGGTACCCGGATCGCCCTGGACGTCGCCGACCCCGCGGGCGCGCCGGTCGTCACGGTCGACTCGCTGGCGCTGCGGCCGGTCACCGCGGGCCAGGTGGCGGGCGTACGGAACGCCGTACGGGAGTCGTTGTACCGGGTGACCTGGCAGCCGCTGACCCCAGGGGACACCGGGAGCACCGGCATCCCCGGGAGCACCGGTGGCACGGAGAACCCCGGCCGGCAGGCGACGAGTTACGCGGTGATCGGCGAAGGCGACGACCACGGCGACAGCGACAGCGACAGCGACGGCCACGGCGACCGGTCCGGTGCCTGGTGCGCCGAGGTCGCCGCCGCACTGCCCGGCGCGGTACGCAGCGCCGATCTCGCCTCGCTGGCCACCGCGCCCGACGTGGTGGTCGTGCCCTGCTCGGGAGAGCTGCACCCGGCTCTGCACCGGGTGCTGGCGCTGGTCCAGGAGTATCTGGCCGATGAGCGCTTCGCCTCCTCGCGGCTGGTCGTGCTGACCCGGGGGGCCGTCGCGGCCGGACCGGACGAAGAGCTGCCCGGACTGGCGCACGCACCGGTGTGGGGTTTGTTGCGGTCGGCGCAGTCGGAGCATCCGGATCGGTTTGTGCTGGTGGATGTGGATGCGGGTGCGGGGGCGGGGTTGGGCGGTGGTGGTGTGGCTGCTTCGTTGGGTGTGTTGGGTGCGGTGGTGGTGTGTGGGGAGCCGCAGGTTGCGGTGCGTGGGGGTGTGGTGTGGGTGCCGCGTGTGGTGCGGGCGCGGGTGCCGGTGGTGAGTGGTGTGCGGGGTGGTGTGTGGGGTGAGGGTGCGGTGCTGGTGACGGGTGCCAGTGGCGTGTTGGCGGGTGTGGTGGTGCGGCATTTGGTGGGTGTGTGTGGGGTGCGGCGTGTGGTGTTGGTGTCGCGTCGTCCTGCTGAGGAATTGGCTGCTGAGGTGCGTGGGTTGGGTGTTGAGGCGGTGGTGGTGGCGTGTGATGTGGCGGATCGTGGTGTGTTGGCGGGTGTGTTTGCTGAGCATCGGGTTTCGGCTGTGGTGCATGCGGCGGGTGTGTTGGATGACGGTGTGGTGGAGGGGTTGTCTCCGGAGCGGGTGGGGGGTGTGCTGCGGCCGAAGGTGGAGGGTGCGGTGGTGTTGGATGAGGTGTCGCGTGGTGTGGATCTGAAGGCGTTTGTGCTGTTTTCTTCTGCGGCGGGGACGTTGGGTGGTCCGGGGCAGGGGAGTTATGCGGCGGCGAATGCGTTTTTGGATGCGTTGGCGCAGCGACGTCGTGCCCAGGGTCTGCCCGCCACCTCACTCGGCTGGGGCCTGTGGGACACCGCCGGCGGCATGACGGACGAGCTGACCGACACCGACCGTCACCGGCTGAGCCGGTCCGGCGTCCAGGGGCTCTCCACGGACGACGGCCTGGCGCTGCTCGACGCCGCCTGCGCCACGGAAGAGCCCCACCTCCTGCCGCTCCGGCTGGACCTCGGCGCGCTGCGGGCCGCCGCCGACGGGCCCGGCGACGTACCGGCCATGCTGCGCGGGCTGCTGCCGAAGACCCTGCGTCGCGCCGCGGCGGACGCACCGGATGCCGAGCCGACGCGGTCCTTCGCCCAGCGCCTGCGCGCGTTGCCCGAGGACGAGCGCCACGAGGCCGGCCTGCGCCTGGTCCGGGAGCAGACCGCCGAGATCCTGGGCTATGCGGGGCCTGAAGAGGTGCCCGCCGAGCGGGCCTTCAACGAGCTGGGCTTCGACTCGCTCACCGCCCTGGAACTGCGCAACCGCCTCACCGCGTCGACCGGGCTCCAGCTGCCCGCGACGCTGGTCTTCGACCACCCCACGCCCGAGGCGCTGGCCCGTCACCTCACCGGTGAGGTCACGGGGGCGGCCGGGACGGCGGGCGCGCCGGTGCCCACGCCCGCGTCCCCGCCCACCGAGGACCAGGACGACCCGGTCGTCATCGTCTCCATGGCCTGCCGCTATCCGGGCGGGGTCCGTACCCCGGAACAGCTGTGGCAGCTCGTCGCCGCCGGCAGCGACGTGATCTCCGACTTCCCCGCCGACCGCGGCTGGCACACCGAGGAGCTGTACCACCCGGACCCGGACCACCCGGGCACGACGTACTCCTGCGAGGGCGGATTCCTCTACGACGCGGGTGACTTCGACGCGGGGTTCTTCGGGATCTCGCCGCGTGAGGCGCTGGCGATGGATCCGCAGCAGCGGTTGCTGCTGGAGACGTCGTGGGAGGCGGTCGAGCGGGCGGGGCTGGACCCCCGTGCGCTGCGGGGCAGCCCTACCGGTGTCTTCACCGGCGTGATGTACCACGACTACGGCAGCGGACCGGTCGACGTACCCGAGGACGTCGAGGCGTTCCTCGGCAACGGCAGCGCGGGCAGCATCGCGTCGGGCCGGGTGTCGTACGCCCTCGGGCTGGAGGGCCCGGCGGTGACGGTGGACACCGCGTGCTCGTCGTCGCTGGTGGCGCTGCACCTGGCGGCGCAGGCGCTGCGCAGCGGCGAGTGCACCCTCGCACTGGCCGGCGGGGCGACCGTGATGGCCACCCCGGGTACCTTCGTCGGCTTCAGCCGGCAGCGGGGCCTCGCCGCCGACGGGCGCTGCAAGGCGTTCGCCGACGGCGCGGACGGCACCGGCTGGGGCGAGGGCGTGGGGGTGCTGCTGCTGGAGCGGCTGTCGGACGCGCGGCGCAACGGGCATCCGGTGCTGGCCGTGGTCCGCGGCAGCGCCGTGAACCAGGACGGTGCCAGCAACGGCCTGACCGCGCCCAACGGCCCCGCCCAGCAACGCGTCATCCGCCAAGCCCTCGCCCACGCGCGCCTTGAGCCGGCGGATGTCGACGCGGTCGAGGGACACGGCACCGGCACCAGGCTCGGTGACCCCATCGAGGCGCAGGCCCTGCTCGCCACCTACGGGCAGCAGCGCGCCGGTCAACAGCCGCTGTGGCTGGGCTCGTTGAAGTCCAACATGGGACACACCCAGGCTGCGGCCGGGGTGGGTGGTGTGATGAAGATGGTGCTGGCGTTGCAGCACGGGGTGTTGCCGCGGACGCTGCATGTGGACCGGCCGTCGCAACATGTGGACTGGTCGGCGGGCGCGGTCTCGCTGCTGACCGAGCGGATTCCCTGGCCGGAGACCGGACGGCCGCGCCGGGCCGGTGTCTCCTCCTTCGGGATCAGCGGCACCAACGCGCACGTGATCCTGGAGCAGCCCGCACCCATGACCGTGGGGGCCGGGCCCGACACGTCCGACACCCCCACCCCGCCCGGCGGGCCGACGCCCGTGCTGCCGTGGGTCCTCTCCGCCAGGACGCCGGCGGCACTGCGCGAACAGGCCGCCACGCTAAGGGAGTTCGTCAGCGAACGGCCCGGGACCGGCGCCGCGGACCTGGGGCTCTCCCTCGCCACCACCCGAACCGCCTTCGAGCACCGCGCCGCGGTCGTCACCGGGGACCGGGCCGGTGCCCTGGCGGCGCTGACCTCCCTGGCCCGCGGGGAGAGCGCGCCCGGCGCCCTGCAGGGAACCGCGGCGGCCGGCGGCCGGACCGCGTTCCTCTTCTCCGGTCAGGGCAGTCAGCGGGCGGGCATGGGGGCGGAGCTGTACGCCTCGCACCCCGTTTACGCACGGGCCTTCGACGAGGTCTGCGGCCACCTCGACCGGCGGCTGGCACGGCCGCTGCGCGAGGTGGTGTGCGCGGACCCCGGGACGCCGGACGCCGCGCTGCTGGCACGGACGGAGTACGCGCAGCCTGCCCTGTTCGCCGTCGAGGTCGCGCTGTTCCGGCTGTGGGAGAGCTGGGGCCTGCGGCCGGACGCGGTGGCCGGGCACTCGATCGGTGAACTCGCGGCGGCACACGTCGCCGGGGTGTTCGACCTGGCCGACGCGGCCCGGCTGGTGACCGCCCGGGGCAGGGTGATGCAGGAGCTGCCCGGCGGCGGGGCCATGGTCTCCCTCCAGGCCGCCGAGGACGAGGTGCTGCCGCTGCTGGCCGGACACGAACGCGAGGTCTCCGTCGCGGCGCTGAACGGCCCGGCGTCGGTGGTCGTCTCCGGCACCGAGGGCGCCGTCGCCGACGTCGCCGCGCACTTCGAGGCGCTGGGGCGCAGGACCCGCCGGCTGCGGGTGAGCCACGCCTTCCACTCGCCGCTGATGGACCCGGCCCTGGACGCGTTCCGGCAGGTGGCCCGCGAGGTGACCTACCACGCCCCGCGCATCCCGCTGGTCTCGGACGTCACCGGTGACACCGCGACGGACGAGCAGCTGACCGACCCCGAGTACTGGGTGCGCCACGCCCGGGAGGCCGTGCGCTTCGCAGACCAGGTGCGCACGCTGGCCGGACAGGGCGTGACCACCTTCGTCGAGGTGGGACCCGACGCCGTACTGACCGCCATGGCGCGCGAGAGCCTGAGCGCGGACGCGGTGGCCGTGGCGAGCCTGCGCAGGGACCGTCCGGAGCCCCAGGCGGTGGCCACCGCCCTCGCCGAACTCCACGTCGGCGGCGTACGCGTGGACTGGCCGGCGGTGTTCGCGGACACCGGCGCGCGACCGGTGGAGCTGCCCACGTACGCGTTCCAGCGGGACCGCTACTGGCTGCGCTCCGCCCCGTCCACCGTGGGCGCCCGCGCGTCCGCCACGCCGGACGCCCCCGCGTCGGTACGTCCCGACGGGGCGCCCGAGGACCGCTTCTGGCGGGCCGTCGCGGACCGCGACCCGGTCGCGCTGGCCACCCTGCTGGACGTGGACTCGGCACGTGAGGAGACCTCGCTGAAGGCCGTGCTCGCGCTGCTGTCCGACTGGCGCGCCGGCCGCGCCGAGGCGCCGGCCGCGCCGGAACCGGGCACGGCCGAACCGGGCGCGGACTGGTTCCACCGCCTCGCCTGGCACCCGCTGACCGACCGTGCCGGCGCGCCGGCCCCCACCGGCACCTGGCTGGTCGTCGCCCCGGCCGGCCGCCCGGACGATGCCGTGGTGGCCGGCGCGGTCGCGGCGCTGGAGGAAGGCGGCGCCGAGGTGATCCTGATCGAGTCGGCGGGGGCGGCCGGCAACGCGGCGGACGACGCCGGCCGGGACCGGTCCGCGCCCGGCGCGGCCACGCTCGCGGAGCGGCTGCACCGGGCGGCCGACGGCCGGCAGCTCGACGGCGTGCTCTCGCTCCTCGGGCTCGCCGAGGGGGAGGTGCCCGGCCACCCCGGCACCGCCCCCGGACCGGCCCGCACCCTGGAACTGCTGCGCGCCCTCGACGCCGGGGACGTGCCGGGTGGCACGGCGCCGGTCTGGGTGGCCACCCGCGGCGCCGTATCGGTCGGCCGCTCCGACCGGCCGGCGGACCCCGTTCAGGCGCAGACCTGGGGGCTGGGCCGGGCCGCGGCCCGGGAGGCGGCCGACCGCTGGGGCGGCCTGGTCGACCTGCCCGCGCACCTCGACGCGCGGGCCCGGGCCCGGCTGCGTGCCGTCCTCGTCGGCGCGATCGGAGCGGATGCGAAGGGCCCGAACGCGGAGGCCGGCGGGCTCGCCGAGACCGGCGCGAGCCGGGAGGACGAGGTCGCCCTGCGGCCGTCCGGCGCGTACGCCCGGCGCCTGGTGCCGGCCCCGCAGCCGCCCACCGGACCCGCCCCCGGCTGGACCACGCGCGGAACGGCACTGCTCACCGACGTGACGACGCCCGAGGGCCCGCACCTCGCCCGCTGGCTGGCCCGCGCCGGTGCCGAACACCTGGTACTGCTGGTACCGCCCGGCACCGACACGCCCGACCAACTCACCCGCGAACTGGCGGAGTTGCCGGCCGAGGTCACCGTCGCCCGGTGCGACACCCGCGACCGGGCGGCGCTGGCCGCGCTCCTCGACGGGCTGACCACCGACGGCCGGCCGGTGCGTACGGTCGTGCACACGGCCGGCACGCCCCGCCCCGCCCCCCTGAGCGGCACCCCGCGCACCGTCCTGGCCGAGGCCCTGACCGCCCGGGCCGCGGCTGCCGAGCACCTGGCCGAACTGCTCGGCCCCGACACCTTGGACGCCTTCGTCGTCTGCTCCTCCGCCGCCGGTACCTGGGGCGCCGAGGGGCAGGCGGCTGCTGCCGCCGCCGACGCCCACCTCGCAGCCTGGGCCGCCCACCGGCGGGAGTCGGGGCTGCCGGTGACCGTGGTCGCCTGGGGGCCGTGGGCCGGGAACGCCGCCACGGACCGGGCGGCCACGAGCGACGGGCTCACCCCGCTGCACCCGGCCGCGGCCGTCCGTGCGCTGCATCGGATCCTCGACGCGGGCGGCGGCACCGACCGGCTCGTGGCGGACGTGGACGGGGAACGGTACGTCGCCGGCTGCCCCGCCGGCCGCGTCAGCCCACTGGTCCGCGAACTACCGCCGGTGCGGGCCGCGTCGGCCGCGCAGGCCGCAGCCCACGGCCGGGACGGGGACGTGCCGGGCCGGCCCGGCGGGCCGTGCGGCGGGACACCCGACGAGCTGCGGCAGCGCCTCGCCGGGCTGCCGGCGGACCAGCGGCCGGCCCTGCTGCTGGAGCTGGTCCGGGCCCGCTCCGCCACCGTGCTCGGCCATGCCGACCCGCGGTCCGTCGGCGCCGACGACGACTTCCTCGACATCGGCTTCGCCTCCATGACCGCCGTCGAACTGCGCAACCAACTGGTCGCGGACACCGGAGTGGAGCTGCCGCCGACCCTGATCTACGACTGCCCCACACCGGCAGCCCTCGCCACGTACCTGCTCGAAGAAGTGCACCAACTGAAGGAGCCCGTTTCATGACCACCCCCGCGACGGCATCCGCGATCCACCGCGCCAACCCCTGGATCCATCGCTACCACCCGGCTCCGGACGGTGCGCCGACCCTGGTCTGCTTCCCGCACGCCGGGGGCTCGGCCACCTTCTACCACCCGGTCTCCCGCACGCTGTCCCCGCAGGTGGAGGTGGTGGCCGTGCAGTATCCGGGACGTCAGGAGCGGTACGGCGAACCGGCGATCGACAACCTCGCGGAACTCGCCGACCGCGCCCACGAGGCGCTCACCCCGCTCGCCGGCCGTCCGCTCGCGCTGTTCGGCCACAGCATGGGCGCGACCGTCGCCTTCGAAGTGGCCCGGCGGATGGAGCGGGACACCGGCGCGGGGCCCCTCATGCTGTTCCTCTCGGGCCGCCGGGCGCCCTCCCGACGCCGCAGCGACCGGGTCAGCGACGGCGGTGACGCGGCGCTGCTCCGGGAACTCCGGCTGCTGCGCGGCACCGACCCCGCGATGCTGGACGACCCCGAGATCGTCGAGATGATCCTGCCCGCCCTGCGCGCCGACTACCGGGCGATCGAATCCCACCGCTGCCCGCCCGACGCCGCGGTGCGCTGCCCGGTCACCGTGCTCACCGGTGACGCCGACCCGCACACCACCGTCGAGGAAGCGCGGGCCTGGTCCGACCACACCACCGGCGGCTGCGACATCGAGATCTTCCCCGGTGGCCACTTCTTCCTCGCGGACCGGTCCGCGGACGTCATCGCCGCCGTCGCCCGGCGCCTGCGGACGCACGCGGCGACGGCATGACGACCGGCGGCGGCCCCCGTCCGGCACCCGGAAAGGACGTCATGAGCGAGCGCACCGCGCACCGGCCCGCAGCGGCCCCGGACCGCTGGCGGGTCATCTGGCAGGACACCTTCGACGGCGACGCGGGCGCACCCCCGGACCCGGAGCGCTGGCGGACCGTCACCGGCAGCCCCTTCGGCGCCGGCGTGGAGGAGCACACCGACGACCCCGGGCACCTGGCGCTCGACGGCGACGGGCACCTGCGCCTGACCGCCACGTACGAGGCCGGTACCGGCCCCGACGGCACCGGGGGCCGGTACCGGGCGGCGTGGATCGAGACCCGGCGGGAGGACTTCGTTCCCCGCCCCGGCGGCGCGCTGCGCATCGAGGCCCGGGTCCGCACCGCCCCCGGCAGCGGCCTCGACTGCGCGATGTGGGCCTGGGGCACCCAGCTGCGCCACCGTGGTGACGAGGACCCGGTGCAGGCGTGGTACCGGGCCGGAGAGATCGACGTCTTCGAGGTGCTCGGCTCCGAACCCGACTCCGTCTGGGGCGCCGTGCACTCCCCGGAGTGCCACCAGATCCCCTCCCTCGGCATGGGCGCCCCCACCACCACCGGCGACGGCAGCGCGCTCAGCGACCGGTTCCACACCTACGCGGTCGTCTGGCGGCGCGACCCCGACTCCCTCACCTGGTCCCTCGACGGCCGCGAGTACCTGCGGCTGACACCCGAGGACACCACGCCCCAGGGATGGCTGTTCCGCCAGCCCGTCTTCTTCTGCCTGGCCGTCATCATCGGCAGCCCGGGCGGACCGGTGCTGCCGGGCACGCCGGACCCGTCCGCGTTCCCGTCCGCGCTGCTCGTCGACCACCTGACCATCTCCGAAGAGACCGAACCGACCGAGGGGACACGGGCGTGAACCAGCCCACCGCACAGGACCTCCATCCGCTGATCACCGAGCTGGTGCACGACGTCCGCCGGGATCCGACGGGCGCGCTGGGCCCCTCCGTCTACGAGACGGCCCGGCTCACCGCGCTGGCACCCTGGCTCCCGGGCCATGCGGAGCGCCTCGCCTTCCTCCTCGACGGGCAGAACCCGGACGGCAGTTGGGGCGGCCCGGACGGCTACGCGCTGGTCCCCACCCTGAGCGCGATACAGGCCCTGCTGTCGCTCCTCGACCGGGAAGGCCCCGAGGCGCCGCCCGCCCCGCGGGACGCCGTTGCCTCCGCCGCCACCCGCGGACTGACCGCCGCGGCCGCGATACTCGCCAAGAGCGAGCAGCAGGCCGTACCGTCCACCGTCGTCCACTTCATGATCATTCCGGCCCTGGTGGAGGACATCAACGCGCGGCTGGCCGCCCCGCCGCCCGGCATCCCCGGGACCGCCCTGCGCCCGCTGCCGCTGCCGCACGGCATGACCGACGCCGTGTTGCGCCAGCTGCGGACGGATGCCTGGCGCAACCCGCTGGCCGGCCACTACCTGGAGATCGTCGGGCCGGTCGCGGTCAACGCCGCCGAAATGCGGCCCGTCGACGGGGCCGTGGGCTGCTCGGCCGCGGCGACCGCGGCCTGGCTCGGCCCCGACGAACCCGCCGACCCGGATCACCCCTCCGTCCGCTTCCTCACCGCCACCCAGGCCCGGCTCGGCGGACCGGTCCCCGCCATGACCTCGCTGACGTACTACGAACGGGCCTGGATCCTGGGCAACCTCGCCACCGCGGGCGCCCCCGTCGACCTGCTCGCGCCGCTGGCGGAGGGACTGCCGCCCGAGGTCGGACGCTCCGGCGCGCCCACCGCACCGGGCTTCGCCTACGAGGCCGAGACCAGCGCCATCGTCCTGACGGCGCTCGCCCGGCTGAACGCCCCGGAGGAGCCCCACTACCTGTGGCAGTACGACGCGGGCAGCCACTTCATGTCCACCCTCCCGGAACACCAGCCGTCCAACACCACCAACGCCCACGTCCTCGAAGCGCTCGGCGGCTACGCCGACCACCGTCCCGCCGACGCCGCCCGCTACCGCGAAGCGGTCACCCGGATCGCCCGCTGGCTGGGGGAGCGGCAGCAGCCGGACGGCAGCTGGTCGGACAAGTGGCACGCCTCCCCGCTCTTCGCCACCGCACGCTGCGTCCTCGCCCTGCACCGGCACGCCGGCGCGCAATCCGCCGCAACGGTGCGGCGGGCCGTCAGTTGGGTGCTGCGCAACCAGCACGACGACGGCTCCTGGGGCCACTGGGGCGGCACCGCGGAGGAGACCGCGTACGCGGTGCGGATCCTCCTGGACACCCGGGCCGAGGGGGACCAGGAGGTGGTCGCGGCGGCGTTGCGCGGCCGCGACCACCTCCTGCGGCACGGCCTGGGCGACCGCCATCCGCCCCTGTGGATCGGCAAGGAGCTCTACACCCCCGCCCACATCGTGCGCGCCGCCGTCCTGGGCGCACTGCTGGCCGCGCAGCGGCTCGACTGACCGGCGCCGGCGGGCCGGAACGGCGGGTCGTACGGCCCGCCGTTCCGGCCCGTCTCAGGCGCGGTGCAGACGGACCGGGAGCGTCCGGAGGCCGCGGATGAGCGTGCTGGACCGCCAGCGCAACTCGCCCGGTGGGACCGCGAGTTCCATCCCGGGGAAGCGCTGGAGCAGCGCGTCGAAGGCGATCCGGGCCTCCAGCCGGGCCAGCGGCGCGCCCAGGCAGTGGTGGATGCCGTGCCCGAACGCCAGGTGGCCGCCGTCCGCGCGGGAGACGTCCAGGTCGTGCGGCCGGGGGAACCGCCGCGGGTCGCGGTTGGCGGAGGCCAGCGACAGCAGCACGAAGTCCCCGGCGGGGATGTCCACGTCGCCGATGCGTACGCCCTGCGTGGCGCAGCGGAACGTGGCGTGCTTCAACGGGCCCTCGATCCGCAGGAATTCCTCGACCGCGGTGGGCAGCAGCGACCGGTCGGCGAGCAGCTTCTCCCACTGGTCGCGGTCCGCCATCAGATGGAACACCCCGTTGCCCAGGGTGTTGACGGTGGTCTCGTGACCGGCGACCAGCAGCAGGAACGTCATCGACAGCAGCTCGGTCTCGCTCAGCCGGTCCTCGTCGTCGCGGGCGGCCACCAGCATGGACAGCACGTCGTCGGACGGCGCGTGGCGCTTGCGCTCGATGAGGTCGCGCAGATAGCCGGTCAGTTCGGCCGAGGCGGTGGCGGCCGCTTCCGAGGTGCCACCGGCGACCAGCGCCCTGGACCAGGCGCTGAAGACCGCCTCTTCCCCGGCCGGTATCCCCAGCAGCAGGCAGATCACCGCGATCGGCAGCGGAAACGCGAAGCGGTCCAGGAGGTCCACGACGTCCTCGCCGTCCAGACCGTCCAGCAGGTGGTGGGTGAGGCGCTCGATGGCGGGGCGGAGCCGCTCGACGGCGCGGGTGGTGAACACGCTGTTGACGAGCCGGCGGAGCCTGGTGTGGTCCGGGGGGTCGCTGTGCAGCATGTGTGTGGCGAGGGAGGCGGAGAAGGCGCCGCGCTTGTCGCTGTCCGGTGCGTTCTGCGCGAAGAGAGGGTCCGTCCGGCGCAGATCGGTGCTGAGCCGGGGGTCGGCGAGCGCCGCGCGCACCGTGGCGTGGCCGGTCACGACCCACACCGGCAGGCCGCCGCAGACCGGGAGGTCCGGCGGGAGGACGACCCGGTGTGCCGGGCCGTCGCGGTGCAGTTCGGCGTAGAGGGAATGCGGGTCCTGCATGAAGGCGGCGTCGAGCTGCCGGAGGCGTGATCGGACCGGGTTCTCTGACATGTGGCACTTCCTCCACGGAAAGGATGTGGCCGCCCCACCGGAGCAAAGGAACGGTGGGGCGGCCGGTGGCAGCCGCTGGGCCGGGGGAACCCGGCGACTGCTGGCTCGTGGTGTGCTGTGGTCAGGTGCCCGGGGCGACTTCCTCCTTGGCGGGCGCGGCCGGGGCCCGGCCCGGAGCCGGCGTCCGCAGGTCGACCTTGATCAGGGCCGCCGCGACGACCGCGGTGACCAGCAGGATCCCGCCGGCCCACAGGCTCGCCACCGCGTAGCCGTGCACGGTCGCCTCCGCGGTGGCCGCGGCTCCGGGAGCCCGGGAGGCCAGGGCGGTGGCCGTCACGCTCGTCGCGATCGTGTTGAGCAGCGCCGTCCCGATCGAGCCGCCGATCTGCTGCGAGGTGCTGACGAACGCCGAGACCACACCGACGTCGGTGGGCGGCACCTTGTTCGTCGCGATGTTGACGCACGGCGTCATCACCAGGCCCAGTCCGGCGCCGAGCAGGATCTGGGTGGGCAGCAGCGTCGACGCGTACGGGCTCTCCGGGGTCAGCCGGCCGAGGTTGAACAGTCCGGCCGCGGCCAGCAGCAGCCCCGGCGCCACCAGCAGCCGCACCGGCACCCGCGGCATGAGCCGGGCGGTGACCTGCGTCGTGGTGAGCACCGTCGCCAGGGTCGCCGGGAGCAGCGCCAGCCCGGCGCGGGCCGGTGAGTAGTGCATGACCACCTGGAGCTGGTAGGTCATGATCAGGAACAGCCCGAACATGCCGACCATGGCCAGCGCGATGGTGAGGAAGCCACCGGCGCGGTTGCGCTCGGCCAGCACCCGCAGCGGCAGCAGGGGATCGCGGACCTTGGCCTGCAGCACCACGAAGGCGGTCAGCAGCACCAGCGCGGCCACCAGCAGGCCGACCACCCGGCCGGATCCCCAGCCCTCGTCCGCGGCCTCGCTGAAGCCGTAGACCAGCGCCACCATGCCGCCGCTGGAGAGCACCGCGCCGGGGACGTCGATCCGCACGCCCCGCTGGGCCGGCAGGCCGGGCAGCAGCAGCCAGGCGCCGACGGCGACCAGGATGCCGATGGGGACGTTGACGTACAGGCACCAGCGCCAGTTGAGGTACTGGGTGATCACGCCGCCGCAGAGCAGCCCCAGCGCGCCGCCGGCCGCGGCCACCGAGCTGAAGACGCCGAACGCCTTGGCGCGCTCCCGGGGCTCGGTGAACGTCGTGGTGAGCATCGCGAGGGTCGCGGGGATGAGGAGCGCGGCGAAGAGTCCCTGGGCGGCGCGGGAGCCGACCAGGACCGCGGCGGTCGGCGCGGCGCCGCCGGCCGCGGAGGCGGCGGTGAATCCGGCGACCGCGATGACGAAGGCCCGCTTGCGCCCGATGAGGTCACCGATCCGGCCGCCCAGCAGCAGCAGTCCGCCGAAGGCGAGGGTGTAGGCGGTGATCACCCACTGCCGGTCCGCGTCCGACATGCCCGTGGAGCGCTGGGCCCAAGGGAGGGCGATGTTCACGATCGTGGTGTCCAGCATGACCATCAGCTGGGCGATCCCGATCACCGCCAGGCCCCACCACCGGAAGCGCGCCTGCCTCGTGGTCGAGGCCGCGGTCGCTTGCGTCATGTCGCTCCTCTTTCGTCTTCCCGCGCTCGTTGACGCAGGCCGGCGCGGCACCGGACTGCGGTAGCAGCAGTAAAACCCAATTGCTTAACCGAGTCAAGATGTAAACCTGGTCACCTCCTTGACCCGGTTAGCCTCGTGTTAGGGTGCAGGGGTGGAAGAGCGAGACGAGCCGATGGGGCTCAGGGAGCGCAAGAAGCAGCGGACGCGGCAGGCGATCTCCGACGCCGCGATCTCGCTGTTCCTCCAGCACGGGTTCGACCAGGTCTCGGTCGTGGACGTGGCGGCGACGGCCGAGGTCTCCAAGCCGACGCTGTTCAAGTACTTCCCGACCAAGGAAGACCTGGTGGTGCACCGCTTCGCCGACCACGAGACGGTGGCGGGCGACATCGTGCGCGAGCGCCGCTCCGGCGTCTCGCCGCTCGCCGCCCTGCACCAGCACTTCGTCGACGGACTGGCCCGCCGCGACCCCATCACGGGACTGAACGACGAGCAGGAGGTCCTCGACTTCCACGGACTGGTCTACTCCACGCCCAGCCTGCTCACCCGCGTGGTGCAGTACCAGAGCCGCGCCGAGGACGCGCTGGCGCAGGCGCTGGCGGAGGCGTTCGACGCCGGGCCCGCCGACCTCACGCCCCGGCTGCTGGCCGGTCAGGTCGTCGCCGCCCAGCGCATCCTGGCCGCGGCCAACTGGCAGCGGATCGTCGACGGCGCCACGGCGGACGGCAGTTACCCGCAGGCGGTCGCCGACGCCGACCATGCCTTCGCGCTGCTGGAGTGGGGGCTCGCCGGCCCCTCGGCCGCCCGCACCGCCTGACGGCCCGCAGCCGCACCGGCGCACCACAAGAAGGAGCACGCCCCGGATCCGGGGCGTGCTCCTTTCGCTGTCGCGTCAGCCGGCCAGCGGCTCCGGCAGCGGGTCCGCGTGCAGCACGTCGAGGCGGGACACCGCACGCGTCACGGCCACGTACAACCGGTGCAGGCCCCGCGGCTCGGCCGCCACGATGGCCGAGGGCTCCACGACGATCACGTGGTCGTACTCCAGGCCCTTGACGACCTTCGCCGGCAGGACCGCGAGCCGCGCCGCCGTACCGACGTCCTCGGAGGTGGCGACCTCCAGGCCCGCCGCCCGCAGCGCCTCGGCCGTCCGCTCCGCCTCGGCGTCCGCGGTGATCACCGCGATGGCCCCCTCCTGCGTCAGCGCCCGGCGCGCGGCGTCGACCGTCGCGGACAGCAGGTCCGGCACCTGGCGGACCGTCAACTCGCCGTCCTGACGCAGGGACCGGGCCGGCGGCACGTCCACGTCGAGCGCGCCCAGCAGCCGGTTGGCCAGGGACATCACGGCGGCCGGCACCCGGAAGCCGGTGGTGAGTTCGGTGACCGTCCCCTGGGTCTTGCCCAGATGCGCCAGCTGCTCGGCCCAGGAGCGTGCCGCCCACGGCGCGGTGGCCTGGGCCAGGTCGCCCAGGACGGTGAGCGAACCGAAGCCGCTGCGGCGGGCGATGGCCCGGCACTGCATGGGGGAGAGGTCCTGGGCCTCGTCGACGACCACGTGGCCGAAGCTGCCGGGCCGCTCGATCAGGCCGGCGACCTCGTCGATCAACAGCAGGTCCTCGGCGGACCACTTGGCGCTCTTGACCGACCGCGGCGGCCTGTCCCACACCAGCGCCGCCTGCTCGTCGGCGTCCAGCAGCCCGTCCGCCGCCCGGGCCAGCGCCTCGGCATCGCCCAGCAGGCCGGCGACCACCTCCTCCGCGCGGACCGTGGGCCACACGGCGTCCAGGAAAGCCGCGACCGGGCGGCAACGGCCGATCTTCCGCTGCCAGGTCATGTTCTTGGGACCCGCCCGGCGCTCGGCCTGCTCCTGCACCAGCGACACCGCCCGCGAACGGACGTGTTCCCGCCCCACCGCGTACGGCGGCGCCTGCTCGCGGACCTCCTCGACGATGCGGCTCAACTCGTCGCCGTACACCCGCCAGCGGTAGGAGCCGTCGGGGACGGTGATGCCGTCGGGGACCGCGGTGACCCGGCTGTACAGGGCGCGCTCCAGTACGGCCGCCATTCGGTGGCTCTGCTTGACGGCCGCCGCCAGTTCACCGTCGACGGCCTGGACCGGGTGGTGGGCCACCACGTCCTCCACCGTGCACTGCGCGATGTCGATCTCGCCGAGCGCCGGGAGCACCTGGGCGATGTAGCGCAGGAACGTCTGGTTGGGGCCGATGATCAGCAGACCGCTGCGCTGCAGCCGCTGCGGGTAGGTGTACAGCAGATAGGCCGCACGGTGCAGACCGACCGCGGTCTTCCCGCTGCCCGGTGCCCCCTGGATGCACACCGAGTCGGCCAGTTCACGGCGCACCAGGTCGTCCTGCTCCGGCTGAATGGTGGCGGCGATGTCGCGCATCGGGCCGGTGCGCGGGCGCTCGATCTCGGCCGCGACGATCCGGCTCGCCCCGGCCGGTACGTCCTCCTGCCGGTCGAGGTGCTCGTCCTCCATGCCCGTCAGGTCCTTCGGCTCGCCGCTGCTGAGCGGTGCCCAGCCGAAGCGCCTGCGGACCGCGACGCCCTGCGGCTCCAGGGCGCTCGCCTGATAGAAGGTGCGCGAGACCGGCGCCCGCCAGTCGACGACCAGCGGCGGCGCGGCCGGGTGCTCCGAGACCCGGCGGCGCCCGATGTAGTAGCGCTGCCGGCGGTGGTCCCCGGTCTCCGGCGCGTCGTCGAAGTCCAGCCGGCCGAAGAAGAGCGGGCTGTCCGGCTCCTGAGCCATGTCCCGCGCACGGGTGCGCAGGTAACGGCCCAGCGCCTCCGCGCTCGCGCCGTCCCCCGAGACGTCCTGCCCCTCGGTGACCTGCAGGCCCGCGTCCTCGACCTGCCGGGTCATCGCGTCCCGGCACAGGGCGACGTACCGCCGCTCCTCGGCGAGTTCGTCGTCCAGCCCGGCGGCATCGCCGGCGCGGGAGTCCGGGGTGTACGCGTCCTGGGCGTATGACGTCATCGATCGCGACCTTTCCGCAGTGACCGCCTTGCTGTGCTGCGTCCGCGCCGTCCGTACGCGGTACGGCGCCGGCGGTGGTTGACGCGCACAGCATAACTGAACCGGGTTAAGAGACTTACCGGGTTGCCCCTGTGCGGGGGCGGCGGTCCCGGGGGCGGGCCGCGCCGTCGCGTCCGCCCCGCGGAGGCGGGCCCGGAGCCGCCCCCTCCGTGTCCCGCGGGCGCCGGCCAACACCCCTGCCCGGCCACGCAGATAGGGGCTGTAGGGGTTTTGGGGCGCTCTTTCAGCGGGCTAGCCTGCGAAAGCGGCACACAGGTTTTGCGAGTCCGAGTATTCGGGGTGGGTGGATGGGCAAGGCAATGGAGCGCGCATGCGACGACGCACGGCACAGTGGAGTGGTGATCGTCAGCAGTCTCGCTTCCGACGCCCACACCTGGAACCTCGTCTATCTCCAACTCCTGCTGGAAGAGCACGGTTTCCAGGTGGTGAATCTCGGTGCCTGCGTACCCGATGAACTGCTCGTCGCCGAATGCCTGGACCGCGCCCCGGCCATGGTGGTCATCAGCAGCGTGAACGGGCACGGATATCAGGACGGCCTGCGCGTCGTCGGGCAACTGCGCCGGCGCCCGGCGCTCGCCCGGACCCGGATGGTGATCGGCGGGAAGCTCGGGATATCCGGCGCGCGGGACGGACTGCGCGCGGACCAGCTGCTGGACGCCGGATTTGACGCGGTGTTCCCCGACGGACCCGATGCCGTACCGGAATTCGAGCGCTATCTGAGTCATGTCTTCGAACGAGTCGCCTCATGAACGTCGAATTCCGTCTTCCGTCACACGTGACGGAAGACGGAACGGCCGGTAATTCCACCGGCTTCGGTGAGTTCGTGCGCCGCCGGGCCGCAGCCGGCGAACTCGTCGTCCAACCGCGCATGGGATTCAGTGATCCCGCGCGGATGCGGGCCGGACTGCTGGCCACCCGGCGCGCCGCGGCCACCACCGTGGGCACCCTCACCGTCGACAGCTACACCCGCGTCGGCGACCTGGCGGCGGCCCGCGACGCCCTGCGCGCGGGCATCGCGCTCAACGGCTACCCCCTCGCGACGCACCCCCGGGAGACCACCGCGCAGGTCCTCGCGGGCATCGCGGCCGACGACTTCCCCGTACAGGTCCGGCACGGCTCGGCCGATCCCGGCCACATCTTCACGGCCCTGACCGCCGCCGGGCTCTCGGCGACCGAGGGCGGACCGGTCTCCTACTGCCTGCCCTACGGCCGTACGCCGCTGGAGAAGTCCGTCGACAGCTGGGCACGGTGCTGTGAGGAGTTCGCCGAACCGCGGCGGCCGGGCGTGCGGCCGCACCTGGAGACCTTCGGCGGCTGCATGCTCGGGCAGCTGTGCCCGCCCGGCCAGCTGGTGGCGCTCAGCGTCCTGGAGGCGCTGTTCTTCCACCGCCACGGCCTGCGCAGCATTTCGGTGAGCTACGCCCAGCAGAGTCACCCCGGCCAGGACCGGGAGGCGGTCCGGGCCCTGCGCGTACTGTGCGCGCGGCTGCTGCCCGACGCGGACGTGCACATCGTGGTCTATGCCTACATGGGCCTGTTCCCGCAGACCGCGGACGGCGCCCGGGCGCTGCTCGGCGAGGCCACGCGGCTGGCCCGGGCCACCGGGGCCGAGCGGCTCATCGTCAAGACCGAGGCGGAGGCCGACCGCATCCCGACGGTCGCCGAGAACGTCGCCGCGCTGGAACACGCGGGCCGCACCGCCCGCGGCCACCGCGCGGAGGCCCCGGCGGGCGCCGACGACGACTCCCAGGTGCACGCCGAGGCGTACGCCCTCATCGACGCGGTGCTCAACGCCGCCCCGGACATCGGCCGGGCCCTGGTGCAGGCGTTCAAGCGCGGACTGCTGGACATCCCCTACTGCCTCCACCCCGACAACGCCGGCCGCAGCCGGAGCTATCTGGACCACGACGGCCGGCTGCGCTGGGCCGACGTCGGTTCGCTCCCGCTGGCCCCGCTGGTCGGGGCCGGCCGCAGCCGGCCGGTCACCTCCGGCGAGCTGATGAGCGCCCTGTCCTATGTGCGCCGCACCTTCGACGGCGACCCGTACGGCGAGCTGCGCGGGCACCCGCGCGGAAAGGCGGTCGAAGACCGATGAGAGCACTCGTGCTGGCCGGCGGGACCGGGACCAGACTGCGTCCGCTCACCCACACCTCGGCCAAGCAGATGGTGCCGGTGGCCAACAAGCCCGTGCTGTTCTACGGCCTGGAGTCGATCGCCCGCGCCGGGATCATCGACGTCGGCATCGTCGTCGGCGACACCGCGGCGGAGATCCGCGCGGCGGTCGGGGACGGATCGAGGTTCGGCCTGAAGGTCACCTACATCCCGCAGCACGCCCCGCTCGGCCTGGCCCACGCGGTCCTGGTCGCCCGGGACTTCCTGGGGGAGGAGGACTTCCTCATGTACCTCGGCGACAACTTCATCTGCGGCGGGATCACCGGACTCGTTGAGGACTTCCAGGTCAAACGGCCCGACGCGCACATCCTGCTGACCCGGGTGGCCGACCCCGGCGCCTTCGGCGTCGCCGAGCTCGGCCCGGACGGGCGGGTCGTGGGGCTGGAGGAGAAGCCGGAGCGGCCCCGCAGCGACCTCGCCATGGTCGGCGTGTACCTGTTCACCCCGGCCGTCCACGAAGCGGTGCGGAACATCCAGCCCTCCCGGCGGGGCGAGCTGGAGATCACCCACGCCCTGCAACGGCTGATCGACACCGGGCGGCGGGTGGACTCCACCCTCATCGAGGACTACTGGAAGGACACCGGTAGCGTGGTGGACATGCTGGAGGTCAACCGCACCGTCCTGGAGAGCGCCGAACCCCGGCTGGACGGGCTGGTCGACGAGCACAGCGAGATCATCGGCCGGGTCGTGGTCGAGGCCGGGTCGCAGATCCGCGGCTCGCGCATCGTCGGCCCCGTCGTGATCGGCGCGGACAGCCGGATCACCGGCTCCTACGTCGGCCCGTTCACCTCCATCGGCGAGCGCTGCCGGCTCGACGACTGCGAGGTCGAGTACTCCGTCGTCCTGCCAGAGACCCGCATCACCGGGGTGCGCCGCATCGCCGCCTCGCTGATCGGACGCAACGTGGAGGTCAGCCCGGCCTCGCACGGCCCCCGCACCCACCGCCTCGTCCTCGGCGACCACAGCACCGTGCAGATCGCGTCATGAACATCCTGGTCACGGGAGGCGCCGGATTCATCGGCTCGCACTACGTCCGGACGCTCCTGGGCACCCCCGGTGCCGCGGACTGCGGCCGGCTGACCGTGCTGGACAAGCTCACCTACGCCGGCAACACCGCCAACCTCGCCACCGTGTGGGACGACCCGCGGTTCACCTTCGTCCACGGCGACGTGTGTGACGCGGGGCTGGTCGACAAGCTCGTCGCCGACCACGACACCGTGGTGCACTTCGCCGCGGAGTCACACGTCGACCGCTCCATCACCGGCGCGTCCGACTTCATCATGGCCAACGTCGTCGGCACCCAGACCCTGCTGGACGCGGCGCTGCACCACCAGGACTCCTTCGGCACCTTCGTCCTCATCTCGACCGACGAGGTCTACGGCTCCATCGACGCCGGCTCCTGGACCGAGAGCCACCCCGTCGCCCCCAACTCCCCGTACGCCGCCGCCAAGGCGTCCAGCGACCTGATCACCCTGGCCTACGGACGCACCCACGGCCTCGACGTACGCGTCACGCGGTGCTCCAACAACTTCGGCCACCACCACTTCCCCGAGAAGCTCATCCCGCTGTTCGTCACCAACCTCCTGGACGGCAAGCAGGTCCCGCTGTACGGCGACGGCCTGCACATCCGCGACTGGCTGCACATCGACGACCATGTGCGGGGCATCGAGCTGGTGCGCACCAAGGGCCGCCCCGGCGAGGTCTACAACATCGGCGGCGGCACGGAGCTGTCCAACATGGCCCTGACCGGGCGCCTGCTGGAGGCGTGCGACGCCGACTGGGACCGGGTCGACCACGTCGCGGACCGCAAGGGCCACGACCGGCGCTACTCGGTGGACTGGACGAAGATCCGCACCGAGCTGGGGTACGCGCCGCGCCGCGACTTCGACTCCGCCCTGGCCGAGACCATCGACTGGTACCGCACGCACCGCGAGTGGTGGGAGCCGCTCAAGCACCGCGCGGGACTGTGAGCCGGGCGGCGCGGCCAGGACGGCGACCACCCGCGCCGTTCCGGGGGCCGCGCCGCCCACCGACACCGAAGGAGCCGGCCCGCCGCGCGGGCCGGCTCCTTCGCCGTACACCACCGGTGGTTCCGCCGCGGCTCAGCCCACGCCGGTCAGCGCCCGCCGGTCCAGCTTCCCGTTCGGCGTCCGCGGCAGCACGTCCACCGGCACGAACTCCACCGGCACCATGTACGCGGGCAGCGCCTCGGCCACATGCCGGCGCAGCTCCGCCGCGCCCGGAGGCGCGTCCGCCCGCTCGGCCACCACGTACGCGACCAGCTGCTTGTCGCCGAGCCGCGACTCCTGGGCCAGCACCGCCGCCTGCCGCACCGCGGGGTGGCCGACCAGTCGTGCCTCCACCTCGCCCGGCTCGACCCTGAAGCCGCGGATCTTGACCTGGTCGTCGGCGCGCCCCACGTACTCCAGCACCCCGTCCGCCCGCCGCCGGGCCAGGTCGCCGGTGCGGTACATCCGCTCCCCGCCCGGACCGGCGAAGGGATCGGCGACGAACCGCTCAGCGGTCAGCGCCGGCCGGCTGACATAGCCGTGGGCCAGCCCGGCGCCCGCCACGTACAGCTCGCCCAGCGCCCCGTTCACCGCGGGTTTGAGCTCGTCGTCCAGGACGTAGGCCCGCTTGCCGGCGAGGGGCAGGCCGATCGGCAGGGCGGTGCCCGACAGGTCCTCGGCGACGACCGCGTGGTGGGTGGTGAAGCCCATGCTCTCGGCCGGGCCGTAGCCGTTGCCGAGCCGCAGCGCCGGGTGGTCCCGGCGGGCCTTGGCGATGTGCGGGACGGACGCCGGCTCGCCGCCGGTGATCGCGTAGCGGACCCCCTCGAACGCCTCCGGCACCTCGTCCACCAGGAAGTTGAACAGGCTCGCCGAGAGCTGAAGCATGGTCACCCCGTGCCGCGCCACCAGCTCGCCGATCTCCAGCGGGTCCGGGTTCTGGCCGGACTGCAGCACACAGCGCGCGCCGAACAGCAGGGCACCGAACAGCTCCAGGCCGAAGGCGTCCCAGGACACCGGGGAGCACTGCAGGAAGACCTCGTCGGGGCCGAACCCCGCGTAGTCCTGCCCGAGATACGTGCCGGTCAGGGCGCGGTGCGGGGACATCACGCCCTTGGGCCGGCCGGTGGAGCCGGAGGTGAACATCACGCAGGCGACGTCCTCCGGGCCGACCCCGGTGGCGAGGTTCCCGGCGGGGGCGTCGGACGTGGCCTCGTCCTCGACGTACAGGGTCGTCGCGGCCGTCAGCCGGCCGCCCAGCGGCCGCGAGGTGACGAGCAGTGGCGCGCCGGTCTCCTCCAGGGACAGGGCCAGCCGCTCCACCGGGAACTGCGGGTCGAGCATGGTGTAGCCGCCGCCCGCCTTGAGCACCGCCAGCAGCGCCACCACCATGTCGAAGCCGCGCTCCAGATGGACGCCGACCAGCGTGCCCGGTGCGACGCCGAGACCGGCCAGCCGGTGCGCGAGACGGTTGGCCCGCTCGTTGAGCGCGCCGTAGGTCAGCTCCTCGGCCTCGTGGACCAGGGCGACGGCGTCGGGGCCCCGCGCGGCCTGCGCCTCGAACAGCTCGTGCACGCACGCCCCGGCGGGCGCCCGCTGCCCGGCGGGCCCGGTGGGCCGCAGGTCGCTCCAGTGGCGCTCGATGTGCGCCAGGCAGCCCTCCCGGGTGTCGGTGCCGTGGGTCAACGACCAGCCGGCGGGTACCGCGATGCCGGCGGGCCACAGGCTGTGGCGGCCCAGGGAGTCCGTGAGGACCACATGGCCGCCGTCGTACTCCTCGAACGGATTGCTCACGAGGGCTCCCTCGTCGTCGGGTCCGGCCGCCGCTCGGCGGCCGGCTGCGGCCACAGGTCCTCCGGGGCCAGTTCGGCCACCGCGTACTTGCCCAAGGCACTGACCAGGAGCCGCAGTTCGAGCTCCAGGCAGGCGGTCAGCCGGATCAGCCCGCGGTCCGGGTCCTCGTCCGCGGCCAGCAGCGCCGCCCGGCCCAGACCGGCCGCGCGGGCACCCAGGGCCAGGCTCCTGGCCACCCGGCCGCCCTCCCACATCCGCCCGCTGACCAGCAGCGGGTGCGCCCCCGGACCGATCCGGCGCAGGCACTCGCCCAGGGGCAGCCCGACTCCGTCGAGGAAGGCGTGCGGTGCCCAGCCGGTGCCGCCCTCGGCGCCGTCGACGGTCACCGCGTCGGCACCGGCCTGCCATGCCACCGCCGCGGCCCGGTCCACGTCCCGGCCCGGGAAGAGCTTCACCCATACCCGGACCCGCGGATAGTTGCTGCGCATGAAGCGGATCTGCTGGCGCAGGATCTCCTCGGTGACGGTCCCCGGTGCGCTGCAGCGCAGCACGTCGCCCTTCTCGCCGAGGGTGTCCCGCACCCGGTAGCGGTCGGCCAGCCGGTCCGCTTCGGCCGCGTCCACCAGCGTCATCCCGCCCAGGCCCGGTTTGGCGCCCTGGCCGACCTTGAGCTCGAAGGCCAGCCGCCCGGAGGCCAGCAGCGGCTGGACGTGCGGGTCGCTGTGCAGCAGGTTCCACACCTCGGCGTCGGCGTCCTCGGTGCTCTGCTGCACGGCGACGCCACCGGCGCCGTCGGGCAGTTCGTCGGCGTACGCGCGGATGCGGCGCAGCAGGCCGGAGGCGGCGCCGGCGCCGTCGGACGCGGTGCCGGGCCGTCCGTAGCCGCTGACGGGCAGCACGTTCTCCCCGATGACCAGGGGCAGGCCGAGGCGTCCCGCCTGCCGGCCGACGGCGGTGCCGAGGCCGTCGCCGGCGGCGCGGGTCGAGCCGAACGCCGAGACGTACAGCGGCAGTGGGGCGTGGAAGCCGCCGATGTCGGTGGTCAGGTCGACATCGGAGTGCTGGGGCTCGCGGCCGAGTTCGATGAGCTTTTCCAGCCGCCGCGGCATGAACACCGGCGGCACCAGACGCCCGGTCTCCAGCAGGTCACCGGGCGCGCCGTACGGGGCGCCCGCTTCGGGTGCGCCGGGGGTCGCGCCGAGCAGCGCGTGTCCGTAGCCGGACAGCGGCGGGAAGGCCGCGGCGGTGCCCGAGCGGGCCCGCTCACGCACCGCCGCCTCGGGGAACCCCGGGGCCGACAGGCCGCCGGCGCCGGTCACAACGACACCACGCCGGGGATCTTCGGGAACGCGGTGGCCTCCCAGACCGCGTCCAGGCCGCACACGTAGCGGGTCAGCCGCTCGATGCCGATGCCGAACCCGGCACTGGCCGGAATGCCTTCCCGGGCCACCTCCAGGAAGTGCTGGTACTTGCCGGGGTTCTCGCCGGTCTCCCGCATCCGGGTGACGATCCGCGCGTGGTCGAACTCCCGCTCCGCGCCGCTGATCAGCTCGCCGAATCCCTCGGCCGCCAGCAGGTCGAAGTTCCGCAGGGTGCCGGGCACTTCGGGGTCCTCGCGGTCGTAGAAACCGCGCGAGCCCTTCGGGTAGCCGGTGACGAAGAACGGGCGGGTGGCCTTGCGGGACAGCATCGCCTCGCCCTCCCAGTCGATCTCCGCGTCCGGGTTCTGCTCGTGTCCGAGGACGGCCAGATCGGCGACCGCCGTGGCGTGGCTGAGGCGGTCGAAGGGCCGGGCGAGCAGGTCGGTGAAGGCGTCCGGGTCCCGGCCGAGCACGTCGAGGTCCTCGGGCAGCTGCTCGGTGACCGTCCGCACCGCGGCACGGACGAGGTCCTCGGCGACGCCCATCGCGTCCTGCGCGCCGGCGCCCGCGATCTCCACGTCGAACTGGTGGAACTCGGCGAGGTGCCGCTGGGTCGAGCAGGTCTCCGGGGGCTCCAGGCGGACGTTGGGCGCCACGCAGAAGATCTTGTCGAAGGTCAGCAGCGCCGCCTGCTTGTACATGATGGCGCTGGTCATCAGCTTGTAGCGGTGCCCGTAGTAGTCGACGTCGACCTGCTTGGCGCCGCGTCCGCCCGGGTCGGTGGCCGGGCCGATGACGGGCGGCAGCAGCTCGACGAAGCCGAGCGCGCGCAGATGGTCGCGGGCCGCGGAGACGATCTGCTGCTGGATGCGCAGAACGGCGCGGGTGCGGGGGCTGTCGAGGTGCTTCCGGGGTGAGGGCGGCAGCTGGCTCATGTGCCTTTACTCCGTGGGGTGCTGACGGGGCCGGGGGCCCGCGCGTGGTGCGGCCGGTGAGGTTCGGGGCGGGGCGGGGGCGTTCAGGGGCGGAGGGCGAACTCCGCCCGGAACCCGAAGAATCCGCTGGGCGCGTCCTGGACCTGGCTGAAGCGGACATCGCCGCGGGCGCCGCGGTACTTGCCGGACCCGCCGGTGACCACGCCCTCGAAGGAGTAGTCGGCGGCGGCGCCGGGACGGGCCTTCTTCGCGCCGGTGACGGTGTCGAAGGGCAGCAGCTGGCTCACGCTGAGCTGGCCGCCGGGGAGCTTCCACATGCTGGTGCACTGGGCCGCCCACATGTGGCCCTCGAAGTGGGCCTTGACGATGGCGCACTGGCCGCCGGTCTCACCGATCTTCTTCCGGGCCGTGTCGGTGATGTCGGCGTAGCTGGTGAACGAGGTGCCCACCTTCGCGTCCGCCGGTATCGCGATGTCGGTGATCTGCTCCTCCACCACCAGGGAGGGTCTCGGGGCGGCGGAGCCACCGGGGTCGGCCACCGCCACGCCGACGGTTGCGGCAAGGGCCAGGGCGGCGGCACCGAGGCCGAGGACGACTCGTTTCATGATTCCTCCGGGACGTTGTGCGCGGCGTACCGGGGCACGCCGCGCGGTGCTGGGGACGGGCACAGCAGCGGGAACGGGCGGGCGGTCGGGAGTGCTCGGGGTGGTCCGGGCCGTCAGGACAGGAGGCGTACGAGGGAGGGCACGGTGTCCGCCGGTGCGGGCATGGCCTCGATCTCCGTCCGCACCTCCTCGGCGGCGGCGCGGTAGGCCGCGTCCTCCAGCAGCGCCGAGAGGTGATCGGTGGTGAAGGCGTCCAGCTCGACGCCGACGCCGACCCCGCGGCTGGCCACCGCCTTGGTGTTGAGCAGCTGTTCGTTGCCGTGCGGCACGATCAGCTGCGGTACGCCGCGGGCCAGCGCGGTGAAGGTCGTCCCGTCGCCGCCGTGGTGCACCACGGCGGCACAGGTCGGCAGGAGTTCGTGCAGCGGGATCCAGCCGGTGGGGCGGACGTTGGCGGGGAGGTCGCCCAGCGCCGACAGGTCGCTGTCGCCGACTGCCAGCACGATCTCCGCGCCGGTACGGGCCGCTTCGTGCACCACCCGCTTGAGGTGGCCCACGCCGTCCACGCCGGGGACCACCGTGCCCAGCGTGAGGCACACCCGGGGGCGTCCGGCCGGCCGGGTCACCCAGTCCGGGAGGAGCCCGCCGCCGTTGTGCGGCAGATAGCGCATCGGCCGGGTGGTGGGCTCCGGCGCGACGACGCTGGGCGGCGCCATGCCGATGGCGACGGCGGGCGGTTCGACGGCGGGTACGCCGTGATGCGCGGCCAGCCAGCGGGTGAACTGCGGGTGGAAGAAGCGGTCGACGCCCTGGAGATGAATCTCCAGCTGCACCCGGGGAATTCCGAGCCGGGTGGCCACCAGAGGGGCTCCGATATGTGACGGCTCATGGATGATGACGTCCGGGCGCCAGCGCCGGGCGATTTCCAGGTCGCCGTCCAGGGTGAGTTCGGCAAAACCCGCGAACGTTTCGGCGATGCGTGCCGCGTCCCGCGCGTCGATAATCTTGGCGGGGTCGAACATCCCCGAAAGATGGGCGATGCGCTCGCTTTCCCCTTCGGTTTCCCCGGGCGTCCCGGACCGAGTTCCGGGGCGGTTCACAAGGACCGCTTCCACGTCCGCTTCCGGGGCCGTATCGGCCATCGAGAGCCCCGATTCGGCGACCACTCGCGTCCGTTCACCGGTTCCGGTGTACAGAATCTCGTGCCCGGCCGACCGTAATGCCCAGGCCAACGGAATGGATGGCGAGATATGGCTGAAGCCGGACAGGAACATGAACAGCGCCCGCATTACGCCCCCGAATAAAGGTTGTCACTCGTGCCGGTGCCGCTAAGCGGCCGCGCACAATGCTGCCCCGATGTGTCGCCGACACTAGCAGCGATGTCAATACCCGGAATCTAGGGGTTAGTCAGGGGGGCTAGGGGTTACGTCCATTGGGCGCCCGGCATACCGTGAGTCCGGTGAATGCACGTAGGTACGCTATCGCTGCGAGAGGCCGATGACGACAGCCGATCCCAAAGATCGCACCTTTTCCGCGACGCAGTGGCGCGTCCTGTTGCACGACGACTTCACGGGCCCGGCCGGCTCCCCGCCGGACGCCGGCCGCTGGCTGACGCGCACCGGCCGCCCCTTCGGCGCCGGGGTCGAGACGCACGCCGACGACAGCGCGCACGTGGCGCTCGACGGCGCCGGCCGGCTGACGATGACCGCCACCCGCGACGCGGCGGGCGGCTTCACGGCCGCCTGGCTCGAAAGCCGCCGGGAGGACCTGCTGCCGCCCAGCGGCGGAGCCCTGCGCATCCAGGCGCGGGTCCGCACCGCCCCGGGGCCCGGCCTGGACTGCGCCCTGTGGGCCTGGGGCAACCCGATGCGGCACCCGGAGCCCGGAGAGGCCGAACTGGACCGCTGGTTCCGGGCGGGCGAGATGGACGTGTTCGAGGTGCTCGGCTCCCAACCCGACCGGGTCCACGGCTCGTTGCACTCCCCGGCCTGCGACCAGCTGCCCTCCTGCGGCATCGGCGGCCACGGCGCGACCGTCGACGGCGCCCCGCTGAGCGACGGCTTCCACACCTACTCCATGGTCTGGACCCGCGACCCGGACACCGTCACCTGGCACATCGACGCCCGCCCCTACCTCAAGCTGACCCCCGAGGACACCACCCCGGAGGGCTGGCTCTTCAACCAGCCGGCACACCTGTGCCTGGCCATCATCATCGGCAGCCCGGGCGGCCCGGTGCCGCCGGGCACCCCGGACCCCGCCGCGTTCCCCGCCGGCATGCTCATCGACGAGATCACCGTCGCGGTGCGCGGCCCCAAGGACGCCACCGACGCGGCCGGGGAGGCAGCGCGATGACCGAGCGGACACCGGTCGCGGACGCCTTCGGCGACGCCGACTTCATGCAGGACCCGCACGCGGTCTACCGGCGGCTGCGCGAGCAGGGCCCGGTGCACCGCACCACGCTCCCCAAGGGCGTACCGCTCTTCGGCGGGCTGCCGGTGTGGGTGGTCAGCACGTATTCCGCGGTGCGCGCCGCGCTGACCGACCCCCGGCTGAGCACCGACCTCAAGCACACCAGCGCGCTGTTCGCCCGGCACGGCACCGACACCGCCGGCGGCGCGTTCGGCGCGGCACTCGCCCGGCACATGCTCCACTCCGACCAGCCGGACCACACCCGGCTGCGCAAACTGGTCAACAAGGCGTTCACGCCGGGCGCCGTGGACCGGCTGCGGCCGCGCATCGAGGACATCACCAGCGGCCTGCTGGACGCCATGAAGGGGCGCGAACAGGTCGACCTGCTGGAGGAGTTCGCCTTCCCGCTGCCGGTCACCGTCATCTGTGAACTGCTCGGCGTCCCCGAGGCCGACCGGGCCGACTTCACGCGCTGGTCCCAGCGCCTGGTCTCCGGCCCCTCCGCCGAGGAGGTCGCCGCGGCCCAGGCGTCGATGGTCGGCTACCTGACCGAGCTGACCGCGGCCAAGCGCGCCGACCCGCAGGACGACATCCTCAGCGCCCTGGTCCAGGCCAGCGACGAGGGCGACCGCCTGGCCGACAGCGAACTGGTCCCGATGGCGTTCCTGCTGCTGGTCGGCGGGCACGAGACGACCACCAACCTGATCGGCAACGGCACCCTCCACCTGCTGCGCGACCGCGCCAAGCTGCGTGCCCTGCTCGACGATCCGGCCCTGCTGCCCGGCGCGGTCGAGGAGTTCCTGCGCTTCGAGGGGCCCATCAAGCACGCCACGTTCCGGTACACCACCGACGAGGTCGAGCTGGGCGGCGTCCGCATCCCCGCCGGGGAACTGGTCCTGGTCTCCCTGGTGTCGGCCAACCGCGACGGCGAGCGCTTCACCGACCCCGACCGGCTCGACCTGACCCGCGCCCCCGGCGGCCACCTGGCCTTCGGCCACGGCATCCACTACTGCGTCGGCGCGCCCCTGGCCCGCCTCGAGGCGCAGATCGCCTTCCGCCAACTCCTGGAACGCCACCCGGACATGACGCTCGCGGCCGAGCCGACCGAGCTGTACTGGCGGGCCAGCACCCTGATGAGGGGCCTGCACTCGCTGCCCGTCCGCCTCGGGGGCGCCGGATGACCACCACCGCCGTACCGCCGCGGGCGCCCGCTTTCCAGGAATGGTTCGAGGCCCGCAAGAGCGCCCACGAGCACCGGGTACGGCCGCTGGCGCTGGACCGGCTCGACGGGTGGCGGTTCCACGAGGACACCGGGAACCTCGTCCACCGCAGCGGTCGGTTCTTCACGGTCGAGGGGCTTAGGACCTACGTCGGCGAGGAGAGCCGGGCGCGCTGGAGCCGGCCGGTCATCGTGCAGCCGGAAACCGGCATCCTCGGCATCCTCGTCAAGCGGTTCGGATCCGTGCCGCACTGCCTGATGCAGGCGAAGATGGAGCCGGGCAACATCAACACGCTGCAGCTCTCGCCGACCGTCCAGGCCACCCGCAGTAACTACACCCGCGTCCACCAGGGCAATCGCGTCCCCTACCTGGAGCACTTCACCGCGCCCCGCCGCGGCCGGGTCCTGCTGGACGTCCTGCAGTCCGAACAGGGCGCGTGGTTCCTCGGGAAGCGCAACCGCAACATGATCGTCGAGGTGCAGCCGGACGAGGACGTGCCCGTCCTGGACGACTTCCGGTGGGTCGAACTGGCCGAACTCCGGTCCCTGCTGCACACCGACAACCTCGTCAACATGGACTCCCGCACCGTCCTGTCCGGCATGCCGCCGACCCCACCGGCGGCCGGCGCGGCCGGGACCGACGGTTTCTTCCGGCCCGCGCCGGACGGCCGCGCCCGGCACGACACCGCGTATCTGCGCAGCTGGTTCACCGAGGCCCGGACCGCGAACCCCTTGGTGCAGCGCCGGGTTCCGCTGGCGGACCTGGCCGACTGGGAGTACCGCGACGGGCGCCTCGCACACCGGCAGGGCGGCCCGTTCACCGTCATCGGTGTCGACGTCGAGGCCGGCGGCCGTGAGGTGCCGCACTGGACCCAGCCCATGGTGGCCCCCACGGGCCGTGGACTGGCCGCCTTCCTCGTCCGTCGGCTCGACGGTGTGCCGCACGTGCTGGTCAAGGCCCATACCGAGCCCGGCACCTTCGACACGGTGGAGATCGGCCCGACCGTGCAGTGCGCACTCGGCCGGGACGACCGGGACGGCGCCGCCGAACGATCCCCGTACCTGGACCGGATCCGCACCGCCCCGCCGTCCGCCGTGCGCTTCGACGCCGTGCACTCCGAGGAGGGCGGGCGCTTCCACCACGCCGAGACCCGCTATGTGATCGCCGAGGCCGGCCCGGACGCGGAGCACGACGTGCCGGACACCCACGTGTGGATGACGGTGGAACAGCTCACCGGCTTCGTCCGCTGCGGCGGCCACGTCAATGTCGAAGCCCGCAGCCTGCTGGCGTGCCTGCACACCCTGGGATGAGCACCGTGGCCGATCCGCAGCACCGTGAACCCCCGCTCCGCTTCGGCGTCCTGGGCTGTGCCGACATCGCCCGGCGCCGGGTGCTGCCGGCCCTGCTCCGGACCCCCGGGGCCCGGCTCGCCGCCGTCGCCAGCCGCGACCCCGGCCGGGCCCGGCAGGTCGCCGACACGTTCGGTTGCGCCCCGGTGGCCGGGTACCAGGCCCTGCTGGAACGCGACGACATCGACGCCGTGTACCTGCCACTGCCGCCGGCCCTGCACCCGGAGTGGATCCGGCGCGCCCTCACGGCCGGGAAGCACGTCCTCGCCGAGAAGCCGCTCACCACGAGCAGCGCCGAGACCGCCGAACTGACCGCGCTGGCCACCGCCTCGCAACGGGTCCTGGCAGAGAACGTGATGTTCGTGCACCACCCGCGGCACGAACGGGTACGCCGGCTCGTCGCCGACGGCGCCGTCGGGGTGCCGCAGACGTTCACCGCCGCCTTCACCGTCCCCCGGCGGCCGCCGGGCGACATCCGGCTCTCCGCGGAGCTGGGCGGTGGCGCGCTGCTGGACATCGGCGGCTATCCGCTGCGCGCCGCCCAGTTCTTCCTCGGCCCGGATCTGCGGGTCGCCGGCGCGGCCCTGCGCACCGGCGAGGGGGCCGAGGTCGACTGCGGGGGCGGCGCGTTGCTGGTGTCCGGTGACGGGGCGACGGCCCAGCTCACCTTCGGCCTCGACCACGCCTATGTGAGCCGTTACGAGATCCTGGGCAGCACCGGCCGGATCACCGTCGACCGCGCCTTCACCCCGCCCGCCGACCACGTCGGGGAGATCCGGCTGGACCGCGCCGACGGCACCGAGGTCCTCCCCACCCCCGCCGCCGACCAGTGCGTCAACACCCTCGCCGCCTTCGTCCGCGCCGTCCGCACCGGTGAACCGGCCGCCGGGCACGGGACGCTGCGGCGCCAGGCGGAGCTGATCGAGGAGATCCGCCGCGCCGCCGGGACGACGGACCGGGAGCCGGGCCGGTGACCGCCCACGAGCACCGGAGCGGCCCCGGCACGGCCCGCCACGTCCTGGTCCTGGGCGGCAGCGGCTTCGTCGGCCGGCACCTCACCACCGCCTTCCACCGCGCGGGCTGGCAGGTCACCGCGGTCTCCCGCGCGGGGGAGACCGGGCAGCCGGGCGGCGGCCCGGAACCGGCGGCGCCGCGCCGGCTGGCGCTGGACGTGCCGGGCACGGACCCCGGCACGCTGGCCGACGTCCTGGCCCGGGCCGCCCCGCACGTCGTCGTCAACGCCGCGGGCGCGGTGTGGGCCGCGTCCGAGGAGGAGATGGCCCGCGGCAACGTGCTGCTCGTCGACCGCCTGCTGACCGTCCTGCCCCGGCTGCCCCGGCCACCGCGGCTGCTCCAGCTGGGCACCGTCCACGAGTACGGGCCGCCCCTGGACGACGGCCCGGTCACCGAGGCGGCGGCACTGCGGCCGGTCTCCGGCTACGGACGGACCAAGGCACGGGCGAGCGAGGCCGTGCTCGGCGCGGCGCGGGACGGCGCGCTGGAGGCGACGGTGCTGCGGGTCTCCAACGCCGTGGGCGCCGGACTGCCCCGGGCCAGCCTGCTGGGCGGCGTGGCCGCGGAGCTGGCCGCGGTACCGGAGCACGGCGCCCCGGCCGTCCTGCGGCTCGGCCCGCTGACCGCCCGCCGCGACTTCGTCGACGCCACGGACGTGGCCGAGGCCGTGGTCGCGGCCGCCGCCGCGCCGGCCGCCGTACCCGTCGTGAACATCGGCCGGGGCACCTCGGTCGCCGCCGGGGACCTGGTCCGGCGGCTGCTGGCGGTCAGCGGCCGGCCCGCCGAGCTCGTCGAACAGCAGCAGCCGGCGGCCGTCCCGGCAGCACCGGGCGGCACCGCCTACGCACAGCGGCTCGACATCACCCTCGCCCGCCGGGCACTGGGCTGGCGACCGAGCAGAGAACTGGACGACTCCCTGCGGTGTCTGTGGCTCGCGGCCGGCGACCCGCCGTACGCGTCCGGCCGGGGCGCGAGGAAATGAGGAAGAGGCGATGACCGACAGCAAGGCGCGGATCCTGGAGCAGGTGCGCGGCTACCACCAGGAGCACGAAAGCCGGGGATTCACCCCGGGGGTCACCCCCATCTGGCCGTCCGGCGCCGTACTCGACGAGGACGACCGGGTCGCGCTGGTCGAGGCGGCGCTGGACATGCGGATCGCGGCCGGGGTCAGCTCCCGCAGGTTCGAGCGGGAGCTGGCCAAGGCCCTCGGTCTGCGCAAGGCGCATCTGACCAACTCCGGTTCGTCGGCGAACCTGCTGGCCCTGTCGGCGCTGACCTCACCGCAGCTGGAGGACCGCCGACTGCGGCCCGGCGACGAGGTGATCACCGTGGCGGCCGGCTTCCCGACCACGGTCAACCCCATCCTGCAGAACGGCATGGTCCCGGTCTTCGTCGACGTCGAGCTGGGGACGTACAACACCACCCCGGAGCGGATCGCCGAGGCGATCGGGCCCCGCACCCGCGCGATCATGGTCGCGCACGCCCTGGGCAACCCGTTCGCCGCGGCCGAGGTCGCCGAACTCGCCGAGGCGCACGACCTGTTCCTCGTCGAGGACAACTGCGACGCCCTGGGCTCGACCTACCGAGGGCAGCTCACCGGGACCTTCGGGGACCTGGCGACCGTCAGCTTCTATCCCGCGCACCACATCACCACCGGCGAGGGCGGCAGCGTGCTCACGTCGAACCTCGCGCTCGCCCGGATCGTCGAGCAACTGCGGGACTGGGGCCGGGACTGCTGGTGCGAACCGGGCGAGGACAACACCTGCTTCAAGCGGTTCGACTACCAGATGGGCACGCTGCCGCACGGCTACGACCACAAGTACATCTTCTCCCACGTCGGGTACAACCTGAAGTCCACCGACCTCCAGGCCGCCCTGGGGCTGAGCCAGCTCGCCAAGCTCCCCGCGTTCGGCGAGGCCCGCCGCCGCAACTGGCAGCGTCTGCGGGAGGGGCTGGAGGGCGTGCCCGGACTGCTGCTGCCGCGGGCCACCGAGGGCAGCGACCCCAGCTGGTTCGGCTTCGCCCTCACCGTGCTGCCCGACGCCTCGTTCAAGGTCAAGGAGCTGACCGACTTCCTGGAGTCCCGCAAGATCGGCACCCGCCGCTTCTTCAGCGGCAACCTCACCCGCCACCCCGCCTACCTCGACCGGCCGCACCGGGTGGTCGGCGACCTCGTCAACTCCGACACGGTGACCGGGAGCACCTTCTGGATCGGCGTCTTCCCGGGCCTGACCGAGGAGATGACGGACTACGTCAGCGCCTCGATCCGGGAGTTCGTATGCGGTACCGCGAACTGAGCATCGAGGGCAGCCTGCTGCTGTCCCCCGACAAGATCACCGACTCCCGCGGCTGCTTCTACGAGGCGTACCGGCCCGGTGAACTCGCCGACCACGCGGGCCACCCCTTCACCGTCGCCCAGACCAACTTCTCCGTCTCGGCGCGCGGTGTGCTGCGCGGCATCCACGGCACGCGCACCCCACCCGGCCAGGCCAAGGTCGTCACCTGTCACCGGGGTGCCGTACTGGACGTGATCGTCGACATCCGCCTGGGGTCGCCCACCTTCGGCCGGCACCAGAGCCAGGTGCTGCGTGCCGAGTCCGGCGCGGCCGTGTACCTCGCCGAGGGCCTGGGGCACGCCTTCCTCGCCCTCACCGACGACACCTGCGTGGGCTACCTGTGCTCCACCCCGTTCGTACCGGGCACCCAGCTCGACCTCGACCCCTTCGACCCGGACCTCGCCATCGACTGGGGACCGGCGAAGGACCTGCACGTCTCGGAGAAGGACCGGCGGGCGCCCGGGCTCGCCGAGGCGGCACGGTCCGGGCTGCTGCCCGGCTACGACGACTGCCTCGCGCTCTACGAGCGGCTCCGCCGGGCCGCGGACCCGGCCGCGCCGGCGGCGGCCCCCTCGTGACGCACCGCCTTTCCCCGCCCGCACACCCCAGCCCTCCGCGCGCCGCACGCGCGCGGGAGGCCGACGCAACCGAACCCGGAGGGTCGTAACAGCCGTGTCCGAGCAGCGCGTACCGACGCACCAGCCCCCGAGCGCCCCCGAACCGGCGCGCGGGGACCACGAGGGCCAGACCCTCAACTCCTTCTACGGTGCCTTCCCCTACCCCTGGTCGCCGCACCAGCTGACCACGCTGGACGACCCGGCCTTCTACACCCGCTTCCTGTGCCAGGACGTGGGTGACGACACGGGTGGCCGGGTACCCGTCGACGCCGACATCTGGGTCGCCGGCTGCGGCACGAACCAGGCGCTGATCACCGCCCTGCGTTTCCCGGGCGCCCGCGTCCTGGGCACCGACGCCTCGGAGAACTCCCTCGCCCTGTGCGAGGCCAACGCCCGCAGCCTCGGCGTCACCAACCTGACGCTGCGTCACGAGGGCTTGACGAAGGCTCCGTACCGCGAGCAGTTCGACTACGTCCTGTGCACCGGCGTCATCCACCACAACCCGAACCCGTCGGTCTGCCTGCGGTCGCTGGCCGCCGCGCTGCGCCCGGACGCCGTGCTGGAGCTGATGGTCTACAACACCTACCACCGCCAGGAGATGATCGCCTTCCAGAAGGCGCTCACCCTGATGGGCATCGACCGGGTGGGGGAGTTGCCCGAGCGGCTCGCGCTCGCCCGCGGGCTGGGGGAGTCGGTACCCGCGGACGGGCTGCTCGGCCGCAAGATGGAGATGTTCGAGTACACCGACGAGGCGGCCTGGGCCGACAGCTGGATGAGCCCCCTCGAACACAGCTACTCCGTCGAGGAGCTGGCGGCGATGGCCGACGGCTGCGGCCTCGCCCTGGAGACGCCCACCGTCAACGCCTTCGACCAGGTCAGCGACAGCAACCAGTGGGACGTCCCGGTGCCGGACGGCGAGCTGCGTGCCCGCTATGACGCGCTGCCGGACCCGACGCGCTGGCAGCTGGTCAACCTGCTGCTGATGGACCGCTCGCCGATGCTGTGGTTCTACCTGGGCCGGGCCGGCCGGCCGCGCGCCACCGAGGCCGAGCGCGACCGCGCGTTCCTGGACACCGTGCACCGCCCCAGCGCCGCCCAGCAGCGCCGCTGGACCCGGCGGCCGGACGGCGGCTACCAGGAGGCGGAGACCACCACGGCCTTTCCCGCGGCCAAGCCGCCGGCCGCCGTCCGCCCGCTGTACGAAGCCGTCGACGGCGAGCGCACGATCCGGCAGCTCCTCGCGGACCTGGGCAGCGCGCCCACCCCGGCCGAAGTCCGCCGCGCCCGGCTGCAACTGACGACCAGTCAGTACCCCTTCCTGGTCGCCGACCGGACGCCCGCCCGGTGACGCCCGGGATGTCCCGCGGCACGCCGAAGAACTCCCACAGATGAGGCCCTCGTGAACACATCCCTGAACGCGTCGGACGCACCCCGGGCGGCCGCCTCCGCCACCCCGGACGGCTGGAAGGTCCTCCATGACGGCGGCCCCGGCGAGCTGGTGCTGGCCGTCGACTACGCCTCCACCGGCCGGCGCGAGTCCAGCTTCTTCGACATCGTCCCCAACCTGCCCGCGGACCGGACGGTCTGGGAGACCACCCAGCCCCCGCTCGGGCAGGAGACCGAGATGGGCGGAGCCGCGTACGTGGCCCGCTGGATGCGCGCGGTCACGGAGTCCGGCCGGCACGTCCGGGCCGTCATGGGCTACTGCGTGGGCAGCGTCTTCGCGGCCGCGCTGGCCGAGGAGATCGGCCGCATCCAGTCCGAGCCGCCCGTGGTGCTGATGTTCGACCCCTCCGTGCCGGTCTCGGTCAACCTCCGGCACGACTTCTGCAATGTCATCGACCACTACGCGACCATCCTCACCGAGGACGAGGTCCGCCACTGCAAGGCCGAGGCGCACCGGCTGTTCGCCGAGGACGACGACTTCGACCGGCTGGGCGCGCGGTACTCCCGGATGTTCGAGGAGGTCGTGGAGACCGCCTTCATCCGCAGCGAACTGGACGTCGAGCTGGGCCGCGAACTGTCGGACACCTTCGTCTCCTTCGTCCGCTACCTGGTCGCCGCCCGGCAGGTGGACCCCAGCCGCGTCTGGGCCCGGGGCACCGCCGTCAGCTCACGGGACTCGACCCCGGCCGCCGACCTCGCCGGCCACGAGATCCAGTTCCACATCGACCACCTCGACATCCTCCGCGACCCCGGCGTGGGCCGGGCGGTGACCGAGCTGCTGACCGCACCCCGCTGACCCATCCCGCACCTCAACCGCACGTCACACACTGCAAGGAAGGGACCAACCGCGATGTCACTCTCGACGGGGGCCACAGCGCGCACCGCCTCGCCCAAGGAACGGTCGCTGTGGATGCTCGACCGGCTCGTACCCGGTGCGGGCGCCAACAACGTCCCGGCGGCCCTGCGGATCGGCGGCCGGCTGGACCGCCCGGCCCTGCGGACGGCCCTGACCGCGGTGGTACGCCGCCACGACGCCCTGCGCACCGTCTTCCACGCCGCCGACGACACCCTCACCGCCTCGGTGCTCGCCCCCGGTGAGGCGGACCTGGACGTCCAGGAGATCGCGCCCTCGGCGGACGGGCCGCAGGCCGCCCTGACCTCCTTCGCCGCCCCGCCGTTCGCCCTCGACGGCCGCCCGCTGATCCGTGCGGGCGTCCTCGCCGACGGCGACGACGACGTGCTCTGCTTCGTCGTGCACCACCTGGTCTTCGACACCGTCTCCGCGGGCGTCTTCACCCGCTCCCTGGCCCGGGCGTACGCACGGGTGCTGCGCGGCGAGCAGCCCTACCCGCCCGACGAGGGCACCGGACCGGTCCCGGTGCTGGACGAACCCGCCCCCCGGTCGCGGAGCACCGACTTCTGGCGCGACCACCTGGCCGGCTTCGACCCCGGCGCGCTGGAGACGGACTGCGGCACCGGCCACAACCCCGACCGCCCCACGCTGGCCGGCGGCAGGCTGGACCACACCCTCTCGCCCGGGGCGACCGCGGCGGTGCGCAAGCTGGCCAAGGAACTGCGCGCCCCCGAGGCCGTGGTGCTGCTCGCCGCCTACTACCTGCTGCTAGCCGCGCACGGCGCCGGCCCCGACCTGGTCGTCGGCACGCCCGTCAACGTGCGCGGCGACGGCGCGGCGGACGCCATCGGCTACCACGTCAACACCCTGCCGCTGCGGACGGCGGTGGACCCCGGCGAACCGTTCCGCGCGCTCGTCACCCGTACCCGGAACGTCTTCTTCGGCGCCCTGTCCCATGCGGATGCCCCGGTCGACGGCCTGCTCGGGGAGGTCGCCCGGCCCGGCGCGTCCTGGCGCGGCTCGCTCTTCCGCCATGTGTTCAACTACGTCCCCGCCCCGGGCGACGCCGGCCTGACCTTCGGCGACGCCCCGGCCCGCACGGAGCCCGCCGAGACCGGGTACTGCAAGTTCGACCTGGAGCTGAACGTTCTCGCGACGCCGGACACCCTCTCCCTGCGCGCGGTCCACGGCACCGAGGCGCTCGCCGAGGCGGACGCCCGGGCACTGGTGCGGCGCTACGACGCACTGCTGTCCGGCCTCGGCGAGGCGGCGGACCGGACCGTCGCGGAGATCGAGGTGGGCACCGACGCCGACCGCGCCGCGCTGCGGACCGGGTACGAGGAGACGGTCCGCGCCGGGGGAGCGGCCGGGTTCGTGGCCGCCCCGGACGGCCGGGAGGCGCTGCCCGGCGTGCGCGGTGAACTGTGCCTCGTGGCCACCTCCCGCCCCGCTGCCGACGACGGGTACGACGGCGAACACCCGCTGCACGGGCCGTACCGCCGTACCGGCGAACTGGCCCGCCGCGGCCACGACGGCACGCTGGAGGTCCTCGGCCGGGCGGACCGTCGGGTCACCGTCCACGGCGTACCGGTGCAACTCGATCGCCTGGAGGCCCTGTTGGCCTCCGAGGACGGCGTGCGCGCGGCGGCCGCGGTGCTGCGGAAGGGCGACGACACCGGCACCGGCGGACTGGTCGCCTTCCTCGCGGCCCCCGACGACCCGCAGCTCCTGGACCGGCTGCGCAAGCGCGTCGGCGCCGAACTTCCGGCCGCCGCCGAACCGGGAGCCTTCGTGGTCCTGGACGCGCTGCCCACGGCCGCCGACGGGCGGCCGGACCTCGCGGAGCTGGAGCGCCGGGCCGCCGCCGACGGGGCCACCGGCGCCGGTGCTTCCGACGACTCCGACGGGCAGCTGCTGGCGGACCTGATCGAGCTGTGGCAGGACATCCTGGAACGCGACGACGTGGGCCCGCAGGCCAACTTCTTCGAGCTGGGCGGCCATTCGCTGCTCGCCGCGAAGGTGGCACAGCGCAGCGGCAAGCTGGCCGGCGTACGGGTCAGGCTCGCCGACGTCTTCGCCAACCCCACCCCGGTCACCCTGGCCGAGCACCTGCGCGCGGCCCGCGCCTGAACGGCGACGGGGCGGCGTACCCCCGCGGGTACGCCGCCCCGTCCGGCGCCGGAGGCGTCAGCCCACGGGCCGCTCGGCCCCCACGCGCCGGCTGTCCACCACCAGGTCCAGGTCCGAGGGGATCTCCGTACGGTGCCGCACATTGAGCTTGCGGTACACCCGCGTCAGGTGCTGTTCCACCGTGCTGACCGTGATGTGCAGCTTGCGGCTGATCTCGCGGTTGGTGTAGCCGAGCGTGGCGAGGGTGGCCACCCTCCGCTCGGCACTGCTCAGCGAGGCGATGTCGGCGGGGCCGGCCTGGACACGCAGCGGTCGGTCCACCTCCTCCGCGCCGGGGCTCGGTTTGAGCCGGCGCAGCAGCGGCTCGGCCTGGCAGTGCCGGGCGGCGTTCCACGCCTGCCGGGACACCATCCGCGCCCGCCCCGCGGCACCGAGCGCCCGATGCGCGTCACCGAGATCGGCCAGTGCCCGGGCCAGTTCGTACGGATTGTGCGCCGACTGGAGTTCCTCCACCGCCTCCGTCAACAGCGCCGGGCGCCGCTGGAGTTCGACGGTCGCGGCGCGCAGGCGCAGCGTGGTGCCCCGGAGGCGCGGGCTGTTCGCGCGGGGGCGGGCCAGCTGCTCGTCGAGGAGTTCGCGGGCTCGCGCCCGGTCCCCGAGCTGGATCAGGACCTCCGCCGCCGCGGACCGCCACGGTACGAGCGTGGGGACGTCCACGCCCCAGGCCGTCATCAGCTCGCCGCACGCCAGGAAGTCGCCCAGGGCGGCCTGCAGACGGTTGTTGGCCAAGTGGTGCTGTCCGCGCGCGTGCAGGTGGTACAGGCCGTACAGCGAGTCGAAGGCGGTCTCCGGCAGGGAGCCGGTCAGCTGGTCCGCCGCCTCCGTGTCCTTGCCCATCGCGGTGCAGGCGAGCGCGACGGCACCGGAGGCCAGGAACCCGAACGGTCCCCAGATCCGCCGCGGGATCAGCCGCAGCGCGGTGCGGGCATGCTCCTCGGCCGCCGACAGCTCTCCCTGCCGCAGCGCGATCTGCGCCTGCAGCGCGGCGAACACCGCCTGCCAGGTGGGGGCCCGGCGCGCGACCGCCTGTGCCTGCAGACTCCGGCACCAGACCGCCGCCTTGTCCAGGCGGTCGGAGTGGAACAGCGCCAGGATCGCGAACGCCAGCATCTCGAAGGTGTGGTCGCCGAGCGCGGCGTTCTGCAGGATGTGCTCGGCGTCCGCCACCACGTCCTTGCCGTCCTCGTCCCGGAGCGCGGTGGACAGCAGCGTCGCCGCCAGGAGCTCCGGATTGAGGGCGATGGTGGCCGGGGTACTGCCGTCGGGCGCCGGCTCCGCCGGGTACGCGGGGAAATCCTCCAGCAGGGACGGGAAGGTGCAGCCCAGCCACATCCGGGTGAGCTGCCGCTCGGTGGCGAGCTGCCGGTCCTCCCCGGCTCCGGACGGGCCCGGCGCCCGCAGCGCCTCGACGGCCTGTCGTTCCTCGACCGACCACAGCAGATGGCGCCGGATCACGGCCAGTACACCGGCGGAGCGCAGGCGCGGGTCCCGCGCCGGGGCCAGCAGGGACCGCAGGTGGCGGGTGGCGGCGGGGAGGTTCACCCGCAGTTCGGCGCGGGCCAGGTCCGCGATGACGGCGACGTGCTGGCGGTGGTCCAGGGCCGCCCGGTGGGCGAGTTCCAGACACCGGATGGCCGTTGCCGCGTCGTCACCGGCCAGCGCCTGCTCGGCCGCCTCCCGCAGGACGGGGACCGCCGAGGGGTCGGGCGCACCGCCGGCGCCGATCAGCTGCCGGGCGATGTCCAGCGCCGGGCTCCCGGTGTCGTGCAGCAGCCGTGCGCAGCGCCGGTGCAGCAGGGCCCGTTCCGCGGCCGGCATGCCGTCCAGGATCGCGGACCGCATCGCGGGGTGCCGGAAGCGCCCGGCGACGAGCAGCCCGGCCGCCTCCAGGATGCGTACGGCACGTTCGGCGCACAGCGTGTCGATGTCCAGTGCGCGGCACAGCACGTCGAAGGACCAGGCGTCGTCCAGCACGGCCAGCGCCCTGGCGACCCGGCCCGTCTTGGCGTCCCCGCGCCGCAGGCAGGTCAGCACCGCCTGGCGGAACATCTCGTCGACCACCGGCTCGGCGGGCACCGGGGCCCGGCCCGTACGGCCGGCCCGGGCGGACCCGGTGGCATCGGCGAGGACCGTCGCCAGCAGCGGATTGCCGCCGGAGACCGCGAACACCGCCGGAGCGAGCCGCCGGGCGGCGTCGTCGTCGAAGCGACGGCCGAGCAGTCCGGCGACCTCGGGCTCGGTCAGCGGCCGCAGCCCCAGGTGTCCGACGTGCGGCTCACGGGACATGTCGGTGTACGGCGTCAGGTCGGGCTCGGCCTCCAGCTGCTTGCTCAGCACCACCATGATGCGGGCCGAGCGCAGCCGTCGGGTCAGATGGGACAGACAGCGCATGGATGCTGCGTCCGCCTGGTGGACGTCGTCCACCGTGATGACCAGGGGGGTCTCCGCCGCGAGGGTGAGGAGTACCTCGCACAATCCCTGGTGGATGCGTGCGGACCTGCCCTCCGAGGCGTCCGGACCGCCGACCGCCGCCGGCTCGACGCCTTCCCCCAGGAGTTGTTCGGCCCGCCTGGTCGCCGGCTCGTCCAGCGGCGCGCTCCGCAGCAGCTGGCTCATCACGCCCAGCGGGAGCAACTGCTCCGAGGAGCAGGCCGTGGCGCTGAGCCATCGGGCACCGGACTGCAGGGCCTGCTCGGCCGCCGCGTGCAGCATCCCGGTCTTTCCCAGAGCGGCGGAGCCGGTGACGATGATGACGCCACCTCTGCCGCATTGGACGTCCGCGAACATCCGTCGCAGGACAGCCAGTTCCTCTTTCCGACCGACTAACGTCATCGCGCTTCCCCCGACATAGTGCTTCCTGGTCAGGAGAACCTCGAGATGGCGCGAGGAGCCACGCACACCTGGTCGACGAGCATTCCCCCGAACAGCTCGGAATGATCCAAACGATATCGAGCGCATGTCCGCGGGCGGGCGACTTGTGACATAGATAACAAGGGCGTATGGGGGCATTACGCACGCCCCCGCGCGCCGCTGCTGCACTTCGCCGTCGGGTTTGGTATGGGGCCCTCAGGGCCGGTAGCGCAGCGGATGATCCGCCGGGACCTCGGTCAGCACGATCCGGTGCCCGTCCGGGTCGGCGATCCACATCTCGATCAGCCCCCACGGCTCCTGGACGGGCGGCCGCAGCACCTCGACCCCGTGCGCCAGCAGCTCCTCGTGCGCGGCCGCCGCGTCCGCCACCTGGAGCCACAGCTGGAGGGTGTCGGTGGCGGGCTGCGCGGCGCGGCCGGAGACCTCCAGGAAGCCGCCGCCGAGGAAGTACACCGTGCCGCGCTCGGGCCCGGTGCCGAACTCCCGGTAGATCTCCAGACCCAGCGCCTCGCCGTAGAACGCCCGCGAGCGCTCGGGATCGGACGGCCGCAACAGCACCCGGCTGCTCAGTACGTGCACCATGCCGGCGACCCTACGCCGCCGCCCCCGCCCGGCCGGGGAAAAGACCCGGCCGTACGGCCCTGACATCGCCCACGGCTCTCTTGTTAGCCTCCCTTTCAGCCATTCGACCGCCATGTGCCGGCCATATCCGGCCGGGCCCGAGAGGACCGCGCCACCATGCCGACCAGCGAGCTGACCTTCCGTACCGCCCTCGCCACCGACGTCCCCGAGCTGGTCACGCTCATCGAGTCGGCCTACCGCGGGGACGCCAGCCGGGCGGGCTGGACGACGGAGGCGGACCTCCTGGAGGGACAGCGCACCGACCCGGCCGGGGTGGCCGCCGTGGTAAACGCCGACGGCGGCCGGCTGCTGATCGCCGAGCGGGACGGCGAGCTGATCGCCTGCTGCCAGCTCGAACACCGCGGCGACCACGCGTACTTCGGGATGTTCGCGGTCCGCCCGGAACTCCAGGGCGGCGGCCTCGGCAAGATCATCATCGCCGAGGCCGAGCGCACCGCCGTGGAGACCTGGGGCGCCCGCGAGATGCGGATGACCGTCATCCGGCAGCGCGCGGAACTGATCGCCTGGTACGAGCGCCGCGGCTACCGGCGCACCGGGCAGTTCACCCCGTTCCCGTACGGCGACGAGCGGTTCGGGATCCCGCAGGTCGCCGACCTGGAGTTCGAACTGCTGGTCAAGCCGCTGGGCTAGCGGAACCGGCGCCCCTACAGCCGCCCCGCCCGGATGATCCGCTGCAGGAACTGCCGGGTGCGCTCCTGCCGCGGGTCGCCGAAGACCTGCTCGGGCGCGCCGCGCTCCAGCACCACCCCGCCGTCCAGGAAGCACACCTGGTCCGCGACCTCCCGCGCGAAGGCCATCTCATGGGTGGCGAGGACCATCGTCATGCCCTCCTCCTTGAGGTCGCGGACCACCCCGAGCACCTCGCCGACCAGTTCGGGGTCGAGCGCCGCGGTGATCTCGTCGAGGAGCAGCAGCCGGGGACGCCCGGCCAGCGCCCGGACGATCGCGACCCGCTGCTGCTGGCCGCCACTGAGCCGGTCCGGGTACTCCCCGGAACGCCCGCCCAGCCCCAGCCGCTCCAGCAGTTCATGGGCGCGGGCCTCGGCCTCCGCGCGCGGCACTCCGTGCACCCGGCGCGGTGCCAGCGTGATGTTGTCCAGCACGGTCATGTGCGGGAAGAGGTTGTACGCCTGGAAGACCACCCCGATCCGGCGGCGCACCGCGTCCGCGTCCGCCCGCGGATCGGTGATCTCCTCGCCGTCCAGGAAGATCGCCCCGTCGTCGATCTCCTCCAGCAGATTGGCGCACCGCAGCAGCGTGGACTTGCCCGACCCCGAGGCGCCGATCAGCGCCGTCACGGTGTGCGGGGCGACCTCCAGATCCACGTCGCGCAGCACCACCGTGCCCCGCCCGTACGTCTTGCGCACCGACTCCAGCCGCAGCACCGGCCCGTCGCCCGGACCCGCTGCCGCCCCCTCGGCCGCCGGTGCGTCCTCCGTCGTGCTCATACGATGCCTCCCTGGGCCCGCCTGCGGTCCATCCGGGACGTGATCCAGTCCGTGAAGCGCGTCATCGGGATGGTCAGCGCGACGAAGACCAGCCCGGCCACGACGTACGGCGTGAAGTTGAAGTCCCGGCCGGCGATGATCTGCGCCGCGTACACGGCGTCCACCGCACCCGCGATGGAGACCAGCCCGGTGTCCTTCTGCAGGGACACCAGGTCGTTCAGCAGCGGCGGCACCACCCGGCGCACCGCCTGCGGCAGCACGACGTGGCGCAGCGCCTGCCCGCTGGAGAGCCCCAGCGACCGGGCCGCGGCCCGCTGCGAGGGATGCACCGACTCGATGCCGGCCCGGAAGACCTCGGCGACGTACGCCGAATACGTCAGCACCAGCGCGGAGCCGCCCAGCACCACCGGGTCGGTGGTCACGCCCTGGAGCCGCAGCGCCGGCACCCCGAAGACCACCATCAGCAGGCAGATGATCAGTGGCAGCCCGCGGAAGAAGTCGGTGTACGCGGTGGCCAGCGCCCGCAGCGGGAAGAACACCGGCCCGCGCAGCGTCCGCGCCACCGCGAGCAGCAGCCCGAGCACGAGCACCGCGGCCCCGCAGGCCACCAGCAGTTGCAGATTCAGCAGCAGCCCGTCCAGCACCTTGGGCAGCGACTTGCGGGCGTACTCGGCGCTGAAGAAGGTCTCGCGGGTGCGCGGCCAGCCGGGGGAGCCCGTGATCACCAGGAAGAGGACCACGGCGGTGACCAGCGTGCTCAGCGCCGCGACCGCGGTCGCCCGCCGGGCCCTGGACCGCTTGAACCGCTCCCGCTCGATCCGCCGCTGCGAGGGCACGTATCCGTCGTCCGCAGGCCCGGGCAACGCCTGCTTCACGTACGTCACTTGAGCACCGGGGCGTCGACGGTGTCGGTCAGCCACTTCTTCTCCAGCGCGCCCAGCGTGCCGTCCTTGCGCAGCGCGTCGACCGCGGCCGACACACACCCGGTGATCCGGCTCTCCCGGTCCAGGACCAGCCCGAACTGCTCCCTGCCCTTCCCGTCGGTGGCGAACTGGCCGACCACCTCGGCGTCCTTCACCTCGGCGGACGTGATGTAGAAGGCCGTGGGCAGGTCGGTGACGATCGCGTCGACCTGGCCGTTGCGCAGGGCGGACTTGGCGAGATCGTTCTTCTGGAAGGCCGCCACGGGCCGGGTCGGCCGGAGGGTGTCGGTGGCGACGTCCAGACTGGTGCTGCCGACCTGCGCGCCGAGCTTGAGGTCCTTGAGGTCGGCCAGGGACGTGGCGCGCGCGGCCCTGGAGCCCTTCAGGGCGATGACGGCCTGGCGTACGTCGTAATAACCGGAGGAGAAGGCGACGGCGCGCTTGCGCTCGGGACTGATGGAGATCTGGTTGATGTCGAAGTCGAACTTCTTCTCACCCGGCGCGAAGGCGTTGTTGAACGGCACGGTCTGCCACTCGACCGCTTCCTTGCCGTAGCCCAGCCGCTTGGCGACGGCGTAGGCCACCGCCGACTCGAAGCCCTTGCCGTTGGCCGGGTCGTCGTCGGTGAACCACGGTGCGTACGCGGGCTTGTCGGTGCCGACGGTCAGCTTGCCGGGCGCCACGGTGGCCAGTTTGCCGCGGTCGCAGCTCCGGGGGCCCTGCCCGGCGGCCCGCGGGCCACCGGGGGATTCGTCCTGCGGGGCGCAGCCGACGGCCGCGGTGAGCAGCACCGCGGCGGTGCAAGCGGCAAGGCGGAGAGGGCGGTTGACGAGGCGCATGGCGGGAGAGTGGCAGCGGGCACGGCCCCCTGTCGAGATCATTACGGGAAACGTCCGCATGCTGGAAGCCCGTTGCGCGCGTGTGAACGGGGTATTTCCCCCGCCGGGCGCGCCGTTACGCGGTGAAGCGCACCGCCCGCCGGATCTCCGGGAGGTCGGTCACCACGCCGTCCAGCCCCAGGCCGCGCGCCAGTCGCAGCTGATCGTGGGTGTTGACCGTCCAGGCGACGACCTTCAGATGGGCGGCGTGCGCCCGCTCGACCAGTTCCAGGGTGAGCCGCCGGATGTTCAGCGAAAGCATCGTCGCGCCGACGGCCTGGGCCCGGTCCACCACATCGGCGCCGTAACGGCTTGCCACGAGCGCGGTGCGCACCCCCGGCAGCAGGGTGCGGATCGCGGCCAGTGCCTCGTCGTGGAAGGAGATCACGTCGACCCGGCCGACCAGGTCGCGCGCCCGCATCACCTCGGCCAGTGCCTGCGCGGCCGCCACGTCCTTGATCTCGGCCTGCAGCGGCGCCTTGACCGCCTCCACCACCTGCTCGAAGACGGGGATCCGCTCGCCCTCCCCGGCGTCCAGTTCCCGCAGCTCGGCCAGGGTGCGCTCGGCGATCGGACCGGTGCCGTCGGTGGTCCGGTCCACGTCCGCGTCGTGCATGACCACGAGCGCGCCGTCCTTGCTCAGGTGCAGATCCAGCTCGATGACGTCGAGCCCCTCGTGCTGGGCGCGTACGAAGGAGCGCAGGGTGTTCTCGGGCTCCACGCCCATGATCCCGCGGTGTCCGATGGTCAGAAAGGACAAGGCTGCCTCGCTTCTGTCGGCTCGGTACTGCTGTCGGCTCTTCGTCAGTGTCGACCGTCGACCGTCGACAACGGCGGAACGAAATGGCGCTCAGCCTAACGGGCCCACGAGGCGATGAACCGGTTGCGGAGTCGACCGCGGTGTGTCCAGTACGCGTACCCGCCATATCCGGGTCCCAGACACTCACCCGTGCGTGGGCGCGTCCGCGCCGTGCTGACACCAACCGCGCGGAAGGGGCATTCCGGGCGCCCCGGAGTAGTCGTGTGGCATATGCCATACGGCTGTCGCGGGGGTGCCGTACGCCCTGTGCCGGCAGCCCCGTCCGCCGGAGGAAGCGCGGAATCTCTTGGCATTGCTGGCAGGAAGTGTGGCCGTAGTCGCCACGGACAGGAAAAAGTGACGTGTCCGGCCGGTGTCGACAGGATAATTTTCGGTAACCCCACTTGAGTCGGCGAACCCCGGCTGGTTACCGTGTGCTGACAGCACGATCTACCGCCGGAGGGCAGTCATGACGGAAATTCTTTCGCCTGTGGGTGTCCAGGGAGGCACTCCCACCGCAGAGCGTGTGGTCGAGCACCCTGCATGGCCCGCGCTCAAGGACGCCGTCGAGGCCATCCGGCCGTGGCAGTCCAAGGACGGTTCGATCGACCTGACCGCGGAGGGCGCGCCGTCCGCCGGCGCGGTCCGCGCCGAGGTCGAGCGCGTCATAGCGGCCGTCGAGGAGCTCGCACCGCTCCTCCCGCACAACGCCGCCTACCACCGCGCGCTCGTCACCGACCTGCGCCGCTGGGCCGACGAGGGCTTCGGCGTGCCGGACTTCCTGGACTCGCTGCTCGCGTTCCAGCCCGCCCGGCAGCGCGCCGACGGCCTTCCGCATCTCGTGCTGTTCCCCATGTACACGCAGAACGGCAACTTGGACCGCAACTTCGAGGCCGTCGTGCTGCGCATGGTCTGGCCGGACTGGCTCGCCGACCTGGAGCGCACCCGCTACGACAACCCCCTCTTCTGCGGGATCGCCTTCGAGGACTTCACGGCCGGCTACGACACCAACTCCGCCGTGCTCTTCCCGGAGACCATCGCGGTGCGCGAGGCCCCCGAGCGCTTCACCTGGGGCGGCATCTTCTGCGACCGCGAGGCCGCCCGCTTCCGCCGGGTCAGCGAGGCCGCCGTCGAGACGCTCGGCATCGAACTCCCCGAGGACCTCCGGGAGATGCTGACCGACCAGGACCGCTGCCAGGAGGCGTTCGTCCTGTGGGACATGGTCCACGACCGCACCCACAGCCACGGCGACCTGCCCTTCGACCCCTTCATGATCAAGCAGCGCCAGCCGTTCTGGATGTACGGCCTGGAGGAGCTGCGCTGCGACCTCACCGCCTTCAAGGAGGCCGTGAAGCTGGAGACCGAGGGGTACGCCCAGGCCCGGGACGTGCAGTTCGCGGTGATCTTCGACCGGATGTTCCGCTTCCCCGTCACCGGCGACCGGGTCCGCAACTACGACGGCCTCGGCGGCCAGCTGCTCTTCGCCTACCTGCACAAGCACGACGTCGTACGCTGGACGGACAACACACTGCACATCGACTGGGAGCGGGCGCCCAAGGTCACCAACCAGCTGTGCGGTGAGATCGAAAAGCTCTACCGCGACGGCATCGACCGGCCCAAGCTGGTCCACTGGTTCGCCGCGTACGACCTCGTCTCGACCTACCTCGCGCCGCACCCGGGTTCGGTCTGGGCCAAGGGTCCCGACGCCCTCGACCTGGACCTGCCGCCGCGCAAGCTCGTGGACGACGTGCTCCCCGACGAGTTCCCGCTGAGCATGTTCTACGAGGCGCTCGCCAAGAAGCTGCGCGGTGTGATCGCCTCCACCAAGGGCATCACTGCTCACAGCAACGAACTGGCGGCGGCGTGAACAACGACCGGAACACCCGGCCACAGGCCGTCCAGGCGCAGGACGAGGAGGCGACGGAGATGGTTACTTCGACGGGCGGCCAGGGGCCGCTGGAGGGCGCGGTCATCGCGGTGGCCGGCGCGGCCGGGCCGGCGGGGCGTGCCACGCTGATGCGGCTGGCCGAGGCAGGCGCGGTGGTCGTCGGCTCGGACTCCAACCCCGAGCGGCTCGCGGAGGCCGTGGACGCGGCCCGCTACGCCCATGGCGGGGCCACGGTCATAGGGGAGACCGTCGACCTCCTCGACCTGGACCAGACCCGCGAGTGGGCGGCCCGTACGGAGAAGGAATTCGGCCGGATCGACGGCCTGGTGCACCTCGTCGGCGGCTGGCGCGGCTCGTCGACCTTCGCGGAGACCGACCTGGCGGACTGGGACCTCCTGCACAAGCTGCTGATCCGCACCGTCCAGCACACCTCCCTCGCCTTCCAGGACGCCCTGGAGCGCAGCGGCAACGGCCGCTACCTGCTCACCAGCGCGGCCGGCGCCTCCAAGCCCACCGGCGGCAACGCCGCCTACGCCGCGGCGAAGGCCGCCGCCGAGGCGTGGACGCTCGCCATGGCCGACGGCTTCCGCAAGTCGGGGGGCGAGCAGGGGCCGCGTGCCGCGGCTGCGATCCTGGTCGTCAAGGCGCTCGTCAACGACCAGATGCGTGCCGAGCGACCGAACGCAAAGTTCGCGGGCTTCACGGACGTCAAGGAGCTGGCCGAGGCCATCGCCGGCGTCTGGGACCGGCCCGCCCAGGAAGTGAATGGACAGCGTCTGTGGCTGACCCCCGAGCCGTGAGCGGAGCGACGACCGACGCACGGCAGCACCACGATCCCGGGACCCGCGGCTTCGCCAGCGACAACTACGCCGGCGCCCACCCGGAGGTCCTGGCCGCGCTCGCCCTCGCCAACGGCGGCCACCAGGTCGCCTACGGCGAGGACGACTACACCGCGCACCTCCAGCGCGTCTTCCGCAGCCACTTCGGGCAGCGCGCCGAGGCGTTCCCGGTCTTCAACGGCACGGGCGCCAACGTCGTCGCCCTGCAGGCCGTGACGGACCGCTGGGGAGCGGTGATCGCCGCCGAAACCGCACACATCAACGTCGATGAGTGCGGTGCGCCCGAGCGGGTCGGCGGTCTCAAGCTGCTGACCGTACCGACCGAGGACGGCAAGCTCACCCCCGAGCTGATCGACCGCCAGGCGTGGGGCTGGGACGACGAGCACCGCGCCATGCCGCAGGTCGTCTCGATCACCCAGAGCACCGAGCTGGGCACGGTCTACACGCCCGACGAGGTCCGGGCGATCTGCGACCACGCGCATGAGCGCGGCATGGTGGTCCACCTGGACGGCTCGCGGATAGCCAACGCCGCGGCGACCCTCGACGTCCCGATGCGGGCCTTCACCAACGCCGTGGGCGTCGACATCCTCTCCTACGGCGGCACGAAGAACGGCGCGGTCTTCGGCGAGGCCGTGGTCGTGCTCAACCCCGACCGGGTGCGCGCGATGAAGCACCTGCGGAAGCTGTCCATGCAGCTCGCCTCCAAGATGCGCTTCGTCTCCGTCCAGTTGGAGGCGCTGCTCGCCAAGGACCTGTGGCTGCGCAACGCCCGCCACGCCAACACCATGGCCCAGCGGCTGGCGGCCGGCGTACGGCAGATCGACGGGGTCCAGATCCTCTACCCCGTCCAGTCCAACGCGGTCTTCGCCCGCCTCCCGCACGACGTGAGCGAACGCCTCCAGAAGCGCTACCGCTTCTACTTCTGGGACGAGCAGGCCGGCGACGTCCGCTGGATGTGCGCGTTCGACACCCGCGAGGAGGACGTCGACGGCTTCCTCGCGGCGCTTCGCGAGGAGCTGCGCTGAGCGCTGCGCTTGGCGGGCCCCGTACGTTGTTTTCCGTCCCGCCGTGGTGGTTTCTCTCCGTGGCGCCTGCGGCGGGCCGGGTTGTTGTCGGGTGCGGTGCCGGCCCTCCGGACTTCGTCCTGCGGTCCGTCCCCTCCCGTGGGAGGGAATGGTGAAGGCCGGTGGGGGCGAGCGTCAGTAACAACGCTCGCCCCCACCGGCCTTTACTTCTCCCACTACGGGAGGGGCCGCGCCGCAGGACGAAGTCCGGAGGAGCGGCACCGCACCCGACCACCCACGCCCGCCGCAGACGCCACGGCGAGAAACCACCACGGCGGGACGGACAACAACGTGGGAAGCCCGCCAAACGCAGTGGACCGGTGTAGTGGAGTGGACTGGAGGGTGCTGTTTGCTGAACCATGGGCGGCCGTGCTCCAATGCCTGCGAGACGCAGTCTCGAACGGCCCCTGCCCACCGCACTCTGAGGAACGGCCCGATGTCCAGCCCCCGGCGCGTCTCCGGCGCGACCCTGTCCCTGTCCGTCTCCGACGAGGTCAGTGCCCTGGCACCGGGCTTCGGCTACCTCGCCGTCACGGCGCACGGGCTCACCAACGGGCCCAGCGACGAAGCCGGGTCGGCGCTCCTGGACGACGCCGCCCGCCGTCTCGCCCGGCGCCTGGACGGGCGCGCCCCGCAGGACGATCCGCACATCGCGGCCTGGCGCGCCGCCTACACCGCTTTCGGCAGCAAGCCCTCGCGCACCCGTAACTCCGCCGAGGCGCTCGCCAAGCGTGCCCTCGCGGACGGCGGGCTGCCGCGCATCAACCGCCTCGTCGACCTCTACAACGCCGTCAGCGTCGCCCATCTGCTCCCGGTGGGCGGCGAGGACCTGGACCGCATCCAGGGCGGGATGCGGCTCGTACGGGCCACCGGTGTGGAGCCGTTCGCCACCGCGGCCGGCGGCGAGGAGGTCATCGAGCACCCGGACGCGGGCGAGGTGGTGTGGTGCGACGACGAGGGCGTCACCTGCCGTCGCTGGAACTGGCGCCAGGGCACCCGCACCCGCCTGACCGAGGACTCGGTCAACGCCCTCTTCCTGCTGGAGCGGATGGCCCCGATGCCCCTGGACGACCTGACGGCCGCGGGCACCGAATTGGCCGAGGCGCTGCAGAAAGCCTGTCCCGGCGCCCGTATCGAGATCGGTGACGTCCGGGCCCGGTGACCCCGGGCTCCGTTACGCGGTGCTCCCCGGCGCCGCCGGTGCCGTACCGCCCAGGTGCGCCGGGATCCACCAGGTGTCCTCCGCGTCGCGGGGACGCACCGGGTAGGCGCGCTGTGCGGCCTCCAGCAGGTCCTGCACCCGGGAGCGGAGCCGGTCGGTGATCTTCTCGGCGTGCTCGGCCGGGTCGGCCTCCACCGGCTCGCCCACCCGGATCGTTATCGGGAGGTGGTGCCGGCCCAGGTCGCGCTTGTGGCCCTTGGTCCACAGTCGCTGGGTGCCCCACAGGGCCAGCGGGATCAGCGGTACGCCCGCCTCCTGGGCCAGCCGGGCGGCACCCGACTTGAAGTTCTTCAGGGTGAAGGACTCGGAGATCGTCGCCTCCGGGAAGACCCCGATGATCTCGCCCGAACGCAGCGCGGTCAGTGCGTGCTTGTAGGCGTGCATCCCCTGCGCGCGGTCCACCGGGATGTGCTTCATCGCGCGCATCAGCGGCCCCGACACCTTGTGCCGGAACACCGACTCCTTCGCCATGAAGCGCACCAGGCGCTTGGCCGGCCGCGCGGCCAGGCCCGCGAAGACGAAGTCGAGATAGCCGATGTGATTGCTCACCAGCACCGCCCCGCCGCGGCGCGGGATGTGATCCGCCCCGGCGATGTCGAACTTGAGATCGAGCGCCTTGAAGAGCGTGCGCGCGGCGCCGATCACCGGCGGATAGACGAGCTCTGCCATTGTCCGGAGGACCCCTTTTCCGTGCCTGGGGAGGGTTCTCCCGGCGGAAAGCTACGCCGCCGTAACCGCGGCTTTCGGGAGATCGTGCCCGATCCCGGCCGTGGCGGCCAGCGCATGGGACGTCACGGACGCGAGATTCTTGTCACGTGGCGACCGGCTCAGCCGACCGCTCGGCGCAGCAGAAGGTACATCTCGCACCCCAGGCAGTACCCGAAAGCGGCATTGAGGAAGGCCGCAGCGAGCGCGCAGCCGGTGGCCGCGAGTCCCAGCCAGGCCGGCCCCACGAGGTAGCCGGCCAACCCCACCACGGCGAAGAACAGCCCGACGCTCTGGGCGAAGCGTGGCGGCGCGGGGTCCTCGAACTCGGTCGGTGCGGACAGTCGCGGCCGCACCGCCACCCTGAACAGCCGCGCATAGGGCGAGTGCTGGACACCGGCCACCGCACCGACCGCGAACACCAGTGTCTGGAGGGCCAGCAGCGGCGCGCTCCCGCTGATCAGCACGGCCGCCAGCACCACAGCGGTCAGAGCGGCCCCGAACCTCGGACCCCGTACGTCGATCCTCTCGGCAGTCATGCCTCTCACCCTCCCGCAGAACCGGCCGCCCGGGGGCCCGGGAATCTTTGCGGTCTCGTGAACGCTGCACCCGGAGATGACCGGACTCATGGTGTGCATCGCGGTGCTCGCGGCGGCGAGCGCATTCGGCGTGTGGCACCGACGCCGCAACGGGAGGATCACGGTGCACAAGAGGGACGAGCACGGCGACGCGCCACGACTGGGCGCCGCCGAGATCGGCGCGGAACTGGGGGAGCGGGCCACCCTGCTGCAGTTCTCCAGCGCCTTCTGCCAGCCCTGCCGCGCCACCCGCCGCACCCTCGTCGAGGTCGCCGGAATGATCGACGGCGTGGCCCATGTCGAGATCGACGCGGAGGCCCACCTCGACCTCGTACGGGAACTCAACGTGCTGCGCACGCCCACCGTCCTCGTGCTCGACGCGGCCGGCCGGATCGTGCGTCGCGCCGCGGGCCAGCCCCGTAAGGCGGATGTGATCGCGGCACTGGGCACGGCGGTCCGTGATTGATCTCCCAGATGGCGGGCGGCCCTTGACGCTGTGGTGCCCGCATCGTCACTCTGACGTGATGCGGCCAGGACCCCTTCTCTACGGACGCGCCCACGTCGACCTTCTGCGGACCGCCAGCGCGCGCTGTCCGGGCATGTGAGCAGCGACGACACCACCGCCGCCGGCAGCTACCGGGCCGCCCGCGGCTCCGCCTCGGCCCGTACACCACAGGAGAAGGACAACTCCATGACGGCCTCGCCCGATCTCGGCACGCCCCGCACCGCCGCACCGGACCTCCTGCGCTCCGTCTTCCGCCAGCACGCCGCCGGCGTCGCGGTGATCACCGCGCAGGGTGCCGCCCCCGTCGGCTTCACCGCCACCTCCCTCACCTCCGTCGCCGCCGATCCCCCGCTGCTGTCGTTCGGCATCGGCACCGGCGCCTCCAGCTGGCCGGCCGTCTCCGAGGCCGCGCACGTCGGCGTCCACATACTGGGCGAGCACCAGGAGGAGCTGGCCGCCACCTTCGCCCGCAGCGGCGCCGACCGCTTCGGCCCCGCCACCTCCTGGCGCACCGGCCCGGAGGGCGTGCCCCTCCTGGACGGCGTACTGGCCTGGATGGTGTGCCGGGTGGTTGCCCGGGTGCCGGCCGGCGACCACCGGATCGTGCTCGCCGAGCCGGTCGTCGGCGACCCCGCGGGGCCCGGCCGCCCGCTCCTCTACCACCAGGGTCGCTTCAACGCGCTGCGGAACTGAGAGGTTCCGGCTCGGCGCTCCGTTCCTCCGTTCAGGGCCGTTGGCAAGGTCACATTTCGACGGCCTTGATTCGGGGCACGAGACTGTATGTACTGGCGAGTAATATGGCGGTCGGCGTGGGGGATCCACATCCGACCGGGAGCCGCCCCAACAGGCGCCTATGCTGCCAATACAAGGCAGTTCTGAAGAGACGAAGCAGGTAGGAGAGCCGGCGTGAGCTTGAGGATCGTTGTCTGTGTGAAGTACGTGCCCGACGCCACCGGCGACCGGCACTTCGCCGAGGACCTGACCGTCGACCGTGACGACGTGGACGGCCTCCTCTCGGAGCTCGACGAGTACGCCGTCGAGCAGGCGCTGCAGATCAAGGAAGCCGCCGACGACGCGGAGATCACGGTTCTGACCGTCGGTCCCGAGGACGCCAACGACGCGCTGCGGAAGGCCCTGTCCATGGGCGCCGACAAGGCCGTCCACGTCGAGGACGACGACCTGCACGGCACCGACGCGCTCGGCACCTCGCTCGTGCTCGCCAAGGCGATCGAGAAGACCGGCTACGACCTCGTCGTCTGCGGCATGGCCTCCACCGACGGCACCATGGGCGTGCTCCCGGCGCTGCTGGCCGAGCGGCTGAACGTCCCTCAGGTCACCCAGCTCTCCGAGGTTTCCGTGGCCGACGGCAAGGTCACCGGCCGCCGGGACGGCGACACCGCCAGCGAGCAGCTGGAGGCCGCGCTGCCGGCCGTCGTGTCCGTCACCGACCAGTCGGGCGAGGCGCGCTACCCGTCCTTCAAGGGCATCATGGCCGCCAAGAAGAAGCCGGTGGAGTCCCTGGACCTGGACGACCTGGGCATCGACGCGGACGAGGTCGGCCTGGAAGGCGCCTGGACCAAGGTCGAGGACGCGGCCGAGCGTCCGGCCCGTACGGCCGGCACGATCGTCAAGGACGAGGGCGAGGGCGGCAAGCAGCTCGCCGAGTTCCTCGCGGGCCAGAAGTTCATCTAGGCCCGTCCTTACCTCAACCGCCCTCATTCTTCCCGCAGGAGAGCAATCCCATGGCTGAAGTCCTTGTCTACGTCGACCACGTGGACGGCGCCGTCCGCAAGCCCACCCTCGAACTGCTCACCCTCGCCCGCCGCATCGGCGACCCGGTAGCCGTTCACCTCGGCCCGAACGCCGAGGAGGCCGCGAAGGTCCTCGCCGAGCACGGTGCCGTCAAGGTGCTCGCCGCCGACGCGCCGGAGTTCGCCGAGTACCTCGTCGCCCCCAAGGTCGACGCGCTGCAGGCCGCCTACGACGCGGTCTCGCCGGCCGCCGTGCTGCTGCCGTCCTCCGCCGAGGGCAAGGAGATCGGTGCCCGCCTCGCGGTCCGCATCGGCTCCGGCATCATCACCGACGCCGTCGACCTGGAGTCCGGCGACGAGGGCCCGGTGGCCACCCAGTCCGTCTTCGCGGCCTCGTACACCACCAAGTCCCGGGTCAGCAAGGGCACTCCGGTCATCACCGTCAAGCCCAACTCCGCCGCCCCGGAGGCCGCGCCGGCCGCCGGCACGGTCGAGCAGCTCGCGGTGACCGTCGCCGACTCCTCCAAGGGCACCAAGGTCGTCTCGCGCACCCCGCGTGAGTCCACCGGCCGCCCGGAGCTGACCGAGGCCGCGATCGTGGTCTCCGGTGGCCGTGGTGTCAACGGTGCCGAGAACTTCCCGGTCATCGAGGCGCTCGCCGACTCGCTCGGCGCGGCCGTCGGCGCCTCGCGCGCCGCGGTGGACGCCGGCTGGTACCCGCACACCAACCAGGTCGGCCAGACCGGTAAGTCGGTCTCGCCGCAGCTGTACATCGCGGCCGGCATCTCCGGCGCGATCCAGCACCGCGCCGGTATGCAGACCTCGAAGACCATCGTCGCCATCAACAAGGACGCCGAGGCCCCGATCTTCGACCTGGTCGACTACGGCGTGGTCGGCGACCTCTTCGACGTCGTCCCGGCCCTCACCGACGAGGTCAAGACCCGCAAGGGCTGAACCCGTCCGGATAGCGCCGGAGCACCTGCGGCGCGCACGCCGAGGCCCCGTACGCAGCGCGCGTACGGGGCCTCGCGTCGTGGGCGGGTGGCCGGCTTCAGGTGCGCGTCGGCCTCAGGTCTGCGGGAGCCGGTCCTTGCCCGGCTCGCCGACCGGGACCGGCTGGAGCACCGCGACATCCAGCGGAGCGGCCAGCGCCTCGGCGATCTCCGCGCCGATCGCCTCCAGCGCCGGCCCCGCCGAGTGCGCGTCGAGGCTCGCCCGGTCGGACCAGTTCTCGATGACGGTGACCCGGTCCTCGCCCTCGTGCACGGCGTAGAGCAGACAGCCATCTTTCAGGGCCTCAGAAGCCCAAGGGGGTGTTTCCGGGCCGGGCCCGAAGGCCCGCGCTAGGCGCCCGTGACTCCGTCGATCCGCTCGCGCAGCAGGTCCGCGTGGCCGTTGTGGCGCGCGTACTCCTCGATCATGTGGACGTAGATCCAGCGCAGGCTGAGGGTGCGCCCCCGGGAGGCCGGGAAGGTCTCGTCCAGTCCGCGGTCGGCCACCGCCTTGTCGCAGGCGGCGATCTCGGCACGCAGGGCCGCCAGATCGGCCTCGGCGGCGGCCGGGTCCAGGTCGTCGAAATCGGCGTCCTCATTCTCCGCGGTGATGTGGACGTCGGGGATCTCCTCGCCGAGGAAACGCCGGCGGAACCAGCTGCGTTCCACCTCGGTCATGTGGCGCACCAGACCGAGCAGCGTGAGGGTGGACGGCGGGGTGCTCGCCCGGGCCAGCTGATCGCCGTCGAGCCCGGTGCACTTGGCGAGCAGGGTGTCGCGGTGGAAGTCGAGCCAGCCCTGCAGCATCTCCCGTTCGCCGGCCGTGGTCGGGAGTTCTCTGCGCTGTATGGAGGGTGCGATCCAAGTCATGACGGCGAGTCTGACGTCCTCCAGGGGCGGGCGCCACGGGTTTTGGGGCCCCGGGCCGGGCCCGTGACCTGCGCCGCCTCGGGCGAGGGGGTGTTGACCTCGTCAACCGACCCGGTTAACTTCGCTCTACGGATTGTTGATTCCATTAAGCGGAAAACGCCCGCGCGTCAGCGTCGGGCGTAGTCACCGGGAGGGTATCGAATGGGGCAGCACGAGACCGTGGCGACGAGCCTCGCGGACACCGTACGCGAGGGCATCGGAGCCGCCCTTGCCGAGGTGGACGCGGACCTGGCCCGGCGCTACCCCGGCGACCCCGGCACCCGCCAGCCGGTGCACACGGTCTACGTCCCCGGCGACGTCTTCGCCGCCGACACCCTGCGTTCCTGGGGCGACCAGGCACTCGCCGCCCTCGACGAGCACGCCCCCGACGCCGCCGCGCTCGCCGCCGTACTGGACATCCCCGACGCGCTCGCCGCCGACGTCCACGACCGCGTACGCGCCAAGCTGACCCGTGAGCCCATCGAGGACCTGCGGATCGACTTCGAGGACGGCTACGGCCCGCGCCCGGACGTCGAGGAGGACGCTGCCGCGGCCCGCGCCGCCGCCCTGGTCGCCGCCGCGTACGGTGGGGGCACCTCCCGGCCGGAGGCTGGGGGAGGCACCGCGGCCCCCTACATGGGCATCCGGATGAAGTGCATGGAGGCCGCCGTCCGTGACCGCGGCATCCGCACCCTCGACATCTTCCTGACCGGTCTCATGGAGGCCGGCGGCCTGCCCGACGGCCTGGTCCTCACGCTCCCGAAGGTGACCTACGCCGAGCAGGTCACCGCCATGGTGCGGCTGCTGGAGGCGTTCGAGAAGGCGCGTGGCCTGGAGAGCGGCCGGATCGGCTTCGAGATCCAGATCGAGACCACCCAGTCGATCCTGGGCGCCGACGGCCGGGCCACCGTGGCCCGCATGATCGAGGCCGCCGAGGGCCGGGCCACCTCGCTGCACTACGGCACCTTCGACTACAGCGCCTCCTGTGGCGTCAGCGCGGCGCACCAGTCCCTCGACCACCCGGCGGCCGACCACGCCAAGGCCGTCATGCAGGTGGCCGCGGCGGGCACCGGCGTCCGCCTCTCGGACGGCTCGACCAATGTCCTCCCGGTCGGCCCCACCAAGCAGGTGCACGACGCCTGGCGGCTGCACCACGGCCTCGTCCGCCGCTCCCTGGCCCGTGCCTACTACCAGGGCTGGGACATGCACCCGGCGCACCTGCCCACCCGTTACGCGGCGGTCTACGCCTTCTACCGCGAGGGACTCGAACAGGCGGCGGCCCGGCTCACCGCGTACGTGGCCAAGGCGGGCGGCGACGTCATGGACGAGCCCGCCACCGCCAAGGCCCTCAGCGGCTACCTCCTGCGCGGCCTGGACTGCGGCGCCGTGGACACCACCGAGGTCGCCCACCTCACCGGCCTGACCCGCACCGACCTCGACGCCTTGGCGGGCCGCCCGACGAAGACGGGGTGAGCGGGGGGCACAGCCGTGGGCGGCGCCGGGGCGGGGCCGGGGCGGGGCCGGTCGACGCCGGGGCCGGGCCGGTCGGTGCCGGTGCCGGGGCTGGTCGATGCCGAGGCCGGGGCCGGGGCCGGGCGGGGTTGGGGTCGGGGTCGGTGGACGTCGATGCCGGGGCCGGGGCCCGGCCCCATGCCTGAAGCCTCTCCTGCCTGAAGTCTTCCCTGCCTGACGCCTTCCCCAACTGAAGCCTTCCCTGCCTGAAGCCTTCCTTGGCGCCGAACTCACCCCCCACCCCCGAACCCACCCCCGCCCCCTCCCCCGAAGGGGGAGGAGGGGGAGGGGGCGGGGGAGAGCCGCGCGCGTTCGGAAGCCCGCTCCACGCGGGCGCGCGGAAGGTTCATGGCAGGCGGAAGGCTCACGGCGGGCGCGGAAGCTGCGTCGCGCGTGCGCGTAACGGCGGGCCGCGCGCTCGGGAAGTCTCGCGCCCAGGCTCGCCCCGCCGGGCACGCCGCCGCGGCACGCCCGCCGGGCAGGCCCCCGGGCATGCCCCGCCGCGGCCGGGAGCGGTCGGCGTACGCGGTCGTCGTACGTCGTCGCCGCACGCGGTCCCGCGGCCGAACCCGGTGCCGCCGGCCGCACGGGGTCCCGCCGGCCGTGCGCTCCCGCGGCGTTGTCAGTGGCTCGTGCGAGCATGGCCGTGGGTTGAATCGGGACCACGGCGGGGGGCGCTGATGAGGTCAGGGTGTGGCAGTCCGGCAAGGGTGTTGACGGTGCGTCAGCGGCTGGCGCGGGCTGTGTGGTGCCGTACGGCGGCGCGTACGGTCATCCGCCGTATCGCGCGCATCATGCGGAGGGCGCGGGTCGTCGGGGTCCGGATCGGTCCGGTCCGCTCAGTCCTCGGCGGGCGGGATCTCGCCCGAGCCGCGGGCGATCAGGCGGGTCGGAATCTCCCTGCGGTGCGGCGGGTCGACGATGCCGTCGAGGCGCCGGAAGAGCAGTCCGGCGGCGGTGCGGCCCATGCGCGCGGGGTCCTGGGCGACGACGGTGATCGCCGGCCGGACGAGATCGGCCAGTTCGAAGTCGTCGAAGCCGACGAGCGCGACCGGGCGCGGGCGTTCACCGAGGACACGTACGGCGGTGACGGTGACGCGGTTGTTGCCCGCGAAGAGCGCCGTGACGGGCTGCGGCGCGTCCAGCATCGCGGTCGCGGCGGCGCGCACCCGGTCGGGATCGGTGGAGCCCAGCGAGACCCACGCGTCGTCAACGGGCAGCCCCGCGGCGGCCATTGCGGTGCGATAGCCGCGCAGCCGCTCCCGCGCGGTGTGGATCCGCGGCTGGTCGCCGATGAAGCCGATCCGCCGGTGGCCGTGCGCGATGAGGTGGGCCACCGCGTCCTGGGCGCCGCCGAAGTTGTCGGAGAGCACGACGTCCGCGTCGATGCGGCCCGCCGGGCGGTCCACGAACACCGTCGCTATCCCGGCCGTGATCTCCGGTTCCAGATACCGGTGGTCGTCGCCGGCCGGGATGATGACCAGGCCGTCCACCCTCCGCGCGCACAGCGCGAGCACCAACTCCTGTTCGCGGGCCGGGTCCTCGGCGCTGGAGCCGTTGATCAGCAGCGCGCCGTGGTCGCGGGCCACCTCTTCGACGGCGCGGTTGAGCGGACCGTAGAAAGGGTCGGCGAGGTCTTCCAGTACGAGGCCGATGCTGGCCGTACGGCCCTTGCGCAGGATGCGGGCGGAGTCGTTGCGGCGGAAGCCGAGGGCGGTGATGGCCTCCTGCACCCGGCGTTCGGTGTCGGGGGTGACGCCCGGCTCGCCGTTGACCACGCGGGAGACCGTCTTGAGGCCGACTCCGGCGCGCGCCGCCACGTCCTTCATCGTGGGGCGGGTGCCATAGCGGCGGGACGTGCCTCGGGCGGTGTCGGTCACGGGTGCGGCCCTGTTTCTGTCGGCGTCCAGGTGTGGCGTCGAGCATAGCCTCTAGACAACGTTGTCAATCGGGGGAAGACTGGCGTTCTCACGCCGGGCCGGCACCCCGGCCCCCGGGCCCACCAGGAGATTCCACACCGATGCAGACGGACCTCAGCGCAGCTTTGGACATCGGCGGCACCAAGATCGCCGGCGCTCTGGTGGACGCACACGGCAGACTGCTCGTCCGGGCCGCCCGGCCCACGCCCGCCGATCAGGACGGGGCGACGGTGATGCGCGCGGTGGCCGAGGTGGTCCGGGAGCTCGCCGCGGGGCCGGACTGGGCGCGGGTGGCGGCGGTCGGAATCGGCAGCGCGGGCCCGGTGGACGCGCAGGCCGGCACGGTCAGCCCGGTGAACATCCCCGGCTGGCGCGCCTTTCCGCTCGTCGCCGGGGTGCGGGCGCTCGTCGGCGACCGCCCGGTCGTGCTGGTCGGCGACGGGGTGGCGATGACCGCGGCCGAGCACTGGCAGGGGGCCGCGCGCGGCCACGCCAATGCGCTGTGCATGGTGGTCTCCACGGGCGTGGGCGGAGGGCTCGTCCTCAACGGGCGACTGCATCCCGGCCCCACGGGTAACGCCGGGCACATCGGTCACATCAGCGTCGACCTCGACGGTGACCCCTGCCCGTGCGGGGCCCGCGGCTGCGTGGAGCGGATCGCCAGCGGCCCCAACATCGCGCGCCGGGCGCTGGCCAACGGCTGGCTTCCGGGCCCCGACGGGGACGTCAGCGCCGCCGCCGTCGCCGCCTCCGCGCGTGCCGGGGACCCGGTCGCCGTTCGCTCCTTCGAGCGGGCCGCCCAGGCGCTGGCCGCCGGCATCGCCGCCACCGCGACGCTCGTCGAGATCGATATCGCGGTGATCGGTGGGGGAGTTGCGGGTGCGGGAGAGGTGCTCTTCGCCCCGTTGCGTGCGGCTCTGCGGGACTATGCCACGCTCTCGTTCACCGCGGGGCTGACGGTCGTACCGGCCCGGATGGGGACGGACGCCGGTGTGGTGGGCGCCGCCGCGGCCGCCGCGCAACAGTCCCGTCTCGATGCCTTCGTGCCCGCACCCTGACGCCCCCACGAGCCCCCGCGCGCCCCTTAGTCTGTTGCCGACCGGGCCGTACGCCTGAGGTGCGACGGCGTACAGGTGCGGCAGGCGCAGGTGCACAGGCAGCGTACGGGTATCGGGGGGTTCGGCGACGGTGACACCGGGGGAGCGTGAGCAGGGCGGGGCGGACGAGGCCCGGGGCGCGCACAGTGCCGACGGTACGGGCGGTGGGGGCGGCCCCGATGCCGCGGGTGGTGCGCCGGGTTCCGGTGCCGCGGGCGGCGGTCCGGCCGACGCCGCCGCGAGCGAGCCCCGGCGGGGGCAGGACGCCGATCTGACCGGGCGGGTGCTCGGTGGCCGGTACCGCGTGACCGGGCGGATCGGGCGCGGCGGCATGGGCGTGGTCTGCCGTGCGGTCGACGAGGTGCTGGGCCGGGAGGTCGCGGTCAAGGTGCTGCGCGCCTACACCGATGCCTCCGCACCGGAACTCGCCGACCTGCGCACCCGTATGCAGCGCGAGGCGCGGGCCGCGGCCCGTATCCGGCACTCCGGCGTGGTCACCGTCCACGACGTCATCGACGAGGACGGCCGGCCGGTCATCGTGATGGAGCTGGTGGACGGAGCGTCGCTGGACGACGCGATCGAGCAGCGTGGTTCCCTCGATCCCCGGGAGACCGCGCGGATCGGCGCCCAGGTCATGGACGCGCTGGACGCCGCCCATCGGGCGGGTGTCCTGCACCGGGACGTGAAGCCGGGCAATGTGCTGCTGGAAGGGTGGGGGCACCAACCGGGACCTTCCGGCCCTGGGGGAGGCCGGGTGGTGCTCACGGACTTCGGCATCGCCAGCATCGAGGCCCCCGGCGACGGCGCGACCACCAACCTCACCCGCAGCGGTGAACTGGTCGGCTCGCTCGACTACTTGCCGCCGGAGCGGGCGCAGGGTCAGGACCCCACCCCCGCCTGCGACATCTGGTCGCTGGGCATGACGCTCTACGCGGCGGTCGAGGGCGGCGGCGCGCCGTTCCGCCGTACGTCGGTCTGGTCGACGCTCACCGCGATCGTCACCGAGGCGCTACCGGAGCCGCGGCGGGCCGGGCCGCTCACTCCCGTGCTGTACGCCCTGATGGCCAAGAACCCCGCCGACCGGCCGTCCGCGGCGCAGGCCCGTGGTCTGCTCCAGGCGGTCGCCGAGGGTCGCGAGCCCGTCCTGCCGCCCCCGCCCGGCGCGCCGCATCCGGCCACGGCGACGGATGTCCGGCCGATCCCGCCGCCGTCGCCGGGGGGACCGTCGCCGCTGGGGCCCGGCCCGCAGTCCGGTGCCGACGCCGGCGCGCCCCCGGCCGGTTGGCTCGGGGGCGGCCCGGGAGGCCAGGGCGGCGGACCGGAACCGCAGGGCGGCGGCCAGGGGCAGCCCCCGGCGGTCTCCCCGTCCGGCGGGCCGGTCCCGCACCCCGGCGCCGCCACGCAGCCCTCGGTTCCCGCTCCGCATCCCTCGGCGCCGGCCCCCGCTTCCCAGCAGCCGGCGGGCTTCTCGTACCCGGCTCCGGGGCCCGCGTACGACCCGCCCGGTGTGGTGGCCGGTCCGCCCGTCGGCGCGACCGGTGCGCACCCGCTCCCCGGCGGCGGCTCCGCCGGGCGGGACACCGAGCGGCTGCCCGCCCGTGGGCGGCGCCGGGGCGCGCTCGCCGCGGCGGCGGCGCTGGCCGTGCTCGCCGCCGGCGGCGGGGTGACCTACGCGCTGGTCGGCGGGGGACCGGGCAGGACCGTCGCGGACGGCGGCAGCCGGTCGGCGGCGCCCGCGGGGACGCCCGGCGGGCCGGGTGCGCCGAGCGCCGACGGTGGCAAGGACGAGGGCAAGGGCCACGGCGAGGAACGGAAGGCGAACGGGGGCGGTGCGGGCCAGTCCGGGGGCGCGGACGCCGGGAAGGACGCCGGACCGTCCGCCCCGGGCGGCCCGTCGGACGGCGGGACCGCCAAGGACCCCAAGTCCGCTGACACCGGCGGGAGTTCGGGCGGGCAGGGCGACGGCGGGCAGAGTGGTACGGGCGGCGGCAGCGGCTCGGGCGGATCACACGGCACCTCCGGCGGGTCCGGGGGCGGCGCGACGGGCGGCAGCGGCGGTGGTCCGACGCCGGCCCCCTCGTCGTGCGTGTCCATCGGCGGCAGCAGGACCAACTGCGACGTCTGGCGCACCGCGAACTCTTACACCGCGTCCTTCCAGCAGGTCGGACATCTGAACATGGGCACCAACTACTTCTACTGCCAGGCGAATCTGGGCCGTCGCGAGACGTACGGGAAGTGGACGAACGTGTGGTGGGCCAAGACCGATGACGACAGCGGCAACGCGGGCGTCTATGTCAGCGTGGTCTACCTGAAGGGCGGAGCGAACGACCAGCCGGTCCCGGGGCTGCCCACCTGCTGAGCCGGTGCGGCCGCGGCCCCGGGTGGCGGCGCCGGACGCGGCCGGCCTGGCGCAGCGCGGTGCCGGACGGACCCGGGAGCCATCGCCCCGCGGGTCCGCCCGGCGTAACGGCTGGTCGCCGTCAACTCCCCTCTCAGCAGCTGAACTTGGCGTCGCCCCAGTCGGCGTGGTCGTAGTCGATCCCGTCCCCGCCGTCGGTCACGACGAGGCGGACGGTCTCGGCTCCGGCGACCGGGACGCTGAGGGCCGTCGGGGCGTCCGTACCGGTGAGCGTGCCCGTCGAGGTGACGAGCCGGCCGTCCGCCCACACCTCGAAGCGGACCGAACCCCGGTCGCCGGCCTCGTCGTCGATCCCGACCCGGGCACTGAAGGCGGAGCAGCGCCCGCCGGTGTAGAAGCCGACCTCGCTGGGCGCGTGCACGCCGAGGCCCCTGGTGAAGGCGGTGCCTCCGATGCTCATCGGCCGGCCGTCACCGGCACCGCTCTCCCCGACGCTGGTGTTCCGCTCGACCGGGCCCCAGCCGTTGGCGGCGGTCAGCCAGGGCAGGTCGGCGGCGTACGTGGTCCCGGCCGGCGGGGGCACCACGACGTGCGCCGTCCCGGGCAGGGTGGCGGTGGCCCGCGCACCGTTCGGGGCGCGGTAGGCGGCGGTGAGCGGCAGGTCGTAGGCGCCGGGCGCAATGCCGGCCGGTGCGGTGATCCGCCAGCTGGTGGTGAGCGTCCGGCCGCCGGCCAGGGCGCGGGCGGTGGCGGGCGTGGTGGCCTTGCTCTGCCAGCCCTGCGGGGCCTTGAGCGTCACGGTGAGGTTCCTGGCCGGGGTGCCGCCGAGGTTGCGTACGGTGGAGCGGACGGCGGCCGGGGTGCCGGCCTCGACGAGCGGGGCGCGGTCGGTGCCGGTCTCGACGGCCGGCGGGTAATCCGTCCAGCGCTTGTCGGCGGTGACGCGGAAGACGGTGGTGCCGTGGGCGGGCACGGTCGCCGAGATGGTGCCGGTGGTGTGGGTGTCGCGGTGCTGCCACAGGTCCCGCAGACGGTAGCCGGCGGCCTGCGGAAGGCCCGCGGCCGCGGCGGTGGTGGCGATCCGCTGCGGCTGGCCGGTCTCGTTGAACAGCGCCACCGCGCGGCCGCCGTCGGCCAGTTGCTTGACCAGCGTCCAGCGGCCGGCGTCGGACCTCAGCACGGTGGCCTGCTTGCCCAGGGCGTCCTGGTCGAGTGCGATGACGTCCTTGTTGGACAGGATCTCGAAGGTCTCCGGGGTCGCCTTGCGCAGGTCGGAGCCGATCAGCAGCGGGGCGGACATCATCGCCCAGAGGGAGAAGTGGCTGCGGTATTCGGTGTCCGTCATGCCGCCGTTGCCGACCTCCAGCATGTCGGGGTCGTTCCAGTGCCCGGGGCCGGCGTACGGCGCCAGCGGCAGGTTCTGCTTGGCGATGTCGAGCATGCTCGACCAGGAGTCACTGATGTCGCCGGTGGTGCGCCACAGATGTCCTACGTCCGACGCCCACTCCCAGGGCTTGTTCTCGCCCCATTCGCAGATGCTGTAGACGATGGGCCGGCCGGTGGCCTTCAGCGCGTCCCGCATGGTGCGGTACCGCTGCTTGGCGTCCACGCCCTGGTTATTGCAGTTGTCGTACTTGAGGTAGTCCACACCCCAGTCGGCGAACTGCTGGGCGTCGGACCGCTCGTGTCCGAGGCCGCCGGGGAACCCGGCCGAGTTGCAGGTCTTGGTGCCGGCGCTGGTGTAGATCCCGAACTTCAGGCCCTTGGCGTGGACGTAGTCGGCGACGGCTTTGATGCCGTGCGGGAAGCGCTGAGGGTCCGGGACGAGCTTGCCGTTCCCGTCCCGGGTGGGCAGCGCCCAGCAGTCGTCGAGATTGACGTACTGGTAGCCGGCGTCCTTGAGGCCCTTGGCGAGGAACAGGTCGGCGATGCCTTTGACCATCTCCTCGTTGAACTCGGCCCGGCAGTGGGTGGAGTTCCAGTTGTTGAAACCCATCGGGGGCGTCTTCGCGAGCCCGTCGGGGAGTCGGGGCGCGGTGGCGGTACGGCTGTTGTGCGCGGTGTCGGTGGTACCCGGGGTGTGGGGCACGTCGGCCGCGGCGGGCAGGGCGGTCGCCCCTGCCGTACACAGCAGTGCCGCGGACAGCGCTCCGACGATTCTTCGGTGGCCTCGCCGGTGGGTGGTGCTGATGTGCACGCGCATGGTTCGCGTCCTCCAACTTCGGGAGAGGTGGGGTGAGGGCGTGTACCTGTCACTGGCGAGTGTTTACGGTAGGGCTTGTTGGAGTCTGTTGGAAGAGGAGCGGTAACGGTTCAGCCTGCGCCTGCCAAAACCCTTGACGCGACCTGCCGTTCGGAGTGAGATCCCACCACTCGCGTTCGGTTCTGTTTGGTTCCACCCCTGAGGAGGGGCCATGGTCCAGTCAACGTTCAATGGCTCGGCGGCGAACAGGGAAGCGGCAGGACGTCGGATGTCCCGCCGCTCGCTGCTGAGGGGTGCGGCGCTCGGCGCGGGAGCCGTCGCCCTCCCGTCCCTGCTCACCGCCTGCGGCAGCGGCCCCAGTGGCGTCACGATGGGTTCCAACGCCTCGGACGCGGTGCCGAAGAAGGCGTTCGCGGCGGCATTCAAGGCGTACGAGAAGAAGTCCAAGAAGACGGTCCGGGTCAACACCGTCCATCACGAGACCTTCCAGGAGAACATCAACCGCTATCTCCAGGGCGCCCCGGACGACGTCTTCATGTGGTTCGCCGGAAACCGCATGCAGTACTTCGCACAGAAGGGGTTGCTTTCCGACATCAGCGACCTCTGGCGGAACTTCCACGGCTTCACCGACGCCCTGAAGAAGCAGTCCACCGGCCGGGACGGCAAGCAGTACCTGGTGCCCTACTACTACTATCCGTGGGCCGTCTTCCACCGGAAGAGCGTGTTCCAGGAGAAGGGGTACGAGGCCCCCAGGACCTTCGACGAGTACCGGGCACTCGCCAAGCAGATGCAGAAGGACGGGCTGGTGCCGTTCGCCTTCGGCGACAAGGACGGCTGGCCGGCCATGGGCACCTTCGACTACCTCGACATGCGCGCCAACGGCTACGACTTCCACATCGCGCTGATGAGCGGGCAGAAAGCCTGGAACAGCCCCCAGGTCAAGCAGGTGTTCGACCTGTGGCGCGGGCTGCTGCCGTACCACCAGAAAGGCGCCAACGGGCGGACCTGGCAGGAGGCGGCGCAGACCCTCGCGCAGAAGAAGGCCGGGATGACCGTGCTCGGACTGCCGCACCCCGGCCAGCAGTTCAGCGTCGCCGACCGCGCCGATCTGGACTTCTTCCCGTTCCCGGAAATCGACCCGGCGCACGGGCGGGACGCGGTCGAGGCGCCCATCGACGGCTTCCTGATGTCGAAGAAGGCCAAGGACAAGGAAGGCGCGAAAGACCTGCTGAAGTTCCTCGCCACCCCGCAGGCGGAGGACATCTACCTCGCGTCCGACCCCAACAACATCGCGGTCAACAGCGGCGCCGACACCGCCGCCTACACCCCGCTGCAGAAGAAAGCGGTGCAACTCGTCGCCGGGGCCAAACAGATATCGCAGTTCATGGACCGCGACACCCGGCCCGATTTCGCCTCGACCGTGATGATCCAGGCGATCCAGCAGTTCCTCAACAAGCCGGACGACATCGACGGGCTGGTCAACGACATCGAACGCCAGAAGAAGCAGATCTTCGCCGCCGAGTGAGCGCCACACCACATGACCGGCACACCTGTGCACCGCCGGACCACTGCCGTGACTGACGGGGAGCGAACCGCCGTGCCGAAATCCCCCGCACGGCGCGCCGGACGGCCGGGAGCGCGGCGGTACACCCGCCGCGACCTCGTCCTCCTCGGCGTGCTGCTGGGCATACCGATCCTGCTCGACCTCGCCCTGATCTGGGGCCCGACGCTGGCCTCGGTCGGCCTGTCCTTCACCACCTGGGACGGTGTCGGCGACATCCGGTGGGCCGGCCTGAAGAATTACGACGAGCTCTTCACCAGCTATCCGCAATTCTGGCCGGCGGTCCGCCACAACCTGCTGTGGCTGGCCTTCCTCGGATTGCTCGCCGCGCCCTTCGGCCTGCTGCTCGCCGTCCTCATCGACCGCGGCGTCCGCTTCAGCCGCTTCTACCAGTCGACGCTCTACATGCCCGTGGTGCTCTCGCTCGCGGTGGTCGGCTTCATCGCCCAGCTGCTCCTCTCCCGGGACCAGGGCGCGCTGAACGCCGTACTCGGCGGAAAGAATCCCACCGACTGGCTGGGCGACCCCGGAATCAACATCTGGATGGTGTTGCTCGCCGCCTGCTGGCGGCACACCGGTTACGTCATGATTCTCTATCTCGCCGGCCTGAAATCCGTCGATCCCAGCCTCAAAGAGGCCGCCGCCATCGACGGAGCGAGCGAACGGCAGGCATTCTTCCGAGTGGTGCTGCCCACCCTGCGCCCGGTGAACGTCATCGTTGGCGTCATCACCGTCATCGAATCGCTGCGCGCCTTCGACATCGTCTACGCCATAAACAAGGGCCGCAACGGACTGGAACTGCTGTCCGTGCTGGTGACCGACAACATCATCGGGGAGGCCGGGCGGATCGGATTCGGCTCGGCGATCGCGGTGATCCTGCTGCTGGTCTCGCTGGGATTCATCGTGACCTATCTCGTCCAGGAACTGCGAGGGGAACAGCAGCGATGACCGCACCCGCCGCCCTGAGCACCCGGCCGGCCCGCCGCCGCGGACGGTTCGGCGTCCACCTCTTTCTCACCGCCGTCTCGCTGGCCTTTCTCGCCCCGCTGCTGCTCGCCGTCTACGCCTCGCTCCGCCCCTACGAAGAGACCGCCGCCCACGGCTACTTCTCCCTCCCGCGTCACCTCTCCTTCGACTACTACAAGCAAGCCTTTGTCGACTCCGGCATGAGCAAGTACTTCCTGAATTCGCTCGTCATCGCCGTCCCCGGCGTTCTGCTCACCCTCTTCCTGGCCTCCTTCGTGGCCTTCGCGGTCTCCCGACTCCGGATCCGCGGCGGAATCGTCCTGCTGATGGTCTTCACCGCCGGAAACCTGCTGCCCCAGCAGGTGATCGTCACCCCGCTCTACGTTCTCTTCAACAAGATCCCGCTGCCGTACTGGATGTCCGACTCCCTGAGCATGTACGACTCCCTCTGGGCCGTCACTGCCGTCCAGGTCGCCTTCCAACTCGGCTTCTGTGTCTTCGTCCTGGCCAACTTCATGCGTACGCTGCCCCGCGAAATCCTGGAGGCCGCGATCGTCGACGGGGCCGGCGTATGGGCGCAGTACTGGCGCGTCACCCTGCCCCTCTGCCGGCCGGCCCTCGCCGCCCTCGGCACCCTGCAATTCACCTGGATGTACAACGATTTCCTCTGGGGGCTGGTGTTCCTCTCCGAAGGAGACAAACTCCCGGTCACCTCGGCGCTGAACAATCTGCGCGGGCAATTCTTCACCGACTACAACCTGCTCGCCGCCGGATCCGTCCTCGTCGCACTGCCCACGATCCTGGTCTTTCTGCTCCTGCAACGGCATTTCATCGCCGGACTGACTCTCGGGGCGAGCAAGGGGTGACGGAGCGTGCCGCAAAGCACCCCCGGCCCGGCACGATGAGCCGCCGTCATATGCGGATTCCGCCGTGCCGACGCGAGGACCGGCACCCGGTATGCGGGTGAGGGTTTCGGTGCGGGAGGGGCGGGGGAGCGCTTGTTTGCCGGGGACGTCGCGGCGGGGGAACGAGACCGGCCTCCCCTCGCGAGGCATGTCACGAACGGTGGGTCCAAGGGCGCGAAACCGCCCTGGCCGGACCGGTCGTCGAATGCGCAACTTCCCGGTGTGCGCGCGGCCCCTGGTCCCGAGCGTTTCCGTGGCAGGGTGTTGCGGGCAACTCACCTGGGTCTAGGGAAGAGGGGAAACCGTGATCGTCTGGCTGAACGGCACGTTCGGTGCGGGCAAGACCACTGCGGCTCAAGAATTGCTCGACCTGCTTCCCGGAAGCGTGCTTTACGACCCCGAACTCCTCGGCAGCGGACTGCGGTTGATGCTGCCGGCGAAGCGGTTCGAGGAGGTCGACGACTACCAGGACCTGCCTTCCTGGCGGCGGATGGTCGTGGACACCGCAGCGGCACTGCTCACCGAAGTGCCCGGCCCGCTGATCACCCCGATGACGTTGCTGCGCCAGGAGTACCGCGACGAGATCTTCGGCTCCCTGGCCGCCCGCCGCATACCGGTGCGCCATGTCCTGCTGCATGCGGAGGAAACGATCCTTCGGCAGCGTATAGCCCAGCGGGAGCAGTCCCCCGGCGACGCCGCGGCCCACGCCTCGGTCCGCCGCTGGAGCCTCGCCCACCTTGAGCCGTACGCCGACGCGCTGTCCTGGCTCAAGGGCGACGCGCACGTCGTGGACACCAGCCACCTCACGCCCCGGCAGGCCGCCGAGCGGGTCGCCGAGGCCGTCCGGAGCGGCGCCGGCGCCTGCGAGATCGTGCAGACCCCCGAACCGACCGCCGAGACCCTCGCCGCCGGCGTGCTGCTCTTCGACGACCAGGGCCGGGTGCTGCTCGTCGACCCCACCTACAAGGCCGGCTGGGAGTTCCCCGGCGGCATCGTCGAGCGCGGGGAGGCACCCGGCCACGCCGGCGTACGGGAGGTCGCCGAGGAACTGGGCATCGAACTGCCCAGCACCCCCCGGCTGCTGGTACTGGACTGGGAAGCGCCGCAACCACCCGGCTACGGCGGCCTCCGGCTCCTCTACGACGGCGGCACCCTGACCGACGACCGGATCAGCAAACTCCTGCTGCCCGACGCGGAGTTGCGCGACTGGCGCTTCGTCACGGAGGCCGAGGCGGAACGCATGCTGCCACCGGTCCGCTGGAACCGCCTCCGATGGGCCCTGCGGGCGCGGGAGCGGGGGTGCCCGCTGAACCTCGAGGCGGGGGTTCCCGTGGGGTGATTCCCACGTTGTTGTCTGCGGCGCCGTGCTTGTTGCTCGCCGTTGCGCTTTGCGGCGCCGCCGCACGTTGTCGGCTGTCCCGCCGTGGTGGTTTCTCGCCGTTGCGCCTGCGGCGGGCGTGGGTGGTCGGGTGCGGTGCCGCTCCTCCGGACTTCGTCCTGCGGCGCGTCCCCTCCCGTAGGGGAAGAAGTAAAGGCCGGTGGGGGCGAGCGTCACTAACGACGCTCGCCCCCACCGGCCTTCACCATTCCCACCCACGGGAGGGGACGGACCGCAGGACGAAGTCCGGAGGGCCGGCACCGCACCCGACAACAACCCGGCCCGCCGCAGGCGCAACGGCGAGACGAAGCACGGCGGGACGGAAAACAACGTGGGAAGCTCAGCCCCGACTCACCGCATAGTGCTGCAGGAAGAGTGCTTCCGCCAGTGACAGTCGTTCCAGTTCCTGCGGGGAGACGCTCTCGTTGACCGCGTGGATCTGGGCCTCCGGCTCGCTCAGGCCGATCAGGAGGATCTCCGCGTCCGGGTAGAGCCCGGCCAGGGTGTTGCAGAGGGGGATGGAGCCGCCCATACCGGACGTCTGCATCTCTTCGCCGTCGTACGCCTCCCGCAGTGCCGACGCCATCGACGTGTACGCCGGGCTGCTGGTGTCCGCGCGGAACGGCTGGCCCTGCCCGACCTGCTCCACGGCGACCCGCGCGCCCCACGGGGCCGCGTTCTCCATGTGTGCGGCCAGCAGCTCCGTCGCCGCCGCCGCATCGGTGCCCGGCGGCACCCGCAGGCTCACCAGTGCCCGCGCGCCCGCCTGCACTGACGGGGTGGCGCCGACCACCGGCGGGCAGTCGATGCCCAGCACCGTGACGGCCGGTCGTGCCCAGATCCGGTCGGCGATCGAACCGCTGCCGATCAGCTCGACCCCGTCCAGCACCTTGGCGTCCTTGCGGAAGTCCTCCTCGGGGTACGCGAGGCCCGCCCAGGAGGCGTCCGAGCTGAGCCCGTTCACCGTCGTCGAGCCGTCCTCGGCGCGCAACGAGTCCAGGATCCGGATCAGCGCCGCCAGCGCGTCCGGGGCCGCGCCGCCGAACTGGCCGGAGTGCAGATTGCCCTCAAGGGTGTCGACCTGGACCCGGACGAGCGTCATTCCGCGCAGCGTCGCGGTCACCGTCGGCAGCCCGACCCGGAAGTTACCGGCGTCCCCGATGACGATGGCATCGGCGGCCAGCAGCTCCGGGTGCGCCTCGGCGTAGCGCTCCAGGCCGCCGGTGCCCTGCTCCTCCGAACCCTCCACGATCACCTTGACGTTGACCGGCACCCCGCCGTGCTCCTTCAGCGCGCGCAGCGCCGTCAGATGCATGATCACGCCGCCCTTGCAGTCCGCGGCGCCGCGGCCGTACCAGCGGCCGTCGCGCTCGGTCAGCTCGAACGGCGGGGAGACCCAGGCGGCCTCGTCCAGCGGCGGCTGCACGTCGTAGTGCGCGTACAGCAGAACCGTCGGGGCGCCGGCCGGACCCGGCAGGAAGCCGTAGACGGAGCGGGTGCCGTCCGGGGTGTCCAGCAGCGCCACGTCCTGGAAACCGTCCGCGCGAAGGGCCTCGGCGATCCAGTCGGCGGCTGCCTCGCACTCGCTCTTGGGGAACTGGTCCGGGTCGGCCACCGACTTGAAAGCCACCAGCTCGGCCAGCTCGGTCCTGGCGCGGGGCTGAAGCGCGGCGACGGTATCGGCGAGCGGGCTGTCAGACATGGAACGCTCCTTGTGGGCGCGGCGTTGTGCAGTACGGGACCGTCCGGGCCTCGTGAGCCGGACGGGCCGGACGTACGGGCATGAGTGCCCCCGATCTTCCCACAGGCGGTTCGCGGAACAGCGGCCCGTAGGATGCGGGCGGTACGCGCAGCCAGCCATCGAACGGGAGCAGAAGCACAGGTGAGCAGCGAGCGGGCAGCGGAGGACAAGCAGCAGGTGTGGGACGTCGTGGTGGTGGGCGCGGGACCTGCGGGTGCCTCGGCCGCGCATGCCGCGGCCTGTACGGGACGCCGGGTCCTGCTCCTGGAGAAGGCGGAACTGCCCCGGTACAAAACCTGTGGCGGCGGCATCATCGGCCCCTCGCGGGACGCGCTGCCGCCCGGCTTCGACCTGCCGCTGCGCGACCGGGTGCATGCCGTGACGTTCTCGCTGAACGGCCGGCTGACCCGCACCCGACGCTCCAGGAACATGCTCTTCGGCCTGATCAACCGCCCGGAGTTCGACGCCCGGCTGGTCGAGTCGGCCAAGGACGCGGGCGCCACGGTCCGTACGGGCGTCACGGTCTCGCGGGTCGAACAGCACGGCGCCGAGGTGCCGGACCGGCGCACCGTCGCGGTGGTGCTGGGTGACGGTGAGGTGGTGCTGGCGCGCGCCGTGGTCGGCGCGGACGGCAGCGCGGGCCGGATAGGAGCACACGTCGGCGTCAAGCTCGACCAGGTCGATCTGGGGCTGGAGGCGGAGATCCCGGTGCCGGAGCCGGTCGCCGAGGACTGGGCGGGCCGGGTGCTCATCGACTGGGGGCCGCTCCCCGGCAGCTACGGCTGGGTCTTCCCCAAGGGCGACACGCTGACCGTCGGTGTGATCTCCGCACGCGGCGAGGGCGCGGCGACCAAGCGCTACTTGGAGGACTTCATCGGCCGGCTGGGCCTGGCCGGCTTCGAACCGAGCATTTCCTCCGGTCACCTGACGCGCTGCCGCGCCGACGACTCGCCGCTCTCCCGTGGCCGGGTGCTGGTGTGCGGTGACGCGGCCGGGCTGCTGGAGCCGTGGACGCGGGAGGGCATCTCCTTCGCGCTGCGGTCCGGGCGGCTCGCCGGCGAGTGGGCGGTGCGGGTGTCCGAGGCCCATGACGCCGTGGACGCGCGCCGTCAGGCCCTCAACTACGCCTTCGCCATCAAGGCGGGCCTCGGCGTGGAGATGGGCGTCGGCCGCCGCATGCTCAAGGTCTTCTCCCGCCGTCCCGGCATGTTGCACGCGGCCATCACCGGCTTCCGCCCGGCCTGGCACGCCTTCGCCAAGATCACCCGAGGCACGACCACGCTCGCCGAGATGGTCCGCACGAACGGCGTCGCGCGCCGGGCGCTGGAGGCCATGGACCGGGCGTGAGACCCCGACACCGAGGGGACGGCCGGGCGGCCGAGCGGCTGTCTGGTCGTGTGGCCGGGCGGGCTGGGTGGGCCGGGAGGCCGGGAGCACGGTGGGGGCTACTGGGGCTGCTGGCCCGGTCGGTGGTTTGCGGTACCGACGGGGCGCCCGGGCTCGGCCGTATGTGGCCCCGTCCCGCCGGGTGCGTGGGCTTGTCGGGACATGTGCCCCGTCGTCGGTTCATGGCATCCCCCGCCGGGGCGTGGAAGCCCGCCGGTGCGGGGCGGTCGCCGGGGGAACAGCTGTCGGCCGGGCCGCGGGAGCCCATCCGGGAGTCCATGCGGGAGCCCATCCGGGAGTCCATGCGGGAGCCCATCGAGGTACGGGCCCGCAGGTGCGTGGGAGCCCGCAGGCGCGGGGTGGCCCGCAGGCGTGTGGGGGTCCGCAGGTGGGTCAGGGGGGCGTAGGTGCCAGAGGGGCCGCAGAGGTGTGGCGGTCCGGTTGGAGTGTGGGGGGCCGTCAGGCGCCCGTCAGGTGCCCGCGGCAGCCCCGAGCGCCGGCCCGCCGGGGTGCGCCCGGCCCGCCGGGGTGCGAGGGGTGTCAGGACTCGGCGATGCGGAAGACGGGGTGGCGGGGGGCCGCGGCGAGGAGTTCGTCGTCGGTGGAGGCGGCGGTGATCTCGCCGAAGTACGACTTGACCTCCCAGCCCCAGCGTTCGAGGTAGGCCCGCAGCAGTGCGGGGGTCTCCGCCGGCGGCAGTTCGACGGCGGTGAAGGGGCGGGTGCGGCGGCCGACGCGGAGTTCGCCGCCGCCCGCGGCGCGCAGGTTGCGTACCCATTCGGAGTTGCCGCGGGCCGAGACGAGGTAGCGGCCGTCCTGGAACGTCATGGGGTTGACCGGGACGCGTCGCCACTCACCGCTCTTCCGGCCGCGGACCGAGAGGTCGGCGGAGCCGGCGAGGCTGATGCCGCGGCGGGCGAGCCAGCCGATGAGGCCGTTGAGGCGGGCGGCGAACCGACTGGGCTTGAGGTACTGGGACATGGGTGGGCTCCTGGGTATTGAGGTTCGGGCGTTGAGGTTGGGGTGTTGGGGTGCGGTGCGCAGGGGGCGGTGCACGCGTGGGCGTGCGGGGCTCGTAAGGGGGATCGGTGTTCCATTTCGAGAGCACTGCTCTCGCTTGAGAACAGTGTGCACGCGGACGGTGCATCAAAGCAAGAGCGGTGCTCTCGTTTTTGTGCGGTGCTCCGAAAGCTGGCACACTGCTCACCATGACTGCGATCCGAGGTGCCAGGGAACGGGCCCGTGGCGAGATCACCGAAGCCATCAAGGCCGAGGCCCGCCGGCAACTGGCCGAGGAGGGCGCCGCCAAGCTCTCCCTACGGGCGGTCGCCCGCGCACTCGGCATGGCCTCCTCGGCCCTCTACCGCTACTTCCCGAGCCGCGACGACCTGCTCACCGCGCTGATCGTCGACGCCTACAACGCGCTCGGCGAGGCCGCCGAAAGTGCCCTCGACTCCCTCCGTGGGCCCGACGCCGAGCGTCCCGCAGCCCGTTGGCTCGCCCTCTGCCACGGCGTACGCGAGTGGGCGCTGGTCCATCCGCACGAGTACGCCCTGATCTACGGCTCGCCCGTCCCCGGCTACCGTGCGCCCAGCACCACCACGGGGCCCGCCGCCCGGGTCGGTCTCGCGCTGATCGGCGTCGTCCGCGACGCGCATGTCGCCGGCACCCTGAAGGAGCCCGCGGAACCGCTGCCCGACCCGGTGGTGGCCGATGCGCTGGCCCTCGGTGCCGAACTGGGGGTGGAGCTGCCTGCCGCCGTGCTGGCGCGGCTCATCGGGGCCTGGGCACAGCTCTTCGGGCTGCTCAGCTTCGAGCTCTTCGGCCAGTTCAACCGGGTGGTCGAGGCCCGCGCCGACTTCTTCGAGCAGGCCGTCCTCGAACTCGCCCGCAGCGTCGGCCTGCGCACCCCGCGGTGACCCGGCTGCACCCTGTTGCTCCCACCGGCCGGCCCGTGCCGATCCCACCGCACCGAATGCCCCAACGGACCGAATGCCTCAACGGACCGAATGCCTCAACGGACCGGATGCCTCAACCGATCGGATGCCTCAGCCGATCGAATGCCCCAACCGATCGAATGACCCAGCTGACCGACTGAGCCGACCGAACCGATTGACCCACCGGACCGATCCCCGGACCGATCCCCGAGCCGACCGAACCGATCCCCAGGCCAACCCCTGAGGGCCCCAGGTGCCCCAGGTCCCCCGGGTGCCGTACTCCTGGGGGAGTACGGCCGGTCACTGTGTCCGGCTGACGCCGCCGCGCCGTGGCCCGGTCTAGCGTGACGGCATGGAGAACGTACGGCCGCCGTGGGCGCGGCGCTGCCTCGGCCCGGCGTGGGAGCGGTGGCTGTCGGTCCCGCCGGACAGGCCCCGCGGCGGGCCCGGAACCCGCCTGCCCTGGCTCTCGACGCTGGCCGTGACGGTCTTCGTGACCGTCGGCTCCGGTTTCACCGGGCACAACCAGGAGCCCGGCCGCGTCCCGCTGGACTCCGTCGGCCGTGCGCTGCTCGTCCTCGGCGGGCTCCAGCTGCTCTTCCGCCACCGCTACCCGCGCACCGTCGCCCTCGGCACCGCCGCGACGACCACCGCCTACCTCCTGGCCGGCTACCCGTACGGGCCGGTCTTCCTCACCCTCGCGCTGGGCGCCTTCGCGGCGATCGTCGCGGGACACCGCAGGGTGGCCTGGTGCGCGCTGGGCGGCGTCTGGGCCGTCCACCTGCTCGCCGCCCACTGGCTCTACCGGTGGCTGCCGCCGCCGCACGACGGGCCCGCCCCGTGGAACCAGGAAATCGTCATCACGGTCTGGGTGGTGGCGGTGGTGGCACTCTCCGAGCTGGTACGGGTGCGCCGGGAGCAGCTGGCGAAGGCGCGGGCCGAGCGGGCCGCCGCGGAACGCCGCCGGGCCGACGAGGAGCGGCTGCGGATCGCCCGCGAACTGCACGACGTCCTCGCGCACAGCATCTCCGTCATCAACGTCCAGGCGGGCGTGGGCCTGGCGCTGCTCGACAGCGATCCCGAGCAGGCACGCACCGCGCTGACCACGATCAAGGCCGCGAGCAAGGAAGCGCTTGGCGAGGTCCGTCAGGTGCTCGCCACCCTGCGCGCGCCGGGCGACGCCCCGCGGTCCCCGGCGCCCGGCCTGGACCGGCTGCCCGAACTCGTGGAGCAGGCCCGGAGCGCCGGTCTCGCGGTGGACGTCACCACCGAGGGCACCCCCGCACCCCTCCCGCCCGGCACCGACCTCGCCGCCTTCCGCATCGTCCAGGAGGCGCTCACCAACATCGTCCGGCACTCCGGTTCGCGCACCGCCCGGGTCTTGCTGCGGCACACCCCCGCGGCCCTGGAGATCCGGGTCGACGACGACGGCCCGGTGACCACCGGCGCGGACGGCACGGCCGGCGGGGGCAACGGCCTGGCCGGCATGCGGGAGCGGGCCGCGGCGCTCGGCGGCACGGTGCAGGCCGGCCCCCGCGCGGACGGCGGGTTCCGCGTCCGGGCCGGTATCCCGCTGGCCCCGGCACCAGCGGGCGCGGAGAGCCGGGTGGGTACCGAGGACCGGGCGGGCCGGGCGGGCCGAGCCGGTGCGGGCGGGCAGGTGGGGCCGGACGCAGGAGCGGACGCGGCCGAACCGGCGGCCGAGCCGGCGGCGTCGGAGTCGGCGTCGGCGTCGGAGTCGGAGTCGGAGTCGACGGTGGAAGCCGGGGCGGGGCGGTCGAAGCGGACCACGGAGGGCCGGGGCGGTGGTGGCCTGGGCGCGGATACCGTGAGCCAGGGCGCCGGCCCCGAGGAGGACGAGGAGGAGTCGTGATCCGGGTACTGCTGGCGGACGATCAGCTGCTGGTCCGGGCCGGGTTCAAGGCGCTGCTCGACGCCCAGCCCGACATCGAGGTGGTCGCCGAGGCCGCGGACGGCCGACAGACGCTGGCCGCGGTCCGCGAACACCGCCCGGACGTCGTCCTGATGGACATCCGCATGCCGGTCCTGGACGGCCTGGCCGCCACCCGCCGGGTCACCGAGGACCCCGAGCTGTCCGAGGTGAAGGTCGTCATGCTGACCACCTTCGAGCTGGACGAGTACGTCTTCGAGGCGATCCGTTCCGGTGCCTCCGGCTTCCTGGTCAAGGACACCGAACCGGAGGAACTCCTGCGGGCCGTGCGCGCGGTGGTGGCCGGTGACGCACTGCTCTCGCCGGGCGTCACCCGACGTCTGATCGCGGAGTTCGCGGCCCGCTCCAAGGAGCCTGCCGCGGCCGGCGCCCTGGCCGGACTGACCGAACGCGAACGCGAGGTGATGGCGCTGGTCGGTATCGGCCTCTCCAACGAGGAGATCGCCCGCCGCCTGGTCGTCAGCCCGCTCACCGCCAAGACTCACGTCAGCCGCACCATGGTCAAGCTCGGCGCCCGCGACCGCGCCCAACTCGTCGTGCTGGCCTACGAGTCGGGGCTCGTACGGCCGGGATGGTTGGGCTGACCGCGGGGCGGTGAAGGCCGGACCGTATGGGGGGCGGACCGTATGCGCGGGTGAGCGGACCGTACGCGGGGGTGGGGCAACTTGCTCGTCAGCGGGAGGAGGCGGCCGGGCCGTCAGCGGGGACCGGCCGGGCGGCGTACGGATGGCTGGGTGGGGCGAGCCGTCAGACGCCGGCGCGTTCCCGCCACAGCTCCGGGAGTTCACGGTCGCCGGTGATCGTCAGGGCGTCCCACGGGCGGCGGTTCCACAGGGCGAGGTAGAGCTCCTCGGCCGGCCCCTCGATCGTGCAGTCGACGGGCTTGCCCTGCTCCGGGGCGCCGGCCTCGGAGCCGGCGTCCGCCGGGGTGCGCACCGTCCGCGGCGGGGCCTCGGAGAGCTGGACGGTCCAGTCCGCGCCCGGGGTGTCGGTCGCGCGCAGCCGGAGCGACCGGGGCACGTCCGTGCGGATCTGGCTGCGGTCGCGGCCGTGAAAGCCCGTCAGGAGTTCGTCGATGCCGTCCGCGGCGAAGGAGGTGGGGAGGGGAGTGAGCGACGCACCGGCCGCCTGCTGGGCGTCGACGCGGTGCACGGACGTCTCATGGGCCTGGCGGCGGGCCCAGAACGCCAGCGGGGACGGCGCGGGCAGGAACGTCCAGGCGGCGAGATCCCGCGGGGCGGAGTGCAGCGTGAGGACGAGGTGGTGATGGCCCTCGCGCAGCCAGCCGATGAGTTCCTCGTCGGACAGGTCGGGTGCCTCCGCGGGGCGGCCCGGCTGCTGCACCCCTTGGGCCACGATCTCCGTCGCCCAGCGGTGAACCTGCCCGATGTGGGTGACCAGATCCCGCATCTGCCACTCGGGGCACGCCGGGACGGAGGCGTCCAGCCCCGCCTCCTCGGCGGCGTCGGCGAGCAGGCCGCCGTCCAGTCGCAGCGTTTCGACGAACTCAGTGATCTCCATGCCACGAGTGTGCCAGCCGCCACTGACAGTCGACCGCGGCGGGGAGGCGCCGGTACGGGCAGGACCGGAGCGCCGGGCCGGGTATGCGCCGCTGCGTCACACCCACCCCGTAGGTCCTGCCCACCCCCTACGTCCTACCCGTCCCGTACGCCATGCCCGTCCCGTACGCCGTGCCCATCCCGTACGTCACGCTTGCCCGTTGCTTCGTGCTCACCGTCGCGTCACGCAGATCCGGTACGTCACGCACACCTGCTACGTCACGCCCGCCCGGTGCGGTGGGCTCCGCGCGTCGCGCAGGCGATGGCGGCCGCGGCCGCGGCGAGCAGGGCGACCGTCGTCAGCGCGACGGGCAGGCTCCAGACCTCGGCCAGGAACCCGATGGCGGGCGGGCCGAGCAGCATGCCCCCGTAGCCGACCGTCGAGGCGACGGCGACGCCGTCCGCGCCGCCGCTCTCGCCGGCCCGGGCGATGGCGATCGGGAAGATGTTGGCGAGCCCCAGGCCGGCGACGGCGAAGCCGAGGCAGGCCGCCCAGGCGGTGGGGGCGAGTGCGCCGAGCAGCATGCCGGCGGCCGCCGTCGTACCGCCCGCGACCAGCGCGCGGGCCGCTCCGAAGCGCTGCACCACCGCGGTTCCGGACAGCCGCCCCGCGGTCATCGCCAGCGCGAACACCGCGTAGCCGGCGGCGGCCAGGCCGGGCCCGGCGGCCAGGTCCTGGGAGAGGTGCAGTGCGCCCCAGTCGGCCAGCGCCCCCTCGCCGTACGCGGTGCACAGGGCGATCAGCCCGAAGACCAGGACCAGTCGGCGCCCGCGGCCCGCCGGGGCGGCCCGGGGGCCTTCCGGTGCCGTCGGCATCCGCTCGGGGACCGTCGGGGCGGGGTGGGTGTGCAGGGTGCGCCCCGCGACGGCCGTCGCCAGCAGTCCGATCGCGGCGAGCAGCGACAGGTGGACGGTGGGGGAGAGGCGGCCCGCGATCAGCCCGCCGAGCCCCGCGCCGAGCATGCCGCCGAGGCTGAACGCGGCGTGGAAGCTGGGCATCACGGGCCGGCGCAGCGCGGCGATGAGATCGACGGCGGCGCTGTTCATCGCGACGTTGAGGGAGCCGTACGCGGCGCCGAAGACCAGCAGGACCAGCCCCAGCGCGGTCGCGGAGCGGGTGAGCGGCGGCAGCAGGATGCTCAGGGCGAGGGCGGCCGCGGAGGCGGTCGTCGCGGCGTGGCTGCCGAACCGCCGGCAGAGCCGCCCGGTGAGCATCATGAACGCGACCGCGCCCGCCGACACACCGAGCAGCGCGAGCCCCAGGGCGCCCGCGCCGGCGCCGGTCTGCGCCTTGATCGCCGGGATGCGGACGACCCATCCGGCGAACAGGAAGCCGTCCATGGCGAAGAACGCGGTGACGGCGATGCGGAGTCGGGTGAGGTATGGGGGGTTCGGGAGGATTTGGGGGTGTCGATCGTGGGTGACGGAGCGCTGGTCCCGCGTAAGGACCCTCCGTATTTTGTTTAGCGTCGGCACAAAGCCAGAATAGAGGGGTGACCCAGACTCGGACAACCAGGCTGGAGCGGGGCCGTGGCGCCCTCGGACCCGCACTGGAGCTCGTACACACCGGACGCGCACCCACCCGTGCCGTGCTGACCGCCGAACTCGGCGTGACCCGCGCGACCGCGGGCGCGGTGGCGGCCGAGCTCGAAGCGCTCGGCCTGATCACCGTCGACTCCCGGCCCACCGCGTCGGCCGGTTCCCAGGGCCGCCCCTCCCACCGGCTGTCCGTCGCCGGGAACGGGCCGGTCGTACTGGCCGCGCAGATCCACGCCGACGGCTACCGCGCCGCGCTGGTCGGTCTCGGCGGCCGCATCGTGGCGACCGCACCCGGCTGCGGCACCATCCCCGCCGACCCGGCCCACGTCCTCGCCGAGGTCGTCGAGGCCGGCGCCACCCTGCTGCGCGAGACCGGCCGACGCTGCCTGGGTGCCGGCCTCGCGGTGCCGTCCGCGGTCGCGGAGCCGGACGGCGAGGCCCTCAACCCGCTGCACCTCGCCTGGCCCTCGGGAGCCCCCGTACGGGAGCTCTTCCTGAGCGCGCTCGCCGACGCCGGCATCCCCGGCGTCACCGACCAGATCGGTTTCACCGGCAACGATGTCAACCTCATGGCCCTCGCCGAACACCGCCACGGCGCCGGTCGGGGAGCCCGCGACCTGCTCTGCGTGGCCTCCGGTCACCGCGGCGTCGGCGGGGCGCTGGTGCTCGACGGGCGGCTGCACAGCGGCAGTTCGGGCCTGGCCCTGGAGGTCGGCCATCTGACGGTCCACCCCGAGGGCGCGCCCTGCCACTGCGGCAGCCGCGGCTGCCTGGACGTCGAGGCCGACCCGCTGGCCTTCCTCGTCGCGGCCGGCCGCGAGCCGGGCCCCGAGGTCTCGCTGCTCCGGCAGGCCGCCGACCTGCTCCGCGACGAGTACGCCGACCCGGGTGTACGCGCCGCGGCCGATCTGCTGATCGACCGGCTCGGCCTCGGCATCGCCGGACTCGTCAACATCCTCAACCCGGACCGCATCATCCTCGGCGGGCTGCACCGCGCCCTGCTGGAGGCCGACCCGGAGCGGCTGCGCGCGGTGGTCGCCGACCGCAGTCTGTGGGGCCGCAGCGGCGGGGTGCCGATCCTGCCCTGCAGCCTCGACCACAACAGCCTGGTCGGCGCGGCGGAGCTGGCCTGGCAGCCGGTGCTGGACGACCCGCTGGCGGTGGTCGAGCGGTAGGGGCGGGCCGCCCTTGGCGCGCCCGGCCGAGCCCGGGCACGCCTCGGGAGCGCCCTCAGCTCGTCTGCACCGTCGGCGCCGGACGTGCCCAGTCGGCGGCGAAGGCGCGAGCCGGGTTGGTGGTCAGAAACTGTGTCACCAGGGCGGGACCCAGGGCGATTTCCAGCCGCTCGCGGTGGTGACGCAGCAGGAACGGCATACCGGGGCCGCCGTTCACCGACCGGGCGCCGGCCGTGGTGGTGTCGCCGCCGAGCAGGATCCGGTCGCCGAAGCCCGCTTCGGTGAGCGCGGCCAGCGCGTCCGGCAGCCGCCAGTCGGTCGCATGATGGGTCTGCGAGGGGCCGTCGAAGGCCAGATACGCCCCGGCCTCGGCGGCCATCCGGTGCACCACGCCGTCCGGTGAACGGTTGAGATGCCCCAGGATCACCCGGTCCGGTGCGACCCCCAACTCGCCGCAGAGCAGGTCGAGTACGGCCGGTGCGCCGGTGCCCAGCTCCAGATGCACGCCGATGGCGGCCCCGGTGGCGTGCTGGGCCTCGGCGGCGGCCGCCATCGTGTACCGGGCGTGCCGGTCCAGACCGTGGAAGCCCCCGGCCACCTTGATCATTCCGGCCCGCACGCCGGTCCTGCCGATGCCCTCGGTGAGCTCGCCGACGAACACCCCGGCGAGATCGGCCCGGACCCGTTCCAGCACCTCGGGTGCGTAGTGCACCGCCTGGTGCAGCCCGGTGGCGGCCACGATCCGCACCCCCGACTCCCGTGCCAGCCGCGGGAGTTCGGCGGCCCGGCGGCCCATGCCGTACGGCGTCCACTGGATCACGGACGCGCCGCCCGCCGAACGGAACGCGGCCAGTTCCGCGGCCGCCGCCGCGACATCGTCGAGTTCCTGGCCCGCCAGCCGGGGGCTGCGCAGGAAGAGGTGGTCGTGCGCGTCACAGACACCGAGGTCCGCGGGGTCGAGGTCGCCGAGGACGGTACGGACGGCCGGCCCCGTGGGCCGTTCCGCGGCGGAGGTGCTCACCACTGGGAACCCGCCCCCAGCCGGTCGAGGCCCGGCGCGGACAGGTGCAGCACCTGATAGCGGTCACCGGCGCCCTCCGGGACGGCGTCCGCCCAGAGGGTGAAGTGCACCAGCTCCCAGCGGCGGGGATCGAGGGCCAGAGAGGTGGCGAAGACGCCTTCCGTGGCGGCCAGTTCCTGGTGGCGTGCCACCGCGTCCGCGACGACGGTGGCCGGATCCGCTCCCTCGGGGAGGGCCTCCGTACGCCGCGAGAAGGCCCCCGGGGGCGGCCGGCGGCGGGCCCGGGCCGGTGGAAGAGCCCCTGCCAGTGCCGCACGGCCGGCCGCCCGAAGTCGCGGATCACGCCCCGGAATCCGTCGCCGAGGAGGAAGCGGCTCATGGCCGCGGGGTCGGCCCAGAGATAGAACGGCGCGTACTCATTGACCGGCGAGCCGTCGGTCCCGCGCTCGCGGACCCCGTACGCCTTGAGGCCGAGGCCCGCGAAGTCGTCGAGGAGGTGGCCCCGGGACTTCACACGGTGCCGGATGATCTCCATGTCGTAGTCGGCGGGGAGGGTGATCGCGTACTGCATGGCGTGCACGGCGGAACTCCGTAACGGGTGCGGGGGAGGGGCGGGGGCGGCGCCGACGCCGTGGCGGGCGCCGGAGCCGGGGTCACTCGTCGCCCGGGTACTCGTGGGGGCCGACCGGCTCGGCCCACTCCGTCGTGGTGCCGTCGGCGGCGGCTTCGACGGTCGCCAGGTGGGTCATGAAACTGTCCGGCCCGGCGCCGTGCCAGTGCCGCTCGCCCGGCGCGATCCAGACGGTGTCCCCGGGACGGATCGGCTCGACCGGACCACCCGCGCGCTGCACGAGACCGGCGCCCTCGGTGACGTGCAGGACCTGGCCGTGCGGATGGGTGTGCCAGGCGGTGCGGGCGCCGGGCGCGAAGTGGACGCGGAAGATCCGCAGACGGGAGGGGGCCGGCGGGACGGCGATCTCGTGGAGCCGGACCGTGCCGGTGAAGTGCTCGGCCGGCCCCGGCCGGCCGGCGGGCAGCTCGCGAGTGATCTCCATGACGAGGAACTCCTTTGTGGCCGGCCCGGCCCCTGGGTAGGCGCGGCCGCTCGGCTGTGACACGAACGGCGCGAACGGTTTTCGCGCCGGGCGACCTCAGTCCCGGTCGCCGGTGGCCCCGACGGACGTGACCTGCGCGGCGAGCAGCGCCAGTACGCCCTGGACGGCGGCATCGAACGGTGCCGGGTCATCAGCGGCCCGGGCCAGCACATAACCGCCCTGGACGACGGCGGCGACGGTGGCCGCGGTCGCCACCGGATCCAGCGCCGCGGCCAGCTCACCGCGCCGCTGCCCCTCGGCGAGGACGTCGGCGATCCGGCCCCGGAGCCAGTCGAACATCTGGTCCAGCGGAGTGCGCAGTTCGGGGTTCTGCACCACGTCGCGGTCCTGCGTCATCCGGCCGATCGGGCAGCCGCGCAGCACCGTCCGCTCGCGCGTCAGATAGGCCGCGACGCGGTCGTACGCCGTGCCGGGGCCGCCCAGGCACTCCTCGGCGGTCTGCTGCATCGTCTGTGCGGTGCGCCGGAGCGCCGCCAGGGCGAGGGCGGACTTCCCGGAGAAGTGGTGGTACATGCTGCCCTGGCCGACGCCCGCACGCTCCAGGATCGCCTTGGGGCTGGTGCCTACGTAGCCCCGCTCCCACAGCAGCTCCTGGGTGCTGCGCACCAACCGTTCCTGGGTCCCGAGCCGTTCTTCAGTGCTCATGATGGCACTGTACATACTGGTAGTTACAAAGTTCAAGGTACACAGCTCGAGATGCACAGCCCCGGGCCGTCGGGCCCGCGGCGAGCCCGGCGGGTGACCCGGCCTTCCGCTCCCGCCGGAGCAGTGGCGTTCTCCCGCCTACTCCTTGCGGGGTACGGACGAAGCCGCTGGCCGTACGACGACTGGCGGCCGCCGGTGGACCAGGCTCGGAAGGGACAGCACGGAGCTGATCCGACCCCCCGAGGAGCTGATTGCCATGCCCGCACTCGCCGACCCCTGGTCCGGAGGCGGCCCCGGCCCCTGGATCCTGTTCGTACCCGTCCTCTGGGCGCTGGTCGTCCTCGGCGCGGTGACGCTGCTGCGCCGTACCGTGTGGCGCCACGGCGGCCCCGGCCGGCCGTTCCGTGGCCCCCGGTCCACCGCCCGCCTCGACGTCCCCTCGCCGGTCGCCGTCCTCGGGCGGCGCTTCGCCGCCGGCGAGATCGACGAGGAGGAGTACTGGCGCCGGATGTCCGTCCTGGAGGAGCACTTCGGCGGCGCCGGCCCCAAGGGCGGCCCGGTGTGACCGCGCCGCACGGCGCCGAACCCCGGCGGGTCATCTGCGCGCCACCGCACGCGCAGCGGTGCGCCGCGCGGATTCCCTTTCCCCGGTGGCGTGTTGATCACCGGGGAAGCGGGGCCCGGAGGCCGGTCAGCCGACCGTCGCGCCGCCCGCCCGGGTACGGGCGTCGGCCGTCGTGCGGGCGTCGCCGTCCACGGGCAGCGGCTCCCAGTACGTGCGGAGCGCACGCGCCTCCTCGGGGGCCGGGGTCAGGGCCGGAAGGGTGAACCACACGACCTTGCCCCCGCCCTCCGGGCGCATCCCCCAGCTCTCGCTCAGCGCCGCGATCAGCGCCAGCCCGCGCCCGCAGGTCTCCCAGTTGTCCGCGGCCCGGATCCGGGGCAGGCGCGGATCCTCGTCGCGCACGGCGACCGTCAACTGATCGAGGAGCACGGACAGTTCGACTGTGCACTGCTTGCTGGGGCGGGCGTGCCGGTGGACGTTGGCGAGGAGTTCGGTCACCCCGAGCGCGGCGGGATCTATCAAGGCGTCGAGACGCCAGTACCGCAGCTGGGCGGCGATGATTCTGCGCACGTGTCCGATGCGAGCCGGAACGGCTTGGAGCTCCACCGTGCAGTGCCTGCTGGGCTGCCTGATCACGACCGCGACTCCCTGATGAGGCCGGGCGCCCCTCGTACCGGGCAGGGGCGAAGATCGAAGCCAGCGGTGCCCGCTGCATCACAGCGTCACCACTGGTGAACCCTCGGTGATACGAGACCAGGGTCAGTCAGACGCCGCGCTCACGCAACCGCACTCCTCGGCCGGAGCGGGCCCTCAGCCACGTGGCGGACGTGCCGCTTCCAGGGCCTTGAAGAAGAGCTCCGGGGTGCCGAGAGTCAGTGAATAGCGGTTCCCGTTGAGCCTGGCGAGCGCCCGGTCCCGCGCCGCGAACAGCGGCTTGTGGGCCTCCACGGCCTGCAACGGGGCGCTGTCGATCTCCGTACCGTAGCTGGTCAGCAGCGCGAGTCTGCCGTCCCTGATGACCACCTGCCCGGCGCGGGTCAGCGACCGCAGCCATCGTTCGATCCGCACGCCGGTCGCGGTGAATTCGGCCTCCGCCATGGCCGGCACCTCCCCTCCACGAGAAGAGCAGTTCCCCTTACCGCCCCTTGAGGGAAGTTTGCCGCCACAGCGCCCGCCGCACCAGTGGCCCCGAGCGGCGGGGATGCGCGCAACGGCCCTGACCCAGGGCCGCCTTGGGGTCTCTCAAAGTGATGTTTATGCAGGTGAGAAGGGTGCGGAGGGTGGTTATAGTCGGAAGCGGCCCGGCGTTGCGAACGGGCCTCGAAACCTCCTGAGGAGTGCGCCGGTGAGCACCGCACAGCAGCCGCAGAGCCGGCCCGACGAGGTCCCGGGCCGGGCCCCGATGCCGACCGTCGATGTCGACCGCTCGGATCCGGACTACCGAAGCTGGCTCAAAGAAGCCGTACGCAAGGTCCAGGCGGACGCCAACCGCACCGCCGACACCCACCTCCTGCGCTTCCCGCTGCCCGAGCACTGGGGCATCGACCTCTACCTCAAGGACGAGTCGACGCACCCCACCGGCAGCCTCAAGCACCGGCTGGCCCGCTCGCTGTTCCTCTACGGGCTGTGCAACGGCTGGATCAGACCGGGCAAGCCGGTCATCGAGTCCTCCAGTGGCTCCACCGCCGTCTCCGAGGCGTACTTCGCCTCGCTCATCGGCGTGCCGTTCATCGCCGTGATGCCGGCCACCACCAGCCGCGAGAAGACCCGGCTGATCGAGTTCCACGGCGGCCGCTGTCATCTCGTGCAGGACCCACGGACCGTCTACGAGGTCTCCGCGCGGCTCGCCGCCGAGTCCGGTGGGCACTACATGGACCAGTTCACCTACGCCGAACGGGCCACCGACTGGCGCGGCAACAACAACATCGCCGAGTCGATCTACGAGCAGCTGCGACTGGAGCGCTACCCCGAGCCGGCCTGGATCGTGGCGACCGCGGGCACCGGCGGCACCTCCGCGACCATCGCCCGCTACGTCCACTACATGCAGTACGACACCCTGATCTGCGTCCCCGACCCGGAGAACTCCTGCTTCTTCGACGGCTGGCGCACCGGCGACGCCATGACGGACTGTGCCACCGCCTCCCGCATCGAGGGCATCGGGCGGCCCCGGATGGAGCCGAGCTTCGTACCCGGCGCGATCGACCGGATGATGAAGGTCCCGGACGCGGCCAGCGTCGCCGCCGTACGCGCCCTGGAGGCGGCGATCGGCCGCAAGGCGGGCGGGTCGACGGGCACGGGCCTGTGGAGCGCCCTGAAGATCGTCGCGGAGATGGTCGCCGCGGGCCGCACGGGGTCCGTCGTCACGCTCCTCTGCGACCCCGGCGACCGCTACCTCGACAAGTACTACTCCGACGACTGGCTGGCCTCCCAGGGCCTGGACATCGCGCCGTACGCGCGCACCATCGAGGAGTTCCTGGCCACCGGGTCCTGGCCGGCCTGAGCGTGCTGGTGGCACGCGGCCCGGTCACTTGGCCATCCGGTCATCCGGTCGCCCGTGTCAGGTCCTGCCGAGCCGGTGTTCCAGCGTCCGCGCCGACTCCCGGAAGGCGCGTCCCAGGCCCGGCCTGGCGAGCATCAGCGCCCAGCGGAACGCCGCCGGGCCGTCCGCCGCGAACGTCCACCGCAGCCGGGTGCCACCGCTGGCCGGCGTCAGCCGCCAGTCCTCCAACAGAGCCCGCAATCCAGGGGCGTTGGTGGTGTCGACCCGGTAGGCGTACCGCGCGTCCGGCTCGGCGGCCAGCACCGTCTCGGTGAACCGGGTGCCGCCGGTGAGCCGCACCTCCCGGCCCTGCCCGCCGTGCGTCGACGCCGCGCGCGCCACGCCCGTGAACCAGGACGGCCAGCCCGCCACATCGTCCGCCAGTGCCGCGTACACCGCTTTCGGTGACGCGGCCACCTCCGCGGCGAACACCAGCCGCAGCGGGGCGGACTCGACGAATTCCAGCTCGACGGGGCGGAGTCGGCGCGCCATGGACGAGCACCCCCTACGGGACGGTCGACGGGCCGGGGGTCAGGTCCCCGGCGCGCCTCACCATAGCTGACGCCCTGTCAGGTGTCTGCCCCTCGCTCGTGTCCGCCCCTGGCCGCCGGGGCCACCGCTCGCTCAGAGCTCGGTGTCCACCGGCTGCTCGCCCGCCACCACCAGCTCCGGCGGCAGTTCCGCGAACTCCGCCCGCGCACCGGCGGACAGGCCCGCGTCCGTCACCAGCACATCGACCTGATCGAGGGTCGCGAACGAACTCAGCCCGACCGTGCCCCACTTGGTGTGATCGGCGACCACCACCACGCGCCGCGCGGACCGTACGAAGTGCCGGTTGGTCTCGGCCTCCGCCAGATTCGGCGTCGACAGTCCCGCCTCCACCGATATCCCGTGCACCCCGAGGAAGAGCACATCGAAGTGCAGCGACCGGATCGCGGCGTCCGCCACCGGCCCCACGAGCGTGTCCGAGGGCGTGCGCACCCCGCCCGTCAGCACCACCGTCGCGGCACCGGCACGCGGCGCCGTGCCACCACTGGCCGCCGCTCGCTGCGCGGTGTAGAACACATCGGCCACCCGGACCGAATTCGTCACCACCGTCAGGTCCGGGACCTCCAGCAGCTGCTGTGCCAGCGCGAACGCGGTCGTGCCGCCCGCCAGCGCGATGGCGCTGCCCGGAGCGGCCATTTCGGCCGCCGCCTTGGCGATGTCCTCCTTGGCGCTCAGCTCCAGCGACGACTTCGCCTCGAAGCCGGGCTCGTGCGTGCTCGGCTCGCTGACCGGCACCGCGCCGCCGTGCACCTTCTCGACCATGCCCTGACGCGCCAGGGCGTCCAGATCGCGACGGACCGTCATGTCCGACACGCTCAGCTTGCGGGTGAGTTCGTTGACCCGCACCCCGCCGCGCCGCCTGACCTCGTCGAGAATCAGGGCACGCCGCTGCTCCGCAAGCAGGTTCTGGTTGTCGCTCACCCCGGCCCGTCCCTTCCGCCCGGCTCGCCATGTCGGGTCGTACGCGCTGGCTGCCGCCCGCGATCACTGGTTCCCTCATCCTCGCACGAGGTACCGACAGCGACGCCGCTCCGGCCACGAACAGTGCGAAGCATGCCTGGTGGCGGGAGCGCCCAGCCCGGCGAGCCACGGTCCCTGAAGGTGCGGCGCCCGTCAGACCGTGGAGTCCGCGGCTTTCCCGGCTTCCCCCCGCCCCCTCCCCCTCTCCCCCTTCGGGGGAGGGGGCGGGGGTGGGTTCGGGGGTGGGGGGTGTGCGCGGATGACATCGGATGACGCGTACCCGCCAGGCTTCGTCCCCCGTCCCCCGTCTCCCGTCCCCCTCCCGACCCACCACCCCGAACGGGTGGATGCGTCCCCACCGGCGCGAGAGAATTCCCCAGGCACGGCACCGAACCGAACCACGGCTCCGAACCGAACCACGGCTCCGGACCGAACCACGGCACCGCGACCGGACCACGGCACCGAACCGAACCACGGCACCGCGACCGGACCGCCGCACCCGACCGAACCGCCGCGCCGCGCCACACGGACAACAACAACGGGGGACAAACCAGTGGACAACGCGGAACCCACGCCGCCCGCCGCCCGGGCAGCCGAACAGGACACACCACCACCAGCGACACCCCTCGTCCAGTCAACGGCGCAAGCCGAACAGGACACACACAGCACACACAGCACGCGCGGAACACACGGCACCCACGACGCCCCCTCAGCAGTCCTCCCGACCCAGACTCCCCAATCACCCCAACCAGCCCGGTCACCCCAACCGCCCCAGCTCTCCCTGGAGTTACTGGTGCACGGCGTCGGCGGCACCACCGCGCAGGAGATGCTCGGCGATCCGCGCGTCCAGCTGATCACGGGGGACGACACCGCCGCCTGTTACCGCCGCACGGACGACGCGGACGCGGAGGAGCGGCCCGCGGACCATCAGGGCGAGCCGGTGCGTGAGGCGTACTGCTGGTCCAATCTGACCTCGGGCAACGGGGCCCGTGCGCTGTGGCTGATCCTGTTGCCCTTCATGGTCGCCAACCTCGCGCACTGGATGCGGCCCGCCGCCCCGGCCGACCACCCGGCCCAGCGGATCTACGACCTGCTGGTGCGCCTCCTCGCGCTCACCCTCACCGTGCTGCTCGCCGCCGCGGCCTGTGAGGTCGCCCTCGACCTCACGGCCTGGCAGTGCGCCGGCACCACCGTCTGCGTCGCCGGCAAGTCGTGGTTGGGCTGGCTCGACCCCGGCAACGCCGGCTGGTGGAGCACCCCCGGCCGGCGCCTCGCCCTCGCCTCCCTGGTGCCGCTGCTCGTCATCGGATTCCTGTCGTGGCTCTCGCACCGCACCTGGAGCGCGTACGAGTCCGCCTCCCCGCCGCCCCGCGAGCCCGGCAGTTCGCGCTTCACCCCGCACGAGGAGCGGACCGCGCTCAGCCTGGAGGGCTTCTGGTACGGCCGCAGGCTGGTCGCCCGGCTGCGGGCCGCGCACACCACGGCGGGCGTCCTGACGATCGCCGCGGTGCTGCTCGCCGCCGGCGCCAAGGCCGACGGGCACACCGGCGGCGACACCGTCCTCGCGGTCACCGGACGGGCGCTGGCCGCCCTGGTCATCCTGCTCGCCGCCGCCACGCTCGTGATCGTCTGGCGGACCGCGCGCAGTGAGGCCGCACCGGACGACCAGACCGACCGTCCGGTGGTGCGGGCGCTGCCGTACGCCGCCGTCGGCGTGCTCGCGCTGATCGCGGTGCACAGCGGCTGGGCGCGCCCCGGTGCCCGCAGCCACGGCCCGCTGCCCGGCGCGGCCGCGTTCGGCGGGATCGCGGTCTTCCAGGGCGTGCTGGTCCTCGCGCTGGCGGTGACCGCGTGCGTCCTGCAGCGCGCCGCCCGCAACGACCCCCGTACGGCGCTGCGCGGTATGGGCGGACCCGCGGTCGCCCTGCTGGCGTGCGCGGTGGGCGGGGTGCTGTCCGGGGGAGTGGCGCAGCGCTTCGCCGACTGGATGGACGGCGGGGCGACCCCGGGCCAGGCGCACGCCCCCATTCCCGGCCCGCCCGTGCTGCTGTCCTGGCAAGCCTCCGTGATCCCGGCCCTGTTGCTGGTGGTCGCCGTGGTCGTGCTGCTCGCCGCGATCCGTGTGGTGATCGTCCGCCGCCGGGTCGAGAAGGACGTCCCCGGGCTCTACGACCCGCGGGAGCACCCCGATGCGCGCCGTACGAAGCGGATCGCCGGCACCATCGCCCGCGCCGGACTCACCGACGCGTCGCCGGTCCTGGTCGCGGCCATCGCCGCGGTCACCCTCGTCCTGGGGGCCGGCGCGGTGGCCGGCGCCTGGCTCACCGACCGGGCGCCCGGGCGGGCCACCGCCGGCGCCGCGCCCGTCGTGCACGCCGCCGCCGAGACCGCGGAGTCCCTCGGCTCCTGGCTGATGAGCGCCGGGGTCATACTGCTGATCGCCATGGGCCGGCGCGCCTACCGTGACCACTCCGCCCGGCGGACCATCGGCATCCTGTGGGACGTCGGCACGTTCTGGCCGCGCGCCGCGCACCCCTTCGCGCCGCCCTGCTACGCCGAGCGTGCGGTGCCCGACCTCACCTGGCGGATGGCCACCTGGACCGAGCGGTTCGACGGCCGTCTGGTGCTCTCCGGGCACTCCCAGGGCAGCGTGCTGGCGGCCGCCGCCGTCTGGCAGCTCGATCTGGTCACCCGCAGCCGGGTGGCGCTGCTGACGTACGGCAGCCCCCTGGAGCGCCTCTACGGCCGCTGGTTCCCCGCCTTCTTCGGGCCGCCCGCGCTGACCGGGCTGCACCGTGAGATGGACGACTGGCGCAACCTGTGGCGCTTCACCGACCCCATCGGCGGACCGATCCGGCTGACCTGCGAGGACGGCCGCCGGATCGACGAGGGGCCGCTACGCGACCCGCTCGCCTTCGGCCGGACCCTGCGCAATCCGCTGCCCGCCCAGATCCTGGGGCACGGCGACTACCAGGCCGACCCGGTCTTCGACGCGGTCCGCGCCGAACTGATCGCCCGGCTCGCCCCGGGCGTGCCGCCCCAGCCCGGCCCCGCCGACGTGGCGTCCGCCGACCGTCCCGGTCAGGGGAGTTCGGGCAGGTCGTCCGCGTAGAGGAGGGTGAGGTCGTCGGTGCTCGGGTCGGTCAGCTGCGCCACCCGGCCCGCGTGCCGCTCGACCATCGCCTCGAACGTCTGCCGCGCGGTGCGGCCGTTGCCGAAGGAGGGGCCCTTGGGGAGCGCGGTGAAGTACTTCAGCAGCGCCTCACCGGCCCCCTCGCCGAGGCGGTACTCGTGCTCCTCGCCCTGCTGCTCGACGATCCGCAGCAGCTCCTCCGGGGCGTAGTCGCCGAAGGTGATGGTGCGTGAGAAACGGGACGCCACACCGGGGTTGACGGCGAGGAAGCGCTCCATCTCGACGGTGTAGCCGGCGACGATCACCACCACCGCCTCCCGGTGGTCCTCCATCAGCTTCACGAGGGTGTCGATAGCCTCCTTGCCGAAGTCCCGGCCGGAGTCCTCGGGGGAGAGGGCGTACGCCTCGTCGATGAAGAGCACCCCGCCGCGCGCCCGTTCGAACGCCTCCTGGGTGCGGATCGCCGTCGACCCGATGTGCTCACCCACCAGATCCACCCGGGACACCTCGACCAGGTGCCCGCGCTCCAACACCCCGAGGGACGCCAGGATTTCGCCGTAGAGGCGGGCGACCGTCGTCTTGCCGGTGCCGGGGGAGCCGGTGAAGACCAGGTGGCGTCGCACGGACGCCGCCTTCAGTCCCGCCTCCTGTCGCCGGCGGCCCACCTCGATCATGTTGATCAGGCTGCGCACCTCACGCTTGACGCTCTCCAGCCCGACGAGGGTGTCCAGTTCGCCGAGCACCACCTCGGAGGGCCGGCTGCTGACGACCGGCTCGGCGGGGGCGGTGCCGGCGGCCGCGGGCGGGCTCTGCGCCGGTACGTTGCCCAGCAGCCCGGTGGTCTGTGTCGCCTGCTGAACGGCTGGCGCGGTGGCTCCGGACCCCGGCGCGGGCAGCGCGCGGCTCTCGTCGCTGGTGCAGTCCGTGACCGTCGGCCCGTCGCCCTGCCCGGTGCCGCCCTCGGCGAACTCGTAGCCGCCGCGTGCGCACCGCTCCGTACGGCACCGCGTCAGCGTCGTACGGCAGCCGTCGATCACATGGAAGCCGAAACCGGAGCTGCCGGTCACCCGGCAGCTCTGGAAGGTGCCGCGGCCCTCGGCCGACACGTAGAAGCCGGCCTCGGCCGGTGAACTGACGGTGCAGCCCTCGATGGTGGGGTCCGCGCCCTTCGTGACGATCACGCCGGTCTGCGCCCCGTCGATGGTGCAGTTGGCGAGCGTGCCACCGCTGCCGTGGTCGCGGAACCACGCGCCGGTCGCCGCCTCCCGGATCCGGCAGTCGTCCAGCTGGACGGTCGCCCCGTCGCTGACCGACACCGCGGTGTTGCGGACCTGTGCGAGGTCGCAGTCGACCACGTCGGCACGGGAGCCGCGGTCCAGGACGAACAGGGCGTCCGGTACGTCGTGCACCCGGGTCGAGTCCAGTACGGCGGTCGCGCCGTCGCTCACCCACACCGCCGGGTAGTCGCCCGTACTGTCGTGGATCTCGCACTGGTTGGCGTCCACCCGGGTTCCCGGGTCCCACACCGACAGGCCGTTGCGCCCGAAGTGCCGCACCGTGCTGCGGGTCAGCGTCAGCACCGAACGCGACCGCAGATCGATCGCGTTCTCCGGGATGTCGTGGATGTCGCAGTCGGCGAGCGTGAGCACCGCGTCGGTGTCCAGGGTGACGCCGTCGGCGGAGGTGCGGTGCACCGTGCAGTCCGTGAGGTGGCCGGTGGCCCGCGCGGCCACCTGGATCCCCGCGCCCTTGATCTCGTACAGCTCGCAGCCCACCGCCTCGACGGCGCTGCCCTCGCCGTTGATCGACAGGCCGGCGCCCGAGGCGTGGTGGATCCGGCAGTTCTCCAGCCGCGGGTGGGCCGCGCCGCGGACCGCCACCCCGGCCTGCCCGGCCGCCACCACCTCGCACTCCTCGAAGAGGCCGCCGGCTCCGTCCAGGACGCTGATGCCGACCCCGCCCGCGTTGTCGACGGTGCAGCGCCGCACCGTCGGACGGGCCCCGCCGCGCACCTCGATGCCGGACGCGGACCGGGTCACCACCCGCAGGCCGGACAGCTCCGGCGCGCCGTCCTCCACCAGCAGCGCCGGCGACGCCGAATCCGTCGCCTCCAGATGCAGATCGTGGACGGTCGCCGAGGCCCGTATCGTCAGCGCCACCCCGTCGGCCGGGGCGATCCGCACCGAGCCGCGCGACCCGTCGGGGCCGCGCAGCGTCACCGCGCGCTGCAGCACCAGGTTCTCCCGGTACGTGCCGGCAGGGACGGTCAGCACATCGCCGTCCCCGGCGGCCTCCAGGGCGGCGGCGAGCGAGCTGTACTCCCCTGTCCGGCGCCGCCAACGGGACGTTCCGGAGTGCGTCACCTGGACCGAGCCCTGTGCCATGGCGCTGTCGTGCCCCCACCTCGTGCGGCTGATGTCGGCCCGGCAACCATCCGTCCGCGGATGTCCGCATTCGGGTGCGCAAGGCCCCAGCCGAGAGGCTGGCGCCCCCACCGTAGCGCGCCCGGCGGGCCGTGGTTGACACGGTCAGCGCCTGGTCAGCCGCGGACCGTCCAGGCGGTCAACTCCCCGCGTCGGCCCGGCCCCAGTCCTGGCCCGCCCGCTCCCACTCCAGGCCCCAACGGCGGTAGCGGCGCGCCATCAACTGCCCCACGAACAGCCGCCGGCCGCCCTCGATCAGCCCGCCGACGGCGGCCGTGGTACCCAGGCCCGCCAGCACCGCGTGGGTACCGGCCGTGCTGACGTCCATCGGCCGCGGCATCACCCGCCCCTGGCCGTCGGTCCAGATGCGGAACTGCTCGCCCGGTTCGACGGGGCGCGGGGCCGAGATCTGCCCGAGGTGCGCGGTGCCGTTCACGGCCGTCCAGCGGGCGAGGACCCGGCGGTGCGCGTCACGCTGCGACGAGGTCTCCGGATCGGGGTCGAGCGGGGCCCGGGAGACCAGCCGGTCGACCGTGACCCACACCAGGTGCCGCTGCCGGTGCTGGAGCGCCACGGTCTGCAGCAGCGCGCCGTGCGCCGCCCGGCCGCTGAACCAGCCCGCAACGGGTGCTCCGAGGACGAGCAGGAGGACGGCGGCGAGCGCCACCCAGGACTCGACCAGATCGGTCCGGCGCCGCAGCGGATTGCGCCGCCAGCGCCATACGCCTCGTACGGCTCCCATCGTCGCCCCCTCTCGTGCTCCGTGAATACCTCATCCGGGGTGCTCCATGCGAGAGTTCTGCGAAGAGAGAGCAACATCACCCACAACGGAAGGCGTCTTCCGGCCGAACGGAGCGGGATCCGGCGCCGCGGTCAGGGCAGCCGTACCGCCAGCGTCACCACCGCGCCCGTGGCGCCGGCCTCCGGAGCCGTCGCGGAGACCGCGAACCGGTCCGCCACCAGGCGCGCCAGCCACAGCCCGCGGCCCTTCGGGGCACCGTCCAGGCCCGGCAGCAGCTCGGGGATCACCGCCTCGCTGAACCCGGGGCCGCTGTCGCTGATCCGGCACTCCAACTCGTCGCCCACCCGGCGCAGCTCCAGCCGCCCCGCGCCGCCGGCGTGCTCCACGGCGTTCCCCGCGACCTCGTCCACCGCCAGCACGAATTCGCCCCGCCGCGGTTCGCGCAGACCCTCGCGGGCGGCGCACTCCTCGACCAGCAGCCGCAGCTGGGGCAGCAGCCGGGCGGTGAAGCGCCGCCGGAGCAGCGGCCGGTCGGGCTCCTCGGCGGGCACTCCGGCCGGGCTCGCCGGGCCGGGCATCACCACGGGGTCACCCCCTCCGTCAGCGCCAGCGGCGGCACCGTCCCGCCGCCCAGCCGCCGCAGCAGCCGGCGCTGGCCGCGGTCGCAGCGCACCTCGATCAGATCGTGACCGGCGGCGCCGTGGGCCAGTACGAGCAGGCTGACGGCACAGCCCACCGACAGGAAGTGCAGCCGGGTCAGATCCACCGTCAGCCTGCGGTCCGGTGCCGTGTGGGCCAGTGCGATCCGCAGCGCTCTGCTGAACTCCGCCTGCCGGGCGGTGTCCGCCTCGCCGATGAAGTGCAGCGCGCCGTCGGGTTCACGCACCGTGCGCAGGCTTCCCAGCCGCTCCAGCAGGGTGCGCGGATGCGCCCGTTCCATGGCGTCGAGCACCCCGCGGTCGAACCGGCGGCGGTCGTACGCGCAGATTTCCGTGTACGGCCGGCCGGTGAAGAGCGCGTGCGCCCCGCTCTCCCGGCGCATCATCACCTCGACCTCCGCGCCGAGCGCGGCGACCCAGCCCATGTCGATGAACGCCCGCAGACCGGCGTACCCCTCGGCCGTCGCCCGGTCGGTTTCCCGGTGCAGCCGCCCCATCTGGCGCGCGGCGGTGAACTCCGGTTCGGGTGCGATCACTTCGCGCATGCTGCTCACCACGAGCTGACCGCGCTCGCGGGCGGCGGCCGTGCTGCGGCTGGGGAAGTCGATCCGGGCCAGGACCTCTTCCGCCGGCACCCAGGGCGAGGGCAGCACCAGCACCTTCTCGCCGCGGGCCAGCCCGAGTCGTACGAACGCCGTGACGGCCTCCCAGCGCACCTCGTCATCGCCGTAACTCACGAAGGCGTGGTCCCCGGGCCGCAGGTGCTGGACGGGAACGAGGTGGCCACTGCTTCCGTTGTCCCTCGAAGGCGTCGACACGCAGCCCCTGTCTCCCGTCGCCCGCACCCTCCGGCGGCCCGCCGCGGGCGACCGCGGCGAGACCACCGTGAACGGCCGCGCAGACCCGTCAGTCGAGTATCTCGAAAGGGTCGCCGACACGGATCGTGCCGACCCCACGGGGAATCAGATTCTGGCCGAAGACCAGCCGGTCGCCGAAGCGCCGATGACGGGCCAGCGTCCGCAGCGGCTCCTTGCCCCGCTCGGCCGTGTGCTGGTCGGTGGTGGTGACGACACAGCGTGCGCTGGGCTTGGCCACCTGGAAGACCACCTCGCCGATGCGGATTCGGCGCCACTCGTCCTCGGCCCACGGAGCCGTGCCGTCCACCACCACATTGGGCCGGAAACGGCTCATCGGCAGGGGCCCCTCGTCGGCGTGGTCGCCCTGCGCGATGAGGGAGTTGAGGGCGTCCAGCGACGAGGTGGTCGTCAGCAGCAGCGGGAAGCCGTCGGCGAAGCTGACCGTCTCACCGGGCTCGCAGTACTCCGGCGCGATGGGGCGGCGCTTCTCCGGGGCGTCGAGATGCACCAGCCGGCACTCGACGCCCAGATATCTGCTGAACCACTCGGCCGCGGCCTCGCCGGCGGGCACCGCCTCGACCTGGTCCTTCCAGACCTCGACCGGGACGGTTTCCACGGACCCGGGCACCTCGACCGTCAGCGGCGCCATCCCGGGCGCGGTGAGCCGGAGGCCACCACCCGGCAGCCCCTCGGCGCGCGCCAAGGCCAACGTCGGCTGCGGACGTTGGGTGATCTGCCTGTGCTCGGCGTCCACCAGCAGCCACCGTCGGTCCCCGGCGAGCCCCCACGGCTCCACGACCGCCTCGCCGGGACCGGACCCCGCAATGGATTTGACCGGGTAGAGATGGATCGACACGAGAGCAGGCTTGGGCATGCGTTCCATCCTGCCAGCAGCCTCGGACAGTTGACCGACCGCCCGGTCAGTACCCCCGCGGGTACTGGCGGCCGTACGGATCGTCGTACGGCGCGGCGGGCCGCGGGGCGACCGGTGCGGCGGGCCGCATCGCCTCGTACCCCGTACCGCCGGCCGGGCGCTGGGGCTGGGGCTGCTGCGGGGGCTGATAGCCGCCGCGGGCACCTGCCTGCTGCGGGATGTAGGGCGCCGGCGCCTGCTGCAGCGGGGCGACCGGCTGCGCGGCGGCACCCGGGTAGCCCTGCCCGGGCGAGGGGTGGGACGGGGCGGCCGGCAGGGCCGGCAGCGCGGAGGGCAGTGCGGGCAAGTACGACGACCCGGTGTCGTAAGGGGAGGGGTTCACCCGGATCGGGGCGATCTGCGGCGTGCCGCGTTCGGCGACGAGGCTGTCGTAGATCGGGGTGTCCGGGAAGGAAGGCGAAGCGTAGTAGCCGCCGCCGTAGGTAGAGCGGGGGGAGGTCATGCCTCATAAGTTAAGCCCACGATGTGTCGATTGGGGAGTCTGGAAAGAGGGTTGTTTTACGTGTTCGGAGAGGTCATGGATCCCCAATGCGAGCGAACTCGGGAAAATCGGTCGCGATCGCCCGTAGGAATCCTGTAAAGAGCTGGCTTCTCCCGGGTGAACAGGGGCCGTTCGGAGTGGTCGGCGCCGAGTAGGTTGGAGGAGTCACCACCGACGGGGCACCGAGGAGAGGAAGGCGCGGCGATGTCGATGCTCAAGGGCGGCAATGTCCCGGTTCCGGCCCCGGCGGTCCGGGTGGAGCTGGGCTGGCAACCCGCCCCGGGGACGCCGGACGTGGACGCCTCGGCACTGCTCCTGGTGTCCGGCAGGGTCCGCGACGACGCGGACTTCGTCTTCTACAACCAGCCGGTGCACGCCTCCGGAGCCGTACGGCACGAGGGCAAGCGGCCGGCCGGCGGAGCGCTGACCGACACCGTCACCGTGGCCCTGGCCTCCGTGGAGCCCGCCGTCGACAAGGTGGTGCTCGCCGCCTCCGCCGACGGCGGCACCTTCGGCAGCGTCCCCGGCCTGAGCATCCGGGTGCTGGACGAGGCGAGCGGCGCCGAGCTGGCCCGTTTCGACAGCCACGACGCCACCACCGAGAGCGCGTTCGTGCTCGGTGAGCTCTACCGCCGCCAGGGCGCCTGGAAGTTCCGCGCGGTGGGCCAGGGGTACGACACCGGGCTCGCGGGCCTGGCCACGGACTTCGGCATCAGCGTCGAGGAGCCCGCCGCGCCGCCGCCTCCGGCGTCCGCCCCGGTCCCCGCGCCCGTCACGCCCCCGACGACTCCTCCCGCCGCGCCGCCCGCGCCCCCGTTGCCGACGGGTCAACCGGCGGCGTCAATTCCGCCCCCTCCCGGGCAGCCCGCCCCGGCCCCCGCGCCCGCTCCCGTTCGTCTGACAAAAGTCACCCTCACGAAGGACGCCCCCGCCGTTTCGTTGACGAAGCAGGGCGGCACCTCCGGCGCGATGCGGGTGAACCTCAACTGGTCCGGCGCCGGCGCCGGCAAGCGGCTGACCAAGAAACTCGGCCGCAAGGCCATGCAGGCCATGGGCGCCCGCGGCGCGCTGCTGCCCCCGTCCGGCGAGCTGGACCTCGATCTGTGCGCGCTGTACGAACTCACCGACGGCTCCGCCGGCGTGGTCCATCCGCTCGGCAACAACTTCGGCGCGCTGCACGCCCCGCCGTACATCCAGCTCGACGGCGACGACCGCACCGGCGCCGTCGCGGCCGGCGAGAACCTCACCGTCAACCTCGACCACCAGGCACGCATCAAGCGCATCCTGATCTTCGTCACGGTCTACGCGGGCGCCCGCAGCTTCGAGGGCCTGAGCGCCACGGTCACCCTCCGGCCACAGCACGGCGCCCCCGTCGACTTCTCGCTCGACGCCTGCACGGTGCCCTCCAACGTCTGCGCCCTGGCCCTGATCACGAACACCGGCGGCGAACTCGTCGTCCGGCGCGAGGCCCGCTATCTCGTTCCCGAGCCCGGCGTCAGCCCGCAGCGCACGGTCGACCACGCCTACGGCTGGGGGCTGGACTGGTCGCCGGCCAGGAAGTGACGCCGCCTCCGGGGGCCCGGCTCAGGGCGCTCCGTACGTCCGGCCCTTCCAGGCCGCGCCGCGCCCCCGGTAGTGCTGCACCGCCGAGTCCACGGTCATCACGAGGTACAGCAGCGCGGTGAACGGCAGCAGCGGCGCCGCCCACGGCGGCTGCCGGTAGTAGCGCAGCATCGGCAGATACGTCCCGCACATCACCGCCCAGGCCGCCGTGCCGAGCGCCGCGACCGCCGCCTCGCCGCCGGCCGCCCCGGCCACCGCCAGGGCGGGCGGCGCGAGATACACCAGCCCCAGTCCCAGCACCGTGCCGAGCAGCAGCAGCGGCTGGTGCCGCAGCTGGGCGTACGCGCTGCGCGAGACCATCCGCCACAGCTCGGCCAGCCGCGGATAGGGCCGCACACTGTCCACCCGGTCCGCCAGCCCCAGCCAGATGCGGCCCCCGCTGCGCTTGACCGCCCGCGCCAGCGTCACGTCGTCGATCACCGCGTGCCGGATCGCCTCCGGGATGCCCGCCCGCTCCGCCGCCTCCGTCCGCAGCAGCACGCAGCCGCCGGCCGCCGCCGCGGTCCGCGACCCTGGGCGGTTGACCCGGCGGAACGGATACAGCTGCGCGAAGAAGTACACGAACGCCGGTACGATCAGCCGCTCCCAGCGGGTCGCCACCCGCAGCCGCGCCATCTGCGAGACCAGGTCCAGCTCCGCCGAGCGGGCCGCCGCCACCAACTCCCGCAGACCGTCCGGCTCGTGTGCGATGTCCGCGTCGGTCAGCAGCAGGTACTCCGGCGCCGTGCGCTCCCGCGCCAGCGCGATCCCGTGCCGTACGGCCCACAGCTTCCCCGTCCACCCCGGCTCCGGCTCACCGGGTGCGGACACCGTCAGCGGCAGCCCGCCCCGTGCGGCCGCCAGGGTGCGGGCCAGCGCGCCGGTGCCGTCCGTGCTGCCGTCGTCGACCAGGAACACCTCGGCCCGGCCCGGGTACTTCTGCCCGAGCAGCGAGGGCAGGCTCGCCGGCAGCACCTCGGCCTCGTCGCGCGCCGGGACCACCACCGCGACCGACGGCCAGCGCTCCGGATCCCGGCGGTCCGGCAGCCGTACATCGGTCCGCCAGAAGAGGCCCTGCCCCGCCAGCAGCCACACCCAGGTCAGCAGCGACCCGGCACCGATCCACTCCATCGCTCCCACGGGCGGCAGTCTGCCGCACCCCGCGCCGCCGGCCGGCCCGCCCGGCCGTACGTGTCCCGCACGGCCCCGCCCGGTATGACAAGTGGGACGTCGGGCCCGATAAAGTGTCCGGGTGAAGATCGCGCTGATGGACTCCGGGACCGGGCTGCTGCCGGCGGCCGCTGCGATGCGGCGACTGCGGCCGGACGCCGATCTGGTCCTCTCCACCGACCCCGACGGCATGCCCTGGGGCCCGCGTACCCCCGACGACGTCGTCGAGCACGCCCTGGCCGTGGCCCGCGCCGCCGCCGCGCACGGCCCCGACGCCTTGATCGTCGCCTGCAACACCGCGTCGGTCCACGCCCTGCCCGCCCTCCGCGCCGAGCTGGAGCCCGCCGTCCCGGTGATCGGAACGGTCCCGGCGATCAAGCCCGCCGCGGCCGGCGGCGGCCCGGTCGCCATCTGGGCCACCCCCGCCACCACCGGCAGCCCCTACCAGCGGGACCTGATCGAGCGCTTCGCACACGGGGTGGACGTCACCGGCGTGCCCTGCCCGGGCCTGGCCGACGCGGTCGAGCAGGCCGACGAGGCGGCCATCGACGCCGCCGTCGCCGTCGCCGCGCAGCGCACCCCGGAAGACGTGCGCACCGTCGTCCTGGGCTGCACCCACTACGAGCTGGTCGCCGAACGGATCCGTGCCGCCCTCCAGCAGCCCGGCGCCCCCGCGCTCGTCCTGCACGGTTCCGCCGAGGCCGTCGCCGCCCAGGCGCTGCGCCGCATCGGTGCCGAGCCGGCGCCCGCGGCCGCCCCGACCGGCCGCGTCACCGTGCTCCTCAGCGGCCGGCCCGGCTCCCTGCCGGCCGAGGCGCTGGCGTACGCCGAGGGCAGGATGCTCGCCGGATCGCCCGCCGACACCGCGGACGCGCTGACCCGTTGAGCGGCGCGGCAGGCCCGTTGACGTCCTGCCGTAGCGTGCAAAGACGCGTACGCTGCGTCTCATGAGGGACCACCCCCACGAGGGGGCAGCAGCCCCCGACGAGCACGGCGGCGACGGCCGGACCCGGGCCGGCGGCTCCTCCGCGGAGCTCCCCGACGTCTGGCGCGGCAGCGCCACCAACCGCGTCCAGTGGCTGCTGGCCGCGGTGGGCGCGGCCTGTCTGGCGCTGGGCATCGAGCTGGCCGTCGACAGCAGCTGGACCACCGGCCTGGCACCCCTGGTGATGTCGGTGGTCGGCTGCGTCGCCGCCGGGCTGCTGGTGCTCTTCGGCACGCTCGCCTTCGTCCATGTCGCGGTCCGGGTCGACCGGGAGTGCCTCGAGGTGCGCTGCGGCCACATCGGGGTGCCGCGCCGCCGGATCCCCCTGGACACCGTCGTCGGCGCCGACTTCGCGCCGCAGGTCACCCCCCGCCACTGGGGCGGCTGGGGCTACCGCTGGCGCCCGGAACAGGGCACCGCCGTGGTCGTACGCCGCGGTGAGGGCCTGGTGCTCCGGCTCGGCGACGGGCGTACCTTCACGATCACCGTCGACGACGCCGAGGACGGCGTCCGCGCCATCCACCGTTTCCTGCGGACGCGCAAGGGCTTCCCCGCGGGCGCCTGAGGGCCCCGGCGGGCGGCTTCGCGTGGGGCCCGGCGTGGGAACGGCTCCCCGCACCGGGACGGGGGGTCTTTCCGGGTCCTTCCCCACGGGACCGGTCCCGTAGGGTCGGGGGCATGGCAACCCCCGACTTCATCCGTGACCTCCGCGAGTCCATCGGCCGGCAGCTGCTGTGGCTGCCCGGGGTGACCGCCGTCGTCCTCGACGACGAGGGCCGGGTCCTGCTGGGGAAGCGGGTCGACACCGGTGGCTGGTCGGTGATCGGCGGTATCCCGGAGCCCGGCGAGCAGCCTGCCGAGACCGCGGTCCGCGAGGTCTTCGAGGAGACCGCGGTCCGCGTCGTCCCCGAGGGGGTGGTGCTCGTCGAGGCCATGCCGCCCATCCGCTACCCCAACGGCGACGTCTGCCAGTTCATGGACGTCACGCTGCGCTGCCGCGCGACCGGCGGCGAGGCCCGGGTCAACGACGACGAGTCGCTGGAGGTGGGGTGGTTCGCCCTGGACGCCCTGCCGGAGCTGGACGCGTACGCGCTGACCCGCATCCGGCGCGCCGTGGAGGGCGGCCCGACCTGGATCCACGGGCTGGACGCCGCGCCTACGGCCCAGCCTTCCTAGGGGACACCCCCGAGGGGCTCACAGCTCCTCCGTCGACGGCTCGCCCACCGGGGCCGACGGGTCGCCGGGGAGCGTGGGCAGCTGGGACCCGTCCGGGCTGCCCGGGTCCTCGGACGGCCCCGAACCCTGCCCGGACGCCTCCTCCGTGTGCATCTCGCGCTTGCCCTTGCGGCAGCTGGTGACCCAGGTGCCGGTGGGGCCGCTCTCGTACTGGCAGAGCCAGCCGCGCACGGACAGCGTCCCCCGGCCGTCGCCGGACTCCTGCGGCGCCCGGAGGAAGAACTCCGCCATCACGTCCCGGGCCTCCGCGCAGCCCACCGTGCCGTCGGCCCCCGGATCCGCGAACAGCGTGACGTCTTCCCCCTCGCTCAGCACGTCCGCGATGTCGCCGCACTGCACGGACTGCCCGGGCACCGGCACCGACGGGGCGCCGGAGCGCTGCGGGTCCGTACCGGCGGACGACGGCGCGGCGGTCGACGCCTCGCCGCCCTCCTCCGCCCCGCAGCCCGCGGTGGCCAGGGCGAGCAGCACGGTCGGTACGGCGATCAGCCTCCGCATGGCGTACTCCCTCGTGGCGGCGGTGCGCAGTCGGCATGCTGCGTCGTACGACGCTAGGAGGCCCGCGCCGGGGCGTCGATCCGGGGCGGCCGTTCGGGTGAGGCGCGTGTCGGGCCACCCGGGGCGGTGGGGGAGCGCCATTGACGTGTTCGCGCGCCACAGTCGCACCGCGAAGTGTGGGGCCGTGGCACATCGGTGCCGGCCCGCCCGCTGCCTAGGGTGCGGGCATGACCATGATCGGTGCCTCAGGAACCCCCGACTCCCCAGGAGCCCCCACCACGCCGGCCGCAGCGGGTGCCCCGGGTCTCCCCGGGCCGGTGGCCCTCGACCTCACCGGCCGCACCGCCCTGGTCACCGGCGCGGCCGGCGGCATCGGACGCGCCTGCGCCCTGCGGCTCGCGGCGGCCGGTGCCACCGTCCGCGCGGTCGACCGGGACGCGACCGGCCTCACCCGCCTCGCCGCCGACCTGCCGCCCGGCGCGCCGGGCGGCATCGAACCCCGGCCGCTGGACCTCACCGACCTGGACGCCGCCGAGCAGGCCGCGGCCGGCACCGACCTGCTGGTCAACAACGCCGGGATCCAGCTCGTCCGGCCCATTGAGGAGTTCCCGCCCGAGGTCTTCCACCAGGTGCTGACCGTCATGCTGGAGGCGCCGTTCCGGCTCCTGCGCGGCGCCCTGCCCCACATGTACGCGCAGGGCTGGGGCCGCGTCATCAACATCTCGTCCGTGCACGGGCTGCGCGCCTCCCCGTTCAAGTCCGCGTACGTGGCGGCCAAGCACGGCCTGGAGGGCCTGTCGAAGACGGCGGCGCTGGAAGGCGCCCCGCACGGCGTCACCAGCAACTGCGTCAATCCCGGCTATGTCCGCACGCCCCTGGTGGAGCGGCAGATCGCCGACCAGGCAGCGGCGCACGGCATCCCCGAGGAGCGCGTCGTGACCGACATCCTGCTCGCCGACACGGCCCTCAAGCGGCTCCTCGAACCGGCGGAGGTCGCCGAGGCCGTCGCCTACTTGTGCACCCCGCAGGCATCGTTCGTGACGGGCACCTCGCTCGTGCTCGACGGGGGCTGGACCGCGCACTGAGCCGCCTCCCCGGGGCCCCACGGCCCGTCCGCGGGTCCCGGAGGCTGGCGCGCCGCGACGACCCGAAGGTATGCCTGTGACCATGCCCCACGACCAGCCGGCTGCCGCGCCCGGCCCCGCACCCGCGGACGCATCCGACCACGACCCGGCCGAGACCCCGTTCCTCGGACTGCTGGCCACCGGCGCCGCCGCCGAGGAGTACGAGCGCCCGGTGCTGCGGGCCCGTGCCGGGGGCGCGGCCGCCGCGCGGCTCGCCGCCCTGGAGCGGGCCAAGCTCCTCGCGCTGCGGGTCCGCACCGAACTGGAGGACCGCCGGCGCCGTGAGGCCGAGCTCTCCGCGCTGTACGCCACCGCGCACGACCTGGCCGGGCTGCGCGACCTGGACGCCGTACTGCGCGCGATCGTCCGCCGGGCCCGCTCCCTGCTCGGCACCGAGGTCGCCTACCTCACCCTCAACGACCCCGCCGCCGGCGACACCTACATGCGGGTCACCGACGGCTCGGTCTCCGCGCGCTTCCAGCAGCTGCGGCTCGCCATGGGCGAGGGCCTCGGCGGACTCGTCGCCCAGACCGCCCGCCCGTACGTCACCGACAGCTACTTCCACGACGAACGGTTCCGGCACACCCGCACCATCGACTCGAGCGTCCGCGACGAGGGGCTGGTGGCGATCCTCGGGGTGCCGCTGCTGCTCGGCAGCGGCGTCATCGGCGTGCTGTTCGCCGCCGACCGCCGCGAGCGGGTCTTCGAACCCGGCCAGGTCGCGCTGCTCGCCGCACACGCGGCGCACGCCGCGGTCGCCATCGACACCGCCAACCTCCTCGCCGAGACCCGGAAGACGCTGACCGAACTGGAGGCCGCCAACGAGATCATCCGCGACCGCAGTGCGGTCATCGAGCGGGCCTCGGGCGTCCACGACCGGCTGACCGAACTGGTGCTGCGCGGCGGCGGCGTCCAGGACGTCGCGGACGCGGTGGCCGAAGTCCTGGACGGCGAGGTGGAGTTCACCGAGCCCGGCCGGGCACCGGCCGCCGCCCTGGACCGTTCGCGCGCCGACGGGCACGCCGTACGGGACGGTGCCGACTGGGTCGCCGCGGTCCGGGCGGGCGGGGAGGTGCTCGGCGCCCTCGTGCTGCGCGGCCACCCGGCGCTGGACCCGGTCGACCAGCGGACCCTGGAGCGGGCCGCGATGGTCACCTCGCTGCTGCTGCTCGCCCGCCGGACCGCGGGCGAGGCCGAGCAGCGGGTCCGCGGCGAGCTGCTGGACGACCTCCTGGACTCCGCCGCCCGCGATCCCCGGCTGCTGCGCGAACGCGCCGCCCGGGTCGGCGCCGACCTCGACGCCCCGCACGTGGTGCTGGCCGCGCGGATGTCCGGAGCGCGAATGGCCGACGGCGACGGCCCGCCCCGCCCCGACGGCACCGACCGCCGGCGCCTGTGGTCGGCGGCCTCCCACCTCGCCGCCACCCGCCACGGCCTGGCCGCCGTACGCGACGGCGGAGCGGTGCTGCTGCTGCCGCTGGACCCCGACGGCGACCCGGCGCGCACCGCGCGGGAGATCGCCGCCCGGCTCGGCACCGCGCTGCACGTGCCCGTCACCGTCGGCGCCTCGGCCCCGGTAGCGGCCCCCGCCGCCCGGCCCGCCGCGGTCGCGGACGCGTACGCGGAGGCCCGGCGCTGCCGGGAGGCGCTGTGCGCCCTAGGCCGGGTGGGACAGGGGGCGGCCGCCGCCGACTTCGGCTTCCTCGGACTGCTGCTGGCCGACACCCGCGACGTGGACGGCTTCGTCCACCGCACGCTGGGTGCCGTCGCCGACTACGACGCCCGCCGCGGTACGGAACTGCTGCGCACCCTCGGGGCGTACTTCGCCTGCGGGATGAGCCCGGCCCGCACCAAGGACGAGCTGCACGTCCATGTGAACACCGTGGCGCAGCGGCTGGAGCGGGTGGGGCGGCTGCTGGGCCCCGACTGGCAGACCCCGGCCCGCGCCCTGGAGCTCCAGCTGGCGCTGCGATTGCACCAGCTCTCCGCCGCCGTGACGCGCGAAACGGAGGAGTAACGGGGCGTCCGCTCCGGGTGCGCGACACGCCGGGCTGCGGCAGCGTGGTCCCGGAGTTTCCCCTCCGCTTCCCCCGGACAAAGGAGTTCGCCATGGGTGACAACAGCGCGATGAACAAGATGAAGGGCAAGGCCAAGCAGAAGGCCGGCGACGCCATGGGCGACGACCGGATGCGCGCCGAGGGCCGCACCGACCACGCCAAGGGCAAGGCCAAGGGAGCCATGGAGGACGCCAAGGAGAGCCTCCAGGGCATGAAGGACTCCCTGAAGGACAAGCGGCGCTGACGTCCGGCGGGGGCGTGGCGGGCCGGCTGCCCCGTCTCCCGGAGCGTCCCACGGCCCGCCGCGCCCCCGCCGCACATCAGGCCCCGCCGGGGCCCGACCCTTCGCCGGTCAGGCCCCCGCCGACGGTACGGGCGGCGACGCGGCCGCCCCTGCCGGAGCCTCCTCGACCGCCGCCAGGTCCCGGCTGCGGGTCTCCCGCGCCACACCCACCGCGAGCAGGGTGAGCAGCGCGGCGGCGATGACGTACAGGGCGATCGGGGTCGGACTGTCGTAGTCGGCGAGCAGCGCGGTCGCGATCAGCGGGGCGGGCGCACCGGCCGCCACCGACGCGAACTGGGCGCCGATCGAGGCACCCGAGTACCGCATCCGCGTCGCGAACAGCTCGGCGAAGAATGCCGCTTGCGGCGCGTACATCGCACCGTGGAAGACCAGGCCCACGCTCACCGCGAGCAGCAGCAGCCCGAAGTTCCGCGAGTCGACCAGCGCGAAGAACGGGAACGCCCAGGCGGCGACGCCGACTGCGCCCAGCAGATAGACCGGCCGGCGCCCGATCCGGTCCGAGAGCGCGCCCCAGGCCGGAATCACCGCGAAGTGCAGCGCCGAGGCGATCAACACCGCGTTCAGCGCGGTCTGTTGGGACAGCCCGGTGTGCGAGGTGGCGTAGACGAGCACGAAGGCCGTGAGGACGTAGTACGAGATGTTCTCGGCCATCCGCGCGCCCATCGCGGTCAGCACCTCGCGCCAGTGGTGCCGCAGGACCGCGACCAGTGGCATCTTCTCCACCGCCGCGCCGGCCGCCCGACGTGCCTCGGCACGCTCCAACGCCGCCCGGAAGACGGGGGATTCGTCGACCGACAGCCGCATCCACAGCCCGACGACCACCAGGACGCCGGAGAGCAGGAACGGCACCCGCCACCCCCAGGACGCGAACGACGCCGCCGGCAGCAGCCCCGTCATCAGCGACAGCACACCGGTGGCGAGCAACTGCCCGGCCGGCGCGCCGGTCTGCGGCCACGACGCCCAGAACCCGCGGCGCCGGGCGTCACCGTGCTCCGACACCAGCAGCACCGCACCGCCCCACTCACCGCCCAGCGCGAACCCCTGCACCAGCCGCAGCGCGGTCAGCAGCACCGGAGCCGCCGTACCCACCGTGGCGTGCGTGGGCAGCAGCCCGATCGCGAACGTCGCGCCCCCCATCATCAGCAGGCTCAGCACCAGCAGTTTCTTCCGCCCCAGGCGGTCCCCGTAGTGCCCGAAGACCAGCGCCCCGACGGGCCGGGCGGCGAACCCGACCGCGTATGTGAGGAAGGACAGCAGGGTCCCCACGAGCGGGTCGGAGCCGGGGAAGAACAGCTTGTTGAAGACCAGCGCGGCGGCCGACCCGTAGAGGAAGAAGTCGTACCACTCGACGGTGGTGCCGATCAGACTCGCGGCGACGATGCGCCGGAGGTTGGCGGACGGTGGGGGAGCGGCTGCTGCGCGGGCCATGTGCACCACTTCCAGGCGGGAAAACAGCGGAAACGTGTCGGCACAACGTAGGAACCCGCAGGTCACTGGCCCATGTGGTGGGACGCCATACTTCAGCGGCGGGGTATGCGGGCGGGCCCCATGACACCGCCCCGGCCGCCCGCCCCGGCGCCTCTTTCACGCCCGGCCGGCGCTCCCGGTCTCAGGGCCGGTAGACGCACTCGGCCAGCGTCGTGTGCTTCTTCCAGCCGAGCGTCTCGTACAGCGCGCGCCCGGCGTCGGTCGCGCCGAGAACGCCGAGGGCCGCGCCGTCCGCCACGGCACGGTCGACGAGCGTACGCATCACGAAGTCGCCCAGCCCGCGCCGCCGATGGGCCGCCGCCGTCACTATCCCGTCCACGACCACGGCTTCCCCGAGGGCCGCCATCCGCCCCTGGGCCGCCTGCTCGCCCGCCGCGTCCCGCACCCGGACGCAGGTGACGGCGCCGACGGACTCCACGGTCGCGGTGTACCCCTCGGGGGCGACCGGGTGCGTGGCCGTCAGGTCGACCGCCATCAGGTGTCCGGTGTCCTCCCAGGCCACCACCCACCCCCGGGGCAGCCAGGGCTCGATCTCCGCCGGCTCCGCGGGCATCTTCATCCAGGTACGCGGCACGGACACCGAGGCGGCGGCGCTGCGGACCCACGACTCCGCGGTCTCGGGCAGGACATGGCGTCCCACCTCGTCGGGGTTGTCGGCCACCTCGATGTAGTACCCCCAGGGCTTCGCGACCGGCGGAGGCGTCCGCCGCGACACGGCCCAGCCCGCCACCCAGGTCGTGACCATCTCTGCCACCATCAGGCCCTCCCGAAGCCATGGCCGTCACCGACGACCATGTAATAGCCACTCATCGAGATAGCACATTACATCGCCCGCGTGGACCGCGGCATCCGGTTTACCCGGAGCGAGCGTTGCGAGGGGGCCGCGCGTGCCCCACGGCGCTGCTGAAATGGTGTCAATACCAGGGGGCGGAACGGGTACGCGGAGAGGTGAAAGCCGCCGCAACGGAGCGGCAGGTGTCCGTTCGGGCCGGCGGATGTGTTGCCGGCCCCATAGGAAAGGTCACCATGCTCTTCCTGGTTGTAGCTCTTTTCCTTTTCGGTGTTCTGCTGGGGACCGCGGGGCACGTTCCCGTGCCCGTCACCGTGACCGCCGGCATTGTTGTCGCCGCGTGGCTGGTCGTGTTCTTCCTGCGGGAACGCCGTAAGTCGACCAACTCCCTCAAGGAGGCCCGCCGATGACCTCCACCTGGATTCCGCTGAAGACCGGTCCGCATCCTCAGGCGGACCGTATGGCCGTTGCCGCGTTCGTCTGCGGACTGGTGGGCGTCCTGGTCTTCAATGTCTTCTTCGGCCCCTGCGCGGTGCTCTTCGGCGTGCTCGCGCTGGCCCGCGGCACGATCCGCAGGCTGCGTGCCTGGCTGGGGGTGGCCTTCGGGGTGATCGACATCGTGCTGCTGGTGGTGCTGTCGTCGGTCGACGGCAGCGTCAGCTGGCATCTGTGAGCCGCGTCCGGGACCCCGGCCGGCCGGGGTCCCGGACCGGCGGCAGCTCTGCCCGGTGGGAAGGGCGCTGCCGGCGGCCGCCTGGGCTGATCGGCTGACGCATCGGCGGCCCGCTGCGTTCGGCCCCGTTTCCCGTGCAAATATTGCGACCGGCGGGCAGCCGGAATTCTGGCGGGCCGCAGCGCGCCTGCCGAACTGGCGGTTCCGGTCCGCCCGATGAGAAATTCAAAAACGTCGAGTGGAAACGGAAGAATTTCATGGCTGACTTTCTCACCGACATCGAAACGCTCCGGGAGCGGGCACGCCAAGAGATCGAAAAGGGCCCGGTCACCGATGCGTACGGGGCTGACCTGGAGCGGGTGCTGCAGGTGCTGAACGAGGCGCTCGCCACCGAGATCGTGTGCACGCTGCGGTACAAGCGGCACTACTACACGGCTTCCGGGCTGTATTCGGAGCCGGTCGCGGCGGAGTTCCTGGAGCACGCCGCACAGGAACAGGAGCATGCCGACAGGGTGGCCCAGCGCATCGTTCAGCTGGGTGGCAAGCCGGACTTCAACCCGGACACGCTGACGCAGCGCGCGCACGCGAGCTATGACGCCAGTGCCGACCTGGTGGAGATGATCAAGGAGGACCTGGTGGCCGAGCGGGTGGCCATCGCGGCGTACACCGAAATCGCCCAATGGCTCGGGGACGGCGACCCCACCACCCGGCGGGTCTTCGAGGATCTGCTGGCGCAGGAGGAAGAGCACGCGGACGATTTGCGGGGGCTGCTGGAGCGGATTCCCCAGGACGCCAGGCGCTGATGAGCCAGGTGGCCCGCAGGGGATACGGCAGGGCGGGCGCCCCGGGGGTCGGGGCGCCCGCCCTGCCGTGTGGGCCGCTGCGGGCCGCGGCTGCGGCCGCGGTTCCGGTCGGCGTCCGGCGTCAGCGTTCGGTGAGCATGCCGGCGCGGAGCTTGCCGAGGGTGCGGCTGAGCAGGCGGGAGACGTGCATCTGGGAGACGCCGAGTTCCGCGCCGATCTCCGCCTGGGTGAGTTCCTGCCCGAAGCGCAGCTCGATGAGGCGGTGCTCCCGCGCGTCCAGCTTCTCCATCAGCGGTGCGAGGGTCTGCAGGTTCTCGACCTTCTCCATCGCCGGGTCCTCTTCCCCGATGAGGTCGGCGACGGTACGGCTCTGCTCGGCCGGGGCGGAGTCGGTGGGGGTGTCCAGCGAGCCGGCGGTGTAGCCGTTGGCCGCGACGATGCCCTCGATGACCTCGTCCTCCGAGAGGTTCAGATGGGTCGCGAGTTCATGGACGGTGGGGTCGCGGTCGAGCTTGTTGTGCAGCTGTTCCTTGGCCTTCGCCAGGTCGCTGCGGAGTTCCTGCAGACGGCGCGGGACGTGCACGGCCCATCCGGTGTCCCGGAAGAAGCGCTTCATCTCGCCGAGGATGTAGGGGATGGCGAAGGTGGAGAACTCCACCTCGCGAGTGAGGTCGAAGCGGTCGATGGCCTTGATCAGGCCGATGGTGCCGACCTGGACGATGTCCTCCATGTCGTCGCCGCGGTTGCGGTAGCGACGGGCCACGTAGCGGACCATCGACATGTTCATCTCGATGAGCGTGTTGCGCGCGTACTGGTACGCGTGGGTGCCCTCCTCGAGGTCCTGCAGCCGGTCGAAGAACTGCTTGGACAGCTCACGCGCGTCCGCCGGCGCCACCTCGGCCGGGAACCGGACCTCAGGAAGGTCCGTGGTCGGCTCGGTCCGCTGCTCGATCGCGGTGTCACTCACGACGGTGGTCATCACGCCTCCCTGTGCACTCGACGTTCGCGGGTGCCACAGCGCCCGCCTACCCCGTCGCGGTCAGGTCATGCCGACCAATTGATCGTCATCGCAACTGCAGGGTGACGTGGATGGCCTTGCCGTGAGCGGTGTGCACGATGTCGACGGACGTGGCGAGTTGGCACACCATCGGCCAGCCGTAGCCGCCGATGTCGCCGGGTCGGTGGCGGGAGGCGGTGGCGGGGAGCTGCGGGCTGGCGTCCTCGACGCGGAGTTCGAGCCGGTCGTCGGTGATGCGCGCGGTGAAGGCGGTCACACCACCCGCGTGCCGGTGCGCGTTGGTGACCAGTTCCGAAGTGATCAGCAGGGCATCCGTCAGCACCACCTCGTCGAGGGATTCGGGACGGGAGTGCAGGAGGGCGTGTACGCGATCGCGCGCCTGCGCTGCCGTCGCCGGTCTCTCCACTGCCTTTGTCACCGTTTCACACCTCCTCATGGAACATTCGGGCGAGTTGTCGTATTTCGCCTGCCCGCCCGGTACCGGTGCGGGTTCGCCGCCAGTCATTGATTTTTCACCATCCTCGCGCCTGCCGAGCGTCTCGGGGCGGTAAAGGGCATATCGGCCCGGTCATCCCGGGGCGACGGGGTGGCGCCGGGAGCGTACCGGGAACGGCGCGGGAGGGTGCCACCTTGAGCGGAAGGTGCGTGCGGAGCGGGGCGGGGCCGGCCCGTGATCCGGGGCGCCGGGGCGGTCGCGTGACCTCCTTCACGTGACCACGTTCACGTGAACGGCGCGGCGGCCTTCACCGGATCGGCGTGACCGCCTTCACGTTGCCGGGCGGCTGCGGGGCGTCGTCGGGCGCCGGTCCGTGGACCCGTCGGTGGGTCAGGGCCCACCAGATCTCCGCGAGGTCGGCCGGGTCGCGCAGGTTGGTTCCGGTGCACTCCTCGAAGCGCCGGAGACGGTTGCGCAGGGTGTTGGGGTGGACGTACAGGAGGCGTGCGGCGGCCTCCAGGCGCATGCCCTGGCGCAGGTAGGCGGCCGCGGCCTCCTCCAACTGGGCGCCCTCCTCGCCCCGTTCGGCCAGCGGGGCCAGGCGCAGCCGTACCAGTGCCTCGCCGACGGCCGGCATCGCCACGACCGTGGCGCGCAGGCCCAGCTCCTCGCGGGTGTGGACGCCGGTGAGTCCCGAGCCGACGGCCGCGCGCAGGGCCTGGGTGGCGTGGGTGAATTCGGCGGCGGCCCCGGACGCGGGCGCCGGGGCGCCCAGCCCGACGACCAGGCCGCGGCACAGTCCGTCAGGTCGCCCGGCCAGCAGCCCCGCCGCATCCCCGTCCACGGTGGTGACCAGGGGCCGGCCCGCGGCGTCCAGGGCGAGCCAGGGGCGCAGCAGCTCGACGGCGCGGGCCAGCACGCCGTCTCCGGAGCCTGCCGGGGCAGGGGAGTGGCGGGCCGCCGCCCCGGGGCCGGCCCCTGCTGTGGGTACCGGGCCGGCGACGTCGGCCCCGGGGAGGTGCGGCAGTCGTGCGCGGAACGGGGTGCGGAGGACGCTCCCGTCGTACGCGGCGTCGACCGACCCGTCACCGGGGGCGTCCGGTCGTGCCTCGCCGAGCAGCAGCGCGCGGACCAGCGCGGCTCGTCCGCGGTCCGTCGACGTCCGGTCCCGGTTGCCGGTTCCGCAGCTGCGGACGATGCGCAACGTGGTGGCGTTGGCCCAGGCGCGCAGCGTCTCGGCGATCGGCAGCAGGTCCTCGGCGGTGGCGTGCCGGGCCGCCATCTCCTCGCCGAACCGCCGCCAGACGATCTCCGAGCCGATGCGGTACGCCGAGATGATGTCCTCGACGGGCAAGGAGCCGGCCAGGGCGGTCACCTCGTCGAGGTGCCCGGCGGGGAGTTCGTACGTCCGGTCGCCACCGCTCGCGGCGCCCCGGGGGGACCGGCGGGCCTCGTCGGACCAGCGCTGCACCAGCGTCAGGCCGTTGCGCAGGGCCGCCGCCACCCGCGGCCGGAGGCGGTCCGCCGACAGCGCCGCGTAGGAGGGGAGTTGGGCGCGGAGGCCCTCGACGACGTCGTCGCTGAGGGCGTCGAATCCGGCGTGCAGGGCGGCGACGGCCTCCGGCACCTTTGTGGAACTCTCCACCCGTCCCCTCCCGACTCGGTGTCTTTCCCCATGGCGAAAGCGATCATTCGTCGCCATGCTACGAGGAAGCCGCCCGAACCCCTACAGATGTTCGAACTTGGACGAAGTCCGTGGGGTCGTCGGGAACCGTTTCCGTGCGGTCGCCGGAACCCCGCCTGTGCGCGGTCGCCGATCCGTCCGCCGCGCGGGACGCGGCTTCTCACCCCACCCCCCTCAGCAAGGATTTCCATGGCCGTTTCCTGGCGTCGTATCGCCGTGCCCGCCGCCGCGCTCGGTGTACTCGTCCCTGCCGCCCTCGGCACCCACGCCCTGCTCTCCGACTCCGGGGACGCCGGCCCCTCGACGGCCGGCGCGCAGCCCTCCGCGCCCGCGGCCCCGGGGGCGGTGCCGGACGACGCCGCAGCCACCGGCCCGGAGGGCGCCGCTGTCGTCGCCAAGCCGTCCAACGCGCCCTCCGGTTCCGGGGGTTCGACCGCCGTGCGGCTCTCGTCGTACGACGCCCGGGGTCGGCGGGCGGTGCTGGAACCGGCCGCCGGCCGGGTCGTGCGCACGGGCGATGTCATCGCGGCGGCGCCGAACCGGCACGCCCCCTCCGGTGCGCTGTTCAAGGTGGACAAGGTCACCGGTTCCCGGGGCCGTGAGGTACGGGTGACCACCGTCCCGGCGACGCTTCCCGAGGTGCTGGGCGACCGGAAGGTGGACCGCCGGGCGGTGTTGCGCGGCGGTGAACTCAGCGTGCGGCCGCTGTCCGCCGGTGTCACGGTACGCACGCCGTCCGACGCTCCCGGCCGGGACGGTGAGGCATCGCCCACGCCGTCCGGCGGTGCGGGCGGGCCGTCCGACGGGGCGACCGCTCCGGCCGGCTCCGGTGACGCGCCGGGCGAGGGTTCGCCGAGCCCGTCGGCCTCCGCGTCCGGCGTGCCCGGTGCCCGGTCGGGCCTTACGAGGACGCGCGCCACGCACACGTCCGTGCGCCGGGCGCTGCCGGCCGGCGCGGCGAAGGGGCTGGGCGCGCTGCGGCTCGGTGTCGACGTGCCGCTGCCCAAGGGTGTGGAGGCGACCGACAAGTCCCGGGCCCGGCTCTCCGGCGAGGTGTCGTTCCGGCCCGAGCTGATCTTCCGCTACGACCGGCGCGGCGGGCTGAACCTGCTGCCGGAGCGCGCGGCCGTCGGGCTCGGCGGTTCCTACAGTTACGGCTGGCAGGTGCACGGCAAGGTGCGCGGTGTCGCCGACACCGGGCAGGTCGCGGTGCCGCTGGCGGCGGTCACCGGGCGGCACGTCTTCTGGGTGGGCCCGGTGCCCGTGGTGGTCAGCACCGAGGTCACCTTCACCTACCGCTTCACCGCCGGCGGGCGGATCGTGCTCGACGCCGACCAGCGCACCTCCGGGTCGTTCGCCGTCGGCGCGCAGTACGACCGCGCGCACGGGTGGCAGCCGCTGCACACGGCGCAGCAGCAGACCAAGGGCGCCACGCCCCGGGTCGAGGGCGCGGCCTCCGCGACGGCCCGGATCGGGGCCCGGGCCGAGGTGTTCCTCTACGACACGGCGGGCGTGGGCGGCGATCTGTCCGTCCACCTCACCGGACGTGCGGCGGCGGCCACCGGCGGTGGCGCCCCGGCATGGGCCCTCAGCGCGGGCTACGACCTGCGGACCCAGCTGATGCTCCAGCTGAAGATCTTCGGCATCCAGGTCGTCGATCTGCGGACCACGCCGTTCGCCCTGCACGACGAGCGCAAGCTCTTCGGGCGCGGGAAGCTGCCGCGGGCCTGAGCCGGCGGGGGAGGGGGCGTCCGACCGGCTTCCGGGCCGGGGCGGGCGCCCCCACGGCGGGGGCCGCGGCTGTGATACCTCGCACATCACACCGCGACAACTGGTGAATGACTGGCCTGTCCGTGTATGCCTGGTATTTGCCCAGATGGCTGATCGAGGAATGTGGATCTCCCCTGTGGATCTCCCTATTCCGAAGAACGTGGCATGCCGGTCGGTGAGTGATCAAGCAATTGATTGCAGGCCCCGTTCCATGAGATCGGCCGTGTCGATTGGGGGATTGTCCGAGAGGGGCGTCACGACATCGTGAATCGTCTGAAGGTGGCGGCGACCGCACTCGCCGCCGGTGCACTCGTAGCCGTTCCCGCAATCGCCGAAGCCGTCGCACAGCCCGCACAGCCCGCACAGCCCGCCCCCGCGCCGCGGGCCGCGGCGGCCGGGCCGACCGGGGTGGCCGGTAAGTGGACGAAGAAATTCGCCGATGAATTCAACGGGACGAAGCTCGCGGACACCTGGACACCCGGATGGTTCGGGTCCGGGGTCACCGCCCCGATCAACGGCGACGAGCAGGCGTGCTACGACTCACGCCAGGTCTCCCTGCCCGGCGACGGCGCGCTGCACCTGAAGGCGTCCGCCCGTCCCTCGACCTGCGACGGCAAGGCAAAGCCGAATACCGGGTCGCTGGTCAATTCCAACGGAAAGTTCCATTACCGCTACGGCCTCGTGGAATGGCGGGCGTACATTCCGCCGAGCGGCACGCGCATGGCGAACTGGCCGGCGTTGTGGTCCAACGGGGAGAATTGGCCGGCGGACGGCGAGAACGACACCATGGAGGGCCTGGGCGGCAACGCCTGCTTCCATTTCCATTCGCCTTCGGGCGGCCCGGGCAACTGCGCGGCCGGGAATCACACCGGCTGGCACACGTTCGCCTCCGATTGGGAGCCCGGCAGCGTCACCTACTACTACGACGGTGTGAAGGTGGGCCGGATCGCCTCGGGCGTCACCAGCTCCCCGCAGTACCTGATCATGAATCACACCGTGTCGTCGGCCCTCGGCGGCCCGACCGTACTGCCCGGGGACATGAAGGTCGATTACGTACGGGTCTGGCAGCACTGAGGCCCGCCGGAGGGGGCCGCGACGCCACCCGACATACTGCGTGCGATCTTGCTCCCCGCTCCGAAGGGAACGCGCGCCGTGTCCTCTCCTGCCGAACCCGTCCTCCTGCGCACCTCGGTCGTCATCATCGGTGCCGGACCCGCCGGGCTGACCACGGCCAATGTGCTGCGCGCCGCCGGTGTCGACTGCGTGGTGCTGGAGGCGGAGAGCCGGGAGTTCGTCGAGCAGCGGCCCCGCGCGGGCTTCATCGAGGAGTGGGTGGTGCGCGCGCTGGACCGGCGCGGCCTGGCCGACCGGCTGCTCGAACGCGCCGAGACGCAGGGGCAGTTCGAGTTCCGCTTCGACGGTGAGCGGCACACCGTCCCGACGGCACAGCTGCCGGGACGGCGTCATTTCGTCTATCCGCAGCCCCTGTTGGTCACCGACCTGGTCGCGTCGTACGTGGACCGGGCGGCCGGCGACGCCCGCTTCGGCGTCCGGGACGTGCGGCTGCACGACATCGACGGGGAGCGGCCCGCGGTCTCCTGGACCGACCCCGCGACCGGCGTACGGCACCGTATCGAGTGCGACTTCATCGCGGGCTGCGACGGGGCGCGCGGGGTGAGCCGGGCGGCGATACCCGCGGGGAAGACCCTGCTCACCCGCTACGACCACGGTGTCGCCTGGCTGGCGCTGCTCGCCGAGGCGCCGCCGTCCGCGGACGGGGTGGTCTTCGGCATCCACGGGAGCGGGTTCGGCGCGCACATGGCGCGCAGCCCCGAGGTCACCCGCTACTACCTCCAGGTCGCCCCCGGGGAGGACGCCGCCAACTGGCCGCACGCACGGGTGTGGGAGGCGCTGCACACCCGACTCGCGGCGGCCGGCGCCCGGCCGCTGACCGAAGGGCCACTGCTCGAAAAGGTGGTCCTGGACATGCACAACTACGTGGTGGAGCCGATGACGTACGGTCGGCTCCTCCTCGCCGGCGACGCGGCGCATCTGGTCGCGCCGATCGCCGCCAAGGGCATGAACCTCGCCCTCAACGACGCGCTGCTGCTCGCCGACGCGCTGATCGCGCACTACCGGGGCGACGACAGCGGCCTGGCCGGCTACTCCCAGGCGTGTCTGCGCCGGGTCTGGCAGTACCTGGAGTTCTCGCAGTGGCTGTCCGAGGTGCTGCACGGCGCCTCCTCCGGCGACCGCTTCCGGGCCGGTACGGCATCGGCCCGGCTGCGGCGCCTGCTGGGCTCCGACACCGCCGCGAGGGCGTTCGCCGGCCTGTACCTCGGCGAGGAAGCCGACCTGTAACACTGGACGAGGTGCCGCTGCGAAGTGGTAGAAATTCCGCGAAAGATCTTTGAGATACGGAGAAGGGAGACGCCATGTCCTCGAAGCGCCGTCGTAAGAAGAAGGCCCGCCGCAAGGGAGCCAACCACGGCAAGCGGCCCCAGTGCTGAAGCCGAAACCCTGAGCGGCCTCGGCCGGCAAGGCATCCGTGGGCTCCCCGCCCCCGTACGTACGCGTACGGGCGCGGGGGCCCACGGCGTTTGTCACCGGGCCGTTCCCGCCCCGCCCGTCGGCGCCGTCGGGCTGCCGTCAGGGCTTCGTCAGGGCCTCGGCTATCCGCAGGGTCGCCTGAAGCTGGCTCGCATCGCGGTGGGTCGGGTTGAACGAGAGGACGGCGCGGCGCTGTTGGTCCCGGGTGGCGACCATGGCCGAGGCGTAGCCGTACCGTTCACCGGTCTTGCCCCAGAAGGTCACGCCGTTCATCGTCACGGTCTGCAGTCCCGCTCCGTAGCGCGCGGGGCTGCCGTCAACCATCCGTACGTCGTCCGGGGGGAGGGTGAACATCGCCTCCAGCTCGCGGGGCGGCAGGAGTTCGCCGGAGAACAGGGCGGTGAGGAAGCGGTCCAGGTCACCGGTCGTGGAGACCATTTCGCCCTCGCCCCATGCCTCCGTCTGGTCGTAGTCGGTGATGTCCAGCAGCGACCCGTCGGTCATCCTCAGGTAGCCGTGCACGTGCGGCCCGTGGAGGCGCGGGTCGTCGCCGGGCAGGGAGGTGTGCCGCAGGCTCAGCGGGCGCAGCAGGCGATGCCCGATCACCTCGCCGTAGGGCCGGCCGGTCAGCCGCTCGATCAGCAGCGCCAGCAGCACGTAGTTGATGCCGCGGTACTCCTGCGCGGTGCCGGGGGTGAACTTCACCGAGCCGTGCGCCACCATCGCCACGATCTGCCGCGGCGTCCACCGGTCGTAGCGGTGCCGGGCGATGGCCTCGGGGGTGGACAGGTCCGGCCCACCCTCCTCGTCGGGGAGCCCGCTGGTGTGGTTCAACAGCTGGCGCACCGAGATCGGCGGGAAGCCGCTCGGCAGCAGGCCCGGCAGATGGCGCTGGACCGGCGCTTCGAGCCGCAGCTGCCCCTCCGCGACGAGTTGCAGCACCACCGTCGCCACGAACACCTTGGTGATGCTGCCGATGCGGAAGGTGTCCCGCGCCTCGACCGCCCGGCCGGTGGCCCGGTCGGCGACGCCCGCGGTGCCGTACCACCGCCCCGCCGAGCCGCTCACCCGCAGCTGGGCGGCGGTCAGCTCGGGGTGCTCCAGGTCGCTCAGGGCGGCCCGGAGAGCGGGGGCGTTCAGCGGAGGGACGGGTGCGGCCGGCGGCACCGGAGGACGGGCCGGCCCGGCCGCCGGCCGCGGCGCGGGCCGGCGTGCGGCGGCCCGCGCGGGCCCCGCCGTCGCGGCGAGCACCGCACCGGACAGCGCGACCCCCACAACTGCCCTGCGTGACAAGGAAGAAGAACGCTGTTGACTCATGGCTCACAGCTTTCCGTCTCCCCGCCGTCCTGCCGTCAGGGCTTTCCCTGACCCGCCCCTGAGCCGTCCCCGACCCGCCCCCGAGACCGCCCGGCGCCGTCTCGGGTGGAGGGCGGCCCTTTCCCGCTCTAGCGTGGAATGACGTACTCCTTCCGAAGGAGTCTGTTGCCATGTCACTGGGCCGCAACGAGCCCGCCGAAGGCGACCGGCGCGAGCCTGTCGACGACGGCCGGGACCTGTCAGTCGACGCCGGCCGGCGTGCGCCCGCCGACGCCGGCCGAGGCACGTCGGCCGACGAGGGCCGGCTGGCGCAGCTGCTCGACAGCCCCGTCGTGGGCATGTCGCCGTGGATCGCGATGTCGGTGCTCGTCGGCCCGGGCCGCTACGAACTGGCGGTGGGGATCTCCCTCGCCCTGGCCGTGGCCCTCGTCGTCCTCGGGCGGGTCCGCCACCGGGGCAGTTCCCTGAAGATCCTGGAAGTCGCCGATGTGGTCTTCTTCGCGGCGATGGCCGTGATCGGCGTGTTCGCCTCGCAGGGCACGATCGGCTGGCTGGAGAACTACTCGGGCGAGGTCTCCAACATCGCGCTGACGGTGATCGCGCTGGGATCCATGGCCGTCGGGGTGCCCTTCACCATCCAGTACGTCCGGGAGCAGGTTCCCCGCGAGCGCTGGAGCGATCCGCTGTTCCTGCGGACCAACTACCTCATCACGGGAGCCTGGGGCGCGGCCTTCGCGGTGGCGGCGCTCGCCGGTGCCTACGGCGACCTGGTCCTGCACAACTCCAACAACCTGTGGACCGGCTGGGTCATCCAGATCGCGGCCATCATCGTGGCGCTCCAGTTCACGCGCTGGTACCCGGACGTCGTCCGTGCCCGTGCGCTGCGCGAACGCGGCCTGCCCGGGCCTCCTGAGCCGCCCCTCAGCGCCCTGCTGGTGCCCCTGGCGGGCTATCTGACCCCGGTGGGCATCCTGGTCCTCGCCCTCGACGCGGGCCCGACCTGGCTCGGCGTCGGACTCATCGTCGTCGGCGTAGTGCTCGTCAGGTCGCTGAGCCGGACGCCGTCGGCGGAGCCCGGTGTGCGAGGGTAAGGGGTGGCGGGGAAGCGCGGAGAGGGCCCCGGAGGGCTCGAAAGGGCCGGGGAACCTGGGCGGTATGCCCCGGTTGGCGGCAGATATAACCAGGTGTCCTAGAATCGGCGGATGATCTTCATCGTCGTCAAGTTCCCCGTCAAGCCCGAGCACACCGAGGAGTGGCCCCGGCACGTCGAAGCCTTCACCCGCGCCACCCGCGCCGAACCCGGCAACCTGTGGTTCGAGTGGTCCCGCAGCCTGGAGGAGCCGGACACCTACGTCCTGGTCGAGGCGTTCCGGGACGACGCCGCCGAGGCGCACGTCAACTCCGACCACTTCCGCGCCGGGATCGAGACCATGCGTCCCCTGCTGCGCCGTACCCCCGACATCGTGAGCACCACGATCGAGGGTGCCGACGGCTGGAGCGCGATGGGTGAGATCACCATCGACTGATCCGTCGACCGACGCCGGACCCCGCAGGTCCACGGCACGGGGACCCGCCCGCGGCACCTCCGGCCGGCCCTACCCGACCAGGTGCCCCAGGAACCAGTCCCGGGCGAGTTCCGCGACCTGGTCCAGGGCGCCGGGCTCCTCGAAGAGGTGGGTGGCGCCCGGGATCACTTCCAGGTGGGACTCGCAGCGCAGCGCCGCCTCGGCCTCCCGGTTGAGGTCGAGCACCTGCGGGTCGTTGCCGCCGACGATGAGCAGCGTCGGCGCCCGTACGCCGGCGAGCAGCGGGCCCGCGAGGTCCGGGCGCCCGCCACGGGAGACCACCGCGCCGATGTCCGCGTCGGGGGCGGACGCGGCCCGCAGCGCCGCGGCGGCGCCGGTGCTGGCGCCGAAGTAGCCGATCGGTACGGCGGCCCGGCCGCGCAGCCACTCGGTGGCGTCGGTCAGCCGGTCGGCGAGGGTCTCGATGGCGAAGACGTTCGCCCGGTTGGCCTCCTCCGCCGGTGTGAGCAGGTCGAAGAGCAGCGTGCCCAGACCGGCCCGGTTGAGGGCCTCGGCGACATGGCGGTTGCGCGGACTGTGCCGGCTGCTGCCCGAGCCGTGGGCGAACATCACGATGGCCTTGGCGCCGGCGGGCAGATTGAGGTCCCCGGTCAGCCGGACCCCGCAGGCGTCGATGGCCACCTCCTCCGCCACGTCGGCGTCCGCGGGCCCGGTCGCCGCCCCGGTGTCCATCCCGTCCGCGGCCGTCCCGTCCGCGGCCCGGGCCAGCAGCGAGACCACCTCGTCGTCGGGGGTCTGGGAGAAGTCCTGGTACCACTCGCCGACGGCGGAGAAGCCGAACGGGGTGGAGAGGCAGACGAATTCATCGGCCGCGTCCCGCAGCCGCTGCGCCGCGTCCGGTGGCGCCACCGGGACCGCGAGCACCACCCGGGACGCGCCCTGGGCCCGTACCACCTCGCACGCGGCCGCCGCCGTCGCGCCGGTGGCGATGCCGTCGTCCACCACGATCGCGGTACGCCCCGCCAGGTCCAGCCGCGGCCGTCCGTCGCGGAACCGGTGCGCCTGCCGTGCGAGTTCCGCCGCCTCGGCGTGCTCCACGGAGGCCAGGTCGGCCTGTTCCAGCCGGCCGCGGCGCACGATGTCGTCGCTGATCACGCGGACCCCGCCCTCGCCGATCGCGCCGAAGCCCAGCTCGCGCTGGTAGGGGACCCCCAGCTTGCGGACCACGATCACGTCGAGCTGCGCCCCCAGCGCCCGGGCCACCTGGTACGCGACCGGGACGCCGCCGCGCGGCAGCCCCAGCACGACCGGATCCTCCCCCTCCAGGTGCCGTAGCGCTTCGGCCAGGCGCTGCCCCGCATCCGTACGGTCGGTGAACAGCACAGTGTGTGCACCCCCTACTCAGGGGAGAGGAAGCCACGTCCACACCTCAATTTCGAAATAACCCCAGATGCCGGAACATCGCAAGTCGGGCGGCCGGTGCACGCCCGTCGGCGGCAGCGCTGGTTACCGTCGGCGTATGGACGGAATCGGAGCGGTGCTGATCGATATCGACGGTGTGCTCACGGTGTCGTGGCGGGCGCTGCCCGGAACCGTCCGGGCCCTGGAACGGCTGCGGGCCGCGGGCCTCCCGCTGGCCCTGGTCACCAACACCACCTCCCGGACCCGGGCTCGGATCGCCGGGAAACTGGCCGACGAGGGCTTCCCGGTCGGCCCCGAGGACATCCTCACCGCCCCCGCCGTCACCGCCCGCTATCTGCGCGAACACCATCCGGACGCACGATGTCTGCTGATCAGCAGCGGCGACGTGGCGGACGATCTCGCGGGGGTGGACATCGTGCCGCCGGGCATGCCGGAGCCCGCCGCGGACGTGGTGGTGTTCGGCGGGGCGGGGGAGGAGTTCAGCTATGCGGCGCTCAACACCGCCTTCCGGTGCCTGCGGTGCGGCGCCCGCCTGGTGGCCATGCACCGGAACCTGTACTGGCGCACGGCGGACGGGCTGGATCTGGACACCGGGGCCTTCCTCCCGGGGCTGGAACGGGCCGCCGGGGTCGAGGCGGAGGTCACCGGCAAACCCTCCGGGGCGTTCTTCGCCACGGCGCTGGCGCACCTCGGCGTGCCCGCTTCCCGGACGCTGATGGTGGGCGACGACATCGAGTCCGATGTGCTGGCGGCCCAGCGCTGCGGGATCACCGGCGTCCTCGTCCGGACCGGCAAGTTCCAGCCGGAGACCCTCCGGGAGGCCGACGGTACTCCGGACGAGGTGCTCGATTCCTTCGCGGAGCTGCCCGCGCTGCTCGGGCTGTGACCTACGACGTGCCGGGCGTGCTGAGCAGGGCCGCGATGTCCGCGGCCGTCCAGTGGCCGCGGGCGCCCGGGCAGCTCGCCAGGTACGCGGCGGCCCGGAGCGGGCTCCACCCGTGGGCTTCGACGATGCCGGCCGCGAGGTGTGCCAGGTAGGCGGCGGCGGGCGGGTTGGGGCGCACGGTGCCGTCGTCGGCGCTCCACGGGGCGGTGAAGGTCAGCACCGGTGCGCCGTCCAGCAGCCCGGCGCACACCAGGGTTTCGTAGCGTCCCGGGCCGATCCGGGCGCGGCCGTGGGTGAGGACCTCGCTCAGGTCGAGGTCCTCGCCCGGCTCGCGGTACATCTCCTGGGCGGCGAGATCGGAGAACTGTTCCGCCGTCAGGAGGTAGGCGCGGGCGGGCACTTCGGGCGTCGTACCGGCCGGACCGTCGCCGCCCCGGCCGGCGCGGCCCGGTCCGCGGGCCGGGTCGTAGAAGGCCCGGCCGCCGGTCCACACCTGCGATTCGGTGGCGAAGTACAGCCGGCCGGGCAGCATGACCGCGGCCGTACGGGCCGGGCCGCGGGGGTCCCGGCAGCCCGGGTGGTCGCGCAGCCCGCCCGGCGGCCGGCCGCCGGCGATATAGCAGGTCAGCCGCCGCAGATGCATGTTGGAGCCGTACGCGGCGTACCAGACCCGCGGGGCGCGGCGCAGCGCGTCGACGGTTTCCGGGCTGCCGTCGAGCACATCGAGACGTCGGGGCCGGATCACTCCCGCACGGTACGCGAGCGCCCGGTCCGGTTCCCGTCCCGCCGCGGGTTTTGCCGCGCACGGTGTGGAGATGCGCACTGGACGGAGGGACGTACCGAAGGACGGAGGCAGTGTGGCGGACGAGGCCGAGGCAACAGGACGGACCGGGGACATACCGCGCGCGGCGAGCCGGCGCCGGATGCTCACCGCGACGGCGGCGGTGGGGCTCGGACTGCTGACGGGGTGCGGGGAGGCGTCCTCCCGCTCCCCGGGCCAGGACCCCGCGCGGACCGCCGCGCCCTCGCCGGGGGGTGCGGGACGCTCACCCTCCCGCGGGTCCGGTACGCCGGGGCCGTCCGGGTCCGGGTCTGCCGCGCCGGGCCGTTCGGGCAGTCCGACGCCCCCGCACCGGCGGCCGGAACTCCCGCGGGGCGGGCGGGAGTTGTTCCCCCGCTACCGGCTGGTGGGGTTCTGCGGCCTGCCCGGTGCCACCGCGCTCGGCCGGCTCGGCATCGGCGATCCCGGGGAGCGGGCGGCCGAGATCGAGAAGGTGGCGCGCTCGTACGCCGCGGGGCGCGAGCCGCTGCCGGTCCTCGAACTGCTGGCCGTGGTCGCCAACTCCTCGCCCGGCCCGGACGGCAGCTACCGCTCGCGGACGCCCGCGGCGACCGTGCGCCGCTTCCACCAACTCGCGCGGCGGCACAAGGCGTTGCTGCTGCTGAACATCCAGCCGGGGCGCGCTTCGGTGCTCGACGAGGTCAAGGCGCTGCGTGACTGGCTGGTCCACCCGGACGTGGGGATCGCGCTCGACCCCGAGTGGGAGATGGCCGCCGGCCAGGTGCCGGGGAACACCTACGGGCGGACCGACGGCCATGAGCTGACCGGTGTCGCGCGCTACCTCTCGGGGCTCGTCAAGGAGCACGACCTGCCGGAGAAACCCCTGGTCTTCCACCAGGTCGCCACCTCCGTCGTGCGCGAGCAGTCCGCGCTGGAGCCGCAGCCGGGGGTGGCGCTGATCAAGAGCGCCGACGGCATCGGCTCGCCGGGCCTGAAGCGCGGGACCTGGCGGCAGCTGGTGCGCGGCCTGCCCGACGGCGTGCACACCGGCTTCAAGCTCTTCTACGAGGAGGACGCCAAGGGCAGCCGCCTGATGACGCCCAAGGAGGTGCTGCGGCTCAAGCCGCGGCCCGAGTACGTGATGTACGAGTGAGCGGGCCCGTCCTCAAACGCCGCTCCACCTTCCGCCGGTTCACAGTGCGACCACGATTTTGCCGTGAACGTGCCTCTCGGCCTGCGTCGTCACGGCTTCGCGAATCCGCTCGACCGGGAAGGTCGCCGCGATCGGAACCGTGATCTCGCCGGAACGGATGGCGTCGGCGATCCGTTCCAGGGCGCCCGGCCCCGCATCGAGGGCGCCCGCCTTGCGCACACCGGGCGGCGTTGCGGGGCCGTCGGCTACGACGGAGATCCGCTCGGGTGCCACGCCGAGCTTGAGCGCGGTCTCGACCACCTCCCTTCCGAACAGGTCGGTTGCGGCGGTGATGCCCTCGGGCGCCAGGGCCCGCACCCGGTCCGTCAGGCCAGGGCCGTACGCCACGGGTTCGGCGCCGAGCCCGCGCAGGAATCCGAACGTGCCCTCGGAGGCGGTGCCGAGCACCCGGGCCCCCGCAAGCTTCGCCAGCTGCACGGCGAAGACGCCCACGCCACCCGCCGCCCCACCGATCAGGACGGTGTCCCCGGCCCGGAGCCCGATCGCGGCGAGCGCGGCGGAGGCCGTCAGACCGGACACCGGAAGCGTGCCCGCCACCTCGTCACGGACGCCCTCCGGGGTGCGCCACAGCGTTGCCGCGGGTGTCTTGACCAGCACGAAATCGGCGACGGACCGGCCGATCGCGGCCCCGTACACCCGCTCGCCGGCCGCGAATCCCGTGGCGCGGGCGCCCACCTCGTCCACCACTCCGGCGAAGTCGCTGCCGAACCCGGCCGGCAGGGTGATGCCGAACCGCGCCGCCATGTCGGGCCGTGTGGTGATTTGCCAATCCATCGGATTCAGCCCGGCGGCTGTGACCCGGACGCGAACCTCGTCCGGTGCGGCGTGCGGCTCGGGTATCTCCTGCAGTTCGAGTACTTCGGGACCGCCGAAACGCCGGTACCGGACAGCTCTGCTCATCGGTGCACTCCTGGCCAGTGATGGGACTTGGTCCCATGGACCGTACACCAGTGATGGGACCAAGTCCCGTACACTGCTCCCATGGCTCGCTGGCAACCCGACGCACCAGGACGACTCGCCGCCGCAGCCCTCGACCTCTTCGAGGAGCGCGGCTACGAGAACACGACCGTGATCGAGATCGCCGAGCGCGCGGGGCTCACCAAGAGCACGTTCTTCCGGTACTTCCCGGACAAGCGCGAGGTGCTCTTCGGCAGGGGCGCGGTGACCGGTCTGCTCGTCGAAGGGATTGCCTCGGCGCCGCCGGCGGCCGGGCCGCTCGACGCGGTGGCGGACGCTCTCGATGCGCTCGGCCGGACGTTCTTCACCGCCGACCGCCGCGAGTTCAGCGGCCGGCGCCAGGCCGTGCTGAACGCCCATACGGAACTGCGTGAACGCGAAGCCCTGAAACGGATCGACCTCACCGACTCTCTGATCGAGGCCCTCCATCGCCGCGGAGTCCCGGGCCGGACCGCGCGCGTGGCCGCGAAACTGGGCATGCTCGTCTGGGAGATCGCCTACGATCAGTGGATCGACACCGACAACAGCGAGGGCTTCGGCCCGCTGGCACGGCAAGCGCTCGCCGAAGTGCGCGCGGCCGGAGCCGAGCGCTAGGGTCCGGCTTCAAAGGTCGTCCTGGTGGTGGGTCATGGTGTCGTGGTACGTCGTGGTGAACTCACTGGCCTGGAGCGGGAGTTGCCCGCTCCGCTGATACCCCGGGCCGTAACGGGGTGGCCTCGTGGGGAGACGGGTCCTAGTACGCGTGCCGGTCCGGCCGGTTCGTCCAGGCCGCATAGGCGTTGGCGCCCAGCTCGGGGTACATCTGCTCGACCTTGATGCGGCGCTCTTCGAGCGGCTTGGTGAAGTCCTCGTACTGGAACGAGTCGTCGAAGCCGATCCTCCGGGTGTCCTCCAGGGCGCAGCTGAAGTACACCGCGTCCATCCGCGACCAATAGATGGCGCTCATGCACATCGGGCAGGGCGCGCCGCTGATGTAGATCGAGCAGCCCTGCAGCATCCGGGCGCGCTCGGGAACGGGGTCCGGGGAGCCGGGCGGACGCGGCACGTACTCCAGGGTGCTCTCGTTGTGGCGCTCCACGGCAATTGACGGTGCCTCAGGATTGAGGCACAGCGACGCCTTGCGGATCGTCTCGATCTCGGCGTGTGCCGTCGGGTCACCGGTGAGCAGCACGCGGTTCTGGCCGCGGGCGATGATCTCGCCGTCGCGTGCCATCACCGCGCCGAAGGGGCCGCCCCAGCCGTTCTCCACGGATTCCGTGGCCAGCCGTACCGCCTCGGCCATGAGTTCCTTGTGTTCCATTGCGGAGTCTCCGTTCGGCATGCGATGCACTCGCGGCAGCTGTCGTCGTGCCCCCGGATCGGCCAACCGCCCCATTTGCCCTATAAATTGCCTATGTACTACGCTACTCCAGGTGAGTGCACGTGCAAGCCGTGATCCCACGGCTGATCACGCCACCGTCGTGACCTCGCAGAAGGTGCGCGAGGGCCGCGCCGAGGAGTACCAGCGCTGGCAGGACCGGACCAACACGGCCGCCAGCGAATTCGACGGTTTCATGGCGGCGGAGGTCTACCCGCCCGGCGCCGGGGACCCGCACGAATGGGTGGCCGTCTTCCGTTTCTCCGGTGTCGACCACCTGACGGCCTGGCTGGACTCCGGGCGGCGCCGGGAACTGCTCGACGAGGCCCGGGAACTCTTCGAGGGGCCCCCGTCCCTGGAGGTGCTGCGCGGTGGCAGCCCCGCCGATCAGGCCGCCGAGACCGTCACCGCCGTCATCTCGCACGAGGTGCGGCCGGGGCGCGAGCAGCAGTTCCTGCAGTGGCAGACCAAGGCGCTCAAGGCGCAGGAGAAGATGCCCGGTTACATGGGCTCCGAACTCTTCAAGCCGGTCGAGGACGTCCAGAAGCACTGGGTCGTGGTCTTCCGCTTCGACTCCCGGAAACACCTCGACGACTGGCTCGAATCCGACACCCGCCGGGCGCTGTTGCAGGAGGGCGACGCCTACTTCTCGTCCTACGACGTCCGGACCGTCGGCTCGGCGTTCAGCGGCTGGTTCCGCTTCGACAGCGGGCCGGGCGGCGGGGTCCCGCCCAACTGGAAGCAGGCCATGTCGGTGCTGCTGGCGCTGTATCCCACGGTCATGGTGCTGACCCTGACCCTGGGGCACGAGCTCGACACCCTCAAGGTCCCCGTATACCTGGGCCTGTTCCTCAGCAACATACTCAGCGTCAGCGCCCTGACCTGGCTCCTGATGCCGCTGGTGAACAGGGCGCTGGCCTTCTGGCTGGTGCCCGCCCGCGCCGGCGGCCGCCGGGTGCACGTCGTCGGCGCGCTCCTGGTGGTGCTCGGCTACCTGCTGTGCCTCGCCGTCTTCGGACTGATCACCCACGCACTGCTCCCGCACTGACCACCGCCGTCCGGGCGCCGAGGAGGACCCATGCGCCGAGGGACACCGACAGACCCGGCCGCCGTCGACCGCTCGCTGATCCGGCGCGGCGACGACGGGTACGAGGACGCCCGGGCCGGCGCGGTGTGGAACGCCCGCACACCGCCGCGCCACCCCCGGGCCATCGTCCGGGCCGGCTCCGAGGACGAGGTCCGGCAGGCCGTCACCTACGCCCGCGCCCACGGGCTCCGCCTGACCGTCCGCTCCGGCGGGCACAACTGGTCCGGCGCACCGCTGCGCGACGACGCGCTGCTGCTCGACCTGTCGGGGCTCGACGAGTGCACCGTGCACCCCGCCACCGGCAGCGCACCGGCGACCGCCACCGTCGGGCCCGCCGTCACCGGCCAGGACCTGGTGGCCGCCCTCACCCCGCAGCACCTGGCCTTCCCGGTCGGCCACTGCCCCACCGTCGCGGTCGGCGGCTTCCTGCTCAGCGGCGGCCTCGGCTGGAACTCCCGGGCCTGGGGCGCCTCCTGCGCTGACGTCCTGGAGATCCGCGCGGTCACCGCAGAGGGCCGCACCGTCGACTGCAGCGAGACCCGGCACCCCGACCTGTTCTGGGCCGCCCGCGGCGCCGGACCCGGCTTCGCCGCCGTCCTCACCCGCTTCCGGCTCGCCCTGCACCCGCACCCCGGTGCCCTCATGGCGACCGCGCGCACCTTTCCGCTGGCGGAGACCGCGCGGGTCACGCAGTGGGCGGAGCCGCTCGCACGCCGGCTCCCGCCGTACGTCGAAACGGCCTTCGTGCTGACCGCCGCCGGCCCGGCGACGTCCTCGGCCCCCGCAGGGCCCCGGATCACGGTCGCCGCCACCGCCTTCGCGGCCTCACCGGCGCAGGCCCGGCAGGTGCTCGCGCCGTTCGCCGACTGCCCCTTCGACGACCTCGCGGTCGCCGGCCGGCCGCCCGCGCCGACCTCGTACGCCGCCCTGCACGAGGGCGCGGCGGCGGTCTGGCCACCCGGCCACCGGTACGCGGCGGACACCCTGTGGTCCCCGGACAGCTACCGGACGCAGCTGACCCGCATCGCCGACGCGGTGGCCCGTGCCCCCTCGCCGGCGTCCCTGGTGCTCGCACCCGTGCAGCCGGTCTCCGAGGACCCGGCGCACCTGCGGTCCATGGCCTTCGCCCCGCTCGGCACGTCCTACCTCGTCTGCTACGCGATCTGGCACGACCCGGCCGAGGACGCGGCCCAGGGCCGCTGGCTGCGGGAGGCGATGACCGCCGTGGACCCGCTGGGCGACGGCCGGCACTACATCGCCGAAACCGACCTGGAGGCAGGCCGGGAGCGGGCCCGGCACAGCTACCCGCCCGCCACCTGGGACCGCCTGCGGGACGTCCGGGACCGCTGGGACCCGCACCACCTCCTGCACTCCTACCTCACCCCCTGACCACGGCGGCCGGGTGGGCGGCGACGGCCCCGCCGGGGCACCATGGCCCTATGCTGCTCGCCGAACTGGCAGAGGTGTCGGCACGGGTCGCCGCGACCTCGGCGCGCTCGCGGAAGACCGCGCTGCTCGCCGGGCTGTTCCGGGACGCCGCACCCGAGGACGCGCCGGTGGTCATCCCGTACCTCGCCGGGCGGCTTCCCCAGGGCCGGATCGGCGTCGGCTGGAGCGTGCTGCGCGAGCCGGTGCCGCCGGCCCGGGACCCCACGCTGACCGTCCGCGACGTCGACGCCGCGCTGACCGGCCTGGCCCGGGTCTCCGGCGCCGGGGCGCAGGGCGAGCGGCGCCGGCTGGTGCGCGCACTGCTGGCCGCGGCGACCGCCGAGGAACAGCGGTTCCTGATCGGGCTGCTCACCGGCGAGGTGCGGCAGGGCGCGCTGGACGCCCTCGCCGTCGAAGGGCTCGCCGAGGCGACCGGGGCCCCGGCCGCCGACGTACGGCGGGCGGTGATGCTGGCGGGCGCACTGCAGGACGTCGCGCGGGCACTGCTCGCCGAGGGGCCGGCGGCGCTCGCCGCGTTCCGGCTGACCGTCGGCCGGCCGGTCGGGCCGATGCTGGCGCACAGTGCCGCGTCGGTCGCCGAGGCGGTCGACAAGCTCGGCGCCTGCGCCGTCGAGGAGAAGCTCGACGGCATCCGCGTCCAGGTGCACCGGGACGGGCCGGAGGTCCACATCCACACCCGCACGCTGGAGGAGGTCACCGACCGCCTCCCCGAGGTCACCGCCGCCGCCCGCGCGCTGCCCGCCGCACGCTTCATCCTGGACGGCGAGGTGATCGCCCTGGACGCCGAGGGCCGGCCGGTGCCCTTCCAGCGCGTCGCCGGCCGCTTCGGCTCGCGGGTCGACGTCGCCGCCGCGCAGGCCGCGCTGCCGCTCTCCCCGGTCTTCTTCGACGTCCTGTCCGTCGACGGCCGCGACCTGCTGGAACTGCCCACCGCACAGCGGCACACGGAACTGGCGCGGCTGGTCCCCGAGCCGCAGCGGGTACGCCGCCTGGTCGTCGAGGACGCCTCCGACGCCGGGGCCCGCGCCGCCGCCGAGGAGTTCTGGGCCCGCACCCTGCGCCGGGGCCACGAGGGCGTGGTGGTCAAGGCGCTGGACGCCCCCTACAGCGCCGGCCGCCGGGGCGCCGCCTGGCTGAAGGTGAAACCCGTGCACACGCTCGACCTGGTGGTGCTCGCCGCGGAGTGGGGCCACGGGCGGCGCACCGGGAAGCTGTCCAACCTCCACCTCGGCGCGCGCGGACCGGACGGCGGCTTCGTCATGCTGGGCAAGACCTTCAAGGGCCTCACCGACGTCACCCTGGACTGGCAGACCGAACGGTTCCGGCAGCTCGCGGTGGCCGACGACGACCATGTCGTGACGGTGCGTCCGGAACTCGTCGTGGAGATCGCCTACGACGGACTGCAGACCTCCTCGCGCTACCCGGCCGGGGTGACCCTCCGCTTCGCCCGGGTGGTGCGCTACCGGGAGGACAAGACGGCGGCGGAGGCGGACACCGTGGAGAGCGTGCTCGCCGCGCACCCCGGGAGAGAGCGGACCGATGGCGGGTAGGCGGAGCGCCGGGCTGCTGCTCCACCGCCGCTCCGGGGACGGCGTGGAGGTGCTGCTGGCGCACATGGGCGGGCCGCTGTGGGCCCGGCGCGACACCGGGGCGTGGACCGTCCCCAAGGGGGAGTACGTCCCTCCGGAGGAGGCGCTGGACGCGGCGCGCCGGGAGTTCGAGGAGGAGCTGGGCATGCCGCCGCCCGACGGGCGGTACGTGCCCCTGGGGGACGTCCGTCAGTCGGGCGGCAAGGTGGTGACCGTCTGGGCCGTCGAGGGCGACCTCGATCCGGAGCGGATCGAGCCCGGCACCTTCGAGATGGAGTGGCCGCGCGGTTCCGGGGTGCTCCGCAGCTTCCCGGAGATCGACAAGGTGGCGTGGTTCGCCCCGGAGACGGCCGGGGAGCGCCTGATCAAGGGCCAGCGGGCGTTCCTGGAACGGCTGCTGGACCACGTCTCCGGCGACGGCTGAGCCGGCTCACGGCCGTACCTGGATCTTGCGTCCCTCCCCGGCCCGGAACCGTGTCAGTGCCTCCGCGTAACGGTCCAGCGGGAGCCGGTCGCTGATGAAGACCTCCGGGTCCAGAACGCCCGCCGCGAACAGCTCGGCGGCGCGTTCGTAGCTGTGCAGGACGGCCATCGAACCGGTGATGGTGATCTCCTGGTTGTAGATGCGGTACGGCTCGATGGTGGCGCGGGCCGCGTAGTCGGCCACGCCGAACTGGAGGAAGGTGCCGCCCTTGCCGACCCGGCCCAGCGCGTCCTGGATGGCGCGCTCGTTGCCGGTGGCGTCGATGACCACGTCCCAGCCGCGCGGGCGGTCCAGCTCGTCCGCCGAGCCGGCCGCGTTGCTGCAGCCCAGCGCGCGGGCGGTGGCCAGCCGCCCGGGGTTGATGTCGATGATGTCGACGCCGGCCGCGCCGGTGCGCTTGGCGAGTTCCAGCATCATCAGGCCCATGGTGCCGGAGCCGTAGATGAGGACCTGGCTGCCCAGTTGCTGGGAGCGCAGGATGTCGTAGCCGCGGACGGCGCAGGACAGCGGCTCGATCAGTGCCGCGTCCTCGGTGCGTACGTGGTCCGGCAGCTTGACGCAGTTGGCGACGGGGGCGACCGCGAACTCGGCGGCGCCGCCGGCCGTGGTCACGCCGATCGCGGCCCAGCGCTCACAGAGGTTGTTGCGGCCGAGGCGGCAGTAGTGGCACTCGTAGCAGTAGAGGGAGGGGTCGACGGCCACCCGGTCGCCCTCGGCGAGTTCGGTGACCGCGCTGCCGGTGGCGACGACGGTCCCGGCGAACTCGTGGCCCGGCACGACCGGCAGGGTGGGCGCGAACTCGCCCTGGAGGATGTGCAGATCGGTGCCGCACAGCCCGCAGGCGGCGACCGAGACCACGACCTCGCGGGGGCCGGGGGTGGGGTCCTCGACGGTGGTGACCTCGACCTTGCCGGGGGCGCTGATCACTGCGGCTTTCATTTCACGGCTCCAAGCGACAGGCCCTGGACGAGTTTGTCCTGGGCGGCGAACCCGGCGACGATCACCGGGAGGGAGATGACGGTGGCGGCGGCGCACACCTTGGCCAGGAACAGGCCCTGGCTGGTGACGAGTCCGGTCAGGAACACCGGCGCGGTGCCGGCCACGATCCCGGTCAGCACCCGGGCGAACAGCAGCTCGTTCCAGCTGAAGATGAAGGAGATCAGGGCGGTGGCGGCGATGCCGGGCATGGCGACCGGCGCCACGATCCGGGTCAGCGTGGTGGTCAGCCCCGCACCGTCGATCGAGGCGGCCTCCAGCATCTCCACCGGCACCTCGGCGAGGAACGAGCGCATCATCCACACCGCGATCGGCAGGTTCATCGAGGTGTAGAGGAGGACCAGCAGCCAGATGCTGTCGAGCATCCCGGCGTTCTGGGCGACGAGATAGACCGGCAGCAGCCCGGCCACCAGCGGCAGCATCTTCGTGGAGAGGAAGAAGAACAACACGTCGCTCCACTTGCGTACCGGCTTGATCGCCAGCGCGTAGGCGGCCGGGACCGCCAGGGCGAGCACCAGGAGCGTGGAAACCACCGAGGCGGTCAGCGAGTTGATCAGCGGCGGCCAGGGGCTGATGCCACCGCCCCCGCCGAAGAACTCGCGGTAGCCGTGCAGGCTCAGTCCGGCGCCGACGCTCGGCGGGTTGGTCGCCGCGTCCGTCTCGCTGTGGAACGACGTCAGCACCATCCAGGCGACGGGCAGGAAGAAGGCGATCCCGCACAGCCAGGCCACCAGGCCCAGCGCACCGCCGGTCCGCCGCCGGCGCGGAGCCGTGGTCATGACGCTCATCGGGTGACCTCCTCGCGCAGCAGGGACGACACGGTGCGCAGCGCGAAGGTGGCCACGACCAGTGAGCACAGCACCACGACGACGCCCTGCGCGGACGCCCGTCCGTAGTCGTGGGCCTGGTAGAAGGTCTGGTAGATGGTGTACGGCAGGTTGGCGGTGCCCAGGCCGCCGGAGGTGATGGTGAACACCGCGTCGAAGTTCTGGACGACGTACACGGTGCCCAGCAGCGCGGCCAGTTCGAGGTAGCGGCGCAGGTGCGGCAGGGTCAGGTAGCGGAAGACGTCGAAGGCGGAGGCGCCGTCCATCCGCGCCGCCTCGATCGCGTCGCCGGCCCGGCTCTGCAGACCGGCCAGCAGGATCAGCATCATGAACGGCGTCCACTGCCAGATCAGTGACACCTCGACCGCGGCCAGCGGCGAGTCGGTCATCCAGTCCGGCTGCGGCGGGCTGTCGCTGCCGAACAGCCGCCATATCCAGGTCAGTACGCCGTTGAGCAGCCCGTACGAGGCGTTGTACAGGGCGTGCTTCCACAGCAGCGCGGAGGCGACCGGCACCACCAGGAACGGCGTGATCAGCAGGGTCCGTACGATGCCCCGGCCCCGGAAGCTGCGGTCCAGCAGCAGCGCGAGGCCCAGTCCCAGCAGCAGGCTGACCAGCACCACGGTCACGGTCAGCAGCACCGTGGTGCCCACCGAGGACCGCATCGCCGGATCGGTGAAGACGGCCCGGTAGTTGTCGAAGGCGGCGAAGCCGCGGTTGTCGGGGGCCAGCGCGTTCCACCGGGTGAAGGAGATCACCACCGTGGCCACGAACGGCAGTTGGGTGACGATGACGAGGAAGACCAGCGCGGGCAGCAGCGGCGCCCGGCGGGCCCAGTCCTTGGCCCGTCCGGTGCGGCGGGCCCGGGCGGCGGGCGCCGGGCCGGCCGGCCCGGCCGCGGTGCCCCGGGGCGGCTCAGTGGTTTGCGTAGACATCGGACACCTCCTGCGCCAGTCGCCGGCTCTTCGCCAGGGCCTCGGGCACGCTCTGCTTGCCGGCGATGGCCGCGCTGATCTCGTGGGACACCTTGGTCCCCAGGTCGGAGAACTCCGGGATGCCGACGAACTGGATGCCGGGCGCCGGGCGCGGCTGCACGCCGGGACTGTCGGGCCGGGCCGAGCTGATCGCGTCCCTGGTGGCGGTGGCGAACGCGCCCGCGGACTTCAGGTACTCCGGGTCGCGGTAGAGCGACGCCCGCTTGCCGCCGGGCACCCTCGACCAGCCCAGCTCGCGCCCCACCAGCCGCTCGTAGCCCTTGCCGGACGCCCAGCGGATGAACCGCCACGCCGCGTCCTGGTGCGTGCTGGCCTTCTGCACGCCCCACGCCCAGGTGTACAGCCAGCCCGCGTCGCGGGTCCGCTCGACCGGCGCGGGGGCGTAGCCGACCTTGCCGGCGACCTTGGACTCACCGCTCTCCAGCGAACCGGCGCCGGCGGTCGCGTCGTACCACATGGCGACGTTGCCCTGCTGCATGTCGTTGAGGCACTCGGTGTAGCCGGCCTGCGGAGCGCCCGCCTCGCCGTGCTTGCGGACCAGGTCGACGTAGAACCGGGTGGCCCGGGTGAACTCCGGGCTGTCCACCCCGGGCCGCCAGTCCTTGGTGAACCAGGTGCCGCCGAAGGTGTTGACGACGGTGGTCAGCGGGGCGGCCAGCTGGCCCCAGCCGGGCTGGCCGCGCAGGCAGATGCCCTTCAGGCCCTTGCGGCTGCCGTCCAACTCGGCCGCCGCCGCGGCGACCTGGTGCCAGGTGGGGTGGGCCGGCATGGTCAGCCCGGCGGCCTTGAGGAGGTCCTTGCGGTACATCAGGAACGAGGACTCGCCGTAGAACGGCTCGGCGTAGATCTTGCCGTCGGCGGCCGTGAGGGAGGAACGGAGCGGCGGCAGGATGTCGCCCTGGTCGAACGCGCGGTCCTTGGCGGCGCGCTCACCGAGCGGGGCGAGCCAGCCGTTGCGGGCGTAGATGGGCGTCTCGTAGTTGCTGAGGCTGGCCACGTCGTACTGCCCGGCCTGGCTGGAGAAGTCCTGGCTCATCTTGTCGCGCAGGTCGTCCTCCGGCAGGACGGTGAAGTGCACCTTGATGCCGGTGTCCTTGGTGAAGTGCTCGGCGGTCAGCCGTTGCAGGTCCACCATCTGCGGGTTGTTGACCATCAGGACATTGATGCTCCGGCCGTCGTCGTTGCCCGCGTCGCCGGCGCCGCGGTAGCAGCCGGTGGCGGACAGCGACAGGGCCAGGGCGACGGCGGTCAGCGCGCTCGCGCGGGGGCCGCGGCCCGCTCCGGGGGATCTTGCTCTCACGGCTCTTGCCTCTCTGGGGACGGTACGGGTGTCGCGGGATGGGGTGATATCTCGCTCATGGCCGGACATGCGGCGTCGTGCCGCGGGTACGGCCGGGGACCGCGCGACGGCCGGGGGGGTCGGCCTCGTGCGGCGGCTGTGGAGGTGGCAGGGACGGTCGTACGGGGCCGGTCGTCCGGGCGGCCCCACCCGGATCAGACCCGGAGCACCTGCGGCCCCAGGAGGGAGTAGCGGTGGGCCTCCGGCGCGGACAGCCCCGCGTCGGTGACGATCGTGTCGAAGTCGCTCACCTCGGCGAACCGGCAGAAGCTGCTGGCGCCGAACTTGCTGTGCACCCCGACCAGCACCCGTCGCCGCGAGGAGCGGACGGCCTGCTCCTTCACCTCGGCGACCGCCGGATCGGGGGTGGTCAGACCGTGCTCGCGGGAGACGCCGTTCGCCCCCAGGAACGCCAGGTCGATCACGAACCGGGCGAGCATGTCCCGGGCCCAGGAGCCCACCGTCGCCTGCGTACCGGAGCGGACCCGCCCGCCGGCGAGCAGGACGGTCGCCGACTCCGACGCCGAGACCAGTGACGCGGTGCGCAGCGACGCCGTGATCACGGTCAGCGGGCGGTCGGTGGGCAGCAGCATCGCGACCAGCTCCGGGGTGTAGCCCTCGTCGACGAACACCGTCTCGGCCTCGTCCACCAGCGCGGCCGCCGCCGCGGCGATCCGGCGCTTCTCGGCCACCTGCTGGGTCTCCCGGCGGGCCAGCGTGGTCTCGAAACCGGCGCTCTCGACGGGATACGCCGCGCCGTGCGTGCGCCGGATCAGGCCCCGGCGCTCCAGCTCGCTCAGATCCCGCCGGACCGTTTCCCGGGCCACTCCGAACTCGGACGCGGCGTCGGCGACCTCGACCCGGCCGGACTGCCGGGCGAGTGCGAGGATGCGGTGCTGGCGTTCCTCAGCCCTCATGCGTTCACTCCTGCCCGATTTCTGGGTGTTTCCCGACTTCCGTTCGGTCACGGGACTGCCCGTTTCCGCCCGCCTCAGGTTTATAGCAAGCGAGACCCTGCGCACGGCTGCCCGTTACCGCAGAAAAGCTGCCCGTTTCTGCCCGCTTTCGGACCGCAATCGCGGGCCCGTGGGCCGCGCGGCCGCCCGTACGGCTCCGTGACCGCGTCCGCGGCCCCCCCAGGAGCCCGCCGCTCGCCCGCCGACGGGTCACCGCGGTGGTGCGGTGCGCCACGGCGCTTAGTCTGGACGGCATGAGCTCGGAGATGCGGTCGTTGGCGGTCACTGCGATCGTGCAGGCGGAGGAGTGTGCGGTGCTGCGGGTCAGCGGGGAGCTGGACCTCCGCACCGAACAGGACTTTCTCGCCGAGGCCCGGTCGGTGGTGTCGGCCGGCCACCGCTTCCTCGTGCTCGATCTGACCGCCCTGCGCTTCTGCGACTCCCGCGGGCTCAGCTGCCTGCTGGCCCTGGAGTGGCTGTGCCGGCGGCTGGAGGGCCGGCTGCTGCTGGCGTCGCTCGGCGTGCGGATGCTGCGGCTGCTGATCGGCACCCAGTCCCTGAACGTCTTCTCCTGCTACCCCACCGTCGGGCATGCGCTGGCCGCCGTCCCCGACGGCAGCCGCCCGACCTGGCCGCCCGCGGCGGAGGACCCGTCCGTGTGAAGCGCCGGGCCACCCGGATGACGACCGGAACGCGGTACTTCCGAGGCGCGGGTACGGTCGGCAGGCGGGAGGACCAGGACGCCGGGCGGCCGGAACACGCCGGATGGATCATGGCCGGGCCGGCCCCCGTCCCGCCGGACACGCCCTGACCCCCAGCCAGCCGCCGTCGAACCGGGCGAAAGTGAGCTTCCGGTAGGGCCCGGACTCGTAGAGCAGCCCGAACGTGCCGTCCGTGAGCCGGGTCAGCGTCGAGTAGGCCGCCGCGCCCGGCGTCACGGTCCGGGCGAGCGGCCAGGTCACCCCGTCGTCGCAGGACACCCGCACGGTGAGGTTCTCCCGCGCGCGGGTGCTCGCCGTGTTGCTGAACAGCAGCCAGTGGGCGCGCGGCAGGCGGGCCGGCGCCGTCGGGTCGTAGCGCAGCAGCGAGGCGTTGTTGCCCGGGTCGATCAGCGCGTCGTCGACCGCCGGGGCGCTGTAGGTCAGCCCGCCGTCGCGGGAGTGCGCGACCAGCCGTCTGCGGACGCTGCCGGTGCGGCTGTTGAGCAGGACGCGCCCGTCGGCCAGTTCGACCGTCTTGTTCTCGTCCATCCGCGGCCCCACCGGCCTCCCCAGGTGCCAGCTCGCCCCGTGGTCGTCGCTGTACGCGCCGGCCGCCCACATGCTGCCGTCGGCCTTGCGGAACGCGTACTGCTGGAGCAGCCGGCCGCCCGCCAGCTGGCTGCCGGCGCCGGACGAGGCGAAGATGCCGCGCCAGGAAGGGTCCTTGAGGACACGGGTGAGGCGCCGGTGGTGCCAGTGGCGGCCGCCGTCGTCGGAACGGCTGTAGTCGGTGTGCAGCACGCCGGTGCTGTCGGGTGCGTTGCCCGCCCCGGCGCTGCGGAACCCGACGCCCCTGGGCGCGTACGCGTGGAACAGGAAGACCCGGCCGGTCGTCCGGTCCACCAGCAGGCTCGGATCGCCGGCGCCCACCCCGCCGTCGTAGTCCACCGCCGCCCGCGGGGCACTCCAGGTACGCCCCTTGTCGGTGCTCCGCCGCACCATCACGTCCACGTTCCCCGGCAGATCGGCGGCGCTGTCGTTGCGCCGGTCGTAGGCCGCGAGGAGGGTGCCGTCCGGCAGCGTCGCCAGCGCCGGGATGCGGTAGGTGTGCGCGCCCTGCCCCGACACCGCCAGATCGGTGCTCTCGAACAGGGCCGACCGCCCGGCGGCGCGGTGTGCCGCCGGGCGCGGCGCGGCCGCCGGCACCGGCAGGACGGACCACAGACCGAGGCCGGCGCCGATCAGCGCGGCCAGTGTGCGGGGGCGGACGGCCGTCACCGATACCTCCGGGCGGGACGCGATGGGGGCGGCTCCAGGGTGCGCGTCCGGGCCGTGACGGGCCCGCCGGACGGCCCCGTCGGGGTGACCCGCAGCGTCCCCTACGGCGTGGCGTCCTCCCGCAGCGCGTCGATCAGCGCCGCCACCGACGGACGCCGGCGCGCCTCGGCCCCCACCGCCACCACGACGTGCCGGACGACCGGCTCCCGCAGCGGCACCGCGGCGATGCCCGCCGAGCGCAGCCGCAGCATCAGCTCCGTCAGCGGCGCCACACCCAGCCCCGCACCGACCATCGCCAGCGAGGTCGCGGTGTCGGTCACCTCGTGCGCCACCCGCGGCTCGAAACCGGCCCGCCGGCACGCCGCACGGACCGCCTGCCCGTAGTACGAGCCGGCCGCCGGCAGGATCCAGTCGCAGTCGGCGACCTCCGCGAGCGACACCGGAGCCGCGCCCGCGCACCCGGCCCGCGCGTCCCAGGGCGGCCGGCCGTCCGGCACCGCCAGCGAGAACCGCTCGGAGCGCAGCCGCACCAACTCCACCGCGCCGTCCCGGACGAGCGGCGCGTCGGGGTAGTCCAGCCCGAGCGCCAGCTCCACCCGCCCGGCACACACCTCCGCATACGCCTGGTCCACCTCCACCTCGCGGCTCTCCACCCGCACCCCCGGGTGCCGGGCGCCCAGCCGCCGCAGCGCCGGCGGCAGCAGCACGGCCGCCGCCGTACCGAAGACCCCCAGCCGCAGCCGCGCCCGCAGCTCGCCCCGGCCGCGCTCCAGTGCCGCCACCGCCTCGGCCTGCGCCGCCAGGATCCGCTCCGCGTGCACGGCGAGGGTGTGCCCGGCGTCGGTCAGCGCCACCCGCCGCCCGGTCCGCCGCACCAGCTCCGCGCCGGTGGCCCGCTCCAGCGCCGCGATGTGCTGCGACACCGCGCCCGGTGTGTAGCCCAGGGCCGCGGCCGCTGCGGTCATCGTGCCGCTGCGGGTCAGCTCCAGCAGCGTCCTGAGCTGCACGGCCGGCAGTTCCATGGCCGCACCCTACCCACGCGGCGGCGCACCACCCCGCCCCCGTGCGCCTCCTTGCCAAACCCCTCTGACGCCCAGAACCCTTAACAGATCGCGTCCAGCAACTGTGCATGGACGCGGCCCGTGTCCGCCCGGCAGCATCACCACCGGTGCACGGCGCCGCACCGGAGCCCGCACCACCGCTCGTGTCCCCGCGTCCTCTCCCACTCCGTCCGGAACAAGCGGACGGGAAGGCGGCCCGGATGACTCCCACCACGGCCCCGGCCGAAGCCCCGGCCCCCCTCCCCGAGCAGGCCGACGTCGTGATCATCGGCGGCGGCGTCATCGGGGCGAGCATCGCGTTCCACCTCGCCGAGGCGGGCGTCGCCCGCGTCCTCCTGCTGGAGCGCGACCACCCCGCGTCCGGCTCGTCCGGCAAACCCCTCGGCGGCGTCCGCGCCCAGTTCTCCGACCCGCTCAACATCCGGCTCGGCCTGCGCAGCCTGGACGCCTGGCGGGACTTCGCCCGGCGGCCCGGCGCCGACGTCGGCCTCACACCGGTCGGTTACCTCTTCCTCCTCGGCGACGACCGCGAACTGGCCACCTTCACCGAGGGGGTCCACACCCAGAACGCCCACGGCGTGCCCAGCCGCCTGCTCACCCCGCGCGCCGCCCACGACCTGTGCCCCTACCTCGACCCGGCCGGCATCGTCGCCGCCGCCTGGTCACCCACCGACGGCTACGCGCTGCCCGGCGCCGCGGTCACCGGCTACCTGCGCGCCGCCCGCCGGCTCGGCGCGACCGTCCGCAGCCACTGCCCGGTCACCGCCCTCGACACCGCCGACGGCGCGCTGCGGGCGGTCCGCACCCCGCACGGCACCGTCCGCACCGACACTGTCATCTGCTGCGCCGGCGCCTGGTCCGGCGCCATCGGCGCGATGGCCGGCGTCGACCTGCCCGTCACCCCGCTGCGCCGGCAGATCGCCTTCACCGGCCCGCTGCACCCGGCCCCGCCCCGCATCCCCTTCACCCTCGACTTCGACTCCACCCTCTACTTCCACGACGACGGCGCCGGCGGACTGCTGATGGGCTTCTCCGACCCCCGCCAACAGCCGGGATTCGGCAGGGACTTCACCCGCGAATGGCTGGACCCGTTCCGCGCCGCCGCGGCCCGCCGGGCGCCGGAGCTGGCCCGCCTCCCGGTCGTCGGCGGCTGGGCCGGCCTCTACGAGATGACCCCCGACCGCAACGCGCTCATCGGCGAGGCCGCCCGCCCCGGCCGGTTCCTGTACGCCACCGGCTTCTCCGGCCACGGCTTCCTGCAGGCCCCCGCCGTGGGAGAGCTGGTCCGCGACCTCTACCTCGGCCGCGAACCGTTCCTCGACATCGGTCCGCTCGCCGCCACCCGGTTCGACGGCGAGGCGCACGCGGCCCGCCCCGAGGCCCACATCATCTGACCCCGTCCGCCCACCACCCCGCCCCGGAGCTGCGTATGGTCCCCACCTGGCAACTGCGCGCCGCGTTCGCCCAGCGGCTGTCCGCCATGTACGGCACCGAAGTCCCCGCGTACACCACGCTGCTGGAGGTCGCCGGACAGGTCAACGACGAGGTCGCCGCCCGCGACCCGGACGCCGCCCGGTTCGGCAGCATCGACCGGGTCACCGCCGAACGCCACGGCGCCATCCGCGTCGGCACCCCCGAGGAACTGCGCCAGGCCGCCCAGATCTTCGCCGCGCTCGGCATGCACCCGGTGGGCTTCTACGACCTGCGCGACGGCGAGGGCGCGGTACCCGTCGTCTCCACCGCCTTCCGGCCGACCGACCCCGAGGAACTGGACCGCAACCCCTTCCGGGTCTTCACCTCGCTGCTGACCACCGGCGACCGCCGCTTCTTCGACCCGGACCTGGAATCCCGGCTCGACGCCTTCCTCGCCCGCCGGCAGCTCTTCCCGCCCGAACTCCTCCGCCTCGCCGCACGCGCCGAGGCGGACGCCGGACTCCCCGCCGAGCAGGCCGAACGCTTCCTGACCCAGGCGGTCGCCGCGTTCGAACTCTCCGCGGAGCCCGTCGACCGCGCCTGGTACGCGGAACTGGAACGGGTCTCCGCCGTCGCCGCCGACATCGGGGGAGTCGCGGCCACCCACATCAACCACCTCACCCCGCGGGTCCTGGACATCGACGCCCTCTACCGCCGCATGGGCGAGCGCGGCATCACCATGATCGACCGGATCCAGGGGCCACCGCGCTGGGACGGCCCCGACGTCCTGCTGCGCCAGACCTCCTTCCGCGCGCTGGCCGAGCCCCGCGCCTTCCGCGAACCCGACGGCGGCGTCACCCCCGGCTCGCTGCGGGTCCGCTTCGGCGAGGTCGAGGCGCGCGGCATCGCCCTGACCCGCGCGGGCCGGGCACGCTACGACCACCTCATGGCCGAGACGGACCGCCGGACCGCGCTGCGCCCGGACGTCGACCGGCAGGAGACGGCCCGCAGCCTGTGGCAACGGGGCTTCCCCGGCACCGAACACCAACTCGCGGTCAGCCACCAGGCGTTCTTCACCTACCGACCGGTGGCCGGGCGGCCCCGGGACGGCCGGTGCCCGCCCGCCGACCTGACGGGGCTGCTCACCCATGGATGGCTCACCGCGCACCCCGTCGTCTACGAGGACTTCCTGCCCCGCTCCGCCGCCGGCATCTTCCGCTCCAACCTGACCGGCGAGGGCACCCGCGACGCCGAACTGGCAGGCACCCCGTTCGACGCGCACCGCCTCGCCGAGGCCCTCGGCCGCCCGGTGCACGACCCGTTCACGCTGTACGCCCGGCAGCAGGACCGCTCGCTGCGGCAGGCGCTGTTCACCCTCCAGGCGGGCGCGGCGCTCCGCGCCCTGGACCACGGCGAACTGATCGACACCGAACCGGCCGAAACCGAACCGACCGGTACCGCACCCGGCACCACCACCGCGGACCGCCCGTGATCACCGGGCCCTGACCACCCGTCCCCGGCCGCCCCGCCCCCGGACACCCGTCATCCGGCACCGTCACCCGCCCACCACCCCGAGGAGCCCGCCATGCCCGCCGCCACCCCCGCCCCCCAGCTCCCCGGCACCGCCGACCTGCGCGCCCGCGCGGCCGCCGCCCTCGGCCGCTGCGGCGTCGACCTCGACGCGTACCCGGCACCGGCCGACGGGGCCGTGCCCGCCCGTACGCCCCTCACCGGTGGCGTCCTGGCCCGCCTGGCCGCCACCACCCCCGCACAGGCCGACGCGGCGATCGCCGAGGCGCACCGCACGTTCCAGGACTGGCGCACCGTGCCCGCCCCGCGCCGCGGCGCACTGGTCAAACGGCTGGGGGAACTCCTCGCCGCCCACCGGGAGGACCTCGCCGACCTCGTGACCATCGAGGCCGGCAAGATCCGCTCCGAGGCGCTCGGCGAGGTCCAGGAGATGATCGACATCTGCGACTTCGCGGTGGGCCTGTCCCGCCAGCTCTACGGGCGCACCATCGCCGGCGAACGCCCCGGCCACCGGCTCTCCGAGAGCTGGCACCCGCTGGGCGTGGTCGGGGTGGTCTCCGCCTTCAACTTCCCGGTCGCCGTGTGGTCCTGGAACACCGCCGTCGCCCTGGTCTGCGGCGACACCGTCGTGTGGAAGCCGTCGGAGCTGACCCCGCTCACCGCCCTGGCCTGCGACGGACTGCTCGCCCGGGCCGCCGCCGAGGTGGCCGCGCCGGCCGGGGTGCACCGGCTGCTGCTCGGCGCGCGGGAGTGCGGCCGGCAACTGGTCGACGACCCCCGGGTGGCGCTGGTCAGCGCGACCGGCTCGGTCGCCATGGGCCGGCAGGTCGCGCCCCGGGTGGCGGCCCGCTTCGGCCGCTGCCTGCTCGAACTCGGCGGCAACAACGCCGCCGTGGTCACCCCCTCCGCCGACCTCGACCTCACCGTCCGCGGCATCGTCTTCTCCGCCGCCGGCACCGCCGGCCAGCGCTGCACCACGCTGCGCCGGCTGATCGTCCACGAGGACATCGCCGACCGCCTCCTGGAACGCGTCGTGCACGCCTACGGGCAGCTGCCGCTGGGCGACCCGTTCGACCCGGCCACGCTCGTCGGCCCGCTCGTCAGCCCGGCCGCCCACACGGCGATGTCCGAGGCGCTGGCCGCCGCGCAGCGTGCCGGCGGCAAGCTGCTGACCGGCGGCGAGCGGTGCCTGGCGGACGCCGCGCCGGACGCCGCCTACGTCCGGCCGGCGGTCGTCCGGATGCCCGAACAGACCGACATCGTCCGCACCGAGACCTTCGCGCCCATCCTGTACGCCCTGACCTACCGCACCCTCGACGAGGCCGTCGCCCTGAACAACGACGTCCCGCAGGGCCTGTCCTCCAGCATCTTCACCGGTGACCTGCGCGAGGCCGAACGCTTCCTCGCCGCCGACGGCTCCGACTGCGGTATCACCAACGTCAACATCGGCACGTCGGGCGCGGAGATCGGCGGTGCCTTCGGCGGCGAGAAGGAGACCGGCGGTGGCCGGGAGTCCGGTTCCGACGCCTGGCGCGCCTACATGCGCCGCGCCACCAACACCGTCAACTACTCCGCCGACCTCCCGCTCGCCCAGGGTGTCAACTTCCTGTGAGAACCGCTCAGGTGGGCCGGCCGAGGTCCTGGACGAGGGTGGGGGAGGGGCGCGGGATCTCCCCGAAGTCCTCGTCGTCACTGTCCACCACGAGCCGGTTGATCACGTTCTCCAGGGCCGTCGGCAAGGTCGGGGCGAGCCCGCTGTGCCACTGCACGAGGAGGTTGTGCCGGGCCGCGTCCGGCAGCAACTGCCGCTCGTCGAACGCCGCCGTGGACCGGCGCTCCTCGTCGGGGGCGTGCGCCGCCTGCTCCCGCCAGTAGGCGGCGTCGCGGTACTCGCCGTTGCGGCGGTGCGAGAGGTACAGGCAGTAGGCCGCGGTCCGGCTGCCGGCCCCCGCGCCGAAGTGCCACCAGAAGTGCGCCGCGTCGTCGCGCCCGGTGATGTGCAGCAGACAGGCGAACACCAGCGCGCCCTCGGGGTCGATGTGGTGGTCGTTGACCAGCCGCTCCAGGCTGGCGGCGGCCGCCGCGGCGTTGACGACCAGCGCACAGGCCAGCTGGAGTTCATGGGTGGCCTCGTCGCGGGCGCTGGGGTAGGCGCTGGGCGCCCCGCGGTCGGTGCGGGCCGGCAGCACCGCCACCCCCGCTGCCCGGGCTGCCGCGCCGTCCCGCGCGGGCCCGGCGGGCGCTTCGAGGCCGCCGAGTGCCCCCGTGTCGTCGAGATCGCAGAAACCGGCCAGGCCCTCGATGCCGGACACCGCGGCGGCGGCGCTGAGCAGCGTCTCGACGGTCTCCCGGCGGCCGGCCGGACGGTGGTGCGCCATGGTTCAGTTCCCCCTGAAGTTTCCCTGATCGATGCCGAGCGCCGCGGCCAGCTTGCGCTTGCCGCGGCTCGCGTAGGAGCGGACGGAGACCTCGTCGACGCCGAGCAGCGCGCCGATCTGGGCGTCGCTGTAGCCGAGACGTGCCGCAGCACGATCACGTCGCACTGCCGCTCCGGCAGTCTGGCGATGGCCGCGTAGAGCCCCAACTGGCTTTCCAGCATGGCGAATTGCTGCTGGCACTCGCGCAGCAGGGCCTGCGTGACGACGGCGAACGCGGCGGTCTCGGTGAGCGCGGTGGGCTGCTGGTGGTCGTAGAGCCACTCCACCACCCGCTCCTTGAGCACCGACCACGCGTACGCCTCCACCGACGCCTGCCGCAGCGCGTGCGCCCACAGCTGCCCGAGCTGCTCGTAGGCCGCCAGCGTGACCTCGCGGGCCGCGGCCTCGCTGCCGGTGTGGAGGTAGGCGTAGGTCAGCCACTTGCGGGCGTGCGTGGCGAGGAACGCCTCGAAGGTTATGGACAGCTGGCGGTCGGACGAGGCCGGTACGAAGGGCCGGGGTGGGCAGCGGGCGAGTGCGGCTAACTCCGCGCTATCGGCGTGCGCCGGGGCGCACGCCGGCAGAAGTCGGTCCCGGTCTGCGCTCACGAGCAGTCCTCGTTCCGTTTGCCGTGCACCGCTGGCCGGGCCCCGAGGCGCCGGTGGCAGCGGGAGGGCGGTTTGCCCTCACCCTCCAATGAACAGGAAAACGGCCCCGTTTGTGGCACGAGGGGCACAAAAATCTTTCGCTCCGTATTCATGTGACTACCCGTGACAATGTCATATGAGGAACCGTGGCACCGGGCGGCGTGCGCTGTCACGACGGTTGTCGGACGTGCGCCCCGCATGATCCGGGGCGTATCGGGCAGTGCTTCCCCAGCCGGGCACACCATGGCATGTTGTGCATCGGGGGCGCACGGTCCCTGAATGTGCGCCCCTTCGTCGGGGCCGCGACCGGAACGCCGTACCGGGGAGGCAGCGGACGATGAGCGAGCACGAGACCGTGGTGGACCTACAGCTGGACCGGGCCCACTCGTCCCGGATCTACGACTACTTCCTCGGCGGCAAGACCAACTTCCTGGCCGACCGGATGGCCGCCGGCAGCGTGCTGGGCGTCTTCCCCGCCGCGCTGGTCGCCGCCCGCATCAACCGCGAGTTCATGCACCGCGCCACCCGCTTCCTGGCCGAAACCGGTCTGCGGCAGTTCCTCGACATCGGCACCGGCATCCCCACCGGCCCCAACCTCCACGACATCGCCCAGGGCGTCGCCCCCGACGCCCGGGTCGTCTACACCGACAACGACCCCATCGTCCTCGCGCACGCCGCGGCCCTCCTGCTCAGCACGCCCGAGGGCCGCACCGCCTACGTCCAGGCCGATGTCACCGACCCCGAGGGCATCCTCGCCGCCCCCCGGCTCCGCGACACCCTCGACCTGACCCGCCCGGTCGCGCTCAGCCTCAACGCCCTGATGCACTTCGTCACCGACGACGGCCGGGACCGCGCGCACGCCATCGTCGAGACCCTCAAGGACGCACTCCCCAGCGGCTCCGTCCTCGCCATGACCCACGCCACGGCGGACTTCGACCCCGAGGCGATGGGGAAGATCAACGAGATCTACGCGGACGCCGGGACCGTCCTGCAGTTCCGCTCCCGCGCCGCCTTCCTCCGCTTCTTCGACGGCTGGGAGCTGCTCGACCCGGGCGTCACCCTCTCCCACCAGTGGCGGCCCGACCGCCCGGAGGACGCCACCCACGTCACCGACGCGGAGGCCGCCTGCTACGCGGGCCTGGCCCGCAAGCCCTGAGCGGGGCGGCGCCCGGGGAAGTCGCCCGCCGCGGTCACTCCTTCCGGTAGCCGTACGCCTCCCCGGCAGCCGCCGCGACCGCGTCCAGATCCGCCCCCGTCGAGGCGGTCACCACCGCGGCCACCGCCCCCTCCACGAACGGCGCGTCCACCAGCCGCGAGCCCTCCGGGAGTTCGTCGCCCTCGGCGATCAGCGCTTTGACGGTCAGCACCGCGCTGCCCAGGTCGACCAGGAGCGCCACCCCGGCGCCGCGGTCCACGCTCCGCGCCGCCTCGGCGATCAGCTCCGAACTCGTCCCCAGCCCACCGTCCGGCGTGCCGCCCGCGGACGCCACCGGCGCCCCCGCGTCCGCCCCGGCCAGCCCGCGCGCCAGCGCCGCCACCGAGTCGGCGACCGGGCCGCTGTGCGACACCAGCACCACCCCGACCAGCGACGCGCCGGCCGCGTCCGCCGCGCTCACGCCGCCACCTCCGCGAGCGCCGCGAGCAGCAGCGCCGACGAGGCCGCGCCCGGGTCCTCGTGCCCGATGCTGCGCTCGCCCAGGTAGCTCGCCCTGCCCTTCCTGGCCTGCAGCGGTACGGTCGCCACCGCACCGTCCCCCGCCGCCGCGGCCGCCGCCTCGAACGAGGTCTCCAGGGCCGCCACCCCCGGCACCAGCGCGTCGAGCATCGTCTTGTCACCGGGCGCCGAACCGCCGAGCTGGCCCACCGCGTCCACCCCGGCGCTGAGCCCGGCCCGCAGCTCCTCCGCCGACACCTGCGCGGCGTCGCCCAGCGCCTTCCCGGCCCGCCGCAGCAGCGTCCCGTACAGCGGCCCGGCCGCTCCGCCCACACTTGAGATCAGCTGCCGCCCGGCCGCGGTCAGCACGGCGCCGGGCGTCGCCGGGGCCTCGCCCTCGGTCAGGGCCTTCACCACGGCCGCGAAGCCACGCTGCATGTTGGTGCCGTGGTCGGCGTCACCGATGGCCGAGTCGAGCTCGGTGAGCCGCTCCGCCTCCCGGTCGACGGCGGCGGCCGCGGCCGTCATCCAGCGTACGAAGAACGCGGCATCCAGGGCCGTTTCGGACACGGGCTACTCTCCTTCGGTCGTTAGCTCATTGATCGACGACGCCGGCACTGCTTCCCCGCCGGACACCGGACGAACCCCCGGACGCCGACGGTTCTCACCGTCCCCAGCGGAGCCCGGGCGTCTCCACCGGTGCGTCCCACAACCGCAGCAGCTCCCCGTCCACCTGGCACAGCGTCACCGAGGCGCCCGCCATGTCCAGCGACGTCACATAGTTCCCGACGAGCGTACGGGCCACCGCCACGCCCCGCTCGTCCAGCACCCGGCGCACCTCCGCATTGAACCCGTACAGCTCCAGCAGCGGCGTGGCCCCCATGCCGTTCACCAGCACCAGCACCGGCAGCCGCGGATCCAGGTCCTCCAGGACCGCGTCCACCGCGACGTCCGCGATCTCGTGCGACGTCATCATCGCGCGCCGCTCCCGCCCCGGCTCACCGTGGATCCCCACCCCCAACTCCAGCTCACCGGCCGGAAGATCGAACGTCGGGCTGCCCTTCGCCGGCGTCGAACAGGCGCTGAGCGCCACCCCGAAGCTGCGCGAGGACTCCACCACCTGTCGCGCCAGCGCCTCCACCCGCTCCAGCGGCATCCCCTCCTCGGCCGCCGCCCCGGCGATCTTCTCCACGAACAGCGTCGCCCCCGTGCCGCGCCGCCCCGCCGTGAACGTCGAGTCGTTCACCGCCACATCGTCATTGACCAGCACACTGGCGACCTGGATGCCCTCGTCCTCCGCCAGCTCCGCCGCCATCTGGAAGTTCAGCACGTCGCCCGTGTAGTTCTTCACCACGAACAGCACCCCCTTCCCGCTGTCCACGGCCGCCGCGGCCCGCACCATCTGGTCCGGCACCGGCGAGGTGAACACCTCCCCGGGGCACGCCGCGTCCAGCATCCCCGGCCCGACGAACCCCCCGTGCAGCGGCTCGTGCCCGCTCCCGCCCCCGGACACCAGCGCCACCTTGTCCGCCACCGGCGCGTCCCGCCGTACGATCACCCGGTTCTCGGCATCCACCACCAGTTCCGGGTGCGCCGCGGCCATCCCGCGCAAGGCGTCGGCGACCACGGTCTCGGCGACGTTGATCAGCATCTTCATGAGTACCTCCTGGTGAGATGGGCGGTCGAGCCCTGACCTGTGCCTTCCCAGGTCTGGAGCAGGTATCTGGAGCAGATGTCGGATGTTCTCGGTGGGACGGTCCGCGGCGACCGGGGCGGGCGGGGTACGGCGGGACCGCTCCCGGCCCGGCGCCGACGCCCTGACGAGCGGTCAGCGCCCGTACCGGACGCGGCGTCACCCCGGAGGCAGTATCTGCGCTCCCGGCTCCAAGGTCACGTGACGCGGAGAGCGCGCGCGTCCCGTGGTCTCCGCGCGCGGTGCGGGCGCTCAGTGGCGGATGCCGTCCGCGCGCCGGAAGGTCCCGAGGCGGTGGCGGGCCTGCGGCGCCGGTGTGCGCCGGATCGCGATCAGGGCGGCATCGTCGTCGAGATGACCGTGGCAGTGGGCGAGGAGGTCCAGCCGGAGGTGGTGCAGGAGCGACTCCGGATCGCACGACGTCCAGTTGGCGACGCGTTGCGCGAGCGGATAGAAGGCACCGTTGCGGTCCCGGGCCTCGGTGACGCCGTCGGTGTACAGCAGGAGCATGTCACCGGACGCGAAGGCGATCTCGTCGGTGGTGTACCTGTCCGGCCCGGCCCCGCTCATCCCGCCCATCCCGAGCGGAGGCGCCGGATGGAGGCTCGGGACGGTCGTGACCCGGTGCCGGCTCAGGAGCAGGGGCGGGGGGTGCCCGCAGTCGGTCATCCGGGCGGCCGGCTCCTCGTGCGGGATCTCCAGCAGCAGCGCGGTGATGAAGTGTTCCGGGATGTCGCGGTCGGACTCGATGAAGTCGGTCAGGTAGCGGCACACGCTGCGGTCCAGTGCGGCGGCGAGTTCCGGCAGCGTCGGGTGCCGGTGCGCCGTTTCCCGGAACGCGCCGAGCAGCAGGGCGGACTCACCGATGGCGGCCAGGCCCTTGCCGCGCACGTCCCCGATGATCAGACGGGTCCCGCTGTCGGTGCGCGTCGCGGTGTACAGGTCGCCGCCGACCTCGGCCTCCTCCTCGGCGGCCAGATACAGCGACGCGATGTGCAGCGGGCCGATCCGGTGGGGGAGCGGACGCAGCAGCGCCTTCTGCGCCGCCTCGGCCACCGACCGCACCTTCGCCAGCTCCTGCTGGCGCCGCGCCCGCACCACGCAGAAGAACACGATCATGGCCGAGAGCACCGACAGGGCGAGGATCTGGATCATCACATTGCGCTCGGTGAAGAGCACCCCGAAGTGCAGCCCGATGTACACCTGCGCCATGACCGCCAGTAGCCCGATCGCCCCCGTGCGCCACGGGCCGGCGAAGGAGGCGGTGAGCGCGGGGGCGACGACGAGCAGGGGGCCCAGATGGACGTCGGCGGGGACGTTGAGATCGATGACCGTGATCACCGCGATGAGCGCAACGGGCAGCACCAGCAGTGCATGACTGGGTTGCCACGGCTGCCACAGGCCGCCAAAGTGCCGCTGGACGCCCACGCCCTCCACTGTGCACCCTGCGGGCCCGCCGGACGAGCCGGTGCCCCGGCCGGACGTCGACGCCGTACGCGGCCCCGGGCCCGACCGGCCCCCCACCGCCTCCCCGCGCGGCCGGGGCACCGCGCGCCTAGCGTGAGAAGCCGGAACGGCCGGAAGGAGTGAGCCACACCATGACTGAATTCCCGGAAGGCGCCCCCTGCTGGGCGGACGCCATGTTCAAGGACGTCGAGGGCGCCAAGAGCTTCTACGGCGAGGTGCTCGGCTGGACCTTCGGTGAGGCGGCCGGCGAGTACGGCAACTACACACAGGCGTACTCCGACGGGAAGGCCGTCGCCGCCGTCGTCCCGCCGATGCCCGGCGGCGACGACGTACCGTCCGCCTGGTGCCTCTACTTCGCGTCCAAGGACGTGCGGAAGACCGCCGAGAAGATCAAGGAGGCGGGCGGCACCCTGCTCATGGAGCCGATGCAGGTCGGCACGTTCGGGTCGATGGTGCTCGCCAGAGAGCCCAGCGGCGCCGTCCTCGGCGTCTGGCAGGCGGGCGCTCACCAGGGGTTCGAGAAGGTGGGGGAGCCCGGCGCGTACTGCTGGGCCGAGGCGTTCACGCGTGACCCGGAGAGGGCCGACGCGTTCCTCACCCAGGTCTTCCCCTATTCCGCGCGGAAAATGGAGCCCGGCACGGATCCCGACGCCCAGGGCATCGACTTCAAGGTGTTCAGCATCGGCGGCCCCGACAATCCGGTGCTGGGCCGGATGAAGATGGGTGACGAGTTCCCGAAGGAGATCCCCTCCTACATCCAGGTCTACTTCAACGTCGCGAACTGCGACGACGCCGTCGCCACGACCGAGAAGCTCGGCGGCCGGCTGCATTTCGGCCCCATGGACAGCCCGTTCGGCCGGTTCGCCGCGGTCAGCGACCCGCAGGGCGCGGCGTTCGCGGTGATCGACATGAGTACGACGGCCGGCGAGATGCCACGGATGACCGACGCCTGACCCGACCCCGTCGCGTCGCCCGCCCGCAGCGTGGTGGCCGCCGGCGGGCGAACGGTCGGACCGTGCGGTCCACGGTCAGCCGCGGCGAGGGCGTCCATCTCCTTCCCGCCCGTCATCCCGGGCATCGCCGAGTGGTCCGTCCCGGGCATGGAGGTCATGCCGGAGTGGTCCGCCCGGACGTCTTCCCGGGCACCGGCTCGCCCCAGGCCGTCAGCCACCCGGACAGCGTGGTGATCTCCGGGTCCTGGGCCTTCATGATCGTGGCGGCGACCTCCTTGACCTGCGGCGACGCGGCGCGGGTGGCGGCCGCAGCGGCCATCTCCAGCGCCTGCCGGTGGTGCGGGATCATGCCCTTGGCGAACGCCACGTCAGCGGCGTTGTGCGCACCGGCCGGGGCCGAGGCGCGCGGCGAAGCGGCGGGCCGGGAAGGGGAGTTGTGCGGCCCGCCCGCGCCGGCCGCGTGCGGGGGCGTACGGGGCCGAGCGGGGACGGCGTCAGGGCAGGGGGGACGGTCGGCCCGTCGAGGGCGGCGGACGCACAGGCCGGGTCCGCGTGAGGGACGTGCCCGCTGCCGCCGCGGTCACCGGCTCCGGCGCAGTGCGCGTGCGCGGTGACCCCGGCCGCCCGGTGCCCGTGTGCCGTGTCGCCCACGAGCCGGGCAGCGGCGTGACGGTGCGAACCTCGCCCCCCATCAGTCCGTTTCCTCCCGTCGGCCGCGACGGCAGGGCCGCGACACCGCGGCGGTCGCCGGGGCGGAGGTCCGCGCGGCGCGACGGACGTCCCAGGTGTAGAGAGGAGATATGAGCGTCCGGCGCGGTCTCACCCGGTTCGGCGGGTCCTGGCGGCCGAGCCACGGCCTGCTGGTCATACCGCTGGCGATCATCGTGCTGGTGACGGTGCTCGACATCAATGCCCCGACGACCATCCATCTCGGCCCGTTCCTGGTCGCCGCGCCGGCGATCACCGCCTCCTTCGCCGGGCCGCGCCTCACCGGGGTCGTCGGCGCCCTCGCCGTGGCCGCCCAGATCCTCATCGGGTACCTGCACGGCGGCCTGATGACCGCGAACCACCAGGCGCAGATCGCCGCGCTCGTCGTGCTCTCCGTGCTCGTCACGCTGCTGCGGTACGTACGCGAGCGGCGCGAGCGGCGGCTCACCCAGGTGCAGTCGGTGGCCGTCGCGGCACAGCAGGTGCTGATGCGGCCGCTGCCCGAGCGGATCGGGCCGCTGCGGATCGCCTCCTCGTACCTCGCGGCCGACGCCGAGGCCCAGATCGGCGGCGACCTGTACGCGGTGGCGCCCGCCGCCGGCGCGACACGGCTGGTCATCGGGGACGTACGGGGCAAGGGCCTGGCCGCCATCGGGGAGGCCGCGGTGCTGATCGGGGCCTTCCACGGCTCCGCGTACCGCAACCTCTCGCTGCCCGCCCTCATGGCGCACCTCGGGAACTCGGTGTACTGGAACACGGTCCACCAGGCCGACGGCGACCCCGAGTCCGCGGAGTCGTTCGTGACCGCGCTGCTCCTGGACGTCCACCACGACGCGCCCGGCCTCTCGATGATCAACTGCGGTCATCCGCCGCCCCTGCTGATCACCGCCGACGGCGTACGGACCCTGGAGGTGCGGGAGCCGGCGCTTCCGCTGGGCCTCACCGCGCCGTCGGAGAGCGACTACGAGGTCGAGGCCGCCGGCTTCGGGCCCGGCGAGCTGCTGCTCCTCTACACCGACGGGGTGATCGAGGCCCGCGGACCCGGCGGCGCCTTCTACCCGCTGGCCGACCGGCTCACCGCCTGGGCCGAGACCGATCCGCCGTCCCTCGTCGCACGCCTGCACGACGATCTGCTCCGGCACGCCGGCGGCAACCTGGACGACGACGTGGCCGTCATCGCGCTCGCCCGCGCGCCGTAGCCGGTGCGGCAGGACGGACCGCGCTCGCCTCCGCTCCCCGTGCGGCGCACCCTGGAGAGGTGACCCGGTAGCCACGAGCCGAGCTGTGAGGTGCCTGATGAGCACGCTCGAAGAACACATCGACATCGGCGTCCCCCTCGAAACGGCCTGGGAATGCCTGCACCGCGCGGAGTCCTATCCGCAGTTCGTGGACGGCGTGCGCGAGGCCCGCGCGGAGGGCGAGGTGACGCACCTCGACGTCGACGCGGGCGGCCGCGCCCAGGAGTACGAGATCGAGATCCTCGACCGCCCCCAGGACAAGGTGATGCGGTGGCGGACCACGAGCGGCCCCGAGCTGGCCGGGACCTTCTCGCTGCTGCCGATCGACGGCGAGCACACCCGGATCCAGGCCCGGTTCGAGTACCGGCCGGGCACCATCACGGAGGCGTTCGGCGGCCCGAAGGGCTTCGCCCAGGCGTCCGCGATCGAGCGGGGCGTCCGCAGCGACCTGGAGCAGTTCAAGGAGCTGGTGGAACAGGGGCGGTGAGGGGGCCGGCGTCCTGACGGTTCGTCAAGTCAGCGCACCGCGGGGTGCCGTGGCCGCGGTGGCGCGCTCCGTCCCCGGTCACGCCGCCCGCGTCCGGCCGGGCGGCCGGGAGGCCAGCAGCATCAGGGCCACGTCGTCCTGCCGCGCCGCGTCGGCGTGCAGGTGCGCCAGCAGGGCGTCGGCGAGGCGGTCGGGGCTCTGCGCCGGTCCGCCGTCGAGACGGGCGGCGAGCGCGGCGACGGCGCTGTCCAGATCGACGCCCGGCGTCTCGATCAGGCCGTCGGTGTAGAGGGCGAGCAGGGAGTCCGGGGGGAGGCCGATCTGGGTGGCCTCGTACCGGGCGTCGGGCTCGATGCCCAGCAGCAGGCCCGGCGGAACCCGCAGCACCTCGGTGTGCCCGTCGGGGTGGCGGAGGATCGGCGGCGGATGGCCCGCGCTGGCCAGGCACGCGACCCGGGTCCGCAGGTCGATGTGGACGTACAGGCAGCTGGTGAACAGCTCCGGGTCGAGGTCCGTCAGCAGCCGGTTCGTCCGGGCCAGCACCTCGCCCGGTGACGCGCCGGCGGTGGCGTGGGCGTGCACGGCGGTACGCGCCTGTCCCATGAGGGCGGCGGCCGCGGCGTTGTGCCCCTGGACGTCGCCGATGACGGCGGCGACGTGGTGCTCGTCGAGGCGGATCAGGTCGTAGAAGTCACCGCCGATGTCCATGCCGCGGGCCGACGGCAGATAGCGGGCGGCGACGGCCAGCCCGGGCACCGAGGGCAGGCTGTGCGGCAGCAGCCCGGCCTGCAGGTCGTGCGCCAGCTGCTGCTTGGCGTCGTACAGCCGGGCACGGTCCAGCGCCTGGGCGATCAGCCCGGCGAGGGACGTGAGGACCTGGCGTTCCTCGGTGCTGAAGGTGCGGGGCCGGGCGTACGACAGGATGCAGCAGCCGACCGGACGGCCGGAGACGATCAGCGGCAGTACCGCCCGGGCCGCCTTTCCCGTCAGGTGCGGCAGTCCCGGGTAGTCGCTCTCGATCTCGTCGGGGGAGGAGTAGAAGCTGGGCTCCCCGGTGGACAGGACGTGCACGGCCGGGCTGTTGGCGGCGCCGAGGGCGACGCCCTCGAAGGTGGCGACGACCTCGGCGGAGTACCCGCGGTGGCCGATCGTGCGCAGCCGGCCGCCCTCCGCCGCGTACATGATCATGCCCTGGGCGCCGAAGGCCGGGACGATCTGGTCGGCGACGAGATGGACGACGTCCTGGACCCCCACCGCCTCGGTGAGCGCCGCCGCCAGGTGCAGTACGTGGTAGATCTGCCCGGCCCGTACGGGCACCGGCTCGCCCTCGGCCGGAAAGGGCGCCACCGGGCCGTGGTCCTTGCCCGACGGGCTGATCCAGACGCTCAGGCCCCGGCCGTCCGGGAAGAGCCGGAAGGTCAGCCACTGGTGCGAGGGGTGGCGGGCGGTGAAGGACACCGGCCGGCGGCTGAGCACCGCGGCGCGGTAGCGGTCCTCGAAGACCGGGTCGCGCATCCACGGCAGCGCCTCCCAGGGCCGCTCGCCGATCAGCCGCGACTCCTGCTCGCCGAGCAGCTCCACGGCGCCGGTCGAGACCAGGGTGATGCGGCCGTCCAGGTCCAGGGCGCACGCGCCGCCCGGCAGCCGCTCCAGGTAGTCGACCGCCGCCAGCGCCTGCTCCGTGCCGACCGTCCGCGCCGGCGGCGGCGCCAGCACCCGCGGCGCCTCGGGCGGCGGGGTGCGGCCGTCAGGGCGGGGACCGGCCGCCAGGAGGGCCGCCAGCCGCCCGCAGGCGGCCTCCACCGCCGCCTTCTCCTCCGCCGACAGCTGCGGCGGATGGCCCGCGGGCCACAGCAGCAGCAGTGCGCCCAGCCGGACGGTGGCCTCGGTGACCGGCGCCGCGGCCAGCGAGAAGTCGTAGGGGACCGCCACCGCCGTACGGGGGAAGTCGCGCGCCAGCTGCTGATGGCCGCCGGCCCACACCAGCCGCTGCCGGCGGGTGGCGACGGCGACCGGGATCGGGGCCGCCAGGGCCACCCGGCACCAGGGGGTCAGGAACGGCGCCGGGAGGCCACTCATGACCGTCAGCTGGAGCACCGGCTCGTTACGCGTCAGCTCGTACAGCCCGGCCATGGAAGCGCCCGTCTCCCGCATCGCCCGGAGCAGTGCCCGGTCCACCGGACCGGAACCGGTCCCGCCGCTCATCTCGCACCTTCACACCGCTGTCGTCGTGACCTCGCGACCATTCCGGTCCGGCCGGCCGTCCCGCCGCCGGACAGTGCCGACGTTACGCCGCCCGAAGGGCCCCGGCATGCGGGTGCCCGCCCCGACCGCCGCTCCGCATGTGCGGAGGGTTGATGGTGGTATGGCGAGAGGTGGGATAAGGCGCGACGTATATCATGTAATGGCGCCTTTTTCCGTAGGCGCGGGCAGCATGTCGTCTCCGACACCGGAGAGGGAACATGGCCGCAGAAGACGACGAAACAGCGCGCGTCCGGCGCCCGACCAGCCGGAAGACCGCGGCGAAGACCGCCAGGAAGACCAGCGGCGTGAAGACCGCGGGGAAGTCCGGCGAAAGCCGGGACGGCAGCCGGACGAGCGAGGACACCACGAGCCAGGACACCACGCACCGCGCGGGCCGCCGCGTCTCGGCACCGCGGGCCATGCGGAGGGCGGCCGAACAGCTCCAGGAGCTGCTGGGCCGGGCCCCCGAGTCCGTCTCCGCGGTCAAACCGACCGACAACGGCTGGCAGGCGGACGTGGAAGTCCTGGAGCTGGAACGCGTCCCGGGGACCACCAGCGTGATGGCGAGTTACCGGGTGACGCTGGACGAGGAGGGCGAACTGCTGGCGTACGAGCGCATCCGCCGCTACACCCGGGGGCAGATCGACCCGCGGGGCTGAACCGGGGATGCCGCGCCGGCACTGTTCGGCCGACGAACGAAACGGCCGCTCCGCGACCGGGGCGGGCCGGTGAAGGGAGGCACCGTGACTGTGGTGCCGCAAGGCCAAGGAACCATGTCCCGGGGCGGTGGAGCCAGCTCCGGAAACCTCTACGACATCCTCGATCTGATCCTGGACCGCGGGCTGGTCATCGACGTCTTCGCACGGGTGTCGCTGGTCGGCATCGAGATCCTCAAGATCGACGCCCGCATCGTCGTGGCGAGCGTCGACACCTATCTGCGGTTCGCGGAGGCATGCAACCGCCTCGACCTCGAGGCCGGCAACAAGAAGCCCCAGGACCTGACGGATCTGGTCGGCGAGATGACCGAGAGCGGGTCCCACGGCAAGGCCAAGGGGGCCCTGAGCGGAGCCGCGGATGCGGTGGCCAACGCCCTCAAGGGAGGGAGCGACGAGGACGAGGAGGAGCCCGAGGAACGGCAGAAGGAGCCGGCGGGCAAGCGCGAGCGGCCGGCTCGCCGACCGGTACGGCACCGAAAGGAATGAGCCATGGCCGTTTATGTCTACTCCATCGTCGCGACCTCACATCCGCACCGCCTGGACGACCTGAAGGGTGTGGGCGATCCGCCCACCGCGCTGCGCACCGTGAAGGACGGGGAGCTGACCGCGGTCGTCAGTGACGCCCCCGAGGAGCTCCGTGCCAAACGCCGCGACCTCGCCGCCCACCAGGCGGTCCAGGAGCGGCTGATGGCCGACGGCACGGTCCTGCCGCTGCAGTTCGGGTTCGTCACCGACGACGACGCCGCCGTACGGACGGTGCTGGAGGAGCGCGCGGAGCAGTACACCGAACGGCTGGCGGCGCTGGAGGGCAGCACGGAGTACCACCTGAAGGCCGCCCAGGACGAGGACGCCCTGCTGCGCCAGATCCTGCTGGAGAACGACCGGGCCCGCGAACTCAACGAGCAGATCAGAAGCGGCCAGGGCAGCCCGGACCTGCCGCTCGCCCTCGGTGAACTCGTCTCCCAGGAGGTCCAGGCCCGCCAGGCCCACCTCGCCGACTCGGTCATCGACGCGCTGCGCGGCCTGGCCCAGGAAGTACGGGTGTCGGAGCCGACCGGCGACGACTTCGTGAACGTGTCCTTCCTGGTGCACCGGGACGGCGAAGACGCCTTCCGCACCGCCGAGAAGGAACTCGCCGACGAACTCGGCGGCGACTTCGACCTGCGGCTGCGCGGCCCGCTGCCCGCGTACAGCTTCGTGTGAGGAGGACGTCATGGCAGGGCTGCTGACCCATCTCGCGACCCTCCCGCTGGCACCGGTGCGCGGCGTCGCCTGGGTCATGGAGCGGGTCGTCGAGGCCGCGGAGGACGAGGCGTACGACCCGGCGCCCGTCGAGCAGGAACTCGCCCGGCTGGAGGAGAAGCTGCTGGCGGGCGAGATCGACGAGGAGACGTTCGACCGGCGCGAGGACGAACTGCTGGACCAACTGGAGGAGATCAGGGCCCACCGCCGCATCACCGGCCCCTGACCGGCGGCGGACGGCGACGCACCGACAGCGAGGAACCCGACGACAAGGCATCCGACAGCGAGGGATCTGACGGCAAGGAATCCGACAGCGAAGCACCTGACCGCGACGCAACTGACCGCGACCGACAGCTGACGGCGACCGACATCGGAGGGAGCGGCCGTGACCGAACCCGTCGCCAGGAGGACCGGCGACTACCCGTCCCGAGCAACCCCGTACGGCCAGCAGGGCTCCTCGGCCAACCTCGCCGACATCCTCGAACGGGTCCTGGACAAGGGCATCGTGATCGCCGGTGACATCCAGATCAACCTCCTGGACATCGAACTGCTCACCATCAAGCTGCGGCTGCTGGTCGCCTCGGTCGACAAGGCGAAGGAGATGGGCATCGACTGGTGGGAGCACGACCCCGCCCTGTCGTCCCGGGCCGCCGACGGCAACCGCTCGCTCACCGAGGAGAACCGGCGGCTGCGCGCCGAGATCGAGGAACTGCGCGCGGGCGCCGAGCTGCCGGCGGCCGAGGAGAGCCCCCGCGCGTCGGCCGAGGAGAGCCCCCGGGCCTCGGCGGAAGAGAGTTCCCGCCCCGCGCGTGCCTCGAACCCTTCGCGCACCACCAGGGGGAAGAAGGCGGCGGCCCGCCCCCGTAAGAAGCGGGACACACCATGACCGGGACCGTCGCGTACGCCTACGCGGTGGCGCGGGACCCCGACGGCTCGCTGGAGGAGGCGCTCGGCGGGCTGCCCGGGGTCGCGGACGCCCCGGTCCGGCTGGTGCGCACCGGCGGCCGGGGGGACGTGGTGGTCGCGGTGAGCCAGGTGCCCGAGCGGGACTTCGAGGAGGGCGCGCTCCGGGCCCACCTGGAAGACCTGGACTGGCTGGAGGGCGTCGCCCGCGCCCACCACCGGGTGATCGAGGCGCTGGCGGCACGCACCACCGTCCTGCCGCTCCGCCTCGCCACCGTCTATCTCGACGAGGAACGCGTGCGGCTGATGCTCGAAGAGCGCCTGGCGGCGTTCGCCGACCGGCTGTCCGCCCTGGACGCCCATGTGGAGTGGGGCGTCAAGCTGTACGTCGAGGCCCCCGCCGAGGCCGCCCCGCAGGCCGGGGCGCCGGAACCGGACCTCAGCCCCGGGAGGGCCTACCTCAGGCGTCGCGGCGCGCAGCGGCACGCCCGCGAGGACGCCTACCGCGATGCCGAGGAGGCGGCCCGGCGCATCGACGCCGCCGTCCGTCCGTACGCGGTCGACCGGGTCCAGCACCGCCCGCAGCAGGGCGAACTCGCCCGTGGACCCGGCGAGAACGTCGTCAACGACGCCTATCTCGTGTCGCAGGAGCACGCCGAGAGCTTCCGCGCGGACGTGCTGCGGGCCGCCGAGGGACTGCCCGGCGTACGTGTCGAGGTCACCGGCCCCTGGGCCCCGTACTCCTTCGCCACGCCCACCGAGGCCGAACCGCTGAGGAGAGCCGCGCAGTGAGAGCCGCGGGCGGGCCGCCGGCCAGGGCGGACGAGCCGCTGCCGGACCGGCAGATCGCACTGATCGACCTGCTGGACCGGCTGCTCAGCGGAGGTGTGGTGCTCACCGGCGACCTCGTGCTGTCCATCGCCGACATCGACCTGGTGCGCATCTCGCTGCGCGCGCTGATCGTCTCCATCAGCGAGCAGAATCCGGGCCCCTGGCCCTCCGTCACCGCTGCCCTGCGAGACGACGATGACCGCTGAGGGCGACGGCCGCCCGGCCGGCAACCGCTTCGACGACATCGCCGACGCGGCGGCTCGCGCCTTCCGCCTGCTGCCCGCCGCGCCCCAGGACATCCAGCCCCCGGCCGGCGGGGCACCGCGCGGCCCCGCACACCGGGTCACCGCCGACCCCGACACCGTGGAGCGGGACCTGATCAAGCTCGTGCTCACCCTCGTCGAGCTGCTGCGGCAGCTCATGGAACGCCAGGCCCTCCAGCGGGTCGAGGCCGGGGGCCTCACCGAGGAACAGGAGGAACGGCTGGGCGCGACGCTGATGATCCTGCACAGCCGGATGGTGGAGCTGTGCGAGCAGTACGACCTGACCCTGCAGGACCTCAATCTCGACCTCGGGCCTCTCGGGACCTTGCTGCCGCCCGCCGAGTGACAAACACACTGACAGCGAACAGCGAACTTCGTTCACACACCGGGAGCGAGCACGGAGAGCCCGGCGGGCGTCACCGGCCGGAGGAGGCCGGTGACGCCGCCCGCTGCCGGCGGCGCCGCCCGCCTCACTCCTCCTCTTCCTCCTCCGCGTACCCCTCTTCGTCCTCGTCCCATTCACCCTCGCCCTCTTCCTCCTCCGCGCCTTCTCCCTCTTCTCCCTCTTCCCCCTCTTCTTCTTCCTCCGGGACTTCCTCGTCGCCCTCGTAGCCCTCTTCGGCGTCCGCGTATTCCTCGCGGCCCTCGCCGTTCTCCTCGCCTTCCTCGGCTTCTTCGTTCGCTTCGCTTTCCTCTTCCTCGACGGCTTCCTCGTGGGTCTTCACGACCTCGCCGTCCCGCACCTCGCCGCGCCAGCCCTCCGGGTCCTTGTCGGTGAGGGTCACGTAGCGCTGGAAGTGCTTGAAGTCCAGCCGCAGCCGGCGGCCCTGGGCGCGCCAGATGTTTCCGGTCTTCTCGAAGAATCCCGAGGGGTAGTATTCGACGACCAGCACGATGCGGGTCAGATTCGGTGCCAGTTCATGGAAGCTGACCGCACCACGGGTCGATCCCTTGGCGCCGTCGGACGTCCAGACGATGCGGTCGTCGGGTATCTGCTCCTGCACCGTGGCCTTCCAGCCCCGGGTCGAGGGCCCGACCTTGACCTTCCAGTCGCTGGCCGTCTCGTCGCTGGACGAGACGCTGCGGACACCCTTCGTGAAGCTGCTGAACTTGTCGTACCGCGTCCAGTGGTCATAGGCGGTCCGCAGCGGCACGCCGACGTCCAGCACCTCGATGATGTTGGTGACCTTGGTGGTTCCCGACGAGCGTCCCTTGCCCTTGCCGCCGCCGAAGACCTCCTTGGCCTTCTCCACGACGTTTTCCTTGACGTCCTTCGCCTTGCCGGTCACCAGCGCCTTGAGGGGCGACTGACCGCTCAGCAGGCCGGAGGCGACCTTGCCCAGCGAGCCGCCGTTGCTGACGACGTCGGTGAGCTGCTCGGTGACGTCCCCCAGCTTGTCGCCGGCGCGTTCCGCCATGTTCCCGACCCACGCCGTCGCGTATTCGCCGAGCTCCTCACGCAGCCGATCGAGCCCCGAGTCCCCGCTGCCCTGTCCTGTCTTGGCCATGCCCGGTCACCTCCGGCCCTTGACGCGCGACGACGTCTTCTTCGCGCTCTGCTTCGTGGTTTTCTGCGCGGATTTCTGCGGAGATTTCTTCGCCGGCGGTCGGGCCGTCTTCTTCGCGGCCTTCTTCGCGGGCGCCTTCTTGGCCGGAGCCTTCTTCGCCGTCTTCTTCGCCGCGGTCTTCTTCGCTGCGGGCCGCTGCGCCGTGGCCTTCTTGGCCGGCGTCTTCTCAGCCGTGGCCTTCTTGGCGGCGGCCTTTTTGGCCGGGGCTTTTTTTGCGGGGGCCGCCTTCTTCCCCGTGGTCTTCTTCGCGGCGGCCTTCTTGGCCGGGGCCTTCTCCGCTGCGGGCCGCTTCGCAGCCGCCTTCTTCGCGGGTGCCTGCTTCGCCGCGGCCTTCTTCGCGGGGGCCTTCTCGGCCGGTGCCTTGCGCGCAGCGGGCCGCCTTCCGGGCCGCTTTGCCGGGGCCTTGCGCCCCGTGGGCCGTGCGCGGCGGGGCCGCTCGGGCTCCTCCTCCGGCTCCTCTTCTTCCTCCTCCTCTTCTTCCTCCTCAGGCTCTTCCTCAGGCTCTTCCTCTTCCTCCTCGGGCTCTTCCTCCTCGCCCTCGTACTCCTCCTCCGGCTCTTCCTCGCCCTCTTCCTCCTCGCCTTCCTCGTACTCCTCCTCTTCCTCCTCGGGCTCGCCCTCCTCGTACTCCTCCTCTTCCTCCTCTTCCCGTCCCGGCTTCAGCCCCACACCGCTTTCGAGCAGGCGGGTACGGTCGTGGAGCGTGTCGGCGAGATCGGCCAGCTTGCGGTTGGCGGCGCTCGTCAGCGCCTGCCGCCCGACATTCATGACCTCCCCGCGCAGCTGGTCGCCGAGCTCGGCGACCTGGGGGATCTCCCCGAGTCTGCGGACGCCCTCGGCGACCAGCTGGCGCGGCTCCAGACCGAACTGCTTCCCGGCGAGGTAGGACGCCGCGGTGAGAGCGAGCCGGCCCTTCTTCGTGCGGCCCAGTACGTACCCGCCGGCCACGGCCGCGGCGAGCATGATCTTGGTTCTCTCGTTCATGGATGCGTCCCCTTTTCCTGGGCGTGCTGCCGATCGGCGCCATAATTCAAGAGTGATCCGTGTGCCGGGCTACGCATCTCGAGCGGGCCGGAGGGGACGCTCCAAGACCCCGTTTCCCGCGGCCAACGGCCTGGTGAAAGGGGGTGCGCGCGCTTCGCCGGGGCGGTTTGAATCCCCGTCGGCGCGGGCCGTCGCGCCCTTTGCGCCGCGGCCGCGCGGGGAGCGCAGTCGTGCGGAGAAGGTGCGACGGACCTAGGCTCGGAATATGCCGGGAACACGCCGTGCACCGTTTCGTGTGGGAGTAGGGGAAGCACGGTGTGTTCGCCGGCGCACGGCGTGGATCCGGCCGTTCGCGGTGGCCGCGGTCGTGGCGCTGCTCGGCGCCCTGATGGGAACTCCGGCCGCGGTGGCCGCCGATGACCCGCACCTGACGCGCTTCTACCAGCAGCGGCTCGCCTGGGAGCCGTGCCCGCAGAACATGGGGGCCGGCACGCAGAGCCCGGACGTCACCCCGCCGCCGGGCCACCAGGAGCGGCTGGAGTGCGCCCGCATGGAGGTGCCGCGCGACTACACCGCCCCCGGGAACCGCACGCTGCAGGTCCAGCTGATCCGGCTGCGGGCCACCGGGCCCGGCAAGCGGCTCGGTTCACTGGTGCTCAATCCCGGCGGGCCGGGTGCCTCCGGCGTCAACTACCTCATCGCCAGCGGTAGCGCCTTCGCCCGGCTGGGGCAGCAGTACGACATCGTCAGCTTCGACCCGCGCGGCACCGGCCACACCGAACCGGTCTCCTGCGGGGACAAGCTGGCCCCGCCGCCCGGCAACCCCTCCGACGACACCCTCGCCGCGAAGGAGAAGCGCATCAACGACGCCTGCGGGCGCTACTCCGGCGGGCTGCTGGAGTGGGTCGGCACCCCTGACGTGGCACGGGACATGGACGTCCTGCGCGCCGCGGTGCACGACGACAAGCTCAACTACCTGGGGTTCTCGTACGGCACCAAGCTCGGCGCCGTCTACGCCCACGAATTCCCGGACAAGGTCGGCCGGATGGTCCTCGACAGCGTCGAGGACCCGACCAAGAACAACTGGCAGACCGCGCTGGCCCAGGCCCGGGGCTTCCAGCGGGCGCTGGACGACTTCGCCGACGACTGCATCCACGCCACGGACTGTCCGCTGGGCACCGACGGGCGGCACGCCCAGGACCAGCTGCGCACCTGGTACCAGCAGTTGAGCGAGCGGCCGATGAAGGTGAACGGGCAGACGGTGGACGAGACGACGTACGTCTATGCGCTACGCGAGGCGCTGTACAGCAGGAGCGACTGGCCGGCGCTGCGGCAGGCGCTGGCACAGCTGCGGCGCGGCGACGGGTCCGGGATCCTCCGGATGAGCAACAGCGGCGGCAGCCGGGCCGGTCTGCCGCACCGGGCGCCCGCCCGCACGGCCGGCCACCCCGCCGGTGGGCAGCGGACGCCGGCACGGCAGACCGGGCAGGACGACCTGCCGTCGCAGGACCAGCTGGCGCTGCGGGCGATCTCCTGCCGGGACACCTCCGAGCGGTACGGCGCCGGTGACTACCCCCGCGCCGAGCGCGAACTGACCCGCGCCTCGCCGCTGTTCGGGCCGGACATCGCACCGACCCTGCTGGACTGCTACGACTGGCCGGTCGCCGGCGACGACGCGTCCCGCGACGTCTCGGCCCCCGGCGCGCCGCCCATGCTGCTGGTGGCGACCACCAACGACCCGGCCACGCCGTACGAGGGTGCCGCGCACATGGCCCGGGCGCTGGGCAACGGCAGCACCGTGCTCACCTACCGCGGGGAGGGCCACGCCGCGTACACCACCGGCGACCCGTGCGTACAAGGCCATGTCGACGACTTCCTGCTCAACGGCGCGCTGCCGAAGCCCGGTACGACCTGCGGCTGACCCCGGCGCCGTCAACGGGGCGTGCACCCGCCTCACTTGTAGTAGCGGTTGTCCTCGACGTCGACCACCGGCGCGCCGGGGGACGGCGGCTGCGTGCGCCGCCGCTTGAGGATGCTCACGTACGTCGCGAGGCCGATGATGCCGACGATCATCATGATGATCCCCACGAGGTCGAGATTGACGCCGGCCATGTGCCAGTCCGTGGCGAAGGTGAGGATCGCCCCCACCGCGAGCAGACCGATGCACCCACCGATACCCATGGTGTCAGCCTCCATAACTGTGGTGAAAGGAAGTCCTGTTGACCAAGTCCTGTTGACGTGCGGGTACCCGGGTGCGGGCGACTCATGTCGTGTCGTGTCGCGCTGCGGGCGGCCGGTCTCAGCCGGCCCGCCGGGCGCCGCGGCTCGCCGTCTTCTTCGCGGCGGACTTTCCGGCCGTCTTCTTGGCGGTGGACTTCGCAGCGGTGGACTTCGCCGCGGTGGACTGCGCGGACTTCTTCGCGGCGGCGCCGGAGGCCGTCTTCGTGCCGGACTTCGCGCCGGACCCGGTCCCGGACTTCGTGCCGGAGGCGGTGGAGGTCTTCGCCGCCGCCTTCTTCGCCGGGCGCTTCGCCGCGGCGCGGCCGGTGTCCCCCTCGTCCTCGCCGCGGGACCGCTTGGCGGCGCGGACGCTGTCCTGCAGCGCCGCCATCAGGTCCATCACCTGGCCGCCGGAGGGCTGCTCCTCGCCGGTGCCGAACTCCGGCTCACGGTGGGCGAGCTTCGCCGCCACGAGCTCGTCGAGCGCCTCGCGGTAGTGGTCGTGCAGGTCGTCCTCCGACAGTTCGCCGAAGGAGTCCATCAGCGTCTCGGCCGCCGCCACCTCATTGGGGTGGACCTCCACCTCCCGCTCGGGCAGCACCCCGTCCATCGACCGGATCTGGTGCGGCCACAGCAGCACCTGCATCACCAGCGCGTCCCCCATGGGCCGGATCATGGCCAGCGTCTCCCGCCCGTGCAGGGCGATCTTGCCGAGCCCGACGCGCTCGTGCCGCTCCATGGCTTCGCGCAGCAGGACGTACGGCTTGGCCGCGGCGGGGCTGTCGGTGGCCAGGTAGTAGCCCTTGCCCATCTGCAGCGGGTCGATGTCACCGCCGGCGACGAAGGCCAGGATCGTCAGCGTCCTGGCGGTCGGCAGCGGCAGGGCCTCCAGGTCCTCGTCGCTCAGCGGGACGACGACGTCGGCGTCGTGCGGCCGGTAGCCGCGGCCGATCTCGTCCGGGGAGACCTCGGTGCCCTCCAGCGAGCACACGGGCTGGTTGCGCACCCGCCCGCCGTCGGCCGTGTGGATGCGGACGAAGCTGACCGACGCGGAGGTGTCCGTGGCGTTGTACGCGGCGACCGGGATGGTGACCAGGCCGAAGCTGATGCTGAACTTCGCCGTGGGACGCATGGGGGGCCGCCTTCGTCGCTGCCGCGTTCGGCTCCATGCTAGGCGGGGCGGACGAAGGGTACATCTGGTGATGTACCGGACGGGTTAACCGGGCTCTGCCCGGGCCGCGGGGCGTACCCCACGGCCCGGGCAGGTGCCGAGGCCGGTCAGGTCGTCGCGTGCCGGTGGTCTCCGGCGCACAGGGCCCAGATGATGAAGATGTCGATGGCGATCAGCACCAGGGCCCAGAACGGGTAGTGCGGGATCCACAGGAAGTTCGCGAGCGCGCCGAGGCCGGCGAGGATCACGCCGACCACGCGCGCCCACATCGCCCCGGTGGCCAGCAGCGCGACGCCCGCGAGGAGGATCACGATGCCCAGGATGAGATGGATCCATCCCCAGCCGGTGAGGTTGAAGGAGAAGACGTAGTTCTGCGTCGTGACGATGAGGTTGTCCCGTGCGATGGCGGAGATGCCCTCCAGGAGGGTCATCGCGCCACCGAAGATCATCAGGACTCCGGCGAATGCCGTCCATCCGCCCACGACGGTCTGCTTGCGCGCAGCCATGGGTCACTCCTCACTTGAGAAACCTGGCCGCGGCACGATCCTGACCGTGGCCATGCCCTGACTACACGTTTACATACGTCCAGTTTGTCCGCATGTCAGGAACGGGCGGAGGCCGTGCGTTGGGCGCGAGGCAGGTCCGTCCCGGAGTGACGGTGCAACAGTGGCGGAACGCGTCACGCGCGTCGCGGTCGTGGCGCAGGTTCGGTGCACGCCGCGCGGTCCGGCGGCGGAACGGGACGGCGGCCGGGGCGCTCATCAGGCGGCTGCGCGGCGGCGACCCCTGCCGGTCTGTCCCGTGGGGCCGCCGTGCCGCCCGGGCGGGGTACGCGTGCCCTCGCCGCCCGGGCGGGGTTCCGGTGTCTCACGCCGCCCTGGTCGAAGTGCCCGGCAACGGGACCGGGTCGGGGGCGGGGCCCGGCTCGGGACCGGGCGTCGGCGGGGCCGGGTTCGGCGGCAACGGGTCCGGCTCGGGGCCCGGTACCGGCGGCGGGATCGGATCGGGGCCGGGCGCGGGGACCGGGCCGGGCCCCGGACCTGGCGTGGGTCCTGGTGGTCCGGGGCCCGGGCCCGGAGTGGGGGGCACCGGGTCTCGCTGGGTGCGCCCGTACGGGGCGCCGGCTTCGTAAGGCATGTGGTTCTCCTTGCCGCTCCGGCGCCGCTCATGCGGCGGGGCGGGGACGAACTGCCCGGCGGGCGGTCCCTCCTCACTCTGCGACGGCGCCCGCGGCACGGCGAGGGGGACGGTCCACCCGCGGGTCGGCCGCCACCCGGACGCCGGAGCGTAGGGCGGCGCGCAACGGGTACCCCGCCCGCATGGACGACTCGGACGACGGCACGCACGACGAGGGCGGGGACGGCGCGACGCGCACCGTCCGCGCCGGACGCCGTACGGTGCGGATCCACCGGCCGGACAAGGTGCTCTTCCCCGACGACGGGCTGACCAAGGCCGAGGTCGTCGACTACTACGGCCGGGTGGCCGCCGCCATGGTCCCGCAGCTCCGCGGGCGCCCCCTGATGCTGGAGCGGCTCCCCGAAGGGCTGGGCGGCCCGCACTTCATGCAGAAGGAGACCCCGGACCACTACCCCGACTGGATCCGGCGGGCCGAGGTCGCCAAGGAGGGCGGCACTGTCACCCACCCCCTCTGCGACGACAAGGCCACCCTGCTCTTCCTCGCCGACCAGGCGTGCCTCACCCTGCACCGCTGGCTGTCCCGGGCCGACCGGCCCGACCACCCGGACCGGCTGGTCTTCGACCTGGACCCGCCCGGCACCGACTTCGAAGCGGTGCGCGAGGCCGCCCGGGCGCTCCTCGGCCTGCTCGACGAACTCGGGTTGCCGGCCGCCCTGATGACGACGGGCTCGAAGGGGCTGCACGTCATCGTCCCCCTCGACGGCAAGAGCGACTTCGACACCGTGCGCGGCTTCGCCCAGGACACGGCGGAGGTGCTGGCACGGCGTCACCCGGACCGGCTCACCACGGCCGTACGCAAGAAGGCGCGCGGTGACCGGCTCTACCTCGACGTGCAGCGCAACGCCTACGCGCAGACCGCCGTCGCCCCCTGGTCGCTGCGCGCCGTACCGGGCGGCCCGGTCGCCGCGCCGATCAGCCACGACCAGCTCGACGACCCCGGACTGGGCGCACAGAGCTGGTCGTTGCGGGACGTCGACGGTGTGCTGGCGCAGCTGCGGTCGGCGCCGTGGTCCGCGGTGCCGGGCCGCGGACGGTCACTGACCGCCGCCCGCAAGCGGCTCGACGCGCTGCGCTGAGCGGGGCGGCTCAGTCGTCCCGCCGCCCCTCCGCGCGCCGCCGCTCGGCGACCACCGTCTCGTCGAGCTCCCGGCGCTCCCGCCGGGCCCGCGCCCGGTCCCCCGGCGACGCCTCGGTGACGTCCAGGAAGATCTGGTCGGCGGTCGGCCACTCCTCCCGCATCCCCCTCTTGACCCGCACCAGCACCTCCTCGACCTCCTCGCTGTCCAGCCCGCCGCAGAGGTCGATCCGGGCCGCGACCAGCATCGAGCCGGGGCCCAGCCGCATCGTCAGCAGGCCCGTCACCGTGTCGATCTCCGGCTGCCGGTCGAGGTATTCGTGCATCGCCTGGCGCAGTGCCGGATCGACCGCCTCACCGATGAGCGCCCCGCGCGACGCCTCGGCGAGTTGATAGGCGACGAACATCAGCAGCGCCCCGATGACCAGCGACGCCCCGGCCTCCCACTGCGCCGCGCCGGTGACCAGGTGCAGCCCCATGCCGGCCATGGCCACCAGCACCCCGAAGCAGGCGGTGGCGTCCTCGGCCAGCACCGTCCGCAGCGCGGGATCGTCGCCGGTACGGATCGCCGTCAGCATGCCGGTCCCGGCCGCCCGCGCCTGCCCGTGGACCTGGGCCAGGGCGCGCAGCAGCGAGGCGCCCTCGGCGAGCAGCGCCACGGCCAGCACGATCAGCCCGGCCGTGTAGCCCGCCCGGCTCTCCGCGTGGCCCGAGCGCAGCGCCTCGATGCCCTGGAAGAAGGAGAAGCAGCCGCCCATGACGAAAATTCCGACGGCGGCGAGCAAGGACCAGAAATAGCGCTCCTTGCCGTAGCCGAAGGGGTGCTCGGCATCCGGTTTCCGTGCGCTGCGTTTCAGGGAGGCCAGCAGAAACAGCTCGTTGAGACTGTCCGCGACCGAATGCGCGGCCTCGGAAAGCAGCGCGGGGGACCCGGCGAAAAGCCCGCCGATCAGTTTTGCCAGGGCAATCACCAGATTGGCGCCGAGCGCCACGAAAACCGTGACCGCGGTCCGGGCGTCCGCCCCGCTCTCTTCGTCGTCCGTCAAGCGCGCCTCCCGCTGCCCGGTCGGACCGCCGAGGCGAGCGTATGCGCCGGGGCCGGGGCGCGCACGCGGTACGGGCGGCATTGCGCCCCACGGAGCAGCGGCTGTTTTCCGCCCGGCGGACCGGGGAGGGGTCACAGCGGAAACATCGCCGGGAATTCCCGAACGACGGAGGACGCGTCATGGCCACGCCTGGCCTTTTCTCTTCCGCGGACACCTGCGGAGGTGCCTCATGACACCCCGGGGCGGGCAGCGGGGCATTGCCCGGACTCTCCTGGAGAGGCACGGCAAGACCTTTGCGGAAGAGGCCGGAATCCGCCTGAAGGACACCCCGCAGCCGCTGTACCAGACGCTGGTGCTGGCTGCCCTGCTCAGTGCGCGGATCCGGGCGTCGGTGGCCGTGGCGGCCGCCCGCGCCCTGTTCGACGCGGGCCTGCGCACCCCGCGGCGGATGACCGGCGCGACCTGGCAGCAGCGGGTCGACGCCCTGGGCGAGGGCGGCTACCGGCGCTACGACGAGCGCACCGCCACCCAGCTCGGTGACGGTGCCCGGCTGCTGCTGGACCGCTACGGCGGTGATCTGCGGCGGATGCGGGACGCGGCGGACGGTACCGCCGACGCGCTGCGCGCCGCCCTCCAGGAGGTGCCCGGCATCGGGCCCGCCGGCGCCGGCATCTTCCTGCGCGAGGTACAGGCCGTCTGGACCGGTCTCGCCCCCTGCCTCGACCCCAAGGCCCTGCAGGGCGCCGAGCGGCTCGGCCTGCCCGGGGAGGCCGGCAAGCTGGCGCGGCTGGTCGGCAAGGACGAGAGCGCCGCCTTCGCCTCGGCACTGGTGCGCGCGGCGCTGGACGCGTCCGTCGTGGACGACGTACTGAGGGCGGCGGACGCCTGAGACCGCCGCCCGCCGCGGTCGTCAGACGAGCAGCGCCGCCAGCAGGGTGACGCCGGCCAGGAACCAGGCGACGTAGTCACCCACGTGCCCCGAGTGCAGCCGGCGCAGCGGGACCGTCCAGCGGACCGGTTCCCCGGCCACCGGCCGCTGGACGGCCAGCAGCGCCAGCACCACGGCCAGGACGGAGGCCAGCAGGCCCCACACCACGCCGGGTGTCGTCCAGTGCGGTGCGGGCGTCGGCGCGGGCTCGGTGGCCCGGCCGTCCAGCACGGCCGCGAGGTAGCCGGCGTGGTCGGTGAAGGCGTCGGCGGCCCCGCCGACGGCGGAGCGCAGCCCCGGGACCAGCCCCACCGCCAGGGCGCAGGCCAGCAGCACGGTCGGCGCCAGGAGCATCGAGTCCGGGATCCGCGCGAGCAGCCGCCGGGTCTCCGGCTCCTCGCCCTCCCCGGTCGTCTCCTCCGGACTGCCGGGCGGGCGGCTGCCGAGACCCAGGAACACCCGGGCGCCGGCCCGGAGCACCGCGCCGCCGGTGACCGCGGAGACCACCACGAACAGCGCGGTGGCCCAGCCGCCCGCCGCCTCCTCGGTGACCGCCTTGCCCAGCGCGGTGCCGAACGGCGGCAGCCCGGCGAGGGCCAGCCCGCCGGTCCCGAACATCCCCGCCAGCCAGGGGAGTTCCCGCCCCTTGCCGTGCAGCTCGTACTCGTCGACGCTGCCGAACCGGTCCAGCAGGACCCCCACACAGGCGAACAGCGCCGCCTTCACCCCGGCGTGCGCGAGCACGTACAGCGCGACACCGCCGATGCCCTCCGGCGTGAGCACCGCCAGCCCGATCAGGAACAGTCCGGTGTGCGCGACCGTGGAGTAGGCGAGCAGCCGCTTGAGGTGGCGCTGCTGCCAGCACATCGCCGCGCCCAGTACGGCCGTCAGCACCCCCAGGGCCAGCAGCGCCCGGTGCGCGTCGGGCGCGGGGATGCCGCCCGGGCCGGCGAAGGCCGTCCAGTAGACGCGAGCCGTGCCGTACACGCCCAGCTCCACCATCACCCCCGACAGCAGCATGCACACCGGTGTCGGGGCGACCGCGTGCGCGTCGGCGAGCCAGAAGTGGAACGGCACCGCGGCGGCCTTGACCAGCAGGCCGGTGGCGACCAGGACGAACGCGGCGATCACCAGGGCGTCCGGGCCGCCGGGGCGGGCGTCGAGCGCCCGGCCGATCTGGGCCAGGCCCAGCTCCCCCGTCCGGGCGTAGAGCAGGCCGATGCCCAGCAAGGTGGTGTAGCCGCCGAGGGAGTTGACGACCCCGAAGACCAGGCCGCCCTGGACGGCGCGGGCCTCCTCGACGCGGTAGCCGGTCAGCGCGTACGCGACGACACCCATCAGCTCGAAGAAGACGAACGCGTTGAACAGGTCGCCGGTGAGCGCGAAGCCGCACATGCCCGCCTGGAAGAGCAGCACCAGGGCCGGGAAGGAGCCGGCGTGCCGGCGCGGTGGCTCGTCGAAGTACCGCCAGGCGTAGGCGAGTGCGGCCGGCACCAGCAGCGAGACCAGCGTGGCGAGGCCGAGACCGGTCCGGTCGCCGACCAGCACGATCCCCACGCTCACCCCGCCGTGCGGCCGCCAGCCGCCCAGCCACTCGACGGGCCGCGCGGTGGCCGACGGCAGGGCGGCGGACGCGGCCAGCGCGAGCGCCGCGGTGCCCGCGGCGAACACCAGGCCCAGCACCTCGGCGGCCGGGCGCGGCAGCCGCCGGCCCGCCCCGACGAGCACCGCGGCGCCGAACAGGGGCACGGCCACGATCAGCGGCAGCATCCGGGCGACGGTCACCCCCGCAGCTCCGAGAGCTCATCGGGATCCACCGTCCGGTGCCGCTTGGCGATCTGGATGACCAGGGCGAGCAGCAGCGCGGTGACGGTCGCCCCGATGACGATGTCGGTGAGGGTCAGGGCCTGCACGACGGGGTCGACGACGGGCCGGGAGCCCGGCGCGATGTCGGAGAAGACCGGAGCGGTGCCGCCGTGCCGGTAGCCGACGGCGAGCAGCAGCACGTACGTGGCGGACTGGCAGACCGCGAGGCAGCCCACCGCGTGGATGAGGTTGCGGCTGGTCGCCAGCCCGTAGCAGCCGATCAGGAACAGCCAGCCCGCGCACAGATACGGCAGCACACTCATGTCCCGTCCTCCGCCTCGTCGTCCGGTCCGCTCACGATCTCCACGGCCTGGTCCAGGAAGCGGGCCAGCAGCACCACGATCCCGGCCGCGACCTCCACGCCGATGGCGGCGTTGAGCAGCGGCACGGTGCCGCCGGAGGAGAGGGTGTTGAAGGTGCCGTAGGGCAGGAAGTTCGTCAGGAACGCCGCCCCGGTCAGCAGTGCCGCCGCACCGAGCAGGAGGTACCCGGCCTCGCCCGCGGCGTCCGCCACCTCGTACAGGCCGACCGGTCTGATCCGCTCCAGCGCCCGGTAGTCGATGGCGATGTACAGCAGGTGCAGCGACGTCGCCACCACCACACCGCCCTGGAAGCCGCCGCCGGGGCTGAGCTGGCCGTGGGCGACGACGTACAGCCCGATGAGCAGGGTGACGGGCAGCGCGATCAGCGCGTAGCGGCGCACCGGCGGGGCGACCCGGGCCGGCTCCGGGGGCAGCCGCTGCTCGTCGCGGGTCTGTCGGAGCAGCACGACGGTGCCGAGGACCGAGCCGAAGAGGATCGATTCCTCGCCGAGGGTGTCCAGCGCCCGCTGGTCGAAGTTGACCGAGGCGATGGTGTTGGCGGTGTGCCGGGCGAGCGCGGCGTGCACCGCCCGGTCGCCGTACGGGTGCCAGGTGCCGCCGAACACCGGCAGTTCGACGCAGGCGAGGACGAACAGCGTGGCCGTCCCCAGCATCCCGGCGGCCAGCACCCACAGTCGCAGCCGCATGCTCACGCCGACCCCCTCACTCGTGTTCCTCCCGGCGCTCGCTGCGGGCCTTGCGGCGCACCTTGCGCACGGACAGCAGCACCATCAGCGGGGTCAGTGCGGAGCCGACCGCCAGTTGGGAGAGCGCCACATCGGGCGCCTGCAGCAGCAGGAACAGGGCGGCGAGGGCCAGGCCGAGCAGCGACAGCACGAAGGACTGACGGACCGGGTCACGCACCAGGACGGCGCCGGTCCCGGCGATGGCCACCAGCACCAGACCGATCAGCACCGGCACGCTCTCAGCCATCGGACATCCCCTCCGCGGAGCCGGAGAGCCCGTGCCCCGCCGTGACGGCCGCGGTCACCGCGCGGGACGCGGTACGGCTGCCCAGCACCAACAGCCCGCCGATCACCAGGAGTTTCAGCAGCGCCCTGCCGGGCCCGGTGACGCAGCACAGCGGCACCACCACCGCCGGCACCGCGACGTAGTTCAGCGCCGTCGTCGCCAGCAGCGACCGCGGGCGCGGCGGGCGGGCCGCCATCCGGTCGGCCAGCAGCCGCACGTAGAGCAGGGTGCCGGCCGGTCCGAGGACCGCGAGCACCAGTGCCGTGTCGACGTACGCCGTGCGGCCGAAGCCCTGGGCCAGCAGCAGGAACACCAGACTGAGCAGCGTCGTCGTCAGATTCTGCGCGGGCACCCGGCGCGAGACCGGGCCGGTGGCCGTGGCGCAGGCGGCCGGCGCCACCCCGCACAGCAGCAGCGCCGTTCCCGCGGCCGTCCAGCCGTTCACCGGCCGCCGGCCGCGCGTCGCGCCCCGACGGCGGCCGCCGCGGCGACCAGCCCGGCGCCGGCGCCGACCGCCCACTCCAGGGTGTCCACCGGGCCGATCAGCACGATCCACAGCAGGGTCAACGCCGCCCACCAGCCGATGAGTTCGGCGCTCGTCGTCAGCCGTCCGGCCACCTGTACGCACCTCCCGCCGACCGGTTACCCGGCCCACAGGCTCACATGCGGGGCCCGGGCCGACCCGTCACCGCGCCGCGCGTTACTCCGTCGGAGCGCGGGCGGCGCGGCGGTCGGGGGCGGTCAGCCGGACCAGGTCCAGTCGGCGACCTCGGGCAGGTCCACGCCGTGCTCCCGGATCCAGGCGTGGTGGCGGGTACGGACGTCGGCCATCGCCTGGCGCACCGCCACGGCGCGGACGCCGAGGCCGGGCACCCGGTCCACCACGTCCATCACCAGCCGGTAGCGGTCGAGGTCGTTGCGCACGACCATGTCGAAGGGCGTGGTGGTGGTGCCCTCCTCCTTGTAGCCGCGCACATGGAGGTTGCGGTGGCCGGCGCGGCGGTAGCCGAGCCGGTGGATCAGCCACGGGTAGCCGTGATAGGCGAAGATGACCGGCTTGTCGCGGGTGAACAGCGCGTCGTACTCGGAGTCCGGCATGCCGTGCGGGTGTTCGCCGGCCGGCAGCAGCCGGGCCATGTCGACGACATTGACCACCCGCACCGCCAGCTCCGGCAGGTGCCGGCGCAGCAGATCGGCCGCGGCCAGCGTCTCCAGGGTGGGGACGTCCCCGGCGCAGGCCAGCACCACGTCCGGGTCGCGGCTGCCGTCCTCGGTGCCCGCCCACTCCCAGGTGCCGACGCCGCGTGCGCAGTGGGCGCGGGCCTCGTCGAGGGTGAGCCAGTCGAAGCTCGGCTGCTTGCCGGCCACGATCACATTGACGTAGTCCCGGGTGTGCAGCACGTGTTCGGCCACCGACAGCAGGGTGTTGGCGTCCGGCGGCAGATAGACCCGCACGCACTCCGGGCTCTTGTTGAGGACGTGGTCGACGAAGCCGGGGTCCTGGTGCGAGAAGCCGTTGTGGTCCTGCCGCCAGACGTGCGAGGTGAGCAGGTAGTTCAGCGAGGCGATCGGGCGCCGCCAGGGCAGCCGGCGGGCCGTCCGCAGCCACTTGAGGTGCTGGTTGACCATCGAGTCGACGATGTGCGCGAACGCCTCGTAGCTGGAGAACAGTCCGTGCCGGCCGGTCAGCAGATAGCCCTCCAGCCACCCCTGGCACAGGTGCTCCGAGAGCACCTCCATGACCCGGCCGCCGCGGGCCAAGTGCTCGTCGGTGTCCAGCGTCTCGGCCTCCCACGCCTTGGAGGTGGCGCCGTAGAGCGCGCCCAGCCGGTTGGACTCGGTCTCGTCGGGGCCCACGACGCGGAAGTCGCGGCGCTCGGCGGTGGCCTCCATGACCGCGGCCAGCAGGCCGCCGAGCACCCGGGTCGGCTCGTGCACCGCGCTGCCGCGCTTGTCCACCTCCACCGCGTGCCGCTCCAGCGGCGGGGTCGGCAGATCGCGCAGCAGCAGCCCGCCGTTGGCGTGCGGCGAGGCGCCCAGCCGGCGCGTCCCCCCGGGCACGCAGGCGAGCACCTCGGGCCGCGGCCGCCCGTCGCCGCCGAACAGTTCCGCGGGCCGGTAGGAACGCAGCCAGTCCTCCAGCTGCCGCAGGTGCTCGGGGTTGTCGCGCACGCCGGCCAGCGGGACCTGGTGGGAGCGCCAGGTGCCCTCGACGGGTTTGCCGTCGACCTCGCGGGGGCCGGTCCAGCCCTTGGGCGTGCGCAGCACGATCATCGGCCAGCGGGGGCGCCCGGTCGCCCCGTCGACCCGGGCCCGGCGCTGGATGTCGGAGATCCGGTCCAGGCAGTGGTCCATCGCGGCGGCGAACTCCTGGTGCACCGCCGCCGCATCGTCGCCGGTGACGTGCACCGGCTCGTGGCCGACGCCGCGCAGCAGGTGGTCCAGCTCCTCCCGGGGCAGCCGGGCCAGCACCGTCGGGTTGGCGATCTTGTAGCCGTTGAGGTGCAGGACCGGCAGCACGGCGCCGTCGTGCACCGGGTCGAGGAACTTGGTGCTGTGCCAGGACGCGGCGAGCGGACCGGTCTCCGCCTCCCCGTCGCCCACCACGCACGCGACCACCAGCTCCGGGTTGTCGAAGGCCGCGCCGTAGGCATGGGTGAGGGAGTAGCCCAGCTCACCGCCCTCGTGGATCGAGCCCGGGACCTGCGGTGCGACATGGCTCGGGATGCCGCCGGGGAACGAGAACTGCCGGAACAGCCGGGCCATGCCCGCCGCGTCCCGGCTGACGTCGGGGTAGATCTCGGAGAACGTGCCGTCCAGCCAGGAGTTGGCCACCACGGCCGGTCCGCCGTGCCCCGGCCCCCAGATGCACAGCGCGTCCAGGTCGCGGGCCTTGATGACGCGGTTGAGGTGGGTGTGGACGAGGTTGAGCCCGGGCGAGGTGCCCCAGTGGCCCAGCAGCCGCGGTTTGATGTGCTCGGGGCGCAGCGGCTCCGCCAGCAGCGGATTGGCCATCAGGTAGATCTGCCCCACGGCCAGGTAGTTGGCGGCTCGCCAGTGGGCGTCCAGTGCCCGCAGTTCGTCGGCGCCGAGCGGCCCCTGCGCCGAGGGGGCAGGGACCGTTCCCGCGGCCGCCGGGGCGTGCGCATCGGGCATGCTCATCTCCTCACCGAGAGGGTGTGCAGGGGGTGTTCACAGGGTGCGCAGCGCGGGCAGCAGCTTGGTCTCCGCCCAGTCCAGGAACGGTTCCTGGTGCTCGCCGCCGATCTGGACCAGCGCGACCTCGGTGAAACCCGCGTCGACGTACGGGCGCACCGCCTCGACGAACCGGCCGACGTCGTCGCCGCACGGCACGGCCTCGGCGACGTCCTCGGGGCGTACGTACCGGGTGGCGCCCTCGAACCCGGCGGGCCCCGGCAGCTCGGCGTTGACCCGCCAGCCGCCGGTCATCCAGCGGAACTGGTCGTGCGCCCGGGCGATCGCCGCGTCCCGGTCCCGGTCGTGGCAGACGGGCAGCTGGCCGACGCGTGGTTTGCCCCGGCCGCCGTACCGGTCGAAGGCCGCCAGCAGCTCGCTCTCGGGTTCGGTGGCGATCACCAGGTCGCCGAGCCGGCCGGCGATCTCGCAGGAGCGGTCGCCCGAGACGGCCACCCCGATGGGCGGCGTCACGTCGGGCAGATCCCACAGCTTGGCGTGCACCACGTCGAAGTGGGTGCCGTGGTGGGTGACCTCGCCGCCCTCGAACAGCGCGCGGATGATCTCGATCGCCTCGGCGAGCTTGTCCAGCCGTACGGGCGCGGCCGGCCAGCCGGCGCCCACCACGTGCTCGTTGAGGTTCTCGCCGGAGCCGAGCCCCAGCCGGAACCGGCCCTCCGACAGCAGCTGCACGGTCGCCGCCTTCTGGGCGACGACGGCGGGGTGGTAGCGGGTGGTCGGGCAGGTCACATAGGTCATCAGGGGGATGCGGCTGGTCGCCTGCGCGGCGGCGCCCAGCACGCTCCAGGCGTACGAGGAGTGGCCCTGGGAGGCCAGCCACGGGAAGTAGTGGTCGGAGGTCACCGAGAAGTCGAATCCGGCGCGCTCGGCGCCCACCACATGCTCGACCAGCGCCCGCGGCCCGGCCTGCTCGGTCATCATCGTGTATCCGATATCCACCATTTAATACACCTTGGGTTGGTTACACTGCGCAGGCAACCGGACCGTCCGGTTCAGTCGGGCGGCTCGGGGGACGGGTGCTCGTCCGGCTCCGCGCCGGGCGGCTCCTTCGGTTCCGGTCCCGGCTCCTCCGGCTCCGGCTCGGCCGGTACGGGGTCGCGGGGCAGCGGCTCCGGGTCGCTGGGCACCGCGCCCGGGCCCTTGGGTGGCGGTTCCGTGGTCATCGCGTTCATGGCGCTTCTCCTTCCTCTCCATCGTGCGTCCAATGCCCCCGGACGGCCCTTTCACGAAAAAAGCCCCGGTCGCGCTCACGAAGAGTCACGTTCGGGGCATGGCTGGGCGCACTCGTGACGGCGGCGGCGCAAGCGTTCGCCCGGGAGGGCTCGTTGGTCCCCGTCCGGTCGCTTCCCGCCCCGCCGCCCGCCGGGGCGGGCGGTCAGTAGACGTCGCGGACGTAGCGCTTGTCGGCGGCGAGCTGTTTGACGTACCCGGCGGCGGCGTCCGGCGTCAGGCCGCCGTGGGCCACCGCGATCTCACGCAGGGCGCGGTCGACGTCCCCGGCCATCCGGGAGGCGTCGCCGCACACGTAGAAGTGGGCCCCGTCCTGGAGCCAGGACCACAGCTGGGCGCCGTGCTCGCGCATCCGGTCCTGCACATAGACCTTGGCCCGCTGGTCGCGGGAGAAGGCGGTGTCCAGCCGGGTCAGCAGCCCGTCGTCGCGCATCCGGCCGAGTTCGTCCTCGTAGTAGAAGTCCGTGGCGCGGCGCTGCTCCCCGAAGAAGAGCCAGTTGGGGCCGCGGTGGCCGCGGGCGCGTCGCTCGTCGAGGAAGCCGAGGAAGGGCGCGACGCCGGTGCCGGGCCCGACCATCACCATCGGGGTCGCCGGATCGGCCGGCGGCCGGAAGTGCGGGTTCTGCCGTACGAACACCGGCACCGGGCTGCCGGGCCCGGCGTCCGCCAGGAAGGCCGAGGCCACGCCCTTGCGCGGGTGGCCGTGGCGGTTCTCGTAGCGGACCACGGAGACCGTCAGGCCGATCTGCCCGGGGTCGGCCAGTGGGCTGGACGAGATGGAGTACAGCCGGGGCTGCAGCCGTCCGAGGACCCCGGCCCACTCCGCGGCGTCGGCCCCCACCGGGTGCTCGGCGAGCACGTCGACGGCCTGCCGGCCCCAGGCCCATCGGGCGAATTCGCCCTTGTTGTCGGGCCGCAGCAGCTTCTTGAGCCCCCGGTCACCGGTGCGATCGGCGAGCAGCCGGAGGAGGTCGGGGGTGATCCTGGTGATGTCCAGATGGCGGCTGAGCGCCTCGCCGAGCGGCACGTCCTCCAGCCCGGTGAGTCCGACGGGCGTGGCGGGGTCGAGGCCGGTGACGGCCAGCCACTCCGCCACCAGCTCGGGGCAGTTCAGCGGCCGCACCCCCAGCGCGTCGCCGGCCTCGTACGCCAGCGGTCCGTCCGCGGCGTCCCGGGTGTCGAGGGTGAACCGGCGCACCTCCTTGGTGGCGCCGGGCCGGCTCAGCAGCTGGTTGCCGGTGAGGCGGGCGGTGGCCGGCGCGGCCTTGGAGGGGCGGCGGGGCCCGGCGGGCGCGGCCGGTGCCGCCGCGGCGGGCCCCGGCTCCGCTGCGCTGCCGACGGTGTCGCCGGCCGGTTCCGTACCGTCCTCCAGCGCGGAGAGCACCTGCTCCAGCCACTGCCCGGCCGGCTGCTCGTAGTCCGGCTCGCAGTCCGTACGGGGCGCCAGCCGCACCGCGCCCAGCTCCGCGAGGCGCGCGTCGAGCCGGCGACCGTGGCCGCAGAAGTCGTCGTACGAGGAGTCGCCCAGTGCCAGCACCGAGTAGCGCACCCCGTCCAGCCGTGGGGTGTCCGGCGCGTTGAGCGTCTCCCAGAATCCCGACCCGTTGTCGGGGGCGTCGCCGTCGCCGAAGGTGCTGGTGACGATCAGCAGGTCGGCGGTGCGCGGCAACGCGGCGGGCGCGCTGTCGGCCATGCTCAGCAGGGTCGCCTCCCGGCCGCTGCCCGCCAGCCGCTGCGCCGCGGCCGCCGCGACCTCCTCGGCGTTACCGGTCTGGGAGGCCCACAGGACGAGGACCGTGCGGGCGGGGGAGTCGGCCGACGGGGCGCCGGCGGGGTCCGCCGCGGCCGGCTCCGGGGCCGGCCGGACCTGCGGGGCCCGGGAGAACATCCCGGCCAGCACGCCGTTCACCCACAGTGCGCTCTCCGGGTCGAAGGGCGCCTGCGCCGGCAGCACGGGCGTGCCGACGGCCGGCGCGGAGCGCAGCCCGTCCAGGAATCCGGAGAGGTAGCGGCGCTCGTGCGGAGACAGCACCGGCGGGCCGGTGTCGGGCAGGCGGAACACCTCGGTCAGCGTCGCCACCGGGTCCCGCGCCCCGTCGCCGCGCCCCGCGGCCGGATCCGCGGGGCCGTCCGCGCGGGCCGGTGCCGCCTCGCTCCCGGGGCCGCCCGCCTCTCCCGCGACCTTGGCCAGCGACACCGCGCAATTCTTGAACCCGGGCTGGAAGGAGAGCGGATCGACCGCGTCATGGGTGACCGCGTTGACGCTGAGGTACTCGCCGAACAGGTCGTTCCAGTGGAACGGCGCGAAGCAGTTCCCGGGCCGTACCCGGTCGGTCACCACCGCGGGCAGCACCGCCCGCCCGCGCCGGGAGGCGACCTCCACCGCGTCACCCCCGGCGATCCCCAGCGCCGCGGCGTCCTCCGGGTGGATCTCCACGAACGGCCCGGAGTCCAGCCGGTTCAGCTTGCCGACCTTGCCGGTCTTGGTGAGGGTGTGCCACTGGTGCGGCAGCCGGCCGGTGTTGAGCACGTACGGGAAGTCGTCGTCGGGCAGTTCGGCGGACGGGAGGTGCGGGCGGGCGAAGAACGCGGCGCGGCCGGAGGCGGTGGGGAAGGCCAGCCGCGGCCGGGAGCCGTCCGGCCGCACCACCGGGTCCTGGCTGACCCCGTCGTTGAGGTAGCGCACCGGGTTGCGGTCGGGGCCGTCCGCGTCGGCGCTGGGCCACTGCACCGGGGTGCCGCGCAGCCGCTCGTACGACACCCCCCGCAGGTCATAGCCGGTCCGCGGGTTCCGGGCCCGTTTGATCTCCTCGAATATCTCCTCCGCGCTCTGGTAGCCGAAGGCGTCCTCGTACCCCATCTCGCAGGCGATCCGCGCGATGATCCGCCAGTCCGGCCAGGACTCGCCCGGCGGGTCGGCGGCCCGGCGCGCCAGCGTCAGGTTGCGCTCCGAATTGACCATCACGCCCTCGGACTCGGCCCACATCGCGGCCGGCAGCACCACATCGGCGTACGCGTTGGTCTCGGTCTCCGCGAAGACGTCCTGTGCCACCACGAACTCGGCGGCCTCCAGCCCCTCGATGACCGTCCGGCGGTTGGCGACCGAGGCGACCGGGTTGGTGCAGATGATCCAGCAGGCCCTGATGCCCCCGTCGGCCATCTGCCGGAACATCTCGACGGTCCCCTTGCCGCCGTCGTCCGCGCGCAGCGTCCCCGGCGCGAGGTCCCACAGCTCCTCGACGAACGCCCGGTCCTCGGCCACCAGCGCCGACCGCTGCCCGGGCAGGCCCGGCCCCATGTACCCCATCTCGCGGCCGCCCATCGCGTTGGGCTGGCCGGTGAGCGAGAACGGCCCGCTGCCCGGGCGGCAGATCGCGCCGGTCGCCAGATGCAGGTTGATCAGCGCATTGGTGTTCCAGGTGCCGTGGACGCTCTGGTTCAGCCCCATCGTCCAGCAGCTCATCCAGTCGCCCGCCGCACCGATCCACTCGGCGGCCCGGCGCAGGTCGGCCTCCGCGAGCCCGGTGATCCCGGCGACCACGGCCGGCGGATAGTCCTTGAGGAAGTCCGGCATCGCCTCCCAGCCCTCGGTGTGCCCGGCGATGAACTCCGTGTCGATCCGGCCGTTCTCCACCAGAAGGTGCAGCAGCCCGTTCAGCAGCGCCAGATCCGTCCCCGGCGTGACCTGGAGGAACAAATCCGCCTTCGCCGCGGTGGCGGTCCGCCGCGGGTCGACCACGATCAGCTTGGCGCCCGCCTTGACCCGCTCCATCATCCGCAGGAAGAGGATCGGATGGCAGTCGGCCATGTTGGAGCCGATGACCAGGAAGACGTCGGCCCGCTCGAAGTCCTGGTACGAGCCGGGCGGGCCGTCCGCGCCCAGCGACAGCTTGTAGCCGCTGCCCGCGCTCGCCATGCACAGCCGGGAGTTGGACTCGATGTGCCGGGTGCGGACGAAGCCCTTGGCCAGCTTGTTGGCCAGGTACTGCGCCTCCAGCGTCAGCTGCCCGGAGACGTACAGCGCGAGGGCGTCCGGCCCGTGGGTGTCGACGATCTCGCGCAGTCGCCGGGCGGTCTCCTTCACGGCGGTGTCCATCGCGGTGGCCGCCGGCGCGTCGCCGCGGTCCGCGCGCACCAGGGGGTGGGTCAGCCGCCCGGGCGCGGTGAGCAGCTCGGCGCTGGTCGCCCCCTTGGTGCACAGCCGGCCGGCGTTCGAGGGGTGCGCCTTGTCGCCGTACGCCTTGCGGACCGTGCGCCGTCCGGCCGGGTCCGTCGCGACGTCCAGCACGATCCCGCAGCCGACACCGCAGTACGAGCACGCGGTCCGCACCTGCGTGGTGCTCTCTGCCGGCGGTTCCGGTGCGGTCACGGGCGGTCCCCTTCGTGGTCGGATGCTCGGTCCGACCCTACGAACGGCCCGTTAACCAGGTGTCACGTCAAGCGATCATCCGCCGTTACGGCGACCACACAGCCGCCCCGGACTGCTCGTGAGGAAGCGGATGCGCCGCCGACATGGTTGAGCGACTTCGAAAGTGTAGTGATTGCACTTTCTGATTCGCTGTGCTTTTCTGCTGTCATGAACCCCACCCCTCTCCGCATCGCGATCATCGGTGCCGGCCCCGGCGGGCTGACCTGCGCCCGGGTCCTCCAGCGGCACGGCGTCGCGGTCACCGTCTTCGACCATGAGGCGTCCGCCGACGCCCGCCCGCAAGGCGGCACGCTGGACCTGCACCTGACGACCGGCCAGGCGGCGCTGCGCGCGGCCGGCCTCCACGACGAGTTCACCGCGCTCGCCCGCCCCGAGGGGCAGGAGACGCGGCTGCTCGACCACACCGCCACCGTGCTCTTCCGGCACACCCCGGCCCCCGACGACAACGCCCGCCCGGAGATCGACCGGGGCGAGCTGCGCCGCCTGCTGCTGTCGTCCCTGGCCCCGGGGTCCGTGTACTGGGGGCACTACCTGCGGACCCTGCACCCGCTCGGCGACGGGCGCCACCACGCCGAGTTCGACGACGGTCACACCGAGACCTTCGACCTGGTCATCGGCGCCGACGGCGCCTGGTCCCGGGTGCGGCCGATGCTCTCCGACGCCGACCCGCACTACTCCGGCGTCACCTTCGTCGAGTTCGGCTTCGACGCCGCGGACACCCGGCACCCGGAGATCGCGGGCCTCGTCGGCGACGGCAGCATGATGGCCTCCGCCCCCAACCGGGCGCTGATCGTCCAGCGCAACGCGCACGGCCACCTCCGCGGCTACGCCGCCTTCCGCGGCTCGCAGGACTGGGCCCTGGAGGCCGGGGTGCGGATGGCGGACACCGAGGCGGTGCGGGCCGTGCTGCTCGAAGGGTTCGCCGGGTGGGACGAGCGGCTGCTGGCACTGCTGCGGGAGAACGACGGCGGGTTCGCCAACCGGCCGCTGTTCGCGCTGCCGGTGCCGCACACCTGGACGCACACCCCGGGCCTGACCCTGCTCGGCGACGCCGCGCACCTGATGACGCCGTTCTCCGGCATGGGCGCCAATTTGGCCATGCTCGACGGCAGCGAACTCGCCGAGGCCCTCGCCGGGGCCGATGACCCGGACGCCGCGGTCCGCGCCTACGAGGAGGTCATGCTGCCCCGCTCCGCCCAGGCCGCCGAGGGGGCCGCCCGCGGCCTGGCCAACGCCATCGCACCCGACGCCCCCCAGGGCTCCCTGCGCCATCTGCGCCGGATGGCCGGGCAGGAAGGACCGTGACCGCCGAGGACGGGCCCACGCCCGGGCGCCGCGAGCGCAAGAAGGCCCGGACCCGCCAGGCGCTGGCCGACGCCGCCCTCCGGCTCTTCCTGGAACGCGGCTACGACCAGGTCGGCGTCAAGGACGTGGCCGACGCCGCGGACGTCTCGGTGACCACCCTGTTCAAGCACTTCTCCGGCAAGGAAGCCCTGGTCTTCGACCAGGACGCCGAGCAGCGCGCGGCCCTGGTCGCCGCCGTCCGCGAGCGCCGGCCGGGCACCACCGTGCTGGACGCGCTGCGGGCGCACCTCCGCGGCCTGCTGGTGTGCGCCCACGAGACGCCCGGCTTCCGGGACTTCCGGGAACTGGTCGAGAACACCCCGGCGCTCGCCGAGTACGCCCACCGGATGTGGCTGCGCCACGAGACGGCCCTGGCCGAGGCGCTCGCCGCGGAACTCGGCACCCCGCCGGACGCCCCGTCGGTGCGCGCGCTGGCCCACTACGTGCTGGCCGCCCGGCAACTGGCCGGCGGGTCCACCGACCCCGGCCCCGCCCTGGACGAGATCTTCGCGCGGATCGGGAAGGGCTGGGCCGACCTGGTGGACTGACCACGGCCGGCCTCCCTGTGGTGGCCCGCCTCCGGTTGCGGCCCCCGCCCGCCCGTCGCACGATCGGCAGCGTACGGACTGCCGGGCGCGGCGAACGGACGCCACCGCGAGACGGCTCGGCCACGGCCCGGCGCAGAGGGACGGAACACCGTGAAGATCACTGAGCCCACGCCCGGCGCGCCCTGCTGGGTGGAGCTGGGCACCTCGGACGTCGACGCCGCCGCCGTGTACTACCGGCAGGTCTTCGGCTGGCACGGCGCGGCCGGCCCGGGTGACGGGACCGGCGGCTCCGTCCTGTTCCGCCTGGACGGCGCCCCGGTCGCCGGGGCGGCCGCGCTGCAGGCCCCCGGGCAGCCGACCGCCTGGACCGTCTCGTTCGCCACGCCGGACGCCGACGCGCTGGCCGCCGCGGTCACCGAGGTCGGCGGGCGGCAACTGGTGGCCCCCGCGGACGTCCTCGACCGGGGCCGCTTCGCGGTGCTGGCCGACCCGGAAGGGGCCGTCTTCTCGGTGTGGCAGGCCCGCTCCTTCGCCGGGGCCGGGCTGCTCAACGCGCCGGGCTCGCTGGGCTGGGTCGAGCTCGCCACCCGGGACGAGGAGGCCGCGAAGCACTTCTACACCCGTGTCTTCGGCTGGAGCGTCGGCACCCACGAGGACTATCCGCAGTTCGGCCTCGACGGCGCCGACTTCGGCGGCATGAGCGCGCTGGACGAGTTCTACCCGGATGACGTCCGGGCCCACTGGCTGCCGTACTTCGCGGTCGCCGACGTCGACGGGACGGCCGCCCGGGCCGCCGACTCCGGCGGGATGCTGCTGGTGCCGCCCACGGACGTCCCCGACGGGCCGCGGGTCGCGGTGGTCCGGGACCCGCAGGGGGCCCACTTCGGGATCCACCTCGTCGGCACGGAGGGCTGAGCCCGGGGACACCCGCCGCCGGTCCACCGTCACACAATCGGCGGCCTGTTCGTCGTTTCACCACATTCTTGGGGCCCCCTGGGCGTAATGTCCGCTTCGCGGCAATGGGTGGCATTGCGCGTCAAGAACAGGAGACCCCTATGTCCACGACCGAAGTCCTCGTGGCCCGAGGTAGAAGGCTCGCGGCCGGCGCGGGCGCGCTGACCGCGGCAGTCGCCCTGGGTGCGACGCTGTCCATCGCGGCCCCCGCGCAGGCGACCCCCGGCCCGAACGTCGGCAGCACCGCGAAGCCGTTCGGCACGGTCACCACGAAGATGGGCCTGAGTGCGCGTCAGTACCCCAGCACGGACTCCGCCGTGAAGGGCTACTACCGGCACCACACCCAGGTCGGCCTGATGTGCAAGGTCCGCACCCAGAGCGTCGGCGGCAACACCGTCTGGTACCTGACCCGCGAGGAGCGGCCGGCCTGGGTCGCCGCCAAGTACGTGACCAACAACGGGTACGTCAAGTACTGCAAGGACGTGCAGCGCAACCGGGTGCAGCCGGGGAACAACAACGCGGCGAAGCACGCCGTGGGCTGATGGGGCGCGGGCGAGGCCCGGTTCGGTACCCGACAGGTGCCGGGCCGGGCCTTCGTGCGCGCTGACGGCGCACCCCGGTCCACGGCGGGCCCCTTCCGTATTAATGGAACAAGTTCTACTGTGCCCCCGACCGGTGTCCGACGGGTCGTCAGATGGAGGACGGCACCCTCGGGCCGGACGACCGGACCGGATGAACTGGAGGGGCCGTGCACCTCGAATACACCCCCGAGCAACGGCAGTTGCGCACCGAGCTGCGCACCTACTTCGCCGCACTGGTGCCGGACAACGCCTACGCCCGGTATGCCGACCCCGCCGCCCGGAAGCGCTTCTACCGCGAGACGGTACGCCGCCTCGGCGCCGACGGCTGGCTCGGCGTCGGCTGGCCCCAGGAGTTCGGCGGGCGCGGCCTGACACCGATGGAACAGTTCATCTTCTTCGACGAGGCCGCCCAGGCCGGGGTGCCGCTGCCGCTGATGGCGCTGAACACCGTCGGCCCGACGATCATGCAGTTCGGCACCGACGAACAGAAGGCGTACTTCCTGCCCCGGATCCTCTCCGGCGAGATCGACTTCGCGATCGGCTACAGCGAACCGGACGCCGGGACCGACCTGGCCGCCCTCAAGACCCGCGCCGTGCGCAAGGGCGACGAGGAGACCGGCCACTACCTCGTCAACGGCCAGAAGATCTGGACGACCAACGGCGACACCGCGGACTGGGTGTGGCTCGCCGTACGGACCGACCCGGACGCTCCGCCCCACAAGGGCATCACCATGCTCCTGGTCCCCACCAGCGACCCCGGCTACTCCTGCACCCTGATCAATACGCTTGCCTCACACGACACCACCGCCAGCTACTACGAGAACATCACCGTCCCGGCCACCCGCCGCGTCGGCCAGGAGAACAAGGGCTGGCGGATCATCACCAACCAGCTCAACCACGAACGCGTCACCCTCGCCGCCCACGGCACCATGGCCATCCGCGCCCTGCACGACGTCCGGCGCTGGGCCGCGGAGACCACCCTCGCCGACGGCCGCCGCGTCATCGACCTGGGCTGGGTGCGCGGACGGCTGGCCCGCACCCACACCCGGCTGGACGCCATGAAGCTGCTGAACTGGCAGATGGTCGACGCCCTCCAGCAGGGCACGCTGACCCCCCAGGACGCCTCCGCCGTCAAGGTCTACGGCTCCGAGGCCCGCCGCGACGCCTACGCCTGGCTGATGGAGATCGTCGGCGCCGCCGGCCCCCTCAAGGAGGGCTCGGCCGGCGCGGTACTGCACGGCGAACTCGAACGCGGCTACCGCTCCGCCGTCATCTTCACCTTCGGCGGCGGCAACAACGAGATCCAGCGCGAGATCATCTCCTGGATCGGCCTCGGAATGCCGCGGGTACGCCGCTGAGGTTCAGGGCAGCGTCCAGATCTGGGTCGTCACGAAGTAGAAGACGACGGCCCAGAAGGCCATCACCGCGGCGACGAGACCGAGGCCGGCGAGGTTGGTCCTGGTCCGCGGTGCGTCCGGTGGCGGCCGCAGCCATCGCCTGAGCAGCCGGTTCACGTAGTAGGGCATGGTCAGGAAGCTCATGATGAAGCTCGACAGCAGGTTGCCCACGAGCAGCCCGGCCCAGAGCGGCAGCCCCAGCGGGGCCAGCGCGAGCGTCAGCAGCACCACGGTCGGGTACAGGCCGACCCAGACCGCGACCGCGGACTTGGTCTCGGAGGGCGGCCGCGCCTGCCTGCCGTTCTCGTCGAAGGCGAACCAGCTGCCGAACGAGTTGTCGATCGTGCGCAGCTGGAAGTCGTTGAACTTCCGCCCCTCGGCGAGCACCTCCTGCCGCTTGGCCGACGTCAGCCAGGCATCGAGGTGCTCGGCGCTGTCGAAGCGGTAGAGCGTGGTCCATTCGTCCTGGAGCCCCTCGACCGGACGGAAGAGCTCGGTGCCGCGGTAGCCGTCGAAGGTGCTCTCCTCCTGGCTCATGCGACGCTGCCAGTCGAGGAAGTCCTCGACGTGGTCGGGGTGGACGCGGTGGGTCACCACGACGGTCACCAGGGGGTCCGCGGGCCGGCTGCCGCCGCTGAGGACCTGCTGCGTCGCGGGGCCGTCGAAGTACGTCCTGCCGTTGTCGAGGAAGCGCTGCCTGGTGGCGCTGTTGATCCACGCCTGCAGATGCGCGATCGAGTCGAAGCGGTAGACGACGGTCCAGTCGGGCTGCCGGGCCGTGGGCCGGGAGAACTCGGCGCCGAGGAAGCCGGGGTAGTGGGCGGCCGCGGCGTTGACGTCCTCCTGCCACGCCTCGTACTCCTGCTCCCGGCCGGGCAGCACCTTCTGGCCGACGATGGCGGTCGCGGCGTCGTCGAGCTTTTCCGTGGTCATCTGCTCAGCCCGTCCACGTGCTCACGCCGTCGGCACCGACCGGCTCTCGTTGAGCCGTCGATAGATGCGTTCCGGAGTCAGCGGCAGCGCACGGAAACGGATGCCCGTGGCGTCGTGCAGCGCATTCGCCAACGCCGGGGCCACCGGGTTGATACAGCATTCCGCCATCCCCTTCGACCGCAGCGGCCCCACCGAATCCGACGACTCCACCAGCAGCACCTCCGTGCGGGGGACATCGGCGTAAGTGGGGATGCGGTAGTTGCGGAAATTCGGATTGACCATGACGCCGTCGGCGTCGACATGGTGGTTCTCGGTCAGCGTGAAGCCGATGCCCTGGGCGACGCCGCCCTCCACCTGGCCGCGGACCTGCGCGGGATTGATGACCACGGCGGCGTCGGTCGCCTGGACGCTGTAAAGGATCCGGATCTCACCCGTCACCCGATGGACGGCGATACGGAATCCCTGCGTGTTGGACGTCACGCTCCGCGGCGATCCGTACGCCTTGCGGGCGGCGGTGAACCGGATACCGCGCGCCCGGGCCAGCGCGACGAGTTCGGCCAGCGACACCCGCCGGTCGCCGCAGACCACACCCTCGTCGTGCAGGGAGCACATCACGAGGTGGACGCCCGTGTGCGCGGCGGCGAACTCCAGGATGCGGTCGCGGACCGCGTTGGCCGCCCGCAGGACCGCGTTGCCCGCCACGAAGAGTCCCGCACTCGCGAAGGCGCCGGTGTCGAACCCGGTGCGGTCGGTGTCGGACTGCACCAGGCGGATCCGCGACGGGGTGGTGCCCAGCTGGTTGGCCGCGATCTGGACGTGCGCGGTCGACGTGCCCTCACCGAACTCGACGGTGCCGACAGCCAGTTCGTACACGAGGTCGTCGCCCAGCGTGACCCATGCCTCGGAGACGTGCTCCGTCGGCGGCGCGGTCTCGTGCAGGGAACTCGCGACACCGGTCCCGACCAACCACCCCGGTCCGGGGGAGGGCTCGCCGGCCGTACGGGCCAGCGCCTCGTCCACCAGGTCGATGCACTTCGCGAGGCCGTCCTCGGTGAACGACACGTCGTCCGGGCCGTCGCTCATCGCGACGAGCGGATCCCCGGCGCGCACGATGTTGCGCCGCCGCAGGGCGAGCGGATCGATGTGCAGGGCACGGGCCAGTTCGTCCATCGCCGCCTCCACCGCGTACGCCGGCTGCGTCATCCCGTAGCCGCGCAGCGCCCCGCTCGGGACGGTGTTCGTGTAAACGGAGTAGGCGTCGTACTTCTTGTTGGGACAGCGGTAGATCATGACGGCCGCGCCGCCGGCGTAGAGCGTCTCGCCGCCGTGGTTGCCGTACGCGCCCGTGTTGGACACATTGCGGACCTGGAGCGCCGTGAGCGTGCCGTCCGCCTTCGCGCCGAGCTTGACCGTCAACGACATCGGGTGCCGCGGGGACGCCGTGGTGAACTCCTCCTCGCGGGTGAACTCGAGACTGACGGGCCGCCCGGTGTCCAGGGTCGCGAGCGCGACCAGATCCTCCGAGATCACTTCCTGTTTGCCGCCGAAGCCGCCGCCCACGCGGGTGCAGAACACGCGGAGCTGGTCCGGGCGCAGCGCGAACAGGTACCCCAGTTTGACCTTCGCGATGGACGGCGACTGCGAGCTGGTGCGGACGTTCAGCCGGCCGTCCGCCATCCAGGCGATCGAGCCGTGGGTCTCCAGATGCGCGTGCTGCACCCGGGGGGAGTCGTAGGTGCCCTCGTGGATCACGTCGGCCTCGGCGAACCCGGCGTCGACATCGCCGACGTGCCCGTGCAGCTCCAGCAGGATGTTGTGGACGGGGTCGCGGACGAAGGGGTCGTGCGAGCCGTGCAGTTGGGGCGCGCCCTCGGCCATGGCCTCCTCGGGGTCGAGGACCGCCGGCAGTTCCTCGTAGGTGACGGCGACCTTCCGGCAGCCCTCCTCGGCCGCCGCGACGGTGTCGGCCAGCACCGCGGCGACACGCTGGCCGACGAAGCGGACCGTGCTGTCGAGGATCCGGGTGTCGTCCGGATCGACGAGATGGTCGGTGTGGATCGCCGTGGTGAAGCGCCTGTCCGGCACGTCCTCCCAGGTGTAGACCCGGTGCACACCGGGGACGGCGAGCGCGGCGGTCCGGTCGATCGACACGATCCGGGCGTGCGCGTGCGGCGAGTGCAGCACCTTGAGGTGCAGCATGCCGTCGAGGTGGGTGTCCATCGTGAACTCGGTGCGTCCGGTCACCACTTCGTCGGCCGCCGGCGCCCCGACACTCGTCCCGACTGCCCTTCCCGGCGCGGCCGTCTCGATGCCGGTGACGCCCCGCACGGCGTCCTCGATCCCCCGGTAGCCGGTGCAGCGGCACAGATTGCCCTTCAACGCCCGTGGCAGGTCCGCCTTCTGGGCCTCGGTGAAGGTGGCCGACGTCATGATCATCCCGGCGGTGCAGAACCCGCACTGGAAGCCGGGGGCGTCGCGGAACTGGCGCTGCACCGGATGCAGGTTGCCGGGCGAGCCGAGACCCTCGATCGTCGTCACCGCCCGGCCGTCCGCGCGGAACGCCGGGGTGATGCAGCTGTGCACCGGATCGCCGTCCAGCCACACCGTGCACGCACCGCAATCACCGGCGTCGCAGCCCTTCTTGACGCCGTAGTGGCCCAGGGAGCGGAGAAACGTGCGCAGGCACTGGCCGGGGGCCGGTTCCTCGTCGAAGCGTCTGCCGTTCACGGTGTACGTCATGCCGGGCCCCCAGCCAGGAGTTCGCGGCGTATTTCCTCGGCGAAGTACCGCGTCAGGTGGCGGCGGTGGTCGGGGGTCCCGTTCGGATCGGCGAACCAGACGTCGGCGGGTATGACGTCGATGCTCTCCTGCAGCGTCCGGGCATCGGGCATCGTGTCGAACGCCAACCGCACCGGCCGGGTGGTGCCGGCCGTGACGGTGAGCAGCAGGTCGCGCGTCCCGGGCGTTTGGGTACCGATCAGAAACACCGTCGAACGGCCGAGACGGGTCAGGGTGAAGCGGCGGTGCGTGGCGCGTTTGCGCAGGGCGTGCGACGGAACGCTGATCCGCCGCAGGATCTCCCCGGGGGCGAGGACGTTGTGGTGGTCGCCGGTCACGAAGTCGAGGGCATCGACGGTCCGCACGGACCCGTCGGGAGCCCACAGTTCGTACCGCGCCTCCAGGGCGACCGTCAGCGTGATCATCGGGCCGGCGGGCAGCGACATGCAGATGTTGCCGCCGACCGTCGCCGCGCTCCAGACCTTGAACGAGGACAGGAACGCCTCGCAGCTCGTCGCGAGGAGGCTGCCCGCCGGCCAATCGTCCGGCGGCGCAAAGGCGTACAGCTCGCGGATGGTGCACGTGGCGCCGATGTCGAGGCCCGCCTCGCCCGCGACGAGAGGGTCCCAGCGCAACGCCGTCAGGTCGACCAGGCGGCGCAGCTCCGGCTGCTCCACGGAGAACAGCCATGTTCCGCCGGCGAGCCAGGCATCACCTTCGTGCCAGTCCACGCCGGGCCGGTCGGACGGCCGCCGGACGACTTCGGTGATGGTGTTGAGGTCCATGCGCACTGACCTCCGTCGAATGTCGACGGGCCACGATGCGCGCCAGGGCGAGACGAACTCGCGGCCGCACCGTCGAAGGGTGACCGCCGAGGCCGAACCGCTGAGGCAAGTCCGGCGGGCACGGAAATCCCTTACAAGGATATGCAGGACGGTTCGGCCTCGCCACGCCAGACCATCCGGGGCAGGGGCGCCCGGACGTCTTCTCCCGCCGGGCGCGGTATGAGCAAATGGAGGGGTGCGGCCGGCGGCCCGGCCGGGTGACGGGCACTCCGGGGGCCGCACCGGGCGCGGGAGGTGCGGTGATGGCAGGCGACCCCGGGCTCTTCGGGCCCCGCTCGGTGACCTGGCAGCTGCACGGCGACCCGATGATGTGGATCGCCGGCGTGCGGGCGCTGTACCTCCAGGCGCTGCACCCGCGCGCGGTACGCGGCGTGGTGCAGAACTCCGCCGCCTTCCAGCGGAACGAGCAGGGCCGGCGCGACGCCTGGGGCCGCCTGATGCGGACCGCCGACTTCGTCGGCACCCTCAGCTACGGCACCACCGACGCCGCCGAGCGGGCCGGCGCCGCGGTCCGACGCATCCACCGCGCACTGTCCGCCACCGACCCGGCCACCGGCGAGCGCTACGGCGTCGACGACCCGGCCCTGCTGCTGTGGGTGCACTGCGCCGAGGTGGACTCCTACCTGCACGTGCTGCGCCGCTCCGGCTACCCCGTCGGCGCCGCCCAGGCCGACCGCTACCTCGACGAACAGCGCGAGAGCGCCCGGCTCGTCGGCCTCGACCCGGACACCGTCCCCGGCGACCGGGCCGCGCTCGCCGCCTACTTCGACCGGGTACGCCCCGAACTGGCACTGACTCCCGAGGCCCGCGGGGTGGACGACTTCCTGCGGCGGCCACCGGCCCCCGCCCCGCTCGTCCCGGCCCGTGCCGTGCTCTGGGGGTGGGTGGCCCGGCTCGCGTACGGCGCGCTCCCCGCGTACGCGCACGAGCTCTACGGGCGCCCCGCACCCCCGCCGCGCGCCGTCACCCGCCGACTACGCGCCACCGGCCGCCTCCTTCGCGCCATTCCACCCACCGTCCGCTGGCAGCTCCCACCCCGCCACATCCTGCGCGCCGTCGCACGGCTGGGCCCCGACACCCGCCCCGCGCCCTACAAGCTCCGTCACGGCGCCGCCATACTGGACGGGCACGGGGACGCGCGGGGGGAGCTGCGCGGCTGACCGCGAGGGCGGGGACGGGGGCGCTGCTACGCGATGGCGGAAAACAGACTGATCCAGGGGCGGTACCGGCTGCTCGGCACCATCGGGCGCGGCGGAATGGGCGAGGTCTGGCGAGCCCGCGACGAATCACTGGGCCGGCAGATCGCCGTCAAGTGCCTCAAGCCCCTGGGCCCCCGGCACGAACCCTCGTTGCTCCAGGTCCTGCGCGAACGTTTCCGCCGGGAGGCCCGGGTCGCGGCCGCCCTCCAGCACCGCGGCATCACCGTCGTCCACGACTTCGGGGAGGACGACGGCACGCTCTTCCTCGTCATGGAGCTGCTCAGCGGCCGCAACCTCAGCCAGCTGCTGGACGACAACCGGCGCCAGCCGCTGCCCGTCCCGGACGTCATCGAAATCGCCGAGCAGGTCACCGCCGCGCTCGCCTACACGCACGAACAGGACATCGTGCACCGCGATCTGAAGCCGGCGAACATCGTCCGCACCACCGACGGCACCGTCAAGATCTGCGACTTCGGCATCGCCCGGCTCAATCACGACATCGGCTTCACCGCCCGCCTCACCGGCACCGGCATCGCCATGGGCAGCCCGCACTACATGTCGCCCGAGCAGATCGGCGCGCAGGCGATGGACCACCGCAGCGACCTCTACTCGCTCGGCTGTGTGCTCTACGAGCTCGCCACCGGCGTCCCCCCGTTCGACCTGGGCGACGCCTGGGCGGTGCTCGTCGGACACCGCGACACCGCCCCCGCCCCGCCGCGCACCCTTCGCCCCGACCTGCCCGAGGCGTACGAGCAGATCATGCTGGAGCTGCTCGCGAAGGACCCCGACGACCGCCCCGCCGACGCCGACGAGCTGGCCAAACGCCTCGCCGACGCCCGCCGCCCGCACCCGGCCGGCCCCGATGTCGCCACCGTCCCCGACCGTCGGCTGCCCTCCTGGACCCAGGGCATCACCCTCGGCTTCCCGGCCGGCGTGGCCCGACGCCCGCACCAGGACACGCCGGCCCCGGCCGTCACGGTCCTCACCGACGCCTGGACCGACGGCGACCCGGAGGGCGCGCCCGCCGCCCTCACCAGCCCCGCACCCCCGGACGACCGCGGCGCCGCCCTCGCCGCGCGGCTGGAGACCGGCCGTGCGCTCAGCCGCCGGGGCCGCTGCTTCGAGGCGCACCAGGTCTACGCCGAGGTGCTGACCGGCCTGGGGCGCGCCCTGGGCCCCGACCACCCCGACACCCTGAGCTGCCGCCACCACCTCGCGCTCAACCTCGGCCGGCTGGGCCGCCTGGAGGACTGCCTCGCCCTGACCCGCGAGGTGGCCGAGGCGCGGGAACGGGTCCTGGGCGCCGGCCACCCCGACACCCTCACCACCCGCTTCGAACTCGCCCATGTGCTGGGCAAGCTGGGCGACCGGGCCGCGGCGCTGCGGACGTACCAGCAGGTCGCGGCGGCCCGCGGCGCCGCGCTCGGCCCCGACCACCCCGACACCCTCGCCGCGCGCTACGAGACCGGCCTCGGCCTCGGCCGGCTCGGCCGCGACGCGGAGGCCCTGGCGCTCTACCGCGACCTGGCGGCGGACCGGGCCCGCGTCCAGGGCTGCGACGCACCGGACACCCTGCGCGCCCGGCACGGCCTCGCGGTCAGCCTGGGCCGGCTGGGCCGCTGGCGGGAGGCGCTGGCGGAGTCCGGCGAGGTGGCCCGGGCCCGCGAGCGGGCGCTCGGCCCGGACCACCCCGACACCCTGGTCAGCCGCCGGGAGACCGCCGTGGCGCTGGGCTGGCTGGGCCGCTGGAGCGACGCCCTGGAGCGCTACCGCCAGGTGGCCGGGGCCCGCGAGCGGGTGCTGGGTGCCGCGCACCCCGAGACGCTGGCCAGCCAGGGCGACCTCGCCCAGTGCCTGGAGCGGCTGGGACGCATCGAGGAGGCGGCCGCGGTGCAGCACCGCGTCGCGGAGCTGCGCAGGGAGCGCGCCGCCCGCCGCCGGTAGCCCCCGGTGGTCCCCGCGGCACCGGGGGGTCGGGGCGGCCGCCGGGTGGTGCACCGGCCGCCCCGGCCCGGCCCGGTCACTCCGGGGTGACCCGGTACAGCACCGTGCCGTGCGGCGGGACGTCGGGCGCCACGATGTCCCCGTCGCTGAGCCTGCGGTGGCCGGTGACCAGGTCGTGCAGGTGGTACGCCGAGGCGTCCGGCAGCCCGGCCGCACCGGCCGTGACGGACAGCGTGCGGGGCGTGTCCCCGGAGTTGAACAGGGCGATGGCCCGGTCGCCGTTCTTCAGCGGCTTGGTCAGCACCGCGGAACTCCCGTCCTGCTGGACGATGTCGCCCTGGACGCCGAGCTCGTCCTGGTCGACGGCGATGATCCTCTCGTTCCCCAGCACCTCGCGCGCCGCCGGGGACAGCGCACCGACGTCCGTACTGGAGATCAGCGGGGCCGCCATCATCGCCCACAGCGACATCTGGCTCTGCATCTCGTCCCGCGTCAGGCCGGTGTCGCCGGCCAGCAGGAAGTCCGGGTCGTTCCAGCGTCCGGGCCGCTGCAGGCCGGCGAGGTTCGCGTTGTAGCGGAAGTTGTAGACGATGGACGCCCACTTCGCTGCCGGGGTGCTCTGCTGAAGCGCCACGTCCCGCCCGCCCCGCCACAGGTTGCCGAGCTCCGCCGACCAGCCGATGACCCGGTGCCAGACGCTGTCGCCGTCGAACTGGAAGTAGGCGGGCGCCGAGACGGAGAAGGTGATCGGGCGGCCGGTCGCCCGCAGCGCGGCGCTCATCTGCCCGTACAGATCGCGGTAGGTCTGCTCCTTGGTGTGCCCCTGTGGGACGGGCACGTTGCAGCCGTCCGCCTTGACGTAGTCGACCTTCCACCGCGCGAACAGCGCGGCGTCCTCGCGGAAGTGGCCGAGACTGCCCGGGTACTTCTCACACGTGAGGGTGCCGACGTCCTCGTAGATGCCGAACCTCAGCCCCATCCGGTGCAGCTGCTCACCGAGATACGCCATGCCGTGCGGGAACTTCGCCCGGTCCGGTACCAGCTCGCCCTTGGGGCCGCGCTGCCTGCCCATCCAGCAGTCGTCGACGGTGACGGTGCGGTAGCCCTTGCGCGCCAGCCCCGAACGGACCAGCGCCCGCGCGTTGTCCAGCACCACCTTCTCGTTGACGTTGCACATGTAGTACGACCAGTTGTTCCAGCCCATCGGGGGTCTGGGCGCCAGGTCCGGGTACGGCGCGGCGGCCCGGGGGGCGCCGGGCACATGGCGCGGGTCGGGGACGGCCGAGGCGGGCGCGGGCGCCGCGAGCAGTCCGGCGGAGCAGGCGGCGACGGCTGCCAGTCCGGTGACGGTGCGGCCGGTGCGGGATACCGAAGGGTGGGACACGGGTCACCTCACGGGTGGGCGGGACGGCCTGGGGGAGGGGAGGCGGTGCCGGGGCGGAGCACGGCCGGACGCTAGGAGCAGCCCCGCGGGCCGTCAAGAAGCCGCACCGGCCCGGGCGGAGGATTCAGCCGCGTGCACCTGGCGACCGAGATCACCGCGTGCTACCAAGGGGCATGCCGGAACGGACTTCGTATGACGCGGTCATCGTCGGCGGCGGGCACAACGGGCTGGTCGCCGCCGCCTATCTCGCACGTGCCGGGCGCAGCGTGCTGGTGCTGGAACGGCTGGACCACACCGGTGGTGCCGCCGTGTCGACCCGGGCGTTCGCCGGGGTCGACGCCCGGCTGTCCCGCTACTCCTACCTCGTCAGCCTGCTGCCACCGAAGATCGTGCGGGACCTCGGGCTGCGCTTCGCGGTCCGCAAGCGCACGGTGTCCTCCTACACCCCCGCGGTCCGGGCCGGCCGCCCCACCGGCCTGCTGGTGGGCGGCGGCGAGGCCCGCACCCGTGAGTCCTTCGCCGAACTCACCGGTTCGGAGCGGGAGTTCGCCGCCTGGCAGGGTTTCTACGGCACCACCCGGCGGCTCGCCGAACGGGTCTTCCCGACCCTCACCGAACCGCTGCCCACCCGCGCCGCCCTCCGCGCGGCCGTCGACGACGACGCCACCTGGCACGCCCTGTTCGAACGCCCCCTGGGTGAGTTGGTCGAGGAGACCTTCACCGACGACCTGGTGCGCGGGGTGGTCCTCACCGACGCCCTGATCGGCACCTTCGCCGCCGCCCACGACCCGTCACTGCGCCAGAACCGCTGCTTCCTGTACCACGTCATCGGCGGGGGCACCGGCGACTGGGACGTCCCCCTCGGCGGCATGGGCGCGCTGACCGACGCGCTGGCCGAGGCCGCGCGCGGGGCCGGCGCGGAGATCGTCACCGACTGCGCGGTGACCGGCCTCGCGACCGACGGCCGCGCGGCGGAGGTCACCTGCGCCCGGGGCACGATCGGCGCCCGCCGGGTGCTGGTCAACGCCTCCCCGCGGGAACTGGCCCACCTGCTGGGCGAGGACCCGCCGCCGCCCGCCGAGGGCGCCCAGCTCAAGGTGAACATGCTGCTCACCCGGCTGCCGCGGCTGCGTGACAGCCGGGTGGACCCCCGCGAAGCCTTCGCCGGCACCTTCCATGTCGCGGAGGGCTACGGCCAGTTGGAGCGCTCCTATCAGCAGGCCGCGTCCGGTGAGCTGCCCGCCGCCCCGCCCTCCGAGATCTACTGCCACTCGCTGACCGACCCCTCGATCCTCGGCGCCGACCTGGTCCGCCGGGGCTACCAGACGCTCACCCTCTTCGGCCTGCACGCCCCGGCGAGGCTGTTCACCGCCGACAACGACGCCACCCGGGAGCGGCTCCTCGCGGCCACCCTCGCCGAGCTGGACACCCACCTCGCCGAACCGCTCGCCGACTGCCTGGCCCGCGACGCCGACGGCCGCCCCTGCATCGAGGCCAAGTCGCCGCTGGACCTGGACGCCGAACTGGGCCTGCCGGGTGGCAACATCTTCCACCGCGAGCTGGCGTTCCCGTACGCCGACCCCGAGGACGGGCAGGGCGGCGGCGCGCCGGCCCGCTGGGGCGTGGCCACCGGTCACCCCAACGTCCTGCTGTGCGGCGCGGGAGCGGTGCGCGGCGGGGGAGTGAGCGGCATTCCGGGGCACAACGCGGCGATGGCGGTGCTGGAGGAGGGCTGAGCCCGCGACGGCCGCCGGACGGGGCCGGGCGCGGGCCGGGCACCGTCCGGCGCCCGGCAAGTTTCTGACGCAGCATCAGAAAATCTCTTCCCTCGTACGGCCCGCTGCGGCATCCTGCGCGCATGCAGACGGAGCTGAGCAACAGGCTGGGAGTCGAGCACGCCGTCTTCGGGTTCACGCCGTTCCCCGCGGTCGCCGCGGCGATCACCCGGGCCGGCGGGTTCGGGGTGCTCGGGGCGGTCCGCTACACCGCGCCGGACGCGCTCGCCCGCGACCTCGACTGGATGCAGGCGCACACCGACGGACTGCCGTACGGGCTCGACGTCGTGATGCCGGCCAGGAAGGTGGAGGGCGTCAGCGAGGCCGACGTCGAGGCGATGATTCCCGACGAGCACCGCCGGTTCGTCACCGACCTCCTCGACAAGCACCAGGTGCCGCAGCTCCCCGAGGGCGAGGCGGCCGGCTGGCGGATCACCGGCTGGATGGAGCAGGTCGCCCGCACCCAACTCGACGTGGCCTTCGACTATCCGGTCAAGCTGCTCGCCAACGCCCTCGGCTCCCCGCCCCCCGATGTCGTCCAACGGGCCCACGACCAGGGCATCCTCGTGGCCGCACTGGCCGGCAGCCCGCGGCACGCGCTGCACCACAAGGCCGCCGGACTCGACGTCGTCGTCGCCCAGGGCTACGAAGCCGGCGGGCACACCGGGGAGATCGCCACCATGGTCCTCACCCCGGAAGTCGTCGCCGCCGTCGACCCGCTCCCGGTGCTCGCGGCGGGCGGCATCGGCACCGGCGAGCAGATCGCCGCCGGACTCGCCCTCGGCGCGCAGGGCGTCTGGCTCGGCTCGGTCTGGCTGACCACCGAGGAGGCCGAGCTGCACTCCCGGCGACTGACCGCGAAACTGCTCGCCGCCGGGCCCGGCGACACCGTCCGCTCGCGCGCCCTGACCGGCAAGCCCGCCCGCCAGCTGCGGACCGAATGGACCGACGCCTGGGACGACCCGGCCGGCCCCGGTACCCTCCCGATGCCGCTCCAGGGCCTGCTGGTCGCCGAGGCCAACTCCCGCATCCAGCGGTACGAGGTGGAGCCGCTGCTGGGCACGCCGGTGGGCCAGATCGTCGGCCGGATGAACAGCGAGCGCAGCGTACAGGCCGTCTTCGACGACCTCACCCGCGGTTTCGAGCGGGCCGTCGACCGCATCAACCGCATCGCCGGACGCGCGTGAACCCGAGGAGGACAGCGGAATGACCAAGGACGTCCCACCCCCCAACGGCTTCTGGGCGCAGGCCGCCGCCGACCCCGACCGTACGGTCCTGATCGCCCCGGACGGCGAGGAGTGGACCGCGGGCCGGCTGCACGCCGCCGGCAACCGGCTGGTCCACGGGCTGCGCGCGGCGGGCCTGGAACGCGGCGACGCCTTCGCGGTGGTCCTCCCCAACGGCGTCGAGTTCCTCACCGCCTACCTCGCCGCGTCCCAGGCCGGCCTCTACCTCGTCCCCGTCAACCACCACCTGGTCGGCCCGGAGATCGCCTGGATCGTCGCGGACTCCGGCGCGAAGGTGCTGATCGCACACGAGCGGTTCGCGGCGGCCGCGCGCCAGGCCGCCGATGAGGCGGAGCTGCCGGAGGCCCGCCGCTACGCCGTCGGTGCGGCCCCCGGCTTCCGCCCGTACGGCGAACTCCTCGACGGGCAGCCCGACTCCGCGCCCGCCGACCGCACGCTGGGGTGGGTGATGAACTACACCTCGGGCACCACCGGGCGCCCGCGCGGCATCCGCCGCCCGCTGCCCGGCACCGCCCCCGAGGACGCCTACCTGGGCGGATTCCTCGCCATCTTCGGCATCAAGCCGTTCGACGGCAACGTCCATCTGGTCTGCTCACCGCTCTACCACACCGCCGTCCTGCAGTTCGCCGGCGCCTCCCTGCACATCGGCCACCGCATCGTCCTGATGGACAAGTGGACGCCGGAGGGGATGCTGGCCCTGATGGACGAGCACCGCTGCACCCACACCCATATGGTCCCCACCCAGTTCCACCGGCTGCTCGCCCTTCCCGCGCAGACCCGGGCCGCCTACGACGTGCGCGCGATGCGGCACGCCATCCACGGTGCGGCACCCTGCCCCGACCACGTCAAACGCGCCATGATCGACTGGTGGGGCGGCTGCGTCGAGGAGTACTACGCGGCGAGCGAGGGCGGCGGTGCCTTCGCCACCGCCGAGGACTGGCTCAAGAAGCCCGGGACGGTCGGCAGGGCCTGGCCGATCAGCGAGCTGGCCGTCTTCGACGACGACGGCAACCGGCTGCCCGCGGGCGAACTCGGCACCGTCTACATGAAGATGACCACCGGCGGCTTCCGCTACCACAAGGACGAGGACAAGACGCGGAAGAACCGGATCGGTGACTTCTTCACCGTCGGCGACCTCGGCTACCTCGACGAGGACGGCTTCCTCTTCCTGCGCGACCGCAAGATCGACATGATCATCTCGGGCGGCGTGAACATCTACCCGGCCGAGATCGAGGCGGCCCTGCTCGCCCACCCCGCGGTCGCCGACGCGGCCGCCTTCGGTATCCCGCACGACGACTGGGGCGAGGAGGTCAAGGCCGTGGTCGAACCCGCCGACGGCCACCGCGCGGGCCCCGCACTGGCCGCCGACCTCCTCGCACACTGCGCCCGCCGGCTCGCCGGCTACAAGTGCCCCAAGTCCGTCGACTTCCTGGCCGTCATGCCCCGCGACCCCAACGGCAAGCTCTACAAGCGGCGGCTGCGCGCGCCGTACTGGGAGGGACGCGAGCGCACCGTGTAGCCCTGCCGCCCGGGCCGGACCGACGAGGCGGCGGGCCGGCCCGGCGGAAGCGGCCGGGTGTCTTGACCCCGGAGGGGGCGCGGCCCAGGATCGCGCCATGGAGCGAGCGCGGAGCAACACGGTCGACGGGGTCCTGCGACGCAGCGCCCGCCGGGTGCCCGGACGGACGGCGGTGCGGTACGGGGAGCGTGCCTGGACGTACCGCGAACTGGACGACGCGGTCAGCGCCGCGGCGCGGCTGCTGCTGGCGGACGGCCTGCGGCCCGGCGACCGGGTCGCGTCCTACGGGCACAACTCCGACGCGTATCTGATCGGCTTCCTGGCCTGCGCCCGCGCCGGGCTGGTGCACGTCCCGGTCAACCACGGCCTCACCGGCGAGGACCTGCGCTACCTCCTGGACCAGTCGGGCAGCGCGCTGGTGCTGACCGACGCCGCGCTCGCGGACCGGTTGCCCGGGACGGTCCGTGCGGTGCCGCTGTACGGCGCGCCCGACGGGCTGCTGGAGCGGCTCGCGGCCGCGCCGGACCCCGACGACGGGGCGGACCCGCTGCCCCCGGTGGCCGACGACGATCTGGTCCAGCTCCTCTACACGTCAGGGACGACCGCGCTGCCCAAGGGCGCGATGATGACGCACCGGGCGTTGGTGCACGAGTACACCAGCGCGATCGTCGCCCTCGACCTCGACGCGTCGGACCGGCCGCTGCACGCGCTGCCGCTCTACCACTCGGCCCAGATGCACGTGTTCCTGCTGCCCTATCTGGCGGTGGGCGCGGAGAACGTCATCCTGGACGGACCCGACCCGGAGCGGATCTTCGATCTGGCCGAAGCCGGCCTGGCGGACAGCCTGTTCGCCCCGCCGACGGTGTGGATCGCGCTCTCCGGGCACCCCGGCTTCACCACCCGGGACCTGAGCGGGCTGCGCAAGGCGTACTACGGTGCCTCGATCATGCCGGTGCCGGTCCTCGCGCGACTGCGCGCCCACCTGCCGCGGCTCGCGTTCTACAACTGCTTCGGGCAGAGCGAGATCGGGCCGCTGGCGACCGTGCTGGGCCCCGACGAGCACGAGGGCCGGATGGACTCCTGCGGGCGGCCGGTGCTGTTCGTCGAGGCGCGGGTGGTCGACGAGGCGGGCCGGGAGGTCCCGGACGGGACCCGGGGCGAGGTCGTCTACCGCTCCCCGCAACTGTGCACCGGCTACTGGGACAAGCCGGAGGAGACCGCGGAGGCGTTCCGGGGCGGCTGGTTCCACTCCGGGGACCTCGCCGTCCGCGACGCGGAGGGCTACTTCACCGTCGTCGACCGGGTGAAGGACGTCATCAACTCCGGTGGCGTCCTGGTCGCCTCCCGCCAGGTGGAGGAGGCGCTCTACGAACATCCCCAGGTGGCCGAGGTCGCGGTCATCGGGCTGCCGGACGAACGCTGGATCGAAGCGGTGTGCGCGGTGGTGGTGCGCCGAGCGGACGGGCCGGGCGGAGCGGCCCCGGTGGGGGAGCGGGAGCTGATCGAGGCGGCACGGGCCCGGCTGGCACCGTTCAAGGCGCCCAAGCGGGTGATGTTCGTCGACGCGCTGCCGCGCAACGCCAGCGGCAAGGTCCTCAAGCGCGAGCTGCGCGAGCGCTTCGGCACGCCCTGAACGGCGCGCCAAGGGCGACTGTCAGTGCCCCCTGCCATGCTGAGGACCGGCAGGAGAACAGCCGCGCACGTCCCGAACCGTATGACGGAGGACCACCCATGCTGACCACCGACTACGTCCCCGGCACGCCCAACTGGCTCGACCTCGGCGCACCCGACGTCGAGGCCGCCGCCGCCTTCTACTCCGCCGTGTTCGGCTGGCGTTTCGACTCGGCCGGCCCGGAGGCCGGCGGGTACGGCTTCTTCCGGCTCGACGGCAGAACCGTCGCGGCGGTCGGCCCGCTGACGGACGAGGGCGCGAGCCCGGCCTGGACGGTGTACTTCCACACCGCCGACGCGGACGCCACGACGAAGACGGTGGAGCAGGCGGGCGGCTCGGTGCGGGTCCCGCCGATGGACGTCTTCACCGCCGGCCGGCTGGCCGCCTTCACCGACCCGGCGGGCGGCGAATTCGCGGTGTGGCAGCCGGGCGACGTCGCGGGCCTGGAGGCGGTGATGGAACCGAACGCCCTCTGCTGGACGGAGCTGTACACCACGGACGTGGACACCGCCCGGGAGTTCTACCGTTCGGTCTTCTCCTGGAGCTACCAGGACATGCCGATGGGCCCGGGCATGGTCTACTCCGTCGCCTCCGCGCCGGGCGGCGGCAAGGGCGACGACACCGGGCACGGCGGCGTCATGCAGCTGCAGAAGGAGCATCTGGCGGCCGGTTCGACGTCCGAGTGGCACCCGTACTTCGGCGTGAGCGACTGCGACGCGACCTTCGACGCCGCCGTCGACCACGGCGCCACGGTCCTGATCCCGCCGACCGACGCACCCGGCGTCGGCCGGCTGGCGATGGTCAAGGACCCGGCCGGCGCCCCGTTCGCGCTGATCAAAGGGGACCCGGACATGACCTGAGCGATGCCGCGCCGCCCCGGGAGGTCACGCGGTGTCCCGGGGCCGGGCGTCCACGATGCGCTTGATCTTGCCGACCGAGCGCTCCAGGGTCTCCGGATCGACGATCTCGACGGCGACCGAGACGCCGATGCCGTCCTTGACGCCGCGCGCGATCAGCCCGGCCGCCGCCGCGCGTGCCTCGGGGCCCGCGTCGGGCCGGGCCTCGGCGCGCACGGTGAGGTGGTCCATCCGGCCCTCGCGGGTCAGCCGCAGCTGGAAGTGCGGGGCCACGCCGGGCGTACGCAGCACGATCTCCTCGATCTGCGCGGGGAAGAGGTTGACCCCGCGCAGAATGATCATGTCGTCGCTGCGCCCGGTGATCTTCTCCATCCGCCGGAAGGCGGGCCGCGCGGTGCCCGGCAGCAGCCGGGTCAGATCGCGGGTGCGGTAGCGGATCACCGGCATGGCCTCCTTGGTGAGGGAGGTGAGGACCAGCTCACCGTGCTCGCCGTCCGGCAGCACCTCGCCGGTGAGCGGGTCGACCACCTCCGGGAAGAAGTGGTCCTCCCACAGGTGCAGTCCGTCCTTGGTCTCGACGCACTCCTGGGCGACGCCGGGGCCCATGACCTCCGACAGGCCGTAGATGTCCACGGCGTCGATCGCGAACCGCTCCTCGATCTCGCGGCGCATCGCCTGCGTCCAGGGCTCGGCACCGAACACGCCCACCTTCAGCGAGGTGGTCCGGGGGTCGACGCCCTGCCGCTCGAACTCGTCCAGCAGGGTGAGCATGTACGACGGCGTCACCATGATCACTTCGGGGCGGAAGTCCTGGATGATCTGCACCTGCCGGCTGGTCATCCCCCCGGACGCCGGGACGACCGTACAGCCCAGCCGCTCCGCGCCGTAGTGCGCGCCGAGGCCGCCGGTGAACAGCCCGTATCCGTAAGCGATGTGGACCGTGTGGCCGGGGCGGGCGCCGGCCGCGCGCAGCGAGCGGGCGACGACGTCCGCCCAGTGCGAGAGGTCACGCTCGGTGTAGCCGACGACCGTGGGACGGCCGGTGGTGCCGCTGGACGCGTGAATCCGGCGCACCTGCTCCCTGGGGACGGCGAACATCCCGAACGGGTACTGGGCGCGCAGGTCGTCCTTGACGGTGAACGGGAAGCGGGCGAGATCGCCGAGCGAGCGGCAGTCCTCCGGCCGTACCCCGGCCCGGTCGAAGGAGTCACGGTAGAAGGGCACGTGGGTGTAGGCGTGCCGCAGCGAGGCGCGCAGCCGGCTCAGCTGCACCTCCCGCAGCGCCTCCGCGGAGAGCAGCTCCGCCTCGTCGAGCGCCGCGCCGTTCCTGATCCCGTCCGTAGCCGCTTCCGGCATGGGGTGTCACCGCCTCGTCTCCCTACCGATCATTCGGTAGCTGCATGCCGGTCCAAGTAATCAGCGCGCGGCGAACACGTCAAGAGGCGTGACGCGGACGGCCCCGGGTAGCGTCCAGCGCATGAGTGACGTCCGGAAAGTACAGGTCGGTGAGGTCCAACTGGCGTACCGGGTGTGGGGCGACGAGGGCGCGCCCCCGGCGGTGCTGCTGCACTGTCTCGGGGAGGACGGTGAGGACTGGCGCGGCGTGGTCGGCCGGCTCGCCGGCACCCATCAGGTCTTCGCCCTCGATCTGCGGGGCCACGGCCACAGCGACTGGCCCGGGGAGTACGGCGTCGAGCGGTGGCGGGACGACGCGATCGGCTTCCTCCAGGCGCTCGGCCTGGCGCGGGTGACCCTCGTCGGGCACTCGCTGGGCGCGCTGGCCGCCCTGCTGCTGGCCGCCGACCGTCCGGAACTGGTCGACCGCCTGGTGCTGGAGGAGGCCCCTCCGCCGCGCCCGGCCGAGCCGCCGCAGGAGGTGCCCGAGCAGCCGGCGGGCCCGCAGCCGTTCGACTGGGGAGCCAAGGTCGCGGTGGTGGCCGAGCGCAACGACCCCGACCCCCGGTGGTGGGACGCCCTGGCGCGGATCGCCGCGCCCACCCTCGTCATCGCCGGCGGCCCGGACAGCCACATCCCGCAGGAGCACCTCGCCGAGATGGCCGAACGGATCCCCGACGCCCGCCTGGTGACCGTCGAGGGCGCCGGGCACCTGGTCCACGAGGAGCGCCCGGGCGAATTCCTCGCGGCGGTGACCTCCTTCCTGGCGCCCCGCCCGTAGGGCCTTTCGTCTGGATCAAGCCGGGCTCGCGGAGCCCGGTACGCACTCTCGCGGCCCTGGCCCTGCCGGTGCCCGCGGCCCGGGCGCCGGCAGCCGCGGCGCTCCCCTCGTCCCGCCGCCGTACGACTCCGATGCCCGTTCCTCGGCGAACTCCCCCGGGAGGGCCGGGGGTTCGCGAAAGGCCGACCGTGCCGCTGACCCTCCCGATGCGCCGGGCGCTGACCGCGGGCGCCGCCGCGACCCTGCTGTTCACCGCAGCCGGCGGCGCCGCCGCGGCCCCCGCCGCCCGCCACGTCCCGGCCGCCCGGCACGTCCCGTCCGCCCCGAGCGCCGCGGCCACCTCCCGCGCCCCGCTGCCGGCCCCGCACCACGGCCGGCTGTGGCCGCTCGCCGCCTTGTCCGCGGAGCGGCTGGCCACCGGCGACCTGGTGGCCGCGGCGAAGTGGGGCACCGGCAGCCCGATCGACGATCCGGTCCGCGAGCGGCAGGTGCTCGACGCGGTGGCGGAACAGGCCCGGCAGCTGGGCGCCGACCCCGGCGCCACGGTGCGGGTCTTCCGGGACCAGATCGAGGCCAGCAAGATCGTGCAGCGCGGGCTGCACCGGCGGTGGGCGGCGGACCCCGCGCAGGCGCCGACCGTGCGCCCCGACCTGAACGAGGTGCGCAAGGAGATCAACCGCATCAACACCGCGCTGGTCCGCGCTCTCGCGGCCTCCCCGCAGGCCCGCTCAGCACCGTCCTGCCGCCCCCTGCTGGCCGTCGCCGCCGCGCGGGTGCGCCACGAGCGCCACCTCGACGCCCTGCACACCGTCGCCCTGGCCCGCTCCCTCAGGTCCGTGTGCGCGACGCCGGCCTGAACCCCCCGAACGACCGGCGCGGGCGCTCACGCCGCCCGTCTGCGCCGGACGCTCACGCCGGGCGTTCGCCCGCCGCCACCGCCTTCGCCCAGCGGTAGTCCGCCTTGCCGCTGGGGGAGCGCTGGATGTGCTCGGTGAAGACCACCGCGCGCGGCACCTTGTAGCCGGCCAGGCGGGTCCGGCAGTGGCGCTGTACGGCGGCCAGGTCCAACGGGGCGGCGCCGGCGCGCAGTTGGACCACGGCCGCCACGCGGTGGCCCCACCGCTCGTCGGGTACGCCGGCCACCAGCGCGTCGTACACGTCCGGATGGGCCTTCAGCGCCTGTTCGACCTCCTCCGGATAGATCTTCTCGCCGCCGGAGTTGATGCACTGCGAGCCCCGTCCCAGGACGGTGACGATGCCGGCGTCGTCGACGGTGGCCATGTCGCCCAGCAGCACCCACCGGTCCCCGCCCGCCTCGAAGAAGGTCTCCGCGGTCTTCACCGGGTCGTTGTAGTAGCCCAGCGGTACGTGTCCGCGCTGCGCGAGACGGCCCACCTCGCCGGCCGGGGCCGGCCGGTGCGTCGCCGGATCGACCACCGCGGTACGGGAGTTGACGCGCACCCGGAAGCCCCGGTCGGGGCCCGCGTCCTCGGTGGCGGTGCCGTTGAAGCCGGATTCCGACGAGCCGAAGTTGTTCAGCAGCACGGCGTTCGGCACCAGCGCGGCGAACTCGGCGCGTACGGTCTCGGAGAGGATCGCGCCGGAGCTGCTGACGCTGAACAGCGACGAGCAGTCGACGCCTTCGAGCGGGCCGGCGAGGGCGTCGACCAGCGGCCGCAGCATCGCGTCCCCCACCAGCGACACGCTGGTGACCCGCTCCCGCTCGACGGTCCGCAGCACCTCCTCGGGCACGTACTTGCGGTGCAGCACGACCTTCTGGCCGAAGTGGAAGGCGATGAAGGCGGTCAGCGTGGAGGTCCCGTGCATCAGCGGGGGGGTGGGGAAGAAGACGATCCCCTCCCCGCCGGCCGCGACCCGCTCGGCCAACTCCTCCGGCCGCTTCACCGGTTCGCCGGTCGGCGCCCCGCCGCCCATCCCGGAGAAGAACAGGTCCTCGTGGCGCCACACCACACCCTTGGGCATGCCGGTGGTGCCGCCGGTGTAGATGACGAGCCGGTCGTCGGCGGAGCGCGGCCCGAAGCCGCGGTCGGGGGAGCCGGCGGCCTCGGCGTCCGCGAGCGACACCGGCGTGCGGGAGGGTTCGGGGGCGCCGGGCGGCGGGCTGCCGACCCGTACCAGGTGCCGCAGCCCGGGGGCGTGCGGAAGGGCGGCGGCCACCCGCGCGGTGAACTCCGCGTCGAAGACCAGCGCGGTCAGGTCCGCGTCGCGATAGAGGTAGGTCAACTCCTCTTCCACGTAACGGTAGTTGACGTTCACCGGGACCGCCCGGAGCTTCAGGCAGGCGTAGACGGCCTGGAGGTACTCGACGCCGTTGTACAGGTGCAGCCCCACGTGCCGGCCGGGGCCGACGCCGTGCGCGCCGAGGTGGTGGGCCAGGCGGTTGGCGGCGCGGTCCAGTTCCGCGTACGTCAGCCGCCGCTCCGCCCCGGTCCCCGGGTGGTCGACGTACACCAGCGCCTCGCGGTCGGGAACCGTGTCGACGATCGACTCGAAGAGGTCGGCCAGGTTGTACTCCACGTCTCCTCCAGACCGGGCGGACGGCGTCCCGGCCCGGCCGGAGACCGGGCCCAGGCGGTCATTAGAGCGCCGCCCGGAGAAGCAGGGAAGGCCGCGGACCAAGAAATCTGACTGAGTGTCAGAAAAGCCTTGAACTCGTCGTGCGGCTCCTGCACCCTGTTCCCCGTCCGGCGCACGGCGGACCGAAGGGGTGGTGGGCAGGACATGGACGGAACCGAACATCTCACCGTGGAGCGTCAGGGCGCGACACTCGTGCTCACCCTCAACCGGCCGGAGGCGAAGAACGCCCTCTCGCTGCCGATGCTGGTGGGCCTGTACGACGGCTGGACCGCCGCCGACGAGGACGACACCGTCCGGTCCGTCGTCCTCACCGGCGCCGGCGGCACCTTCTGCGCAGGGATGGACCTCAAGGCCCTGGCGGGCGACGGCATGGCCGGCGAGCACTACCGCGACCGGCTGCGCGCCGACCCCGACCTGCACTGGAAGGCGATGCTGCGCCACCACCGCCCGCGCAAACCCGTCATCGCCGCCGTCGAGGGCCACTGCGTCGCCGGCGGCACGGAGATCCTCCAGGGCACCGACATCCGCGTCGCCGGCGAGAGCGCCACCTTCGGGCTCTACGAGGTCCGGCGCGGCCTGTTCCCGATCGGCGGCTCCACCGTCCGCCTGCCCCGCCAGATCCCGCGCACCCACGCCCTGGAGATGCTGCTCACCGGCCGGCCCTACCCGGCGCCCGAGGCCGCCCGCATCGGCCTGATCGGCCACGTCGTGCCGGACGGCGGCGCCCTGGACAAGGCCCTGGAGATCGCCGGACGGATCAACGCCTGCGGGCCGCTCGCCGTCGAGGCCGTCAAGGCGTCCGTCTACGAGACCGCCGAGCTGACCGAGACCGACGGGCTCAAGGCCGAACTCGCCCGCGGCTGGCCCGTCTTCGACACCGCCGACGCCAAGGAAGGCGCCCGGGCCTTCGCGGAGAAGCGGCCCCCCGTCTACCGGCGCGCCTGACGTCAAGGAGAGCATTGTGCAAGAGGTGCCAGCGGTCCTCACCGCACCACTCGTCGTGGAATTCCCCTTCACCCGCTCGCTCGGCCCGGTCCAGGGCGCCTTCCTCACCGGGCTCCGCGAGCGCACCGTCCTCGGCGTGACCTGCCAGGACGGCAGGGTGCTCGTACCACCCGTGGAGTACGACCCGGCCACCGCCGAGGAGCTGTCCGACCTGGTCGAGGTCGCCCCCACCGGCACCGTCACCACCTGGGCGTGGAACCCCGCGCCCCGGCGCGGCCAGCCCCTGAGCACCCCGTTCGCCTGGGTGCTCGTACGGCTCGACGGCGCCGACAGCGCGCTGCTGCACGCCCTGGACGCTCCCGGTCCCGACGCGGTGCGCACCGGCATGCGGGTCCGGATCCGCTGGGCCGCCGAGCGCACCGGCGCCATCACCGACATCGCCTGCTTCGAACCGTCCGACGCCGCGCCGCCGGCCACCGGGCCCGTGCCGCACGACGGCGCGTTCGCCGACCCCGTCACCGGCATCACCGCCCCCGCCCGGCTCGACTACACCTACGCCCCCGGCCGCGCCCAGTCCCGCTACCTCCAGGCGCTCACCGACCGCAGGACCGTCGGCGAACGCTGCCCGGCCTGCCGCAAGGTGTACGTCCCGCCCCGCGGCGCCTGCCCCACCTGCGGCGTCGCCACCGACACCCAGGTCGAGGTCGGCCCGCGCGGCACCGTCACCACCTTCTGCATCGTCAACATCAAGGCGAAGAACCTGGACATCGAGGTCCCCTACGTCTACGCCCACATCGCCCTGGACGGCGCCGACCTGGCCCTGCACGCCCGGATCGGCGGCATCCCCTACGACCGGGTCCGCATGGGACTGCGGGTGGAACCCGTATGGACCGAGGGCGGCCGCTTCCCCGACCACTACCGCCCCACCGGCGAACCCGACGCCGACTACGACAGCTACAAGGAGCTGATCTGATGCGCGAGGTCGCCGTCGTCGCCTTCGGGCAGAGCCGTCACGTCCGCGACAGCGCGGAGACCTCCGAGGTCGAGATGCTGATGCCGGTCCTCCACGACGTGCTGGCCCGCACCGGCCTCACCGCCGGCGAGATCGACTTCACCTGCTCCGGCTCCGCCGACTACCTCGCCGGCCGGGCGTTCTCCTTCACCATGGCTCTCGACGGCGTCGGAGCCTGGCCGCCGATCTCCGAGTCGCACGTCGAGATGGACGGCGCCTGGGCGCTGTACGAGGCGTGGGTGAAGATCCTCACCGGCGAGGCCGAGACCGCACTGGTCTACGCCTACGGGAAGTCCTCACCCGGCGAGGTCCGCGATGTCCTCACCCGCCAGCTCGACCCGTACTACCTCGCCCCGCTCTGGCCCGACTCGGTGGCGCTCGCCGCCCTCCAGGCCCGGGCGCTGATCGACGCCGGCCTCACCGACGAGCGGGAGCTGGCCGGCATCGCCGCCCGCAGCCGCGCCGCCGCCGCGGCGAACCCGTACGCCCAGCTGCGCGGTGCCGTGCCCGTCGGCGAGCCGCTCGCCGCCCCGCTGCGCACCGGCGACTGCCCGCCCGTCAGCGACGGCGCGGCCGCCGTCGTCCTCGCCGCCGGCGACACCGCCCGGCGGCTGACCGAGCGCCCCGCCTGGATCCGCGGGCTCGACCACCGCATCGAGGCGCACAGCCCGGGCGTCCGCGACCTCACCGACTCACCTTCCACCCGGCTCGCCGCCGAACGCGCCGGCTACTTCGAACGGCCGGTGGACACCGCCGAGTTGCACGCCCCCTTCACCTCCCAGGAGGTGGTGCTGCGCCGCGCCCTGGACCTCGGCGGCACGGCCGGCGCCGACGTCCGGATCAACCCGTCCGGCGGCGCGCTGGCCGCCAACCCCGTCATGGCCGCCGGCCTGATCCGCATCGGCGAGGCCGCCGCCCGCATTCAGCGGGGCGAGTCCGAACGCGCCCTCGCGCACGCCACCTCGGGCCCGTGCCTGCAGCAGAACCTGGTCGCCGTCCTGGAAGGAGAGGCGCGATGAGCAACGCGGCGCACAAGGAGCCGGTGGCCGTCGTCGGCATCGGCCAGACCAAGCACGTCGCCGCACGCCGCGACGTCTCGCTCGCCGGACTCGTCCGCGAGGCCGCCCGGCGCGCCCTCGACGACGCCGAGCTGACCTGGGCGGACATCGACGCGGTGGTGATCGGCAAGGCTCCCGACTTCTTCGAGGGCGTCATGATGCCCGAGCTCTACCTCGCCGACGCCCTGGGCGCCGTCGGCAAACCCGTGCTGCGGGTGCACACCGCCGGCTCCGTCGGCGGCTCCACCGCCCTGGTCGCCACGAACCTCGTCGCCGCCCGGGTCCACCGCACCGTCCTCACCCTCGCCTTCGAGAAGCAGTCCGAGTCCAACGCGATGTGGGGACTGTCGCTGCCGATCCCGTTCCAGCAGCCGCTGCTCGCCGGCGCCGGCGGCTTCTTCGCCCCGCACGTGCGCGCCTACATGCGGCGCACCGGCGCCCCCGCCACCGTCGGCTCCCTCGTCGCCTACAAGGACCGCCGCAACGCCCTGAAGAACCCCTACGCGCACCTCCACGAGGAGGACATCACCCTGGAGAAGGTGCAGTCCTCGCCCATGCTCTGGGACCCGATCCGCTACTCCGAGACCTGCCCGTCCTCCGACGGCGCCTGCGCCATGGTCCTCACCGACCGCGCCGGGGCCGCGCGCGCACCCCGCCCGGCGGCCTGGGTGCACGGCGGGGCGATGCGCAGCGAACCGACCCTCTTCGCCGGCAAGGACTTCGTCTCCCCGCAGGCCGGCAAGGACTGCGCGGCGGACGTCTACCGGCAGGCCGGCCTCACCGACCCGCGCCGGCAGATCGACGCGGTGGAGATGTACGTCCCCTTCAGCTGGTACGAGCCGATGTGGCTGGAGAACCTCGGCTTCGCCGAGGAGGGCGAGGGCTGGAAGCTCACCGAGGCCGGCGTCACCGCACTCGACGGCGACCTCCCGGTCAACCCCTCCGGCGGAGTGCTCTCCACCAACCCCATCGGCGCCTCCGGCATGCTCCGCTTCGCCGAGGCCGCCCTCCAGGTACGCGGCCAGGCCGGCGCACACCAAGTCGACGGCGCGCGGCGGGCGTTGGGGCACGCGTACGGCGGCGGCTCCCAGTTCTTCGCGATGTGGCTGGTCGGCGCCGACTCACCGGCCGCCTGAGCCGGGGGCGTGCCGCCCGCCGCACACGCCCCACCGCCACCACCCCACCGCCCCGCCACGTCCTCTGTCCGTCCCCCGGGACAGTGGTTAGGCTGACCGCGACGACGAACCGGGAGGAGCGAGGACACGTGGCCAACAGCATCACCGAGCAGCGGCTCGCGGGCGGGCCCAGGCCCGAACTCGACCTGACGCAGGCCGAGTGGCAGTCGAGCACCCAGGGCGTGGGCGACGTCCAGGTCGCCTTCGTCGAGGGCTACATCGCCCTGCGCAACCGCCGCAGCCCGGAGATCCCGGCAGTGATCTTCTCCCCGGGCGAGTGGCGCGCCTTCGTCCTCGACGCCCGCGACGGCGCCTTCGACCTGACGTGACGCCCGGTGGCCGACGGCCGACGACCCCGCCGGCCGCCGGTCAGGTGAGCACCACGCACCCCCGCGCCCGCAGCGCCCGGACCGGCTCCGCCCCGTCGTCCACCGCGTTCCAGCGCAGATCCAGCTTCTCCAGCGACGGCATCCCGGCCACCCACGGCGGCAGCTCCCCGAGACGGTTGCCGCGCAGATCGAGCCGGCGGAGCAGCGGCAGCGCGCGCAGCTCCTCGGGCAGGCGCGGCAGCGCGTTGTCCCGCAGCTCCAGCACCCGCAGCTCGCCCAGCGCCGCGGTCCCGGCGGGCAGTCCGGTGAGCGCGTTGCCGCCCAGCCACAGCTCCCGCAGCCGCCCGAGCCGGCCCAGTGACCCCGGCAGCGCGGTCAACGCCGCCCGCTGCGCCCGGAGTTCGACCAGCCCCGCCATCGCCCCCAGCGCCGCCGGCAGCCGCCCGAGCGGGTTGTCGCCGACGTTGAGGTAGCCGAGCCGGTCCAGCCTGCCCAGGGTGTCCGGCAGCGCGGTCAGCCGGTTGTCGTGCAGATAGAGGAAGCGGGTCAGACCGGCCAGGTCACCGATCTCGTCGGGTACGGACGCCAGCGCGTTGTGGCCGAGGTCCAGGGTGTGCAGCCGGCGCAGCCCGCCGAGCGCCGCGGGGACCTCGGTCAGCGCGTTGTCGGCGAGGATCAGCACCTCCCAGTCCGCGCGCCGCCAGACCTCCGGCGGTACCGCGCCGAGGCCCGCCTGCCACAGGTTGAGCGTCCGGGGTCCGGTGGTCACGGCCGGTGTCTCCCCTTTCCGGAGGTCCGTCGTCACGGCTACGGCCAGTCGAGCAGCTCGGGCAGCGCCGACCCGGCCCCCGGCCGGAGGCAGTCCAGCGGGTGCCGGGGCGCGCGTCCGGCCATCCAGGCCGCCAGGTCGGTGAGCCGGCCGCGCACGGTCACCTCCGGCGCGGCCCCGGCACCGTACCGCCGCGAGAACTCCGTGTCGGTCGCCGCCAATATCAGCGTCAGGTCGTGCGGCGCGCGGGGCGCGAGGTAATCGAGGAGGTGGTGGCACAGCTCCGGCGGCCAGTCCTGCGGGCCCGGTCCGAGCCGGGCGTCCGCCAGATGGATCTCCAACTCCCGCCACCAGCAGGTCAATGCGGTCCGCAGATCACCGTCGCGGTAGCGCACCGGACGCGACCAGTCGGCCGGGCCGACCGCCGCCCAGGCCGCCGACGCCTCGTCCAGCGCCGCCGCCACCGCCCCGGCCAGCGCCGCCGCGTCGCGCAGCGCACCGGCCTCGATCGCCGCCGCGCGCGCGGGCCGGCCCCCGTCGTACGGCTCGACCAGCTCACCGCGCAGCGCGTAACGGGCCTGCCGGGCCATCGCCAGGCCGATGCCCTCGATGTGCGAGAGGACATGGGCGCGCGACCAGCCGGGCAGCTCGCTCGGCTCCCGGGTCACGGCATCGGTCAGCCCGGGCAGCAGGGCCCGCAGCCGCTGCCCGGCCGCCTCGATCGCTTCCCGGATCTCCTCGGGACGCCAGGGGCGCCCGGTCGTCGTCAGGTCCACAGCGGTTCCTTCGTCCAGGGGCCGGCGGTACGGCGGTACGAGAAGGTCAGCGCGGCCGGATCGAACGCGGGCAGGTCATCACCCGCGAAGACCGCTGGTTCGCACAGGAGTTGGCGCAGATCAGGCATGGAGCTCCCCCTGAGTGCTAATGGTTGTTCGCGACGTTACCATTAGACGCATGACCGCCACACGCCTCGCCCTGAAACTCGCCGTCACCCTCCGCCACGACGGCCACGGCGGAGTCACCGACGACCTCGCCGACACCGAGGGACTCGCGGTCTGGCTGCGCGAGCACGCCGCCCTCCTGGACGGCACGACGGTCCCGGCCGCGCCGGACGAGGCACTCCTCACCGCCGTACGGGAGCTGCGCGCCGCCGTCCGCTCGCTGTTCGCGCGCGCCGTACGGCCGGGACCGCCCAGCGCCGCCGACGCCCACCGGCTGCCCCCCGAGGACGAGGCGATCCGCCGGCTGAACGCCGCCGCCGCGCGCGTGCCCACCGCCCCGCAGCTCACCTGGGAGCCCGGCGCACCCCCCGCGCTGCGCCTGCTCCCGACCGGCTCCCCGCCCGCCGCCGACACGGTCCTCGCCGCGCTGGCCCGCGCCGCCCTCACCTTCCTCGACGGTCCCGAACGGGCCCTGCTGCGGGCCTGCCCGGCCCCGCGCTGCGTGCGCTACTTCGTCAAGGACCACGCCCGCCAGGAATGGTGCACCCCCTCCTGCGGCAACCGCGCCCGGGTCGCCCGCCACCACGAGCGGCACCGCGAAGGGCGCGGCGACGCCTCGTAGGGTGGGCGGCATGACGGGCGAACGCGATCTCCAGGTCCTGCTGCGCGGCATGCGGCCGGAACTGCACCAGGGCCGGTACGTCTTCACCAGCGTGTCCGGGGCGATCCCCCCGGGCCTCGCCCCGGTGGTCACCGTCGCCGAACCCGAAGGACTCACCCTCGTCCTCCGCCAGGAGGAAGCCGACCGCACCGGCCTGGCCTACGACTACGTCGCCGCCTGGATCACCCTGCGGGTGCACTCCGCGCTGGACGCCGTCGGCCTGACCGCCGCCGTCGCCACCGCCCTCGCCGACGCCGGCCTCAGCTGCAACGTCGTCGCCGGGTTCCACCACGATCACCTCTTCGTGCCCCACGAAGCGGCCGACGAGGCGCTGCGCCACCTCGGTGAACTGGCCGACCGGGCCTGAAACGGGGGCGCCACGGGCCCGGCGCACCCGGTGTCGCTCACCCCGACGTCCGCGCGGCGCGTGCGCCCGGGCCACGTACGATGGCGGCATGTCCTTCCTCCGCCGCCGTAGCGCAGCCACGCCCGCCGGTCCAGACTTCGACGTTCTCGCCATGGACCCCGGGGACTGGCCGGGCAACCTCGGGGCCGGCCTGCTGCCCGCACCCGACGGAAGCTGCCAGGGCGTCTTCCTGCGCTACGACCTGTTCGGCGGCCGCGGACCCGCGATGATCATCGGTAACCTGCCCGAGGGCTCCCCGGCCCGCGAGCTCGACGACGACGAGGTGCCCTTCGAGGTCGCCCAGCTGCTCGCGGCGCTCGGCAACGACGAACCGGTGACCGTCGTGGAGAGCGAGGACACCCCCGTCATGCACGAGGGCAACCTGCTCATCGTCAAGCGCATCAAGTGCTCCGAGAGCCGGATCTCCTGCGCCCAGTTCGACCGCAGCGACGGCGTGCTGGTCACCATCGCCAGCTGGGACCGGCCGATCACCGACGACCTCTACGCGCTGCTCAAGCCGCTGCCCGCGGAACTCTTCCAGCAGGGCTGAGCCGGGCCCCGGCGCCGGCTCACCGGGCGGGCACGCGGCGACCTCGCCCGTGCCCGCCCGGTCGGCGCAGTTCCCTCGCTACGAGTCCGAGTGCCGCACGTCCACGTCGGCAGCGCGCACATAGCCGACCCGGTGCCCCAGCTGGATCTCGTAGTAGACGTCCGCACCGCGGACGATCGCGTGCTTCGAGACGTCGAAGGTCGGCGCGTAGAAGTACTCGCTGCTCACCTTCTGCCCGACCGCGTACTTCTGCCCGGCGGCGATCTTGTACGGCAGCGGCGTCACGGCCTGGTACGGCACCCCGGCCGGGTACGCGTCCTTCTCCGGGTAGGCCCGGCCGTAGACCGGGATCTCCTCGCGGTCCGCCTTCGGGGTCGCGATCAGCCCCTTGCCGTTCACCGCGGTCCGCGCGCCGTGCGGGTTGCGGAACCACGCCTTCTGCCCGAGGTACCAGATCGCCGTCCAGTCGCCGGACCGGCCCGCCACCGCGAACTGCTGGCCCGTCGTGGCCCGGGCACCGGTGTCGTTCACCCCCTCCGTCGTGTCACTGCCGTCCGGGTGCAGCCCGACGTCCCTGACCAGCGGGGCGTTCTCGCTCGGCGCGGTGTACAGCCGGACCGCCGTGGAACCGTGCGGCGCGCAGGTGTCCCCGGGCTTGTCGCAGCCGGTGTAGGGCGGCTGGTTGCGGTCGTAGTCGGGGCGGATGGTGACCAGCCCGCCGTGGCTGCCCCCGGCGGAGTGGAACGGCTTGCCCAGCAGGGTGAAGTAGTGCGCCCAGTCCCAGTACGGCCCGGGATCGGTGTGCATCCCGGGGATCGTGGACGGCGACGTACCGGGCACGTTGTCGTGGCCCAGGATGTGCTGCCGGTCGAGCGGCACGTCGTACTTGCGGCTCAGGTACTTCACCAGCCGGGCCGAGGCGCGGTACATCGCCTCCGTGTACCAGGCGTCCGGCGAGGCGAGGAAACCCTCGTGCTCGATGCCGACGGAGTGCGAGTTGATGTACCAGTTGCCCGCGTGCCAGGCGACGTCCTTGGTCGGCACGTGCTGCGCGATCAGCCCGTCCGAGGAGCGGATCGTGTAGTTCCAGGACACGTACTTCGGGTCCTTGATCAGCTTCAGGGTGACGTCCCACGACCCCTCGGTGTCATGGATGACGATGACGTCGACCTTCTGGTCCCGGGGGCGTTCCGCCTTGTCGTGGTTGCCGTAGTCGTTGTCGCCGAACTCCTCGTACGGCGCCGGGACCGACTCGCAGGCGACGTTCCACGGGCACTCCAGCCCGGCGTCGCCGCTCGGCGCCGCGGCCTTGGTGGCCGGTGTGCCGACACGTTTCCGCTGCGCGGCGTCCGGAGCCAGCCCCGGCGCGGCGGCCAGCGTGACCCGCTGCCCCGCATCCGTCGTACGGGTCTGACCGTGGCGCATCACCTCGTACACCTCGTCGGCGAAGGCCCGGCCGCCCAGCGCACTGTCCTGACCGCCGTAGCGGGCCACCGCCGCGTACCACCGCGCCGGATCGCCACTCGCCGCCAGCCCCAGCTTGCGCTGTTCGGCGGCCAGCAGCGCCGCCCCGCCCAGCACGTTCGCCGCCGGGTCGGTGCGCAGCTTCCCGGCGGGCAGCCCGGTCAGCCGGGCGGCCGCGCCCAAGGTCCGCAGCCGGGCCGGAAGTTCGGCCGGCAGCACGGCCCGCCGCGCCGCGCCGTGCGGCACCGGCTTGCGGCCGCGCGAGGAGTCGCCGCGGGCGTCCTCGTCGCCCGCACTGAACTCCGGCGCCCGTGCCAGCGCCGTACGGGCATCCGTCAGATGCATCGGGCCGTAGCCCCCCGACACACTGGGCGCGCCGCCGTGGCCGTCCCAGCGGGACTCCAGATACGAGACGCCGAGCAGCACACTGCGCGGCACGTGGAAACGGGCGGCGGCCTCGGTGAAGGCCCGCTGCAACCGGTCCGCCCGGGGCTGCCCGGCGCTCGCGGACGGCGCTCCCGAGAGCGGCAGCAGCAGCATCGCCGCCGCGAGGGCGGTGGTGGATCTGCGCAGGGCGGGGCGGGGCGTTCTCTTCTCGTCTTCCGGGGCGGATCCTCGCAAAACATCCTCCTCGAGCCGGGCCGAGCCGGACGGTGTGACGATGGACGAGCAAACGGCCGTGCGGGGTGGACCCGAGAGTAGATCCCCCGTCGGGTCCGGAGCCATACGTGTGCCGACGATCCGTCAATCACCGTTGCCGGGTCGGGACGCCGCATGTCAGGGCATCTCCCGAGGAGTCTTCCCGGACCCGCGCCGGGCCTGCGAGGCGTCAGTGGAATGGACCAATGAACGGGTGCGGGGCAGGGCGTGTCCACCGGCCCGGGACGCCCCGGACATCCGATGGACACGCCCTGCCCCGCACGGCGCACAAGGGTGAGCGGCGCGTCCCGTCACCGGGCGCGCCGCTCACAATCCCCCCTCGGGAGCCCTCGCGCTCCCGTGTCCGGCGGTCAGCGGGTGCCGACCGCCGCCCGTACCGCACGACGCGCCATCTGGCAGTCGTCGTGCAGCCGGCGGAGGAGCAGCCGCTGCTCCTCGCCCGCCGCGGGCACCCCGGGTTGTCCCGGACCCGGTGCGCCCGTCGGCGTGGGCTCGCGCATGGTCCGCTGGACCGCGGTCTCGTACCGCCGGATCTCGCGGGTCAGGATCAGCATCAGATTCACCAGGAAGGCGTCCCGGGAGGCCGGGCCCGCGTTCTGGGCGAGCTGGCTGATCTGACGGCGCGCCACCGGGGCGTCGCCGAGCACCGACCAGAGCGTCGCGAGGTCGTAGCCCGGCAGGTACCAGCCGGCGTTGTCCCAGTCCAGCAGCACCGGGCCCGCGGGGGACAGCAGGACGTTGTTCAGCAGGGCGTCACCGTGGCAGAACTGACCCTGCACGTGCGACAGGCCGTGCATCAGCTTCTGCAGATCGCCCAGGTCCCGGTCGGTCAGCAGCCCCAGGTCGTGGTACCGGCCGATCCGTCCCGCGTAGTCCAGCGGCGCGTCGAACAGCCCGGCCGGCGGACGCCAGCGGTTGAGCTGGCAGATCGCGCCGAGCGCGGCCCGTACGTCCGCACGGGGAGGCGCCTCGGCCGGGTGCCGCGTCATGGCCGCGACCCGGCCGGGCATCCGCTCCACGATCAGCGTGCAGTTGTCGGGATCGGCCGCCACCAGCCGCGGCACCCGAACCGGCGGACGATGCCGGACGAATGCGCGGTATGCGCTTATTTCCTGCCGGAACCTTTCCGCCCATCCCGGGGAGTGGTCCAGTAAACACTTGGCCACCGCGGTCATACGGCCGGTCGTGCCGACCAGAAGGACGGCTCTGCCGCTCCGGCGCAGCACCTGCACGGGGTTGAACTCCGGACAGATGCGGTGCACCGAGGCGACCGCGGCGCGCAGCTGGGCGCCCTGGGGCCCGGACAAGTCGAGTCTCCCGCTGAGCGGTTGGGCGCCCGTCCCCTGTGCCCGCCGGGCCCGGCCGCCGGCGAGACCGGGGACCGCCCCCGCGGAGGGAGAGGGGGCGAGATACGGTCCGCTGCCCGTCGGGTGCGGGCGGTGCGGCCGGGTGGGGGCGGTCACGGCGGACGATGCTGCGTACATGGGTGAGACAGATCCCTTCGTGCGCCGACGAGTTTGTGTGCGCTCCCGGCCCGGTGGGGGGAACCCGTGAACGAGCCCCGTGCAGGAGGCCGATCCAGGGTCCCTGTGAAGGGCGCGCACCCTGGGGAATGCGGTCCCGCCACCAGGCCGGGGGCGGCATATCTACAGAACACGGGGCTGCGGGTGGCAGACCATCTGGCGCACCCTGGCGAACCCTGGCGAATGGTCGCAGCCCATGTCACCGGCCGTTACTGTCAACTCAGTCGAGGAACCTGGGGGCTTGACGTGGACAGGCAGCCGAACACCCGTCTCGCGGACCTTTTCGGCCTGGCCGGCTGGTCCAAAGGAGAGCTGGCGAGACTCGTGAACCGGCAGGCGGCGGCCATGGGCCATCCGCAGCTGGCGACCGACACCTCGCGGGTACGGCGCTGGATCGACATGGGGGAGACCCCCCGCGATCCGGTGCCCCAGGTCCTGGCTTCCCTGTTCACCGAGCGCCTCGGCCGTGTCGTAACCATCGAGGACCTCGGGTTCGCAAGAACCGGTCGCTCGGGGAAACGGCAGGCCATGGACGGTCTGCCGTGGGCTCCCGAACGGACCGCCGCGGTCCTCACGGAATTCACGGGAATGGACCTCATGCTCAACCGACGCGGCTTGGTGGGTGCGGGCGCTGCGCTCGCCGCGGGCTCCGCACTCACCGGCGCCATGCACGACTGGCTGCACACCGATCCTGTCCCCGCCGGCGCCCCACGCCACGACGCCCCGTTCGCTTCCGACTCCTTCGACGAATTCGACCAGATCGGCCTCGACCGTTACGAGGCGGCCCCCGTGGGGTCGCAGGAAATCGACGCGCTGGAGCGCTCGGTGGAGGTCTTCCGCGCCTGGGACGCGGCCCGCGGCGGCGGGCTCCAGCGCAAGGCCGTGGTGGGCCAGCTCAACGAGGTGGGCGGCATGCTCGCCTACCGCCACCCCGACCACCTCCAGCGCAGGCTCTGGGGGGTGGCCGCCAACCTGGCGGTGCTGGCCGGCTGGATGTCCCATGACGTGGGCCTGGAGCCCACCGCCCAGAAGTACTTCATCATCGCCGCGCACGCGGCCCGGGAGGGCGGCGACCGCCCGCGGGCCGGGGAGGCGCTCTCCCGGGCCGCCCGTCAGATGGTCCATCTGGGCCGCCCCGACGACGCGCTGGACCTGATGAAGCTGGCCAAGTCCGGCTCCGGCGAGGAGACCCTGCCGCGCACCCGCGCCATGCTGCACACCGTCGAGGCATGGGCCCAGGCGTCCAAGGGGCACGGCCAGGCGATGCGGCGCACACTGGGTGAGGCGGAGGAGCTGTTCGTCTCGGACAAGGGCGACGTCCCGCCGCCGTGCTGGATGCAGATGTTCGACGAGGCGGACCTGCACGGCATGCAGGCGCTGGCCTTCCGCACCCTCGCCGATCACGACCCGTCCGCCGCGAAGATCGCCCAACACCACGCCAAGAAGGCACTTGAGCTGCGCGAAGGCGGCCGCCAACGGTCGCAGATCTTCGACTACATCTCCATGGCGTCGGCCTGCTTCATCGGCGACGACCCCGAACAGGCCGACCGCTACGCCCGGCTCGCGCTGGTGTCCATCGGCGAGAACTCCTCCCACCGGACCTGGGACCGGCTCCGCGAAATGTTCCGTCTCACGGGGCAGTACGCGAACTACGCCAAGATCCAGGACCTGCGCGAGGAGATCCAGCATGTCCTGCCGAGGGCGAAGCCCAAGACCAAGGGGTCCGGGCTCGGACCGGGACTCGGATCGGCACTCGACAAGAACTTCTCGGTCTGAAGCGCCCTACGAGAGCTCCGGCACCGCTCGGGCCGGAGACACCCGAGGTGACGGGCAGTCATGTCCCGGTGTGCGGACGGACATCCGTATGCCCACCACGGCACATGGCGAGCCGTCACACCTCAAGGAACTGTCGTCTCTTGCCACCACGGACGGGCTCCGACCGCATGCCGTCGGGGCGGCCGGCATCGGATGCGCCGGACCGCCCTCAGCTGACGTGCCCGGTGTCAGTCGCCGACCCTGGCGACCAGCACGCAGGCGTCGTCCTCCCGTTCGGCGCTGCCGAACTCCTCGACGACGATGCGGACGGTGTCCTGTGCACTGCGGGCCGCGGCGAACCGCGGCGCCAGGGCGAGGAGCCGCTCGGCACCCTCATGGGCGGCCCCGGCATCGTGCGAACGGCGGGGGACAAGGCCGTCGGTGTGCAGGATCAACAGGTCGCCCGGCTCCAGTCGCTCGGTGTGCTGGGTGTAGGCCGCACCTGAGGTCGCCCCCAGCAGCACGCCCTCGGGCGGATCCAGCGCGCGCCCCGTGCCGCCGCGGAACAGCAGCGGTGCGGGGTGCCCCGCCTGAGCCCACTCCAGCGTGCGGGTCACCGGGTCGAACCGGCCGCACACCGCGCTCCCGAGCGCCGGCTGGGCGGCGGTGTCCAGGAGCTGGTTGAGGAACGCCATCAGCGGCCCCGGCCGGTGTCCGGCGACGGCCATACCGCGCAGCGCGCCGAGCACCATCGCCATCCCGGACGTGGCGGTGACGCCGTGCCCGGTGAGGTCGCCGACGCTCAACAGCGTTGTCCCGTCGGGGAGTTGCAGCGCGTCGTACCAGTCGCCGCCGATCAGTGCGCTGGTGCCGGACGGCAGGTAGTGCCCGGCCAGATCCAGGGCGACCGGGCCGCCCTGCGGGAACCGCAGGGAGCCGCGCCACGGCGGCAGCACGGCCTCCTGCAGCTCGACCGCAAGCCGGTGCTCGGTCTGCGCGATCTGCCGCTCGCGGTGCAGCGAGTCACGGGTCTCGCGCACCGCCTGCTGGCTCCGGCGCAGCTCGCTGACGTCGCGCAGCACGGCCCACATGCACGCGGTGCTGCCGTCGGCGTCGAGCACCGGCTCGCCCACCATGTGCACCGTGCGCAGACTCGCGTCCGGCCGCACGATGCGGAACTCGCCGTCGATCGGCCGGCCGTCCACCAGGCAGTCGGTGACCATCGCGGCCAGCCCCTCCTGGTCCTCCGCGAGGACCAGCGACGGCAGCTCGTCCAGGGTCAGCGGGCCCTCGGAGGGGTCCCGGCCGAAGATGGCGAACAGCTCGTCGGACCAGCTGACCTCGTCGGTGAGCAGGTTCCACTCCGCGCTGCCCACCCGGCGCAGCAGGGCGCCGCGCTCGTGCGGTGCCGGCTCGGGCGGGGCCGGCGGCAGCTCGTCGACCGGATCCGGGGCGTCGTCACTCTCGGTGGGCAGGCCCTCTCTCAGCTGATCGAGATGGCCCCCGAGGTCGTCGAGGTGGTGCACGGCGAGGTCGCACAGCGCCCGCTGCCAGCGCAGCTGCGGGTCGGTGGCGAGGCCGGTGTCCACTGCGGACTCCCGGCGCACCGCGTCGAGACCGCCGCGCAGGCGGCGCGCCTGCGTGATGAGGGCCTCGACCGTGTCGCGCTCGGGAGGCCGGTCGGCTGGGTGGTCCGCGAAGAGGGGGGACGGCATGACGTACTCCGTGATCAGGCGGCGCCGGGCTGAAGGGCCGGTTACGACTGTTGCACAGGCAGCGACCCTGCGTAAGGGATTTGGCACTACCCGATACGGTGGTGCACCTGGCATATGCCACTGGCTGCCCCCTGGCATACCGGCCGGGACCTGCGGAATGACAGCTTCCAGGCTAGGCTTCGGCCGCCGCACTGCATGCATTCCCGCCGATTCCACAGGGTTGACGAGGGATACCGTGCATACGGCCCGTGATCACCGGCAAGAATGCCGGTCAGCGGAAATCCCGTTGCCAGCCTGTCCCCCGCACCGGATGCTGACCTCATGTTCGATCCAGACATAGCGCCCAGTGGCACCCTGCTCGGCCTCCTTCAGCGAGGCCGCGGCGACGGGACCCTGCATGCCCTCGCGGCGCCGCGGGCCGAGGCGCTCGCGGCACTCAACGACTGCGTGCTGCGCGACCCCCGGCGCGACTGGCAGGTGGAGAACCGCTCGCTGTACTACGCCCGCCTGTACATGCAGCTCGACGGCGGCCTGGAGGAGATCGAACGCCACCTCTTCCACCCCGACGACCTCGTGGACACGGGGGAGGAGCGCACCGGCCTCGCCCTCGCCGTCCTCGGCCACCTCGCCGCGTACGGCAGGGACGCCGCCCGACTGCTGCTGCGCAGCTACGCCGCGGCCGGCAGCAACTGGCGCTGGGCCCTGGACGAGCTCGCTCTGCGTGACGACGACGCCGGGCTGATGACCCTCGCCCCCGCCGTGCTCGCCCGCTTCCCCGCGACCGAGCAGGGCGAGGCCGAGCTGGCCGCCGCCGTCCGGGACGCCTTCGAGCCCCGCCCGTGGCGGCTGTGGGCCGAGGACCCCCGTTACGGCGCCCGCCTGTCCGCCGCCGGGGAGCAGGGCTCCTTCGACCGCTGGCAGCGGCAGCTGCGGCCCCGCGGGCCACGCCCCGGCTGGAGCGTGACCGAGGTCCTGCAGTGGGCCCAGGAAGGGCACGACGCGGAGCCCGCGGAGCACCGGCACCTCGCCGCGGCCCGGTGCCTGGGCGCCCTGGCCGCCCCCGAGGACCGCCCCGAGCTGCTGCGGGCCGCCCGCAGCGGACCGGACGCGGCCCGTGCGGCCGCGCTCCACCACCTCGCCGAACGCGGCGATCCCGACGCCCTCGACCTGATCGAGGACGCGGCCACCTGCCCCTTCTCCTCCGAGCCGCTGGTCTCCGCGGCGCTCGCGTCCTTCGAGCGGATGCGCAGCGTCGCCGCCGTCGAGCGGGCCCGCGGCTGGGCGCCGCGCGCGGACCGGCTGGGTGCGTCCGCCGCCGCGGTCCTCGCCCGCCGCGGCGCGCAGCGGGACGCCGAGCTGGTGCTGGCCGCGCTGCGCCGCACGGTCCGTGCGGAGGGTCCGGACACGGACGGCCTGTGGGAGCTGGTCGACGGCGCCGGCCGCCTCGGCGTCGCCTGCGCGGCCCCCGTACTGCGGCACGTCTACCGCGAGACCTCCTCCTCCCACCTCCGCGGCCGGGCCGCCGCCGCGCTCGCCGCCACGGACCCGGGCTTCGCAGCCGGCTTCGCCGTCGAGTGCCTCTGGGACTGCGAGGAGACCACCCGCGAGCTGGCCGCCCGGCACGCGGCCACCGGCGACGTCCGGGTCGTCGAACAACTCCGCCGGCTCGCCGCCGACCCGGCCGAGGAGGCCGAGGTACAGACGGCCGTCCGCAGCAGATTCGGACCGGACGCCTCGGCGGTGTGACCGGACGCCCCGACGGGGGAGGGTGGCCGGGGCGGGTCCCCCAGGGGGGAGGGGAACGCATCCCGTAGGGGGTGCGGGCGCCCCTTGCGGGCCTCAACGTGGCGGGGGGCGGGGGGAATTCCCGGGATGCCGCACCTGATCGGGACTGATCGCCGGTGACCGGAAGTCGGCAGGCCCCGGCCCCGGCCTCGGCCCCGGCCAGGGCCTGTGGCGAAGGTTCCGTAGGGAGGGGTGTCCGCAGTGGCAGATCTCGACGGCACACGGCACACGGCACACGGCACACGGCACACGGCACACGGCACACGGCACACGGCACACGGCGCACGGCACACGGCGCTCGGCGCTCGGCGCTCGGCGCTCGGGTGTCGGAGGGCGTTCCGGCGGCGCCGGGCATCCCGGCGTCACGAGACGGGCCTTTCCCTGTCAGTGCCGTCGAGTAGGTTCTGTCCGTTCGGCCCGAGAGGCGGGCCGAACGGACAGGGGGACTCGTCGCTGTGAGCATCCATATGCACATGCGCGCCGTCGCGGAATCCGAGATCCGGGACGACCACACCTGGCTTGCGGCGTTCATGTCCGAGGCGTGGGGCAACCACCCCGACGAGTACGCAGCCGGTATCGCCGTCTCGATCGACAAGGTCTGGGGTGGCGTCAATGACCTCTACGCCGCTGCCGAGGTCCTCGACGCGGATGCCGCCAAGTCCTGGGAGCTGCCGATTTACGGCGGGCGCCCCGTGGCCCACAGCGCCGATGCCGACCCCTCCAACCCGCCCCTGCGGGTTCTGGAACCGCCTGGGGTGTCACAGGCCGCAGGCTTCCTCACGCGTGTCTCCTTCGACGAGCTGTGGAACGTCGCCGGCGCCGGGCTCGTCTGGTCCGGTTGGGACGAGGCGGAGGTCAGGCAGGAGTTCCTCGACCATCACAGCTGCCTCCAGAAGTTCTACGGGCAGGCGGCTACGGCAGGCCACGCCGTGGTCAGGGTGGTGTGGGCCTGAGGCGTGGTCGTGTGCCGGTCACAGCCCTTCGTTGAGGGCGGCGACCAGCATTGTCGCCGCGTAGCGAACAGCACGTTCGTCGTATCGCGTGGCGACGGCCCGGTGCGTGAAGATTCGCTTACGTCAGCTCTCCTCGCCCGGCGCGTCAAGAGCGTCGCATGTTCAAGATCCACTTTTGGCGCACGCGCTAGGGCTGCTTGTTCCGTGGGTGGTTCTGGTCGTCGGCGAAGGAGAGGCCCTCGGCCCGCAGGGCGGCGTGCAGGATGTTCAGGGCTTTGGGGCCCATGCCGTGCAGCCGGCGCAGTTCGGTCTCGCTGGCGCCGGCCAGCTGGGAGAGGCGCAGATAGCCGGCTCGTTCCAGTGCCCGGCGGGCCGGGGCGCCGATCCGCGGGGGGAGGCCGTCCGAGGGTTCGCCCGTCTCCGCGTCGTCCGCCGTCACGGGGCCCTCCTCGCCGTCCGTCCGCCACGCCCCGCCTTCAGCCTGACACCTCCGCGGCGGCGCCGCGCGCAGGGGAACGCTCATGGGACGTTCTCCGGCTGGAAAGATCCCCTTGGCTCCCTGAACGCACGGCACGCCGACAACAGCGGTATGCGTGTCGTCATCGTCACCGAATCCTTCCCGCCCGACGTCAACGGCGTCGCCCACTGCGCCCTGGAAACCGCCCGGCACCTCGTACGGCGCGGGCACGAGCCGCTCGTCATCGCACCACTCGGTGGCGGCGCGCCCGGCGCCGCGACGTGGGAGAGCCCCTGCCCCGTCGTCCGGGTGCCCTCGATGCCGCTGCCCGGATACCCGCAGGTGCGGATCGCGCTCCCCGGGCGCCGGCTCTCCGGGGCGCTCGCCGAGCACCGTCCCGACCTGGTGCACCTCGCCAGCCCCTTCGTCCTCGGCGCGCGCGGCATGGCGGCCGCGGCCCGGCGCCGGGTGCCCGCGATCGCCGTCTACCAGACCGATCTGGGCCGCTACGCCCGTACCTACCTGGGAGGCGGCGCGGCCACCGCCTGGCGGCGCATCCGGGCGGTGCACGCGGCCGCCGACCGCACCCTCGCGCCCTCCAGCGCGGCGCTGCTGGACCTGAGCGAGCACGGGGTGCCGCGGGTCCACCTCTGGCCGCGCGGCGTCGCCTCCCGGCGGTTCCACCCGGGGCGGCGGGACCCGGTGCTGCGCAGTTCGCTGGCCGCGGGGCGGGAGTTGCTGGTGGGGTACGTGGGGCGGCTGGCGCCGGAGAAGGACGTCCGGCTGCTGGCCGAGACCTCCCGGCTCCCCGGCGTGCGCACCGTCGTCATCGGTGACGGACCCAGCGCCGCCGGGCTGCGCGCCGCGCTGCCCGAGGTCCGCTTCCTCGGCCGCCGCACCGGCGACGAACTCGCCCGGCTCCACGCCTCGTTGGACGTCTTCGTGCACACCGGACCGTACGAGACCTTCTGCCAGACCGTGCAGGAGGCGATGGCCTCCGGCGTGCCGGTGGTCGCGCCGCGGGCCGGCGGACCGGTCGACCTGGTCGACCACGGGCGTACCGGCCTGCTGGTGACACCCGGCGACGGCGGCGCCTTCCGGGACGCGGTGCGCTTCCTCGGGGGCAGTGCGGAGCTGCGCGCACGCTACGGCGCCGCGGCCCGCCGGGCCGTCGCCGACCGCACCTGGGAGGCGGTCGGCGACCAGCTCCTGGGCCACTACGAGGCCGTGCTCGCCGACCGGACGGCGGTGGCGGCATGAACCGGCGGGAAGGGGCCGGCGCGGGCCTGCGGATCGTACGGATCGCCAACTTCGTCACCCCGGCCTCCGGCGGGCTGCGCACCGCCCTGCGGGAGCTCGGCGCCGGCTACCGGGCCGCCGGGCACGAGCCGGTGCTGATCGTGCCCGGGCCGCCGGGCCGCACCGGAACCGGCGGCGCGGGCGGGATACGCGACGAACTCACCGCGCAGGGACGGGTGATCACCCTGCCCGGCCCGGAGCTGCCCGGCAGCGGCGGCTACCGCATGCTGACCGACCGGCGGCAGCTGGAGCGCCTGCTGGCGGCGCTCGCCCCCGACCGGCTGGAGGTCTCCGACCGCACGACGCTGCGCTGGACCGGCGAGTGGGCCCGCCGGGCCCGGGTGCCCGCGGTGATGGTCTCGCACGAGAGCGTCGACGGGGTGCTGCGCACCTGGGGCGTGCCCCAACCGCTCGCGCGGGCCGCCGCCGACCGGCTCAACCGCCGTACCGCGCACGCCTACAGCCGGGTGGTGTGCACGACCGAGTGGGCGGCGGCGGAGTTCACCCGGGCCGGCGCGCGCAACGTCGTACGGGCGCCGCTCGGCGTCGACCTCGACGCCTGGCACCCGGACTGCCGCAGCGCGGAACTGCGCCGCCGCTGCGCGGGACGGGCCGAACACCTGCTGCTGATGTGCTCCCGGCTGTCGCAGGAGAAGCGGCCCGGGCGGGCGCTGGACGCCCTGGCCGAGCTGCGCCGGCGCGGCGTCGACGCGGCGCTGGTGGTGGTCGGTGACGGGCCGCTGCGGTCCCGTCTGGAGGCCCGGGCACGCACCGAGCGGCTGCCCGCGGCGTTCCTCGGACACCTCGCCGACCGCAGCCGGGTCGCCGCGCTCCAGGCCAGCGCCGACCTCGCGCTGGCGCCCGGACCGGCCGAGACGTTCGGGCTGGCCGCCCTGGAGGCGCTGGCCTGCGGCACCCCGGTGGTCGCCAGCGCGGCCTCGGCGCTGGCCGGACTCGTCGGCAGCGGCGGCGACACCGCGCTGGACGACGGGCCCTCCTTCGCCGACGCCGTTCAACGGGTGCTCGCGCGGCCCGGGCCCGCGCGGCGCGGCGCCGCCCGCCGGCGCGCGGAGGGCTACGGCTGGCAGCCGGCCGTCGACGCGTTCCTCGCGGCGCACGACGCGCCCGTGGCGCTCGGCCGGCCGGTTGCCGCGCCGGTCCCGCCGCACCCGGCGAGCCCCCGGAGCGGGCGGTGACCACGGCGTCCGAGGGGGTGGCCGCACCCGGCTCCGGGACGGCCGGCGGCTCCGCCGCGGTCCCGTACCGCTTCGTCGCGCTCGGCGACTCGCTGACCGAGGGGCTCGGCGATCCCGTACGGGGCGGCGGCTGGCGTGGCTGGGCGGCGCTGCTCGCCGACGCGCTCGGCGAGCGGCCCGGCGGCGTCGCGCTGGTCAACCTGGCGCGGAGCGGGGCGCTGGCGGCGGACGTCGCCGAGCGGCAGCTGCCGGCCGCGCGCGAGCTGTCGCCGCGCTATGTCTCGCTGGTCGTCGGCGCCAACGACACCCTGCGGGACGCCTTCGCCATCGAGCGCGTCGCGGCCGCCCTGGACCTGGCACACGGCGCGCTGAGCGCCGACGGGGCCGTGGTGCTGACCGCGTGCCTGCCCGATCCGGGACGGATGCTGGGGCTGCCCGCGCCGCTGGCCCGCCCCCTGGCGCGCCGGATGCGGGCCGTCAACACCGTCGTGCACGCCGTCTCCGCCCGCTACGGGGGCGTGCACCTGCACCTCGCCGACCACCCCTGGGTCGGCGAGCGCGACGCGTGGAGCGTGGACCGGCTGCACCCCAGCGAGCGCGGCCACCGGCTGCTTGCCCGCGCCTTCCACGCGGCGCTCGCCGACACCGGCCTGCCCGTCGGGCGGCCGCCCGCCCTCACCCTCGACGGCCGGCCCCCGAGCCGGGCCGCGTCCGCCCTGTGGATGGCGACCAGGGGCACGCGCTGGGTCGCGGCCCGGTGCACGGATCTGCTGCCCGGCCTGCTCGCCCTGGCCGTCAAGGAGTGCCGGCACGGTCTCGCGGGCACCGGACGGCTGCTGGACGCCGCCGCCGACCACGCCACCCGCGGCGCGCTCACCGCACTGGGCACGGAGCGCCGGCCGACGGACCCCGCCCCCGCGCCGGCCGCCGCCACCGCGCCGGGCGCGGACCGTCTGCCGAAAGACGCCGCCACCGCGCCGGGCGCTGCGACAATGACAGGATGACGACCGGACGCTGGGAGTTCTGGATCGACCGCGGCGGCACCTTCACGGACGTCGTCGGCCGGCGCCCGGACGGGCGGCTGGTCACCGGCAAGCTGCTCTCCCAGCACCCCGAGCGCTACCGGGACGCGGCGGTGGCCGGCATCCGGATGATGCTGGGGCTCGGCCCCGACGAACCGGTGCCCGCCGAGCGGGTCTCCGTCGTCAAGATGGGCACCACCGTCGCCACCAACGCTCTCCTGGAACGCACGGGCGAACCCACCGTGCTGCTGATCACCGAGGGCTTCCGGGACGCGCTGCGGATCGCGTACCAGAACCGGCCGCGGATCTTCGACCGGCACATCGTGCTGCCCGAGGCGCTCTACGACCGGGTGATCGAGGTGCCGGAGCGGATCGGCGCGCACGGCGAACCGGTCCGGCCGCTGGACGCCGACCGGGTCCGCGAGGCGCTGCTGCGGGCCCGGGCCGACGGGCTGCGCAGCGCCGCCGTCGTCCTGCTGCACGGCTACCGCCACGCCGACCACGAGCGGGCCGTCGCCGAGCTGGCCCGGCGCGCCGGCTTCGCGCAGGTCAGCTGCTCGCACGAGGTCAGCCCGCTGATGAAGCTGGTGCCGCGCGGCGACACCACCGTCGTCGACGCCTACCTCTCCCCGATCCTGCGCCGCTACGTCGACGAGATCGCCGCCCAACTCCCCGGCATCCGGCTGATGTTCATGCAGTCCAACGGCGGGCTGCGGCAGGCCGAGCACTTCCGCGGCAAGGACGCCGTGCTGTCCGGGCCGGCCGGCGGCGTCGTCGGCATGGTCCGCACTGCCGCCGAGGCCGGCGACGGCCACGACCGGGTGATCGGCTTCGACATGGGCGGCACCTCCACCGACGTCTCGCACTACGCCGGCGAGTTCGAGCGGGTCTTCGGCAACGAGGTCGCCGGCGTGCGGATGCGCGCCCCCATGATGAACATCCACACCGTCGCGGCGGGCGGCGGCTCCGTCCTGCACTTCGACGGCCGCCGCTACCGGGTCGGCCCCGACTCGGCCGGCGCCGACCCCGGACCGGCCTGCTACCGGCGCGGCGGCCCGCTCACCGTCACCGACGCCAATGTGATGCTCGGCCGCATCCAGCCCGCCCACTTCCCCGCGGTGTTCGGGCCGGACGGCGACCTGCCGCTGGACGACCGGACGGTCCGCGAACGGTTCACCGAGCTGGCCGCCCGGGCCGCCGCCGAGACCGGCGACGACCGCGGCCCCGAGGAGGTCGCCGCCGGGTTCCTGGAGATCGCGGTCCTCAACATGGCCAACGCGGTCAAGAAGATCTCCGTCCAGCGCGGCCACGACATCACCCGCTACGCCCTCACCAGCTTCGGCGGCGCCGGCGGCCAGCACTCCTGCGCGGTCGCCGACGCCCTGGGCATCGACACGGTCCTGGTGCCGCCGCTGGCCGGGGTGCTCTCCGCGTACGGCATCGGCGTCGCCGACGCCACCGCGATGCGCGAACAGGCCGTCGAGGCGGAGTTCACCGACCCCGCGGCCGTCGACCGGGTCCACGAGGTGTGCCGCACGCTCGCCGGGCAGACCCGCGGTGAACTCCTCGACGACGGGGTGCCGGACGCCTCGGTCACCACCCGCGCCCGGGTGCTGGTCCGCTACGCCGGCACCGACGCCACGCTCGGCGTGCCGCTCGCGGACGCCGACACCATGGCCGCCGCGTTCGAGGACGCGCACCGCGAGCGCTACGCCTTCACCATGGACAAGCCGCTGGTCGCCGAGGCGGTCTCGGTCGAGGCGCGGGGCGAGGCCGGCGGCGCCCGCGGCTACGAGGTGCCCTCCGGCGACCGGCAGGGCGAGCTGCGGCCCGCGGCGACGGTCCGGATGCACGCCGGCGGCCGCTGGCGCGACACCGGCCTCTACCGGCGCACCGACCTGCGCCCCGGCGACACCCTCACCGGCCCGGCGGTCATCGCCGAGGAGGACGCGACCACGGTCCTCGACCCCGACTGGCAGGCGGCCATGGGCGACCGCGGCCACCTCGTGCTGACCCGCACCCGGCCGCGCACCGGCCGGGTCGCGGTGGGCACCGAGGCCGACCCGGTGATGCTGGAGGTCTTCAACAGCCTCTTCATGGCCATCGCCGAGCAGATGGGCGTCCGCCTGGAGAACACCGCACTCTCCGTCAACATCAAGGAGCGCCTCGACTTCTCCTGCGCGCTCTTCGACGCCGACGGCAACCTGATCGCCAACGCCCCGCACATCCCGGTGCACCTGGGCTCCATGGGGGAGTCCATCAAGGAGGTGCTCAGGAGGCGCCGCGACGACATGCGGCCGGGCGATGTGTACGCGGTCAACGACCCGTACCACGGCGGCACCCACCTGCCGGACGTCACGGTCGTCACACCCGTGTTCACCACCGAGGGCGACGAACTGCTCTTCCTGGTGGCCTCGCGCGGCCACCACGCCGAGATCGGCGGCATCACGCCCGGCTCGATGCCCGCCTTCAGCCGGACCATCGAGGAGGAGGGAGTCCTCTTCGACAACTGGCTGCTGGTCCGCGACGGGAAACTGCGCGAGCGGGAGACCCGCGCCCTGCTCGCCGCCGGCCCGTACCCTTCCCGCGCGCCGGACGCCAACCTCGCCGACCTGCGCGCCCAGATCGCCGCCAACGAGAAGGGCATCCACGAACTCCGCCGGATGACCGAGCAGTTCGGCCTGGACGTGGTGCGCGCCTACATGGGCCACGTCCAGGACAACGCCGAGGAGTCCGTACGCCGGATCCTCGCCCGGCTGTCCGACGGCAGCTGCCGCTACGAGACCGACAGCGGCGCGGAGATCCACGTCGCGCTGACCGTCGACCGCGCCGCCCGCAGCGCGGTGCTGGACTTCGCGGGCACCTCCCCGCAGACGCCGGGCAACGCCAACGCGCCCAGCTCGGTGGTGATGGCGGCCGTGCTGTACGTCTTCCGCACGCTGGTCGGCGAGGACATCCCGCTCAACAGCGGCTGCCTCAAGCCCCTCCAGGTCCGCATCCCGGAGGGCTCGATGCTCGCCCCCGCCTACCCGGCGGCCACCGTCGCGGGCAACGTGGAGACCTCCCAGGCGGTCACCGGCGCCCTCTATGCCGCGCTCGGCGTCCAGGCGGAGGGCTCCGGCACGATGAACAACCTGACCTTCGGCAACGACCGGGTGCAGTACTACGAGACCGTCGCCAGCGGCTCGGGCGCCGGAGACGGCTTCGACGGGGCGGACGCCGTGCAGACCCACATGACCAACTCCCGGCTGACCGACCCCGAAGTGCTGGAGTGGCGCTACCCCGTCCGCGTCGACAGCTTCGCCATCCGGGCCGGCAGCGGCGGCCGCGGCCGCTGGCGCGGCGGCTGCGGCGTCGAACGCCGGCTGCGCTTCCTGGAGCCGATGACCCTCGCCCTGCTGACCAACCACCGCCGGGTCCCGCCGTACGGCATGGCGGGCGGTGCCCCGGGAGCGCTCGGCGCCAACTCCCTGGAACGGGCCGACGGTACGCGCGAGGAACTGCGGGGCTGCGACACCGCGGAGGCGGACGTGGACGACGTCCTGGTGGTGCGCACACCGGGCGGCGGGGGGTACGGGGCGCCGGACTCCCCCTAGATGAATGAGTCCGATGTTCCTGCTGGCCGCGACCATGGCGAAGGGCGCCCGTTGGCTCGTGTGTGACTACCAGCCTGGACGCCCTTCTGGCGGCACTGTACGTGTTCATCGACGACCACGTGGTCCCTTGTCGCCGGATTGGGCGACCTCCGAAACTGACAGACGCCGAACTGCTGTGCCTGGCCGTCGCCCAAGTCCTGCTCGGGTTTCCCTCTGCCCGGCACTGGGTCCGCTTCGCCCACGCCAGACTGGGACACCTCTTTCGCTACCTGCCCCAGCAATCCGCCTACAACAAGCGTCTGAACGCGGCCGGACCGCTGATTTCCCAGGTGATCGAAGCACTGGCCCGCCAGGTCCCTACCTGGCACGACGACCTGCGCCTGATCGACTCCACCCCGCTGCCCTGCGCTGCCTCGCGCGAGACCGTCAAACGCTCCGATCTGGCCGGACATGCCGGCTACGGCTACTGCCGCAGCCACTCCCGCTTCTTCTGGGGATTGCGGCTCTACCTGGTCACCACCGCCGAAGGCATGCCCGTCACCTGGTGCCTGGCCAACCCCAAGCTCGGCGAACGGGAAGTGATGACCGCCCTGCTGGAACGCGACCACCACCTCATCCGAGCTGGGCAGGTGGTCCTGGCCGACAAGGGTTTCGCGAGCAAGGGGTTCGAAGCCTTCCTCACCGAGCGACTCGGCGTTCACCTGGTGCGGCCGGACCGCAAGGACGAGCCGGTCCGGCACGGGAAGATCACCCGTGTCCGTCAGTGGATCGAGGCCGTCTTCGGCACCCTCAAAGGCCAGCTCAGCCTCGAACAGCACGGAGCAAGAACCCCGATCGGAGTCTTCGCCCGCACCGGCCAACGACTCCTCGCCCTGGCAGCCTGCATCTGGCACAACTGGACCACCAACGCCAAGATCAAACGATCCCTGATCGCCTACGACCACTAAGAACATCGGACTCAACCATCTAGTGGGTGTCTCTCCGATCATCGGATCGTTGGTCCGGTCGTGAGCCACGCGCGCCGCGGCCGGATCGCCCCGTACTCAGTTCGCCCCGCCGAGGGCCGTCGGCGAATCGGCGTCGTGCAGCAGCATCCGCGGCGTGCCCGAGCCGTCGGCCGGCACCCGCCAGACGTCGGCGCGGCCGTGCCCGCTGGGCAGGGCGTAGGCCACGGTGCGCCCGTCGAGCCAGGCCGCCTGGTCGTCCACCGACCGCGTCTCGGCCAGGGGCGTGACCCGGTTCGTGGCCACATCGAGGACGGAGAGCCGCCAGCCGTGGGAGGGCTGGTCGTCACGGGCCGATTTGAAGGCGATACGGCTCCCGTCAGGGGACAGCGAGGGGCACTCGACGTTCGCGCGGAGCGCGCGCAGGGTGCGGTGCGCGAGGTCGCCGCGGACCAGATAACGGTGCCCCCCGGTGGACAGGGTCGCGTAGAAGTGCCGGTCATCAGAGGCGAAGGTGACGCCCCAGATGTTGAGGTCGACGGCGGTGTAGGGCTTGCCGTGCAGGGTGACGTGCCAGTCCTCCAGCGTCGGCACGAGCCGCTGCGTACGGGTGTCGAGGATGCCGGCCCGGGTGGAGAAGCGGCCGCCGTTGTAGGAGTCACCGGCGACGAAGACCGTCCAGGCGACCATACGGCCACTGGGTGACACCCGGGCCCGGTTGGGCACCCCGACCAGCGGAAGGGTCCGCCGTACCTTCAAGTGGCGGTCCATCACGGCGAGTTCGTAGGTCTTGAGGTCGCCGTCCAGGCGCAGGCACAGGGCGGTGCCGCCGGACGCGTGGACCCGGGCGCAGGTGACCGGTGAGGTGAGGCGCCGTCCCCCGGGCCGGTCGGCGCTGACGGAGATCAGATGGTCGCGGCTGCCGGGGGCCGTGCTGCGGGCGATGATCCGCGGGCCGGGGGCGACGGACACCGAGGAGACCGCACCGGCGGCCGCGGTGGGCCGGGCGGCATGGCGGATCGCCAGCGTAGCCAGGACGGCGAGGACGACGGTGGCCACGGACACCAGGAGCACGGGGTGACGCCGGGTCATACGGTGACCTCCTCGACTCGGGGGCGGGCCAGGGCGCCCGCGGTGAGCGCGATGGCGAGCAGTACGGCGCAGGCGGCCGCAGCGGTGGCGGGGCCGGCGCTCCACTGTGACCAGGCGGCACCGAACGCGACGGACGAGCCGAAGTAGGCCAGCGCCTGGACGGTCTGCACCAACGCCATCCCGGTGGTGCGCAGTTCGGGCGGCAGGACGGGGCCGGCGAGTGCCATGAGGACGCCGTCGGTGGCGGCGTAGAAGGTGCCGTAGCAGCAGAGGGTGAGGACGGTGGCGGCCGTGCCGGTCAGCGGGGAGCACAGCAGCACGTAGACGGCGAAGAGCATGCCGTAGCCGCACATCAGCATGGCCTTGCGGCCGATGCGGTCGGCGAGGGCCCCCAGCGGGGCGGCGAGCAGGAGGTAGACGAGATTGGTACCGACGGCGAACAGCGGGAACCAGCCCGCGGGCACGCTCTGTCGGTGCATCAGCTGGAGGTAGACGAAGCCGTCGCCGATGGTGACGAGTCCCAGCAGGCCGGCCGCGTACGCCAGCCGGCGGACGCCGCGCCGGCGCAGCAGGTCACCGACGGCGCGGGGGCTGACGGTGCGGGTGGTGGGCCGCGCCGCGCGGTGGTCGCGGGCGAATGCCAGCAGGACGACGACGGCCAGGGCGGCGATGCAGAAGCTGGTGATGAAGATCGCGTCGAAGGCGCGGGGTGAGGCCGCCCCGATGAGCGAGAGCAGGCCCAGGGCGACGAGCGGGCCGGCGAACGCGCCCGCGCTGTCCATGGCCCGGTGCAGGCCGAAGGCGCGGCCCAGCGCTGTCTCGGGGACCGAGAGGGAGATCAGCGCGTCGCGCGGCGCGCTCCGCAGCCCCTTCCCGGTCCGGTCGCCGACGATGACCGCGCCGAGCGCTCCCACCGAGGACCCGGCTGCCACCAGCCCGAGTTTGGCGAGCGCCGAGATGCCGTATCCCGCGGCGGCGACCGCCTTGCGGCGCAGGGTGAGGTCGGCGACATAGCCGCCCACCAGGCGCAGCAGGGCGGTGGCGCCGGTGTAGAGCCCGTCCATCAGACCGTAGGCGGCCGGGCTCATCTGGAGGATGAGGACGAAGTAGAGGGGTAGTACGGCGGTGACCATCTCCGCGGAGATGTCGGTGATCAGGCTGACGGCGCCCAGCGCCAGAACGTTGCGCCCGATGGCCGCGAAGGCGGGACGCAGTGCGGTGTCCGCGCCGTCCTTCGGTGCTCGGTCGATGCTGGACAGGTACACGGTCGAAGTCGCCGCCTTTCGTGTGGTTCGGTCTGCTGCAACTGGTCCCACTGATCCATCAGGTCCATCTGTCCGTCCGGCCCGCCCGGCCCGGGGCCGCCGCCGGGTCACGACGGCGGCGGCCCCGGGCCGGCATCAGGTCACTCCGCGGCCCAGATGTCGCTGAGAGGCGCCTTGTCCGCCGCGCCGCCGAGCGCCGGCAGCCCGTACATGTCCTCCAGCGTGCGCAGGACGCTGTAGTGGTTGATCTGCTGCTTCGACTCGTAGCCGGCCTTCACGTGCGCGCCCACGAACGAGGTGTAGATCTGGTTGACCGAGGTGTAGTTGTCCTCGTCGAAGGTCATCACCAGCAGGCTGTTGTGGGTCTTGGCCCACTGCGCGTAGTTGTCGAGGTGGTCCTTGAGCCAGGAGTCCCCGGTCCCCACCGAGCAGTCGTGCATGTCGTGGCACATGTCGGGCACCACGAACGACACCGTCGGCAGCTTGCTGTAATCCGTGGGGAAACTGGAGTACGGCAGGTGGTGAGCGGAGTCGCCGACCGTGGGGAAGTCTGCCCAGGGGGCGTGCTTACGGCGGTAGTTGCCGCTCTTGCAGCCGGTGTAGCCGGCTTCAGGCAGGCCCTCCGAGTACGCCTTGAAGGACTTGCCCGCGTCGATGAGCTGCTGACCGAGATTGCCCTTGGAGAAGGCGTTCGGGCAGCTGTCGTCGTCGACGCCCTGCATCGAGCCGGAGAACAGACCGATGTAGTTGGGCTGGCTGGGGTGGGTCAGGCCGAACGAGTTGACGGACAGGGCGCCCTGCTTGGCGAGCGAGTTGAGGTAGGGCGCCGAGGAACTGCCCTTTATGGACGTGTAGTTCTTGTTCTCGAACGGTACGACCACGATGTGGTCGTACCGCGGCAGCGAGGCGTTCGCCGCCGTGACGGAGGCGGCTGTCGTCGTGCGCCTGCCGCTGTGCTCGTCCGGTTCGGACGCGAAGGCGCTGGCGGCCACCAGTGTCAGGGCCACCGCGGCGGCCGTGGTGGCGAGGTGGGCGAAACGCATGAGGTACCTCCTGAGGGCGGGACGGAATGTGCGGTGGAGCCGTGGGGGGTGGGGGAGTGACGCATGAGCGGGGCGGTGGCCCCAGAGGGACGGCAGGCGTTACGGCGCGCCCAGGCCGCCGGTGAAGAGCAGCCGGTTGGGGCTGCCGCTGCCGGCGTCGGAGACCTTGCCTTTCGTGGCGTTGTCGAGGAGTGCCTGGTGCACCTCCGCCGGGGAGGCGTCCGGGTGCGCGGAGAGGTAGAGGGCGGCCGCGCCGGTCACATGCGGTGCGGCCATCGAGGTGCCGGTGAGGCTGTGGGTGTCCGTGTCCCCCGTGTTCCAGGCCGAGACGATGCCTGTTCCTGGGGCGAAGAGGTCGGTGCAGGAGCCGTAGTTGGAGTCGGATCGGCGCCGGTCGTCGGACATGGCGTTGTTGACGACGAGGGCGGGGGCGATGTCGCCGGGAGAGTTGTTGCAGGCGTCGGCGCCGTCGTTGCCCGAGGAGACGACCCAGGTGACCCCGGAGGCGATGGACTTCTTGATCGCGCTGTCCTCGCTGCTGTTCTTGCTGCCGTTGATGCTCATATTGACCACGGCGGGCCTGTGGGCGTGGGCGGTGATCCAGTCGGCGGCCGCGATGATCGATGACGAGGAGCCCTTGCCGCTGCAGTTCAGAGCGCGCACGGACACCAGCTTGACCCCCTTGGCCACGCCGTAGTCCTTACCGCCGATGGTGCCGGCGACATGGGTGCCGTGACCGGCGCAGTCCTGTCCGTTCTGCCCGTCGCCCACCTCGTCGGCCCCGACGGAGGCCCGGCCCTGGAACTGGCTGTGGGAGGTGCGGATACCGGTGTCGACGACATACGCCGTGACGTTGCCCGCCGTCGTGGCGTACGAGTAGCTCTTGTCCAGCGGCAGGGCCGCCTGGTCCACCCGGTCGAGCCCCCACGACGGCGGGTTGCTCTGGACAGCGGAGGCACGGACCTCGACGTCCTGCTCCACGTAGGCGACACCGGGATCGGCCGCCACCCGGCGCGCCTGATCGGCGCTCATCGCGGCCGCGTAGCCCTTGAGCACCGTCCCGTAGGTCTGCCGGACGGCGCCGCCGTGCGCCTTCACGAGGCGGGCGCTCTCGTCCCGCACAGAGCGGGCGGACAACGTGCTGTCCTTGAGCACGACGACGTACCGGCCGGGAAGGGCATGGTCGGAGGTGCGGACGGCGGGAACGGACGGCGCGTCCTCCGCATAGGACACGTATCCGGCGAGCAGGGGGGCCGCTGTCGAGAGGGCGACGACCGTGGCGAGCCTTGATATGTGCAGGGGCACAGCTACTCCAAGGGGGATGCGGGTGCCCGGAAAACGCGGGCACCCTTTGGTGTACCGGCCGCTCAAGGGCAGTGGCGGCACAGTTGTGTCAGTGGCACAGGTGCGCAACCCGCATCCGGCGCCGCATCCCCTCGGGCCGGGAGGCCGTCAGATCCACTCCTTGCGGGCGGCGTGCAGGGCGAGTTGGAACCGGCTGGTGGCACCGGCGAGTTGGTAGAGCCGCTCCGTGTGCCGGGAGAGGGTGCGGCGGCTGATGCCCAGCAGCTGCGCGATGGTGTCGTCGGTGACCCCCGTCCCCATCAGCTCCAGGATGCGGCGCTGGACCGGGCGCAGCGCGGGCGGCACCTGTTGGCTGAGGTGCATGGGGTGGCCGGAGCGCCAGGCCGTCTCGAACAGCCCCAGGAGCGCGGTCAGCAGGCTCGACGGTCGCACCAGAAGCAGCGCCTCATTGGATTCCGCCTCGACGGACGACATCGAGACGATCGCCAGCCGCCGGTCGAAGACGGTGAGTTTGACCGGGACCGTCGACAGCACCCGGGCTTGTTCCCCGGCGGCAATACACGGTTCGATATTGACCGCGTAGTAGGTACCGTTCTGGACTGCGGAGCTGGAATACACCACGCGGTACTCCACACCCCGTCCGAGGTTTTCCACCTCTACGTCATTCGCCCCGCCGTCCGTGTGATACGGCGGGGAATCGAAGCGGACCACTTCAGACTCGACCGCTTTCTCGAACTGCCAGATGCGATCCACGATCTGTGGTCCGGTCACCACTTCCACGAGATCGTCGGTGGTCTGCGCACCCGTGCAGCGCCGATAGGCGCGGTAGGCGTGCAACGCGGCCAGCTGGGCCTCCCGGACCTCGGCCGACCGGATGTGCACGAGGCGGTCCAGCGCGATGCTGGGCTCCGTGGGAGACAGCGGGGCGGCACCGTCGGCACCGCCGGCGACCACCAGCCCCAGGTCGATCAGCCGCCCGACGGCTTCCTCCACCTCCGCCCGCTCCCACCCCAGCAGCTCCCCGAGATTCCCGGCATTGCTCCGCCCGGCCTGCAACAGCGCCTGGAACAACTCGGCTTCCCGCTGCGCCACCCCGAGATCCCTGAGATATGCCGACAAATCCCTGTCATTCACATGACCCCCCGCGGTAACGGACTTCGATTGACGAACAGGCCGCGACGGCCGTCATCGTGGCACGCGACAATCGACTGTCAAGTTGAATGAGCAATTAATTCCAAAGAGCCACAGAAAGGATTTCTTTCGGCGCGGACCGACGTCAGCGGGTATCGCCCCGAGTGCCCCAAAAATCCATGAGGAGAGGGGGGCTGACGGTAAGGCGGCTGCGCCCTTCAGGGAACGGCAAATGGGCCGGCGAGACAGGTGGCGGCGACCGTCACCACCCTCCTCGGCGGCACCCGGAAGAAGCTGCACCGCACCCTATGACCCGGAGCGCCGCGCCACTGCTTGAGGCGGTTGATGCAGCGTTCGACAGTGTTCCGCTGCTTGTGGTCGCGCGAGGGTCTCAAAGGTGTGGCGGTGATCGGCCCACGGCCTGCCCCGGACCGGATCGGCTGGCATGAGCGGCTCGATCCGGCCCCATATCGCATCAGTGCTCACCAATCGTACGGACACATCCGATCAACTGACCAATCCGTCAAAGAGACACCGCCTAAAGGGTGTTGCAGAAGGCTCAGTCTTGGGCATTTTGCCTGTGTGGGTGGGGTGTTGCGGGCTGAGTCGTTGTGGGTGGAGACGTTCACGGGCTTGCGCATGGACAGGTTTGCCAAGCTGGTGAAGGTGGTCCGTGAACGGGGTGGGAACGGGCCCGGTGGAGGCCGGCCGTGGTGTCTGCCGCTGGCAGACCGCGTTCTGCTGGTGGCGGTGTACTACCGCACCAACCTCACAATGCGGCAGCTCGCCCCGCTCTTCGGCGTCTCTTCAGCGACCGTCTGCCGTGTCATTCAGCGGCTGCGGCCGTTGCTTGCGCTGGAGCCGGCACCGCGGCCGGTGGCAGATGTCGAACGGTTGTGGATCGTGGACGGCACCTTGATCCCGGTCCGTGACCGGCAGGTGGGGGCCTCGTCGCGCAACTACCGGTTCTCGGCGAACGTGCAGTTCATCATCGACGCCGACACCCGCCTGGTCGTCGCCTCGGCCCGGCCCGCGCCGGGCAACAAGGCCGACGCCCACGTCTGGCGCGCGTCGGATCTGCCGGCCGCGGCGGCCGGGACGACGGTGATCGCGGATGGCGCCTACCTGGGCACCGGGCTGATCGTCCCGCACCGCAGAAGGCCCGGGCGCCCCCTCCTGCGCGGGCAGGAGGAGGACAACGCCGAACACCGACGGGTCAGGGCCCGCGTCGAGCACACTTTCGCCCGGATGAAGAACTGGAAGATCCTTCGCGACTGCCGCCAGAGGGGCGACGGCCTCCACCACGCCGTCCAGGCCATCGCCACCATGCACAACCTCGCCCTCGCCGGGTGAACCAGCAGGTCAAGGACCCAACCCACGCTGCCCGAGCCGAACCTTCTGCAACACCCTTTAGGTCTGTCCGCCCTAACGCAGGCGCAGGAACCGTACCGGGGTGCCCGGTACCGCCTGTGCCGCGGGGGCCAGGAAGCGTTCGGGGACGACGCCGACGACCGGGTAGCCGCCGGTGGTGGGGTGGTCGTGCAGGAACAGCACCGGCTGGCCGTTGGGCGGGACCTGAAGGGCGCCCAACGGCATGCCCTCGCTGGGGAGTTCACCGGGGCGGGCGCGTTCCAGCGGCGGGCCCTCGGTGCGCAGCCCGATGCGGTTGCCGGCCGGGGAGACCCGGAAGCGGCCGGTGGTCAGGGTGCGCAGGCCGGCCTCGGTGAACCACGCGTCGCGCGGGCCGGGCAGGAACGGCAGGAGCAGCTCGGCGACCGGGCCGGCGTGCGGGACGGCGTCGGCGGCGGCGGGTGGGCCGTGCGGATCGCCCAGGGGCAGCACGGCGCCGTCGGTGAGCGGGTCGGGGCCCAGGCCGGAGAGCAGGTCGGTGGAGCGGCTGCCCAGCACCTCCTCCGCCTCGATGCCGCCGGCGAAGGCGAGGTAGGAGCGCAGCCCGTGGGTGGCGGGGCCGGCGTCCAGGACGGCGCCCGCCGGGACGTGGCACGGGGCGCCCCAGGGAGCGGGCCGGCCGTCGACGGTCACCGGGCAGGGCGCGCCGGTGACCGCCACGGTGGTGGCCCGGCGGACCCGTACGGCGCAGCCCGTCAGCATCGTCTCCAGCGTGGCGGCCGACTCGGGGTTGCCGACCAGACGGTTGCCGAGGCGGTGCGCGGGCGCGTCGAGGGCGCCGGAGCGCGGCACGCCGAGGTGGGCGTGGCCGGGCCGGCCGAGGTCCTGGACGGTGGTGAGGGCGCCGGCCCGCACCACCGAGAAGGCACGGTCGCTCACAGGGTGGTCTCCACGGGGACGAAGCGGACGCGGGTGCCGGGCGCGAGCAGCGCCGCCGGTTCGCGGCGCGGGTCCCACAGCACGGCGTCGGTGGTGCCGATCAGCTGCCAGCCACCGGGGGAGGAGCGCGGATAGACCCCGGTGTACGGGCCGGCCAGCCCGACCGAGCCGACCGGGACCTTCGTACGGGGGGTGTCCCGGCGCGGTACGTGCAGCGGCTCGGGCAGCCCGGTCAGATAGCCGAAGCCGGGGGCGAACCCGCAGAAGGCGACGTGGAACGCGGTGCCGGAGTGCCGCCGGACCACCTCGTCGGGGGTGCTGCCCCACAGGGCGGCGACGTCGGCGAGGTCCGGGCCGTCGTACCGCACCGGGATCTCCACGGTGGGCCGGCCGGCGATGGTCAGCGGCGGGATGTCCCAGGTGGCGAGCTCGGCGATCAGTCCGCGGGGGTCGGCCAGACCGTCGAGGAAGACCGTGCGGGCGGCCGGCACGATCTCGCCGCGCCGCTCCGACGGGCCGCCGCCGGCCCACGGCAGGGCGCCGGCCGCGGCCCGGCGCAGCAGCTCGGCGTGCAGCGCCTCGACCTCCTCGGCGCCGTCCAGTTCGATCAGCAGCCCGTGTTCGCCGACCGGCAGCGGCCTCATGCGAAACTCCGCAGGCGCACCCCGGCCGCGGTCAGTTCGGACCGCACCCGCCGGGCGAGCACGGCCGCGCCGGGGGTGTCGCCGTGCAGGCACAGCGAGCGCGCGGCGACCGTGATCCGCCGGCCGCCGAGGGAGGTGACGGCCCGGTCGCGGGCCATGCCGACGGCGCGCTTGACCACCTCGTCCGGGTCGTGGACCACGGCGCCCGGCTCCCGGCGCGGGACGAGAGTGCCCTGGTCGGTGTAGGCGCGGTCGGCGAACGCCTCGGTGACGACGGGCAGTTGCGCGTTCCGGGCGGCCTCGTGCAGCCGCGAACCGGGCAGGCCGAGGACCGGCAGCGCGCCGCCCGCGGCACGGACGCCCGCGACGACCGCGCCGGCCTGCTCCGCGTCGTGCACGCAGCGGTTGTAGAGCGCGCCGTGCGGTTTGACGTAGGCGACGCGGGTGCCGGCGGCGCGGGCGAAGACCTCCAGCGCACCGATCTGATAGGTGATCTCGTCGGCCAGCTCCTCCGGCGGGACGTCCATCGCGCGGCGGCCGAAGCCGGCCAGGTCGCGATAGGAGACCTGGGCGCCGACCACCACGCCGCGCTCGGCGGCCAGCTCGCACACCCGGCGCATCGTGGCGGGGTCGCCGGCGTGGAAGCCGCAGGCGACGTTGGCGCTGGTGACGACGGACAGCAGGGCCTCGTCGTCGGTGAGCTGCCAGCGGCCGAAGCCCTCGCCGAGGTCGGCGTTGAGGTCGATGACGGGAGCATCCGCACAGTCCACGGCGTCCACCGCGTCGGTCATGTCGGTCCGTTCCAGAAGTGCTCGGTGCCGGGCGGGCGGGCGGGCCGGGTGCGGGGCACTGCGGCCCGGTTTTCGGGCGGGGGCGGACGGGAACGTTCGGGCCGGCCGGCCCTATCCGTAGTGACTCTCCCCCGAGGGCCATCGAGCCGACCGGCGTTGGGGACAACGTAGAGGATCGTTCAACGATCCGACAAGAGGTCTGCGCCGTTCGGTGGGAGCTCCGTTGTTTTGTCCCCTCAGGTGGGATTGACTTCCGCTCGATACGGCACCCGGACGGCCCGACCCGGCCGCCCGGCACGGTACGAGAGCGGGGAGCGGCGGCATGGCCGGCGGAGTGGCGAAGAACGATCAGCGGCGGCTCGCCGAGGTCGCGGGACTGGAACGGGACCGCGCCCTGCTGGGCCGCGCCAGCACCGCCGAGCGGGTCGCCGACATCCTGCGCGACCGGATCGCCGAGGGCTACTTCGCGCCCGGCGCCCGGCTCTCCGAGGAGAGCATCGGCGGGGCGCTGGGCGTCTCGCGCAACACCCTGCGGGAGGCGTTCCGGCTGCTGACGCACGAGCGGCTGCTGGTGCACGAGCTGAACCGCGGGGTCTTCGTGCGGGTGGTGACGGTCGAGGACCTGGACGACATCTACCGGGTGCGCATGCTGGTGGAGTGCGCGGCGGTCCGCGGCCTGGGGCAGGGGCCCTACGACGACCGCGTGCGCGAGACCCTCGCGGCGATCGAGGCCGCGGTGCAGGCCGGTGAGGCCGCCTCCGGTGAGCGGGCCTGGCAGGACCTGTCGACCGCCAACATCCGCTTCCACCAGGGCATCGTGGCCCTGGCGGGCAGCCCGCGCACCGACGAGCTGATGCGCGGCGTGCTGGCCGAACTCCGGCTGGTCTTCCACGTCATGGCCGACCCCCGGCGGTTCCACGCGCCGTATCTCACCCGCAACCGCCAGATCGTCGAGGCGCTCCAGGCGGGCGATGCCGCCGAGGCCGAACGGCTGCTGGGGTCCTACCTGGAGGACTCGCGCGTCCAGTTGTCCGGGGCGTACGCCCGGCGTATCGCGGAGCAGTGACCGGGGCTCAGGGGAGCGAGCGGGGGAGGTTTCAGGATTCCCCTCGGCAGACCTCTTGTCGGATCGTTGAACAATCGCCTAGCCTCCGCTGCATCTCCTCACCCCTCTCCCCGGACCCGTAGGGGTCCCGTACGCGGAAGGCGGATCCATGATCGTCCTCCTCGGCGTGCTCGTGGTCGTGCTCGGCTTCGCCACGAAACGCAATCCCCTCCTGGTCGTGGGGGTGGCGGGCATCGCCACCGGCCTCCTGGGCGGACTCTCACCCGGCAAGGTGCTCGCCGCCTTCGGCGAGGGCTTCGCCGGCAGCCGCGCGGTGACCATCTTCGCGATCACCCTCCCGGTCATCGGCCTCCTGGAGCGCTACGGCCTCCAGGAGCAGGCCCGCAACCTCATCGCCCGGTTCGGCCGGCTCACCACCGGCCGCTTCCTGGCGCTCTATCTGGGCCTGCGGCAGCTCGGCGCCGCGGTCGGGCTGACCAACGTCTTCGGGCACGCCCAGACCGTCCGGCCGCTCGCCGTCCCGATGGCCGAGGGCGCCGCCGAGCGCAAGTACGGGGCCCTGCCGGACCGCACCCGCGAGAAGGTCCGGTCGTTCTCCGCCAGCGCGGACAACATCGGCCTGTTCTTCGGGGAGGACGTCTTCCTCGCCGTCGGCTCGATCCTGCTGATCACCGGATTCGTCAACACCACCTACGGCACCCACCTCGAACCGCTGCACCTCGCGCTGTGGGCGATCCCCACCGCCGTGTGCGCCTTCGTGGTCCACGGCTGGCGACTGCTGCGCCTGGACCGCCAGTTGGAGCGCGACCTGCTCACCGCCGACGTCCAGCCCGGTCCCGCAGTGGAGGCAGCCCAGTGATCAAGGCAGAGTGGTTCTACTGGCTGGTCGGCCTCAGCTTCCTGGTGATGGCCTCCCAGATGGTCACCGACCGCAGCAACCCCAAGCGCTACGGCACCGGCGCCTTCTGGGGCCTGATCGGCGCCGGCTTCATCTACAGCAGCTGGGTCGTCACCAAGCAGGCCCCGGCCGAACCGCTGGGCGTCGCCGTCCTCGTCATGGCGGGCCTGGCCGGCTTCGGCTTCACCGGACGCGGCACCCCGCGCACCACCACCGCCGAGGAGCGCGCCGCCAGCGCCGCCCGGTTCGGCAACCGGCTGTTCGTCCCCGCGCTCACCATCCCGGTCGTCGCCATGGCCTGCGCCATCGGCGTCAAGAACCTCTCCTTCGGGGGTGAACCGGTCCTCCAGACGGGCAGCGAAACGATCCTGGGGCTGGGCATCGGGGCCGTCGTCGCCCTCGTCGTCGGCATGGTCATGCTGCGCGAGAAGCGACTCTCGGTCCCCGTGCAGTCCGGCCGTTCCATGCTGGAGGCGATGGGCTGGGCGATGCTGCTGCCGCAGATGCTGGCCACGCTGGGCGCCATCTTCCAGGTCTCCGGAGTCGGTGACCAGGTCGGCAAGCTCACCACGTCGATCCTGCCGAAGGACTCCCTGGTGATCGCGATCGTCGTCTACTGCGTCGGCATGTTCGCGTTCACCATCATCATGGGCAACGCCTTCGCCGCCTTCCCCGTGATGACCGCGGCCGTCGGCTGGCCCGTCCTGATCGGGCACTTCCACGGCAACGCCGCCGCCGTCCTGGCCATCGGCATGCTCGCCGGCTTCTGCGGCACCCTCGTGACCCCCATGGCGGCCAACTTCAACATCGTCCCGGCCGCCCTGCTGGAGCTCAAGGACCAGTACGGCCCCATCAAGGCGCAACTGCCCACCGCGGGCGTCCTGTTGGGCTGCAACATCGTGATCATGACGCTGTTCGCCTTCTGAGGCGGGCCGCATCCGGGCGGACGGCGCCGCCGTCCGCCACACGCTCCGCACGCCCCGTTCCGTGCCCTTTTGCACCTCGCACCAAGGATGACCGTATGACCCGGGTACTGCTGACCGGATTCGCCCCCTTCGACGGTGAAACCGTCAACCCCTCCTGGCAGGCGGTCCGCGCCGCCGCCGCCGAGCCGCCCGCCGGAATCGAGGTGTCCGCCGTCGAACTGCCCTGCGTCTACGGCGCGTCGGTGGCCGTGCTGCGCGCCGCCATCGAGGAGGCCCGCCCCGAGATCGTCGTCTGCGTCGGCCAGGCGGGCGGCCGCCCCGACATCACCGTGGAACGCGTCGCGATCAACGTCGACGACGCCCGGATACCCGACTCCTCCGGCGCCGAACCGATCGACGAGCCGATCGTGCCCGGCGGCCCCGCCGCGTACTTCGCCACCCTCCCCGTCAAGGCGTGCGTCGCGGCGGTCCGCGCCGCCGGACTGCCCGCCTCCGTCTCCAACACCGCCGGCACCTTCGTCTGCAACCATGTCTTCTACGGCCTCGCCCACCTCCTCGCCACCGAACTCCCGGGCGTACGCGGCGGGTTCGTGCACGTCCCCTACGTGCCCGAGCAGGTCACCGACCGCTCGCAGCCCTCGCTCCCGGCCGCCGCGGTCACCCGGGCCCTCCAGGAGATCATGGTGGCGGCCGCGCACACCTGCACCGATGCCCGCCTCGCCGGCGGGGCGCTGCATTGAGCGGCGAAGGCCAGGGCGCGCGGGCCACCGGACTCGCCGCGCACGCCGCCCGGTTCGCCGCCCTGGCGCTGACCAACCTCACCCGCCCCTACCCCTACGCCCCGATGCACCTGCTGGCCGGCCCCGAGGACCTGGTGCCGCCGCAGACGCTCCACCCCGCCTTCCACGGCTCGTACGACTGGCACTCCTCGGTCCACATGCACTGGCTGCTGGTGCGGCTGCTGCGCCGCTGCCCGGACCGGGTCCCCCGCGACGCGGTCACCGCCGCCCTCGACGCCCGCCTCACCCCCGCCCACCTCGCCGCCGAATCGGCCTACCTGCGGGCCCACCCGTCCTTCGAGCGGCCCTACGGCTGGGCCTGGCTGCTGGCGCTGGCCGCCGAGTGCCGGACGCTCGGCGGCGCGGCGGGGGAACGCTGGGCGGCCGCGCTGGCCCCCGCGGCCGAGGACGTCGAGGCGCTGCTGCTCGGCTGGCTGCGGCGGGCCACCTATCCGGTGCGCCACGGCACCCACACCAACAGCGCCTTCGCGCTCGGCCTGGTCCTGGACTGCGCGACGGCGGCCGGCCGCCCCGCCCTCGTCGCGCAGGTCTCCGGGACCCTGCGGCGCTGGTTCGCCGACGACCACGACGCACCCGCCCACTGGGAGCCCTCCGGACAGGACTTCCTCTCCCCGGCGCTCGCCGAGGCCGAGGCGATGAGCCGGGTGCTGCCACCCGCGGAATTCGCGCCGTGGCTGGCGCGGTTCCTGCCCGGGGTCGAGCGGCGGGCCCCCGCCGGGCTGCTCGCCCCGCCCACCGTCTCCGACCCCGCCGACCCCCAGATCGGCCACCTCGTCGGGCTGTCGCTGAGCCGGGCGGCCGCACTGCGCCGGATCGCCGCGGTCCTGCCCGGCGACGACCCGCGCAGCGGCGTACTCGAAGCGGCGGCCCGCGACCACCTCGTCGCGGGGCTGCCGCACTGCGTCTCGGGGGACTTCACCGCGGACCACTGGCTCGCGACCTTCGCGGCGCTGGCGCTGGACGGGCCGTCGGCCGGGCACGGGACCTGGCAGCCGGCCGCGCCGGACCGCACCGTAAACTGATCCGCCGGCACCGGCACCTCGTCCGGCTGCCCGCCGTCAACGGATCCACCGGCCGTTCCACCCATGAGCGGATCCGCGCCGTTTCGTCCGTTGTCAGTGCGAGCGCCTACTCTGTGCGATGTGACTTTTCCCGCCCCGGGGCCCGCTGCGCCCCAGCTCAACGGGGTCAACCGACCCGCTCCGGGCCCGGCCGCCGACGAGGGCCTGGCCCGTCGGCTGCGCGCCCTCGCGTGCACCGCGCCGCTGCACGACCTTGACGTGCGCAAGGCCAACCTCGCGGGCGAGTACGGGGTCTACGCGATGGCGGAGGTGGCGCTCGCCGTCATCGACCTCGTCACCCTCAACATGGACTTCGACACCGGCGCCGACCACGAGGAGATAGTGGCGAAGGTGCTCCCCCGGGTGGCCGCCCAGACCCCCGGCCGCCCCGCGGGCGAGCACGAGCGGGTGGCCCGCTGGGTGCTGGAGAACCTCATCAACGTCGGCAGCGTCGACCGCGGCTTCCGCGCCGTCTACGGCACCTTCACCACCGACGGTGAGTACGTCCGCCGCGACTACGACTTCAAGCTGATCGAGGAGGTCCCCGGCGCCGGTGGCAGCGTCTACCTCCGGGCCACCGACGAAGCGGTCAACGTCCTGGTCGGCGCGCTCGACACGGACGTCACCAGCGCCCAGATCGCCGCCGAGGTCAAGCTGGAGGTGCTGATCAACCGCGGCCGGCTGGCCGACGCGCAGCTCGCCGCCGAGCAGGCGCGCTACCGCACCGTCCAGTACGCCGAGACGCTCCGCCGGACCCTGGACGCCACCCGGCGCAACGTCCGCGCGGTCGACTGGCTGGAGACCGTCCCCGACATGATCAACGAGGCGCTCGACCACGTCGCGGACCGCTACCGCCACGAGAACGCCATCCTCACCAACATCCGCAAGGCCCGCGACGAGACGGAGGAGCCGGAGCACAAGCGGCGCGCCGCCGAGCTCGTCGACATCGTCAAGGACTGCATCCGCCGGCACACCCAGCTCCAGTCCCGGCTGCTGGAGGCCGGCCCGCTCTTCCGCGCCGAGCAGGACCGGCAGGCGTTCGCCACACCCGTCGCCCGCGCCGGACTCGACCTGTACGGCCAGCTCGTCGCGCCCGTGCTGCCGCTCCCCGCCGAGCAGGCCCTCCGGGTCACCGACGCCTTCTTCGCCCGGGGCACCGGTCTGCGCACCCCCGCCGCCGTCCGCGTCGGCGACCTCGTGGAGATGCTGCTCACCCCGCCCGTGGAGCGCGAGCACCTCGGTGCCGAGATGCCCGAGCCCGACCTGGTCGCCACCCCCGACGACAGCCGCTTCAGCGAGGCGCAGTTCGATGCCGCCACGGCGCTGCTCGACCTGCCCGCCGACGCGCCCCGCAGGCTCTCCGGCCTGCTGGCCGAAGCGCGCCGCAGCGATCCCGAACTCCCTTACCTCGTCGCCCTGTTGGCGGTGCACGCGGCCAGCCCACCGGTGGGCACCGCCTACCGCCAGGGCGAACAGCAGCTGCTCTTCGCCGTCGACGACGGCACGGAGCTGACGGACCCCGAGTTCGGCGGCGCCGACCTCATCGTCGGCACCGCCCTGCTCGACGCGGCCGGCATGGCCGCCGACCGCTCGGAGGTGGCCTGATGCGCCGGCCCGCCCCACCGATACCCGTCCGGCCGCCCGGCATCCGCCGTCAGCGGACCGCGCCCCACGACCCCCCGCCCGCGCACCGGCGGGAGTGCACCCCGACCGTCCCCCGCAAGGAGCCTGCCCCGTGACCCAGTACGACGCCGACGAGGTGCCGCAGCCGGACCCGGCGCCCGGGAGCGGCGAGCCGGGCCGGGGCCTGCCCACCGCCGACACCGAGCCGGCGCGGCCGTTCACCGAGTTCACGGCCCCGGCCGAACAGGGAAGGGCGCCGGCCGTCACCCCGGCCGACGCCGCCGACGCGGCCCGGCTGGTCTCCTTCGGCCTCCAGCCCAAGCTGCTGCCCGCCCGCGACGCCGAGTACGGCGAACTGCTGCGCCGCTACCGCGACGAGCCCGCCTTCGCCCGGCTCGCCGACGCCGTCGCCGGCGGCCTCGGCCTGGTCGTCCTGGAGGTCTCCACCCGCGCGGGGATGGCCGTCACGGCCGCCGAGGACTCCGTCTTCGCGGTCCGCATGGGCGACTACGCCCGCCGCGCCTCCGCCGACTCCGCCGACCGCTTCCTGCACGGCCTGGCGCACCTGGCGGTCGCCGCGCTGGCGTTCCCCCGCCCCGAGGACCTCGCCGACGACGGCTACATCGGCCGGATCACCGTCAACGGCGTCGACGCCTTCGTACGGCAGGCGTGCCGCCGCTTGGAGGAGCGCGCCGAGCAGGGCGGCGAGAACACCGACCCGGTCACCGACGCCCCCGGCCTGGAGGCCGCCTGGCGGATCTACGCCCGCCGCAGCGCGACCGGCGCCACCAAGGACGCCCGGCGGCTGGCCGGTTCGACCACCGGCATCATCGCCAAGGCCGTCACGTTCCTCGTCGACTCCGGCTTCCTCCAGCGCACCGGCGACGACGCCGGCGGCGCCTACCGCACCACCGCGCGCTACCAGCTCCAGGTCCGCGACATGGCCGGCACCGCCGCCATGGCCGAGCTGCTGGAGCTGGGCATCGTCCCGGTCGCCGACGGCAGCGCCTCGCTGCTCCCCGGCGAGGACACCGACGACCTCGACCTGGTCGCCGACGCCGGCCTGCCGTTCCACTCCGGCTGACCCGCACCCCACCACGACCGCCCCCCACCGCCCCACCGCCACGACAACGAGAGTCCGCCATGTACGAGCTGTCCAGGGTCCGCCTCTACTCCATCGGGCCCGCCGGTGCGCGCTACGCCGACACCGTGCTGGACCTGCGCGGCGTCGGCGCGCCCGTGCCCCAGCCGGCGCCGGCGCAGGCGGACTTCTTTGAGGACGAACCGGTCGGGCCGCCGCGCCGCCCCGCCCCGGCCGGCGTGCTCTTCCTGGAGAACGGCGGCGGCAAGTCCGTCCTGCTCAAGCTGATCTTCTCGGTGATGCTGCCCGGTCACCGCAACACCCTGGGCGGCGCCAGCTCCGGCGTGCTGCGCAAGTTCCTGCTCGCCGACGACTGCGGCCACGTCGCGCTGGAGTGGCAGCACGTCCTCACCGGCGAGAGCGTGGTCGTCGGCAAGGTCAGCGAATGGCGCGGCCGGCAGGTCTCCAACGACCCGAGGAAGTTCGCCGAAGCCTGGTACAGCTTCCGTCCGGGGCCCGGTATGAGCCTCGACGCGCTGCCCGTCGCCGAGGCGACGGTCGTCCGCCCGCGCCAGGAGGGCGGCGAGGGCAGCTCCGGCGCCCAGGGCCGCCGCCGCACGATGAAGGGCTTCCGTGACGTCCTCACCGAGGCCGGGAAGAACTACCCCAATCTGGACGTCGTCTGGGAAGAGATCCACGAGCGCTGGAACGAACACCTCGGCGAGCTGGGCCTGGACCCGGAACTCTTCCGCTACCAGCGGGAGATGAACGCCGACGAGGGCGAGGCGGCCGGCCTGTTCGCAGTGAAGAACGACTCGGACTTCACCGACCTGCTGCTGCGCGCCGTCACCGACACCCGCGACACCGACGGCCTCGCCGACCTCGTCCACGGCTTCGCCCACAAGCTCGGCCGGCGTGCCGAACTGACCGCCGAGCGGGACTTCACCGCCGGCTCCCTCGACCTGCTCTCCCGTATCGCCGACGCCGCCGAGCAGCGCGAGCGGGCCCGCGAGGTGCACGCCGGCGCCGAGCGCCGCACCCGCGCCCTGGCCCAGCGGCTGCACGCCCGGGGCACCGAGGAGCGCGGCCGCACCGCCGAGCTGGCCGAACAGGTCGCCGCCGCGGCCCACCGCGTCACCGACGCCGGGCAGGTCCGCGAGCGCCGCTCCCTGGTCGCGGCCGAACTCGCCTACCGGCACGCCTCGCTGGCGCTCGCCGCCGCGGAGAAGGGCGCCGCGGCCCAGCGCCGGGAGCTCAACGACGCCCGTACGCTGCACAGCGCCTGGCAGGCCGCCGAGATCGCCCTGCGGCACCGGGCCGCCGCCGACCGCTCGGCGCGGGTGGCCGCCGCCATCCGCGAGGCCGAGCGGGACGCCGCCCCCGCGCTCGCCGCCCGCGCCACCGCCGCCGCCGACCTGGTCCGCGCCCTGCACGCGGCGGCCGAGGCCGGCGAGCGGATCGCCAACGAGGAGGAGGAGCGCTCCGCCGCCCTCCAGGAGGCCGGCGAGTCCGCGCACCGCGACGCGACCACGGCCGCGACGCACGCCCAGCGCGCCCGCAGCGAGGCCGAGCACCTCAAGCAGCGGCTCGCCGAGGTCGCCGAGGAGACCGCGGAGGCCGTCCGGGCCGGCTGGCTGGACGACAGCGCGCCGGACGCCGACCCGGCCCGGGCCGCGCTCGCCGCCTCGGACGCCGAGAAGACCGCCGTCGAGGCGTGGGACGCGGCCCGTGAGACGGCGCGGCAGGCCACCGACCGCGCCCGCGAGGCGACCTCCCGGCACTCCGCGGCGGAGCTGGCCGCGGCCCGCGCCGAGGACGCCGCCGAGGCCGCCGCCCGTGCGTACGAGGCGGAGCGCCGGGCCGCCGAGTCCATCGGCGCCGAACAGCGGCTCGCCGACCTGCTCGGCCTGCCGCAGTCCGAGGCGAAGGCCCTCGGCGTGCCCGGCCCGCGCACCGCCACCCCCGGCACCGACCAGGGCGCCCCGCGCCGCTCCGCCACCGCGGGACCGCTGACGGCCGAGGAGCTGGACCGCAACGCCGACGCGTTGCGTGAGCTGCTGGAGGACGGCGTGTCCGCCGCCGAACGGCAGCTGTTCGAGCTGCGCACGGCCGCCGCCGACGACGCGCGGATCCTGGGCGCGCTGGGCGACGGCGGCCTGCTGCCGCCGGGCCCCGATGTGCTGGCCGCCGTGGAGTACCTCGGCGAGCACGGCGTCCCGGCGCTGCCCGGCTGGCGCTACCTCGCCCAGTCCGTCGACCCCGCCGACCACGCCCGGGTGCTCGCCGCCCGCCCCGAGCTCGTCGACGGCGTGATCATCACCGACCCGGAGACCCACGCCCGGGCCCGCGAGGTGCTCGCCCAGGCCGCGCTGCTGCCGCGCTCCGCGGTCGCCGTCGGCACCGCCGCCGCGCTGCTCGCCCCGACCCCGGCCCCCGACGAGCGGGACTCCGGTGTCTTCCTCGTGCCGCCGAACCCGGCGATGCACGACGAGTCCGCCGCCGACGAGGAGCGCCAGGCGCTGCGGGCGCGGGCCATAGAGCGCGACGAGGAGATCCGGGCGCTGGCCGCCCGGCTCGCCGGTGACCGTGCGCTGGCCGCTCGCCTCGGTTCCTGGCGCGCGGGCTGCCCGGCCGGCCGGCTGGCCGAGCTGGCCGAGGCCGCCGAGGAGACCCGTACGGCCGCCGACGAGGCCGCCGCCGAGCTGGCCGAGTCCCGTGCGGTCCGTGCCGAGGCCGACGAGGTCGCCGCCGAGGCCACCCGGGTGCGCGACGAGCGGCAGGAGACCGCCCAGCGTGCCCGCCGCGCCGCCGACCTGCTGGCCGGGCTCGCCCACCGGCTGCGCGAGCGCGCCTCCTGGCAGTCCCGGCTGCGTGAACTCGCCGACGAGGCGGTGGAGTTCGAGGCCCGTGCCGAGGAGTGCGTGGACCGCGCCCGGGCCGCCGACGAGGACCGCAGGGCCGCCCAGCGCGCCGCTGACGACGCCCGGCGCACCGCACGGGCGCTGCGCGCCGAGCGTGCCGAGATCGCCGGTGTGCCGGACGACCTCGGCGAGGCCCCCGACGGCGCGAACGCCTCGCTGCCCGCGCTGCGCGAGGCGTACCGCGCCGCCTCCCAGCTCTACGAGAAGGTCGGCGTCGGTGCCGATCTGCGGGCCGAGCAGGCCCGCGCCGAGGGCGACGAGTCCGCGTCCCTGGCCGAGCTGAACCGCCTCACCAACAAGGTGCGGACCCGTGCCGAGGCCCTTTTGGAGAGCCCGGACGCCGCCGACGGCCCGTCCCGGCAGGCCGCCGCGGCCCGGGCCGAATCGCTGGTGCACATGCTGGAGAGCCGGGCCTCGGCCGCCAGCGAGCAGTTGGGCCGGCTGCGCGGCGAGGCCGAGCGGCTGGCCCCCACGGACGGCGGGGCGCACACCGAGCTGCCCGAGGAGCTGGTGCCCGCGGACGCCGACCGCGCCAAGGAGCTGCTGCGCACCGCCTCCGGCGAACTGGCCACCGCCACCGAGGCGTTGGAGAGCGCCCGGGCACAGCACGAGGAGCTGCTGCGCGCCCACCGCGCGGCCGAGGACGCGGCCGGCGGCTTCGACGAGACCGCCGCCCTGCTGCGCGATCTGCTGCGGGACCACCAGGACGCCGAGGAGGGCGCCGACGAGCGGATCGAGCCGTACGCCGGCTCCCTCGCGGAGGCCCGGCAGTCCGCCGCCGAGTCCCGCCGCTCGCTGCGCGGCTGCGCCACCGACCTCTCCACCGCCGAGTCCGCGGTCCGCGAGGCCGCCGACGTCCTCGTACGGCACGCCAACTCCGCACGCTACGAACAGGTCCGCACCCCCGCCCGGCAGCAGATCCGGGAACTGCCCGCCGCGGCGCTGCCGGACCACGCCGCGAAGTGGGCGGAGGCGTTCGCGCCCCGGCTGCGGGTGCTGACCGACGAACTGGCGCAGCTGGAGCGCAACCGCGACTCGATCGTCGACCGGCTGCGCGGCCTGGTCGAGTCGTCGCTGACCACGCTGCGTTCCGCCCAGCGGCTGTCCCGGCTGCCGGAGGGGCTGGGGGAGTGGTCGGGGCAGGAGTTCCTGCGGATCCGTTTCGAGGACCCGGACCAGGCCACGCTCACCGAGCGGCTGGGCGAGGTCATCGACGAGGCGACCCGCGCCGCGGTCCGGAAGAACAGCGATCTGCGCCGGGACGGGATGTCCCTGCTGCTGCGCGGGGTCAGCGCGGCGCTCCAGCCGCGCGGGGTGGCCGTGGAGATCCTCAAGCCGGACGCGGTGCTGCGGGCCGAGCGGGTGCCGGTCGGGCAGATGGGCGACGTCTTCTCCGGCGGCCAGCTGCTGACCGCGGCCATCGCCCTGTACTGCACGATGGCGGCGCTGCGCAGCAACGACCGGGGCCGGGACAAGCAGCGGCACGCCGGCACGCTGTTCCTGGACAACCCGATCGGCCGCGCCAACGCCACGTACCTGCTGGAGCTGCAGCGCGCCGTCGCCGATGCGCTCGGCGTCCAGCTGCTGTACACGACGGGCCTGTTCGACACCACCGCGCTCGCCGAGTTCCCGCTGGTCATCCGGCTGCGCAATGACGCGGACCTGCGGGCCGGCCTGAAGTACATCAGTGTCGAGGAGCACCTGCGGCCGGGCCTGCCGCAGCAGGACCCGGCCGGCGAGGCGGTGCACGGTCAGATCACGGCGACCCGGATGTACCGGCGCCCGGAGGAGCCGGCCGCCGAGGAGGCACCGGACGGGACCGTCGGGTGAGGCACCGGCGCGGGGAGCGCACCGGGTCGTCGTGGGCCGTCGTCACAGCGACACCACCGACCGCAGTACCTCCCCGCGCCGCATCTTGGCGAAGGCCGCTTCGAGGTCGTCGAGCGTGACGGTCTCGCTGACGAAGCGCTCCAGATCGAGCTTGCCGCTCAGGAACAGATCGATCAGCACCGGGAAGTCGCGGCTGGGCAGGCAGTCGCCGTACCAGGAGGACTTCAGCGCGCCGCCGCGCGCGAAGAGGTCGATCAGCGGCAGCTCGATCCGCATGTCGGGGTCGGGTACGCCGACCTGGACCAGGGTGCCGGCCAGGTCCCGCATGTAGAAGCCCTGCCGGTAGGTCTCGGGGCGGCCGACCGCGTCGATGACGACGTCCGCGCCGTGCCCGCCGGTGAGGCTGCGGACCGCCTCGACCGGGTCCGTGCCACGGGAGTTGACGGTGTCGGTGGCACCGAACCGCTCGGCGGCGTCGAGCTTGCCGTCGTCCAGGTCGATGGCGATGATGCGGCGCGCGCCGGCCCGGGCGGCCCCGGCGATGGCGGCGTTGCCGACGCCGCCGCAGCCGATGACGGCGACGGTGTCGCCGCTGCCGACGCCGCCGGTGTGCACGGCGGCGCCGTAGCCGGCCATCACCCCGCAGCCGATCAGCCCGGCCGCCTCGGGGCGGGCCGCGGGGTCGACCTTCACCGCCTGCCCGGCGGCGACCAGGGTCTTCTCGGCGAAGGCGCCGATGCCGAGCGCCGGGGTCAGCGGTGTCCCGTCCAGGAGTGTCATGGGCTGGGCGGCGTTGCGGGAGTCGAAGCAGTACCAGGGCCGCCCGCGGCGGCACGAGCGGCAGTTGCCGCAGGGCGCCCGCCAGGCGAGGACCACGTAGTCGCCGGGGGCCGGCTCGGTGACGCCGGGCCCGACGGCCTCGACCACACCGGCGGCCTCGTGCCCGAGGAGGTAGGGAAACGCGTCGCCGATCGCGCCGTCGCGATAGTGCAGATCGGTGTGGCACACCCCGCACGCCTGGACGGACACGAGCACCTCGCCCGGGCCGGGGTCGGGCACGAGGATCGGCAGCACCTCGACGGGCGCGCCCTTCTTGAGGGCGACGACGGCGCGGGCTTCGTGCGGCATGTCTCACTCCTAAACAGCGCCTGCGGTGCGGCAGGGGCGGGCGACGCGCGTGCGGTGGCACGGATGCCTGTGAGGGGTGGGAGTGGTGCGCTGAGCTGGGAGCGGGGACGGTGGTGGAGGGCGCTCCGCCACCGTCCCCGGTGTTGCCTATAACGCGCTAGGTTGCGCGATAGGAGACATGCTGGAAGTCCGTCAGCAATCCGTCAAGGGGCGTTTTTCCGCAACCCTGTTCACCCTCCGAACCCCATCCGGCGGGAGAGCTCCACGGCCGCCTGCGCGGAGCGCTCGGCGAGTTCGGGGAGGTGCTGGCGCGCCATCCGGTACGCCGGCCCCGAGACGCCGATCGCGCCGATCACCGCGCCGTCGTGCGCCCGTACCGGCGCCGCCACCGCGTTCAGCCCGATCTCCAACTCCTCGCTGGTGCAGGCGAATCCGTCCTCCAGCGCGGCGGTCAGCTGGGCGCGCAGACCGGACGCCGTGGTCAGGGTGTTCTCGGTGAAGCGCGGCAGCTTGCGGGTCACCAGGCTCTCCCGCCGCTCGTGCGGCAGGTGCGCCAGCAGCACCTTGCCGCTGGCGGTGGCGTGCAACGGGGTGCGTCGGCCCAGCCAGTTGTACGCGGTGACCGCGGCGGAGCCCCTGGCCTGCATGATGTTCACCGCGGCATCGCCGTCCAGCACCGCGATGTTGGCGGTCTCCCCGGTGTCGTCGGCCAGCGCCCGGCACACCGGCTGGCCCTCCTGCGAGATGTCCAGCCGGATCGCGGCGGCGCCGGCCAGCCGCAGCACCCCGGCGCCCAGGTAGTACTTCCCGCGCTCCTTCTCCTGCTCCACCAGCCCGCGGTGCTCCAGCACCCCGAGGATCCGGAAGGCGGTGGACTTGTGGACCCCCAGCTCCTCGGCGATCTCGGTCACCCCGGCCTCGCCCAGCTTGGCCAGGATCTCCAGCACGCTCACCGCCCGGTCCACGGACTGGACGGAGCCCGCTCCGCCGCGCCGTTCCTCGGACCGGTCTTCCGTCGTCCCGCTCGTGTTCGACATGGGTCTTCGTGTCACCACCCGTAGGCCCCCGTCGGGCGCGTTCGAGGGCAACTCCCGGGAAGCCCTTGACGGCCCGCACTCCGCCTTGGATTCTGTTGCGCATCGCGCTCTGCGATGCGTTATTCAGAACACATGATACCGATCAGCGCGAGGGGGGCCAGATGATTCCCGTCTGCCGCATCGAGGACCTGCCCGAGGGTGAGTCCGTACGGATCGAGATCGACGACGTCACACCGGCCATCGCGGTGTTCCACGCCGAGGGTGGTTTCTACGCCGTCGACGACACCTGCAGCCATCAGGACGCCTCGCTCTCCGAGGGCTGGGTCGAGGGCTGCTTCGTCGAGTGCCCGCTGCACGCCGCCCTGTTCGACCTGCGCACCGGGGCGCCGACCTGCCTGCCGGCCCGCCGCCCGGTCCGCACCCACGAGGTGAGCGTCCTGGACGGCATGATCCATGTCCGCCCCGCCGTACGGGAAGAGGCGGTCGCGTAACGGTCCCGGCCGGACGCCGGGCAGTCCCTCAGGCCGCCGCGCGGTCCGCCGGCGAGCGGCCGCCACGGGACTCCCGCCGCTCCAGGCGCCGGGCCCGGCGGCGTTCGCGGCGCAGTTCGCGGGCGGTGCTGCTCGGCTGGGACCGTACGCCGTGACGCTGGATCCAGACCTGCCGGGTCACCCAGACGTCCAGCACCCCCCAGGTGGCGACGACGGTGCTGGCGACCGTGCTGAGCACCGCGGGGAAGGCGTACCAGGAACCCGCCAGGGTGCACAGGAACGCCACCATGGCCTGAATCAGCGTGAGCGCCACGATGATGACGGCGCGCACCGCGGCCGTGCGCACCGGATCGGGCATGCGAGTCCGCTCCGCCGGCTCTTCCTGCCACAACGGCTGCCTGCCGGTGTCCATGAAAGCGTCACACTCCCCGCACTCTCCCCGTGTGTCCGGCTGTTTGGTGGCTGCCCGGTTTTCGCCGGGTACATGCCCATGTCGTCGGACCCCGTCGTCCTCCATGGTCACGTACCGGTGGCGGGCCGGATGTCGCGGGGTAGAGCAGTTCCGGCCAACTGTGCGGGCATGCTGTCGGAGGAGCGCGGGGTGCTTCCACCGGGACTGACGGGTGGATTGTCCGGGAATCGGTGGACAACTCATGACGATCCGTCGCGGGGGCCTTTCCCGACGTCACGAGAGCACTTCGGCTCGGTCACCCGGCAGTAGTAGGCTCGCGCCGTTTGTTGACGGAACACCGCCCCCGTGCGCCGGGGTTGACGTAGGGGAGGCCATGCGCTTTCGCGGGAAGTCGGTCCGCCGGAAGATCGTGGCGCTGCTGCTCGTTCCGCTGGTGTCCCTGACGTCCATGTGGGCGTTCATGACCTATATCACCGGGCGTGAGGCCAACCAGCTGCTGGACGTCGGCAACGTCGTACGGAGCCTGGGCTATCCGGTCGAGGACGTCATTCAGGCGCTCCAGCGCGAGCGCCGGCAGAGCCTGCTCTACCTCGCCGACCGGCGCGGTGCCGACGCGCTCGGCGCCCTCCACGGCCGGAGCCGGGACACCGACGACGCCGTCAGCCGGCTGCGGACCGACGCCGACACCCGGGACGTCCGCGAGGACCTGGCCGGGGACGCCGGCGACCGGCTGGCGGGCGTCCTCAAGTCCCTGGGCTCGCTCCGCTCGCTGCGCTCCCAGGTCGAGCACAACACCATCACCCGCGAAGAGGCCATGGAGGACTACAACTCCCTGGTCGACCCCGGCTACGACTTCCTCGCCGCGCTCCACGCCCTGGAGAACGTGGAGATGGACAAGCAGGGCCGCGCGCTGGTCAACGTCACCCGCGCCCGCGAGGCGGTCGCCCGCGAGGACGCCCTGATGTCCGCGGTGCTCGCCTCCGGCAGCATGAGCAAGCGCGATCTGCGCGCACTCTCCGACCGGGTCGCCGAGCGCCGCGTGCTGTACAACATCAGCCTGCCCGTGCTGCCCGCCAAGGACCGCGGCCTGTACGAGGACTACTGGCGCTCCGCCGGGGCCCGCGAACTGACCTCCTACGAGGACCGGGTGATCGCGGCCGGCGCGGACGCCGGACCCCGGGTCATCAACGCCGAGCGCTGGACGACCGCGGCGGACAAGGTGCTCGGCGACCTCCAGCGGATGGGCAAGGACGCCGGTGAGCGCTATCAGGAGCGCGTCGCGCCGGTCGCCACGCGCGTCCTCCTCAAGGCCGCCGTCGCCGGCGTCCTCGGCTTCGTCGCGCTGCTGGTCTCGGTCATCGTCTCGTTCCGCATCGGCCGCCGCCACGTGCGGGACCTGACCCGGCTGCGCAAGACCGCCCACGAGGTCTCCGGGGTGCGGCTGCCGAGCGTCATGCGCCGGCTGGCGGCCGGCGAGACCGTCGACGTGGAGACCGAGGCGCCCCGGCTCGAATTCGGCCCGGACGAGACCGGCCAGGTCGGCCAGGCCCTCAACACCCTGCAGCGCGCCGCGATCGAGGCCGCCGTCAAGCAGGCCGACATGCGCCGCGGCGTCTCCGAGGTGTTCGTCAACCTCGCCCGCCGCAGCCAGGTCCTGCTGCACCGCCAGCTCACCCTCCTCGACGCCATGGAACGGCGCACCGAGGATACCGACGAACTCGCCGACCTCTTCCGGCTCGACCACCTCACCACCCGTATGCGGCGGCACGCCGAGGGCCTGGTCATCCTCTCCGGCGCCGCGCCCTCGCGGCAGTGGCGCCGTCCCGTCCAGCTCATGGACGTGGTGCGCGCGGCGGTCGCCGAGGTCGAGGACTACGAGCGGATCGAGGTGCGCCGGCTGCCGCGGCTCGCGGTGGACGGCCCGGCCGTCTCGGACCTCACGCACCTGATCGCCGAACTCCTGGAGAACGCCACCGTCTTCTCGCCGCCGCACACCGCCGTACAGGTCCTCGGCGAGCGGGTCGCCAACGGCTACACCCTGGAGATCCACGACCGCGGGCTGGGCATGGCCCCCGACCTGCTGCTGGAGGCCAACCTCCGGCTCGCCGAGACCCCCGAGTTCGAACTGTCCGACACCGACCGGCTCGGCCTGTTCGTGGTCAGCCGGCTCGCCCAGCGGCAGCGGGTGCGGGTCTCGCTGCAGCCCTCGCCGTACGGGGGCACCACCGCCGTGGTCTTCGTCCCGGGGGAGATCCTCACCGAGACCACGGCCGGCGGCCGGGAGGACGAGCGGCCCGCCGACCCGCTGGCCGGCGGCCCGCCCGGTGACGAACTGGAGCACGCCGCGGGCAAGTTGGCCGCGCTCGCGCACGCGCCGGTACCGCTCCCGGTGCGCGGGCGGACCGGGCCGGGCGGCCCGATCGAGCTGGAGGCGCCGCTGGGCCCGGACGAGCTCGGCCCCCACGAGGAGGAGGAGACCCTCTTCCGGGGCCGGGAGCGGGGCCGCGACGCCGGCCACGACCGGGAGACCGGCCGGGAGCGGGGCCGCGACGCCGGACGGGAGCGCGAACGGGGCCGCCGCGGGCCCGCCGGGCAGGCGTCCGCGCCGCGCAGCATCGCTCCGGTGCCTTCGGTGCCCGACGGCGAACAGCACCAGCAGACCCGGGACCAGGCGCCCGGCGGCGGGCTCGCCCCGCTGCCCCGCCGCCCCCGGCCGCCGGTGCTGGTCTCCGACCACGGCCGGACGGTCGATGCCGGTGACGGTGCGGGTCCGGGGCGGAAGCCGGCCGCCGGGCGCACCGGGGACGCCGACGAGAACCCCGGCGACGCGGCGCCGCCCCGGGAGACACCCCCGGCGACCACCCCCACGGGGCTGCCCCGCCGGGTCCGGCAGGCCAGCCTCGCACCGCAGCTCAAGGCCGACGCCGCCGCGTCCTCCGGGTCCGGCCGGCCGGCCGGACCGTCCGTGGAGGACGACCGGGACGCCGAGGCGGTCCGGGCCCGGATGGCCTCGCTCCAGCGGGGCTGGCAGCGTGGCCGCCGCGAGAGCGGCGAGGACGCGCAGGAGGGCCCGGCGGGCCCGCCGGCCGAGGCAAAGACCGTCGAGGCCAAGACCGCCGACGCAGAGACCGCCGACGCGACGGCGGCCGTCGACACCACAGACCCGGATGCCCCGGCCCCAGCCGCTCACGGCGGCGACGGCACGGGCACCGCAGCACCACCAGGAACCACATCAGGAGGGGACGGTCCATGACCGCACCGAAGGCAGCAGCTTCCACCGCATCGGGCTCGGCGCAGGGAGCCGGTGACCTGAACTGGCTCCTGGACGAGCTGGTGGACCGGGTCGGCTCGATCCGGAAGGCCCTCGTCCTCTCCAGCGACGGGCTGGCCACCGGCGCGTCCAGGGACCTGACCAGGGAGGACGGCGAGCATCTGGCCGCGGTCGCCTCCGGCTTCCACAGCCTGGCCAAGGGTGTCGGCCGGCACTTCGACGCCGGCCAGGTCCGGCAGACCATGGTCGAGCTGGACGACGCGTTCCTGTTCGTCAGCGCGGCCGGCGACGGCAGCTGCCTGGCCGTGCTCGCCGAGGCGGACTCCGACGTCGGGCTGATCGCGTACGAGATGACGCTGCTGGTCAAGCGGGTGGGCGCCCACCTGGGCACCGCGCCCCGGTCCGGCCTCTCCGGCTGAGTCAGACTACGGTGACGCCATGACCGAGCAGGACGGCCGGAGCCGGGAGGCGGCCCGCTGGTTCGACGACGAGGCGGGCCCCGTCGTCCGGCCGTACGCCATGACGCGCGGGCGCACCCGTACGGCCGCGGGGCGTCTGGACCTGATCGCGCAGGTGATCGCCGAGAGCCGGGCGGAGCGGGCGGTCGACGACCGGACGCTGTCGCCGGAGCACGTCGAGATCGTCGAGCGGTGCCGGGAGGCGCCGCTGTCGGTCGCCGAGCTGGCGGCCGAACTCGATCTGCCGGTCGGTGTCGTACGGGTGCTGATCGGCGATCTGCTGGACGCGGACCTGGTCCGGGTCAGCCGGCCGGTGCCGCCGGCCGAGCTGCCCGACGAGCAGGTGCTGCGCGAGGTGATCGACGGCCTGCGCGCGCTGTGAGCCGCGCGGCCGCCGGCCTCAGGTGTCGCCGTCGCCGGGTTCCTGCCTGCGCGGCGGCGGCCACGGCCCGGCCGAGGCGTCCGACTCCAGCCGGGAGACCGCGTGGCTCAGCTCGGTGACCACCCGCTGGATCTCCCGGTGGGTGGTGCGCCGCTCGGTGACCAGCGCGGCCAGCAGCAGCGCGGTCAGCGCGGTGATCCCGTTGAACGCCTGCAGGGTGACCATGTTGGTGAACAGGTCGTGGTGGGCGAACGGTCCCGACCGTTCGGCGGCCGCCACGATCGCGACCGTCGAGACCAGCAGGGCACACGGCGCCGCCCCGGCCCGCTCGAAGCGGAAGGCGGCCCAGATCAGGCACGGTGAGACCAGGAAGAGCAGATTCATCGAACTGCTGACGGCGAGTTCGGTGACGGCGAAGGTGCAGCCGCCCAGCAGCGCCGCCTCCGCCCACCGGTAGGGGCGGATGCGCGCGGCGGGCGGCCACCGGGCCGCGCTGAGGAGCAGCAGCACCGGCGTGATCACCAGCACCCCCATCGCGTCGCCGGTCCACCACACCGCCCAGGTGGGCCAGAAGTCCGCCGCCCGCAGCGCCCCGGAGAGCACCAGGACGCCGCTGCCGACGGTCGTGCTCACCAGCATCCCGGTCAGCGCGCCCAGGCACACCAGTGCCACGGCGTCGTGCAGCCGGTCCATCCGCACCCGGAAACCCGCGCGGCGCAGCAGCTGGTAGGAGAGCATCGGAGCCGCGGTGTTGCCGGCGACGATGACGAGGACCACCAGGAGCGACGGTCCCAGGGAGATGTTGACCAGGAAGGCGCCGAGCGCGATGCCCGGCCACACCCGTGTACCGAGCAGCAGCAGCGCCGCCAGGGCGATACCGGTCGGCGGCCACAGCGGGGTGACCTGCCCGCGGACCAGTTCCTGGAGGAGTCCGAGCCGGGCGGCGCCGTAGTAGGCGCCGGCGACCACGAGGATCTGGACGACCGTGGTGCCGTGCCGTACCGGCCACGCGCGTCGCTCCACCGCTGCCTCCGCCCTCGCGTCCCGCGGCTACCGGTAGGGGCCGCCGTCGTGCCGGAGCACCAGGACGGCCGCGTCGTCGGTGTGCCCGGTCAGATCGGCCACCGCGATCACCTCGGCGGCCAGCTCGTCGGCGTCCGCTTCGTAGGCCGCGCCGACCAGGCGGGTCACCCGTGCCAGCCCCTTCCCGATAGGGAACGTCGGCCCCTCCACCACCCCGTCGGTGATCAGGACGAACGCGCCCCGCCGGGTCAGCCGGCGGTGGGTGACCGGGTACCGCTGGTCGGGGAACACGCCCAGCGGCAGGCCACCGGGGTCCAGTTGCACCTCCGCGCCGGCTGCGGTGGCCCAGACGGCCGGTACATGGCCGGCGCGGGCTCCGGCCAGCTCACCGCTGACCGGGTCGAAGCGCAGGAAGGTGCAGGTCGCCAGGAGGTCGGAGCTCATCGACAGCAGCAGGTTGTTGGCCCGCCCCAGGATGTCGCCGGGGTCGGTGGTGACGCCCGCGACGGCGCGCAGGCCGGTGCGGACCTGGCCCATGAAGGCGGCGGCCTCCACGTCGTGCCCCTGGACGTCGCCGATGGCGAAGCCGAGGGAGCCGTCCGGCAGCGCGAACGCGTCGTACCAGTCGCCACCGATGTCCAGGCCGGTCTGCGCGGGTACGTAGCGGGCCGCGGTCTGCAAGCCGGGAAGGCCGGGCAGCTCGGGCGGCAGCATGTGCCGCTGCAGCTCCACGGCCAGCGCCACCCGCGCCTGCTGGAGCTGGATCCGTTCCATGACCTGGCCGGTGAGCTGGCCGAGGAGGCGCAGAAGCTCCTCGGAGGGTGGGCCGGCGGTGGTGCGGCGTCGGTTCATTCGGCATCCCGCTCCGCATGGCCGATTCCGGTAGGGCGACTCGCTGCTGACCTCTCACATTACGCCGGTGTGCGACACCCGGCCCGGTCTGTTGAGCATTGCTCAATATGGGTCTAGGCTCCCGCACAGCACCTGATCGACATGAGGAGAGACGCCGCCATGGCCCTGGACGCGAACCCGGCGACCCCCATCGACCACCTGGAGATCCAGGTCGGCCCGCACACCTACGACGCCCTGGCCTGCGGACCCGCCGACGGGGAGTTCGTCCTGCTGCTGCACGGCTGGCCCGAGTTCGCCGACTCCTGGAGCGCGGTGCTGCCCGCCCTCGGCGCGGCCGGCTACCGCGCCGTCGCCGTCGACCAGCGCGGCTACTCCCCGCGCGCCCGCCCGCCCCGGATCGCCGACTACGCCGTCCCCGAACTCGTCGCCGACGCCCTCGCCTTCGCCGACTCCCAGGGCGCCGGCCGCTTCCACCTCGTCTCGCACGACTGGGGCGGCATGGTCGCCTGGGCACTGGCCGGTGCGCACCCCGAGCGGCTGAAGTCCCTGACCGTGCTGGCCACCCCGCACCCGGACGCGCTCAACCGCGCCGCCGCGGAGGGCAGCGACCAGCACCACCGCCTCGACTACGTGCGCTTCTTCCGCCGCGACGACGGCGCCGCGGAGGCCGCCCTGCTCGCCGACGGTGCCGCCCGGCTGCGCGCCGCGTACGGCGGCAAGGTCCCCGAGGCGCTCGTCGAGGGCAATGTCCGCAGGCTCTCGGAGCCGGGCGCACTGACCGCCACTCTGAACTGGTACCGCGCCCCGGAGTCCGTCATCTCGGTCCCGGCCGGCCGGATCACCGTGCCCACCCTGTTCCTGTGGGGCAGCGAGGACGTGGCGCTGGGCCGCGTCGCCGCCGAGTCGACGGGGGAGTGGGTGGACGGCCCGTACCGCTTCGAGGCCCTCGACGGCGCCAGCCACTGGCTCCCCGAAGAGGTCCCCGACCGGGTCACCCCCAAGATCCTCGACCACCTCGGCCGGCACGCCTGACCACCGGGCGCCGGGACTCGCCGGAGTCCCGGCGCCGGACGCCGCGGCCCCGGCCTGATCCGCGCGCCACGGCCTAGACTGCGGGCATGCCCGGCAAGCGAGCCACTCGCCTCACCCCCGACCAGCGCCGGGAGCAGCTGATCGGCATCGGGCTGGAGATGCTCGCCGACCGCTCCCTGGACGAGCTGTCCACCGACGAGGTCGCCCGGCGCGCCGGCATCTCCCGGGGGCTGCTCTTCCACTACTTCGACTCCAAGCGCGACTTCTACCGTGCCGTGGTCCGCGCCGCGTGCGACCGCTTCAGCGCCGCCACGGAACCGGACGGCGGGCTGGAACCGGTCGCCTGGATGCGGGCGTTCATCGCCGGTTTCGTGGCGTACGTCCTGGAACACCGTCAGGTCTACCTCGCCCTGGTGCGGGGAGCCGCCGGCAGCCACCCCGCGGTCACCGACATCGTCGGCGAGACCCGCGAGACCCTCGCCCGCCGGCTGCGGGACGGACAGCGGCGGCTCGGCGTGCCGGACGTCCCGCGGCAGGAACTGGCCCTGCGCGCCTGGATGGCGTTCGCCGAAGAGGCCGTCACCACCTGGCCGGTGGACGACTCCGGGGACGGCGCGGCCGGCGCGCGCGACGAGCTCTGCGCGTTCATCGAGGCCAGCTTCGTCGGCCTGCTGGGGCTGCTCGACCGTCCCGGGCGCCTGACGTCCCGTTGAGCGGCCGCGCCGCCCGGGCCCGTGGCCCAAGCGTGACGCATCTCAAGTGGGCGCCGTGCCGAGCACGTTGTACGGTGCCTGTGCGCCTGCCGCCTCGTCCGCCGACGCTCGGCGGACAAGCGTGCGCTGCGCCCGCACACCCGGCAATTCAGGAGAAGAGAACCATGGCCTTCGGTCGTTCCGATCGTCGCCGCCGGACCGCCGCCGTCGAGCCGGTGACGCTGAAGATCCTGGTGGCGGGCGGTTTCGGAGTCGGCAAGACCACCCTGGTCGGCGCGGTCAGCGAGATCAAACCGCTGCGCACCGAGGAACGGTTGACCGAGGCGGGCCGGCCGGTGGACGACCTCGACGGGGTGGAGGCCAAGACCACCACGACCGTCGCGATGGACTTCGGCCGGATCACCCTCCACGACGAGCTGGTCCTCTACCTCTTCGGCACCCCCGGCCAGGACCGCTTCTGGTTCCTGTGGGACGAACTGGCACGCGGCGCGCTCGGCGCGGTGGTGCTCGCCGACACCCGCCGGCTCGCGGAAAGCTTCGCCGCCATCGACTACTTCGAGCGGCGCGGGCTGCCGTTCACGGTCGCGGTCAACTGCTTCGACGGCGCCGACCGCTACCCGCCGGAGGCCGTACGGGACGCCCTGGACCTGGATCCGCACATTCCGGTGATGCTCTGTGACGCCCGCGAGCGGGGCTCGGCGCGCGATGTGCTGGTCGCCGTCGTCGAGCACGCGATGCAGAACGGTCCGCGCCGGCGGGAGCCCGCGCTGCCCTGACCCGGTGCGCGCGGGTGCGGCCCGTACCCCGCCGTCCGGGATACGGGCCGCACGTCTGCGGCACTTCGGCCCGCCGCCCCTACGGGGCCGCCGGGCCGTCGTCGGCCAGCCAGCCGAAGCTCCGTTCCACCGCCCGGCGCCAGTGGGCGAACTCGCGGTCGCGGACCGCCGCGTCCATCCGCGGCGCCCACTCCGTGTCCCGCTGCCAGTGGGAGCGCAGCTCGTCGAGGTCCTGCCAGACGCCGGTCGCCAGGCCGGCCGCGTACGCCGCGCCCAGGCAGGTGGTCTCCGAGATCACCGGCCGGATCACCGGCACCCCCAGCACGTCCGCCTGATGCTGCATCAGCAGGTTGTTGGCGGTCATCCCGCCGTCCACCTTGAGCTGGGTGATGCGTACGCCCGAGTCCTGGTACATGGCGTCCACGACCTCGCGGGTCTGCCAGCTGGTCGCCTCCAGCACGGCGCGCGCCAGATGGGCCTTGGTGACGAATCCGGTCAGCCCGGTGATCACCCCGCGGGCGTCGGAGCGCCAGTAGGGCGCGAACAGACCGGAGAACGCCGGGACGACGTACGCCCCTCCGTTGTCGGGGACGCTCGCCGCCAGCGGCTCGATCTCGTCGGCCGAGGCGATGATGCCGAGCTGGTCGCGGAACCACTGCACCAGGGCGCCGGTGATGGCGATGGAGCCCTCCAGGCAGTAGACCGGTGCCTCCCCGCCGAGTTGGTAGCCCATCGTCGTCAGCAGCCCGTTCTTCGACGGCACCGGGCGGTTGCCGGTGTTCAGCAGCAGGAACGAGCCGGTGCCGTAGGTGTTCTTGGCCTCGCCGACGCCGTAACAGGTCTGCCCGAAGACCGCGGCCTGCTGGTCGCCGAGCGCGGACGCCACCGGCACCCCGCCCAGCTGCCCCACGGCCGTGCCGTACACCTCGGCCGACGACCGGATCTCCGGCAGCATCGCGGCCGGCACGTTCATCGCCGACAGGATCGCCGGGTCCCACTGGAGGGTGGACAGGTTCATCAGCATGGTGCGGCCGGCGTTGGTCACGTCGGTGACGTGCACGCCGCCGTCGGTGCCGCCGGTCAGGTTCCAGATCAGCCAGGAGTCGATGGTGCCGAACGCGATCTCCCCGCGCTCGGCGCGCTCCCGCAGCCCCGGCACCGCGTCCAGCAGCCAGGCCGCCTTCGGCCCGGAGAAGTAGCTGGCCAGTGGCAGTCCGGTGGCGTCCCGGAAGCGGTCCTGGCCGTCGGTGCCGCCGAGTTCCGTGCACAGCCGGGCGGTCCGGGTGTCCTGCCAGACGAGGGCGTTGTGCACCGGCTTTCCGGTGGCCCGGTCCCACAGGACCGTGGTCTCCCGCTGGTTGGTGATGCCCAGCGCGCTGAGCCGGTCCGCCCGCAGTCCGGCCTTGGCCAGCGCGCCCGCCACCACGGCCTGCACCTTCGACCAGATCTCGGTGGCGTCGTGCTCCACCCAGCCCGGTCGGGGGAAGATCTGCCGGTGCTCGCGCTGGTCGACGGCGACGATCGCCCCGCCGTGGTCGAAGATGATGCAGCGGCTCGACGTGGTGCCCTGGTCGATCGCGGCCACATATTTCTCGGTCTTCGCGGTTCGCTCCGTCATGCCGTCACGCCTCCTTGGGTCCTGGCTGGTGGGTGTGCGCGGGCCCGCCCGGGGTTCAGAACACGCAGTTGTGGACCAGGCCCGCGAGCACCGCGCCGATCAGCGGCCCGGCCACCGGGATCCAGGCGTAACTCCAGTCGGACGAGCCCTTGTTGGGGATCGGGAGCAAGGCGTGCACCAGGCGCGGGCCGAGGTCGCGGGCCGGGTTGATGGCGTAGCCGGTCGGCCCGCCCAGCGACAGCCCGATGCCCACCACCAGCAGCGCGACCAGCAGGACGTTGATGCCGGAGCCGTAGACCCCGACCCGGGCGCCCGGCACCTGGCCGATGCCGATGCCCTGGTTCTGTCCGAAGAACAGCAGGGGCAGCACCAGTCCGACGGTGGCGATGATCTCGGTGACGAGGTTGGCGACCGGCTTGCGGATCTCCGGTCCGGTGGCGAAGATCCCCAGCGTCGGCTGGGCCTTGTCGCGCTCCGCGTTGGCGGCGAACTGCGCGTAGTACAGCGCCCAGGCCAGCACCGCGCCGAGCGCCGCGCCGACCATCTGCGCCAGTACGTACAGCGGCACCTTCGACCACGGGGTGCCGCCCGCGACCGCCGAGCCGACCGTCACCGCGGGGTTGAGGTGCCCGCCCGACAGCGGCGCCGCGGTGTACGCGCCGGCCAGTACGCCCATGCCCCAGCCGAAGGCGATCACGACCCAGCCGGCGGCCCTGGCCTTGGAGTAGTGCAGGGTGACGGCGGCGCACACGCCGGCGCCGAAGAGGATGAGTACGGCGGTGCCGATCACTTCACCGACGAAGATGTCCCCATTGGAATACATGGCGGCTCCTTGGCCCTGGCCCGGGGACGTCCCCCGGTCCTCCGTGCAGGGTGCGTGCCACCGGCGGGCAGCGGGCAGCCGCTGCCACCCGGCCGGGGTGCCTGAGTGCGGCGGCGCCGACTGGCACGGGGAAGTGTTCACCCGGGCTGAGAGGCCGTCAAGGTCGCGAGCCGCAAAGGGGGTTGGGCACATTCAGAGGCTCGGCGGGCAGCGCCGGCGCCCCGTCGCCGGGGCCGTCACCCCCGGGCCGGGACGCCGCGCTGACCGGGCGGTGCGGGGTGCGGGGGAGCGGCCGGGCCGGGCACCCGCGCCGCGGCCCCGCGCCGGATCTCGGTGCGCTCCGCGCCGGGCCGGCCCAGCACCCAGCTCGCCCCCGGCAGCGCCTTCGCCTCCTTCTTCAGCGGGGCCAGCGCCGCCGCGGCCTCGTGGTGCCCGGCGACGCTGCCCGGCGGACACACCGCGGTCGCGAGCGACAGCGTCACCGGCCGCCCGCCGGCCGACCAGGGCACGTCCAGCAGCGCCGCGGCGAACGGCGCCAGCCCGTCCGGCTCGGTCAGCACCAGGAAGTCGTCCCCGCCGATGTGGCCCACCCGGGAGGCCGGTTCGCCCGCCGCGACCCCGGCGAGCGTCCGGCCCACCGCACGGATCAGTTCGTCGCCGGCCGCGAACCCGGCGCCGTCGTTGACCTGCTTGAACCCGTCGACGTCCAGCCAGCTCAGCGCGAACGCCCGGCCCTCCGCGATCCGCCGGTCCACCTCCCCGTTGACCTCGTCCGAACCGGGCAGCCGGGTCAGCGGGTTGAGCCGCGCCGCCTCCTCCACCCGGCTCTCGGCCAGCGCCCGCACGATGTCCGCGAGGTGCACCACGCCCATGCACCGGCCGCGGTCGTCCACCACCGCCACGTCGTCCCCGGCCCGGTCCCGGCCGCCCTCGGCGATCACGTCGAGCACCTGCCAGGCGGTGGCGTCCGCGCCGACCGTACGCGGCCGGTCCGCCAACCGCAGCGCCGGCCGATCGGCGTACAGCGCGTGCCCGTACCGCCCGGACAGCGACAGCAGGAACCGGTCCCGGTCGATCGCCCGGACCGGCACCCCGTCGGAGTCCACCAGCAGCACCCCCGACACCGCGGGGAAGCCGGTGAGATGACTGCGGACCGCGCCCGCCGACGCGGACATCGGCAGCAGCGCCGCGGGCTGCAGGAACTGCGCCACCGGCGGCCCGGACGGCGGCCGGTGCGCCACCGCGGGCCGGCTCACCGCCGCGGGGATCGCCGGTGGCAGATACACCTCGGTGGCCGGCCGGCGCGCGGGCGGCGCGAACAGATAGCCCTGCGCCAGCTGCACCCCGGCGTCCCGCACCGCCGCGTACTGCCGCTCGGTCTCCACGCCCTCGATGGCGAGCAGCCCGCCCACCCGCTCGCACAGCTGCCGGACCGCGGCCACCACCGCCTGCCGGCCCCGGTCGGTGTCCAGCCGCGCGCACAGCGACGCGTCGAGCTTGACCAGGTCCGGTGCGAGGTCGCCGAGCAGCCGCAGCGGCAGATCCCCGTCGCCGACCCCGTCCACGCAGATCCGGTACCCCTCGTCGCGCAGCACCGCCACCGAGTCCAGCAGCGCGGCGTGCGGGACGTGGGTGAACGGCCCGCCGATGTCGAGGGTGACCTCCCAGGGCCGCCGGCCCACCTCGTGGACGGCCTTGCCGAGCGCCGGCAGCCGCGGCAGCTCGGCGACCGTCGAGGCGCAGACGTTCAGGTGCAGCGGCAGCGGCGTCTCGTGGTGCGCCGCCACCCGCACGGCGAGCGCCGCGAGTTCGGCGTCCAGTTCAGGACAGCGGTGCACGCGGGCCAGCACGTCGGACTCGCCGGGCTCGGGGCGGGCGAGTATCTCCAGCGCCGCGACCGAACCGGTCGAGAGGTTCACGACGGGCTGGAAGGCGAATCGAAGCTGGTCCGTCCAGGCAGGCACGGGCAGCAGCATGCCCCTCCGCAGGCCCGAACCGGGTCTGATTAACGCACTGTTCACGCATCCTTCCGGAGCGTACGGGCGGCAGCCGCGCGAGGCACACAGGACGTTCGACCGGGCTCGGACGAAACCTCCTCGCCTCTCGGCTGGACGCTGCCCCCGGCCGGTGCTACGTTGCTCTCATTCCGAGAAAGACTCGGAGTGAGAATTACTTGCCGGGGGGTAGCGGCCGTGGACGCGGACCGGCAGGGCGGTGGCGCGGATGACGGCGGCGAGCGCGCCTTCCTCGCGGCGTACGACCCGCGGGATTTCCCCGCCATCGCGGTGACCGTCGACATCGTCGCGCTGACCCTCCGCGGGGGCGTGCTGCACGTCCTGCTCGTCGAGCGCGGCGGCCGCCCCTTCCAGGGCGCCTGGGCGCTCCCGGGCGGCTTCGTCCGCGCCGGGCAGGAGTCGCTCGACGAGGCCGCGGCCCGCGAACTCGCCGAGGAGACCGGCCTGGACGCCGCCCATCTGGAGCGTGTCCACCTCGAACAGCTCGGTTCCTACGGGGACCCGGGCCGTGACCCGCGGATGCCGGTCGTCACCGTCGCCTACCTCGCCTTCGCCCCCGACCTCCCCGAGGCGCGCGGCGGCGGCGACGCCTCGGCCGCGGCCTGGATCCCGGTCTCCCGGCTGGCGCTCGGTGCCGCGGCAGAGGACGGCGCGGCCCGGGGGAGTGTTCCGCGGAGTTCCGGCGAACCGGACGCGGCCCGGCCGCGTCCCCAAGAACAGGGCCCTGGGCACGGGACCGACGGGGGTGGCTCCGTGCCCGGGCCCGCGGACGACGCGGCGCCGGCGGAGAGCACCGCCCCGCCCCTGTTGCCGCTCGCCTTCGACCACGCCCGGATCGTCGCCGACGGCCTCGACCGCGCCCGCGCCAAGATCGAGTACACCCCGCTGGCCACCGCCTTCCTCGGCCGGGAGTTCACCATCGTCGAACTCCGCGGGGTCTACGAATCCGTCTGGGGCGGCCCGCTGCACGCCGGGAACTTCCACCGCAAGGTGCTCTCGGTCCCCGGGTTCGTCGAGTCCACCGGCGCCACCGCCGCCCGTGGCGGTGCCCGCGGCGGCCCCCGTGCCCGCCTCTACCGCGCCGGCGACGCCCGGCTGCTGCACCCGGCCCTGCTGCGCCCCGACCGGGAGGACGGCGTGCGATGACCACGCCCACCGCCACCGGAGCCCCGTACACCCGCGCCGCCCCCGCTGCCGAGGCCGGGTTCGCCCGCCTCGACGCGCTCTGGCGGCGCCGCGCCACCGCCCGCCCGGCCGCCGCGGTCCTGACGACCCGGCACCGCATCCGCGCCGGCCACTTCGACGCCGTCGCGCACTCCTACGCCGTCGAGGTCTGCGGGGGAGTGGACGCAAACAGCGGCTCACCGAGAGCCTGTTGACCGCCCGCCCGCCCGCCCGCCCGGCCGACCGGCGGTCACCGGGCACCGACCCGTGCGCCTGGTGCGACGCGCTCGCACAGACGCTGGGCGCACCGGTCGCCATGGAGTCCTACGGACCCACCGCCGCCGACAGGACCGTCTGCTCCCTCACCCGACGGGGAAGTCGAAGTAGGTGTCCGGGAAGGGCTCCGGCTGGAACGTGAAGTGCCACCACTCCTCGGGCAGGTTCACGAACCCGGCCCGCTCCAGGCCGCTCTTGAGCAGCAGCCGGTTGCTCAGCTGCCGCCCGTGGATCCGCGGGTCAAGGGTGTGCGCGAGCGTGTCGAAGCAGTCGAAGCCGGTGCCCATGTCGAGGGAGTTGTCCGGGAAGCGCGTGGCCTTCGGCCCGTAGCAGGACGTCAACGGCTCCCCGGGCACGTACGGGAGGGTGGGCACCGCGGGCAGCCGCACCAGGGTGAGATCGACCGTACTTCCCCTGCTGTGACCGGACTTGGCCGCGATGTAGCCGTCGTCGAAGAGCTTCGCCTTGTCCTCACGCGGATAGAACTCGCCCTTCATCCGCTGATCGCCGAGGTCCTTCGCCCACCGCACGAAGTGGTCGACGGCGCGCTGCGGCCGGTAGCAGTCGTAGACCTTCAGCGAGAACCCGCGCCGGAGGAACGAGCGCTGCGCCCGGTGCAGCGCCCGCGCGGCCTGCCGCGTCAGCAGGCACGTCGGCCTGCGGTAGCCGTCCACCGGCACACCCATGAAGTTGTGCGGCGTCCAGTAGCGCATCTCCTGGATGATGGTGGGATCCACCGCGCGCAGCGCCACGAACCCCTCGGGCGCCGCGCGCGGGACCGGCGGACGGTGGGCGGCCCCCGCCTCGGCGCCCGACGGCAGGGTGACGACGGTCAGCAGGGCGGCGGCAGCAACGGCCAGGCCGCGCAACGCGGTAGCGAGTCTCGGCATGGCCCCTCGTCTACCAGGCGCGGCCCGCGCAGGGGAAGACCGCGGCGGTCACCCGCCCTCCAGGCCCCGCACCCGCACCGGATATCCCAGGGCGCTGCCGTCCCGCCGCTCCACCACCACGCGGCCGTCCGCCCACCGGGTGGTGAAGCGCTCGACGGTCGGCCGCTGCCAGCCGTCCCCGGCGTCCGGCACCACCAGCCCGGAGCCGCCGCGCCCGGCCGCCGGCGCCCACACCTCCAGCTCCGTCCCGCCGTCCTCGCCCGCCACCGGCAGCACCGCACCGGCCCGCGCCAGCACCGGTATCCGCGACAGCGGCGCCTCCACCCACACCTGCCCGGGACCGTCGTACGCCCGCCCGGTCGCGGTGTCGTACCACCGCCCGCGCGGCAACCGCACCGGCCGCCGGGTCACCCCCGCCGCCAGCGCCGGCGCCACCAGCAGCGCGTCCCCCAGCAGAAAGGCGTCCTCACAGTCCCGCAACGCCCGGTCCCGCGGCGCACTCCACCACACCGGCCGGACGTAGGGCGCGCCGGTCAGCCGCGCCAACTGGCCCAGCGTCCCGAAGTACGGCAGCAGCCGCTGCCGCTCCCGCAGCGCCGCACGGGCGTGCTCCAGCACCTCGGCGCCGAACTCCCAGGGCTCCCGCCGCCCCGCCCAGAGCGCCGAGTGGGTGCGGAACAGCGGCAGATACGCGCCCAGTTGGAACCAGCGCAGATACAGCTCCCCGGACGGCACCGCGGAGAACCCGCCGACGTCCGGGCCGCCGTACGGCACCCCGCACAGCCCGAGACCCAGCACCAGCGACAGCGACGCCCGCAGCCCCGGCCAGCCCGTCGCCACGTCCCCCGACCAGGTCCCCCCGTAGCGCTGCATCCCCGCCCACCCCGATCGGGAGAACAGGAACGGCCGCTCGCCCGGCCGCAGTTCGCACAGCCCCTCGAAGCCGGCCCGGGCCATCGCCAGACCGTAGACGTTGTGCGCCTCCCGGTGGTCGCCACCCCGGCCCTCCAGCGCGTGCCGGGCCGAACGCGGCAGCGTCTGCGCACCGAACGGGGCAAACGAGACCGGCTCGTTCATGTCGTGCCAGAACCCCGAGAAACCCTGCGCCAGCCGCTCGCCGTACAGCCCGCCCCACCACTTGCGCACCCGCGCCTCGGTGAAGTCCGGGTACACCGACTCGCCGGCCCACACCACCCCGCGCACCTCCCGCCCCCGGTCGTCCCGTACGAACGCGTCGGCCGCCGCCCCGCCCTCGTACACCGGGTCCCCCGGAGCCGCCTGCACCGCCGGATCGACGATCGACACCAGCCGCACCCCCTCGGCACGCAGCTCCCGGGCCAGCCCCGGCAGATCCGGGTAGCGCTCCCGGTCGACGGTGAACACCCGGTGCCGGTCGTAGTGGTCGATGTCCAGATGGACGGCCGACAGCGGCAGCCCCCGCTCCTGATAGCCGGACACCACCCGCCGCACCTCCTCCTGGCCGCCGAACCCCCAACGGGCGTGCTGATGACCCAGCGCCCACTGCGGCGGCAGCGCCGGCGCACCGGTGAGCGCCGTCCAGACCTGGAGCACCCGGGCCGGTGTGCCGGCCAGCACCCAGTAGCGCAGCGGCCCGCCGTCCATCCGCAGCTCACAGGCGCCCGGCCGGTCGTGCCCCGAGCCGGCGCCCTCCGTGCCCTCCCGCAGCAGCACCCGGCCGTCCCAGGAGTTGTCGTGGAACACCAGATGCGTACCGGCGTCCGCCACCACCAGCTGCACCGGCATCGTCAGCGACAGCGGATCGTCGCCCGGCACGAACGCCCCGCCCGGATCGGTGTTCCACAGCCGGTACGCGCCGTCCCGCAGCCGCGGCCCGTGCGCCCGCCCGCCGAGCCCGAAGAACCGCGCGTCGGCCGCCACCTCCGAACGCTGCACCCACCGCGAACCGCCACCCCCCTCCGGCCGGCCGGCGTCCCCGCCCGCCTCCGCGCCCGGCCCGTCCGTACGGTCCCACCAGCGCGGCGGCAGCTCCCGCCGCAGCACCGCCCCGCCGGGCGTCCGCACCTCCACCGCGCCGTGCCGGGACACCACGACCAGCACCCGCTCCGAGACCACCCGCCAGCCGCCCTCCGTATCGGGCTCCAGCACCGCCCGCGCGTCCGGCTCCGGACACGCCCCGGCCAGCGCGTACGACGGCTCCGGCGCCGCCCCGTCCCAGCCGCAGAACACCGCGCCGCCCGACGCCACCCGCACCCGCAGCGACGACCGCGCGAAGTGGATCACCCCGCCCCCCGGCTGGGGCTCCGCCCCACGCGCCGGCCCCGGCACCCTCGCCCGCTCCGCGCCGCGCCGCGGCAACGCCCTGGCATCCGCCCTCCGTGCCCGCCACGCCGCGCGCACGGACCGCAGCCCCTGCACCGGCCCGACCGCCCTGACCACCCGTACCGACCGCACCAGATCACGCCCGTCCATGCCGGTCAGCCTGCCATTGACGCCTCGTCGGGCGGGCATCGTTCAACTGCCGTTCACCTGCGCAGGGTCACGCTCGGCCACGACCGGGCCCACGGAATCGCGACCCGGTGGCCGGTTCCCGCCCGGCGCCCCACCGGCGACCCGCCCGCCGGCCCTCGCCACGTGCCGGCACCACACCGGACACCCCCCGAATGTGGGGAGCCGGCCCTGGTGCACAAGTCGATCACATGGCATCGTCCAGGCAAGCCGTGTCACGCGCACACGTCGGGCCGGGGGACCCCCGCCGCGGTGCGCACACGACGCCCACGACGCGTACCGACCGGGAGCCGCACATGACCACCGCACCGCAGTCCGCCCAGCCGGAACCCCTCTGGCAGCCAGGACCGGACCGTATCGCCGGCGCACAGGTCACCCGCTTCCACACCTGGGCCGCCACCCACCACGGCGCGCCCGCCCCCACCCCCGGCGACCCCGCAGCGAGCTACGCCGCCCTGCACCGCTGGTCCGTCGAGGAGCTCCCCGTCTTCTGGCAGGCCGTCGCCGACTGGTTCGACGTCCGCTTCGGCACCCCGTACGAGACCGTCCTCGCCGACCGCGCGATGCCCGGCGCCCAGTGGTTCCCCGGCGCCACCCTCAACTACGCCGAACACGCGCTGCGCGCCGGTGCGGACCCGGCCCGCGCCGACGAGCCCGCGCTGCTGTACGTCGACGAGTCCCACGAGCCCACCCCGGTCAGCTGGGCGGAGCTGCGCGCCCAGGTCGGCTCGCTCGCCGCCGAACTCCGCCGCCTCGGCGTCCGCCCCGGAGACCGCGTCAGCGGCTACCTCCCCAACGTCCCGCAGGCCGTCGTCGCCCTGCTCGCCACCGCCGCGGTCGGCGGCGTCTGGACCTCCTGCGCCCCCGACTTCGGCGCCCGCAGCGTCCTGGACCGCTTCCAGCAGATCGAACCGGTCGTGCTGTTCACCGTCGACGGCTACCGCTACGGCGGCAAGGAGCACGACCGCCGCGACACCGTCGCCGAACTCCGCGCCGAACTCCCCACCCTGCGCGCCGTCGTGCACGTCCCGCTGCTCGGCACCCCCGCCCCCGAAGGCGCCCTGAACTGGTCGGACCTGACCTCGCAGGACACCGAACCGGTCTTCGAACAGGTCCCCTTCGACCATCCGCTGTGGGTCCTGTACTCCTCCGGCACCACCGGCCTGCCCAAGGCCATCGTCCAGTCGCAGGGCGGCATCCTGCTCGAACACCTCAAGCAGACCGGCCTGCACTGCGACCTCGGACCCGACGACCGCTTCTTCTGGTACACCTCCACCGGCTGGATGATGTGGAACTTCCTCGTCGCCGGCCTGCTGGTGGGCGCGACGATCGTGCTCTACGACGGCAGCCCCGGACACCCCGACATCGCCGCCCAGTGGCGGGTCGCCGAGGCCACCCGCGCCACCGTCTACGGCACCTCCGCCGCCTACGTCATGGCCTGCCGCAAGGCCGGCATCCACCCCGCCCGCGACCTCGACCTGTCCGCCGTCCACTGCGTCGCCACCACCGGCTCCCCGCTCCCGCCGGACGGCTTCCGCTGGCTGCACGACAGCTTCGCGGAGAGCGGCGCCGACCTGTGGACGGCCTCCGTCAGCGGCGGTACCGACGTCTGCAGCTGCTTCGCCGGCGCCGTGCCCACCCTCCCCGTCCACATCGGCGAACTCCAGGCCCCCTGCCTCGGCACCGACCTGCAGGCGTGGGACCCCCAGGGCAAGCCCGTCATCGACGAGGTGGGCGAACTCGTCGTCACCAACCCCATGCCGTCCATGCCGACCCGCTTCTGGAACGACCCCGACGGCACCCGCTACCACGACAGCTACTTCGACATGTACCCCGGCGTCTGGCGGCACGGCGACTGGATCACCGTCACCCTGCGCGGCAGCGTCGTCATCCACGGCCGTTCCGACTCCACCCTCAACCGCCAGGGCGTACGGATGGGCTCCGCCGACATCTACGAGGCCGTCGAACGGCTCCCCGAGATCCGCGAATCCCTGGTCATCGGGCTGGAACTCCCCGACGGCGGCTACTGGATGCCGCTCTTCGTCCACCTCGCCCCCGGCGCCGCACTCGACGACGCCCTGCGCGACCGCATCAAGCGCACCATCCGCGAGCAGCTCTCCCCGCGCCACGTCCCGGACGACATCATCGAAGCCCCGGGAGTGCCGCACACCCTCACCGGCAAGCGCATCGAGGTCCCCGTCAAACGCCTCCTCCAGGGCACCCCCCTCGACAAGGCCGTCAACCCCGGCTCCGTCGACAACCTCGAACTCCTGCGGTTCTACGAGCGGATCGCACGCGACCGCGCCGCGGAAGGCTCCGCACAGTAACGCCCCGGCGCCGGATCCCGAGCGGCCCCGCCCGCGATCCGGCGCCGGAAACCGCAGGTCACCGGCCACCGGACGGACCCGCCACGGCCCCTCCCCGAGTCCGTTGTCAGACCCCCCGATTACTCTCAGTGACAAGTGGTGTGCGGCCGGCACACCACACACGAGAGCTCACCCAGGGGGAGTCATGACATCCACGTCCCGGCACACCGACCGCACCGCCCACCGCGCACTGCGCCGCGAAGTCCCCAGCACCGCCGCCGTCCTCGCCGACGAACGGGACTTCACCGCCATGCGCCGCTACCGCACCTTCCCCTTCGACGACCACGGCAGCTACCTGCGGCAGATGGAGACGCTGCTGCGCACCCTCACCGCGCAGGGCGTCCTCACCACCCTCAGCCTCTTCGACCCGGCCGCCTACGAGGCGTACTGCGCCGCCCGCGACCTGGACCCCGACCGGCCCGGGAGCCGCACCCGCTACGCGGCCGAAGCCGCCCGCACCGGCGCGACCGTCACCTACGAAGGCGAGCCGCTGAGCCACCTGCTCCCGTTACTCGTCGAGGAAGCCGACCGCCGCGCGGCCCGGGACCACGCCACCGCCCTCCTGGCCCGCACCGGGAACTGCGCGGAGTGCGGCACGGACCTCGCCCGCGCCGCCTTCGCCCGCGCCACCCACGCCGTGCACCAGCTCCTCGCCTCCCTCGGCGACGGCAGCCACCACCTCGTCTGCTCCGTCGCCGCCGACGGCCCCCCGCTCCTCGCGGTGCTGCACGCCACGGCCCGGGACGGCGCGCCGCCCGGCCTCACCGAAACCGAGACCCTCGGCTTCTGCACGGTCCTCGCCACCGGCCTCGCCCTGCGCGCCCCCGGCGGCATCGTCGCCCGCAGCACCACCACCCCCACCGACCGCGACACCGCCGCCGACGGCCGCGACACGGTCCGCGGCTGGTCCCTGCGGGACTCCTGGCTCCGGCCCCTCAGCACCGCCGAGGTCTTCACCGCCTACTGCACCGACGCCGACACCGGCGAGCCCGTCCCACCCGAGCACGGCGTCGACTACGCCCCCGGCCTCCCGCTCACCCCGCCACCCGGCACCCACGACCACCACTGACCGGCGGAGTCCGTACACACGAAACGGCCGCCCCGCCACAACGGCGGGACGGCCGTCCACCACTCCCGCGACGCACCGCGCCGCGCGGAATCACTCCCCGGAAAGCACCGCCTGCGCGGCGGCCCGGGCGTCATCGGCGGTGTCCGCCGCACGCGCCGCGGCCGCGGCACGCTCGCACTGCGCCAGCGTGTGCTTGGCCAGCGTCGCCCGCACATACGGAATCGACGCCGCGCCCATCGACAGGCTGGTGACACCGAGACCCGTCAGCACACAGGCCAACAGCGGATCGGAGGCCGCCTCGCCACACACACCACAGCTCTTGCCCTCGGCCTTGGCCGCCTCGGCCGACGCCGCGACGAGATCCAGCAGCGCCGGCTGCCAGGGGTCCTGCAGCCGCGACACGGCACCCACCTGACGGTCGGCCGCGAAGGTGTACTGCGCCAGGTCGTTCGTCCCCAGCGAGAGGAACTCGACCTCCTGAAGGATCGACCGCGCCCGCAGAGCGGCCGACGGAATCTCCACCATCGCCCCGAACTTCGCCCGCAGCCCGGCCTCCCGGCACGCGTCCGCGAACGCCTTGGCGTCGATGCGGTCCGCCACCATCGGCGCCATGACCTCGAGGTAGACCGGCAGCCCCTCGGCAGCCTTCGCCAGCGCGGTCAGCTGCGTACGCAGCACGTCCGGGTGGTCGAGCAGCGTACGCAGCCCCCGCACACCCAGCGCCGGGTTCGGCTCGTCGGCCGGCGTCAGGAAGTCCAGCGGCTTGTCGGCGCCGGCGTCCAGCACCCGCACGACCACACGGCCCTCCGGAAACGCCTCCAGCACCTTGCGATACGCCTCGACCTGCTTGGCCTCCGCCGGCGCCTGCTTGCTGTCGTCCAGGAACAGGAACTCGGTCCGGAACAGACCGACCCCCTCCGCCCCGGCCTCGACCGCCGCCGCCACGTCACCGGGCCCACCGACGTTCGCCAGCAGCGGCACCTTGTGCCCGTCGGACGTGGCGCCCGGCCCGGACGAGGCGGCCAGCGCCGCCTTCCGCTCGGCCGCGGCCCGCTCCAGCTCCGCCCGCTTCTCGGCGCTCGGCTCCACGAAGATCTCACCGGTGCTGCCGTCGACGGCGATGACCGTGCCCTCGACCAGCTCACCCGCGCCCGGCAGCGCGACGACGGCCGGCACACCCAGCGCCCGCGCCAGAATCGCGCTGTGGCTGGTGGGCCCGCCCTCCTCGGTCACGAACCCGAGCACCAGCGTCGGGTCGAGCAGCGCGGTGTCGGCCGGCGCAAGGTCCCGCGCGATCAGCACATACGGCTCGTCGCTGTCCGGCACACCCGGCATCGGCACACCCAGCAGCCGCGCGACGATACGGTTCCGCACGTCATCGAGGTCGGCGACCCGCCCCGCCAGGTACTCACCGGCACCCGCGAGCAGCGCCCGGTACGCAGCGAACGCGTCATAGACACCCCGCTCGGCGGTGCTGCCGACGGCGATCCGCCGCTCGACGTCCGCCATCAGCTCGGGGTCCTGCGCCATCAGCGCCTGGGCCTCCAGCACGGCCTGCGCCTCACCGCCCGCGAGATTGCCGCGCGCTATCAGGTCGGCGGCGACAGCCTCCACGGCCTGGCGGGCACGCCCCTGTTCGCGCTCCGCCTCGTCCGCCGGAATCTGCTTGGCCGGCGGCTCCAGAACCGCCGTCCCCATGTGCCGCACCTCGCCGATCGCCACCCCGTGGCTCACGCCGACGCCTCGCAGCGTTGTCTCCATTGCACCCGTCTCCGGTTGATGCGACGGCCGGGCCGCCGCGGTGGATGTCCTACCTGCCGTCAGGGACGGCGCCCGACTACTGCCAGGAGAAGAGCTGGTCTCCGGCCTTCACGTCGCCGTCCTCCCGGACGTCGCCGAGCGAGTCCGCACTGGCCTCCAGCGCGACAACGGGGCAGACCGGCGACTTGCCGGCGGCCTCGACCGCCGCCGGGTCCCAGCGCACGATCTCCTGGCCACGGGTGACGGTGTCACCCTTGTTCACCAGCAGCTCGAAGCCCTCACCGTTGAGCTGAACGGTGTCGATACCCAGGTGAGTGAGCACGCCGTGCCCCTCCCCGTCGACAACGACGAACGCGTGCGGGTGCAGAGATACGAGAACACCGTCCACGGGCGACACGGCGGCAGACGGCTCACGAACCGGGTCGATGGCGGTACCGGGACCCACCATCGCTCCGGAGAACACCGGGTCGGGCACGGCCGCGAGTCCGATGGCGCGTCCAGCAAGCGGGGACGTCACGGTGGTCATGGGAAGCCTCCCAGGGGTGGAGATTCATCAGGCCGCCGTCACTACCTGTCCTGGACGGCGCACCGTCGAGAAGCGTAAGTCATAAGAACTGACGGTTCCGCATGAGAGACGCCGGTTGCGCGCGGCGAGCCCCGCCGAATCGATTTGCCTCGCCCACAGCAGAGCTGTACTGTCTGAGACCTGCCCCGGACAGCCAGACCGCAATCAACTGCGGCCGGTTGAGTTGGGCGGCACTCCACAGCGTCTTGATCGCGACTCAAGAATTGTGCGCTTCTGCATGTCTGCAGAAAAGCGGCGGTTCGAAAGTCGAAAAGGGCCTGATAGAGTGTGAAACACCGAAGGGAAGCGCCCGGAGGAGAGCCCGAGAGGGAATCCAAAGGAAGCGTCCGTTCCTTGAGAACTCAACAGCGTGCCAAAAGTCAACGCCAGATATGTTGATACCCCGTCTACCGGAAACATTCGGCAGATGAGGTTCCTTTGAAAGTCCATCCCGTCCATGTGGCGCGGGTGGCACACACAGCGAGGACGCTGTGAACGACCGGACCTATTCCGTTTGGTCGTTCCGCTCTCGTGTGTGTTGACCCGATTACGGGTAAACATTCACGGAGAGTTTGATCCTGGCTCAGGACGAACGCTGGCGGCGTGCTTAACACATGCAAGTCGAACGATGAACCTCCTTCGGGAGGGGATTAGTGGCGAACGGGTGAGTAACACGTGGGCAATCTGCCCTTCACTCTGGGACAAGCCCTGGAAACGGGGTCTAATACCGGATACGACACGGGGTCGCATGACCTCCGTGTGGAAAGCTCCGGCGGTGAAGGATGAGCCCGCGGCCTATCAGCTTGTTGGTGGGGTGATGGCCTACCAAGGCGACGACGGGTAGCCGGCCTGAGAGGGCGACCGGCCACACTGGGACTGAGACACGGCCCAGACTCCTACGGGAGGCAGCAGTGGGGAATATTGCACAATGGGCGAAAGCCTGATGCAGCGACGCCGCGTGAGGGATGACGGCCTTCGGGTTGTAAACCTCTTTCAGCAGGGAAGAAGCGAGAGTGACGGTACCTGCAGAAGAAGCGCCGGCTAACTACGTGCCAGCAGCCGCGGTAATACGTAGGGCGCAAGCGTTGTCCGGAATTATTGGGCGTAAAGAGCTCGTAGGCGGCTTGTCACGTCGGATGTGAAAGCCCGGGGCTTAACCCCGGGTCTGCATTCGATACGGGCAGGCTAGAGTTCGGTAGGGGAGATCGGAATTCCTGGTGTAGCGGTGAAATGCGCAGATATCAGGAGGAACACCGGTGGCGAAGGCGGATCTCTGGGCCGATACTGACGCTGAGGAGCGAAAGCGTGGGGAGCGAACAGGATTAGATACCCTGGTAGTCCACGCCGTAAACGTTGGGAACTAGGTGTGGGCGACATTCCACGTCGTCCGTGCCGCAGCTAACGCATTAAGTTCCCCGCCTGGGGAGTACGGCCGCAAGGCTAAAACTCAAAGGAATTGACGGGGGCCCGCACAAGCAGCGGAGCATGTGGCTTAATTCGACGCAACGCGAAGAACCTTACCAAGGCTTGACATACACCGGAAAACCCTGGAGACAGGGTCCCCCTTGTGGTCGGTGTACAGGTGGTGCATGGCTGTCGTCAGCTCGTGTCGTGAGATGTTGGGTTAAGTCCCGCAACGAGCGCAACCCTTGTTCTGTGTTGCCAGCATGCCCTTCGGGGTGATGGGGACTCACAGGAGACTGCCGGGGTCAACTCGGAGGAAGGTGGGGACGACGTCAAGTCATCATGCCCCTTATGTCTTGGGCTGCACACGTGCTACAATGGCCGGTACAATGAGCTGCGATACCGCGAGGTGGAGCGAATCTCAAAAAGCCGGTCTCAGTTCGGATTGGGGTCTGCAACTCGACCCCATGAAGTCGGAGTTGCTAGTAATCGCAGATCAGCATTGCTGCGGTGAATACGTTCCCGGGCCTTGTACACACCGCCCGTCACGTCACGAAAGTCGGTAACACCCGAAGCCGGTGGCCCAACCCCTTGTGGGAGGGAATCGTCGAAGGTGGGACTGGCGATTGGGACGAAGTCGTAACAAGGTAGCCGTACCGGAAGGTGCGGCTGGATCACCTCCTTTCTAAGGAGCACTTCTTACTCGGACTTGTCCGGGTCAGAGGCCAGTACATCAGCGAATGTCTGATGCTGGTTGCTCATGGGTGGAACGTTGACTATTCGGCACGGTCGGTTGGGATCATTAGTACTGCTTCGGCGTGGAACGTGAGTCTTCAACTGGTCGGGTCGGGCACGCTGTTGGGTATCTGAGGGTGCGGACTTGAGTCTGCTCCTTCGCGATGCCGGCCCCAGTGAACTCAGCCTTCGGGTTGGGGTGGTGGGTGGCTGGTCGTTGCTTGAGAACTGCACAGTGGACGCGAGCATCTGTGGCCAAGTTTTTAAGGGCGCACGGTGGATGCCTTGGCACCAGGAACCGATGAAGGACGTGGGAGGCCACGATAGGCCCCGGGGAGCTGTCAACCAAGCTTTGATCCGGGGGTGTCCGAATGGGGAAACCCGGCAGTCGTCATGGGCTGTCACCCGCTGCTGAACACATAGGCAGTGTGGAGGGAACGCGGGGAAGTGAAACATCTCAGTACCCGCAGGAAGAGAAAACAACCGTGATTCCGGGAGTAGTGGCGAGCGAAACTGGATGAGGCCAAACCAGTCACGTGTGATACCCGGCAGGGGTTGCGTGGTTGGGGTTGTGGGATCTCTTTTCTGCAGTCTGCCGGCTGTGGGACGAGTCAGAAACCGTTGATGTAGGCGAAGGACATGCGAAAGGTCCGGCGTAGAGGGTAAGACCCCCGTAGCTGAAACATTGACGGCTCGTTTAAGAGACACCCAAGTAGCACGGGGCCCGAGAAATCCCGTGTGAATCTGGCGGGACCACCCGTTAAGCCTAAATATTCCCTGGTGACCGATAGCGGATAGTACCGTGAGGGAATGGTGAAAAGTACCGCGGGAGCGGAGTGAAATAGTACCTGAAACCGTGTGCCTACAAGCCGTGGGAGCGTCGCTGTATGTGCTTGCACATGCAGTCGTGACTGCGTGCCTTTTGAAGAATGAGCCTGCGAGTTTGCGGTATGTTGCGAGGTTAACCCGTGTGGGGAAGCCGTAGCGAAAGCGAGTCCGAATAGGGCGTTGAGTAGCGTGCCCAAGACCCGAAGCGGAGTGATCTAGCCATGGGCAGGTTGAAGCGGAGGTAAGACTTCGTGGAGGACCGAACCCACCAGGGTTGAAAACCTGGGGGATGACCTGTGGTTAGGGGTGAAAGGCCAATCAAACTCCGTGATAGCTGGTTCTCCCCGAAATGCATTTAGGTGCAGCGTCGTGTGTTTCTTGCCGGAGGTAGAGCACTGGATAGGCGATGGGCCCTACCGGGTTACTGACCTTAGCCAAACTCCGAATGCCGGTAAGTGAGAGCGCGGCAGTGAGACTGTGGGGGATAAGCTCCATGGTCGAGAGGGAAACAGCCCAGAGCATCGACTAAGGCCCCTAAGCGTGTGCTAAGTGGGAAAGGATGTGGAGTCGCAGAGACAACCAGGAGGTTGGCTTAGAAGCAGCCACCCTTGAAAGAGTGCGTAATAGCTCACTGGTCAAGTGATTCCGCGCCGACAATGTAGCGGGGCTCAAGCACACCGCCGAAGTCATGTCATTGCGATATTACCCCCAACGGGGATCGTGATGGGTAGGGGAGCGTCGTGTGCCGGGTGAAGCAGCCGCGGAAGCGAGTTGTGGACGGTTCACGAGTGAGAATGCAGGCATGAGTAGCGATACAAGAGTGGGAAACTCTTGCGCCGATTGACTAAGGGTTCCTGGGTCAAGCTGATCTGCCCAGGGTAAGTCGGGACCTAAGGCGAGGCCGACAGGCGTAGTCGATGGACAACCGGTTGATATTCCGGTACCCGCTTTGAAGCGCCAAACATTGAATCAGGCGATGCTAAGTCCGTGAAGCCGCCGTGGATCCTTCGGGTGAAGCGGAGTGGTGGAGCCGACGAACCAGACTTGTAGTAGGTGAGTGATGGGGTGACGCAGGAAGGTAGTCCAGCCCGGGCGGTGGTTGTCCCGGGGTAAGGGTGTAGGGCGCTGTCTAGGCAAATCCGGACAGCTTGAAGCCTGAGACCTGATGCCGAGCCGATTGTGGTGAAGTGGATGATCCTATGCTGTCGAGAAAAGCCTCTAGCGAGTTTCATGGCGGCCCGTACCCTAAACCGACTCAGGTGGTCAGGTAGAGAATACCGAGGCGTTCGGGTGAACTATGGTTAAGGAACTCGGCAAAATGCCCCCGTAACTTCGGGAGAAGGGGGGCCATTTCCGGTGATGAGACTTGCTCTCTGAGCTGGGGGTGGCCGCAGAGACCAGCGAGAAGCGACTGTTTACTAAAAACACAGGTCCGTGCGAAGCCGTAAGGCGATGTATACGGACTGACGCCTGCCCGGTGCTGGAACGTTAAGGGGACCGGTTAGTCATGATTCGTCATGGCGAAGCTGAGAACTTAAGCGCCAGTAAACGGCGGTGGTAACTATAACCATCCTAAGGTAGCGAAATTCCTTGTCGGGTAAGTTCCGACCTGCACGAATGGCGTAACGACTTCTCGACTGTCTCAACCATAGGCCCGGTGAAATTGCATTACGAGTAAAGATGCTCGTTTCGCGCAGCAGGACGGAAAGACCCCGGGACCTTTACTATAGCTTGATATTGGTGTTCGGTTCGGCTTGTGTAGGATAGGTGGGAGACTTTGAAGCGGCCACGCCAGTGGTTGTGGAGTCATTGTTGAAATACCACTCTGGTCGTGCTGGATGTCTAACCTGGGTCCGTGATCCGGATCAGGGACAGTGTCTGGTGGGTAGTTTAACTGGGGCGGTTGCCTCCTAAAGAGTAACGGAGGCGCCCAAAGGTTCCCTCAGCCTGGTTGGCAATCAGGTGTTGAGTGTAAGTGCACAAGGGAGCTTGACTGTGAGACTGACGGGTCGAGCAGGTACGAAAGTAGGGACTAGTGATCCGGCGGTGGCTTGTGGAAGCGCCGTCGCTCAACGGATAAAAGGTACCCCGGGGATAACAGGCTGATCTTCCCCAAGAGTCCATATCGACGGGATGGTTTGGCACCTCGATGTCGGCTCGTCGCATCCTGGGGCTGGAGTCGGTCCCAAGGGTTGGGCTGTTCGCCCATTAAAGCGGTACGCGAGCTGGGTTTAGAACGTCGTGAGACAGTTCGGTCCCTATCCGCTGTGCGCGTAGGAGTCTTGAGAAGGGCTGTCCCTAGTACGAGAGGACCGGGACGGACGAACCTCTGGTGTGCCAGTTGTCCTGCCAAGGGCATGGCTGGTTGGCTACGTTCGGAAAGGATAACCGCTGAAAGCATCTAAGCGGGAAGCCTGCTTCGAGATGAGGGCTCCCACCCCCTTTGAGGGGTTAAGGCTCCCAGTAGACGACTGGGTTGATAGGCCAGATATGGAAGCGCCGTAAGGTGTGGAGTTGACTGGTACTAATAGGCCGAGGGCTTGTCCTCAGTTGCTCGCGTCCACTGTGTAGGTTCTGAAGTAACGACCGTTGTAGCTAGGCTCCGGTTGGTTAACTTCATAGTGTTTCGGTGGTCATAGCGTTAGGGAAACGCCCGGTTACATTTCGAACCCGGAAGCTAAGCCTTTCAGCGCCGATGGTACTGCAGGGGGGACCCTGTGGGAGAGTAGGACGCCGCCGAACAATCTTTGTGGGAGAGCCCCGCACCGTATGGTGCGGGGCTTTTCTGCGTTTCCGGGTGATCTTGGTACCCGCGGCACGGTCCGGCCGGCCGGGCAGGTAAGGTCAAGGTGCATCGTTGGTACATTTTTCCCACAGGAGGCCCCCGCGGTGGAGGTCCAGGAGACGCGGGTCCAGACGGATCGCGTCCTCACCATCCCGAATATCCTGAGCATGGCCCGCCTCGTCGGCGTGCCGGTGTTCCTGTGGTTGATCCTGTGGCCGGAATTCGGGGGCCCGAAGGCTGACGGCTGGGCGCTGCTGGTCCTGGCGCTGAGTGGCGTCAGCGACTATCTCGACGGCAAGCTCGCCCGGCGCTGGAACCAGATCAGCAGCCTGGGCCGGATCCTCGACCCGGCGGCCGACCGGCTGTACATCCTGTCCACGCTGGTGGGGCTGACCTGGCGGGAGATCCTGCCCCTCTGGCTCACCGCGGCCCTCCTGGCCCGGGAGCTGATGCTGCTGATCGCGGTGGGATTGCTCGCGCGTCACGGATACGGCCCTCCCCAGGTGAACTTCCTGGGCAAAGCAGCTACGTTCAACTTGATGTATGCCTTCCCGTTGCTCCTCCTGAGCGACGGAAGCGGCTGGCTTCACACGCTCGCTGCTGTTTTCGGATGGGCGTTCGCAGGATGGGGTACGGCGCTGTATTGGTGGGCAGGGATCCTCTATGTGGTCCAGGTCCGCCGGCTCATCAAGGCGGCCCCCACAGCCGACTGAGCTCTCCGAACCGGCAGGTTGTGCCGAGGCCGGGTGCCCGCACGTGAGGTCCGGACGAGTGGGCGCCCTGGACAAGTGAAGTCGGCAAGACCGTCGCCTGTCAGAGGAGGACGCTTCCGACATGAAGGCCGTTGTGATGGCCGGTGGCGAAGGAACACGCCTTCGCCCGATGACGTCCAGCATGCCCAAACCACTGCTCCCGGTGGCCAACAGGCCGATCATGGAGCATGTGCTGCGGTTGCTGAAACGGCATGGGCTCAATGAGACCGTCGTGACCGTGCAATTCCTTGCCTCGCTCGTCAAAAACTATTTCGGCGACGGGGAAGAGCTCGGAATGGAGCTCACCTACGCCCATGAGGAAAAGCCGCTCGGCACCGCCGGCAGCGTGAAGAACGCCGAGGACGCTCTCAAGGACGACGCCTTCCTCGTGATCTCCGGTGACGCGCTCACCGACTTCGACCTGACCGACCTCATCCGGTTCCACAAGGAAAAGGGCGCTCTGGTCACCGTCTGTCTTACCCGGGTGCCCAATCCACTTGAGTTCGGTATCACCATCGTCGACGAGGGCGGGCGGGTCGAGCGCTTCCTCGAAAAGCCCACCTGGGGCCAGGTCTTCTCGGACACCGTCAATACCGGCATCTACGTCATGGAGCCGGAGGTCTTCGACTACTTCGAGCCCGATGTGTCGGTCGACTGGTCCGGCGATGTCTTTCCGCAGCTCATGAAGGAAGGCAAGCCGATCTACGGCTATATCGCCGAGGGCTACTGGGAGGACGTCGGTACCCACGAGAGCTATGTGAAAGCCCAGGCCGATGTCCTCGAGGGCAAGGTCGATGTCGAGATCGACGGCTTCGAGATCTCGCCGGGGGTCTGGGTCGCCGAGGGCGCCGAGGTCCATCCCGACGCCGTCTTGCGCGGGCCGCTGTACATCGGGGACTACGCCAAGGTCGAGGCGGGCGCGGAGCTTCGTGAGCACACCGTCGTCGGCTCCAACGTGGTCGTCAAGAGCGGCGCGTTCCTGCACCGGGCGGTGATCCACGACAACGTCTACCTCGGGCAGCAGACGAATCTGCGCGGCTGCGTGATCGGCAAGAACACGGACGTCATGCGGGCCGCCCGGATCGAGGACGGCGCGGTGATCGGCGATGAATGCCTCATCGGCGAGGAGTCCATCGTCCAAGGGAACGTCAGGGTCTATCCGTTCAAGACCATCGAGGCCGGCGCGTTCGTCAACACCTCGGTGATCTGGGAGTCCCGGGGGCAGGCCCATCTCTTCGGCGCCCGCGGCGTGACCGGCATCCTCAATGTCGAGATCACCCCCGAACTCGCGGTGCGGCTGGCGGGCGCGTACGCCACCACACTCAAAAAGGGCTCCACGGTCACCACCGCGCGCGACCACTCCCGAGGTGCCCGGGCGCTCAAGCGGGCGGTGATCTCCGCCTTGCAGACCAGCGCCATCGATGTCCGAGACCTGGAGAACGTGCCGCTGCCCGTCGCCCGTCAGCAGACCGCCCGCGGCAGCGCCGGCGGCATCATGATCCGTACGACGCCCGGCGTGCCGGACTCCGTCGACATCATGTTCTTCGACGAGCGCGGCGCCGACCTCTCGCAGGCCGGGCAGCGCAAGCTCGACCGGGTCTACGCCAGGCAGGAATACCGCCGCGCCTTCCCGGGAGAGATCGGCGACCTGATCTTCCCGTCGAGTGTCTTCGACTCCTATACGGGATCGCTGCTGCGTGCCGTGGACACCACGGGCATCGCGGACTCGGGCCTGAAGGTCGTCGTGGACGCCTCGAACGGCAGCGCCGGCCTGGTCCTGCCCAGCCTCCTCGGCCGGCTCGGTGTGGACTCCCTGACCATCAACCCCGGGCTCAACGAGTCCCGGCCGACGGAGAGCGCCGATGCGCGCCGCTCCGGCCTGGTCCGGCTCGGGGAGATCGTGGCCTCGGCGCGGGCCGCCTTCGGCGTGCGCTTCGACCCCGTCGGTGAGCGGCTGTCCCTGGTGGACGAGCGCGGCCGGATCATCGAGGACGACCGGGCGTTGCTGGTCATGCTGGATCTGATCGCCGCCGAGCGGCGCACGGGACGGGTGGCGCTGCCGGTGACCACGACCCGTATCGCCGAGCAGGTGGCCGCGTACCACGGCACCCAGGTGGAGTGGACGACGACTTCACCGGACGATCTGACCCGGGTGGGGCGCGAGGACGGCACGGTCTTCGGCGGCGACGGCCTGGGCGGCTTCATCATCCCGGAGTTCAGCAGCGTCTTCGACGGCGCCGCCGCGTTCGTCCGGCTGATCGGCCTGGTGGCGCGCACCCAGCTCACCCTCAGCCAGATCGACGCGCGGATCCCGCGGGCGCATGTGCTGCGGCGTGACCTGGCCACCCCGTGGGCGGTCAAGGGGCTCGTCATGCGGCACGTCGTCGAGGCGGCCGGCGACCGCGAGGTGGACACCACCGACGGCGTGCGAATCGTGGAGACCGACGGCCGCTGGGTGTTGGTGCTGCCCGACCCGGCCGAGGCGGTCACCCACCTCTGGGCGGAGGGCCCGGACGACGCCTCCGCGCAGGCGCTGCTCGACGAATGGGCCGCCGTGGTCGACAGCGCAGGGCGCTGACCTGGGCCCCACCGGCGGGCCGCTGATCGGCACGCCGGTGGGGCCATTGGGAGACTGTGCGGGCGACGTGCGACGATGTGCGGCATGTCGCAGCCGCGCCCCGAACGGAGCACACCGAAGACGCCTCTCGCGCGCCCCGACGCCTCCATGTCGCTGCTGACCAACGTGATGGATCACAGTCTCGACGACGGCTACGCGGAGGCCGCCGCGCGCAAGTCGGAAGCCGGCGTGCGCGGTCTGCCGCGTACCCTGCGGGCGAAGTTGGGCCTCGCGGCCGGTCTGGTGCTCGCCGCGCTCGTGGTGACGGTCGGCGCGGCACAGGCGCAGATCTCGGCACCGACGCTCGCCAAGGAGCGCGAGGAGCTGATCAACCGCATCCAGAAGGGCACCGGCGAGGCGGACAAACAGCAGCAGCGGGTCGACGCGCTGCGCGACGACGTCGGCAGGATGCAGCGCGAGGCGCTGAAGAAGCACGGCGGGGACCGCGCCGAGCTGCTGGCGCTGCTGGCCGGGTCGACCGAGGCCACCGGCCCCGGCGTGAAGCTCGTGGTGGACGATGCCAAGGACGCCGAGTCCGGTGCGGGTGGCGGGCCGCGCGAGAGCAGTGGTTTCTCGGACACCGGGCGGGTACGGGACCGGGACATGCAGCGCGTGGTCAACGGCCTGTGGGCGTCCGGTGCGGAGGCCATCTCCGTCAATGGACAGCGGCTTACGTCACTCTCGGCGATCAGAGCCGCTGGAGACGCCATACTGGTCGACAACAAGCCACTGGTGCCGCCGTACACGGTGCTGGCGGTGGGGGACGGGCAGCGGCTGAGCACCGCGTTCCAGGACAGCGCAGACGGTCAGTATCTGCATGTGCTGCAGGAGAACTACGGCGTGCGCACCAGGATTTCCGCCGAGAACGAGGTCACGCTGCCGCCCGCGCCCAGTTTGATCGTACGTACCGCAAAGCCGCAGACCGGTCCCGCCAAGTCGGGCGGCGCCGACACAGGGAAGGGCACATCGTGATCGCCGTATTGGGCCTCATCGTGGGAGTCGTGGTCGGGCTTGTGGTCCGACCCGTGGTGCCGACGGTGGTCGAGCCCTACTTGCCGATCGCTGTCGTCGCGGCGCTGGACGCCGTGTTCGGTGGTCTGCGGGCGATGCTGGACGGCATCTTCGACGACAAGGTCTTCGTGGTCTCGTTCCTGTCGAACGTCGTCGTGGCCGCGTTGATCGTCTTCCTCGGCGACAAGCTGGGCGTCGGCGCCCAACTCTCCACCGGCGTCGTGGTGGTGCTGGGCATCCGGATCTTCTCGAACGCCGCCGCGATCCGCCGGCACGTCTTCAGGGCGTGACGCGGATGGCGACCGACGAGACTCCCGAGCCCGAGAAGAAGCCGGCCCCGGAGCGCGAGACCGAACAGCCGGAGCGGAAGCCCGAGGGGCCGGAGCGGAAGCCCGAGCCGCCGGAGCAGAAGCCCGAACGGCCGGAGCCGGAGCAGAGCCCGGCGGGCCGGCGGCCGATGCCGCCGGAGCACCGCGAAGTCCCTCACGACGCAGAGGACACAGACGGCTCCGAAGCCAACGAACCGGACAGTGCTGGACAGACGCCCGGTAAAGGGGCAGACTCCTCGACCCCGGACGCCGTCGCGGCGGACGGGGACAACCAGGGCCCGACGACCGGTCGGCAGCGGCTCGCCGCGAGCCTGTGGCCGCCGCGGCTGACCCGGGCCCAACTGATCGTCGCGTTGCTGCTGTTCATTCTCGGCCTCGGCCTGGCGATTCAGGTACGTTCCACGAGTGACAGCAGTGCGCTGCGGGGCGCGCGCCAGGAGGACCTGGTGCGCATTCTGGACGAGCTGGACAACCGCTCCCAGCGGTTGACGGACGAACAGCGGCGCCTGGAAGGGCAGAAGACCGAGCTGGCGAACAGCTCGGACCAGGCCGAGGAGGCCCGTAAGCAGACCGTGGAGAAGGAACAGCAGCTGGGCGTGCTGGCCGGGACCGTCGCGGCGCAAGGGCCCAGCATCAACCTGACCATCGACGACCCGACGCACTCCGTGGAGGCGGACAAGCTGCTCGACACCATCCAGGAGCTGCGGGCGGCCGGCGCCGAGGCCATCCAGGTCAACGACGTACGGGTCGTCGCCAACACCGCGCTCTCGGACCTCCGGGGCGGGGTGGAGATCGACGGCAAGCGCGTCATGCAGCCGTACCGCTTCAAGGTCATCGGCAAGCCGGAAGATCTGGAACCGGCGCTGAACATCCCTGGCGGCGTGGTCCAGACGCTGGAAAAGGAGCAGGCCAAGGTGTCTGTGACCCGTGAGCAGAAGATCATTGTGGGCGCCTTGCGAGAGGCGAAGCGGCCTGACTACGCTCGGTCGTCATCGCAGTGAGGCGTACAGGTATGTCGAATGCCCGGCAAGGGCATGAGGTAGCGGGGGGTCGACGCACCGTGCGTGTGGTGTGTGGTGGAAACTGTCTGAAGCCCACGGACGTTCACTGGATGTCCGGATGGGTCGATGTGTGCATCGAGGGTTCGTCCTGCCCCACGGGCGGGTCTATTTCGTTCAAGGGGAATCGCCCGTGAAGTTGTTTGGAAAGCTGTTCGGCAAGAGCGCCCGCCAGGAGGGCGGCAGCGGCTCTGCGCGGCACCGTGCGCCGCGCCAGCCGGAGGAGAGCGGTTCGGCGGCGGAGCGTCCGCTGTTCCGCGACGAGGTTCCCGGGGGGAACGGAGCGGGATCTGTTGACCCCTCCGGTGCCGGCCGCATAGGTTCCCCGGAACCATCGACCTCAGGCACGGGTGGAGGTGCGGCTTTGCCGGTATGTACGAGGTGTGGACACCGCAACGCCGAGGCGAGCCGGTTCTGCTCCAACTGCGGTGCCCCGCTGCGCGCGGGCGCCCAGCCCGAGCGGGCGTCCGAGACGACCTCCACGATCTCCATTTCGGGGCTGGAGGCGTACGACTCGGAGACGACGGGCCAGAACCTGGCGCCGTCGCTGTCCCCGGAGGCCCAGGCGGCCGTCGAGGCCCTTCCGCTGGGGTCGGCGCTGCTGATCGTCCGCCGCGGTCCGAATTCGGGCAGCCGCTTCCTTCTGGACGGTGAGCTGACCACCGCGGGCCGGCATCCGCAGGGTGACATCTTCCTCGACGACGTGACGGTCTCGCGTCGGCACGTGGAATTCCGCCGGGGACCGGACGGTCTCTTCACCGTCGCCGACGTCGGCAGCCTGAACGGCACCTACGTCAATCGCGAGCGGATCGACTCCGTCGTCCTCGCCAACGGCGACGAGGTCCAGATCGGCAAGTACCGTCTGGTCTTCTACGCGAGCCAGCGAGGCGCCGGTATCTGACCGGCCGGGGAAGGCATATGCGCGATACACCGAAGGGCGGTGCCGGGTTCTCCGGCACCGCCTCCTCGGACGGCAAGCCGGTGAGCATCGGCACGGTGCTCAGTGTGCTGCGCGAGGAGTTCCCCGAGGTCACCATCTCCAAGATCCGCTTCCTGGAGGCGGAGGGGCTGGTCGAGCCGAAGCGCACGCCTTCCGGATACCGCAAATTCACGCCCGCCGACGTCGCGCGGCTGGCGAACGTCCTGCGGATGCAGCGGGACCACTATCTGCCACTGAAGGTCATCAGGGAGCATCTGGACGCCCTGGAGCGCGGCGAGCAGGTCCAGCTGCCCGCTCCGGCCGCGCCCGCGCGGGACCTCGTCGAGGGCGTGTCCGACCCGGGCGACGACCGTCCGACCGCCGCCCGGATCGGCCGGGCCGAGCTGCTGGCCGCCGCCGAGGTGGAGGAGGCGGCGCTCGCGGACTGGGAGTCCTACGGACTCATCGTCCCTCATGCGGACGGGGGGTACGACATCGAGGCGGTCACCGTCGCCAAACTGGTCGCGGACCTGGGGCGTTTCGGTCTGGAGCCGCGGCATCTGCGTGCCGTGAAGGCGGCCGCCGAGCGTGAGGCCGGCCTGGTCGAACAGGTCGTTGCACCCCTTCGGCGGCACCGCAATCCGCAGACCAGGGCGCATGCCGAGGCCACTGCCAGGGAGCTGGCCACGCTGTCCGTACGGCTGCACGCGGCGCTGGTGCAGAGCGCTCTGCGGCCCCGGCCGTAGTGAGCAAAAGAGTGCCCGACTACCCAAACCTGCCGAGCACGTCCTAGGGTTGCTGTGTGAACGAGCTCGACGTCGTGGGTGTCCGGGTGGAAATGCCTTCCAGCCAACCGATCGTGCTCCTGCGGGAGGTGGGAGGCGACCGTTACCTGCCCATTTGGATCGGGCCAGGGGAGGCCACCGCCATCGCCTTCGCCCAGCAGGGCATGGTCCCTGCCAGGCCGCTGACGCACGACCTCTTCAAGGATGTGCTCGAAGCGGTGGGCCAGGAGCTGACCCAGGTCCGCATCACGGACCTGCGTGAGGGGGTGTTCTACGCCGAACTGGTCTTCGCCAGTGGGGTTGAGGTCAGCGCGCGTCCGTCCGACGCCATAGCGCTGGCGCTGCGCACCGGAACGCCGATCTTCGGTACGGACGGTGTGCTGGACGACGCGGGGATCGCCATCCCGGACGAGCAGGAGGACGAGGTGGAGAAGTTCCGCGAGTTCCTCGACCAGATCTCGCCCGAGGACTTCGGTACCAACAGCCAGTGATCCGGTGACTCGGCCGGGCGAAGGGTCTGATTCCGGCCAAACTATTTAGCCATTCCCCGCGCGAGGTCACGAGAAACCACTCGTAGGGTGATTATCACTCGGCGTGGCGAGCGCGGCGATCGTTGACGCACCCCGAGTGACTGCATACCGTCGATATGGCAGGTCCCGTCCGGGACGTGGAGGACGGAGGGCGGCGTGGCAATCACCGGCGACGGTACGGCGGCGGAAGGGGCGTTGCCGCTCCACGCGGGCGCAACGGCGAACCGTACCCCGGCACCCGCCGCGGCGGTGTCGGAGGACTGCGAGGCCCAGAACATCGGCTATCGCGGCCCGACCGCCTGTGCGGCAGCGGGCATCACCTACCGGCAACTCGACTACTGGGCCCGCACGGGCCTGGTGGAGCCCAGCATCCGGCCGGCGTACGGCTCCGGCACGCAGCGGCTCTACAGCTTCCGGGACGTCGTCGTCCTGAAGATCGTCAAGCGGCTGCTGGACACCGGGGTGTCGCTGCAGAACATCCGCACCGCCGTCCAGCACCTGCGCTCGCGCGGGCTGGCGGATCTGACGCGGATGACGCTGATGAGCGACGGCGCGACGGTCTACGAGTGCACCTCGCCCGACCAGGTCGTCGATCTGCTCCAGGGCGGGCAGGGCGTCTTCGGTATCGCGGTCGGTGTGGTGTGGCGGGACGTGGAGGGCGCGCTGTCACAGCTCCACGGGGAGCGCGTGGACACCGGCGAGACGCTGGTCGGGAAGAACCCGCACGACGAGCTGGCGCGGCGGCGCAACAGGGCGGGCTGAGCGCTCCGGCACGGCCCGCAGCCCGGCGACGGGTCGATTGTCAGTGCCATGCGGGAACATCGGAATTGTGAGACCCGCGCCGACGATTCTGCATCTGGACATGGATGCCTTCTACGCCTCTGCCGAGCAGGCGGCGAAGCCGAGTCTGCGCGGCAAGCCGGTGGTGGTGGGCGGGATCGGGCCGCGCGGGGTCGTCGCCACCGCGTCGTACGAGGCCCGGGTCTTCGGGGTCCGCTCGGCCATGCCGACCGCTCAGGCGCGCCGACTGTGCCCCAATGCCGCCTATCTCAGTCCTCGCTTCACCCTGTACCGCCAGGTGAGTGAAGCGGTGATGGAGCTGCTGCACGAGCTGTCGCCGCTGGTGGAGCCGCTCAGCCTGGACGAAGCCTTCGTGGACCTGGAGGCGGGCGGGGTGCCGGCGGAGACGGCCGCGGTGCGGGCCGTGGGGGAGAAGCTGCGGCGCGACATCCGCTCGGTGACGGGCCTGACGGGGTCGGTGGGGCTGGCGGGCGCCAAGATGCTGGCGAAGATCGCGTCCGAGGCGGCCAAGCCGAACGGCCTGGTGGTGATCGAGCCCGGTACCGAGCGGGAGCTGCTCGGCCCGATGACGGTGCGGACGCTGCCCGGGGTGGGGCCCGCGACGGCCGAGACCCTGCGCCGGGCCGGGATCCACACCGTCGCGGAGACCGCTGAGGCCGGTGAGGCGGAGCTGGTGCGGCTCCTGGGGAAGGCGCACGGCACGGGGCTGTACGCGATGGCACTGGGCCGGGACGACCGTCCCGTGGTCGCGGAGCGGGACGCCAAGTCGATCTCGGTGGAGGACACCTTCGAGGTCGACCTGACCGACCGGACGCGGGTGCGGACCGAGGTGCTGCGGCTGGCCGACCGCTGCGTCCAGCGGCTGCGTGCGGCGGGACGCTCCGGGCGCACGGTGGTGATCAAGGTCCGTAACTACGACTTCTCGACGCTGACCCGCTCCGAGACGCTCCGGGGGCCCACCGACGACCCGGGCGTCATACGGGAGGCCGCGGTGCGGCTGCTGGAGACGGTCGACACCACGGGCGGGGTGCGGCTGCTCGGCGTGGGGGTCAGCGGGCTGGCCGACTTCACGCAGGAGGACCTCTTCGCCCAGATCGCGACCGAGCGGGAGTCCGAGGAACTGGCCAAGGCGGCGCCGGAGCCGGCCGGCGAGGGGGCCGAGGGAGCCGAGGCCGGGGAGGAGCGGCCGCGGCGCTGGCACCCGGGCCTGGACGTGGTGCACGAGGAGTACGGCGCCGGCTGGGTGCAGGGGAGTGGGGTGGGCAGAGTGACCGTTCGCTTCGAGACGCCGTGGTCCGCACCGGGGAGGGTGCGGACCTTTGCCGTCGGGGACCCGGCGCTGCGGCCCGGGGAGCCGCTGCCGCTGGTCGGCGGGGCGCCGGAGGGGACTCAGTCCTCCGAGCCGGCGATCTTGCCGAAGTCCTTGTCGCCGGCTCCGCCCGCCTCGGCCGAGGGCAGCGAGCCCGCGTCGGGCGAGGAGATGTCCAGCCGGTAGTGGTGGTAGAGCTGGAGTTCCTGCTCGGGGGAGAGGTGGCGGCCCACGCCGAAGTCCGGAGCGTCCTTGATCAGTTTGCGGTCGTAGGGGATGTGCAGGCCCTCGCCGACCATTTTGCTGGGTTCCAGGGGCACGAACGCGTCCCGGCTGAAGAGTCCGGTGCGTACGGCCGCCCACTCCGGTTCCCCCGTCGCGTCGTCGAGGTACACCTCGTCGATCGTGCCTATTTTCGCGCCGTTCCGGTCGAACGCTTTGCGGCCGATCAGGCTCCGGGGATCGATATCGGTTTGCACGGCCCCTCCAATTGGTCGCAACTGCCCCGTGACAACTACCAAACGGCACATTTCATGCCCCGGCCACTCGAAGGATCCTTCGAGTGGCGCGCTGGTAGGCTGGCCAATGGCCGCAGAACCCGTGCGGGAGAGTCCGTCGTCGTTCGCGACGAGGGCGCCGAAGGAGCAAATCCTCCCCGGAATCTCTCAGGCACACGTACCGCACGGACGAGGTCACTCTGGAAAGCAGGGCGGGCCGCGGAAGCACAGCACCGGGACCCCTCCTCACCGACGGTGAAAGCCGGGCCGCTCCGCGCGGCCCGGTGAAGCTCTCAGGTTGAGATGACAGAGGGGGAGGCCGTCCGGGCACCCGCGCCGTGGTGCCCCTCGTAGGTCGTACCGACCAGGAGGCCCCCGCAGATGACCACCAATCGCATCTCCTTGACCGAGCTGGAAAGCGGCATCCCCTTCGAGCAGCGGCACATCGGCCCCGATGACGCGGCGCAGGCCAAGATGCTCGCGCACGTCGGTTTCGGGTCGCTGGACGAGCTCACCGCCACCGCCGTACCCGACGTGATCAAGAGCGCCGAGGCGCTCGGCCTGCCCGGGGCCCGTACCGAGGCCGAGGTCCTCCAGGAGCTGCACGGCCTGGCGGAGCGCAACCAGGTGCTGGCCTCCATGATCGGCCTGGGCTACTACGGCACGTTCACCCCGCCGGTGATCCTGCGCAACGTCATGGAGAACCCGGCCTGGTACACGGCGTACACGCCCTACCAGCCGGAGATCTCGCAGGGCCGCCTGGAGGCGCTGCTGAACTTCCAGACGGTGGTCGCCGAGCTGACCGGGCTGCCCACCTCCGGCGCCTCCCTGCTGGACGAGGGCACCGCCGCCGCCGAGGCGATGGCGCTCTCCCGCCGCGTCGGCAAGGTCAAGCAGGGCGTCTTCCTGGTCGACGCGGACTGCCTGCCGCAGACCATCGCCGTGATCGAGACCCGCGCCGAGCCGACCGGCGTCGAGGTCGTCGTCGCGGACCTGTCCGACGGCATCCCCGCCGAGATCGCCGAGCGCGGGGTCTTCGGCGTGCTGCTGCAGTACCCGGGTGCCTCCGGCGCGGTCCGCGACCCGCGGGCCGTCATCGAGCAGGCCCACGAGCTGGGCGCGGTCGTCACCGTCGCCGCCGACCTGCTCGCCCTGACGCTGCTGACCTCGCCCGGCGAGCTCGGCGCGGACATCGCCGTCGGCACCACCCAGCGCTTCGGCGTCCCGATGGGCTTCGGCGGACCGCACGCCGGCTTCATGGCCGTACGCGAACAGTTCGCCCGCAGCCTGCCCGGCCGCCTGGTGGGCGTCTCCGTCGACGCCGACGGCAACAAGGCGTACCGCCTCGCGCTGCAGACCCGCGAGCAGCACATCCGCCGCGAGAAGGCCACCAGCAACATCTGCACCGCGCAGGTGCTGCTCGCCGTCATGGCCGGCATGTACGCCGTCTACCACGGTCCCGAGGGGCTGCGGACCATCGCCCGGCGCACCCACCGCTACGCCGCGATCCTCGCCGAGGGCCTGCGGGCCGGCGGTGTGGAGATCGTCCACGGGGCGTACTTCGACACCCTGACCGCACGGGTGCCCGGCCGGGCCGGCGAGGTCGTCGCCGGCGCCCACGCGGCCGGCATCAACCTCCGCCAGGTCGACGAGGACCTCGTCGGCATCGCCTGCGACGAGACCACCGGACGCGCGCAGCTGGCCGGCGTCTGGAGCGCCTTCGGCGTGCAGGGCGACATCGAGGCGCTGGACGCGGCCACTGCCGAGACGCTGCCGGGGACGCTGCTGCGCGACGACGAGTACCTCTCCCACCCGGTCTTCCACCAGTACCGCTCCGAGACCGCGATGCTGCGTTACCTGCGCACCCTCGCGGACAAGGACTACGCGCTGGACCGCGGCATGATCCCGCTCGGTTCCTGCACGATGAAGCTGAACGCCACCACCGAGATGGAGCCGGTCACCTGGCCCGCCTTCGGCCAGCTGCACCCCTTCGCGCCGGCCGACCAGGCCGAGGGCTACCTGACGCTGATCCGCGAGCTGGAGGAGCGCCTCGCCACCGTCACCGGCTACGACAAGGTCTCCCTCCAGCCGAACGCCGGCTCGCAGGGCGAGCTGGCCGGCCTGCTGGCGGTGCGCGCCTACCACCGCGCCAACGGTGACGAGCAGCGCACGGTCTGCCTGATCCCGTCCTCCGCGCACGGCACCAACGCCGCCAGCGCCGTCATGGCCGGCATGAAGGTCGTCGTCGTCAAGACCGGCGAGGACGGTGAGGTCGACACCGACGATCTGCACGCCAAGATCGAGAAGCACCGTGACGAGCTCGCGGTCCTGATGGTCACCTACCCCTCCACGCACGGCGTGTTCGAGGAGCACATCACGCAGATCTGTGCGGCGGTGCACGAGGCCGGCGGTCAGGTCTACGTGGACGGCGCCAACCTCAACGCGCTGGTCGGCCTCGCCGAGCCCGGCAAGTTCGGCGGCGACGTCTCGCACCTGAACCTGCACAAGACCTTCTGCATCCCGCACGGCGGCGGCGGCCCCGGCGTCGGCCCGGTCGCCGTGCGCGCCCACCTGGCGCCGTACCTGCCCAACCACCCGCTGCAGCCCGCGGCCGGCCCCGAGACGGGCGTCGGACCGATCTCCGCGGCGCCCTGGGGCTCCGCCGGCATCCTGCCGATCTCCTGGGCGTACGTCCGCCTCATGGGCGGGGAGGGCCTCAAGCGCGCCACCCAGGTCGCGGTGCTGAGCGCCAACTACATCGCCAAGCGGCTGGAGCCGCACTACCCGGTGCTCTACAACGGTCCCGGCGGCCTGGTCGCGCACGAGTGCATCATCGACGTCCGGCCGCTGACCAAGGCGACCGGCGTGAGCATCGACGACGTCGCCAAGCGGCTGATCGACTACGGCTTCCACGCGCCGACGATGTCGTTCCCGGTGGCCGGCACGCTGATGATCGAGCCGACGGAGAGCGAGGACCTCGGCGAGCTGGACCGGTTCTGCGACGCGATGATCGCCATCCGCGCGGAGATCGAGAAGGTCGGGACGGGGGAGTGGGACAAGGACGACAACCCGCTGCGCAACGCCCCGCACACCGCGGCCGCGCTCGGCGGCGACTGGGCCCACCCGTACAGCCGGGAGGAGGCGGTCTTCCCGGCCGGCGTGAACGCCGCGGAGAAGTACTGGCCGCCGGTGCGCAGGATCGACGGAGCCTTCGGCGACCGTAACCTCGTGTGCTCCTGCCCGCCGCTGGACGCGTACGACAGCTGACCGGCGCTGACCCGTCCGGGCAACATCAAGGGCCCTCGGCAGATCTGCCGGGGGCCCTGTTGTACGTGTGGGGCGCTCGCGGGTCAGGCCGCGGCGGTGACCCTGGCCCGGTGCGGGGCGATGACCTGCCCGTCGGGCAGCAGTTCACCGGTGTCCTCGAAGAGCAGGACGCCGTTGCAGAGCAGGCTCCAGCCCTGCTCAGGGTGGTGCGCCACAAGGTGTGCGGCCTCCCGGTCGGTGGAGTCTGCTGACGGGCAAGGCGGTTGGTGCTGACACATGGAAGTTGTCTTTCGCTGCGGTGTGGTGAACGTCGTGCGGCTCGATGAGGTGGTCATGGCCGCTCCCCCGTTTCTCGGTCGGTTCCAGTGTTGCCCTACGGACCGGATTCCGCAGGGATTTCGCAGCAGCGGTACTCACTCGATATCGACGCGTCACCCGTGCGGACGGTTGCTGCCAATTGCACGCCTTCCCAACGGGGTTGGCGATGGTAGCCGTGGGCTAGGCCGCGCGGGTGAGCGCGGCAGAGCGCCCCGCGGCCGGAGAGGGCCGCGGGGCACGCTCTTGCGGGGTGGTACGGGCCGGTAGGGGCCAGGTCAGGCCGGTTCGGCCAGCAGCGGTGCGGAGGAGAGGCGCAGGGTGAGCCGGGGGAGCAGATCGGCGACGCGGTGCGGGCGGTGGGCGGCGATCCCCGGCGGGGCGGGAGCCAGCGGCACCAGCAGGTCACCGGGTGCGGGCATCCCCTCGGCGCCGTCCGCATCGAGGTCGTGATGCAGCCAGAGGGTGAGCATGTACAGCTCCGGGACGGACAGCAGCCGCGGCTGATAGGGCGCGCTCAGCGCCTCGGCCTGCGCCAGTGCCTGCTCGGTCGAGGCGATGTAGGGGCCGCCGCAGAAGCGGGCGAACATCCAGCCGTCCGCCGTGAGCATCGCCTCGGCGGTCGCCACGGCCCGCTCCCCGCCCCGTACCAGGAAGCTCCATCCGGCCAGCCGTGTCTGCGGGGTGTCGCCGGCCCGGCTGACGTCGTCCCACACATGGAGGGGCAGCGGGTGGTCGGGACTGAGCGGCCCCTGATGGGAGCGCAGTGCGGCGACCGGGGCCTCACGGACGGCGGTGGGCGAGCCGAGGGCGGTAAGAACGCTGCGCAGGGCAGGCGCAGGGGCGGAGGAAACGTGCAGCGGCATGGTGGGTCGCCTCTCACTTCGGAGACACGGTGGAGCGTGGCAGGTGCAAACGGCGCTGTCTGCGTGCGGGGCCAGAGCGTGCCGGGGGGTGGCGGCCCGGCGTGGGGCCAGGGCCTGCCCCAGCGCCGGTGGGAACACCGCGGCACTGGGCGCCAACTCTCTACCTCGTGAGCGGAGTTTATACGACGTATGTTCTGAAAGTGTTTCGGCTACCTGCCTTGCAGATTTCCGGCAAGGCGGAATCCGGACCCTTGCCCGAGGTGTTTTCCACCGCTTTGTGCGGTGCCTTTGCGGGACCACCTCGTAATTCGTCTCCGGTGTGGTAGGCCGGATCTTGTCGGTGTTTCTCACTAGTGAATTGCGGACGGCCATCGCCGCCGAGATATGCCATTGGCAGATGCCCGGCAGGCGCATCACTTCGAGCCTATCGGCACCGGCACGCCCCCGAGACGTTATCGATCAGATTGCCGGGGCATCATCGACCGTAGCGCGAACCCCGGCGTGCCGGGGACGGCCCCAAGCTGCCCGTGGTCGCGGGCCGTTCACTCGAGGAGGGACCCTTCGATGGGGGAGAAGGTCGCCGCGTACGGGATCGACCTGGCGGACCGGGAGCGTTATCGAAGAAAGCTCCACGAGTGCCTTGAGGGGCTGGGCAGGCTCCTGTCGGAGAAGCGGTTCGACCGGCCCCGCAATCTCATGGGTCTGGAGATCGAGCTCAATCTGGCGGGCGCCGACGGGCTGCCCCGCATGATGAACTCCCAGGTTCTCGAACGCATCGCCAGCCACGATTTCCAGACCGAACTCGCCCAGTGCAATCTGGAAGTCAACATTCTGCCGCACCGGCTGTCCGGCCGCGTCCTCGACCAGCTCGCCGAGGAACTCCGTACCGGACTCGGCTACGCCGAAAGGAAAGCCCGCGAGGTCGCCGCCAGGATCGTGATGATCGGCATCCTGCCGACGCTGAACGCCGACGACCTCACCGCCACCAGCCTCTCCGAGAACGACCGCTACGTGCTGCTCAACGACCAGATGAGGGCGGCCCGCGGCGAGGACTTCGCACTCGACATCCAGGGCGTCGAGCACCTCGTCTCGCGCTCGCCCTCGATCGCGCCGGAGGCCGCCTGCACCTCCGTCCAGCTGCACCTCCAGGTGACGCCCGGCCGTTTCGCGGCCGTCTGGAACGCGGCCCAGGCCATCGCCGCCGTCCAGGTGGCCGTCGGAGCCAACTCCCCGTTCCTCTTCGGCCGTGAGCTGTGGCGCGAGTCGCGGCCGCCGGTCTTCCAGCAGGCCACCGACACCCGGGCACCCGAACTCCAGGCCCAGGGGGTACGCCCGCGCACCTGGTTCGGCGAACGCTGGATCGACTCCGCGTACGACCTCTTCGAGGAGAACCTGCGGTACTTCCCGCCCCTGCTGCCGATGTGCGACCCGCAGGAGCCGCTACGGGTCCTGGACGAGGGCGGGGTGCCCGACCTCGCCGAACTGGTGCTGCACAACGGCACGATCTACCGGTGGAACCGCCCCGTCTACGCGGTCACCGACGGCGTCCCGCACCTCAGGGTCGAGAACCGGGTGCTGCCCGCCGGCCCCACCGTCGCCGACGTCATCGCCAACACCGCCTTCTACTACGGCCTGGTGCGCGCGCTGGCCGAGGAGCCGCGCCCCCTGTGGACGCGACTCCCGTTCCCCGCGGCGGCCCGTAACTTCGACACCGCCTGCCGGTACGGCATCGACGCGACGCTGCAGTGGCCGCGCCCCGGACGTGCCGGCGGTCTCACCGAGATCCCCGCCGTACGCCTGGTCCGCACCGAACTGCTGCCGCTGGCGGCCCGTGGACTGGACGCCTGGGGCGTGGAGCCCGCCGACCGCGACTCCTACCTGGGCATCATCGAGGAGCGCTGCCGCCGCCGCGCGAACGGCGCCTCCTGGCAGGCCGCGGCCTTCCACCACGCCCGGCGGCAGGGGCTGGACCGGCACGCCGCGCTCGCCGCGATGACCCGCCGCTACAGCGAGCTGATGCACGGCGGGCAGCCGGTGCATACCTGGCCGGTCGCCTGGTCCGTCGGCGACCGGCCGGCGGTTCCGGTGCCGCGGCAGGCGGCGACCGGCGGGGGCTAGAGGGAGAGGTGCGCCGCGGGGCCCGGCAGGCGCGCAGGGCGGCGGTCGGTGCGGCGGTGCGGGGCGGGCGTCGGGCGGGCGGATCGCTCAGCGCGGGCTCGGGGCGGCCTGCGCGGCGACCGTCCAGGTCCCCAGCAGTGCCTGCAGCTGCTTGACCGACGGCGGATCGGCGGGGGCGGCGGCGTACGGCTGGGGAGCGCGGCCGCCGGCCGCTTCCACCACTTTCGGGACGGCCGCGCCGTTGGCGGCCCGGAAGCCGTGGGCGCGCAGCGTGTGCTGACCCTCGGTCTCGACGAGCAGCGTCATGAAGCGGCTGGCGGCGCGGGTCTGTTCGGGCGTCAGCTCCTCGGCGTCGACCAGCGTGTACGGATAGTCGAGCTGGGCGGCCCCGTCCGACGGGTAGAACAGGTCGAGGTCGGGGCCCCCGTCGGCGCCGGTGTTGTGGGCGTAGGCGGCCTGCTCGGACAGCAGCAGCGCCTGGTTGCGGCGCGGATTGTCCTGCTCCGCACCGGAGCCGTCGCGCGGCAGCGTGGCCATGGCCTGGTCGTCGCCGTCCGCGACCCGCTGGTGGAGCAGCGTCGCGGTCGCGGCGGTGCGGGTGTCGTCACCCTTCCTGCCGTCCTGGGCGCGGGTGGCGTCCGTACGGGAGAGGGCGAGCAGCCCGGTGGCGCTGCGAGCTGGATCGGCGAGCCCCAGGCGTATCCCGCCGCCGGACGTCGCGGCCTGCGTCAGACCTGTCCAGTCGTAGGTCTTCCCGGGCCAGCCCAGTGCCCGGGCGGCCCGGGGGACGGCGGCGAGCGTCACCGGGGAGGACGCGAGGGTGGCGGCCGCGGTCAGCGGGGTGCCGTTCTCCGCCCCGACCCGGTCCACCCACAGGCGCGAGTCCGGTATCCAGACCTGGAATTCGGGGTCGGCGGGCCGCTGACCGAAGGAGTCGGCGAGCTCGTGGGAGGCGCGCGGGGTGACCGTGACGTCCAGACATCTGCCGTCGGTGCGCGTCGCGTCCTCGCGGGCTCTTCTGGCCACCGCCTGCAGTGCCGGGGCGATGTCGGGGGAGGCGGCCACGCCCAGCCGTACCGAAGGGCCGTCGCAGGGCTTCCCGAAGGGGAGCAGGTCGCCGCGCAGTGCCACCACCGAGCCGCCGGCCACGGCGAGGAGCAGGCCGGACGCGAGGAGGACGGTGCGGCGACGAGCGCCGGGGCGGGACCCCGTGCCGCGCTGCGCGGGGTCATCGGGCAAGCTGTGTCGTCCCATTGCGGTAGCGCCTCTCCCTCGCGGAGCTCGATCGGATTCGATGCGGAGAGGCAGGGCGGGCCACGTGGATGGCGCCCCCGGCCTGTCGCGCGCGATCTTCGTACCTGCTGCCGAGACCCTAGCGGGGCGGTGGTCGCGAAGAGGCGGTAATGCGGAAGTGGAGGAAGTGTGCAGTCGGATACAAGTCCCGTGGGCGGTGCGGACGTTCCGGGGCCCGGGCGAGGGGCGGGGGCGGCCGGGGAGCTGACCCGCACGGTCCTGCGCAGCGAGACGCTGATCGTTCTGGGCCTGTCGCTGGGCGCCAGCGCGCTGTCGGCGCTGATCAGCTTCATCGGGTCGGTGACCAAACCGGGCGGCCTCAAGCACCAGGCGGCGACGCTCAACGCCTCCCACGCGCCCGGCCGGCCGTGGCTGGATCTTGCCTGGCAGCTGTTCGGGATCGCGACCGCGCTGGTGCCGGTGGCACTGGTGGCGCATCTGCTGATGCGTGAACGGGCCGGCGGACTGCGGGCGATCGGCTTCGACCGGCGGCGGCCGGGCTTCGACCTGAGCCGTGGCGCCGGGCTCGCAGCGGTCATCGGGGGCAGCGGTCTGCTGCTCTATCTGGGCGCGCGGGCGGCCGGATTCAACCTGACGGTGGTCCCCGAGGCACTGCCCGACGTGTGGTGGAAGATCCCGGTGCTGGTCGCGTCCGCGGTGCAGAACGCCGTGCTGGAGGAAGTGATCGTCGTCGGGTATCTGCTGCGCAGACTCGACCAGTTGGGCTGGTCCTCGGCGGCGGCGCTCGCGGCCAGTTCGGTCCTGCGCGGTTCGTACCACCTTTATCAGGGCATCGGCGGCTTCTTCGGCAACATGGTGATGGGCGTGATCTTCGTCCTGCTCTACCGGAGGTGGGGCCGGGTCGGACCGCTGGTCGCCGCCCACGCGCTGATCGACACCGTGGCATTCCTCGGGTACGCGCTGCTCGCGGGGCGGGTGGGGTGGCTGCCCACGGGGTGAGCGGGGCCCGCTCCGGGCCTCCGGAGCCGTGCCGCGGCGCGCTGCCGGCCGGTGGCCGGCAGCGCGCCGTCGGTCGAGGAGCCGCGGTGGCGCCGCCGGTCGACGACCGGCACCGCTACGTCATCCGGAGGCCAGCAGCTCGCCGTCGATGACCGTGACGGCCGACCCGGTCAGCAGCGTCCGGTCGCCGCGCAGTTCGGTCCGTACGGAGCCGGTGCGGGCCGCCCCCTGGAGGCCGACCAGGGTGTCCCGTCCCAGCCGCGCCGACCAGAACGGGGCGAGCGCGGTGTGCGCGCTGCCCGTTACCGGGTCCTCGTCGATCCCCACCGCCGGGAAGAAGCAGCGCGAGACGAAGTCGTGGTCGCCGCCCGGGGCTTCGGCGCGCGCGGTCGCGATCACGCCCCGGCCGCCGTGCCCCGCAAGCGCCTTGAGGTCCGGGGCGAGCGCCCGTACGGACTGCTCGTCGGGGAGCTCGACCAGCAGATCGCCGACGTCGGGGCCGGTGTCGTACGCCGAGAGGATCTCGGTGCCCAGCGCGTCCGCGACGACCGGCGGCACCTCGACGGGTGTCAGTGGGGCGGTCGGGAAGTCCATGGTGATCTCCCCGCCTTCGCCGGCCGTCGTGATCAGCACCCCGCTGCGGGTGCGGAAGCGGACCGTGCCGGTGGCCGTTCCGGTGGTGTGCAGCACGTGCGCGGTGGCCAAAGTGGCATGCCCGCACATGTTCACCTCCGCGGCGGGGGTGAGCCAGCGCAGCGCCCAGTCGGCGTCGCCGCCCGCGGGCAGCGGGTGCGCGAAGGCCGTCTCGGAGAGGTTGACCTCGGTGGCGACCTGCTGCAGCCACGCGGTATCGGGGAACGCGTCGGAGTCGAGGAGGACCACTCCCGCGGGGTTGCCGTTGAACGGACGCGCACTGAAGGCGTCGACGATACGAATCCTCATGGCCGCGAGCGTAGAGGGGCCACCGCGCCACCGGCCAAGGCCAATCCGGGGGAATTGGCCACGGACGGCGGCGCGGAGGCGGGCCGTCAGCTGAAGTCGGCGCGGTGGTCGCGTACCCAGGCGCGGAAGGTGCGGGCGGGGGCGCCGGTGACCTTCTCGACCGTGTCGGTGAGGGCGGGGCGCGGGGCGTCCAGCAGCTCGGCGTAGCCGTCCAGCAGCGGGTCCACGAACGCGTCAGGGAAACCGCCGTCGGCCAGGAGGCGTTCGCGCGCCGACGCGTGGGACAGCTCCTGCCACCGGAGGGGCCGGCCCAGCACGTCCGCCATGACCCGCACCTGTTCCGCCTGGGTGAGGACTTCGGGGCCCGTCAGGGTGTACGTGGCGCCGTCGTGGCCGTCCTCGGTGAGCGCCCGTACGGCCACCTCGGCGATATCGGCCTCGTGGAGGAGGGCCATGGGTGCCGCCCCGTAGGCGCCCCGAACGACGTCGCCGCCCCGGATCTGATCGGCCCACCACAGGGTGTTCGCGGCGAACGCGCTCGGGCGGAGCCGGGTCCAGGACAGCCCGGACCGTGCGACGAGCTGCTCGACTGCCGCGTGGGACCGGCCCACCGGGTGCGGCTGGCGTTCGGGGGCGAGCCCGTCGCGGACGGCGCCGGACGACAGGAGGACGACCCTGCGCGCATGGCGCGCGACGGCGTCCACGACCGCGCCAGCCGGCTCGGCACCGTGGAACGGCCACATCAGGAACACGGCGTCGACGCCCTCCGACGCCGACTCCAGCGCCGCGCGGTCGGCCAGGTCGCCCTGGCGCACGTCGACCCCGCCGGGCAGTCCCGCGTCGGCCGCCCGGCGGGTGAGCGCCCGCACCGCAACCGCGCCGGTGGCCAGGAGCCGGTCCGTCACCCGGCGGCCCACATTTCCGGTCGCCCCGGTGACGAGAATCGTGTTCCTGCTGGTCATCGCGCTCTCCCTGTCGCTCTGTGTACGTGCCGCCCGTACGCCCGGGTGGCCCGTGGGCGGGGGGCCGTACGCGTTGCCGTGCGGCCCACGATCACCGGCCGTGGGGGAGCGGCTCCAGCTACCGAGGCCAGGACGCAGGAATCCGTCATCTCCTACCGTTGACAGATGGAAACCGTCACTCTGGATACCGTCGACCGTGGGCTGGTGCATGCCCTGCAGATCGACGGGCGGGCGTCGTTCCGCACCGTGGCCGAGGTCCTCGGCGTCTCGGAGAACACCGTCGCCCGCCGCTACCGACGGCTGCGGTCCGCCGGGGTGCTGCGCGTCGTCGGCGTGGTCAACGGGGTGGCGCTCGGCCACTCCTCCTGGGCACTCCGGCTGCGGTGCACCCCGGACGCGGCCGGCGCGGTCGCCGCCGCGCTCGCGGCCCGTTCCGACACCTCCTATGTGCACCTGCTCTCCGGCGGGACGGAGATCTCCTGCAACGTCCAGTCGCCTTCCGCCGCCGAACGGGACGCCCTGCTGCTGCACAAGCTCCCCCGGACCAGCCGGGTCACCGCGGTCTCCGCGCATCTGCTGCTGCGCGCCACGGCGCTGCCCGCCGCGTGGCGCGGGGCCGCCCGGCTCTCCGAGGAGCAGGCCGGTCGGCTGCGTCCCGCCCCGGTCGCCGCGGTACCGGAGCCGGTCGCGCTCGACGGCCGGGACCGGGTCGTACTGGAACTGCTGGCCAAGGACGGCAGGACCGGCTACCGCGAACTCGCCGCCGCCGCGGGCAGCGCGGACTCCACCGTCAAACGCCGGCTGGACGCCCTGCGGCGCTCCGGAGTGCTCGGCTACGCCCTCGACCTCAGCCCGGCGGCGCTCGGCTTCCCCACCGAGGCACGCCTGTGGATGTCCGTACGGCCCTCCGGGCTGCTCCAGGTGGCGCAGGCGATGGCCGAGCATCCGGAGGTCTCCTTCGCCGCGTTGTGCACCGGCCCCAGCAACCTCGTCGCCGCCGTCAACTGCCGTCATGCCGAGGACCTGTGCCGTTACCTCACCGAGCGGGTGGCCACGCTGGACGCCGTGCGCTCCGTGGAGACGGCGCCCGTCATCCGCACCCTCAAGCGCACCGGGACGGCAGGCATCCCCGCGGTGCGCATGTGACGGAATGCCGACATCTGACGTCTGAAGGGGAAATGCGGCGATGCGCCATGAGCCGATGCGTCATGGGCGGATCGCCGCAGCCAGCCCCGGTACAACCCTTTGGAGTCTCCGTGCCGTTACGGATAGCCGTCACTGCTGAGCCGATACCTTCGCATGTGTCCGCGCTCGATTACGTCATCGGCCCGGCCCTTGAGCAGGGCCACGATGTCGCGCTCCACGCCCCTGTGATGTTCCGCCGCGAAGCCCGGCGGCGCGGAGTGGAGTTCCACCGGGCCGGGACGGACTGGACCTGCGATCCGGCCGTTCAGCAGGCGGCGAGTGAGATCTGGAAGGAGTACGGAAACGCACCCTTCAACCGCTACGTCTTCGGTCGGCTCTGGCCGGATCAGGCCGAGGCGAAGGCGCATGATCTCCTCACCGCGTGGACACGGGCGCGTCCTGATCTGGTGATCGCCGAGTGCAGTGACCTCGGCGCGCACCTTGCGGCGAAGGTCCTGGAGCTGCCCGTGTTCGCGGCGGACAACGGCCTCGGCCCGGTGCTCCTGGATCTCTGGGACACCGACATCGCGCCCGCGTTGACGCCCCTCCACAAGCAACACGGGCAGGACGCACCCGTGCTGCCCCCGATGCTCACCCCCGCGCCGGTCCAGTGGTTCTACGGGACGCCCCCGCCCGCGGCGCGCGCGGTCCGGCGTACCGTCGCGGAATTCCGGACCGCCCGGCCCGAGCGGCTGGACCGCGATCCCTCCGACCGCCCGCTCGTCTATGTGAGCCTCGGCACCCTGACCACCGCGATGTCCGGTCTCCGGACCGTCGTGGGGAGCGTGTACCGGGAGATCATGGCGGCACTCTCCGCCATCGGCTGCGAGGCAATCGTGTCCGCGGGAGACCTCGCGGGGGACCTGCGGAGCGCGGACCCCCGCATCCGGATCGTCGAGCACGTCCCGCAGCCCGCGCTCCTGCACCGTGCCGACCTGTTCGTGACGCACGGCGGCCGGGCATCCCTGCTCGACGCGGTGCAGGGCGCAACGCCGGTGCTGGGCATGGGCGTGCTCGGCGACCAGCCCGGCAACGCCGCCGCGTTCGCCCGGCGCGGCCTCGGCCGCGCGCTGGAACTCACGGCGACACGCGGCGAGATCGCCGACGCCGTGACGGCCGTCCTCGGCGGCTCCTGCTACGACGCGGCCATGACCGCCGCCCGTGCCGAGCTGTCACAGCTGCCACCGCTCGACCTCACGGAGCTGCGGGGCGGCGCGTGATGCGGACGTGATCGGGGTGCGGTGTCACGGGACGGATGGTGACCTGTCTCAGCGAAGGTTCTGCAAATCTCAGCGAAGTTGCTGACAACTGTCGTTAATCTCACCGACGTTGAGGATCCGTCCGGCCGTGACAAGCCTCGCTCTCGCCCGCCGACGCTGGTCCGAGACCAACCCGTAAGTCAGATGCACTCATCCCCACACTGGAGGTTCCATGCCCAAGGGCTACTGGGTCAGCGTCTACCGCACCATTTCAGACCCCGAGAAGCTGGCTGCCTACAACAAGCTGGCCGGTCCGGCCGTCAAGGCCGCGGGCGGTCGGACCTTCGCCCGTGGCGGTCGGGTCGTGGCGCATGACGCCGGAATCGCCGAGCGCACCGTCCTGATCGAGTTCGACAGCTTCGAGCAGGCCGTCGCGGCGCGCGAGAGTGCGGCCTACCAGGAGGCGCTGGTCGTCCTCTCCGACGGCGTCGAGCGCGACTTCCGTATCGTCGAGGGCATCGACTGACCGAGGTCCAGTCGGATCTCCACTGAAGAGCAGCAGGATTCTGGGGTATACCGGCCCGCTCCCGTGAAGGGCGTCACCAGCTGGTTCCCGCACGGCGCAGGCAGCCTGGCCGAGACCGGCGGCGGTCAGGTCCTGCTCGCGCAGCGGGGTGAAGTCGACGTCGCCTTGCGCCTGTTCTGGGTGGCGAAGGAGACGTCGACCTCCTTGCCCTCCTCGTCGAAGGCGGTGATGTGGTCGCCGCGGGCCGCCTGGTGCCGCTGGGCGTGCGCGAGGGCGTCCAGCACCCGGCTGTCCTCGCTGGCCGCGGTGAACTTCAGCTTGTCGTTGTCGGCCAGGTCGAACATCACCGCCCGGTCCCGGCCGATCTGCCGTACAGCAGCACCTCCCAGAAGTTGCGATCAGGGCCTCGGCGATCTCTGGCCTCGCGAGCCGGATCTGCTCCAGCTCCGCCTTGGCCTTCTTGATCTTCATCGCCACGCGCTTGCAGAACATCGTCGCCAGGTCGTCCCGCACCCGCATCCGCGCCTTGTGCGTCCAGGCCGCGACCAGCGCGATGCGCTTGACGGGGACGAAGTCCCGCAGGTCCGCAGCGTCCGACGCGTCCGCCTCCCCAGCGAAGTCGGTGACCTTCCCCGCGGCGACTCCGTCCATTACAGACCAACGGTGGTCGCCCTTCGCTGTCACAGGTCACGGACGGACCCAGTTCGGGTCTTGCTTCGGCGAACAGTTCCGATATATCGTTGAAGCATCGCAATAGGTCAACGATAGAGAAAGGGAGACGTCATCATGCGTTCCCAGGGAAACGAACACGGGTATGAGCGTCGGCACGAGCACTGCGGTCCCGGGCGCCACGGCGGGCGCGGCGACTTCGCGGGCGGCTGGGAGCGGCGGCGCTCCGCATTCGGGCCGTTCGGGCCGCCTTTCGGGGGCCCGCCCTTCGGTGGCGGCCGGGGCCGGGGCGGACCGCGCGGCCGGGCGCGCCGCGGCGATGTGCGGGCCTCGATACTGGCCCTGCTCAAGGACCGTCCGATGCACGGCTACGAGATGATCCAGGAGATCGCCGAGCGCAGCGGCGGCGCGTGGAAGCCGAGCCCCGGCTCGGTCTATCCGACGCTGCAGCTGCTGGAGGACGAGGGGCTGATCGTCAGCGCCAGTGAGGGCGGCAAGAAGCTGTTCTCGCTGACCGAGGCCGGACGCGCCGAGGCCGACAGCGGCTCGGACGCCCCCTGGGAGGACGCCGGCCGCGGCGTCGACTGGGAGGCGATGAACGAGATACGCAAGGCGGGCGGCGGTCTGGTTGAGGCGTTCCGTCAGGTGTGGGCCACCGGTAGTCCCGAGCAGCGGGAGAAGGCCATGGCGGTGGTCAACAAGGCCCGCAAGGAGCTGTACCTGATCCTGGCCGAGGAGGACTGAGCGGCCGGGCCGGCGACGGCAGGGGGCTTGCGGGCCGGTAGGGGGCTCGGGGATTCAGGTGACCAGGCCCGCGAGCTTGCGCAGGGATTCGTTCAGGGCGGCGTTCGCCGAGTCCTTGAGCTTGCCCGCCATCAGGGACACCGCGGCGCCGGTGAACGTCCCGTCGATCCGCAGTGCCGTCGCCCCGCCGTCCGGGGTGAGCGCGTAGCGCATCTCCAGGCTGACGCCCATCGGGCCCTTGCCCGCGATGTCCAGCAGCCGGCCGGGCTCCAGTTCCCGGACGGTCCAGGTGACCTCCGCGGGGAAGCCCATCAGCTTCATGTTCTCCTCGTACGTCGCGCCGACCTCCAGCGTCTGCGGGCCGCCGTGGGGGAAGGCGGTGTGGGTGGCGTTCCACTCGCCGTACGACGTGAAGTCGGTGAGCCGGTCCCAGACCTTCTCGGCCGGTGCCTCGATGCGGGCCTGGGCGGTGACTTCGGCCATGCGATCACCCCTTCGGTGACGGTCCTGGCTGGTGCCGCGGAACGTAGCCGTGCGGGGGTGAAGGTTCAATACCGAAGGCGCCATACTTCTGATGGGGTGTCAGGTTGTTGGTGGTGGCCCGTCGGGTCGGCGCCCGGGATGTCCGGCCTCCACGATTCCCCCATATCTTCTGCGTGGGATCTCCTCCGTAAGGATGAGATCCCACGCGGTCGTCCCCAACCAACGTCGGATGCGCAAATGCTTCCCGGCGGGGATGTCCGGACGCCCGGGGACTGGTGGGGTGGAGGCTGTGCAAAACCGTACTGCGTACAGTGGCGGCGACGGATCCGCCCGGGAGGACCCCGAAACCCAGCTCACCGTGGAGCTCGCATCGGTGGTTTCCGCCGCCCGCAGGCGGGCCACCCGGGACGGCGACCGCCAGGTCGACACCGCGCACCTGCTGCACGGCCTCCTGGAATCCGACCCCGCCGTACGCGCCGCCTTCGACGGCGGACCGCAGGTCGCGCGGCTGCTCGGCTACCTCGTCCAGCGCAGCATCGGCTACGGACTCCGGTGGCACGGCACGGTGGAGGACTCCGGCGCGGTCCCCGCGGTCACCGAGGGCAGTGTCCCCGGCTGGTCACCGGCCGCGGCCGCGGCCATGGACGGCGCACTCGACCGCGCGCACGCCCGCTACGCCACCCGGGCCGGCTGCCTCGACCTCCTCGCCGCGCTGGTGGACGACCCCGAGTCCCGGGCCGTGGAAGTGCTGCGCCGGGCCTGTGTCGACACCGCCCGGATCGCCGCCCGACTGGACGGGGAGCGCCCCGGCCAGGACTGACAGGGGTCTCGGGGGTGGCGCTGCTGACGACGGCTGTCATGATGACCCGATGCACGCGTCTTCCGGTGGCCCGGCAGGTCCCTCGACCGGCCCGGGCCAGGCAACCCCAGGGGCCCTGGCAGACCGCCGGCCGTTGTCCGCCCACACGCCGGGCCGCACCGGCGCGCGACGGGGACGCGGCGCCGGCTTGGCCATCGCCCTGCTGTCCGCCGTGGCCTTCGGCGGTTCCGGTGTGGCCGCCAAGCCGCTCATAGCCGCCGGCCTCGAACCGCTCCACGTCACCTGGCTACGGGTCGTCGGCGCCGCGCTGGTGATGCTGCCGCTGGCCTGGCGCCACCGCGCGCTGCCGCGCCGCCGGCCCGGCCTGCTCGCCGGCTTCGGGTTGCTCGCCGTCGCCGGCGTGCAGGCGTGCTACTTCGCGGCCATCTCCCGCATCCCGGTCGGCGTCGCGCTGCTCATCGAGTACCTGGCCCCCGCCCTCGTCCTGGGCTGGGTCCGCTTCGTGCAGAAACGGCCGGTCAGCCGCGCCGCCGCGGTCGGCGTCGTGCTGGCCGTCGGCGGTCTCGCCTGCGTCGTCGAGGTCTGGTCCGGGTTGACCTTCGACACCGTCGGCCTGGCGCTGGCGCTCGGCGCGGCCTGCTGCCAGGTGGGCTACTTCGTGCTCTCCGACCACGGGACCGACGACGAGGACGCGGCGGACCCGCTCGGCGTGATCGCCTACGGCCTGCTCATCGGCGCCGCCGTCCTCACCCTGATCGCCCGCCCCTGGGAGATGAACTGGTCGGTGCTCGACGGCGGTGCGGACATGAACGGCACCCAGGTGCCCGCCGCCGTGCTGCTCGGCTGGATCGTGCTGGTCTCCACGGTGGCCGCCTACCTCACCGGGGTGGTCTCGATCCGCCGGCTCTCTCCCCAGGTGGCGGGAGTGGTGGCCTGTCTGGAGGCGGTCATCGCGACCGTGCTGGCGTGGGTGCTCCTCGGTGAGCACCTCTCCGCACCGCAGATCGTGGGCGGCGCGGTGGTGCTGGTCGGCGCGTTCATCGCGCAGTCCGCCAAGCCGACGGCGACGGACACGGTGGTGGTCGCGGCGGCCGGGGCGGTCACCGGGGAGGCCGCGGTCCCCGGTCCGCCGGGTGGCGCCGCCGGCGTTGACGCACCCGACGGCGCTGCGTCCCCGGCGGGCGACAGGGCCACTGGCCACCTGCGGTCATGACGTGTGGCCGGTGAGGGCGCCCGGTAGGGTGGCGATCATGCATTCGACCGTGTTGCCCCCTCCCGCCGCGTAAGGCGGGCGGCGGCCTCCGAGGACATCCCGGCTCGGGCAGGTTCCCGAGCTGATCGTCGCTGCCCGCACACGGGACCACGCGACCATTTCCACGGCGCTCCGCGCCGTGCCGGATCTCCCGGAGCACTTCCGTCATGCATGCCACTCCTTCCCCCGCCCTGCCCGTGGGCCGGGGTCTGCTGTACGTGACCTTCGCCGCGACCGCCTGGGGTACCGCGGGGGCGGCCGCCGCCCTCCTCTACCGGGGCAGCGGGCTGGGTCCGATCGCCCTCACCTTCTGGCGCACCTTCGGCGGGCTGGTCCTCCTGCTCGCCCTCCGGACGCTGCTGCGCCGCCGGTCCGGCGGCCGGGCCGTACCCGCCCCCTACGAGCCGTGGCGGCGGCGCGCCCTCCGCGTCGTGGGGACCGGGGTCGCGCTCGCGGTCTTCCAGGCCGCCTACTTCGCCGCCGTGGCCACCACCGGGCTGGCCGTCGGCACCGTCGTCACCATGGGGGCCGGGCCCGTCCTCATCGCCATCGGGGCGCGCGTCACCATGGGCGAACACCTCGGCGTGGGCGGTGTCCTGGCCGTCGCCGGGGCGCTGGCCGGGCTGGCGGTCCTGGTCCTCGGCGCGGACGGCACCGCGACCGTGCGTCCGGCCGGCGTCGGTTACGCCCTGCTGTCCGCGGCCGGCTGCGCCGCGATGACGCTGATCACCCGGCGGCTCGGCAGGGGCGGCGACAGCGATCCGTACGCCTCGACGATCAGTGCCTTCGCGGTCGCCGCGCTGTGCCTGCTGCCGCTCGCGGCGGTGGAGGGGCTGTGGCCGCAGGCGTATCAGCTGGGTCGCAGCCTCTGGCTGATGGGCTACATCGCGGCGGTGCCGACGGCACTGGCCTACGGGCTGTACTTCGCGGGGCTGGCCGCCGTCCGGGCCGCGACCGCGTCGGTGGTCTCACTGATCGAGCCGGTGTCGGCCGCGGTCCTCGCGGTGCTGTTCCTGGGGGAGCGGCTCACGACGGCGACGGCGGTGGGAACCGGGGTGCTGCTGACGGCCGTTGCCGCGTTGGCGGTGACGGAGGCGCGCGGAGCGCTGGCGGCCGCGCGGTCCGCGGCTCCGGCGGCGGGCTGAGGACGGGCGCCCGGCCGGTTCGCACCGGCCGGGCAGCCGCTCCGCAGGCCCGGGCGGTGGGGCCGCCGGGCCCGGCCCCGTCAGGACGCGGGCGTCTCCTCGGGGGTGGCGGCCGCTGCCAGGCGCCGCTGCTGATGGGCGCGGGCCGCCGCGTCCCCGGGGCCGTTCCGCTCGGCGAGGCGCGCCGAGACACGCTGCTGCACCGCCTCGCTCCGCTTGCCCCCGTACTTGAACTTGGCGCGCACGTCGCGCACTTCGAGGCGCAGGCCGCGGATGCCGGACAGCAGCCGCCCGTACGGGGCCTCGCCCGCGGTGATCGGAGCCGAACCGCCCTCGGGCTGGAAGTGGCCCGTCTGCCGCCGCAGCAGCGCCGCCTTGGCCTCCGGGTCGTCCACGACATGGGCGGTGCAGGTCAGCTGGACCGCGGCGTAGAAGCTGGTGGGGACGCCGTGCTCGGGCGGCTGGTCGTCGGCCGCCTGCCAGGGGCCCGGGATGAAGGTGTAGTCGTCGACCACGCTCAGCAGGACCGTCGGCCGGTCCTCCAGCGCCGCCCACATCGGGTGGGGACGGGCGAGGTGGGTGACGGCCTCGCGGCGCGCGGGGTCGTAGGCGAAGTGCAGGGGCTGCACCAGCGGCGGTTCGCCCGGCGGCCCGTGGGCCGCCAGCTGCCCGAAGTCGTGTGCCGCGAGCCAGCGTTGCCACTCGGCGTCGTCGGCGGGGGCGTCCCAGGGGTGGATCAGCACGGTGGCTCCTCAGCGGGCGGGGAGGTACGCCGGCGCGGGGATGCCGGACGCGAGGTCGTCGGACGGTATGGGCGCGCCGTACACGGGTGCCACGGGCAGGACGCCGCTCCAGTACGGCAGCGCGAGGTCCTCGGGCTCGTCGTGGGGGCCGCCGGTACGGATCTTGGCGGACACCTCGCGCAGGTCGAGGCGGATCACGGCGGTGGCGGCCAGCTCCTTGACGTTGCCGGGCCGGGAGTCCGCGGCGCGCCCGGGTAGCACGTGGTCGACCAGCGCGTCGAGCGCGGCCGACTTCTCCTCCTCGTCGGTGACCTGGTAGGCGGTGCCGTGCACCACGACGGAGCGGTAGTTGATGGAGTGGTGGAAGGCGGACCGGGCCAGGACCAGGCCGTCGACATGGGTGACCGTGACGCAGACCTCGAGGCCGGGGTCCGGTGCCTGGCCAGCCATCCGCAGCGGCCGGGACCCCGTCGAACCGTGCAGGTAGAGGCGGTCGCCGACCCGGCCGTAGAGCGTCGGCAGCACGACGGGGGAGCCGTCGCGGACGAAGCCGAGGTGGCAGAGGTAGCCGGCGTCGAGGATGCCGTGCACCGTCTCGTGGTCGTAGGCGGCGCGGTCGCGGGAGCGGGTCGGGGTCGTCCGGTCGGTCGGGACGTACGCCTCGGCTCGGGCCATTGCGATCTCCATTGCACTAGTGCATAATTGCGTTTGTGCTAGGAGAGTATCGGATCGAAGGGCGGCGCGCATCGGAGATTGCCGCCAGTGTCGAGCGAGCCATCGGTGCGGGCGAGCTCCAATCGGGCGAAGTCCTGCCACCGCTGCGGGAGTTGGCCGTCTATCTGGAGGTCAATCCCAATACGGTCGCGTCCGCCTACCGCACGCTGCGCGACCGCGGGGTGATCGAAACCGCGGGCCGGCGCGGCAGTCGCGTCCGCTCCCGCCCCGCGAGCACTCCGCGCGAGGCGCTGCGGGTGGAGGTCCCACCGGGGGTCCGCGATGCCTCCGACGGCAACCCCGACCCCGCCTTGCTGCCCCCGCTGGAGCGGGCGCTGGCCGAGGCGGCCGAGCGCAGCGCCCGGCGCCCCGCGCTCTACGGCACGCCGGCCGTCGACGAGGACCTGGCGGCGCTGGCCCGCACGGCCCTCACCGCTGACGGCGTCAGCGCCGGGCCCGTCGCCGTCACCAGCGGTTCGCTCGACGCCATAGAGCGGGTGCTCTCCGCCCATCTGCGGCCCGGCGACACCGTGGCGGTGGAGGACCCGGGCTGGGGCAGCCTGCTCGACCTCATCCCGGCGCTCGGGCTCCGTCCCGTACCGGTGGAGGTGGACGACGAGGGCCCGCTGCCCGAGCAGTTGGCGCGCGCCCTCGACGGCGGTGCTTGTGCCGCCGTCATCACCGACCGGGCGCAGAACCCCACGGGTGCCGCCGTCAGCCGTGCCCGGGCCGGTGAACTCCGCGGCCTGCTGGCCGGCCACTCCGGCGTCCTCCTCATCGAGGACGACCACGGTCACGGCATCGTGGACCTCCCGCTGCACCCGCTGTCCGGCGTCACCGACCACTGGGCCCTGGTCCGCTCGACGGCCAAGGCGTACGGCCCGGACCTGCGCCTCGCGGTGCTCACCGGCGACGCCGTCACGGTGGACCGGGTGCGGGGCAGACAGGGCCTGGGCCCCGGCTGGGTCAGCCATCTGCTCCAGGACACGGTGCTGCATCTGTGGCGCACCTCCGCCATCGATCCGACGGTGGTGGCCGGGGCGTACGGCCGGCGACGGGACGCGCTGATACGCGCACTGGACGAGCGGGGAGTGCGGGCGCGGGGCCGGAGCGGAATGAACGTCTGGGTGCCGGTGCCCGACGAGACCGGCGCGGTGGCCCGGCTCCTGCACTCCGGCTGGGCGGTGGCTCCCGGCGCACGCTTCCGCCTCCAGTCCCCACCCGGCATCCGCATCACCGTCTCCGGCCTTGCCGACCACGACATCACCCCGGTGGCCGACGCCGTTGCCGGGGCGATGGGGAGGGGGGAGGCGCGGAGGTACGAGTGAAGTGGGGGAGGGCGAGTGGGGCGGGGCGTGCCAAGGGGCCCGGGGGCGGTGGCCCCGAGTCCGGAGGCCCGAAGCCTGTGCGCCGGGGGCGGACCGGGGCGTGGCTCCCGGACTGCGCTCGGACGGCCGGGCGGCTTCGGCCGGGCTGCTTCGTCCGGGCGGGCTGTGCGTGGGCCGCTTACCTGCGGTGCGCCGCCGAGCCGGGGTCGGTCGCCGAGCCAGGGCCGGTCGTCGAACTGGGGTCGGCGGTCGGGCGGGGTTCGGTCGACGGGCGACGGCGGCTTTGGGTGAGGGCGGCGCCGGCCAGGATGATCAGGGCGCCCAGTGGGGTGTTCCAGCTCAAGTTCTCGCCGAGGAGGGCGACTCCGGCGGCGGTGGCGATCACGGGAACGAAGTAGGTGACCATCTGGGCCGTGGTGGGGCCGACCTCGGCAACCAGCCCGTACTGGAGGAGGAAGGCGAAGCCGGTGCCGAGCGCGCCGAGGGCGAAGACGGCGAGCAGAGGGACGAGCGGCAGGCCGGCCGGAGCGGTCGTGAACAGCGGGGTGATGACGGCGAGTTGGGCGGTCGCCAGCAGCATCTGGGTGCTGGACATGGCGAGGTGGGAGTGCGGCGCTCCGGCCAGGGTGCGCCGGACGTAGATCCAGCCGATCGGGTAGCAGAGCGACGCGCCGAGCGCCATCGCCGTGCCGGTCAGGTCCGTGCCGGCGAAGCCCTGCCAGGCGCCCAGCACGGTCAGTACGCCCAGGAAGCCGATGCCGAGGCCCGCCACCCGGCGTCGGGTGGGACGGTCCTCCGAGAGCGCCACAACCGACAGCGCCATGCCCCACAGCGGGGAAGTGGCGTTGCAGATGCCGGCCAGCGTGGAGGGGATGGTCAGCTCGGAGTAGGCGAAGAGGGAGAACGGCAGCACATTGAGGAAGAACGCGGCCACCGCGAGGTGCCCCCAGGTGCGGGCGGAACGGGGGAGCCGCTCGCGCTTCACCAGGAGGATGGCCATCAGCACCAGCGCACCAAACGTGACCCGGCCGAGCGTGACCTGAAGCGGCGCGAAGCCCTGGGTGCCCACCTTGATGAAGAGGAAGCTGAATCCCCAGATCAGGGAGAGAACGGCGAAGCGGAGCCGCCAGCCGAGGACGCGGGAGCGGCGGACGGATCCGTTGCCGGTTCCGGGGGAGGCCGGCGGGGCCGCATCAGCCGGCGTGGTGGCAGGGGTGGAGAGGGCGGCAGGTGCAGCGGAGGGCGCAGGGGTGGCGCAGGCGTCCGGGACGCCGGTGGCGGTGCTCATGACGTCAACGATGCGGTCTGCAACTTCGTAGAACAAGCGAGATTTCGTGGGAGGTATCGCTTAGCATTGCTTACATGTTGAACCTGGATCGCCTGCGGACACTGAGCGCGGTGGCCCGCCACGGCTCGGTGAGCGCGGCAGCGGACGGACTCCATGTGACGACCTCGGCCGTCTCGCAGCAGATCGCCAAGCTGGAACGGGAGACCGGGCAGCAGCTGCTGGCGAAGAATGGGCGCGGGGTGCGGCTGACCGACGCCGGACGGCTACTGGCCGACCACGCGGTGCGCATCCTCTCCCAGGTCGAGCTGGCCCAGGCCGAGCTGGAGGCGCACCGCGGCCAAGCCGTGGGTGAGCTGCGGCTGGGCGCATTCCCCACCGCGGCGCGCGGCCTCCTGCCGCCCGCGCTCGCCGCACTCCGTGTCGATCATCCCCAGCTGCGCGCGGGCCTGACCGAGATGGAGCCGGACGAGTCGGTGCGCGGCGTGGTGCGCGGCGACATCGACCTGGCGGTGGTCCTGGACTGGTACAACCGGCCGCTGTCGCTGCCCGAGGGCCTGGCGAAGGCCCCGTTGCTGGACGATCCCGCGGATGTGGCGATGCCGTCCACGCATCCACTGGCCGGGCGGCGGTCCGTGGAGCTGGAGGAGTTCGCGGACGACGAGTGGATCTCCTGGCCGCAGGGGGAGTTCTGCAACGAATGGCTGATGTTCACCCTCCGCAGCAAGGGCATCGAACCGCGCGTCGCGCACATGGCGGAGGAGCACGGCACCCAACTCGCCCTGATCGCTGCCGGGTTGGGTGTCGCGGTGGCCCCGCGCCTGGGCCGCGGACCGGTGCCGGAGGGGGTGAGCGTGGTGCCCGTACGCCATACGATGCGTCGCCATGTGTACGCCATCTGGCGCGCGGACGCGGACCGCAGGCCCTCGATCCGCGCCGCCGTGAGTGCGCTCCGTGCGGCGGGTGAGCGTGTCGAGGGTTGCTGAGACGGTGCCGCATCCGGCCCTTCCCTCAGCGCGTGTCTGTCCGCCGTGGCGCCCGCGCTGCCTGGTTTGCCCGGTGTCCGCTGGTTGTAGCCTCAGCCCTTATGAGTTGGCTGCCTGACGATTTCGTCCACCCCGTCCACGTGCCCGTTCCCGGCACCGCGCTGCACCTTCGGCCGATCCGGGAGTCGGACACCGCGCTCGACTACCCCGCCGTGATGGGCTCCCGAGAGCGCTTGTGGGAGATCTTCGGCCCGGCCTGGGACTGGCCCCAGGAGACGATGACGTATGAAGAGGACCGCATCGACTTGCTGCGGCACGAGAAGGAGATAGCCGCGCACCAGTCGTTCAACTACGCGCTGCTGGACGAGGAGGAGACGGCGATCCTCGGGTGTGTCTACGTCGACCCGCCCGAGCGCACCGGCTCCGACGGAGAGATCTCCTGGTGGGTGGTGGACGACCTCGTCGGCGGCGAGGAGGAGCGCGCGCTCGACGCGCTGGTGCCGCGGTGGATCGCCGCCGACTGGCCCTTCCAGCGGCCCCGTTATCTGGGCCGCGACATCACCTGGCAGGACTGGCTCGCGCTGCCGCGCGCTTCGTGACACCTCCGGCGCGGTGCCCCGGACGGCGTCCTTGCGGAGCGTCTGCTCGTTGCCGGCAGTCCGGATCGCCCACCGAAAGCGGCGCGGGCGCCCGCGTCTCCCGTTCCCGCGCCTCCCGTTCCCGCGCCTCCCGGTGCCGGATCAGGCGCGTGGGACGATGCCGCGAATGACGTCGAGCTCCAGCAAGTCCTGGGGACGGATGCGGAGTTGGTCGGCGGTGTCGTGGATCTGCCCTACGTCGCGCTTGAGGATGGCGGCGGCCAGTTCCGGAGCGATCACCGAGAAGTAGCTGTCCGGGGTCGCCCAGAGCCGGCCGGGCGCGGCCAGGGCCAGTGCGCCGCCCGATCCGCCCTCGCCGATGAGCAGGGACGTCACCGGGACCCGGGCGGTGGCGAGCGCCGCGAAGCAGTCGGCGATCGCCGCCCCGGCGCCGGCCCGCTCGGCCGTCGCGTCGTTCGCGGCCCCCGGGGTGTCCACGAGCGTGAGGACGGGGATGCCGAGGTGGTCCGCGAGCCGGACCAGCCGGGCGGCGGTACGGAAGCCGGCCGGGTGGGTGGCCGTACCGCACTGGGCGGCGAAGGCGATCGTCCGGCCGCCCCGCCGGCCGAAGCCGCAGCGCAGGCCCGGGTCGACGCCCCCGCAGCGGTCGCCGCTGATCTCCTCGCGGTCGTCGAAGTACGCGGCCAGATACGCCTCGGCGTGCGGCCGCCCGGCCTCACGGGCGCGCAGCACCGCCTGCCAGCCGGACTCCGGCAACCCGGGCGCGCCGAGCGCCTTCGGCGGGGGCGCCGGCTCGACGTCGGGCCCGGCGGATCCGCCGGGCGGACAGAGCAGCCGCAGCCACCGTTGGAGCGTGCCGCGCAGCCGGTCGGCCGGGACCACGGCGTCGATCTGCCCGGATGCCAGCTGTCCCTCGGCGGAATAGGCGTGCGGATCGGCGTCGGGTGGGCGTACGCGCGAGCCGGCGAAGCCGATCTGGGCCCCCGGGAGCGCGAGGATCACATCGGCGGCCGCGCCGAGGGTGGCCCAGCCGCCGCCCGTCGTCGGGTCCCGGAGCACCGCGATCTGCGGCAGCCCCGCGGCGCGGTTCAGTGCGGATTGCCGGGCCACCCGCTGGAGTTGGGTCAGCGCGCGCATCCCCTCCTGCATCCGGCTGCCGCCGGTGGCGATCAGCGAGACGACCGGCAGCCGCCGCGCCCGGGCCTCGGCGTAGGCGGCCGCCAGCCGGTCGCCGGTGCGTTCCCCCAGGGAGCCGCCCAGATACCTGAACTCGAAGGAGAGCACGACGGCTTCGGTGCCGCCGATCACGGCCAGTGCGGCCACCACCGACTCGTCCTCGCCGGTCCGCGCGCGGGCCCGGGCCCGTGCCTCGTCATAGCCGCGCCAGCCGAGCGGACCGTCGGGTCCGGCCGGACCCGTGGGCAGCCTTGCCGGTGCCGTGCGGCCCGGTGGTGCGTTCGGCGGCGGTCCCGGGACGGCGGGCGCGCACCCGCCCGGTGGTTCCGGCAGCTCGCGGTAGCTGTCGGTGACCGCCGCCAGGGCCTGGCGGGCGGTCAGGCGGGTGCAGGGCAGGCCGCCGCCCTCATGCACGGAGTTCTCGCTTCATGATTTTGCCCATGTCGTTGCGCGGCAGCGCGTCCAGGAAGTGCACGGTGCGGGGTCGCTTGTGCGGCGCGAGCTGGCGGGCGACATGGTCGGCCAGCTCCTGCGCGGACGGCGGCGGACCGGCCTCCGGACCGCTCTCCGGTACCACCCAGGCGACGATCCGCTCGCCGAGATCCTCGTCCGGGACGCCGGTGACGGCTGCCTCGGCCACGCCGGGGTGCGCCAGCAGCGCGTTCTCGATCTCGCCCGCGCCGATCTTGTACCCGCCGCTCTTGATCAGGTCGGTGGCCTTCCGGCCGACGATGCGGTAGTTGCCGGCGGCGTCGCGGGTCGCCATGTCGCCCGTACGGAACCAGCCGCCGTCGAAGGCGGCCTCGGTGGCTTCGGGGCGGTTGAGGTACTCCACGAAGAGGTTCGGGCCGCGGACCTGGATCTCACCGACCGTCTCGCCGTCATCGCCCTCGACGGGCCGGCCGGCGTCGTCGACCAGCCGGACGTACACGCCCGGCAGCGGCACCCCGACCGTGCCCGCCGCGTCCGGGCCGTCCGCCCGCACGCTGGTGTTCATCAGCGTCTCGGTCATGCCGTAGCGCTCGATCACCCGCCGCCCGGAGGCCGCCGCGATCCGTTCGTGGTCGGTCAGCGGCAGCGCGGCCGAGCCGGAGACCAGCAGCCGGGCCCGGGCGAGCGCCTTGGCCAGCACGGGATCGCGGCCGGCCTCCGCGGCCAGCCGGTGGTACATCGTCGGCACGCCGAACAGCATCGTGCCGTCCGCCGACAGCTCCCGGGCGACCGCCTCGGTGCTGAAACGCCCCAGGTGGTGCACGCTGCCGCCGCGCCGCAGTGGGCCGAGGACGCCGAGGATCAGGCCGTGGACGTGGAACAGCGGCAGGGCGTGCACGAGGACGTCGTCGGCCGTCCACTGCCAGGCGTCCCGCAGGGCGTCCAGGGTGTGGGCCACGGCTCGGCGGGGGAGGACGACGCCCTTGGGCGGGCCGGTCGTACCGGAGGTGTAGACGATCAGGGCCGGGGCCTCGTCGCCCGGCTCCGGGGGCAGCGGCGCGGGCGCGGCCTCCTCGGGCGGCACGTCGGCCTCGACGTCGATGCGCGGCAGCGCCGCGAGCGGGCCCGGCAGGTCGGCGCCCGGCTCGGCCAGGACGAGGGAGGGCGCGCTGTCCGCCACGATGTGCGCCAGCTCGCTCTCGCCGATCTTCGGGTTCACCGGGACCGCGGCCACCCCGGCGAGCAGCGCGGCCACCACACCGACCGAGGTCTCCAGCGTCGGCGTCGCCCAGACCGCGATCCGGGTCCGGCCGGCGATCCGCTCGGCGAGCGCGCCCGCCACCGACGCCAGTTGGCCATGGCTCAGTGCGCGGTCGCCGAAGCGCAGCGCGGGGGCGGGGGATGCGTCGCGCAGTGCGGGGAAGAGCACGTCCACCGGTTCTCCTTCGTCCTCGTCGGCGTCCGGCCCGAAGCGGCCGGGTCGGCCCGCGCCTGCGCACCCTGCCCGGCGCGGAGCGGGCTGACCCTTCCCACTTTGGCAGAGACCACTGACAACGCGATCACCGCGCGGGGGGTGCGCCCGCCCCCGCGCTCCCGGCCACCCGCGCTCAGCCCGGGATCTTGCGGAAGTCCCAGGACGCGATCGACTCCGGTACGAGCCGCAGCCAGGCGTGCCGGCCGTCGTGCGGCATCGCGGCCGTGCCGAAGTACTTCCGGGCGAACCGGGCCTCCGGGGCGTCCAGTGCGGCACACGGTTCACCGGTCCGCGGCGCCTCACCGACGAACTCCGCACGGCCGGTGAGCTCGGCCCCGCGCAGCTCGTCGTACGCATGGCCGTCGTCGACCACCACCGCGATCCGCGGGTCCTTGCGGAGCTGGGCCCACCGCCTGCTGCGGGTGATCGAGTACAGCCACAGCGCCGTGCCGTCCCACGTGAACCACAGCGCCCCGACGTGCGGCGCGCCGTCGCCGCCGACCGTCGCGACCCGGCAGGTGCGCTGCTCGGTGAGGAACGCGTCCAGCTCGCCCTGGTCCATCATGATGCGGCGTCCGCGCCGCTGTGTGCCGGCCATCCGTCATCGCCTCCGCTGCCTGTCGTCACCGTGTCCGATGAGCCGCCCGAACTGACTGTGCGTCAGAAAGCATGGGTGCTCTTCCCGGCGTGCGCAATGCCCGGTACCCTCGCCCGTCCCGCACGGGACCGCCGCACCCCGGCGGGCCCGGCGACCGAACGGGCCCGCCGGGCTCGGCTTCCGCACCGGACCCGCCAGAGGGGGGCCGCCATGCCACCGGACACCGCACGGCTTGCCGGGCAACTGGCCCCGGCCTCGACGGTGTTGCTCACCGTCGAGTGTCAGCGCGGCGTGGTCGGACCCGACAGCGCACTGCCCGAACTCGCGGCGGTGGCCCGTGCGTCGGGAGCCCTGACGAACATCGCCCGCCTGGTGGCGGCCGCCCACGACGCCGGCGTCCAGGTGCTGCACGCGGTCGCCGAACGCCGGCCCGACGGCCGGGGCGCCAGCCGCAACGCCCGGCTCTTCAAGGCCGCCGAACGGCTGCCCGTCCAGCAGGTCACCGGGTCGACCGCGGTGCGCATCGCCGATCCGATACCGGTGTCGCCGGACGACCTGGTGGTGCGGCGGCTGCACGGCCTCTCCCCGATCGCCGGCACCGACGTGGACGCGCTGCTGCGCAATTTCGGGTGCCGGACGCTGGTCGTCACCGGGGTGTCGGCGAATGTGGCGATCCCCAACGCCGTGTTCGACGCGGTCAACCTCGGCTATACGGCCGTGGTCCCCGCGGACGCGATCGCCGGGGTGCCGGCCGACTACACCCCCGCCATGGTCCGCAACACACTCGCCCTGGTCGCCACCGTCACCACCACCGACGACGTGCTGACCAGCTGGAAGCGTCCGCACCGCGGTCGCTGAGCGGACCGCGAACCGTCCCCGCCCGCCCCGGTGCGGCGGCGGGGCGGGCGGCCGGTGCACGGCGGATGCGTCACCGGGCTGCTCGGCGCCGCAGAGCGGTGACCGTCAGCCCGGTGCGCCGAGCCGGTTCACCGATCGGGTACAGGGTGCCGCCGCCCATGGACAGACCTTCCCGAATCCCCCCCGCACGGGAGACTCAAGCCCCGGAGTGCACGGGGGGCGGGGCAGCGGCCGGACCGGAGGGCCGACCGGCCGGCTTCACGCCTGGAACTCGGTGAGGTCGATGGTGTGCACGCGCAGCGGAAAGCCGTACACCGGGTGTGCCACCTCGCGGGCCGGCACCATGCCGAGCTTGCGGATGACGTTCTCGGAGGCGGTGTCGCCGACCCGGTTGATGCTGATGACCCGGTCGAGGCCACGGTCCTGGAGCGCGAACTCCAGCGTGGCCTGGGCGGCTTCGGAACCGTATCCCTGGCCCCAGAACTGGGGGCCGAGCCGCCAGCTGATCGCCACGGCGGGCATGACCTCCGGCAGGAACTCGGGCACCGACAGACCCGTGAAGCCGGCCAGTTCGCCGGAGGCCAGCAGCTCGACGGCGAAGAGGCCGAAGCCCTCCTCGTCCCACTCCTCCTCCCACCGCTCGATGTCCTCCGCCGTCCGGTCCAGGTCGCGCACCGAGCCGTCGTCGATCCAGTGCATGGCCCGTGGGTCCCCGTTGATGTCCGCCATGGGCACCAGGTCGTCGTCGTGCCATCGACGGAGCAGGAGGCGGGGGGTGCGGATCTCGGTCATGGCGCCCATCCTGCCGAAAGCGGGAGCCGCACCGGTAATCGGCCCCGTGCCGTGCCGCCGTCGGGCGGGGGCGCGAGGAGGCGCAGCCGTCTTCCGGACGACAATGCGCGGTGTGGTCGCCGGGCCGCTGCTCTGGCATCATGAGGAAAGTGGAACTTTGCTCCGGTTTGCCGTACGAGCAGTGCTCCTTTGTGATGCTCTGCGGCGTTTTGTGCCGGATGACGGCGGGAGGAGTGGCGCGGTGAACGACAGGGGCGAGGGCGCAGGGCGCGCAGCCCGGCCCAAGCGGACGGACGCTCGGCGTAACGAGGAGACGCTGCTCGACGCGGCAGCCGCGGTCTTCGTCACGTCAGGCGTGGAAGCGCCGGTACGCGACATCGCGGCCAAGGCCGGCGTCGGGATGGGCACGATCTACCGCCACTTCCCGACGCGCGCGGATCTCATCATCGCCGTCTACCGGCACCAGGTCGACGCCTGCGCCGAGGCCGGGCCGACCCTGCTGGCGACCAGCGCGACTCCGTACGCCGCACTGCAGAGGTGGATCGACCTCTTCGTCGATTTCCTCGTCACCAAGCACGGACTCGCCGCCGTGCTGCAGTCCGACAACACCGGCTTCGAGACGCTGCACGCCTACTTCCTCGACCGCCTCGTGCCCGTCTGCGCCCACCTGCTCGACGCCGCGGCGGGTGCCGGCGAGATTCGATCCGACCTGGCGGCGTACGAGCTGATGCGCGGCGTCGGGAACCTCTGCATCGGCGCGGACGGCGACGCCCGCTACGACCCGCGGCGGCTGGTCGAGCTCCTCATCGCGGGACTACGCCGGCCGTCCTGACCCTCGGCCGGTTCCTCAGCGCTCGCGTCAGCCCTCGGAAGCCCCGCGCCGGTCCTGCTGCTTCCGGTAGAGGGCGATGGCCTGCTGCGGTGGGTAGTTGGGCAGCGTCGACACCGTGCCGGTGTCCTTCGCGACGACGACGCTGCTGCCGCCGGGCTGCGCCGGGAGCGGCCGGCCGTGCGCGTCGACGGGCGCCGCACGCGTCGGGTACGTCGCGTACACGAGATAGCCCAGATCGAATTCCCGCACCCGCAGCACGGCGGGGCTTCCGTCGGCGTCGCGCGGCCGGCCGAACCGGCCGCGCACCCACTCCAGGGCCTCCTGCGGACTCGTCGGCACCGCCCGTGGACCGGCCGGGGAGCTGTTGTCCGACGTCATGGGCATTCCTTCGGCCAGGGGCGGGGATCTGCTCGGCTAGTGTCCCCCGCATGAGTGAGGAGATCGCGGCACTGGTACGTCGACTGGCCACCGGGGACCGGGCGGACCGCCGGGCCGCGCGGGACGGGCTGGTCGCTCTCGGCGCACCGATCGTGCCGCATCTCCTGCCGCTGCTGCGGGAGGCCGGAACACCGGGCTGCTCCGCGGCCGAATCCTGTCTGGAACGCCTCGGACCCGCGGCGATCCTTCCGTTGCGGGCCGTGCGGAGGGAGGGCCCGGGGCAGCTGCGGGCGGCCGCCCTGCGCATGCTGGCGACGCTCGGCGGCGGTGACGCCCTGAGCGCAGCGGACCGGGCGGCCGTCGAGCGTCTGGTACGGATCAAGCTGCTCGACGAGGAGCCCGGCGACCTTCCTGCCGACAGCTGGATCGCGGTGCCCGGGGCGGAAGTCAGCGAGATCGTCAGGGCGTTGGAACTGCACCACGCACTTCCCGTGACGACCGCGATGGGGCTGTCCGCCGCCGTTCACCACGAGAACTCACTCACCCGCGGCGCCGACGACGCTTCCCGGGCCACGGTCCACCGCGTCTTCATCACCCCGGAATTCGAGGGCTGGCGGCTCCTCTACGGCGCCGACTACCTCCGCGACCACTGGGCGTCAGCCGTCGAACGGCTCAGCGCGCACTGCGGGGAAGCCCATTTCTACGCCGTGGACGACGGCAACGGCGCCCAGGTGTGGTGGGTGTCGGAGCACGGACGGGACAGGCGCGGCCACCGCACCTACGGCGACCCGGAGTGGGTGGGCGAGCCGATGGAGTTCGAGCGGAGGCTGATGCCGGGCGAGGACGACGAGCCGGGTGACCCGGACGAGGTGGCGGAGTACGCCGACGGGGTGCGGGACCCGGAGGAGGTCGCGTCCTGGATTTCCGTCCAGCCGACGGCGGTCGAGGTGCTCGACCGAGTGGGCCACGGCTGGCTCGCCGTGACCAGCGACGACGTCGGCCCCGGCGGGTTCGCAGGCGCACTCGACATCTGAGCACGGGCGGGGAGCGGGCCGCCGGCGTGCGGGAGGGACCGCGGTCCCTTAGCCTCGGAAGCCGGGGGTGGACACTGCCGCTGTCCCGGGACGCGAGGAGTGAGGCTCCATGGAGATCTTTCCCCCGATTCCGCTGGCGCAGTGGAAGGACTCCAAGGAGACGCTGCACCGCTTCGCGCAGGTCATCGGCAAGATCCGGCTGGCGAGCAGCCCGCGCCGCAATCACTGGTGGAACGTTCCGTACCACGTCACGGGCTGCGGCATCACGACCCGCCCGATGGGCCTGGTCGACGGAAACCCGATCTTCACGGTCGACTTCGACTTCGTCGAGCACCTGCTGATCGCCCGCGCCCTGGACGGACGCACGGCGTCCTTCTCACTCCTCGGGCAGTCCGTCTCCTCGTTCCACGACAACGCCCTGGAGGCCCTGCGCGCGGTCGGCGTGACCCCCGTCATCGCGCGCCCCCACCCGTTCGACCTGCCCGACGGCCGACGGAACTTCGCCGAGGACACCGAACACGCCGCCTACGACCCGTTCTGGGTCAACCGCTACTGGCAGGTGCTGAGCCAGGTCGCGATGGTCCTGGAGGAGTTCTCCGCCGGCTTCTCCGGGAAGATCAGCCCGGTGCACCACTTCTGGCACACCTTCGACCTGGCGGTCACCCGCTTCGGCGGCCGAACGGTGGAGCAGCCTCCACACGTCGACCCGGTGACCCGCGAGGCGTACTCCCGGGAAGTCATCAGCGCCGGGTTCTGGTTCGGCGACGACGCCTTTCCCCGCCCGACCTTCTACTCCTACGCGGCGCCGGAGCCGGACGGCCTCGCCGCGCAGCCCCTGCGCCCCGAGGCCGCCCGCTGGGCCGAGCTACGGGGAAGCCACCTGGCCCTCCTGGATTACGAAGACGCCCGCGCAACGGAGCACGCCCGGGAGACGGTCCTCGACTTCTACGAAACCGTCTACCGGTCCGCGGCACTCCTCGCGGACTGGGACGTCGATGCCCTGGCCTGCCCCGAGGGCATGACCGACCCCCAGGCCCTGCGAGGCGGCTGACCGCCCCGGGGCCCGAGGAGGCCCGCCGCCCGCCGGCGGGCCTCCTCCTCGGTCAGCCGAGGGTGACCGAGCCGTCCTTGACGTTCATCTTGGCGGGTTCCAGGGGCTTGGTGGCCGGGCCGTGCTTCACGCTGCCGTCGGTGATGTCGAACTTGCTGCCGTGGCAGGGGCAGTTGGTGGTGCCGCCGGGATGATCGCGAAGTACTTGGCGAGGTAGTCGTCGACCGCAGGCGTGTGCGGGACGGTCGGGTACGCGTTATCACCAGGGGGTTTGACTGAGTCATGACTTGTTTCATGCCGCGAATTGCCTGACCTTGATGCCGTCTTATCGTGCATGTGGCGCTGCGTCATCCCGTCGCCCGTTAGCGTGTTCGAGAAAGATCACGTTCATTGGGGGAGCCGTCATGGCGCAGGAACACTTCACCGTGCATCCGGAGAAACTTCGGGCGCTGTCCAGGGACTTCGCGCATGGCAGTGAGCGGCTCGACGCGCAGGTCAAGCGGTTCGCCGACAAGGCGGAGAATGTGGACGACGCGTTCGGGGTTCTGAGTGAATCCACCGAAGCGCTGGCCAAATACGTGGAGATGACCCAGGCCACGGTGGCCAGCCTTCAGCAGCTGCGTCAGCAACTCGGCGGGTATGCCAGGGGACTCGACCACTCGGCGGCCAGCTATGAGTACACCGACGCGCAGCACGCGGCAGAATTCAAGGGGGCGTAGAAGCTGTGGCTGAAGAGCAGCAGCACATCGAGAAGAGTTTCAACATTCTCAAGCCGGGCGGCAATCCCGAGGTGCTGCGGAAATGTGCCACGGCATGGCGGGAGATGGCCCAGGACCTGAGGACGGCGGCTGCGGACCTGAACCGTCAGGTGGGGGACCTGGACACGGCGGACTGGGACGGGCAGGCGGCCACCGGTTTCCGTGCGCACTGGCAGCACACGAAGGAGCAGGTCGACCACGCCCTGCCCCGCTTCCACGAAGTGGCGAAGGAGCTCGAACAGGCCGCGGACCATATCGAGGACACCAACAAGCAGGTCGAGCACGTCCTTGAGGAACTCGCCGTCACTGCGGCCGTGGGCATCGGGCTGACCGTCGTCACGGCAGGCTTTTCCGATCTGGTGGCTGCCGGCAGCGCGGCGGCCGAGGTTGCTGAGGCGGGCGTCGTCGTTGCACGGCTCGGCAGGCTCCTCAAAACGGTGGAATCGGCGTTGGAGAGCCTTCGTGCTCTGATGGAGAGCAGCAAGTTCCTGAAATTCGGCGTGGAGCTGGCGACGAACACCGCGGGAAGTTTCACCGGAAACGTGCTGGGCCAGGCGTTCACCGGCCAAGAGGTCACCTGGGGCCAGGATTTTCAGGATGCGGCGGTGGCCGGCAGCGTGGGCACGGTGCTGGGAGCGGGCGGCCGGGCGCTGGGCGGAAAGATGTCCGGAGGGCTTGGCAAGGTCTTTCAGGGGGACGGCTTCTGGGGAAAGACGGCAACTGGTGCGGTCACCAGCGGGGCGGGCCAGATGGCTGCCGACGGTGTCGATATCGCCGACAACCACGCGGGCGGTAAGACGAGCGACAGCATCATCCCCGATCTGATCACCAGTGGTCTCGGTGGCGCGGCGGGCGGTGCGGCGGTGCACGGTGGCGAGAGCTGGTACGGACGCGGTGGACTCGGCGGGGGAGGTCAACACCGCGACCCCGAAACCGGCCCTTCCTTCGGACCAGGTCGGCAGGCCGCCGCGAATGGCGTGGTGTACGGAGACGCCGGTGCCAACGAGAGCGACCGCACCGCTGAACATCCAAAGAGCCCGTTCGACAGGCCCCGCTCCGCGCTGACCGATCCCGACGGCGCCTACGACGACTGAGGGGGAAGCGCGAGAATGTGGCGAGTGTGGAAGAGCGTTCGTCGATATCGTCAGGACCCTGAGTGGCACGGTTATCGGAAGAGGGAATCCCGGGAATGGCCACAGCAGTTCGGACTACCCGGCTATCCCTTCGGCACGCTGGCCAATCACGCCACGCATGTACTGGAAGGGCGGGTGCGGGGATATGGGACGACGCTCTTCCACCTCGCCGCGGTGCGTCGGGGCGGCCGCTACGGCACCGACGTCCATTTCTATTCCGTCGCGGTGCTGGCCCTGCCGCGCAGTTTCCCCGACACGGTGGCCTCCGTCGGCACGCTCGTCCACGGACTGCGGATGGATCCCCTCCCGCCCCGCGCCGGCGCCCCCGTCCACGTACCTACCGGCCGTAAACCCCGCATGATCGCATGCTCCGTCGACCCGACCTTCGCCGAGCTGATCTTCACCGAGCGGGTGCTCCACATGACGGCCGACGCCAAGATGGGCTGGCGGCTGCACGGGGACCGGATGATCGGGTGGATCAAGGAGCGCAAGCCCTACGAGCGGGTCATCGACCTCGCGGAGGCGATGGCCGACGTGGTGGCGGAGCTGCCCGCGTCGGTACCGGCCCGGGACCCCGACGACCAAGAGGGCTGCGGAAGATGAACGGGTGGCCTCGGGTCTGTCGGAGGACTTCTGGTGGGCCGCCACAGTCGGCGTGAGGAACAGCAGCATGTCGGGTTCTCGCGTCCGACAGCGAGGGAACCCGGCCATATTGGACGTGTCCGTCGGATCCCTCGTACCGCTGGAACAACGCACGTCACGGATGGGCACAGCACTCGCTGCGCCCATCCGTTTGGCGTACCGCCGGGCGGCTGCTCTTACACTCCGTGATGCCCAGCGCTCCCACTTGCCGTCACCGTGGTGAGACCGGTCGGGGGACGGCGGCGGCGAACGAGGACGGCAGCCCGTAGCGGAGCTTGCTTGCTTCTTCCCGGATTCTCCCCAGCGGCTGAGCGGCGCCTGTGACGGCCGCGCCGTCAGCCGAGGGTGACCGAGCCGTCCTTGACGTTGACCTTGGCGGGTTCCAGGGGTTTGGTGGCCGGGCCGTGCTTCACGCTGCCGTCGGTGATGTCGAACTTGCTGCCGTGGCACGGGCAGTTGATGGTGCCGCCGGCGACCTCGTTGACGACGCAGCCGGCATGCGGGCAGACCGCGGAGAACGCCTTGATCTCGCCCTCCTTCGGCTGGGTGACCACGACCTTCTCGGCCTTGAAGATCTTGCCGCCGCCCGAGGGGATCTCCGTGGTTTTGGCCAGCGTGCCCCCCGCGCCGCCACCGGCCTCGCCACCGCTCCCGCCCGCGTCCTGCGAGCCGCCGCCCTCCGCGTTCTTCGCACCGGAGCCGCCCGCGTCCGACATGCCGCCGCAGGCCGCGAGCGCGGCGGTCAGCCCGGCCGCGCCGACGGCCGCGACGACGGCCCGTCGGCCGGCCCCGCGCCCCGCGGGCGCCGGGGCCACCGTCGGCCCCGGCGCCGGTGTCGCCCCGGCTGCCCTCGCCGCGTCGGTCCGTGCCCGTGCCGCGGCCTGCATGAGTGCCGCGGGGTCCGTCCGCTGCTCGGTTTCCGTCCGCGCCGATGCTGCCTGTCGAGCCATGGTGTGCCTCCGGTTCCTGGTGCCTTCGGTGCGCGCTGTGGTGGTCCATGGACGTTGCACCGGGCCATACGCGAGCGCGGCCGGGTGTGTTCAACGCCGGCCGTGATCCGTGCGGAGGTGTTGCGTTCGGACAAAGCGCGCCCCACCGGTGGAGCGGAGGCACCCGGTCGGTCAGCCCTCGTCCGCGCTCCTCCTCAGGGCGTCGAGCAGGAAGTCCCGCTGGGCGTACAGCAGTTGCTCGTTGACCGCGTCGGCCGGTGCGTGGGTGGCGCCGGACAGCGGCAGCACGCTGTGCGGCCGGCCGGCGGCCAGCAGCTCCGCCGAGAAGCGCAGGGTGTGCGCCACCGCGACGTTGTCGTCGGCGAGGCCGTGGACCAGCAGCAGCGGGCGCCGCAGCAGATGGCCGTGGCCGGCCAGCGAGGAGCGCGCGTAGTTCTCCGGGTGCTCGTCCGGGTGACCGAGGTACCGCTCCTTCCAGTGGGTGTCGTACAGCCGCATGTCGGTGGGCGGGGCGCCGGCGACCGCCGCGTGGAAGACGTCCGGGCGGTGCAGCACCGCGCCCGCCGCCAGGTAGCCGCCGAACGACCAGCCGCGGATCCCGACCCGCGTGAGGTCCAGGTCCCCGCAGTGCGCCGCGGCCGCCCGGAGGGCGTCCACCTGGTCCTCCAGCGCGGGGGCGAGCTGATCGCCGTGGATGGTCTTCTCCCAGGCGGGTCCCCGGCCCGGTGTGCCGCGCCCGTCCACGGCCAGCACTGCGAAACCCTGCTCGGCGAACCACTGCGACACGCAGACGAACCAGTCACGGGTCCGCCCCACCTTCTGTATCCCCGGCCCGCCGTAGGGATCGACCAGCACCGGCAGCTTCGCCGTCCCCTCCCGGTGCCACGACGGCAGGAACAGGGTGCCCCGCAACTGCCGTGCGCCGAGCGTGAGATGGATCGGCCGCGGCGCGATCACCGGTTCCTCGGCGAACGAGGCGATGACGGTCCGCGCACCCGTCCCGTCGCCGGTCGGCGCCGCTCCCGGCTCCCGTACGACGCTCACCTCCGCCCCGCCCGGTGTGCTGCCCGCCAGGACCACGGTGCCGCCCCGCGCCACGCCCGCGTACCGGCCGGGACCCCGGCTCAGCCGCTGGTTCCCGCGCTCCGGTACATGGCGCCACACATGGGTCTCCAACGGGTCCTCGCTCGCCGTGAAGAGCACCGTCTCACCCTCCACCCCGAGGACCTCGCCCAGCTGGAGCCCCTCCGGGGTGACCCGCCGCCCGCCCACGGTCAGATACCGGGTGCCGCCGTCGTCCTCCGGGACGACCAGCGCGCCGGAGGCGGTACGGGACGGAGTGCCCGGTACCAGCTCCACCCACGCCGGGTCGGTCCGCTCGTGCCGCACCTCGGTGGCCCCGGTCACCGGATCGACCGCGAGCGTCCGCAGGGTGCGCTGGTCGCGGCTCTGTACGGCGAGGAACGGCCCGTGCGCGTCCCAGCCGGCGTCGACGAGGTACTCGTACGCGGCGCGGTCCCAGGCCACTTCCACCCGCTCGCCGTCCAGTGCGACCAGGTGCGCGCCGACCTCCGCGTTGGGGGTGCCGGCCGCCGGATACGCGACGACCCGGGGCGGCTTCGCCGGATCCGCGGGATCGGCGAGGTAACGCCGGGCCACGCGGCCGGTGTCGACCCTGGCCACCAGCAGGCGACGGCTGTCCGGCGCCCACCAGTAGCCGCGCAGCCGCTGCATGGACTCGGCCGCCACGTATTCGGCCAGTCCGTAGGACACGTCCGGTCCCTCCGCGCGGGCCAGCTGCCGGTCGCCGCCGGCCACGTCGACGACATGGAGGGACCGGCCGGTCACATACGCGATGTGCCGGCCGTCGGGGGACGGGCGGGGGTCGACCACCGGCCCGGCCGCCGGGACCGGGAACGGCGCGCCGTCGTCCGTGCGTACCGCCCACAGGGCGCCGGAGAGCGCGAACGCGGCGAGCCGGACGGCGGAATCGGTCGCGTACGACACCACGCCCACCGATCGCTCACGGGCCCGTTCCCGGCGCAGTCGCTCCTCTTCGGGAACCGCTCCGGGACCGGCCCCCACCAGCAGTGCCGGATCGGCCAACAGCCGTTCCGCGCCGTCCTCGTACTGCCAGAGCCGGCCCACGGGGTCGGTGCCGGAACCCGTACGGACGAAGAGCACCCGGCGGCCGTCGGGGGAGACCGTGAGGTGGCGCGGCACGCCGAGCGAGAAGCGGCGGGTGCGGGCGAACTGCCGGGGGAAGGCCGCCGCTGCGGCGGAGTGCACGGCGGTGCGGCCGGAAGCGCCGTCGGAAGCGCTGTCCGAGGTGCTGCCCGTAGGGGTGTCCAGGGTCCTGTCCAAGGTGCTGTCCTCCAGGGTGGTTGTGGTGGTCCCTCGTGTGAGGGGTGCGGTGTGGTGATCCGGGTGGTGCGGTGGTGCTGTCTCCACGGGGGCGCGGGCGAGCTCGAACTGGGCCCCGCGGAGAGGTTCGGGTGAGGCGTGCGCTGCCGGCCGTGCGGCGTGCGGGGCGGTTCGCGTCTCCAGCGGGTGGCGGCCCGGCCGACCGGCACGGATGACGCACGAACGCGCCGGCTGTCCAGGGGCCGGCTCGGGGCCCGGATCCGGGCGCTGAAGGTGAGCTGGTCCGTACCGCGGCCGACGGGCGCGAGGGGCGCTCCGGTCCTGGCGCCGGTCCCGGGCCCCGGGAGGCCACGGATCCGGCCCGCCCCGGTCTCGCGGACCGTTCGAAGCGCTTCGGGATCTTACTGCCCGACAGCCCTCCGACGGAACAGGTGGGCGGCTGTTGTCCGACTTCCGTCGGCCGCGGCCGGATTGCTCCCGGAACGGTTCCGCGTACGCTCCCGGACGCCTGGACGCCTGTCGGGACGCCTGCCCTCCCGCGCGCCGAGCGCTACGCCCGCCGGCGCAGGCCGGGCGGGACGACGTGCCCGCGACACGCGTGCTGAGCTGCGATGAAACGGATCGGCGGACAGGTGGCCCGAAGGGGTGAATCCGTACGCCCATCACGACGCGCCGGCCGCGCGGCCGGCAGCGCGCCGTACCCACGATGGTGCCTCCGGGGGGACTTCGTGCACCCTCCCGAGAAAGGCTGTCCGGTGGACCAGCGAATAGCACAGGTGAAGATCCATCCGGCCATCGGCATCGCCCGGGTCGGCAACAGCCCCCAACCGCCCTTCCTGGGGCCGGAGTCACCGGACCAGCCGCCGCTGCCGGCCGGCTCCTACAAGGACGGCTCGGGGAAGCTCGTCCGGCAGGCCGCCCGCTTCCGGGTGTACGGCTACAACCAGGCCGGGGAGGTCGTCCGGGAGCTGAAGCTGGGCGAGGAGGGCGTGACCGAGATCAAGTGGTCGGTGCACCTCGCCAACAAGAAGGCCGCGTGGTACCAGTTCCACGTTCCGCTCGACATCCCCGAGGCCACCGCTCTGCCGGACGCGCAGCGGGCCCGGCGGAACGCCGGCGTCAGCGACCGGCAGAAGCTCGTCATCGATGCCGGCCGCAAGGCCGTCCGCGCCTCCGCGCACGAGACCGCCGCGCTGACCGGGAAGATCATGAACAAACCGGTCACCCTCGGCGCGCTCGCCACCCAGAGCGACGGCCGGCTGGTGGTCGTCGGCGGAAACGGCACCTCCGCCTCGTACAGCAACGGCCCGATCACCGGCGTCGCCAACAACGACACCTGGTACGACGACGTCTCCGACGGCCCGGTCACCGCCGAGGTCATCCTCAACGGGGTCACCAAACCCGCCACGGCGAGCTGGGTCGTGGTCGCCCCGCCGCACTACGCCCCCGGCGTGAAATCCGTCCGCACCCTCTACGACCTGCTGTTCGACGTGTTCGTCACCGAGCAGACGCTGCCCGCCCCGGCCACCGTCTCCTACCCGGACCACATCGAACCGCTGCTGCTCCGGTTCTGCGATCTGCAGTGGGTCAACCACGGCTTCGCCACCCAGTTCGGCTGGCGCGGCCCGCACGACTTCCAGGACCCGGCCCTGCGCAAGCGGCTCGCCGACCCGGGGGAGGCGAGCCGGGAACTCCGCCGCCAGGTCTACATCCAGATGCGGGACTACGCCCGGGACGGTACGTCCCCGGTGCCCTGGCCGTGGATCTACGGCGACGCCATGGCCAGCAGGCCCAACTCCGTACGGCAGCACATCACCCTCTCGCCCACCCAGGACCGGATGCTGGCCCTGTGGGTCGACGGTCACTTCACCTCCGGCCCGCCCCGCACCGGACACCCGGACGTGGACCGGGCGCCCCTCGCCGAACAGCCGGGCCTGCTGGACCGGGCCGCCCTGGACGGTTGCGCCGCCGACGCCTTCCACCCGGGCTGCGAGGTCACCTGGCCGATGCGGCACAAGACCATGTACTCCGAGCCCTTCCGCATCCTGCACCGCACGCCGGAGAACCCCGAACGCGACTACGGCCCGGTGCTCAGCCTCCAGGACGCCCTCGGCAAGAACGGCCCGCTGTTCGCGCAGGGGCCGGGCGACCTGACCCGCTGGATGGCCGCCCCCTGGCAGTGCGACACCGCGAGCTGCCGTTCCGGCTACGAGGTGCGCGCCGGGCTCGGCCCCCGCTACAGCCCCTATCTGCCGACGTTCTGGCCCGCGCCGATGCCCAACCACGTACTCAAGAAGGCGGACTTCACCACCGTCAACACCGCGCCGACCGGCTCCGACGACAGCGCCAGGGAGCGGGCCTTCGAGCATCGGGCGGTGTGGCTGCGCGGCCTGCAGGGCACGGACTTCAACAAGCAGCGCCGGCAGATGATCGACGACTGGTACAAGTTCGGCGTCGTCGAGACCCACGAATACACCGTCGGCGACGGAAAGTTCCCCCGCCGCATCCAGGTGGAGTCGGAGCCCGGATACCCGCCGGCCCCGGACCTGGCCAACCTCGTCAACATCCAGGTGCCGGAGGCGGGGGTGCCCCAGCTGGCCGCCGCGGCCGACGCCTGGAGCGGCAGCATCCCGGCCGAGTCGGTCGAGGCGGACCTCGTGCAGCAGGCGGTCCAGGAGGTCAAGGAGGCGACCGGCCGGGACGAGGCGGAGATCGCCGCCGGGTACCTGGAGAAGCTCGACCCCTTCCACGGCGCCCAGTGACCCGCACGCCCGCCTACGACGTCGTGGTCGCGGGCGGTGGCCCGGCCGGCTGTGCCGCCGCGCTGACCCTCGTACGGGCCGGGCGCACGGTCCTGCTGGCCGACGCGGGCACCGGCCCGCCCAAGGCCGGCGAGGCGCTGGTGTCCGCGGCGCGGCTGCTCCTGACCGACCTCGGCGTCGCCGAACCGGTCCTGGCCACCGGACATCTGCCCTGCCACGGCAACCTGTCCGCCTGGGGCTCGCCCGAACTGTACGCCGTGGACTCCCTCCACGACCCCTACGGCCACGGCTGGCACCTGGACCGCCCGCTCTTCGACCGGCGGCTGCGGGCCGCGGCCCGCGCGGCGGGCGCCGACGTCGCCGAGCACACCGCCGTACGGCGCCCCGCCCGCCGGCCCGACGGCACCTGGCGGCTCACGCTGTGCGCCCGCGCCGGGGGAGGCGGCGAACGGGCCGTCCGGTGCCGCTGGGTGGTGGACGCCACCGGACGGGGCGCCGCCGTCGCGGTCCGCTCCGGCGCCCGGCGCCGCACGACGGACCGGCTGACCGCCCTCCACCTCACCCTCGACCCGGCCCCGCCGGGGTGCCCCGACGACCGGTCCCTGGTCGAGTCCGACCGGGACGGCTGGTGGTACACCGCCCCGCTGCCCTCCGGTCACCGTCTGGTCGCCTACTTCACCGACCCCGACCTGCCCGGGGCCGCCGGGCCCGGCGCCGAGCGGTTCCGGGACCGGCTGCTGGCCACCCGGCACGTCTCCCACCGGGCCCGCCCGCACGGCCTCACCACCCTGCGGCCACCCCGCCGCGCCGCCGCCCACAGCGCACATCTGGACCGGGTGCACGGCGACGGCTGGACGGCCGCCGGAGACGCGGCGGCCGCCTTCGACCCGCTCAGCTCCCAGGGCATCCTCACCGCCCTCTACACGGGACTGAGCGCGGGTCAAGCGGTCGACGCCCATCTGCACGGCGACCGCACGGCCCTGGCCGACTACGCCGCGAAGGTCGCCACGGCCCGTACCGCCTACGCGCACGAGCACCGCGCCGTGCACGCCCGGGAGGCCCGCTGGCCCGACCGCCCCTTCTGGTCCCGCCGGCGGCTGAGCCGACAGGCGTGAGAAGCGGGCGGGCGCACGGGGCGCCGACGCGGTCCCGGATGCCGGGCGGGTGCCGTGCGCGGTCCTACCGGGCGCCGGTCGCGGGGGGCCCGCCGCCGGCCAGGCGGACCTCGTCGAGCCGCACCTGAATCGACCGGAGGGTGGTGTCCGCCTCGTGGAACTGCTGCAGCGACGCCATGAAACGGCGGCTGTCGCCCTCGTCGAAGGCGAGGGCGCAGCCCCGGCTGCCGCTCCGCGTCCGGTCCGTGAACGTCCGCCACAGGGGCGCGGCCTGCGGGTCCGGGACGGGGAAGTAGCGGGTGGCGTCCTGAATGATCCGGCCGAACTTCGCGCACACCGGCTTGAAGACGGACGACTCGATGCGGCCGTGCGCGTCCGCGGCCTGCAGCAGCGCCCTGCTGAGCGCGGCGTCGGCGGCGGCGTAGCGAAGGATCAGGTCCCGCCCGCCGAACTTGAGCCAGGCGGACACCTGCATCGCCGCGATCGGCGCCGGCGCGGCCACCTGCGCCGGAAGGGCCACGTGATACCTGCCGGGGATCTGCGAGGTGCTCCTGTTTTCGTACCCCGCGGCCACGGTCGTGGCTCCCACCGCCGCCGCGCACAACACGCTCACGGCGACGCGACGGGCGAGGCGTCCGCGTCCGTCCCCGTGCGGCGGCGCGGGCACGGGGTGTGCCGCGCCGGCGCGCCGCAGCCGCCGGATCGCCGACACCGCGGCGACGGCCACGAGGGCGCCGATCGCGGTGGACACGAGAACCGGCCCCAGCACCATCCGGACCAGCGGCCAGGCGCCGGTGGGAAGCCAGTAGCAGCGCGACGCGAGAGTGCGCAGCGGCGGAACGCATCCGTCGGCGGACAGCAGCACGAAGTGCCCGGCCAGACCGGCCAGGGCGGTGGCCTCGGCGGTGATCAGCGCGACGAGCAGCGGGTAGCGGCGGGCCCACGCGCACGCGACGCCGGCGGCCACCGTCGCGACCGTCACCACGGCCACCATCGCCCACGCCTGGGAGAGGAAGGTGTACAGCCCTCCGCGCTGCCCGCGCGGTGGCTGCCAGGTGTGCAGGTACGCCTTGGTGACCGCGATCGCGAGCCAGCAGACCACGCCGCCCAGCGCCGCGGAGAGCAGCGCCCGTCGCAGCGGCGGCGGCGCCGTCGAGGGCGGTTCCGGCACGACGACGTCGCCGGCGGCACCGCCGGCCGGGCGGCGGCGCCGTGCGGTCACCGAACCGGTCGTCCAGGCCAGCAGCGGTACGAGCCACAGGGCCGCGACCGCGGCCAGCACGAGGGGCCGTTGGAGGCCGGTCAGCCCCGGAAGGACCACGGCGCTGACGTACAGCATCGTGCCGTGGTCGGCGGCCGGCCCGGGGAAGATGCGCTCCAGCGTCCGGAGCTCCGCCTCCGTGCTGATCCATCCGCTCGCCAGATCGACGCCGCCGCTCTGCCACCAGGAGAACCAGGCCGTGAGCAGCAGGCAGGCGGCGGCCATGACCAGCAGCACGGCCGGGAGCCTGGAGCGGCCCGGCCACACCGTGAACCAGAGGTGCGCGCACTGCGTCGTCCACCCGGCGAACACCACGCCCGCGCACACGACCAGCAGCAGCACCTGGGGCCGGGCGGGCAGCCACTCCGCGACGGCGAACTCGTTCATGTCCAGCACGCCGGCCGCCATCCCGGCGCCCAGCCACAGCCCCGCGCGTACGCCGGAAGGCACCCGCCGCCCGGTGAGGACGGCGTGGGCCACCGCCCGCCACAGCGCGATCCCGGCCACGCCGGTGGCCGCCACCGCCGCGAGCAGTGCCGTCGCGGGGTGCGTCCAGGAGCTGGTGGGGGCGCCGGCGGCCACGTAGTGCGTGGCCTGGGCGCTGATCATCGCGGCGGCCGCCCCGGTCAGGAACATCGGCAGTGCCTGCACACCGAACAGCGCCGCCGGATCGGTCAGGGCGTCCCGGCGGAGGTCCCAGCGCGGATGGGTGCGCCACAGCTCGACGAAGGAGGCGAGCAGCCGCCTGCCCCTGCTTCCCCCGGCCGGTGCCGCCGTGGTGACGGCCCAGCCGCGCGGGTCGGCGCCCCAGCGCACCGCGGCCAGGTCGGCGTAGACCTCGCGGCTGCGCAGGACATCCGACCGCGCGAGATAGACCAGCACGATCATGAAGACGGGGAGCACGAACGCCCTTGCCGCAAAGGGTTGTTCAGCCGTCCAGAGCGGGTCCTGGAGCGAGCTGGGGATGACGGCCGCACACCACACCAGGTAGGGGAGGAGCACCAGCAGGACGAACGCCCGCCACACGGCGACGGTGACATAGGTCAGGGTGACGTCGCCGTTGCGGATGTGGGCGAACTCGTGCAGCAGTACCGCCCGGAAGCCCTCCGGATCGCGGGATCTGCGGGCCAGCAGACCGGCGTGCAGGCAGACCGTGGGCCGGCGGGTGCGGCCGAACACCACCGCGCTCGCCGACGCCGCGGCCGGGTCGATGACCACGCGGGGCACCTGGGCCAGGCCGGCCGTCGCCGCCAGGTCCGCCACGGCGCGCCGGATCCCGCCGTCGGGATCGACCGTGGCCAGCGCGACGACCCGGCGGCGCCGCGCCTTCCACACCGGCAGGAGCCAGAACAGCACGCCCGCCGCCACCAGGACGAGGCCCGGCCACACGAGGTCCGCCCACCACGGAGGGGCCGTCGTATAGCGGTCCAGGCACGCCTGGAGGGCGTCGTGGTGGATGATCGCCCCGGCGTAGCCGACCGCGCCGTCGCCCTGGGTGGGGTCCACGCCGGCGGCGAACTGGCAACCGAATCCGGCGAAACCGTCCGGGTTGTCGTTGGCGCCGGCGACGGCGGACATCATCGAGCCGCTGCTGACCAGCAGCAGGATCACCAACAGGGCGAAGCGCATCGTCGTGCCCGCACTGATCGCCCGCTCGTCGATGCGCGCCCCGGGCTCGGCCGTGGCCATCGCCCCTACCCCCGCACCGGGAGGTGCGCTGCCTCAGCTCCCTCGGCAGTCCCGCCGGCCCCTGCTGTCCCAGTGCTCATGCTCAACCCCCGTACCCGAAAACAGAGTTGGTCCACAGGAACCGTACTGTGGTCCGACGAGGGGTGGGAGCACCTTCGGCAGGGTGGGCTGATACGGCCCGCGGTCGCGCACAGGGAGGTCCGCGCATGTTTTCGAACACGCGATCCTTATGCTGACGGCATGATCGAGGTACCTCTTTCCGCGCTGGAAGTCGCGATGGTCCAGACCGGCACCCGAGCCGTGGAGACCCTGCGCGACACCGCCGCCTTCGCTCAGGAACTGGAACGGCTGGGATACCACCGGATCTGGTACGCCGAGCACCACCACTCGCCCGCGATCGGCGCGTTCCCCCCGGTCGTGCTGACCGCACACGCCGCCGCCAACACCGCGGCCATCCGGCTCGGTTCGGGCGGCGTGCTGGCCCCCAACCACGCACCCCTCACCCTCGCCGAGCAGTTCGGGACGCTGGCCGCCCTGCACCCGGACCGCGTCGACCTGGGTATCGGCCGCGGCCCGGGCACCTTCGACGAGGCCACCGCGCGGGCACTGCGCCGCGGAGCCGGGCCGACGACGGATGAGGAGTACCGGGCGGACGTCGCCGCGACCCTGGCCTTCCTGGTCGACGAGGTCGCCCTGGGCCCGCTGCCGGAACCCTGGCTGCTGGCCTCCAGCACCGCGGGTGCCGCGCTCGCCGCGCGGCTCGGTCTGCCGGTCGCCCTCGCCCACCACATCCGGCCGGACAACACCCAAGCGGCACTGGAGCGTTACCGGGCGGCGTTCACCCCGTCCCGCTGGTGCGAACGGCCTCGGGTGCTGCTCTGTGTGGAGACGGTGTGCGCCGAGACGGAGGAAGAAGCCGCGTGGCACATCGGCCCGATGGACGTCGTCAAGGCCGGGCTGCTCAAGGGCATGAGCGAGATCCCCTTCCCCACGCCCGCGGAAGCGGCCGCCCACCCCTTCACCGCGGAGGAACGACAGGCGCTGGCCGGCTTCCGCGCACAGCAGGCCGTCGGAACGCCGGAGACCGTCGTCCGGCGGCTCGCCCGGCTGGTCGCGGAGACCGGAGCCGACGAGCTCATGCTGACCACACCCGTCCACGCCCTCCGTGACCGGGTTCGCTCCCACGAACTCCTCGCGAAGTACGCCGGGGCCACGACGGCACCGTAGGCGGCGGTCGCGGCGTGCCGCGGGCGTCGGTGGCGGTGGCCCGGCAGGAATACGACATCGTCGCAGCGCGCGGGGGTGCCGTCGCAGAGCTGCCAGCCGGGCGGGGGTGACGCCTGCTGAGCTGGTGGTGGAACGACTGCCTCTCCCCGGACGGAGCCCATGTCCCTCACCGCCCCTGCCGCCCCGGCCGAGCCCGCGGCGCCCCCGCTTCCCTCCCCGTTGACCGGCCGACTGGCCGTGGTCGCGGTCATGTTGGGGATCTTCGTGATCGTCACCACGGAGATCCTGCCCATCGGGCTGCTGACCGAGATCGGTGACAGCTTCACCCTCTCGGACGGTGCGGCCGGGCTGATGATGACGATGCCGGGCCTCCTCGCGGCCCTCGCGGCTCCGCTGGTCACCATGGCCACGGCGCGCATCGACCGCCGCCTGATGCTGTGCGTCTTCATGCTCCTGCTGGCGGTGGCGAACTTCCTCGCCGCGGCAGCACCCGGCTACTGGCTGGTGCTGCTCTCCAGGGCCTTGGTGGGCCTGACCATCGGCGGGTTCTGGTCGATCGGCGCGGGGCTGGCCGAGCGGCTGGTGCCGCCGGCCTCGGTCGGCCGGGCGACTGCCGTGATCTTCTCCGCCGTTCCCCTGGGGTCCGTCCTCGGGGTGCCGGCCGGCACCCTCCTCGGCGAGGTCGCCGGGTGGCGCACGGCATGCGTCGTCATGGGCGCGCTGACGGCCGGAGTGCTGGCCATGCTGCTCCTGGTCCTGCCGCCGCTGCCGCCCGTCCGGGCCACCCGGCCGAGCGTGCTCAGGAGGATGCTCCGCAGCATCCACACCCGCTTCGCGCTCCTGCTGACGTTCCTGATCGTGCTGGCCCACTTCGGCACCTACACCTATGTGACGCCGTTCCTGCAACAGGTCACCCGGGCCGGCGACGGTCAAGTCACCGTGTTCCTGCTGGTCTACGGCGCGGCCGGCATCCTCGGCAACTTCCTCGGCGGAGCGCGGGTGGCGGCGTATCCGCGGACCGTCTTCGGGCTCGCGGCCGGTCTCATCGCCGTGGCGACCCTGCTCATGCCGGTGCTCGGCCACTCGGCCGCCGGTGCGGTGTTCCTGCTGATCGTGTGGGGTGTCGCCTACGGCGCCGTGCCGGTCGCCTCGCAGACGTGGTTCGCCAAGGCGGCGCCCACCACCCCCGAAGCGGCATCGGTGCTGTTCACGGCCTCGTTCCAGGCCACGTTCTGCCTCGGCGCACTCGTGGGAGGGGTGACCCTGGACCGCACCTCGCCGGCCACCGTCATGCTGCTCGGCGGCTGCACCGCCGCCTTCACGGTCCTGGTGGCGGGCGCCCACTTCGCCCGGCGCCTCACCTGGCCCGCGGAAGAGCGGACGACGAGGTAGGGCGCACGCTCAGGATGCGTTCAGGTTGCGGATGGCACGGTCGGGCACCATGACAGCTGAGATCCCCGGGGCCGTCCAGGCGCCCGGAAACCCCCGCCCCGCCCCCGCCGGCCGGCGGCTCCGATGGAACAAGGTCCCCGAAGTCACCGCGTACTTCTGGGTGATCAAGGTGCTGTGCACCACGGTCGGTGAGACCGCGGCCGACCTGCTGAACGAGAAGCTGGGCCTGGGCCTGACGGGCGTGTCGCTGCTGATGAGCGTGGTGCTCGTCGCGGCCCTGGCGGCACAGTTCCGCACCCGCGGCTATCGCCCCGGTGTCTACTGGACCGCCGTGGCGCTGATCAGCATCGTGGGCACGCTGATCAGCGACAACCTCACCGACAACCTGGGTGTACCGCTGGAGACCAGCACTGTCGCGTTCGCGGTGGTCCTCGTGGTGGTGTTCGTGGCCTGGTACCGCAGCGAGCGGACGCTGTCCATCCATCACGTCGACACCACCCGCCGCGAGTCCTTCTACTGGCTCGCCGTACTGTTCACCTTCGCGCTGGGCACCGCCGCCGGCGACCTGGTCGCCGAGCGCATGGACCTCGGGTACTGGCTCTCCGCCGGCCTGTTCGCGCTGGCCATCGCCGCGGTCGCGGTGGCCCACTTCGCCCTGGGGCTGGACGCGGTGTGGAGCTTCTGGATCGCCTACGTCCTCACCAGGCCGTTGGGCGCCTCGATCGGCGACTACCTGTCCCAGCCGACCGCCGACGGCGGACTCGGCCTGGGCACGGTGATCACCAGTGTGCTGTTCCTGGCGGTGATTCTCGGCCTGGTGGTGTTCTTGACGGTCACTCGGCGAGACGTTTCCGACCCCGAGCGGGTCACCCCGCGGGCGGGCTGAGCACGGGCCCCCACGAGGGCGGCCGGCCCCGGGGCCAGGGGCCGGCTTCACCCGTCCGGGGCCGCTCCGCGGGTGCGGACGGCGGCGTTCAGGATGCGTTCAGGTTGTGGCTGGGAGCGTTCGGCGGGGTGCGAGTCGTCGCCGTGCGCGGGCGCCTCGTGCCCGTCACGTGCTGCCGCTGTGCGCACTCCGCGAGGCCCCCACGGCACGACGTGAGGCGGCGGAGGCGTCCACCCCCCAGAAGGGATCGACCTTGCCTGAGCCCGAAGTCCTGACCGACCTCGACGTCGCCGGTACCGACAGGTACGTGATGCGGAAACTGCCGGAGGTCACGCTTGCCTTCTGGGTCATGAAGACCGCCGCGACGACCCTCGGCGAGACGGCCGGCGACCTCTTCGCCCAGACCCTCAAGCTCGGCTACTTCCTGACCACCGTCGCGCTGTTCCTCATCTTCGTGGTCACGTTGGTCGTCCAGCTCCGCTCCCGGCGCTACAACCCCTTCTTCTACTGGACCGTCATCCTGTCCACGAGCATGGCGGGCACCACGATGTCCGACTTCATGAACCGGGACGCCAGCGCCAAGTTCCTCACCGACGGGGCGAAGTCGCTCGGCTGGGGACCGCAGGGCCTCGGCCTGGGCTACCCCACCGGGGCCGCGATCCTGATCTCGCTGCTGCTCGTCATCTTCGTCATCTGGAAGTGCACCGGGCTGACGTTCGCCATCCGGGACATCGTCAGCTTCCGCGCGGAGGCGCTCTTCTGGGCGGCGATCCTCGTGTCGAACACGCTCGGCACGTCGATGGGTGACTTCCTCTCCGACAGCTCCGGGCTCGGTTACGCGGGTGGGGCGCTGCTCGTCACCGGTGTACTCGCGGTACTCGTCGGCCTGATGCGGGTGCCCGCCGTGCCGAACGTGGTGCTGTTCTGGATCGCCTTCGTGCTCACCCGCCCCCTCGGTGCCACCGCCGGCGACTTCCTCACCAAGCCGCTCGCCAAGGGCGGCCTCGACCTCGGCACGGCGGGCTCGTCCGCCGTGCTCCTCGCCGTGCTGGTCGGTCTGATGGGCTACGCCCACGTTCAGGAGCGCCGGGCCGCCGTCCCTCGGGACGAGACCCTGACGGGCGTCTCCTGAGCGGCGGCGCGGTGCCCGGCCGGGTCATCCGGCGGGCAGGCTGACCACGAAGCACGCGCCCGGGGTGTGCCCGGCGTCATGGGTCACCTCACCGCCGGCGGAGCGGGCCAGGCGCCGCGCGAGCGGCAGCCCGAGGCCCGCCCCGCCGTGTCCGTCCCCGGGGTCGGCGCGTCGGCCCGGCTGGAAGAGGTCCGCGGTGAACGAGGCCGGGACGCCGGGCCCGTCGTCGATGACCGTCACACGGATGCCGTCGGGCCCCGGCGAAGCCCGGATGCCGACCCGGGTACGGGCGTAGCGCAGGGCGTTGTCGGTAAGCGTGGCGACGATGCGTTCCAGCAGGGCGGCCGGCGCCCCGGCCACCAGGGAGTCGGTGCCGGCGACCGTGATCGCGGGCTTCCCGGGCGCGCCGAGCCGTTCGCCGAGGCGGCGCAGCACGGTCATGACGTCCGCCGTGCCGGGGACGGTGTGCGCGTCGGCCCGGGCGTCGTCGAGGACGGTCTCGCAGATGGTGCGCATCGAGTCGGCGGCGTCGGCGATGGCGGCGTGGGTGGCGCGGGTCTCGGCGGTGGAGCGGGGCCGGGACCGCCACCAGTCGAGTTCGGCGGTGATCCGCGCCAGGGGGTTGCGCAGCTCGTGGGAGAGTTCCCGGGTGAGCTGCTGTTCGTGCCGCAGCACCGCGCGGATGCGGTCCAGGAGTTCGTCCAGCGACGCCCCCAGGCGCGTCAGCTCGACGGGGCGGTCCCCGGCGCCGAAGCGCTGTTCGGAGCCGACCACGCTCCACCGGGTGGCCTGTTCGGTCATCGCGCGCACCGGGCGCAGGGCGCGCCCCACCGCCAGCCGGGTCAGGACATAGGTGCAGGCCAGGACGGCGGCGTCCAGGGCGAGGGAGGCGACGAGCAAGGTGTCGGCCGAGGAACGGTAGGGCGCGAGGTCGGTGGCGGTGACGACGGCGGCGGCGGGCCCGGCGCCCTGCCGGACGCCGCCCACGGGCTCGACGCACAGGCGTATCGGGTCACCGGCCGTCACCTCGGCGCAGCGTCTGCCGCCGTGCCCGGCGAGATCCGCCGCGGTGCGGCTGAGGGTGGCGCCGGGCGGGGTGGCGGCCGGGTGCTCCAGCAGCCGGGGGCCCGCGTAGATCCATACGTTGGTGTCGAGGACGGCGTCGTGCGGGGTCTCCAGGACGCGTACCGGCCGGTGGCGGGTGTCGACGGTCGCGGCCACGGCGGCGGCCCGGGTGCGCAGTTCGTCGTCCGCCTGCTGCTGGAGGTGCTGCCGGACGACCGCGTTGCACACGACGGTGAGGACCACCATCACCAGCGCGGCGGTCGTGAGGGCCACCAGGGACAGCCGGCCCCGCAGGGTGCGCGGGCGGCAGCGGGCGGCGGGCCCGGCGAGGCGGGTTCGGACGGTCACGACAGCCGGTGCCCGATCCCGCGGATGGTACTGATCGTCAGGCCGCTGCCCGCCTCCCGGATCTTGCGGCGCAAACGGCTCAGATACTGGTCGAGGGTGTTGTCGCTGACGTGTGCGCCTTCCGGCCAGCCGACCCGGACCAGATCGCGTCTGCGCACCACCGCCCCCAGGCCGGCCATCAGCGCGGCCAGCAGCCGGAACTCGGTGGGTGTCAGTGCCACGTCGACGCCCCGCACGCGCAGGCCGTGGTGCACGGGATCGAGGACGAGGTCCCCGGTAGCCGTCGGCGCAGGGGGCCCGGAACGTTTGAGGGCGGCGCGCAACCTGGCGGCGAGTTCGGTGACGTGGAAGGGCTTGGGCAGGTAGTCGTCGCCCCCGGCGGAGAATCCGCTGAGGCGGTCGTTGAGCCGGTGGTGCGCGGTCAGGAAGACGATCGGTCCGAGGAACCCCTGGGCCCGCATCGCCTGACACACGTCCCGTCCGTCCGCGTCCGGCAGCCCGATGTCCAGCACGACGGCGTCCACGCCGTCGCCGGTCAGCCGCAGCGCGATGGCACCGTCCTGCGCGGCCCGCGTGCCGAAGCCCTCGTCCCGCAGTCCGCGCACCAGCACGTCCCGCAGGGCGTGGTCGTCCTCGACGACCAGGATGGTGGGACGCAAATGATCACCTCACTGACTCGCGACATCCGTCCCCGTCACCGCATCGAACGCGGCCCGACGGGCAGGCCGACAACCGAGGGCCGGCCCTCGGCGCCCCGGGGCACCGGACCCCGAACGACTACAAGCAAGTAGACGGTCTACTGCACTGTAGACGACGGGGCGGCGAAGGTGCGTGAGCGAGGGCACAACACGTTCACCGCACCGCGCTGACCTGTGGGAAAGCGGATTCGGTCGGCGCCGGTTCCGGCCCGCCGTGCGGTCGCTCGACACCGCCGTTCAGTTCATCCGCCGCGGACCGCGCAGGCCCGCAACCCCAGGGCCTGCGGGTCTGCGGAGCCGGGGAGGTGAAGCACCGCACGGCAGCCCGGACCGGACGGGCACCGGTGTGGCGAGCAGCCTCATCTCACCATCTCTGCCGCCCTGTTGACCGCCCGTGAGGTGGTTTAGCAGATCTGGACAACAACTGCGCCCGAGATGCCGTGCGCCCTCCCGGGCGGGCGAACAGGCTGGCACGATGACCAACATGACTTCCGGGTCGGTTTCACGCGCCGTGCGCGCCGCGATCTTCGCGGTGGTGTGTGTGACGACCACGGCCCTGGGGCATGCGCTGATGTCTGCGCGGCCGTTGCCCTGGTGGGTCCTCGTCGCCGCACTCGGCGCGACGGGCTCGGCGGCCTGGTGGTCGGCAGGGCGGGCACGCGGCGGGTTCGTCGTGACCGGTTCTTCCGTCCTGGCCCAGCTGGCTCTGCACTCCCTCTTCGGTCAGGTCCAGTCGTGCCGGACCGGCCTCTGCCCGGGGGCCGCTCAGGCATCCTCGGCGATGCCCATGGGGGGCATGGCGGGGATGAGTCGTCTGACGGACCTGGCCGGCGTGCCGGCGACCTCCGCCGTGCACGCGGGCGCTCTCGGTGCCCCGCGCGGTGACCTGAGCCAGGCGCAGGTGCTGCACGCCGGCCACGGCACTCTCGGGATGTTTGTTGCCCATGCGCTGGCCGCGTCGGTGTGCGGCGTGTGGATGTGGCGCGGCGAGGCGGCCGTGTGCGGGCTCGCCCGGAACGTCGCCGCGGAATGGTGTGCGCCCTTCCTGCTGGCCCTGACGGCACTGGGGTGGACCGGCCTGAAGCCGACCGCGCGCCCGCTGCTCGGGGCGGCTCATGTCCCGTGCCTGCGCGGGGTGTTCCTGCATCACGTCCCCTTTCGCAGGGGCCCGCCGCTCCCGTCCTTCTGCTGCTGACCGCCCGTCCCGGGGCCTGCCCGGCGCTGTCCGGAATCCTGCGGCGCCGTCATGGACAACCCGTCATGGACGCATCTGTCGTCAATGACGCGGTGGTGTCGATGCCGTCCGGGCCCCGTTCCCCTTTCCGCGAGGTGACGGGCGGAGTACCGGCGGGTCCGCGCGGCTGACGCCCTCACGTGCCCGTGCGCGCGGCTGGACCGCCCACCCGCCGGCCCTTGGCCCCACGGCTCTCCGCCTGCCCGTAGCCGTACGCCCTTCACGCGTCGTCCCGCGACGTCGTCACCGGTCGCCGTACGGGTGCACCCGGAGTGCCGCTCACCGACGAGGCCGTGCCATGCCGTGGTGCGGCCCGCATCCCCCGAAGGACATGTGGTGATGATTCCTGCCCTTGACGGTCCGGCCGGTGGCAAGCGGACGGCCGCGGACGACGCGCAGTTGACGGTCCTGGCCCTGGCCGCCCGGGACGGCGACCCCGATGCCGTCGAGCGCTTCATACGCGCCTCCCACCGCCATGTATGGCGGTTCGTGGCGCACCTGAGCGGCGAGACGCACACCGCCGACGACCTCGCCCAGGAGACGTTTCTGCGTGCCCTCACCGGCCTGCCGCGCTTCGCCGGCCGCTCCTGCGCCCGCACCTGGCTCCTGTCGATCGCCCGTCGCGTGGTGATCGACCGCTACCGGTCCGCCGCCGCCCGCCCGCGTATCGCCGACATCGACGACTGGCAGGCGGTCGCGGAACACCGCCAGCCCATCGGGCTGCCGGGCTTCGACGACGGCCTGGCGCTGTGTGAGCTGCTGGACGCGCTGGACGGCGAACGGCGCGAGGCATTCGTGCTCACCCAGCTGGTCGGTCTGCCGTACGCGGATGCCGCGGCGGTCGTGGGCTGTCCCATCGGCACGGTCCGCTCCCGCGTGGCCCGCGCCCGCGCCGACCTCATCGGCTGGCTGACCTCCGCCGAGACCTGCGCACGGGCCTGTCCGGCGGGTGCGGCATGACCGCTCCCGGAGGCGGGTGAGCGCGGTGCGGCCGGTCCGCCGCCGCTTCGCGCGCGCTCCGCTCCAGGGGCGCGGGCCGGGTCATCCGCGCAGGAACGCCGCCGTGGTCGCCACGAACCGGTCGGCGTCGTCGCACCACGGATAGTGGCCCGCGCCCGGTTGCACCACGAGCGTGGCGTCAGGGAACACCTCCGCGCACGTGACCGCGGACACCGGCGGGCTGTTCAGGTCGAACTCCCCGGTGAGCAGCAGAACGGGGGCCTCGCAGGCGGCGAGCGCCGCACGGGTGCTCTCCGGGTCGAAGGCGCCCTCGGCCGCGAAGAGAGCGACGGATTCCTGGTTGCTCGGCTGGCCGGCCGTGTGGTGCCGCTGTGCCGCGGCGTCCCACCGGCCCCAGAAGAAGGGGGCGACGGCGTCCCAGTCGCTGCCCGTGCCCTCGGTGATCGCCTGCAGGGCGGCGAACGCGGCCGGGAACCACGGCTCGTCCTTCCGGAGCTGTGCGAGCTCGCGCCGGGTCTCTGCCGTGATCGCCACACCGACAGCGCGGGTGCTGGGGCCGATCAGGGCGAGCTTGCTGACGTTCGCCGGGTACCGGGCCGCGTACTGCGTCGCGATGTTCGTGCCGGCGGAATGGCCGAGCAGGTCCATCCGGGCCAGGCCGAGGTGCTCGCGCAGCGCCTCGACATCGTCGACCAGACGGTCGCAGCGGTAGGAGGAAGTGTCTTCGGGAATCGCGGACCGGCCGGTGCCGCGAAGGTCCAGGACGATCAGCCGGCGGTGCGCGGACAAGCCGCCGAGGTCGCCGAGGTACGCGGAATCCGTAGGACCTCCCGGGAGGCAGACGAGCGGATCGCCCTCGCCGATGACGCGGTAGGCGAGCTGGGTTCCGTCAGGCGCGGAGAACGTAGGCATGCCGCGGATCCTGCCACTCATAACCCGGTTATACAACCGGGTTATGAGGGCGTCACCGTGGTGTATAACCGGGTTGTGGCACGCGAAGAGAGCACGCACCGGACCCCTGAGACGCTGACCGAGCAACAGGCCGAGCGGATGCTCGCCGGCATGAACGAGGTCATTCGGGCGGGCGAGGAGATGCGAAAGCTGCGCGCCGAAATGATCAAGGTGTTCGCGGGCTTCGGCTGGACGCAGGAACGCATCGCGCAGCTCACCGAGATGAGTCAGCCCGCCGTGTCCAAACAGATGGCCAAGGGCCGGACCGACGACCCGCAGCCCCCCATCCGGCTCTCCCTCGACCAGTACGACGCTCCCTGGCTCGAAGGGCGACTGTGGGCGCTCGCTGAGGAAATCTCCGAGACCGTCCACGAAACCGCCTGCTGCACCCGCTACGTCACCGCACTTGCCCGTGGGAGGAAGCGCTTCACGCCCCAGAACGTCGACGAGCTGCGGCGCCTCGTCGAAGAAGACCTGAGGCTGCACCGGGCGGAGCTGCCCGCCGGTTACCGGGCCGCGTACGACGAGATCAGCCGCGGTCTCGACGTTCCCTCGAAGGTCGCCGCCACCGGGTCGGCCTCGGTACGCCGCTCCCTCGCTCACCAGGTCCAGCGCGCTCTGCTCCAGGGTGACGAGTCCTCACGCAAGAGCGGCTGACACCTCGCCGCGTACCGCAAACACAGCAGACCGAGGGGGACTTCATGAGTGATTCCGGGAGAGCCGGTGCGGAGACCGGGCGCGGTGCCCGGGTGGGTGAGGAGCCGGGAGGGACGCCCGCACCGGCGAAGGCGAGCGGTGCGCCGGGCGGAGGGACCGGACCGAACCGCATGCTGCCGCGCCTGGGCGGTGTGGTCGTCGTCCTGGCGGTGCTGGCCGGCGGGACCGGGTGGCTGTTCAAGGACGAACTGTTCCACCCGTTCGGCGACGTCCGGGCGTGCGAGGGCAGCGATGTGCGGTTGCCGGACGTGATCCGTGCCGGGGGCGCAGCGATACCCGACGGTGCCTCCGACGTCCACTACTTCACCCGGAACGGCAGCGCCGAAGTCACCTTCGTGAGCAGCCGGATACCGGACTTCCTGCACCGTGCGCGCATCCTCCCGGACGGCGCGCCCCTCTTCGACGAGAAGAACGGCACCAAAGGGGTTGCCGACGACGAGATCGCCCTTCCGGACGGCTTGTGCGGCCCCTCCCTGCGGGGCCCCGTCTGGACCTACCGGCCCACCGGCGCCACCGGGGCCGGCATCAGCGTCACGGTCGAGCGCTCTCCTGCGGTCAACGACTCCTTCCGGGTCCCCGCCCGCGCCGTGCTCACCTACCACCTCCCGTAGCCTTGCCCGGCGGACCGTGCTCGGGAGGTGTCGGACCGGCGCGCGCCCAGCTGCGGCGACGTCGTCCGGTGGGGGAGGGGAACCAGCGGCATGACCATGGTGAAGGACATCGATGTCCGCGGTATGCAGCACTGCGAGACGACGACGTTGGGCGTACTGCTGCGGCATGAGGGACTCGACCTGTCCGAGCCCATGCTGTTCGGGCTCGGCTCCGGGCTGTCCTTCATCTACTGGGACAGCAAGGGCATGGGCTTTCCCTTCCTGGGAGGCCGGGTCAAGCCGTTCGAGCTGACCCGGAACCTGGCCGCCCTACTCGGGCTCGAACTGCTGGTGGGGGAGACCACCTCCCCGCGCAAGGCATGGCACAACGTGGCGGCAGCCCTCGACGCCGGCCGGCCGGTCGGCCTTCAGCTCGACAGCTACCACCTGGACTACTTCGGCACCGAGGTGCACTTCGGCGGACACGTCGTGGCCATGTACGGCTACGACGAACGGAACGCCTACCTGGTGGACACCGCCCCGCAGGGCGGAGCCGTCTCGACCAGCCTCGCCGGCCTGGCCAGGGCCAGGGCCGAGCGCGGCCCCATGACTGCCAAGCACCGCTCCTTCACCCTCACCGCGCCGGGCAGCCTGCCGTCACCGCGGGACCGGATCATCCCCGCGATCAAGAGCTGCGCCGACGCCTTCCTGAACCCGCCCATCGCGAACCTGGGCCACCGGGGCATCGGGAAGACCGCCGAGCAGGTGCCGAAGTGGCTGCAGCGCAGCGACAATCCGCGGGAGGACCTGCCGCGGGCCGCCGTCCTCATGGAACGGGCCGGCACCGGCGGTGCCCTGTTCCGCAACCTCTACCGGGACTTCCTCGCCGAGTGCGCCCAGCTGGTCGACAGCAGCCACCTGCGCACCGGCCACAGCCTCTATGCCGAGGCCGCCACCCTCTGGACACAGGTGGCCGCTCTCGTCGCCGCAGCAGGCGAATCCGGCGACGCGAAGCACCTCGTGCAGGCCGGCTCCGTCCTCCACGAGCTCTCGCGCATCGAACGCGACGCGATGCAGGCCCTCAGCATGCTCTAGGGACCCCCGTGGGCGTCCTTCGTCCCGTCACTGCGGCGCCGCGCCCTGGCAACCCTCCCTCACCTTCATCACCTTGAAAATCACCGGGAATTGGGTGATCCGCTGGTTCGGGCCCGGCTGGGAGCCGCAGATCTTCCACCCGGCCGGATCGTCCACCGCACGGCCTCGTCCGCTCGCGTCCTTGAACGTCATGTCGAGTTCGGAGCTCATCTGCTCGTACGCACGCCCGGCGTTGCCGCCGATGACATCGGGCACGGTGGCGGCGACGGGCGCCGCGTGCGCCGGACGACGCGGCTCGGCGGACGCCGAGCCGGTCGGGGTGTTCGCCGGGCCGTCCGGCACGGACGACGCGCCGCAGGCGGTGACCGAAGCCAGGAGCACGGTGGCGAGGACGGGTCTCAGAAGCTTGCTGACGGTCATGTTCCCCCCGAGCGTGACGGCAGTTCGCCACAGTATTCACGGTGATCCAGGAGAAGGCACGACCTGGCTCAGGTCAGTGCGGACTTCAGCGCCGCGACGGTGTCACCTGAACTGGCGGCGGGGATCTTCCAGCGGAAGGCGGCACCCCTGCCGTCGACATAGACGAGGGTGCCGCCCTTCTCGGCGTCGGTGAGGTCGAAGGCGACGGTGTTCCTGCCGTAGGTGTGGGGCTGGACGGTGGGTCCGCCGTCATGGAAGCCGACGGGGGCGATCCTTGCCGCACCCCTGCTGTTCCCCGCCTTGACGGTGTGCCCGTCGGGCGCCTTCCAGCGGAAGCCTCCCTTGCCGGTCGTTGCCGTCACCGGGGTAGCGGTCCGGTTGGCGGCGCTGAAGGCGACCACGGCATAGAGATCGTGCTCCGGGGTGTCCGCGCCGGCCTTGTGGACGTAGACCACGGTGTCCGGAGTGATCCGCAGGGCCCCTTTCCCGCCGACGCCGACGGTATCGGCGTTCTGCCCCAACCGGAGCGCCGTGCGCGGAGTCGGCCCGGGCTCACCTCGGTCATCGTCCTCGGTGCAGGCGGTGAGAAGGCCGAGACAGCAGACGGTGATGAGTGTGGTCGCTCTGTTGATGTGCCGCATGAGTCCTCTGAGCAGTCGCAGGCGAAACGGCCAAGTTCCCTTCCACCTCAGCATGTCAGCCAGGTCGGCGGGTCCGCTTCCGGGCGGAACTGCGCCGGGTTCGAGCCGTCGCGACCGGCCCGCATGCCACGCGGCATAACGTGACCGCATGGAACAGGACGAACGGCTTCTGCACAGCTCGTCGTTCGGCGCGGCCGCGGCTGCATATGCCGAGCACCGCCCGGACTACGCGCAGGCCGCGGTGCGTTGGGCGCTCGACCCCGCGCCCGGCCCGCGGGTGCTCGACCTCGGCGCCGGAACCGGCAAGCTGACCGCCACGCTCGTCGCGTCGGGCGTGGACGTCATCGCTGTCGAGCCCGACCCGGAGATGCTGGCCGAGCTGCGCCGCGCGCTGCCGGCCGTCCGTGCCCTGGCGGGCAGCGCCGAGGCGATCCCGCTGCCGGACGGGTCCGTCGATGCCGTACTGGCCGGCAACGCCATGCACTGGTTCGACATGGCCGTGGCGGGACCCGAGATCGCCCGGGTCCTCGCACCCGGCGGCGTCCTGGCGGGCCTGTGGAACGTCCTCGACGACCGGGTCGACTGGGTTGCCGGACTTGAGCGGGTCGGCGGGAGCGCGGCCATCGGCCCGCGCGACACCCTCGGCAACTGGCGGGCCGCGACAGCGGACCTGCATCTTCCCGGCAGCGGCGGCGCCCGGTTCGGCTCGCCGGAGCACGACGAGTTCCCGCACGGGCAGCGCCGCACGGCCGACTCCCTCGCCGCGACACTGGCGACGCGCGCGGGGATGCTCGTCATGCCGGAGCAGGAACGGCAGGCGGTGCTCGGCCGGATCCGCGCCTTCCTCACAGGCGGGCCGGAGACCGCCCACGGCGAGTTCACCCTGCCGATGCTGACCGGCGTGCTGCGCGTCCGGCGGCTGTGAAGAGAGACGTCCCCGGTTCCGTTCGGGTGCGGACCCGACGGCCGCGGCGGCGAGCTCCGGGGGCGGTCGCTCCGCGCCGGCTGTCACGCTCGGTTACTATTCCCCCTTCGTGCCGGAGGCCGGACGCAAGGGGCGCACGGCCGTCGAGGAGCTGCTCGGAAGGGAGGGGCGCGGCCTGCCGTTCGAAATTCCCTCGTCCTCCCCAGGGCTGATCGCTACGGTTGCCCGGGTTGTACCCGCAGGGGGTTAATCGTGGATTGCACGGCGAAATAGTCATGGAGCCTGGGAAAATGTTGGCAGAAGTCATTGCGACTCGCTATGTCACGCCCTTGCGTGAGGGCGGGTCGCTGCCGGGGATCGTTGAAGGGGACGATCTCGGCACCTACGTCATGAAGTTCACCGGGGCCGGGCAGGGGCGCAAGACGCTCGTCGCGGAGGTCATCTGCGGGCAGTTGGGGCGTCGCCTCGGACTGCGGGTGCCGGATCTGGTGCGGATGCAGCTCGACCCGGTCATCGGGCTCGGCGAGCCCGACCAGGAGGTCCAGGAGCTGCTGAAGGCCAGCGGCGGGCTGAACCTGGGCATGGACTACCTCCCCGGATCGCTGGGCTTCGATCCGCTCGGGTTCGAGGTGAGCGCCCGTGAGGCGGGCCGCGTGGTGTGGTTCGACGCGCTGATCAACAACGTCGACCGGTCCTGGCGCAACCCCAACCTGCTGGTGTGGCACGGCGAACTGTGGCTGATCGACCACGGCGCCGCGATGATCTGGCACCACAACTGGCCGAGCGCGGAGAAGGCCGCGGTCCGGCCGTACAACGCCTCCGACCACGTGCTCGCCACGTTCGGCCCGGACGTCGCCGCGGCCGCCGAGGAGTTCGCGCCGCGGATCACCGAGGAACTGCTGACCGAGATCGCCGCGGACGTCCCGGACGAGTGGCTCACCGACGAGCCCGGATTCGACTCGCCGGACGTGCTCCGGCAGGCGTACGTCCGCACGCTGCTCGCCCGTGCCCGGACGATCAGCGACCACATCACCATCGGAGAGCCCACCGAGGGCAAGGCGTCGCAGGCGCCGGAATGGCTGGCCGGAAAGTTGCCGCGGAGGGCAGTGAAGTGACCGGTCTGCACAACGGACGCGATGTGTTCGAGTACGCCCTGCTGAAGGTCGTGCCCCGGGTGGAGCGCGGCGAGATGATCAATGCCGGGGTGGTCGTGTACTGCCGTGCCCGGCGCTTCGTGGAGGCCCGCACGTATCTGGACGAGGCCCGTCTGCTGGCCCTCGACCCGTCGGTCGACGTGGCCGGGGTGCGGGCCGCGCTCGGTGCTGTCGAGGGCGTGTGCCTGGGCGGGGAGCTGGCCGGCCAGGCGGCCGGTGACGACGCGGGGCGGCGTTTCCGCTGGTTGATCGCGCCGCGCAGCACCATCGTCCAGCCGGGCCCCGTGCACACCGGCCTGACCGCCGACCCCGCGGCGGAGGCGGAGCGGCTGCTGGAGCTGCTGGTGCGCTGACGCCTGGGGAAGTGGCCTGTCGTGCCGGGCGCCAGGGTCGCCGGACGTCCGTCCGGGGGCCCTGGCGCCGTGTCGTATGGCGCGATTGTGTCGGGTCGGGTGCGGCGTCCCAGGTGAGGTGGGCAACGGCGCGGTGGTGGGGCGTTGACAGCGCCCTGCCGGGCTTCTAGCGTCAGCCCTGCTCAGGCTACTAAGCGGTTGCTCACCCACGGGATCGGTGCGGCGGACCGCTTGTCGAGGTTTCGAGGGTGAGGAGAACCCGCATGTCCACCACCGAGCAGCGCGTCGCCATCGTGACGGGCGCGGCCCGCGGTATCGGCGCGGCCACCGCCGTCCGCCTGGCCGCCGAGGGCCGTGCCGTAGCCGTACTCGACCTCGACGAGGCGGCCTGCAAGGACACCGTCGAGAAGATCACCGCGGCCGGCGGCAAGGCCGTCGCGATCGGCTGCGACGTCTCGGACGCGGAGCAGGTGGAGGCGGCCGTCACCCGGGTCGCCTCCGAGCTCGGCGCCCCGACCGTCCTCGTCAACAACGCCGGTGTGCTCCGCGACAACCTGCTGTTCAAGATGAGCGAGAGCGACTGGGACACGGTCATGAACGTGCACCTGCGCGGCGCGTTCCTGATGTCCCGCGCCTGCCAGAAGCACATGGTGGACGCCAAGTTCGGCCGCATCGTCAACCTCTCCTCCAGCTCGGCGCTCGGCAACCGCGGCCAGGTCAACTACTCGGCCGCCAAGGCCGGTCTGCAGGGCTTCACCAAGACCCTCGCCATCGAGCTCGGCAAGTTCGGCGTCACCGCCAACGCCGTCGCTCCCGGTTTCATCGTCACCGACATGACCGCCGCCACCGCCGAGCGCGTCGGCATGGGCTTCGAGGACTTCCAGGCCGCGGCCGCCACCCAGATCCCGGTGCAGCGCGTCGGCCGCCCCGAGGACATCGCCAACGCGATCGCCTTCTTCACCGGTGACGCGGCCGGCTTCGTGTCCGGCCAGGTCATGTACGTCGCCGGCGGCCCGCTCAACTGACCGCCCCACCGACTCCAGGAGTACAGAACATGACCGAGCAGGACAGCGGGCTCCCCGAGCTCTCCGGCAAGGTGGCGCTGGTCACCGGTGCCAGTCGCGGCATCGGCTACGGCATCGCGCAGGCCCTGGTCGCCCGCGGTGACCGGGTCGTCATCACCGGCCGCAACGAGGACGCCCTCAAGGAGGCCGCCGAGAAGCTGGGCGCCGACCGGGTGCTCGGCGTCGCCGGCAAGGCGCACGACGAGGCCCACCAGGCCGTCGCCGTCGAGCGCGCGATGGAGACGTTCGGGCGGGTCGACTACCTCGTCAACAACGCCGGTACCAACCCGGTGTTCGGGCCGATCGCCGACCTCGACCTCAACGTCGCGCGCAAGGTGTTCGAGACCAACGTCGTCTCCGCGCTCGGCTTCGCGCAGCGCACCTGGCACGCCTGGCAGAAGGAGAACGGCGGCGCGATCGTCAACATCGCCTCGATCGCCGGTCTCAACGCCTCGCCGTTCATCGGCGCGTACGGCATGAGCAAGGCCGCGATGGTGAACCTGACCATGCAGCTCGCGCACGAGTTCGCGCCTCTCGTGCGGGTCAACTCGATCGCCCCCGCGGTGATCAAGACCAAGTTCGCCGCGGCGCTGTACGAGAACCGTGAGGAGGAGGCGGCGGCCGGCTACCCGATGGCGCGGCTCGGCGTCCCGGAGGACATCGGCGGGGCCACGGCCTTCCTGCTGTCCGACGCCTCCGGCTGGATCACCGGTCAGACGCTCGTCGTGGACGGCGGCCTGTTCCTCAACGCGGGGGTCTGAGCCCCGGGGCGGAGCGCGCGGAAGGTGCCGGTCCCGGTGGGGCCGGCACCTTCCGCGTTCGGCGCGGTACGCCGCACCCGCTCGGCTGTGCGACGCTGAAGGGGCCGGGTCCGTGGGGAGACCGGCCCGTGGTCGGCGTTGTCAGTGGTCGCCGGTAGGTTCGGGGACGAGAACGCAACGCACACCGGAGGTTGTTGACGTGGTGACCGACATGCTGCCCGCATCCTGGCGCGGGGTACTCGGCGAGGAGTTGGACAAGCCCTACTTCAAGGAGCTGCTCGACTTCGTCGAGGAGGAGCGGGCCAACGGCCCGGTCTACCCGCCCCGCGATCAGGTCTTCGCGGCGCTGGAGGCGACGCCCTACGACCAGGTGAAGGTGCTCATCCTCGGCCAGGACCCGTATCACGGCGCGGGACAGGGCCACGGCCTGTGCTTCTCGGTGCAGCCCGGCGTCCGGACGCCGCCGTCGCTGCGGAACATCTACAAGGAGATGCAGGCGGAGCTCGGCCATCCGATCCCGGACAACGGCTATCTGATGCCCTGGGCCCAGCAGGGTGTGCTGCTGCTGAACGCCGTCCTGACCGTGCGCGAGGCCGAGGCCAATTCGCACAAGGGCAAGGGGTGGGAGAAGGTCACCGACGCGGTGATCCGCGCCGTGGCCTCCCGGCCCGACCCGGCGGTCTTCGTGCTGTGGGGGAACTACGCCAAGAAGAAGCTGCCGCTGATCGACGAGGAGCGGCACGCCGTGGTGCAGGGCGCGCACCCCTCCCCGCTGTCGGCGAAGAAGTTCTTCGGCTCCCGCCCGTTCACCCAGATCAACGACGCGATCGCCGCGCAGGGGCACACCCCGATCGACTGGCGCATCCCGGACCTGGGCTGATCCGGGGCGTGCCGGGCGGCAGCGGGCCGTGGGCCGATCGCCCGGCGCGCCGCGCACACCGCGCGAAGCTTTCCCCGGGCGGTTAGCGTCGGGGGAACGGCAGTGACGTGGTGAGCGGATACGGAGTGCACGGTGGTGGACAAGCTGCGGAAGGCCACGTCCGAGGACGGCGTGCTGACCCGGATCGGCCAGGCGATCATGCTGCATCGCGCGGGCGACCGCGAAGAGGCCCGCAATCGCCTCACGGCGCTGTGGCACGAGATCGGGCCGCAGGGAGACGCCTTCCACCGCTGTGCCCTCGCCCACTACATGGCGGACACCCAGGACGACCCCAGGGACGAGCTCGACTGGGACCTGCGGGCCCTGGAGGCAGCCGAGGGCTTCGTCACCGAGCGCCCCGACGGCGCGGCCCCCGGCGCGGCGAGCGTCGCCGACGGCCCCGGTCCGCGGCACCCCCTCGTCGCCCTCCGCGCCTTCTTCCCCTCGCTGCACCTCAACATCGCCGCCGACTACGCCGCCCTCGACCGGCCGGCCGACGCGCACGCCCAGCTGCGGCGGGCCCGCGCGTCGGTCAACGCGCTCGCGGACGGCCAGTACCGCCAGGGGCTCAGGGACGCGATCGACCGGCTGCAGCTGCGGATCGACGGCGCGGCGGGCCGGACTGCGTAGCCCGGCGCGGACGGCCCCCGGGAGCGCCCGCGGTCAGGCGAGGCCGTGGCCTTCGCCGGCGGCCAGTACGAAGGGGTGTCCCGCGGGATCCGAGTAGCGCCGGATGTCATGGCGCCCGCCGTTGTCCCGGGTCTCCAGGGGACGGGCGCCGAGGTCGATCGCCTCCCGCTCCGCCTCGTCCATGTCGTCCTGCGGGACGAGGAAGTGCAGATGGGCCTGTTGTGAGGTGTCCGGGCGCGGCCAGCTCGGCGGCGCGGCGCCGCGGTCCCGTCGGATGGCGAGGCGTACGCCCGAGGGCTCGACGACTTCGATGTAGTCGGGATTGCTGCCGACCCGCGCCTCCCCGCCGAGGAAGCGGGCGTAGAACTCGGCCAGTTCCTGCGGTTCGGCGGCGTCCAGCACCAGCACACTCGCCTTGGCGACGGCCATCCGGGACCTCTCCCCTCCAGGGCGGGCCACGCACCCGCCGTTACCCCCCGGCTACCCCGGAACCGTCCCGCGACGCCCCGGCGCCCGGGAGCATCCCGGCCAGCAGCTCGGCGCAGGAGGTACGCAGCGCCGCGCGGGTGGGGACGGCCGCGTGGAACTGGCCCGCCGTGCAGGAGAAGAGCACCCCGTCGCACCAGGCGACCACGGAGAGCGCGTGCCGCTCCGGCGCCGCGGAGCCGGCCGCCGCCAGCATCGCCACCACCGGCTCCCGGAAGCCCCGGCCCGCCCGGTCGTAGATCTCCCGCAACGCGGGCCTGCGGGTGGCCTCCAGGGCCAGCTCGTAGCGGGCGAGGAGCAGCTCGCGGTGACGGGTGAGGTAGCGGTGCAGGGCGAGCGAGAGCGCCTCGGCGAGGGCCGGCACCGTCGCGCTGCCGGCCGTGGCCCCGGCGGCGGCTCCCGCCCCGGTTCCTGCCCCGGCTCCCGCCTCCGCCGGCCGGCCGCGCGGCGGCCGCGGGAGCTCGTCCGGTGTCAGCACCGCCGCCTCCCGCTCGGCCAGCCGCCCCACCGCCGCCTCCAGCAGGGCGGCGCGGGTGCGCGCCAGGTTCGAGGTGGAGCCCTGCGGCAGTCCGGCCGCCTCGTCGACGGCCCGGTGGGTCAGTCCGCGCATGCCGCGCTCGGCGAGCAGGCGCAGCGCGGTGTCGGCGATCAACTGCGGGCGGGAGGCGGCAGACGGGGCGTGGCCGTCGCGGGCGTTCATGGGGGTGAGCCTACCGGGCTGACTACAGGTGTAGTCTCCTTGCCGTGCGACTACACCTGTAGTGGCGCAGGGTGGAACGGGAACCGGGAGGCGTCATGCGGCAGCGCACCGCGATCGTGATCGGCGGCGGGATCGGCGGGCTCACCGCCGCCCTGGCACTGGACCGCCGCGGCTGGTCGGTCACCGTGCTCGAACGCACCGCCGCGCCCGCCGCCTCCGGAGTCCGGGCGGGGACCGCGCGCCCGGTACGGAGCGGCGCGGGCATCGCCCTCGCCCCCAACGCCCAGCGCGCCCTGGACACCCTCGGCCTCGGCGATGCCGTCCGCGCGATGGCCGCCTGGCAGGGCGCGGGCGAGCTCCGGCTGCCCGGCGGCCGCCGGCTCGCCCGTACGGACAACGCCGCGGCGGTCCGGCGGTTCGGCGGGCCGGTCGTGGTCGCCCACCGCGCGGAGCTGCTCGCTCTGCTCGCCGGGCGGTTGCCCGACGGCGCGCTGCGCACCGGGGCCACGGCGGAACTGGTCGATCCGGGCGACCCGGGACCCGGGGGCCGCCCCGCCCGCGTCCGGATCACCGCAGCCCCGGACGGCGCCACCGGCACCGGCGCGACCGCCGCCACCGACGGCCCGGACGAGGAGCTGACCGCCGACCTCGTCGTCGGCGCCGACGGCATCCACTCCGCGGTCCGGCGCGCGGTCTTCCCCGGCCACCCCGAACCCCGCTACGCGGGCTTCACCGCCTGGCGGTTCGTCGTCCCGGCCCCCGACCGCCCCTGCACCGCGCACGAGACCTGGGGCCCCGGCGGCCTGTGGGGCACCGTGCCGCTGCCCGACGGCCGGATCTACGCGTACGCCACCGCCGCCGTACCGCCGGGCGGCCGGGCCGCCGACGACGAACGGGCCGAACTCCTGCGCCGCTTCGGCACCTGGCACCACCCCGTTCCGGACCTGATCGCCGCCGCCGACCCGGCCGCCGTGCTCCGCAACGACGTACGCACCGCCGCCGCCCCGCCACCCGCCTTCCACCGGGGCCGGGTCGCCCTGCTCGGCGACGCCGTGCACCCCATGACGCCCAACCTCGGCCAGGGCGGCTGCCAGGCCATGGAGGACGCCGTCGTGCTGGCGCAGCAGGCCGCACCGGACGCCGATCTCGCCGCCGCGCTCGCGGAGTTCACCCGGCAGCGGCTGCCCCGCACCATGGACGTGGTCCGCCGGGCCGAGCGGATCGGCCGGCTCACCACCTGGCGCTCCCGGCCCGCCTGCGCGCTGCGCGCCGCCCTGATGGCCGCCACCGCCCGGCTGACCCCGGACCTCGCGCTGCGTGCCCTCGACGGGATCGCCGACTGGCGGCCGGAGGGCCCCACGTATGCTGCCGGGACGCGGGGCACCAGGACCGCGGCGCAACCCAAGGAGCATGAGTGAAGGTCGGCTGCATCGGACTCGGCGACATCGCCCGGAAGGCGTACCTCCCCGTACTGGGCACGCAACCGGGCCTGGAACTCCACCTGCACACCCGCACCGCGGCCACCCTCGAACGGGTCGGCGCGGCCCACCACCTGAGCGGGCGGCAGCTCCACACCGACCTGGACTCGCTGCTCGCCACGGGCCTGGACGCGGCCTTCGTGCACGCGGCGACCGCGGCGCACCCCGGGATCGTCAGCCGGCTGATCGAGGCCGGCGTACCGACCTACGTCGACAAGCCGCTCTCCTACGACCTGGCCGAGTCCCGGCGGATCGTCGGGCTCGCCGAGGAGCGGGGCGTGGGCCTCACCGTCGGCTTCAACCGCCGCTACGCGCCCGCCTATGCCCAGTGCCGTGAGCACGCCCGCGAGCTGATCCTGATGCAGAAGAACCGCGTCGGACTGCCCGAGGACCCGCGCACCCTGGTGCTCGACGACTTCATCCACGTCGTCGACACCCTGCGGTTCCTCGTGCCCGGCGAGGTCGACCACATCGACGTCCGGGCCAGGATCCGTGACGGGCTGATGCAGCACGTGGTGCTGCAGCTCTCCGGCGACGGCTTCACCGCCATCGGCACCATGAACCGCCTCAGCGGCTCGGCGGAGGAACTCCTCGACGTCTCCGGGCAGGACACCAAACGCCAGGTCGTCAACCTCGCCGAGGTCATCGACCACAAGGGGCAGCCGACCGTCCGGCGCCGCGGCGACTGGGTGCCGGTGGCCCGGCAGCGCGGCATCGAGCAGATTGTCCTGGCGTTCCTGGACGACGTACGGGCCGGCCGGCAGCCGTCCGCGCAGGACGCGCTGCGCAGCCACGAACTGTGCGAACGGGTCATCACCGACGCCCTCGCGCAGGCCGCCCGCTGACCGCGCGCAGGCCCGCACCGACCCCCCAGAGCAGCAGCGCGCCGATCGCCCCGTACACCGCCCAGTCGCCGAACCGGGCGTACGGGCTGGTGCCCGCGGCCAGCGGCAGGTCGTAGACGGCCGCCGCGCTGCGGTCGGTGCCGAGCTGCGGGCCGATCCGCTCGCCCCGGGGGCCGTAGACCGCGCTCACGCCGGTGAGCGTGGCGTGCACCATCGGCCGCCAGGTCTCCGCGGCGCGCAGCGCCCCCAGGGAGGCGTGCTGCTGCGGTGCCCAGCTGTCCTGGAACGTCGAGGTCGAGGACTGGGCGACCAGCACCTGCGCGCCGTCGCGCGCCAGGTGGCGGCTCATGTCGGGGAAGGCGGTCTCGAAGCACACCAGCGGCCCGATCCGCAGCCCGCCGGCCGAGGCCACCCGCATCACCACCTGGTGGCTGCCGCGTACCCGGTCGGTGGCGGCCGCCTTGCCGACCTTCGTCGCCCAGCCCAGGACGGACCGCAGGGGTATGTACTCGCCGAACGGCACCAGCCGCATCTTGGCGTAGCGGTCGCCGGTCAGGCCGTCCGGCCCGACCAGTTCCGCGCTCTTGTAGATGCCGGGGCCGTTGGCGCGCGGCGCGTCGGCGTTGATCAGCAGCTCGGCACCGGTCCGCCGGGAGAGCGCGGTGAGCCGGGCGGCGAGGTCCGGGCGGTCCACCGGATCATGGCTCAGGCTGCTCTCGCCCCAGACGATCAGGCGCACGCCGCGGCCCGCCAGCGTCCGGGTGAGGGCCTCGCCGCGGGCCAGCCGCTCGCCGGGCGTGGCGGTGAGGCCCGGCTGGACCACCGCGATCCGGACCGTTCCCGCGGGGCGGGGGACCGGCGCGCGGTACCACGCCGCGGTGCCGCCCAGGGCGCACACCAGCAGGCCCGCGACGGCCGGCAGCCGTGCCGCGGGCAGTGCGATCAGCTCGGCCAGCGCGGTGTTCACCGCCACGATCAGCAGGCTGATCAGCCACACCCCGCCGATCGACGCCAGCCGCAGCGCGGGCGGCACCTGCCACTGGCTGGCGCCCAGCAGGCCCCAGGGCCCACCCAAGTACTGCCAGGAGCGGACCAGTTCGACCATCAGCCAGCCCGACGGGACGAGCACCAGCGCGGCGGCACACCTCCCGGCGCCGGGCACACCTCCGAGGAGGGCCCGCACCAGCAGTCCCCAGGGCGCCCACAGCGCGCCGAGCAGCAGCGCGAGCACCAGGATGAAGACGTGCAGGCTCGGCAGCAGCCAGTGGTGCACGGACAGCATGAACCCGGTGCCGCCCAGCCAGCCGTCCAGCGCCGCCCGCCGGGCGGTGGGTGCCGATCGCACCAGCAGCAGCCAGGGCACCAGGGCGAAGTAGGCCAGCCACCACCAGGCCGGCGCGGGAAAGGTGAGGGCCGGCACCGCGCCGGCGAGCGCCGCCGCCGCGCCCCGGCCCCACGGGGAGCCGAGCCACCGCGCCGCAAGGGCGGGCGATTGGTCCATACGGTCTCCCTGGTCTGCCGGGTGCCGCCGGTCGGACGGCCAGTGTGCGCGGACCGGCCGATCAAGGAAAGGGGGCGTGGTCGGAACGGGTCGGTGCGCCATGGGCTCACTCGCCCGGGGGGAGCACCTCACGCCACTTCTCGTGCACGACGACCCCGGTCAGCCGCCAGCCGTCCGCGGTGCGCAGGGCGGTGAAGTCGTAGCGGCCGGCGCAGGTGTAGTTGGGCGCGGTCGGGCCGCCCTCGGTGTCGGGGCCGGACCCGGCGAGCCGCATCGGGTTGAGGTAGTCGGCCCGGACGGTGGCCGTGTCGCCCGGGCCGCCGTCCTGCCCGGAGAGGGTGACGCGGCGGTTGACTATCAGGTGCTGCCGTATGGCGAAGTGCTGCAGCATCTCGGCGAGCCAGGCCGCAACCTCGTCCGTACTGCCCTCGATGCCGCCCGCGGAGCGGTAGTCCACCCGGCCGTCCGGGGTGAACAGGGCCCGGTAGCCCTCCCAGTCGCCGTCGTCCACGGCGACGGCGTAGCCCGTGATCAGGTCGTCGAGGGCGAGGCGGTCCATGACACCGGAGTGTTCCGCGCGCTGCGTCATCTCTTCAGTTTTCGGTATGCGGAAGGCCCCCGCCAAGGGGCGGGGGCCTTCCGGTGCGGACTTTCAGTTCACCAGGGCCGGCTCCGGGCCGGGGTCCGTGCCGCCGGCGCCGGCCGCGGCGTCCCGTACGGCGGCCTCCGCGCGGGCCGCCGAGTCCGCGAACTGCGTCCGGTAGAGCTCCGCGTAACGCCCGTCGGCGGCCAGCAGGGTCTCGTGCGTCCCCCGCTCGACGATCCGTCCGCCCTCGACGACCAGGATGAGGTCCGCGGTCCGCACGGTCGACAGCCGGTGTGCGATGACCAGTGCCGTACGGCCCTCCAGCGCCTCGGCGAGGGCTTCCTGCACCGCCGCCTCGGAGGTGTTGTCCAGGTGGGCGGTGGCCTCGTCCAGGATCACCACGCGCGGGTGGGCCAGCAGCAGCCGGGCGATGGTCAGCCGCTGCCGTTCGCCGCCCGAGAGGCGGTAGCCGCGCTCGCCGACGACGGTGTCCAGGCCGTCGGGGAGGCCGGCGACCAGGTCTTCCAGACGCGCCCGGCCGAGCGCGTCCCACAGCTCCCGCTCGGTCGCCTCCGGCCTGGCGAGCAGCAGGTTCTCGCGGATCGAGTCGTGGAAGAGATGGCCGTCCTGGGTGACCATCCCGAGGGTGGCGCGCAGCGAGGCGGCGGTCAGGTCCCGGACGTCCACGCCGGACAGCCGGACGGCCCCCGCGTCGGTGTCGTACAGCCGGGGCAGCAGCTGCGCGACGGTCGACTTGCCGGCGCCGGAGGAGCCGACCAGGGCGACCATCTGGCCGGGTTCGGCGCGGAAGGAGAGGCCGTGCAGGACCTCTTCGCCGCCCCGGGTGTCGAGGGTGGCGACCTCCTCCAGGGAGGCCAGCGAGACCTTGTCGGCGGACGGGTAGCCGAAGCGTACGGAGTCGAACTCCACCGACACCGGTCCCTCCGGGACCTCGCGGGCGTCCGGCTTCTCCTCGATGAGCGGCTTGAGGTCGAGCACCTCGAAGACCCGCTCGAAGCTGACCAGCGCGCTCATCACCTCGATGTGCGCGCCGGACAGCGCGGTCAGCGGGGCGTAGAGCCGGGTGAGCAGCAGGGCGAGCGAGACGATGGCGCCGGCCTCCAGCTGTCCGCGCAGGGCGAGGAACCCGCCCAGGCCGTAGACCACGGCCAGCGCCAGCGCGGAGACCAGGGTGAGTGCGGTGACGAAGTACGTCTGGACCATGGCTGAGCGGACCCCGATGTCCCGCACCCGGCGGGCCCGGGCGGCGAACTCCGCGGACTCGCGGGCCGGCCGGCCCATCAGCTTGACGAGGGTGGCACCCGGCGCGGAGAAGCGCTCGGTCATCTGGGTGCCCATCGCCGCGTTGTGATCGGCGCCCTCCCGGCGCAGGTCGGCCAACCGCCGGCCGACCCGGCGGGCGGGCAGCACGAACACCGGCAGCAGGACCAGCGCGATCAGCGTGATCTGCCAGGACAGGCTGAGCATCACACCGAGGGTGAGCAGCAGCGTCACGATGTTGCTGACGACGCCGGACAGGGTGTCGCTGAACGCCCGCTGGGCGCCGATCACATCGTTGTTGAGACGGCTGACCAGCGCGCCGGTGCGGGTCCGGGTGAAGAACGCGACGGGCATCCGCTGCACGTGGTCGTAGACGGTGGTGCGCAGGTCCAGGATCAGCCCCTCGCCGATGCTCGCCGACAGCCAGCGGGTCAGCAGCCCCAGGCCCGCCTCGGCGAGCGCGATGCCGGCGATCAGCCCGGAGAGTCCGACGACGACCGCCGCCGAGCCGCCGCCCACGATCGCGTCCACCACCCGGCCGGCGAGCAGCGGGGTGGCCACCGCGAGCATCGCGGTCACCGTGCTGAGCACCAGGAACCACACCAGGTACCGGCGGTGCGGCCGGGCGAAGTCCAGGATGCGGCGCAGCGTCCGCCGCGAGAACCGCCGTCGTCCCCGCTGTGCGTTCATCGAGCTGTGCAGCGAATGCCAGGCGGTGACTTCCATGTCCATGCTGGGCCTCCTGTGTGCCGGGTCGTCACGGGATCGCCGTGTGCGACCGGCGACATGCAAGGAACCTAAGACCTCAAGCAATGTTGAGGTCAAGTGATTCCGCTGCTCTCACCCAACGGGGTGCACCGGCGCGCTACGGTGCGGCGGTGCCGCAGAATCGACCCCGCGCCGACACGGGGCCTCCGGACGCGGACACCGGCGTCCTCGGCCTGATCAAGCACCTGACCGCGGCGGAACATTACTGGTTCGGCTGGGCCTACGAGGGTGCGGAGATCGCCCCCGACCTGGGCACGGACCTCACCGACGAGGACGACCCGCAGGAGCTGCTCGCCGCCGACTGTCACGCGGTCGCCCCGGTCCAACGAGAGCGTCGAGCGGTGTGCCGGCCTCGGCCCGTGGTGCGCCCGGCCGGCCGGCGGGACCGAGGCCGTCCGGTCGATGCGCGGGGTGCTGGTGCACACGATCGAGGAGACCGCCCGGCACGCGGGCCACGCCGACATCCTCCCCGTGAGCAGGCCGACGGCCGCGTCGGCAGGTGAGCACGCGCCACGCAGGGCGACGCCCCGCAGGCCACGCCCTACGGCGTCCCCTCGTCGAGGGGGCGTTCCCAGCGGAACGGGCCGTCGGCCGAGTCCGTGCGGCGGACCGTCAGCCGGACGGCGGGGCGGCCGTCGAGGACGGCGGTGACGTCCACGACGACCTCGGCGCGACCGGGGCGGTCCGCCGCCAGTTCCTCGCGCAGCGCCGTCAGCAGCTCGCGGCCGGTGGCGTCGTCGACGCGCGCGTCGACCGGGCCGGCGAACCGCACGGCCGGCCGGGTGCCGAGCACCGCGGCCGCCGCGCCGGCCTCCCGCAGCACCCGGGTGCGCAGCCCCGGCGGCACCTGCGACGGCCCCTGCTGCAGCGCGATGATCGCCGTCCTGATGTCCTGGATCGTCGCGTCCAGCTCGTCGACCGCCCGGCCCAGGCCCTCCCGCACCTCCGGCAGCACGGCCTTGCGCCGGGCGCTCTCCAGCAGCATGCCGGTGGCGAACAGCCGCTGGATGACCAGGTCGTGCAGATCGCGGGCTATCCGGTCGCGGTCCTCGTAGACGGCGAGCCGCTCCCGGTCGCGGTGCCGGTCGGCGAGGACGAGCGCCAGCGCGGCCTGGGCGGCGAACTGCGTGCCCAGAGTGCGTTCCGAGGGGCTGAAGCGGCGGCCGCCGGACGTCCGGCACAGCGCCAGCGCGCCCAGCACCCGCCCGTTGCTGCGCAACGGCAGCAGCATCGTCGGGCCGTAGTGGCGGGACAGCGGGGAGATCGAGCGGGGGTCGGCGGCGAAGTCGTCGGCGAAGACCGGGAGTCCGGCGTGGATCTGGTGCACGACAGGGCTCTCCGGCGGGATCCTGCCGCGGTAGGTCTCGGCGCGTACCGCCTCGGTCAGCTCGGTGGAGATCGCGACGACCTCCATCCCGCCCTCGGGGTGCGGCAGCAGGACCGCACCGGTGGCCGCCTCGGCGAGCTCGCGGCCCTTCTCCGCGACGACCGTCAGGGCGTCCTCGGTGGTCGAGCGGGTCTCGGGGCCGGCCAGCAGCGCCGTGGTGACGGAGGCGGCGCCGTCGATCCACCGGGTGCGCTGCCGGGCGGCGGCGTGCATACGGGCATTGCCCATGGCGATGCCGGCCTCGGTGGCCAGCACCCGCACCAGGTGCAGATCCTCCTCGGTGAAGGGCCCGTCGACCGGTGCGCCGTCCGCTCCGGGCCCCCGCTTCCCCGCCAGGGCGAGACTGCCGAAGACCTCGCCGTGGAAGGTGATCGGCACGTCCAGCGCAGTCGCCGGGGACGGCCGGTCCTCGTGGTCCGGGGCCGTGCCGTGGGTGATCAGGCCGGGGCCGTCCCCGTACGCGCTGCGGATGCCGACGGCGGCGTGGCAGGCACCGGTGAGCGAGGCCGCGGTCTCGGCGATGCGGGCCAGCGCGCGGCGCAGATCGTGGTCGGTGCCGACCGCCGCCATCGCCTCCAGGAGCTCCGGGAGCCGGGAGACCGGACCGCCGGCCAGCTCGCGGAGGTTCCGCGCGGTGCGCTCGGCCAGATCGGCCGCGGCGTCGGGCGGCGGCTCGGCTGCCGGGTCGGGCGACTTCAGGACACACCTCACTCTTCCGGGCGGTCCGGCCAGTCTAAAACGGACCAAACGGGTTCATACGGCGGGTCCCGTATCCGCTCCGCCGGTCCGTCTTCCCAGGTGCGGCACGGCGCGCCGTGGTGCGTCCTCCGTCAGTGCGGTGCGCGGGCCGCGAGGAGGGGGCCCAGCACCCGGGTGCCGGGGCCGGTGCGTCCGCCGGGGCCGGGCAGCTGGGTGGTGTTGTCCGGGGTGAGCGGTCCGCCGCAGTGCGCGCAGGCGGCGACCATCGTGGTGTCCCGGGCGCAGTCCAGGTGGTGGATGCGGGCCGGCGGGCCGGCCTCGCCCGCGTACCAGCGGTCGCCCCAGCTCATCAGCGCCAGCAGCACGGGATAGAGCTCCGCGCCCTTCTCCGTGGCCGCGTAGCGCTCACGCGGCGGCCGCTCCTGATAGCGCTCACGGACCAGGACGCCCTCCTCGACCAGTCGCGCCAGTCGCACGGTGAGGACCTTGCGGGAGATGCCGAGGTCCTCGGCGAGCTCGTCGAAGCGGTCGATCCCGGTCAGCACGTCCCGCATGATCAGCGCCGTCCAGGCGTCACCGAACAGATCCGTGGCGCGGGCGATGGAGCAGGCCACGCCGGAGAGCGGGGTACGGGTCATGTGCCCACCGTAGCGGAGTTCCCCGAGGGAACCCATGGTGCTACGTTCGGGAGGGTTCCTTCAGGGAACTCACTTGCGGCGGTCTCCCGACGCCTACCGACACGACACCTCAGGGGGTACCCGATGACCGTGAGGAACGGCGCTCCGCGGATCGAACCGGACTCCGCCGACCCGGACGCGGTCGACGGTCGGCAGATCCGCGCCGCCGCCTTCCAGCGCGTCCGGCTGGAGTACACGTCCGGAGTGCTGGAGCGCCTCGGACGGGCACCGTCCGGCCGTGCCCTGGTCGTGGGCAGCGGCCGCGGACTGCTGCCGCACGGACTGGCCCGGCTCGGCTTCACGGTCACCGCCGTCGATCCGTCCGGGCCCGCGACCGCGCTCGCCCGGGAGGCCGCCGCGCGGGCCGGTCTCGCCGTCGAACACCGCACCGGGTCCGCGGAACGGCTCGACGTCCCCGAGGCCGCGTACGAGCTCGTCTACCTGGCGGACACCCTGGAGATCACCGCGGACCCCGACCGGGTCATGGAGCGGGCGGCGCGCGCCCTGGTGCCCGAGGGGGTCCTCGTCTACGACACCGTGAACCGCACGGTCGTCTCCCGGCTTGTCTACCTCGTGGCGTTCCAGCGGCTGCCGCTGACCCGGATAATGCCGGCCGGCCGCTATGCCGCCCGCCGGCTCCGCACGCCGGCCGAGGTCGCCGCCCTCCTGGCACGCCACGGCCTGACCGGCGCCGGGATCTGTGACTTCCACCCCCGTGACCTGCGCAGTCTGGTTGCCGGGACCCTGGCCCGGCGCCGCGGCCGGATCGGCGACGACGCGCTGGCGGAAGCGGTCGGCTGTGAACTCGCGCCGGGAAGCGCGCCCTTGGTGACCTATCTCGGTCATGCGCGCAAGGGGCGACTTTGAGACAACCTCTGCCGGAGGCGTACGCCGGGACTTGAGGGGCGCGGTCGACGGGTAAGCCGTAGACAACTACGGGAGCAGCTGCAGAAACGTAGTGGCACACACGTGACGCAACCGCACCACCGATGACCCGGAAACGGGCCGAGCCGCCCGGATCGCGCCGGGCGCCCCCCACACCTCCGTACGTCTCCGCCGGCACGCGTGGCGAGCCCCGCGCCCGGCACCGAAAGTGGGTCGGGCCGATGGAAGAAGGTCAGTACTACCCAAGACTTGACGGTCCCCGCCGCGCCGCGGGCGGCACGACCGTGCTCGAACTCCGCGGTGACCTGGACATCCTCGCCGTCTCGGTGCTCTCCGACCGGCTGGACGAGTTCACCGGCGCCCAGGGCGCCGACCTCGTCATCGATCTGCGCGCGGTGACCTTCATCGACTGCGCGGGGCTCTCGCTGCTCAGCCGCGCCCGCCACCGTACGCGGCAGCGGGGCGGCCGGCTGCGGCTGACCGGCGTCGTGGCCGGCGGAAGCGTCGCGCGGCTGCTGCGGATGACCGGGCTGCGCGGCGACTTCGAGACGGTGCCGGAGGAGGCCGGGTCCGAGGACGCCCTCGCCGCGGACGGCGCGGACCGGGACGGCCTCCCGGCCGGGGCCGACGACATCGCCGTGGCCTGACCGCCGGCGCGGCACCGCGGTGGCGGTCAGGCCGGCAGTGCCGCCTCGATGGCGGTGACCAGTTCCTCGGCCTCCGGCTCCGTGCGCGGCCGGAAGCGGCCGGCGACCCGGCCGTCGGCGTCGATCAGGAACTTCTCGAAGTTCCACTGGACGTCACCGGCCGCCCCGTCGGCGTCCTCGGTACCGGTCAGCTCCGCGTACAGCGGATGCCGGTCCGCGCCGTTGACGTCGGTCTTCTCGAACAGCGGGAAGCTGACGCCGTACGTCGCCGAGCAGAAGGTGGCGATCTCCTCGGCGGTGCCCGGCTCCTGGCCGGCGAACTGGTTGCTGGGGAAGCCCAGTACGTGGAAACCCCGGTCCCCGTAGCGCTGCTGGAGCCGCTCCAGGCCGGAGTACTGCGGGGTCAGCCCGCATTTGGACGCCACATTCACCACCAGCAGGGCCTTGCCCCGGTAGTCGGCGAGCGAGGCGGGCTCACCGGTCAGGGTGCGCAGCGGGATGTCGTACAGGCTCACGATGGGGCTCCTCGTCAGGTTTCCGTGGACAGTGGCGTCCGTCATCGGTGCCAACAGCCGAGCCCGCCCTGATCTTCCCCGCCTCGTCGACCGGCCAGGACACGGCCGGACGCAGCGTCCCCGCGCGCCACTCCTTGAGCAGCTGGTCGAAGATCGGCGTCTCCTCCTCGCGCCGGCGCCGGGGAACGGGCGGCGGCAGCGGTGGGGGCCGGTGGGGGAGGGAGATGCGCTGAAAAGGGTGTGAGCCGGGCTTCTTGGCGTCCATGCCCGGACTCAACCGGAAATCGGTCCCCGGGTTGCGGGACGCGGCCGGGACCGCCCGCAGATGCCCCTGCGGTGGTGACGGGCAGAAGATACGTTCCCTGCGCGAAGGGGCCGGCGGAAGTCCCGCCGGCCCCTTCAGCCTCAGCAGCCCCCGCTGCCTCAGTGTCCGGTCAGCTCCGGCACAGCAGCGCCTCGAAGACCTCCCGCAGCGCCGCCTCCGGATCGGCGACCCGGCCCTCGGCGCGCCAGGCGACGAAGCCGTCGGGACGCACCAGCACCGCGCCCTCGGAGGTCGTGCCGTGCTTCTCGGCCCAGTCCGTGCCGTCCTCCGGGGCCAGGTCGTCGTCCGGCTCGGTGCCGATCAGGTAGCAGTCCAGCCGCACGTCGAAACGCTGGACGGCGCCCTTGGCGGCGGTGCGCCACATGTCGCCGTCGGAGCCGGCCAGCAGCACGAAGGACTTCTCGTAGAGGTCGAGGGTCGAGCGGCGCTGCCCGTCCGCCCGCAGCCACATGTGCGGGGCACGGGTGCCCGGCTCGCCGGTCAGCCGCAACTGGTCGGGAACCACCGGCAGTTCGGGGTCGGCGCCGAGGACCGCGCCCCGCGGGTAGCAGTAGCCGAGGGCCACGGTGAGCACGCCGCGCTGCCGGCCGCCGGCCGCGCCGGGCGCCGGGGAGTAGCCGGGGTGGCTGTGCTCGGCGGAGCGGGCCGAGGCACGGGCGCTGGTCTCGCGCGCCACCGGCAGCCGCTCCGCCTCGTAGGTCTCCAGCAGCGCGGGGTCCGCCGCGCCGTCCAGTACGGCCGCCAGCTTCCACGCCAGGTTGTGGGCGTCCTGGATGCCGGTGTTGGAGCCGAACGCGCCGGTGGGGGACATCTCGTGGGCGGAGTCGCCGGCGAGGAAGACCCGGCCGTGCGCATAGCGCTCGGCGACCCGCTCGGCGGCGTGCCAGGGCGCCTTGCCGGTGATCTCGACGGCCAGGTCGGGCGCGCCGGTCGCCCGGCGGATGTGGTCGATGCACCGCTCGTCGGTGAAGTCCTCCAGGGTCTCGCCCCGGTCGGGGTGCCAGGGGGCGTGGAAGACCCAGTCCTTCTGGTTGTCGACGGGCAGCAGCGCGCCGTCCGCCTCCGGGTTGGTCAAGTAGCAGGCGATGAACCGGCGGTCGCCCACGATGTCCGCGAGGCCCGGCGCCCGGAACGTGATGCTGACGTTGTGGAAGAGGTCACCGGGCCCGTTCCGGCCGATGCCCAGCCGCTCGCGGACCGGGCTGCGCGGGCCGTCCGCCGCGATCAGGTAGTCCGCGCGCACGGTGGACTCCTCGCCGGTCTCCCGGCTCCGCAGCCGTGCGGTCACGCCCTGCGCGTCCTGCTCGAAGGAGACCAGCTCGGTGGAGAACCGCAGGTCACCACCGAGTTCGCGGGCACAGCGCACCAGCACCGGCTCCAGGTCGTTCTGGCTGCACAGACACCAGCCGGAGGGGCTGATCCGGGTCAGCCCGCCGCCCGGGTCGATCTCCTTGAAGAGCCACTCCTGCTCGTCGCCGGTGAGCGAACGGGCCTGCAGGATCCCGTGGTTGTCGGCGAGGGTCGAGGCCGCCTCGCGGATCGGCGCCTCGGCGCCGGCGACCCGGAACAGTTCCATCGTGCGGACGTTGTTCCCCCGCCCGCGGGGATGGTGCGAGGTGTTCGCGTGCTTCTCGACCAGCAGATGCCGTACGCCCAGCCGTCCCAGGAACAGCGACGCGGACAGGCCCACCAGGGACCCGCCCACGACGAGTACCGGGACGCGGTCTTCGACGGTGGGATTCATGGCGTGCTCCAGCTCCATGGCGCATTGGGGGCAGATGGAGCACGAATGCCCTGCTACCGGCCTGTTCGATCACGGTTCACCTGCATGGCTCACACATCTCGCGCCCCCCGTGTGTGGCGGCCACGATCGAATCCGGGGCGCCTTCCGGATCACCGGGCCGGCCGCCCCCACCATCCGGCTCAGTCACCCGGATCGCACCGGAACTGACGACGCACCACAGGGGCCGTCGGGCCCCGAAGGAGATGCGTAGACGATGACAACGCTGTCGGAACGAATATCCCAGTCAGCCTTCGACGGCTCCCGGCTTCGGGTCGTGCTGCTCCTGGACCTCCATGACGGAGCCCAGCAGCGCTTCCTGGAAGCCTACGAGCACCTGCGCAACCAGGTCGCGTCCGTCCCCGGGCACATCACCGACCAGCTGTGCCAGTCCATCGAGAACCCCTCGCAGTGGCTCATCACCAGCGAGTGGGAGTCCGCCCCGCCGTTCCTCGCCTGGGTCAACAGCGAGGAGCACGTCAAGATGGTCCAGCCGCTGCACTCCTGCGTCCGCGACACCCGCTCGCTGCGCTTCAGCGTCCTGCGCGAGACCTCCAACGTCGCCGCGCTCGCTCCCGAGCCCCCCAAGGGCCGGCTGCAGGCGAACCCCCGGGTCGGTGACGGAGTGGTCCGGCACGCGCTGACCTTCACCGTGAAGCCCGGCAGCGAGGACAAGGTCGCCGAGATCCTCGCCGGCTACACCTCCCCGGAAGCCCGCGTCGACGACACCACCCGGCTGCGCCGCACCTCCCTGTTCATGCACGGCAACCGCGTGGTGCGCGCCGTCGAGGTACAGGGCGACCTGGTCGCCGCGCTGCGGCACATCTCCCGCCAGCCCGAGGTCCGGGCCGTCGAGGAGGCCATCAACCCGTACCTGGAGCAGGACCGCGACCTGAGCGACCCCAACTCCGCGCGGGTCTTCTTCACCCGGGCCGCGCTGCCCGCGGTGCACCACGTCGCCGCGCACGGCACGCAGCCCACGGGCGTACGGCGGCACGCGCTGTACTACCCCGCCAAGGAGGGCTGCGGAATGGCGCTGGCCAGGATGCTGGCCCGGCAGGACGAGCTGGCCGCCGACGACCCGGGGTGCCCGGTCGCCGGCAGCACGATCTTCCAGCGCGACGACATCGTCGTCCGGCTCATCGACCTGCGGATCCCCCTCGACAGCGACCCCATGCTGTCGCTCGGTGTGCGCGGCCCCCGCAAGACGGCCGTCCTGCGGCGGCTGCTCGACACCGACGCGGCTGGTCAGCTGTCCAGCGACCGGGAGTTCGCGAGCTTCCTGTCGCGCTCCGACATGGCCCTGATCACCGACCGCCGGGCCTCGGACTCCTGACCGCACTCGGTCCGCAGCAGGACTCCCCCCACTCAACCGCCGGCATCACGCCCCTGGAGGAATCAGCCATGACCACGCACCGCCCACGCATCGTGGACCTCAGCGAGACCCAGCCCAACCGCCGGCGCGGAGGTGATCTGCGCGCCATGCTGACACCCAGCGCGGTGGGCGCCACGAGCGGCTTCATGGGCATGGCACTCGTCCAACCCGGCGAGCGCATCGGCGAGCACTACCACCCGTACTCCGAGGAGTTCGTCTACGTCGTCCAGGGCGCGCTCGAAGTGGACCTGGACGGCGAGGCGTACCCGCTGCGCCCGGACCAGGGGCTGCTGATTCCCCCCTATATGCGGCACCGGTTCCGCAACGTGGGGGACGTCGAGGCCCGGATGGTCTTCCACCTCGGTCCGCTGGCGCCGCGCCCCGAGCTCGGCCACGTCGACACCGAGGGCACACAGGAGAGCACCCCGGCCGCCCCGCCCGAACGCACGGAGCCGGTGTCATGACCCGCCGCGTGGCGGTCACCGGCGTCGGGATCGTCGCGCCCGGCGGTGTGGGAGTACCCGCCTTCTGGGACCTGCTGTCCGCCGGCCGTACGGCGACCCGTGGCATCACCCTCTTCAACCCCGAGGGTTTCCGCTCGCGCATCGCCGCCGAGTGCGACTTCGATCCGCGTGCCCACGGGCTGAGCGAGGATCAGATCGCCCGCTCGGACCGGTACGTGCAGTTCGCCCTGGTCGCCGCCGACGAGGCGCTGCGCGACGCCGGCCTGGACACCGGAAAGGAAGACCCCTGGCGCATCGGGGTGTCCCTGGGCACCGCGGTCGGCGGCACCACGCGGCTGGAGCACGACTACGTCGCCGTCAGCAGCCGCGGGCAGCGCTGGGACGTCGACCACCGGCCGGCGGGCCGCTACCTGGAGCGGGCGTTCTCCCCGAGTTCGCTCGCCTCCGCGGTGGCCGAACGGGTCGGTGCGCACGGCCCGGTGCAGACCGTTTCCACGGGCTGCACCTCCGGCCTCGACGCCATCGGCTACGCCTTCCAGTCCATCGAGGAGGGCCGGGTCGACGTCTGCGTCGCCGGCGCCTCGGACTCGCCGATCTCCCCGATCACGGTGGCCTGCTTCGACGCCATCAAGGCGACCTCCGCGAACAACGACGACCCCGCCCACGCCTCCCGGCCGTTCGACGCCCACCGCGACGGATTCGTCATGGGGGAGGGCGGCGCCGTGCTCGTCCTGGAGGAGCTGGAGCACGCCCGGGCGCGCGGCGCGACGGTGCACTGCGAGATCCGCGGCTACGCCACCTTCGGCAACGCGTACCACATGACCGGGCTCACCCAGGAGGGCCTGGAGATGGCCGAGGCGATCAACCGGGCGCTCGGCCACGCCAAGGTCGACGCCACCCAGGTCGACTACGTCAACGCCCACGGGTCGGGCACCCAGCAGAACGACCGGCACGAGACCGCCGCGGTGAAGCGGTCGCTGGGCAAACACGCCTACAACGTGCCGATGAGCTCCATCAAATCCATGGTGGGCCACTCGCTCGGCGCGATCGGCGCCATCGAGATCGTCGCCTGCGTGCTGGCACTGACCCACCAGGTCGTGCCGCCGACGGCGAACTACGAGACCCCGGACCCGGAGTGCGACCTGGACTACGTGCCCAGAACGGCACGGGAGCTGCCGCTGCGCTCGGTGCTGTCGGTCGGCAGCGGCTTCGGCGGATTCCAGTCAGCGGTGGTACTGACCCGACAGGGCGGGAGGGCAGGATGAGATCCCCCAAGGAAAGACGCTCGGTCGTCACCGGCATCGGCGTCATCGCCCCCAACGGGGTGAGCACCGAGTCGTTCTGGAAGGCGACCGTGGAGGGCGTCAGCGTCCTGGACCGGGTGACCCGCGACGGGTGCGAGCACCTGCCGCTCAAGGTCGCCGGCGAGGTGCGCGGCTTCGACCCGGCGGACCTGATCGAGGAGCGCTACCTCGTCCAGACCGACCGGTTCACGCACTTCGCCATGGCGGCGGCCAACCTCGCGCTGGACGACGCCCGGCTCGGCCGTGCCGACTACGCCGACTCCCCGTTCGCGGTGGGCGTCGTGACGGCGGCCGGCTCGGGCGGCGGCGAGTTCGGCCAGCGGGAGCTGCAACGGCTCTGGGGCCAGGGCTCCCGGTACGTCGGCCCGTACCAGTCCATCGCCTGGTTCTACGCGGCCAGCACCGGACAGATCTCCATCCGCGGCGGCTTCAAGGGCCCCTGCGGAGTGGTCGCCAGCGACGAGGCGGGCGGCCTGGACGCCCTGGCGCACGCCTGCCGCACCATCCGGCGCGGCACCGACGCCGTCGTCGTGGGCGCCGCGGAGGCGCCGCTGGCCCCCTACTCGGTGGTGTGCCAGCTCGGTTACGAGGACCTGAGCAGCCTTGACGACCCGGTGCGGGCCTACCGCCCGTTCACCCGTGACGCCTGCGGATTCGTGCCCGCCGAGGGCGGCGCGATGCTGGTCGTCGAGGAGGCCGCGGCGGCCGAGAGCCGCGGCGCCACCCCCCGGGCCGTGCTCCTGGGACATGCCGCGACGTTCACCGGGGCCTCGCGGTGGGAGGAGTCCCGCGCGGGACTCGCCCATGCGATCCGCGGTGCGCTGGAGGACGCGCAGTGTGCCCCGGAGGAGATCGACGTGGTGTTCGCCGATGCGCTCGGTGTCCCCTCGGCCGACCGGGCCGAGGCGCTGGCGCTGGCGGATGCCCTGGGCCGGCACGCCGACCGGGTTCCGGTGACCGCACCCAAGACCGGTACCGGGCGGGCGTACTGCGGTGCTCCCGTCCTGGACCTCGCGGCCGCGGTGCTCGCCATGGAGAACGGCGTGGTGCCGCCCACCCCCAACGTCGTCGACGTCTGCCACGACCTTGACGTGGTGACCGGCCGGGCCCGGCCCGCCGAGTTGCGGACGGCGCTGGTGCTGAGCCGGGGGCTGATGGGTTCGAACGCGGCAATGGTGCTGCGGCAGGGCCCGACGCCCCCCTCGTGAGAAGGAGAACCGCACATGACCGCTCAACTGACGCTCAACGAGCTGGCGGCGCTGATGAAGTCGGCCGCCGGCCTCACCGTCGACCCGAAGGACCTGGCCAACCGCGCCGACATGTCCTTCGCCGAGTTCGGCCTCGACTCGCTGGGGCTCCTCGGGATCGTGGGCGAGCTGGAGAACCGGCACGGCCGGCCGATGCCGACCGACGCGGAGCGCTGCAAGACGCCGCGCGACTTCCTCGCCCTCGTCAACACGAACAACGACCGTGCCAACGCCGACAAGGCGACCGTGCCTACGACAGGAGCTTGACATGCCCGGCCACACCGAGAACGACATCACCATCGCGGCGCCCCTCGACCTCGTCTGGGACCTCACCAACGACATCGAGAACTGGCCGAAGCTGTTCAGCGAGTACGCCTCCGTCGAGGTGCTCTCCCGGGAGGGCGACAAGACCACCTTCCGGCTGACGATGCACCCGGACGAGAACGGCACCGTGTGGAGCTGGGTCTCCGAGCGGGTCATGGACCGCGCCAACCGCACCGTCCGCGCCCGCCGCGTGGAGACCGGTCCGTTCGAGCACATGGACATCCACTGGAAGTACGCCGAGATCCCGGGCGGCACCTCGATGCACTGGACCCAGGACTTCGCGATGAAGCCCTCGGCGCCGGTGGACGACAAGGGGATGACCGAGCTCATCAACCGCAACTCCCGGATCCAGATGGAGCTCATCCGGGACAAGATCGAGCAGCGGGACCGCGAGATGCGTTCCGCCGTCGTCAACTGACAGGACGCGGCGCCGCGTCCGGACCACCGTCCGGCGGCAACGAAGGGAATGTCCCGATGCATCACGCTCTGATCGTCGCTCGCATGAAACCCGGTACGGCTCCGGACATCGCGGAGGTCTTCCGGACCTCCGACCGTACGGAACTGCCGCACCTGGTCGGCGTCAAGCGGCGGACCCTCTTCCAGTTCGGTGACGTGTATCTGCACCTCATCGAGTCCGACCGGCCGCCGGGGCCGGAGATCGCCAAGGTCACCGAGCACCCCGAGTTCCGCGCGGTGAGCGACAAGCTGTCCGCTTTCGTCAGCGCGTACGACCCGGAGACCTGGCGCAGTCCCAAGGACGCGATGGCCCACCAGTTCTATCGCTGGGAGCGCGACGGCAGCGGCTGACGCGCGGGCGGGGCCGGGGCGATCCCCCGGCTCACGCGCCCGCCCGGGAACGGGCATGGCCGTCCGGCGAGGAGAAGCCTCCTCACCGGGCGGTCCGCCGTTCCCGGGCGTCGTCACGGCACGGCCTCCGTCACGCCGGGACGGTGCACTCGAAGGCGTGCAGATACGGGTTGACCTCCAGGATGGCGCCGACCTCCAGCCCGGCCTCGCCCATCCGGCCGACCAGGCTCGCCTTGGAGTGCTTGGCGCCGCCGACGTTGAGCAGCAGCAGCAGGTCCATGGCGGTGGTGAACTTCATCGAGGGACTGTCGTCGACGATGTTCTCGATGATCACCACGCGGGCGCCGGGACGGGCCGCCTTGAGGACGTTGGCCAGCGTCCGGCCGGTGCTCTCGTCGTCCCACTCCAGGATGTTCTTGATGATGTAGACGTCGGCCTGGACGGGGATCTCCTCGCGGCAGTCGCCCGGCACGATCTGGACCCGCGAGGCGAGCGCGCCGCCGTCGCGCAGCCGCGGGTCCGGGTTCGCCACGACCGTGGGCAGGTCGAGCAGCGTGCCCTTGAGCCCCGGGTGCTTCTCCAGCAAGCTGGCGAGGACGTGGCCCTGGCCGCCGCCGATGTCCGCCACCGACGACGCCCCGGAGAGGTCGAGCAGCTTGGCGACGTCCTCGGCGGACTGCTTGCTGGAGGTGGTCATGGCCCGGTCGAAGACCTGCGCCGACTCCCGTGCGTCCTCGTGCAGGTACTCGAAGAAGCCCTTGCCGTACAGCTCGGGGAAGACGCTGCGGCCCGAGCGCACCGCCTCGTCCAGCCGGGGCCAGGCTTCCCAGGTCCACGGCTCGGTGCACCACAGTGCGATGTACCGCAGGCTGTTGGGGGCGTCCTCGCGCAGCATCCGGGACATCTCGGTGTGGACGTACTTCCCGTCCTCGGTCTCCGCGAAGATCCCGTAGCAGGACAGTGCGCGCAGCAGCCGCTCCAGCGGCCGCGGCTCGGTGTGCACCGCGGTGGCCAGCTCCTGCGCGGTGGCGGGCCGGTCGTCGAGCGCGTCCGCGACGCCGAGGCGCGCCGCGGCCCGTACGGCCGCGGCACACGCGGCTCCGAAAACGAGCTCCCGCAGCCGCATCGCCGACTGGGGGGTGGGACTTACGGTGGTCATTCCGCCTCTATTCTCCCGTGGGAAGTCAGCACAGACGGGCCGGCTCCGAGGTCCGGCACACATTGCGGATGAATCGGTTCCCCTTGCCCGCGGCGTCCTTGTTCAGCAGGTCCGCGGGCTTGTTGCGCAGCACGATGTTGTCGACGATGACATTGCGTTCGTTCAGCGCGTTGACGAAGCTGTGGAAGAGGACGACGCCGCCGGACAGCGGGGACCTGCCGCGGTTGTCCTTGATCAGGTTGTGCCGTACCAGCGCCCTCTCGGTGCCGGTGAGGACGATGCCGGAGCCCTGGAGGAAGGGCAGCCGCTTGGTGGCGGGGCAGTGCTTGTTGTTCCGGGAGATGTCGTTGTCCCGTACGGTCAGCGCGCCGGCCCGGGGACGCGACTCGTCGCCGACGATGAAGACCCCGCCGCAGTTGCCGGTCATGGTGTTGTGGCTGACCGTCAGGTTCCTGACCCGTCGCACCGTGACCCCGATCCGGTTGCGGGTGAGGCGGTTCTGGCTGATCAGCGCACCGCGGGTGTCGGTGGCACCGCCCTCCTCCTTGACCGTGTTGGCGAGGAAGATGCCCGAGTCGCCGTTGCCGGTGACGTAGTTGTCCCGGATCACCCCGCGGGTGGACTTCTCCTGCGCGATGCCCCACACGCCGTTCCTGCGGGCGGTCACCTCGTGGACGGACATCCGGTCGGTGCCGGAGGCCCAGATGCCGTTCCGTTTGAAGCCCTCGACGGTCAGCGAGCGGATGCTGACGTCCCGGAGGGGACGCTTGTCGCGGCTGAGGACGCAGATGCCGCTGCCGTCCTGCCCGCAGGCGTTCTCCGCCCGGGTGCCGGCCGGCGTGATCACGGTCTTCTTGCCCGCGCCGACGAGGCGCAGCCGGGACTTGTCGATCAGCACGCTCTCGCGGTAGACCCCCGGCCGCAGGATGATCGTGTCGCCCGGCCGCGCCCGGTCCACCGCGCGCTGGATCGATTCGCCGGGGCGGACGACGAGCCGGCTGTCGGCGTCGCAGGGGGCGGCCGCGCCCAGTCCGCCGGCCAGCACCGCCGCGACGCAGCCCATGTATGTCATCTGTCGTAGCGCCATGAGGCGAAGCTATGGGCGATCACCACCGCTCGCCACACGGAGTGAGCCGATGACGACGGTGCGTGCGGCGGCCAGCTTTCGACACGCCGTCAGCTTCGCTGCCCGGCCCCCCGCCGGGCGACCCATCAGCCCCGGTCAGCGGGGGCGGAAGGGGGCTGGTCGGGGGTGTCGTCCGGATCGGCGGACGGGGGACACCCGTCCGGCCCCGCCTCGGCTGACCGGGCATCGGACGGCGCGCCGGGCCGGTCGTCGCGGACGGCGTCCGACGGGGTGTCAGCCGGCGTCTCCGGCCCCGCCTCGATGAGTAACGCCGCGAGGCTGGTGGGCAGGAACCACGGACGGACGTGGAAGACGGTCATGGACGATAAACGCACGGAGTCGGCCCGACGACACCCGTCCGCGGCCGGTGTGCCCGCTTCATCACCCCAACGGCCGCCGCCGGCCGGGCTCCTGCCGTCCGGGGCGGTCAGCGGGCCCGCGCCACCGCCGCCTCGATGCCGTCCAGCACGACCCCGAGCCCCACCTCGAAGGTCGTGCGCGCCTCGCGTTCCAGATACGGCACGGTGTCGTCCGTGACCGGCGCGGCGCCCTCGGTCTCCAGGCCGACCAGGAGCGGGAAGCGCTCCGCGAAGTCGGGGGCCACCTCCTGCAGCACCCCGGACCGGGCCGGCCACCACTCCTCGTCGGACACCCCGGTCGACGCGGCGGCCAGCCGCGACTCCGCGACGGTCTGCACGGCGCCCCGCACGAAGTGGGTCAGCGTCCCCACCACCCGCCGCAGCACCGCCGGGCCCAGCCCCGTGGCGTGCAGCACGCGCAGCAGCGCCTCCATGGCGCGGTACTCGTTCGGGCCGAGCACCGGCCGGGCCTGGGAGACCTGCAGTACCCAGGGGTGGCGCAGGGAGAACTCCCAGGTGTCCTCGGCCCAGGAGGTCAGCGCGGCCCGCCAGCCCGCCGTGAGGTCGTAGTCCGCCGGCAGTTCGGCCAGCACCTGGTCGTACATCAGGTCCACCAGCTCGCTCTTGCCGGGGACGTAGGTGTAGAGCGCCATCGCGGTGCGCCCCAGGCGCTCGCCGACGGCGCGCATGGACAGGGCCGCCATGCCCTCGGCGTCGGCGACGGCGATCCCGGCGTCGACGATGACGTCCACGCTCAGCGCCGGCTTGGGGCCCGGCCCGCGCTTCGCGTCCGTCCCGCGCCCGCCCTCCGCGCGCCACAGCAGCGTCATCGAACGGCGGGGGTCGCCCTGGCCGGCGAATACCACCACTTGCAGTCTCCTTACGGCGTAAAGTAATGTCCTCACGCTAACTCTTTACGGTGTAAGGATATCAGTCCCGTTTCCCGAACTCCGCCTACCGCAAGGAGGATCCGATGGCGGCCGAGCCCGTCGCGCTCATCCACGTCACCGACATCCGGCGGCTCACCCCGCACATGGTCCGGATCGGCTTCGCCGGGGAGGGCCTGGACGACTTCCGCACCTGGCCGGACCAGCAGCTCAAGCTGATGTTCCCCAGGCCCGGCCAGGCCGCGCCCCGGCTGCCCGACGTGCCCGCGGACGGCGACCAAATGCGCTGGTACCAGGCGTTCCTCGCCCTCCCCGAGGACGAACGGCCGTGGATGCGCAGCTATACGGTGCGCTCCTACGACCCCGTACGGCAGCGGATCACCGTCGACTTCGTGCTGCACGGCTCCGCACCGGCGGACGATCCGGCGAGCGGCCCGGCGACCCGGTGGGCGGCCACCGCGAGGACCGGTGACACCCTCGCCCGCTACGGCCCGTCGGCGCTCTACGCCCGTCCGCTGCCGCTCGGCACCGCCGACTGGCTGCTGCTGGCCGGCGACGAGACGGCGCTGCCGGCCATCGGTTCCCTCGTCGAGGCGCTGCCGCCCGGCACCCGCGCGCTGGCCTGTGTGGAGGTCGCCGACGCGGCGGAGGAGCAGCACCTGACCACGAAGGCGGATCTCACGGTGCACTGGGTGCACCGCGACGGCGCCCCGCCCGGCTCCGGCGACGCCCTGCCCGCGGCCGTCCGCGCGCTGGCCTTCCCGGCCGGCACGCCGTTCGCCTGGCTGGCCGGGGAGGCGGGCACGGTGCGCACGCTCCGCCGCCACCTCGTCGAGGAACGCGGCATCGACAAGCGGCAGATCGACTTCACCGGCTACTGGCGGGCGCGGCTCTCCCAGGACGACGCCCCCACCGAGGCCGACCTCGCCGAGGCGCGGGAGCGGGCCGCGGACGCCGCCCGCGCCCGGCGGGACTGACCCCTGAGGGGGCGTCGGATCAGCGCGCCCGCTCCGCCGCGCTCCGCTCCACGCAGAACTCGTTGCCCTCGACGTCGGCCATCGTCGCCCACCCCGTGCCGTCCGGCCGGCGGTGGTCGGCCACCAGGGTCGCGCCCAGCGCCAGCAGCCGCTCGACCTCCTCGTCCCGGCTCCGGTCCTGCGGCTGGAGGTCCAGATGCACCCGGTTCTTGACGGTCTTGGTGTCCGGCACGGAGACGAACAGCAGCGCCCCGCCCGCGGTGGTGACGGTGGCCTCCGGATCTCCCGGGAAGTCGTCCTCGGCCAGCGATCCGTCCAGCACCTCCGCCCAGAAGCGCGCCAGGCGGTAGGCGTCGGAGCAGTCGATCGTGAGGTGACGTATCAGTGAAGTCATGCGCGTCACTATGGGATTGACGGCCGGTCCTGTCCACGTGTTTCCCGGCGCGCGCCGCCTTCCCGTACGGCGCCCGGGCGGTGTCCCCGCGGCAGGCGCCGGAGGCCGTTTCGCCCACGGCCATTCAGGTGGCCCGCCCTCGTCGTCTAGAGTTGTGGAAATCCGCAATTCAACAGATGACGCGAGGGCCGGGCGGCCTGGACGCGGAGGACATGCGTGGGCGGTTTCGCCGATTCGGCAGGGCAACGGATGCGCACGGCGATCAGGGCACAGTGGGGCGGGGCGCAGGGGCCGCGCCGGGCGGGCACGGCAGCGGCCCGGACCGGAGCCGGCGTGATGCCGGCGGCCGTAGCCGGGTGACGGCGGATGTCCGGCGCACCGCGACGTAAAGGACCGCCGCCCTGGCGGGCGGTCCGCTCCCGCACCTGCATACCCACCTCCTCCGGGCCGGGCGCCACCCGCCCCTGCCGGGGCCGCCCACCGGGGCGGGGACCCCTGCGCGGAGCCCGCGGTCACGGCCGCGGCTGCCCGGAGACCTTCGCCCGGCACCGCACCCCGCCGCGCTGCGGGGTCCGGCGGCCCCGCACGACCGCGGTCCGGCCGGGCGCCCAACTCGCGCGGCTGCCCGCCACGGTGCTGCTGACCCAGCCGGCACGCACCCCGCGCAGCCTGCTGCGGCAGGTGCTGCTCGCCGTCGTCGTCACGAACCTCGTGCTGGTCTTCCTCGCCCTCGTCGTCTACCTCGGGCGGCACGCGGGGACCTGACGGACCCACGGATCAGGACCGGACGGACACGCCCCGGCCCTCCCCGGCGACCGGAGCCCGTGCCGCCGTCCCGCCCCGGCCGGCGCCGCCCGGACGCGCCCTGACCCGCCACAGCCAGCCGATGTCCCGCCCGAACGACCAGGCCAGCAGCGCCAGCGCCACGGCCACCGCGGCCGCCGCCGACGCCCGGGGCAGGATTCCGGCGCCGGCCACGACGAGCACGATGCCCTGCAGTGCCGCCACCGTCTTGCGGGCCATGCTGTGCGGCAGCGCGCCGCGCAGCCACGGCAGCACCCAGGACGCCGCGACGAACGCGTACCGCATCAGGCCGATCGCCAGCACCCAGGCACCCAGCGGCACCGCGACGTACACGCAGAGCACCAGGATGAGGAAGGCGTCGACCTCCATGTCGAAGCGTGCCCCCAGCGCGGTCGCGGTACCGGTGCGCCGGGCCACCTGACCGTCGACCGCGTCCAGGACCAGCGCGACGGCCGCCAGCGCGACCAGCACCGCGACCGGCGGCCGCCGCTCGAAGGAGTCCGCGACCAGGGCGGTCACCCCGCCGACCAGGATCGTCCGGGCCAGCGTGACGCGGTTCGCGGGGCCGAACGCCCCGGTCCACGACCGGCGCAGCGCGAGGGTCAGCACCACCCAGGTGACCACCGCGAACGCGGAGCCCGTCAGCCACCCCGTGGTGCCCATGCCGACCGCCCGGCAGAGCACCTCCAGTACCAGCAGCTGCACGCCCATCCCCGCCGTGGTGTCCGGTGCGAACGGCCTTGTGTCGTAGCGCTCTTGTACGGCCACCGTGCCTCCCTCGACTTGTGGCGCAGTCGATGGGCGCCGCGTATGGTGTCGGCGTCCTCATGATCTCCAGCATCAACGAACCCCCGTCGTAGCGTCCAGGAGGATCCCGATGCCGCGCGTCGCTTGTGCCTTTTGGCTAAGCGCTCCAGGTCGGGGCGCGATCCGTACGGAGCCGCTGCCGGAGCCCGGCCCCGACGAGGTGCTGGTGCGCACGCTCTGCTCCGGGGTGAGCCGCGGCACCGAGACCCTGGTCTTCCGCGGCGGTGTGCCCGAGAGCCAGCACGAGGCGATGCGCGCGCCCTTCCAGGACGGCGACTTCCCCGCCCCGGTCAAGTACGGCTACCTCAACGTCGGCGTCGTCGAGGAGGGACCGCCCGCGCTGCGCGGCCGCACGGTCTTCTGCCTCTATCCGCACCAGACGCACTACGTCGTCCCGGCGAGCGCCGTCACCCCCGTACCGGACGCCGTGCCCGCCGCCCGCGCCGTGCTGGCGGGCACGGTGGAGACCGCGGTGAACGCCCTGTGGGACGCCGCGCCGCTGGTGGGGGACCGGGTCGCGGTGATCGGCGCGGGCATGGTCGGCTGCAGCGTCGCGGCCCTGCTCGCCCGCTACCCGGCGGTGCGGGTGCAGTTGGTCGACGCCGACCCGGCGCGCGCGGCCACCGCCGAGGCGCTGGGCGTCGACTTCGCGCTGCCCGCGGACGCCCGCGGCGACTGCGATCTCGTGGTGCACGCCAGCGCCACCGAGGAGGGCCTGGCCCGCGCGCTGGAACTGCTCGCTCCGGAAGGCACCGTCCTCGAACTGAGCTGGTACGGGGACCGGCGGGTCAGCCTGCCGCTGGGGGAGGCGTTCCACTCCCGCCGGCTGGTGGTCCGCAGCAGCCAGGTGGGGGCCCTCTCCCCGGCCCGGCGGGCCCGCCGCAGCTACGCCGACCGGCTCGCGCTCGCCCTCGAACTCCTCGCCGACCCCGCCTTCGACGCGCTGGTCACCGGCGAATCCGCCTTCGAGGACCTGCCGTCGGTGCTGCCCCGGCTCGCCTCCGGCGACCTGCCGGCGCTCTGCCACCGCATCCGGTACGCGCCGTCGGACGGATCGTAGGAGCGCCCCGGAGGCAGCATCGCAAACCGGCCCGAACCGCCCCCCACGACCCCTCGCCGACACCGTCCCGAGACGCCCGCCGACACCCGCACTGAGACCGACATCACACCGGAGGAACGCCCGTGTTCAGCATCACCGTCCGCGATCACCTGATGGTCGCGCACAGCTTCCGGGGCGCCGTCTTCGGGCCCGCGCAGCGTCTGCACGGCGCGACCTTCATCGTGGACGCCACCTTCCGCCGCCCGGAGCTGGACGCGGACAACATCGTCGTCGACATCGGCCTGGCCACGCAGGAACTCGGCGGTGTGGTCGGTGAGTTGAACTACCGCAACCTCGACGACGAGCCGGCCTTCGCCGGCGTCAACACCTCGACCGAGGCCCTGGCCAAGGTCATCGCCGACCGGCTCGCCGAGCGCGTCCACGCCGGCAACCTCGGCGAGAGTGCCCGCGAACTGACCGGCATATCGGTCACCTTGCATGAATCGCACATCGCCTGGGCGACCTACGAGCGCACTCTGTGACGCACACCGGCGCCGGCCCGGCGGCCGACCGGCTGGTGCACGTCCTGCTGCCCGGCGGGGTCGACGACCCGACGGCGCCCAGCGGCGGCAACCGCTACGACCTGCGGGTCTGCCGCGACCTCCCGGCGACGGGCTGGCGGGTGCGGCGCTCCGCGCTGCCCGGCGACTGGCCCCGGCCGGGCCCCGAGGACGGCAAGGGGCTGGCCCGCCGGCTGGCGGCGCTGCCCGACGGCGCGGTGGTCCTGTGCGACGGACTGGTCGCCTGCGGCGTCCCCGAGATCGTCGTCCCCGAGGCCGCGCGGCTGCGGCTCGCCGTCCTGGTGCATCTGCCACTGGGCGACGAGACCGGGCTCGACGCCGGGACGGCCGCGGACCTGGACGCCCGCGAACGCCGCACCCTGCGGGCCGCGTCCGCGGTGGTGGCCACCAGCGAAGGGGCCGCCCGCCGGCTCGTCGCCCACCACGGGCTGGCCGCCGAGCGCGTCCACGTCGCCCGGCCGGGAACCGACCCGGCGCCGCTCGCGCCCGGCACCGACGGCTGCGGCGCGCTGCTGTGTGTCGCCTCGCTCACCCCGCGCAAGGGGCAGCACCGGCTCATCGACGCCCTGGCCGGCGTCGCCGACGCCTCCTGGAGCTGCACCTTCGTCGGCGGGCCCGGCCGTGACCGGACATACCCGGACCAACTACGCAGCCGGGTCGCCGCGTTCGGCCTCGACGACCGCATCGTCTTCACCGGGCCGCTGGCCGGCCCCGAGCTGGCCGCCCGTTATGCGGCCGCCGACCTGCTGGTGCTGCCCTCGTACGCGGAGACCTATGGCATGGTCGTCACCGAGGCGCTGGCGCGCGGAATCCCGGTGCTGGCGACGGCCGTCGACGGCGTACCGGAAGCGCTCGGGCGGGCGCCCGACGGCAGCCTGCCGGGCCTGCTCGTCCCGTCCGCCCCACCGGCCGCGCTGGCCGGGGCGCTGCGCGACTGGCTCGACGGACCGCAACTGCGCGACCGGCTGCGGAGATCGGCGCGCGACCGGCGTGCCATGCTGGAGGAGTGGGAGATGACGTCGCACAGTCTGGCCGGAGCGCTGGAACGGCTTCGGCACGTACCCCGGAGCGCCCGATGAACGCGGTGGGCAGCCCTCGATTCGCCCCGCGCTGGCTGGAGTTGCGCGAGCGCGCCGACGCCGCGGCCCGCGCGCCCGAGCTGCTGCGCCCGCTGCAGGCGTGGCTGGCCGGGCGGTCCGGGCCGCCCGGCCTGGTGATCCGCGACCTGGGCTGCGGCACCGGCTCGATGGCGCGCTGGCTCACCGTCCGGCTGCCCGGCCCGCAGCGCTGGGTCCTCCACGACCACGATCCCGACCTGCTCGCCCTCGCCGGCACGCGCATGCCGGGAACGGCCGCCGACGGCACCCCCGTCACCGCCACCACCGCGCCCGGCGACCTGGCCGCCCTCACCGCCGCCGACCTCGCCGGCACCTCCCTGGTCACCGCCTCGGCGCTGCTCGACCTGCTGACCGTCGAGGAGGTGGAGGCGCTGGCCGAGGCGTGTACCCGGGCCGGCGTACCGGCGCTGCTGGCGCTCTCCGTCGCCGGCCTGGTCGAACTGGCCCCGGCCGACCCGTTCGACGAGACGCTGACCGACGCCTTCAACGCGCACCAGCGGCGCACCGACCACGGCCGGACGCTGCTCGGCCCGGACGCGGTGGCGGCGGCCGTCACGGCCTTCGAGCGGCGGGGCGCGCGGGTGCAGGTCAAGCCGAGTACCTGGCGGCTGGGGTGTGCGGAGTCCGCGCTGATCGCCGAGTGGCTGCACGGCTGGGTCGGCGCCGCGCAGGCCCAGTGCCCGGAGCTGGCACCGGCGGCCGCGGCGTACCTGGGCCGGCGCCTCCAGGAGTGCGCGGCGGGGGAGTTGCAGGTCGCGGTGCACCACACCGATCTGCTGGCCCTGCCCGGGGGCGGCGGGTGAACCGCCCCGGCTGGGGGGCCGGCCTGCGGATGCTCGCGGGCGCGGGCATCCTGGCCGCGCTGGTCCAGCACCTGGGCTCCGCCGCCTTCCTGGCGGGCTTGCGCAGGATCGACCCCGGCACGCTCCTGGCGGCGCTCGGCATCGGCCTGCTGACCACGGTCTTCAGCGCCTGGCGCTGGTGCCTGGTGGCCCGCGGGCTGGGCCTGCGGCTGCCGTTGGGACCGGCCGTGGCGGACTACTACCGGGCGCTGTTCCTGAACGCGGCGCTGCCCGGCGGCGTATTGGGCGATGTCCACCGCGCGGTCCGGCACGGTCGCTCCGCCGGCGACCTCGGCCGGGGCGTCCGCGCGGTGATACTGGAACGCACCGCGGGCCAGTTGGTGCTGGTCGTGGCCGGGGCGGGGGTGCTCGTCCTCCGGCCGTCGCCGGTGCTGGCGCCGGTCGCCCACCTGCTCGCCTCGCCCGCCGTGGCGGTGTCCGCCGCCGCGGCGGTGTCGGCCGTCCTCGCGGCCGGGTGGTGGCTGCGCCGACGCCGGGGCGCCTCGCGCGGCGAACGCGCCCTGCGCAGGGTGCTGTCCGAGGCCCGCCGGGGCCTGCTCGGCCGGGACGTCTGGCCCGGCGTCGCGCTCTCCTCCGTCGTGGTGCTCGCCGGCTACCTCGCGATGTTCGTCCTGGCCGCCCGGGTCGCCGGCGCCACCGCGCCCACGGCCGAGCTGGTGCCGCTGGTGGTGCTGGCGCTGCTCGCGATGGCGCTACCGCTGAACATCGGCGGCTGGGGGCCCCGCGAGGGCGTTGCCGCCTGGGCCTTCGGCGCCGCCGGGCTGGGCGCGGCGCAGGGCCTGACCAGCGCCGTGGTCTACGGCGTCCTCGCCTTCGCGGCGAGCCTCCCGGGCGCCGCGGTGCTGCTCCTGCGACGCCTCGCCCAGCCACGCGTCGCCGACCGCCCGCAGGTCCAGCTCGAAAAGCGTGTCCTCGCCGAGCAGGGCGCGTCGCAGCGGAGGGCGTAGCGCCTCGCGCATCACCGGTGTACCGGCGAACCGCAGCCCGGGGACGCCGTCGCCGAGCAGCACCGGCGCCACGGTGAGATAGAGCCGGTCCAGGGCCCGTTCCCGCAGGAACCGCGACACCGTGACGCCGCCGCCCTCGACCAGCACCCGGCCCAGTCCGCGCCGTGCCAGCACCGCGAGCAGCCGCCCCGGCGCGAACGCGGCGGGGTCCGGCAGCACGAGCACCTCCACCCCGTCGCCCACGGCGGCCCGCCGCGCGTCCGGCCCGACCACCCACAGCGTGGGCGCGGCACCGTCGGTGAACACGCCCCGGTCCAGCGGCACCCGGCCCCGCGGATCGAGCACCACCCGCACCGGGTTGTCGCCCGTACAGGCGCGCACGGTCAGTCGGGGGTCGTCCGCCACCGCGGTACCGGCCCCGACGACCACCGCGTCGGCGAGCGCCCGCAGCCGGTGCAGATGGCGGCGGTCGGCGGGCCCGGTGACGTAGTCGGCGTCGCCGGTACGGGTCGCTATGAAGCCGTCCAGGCTCTGCCCGAGCTGCGCGAACGCGTACCGGGGGCCGGCCAGGCACAGCGGCAGATAGCGCTCGACGAGTTCGGCGGCCTCGGGCGAACGGGCCCGTTCCCCGCCGGCCCCGGCGTCGCCGTCCGGCCCCAGTCCGGCGGCCCGGGCCTCGTCGGCCGTACGGATCTCCCGCAGCCGTTCCCAGGCCGTCGCGGCGTCCAGCACCTCAGTCCTCCGTGCGGACATCGTCGCGGCCTCCGGTTTCCGCCGGCACCGCGAACAGCGCGGCGTATTCCCCGAATGCCCCGACCAGACCGGCCAGCAATTCACGGCCCTTCGCGGCGGAGGCGCGCGACGGCCGGCCGATGACCCCGGATGCGGTATAGGCCGACATTCCCAGCGTCAGCAGATGCTTCCGGTCATCGGCGTCGCAATCCGCCGTTTCGTAGCCGTCCCTGACCAATTCGGGATGGGCGTGCAGCAGAATCGAGGTCTCGACCTCACCGGCGTGCATATCGCTGTGCGCGGGTGTCCGCACACCGGCCCGGTCGCGTGCCGCGTCCCAGTCGCCCGAGCCCGGGAAGAGCGCCATCCGTACGCCGCTTCCCGCGGATTCCTGCACCACATTGCGCAGTACGTAATTCCCGCCGTGGCCGTTGACCAGAATCAGCGTGCCGATGCCGGACCGGCGCAGCGATGCGGCGATGTCCGTGACGACCGCGTGGAGGGTCCGCGCCGAAATGCTGACGGTTCCCGGCCAGTCCGCGTGCTCCTGCGAGCAGGACACGGTCAGCGGCGGCAGCAGCAGGACCGGGTGCGCGGCGGCCAACTCCCGGGCGACGGTGCAGGCGATGACGGTGTCGGTGGTCAACGGCAGGTGAGCCCCGTGCTGTTCGAAGCTGCCGATGGGCAGGAGCGCCATCAGCGGCCGCCGGGCCCGTATGTCCTCGGTGGTGTCGGCCGGCAACAGGCCGCTGCCCGCCGTCGGTTGTCCCGGAGCGGTCATGGTGTGCTGCCGCCTTTCGTCGCCGGCCCTGCGCTTCATGGGCCTCGCAGCATACTTGTTGCCATTCTGAGTGATCTCTGCCCATCGATTCCCCACGCGGGTACCATCGCGCCATGACCGACCCCGACGATGTTGCCGGCAGCGGCCGCGACGTGGCCGTCGCATTCGATGACGCCCAGAAACCGTACGTGGAACGGGTGGTGGAGGTCCGGCTGCCCACCACGTACGGCGAATTCCTGGCGGTCGGCTATCTCGACCTTCGCAGTGGAATCGAGCAAGTCGTGCTCGTCCACGGTGAGGTGGCGGGAACAGCCGTGCTGACCCGGGTGCATTCGGAATGCCTGACCGGTGATGTGTTCTCCTCCACGCACTGCGAATGCGGTGACCAATTGTCCGCCGCGCTGCGCGCGATCGTGGCGGCCGGGCGGGGCGTGCTGGTCTATCTCCAGGGCCACGAGGGCCGGGGGATCGGGCTGCTGGCCAAGCTCCGGGCGATGAGGCTTCAGGAGGAGGGGCTGGACACGGTCGAGGCGAACATCGCGCTCGGGCTGCCGGTCGACGCCCGGGAGTACCGCGTCGCGGCGGAGATGCTGCGGGACCTCGGGGTGCGGTCCGTACGCCTGCTGTCCAACAATCCGCGCAAGCGGGCGGCGCTGCTCCGGCACGGCATAGCCGTCGCGGAGCAGGTGCCGCTGCTGATGGAGCCGCGGGCGGAGAACATCCGCTACCTGCGGGCCAAGCGGGAGCGGCTCGACCACGACCTGCCGCATCTGGACGGCCTGCACGGCCTGAGCTGACGCGGTCCGGTGCGGTCCGCCCGAGGGGGTGGCGCCCGCTGACCGCGGGCGGGCACGGAGGCTGACCGGAACCCTTCAAAATTCACCTGTCGCTTCATCTACACATAAAGCCGACATAAGCGCAAAATAAAGGTGCGTGGTCAGATGCCGCGCGGAAAACCGGCCAGGCTTGTGGATGAAGGAGGCGAGTCGCATGGCCGACGTCTCACACCACAGGGGAGATCTCGCAGGTCACCCCGATGCATCTGAGATGCAGGCGCGATACGAGCGGGTTCTCGGCGGACGTGACGTGGTACTCGTCGACGGACCGGTGTTCCTGGTCGGCCTGTACTGCGCCGCTTCCCCGTGGATCGTCCACTACGCGGCCGCGCAGCCCGCGCTCACGACCCACAACCTCATCCTCGGGATCGCGATCGCCCTCCTGGCGGTCGGCTTCACCGTGACCCCCGAGCGGATGTACGGCCTGAGCGGTGCGATGTGCGCGATCGGCGTATGGATGATCATCTCGCCGTGGATCGTCGGCACCGGCGCGGACGCCGGTGTCATCTGGAACAACATCATCATCGGCGCCCTGACGTTCCTGTTGGGTGCCACCTGTGTCGCCGTGACGTCGAAGAGCCGCCGGGCGACATGACGCGCGCTCCCCGTCACGGGGCGTGAGGGAACTGTCGGTCCGCTTGCCGTCTCCGGGCGGGAAGCGGACCGGCGGTCCGTGCGGCCGGCCCGCTCGACGCGCCGGCGCGCTGCGCGTAACGGCCGCTACGGCCGCCGGCCCGGCCCGCCGCCCGCCAGGTGGGCCGCCAGCCCGGCCAGCACCAGTCCGCCCGCGAGCAGCAGACCGTGTGCCAGTACGAGCCCGGCGGCCAGGCTGACGGCCGCGGCTGCCGGGACCAGCCGGCCGAGGCCGCGGTGGCGGGGCCCGGCCGGGCGGCCGGTCCACGGGGCGCGGAGGTGCGGCGAGGGAGCGGCGTCGTGCCGGAAGCGTTCGGCGAGCTCGCCGAAGGGCCGGTCGTCGTAGGGGGACAGTGGCGTCCCTCCTCTCCCGGGCGGAGGCCGCGCCGTAGGGATCACCCAACCAAGGGGGCGTGACAACGCCACCTGCCCTGTTGTGCCCGGCGGGGCCCCGCCCCTAACGCCGGGCGGCGCCTCGTCCAACGATCGTGGCGCTCCGGCGACTTCGGCGCCGGGGTGGCGCGGGGGCTGCCGCGTCGCCGCTCCGGTCCGCGGGGCTCCCGGGCCGGGCCCGGAACCCGGCCCGGTGCGCCCGGCCGGTGCCCGCCGCGCACGCATGCGGCCGTCGGGCAAATTGGGTTAAATCGGTTGCGTGGGGTATTGGCTAGGCCACCCCGGAGAGGTAGCGTCCCGTGACCGCTCTGCCCGTGGATGATCACGAAGATTTCGCCGATGCCGACCGCGGCTTCATCGCCGCGCTCGATCCGCCCGAGATCACCATGGACGACGGCCGGGTGGTCTGGAACGCCGAGGCGTACGGCTTCCTCGCCCAGAACCGCCCCGACGCCGCGCACGAGAGCCTGTGGCGCCAGGGCCGGCTGGTCAGCCGCCAGGGTCTGTTCGAGGTCACCGACGGCATCTACCAGGTCCGCGGTCTGGACTTCGCGCACATGACGCTGGTCGAGGGCGATCACGGGGTGATCGTCATCGATCCGCTGCACTCCGTCGAGACCGCCGCCGCGGCGCTGGAGCTCTACCGCAAGCACCGCGGCGACCAGCCGGTCACCGGCCTGATCTACACCCACTCGCACCGGGAACACTTCGGCGGCGCCCGCGGCGTACTGCCCCACGACCACCACCCCGTGCCGGTGCTCGCGCCGGCCGGCTTCCTGGAGCACGCGGTCGGCGAGCACCTGCACGCCGGCCCCGCGATGCGCCGGCGGGCCGTCTACGCCTACGGCGACGGACTCCCCAAGGCGCCGGACGGCCAGATCGGCTGCGGCCTCGGCGCCACCCGCTCCACCGGCACCGTGACCCTGGTCCCGCCGACCGTGGACATCACCCGCACCGGTCACGAAGAGATCCTCGACGGTGTCCGCCTCGTCTTCCAGCTCACCCCGGGCGCCGAGGCACCCGCGGAGATGAACTTCTGCCTCCCGGCCCACCGGGCGCTGTGCCTGGCCGAGAACCTCACCCACACCCTGCACCAGCTCCTCCCGCTGTACGGCGGTGCCGTCAGCGACGCCCGGGCCTGGTCGCGTCACCTGGGCGAGGCGCTCGCCCTCTTCGGTGGTGAGGTGGAGGTCGCCTTCGCCTGCCACCACTGGCCGACCTGGGGCAAGGAGCGCGTCACCGCCCTGCTGGCCGAGCAGCGCGACCTCTACGCCTATCTGCACGACCAGACCCTGCGGCTGCTCAACGAGGGGCGCACCGGCCCCGAGATCGCCGAGGAACTGCGGCTGCCGCCGGGCCTCGCGCGGGGCTGGGCGCACCGCGGCTACTACGGTTCGGTCAGCCACAACGTCAAGGCGATCTCCCAGCGCTACCTGGGGTGGTTCGACGGCAACCCCGCCCACCTGTGGGAGCACCCCCCTGCCGAGCAGGCCAAGCGCTACGTGCACGCCCTGGGAGGCGTCGAGGCCACCGTGGACGCGGGCAAGCGGTACGCCGCCGACGGCGATCTGCGGTTCGCCGCCACCCTCCTCAACCACGCCGTCTTCGCCGATCCGAAGAACCTCCGCGCCCGCCGCGCACTCGCCCTGGTCTACGAACGGCTGGGCCACGGCAGCGAGAACGCCGTCTGGCGCAACTGCTACCTCACCGGCGCCATGGAACTGCGCGGCACCCTCGCCGAACCGCCGCCGGACACCGCCGGTCCCGAGACGGCCGCGCTGCTCACCGTCGACCAGCTCCTCGACGCGCTCGCCCTCCGCGTCGACGGCCCACGCGCCTGGTCCACGGCACTGGCCCTGGACCTCTACCTCCCCGACGAGGACCGGACCTGGCAGCTGACGCTCTCCAACGGGGCCCTCACACACGTCAGTTCGCCCGGCGTACCCACGCCCCGCGACGACCGCCGCCCGGACCTGACGCTCACCCTCACCAAGCCCCAGCTGGTCGAACTCCTCGCCGGCCAGGGCCCGACCGGGGCCGCGCAGGACGGCGAGACCGGAGCGCTCCACCAGCTACTCGGCCTGCTGAGCACCCCCCACCCCACCTTCCCCCTCGTGACCCCCTGACCGGCCGCGGCACCCGGGCGTCAACTTCGTGCCGCGCACCGCATACGCCACCCTGCGCCACCCGACGCCACAGCTGGGGCACACTGGGCCCGTGGTAAGCAGCATTCCCCAGAAGTCGACCAGTTTCGTCGGCCGCCGAAATGAACTACGGCATCTTTCCCAGGAGTTGACGGCACACCGGCTGATCACCCTGACCGGCCCCGGCGGCGTGGGCAAGACCCGGATCGCCATACGGGCCGCGGAGGCCGCCGCGGGGCAGTTCCCCGACGGGGTCTGCTGGGCCGACCTCTGGCCGCTGCACGGTGACGGGCTGCTGCTCGCCACCGTCTGCGACGCCGTCGGACTGGCCGACCACACGGCGCGGACCCCGGCGGCCGCACTGTGCGCCTGGCTCGCCGACAAACAGCTGCTGCTGGTGCTCGACTCCTGCGAACACCTCGTCGACGCCTGCCGCGACCTCCTCGGGGACCTGCTGACGGCCGCCCCCCGGCTGACCGTGCTGGTCACCAGCCGTCAGCCGCTGGACCTCGCCGGCGAGCGGGTCACCGAGATCGGCCCGCTGCCGTGCACCGGCGACAACGACGCGCTGGCCCTGCTCGCCGACCGGGCCGGCAGCGCCGCCCCCGGCCTGCACCTGACCGACCCGCAGCACGCGGCCGCCGCCGGCACCATCTGCCGCCGCCTCGAAGGCATCCCGCTCGCCCTGGAACTGGCCGGCGCCCAGCTGGCCACCAGCTCCGTCGAGCGGATCGCCGAACGGCTCGCCACCCGCTTCGACACTCTTGACGGCGACGGACCGCCGCGCCCCCCGCGGCACCGGACGCTGCGCTGCGCCATCGGCTGGAGCCACGAGCTGTGCACCCCGCTCGAACGGCTGCTGTGGGCCCGGCTCTCCGTCTTCCGCGGCACCTTCGACGAGGACTCCGCCGGCGCGGTCTGTGCCGGCGGCCCGCTCTCCGCGGACGGGGTACGCACCGCGCTGGCCGGACTGGCCGCCAAGTCGGTGCTCACCCGCGAGGGCGGCCGCTACCGGATGCTCGACACCCTGCGCGAGTACGGCCGGCTGTGGCTCGGCGAACTGGACGAGGTGGCGGCCCTCGCCGACCGGCACGCCGCGCACTTCGTCGACTTCGGCCGCCGCGCCGAACAGGGCTGGCTCGGCCCCGAACAGGTCGACTGGTACGGCAGGGTCGCCGACGCCCACGTCGACCTGTGCACCGCGCTGGACCACCTCCTCGTCAGCGACCCGGAGCGGGCCCAGGAACTCAGCGCCGCGATCGGCTTCTTCTGGAGCTGCTGCGGCCATCTGCACGAGGCCCGCGACTACCTGGCCCGCGCCCTGGCCGCCCACCAGGGCCCGAGCCGGGCCCGCACCCGGGCGCTGTGGGCCCTGGGCGTCGCCGTCCTCCTGCAGGGCGATCTGCCGTTCGCCGACGAGCTGGGCCTTGCCTGCTCGCGCGCGGCGCTGACCTCCGACGACGCGGAGGCGGTGCTGGCGGCCGGGTATCTCGTGGGCCTCACGCATCTGATGGCCGGCCGCCCGATGTCCGCGCACGCCGTCGCGCAACAGGTCCTCGGCCCGCCGCCGGACGCCCCGTTCGACTCACCCGGCCGGCTGCGCTGCCACCTCGTGCGGATCTTCGCGCTCACCGCCCTCGGCAAGCTCACCGAGGCGCGCGCCGAGGCCACCGCGCTGCGCCGGGGCTGTGTCCGGCGCGGCGAACACTGGACCCGCTCCTACACCGACTACCAGCTCTCCCTGATCTCGCTGTTCCAGGGCCGCGCCGAGGAGTCCGCGGAGCACGCCCGCGCGATGCTCGCCGCCAAACAGGGCATCGGCGACAAGTTCGGGATCGCCCTCGGCCTGGACCTGCTCGCCGCCGCGGTGGCGGCCCGCGGCGACGGCGCGGCAGCCGCCCGGGTCTACGGCAGCGGCCAGGCCATCTGGCGCACCGTCGGGCATCCGCAGCGCGGCACCCCCGAACTGCGCGCGGTCCGCGAGGAGTGCGAACAGCGGGCCCGCGCGGCCATCGGCGACGCCGCCTACGCGGAGGCCTTCCGCCGGGCCAGCGAGGAACGTCCGGGAACCTCGCTCGCCCGGATCCTGGCGGGCGACCTCTGACCGCCGGCGGCCGCCGGTCCGGCGCTGCCCGGGCTCAGTCACGCGGCTCGCCCGCCAGTGTGTACAGCAGCTCGTACGCGGTGGTGATCATCCGGCAGGTGCGGCCCCGGCGGGTGGCCAGCGCGACCAGGCCGGTGTGCGTCGCCGGGTGGTAGCCCAGGAACGCCTGCTGGCCGAACGTCGCCCCGACGTGGAAGAGCAGCGGCCCGCGCGGTGCCGGGTGCTGGTACCACGTCAGGGTGTGGGTGTTGCGGTGCCGCCAGCCCCGCCGCAGCAGCGGAACCTGCACGTCGCGCAGCGGGCCGGCCAGCGGCGTGTCCTCGGGCGAGAGGAGCGCCTCCAGATAGCCGAGCAGGTCGCCGGGGGTGGCGCGGACCGACCCGGCGGCGTGGAAGGCGCCCATGTCGGCGCTGCGCACCGGCGTCACCCCGTTCGTGCGGTGGCCGATGGCATCGGTGCCGGTGGTGCCCGGGCCCAGGCTGGTGTCGGTCAGGCCGAGCGGACGCAGCACCCGGTCGGAGAGCAGCGCCGGGTAGCCGACGCCGGCGGCCCGGGACAGGGCCGGCCCCAGCAGCGCCACCCCGAAGTTGGAGTAGCGCCAGCGGGTGCCCGGCCGGTGCCGCGGCCGGGTCCGGGCGAAGGTCTGCAGCAGCCGCTCGGTGTCGTAGGCGGCGTACCCGTTGGCGTACGGGTGCACCAGCGCACCGGCGACCAGGTCGGTGGGGATCCGCGGCAGCCCCGAGGTGTGGGTGGCCAGGTGCCACAGGGTGATCCGCCGCGTGTACGGATGCCGCAGCGGCAGCTCCGGCAGATGCGCGACGAGCGGATCGTCCAGCGCCAGCACCCCGTCCCCGGCCAGGTCGGCCAGCAGCAGCACGGTGAAGGTCTTGGACAGCGAGCCCAGTTCGTAGCGCAGGGCGTGGCGCGGGGTGGGCGGCGACAGGGCGGAGCCACCGGTGACCACCGTCCGTCGGCCCCGCCGGGTGACGCCCAGCACGATGTCCGGCGCGTCGATGTGGGTGACCGCTTCCGCGAGGCGGTCGGCGAGCGCGGGGCCGCGGTCCGGGCTCATCGGACGGCGGACATCGCCCGGGACGTGGCCATCGCCGACGCGAACGCGGCGACCAGCGTCGGGTGGTGGACCAGGTCGAAGACGCGGGCCGGATCGCCCTCGGGCATCCGGCGCTGGATCGGCATCGCGCCACTGGCCGACTGCGCCCCGGCGTACCGCTCCCACAGCGCGGCGTCCAGCGTGGGCCGTGGCAGACAGGCGTCGACGACCAGCAGTTCGCCCAGCAGGTCCCAGTGTTCGAGGTCGGCCCAGTCGTCCATCCAGGCGGGCAGGTACCGGGTGAGGTAGTCGGCGAGGTCCGGCGGGATCCGGTCGGGGGCCTCGCCCCAGTTGGTGAGGTGGAAGACGGTGTGGGTGAGGTCGTAGGCGATGTGCAGCTGCACCGTCCAGGGCTCGGGCAGCTGCCCCAGCCAGGTGCGGGCCACGGCCTCGCCGAAATCACTGCTGGGCGCCAGGCCCAGCTTGCGTTCGGCGTTGAGCACCCCGAGTCGCCGGTTGGGCATCATCTCCAGCGCGGTCCAGGTGGCGGTGCGCCGGCAGACCTCCACCGCCGCCTCCAGCCCCGGGTGGCGGTGCCCCAGCTCGTGGAACGTCGCATAGACCTCCAGCGGCACGGGGGAGAGCGGCTCGTCGTGCTGGAGGCGGGCCAGCACATTGCCGCCGTCCAGCAGCTCCCGCCAGGCGAAGTCCAGCAGCTGCCCGGCGCGGGCCTTCTGCCGGGACCCGGCCACCCCCTCCCGGAAGAGCACCTGCATGTTGAGGGCCAGCTCCCCGATCGGCTTGAGCCGCTCCACGACCGCGCCGTTGTTGACGAGGTCGTCGGGGGTCAGCCGGAAGTGCTCACGGTGCTCGTCGAGCCAGGACAGGGCCCGGTCGCCGACACCGTGCAGCAGGGCGGGGGACGCGGCCGACACGGTCACGGTGCACTCTCGCTTTCGCAGGGGGTACGGCCGCCGACCAGCGCCGGGTCCGCGCCGGACGGGCCGGCCCCGGCCTCGTCGGTGGCGATCCGGGCGAGGGTGGCGGCGAACGCGGTCACCAGGGTGGAGTGGTAGCAGGCGGTGAAGACCTCGTCCGGGTCCTCCGAGGCCGGGGCCGCGCCGATCTCCGGCACGCTGCCGTCGGCCGCCTGCGCGTCCGCCAGCCGCTGCCAGGCCGCCGGGTCGTGGGGAGCCTTCGGCAGACAGGCCGTCACCGCCAGCAGCTCGCCCACGAGGTCCCACAGCTGCTCCTCCAGCCAGTTCTCCAGCCAGGAGGGCAGCCACAGCCGCAGATAGTGGGCGAGTTCGGGGGACAGCCGCTGCCGGTTGCGGCCCCAGTCGGTGAGGTGGAAGACGTCGTGGGTCACGCCGTAGGCCGCCTTGCGGTCCAGCGCCCAGGGCTCCGGCAGCCCGCCGAGGCCGGTCAGCGCCAGCACGGCGGAGAAGTCGGCGTGCTGCCGCAGCCCGATCCGCCGCTCGGCGTTGAGCACGCCGAGCGTACGGGTGTGGTCCTCGCGGGCCACCCGCCAGCCGCGCAGCCGGGTGGTGGTCCGCACCAGCTCGTCGACCTCGGCGTGCCGCAGCCCGGCCTGGGCGAAGACCCCGTACAGCTCCACCGGATAGGTGGCGAACGGCTCGCCCCGGATCAGCTCGGCGAACAGCTCGCCGTCCCGGGTCTCGTTCCAGGCGAACGCGAACAGCCCGCGGGCCGTGTTCCGGATGTCCTCCCGCGGGTGCAGCACCCCAATCAGCTGGCTGAGTTCGGCCAGCTCACCGAGTGGTTTGAGGGTCAGGTTGGGGTCGGCGTCGGTCGTCACGTTCGGGGGCAGGCGGAAGTGCCCGCGCGCCCCGTCCAGCCACCCCAGGCTGCCCCGGACCATCCGGTCCAGCAGCCCCGGGTCGCTGTGGCCGGCGGTCACCAACCCCGTCCGTGGAAGCGCCGGGCGGCCGCGAGGTGCAGCGCGACCCGCGGGTCGGCGCCGCCCATCTGGCGGACGAACGCCAGCCCGCTGTCGAGCCCCAGGGTCCGCGGGGCCTCGGGCAGCCGGGCCAGCCAGCGGCCCAGACCGGCCGCCTGCAGCCAGTCGCGGCGGCGCACCGCCCGGACGAAACCGCGGGCCAGGTCGTCGGTGCGGTCGGCCAGCTGCTCGGCGAGCCCGGGGGCGAGCGCGGGCAGCGCGAGCGCGGCCAGCTGCGACGCCCGGTGCGCGAGCTTCGGCCAGGGATCGTCCTCGACCCATCCGGTCGGGGCTTCGAATGGTGGCGGCCACGGCTGGGCGCCCCCGGGCAGGAAGGCGTGCGCGGCCTCGACCAGGCCCCGGTAGGTCCATGCCGAGACCGCGGAGGCGTCGGCTCCCGGCGGATAGGCCGCGAGTGCCTGCCGGACCACCGCTTCGTCGTCCGCGCCGACGGACACCGCACGGTGCTCCATGGCGTACGGCGCGAGCGCGTCGGCGCCGAGTACCCGGACCGCGGCCGGGGTCAGCGCGTCTTCCTGGCGCAGGATGCCGGACAGCGCATAAGGGTCACCCTCGCCCCGCAGGGCGAGGGCGACCCCGGTTGCGGCATCGGCGATCACAGCGCTGAGCGGGACTGCTCCTTGCGTCTGTTCAGCCAACGCTTTCCCCTCAGCGAACGTCAGTCTTGGGCCGGGGGGTGGGCGGCGAGATCAGGAGCAGCGCGGCCAGCAGCAGCGCACCTCCGCACTCGCGGGTGTCGCGGAAAACGCCGTCGGCCTCGGCGGGTTCAAGCAGTCCCTCGACCTCGGCGGCCAGGGTGGCCGTCTCGACCGGCGCCGTGCGATCCGTAACCATGCGATCAACTCCTTTGACGAATGGGATACCAGATTCACATCGGCGTAAATCGGTCGCAACGCGAAAAAGCCTGCTATTGCTCAATTTGTGTGACCTGGTGTCAGCTGTCGCCATGCCCACCGGCCGACCAACTCCAAGGTTCAGCAGGGTTGTTGGCGGGCCGCGCCGGTAACGCCCGGGGAGGTGCCGCGAGGTGACGTCCGGGGTGACGGAGGCCCGCCCGGCCGGGGAGCGTACTGCTCTGTTCGGATGCATCCCGGCGCCGCTGCCGCGGGTCACGGCCTGCCCGGTCCGGTCCGCCCTGCCCGCCCGCCTCTCCGTCCTGCCCGTCCCGTCCGGACCTGGCCGGGCCCCGTACGGCGAGGTAAATTGGTTGACGTCAAGCAAGTAAACATCCCGGTGGGAGTAGGTGCCCCGTGGGAAGAACCACTGCTGATTCCGGCGGCCCGGCCGCGAGCGGCCCGCGCCCGGCGCGGGGGAGCGACGCGCCGGCGCCCGGCACCCCCGGCCCCCGCTACAAATGGGTCGCCCTGTCGAACACCACCCTCGGCGTGCTGATCGCCTCCATCAACATGTCGATCATGCTGATCGCGCTGCCGGACATCTTCCGGGGCATCGGCGTGGACCCCCTGCAACCGGGGAACACCGGCCTGCTGCTGTGGCTGATCATGAGCTACCTGGTCGTCACCGCCGTGCTGGTGGTCAGCTTCGGCCGGCTCGGCGACATGTACGGCCGGACCCGGATGTACAACCTGGGCTTCGCGGTCTTCACCCTCTTCTCCGTGCTGCTCTCGGTGACCTGGCAGCACGGCACGGCCGGCGCACTCTGGCTGATCGCCATGCGCATCCTGCAGGGCGTCGGCGGCGCGATGCTGATGGCCAACTCCAGCGCGATCCTCACCGACGCCTTCCCCGCCGGGCAGCGGGGCCTGGCGCTCGGCCTGAACCAGGTCGCGGGCATCACCGGATCCTTCGTCGGGCTGGTGCTGGGCGGCCTGCTCGGGCCGGTCGACTGGCGGCTGGTGTTCCTGGTGTCGGTGCCGTTCGGCGTGTTCGGCACGGTCTGGGCCTACCTGAAGCTGCGGGACACCGGCGTCCGCACGCCGGCCCGTCCCGACTGGTGGGGCAACCTCACCTTCGCGGCCGGCCTGATCGCCGTGCTGACCGGGATCACGTACGGGATCCAGCCCTACGGCGGGCACACCATGGGCTGGGGCAACCCCGCGGTGCTCGCCGCCCTGGCGGCCGGGGTGGCGCTGCTGACCGTCTTCTGCGTGGTCGAGACCAGGGTGCCGGAGCCGATGTTCCGGCTCGGGCTCTTCCGGATCCGCGCCTTCACCGCCGGAAACCTGGCGAGTCTGCTCGCCTCGCTCGGCCGCGGCGGCCTGATGTTCCTGCTCATCATCTGGCTCCAGGGCATCTGGCTGCCCCGTCACGGCTACGGCTTCACCGAGACCCCGCTGTGGGCCGGCATCTACATGCTGCCGCTGACGCTGGGATTCCTGGTGGCCGGACCGGTGTCCGGATGGGCGTCCGACCGGTTCGGGGCGCGGGCCTTCGCCACCGGCGGGATGCTGCTCGCGGGCGGCACCTTCGTGGCGCTGCAGGCCCTCCCGGTCGACTTCTCCTATCCGTCCTTCGCGATGATCCTGCTGCTCAACGGCATCGGCATGGGCCTGTTCGCGGCACCCAACCGTGCCGCCGTCATGAACAGCCTGCCGCCCGACCAGCGCGGGGTGGGCGCCGGCATCAGCACCACCTTCCAGAACTCGGCGATGGTGCTCTCCATCGGCATCTTCTTCTCCCTGATGATCGCGGGGCTCGCCGGGGCCCTCCCGCACGCCCTCACCAGCGGGCTGACCTCCCGGGGCGTCCCGGCCGCGGACGCCGCCCGGGTCGCGGCGCTGCCCCCGGTGAGCGTGCTCTTCGCGTCCCTGCTCGGCTACAACCCCGTACAGACCCTCCTCGGCCCGCACGTCCTCGGTCAGCTCCCGCCCGGCCGTGCCGCGTACCTCACCGGCCGGGAGTTCTTCCCCCAGCTGATCTCCCAGCCGTTCGCCGACGGGCTGGCCGTCGCCTTCGACTTCGCCCTCGCCGCCTGCCTGATCGCCGCCGTCGCCTCGCTGCTGCGCGGCGGACGGTACGTCCACGACGACCGGCCCCGTACGGCGGTGTCCCGCGGCACGGCACCGGTCGCCGCGGCCGTCGAGCGGACGGCCGGGACCGCCGGCCCGCCGCCCGACGCGGCCGGACACCCCGGCCCGCCCCCGCCCGCACCCCCGCCACCGCCCGCGCGGAACCCGAGGAGCCCCTGATGGCACCGTCCGACACCACGACCGGGCACCCGCCGGAACCGGCACCCGAACGGCGGGTACCCGGCGGGTCCGCGGCCGGCGACCCCGCCGAGCTGGCCGGGCGGCTGCGCGCGGTGATCCAGCACCTGCTGCCGCTGCTCCGCGGCCACAGCCCGTACCGCGATCTGACCCCCAGCCGCACGGCCGCCCTCGCGACGCTGGACGCCCACGGCCCGCTGCGGGTCAGCGAACTCGCCACCCGGATGAACATCGCGCTGTCCACCACCTCCCGCATGGTGGACCTGCTCGACGACCGCGGCTGGATCGCCCGCCGCACCGATCCCCTGGACCAGCGCGCCAGCCTGATCAGCCTCAACGACGCCGGCCGCGCGCTGCTGCGCGCCGTACGCCGGGAGACCACCGGCCTGCTCGCCGAACGCATCGGCCGGCTTTCCCCCGACCGCCGGCAGCTGCTGCACGCGGCGCTCCCCGCGCTGGAGGAGCTCGTCGACGACGCCGGCTGACGGTGCGTCGTACCGGCGCCCGCCGTCCCGTCAGCGCCCACCGCTGGCCTAGAGTGCGGGGGTGCCGACGTACAGCATTGGTCAGGCAGCTGGGCTGCTGGGAGTGAGTTCGGAGACCGTTCGCCGGTGGGCCGACAGCGGGCAGCTGCGGATGGACCGGGACGGTGCGGGCAACCGCGTGCTCGACGGGGTGAGCCTGGCGGCGTTCGCCAAGGAGCGCGCCGCCGGACTGCATCCGGTGCCCGGCGAGGTGCAGACGTCCGTACGGAACTCGTTCGCGGGGATCGTCACCAGGGTTCTGCTGGACGACGTGATCGCCCAGGTCGAGATCCAGTCCGGGCCGCACCGGCTGGTGTCGGTGGTCAGCCGGGAGGCGGTCGAGGAACTGGGCCTGGCGGTCGGGGTGACCGCGACCGCCCGGGTGAAGTCCACCAATGTGCACATCGACCGGGCGGACGGACGGAGCTGACGGGGCCGGGCGGTGCGCCCGGCCGGTCGGGGCACGGCTCAGCGGCACAGCAGTGCGGCGTGCAGATCGAGTTTGTCAGGGCGCCCAGCGTGCTGAGGTCGTCGACGGTGGTGACCCGGGCGCCCTCCGGGTCCGCGGCGCGGGCCGCGGCCAGTGCGTAACGCGCCTGTCCCAGAGCGGCGTTGAGGCCCCCCGCGTCGGGGACCGGGCCGCTGACCCCGGCGTGCAGCGGCGCCTGCGGGCGGCAGGCGTGCAGCAGGTGCCAGAGGCCGGCCAGGGAGGTGCCGTCCGCGTCGCCGTCCGGGCCCGCGCGGACGACCGCGACCGCCTCGCCGCCAGGGAGCCGGCCGGCCGCGAACGTCCAACGGACTCGCCGAGCGGATCCTGACCTTCGCCGCGGAGCACGCCCGGGCGCCGCGCCCGCTGTGCCGGCTGCTGGCGGACGCGGTGGAGTGCGACGGGCGGGTGGTGTCGCTCGCGGAGCACCGCGCGGCCGGTGCGGAACCGGGCCGCCCGGCCGGCCGGCAGCCCTCCCGTGAGGGCTCGGTCTGAGGAGCCCGGGGCGGCGGGGCCCGTGGCCTGATATCCCCTGTGGGTTCTGCCACCCTGATGGCCCTTTTGTCTCACATCAGCGAGGCGAGAGCGGCTGTCGGGGTGGCATCCGTGGTTCAGCGGCGTGCCGGTCGGGCATCACAGGGAGGCAGCCGCAGCGCGGATCGCCTCAAGGGGGTCTCGAATGAGCCGTCTCAGCCCGACGTCCCGCACCACCGCCGTACGCCCGGCACCGGACGGCGCCGAACGGGCCGGGCCCGGACACCTGATGATCCGCGGTCAGGTCCGCCGCCCGCTCACGCTGACCGTCGCGGAGCTGCGGCAGCGGTGGGCGCAGCGGCGCGCCGCGGTGGTCTTCGACTGCGCGAAGAACGGTCCGCAGCACCACACCTTCGAGGGCCCGCTGCTGCGGGAGGTGCTCGACGCGGCCGAACCGGCCTTCGACGCCCGGCGGCGCAAGGACCGCTCCCGCTACGTACTGACCGTCAACGGCGGGGACGGGCACCACACGGTGCTGTCCTGGGCGGAGATCGACGCCGACTTCGGCGACGCGCCGATCCTGCTGGCCACGGCCATGGACGGGCGCGGCCTCGATGCGGCGGGCAGTCAGCTGGTGGTGCCCTCCGACCGCTGCGGGGCGCGCTACATCAGCGCGGTCACCGGCATCTGGCTCGGCACCTGCACGCCGCCCGGCCCCGCATAGCGGTGGCGCGCCGGCCCTCCGGGGTCCGGTCGCCCGCTCAGCCGGCCGCGAGCGCGATCTCGGTCGACTTGATCAGCGCGGTGACCTCGGAACCGGGCGCCAGGCCCAGGTCCTCGACCGCGTCCTTGGTGATCGCGGCGGTCAGTTCGCCGCCCGCCACCGCGACCTTGACGCCCGCCATCGCCCCGCCCGTGGTCACGGCGCTGACGGTGCCGGGGAGCTGGTTGCGGATGCTGAGTCCCGCCACCGCGCCGGTGGCGAGGGCGACCTCGGTGGACTTGATGAGCGCGCGCACCGCGGAGCCCTGCTCGATACCCAGCTCACCGACGGCTTCCCGGGTGACCGCCGCGGTGACCTCCTGGCCACCCTCCAGACGGACCTTGACGGTCGCCATGACCTCGCCGGTCGTGACCGCCAGCACGGTGCCGGACATCTGATTGCGCATGCTCAGGCTCATCGGAATACCTCGCAGAATGCCGGAGAAAGTCAGGAAAGGGGAACGCGCGGTGCGATGCCGGGATTTCCGTACGGGGCCGGCGCTCTCCCCACCCTGCTCGCCGCCGTTCCCGCACGCATCACGAAAGCCTTCGTCCTTTCCTCCAAGGGGCCTGGCATCTGCCATAGAGCTTCGTCTTATGGATTGCAAATGCCAGGTCAGGACGCATATCTTGTCGCACATGCAGTCCTATACGATCGGTCAGGCGGCGCGGCTGCTGGGCGTCAGCCCGGACACCGCTCGCCGCTGGGCGGACGCCGGCAAGGTCGCGACCCACCGCGACGACAGCGGCCGCCGCCTCATCGACGGCCGTGATCTCGCCGCCTTCTCCATCGAGGTGGCGCAGCACGGCACCGGTGAGGACGACGCCTCGTACACCTCCGCACGCAACGCCTTCCCGGGCATCGTCACCGCCGTCACCCTCGGCGACGTCGCCGCCCAGGTCGAGATCCAGGCCGGACCGCACCGCCTGGTGTCCCTGCTGACCAGGGAAGCGGTGGAGGAACTGGGGCTGGAGGTCGGCATGCAGGCCACCGCCCGCGTGAAGTCCACCAGCGTGCACATCGACCGCACCTGACACCCCGCGGGGCGCACGCCCCGCGTCCGCCACAGCCGGACCGCCCCCACCGTCCCCACGTCGGCTGCTGCCTCATCCCAGCGGCGTCGCCCCGTCCACGGCGCGGCTTTTCCCATCCGCTCGGACGACCCCGTCGTCCTGCGCCACAAGGAGTCCCGCCCCATGTCCCAGCTCGTCGCCCCGCGCCGTGCCGCCGCCGCGCTCGTCACCGCCGCCCTGCTCGTCCCGCTCGCCGCCTGCGGCAACGGCGACAGCAAGAAGAGCGAGGGCGCCGGCAAGACCGCCGGCAGCGCCAAGACGGAACTGACCGTGCTGGCCGCGTCCTCGCTCACCGACGTCTTCAAGAAGGCCGGCGCGGTCTACGAGAAGGAACACCAGGGCACCAAGGTGAACTTCTCCTTCGCCGGGTCGCAGGAGCTGGCCGCCCAGGTCAAGCAGGGCGCCCCCGCCGACGCCCTGGTCACCGCCGACACCAAGACCATGGACGGGCTGAAGGCCGACGCCGGCACCCCGACCGTCATCGCCAAGAACCGCCTGGTCATCGCGACCGGCGAGGGCAACCCCAAGAAGATCAACGGCCTGAAGGACCTCGCCGACAGCAAGCTCAAGGTCGTCCTCGCCGCCTCCGAGGTGCCCGTGGGCCGCTACGGCAAGCAGGTGCTGGACGCCCAGAAGATCAAGGTCAAGCCGGTCTCCCAGGAGCCCAACGTCCGCGCGGTGCTCAGCAAGGTCGAACTCGGCGAGGCCGACGCCGGACTCGTCTACCGGACCGACGCCGCCACCGCGACCAAGAAGGTCGACGCCGTCGAGATCCCCGACGCCCAGAACGCCGTCGCGTCGTACCCGGCCGCCACCCTGAAGACGTCCAAGAACGCCGCGGCCGCGGCCGCGTTCGTGAAGTGGCTGAGCACGCCCGAGGCGCAGAAGATCCTCCAGGGCGCGGGCTTCCAGAAGCCGTAGCGGGGAAAGGCGCGCACGGGACTGCCCGGCTCGGGGGAGCGGACAGCCCCGTGCGCGCCGCCGTTACCCGGCCGACCCCGCCTCCCGATCCCAGGAACCCCGATGAGACGCCCCCGCATTCGCGCCACGGCCCCGGCAGGCAGGCCCCGTACGCCCGGAGCCCGCACCCCCGCCGCGCTCGCCGTCCCCGCGCTGCTCGCCGTCGCGTTCCTGCTGATGCCGCTCCTCGGCATCCTCGCCCGGACCAACTGGAGCCAGATCGGCACCCATCTGACCAGCCCGGACGTCACCCAGGCACTCAGCCTCTCGCTGCTGGTGTCCTGCTGGGCGCTGGGCCTGTCGCTGCTGCTCGGCGTACCGCTCGCCTGGCTGCTGGCCCGGGTCAGGTTCCCCGGCAAGGCGCTGGTCCGCTCGCTGGTGCTGCTGCCGATGGTGCTGCCGCCGACCGTCGGCGGTGTCGCGCTGCTGCTCGGATTCGGCCGCCGGGGGCTGCTCGGCCCCTGGCTGGAGGACACCTTCGGCATCGTGCTGCCGTTCCACACCTCGGGCGCGGTGGTCGCCGCCACCTTCGTCGCCATGCCGTTCCTGGTCATCAGCCTGGAAGGCACCCTCGCCGGCCTGCGTCCCCGTTACGAGGAGACCGCGGCCTCCCTCGGTGCCTCACCCCTACGGGTCTTCTGCACCGTCACCCTCCCCATGGTCGCCCCTGGCCTCGCCGCCGGCGCCGCCCTGACCTGGGCCCGCGCGCTCGGGGAGTTCGGCGCCACGATCACCTTCGCCGGCAATCTGCCCGGCACCACCCAGACCCTGCCGCTCCAGGTCTACCTGCTGCTCCAGGAATCCCCGGAGGCGGCCACCTCGGTCTCCCTGCTGCTGCTCGGCATCGCGATGACCGTGCTGATCTGCCTGCGCGGACGCTGGACCGGCACCGCGGCCGGCCGGACGGGACGCACCGCACCGGCCGCGGAATACACCGGCCCGGCGGCCCCGCCCGCCCCGTTCACCGAGGACCGCACCGAGCCCGCCCCGGCCACCCGCCAGCCCGCCGGACAGCCCGCCGCGGTCCTCCCGCACCAGGAACGCTGGCCGCTGCGCGCCGAGGTCACCGGCTTCAACCAGCTGACCCTGGACGCCGAAGCGGGCACCACCCTCGCCGTCGTCGGCCCCAACGGCGCCGGCAAGACCACCCTGCTGCGCGCCCTGCTGGGACTGACCCCGCGCTCCCGCGCCGTGCTGCGGCTCGGCGACACCGACGTCACCGCGCTGCCCCCGCACCGCCGCGGCGTCGCCTGGGTCCCGCAGGACGGCGCGCTCTTCCCGCACCTGTCCGCCCTGTCCAACACCGCCTACGGGCTGCGCGCCCACGGCACGTCGCGGGCCGAGGCCCGCCGCACCGCCCGGGAGTGGCTCGACCGCCTCGGCGTCGGCCACCTCGCCCACCGCAGGCCCGCCCAGCTCTCCGGCGGACAGGCCCAACGCGTCGCGCTGGCCAGGGCGCTGGCCGCCCGCCCCCGGCTGCTGCTGCTCGACGAGCCGCTCGCCGCCCTCGACCAGACCACCCGCGCCCACGTCCGCCACACCCTGCGCGGGCACCTCGCGGACTTCGGCGGCGTCTGCCTGATCGTCACCCACGACCCGGTCGAGGCGGTCTCGCTCGCCGACCGGGTCCTGGTCCTCGACGGCGGACAGCTCCTGCAGGACGCCCCGCCCGCCGAGGTCACCCGCCACCCGCGCTCCCCGTGGGTCGCCCGGATGCTGGGCCGCAACGCCTGGCCGGGCACCGCCACCGACGACGGCCTCGCGCTGGACGGCGGGGGCCGGCTGGTCGTCGCCGACCGGCTTCCCGACGGCGCCCGGGCGCTGGCGGTCATCGCGCCCGAAGCGGTCTCCGTCCACCTCGACAAGCCGGCGGGCAGCCCGCGCAACGTCTGGCCGGGGACCGTACGGGAGATCACGTCGGCCGGCAGCCGGCTGCGGGTCCTGGTCACCTCGCCGGGGGCGCCGGACCTGGTGGCCGAAATCACCCCCTCGGCGGCCCTGGAACTCGGGCTCGCCGACGGGGTGCCGGTGTGGACCAGCGTCAAGGCCACCGAGGTGTCACTCGTGACGCTGTGACCGGAGCGGCCGGCTCACACCGGAGGGGCCGGCCCACACCGGAGCGGCAGGTGCGAGCCGGCGGGGCGGTGTCAGCCGTGCGCGGTGGCCGCCGGTTCCAGGACGAACACCGGGATCACCCGCTCGGTCTTCTCCTGGTAGTCGGCGTAGTCGGGGAACGCCTCGACCGCCCGCGCCCACCACCGGGCCTTCTCCTCGCCGGTCACCTCACGGGCCGTCATGTCCTGGCGCACCGGGCCGTCCTGCAGCTCCACCCGGGGATCGGCGACGACGTTGTGGTACCAGACCGGGTGCTGCGGCGCCCCGCCCAGGGAAGCCACCGCGGCGTACTTCCCCTCGTGCTCCACCCGCATCAGCGGGCTCTTGCGGAGCTTGCCGCTCTTCGCGCCGCGCGTGGTGAGGACGATGACCGGCAGCCCGCGCATCGTCGTCCCCTCCGTGCCGCCGGAGCTCTCGTACCGTTCGACCTGCTCGCGCACCCACGGGGTCGGGCTCGGCTCGTACTCACCCTCAAGAGGCATGCTGTGCGTCCCCTCTGCAAGACGGCAATGGTGTCGGCCCGTACCCGACGGAGGGCCCGCGGCCGTCCTGACCCTCGCTCAACAACCGTGGCGCACGCAACCATTCCGGCACGGCCGCCGTGTCCCGCACCCCGGGTACGGCACCGTGGGTGCTCGGCGTCGCCCCGGCTCAGGCGGAGGTGCTCTCGTCCGCCGAGAACAGGCTGATGACCCCGGCGGGGGCGTCGGCGCCGAAGATGAAGTCGACGGTGCGGTGCGCGGCGGCAGCCGCCTGCCGGCTCCGGGAGAACATTCTGCTCTCGTGGTCGGCGAGGGCCTGCTCGATGTCGCCGGGGTGGGCTGCGATCGCCGTGCCGAGTTCGGCGCCGTCGAGCATCGCGAGATTGGCTCCGTCTCCTCCGGGGACGGTCGCGTGTGCCGCGTCGCCGAGAAGGGTGACGCCGGGAACCCGGTCCCAGCGGTGGTCGTCCGGCAGCTCGTGGATGCTGCGCAGGACGGGTGCGGACGCGCCGTCGGTGATCAGGGCCAGCAGTTCCGGTGCCCAGCCGTCGAACTCCGCCGCCAACCGGACCTTCGCCGCCGGGGCGTCGGTGAAGTCGATCGCATCGAACCACTCCACAGGGCGGTGCAGCACGACGTAGGTGTGGACGACGTCACCGGCTTCACGGTGGGCGAGGAGTCCTTTGCCCGGGACCAGGGCGTACAGGGCGCCGTTCCCGACCAGGCCGGCCACGCGCGGGTGGGCCGTGTCGACGTCGTGAAGGTAGGTGTCGACGTAGCTCATGCCCGAGTACACCGGCCGTTCGTCCGACAGGAGCGCCCGGACCTTGGACCAGACCCCGTCGGCGCCCACGAGGACGTCGGACACGGCCGAGGAGCCGTCCGCGAACGACACCTGGTGTCGTCCGTTTCCGACGGGGGTCGCCGAGACGAGCTTCTTGCCCCAGCGCACCGTGCCGGCCGGCAGTGAGGCGAGCAGGATCCGACGGATGTCACCGCGCAGTGTTTCCGGCCGTGCCAGGGAGCCGTCGTCCGGCCGGTCGACGACCACGCGTCCCTGCTCGTCGACGACCCGTCGTGCTCCGCCGCCCCGGTGGATGATCGAGCGGTACTCCTCGGTGAGCCCGGCCATCTCCAGGGCGAGCTGGCCGTCTTCTTCGTGGAGGTCGAGCTGTCCTCCCTGGGTGCGGACGCCTGCGGACTCCTCCGCCTCGTAGACGGTGGCGGGGATGTCGTGGAGGTGCAGGATCCGGGCGAGCGTGAGTCCGCCGAGGCCGGCGCCGATGATCGAGACCGAGGTCGTCATGGTGATCCCTTTCGCGTGGGTTCGCCTTCGCATCGACGAACATTGTTCTGTTGACGACCATTGTTCGTCAACGGATAGGATGACGTCGTGGCAGGACGACGGGCAGCGCGGGACGCAATCTCCCGGGATCAGTGGGCGGCGCTGATCTCGGCCAGGAACACCGACGCGGAAACCGGAGCGCGCCGGGCCGCCGGCCGGGAGAAGACCCCCCTCACGGTGGAGCGCATCATCGACGCCGCCCTCCAGGCCGTCGAGGCGGACGGCTTCGAGGACCTGACGATGCGTGCGGTCGCGACGAGGCTCGGGACCGGCCCCGCGTCGCTGTACGCGCACGTGCGCAACCGGGCGGAGCTCGGTGACCTGCTCATCGGCAGGCTGTGCTCCCGGGTCACGCTCCCCGTACCGGACCCCGCGTGCTGGCGGGACCAGTTCATGGACGTGTGCGCACAGCTCCGCGATCAGTTTCTGCGCTACCCCGGTATCGCGCAGGCCGCTCTCACCGTGGTGCCCGCCGATCTGGCAACTCTCCGGGTCGGCGAGGGGATGCTCGCGATCCTGCTCGCCAGCGGCGCGCCCGCCCGACAGGCGGCCTGGGCCGGCGACGCGGCCTACCTCTACCTCACGGGCTACTGCCTGGAGGCATCCGCGGCCCGGCGGCAGAGCGCGGACGCCGACGGCCGGGTGATCGACCACGCCGAAATCGCGGAGCGGCTTCGGATGCTGCCGCCCGACCAATTCCCGCACACCGTCGCCCACGCGCGGGAGCTCACCTCAGGCACCGGACACGACCGGTTCACCTTCACCCTCACCCTGCTGCTGCAGGGGCTGGTCCCGCCAGGGACGTGAACGGTCCCAGGACATCGGCGGATGCGGAAGGCGGTTGAGGCGCCCGCGGTGCCGGGGCGCCGGTTGGGGTGCCTGCCCGCGCACCCGGTGGATGCGCGGGCAGGAAGGGGGCGTCAGGACACCAGCTCCACCGCCCGTCGGCTGCGGCGGTGCTGCTCGGCCCAGTTCGTCAGCGCCGTGCCGCAGGCGTGGTCCAGGTGCCGCAGCCCGCTCAGGTCGAGCTCCACGTCCCGGTCGGCGGGCAGCGCGTCGAGCTGGTCGAGGATCTTCGGCAGCCGCAGGAAGGTGGCGTTGCCGACGGCGCGCACCAGCACCGGCGCGTCCGCGTCGTCCGGCGTGTGGACCTCCAGGTGGACGTGCGAGGTCTCCCAGGCGGTCTTCGCCACGGCCATCAGGAGGCCGATGAGCACGCCCTCGAACATGTTGACCGTGACGATCGCGAGGGCGGTGGCCAGCAGGACGACGGCCTCCCCGCGGTGTTCCCGCCACAGGGGACGCAGCTCGCGCAGCGGGATCAGCTTCCAGCCGGCGTGCACCAGGACACCCGCCAGCGCGGCGACCGGCACCACGCCCAGCGCGGCCGGGAACGCCGCGGCGAACACCAGCAGCCAGACGCCGTGCAGCACCCGGGACGCCTTGGTCCGCGCGCCCGCCTGGACGTTGGCGGCGCTGCGTACGATCACCGCGGTCATCGGCAGCGCACCGAGCACACCGCAGACGGCGTTGCCCGCGCCCTGCGCGATCAGCTCCTTGTCGTAGTCGGTCTTCGGCCCGTCGTGCAGCCGGTCGACCGCGGCGGCGCTGAAGAGGGACTCGGCGGACGCGATCAGCGCGAACGCGACGACCGTGCCCAGCACCCCGACCTCGGTGAGCCGGCCCAGGTCGGCGACGCCGGGTGGCTGGATCGCGTCCAGCAGTCCGCTGACCCGCACCCGGGCGACCGGCAGATCCAGCGCCCAGACCGCGCTGGTGGCGAGCGCCACCGCGGCCAGCGGCGCGGGCAACACCCGCGCGGCCGGCCGCCACCGGGGCCACAGCACCAGTACGGCGATGGTGCCGGCGCCGATGGCCAGCGCGGACAGCGCGGTCCCGGAGCCCAGGGTGTCGGTGACCAGCCCGGGCAGCGAGCCGAGGTTGGCGAGGCCAGTGCCCGGCGCCTTGGCGTCGGCGAGGGCGTAGAGCTGCCCGGCGATCAGCACCAGGCCGATGCCGGCCAGCATGCCCTGCACGACGGCGACCGAGATGGCCCGGAACCAGCGGCCCAACTTCAGTGCGCCCATGGCGAGTTGGAGTACACCGGCGGCCAGCACCAGCGCGCCCAGCGTTCCGATGCCGTACTCCTTGACGGCCTCGAAGACCAGCACCGTCAGACCCGCGGCCGGGCCGCTGACCTGCAGGCTGCTGCCGGGGAGCAGACCGGTGAGCAGTCCGCCCACGACACCGGTCACCAGCCCCAGTTCGGCCGGGACGCCGGAGGCGACGGCCACGCCGACGCACAGCGGGACGGCGACCAGGAACACGACGAGGGACGCGGTGAAGTCGGCCCGGAAGGAGGTGAGTCGCTTCATGAGAGGTACCTGCGCCTTCACAGGGGGAGGAACAGGTCGGAGGCCGGGTGGTGCGTCGCGACCAGGCCGGTGTGGACCTCGTAGAACCAGCCGTGGAGGTTCACCTCGCCGGCGTCCAGCCGCTCCCGTACACACGGGTAGTCGTGCAGCCGGGCGACCTGCTGCCGCACGTGCTGCTGGACGGCCGCGGAGACCGTCGGCTCCTCGTCCCTGGGCAGTTCGTCGGACAGCGCCTGCGCCAGCCAGTCCCGCACGGCGGGCGCACCGGTCAGGTCCTCGCCGCGGGCCTTGGCGCCGACCGCGCCGCAGTGCGAGTGACCGCACACCACGATGTCGGCCACCTTCAGCACGCGCATCGCGTACTCGATGGTGGCGGCCTCCGCGCAGGCCGCCATGCCGTCGCGGTAGACGGGCACGGCGTTGCCGGCCGTCCGCAGTTCGAAGAGTTCGCCGGGCCGCGCGCCGGTGATCAGGGACGGTACGACGCGGGAGTCGGAACAGGTGATGAACAGGGCGAGGGGCGACTGGCCGGCCGCGAGCCGGCCATAGGTCTCCTGCTCCTCGCGCCGGTCGGCGATCCGGGCCGTCAGGCCGCGGGCATGTTGGATGAAGGTCTCCATGAGGGAGGTCTCCTGCTGATGAGGGGTGCCACTGTGGGGTGGTGGCTGACGTCGGACGCTGCGGCTGGTGGGGCAGGCCACCACGCCGCGCTCAGCAGCGGAAGACGCAGTGCAGGACGGGCAGCGCGGCGGGTCTCGACGCGGCCCTGCTGGAGTCGTGCGGGGCGGCCGGTTCCGGGCCGTCGGCCGGGAACGCGGTGACGGGCACGCCGTGGGGCGGCAGCGGACGGCCGGTGTGCCGGGGGACGCCGACGGAGCTGCGCGCGGTGCCGCGGGGCTGCCCGCGCTCGGCCTCGCGCTTGGTCTTCTCCTCGTTGGGGTCGTTACCGGGCTTGGCGGCGGGCGGGGCGCCCGCCGGCTTCGCGGCGGCCGGCGCGGCGAACGCGGTGGTCGCGCTCGCGCCCGTCCCCGCCGCGCCCAGCAGGAACGCCAGGACGATGCCGACGGCGAGCAGCGGAACGCGGCACCGGCGCAGCAGCGAGGTGCCGGCGGTACCGATGTCCTTCCGCATGTTTCCCCCGTTGGCAGTCCGTGCGACGGCGATCCTGCCCTTAGAGTGCAGCATCCAGGTTTCCGGTGTGATAACGCGAAATGACGCCAAGTTTCAAGATTTTCCGGATTGCGGGACCGCCCACACGGCCAGCGGGACGACCGTCAGCGCGAGGAGCCCGCCGGCCAGGGCCAGCGCCGGGTAGCCGCCCAGCACCACGACGGGTCCGGAAGCCAGGCTGCCGGCCGCGCCGGCCAGGGCGATGCCCACGTCCACCAGTCCCTGCACCGGTGCGCGCCGCTCGGGCGGCAGCGCGTCGGTGACCATGGCGGTACCGCTGACCAGCCCGAAGTTCCAGCCGAGGCCCAGCAGTACGAGCGCCGTGGCGAGCAGCGCGACGGAGTGCGGCGGCGCCGTGGCGGCGAGCACACCGGCGGCCAGCAGCACCGGGCCGCACGCCGCGGCCACCCACCGCCGGCCGAGCCGGTCGACGAGCAGACCGGTGAGCGGGGACGGCAGGAACATCGCGCCCACGTGCAGCGCGATGACGAGTCCGGCGGCCCCGGTGCCGTGGCCGTGCGTCTGCATGTGGACGGGCGTCATCGTCATCACGGAGATCATCACGAGCTGACCGGTGAGCACGATCGCGGTGCCGCCGACGACTCCGCGCCGGCACGGCCCGGTGAGCGGTCGCCGCTCCTCCCCGGCCGCGGGTGCGGGCGGGTCGGCGGGCGCGGCCTTCTCCCGCGCCAACGCCTCGGCCAGCCGCAGCGGATCGGGCCGCAGCAGCGCCGCCAGCGCGACCGCGGCCGCCCCGAAGGCCGCGGTGGCCAGCAGGAACGGCCCGGCCAGGCGCGGCACGCCCCAGGACAGCGCCAGCTCGCCGGTGACGTCGACCAGGTTGGGGCCGGCCACCGCACCGAGCGTGGTGGCGAACAGCACCGTGCTGACCGCTCGGCCGCGGCGCGCCGGGGAGGCCAGGTCCGCTCCCGCGTAGCGTGCCATCAGATTGGTGGCGGTACCGGCGCCGTAGACCAGCAGGCTCACGAACAGCAGCGCGACACTTCCGCTCGTGGCCGCCACGACGACCCCGAGGCTGCCGACCGCCCCGGCGGCGTAGCCGAGCGCGAGCCCGGGACGCCGGCCCCAGCGGCGGCAGAGCCGGCCGATGCCGGCCGCGCCGAGCGCGGCGCCCGCCGTGAACAGCCCGCTGGGCACCCCCGCCAGGCCGGTCGAGCCGAGCATCTCCTCGGCGAGCAGCGCGCCGACGGTGATGCCCGCGGCCAGGCCCGCGCCGCTGAGGAGTTGGGCGAGGACCAGGACCGCGAGCACCCGTCGCTGTTCCGGTATGTCGCGCGTGGCCGGCGCGCCGTTCCGAGCCGTCATGATTCCTTTCCGATCGAACCGCGGAGCGCGGACGGGGGAGGGGCGGGTCACGCCGGTGCCACGGGCTCCAGTGAGGAGATGTCGGCGAGCGACAGGTCCATCTGCTCGTGCAGGAAACGCACGATGGTCCAGTGCGGCAGCGCGCCCTCGTCGAACGATCCGAATTCCCGGCAGTACAGCGGAATCCAGCGGAGCGCTTCCTCGACCGCCTGTTCGCGGCCCGGCTCCTGCTGGTAGTCCTCGTAGGCGATGCTGCGGTGCTCGATGAAGAACCGCCCCGGCAGCCGTTCCTCGCACAGCGCCCGGTATTCGCGGGTCTGCAGGATCAGGTAGTGCCAGATCTCGTCGATGTCCTGTTCGACCGGGAGGAACAGCCCGCCGAGTTGTTCGCGGTGCCGGGAGACGAGATACAGATAGCGGAGGCATTCGGTGACCTGCCGCAGCACGTATTCCCGTGGCAGGTCCGGGCTCTTCGCGGCGAAATGCTCGACGACTTCGGTGTGCAGGGTCTCCCCGAGCAGGTTCCTCAGGTCGTCGGCGGACAGCGGCGGGCGGCTGGTCATGGCGCTCCTGTGCAGATGAGGGCGGGACGGGCGGGGTCAGGCGGCGCCGGCGAGCCAGGCGTACTTGCCGGACGGCCCGATGGGGAGGTGCGCGCGGTGCTCCAGTCGGCAGTGCCGGCCGGTCAGTTCACCGACGGCGTGCTCCAGCGCCGCGGACTCGGTCGTGTCGAGCGGCGCGCCGTCGAACGTCGTGTACGCCAGCCGCGCCTCGGCCGGGCCCGCGAGCCGCAATTGGTGCAGGAAGACGCGGGCGGTGGCCTCGCCGATGCACCGGTCGAGATCGCCCTGCGCCACCGGCCCGTGCGGCGTGTGCAGCAATTCCTTCTGCCGGCCGCAGAATTGGGTGATTCCCGAGGGGTCCGGAGTCCCGTCCTGGGTGCGTACGCAGTCGCCGGAGCGGTAGCGGATCAGCGGCATGTACGGGTTGCGCACGCTGGAGACGATGAGCTCGAAGATCGTGCTCCCGGGGGCGACCGGGTGGAGTTCGACGCTCATGTCGTCCAGGTGCGGCCAATACGCGCCGCGGCGGTCGCTGTAGTAGAGATAGCCGAGCTCGGTGCTGCCGAACAGGTCGATCAGCGGGCAGTCGAAATGCTGCCGCAGGAAGCGCCGGACGTTCACCGGGGTGTATTCGTAGGCGTGGATGATGCTGGCGGGCGGCGGGAACTCGTCCCACAGTCCCTCTTCGCCCACCTTCCGCACCAGGTGTGCCAGGTGGTATCCGGAGCAGTCGAGGTGGTACTCGCCGCGCGGGTGGGCCCGGCGGGCGGTCTCGATCTCCTGGAGCATCCGTACGACCTCGTCGCGCTCCCACAGCGCCGGGTCGAGCCGGAGGTTGAGATAGCAGGTGCGGTCGTCGAGCCACCGGTCCTCAAGGGCGGGCACCGCCTGCGGCGGCACTCCGCTGCGGGCCGCGTTGATCCGTGCGACGTGCTCCGTCGCCAGCACCGTGGTCAGCGACACCCGCCGGCAGCCGGACTCCCAGGTGCCGGAGATGTCGGGGTGCTCGCGCCACAGCCGGTAGTAGGAGTGCAGCAGGAAGTACGGCGGCCGGATGAGCTGCATCCGGGCGTGGTTGGTGCCGGTGGACAGGACGTACTCCGCCTCGCCCGCCGCCAGCGCGGCGGCCAGCCGGGGCGTCATCCAGTTCTCGGGGAAGCCGCGGGCGATCTCCGGCTTGTCCAGTACGGGGAAGTACCCCTGCGCGAGCGACTCGCGGTAGAGCGGTATGTCGCGGAGCTGCTCGATGACCTCGGCGGTCGGCTGACCATCCATGGATTCCTCGTCAGGGCTCGGAGAACGGTGCCCGTGGGGGCGGTGCGGGGCGGGGTGCCCGGGGGCGGGCGACGGCGGCCGGGGAAGCGCCGCCGTCGCCCGCCCCCGGATCACTCGGCGGGTGCCGGGCGTCAGGAGATGCAGCCGGCCTTCGGCGCGGCACTGATGCAGCCGGCCGGCGCCGCGCTGATGCAGCCGTTCTTCGCGGCCTGCTGGGCGGAGTTGGCGGCGAGCCAGTTCTGCCAGACGATGTCCTGGGCCATCTTCTTGATGAGCTGCTCCATCGGGACCTCCGGGAAGAGTGCGGAACGATGCCGGGCACACGGCGCTGACCTGCGCCGATGCCGCACCATGAAAGTAAAAGCATGGCCAAGTGAATGTCAATGAAAGGCAATGTCGGTGCGGGCTGAAGCGGGCCCGGCGCGCCAACTTTGGCGGGATTGCGTCGAGATGATCAACAACGGAACCGAGTGACGTGCCGTCAGCTCCCGGGGTGCGCGCCGGTGCGGGCCCGGCGCCTTGCGCCGTACGGCGGCAACCGGCCGGGTGACCTGCCGGGCGTCTCCGGGGCCGCCCGGCCCGCCCGGGGAACGCTCACGGGCATCGGCCACCCGCCCAGCCCCGGAGGAGTCCGCTGTGCGCATTCTGCTCATCGCCGGCGCGTTCAACAGCCTGACGCAGCGCGTCCACGCCGAACTCTGCGACGGCGGGCACCAGGTGAACGTCGAGCTGGTGACGCGGGAGACGCCGCTGCCGGAGGTCGTACGCCGGCATGACCCCGAAGTCGTCGTGGCGCCGATGCTCAAGACGGCCGTGCCCCGCGAGGTGTGGTCGGCGTACACCTGCCTGATCGTGCACCCCGGCCCGGTCGGCGACCGCGGGCCCTCCTCGGTGGACTGGGCGGTGCACCTGGGCGCGGACCGGTGGGGCGTCACCGTCCTCCAGGCCAACGACGAGATGGACGCCGGCGACATCTGGGCCGCCGCCGAGTGCGCCGTCCCCGAGGTCGGCAAGAGCGACCTCTACCGCAACGAGATCGCCGACGCCGCCGTCGAGGCGGTCCTGACGGCCGTCGACCGCGTCGCCTCCGGCACCCACCGCCCGCAACCGCAGGACACCCTGCCGGCCACCGCCAAAACCGGCCGCCCTCGGCCGCCCCTCCGCCAGGACCGGCGCCGGATCGACTGGCGGCGCGACCCCACGACCACCGTGCTGCGCAAGCTGCGCGCCGCCGACTCCCGGCCCGGCGTACGGGACGAACTCCTCGACGGCACCTGGTTCCTGCACGGCGGGCACCCGGAGGACGGCCTGACCGGCCGGCCGGGGGATCTGCTCGCGACCCGGTGCGGCGCGGTCTGCCGGGCGACGGCCGACGGCGCGGTGTGGATCCCCGAACTCCGGCCCGCGCGCCGCCCGGGGGAGCCCTGCACCGTCAAACTGCCCGCCACCCTGGCGCTGGGCGACCGCCTCCCGTCGCTCCCCGAGGTCCCCGCCCCGCTCGACGCCCCCGACACCCCCCGGACCTGGACCGACATCCGCTACCGCGAGGAGGGCCCGGCCGGCTTCCTGGAGTTCTCCTTCCCCGGCGGCGCGATGAGCACCGACCACTGCCGCCGGCTGCTGGCCGCATACCGGCACGCCTGCACCCGGCCCACCTCCGTACTGGTCCTCGGCGGCCGCCGGGACTTCTTCTCCAACGGCATCCATCTGAACGTCATCGAGGCCGCCGCGGACCCGGCCGCGGAGTCCTGGGACAACATCAACGCCATGGACGACCTGGTGCACGCCGTCCTGACCACCACGGACCGGCTGGTGGTCGCCGCGCTCGGCGGCAACGCCGCGGCCGGCGGCGTGATGCTGGCGCTCGCCGCCGACGAGGTGTGGTGCCGCGCGGCCGTGGTGCTCAACCCGCACTACCGGCTGATGGGGCTGTACGGCTCGGAGTACTGGACCTACACCCTGCCCGGGCGGGCCGGCCCGGAGGTCGCCGAGCAGCTCACCCGGCGCGCCCTGCCGCTCACCGCGGCGGCCGGCCAGCGCCTCGGGCTCGTGGACCGCATCGTCGACTGCGACCCGCAGGAGTTCGGCCCGCAGACCGCGCACCTGGCCGTACGGCTGGCGTCCGCGCCGTCGGTGCATGCCCGGATCGCCACGAAGAAGGCCGAGCGGGAGCAGGACGAGGCGGAACGACCGCTGTCCGCCTACCGGGAGCACGAACTGGCCCGTATGCACGAGATCTTCTTCGACCCGGAGCAGCCCTACCACGCCCTGCGACGGGCCTTCGTGCGCAAGGAACCCATGGCCGGTACCCCGGTGCACCTCAACCCCGGGGCGGCCGGGGGGTGAGACGCCCCCGTCGCCGGACTGCCGCGTCCGTCGCCTCCGCGGGGACGGTGGCCGGCTTCCCCCGGCCACCGTCCCCGCGCGCCGGCCGTCCGCCGGCTACAGGGTGGGCAGGTACTTGTACCCGATGCCGAACACCGTGCTGATGCAGTCGCGCAGGCCGGGCCCCAGGCGGCGCCGCAGCCGTGCGATGTGGACGTCGACGGTACGGGTGCTGGACTGGCAGCTGGGCCAGACCGCGGCCATCAGCTGCTCCCGGGTGAAGGCCCGCTGGGGGTGCAGCACGAGGTGGGCCAGCAGATCGAATTCCAGGCGGGGCAGACCGAGTTGGCGGCCCCGGATGGAGACGATCCGGGCCGCGGTGTCGATCTGGATCGGCTCCGGCCGGGGTGGCGCGGCCGGCGCCACGGGCCCGTCGGGGTGTGCCGGATCCTCACGCGGCGGCGCCAGGATGATGTGGACCTCGTCCGAGGGCATCCGGTGCACCGATACCGGTTCCAGGTCGTGCAGGGTCAGTTGCCACGTGCCGTCGGGGAGCCGGTCGACCGCCAGCGGTGGCCCTTCGCCGGGCCCGGCTGTCACCGTGCGGCCGAAGTCGTCTTCCGGTCGCAACGCAAGCGGGGTCGTCGAGGAGTTCATAAACATGATCTGGGCCCATTCCTCTTGCAAAGCAGGCGTGTACGGACAGACATGGCGGTGCTCGACGTTCAAGGGTGCTGAGGTGCTGCGCAGATGATGCGACGCAGTCCGGTGCTGGGCGTAGGGGGCGAACAGGCACTCGTGATGCGGGTGCGCCCAGCGGGGGCAACCGCGCCGTCCGTGCCGTAAGAACGCTCGCCCCCATGCCCGTACGCGGCCATGACGTGGTGCGAAGTCACGGCCTCCGGTCGAGTCGAACGCTACATGTGATCGCGCGGTTCCGGAAAGTAGCTTCCGCTAATTTCGGTTGCTCTTGACCCGATTCCGTGCTGGTGGAGGGTCAAGTGGCTCCTGAAGTGGGGCAGTTGCCCCCCGAGGCGGAGCCGTTCCGCGTTCGCGAGTGCACAACCTCCTTTTGGTTTTGGCCGGAAAGTGTCGCTGAGTGGGCGCGGATCCCTGGTGTCGGCCAACTGGTCCGGACGGCATGGACGGTGGGTGGTGGTGCGGCGCCGATCGCGCCGGTCGAGGGCCTGTCGCCGCCGTTCCCGGCGTCCGATATGAGGTACGCGGTGTACGGGGGGCGGAGAAACCCGGGGAGCGGCCGACCGGTGGAGTCCGGTTGTGGAGGTCCGGTGCCCCCGTGAATATGCCAAATAAATGGCGCGTGTTGTCCTGTGGCTGTCGGAGAGGTAAAGGGGAGGGGCTTCGGCAGGTCGGCCGAAAAGTTGTTTCCTTTTCAATCTCCTCGCGGCGAAAAGGTGCGGAACCAGATATTCCAGACCACTGTTTTCGCGCGGAGTTGATGATGAGTAGGGTGTGCTCCGCTGCCACTTGACCGAGGGCAGGGACTCAGCTGAATTCGGTGCGGCTGCAATGCGGTGTGGGGAAGACGCCTTCGTGACCGGGAGGGACCATGGCGGCCGGCTCTTTCGAGGGGCAGTACGTGTGGAGTCCGGCGGCCGATGACCGGGCGCTGGCGCGAGCGTGCATGGACGTCCGGGCCGGCCGTTACCTGAGCGCCCACGAGGTGCTCAAGGAGACCCGGGACGACTTCGAGGTACGGGCCCACCGCTCGCTCGTCCTCGCGTCCGTGGCGGCCGACTCGGACCTCGCCGAGCGCTGGCTGGCCGAGGAACCCGGCGCGGAAGCCGCGCTGCTCTGGGCGCGGGTGGCCATGCTGCGGGCGCTGCGGATGGCCGACGCGGGCGACCGGCGGCAGGGCGCGCTGGCGCGGATAGCGCGGTCCGCCTGTGACCGGGCCGCCAAGGAACTGCCCGAGGACCCCACGCCGTGGGTGGCCCAGCTGGCACTGACCCGCCTCGACCGCCCCCGGGACCCCGCGCCGCAGGGGCTGCTGACCGCACCGGCCGGCCCCTGGTACCTCTTCGCCCACATCCTCCGGCTCGACGCCTGGCACCGCGAGGCGCACCACCGCTTCCTGTCGTACTTCTTCACCCGCTACGGCGGTTCCTCCAGCGCGAGTTGGGACGTCGCCGCCTTCCTCAGCCAGCGGGCGCCGGCCACCTCGCCGCTGCGGCTGCTGCCGCTGGTGGCGCTGGTCGAGGACTACGACCCCACCGCCCTGCTCGCCGACCGCACATGGGAGCAACCCCAGTGGATCACCACCGCGACCAGCATCCACCGCAACTGGTTCCCGCGGGTGGCCGATTACCGCTTCACGCCGGTGCTGGACCTGTCGTACCTGGCGCATGCGCTGTTCATGGCGAAACGTGAATTCGAGGCCCGGGAAGTCTTCACCGCCATGGGCCCCTTTGCCGCGCGGATGCCGTGGAGCGCGTTCGGTGAACCCGCCGAACAATTGAGCAGAGCCAGACGCTCCTGCGGGCTGCCCGTGCCGCACGGGGCCTGAATTCGCGGCGCACAACGGAATGCGGAAGCCGCTCCACGTATTCTCCGCAGCCGCCCGCCCCGCACACTCAACCCGATCCGCCATTTCCCCCCTGTGTCCCCAGAAAGGTTGCGGTTGTGTCCGAGCGCACGTCTCTCACTCGCTCGAAATCCCCCCACCCGGCAGATCCCGTCACCCTCGACGACGATGCCACGCTGCATGCCATGGGATACCCGCGGAAACTCACCCGCAGATTCCGTGCGTTCGACAACTTCGCCATTTCTTTCACCATCATCAACATCATCTCCGGCATCTTCTCCTCGTTCGGCTTCGGGATGAACGCCGGCGGCCCCCGGATCCTGGTCCTCGGCTGGGTCGGTGTCTCGGTCATGGTGCTGTTCGTCGGTGCCGCGATGGGCGAGATCGCCTCCGCCTACCCGACCAGCGGCGCGCTCTACTTCTCCGCCGGCAAGCTCGCCAAGCGGCACCAGGGCGCCTGGTCCTGGTACACGGGCTGGTTGAACTTCGTCGGACAGGTCGGCGGCACCGCCGCCACCAACTTCGCGGCCGCCACCTTCATCCAGGCGTTCCTCGCGATGCAGTGGCCGTCCTACGAGGCGACCCCGCAGCAGACCGTCGGCATCACCGCGGCCATCCTCCTGCTCCAGGCGCTGGCCAACACCTATACCGTGCGGCTGGTCGCGCTGGTGAACCGCATTTCCGTGTGGTGGCTGCTCATCGGCATGGTGGTGATCGTCGGCGCGCTCACGTTCATACCCGACCATCACCAATCACCCTCTTTCGCCGCCCACTTCGTGAACAACACCGGCTTCACCAGTGCGGTCTACGGCGGAATGCTCGGCCTGCTCGTCACCAGCTGGACGTTCACCGGTTTCGACGGCAGTTTCCACATGTCCGAAGAAACGGTGAAGGCGACGGTCAATGCGCCCAGGGGCATCATGCGGGCCATCACCTGCTCCGCGATCACCGGACTCATCCTGATGCTCGCGCTGGTGTACGCGATCCGTGACTACGGGCACGCCGCGAGCGCCGACGCGCCGCCGGTGCAGATTCTCGTCGACGCGCTCGGCCCCGGCATCGCGCAGTTCCTGCTGCTGATCGTTATCGGCGCCATGCTGTTCTGCGGCCTCGCCAACATGACCAGCAATACCCGCCAGATCTTCGCGTTCTCCCGCGACGGCGCGATGCCCGGCTCCCGTTGGTGGCATTCGGTTTCCGCGCGTACCCGCACCCCCGTCAAGGCCGTCTGGCTCGCGGCGGCCTGCCCGTTGGTGCTGGTGCTGCCCGGCTGGTGGTCGCACACCGCGTTCACCGCCGTGGTGAGCGTCAACGTCGTCGGACTGTTCCTGGCCTACGCCGTGCCGATCTTCCTGCGGCTGCGGCTCGACGACTTCCAGGCCGGGCCGTGGAACCTCGGCCGCTACGGCCGGCCCGTCGCGGCCGTGGCGGTGGCCTGGATCCTGATCAGCAACGTGCTGTTCATGCTGCCCCAGGCGTCCCCGATCACCCCCGACTCGTTCAACTACGCGCCCATCGCGCTGGCCGTGGTGCTGATCATCGCCACCGTCTGGTGGTTCGCCACCGCCCGGCGGCGCTTCCAGGGGCCGGTCAGCTACGGCCGCCCCGACGAGGTCGCCGCCATGGACCTGATCTAGGGGGTCTCGGCCCCGCGCCGTCCCGCCCCCCAACCAGAACCCGCACGCAGGCCCCCTGCCCCCGACAGAAGGGACGACCACCGGCATGCCTCCCCCCAGCGACGACGCCCGCCCGGACGCGCCCCGGCACACCTCCGCGGCCGACCCCCTCATCGTCACCACGGCCTCAGCACAGGACTGGCACCAGGTGGCCCGGTGGGCCGCCGACGAGGAATGGAACCCCGGCCGCGGCGACACCGACTGCTTCCACCCCACCGACCCCGCGGGCTTCTTCCTCGGCCGCCGCGCCGGCCAACCGGTCTCCGCGGTCTCGGTCGTCAACTACTCCGACGCCTACGCCTTCCTCGGCTACTACCTCGTCCACCCCGACCACCGGGGGCAGGGCCTGGGGCTCGCCACCTGGCGGGCGGCCTTCCCGCACGCGGGCGTGCGCACCGTCGGCCTGGACGCCGTACCCGCCCAGCAAGCCACCTACCGGCGCGCCGGGTTCACCCCCGCCCACGACACCGTCCGCTACGGGGGACGCCCCACCGGCGGCGACACCCCCCGGCCGGAGGTCGTCCCGGTGACCGGCACCCACCTCGACGCCCTCGCCGCCTACGACCGGCTGTGCTTCCCCGCGGGGCGGCGCGCGTTCGTCACCCGCTGGGTGACCGCCCCCGGCCACACCGCCCGCGTCTACCTCCGCGACGGCGCGATCGCCGGCTACGGGGTGATCCGCCCGGCCCGGACGGGCCACCGCATCGGTCCGCTCTTCGCCGACGGCCCGCAGGCCGCCGAGGGGCTCTTCGACGCCCTGACCGCCTGCGTGGACCCGGACGACGAGGTGTTCCTGGACATCCCCGAACCCCGGCGCGCGGCCGTCTCGCTGGCCGCCTCCCGCGGTCTGACCCCCCGGTCACACACGGTACGGATGTACACCGGCCCGGTCCCGCCGGCGGCCGACGAGCACACCTTCGCCGTGACCAGCCTCGAACTGGGCTAGGGAACTGGGGAAGCGGGCGCCGGAAGGGATGCGGGCCGTTCCCGCCGGCGCCGGCGCGGAGGGCCGCATCGACCGGCCGACGGTGAGCGTGGACTCCACCGTGTGCCACGCTCACCGGCACGCCGCCGGAGCCCGCAGGCAGCACCGCCCGCCCGGTACCGTCCGGACGCAGCGCCGGCCGCTCAGGGGGCGGGCTGACGGCAAGGATTCACCTGCTCCGCGGCCTCCTGCCTCGCGTGCGTCGCGGCCCGCGTTGGTCGATCGTCAAGGGGACGTTGATCCCGGCTCCCTAACGTTTCCGGCGCATCGATCTCCGATCAACGGCGAGGTGACGTACGCATGCTGTTCCGCACGCGAGGCACAGGCAGGGTCTCTTCCTTATGCGCCGGGGCGAACACGCCCCGGCGGCGGACCGCGGTCATGGCCGGGCTGCTCGCAAGCGTGTCCGTGGGGGCGCTGGGCACGGCTTCCGCGGCGCCGCAGGGTTCGGGAGAACCGACGAAGGCCGCTGTGCAGGCGGCTCCGGCAGCCGACTCGGCGCGTGAGCACTGGCAGCCGCCGACGTACCGGAACGGGGGCCCCGGGGATCCCGGGACGGAGCCCGGCAGGATCAACACCGACTACCTGATCAGCGAGGTCTCGCCGGCGCAGTTCAGGGGCTACTGGTACCAGTCCCACGTGAAGGGGGTCAGCGTCACGTGGGTGGCGCCCTCGGGGCGGGATCCGTACAACGGCTGGGACTGGATCGAGATCCTGGACAGCAACGGCAAGCGCGTCACGTGGGACTGGGCTTGCGGCAACGCCAACTGCGGCGCGTACGGCTCGACCCTGATCGACGCGAACCTGACGAAGGGTGCGAAGTACCGGGCGCTCTACTACAGCGACGGGGGCCGGGTCACCAAGGGCACGCTCCGGGCCGAGTTCGAGTTCTGGGCCTGACATGGCAGACACCGCAGAGATGACGCGAAGGGTCGGCCGGGTCGAACGGTTCGAACGCGGCCCGGTGCGGCGGCGCTTGGTCAGCGCGGCCGTGGTGGTTTCGGTCCTTGCGGGCACGCTGGGCGCGGGTGGCGCGGTCACCTACGGTGCGTCGGCCCCGCACGGGCAGGACCGGACCGTCCAGGCCACGCCGCAGGAGCAGGGGCAGGGGCAGCCGAGGGAAACGACGGAGGATGAGGATTTCGCCGGCCTCTACACCCGCACGGTCGCGAACGTCCGCAACGCCGTGCTGGGGGAGCAGAGCGTCCGACGGCCCGGTGCCGGCCACCTGATCCAGAACCCCGACCCCGAGGTCATGCAGACGATCAACCTCGGACGGTTCGCCGAGGACGAGTTCATCGTGGGCCGCATGGTCCGAGGAGTCTTCCGGCGGTCCGACAACTACCTGCTCGGGTTCTACGTGGAGAACAGGGACGCGACCAGCCGCGTCCTCTACACGTTCACCGAGCGGGTGAACGGCCGCACGCGGGACATGGTCCCGGGCCACCTGTTCCCGCGCGTCCGCAGGGAGCACTTCGGCTGGGGCATCCAATACCGGGGCCTTGAGGCAATCACGGTCAGCCGGAGCCGCCTGCGGAATGCGGTGCTCGAGATCTACCGTCACGACCCGAACACGAGCACCCACACGATGGAGGACAGTGTCCAGGCGCTGGCCGTGGCCCTGGCCGAAGGGGCGCGGTTCCAGGCGATCCCCGCGCAGATCGCCCAGGCGATCCGAGGCAGGACGTCCTGGACCGTGGGCAGCCACTCGGACGAGATCAGGAGCTGGGACCAGCGCTCCGGGGTCGTCCTGCAGGCACGGGCCACCGACCCGACCGGTAACGGCGAGGTGTGGCAACAGCGCCGTCAATACGCCTGGAACGGGGCCCAGGTGCTGCTGACCGCGCTGGATCTGGCCCGCCGGCTCTACCTGATCAAGCCGCCGACGAGGAAGGGCTGACCTTCACGGCACCTCACACGGTGCTCACGCCGGCCCCTCCATGCGGGCGGTCAGCTCGGCGAAGGCGGCGCGCACGGCTCGACCCTGATCGACGCGAACCTGACGAAGGGTGCACTGACGAAGTTCCAGGCGGCGGCCGCCAGGGTGAGGTCCCGCAGGCTGCCGTCGTCCGGCTGCTCGGCCCGGCGGGCGGCGGCCTCCCCCACACCGGGCAGCGGGTGCCGCGCGGCGTGGGCGGCGAACGTCGGACGCCGGCCGGAGTGGGGGCGCTGCTGATGAGGACCAGCCCGCTCAGGTATGACTCCAGGTCCGGCACGGGCAGCGCGAACATGCCGCCGGTCGAGTGGGCCACCAGAACGGCGGAATCCACGGCCTGAGCGGCTTCGACCAGGACGTGCGGCCCCTGGGCGTACGGGTCGGCGCCCGCGCCCGCCGGAGCCCGGTCGGCGCCGTCCCCCGGCAGATCGCTGCTCTCAGGCTCCCACCGTGCCGTCTACGCCCTCCCGGAGGAAGTCGGCGTGGCCGTTGTGGCGCGCGTACTCGTGGACGAGGTGGTGCATGACCAGGCGGAGCGAGACGTGCTCGTCCCACCGGGGCTGGTAGCCCGTGACGTCGAGGGAGGGGGCCGCCTGCTCGATGCGGCGGGAGTGGGCGACCTCCTCCTGCCAGGCGGCGAAGGCTTCCGCGCCGGTCGACCCGTCGGGGTCGTACGCCGCCTGGAAGTCGCCCTCGGCCGACCAGACCAGCGGGATGTCCTCACCGTTGATCACCCGGCGGAACCAGGTGCGCTCCACCTCCGCCATGTGCCGGACCAGGCCGAGCAGGGTGAGCGTGGAGGGCGGCATCGAGCGGCGGCGCAGCTCCTCGTCGGTCAGGCCCTCGGTCTTCAGGGCGAGCGTGGCGCGGTGGAAGTCCAGGAAGGCCCGCAGGGTCTCCCGTTCGCCGGCGCGGACGGGCGGAGCGACACGTTCGGTGGTCATGGGGTATCGGGTTCCTCTGGGGGGCGGCGGAGGCCCGGAAGTAGCGGGACGCCGGGGGATGGGCGATGATCATCGGAGGTGTTTCCGGAGCGCGCCCGGGAGGCGGCCGATGGGATCTTGCCGACTGGCGCGCGCCGCCGCAAGCGGATTTCTCGCGCTCGCGGCCGCCACCGGCTGCGCGTCGGGCATCCGCGCGCCCACCCCGTCACCGAGCCCGCCGGTGCCGGGGCACTGGCGGGCGGTCTTCGCGGACGACTTCGGCGGCACCCGGCTCAACCCGGCCCGCTGGACGACCTGTTACGACTGGAACCAGGGCGGCTGCACCAACCGCGGCAACAACGAGCTGGAGTGGTACCGCCCGGAGCAGGTGTCGGTCGGCGACGGCAAGCTCACGCTGACCGCCCGCCGCCGGACCACCCCGGGCACGGACGGCCGCAGCTATCCGTGGACGTCCGGGATGGTCTCCACCGGCCGCAGCTCGTGGAACGCCCGGCCGCGCTTCGTCTTCACCTACGGCTACTTCGAGGCGGCCGTACGGATCCCCCCGCAGGCCGGGATGCTGCCGGCCTTCTGGCTGATGCCGGCCTCCCGGTACACGCCCCCGGAACTCGACGTCGCCGAGGGGCTCGGCAGCACCGACCGGATCGAGATGACGGTGCACTGGAAGGGGCCGGCCGGCGAGGAACGCACCGCCGCGGGGCGCTTCGGGCCGGTGGACTTCCCGGCCGGCTACCACGTTTTCGCGCTGAACTGGGAGCGGAACGCGCTCACCTGGTATGTGGACGGCGAGATCCGCTTCCGGGTCACCGATCCCGCGAAGATCCCGCACGTCCCGATGGAGCTGCTGTTCACGCTCGCGGTCGGCTATCCGACGGTGCCGCCGCCCGGGGTCGACCACGCCCGGATGTCGGTGGACTGGGTCCGGGTCTGGCAGCAGCTAGGGGCAGCGGCGGGGCACCACGGCACGGGCGGGAGGTAACGGGGTACGGCAGGCCGGGAGGCGGCCGCTCAGGGCAGCGTGCCGGACCCGGGCGGTCCGCCGGCCGGGCGCCCGAGCAGCGCCCGGGAGCGGCGGTAGACCCGCCAGCCCTTGGTCCGCAGGGACTCGGACAGCGGCGCCGTGGGCGCGCCGCCGCCGCGCGTCCACTGGGTGAACAGCTCCGGACGGGTGTCGGCCCGGACCATCAGCCGGGGTATGCGCACCGGGTCGCCGTCGGCCGAGGCGAAGGCGTTGGCCACCGCGCAGGCCGAGGTCCAGCCGACCTCGCGCACGGTGCGGCGGACCGCGGCGCTGGAGTAGCCGTGCGGATAGGCGAAGGAGTACACCGGATGGCTGAGCGCGTCCTCCAGCCGCCGCTTGCAGCCGACGATCTCGCGCCAGGCGCGCTGCGCGGGCACGGCGTCCAGCTGCGGATGGGTGACGGTGTGTCCGCCGATCTCGAAGCCGAGCGCGTCGAGGGTGGCGACCTGCCGCCAGCTCAGCATCGCGGCGGCCGGCAGCAGACTGCCCTCGGGGTGGCCGCCGGGCGGATGGACGGCGCCGGTCGTGACGTACAGCGTCGCGGGCAGGGCGCGCTCGGTGAGGAGGGGCGCCACCGTCCAGTAGAAGTCGGCGAAGCCGTCGTCGAAGGTGAGGACGGCGCAGCGCGGGGGCAGCGGCGGGCCGCCACGGATCGCCGCGACCAGCCGCCGCAACGGCACCACCGTGAGCCCGGCGTCCGCGATGCGGTCGAGCTGTTCGGCGAAGACCCGCGGGGTGACCGTGTACGGCGCGATCCAGGGCGGCGGGTCGGTGTTCACCGAGTGGTAGACGAAGACGGGGACGGCGCTCATGATCGGTCCTTTCGGACCCCCGTGCGGTCGAGGTGCCGGTGGGTGCCCTCGGGTGCCTCAGCGGCCGCCGGGGGCGCCCTCCGGCAGGATGCGGTAGACGACGGCGTCGGCGGTGCGGTGCACGACGGGGAAGTCGCGACGGTGCGCCAGCGCGTTCCTGATGTGTGCGAGGGTGCCGGGCGGCAGTGCTCCGGTGGCCAGGACCTGGGCCTCCTGGGCACGGTTGAGGACCAGGTAGACGGGGCGCGGCGGCCCGGCGCCGGTGAGCACGCGCAGTTCGGACACCGGGTCGCGGTTGACCTGCCGCTGGTCCTCGGGCGCCGCCTCGGACAGCCAGATCCGGTCGTGGTACGGGTAATCGGCGTAGGCGTACGGGAAGTTGTCGGAGGCGCCGACGATCAGGGAGCCCTCCGGGGCGTGCCCGGCGAGCCACTTCGCGGCCGCGGTCTCCGACGGGGTGAAGTAGTTGACGTTCTCCTTGCCGAAGTAGGCGAGGGAGAGCGCGGCGAACAGCGTCACGACGATGACGGGCACCGCCGCGGCCCGCAGGCGCCGCAGCGGGCGGCGCAGGCCGCGGCCGTGGGCGGTGGCCAGGAGCGGCGGCAGCAGCAGCGCGGCGGCGCCGAACGCGGTGGCGGGCAGCGCGAACAGATAGACCCGGAAGATCATTTCGCCGCCGTAGCTGTTGGCCACCGCCCAGGGCAGTGGGGCGATCGCCAGCAGCGGCAGGGCGGTGCGCCGCAACGAGGGCCGCACCAGGACCGCCAGGCCCGCGAAGAGGAAGACCACGGCGGACAGGATCCGGTCGGCCCAGGCCACCGCGACCTGGCCGGCGGTGGCGCCGGACAGCCCGAGCAGCCCGGACCCGGCGTTCGACTCCGGCTGGGTCAGGCCGGTCAGGATGCTGTGCAGATTCTGCTCCAGGTAGGGCCGGGCCACGGTCAGGTCCCACGCCGTGGTCAGCACCAGCGCGACCAGCAGCACCGGCACCACCACCGCGCGGTTGCGGCGGGGCAGGGCCAGCAGGACGAGCGAACCGGTCAGCAGCACCGGCGTCAGCGGGTGCGAGCAGACGATGGTGACCAGGGCGAGGACGAGCAGCACCCACCAGCCCGCACTCGGCCGTCTCGGCCTCGGCCGGCCCGGCCGGGGAAGCTTGCGGACGACGGCCGCGACGACGCACACGTACAGCAGGAAGGCGAACGCCTGCGGCGAGAAGTAGTCCTGGCCCACCCAAGAGCAGCTGAAGAACAGGAACACCCCGCCCCAGACCAGCCGCCGGCTGCGGGTGAAGGAGCGGTAGAGCACCAGCAGCGGGATCACCAGTGCCGCGTTGATCAGCAGCGGGGACCAGCTGGCGTAGGAGCCGGGGGAGCGCAGGCCCCAGTGCTGCACGAACAGGTCGTTCAGCCAGAAGAAGCCGGGCCAGCGGGCGTAGACGGCCAGCAGGCCGGCCTTGGTGGGCAGGGTGCCGCTGCTCAGCAGCACGTCCGTGACGGCCACGTGCTTCCAGGCCCAGGAGTACCGCAGTTCCGGATAGAGCGCGAGCGGGGTGGCGTGCAGGAAGGTGATCAGCGCCAGGACGTAGCCGGCGTAGTGGACGCCGCGGGTGCGGCGGTTGGTGAGCGCGGCGCAGACACCGAGGCCGAGCAGGCAGAGGCCGGCCCAGTAGGTGACCGGCAGGACGTGCACCAGGCCGAGGTCGCCCATCGCGCCGAGGTTCACCCCGCGCAGCGAGACCGCCCACAGGACCAGGGCGGCCGGCAGCGCGAGGACGGCCAGCGTGCGCAGCGCGGCCTTTCCCGGGCTCTGTGCCGCGAGGCTCCGGGCCCGCTCCACCGCCTGGTGCAGCCGGCCGACGGCGTAGCCCAGGACGGTGGCGGCCACGCCCGTGGCGAGTGCCGGGACCGTGCCCGTCGGCGCCGCGCCGCCGGGCCGCAGCCCTTCGGCGACGGCGGCCGGGAGGGTCCGGCGCAGATATGTGCGTTCGCTGGCGAGGGCCGGGCCGGAACCGGAGTGCCGGGCGACGGCCGCCTTGGAGAGGCCCTCCGCGTAGCAGCGCGCGCGGAAGTACTTGCGGGTGGTGCGGGCGGCCGGCACGTGGTGGCGGACCGCCGCGGACGGCTCGTACCGCAGTGTCGCGCCGGGATTGCGGGCCGCGATGCGCAGGCACAGTTCGGTCTCCTCGCAGCCCAGCGGGCGGGTGCCGATGCGGCCCAGGTCGGTGCGGAAGCCGCCGGCGGCCAGGATCTCGGCGCGCCGGAAGGACATGTTGGCGCCGATGAAGTTCCGTACCGGCGCGGGGTGTTCGGGCAGTCCGCGGTACGAGCAGCCGACCACCCAGTCGAACTCGCGCGGGAACCAGGCGGGGCGGCCGGTCTCCCACAGCGGGCGCACCAGACCGCCGACGCCGAGCACCCGCGAGTCCTGGTAGGCGGCGAGCAGCCGGGCGGTCCAGTCCGGGTCGGCCGCCGCGTCGTCGTCGAGGAAGGCGACGATGTCGCCGTGCGCGGCGCGCACCCCGGTGTTGCGTCCGCCGGAGAGGCCCTGTGCCTCGGCGTTGGGCAGGACCCGCACGCCGGGCAGGGCGTCCGAGGCCCGGCGGGCGAGCTCGGGGCAGTGGTCGACGACGAGGAGGATCTCGTCGGGGACGGGGTGCTGGTGCTGCACCGAGCGGACCGCGGCGATCAGTTGGTCCCAGCGGTCGAGGGTGTAGGCGCAGATGACGACCGACAGGCTCGGGGTGGCCGGGCCCGTCGTCGTGGTTCCGGCCGCCGCGGCGGAGCACTCGGTCGCCGCGGCGGGGCTCATGGGGGTCATCGTGATGGCGCGGCGCCAGGCGCCCAGGGCCGAGCGGACGGCCTGCCGCACGCCGTATCCGCCGGGAGGGAAGCCGAGGGCGTTCATCGCGAAGTCCTTGCGGGGGAGGGCAGCCAGCGCGGCAGCGTCAGCAGCAGCGGCAGCGCGAGCGCGCATTCGGCCAGCAGCCAGGCGGCGCCGACGCCGTTGAGGCCGAAGCGGGGGATCAGTCGGAGTGTCAGGACGAGCACCAGGGCGCACAGCGTCGCCTGGAGGGCCACGGCCCAGGCCAGCCGGCGGTGTGCCCTGGCCACGTCGATGGCCACGTTGAGCAGCAGGTTGGGCAGCGCGGACAGGGCCAGCAGGCGCAGCACCCCGGTGGCTTCGTGGGCGTACTCGGCGCCGAAGACCGACAGCAGCCAGGGCGCGACGACGAGGAGGAGGAGCACGGCGACGGTCAGCGGCGGGCCGGTGTGCCGCAGCACCCGGCGGCCCAGTTCGCTGATCCGTGCCGGATCATGGGCGGCTTCCACCAGCAGCGAGCTGCCCATGTTGTACGCGGCCTGGTACAGCGTGTACGCGATGACCCAGGACAGCGAGAAGTAGGCGTTGCGCGCACCGCCGAGGGTGTTGAGCACGATCAGCGGCACGATGTTGTAGGCGGCGAGCCGGCACAGGGCGCCGCTGTAGTCGGTGGCGGCGTAGCCCAGCAGCCTGGGCGGCATCCTGCCGTCGGCGTGCGCCCGTTGGTGGGCGGGGACCGCGCGCCGCAGCAGCACGTAGTTGGCGACGGTGAGCGAGACGGCCAGCGCCCCGGCCCAGGACAGCAGGATGCCGGAACCCAGGGCCCAGGCCGCGGCCAGCGCCAGTGCCAGCGTCTTGACGACCGCGAAGATCGCGTTCTCGCCCAGCACCCAGTTGGCCCGCCGCACGCCGGTCAGCGCCCCGTCCTGCACGATGAACCACGCGTAGCCGATGGTGCCCACGATGAAGAACGGAGCGACCAGGGAGCTGCGCAGGAAGCCGAGGCCGGGGGCGACGAGCGGGACCAGGGCGAGGAAGGCGGCGGCGCCCGCGCCGGCGCACAGCCCGGAGGCGGCGTAACTGCGCAGCAGCAGCCGCCTGGTGTGCCGGCCGGCCGACGGCGCGAACCGCATCAGCACGTCGGCGAGGTTGAGCTGCCCGATCCCGCCCAGCAGGGTGACCGCGGAGATCACCGCGTAGCTGCGGCCGACGGTCTCCGGGTGGTACCAGGACGTGGCGAGCACCCAGTACACCGCGCCGAGCCCCGCCGTCATCACCGAACTCGCCACCAGGACATGGCCGTTGCGCAGCAGCGGCTCGTACGAGAGCAGCGACCTGAGCCGGCGGCGCAGGACGACCGTGTAGGGCGCGGCGGGCAGCGTCGCGCTGCCCGAGGCGGCGGTCTGCGAGGCCATCACGTCACGCTCCGGGAGTGGCGGCGGGTGTCGTACACGCTGCGCAGGTAGCCGACGGGCCCGTAGAGCAGGCCGCGGAGTTCCAGCAGCGCGAGGTGGTCCGGCCACCGGCCGGGCGTGGCCGGCCGGGCGCGGGTCCTGGCCGCGGTGTACCGGATGCCGCCGGGCAGCCGGCGCAGCAGTGCGGGCAGCGCGGCGGGACGGTGCCGGATCGCGGCGGCCAGGAAGGCGCCGAAGCCGGCGCCGTAGCCGAACGCCTGGGCCGGCACGGCGTCGGCGTCGCGGCGGTGGCGGTGCCAGACGAGCGCGTCGGGCCGGTAGACGATGCGGTGCCCGGCGGCCAGCACGAGGAAGAAGGCCAGCAGGTCGTCGCCGCCGTACGCCGGGGTTCCGGTGCCCGTCGAGGGGTCGAAGCCGCCGAGCCCGCGCAGCACGTCGGTGCGGAAGGCCATGTTGGCGCCGGACCCGAACCGGCCGGCGGTGAACGGGAAGAGCGGGTCGGCGGGCGGCTCGGCGCTCGACCAGCTGCGCGGCGCGAACCCCTTGCCGAAGCCGCCGTGCCCCTCCAGCGCGGACTGCGCGGCGGTCTCCAGCTCGGCGGGCAGGATCAGCCCGGTGACGCAGCCGACCGCCGGGCCGCCGTCCGGGGCGGCACCGTCGTCGAAGGCGCGCTCCAGCGCGGCGATCCAGCCGGGGTCGGCCAGTGTGTCGTCGTCGGTGAAGGCGCAGATCCGCCCGCGGGCCGCGGTCAACCCGCGGTTGTGCGCCCGGGCCAGACCCGCCTTGGGTTCCCTCACATATCTGACCCGGGACGGGCGGTACGCGCGCACCAGCCGCTCGGCGGCGTCGTCGCGCGGCGCGTTGTCGACCACCACGATCTCGTACGAGGGGTGTGCGCTGCGCAGCAGGGCGTCCAGGCACTGGCGGAGCATCACCGGCCGGTTGTGGGTGGCGACGATGACGCTGACCGCGGGCCCGGGGCTCCGCCCAGGGGCCCGGACCGGCGGACCGGAACCGGGCCCTGGCGCCTCCCGGGCGTCTGTGGCGGCCAGTTGGCGATGTGCGGCGTCGGCCAGCGCGCGGTACAGGCCCGCGGTGTCTCCCGGGGCACCGGGGACGCTGACCATGCCGAGCGGGTGTCCGTGCAGCCGCACCAACGCCAACACGCGTCCGCCCGACGCGTCGGCAGCGGCGCCGCCGGGCGAGCGAAGCTCACCCGGCACCGCCAGGTCCAGCTCGACGACATGGGCGGGGGTGTAGAGCGAATCGCGGGCGGCAAGACCGGGGCAGGCCGCTGCGGGGCGTCGGCCGACGTCGTTCATCGCTTCCCCGCCCCCGCGGCTGCCGAGTGCCGGCCGCCCGGCCGCTCGGCGAGGAGGGTCTGCAGCACGCGCCGGCCGTCGGAGACGGCGTGCAGATGGGAGCGCCCGCTGCGGCGGGGAAGTTCCAGGCTCGGGACCTCGGCGATGCGAAGTCCCAGGCGCAGTGCGTGGGCGATCAGCTCCGCCTCGATCTCGAAGCCCGGGGCGTGCGGGTCGAGCTCGTCGAGGAAACTGCGGCGGAACGCGCAGAAGCCGTAGCACAGGTCGGTCAGGGTCGCGTGGTAGATCCGGTTGACGACGGTGAGCAGGGCCAGATTGCCCAGTGAGCGCACCGGGGTCAGGTCGAGCGAGCCGCCGCCGGCGATGAAGCGCGAGCCCTTGACGAAGTCGAAGCCGTTGTCGAGGAAGTGCACGTAGTGCGGGATCTCGCCCGGCCACATGCTGCCGTCGGCGTCCATCATGACCACGTAGTCGCAGGTCGCGGCCTCGAAGCCGGTGCGCAGCGCATCGCCCTTGCCGATGCCGGTCTGCTGGACAACGCGGACGGACGGCAGGCAGTGCGCCGCCATGCGGACGGTCGCGTCGTCGGAGGCGCCGTCGACCAGGAGCACCTCGTCGATGCTGGGCGGGATCTGTTCGAACACCCAGGGGACGTTGCGTGCTTCGTTGTGCGCGGGGATCACCAAACTGACGGAGTGTCGGACCGGCGGGACGTCGGTGGCGCGCCGGGCCGGCAGCGGGGCCGCGAAGCGGTCGCTGGCGCGGCGCAGCGGGCGGCCGCCGTCCATGGTGCGCTGGATGGTGCCCGAAGGCAGGGTGGTACTCATGGGCTACTGCCTAACGAGAGGCAAGGGGGGCCCAGGGCCGGGGCCGTGGGCAGACCCGGGAGGTGTAGGGGTGTACACCGGCGGCCTGGCCGCCGGGGCCTGTTGAGAAGGCGCGGTACACCCGCGACGTAAAGGAGAACGTGCAACGAGGCCGCGGGGTACGGAAGGTGCCCCTGTGCGTTCTGATCGCCGGGCCTCGGACGCGAGGCGTCGTTCGTTCTCGGACGCGTGAAGCGTCGACCACCACAACTGGCGATGTGCTCTCCGCCGGGCCTGCGGACCTGAGGTTCGCGTATGCCTGCGGTGCCAGGGCCCCATCATGGGCAGGTCGCCGACGCCAGGTCAAGGGTATTTGTCCGGAAAACCGCAATTTGCGGTTTATTTACTGTTGGGTGTCGTGGCTCGTCCCGTCAGGACCGCGACGCGTCCCGCCCGCGGCCTCGACGATCCGGCGGGTGATCTCACCGGGCCGTGCCGGCCGTCCGTAGTGCCAGCCCTGGGCGCAGTCGCAGCCCATCGACCGCAGCCGGTCCGCGTCCGCCGCGGTCTCCACACCCTCGGCCGTCACCGTCAGCCCCAGCTGGTGCGCGAGCGACACCATCCCGCCGATGATCCGCCACCCCAGCGGGTCCTCGCCGGTCGAGTGCAGGTCCGAGACGAACGCCCCGGCGATCTTCAGTCCGGCCACCGGCAGCGTCCGCAGGTACGCCAGATTGGACCAGCCGGTGCCGAAGTCGTCCACCGTCAGCGACACCCCCATGCCGACCAGTTCCCGCAGCGCCTGCAGCGCCGGGTCCCGCGGCCCGAGCATCGCGCTCTCGGTGATCTCCAACTGGAGCTTCCCCGGGTCCAGATCGCACTCCTCCAGGATCCGGTCGATGTCCGCGATCAGCTCGGCGTTCCGCGCCTGTCGCACCGCCAGATTGACGTTCATCCGCGGCGCCGCCGCGCCGAACCGCGCCGACCAGCGCGCCGCTTGGTGGCACGCCTTCCCCAGCACCCACCGGCCCAGCGGAATGATCAGCCCGCTGTCCTCGGCCGTCGCGATGAACTCCTCCGGGCCCAGCACCCCCAACTCCGGGTGCCGCCAGCGCACCAGCGCCTCCACCGCCACCATCGCACCGTCGTCCAGCGTGCACAGCGGCTGGTACTCCAGGAAGAACTCCCCGCGGTCCAGCGCCATCGGGATCCGCATCGACATCGCGTACTGGCTGACCGCCACCGCGTTGCGCCGCGAGTCGAACAGCGTCCACCGGCCGCGGCCCTCGTTCTTCGCCCGGTACAGCGTCAGATCGGCGCTGCGCATCGCGGCACCCGGAGTGGTCGCCGAGATCGGCTGCTCCACCACCCCGACGCTCGCCCGGACCGCGAGCTGCTGGCCGTTGATCAGGAACGGCGGTGCCAGCGCCGCCAGTACGGTCTGCGCGGCCGCGATGCCCTCCTGCTGCCCCCGGCAGTTCTCCAGCAGCACGATGAACTCGTCGCCGCCCAGCCGCGCCACCATGTGGCCCAGCGGCGCCAGACTGGCGTGCAGCCGGTCCGCCACCGAACTCAGCAGCTGGTCGCCGGTCGCGTGGCCGAGGCTGTCGTTGATGTTCTTGAAGCCGTCCAGATCCACCGAGCACAGGCCGAACCGCGCCTCCGGCTCGGGGTCGGCGAACAGCGCCTCCAGCCGTTCGAAGAACGCCGTCCGGTTCCACAGGCCGGTCAGCGGATCGTGGGTGGCCTGATAGCGCAGCCGCTCCTGGAGCCGGTGCTGGTCGGTGATGTCCTCCAGCATCACCACCTGGTAACGGGGCGTCCCCTCCTCGTCGCGGATCAGCGACACGGTCAGATGCGTCCAGATGATCTCGCCGTCCTGCCGGTAGTACGGCTTGTCGCACTGGAACTGCTCCCGCTTCCCCGCGATCAGCTCGTGGTACATCTCCCAGACCCGGGGCGCGTCCTGGGGGTGCACCATCGTCGCGATGTTCAGATGGCGCAACTCCTCGACGGTCGCGCCGAACATCTCCTGCAGCGCGCTGTTCACCGTCAGGACGTTCCCCTCCAGATCGGCGAACCCGATGCCGACCGCGGCCCGCTCGAACATCGCCCGGAACCGCGCCTCCGACGCGTACAGCGCCCGCTCCGCGCCGCGCCGCGCCAGGTCCACCGCGCGCCGGATCGCCTCCTGTTCGCGCAGCGTCCGGTCGCGCAGCGCGGCCGACCAGCCCGCGGCGAACGCCCCGGCCAGCGCGGGCCCCCGGTCGTCCGCCGGCGGCCACTGCTGGAGCAGCGCGACGGCCCGCGCGAGCACCGCAGGGTCGGTGAACTGGGCATCGACGAGCAGCGCCCCGGCCTGCTCGGCCGGCGCGGGGTCGAACGGGTCCTCGCCGTGCGCCCGGGCCAGCAACTCCGCGGTGCGGTACACCAGCGGGCCCAGGATCGCCGGGCTCACCACCGTGCCGTGACCGTCCCGCAGCAGCCGGGACCAGGAGTCACGGAAGCGGACCGCGGCGGGGTCCACCCGGCCGGCCGGCGGCCCGTTCACGGCCGTATCCCCACGCCCGCGAGGCCGGCGACCAGCTCGGGGTGCGGTCCCACGGACTCCGGGTGCTGCGGCCGCCACTGCGGGAGGTGGACCACGCCCGGGTCGATCAGCTCGAAGCCCTCGAACAGTGCCACGATGCGGTCCCGCGAGCGCATGGTCAGCGGCGCCGACGCCTGCGCGTACAGCTCCTGGTGCTGCCGTGCCAGTTCCGGCCGGCCGGCCGGCGTCCCGTGCGAGAGCGCCAGCGCGCTGCCCGGCGGCATCGCCTCCCGCAGCACCCGGACGATCCGCGCCGGGTCCTCCTCGTCCGTCACGAAGTGCAGTACGGCCAGCAGCAACACCGCCACCCGCTCGCCGGGTTCCAGCAACTCCGCCACCGCGGGCTGCTTCAGCAGCGTCTCGGTGTCGCGCAGGTCCGCCTGGACCACCGAGCACAGCGGGTCGTCCGCCACCAGCAGCAGGCTGTGCTGCACCGCCACCGGGTCGATGTCGACGTAGACCACCCGGGCCGTCGGCTGGATCAGCCGGGCCACCTCGTGCACCGGTCCGAACGTCGGGATGCCGGAGCCGAGGTCCAGGAAGCGGGTGATGCCGTCTCCGGCCAGGTACTGCACGGAGCGGCGCAGGAACGCGCGGTTGGCGCGCATGATCAACGGCAGGTCGGGCCACAGGCCGACGGCCTTGCGGGCCAGTGCCCGGTCCACCGCGAAGTTGTGCGAACCGCCCAGATAGCAGTCGTAGACCCGGGCGACGTTCGGTGTCTCCTGGTCCGTCCCCTCGGGCACCCACTGCTCACGGGGCATCGAGCGGTCCTCCCCTCACGAGGGATCCCACACTCCAGAAAAAGCCTCCTACTATCCCATACCCGCCGCAAGCGGACCAGCTGGCGGCGGCCCCGGGCCGCGCGGGACGGGACGGGCACGACGGCGGTCGCGCCGACCGCGGTCCGCTCGCAGAATGGAAGTCCGAGGGAGCCACCTATGCCGGGACGCATCGAGGACTACGCCTTGCTGGGCGATCTGCGGACCGCCGCGCTCGTGGGCAGGGACGGCTCGGTGGACTGGCTGTGCCTGCCCCGCTTCGACTCGCCCAGCTGTTTCGCGGCGCTCCTCGGCGACGAGCGGCAGGGCCGCTGGCAGATCGCCCCGGCCGCCGCCGGCCCGTGCACCGACCGCGCCTACCGCGGCGACACCCTGATCCTGGAGACGACCTGGGAGACGCCGGACGGCGCCGTACGCGTCATCGACTTCATGCCGCAGCGCGGCGACCACTCACCGCGCCTGGTACGCCTCGTCGAAGGGCTGCGCGGCAGCGTCGAGATGCGCAGCGACCTGCGACTGCGCTTCAACTACGGCCGGATCGCCCCCTGGGTGCGGCGCACCGGGCACCACCGCATCGCGGTGGCCGGGCCGGATTCCGCCTGGCTGCGGCTCGCCCCCGGCGTGCACACCTACGGCCATGACGGCGCCACCCGCTCGGAGTTCACCGTCCGGGCCGGCGACCGGGTGCCGTTCGTCCTCACCTGGCAGCCCTCCCACCAGCCCAACACCCACCGCGTGGACCCCGACCGCGCGCTGCGCGAGACCACCGAGGGCTGGCAGCGCTGGACGGCGGGGTGCCGCTACGAGGGAGCGTGGCGCGACGCCGTGCTGCGCTCGCTGATCACCCTCAAGGCCCTCGCCTACCGGCCGACCGGCGGGATCGTCGCCGCGGCCAGCGCCTCCCTGCCCGAGCGCATCGGCGGGGAACGCAACTGGGACTACCGCTTCTGCTGGCTGCGCGACTCCAGCATGACGCTGTCCGCGCTGCTGCGCGGCGGCTTCCGCGAGGAGGCGGCGGCCTGGCGGCAGTGGCTGGTCCGCGCCATCGCCGGCGACCCGAGGGACCTGCAGAGCGTGTACCGCGTCGCGGGGGAACGCCGGCTGCCCGAGGTCGCCGCCGACTGGCTGCCGGGCTACGAGAACTCCGTACCGGTCCGCTTCGGCAACGCCGCGGTCGACCAGCTCCAGCTCGACGTCTACGGCGAGGTGGTCGACACCCTCTACCTCGCCTTGCGGGCCGGCATCCCGATGGAGCGTCATGTCTGGGTCCTGCTGCGGATACTGATGTCCTTCCTCGAAACGCACTGGCAGGAGCCCGACGAGGGCCTGTGGGAGGGGCGCGGCGGCCGCCGGCACTGGGTGCACTCCAAGGTCATGTCCTGGGTCGCCGCGGACCGCGCGGTCCGGATGGCCCGGGCCACCGGCCTGCCGGCCCCCGTCGACCGCTGGGAGGCGATGCGCGACGCGGTGCACGCCGACGTCTGCGCGCAGGGCTACGACCCCGGACGCGGGGTGTTCGTCCAGCACTACGGCAGTCAGGAGCTGGACGCGGCCACCCTGTTCGTCGCCAAGACCGGCTTCCTGCCGCCCGACGACCCACGGGTCATCCGCACCGTGGACGCGGTGCGCGACGAACTCGACCACGGCGGCTTCGTCCGCCGCTACGCCGACGACGCCGGGATCGACGGACTGCCGGGCAGCGAGGGCACGTTCCTGGCCTGTTCCTTCTGGCTCGCCGACGCGCTGGCCGCGACCGGCCGCACCGACGCCGCCCGCGAGCTGTTCGGCCGGGTGCTGTCCTCCGCCAACGACGTGGGGCTGCTCTCGGAGGAGTGGGACCCCGCCGCCCGGCGCCAACTGGGCAACACCCCGCAGGCGTTCACCCACGTCGCACTGGTCAACACGGCGTTCCTGCTCACCGAGGCGACCGGGACGACCGCCGCCACCGAGGCGGCCGGGCCGGCCTGAGAGGACGTGTCCCGCGGGTCGCGTCCCCGGGCCGGCCCGGTGGTGCCGCCGCGCTCACCGAGGCGCGGGCCTCACGGCAGATACCGCTCTATGGCGCCCGGGCCTTCCTCCGCGATCAGGCGCCTCGCCCACTCCAGGGCCCTGGGGGTGGGCTCACGGCCGGAGACCTTCACCAGGTCCTCCGGGTCGTAGGGCCGCTCGCTGCCGGTGTACAGCTCGGCCGGCCGGTGCTCGGCCGCATGCTCCCTGCCATTGCTCGTCACAGGTCCTCCTCGTGTCCGCGCCCGCCGAGTCGCCGGGACCTCGCTTGGTTCCATCATGGGACCGCCTCCGAACACCCGCACGACGTGCGCCGGACCCGGCCCCGTGCACCCCGTCAGCCGCCCGTCCGCGGGGCACCGGGGTAGTCCGCAGGAAACGCCTGCTCGGTCCAGATCGTCTTGCCGTACGGCGTGTAGCGCGTCCCCCAGCGCTGCACCAGCTGCGCCACGATGAACAGCCCCCGGCCGCCCTCGTCGTCGCTGGCCGCGTGCCGCAGGTGCGGCGAGGTGTGCCCGGTGTCCGAGACCTCGGTCAGCAGCGTCCGGTCCCGCAGCAGCCGCAGGTGCAGCGGTCCCGACGCGTGCCGTACCGCATTGGTCACCAGCTCGCTCACCACCAGTTCGGTGGTGTGCGTCAGCTCCGCCAGGCCCCACTCGCGCAGCTGCCGGGTGGCCAGCTCCCGGGCCCGGCCGACCGCCGCGGCCTCGGCGGGCAGCTCCCAGGCCGTCACCTGCCGGACGTCCAGTTCGCGGGTGCGCACCAGCAGCAGCGCCGAGTCGTCGGCGCCCGGCCCGTCCGGCAGCAGCTCGGCCAGGGCGCGGTCGCAGAGCTCGTCCAGCGGCCTGTCGTGGTCGGTCAGCACCCGGCCCAGCGTCCGCAGCCCCTGCTCGACGTCCCGGTCGCGGGTCTCCACCAGCCCGTCGGTGAACAGCGCGATCAGGCTGCCCACCGGCAGCTCGATGTCCAGCGACTCGAACGGCAGGCCCCCGAGTCCCAGTGGTGGGCCGGCCGGCAGCTCCGGGAAGGACAGGCCGCCCGCCGGCTCGACGACGGCCGGCGGAAGGTGGCCGGCCCGCGCCATGGTGCAGCGCCGCGACACCGGGTCGTAGACCGCGTACAGGCAGGTCACGCCGGTGGCCACATCGTCCGGGCCGGCGCCCGGGCGGTCCTCCGCGGGCTGCCCGACCAGGTCGTCCAGCCGGCTCAGCAGCTCGTCGGGGGAGAGGTCCAGCTGCGCCAGCGCGCGTACGGTCGTCCGCAGCCGCCCCATCGTCGCCGCCGCCTCCAGGCCGTGGCCCACCACGTCCCCGACGACCAGCCCGACCCGTGTACCGGACAGTTCGATCACATCGAACCAGTCACCGCCCACCCCGGTCCGGTCGTCGCTGGGCAGGTACCGGTGAGCCAGATCGACCGCGGACGGCTCGGGCAGGTGCTGCGGCAGCAGATTGCGCTGGAGGGTCAGTGCGGCGGCGTGCTCGCGGGCGAAGCGGCGCGCGTTGTCCAGGGACACCGCCGTGCGGGTCACCAGCTCGTCGGCGAGTGCGATCTCGCCCTTGTCGAAGAACGCCGGCTCTCCCTCGCGGGTGAACGCGACCAGCCCCATCCCGGCGCCGCCCGCCCGCAGCGGCACCACCATGCTGCTCTCCCCGCGCACCATCCCCCCGGACGACAGGCTGCGGTACGGCAGCGAGCCCGGCGGGTACGCGACGCGGTACGGGTCGTGCGGCGGCGCGTCCGGCGGGTCGCCGACCGAGCGGGTGGCGACCCGGACGAGGGTGGGCAGGGCGCCGTCGCCCGGCCCCGGCTCCTCGCCCGCCAGCACGGACTCCACCAGGTCGACGGTCACCAGGGAGGCGAAGTCCGGCACCGCCACCTCGGTCATCTCCCGGGCGGTGACGGTCATGTCGAGGGTGGTGCCGATCCGGCGGCCGGCCGCCACCAGGAGGTTCAGCCGGCGCTGGGCCCGGTAGCGGTCGGTGATGTCGAAGGCGTCCTCACACACCCCGATCACCTGCCCGCGGGCGTCGAGCAGCCGGTAGTACGAGCAGGACCAGACGTGCTCGGGGCCCGGCTCGGAGGGCTGCTGCCCCACGAAATGCAGATCGAGGACCGGCTCACCGGTGTCCAGGACCTGCTGCATCACCCCGTCCAGCGTCCGCGGATACCCCTCGGTCACGAACTCGCCGTCCGGGTACAGCGCCTCGGCCCGGACGCCCAGGAAGTCCTTGAGCGGCAGCCCGATCTCCCGGATGAACGCGGCATTCCCCCAGGTCACCCGCAGATCGGTGTCGTAGATGCCCAGACCGACCGGGGACTGCGTGGCCAGCCCGCCGAGCATCGCCTGCTGGGACTCCCACAGCTGCTGCTCGGCCAGCGGGGCCGCCACCAGGATGCGGGCCGGCACGCCCCGGGTACCGGACTCCGTGATGTTCACCGGGCAGGTGGTGAGCGCCACCTCCAGCAGCCGGCCGTCGCGGTGCCGGGCCGTGCGGGCCTCGATGCCGCTCAGCGAGGCTTCCGGCGGCCGTCCGGCGCCCGCCCTGCCGGTCGCCTCGGCGGCCGGCAGAAAGGTCCGCAGCGGACGCCCGAGGACCTCCTCCGGCGGGTAGCCCAGCAGCTTCCGGGCCGCCGGGCTCCACCCGATGACCACGTCCTGGGCGTCCAGAACCGCGGTGGCCGCCCTGGTGACGTCGAGGGGACCACGGAATTCGGCGCTCTCCACCGCGTTCCATGCGTTCATGGCATCAACCCAGCCCGGTTACGTATGTACAGCATCGATCCTGATCAAGACCGGCACAACTGCGCTGCCCCGCGGGGGCGCCCTTGGTGCGGCCCCGCGGGGTCGCTGGCACAGTGGGAGGGGCGCGAAGGGGGCGAAGCGACAGGAGGCAGATGTCATGTCGGCCCACGGCCGCGCGACTCCGGGCCGCGGTGCTCCGTGCTGGGTCAGCCTGATGGCCCGCGACCTGGGGGCCGCGCAGGACTTCTACTCCGCCGTCCTGGGCTGGCGGTTCCGCCCGGCCAGCCTCGGCGAGGAGTTCTCCGTCGCCGTGGCCGACGGGCAGCCGGTGGCCGGCATCGGCGCGCTCGCCCAGAGCTACCGGATCGCCGTGGCCTGGACCTCGTACTTCGCGGTGGACGACGCCGACCTCACCGCGGACCGGATCCGCGAGCGCGGCGCGACCGTCGCGGTCGGCCCGCTGAAGCTCGGGCCCGGACGCGCCGCCCTGGCCGCCGACCGCGACGGCGCCACGTTCGGCTTCTGGGAGGGCCAGCGGCTGGCCTGGTCGGTCGGGCAGGGCAACGCCCCCGCCCGTCTGGAACTGCGCACCCGGGACGCCTTCGAGGCCGCCATCTTCTACGCGGAGGTCTTCGACTGGGCCTCGGGCGAGCCGGGCGGCTGCGAGGTGACCTACGAGCACGACCAGGTGGTCGTCCACGACGGTCCGCACACCGTCGCCACGCTGCGCGGCGGCGCCGTCGAGTCCGCCCCCGACCCGCGGGTACGGCCCCGCTGGGACGTCCACTTCCCGGTCCGCGACCTCGAGAAGGTGACCGCCGCGGCGGTGGCCGCCGGCGGCACCGTCACCCCGGTGACCTCCACGGTCGACGGCGAGGGCTACCAGGCCGTCGTCCGGGACCCCGACGGCGGCCTGTTCACCGTCACCTCGACCTGACGGACCGGGCCCGGCGGCGCGTCACCGCCCGGTCAGCGGCCCTTCTCCGGCTCCAGCGGCGGGCACCACGAGGACTGCGTCCGCCCGCCGACCCGGCCGCAGAACCCGGCCTGCGTCGGGTGGCCCGTCCCGTCGATGTGCTGCACCGACAGCAGCTTGTCCAACGGGACCTGGCGGTCCACGTCCCCGCCGAAGCTGATGATGCCGCTCGCCCCGTCGAGCGCCTCGTCGCCGTGCACCCCGCTGATCGCGTGCCACACCGCGGGCGGCGTCAGCGGCATCTGCGCGGCCTCCTCCCGCAGTTGCTTGACCGCGTTGACGTACAGCTTCACCGCGTCGAAGCCGAGCGCCGCATGGCCGTCCAGCGACGAGTTGGGGATCTTCGCGCACTCGTCGTGGAAGATCCGGCTCAGTTCCGCGTACAGCTCGCTGCTGCCGTCGCAGCGCGCCGAGCCGAGGGTGAAGTCCAGGAAGTCGTACGGGATCCCGGGGTAGTGCTCGCGGCGGTCCGCGTCGGCCGCCAGCCGCGCCACGTCGTCACCGCCGAGGAGCGCCGGCGGCGTCGAGTTGCAGGACTCGTTGATCCCGCCCAGCAGCGACTCGAAGTCCTCCGCGCGCCCGGCGAAGAACACCACACCCCGGTAGGAGCAGCTGCGCTGGCCGACCGTCCCCGGCCCCGGGGCGTCCGACGAGGGCTCCTGGCCCGGCGGCGGGGGCGGGGTGAACGGGGTCCGCTCCACCGCGAACCCGCGGGCCTTGAAGCGCCGCGCGACGTCGTCGCTGAGGGTCCTGCTGTAGGTGTCGGTGGGGTCGGCCGAGCCGATGATCCGCACCTGGCGGGCCGGTTTCCGCCCGTCCCGCGCCACGACGTGATCGGCGTACGCGGCGGCGACGTCCGCCTCCCGGGTGTTCTGCGGCGACACCTGGAAGTACATGGGCGACTGCCGCACCAGGGTGTCAGCGGACAGCGTCGTGGCCACCATCGGCAGCCCCACCGCGGTCAGTTTGCGGATCGTCCGGTTGGTCGCCTCGCGGCTCTGGTCGAGCCCGGTGACCCCGACGATCGACGGGTCCTGCTGCCTGAGCGCGTCGAGGATGTCCACCACCTGGGTGCCGAAACGCATCCCCGAACCGGCGTTGGCGGGGAAGATCCGCAGGATCGGTTCGGTGGCGCCGGTGCTGCGCAGCTGGCGGGACTGCGCGCTCGCCGCGCCCTGCAGCGCCTCGCGCCCGTAGGCGAGCTGGCCGGACGGCTTCCCCGAGACGCTGAGCAGCGCGGAGAGGTGGACCAGGGTGACGAACGGGCGCTCCGGGGACGCCTTGTGGGCCTCCTCGGCGCGGGCGTTCTGGGCGTAGATGGTCTGCAGGGTGTTGTCGAGCGACGGGTCGGGGGAGTGGAAGGTGAAGCCGTACCGCGCCACCCCGATGCACTCGCCGGTCGGTGCGGTACGCAGGGTCTGCGCGTCGTCGTCGAAGCGGCCCAGGCCGCAGTGCGCGTCCCGGAAGCCGCTCTCGGTGCGCAGCACCAGACCGGCGCCGCCCAGCAGCGCGACGGTCACCGCGCAGGCCGCCACCACGGACGTCATCCGGCGCGCCCACAGCGGCGGTGCGGGAATCCGCAGCCGGGCGTCCTGGGCGACCTCCAGCCGCCGCGTCAGCTCGTAGGTCTCGTGGGACGGCGGCATCAGCGGCGGAATGCTGACCGGCAGGTACCAGGGCGCGCGGTTACGGGCCCGGCCCTGGTGCAGGAAGGTCTCCCGCCAGCCGCCGTACAGCCGGTCGGTGAGCTCCCACAGGGACCTGTGCCCCCAGTCCTCACGGACCTCGGAGCCCTCGGCCGGGGGTTCGGCGCCGCAGGCGATGACCAGCAGCGGGTCGAAGGCGCCGGTCTCGTTGCGGACGTCGATGATCGTCCGCAGCAGCGGATAGCCGCAGTTGTCCGGGCCCACGCCGTCCAGCAGCGCCACGCAGTACGCGGTCCGGCGGGCCGTCCGGGGCCGCCAGAAGCGGCGGCGGAACGCCACCCGCAGGTCCTCCAGGAACGCGTTGACCATCAACTTCCGCAGCTGCTCCGGGTCTTCGACCTGGTTGTGCGGGGTGGTCAGCCGCTCGGCGAACCCGGTGAAGGTGCCCGGGTCGCGCGGAGCGAGGTACGGCTGGTTGAGCAGCCAGCGGTACGCGCAGCCCAGCCCGCGGCGCACCCGGAACCACGCGAGCGGGAAGACGTGGACCGCGAACAGCCACACCCACCAGGGCACCTTGCCGTCCACCGCGAGTTCGGTCTCCGGGGAACGCAGCAGCCCGAACATCCGCCGGCGCCGGAACTCCCGCTCGCGCAGGGCCTGGAGCAGCGAGTGGTCGTTGCCCTCGACGTCGCCGTGGTGGCTGGGCCCGCCGCCCGCGCCGACCTGCGTCAGCCAGTTGACCAGGCCGAAGCGGCGGAAGCGGACCCGCCCGTCGCTGCCGTTGACGCCGAGGGCGAAGCCCTGCGCCAGCCGTTCCAGGGTGTGCCGGACCGCCTCGACGGAGTCCGGGGGAGCGGCGGGCTCGGGGCCGGACCGCACGTCGTGCAGGACGTGCGGCACCCGGCGGGGGTCGGCGTGGCTGAGGAAGTAACTGATCCCTTTGGCGAGCCGGGTGTGGTCGTCCCCGGCCACCAGGCAGACCACCGGGAGCCCTTCGCGGCCCTGCGCCACGCCACGGTGCCGCACCGGTTCGGGACACTCGCGACGCCGGGGCCTGCGCACCAGATCGGCTGTCAGACGGAGCAGATGCCCGGCTCCGCGGAAGACGGGGATGGGGGAATCGAGTTCGTTCGACGCCATGGTGCCCCTGAGTAAGGGTCGGAGTAGGGCCGGTATTCTGACACCGCTCCGTCGGCGGTCGCTATGGTTCCGCCTCACTCAGGGGCCCCCTGCTCCCCGCCGGTCCCGCCCGCCGTCGTCAGAGGGACGGGCGGGACCGTGCGGAGGGCGAACCTCCTTTTGCCTGCGGTCAGTTGAGCGAGTCGCCGGCCGCCGATCCGGGGTCCTGGGCACCCGTGCCCGGAGCCTCCGTGCCGGGGTCCTGGGTGCCCGGGTCGCCGGCACCGGCGTCCCCGGCGCCCGCGTTCGCCGCGCCCGCGTCACCGGCACCCGCGCTGCCCGCGCCCGCGTCACCGGCACCCCCGGCACCCGCGGCGCCGCCGCCCTGGTCCCCGCCGCCGGCGGCGCTGCCGCCACCGCCCTGGTCACCGCCGGCCGCGGCGCCACCGCCACCGCCACCACCGCCGGCGCCGATCTCCGCCCCGGTGGCCTTCAGGGCGTCGGTGACCGGCTGGAAGAAGGTCTCGCCGCCCTGGGTGCAGTCGCCGCTGCCGCCCGAGGTCAGACCGACGGCCGAGTCACCGGAGAACATCGAGCCGCCGCTGTCGCCGGGCTCCGCGCAGACGTCCGTCTGTATCAGGCCGTTGACGATGTCGCCGTTGCCGTAGTTCACCGTGGCGTCCAGGCCGGTGACGGTGCCGTCGTGCACACCGGTGGTGGAACCCGACCGCTGCACCTTCATGCCGACCGCGGCCTCCGCGGCCTTGCTGATCGCCTGGGTGCTGCCGTTGCCGAGGTCGACCGCGCTCTGCGGCTGCGCCCCCGGGTCGTCGTAGGTGACCAGCGCGAAGTCGGTCTTCGGGAACTTGGAGTCGGCCACCGTCCCCAGCGGCTGCCCGCCGCCCTGGTCCGCCGACCAGGTCTTGGAGTCGTTGCCGCAGTGGCCCGCCGTCAGGAAGGCGGGCGCGCCCTTGACCGTCACGTTGAAACCGAGGGAGCAGCGGGCGTTGCCGCCGAAGATGGCACTGCCGCCGACCGGCCCGGCCGCCGCACCGCCCCCCTGGCCGCCGCCCTGGTCCCCGCCGCCCTGGCCGCCGCTGTTCGCCGCGCTTCCGCCGGCTCCGCCGTTGGAGTCCGCCGCACCGTTGGCGTTGCCGTTGGCATTCCCGTTGGCGTTTCCGTTCGCGTTGCCACCGGCGTCGCCGTTGGCCGCGCCCCCCATCGCGTCGCCGTCGAACCGCTTGAACTCGCCACGGGACCGCTTGACGGTCACCATGCCGTTGCCCATCCGGTCGGTCACCTTGCTGAGGGTGGCCATCTTGGCGCCGGTGACCGTCTTGTCGGCCAGCACCACGATCTTGTTGGTCTTCGGATCGATCGACCACGCCGTGCCGGGCACCGAGGCGTCGTTCCGCAGTGTCCGGGCACCGGCCTTGAGCGCGGTCAAGCTGTTGTGCACGACCTTGGCGACCGCGCCCTTGGCCCGCACGCTCGACGCGCCGTCCTCGGAAAGGACGTTCATGACCAGGTGGCCGTTCGCACCGTCCAGGTACCAGCCGGCGGCCTGGTCGCCGAGATCGGCCTTGAGAGCCGTCGCCACCTGGGTGGCCGCAGGGGCGCTGAAGGTCCGCAGGGCCGCGGGCCGGTCCGTGCTCGCGTTGGCGTTGGGGAGCAGGATCGCCGCGCCCGCGATGGCGGCCGCGGCCGCGCCGGCGATGGCGCCCGTCCGCTTGTTCACATGTCGGTGGCTCAATTCACTGACCTCCAGGGACGCACAGGAACGATGCACACGGGAGGCCGCGGTGCGTCGCGTCAGCACCCGTGTGAGGTTGCATCCAGTCCTACGTAGCGCCGCCCGCCCCGGTCTCAGGGCCACTCAAGCTGTGATGAATTCCGTCGTTCGCGGCTGCGACGTCCTACACTCCCGGCCCGCCCGCTCCCGCCCGCACACGAGACGGGCGTAAAGGTCAGCTGTGACCGCATTTAAGAAAACCTCGATGGACCTGGCGGCCGGGGTACGGAAGATTTCCTGACGAAGATCGGGTGGCCGGTATGCGCCCCCGGCAGGTCACTTTTACGTACGGGAGCCGACGCGGTGAAGGCACTGGTCAAGCAGAAGGCGGAGCCGGGACTCCGGCTCACGGACGTGCCGGAGCCGTCCGTCGGCCCGGGCGATGTACTGATCAAGGTGCTCCGCACCGGCATCTGCGGCACGGATCTGCACATTCGCGCCTGGGACGGCTGGGCCCAGCAGGCCGTGCGCACCCCGCTGACCCTCGGCCACGAATTCGTCGGCGAGGTGGTGGAGACCGGCCGCGACGTGACCGAGGTCAAGGCCGGCGATCTGGTCAGCGGCGAGGGCCACCTCGTCTGCGGAAAGTGCCGCAACTGCCTCGCCGGGCGCCGTCATCTGTGCCGCGCCACCGTCGGCCTCGGCGTCGGCCGGGACGGCGCCTTCGCCGAGTACGTGGCGCTGCCCGCCGCCAATGTGTGGGTGCACCGCGTCCCCGTCGACCTCGACATCGCCGCGATCTTCGACCCGTTCGGCAACGCCGTGCACACCGCGCTGTCGTTCCCGCTGGTCGGCGAGGACGTCCTGATCACCGGCGCCGGACCGATCGGCATCATGGCGGCGGCGGTCGCCCGGCACGCCGGCGCCCGCAACGTCGTGATCACCGATGTCAGCGAGGACCGCCTGGACCTGGCCCGCAAGGTCGGCGTGAGCCTCGCGCTCAACGTCGCGGACGCGACCATCGCCGACGGCCAGCGCGAACTGGGTCTGCGCGAGGGCTTCGACATCGGCCTGGAGATGTCCGGCCGGCCCGAGGCGATGCGCGACATGATCGCCAACATGACCAACGGCGGCCGGATCGCCATGCTCGGTCTGCCCGCGCAGGAATTCCCCGTCGACTGGGCCCGGATCGTCACCTCCATGATCACGATCAAGGGCATCTACGGCCGGGAGATGTTCGAGACCTGGTACGCGATGTCCGTCCTGCTCGAAGGCGGTCTCGACCTCGCGCCCGTGATCACCGGCCGGTACTCCTACCGGGACTTCGACGCCGCCTTCGACGACGCCGCCAGCGGACGCAGCGGCAAGATCATCCTCGACTGGACCGCCTGACCCGGCCCGTCCGCCCCGACTCCTGGAGAATTTCCGATGTTCGACTCCGTACGCGACGAACTGCGCACCACCCTCGACGAGATCCGCGCCGCCGGACTGCACAAGCCCGAGCGCGTCATCGGCACCCCGCAGTCCGCCACCGTCGCGGTCACCGCCGGGGGCAACCCCGGCGAGGTCCTCAACTTCTGCGCCAACAACTACCTCGGCCTCGCCGACCACCCCGAGGTCGTCGCCGCCGCCCACGAGGCGCTCGACCGCTGGGGCTACGGCCTCGCCTCGGTCCGCTTCATCTGCGGCACCCAGGAGGTCCACAAGGAGCTGGAGCAGCGGATCTCCGGGTTCCTCGGCCAGGAGGACACCATCCTGTACTCCTCCTGCTTCGACGCCAACGGCGGCGTCTTCGAGACCCTGCTCGGCCCGGACGACGCGGTGATCTCCGACGCCCTCAACCACGCCTCCATCATCGACGGCATCCGGCTGTCCAAGGCCCGCCGCTTCCGCTACGCCAACCGCGACATGGCCGACCTGGAACGCCAGTTGAAGGAGGCCGCCGAAGGGGGCGCCGGCCGCACGCTGATCGTCACCGACGGCGTCTTCTCGATGGACGGCTACCTGGCGCCCCTGGACGAGATCTGCGATCTGGCCGACCGCCACGGCGCCATGGTGATGGTCGACGACTCGCACGCGGTCGGCTTCGTCGGCCCCGGCGGCCGCGGCACCCCCGAGCTGCACGGCGTCATGGACCGCGTCGACATCGTCACCGGCACCCTCGGCAAGGCCCTCGGCGGCGCCTCCGGCGGCTATGTCGCGGCCCGCGCGGAGATCGTCGCCCTGCTGCGCCAGCGCTCGCGTCCGTACCTCTTCTCCAACTCGCTCGCCCCGGTGATCGCCGCCGCCTCGCTGAAGGTCCTCGACCTGCTGGAGTCGGCCGGTGAGCTGCGCGAGCGGCTGCACGCCAACACCGCGCTGTTCCGCTCCCGGATGACCGCGGAGGGCTTCGACGTCCTCCCGGGCGACCACGCCATCGCGCCCGTCATGATCGGCGACGCGGCCGAGGCGGCCCGCATGGCGGAGCTGCTCCTGGAGCGCGGCGTGTACGTCATCGGCTTCTCCTACCCGGTCGTCCCGCAGGGCCAGGCGCGGATCCGCGTCCAGCTGTCGGCCGCACACTCCACCGAGGACGTCAACCGCGCGGTGGACGCCTTCGTGGCCGCGCGGACCGCCATGGCGGCCGAGGCGGGGGCCGCCGCCGCGGGGTGACCCGACCAGCGCGGCCGGCCTGAGAAAATAGCCACATGATCGAAGCACGCCGGCTGCACATCCTCCGTGCGGTGGCCGACCACCGCACGGTCACCGCCGCGGCCGCCGCGCTCTACCTCACGCCGTCGGCGGTCTCCCAGCAGCTGGCGGCGCTGGAGCAGGAGACCGGGCACCGCCTCGTCGACCGGAGCGCCCGCGGCGTGCGGCTGACCGCCGCGGGCGACATCCTGCTCACCCACGCCAACGCCGTCCTCGCCCAGCTGGAACGCGCCGAGTCCGAGCTCGCCGCGTACGGCTCGGGCGAGGCCGGCACGGTCACCGTCGCGGCCTTCGCCACCGGCATCGGCCTGGTCGTCGCCCCCGCGCTCACCGCGCTCGCCCGCTCCGCGCCCGGCATCCGGGTCCACGTCCAGGACGCCGAGGGCGACGCCAGCCTGCGGATGGTCCTCGACCGGCAGGTCGATGTGGCGGTGGCCGTCGAGTACCGCGGCGCCCCGCGCGCGGACGACCCCCGGCTGACCCGCGTCCCGCTCTACGCGGAGCCGTTCGACGCGGTGCTGCCCACCGGCCACCGGCTCGCCGAGGCGCCCCGGGTAGCGGTCGCCGCGCTCGCCGACGACCCCTGGATCGGCCCCTACCCCGGCAACCCCTGCCATGACGTGGTCGTCCTGGCCTGCGAGAACGCCGGCTTCCAGCCCCGGCTGGAGCACACCTCCGACGACTTCCGCGCGGTCGTCGCCCTCGCCTCGGCCGCGGCGGGCGTGGCGCTCGTGCCGCGCTCGGCGCTGCGCGACGTGGACCTCACGGGGGTGGTGGTCCGGCCCGTCGACGGGGTCGCGCCCACCCGCCGGGTGTTCGCCGCGGTACGCCGCGGGGCCGAGGACCACCCGCTGTTCCGCCCGGTGCTGGCCGCGCTGCGGGAGGCGGCGGCACCGCAGGGGTGACGCGACGGCGTTCGGGTGGCGCGGACCGCGTCCTGCGCGCCGGGCGGGCCCGGCCGTGGCAGGCTCCTCGTGGCGGCGGCGAGGAGGCGAGACGATGGCGGTCGGCCCCACCGGCCCGGGCGGCGGGACAGCGCCCGGTGTGCCCCAGGACCCCTACGCCCCGGCCCGCACCCGCGGCTATCTGAAGCTGCTGCTGATCGCGGCGGTGATCGGGGTCCCGGTCTGCGCCGCCGCGTTCGGCTTTCTGGCGCTGGTGCACGCACTGGAACCGCTGATCGTGGAAGCGCTGCCGCGGGCGCTGGGCTTCGCCGGGACGCCGTGGTGGTGGCCGGTGCCGATGCTGGTGGTGGCCGGGCTGCTGGTCGGGCTGACGGTCCGCCACCTGCCGGGCCACGGCGGCCACGAGCCGGCCGACGGGCTGGCGCTCGGCGGCGCACCCGGAATCACCGCGCTCCCCGGCATCGTGCTCGCGGCCCTGGTCTCCCTCAGCTTCGGGGTGGTCCTCGGGCCGGAGGCGCCGCTGATCGCCCTCGGCGGCGGGCTGGCCGCGGGCGCCGTACGGCTGGTGGGCCGGGGCCTGTCGGAGCGGAGCGTCGCCGTGGTGGGCGCCGCCGGCAGCTTCGCGGCGGTCAGCGCGCTGCTCGGCTCCCCGCTGCTGGGCGCGTTCCTGCTGATGGAGGTGGCGGCGCCGGTCGGTCCGCTGCTGGGCGCGCTGCTGCTGCCCGGCCTGCTCGCGTCCGGCGTGGGCGCGCTGATCTTCACCGGGCTGGGGAACTGGACCGGGCTCGGTACGTACTCGCTCGCGCTGCACGACGTCCCCGGCGCCGCCCAGCCGACCGTCACGGAGTTCGGTTGGGCGCTGGTCATCGGACTGGCCGCGGCCTGCTTCGCGGGCGGCGTACGGCGGCTCTCGCTGCTGCTGAAGGAGCGGGTCGGGCGGCACCGGGTGCCGATGACGACGGCGATGGGCCTGGTGGTCGGGGCGCTGGCGGCCGGGTTCGCGCTGGCCACCGGCAAACCCGCGACCGAGATGCTCTACTCGGGACAGTCGGCGCTCGGGTCGCTGTTCCAGGACAGCACCGGCTACTCGGTGGGGGCGCTGCTGCTCCTCCTGGTGTGCAAGGGACTGGCCTACTGTGCGTCGCTCAGCGCCTTCCGGGGCGGCCCGATCTTCCCGGCGCTGTTCCTCGGCGCGGCCGGCGGGGTCGCCCTGTCCCACCTGCCCGGACTGTCGCTCACCGCGGCCTTCGCGATGGGCGTCGGCGCGCTGGGGGTGGCGATGCTCCGGCTGCCGATGACCTCGGTGCTGCTGGCCACGCTGCTGATGGGCAGCAACGGACTGACCGTCATGCCGCTGGTCATCGTCGCCGTGGTGGTGGCGCACGTCGCCGCGCTGCGGCTCACCCCGGCGCCGGCCCCGGCCGCCCCCGCGCCGTCCGCCGGCTGACCCCTTCCGGGTTCAGCCGTGCGGGGTGCGGCCCGTACGGGTCCAGGTGGCCAACTGGCGCTCCGTCCAGGTGTTGATGACCCGCTCCGCCGGGACGCCGCACTCCTCGGCGCGGGCGCAGCCGTAGAGCTGCCAGTCCAGTTGCCCCGGTGCATGGGCGTCGGTGTCGATGGAGAACAGGCAGCCCGCGTCCAGGGCACGGCGCAGCAGCCGGCGCGGGGGGTCCAGGCGCTCCGGGCGGCAGTTGATCTCCACCGCGGTGCGGTGCTCCGCGCAGGCCGCGAACACCTCGTCGGCGTCGAACTGCGACTCGGGGCGCGGTTTGCGGGTGAGCAGCCGCCCGGTGCAGTGCCCGAGCACGTCCACCAGCGGGTTGCGCACCGCGGCGAGCATCCGCCGCGTCATCGGGCCCCTGTCCATCCGCAGTTTGGAGTGCACCGAGGCCACCACCACGTCCAGCCGGTCCAGCAGTTCCGGCTCCTGGTCGAGCGTGCCGTCGTCGAGGATGTCGCACTCGATCCCGGTCAACAGCCGGAACGGCGCCAGCGCTTCGTTCACCTCGGCGACCAGCGCCAGCTGCTCCCGCAGCCGCTCGGCGGACAGCCCGCGGGCGACGGTGAGGCGGGGGGAGTGGTCGGTCAGCACACACCAGGCGTGGCCGAGGTCGCGGGCGGTCCGGGCCATCTCCTCGACCGGGCTGCCGCCGTCCGACCAGTCCGAGTGCGTGTGGCAGTCCCCGCGCAGCGCCCGCCGCAGCCGCTGCCCCTGTTCTCCGTCCAGCAGCGGCCCGCCCGCCTCGTCCTCCAGGCGCGCCAGATACACCGGGCGCACTCCCGCGAACGCCTCTTCGACCACCCGGGTGGTTTTGGGGCCGAGCCCCTTGAGGCGGCTGAGCGTGCCGTCCTCGGCGCGCCCGCGCAGCTCGTCGTCGGACAGCGCCCGGATCGCCGCGGCGGCCGTACGGAACGCCTGTACGCGATAGGTCTCCGCCCCCTGCCGCTCCAGCAGGAAGGCGATCCGCTCCAGCGCCTCGACGGGCTCCACGTGCGGCTCCTTCCCGGTGCGCCGGCCCAGGTCCCCTTCACGGTGCCCCACCCGGGGGCCGGCTGCCACCGGGGGTGGTACCGGCGGTAAATCGCCCATTTCAGCCGAGTCGGAAGCCGTGCCGTTATGCGGTTATGTCCGTTCTCGGGTCGGTCGATCCGGTTGCTTCGGAAAGGCGTACGGTTAGTGCTGATCATTCCCTGCAAGGTGCGCAAGGTGGGCAATACCGTCCCGGTAACTTCGGGTGAATCGGGCGCGGTTAAAACTCCCGCAAAGCTCACGCAACATTCGGCGAAGGGTGCCGGGAGGCGCGTGTGCCGACCTCCCGGCCGACGGGTGAACCGGTGCCGTAAAAATTGACGGCCTTCAAAAAATCTCCACATCGAATGCGCAGTCAGGGCACGGTTGTCGGAGTGGCTTCCCCCTGCTGACCTGCGCCTCATTGGATTGGTGCGGGAATGTCCAGTTCGCCGAACGCAGTCGGAGTGCTTCTGCGGAAGTGAAACCGAAGGAGTTGTGAAGAAGCTGCCACTGATTCATGGATGTGCGTGCACGACACGTAATTCAATGGTGCGATGACACCCGGATCGGCGGTTGTCCGATTAGCAGGGCAACGGGCCTGCATGCTTTGATCCTTCGCACCGCGGAAGTCGCACTGAGGTTCTCGATTTTGAGGCCCCGGCGACCGCTGCCGCGGCCGGACCGCCCTGCCGGGCGACTCGGTCGCAGCTATTTGAGATATGCATCCGAAAGGAAACACCATGCGCGAGATTCAGACCCAGGAAATCGCCGACAGCGAGCTCGACAACGTGGCCGGTGGCCTCGTCGGCAACCTGGCCGGCACCGCCACCTCCACCGTTGACGGCGCCACGGGCCTCAACGTCGGCGGCACCCTGGGCACCGTCACCGGCACCGTCGAGGGTCTGACCGGCGTCAACACCGGCCAGGTCACGGGCCTCGTCGCCGGTCTCTGAGACCCACGGCACGTCGGCGGCCCCTCCTTGCCGACATGCCGGCCGGCTGCCCCGGAACCGCCTGGCCTTCGCCGGGTTCCGGGGCACCCGGCTGCCGTGCCGCGGACGGACCCCCGTACGCTCGGCTGCACCGCGGTGCCCGGGGCGCGCCGCCCCGTCCGTGGTGTCCTGACAGATCGTTGCAGTTGAGGGAAGAGTGTCGTGCAGTTCCGTCAACAGGCCCTTTCCAAGCTGCAGTCACCGGAGGAGTTGGATCTTCCGGTGCGCTTCGCCCGCCCCCAGGGCTGGCTCGTACTGATCATCACGGTCGCCGTGCTGATCGGTGCCTCCTTCTGGGCGGTGACCGGCACCGTCTCCTCCACGCTCAACGCCCCCGGCATCCTCACCCACGGCCAGGGCAGCTACGTCCTGCAGAGCCCCGTCGCGGGCCAGGTCACCGCCGTCCTCGCCCAGGAGGGCCGGCGGGTGGCCGCCAACACCCCGCTGCTCAGGGTCCGGACCGACCGGGGCACCACCGTCGTGCGCAGCCTCGCCGCCGGCCGGCTGACCACCATGGTCGCCACCATCGGCTCCGTCGTCACGACCGGCGCGGACGTCGCCTCCGTCGAGCGCGTCGCGCACCGCGACGACCCGCTGACCGCGACGCTGTACGTCCCCGCCGACAGCGGTGCCAACGTCCCCGTGGGCGGCTCGGTCGACCTCACCGTGCAGTCCGTGCCCAGTCAGCAGTACGGCGTGCTGCGCGGGCGGGTGAAGGCCGTCGGCCGCACCGCCCAGACCCGCCAGCGGATCGGCGCCTACCTGGGCAGCAGCCAGCTCGGTGAGCAGTTCTCCAAGTCCGGACCGCCCGTCGCGGTCCTGGTACAGCTCGACCCGGCGCCGCGGAACAGGTCCGGCTACGCCTGGTCGACCTCCGGCGGCCCGCCCTACGCGGTCGACTCCATGACGCTGGCCAGCGGCGCCGTCCACCTGGCCGCGCAGCACCCGATCGATTGGCTGCTGCCGTGACCGCACCGAACGACTCCGCGGCCCCGCAGGCGCAGCTGCCGCCGCCGGGCCGCGGCCGCCACCGCCCCGAGCCCGCGCCCGGCGCCCGCCGCACCCGCCGCGCCGCGCCGCCCGCCCCCAAGGCCAAGAAGGCCAGGACCGTCCGCACCCCCACCGTCCTCCAGATGGAGGCGGTGGAGTGCGGCGCCGCCTCGCTGGCCATGGTCCTCGCCCACTACGGGCGCCATGTGCCGCTGGAGGAGCTGCGGATCGCCTGCGGCGTCTCCCGCGACGGCTCGCGCGCCAGCAACCTGCTCAAGGCCGCCCGCAGTTACGGGCTCCAGGCCAAGGGCATGCAGATGGAACCGGCCGCGCTCGCCGAGGTGCAGGCCCCCGCCATCCTCTTCTGGGAGTTCAACCACTACGTCGTCTACGACGGCACGGGCCGCCGCTTCGGCCGCCGCGGCGTGTACATCAACGACCCCGACAAGGGCCGCCGCTTCGTCCCGACGGAGGACTTCGACACCAGCTTCACCGGTGTCGCGCTGGTCTTCGAGCCCTCCGAGAGCTTCCGCAAGGGCGGCCGCAAGCCCGGCGTGCTGAGCGCGGTGCCCGCCCGGATGCGCGGCACCACCGGCACCCTGCTCGCCGCCCTGCTCGCCAGCCTGCTGCTGGTCGCGGTCGGCGCCGCGGTGCCCGCGCTGAGCCGTACGTACATCGACATGTTCCTGATCGGCAACCAGACGTCGCTGCTGGGGCCGCTCTTCGCCTCGATGGCCGCGATGGTCGCGCTGACCGCCGTACTGACCGGGCTGCAACAGGCCAATCTGCTGCGCGGCCGGATCATCTCCTCCACCCTGACCAGCGCCCGCTTCCTGCGCCACCTGCTCAGACTCCCGGTCACCTTCTTCGCCCAGCGCAGCCCGGCCGACCTCGTGCAGCGGCTGCAGTCCAACGACGCGGTCGCCGAAACCCTGGCCCGCGACCTGGCCGCCGCGGGCGTCGACGGCATCGTCGTCGTCCTCTACGCCTTCCTGCTGTGGAGCTACGACCCCCAACTGACCGTCATCGGTGTGGGCATCGCGCTGCTGAACATCGTCGCGATGCGGATCGTGGTGCGGCTGCGCGCCACCCACACGGCGAAGCTGCGGGCGGACAGCGCCCGGCTGACCAACACCGCCTACACCGGCCTCCAGCTCATCGAGACGATGAAGGCCACCGGCGGGGAGAACGGCTACTTCCGCCGCTGGGCCGGCCAGCACGCCACCACGCTGGAGGTACAGCAGCGGCTCGGCGTCCCGAGTGCCTGGCTGGCCGTGGTCGCCCCCACCCTCGCCACCCTCAACAGCGCGCTGATCCTGTGGATCGGCGGTATGCGGGCGGTCGAGGGCCACATCTCCATCGGTCTGCTGGTCGCCTTCCAGGCACTGGTGACCCGCTTCACCGCGCCGCTGACCCGGCTCAACGGCGTCGCCGGCCGGATCCAGGACTTCGCCGCCGATGTGGCGCGCCTCAAGGACGTCGAGTCCTTCCCCGCCGACAGCCTCTACGCGCGCCCCGGCTCGGACGCCGACACCCGCCGGCTCAAGGGCCACGTGACGCTGGAGGACATCACCTTCGGCTACAGCCCCCTGGACAAACCGTTGCTCAGCGGCTTCTCGCTGACCGTCGGCCCCGGCCGGCAGGTGGCCCTCGTCGGCGGCTCCGGCAGCGGCAAGTCCACCGTCTCGCGGTTGATATCCGGGCTCTACAGCCCCTGGGAAGGCACCATCCGCATCGACGGCCGGCGCCTGGAGGACCTCTCCCGCAGCGCGCTCGCCGCCTCGGTGTCCTTCGTCGACCAGGACGTCTTCCTCTTCGAGGGCACCGTCCGCGACAACGTGGCGCTGTGGGACCCCTCGATCCCCGACGACGCGGTCATCGCCGCCCTGAGGGACGCCGCGCTCTACGACGACGTCATATCCCGGCGCCCCGACGGCATCCACAGCCGCGTCGAGCAGGACGGCCGCAACTTCTCCGGCGGGCAGCGGCAGCGCTTGGAGATCGCCCGCGCCCTGGTCCGGCGCCCCAGCATCCTGGTCCTCGACGAGGTCACCAGCGCCCTGGACGCCCAGACCGAACAGATCATCATGGACAACCTGCGGCGGCGCGGCTGTGCCTGCGTCGTCATCGCCCACCGGCTGAGCACCGTCCGCGACAGCGACGAGATCGTGGTCCTCGACCACGGCGTGGTCGTCGAACGAGGCCGGCACGAGGACCTGGTCGCCGCCGGGGGCACGTACGCCGACCTGGTCAAGGAGCACTGACGTGGCAGCCATGTCGTCGTCCCCCTCGTCCCCCTCACCGGTCCCCGCCGCGGGGCCCGGCGGGACCGACGCGGTGACGCAGGCCCTGGGCGGCCTCGGCACGCCCGTCCAGTGCGCCGGCCTGCGCAGCGTCGCCCTGGAGGGACCGCACGTCCTCTGGCTCGTCACCGGGGGCGCGCTCGACCTCTTCGCGGTCGACGCCGCCGCCGAGGGCCACTGGCACTTCCTCGGCCGGCTGGAAGCCGGCACCCTGCTGCTGGGCCCGGTCGACGGCCCCCAGCACACCCTGCTCGGCCGCCCCTCGCAGGACTGCGGGCTGCGCCGGATCCCGCTGCGCGAGCTGCCCCGCCACGACTACGGCGCCTACGGCGAGTACGGGGAGTACGGGGACACCGGCTCCTACCCGCTGTACTCCACCCAGGCCGAGCAGCCCTCCGCGCTGGAGCACGCCTTCGCCCTGGGCACCGCCCGCAGCCTGGGTGTGCTGTTCGAGGCGCCGCTGGACGGCCGGCCCGGTGACGAGGCGGTCGCCGACGACGACGTGCTGTGGATGCCCGTCCCGCCCGGCAGCGTGCAGTACGGCGCCTCGTACAGCGCGGAAGCGGCCGCCGATCTGCTGGTCGACCCCGAGCTGTGGCAGCGGATGGTCAACCAGCAGTACCGGCTGCTGTCCGCCGTCGACGGCTGGATCGAGCACCTGGAGCGTGCCCACGAGGACCGCGCGGCGGCCGGCATCAAGGCCGGCGAGGCGGTCCGCGAGCGTGCCGACCAGGCCCTGCTGGCCTCCATCGGCCGCCAGGACCGGTCCGGGCGGGGCGGCGACGCCACCAACCGGGCCGGCGACGACACCACCTTCGAGGTCTGCCGGGCGGTCGCCGAGGCGGCCGGGATCACGCTCACCGCACCTCCGCGGGGCGGCACCGTCAACGAGCGCGTCAGCCCCGTGGAGCGGATCGCGGTCAGCTCGCGGATCCGCACCCGCGCGGTCCGACTCACCGGCTCCTGGTGGCGGACGGACGCCGGCCCGCTGGTGGGCCACCGCGCCAAGTCCGGTGCCCCCGTAGCGCTGCTGTGGCGCCGCGGCCGCTACGAGGCCGTCAACCCCGCGTCCGGGCTGCGAATCCGCGTCGGCAAGGACAACGCCGACGAGTTCGAGCCGCGCGCGGTGATGTTCTACCGCCCGCTGCCGGAGCGGCCGATGAACATGTGGCGGCTGATGCGCTTCAGTCTGCGCGGCAGCCGGACGGACGTCCGCAACCTGACGCTCAGCGGCCTGGTGGCGGTCGGCCTCGGCGCGCTCGTCCCGATCGCGACCGGCAAGGTGCTCGGTGTGTACGTACCGGCCGCCGAGCGGAGCCTGATCGTCCAGGTGTCCCTGGCCGTCATCGTCACCAGCATCGTCTCGGCCGCCTTCATGCTGCTCCAGAACCTCACCGTGCTGCGGATGGAGGGCCGCATCGAGAGCGCGCTCCAGCCGGCCGTCTGGGACCGGCTGCTGCGGCTGCCGACGAAGTTCTTCACCGAGCGCTCCACCGGCGAGCTGGCCAGTGCCGCGATGGGCATCAGCGCGATCCGGCGGGTGCTGTCCGGCATCGGACCGGTGGCCGTGCAGTCCACCACGATCGGCGCGATGAACCTCGTCCTGCTGCTCGTCTACAGCGTGCCGCTGGCGCTCGCCGCGCTCGCCATGCTGCTGGTCATCGGCGCGGTCTTCCTCGCCATGGGGCTGTGGGAGCTGCGCTGGCAGCGACGGCTGATCAAGCTCGGCAACAAGCTCAACAACCAGGCGTTCCAGACCCTGCGCGGGCTGCCCAAGCTGCGGGTCGCCGCCGCCGAGAGCTTCGCCTACGCGGCCTGGGCGCGGGAGTTCGCGCGTTCCCGGGAACTCCAGCAGAAGGCCGGCCGGATCAAGAACCTGACCACCGTCCTCAACGCGGTCTATCTGCCGCTCTGCTCGCTCACCATGTTCATGCTGCTGGCCGGGCCGGCCCGCGGCACCATGTCCGCCGGTTCCTTCCTCACCTTCAACACCGCGGTGACCATGCTGCTGACCTCGGTCACCCAGATCACCGGCGCCTGCGTCGCGGCCGCCGCCGCGGTGCCGATGTTCGAGGAGATCAAGCCGGTGCTGGACGAGGCACCCGAGGTACGCGGCGCCAGCGCCCAGCCCGGTGCCCTCTCCGGCGGCATCGAGGCCAAGAAGCTCTCCTTCCGCTACACCGACGACGGCCCCCTCGTCCTCGACGACGTCTCCTTCCAGGTCCGGCCCGGCGAGTTCGTCGCCGTGGTGGGCCCGAGCGGCTGCGGCAAGTCCACCCTGCTGCGGCTCCTCATCGGCTTCGACAAGCCGGCGTCGGGCAGCGTCCTCTACGACGGCCAGGACCTCGCCGCGCTCGACCAGGCCGCGGTGCGCCGCCAGTGCGGCGTCGTCCTGCAGAACGCCCAGCCGATGACCGGCTCCATCCTGGACTGCATCTGCGGCGCCGAAGCCTTCACCCAGGAGGAGGCGTGGGCGGCCGCCGAGATGGCGGGCCTGGCCGAGGACATCAAGCGGATGCCGATGGGGCTGCACACCATGATCTCCGGTGGTGGGGCGATCTCCGGCGGCCAGCGGCAGCGCCTGATGATCGCTCAGGCGCTGGTCCGCCGTCCCCGGATCCTCTTCTTCGACGAGGCCACCAGCGCCCTGGACAACGAGACCCAGCGCATCGTCATCGACAGCACCCGCCGGCTCAGCGCCAGCCGGCTGGTGATCGCCCACCGGCTGTCCACGGTCATGGACGCCGACCGGGTGATCGTCATGCAGGACGGCCGGATCGTCGAACAGGGCGCACCGGCCGAGCTGCTCGCCGACCCCGGCGGCCGACTGCACGACCTGGTGCGACGCCAGATGACCTGACCCGGCCCGCCCGGCCGAGCCGGTCCCACCGTCCCCGTGGAACACCGCATATGTTGCACAGCAGCCAGCGGACGGAGGATGAGATGGCCACAGCGAGAGATCTCTTCGAGGCGGTGCCACCCGACCGGCGCCGGCAGCTGACCGACCTCGCCCGCGAGGTGTCGCTGCCGCGGGCCACCCGCCTCTTCGAGGAGGGCCGGCGGGCCGACCGGTTCTGGATCATCCGCAGCGGCCAGGTCGCGCTCGACCAGCACGTCCCCGGGCGGCGGGCACTGGTGGTGGAGACCCTCGGCCGCGACGAACTCCTCGGCTGGTCCTGGCTGTTCCCGCCCTACCTGTGGCACCTGGGCGCGCAGACCGTCGGCCCGGTCGAGGCGGTGGAGTTCGACGCCGCGTCCGTCCGCGCGCTGTGCGACTCCGATGCGGTGCTCGGCCGGGCCATGTACCGCTACGTGGCCGAGACGGTCGCCGACCGGCTGCACGGCACCCGCACCCGGCTGCTCGACCTCTACGGCCCGCAGGGCGTCGAGCCCGACGACTGAAGCCCGCACCCCCGCCCCGCATCCCGCGGGCGGAAAAGGACGCGCCGCCCCGGAACCGCCGCCCGGGCCCGGCCGACTACCTGTGCCGGGTCGCGCCCGCGGCCCGCCGGCCCACCAGTGGGCCGGTGAACGGGCCGGGTGACCGGCCGGTGATGCGTAGGGAGAGGCACCATGCGTCCTGGGAAGTTGTGCGGTCTTGCGGTGGTGGTGGCACTGGCCGCGACCGCCTGCGGCGGCGCACGCGACAGCGGCCCCGGCGACGACCCGGGCTCCGGGCGCGGCTCCGGATTCCCGGTGCGGATCGCCGACTGCCAGGGCACCACGACCACCTTCGCGGCCCCGCCCCGCAAGATCGTCACCAGCAACGCCGCCGCCCTGGAGATGCTGCTCCGGCTCGGCGCGGGCGACCGGGTCATCGGCACCGGATTCCCGCCCGGCAAGGGCGCCCTGCCCGGGGAACTGGGCGAGCGGGCCCGCAAGGTGCCGGTGCTCGGCAAGCACGTCATCCCCAAGGAGAAACTGCTCGCCTCGGGCGCCGACCTCTACATCGACACCTTCGCGTCGATGGGCGCCATGGGCGGCGCGGGCGACGCGCCGACCCCCGAGGAGTTCCGCGCGGCCGGGATCAAGCACCTCTACCTGGCGTCCACCGCCTGCGCCCGTACGAACGGCAAGCCGCAGCGCGACCTGTCGGCCGTGGAGGGCGACATCAAGCGGCTGGGCGCGGTGACCGGGACCGCCGACCGCGCGGACGCCCTGGTGGCGGGCATGCGCGCGAAGCTCGCCGCGGTGCACGAGGCGGTCGGCGGGCTCGCGGCCGACGAGCGGCCCACGTACTTCTTCTTCGACTACGACGCCGGTACCAAGCAGCCGATGGCCGTCTGCCGCAAGCAGCTCGCCAACGCCGTGATCACCCTGGCCGGGGCGCGCAACGTCTTCGACGGCTGCGACGGGGACTTCACGGCGGTCTCCTGGGAGGACGTGGTCGCGAAGGATCCGGACTGGATCCAGCTCGCGGTACGCAACCGGGGCGACGCCGCCGCCGACGACGCCGCGTACGACCGGGCCGCGGCCTTCCTCAAGAGCTTTCCCGCCACGAAGGGGCTGACGGCCGTGCGCAAGGGCCGGTTCCTGCGGATCGGCTCGGAGCGTACGACGATCGCCGGGGTCCGCAACGCGGAGACCGTCGAGCAGATCGCGCACACCCTCCACCCGACGCGGTTCAAGGCGGGCCGCTAGTGGGCCCGTTGCGGGCGGACGCCCCCCGACGCGCGGACCCGGCCGCGCCGTCCGGGCCGCGCACCCCGCGGGCCGGGCTGCTCGCCCTGGGTCTCGGACTCGCGCTGGTCGTGGCCCTCACCGCCGCGGTCTGTCTCGGCCCGACCGACCTCGCGCCCGGCCAGGTGTGGTCGGTGGTGCTGCGCCGCATCGGCGGCACACCGCCCCGGCCCGGCACCGACGACCTGATCGTGTGGCAACTGCGCGTTCCCCGGGCGCTGTTGGCGGCGCTGGTCGGTGCCGGGCTCGGCCTGGTCGGCACCGCCGCGCAGGCGCTGGTGCGCAATCCGCTGGCGGACCCGTACCTGCTGGGCATCTCCAACGGCGCCTCGCTCGGCGCGGTCGCCGCGATCGTGCTCGGCGCCGGCGGGTCGTCGGCGCTCGGACTGCCGGCCGCCGCGTTCGCCGGGGCGCTCGGCTCGTTCGCGCTGGTGTGGGGCGTCGCACGGCGCGGCGGCGGATTCTCCCCGCTGCGGTTGGTACTGGCCGGGGTGGGCATCGGGCAGTTCCTGTCCGGGTTCACCAGTTACCTGGTGCTCCAGGCCGGAGACGAACAGCAGACCCGCAGCGTGCTGTTCTGGCTGATGGGCAGCCTGAGCGGGGCCACCTGGAGCGTGCTGGCGCCGCCGGCGCTCGCCCTCACCGCCGGGCTGCTCGCCCTCATGGCGCGCGCCCGCCCCATGAACGCGCTGCTCATGGGCGAGGAGACCGCGGCCGGTGTCGGCGTCGACGTCACCCGGCTGCGCCGGGAACTGTTCGTGGTGACCAGCCTGCTGACCGGCGTCCTGGTGGCGGTGTCCGGCGCCATCGGCTTCGTCGGCCTGATGGTGCCGCACCTGTGCCGGCTGGTCATCGGCGGCGACCACCGCCGGCTGCTGCCGCTGTCCGCGCTCACCGGGGCGCTGCTGCTGGTCGTGGTGGACCTCGTGTGCCGTACGGCCATGGACACCCAGGAGCTGCCGGTCGGCGTGGTGACGGCGATGATCGGGGCGCCCGCGCTGCTGTTCGTCCTCGACCGGCGGACGGCGGTGGGCCGGTGAACGTCGCGATCGAGGACCTGCACGTCGGCTACGCGGGCCGGGACGTCGTCTCCGGAGTGCGGCTGATCGCCGCGGCGGGGGAGACCGCCGGGCTCGTCGGCCCCAACGGCAGCGGCAAGTCGACCGTACTGCGCACCGTCTACCGCCATCTGCGGCCCACCGCCGGGCGGGTGCTGCTCGCCGGTACCGACCTGCGCACGCTCACCCCCCACCAGACCGCCCGCCGGGTCGCCGCGCTGCCGCAGGAGCGCGGCAGCGACTTCGAGCTGACCGTGCACGAGGTGGTGGCCATGGGCCGTACGCCCTACCAGCGGGCCTTCGCGGGTGCCGACCGGGCCGACCGGGAGGCGGTGGCCGGCGCCCTGGCCGCCGTCGGCCTGGCCGGCCACGGCGGCCGCCGGTTCGCCGCACTCTCCGGCGGCGAGCGGCAACGGGCCCTGCTGGCCCGGGCGTTCGCCCAGGACCCCGACGTCCTGGTGCTGGACGAGCCCACCAACCACCTCGACGTCCGGCACCAGGTCGAGCTGCTCGCGCTGCTGCGCGCCCGGCGCCGGACGACGCTGATCTCGCTGCACGACCTGAACGCCGCGGCCTCGCTCTGCGACCGGCTGCACGTGCTGCACGCCGGCCGGGTGGTGGCTTCCGGCCCGCCGCGCGAGGTGCTCACGCCCCGGCTGCTCGCCGAGGTGTTCGGGGTGCGCGCCGCGGTGACGGACCATCCCCTCACCGGCGAGGTGCTGATCGCCTACGACCACCGGGAGGTGCTGCCCGCCGCGGACGGCTGACCGGCGTCAGTCCGCCACGAAGTGGCTCGGCCGGCCCCCGCGCAGCACCAGCCGGCCGCGCCGCTCGGCGTCCGCCCGGTGCAGCAACTCGCGTCGCCCGTCGGGGTGTTCGAGCACGCAGGAGTGCCAGGGCGTCGTCCACACATCGGGCGCGTCGAGCAGCCGTATCCCGAACTTGGCCGAGCCCCGCGGCTGCGGATGGATGGAGAGCCGGAAAGCGCCCGGGTGGTGCGCGGCCACCAGCCCGCCCCAGGCGGCGCTGCGCCGCATCACGCCGTACGCCCGGCGCCGGCAGTCGCGCTGCAGCGCCGAACGGGTCCCCGGGAAGGCGGCGGTGTCCTCGAAGAGGAACCGCGTGATGCCCTGATACAGCCGACGGGTCGGATCGTCGCTGCGCGTCAGCGACCGCAGGCTTTCCGGGGACGGGGCGTGCCGTGCCTCGGCCAGCGCCCGCCGCTCGTCGTACGACAACCCGTCCCCGTACACCTCGCGCAGGTCGAAGACGTCCAGCCGGGTCAGGCCCTCGGCGCGGATCAGGGCGCGCAGCGCGTCCGCATAGGCGTCGATGTCGGGGTCCGGCACCCCGATGAGGTCGCTGAAGATGTGCCCGTCCGAGCAGATCACCACCCGGGCACCGGGCGGGTGCACCGCCGTCACCCGCGCGCACAGCGCGTCCAGGAAGCGCAGCGCCAGCCGCTCGCCCTCGTCGGGCAGGTGGCCGAGCACCTTCGCCGGGTTGGGCGACTTGCAGGGGAAGCCCGGCAGGGTGAACACGATCGGCTGCCCGGCCGCGACCGGCCCGGCGAGCTGCCGGAGCTGGGCCGGAAAGGCGTCCGGGCGCTCCCCGGGCCCGGCGTCCAGCGCGCGCCGGTACGGCAGCAGCGTGGCGAGCACCGCGGCGCAGACGGCCCGGTGACCGTCGGGCGGGCCGGGGCGCGCCCCGTTCGGGCCCATGGGGCTGATCGGTCCGAGGGGGGCGGTCGGACCGGTCGGACTGGCAGGGGTGGTCAGGGTGGTCGGGGTGGTCAGCACGCGGCGACCGGCCCGTCCGCCACGGGGCAGCCACCGTCGGTCCCGTAGGACACCGGCAGCCGGTCGACGCCCCGGGCGAGCACCGCCGGAATCCACCGGAGCCCGGCGTCGGGCACGGCCAGGCGGAGGCCCGGCAGCCGCCGCAGCAGGGTCGCGAGCGCGATCCGGAGCTCGATCCGGGCGAGCGCGGCACCGGGACAGAAGTGGATGCCGTGCCCGAACGCGAGATGCGGATTGGGGGAGCGGCCGAGGTCCAGGGAGTCCGCGTCGGGGAAGCGCTCCCGGTCGCGGTTGGCCGCGCACAGCGACACGATCACGGAGTCGCCCGCCGGCACCCGGGTGCCGTGCAGATCGGCGTCCTCGGCGAAGAACCGCCAGGTCGTCAGCTCGAAGGCGCTGTCGTACCGCAGGAGTTCCTCCACGGCGCGGGGCAGCAGCTCCGGGCGGGCGGCCAGTTCGGCGAGGCGCTCCGGGTGGCGCAGCAGGGCGACCAGCGCGGTGCTGATCTGGTGGGTGACCGGCTCCTGGCCCGCTACCAGCAGCTGGAAGACCATCGAATCCAGCTCGGCCGGCCCGATGTCACCGTCGTCGCAGGCGGCCACCAACCGGGAGAGCAGATCCCCGGCCGGCTCCCGGCGCTTGTGGACGACCAGGTCGGCGATGTACCGCTGAAGCCCCCGCAGCCGTGCCTCGTACGCCGGGCGGCCGGGCTCGCCGGGCCCCACCGGTTGCACCACCTTGCCCCAGTCCCGGTCGAAGCGGTCCGCGAACTCCGCCGGCAGACCGATGACCTCGGCGAGCACGTCGAACGGGAAGCGGGCGGCGAACGCCTCGACCAGGTCGGCCCCGTGCTCCGGGAGCGCGTCGGCCAGCGCCTCGGCCCGCTCCTCGAAGCGCGGCGCCAGCGCCGCCACCCGCTGCGGCGCGAAGGCGTCGGTGATCAGCCGGCGCAGCACGGTGTGCCGGGGCGGGTCCTGGTGGAGCAGGTGCACCTGCAGCTGGGAGCGCTGCGGCTCCGGCATGATCGAGGCCCGGGCCCGCCAGGCGGCGTTGCCCCGCGCATGGTTCTTGCCCAGCCGCGGGTCGGTCAGCGTCTGCTGCGCGGCCCGGTACCCGGTGACGAGCCAGGCGCACACCCCGCTGGGGAAGCGCACCCGGTGGACCGGGCCGCGCGCCCGCAGCTCGGCGTAGAGCGGATAGGGATCGCGGGTGTACTCCGTCCCGTACAGCTCGACGGGATCGGGCAGTGCGGACATACGTCCTCCTCGAACGGGGCTGGTCTACGACGAACCGCGGCCGGACGGCGCGGCGTTGGAGAGGTCGGGCGCGACGGGCGCCGAGTTCCCGCCATCTGCCGGGAAAGGGCCGGGGCGGGGGGAGTGCCGGTGCGTGGCCGGGAGGGCGCAAACCCAGTTAGTCGGGCCGGGGAGCCGCCCGGTTCCGGCGACGGAACGGGACAAACCTCACGCACCGGCGGGCCCCCGATCGGCGGTTCACCGCCGTTCGTGCCTGCCACGATGACGCGATGACCAGCTCTCCGGCCGACCGCAGTCGGCCCCCGCTCCGCCCGGTCCCGGCACGGCTGTTGCCGGCCCGGCCGGTCCTCGGCTTCGTCGCGCTGCTGGCGGTGCTCTTCGCCCTGTCGTACACCGCCGGGTCCCTCACCGGCCCGGTCGCCCCGGGACTGCGTCCGGCCGACGGTTCCCCCGCGGGCGGCCCGGAGCCGTCCGGCGGCGGGGACATGGGCGGGATGCACGGCATGGGCGCCGGCGCGCCCCGCCCGGCGACGGTGGGGGCGCCGACCCGATGAGCCATCCCCGGTCCGGGCCACGGCCGCACGACGTCACGGCGGAGCCGTCGCCCTCCCGCACCACCACCCTCACCATCGGCGGGATGACCTGCGCGGCCTGCGTGGGCCGGGTGGAGAGGAAGCTGGGCCGGCTGGACGGCGTGGCGGCCTCGGTGAACCTGGCCACCGGCCGGGCCACGGTCAGCCACCCCGAGGCGGTGTCCGTCAGCGACCTGATCGGCACGGTCGAGGCCGCCGGGTTCACCGCGGAACTCCCCGCACCGCCGACCGAGGACCCGCCCCGCACCACCGGGGAGCCGGCCGGCACCCACCAGGGCGACGCCGGTGCCGAGCGCCACCGGCTGCTGGTGACCGCCCTGTTGGCGCTCCCGGTCCTGACCCTGTCGATGGTGCCAGGCTGGCAGTTCCGGAACTGGCAGTGGCTGTGCTTCGTGCTCGCCGCGCCCGTCGCCGTCTGGGGCGCCGCCCCCTTCCACACCCGTGCACTGCGCGGCCTGCGGCACGGCGCCGCCACCATGGACACCCTGGTCTCGCTCGGCGTCGCCGCGTCCTTCGCCTGGTCGACGTGGGCGCTGTTCCTCGGCGGGGCCGGGGCGCCCGGTATGACGATGCCGTTCAGCCTGCTGCCCACCGGGGGCGACGGCAGCGCGCACCTCTACCTCGAAGCGGCCGTCGGCGTACCGCTGTTCGTCCTGGCCGGGCGCCGCATGGAGGCCAGGGCCCGGCGCGGCACCGGCTCCGCGCTGCGGGCGCTGGCCGAACTCGCGGCCAAGGACGTCGCCGTACGGACCGCCGACGGCGAACGGAGCATCCCGGCGGACCGGCTGCGGGCCGGGGACCACTTCCTGGTGCGGCCCGGCGAGCGCGTCGCCACCGACGGCACCGTCGTCGACGGCAGCTCCGCCCTGGACCTCTCCCTGATCACCGGCGAGAGCCGCCCGGTGGAGGCCGGGCCCGGCTCGGCGGTGGTCGGCGGCGCGGTCAACTCCGGCGGGCTGCTGGAGGTACGGGCCGACGCGGTCGGCGCCGACACCCAACTCGCCCGGATCACCCGGCTCGTGGAGGAGGCCCAGACCGGCAAGACGCACATCCAGCGGCTCGCCGACACGGTGGCGGCGGTCTTCGTCCCCGCCGTGCTGACCGTCGCGGTCTCTGTGCTCGGTTTCTGGCTCGGCGCCGGCGCCGACCCGCAGGCCGCCCTCACCGCCGCGGTCGCCGTCCTGGTCGTCGCCTGCCCGTGCGCGCTGGGGCTGGCCACCCCGACCGCGCTGCTGGCCGCCACCGGCCGCGGCGCACAGCTCGGGATCCTGGTCCGTGGCCCGCAGGCGCTGGAGCGGCTGCGCCGCATCGACACCGTCGTCCTCGACAAGACCGGCACCCTGACCACCGGCCGGATGAGCGTCACCGCGCTCACCGCCCGCCCGGACGGCCCCGGCCCCGACCGGACGCTGTGGCTGGCCGCCGCCGTCGAGCAGGGCTCCGAGCATCCGCTGGCCCGCGCGATCACCGCCCACGCCCGCGAACGCCACCCGCACCCCGGTCAACTCCCGCCGATGGCGGGCGACTTCCGTGCCGAGGCCGGTCACGGCGTACGGGGCGCGGTGGACGGCCACCGGGTGGAGGTGGCCCGCCCGGGCGACCTCACCGGTCTGCCGGCGCCGCTCGCCGACGCGGTACGGGCCGCGGAGGCCGCCGGGCACACGGCGGTCCAGGTCACCGTGGACGGCACCCCCGAGGCGGTGCTGGCCGTCGGCGACGCCCTGCGCCCCGACAGCTACCGTGCCGTCGAGCATCTGCGCAGGTTGGGCCTGCGGCCGGTCCTGGCGACCGGCGACCGCGCCGCGACCGCCCGTGCGGTGGCCGACCACCTCGCCGTCACCGAGGTGCACGCCGAGGTCCGCCCCGAGGACAAGGCCGCGCTGGTCGCCACCCTGCAGGAACAGGGCGCCCGGGTCGCCGTCGTCGGCGACGGCGTCAACGACGCGGCTGCCCTCGCGCTCGCCGACCTCGGCATCGCCATGGGCAGCGGCACCGACGCCGCGATCGGCGCGGCCGACGTCACCCTCGTACGCGAGGACCTCCAGGCCATCGCCGACGCGGTGCGCCTGGCCCGCCGCACCCTGGGCGCCATTCGCGCCAACCTCGCCTGGGCGTTCGGCTACAACCTCGTCACCGTGCCGCTCGCCGCGGTCGGGTTGCTCACCCCGATGCTGGCGGCCGCTGCCATGTCCGTCAGCTCGCTGCTCGTGGTGGGGAACAGCCTGCGCCTGTGTGCCTGGCAACCGGGCAGCGGCCCGGGGAATCCCGGCCGTCGGCCGAACAACACCCCGCCCCACCGGCCTCGTTGGGAGACCGCATGAACCGCGACGCAGTGAACGGTGAGCGCAGGGACGGCGGGCGCGGGGGAGGGGCGCGCAGGCAAGGGGCGTGCGGGGGAGACGCGCCGACGCAACGCGACGGCGGGAGCCGGCTGCCGGTCGCGGCCCTGGCCGTCCCCGTAGTCACCTGCCTGGCGACCCTCGGCACGTTGACCCTCTGGACCGCCACCGGAAACGCCGGGACCCCCGCCCGGCTCAGCGTCTCCGAGGGCCGGGCCCTGCTCCTGCCCTCCCCGGACGGCCGTACCGAGGCCACCGCCGCGTTCTTCACCGTCCGCAACTCCGGTGGCGCGGACGACGTCCTGACCGGCGTCAGCGGGCCCGCCGGGCACCGGGTGATGCTCAGCCGCACCGTCGACATCGGACGCAATGCCCGCCGCATGGAGATGGTCCGCTCCGCCACCGTCCCGGCCGGCGGCGCGCTGCGGATGACCCCGACCACCCTGGACCTGATGCTCAGCCCCGCCCCGGCCCGCGCCCCCGGCGACCGCCTCACCTTCACCCTGCACTTCCGCAACAGCCCCCCGCTGACCGCACACGCCGTCGCGTCCCGCCCCGGCCCCGCCCTCGACCCACCCGACACCCCCTGACCGCCCGAAAAGCGGACGCTCAGGGTAATCCCAGGACACCTCCCACCTTATGCGTCACTTCAGTGACTTGAGTGTGGAACCTTTTCGCCGTGTGAGTGCTCTTGCAAGAGGCGCAGGTGTACGCGGGTACGCATGTCGGCATGCGTCCTCCCGCACACCGCGCGTCATGCACGGCCTGAACATGACGAACGCCAACCTGTGCCGCCCCGGCGGCACTTGGGATGATCTGAGAGGTCTGCTGGGATGAAGATCCGCCGCGCCCTGACAGCCGCCGCAGCGGCTGCCGTGATAGCTCCCGCCGCCGTACTGGCCGCGCCCGCCGCCGCGTTCGCCACGGAACCGGTGTCCGAGGCCGGTCCCCGCACGCCCGCCTCCCCCGACTTACCCGATGGCGCAACACCGACAGGCCGGTTAGCGGAGTCCGCGACGACCGGCGGCGGAACGGGCAACCCGGACGAGTCGCGGCGCCCGGGCGATGCCGCTGCCGGCGGCTCGGCATCCCAGGACCGCGACGGTGCCGCCCGTCCCGCCCCGGGGAAGCCGTCGAAAGCCGCCGGGACCGCCGAAGGGACCACGGAGAAGACCACCCGCGCGGGTGCCGCCACCGGTGGAGGCAAGGACGCCGGTGATTCCGATGGCGCGGGTCAGTCCTGCGCGTTCGAGTCCGACCAGCTGCAGGTGGCCGTCCACGGGCTGCCGCGCCAGCTGGCCGCGGGCGGGGCCTGGACCCCCTTCTCCATGACGCTCACCAACACCACCGCCAAACCCCTGGGCGAGGTCCAGCCCTTCCTGCGCGTCTCCTCCGCCGAAGACGTCGACCGGCCGTACTGGGAGCTGGAGACCGAGTACCGCGACGCCAGGACCGGGCGGTGGAAGACCTTCCACGACGCGGAGCCCGACGACCTGTTCGGCTTCTTCGCCGTCGGCCCGCGCAGCACCGTCACGCTCCAACTGCGCACCCACGTGGTCAAGGACGCCAAGCCCGGCAAGGGGTACGCGCTCGCCGCCGGCGACTACCGCAACCGCGACGGTTCCTGTGGTTCGGCCAAGGAAGCCTGGTACGACTTCACCATCCTCCCCGCGGGCGCGAAGCCGACGCAGCCCCCGACCGCCGCGCCGAGTGAGCCGGGCGGCACGGCCGGGCACGGCCAGAGCGCCGCGTCCGGCGGCGGTACGGGTGGTTCCGATTCCACCGGCGGCGTCAGCCCGCAGGGCGGCGCCCACCTCGCCGCGACCGGCTCCTCGTCCGCGCTCCCGGCGATCGCTCTCGCCGGCGGAGCCGCGACGCTGGTCGGCGCGGGCGCGGTCATCGGCGTGCGCCGCCGGAAGGGCGCGGCCGGTCCCGGCGCCACGGACGTCACCGCGTGAGCGCGACCGGTTCTCCAAGCACCCGATAACCCCACAATCCACGGCCTTGGAATCCAACGGCACCGGAAACAAAGGTTCCAAGAGGCCGAAGAGTCAGGAAAGAGATCTTCATGAAGCTGCGCCGCGTACTGTCGGCCACGGCCGCGACGGCCGCCCTGCTCCCCGTGGCGGTCGCCGCCGCGCCCGCCTCCCAGGCGGCCCCCGCCGCGGACATCCCGTCGTGCTACGACGTCTCCAACGGGCAGTACCACGACAACACCTTCGTGGGCCGCTCGTTCGGCATACCCGAGTCGATCACTCTCGGCACGCACTGGACGACCTACACCGCCACGCTCACCAACGCCTCGGCGAAGGAGCTGAAGTCGTTCGAACTCAGCGCCAAGGTGGGCAGTTATGTCTACAACGAGGGCGAGCGTGACCTGAGCCCGTACAGCGATCTGCAGTACTGGGACACCTCGCAGCGCGCCTGGAAGACGCTGCGCGATGCCGAGGGAAACGCCCGCGGCACCGTCCCCGGCCCGAAGACGCTGAAGCCCCGCGAGTCCGTCCACGTGCAGCTGCGGTTCCGGGTGAACAAGGACCTGCCCCTGGACCACCCCTACGACGCGTTCACCGGCCTCACCGGCACCTTCGTCGACCACTTCCGCGACACGGAGTGCACGGCCCACGGCGAGGCCACCGGCGGTTTCTCCCCCAAGGGCTGAAACCCGCGGGGAGCGCTGCCGCCGTCGCGACCCGGCGGCGGCAGCCCGCTCACGTCCCCGCTGACCGGCGGCCGGCCGGAGGACGCACCCGCCTTGATCGTCACCGCCTCGATTGTCAGAGGCTGCTGGCAACATCGCCGCCATGAACGTCATCGCCGGAGTACAAGCCTCCGACCGCGCTGTTCTGGCGAACCGCCGCCGACGTAACCGACATCCTCGCCACACCGCCCGAGCCGTCCGAGGTGGAGTACACCTGCTACCTGCCGGAGCCGTGCGTGCTCGCGCCGGAGCAGATCACGGAGTACCCCAACTTCCGCGATTTGAGCGAGGAGTTGCAACAGCAGCCGGCGGACCGGAACACGTGGCAGGCGGCCGGTGCCGAGGTCGTACCTGCGTCGGCCGGTGTGCGGGCTTCCGTCCTTGGCCCGGTCCACCATGGAGTCGATGAGCCGGCGCGAGGTGTCGTCGCTGAGCGGCACGGGTGCGCCGCCTCGATCCGCAGGAAGAACCGGTCATCGGGGTCCGCGAGGCCGCGCCGGTTCGCCTGCGCGTGAAGCGCGGTGGCGGCCCTAGGACCTGTCCCGTCGATCTTGGCCATAGGCTGGGCGCGGCATGATCAAGCCGAACAGGTCATGGGTGATGGGGGTAGCGGGTTGGGTCGGCAGGAGAGGTATCGCAAGGTGCTCAGACCGCTGCTACGAGCCGGGCTCGAGGTGATACCCGACGCGGTTCCGGCCTCGGCGATACCGCATGTCCTCGGGTACGAACGAGAGCGAGTTTTCGGCTTCTTCCTAGTCGAGTACGGGGACCCGCGACTCGTGGAGCGGCTCAACGAGGGCTGGTACGACCTCGCCGTGTCCGCCGGCCTGCTCGATGAGAATCGCGAATTCCTTCTCATGTTGCCCAGAGGCACCTGGACGGCCGCGGTAGACCGCCGGCTGCGGCACAGGATGCATATCTGGCATCGGGCCCGTCTGCTGGACCGCTGGGACATCATGGGGGCCGGCGCGGCTACGTTCCTTGGCATTCGTGCCGGCCACCCTGGCTTCGCCATGCTGGCCCTGGACAACGCGGTCTCGGCCTGCGCCCCGATCGTCAGGTTCGAAACCCGGTGCAGGATCCCGTCGATCACCTGCCGGTGATCACGCCACCGCCCACACCGCCCATTGCTCACCGGCAGAAACGGCCGCAGCCGCTCCCACTTCGCGTCCGACAAATCACCGCGTTCGCCGCGCCCCATGCCAGGCGCAACGAGCAGATCAGCCGACCGTCCCATGATCGACCGGACAGGTCCTAGTCGTCGTGCTTCGGCACCACGCACAGGGTGGCGGACTGGTTGTCGTCGTCGAGGAAGGTGACCTGCTGGTGGCCGTAGGTGACCTTCCACGAGGAGCTGATGAGCTGGCAGCCCGTGGCGAGCCGGGAGCTGGCGGGGCCGAGCCGGACGAGGACGGTGTACCGGGTGGCGGCCGACCAGCACGGGACCGTGACCCAGCCGCCGGGGTCCTTGTCGTGGGCGGGGATGTCGTGGACGCAGTCGCCGGTCTGGGCGTTGGCGATGTCCCCGTGCGCAACGGAGCTGACCCAGTCGGCGAAGCCCTGGTTGTCGGCGTAGACGATCCCTAGGATCAGGGCGATGACGGCGAGCACGCCGAGCGTGCCCCCCGAGGAGTCCGACTGCGACGCCTTCGCCCCTTGCGCCGCGGCCGCCGGCCTGGGCGTGGCCGGTTTCGGCGGCGGGGTACGGTGCGCGGCGGCCGGCCCGCCCCCGGACGCGGCCTTCCACGGCCTCGGCGGCTGCGGTGTCGTCCGTGGCCTCGGCGGCTGCGGTGTCGCCCACGGCCTGGGCGGCTGCGGTGCCGGCCGCGCCTTCGAACCCTGCGGTGTCGCCCGCGGCTTCGGCGCCTCGGGCCTCTTGCGCGGCTTCGGCGCGTCCGGCGCCTCCGGCAGCTTCCGCGTCCTGGGCACCTGCGGCTGCCGCGGCGCGGCAGGCGCCTCGGCCGGCTTCGTCGGGGCGTCGGCGCCGGAACCGGCCGCGGCCGACGGCGAGTCGAGCAGCGCCAGCGCCGCGGCGACCGTGAGGCGTTCGTCCGGGTCCTTCGCCAGCAGGCCGTTGATCAGCGGCGCGAGCCGGCCCGCCCGCCGCGGTGGGGCGGCCTCCTCGTACACGACCGCGTGGAACGAACCGGCCGGTGTGTCACGGCTGAACGGCCCGACGCCCTCCACCGCCTCGTAGAGGGTCGCCCCGAGCGAGAACAGGTCGCTGGCGGCCCGGCCGTTCTCACCCCGGGCCCGCTCCGGAGCGAGGTACCCCACCGAACCGATGACCGCCCCCGACGCGGTCAGCCGGGGGTCCGTCCTGCTGACGGCGATCCCGAAGTCGGTGAGCAGCACGTCCCCGCCGTCGGCCAGCATGACGTTGGCCGGTTTGAGGTCGCGGTGCACGATCCCGGCGGTGTGCATCGCGCCGAGCGCCTTCAGCAGCGCCGCCGCGATCTTCGCCGCGGTGTCCGGCGGCAGCGGGCCGTGCCTGCCGAGGTGCTCCTGTAACGACCGCCCGACGACGAGCTGCATGACGATCCACGGGACGTCGTCCTCGATGACGACGTCGTAGACGCTGACGATGTGCGGATGGTCGCGCAGCTTCACCGCGTTGAGGGCTTCGCGGCGGGCGCGCTGCAGCCGCTCGGACCGTTCGGCGGCCGCCATCGCCGGCGGCAGCCACAGCTCCTTGACCGCCACATCGGTGCGGAGCGTCTGGTCGTGCGCCTTCCAGACCCGGCCGAACCCCCGGCCCCCAGCTCTTCGGCCAGCCGATAGCGGCCGCCGATCACCTGCCCCGGCTGTGTCACTGTGCCACCGTCCCCCCGCCCGGCGTCGAGCCCGGCGAGAAGACAGCGTAATGGGCCGCCCGCCCCTCCACCACGGCCCGGAACGGCAGCGGGAGACCGCCCGCCGTACGGCCACGGCTCCCGTACGGCGCCGGCCGCGCCCCGGTCACCAGACCGGGAACGCGGCCGGCGCCCGTCAGGCCACCGCGCCCGTCAGGCCACCGCGCCCGTCAGGCCACCGCGCCCGTCAGGCCACCGCGCCCGCTCCGGCAGCCGCGCCCGCCAGCGTCCGCGGCTGCCGGCCGGGCTCCGCCCGTTCGGCGTCCGTCACCAGCGCGACCAGCGTCTCCCGGGCCCGCGCCACCCGGGACCGTACGGTTCCCACCGGGCAGCCCATCACCCCGGCCGCCGCCGCGTACGGCAGCCCCAGCAACTGCGTGAGCACGAACGCCTCCCGCCGCTCCGGCACCAGCGCCGCGAGCAGCTCGGCCAGCGCGACGCCCTCGTCGAAGCCCGGCACCCCGCGCGGCTGCACCCGCTCCGCGGCCGACTGCCAGTCGTCGGTCGCGGCCAGCCGCGGCCGGCACGAGTGGGACCGGATCCGGTCCGCCACCACCCGCCGGGCGATGGTCAGCAGCCAGGTCCGCGCCGAGGACCGGCCCTCGAACCGGGGCAGACTGCGCAACGCCCGCACATAGGTGTCCTGCATCAGGTCGTCGGTCGCCTGCGGGTCGCCGCTGAGATGCGTCACATAGCGCCGCACATCGAGCTGGGTGGCCCGCACGAACTGCTCGACGGCCCGCTCGTCCCCGCTGCGCGCGGCCAGCGCCCAGCCCGTCACCGTCTCGTCATCCCGCATGCCGCGACCGCCCCTCGCCGCACGCGCAGGCTTCGGGGAGGATGGAGGCATGCACTGCTCGCGCGCCCGTACGGCCCTCTCCGCCCGGTGTGACGGGGAGGAACTGCCCCCCGGTCTCACCGCCCGGCGGCTCGACGACCACCTCGCCGGCTGTCCGGACTGCCGGCACTGGGAAGCGCGGGTCCGGGCCCTGACGAGGCACCTCGACCGTGCCGCGGCGCGTGCCGAGGAGGACGCCGCGGCGTCCGTCGACGCGCTGCTCGCCGGGCTGCGGTCGACCACCGCCCGCCCGGCCGCGGCCGTTCCCGGCGCCGGTGCACCGGACACCGGCGACGAGCCGACCGGCTGACCGCACCCCGGACGGGCACCGGCCCGCACCGGCTCGGGTGCCGCCGGCGGAGGCGGTCGGTGGTGCCACCCGCATCCGGGCAGCGTGCTTCATCTGGGTTCTCTTGGAGTCCACTGGAGTCCTTCGCATGATCCGGCCGCCGCCGCGTGGGACGGCGCTCGGTGACGTCGGAGCCAGGACCCCCTCCGCCGCACGTGCGCAGGTGGCCGCGTACGTACTTACGCGCTCGCGCAGCCTGCTGCACCCGGCGCGCGGCGCCCGACGGCACCGGTGCTCGACCGCACCCGGCGCGCGGCGCCCGGAAGGAGATGTCCTCGGCTCAGGTGTTCGCCCCTGCTGTCAGCCGACGGCCGACAGCCGGATCGTGCGGCGGACCCCGCAGCGACATCGCATGGGCCAGCAGCAGCTTCTGCACCGGGCGCCGCGGCTCCTGCCGGGCGGCGCGCACGACGGGCCGCGCCTCGGGCAGCACCCTCCGCAGGACGAGCACCAGCGGCGCGAACAGCCGCGCCGACACGCTCCGTACGAGACGGAACGCGGCCCGCTCGCCACCCCACAGCCACACCGCCGCGAGCAGGGCGACCAGCAGGTGCGCGGCGAACATGCCGGCCGCGCTGCCGTGCTGCGCCATGCCGGCCATGTCAGCGTGCGGCAACCACCCCGTGGCTCCCGCGGAAGACCCCCCGGCCGGATGCGCCATGCCCGGCATGCCCGCCATGCCCTGCATGCCCTGCATGCCCTGCACGTCCGCCATCTGCTGACGCATCAGCTCCAGCATCCGGTCCGTACGGCCGCCGGAGGCCGGCATCTCCTGAGCGCCGCACATCCAGGCGGCCGCCCACTGCCGTACCGACAGCCGCGTGCCCTGCCCACCGGCGCCGGCCGCCATGACCTGGCCGAGCGAGAAGGCGCTGTGCAGGGCCGCCTGGGTACCGACGGTCAGCAACCCCACCAGCACCGGGCCGCGTTCCCGGCCCGCGACACACCAGGCACCGCCCGCGGTGACCGCCCCGGCCGAAAGCAGCATCCACGCGGGGACCGCGGCATCCGACATCACCACGTGCCCCAGCGCGGCGAGCAGCACACACACCACCGCGAACACCGCGGCGCGCAGCCCCCTGAGTACCCGCCCCGCATCCATGACGCCCCATCGTCCCACCCCGCTCCCACGACGGAACGCGAGGGTCACCCGATCCGGCCGGTGGCGGGGCAACGCGGGCCGCCGGCCCGCGGCAACCCTCCCGCCGCGGTCCCCGGTCGTCCGCGGCGGCCGGCTCAGACGCCGTCAGGGCAGGTCACGGCGCATCAGGTCGGCGTAGGTCTCGCGGCGGACGACGGGACGGGAGCGGCCGTCGCGGCAGAAGACGACCGGGGGACGGCGGGCGGCGTTGTAGTTGTTGGCGAGCGAGTAGGTGTACGCGCCGGTGGCGGGGACGGCGATCAGGTCGCCGGGCCGCGGGTCGTCGAGGAGCACGCCCGCGCTGAGCACGTCGCCGGATTCGCAGTGCCGTCCGACGACCCGGCACCGCTCGCCGCCGGCCGCGCCGCCCGGCCGGGTGGCGACCGTCGCCTCGAAGCGCTGGCCGTACAGCGAGACTTCGAGGTTGTCGCCCATCCCGCCGTCCACCGCGACGAAGGTCTCGCCGTGCGCGCGTTTGACCGTCACCACGCGGTAGAGCGACACGCCCGCCTCGGCGACCAGCGACCGGCCGGGCTCGATGACGATCCGGGCGCCGGCCGGCAGCAGGGTGTCGGCGGCCGCGGTCAGCGCGTCCACGTACGCCTCGACGCTCGGCGGCCGGTCGTCGTACGTGTACCGGGCGCCCAGCCCGCCCCCGAGGTCGTACACCGGGAACGTGCCGAGCTCGGCCACCGCGGCCACGGCCCGCACGAACGGCTCGGTGTCGAGGATCTGCGAGCCGATGTGCACATGCAGTCCGTCCAGGCGCAGCCGGTCGCTGGCGCGCAGCCGGGCGATCGCGTCGCGCGCCTGGGGCACCAGCAGGCCGAACTTCGAGTCGCGCTGCCCGGTGGAGACCGCCGCATGGGTGTCGGGGCGGATGTCGGGGGTGACGCGGACCAGCACCGGCTGCCGATAGGTGCCGGAGGTCTGCCCACGGCCTCCCTGGCCGGCGGCGCCCGGGGACGGTGAGCCCGGTCCCTGCGCGGGCTCGGCGAGGAGGCGTTCCAGGCGGTCGATGTCGTCGAAGTTGTCGATGACGACAAGGCCGACGCGGGCCTCGACGGCCGCCCGGAGAAACTCGTCGGTCTTGGCGTTGCCGTGCACGATCACCCGTGCCGGGTCGGTGCCCGCCGCGAGCGCGAGGGCCAGTTCGCCGCCGCTGGCGACGTCGACGCCCAGGCCCTCCTCGGCGAGCAGCCGGTAGACGGCGGTGCAGGGGAACGCCTTGGAGGCGAACGCCACCGTCGAGCCCGGCCGGCGCACGGCGAGCGCGTCGGCATACCGGCGGGCCCGGGCCCGCAACGCCCCTTCGTCGACGAGCAGGGCCGGGGTGCCGTGGCGCGCCGCCAGCTCCCCGACGTGGCAGCCGCCGATGCGCAGCGCACCGTCGGGCGCGGTCGAGGTGCCCGGCGGGAAGAGCCCGAGCAGGGCGTCGGGGGAGCGGCGGGCGGCGGCGGTGGTGGCGGGTGCGGCGGCGGGGGGCCGGACGGCCATGGCAGGGCTCCTTGCGGGGCGGCAACGGGAAGGGCGCCCGGGCACGTCACGCCCGGCGGTCCCACCATGCTGAGGCCCACCTCACTGCTCGTCGTTGGCGCAATCGCCTAGGGTCCGGGCATGGATCTGACGGATACGCCGAACCCGCCCGGCCTCGACGGCACCAGCGAGGAGCTGTTCGCCCTGGCCAACGCCGTCGCGGCGGTGATCGGCGGTTCGGTGGCGATCGAGGACCTCGACCACCGGGTGCTGGCCTACTCGTCGCTGCCCGGCCAGCGGATCGACGAGCTGCGCCGTCGCGGCATCCTGGAGCGCCGGGTTCCCGAGGACCCCGAGCAGCTGCGCCAGTACCGCGAGGTGCTCGGCGCGCGGGGCGTCGTCCGGCTGCCGGTCCTCGCGCCCGACGAGCTCCCGCGCGCCGCCGCGGCCATCAGGGCCGGCAACCTGCCGCTGGGCACCCTGTGGGCGATCGTGGGGGAAACCCCGCCGGACGAGGCGGGCGACCGGGCGCTGCTGGACGGCGCACGGCTGGCGGCGCTGCACATGCTGCGCCACCGCAGCGCGGCCGAACTCGGCCTGCGGGCCCGCGAGGACGCCCTGCGGGCCGCGCTGCGCGGGGACGGGACGGCGCCGGAGACCCGCTTCCAGCTCGGTCTGCCCGTCCGGCCCCGGCTGACCCTGCTCGGCTTCGCACCGGCCGCCGGCGGGCCCGACACGCTGGGCCCCGGCGGCGTCCGGCTGGCCGCGGCGGCCGCCCGGCACTGGGCCGCGGTGCGTGCCGACGCGGCCGTGGCCGCCGTCGGGCGGACCGTCTACGCGCTGCTGCCCCAGGCCGGCCCGGACGAGGCCCGCCGGCTCTCCGAGCAGGCCGTGGCCGCGCTCGGCCGCACCCTCGCGGCACCGCTGCGCGCCGCCGTCAGCCGCCCCGCCACCGACCCGGCCGCGCTGCCCGCGCTGCGGGCCGAGGTGGACGACGTCCTCCGGGTCACCACCGCCTCCCCGGACGCACCGGGCGTCGCCGCGCTCACCGACGTCCACGCCCAGGTCCTGCTGCTGCACTGCGCCGACGAACTGGCCCGCCGCCCCGGCCTGCGCCACCCCGCCATCGACGCCATGCGCGCCCACGACCACGGCCGTGGAACCGCGTACGCCGCCTCGGTCCTGGCCTGGCTGGACGCGGTCGGCAACATCGCCGAGGCCGCGCAACGGCTCACCGTCCACCCCAACACCCTCAAGTACCGCCTGCGCCGCGCCCGCGAACTGTTCGGCCTCGCCCTGGACGACCCCGACGTCCGGCTCTCCTGCTGGCTCCAACTCCGCCTCCCACCGCCCGCAGCGGACCCGCGGACCGCTTAACCGCCCGCCCCCGCACTGGCGTTGCGGTAGAAAGACCGGATGCCTGAGCTACCTGTCTGCGGTCCGGAAGGGCCCCTCCGTGCCCCGTCCGCCCGCTCGGCGCCGCCCGCCCCCGTGCGGGCCGTGCTCTTCGACTTCTCCGGGACGCTGTTCCAGGTCGCCGCGTACGCCGACCGGATCCGGGCGGCACTGGCGCGGCCGGTGGACGACGCGACGATGGGCCGCCTGCTCGACGGCCTCGAAGCCGGCCTCTCGGACCCCGCCGTCGTGGCGGCACAGCGCGCCCGGGACGTCTCCGCGCGGGCGCACCGGCACGCCTTCACCACCTGGTACGCCTCGGTCGCCGAACTGGCGCCGGTCGCCGGGGTGCTCTACGAGCAGCTCAGGACGCCCGAGCACTGGGTGCCCTACGCGGACGCCGAACCCACCCTCGCCCGCCTGCGGAGCCACGGGGTGGCCCTCGGCGTGGTCAGCGACGTGGGCTGGGACCTGCGGGCCACCTTCGCCCGGCACGGCCTGGACCACCACGTCTCCTCCTGGGTGCACTCCTACGAGCATCACACCGAAAAGCCCGACCCGCTGCTCTTCCACCACGCCTGCCGTGAGCTGGGCGTGGCACCGGCCGAGACGCTCATGGTCGGCGACCACCCGGCCAAGGACGGCGGCGCGGCCGGCGCGGGACTGCGCGCCTATGTGCTGCCCGCGGGCGCGGCGCCCGGCGCCCACCGCGGACTGGACGCCGTACTGCGGTTGACCGGCCGGGACTGAGCCCCGGCCGGGCACCGCCCCCGCACCGGGTCAGCCGGCGCAGGGCGAGCGGTGAACAGAGGTCAGCACCCGTACCCTGCTGCGGCACGTCGGCGAGCAGACCTGCTCCGCGGAGTCCGCGCTGATCAGACCACGGGCGGTCCCGCCTCGATGCGACGCAGCACCGGGGGGAGGCGGTCCAGGTCGGGGCCGGTCTGGTCCTGTCGTTCGTCCCACCACGTGGCGCCGGCGTCGCGCAGCGGGCCGATCACGTCCCGGGCCTTCGCCGCGTCCGGGGGTGTGGCACCGCCGAGCACGAACTCGAAGGGGCGCTCAGCCCCGGCCGTACGGTGCTCGCGCACATAGCCGACCAGTTCCCGCACCTCCGCCACGTCCGGCACCTGGCCGTGCCGGGCCGTCTCGAAGAGCGGCGCCGCGCCGTCCCACCGCGCTGCCCGCCGCATGGGCGCGCGACGCGGCCAGAACCCGCCGATCCACACCGGCGGACCCGGCCGTTGCACGGTGGCGGGCAGCAGCGTCACGTCCCGGACCTCGTAGTGCCGGCCGTGGTGGTTCACCTGCTCGCCGGACCAGAAACGGCCCAACAGCTCCAGTCCCTCGTCCAGCCGCTCGGCGAGGAGGCGTGGCTCGGCGGCGTCGCCGAAGCTGCGGTACTCGTCCTCGACCGGGCCGCCCAGGCCGGCGGCGAAGATCACCCGGCCGCCGCTCAGGTGGTCCAGGGTGGCCACCTGGCGGGCGAGTTGCTGCGGACGGTAGCGGGGGACCGGCGTCAGCAGTGTGCCCAGGCGGATCCGCGAGGTGGCCAGCGCGGCCGCGGTCAGCAGCATCCAGGGGTCCCCGAAGGGACGCCCCTGGTGCCGCCGGTGCAGTACGTGGTCCCAGACGAAGAGCCCGTCCCAGCCGGCCTGTTCGGCGGCAGCCGCAACGGTCGCGACATTGCGGGGGTCGGCGAAGTCACCGAAGTTCGGGATGTTGAGGGAGAAGCGCATCCCAGCAGGATGCGCAGCCGGCCACGAAGCGGCAACCGGGTTCGGACACCGCCGGCCTCACGGCAGGCGTGCGGACCCCGCACGTTTCATGCGCGCTCGCCCACGTCCGCGAGGGAAGATCACCAAGAGGAACGGAGGCGGCTCATGCGGTGCGCGGGCCGCCCACGAGGCCGAGCAGGACCGGACCGGTCGGGGAGGCGACCAGTTCGCCCACGGTCAGCGGGTCGAGTGCGGTGTAGAAGGCTTCCTGCGCCGTGCGCAGGGCCCCGCGGAGCCGGCAGGCGGCGCGCAACGGGCACGGCGGGCCGCCCTCGCAGGCCACGACCTCGTCATCGCCCTCCAGCTCCCGCACCAGCCAGCCGACCGACGCCTGCCGCCCGAGCTCGGTCAACTCCAGGCCGCCGCCGCGTCCCCGCCGCGCGTCCACCACGCCGAGGTGCTGCAGCCGCGTGACGGCCTTCGCCATGTGGGCGTAGGGCACCTCCATCGCCTCCGCCACCTCACGCGTCGTCATGGAACCGTCCTGCGTGGAGACCGCCAGGCGCATCACCGCTCGCAGCGCCAGGTCGGTGAACTTCGTCAACCGCACGTGCCGACGCTAGCAAATACGGATGTTAGATTCCTATTTGAGGTACCGGAATTCCCGTGCGGGGTGCCGGGAGGGGTGTGCCGGGGGGTGTTGAATGCAGTGACAGGTACGCATCGGACGGTGGAAGTGATGGCCGACGGACACTCGGACCCCAGTGCCGCGAGCGGAGACCCGGTCCCGCGGCTGCTGTGCGACGTCAAGGCGCTCGCCGCGCTCGACCCGGCACCAGCGGGAGCGCGGTGGCGGCTCGCCGAGCCCGGCCGGCAACTCGACGCCAACGTCGTGCACATCCGCCCCGGGGAGAGCATCGACGCGCACACCGATCCCGACCTCGACGTCCTCCTCCTCGTCGTCGCGGGAGACGGCCTTCTGGGCGCGACCGGTGGGCCGGTACCGCTCGCCGAAGGGAGCCTGGTCTGGCTTCCGCGCGGCTCCACCCGCAGTCTCACCGCGGGCGGGGACGGGCTGGCGTACATGACCGTCCACCCCCGCCGTCCCGGCATGCGGATCCGCTCCCTCGGGACGCCCCGGGACCAGGGCCGGGACGAGGAGCAGGGCCGGGGCTGAGACCGGGACCGGGACCGCGTTGCGCCGGATGGCAACGGAGCGGCGGGCCTACGGCGAGCCGCCCCGCCCCGGCGGGGGCGCGGCGGCTACAAAGGGCGGCGTGCACGACAGCGACGAAGCGGTGGCCCCCGAACCCGATCCCGGTCCGTGTGATCTGTGCGGCGGTCCCATCCCGCCCAGCTTGCAGATCTTCTCCCTGGTGCCGGATTCCTCCGTCATCCATCCCGAGGACCCGGGCCAGGACGGCCAACGGCTCCTGGCGGCCTGCAGTCCCGAGCATCTGTCCGATCTCCAGCAGCATTACCGGCGGCGTCCCTACGTCAACGAGGAACTCTGGTCCGGCAAGATCGCCCGTGCCCTGCGCGCGCATCCCGAAGGGCTCGACGACGAGCATCTCGTCCAGGCCACCGGCCTGAACGTCATCCAGATCGAGCACGCCCTGTCGTGGGAGAGCGAACGCTTCCTGCGCGGCGAGACCCTACCGGGCGCGGACGGGACGACGCCGGGCGCCGACGAGCGCCCGGCGGACGAGTGGTGACGCCGTCTCCGTGCCCGGCGCGCGCCGCGCGGTGAGGCCGCTTCCGTGCCCGGCCGCCGTCAGCGGCCCGCCATGATCACCGCGTAGGCGATGAAGAAGGCCGCGCACAGCACGACGATGATGCCGAGGATGACGGCCGGGCCCTTGGCCCAGCCACGCGACTGCGTGTCACGGGGGCCGGTCTCGGAGCCCGTGCTGTCCTCGCCCGGCGGCGTTTCTCCCGGTGGCACGCCACCGGCGGCGCCGAGACCCGGCGTCTCGTCCGGGTTCGGCGCCGGGTACTGGTTGCCGTTGCCCATACCGGAAACCTCTCTTGGTTACCCCGAGCAGCCAGCTCTTCCCGCTCTCCCTCCGGCGTGGCTGCTCACCTGCCGCGGAACGCGGCCCTACGTGACACGTGGCCGGGGTGTGTGGGGAGGCCGCCCCGCACGGTCACGACGCGCGCCGTCGGACTTCGGTCGACGCCGGCTACCAGTAGTGCCGCCGTCCGGCCACCGCATGTCCCATCGAGCCGAGGATCCACAGGATCGCGCCGATCACGGCGAGAATGATTCCGATGGTCCACAGAATGCCGATGCCGGTCAAAAAGCCGATGACGAGCAAGATGATTCCGAGAACGATCACGATGTGCTCCGATCTCGCAAACGGTTTTTCCTTCTCAACTGTGATCCCGGCCGGGCACAAGGGCAACTGCTGGCGGCGCTCCCGCTGCTGGAGAGCCGCGGGGGAGCGGCTTCGGCGGCGGATGGCGGCCGCAGGCCCCGCCCCGCCCCGTCGTCCGGGGGTTCGAAGCGACGTACCGACTGGTCGGTACGTGCTGCGGTGGCTGCTCTCCAGGCGTCACACGGCGTCTCTTCCTGTCCGTGCGGCGCAGGCCGGCCCGAGTCGCGCACGACCGCCCTTCGCGGTGAAGTGGGGGTGTGGCAACAAGGGAAGAGGAGGCCGAGATGAACCGCCCCGAAACTCCTGAGGAACCACGAGTCGGCGACCGTGAAAGCGAAAACGGCAAACCGATGAAGATCGCCGAAATGGCGAAACGGAAAGCGAAGCAAACGATGGAAAAACTCAAGCCGCACGACGGCCGGCGGTCGGAAAGCCCGCCCCCGTAGCCGACGGCGGCCTCGTTCCGCGGCGCCCCGGCCCCTCGCGTACGGTCGCCCCGGCGCGGAACGGCCTCCCCGTGCCGGCGCCCGGCCTGTGACGCTCCATGCCGTGCCGGCGCGTCCGCGGCGGCCGGTGTCCGGGCGGCGCTCCGCCCGTCGTTCAACACGCTAATGTGACCACCGGAATTGACGGCCCGTCCGGTGGTGCGGTGCCGGGCGGCGGAGGGAGCGCGGGGCATGGCGGAGCCGGAGGACTGGATGGCGGTCCGGGCCGCACCGCCGGTCGACCTCCACACGGACCGACCGCACGCCGCCCGCGTCTACGACGTCCTCCTCGGCGGCAAGACGAACTATCCCGCCGACCGCGCCGCGGCCGAACAGACGCTGGCCGCCCTCCCCAACGCCGCCATGATCGCCCGGCAGAACCGGGCGTTCATGCAGCGGGCCGCGCGCTATCTGGCGGCGGAGGCCGGTATCCGGCAGTTCCTGGACATCGGCACCGGCATCCCCACCTCGCCCAACCTCCATGAGGTCGTCCAGGCCACCGCCCCGCAGTCGCGGATCGTGTACGCCGACAACGACCCCATCGTGCTGGCCCATTCCCGCGCCCTGCACACCAGCCACCCCGACGGCAGGACCGCCTACCTCCAGGCCGACCTGTGCCGCCCGCAGGAGATCCTCCACGACGAGCAGCTGCGCCGGACCCTCGACCTGGGCCAGCCGCTCGCGCTGACCCTGGTGGCCGTCCTGCACTGGCTCCCCTCGGACCACGATCCCTACGCCATCGTCGGCGAGCTGCTCGACGCCTTCCCGGCCGGCAGCTTCCTCGCCCTGACCCACGTCACCGACGACTTCGAGCCCGACGCGCTGGCAGAGGTCTCGGAGAACTTCCGGGCCGAGGGGTCGCACGTCAACGCGCGCGGCAAGGACGAGGTGCAGCGCTTCTTCGACGGGCTGGACATGGTCGAGCCCGGCCTCCGGGTGGTGCAGCAGTGGCGGCCGGACCCCGTGGAGCTGGGGGCGGACGCGTTCGGCGAGACCGACATCCCGCTCTACGCAGGGGTCGCCCGGAAGAACTGACGCGCCGCCGGTGACGGCGCGGTCAACGCACGGCCTCCCGGCCCGGCATGCCGCCCGCGGCGGCCGGCGGGGGACATGGCAGGGCCGCCCACACCGCCTTCCCCGCGGTGGTCGGGACGGTCCAACCCCAGTTCCTGCTGAGGCAGTTGACGAGGTGCAGGCCGCGGCCGGACTCGGCGAGGCGGTCGGGGGTGCCCAGTACGGGGACCCGGTTGCCGGGGTCGCGGACGCCGCACACCACGACGCCCCCGCGGCGCAGCAGACCCAGCCGGAGCGGGTGCGGGGAGGCGTCGCGGGCCGGGTGCCGCGCGAGTCCGTGGCGCAGGGCGTTGCTCAGGAGTTCGGTGACGACGAGCACGGCGTCGTCGAGGAGCGGGGTCAACTCCCAGTAGGTGAGCGTCGACCAGGTGAACCGGCGGGCCTCGCCGGCCGCCCGCTGGTCGCCGGTCAGGGCGCGGACGGCGCATCCGCCGGGGTCCCGGCGGCGCTCGTCGTCCCGGAGGGCGTCCTGCGAGACCTGGGTCAGCCAGTGGTCAACGGGTGCGTCGAGCAGGCGGGAAGCGGTGGGGGATCCTGCCGGGCGGGGTGTCATCACGATCTCCGTGGAGCCTCTCGGGCCTGCGTCACGAACGGGTGATTCGCGACCACTATCCCCGGCTGCCGCTGGTGCTGCAAGTGCATCCGCAATTACAGTCAGAGGAAACGTAATTGCATCGGTAAGTGCAGATGCAATTACACAGGCGCATGATGCCTGGTCACGCCAGTTTGTGTCGCGCGTACGGCACTTGAGCAGGTGAGGAGTTGAGATGCAGCAGCTCGACAACGGAGTGCAGGCCGATCTGATCGAGGGCGTGGTCTGGAGGAAGAGCCGGCACAGCGCCCCGGGTGGCAACTGCGTGGAGGTCGCCGCGCTGCCGGGCGGCGGCTTCGCCTTCCGCAACTCGCGTGATCCGCAGGGCCCCGCGCTGATCTACACCCAGGCGGAGCTGGACGCCTTCGTGGCGGGCGTGAAGGACGGCGAGTTCGACGCGATGGTGGGCTGAGCCGGGAGAAGGCGTACCCAACTCGCCCGGATCCAGGGCTTGCTGTCCTCGCGGCCCCCGCGGGACCGGCGAGCCCTGCGCGCGTCCTGGTGCCGACGACTTTCTGTACCCCGAGACCGTTGAATGGGATACTGCATGTATCCGCACTGTCGCTCACGGGAGTTGGAATGTCCGCCATGATGCGGCCGCACGCCGAGCTGTCGATAAGGCACTACCTGGAGCAGCCGCAGGTCGGGCCGACGGTCGTGCGGATCGTGCTGGGCGCCCAGCTCCGCAGGCTGCGGCAGGAGCGCGGCATCTCGCGGGAGGACGCGGGCCATGCGATCCGTGGCTCCCACGCCAAGATCACCCGGGTGGAGCGCGGTCAAGTCGGCTTCAAGGAGAAGGACTTGGCCGATCTGCTGACCCTCTACCGGGTGCATGACGAGGCGCAGCGCGCGGAGTACTTCGAGCTGGCCCGGCAGGCCAACACCTCCGGCTGGTGGCACCAGTACAACGACGTCCTGGAGGACTGGTTCGAGCTGCACATCGGGCTGGAGGAGGCCGCCGAGGTCATCCGCAGCTACGAGGTGCAGTTCCTGCCCGGCCTGCTGCAGACCGAGGCGTACGCCTACGTGGTCACTCGTCTGGGGTATCCCGACGCGGCGGAATCCAAGATCGACCGGCTGGTCTCGCTACGGATGGCACGCCAGAAGCTGCTGACCCGGCCGGCCGCGCCCCGGCTGTGGGCCGTGGTCGACGAGTCGGTGCTGCGCCGCCCCTTCGGCGGCCCGGACGTGATGCGCGCACAGCTGGAGCACCTGCTGGAGGTGGCCGAGCTGCCGAACGTGACGTTGCAGATCGCCCCGTTCAGCGTGGGGGCGAACGCGGTCGCCGGCTCGCCGATCACCATCCTGCGATTCCGGGAGCCGGAACTCCCCGACAAGGTGTATCTGGAGCAGCTGACCGGCGCGGTCTATCTGGACAAGCAGGAGTCCGTCGACCAGTACACCTTGATCATGGAGCGGCTGTGCACGGCGGCCGATCCGCCGGAGGAGACCGGCGCCTTCCTCACGGCGCTGCTCGACCAACTGCCCTGACCGCCGCGGTTGTTCGTGACCCCTGCGGCGCTTCGGGTGCGGGGCGGCGGATCCGCCGTTTTCCACGGGGTGCCGTGCCCATCGAGGAGGCGGAGCAGTGCGGCGGGCCTCCGGGCGCAGTCGCTCGACCCGCAGAACGGGGCCGCGCCGCAACGGCGCGGCCCCGTGACATCCGGCGTCAGTCCTCGCGGCTGGTGACTTCCACGAGGTGACTCCCGAACTGGGTCTTCACCGGCCCCTGGACCACGCCGACCGGCGCGGAGAAGACGACCTGGTCGAATTCGGGGACCATTTGTCCCGGACCGAACGATCCAAGGTTGCCTCCGTCACGGGAGGAGGGGCAGGAGGAGTGCTTCTTGGCGAGTTCGGAGAAGTCGGCTCCGTTCTCGATCTGCTCCTTGAGGTTCAAGGCTTCGGTTTCGGTCTTGACCAAGATGTGACGAGCGGTAGCCCTAGCCATGTGTCATTTCCTTTCGAGTTCGTATCGACGCTATCGGGCATCGCGCACCTGGGGGACTTGCTGTGGTGGCGATCACCCGTCCCGACCCGCCGCGGCTCCACGTGCCGCCTTCATGGGTCAGGCATGCGCCGACCCAGAATCTCACAGGCGATCACCCGTGCAGGACCGGCTGATCATTGATCTTGTAGTCGCTACAGGTTGACGCCGCCGGTGACGTCGATCTTGGCGCCGGTGATCCAGCGGGCGTCGTCGGAGGCCAGGAAGGCGACCGCGTCGGCGATGTCCGGGACCCGGCCGATCCGGCCGAGGGCGGTCAGGCTGATGTTGCGCTCCAGGTTCGCCGGGTCGGCCAGTGCTTCGGCGGTCATGTCGGTGCGGGTGAATCCGACGGCGACGGAATTCACGGTGATTCCGCGGGGGCCGAGGTGCTTGGCCAGGCTGTGGCTGAACACTTCGAGAGCGCCCTTGGTGAGCGGATAACCGATGCCGTGGGCGGAGGCGATCCGGGTGGAGACGGATGAGATGTTGATGATCCGGCCGCCGTCGCGCAGTCGTGGCAGCAGGCGCTGGGTGAGGAAGAGCGGCGCCTTGACGTTGACCGCGATCATCCGGTCGAACTCCTCGGGGGTGAGCACCTCGATCGGTCGCCCCATGAGGTTGAGCGCCGCGTTGTGCACCAGGATGTCGAGCGTCGATTCCCCGTGTGCGCGCAGTCCGGTCTCCAGGCCGGCCGCGAGCGTGTCCACGTCGTGGGGAACGCCCAGTTCGGCGCGCACGACGCAGGCCCGGCCGCCGGCCTCGGTGATGGCCGCGGCAGTCTCCTCGGCCGCCGCCTCGCTGCTGCTGTGGTGCACGACGACCAGGGCGCCGTCCCGGGCCAGGCGTTCGGCGATGCCGCGCCCGATGCCCCGGCTGCTGCCGGTGACCAGTGCGACCTTCCCGCTGAGGTTTCCCATCCGTACTCCTTGATCGTGTCCCGTGGAACTCCCTCCAGTTAGGTTAGCCTCGCCTAAGTTTTCTGGGTCTGCTGTCGTCGAGGACGGGTGCCTTCCCGGCCACGGGCGCGGACACCTCCGCGCAGGGTCGACGGACCGGCCGGGGAGCCGGCCCTCGCGTAGGGGCTCAGGACGACGTCGCCCGCCGGGCCGCGTACTGGTCGAGGAGTTTGGTGCGGGTCGCCTGAAGGCGGTGCGCGAGGATCTCGGTGATGGCCCGCACCACCCGCAGCCCGAGCGCGGGCTCGCGCTCGCACAGCTCCCGCACCGCGGCCCCGTCGAACTCGTAGGCGCGCACCGGGCTGAACGCTTCCGCACCGAAGTCCCACCGGTGCGGTGCGAACAGCCAGGACCAGCCGAGCAGGTCGCCGGGCCCGAGCGTCGCGACCGTCACGGGGCGTCGGCCGGGCACCGTGATGTCGAGCGAGACCGACCCCGAGCGCAGTACCCAGAACCGGTCCGCGGTGCCGCCCTCCTCGAAGATCCGGGTGTCCTGCTCGAAGGAGACCTCGCGGGCCAGCTCCATCAGGCGCTCACGGTCGGGGGCCGGGAGTACGGTCAGCAGTCGCGTCGCGATGGTCATGGCCGAGCCCTCCTCGCCGCCGGCAGGCCGCGGGCTCGCGCCGGCGGGCGCGGGTGCCCTGCGGCCGTCCTACCTCCTTCCATTGGAACCGCGCTCGGCACGCGGGGCACGCCGGGGCCCCGGCGCGCGGTCCGGGCGCGGCTCCCGCGGTCAGCCGGCCAGGTCCGAGGGGTCGGTGTTCGCGCCGCACAGGAGGACGGCGACGCGCTCGCCCGGCGCGGGCCGGTAGGCGCCCGTGAACAGGGCGGCGGCCGCGGTGGCCGTGCCGTGCTCGACGACCAGCCGGTAGCGGTCCCACAGCGTGCGCCGCGCCCGCACGATGTCCTCGTCCGGGACCAGCAGCGACGCCACGCCGGTGCGCCGGGCCACCGCGAAGGCGATGTCGCCGACGCGGCTCGCGCCGAGCGAGTCCGCGGCGACCCCGGAGACGGGCACCTCCACCTGGCGGCCGGCGGCCAGCGCGGCGTGCAGCGTGGGCGCGTTCTCCGGCTCGACGGCGACGACCTTCGCCCGGCCCTCCAGCGCCGTGGCGACCCCCGCCATCAGCCCGCCGCCGCCCACCGCGACGAGGACGGTGTCCAGCTCGCCGCGCGTCTGCTCCAGCAGCTCCAGCCCGACCGTGCCCTGGCCCGCGCACACCGCGGGCTGGTCGTAGGCGTGACAGAACAGCGCGCCGTGCTCCGTGGCCCGTTCGGTCGCGGCCCGGTACGCGTCGGCGTACTTCGCCCCGATCTGCACCACCTCCGCGCCGAGCGCCCGCAGCCGGGCGACCTTCACCGGGGGCGCGGTCGTGGGCACGAACACCTCGGCGCGGGTGCCGAGCCGGCCCGCCGCGTGGGCGAACGCCAGCCCCGCGTTGCCGCCGGACGCGGCCACCACCCCCGCCGGGGGCAGCCGGTCCTGCTCGGCGGCGGCGAGCAGGTGGTTGAAGGCTCCGCGGGCCTTGAACGAGCCGGTGTGCTGAAGCATCTCCAGCTTGAGCCAGACCTCGGGGGTGGATTCCGGTTCCTCCGGGGCGACCGCGATGACGGGGGTGCGCCGCACCCGCCCGCCGATCCGCCGGGCCGCCGCCTCGACGTCCACCATGGTGATCATTGCGGCCTCCTGCCGTGACGGTCGCGCGCGGTACGGTCCGCGCGCATCCTACGGCCGGCCCCGCCCGCCGGCCCCGACCGCCCGGCCCCGCCGGATACCCTCGCCGCAGGTCATCCGCCCGTTCACCGAAAGGCCCGGCCCTGAACACCCCGCTCGCCGAAACACTCTCCGTCGCCCTGCTCCTGGTGGTGCTCGTCTGCGCGGTGGTGCGGCCCCGGGGCCTGCCGGAGGCCGTCTTCGCCGTGCCGGCCGCCGGGGTGGTCATCGGCACCGGGGCGATCACCCTGGAGCACGCGCGTGCCGAGGCCGAGCGGCTCGGGCCGGTCATCGGCTTCCTCGCGGCGGTGCTCGTACTGGCCCAACTGTGCGACGACGAGGGCGTGTTCCGGGCCTGCGGGGCCTGGATGGCGCGGAGTGCCGCCGGGCGGCCGCGCAGACTGCTCGCGCAGGTCTTCGTCACGGCCTCGGCGATCACCGCGGTGCTCAGCCTCGACGCCACGATCGTGCTGCTCACCCCGGTGGTGTTCGCCACCGCCGCCCGGATCGGGGCCCGTCCCAAACCGCATGTGTACGCCTGCACCCATCTGTCGAACTCCGCCTCACTGCTGCTGCCGGTCTCCAACCTCACCAACCTGCTGGCCTTCGCCGCCAGCGGGCTGAGCTTCACCCGCTTCGCCGCCCTGATGACGCTGCCGTGGCTGGCGGCGATCGGTGCCGAATACGTCGTCTTCCGGCGGTTCTTCGCCACCGACCTGGACGCCGGTGCCGAGGCCCCGCCGCCCGGCGAGCCGCCCGCCGTACCGGTGTTCGCGCTGGTGACGGTCGGCTGCACGCTGGCCGGCTTCGTCCTCACCTCCGCCCTGGGCGTCGACCCCGCGTGGGCGGCCGGCGCCGGGGCCGCGGTGCTCGCCGGCCGTGCCCTGATCCGGCGCCGTACCGGCCCGAAGGCCCTGGTCCGGGCGGCGGCGGTGCCCTTCCTCGGCTTCGTCCTGGCGCTCGGGATCGTGGTCCGCGCGGTGGTCGACAACGGGCTCGGCGCCGCCCTGGGCCATCTGGTGCCGGACGGTACGGGCCTGCCGGCGCTGCTGGCCGTCGCGGCGCTGGCGGCCGTACTGGCGAACCTCATCAACAACCTGCCCGCCGTGCTGGTGCTGCTGCCGCTGACCGCCCCCACCGGGCCGGGCGCCGTCCTCGCGGTGCTGCTCGGCGTGAACATCGGCCCCAACCTCACCTACGCCGGCTCGCTGGCCACCCTGCTGTGGCGGCGGGTGGTGCACGCGCACGACGCACGGGTGAAGCTGGGCGAGTTCACCCGGCTCGGTCTGCTGGCCGTGCCTGCCGCCCTGGTGCTGTCGGTGCTGGCACTGTGGGCGTCGCTGACCGCCATCGGAGGCTGATCGCGTGACCGTCATCGCCTGGATCGTGGAGGGCACCTGGCCCGCCTGTGTCGACGCGGTGCGCCGCGCGGCGCCCGACGACAGCGAGATCGTCCTGCTGCACGTCACCGACCCCGAGGTCCCCGAGGCCGCGCACGCCGCCTACGCCGGACTGCTCGGCCGCGCCCACCCCCGGGAGCCGCGGCCGGCCGGCTGGGGCAGCGATCCGGGAACGGCGCTGGAGCACCTGGCCGCCGACTCCGCCGGGGAGTTGCTCGCCGCCGCGGCCGAACGCCTCGGGCGGCCCTGCCGGCGCAGCGAGCGGGTCGGGCGCGTCGAGCGGGAGGTCGTCGGGGCCGCGGCCGACGCCGAGCTGCTCGTCCTCGCCCGGGACGGCGACCTGGCCCGGGTCGGGCCGCACAGCCTCGGCCCGGCGGGCCGGTTCGTCGTCGATCACGCGCCCTGCCCGGTCCTCCTCGTGTGGCCGCACGCCGCTCCCCGCACGGGGGCCCTGCCGCCCCCGCCGCCCGACCCGGCAGACTGACCGCGCCGACGGCGACCGGGCCGGCGGCTGCCGTGGGGGGGAGCGGACGATGACGCAGGCGGACCCGGCCGGAGCGGGCGGGCTGAAGCGACGGCTGGGGCTCTTCGACGCCGTGACGATCGGGCTGGGGGCCATGATCGGGGCCGGGATCTTCGCGGCCCTGGCACCGGCCGCCGCCGCGGCCGGCTCCGGGCTGCTGCCGGCGCTGGCCGGCGCGGCGGTGGTCGCCTACTGCAACGCGACGTCCTCGGCCCGGCTGGCCGCCCGCTACCCGGCGTCCGGCGGCACCTACGTCTACGGCCGGGAGCGGCTGGGCGCGTTCTGGGGCTACCTCGCCGGGTGGGGCTTCGTCGTCGGCAAGAGCGCCTCGTGCGCGGCGATGGCGCTGACCGTGGGACTGTACGTCTGGCCGGGGCAGGCGCACGCGGTGGCGGCGGCCGCGGTGGTGGCGCTGACCGCGGTGAACTACGCCGGGGTGCGGAAGTCCGCCTGGCTCACCCGGGCCCTGGTCGCGACCGTACTCGCCGTGCTGACCGTGCTGGTGACGGTCTGCCTGACGAGCCCCGCCGCCGATCCCGTACGCCTGGATCCCGGCGCCGGCGCCACCGCGGGCGGGGTGCTGCGCGCCGCCGGTCTGCTGTTCTTCGCGTTCGCCGGGTACGCCCGGATCGCCACCCTCGGCGAGGAGGTGCGCGACCCCGCGCGCACCATCCCGCGCGCCGTCCCGGTGGCCCTGGGCGTCACGCTGGTGGTGTACGCCGCGGTCGCCGTCGCGGCGCTCGCGGTGCTGGGCCCCGCCCGGCTCGCCGGCGCCGCCGCGCCGCTGGCCGAGGCGGTACGCGCGGCCGGGACACCGGAGTTGGTGCCGCTGGTGCGGGCCGGTGCCGCCGCGGCGGCGCTGGGCTCGCTGCTCGCGCTGATCCTCGGCGTCTCCCGTACGACGCTGGCGATGGCCCGCGACCGGCACCTGCCCGCCGTGCTGGCCGCCGTCCACCCCCGCTTCCACGTGCCGCACCGCGCGGAACTCGCGGTCGGCGCCGTCGTGGCCGTGCTCGCCGCGACCGCCGACGTCCGGGCCGCGATCGGCTTCTCCTCCTTCGGCGTGCTGGCCTACTACGCGGTCGCCAACGCGGCCGCCCTGACCCTCACCGACGCGGAGCGCTGCCCGCCCCGCGTCGTCCCCGTGGTCGGCCTGGCCGGCTGCCTGGTCCTCGCCTTCGCCCTCCCGGCGACCGCGGTGGTGGCCGGCACCGCCGTCCTCGCGGCGGGCGCGGCCGCGTACGGGGTGCGCGCGGCGCGCGGCACCGCATGACGCACGGCCGTGCGCACCCGTTCACGGCCTGACACCCCGCCACGCGACGGGCCTGTTTCCCCCCGCCCCGGTCGCCCGCCGGCCGAGCGCGGCGGGGGCTGGCCCCACCTGCGGCCGGTGGGTAGCACGATCGTCCCGCGCGGTCACCTCCGGAGACGCTGGGTCCGGCACATGCCGCTGATTACCCGACGTTTCCGTAGGAGTGGGCTGATGCGTGAGCAGGCAGGGCAGGCGTTTCGTTCGTCCGGGCGGCGGCGTGGCCGGCGTGGAGCCGGGCCGGCGGCGGTCGCGGTGGTCCTCGGCATCGTGACGGCGGGCACCCCGGCGCCGCCCGCGGCGTCCGCCGCCACCGGGCCGGACTCCGTCCGGAAGGGCCTGCACACGCTGGTGCGCACCGACGGCGTGCCTGCCGCGCTGGCGAGCGTCCGGGGCCGCGACGGCCGGACGCGTACCTACACCGCCGGGGTCGGTGACCTGGCCACCGGTGCGAAGGTGCCCCGGGACGGTCAGGTGCGCATCGGCAGCAACACCAAGACGTTCACCGCGGTGGTCGTGCTGCAGCTGGTCGGTGCCGGCAGGATCGGGCTCGATGACCCGGTCGACAGGTATCTGCCCGGCCTGGTGCGCGGGGACGGGATCGACGGGCGCCACCTCACCGTCCGCCAACTGCTCCAGCAGACCAGCGGACTTCCCAACTACAGCAACTACCTCAGCGACGACATCCGCTACTACGACCCCCGCGAGCTCCTCGATCTCGCTCTCCGGCACAAGGCCGACTTCGCGCCCGGCACACGATGGGCCTACAGCAACACGAACTACCTGGTGGCCGGTCTGATCGTCCAGAAGGTCACCGGCCGCCCCCTCGCCGAGGAGATCGACCGGCGCGTCATCCGGCGCATCGGACTGCGCCACACCTACTTCCCGGCCCCCGGCGAGGTGACGATCCGGGAGCGCCACCCGAAGGGTTACCACCGGGAGACGGCCGGCGTGCCCCCGGTGGACGCCACGGAATGGGACCCTTCATGGGCCTGGGCGGCGGGCCAGATGGTGTCCACCAACTCCGACCTGAACCGGTTCTTCACCGCGCTGCTGGACGGGCGTCTCCTCCCGAAGGCGCAGCTCGACCAGATGCGCACCACCGTCCGCGCCGGTTACCCCTTCTCCGCCGGTGCTCGTTACGGGTTGGGGCTCGTCAGCACGCCGCTGTCGTGCGGCGGTGTCTACTGGGGCCACGGCGGCAGCATGACGGGATACGAGACCCGGGGCGGCGCCACCGAGGACGGCCGCGCCGCCGGCGTCGCGGTGACCGTCCAGCCGGGCCGGACGGCCAAGGAACGCATGGACGGTGTCGTGGACACGGCCCTGTGCCGCTGAATCCCGCGTGCCGTCCGGGCCTGCGCGGTGGCCCGGACGGCACGCGGGACCCGGCCCCACGTGCCGTCCGCCGGCCCGACATGATCCGAACGACACCCCCTAGGGGCGGGGCCCGACGACCTTGTCACCGTCCCGGACGGTGATCGCCGCCGCCGGACACACATCGGCCGCGTCCAGCGCCCGCTCGTCCTCCTCGATCACGTCCTTCAGCGGCCGGGCGTGCGCGCCGTCCAGGACGAAGAGGTCGGGGGCGATGGCGGCGCAGGAGCCCGAGGCGATGCACTGCTGCGGGTCGATCTCCACCTTCCACGTCACCGCGGCTCACCACCCCACCGGCAGGACCCGCGGGCCGCGCACCAGCATCTGGCTCTTCCACTCCACATCGCCGGCCACGTGCAGCTTCGGGAAGCGGGTGAGCAGGGCGCCGAGCGCCTCCTGGAGTTCCAGCCGGGCCAGCGGGGCGCCCAGGCAGTGGTGGACGCCGTGACCGAAGCCGAGGTGCTGGTTGCCGGACCGGGCGATGTCCAGGGTGCCGGGCGTGTCGAAGCGCAGCGCGTCGCGGTTCGCGGCGCCGACGGCGACGAGGACCGGGGTGCCGGCCCGGACGAGTGTGCCGCCGACATCGATGTCTTCGGTGGCGTAGCGGGGCTGGCTCGCGCCGCTGCCCAGCGGGACGAACCGCAGCAGCTCCTCGACGGCGTTGCCGATGAGGTCCGGCCGTTCGCGCAGCAGGGCGAGCTGGTCGGGGTGGTCCAGCAGGGCGAGGACGAAGTTGGGGATCTGCGTGGCGGTGGTCTCGTGCCCGGCGACGAGGATGCCGACGCAGAGGTCGACGAGTTCGAGCTCGGAGAGCCGGTCGCCGACGTCCCGGGCGTCGATCAACGCGGTCATCAGGTCGTCCTGCGGTGCACGCCGGTGCTCCTGGATCAACTGCCGCATGTAGGCGCGCAGTTCCTCCTGGTTGGCGTCGAACTCCTCGGAAGTCAGTGAGCTGGTCGACAGGGCGGCGTCGCTCCAGACCCGGAAGCGTGGCCGGTCCTCGGCCGGTACGCCGAGCAGCCGGCAGATGACGGCGACGGGGATGGGCAGCGCGAAGCGGTCCACCAGGTCGGCCGGTGGCCCGGCGGCCTCCAGCTCGTCGAGGAGTTCATGGGTCAGCGCCACGACCTGCGGCCTGAGCTTCTCGACCTGGCGGACCGTGAACGCCTTGGCCACCAGGGTCCGCAGCCGGGTGTGGTCCGGTGGGTCCATGCCGAGGATGCCGCTGGTGCGCCGGCCCTCGGACTGCCGGGGTTCGTCGTGCAGGGCGCTCGCGGCGCGGCTGAAACGCTGGTCACCGAGGACGAAACGGGCCTCGGCGTAGCGGGTGACCAGCCAGGCCGGTTCGCCGTACGCCATCCGCACCTTGAGCAGGCCGGGGCGGTTGCGGGCCCGCTCGTACTCGTCGGCGAGCTCAAGGCTCTCGGCGACATTGAAGGGGTAGGAGAGGGGTGCTGTGTCGGCTGTGGTCAAGGTGACCTCCCTTGTGTAAGCACCTGCTTACATAAGGTAGGACGCCCCCTCGGGCTGGTCAACGACGCATTGCGGCCGTCATGGTGACGGGCCGGAAGAGAGGAGCGTGACGACACGTGGGGGAGACCTCGCAGCACGACACCGTGCGGGCACACCACCGCCGCAGCGCCCGGGACACCCGGCTGCGGCTGCTCGACGCCGCGTCGGAACTGTTCGCCGAGCGCGGCTACGAGCGGACGACGGTGCGCGACATCGCGGCCCGCGCCGGCGCCAACCAGGCCCTGCTGTTCCGCTACTTCGGATCGAAGAAAGCCCTGTTCGGAGAGGTGATGGCGCGTGGCGGACAGGAGCAGCTGCGCACCACGCCCGCCGGGCAGCTGTTCGACGTGGCGCTGCGCGGCATGCTCGCCGGCGGGCGCACGGGCGGCGACCGGTCGCTGGAGGTGTGTCTGCGTTCCATCGGCGGCAGCGACGAGATCGCGGACGCGCTGCGGGGCCTGGGGGAGGAGTACGCGGAGGTGCTCGCGACCCTCTCGCCGTCCGACAACGGCCCGTTGCGTGCCGATCTGGCGCTTTCCTGGCTGTTGGGAATTGGCTTGATGCGAGTGGTCGTCGGCAAGGAACCCCTGGCGAGCGCCGACCCCGACACGGTCTCCGCCCTCGTCGCCGGCGCGCTGGGAAACCTCTTGGAGGGCCTGCCGGTGGACGGTTCGGCGGGGGACGGCTCAGCGGGGGACGGCTCGGCGGAGGGGTGAACGGGGCCCGGCGAACGGGCGGTCCGACGGCGCGCCGGCGCGGTTCTGCTGCGTTCCGGTGACCCCCCGGCGGGTCGCGCGGATACTGATAAAAGCGGCTTTATCGTCGCCTTTGCAGAGGATATTCCTTTTCTGCAGAGTCGAGTGAAGGTGGAAACATGCTCCGTTCGATCCCTCGCGGCCTCGCGGTGGCCGGCCTGACCGCGGCTGCCCTGGTGCTGCCGACGGCTGGCGCCGCGACCGCCGCCCCCAGCAGCACGCCCACCCCCGTGTGCTCCTCGCACGGCTGCGACCGCAGCCACCACGTCAAGGGCCACGAGAAGGCCCACGGCCGCACCGGCCACGGCGGCCACAACGCCCACCGCCGCGACGGCTACGACGACTTCGGCCGTGACGGCGGCCGCCGCGACGGCTACGGCTACGGCCGCGACGGGTACCGCGACGGCTACGGGTACGGCCGCGACGGCTACAACCGCGACGGGTACCGCGACGGCTACGGCTACGGCCGCGACGGCTACGGCCCGGGCCGCGGCCTGTTCGGCCTCGGCCTGCTCGGGCTCCTCTGACGCCCGCCGGATCAGTCAGGCGGTGGGCCCGGGAACGCGAACCCGGGCCCACCGCATGCCGCCGGACGCCGCCCGTCGCAGCACACCGCGCGTCGCACCGGCCGGCCCGCGGCGGCACCCGCACGAGGGAACGCACCCATCGGTGGAGTCCGCATGTCACCAACCGCCCGGCGCCGGAGGATCCCCCGGCGCGCCGTCGTCACGCTGGCGCTCCTGCTGTCCGTCGGTGTCGTCGTCACCGGCCTCGTCCAGGCCCCTCCACCGCCCTCCCCGCCGCCCGCACCGGCCCGCGACAGCCTCGGCCCGCGCCTCGCGGCGGTCATGGGCAAACCCGCGTACCGGCACGCCCAGTGGGGGCTGTTCCAGCAGAACCCGCGGACGGGCAAGGTGGTGCGGTCCCGCTTCGCCGACCAGTTCTTCATCCCCGGTTCGACGGCCAAGCTGTTCAGCGTCAGCGGCGCCTGGCACACCCTCGGCGGTAACCACCGCTTCGACACCCCGGTGTACGCCGTCGGGCGGCGCCGGCAGGCGACGCTCAGGGGTGACCTGGTCCTCGTCGCCCAGGGCGACCTGACGCTCGGCGGCCGGACCCGCAGGAACGGCACCGTCGCCTACACCCCCATCGACCACACCTATGCCAACGACGTCCCCGGAGCCACCCTCACCCCCGAGAACCCGCTGGCCGGCCTCGACCAGCTCGCCCGTCAGGTGCGCGCCGCGGGGATCCGGCGGGTCGACGGCGATGTCGTGGTCGACGCCCGGCTGTTCCGGCCCGACCCGGATCTCGACCCGACGCCCACCCCGCTGATCGTCAACGACAACGTCATCGATCTGCTCACCTCTCCCGGGCGCGCCGCCGGCAGCCCCGCCGCCCTGGAGGTGCGTCCGAAGGTCGCGCCCTACCGGGTCACCTCGTCCGTCCGCACCGTCGCGGCCGGCAAACCCACCGCCATCGCCGTACGGACCTCACCCGACGGCACCCGGATCGAGCTGTCCGGCACCATCGCCGCGGGCTCCGCCCCCGTCCTGCGGATCTCCCCGGTCAAGGACCCCGACGCCTTCGGCCGGACCGCCCTGATCGAGGCGCTGCGCCGGGCCGGCGTCCAGGTCACCGCGAACGCCGTGGCACCGCGTCCCGCCGCCCGGCTGCCCCGCTCCTACCGGGGGCTGCCCGCGGTGGCCCGCTACACCTCCCCGCCGTACCGCGAGTACGCGAAGCTGATCCTCAAGGTGAGCCACAACCTCGGGGCGAACCTCGGGATGTGCCTGATGGCCACCACCACCGGGAGCACCGACTGCGAGGACGGATTCCCCGTGCTCGCCGCGTTCCTGGACGCCGCGAAGGTGGACCGCAAGGCCGTACAACTCGCCGACGGGCGGGGCGGCAACCCGGCCGACCGGACCACGCCGCGGGCGCTGGCGCAGATCCTGACGTACTGGCAGCGCACCGGCGAGGCCCGGAACTTCCGCGAGGCACTGCCGGTCCTGGGCGTGGACGGGACCCTGGCCGACTCCTGCCGGCACTGCCCGTCCCGCGGCAAGGTCTTCGCCAAGACCGGCACCGCGGTGGGCGGCGACACGCTCAACGACCGGCTGGCCGTCGGCGCCGAGACCGTCGCCGGCTACCTGGAGACCGGCAAGGGCCGCTACGACGTCTTCTTCACCGGTGTCAACGGCGCCGCCACCCCCACCGCCGCCATCCAGGGCGTGCTGACCATCGCCGACGACGTGGCCGATACCGCCGCCCTGCTGCAGCAGAAGAGCGGCGGCTGACCGGCGCCGGCCCCTCAGCCGGCCTGGCTGCTGTCCTTCAGACCGCCCCAGCCGTGCCAGCGGTCGATCTCGATCCAGGCGCTGACCCGGCGGCGGTCCCGCTGGGGGTACTCCCGCCCGAGGTAGCGCCGGGCCAGCCGGTCGATGTCGGTCAGATCCTCGTCGTCACGCAGCTCCGCGACCCGGCCGATCAGGGTGAGGTGGGTGTACCAGTCGCCGTCGTCGAGCACGGTGAGCGACACCCGGGGGTCGTTGCGTACGTGTTCCAGTCGCTTGCGGCCCTCGTCCATGTTGACCAGGACCCGGCCGTCCTCCCAGAGGTACCAGGTGGCGGTGGACACCGGCTGGCCGTCCCGCCGCAGCGTGGTGATGACGGACGGGTTGGGCTTGGCCAGCATGGCGGCCGCGGTTTCGGGGAGCGGTGGTTTCGACATCTGAGGCACCTTCACTGCGTCGCTGTTGCCTTACGGGGGCGGTGGTGATGCTCCGTCACCACCCCCGCTCCTGGCCGCATCATGACGCGGCGCGGGCGAAATGCCCGGCAGGCGGGCGGGGGCCCCGCCCGGTCCGCACCTCCCGGTCACTACTCCGGGACCGGATCTCCACACGCACGGAGGACGGGCGGGAGGCCCGCCGGCGCAGGGCCGCTACGACCCGGAGGCCGGGCCGTCCTGCTTGAGCCTGGTCACCTTCGGGGGCAGCGAGCCGGCGCCGTCGGCCAGCGGAGGAGCCGCGCCGGACGCGCCGCCCGCGGTGCCCGGTGACTTCTTCAGGGCGTCGAGGATGGCCAGGCCCTGCCCGACGACGGCGGAGGCGATCTCGTTCAGGCCGTCGGTGCCGTTGAGGACGGTCAGCTGCGAGCCGGAGATCCCCTCGGCGGCGGCCTCCGCCAGGGCCGGGAGGTTCTCGACGGTGCGGTTGGCGGCGAGCAGCTCCTGATTGCCGTCCCGCAGCGAGGAGGCCAGCGCGTTGTTCGCGTCGGCACGGGCCTGGGCGACGGCCCGTTCGCTGTACGCGCGGGCGTCCGCCTCGTAGCGGACCTGGTCGCGCTGGGCCTCCGCCAGGGTCCGCAGCCGGTACGCCTCGGCGTCCGCGGGGCGGCGTACCTCCGCCTCCAGACGCTGGGCGGCCAGCGCGGCCTGCCGCTCGGCCAGCGCGGTCTGCTCCTCGATGACCTCCTGCGAGGCCCTGGCCTGGGACAACGGGCCGGCCTGTGCGGCGCGGGCGTTGTACTGCTCGGTCTCCGCGCGGAACCCGGCCCGCTTGATCGCGGTGTCCCGCTCGTACTCCGCCTTGAGCGCCGCCGCCTGCTGCTCCCGCTCGGTCGCCTCCTGGTCGGCCCTGGCCTGGGCGATCCGGGCGGCGCTGGCGACGGCCGCGGCGTCCGGTGCGGCCAGGTTGGTGATGTAGCCGGAGGTGTCGCCGATCTCCTGGATCTGCAGGGCGTCGACGACGATGCCGAGCTTCTCCATCTCGGAGTGGCTGCCGTCCTTGACCTCCTGGGCGACCCGGTCCCGCTCCCGGATGATCTGCTCGACGGTCAGCCCGCCGACGATCGACCGCAGATGGCCGGCGAAGATCCGCCCCACCAGCTCCTCCATGCTGGCCTGCTCGTCCAGGAACCGCCGCGCGGCGTTGGCGATCGACGGCTGGTCGTCACCGACCTTGAAGACCGCGACCGCCCGCACGGCGAGCCGGATGCCCTGCTGCGTGACGCAGTCCTCGGAGATCTCCGTCTCCCGCAGCGACAGCGACAGCAGGCTCGCCTTCTGCTTGACGGGCAGGACCCAGCAGCCGTGGCCCGTGACGATACGGAATTGGGCGTCCCCGGCCCGGCGCTTCGAGCCGGAGATCAGCAGCGCCTCGTTCGGCGCGGGAACATGCCAGAACAGCATGGCAAACGCTCCTGGTCCGATGCGGCCGCCCCGGGACGGTCCGAAGCCGGCCGTGGGTAGGAGGGGTGCCCGTCCGGCCACCGCGGCGGCCGGGCCGCGTCAGGTGGCGGGCAGCGGCGCGACGATCACCGACCGCGCCGAGGTGTGGTCCACCACGATGACCTGCGTGTACCGCGCGACGGGCTCCCGGGACCAGGCGGCGAAGGACTCGGTGCCGCCGCGCACCGGCAGCAGCACCTCGCCGGGGCCGTCGGCCGGGATCGACACGGTCACCCGCCCGATCAACCCGATCGGGCTGAAGTCCGTGTCATCCCTCGCGCTCACCCGGGCTCCGTCGCTGGTCGAAGCCGCCGTCCGGGCACGTGCCGGACGGCGGGACGTCTCGACAACTCCACGGTACTCCGGGCCGGGTGCCGCTTCAGGCCGCCGGAACGGGGGGCGTACCGGCCGCTCAGGCGTCCAGGCGGGCCGGCCGGGCGGCCGGGACCTGTTTGCGCGGCGGCAGCACGTCCGGCGCCCGGTGCGGCCGGAGGGCGGCGAGCGCCGTCTCGGTCTCCTCGACGAAACAGTGGTACGAGACCAGCCGCTGCCACTCGGGATCGGCGACGCCGGGGACGGTGGCGGCGCGCTCGGTCCAGAGGCGTACCAGGCCCGCGAAGACCGGGGTCTGCCGGGCGATCTCCGCGGTGAGCCACCGGGGCGTGGACCCGGGCCCGGGGAGGAAAGTCTGACCGTGACCTGCGACGGTGCCGGAGGTAGGGGCGCTCATGGACGTAGAAACGATTCTTCCGGCCTGGGGTCACTGCGTATTTTTACGGCACCGCCCGCATCCGTCCCGGAGGCATGGGGGCAACTCCCTCGAATATCACCTCATGCAGTGATCTATTGCCGGTAAGCGGTTCAATCCGGACGAACAAACGTTGTGGCTGTCATGGAACCGAGGGAGTTGTGGGAGCGCCATGCGGTACTCGCACAGGCGTTTTGCAGCAGCGATGACGAGGTCCGCCGGACCCAGGGACTCCTCGACGAGGCGGAGGCCCGCCGGTCGCGGACCCTGGCGGCCTTCGCCGTGACCGTGGGCAGCGACGCGGTGGTGGCGGACCTGCTCGGCCTCGACGAACGGGAAGTGCGCCTGGCCCGCCGCACGGTGGGCAAGGACGACGCCCGCGCGGTCGCCAAGAGCCTGCTCGCGCAGCCGGCCCGCGAGCAGCCCCCCGCGGTCGACCAGCCCACGGCGCCGCAGCCGGTGGTGCCCCCGGCGGGCCCGGCCGCCGCCCACCCCGCCGGCCCGGCTCCTGCCCCGGCCGCGCCCGCCCCGCAGCCCCCCGCGCATCCGTCCCCCGCTCCGCAGGCCCCCGCACCCGCACCCCAGACCGTCGCGCCGCCGCTCGCCGAACCGGCCTGGGCACCGGCGCTCGACGCCGTCCTGATGAGCAGCTGGCACGCGGGAGTTGACCTCACCGCCCTCGCCTCCGAGCTCGGCCTCGACGTCCGGCTGCTGGTGGCCCGCGCCCAGCAGCTCTCCTCCGACAGCCGCCCCGCCGCGCCGTCCGCGCCACCGGACCGTACGGGCCGCCACCGCCGGATGGCGGGGCTCCAGCCGTCCCCGCAAGCCGACGCCGGCCATCTGCCCTGGCGGGAGAGACCGGCGCCGCCGCCGCGTGAGCACTACGAACAGGACTCCTGGAAACAGCAGCCGTACCAGAACTACGAGAGCCACACCGGCTATCCGAACTACCAGAACCACCAGACCTACCAGGACTACCAGGTCTACGAGGGCCCCCAGCAGCCCGGCCAGCCCGGGCAGCCCACCTGGGACGCCAACGCCATCACCGCCGCCCAGCACGACTGGGACGGCATCCTCAGCCAGTGGGAGGCCGCCACCCCCACCACCCCGCCGCTCCCCACACCGGGCCACGGCGGTGCCGCCTGAGCCGGGCGGGCGCCCGGCACCGCACCGCACCGTCCGCGGGCCGTCGATTACAGTGGGCGGCGAGCCGTGACTGGCGCTGGGGTGGAGTACCACCGGGGAGCGGCTCGGCCACCATGGTCCCTGCCGCGCGCCTGGGCGCACCCGCACGACGCCCAGGAGCCCCGATGACGACACCCGCCACCCAGTCCCCGACGTCCCCCACCGCCCGCCTCATGGACGGCAGCGCGCTCGCCCGCCGCATGGTCGAAGAGGCCGCCGAGCGGGCGGCGCTCCTCACCCGGCGGACCGGCCGGACCCCGTGCCTGGCGACCGTGCTGGTGGGCGACGACCCGGCCTCGGTGACCTACGTCCGCATGAAGCGCAGCCGCTGCGAGCAGGCCGGGATCCGGTCCCGGCACGTCGCCCTGCCGGCCGCGACCACCACCGCCGAGCTCGTCGACACCCTCACCGCGCTGTCGGACGACCCCGAGGTGCACGGCATCCTCCTCCAGCACCCGGTCGGCCCGCACATCGACGAGCGCGCCGCCTTCGAGGCCATCGCCCCCGCGAAGGACGTCGACGGCGTCACCTACCACTCCTTCGCCACGATGAGCTTCGGCGCCGACGGCTTCGCCTCCTGCACACCCGCCGGCATCCTCCGGCTCCTCGACCACTACGGCGTCGAGCTGGCGGGCAAGCACGCGGTGGTGGTCGGGCGCAGCGCCATCCTCGGCAAGCCCGTCGGGATGCTGCTGCTCGGCCGCGACGCCACCGTCACCTACTGCCACTCCCGCACCACCGACCTCGCGGCGCTCACCCGGCAGGCCGATGTCCTGGTCGCCGCCGTCGGCCGGCCCCGGTTCCTGACCGGCGACCACATCAAGCCCGGCGCCGTCGTCATCGACGCCGGCTACAACCCCGGCAACGTCGGTGACGTGGACTTCGACTCGGCGCGCACCCGCGCCTCCCTGATCACCCCGGTCCCCGGCGGCGTCGGCCCGATGACCATCGCCACCCTGCTCACCCAGACCGTCGACGCGGCGGAGCGCCTGAGCTGAGCGCCCGGTTCGAGTGAGGGCGGGTCAGGCGGTGGCCGGCCGGGTGGCGCGGGCGAGTTCGCGGCGCAGGCGCATGAAGGGGCGGGGGCGGTTGAGCGCGAGCACGGCGGTGGTGCGGCCGTCGCGTTCGTAGCAGGCGAGGAACGAGCGGTCGTCGGGGGAGCCCTCGACGAGGCGCGGGGTGTCGCCGGGCGCCCGCCGGCCGGCGAACTGGATGCGGACGCCGTACTGGTCGGACCAGAAGTACGGCAGTGAGCGGTGGGTGGCGACGGTGCTGCCGGCGAGCAGGTTCCGGACGGCCACCGCGGCCTGTTCGGTGGCGCTGGTCCAGTGCTCGGCGCGGCTGCCGGCGGCCCGGGCGACGTCGCCGACGGCGACGACGTGCGGGAGCGGGGTGACGCCGCCGGCATCGCACACGACGCCGTCGTCGAGCGGGAGGCCGGAGCCTTCGAGCCAGGCGGTGTGCGGACGGACGCCGATGCCCACGACCACGACATCGGCCCCGAGCAGCCGCCCGTCGGACAGTTCGACCGCGGTGACGCGGCCGTCGGCGCCGGCGCCGTGCAGGCGGCTGACGCCTGTCCCGGTGAGGAGGGTGACCTTGTGGTCGGCGTGCAGAGTGGCGCAGATCCGGGCCATCTCCTCGCCGAGTTGGGGGACGAGGGGGAGCGGGGCGGCCTCGACGACGGTGACCTCGTGGCCGAGGGCGGCGCAGGAGGAGGCGACCTCGGCGCCGATGAAGCCGGCCCCGATCACCACGACCCGGCGCGCGCCGCCGGCCAGGTCCGCGCGGAGGGCCTGGGCGTCGTCGAGGGTGCGCAGGGTGTGGGTGCCGGTGGGGACCTCGCCGGGGAGCCGGCGCGGGGCGGCGCCGGTGGCGAGGACCACGCCGTCGGCGCTCAGTGACCGGCCGCCGTCGAGGAGCACCGCGCCGGCCGCGGTGTCGAGTCCGGTGGCGCGGGTGCCGAGCAGCCACTCGGCGTCGAGTTCGGCGATCTCCTCGGCGTCGGCGAGGGCGAGTTGCTCCTGGCCGGACGCGCCGGTCAGGAAGTCCTTGGACAGCGGCGGCCGGTCGTAGGGGCGGTGCCGCTCGTCCCCGACGATCACCAGCCGGCCGTCGAACCCCTGGGCGCGCAGGGCCCGGGCGGCGTACAGGCCCGCGAGGGACGCTCCGATGACTGCGACCGACTTCATGCGGCGGTGCCCTCCTCGGCGAGGTGGTGGACGTAGATCATGCCGTCCTCGACGGTCACCGGGTGGGTGCGAACGGCCCGGCGTGCGGGCAGGCAGGTGGGTGCGCCGGTGCGCAGATCGAATGAAGCGGCGTGCAGCGGGCATTCGACCAGACACCCCTCCAGCCAGCCGTCCGCGAGCGAGGCGTCCTGGTGGGTGCAGGTGTCGTCGATGGCGTACAGCTGCCCGTCGGCGTTGAAGACGGCGACAGGAGGTGCGGTGTCGATGCGTACGGACTCGCCCACGGGCAAGTCGGCGAGGTGGCAGACAGGAATCACAGGACCCCCCTGTTACTGTTCGGTATCATCGAGTTTCGCGTTGCGCACGATGAAGCGCTATGCGCAACAGAATCCAGACGGGGAGCGCGTGCGTCAAGCGATCCCAGGAAATGCCGGCCGCTCCGACTCGGACCCGCGAGTGGGTTCCCAGGTGGTGAGATCCCGTACATGACGGACATCGTGGAGGAACAGACGGACGGCAGGCCGCCGAAGGGGCCGGCGAGCGCCGTGCAGTCGGTGGACCGGGCGGTGACCGTGCTGGAGATCCTGGCGCGCCTGGGCGAGGCCGGGGTGACCGAGGTGGCCGACGAGCTCGGCGTGCACAAGTCCACCGCGTTCCGGCTGCTGGGCGTGCTGGAGAGCCGCGGGCTGGTCGGGCAGGAGCAGGAGCGCGGCAAGTACTACCTCGGCGCCGGGGTGTTGCGGCTGGCCGGCGCCGCCGCGGTGCGGCTGGACATCTCCCAGGAAGGCGCGGCGGTCTGCAAGCAGCTGGCCGACGAGCTGGGGGAGACGGTCAACATCGCGGTGCTGGAGAGCGATGCCGCGGTCAACATCATGCAGGCGCGCGGTCCGGCCTCGGTCACCGCGCAGAACTGGCTCGGCCGGCGGACGCCGCTGCACGCCACCTCCAGCGGCAAGGCGCTGCTCGCCCACCAGCCGGGGCCGATCCAGGACGCCGTGCTGGCGCGGAAGTTGCCGCAGCTCACCGAGCGGACCGTGACGTCGGCGGAGGTGCTGCGCCGGGAGCTGAAGCAGGTCGTCGAGCGCGGTTTCGCGGTGGCGGTCGAGGAGCTGGAGCTCGGGCTGCGCGCCGTGGCGGCGCCGGTGCGGGCGCACGACGGCTCGGTGATCGGCGCGATCAGCGTGTCGGTGCCGGCCTACCGGCTCGACGAGGAGCGGCTGCCCGAGGTGGTCAAGGGCACCGTTTCCGCGGCTGAGGAGCTCTCCCGGCGGATGGGGTACGCGTGTTGAGCCGCTGACGGGCGGGGTGTGCGAGGCGGGGCCGGGGCGATCGCTCCGGCCCCGTCGTCGTGTCCGGGCGGGTAACGAGGCTTTTACCAACGGCTGGCTCGCACCTCTTGACGGTGCCGATCCGGCGTTCCCAGTATGTCTCTCATCGCGCAACCAGTCGTGCACTGCGCAACACTGAGGGGTAGGGCATGCCACACGAAGTCCGTGCCGTCGTCGCGGCGAAACGAGGCGCACCGGTCGAGCTGCAGACGATCCTGGTGCCGGATCCCGACCCGGGCGAGGTGCTCGTGTCCGTCCAGGCGTGCGGGGTGTGCCACACCGATCTGCACTATCGCGACGGCGCGATCAACGACGACTTCCCCTTCCTGCTGGGCCACGAGGCGGCCGGCACCGTCGAGGCGGTCGGCCCCGGCGTCAGCGATCTTGCCCCGGGCGACTACGTGGTCCTCGCCTGGCGGGCGCCCTGCGGCAACTGCCGCTCGTGCCGCCGCGGGCGGCCCTGGTACTGCTTCGACTCCCGCAACGCCGCCCAGCCCATGACGTTGCTGGACGGGACACCGCTGTCCCCGGCGCTCGGCATCGGTGCCTTCGCCGAGAAGACCCTGGTGGCCGCCGGGCAGGCGGTGAAGGTCGACCCCGCGGCCCGCCCCGAGGCGGCCGGGTTGATCGGCTGCGGGGTGATGGCCGGCTACGGCGCCGCCGTGCACACCGGCGGCGTGGGCAGCGGCGACACCGTCGCCGTCATCGGCTGCGGCGGCGTCGGCAACGCCGCCATCGCCGGGGCCTCGATCGCCGGCGCGCGCCGGGTCATCGCCGTCGACATCGACGAACGCAAGCTCGACGGCGCCACCCGCTTCGGCGCCACCGACACCGTCAACTCCCGCGGCACCGACCCGGTCGAGGCGGTCCGGGACCTCACCGGCGGGCACGGCGCGGACGTCGTCATCGACGCGGTCGGCCGCCCCGAGACCTACCGGCAGGGCTTCTACATGCGGGACCTCGCCGGCACCCTGGTCCAGGTCGGCGTACCCGACCCCGACATGCGGATCGAGCTGCCGCTGATCGACCTCTTCGGCCGCGGCGGCGCGCTGAAGTCCTCCTGGTACGGCGACTGCCTGCCCAGCCGCGACTTCCCCGTCCTCATCGACCGCTACCTCAGCGGACGGCTCGACCTCGACGGTTTCGTCACCGAGACGATCGGCCTGGACGAGGTGGAGTCCGCCTTCGACAAGATGCGCGACGGCCGGGTACTGCGCTCCGTCGTGGTCCTGTGACGGCGCACCGCACCCCCACCTGACGCCCCCCGCGTCATCCCCCGTCGACCACCCCGACCAGCAGCAGGAGGAGGGGCATGTCCCGTACGCCCGCAAACAGTGCCCGTGTGGTTGTCATCGGCGCCGGCATCGTCGGCTGCTCCCTGGCCGACGAACTGACCGCCCGCGGCTGGACCGACGTCACGGTCCTCGAACAGGGCCCGCTGCCGGCTCCCGGCGGCTCCACCTCGCACGCACCGGGCCTGGTCTTCCAGACCGGCCCCTCCAGGACCATGACCGAGTTCGCCGCCTACACCGTACGGAAACTGGGCTCCCTGGAGGTCGACGGACTGCCCTGCTTCAACGCCGTCGGCGGGCTGGAGGTCGCCACCACCGAGGCCCGCTGGGCCGATCTGCACCGCAAGGCCGGGCTCGCCGCCTCCTGGGGCGTACGCGGTGCACTGCTCACCCCCGAGCAGTGCAAGCGGCTGTGGCCGATGCTCGACGAGTCCCAGCTCTTCGGCGGCCTGCACACCCCCGACGACGGCCTGGCCCGCGCCCTGCTGGCCTGCCGCGCCCAGATGGAACGGGCCGCCTCCCGCGGTGCCCGCTTCCTGGAGCGGCACACCGTCACCGGCATCGAGCGCGCGGACGGCCACGTCACCGGCGTCGTCACCGACCGGGGCACCTTCCCCGCCGATCACGTGGTGTCCGCCGCCGGTTTCTGGGGCCCGGTGATCGGGGCGATGGCCGGGGTGGACGTCCCGCTGCTGCCGCTGGCCCACCAGTACGCCACCACCGCGCCGCTGCCCGAACTCGCCGGCGTCAACGACCCCCGCACGGAGGCGAGCAAGCCCATCCTGCGCTTCCAGGACCGGGACCTGTACTTCCGCGAGCACACCGACCGGCTGGGCATCGGCTCCTACGCCCACCGGCCGATGCCCGTCGACCCGTTCACCGTCCCCGCCTTCGACGACGCCCCCGTCATGCCGTCCTCGCTGCCCTTCACCGAGGACGACTTCGCACCGAGCTGGCAGGACAGCGTCGGACTGCTGCCCGCACTGGGTGCGTCCGAGGTGGCCGACGGCTTCAACGGGGTCTTCTCGTTCACGCCCGACGGGATGCCGGTCCTCGGCGAATCCCGTGACCTGCGCGGATTCTGGCTGGCCGAGGCGGTCTGGGTCACCCACTCCGCGGGCGTCGCCAAGGCCGTCGCCGAGTGGATGACCGACGGCCGGCCCGCCGTCGACATCCACGAGTGCGACCTCAACCGCTTCGAGGACGCCCAGCGCTCACCCGCGTACATCGCCGACCGCGGCGCCCGGAGCTTCGTCGAGGTCTATGACGTCATCCACCCGCTGCAGCCCATGGAGCAGCCCCGGCCGCTGCGCACCAGCCCCTTCCACCCGCGCCAGCAGGAGCTCGGCGCGTACTTCCTGGAGGGCGGCGGGTGGGAGCGCCCGCACTGGTACGAGGCGAACGCACCGCTCGCCGAGGGGCTCGAACTCCCGCCGCGGGACGCCTGGTCGGCGCGCTACTGGTCGCCGATCGCCGCGGCCGAGGCGAAGGCGACGCGCGAGCGGGTCGCCCTGTACGACATGACGCCGCTGCGCAGGCTGGAGGTGACCGGGCCCGGAGCGCTGGCCTTCCTGGACGCGATGACCAGCAACAACCTCCGCAAGAAGCCCGGTGCGGTCACCTACACGCTGCTCCTGGACGAGACCGGCGGTATCCGCTCCGACCTCACCGTCGCCCGCCTGGGCACCGACCGCTTCCAGGTCGGCGCCAACTCCCCGGCGGACCTCGACTGGCTGCTGCGGCACGCGCCCGGTGAGGGGGTGCAGATCCGCGACATCACCTCGGGCACCTGCTGCATCGGCGTCTGGGGGCCGCTCGCCCGCGACCTCGTCCAGCCGCTGACCCGCGACGACTTCTCCCACGAGGGCTTCGGCTACTTCCGCGCCAAGCAGACCTACCTCGGCCACGTACCGGTGACCGCGATGCGGCTGAGTTACGTCGGCGAGCTGGGCTGGGAGGTGTACACCACGGCCGACCTGGGGCTGCGGCTGTGGGACACGCTGTGGGAGGCCGGGCAGCAGCACGGTGTGCTCGCGGCCGGCCGCTCGGCCTTCAACTCCCTGCGCCTGGAGAAGGGTTACCGGGCCTGGGGCACCGACATGACCGACGAGCACGACCCGTACGAGGCGGGCGTCGGCTTCGCCGTCCGCCTGGACAAGGAGTTCACCGGGCGGGCCGCCCTCGAAGGGAAGCAGACCCCGGCCCGTAAGCTCACCGCGCTGCTCCTCGACGACCCCGCCGCCAACGTCCTCGGCAAGGAGCCCGTCTTCCTCGACGGCGCACCGGCGGGTTACGTCACCAGCGCCGCGTACGGCTACACGCTGGGCCGCTGCGTCGCCTACGCCTGGCTGCCGACGCTCCCCGCCGGCACCGCGGTGCACATCGAGTACTTCGGCGAGAAGGTCCCGGCCACCGTCGCCGACGAGCCGCTGTTCGACCCGAAGATGACCCGCATCCGCCGCTGAGCCCCACCGGCACCCTCAACCCCGGTCACCTCACCGGGGACACCCCAACCGCCTCGCCGCCGCGCCCGCCTGAGGAGTACGCACGTGACGACGACCCCGATCTCCCCCAGCCTGATCGCCACCCTCGCCGGCCACTACTACACCGACCCCGACGTCTTCCGGGTCGAGCAGGAAAAGATCTTCGAGCAGCTGTGGTTCTGTGCCGTGCGCAGCGCCGACCTGGAGAAGCCCGGTGCCTTCCGTACCGTGCGGGTCGGCCGGGAGAGCGTCCTGATCACCCGTAACCGCGCCGGTGCGCTGCGCGCCTTCCTCAACATCTGCCGGCACCGCGGCGCCCAGCTGTGCACCGAGGAGTCCGGCGAGGTCCGCCGCAACCTCCAGTGCCCCTACCACGCCTGGACCTACGACCTCGACGGGCGGCTGGTCGCCGCCCCCAACCTGCAGAAGATGCCGGACATCGACCGCACCGAACGCGGCCTGGTCACCGTCCCGCTGCGCGAGTGGCTCGGCTACGCCTGGGTGTGCCTGGCCGACGAGCCGCCGTCGTTCGAGGACACCGTGATCGGTGCGGCCACCGAGCGGCTGGGCGATCCGGCTGCCATCGAGCACTACCGCACCGAGGGGCTCGCCCTCGGGAAGCGCCACACCTATGACGTGCGCGCCAACTGGAAGCTCATCATCGAGAACTTCATGGAGTGCTACCACTGCGCCACGATCCACCCCGAACTCACCGAAGTGCTCCCGGAGTTCGCCGACGGGCTGGCCGCCCAGTACTACGTCGGCCACGGCGCGGAGTTCGCCGAGGAGGCCGCCGGGTTCACCGTCGACGGCAGCGCGGGCTTCGGCCGCCTTCCGGGCATCGAGGACGCCCAGGACCGCCGCTACTACGCGATCACCGTCCGGCCGCAGGTGTTCGTCAACCTCGTCCCCGACCACGTCATCGTGCACCGGATGTTCCCCATGGCGCCGGACCGCACCGTCGTCGAGTGCGACTGGCTCTACCTCCCCGAGATCGTCGACGCCGGCGTGGACGTCTCCAGGTCCGTGGAGCTCTTCCACCGGGTCAACTCCCAGGACTTCGACGCCTGTGAGCGCACCCAGCCGGCGATGCACTCCCGCGCCTACCGTGACGGCGGGGTACTCGTTCCCAGCGAGCACCACATCGGCGCCTTCCACCAGTGGGTCACCGAGCGGCTGGAGGGCGGGCATGCCTGACCTGTTCATCGACGGCCGCTGGCGCTCCCCGTTCACCGACCGGACCCGCGAGATCCGCTGCCCCGCGGACGGCAGCCTGGTCGCCGTCGTCGACGAGGCCGGCGGCAAGGACTCCCTGGACGCCGTCGCCGCCGCCCGCCGCGCCTTCGACCAGGGCCCCTGGCCGCACACCCCGGACGCCGAGCGCGGCGACCTGCTGCTGCGGGTCGCCGGCCTCCTGGAACGGGACAAGCCGGCGCTGGCCCGCGCGGAGTCCCTGGACACCGGGAAACGCCTCGTGGAGAGCGAGGCCGACATCGACGACATCGCCGCCTGCTTCCGCTACTTCGGCCGCCTCGCCGGCACCGGGGACGGCCGGGTGGTCGACCCGGGCACGCCCGGCGTCGACAGCCGCGTCGTCCACGAGCCGATCGGGGTCTGCGCCCTGATCACCCCCTGGAACTACCCGCTGCTGCAGACCGCGTGGAAGGTCGCCCCGGCCCTCGCCGCGGGCAACACCTTCGTCCTGAAGCCCAGCGAACTCACCCCGCACACCGCCCTCGCCCTGATCCGGCTGCTCCAGGAGGCCGGACTGCCGGACGGCGTCGCCAACCTGGTCCTGGGCACCGGCCCGGAGGTCGGCGCCCCGCTCGCCGACCACCCGGACGTCGACATGGTCTCCTTCACCGGAGGTCTGCTCACCGGGCGGCGGATCATGGCGGCGGCGGCCGGCACCGTCAAGCGCGTCGCCCTCGAACTGGGTGGCAAGAACCCCAACATCGTCTTCGCGGACGCCGACTTCGACACCGCCGTCGACCATGCCCTGACCGCGGTCTTCCTGCACTCCGGCCAGGTCTGCTCGGCCGGTGCCCGGCTGCTGGTCGAGGACGGACTGCACGACCGGTTCGTCGACGAGGTCGTGCGCCGCGCCCGGCTCATCCGGCTCGGTGGCCCCTTCGACGACCACGCCCGTACCGGGCCGCTGATCTCCGCCGCGCACCGCGCCAAGGTCGAGGCGTACGTGGCCGCCGGACTCGCCGAGGGCGCCGTGCTGCGCTGCGGCGGCGCCCGCCCGGACGACCCGGCGCTCGCCGGCGGCCACTACTACCTGCCCACCGTGCTCGACGAGTGCCACGGCGCGATGTCCGTGGTGCGCGAGGAGTCCTTCGGGCCGGTGCTGACCGTCGAGCGCTTCGGCGACGAGGCCGAGGCGGTGCGGCTGGCCAACGACACCGTCTACGGGCTGGCCGGCGCCGTGTGGACCACCGACCAGGCCAGGGCCGACCGGGTCAGCGCCGCGCTGCGCCTGGGCACCGTGTGGATCAACGACTACCACCCCTACCTCCCGCAGGCGGAGTGGGGCGGCTTCAAGCAGTCCGGAACCGGCCGGGAACTCGGCCCCAGTGGTCTGGCGGAGTACCGCGAGATCAAACACATCTGGCGCAACACCGCACCCGCGCCACTGCACTGGTTCGACTGAGGAGGAACGCTCTTGACCTCACCTGACGCGGCGCCGGCGAGAGGCGGCACGCGGAACGACTCCCCGCCCGACGCGCACGACGACACCGAGCTCGCCGAATTCGGTTACCGCCCCGAACTCAAGCGCACCCTCGGCAACTTCCACACCTTCGCCGCCGGCATCAGTTACATCTCCATCCTCACCGGCACCTTCCAGCTCTTCTACTTCGGCTACGGCATCGGCGGCCCCGCCTACTGGTGGTCCTGGCCGATGGTCTTCGTCGGCCAGCTGATGATCGCCCTCTCCTTCGCCGAGCTGGCCGCCCGCCACCCCGTCGCCGGCTCCGTCTACAACTGGGCCAAGAAACTGGGCAATCCGCACATCGGCTGGCTGGCCGGCTGGATGATGCTGGTCGCCTCGATCGTGTCGCTCGCGGCGGTGGCGCTCGCCTACCAGCTGACCCTGCCGAAGATTTCCGCCGTCTTCCAGTTCGTCGGCGACGGCACCGGAACGTACGACGTGGCGACGAACGGTGTGCTGCTGGCGACCGCGCTGATCGTGTTCACCACCCTGGTCAACGCCTTCGGCGTCAAGCTCATGGCACGGATCAACACCGCGGGCGTCTTCATCGAGCTGGTCGCCACCGTCGTGCTGATCGCGCTGTTCGCCGTCCACGTCGTGCGCGGTCCGGGCGTGGTGCTGGGGACCCACCACGCCGGCGCCGGCCAGCACCTGGGGTACCTGGGGGCCTTCCTCACCGCCTCGCTGGCCTCCGCGTACGTCATGTACGGCTTCGACACCGCGGCCTCGCTCGGCGAGGAGTCCCTCGACCCCTCCCGCAACGCGCCGCGCGCCATCCTCCGGGCGCTGATCGCCTCGTTCGTGCTCGGCGGGCTGATCCTGCTGCTCGCGATGATGAGCGTGAGCAGCCTGAACGGGAAGGGGCTGACCACCGACGGCCTCCAATACGTGGTGCTCGACGTGCTGGGTGACACCGGCGGCAAGGCGATGCTGTGGTGCGTGCTGATCGCGGTCACGGTCTGCGCGCTGGCCGTGCACACCGCCGCCATCCGGCTGGCGTTCGCCATGTCCCGGGACAACAACCTGCCCGCCGCGTCGCTGATGGCGAAGGTCAGTCCGCGCTTCCGGACGCCCGTACTGCCCGCGGTCGTCGTCGGGGTGCTCTCGCTGGGCGTCCTGCTGCTCAACATCCGCCAGCCGCAGATCTTCTCCGTGGTGACCAGCATCGGCATCATCATGATCTACCTGGCGTATCTGCTGGTCACCGCGCCGATGCTGGTGGCCAGGGTGCGCGGCAGGTGGACGCCGGCCGACGGCGGCCGCTTCACGCTGGGCCGCTGGGGCCTGCCGGTCAACGTCCTCGCCGTCCTCTGGGGTGCCGGCATGATCGTCAACCTCGCCTGGCCCCGGGATGCGGTGTACAACGCCACCCCGCCGCACCACTGGTATCTGCGCTGGGGCGCGGTGCTGTTCGTCGGCGCCGTGGCGCTCGGCGGCTTCGCCTACTACTGGTTCGTCCAGCGGCACCGCACCGGTGTCCTCGCCGAGCACGCCGCGCCGCTGTCCACCGCTGACGCCCCTGACGCCCCCGACGCCCCCGACGCCCCCGACGCCCCCGTCACCGTCCCGGCGCAGGACTGATCCTGACCTGCAAGGAGGTCAACTCCCCATGCCCACAGAAGAGTTCGACTACGTCATCGTCGGCGGCGGTACCGCGGGGAACGTCGTGGCCGCCCGGCTCAGCGAGGACCCGTCCGTCACCGTCTGCGTCCTGGAGGCCGGCCCGTCCGACGTCGGCGACGACAACGTCCTGCGCCTGGACCGCTGGATGGCGCTGCTGGAATCCGGCTACGACTGGGACTACCCCGTCGAGCCCCAGGAGAACGGCAACAGCTTCATGCGGCACGCCCGCGCCAGGGTGCTCGGCGGCTGCTCCTCGCACAACTCCTGCATCGCCTTCTGGGCACCGGCCGAGGACCTCGACGGGTGGGAGGCGGCCGGGTGCACGGGCTGGGGCGCCCGGGACACCTTCCCGCTCTACCGGCGGCTGGAGAGCAACGACGCGCCCGGCGACCACCACGGCCGCAGCGGCCCGGTCACCCTGCGCACCATCAAGGGCGCGGACCCCTGCGGCACGGCCCTGCTGGCCGCCTGCGCCGAACACGGCATCCCCACCACGCCGTTCAACACCGGGCGGACCGTCCTCCGCGGCGCCAACTGGTTCCAGATCAACTCGGACGAGAACAACACCCGCCAGTCCTCCTCCGTGGCCTACCTCCACCCCGTCATGGGCAAGCGGCCCAACCTCACCGTCCGCACCGGAGTCCGCGCCGAACGCCTGCTGATCGACGAAGACCGCCGCTGCACCGGGGCCACGTACCTCGACCCCGATCTGATCCACACCCGTACGGTGCGGGCCCGGCGCGAGACCGTCGTCTCCTGCGGCTCGATCGACACCCCCAAGCTGCTGATGCTCTCCGGCATCGGGCCGGCCGAGCACCTGCGCGAGGTCGGCGTGGACGTGGTGGTCCACTCGCCGGGGGTGGGGGAGAACCTCCAGGACCACCCCGAGGGCGTGATCATGTGGGAGGCCGCGCGGCCCATGGTCACCACCTCCAATCAGTGGTGGGAGATCGGCATCTTCGCCGACACCGAGCCCGGCCTCGACCGGCCCGACCTGATGTTCCACTACGGTTCCGTGCCCTTCGACCTGAACACCGCCCGGTACGGCTACCCGACCTCCGAGAACGCCTTCTGCCTCACCCCGAACGTCACCCGCGCCCGCTCCCGCGGCACGGTCCGGCTGCGCACCCGCGACTTCCGCGACAAGCCGCGGGTCGACCCGCGCTACTTCACCCACGAACACGACGTACGGGTGATGACGCACGGTCTGCGCCTCGCCCGTGAGATCGTCTCCCGGGCCCCGATGGCCGAGTGGGCCGGCGCCGAACTCGCCCCCGGCCCCGACGTCCGCACCGACGACGAACTCCTCGACTACATCCGCACCACCCACAACACCGTCTACCACCCCTCCTGCACGGTGAAGATGGGCGCGGCCGACGACGCCATGGCGCCGCTGGACGCCCGCCTGCGGGTCAAGGGCATCGCGGGACTGCGGGTCGCCGACGGGTCGGTGATGCCGGAGCTGGTCACCGTCAACCCCTGCATCACGACCATGATGATCGGGGAGAAGTGCGCCGACATGGTGCGCGAGGACGCCGGGTGAGCCCGGGGAGCCGCTGACCGTCAGGCCGGGCCGGCCGCCCGCCGCCACGCGGCCCCGCGCAGCAGCCGCAGGCCGTTGAGGCCCACCAGGACGGTGGAGCCCTCGTGGCCGAGGACGCCCAGCGGCAGCGGCAGGTCCCCGGCCAGGTCCCAGACCACCAGGCCGGAGAGGAAGACCGCGGCGACGACGAGGTTCTGCACGACCAGTCGGCGGGCCGCCCGGGAGAGCCGCAACACGGCCGGGACGGCGCCGAGTTCGTCCCGGACGACGACCGCGTCGGCGGTCTCCAGGGCGAGGTCGGAGCCGGCCCGGCCCATCGCGATGCCGGTGTGCGCGGCGGCCAGCGCCGGGACGTCGTTCACCCCGTCACCGACGACCAGCACCCGGCGGCCGGCCGCTTCCTGTGCGCGTACCGCGCCCACCTTGTCCTCGGGCAGCAGTCCGGCCCGTACGTCGGTGATGCCGACCTCGGCGGCGAGGCGGGCCGCGGCGCGCGGGTTGTCGCCGGTCAGCAGGGTCGGGGCGCGGCCGGTGAGGGCGTGGAGGGAGGCAAGGGCGGCGGCCGCGCCGGGGCGCAGCCGGTCGGTGAGGCCCAGCACCCCGGCCGGGGCGCCGTCGCGCAGGACGAGGACCGCGGTGTGCCCGGCCTCCTCCAGTTCCGCGACGAGCGCGCCGGTCCGTGCGGCCGCCGGGCCGTCGGCGGGCCGCAGCCGGGCCGGGGAGCCGACCGCGATCCGGGCGCCGTCGACGGTGGCGCGGACGCCGGTGCCGGGGGAGGCGGTGAACTCCTCGGCGGCCGGCAGCCGCAGACCGCGGGCGTGGGCGGCGGCCACCAGCGCCCGGGCCAGCGGGTGTTCGCTGGGGCGCTCGGCGGCGGCCGCCAGGATCAGCAGTGTTTCCTCGTCGAGGCCGGTGCCCGGCAGCGGCCGGACGGCGGCGACCTCGGGCGTGCCCTCGGTCAGGGTGCCGGTCTTGTCGAACGCGACGGCGTCGACCCGGCCGAGGCGTTCCATCACGACGGCGGACTTGACCAGGACGCCGTGCCGTCCGGCGTTGGCGATGGCCGACAGCAGCGGCGGCATGGTCGCCAGCACCACCGCGCACGGCGAGGCGACGATCATGAAGGTCATCGCCCGCAGCAGGGAGCGGGTCAGCTCCGCGCCGAGCAGCAGCGGGACGACGAAGACGCCGAGGGTGACGGCCACCATGCCGACCGAGTAGCGCTGTTCGACCCGCTCGATGAACAGCTGGGTCGGCGCCTTGGTTCCGGACGCCTCGGCCACCATGGCCACGATCCGGGCGATGACGCTGTCGCCGGCGTCGCGCTCGACCCGGACCGTGAGCGCGCCGGTGCCGTTGAGGGTGCCGGCGAACACCTCGTCGCCGGGCTCCTTGGGCACCGGCAGCGGTTCGCCGGTGATGGTGGCCTGGTCGGCCTCGCCGGCCCCGTCGAGGACGCGGCCGTCCGCGCCGACCCGCTCGCCGGGACGGACCAGCACGACGTCGCCGACGGCGAGGTCCGCGGTGGCCACGCGCTGTTCGGTGCCGTCCGGGGCCAGCCGGGTCGCGGTCTCCGGCGCGAGCGTGAGCAGTCCGCGCACCGAGTCCTCGGTACGGGCGGTGGCCAGCGCCTCCAGGGCGCCGGAGCACGCGAAGATGACGATCAGCAGGGCGCCGTCCAGCACCTGGCCGATCGCGGCCGCCCCGAGGGCCGCGACGATCATCAGCAGGTCGACGTCGAGGGTCCGCGCGCGCAGCGCCCGCAGCCCGGACCAGGCCGGTTCCCAACCGCCCGTCACATAGGCGACGGCGTGCAGCACGCCCCAGGTCCAGGCCGGCGCGCCGGTCAGCTGGAGCGGCAGGGCGAGCAGGAACGCGGTGGTCGCCGCGGCCGCCCACCGGGCCTCGGCCAGCGCGAGCACGCGGGTGCGACGGGGCACGGTCCGGCGCGGCGCGGTGGTCCGCGGCGGACGCTGCAACACGGCAGAAGGCATGACGGCACAACCCTTCACGGGCGGAGAAGCGGCAACCCCGCCACCGTACAGGAACGAATGAACAGGTCTTCATCTGTCGTCGTTAGGATGGGCCCCATGGGTCACGGAACGGATCACCGCAGCACCACCCGCGAGCGCCTGGACGCGGTGGGCGCCGACGATGTCGCCGCGACCCTGCAGGCCCTGTCGACCCCTTCGCGGCTGCGGATCCTCGCCCGCCTCCAGGAAGGCCCCTGCGCTGTCGGCGACCTCGCCGCCGCCGTGGGCATGGAGCAGTCCGCCTGCTCCCACCAGCTCCGGCTGCTGCGCAACCTCGGGCTGGTCACCGGCGAGCGCAACGGCCGCTCGATCGTCTACGGGCTCTACGACCACCATGTCGCCGAGCTCCTCGACCAGGCGCTGTTCCATGTCGAGCATCTGCGCCTGGGGCTGCGTGACGCGCCGTCAGCGACGCAGGACACGGCGGGTCGTTGACCGCCACCCACCGTGTAACCTGCGCATTCAGCCGGCGCGCAGGGCCGGCCGGGGGCGTATGGATCTTCACGAGGGGGAACGGGCGATGCAGTCGGGGCGCGAGAAGGCGTACGCGTATCTGAAGGACAGCGTGCTGACCGACCCCGAGATGCAGGACCGGTTCCTGTCCGAGCAGGAGATCGCCGACCGGATCGGGGTCTCCCGCACGCCGATCCGCGAGGCCCTGCTGCTGCTCGCCGCCGAGGACCTGGTGCGCCTGGTGCCGAAGCGCGGGGCGCACATCGCCCCGCTGTCCGGGCGGGAGATCACCGAGCTGATCGAGATGCGCCGGCTGCTCGAACGCTTCGCCGCCGCGCACACGACGGCCGCGGGCACCGCCCCCGTCGACGAGATGGCCGCCCTCCTCGCGGGCCAGGAGCGGCTGCGCGGCGCGGACCGGGCCAAGGAGTTCCTCGCCGCCGACCACCGCTTCCACGCCGCCCTCGTCGACGCGGTCGGCAACTCGCTGATGAGCAGGCAGTACGCCGCCCTGCGCAGCCGTCAGAGCAGGGCCGGCGTACGGGTGCTGCACCGGGGCGGCCACCAGGACGAGATGCTCGCCGAGCACCGGCGGATACTCGACGGGCTGGCCGCCGGCGACGCCGCGGCCGCCTGCGCGGCCATCGACAGCCACCTCCAGGCCACCCGGCGCCTCCTCCTGGCCGCCTGACCCCGCCCGGCGGACCCCGTTCCTACAGCCGCCGGTTGTCCAGCACCGCCACGGCGCGCCGCACCCGCTCGGCCTCCTCGACGTCCACGTCGGCCACCAACAGCTCGGGCGCGCTGCCCAGTTGGGCGCGTACGGTGCCGTCGGGGCCGATCAGCGCGCTGTGTCCGACGCCGGTCGGTGCCTTCGTGGGCACCTCCGGGTCGGCCTGCTGATCCGGCGCCGACTGGCCCACCGCGGCGAGCCAGACCGTCGCGTCCAGCGCGCGGGCCCGCACCAGCAGATCCCACTGGGCGCGCTTCCCGGGCCCGGCCCCCCAGGCGGCGGGCAGCACGGACACGGTCGCCCCGGCGTCCGCGTGCGCCCGGAACAGCTCGGGGAACCGCAGGTCGTAGCAGGTCGCCAGGCCCACGCCGACCCCGTCGACGTCGAGGGTCACCACCCGCGAGCCGGCGGCGACGGTGTCGGACTCCCGGAACCCGAACGCGTCATAGAGGTGGATCTTGTCGTAGGAGTCCTCGACGCCGGGTCCGGTCGCGAGCAGCGTGTTGGCGACCCGCCCCTCGGGCGCCGGGGTGAACATGCCCGCCACCACCGTCACCCCCGTCTCACCGGCGACGGACCGCACGCCCTCGGCCCACGGGCCGTCCAGCGGCTCGGCCACCGGCCCGAGCGGCACCCCGAACCGCACCATGGTCGCCTCCGGGAAGACCGCCAGCCGCGCGCCCTCCCGCGCCGCCCGCCGCACCTGTTCCCGTACGGCGGCGAGGTTCTCCTTGGGGTCGGTCGAGGCCGTCATCTGGCACAGCGCGATACGCATGCAATCTCTCTCTTCCCTCGTGCTTCGGTCGTGCCGATTCTCGTCCCGAAGCGGCCGGAGCGACAGCCGGACCCGGCGCGGCGGGCGGGTCCGGGCCGTCCTCGGGGGCCGTCAGGCCGGGGCAGGGCTCCCGCCGGTGCCCGCGAGCTCCTCCGGGCGCAGCAGTGCGGCGAGCCGCTCGGCCGGCAACAGACCCTTCTCCAGGACGAGTTCGGCGACCCCGCGCCCGGTGGCGAGCGCCTCCTTGGCGATCGCGGTGGCGGCGGTGTAGCCGATGTGCGGGTTGAGGGCGGTGACCAGGCCGATGGAGTTCTGCACGCTCGCGCGCAGGGTCTCGGTGTTGGCGGTGATGCCCGTCACGCAGCGCTCGGCGAGGGTGCGGCAGGCCGCCCCGAGGTGGGTGATGCTCTCCGAGAGGGAGTGCAGGATGACCGGCTCGAAGGCGTTGAGCTGGAGCTGGCCCGCCTCGGCGGCCATGGTGATGGTGACGTCGTTGCCGATCACCTCGAAGGCGACCTGGTTGACGACCTCCGGGATCACCGGGTTGACCTTGCCCGGCATGATGCTCGAACCGGCCTGGACCGGCGGCAGGTTGATCTCGGCCAGGCCCGCCCGCGGGCCGGAGGACAGCAGCCGCAGATCGTTGCAGCTCTTGGAGAGCTTGACGGCGATCCGCTTGAGGACGCCGGAGAGATGGACGAAGGCCCCGCAGTCCTGGGTCGCCTCGACGAGGTTGGCGGCGGTCACCAGCGGCAGCCCGGTGAGCGCGGCCAGGTGGCCGCGGGCCGCTTCGGCGTAGCCCTCGGGGGCGTTGAGCCCGGTGCCGATGGCGGTGGCGCCGAGGTTGATCTCGTGGATGAGCAGGACGGCCTCGGCCAGCCGGCTCTGGTCCTCCTCCAGCATCACCGCGTACGCGGAGAACTCCTGGCCCAGCGTCATCGGCACCGCGTCCTGGAGCTGGGTGCGCCCCATCTTCAGCACCTCGCGGAACTCCACGGCCTTGGCGGCGAACGCCTCGCGCAGCACGCCCATCGCGTCGAGCAGCTCCCGTACGGCGCTGACGGTGGCGACCTTCACCGCGGTCGGGTAGACGTCGTTGGTCGACTGGCCCAGGTTGACGTGCTCGTTGGGGTGCAGATGGCGGTAGTCGCCCCTGGCGTGGCCCAGGAGCTCCAGCGCGCGGTTGGCGATCACCTCGTTGGCGTTCATGTTCGTCGAGGTGCCGGCCCCGCCCTGGATGACGTCGACGACGAACTGGTCGTGCAGCCGGCCGTCCTCCCGGATCTCCCGGCAGGCGGCGGCGATCGCGTCGGCCCGCTGCGGGTCCAGCAGCCCGAGGTCCTGGTTGGCGCGGGCGGCGGCCTCCTTGACGGCGGCGAGCGCGTTGATCAGATGCGGGTAGGCGGCGATCGGCGTACCGGTGATGGGGAAGTTCTCCACGGCGCGCAGGGTGTGCACGCCCCAGTACGCGTCGGCGGGTATCTCGCGGTCGCCGAGCAGATCGTGTTCGGTGCGGTGGGCGGCGGTCATGGCGCGGGTGGTGTCCTTCGTCGGGGGAGGGGTGCCGCCCGCGGGGTCCCCGGGGGCGGCCGGCGGTGGGCTGACGTGGTGTCAGGTGCGGGGGTCGGGGGCGGCGAGTGCTCCCGCGGCCCGGAGTTCTCCGACCGGGGCGCCGCCGCCGATGACCGGGGTGGCGGCGAAGGCGGCGAGCACGTCGGGGTCGACGCCGCAGTGCGCCAGCGCCGCCGCCGTCACCGGCATCCGGGCGCGGTCGGCGCCGTCGGCGATCTTCACGCCGACCGCCCGGCCGTCCGGCAGTGCCGCGATCTGGACGCCCTCGAAGCCGTCCTTGGCCAGCAGGCCGGGCAGCGCGCGCACCAGCCGGGCGGTGTCCCGGCCCGCGCCGGAGACCATCTCCGGATGGTTGCGCATGGCGTGCGCGACCCGGCCCTCGTCGGTGTCCGGGGCGGCGGTCGCGAGCCGTGCGGCGGCCCGGGTCAGCCCGTGCAGGGAGACCGCGAACAGCGGGGCGCCGCAGCCGTCGACGGTGACGCGGGCGATGCCCTGACCGGTGAGGTCCGCCACGGTCGCGGCGATCTCCGACTGCACCGGGTGCGCCAGGTCGAGGTAGTCGTCCAGCCGCCGGCCCCCGGCCAGGGCGGTCAGCAGCATCGCGGCGTGCTTGCCCGAGCAGTTCTGGGCGAGCCGGCTGGGGCCCAGCCCGCGCCGGAGCCATGCCTCCCGTTCGGCGGCCCCGTACGGCAGGTCGGGCACGTTGCGCAGCCGCTCCTCGGTCAGCCCGGACGTGGCGAGGATGCGCCGGGCGGTGGCCAGGTGCCGCTCCTCGCCGGAGTGGCTGGCCGCGACCAGGGCGAGCGCCTCGTCGTCCAGCGGCGGCAGCCCCGCGCGCAGCAGGCCGACCGCCTGGAACGGCTTGAGCGCCGAGCGCGGGTAGAACGCGGCCTCGATGTCGCCCGCCTGGAACGCGACGCTCCCGTCGGCCGCGAGCACCACGACCGAGCCGTGGTGGACGCCCTCGACGATGCCGCCGCGCACCACATGGGCGACGGGCACGTGGGCCGGCTCGCGGACCTCGGGCGGTGCCTGCGGTGCGCGGTGCGGTGCGGTGATGTTCCGGCTCATGATCAGCTCTCGGTGCTTTCGGTGTTCTCGGGGGCTTCGCCGGCTTCGGCGTGCGAGCGGGCCGTGCGGCCGGCCGGCCGCACGATGGTGGTCAGCGTCGTCTCGACGCGGGCGAGGTGGTGCGCCATGGCGTCCGCGGCGTCCTGCTCGGAGCTGTCGACGAGCGCCTCGACGATCGCCCGGTGCTCGCGGTTGGACTGCTCACGCCGCCCGCCGAGCTCGTTGAGGAACGCCGACTGGCGGGCCAGCGCGTCGCGGATCTCCTCGATGACCCGGCGGAACACCGGGTTGCGGGCCGCCTGGGCGACGGCGAGGTGGAAGAGCGTGTCCATCGCCACCCACGCGGTGGTGTCGGTCTCCCGCTCCATCCGCTCCAGCAGACGGTCCAGGTGATCGAGGTCCTCCGGCGTACGGCGCAGCGCCGCGTATCCGGCCACCGGGATCTCCACGTGGCGGCGCACCTCCAGCAGGTCGCTCGCCGCGTAGTCGCCGAAGGTGGGGTCCGCGACCGCGCCGTCGGAGACCACGAAGGTGCCCTTGCCGGTGCGCGAGACCGTGAGCCCCATGGTCTGCAGCGCCCGCAGCGCCTCCCGGAGCACCGGCCTGCTCACCTCCAGGCGGCGGCAGAGCTCCGCCTCCGAGGGGAGTTTGTCCCCGACCGCGTAGTCGCCCCGCTCGATGGCGCCGCGCAGATGGTTCAGGACCGCTTCCATCGCGCTGACCCGCCGGGGCACCGGACCAGCTGTCTGGCTGTCTGACAGGTTCACCCAGGGATCGTCGGCCCCGGTGGGGGGAGCTGTCAAGCGGGGGCCCCGCGGGAATTCGTCAGCGCCCTGCCGACGCCCTGGTCGCCGGCCGCCGCGGCAGGCCGGAACGGGCCGGGCCGGGGGCTCAGCGGGCGGCCCACCGGTAGAGGTGCTCCGGACGCCCGGTGTCGCCGTACTTCAGGGTCAGGGTGATGTGGCCGCTGCGCTCCAGGTGCTTGAGGTAGCGCTGCGCGGTGGAACGGCTGACCCCGGAGCGCGCCGCGACCTCATGGGCGGACAGCGGATGGCCCGCCCCGTCCAGGACGCGGCGGATCAGGCCGACGGTGGCCGCCGAGTGGCCCTTGGGGAGTTCGGTGTGCGGCGCCTCGGTGGTCCGGAAGGCGCCGAAGATCCGGTCGACCTGCTCCTGTCCGGCCTCGCCGCGGCCGCCCACGCCCTCGACGGTACGGCGCAGCGCGGCATAGCCGTCGAGCTTGGCGCGCAGCCCCGAGTAGCCGAACGGCTTGACGAGGTACTGCAGCGCGCCGGAGCGCATCGCGTCCTGGATCGTGGCCACGTCGCGGGCCGCCGTCACCATGATGACGTCGGTGCGGTGGCCGAGCTGCCGCAGCCGCCGCACCAGCGCCAACCCCGTCTCGTCGGGCAGATAGTGGTCGAGCAGCACCAGGTCCACCGGGGTGCGCTCCAGCGCGGCCAGCGCCTGGGCGGCGGTGTGCGCCCGGCCCGCGACGCGGAAGCCGGGCACCTGGGAGACGTACGCGGCGTTGATCTCGGCGACGTGGAAGTCGTCGTCCACGACCAGGACGTCGATCATCGTGGCTCTCCGCTCACCGTGGGTCTTCGCTCCTCGTGGCCGTGCTGCCCGCGCGCCGGCGCGGCCGGCCGTTCGCCGGGGCCGTCCGGCGCCGCGCCGTGCGGGGCGAGCGCCTCGGGCAGCACGACCGTGAACACCGCGCCGCCGCCGGCGCGTGCGGTCACCCGCGCCATTCCGCCGTAGCGTTCGGCGAGCCGGCGCACCAGCGCCAGGCCGATGCCCCGCCCGCGCACCGGCGCGCCCCCGGCGGTCCCCGGGTGGGCGGCCTTGGTGGACCAGCCCTCGGCGAAGACCCGCTCGCGCCGCTCCGGCGGCACCCCTGGCCCGTTGTCCGCCACCCGCAGTACGGCCGTGGTGCGCTCGGCCCGCAGCTCCACCTCGACGAACGGCGCCTCGCGGCGGTGCCCGGCGGTGGCGTCCAGGGCGTTGTCGATGAGATTGCCCAGTACGGTCACCAGGTCGCGCGGGTCCACCACCGCGTCGGGCAGCAGCGTCGCCGGCGCGATCCGCAGGGAGACGCCGCGTTCGGCGGCGATCGCCGCCTTGCCGACGAGCAGCGCGGACAGCAGCGGATCGTGCACCCGCTCGGCGATCTGCTCCGCCGACGCCCGGTGGGCGCTGGTCACCTCGGTGACGAACTCCACGGCCGTGGCGTACCGGCCGAGTTCGAGCAGCCCGCGCAGCGTGTGCAGCTGGTTGGCGTGCTCGTGGTCCTGCGCCCGCAGCGCGTCCAACAGGCCCTGGGTGCTGTCGAGTTCACGGCCCAGCAGCTCCAGTTCGGTACGGTCCCGCAGCGTCACCACCGCCCCGCCGTCCCGGGTCGGCACGCGGTTGGCGATCAGTACCCGGCCACCGCAGACGGCCAGCAGATCCGCCCCGTCCACCCGCCCGGCCAGCACCTCGGTGGTCCGGCCGGGCGGCAGCACCTCGTCCAGCGCCCGCCCCGCGGCCCCCGCACCGATCCCGAGCAGCCGCCCGGCCTCGTCGTTGACCAGCCGGATCCGGCCCCGGCTGTCGAAGGCCACCACCCCCTCGCGGATGCTGTGCAGCATCGCCTCGCGCTCGTCGAGCAGCGCGGAGATGTCGGCGAACGCGACCCCGTGCGTACGGCGGCGCAGCCGGCGGGAGAGCACGACGGCCGCCAGCACCCCGACGGCCAGCGCCGCGCCCGCGTACCGCAGCACGGTGGGGATGGTGCCCATCAGCCGCCCCCGGACGCTGTCGTAGGCGATGCCGACCGACACCGCGCCGACGATCCGGCCGCGGCCGTCCCGCAGCGGGACCTTGGCGCGGGCCGACCGGCCCAGCGTCCCGGTGTCGATCTGCCGCACCTCCTGGCCGGCGAGGGTGCGGCTGGGGTCGGTGGAGACGTGTTGGCCGATCTCGGCGGGATTGGTGTGCGACCAGCGCACCCCGTGGGGGTCCATCACCACGATGTACAGCGCGCCGGTCGCCCGGCGGATCCGTTCGGCGTCGGCCTGCACCGGTCCTCTCGGGTCCGGCACGGTGGCGGTCAGCTCGCGGGCCAGGTCCGGGTCGGCGGCGGCGGTCTGCGCGATGGCCAGCGCCCGCCGCATGGCCTGGTCGTCGAGCTGGGAGCTGAGCGGCGCGAGGAACAGGCCGGTGGCGAGGACCATCACACCGGTGGTGAGGGTGACCTGCGCCGTGAGGACCTGCGCGAAGACGCGTCTGGGCCAGTGGATCCGCATGCCTCTCCCTCGTCCTCGGCCCTCCGCGGTATGCGGAACCGGCGCGTCCTCTTCACCACCGGGTGCCCGCACCGTAAGCCCTGTGTGAGCGCCTGCCCACCCCCTGGTGATCTCGAAGCTGTTCTAGCGTGAGCAAAACGAGCACAACAGGGTTTGCGCGCAGAAAGGTGGCTTGCGCCCACAAGGCTGCCGTTGTGGCCCGGACCACTCCTAGCCTCCCGGCTCATGAACAGCCACACGAGCCCCGCGATCGAACTGCGGGGAACGAGCAAGACATTCCGCACCCCCTCGGGTGCGCTGCACACCGCCGTCCGCGATCTTGACCTGGTGGTCGGAAGGGGCGAGTTCGTCGCGGTGGTCGGCCCCACCGGGTGCGGCAAGTCCACCACCCTGACCCTGGTCAGCGGGCTGGAGGAGCCGACCCGGGGCGAGGTGCTGGTCGCCGGTGAGCCGGTCCGCGGCATCGGCGACAAGATCGGCTTCGTGTTCCAGCAGGACGCGGTCTTCCCCTGGCGCACGGTGCTGTCGAACGTGATGGCCGGACCCCGCTTCCGCGGCGTGCCCAAGCCCGAGGCCAAGGAGCGGGCGCGGGAATGGCTGGCCCGGGTCGGGCTGGCGGCCTTCGAGGACCGCTACCCGCACCAGCTCTCCGGCGGACAGCGCAAGCGGGTCGCGCTCGCCGCGACGTTCGTCAACGACCCCGACATCCTGCTGATGGACGAGCCGTTCTCCGCCCTCGACGTGCAGACCCGGGCGCTGATGTCGGACGAGCTCCTTGACCTGTGGGCGGGCACCGGCGCTTCCGTCGTCTTCGTCACCCACGACCTGGAGGAGTCCATCGCCCTCGCCGACAAGGTCGTGGTGATGACCGCCGGGCCGGCGACCGTCAAGGAGGTCTTCGAGATCGACCTGCCGCGGCCCCGGCGGGTCGAATCGGTCCGGCTGGAGCCACGGTTCATCGAGATCTACCGGGAGATCTGGTCCTCGCTGGGCGAAGAGGTCCGCATCACCCGCGAGAGGGGTGCCGCAGATGTCGCCTGACACCGCCTCCGCTCCCGTGGGGATGACCAAGTCCCCCACGGGGGCGGACCGTTCGCAGGAGCGGGCGCGCGCCGCGCGCAACCACCGGCTGCTGGTCCAGGGCACCCGGGTGCTGCTGCTCGTCGGCCTGATCGGGCTCTGGGAAGGGCTGGCCCGCGCCGCCGTCATCGATCCCTTCAACTTCTCGATGCCCTCGAAGATCTGGGACCAGATCGTCCAGTGGGCGTGGCACGGCACTCCGCAGGGCTCGCTGTGGGAACAGATCTGGTACACGCTCTACGAAGCGCTGCTCGGCTGGGTCGTCGGCGTCATCGGCGGTGTGGTGCTGGGCATCGCGCTCGGCCGGGTCCGCTTCCTGGCCGATGTGCTCGGCCCGTACATCAAGGTGCTCAACGCGCTGCCGCGGATCGTGCTGGCCCCGATCTTCCTGATCTGGTTCGGACTCGGACCGGCCTCCAAGGTCGCCTCCGCCGTCGTCCTCGTCTTCTTCCCGGTCTTCTTCAACGCCTTCCAGGGCGCCCGCGAGGTGGACCGCAACCTGGTCGCCAACTCCCGCATCCTCGGGGCGAGCAGCCGCCAGGTCACCCTGCAGGTCGTGATCCCCTCCGCCACCTCGTGGATCTTCACCAGCCTGCACGTCAGCTTCGGCTTCGCGCTGATCGGCGCGATCGTCGGCGAGTACATCGGCGCGACCAAGGGCCTCGGTCTGCTGGTCTCGGCGTCCCAGGGCACCTTCAACGCGGCCGGCGTCTACGCGGCCATGGCGATCCTCGCCGTCGTCGCCCTGCTCGCCGAGGGACTGCTGGCCTTCCTGGAGAAGCGGCTCTTCCGCTGGAAGCCGGCCGACGCCGCCGCCGAGCGCTGAGCCCGGCCGACACCTCCGCCACCCGTACGACACCCGCCTCCCGTACGACACCCGCCACCCGTACACCCGTCACCACACCAAGGACACCACCATGCGCACCCACCTCAAGCTCGCGACCGCCACGGCCGCCACGATGCTGGCCCTCACCACGCTGACCGCCTGCGGCGGGGGATCCTCCGCCGGAGCGGCCGACGGCAAGGACGGCAAGATCAAGATCATGGTGGGGGGCCTCGACAAGGTCATCTACCTGCCCGCCAGACTGACCCAGCAGCTCGGCTACTTCGAGGACGAGGGCCTGCACGTCACCCTGCTCACCGAACCGGCCGGGGTGCAGGCCACCACCTCGCTGATCTCCGGTGACGTCCAGGGCGTCGTCGGCTTCTACGACCACACCCTCGACCTCCAGGTCAAGGGCAAGCAGGTGGAGTCGGTGGTGCAGCTCGCCCACGCCCCCGGCGAGGTCGAGGTGGTCTCCGACAAGGCCGCGGGCAGTCTCACCTCCGCCAAGGACTTCAAGGGCAAGAAGCTCGGCGTCACCGGCCTCGGCTCGTCCACCGACTTCCTCACCAAGTACCTCGCGGTGAAGAACGGGGTGCAGACCAACGAGTTCACGCCGGTGGCGGTCGGCGCCGGCCAGACCTTCATCTCCGCCCTCCAACAGGGTTCGATCCAGGGCGGGATGACGACCGACCCGACGGTCGCGCAGATCGTGGACAAGAAGCTGGGCAAGGTCCTCATCGACATGCGGACGCCCGAGGGTTCCAAGGAGGCGCTCGGCGGCCCGTACCCCTCCTCCAGCCTCTACATGAACACCGACTGGGTGAACGGCCACAAGGACACCGTGCGCAAGCTGGCCCGGGCCTTCGTGAAGACCCTCAAGTGGATGTCCACCCACTCCGCCGAGCAGATCGCCGCCAAGATGCCGTCCGACTACGCGCAGGGCGGCAAGCAGCTCTACGCCCAGGCGATCAAGGACACCCTGCCGATGTTCACCAAGGACGGCGTGATGCCGGCCGACGGCCCGGCGACCGTCGAGCGGGTGCTGAAGGCGTTCAACCCCAACCTCAAGAACGCCACGGTGGATCTGAAGAAGACCTACACCACCGAGTTCGTCAAGAAGTAGGCGCGGCAGCCCCGGAGCGCGCGGGCCCGGCTCAGACGAAGTTGATGTCCGCCCGGGCCAGCAGCGGATCGTCGACCAGCTGCCACAGCGGTACGGCGAAGTTGCCGGAGCCGTAACGGCCACCGAAGTGCAGCCCCAGCACACGGTGGTCGGCGAGGTCGATGACGGGCGAGCCGCTGTTGCCGCCCAGCGTGGAACAGTCGTGCCCCAGGGCGTCCTGGCCCGGCACCAGCCCCGTGGCGGTGCCGGGCTGCAGGCGTTTGACGTTGTAGATGTCCATGAAGATCCGGCGCATCGACTCCGGTTCGTTGCGTCGGCCGTCGTACGCCGGATAGCCGACGCAGTACACCGGGCGCCCGGGCAGGTCGGCGGGCGCGTCCGCGGCCACCGCCAGGGGCGTCGGCAGCGCCCCGGCCCCGGCCGGCGGCGCCACCCGCAGCAGGGCCAGATCGACGTCCTCGTGGATGCCCACCACCTCGACGACGTCGTAGGACGGGCCGCCGCCCCCCGGAGCGGTGTCGCCGTACTCCTCACCCGTGTCGACATTGGCCCTGATGCCCTGCTGGAAGCTCCAGCCGCGGCCGTCACCCCGGGCGAACTCCACCGCCACATGCCGGTTCGTCAGTACCGTGTCGGGTCCGACCAGGAAGGCCGTGCCCAGCCAGTCCAGGCTGAGGTGCCCGCTCAGCTCGACCCGCCCGACCCGCGCGAGCGACTCCCGGATCGCGTCCCGGTGGCCGTCCAGCACCGACCAGTCGCCCTGCTGCGGCGCGAAGTCGTGGTGCTGCACGAGGATCGCGGGCCGGCCCTCCAGCAGCACGATGGCCTCCATGCCGAAGGACTCGTCGTCGCTGATCTCGGCCGCCCGCCCCTCGGCGAGCTTCTCCAGCCCGGTGACGCCCGCCGACAGCACCCGGGTCCGCTCCTGCTGGGCGAACTGCGCGATCTGCCCGGCCGGCAGCTCGTCGGCGGGCAGTTCCTCCAGGGATTCGGGGATCTCCCAGGAGAGCCCGTCCCGCACCCGCGCCGCGACCTCCCGCAGGTCGGAGAAGACCTGTTCGGGCCCGGCCGCCACCGGTGATCCGCTCCTGCTGTGCATCTCGCCCTCCTCGGACGCTCGGTCAGCCGCTACGGTGCCGCCTGCGCGGCGGTGATCTCGGCGTGCACGCCGGGACTGCTGTTCTCCAGATGGCGCAGCACGCTGCGCATCTGCGTGCCGACATTGACGAAGGCCGTGGTCCTGCCCTGGAACTGCACGTTCTCCACCCGCCGGGTCCCCCGGTGCAGCGCCACCACCTTCCAGTCGTCGGTGAAGACCGGGGAACCGGACGAGCCGCCGCGGGTGTCGGTGAAGTAGCGGACGTCGTTCTCGTCCGCCTCGTAGACGAGGTTGTTGCGCAGCGCGACCCGCTTCGGCTGCCCGCCGGGATGCTGGATGATGTTGACCGCCACGTAGTCGCCCCGGGTCACCACCAGCGGCCGCTCCGCCAGCCGCAGCACCGGCCGGGCCGGGCCGGCGGCCAGCCGCAGCACCGCGTAGTCGAGCGCGGCGTCCGCGGCGACCAGCTCGCCGACCGTGACCTCCGCCGTCTCCACCTCGTCGGTGTCGAAGTCGAAGCGGACCGTGGTGTGCTCCGCCTGGAGCCGCAGATCCTCCTCGTCGGCCATCGGACGCCCGGCGCCGGTGCCCGCCCGCGCGTTGACCACGTGGTGATTGGTGATCAGCAGGTCCGGGGCGATCAGCCAGCCCGTCCCCGCGTGCGGGAAGCCGTTCGGCTGGAGCGGAGCGCCCCCTTGGTACGGCGGCACCTTGATCCGGGCCACCGCCCCGCCCGCGAGCTCACCGCCGCGCAGGAAGCCGATCGGGACGGTGTCGTCCCGGTGGACGATCTCCTCCTTGATCTCCGCCGCCGGGGACGGCAGCCCGGCCAGCACGTCCGGCTCACCGCCCGCCTTGCGCGCCACCTCGTCCAGCGCCCGCTGGAAGACGGTGAGCGGTTCGGCCTCGGTGGTCTCCGCGACGGCGTTGCGCAGCCAGATCTCCAGCGGCACCGTGCCGTCCACCAGCCGCTCCACCCGGTTCATCTCGTTGAGGTCCGAGTGCACCTGGCGCCCGGGCGCCGGGTTGAGCGGCAGCGTGCCGCGGTAGCGGGGCATGACCCCGTCGAGCAGCAGCGGCCGCACCGCCGGGTCGGCGAGCCCGGTCTCCAGCGCGGCGTCCAGCACCTGGCGGATCTCGTCGGGGGAGAGGTAGAGGTAGCTGCTCACCGGCCACCCCGCCCGGCCGCGCTGGTCTTCTCCGGCCTCGTGCGGCCCGCCGCCGGCGCCGTTGCCGGCCGGCCGCCGCTGCCCGCGCCCATCGCCGCGGCCACCCCGGCGACGATCTCACCACTGGTGTCCGGGACGTCCAGCAGCCGCCGGGCCAGCGCGTCGAGCGTGCCGCGATCCCGGGCCAGCCGCAGGATGCCGGCGATGCCGGTGGGGGCCCCGCCCGCCTGCGGCCTGGTCGGGCCCGCCGCGTCGTCGAGGATCTCCATCACCCGGCCCAGCAGCGCCGGCTGCCGGTGGGTGGCCCGCCGCATCGCGGCGCCCAGCTCGTCCAGCGTCTCGTCGTCGGCGGGCAGCCCCACCACCTCCAGGGCGTGGGCGAGCGCTCCCGGGGCCCGCTGGTAGATCTGCGAGGCCACCGCGCGCACCAGCACCGGCCGGCCGGCGAGCACCGCGTCGGGCAACTCCGCCAGCTGCGCCGCGAGTTGCTGGTCCGTCTCGCTCCGCACCTCGGCGCCGTCGTCGGCCAGCTGGGCCCGGGCCAGCAGCGCGCCCATCGCCTCCAGGTCCTGCCCGAGGCCCATCGCGACGTCCTCCGCCGTGCGCAGCGCACGGTCCGCGCCGCGCCGGTCGCCGTCCTCCTGCGCGAGCCGGGCGGACAGCAACAGCAGCTCCAGCCGGTGCTCCCCGCACCCGGCGTGCTCCGCCGGCCCGAGGGCCTCGGCCACGGCCCGGCGGGCCTCGTCCCGCCGCCCCAGCCGGTTCAGGGTCTCCGCGTACAGCGCGTGCAGCGGACTGCACGGGGTCCAGGGCCGGCGCCGGCCGAGCCGCTCCGACGCCGCCTCGGCGAAGCCCTGCGCCAGCAGGTCCTCGACCTCCCGGGCGGCGATCCGCTCCCAGTCCTCCTGGTCGGCGCCCGCCGCCACCTTGTCGGGAGCGCCGCCGCCGAGCCGGGCCGTCAGCAGTCCCGCGGCCCGCGGTGTCATGTCCTGCTGCGCGCCGGCCAGGAATCGCTCGACGCCCGGCAGCCAGCGCTCCTCCACCGCGCGCGGGTCCTCGTCCAGCCGCAGCCGGTGGTAGATCTCCTCGGCGCGCGCCTCCAGCCCGTCCCGCGCCGCGTAGTACTCGACCGCCCGGCGTTCGACGGCGCGCATCACCTCCGTACGGTCACCGCCCGGCAGCCGCAGCATGATGGCGCGCACGTCGCCGCGGTAGCGGACGGCGCCCGGACGGACCGGCTCGACCATGTCCAGGCGGCTCAACGCGGCGAAGAGCTCGCCGGCCCGGTCCCCGGCCGGCACCCGCAGCCCGCAGGGGCCGGCCAGTACCTGCTTGACGATCTCCGGGGTGATGACCCGCAGCACCAGTCCCGGGTGCGCGAGCCGGCGGACGTCGGCGTCGGCGATATGGCTGAGGATCCGGTCGTAGAGGATGCCCTGCACCAGCAGTTGGTCGACGCGGCGGAAGACCTCGCGGCGGCGCTCGGGCAGGCTGCGGATCAGCTCCCCGGCCTCTCCGGGCCCGTCCCCGGTGAGGGTGGCCGCCCGCGCCGCCAGCCGGAGGCTGAGCGGGTGCCCGCCGACCCGGTGGGCCAGCTCCCGGGCGACGTCCGTCTCCCGTACCCCGCACGACATCAGCACGTCGACGGACGCATCGGTGTCCAGCTCGCCGAGTTCGATGTCGAGCGGTGTGGTGGTCTTCGCGGGATGGTCCACCGGTGCCCGCCCGGCGGCGAGGAAGCGCAGCCCCGGGTAGGCGCGCTGCAGCGCGAGGAAGATCGCCCAGGTCCGGCCCAGTGCCGGTGAGCCGCGGTACTGCGCCTCCTCGCACGAGTCGAGGACCATCACGAACGGCGGATCCGGCTGGTCCGGGGAGGTCTTGTGCTCCGCGACGGCCCGCACCAGGACGTCGGCGACCCGCCGGATCAGATCGGTCTCCCGCCCGGTGGCCAGCAGCTGGAACTGCTGCGAGGAGCGGCGCCCCAACACCGCCCGGGTGGTGGCGAGTTCATGCAGCTGGGTGACCCGCTCCTGTCCCTCGCGCTGGCTGCGGGCGGCCTGCTGGCACTCGTCGGCCAGCGCGTCCAGCTCGGCGCGGTGGGCGGGGTACTGGACACCGAGCTGCCGGGCGGCCTCCGCGATCAGGGTGACCGGCTCCTGGATGGCGAGGGTGGGCCGCTCGAAGTCGATGTACGCGAACGGGAAGCCGCCGGACGGGTCGCGGGCACCGTCCAGCACGAGCTTCGCGAGGAGGGTGCTCTTGCCCATCCCGCCCGGGCCGTGGATGACCAGCGGCGGCACCGGCACCGGGGCGGCCGGCCGGCCGGGCTCCGCCGGCGCACCCGGCGTGCCGACATAGGCCCGCAGCGCCGCCATCTCCCGGGCACGCCCCCGGAACGCCCGGCTGACGAGGCGTTCGAGGGGCTCCAGCAGCCTGGCCCGCTCCAGGGCGTGCTGCAGCTCGGCGGGGTCCGGAAGGCCGGTCACCCGCGGGACCTGCGACAGCCACAGCACCGCCTGCAGGGCCTCGGCCAGTTCGCCGGCGCCGAGCCGCTCCGTCGCCGGCGGATGGCCGAACAGGTGGGCCAGCGCGAAGCGTTCCGGGCCGGGCCCGGAGGGGAGCTGGCCGATGTTGCACGCCAGGAGGCGCCGGGCGGCCTCGGGCCCGGCCAGGGCGCGCAGCGTCTCCTCCCGCACCTCGGTCTTGAGGGCCCACTCCGGCTGGTCCGGCATCCCCAGGGTCGTACAGTCGTCGACCAGTTCCAGGACCGCGCCGCCGGTGGCGTGCTTCTCCCCGGGCAGCCGCAGCAGCCGCGGGTCGAACCGGGCCAGCAGACAGGCCGCCTCCCGGTAGGCGCGGCGGGCGCGGGAGACCTGCCGGGTGCGGTCCCCGCCGGTGTGCAGCGCCTCGCGGAGCCGGGCGGCGAACAGCTCCCGCAGTCCGGACGGCGGCGCGGGGCGCTCAGAGGGACCGGTAGACACGGATCGCTCCCTCCGCCGCCGTACAGAGCCTGCGCATGTAGCTCTCGCCGCCCGCGGCTTCCGTCTCGATGGCGCGCAGCACCTCGTCCACGGCCACCTCGACGAGCTCGTCGATGGAGGCGTCCCGCGGCCCGCCGCGCAGGAGCTCCGGCGGGTCTTCGTGGAAGACCTGGTGGAAGAAGGAGTGCAACTCGCCCGGGCCGGCGGGCCGCGCGGTGTCCCAGCAGAGGTTTCCGCGTAAGTCGTAGGGGAGTTGGCGCATCGCGCGCCCGTACCCGAGCAGCACCAGCCGGGGCGCCTGGTCGCCGCGGGCGGCGGCGTGCTCGTACAGGGCCGTCGCGAGCTGCCCGATGAAGTCCCACACGTCGGAGCTGGGGTCGAGCTCGTCGCACTCGTCGAGGACCAGCCACAGGCGCTCCTCGGCGGCGGTCGCCCGCCCGGCCACCCAGTGCGCCGCCTCGTCGATCGACGGCAGCAGGTCGTTGAGGTCGGTCGGGTTCAGCGGGGAGGCGCCCTCGCCGGGACCGGCGACGAAGTCGGCCAGCCGCCGTACGACCTTGGCGGCGGTGGAGGTGCGCGACAGCGTGACCCGCACCGGGCGGAATCCGCTGTGCTGCCCGATGTGGCGCAGGAAGTTGTAGGTGTACGACCGGCCGCTGCCCGGCTCGCCGTCGACCAGCAGGATGAACTTCTCGGGGTCCGCGAGGAACCGCCGCAGCGTCTCGCGCAGATCCTCCCGGCCGATGAAGGCTTCGGTGCCGTTCTTCAGCACACAGGCACGGAAGTTGTCCCGTGCCGCGTGGGCGCGGAAGTCCTCGCGCAGCCGCTCCAGCAGGTCCCGGGCCTTGACGATGTCCGGGAGCACCGCCAGCCGGTCGACCGTGGTCAGCGCCTCGACCAGGCGCAGCTGCCGCTCGATGCCGGTGCGCGAGGCGTGCACGAGCGCGCGGGCGTTCTCGGAGCTGACACGGGTGAGCGGCAGGGCGCTGACGAACTCCGGGGCGAAGCCGTACTGGGCGAGCTGGGAGTGCGGGTCGGTGGTGTCGAGCAGGTACTCCTGGGCCCAGGTGGTGACCAGGTCCCACTCCGTTTCGGTCAGCGGCATCCGGTGCCTACCCGCCACCGTCGCCGAAGATCCGCTGCACCGGTTCCCTGACCTCGCGCTGGGACAGGTACTCGGCGATGCCGTGGTGGTTCCTGCTGTCGTTGGTCACCAGCACGTCGGTGATCCGTTCCTGCGGCGCGTACTCGGGGCGCAGGGTGTGGTCGAGGGCCACCAGGTCCCGCAGGTCCGAGGCGTTGCGCCAGGCGGTCACCCCCGCGGGGACGGCCGGCGGCCGCGCCAGGTGGTCCTGCACCTCGGAGACCGCCAGCGGGGAGCCAACGGTGACCAGCAGGTCCACCGCGCGCCCCTGCTCCTGGAGCACCTCGTACGCGATGATCGTGCCCAGGCTGTGCCCGACCACCACGAGCGGGCCGCCGTCCAGGCCGTCCAGGGCCCGGGCGACCACCTCGCGCATCGCCGGCCCCGCCCCGCCGAAGAAGTAGGCGTACACGTCCTTGAAGGCGTGCTGGACCAGCAGCCGGAACACCGCGGTACGGCCCGACCGGGGCAGCCACAGCGCCTCCAGCGGGAGCGCGGCCGAGGGCTCCTCGGGCGTGCCGGCCTCCGCGAGGGTGTCCGCCAGGTACGTCATGTCCCGCAGCCAGTCGGCCAGCGCGCTCTCGTCGGGACGCAGCCGCCCCGCCACGGCGGCCGACTCCTCCACCGCGGCCGCACCGGTCTCCCCGCGCGCCTCCTGCAGGGTCCGCGCCACGAAGTCCTCCGGCGGTTCGGGCGCGGCACCGGCCGGGACGTCCACCGCCTCCTCGTCCCGCTCCGGCGCGCCGTCCAGCGGGTCCGGGCCGAAGTCGGGCAGCGGCTCGGGGTACCGCAGCGGGGCCCAGTACGCCATCCGTGACGCCGCGCCCATGTCGTGGCCGAACAGCGCCGTGTCCCACTGGGACTTCAGCAGCTCCGGACGGACCTTGTTCCCGTTGCCGTGGACGTAGACCACGCTGGGCGGCATCGTGCTTCCTCTCGTCGGTCAGCCGCGCCCGAGCACGATGTCGTCGTGCGAGGCGAGCCGCAGCCAGCGTTCGCGCGGGGCGCGCTCCACCGGCATCAGATCGGCGTCCGGCAGCGGGCCCAGGTCCAGCGTGGTGAGTTCGACGACGTCCGACACCGGGACCTGGAAGGTGCGGAAGGCGCCCAGGGGCGGCGGCGCCCCCGGCGTCGCGCCGGCCATCGCCCGCTCGAAGTCGTGGGACAGGTCCGGACTCTGGTCGAGGACGTAGGCCGTGGCCGCCAGCGCCCCGTCCTGGAGGAACGCCGCCACCTTCCAGAAGCGCAGCGGCACCTGGACGCCCCGGTACGGCGGGTCCGAGTCGTGCAGCACCGGACCGGTCAGCACGGTCAGCTTGCGGTCGAAGTCGGCGGCGTTGCCGAGCAGATAGTTCTCGAGTCCCTGCCAGAGCTCCTTGCCCCGGTTGAAGACATCGGCCTGCGGGGCGGCGTTGGTGTAGTGGAAGGTGTCCGCGTTGGCCAGGTCGGCCTCGGCGGCCGCGCCCCACACCGGGTCGAGGCGACGCACCAGGTGCCCCTTGTCCAGGGAGTTGTCCGCGTAGATGTCGTCGCCCATCTGCCGGTCCTCGGGCACCCGCGGGTCGAACTGCCAGCCGTTCTCGCGCGGTACGTGCTCCACCAGCTGCCGGCCGTCGATGCAGACCGCGGTGGCCGCGGCGGTCCGCCGGTCCGGGCGCAGCACGACCGTGAAGTGGGTGTACGGCAGCACCACGGTTGGCACGTCGGGACTGCTCGGCTTCGGCAGCGGCACCGGGACGCCGAGGAAGCCCTCGTCGTAGCCCGCACGGTCGGCCAGCGTGTCGGGGGCCGGGGCCCCGGCGACGGCCCCGCCCGCCCGTGGGGAAGCTGATGGGGTCATGTGATAACCGCTTCCCGGTGGCGCGGACCGGCCACCGGCGGCAACCCCGAAGCCACTCGAACAGCCGCGCGCATCGCGTACGGGGCGCCGCCCGGGGGCCGCGTCCCGTACACACGGAGCGTTCTCTCAGTCCGAGGGGTAGATGTCCCCGCCCCGCATCATGCTTTCCTGTTCGCTCTGCGACTGAAGCCGGCGGGCCTTCTCCTCCAGCCTTTTCCGCTCGTCCGGGTCGGCAGTGTGTTCCGCGGTCGATTTCAGTTCCTGGGCCTTGTCGCGCATCTGCTGAATGCGTGCGCGGGCCTCTCCCTGTGCATTCATGATCCGTCCTCGTGATCCGTCCTCGCGCGGTGGGGGAGCCGCATATACCAGCGAATCAGGCCCGGCGGCCGGCGGCACGTCGAGAGGTCACCCGACGGGCCGCGGAGGCCGCCGGAGTCCACGAAGCGGGGTCGTAGCAGGCCGCGGACCGCGGCGCGCCCGGGTAATTCGGCGTGTCTCCACCGGATGGCCTTCCTGAATGGCGAGGGCGGGCGAGAGGGACGTTGGCTGAGGCACAGCAGCACAACGTCCGCTGAGTGTCAGCGCTTCTGGTGTTTGACGCTCCCCATCGTTCAGTGGAGTCCCTCCATGTCATCCGAACCAGCACTTTGTGGGGGCGACGCCGAACTGTCATCGACAGAACACGGCGAGCACATTCCGCCCAACACCCCTGAGAAGAACTCGGCCCGCACCCTCCTGTGGGAGGCAGTCACCCACCGGCCCCTGGAGGAAGTCGCCGCTCTGGTGGAACTGCTCAAGCGCAGCGGTGACGTTCCCAACCCCGGCGATGAAGCCCTGCGCGTGGCGGTCGTCTCCCGCCCGGTGAGCGATGTGGCGGCGCTCTTCGACCTCCTCCAGGCCGCCCCGCACACCGTGGAGGCCGGCCACGACGCCCTGCGCGCCGCGGCGGTGGGCCGATCCGTCGAGGAGGTCGCGCAGCTGATCGAGATGTTCGACCGCACCAAGGTCGGCGGCGACCTCTACGGCACCCCCGATCCCTACGGCACCCCCGATCCCTACGGCCCGTCCGACCCCTACCCGCCCGGCCCCGGTGGCCCCGGCGGTCCGATGGGTCCCGGTGGTCCCATGGGCCCCGTCGAACCGGAGCCCACCTCGCCCCTGCACGTCCTCGACCCGGACGTCCGTCCGCTGGGCAACGCCGGCCACGCGGGTGGCACCGGCCGGATGGACGCCGCACCGCCGCAGCCCAACCGCCCGCCGTGGGCTCAGCGCCCGGCCGGCACCCCGCCGCAGCACGGCGGCCCGGCGTGGGCGAACGGGCACGACGAGTCCCGCCAGCCGGGATACGCCGTCGCCGGGGTGCTGCGTTCCGTACTGCGCTGGCCCGCGGCCGCGGCTCTCGCGCTGTGCGGGCTGAGCCACCTGCCGGTGAACGCCTCGCACCTGCACGGGGCGCAGGCGGCCGCCGGGCTGTCGATGGCCATCGCGCTGGTCTACCTGCTGCTGGCGGGCTGGCTGGCGATGCGCGACACCGCCCTGGTCTGGACGGTGAGCGCCGCGGCGGCCATGGTCATCATCGCGCTGCACGCGCTGTCCCGAGCCGGCGTCCTCAACCCGCTGGGCGGGGGCCTCGGCGAGGCCGGGATGTGGCCCGAACTGATGGCGGTGGCACTGGCCATCATCAGCGCGGGGCTCGCCGGTGCGGCCCTGCTGAGCCGTCCGCGCCGGGTCGGTCCGGCGCCGGCCGGGGTGTGAAGCCGCAGCGGGACACGCGGCACCAAGGGCGCGGGCCGGGACCTGAACGAGGTCCCGGCCCGCGCCCTTGTCCGCGCGGTGGCTCAGGTGTGCGGCGCGCCGTAGTACCCGGCCAGCAGCCGGTGGTACTCGTCGTCCCCGATGTGCCGGTCCCGGTCGAACTCCGGTGAGTCCTCGATCTCCTTCTTCGTCCGGGCGACGTAGATCGTGCCGCGGTCGAAGTCGATCGACGAGATGACACCGGCCGGCAGCAGGATGTGCCGCCCGAAGATCCACACCCTGGTGTCGACGACCAGATAGGCGGCACCGGCCTCGTCGGAGTGCTCGTCGACGGTCCCCACGGTGCCGTCGATCGCCTCGACCGTGAACCCGGTCAGGTCGGTCCCGGCCCGGTGGCCCGCGCTGTCCCGGTAGCCCCAGATGCTGTCCGTCATGGAAACCTCCGCGGTAGGAAACGAAAGGGAGCGCCGGCCGGCCGCCCGCCGCCCGGGCCGGCACTCAGTCCTTGGACGAATAGCGCCGCAGGACCCAGGCCGGCAGCCCGAACCAGCACAGCAGGAACCACACGATGAGCCCGCCGACCGTCCACGGCACCGCGGCGGAGTGGCTCGTCGCGAGCCGCAGGATCAGCAGCAGCGCCGAGGTGACCGTCGCCAGCAGCAGCACGACCCCGACCAGCGCCAGGCGCGAGGCCCACACCACCGTCTCGGGCTTCAGGCGGTGGCCGGTGACCAGCCGGTGGAAGGTCACCGTGCCGAGCAGCGCACCCGTCGTGGCCGCCCCCAGCAGGACCGTCGCCACGTAGATGCCCTTGTCGGCCGTCCCGAGCGTGACGAACCGCGGGGTGAACACCACGGTGAGCAGGAACCCGAAGAGGATCTGCACACCGGTCTGGATGACCCGCACCTCCTGGAGCAGCTCGATCCACCGCCGGTCGGCACGCTCCTCGGGTGACTCGTCGCGTCCCTCGGACGTCTGACGGGGGCCCAGCGCATTCACCCCTGGCCTCCCTCAGGCTTTCTCCGGCGTGCGGAACGCCAGCGCGCCTTCCCGCACCTCCACGACGACCTGGTCCCCGGGCGACAGGGCGCCGTCCAGCAGCAGCCGCGAGAGCGGGTTGTCGACCTCGCGCTGGATGGTGCGGCGCAGCGGCCGGGCGCCGAACTCGGGCTGGTGGCCGCGCCGGGTGAGCCAGTCCACCGCCTCGGGGGTGAAGTCCACCGCGATGTCCTGCGCGTGCAGCCGGCGGCGGGTGCCCGCCAGCAGCAGGACGGTGATCTGGCGCAGCTGCTCGTCGGTCAGCCGGCGGAAGATGATGATCTCGTCGAGCCGGTTGAGGAACTCCGGGCGGAAGTGCTCGCGCAGGCTGGCCAGCGCCCGCCCGCGCGCCGCGTCGCCGGCCTCGCCCTCGGCGGTGTCCGCGCCGAAGCCCAGCACGCCGCGGCCGCCGCTGAGCGCCTCCGAACCGAGGTTGCTGGTCATCACGATGACGGTGTTCTTGAAATCGATCCGCCGGCCCTGGGAGTCCGTCAGATGCCCGTCGTCGAGCACCTGGAGCAGCATGTTGAAGACGTCCGGATGGGCCTTCTCCACCTCGTCGAGCAGCAGCAGCGAATACGGGTGGTGGCGCACCGCCTCCGTCAGCTGCCCGGCGTCCTCGTGGCCGACGTATCCGGGCGGCGCACCCACCAGCCGGCTGACCGTGTGCCGCTCCTGATACTCGCTCATGTCCAGCCGCACCATGCGGTCCTCGCTGCCGAACAGCGCCTCGGCGAGGGCCCTCGCCAGCTCGGTCTTGCCCACTCCGGTGGGCCCCAGGAAGAGGAAGCTGCCGATCGGGCGGTTGGGGTCGGAGAGCCCGGCCCGCGAGCGCAGGATCGCCTCGGACACCGCGGTGACGGCGTCGTCCTGGCCGATCACCCGGGTGTGCAGCCGCTCCTTCAGCCCCAGCAGCCGCTCCTTCTCCTCCTGCGTCAGACTGCTGACGGGCACGCCGGTCTGCCGCGACACGATCTCCGCGACGTCCTCGGCGGTGACCTCCACGATCCGCCCGTCGCCGCTCGGCTGCGTCCCCCGCTCGGCGTCGATCCGGGTGGTGAGGGCGGAGATCCGGTCCCGCAGCTCGGTGGCCCGTTCGTACTGCTCCGAGGCGACCGCCTGGTCCTTGTCGACGGCCAGCTGCTCCACCTCCCGCTCCAGCGCGCGCACGTCGGTGGGCTTGCTGCCCGACCGGAGCCGGACCCGGGCGCCCGCCTGGTCGATCAGGTCGATGGCCTTGTCGGGCAGGAAGCGGTGCGTGATGTAGCGGTCGGAGAGCTCGACCGCGGCGAGCAGCGCCTCGGGGGTGTAGCGGACCTGGTGGTGGGCCTCGTAGCGGTCCTGCAGGCCGCGCAGGATCTCCACCGTGTCTTCGACGGTCGGCTCGGGCACCAGGATGGGCTGGAAGCGGCGGGCCAGCGCGGCGTCCTTCTCGATGTGCCGCCGGTACTCCTCCAGCGTGGTCGCCCCGATGACGTGCATCTCCCCGCGGGCCAGCGCGGGCTTGAGCATGTTGCTCGCCTCCAGCGAACCGCCCTCGCCGCTGCCTCCGCCGGCCCCGACCACCGTGTGCAGCTCGTCGATGAAGACGATCAGCGAGTCCGGGTGCGTCCGGACCTCCTCCATGATCCCGTTCATCCGCTCCTCGAAGTCACCGCGGTACCGCGTGCCGGCGAGCACCGCGGTCAGATCCAGGGCGACCACCCGGCGCCCCGCCAGGTTCTCGGGTACCTCCCCGTCGGCCAGCCGCTGCGCCAGCCCCTCCACGATCGCCGTCTTGCCGACACCGGCGTCGCCGACCAGCACCGGATTGTTCTTCCCGCGCCGGGAGAGCACCTCGATGGCCTGCTCTATCTGCTCGTCGCGGCCGATGACCGGGTCGATCCGGCCCGCCCGGGCGAGATCGGTCAGATCCCGGCTGTACTTGTCGAGGGTCGGGGTGTCGTGCTTGGGCGGGGCGCTGTGCTCGCCTCCCGGGTGCGGCGGGTGCCCGGGGCCGCCCTGCGGGTTGGCGTGCGGCTCGAAGTGCGCGAGGTTCAGGATGCGGCCGGCCGCCGAGTCCGGGTTGGCCGCCAGCGCGTCGAGCACGTGCTCCGGCCCGATGTACGAGGCCCCGTTGTCCCGCGCCAGCTCGTGCGCGCCCAGCAGGGCCCGCTTGACCGCAGGGGTCACCGCGACGCTGGACTGCTGGGGGCCGCTGCCCGCGGTGCGGTCGATCTCGGCCGCCAGCGCGTCCGGGTCCGCCCCGGCGCGCTGCAGCATGGTGCGGGTCGGCTCGGCGGAGAGGGCGGCCCGCAGCAGGTGCTCGGTGCCGAGCTCGGGGCTGCCGTGCTCGGCGGCGTACGCGGCGGCGGAGGTCACCAGCTCCCGGGCGGAGCCGCTCATCAGCCGGGCGATGTCCGCCTGGCGGGGCATGGGCTGCCCGGCGTCCCTGCCCCCGGACTTCGCGCCGCCCCCGAAGAAGCGCGCGAGGAATTCACCGAACGGGTCCGGGCCGTAACCCTCCGGACCCACGTGTCCGTTGCTCATGTGTGTCCGTTCCGCTGTCACGGCGGTACCGCGACATGCTGCCTTGTCGGGGCTTGTCGGGCTCCTTGTGCTGCTCTCGTGTTCCTGCCCTCGCGGATGCCCGGGAGACCGGACGTCACACGCCACTCCACTGCTTCAGGATCAGGGCCATCACAGCCGTCCGCACCCGGGCGGGGCGGGCCCCGGTGCCGCACGTCCGGCGCAATGCCGGCGGCCCGGCGTTAACCACCGCCCCCGCCGGGAACCCGTAGCGGTGCACAGCCGGGCAGGCCGGGCGAGGACGGAGGCCGGTGCGATGCCGAGCACGAACACCGGGGCGGCCGGGAGCGAGCCGGACGACCCCGGCCGGCGGTACGACGCCACCCCATACCTGCCCGCCCGCGGCGGGCTGCCGGCGCACCGCCGGGCGGCGGCCGGGTGCCGGGGCTGTCCGCTGCACCGGGAGGCCACGCAGACGGTCTTCGGGGCGGGCACCTCCTCGGCACGCACGGTGTTCGTCGGGGAGCAGCCCGGCGACCAGGAGGACCGCCGGGGAGAGCCCTTCGTGGGCCCGGCCGGACGGCTGCTGCGCAAGGCGATGGCCGAGGCCGGGCTGGCGGAGGACCAGGCGTACTTCACCAACGCGGTCAAACACTTCAAGTTCACCGTGGCGGCCGGCGGCAGGCGCCGCATCCACAAGGCGCCGAACCTGCGCGAGATGACCGCCTGCCGGCCCTGGCTGTACGCCGAGCTGAGGCTGGTCGCCCCCGAGGTGATCGTGGTGCTCGGCGCCACCGCCGCCAAGGCGCTGCTCGGCCCTTCGTTCCGGGTGACCAAGGAGCGCGGCGCACCGGTCGGGAGCGAACACGGGACGGCGGTGGCCACCGTCCACCCCTCGGCGATCCTGCGGTCCGACGACCGCGCGGCGGCGTACGCCGGTCTGGTCACCGATCTGCGCACGGTCGCCGGCCTCCTCGCCTGACACCTCGGGGGGCGGGGGCGGCCGGCGGGTCACATCTCCCGGTGGATGCGGGCCAGATCGGCGGTCAGCGCGTCGAGCCAGATGACCGAGTCGACCAGCAGCGCGGCCGAGTCGGCACGGGCCGGCGGGGCCGCCCCGGCCGGCGGCACCGGCGGGGCGACCGCGAGCAGGGCACCCAGGTCGAGCGGCCGGGGGAGCGCCTCGGGCGTCCCGTGGCCGGAACGCAGGTGCCGGGCCGTGGCGCGGTAGCCGGCCGCGGTGTCCTCGGCGGCCTGCCGCAGCCAGGCACCGACCGCGTACGGGGCGATCCGGCCGGGGCGGCCCGGCAGCAGCCGTTCACCGCGCCGGGCGTCCGCGCCGGCGACCAGCACCGCGGGCCAGTCCGGCTGCCGGGCGGTCCGCTCCCGCGGCTCGCTCTGGTACTGCGCCAGGCTCTCCTGCGCGAGCAGCAGCGCCCGGTTGAGCGCGAGGATGCCGCCCCCGCCGTCGGAGCAGGTGCCGGCCGCACCGGCGCGGTCGGCGACCAGGGCGGTGGTCCGCCCGATCCCGTCGGCGACGGCCTGGCAGACCGCCGCCATGTTCCGGCGCACCTCGGGTGCCGCACCCCGCGGCCAGGCCGCCAGGCCGCAGACCAGCCCGATCAGGCTGCCGGCCAGCACGTCCTCCAGCCGCACCGGCGCGAGCTGCCAGGTGACCGGGGCGACCTGCGCGAACAGCACCGCCACGACCAGCGTGAAGCCGCCCTGCGCCCAGGCCAGCCCGCGCAGCGGGCCCGCGGTGAACGCCAGCAGCATCACCAGCGGCAGCAACACCGCGTACACCGCCCCGCGGTCGTGCACCACCGCCAGCAGCCCGCCCGCCAGCACCGCACCGATCAGCGTCCCGAGCAGCGCCTGCCGGACCGCCGAGCGGGTCTCCAGGCTCGTCGTACGGGTCAGCGTCAGTGTCGCCAGCAGGACCCAGAATCCGTGCTGCAGATCGAGCAGCCCGGCGACGGCCCGTGCCGCGGCGAGGCCCAGCGCGAACCGGCAGGCGTTCTGGAAGATCACCGAACGCGGGGTGAGGTGCGCGGTCAGCCGCCGCCACCACAGCTCGGCGGCGTGCGCCCGGGCGTAGGCGAAGGCGTGTCCGGCGGGGTCCCGGTCGACATCGCGGTCGCCCAGCAGCAGCCGGGTGGCCAGCACCAGGACGACCGCGGCGTCGGCGGCCTGCACGACCAGGGACCGGCGGCGCAGGTAGTTCAGCCGGTCGTCGGCGCTCAGCCGTCCCAGGGTGTCCAGTGCCCGGTGGGTGCGCACCGGGGCCAGTTCGCTCTGCAGCGGACCGGCCCGGGGCCCCTCACCGGGCGGCAGCCGCGTACCGCGCCGCAGCGCCGCCGCCGTCTCCCGGGCGGCGTCGCGGACGGCCCGCAGCAGCGCGGTCGTCTCGGGCCGGTAGGCGCGGTACGGGCCGGCCGCGGTGTGCAGCGCGCCCAGCCGGTTCAGCAGGGTGCGCACCGCCTCCGCCGCGTGGGCCATGGCCTTGTGGGCGAGGGACGGGGCGGCGGGCAGGTCGGCGGGCGGTATCCGGGCGGGGCGCAGGGCGTCGGCGGCGGCGCGGGCCCGCGCGAGCACCGGTTCCGGGACCGGCCCGCCGTGGTACCCGGCCAGGTCGGCGGCCGCCTCGGCCGCCCCGGCCAGCAGCCGGCGGAAGGGCGGCGTATCCGGTTCGGGCATCAGGAACCGCTGGGCCGCCGCCAGCAGGACGGCGCCCGTCAGGAAGCCGAGGAGCCGCTGGCCGAGGGTGTCCGGGGCGTAGGGCGGGAAGCACGGGAGGATGTACAGCAGCTGCATGCCGGGCGCCGCGCCGGCGATCCGCGGTCCGGTGGTGCCCGCGTAGGCCACCAGGAAGCCGACGACGAGCATCCCGAGGACGGCCGCCCAGGTCCGTACGGCGAGCAGGGTGCCCAGGGTGACGAGCAGCAGGCCGGCGGGGACCGCGGTCAGGACGGTGGCGGCGCGCTGGCGCCCGGACCCGGGGATGCGGGCGAGCGCGCCCAGGGAGACCACGGTGAAGGTGGCGTAGACGGCCATCACGGTCCGGTCGAGGCCGTAGCGGCAGAGGTGGAAGGCGAGACAGGACGCGGTGGTCACACGCACCGCGTTGCCGACCACCGCCCGGTGGCCGCGCGCGAACTGCCCGGCGCGCTCCGGCAGGCGGCGCAGCCCGCCCGGCCAGGCCGCGGCGGGCCCGTCGGCCGCCCGCCCGCGCATCCGCCGCGGGGAGGCTCCCTGCTGCGGCCTCACCCCTCCACTATTGGCCGCCGGGCGACGGTCCGCACTCCTGCGCGCGGCGCACCGCCGACACGGTGCCCGCAGGCTCTCCCGTACGCGGTCGCGGTCGGCACGGTGCCCGTCGGCGCGGCATCCCGGGCGGGCGGCGACCGTCCGGGCCGTCGCCTCCCGGACGACGGGACGCCGGGTGCCGGCGGCACCGGATGCCGGTGGTAAGAGGCAGGTCACGGAGGGGAGTTGGCGTCGGCCGTCACGGTCCGCAGCGGAGCCGGACCGTAGACTGCGGACCGTGACGGACAAGGATGCCGGTGCGGTGCCCGCCGGCGAGGTTGCCCGACCGGCGCTGCCGGCCACCGGCTGGGCGGTGCTCGGCCTGCTCTCCTTCGGGGAGGAGCTGTCGGGTTACGACCTGAAGAAGCGGGCCGACCGGTCGTTGGGCCTCTTCTACTGGAGCCCCTCCTTCAGCCAGGTCTACGGGGAGCTCAAGCGGCTGGAGAAGACCGGCTGCGTCAGCTCGCGGACGGTCGCCCAGGAGACCGGCAACCGCGACAAACGTGTCTACGTCATCACCGACACGGGCCTGGCGGCGGTCCGGCACTGGGCACGGGAGGCGCCGGTGGAGCCCCCGGTCCTCAAGCACGGCGTGATGCTGCGGCTGTGGCTCGGCCATCTGCTGGAGGGCGAGCGGATGCGGGAAGTGCTGGGCAGCCACCGGGAGTACGCGGAACGCATGCGGCGGCGCGCCGAGGCGGACGCCGAGCGCGCCCGCGCGGAGGGCACCCGGGTGCACCCCGCGCTGGTCCTGAAGTGGTCGGAGCGGTTCTACGCCGCCGAACGGGACCTGGCCGACGCGATGTTGGCGGACCTGGACGAGGGGGAGCGCCACCACCGCTAGGGGAGCGCTCCCCTAGCGGTGGTCGTGCGGGGCTCACCGGTACCCGGCCGGGGCCGCAGAAGGGGCCCCGGCCGGGTGCCGCCGTACGGGCGGCAGGTCACCCGCTCCCCGGGGGCCGGCAGAGCGGGACCGGTCCGGCCTAGTAGTAACTGCCCCACTTCGAGCAGGAGTTCAGCTTCTTGTTGCCGTCGAAGCGGGCCACCTGGATGCCGATGGCGAAGATGCCGCTCTTGTTGGTCGCCGTGGTGGCGAACTCCAGGCTCTTCCCCGAGCCCTTGGTGTTGGTGTGCCAGGGCCAGTAGGTGTTCTTGCCGTTGACGTCCTCGGTGACCAGGCGTATGCGCATGGGGTGGCCGTCCGCGGAGCCGTCGTACACGCCCATCTGGACGTACACGCTGTCGGTGGCTCCGGTGTAGGACGGGGCGGTGACGCCTCCGTGGCCACCGGTGGTGTTGCAGAACGCCTTGTAGCTGGCATCTGCGTGCGCGGGAGTGGTCAGTGCGAGGGGGCCAGCAACCCTGCGACGACCGCGCCGACCGCGGCGGGGCGCTTCTTCATAGGGATTCTCCTTCCACGGCAGGAACGCTCGGCCTGACGTGAACGGTCACACGGCGGCCGAATTGCCGTGGTGGATCATGATAGGTCATCAGTTCGACGTCAGACGCGCGGATTTCGCCGTCACGAAGGTGCCGCGGCGGCCTCCGCTGCCGGGCCGCTCAAGGCGTCGAAGCGGGGGAGGCGGAGCCGGGCTCGGTGGGTGCCGGGGACATCTCCTCGCCGTCGGGGGGAGGGCTCGCCTTGTCACGGCTGACGATCTTGTTGAAGCCGGCTGCGTCGGTGGCCTTGTACGTGAAGGTCTGGGCGCTCAGATCGGAGTCCGTGGTCAGCGTGTCGCCACTGACCTTGCCGTGCACCGGAGGGCCGCTGATGTCGGCCGGAATCAGCGTGACGCTGTTGCCCTGCTGGGTCCCGGACAAGGAGTGACACTGCCGTGTCTCACCGCCCGGGGAATTCTTCGACAGCAACACGGCCGTGTAGGTGCCGGTGACCGTCCCGTCGTGGTTCGTCGTCCAGTCGAGGAGGTCCAGGTATTCGTCCCCGGCGCTGGCCCGGTAGGTGTAGAACACGAAATGGCCGCCACCGGAGGCGCCCTTGGTTCCGGCGGTGGCCTGTGACCCGTTCCCGGACGCACTCCCGCCCGGCGTGGGGTGGTCCGGAGCCGGCTCGTCGGTGGCACAGGCGGACAGTCCTGCTGACAGGAACGCCGCGATCATCCAGCGGCCCGCAGTCTGCAAACTGGGCATTGCCATCCCCGAATTCAGGAGTCGAACCTCGTGCGCCCGATCGTCCCAGCGGCGTTGCGCGGCGTCCAGAGCGCCGAGGGGCAGGGGCAGGGGGCGGTCTCGGGGGCGCGGCGGTGGCCGGCCCGGCCCCCCGGTCAGCCGGCCAGTACCCGTGCGCGGCACTCGGTGGGCGTTCCCCAGGCGTCCCGAAGCGGCCGGGCCTTGCGGATCCACAGGGAGAGGTCCAGCTCCTCGGTGTAGCCGACGGCGCCGTGCAGTTGGAGGGCCGTGCGCGCCGTGACGTAGCCGGCCTCGCCCGCCGCCGCCTTCGCCGCCGCCACCTCGCGTCCCGCCGAGCGGGCGCCGGCCGCCACCGCCAGGGCCGCCGCGTACACCAGCGGCTCGGCCAGCTCCAGTGCGAGGAGCGCGTCCGCCAGCCGGTGCTTGACCGCCTGGAAGGAGCCGAGGGGCACCGCGAACTGGGTGCGCTGCTTGACGTGGGCGACGGTCGCCGCCAGCAGGGCCCGGCCGAGACCGAGCGACTGGGCGGCGGTGGCCAGCCGGGCGAGGTCCCGGGCGTGGGCGGCCGCCGCGCTCACCTCCGGGCCGCGGGCGAGGACGGTGCCGCCGAGCGGGCGGGACAGCCGGCGGGCCGGATCGAGGGAGGGCTGCACCGGCCCGTGGGCATCCGTGCGGCGCACCGTGTCGCCCTCGACGACCAGCACGGCGTCGGCGGCGTCCGCGTCCAGCGCGTACGGCGCCCCGGCGGCCAGGCTGAGCACGGCGTCACCGGCGGCGATCCGCGGCAGCCACTCCCCGGCGGCGGCCGCACCGGCCGCACCCGCCTCGCCCAGCCGGTCGAGGAACGCCGCCGACGCCACCGTCTCCACCACCGGCCCCGGTACCGCATGCCGCCCCAACTCGACGAAGGCCACCGTGAGTTCGACGGGAAGCAGCCCGGCTCCGGCGTGGCGTTCGGGCACCGCGAGGCCGAACACCCCGGCCCGCGCGATCCGCGCCCACAGCGCGCGGCCCGGCTTGTGCTCGCCGGCCGCCCAGGCCCGGGCCGCCGCCGGGACCCCGCTCGCCCCCAGCATGCCGTCCAGCGCGCGGGCGAACTCCCGTTGCTCCTCGGTGCGGAGGAAGCGCATCACCGGCGTCCCTTCGGCAGGCCGAGCAGCCGCTCGGCGATGATGTCGCGCTGGATCTCATTGGTGCCCGCGTAGATCGGCCCGGCGAGCGCGAAGGTGTAGCCCTCGGCCCAACTCCCGTGCGCCGGTGCCTCATCGGCCTCGTCGGACAGTGCGCCGTAGGGGCCCAGCAGCTCCAGCGCGGTCTCGTGCAGCGCGAGGTCCAGCTCGGACCAGCAGACCTTGTTCAGGCTCGGCTCCGCGCCCAGCGAGTGACCGGCCGCCAGCCGGGACGCCTGCGCGTAGGCGAACAACTGGTAGGCGCGGGCGCCGATGAGGGCGTCGGCCACCCGGCCGCCGAGGGCCGGATCGGTCCCGGCGGGCGCCGTCCGCCACAGCGCGGCCAGCCGCTCGGCGGCCGCCGTGTAGCGGCCCGGGCTGCGCAGCGTCAGGCCCCGCTCGTTGCCCGCCGTGCTCATCGCGACCCGCCAGCCCTGCCCCGGCTCCCCGATGACGTCCGCGTCGGGCACGAACACGTCGTCGAGGAAGAGTTCGGCGAAGGCGGGCTTGCCGTCGAGGCGGCCGATCGGCCGTACCGTCACGCCCGGCGCGTCCAGCGGGAACATCAGATACGTCAGTCCCTGGTGCGGCCGTGCGGTGTCCGGGTCGCTGCGGAACAGGCCGAAGGCGCGGTCGGCGAACGCGGCCCGCGACGACCAGGTCTTCTGTCCGTTGAGCAGCCAGCCGCCCGGCGTCCGGGTCGCCGTCGAGCGCAGCGAGGCCAGGTCCGAGCCGGCCTCCGGTTCCGACCACGCCTGCGCCCAGACCACGTCGCCGCTCGCCATGGGAGGCAGCACGCGGGCCCGCTGCTCGTCGGTGCCGTGCTCGAAGAGGGTGGGGGCGAGGAGGCTGATGCCGTTCTGGGCGACCCGGCCGGGGGCGCCCGCGGCGTGGTACTCCTCCTCGAAGAGCAGCCACTGCACGAGCGAGGCGCCCCGGCCGCCGTGCTCCTCGGGCCAGGTGACCACCGACCAGCGGTCCGCGAAGAGGGTGCGCTCCCACTCCCGGTGGGCGGCGAAGCCCTCCGCGGTCTCCAGCGACGGCAGCGGGACCGCGGGCACATGACCGGCGAGCCAGGAGCGGGCCTCGTCGCGGAAGGCGTGCTCCGCGGCGGAGAAGCCGAGGTCCATCAGGCCCCCGCTTCCGGTGAGGAGGGCGCACGGTCCGCGGAGTGCCGCCGCATCGCGCGGATGTCCATGCCGCCCAGCGGGTCGGCGGCGGTCTCGGCGTTGTGCGCGTGCGCGAGGTGGTGCAGGCCGAACACCGAGTCCAGGCCGCTGTGCAGGCCCTGAAGGTCCTCGGCCTGGTTGACCGCCCGCTTGGTCAGGGCCAGCCCGAGCCTCGGCATCTCGGCGATGCGCAGCGCCAACTCCCGTGTGCGGAGCGTCAGTTCGTCGCGCGGTACGACACGGTTGACCATGCCCACCTCGTACGCCCGCCGGGCGGTCATCCGGTCGCCCGTGTAGAGGAACTCCTTGGCGATCCGCGGCGGCATCACCCACGGGTGGGCGAAGAACTCGACGCCGGGGATGCCCATCCGCACCACCGGGTCGGCGAAGAACGCGTCCTCGGAGGCGATGATCAGGTCGCAGACCCAGGCGAGCATCAACCCGCCCGCCACACAGGCTCCCTGGACCGAGGCGACCACCGGCTTGGGCAGCTCGCGCCAGCGGCGGCACATGCCCAGGTAGACCTCGGACTCGCGGGCGAACCGGCTCTCCGCGCCCGCCTTGTCCGAGTGGTCCCACCACAGTCCGGCGGTGCGGTCGAAGGGGAGGTGCGCGTCGCGTTCGGGGGTACCGATGTCGTGGCCGGCGGAGAAGTGCCGGCCCGCGCCGGCCAGCACGACGACCTTGACCTCGGTGTCGTCCGCCGCGCGGTAGAAGGCGCGGTCGAGGGCGTACGTCATCGCGGAGTTCTGGGCGTTGCGGTAGTCCGGGCGGTTCATGGTGACGGTGGCGATCGGTCCGTGGCGCTCGTAGCGCACGGGCCCCTCGTCCTGGGCAGCGGGCATCCGCCCCTCCTTCCCTAACAAGTGTTTGGTAGGTTAACGTACGGCCATCCGCAGCGTCGAGGCCCCCGCGCCCGCGCGCATCCGCCGGAGGAGGCCCGCGTATGACACCGCCCCGCTATGTGCCCGGCCACCAGCTGCTGGCCGGCCGCAGCGCCGTCGTCACCGCGGCCGCCGGCGCCGGCATCGGCGGCGCCACCGCCCGCCGCTTCCTGGAGGAAGGCGCCCGGATCGTCGTCGGCGATGCGCACGCGAGGCGGCTGACGGAGACCACCGCGGCGCTGGCCGGGGAGTTCGGCGCGGACCGGGTGGCCGCACTGCCCTGCGACGTCACCGACGAGGACCAGGTCGGTGCCCTGCTGGCGCTCGCCGAGGAACGCCACGGCCGGCTCGACATCGTGGTCAACAACGCCGGACTCGGCGGCACCGCCGACCTCGCCGACATGACCGACGCCCAGTGGAGCACGGTCCTCGACGTCACCCTGAACGGCACCTTCCGCTGCACCCGCGCCGCCCTGCGCCGGATGCGGAGCACCGGCCGCGGCGGCGTGATCGTCAACAACGCCTCCGTCGTCGGCTGGCGCGCCCAGCGCGGCCAGGCCCACTACGCCGCCGCCAAGGCCGGGGTGATGGCGCTGACCCGCTGCGCCGCGCTGGAGGCCGCCGCCTACGGCGTACGCGTCAACGCGGTCGCGCCGAGCCTCGCCATGCACCCGCACCTGGTGAAGGTCACCACCCCCGAGCTGCTCGCCGAACTCACCGAGCGGGAGGCGTTCGGCCGGTACGCCGAGCCCTGGGAGGTCGCCAACGTCATCGTCTTCCTGGCCGGCGACTACGCCTCGTACATGACCGGCGAGACCGTGTCCGTCAGCTCCCAGCACGCCTGAGCGGCCGCCGCGGGCGCGCGGCTGCCGCGCCTTGCGGAACCGGCCGGTACCTCCGCAGAATCTGACCGAGGAGACACCATGCCCGAGGCATACATCGTCGGCGCGGTCCGCACCCCCGTCGGCAAGAAGGGCGGCGGCCTGTCCGCCGTCCACCCCGCCGACCTGGGTGCCCATGTGCTGACCGCGCTGATGGAGCGCACCGGCGCCGACCCGGCCGCCGTCGAGGACGTGGTCTTCGGCTGCCTGGACGCGGTCGGGCCGCAGGCCGGCGACATCGCCCGCACGTGCTGGCTGGCCGCCGGCCTGCCCGAGGAGGTCCCCGGCGTCACCGTCGACCGGCAGTGCGGCTCCTCCCAGCAGGCCGTCCACTTCGCCGCCCAGGGCGTGCTCTCCGGCACCCAGGACCTGGTCGTCGCCGGCGGCGTGCAGAACATGTCGCAGATCCCGATCGCCTTCGCCAGCCGGCAGGCCGCCGAGCCGCTGGGCCTCACCGACGGCCCGTTCGCCGGCTCGGAGGGCTGGCGGGCCCGCTACGGCGACGCCCCCGTCAACCAGTTCCACGGCGCCGAACTGATCGCCGCCCGCTGGCACCTCACCCGCCGGGACATGGAGGAGTACGCGCTGCGCTCCCATCAGCGGGCCGTCCGCGCCCTCGACGAGGGCCGCTTCGACCGCGAGACCGTCCCCTTCGGGCAGGTCACCGCCGACGAGGGCCCGCGCCGCGGCACCTCCCTGGAGAAGATGGCCGCCCTGCCGCCGGTCGTCGAGGGCGGCCGGCTCACCGCGGCGGTCTCCTCGCAGGTCTCCGACGGCGCAGCCGCGCTGCTGCTCGCCTCCGAGCGGGCGGTGGCCGAGCACGGCCTGACCCCGCGGGCCCGCATCCATCACCTGTCGGTGCGCGGCGAGGACCCGATCCGGATGCTGACCGCCCCCATCCCGGCGACGGCGTACGCGCTGAAGAAGGCCGGCATGACCCTCGACGACATCGACCTGGTCGAGATCAACGAGGCGTTCGCCCCGGTCGTGCTGGCCTGGCTGAAGGAGACCGGCGCCGACCCGGAGCGGGTCAACGTCAACGGCGGCGCCATCGCCCTGGGGCACCCGCTCGGCGCGACCGGTGTCCGGCTGATGACGACGCTGCTGCACGAACTGGAGCGCACCGGCGGCAGGTTCGGGCTGCAGACCATGTGCGAGGGCGGCGGCCAGGCCAACGTCACCATCATCGAACGGCTCCCGGGCCGCTGACCGGCGGACGGGACCCTCCGGCGCCCCGTCCGCCTGCGGGAGGGGGCCGGTCAGGAGGCACCGGGCGCGGGGCCGGGCAGCGCACGCAGGGTGTGCGTCGCCTCGGACATGATCCGTTCGACCAGCTCGGCGCAGGAGGGCAGGTCCTCGATCAGCCCCGCGACCTGACCGGAGGCCATCACACCGAGGTCGGTACGGCCCTCGACCATGGAAGCCCGCAGCAGCATCGGGGTGTTGGCGGCCAGCAGGACCTGGCTCCAGGACAGCTCCTTGCCGTGCTTCATCGCCAGGCCGTCCCGCACCATCCGCGGCCAGCTCAGCCCGGACAGCCTCCGGAACGACGCGGCATGGCGCACGGCCCGCAGCAGCGCGGCGGCCCGCCCGGAGCGCTCCAGCGCCGCCACCAGCTCACTGCGCAGCATCCGGTGCGGCAGCCCGTCGACCTTCGTGGTGACGGTGATGTCCCGTACGTCCGCCCGCAGATAGCGGTCCTGCACGGCACGCGGCACGGTGCTGTCCGACGTCAGCAGGAACCGGGTGCCCATGGCGATCCCGGCCGCTCCGTAGGCGAGCGCCGCGACCAGCCCCCGGCCGTCGCAGAAGCCGCCGGCGGCGATCACCGGGATGCCGACCGCGTCCACGACCTGGGGCAACAGCACGGTCGTCGCCACGCTCCCGGTGTGCCCGCCGCCCTCACCGCCCTGGACGACGACCGCGTCGGCGCCCCAGGCCGCGACCTTCTCGGCGTGCCGGCGGGCCCCGACGGACGGGATGACGAGCACGCCGGCGTCCTTGAGCCGGGCGATCAGCTCGCGCGAGGGGGCCAGGGCGAACGAGGCGACGGCCACCCCCTCGTCGACGACGACCCGTACCCGCTCCGCCGCGTCGCCGGCGTCCGCCCGCAGATTGACCCCGAAGGGCGCCCCGGTACGGGACTTGACCTCGCGGACCGCCGCGCGCAGCTGCTCGACGGTCATGGTGGCGGAGCCGAGGATGCCCAGCGCGCCCGCGTTGGCGGCGGCCGACACCAGGCGGGGGCCCGCCACCCACCCCATGCCGGTCTGTACGAGCGGGTACCGGACCCCGGTCAGTTCGGTCAGCGGGGTCGTGATCCGGGCGTCGGTCATGCCGCCGGCACCTCGCGGTCGCGCCGCCCCTCGGGATCGATGACCTCGCGGATCAGCCGCAGTTCCACGGCCGTGGGCTCCCGGGTGTGCGGCACCTCGTCGGGCAGCACGAGCGGGAAGCCGGTGGCGTCCCGCACCTGCCCGACCGTCACACCGGGATGGACGGACGCCAGCCGCATGGCCCGGTCCGGGGTCTCGAAGTCCAGGACGGCGAGGTCGGTGACGACGCGGGGGATGCGGTGGTAGCGGGTCGCGGACGGCCCGGCGGCGGCCGCGCTGTCGTAGCCGACGCCGCAGATCATGTCGACCTTCGCCACGAAGACCCGCGGGGAGTGCCGGGGCACCCAGTAACTCACCGGGTGGTTGACGGAGTTGACGGGCGCGCCGCGGACGCCGAGCAGCTGCCGGTCCGGCCGCCGCCAGTCGCCGATGCAGGAGATGTTCTGGTTGCCGAAGCGGTCGAGCTGGCTCGCGCCCATCATGACGTGCCGCTTCCCGCCGGTGACCAGCGCCAGGTGCTGCCGGTAGGGCAGCCAGCCCTCGGTCTGCCCGTCGGGGCCCACGAGGACCGCCTCGCCGTCGGTGAGCAGCAGGTCGGGGGAGAAGGTGCGCCGGGCGAGCCGGGCACCGAGGGACGGGATCGCGCCCATCGGGCTGGCGAGCACCTCGCCGTTGCCGCGCCAGGCGTCGGCGCAGGCGATCACGCAGTACTCGGCGCGGGTCGCCGGGAGGGTCTCGGTCACCGCTGCTCCTCCCGCCAGGCGTGCACGGCCGACAGATAGGACTTCTCGTCCGGACCGGACAGGAAGCGCTCCGCGAACTCCGGCCAGGGCGTGGTCGCGTACAGCTTCTGGAACGCCTCGTCCCGGCCGTGGTCGGGGACGCACGAGGTGAAGTGCGCGCCGTACGGCGTCTCGACGACACCCGTGACCGTGTGCCGCTTGACCAGCAGGGTCTGCAGCGCGGTGGCCGGGAACCCGTCCACCAGCTTCTCGCAGGAGACGTACGCGGTGTCCGCGGCCTCGCAGAACAGGTCGTCGAAGTACGGATCGGGGCCCAGGTAGCGGCCGTTGCCCTGCCGGTCCGCGCGGTTGACGTGGACCAGCGCCGCGTCCATGCGCAGGGCGGGCATCGCGACCAGGGTCTCCTCGTCCTCGTACGGCGAGGTGACCGTCCGCAGGCCGGGGTTGACGCGCATCACGTCCGATCCGATGCCGGCCCGTACCGGCAGGAACGGCAGCCGGTGGGCGGCGGCCCGCAGCCCCCACATGAACATCGCCTCGTCGACCTCCGTCAGCTCGAACGCCGCGCGCTGCCGGGCGGCGCGGAAGTGCGGTTCGAGCGGGATCGAGTCGAGCGTCGCGAACGGCGCGACGAGCTTGCGGATCCGGCCGGCGGCGGCGAGCAGGCCCACGTCCGGCCCGCCGTACGAGATCACGGTCAGATCCGTGACGCCGGACCGCAGCAGCGCCCGCACCAGGGCCATCGGTTTGCGGCGCGAGCCCCAGCCGCCGATGCCCAGCGTCATGCCGCTGCGCAGGCGGGCGGCCACGTCGTCGGGCGTCATGGTCTTGTCGGTCATGTCCGGGCCTCCTGGCCGAAGGTGTCGCGTACCCGGTCGGCGACGCCGCTGAGGTTCGCCTCGAAGGTGAAGCCCTGCTCGAAGCGGTAGCTGCGGTGCACGTCGACCGGGTCGATGCCGTTCAGCGCGGCCTTGGCGAGACGCAGCAGGGAGCCGTCCTTCCGGGCGATCTCACCGGCCAGTTCCCTTGCCGCGGCGCCCAGTCGGTCCCGGGGGACGACGCGCCACACCGAGCCGTGTGCCCGCAGCTCGGCCGCGGTGGCGGTGCGCGAGGTGTAGTAGAGCGCGCGCATCAGGTGCTGGGGGACGAGCCGGGCGAGGTGGGTGGCGGCGCCGAGCGCGCCCCGGTCCAGCTCCGGCAGTCCGAAGACGGCCTCGTCGCTCGCCACGATCGCGTCGGCGTTGCCGACCAGCCCGATCCCGCCGCCCAGACAGAACCCGTGCACCGCGGCGACGACCGGCACCGCGCACTCGTACACCGCCGAGAACGCCTCCGCACAGCCGCGGTTGGCGCCGAGCAGCGCCTGGCGCCCACCGCCCGCGGCGTCCCGCTGCAGCTCCTTGATGTCCACCCCGGCGTTGAAGCCGCGGCCCTCGGCGGCGAGCACGACACAGCGGACGCCGGGGTCCCGGCCGGCCGTCCGCACGGCGTCGGCGAGGGCGTACCAGCCCTGCACGGGAAGGGCGTTGACCGGTGGGAAGTCCATGGTGACGACCGCGATGCCCGGTTCGGGCCGGGAGGTGGAGACACCCATGAGCAGATCAGCTACCTTTCCACCAAGCGTTTGTTAGGTAGCGAAGTTAGCAGCGCCGGGCGCGCTGCGGGAGGGGTGCCGAGTGAGCCTGACCCTCGATCTGTCCGGGCGGCTGGTGGTGGTCACCGGCGGCACCCGGGGTGTCGGCGCGGGGATCGCCCGCGCCTTCCTGCGAGCCGGGGCCGACGTGGTGACCTGCGCCCGCCGGCCCCCGGACGCCCCGGTCGCCGCGGCCGGCCGCACCGCCCGCTTCCACCCCGTCGACCTGCGCGACCCGCCCGCCGTACGGGACTTCTTCGGCCGGATCGCCGCCGCCCACGGCCGCCTCGACTGCCTGGTCAACAACGCCGGCGGCACCCCGCACCGGCTGCTCGCCGAGGCCGGCCCCGACCGGCACGCCCGGGTCCTCGACCTCAACCTCACCGCACCGCTGACCGCGTCCCTCGCCGCCTACGAGGTGATGCGCCGTCACCCCGCCGGTGGCTGCATCCTGATGATCGGCAGCGTCAGCGGCACCCGTCCCTCACCCGGCACCGCCGCGTACGGGGCGGCCAAGGCGGGCCTGGACAGCCTCGCCCGCTCCATGGCCGTCGAGTGGGCCCCCGAGGTCCGGGTCAACACCGTCGTCCTCGGCATGGTGCACACCGAACGCGCCGCCCTGCACTACGGCGACGAGGCGGGCGTCGCCGCCGTCGGCGCGACCGTGCCGCTCGGGCGGCTGGCCGCCCCGGCCGAGGTCGGCGACGCCTGCGTGTTCCTCGCCTCCGACCGCGCCGCGTACCTGACCGGCGCGAGCCTGCTCGTCCACGGCGGCGGGGAGCGCCCCGCCTTCCTCGCCGCCGCCACCGTCAACCGGCCCCCCGCACCCCCGGCCGCCAAGGAGAAGTGAGATGCCCGGAATCTGCACCGGCCGCGTCGTCGCCGTCACCGGAGCCGGCCGCGGTCTCGGCCGCGCCCACGCCCTCGCCCTCGCCGCCGAGGGGGCGCAGGTCGTGGTCAACGACCTCGGGGTCGCCGCGGACGGCGCCGGCGCCTCGTCCGGCCCGGCCCAGCACGTCGTCGACGCCATCCGCGCCCGCGGCGGCCGGGCCGTCCGCCACACCGGCGACATCACCACCACCGAGGGCGCCGCCTCCCTCGTCGCCACCGCCCTGGACACCTACGGCCGGCTCGACGCCCTGGTCAACAACGCCGGGTTCCTGCGCGACCGGATGCTCGTCAACCTCGACGAGGACGACTGGGACGCCGTCGTGCGCGTCCATCTCACGGGCCACTTCCTGCCGCTGAGGCACGCCGCCGCGCACTGGCGGGCCGAGGCCAAGGCCGGCCGGACGCCCGACGCCCGCGTGGTCAACACCAGTTCGGGCGCCGGGCTGCTGGGCAGCGTGGGCCAGGGCAACTACTCCGCCGCCAAGGCCGGCATCCTCGGCCTGACCCTCGTCGCCGCCGCCGAACTGGCCCGCTACGGCGTTCAGGTCAACGCCCTCGCCCCGGCCGCCCGCACCCGGATGACCGAGCGCACCTTCGCGGGAACGATGGCCGCCCCCACCGACGGCACCTTCGACGCGATGGCCCCGGAGAACGTCTCCCCGCTCGTCGTCTGGCTCTGCGCCGCGGCCAGCGCCGGCGTCACGGGCCGGGTCTTCGAGGCCGAAGCGGGCCGCATCACCGTCATGGAGGGCTGGCACCCCGGCCCCAGCGCGGACAAGGGCGCCCGCTGGACCCCGGCCGAAGCCGGCGAAACGGCCCGCGAACTCCTGGCCGGAGCCCGGCCCCCGCAGCCGGTGTACGGGGCGCCGTGACACCCCACGACGACCCGGGCCGGCCGCGGCGCCCGCCGCCACCCGGCCCGCTCTACGTCGTCCGGTCCGTTCGACGGCGGCCGGTCCGCCGCCCCGCGGTCCAACGCTCCCGTCATCGGCGCGGGATGCGGACGCCCGCGGCGCGGAGCCTGCTCTCGGTGAGCGCGGTCAGCCGGGCCGAGATCGGTGCCTGGTCCCCGCGGTGGTTGTTGATCAGCCGGTACTGGCCGGCAGCGTTGGCCCATGCCTCCAGGCTGGCGGGATCGCCCAGCAGCGCGGGGTTGGCGAGGTAGTGGTCAGCCATGGCGGTCGCGAGTTCTTCGATCCTCGGGTCGTCCGGTTCCCAGGTCTCGGCCTCCCAGCCGCGCTTGGTCAGGTCGACGTACCCGGGGTCGTCAAGCCCGTGTTCGAGCTGGGTCAGGAAGCCGTCGAAGCCCTCCGGCACCAGCGCCCGGGCCAGCACCAGGGCCTCGCGCTGCGCGGCCACGTAGGCGGGGCTGAAGCCGAGGCCGGGCATCCGGTCCAGGATCGCGCAGGCGCGGTCGGGCAGCAGGGCCCGGTCCCCGTCGGCGAGCCGGTGCAGCGTGTCGCGGCGCGCGATCAGGTCCGCGATCCGCTCGGTCAGCCGCCGCCCGACGTCGGTGACGGCGACGGCGAACTGCTCGGCGTCGACGTCGAGCAGGGGCCCGATCTCGGCCAGCGGGACACCGGCGGTGGCCAGTGTCCGGACCTGCACCAGCCGCAGCAGCTCCGCCGATCCGTACCGGCGGTAGCCGGAGCCGTCGCGTTCCGGCTCCTCGACCAGGCCGAGCTTGTGGTAGTGCCGCACCGTCTTCACCGTGACACCGACGTATGCCGCCGCCTGCCCGATCGTGACCCCGTTCCTCATCTGCTCAGCCTGCCTTGTGCCGGAGCTCGGCCGCTACGGGTACCGCGGCCGAGCAGGTGGACGGGTCCCGGGTGTTCAGTCCGCCGGCTGAGCCGGATCGGCCCGCCCGCCGCGGAACACCTCGCTGACGAGCCGTTGTTGGGCGTCCCGGAAGGCTGTCGCTATCGACAGGTCGGCGTCGCCCACGCAGGTCAGCCCGGCGGTCAGGGTCGTGGTGCCGTCGGGTGTGCTGTACATCAGCGCCGCCGAGCCCGCCATGCCGCCGTTGTGGTGCAGGACGGTGCCGCCGTGCGGGCCCGCGTCCTGCACGAACACCCCCAGGCCGTAGCCGGCCGTCGCCTCCGGCGTGCGCATCTCCGCCAGCAGTTCGGCCGGCAGGAGCGCGCCGCCCATCAGCGCGGAGAAGTACGTGTGCAGATCCTGAGTGGTCGAGATCATGTCACCACCGGCCGAAACCCAGGAGGGGTTCTCACGGGTGATGTCGACCGTCTTCTCCCGCCCGGCGTCCTCGTAGCGGTAGTAGCTGTGGTTGTGCGGCGCGGGGATCTCCGGCGAGGTGCCCGGCGCCACGGTGCCGGTCATCCCCAGCGGCCCCAGGACCAGCCGCTGCAGCTCCTCGGCGAACGAACGGCCGGTGACCTGCTCGATCACCAGCCTGGCCAGCACGTAGTTGGTGTTGGCGTAGCTCCAGCCCGTCCCCGGCGCGAACCGCGCCGGCCTGGACAACGACAGCCGCACCAGCTCCTCGGGCAGGTAGGTCCTGAACCGGTTGTCCACCCACTCCTTGCCCCGCCAGGGGACCCCCGGCGCGAACGTGCCGTCCTCGTAGAGCTCGCCGGTGTGGTTGAAGATCCCGCTGGTGTGCTGCAGCAGCATCCGCACCGTGATCCGCCGGTCCAGCCCGAACCCCGGCAGGTAGGCGTCGGCCGGGGCGTCCAGGCCGATCCTGCCCTCGGCCACCAGGCTGAGCACCACGGTCGCGACGAAGTTCTTGGTGGTGCTGCCGATGCGGAAGTGCCCGTCGGTCAGCGGCTCGCCGGGTCGGCCCAGTTCGCGCGCCCCGGCGCTGCCGACCCATTCGCCCCGCTCGTCGTTCACCCGCAGCTGTACCCCGACGAAACCGGACTCGACGATCTCCTCGATCGCCTTCCGCAGCTCCGGGCGGTCCTGCTCGGAAAGGGCGATGGACATGGTGGTCCGCTCCTTCACCTCTGTTGTTCTCGGTCGGCGTCGTGCCGCTGCGACGAGCTTCCGCCCTGCCCCGAGGTCAACCTCAACTGTGATCCGGCTCACCACTGCGTCCGAGGTCAGGTGCCGGCCCTTGAACCGGGTGCGGACCGTCGGCGCGGTGGTGTGTGATCGGGCGCATGGCGATCGTGTTGGGCAAGCCGGGAGTTGACGGGCTGAGCGAGGCGGTGGGCGTACTGCGGGAGTGGCAGTACGACGGGGCGCCGATGCAGCTGCATCCGGGGGACCTGGGCTGGTTCTGGCGGTCGGGTGCGGAGGCGACCGCCGCGGCGGTCAGGACGTGGCGCCGGGACGGACGGATTCTCGCCGTCGGGCTGCTGGACGGCCCCGGGCTGTTGCGGCTGACGATCGCGCCGGACGCCCAGCGGGAGGAGGAGTTGGCGCGGCAGGTGGTTGCCGACGTGACCCGGCCGGAGCGCGGCGTGCTGCCCGGGGGAAGGGTGAACATCGAGGCGCCGATGGGTGCGCTCGTCCAGGATCTGCTGTCCGAGGCCGGCTGGAAGACCGACGAGCCGTGGACGCCGCTGCGCCACGGCCTCGCGGAGCCGTTGGCGGACCCGGGCGTGCGGATCGAGGTGGTCGGGCCGCAGCGGGCGCACGTGTTCGTCGCCGTGCACCGGGCGGCGTTCGAGGGGTCGAGGTTCACGGCCGAGCGCTGGCACGCGATGGCGGCCGGACTGCCGTACGCCGATGCCCGGAGTCTGGTGGCGTACGACGACCGGGGCGACGCGGTGGCGGCGGTGACGGTGTGGTCGGCCGGCCCGGGCAGGCCCGGGTTGCTCGAACCGATGGGCGTGCACCGGGAACACCGCCGGCACGGCTACGGCGAGGCGATCACCCGCGCCGCGGCGGCCGCACTCCGGGACCTGGGCTCGTCGAGCGCGCTCGTCTGCACCCCGAGCTCCAACGCCGCCGCCGTCGCCACCTACCGGTCGGCCGGCTTCCGACCACGCCCCGAGGTACGGGACCGGTACCGGGACGCGTCGTAAAACCGTTGGACACGTCCTGGACGCGCCACGACGATTCCCGCTGTGACAGACAGAGCCGAGTGCCGGACCCCGGACTCAACGAGCGGGAAGTCCGTGCGATTCGTTGAGTTGTCGAGCAAGACCATGATCGCCTTGCTGCAGGACGACCTGGCGCGAGCCAGTGCCGAAGCAGGTGTCGCTCTCAGCGAGTACTTCGTCACCGACACGGCAAAGTGGGTGTGGCGGTATCGGCTCGATCAGCTGACCTCGGACCCCGGTTGCGCGGGTTGGCTCACGCAGGCCGTGGTGGCCGAGCCGGAAGGTGCCGTCGTGGGGTACGCCGGGTTCCATGGACCGCCGGACGAGGTGGGCATGGTGGAACTCGGTTACTCGGTGGTCCCCGTCCACCGTCGTCAGGGCTACGCCAGAGCGATGCTGGCCGCATTGGTGCAGCGAGCCGTTGCCGAAGCCCGCGTCAGGACCGTGCGGGTGACGATCAGTCCTGACAACACGGCTTCCCTGGCCACGATTTCCGGATGTGGCTTCGTCGAGGTCGGAGAACAATGGGACGAGGAAGACGGCCTCGAACTCATCTTTGAAATGCCTGTCTGACCGGGGGCGAGGGTCCGGACCCGCAGAGCGCGGTCCACTCCTACGCCGCGAACAGAAATTGCAGAAACCACTCTGCCGGGCACGGGCCGACGAGCCCCGTCGGTGGCGGAAACCGGTGGAGGCTCGGCGTACCACCTGGGTAAGGTCGGGCGGTGCCCGAGCTGAAGCGGCTGCATGCCGACCATGCCCCGGCGGTCCTGGCCTTCGAATTGGCGAACCGCGCCTACTTCGCTGCCTCGGTCCCCGACCGCGGCGACGAGTTCTTCGCCCGGTTCGCCGACCGGTACCACGCCTTGCTGGCTGAGCAGGAGGCCGGCATCTGTGCCTTCTACCTGCTCGTGGCCGCGGACGGCTCGGTACTCGGCCGGTTCAATCTGGTCGACATCGAGGACCGTGCTGCGCACCTCGGCTACCGGGTGGCGCAGCACGTCACCGGCCGCGGCGTGGCGACCGCGAGCGTCCGGGAGCTGTGTCGGCTGGCGGCGGCCCGGCACGGGCTGCGCACACTGCGGGCGGCCGCCGCCCGCCGGAACGCCGCGTCCCGGAAGGTGCTGACCAAAGCCGGGTTCGTCCCCGTCGGGCCCGCCGAACCGGCCGACCTCGGCGGTGAGCCGGGCACCTGGTATCAGCGCGACCTGGTGCTCCAACCGTCCGGTGCGCCCTTGCCGGGGGCCGGCCGAGGGCCGGCGACGGCCATCTGAGCATCGGTGCGTGAGGACTGACGTTCCCGCGTCCCGGGCAGCCGGCGACCGGGACCACGGAGGCGACCCGAGAGCGCGATCTGCGGCCGCAGTACTAGTCGCCGCTCCCCAGCCCCGCGCTTCGGGCGGCCCGGGTGAGCAGGTCGACGAGCATGTCGAAGGTGAGGCGGCCGGTGAAGGTGTTGCGCTGGCTGGGGTGGTAGCTGCCCAGGACGTGCAGTTGGCGCCGCCGGCCGGTGGCGGGCAGGGTCAGTTCGGCGCCGTGGCCGAAGGCGGGACGGGGCCGGGGGAGGGGCCACCCGGCGTCGCCGAGGACGGGCAGCGCCGCCTGCCAGCCGACGGCGCCCAGCGCCACCACCGTGCGCAGGCTCGGCGCGAGGAACTCCAGCTCGGCCGCCAACCAGGGGCGGCAGGTGCGGCGTTCGGCGGGTGTCGGCTTGTTGTCCGGCGGGGCGCAGTGCACCGGTGCGGTGACCCGCACGCCGTACAGCTCCAGCCCGTCGCCCCGGTGCGTCGCGGTCGGCTGCGAGGCGAGACCCACCGCGTGCAGCGCGGCGAACAGGAAGTCACCCGAGGCGTCGCCGGTGAACATCCGCCCGGTGCGGTTGCCGCCGTGCGCGGCAGGTGCCAGACCGACGACGGCCAGCGCCGCGTCCGGCGGGCCGAACCCCGGCACCGGCCGTGCCCAGTACTCCCAGTCCCGGAACGCCGCGCGCGGCTGCGCGGCGACCTGCTCGCGCCACGCCACCAGCCGGGGGCAGGCCCGGCAGCGCACCACCCGCGCGTCCAGTTCCGCCAGGTCGGCGCAGCGGGCCGCCTGACGGGCCGGGAAGGCGGGGTCCGCACTGTCCGGCGGTCCGGCCGGGTCCGTCTCGTCCATACGGCCACGCTAGACGAGAGGTTCCGCCGGGTGCGGGCACGTCCGGCGACACGGAGCGCGCATCCGGGAACGCGTCAGGGATGTGGCTGCGGTCGGCGACCTGAGGCGCACCGCCGGCAGCACGGCACCACCCGACCGGGTGCGGGCGGCGGCTCCGATGTCGGTGCCGGCGGCTATAAGTGGGGACCATGACCGCAACCCCACTGCACTGGAAGCTCGTTGTCGACGCCCACGACCCGCACGCCCAGGCCGACTTCTGGGCGGCGGCGCTCGGCTACGAGGTCGAGGACCACAGCGTCCTCATCGGTAAGCTCCTCGGCCTCGGCGCCGTCCCGCCCGAACTCACCGTCGGCCGTCACGACCGGCGCGCCTGGCGGGACGCGGCGGCGGTACGCCATCCCGACGACCCGTACGACGCGGAGAGCGGCACGGGACTGGGGCGTCGGCTGCTGTTCAACCGCGTACCGCAGGCCGAGAAGAAGACGGCGAAGAACCGCCTGCACATCGACCTGCACGGCCGCGCCGGCGAGCTGGACACCGAAGTCGAGCGGCTCCGCGCCCTCGGCGCCCGGGTGGTGGACCACGTCAAGGAACCGTCCGGCGAGTGGGTGGTCATGACGGATCCGGAGGGCAACGAGTTCTGCGTGCACTAGGGCGCGGGCGTCGCGCACGGACCACTTGGGTCCGGCCCCGCTGTGTGGGAGGGGGCCGGGCTCCCCCCGGACGTGCCCTGGTCTGCCGTGGCAGTCGGACGGGCGGTGAGATGGGGTGGGGGCTCGATGCCTGTGGGGAGGCGCGGGTCGGGTCGGAGGGGGCCCCAGGAGGTGTGCAGGGGGAGTTCGCCGGCCCAGAGGCCCAGCGCGGCGTCGGGCCCGTCGCCGTCGTCCGGCGGGCCGGTGCGCACCTTGACCGACGCCTCGTCGAGGGACAGGGCCAGCAGCGCGGTGGCGGCGAGCTCCTTGCGGCTCGGGGGGCGGGCGTAGTCCCACTGGCCCGGGGCGGCCTGTTCGGTCAGGCAGCGCAGTCCGGCCAGCTTCTCGTCCGGGTCGGTGACCGGCCGGGGCGTGCCGAACACCATCGCGCTGCGGTAGTTGACGCCGTGCTCGAACACGGAGCGGGCGAGGACCAGCCCGTCGACGTGGGTGACGGTGACGCAGACGGGCGCGCCGGGCGAGGCGGCCAGGCTTCGGCTGGCGACCGACCCGTGGAAGTAGAGCGTGTCGCCGTCCGCGCCGTAGACCGTGGGGACGACGAGCGGGGTGCCGTCCACGGTCACGCCGAGGTGGCAGACGAAGCCGGCGGCCAGTACGGCGTCGAGGGCGTCGCGGTCGAGACGGCCCTGTTCGCGCAGTCGGCGATGGCGGGTGCGGTCGGTCTGCGGCAGCCGCCGAGGGTGGGCGGGGTGCACGTTTTCTGCTGATTCCATGAGCGATTGTTCTACCGTGCGGCGAAATTCGTTGTCCATGGGGTTTGTTGCGACGAATTCGGTTGGGTGGGGTGTCGCCTGGGGGGCGGTGAGTTGTGCGTCCGGGACGTGGAGGCCCTGCCCCTGGGCCGCCATCGGCACTCCCGCTCAAGCCCAACGGCGCGACCGACCGGGCTGCCCTCGGCGAGCTGCTCGGGGGGCCCGGCCGCCCGTCCTGACGCGTACGCCGCGCCGCGCGTCCGGCCGTCGGAGCCGCCGCGCCGGATCAACTCCCCTTCTCAGAAACAGTGTTGTGTGACATATTACTGAGGTGCCCACGAGATACGGTCACCACCTGGACACCTCCGATGTCGTCATCGTCGGGGCCGGTGCGGTCGGCGCCGCCTGCGCCTACTACGCCGCCCGGTCCGGCCTCTCCGTCACCGTCGTCGACCGTGGCGCGGTCGCGGGCGGCACCACCGGCGCCGGCGAGGGAAACCTGCTCGTCTCCGACAAGGAGCCGGGCCCGGAACTCGACCTCGCGCTGCTCTCCGCCCGGCTGTGGCGCGAACTCGCCGACGCCCTTCCGCCGGAGATCGAGTACGAGACCAAGGGCGGGCTGGTCGTCGCCGGCGACGAGCCGGGCCTGGCCGCCCTGCGCACGCTCAGCGGGGCGCAGGCCGCGGCGGGCGTGGCGAGCAGCTACCTCCCGGCCGGCCGGCTGCAGGACGCCGAGCCCCATCTCGCGCCCGGCCTCGCCGGCGGCGTCCTCTACCCGCAGGACGCACAGGTCCAACCCGCCCTGGCCGCCGCGCACCTGCTGCGCGTCTCAGGCGCCCGGCTCCACCTGGGCGCCGAGGTCACCGCCGTCCTCCGGGGCCCCGGCGGAGCGGTCCGCGGCGTCCGCACCCCGCGCGGCGACCTCCTCGCGCCCGCCGTCGTCAACGCCACCGGCACCTGGGCCGGCGACCTCGCCGGGCTCGCCGGGGTGACCGTCCCGGTACTGCCGCGCCGCGGATACGTCCTGGTCACCGAGCCGTTGCCGCGCATCGTCCGGCGCAAGGTGTACGCCGCCGACTACGTCGCCGACGTGGCCAGCGACTCGGCCGCACTGCAGACCTCCGCCGTCGTCGAGGGCACCCCGGCCGGCCCGGTGCTCATCGGTGCCAGCCGCGAACGCGTCGGCTTCGACCGCACACTCTCGGTCGAGGTGATCCGCCGGCTCGCCGCCCGGGCCGCGGCCCTCTTCCCCGTGCTGGCCGGGGTCCGGGTGATGCGTGCCTACCAGGGCTTCCGCCCCTACCTCCCCGACCACCTCCCCGCCATCGGCCCCGACCCGCGCGCCCCCGGCCTGCTGCACGCCTGCGGCCACGAGGGCGCCGGCATCGGCCTCGCCCCCGCGACCGGCCGGCTGATCGCCGCCGCGCTGACCGCGACCCCCGCACCCCTGGACACCGCGCCCTTCCGGCCGGACCGCTTCGTGGAGAGGAGCCCGGCATGAGCCGCCGCCGTCGCCGAACCCCCGCCGCCCTCGTACGCGCCCGTCCGGAACCGGCGTTCGAGATCAGCCTGGACGGCAGACCCCTGCCCGCACTGCCCGGCCAGAGCCTCGCGGCCGCGCTCTGGGCGGCCGGCGTGCTCTCCTGGCGGCGCACCCGCGGCAGCGGGCGGCCGCGCGGCGCCTTCTGCGGCATCGGCTCCTGCCACGACTGCCTGGCCACCGTCAACGGCACCCCCAACCAACGGGCCTGCCTGGTCCCGGCCCGGCCGGGGGACGCCGTCACCACCCAGGAGGGACACGGCCGTGCCGGCCTCGCCGTCTGACCCCCGGGGCTCCGTCCACGACCTCGCCGTCATCGGGGCGGGGCCGGCCGGGCTCGCCGCCGCCGTCACCGCGGCCGACCTCGGACTGACCGTGGCCCTGCTCGACGCCGCACCCCGCCCCGGCGGCCAGTTCTACCGGCAGCCGGCACCCGGCCTCGGCGCCGCCCGCCCGCAGGCCCTGCACCACGCCTGGGGCGCCTTCACCCGCCGCGCGGCCCGCCTGGCGGCACACCGCGCCACCGGTCGGGTCCACCACCTCGCCGAGCACCACGTCTGGGCCGTCACCCGGGCCACCGCCGACCCGGAACACTGGGCCGTCCACGCGGTGACCGGACCCGACGGTGCGCACGGCCCCGCCCCGGAGCTGACCGCACGTCATGTGCTGCTCGCCACCGGGGCGTACGAGCGCCAGCTCCCCTTTCCCGGCTGGACGCTGCCCGGTGTCGTCGGTGCGGCCGGCGCGCAGGCGATGCTCAAGGCCGGTCTGGTGCTGCCGGGGCGGCGGATCGTGGTCGCGGGCAGCGGGCCGCTGCTGCTCGCCGTCGCCGGTTCGCTGGCCGCCGCCGGAGCGCGGGTCCCGGTCGTCGCCGAGGCGGGCGACTACCGGGCGTACGCCCGCAGTCCCCGCGCCCTGGCCGCCCAGCCCCGCAAGCTCGTCGAGGCGGCGGGCCACGCCGCCACCCTGGCCCGGCACGGCGTACGCCTGCGGACCCGGAGCGCGGTCACCGCCGTGCACGGCACCGACCGGGTCGAGGTCGTCACCCTGACCCGGCTCGACCGCGACTGGCGGCCGCTGCCCGGCACCGGCGTACGCATCCCGTGCGACGCCCTCGCGGTGGGCCACGGCCTGGTGCCGCAACTGGAGCCGGCCACCGGACTCGGCTGCGCCACCCGCCCCACGCCCGACGGCGGCCACGCCCTGGTCGTCGACGGGCGGCAGCGGACCACGGTCGCGGGGATCTGGGCGGCGGGGGAGACCTGCGGTGTCGCCGGCGCCGAACTCGCCTTCATCGAAGGCGAGTTGGCGGCCCGCTCGATCGCCGGCCGGGGTCCGGTTGCGGCGCTGCGGCGGCGCCGGGACCGGTTGCGCCGGTTCGCGCTGACCATGGCCGCCGTCCACGCGCCGCGCCCCGGCTGGTCCGACTGGCTGCGCACCGACACCGAGGTGTGCCGCTGCGAGGAGGTCACCGCCGGCCGCATCCAGGACGCCGTCACCGGCCTCGGCGCCCGCGACGGCCGCACCGTCAAACTCCTCACCCGCGCCGGCATGGGCTGGTGCCAGGGCCGGATGTGCGGCACCGCCGTGACACACCTCGCGGGGGACACCGACCCCGCGCCCACCCGCCGTCCCCTGGCCTGCCCGGTCTTCCTCGACCACCTCACCGACGGCTGAGACACCTTCGTCCGCACCCCAAGGAGACTCCGCATGACCACCCGCACCCGCCCCTGGCACGGCATCATGGTCGCCACCACCCTGCCCCTGCGCGACGACCTCTCCGTCGACCACGACGCCTACGCGGCCCAGGTCGCCCGGCTGCTCGCGGCCGGCTGCGACGGCGTGGTGCCCAACGGGTCGCTCGGCGAGTACCAGACCCTCACCGAGGACGAACGCATCCGGGTCGTGCAGACGGCCGTGGCGGCCGCGGGCGGCGACGGCGACCGGGTGATGCCGGGCGTCTCGGCCTACGGCAGCGCCGAGTCGCGCCGCTGGGCCGAGCGGGCCGCCGAGGCCGGCGCCGGCTCCGTCCTGCTGCTGCCGCCCAACGGCTACCGTGCCGGCCCGGCCGCGGTCCGCGCCCACTTCGCCGAGGTCGCCGCGGCCGGCGTCCCGGTCGTCGCCTACAACAACCCCTTCGACACCAAGGTCGACCTCACCCCGCAGCTGCTCGGCGCGCTGCACGCCGACGGCAGCATCGTGGCCGTCAAGGAGTTCAGCGGCGACGTCCGCAGGGCGTACGAGATCGCCGAAGTCGCCCCGGACCTGGACCTGTTGATCGGGGCGGACGACGTGCTGCTGGAACTCGCCCTCGCCGGGGCGGTCGGCTGGATCGCCGGCTACCCCAACGCGCTGCCCGCCTCCTGCGCCGCCCTCTACCGCGCCGCGACCGCCCACGACCTCGACACCGCGCTGCCCCTGTACCGCGCCCTGCACCCGCTGCTGCGCTGGGACTCCAAGCCCGGCTTCGTGCAGGCGATCAAGTTCTCCATGGACCTCGCCGGACACCACGGCGGCCCCACCCGGCCGCCCCGCCTCCCGCTCGCGGACGAGGAGTTGGGCGTGCTCCGCGCCGCCACCGAGAAGCTGCTCGCCGACGGCCACCACTGAGAGGAGCAGCCCCGTGCGCACCCGCCACGTCTTCCACGCCGTCGACTCCCACACCGAGGGCATGCCCACCCGGGTCATCACCGGCGGCGTCGGCACCATCCCCGGCGCCACCATGGCCGACCGCCGGCGCCACTTCGCCGAGCACCGCGACGACCTCCGCACCCTGCTGATGTACGAGCCGCGCGGCCACGCCGCCATGAGCGGCGCCATCCTCCAGCCGCCCACCCGGCCCGACGCCGACTACGGCGTCCTCTTCATCGAGGTCTCGGGGTTCCTGCCGATGTGCGGGCACGGGACGATCGGCGTGGCCACCGTCCTGGTCGAGACCGGCATGGTGGAGGTGCGCGAACCGGTGACGACCGTGCGGCTCGACACCCCCGCCGGACTGGTCACCGCCGAGGTGCGGGTGCGGGACGGCGCGGCCACCGCCGTCACCCTCACCAACGTCCCCGCGTTCTGCGCCGCACTGGACCGCAAGATCACCGTCCCCGGATACGGCAGCATCGGCTACGACCTCGCCTACGGCGGCAACTTCTACGCCGTCGTCCCGCTCGACAGCGTCGGACTGCCCTTCGACCGGGCCCGCAAGGACGACATCCTCGCCGCCGGGCTGGCGCTGATGGACGCGGTCAACGCCACCGACCGGCCGGTGCACCCCGAGGACGACCGGATCGGCGGCCTCAAGCACGTCTACTTCGCCGCGCCCGGGTCCGACGCCACCCGCTCCCGGCACGCCATGGCCATCCACCCCGGCTGGTTCGACCGCTCGCCGTGCGGCACCGGCACCTCGGCCCGGATGGCGCAGCTGCACGCCCGCGGCGAACTGCCGCTGCACCAGGACTTCGTCAACGAGTCGTTCATCGGGACGGAGTTCACCGGCCGGCTCGTCGGGGAGACCACCGTCGGCGGGCTGCCGGCCGTCGTCCCCACCGTCACCGGGCGCGCCTGGCTGACCGGCACCGCCCAGTACTTCCTCGACCCGGCCGACCCCTTCCCGGCGGGCTTCCGGCTCTGACCGCGCGGCGGCGGCACCGGGCACTGCCAGGCGGTTTGCGTAACGTGACATTGTACGCTGGCACTCCGCGCCGACTCGCAGGGCCATACGGAGGGCCACCACCATGGGTGAACTCAAGCACCGCAGCCTGATCACCGCTCAGGAGCGGCTGCGCGACCAGGTCGCCCACCAGCTGCGCGCCGCCCTGATCGCCGGCGAACTCCGGCCGGGGGCCGTCTACTCGGCGCCCGGCCTCGCGGCGGACTTCGGCGTCTCCGCCACCCCGGTGCGCGAGGCGATGCTCGATCTGGCCCGCGAGGGGCTGGTCGAGCCGGTGCGCAACAAGGGTTTCCGGATCACCGAGGTGAGTGAGCGCGACCTCGACCAGTACACCGAGATCCGTGCGCTGATCGAGGTCCCGGTCGTCGGCCGGATCACCCGCACCGCCACCCGCGAACAGCTGGAAGCGCTCCGGCCGGTCGCGCTGGAGATCGTCACCGCCGCCCGCGCCCACGACCTCATCGGGTACCTGGAGGCCGACCGCCGCTTCCACCTCGAACTGCTGGGCCTGAGCGGCAACGACCGCCTCGTCGAGACGGTGGGCGAGCTGCGCAAGCGGTCCCGCCTGTACGGCCTGACCCGCCTCGACGAGCACGACCAGCTGCTGCCGTCCGCCGAGGAACACCTGGAGCTGCTCGACGTGATGCTGACCGGGGACGCCGCGGCGGCCGAGGCGTGCATGGCCCGTCACCTGGGCCACGTCCGCTCCCTGTGGGCGCAGGGCCGCGAGGAGACGCCCGCCCCGCCCGCGCAGCGCCGGCCGGCGGCCCGTCAGGGCTGATCGCCCGCACGGGGGTTGACGGGGCGTCTGTGAGAGTCGGTCGCCCCGGGCGGCCGTGGGCGGGCTGATCCGGGTCGGGCCGTGAGGGGGAAACTTTACCCGGGCCCGGTTCCTGAAGGGTTGTCAGTGCAATTTCACATTACTATGTTACGGGTCACACCTCGTGGAGTGATGGCGGCACCCCTCGCCCCTCACCCACCCAACCCCCCACCCCCTCCTGGAGGTTCAGGTGTCCCCTTCGCGTACCCGACGCAGACTCCTGCTGACCGCGACCCTCGTCGCCACCCTCGCGATGCCGTTCGTCCAGACCGCCGGGGCGGCACCCCGCGGGACGGCGCCGGCCGCCCCCGCCCGGCAGCCGCACCCGGCGCCCCGGACCGCCGACCGGACCGCCGGCGATCCCCACGACCGGGCCCAACGCCTGTCCCGTACACCCCGGTTCAGCGCCACACCCGCACCCGCGCCCCGCGCCGCCACGACCGACGGCCGCATACCGGGCCCGCAGACCGGCCCCGCCGCCCCCGGCCACCGGGCCGCACCCGCCGTCGCCCCCTGCACCCTCGACGGGGTCACCGGCCTGAACCCCGAGCAGTTCGCCGACTTCCTCGCCGACCCGGCCGTCACCGCCGACGGCTGCCTGCGCGACCTCATCTGGACCTGGGACCCCCGGCTGGCTCCCGTCATGTCCGACGCCCATGTGCAGGCCGTCGCCCGGCGCATCGCCGCCCTCGCCGCCTCCCACGACGGCACCGACGCCGGCCACCTCTACGAGATGTTCACGTACCTGCACGCGGTGGCCTACCAGGACTTCTCACACGACGAGATCGACACCACCGACACCCCGACCGTCACCGCGGTCCGCCGCGCGGTCGACGCCTTCGGCGCCGCCGCCCACACCTTCGACGTGACCCGGACCAACGCCGACACCCTGCGCGAGGCCCTGTACGCCATCAGCGGGCCGGGCGGACGCCAGTACCAACTCGGGCTGATCCAGCGGGTCCTGGCCACCCTCGACGCCGCCCACCCCGCCACCCACAAGGACCCGGCCTGGGGCAACGCCGCCCTCGCCGCCCTCTCGGTGAACTACCTGGGCGTCTACCCCGGCAACAAGGACACCGCCTTCCGGGCCGCGGTCGTCGCCGACCCCGCCTACCGCGCCGCCTTCAAAGCCTTCGCCGATTACACCCACCTCAAGGGCACCGCCAACGCCTGGGCGGTCCGCGACGCGCTCGGTGAATACGGTCGCTTCGGCCAGATCGACTCCCTCAAGCCGGCGATCGTCACCGACCTCGGGGCCCTCCTGACCACGACCGTGCGCAACTTCGGCGAGGGCAGCGACCCCTGGGCCAAGGTCGTCGGCTGGCTGGGCACCTTCGACGCCTGTAAGCCCTACGGCGTCTGCAAGACCGACATCGAGAAGCGGATCTTCCCGTACACCTACTCCTACGACAACGGCGCCATCAAGGTGCGCACCGCCCTCGACCGCGCCACCGTCGACCAGCTGTACTACGCGTCCAAGCAGGTCAAGGCCCAGTTCCACCGGGTGCTCGGGACCACCGAACCGCTGGCCGGCGACCCCAACACCACGCTCACCATCGTCCTGTACGCCTCGCGCGCCGACTACGAGGTCTACCACCCGCTGCTCACCGGGATGGGCACCAACAACGGCGGCGTCTACATCGAGCAGGGCGCCACCTTCTACACCTACCAGCGCCGCGTCCCCCAGGACTCCAGCCTCACCCTCGAAGAGCTCTTCCGGCACGAGTACGTCCACTACCTCAACGGCCGGTTCGCCGTGCCCGGTTCCTTCGGCGAGGGCCCCTGGTACGAGGGCGACCGCACCACCGCCATGGACGAGGGCAGCGCGGAATTCTTCGACGGCTCGACCCGTGACGACGGCATCGCCGTACGGCGGTCACTCGTCCGCGACATCATCGCGGACACCGCGGGCGGCACACCGCGCATGAGCATCAACGCCTTCCTGCACGCGACCTACGACCACGACGGCTTCCGCTTCTACTCCTACGCCGGGACGTTCTTCGAGTTCCTGTGGCGCGAACACCCCGCCAGGCTGCAGGAGATGTACCGGTACCTGCGCGCCGACGACCCCGCGGGCTTCGACGCCTGGCGCACCCGGCAGAGCACCGACGCCGCCCTCCAGCAGCAGTACGACGCCTTCCTCGACGCCCAGATCGCCCACGTCGACGACCTCTTCGTACCGCACACCGCCTTCACCCCCAACGGCAGCCTGACGTACGCCGACGTCGCCGGGGTGCGCGCGGCCTTCGCCTCGGCCACCGCCGCCACCCCCGCCTGCCAGGACAACGGCGACCCGGCCCACGGCCGCTTCCTGTGCACCGGCCGGATCACCGCCAACCTCAGCGACTCGACCAGCCCCGACCAGGTCTTCAAGGACATGTCGGAGACCGTCGACTACTTCCTGCTCGACCGCGCCCGGCCCGCGGCGAACAACCTCGCCGACATGAACTGCACCTTCGGCCCCACCACCGTCTGGTCCTCGGGCCGAGCCGGCACCGCGGACTACAGCTGTGAGGGACCGCTGCGGCGCTGACGCGGTGCGGCCGGCGCCGTTCAGGGGTCCGGCAGATCGAGCCGCCGGGTCGTACCCGGTGCGATGCCGAACGACCGCTCCCGCAGCCGCACCCGCACCGCCGCGTTCTCCGACTCCGGCACCGCGATCCGCACCTGCTCGGCGTGGATGCGCAGGTCGATGTCCCAGTGCTGGCGGAAGCGGATGCGCACGGCGAACTTCGACAGCTGGGGGAGCGGTGCCGGGTCCAGCCACAGGGTCCGGTCGCGGGTCTCCAGACCGGTCAGGCCCCGCTGGACCAGGTCCAGGGTGCCGGCCATCGCGCCGAGGTGGATGCCCTCCGCGGTGGTGCCGCCCTGGACGTCCGCGACATCGCCGGTCAGCGCCTCCTCGCAGTACGTCCAGGCGTCGGGCCGGTGGACCCGGGCCAGGACCCAGGCGTGGACCAGGGCGCTGAGGGTGGAGCCGTGGCTGGTGCGGCGCAGGTAGTAGTCGACGGTGTCGCGCCAGATGTCGTCGTCGAGCGGACAGCCCAGCCGGCGGAAGACCGTGGCGAGTTCCGCCGGTGAGAAGAGATAGCCGAGCATCAGCACATCGGCCTGCTTGGAAGCCTGGTAGTGATTGACGGTGTCACCCTCGGCCTCCAGGATCCGGTCCAGCCGCCGGATGTCGCCGTAGCGCTGCCGGTAGCCGTCCCAGTCGAGCTCGGCCAGGTCCTGGTAGCCCGCGAACTGGCTGATCACACCCTGGTGGTAGGGAACGTGCAGCAGACGGGAGACGTCCTCCCAGCGCTCCGGCTCGTCGGGGGTCAGCTCGATCCGCTCGTAGAGCTGCCGCCGATGGGCCTCGGGAAGGGTGTGGCACAGTTCCAGCGCGCGCACCAGCACCCAGGCCGCCGTGACGTTGGTGTACGCGTTGTCGTCCACGCCGGGTTCCGCCGCCCCCGGGTAGCCGTCGTGGTACTCGTCGGGGCCGACCACCCCGCGGATGCGGTACCGGCCGAGGACGGGGTCCCAGAGCGCGGCGGACGCCCAGAACCGCGCGATCTGCAGCAGCATCTCGGCGCCCCTGGTGTGCAGGAACTCCGTGTCGCCGCTGGCCTGTCCGTACTGCCAGACGTTGTAGGCGATCGCCGAGCCGACGTGGTGCTGCAGCCGCGAGAAATCGGGCAGCCAGCGGCCGGAGCGGGGATTGAGATGGAGCTCCTGGGTCTCCTCACGGCCGTCGCCGGCGCTCTGCCACGGGTACATCGCGCCCGCCCGGCCCGCCTGCGCCGCCGCGTGGCAGGCGGCCGGCAGCCGCCGGTAGCGGTAGGTGAGCAGCGCCCGCGAGACCTGCGGCAGGTGCAGGTTCAGGAACGGCAGCACGAACAGCTCGTCCCAGAACACGTGCCCGCGGTACGCCTCCCCGTGCAGGCCCCGCGCCGGCACCCCGACGTCGAGCTCCGCGGTGTGCGGCGAGAGCGTCTGCAGCACGTGGAAGAGGTGCAGCCGCAGGATCCGCCCGGCGTCCCCGGGCACCTCCAGCTTCGCCTGCCGCCACAGGTTCTCCCAGGCCCGCCGGTGCGAGGCGAGCAGCTGACGGAAGTGCGCGGCCTGCACCACGCAGTCCACCGCCGCGTGCCGGGGGCTCTCGATCGCCGGGTCACGGGAGGTGTACAGGGCCACCGTCTTGTCGACCACCGCCGTCGCCCCCGGCGCGAGCGGCAGCGTCAGCGCGTGAGCGGCCCGGAGCACGGTCAGCCGGGGCCGGGGCGTCACCCCCCGCCCGGGGGTGGCCCGGATCCGCTCGGCCAGCGCGATCCGGATGTCCGAATCGACGGTCCGGCAGCTCAGCCACACCGTGTCGGCCCCCTCCGCGCCGGTCTCCCACCCCCGCAGATGCTGATCGGCCAGACCGCGGTACCGCGCGACGCCGGTGTTGCGGACCGCGCCGTCGAGGCACGACTCGACCTCCACCTCACCCGCCCACCCCTCGGCCGTGAACGACGTGCGCTGCAGGGCCAGATGGGGCTCGCTCATGTGCACCAGGCGGCGCTGCTCCACGGTCAGCCGCCGGCCGTCCTCGTCCTCGTAGACCGACGACCGGCTCAGGGTGCCGTGCCGCAGGTCCAGGGTCTGCCGGTGCGCCGTCAGATGGGCGTGCCCGGGGTGCAGCCAGGGCCCCGGCCCCGCGTCGCTGGGCAGGATCCGGTACCGCAGCGGCAGCCAGTTGGGCAGGTTGACCATGTCCTCGTTCTCGACGGCGCGGCCCGCCACCGTGGAGGTGAGCCGGTTGTAGCAGCCCGCCGCGTAGGTGCCCGGGTAGTGCGCCGGCCCGGAGAGCACCTCGCAGGCCGCGCCGCGGGTGACGAAGTAGCCGTTGCCCAGGGCGCAGAGCGTCTCGCGCAGCCGTTCCGCGTTCGCGTCGTACCCCTCGTACGTCCAGGTCCAGGCGCGGGTGCCGGCGGTCGGCATCAGTCCTCCCCGGCCGTCAGCAGCTCGCCCGGGTCGGCCACCACCACGTCGGCGCCACGGCGGCGCAGCGCGGCGGCCGCGGCCCGTCCCGCCGTCCGGTCCACGCCGACCACCAGGCCGAAGCCACCGCGCCGCCCCGCCTCGACGCCGGCGAGTGCGTCCTCCACGACAGCGGTGTCCCGGGGCGGGACACCCAGCCGGCGGGCCGCCTCCTCGAAGAGCGCCGGGTCCGGCTTGCCCGGCAGCCGCAGCCGGCGGGCCGCGTTGCCGTCCACCACCGCGTCCAGCAGCGGCAGCACCCCCGCCGCGGCCAGCAGCGCGGTGGCGTGCCGGGACGCCGACACGGCGGCGCGCGGCATCCGCTCCTGCCGCAGCACCCGCAGCAGCCGGACGGTCCCGGGCCAGACCGTGACGCCGCCGGCCTCCAGACGCGCGGTGAACAGCTCGTCCTTACGTGCCGCGACGGCGTGCACGGTGTCCGTGCCCGGCGGGTCGCCCTCCTCGCCCAGCGGCAGGTCCAGGCCCCGGGCGGCCAGGAACGCCGCCGCGCCGTCCAGCCGCGCGCGGCCGTCGACGTGCCGCAGGTAGTCCTGCACCGGGTCGAACGGGCGCTGCCCGCCCGCGGCCGCCAGCGCGGGGTCGAAGGCGTCCTTCCAGGCCGCGGCATGGACGCGGGCGGAGTCGGTGATGACTCCGTCCGTGTCGAGGACCACGGCCCCGATCGAGTGCAGGCACCCGGCCAGGGACGGCACACCGGTCATGGCGACGTTCCGTTCGTCGGTGTCCTTCCATGTCACCACGGGTCGGCGCCCGGGGCGCGCCCCGGACCGCCGGCCGTCCCTGGCGGGCCCGTCGGGGCGGGGTGACGATGGAGGGGCCACCGGGAACCCGGCGACCGAGGAAGGCGGTGCGGCCATGGAACGGCCCCTGGTCGTGGGCGTCGACGGCTCGGACTCCGCCCTCCGGGCACTCGACTGGGCGGTGGACGAGGCGGCGCTGCACGGGCTCGGGCTGCGGGTGGTGCACGCCAGCACCTGGGAGCGGTACGAGGGGCCGGCAGCCGCCGGGGACCAGGAGGACACCGGGGAGCGGGGGCTCGCGGAGGGCATCGTCGGCGCCGCCGTGGAACGGGCCCGGTGCCGCAACCCGGCCCTCCGGGTCGACGCCGAGGTCCTGGCGGACGACGCGGTCAGCGCCCTGCTGCGGGAGGGCAACCTCGCCTCCCTGCTGGTCCTGGGCTCCCACGGGCACCGCGAACTCACCGGCCTGCTGCTGGGCTCGGTCGGCCCGGCGGTGGCGGCCCGGGCCCGGTGCCCGGTCGTCGTGGTGCGGGGCGACGCGGCCGGCCTCGCGGGGGAGCACCGCTGCGTCCTCCTCGCGGTGGGCGAGCCGGGGGAGAGCGCGGAGGCGGTGCGCTTCGCCTTCCGGGAAGCGGCCGCCCGGGGATGCATGCTGAAGGCGGTACGGGCCTGGCACGGCCCCGCCCACGAGCGGACCGGCCCGTCCGCCGGGGTGGCCGACAGCTACCACGAGCGGCGGGCGACCGAGCTGATCGACCGGGCGCTGGACGAGGTGGCCGCGGCGCATCCGGCGGTGCGGGTCCGCCGCACCGCCGTGGCGGGGCCGGCGCACAAGGTGCTGGTGCACCGCGCCGCCGCCGCGGACCTGCTGGTCATCGGCTCGGGCCGGCACCACGGCTATTTCGGGCTGCCGCTCGGCCGGCTGGCGCACTCCGCCCTGTGCCACGCCGCCTGCCCCGTGGCGGTCGTCCCGCAGCGCGATCAGGGCGCCCCCGACGGGTAGCGGGCCTGCCGCGGCACCGGGTCAGGCGTACGGTGCCAGCACCTCGCGCTCGGTCCGCCGCCGTACCCGCTCCGTCAGCACGGACAGCCGGTGCGACACCCGTGCCCGTACCGGCTGCGGCGCCCGGATGCGCCGGGCCGCCGCGGGCAGCTCGGCCAGCTCCGCCGCCAGCCGGCGCCGGGCGTCCTCCGGCCGGGGCCGCGGCGCGCGGCGCTCGCCCGCGCGCATCATCGGCTCCAGCAGCGGGGTGCTGCCCTCCGGCGGCGGCTCGTCGGCCAGGCCGAGCACATCGAGGAGGCCGGGCCGGCGGAAGACCTGCTTGGCGCCCGGTGCGGTCACCTTCGCCGCCGACAGCTTCATCACCGGCCGGCCGTCGTACGCCACCAGCTTGTACGCCGAGTCCAGCGCCGGGGCGTCGGCGCTCACCCCGACCCGGGTGCCCACCGCGTAGATGTCGATCGGCGCGCCCGAGGCCACCAGGTCGTGCACGGCGTACTCGTCCAGCCCGCCGCTGGCGACGATGCGCACCTGCGGCAGGCCCGCGTTGTCGAGCATCGCCCGTGCGTGGCGGGCCAGTTGGGCCAGGTCGCCGCTGTCCAGGCGGATCGCGGAGCCGTCCCCGCGGCCCAGCGCGGTCAGCACCCGGGCCGCCGCGGCGACTCCGGAGGGGGTGTCGTAGGTGTCCACCAGGAAGGTCACCGGGCCGGGGTGGCAGCGCGCGAACGCGGTGAACGCCGCCTCCTCGTCCTCGAACGCCTCGATGTACGAGTGCGCCATCGTGCCGATCGCCGGCAGGTCCTCCGCGTACGCCGCGGCGACGTTGCTGGTGCCGGCGAAACCGGCCATCGCGCCCAGCCGGGCCACCTGGTGGGCGGCCGCGGTCCCGTGGGTGCGCCGCAGCGAGAAGTCCACCACCGGGTGCCCCCGTGCGGCGAGCACGCAGCGGGCGCACTTGGAGGCGACCGCGGTCTGGTGGCTCAGCTGGTTGAGCACGAACGTCTCGACGAGCTGCGCCTGCGGCAGCGGGGCGGTGACCTCCACCAGCGGCTCGTGGGCCAGCACCACCCGGCCCTCCGGCACCGCCCGTACCTCGCCGGTGAAGCGCAGGTCCAGCAGCGGCGCCAGGTCCCGCACCGGCCGCCGCAGCACCTCCGCGAACACCTCGATGTCCTCGCGGCCGACGCGGAAACCGGCGAGGTGGTCGAGGACCGCCTCGGTGCCGGCGGCCACCAGGAACCCCCGCTGCGGCGGCAGTTCCCGTACGAAGCAGCTGAAGGTCGCCGGCCGTTCCATCCCCTCGCGGAGGTACGACAGGGCCATCGTCACCTCGTACAGGTCGGTGAGCGTGGCATCCGACATGGACGACTCCTTCCCCGACCGGGGCACCGGCCCGGCTCAGGCCGGCTCGCTCGTCCAGCCGTACGCGACCCGCCGCTCACGACGGGGTGGTGCGGCACCGACGCCCTCCAGTTCGTCGTCCGCGGTCCGCAGCAGCTGCCCGGCCAGGTCCCGCATCGCGCGCCCGGCGGCGATCTCGTCCCCGATCTCCGGTACGTCGGGGTCCTCGGGGCTGCGCCGCGCCGTGCCGTGCCCGGTGAAGGTGGCGTTCCGGGTGCGGAGCACGACCCGTGCCGTCGTCGTCCCGTCCTCCTCGACGAGGGAGAGACGCAGGGGCCACTCGACTGTGTTCGCCATGGCTTACCCCAGCTTCCTTCTGTGCCCTACCGTCATCATCCGCCTTCTCACTCGTGCGGCACCACCGCCACCGGGCACGGAGCGTGATGCACCACCGCCTGCACGACGTGGCCGATCCGCGGCATCCGCAGCAGGTGCCGGCGCCGGCGCCCGACGGCCAGCAGGGCCGCGCCGGTGGTGTCGTGCAGCAGCGCGGGCGCCGGGCTCTCCATCTCCACCCGCGCGTCCACCGGCACGTCCGGGTACTTCTCCCGCCAGGGCGCCAGCGCCGCTTCCAGCGCGTCGGAGGCCAGCTTCTTCGCCTCCTCGGCGGCATACGGCTCGACGCCGCCGCCGCGGTTGTACGCGTGCGCGGGTAGGTGGCGGCCGTGCACGGCACGCAGGGTGACCCCGCGTCGCGCGGCGCTCTCGAAGGCGAAGGCGAGCAGCGCCTCGCAGGGCTCGTGCAGCGCGACCCCGACCACCACGTCACCGTTGTGGCCGGTGGGCGGGGCGCCCTGCTGCGCGCGGACCAGGACCGTGGGGGTGTCGGTGTGCGCCACCAGCTTCAGACCGAGTTCGCCGAGGACGTAGCGCGTCATCGCCCCGACGTTGCGCGAGCCGAGGACCAGCAGGTCCGACTCCCCGGCGGCCTCCTTGAGGGCTTCGAACGGGTCCTTGGGCACCAGGTCCGTGTCCACCGGGAGGTCCGGGTAGTGGCCGCGGACGGCGTCCCGCGCCTCCTCCATCATCCGGTGCGGCCAGTAGTTCCGGTCGCCCTCCTCGGGGCCACGGGGCTCCGGCTCGTCGGCGAGCAGCACCCAGGCGTGCAGCAACTGCAACCGCGCCTGCCGCAGCCACGCCTCCTGTGCCGCCCACAGCACGGCGGAGTGCGCCTCCGGCGTACCGTCCACGCCGGCGGTGACGACGTCCTTCATCGGCTCGCTCCTCTCCTCCTCCGCGGCACGCCTCCGGGGCGTGTCGCCACACCTCCAGCGTCCGCCCGGATCAGCACCGCGCGCACGGCGACCGGGACGCTCACCCCGGCGGGGTGCCGTCGGGTGCGCCGCCCATCCCGCGGAACATCTCCCGGCCGCCGGTGCGCAGGAACCGCACCACCAAGGCGGCGGCCAGCAGGAGGAAGCCGATGTTGAGCCAGGTGGTGTAGTTCCAGGAGACGCCCGCCATGGGGAGGCGCGCGGCGGAGCGGTCGGGCACCAGGCCCAGGGCGCCGAAGGCGAACTCCACCGCGTAGCTCGCCGCGACGATCGCGGCCCAGAACGTGACCAGCAGGAAGCGGGCGGTCCGCGCCCCGTAGTACTTCCGGTAGATGTTCAGGATCGGCAGGATCAGCAGGTCGGCGAAGAGGAAGGCGATCACCCCGCCGAAGCTGATGCCGCCCTTCCACAGGACGACCGCCAGCGGCACGTTGCCGATGGAGCAGACGAACGAGACGATCGCCACCAGCGGGCCGACCAGCGGTCCCCACAGCTTCGCCGCCAGCGGGTGCCCGTCGAAGAAGAAGGCCCGCCAGAAGCTGTCCGGCACCCAGGCCGCGACGGCCCCGGCGATCAGCAGACCGACCACCAGGTCCTTGATGATCGCCGCCCACTCCATGACGAAGACCCGGGCGGTCGCGGTGAAGCCCGCGCCGGAGCACAGCCGCCGGACGAAGGACCCCCCGCCCGGCACCGACATGTCCATCGCGGCATGCCCTTCCATGGCGCCCGCCAGGCCCCGGCCGGCCTGTGCGCGGGCCCGGCGCAGCAGCCCCTCGCGCAGGAACAGCCGGAACAGCACGGCCAGCGCCACGATCATCAGCGGACCGCCGGTGAACTCGGCGGCGGTGAACTGCCAGCCCATCAACAGCGCCAGGATGATGCCGAGTTCGACCACCAGGTTCGTGGAGGCGATCTCGAAGGCCATCGCCGCGGTGAAGTGCGCCCCCTTCACGAACAGCGAGCGCGCCAGCGCCACCGCCGCGTACGAGCAGGAGGAGGACGCCGCTCCCAGCCCGGCGGCCAGCGCCAGGGTCCGCGGCCGGTCGTCGCCGAGCGCGCCGACCACGGCGGACCGGCGCACCACGGCCTGGACGACCGCGGACAGCGCGAAGCCGAGGATCAGCGCCCAGGTGATCTCCCAGGTCATCGATCCCGCGAGGGACAGCGCGTGCGCGACGGCGGACATCGGGCGATGCTTTCCGCGGCGGGCCGGGACCCAAACGACGGCGCATGACGACCGGCGCCTCAGACGCGTCCGTGCGCCCGCTGGGCGCGCCGGGACAGCGAGTCGATGGTCACCGCGACCAGCAGCACCCCACCGGTGATCATGTACTGGACGGCGGTCTGGACGCCCAGCAGCGCCACGCCGGAGGCGATCGACTGGATGACCAGGACACCGAGCAGCGCGGACCAGGTCCGGCCCCGGCCGCCGAAGAGGCTGGTGCCGCCGATGACCGCGGCGGCGATGGCGTCCATCAGCAGGTTGCCCGACCCCGAGGTCTGGGTGGCCGAGGTGACCCGGGAGGCCAGGAACAGGCCGCCGATCGCGGCCATCGTGCCCGACACCATGAACACCGAGATCCGCACCAGGTCCACGTTGAGGCCGGTGCGGCGGGCGGCCTCGACGCTGCCGCCGAGCGCGAAGAGCATCCGCCCGTAGCGGGTACGGACCAGCACCTGGTCGAGGCCGACCAGGAAGACCAGGAAGATCAGCAGGGCCAGCGGCAGGCCCTGGAACTGGTTGAGCACGTAGGCCGAGGCCAGCGAGATCACCGCCAGCACGCCCGTGCGCAGGATGATCTCGCTCAGCGGCCTGGCCGGCACGCCGGCGGCCCGGCGGCGGCGTACGTCCTGGTAGGCGACCAGGAAGTAGCCGGCGGTGCCCAGCGCCGCCAGGCCGTACGCGGCGGCGACGTGGGAGAAGTAGAAGCCGGTCAGCATGGCGAGCAGGCCCTTGTCGTCGAGGTTGATGGTGCCGCTGGAACCCAGGAGGTAGAGCATCAGCCCGTTCCAGCCCAGCAGACCCGCCAGCGTCACCACGAAGGCGGGCACCCCGACCTTGGCGAAGAAGAACCCGTGGACGGCGCCGACCGCGGTGCCGGCCAGCACCGCCAGCAGCAGCGCGAGGACCTCCGGTACGCCCTCGTTCACGTTCAGCACCGCGAACGCGGCCGCCGCCAGGCCGCTCACCGAGCCCACCGACAGATCGATCTCGCCGAGCAGCAGCACGAAGACCACACCCGTCGAGATCATGCCGATCCCCACGATGTCCACGCTCAGGCTGGACAGGTTGCGCGGCGAGAGGAACGCCGGGTTGAGGCTCTCGAAGATGATCCACACCACCAGCAGGCCCAGCACCACCGGGACCGAGCCCAGCTCACCGCTGTGGAACCTGCGCCGGAGGACCTGAAGGGGGTTGGCCGCGCCGCGCCCGGACGACGGACGGCCGTCGTCGTCACCCGGCCGGTTCCGGCGCAGCGGCAGCGTCCACGGCCTGCTCACCTGTCCACCTCCCAGCCCGGCGCCGCGCGGCGGGTCACCGCGTTGTCGGTGGCGCCCGTGATGGAGGAGATGATCTGTTCGTGGGAGGTGGTCATGACGTCGAAGAACCCGTTGTTGCGGCCGAGGCGCAGCACCGCGGTCCAGTCCGCGACGGCCTTGACGTCCCCCATGTTGTGACTGATCAGCAGCACCCCGAGCCCCCGTTCGCGCAGCTGGTCGACGAGGTCGAGGACCTGCGCGGTCTGCTCGATGCCCAGGGACGCGGTGGGCTCGTCCAGCAGCACCAGCCGGGGTTCGCCGAGCATCGAGCGGGCGATCGCCACGGTCTGCCGCTGGCCGCCGGACAGTGACGCCACCGGCATCCGCACACTGGGCATCCGGATGGAGAGGGTGTCGAGCAGCTCCAGGGTGCGGCGCTCCATCTCGACCTCGTCCAGCAGGCCGGCCCGGACCGTCTCCCGGCCCAGGAAGAGGTTGCCGACCACGTCGAGGTTGTCGCACAGCGCGAGGTCCTGGTAAACGGTGGCGATTCCCAGGTCCTGGGCGTCGTGCGGCCGGCCGATGTGCACCGGCCGGCCGTCCCACTCGATGACGCCCGCATCGGCCGGGTCGACCCCCGCGATCACCTTGATCAGGGTGGACTTGCCCGCGCCGTTGTCCCCCACGAGCGCGACGACCTGCCCGGCCCGCACCTCCAGGTCGACGTCCGCGAGGGCCTGGACGGCGCCGTACCGTTTGAAGACTCCGCGCAGCGCCAGGAGCGGCGGTGCTGTCATGGGGTACCTGCCTTACCTGGTCAGCCCCGCCTTCGCGCAGGCGGACGCGTACTTGGGGGTGCAGATCTGGGCGACGGTGTACATGCCGATCCGGACCACGGTGTCCTTGATGTGCTGCACGGTCACCGGCAGCGGGGTCAGCAGCACGGCCGGGATGCCGTGGGTGGTGGGGCTGCTGACGTGGTACCGGGCGAAGGCGCCGAGCTGCTGACCGCGGGCGAGCATCACGGCCATCGTGGCGGCGGCGCCCGCCTCGGGCTTGAAGGGCTTGAGGACGGTCATGTACTGCTCGCCCGCGACGATGCGCTGGATGGCGGAGAGTTCGGCGTCCTGTCCGGTGACCGGGGGCAGCGGATCGATCTTCGCGGCCTTCAGCGCGGCGATGACGCCGCCGGCGAGACCGTCGTTGGCGGCGTAGACGCCGTTGATGTGGTCGGCGCCGAGGGCCGAGATGGCCGCCGACATGTTGGCGTTGGCCGCTTCAGGCCGCCACTCCGCCGTGTCGTACGCCTTGCCGATCCGCACCCTGCCCTGGAGGACGGAGAGCGCGCCGCGCTTGAACCAGGCGGAGTTGGGGTCCGTCTCGGCGCCGTTCATCATCACGATCTGGGACGTGCGCGCCTTGGGGCCGAGCGCCCTCAGCAGGGCCGCGGCCTGGAGCCGGCCCACCTTCGCGCCGTCGAAGGAGACGTAGCCCGAGACCGGTCCCTCCACGAGACGGTCGTAGGCGACGACGTGGATACCGGCCCGGCGCGCGTTCTCGACCGGGGCGCGCAGCGACTTGGAGTCGACGGCGTCGAGGATGAGCACGTCCGCCCGCTTGGTGATCATCGCGTCCATCTGCCGCTGCTGGGTGGCCACGTCGTGCTGCGCGCTGACGGTCTCCACCCGGCAGTCACCGCACAGCTGATGGATCTTCTGGTTGATCAGCGGCTTGTCGAAGTGGTACATCCGCGAGGTGTTGTCCGGCAACAGCACCCCGATCCGCGGGGGGCCGGAGGCGGGACCGCCGGGCCGGTGCGCCTCGCCGGCCTCCCCGCACGCCACCGGTCCGGCGAGCAGACACAGTCCGGCCAGGACCGCCCCGGCAGTCCGCAGCCGCGCTCTCACCACAGCGACCTCCTCACCCGTCCGCCGCGCCGATCCGCTCGCCCGGCTGCAGGCCGATCTCGCTCCACACCTGCTTGCCGCCGCTCAGCGGCACCGAGCCCCACGACGACGACATCGCCTCGACCAGCAGCAGCCCGCGGCCGCCGGTCGCCTCCCAGTCCACGCTGGCCGGCTTGACGGGGGTGCGCGGCGAGGCGTCGTTCACCGCGATCCGCAGCCGGTCGGCGGCCAGCGTCAGGTCCAGCTGCACCTCGCCCTGGGTGTGCGCGATGGCATTGGTGACCAGCTCCGACACCACCAGCAGCGCCACGTCCAGCTCCTCCGTCACGCCCCAGGTGCGCAGGGTGCGGGCGGTGAACCGGCGGGCGTGCATGACGGCGTCGGGAAGCCGCCAGACCGCCCAGCGGGCCCGGGTCGGGCGGACCCGCATCCCGTCGTAGCGCAGGACCAGCACGGCCACGTCGTCGTCGCGCCGTTTGGCGCTGCCGAGCAGGTCGTCGGCGAGCCGCCCGGCGTCGGCGGGGTCCGCCGCGGCGAGCACCTCCCGTACCCGGCGGATGCCGTCCTCCAGGGGGAGGCTGGCCGACTCGGCCAGCCCGTCGGTGAGCAGCACCAGCACGGTGCCGGGGGACAGCCCGATCTCGGTCAGCGGGAATTCGCCGTCCCCGGCCACCCCGAGCGGCGGCCCGCCCTCCACGGTCAACTCCTCCGTGCTGCCGTCGGGATACCGCAGCAGCGGCGGCAGATGCCCGGCCCGCACGAACCAGGCGATGCCCTCCTCCATGTCCAGGTCCACATAGCAGCAGGTGGCGAAGAGATCGGTCTCCATGCCCAGCAGTAGCCGGTTGGCGTGCGCGACCACCACGTCGGGCGGGTGGCCCTCCACCGCGTAGGCCCTGATGGCCGTGCGCATCTGACCCATGATCGTCGCGGCGCCCGCGCTGTGCCCCTCCACATCACCGATCACCAGGGCCACATGGCCGTCCGACAGCGGAATGACGTCGTACCAGTCGCCGCCGACCTCCAGCCCCATCGTGGCCGGCAGATAGCGCACCGCGGTCACCGCGCCGCCCAGCTCGGGCAGCTTGCGGGGCAGCAGGCTGCGCTGCAGCATCGTCGCGAGCTCGTGCCCGGCGTCCAGCGCGTGGGCGCGCACCAGGGCCTGCCCCACCAGGCCCGCGGTCGCGGTCAGCAGCGACCGCTCCTCCGGCCCGAACCCGTGCTCCTCGTCCCAGCCGACCAGGCACACCCCGACCACCCGGCCGTCGGCCGGCAGCGGCAGGACGGCCAGCCCACCGGGGCCGATGCCGGCCAGGCCCGGTTCGAGCTCCGCCGCCGGCGGCCACAGGGCCACATGACCGGCCCGCAGGACGTGCTCCAGGGTGGGCAGCGCGTGGCAGGAGGCGTCGGGCCACTCGGAACGCCATTCGGCCTGCCACCACGCGGGCCAGGACTTCGGCTCCGGCGGATCGAGCAGCTTCACCACGATCCGGTCGGCCTCCAGCTCGGCGACCGCGATCCGCGCGGCGGCCAGTGGCGCGCGCAGCGTCGCGGTCACCGTCCGGCTGACGTCGCGTACGGTCGTCGCACCGGCCAGCGCGGTCGACAGCCGCTGCACGATGGAGACCTCGTCGGCGGTGGGCCGCAGGTACGAGGCGTCCGCGACCACTCCCAGCATCCGCTCCGGCATGCCGTCCGCGCCGACCAGCACCCGGCAGCGCAGACTCAGCCACCGCAGCTCGCCGTTGGGCCGGCGGATGCGGAACGACAGCTGCTGGCCGGTCACCGGCACCCCGCCCGGTTCCACGATCGACATCAGCGCCGGGATGTCGTCCGGCGCGGTGCGCTCCAGCAGCGTCTCCACCCGCTGGTCGAAGTCCCGGGGCGCGATCCCGAACAGCTCCAGCACCTGGTCGTCCGCGCGCATCTGGCCGGTGTGCAGCACCAGCGTGAACGCGCCGCCGCGCAGGGTGTCCAGGCCCGGCCCCAGCAGCGACCGCCGCTCGGTGCGGGCCATCACCCGCGCCGCGATCGCCTCCAGCCCGGCCGCGACCTGGTCGGCGTGCAGCTCCAGAAGGTGCCGGTGGTCGGCGTCGAAGGCGTCCGGCGCCTGGTCCACGACGACCAGGCAGCCGAGTCGCTTGGCCTCGCCGCCCAGCGGCAGCACCCCGACCGAGACCTCCGCCGGCGGGCGCCCGGCGCCGTTGCCCCGGTCCGGGCCCGGGGGAGTGGTGGTGACACCGTGCTCGGCGAGTTCGGCCGCGCTCAGCCATTGCGGGCGGCCGGTGCGGTAGGCCGTGGCGACCGGAGAGTTGCCGGACAGCGGGAAGCGCGTCGGCAGTTGGTAGGGGACGCCGGAGCCACCGACCATCTCGGCCAGCTGAAGATCGCCGTCCCCTTCGGCCGGCACGTAGACGGCGGTCAGCTCAGCCCCGGAAGACCCAAGGACCCGCGCGGTCACTTCCTGCACCGCCTCCGTACGCGGGAAGCCGTCGTCATAAGCCACGGTCGCCGTATCCGCCCTCGGGGCCAGGGCGTCGACCCCGCCACCGCCTCATCGGATATTTCGTAATTTACAGCCTTCCCTCCATGGTGCGGCATGCACGGAGAACACAGCCAGTCGGCGACCCGCGCCGACCGGTCACGGTGGGTGACCGGCCCCCGTCCCCACCGGTGCACGGACGGCCCGGGCCGCCCGTACGCCGACGGAACGGCCCGTTGCGCCGGCGCCGTACCCGGCCGGTCCCGGCCCCGTGGTCAGCCGGGAATCAGCACCGCCGCCCCGTGCACCCGCCCGGCGGCCAGGTCGGCCAGCGCCTCCGGCGCACGGCTCAACTGGTAGGGACTGACGGTGACTTGGATGCCCACCTGGGCGGCCGCCCGCAGGAACTCCGTGCCGTCCGCCCGGGTGTTGGAGGTGACGCTGCGCAGGTTCCGTTCCTGGAAGAGGTGGCGCTGGTAGTTGAGGGCGGGGATGTCGGTGAGGTGGATGCCCGCCACGGCGAGGGTGCCCGAGCGGTCCAGCGCCTCCAGCGCCACCGGCACCAGATCACCCACCGGTGCGAAGAGGATGGCGGAGTCCAGCGGCTCGGGCGGCCGGTCGTAGGCGCCGCCGGCCGAGGACGCGCCCAGCCCGAGCGCGAGCTCACGGGCCTGCGCGCCGCGGGTCAGCACATGGACCCGCGCCCCCTCGGCCACCGCGAGCTGCGCGGTCAGGTGCGCCGAGGCCCCGAACCCGTAGATGCCCAGCCGGCCGCCCGGCGGCAGGGCACTGCGGCGCAGCGCCCGGTAGCCGATGATGCCCGCGCACAGCAGCGGCGCCAGCTGGGTCGCGTCCTGCCCGTCGGGGAGCGGATAGGCGTAGTCGGCCGGGACGAGGGTGCGGGTGGCGAAGCCGCCGTCGGCGTCCCAGCCGGTGTACCGCGAGGCCGGGCAGAGGTTCTCCCGGCCGGCGCGGCAGTACCGGCACATGCCGCAGGTGCTCCGCAGCCAGGCCCCGCCGGCCCGGTCGCCGACCCGGAACCCGGTGACCGCGTCGCCGGCGGCTGCCACCCGGCCGACGATCTCGTGCCCCGGTACGGTCTCCGGGCGCCGCGGCGGCAGGTCCCCCTCGGCCAGGTGCAGATCCGTACGGCAGACCCCGCACGCCTCGACGTCGAGCAGCAGCTCCCGCGGGCCGGGCTCCGGCAGCGGGCGCCGTACCGACGCCAGAGGACCGGAGGTGATCGGGCCGGGCCGGTGGACGGCCCAGCCGGACACCGCGTCCCGGCCGGGGACCGGCGACGGGACGTCAGCCGTCAGGCCAGCCATGTCCCCAGGATGGCGCTCTCCCGTGAGGCGGACAAACGGGGGCGGTGACCGGCCCGGCGGCGCGCCGGGGCCGCCGGGCCGGCGGCTCGCGACCAGCGGCGGACGCCCGCGGCCCGGCGAGGGGCGCGGCGGCCCGCAGCCGCGCGACCCGGCACCCGGCGCGACACCGGGCCGACGGGCACGGAATGTCCTGACGCAGCGTCAGCGTCATTCTTTCTCAGTGCCGTTGGCGGTTGCCGAGGAGCCCCGGCGCTGCCGGTGGAGCCGGCACGGGGCGAACAGCCTCCGCATAAGGCCGCGGCGGGGGCGCTCCGAGGTGCGGGGTGCGGGCTCCCCGGCGGGGCCCGGCGGGCCGGCCGGCGGCGGCGCGGGACTGTTCGGACGCGGTGTCGTGGCCTCGTCGGGCCGGGCGGGCGCGGTGTCGGGCCCGGTGCGGGGGCGCGGTGCGGTGCGGGCGGCTTCGGCGCGTACGAGTGCGCCGAGGGCGGCGAAGATGTCGAGAGGCATGCCGGATCTCCTGCGGTGCGGACGTCCTGGGCTGACGGCGGCAGGCCGCGACCGCCCCGGCGCCCCGTCGCGGGGAGGGGTACGGGCACGCGGCCGGGGGGTGTCAGCAGCGCAGCACGGTCACCCGCGCCGGAGCTCCGGCAGCGGCGTCCGGCACGACGGCCGAGGAGGCGGAGTGCGGCGGTGCGGCGCCGGTCTCCGCCACGGCGGATTCCCTGATCGCCTTGCCGCCGGGCCCCGTCGGTACGGGGTGGCGCAGATGGCAGGCGGACGCCTCGCACAGGTGCCGGAAGCCGCTGCCCGGGTGCTTCGCGCCGTCCCCGGACGAGGCCACCGGCGCGGCCGGAACGCAGGGCCGCTCCGCAGGACCCGGCACGGCGGGGATGCCGACGGCAGTGGCGCACCCACCGGCGCCGGCGGCCGGCGCGTCGGGGGCGACGGTGGTGAGCGCCGCGTGCAGCAGGGCGAGCAGCACCACGAACAGCAGCATGCGCCGGCCGCCGGACGCCGCCGCGGAGCGGCGGATGCTGACGGTGTGGCGCATGCGGGTCTCCCAACGCTCCTCCAGGGAGGAATCCCCGGGAAGACATCGGGGCACTCCGGAGACACCGGAAACAGGCCGCAATTCCACCCGATCCGGCTATGGCCCGTACGTATGCCGTATGCCGCGGAAGTCGGATATGTCAGCCACGGCCCGTTCCGGTGGCGCCGGTATCCGGCGGCCCGCCTCAGTCCTCCGCGACGGCGCGGGAGTAGTAGTGCGTGAACCGCTCCAGCGGCTCGCCGTCGGCGTTCCAGGGCCAGTGCGTCGCCACCCCGCCGGTGACCCGCAGCGCGGCCGTGGCGTCGGTGATCCGCCCGGATTTGATCAGCGCGTAGGCCAGCAGGTTGAGATCGGCCAGCGCCTGGGCGTGGTGCAGGAAGCCCGGCTTCGGCCAGTAGTGGGCCGCCTGGTCGAGCGTCCTGGCGGCGTCGGGACGCCGCCAGATCTCGCTCGCGCCGAGGGCGTCGAGCCCGCCGGGGGCGATCGCGCGGTGATGGGTGCGCACCAGGGCGGTGAGCTCCAGGGCCGCGGCCGGTGCGTCGAGCGGCATCGCGGCACGGACCCCGTCGAGCAGGTCCAGCACCAGGGCGCTGGAGCCGCACTCGTCCGGCGACAGATAGCCCAGCGCCTGGAGGTGTGCCTCCCGGTTCCACGGGTCGCGGGCCTTGACCTCGCGCCAGACCGCCGACAGCTCGTTGGAGGGGCGCCGCTCCACCCGGAGCAGGGCCAGGTGCAGGGCCCAGGGCGTGGGGTCGGCGGGCCGCAGCTCGGCCGCCAGCAGGCAGGTCTCCCGGGTGTCGTGCAGGTCGGCGGTGGAGCCCGGCTGGCCGGCCTGCAGCAGGTCCGACCAGGCGTGCAGCAGCAGCGCGTTCGGGTCGCGCGGAGCGTGCTGCCGCCAGATGCCGGGCAGCGCCCGGCCCGCCGACCCGGCCAGTACCCGCAGCCGGTGCGCCCTGCGGTCCCAGTCCTCGCCCGCCTCGTCGATCACGTCCCCCATGAGGGCCATGACCGCTGTGTCGAGTGAGCCGCGGGCCCAGCAGGTCTCGACGCGGCGCCGGACCTGTCCCAGCGGGGCGTCGTCGAGTTCGGGGACCAGCCGGGCACGGCTGCCTTTGCGGCGTCTGAAGACGGGCATTCGGCGGGGGCCTTCCAGGGCAGGTGGGGGGACGGGCAGATGTTCGGGCATCGTACGGGCGGCGGCGTGTCACGCACGCCGCCGCCCGTACTTCGAGACGTCACCGCCGGCGGCCAGGGGGGAGGCGCCGCCGACGGTGATCAAGATGTCGCTGCTAGGGGGCCTTGACCGCCGCCTGCTCGGCCCGGCCGCCGATCCGGTCGCGGACCAGGGAGATCCCGACCACGATCACGGCCAGCAGCACGGACAGCAGCACCTGGATGCGGCCGCCGCCCGGGCTGTCGTCGGTGAGCATGTACACCAGCACGAACGAGATCATCGCGATCGTCGCCCAGGTCAGGTACGGGAACAGCCACATCCGGACGAGCAGCTTGTCCGGGTTCTCGCGCAGGATGATCCCGCGCATCCGCAGCTGGGAGAAGCAGATGACCAGCCAGACGAACAGTGCCACCGCGCCCGAGGAGTTCAGCAGGAACTGGAAGACGGTGTCCGGCCACAGGTAGTTGAAGCCGACCGCGAGGAAGCCGAAGAGGACCGAGGCCACGATGGCGGTCTGCGGGACGCCGCGGGAGTTCGTCCGGGCGAAGCCCTTGGGCGCGTCGCCGCGCTGGCCGAGCGAGAAGGCCATCCGGGAGGCGGTGTAGAGGCCGGAGTTGAGGCAGGACAGCACCGCGGTCAGCACGATGACGTTCATGATCTGGCCGGCGTGCGGGATGCCGATGGAGTCGAGGGCCGCGACGTACGAGCCCTTCTTGGCGATCGAGGGGTCGTTCCACGGCAGCAGGGAGACGACCACGAGGATCGAGCCCAGGTAGAAGATGCCGACCCGCCAGATGACGCTCTTGGTGGCCTTGGTGACCGCGCGCTGCGGGTCCTCGGACTCACCGGCGGCGAGGGTGACGATCTCGCTGCCCATGAAGGAGAAGACGACCATCAGCACGCCGGTGAGGATCGCGCTGGGTCCGTGCGGCAGGAACCCGCCGTGCGAGGTGAGGTTGCCGAAGCCGGTGGCCGCGTGGCCGGTGCCGGGCAGCACGCCGAAGATCGCCAGGCCGCCGAGGACGATGAAGGCCGCGATGGCGACGACCTTGATGCCCGCGAACCAGAACTCGAACTCACCGAAGGAGGCGACCGAGGCCAGGTTGGTGGCGGTGAGGACGATCATCACGATCAGCGCCCAGGCCCACTGCGGGACGGCCGGGACCCAGCTGGTGAGGATCGCCGCGCCGGCGGTCGCCTCCACGGCGAGCACCACGACCCAGAAGAACCAGTACAGCCAGCCGATGGAGAAGCCGGCCCAGCGGCCGAGCGCCCGGTCCGCGTAGGCGGAGAACGAGCCGGAGGTCGGGTTGGCGGCCGCCATCTCGCCGAGCATCCGCATCACGAAGACGACCAGCGCGCCGACCAGCGCGTAGGACAGCAGGATGCCGGGGCCGGCGGCGGCGATGCCGGAGGCGGAGCCGACGAAGAGGCCGGCGCCGATGACGCCACCGACGGCGATCATGGACAGATGACGGTTCTTGAGGCCGGACTGCAGTCCTGAGTGTCCAGGGGCCGCACCGTTACCGGGGGGAGCGGGCGGAGCGGCCACGTGGCCGGAGGGAGGTGTGGTCATCTCGACATCCGTTGAGGGTTGGAGGGTCGTGCACGGGGTGACGCTTGCGATCGCCTCGGGGGGTGGACGCACGAAAGGGCCGGTTGCTGGCAGGTGGCGATCATGGCCCTGACGCATGTCGAGGCGGCGGCACAGGGGCCCCGTCCTCGGATGCCCGCGCGGGTGGGGGGCGCTCTCGCGCCGCCGCGCCGAAGGCCCGTCCTCCTCGTGAGAGGTGAGCCGCATCACGTCCGGTAAGGGATTTGCGTCAGCGTATGTGGCGGTGAGCGGCGGCGTATTTGTGAGGGACGACAAATTCGTCACCGATGGCTGTGCGTCCGGCCAATGCACCGGCCCGGTCCGGCCGACTCGCGTGCGCCGTCCCGCCGCTGGTGAACGGCGTCCGCCCGGCCCGGGGCCCGGCAGCCGCGGCGCCGGACGGGCGCCAACCGCCCGCTTCCCGGCGTGCGTTGCTCCGCGCCCGACCACCTCAGCAGCACCGCGCGACGCGAGCACGACGAGTGACCGAACCCCGGGTGACGGGACTGCGGATTCCGGCGGCGCACCGCGGCCCGTGCCGCGGCGCCGTCGACGGCGACCCCGCTACGCGGCGGCCGACACCTCCTGCTCGGTCCAGATGATCTTCCCGGTCGGGGTGTAGCGGGTGCCCCAGCGCCGGGTGAGCTGCGCGACGATGAACAGCCCGCGGCCGCCCTCGTCGGTGGTGCGGGCGTGGCGCAGGTGCGGGGCGGTGCTGCCGGCGTCGAAGACCTCGCAGATCAGCGCGTCCTGCCGGATCAGCCGCAGGGTGATGGGGCCGGCGCCGTGCCGGATGGCGTTGGTGACCAGCTCGCTGACCACCAGCTCCGTGGTGAACAGCAGGTCGTCCATGCCCCACTCCGCCAGCTGCCGGCCGGCCAGGGCGCGGGCGCTGCCGACCACGGCGGGGTCGGTGGACAGCTCCCAGGAGGCGACCTGCCGGGCGTCCAGCGCGCGGGTACGGGCCAGGAGGAGCGCGGCGTCGTCGGACGGCGGGCCGGTCAGCAGCGCCTCGACCACGCCCGCGCCGATGTCCGTCAGCGGCGGGCCGGACTCCGCGAGGGCATGGGTCAGCCGGGACAGCCCGACGCCGATGTCCCGGTCGCAGGTCTCGATCAGCCCGTTGGTGTAGAGCGCGATCAGGCTGCCCTCGGCCAGCTCCAGCTCGACCGCCTCGAACGGCAGGGACCCCAGGCCCAGCGGCGGTCCGGCGGGCAGGTCGGGCAGGTCGACGGCGCCGTCGGGCCCGACGACCGCGGGCGGCAGATGCCCGGCGCGCGCCATGCTGCAGCGCCTGCTGACCGGGTCGTACACCGCGTACAGGCAGGTCGCCCCCATGAACGTGGCGGCCACCCCGGCGTTCTCCGAACCCGCCACCGATTCCGCGCCGTGCGTCTTGACCAGCCCGATCACCAGGTCGTCCAGGCGCGCCAGCAGCTCGTCGGGCGGCAGGTCCAGATTGGCCAGCGTCCGCACCGCGGTGCGCAGCCGGCCCATGGTCGCCGCGGCGTTGATGCCGTGCCCCACGACGTCCCCGACGACCAGGGCGACCCGCGCCCCGGACAGCGGAATCACGTCGAACCAGTCGCCGCCCACCCCGCTCGGGGCGTCGGCCGGGAAGTACCAGGAGGCCACCTCCAGCGCCGAGCCGCCGCTCAGCTCGTGCGGCAGCAGGTTCTGCTGCATCATCCGGGCCGCGGTGCGCTCGCGGGTGAAGCGGCGTGCGTTGTCCACGCACACCGCCGCGCGGGCGACCAGCTCCTCGGCGAGCTGTACGTCCTCCGGCGTGAAGGGGCCCAGCCGGCGGGTCCGGAAGAACGTCGCCGCGCCCAGCGTGATGCCGCGGGCCTGTACCGGCGCCACCATCACCGAACGGAACCCGAAGCGGCGGATCACCGCGGCCCGTACGGGGTCCTCGGTCACCCAGGCGCTGCTGGTGAGGTCCAGGGCGGGTTCGACCAGGGACTCGCCCGCGAGCAGACAGCGCGCGATCGGGGAGGACGGCGAGCGCTGGACGGCTTCGCCCACCGCGAGGCCCGCCTCCGGGCAGCCCTCGTTGACCGACTGCTGCCCGGAGCGACGCATCGTCGGGGTGCTGTCGACCGGCCCGGGCACCGGCTCCTCACCGCGCAGGACCGAGTCCAGCAGATCGACCGCCACGAAGTCGGCGAGCGCGGGCACCGCCATGTCTGCCAGCTCCTGCGCGGTGCAGGTGACGTCCAGGGTGCTGCCGATCCGGGCGCTGGCGTCGTTGAGCAGGGCGAGGCGCTCCTGGGCGCGCCAGCGCTCGGTGACGTCGATGACCATGTACCAGATGCCGATGCGGCCGCCCTGGGGGGCGGCCAGCCCGAAGAAGGACGCCGAGTAGGCGCGTTCCTGGTTGGGGTCGGCGTAGGTGGGACTGCGGAATTCGTAGTCCATCACCGGGGCGCCGGTCCGCAGCACCCGCCGCATCCGCGTGTTGAACGCCTCGGCCTCCAGCCGGGGCAGCACCTCGTCGACGGTCCGGCCCAGCCGCCGCTCCAGCGGGATCAGCCGCTCCAGCACGTCGTTCACCCAGACGTAGCGGAGATCGGTGTCCAGTACGGCCATACCGACCGGGGCGTGCGCCAGAAAGGGCTCCAGCATCAGCTGGTTGACACCGCCGCCGGGCACCCGCCACTCCTCCAGGGCCAGCACCGACCAGCGCTCCGCACCGACGGCCCCGTCCAGCACGGCGGTGACCTGCACGGCCAGCTGTACGTCCCGGCCGTCCCGGTGGCGCACCGCCACCGATCCGCCCCAGCCGTCGCCGGCCCGGCACCACCGTGCCACCGCGGCCGCCCGCGCCACATCGCCGGGCAGCGCCAGCAACTGGGTCGCGGGCCGGCCGAGGACCTCTTCGGCGGGGTAGCCGAGCAGCCGCTCCGCGGCCCGGGTCCAGGAAACCACCCGTCCCTGCGCGTCCAGTTCGGCCGTGGCCGCCTTCGCGATGTCGCATGCCCGCCCGGATCCGTCCGGCGGCACGTTCTCCGAAATCATGATCGCCAGCCCGTCAGCTCAATGGAGCACCCCGCCCATTTTAGGAGAATTGCGGGCTTATGGGGGGCGTGGGGCCGGGGCTGACGGCCCCGGCAGGGGCTCAGCCGGCAGCCGGCAGCCGCAGCTGGAGCATGGCCAGCAACCGCTGGTCGGGCCGGCCGAGGTCGAGCCCGGTCAGCTCCTCGGCCCGTCGGATGCGGTAGCGCAGGGTGTTGGGGTGCACATGCAGCTCGGCGGCCGCGGCCCGGACGTCACCGAAGGCGTTGAGGTACGCGAGCACGCTCTCCGCCAACTGCCCCTGACTGCGGCTGTCGTGCGCGACCAGCGCGGTCAGCCTCGGGTCGCGCATGCCGGGGTGCGCGGAGAGCAGCGCCAGCACCTCACTGACCAGCACCTCCGCCTGGATGTCGGGCAGGGCCGCGACGGTGGTGGCGACGCCGACGCTGACCATCGCGTCGAGGATGCGGTCCGCCTCCCGCCGCGACGCGGGCACCTCGCCCAGCCCCGGCACGATGCAGCCGACCGATCCGCGCAGCGACAGGCCCAGGTGGCGGCGCGCGGCGTCGGTGATGTCCTGGCCCCAGCAGCGCAGGGTGGTGAGGTCGATGCTGCGCGGCAGCTGCGGCAGCAGGACGTAGATCCGGGAGTCGGCCTGGGTGACCAGGGCGCTGCGGTGCCGGGCGGCGGTGTGCACCGACACCAGGTTGGTCACCTCGGAGCGGGCCAGCTCGGTCGGGGTGGCCTCGGCGGAGCCGTAGGAGAAGCCCAGGACGGCGGCCGGCCGGCCCGCGTCCAGGCCGAGGTGGGACGCCAGCGGCTGCGGCCCGGTGGTGCCCTCCAGCAGCCCGGCCGCCAGCGTGCGGGTCAGCGTCAGGTCCGCCGAGAGTTCCCGGCGGCGCCGCACCAGGTGCAGCGCGGCGACCCGGGCGGCGCCCAGCAGCGCCTGGTCGGAGTGCTCGCTCAGCGGCGTCGAACCCTCCTGCACCCAGATCGTGCCCAGCTGCCGCTCCCCGGACCGGATGGCCACCGCGAGCCGGCGGCGGATCCCCAGCTCGGGGTGGCTGTCGATGTTGATCACGTCGTCGGAGGCGCGCAGCCGCTGGAAGACGCCCCACTTGCGCAGCCGCGCCAGATACGCCTCCGGGCCCTGCCAGCCCAGGATGGACAGCCGCCGCAGGTCGTCGACCTCGTCGGTGTTCGTGGAGCGCGAGTAGGCCAGCACGCGGTTGGCGGTGTCCTCGATGCTGACGATGCCGCCGGTGAGGACGGCGGTGGTCTGGGCGAGCGAGAAGAGGTCGCCCTCCTCCAGCGGCTCGCCGGGCCGCCACTGCGGTGTGCTGTCGAGGGCCGTGCGGGCCAGCGCGTCGATCTGTTCCCAGCGCGCCTCGCTCCGTACGGACAGCAGCGCGACCCCGGCCTCGACCGCGGTCTCGCTGAGTGCCGCGGCCTGTGCGGGGGTGTCCAGTTTGACCGCGACGGCGGCCGCGCCGTCCCGTCCGCCGGCCCGCAGCGCGGGGAACGCGGCCCGGCCGCGGGCGCCTATCGCCAGCACCAGCTCGCCGGGGCGGGCCATCGGCGGGTCCTCGGGGTCGAGCAGCGCGACGCTGCGGATCTCGACCTCCAGACCGGCGGGCGCGGCCTGCAGCTCGACCAGGGGCTCGCCCAGCGCCATCAACAGCTGGCGCAGGCTGATGCCGGTGCGGGGTGGCGATGCCGCGGCAGCTGGTTCCATGATCGGCGCCTCTGCTGAGTTCGGGTGGCGTGGGGGCATGTCGTTTCCGGCCGTCCCACGGGCAGTTCGAGCACGCCGTGCCAAGCAGCCGATCGGCCAGATGTTGCGCCGCCGCCGCGCGAATGAGCCACGCCAACAGTACTGATGCTAGCCGCCGGAGCAACCGCGGACGCCCGGGCCGCGGGCGGTACCGGGGCCTCCCGCGGCAACTCACCACTGGGCACGGTGCCGCACGGTGAGCGCGCCGTCACCCTGCGACCGCGGGGCTCCGGAAGGCCGGTTCCGCGCCGGTCAGCCGCCGGCCCGGAGGTGGTGCCCGCCCGGGGCCCGCGCGGGCACCACGCGCGCGGCCCGGCCGTCCGCGGGCGCCGGGGCGCGGCGCGCGGTCACCCCCGGCCACCACCGCCACCGGCCGGGGCCGTACAGCGGTGGACGGGACGGAAGGCCCAGTCCATCCTCGGCTCCATGACGCAGCGGAGGGCGCGCCGGACGGGGGGCGTGCACAGCAGCGTGACGACCGCCGCGGCGATCAGGGTGACCGCGACGGCGCCCCACGGCGTGCGCACCCACGGAGCGTCGTACCAGTTCCACCAGCGGGATGCCTTGGCCAGGAAGCCGTGCAGCAGATAGCCGTAGAGCGTGCCGGCGCCCAGGGCGGTGCACCAGGCCCGGCGGCCCGGCACCCAGGCCAGGAAGCAGGCCGTGAGCACCAGCGAGCACCCGAACATGGCCAGCTGCATCAGCATGCCCGTCCACCACGGCGCGCCCAGGTTCTGCGCGCTGTCGGTGTGGTACAGCCAGGCGTCGTTCATCCGCGGCACGGCCCAGTAGGCAAAGACCAGCGCGCCCGCCGCCACCGGCACAGCGGCGATCCGGACCTCCCGGCGGCGCACCAGCGCGAAGTGCTCCGGCCGCAGGCACAACCCGAGGACGAAGAACGGCAGGAACTGCAGCACCCGCTGCAGATCGAGGTCGCTGCCGAGGTCGGGGGAGGCCGAGGCCAGCGCGGCGACGGCCAGGGCCAGCGGCACCGGCCGGCGCACGATCCGCCACAGCGGCGCGGTCAGCCGCCAGATGAAGAGCGCCGCCAGGAACCAGGTGAGGAACCACGGGTCGAGCAGGCTGACCGAGAGGTCCGGTGTGTCGCCCGCCGCCCAGCGGAACAGCGCGTAGGCGATCTGGAAGACGAGGTACGGGACGGCGACGCCGGTGACCAGCCGCTGCAGCCGGTCGCGGCGCATGTCGAAGCTGCGCGAGAAGTAGCCGGAGATGACGGTGAAGGCCGGCATGTGGAAGGCGTACACGAAGAGATAGAGGGCGGCCGCGGTCCGGCTGCCGGCGTAGAACGGCTCCCAGGCATGACCGATCGCCACGAGGACGATGGCCAGGTACTTGGCGTTGTCGAAGAATGCGTCGCGCTGCTTGCCGGGGGTGGGCCGCTCGCCGCTCGCGGGCCGGCGGTGGACCTGTGCCTCGGCCATGGAACCTTTCCTCCCCTCGTTCGTCTACAGTGTTGTAGACCGTCCGACGCACTGTAGACGTCCGGGCAGCGGGGCGCACGTCGCCCGTCACCGGGGGCTGCGGTGGCCTTCCCGTCCGCCGGGCAGTCAAACCACCAGTACAGTCACAGTCGCCTGCGCGCATCACGCGCGCAGGCGCGTCCTGCGCGCACCACTGCCCACCCGTCGCCAGAAATGGATCCCATGAGCGCGATCAGCATCGGCCAAGCCGTCGTCCTCGGAGCCGTCGAGGGGGTGACGGAATTCCTCCCGGTCTCCTCCACCGGCCATCTCAAGATCGCCGAGGGCCTGATGGGAATCCCCGTCGACGACAAGGCCGTCGTCGGCTTCTCCGCCGTCATCCAGGTCGGTGCCATCGCCGCGGCGCTCGTCTACTTCGGCAAGGACATCGTGCGCATCGTCGGCGCCTGGTTCCGCGGCCTGGGCAATCGCGAGGAGCGCTACCACCACGACTACAAGTTCGCCTGGTGGGTGATCTACGCCACCATCCCGATCGTCGTGGTCGGCCTCGCCGCCAAGCCCCTGATCGAGGGCCCGCTCGCCTCCCTGTGGGTGGTGGCCGGATCGCTGATCGTCGGCAGCGGTGTGATGTGGGCGGCGGACCAGATGGGCCGGCACAAGCGCGGTGAGGACGACACCTCCCTCAAGGACGCCATGTGGGTCGGCTGCTCGCAGATCCTCGCCCTGCTCTTCCCCGGCTTCTCCCGCTCCGGCGCCACCATGTCCACCGGCCTCATCCTCGACCTGGAGCGCGTCGCCGCCACCCGGCTGTCCTTCTTCCTCGGCATCCCGGCCCTCACCGGCGCGGGCATCTACGAGCTGAAGGACGCGATGGGCAGCGGTGCCGCCGTCCTCCCGCTGGCCATCGGCACGGTCGTCTCCTTCGCCGTCGCCTACGCCTCGATCTCCTGGCTGCTGAAGTTCGTGGCCAAGCACTCCTTCAACTCCTTCGTGATCTACCGGATCCTGGTCGGCGTGCTGCTCTTCGGCCTGCTGGGCGCGGGCGTACTGAGCTGACCTCCGCCGGGGCCGCCGCGCCGGGCCGGGATTCGGCCCGGCGGGTGGTATGGGTGCATCAGGAGCGAATCCGCCCGAGGCGGACGCGGTGCCCTGGAGGTGGCCTTGTCGAACCGGGACGGCTCGGATGCGGGTCGGGACACCGACGCCGCGCGCGTACGGGCCCGGCTGCGCGTGGAGGAGGAGGCCGCCGAGCAGATCGGCACCACCCTGGACGAGCGGACCACCTGCGCCGAGCTGTCCCGGTTCCTGTGCCGGCACGTGTGTGACGCCGCCGCCGTCGACCTCCTCCCCGTGGAGCCCGCCGCGGCGCGGCCGGCGCCCCGGGGCCCGGCGTTGCAACGTGTGGCGTCGGCGGGCCTGGTGAAGGTGCTCCAGGCCCGGTTCCCCGACGACGTAACCGGGCAGCCGGACGGCCGGCCGCCCGCACTGCGGGCCCTGGACGAGGACCGTCCGGTCACCGCCACCGGCTTCCTGAAGGGCGGCATGTCCGTCGACGCCCTGGCGGTCCCGCTGCCCGTGCACGGCCGCCCCCACGGCGTCCTGCTCGCCCTCCGGGCCGGCGGCCGCTTCGCCGAGGACGAGACCGCGACGGTCCGGCACGTGGCGCGGCTGGCCGCCCGCCACCTCGCCCATGCCCGCCGGTACGCCTCGGTGCAGCGCACCGCCATGGACCTCCAACGGGCGCTGCTCGCCGAGCCCGGCCGGCCGCACCCCAACCTGGAACTCGCCACCCGCTACCTGCCGTCCGGCTCCAGCGCCCTGGTCGGCGGCGACTGGTTCGAGACGGTCCGGCTCCACTACGGACGCACCCTGCTCGTCGTGGGCGATGTCATGGGCCACGGCCTGGACGCGGCCGTCGACATGAACGCCTACCGCTCCACCCTCCGCTACGTCGCCTCGACCGACCTGCCGCCGCACCGCGTCCTGCGGCAGCTCGACACCGCGGTGTCCGAGGACGAGGCCCGCCGCCCGGCGACCTGCCTGCTGGCCCGGGTCGACCCGGCGCGCGGCCTCGCCGGCTTCGCCAGCGCCGGCCACCTCCCACCGGCCGTCTTCGGCCGCGACGGCACCGCGGAGCTCATCCCGGTGCCGGTCGGCCCGCCCCTGGGCACCGGCGTCGGCGGCTACGACCTGATCACCCGCGCCCTCGGTCCCGACGAGACCCTGCTGATGTTCACCGACGGCCTCGTCGAGCGCCGCGGGGAGGACATCGACGACTCCATGGCCCGGCTGGCCCGGCTGCGGCTGCCCGCGGGGGCCGGGATGGAGGCCGTGCTCGACGAGGTGCTGCTGCGCCTGGACGGGACGCACGCCGAGGACGACGTCGCGGTGCTCGCCGCGCGGCTGCGCCCGCACCCGGGACCGGGACCGTTCACCGGCCGCGGCTGGTGACCTCCGCGTGGTGCCGGCCGCCGTCCGGCGTCACCACCGCGCGACGAGCGTCTCGTCGCGGCCCCGGTTGCGGTACAGCCAGGTGGCGCCGGGCGCGACGCGCCCCGTCAGACAGCCGACGACGGGCTCGCGCTGCGGTGCGCTGTCCAGCTCGCCGAGAAGCTGCACGGCGGCGGGCAAGGGGAAGAAGGCGGCCTGCTCGATGTCACCGTCCTGCGGCGCGACGGTCCCCGACCACTCGTCGATCTCGAAGGCCACGGCCATCGCCGACGGGTACCGCTCGGAGTCGATGTGCACCAGGAACGCGGTCCGCACCGGGTCACCCACCAGCAGTCCGGTCTCCTCCCGCCTCTCGCGCCGGAGCGCCTCGTGCAGGAGCTCGCCGTCCTCGACCCCGCCACCCGGGAGGGACCGGAGCAGCGCGCTGTCGGCGCCGAGGCCCTCCCGTACGAGCAGGACCTCGTCGTCCCTGCGGAGGATGCCCATGACGAGCTGCACCCGCGGCACCGGGGTCCTCGCCTTCTCCGTCGTCATGCGCGGACCGTGACCGAGTGCGGGCCGGTCCGTCGCTGTCCACCCGCGGCGGACGGCCGGACGCCGGAGCGAGGCCCTTCGACTGCCTCCTGACTATCCGTCAGGAAGATTCGTCCGAGGGCCGTGTACCCAGGTCAGCGGCCTTGTCGGTACGATCTGCTGCCGTTGTCCGGCCGGGCCGGCCCCGGCCGGGCGGCTCCACCGTTCCGACGTCTCACGGGGGTTTCACATGTTCGGAATCGTCAGGCCCTGTACCCATCGGCTGTCAGAAGGACTCAAAGCCGAGTGGATGGCCCACCTGTGCGGCCTCTGTCTCGCCCTGCGCGGCGACCACGGCCAGTTCGCGCGGGTCGTGACCAACTACGACGGGCTGATCGTCTCCGTCCTGACCGACGCGCAGGCAGGTCTCACCGCGGCCGCCCGCCGGACCGCCGGCCCCTGCCCGCTCCGGGGCATGCGCACCGCCTCCGTCGCCAAGGGCGAGGGCGCGCGGCTGGCCGCGTCGGTCTCCCTCGTGCTCGCCTCGGCGAAGATACGCGACCACGTCGCCGACCGGAACGGGCTGTTGCGCCGCCGGCCGGTGGCCGCCGCCGCACGCAAGGTCGCGGCCGGCTGGGACCGGGCCGGGGCGCGCACCGGCGCCGCCCTCGGCTTCGACACCGCCGTACTCGTCGACGCGGTCGACCGGCAGCTGGGCATCGAGGAACTGGCCGGCCCCGGCACGCCGTTGACGGTCATCACCGAACCCACCGAAACGGCGACCGCGGCCGCCTTTGCGCACACCGCGGTGCTGGCGGGCCGCCCGGGCAACGCCGCACCGCTGGCCGAGGCCGGCCGGTTCTTCGGCCGGCTGGCCCATCTGCTGGACGCCGTGGAGGACCGCGCCGCGGACGCCGCCGAGGGCGCCTGGAACCCGCTCACCGCCACCGGCGCCACCACCGGCCAGGCCCGTCGGCTGTGCGACGACGCGCTGCACGGCATCCGACTCGCCCTCCGCGACGTGGAGTTCGCGGACGCCACGCTGGTGCACGTACTGCTGGTGCACGAGCTGCGGCGCTCGGTGGACCGCGCCTTCGGCACCACGACCTGCGCGCACCAGGGGCACGACCGGAACCCGTACCGCAACGGGCCCGGCGGACCCGCTCAGCACGGCCGGGCGCCGGCCGCCGGCCCGTACGGCGGCCACCTGAACGCCGCGCAGAATCCGTACGCCGGCGGTCCGGTGCCGCCCTCCGGGCCCGGTGGCCACGGTGGTGGCTTCGGGGGCGGTCACGGGGGCGGGGACGGCGGCCACGGCGGCATGCCGCGCTTCCCGCACCCGCCGAAGAAGCCCCGCGGCTTCCTCGCCGGCTGTGCGGTCGCCATCGGCCTGTGCTGCACCTGCAAGCTGTGCTGTGCGGAGGAGTACGAGGGGCCGTGGTCACGCAAGAAGCGCGAGGGGTGCTGCCAGGACTGTGACTGCAGCTGCGACTCCTGCAACTGCTGCGACTCTTGTAACTGTTGTGACTCCTGCGACTGCTGCGGCTGTGACTGCTGACCCGCGCGGCGCCCGGGGAGCAACGCGACGCGGCCGGCGCCTCGTTGGAGGCACCGGCCGCGCGACGGGCTGAGGAGCACCGGCCGAGGCGGTCCCGACTCCGGCGGGTCCGCCCCGGGCGGGTCAGGCGCCCGGCGGAATCCGTGCCGGGCGGCCCGAGCCGCGGGTGGCGCGGTAGCCCGCGATACCGGCGAGGGCCGCGAGGGCACCGCCCGCCGCCGTCCACAGCCAGCGGTCGTTCCACCGGCCGGAGGACCAGCCCCCGTCCGGCTCGGCCGCGGCCGCCGGCCGCGGGGAGGAACCGGCGCCGTCCGCCTTCGCCGTGGCGGAGCCGGCGCCGGGCACCAGGGGAGCGGCCAGCGCGCCGTCCACCGCCTGCGCGCCGCCCTGATCGGCCACCGACGCCTCGACCTCGGCGTGCACCGGCTGCCCCAGGTCCTCCTGCGGCAGATCGACGACCGTCAGCCGGACGTAATAGCTGCCGGGCAGCGGGTCGTTGGCCCACGGCTCCGCCCACGAGCGGACCGTGCGCAGCGTGCAGGACAGCTCGACCGCGCCGGCGTCCGCGGCCGCCGTGCGGGACTGCGCGCCGTAGCGGCACGCCTGGTGGCGGCGCAGCCCGTCGTACACGTCGAGCCGCCAGGTGGCCGCCCCGTGCCGGGAAGCCGCCGGCGGGAGGGTCACCTTGGCGTTGACGGTGGCGCGCTGGGCCACGTCCACGGGCAGCACCCAGTAGAGGTAGTCACCGGTCGAGGCGTCGGCCGTGGCGGGCTGGTCCGGCTTGACGGCGGTCGCCGTCCGGAAGGAGGTGCCGGCCTCGGTGGGGCCGGCCGCTTCCGCACTGCCACTCGCGGACGGGCTCGGCGTGGCGCTGTCGGCCTGCGCGCCGCCCGCCAGGCCGAGGAGGCCGGCGCCCGCCAGTACGGCGGTGGTCAGTATGCGTACGGTGCGCATCAGTTGGTCCTCCAGACGGTGACGCGCCAACGGGAGATCCAGCCCCACAGCAGACCGGCCACCAGACCGGCCAGCGTCAGGGCGCCCAGCAGCCACCATCCGTGGCCGAGACCGAAGGAAGCCGCGTCGGACGCGTCACTGGGGCCGTCCACCAGGTCGATGGACAGCTCGACGGGCATGCCGGGGTCGGTCCGGACCGAGGCGGGCGCCGAGAAGGAGTTGCTGACCTGGAGGCAGACGGTTTCCGCCGGCGCCTCCGTCGCACCGTCCGGCGCGTCCATCGGTGCCTTGGGGTAGCGCAGCCCGGACGAGATCACATCGGTCCGTCCGTCGCCGGCCTCCGCGCCGCGCACGATCTCCCTGCCGTGCACGGTCGAGGCCCGCAGCAGCACCCCGTAGTCGTTGTTGACGGCGCGGTCGGCGCCGATGCTCACCGCCGCGCGCAGCTCCTGGCCCGGCCGGACGTCGACCCGGTACCAGCGGTGCTCGGCGAACTTCTCACGGTCGGTGTAGAGACCGGGCTTGAGCCGGGGGGCGTCGGCGCACTGCCGGCCGCCCTCGGCCGGCACCGGCGTGACGACCGGATCGGCGGCCCGTTCCACCAACTGGTGCACCCGGTCCCGCAGTTGCTTGGTGTGCTGCACGGAGGTGTAGGTCCCGCCGGTGGCCTCCGCGATGCAGCTCAGCTGCTTGCGGGTCTTGGCGTCCGGCAGCAAGCCGAGGGTGTCGACGGTGAGGTGGATGCCCTGCGCGGCGATGTCGCGGGCCACCTGGCACGGGTCGAGCGGCGCGCAGGTGTCCTCGCCGTCCGTGATGAGCACGATCCTGCGGGTCCCGTCACCGCCCTTGAGGTCCTGGGCGGCGCCCAGCAGGGCGGGGCCGATCGGCGTCCAGCCGGTGGGGGTGAGCGTCGCCACCGCGGTCTTCGCCTCGGTCCGGTCGAGCGGGCCGACCGGGTAGAGCTGCCGGGTGTCCTTGCAGCCGACCTTCCGGTCCTCACCGCGGTAGTTGGCGCCGAGGGTGCGTATGCCGAGCTGGACGTCCTGCGGTACCGCGTCGAGCACCTCGTTGAACGCCTGCTTGGCGGCGGCCATCCGGCTCTGGCCGTCGATGTCGCGGGCCCGCATCGAGCCGCTGACATCGAGCGTCAGCTCGACCTTGGGGGACGGTTTCGCGTCCGGCTCACCGGCCGTCGCGGGGGTGGGAAGAAGGGCGACGGCCATGGCGGCGAGCAGCCCGCACACCCCGGCCGCCAGCCGTTTTCTTGTGATCATCGCTGGATCGTATGGAGAAATCGGCCGCGCTCCAAAATGCTGGTACGCGGCCAACGACGGCGGGTGCCGGGCGACTTCCCCGCGGGCCCGGGCACCCCCGGAGGTGAGCCGGCATCAGCTACCGGTTCAGGCCACCGCGGCGGCCATCCTGCGGACCGCCTCGGTGAGCACCTCCGGTGACGTCGCCAGATTCAGGCGTACGTGGCCGGCGCCGCCGGTGCCGAAGTCCGGGCCCGGGCTGAGCGCCACCCGGCCGCGGGCGAGGAAGACCTCCGCGGGGTTGTCGCCGAGGCCGAGCGGACGGCAGTCGAGCCAGGCGAGGAAGGTCCCGGCGGCCGGACGGTAACGGACCGCGGGCAACTGCTCGGCCAGCAGAGCGGCGAGCAGCCTGCGGTTGTCGTCGACGTCGGCGAGCAGCGCGTCGAGCCAGCCACCGCCCTCCCGCAGCGCGGCGGTGTGCGCGAGGACACCGACGTGGCTGGGGCCGTGGCCGACCTCTTCCGGCATCCGCGCCAGATCCTCGGCGGCCGCGGGACCCGCGACGGCGAGCGCGGCCTTGATACCCGCCAGGTTCCACGCCTTGGACGCCGACATCAGCGACAGGCCGTCCGCCGCCCCGGGCACGCTCAGATAGGGCACGAAGGCGGTGTCCCGGGTCACCAGAGGGGCGTGGATCTCGTCGGCGACGACCCGTACCCCGTAGCGGGCGGCGAGCGCCGCGACACCGGCCAGCTCCTCGGCGCTGTGCACGGTCCCGGTCGGGTTGTGCGGGCTGCACAGCAGGAACGCGGGGCGTCCGCCGCCCGCGGCGGCCCGCCGGAACGCGGCCTCCAGCGCGACCGGGTCGATCCGCAGATCCGGCCCCAGGGGCGCCTCCACCACGCGCCGGTCCATGTGGGACACGAACGGGTAGAACGGCGGGTACACCGGACAGTTGACGACGACCGGGTCTCCCGCGCGGGTGACCAGCTTCAGGACCTCGACGACGCCCAGCATCACGTCGGGCACGATCGTCGTCCGCTCCACGGCGATCCCGTCCCAGCCCCACCGCTCGCGGGCGAAACCGGACAGTGCCGAGGCGTACTCCGTGCCCGCCGGGTAGCCGGTGTCGCCGCACGCGACGGCCTCGGTGATCGCCCGGACGACGGGTGCGGCGAGCGGCACGTCCATCTCGGCCACCCACAGCGGCAGCACGTCCGGCGGATAGGTCCGCCACTTCATGCTCGTCCGCCGGCGCAGCTCGGCGAGCGAGAGCCGGCGCAGCGGGCCGGGGTGACCGGGGTCCTCCGAGGGCGTCTGCGGCATCGGCTCCATGAGCCCAAAATAGGGGCTCCGCGCGCCGCTGGGCAGCCCCTGGTGCGCCAGTTGGTTGCCCTGTCTACAACGGCCTTCATGGGTAGCGTTGACAGGAGAGACGGACTATGAGAAACGCATGGCTCGCTTGAGAGGGGAGCGGTAGCCATGGGAAAGCAAGTTACGGTTGAATTCAAGACCTACCGGGCGGTCGCGGACGCGCAGCGCGCGGCGAAGCTCGCCGCGACGACCTCACCGTTCACCATTGAGGTCCGCTTCCTCGGTGGGCTCACGCAGAACCAGCAGGGCGCGTTCGCCATGGCCGCGGAACGCTGGACCGGCGTCATCGTCGGTGACCTGGAAACCGCGGTGGTCGGAAACGACGTCATCGACGACCTGTTGATCGAGGCGGAAGGCGTCCCGATCGACGACGCGTTCGGCATCCTGGGAATGGCCGGGCCCACCGATATCCGGGGCGAATCGGCCGCCACCGGCGCCGGGCTGCCGGCCAAGGGCATCATGCGGTTCGACACCGCGGACCTGGCCCGCATGGAGGAGGACGGCACCCTCAACGACGTCATCACGCACGAGATGGGGCACGTGCTGGGAATCGGCAGTGTGTGGCCCGAATTCGGGCTGCTGAAGGATTTCCCCGGTACCAATCCGACCTTTGTCGGCCCCGGTGCCATGACGGAATTCGGCACCCTGGTCGGCTCCGGGAACGCCGAGGCGGTACCGGTCGCGAATGTCGGTGGCGAGGGCAGCGCCGGGAGCCATTGGCGCGAGGCGGTGTTCGGCGCGGAACTGATGTCCCCGACGATCGCCGAGGCCGGAAATCCGATGAGCCGGATGACCGTGGCGAGCTTGGGGGACCTCGGCTACCAGGTCGACCTCGACGCCGCCGAGCCGTACCAGCTCCCGGACTTCCTCAAGGCCGCGCGGGCCGGCAACGGCGCGCCGCACCTGGGCGCACGCGGCAAGGTGCTGCCGACGCTGCCCACCCGGGTGCCTCCCGGAAGGCCGTAGCCGCGGCCGGGCACGGCGCGGGTCGTACCCGTCAGGTGGCCGTCAGGAGGTGGCCGTCAGGACCAGCGCGGCCTGGTCGTCGGGTGTCGAGTCGCCCGCGAAGGCGGTCACCGCGGCGGTGACCGCCGCGACCACCGAGGCGGCCGTCGGCGCGGCGCCCGGCAGCGACCTCAGGGCGTCGGCCAGGCGGTGCTCGTCGAAGAACGTGCCCTCGGGGGAGCGGGCTTCGGTGATGCCGTCGGTGACCAGCACGAGGCTGTCCCCCGGAGACAGCTCGATGTGGCACGGTGCCCCGGCGACGTCCCGGTCGATGCCCAGCAGCAGCCCCGGGTGGGCGAGTTCCTCGACGGTGCCGTCGGCGCGGCGTACCAGCGGGGGCACATGACCGGCGCGTATCAGGTCCAGCGACAGACGGGAGACGGCGTGCCGCAGTTCGCCGTAGACCAGTGAGACGAAGGTGTCCTCGGTCGTGCCCTCGGTCAGTGCCTCGTTGATGGCCGCGACCACGTCCGACGGGTCGTTGAGCAGCCGCGCCGCGGCGCGCGCGGTGTGGCGGACCATGGCGGTGGTGGTGGCGGCCGCCGCGCCGCGCCCGCAGACATCGCCGACCATCAGCGCCCAGCGGTTGTCGGGCAGCGGGAAGACGTCGTAGAAGTCGCCGCCCACGTCGAGCCCTTCACCGGCGGGGTGGTACGACGCCGCCAGCTCGGCGCCCGGTACGGCGGGCAGCTCGGGCGGCAGCAGTCCGGCCTGGAGATCGCGGGCGAGCCGGACCCGGTCGGTGAACTGGTGGGCGTTGTCGGCACTGGAGGCGGCCCGGCGGGCGAGTTCCTCGGCGAGCGCGACGACGTGTTCGTCCAGCGGGCCGTCGGTGGTCAGGAGGGTCAGCACGCCGAAGGTGCGGCCGCGGGTGGTGAGCGGGACGCAGGCGTAGCCGGTGACGTCCGGCCGCGCCGCGGGGGCCGGCGCACCGTCGCCGCCGGTCTCCGTCCTGCCGGAGGTGCCGCCGGTCTCCGTCCTGCCGCAGGTGAGGACGCGGGCGACCGCGCGGTCGATGTCGTCGCGGATGCCGGCGGCGGCGAGCAGGCCCTCCGTGGCCGGATCGGGGGCGGCCGCCGCGATCAGCCGGGTACGCCCGTCCTCCACCACATGGACGGTGCACAGCGGCGCCAGCGCGGGGACGGTCAGCCGGGCCATGCACTGCAGACAGTCGAAGTAGTGCGGCTCGCGGGTGATCGCGGTGCTGGCCTCCAGCACGAAGGCCAGGTCCTCCCGGGCCGCCTTCTCCCGCTGCTGGGCGGCGCGGCCGGCCTCCAGGGCGTGGTGGCGTTCGATGGCCAGCGCGGTGATCCGGGCGAACGCGGCGCTGAGGGCCACGTCCTTGTCCTCGGGTTCCTTGGGGGTGCGGTGGTACATCGCGAAGGTGCCCAGCAGCTGATCGTCACCGCTCATGATCGGAGTGGACCAGCACGCCGCCAGGCCCGCCCGCGCCGCCAGCTCCCGGTAGTCCTCCCAGCGCGGATCGGCCGCGATGTCGCTGACCACCACCGGGGCGCGCAGATAGGCGGCGGTGCCGCAGGAGCCGACCCGGGGGCCGATGGGGATGCCGTCGATCAGTTCGTTGTAGAAGGCGGGCAGACTGGGCCCGGCGCCGTGCCGCAGGCGCTCGCCGTCGGCGTCGAGGAGCAGGACGGAGACGAGCAGGCCGGGAGCGAGTTCCTCGATCGCCCGGGCCATGCCGGTGAGGGTCTCGCCCAGCGGCGCATCGCGCGCGATCTGCTCCAGCAGGACGCGCTGTTCGGCGGCGAGGAGCTGGGCGTGGTGGTGCGCGGTGGTCTCCACCGCGATCACGATCACCCCGTCGATGCGCCCGCTCCCGTCCCGCCGGGGCTCGTAGGTGAAGTCGAAGAACCCCTCCCGCTCCGCCCCCGGCGTCCCGACGACCAGCCGCCCGCCGCGGGCGCGGTACGCGGTACCGGTGCGGTACACGGCGTCGAGCCGGTCGAGTACGCCCTGCCTCCCCAGCTCGGGGAACAGCTCACCGACCGGCGCGCCGGTGGCCCTCCGCTCGCCGCCGAACACCTCGAAGAACGCCGGATTCGCCGCCTCCAGCAGATGCTGCGGGCCGCTCAGCGCAGCGAAGATCACCGGGGCCTGGTCGAACAGGTCCTCGTACTCCTCGCTCCGCAGCAGCGCACTGCGGGAACTCTCGGTGACCGAGCCGAGCAGATCCGAACGTATGGTCATGTCGGGCCGCCTCTCTGGCAGCAAGCGCCGACCGCTTCGTCGACTCCTTACTTCACTCTGACACACCGCGCCGCGGACGCGAGAGAGCGGAGCGGGCGGGCGCTCGGCCGGCTGCGCCGCATATCGGGGACACGAACGCGCCCCGCCGAAGATGGCCACGGGACCGGGGCCCGGATTTCGTACGCTGACCCGGCCGTCTCGTCGATGGCTGATGCTTCCGCGGCACGACTGGAGCGCACGATGGCCACCTCCGCCCCTGCGGGCTCTTCCTCTCACGCCGCCCTGCGCCACCGCTTCCGTGCGTGGATGCTGGAGGGGCTGGCCGACATGGCCGCGCACCACCCCGGTCCGCACGCCGGGCCGCGCAGCGCCCACGAGGGGCAGCGGTGGTGGCGGGTGATGTGCCTGACGGGTGTGGACTACTTCTCCACCCTCGGCTACCAGCCGGGCATCGCGGCCCTGGCCGCGGGACTGTTGTCGCCGGTCGCCACCGTCGTCCTGGTCATCGTGACGCTGGCCGGTGCGCTGCCGGTCTACCGGCGGGTCGCCAAGGAGAGTCCGCACGGCCAGGGCTCGATCGCGATGCTGGAGCGGCTGCTGTCCTTCTGGAAGGGCAAGCTGTTCGTGCTGACGCTGCTGGGCTTCGCCGCCACCGACTTCCTGATCACCATCACCCTCTCGGCGGCCGACGCGGCCACTCACCTCGTGGAGAACCCGCACCTCACCAGCGCCCTCCACAACAAGCAAATGATCATCACGATCTTCCTGGTCGCCCTGCTGGGCGCGGTCTTCCTCAAGGGGTTCCTGGAGGCGATCGGGGTGGCACTCGTGCTCGTCGGCCTCTATCTGGGCCTCAACGCGGTCGTGGTCGTCACCGGACTGTGGCACGTGATGACCGCCTCGCACGTCGTGACCGACTGGACCCGGGCGCTGACCACCGAGCACGGCAGCGTCCTGGCGATGGTCGGCGTGGCACTGCTGGTCTTCCCGAAGCTGGCGCTGGGCCTGTCCGGCTTCGAGACGGGCGTGGCGGTGATGCCGCACATCGAGGGCGACCCGGGAGACACCGAGGAGCGCCCGGTGGGACGCATCCGCGGCGCGCGGAAGCTGCTCACCACCGCCGCGGCGATCATGAGCGTCTTCCTCATCATCACCAGCTTCATCACGACCCTGCTCATCCCCGCGGAGGCGTTCAAGCCGGGCGGCTCGGCCAACGGGCGGGCGCTCGCCTACCTGGCCCACGAGTACCTGGGCTCCGCCTTCGGCACCGTCTACGACATCTCCACCATCGCCATCCTCTGGTTCGCCGGCGCCTCCGCGATGGCCGGTCTGCTCAATCTGATGCCGCAGTACCTGCCGCGCTACGGCATGGCACCGCACTGGGCGCGGGCGGTGCGCCCGATGGTGCTGGTCTTCACCCTGATCGCCTTCCTGGTGACCTGGATCTTCGACGCCAATGTGGACGCCCAGGGCGGCGCCTACGCCACCGGTGTCCTCGTCCTGATCAGCTCCGCGGCCATCGCCGTGACCATCGCCGCCCGGCGCGCGGGGGAGCACGGCTGGACGATCGGCTTCGCGCTGATCGCCGTGGTGTTCCTCTACACGACCGTGGCGAACGTCATCGAGCGCCCGGACGGGGTGAAGATCGGTGCCTGCTTCATCGCCGGCATCATCCTCCTGTCGTTCGTCTCCCGCCTCGCCCGCGCCTTCGAACTGCGGGTGACCAGTGTCGTGCTCGACGGCATGGCCGAGCGGTTCATCCGCGACATCGCCCACCGCAAGATCCGCTTCATCGCCAACGAACCCGACCAGCGCGACGTCGCCGAGTACCGCGACAAGCTGCAGCAGATCCGCACCGACAACGACCTCCCCGTCGACGACGACTTCATCTTCGTCGAGGTCACCATCAAGGACCCGTCGGAGTTCGAGAGCGAGCTGCGGGTCCGCGGTGAGGTGCTGCACGGCCGCTTCCGGGTGCTCGCCCTGGAGAGCGCCGCCGTCTCCAACGCGCTGGCCGCACTGCTGCTGCACGTACGCGATGCCACCGGAGCGCGGCCGCACATCTACTTCGAGTGGACCGAGGGCAACCCGTTCGCCCAGTTCCTGCGCTTCTTCCTCTTCGGCCAGGGCGAGGTCGCCCCGGTCACCCGTGAGGTGCTGCGCGAGGCGGAGCCGGACCGGGAACGGCGCCCGCGGGTGCACGTCGGCTGAACGCACCCGCGCGCGGCGCTCCCGGCTCACCCCGTCAGCGGGTGGACGGCCGGACGGACTGGGCGTTGCGGAAGACATTGCGCGGGTCCCAGTACTCCTTGACCCCCTGCAGCCGGCGGTAGTTGTCGCCGTAGTAGAGGCGGTGCGAGGGCTGGCCGGAGGTGTTCCACTCCGGGTCGTCGAGGTCGGTGTCGGGGTAGTTGATGTAGCAGCCGTCCGTCACCGGCAGCGGCGCGTCGCCGCGGGCCGCGCCGTCCGGCTGCAGCACCGGCACCCCGCCCGTCTCCTTGTAGACATCGCGGTAGAACTCGCGGATCCAGCGCAGATTCGGCGCCGCGATCGAGGGGTCGGCGTCGGCGTCGTGGTGGTCGGCGACACCGTCCCGGTTGGCGTCGACGTTCCTCCAGTACGTCTGGTACTGGAGCTTCAGCACCGAACTGCGCTGGTACACGGCGGTTTCGTGGCGGTCCGGGAGGTTGATCGCGCCACCGTAGGAGTCGACCTGGAGCAGCGCCTGCGGGTTCTGGTAGTCCTCCCGCGTCAGCGCCTCGAAGATCGCGGTGAGCTGCGGCTCGGTGAAACCGCGCGTCATGTACGCCGACTTGTACTTGCCACACTGGTTGTCGCCCGAGCCGTTCAGGGTCTGGGTGGCGGTGAGCCAGGGCATCCGGGTCGGTACCTGCAGCCCGCCCATCGGGGCGTGCTCACCCATCCGCCGGTCCAGCGGCGAGGGCTCGACGTCCAGGCCCTGGGTGATCCAGTCGAGGAAGGCGTTCAGCCGCTCGACGCTGTCCGGCCGGGTGGCGTCGAGCTGGGTGATCAGACCGATCTTGCCGTTGGAGTAGTGGGTCAGCTTCAGCAGCGTGAACATGTCGGTGTAGTCGCCGCGCAGCGCCTCCGGGAGCCGCTGGGTGTTCTCGTACTCGAAGAACAGGCCGTAATTGCGCACCAGGGACTTGAAGCGCTCCGGCTCGTCCTTCAGCTCCTCCCACGGCCAGGCGACGGCGCTGAGCAGCACCTCGCTCGGAGGCTTGGGCAGTCCCTTGAACCAGTACCGGGTCACCACCCCGAAATTCCCGCCGCCCCCGCCGGTGTGTGCCCACCACAGGTCCCGCAGCTCCTGCTCGGGGGAGTCGCGGCGCGCGACCACCACCTCCGCATGCTGCCCGTCCCGGACGACCACGACCTCCACCGCGTAGAGGTAATCCACCGTCAGGCCGTGCTGCCGGGATAGCAGGCCGTACCCGCCGCCCACGACATGCCCGCCCGCGCCGACGGAGTAGCACGACCCGCCGGGGAGGGCGACACCGAACGGCGCGTAGAGGTGGGTGGCGACGTGCCAGTTGTTGGCTCCGGCCTCCACGCAGTACGCCCCCCGCTCCTGGTCCAGATACGCCCGGTCCATCTGGCCGAGGTCCAGGATCACGCCGACGTCCTCGCCGCAGACGAAGTTCTCGTAGCAGTGGCCGCCCGAACGGACCGTGAGGCGGCGGTCGAGACTCTCGTCGGGGCCGTGGCTCGCCAGGTACTTGTTGAGCGCGGCGACGACCTCATCGGTCGAGCTGACGACTGCCACATAGTCGGGTGTCGCGATGAAGCGCTGGTTGAAACCTCTTCTGAGGGCCTCGTAACGGGCGTCCCCCGGGCCCACTTCGGTCCCGCATTCGGTTCCGGCCTTGGTCTGAAACGTGGTCATCCGGTCTCCCTGGACGGTGCGACAGCGGTGTGCGCGGAGCCCGCACGTGGCGCTGCGTGATCAATGACTACTATCCGTGACTGTCGTGGGGAGGGGAATGCCCGGAACGTGTCCCTCCGCGGGACGCCGGTTGACCACCGCGGCACACCGTCGGGCGCCCGTCCGCACGGCCTAGCCTGGAGGGGTGGGCGGCGACCTGGTCACGGTGTTCGTCTGCGGCGATGTCATGCTCGGCCGCGGCGTCGACCAGGTCCTGCCGCATCCGGGCGACCCCGCCCTGCGCGAGAGCTACGTCCACGACGCCGGCGCCTACGTCGAACTGGCCGAGGCGGCGAACGGCCCCTTCGGGAAACCGGTCGACTTCGCCTATCCCTGGGGCGAGGCCCTCCCGGTGCTCGACGCCGCCGCCCCCGCCGCGCGGGTGATCAACCTGGAGACCAGCGTCACCCGCGCCGACGACTTCGCGGCAGGCAAAGAGGTCCACTACCGGATGAACCCGGCGAACATCCCCTCCTTGACCGTCGTCCGCCCCGACGTCTGCGTGCTGGCCAACAACCACGTCCTGGACTTCGGCCGCAGTGGACTGGACGAGACGCTCGGCACGCTGGCCGGGGCCGGGCTGCGGAGTGCCGGGGCGGGAGCGGACGCCGAGCAGGCGGCGCGCCCGGCCGTCGTCCCGCTCGACGACGGCCGGCGCCTGCTGGTCTTCTCCTTCGGGATGCCGTCCAGCGGTATCCCGCGGTCCTGGGCCGCGACCGACGACGACAGCGGCGTCGCCCTGGTGGCCGGCCCCACCCAGGCCGCCGCGGCCGCGCTCACCGCCCGCGTGCAGCAGGCGAAGCGCCCCGGGGACCTCGTGGTGGCCTCGGTCCACTGGGGCCCCAACTGGGGCTACGGCATCCCGCGCGCCGACACCGCGTTCGCGCATCTGCTCCTGGACGGCGGGGTGGACCTCTTCCACGGGCACTCCGCGCATCACCCCCGCGGCCTGGAGGTGTACCGGGGAAAGCTGCTCATCCACGGGTGCGGCGACTTCATCGACGACTACGAGGGGATCACCGGCTACGAGCAGTACCGGGACGACCTGCGGCTGATGTACCTCGTCTCCTTGGACCCCGGCACCGGCCGGCTCCACGGTCTGCGGATCACCGCCCTCCAGGCATGGCGGATGCGGCTACGGCACCTCTCGTCCCAGGATTCGCGCTGGCTGCGCACGCGACTCGACCGGATCACCACCGGCTTCGAGCCCTGCGTCGAAGCCGGGGCGGGCACCTTCCTGCTCGGCCCCGCGTGACGGCGACCGGGCGGACCGTGCCCCTGCCCCCGCCCCCCGCCCCCGTCAGTGCTCGGCGTCCGGGCCGCCGTCCGCCCCGCCGCCTTCCTCGTCCCCGCCCGCGCCCCCGTCCGCCGCTCCCTCGCTCTCGACGACGCGGATGACCGCGTTGGGGCACAGGGCCGCCGCGCGGCGGGCCGCGTCGCGCAGCTCCGGGGGCGGCGTGGCCTCCAGAACGACGACCAGGCCGTCCTCCTCCGACTGATCGAAGAGCCCGGGCGCGCTGAGGACGCACTGCCCGGCACCGCGGCAACGGGTACGGTCGATCCGGATCTGCACGGCGGGGTCACCCCCAGGTGAGCGGCAGCGCATGGACGCCGTAGATCAACATGTCGTCGCGCAGCGGGATGTGCGCCGGCGGCACGGCAAGGCGCAGCGTCGGGAACCGCCGGAAGAGCGCCGGGAAGGCCACTTCCATCTCCACCCGCGCCAGCTGCTGGCCCAGGCACTGGTGCACGCCGTGCCCGAACGCGACGTGCTGCGAGGGTTCGCGGGCGAGGTCGAGTGCGTCGGGCCGGTCGAACTGCCCGGGGTCCCGGTTGGCGGCGGCCAGCGACGCGACCACCGTCTCGCCCGCGCGGATCTGCTGCCCGCCGATCTCCACGTCCTCCTTGGCGACCCGGACGATGCCGAACTGCACGATGGTCAGATAGCGCAGCAGCTCCTCGACGGCGCACGGGACGCCCTCGGGATGCGCGCGCAGCGCGTCGCGCGCACCGGGGTGGGACAGCAGGGTGTACGTACCGAGCGCCAGCATGTTCGCGGTGGTCTCGTGCCCGGCCACCAGCAACAGCCGCCCGATGCCCGCCAGTTCCTCGTCGGTCAGTGCGTCCTCGGCGTCCTCCCTGGTGATCAGCTCGCTGAGCAGGGCGTCATCGGGGCGGGCCCGCTTGGCGACCACCAGCGCGTGCATGTAGTCGAGCAGCGCCAGCCGTGCCGCCCGCGCGTCCGCCTCGGCCACGTCCAGCCTGAGCAGCGTCGACGTCCACCCCTGGAAGGCGGCGCGGTCCGCGTACGGGACCCCGAGCAGTTCGCAGATCACCAGTGAGGGGATCGGCAGGGCGAAGGCGGGGACCAGGTCGGCGGGGGGTCCGTCGCGCTCCATGGCGTCGAGGTGGTCACTGACGATCTGCTCGATCCGCGGTGCCAGGGCCCGCATCCGCCGCACCGTGAAGTACCGGGTGAGCATCCGCCGGTAGCGGGTGTGTTCCGGCGGGTCCATGGTGATCAGCATTCCGGCGCGTTCCTCGGGCTCGACGGGCCGGATCGCCACCCCGCGTACGGGCAGCGACGCCCGGGCGCGGTCCGAGCTGAACCGGTCGTCCGCCAGGAACGCGCGGACGTCACCGTGCCGGGTGAGCAGCCAGCCGGCCTTGCCGTCGGGGAAGGCCAGCCTGCTGACCGGGTCCTGCTCCCGCAGTCGCCGGTAGTCGGCCGGCGGGTCGAAGGGGCAACTGCGGCGGGTCGGCAGGGGAGCCGGCGCGAGCCGGGTGTCGTGTCGCATGGGAACGCTCCCCTCAAGGGGAATCGAGCCTCCGACCTCAGAATAGTACGAATGCGTTCTATTCGGGCCGACTCTCGGTGTCGAGCAGCGGGGCGAGGATCCCGTCCACGATCCGGTCGACCAGCTCGCGCCCCGGCCGTTCGTCCCGCACCAGCACGCGCAACAGCACCAGCGCGAACGGCAGCTCCAGCAGCAGTTCCGCATCGATCCGCCCGGTGATCTCCCCGCGCCGACGGGCCCGGACCAGGGCCGCCCCGGCCGCCTGCCGGATCGGGCCGCCCAGCCGCTCCTCGCGCAGCCGCGCCAGCTCCTCGTCCCGCCTGCTGCCCTCCAGCAGTGCCAGCATCAGCCCGCGGTCCCGCGCGTCCCATCCCGCCAGCCACGCCAGCAGCAACTCCCGCAGATCGCCCGGCAGGGAACCGGTGTCCGGCCCGGAGACCACCGGCTGGTGCTCCGCCAGCGCGGCCACCACCAGCTCCGCCTTCGACGGCCACCGCTGGTACAGCGTCGCCTTGCTGGCCCTGGCCCGCCGCGCGACCAGATCCATGCTGAACCGCTCGTACCCCACCTCGGCGAGCAGCTCCAGTGCGACGTCGAAGACCTCCCGACGGCGCTCCGGATTGCTCAACGGCACCTTGTGCATACTCGGCCCACCACGTACGAGCGACGCTGCGCGGTGCGGGCGAGGAGGGTGGCCACGCAGCGGTACGGGGCCGGTGCGCGAGGCCGCCGGGCCCCGCCGGCGCGCACTCCATTCTCCCGTCCCCGCCCTCCGAGTGCCCACCGCGCCGGCCCGCACGCCGTACCGCGCCGGCCCCCGTCGTCACGCGCGCAACGTCAGCGGCGGATGCGTCCCGTTCAGATAGTGGTCGCCGATGTCGCGGAGCCGGTGGGTGGCGGAGCCCTGCGCCGTCAGGACCCGGGCGTTGCGCCAGAACCGGTCGAATCCGGGGTCGTCGGCCAGCGAGCCGGCGCCGCCGGTCAGCTCCAGCACGCGGGTGGTGATCTGCAGCGCGGACCGGCTGGTGACGGCCTCCGCCGCGGCGACGAGGACGGCGATGTCGGCCCGCTCGTCGACGCCGAGGTCGCGGCCCGTCAGCAGGCCCCGCGCCAGGGCCTCGGTCGCCGGTTCGACGACCGCCGCGGCGGTGTGCGCGGCGGCCACCAGCTCCCCGTAGGCGAGGAGGAGGTACGGATCGCTGCCGGGGTGCTCGTAGCGGACCGCGTCGTCCGGCCCCGCGGGCGGCCAGCCGCGCGGCGTGGCACGGCTGGCGTCCCGCGCCTCGGCCAGGGCCCCTTCGGCGACTCCCAGGCTCACGTGGACGAGGGCGAGCCGCAGCGCCAACGGGGCGAGCGTGGCGAACGGGGAGATGTCGTGCTCGTCGCGCGGGACGGCGCCGAGCACCTGGTCCGGTCGCACCGGGACGCCGTCGAAGCCGATGCTGCCCGCCCCGGTGAGCCGCTGGCCGAGCCGGTCGTGCGCCGGGTCGGTGGTGACGCCGGGGTGCGCCGGGTCCACGACCACCATCAGCGATTCGCCGGACTCGGTACAGACGGCGCCGAGCAGCAGCCGGTCCGCCACGGCGACCCCCGAGGCGAACGCCCGCCACCCGTGGAGGGCATACCCGTCAGGGGACGGGGTGAGGGTGAGTTCGGGACCCGTCCCGGCCGGTTCCGGCTCGGCCCCCGGGAGGTCGGCGCCGCCGCCCCACACCCACTGCTCGCCGGCCGCCCTGAGCTCCAGCGCTTCGGCCTGCTCCGGGGTGCCGAAGAACCGGGCGCCCCAGGACAGGACGTGGTGCCGGCCGAGCAGTTCGCCGATGGAGCCGTCGGCCGCCGCGATCTCCCGGACGACCGCGCACGCGGTGCGCCAGTCGGCGCCCCGCCCGTGCGGCCCCGGCGGCGTCAGCAGTGCGGGCAGCCCGGCCTCGCGCAGCCGCGCGAGCTCGTCGAAGGGCGGTTTGCCCGCACGGTCGCGGGTGATCGCGTCGACGGCGAGGTCTTCCGCCACCTCGCGGGTGACGCGCGGCCAGATTCCTTCCCCGGCAGGGGAGTTGACCGGTGGAGCGGCGGTGCGTGCTGCGGACCTCTTCGGCATGGCGCCGTTCACCGTCCCCTCTCGGAGCCCGGGGCCCTGGGGCGTGCCCGGTGGTCCCCGATTCCCTAGTTTCCCTACTGGATTAGTAGGGAAAGAATGCGCCCGGACTCCCGGCGCGGCAAGGGCCGTTCAAGGGATGGACGGGCAAGTCTCGGAGTGTGGACGGACGGTGGGTCGGGGCGGCGGTGGGTGACTCGGCGAATCCCCGCTGTCCCTGTTAGTCCTGCTGTCCCCGCCGTCCCACCTGTCCCCGCTGTGTGCCGCTACGGATTCGTCCAGGAGGCCGGGTCCTCGGCCAGTGCGGAGACCTGGCCGGGCAGCTCCGCCGACGCCACATCGGCCAGCGACACCCCGTCCAGGATCTGCCGGACGTTCGCCCGCAGCGCGATCCACAGCGGCAGCAGCGACTCGGCGGGGCCGCTGTAGGACAGCTCCGGCGGGCGGACGCCGCGTACGGACACCAGGGGGCCGTCCACGACCCGGATGACGTCCGCGATGCTGATCGCCGCCGGCTCCTTGGCCAGCCGGTACCCGCCGTTTCCGCCCCGCTGACTGAGCACCAGACCGCCCCGGCGCATGTCGTTGAGGATGCCTTCGAGGAACTTGTGCGGAATGTCCTGGGCGTCGGCGATCGCCTCGGCCTTGAGCGGCCCCGCGTCCCGGGTGCCGGCGAGTTGCAGCGCGGCCCGCACCGCGTAGTCCGCCCTGGCTGAAATCCGCATGTCTGCATTATTCCGCAGCGCCGGTGTGACCTCGTGCCGCAGGGCGCGACGGGCCGCGCGAGCGAACCGAATTCGCTGGCCGCAGGGCGGTTTCGGGCGCCGTCCCGAGGGGGAACGAGAGCCCGGCGCACACCGGTCGCACCCCCTTGACGCGGCTCGGCGGCGCCTCGACACTCAAGGGTGGGAACCCTGGCGAACGAGTGGGAAATCATGGTGTGTGCGGGGCTGGACACCGACCGCGCGGTCCGCGCGGCCCAGCCGCTCACCCTTCTCACCTCGCGCCGGCACATCGATCTGCTGCGCGTCTGCAGCGCGGCGAGTTCCCTCGGCTGAAGCGGCCCGGACCGCCGTCGCGTCCCCCGTACCCCGTCGGCCCCTCTTCGCGGCCGGCCCCGCCCGGTGGTGGCCCCACCTGCCGCTGTCGCCGTACCTCCGCCTGAACACCCGCCGCCCGGCCCGTCCGTGCGTACCCCGCCGTACGCCCGCGTGCCGGCCCGGAACCCAGGGAGCCGTATGTCCGCCACGTCCGTCCCGTCCGCCCGCTCCGGTATGTCCCCGACCGCCGAGCCCTCCCTCCGCGGCCGGATCGGCGGTGATGCGCGCAGCGGCCACTACGCCGTGCCGCACCGCTATCGGCTGTATCTGTCGCCGTCCTGTCCGCACTGTCTCGGGATCGCCGTCACCCACAGTCTGCTGGACCTCGACGACACCCTCCCGGTGACGCTGCTGCCCGCCGTCCCCGACGGCCCGGACGGCGGGTACACCGCGTTGCGCCCGCTGTACGAGGCCAGCTCGCACCAGCACCCCGGCCCGGCCGCGGCCCCCGTGCTCAGCGACGGATGGACGGGCCGGATCGTCAGCACGCACGCCCCCGACATCCTGCGCGACCTGGCCGGGCGGTTCGGTGGCCACGGTCCCGCCCTGTATGCGCCGCAGGACCGGGAGGACATCGAGGCGCTCGGGCGGCTGTGTGAGCGCGACATCCACGAGGCGGCCCAGCAGGCCGGACGGTACGGCGTCGACAGCGCGGCCCGTGCGGCGGCCCTGGACACGTTGCTGCGTGCGCTGTCCTCACTGGAGCGGCGGGTGGCCGGGCGGGACCACGTACTGGGCGGCGAACTCACCGCGGCCGACGTCCAGTTGTGGGTGACGCTGGTGCAGCTCGACACCGTGCACCGCTGGCACCTGGACGCCGAGGCGGTGCACCGGATCGCCGGGCACCGGCAGTTGTGGGCGTACGCCCGCCGGCTGGCCGCCCTGCCCGCGTTCGGCGCCCACCTCGACCTGGACGGCATCGCGCGCCGGCATCATGCCCGCTGCCGGGGTCAGGAGGCCGCCGGCGCGGCGGTGCAGATCGTGGACTGGACGTCGGCGCACACACCCGGGCGGATCGCGTCATCGTCGCGCTGACGGCGGGCGGACCCGGCGCCGTACGCCCTCGCTGCCCGCCGCGGTCCGGCCCCGCCCGGCCCTCCGGCCGGGCGGGCGGCCGAGCAGGATGCCGGTCAGCACCAGTGCCAGCCCGCACAGCTGACGGGCGGTGAGCGCCTCCCCGGCGAGCAGGGTGCCCAGCAGCACCCCGGTCGCCGGGTTGAGCAGCCCGACCAGGCCCACCGTGCCCGCGGGCAGGTGCCGCAGCCCCGCGAACCAGGCGGCGAAGGCCACCGCCGTGGCCACGACGGTGACGTACCCGAACCCGAGGACGGCCGGCGCGTCGAGGGCCGGCGGTGCCCCCTCGATCGCGACGGCGAGGGGGAGCAGCAGCAGGCCGCCGGCGATCAGTTGCCAGGCCGTCGAGGCGAGCACCTCGACCTGGTGGCTCCAGCGTTTGGCGAGGACATAGCCCCAGGACGACATGATCATGGCGGCGGCCGAGGCGAGCACCCCGCGGACGTCCACCGAGGCGGTGCCGGTCAGCAGCATCAGGCAGACGCCGCCGAGACCGACCCCGGCGCCCGCCAGATGTGCCGGCCGCGGGCGCTCGGCGAGCAGCACCCAGGCGATCAGCATCATGACCAGCGGCGAGGTCGCCATGACGGTGGAGGCCAGGCTCGTCGGCAACAGCTGTGCGGCCAGATAGATGAGCACGAAGAACGCGCCCACGTTGAGGACGCCGAGGACCAGCGACTTCCACCACCACGACCCGCGGGGGAGTTCCCGGCGCACCGCGAGCAGCAGCAGTCCGGCCGGCAGGGCCCGGATCGCGGCCCCGTACAACGAGTGCCCGGAGGGCAGGAACTCGTGGGTGACGAAGTAGTTCGTGCCCCAGGCCACCGGCGCGAGGGCCGTTATCGGTGTCCACGCCCAGCGCGGGATAGCTTCCATGGAAGCTATTATGCCTTCCTCGGAAGCTATAGTGAAGCCATGGACCGGCCCCTCGATCACGTCGCCCGCATCCAGGCCGAATGGGCCCGCGAAAGACCGGACCTCGACGTCGGTCCCCAAGGGGTGATCGGGCGACTGCACCGCCTCGCCGGCCTCCTCACCGAGCAGCTCTGCCTCGTCTACCGCCGGTACGGCCTGAGCGAGGGGGAGTTCGACGTGCTGGCGGCGCTGCGCCGCGCGGGCGAGCCGTTCGAGCGGGCCCCGGGTGAACTGGCCGCGCGCACCATGGTCACCACCGGCGCGATGACCAAGCGCATCGACCGGCTGGAACGCAACGGCCTGGTCACCCGCCGCCGTTCGGCCGTCGACGGCCGCGGCCGGGTCGTCGCCCTCACCCGCGCCGGACGAGAACTGATCGACCAGGCTTTCACCGACCACATGAGCAACGAACGCCGGCTGCTCGACGCCCTGCCCCCCGGCGAGGCGGCCCACCTCGAACGCCTCCTGACCTCCTGGCTCGGCCGCGTGGAACCACCGCCCGGCGGCTGAGTGCCTTGCCCGCAGGGCGCGTTGACGCCGTGAGCGGCACCCGGCACGGTGGCAGGATCGACGTTCCCCGATAGATTGCCGCCATGCAGTCGTCGATCCATCGCATCGTCGTACTCGCCCTCGACGGCGTGTACCCCTTCGAACTCGGCATCGCGCACCGCGTCTTCGGCGAGCTGCCGGACCGCTACGAGGTGGTCACCTGCACCCCCGACGGCCGCCCGGTACGCAGCAGTTCGGACTTCGGGGTCGCGCCCGACCACGGCCCGGACGCGCTGGAGCGCGCCGATTCGGTCGTCATCCCGCCCTTCGACCTGCGGCTGCTCGACGACGGACTCCCCGCGGCGACCGCCACCGCCCTCGCCCGGATCCGCCCCGGCGCCCGGCTGGTGTCCCTCTGCACCGGCGGGTTCCTGCTCGGCGCGGCCGGTCTGCTCGACGGGCGCCCGGCCACCACGCACTGGGCGCTCGCGGACACCTTCCGGCGGATGTTCCCCCGCGTCACCGTCGACCCCGACGTGCTGTTCATCGACGACGGTGACGTACTCACCTCGGCCGGTGCCGTCTCCGGGGTGGACCTCTGTCTGCACATCGTCCGCAGGGACCACGGCAGCGAACTCGCCAACAGCATCGCGCGCCGCTGTGTCATCCCGCCCTGGCGGGAGGGCGGACAGGCCCAGTACATCGAGCAGCCCGTCCCGGCCGCCGGCGCGTCCGGCACCGCCGCCACCCGCGAGTGGGCGCTCGCGCACCTCGACCGGCCCCTGACCCTCGCCGACCTCGCGGCACACGCCGGGATGAGTTCCCGTACCTTCGCGCGCCGCTTCACCGAGGAGGCCGGCGTCAGCCCGGGCCGCTGGGTCGTCCAGCAGCGCGTCCACCAGGCCCGACGACTGCTGGAGAGCACCGATCTGTCCGTCGAGCGCATCGCCCACGACGTCGGCTTCGGCAGTGCCATCTCCCTCCGCCAGCACCTCAACGCGCTGATCGGGGTGGCTCCACTGGCGTACCGGCGGACGTTCCGGACGACGGCCTGAGTCCGGTGTGCCGCGCCGGTCGACGCCACTCGTCCGGCGCTCCCGGCTGCTTGGCACGATGTCATCGAACCCTGGCTGTCCAGCCATTGTCGCCGCTCGTCGCCACCGGCAGCCTTGAGGACATGACCGAAGCGACGGCGCACCGCGCCACCACCGCCCCTGCCACCATGCGCGCCATCAGCCAGGACGTCCTCGGCGGCCCCGACGTCCTGAAGGAGGTCGAGCTGCCGCGCCCCGCACCGGGCTTGAGCGAAATCCTCATCGCCGTGCGGGCGGCCGGCGTCAACCCCACCGACTGGAAGCACCGCGCCGGCGGCCCGTTCCTGGGCGATCCGCCGTTCGTCCTCGGCTGGGACGTCTCCGGTGTCGTCGAGGCCGTCGGCTTCGGCGTCACCCTCTTCAAGCCGGGGGACGAGGTCTTCGGCATGCTGCCCTACCCGCACGGCGTCGGCTCGCACGCCGAGTACGTCACCGGCCCGGCACGCGCCTTCGTGCACAAGCCGGCCGGCCTCGACCACGTCCAGGCCGGCGCCCTCCCGCTGGCCGCCCTCACCGCCTACCAGGCGCTGGTCGACACCGCGGACGTCCGGCCCGGCCAGCGGGTCCTGATCCACGCGGCCGCCGGCGGCGTCGGCCACCTCGCCGTACAGATCGCCAAGGCCCGCGGCGCCCACGTCATCGGCACGGCCAGCGCCGCCAAGCACGACTTCCTGCGGGATCTGGGCGCGGACGAGCTGATCGACTACCGCACCACCGACTTCGCCGAGGCGGTCAGCGACGTCGATGTCGTCCTGGACTCCCTCGACGACGAGAGCCGCACCCGTTCCCTGAACGTCCTGCGCCCCGGCGGCCTCCTGGTGTCCATCCTCAAGCCCGCCACGGACCAAGCGGCCAAGAAGGCGGCCGAGTTGGGCATCCGTCTGGAGACCCTGCTCGTCGAGGCGGACCACGCGGGTATGCGGGCCGTCGCCGACCTCGCCGCCGCGGGCACGCTGCGCGCGCACATCGACGCCACGTTCCCGCTGGCCGAGGCCGCCGAGGCCCATGCGCGCGCCCAGACGGGCCGGACGACCGGGAAGATCGTCCTCGTGGTGGGGTGACCGGCGACGGGCGTCTGTCGGCCCGTCACCCCAACGCAGGAACTCCCCGGAAACGAGCAGGTCATACCCCAGGTCGCCGGGCTCCCCTGTCTAACATCACCGCATCCGCCGTCCGGCATGCCCGGGGGCCGACCGGGCACCGGGCGACCCACGGCCCATCCAGTCAGGAGGCACCATGAGTGCGGAAGCGGGCTCGGCTCGGAAACTGGTCATCCAGCCTGCCGGGGGAATCGGCCAGCGCACCGGCCGTCTGCAGACCTTCGCCGAGCCGCTGACGGCCCGGCTGATCGACGCCGGTACCGGCGACCGGGTGTCCGGCGTCCCGGTGACGTTCTCCTGGGTGTCCACCACCCAGCAGGTCCTCTTCGCGGAGAACGAGATCACCGTGACCGTGCCCACCGACGACCAGGGCTTCGCGCGCACCCCGGCGCTCGTGGCGGGCGACGTGGACGGCACCGCCACCTTCACCGTCACCGCCGAGGGCGCCGAACCGGCGCACTTCGAGGTCACGGTGGTGCCCTGACCCCTCACCAGCCCTGATCGCTCTTCGGCATATCGGCCATCTGGCGGCCGCCCGCCCGGCGTTGGAGCACTGTGAACGCGCGGGCCGGCCGTTGCTCAGGCATCGTGGAAGCCGGCATGCCCGGCAGTACGACCGCGGGGGGCAACCGCGAGCGCAGGAGCACACAGTGAAGAAGATGGCACGTGTCGACATGGTGATAGCCGGAGCATGCGGCCTGCTGCTGGCCCTCGGCGGGGCGTCACCCGCCCAGGCGGACGAGAACCCGTTCGGCACGGACGACGGGGTGTTCAACAGCGACACCTGGGCCGACTTCAATGCCTCGTTCCGCTGCACGCGCAGGGCGGCGGTCTGCGCCAACGGGCCCGTGAACAGCGGGAACGTCAGCAACGCGCAGAACGTGTACCTGTCCGGCAACAACACCAACAGCGGCAACGGGACCACCAGCGGAAGCTGAGGCGGGCGGCGTCGCCCCGCCGCTCCGCACCGTGTTCCGGCTGCCCCGCAACGGACCAGCCGGCCCCGGTCACGCACCGGGGCCGGCTGGGACGTTCCGTCGTGCCGGTCTCAGTGGTGGCGGCCTCCCACGCCGCGCTGGATGGCGTTGTTGCTGCCCTGCGAGGCACCCCCGACGAAGTTGCCGCTGTTGCCGCTGCCGTTGTGCGCGGAGAGGATGCCGCTGCGGTTCGGGTGGCCGTGAATGATGGCGTTCCCGGCGTCCCGGCTGTTACCGCTGTTGACCGAGCCGTTCACGCACGGCCGGCTCGGCTCCCCGAATCCGGGCTGCTTGAAGTAGATGTTGCCCAGTCGGTTGTGGCAGTGCACGCCGTTCGACATGCGGGTGAGGCCGAGGAAATCGGTACCCACCGTGGTGGAAAGCAATTCCGGAATGATCTGGGCCCGGGCGATACCGGCGCTCAACAGAACGAGGCTGCACGCCCCGATGACACTTCCCGCCCGCACAACGCTTCTCACGATGCTCCTTGCCGATTTGTCCTGTGTTGCCAGGGGTATGGTCGTGCCCCCGCGGCCGGCCGCGCGGTCAACCCGCTGAAGCCGAAACGCACGCGGCCGGAATTCAGCCGGGTGGCCCAACAAGATGTTCGGGAGGGCCGACGGCCGAGGAGCGGCGGACGCCGCACGGTCCCCGGCAATTCACTCCTACGGCGTTCGGCGCGCACCCCGGGGCGGGACCGCGAACGGCCATGATGGCCGGGGAGGCAATCCGGCGCAGAGGGAGAGAGCGGAACTCGCATGACAGAGACTGCGGCGGCGGAACGGCAAGCACCGGAAAAGGACCGGTCCCGGCCCGGCCGGGTCGTTCTGGGATGGCTGACCACGACCGATCACAAGGTGATCGGAAACCTGTACATGGTCACCGCCTTCGGCTTTTTCCTGCTGGCCGGGACGCTGGCCATGCTGATGCGGGCCGAGCTGATCCGGCCCGGGCTCCAGCTGTTCTCCAACGAGCAGTACAACCAGCTCTTCACCATTCACGGCACGATCATGATGCTGCTCTTCGCGACCCCGATGTTCGCGGGATTCTCGAATGCGGTCATGCCGCTGCAGATCGGCTCCCCGGACGTCGCCTTCCCGCGGCTGAACGCCTTCACCTACTGGCTCTTCCTGCTGGGCGGCCTCATGGTGGTGTCCGGCTTCGTCGTCCCGGGCGGCGCCGCGTCCTTCGGCTGGTTCGCCTACGCGCCCCTCAACGGGCCGGTGTTCGCACCGGGGACGGGCGGCGACCTGTGGACCATGGGGCTGGTGGTGGCCGGGCTGAGCACGATCCTGGGCGCGGTGAACTTCATCGCGACGATCGTCTGCCTGCGCGCCCCGGGAATGACGATGTTCCGCATGCCGATCTTCACCTGGAACGTGCTGTTCACCTCCATCCTCGCGCTGCTGGCCTTTCCGGTGCTCACCGCCGCGCTGCTGGTCCTGGAGGCGGACCGCAAATTCGGCGCGCACGTCTTCGACGCGGCGAACGGCGGAGCGATCCTCTGGCAGCACATGTTCTGGTTCTTCGGGCACCCGGAGGTCTATATCGTGGCGCTGCCGTTCTTCGGGGTGGTCTCCGAAATCATCCCGGTCTTCAGCCGCAAACCGATGTTCGGGTATGTCGGAATGGTCGGTGCCACGATCGGCATCACGATGCTGTCGGCCTCGGTGTGGGCACACCACATGTTCGCCACCGGGGCGGTCCTGCTGCCGTTCTTCTCCGTGCTCTCCTTCCTCATCGCGGTGCCCACCGGCGTGAAGTTCTTCAACTGGATCGGGACGATGTGGCACGGCAGCCTGTCGTTCGAGACGCCGATGCTGTGGAGCGTGGGCTTTCTGGTGTCCTTCCTGCTGGGCGGGCTGAGCGGTGTGCTGATCGCGTCCCCGCCGCTGGACTTCCATGTGACCGACAGCTACTTCATCGTGGCTCACCTGCACTACGTGCTGTTCGGCACGGTCGTCTTCGCGATGTTCGCCGGGTTCTACTTCTGGTGGCCCAAATGGACCGGGAAAATGCTCGACGAGCGGCTCGGCAAGATTCATTTCTGGACCCTGTTCCTGGGCTTCCAGGGAACGTTCCTGGTGCAGCACTGGCTGGGCGAGATGGGCATGCCGCGGCGCTACGCCGACTACCTCGCCGCGGACGGCTTCACCCTCCTCAACACCGTCTCCTCGGTGAGCGCCTTCGTGCTGGGGGCCTCCACGCTGCCGTTCCTGTACAACGTCTGGCACACCACCCGCCATGCGCCGAAGGTGCGGCTGGACGACCCCTGGGGGTTCGGCAGATCGCTGGAGTGGGCGACCTCCTGCCCGCCGCCCCGCCACAACTTCCACACGATGCCGCGGGTCCGCTCCGACTCACCCGCTTTTGACCTGCACCACCCCGAGGTGGGCGCCGGCGTCCCGGCGGCCGGCGCCGGCCCCGGCGGGAACGGCACCCCCACTCCCGACACCGTGGCCGAGTGACGCCATGAGAATCGAGATGCTCCTCTTCGGCGGCGTCATGGTGTTCTTCGCCGTGACCGGGACCGGCTACGCCTGGTGGTCGGACCTCGAACCCGCCGGCACCGCCGCCCTCATCGTGTCCTTTCTGATGTCGGCCCTGCTCTTCCTCTACTTCGGCGTCCAGCGGCGCAAGCACGGCAGCCGGCCCGAGGACCACAAGAGCGCCGAGATCAAACAGCGTTCGGGGACGGTGGACTTCTTTCCGCCGCGCAGCGTCTACCCGGTCCTCTCCGCGACCGGTTACGCCGTGGCGGCGCTGGGCGTCATCTTCGGCGTGTGGCTCTTCCTGATCGGTGTGGGCCTCCTGGCCGGTGGCGTCTTCGGCTTCGTCTTCCAGTACGCGGAGCGCGACAGCTGACGTCACGGGCCGTCGGCCCCGGCGCGGTCGGACGCCGTGGCGAACTCTTCCTTCCGGGGACCGGCGGCCGGCGGTTCCACCTGGTCGCGGTAGTACCAGCGGCTGAGGGACAGCTGTAGCCGCCGGAGCCGGGAAAGGGCGGCGACGGGCACGCCGGGCGGCGGTTCGAGGGGACGCGGGGTGCGCCGGGCGAGCAAGGTGTGGCGCTCGGCGGCCGGCAGCTCCTGGTGGCCCTCGGACAGATCGCCGTAGGCGGACTGCCGTACCCAGCCGGTTTCGTCGCCCTCGGCCAGGCGTTCCCGATCGCGGTGCTGGAGTGCCAGACAGAGCCATTTGGTGAGGAGGAAAGCCGACGGCGGGACCAGCACCAGCGCCGCCCGCAGCACCCACGTCAGGGTGTTGAGCGACAGGTCGAAGACGAAGGCGATGACGTCGTTTCCGCCGGCCACCAGGAGCACCGCGTAAAAGGCGATGCCGGCCACCCCGAGCCCGGTGCGGGTGTGCGCCTCGCGCGGCCGGTCGCACAGATGCAGCTCACCGCGGTCCGGGGTCAGCCACCTTTCGAGGAACGGGTACGCGTAGAGCACCGCGAAGAGCACCCCCGGCAGGACGACGGCGGGGACGAAGACGTTCCACATGACGGTGTGGCCCCACAGATTCGTCTCCCAAGGGGGCATCAGCCGCAGCGCGCCCTCAAGGAATCCCACGTACCAGTCGGGCTGCGCGTCGGTGGACACCTGGTCGGCCTGGAACGGGCCGTAGTTCCACACCGGGTTGACCTGGCCGAGCGCTCCGAGCACCGCGAAGACGGCGGTCAGCACGACGAGGAGGCCGGTGGACTTGGTGAGCCACTGCGGAAACATCGGCTGGCCGATGACGTTCCGGTTCACTCTGCCGGGGCCCCGCCACTGCGTGTGTTTGAGCTGGACCACGAGCACGAGATGCAGGGTGACCAGTGCGATCAGGATCCCGGGTACGAGCAGGATGTGCATGACGTACAGGCGCGGAATGATGTCCTGCCCGGGGAACTCGCCGCCGAAGGCGAAGAAGGAGAGATAGGTCCCCACGACGGGAATCGATCCCGTGATGGTGGCCGCCGTCCGCAGACCCGTCCCGGACAGCAGGTCGTCCGGCAGCGAATACCCGCAGAAGCCCTCCAGCAGGCCCAGCAGAAAGAGCGTCAGGCCGATCATCCAGTTGCCCTCGCGCGGGCGGCGGAACGCTCCGGTGAAGAAGATGCGCAGCATGTGCACGCCGATGGAGGCGAGAAAGGTGAGCGCCGCCCAGTGGTGGATCTGCCGGAGGAGCAGCCCGCCGCGCACGTCGAAGCTGATGGTGAGGGTGGAGGCGTACGCCGCGGTCATCCGGGTGCCGCGCAACGGGGCGTACGAGCCCTGGTAGACGCTCTCGGTCATCCCCGGGTCGAAGAACAGCGTCAGGACGACCCCGGTGAGCACGAGCACGACGAGGCTGTAGAGCGCCAGTTCGCCCAGCAGGAAGGCCCAGTGGTCCGGGAACGCCTTGCGCAGCAGTTTGCCGGCGGAGGAGGCCGGGAGCCGTTCGTCCAGCCAGGTGAAGCCCTTTTCCGCCGCGCGCGGCAGCCGGGGCGGGCGACCGGGTCCTGTGCGCCTCCGGAAGACCATGCCCCGCGCTCCCTCACGCCTCGGCGCGCCATCACGGGCCCCGTGATCCGGGCAGGTGTCACGTTCTGTGCGGCGCGACGTCCGATGTCCGTCCCTGCGGCGCCTATGACTAACCGATCTCCGTGTCCTTCAACCAGCCGCCGGACGGTGCCCGGCGGCATGAGGTGGACGCCGGTGGTGGCCGGGGCGGTGCGCGCGGGGCAGCTGAGCGGACGGTGACGTCGTCAGGTCACGGTCAACGGGGACCCGAGTGCGCTGCGTTCCGCCCGCCACGCGCCGAGGAGACGGGTGGCCAGCCGGTCCTCCAGCAGTCCGGTGGCGCCGATCCCGAAGGCGACGTCGGGCTCCAGCTCCGGCTCCTCGGCCAGCAGGCCGCCGACCACCTCGCGGCGCGCCACCTGCTCGTGGACGGCGTCCGCCTCGACGTGTTCGTCGTAGAAGCGCTCCGCCGCGGGGCCGGCGTCGGTGCGGCGCATCGCCTCCGCAAGCCGCCGGGACCCCGGCGACGAGGTCACCTCGACCGTGGCGAAGTGGCCGATCAGCGCGCCGCGCAGGGCACGGTGCAGACCCAGCAGCGACATCACGTTGACGGTCGCGAGCGCTTCGGCGGGTGCCGGGTCGACGTAGTGGCCGTACGTGGCGTCCAGGCCCAGGTCCGTCATCAGGGCGGCGAAGAGCCGGGCGTGGATGCCCTCCGCGCGTCCGGCGCCGAACTCGTCGAAGGCGATGGCCGCCATCCCGGCCTTGGCGCGGCCGCGCAGCCGCGGCAGCACCCAGGCGTGCGGATCGGCCTCCTTGAGGTGGTAGAGCGAGCGGAGCGCCGCGTACTCCCTCAGTTGCCACAGCCGGCCCTCGCGCTGCAGGTAGTGGCTGACGCTGCCGCCGTCGTCGCCGGCCGGCTCGATCAGCAGCGCGGCCAGCGCCTCCTCCGCGCCGGCCGCCGGGACGTCCGTCCGCAGCGCGCCGAGGAACCGCCGCTCCAGCGCGCGCCGCACGGACAGCAGCGCCGGGTCCCATTCGTGGTCGGCGTGGACCCCGGCGAAGCCCCGGTAGTGCAGTTCGTACAGCACGTAGAGGGCGAGTTGGAGGTCCGGCCCGTACGGATCGGCGCGCCCGGCCTCCGCCTCGGTGGGCAGCGGGCCGGCCGCGTCGCGCAGGTGGGCGAGCACCGCGCCGGAGAGCGGTCCGCGGCCGCGCGGCAGCTGTGGACCGGTGGGCCGGACGGCGGGGGCGGGGGCGTTCATCGGTCCTCTCCTTCCGGGGCGCGGCCGGTTCCTTCCGCGCCCCGGTCCGCCGCCTCGGGGGCGTGGTCCGCGGCCGGGCAGCGGGCCGGGCCGGCGGCGTGCCCGCCCGGGGGTGAGCGTCGCCGGTGGCTGGTGTCGCACCAGGGGTAGCTGCGGCTGCGCCGGCAGGTGCAGAGCGCGACGACGAACCGCCGGGAGACGACCACCGTGCCGTCCGCGCCGCTCACCTCCACCGGTCCCTCCACCAGCAGCGGACCGTCGGGGGTGAGCGTGACCCGGCGGGGGCGCTCAGGGGTGCTCGGCACGGATGATCACCAGTTCCTCTTTGTCCTGGCCCTGCGCGAGCAGGCCCTGGCTGCGCAACCAGGGCAGCCGCGAGCGCAGCACCGGTCCGAACGGGACGAGCGCGCGATCGCTGACCGCGGCCCGCATGCCCGTACGGGACAGTCGCTGCAGCGTGTCCTCGGGGCCGCACAGCTCGGAGTGGACCATCAGCAGCACCCCGCCGGGGCGCAGCGCACCGGCCGCCGCGTCGCAGACGCGGTCGACGAGCAGCCGGCCGTCCCGTCCCGCGTCCCAGGCGCGGGCCGGCCCCCGGGGCCGGCGGGCGCCGGGCGCAGGTACATACGGCGGGTTGCTCAGCAGCAGGTCGAACGACCGGCCGGCCACCGCCGCGGTCAGATCGCCGCGGCGTACGGTGACGCGCTGCCCGGAGAGCCAGGCGTTGAGCCGGGTGGCGAGGACCGCCTGCCAGGAGATGTCGACGGCGGTGACCCGGGCCCCGCGCCGTGCGGCCCGTACCGCGAGGGCCCCGCTGCCCGAGCCCAGGTCGAGCAGTTCGGCGCCGGCGGTGAGGTCCTCCCGGTACAGGGCGCGCAGCAGCAGCCAGGTGTCGTCCTGGGGTGAGTAGACACCGGGCAGCGTCACCAGCGGCCGCGGTCGGGGGAGCGCGGCCGTCGCTGCACTCATAGGGCACCTCCGCCCCGAGAACCGAGCGTCCTGGTCCGAGGGAGGCCGGAGCGCTGAAGCGCTGAGCCCCGCTTCCGTCGCACTTCCTGTCCACGACGGGCCCCGTCGTCTGGGCGGGTCCGTTCGTGCGGACGTCTTTCCCCAGCCTCCGGGTGATCCGGCCGGGACGCCACCTGAGCAGCCCGCGCCGCGCGGGGACCGCCGCGGGGCTGAGGTGCGAACCGGCCGTACGGCCCGCAGCCTGGAGGGAGGGACACCAGACCGACGCGGTACGGGCCTGCGCTCCACCCCGGGGCCTGCGGCTCGCCGCTCCCCAAAGCGGGCGCGACCGTCGCGCCCGTCAGTGGGGCGAGCAAGGGAGCAGACGTGACGAAGAACCGGAAGAAGTCGACCGACAAGATCCCCACGGCGGTCGAAACCGAGAGCGAGACCCGCAGCGGGGAACAGCGCGCTGCCAAGGAAGACGAGAAGGGCATGCACAAGACCGGACCGCGGGGCCGCTCCGGCCGGCCCGCCGGCGGGCGGGACGCCGAGGCGCACACCGGCGTCGACCCGCAGTAGCCCGGATCCGGGCGCGGCCCGGCCCGTACGTGACCGTTCCCCCGATGCGGCTCCGCATCGGGGGAACGGTCACGTACGGGCCGTCGGCGGTCAGGGCGTCAGCAGCGTCTTGACCATGCCGTCTTCCTTGGTCTGGAAGGTCTTGTACGCCTGCGGCCCGTCCTCCAGCGGCAGTTTGTGGGTGGCGAAGCCCTCCACGCCCAGCGGGTCGGCGTCGGTCAGCAGCGGCAGGATGTCGCCGACCCACCGCCGGACGTTGGCCTGGCCCATCCGCAGCTGGATCTGCTTGTCGAACATCTTCAGCAGCGGCAACGGGTCCATGGCACCGCCGTAAACGCCGACGACGGAGACCGTCCCACCCCGCCGGACCGCGTCGATGGCCGCGTGGAACGCCGACATGCGGTCCACGCCCGCCCGCGTCATGAGCTTCTCGGCGAGCGCGTCCGGCAGCAGCCCCACGGCCTGTTGGGCGGCCTTCGCCACCGGCGCACCGTGCGCCTCCATGCCCACCGCCTCGATGACCGCGTCCGCGCCGCGCCCGGAGGTCAGCCGGCGCACCTCGTCACCCAGGTCCGCCCCGAGTTCCTCGACGTTCAGCGTGTGCACGCCGCGCGCCCGGGCCCGGGCCAGCCGCTCGGGAACGAGATCGACGCCGATGACCTGCTCGGCGCCCCGGTGCAGCGCGATGCGGGCCGCCATGTCGCCGATCGGGCCCAGCCCGAGCACGACGACGCTGCCGCCGGGCGGGACGTCGGCGTAGGCGACGGCCTGCCAGGCGGTGGGCAGCACGTCCGAGAGGTAGATGAAGCGTTCGTCGGGCGGCCCGTGCGGCACCTTCACGGGCAGGGTGTTGCCGAACGGCACCCGCAGGTACTCGGCCTGCCCGCCCGGCACCTGGCCGTAGAGCTTGGTGTAGCCGAACAGCGCGGCGCCCATGCCGTGTTCACGGACCTGGGTGGTCTCGCACTGCGAATGCAGGCCCTGGTCACACATCCAGCAGGTACCGCAGGAGACGTTGAACGGCACCACCACCCGGTCGCCCGCGGAGAGCGCGGTGACCTCCGGACCCACTTCCTCGACGACCCCCATCGGCTCGTGGCCCAGGATGTCGCCGGGCTCCAGGAACGGCCCCAGGACCTCGTAGAGGTGGAGGTCGGAGCCGCAGATGCCGGTGGACGTGATCCTCACCAGGACGTCGGTCGGGTCGGCGATCTGCGGATCGGGGACCGTGTCGATGCGCACGTCTCGTCTTCCGTGCCACGTCAGTGCCCGCATCCTGTCCTCCTTCGCCTCGACGGCCGGCGAAGGCGCGCGCGCCCGGCGCCGGATGCCCTGTACGCCACCATAAGAGCGGCCGGTGACCGGTGCACCACGACGGACCGCCGGCGCCCGGGAGGCCGCCGGCCCCGCAGGTCACGGCCCCGCAGGTCACCAGGTGTCCGCCGGGCCGCCGCGCTGGTTGAAGCGGCCGGCCGCGCGTTCGTTCAGCACGCCCAGGACGCGGCGGAGCCGTCGTGCGGGCGGCTGGTCCTCGGCCTCGACCCGGAAGCCCTCCGCGGTCTCGCCGCCGCCGTCGCGGGGCAGCACCCGGCCGATCAACGACACCAGCCGGGTGGTGGCCACCGGGGCCACGCCGTGCGCCACCGCGCCCAACTTGGCCGCCGGCGTCAGCACGATCCGGTGCCGGCGCCGCTGTACGGCGGAGACGATGCGCTCCGCCGCCCGCTCGGCGTTCATCGACAGCAGGGGGGCACCGGCCAGCGTCTGGAACCAGGCGTACTCCCGGCGCCGGTCGCCGCCGAAGCGGGCGTGCAGATGCGAGCCGGTGCGCATCAGCCCGGGGTGGATGCCCGTCACGGTGACCCCGTGTACGGCCTCCTCCGCGTGCAGCCCCTCGGCCAGCGCCGCGACCGCCGCCTTGGCACAGGAGTACGGCAGCAGGTGCGGCACCGCCAGCAGCCCGCCCACCGACCCGACGAGGGCCAGCCGGCCGCCGACCGGACTGCGCCGGAGGTGGGGGAGGGCGGCCAGGGCGGTGTGCAGCGCCCCGTTGAAGATGGAGTCCAGCGCGTCGCGGAACCCCTCGGTCCCGAGGGCGTCGGCGGGGCCCACCTGGATGATGCCGGCGTTGGCGAGGACGATGTCCAGCCGGCCGTTGTCCCGGACGATCTCGTCCATGCGGGCCCGCACCGCGGCGCCGTCCCGTACGTCGCACACCACGCTGCGCACCGAACCGCACGGCAGCCGGCCCAGTTTGGTGACCGCTCGGCCGAGCTCCGCCTCGTCCCTCGCCAGCAGCACCACATGGCAGCCACGCTTCATCAACTCGCCGGCCATGAGCAGGCCGAGCCCGCGGGAGCCGCCGGTGACCACGGCGGTGAGGCCCCGGATCGAGGGGGCGGCCGGCAGCACTCGCATGATGAGCCTCCTGTCGCGTCGCCCTTCCGACGCTACCCGCCGGGGCGCGGGGCCACAGCCGGAGCCGGCCCGGCCGGGCCGGGCGGTGACGGCCCGGCACGAAGGGGCCGGCCGCCCCCGGACCGGGGCCCGGCCGCCCGGCGGGCCCGCGGCAGCGGCCTGCGGGAAAATGGCCTGGGAGGTGGCGCCGATGTCTCCGTGGCGGGTCCGCGACCTGGAGGAGGGCGACCTCGACCAGGTGGTGCGCATCTGGGAGGAATCGCGGGACACGGCCGCCGACCCGGCCGTGAGCCTCGCGGAGGTGGTGAGCGCCCTCCGGGCCCGGACCCCGGCGGTCGTCGCCGTGGTGGGGGACCGGATCGTCGGCGCGGCGGTGTCCTCGACGGCACAGGAGCGGGCCTGGGTGCTGCGCCTGGCCATCGCCCGTCAGTGGCGCGGTCACGGCATCGGCTCGGCGCTGCTGGCCGGTCTGGAGAAGCGGCTGGCGCAGGCGGGGGTGCGCCGCATCGGGGCGCTGCTGCCGGAGGGCGAGGTCGGCGAGCAGGCGTTCAAGAACTCGGGCTACACCGGCCGGCCCGACCTGGGCTACTTCGAGAAGCTGCTGCCGGCGGAGTCGGCCGGGACCACCGTGCTCGGACAGCTCGGCGGCGTCGTGCCGGAGGTGGGGCTGTGGGACCGCATCGCGGGGATGGGCGCGGAGAAGACGCTGATCGAACGCCGGCTCGTGCTGCCGCTGGAGCACCCGGAGGTCGCCGGGCGCTACCAGCTGGTGCCCCCGCGGGCCGTGGTGCTCTTCGGCCCGCCCGGCACCGGCAAGACCACGTTCGCGCGGGCGGTGGCCTCCCGGCTGCGCTGGCCCTTCCTGGAGGTGCTGCCGTTCCAGCTCGCCGACGACGCCCACGGGGTGGCGGCCGCGCTGCGGCGGCTGTTCGCCCGCGTCGAGCACCTGGACGAGGTCGTGCTGTTCTTCGACGAGGCCGAGGAGATCGCCTCCGAACGCCAGGACCCGACCACGCTCGCCCACCGGGTGACCAATGAACTCCTCAAGCTCATCCCGCAGTTCCGGCGCGGTGAGCGCCGCCTGCTGATCTGCGCGACCAACGCGGTGCGCTCGCTGGATCCGGCGTTCCTGCGACCGGGACGGTTCGACTACCTGATCCCGGTCGGCCCGCCGGACGCCGAGGCCAGAAAGGCCATCTGGATCCGGTACATAGGGCCCGACCGGGCCGACCGGGTCGACCTTCCCGCGCTGGTCGAGGCCAGCGACCGCTTCACGCCCGCGGACATCGAGTACGCGGCCCGCACCGCCGCCCAGAGCGCCTTCGAGCGGCACCTCGCGGCGGACCCGGCGGACCCCCCGGACCCCGGCCGGCTGACCGGCGACTACCTCCAGGCGATCGCCGGCACCCGCACCTCGCTCAGCGAGGAGGACATCCGGGCCTTCGACCACGACCTCCGGTCCGCCGCCCGGGTGTGAACCGGGGCGCCGCGACGGTCACCACGAGGTGGCCGCGGCGGACGGGCGGAAGGTGAACGCCGGGCCGGGGAAGCCCGGGGTGCGCCACGAGCGGCCGTCCTGCGTCACGGCGAAGCCCTCGTAGCCGTCCAGGCCCGCCAGCCAGGCCCGGGCGCCCGCCCCCATGGCGAACGCGGCCGTGGCGTAGGCGTCGGTCGTGGACAGGTCGGGGCCGACGACGGTGACGGAGGCGGGGCCGGACGCCGGCGCACCGGTGTGCGGATCGAGGATGTGCGGCCCGCGCTCGGCGCTGCCGGAGGTGGCGACGGCCAGGTCGCGGCCGGTGACGACGGTGCACAGGTCACCGGGCCGCAGCGGGTGGGCGATGCCGATCCGCCAGGGGCGGCCCGGCGCGGACTCCCCGCCGAACCGGAGGTCGCCCCCGCCGTTCACGCAGGTGTCACGGGCTCCCGCCGCCCGTAGCAGCTGCCAGGCCCGCTCCACGGCCCACCCCTTGACCAGCCCGGACGGGTCCAGGGTGGCGCCGGCGGTGGCACTGAACCAGCCGCCCGTGACCCGTTCCGCCCGCTCGCAGCGGCCGAGCACCTCGCGTACCTCCGCCGGGCAGTCGTCGAGCCCGATCTCACCGCGGCCCAGCCGGCTGACGGCGCTCTCGGGACGGTAGGTCGAGAAGACCGCGTCGACGTGGTGGAGCCAGGCGACGGCCTCGCCCAGGGCGGCCTCCAGGGCGGGGGTCCGGGCGTCCCGGATGTCGAACGAGAACACCGTGCCCATCACCCGCTCGACATGGCGCAGCCCGCGCCGGCGCTCAGACACCGGCCCGGTCCAGGGCGCTCTGCAGGGACCGGATGTAGCCCTCGCTGGTGTAACTGGCGCCGGAGACCGCGTCGATCCGGGCGCTGTGCACGCTCAGTGCCTCCTGTGTCAGGCGGGGAACGGCGTAGGCCGCGATCTCCCGGTCGCGTCCGTTCTCCGACGGGGCGCGCAGCACCTTGACGGCGGTCAGCCGGCCCGACCTGACGGTGGCGGCGACCTGCACGTCGCCGTAACGGGTGCTGATCGTGGCACCGGTGTAGGTGCCGTCCGCCGGGTGTTTGCCCTGCCGGGGGCTTCCGGAGGGCGACGGGGCCGGTGCGGCGCCCGCCTGGGACGGGTCGCCGGCCAGTCCGGCCGGCTGGTGCGGTTTGAGGGAGAGCAGGAGAACGACCAGCGCGGTGGTCGACGCTGCGGTGAGAACGGCTCGGCGCACGGGGGCTCCTCAGAACTCGAACGACTCGTGGTGGACGCGGCGCCGGGGCACCCCGGCGACCCGCAGCGCCTTCCGGGCGGCCTGCGCCATGCCCGGCGGACCGCACAGGAACACCTCGTGGGCGGCCAGGTCCGGGATCAGGCGGCTCAGCGCGCGAGCCGTCAATGGTGAGGAGTACGCGGCGGGTTCGTCGACGACGTAGTGGACGACCGCACCGCGGGCCGCGGCGATCGCGTCGAGCTCGCCGCGCAGCGCGAGGTCCTCGGGGCGCCGTGCCCGGTAGACGAGCGTCACCTCGCCGGGGAGGGTCTCGAAGAGCGTACGGAGCGGGGTGATGCCCACGCCGCCGGCGAGCAGCAGCACCTTGGCGGACCGCCGCCGCGCCTCGGTGAAGGCACCGTACGGGCCTTCGGCCCACACCCGGGTGCCGGGCCGCAGCCGCGCCAGCGCCGCGCTGTGCCCGCCGGCCGCCTTGACGGTGATGCGCAGGTGATCGGGGCGCGGCGGCGCGGAGAGCGAGTAGGGGCCGGCGGTCCACCACAGGCCCGGCGTCAGGAAGCGCCAGCGGAAGAACTGGCCCGGCCGGGCGCCGAGTTCGGCCAACCGCTCGCCGGTGAGGTACACCGACACCACGCCCGGCGCCTCCGCGCGGACCTCGGCGACCCGCAGCCGGTGCCGCAGGGCCCGTCGCACCGGCACCACGAAGCGGTACCAGACGAGCACGGCGCCCACCCCCGCGTACAGGGCGTACCAGCCGAGCTGGGCGGGACGCCGCCCCACGAAGTCGGCGCCGTTGGAGAGCTGATGGCCGAAGGCGAGGAAGAGCGCCAGATAGGTGGCGAGGTGGAGGTAGTGCCAGGTCTCGTAGCTCATCCTGCGGCGGGCGAACCGCGCCGAGACGACACCGGTGCCCACCAGCAGCAGGAAGCCCGCGGTGGCCTTCAGCATGTCCGGGTAGTCGAGGACGAGCGTCGTCGTCTCGTGCAGGACGCCGTCCTGCGAGGTCAGGGTGTAACCCCAGATGATCAGCAGGATGTGCGCGCACACCAGCGAGACGGTGTAGCGGCCTGCCGCGGCATGCCAGCGGGCCAGGCGGTCGGTGCCCAGGGTGTGGTCGAGCAGGGGGACGCGGGCCATCAGCGCGACGAGCACCGCGCAGGCGTAGCCCGCCAGCAGCCCGGTGATCCGGCCGGCGCCGGTCAGCCAGCCCGCCGGGCCCACCACCGACGCCGTACCGGTCCACCACAGGGCGAGCACGCCGGCGGCCCCCGCCCAGATGACGCACTGCGCCAGCAGCGGGCCCGGGACGGCCGGCCGGCGGCGCGGTGCGGTGCCGTGGACGGTGCCGCGGCGGAGGTGCGAGACGGTGCTCATGGGCTTCCCCTTCCGTGGTGCGCGCCAGCGTCGCAGCGCAACCTCTGAGGACGCTCTGAGCACCGGCCCCGCGAGCTGATTCACAGGAAACTCAGAGCCGGCTCATACCTCCGTGCGGCGCCGGGCGAGGCATGCTGGACGCACCATGCCCAGCCACCGCACCCCCGCCCACCTGCACAGCACCGACGGCTCGCCGGTGCGCGTCCTGGTCGTCGACGACGAACCGGACCTCACCGAGGTGCTCTCCGGCGCCCTGGCGAGCGAGGGCTGGGAGGTGCGCAGCGCCGCCGACGGCACCCAGGCGCTCGCTTTGGCCCGCACCTTCCGCCCGCACGCCGTCGTCCTGGACTGGATGCTGCCCGACCTGGACGGCCTCGCGGTGCTGCGGCTGCTGCGCCAGGAACTGGAGACGGTCTGCGTCCTCTTCCTCACCGCGCGTGACGCCGTCGAGGACCGGATCGCGGGCATCACCGCGGGCGGCGACGACTACGTGACCAAGCCGTTCAGCCTAGAAGAGGTGCTCGCACGGCTCCGCGGGCTGCTGCGCCGGGCCGGCATGGCACGCGAGCCGGACGGCGACCGGCTGGTCGTCGGGGACCTCGTGATGGACGAGGAGGCCCGGGAGGTACTCCGCGGCGGCGAGCTGGTCGAGCTGTCCCGCACCGAGTTCGAGCTGCTCAGGTTCCTGATGCGCAATCCACGGCGGGTGCTCTCCAAGGCGCAGATCCTGGACCGGGTCTGGTCCTACGACTTCGGCGGCCGGTCGCACGTCGTCGAGCTCTACATCAGCTATCTGCGCAAGAAGATCGACGCCGGCCGGACCCCGATGATCCACACCGTCCGCGGCGTCGGCTACGTCCTCAAGCCGGAGTCCCCGTGAGCCGGTTCTTCCCCCGTACCCTGCGCAGCCAGCTCACCGCGGGACTGGTCGCGCTCCTGGCCCTGGCCTGCCTCGCGGTGGGCGTGACCACCGCCCTCGCGCTCGAAGGGTTCCTGGTGCGCCGCCTGGACCAGCAGCTGTCCGCGGCCGCCGGGCGGTTCGCGGTGAGCCTGGAGCACGAGGCCCGGCCGGACGCCGACAACCGGCCCGACACCCGCGGCCAGTCCGACGGCACCTTCGGCGCCCGGCTGCTGCGCGGGAACCCGACGCAGGCCGCCGTCGTCCGCCAGCAGACGGATGCCGCGGTGCCGCTGACCGCCGACGACCGCCGGGCGCTGGCCGGCCTCCCCGCCGACGGCACCGGCCACAGCCTCCGGCTGTCCGCACTCGGGCGCTACCGCGTCAACGCGGTCACCGGCGACGACGGCGACGTCCTGGTCACCGGCCTGCCGCTGCACCCCGTCGAGGAGACCGTGCACCGGCTGGAGGCCGTGGAGGCCGCGGTGTTCGGCGGGGCCCTCGTGATCACCGGCGTCCTGGGCGCGCTGTGGGTACGGCTGTCGCTGCGCCCCCTGCGCCGCGTCACCACCACGGCCTCGCGGGTCGCCGAGCTGCCGCTGGCCAGCGGCGAGGTGGCGATGCCGGCGCCGGTGCCGGTGGCCGACGCCCGCACCGAGGTCGGCCAGGTGGGCACCGCCCTCAACCGGATGCTCGGCCACGTCGGCAACGCCCTGGAACGCCGTCACGCCAGCGAGGAGCGGCTGCGTCACTTCGCCGCCGACGCCAGCCACGAACTGCGGACCCCGGTGGCCAACGTCCGCGGCCACGCCGAACTCGCCCTCCGGCACAAGGGGCCGGTGCCCGGCGAGGTCCGGCGCTCCCTGGACCGCATCCAGGCCGAGTCGGAACGGATGAGCCGGCTGGTCGACGACCTGCTGCTGCTCGCCCGCCTCGACGCGGGCCGCGCCCTGGAACACGAGCCCGTGGACCTGACCCGGCTGGTGCTCGACGCGATCGACGACGCCCGGGCGGCCGGCCCCGGCCACCGCTGGCGGCTCGACCTCCCCGAGACCGCGGTGACCACCACCGGCGACGAGCACCGTCTCCAGCAGGCGATCGGCAATCTGCTGGCCAACGCCCGTACCCACACCCCCGCCGGCACCGCGGTCACCGTGCGCCTGGCCGCCGAGGAGCGCGGCACCGTCCTGACGGTCGAGGACGACGGCCCCGGCATCCCCGAGGAACTCCAGCCGGAGGTCTTCGGCCGCTTCGTCCGGGCCGACCACAGCCGCTCCCGCGCCGCCGGCGGCACCGGACTCGGGCTCGCCATCGTGCAGGCGGTGGTCACCGCGCACGGTGGCCGGATCGACCTGACCAGCCGCCCCGGACGTACGGCGGTCACCGTGACCCTTCCGCCGGCCGGACCGGCACCCTCGGACGGCTGAGCGACCGCACGGCGGCCCGGCGCCGGTACGGCCGTGGCCGCCGGTCCGGGCCCGTCAGTCCGCCAGCTCCGCCGAGTGGTCGGGCACGTAGGTCTGCAGGTCCCGGGGCGGCCGCCGGTATCCGGTGGCCGGGGGCCGCGGCGGGAGGTCGAGCGCGGGCGGGGCGATGTCGCGGTAGGACACCGTGGACAGCAGGTGGGCGATCATGTTCAGCCGGGCCCGGCGCTTGTCGTCGCTCTCGACGACGTACCACGGGGCCTCCGTGATGTCGGTGTGCACGAACATCTCGTCCTTGGCCCGCGAGTACTCCTCCCAGCGGGTCAGCGACTCCAGATCCATGGCGGAGAGCTTCCAGCGCCGCGCCGGGTCCTTCAGCCGGCTGCGGAACCGCTGCTCCTGCACCGCGTCGCTCACCGAGAACCAGTACTTGCGCAGCAGGATGCCGTCCTCCACCAGCATCCGCTCGAAGACCGGGCACTGCCGCAGGAACAGCTGGTACTCGACCGGGGTGCAGAAGCCCATCACCCGCTCGACGCCGGCCCGGTTGTACCAGCTCCGGTCGAACAGCACGATCTCGCCGGCCGCCGGCAGGTGCTCCGCGTAGCGCTGGAAGTACCACTGGGTGCGCTCCCGCTCGGTGGGCCGGGGCAGCGCCACGATCCGCGCCACACGGGGGTTGAGGTACTGGGTGACCCGTTTGATGGTGCTGCCCTTGCCCGCCGCGTCGCGCCCCTCGAAGACCACGACGAGCCGGGCGCCCTCGGCCCGCACCCACTCCTGAAGCGTCACCAGCTCCGTCTGGAGCCGGTAGAGCTCCCGCTCGTACAGCGCCTTCGGCAGCTTTCCGCGGCTCTTGCCGTCTTGCTTCGCCATGCGACGACGGTACGGAGAAAAGCCGCGGCGTGCGGCGGGCGATTGGTCCGTACGGCCCCTGCCCTGCGACGCCGGGGGAGGGGAGGCTGGAGGTGTCGCCACGGCCGCTGCCGAGGAGGGCGTCATGGCACACACCCCGTGCACCGTCAACGATGTGATGACCCGGACCGTCTACGCGGTCGGTCAGGAAGCGGGTTTCAAGGAGATCGTCGAGACCATGGAGCGGCGGAAGGTCAGCGCACTGCCCGTGCTCGCCGGGGAAGGGCGGGTGATCGGCGTGGTCTCCGAGGCCGATCTGCTGCCCAAGGAGGAGTTCCGGACGGCGCAGCCGAGCCGGCTGGAGCAGCTGGACCGGCTGGACGACGTCCGCAAGGCCGGGGCCCTGACCGCCCGGGAACTGATGAGCGCGCCCGCCCTGACCGTGCGGGCCGACGACACCGTGGCGCAGGCGGCGCGGACGATGGCCCACAAGTCCGTCAAGCGCCTCCCCGTGATCGACGCGCAGGGCATGCTGCAAGGCATCGTCAGCCGCTCCGACCTGCTGAAGGTGTTCCTGCGCTCCGATGCGGAGCTCGCGGCGGAGGTCCGCACGGAGATCGTCGGGCGGCTCTTCCCCGAAGCGCTGGACGACATCTCGGTGGAGGTCGCCGACGGGACGGTCACCCTCCGGGGCCCGCTCCGCGGCCGGGAACTCAGGGCGGTGGCGGCCCGTCTGGTGCGGGCGGTGGAGGGCGTCGTCGACGTGACCTTCCACGTCACCGACCCGGCTCCGGCCCGCACGGGGCCGGCAGCGGAGACCTCCGGTTCGTGAGGGGCACCGGACGGCCCCGGTCCGGAGGGAGGACCCGACATGAAGCGCCGACGGGTCGGCAGCGTCATGACCGATGAGGTGGTCCGTGCGCGGAGCGGGACACCGGCCGCCCAACTGACGCGGTGGCTGCGGGAGTACGACATCAGCGGCCTGCCGGTGGTGGACGCCGACGACCGGGTGATCGGGGTCGTCTCGGCCACGGACCTGGCCCGGGCGGGGCGCGGCGCCGCGGGGCACGGGGACCTGACCGCCGGTGCGGTGATGTCCGCTCCCGCGCGTACGGTGCGGGCCGACGACTCCGTCGTCCGGGCGGCCCGGCTCATGAGCGCGAGCGGCATCGAGCGGCTTCCGGTGGTGGACGAGGAGGCCCGGCTGATCGGCATGCTCACCCGGCGGGACGTATTGCGGATCTTCGCGCGCGCGGACGCCGAGATCCGCGAGGAGGTGTCCGACGACATCCTGGTGCGGGCGCTGTGGCTGAGCCCGACGAGCGTGGCGGTGTCCGTCCACGACGGGGTGGTGACGCTCGGCGGGTCCCTGGAGAACAGCGGCCAAGTGGCCCTCGCCGTAAGGATGACCCGGCAGGTCGACGGGGTCACCGCGGTCGTCAACCGTCTCACCTACCGGCACGAGGCGCCCGGGCGTCAGCGGGCGTGACCGCCCGGCCGGGCGGGGCGGGCCTCCGGCGGCGCCGCGGCGGTCACGTCCGGCGGTGCGCGCTCACGTCTGGCGGTGCCGCCACTCGGCGTCCAGTTCCGCCCACTCCCGCTCCCACTGCGCGGCGCGCCGCCGGTTCAGCAGCGCCGCGCCGGCCCGCTCGGCGCCCACCAGCAGCAGACCGGTGCCGGACGCGGCGACGGTGCCCACCGCGATGGTCTGCGCCAGGGAGTCCGCGGGCGTCAAGGGATCGCGTACCAGCGCTCCGTGCCGGTCGAGCCAGGCGGTGGTGCGGTCACCCGCCCGCAGCCCCGGTGCCACCGTTGTCTCTCCGGTCCGCACCGCGCCGTCGCCGGCCGTCCACCGCACCGTCGCGCGGACCCGGCCCGCCGCGCCGCCGGTGGAGTCGAGCCCGATGCGCGCGGGCGGATCCGCCGTCAGCACGGCGGACACGCTGTGCCAGCTGTGGCTCTCCCGCGCGGACGCGGAGTCCACCGCGCCGGCGGCCGTGACACCGGCGGCCGGTGCCAGCACCGCGACCAGCACGCCGGTGACCAGGATCATCCAGGACTCGGCGACATCCGTGCCGCGCCTGAGCGGGCCGTGCCGCCACGGCGGGCGGATCTTCCGGAGAGGCATCGCGCACCCCTTTCGCCCTGTCCTTCGACCGTGCCACGCCGGACGGGCCGGTGTGAGGGGCCGAACGGCCCCGGTCGCGCGGCGCCCACCGGGCCGGGGCGGTGCCGCCCTGGCACCGCCCCGCGATCCGGGCCACGATGGGGGCAGCGGGCAGGGTCCGGTATCCGTCGGAGGGCGTGATGAGCGAGGCTGCGGCATTCTCACCGGAGCGGCCGATCCGGGTGTTCCTGCTCGACGACCACGAGGTGGTCCGCCGTGGGGTGCAGGACCTGCTGGACGCGGAACCGGACATCGAGGTGGTGGGTGATGCCGGTACGGCCGATCATGCGTTGGCCCGTGGTCCGGCGCTGCGGCCGGATGTCGCGGTGCTGGATGTGCGGCTGCCGGACGGCGACGGGGTCTCGGTCTGCCGGGAGCTGCGCTCGCGGATGCCGGGTCTGGCGTGTTTGATGCTCACCTCGTTCGACGACGACGATGCGCTGCTGGACGCGATCATGGCCGGGGCGGCCGGTTATGTGCTCAAGGAGATCAAGGGCGCCGACCTGGTGGCCGCCGTACGGACGGTCGCCTCCGGGCGCTCGATGCTGGACCCGGCGACGACCGCACGGCTGATGACCACGCTGCGCGGTGCGGAGAGCGCCGGCGAGCCGCAGGCGGACGCGCTGTCCGGGCTCTCCCCGCGGGAGCGGGAGATCGTCGGGCTCATCGGCGAGGGGTTGACGAACCGTCAGATCGGCAAGCGGCTCTACCTCTCCGAGAAGACCGTCAAGAACCACATCTCGCGGCTGCTGGCGAAACTCGGTGTGGAGCGGCGCATCCAGGCGGCGGTCCTCGCCACCCAGGCCCCCGCACCGCCCGGAACGCACCCGCGACGGCCGTGACCCCGGCCACCGGCCCGGCGGGGAGGGCCCGGCCCGGTGGGCGACGTGCTGACCGTCACGCCGTGAACCGGGCCCACCGGGGTACAACCACACCGGGTGACCGCCGCACGCGCTTTCGCGGACCGCGCCGGGGTGTGAAGCTGGCGGTCGGACAGCAGACTTTCACCGTCGACCCCATGGGGAGGCCCCGTGACCGGAGTGCGCCGGCTCGTCGTCCTGAGGCATGCCAAATCCGCCCGGCCACCGGGCGTGGACGACCACGCCCGGCCGCTCGCCGGGCGCGGCCGGCGCGACGCGGTGGCCGCGGGCCGCTGGCTGCGGGACGCCGGCTGCCTCCCGGACCTGGTGATCTGTTCGACCGCGGCCCGGGCCCGGGAGACCTGGGAGCTCGCCGCCGCCCAGTTGCCGGCGCCGCCCCCGGTCCGCCACGACGGCCGGCTCTACGGTGCGGACGCCGCCGACCTGCTCGCCGTCGTCCACGAAACCCCGGCCACCGTGGGCACGTTGCTGCTGGTGGGACACAATCCCGCGGTGCAGGACCTCGTTCTGCTGCTCGCCTCGGAGGCGCTCAGCGACGCCCTGGAACGCGTCCGCGAGAAGCTCCCCACCAGCGCGATCGCCGTCCTCGCCCAGCACGACCCGTGGCCGCGGGCCACCCCGCGCACGGCCCTGCTCACCGATCTGGCCGTGCCGCGCGGTCCGCACCACTGAGCGCGCCCGGCGCGGTCACGGCCGGGCGTCGCGGCGGAAGAGCGCCGTCCAGAGGAACGGCTCGCCGAAGCACGCCGACCCCGGCGACTCGTCGTGCATGCGGCGCAGTTCGACTTCCGTCAGGTCACCGAAGATCCGGCGCAGCGACGCGGGGGTGTAGGCGAGGCCGCCGTGCAGGCGGGACTGCCGGTAGAAGTCGGCGTCGTCGAGCTCCGAGCCCATCGCACCGGACGCGAAACAGGTGAGGGCGAAGTGCCCGCCGGGGGCGAGCGACCGGTCGAGGAGCGCCAGGTAGCTGATGCGCCGGTGCGGCGGCAGATGGTGGAAGCAGCCGGAGTCGTAGATCAGGTCGTACGGGCCGCGGAGCGCGCCGCCGTCCGCGAGCGCGAACGCGTCGCCGGGCAGGAACCGCACCCGGGCCGCTGCCGCGCCGGCCCGCTCCTCGGCCCAGGCGAGGGCCGCGGGGGAGAGGTCCACCGCGTCGACCTCGAAGCCCCGCGACGCCAGGTGCAGGGCGTTGCGCCCCGGGCCGCAGCCGAGGTCGAGCGCGCGCCCCGGGCCGAGCAGGTCGCGTTCGAGGTACTCGACCAGGTTCTCGTCGGGCTTCGCCGCGAAGAACGGCACCGCCCTGGAGCGGTCGGCGTAGAAGTCGTCCCACCACGCGGCCCCGTCGGCGGTCCAGCGGTCCGCCTCCGGTGCGAACAGGCCGTCCAGCAGCCTGAGGACGTCGTCGACGGTGTGGATGTTCCGGTCCATCCGGATCCCCCTTCCCGGTCCGTCGACGGTACCGTCGGCAGTGGGGAAAGCCCAGCTCAGGGCGGGTGGCCGGAGGTCGTGAGCGGTCGTGTGAGCGCCCCGCGGGACGAGGTGCGGGGCCGCACCCGCGGCAGGGGGCGGGACGCCCTCGATGCCCCCGGGAGGGGCCGTCACGGGACCGTTCCCGGCCCCGCCGGCCCGGCTTTTTCCGGCGACCGGCACCCGGTGTCCGAGGACCGGTAACTGACGTTCAGGGGCGTGGACTTGGGGCCACGGCCGGCGGCGCGGGGTCAGCCGAGTTGCGTCCCGGTGCGGGCGAGGGCCTCGCCCACCGGCTGGTAGTAGCTCTCGCCGCCCGACACGCAGTCACCGCGGCCGCCGGACGTCAGGCCGAGCGCGGTGGCGTCCTCGAAGAGCGGGCCGCCGCTGTCGCCGGCTTCCGCGCAGATGTTGGTCTGGATCAGGCCCTCGACCGGCCCCTGCTGGTAGTTGGCCGTCACGTCGACCGCGAGCACCTCACCGTCGTGGACGTGCGAGGTGCTGCCGCTGCGCCGCACCCGCTGCCCGACGATCGCCTCGCCGACGCCGGTGACGCGCTGCGTGCTGCCGTTGTAGAGGTTCACCTCGCCGGGGTGCACCACGGCGGCCGCCGTGTACCTGGCGATCCCGAAGTCGTCGCCGGGGAAGCTGCCGCCCTCCGACACGGCGGCCTCGGGGCCCCCTTGGGCGGCCGACCAGCTCCGTACCGCATGGGTGCAGTGCCCGGCCGTCAGGAAGTACGGCTGGCCGCCCTTGGTGACGTTGAAGCCGAGCGAGCAGCGCGCGGTGCTGCCCCAGATGGCGTCGCCGCCGGCGAGCAGCGGACGCAGCGTGCCCGAGGACAGGCGCAGGGCGGCGCGGTCGCCCAGGGAGGAGGTGACCTCCCGCAGCCGCTCCAGGCCGTCGCCGCGGACCGTGCGGTCGGCGGTGACGACCACCTTGTTGCTGCGCGGGTCCATCGCCCAGGACGTGCCCGGGATCGAGGCGTGCCGCTTCAGGGTGGCGCGGGCGGCGTCCAGCGAGGCCAGCGAATGCTTGACGATCTTGGCGTCGGCGCCGGCCCCACGGGCCTTGGCGGCGGCGCTCTCGCTGGTCACGTTCACGATGAGCTTGTGGTGCTCGGCGTCGTAGTAGGAGCCCGCCCCCTCGTTGCCGAGGGCAGAGCCGATCTGCTTGGCGCGCTGGGCGGCGGTGGCGGCCGTCGGAGGGTCAGGTACCGGGCGGGGCGCGGCGGTGGCGTTCGGCAGGGCGAGAGCGGTGGTGAGCAGCACCACCGCGCCGGCGCCGGCGAGGACGGTACGAGACGTGGACGGGCTCATGTGCGTCAACTCGCAACCTCTGGTGGGGGTGGGGCCGGCCGGGCTGCTCCGGCCCCGTCGGAGGCGAGGGCGTTCCCCTTGCCGTCGAGGTCGCGTCAGCGCCACGGCCTCCGCTCAGGGGTGCCCGTCGGGGTGACCTATTCCTTTCCTGCTCCCTCCGCGCCCCACACCCGCCCGGCCGCGGCACCGCGGGAATCACCTGTACGGCGGTGGCCGGACCACGCGGGTGGCCGAGGGCCCGGGGAGGCGGCAGCGGCCGCCGGGGGCCCGCCGGCCGACGGGGAGAATGCCGGGTGCCGGGAAGCGGCCCGTGCTGTTGAACGCGGTGCGTCCGCGGGACGTACCGCTAACGACGGCCCCGGCCCCATCGGCCTCGTCCGCCACTTCATCACCGGGCTTCGCACGGAAGGACCTTCGGGTGCTGCTCTTCACGCGCTCCAACAAGCTGCCGGACACGGACCGGGCCACCGTGGCGGAGGACCCGGTGCCGGACGGCCCCGGGCAGCCCGCACCGGACGGGGCGGCGCCCGGTCGCGGCCTGCGCGGGCGCTACCCTGCCGCGGCGCGGGCCGCGGCCCGGGTGACCACCGTCCTGGCCACGCTGCTCGTGCTGTGCGCGCTCCTGCTGCCCAATCAGCTCACCGCGCTGACGCCCGGCGCCTTCCTGCGCATCCCGGTGGAGGGGATCGTCGGCGCGGCCGTCCTGCTCGTACTGCCGCCGCGGCCGAGGCGGGTGGCGGCGCTGCTCGCCGGCGCCGGCCTCGGTCTGCTGACCGTGCTGAACTGCCTGGACATGGGCTTCTTCGCGGTGCTGGACCGGCCCTTCGACCCGGTGCTCGACTGGAGCCTGTTCGGCGACGCCGAGTCGTTCCTGGAGGACGCGGCCGGCCCGACGGGTGCCGTGGCCGCGGTGATCGGGGTCGTGGTCCTGGTCCTCGCGCTGCTGGTCTCGATGACGTTGGCGGTCGGCCGGCTGAGCCGCCTGATATCCCGGCACAGTGCCCTGGCGACCCGTACCACCCTCGTCCTCGGCACGGTGTGGGTCACCTGCGCCGCGCTCGGCACCCAGCTCGCCGGTGCGCCCCTCGCCGCCGGCCGCGCGGTCGCACTCGCCGAGGACCGGGCCGACCGGGTACGGGTGAGCGTCGAGGACGAGCGGGTGTTCGCCAAGGAGGCGGCCGCCGACTCCTTCCGCGACGTACCGGCCGGCCGGCTGCTGACCGGGCTGCGCGGCAAGGACGTCATCTTCACCTTCATCGAGAGCTACGGGCGCAGCGCCCTCCAGGACCCGAGGATGGACGCACAGGTCGACGCGGCGCTCGCCGACGGCACCCGCCGGCTGGACCGGGCCGGGTTCCACTCGCAGAGCGCCTTCCTCACCTCCTCGACGGCGGGCGGCGGCAGCTGGCTGGCGCACTCCACCTTCATGTCGGGCCTGTGGATCACGAACCAGCAGCGCTACCACACCGTCACCTCCAGCGACCGGATGAGCCTGACCGGTGCCTTCCGGCGGACCGGTGCCTGGCAGACGGTCGGCATCATGCCCGGGGTCAACCGGTCCTGGCCCGAGGGCAAGTTCTACGGCCTGGACAGCGTCTACGACTCCCGCAACCTCGGCTACCGGGGCCCGAAGTTCAGCTGGTCGAGCATGCCCGACCAGTACAGCCTCGCGTCGTTCGAGCGGCTGCGGCACGGCAAGCCGGGCGGCAAACCGCTGATGTCGGAGATCATCCTGACGTCCAGTCACAACCCCTGGGCGCCGCTCCCCAAGATGATCGGCTGGAACAAGGTCGGTGACGGCTCGGTCTACAACGCCATCCACCGGGCGGGCAAGGACCCCAAGGAGGTCTGGCAGGACCCCGACCAGGTGCGCACCGAGTACGCGCGGTCCATCCGGTACTCGCTGGACAGCCTGATCTCCTACGTCACGAAGTACGGGAAGAAGAACACCGTCCTGGTCTTCCTCGGCGACCACCAGCCGGTCAAGGCCGTCACCGGCGAGAACGCCAGTCATGACGTGCCGGTCGCGATCGTCGCCCACGACCGGTCGGTGCTGGACCGGATCCACGGCTGGGGCTGGAAGGACGGCCTCAACCCCGGCCCGAAGGCGCCGGTATGGCGGATGGACTCCTTCCGTGACCGCTTCCTGACCGCGTACGGGGCCCGGTCCTAGGCCCGGTGTCAGGCGCCCGGCGGGACGGGCGTGAACCCGTATGCGTCGCCGTGCGCGGTCACCAGTCCGGCGGTCGGGTCGGGGAAGTGCGTGCCGAGGACCAGCGTGCCGCTGCCGGCGAGGGAGGCCAGCAGCCGGCGTCGGGTGGCGGTCGCCTGACGGGGGTCGATGTCCACGCAGGACGTGATGCCGGGATGCGCCGTCTGCACCGGGTGGTGCAGGGCGTCGCCGGTGATCAGGGCGGCGCCGGTGCCGCCGTCCAGTTCCACGGCGAGGTGGCCGGGGGTGTGGCCCGGCGTGGGGACCAGACGGACGCCGGGTGCGACCTCGGTCCCCTCCGCGGGCAGCTCGACGAGGTCGAGCTGCCCGGCGTCCCTGACGGGGTGCACGGAGTCCCGGAACATCTGCTGCCGGGCGGCGTCCATCTCCGTGGCCGCCCAGTGGTCCCACTCCACGCGGCTGGTCACATAGCGGGCGTGCGGGAAGGTGGGGCGCCAGGCCGTGCCGTCGGCGCGGGTGTTCCAGCCGACGTGGTCGGTGTGCAGGTGGGTGAGGACGACCAGGTCGACGGTCTCGGGGGCGAAGCCCGCCGCGGCCAGCCGGTCGGGATAGTCGCTGAGGAGGTTGTTCCACGCGGGATTGGCGCGCGGTTTGCCGTTGCCGATCCCGGTGTCGACCAGCACCCGCATGCCGCCCACCTCGAACGCGAAGCTCTGGCTGACCAGGCGCAGGGCCCCGGACGCGTCGGCGAAGTCGGGCCGCAGCCAGGGCACGTCGGCCACCAGCTCCGGGGTCGCGTCGGGCAGCAGCCAGTGGCCGGTCTCCGCGGGCAGCGGCACCTCGTCGATGCGATGGACGGTAAGGTCCCCCACCGACCAGGTGGGTGACGGGGTGTCAGTCGAATCTGCCGAGGGTGTCGTGGGGGTGTGCATCCGGCGCTCCGTTTTCGTAAAGCTATTTATTTGCGTTAGTCGGAGAGTAGCCCCTAGGCTCCCCTAACGCAAACCTTTCGCTTTTACGGTGGGGTGGTGTCCGGGCCCCGGCACGACGGGCCGATCACCCCGCCGGCCACCGTCCGTCCTCCGCACAGCAAGGACATGCCATGAGCCCACAGGAACTGACCGCCCAGGAAGCCGCCCGGTGGGCGCTCCGCGAGGGCCTTCCGCTGGAGGCCGGCCGCCACGCCGAGGTGGCCGCCACCGCGCACCACATCCGCACCGTCATCGGCACCCTGCGCGAGCTCGACTTCGGGGACACCCCGCCCGCCGCCGTCTACACCGCCGGACAGGAGGCCGACGATGCGTCCCTTTGAACTGACGCTGGCCGAGGCGGCCGCCGCCCTCGAAGAGGGCAGCCTCTCCCCGGTGGAGCTGACCGAGTCCGTACTGGAACGGATCGGCGCCGTCGAGGAACAACTGGGCGCGTACGTCACCGTGGTGGCCGGCCCGGCGCGCCACGCGGCCGCGCGGGCGGAACGGGAGCGCGCGGCCGGCCGGCGCCGCGGCCCCCTGCACGGCATCCCCTTCGCGCTCAAGGACGTGATCGACGCGGCCGGGCTGCCGACCACCGCCAGCTCCCGGGTCAGATCCGGCCACCTCGCGCGGACCGACAGCACGGTGGCCGGCCGCCTGGCCGAGGCCGGCGCGGTCCTGGTCGGCAAGACCCACACCCACGAATTCGCCTACGGACTGACCACGCCGCAGACCCGCAACGCCCGGGACCGGAGCCGGGTAGCGGGCGGATCGAGCGGCGGATCGGCGGTCGCCGTGGCCGCCGGAGCAGCCACCTTCGCCCTGGGCACGGACACCGGCGGGTCGATCCGGGTGCCCGCCGCGCTGAACGGCGTGGTCGGCCTCAAGCCGACCTACGGCCTGGTCTCCCGGCACGGCGTGACCCCGCTGTCCTGGTCCCTCGACCACGTCGGGCCGCTCACCCGCACGGTGCGCGACGCGGCGCTGGTGCTGGCCGCGCTGGCGGGCCACGACCCCCGCGACCCGGCCACCCTGCGCGACGCACCGGCCCCCGGCGCCCTCGTCCCCGACGGAGACCTCGCGGGCCTGCGGATCGGCGTACCGGCCAACTACTACTTCGACCGGGTCGCTCCCGAGGTCGAGACCGCGGTGCGCGACGCCCTCACCCGGATGTCGGCCATGGGGGCCGAACTCGTCGACGTCGAGATACCGCTGACCCGCTACGTCCAGGCCACGCAGTGGGGGCTGATGGTCCCCGAGGCGACCGCCGCCCACGAGCGCACCCTGCGCGCGGTCCCCGAGCTGTACGCGCCCGACGTGCGCGTCCTCCTGGAGGCCGGCGAACTGGTCTCGGCGGGCGACTACCTCCGCGCCCAGCGGGCCCGGACCCTGATGCGCCGGGCGTGGCGGGACCTCTTCGAACGGGTCGATCTGCTCGCCGCGCCCACGGTGCCGATGACGGCCGTCCCGGCCGGCCAGGAGAACGTCACCTGGCCCGACGGCACCACGGAGAGCGTCGCCGACGCCTACGTCCGGCTCTGCGCCCCCGCGAACATCACCGGCCTGCCGGCGCTGAGCCTGCCGGTCGGCCGCGCTCACGACGGTCTGCCCGTCGGCATGCAGCTGATCGGACGGCCGCTCGGCGAAGCCACCGTGCTGCGCGCGGGCCACGCCTACGAAACCGCGCACGGCGAGCTCGGCGGGGTGGCCGGGAGCGGGGACTGAGCCCCTGGCCGCGGGCCGCCGGCCGTCCGCCCCAGACGCAAAATATGTGCCTTAAGGTGGTGCCATGAGCCGCAAGCCCATGGCCCGCCCGGGCGGACGCAGTGCCCGCGTCCAGGCGTCCGTGCACGCCGCCGTACGGGAGATCGAGGCGGAAGCGGGCCGCGCCGCGCTGACCGTGCCGGCCGTCGCCGCCCGCGCCGGGGTCACCCCGTCGACGATCTACCGCCGCTGGGGCGACCTCCAGGAACTGCTGTCGGACGTGGCGGTCGAGCGGCTGCGCCCCGAGGAACCCCCGGCCGACCGCGGCAGCCTCGACGCCGATCTGACCTCCTGGGCCCGGCAGTTCCTCGACGAGATGGCCTCCGGGCCCGGCCGCGCCTACGTCCGCGACGCCCTGCTCGGCGACCCGGACGGCAGCAACGCCGGGCGCTGCTCGGCCTACGCCGCCGACCAGATCGAGGCCGTCCTGGCCCGCGCGGCGGAGCGCGGCGAAACCGCCCCCACCGTTGAAGCGGTGCTGGACCACGTGGTGGCCCCGATGATGTACCGCATCCTCTTCCGCCCGGAACCGCTGCCCGCCACGTACGCCGACCGGCTCGTACGAGCCGTCCTGACGGCGCCGCCCGCGGACGGCTGACCGGCGCCGAGGCGTCCGGCCGCCGCGCGGCGGCCCGTACGAACCCACGGCCCGGTGAACCCCCGGCCAACTTTCGGCATCTCTTCGGGCGTACGGATGTACGCGTCCCTCGCGCTGCCTAGCATGGGGGCGCCGGCGCTCGCCGGCCGGCACGGCGGGCGCGGTGCCGTGGCGAATCCCTCGCCGCACGATCTGAACGACTCCTCGGGAGGCCCGGAGTGCCGCGATCCGGCCTCAAGAAGCTGTGCACACCCCGGACCCTGGGAATCGGCGGCGCCCTGCTCGCCGGCGGGCTGCTGGCGGGACTGGTGGTAGCCGGCGGAGGAGCGGCCGGCGGCGCGGGGCGCGCACCGGCCGCGGCGGACGGGCTGCCGCACACGGGCGTGGAGGTGTCCTCGGGCCGGTGCGGACGGGGATGGCGGCACGCCCGGCCCGGAACCCAGGTCTTCGATCTGCACAACACCTCCGACGTGGCGGCCGAGGTGTACCTCAAGTCCCCGCGCACCGGCGCGATCTACGGTGAGGTGGAGGGCCTCGCCCCCGGCACGACGCGGCAGCTGCGGGTCCGGCTGGGCGGGGGGACGTACGCCTTCATGTGCCTGCCGGACGACGCCGACGCGGTCACCGGGCCCACCGTCCGGATCCGCGGCGGCGGCACCGGCGGGCCGGCGGCGGCACCCGTCACCGAGCACGATCTGATTCCGCCGGCGCTGGACTACCAGAAGTGGGTCGGCCGCGGACTGGACGAACTCGTCGGGCGGACCGGGCGGCTGCGGGACGCCGTGGCGCGCGGGGACCTGGCGGGCGCGCGGCACGCCTGGCTGCCCGCGCACCTCACCTACGAGCGGCTGGGCGCCGCGTACGGCACCTTCGGTGACGCGGACCGGAAGATCAACGGCACCGGCGCGGGACTGCCGCGCGGCGACCGGGACCCGGGTTTCAGCGGCTTCCACCGCCTTGAGTACGGACTGTGGCACGGCGAGTCCGCCGGCACGCTGCGGGCGCCGGCCACCGCGCTCGCCGACGAGGTGCGGCGGCTGCGGGACGACTGGGCGCAGGCGCGCATGGAGCCGGCCGACCTCGGCCTGCGGGCCCACGAAATCCTGGAGAACACCCTCCAGTTCGAGCTGACCGGCCGGACCGACTACGGCAGCGGCAGCGCCCTCGCCACCGCCCGCGCCAACCTTGACGGCACCCGGGCCGTGCTCAGCCGCCTGCGGCCGCTGCTGGTCTCCCGCTACCCCGGACTTCCGTCGCTGGAAAGGGAGTTGGACCGTGCACAGGAGCTGCTCGACGGGTTCCGGCACGGCGGGCGGTGGACGGCGCCGGACCACCTGGACCGGGCCCGGCGGGAGCGGACCGACGCGCTGGTCGGAGACCTGGTGGAGCGGCTGGCGTCGGTGGCGACGCTGTGCGACGCGCGGAGGACGGTGTGAGCGGGATGGGTGAGGATCGCGACCTGCACGGGGTCGGCAGGCGACGGTTCCTGCGCGGTGCCGCGCTCGCCGGTGCCGGGCTCGCGGCCGGCGGCGCCGCGCCCGCCGACGGGTCCGGGGCCGGTGTGACGGTGCCGACGCCCGGCCCCGCGGCGGTGCCGGACATCCCGCCGCCGGTCGCGTTCCACGGCGTCCACCAGGCATCGGTGCTCGCCGCGCCCCGCCGCTTCACCGCGTTCACCGCCTTCGACGTGACCGCCGGGAACCGCCGGGAGCTGGCCGACCTGCTGCGCACCGTCACCGCCCGGGCGCGCTTCCTGACCGGCGGCGGAACCCCCGATTCGGTCGGTATCACCGGGCCGCCCACCGACTCGGGCCTGCTCGGGGAGCGGGTGCCCGGCGGTGCGCTGTCGGTGACGCTCGGCGTGGGGGCGGCGCTCTTCGCCGAGGACCGGTTCGGGCTGCACGACCGTGCCCCGCGCCGGCTGACCGCCATGCCCGTCTTCCCCGACGACGACCTGCGGGCCGACTGGTGCCACGGCGACCTGAGCCTCCAACTCGCCGCCGACGAACCGGACACCGTGCTGCACGCGCTGCGTGACATCGCCCGGCACACCCGGGGCGGCATGCAGGTGCGCTGGCGGCTGGACGGCTTCACCAGTCCGCCCCGCCCCTCCGGCACGCCCCGCAACCTCCTGGGCTTCAAGGACGGCACGGCGAACCCGGACGCCCGCAGCGCCCGCGAGATGGACCGGCTGGTGTGGGTCGGGCGCGGCGCGGGCGAGCCCGGCTGGGCCGTCGGCGGCAGCTATCAGGTCGTCCGGCTGATCCGCATGCTGGTGGAGTTCTGGGACCGGGTCTCGCTGCCGGAGCAGGAGCGGATGTTCGGCCGCGCCCGGGACAGCGGCGCGCCCCTCGACGGCGGCCGGGAACACGACACGCCGGACTATCCCCGCGACCCCAAGGGTGAGGTGATCCCCCTGGACAGCCACATCCGGCTGGCCAACCCCCGTACCGCGGCCACCACCGACCAGCGTCTGCTGCGCCGCGCGTACAACTACGACCGGGGCGTCGACACCAACGGCAACCTCGACATGGGCCTGCTGTTCTGCTGCTACCAGCAGGACCCGGCCCGCCAGTTCGAGACCGTGCAGCGCCGGCTGGCCGGTGAACCGCTGACGGACTACGTCACGCCCTTCGGCGGCGGCTACTTCTTCGCACTGCCGGGCGTACGCGACGAAGCGGACTGGTACGGCCGGGCCCTGCTGACCCAATAGGGCGCCGAACGATCCTGAAGGGTCAACACCCGGTCAAGCTTTGACCTGACTTACCTGACCCAGTGTTCACTCCGGCGCCATCATGGCTCTGCCGACCCGCCGCCCGGCGGGCAGAGCATCCGGCCGTACAGCACAACCGCGTCCTTGTCCGGAGGGTGAAACCAGCATGGCCAGTAGAGGAAGCCGAGCAGCGATGCGCAGACTGGGGGCGCTCACGGGTGTCGCAGCCCTCGCGGTCCTGGGCGCGGGAGCGCCCGCCGGGGCCGCGGGCGGGCACCACCCCACGCCTTCCCGCACGGCCACACCCATCAAGCACGTGGTCGTCCTCTTCGACGAGAACATCTCGTTCGACCACTACTTCGCGACCTACCCGAAGGCCGCCAATACCGACGGCACCAAGTTCACCGCCTCGCCGCGCACCCCCAGGGACATCGACAACCTGCGCACCGCCGGCCTGCTGAAGCACAACCCCAACCAGTACGCGCCCAAGCGGCTCACCCCCCAGCAGGCCATGACCTGCGACCAGAACCACGACTACGGGCCCGAGCAGTACGCGTACAACGGCGGCAAGGCCGACCGGTTCGTCCAGAACACCGACTCCGGCAAGTGCTCCGGCGGGCTCTTCGGCGAGCCCGGTCTGGTGATGGACTACTACGACGGCAACACCGTCACCGGACTGTGGAACTACGCCCAGCACTACGCCCTGAACGACCGCTCGTTCAGCTCGGTCTACGGCCCGTCCACCCCGGGAGCCATCAACCTGGTCTCCGGGCAGACGCACGGCGTCATCTCCACCGACCCGGCCTCCGGTACCGAGAACCCCCGGCAGACCGCCACGCCCGACCCGCACGCCGTGCAGTCGCCCGACGCGAAGGGCGTCGGCACCATGGTCAACGACCCGGACCCGGCGTTCGACGACTGCTCCGACAAGGACCACACCAGCAAGAACGCGCTCGCCGTGATGCAGGGCCGCAACATCGGCGACGTCCTCAACTCCCGCAAGGTGAGCTGGGGATGGTTCCAGGGCGGCTTCCGGGCCAGCACCCCGTGGGACGGCACCGCGGGCCACTACGCCAAGTGCGGCGGGACCACCCACACCAACGTCGGGGGAGCGGCGGCCGTCGACTACAGCCCGCACCACTCCCCGTTCCAGTACTACAAGTCGACGGCCAACCCGCACCACCTGCCCCCGAAGAGCGTCGACGAGATCGGCCACGCCGGACCGGCCAACCACAACTACGACCTGACCGACTTCGACGCGGTCCTCAAGGCGGGCAAGCTGCCGGCCGTCAGCTTCCTCAAGGCGCCCGAGTACCAGGACGCGCACGCCGGCTACTCCGACCCGCTCGACGAACAGCACTTCCTGGTCAACCAGATCAACCACATCCAGCAGTCGCCGCAGTGGAAGGACACCGCCGTCGTCGTCGCCTACGACGACTCCGACGGCTGGTACGACCACGCCTTCGCCACGCCGCGCAACGGCTCCAAGGACACCTCGACCGGCTCCAACGGCAAGCCCACCGACAGCCCCGCCTGCCAGGCGGGCCCCGCGGCGGCCGGCGGCTACGCGGACCGCTGCGGCCCCGGCACCCGGCAGCCGCTGCTGGTGATCTCCCCGTACAGCAAGGTCAACCGGATCGACCACACCCCGACCGAGCAGACCTCGATCATCAAGTTCGTCGAGGACAACTGGCACACCGGCCGGATCGGCGATGCCTCCTTCGACAGCCGGGCCGGCTCGCTGCAGGGCATGTTCGACTTCCGGCACCCCAACAACAAGCAGGTGCTGCTGAACACGGACGGCTCGGTCAAGTCGGTCGGGCCGGTCCGGCACGTCGACCCGGTCGCGACGACCATCACGCAGGGCCCGGCGATGCAGAACGCGGCCTCGGCCACCGACTCCGCCGGCTTCCCGGCGCTGCCGGCCGGTATCGGCGCGGCGGTGGTCGCGGCCGGTGCCACCGGCACCGTCCTGGTACTGCGCCGCCGCAAGGGGCGCGGCACCGCCTGACACCCGGGCCGTGAGCGCTTGAGCCCCGCCCCCGGGAGGAGCGGGGCAGGCTGCCCGGCGGAGCACCGACCACGGTGATCCGCCGGGCAGTCGCGCGTCCGCGGTGCGGCCGGCCGGCGCTCACACCTTCCGTACGGTCACGCCCGCGCGGGTCAGCGCCCCGGTCTCGTCGTCCGGGGCGGCCCCGTCGGTGACGAGGGCGTGCAGCGCGGTGGCGGGGGCGACGTGGGCGAGCGCGGTACGGCCGAACTTCGCCGCCTCCGCGACGGCGATGACGCGCCGGGACGAGGCGATCGCGGCCTGTTTGACGGCCGCGTCGTCCAGGTCGTACGCGGTCAGGCCGTCCGTCGCGTGCACCCCGCAGCAGCCGATGACGGCGGTGTCGAAGCGCAGCGCGGCGAGCGACGCCGCGGTCAGCGGGCCGGTCAGCGCCAACTCTCCCGGACGGGGCCGGCCCCCGGGGACCAGCAGCGTCACCTGCGGGGCCCCGGCCAGCGCGTTCACCGCGTGCAGGGACAGCGGCATGACCGTCAGCCGGCGGTGCTCCAGGGCCCGGGCCACCTCCAGGCAGGTGGTGCCGCTGTCGAGGACGACCGACTCGCCGTCGGCGATCAGCCCGGCGACCTCCGCGGCGATCCGCCGCTTGACCTCCAGCCCCTCCTGCGACCGCAGCGCGAAGGGGGGCTCCGCGCCGCGCAGCAGCAGGCTCCGGGCCCCGCCGCGATAGCGCTCCAGCACGCCCTGCTCGGCCAGCGCCTCCAGGTCGCGGCGGACGGTCATCTCCGACGCACCGGTCAGGACGGCCAGTTCCGCCACGCCGACGCTGCCGGCGGCGCGCACCGCGTCGGTGATCTGCCTCAGTCGCTCTGCACTCCCCATAGCCGGATTGAACACCACCCCTGCACGAAAAGCAATCTTCCAAACATCAAACTTGTTCGTTATGTTCGTTCCCATGTTCATTTCGTGGAAGAGTCCCCTGCGGGCCGGCCGTCTGGCCACCTTCGGCTACTTCGCCCTGAACGGCTTCCTGATGGGGATGTGGGTCGTGCACATCCCGGCCGTCGAGCACCGCGCCGGCATCGGGCACGCGGTGCTCGGCTGGCTCCTGCTGCTGCTCGGCGCCGGGGCCTTCGCCGGCATGCGGATCGCCGGCCCGCTCACCGACCGCTTCGGCGCCCGCACCGTCGTACCGGCCGGTGCGGCGCTGTGCAGCGCCGCGCTCGTCCTGCCGGCGCTGGCCACGAACGGCTGGGCGCTGGGCGCGGCACTGCTGGTGCTCGGCTGCGGCAACGGATGCCTGGACGTCGGCATGAACGCGCACGCCGTCCAGGTGGAGCGCGGCTACGGCCGGCCCGTCATGTCCGCCTTCCACGCCACCTTCTCCCTCGGTGGTGTCGCGGCCGCGTTGGCCGGCGCCCGCGCCCTCGACGCCGGCTGGGGCCCGGCGTCGACCCTCGGCGCGGTGGCGCTGCTCGGTCTGGTCGTCGCCGCGCTGACCGCGCCCGCGCTGCTGCCCGCCGAGCCCCGCCGTACGGATCCGGTGCCCGCCGCCGACCGGGGCCGGCGCCGCACCCACCGGCGCATCCGGGTGCTGGCCGCGCTGGCGCTGATGCTCATGCTGTGCGAAGGCGTGGCGAACGACTGGAGCGTGCTCCAGCTCCGGGACGTCCTGGGGGCCTCGCCCGCCACCGCCGCGCTCGCCTACGGGGCCTTCGCCACCGCGATGACCGTCGGCCGCCTGCTCACCGACCGGGCAGCCGGCCGCTTCGGACCGGTGGCGATCCTCCGTTACGGCGCGTCCGCGGCCGCACTCGGCCTGACGGTGGCGGCACTGTCCCCGTGGGTCGCGGCGGCCCTGCTCGGCTGGACCCTGTTCGGCGCCGGACTGGCCGGCTGCATCCCGCAACTCTTCAGCGCCGCCGGCCACGCGGACCCGGACGCGGCCGGGGCCAATGTCTCGCGGGTCGCCGGCCTCGGCTACCTCGGCATGCTCGCCGGCCCCGCCGTCATCGGCCCGCTGACCCGTCTGATGCCGCTCAACCTCACCTTCTTCCTGCCCGTGGCCTGCTGCCTCGCCGCGGCCCTCGCGGCCGGCGTCCTGCGGACCGCGCGGCCCGCCCCCGCCGCCCTGGCGGCCGAGACCGTCTGACCGCCGCTCCGGGGCACGGCGACGGCTCCGGCCGGGGCGTCCGCACCCCCGCATTCACCCGAATGGCTCACAGGGGATTTGAGGTGGCGGGCAGCGGCTTACGGTCGAAGCGTTCGGTGCGGTCCCGCTGCGTGAGGGAGGACGGGCATATGCCGGTGAAAGACTATGGCGTATTGGCGGGTAGAGCGGTCGACCGGCGGCGGGAAGGCGCCACTCATACCCCGCATTACCAAATCCATCTGCAGGACAACAACGGCGCCTCCTATCGCGCCGCCGTCAATGTCCTTTCCCAGCAGGCGCCGTCCGAGCTCCTGTACGTGGTCGTCGACGACCTCCGGCACCCCGTGACGCAACTCCTCCCGCCGGCCGGCAGCGGCTTCACCCCGCTGCCGTCGCGGGCGGGCGGAGCGAGTCTCGATTTCGTGCGCGGCAATCTCTTCGATCCCGCGAAAATGCGTACGCTGCCGCCGGAACTGCCCGGCGTGGACAACGACTTGGCGGATCTGCTCGACCACACGGTGCAGCGCGCCATCGCCGATTCCACGGCCGCGGTCTATGTATTCGGGGGCCGGTTCGAAAACCGGGCTCCCGAGGACGAGGTGTTCCACTTCCGTCCGAGCGACGGCATCCACGAGATTCACATGAACCAGGGCAACAGCGGGAAATTCCGTGCCGACGACGGCGTGTGGCAGGACGGCGGCCTGCTCGTGCACCTGCCCGTCGAATCCCGGTGGGTCGGCGTCTTCCTGGCCTTCCAGTCGCAGAACTGGCACACCGACGACACCACCGGCCACACCCTCCCCACCGCGCCCCATGCGCTGCCCGCCGAGGACGAGGCGACCCTGCGCATCCTTGCCGCGCTGGTCAATCCGGTGGGGCGGGCGGCCGGGGACGAGACCGTCACCCTGGTCAACACCTCCGCCGATCCGGTCGACCTGGCCGGCTGGCACCTCGCCGACCAGCAGCGACACCGGCTGCCGCTGCCGACCGGGACCGTCGATCCCGGAAGCACCCTCGTCGTCCCCGTGCACGACGGGTTCGAGCTCGGCGACCACGGCGGATCGATCACGCTGCTCGACCCCGACGGTCTGAAGGTCCACGGCGTCGCCTACACCGCGCACCAGGCCCGCCGCGCGGGGCAGACGCTCACCTTCTGACCGGCGAGCCCGCTGCCCCGCAAGGTGCGCCGGGAGGCGGTGGCGCGCGGACGCCGCGGTGCCGCCACGGCGTGCGGGGCCCGGTGATCGCGGCCGCACCATGCGCCTGTGATCACCGGGCCCGTTCGTACACCGTCACCCGGCGCCCTCCGGTGTCGGCGGTCGCGGTGCGGACGAAGTACCGGTCGAGGACCGCGCGTTTGACCAGGTCGCGAGGGGCGGGCGGCAGCGCGGCGGGCTCGGTGTCGCTGACCAGGACGATGCGGTGGCGGGCCAGCATCGCGGCCCTTATACGGGCGGGTGACGCCTCGACGCCGTACAGCGTCCCGGAGCTGACCGGGTCCTCGGCCAGCGCGAGGTCGTCGAGCCCGCGGAACGACGACGGCGTCACGAGCGCGGCATCGCGCCGCTGGTCGGGTATGTACACGACGCCGTCCCCGGGGCGGGCGAGCGCCGCGACCGTTGCGGCCGCGACCCGCACGTCGTCGGTCCGGCTCGTCGGCTCGCGCAGGCCCAGTTCCAGCGGCAGCAGCGCCAGGAACACCACCGCGACGACGCCGGCGAGCAGCGCCTCGCCCGGCACCCGCGCCCAGCCCCGCCGCCGGGCGTACGCACCCGTCGTCCGCACCGCCCAGCCGAGGGCGGGGCCGACGAGCAGCGCCAGCCCGAGGTAGGAATACAGCACATAGCGGTCGACGTAGAGCGGCGTGACGAGCCAGGAGGCCAGCAGCAGCCCGAGTTGCGGCACGGCGAGCAGCGGCAGGCCCACCGACACCGGCGACGGCCCGGTGCCCGCGGGGCGCGGCACCCGGGCACACACCAGGGCGACCACCAGCATCGCGGTCACCCCGAGCAGGCTGGCAGCGGAGGCGGGCGGTATCCATGCCACCTGGCCCGCCTGCGGACGGCTGGCGAGAACGAGCGGCAGCACCCCCGGCACCATGACCGCGGCGGCCGCCAACCACCGTCCCTGCTGCGCGCGTTGACCGGACCGCCGGGCGATCAGGACGGTGACGCCGTGGGCCGCCAGGGCGAACAGCGACAGCCAGTTGAGCAGGGCGGTGCCGAGCATGACGACCGTGTAGCCGGCCCAGCGCCACCCGTACCCGACCCGCCGCCCGCGACCGTCCCGCGGGCCGCCGGACTCCGCCGGGCACAGCACGCCCACCAGGAGCCAGGTCGCCACCGCCACCCCGGCGGTCACCAGCGCGAACGAGCGGCCCTCCTGCGCGTAGCGCTGCATCACCGGCAGCAGCGCGGGCACCAGTCCGGCCGCGAGTGCCCCCATCGGGCCGGTGAGCCGGCGGGCGGTCGCCGCGGTGGCCGCCGCGGCGAGCGTGATCGCCAGCACCGAGGGCAGACGCAGCACGGCCGGACCGGCGCCGAAGATCTCGAACAGGGTGTGGATCAGCAGGTAGTAGAGCCCGTGGACGACGTCGACATGGCCGAGCAGGTGCCAGATCTCGGGCAGCGACCGTTGGGCCACCTCCCACGTCGCGGCCTCGTCCCGCCACAGCGCGTCCTGGCGGCGCAACCCCCACAACCCCAGTGCGAGCGCCAGGAGCGCGGGCCCGGCGGGAACCACCCAGGCCGGCCACCCGCGCGCTCCCGCGGGGCCGCGTACGGCCGCCCGCTCACCGGCAACGGGGGACCCACGACGGAGATCGACAGCCATGGCGGGCACTATACGGTCGGGGTATACGTATGTGCCCCATGTGTGCGCAGCCGACCTGTTCCTGGCGGAGCGTCAGGTATCGGGGCGGCCCATCGCGGAGCTCCGTCGCCCTGGGTGGCCGCCCCGCCACCCTCCGGAAGAGGGGGCGGGTGTCCGGGCGGCACGGGTGGCCGAGGTGCCGGTCGCACGGACCGCGGTCAGCATGGAAGAAGCACCTGTACTTCCGTCCCTGCGCGAGGTGATCGCGATGACTCTGCCCGCCCGACACCGTCACGGCAGCCTGACGGAGCGGGGAACTCCCCGGTCCGAGATGACCACCGACTTCGAGGACATCTTCGAGCGCATGAACCGGTTCCTGGAGTCGGCCGGCCTCTCCCGGTCCCTGAGCGAGACGATGGCCTGGGCGCCACTGGCCGACATGAGCGAGACCGACGACGCCTACCTCATCGAGTGCGAACTGCCCGGCGCGAAGCGCGAGGACATCGACGTCGAGATCACCGAGCACGACCTGGCGATCACGGGGGAAATCACGGAACGCGAACGGGAGGGCGTGCTGCGGCGCCGGGGGCGCCCCGTGGGCCGCTTCGAGTACCGCGCCCTGCTGCCCACGGACGTCAAGGCCGACGACGTCCAGGCATCCCTTTCCGACGGCGTCCTCAAGGTGACCATCCCCAAGGCCAAGGCGGCCAAGCCGCGTCATATCGAGATCCAGGGCTGAGCCGGCCCGCGCGCGACCCGTGCGGCCGGTGACGGCACCGGTCGCGCGGTCGGTCACGGGCCCGGAGTCATGAGCGCGCCGGCCGGCCGGGGCGCGCCGCCCGGGTGAGGAGGCCGGGATGCTGGACATCGCCGACGAGCTGAGCCGCTGGGCCGGGCAGGGGCGCCCGTTCGCCGTCGCCACCGTGGTGGAGGTCGAGGGCAGCGCGCCCCGTCAGCTGGGCGCCGCGCTGGCCGTGGACGGTGCGGGCACCGCGATCGGGTCGGTGTCCGGAGGCTGTGTGGAGGGCGCGGTCTACGAGCTGTGCCGGCAGGTGCTCGACGACGGCAGGCCCGTCCGTGAGCGCTTCGGCTACCACCCGGAGGACGCCTTCGCCGTGGGCCTGACCTGCGGCGGCGCCCTCGACGTCCTGGTCACCCGGGTCCACGGCGGGGTCGTCCCGGAAGGTCTGGCGGCCGCCGCCGAGGGCCGGCCGGTCGCCTTGGCCCGCATCAGCGACGGCCCGCCCGGCCTGCTGGGCCGCGCCCTCCTCGTCCGCGCCGACGGTTCCTTCGAGGGCAGCCTCGGCGCCGGGCCGGGCGCGGACCGCGCCGCGGCCGACGAGGCGCGGGCGCTGCTGGACGCCGGCCGTACGGGCTCCGCCGTCATCGGCGAGGACGGCGGCCGTTGCGGCCGTCCGCTGACGCTGTTCGTCGAGTCGCGGGTACCCGCCCCCCGCATGATCGTCTTCGGTGCGATCGACTTCGCGGCGGCGCTGGTACGGGTGGGCCGGTTCCTCGGCTACCGCGTGACGGTCTGCGATGCGCGGCCCGTCTTCGCGACGGCCGCCCGCTTCCCCGACGCCGACGAGATCGTCGTCGAGTGGCCGCACCGCTATCTGGCGGCGACCGAGGTGGACGCCCGTACGGTGCTGTGCGTCCTGACCCACGACCCCAAGTTCGACGTACCGCTCCTCGCGCTCGCCCTGCGGCTCCCGGTCGCCTACGTCGGCGCGATGGGCTCGCGCCGTACGCACCGGGACCGCACCCGGCGACTGCGCGAAGCAGGCGTCAGCGAGACCGAACTCTCCCGGCTGCGCAGCCCCATCGGCCTCGACCTCGGTGCCCGGACGCCCGAGGAGACGGCCCTCTCCATCGCCGCGGAGATCGTCGCCGACCGCCACGGCGGCAGCGGTGTCCCGCTGTCGGCCGCCGCGCACCCCGCCGTTCACCCGCCCTCGCGCACGAGCGTGCCGTCTTCGGCCGGTCCGCCGCCGGGTTGACGCCGTCCCGGGGGAGGAGCCCCGTACGCTGCCCTCGTCGAGGCGGGAGTGCGGGAAGGAGCGGACCGCGGTGCGCGTACTGCTGGGCGTCGCCGGTGCCGTCGTCGTGCTCAGGCTGTTCTCCTCGGTGCTGCGCTCGCTGGTGGTGCCCCGGCCGACGCGTTCCGGCTTCGGCCGCTTCTGCCAGCGCCTGGTCCACCGGCCGTTCCAGCTGGTCGCCGACCGCCTGCCGAGCGCCGAGGCCAAGGACCGGGTGCTCGCCCCGATGGGGGCGGTGGCCGTTGTCGTCACCCTGATCGGCTGGCTGGCGTCCTTCATGGTCGGCTATGCGCTGCTGGAGGCCGCGGTGAGCCGACTGGGTGTCAGGGAGGCGCTGATCGAGTCGGGTTCCTCGCTGTTCACGCTCGGCTTCGCCAGCGGCAACCGCGTGACCCTGAACGCCATCGACTTCCTCGCCGCGGTCACCGGCCCGATCGTGATCGGTCTGCAGGTCGGCTATCTGCCCGCGCTCTACGGCGCCTACCAGCGCAGGGAGGCCGAGGTGACGCTGCTCCAGGCCCGGGCCGGCAGCCCGCCCTGGGGGCCGGAGATCCTCGCCCGTTACGCGCAGGTCGGCCTGCTGGACAGCCTCACCGAACTGTTCCGCAACTGGGAGCGGTGGAGCGCCGAGGTGAGCGAGAGCCACACCACCTACCCGATCCTGATCCACTTCCGGTCCCCGAAGGCGCACCGCAACTGGCTGATCGCCCTGTTGTCCGTCATGGACGCCGCGGCCCTGCGGCTGGCCTTCAGCCCCTCCCAGCCGCAGGCCGAGGTCCGGATGGCGCTGCGGGCGGGCTTCGTCTGCCTGCGCGACCTCGCCGAGATCGAAGGCGTCCCCTACGACCGCGACCCGCACCCCGACGACGCACTGCGGCTGACCTACGAGGACTTCCTGCGCGGCGTGGAGCGGATGCGCGAACAGGGCTACCCGATGGAGCGCACGCCGGAGGAGGCGTGGCCGCAGTTCCGTGGCTGGCGGATCAACTACGAGGCGCTCGCCTACCGTTTGGCCCGCGACATCGAGGCGGTGCCGGCCCCCTGGTCCGGCGCCCGGCGCCGGCCGGTGGCCACCCGTGCCCCGCGCACCCCGGTCGACCGCCGCCCGGCCCGCTAGCGCCCGCGGCGCCCGCGGGCCCGGCGGCGCCGCCGCGTCCGACGCCTCCGCGGGTTCCGGCCAACGAGAGTTACCCGAGAGTAGTTTTTGGCTGATCATCGTCTCACCAGCGCTGATACGGCGCCCGTACGCTTCCGGTCACCGCACCGGACCGGTGTCGCCCCGGCACCGCGGTCAGATCCTGAGGGAGCATCGATGGCGCGACCCCGCCGTACGCCCGGCAGCCTCCGCGGCCGGCGCAGGACGACAACTGCCGTGCTGGTCACGGCACTTGCCCTGATCGGCACCCTCGCCCCGCCCGCTGCCTCGGCGGCCGGCCGCCCCGGCCCCGCGGTCACCGCCGCCGCCCACGGCACGCCGTCGTTCCGTACCACCGACATACCGATGAAGGACGGCACCGTCCTCAAGGCCCATGTCTTCACCCCCGCCCCCGGCACGCCCGGCGCCGACCGGAAGGGCCGCTATCCGCTGGTCGTCCAGCCGGCCAGCTGGGGGCAGAACGACCTGGAGTACGTCGCCCAGGGCAGGCAACTGGCCGCCGACGGCTACGTCGCCGTGACGTACACGGTCCGCGGCTTCTGGCGTTCGGGGGGCCAGGTCGACGTCGGCGGGCCCAAGGACGTCGCCGACGTGTCCTCGGTCATCGACTGGGCCCTCGCCCACACCCCTGCCGACCGCGGGCACATCGGCATGGTGGGCCTCTCCCTGGGTGGGGGGCTGACCCTCCTGGGCGCCGCCTTCGACCCCCGGATCAAGGCGGTCGCCGCGATGAGCGGCTGGGCGGACCTCACCGACTCGCTCTACGGCGGGCAGACCCGGCACCTGCAGGCCGCGGCCCTGCTCACCGCCATCCAGACGCCCACCGGCCGCAGGAGCCCGGAGTTCGCCCGGGTCCTGGCGGAACTCTTCGCCGACCGCGACCTCCCCGACGTCGTCGCCTGGGCGCACACCAGGTCCCCCGCCACCTACGTCGACCGGATCAACGCCCACGGCACGGCCGTCTTCCTCGCCAACGCCTGGGGCGACAGCATCTTCAACCCCAGCCAGATGACGACCTTCTACCAGCGGCTGACCGGCCCCAAGCGGCTCGAACTGCGTCCCGGCGACCACGCCACACAGGAGCTGACCAGCCTGCTGGGGCTGCACAACGCCACCTGGGCGAGCGCCCACCGCTGGCTCGACCAGCACCTCAAGGCCGGCACCGGCGGCGCCTCCCCCCGGCGGCCGGTGGAGCTGGAGGTCCGCCCGAGCGGTACCCACGAGAGCTACCCCGACTGGCAGGCCATCAGCTCCCGGACCGCACAGCTGCGGATGGGCGGCCCGGACCCCCTCGGCACCGGCACGCTCGGCGGGACGGCCGGGCCCGGGTGGCAGCAGCAGGTGGTCGGCGGCACGGATTCGGGCGCCGACGGCGGGGTCCCCGAACTGTCCGGACTGCTCGACCAGCTCGCCGCGCTGCCCCCGACTGTCTTCGTCCCGCTGCTGCCGCGCAGGTCCGCGGCCGTGTGGCAGTCGGCGCCCTACCGGACGGTGCAACACCTGCGCGGCGCCGCCCGGCTGCACACCACGGTCACCGCCGCCGCCTCGCGGGGCACCGCCTTCGCCTACCTCTACGACGTCAACTCCCTCGGCGTGGGCAAGCTGATCTCGCACGCCCCGCAGAGCTGGTCGGACCGCACACCGGGCCGTGCCTTCCCGCTGGACGTCCCGCTCTACACCACCGCCTACGACCTGCCCGCCGGACACCGGCTGGCGCTGGTCGTGGACACCAAGGACCCCCTGTACGGCGGCCGTAGCCCACGGGGGAGCCGGGTCTCGTTCAGCTCCACCCCGGCCGACCCGTCCGAACTGACCCTGCCGCTGCGCTGACCCCCACCCCTCGACGCCACGCCCCGCCCCCGGCCCTCTCAGCAGTTCGCGCTGTAGCGGCTGCAACCGGGGGACGGGGCGTGGCTGTGGTCCCACTCCTGCTGGGCGGCCACCAGCACTCCACCTGCCAGCAGGGCCACCAGCAGATGGGCGATCACCGTCCAGCGGGCACGGCAGACCGCCGCGAGAACGGCCAGCACGAGTACGGCGATCAGCAGCGTCCGTACCCGCCCCATGTGCGCGAGACCGGCCGCGTCGATCTGCGCTCGATCGCCCTGCGCCGCCCATACCTCCAGGCCGAAGCCGTACATCCAGTCCAGTACGAGCCACGCGGTCTCCAACAGGAACAGCGGGATCGCGAGGGCGAGGTCCACGCCCAGGCGCGTCCTGTGCGACCAGGGGCGCCGGCGTCGGGGGGCTGAAAGGGTCTCGGTCATGGGGGCAGGGTGCCGTGTCCGGCGGTGCTGCGCATGAGCATCCGTACTCAACTCCCGTTCCGCGGAGCGGCAGGGGGAAGCCGGAGCGAGGGTGGCACCAGCACATGGGCCGACTTCACCACCTCCCCTCGGGAGGACCGATCGCGCTACCGGGCGGTTGTCGCCGGTCGCGTGGCGGACGCGGCCGCGACGGCCGCGGCCAGGGGGTCGCGGGCCGGGCGGCCGAGGAGGTTGGTGAGGTCGGGGGTGGTGCCGGCCAGGAAGCCGTGGCGGACGGCCGTGGCGATCGAGACGAGCATGGGCGGTTGGAACGACAGGAGTCCTGGCGTCTCCTCAAGGAGTCTGCGCCGGTACTCGCCCAGGCCGACGGTGCGGTGCGGGACCCCGAGCCGGTCGGCCACCTGACCGGCCGTGACCGGCGTGCCGACGAGGTCGTGGACGCGCCCGCGGTGTCCCGCCGGATCGGCCGCGACGAGCGCCGCGGCCTCGGCGAGGTCCTCCCGCGCGACCGCGGCCAGGGCGCCCTCGCCGAACGCGGATTCCACGCCGTTCCCGGCCCACGTCAGCAGGCCGCCGAAGAGTTCGGCGTACAGGCCGTTGCGCAGGATCGTCCACGGCAAACCGCTCGCCTGCACAAGGCGTTCGGTGGCACGGTGTGCGAGCGCGAAACCCAGATGGTCGCCGGCGGTGGTCAGGCTCGTGTAGACGACGTGGCGCACGCCGTCGCGGACGGCGGCGTCCAGGATCGCCGCGTGCCGCTCGACGACCTGGTCGTCCTCGGCGTAACCGGCGGAGATCAGCACCAGCGTCGACACCCCGGCGAGATCGAGGCTCGTGGGGTCGTCGAAGTCGAGACGCCGCATCCCTTCCCCCGGCATGCGGCTGCCGCCCGTCGCGGCGATGCCACGGGCGCGCAGCGCCGCAAGGGTGGCCGAGCCGAGGTTTCCGTTTGCTCCGGTCACCAAGATCATGTCAATCGCCGTCTTCCGTCGTGGTTCTCATCGGTAACTACGCTTGATCCTTGATCGCCCGCCCACCGGCCACAAGAAGGCACTTTGATGTCACCCACGCACACCGGGGTAACCACCCCCGCCGACCTCGATCCCTGCGGACGTCAGGACCACCCCGACTGCGGCATCCGCGACGTCCTGGACCGCATCGGCGACAAGTGGTCGGTGCTGGTGATCGTTGAACTTGCCGGTGGGCCGCGTCGGTTCCGCGAACTGCAGCGTGCCGTCGACGGCATCTCCCAGCGCATGCTCACCCTCACCGTGCGCAGGCTCGAACGCGACGGCCTTGTGCTGCGCACCGTCTACCCGACCGTCCCGGCCCAGGTCGACTACCGCCTGACCGGGACCGGGGCCGGCCTGACCCACCTGGTCAAGGCGCTCGCCGACTGGTCGCTGGACCACCGTTCCGTCATCGCCGAGGCGCGCCGCGCGTACGACCGGGCCCACCCCGACCACGACATCCGCTGAGGAGAACCACGAGCGTCGGCCGCCTGCCACCCGGACGGCCGCGCGTCGCAGCTCAGCTCAGCTCAAGGACGCTTCGGAGGCGACGACGACGCCGTACAGGTCGGCGATCGTGGCGAGTGCGCTGTGATGGAGCTGTTCCGCGGACACGTCGGCCACCACGGTCTGCAGTGGCCGGGTCGCGCAGGCGTCGGCGACCACGGTCGGCCGGTTGCCGCGCAGGAACGCCCCTTCCGCGGTGAACGTCACGCACATGTTGGTCATGAACCCGGCGATGACGACGTTCTCGTGGCCGGCGGCGTCGAGGTGTTCACCGAGGTCGGTGCCGACGAACGCGTTGGGGGCGGCCGTCTTCACCACGACGGTTTCGCCCTCGACGGGAGCCACCCGGGGGTGGATCCGGCCGTTCTCGGCCCGGACGTCGTACGGGCTGCCCGGACCGCCGTCGTTCATGACATGGATGACCTTCGTGCCGGCCTTCCGGGCCCTGGCCAGCAGTGCGGCGGCCGCGTCGAGGGCGGATTCCCATCCCGTCAGCTCCATGACGCCGGTGGTGTAGGTGTTCTGGTAGTCGATCAGGATCAGTGTCGCGTCGGCCAGCGAGGCCGGGGTCCGGTCGAGGCCGTTGAGTTCACGCAGGGTCGTCGTAGGCATGGAAGTGCCCTCCTGGGGAGTGGAGTTGAAAGGTGAGGGCCGCCGCGCGGTGGCTGTGCGGTGAACGCTACGACCCACCCGAGGTGTCGGCAATGTCGTCTAACATGCAGATACAGACATCGCGTCGGGTGCGGTGGCGCCGGACGGGCCGGGGGAGGGGCGCGGACCGCATGAGTACCGTCAAGCGACTGGTGGTCGTCGTCCTCTTCGACGGCGTCGACCTGCTGGACGTCACCGGGCCCCCGGAGGTGTTCGCCCTGCTGCAGCGCGAGGTGGACGAGGCGACGGGCTACCAGGTCGTACTGGCCGCCGAGACCATGGACCCGGTCACCACCTCCGCCGGGGTGCGGGTCCTCCCCGACACCACCCTCCAGGAGGTGTCGACGAGGCGCATCGACACCCTCCTCGTGCCCGGGGCGGTCGAGGTCGACAGCCGGCGCCGCGTGCGCGCCGTCACCGACCCCGAGGTGGTCGCCTGGGTGCGGACGCTCGCCGGCAGGGCGCGACGCGTCGCCTCGGTCTGTGTGGGAGCGCACCTGCTCGCGGAGGCAGGGCTGCTGGACGGCAGGCGCGCCACCACCCACTGGTCCACCGCGCGGCAACTCGCCGCCGCCCACCCGTCGATCGAGGTCGACGCGGATCCGATCTTCATTCGCGATCACAACGTGTGGACCGGCGCGGGGATCAGCGCCTGCCTCGACCTGTCGCTCGCGCTCGTCGCCGACGACTTCGGTGAAGCCGCCGCGCTGCGTGTCGCCCGGCAGCTCGTGATGTATCTGAAACGGCCGGGCGGGCAGAGCCAGTTCAGCGTTCCGCTCGAACCCGTCTCGACGACGCGACGGGTCGAGGACCTCCGCCACTTCATCACGCGGAACCTCACCGCACAGCTCACGGTCGCCGACCTCGCTGCTCAGGCCCATGTGAGCGAACGGCAACTGACCCGGATCTTCAAGACCGAACTCGGCATGACGCCGGCCGCGTACCTCGAATCAGCCCGCGTCGAAGCGGCCCGCCAGCACCTCGAATCGACCGATGAGACCCTCGACCGCATCGCGTCCTGCTGTGGCTTCCACACCACCGACACCTTGATCCGGGCCTTCCGCCGGAGACTCGACACGACGCCCACGGAATACCGCAACAGATTCCGGCACCGTGACGGCGGCGGCCGCGGCGGCGGTGACCCGCGGCTCGACGCCCGGGCCGCGGACCCCGCCGGCCCGCTCACCTGAGGCGAGCGGCCGGCGCGCACCACGTCGCGGCCGGCCTCGGCGTCCCGCTCGTCCCTCCCCTCGGTCATCCCGGCGTTCACCGTCGGGCCTCTTCGGCGGTCGGCTCCCAGGTCTGCTGCTTGAGCGCCATCCGGGCGGCCGGGGCCCGGCCGGGGACGGTGGCCCAGTACGGGTGCGTGGTGATCCGTACCGACAGCCGCTGCAGCGTGCGCCGCAGCACGGTGGTCCGGGAGGGGTTCTCCTCCTGGGCGAGCTGCCGGTAGGCGGCGTACCAGTCGCGCTGGGCCTGGAGGAGATCGTCGGGGAAGGCATAGGAAGTCACCACTGAATTGCATCACACGTTCGAATTGCGGTGCAGCACACGTACGAGTGAATCCGCCGCCGAGTACGTGCTCGTCAGAGGGGCAAGCCGGGCGGAAGCTGGAGGTAATGGAAGTTGTGGCAGTTATGGCACCAATGGGGTGACGAAAGGGCGATGAGGGACGCGCGGGCCACGACGGTGAACCCGCCCGCCCGCCTGGCAGGTGGTCCCCTCTTCCGGTCGTGGCGTGCCCAGTACCCTTGCCCGGTGACGATGCACAAGAGCGTCGATGTGAGCGTTGACGCGATGCTGGAAGACCTCAGGACTCTCGTCGAGATCGAGTCCCCCTCGCGCGATCGGGACGCCTTGCGGGCGTCGGCCACAGCGGTCGCCGCCGTCATCGAGAGCCGCCTCGGCGGGCAGGCGGTACTCGTCGAGAGTGCGGCCGGACCACATGTCCACTGGTCCGCCGGCGGCGATCCCGCGGTGCTGATCCTCGGTCACCACGACACGGTGTTTCCGCTCGGCACCCTTGAACGGCGCCCGTTCAAGGTCGCGGACGGGCAGGCGACCGGCCCCGGGGTCTTCGACATGCTCGGCGGTCTGGTGCAGGCCATCCACGGCCTGGCGGCGCTCGACGACCGGTCCGGCGTCGAGATCCTGGTGACCGCCGACGAAGAGGTCGGCTCCCACGCCTCCCGGGCCCTCATCGAGGAACGCGCCCTGGCCTGCGGCGCCGTGCTCGTGTTCGAGGGGGCCGCCGAGGGCGGAGCCCTGAAGACCGGTCGCAAGGGCTGCGGCACGTTCGAGGTCTCCGTGGCGGGCCGGGCGTCGCACGCCGGGCTGGAGCCCGCCGCCGGGGTCAACGCCCTGATCGAGGCGGCACACCAGGTGCTGGACATCGCCGCACTCGGCCGCCCCGAGATCGGCACGACCGTCACCCCGACCGTCGCGTCCGCGGGAACCCTGGACAACGTGGTGCCCGCAGCAGCGACCGTCATCGTTGACGTACGGGTCGAGTCCGCCGACGAGAAGGAGCGCATCGAGGCCGCGTTCGCGGCGCTGGCCCCCCATCTCGACGAGGCGGAGATCACGGTTCAGGGAGCGGTCGGCCGGCCCCCGATGCCCGAGTCGGCGGCGGCCGGACTGTTCGCGGTGGCGCAGCGACTCCTTCCCGGTATCGAAGGCAGGGCGGTAGGCGGCGGCAGCGACGGCAATTTCACCGCCGCACTGGGGGTGCCGACGCTCGACGGCCTCGGCGCGGTCGGGGGCGGCGCGCACGCCGACCACGAGTACCTGGTGATCGGGGCCATGGCCGAGCGGGCGCACCTGGTGACCGGTCTGGTGCGGGCGATCCAGCAGGCGTAGGGGAGCGGAAGCCGGGCGGGTGAAAAGTCGACCCGCGGGCAAATGTGCCGTGTACTGCGCTTTTGTCGGAAGCGCGAGGTCAGGAGAGCACCTAGACTCGCCGGATGGCGAAGTACTTCGACGTGCACCCCGAGAACCCGCAGCGCCGCACCATCAGCACGGTGGCCGACAGCATCCGCTCCGGCGCGCTCATCGCGTATCCGACGGACTCCTGCTTCGCACTCGGATGCCAGCTGGGCAGTCGCGACGGCATCGATCGCATCCGGTCGATCCGGAACCTCGACGACCGCCACCACTTCACGCTGGTCTGCGAGAACTTCGCCCAGCTGGGGCAGTTCGTGCAGATCGACAACGATGTGTTCCGCGCGATCAAGGCGGCGACGCCCGGCAGTTACACGTTCATCCTCCCCGCGACGCGGGAGGTGCCGCGCAAGCTGCTGCACCCGAAGAAGAAGACGGTCGGCGTGCGGATCCCCGACCACGTCGTGGCCCAGGCGCTGCTGGCCGAGCTCGGTGAGCCGCTGCTCTCCAGCACGCTGCTGCTGCCGGACGAGGACGAGCCGCTGACGCAGGGCTGGGAGATCAAGGAACGGCTCGACCACGTGGTGGACGCCGTGGTGGACTCCGGCGAGTGCGGCACCGAGCCGACCACCGTGATCGACTTCTCCGGCGGCGCGCCCGAGATCGTACGCCGGGGAGCCGGCGACGCCACGCGCTTCGAGTAGCCGCCGCGCGCCTCACCCGACGGCGAACACCGCCCGCAGGTGCTTGCCGTTCACGAGCGCGGCGACGCCCAGCAGGAGGAGCCCGCACACGCCCTGTTCGATCTTCAGCCACACCGGGAAGGCGCCGGGCACCGCGAGGATGACGGCTATGGCCGCCAGCATCACGCCCGAGAGGATCCGCAGCCTGCGATACGCCCGTCGGGATCCGCGGGCGGTGCGGACGGCGGAGAGGAACATCAGCAGGGCACTGGCGACGACGATGACCACCCGCACCCATACCGCGTCGGTCACCAGTGCCGCGTCGCCGCTGAGCAGCACGACGGCGACGAGGGTGAGGACGCTGATGCCGAGGTAGCAGCCGACGAGCAGTTTCGTGGTGCGGAACGCCGTCAGGCTGCGCGGATGGTGCAGTTTCTGCGCGTCGGTCACAGCTTCTCCTCGGTCGTGTCCCGGTGTTCCGGTGTCCAGCATCTGTCCCGTCCGCCCTCGTCTCGTCGACCGCGCGGACGAAACGCCTCGCGGCCGGCCTCAGGGGCCCGTCGGGGTGGGCCCGTAGTGGGTGGGGGCGCCCGTGGTCGGCCGGCAGGTCTCGGTACACACGGCCGACACGAAGGCGTCACACGCGACGCGGAATGCGGCACCAACTTCCCCCGGTTGCCGCTGACATGACCGTGGGAGTAGCACTCAACGCGACCGACGCCGGCAACCAGATCGACGAGACCGTACGACTCGCGGCGGAGGCGGCGGCCGCGGGACTGCGGTCCGCGTGGTTCGGGCAGACCTTCGGCGCCGACTCACCCCAGCTCGCGGCGCTCGTCGGACGGGAAGTGCCCGGTCTCCAGGTGGGCACGTCGGCGATCCCCGTCTTCGGACGCCACCCGTTGCTGGTCTCCAGCCAGGCCCAGACCGCGCAGGCGGCCACCCACGGCCGCTACCACCTCGGCCTCGCGCTCGGCACCAAGCTCCTGACCGAGGCGGGCTTCGGCATGCCCTACGCGCGTCCCATCGCCCGCCTGCGGGAATTCCTCACCGCGCTACGGCAGTTGACGGAGACCGGAGCCGCCGACTTCCACGGCGAACTGCTCACCGCGACCACCCCGCTGCCGGCGCGGGTGCCGGGCGCCGAAGCCGGCGTGCCGCTGCTCGTCGCCGCGATGGGACCCCAGGCCCTGCGCGTCAGCGGCGAACTGGCGGACGGCATCCTGCCCTACCTCGCCGGGCCGCGGGCCCTGGCCGAGCACATCGTCCCGGCGGTGACCGCCGCCGCGGAGGCCGCCGGCCGGCCCGCGCCACGGATCGTGGCGCTCGTGCACGGCGTGGTCACCGACGACGTCGACGCGGCGCGCGAGAAGGCCACCGAACAGCTCGCGTTCTACGAACAGATCCCGTCCTACGCGCGGGTCATCGAACTCTCCGGCGGCAAACGGGCCGCCGACGTGGCCGTGATCGGCGACGAGCGGACGGTCGCCGCCGAGGTGCGCCGCTACCGGGACGCCGGGGCGACGGAGGTGGTGTTCGGGGGAACGGAGCTTGCCGGCGACGCCGACCGGCGCCGCACCTGGCAACTCCTGGGCGACCTGGCGGACTGACCGACCGCCGCCCGCCCGGGGCGGTGGTCAGCGCACGACGGAACGGGCGACGCGGAAGCCCACGTCATCGACCTGGAAGGTCGGATGGCTGCGGCGTCGCGCCGAGGCCCGGCAGCTCCAGTGCTCGTCGAACCAGCCGCCGCCCCGCAGCACCCGGTAACTGCCGTAGACCTCCGGGTCGTAGACGTCCCAGCACCAGTCCCAGACGTTGCCCAGCATGTCGTGGAGGCCCCATGCGTTGGGGCGCTTGCCGGCCACGTCGTGGAGGCGCTCCTGGGAGTTGCCGCGGTACCAGGCGATCTCGTCGAGCGGCCCGTAACGCGGCCCGGTGGTACCGGCGCGGCAGGCGTGCTCCCACTCGGCCTCGGTCGGCAGCCGGTACCCGTCGGACGTGGCGTCCCAAGTGATGCCGTCACCCTCCGCGTCGGGGCCGGCGTCGAGGCGGTAGGCGGGCGTGAGCCCCTCGCGCCGGGACAGCGCGTTGCAGAACCGGACCGCGTCCCACCAGGAGACGCCCTCGACGGGCAGCCGGTCCCCTCGCGCGGTGCCCGGACGCAGGCCGGTGATCTCCGCGTACAGCGCCTGGGTCACCGGGTACGCGGCGAGCCGGTAGGGCGCGAGCTCGACCGGCCAACTGCGTTGCGTCCGGCGGTCGGACAGGGTAACCCGCCCCGACGGGACGGCGACCATCCGGTGTGCTGTGCGCGTATCCATGATCAGGAAACCTTACGGCACCGCGAGAGCCTCGGTCCCGCAGCTGCTCTCCCGTCGGTCAACAGCCGTACCGGACAACAAAGTTGATCAAGATCGATGCGCAACTATCTCTCGCGCTCGTACGTCTGACGTGAAGAGTCAACACAATCCCCCCACAACTTCATAAGGAGCCTCCGCATGCGTAAAGCCCTCGCCGGCGCCGCCGCAGCCCTCACGGCGTGCGCCGTCATCACCACCCCCACCCCCACCCAGGCCGCCACCCTCACCACCGCCGGCACCGGATGGAAAATCGCCACTCGGCTGGGCGTCACCTCGATCTCCCCCAGCCGGACGTACCTCATCACGTTCGCCACCGAGACCTTACGCAAGCGCTACACCCCGCTCCTCGCCCCAGCCGTGCCCCAGATCAACGCGGCCGGTGTCCACCTCAAGATCGGTGGGGTCGAGACGGTGAACCCCGCGAAGTGCGGTCCCGCCTACCACGTGCAGATCATTGAGCTCTACCGGCCCATGGGCCGCGCCGGCTTCAGCCAGGCCATGCCCTGCCCCAACCCGGCCCGCGGGGTCGGCACCGGCGGGATCGTCGCCTACGACTCCGAGTACTGGACCGGCTACCCCATCGAGCCGTACAAGCTGCGGAACACCCTGGTCCACGAGCCGCTGCACGCCCTCGGACTCGATCACCCCAACCGCCTGGACGCGGCCGGGAAGGAATACCCGTACGCCTGCGTGGCCACCAGCTACGGCAACACCCCGCTCATGTGCAGCCCCAACGGCGGCTACAAGACCGCCACCGCCATGGGCCACCTCACCGGCTACGACACCAACGGCCTGAAGGCCCTGCTCGCCAACGCCAAGGCCCAGGGCATCAAGTAGCCCCAGGGGCGGTCCGGCGGGGCCTCTCGGCTGTCCCTGACCCGCCGTGGGCCCCGTTCGGTGATCGCTCGGTCGGCCGTACGGATTGTTGTGGTGAGGCCGGTCGGGGTACCTCGCCCGGGACCGGGGAGAGCGCGGACCTCGTGCAGTCGCGTGCGGCGCGTACCCGGAAGCGGGAGTGGAGGGAGGACGATGGCAGTGAGCCGTGCACCCCGGGCGGGTTCGGGGGCGAGGGGCTGTGGGCCGTTCGGGAGCGGAGGGCGACGCTCGTGAGCCGGCCGGGTGTGCCGTGCCGCGGATGACGAGCGGGCAGGCGCGGGAGTGCTTCGCGCAGGCCCGGATCGCCCGGCTCGCGACCGTCGACGCCGCCGGCCGGCCGCATCTGGTCCCCGTGGTGTTCGCCCTGACCGGCGACACCGTGGTCTTCGCCGTGGACCACAAGCCGAAACGGTCGGACCGGCTGAAGCGGCTGGCCAACATCCGGGCGCACCCCGAGGTCTGCGTCCTCGTCGACGGCTACGACGAGGACTGGGGCCGCCTGTGGTGGGCGCGGGCGGACGGGACGGCCGTCGTGCTGCCACCGTCCGACCGCTCACCGGCGGCCGCGCGCCACGTCCGCCTGCTGGTGGGCAAGTACCGGCAGCAGTACGCCGCGTGCCCGCCGCAAGGGCCGGTGGTGGAGATCGCGGTGAGCCGCTGGTCCGGGTGGCACGCCACCTGAGGCGCGTGGTGCGCGGGGTCCGCCGGGGACGCGGGAGCACGCCGCCCGGGCCCCGGGACGGGGCGCCGGGCGGCTTAGGTCAGATGTCAGGACTCCGGGAGCCGGGGGTCAGCCGGCCGCGGCGACGCCCTTGAGGAAGCCCATGCTGGGGATGAAGAAGTACTCGCCTCCCCTCATGTGCACGGCCTGCTTCAGGCTCAGGGTGATCTTCTTCGTGGAGCCGTACTTCTCCGGCCACTGCTGCGCGATCTCCGTGCCCTGGCCCACCACGGGGTCCAGACCGGTCTTCGGCTGCTGCTGGACGAAATCGGGGTTGTTGATCCACGACGCCTGCATGAACTCGAACTGGCGCTTGATGTCCTTCTGGACGCACAGGAACAGCAGGCCGACCTTGCCGTTGCTCTCGAAGCTGATCGCCCGGCGGGAGATGCGGCGGGTGCGTTCGTCCTTCAGCGTGCCGCCGAGCCGCTTGGTGTCCCCGCGCGGGTTCGCCTTCCGGATGTGAGCCTGGAACGGACACTTCAGCCCGTCGGTGTCGGCGTCGAAGTTGAAGTTGTTCGGGATGCCGTTGTCGGTGCCTTCCGGCGTCCCCTTCTCCGAGACCGGGAAGCCGTCCGGGAAGCGTCCCACCAGGTACGCGCCCGCCAGCTCACGGTCGGCGTGGTTGGGGTCGGTCCGGCCGTCCGCCTTGGCGAGGGCCTTGGCCAGCTCGTACCGGTCCTGGTTGAACCGGGCGACGTCCTGTTCGAGCTTGCGGTACACCAGGAAGGTCCCGTAGCCGGTCGTCGCGTCGCCACCCGGGTCCTTGACCAGGGCGAGGTTGAGCGGCGCGGCGGGGTTCCAGTTGGTGGTCTGCTGCTGGGCGATGTCCTTGGCGAAGTACAGCGGGTCGCTGACCCCGTCGGCGAAGCCGAAGTGCTCGTGGACGGGGCCGTTCTCCCCGCGCCGCAGGGCCTTGCCCACCTCCACGTGCACGACCTTGCCGGACGTGAGGGAGGAGGTGATGGCCTTGGCCTCGGTGGCGACCCGGCCGGGGTCGTCGTCCGCGATGATGACGAGGGCGTGCATCTCCGCGGTGTTGAACGGCGCCTCCCATTTCTCTCTGGGCGGGTCGGCGAGCGCCGGTACCGCGGCGGCGGCACCGCCCCGGAACGTTTCGTCGTCGGGTCTCTTGCTGCTGAGGTCCAGTGCGTCGTACCCCTTCGACGACAGCATGACGTTGATGAAGATGCTGCTGGGGTGCTTGACCAGCTCGGCGCTGCGGTACGCCTCGGGATCGTCCTTGCTCTCCGCGGCGGCGAAGATGCCGGCGCGGGTACGGGAGTCGTCCCACTGCTTGAGCGCGGAGGTCACCTTGTTCTTCGCCAGCTCGGCCAGCCAGGTCCTGGCCTCCTTCTTCTTCGCGGCGTCGAAGGTGATGAAGAGGTGCTGGCTGTGGTCCCGGCCGTGACTCTTGAGGATGTTGCCCTGGATGTCACCGAGAAGCGCCTTCTCCTCCTCGGAGAGCTGCCCGTTCGGATCCTTGGGGCCGATTCCGGTTTCCGAATCGAAGTCGATGGTCATTGATTGCTCCGTTCCTACGGGGGCGGATTGGCGGCAGGGCCGCGCCTTCTTCGTCCCCGGGTGCGGAGAGCCCGCCCCGCGGGCGGCCCGCAGATCCCCTGGACGTCCGTGCGATTCATCCATATGGCGACGTCATATGACCCGGAAAGGTGCCTTGGGCAATGGCATCGCGGGGCTCCTGACGGGCCGGGCGTACCGAAGCCTGACGGATCGTGAAGTGTGCGGCGGGGGCCGCGATGGGACCCTTTTCCGCGTTCGCCGCCCTCGCGGAGGTATCGGCCGGACTGGGGCTGCCGCCGACCCGTCAGGAGCCCGTGCCAGGACCCCGATCACCCCCGCGACCTCACGTTTTCCGGTCCTGGCTGGTTATGATCGGCTCCCCCCACGGCCCCACCGATGCCGGACCGGCGCCTTCCGTTCCCCTGACGGAATGGCCGAACCGTTATTGGTCTTCTGTTCCCCTCTCCGCCCACGAGGACTGATGACTGCCACTGCCCCTGAAGGCCCCCCGCCCGAAGGCCGAAGAGAACCCGCGAAGAAACGCCGACGGAGCGTCATACGGCTGCGCACCCTGCTGGTCTGGCTCGCCGTGGTGCCCACCGTGGCGATGGGCGCCCAGGTCTTCGTCACCGCCGACCGGCTGCTCCAGCAGTCCGCGCACCTGCGTGCCGACGTGGCCGACGCCGAGCGGGTCGGCCGGCCCCTGTACGACCTCATGGCCGATCTGCAGGCCGAGCGCAGCACGGCCGCCGCGCGCTGGGCCGGCTCGCCGCTGCCGAAGGGCGAGCTGAGCCGCCTGCGCGCGGCCACGGACCGCGACCTGGCCGCGTTCCGGACCGCGGCCGACTCCGAGGACGGGCGCGCGGACGACCGCGTCGACGGCTACGTCAGCGACGTGCGCCGGCGGCTCGAAGAGCTGGACGCCTACCGCGAGCGCACCGACGCCCGCAGCGGCAGCGCCGACCGGGCCACCGGCTACTACAGCGGTGTGATCGAGCGGATGCTCCGCGTCTTCCAAGAGTTCAGCAACATGGACGACGCGACGGTCACCCAGCAGAGCCGGCCGGTGGTCGCCCTGGTCGAGGCGACGGAGGTGCTCGCCCGCGAGGACACCCTCCTCGCCTCCGCCGGGCCGGCCGGAAAGCTGAGCACCGCCAGGTTCGCCGAGCTCACCGATGCCGTCGGCGCCCACCGGTTCCTGTTCGGCACGACGGTCGTCCCCTATCTGCCCGAGAACGGCCGGGAGGGCTACGCCCGGATCGCCGCCTCGGACGCCTGGAAGACCAAGACCCGCATCGAGAACGCGGTGCTGGCCGACCATCACGACCTCCACGGCGGCATCGCGCTGCCCGGCACCGTGCGCGGCTGGTCGGCGATGTACGGCAAGCTCGTCCCGCAGCTGTCCGCGCTCGACGCCGAGCAGCTGCGCGGGGTCATCGACGCCGCCGACACCACCGCCGACGAACTGGAGATCCAGGTCTTCTGGCTGATCGCGGGCAGCGGCGCCGGCCTGCTCCTCGTCGTGGCCGTCGTGGTGTTCACCACACGCACGGTGCTGCGCCGCATGGCCGGCCTGCACCGGCGCACGGTGACCGTCGCGCAGAAGACGCTGCCGGACATCGTCGAACGGCTGCAGCGCGGGGAGCGCATCGACCCCGACGCGCTGCCGGCGCAGAGCCGGGACCGGGACGAGGTCGGCCGGATCAGTGACGCGTTCGCCCGGGCCGTCTCGGTGTCCGTCGAGGGGTACCGGCAGCTCGCCGACGAGCGCCACGGCTTCGGCATGTTCGCCGCGGGCATCGCGTCCCGCACCGGAAACCTGGTCAGCCGTCAGCTGAGCCTGACCGAGGACCTCCAGGACACCTTCGGCCACGACGAGGCGCTGCTCGCCGAGCTGATGAAGTCCGACCAGCTGACGGTGGGTATGCGCCGGCAGATCGAGAACCTGCTCATCCTCGCCGGCGGTGAGGTCCCCGACCCGCACACCGAGCCCATGCGCGTCGCTGACGTGCTGCGCGAGGCCGCCGCCGAGGTCGAGGACTTCCGGCGGATCGAGCGGGTCGCGCTCGACGAGGTCAGTGTGGACCCGCGGGTGATCAGCGCGATCAGCCACCTGCTCGCCGAGCTGCTGGACAACGCGACGCGGTTCTCCCCGCCGGCCTCCAGGGTGTCCATCCGGGCCGAACTCGTCACGGACGGGCTGTCGGTGGAGATCGAGGACCGCGGCCCTCGGGTGGCACCCGAGCGCTACGAGGAGATGAACGGACGGCTGCACGCCGCCCCGCCGTACGCCGTGCTGGCGGAGAACGCCCACCGGCTCGGCCTCTTCGTGGTCGGCCACCTCGCCGACCAGCTCGGGGCCACGGTCACCCTGCGCCGCTCGACGTACGGCGGGACGGCGGCCATCGTGATCCTCCCCGAGGAGCACCTGATCCGTACCGAAGGGCCGCCCGGGACCGGTGCGGAACCGCGCGTCCCCGCGCCGCAGCGCCCGGCCGACCGCAAGCCCGAGCCGGTCCTCCGCGCGCGCCCCACCGCGCCGGCCGACCCCGTGCCGGCCGCCCCCGCACCGGCCGGCGCCGGACTGCCCCGCCGCCGGCCGGCCGAGGCACCGGCGGCCCCGACCGCGCCCGGCGGGAACTCCGCCCTGCCGCCGCTGCCGGAGCGCGTACCGCAGACCCACCTCGCCAAGCAGCTCCGCGAGCAGCGCGCGCCGGAACCGACCGACGTGGACACCGCGACGCCCGAAGAGGTGGCCGACGCCTGGGCGGACTACGAGCAGGGCACCGAGACAGTGGAAACAGAGCTCCGACAGGACCAGCCATGACGACGAACGACATGATCTACAGCATTCTGGACAGTCACCTGAGCAGGATCGCCGGCATCGAAGGTGCCGTGCTGCTCTCCAACGACGGCATCAAACTCAGCGCCTACCTGCTGGAACGGGACCAGGCGGAGCGGATAGCCGCGGCGTCCTCCGGCATCGCGGCCACCATGAAGGCGATCTCCCGGGAGGTCGACGGTGGTCGGGTGATCCGTCAGCTGGTGGAGATGAACGACCGCTACCTCTGTATCGTCGGGTGCGGCGAGGGCAGCACGCTGATCGTCGTCACCTCGCGCAAGGCCCGGCTCGGGGAGCTGGGGGGTGAGGTGGTCCGGGCCTCGCAGGCGCTCGGTGAATGGCTCGGCACACCGGAGCGGGCGCCGGGGCCCACGCCGTCATGACGGCCGGTCAACAGCCGGCCCGGCCGCGCCGCCCGCGGTTGTACGCCCTCACCGACGGGCGGACGACCGCGCCGCGGACCGTCCTGACCATGGACACCCTGATCACGGCGACGGCCGAGGCGGACGCCGACGGCAGTCTGGCCACCGAATGGCAGGCCATTCTCGCCATGTGCCAGCCACCGAACGGGCGGGCGGTCGCCGAGATCGCCGCCCGGATGCACATCCGCCTCACGCCGATGACGGTCCTTCTCAGTGAGCTGGCGGACCGCGGTTTGATCCATCACCGGCCGCCCCTCGAAGCGGCCGAAACGTCCAATGTCCACCTGCTCATGAGAATCAGGGACAACCTTGCCCGGATATGACACAGACGCCCAGGAAGAGTCCCCCGTCAAGATCCTGATCGCCGGTGGATTCGGCGTCGGCAAGACGACCTTGGTCGAGGCGATCTCGGAGATCGAGCCGCTGCGGACCGAGGAGCGGCTGACCGCCGCGGGCATCGGCGTCGACGACCTCGACGGCATCGAGTCCAAGACGGCGACGACCGTCGCGATGGACTTCGGCCGGATCACCCTCACCGACGCCGGAGTCGTCCTCTACCTGTTCGGCACCCCGGGCCAGGAACGCTTCTGGTTCATGTGGGACGACCTGCTGGCGGGGGCGCTCGGAGCGATCGTGCTGGTCGACACCAGACGGCTGGACCGCAGCTTCCCGGCCGTCGACTTCTTCGAGAACCGCGGACTGCCGTTCGTCATCGGTGCGAACTGCTTCGACGGCGAACAGCCCTACACCGCCGAGCAGATCAAGGCGGCGCTGCACCTGAGCGACCCGGAGACGCCCATCCTCATGCTCGACGCCCGCTCCCGCGCGGACGTACGCGCCGCGCTGCTGTCGCTGCTGGACCTGCTCATCGCCGGGGCGGAAGCCACCGCCCCGGTCTGATGCCCACGGGACGGACGGGGACCGGGGCGCCCGGCGCGCCGGTCCTCAGCCCGTCGGCCCGGCGTGCGCCACCCCCTGCCCCGCCTCGGCCCCCTCGGGGTGGCCGAAGAGCAGGTCGTAGCCCGGGGGCAGCTGGAGCAGCAGCCGCTGGAGGAGGTCGTCCCCCGCGGCGTCGGCGGTGACGCTGAGGACGGCGCCGACGTCCCACTTGGCGGTCTCCTCGGTGGCGCCCTCTATCCACGCCGCGGTGGCCCGGACGAACCGGTCGGGGTCCAGTGGTTCGGCGGCCTGCAGTGGGTTCAGCAGTATCAGGGCGTACGTCTCCGGCAGCCGCGCGGCCAGTTCGGCGCGTTCCTCACCGACCAGGTGTGCGCCCAGCAGGGCCAGGACGACTCTGGCCGCCCGTTCCGCTTCCTGCGGGGTGGCGTACTCACCGCGTTCCTGGACGTACGCCAGGAACGCCTCCCATCGCATCGACACGACCACTTGCCCCCTTCTCTGCCGGAGCGGGGAGGGCGGCCGGGGGAGCGGGTCCCCTCCGGGCTCCGTCGATTGCCAGGTGCCTTGTCCACCTCCCGTTGTAACTTGTCATCTATCGGATGACAAGCATGAAGTCCCCCGTTTGCCAGGAAAAGGGGTGAAGGCATGTCCGACCTGGATCATTCCCCGGAATCCGCCCCCGTTTCCCTCCGTGCCGCCGAGTCCGCGCTCCGGACCGTCGACGAGGCGCTGCGCACCGCGCACACCACGCGCTCCGCCGACCGCACCGGCGCCGGGGCGGCCGGTCCCGAGGCGGCGCTGGCCGCGCTGTCCCTGCTGGGGGACGTACGCCGGCAGCTCGCCGGATGGGAGACCGGGCTGATCGAAACCGCTCGGGCGGCGGGCGCCAGCTGGGCCGATCTCGCCGCGGCGCTCGGCGTCGCCAGCCGCCAGGCCGCCGAACGCCGCTATCTGCGGCTGCGCCCCGGCCCCGCCGGCACCACCGGCGAGCAGCGCGTCAAGGCCGCCCGCGACCGCCGCGCCGCCGACCGCAGCGTCACCGCCTGGGCCCGCCACCACGCCGCCGACCTGCGCGGACTCGCCGCCCGGATCACCGCGCTGACCGACCTGCCCGCCGCCGCCCACCACCCCGTCGAGCAACTCCGGACGGCACTCGCCGGCGACGACGCGGCCGGCCTGATCGGCCCCCTCGCGGCCGTGCTGCCCCATCTGCGGATGCGGCACGCGGCTCTCGCGGCCCGCGTCGAGGAGCTCACCCGGCACACCGACCGGGTGCGGCAGGACAGCGACGACCAGCGACGTACCCGCTGACGCCCGGCTTCCGTTTGACAACGGCCCCGCGCGCCCCTATCGAGGGGTGCAGAAGCTTCTTCCGCGGTCCGTGGCGTCCGACGACCGGGCAGGAGGTGGCGGCGATGCCGGCACCGGAACACGATCCCTACGCCGTCCTGGGGGTCCCGCCGTCCGCGTCCGCGCGGGAGATCACCGCGGCCTACCGCAGGCTGGTGCGCGCCCTGCACCCGGACACCGGTGCCGCCGGCCGCCCCGACGCGCGGCACGGGCTCGACGAGGTCCTGGCCGCGTACCGGACCCTGCACGACCCGCGGCTCCGCGCCGCCCACGACGCGGCCCGCGGCCGCCGCGAACCGCGCCGCCGGCCCGCCACGGGCGCACAGCCGCCGGTACGCGTCCACAGGTCCGAGGGGGCGCTCGGGCGGCGTACGGGCCCGGTGCGCGTGGAGTTCCGGTACGAGGTCCGGCTGCGGCGCGACGAACGGGCCGCCGTGGAGAGCCTCCTGGCGTGGATCCTGCGGCTGCGGGGCCGGGACCGCTGAGGGCGCACGCCCGGCGACCGGCTACCGGCCGGGTGTGAAGGGCTGGGTGCGGGCGATCAGCAGGGCGACGTCGTCGGGGTCCTCCGGGCGCCGGAGTTCGCGCAGCAGCCGGTCGCAGGTCTCCTCCAGGGAGAGGCCGGGCGCGTCGAGCAGCCGGCGGAGGGTTTCCAGGCGTTCGTCGATGGTGTGCTGGCGGGTCTCCACCAACCCGTCGGTGTACAGGACGAGTTGATCGCCGGGTTCCAGGCCGAAGGTCGTGGTGGTGAAGGGGACGCCGCCGACACCGAGCGGGGTGCCGGTGGGCAGGTCGAGCAGTTCGGGACGCCGGCCGCTGCGGACGAGGACGGGGGGCAGATGGCCGGCGGTGGCGATGTGGCACGCGGCGCGGTGCGGGTCGTAGGCGGCGTAGACGCAGGTGGCGATGTAGTGCTCCAGCCCCGCGGTGATCTTGTCGAGGTGCTGGAGGACCTGCGCGGGGTCGAGGTCGAGGTCGGCGAAGGCGCTGGTCGCGGTGCGCAGCCGGCCCATGGTCGCGGCCGCGTCGATGCCGCTGCCCATCACGTCCCCCACGACGAGCGCGGTCTTGTCGTCGTCGAGCGGGAGGACGTCGTACCAGTCACCGCCGATCTCGTACGTGGCCTGCGCGGGCCGGTAGCGGGAGGCGATCTGCAGGCCGGGGAGGCGGGGCGGGTGATCGGGGAGCAGACTGCGCTGCAGCGCCTCGGCGGCGTTGCGCACGCTCTGGTGCGAACGGGCGTTGTCGATGCACACCGCCGCGCGGGAGGCCAGCTCGGCGGCGAGGGCCAGGTCGTCCTCGTCGAACGGCTGCGGGTTGCGGGCGCGGCTGAGGCCCAGGAAGCCGAGGATCTGGCCGCGGGCGGTGAGCGGAACCAGCATGTACGAGTGCAGCCCGGCGCGGGCCAGCAGGGCGGCGGCGCGCCCGTCGCGGGCGATCCGCGCGAGGTCGTCGTCGTTCACGCGGGGGATCAGGATCGGGCGGCCGGTGCGCACGCAGCGGGTGGCGAGGCGGTCGGCGTCGTAGGCGACGGTCTCGCCGGGAGGGTCGGCGGCCTCGACGGCCTCGGTGGGGTAGGCGGCCTGCACCGCGAGGGCGCGGAAGACCGCGGGGCCGGAGCCGGAGGCCCGGCGGTGCTCGTCGAGGACGGAGTCGAGCACGTCGACCGTGGCCAGGTCGGCGAGCTCGGGAACGGTGACCTCGGCCAGCTCCTGGGCGGTCTGCCCCACCTCCAGGGTGGTGCCGATGCGCGCCGAGCCGTCGGCGATCAGGGCCAGGCGCTGCCGGGCCTCGGCGGCCTCCACGGACGCCTGATAGCGGTCGGTGACGTCCACCACCAGGTCGGCCACCCCGAGCACCCGCCCCTGGGGGTCCTCCAGCCGGTACAGCGAGATCGACCAGGCGTGCAGGTGGTCGAGGTCGGCGGGGGAGCGGCCGACGATGGTGGCCTGGTCGACCATGGGGACACCGGTCTCCAGGACCTGCCGCATCGCCGCCTCGGGCACCTCGAACTTCGCCGCGGTCATGATCTCGCGGTAGTGGCGGCCCAGGTGCTCCTTCGCGGGGATGCCGTGCATCCGCTCCAGGGCCGGGTTGACGGCCACGTACCGCAGGTCGGTGTCGAGCATCGCCAGCCCGATGGGGGACTGGGAGATCAGCCGGGTGGAGAGCGCGACCTCCCGCTCCAGCTCCCGCAGCGTCGTCGAGTCGGTGGCGAGCCCGAGGGCGTAGAAGTCGCCGCGGTCGTCCAGCAGCCGCATGTTGCGCAGCTCCACCAGACGTTCGGTGCCGTCCTTGTGCCGTACCGGGAACACCCCGCCCCAGCTCCGGCCGGTGTCCATGACCTCGGCGAACTTCTTGATCACCAGGTCCCAGTGCTGCTCGTGGACCAGCAGCGGCGCGGCGTGGTGCCCGAGCGCCTCCTCCGAGGTGTAGCCGTACAGGTCCTCCGCCTGCGGGCTCCACAGGACGATTCGTCCCTCGTCGTCCAGGAGCACCGCGGCGACACCCAGGAGGTCCAGCAGGCCACTGGGCTGGGCCGGCCGGTCCTCCGGCTGACCGGCGTCGGGCGGACGACCGTCGGCTGCGCTCACCCGGCACTCCTTCCACCTGACGGACCACGTGGGCTGACCCGCGCGCCGGTCCGTGGCCTGTCCACTCGCCTGTGGCCTGTTTCCTCATCCGGTGAGTGCTTTGTCGTCTCCATCGTCCCCCTGGACCGGCGGAACGCACACTCCGTCCCGGGCCCGACGGCGCGCGTCCCGGTCCGGGCAGGTGGCGCAGGGTGCCGGTGCGAACGCGCCGGGTAGTGGCCGGTGGGCAAAAAACCGGCCCGCCGTGTGGGGCGGGCCGGCCGGGCGGGGCCGCTACTGCGCGTCCTTCGCCTTCTTCTCCTTCAGGCGCTGCGCTTCCTTGCGGACCTCGGCCTGGGTGGCGCGCTCCCGCTCCAGCCACTCGGGGCCTTCGTCCTTCAGCGCGTCGATCTGCTCGGTGGTGAGCGGCTCGGTGACCCCGCCCCGGGCGAGACCCGAGATCGAGATGCCCAGCTTCGCGGCGACCACCGGCCGGGGGTGCGGCCCGTTGCGTCGCAGTTCGCGCAGCCACTCGGGCGGATCGGCCTGCAGCGCGTTCAGTTCGGAGCGCGAGACGACACCCTCCTGGAACTCGGCGGGGGTGGCCTCGAGGTAGACACCCAGCTTCTTCGCCGCGGTCGCGGGTTTCATGGTCTGGGTGTTGTGGTGCGACGTCATGCTGCCCAGGATATCGAGCGTATGCACTACCGCTGACCACGGCCGTTACCCTGGTGCGGTGACAGGCTCGGAAGAAACCCCTTCGTTCCGGCTCGCGTACGTCCCGGGAGTGACGCCCACGAAGTGGGTGCGGATCTGGAACGAGCGGCTGCCCGACATCCCCCTGGAACTCGTCCAGGTGCCCGCCGCCGACGCGTTCGGCACCCTGCGGGCCGGCGGCGCCGACGCGGGATTCGTCCGCCTGCCGGTCGACGGTGCGGACCTCGCGGCGATCCCCCTCTACACCGAGACGACGGTCGTCGTGATCCCCAAGGACCACCTCGTCGCGGCGGTCGACGAGGTGACCACCGAGGACCTGGCCGACGACATCGTGCTGCACCCGCTCGACGACAGCCTCGACTGGGAGCGCCTCCCCGGAAAGCCCGCGATCGAGCGCCCCGCCACCACGGCCGACGCCATCGAGCTGGTGGCGGCGGGCGTGGGACTGCTGGTGGTCCCGCAGTCACTCGCCCGCCTGCACCACCGCAAGGACCTCACCTACCGGCCGGTCTCGGACGCCCCGGTCTCGCGGGTCGCACTGTCGTGGCCGCAGGACGAGACCACCGACCGGGTCGAGGACTTCATCGGGATCGTGCGCGGACGCACGGTCAACAGCTCGCGCGGACGCCGCCCGGACGCGGCGGAGCCGAAGGCCGGGCGCGCCGCCACCGCGACCGGCGGCGCACGGCGCAAGCCCACCGCCGGCAAGCAGACCGGCGACGGCCGCCGGCGCGGTGCCGGCGCGGCCCCCAAGGGCGGCAAGCGCGGCAAGCCCCGCCGCCGCTCGTAACCCCGGGGCACCGGCTCCCCGGCGTCCCGCCGGCGCCGTCGTGCGACCGGCCCGCTCCCGCCCGGGGGCGGCGCCGCCGACCGACGGCACACCCTGACAATGGCCGGATACCGGGTGTGCCCGGCCCCGCCCGGACGGCTTGGGTGGAGGGGTCCGCGGGAGCGCCGGGTGAGGGGGACGGATGTACGACTACATCGTGGTGGGTGCGGGGTCGGCCGGATGCGTGCTGGCGGCCCGGCTGTCCGAGGACGCGGACGTCCGCGTGCTGCTCGTCGAGGCCGGACCGGCGGACGACGCCCGGGAGATCCACGTGCCGGCGGCCTTCTCCCAGCTGTTCCAGACCAAGTACGACTGGAGCTATCTGAGCGCCTGCGAACCCGGGCTGGACGGCCGCCGCCGCTTCCTGCCCCGCGGCCGGATGCTCGGCGGTTCGTCGTCGATGAACGCGATGATCTACATCCGCGGCAACCGGCGCGACTACGACGCCTGGGCCGCCGCCGGCGCCGAGCGGTGGGGCTGGGACGACGTCCTGCCGTACTTCCTGCGTGCCGAGGACTTCCAGGGGCGGACGTCACCCTGGCACGGCACCGGCGGGCCCCTCACGGTCAGCGAGGGCCGCTCCCGGCACCCGCTGATGGCCGCGTACGTGGCGGCCGCCCAGGAAGCCGGCCACCCCTTCACCGCGGACTTCAACGGCCCCGAACAGGACGGCGTGGGCTACTACCACCTCACCCAGCGGGACGGCCTGCGCTGCAGCACGGCCGTCGGCTACCTGCGCCCCGCCCTGCCGCGGCCGAACCTTGAGGTGCTCACCGGCGCCCGGTGCACCCGGGTGCTGTTCGACGGCGACCGCGCGACCGGCGTCGAACTGGACCGGGCCGGTGAGCCGGTGCAGCTGCGGGCCGAGCGGGAAGTGGTGCTCTCGGCGGGCGCCTACAACTCGCCGCAGCTGCTGATGCTGTCCGGCATCGGCGTGGCCGACGAGCTGGCGGCCCACGGCATCACCGCCCGGGTCGACCTGCCGGTGGGGGAGAACCTCCAGGACCACCCGCACGTCGGCCTCTCCTACCTGACCGACACGCCCTCCCTGCTGACCGCGCAGACCCCGGAGAACGTACGGCTGCTGGAGACCGAGGGCCGCGGCCCGCTCACCTCCAACGTCGGCGAGGCCGGGGCCTTCCACCGCACCCGGGCGGACCTCGACGCCCCCGACATCCAGGTGCACGCCACCCCGGTGATGTTCCACGAGGAAGGCATCAGCCCCGCCTTCGACCACGCCTTCATGTTCGGCGCGGTGCTGCTCACCCCCACCAGCCGGGGCAAGGTCTCGCTGCGGTCGGCGATCCCCAGCGCCGCCCCGCACATCCTGCACAACTACCTGACCACCGAGGACGACCGCGCCACGATGGTGCGGGCGCTCAGGCTGCTGCTGGACATCGCCGACCGGCCCAGCCTGCGCAAGCACCGCAGGGCCGACTTCAAGGTCCCCGCATCCGCGACCGACGCCGATCTGCTGGCCTTCGCCCGCCGCGAGCTGCAGACCCTCTACCATCCGGCAGGCACCTGCCCCATCGGTCCCGTCGTCGACCACGAACTGCGGGTGCACGGCGTCCGCGGACTGCGCGTGGTGGACGCCTCCGTGATGCCCACCCTGGTCCGCGGCAACACCAACGCCCCCACCGTCATGATCGCCGAGAAGGCCGCGGACCTGCTCCGCGACGTCCCGGCACCGGCCTGACACGCGCGGGCCGTACGCGACGTAGGCAACGCCCGGCTCACGCCACCGTGTCGGGTGTCTTCGCGGGGGTGTCCGTGGCGGGCGCCTCCCAGGGCCGGCGCATGACGTGGGCGTAGCCGAGGGCGGCGAGTACGCCGACGGCCAGGCTTCCCAGCCAGAGGGTGGGGGCGCCGAACCGGTCGATGACCGAGCCGCCGAGCAGCGGGGCCGCGAAGGCGGCGACCGACCACGAGAGGGTGTAGACCCCCTGGTAGCGGCCGCGGCCCTCGACCGGGGAGAGGCGGGCCACCAGGGACATCTGGGTGGGCGAGTTGACGATCTCGCCCAACGTCCAGACGCAGACGGTCAGGACGTAGAAGGGGACGGAGTCGGCGAGGGCGCAGAGGCCGAAGCCGACGCCGGTGAGGAGGGCCGAGAGCACCAGCAGCGGGCCCGGTGAGCGGTGTTCGATGAAGCGTGTCACCGGGATCTGCAGGGCCACGATGAGCACACCGTTGGCCGCGATCACCACGCCGAAGTCGGTGCTGTCGAAACCGGCCCGCCCCATCGCCAACGGCAGTGCGACCAGGCCCTGTTGGTAGAGCATCACCAGGAGCAGGTTCAGCCCCACGACGGTCATGAAGCGGACGTCGCGCAGCACCGTCCACAGCGAGGTGGTGCCGGGCGGTGCCGGCCCCGGTCGCGGGGGGCCGGTGCCGCCCGGGCGGGTCTCCGGCAGGCGGAAGTACGCCACGACCGCGCAGAGGGCGGTCAACAGCGCCTCGCCCAGGAAGAGCCAGAGGTAGGAGTGGCGGGCGATGAGTCCCGCCGCGGACGCCGACAGGGCGAACCCGAGGTTGATGGCCCAGTAGTTGAGGGCGAACGCCCGGACCCGCCGCCGCTCGGGCACGAGGTCGGTCATCATCGCCTGCACCGCGGGCCGGGAGGCGCTGGTGGCCATCCCGGCGAGCGCGGCGAGCGCCGCGATCGTCGTGGGACGGGAGGCGAAACCGAGCAGCGCGACGGTGCCGGCGGTGGCCATTTGGGAGGCCAGCAGCGTCGGCCGGCGGCCCAGCCGGTCCGTGAGCACCCCCGCCACCAGGTTTCCCGCCGCGCCCCCGAGCCCGTACAGCGCGGCGACCAGGCCGGCGTAGGACGCCGAGTAGCCCTTCTGGACGGTGAGGTACAGCGCGAGGAAGGTGGAGACGAACGCCCCGAGCCGGTTGATCAACGTGCTCGCCCAGAGCCACCAGAAGGCGGGCGGGAGACCGGAGAAGGTGTTCCGGACGGCGCGGGTGGCCGCAGCCGTGGTCGACATGCGTGTTCTCGTCGTCATGGACCGGACCGCCGGTCAGGACTGCGGGCCGGTGCCGGGCAGGGCCCGGTCGGTCGCCGCGAGCAGCTCCCGCAGCCTGGGCCGGAGAACCTTGCCGGTGGCGGTCCGCGGAATGCTCGGCATCCGGACGAAGCGGGCGGGCAGCACCGCCGGGTCGAAGAAGCGCCCCAGGTGCTCCAGCAGCGCGGCGTCGGTGGTGCAGTCGGCGGTGGCCACCGCCGCCACCACGACCTCGCCCAGGAAGCGGTCCGGGGCGGTGTCGCAGGCCGCGTCGCGGACCGCCGGCAACGACTTGAGGGCCCGTTCCATCTCCTCCAGCGACACCGTTTCGCCGCGCACCTTGGCGATGTTCTTGGCCCGTCCGGTGAGGACGACGAAGCGCAGTCCGGTCTCCGGTTCGACGACTTCGTAGCCCAGGTCCTGGGAGTGGAACCAGCCGTCCGCGAACGCCTCGGCGGTGGCCTCCGGGTTCCCCTGGTAGCGCGACATCACGTTGTGCCCGCGCATGCACACCTCACCCCGTTCGCCGGGCTCGGCCCGCTGTCCGTCGGGGCGGAGCACGGCCACCTCGTTGCCGTACAGGGCGGTGCCGACGGAGGGGATGTCGCCGTCCAGCATCAGGGCGCGGTAGGCGGCGTCGGACAGGCCGCGCGGCATGGTGGTGGAGAAGTTGGTCGTCTCGGTCAGGCCGTAGCCCTGGAGGATCCGGACGCCCCAGCGCTCGTGCACCGCGCGGGCCGTGGACCGGGACAGCGGGGCCGCGGCCGAGACGAAGTAGGCGAACTCCGGCGGGAATTGCGGGCTGCGCCAGGTCTGCAGCAGCGTCTCCAGGATGCTGGGGACGACGCTCGCGATCCGCGGGCGGTACCCGTTCAGCACACGCGGGTAGCCGAAGGGGTCGAACCCGGTGAGCAGGATGCCGTGCGCCCCGGCGGCGAGGGTGCCGAAGAGGGTGAAGTGCATGCCGTTGACGTGGTGGACCGGCAGGCAGCCGAGGAAGCGGTCGCCCGGCCCGAGGCCGTGGTGCCGGCGCAGCGCCTCCGCGTTGACCGCGCCGTTGTAGTGCGACTGCGCGACCAGTTTCGAGGCGGCCGTCGATCCCGACGTGCCGAAGTAGAGGGCGTCCGCGCCCGGGTCGAGGTCCGGACCGGTCCAGTCGTCGTCGGCCGCGGGCAGTTCCCGCGGGTCGGGGAGCGTGCGCCACGGCACCGTGGCGTCGGTGGCGGCGTCCGGGGCGCGCAGCAGGGCCTTGGCGCCCAGCGCCTCGGCCTGCTGGGTGATCCGGCCCGCCGGGTCGGCCGGGTTCAGCGAGAGGATCGAGCAGCCGGCCAGCAGCAGCGCGAACACGGCGGTCACCGAACGCAGTTCGTTGACGGGGGCGAGGGCGAAGACGTCCCCGGGGCGGGCGCCCAGCTCCCGGGAGGCCCATGCCGCCAGGCGGCGGCTGAGCCGGAGGGTGTCGCGGTAGGTGAGGGTGGTCGCGGTGTCGTCGGCGCCGTGGAAGGTCAGGTACGGCGCGGACCCGTCGCGGTCGGCCCGGTGCGCCAGCAGCTCCGGCATCGTCGGGTGTACGGGGAGCCGGTCGGTGAACTCCCGTTCCGTGCAGCGGTGGGCGAGCCGGTGGTCCTCGTCGGGGGTGGCGTGCATGGTTCCTCGTCGTGGTAGGGGCGTGGTGCGGTCGGCGCGGAAGGGGTCAGCCGGCGGGGGGTGCCGCGGGGGCGGCTCCGGACGCCGTGAGGACGTCGGTGATCGCGCGGATGCTGCGGAAGGTCTCGGCGGTCACCGCGTCCGACGGGAAGGTGACGCCCAGCGTCTCCTCCAGGTCCACCAGCAGGCGCACCACCCTCAGCGAGTCGAAACCGTGCTCCGGGAGCGGGGCGTCCGGTCCGGCGGACGTCAGCGACGCGCGGTCGGGGGCGTTGCGCAGGACGACCTCGGTCACCGCCGCGAGCAGCTCACCCGTGGCAGCGGCGGTGGGGTCCGGGGCGGGCGAGCGGGCGGGCTCCGGCTGGTGCTCCGGGGGTGTGTGCACGACGATCGTTCCCTTCTTCGGTGGTGGGTGCGGGCGGCTCATGGCCGGCCCGCCGGTCGGGGATTAGCCCCTTATGGCGTTCTTGTGATGCTTTTCACTCATTGCGGGATTGGTGGTCGCATGTCTTGTTCCGTCCGGAGGCATGGCCTAGGTTCCGAACGGAACATGACGCGACGTCACCTCCGCGTATGTCAGGCGCACTTCGGCCGCCGTCCCGGCTGCCCCGGACCGTCCCAGTGAGGCTCATGTGAAGCACCCGTCCCCCTCGGCACGGCAGGACTCCGCGCACCGCGTCCCCACCGGGACACCGGCCGGCCGCCCCCCGGAGCCGCTGGACCGCGCCGCCGCCCGACGGGAGGACGCGGGCTGGCTCCGCGCGGCCTGGGAGCGGGAGAACACCCGGGTGCTGCCGCTGGCCGGGGGCCGCACCCGGGTGAGCGAGGGGCCCGACGGCTGGCGGCTGGCGCTGGTCCGGCCGCGCGACTGCCCGCCGGGCGGCACCCGTTACTTCCTCGGCACCGACGGCACCGGCGCCGCGTACTTCGCGTACGCCACCGGCCGGCTGCCGGCGCCGCCCACCGGCACCGCGCGCGTCGCGGCCCTCGGCGACGGCGACTGTCCGCTCGGCGACCGGGACCACGGCATGCTCGTGCACGCCACCGCCCTGGAGAACTGGCACCGCAACCACGGCCGTTGCCCCGGCTGCGGCGACCCCACCACGGTGGAGGGCGGCGGGCACGTACGGCGCTGCGCGGCGTGCGGTGTCGAGCACCATCCCCGTACCGACCCGGCCGTGCTCATGCTGATCACCGACGCGGGCGACCGGTGTCTGCTGGGCAGCCGTACCCGCTGGCCCGCGCACCAGTACTCGGTGCCCGCCGGATACGTCGAGCCCGGGGAGACCGCGGAAGCCGCGGTGCGGCGCGAGGCCGCGGAGGAGGCGGGGGTGGCGATCGGCGCGGTGCGGTGCGTGGAGACCGAGGCGCACCCCTTTCCCGGCAGCCTGATGCTGGGTTACGAGGCCGACGCCGTCTCGTCCGACGCGCGTGCCGACGGGAGCGAGATGGCGGCTGTCCGCTGGTTCACCCGGGACGCGCTGGCCCGGGCCGTGCGCACCGGGGACGTGGCGCTGCCGGACCGCCGCTACCTCGCCCGCCGGCTGGTCGAGCGGTGGTACGGAGGCCCGCTCGACCCCGCGCCGGAGTCGGCCGGCGCCCCCTGGACCGAGTGAACGGCCGGGGCGGCGCGTCGGCTGGTCAGTGCGCACCGGCGCCCACCCCGGCGCCCAGCGCCACCCGGTCGATCTTCCCGGCCGGGGTCAGCGGCATGGCCGCGACCACGCGGTAGGCGGACGGCCGCATCCACTCCGGCAGCCGCCGCGCCGCGTGCGCGCGGACCTGCTCCAGGCTCGTCCCCGGCGTCGTCCGCAGGCACGCCGCCAGCACGCCCACCCCGCCCTGGGTGTGCGGCAGCACCACGGACTCCAGCACCCCCGGGCAGTCGGCGAGCGCGGCCTCGACCTCCCCCAACTCCACGCGGTACCCGCGCACCTTGACCTGGTGGTCGGTGCGGCCCAGGAACTCCAGCCGGCCGTCCGGCGTCCGACGGGCGCGGTCCCCGGTCCGGTACATCCGCCCGCCGTCCGCGGCCCACGGGTCGGGCAGGAAACGCTGTGCGGTCAGGCCGGGGCGGCCGAGGTAGCCGCGGGCCAGCGTGGGACCCGCCACGTACAGCTCGCCCGGCTCGCCGACGGCCACCGGGCGCAGCCGGTCGTCCAGCAGGTGGACCGTCTGGCCGGGCAGCGGTGTCCCGAGGTGCGGTTCCACCCCGCCCGTGATCGGTGCCCACAGGCTGTCCACCGTCGTCTCCGTGGTGCCGTACACGTTGACGGCGTCCAGTACGCCCGCGGCACGGTGCCCGGCCAGCGTCCGCCACAGCGCGGGCGGCACCGCCTCGCCCCCCACCCACAGGCGCAGTCCGGAGCCGGCCGGCAGGGCGCGGGCCAGCCGGTCGGCCGTCAACTCGGCCAGGCCGGGGGTGAGATCGAGGTCGGTGAGCCGCGCTTCCGTCACGGCCCGCACCAGCCGCTGGGGGACGCGGCGCGCCAGGTCGTCGACGATCACCACCGTGTCCCCGCGGCAGACCCGGGCCCACTGCTGGAGCGAGGCGTCGAAGGAGGGGCTGGCGCTCCAGCCGACCCTGGCCGGGCCCGGCCGGACCGCGCCGGCCGCCTCCAGGCCGGCCAGGAAAGCGGCCAGCGCGCCGTGCTCGACCTGGACGCCCTTCGGCCGGCCGGTCGACCCGGAGGTGTAGATGACGTAGGCGAGTCGGCCGGGACCGACCGCCGGCAGCGGGGCGCCGGCGTCCGGGGACGGGCCGGCGCCGGCCGCCGGCAGGACGGTCAGGTGCGGGGGGAAGACGTCGGCCGGGGGCCGGGGCGCGTCGCCGCCGGCCGTCAGGACGACGGTGGTCCCGCTGTCCCGCACCAGGTAGCGCAGCCGGTCGGCGGGGTAGGCCGGGTCCAGCGGCAGGAAGGCGCCGCCCGCCCGCAGGACGCCGAGCGCGGCGGCGATGAAGTCCGCCGAGCGCGGGAGGCACAGCCCGACGACGGTCTCCGTGCCGACCCCGTGGGCCAGCAGGCGGGCCGCCACGGCCGCACTGCGCCCGGCCAGCTCCGCGAACGTCGTCCGGGTCCCGCCGTCCTCGACGGCCACCGCGTCGGGCCGCGCCGCCGCGGTGGCGAGGAAGCGCTCCGGGAGCAGGCCCGGCCGGCCGTCCGGCAGCCCGCGGGGCGACCCGGCCGGCGGCCGAGCGGTCACGGCCGGCCTCCCTTCGCGCGTACGGCCTCCATGTACGTCGCCACCCGCCCGGAGTCGATCTCACTGCCCCAGCCCGAGCGTTCCAGGCAGCTGCCGACGAACGCCCCGTCGGCGGCCGCCAGCAGCCGTGCGGCGTTGTCGTGGTGGGTGTGCCCGGCGAGGATCACGGGCAGGTCCGGGGCCGCGGCGCGCACCGCGTCGATCATCCGCAGGGTGGTGTCGTCGTCGCGGTGGCACAGCGAGACGGCGTCGGCGCCCGCGCCCGCGGCCGCCTTCGCCACCTCCGCCGTGGTCTTCCCGCCGCCGAACCACGAGAAGTGCATCGAGTCGATGTCGGCGATGATGCCGATGTCCTCGCCCGCGATCTTCCGGCGGTACTCCATGATCCGCAGCGGGTCCGGAGTGACCATGCCGTGCGGGGAGAGGGTCTGCCCGACCAGCGCGCCGACCCGGACGAAGGAGCCGCCGCTCACCTTCGCCACGCCCAGGGAGGCGCTGACGGCGTTGCGCATCATCTGCACACCCACCCGGAAGCCGGCGCCGGTGGCGCGTACGACGGCGTCGGTGATCAGGGCCATGGCGGCGGTCCGTGCCGGATCGGACTCGTCCGCCACGCTGTAGACCCGTTCCACGGTCTGGATGAGGCAGCCGTCCGCGCCGCCCCGCTCCAGGGCGACGGCCGACCGCACGGCGCTCTCCAACGTCGCGCCGAGCGTGCCGTCCTGATGGAACGGGGTGCCGGGCAGCGGCCGCAGGTGAATCATGCCGAGGACCGTCTTGCGGCCGTCCCGGCGCGGGAAGTCAGCCATGGCGCACCGCGTCCCGGGCCGCGTAGGCGCCCAGCCGGCCGACGGCGGTGTCGAGGTCGCGCCAGCTGCGGGCCGAGGTCACCCGCACCGTCCCGCCGGAGAAGCAGAAGTTGAGGATGCCGGGGTAGGTGGACACCCCGGTCTCGCGCAGCAGGTCGCGGAAGCACCGGTAGGAGTCGTCCCAACCGGGCAGCGTGAGCGCGGTGTTGATCGAGTAGCGCGGTTTGAGAACCGTCGCGAACTCCGAGAGGCGGGCGTGCGTGGCGTCGCGCAGGGTGAGCAGACTCCGTTCGCGGGCCTCCCGTTCGGTGGCGTAGTTGGTGTACGCGGCCTGCAGCCGTTCCGGGGTCAGACCGTAGGACGCCTCGAACTCGCGGACCTGCTCGGCGCCGACGGCCCGCAGGCCGGTGACCCGCCAGCGCTCCATCCGGGCCAGTACCTCGATGAGCGTGTAGAAGAAGGACGGCGGCCCGCCGAAGTGGGTGGAGGCGTACTCGTAGTACTCGGCGATCAGATCGCTGTCGGCGGTGATCCAGCCGGCCTTGATGCCGGGCGCCGACCAGTGTTTGGACAGGCTGGAGATGCGGACGACGTTGCGCGCGGCGCGGGCCGGCGACAGCGCGTTCACCGGCCCGAGCCACTCGTGGCACTCGTCGAGCAGGATCAGCGTGGACGGCGAGAGGGCGTTCAGCAGCCGGACCAGGTCGGCCTCCGCCACACCGGCGCCGGTCGGGTTCGCGGCCGTCTGCAGCATCACCAGCGGGGTGTCCGGGGACAGCGCGGCCAGCAGCGGCTCCACCGACATCCGGCCGTCCTGCGTCGGCAGCGGCACCAGGCGGGTGTCGGTGCGGCAGGCGATCGACTCCACCAGCGGCGGGTAGTTGGGCGTCGCGCACAGCGCGGGCGCGGTACGCGGCCCGGAGCGGGAGGTGAGGAAGTCGGCCATCGTGCTGACCGCCACGGTGCCGCCCATGGTGAGCGCGATGTTGCCGGCCTCGTAGGGGGCGCCGGGGATCCGGGCGCTCTCGTACGCGGCCACCGCCTCGCGGGCCTGCAGCCGCCCGCAGGAGTCGGAGTAGCCGTACCAGTCACGTTCGAGGGCGTAGCGGATGCACTCCTTGAGGACCTCGGGGAGCCCCCACTCCTCCTCGTCGACCGCGCCGCCGGAGAGCATCAGGTGGTCGTCGGACCGCAGGTCGCCGTAGAGGTCGTCGCGGAAGTAGAAGTTGAACAGCTCCTTGACGAACCGCACCGTGGCCCGCGAGGTCAGCACCTCCTCCGCGGTCGTGCTCCGCCGCACCCTGGTGGCCCGCCACTGCTCGGCGAGCCGGGGACGGGCGGCGTGCGCACCCGACTCGGCGTCCACCCGCCCCACCCACAGACGGCACAGTTCGAAGGGGTCCCCGGGGTCGGCCGCCCGGTTGTAGACGTCCAGCATCCGCTCGTCGACGCCGGGCAGGAAGCACCCGCCGTCGTCGTCGAGGAGCTGCGCCGCGGCCGCGCTCTCGGCCGCCTCGGCCGGGATGCTGAAACATCGCTCTCGTAAGGGGTGGGGGAAGAGTTCCACTGAGGGCTCCAGGATCAGTTACGTGGGGGTCAAGGGGTGGCGTACCGGAGCGCGGGACGGCGTCATCCCCCGAGGAGACGCAGGCGCTTGAGATGCCTCGGGATCTCCGGGGCACGGCCGTCACCCGCGGTTCTGCCGTGGAAGAAGCGGTGGTTGTCCACGGCGAGGAGCATGCCGCGCCGCCACTCGACGGCGCGGGCTTCGGCAGGGTGGTACATCGCGGCCAGCAGGCGCCGCAGGGCCGGGCCGACCTCGTCGGCGGCGGCCGGGTCGCCGGCCAGCTCCCACTCCAGCGGCGCGGTGTGGAAGTCGCGGAAGGAGAAGACCGGTGCCCCGTCGACGGTGCGCAGCAGGGGCGGCGGGCCGTCGGCGGCACGGTAGCGGACCCGGGCCAGCAGCGCGGCGTCGTCCGGCGACAGCCGCCGCCGGACCGCGGCCATCGGCACGACGACGGTACGGGCTGCCGTGCCGTCCCCCGGTTCGCAGCACATCAGCACGATGAGGCGCGGTTGCCGCCGCGCGGGCCGGGTACTGCCTTCGGTGTGCAGCGTCAGGAAGTTCGTGGCGAAAGGCTGCAGGGAAGCATCCGAGGTGCGTCCCGCATCGGCCGTCAGATTCAACATGATGCCGTGTTCGACATACGGCAGGACCGCCGCGTCGGTCTCCGGCATCGGGTCGCCGAGCGTCTTTCCCACAGCAATGAAATCAGCGGTCGACAATGGCTCGTCGAGCTGTAGGAGAGCATATCCATCGGCCGTGAGCCGGTCGCGCAGCAAGGTCGCGACATTGTCCGGGCCGGCATCGGGTGGAAGATGGGCGTTGGGCTGGAGCGTTAAAGCGGCATCCGTCTCCAGTAATTCATGGCGGAGGGCTAAGTGTTGATCTGCCTTTGATTCGGCAAAACAGCCGCTGGTCAATGTGTGCGTCCCCTAACTGACTTACGTGGGATAGCACCGCAACCTTCCATAGGACCCGGCGTCCTTGTCAATAGCTGTAACAGTCAACTGGGCGACCGACGGCGGGATCCGGGCTGGTGGCGGCCGGAAACGGAAGGAGAGGCAACCCCGGAGCGCCGGCGTCCGTCTTCTCCTTCAGCCTGCTTCGGCGGGTGCCGCAGGCATAGTAGGGGCGCACCGTCATTGTCGTGCCGGAGGTGGTGTCAACGTACTCGTGGTGAGCGTGAGTTGACGTTCTGTGGTCGCGGGCGCGGCAAGGCCGGTCACCGGCCGAATGGTCGCCGCGATGGCGCAAAAAAGTATGGCCGGAGGCCGAAAGGTGGCTGTCGCTCACCGGCATTCCGAGCAAGATCGGAATATGCAGAACAAACACTTCCGGTCCTTCCGGAGATCGGGTAGCGTCGCCCCCACGCCTCGGTTGACCACGGGTGCGTTCATGAACCTGATGGCCCGTTGCCGCGGGTGACGCGCGATGCGTCGAGATCCCCGCGTCGATAGCGAAAGAGCGCAGGATTCTCTTCCGGTGGCTCAGTGCACAGTTCTTCTTTTGTCGCCTGTGGGGGACTCTTGTACATACGCAGCGAGTTCGTGGGAATGACAGCTGGAAATATCCGGCAACCGGCTGCCCCGGTGGACGCCTACACCCTCGAGAACGGCAACGGCACGGAAGTCGTCGTCTGGACCTACGGGGCGACGCTCGTCGAGGTCCGGGTCCCCGGACGCGACGGCCGGACGGACAACGTGGTCCACCGGTTACCCACCCTGGCCACCTACGAGGACCGGGCGGCGAACGCCTACGTCGGCGCGACCGTCGGCCGGTTCTGCCGGAACGTCGCCCACGGTGCGTTCACCCTCGACGGCGTCCGCCACGTACTGGACCGCAACGAGGGCCCGCACCACCTGCACGGCGGCAGCCACGGTTTCGACCGGCTGGTGTGGACCGCCGCCACGGAGCGGGACGAGCACCACGCAACCCTCACCCTGACCCTGCACAGCCCCGACGGCGACCAGGGCTACCCCGGACACCTGCGGGCCGAGACCCGCTACCGGCTCGACCGGGACGGCACCCTGACGATCGCCTTCCGGGCCACCACCACCGCCCCCACGGTCGTCGGCCTGACCAACCACGCCTTCTGGAACCTGGCCGGCACCGGCGCGCACCGGCCCGTCGACGGACACCGCCTCGCGGTCAACGCCGCCCGCGTCCTGCGGTTCGACGAGGACCAGGTCCCGCTGCCCGGCCCACCGGCCCCGGTCGCCGGCACCCCGCTCCACCTCACCGGCACCGCCCCGCTCGACGGCCTGCGGCTGGACAACTTCTACGCGCTCGACGCCCCGCACACCTGGGCGGCCGACCTCCACGACCCGGACTCCGGACGGCGGCTGCGGCTGTCCACGGACCAGACCGGCATGGGCGTCTACACCGGCGACGGCCTCCACCCGCCCCGCGCCGGACTGTGCCTCCAGCCCGGCCCCTGGCCCGACGCCCCCAACCGCCCGGACTTCCCCTCCGCCCGGCTGGACCCGGGAGCCACCTACACCGCCACCACGCGCTACGCGTTCTCCGTCCGCTGACCGCCTCTCCCCACCGCACCCCGGGCCCGCCCACCCCCACACGAACGGCATCCCACATGACCTCGCATCCCGCACCGGCCCCCGCCTGGGAACCGGCTGAGAGCGCCGAGGAGGTCCACGCGCTGCTGCGCGCCTCGGACCTCCACACGGCCGAGCTGTACGGCCTGCCGGTCCCGGAGCGCCGTCTCGAACGCAGCCGCGCGCTGGTCGGCGAACGCGCCGTCCATCTGCTGCGCCACGGCGACACCGCCATCGCCATGTTCACCCTGACCGGCCGGCCGCCCTTCCGCCGCGCCCTGGACGTCTTCCCGCCGGCCCGCGCGCCGCTGTACCTCCAGCGCCTCGCCGTCCATCCCGACCGGGCCCGGCGGGACGCCACGCTCGGCATGCGCGCGGTGCGCAGGGCCTGCGAGACCGCCCGCGCCGCCGGCGCCGACGCGCTGCGGGCGGAGGCCAACCCCGACCTGCGCAAGAGCGTGGAACTGCTCACCGGCCTGGGCTTCGTCGCGTACGGCGAGGTGGAGACCGAGGACTGGATGCGCCGCGTGTACCTGCAACGGGCGCTCGACCGCTGAGCGTCCCCGACCCACTGCTCGTCCCCCGGGCATCCGGCACAGAAGGCGTGGAGAGATGAGACTGCACGATGACACCGTCCGCTGCGGTGTGCACTCAGGACAGCAGTACGGGACCTTCGACGAGGTCCTCGACCTGTGGCGGCGCGCCGAGGACGCGGGCTACGACTGGGTGTCCGTCTTCGACCACCTGCGCCCCCACCTCACCGGGCCCGACGGCCCCTGCTTCGAGGGCCCCACCCTGCTGGCCGCCCTCGCCGCGAGCACCCGCCGGGTACGCTGCGCGATCCTGGTCTCCGCCGTCTCCTGGCGGCACCCCGCACTGCTCGCCAACATCGCCTCGACCCTCGACCACATCTCCGGCGGGCGCGTCGAACTCGGCCTGGGGGCAGGCGGATTCGACCTCGCGCACGAGCAGTACGGGCTGCCGTTCCCGCCGGCCGCCGAGCGGCTGCGCCGGCTGGACGAGAGCTGCCAGGTGATCCGCCGCCTGTGGGAGCGGCCGGTGACCGACTTCGACGGCACCCACTACCGACTCCGCGAGGCCCATCTGCGGCCCCGGCCGGTGCAGAGCCGACTGCCGCTGACCATCGGCGGCTCCGGGGAGCGGCACCTGCTCCGCATCGCCGCCGCGCACGCCGACACCTGGAACTCCCTGTTCACCACGCCCGAGGAGTACGCGCACCGGCGCGAGGTGCTGACCGCGCACGCCCGGGACCTCGGCCGCGACCCCGCCGGGATCCGCGGCTCGCTGACCTTCCGGGCGGTGCTCGGCGACGATCCGCGCGAGGTGGCGGAACGCCGGGAGCGGATCGCCGCCACCGTCCCCGCCGACCTGCCGGAGTACGCGGTCTTCGGCACCCCGGAGGAGTGCGTGGAGCTGCTGACGCCCTATCTGCGCCTGGGCGTGCGGGACTTCCTCCTCGGCCTGCGGCCGCCCGTGGACCATCGCACCCTCGACCTCTTCGCCGAACGCGTCGCCCCCGTGCTGCGCGCCGCCCTCTGACACGTCTGGAAGACACCCATGTACGCCACCGGCACCATGCTGCGGCAGTCCGCCGCGCTCGCCGCCGACATCGAGGACCTGACAGGGCCGGTCGCCTCCCGGGCGGGGCAGGCGCTGGCAACCGTGCCCGGCGAGGCCCTGCGGCGGGTGGTCCTCGTCGGCAGCGGCGACTCCCATCACGCCGGCCGCGCCGCCCAGTTGGCCTTCGTACGCCTGGCCGGCCTGCCCTGCGAGGCGCTCGGCACCCAGCAGTTCCTCGACTACGGCATGCTCGGCCCGGCCGGCCCGAACGCCGCCACCCTCGTGGTCGCGGTGTCCGCCTCGGGCAGCAGCCCGCGGCTGGTGACCACCGTGCGGCGCGCCCGCGACCACGGCTTCCCGACCCTGGCCGTCACCGGCCGTGCGGGCAGCGCCCTCGGCGAGGCGGCGGGGCGGGAGGTGGCGGCCGCACTCGGCCTGACGGAGCGCAGCCCCGGCATCCGCACCTACCAGGCCAGCCTGCTCGCCCTGCTGCTGCTCGCCGTGCGGCTGGGCGGCGTACGCCGCGCGTTGCCCGGCAGCGGCCCGGCGGCGGAGGACGCCCTGGTGGCGGAGCTCGCGGCCACCGCGGACGCGGTACGCGCCACCGCGGACGCCGCCGACGCGCCCTGCCGCGAGCTGGCGGCGCGGCTGACGGAGGCCGGACGGCCGTGGACCCCCCTCGTCCTCGCGGGCACCGGCCCGGCCGCCGGCACCGCGATGTACGCCGCGGCCAAGGTGGTGGAGGCCGCCGGGCTGCCCGCCTACGCCCAGGACCTGGAGGAGTACTGGCACATCGAGCGGTTCGCCGACCCCGCCGACGCACCGCTGGTCGTCCTCGCGCCGCCGGGCCTCGGCCACCCGCGGGCGGCCGAACTCGCCGCCGCGGCAACGGAGCGCGGGCGGCGGGTCATCGCGGTCACCGATCCGGACGACACCGCCCTGACCACTACCGCCTGGCACACCGTGCCGGTCGCCGGGACGGCCCGCGAGGAGTGGTCCCCGCTGACCGGCCACGTCTTCGCCGGGCTCCTCGGCGCCCGGCTCGCCGACCGGCTGGACCGTGCCCCCTTCTCCGGCGGCGGCCCGGGCTGACCGGACCGGCGCCGCGCCCACGCAGCACGACGACATCCACCGCGGCGGGACGGCCGCGGCCGACGGCGCCCCGCACGGGGCACCGCGCACACCACCACGGGAGGCTGGCATGACCGACCATCACACGGCACCACCGGAGCCGACGGCACCCGGCCGGGTCCGGGCCGTCGTCACCGAGGAGTGGAGCGGGGCGCTCGGCCTGCCGCGGTCCCCGCAACTCCGCGGCGACGAGGACTTCTTCGAGATCGGTGGCAACTCCATGCAGGCCATCGTCATGCTCGACCGCATCGGGGCCCGGCTGGCGGTGGAACCCTCGGTGGAGGCGCTCTACCTGGACGGCACCCTCGACGCCCTCGTCGAGCACTGCGAGGACGTCGTCAGGGAAGAGCACCGGGCCGGCCACGTGACCGGCGGACGGGACACCGGACCGCGATGACCCTGCTACCCGGAAGCCGGCAGAGCCCGGTCGCCGCCCTGCCCGGCACCGGCCGTCCGGCCGCGGACCTGGCCGGCGAGCTGGCCGCCCTGCGGACCGCCTGGCGGGTACCGGGTGCCGCCGTCACCGTCGTGCACGGCGACGACGCGGCCGTCCTCGTCGACGGCACCCGCGACCCCTCCTCCGGCGCCCCGCTGACCGCGCGCACCCTCTTCCCCCTCGGGTCGCTCACCAAGAGCCTCATCGCCGCCCTGCTCGCCCGGCTCGTCGAACAGGGCCGCACCGACTGGGAGACCGGCCGACTGACCGATGTGCTGCCGCACGGCGCGCCGCGCGGCGGCTACACCCTGACCCAACTGCTCACCCATTCCTCCGGACTGCCCTCGTACGACATGCTGTTGGCCGGCTGCGCCGACACCGCGCCCGGCGAGGCGGCCCGGGACCGGCTGCCGCACCTGGTGACGGCCCGCCCGCCCGGCGGCGACCGGTTCTCCTACAGCGACCTGGCCTACGTACTCGCCTGCCACCTCGCCGAGGAGGCCACCGGCCGGCCCTGGCACCGGCTCACCGGGGACCTCCTCGCCGACCTCGGCGTGCACGACCCCGGCCCCGCCGGGCACGCCGCGCACGGCTACGAGCCGGACGGGAACGGCGGGTTCACCGACGCCGGCACGCCCCCGCTCTCCGGGCTCTCCACCGCCATCTCCGGCATCCGGGCGAGCGCCGAGGACATGGTCGCGGTGCTCCGCTTCCACCTGTCCGGGCACGGCGCGCGCGGCCGGCTGCTGGGCGGGACCGTCCTGGAACACCTGCGCACCCCGCGCATGCCCGCCCCGACGACCTCCGCCAACCACCCGGCGTCGGTGGCCGCGGACGGCTACGGATACGGCTGGCTGGTCGGCCGCTACCACGGCGAACGGGCCCTGGTGCACAGCAGCAGCGTCGGCGCGCTGCGCGGCATGACGGTCGTGCTGCCCGGCCGCGACCTGGCCGTCAACGTCTTCTGCAACACCGGCGTGCGGCACTCCCCGGGCCGTGCTCACTGCTGCTTCCGCTGCGCCGTGGCGTTCTGCCTGATCGACGCGCTGAGCGGCCGGGAGACCGGAACGGAGCGCCGGCTGCCGGCCGGCGAGCCCGAGCGGATGGCCGCGGCCGCGCCGGGGCCGGCGGCGGACCTGGACTCCCTGGCGACGCTGCCGGGCACGTACCACCACCCCGGCTTCGGTGACCTGTGCATCGCACCGGACGCGTCAGGCGCGGGCGCGGTGTTCCGGTACGGGCCCGTGGCGGGCCCGGTGCGGCGCACCGCACGCGGCGCCCTGTTCACGACGTGCCCGGCCGACCCGGGCCCGGTCGCGCTCACCCCCCTGGACCCGGACCGCGTCGCGGTGCGGATGGAACGCTCCGTTCCGGCCTTCGAGTTCACCCGGACGGCGGCGTCATGACGGCGGGCGGCACCGCCGCGCCCCACGACCACCGGCCACCGACAAGCCCCGTGCACGCCTTGCGTGTCCCCTCCGAAAGGTGTCAGTGCCATGACGTATTACACGCGTGAGTTCTCCGTCTTCTTCGAGAGCTTCTACACCGGCTGGGTCCGCCACTACTCACCACGGCTCGCCACCTTCCTGCGCGAGTCGGCGCCCGACACCCGGTCCGTCCTGGACCTGTGCTGCGGCACGGGCGTCACCGCGGAAGTGCTGTGCGACGAGGGGTGGCGGGTCACCGGCGTGGACCGCTCCCCGGGCATGCTCGACGTGGCACGGCGCAAACTCGGCGGCCTCATGGACAGCGGCCATCTCCGGCTGTCGGAACAGGACGCCCGGGACTTCTCCCTCCCCGAGCCGGTCGACGCCGCCGTCTGCCTGGACGGCGCCCTCAACCACCTCGACGCCCCCGGCGACCTGGAGCGCTGCTTCCACCGGGTCGGCGCCGCCCTGGCGGACGGCGGACAGTTCCTGTTCGACGTCTTCGAGACCTCGCACTTCCGCCACTGGGACAACCTCACGCTGCTCGACGAGGACGCCGCCGTGATCGCCAAGAGGGGGGTCTGGGACGCGGAATCCGGCACCGGCATGCTGCGGGTCTCCGGGGTCGTGGAGGAGGACGGCCGGCCGTACCGGGTGAACCAGACCCTGCGCAGCCGCTACTACGGGCCGGACGAGATCACCACCGCCCTCAAGAGCGCCGGACTCACCCCGGCGGACCACGACATCGAGGCGTCCTACGTCAAGTGCGAGTCGGGGTCCTGCTCCAGGACGCCGGCTCCCTGCCGCACCATCTACCGCGCCGTGAAGTCCCCCTCCCGGTAAGGGGACAGGGGACCCGGGCCGGTTGCACCGATCGCACAAGGAGAGTTCGCATGACCGAGTTCATGAAGTTCACCCCCGACGACGAAAACGAGGTCCATGACGTGGTGGACTTCAATGACCCGGGGCGATGTCATGTCACACCCGTCATCCAGCTGCCCGCCGAGATCTCCCTCGCCATCACCGACGCCCTGGGCGGAGTGGTGCGCGCCGCGCACCGCACCCCGGCCGCGACCACCCAGAACGGGGACGGCATCCAGCGCGCCCAGACCTTCGAGGAGGGTGACGTCTACATGCTGGACGCCCCCTTCGACGGGTTCTTCGCCGACCGCTACCTCATGGACTTCTACGACGTCATCGACCGGGACATCTGCTCCCGGATGCATCTGCACACCGGGCTGCGCTTCGTCCGCATGATGACCGGCCCCGGCACCCGCATCCGGGTGTCCAGCCTCTCGCCCATCGACGTGACCCACATCGAGGGCGTCACACCGTTCCGGCCGGAGGTGTTCGAGGATGCCGCCCCCGACGCACCCGACGGCGTGCACCGCACCCGCTACAACCTGGTCGTCCCGGAGAACTCCTGGGCGGACATGCAGATCCCGCGCGGCGTCAGCCACCAGTTCAACGCGCACGGCCCGCACGCCGTCATCGACTCGGTGCACCCCGAGGAGTCCATCGAGACGTTCCGTGAGCGCATCAGCGGCTACAAGATGATGGCCCAGACGATATTCCTCGCCAAGGAACAGCCGGCCTCCGAAGCCTGCAAGCTCGACTGAGCCGCCCCGCCCGCCGGCAGCCGCGGTGAACCCGCGGCTGCCGGCGGGCGGTGGCACGGTCCCTCAGCCGGGGCCGGGGGAGAGGCGCCGGGCCATGACGCGTTCCCGGCCGCCGTCCGGCAGCACGTCGCCGAGCTGCCCGGTGTCCGCGAAACCGTGGCGCCGGTACAGCGCGACCGCGTGCGCGTTCCCCGGCGTGACCGCGAGCTCCACCACCTCGGCCCGCTCCCGCTCGGCCCACCCCACGACCGCCTCGATCAGACGGTCGCCCACGCCGCGTCCCCGGGCCTTCGGGGCGACCCACAGGGAGATCAGCTCGACGACGCCGTCCCGCGGTCCGGGGATCCCGCTGACCAGGCCGGCCGGCTCCCCGTCCCACAGCGCGAGGAGGTTGTGGGAGCCGGGAATGCCCAGCCGGCCACGCCACCGCTCCTCCCGGTCGCCGTCCCCCTGCCAGTCCGCCAGCGTGGACCCGAAGGCGTACGGCGCCTCCGCGAGCGCGGCCAGCCTCAGCTCGCGCCAGCCGCCCCAGTCGTCCGGTGTCAGTACCACCAACTCGATCATGCCCGGAGACTGCCCCGGAACGGGCGCCGCCGGCAACTCCGTATCCGCGCCGTACGGGTCCGGCGTCCGGCGGCGGCGCCGCCCACCGGGGGGTGCCTCACGGCAGCAGGGTGTCGAGGAAGGCGTTGGAGAACACCCGTGCCGGATCATAGGAGTTGAGGGTCTCCCGGGCGGTGCGCCACTCGTCGAACGCGGCCGGCACGGCCCCGGCCAGCACCGCGGGGTCGGTCCACGGCCCGCCGTCCGTATAGGCCCATCCCTTGGACCACTCGGGGCGCACGGTCGCGTAGCCACCGGTGTACGTCCGCCAGATCCACTGCTCCATCTCGCGGAAGAAGGGCGCCGCGCCGGGCGTGCCGGGATACGTGGCGAAGTCCAGCCACACCACCGTGTCCCACTCGGGGTGGTCGGCCCGGGCCCGGGCCGGGGAGAGCAGCGGACCGTCGACCGGATCGGTACCGGTGATGCGCAGCTCGATCGGACCGTTGACGGGATACGAACCACGCCCCTGGTAGGACGTCAGCAACTTCTGGTACTGGGCGTGGAAGTCGCTCACCACGCGCTGCACCTGGCTCCGGGAGGTCAGCACCGCCCACCCCGCCTCGACGATCCGCAGGGTGGTGGGCTCGACGTACAGCAGGCTGTTCCTCGACCACCCCCAGACGTCCCAGGTGCCGGTGACGATCAGCCCCGACCCGACGATGGACATGGCGAGCTTGGTGAAGGCCGGCGTACGGTCGCCCCCGCCCGCCGCGATCTCCCCGAGGAGCTTCGACATGTCCTCGGTGACCCGGTTGGCGAAGCTGTACGGGTACGGCGCGTCGATCCGTTTGGCCAGCAGGGGCTTGGTCGGTGCCACGCTCCAGACCTTCAGCCACGGCACGTCCGTGAACGGGAACCAGATCGCCTCGACGCGGCCGGTGCGCTCCACGTAGGAGCTGAGCGTCCGCCCGCCCGTGCCGGGCGCGCCGAAGACCGTGCCCACGTTGACGTCGTACCAGTTCTGGCACCGCATACGGGTGTTGGTGGCGGCGGTCAGCGTCACCTCGGTGACGAAGGCGCGGCCCAGATGGACGAGGAAGGCGCGGAGGCCGGGGTCGGAGCGGGTGAAGGTCCGCAGCACGTAGCGGCCCTGCGCCGCGTCCCACACCACCGCGGTGAGCGAGCTGACCAGCGAGCTGAGCGTGCCGAAGCCGGAACCGGCCGGCGGCTGTTCGGCGGCGGTGGGCAGCCCGGTGCCGTGGGCGCCGATCGCGAGCACCCCGCCCACGGTGAGGTCACCCGGCGCCGGCATGGTGGCGAGGCCGAGCCCCGCCTCCTCCAGGCGGGCGAGAACGGTGTCGAGGGTCGCCCCGGTCTGCGCGGTGACGCTCCCCGGGCTGCCGTCGCGCACGCTGACCGCGGTGAGGTGGGAGGTGGTGTCGACGAGGACGGTGCGGGAGGTGTCGGCGCCGGCTGGTAACACCAGCGGCGACCAGGTGTGGCCCTTGCCCCGGGCCCGCAGCCGGTAGCCGTGCCCGTGCGCCCAGTTGGCGAGGGCCACCACGTCGTCGGGGGTGCGGGCCGAGGCGGTCCAGACGTTCTCGACGACGATCTCCAACGACCAGTTGCGGAAGGTCTGTTGGGCGAGCGGGATGCCGGCCGGGAAGTCGGGCGGCGGGGTGAGGGTGGACGCGGCGCTGCCCGCGGGGATGCCGGGGGCGGTGCGCGGTCCGGCCGTCGCGGCGAGTCCCGCGGCGGCCGCGGTGAGCAGTGTGCGACGGGTGAGGGAGCTTCTGCGAGCGCTGTCGTCGGACATGGCTGTCCTTCCGGCGCGCGGCGCGCCGGCCCCGCTGCACCGCGCACGGATCGTAGGGGTGAGACCGTACGAGCGCCCCGGTGCGGTGGGGGTGCCGGAAGGGTAGGGTGACGGGCCGTCAGTAGCAAGGGTCGTGCGGCAGGCGGCGTTGCGGAGCGGTGCCTACCGCCGCCAGATCCTGCGGTACGCCGCGCGGTAGCCGGGCGGGTCCCAGGTGGTGGCCCCGCCGCTGTTGGCGGCCGTGGAGAGGTGTACGGGCGCGACGTAGCCGCTGTCGGGTCGGCCGGCGAAGGCGCGGTTGAACTCGTCGAGGATCTGCCAGCCCTGCTGGGAGAACGGCTCGGGCACGGTGGCGGCCTGGAACTGCCGGCTGTTGATCCGTTGGAAGGCGGACGGATCGCCGTCCCCGGCACCGACGTTGAAGGGCGGACCGGCGCCCTTCTTCCGGGCCGCGCGCAGGGCCGGGGCGGCATCGGCGAAGTACACGTCGTTGATGGCGACGGAGTGCGTCCACCGGTCCCCGAACCGGGAGAGCAGGGACGAGACCTCCTGGGGGGTGCGGCTGCTGGTGTCCGGGAGCGGGATGTTCTCCTCCGCCAGCAGCCTCAGGCCGCGGCAGCTGGCGAGATCCTTCTTGATCAGCTCGGACTTGTTCCTGGCGAACGGGATCGAGGCATCGGTGAACACCACCACTCCGGCGGTGCCGCGGGAGTGTGCGATCACCCAGTCCGCGCTGATCCGCGCGACGTCCTGGACCCTGGTGGTGATGTTGGTGAAGAGTGCGGGGTCCTTGCTCGGGCCGGGGGAGTCGACCGCGTGCCAGCCGATGAGCGGAAGGTGCTCCGCCTCGGCCCGCGCGACCTGCTGCGCCGTCAGACCGGGGTCGAAGCCGCCGATCACGATGCCCGACGGGCGGAGGGCGACGGCCTGGCTGAACGCCGCCTGGATCCCGGCGGGGGTGCCCTGGCCGTCGATCACCCGGACCCGCCAGCCGATGACCTTCGCCCCCTGCGCCATGCCCCTGGCCGCGCCCGCGACACCGGGGTTGTTCATGCTCTGCGCGACGTAGACGATGTCCTTGCCGGAGGCCGCCGGGGGGCCGGTGGTCGGGCCGTGCCAGGCGGAGCGGATCTGCTGGGCCCGCTGTACGGACTGCCGTGCGCCGGCCAGGACGGTGGGACAGCCGTCGCGGGCCGGTCCGGGCGAGTACGGTCCGGCGCCGGCCGACGTGCCCCGCTCGCAGCCGAGCAGGGCGGTGGCCGCCACCACCAGCAGGACGGCGCCGTTCCGGGCGGCCTTGCGGGAGGGGTGCACGGATGCTCCTTGCGGAAGGACGAGGGGGGCAACGGGGGGAGCGTGACGCGGGGCGGTCAGGGGGCCTGCGGGGCTCCTGGAGCTCCCGGGTCCGGCGGGGCTTCCGGAGCGGTGGTGGACCGGCGGCGGCGCAGCTGCCGGCGCGCGGCATAACCGGCCAGCCCGACGGCGATCAGCAGGGTCACGCCGTTGAACAGCGGGGTGACCCAGAACTGGGCGCCGAGTTGGCCGATACCGGCGAGGCCGACGGCGAGGACGCTGACGGCCACCAGGGTGCCCAGGGCGTTCGGGCGGCCTGGCCGGATCGCGGTGGAGCCGAGCAGGGCGCCGACGAACGCCGGCAGCAGGTAGTCCAGGCCGACGCTGGGGTTGCCGATCCGCTGCTGCGCGGCGAGCAGGAAACCGGCGATGCCGACCAGCAGGCCCGAGCCGGCGAAGGCGAGGACGACGTACCGCCGGGCGGGGATGCCGACCAGCTCCGCGGCGCGGGGATTCGAGCCGATGACGTACAGGTACCGGCCGAGCGGCAGCCGTTCCAGCAGCACCCACAGCGCGGCGGTCAGGGCGAGGACGTAGAAGGCGGGGACGGGCAGGCCGAGGAACCGCGAGTCGTACAGGTCGGTGAAGGCGGCCGGCAGGCCGAGCGGCCCGGGCACGATGCGCGCTCCGTTGGTGATCCAGCCGGTGACGGCGTACATGATGCTGCCGGTGCCCAGGGTGGCGATAAAAGAGTTGATCTTCGCGAATTCCACGACGACACCGTTGAAGGTGCCGACCAGCGCCCCGCCGGCGGCCACCACCAGGCAGACCGGCGGCCAGGGCCACCCCTCGTTGACGAGGAGCTGCATGGTCATGACGTGCCCGAGCCCGAGGCCGTAGCCGAGGGACAGGTCGAACTTGCCGGTGGCGATGGGGATCATCGCGCCGAGCGCCAGGATCGCGGGGATCGACTGGTTGGACAGCACGGCGGAGATGTTGTCCAGGGTGGGGAAGGTGTCCGGCAGGGCGAGCGAGAAGGCCAGGAACAGCAGGGCGGTCAGGGCCAGCAGGCCGTAGGCGCCGACGAGGTGTCCGATGCGGTGGACCGGCCAGGAGCGGGGGGAGCGGGCCACGGTCACGTCGTCCCGGTGAGGGCGGGCATCGCCGAGGACGCACGGGTGAGCCCGCCCACGGTCAGGGACGTACCGCTCAGCTCCGCCGTCAGCGCCCCGCGGACGAACACCAGCGCCCGGTGGCACACCTCGGCGACCTCCTCGAAGTCGGTGGACAGCAGCAGCACGGCGAGGCCGTCGTCCAGCGCGTCCTGCAGCAGGCGGTAGAGCGCCGCCTTGGCACCCACGTCCACCCCCGCGGTCGGCTCTTCGAGGATCAGCAGCCGCCGGCTCGTGCGCAGCCCCCTGCCGACCAGCACCTTCTGCTGGTTCCCGCCGGAGAGGGTGGCGATCGGCGCCTCGGTGTCCCCGGGGTGCACCGAGAAGCGCCGGACCAGGGCCGCGGCCTCGGCCCGCTCACGCCGCGGGCTGACCCAGCGCCAGGCCGGCCGCCCGGCCGCCCGGGGGTTGGCCAGGAAGTTCTCCCGTACGGTCAGTTCGGCGGCGCAGCCCTCCTCCTGGCGGTTGCTGGTCACCAGGCCCACGCCGGACGCGACGGCCGCCGCGACCGAACGCGGCGCGTACGGCCGCCCGTCGAGCAGCGCCCGGCCGCCCAGCAGCGGCCCGGAACCGGCGAGCGCGCGGCCCAGTTCCCGGTGTCCGGCGCCGGTGAGGCCGACCATGCCGAGGATCTCCCCGGCGTGCACGTCCAGGCTGACCGGCGCGGTGTTCTCGGTACGGACCCCGCGCAGGCCCAGGACGACCGGGCCGGCGGCCGGGGCGAACCGGTGGCCGCCCGGGTAGTGGCCCACGATGTCCCGCACCAGCCGCGCCGGGCTGTGGCCGGCGAGCGGGCCCCGGCGCACGACGCGACCGTCGCGCAGCACGGCGAAGGAGTCGGCGACCCGGTACACCTCGTCCAGCCGGTGGGTGACGTGCACGACGGCGTGGCCCCGGTCGCGCAGGGCGTGCAGCACGTCGAAGAGCCGGGCGCAGTCCGCGGCCGGCAGACTGGCGGTCGGTTCGTCGAGGACGAGGAGTTCGGCGTCGGTGGCCAGCGCGCGGGCGATGGCCACCAGCGAGCGTTCGGCCCGCGGGAGGCCGGCGAGGGGGGCGCCCGGGTCGAGGTGCGCGGCGACGAGGTCCAGCGCCGCCGCGCCCCGCCGGCGGGTCGCCCGCCAGGACACCAGCCCCGCCCGGCGCGGATAGCCGGTGCCCAGCGCGATGTTCTCGGCCACCGTCATCCACTCGACCAGTCCCAGGTCCTGGTGGATGAACGCCATGGTGCGGGAGGCCGCTTCGCTGCCGAGCGGATGCCCGGCGACCGTCACCTCGCCCTCGTCCGCGCGGTGGACGCCCGCGAGCACCTTGATGAGCGTGGACTTGCCGGCGCCGTTGGGCCCGAGCAGGGCGAGGACGCTGCCCGCGTGGATGTCGAGGTCGACCGAGTCCAGCGCGACGGTGCCGCCGAACCGCTTGCCGAGACCGCGTATGCGGACGAGGGGCGCGGGGCCGTGGCGGGACGGAGCGTGGTTCTCGGGAGCGTCGTGCACGGACTTCTCCGGGGGTCGGCCTCGGGTTCTTCCCGACGGCATCGGCAGTGCCGCTGAGGGCTGTGACCGGTGAACGCGTCGCGGTGTTCCTCGCGGCGCACACCACCTGCTACCGCCTTTCCGTCATGCTACGACCCCCTTTGGCCGTGATGCCGGACGGAATGTCAGATGGCGGGAATGTCGTGGAGATACCTTTCGGCGGCGTCGGACCGGCCGCCGGTCGCGTCGAGCGCGCACTCCGCCCAGATCACCTTCCCGTCGGCGGTGTAGCGCGTCCCCCAGGTCTGGGCGAGCTGGGCGACGAGGAACAGGCCGCGGCCGCCCTCGTCCGTGGTGGCCGCCCGGCGCAGATGCGGAGCGGTGCTGCTGGTGTCGGCGACCTCGCAGGTCAGCGTGCGGTCGTGGAGCAGCCGCACCTGGATGGGGCCGCTGCCGTAGCGGATGGCGTTGGTGACCAGCTCACTGAGCAGCAGTTGGGCGGCGTACACGACCTCGTCCAGTCCCCATTCGGACAGCCGGCGGGTGACGGCGGCCCGGATGTCGCGGACGCGTGCCGGGTCGGTGGGCAGCTCCCAGGTGGCGATCCGGCCGGGCGGCAGGGCGTGGGTACGGGCGACGAGCAGGGCGATGTCGTCCGCCGGATGCAGCGGCACCACGCTGTGGCACACCGCGTCACAGGTGTCCTCCGGCGCGCGGTTCGGCTGCGCCAGGACCCGCCCCAGCTGGTCGAGCGCCGTGTCGAGGTCGCGCCGCCGGCCCGCGACGAGCCCGTCGGTGTAGAGGACGAGCTGACTGCCCTCGGGGAGGTGGAACGAGGCGGTTTCGAACGGCAGGCCGCCCAGCCCCAGCGGCGGTCCCGCGGGCAGCTCGGGAAAGGTGACCGAGCCGTCCGGGGCGACCAGCGCGGGCGGCGGGTGGCCGGCCCGGGCCATGAAGCACTGCTGCGCGGCGGGGTCGTAGATGGCGTACAGGCAGGTCGCGCCGATGATGCCGGTGCCGTCGGCGGAGGGGTCCTCGAATCCCTCGTCCCGGTCGAGACGCCCCACCAGATTGTCGAGGTGCGTCAGGAGTTCGTCCGGTGCGAGGTCCAGTTCGGCGAAGTTGCGTGCCGCGGTGCGCAGCCGGCCCATGGTGGCGGCGGCGTGCAGGCCGTGGCCGACGACGTCCCCGACGAGGAGGGCGACGCGCGCGCTCGACAGCGGAATGACGTCGAACCAGTCGCCGCCCACGCCCGACTCGGCCGGCAGGTACCGGTGGGCGACCTCGACGGCGTTCTGCTCGGGGAAGCTGTGCGGGAGCAGGCTGCGCTGGAGGGCCAGCACCATGGAGTGCTCACGGGTGTAACGGCGGGCGTTGTCAATGCAGATGGCGGCGCGGGTGGCGAGCTCCAGGGCCAGGGAGCGGTCGTCGTCCCCGTAGGGTGCCGGGTCCCGCGAGCGGTAGAAGCTCGCGACGCCCAGGGCGATGCCGCGGGCGAGGAGCGGCACGGCGACGAGGGAGTGCACCCCGTGGTCGAGAATGCTCCGGGCGTGCTCGGGGTTCTGCGCGATCCACCCCGCGGCGCTGCTCAGCTCGGGTTCGAGCACCGGCTGGCCGTCGGCCAGGGCGCGCAGCTGCGGCGTGGTGGAGCGCAGCTCGACCCGTTCGCCGGCCGGGTAGAAGGGGCAGTCCGGGCGAAAGCCGTGCACCACGGTGCGGTGCAGTCCGGTACGGGGGTCGCGGGGCTCCTCGCCGCGCAGCACCGTGGGGGAGAGGTCGATGGTGACGAAGTCGGCCAGGCGCGGGACGGCCATCTCGGCGAGTTCCCGGGCGGTGCCGGCCACGTCCAGGGTGGTGCCGATGCGGGTGCTGGCCTCGGACAGCAGCTCCAGACGGCGCCGGGCGGCCACCGCGTACCTGCCCACTTCCGGCTCGCCCACCATGATCAGCCCGCCGGGCCCCCGGCCGGTGGCGTCGCCGGCCGTGCCGGGCGTCCGGGCCGTCGTGACGGGGCGGCCGGTCACACCGTCCGGGCTCCGCAGCGGCGGCCGGCCGGTGGGCGCCGCCGGCTGCTGCGCCGGCCCGCCGGCCGGTGCCTGGGTGTCGACAGGGACGGCGAGGCCCTGACCGGGGGCGAAGACCGCCTCGATCGCGACGCCCTCCACCCCGGAGGGGCTGGTCACCGGGTGGCTCAGCAGGGTGACCTGCCGGCCGCCGGGCAGCCACACGTCGACGGCGGCCCGCTGGGCCGCGGAGATCAGACCGGCGGCGTGCTCCTTCAGGACCGTCTCGTCCCGCCGGTCCAGGCCGCGCGCGGAGAGATCGGCCGGCTGCCCGTCCGCGGCGGTCGAGCCGGCCGGTACGCGGCGCTGCCTGGCGTCGAGGTACGCCTGCAGCAGGGCACGCTCACGCGCCGAACTCTGCTGCAGCAACCGCCGTTCGATGGCGCCGGCCGCCCTCCGGATCAGCAGGTTCAGCTCCGCGTCCGCCTCCGCGTCGGTGAGGGGGTAGCCGAAGCAGAGAATGCCCTCGATCCGCCCACTGAGCGGGTCCCGTACGGGAATTGCCGAGCAGGCGTTCGTCTGGGAGCGCTCCGCGAAGTGCTCGGCACCGTAGACGTTGATCAGCTGTCGTTCCGCCAGGGCGAGGCCGATGCCGTTGGTGCCGGCGAACTGCTCGGCGAACACGAAGCCCGGGACGCTCTGGATCGCGGCCAGCTGCCGGACCATCGCGGGGCTGCCGAACCGGCGTTGCAGCACCGCCCCGTTTCCGTCGGCGAGCGACACGTTCATGTTCATCCCGGCGAAGCGCGCCTCCAGGCGGTCCAGTACGGGCCGGGCGGCGCTGACGAGCCGGCCCTCCAGGTCGATGTCCGGGCGGTAGGGCAGGTCGCAGGTTTCCGGTGAGAGCCCCAGCTCCTGGGAACGCTGCCACGAGCTGAGGATCGGGCTGCGTACGGCCCCCTCGACCGTCCCGCCGCGGAGGAACTGCTCACGGACGCGCGCGGGGCCGCTGCCCACACCCACGACCCCCATCCGAACCACTTCCCTCATCGGTCCGGGCCCGGCCGCCCGTACGCCGGAGCGGCTGTGCCATTGGCCCCAATTGTAGATGTTTGTACATCTCGCGGCTGATCACGAAGGCGGGCGGGAGGCGTGCCGACCGCCCCGCCCCGGACCCGCGGCCACCGCGCGGCGGCCGGTCACAGGACCGCGACCGGAGTGACCGGTGAGCCGGTCCCACCGGGGACGTTCAGGGGCGCCACCACCAGCAGGAACGCGTAACGGCCGGTCTCGCCGCCGGCCACCGAGAGCGCCTCCAGATCGAGGTTGTCCAGCAGCGGCACTCCCATCGCCGCGATCGCCAGCGCGTGGACCGGGGAATGCACACCGTCGACCGGCGAGGGCCGTACGTCACTGTCCCCGTCGCCCCCGAGCAGGGCGATGCCGCGCTCCGCCAGCAGCGGCACGGCGTCCACGTGCAGGCCGGCGCTCGCCGCGCCGGGGTCCCAGGCGCCCCGTTCCCGGCGGCGCCGCAGGCCACCGCAGCGCAGCAGCACCGCGTCGCCCTCCTCGATCGTCACGTCCAGCGCCCGCTCCGCGGCCACCAGGTCCGCGGCGTGCACGGCCCGCCCGGGCGCCAGCCAGTCGACCCCCAGCACCCTGGGCAGGTCGAGGAGCACGCCCCTGGTGACGAGGGCGCCGAGCGCGGAGACCGCGCCGAAGCGGGCACCCGCGGCACCGACCAGGTCGCGTGCCGCGCCGCCGTCGTAGAGGCACCCGCGGTAGGCGACGTGGGCCAGCGCGTCCAGGTGGCTGACGGACTTGCCGTGGAAGTCGACGGCGAGGAAGTCCTTGTGGGTGGCCGGCTCCGGCGCCTCCACATCGCCGAGGTCGGACATGTAGTGCAGGGCCGGCCGGCTGTTGTCCGGCCCGGCCACGGTGTCCCAGGGGCGCGCCATCGGGATCACCGTCCCGGTTCGGACCAGCGCCGCGGCCCGCCGGACCCGGTCCGGGGTGATCCGGTTGCAGGCGCCACGGTCGGCGGGGACCCAGCGGCCCCAGGTGCGGACCGACGCGAACAGCGCGTCGAACTCCGCGCGGGAGACGGCCGGCCCGTTGTCCGTCCGGTCCGGCGGCGCCGGCACCCCGCCGGGACTGCCGGTCATCTGCGGCTCCGGCCCATGAGTCTCTCCTCTCCCCACGGTCCGCCGCCCACGGCCTGCCTCCGCCCCCGTGAGCCATCATCCCCCCGGCCGTGGCGTGCCGCAGCGCCCGCGCGGCCACCGCCCGGCGCGGGATGCAGCGCCGGTCGGCACTCCGTAAGCTCGGGTACGGGAGTGCTCGCCGGCGGGCCGGATGCCCTCGGGCACCCTTGCCGCCGCCTTCCTGACGGGGAGCCGTCCGTGACCACACCGCGGGATCTGCTGATCGTCGCCCTGGACGAGAAGTCCAGCCGCCCCCTGGAGCGCGGCGACCTGTCGCTCGCGCTCGCCGGGGCCGAGCTGACCGACCTCCTGAACGCGCAGGCGGTCACCCTGGACGGCGGGCACCTCGTGCCCGGCTACCGGCCCACCATCGCCGACCGCCTCCTGGACGAGGCGGCGGGTGCCCTGGTGGACCGGACGCCGTACGAGTCGGTCGACGACTGGCTGTGGCGCAGGGGTCGCGATCTGTCCACGGCCTACCTCGCGGCCTTCGAGGAGGAGGGGCAGCTCACCCGGCAACGGCGCCACGGCCGGTGGCCCTTCGGCGGTAGCGAGATGGTGCTGGCCGACACCGCCGCCCGGCGCGCCGCGACGGACCGGTGGGCGGCGGAGGAACCCGTCCTGGTCAGCCTCGCGGCGTCCCTCGGCATCGGCGACGAGCGCACCGACAGCCGCCCGGACGTGCCCGAGGGCGCGGTGGCGGCGGTGCTGGGAGCCGTCGACGACGCTCTGCGCCAGCTGGAGTTCGAGCGGCAGCGGCGCGCCCTCGACCAGGCGGCCTTCGACAACGTGTGGCGCGGCCCCGGCGGCGACTGACCGCTACCGCACCAGGCAGGGACGCGTGCCGTCGAACGTCCAGCCGGGTACGAGACACCGCATCGCGGCCGCGTCGTCCCGCGCCCCGAGCGCCTTCTCGCGGTAGAGCTCGTGCGCCGCCAGGAGCCGGTCCGTGTCGAGTCGGACGCCGAGGCCCGGGGCGCTCGGGAGGGCGATCTCGCCGTCGACGATGCGCGGCGGGTCGACGGTGAGCCGCTCCAGGCCCTCCTGCCAGATCCAGTGCGTGTCCAGGGCGTTGTACTCGCCGGGCGCCGCGGCCCCGCAGTGCGCCACCATGGCCAGGGAGATGTCGAAGTGGTTGTTCGAGTGGCATCCCCAGGTCAGGCCCATCGCGTGGCAGAGCTGGGCGACGCGCACCGAGCCCCGCATGGTCCAGAAGTGCGGGTCGGCCAGCGGGATGGAGACGCTCTGCAGGGCCAGCGCGTGGGTCAGCTGCCGCCAGTCCGTCGCGATCATGTTGGTGGCCGTGGGGAGGCCGGTGGCGCGCCGGAACTCCGCCAGGATCTCGCGGCCCGAGTAGCCGTTCTCGGCGCCGCACGGGTCCTCGGCGTACGCGAGGGTGCCGACCAGCGGCCGGCACAGTTCGACCGCCTCGGACAGCGACCACGCGCCGTTGGGGTCGAGGGTGATCCGTGCTTCGGGGAAGCGGTCCTTGAGCCGGCGGATCGCCTTGACCTCCTCGCCGCCGTCCAGCACCCCGCCCTTGAGCTTGAAGTCCCGGAAGCCGTAGAGGTCGTGGGTGGCCTCGGCCTGACGGACGATCGCCTCGGCGGTCAGCGCCTCCTCGTGGCGGATCCGGTACCACTCCACGGGGGAGTCCGGTTCGCGGACGTACTCCAGGTCGGTGCGGTCGGGGTCGCCCACGTAGAAGAGATAACCGAGCACGCGTACCGACGCGCGCTGCTGCCCGTCTCCCAGCAGGGCGGCCACCGGGACGTCGAGGTGCTGCCCCAGGAGGTCCAGCAGACCCGCCTCGACGGCGGTGACGGCGTGGACGGTGGTGCGCAGGTCGAAGGTCTGCGGGCCTCTGCCGCCGGCGTCACGGTCGCCGAACCGCTCGCCGATCTCCCGCAGGACGCGCTGATAGTCGCCCACCCTGGCGCCGACGACGAGGGGTGCGGCGTCGCGCAGCGTCCGTGTGATCCGCTCCCCGCCCGGCACCTCGCCGAGCCCGGTACGGCCCTCCGAGTCCTTCAGGACGACCACGTTGCGGGTGAAGAAGGGGCCGTGCGCGCCGGAGAGGTTCAGCTCCATCGAGTCCCGGCCCGCGACGGGGTAGACGGAGAACTCGGTGACGGTCGGCTGGTTGTCGTTCCTCATAAGGGTTCCTTCACGTCCTGGTCGTAGGGGGGTTCCGCACGTGCGGGGGTCACAGGGCAAGGGCGTCGAGGGTCCATTCGACGGCCAGTACGCCGCCCAGGCCGAGGACCGCGAGCACGGTCGTGTACGTCGTCCGCGCCTTGATCGCGTCGAGGACCGACAGGTTGAAGTACTCCTTGAACATCCAGAAGCCGGGGTCGTTGACGTGGCTGAAGGCGATCGAGCCGCAGGAGACGGCGAGCACCATGAGTTCGGGGTGGACCCCGCTGCCCGCCAGCAGCGGCTGCACCACACCGGCCGCCGTGACCACGGCGACGGTCGCCGAACCGAGCGCGATGCGGAGGATGACCGCGACGAGCCAGGCCAGCAGGATCGGCGAGACGGGCCAGCTGTGGGTGAGGTCCTTGATGTAGTCCGATGTCCCGGCCTCGACGAGGACGTTCTTGAACGCACCGCCCGCACCGATCACCAGCAGGATCATGGCCATGGCCTTGGCCGACGAGGTGCACGACGCGCTGACCTCGGCCAGTCCGCGGCCGATCCGCGGGCCGAACGCCCAGACGGCGAGGAGCAGCGTCAGCAGCAGGGCGATCGGGGCGGAGCCGAGGAAGGCGACGACCGGCAGCACCGGGTTGGACGCCGACACGGCCATCTTGGCCACCGCGGCACCCGCGATCAGCACGACCGGGCACAGCGCGACGAGCAGCGACCAGGCCGTGCCCGGCATCTCGTCCTCGTCGAACACCCGCTCCGTGACCAGTCCGTGCGGGATGGTGGGGTTCATCTTCCGGATGAAGGGCAGCCGCGGCCACACCAGGGCGACGAGCGCGCCGAACGGCACGGCGAAGAAGAGGCCGTAGACCAGCGTGTGGCCGACCGAGGCGTGGAAGGTGGCGGCGACGGCGGTGGGGCCGGGGTGCGGCGGCAGGAAACTGTGCATGGTGGACAGGGCGATGGACATCGGGAGTCCCACCCACAGCAGGTTCTTGCGGGTGACCCGGACGAGGGTGAACGCCACGGGCACGATGATGACGAAGGCGACCTCGTAGAACATGGTCACCCCGATGAGCATGGCCGTCACGACCATCGCGACCTGCACGAAGCGGAGCCCGAAGGCGTCGACGAGCCGGTTCGCGATGCGCTGGGCGGCGCCCGAGTCCCCCATGACGCGGCCCACCATGGCACCGAGTCCGACGACGAGCATCGTGTCGCCTGTCTGGCCGCCGACGCCCTCCGCGAGCACGTCCGGGATCTTCTCGACCGACACCCCCTCGACCAGTGCGACCCCGACGGCCACCAGGAGCAGGGCGATGAAGCCGTTGAGTTTCAGCTTCGTCATGAGGAACAGCAGGATCAGTACGCTGATGCCGACGACAACAAGAGGCATGGGTCGGTTCCCCTTTGAACTGCGCGCAGAAAGGTGCCCTCCGGTCCGTCGGGCGGGGCGCGGGCCGGGGCGAGGAAGTGCGGGGGGTGACGTGGCGGTGGTGCGGGGCAGGACGAGGCAGGACGGGGCTCAGTCCGCGGCTGCCACCAGCGCGAGCCCGGTGGTCAGCAGCTTCTCCAGCTCGTCCAGGTCCTCCGGACCGGGGTCGGTGAGCGGGGCGCGGACCGGGCCGACGGGCCTGCCGCGCAGCCGGGCGGCGGCCTTGACCAGCGAGACCGCGTAGCCCGGCACCCGGTCGCGCAACTCGACCAGCGGGACGTAGAAGCCGCGCAGCAGCGCGTCGGCGGTGGCCCGGTCGTCGTCCCGCACCGCGGTGAAGAACGCGTCGGCGATCTCGGGGGCGAAGGCGTGCACCGCCGAGGAGTAGGCGGGCACGCCGACCGCGGCGTAGGCGCGGGCCTGCAGTTCGGCGGTGGCGGCCCCGTTGAAGAAGAGCAGGTGATCGGGCGCGGACAGGGTCAGGCGCTGCAGGCGGTCCAGGTCGCCGTGCCCGTCCTTGAGGCCGATGACGGTGGGGAGTTCGGCGATCCGGCGCAGGCTCTCGACGCTGAACGCCACCTGGTCGCGCTGGTAGGCGATGAGCGGCAGCCGGGTCCCGGCCGCGATCCGGCGCAGCTGCTCGACCAGGCCCCGCTGGGGGGGCCTGGAGGAGGTAGTGGGGAAGCACCAGCGCGGCGTCCGCGCCGGCCTCCTCCGCGATCCGGGCGAACCGCAGGGCCTGTGCCCAGCCGTAGCCGAGCCCGGCGACGACCGGCAGCCGTCCGGCGGCCACTTCGACCGCCGCGGTGACGACCTGGCGGTACTCCTCCTCGTCCAGTGCCGCGAACTCGCCCGTGCCGCAGGCCGGGAAGACGGCGCCGGGAGCGGTGGCCAACTGCTCGGTCAGGTAGGCGCGGTACGCGTCGGGGTCGAGGCTGCCGTCGGGGCGGAAGCTGGTGAGCGGGAAGGACAGCACGCCGCCCGCCATGCCCTCGCGCAGCCGGCGGGCCACGTCCTGAGCCGCCGCGTTCAGTGACATGAACTAGCCTCCAAGTACATGGACTTCATTTACATATGAAGATGGAGGCTAAGGTCGGGCACCCGGCGGGTCAATGGGTGGGTCACCACGGATTCCCGGGGCGTCCCAAGTCAGGCCGTACGCGGGCCTTGAGGGGAGTCGGCGCCGGTCGTGGGGCACCCGCCGCGCGCCGTGGCACGTGCGGCAGGATGGCAGCGCGTGGGGACGTCCGCGGACGTCCCGGCGCATTCACAATCCTCTAGACAAGCAGGTGTCAAGGTGACGCAACATCACAAACGGTGCTCGGCGGAGGCGTTCGTGCGCTCGGTGGGAGCCGGCCGGTGAACCGTGACCTCACGCCGCATGACGTGATCTTCGCCGGGGCCGCGCTGGCCGCCGGTCTCGCCGCCGGCCTGTTGCTGCGCGTAGCCCTGCGCTGGCTGGGCAAGCACGCGCGCCGGACGCGGTGGAGCGGGGACGACGTCATCGTGGACGCGCTGCGGTCCGTGGTGCCCTGGGCCGCGATCTGCGCCGGCCTGGCGGCGGCCACCGCGGTGCTGCCGTTCACCGCGACGGTCAGGCACAACGTCAACCGGACGCTGACCGTGGTGCTCATCTTCGTGGTCACCTTCACCGCCGCGCGGGTGATCACCACCCTGGTGAAGTCCCTGGCCCAGTCCAGGTCCGGGGTGGCCGGATCGGCCACCATCTTCGCCAACATCACCCGCATCGTGGTGCTGGCGATGGGCATGCTCGTCGTGCTCCAGACGCTGGGCATCTCCATAGCCCCCCTGCTCACCGCGCTGGGAGTGGGCGGTCTCGCGGTGGCGCTGGCCCTGCAGGACACCCTCGCCAACCTCTTCGCCGGTGTGCACGTCCTCGCGTCGAAGACGGTGCAGCCCGGCGACTACATCCGCCTCAGCAGCGGCGAGGAGGGCTACGTCGTCGACATCAACTGGCGCAACACCGTGGTGCGTCAGCTGTCCAACAACCTGGTGATCATCCCCAACGCCCAGCTGGCCGGCACCAACATGACCAACTTCACCCGGCCGGAACAGCAGTTGTCGATCCTGGTGCAGGTCGGCGTCGGCTACGACAGCGACCTGGAACACGTCGAGCGGGTCACCACCGAGGTCGTCGCGAGCGTGATGTCCGACATCACCGGGGCCGTCCCCGACCATGAACCGGCCGTGCGATTCCACACGTTCGGCGACTCCAGGATCGGCTTCACGGTGATCCTCGGGGTCGGGGAGTTCAGCGACCAGTACCGGATCAAGCACGAGTTCATTAAGCGGCTGCACCAGCGCTACCGGGCCGAGGGCATCAGGATTCCCGCCCCGGCGCGGACCGTGGCCCTGCAGCAGGCGGACGGCATCGCGATCCCGCACCAGCGCGGGACCTCGGACCTGGTGCCGTAGCGCCCGCGCGCTGCCGGGCAGGCGAGCACGACGTCCGTGCCCGGCAGCGCGTTCCCGGCGGACGGCGGCGATCAGTCGCCGAAGGGCTCCCGCGTCCGGCCCGGGTCGTCGAGCAGGCCGAGCAGAAAGGGCAGCACCCCGCGTTCCAGCAGGGCCTGTTGCCAGGCTTCGTACGCCTCCGCGAGCGGGGTGCCGGCCTCTCCCGGCCCGTCGGCCCCGGCCGCCGAGCGGTTGCGCGCCGCCGCGATCAGCATCCACAGCAGCCCGGCCGACGTCGTCGCCACCGCCACACCGGCGGCCGTGAGACCGGCGTCGACCAACTCGTCCGCGAAGCCGGACGGCAGACCGAGGGCCCGCAGTCCGAGGCCGAGGACCAGGAAGAGGACGGCGGCGGTGGCCGACAGCGCCGGCACCAGCACGCCGAGCGCCGGGAGCAGCCCGCTTGCGGCAGCCGTGGCCGGCACGGCCGGCGACGACGGGCGCGCCTCCGCCGCGGCGGCCCGCAGCTGGAGGTAGTCGCGGTACTCGGGCACCGCGGTCGCGACGAGGGCGGCTCTCGCCTGAAGCGCCCGGGTGCGCAACTGCTCGACGTTGAGCGCTCCGTCCGTACGGCGCACCGCCTCCCTGATCTCCTCGGAGCGCAGCGCCCGGTCCAGGAGGTGTTCGAAGTCCGGCGCGTCCTGCGCCCGTAAGCGGTCTGCGTCGTGCATGCATGTCCCCCGGTGGGTACGTGGGTGAAGGCCACGGTTGCCGGCCTCTTCGGAGTGGGGCGGCCGCGCCGGCCACTGCTCGGGACCGGCGCTGCGCCCGGACGCCCTGACGCACCTCATGATGGTTCCCTCATTGCGCAATCTTTAAATTGTTGCTCATGGGTGAATGCGCCCGACGGTCCTCACCGGACCGGTTCCGGGCCGCTCTCCGTACGGGGATGCGGCGGCGGCTCGGGCGCGTGACGGGGTTGCGGACCGGTGGTGAAGCCGGCGCCCGGCCGCGCGTCGTCGGAGGCCATCGCCTTCGCCTCGCTCTTGAGGATCCGCAGCGACTTGCCCAGCGCGCGTGCGGTGTCCGGCAGCTTCTTGGAGCCGAAGAGCAGGATCACCACCAGCGCCACGATCAGCAGGTGCCAGGGCTCCAGTCCGTTGCGCAACATCGCTGCCCGCCTTTCCCGTCGTCGAAGTTCGCGTCGTAGCCGTGAGCCGTGATCCATGGTCGGAGCCGGCCGCGGTCCGGGCGGGCCGGACTCGCTCATCATTTGCTACATTGCGCAACCGTACAACCTTTGGGGGCGGTGCGCCGTCTTCACCCGCGGGGAAACCGCACGGACGGCGGTGCAGACGTGCGGCAACCTCATCACCTCCGGCGCGGACGGGAGCAGTCAGGACCGGCCGGCGGCTCGGCCGTCAGCGGGGTGCTTCGGCGCCGCCCCCTCGCCGGACGCGGTGCACCACCTCGGAGTGCAGGGCGGCCAGTCCACCGGGCGGCAGCGGGCTGGGGCTGCCGGTCAGGGTGTACCACTCCTCGGCGCCGGTGTACTGGACCGCGACGGCCGCGCGGCCGTCGGGCCGGGCGCTGGTGGCGATCGTGAGGTCGCCGGTGACGACGCCGACCTCCTCGGTCATCGCGCCGCCGGGCCCGGCGGTCACGTCGTCCTGCAGCCGCTCGGGCCCGGGCGGGGTGTGGTGGCCGGTCATCCGGCGCAGGTGTCCAGCATCTCGGTCAGCTTCGCCTTCTCCGCCTTGGTGACCGACAGGGCGTAGGTGGCCTTGACCGAGGTCCAGGCCCGCCCGTACGTGCACCAGAACGCCTTGGCCGGCGGCTGCCATTCGTCGGGGCCCTGGTCGCCCTTGGAACGGTTGGAGGCGGCCGAGACCGCGAGCAGCTGCGGGTGGGTGAGGTCGTTGGCGAACGCCTTCCGCTCGGCCGGGGCCCAGGAACGGGCCCCGGAGCGCCAGGCGTTGGCGAGCGGCACCATGTGGTCGATGTCGGCGGCCGAGGCGACGCGGAACTTCTTGCCGTCGTACGGGCTGACCCAGGAACCGGACACCGCGCGGCACTCCTTGTCCCGCCGTACGCCGGTGCCGTCCCGCTGCAGCACCCGCTCCCGCGTGTCGCAGTGCGCACCCTGCTCTGCCCAGTGCGGGAAGGCGGAGCGGCGGTAGCCGGTCATCGGGCCGTGCGGCGCCACCTTGAGGGCGGCCAGCTCACTGCGCGCCTTCCGTACGCTCGGCACGCCCGGCAGGGTCCCCGCCGCGCCGGCCTCGCCGCCTCCCGCGGCGGGCGAGGACGCCTCCGCGCCCGGCACCGACGGCTTGTTGTCGTGCGAGCCGGTGTGCTTGCCGCCGGCCACCGGCGTGCAGCCGACCACCGCTATGACGGCGGCCGCCGCCACGTACCGCCCCCACCGGAGCTGTTGAGCCCCCATCTCCTGGTCCCTCCCGTCACCGGCCGGCCTGTGCCGGCTCCCGTACCGCCGCCGGCTCGTGCCGGGTGCGGCTGGGGGAACGCTATCGAAGCCCTCGCGGCGGGCGTCAGGGCCCGCGGCCCGGCGTGCGCGTCCCCCGCGGCTGCCCGCGCACGCCGGCGTCCGGCCGGTCAGTCCTCGTAGTAGTTGTTGACGATCACCTCGGGCTCGTCGTCGTCGAACGCCTCGTTGAGCAGCGCCCCGCCGACCAGGCCGGCCGCGCCCGCGCCGATGAGCGCGCCGGTGCCGAAGCGGCGGCCCTGCTGCTGACCCGGCTGCTGGTGGTAGTCCTGCGGCACGGCCTGCGGATAGCCCTGCTGCGCCGGCTGCGGGTACCCCTGCTGCGGATAGCCCGCCTGGGGCGCGGTGTAGTACGGCGGGGGCGTGGTCTGCACCCGCTGGGCGCAGCCGCCGCACGTCTGGATCTGGCGCGGGACGCCCCACTGCGGGGACCACGTCACATACGTCGTGCCCGGGCCGTGCTGGGGGTCGAAGAAGCAGGTCATGGAGGAACTCCCGTCGGATTGCTGGGGTGTCGGGGCGGAGCCGTGGCCGGGGGACTCCCAGCCGGGCGCGGCGCCGGAGGATTCCCGGCCGGTGGTGGTGCCCGCCCTCGCGGCGGCGTCGGCCGGCCCGGGGGAGGGGGCGTGCCCCGGCGGCGCTCCGGCCGCCGGGTCCGGGCGCAGGACGTCGACGCCGAAGTCCTGGGCGATGCCCGCCAGTCCGGAGGCGTAGCCCTGGCCGACGGCGCGGAACTTCCACCCGGCGCCGTGGCGGTAGAGCTCACCGAAGACCATGGCGGTTTCCGCGGCGGCGGCGCCGCGCAGGTCGTAGCGGGCGATCTCGGTACCGGTCACCCGGTCGACCACGCGGATGTGGGCGCTGCGGACCTGGCCGAAATCCTGTTGCCGCTGCTCGGCCTCGTAGAGGGAGACCGGGAAGACGATCTTCGCTACCTCGGCGGGGACCGCGGTGAGGTCGACCTGGATCTGCTCGTCGTCCCCGCCGCTGCCGCCGACCGGGTCGCTCCCGGAGTGCCGCACCGAACCGTCCGGGCTGCGCAGGTTGTTGAAGAAGACGAAGTGCTCGTCGGAGAGGACCTTCCCGGACCCGTCGCACAGCAGCGCGCTGGCGTCCAGGTCGTAGCCGGGCCCTCCGGCGGCTCCCACCTGCCAGCCCAGCCCCACCGTGACGGCGGTCAGGCCGGGGGCCTGTTTGCTGAGCGACACATTGCCGCCCTTGGTCAGGGCCACACTCATCTGCTTCCTCCACAACTGTCCGGGCCTTCGGCGTCCTTCGGCTCAACGCAACGGGAATCAGCAGAGTTCCCGGCTTGCGCAATAACTGAAGTATGGAGCAGACCTCGGGGTGTGCGGGTCAATCAGAAACGTCAGGCGGCGCGCCCCGGAAGCCTGCTCACACGTCGCGGCGCCGCACGACGAGCACCGCGAGCGCGACGCTGACCAGCGGCCACAGGACGTACACGGTCCGGCCGGGTGCAGCTCGTGATCACCGCCTATGAGACCGGGCTGGTCACGCTGCCGCGCTGAGGGCCGGGTGGTGCGTGCGGACCGTGGAGAGAGCCAGGCCGTACAGGGTGAGTACCGCCGCGAGGAGGGCGTAATACAGCGCCGGCGGGGCGGACATGTCCAGTGGCGGGCCGAGGGGGGACAGCGGCAGCAGGATGCCGATCACCGCGAGGGCCGCGGCGGCGAGGTGGACCGGTCCGGTGGCGCGACGTTCGGCGGCGTGCCGGCCGGTCCGCAGCAACAGCATCACCATGGCCTGGGTCAGCAGGTTCTCGGTGAACCACCCCGCGTGGAAGACGGCCGGATCGCCGGCCCGCGCCGTCGTGTGCGAGGCGAAGGCGAGCACCCCGAAGGTGGCGATGTCGGCGGCGGCGTTGAGCAGCCCGAAGGCGGTGATGAAGCGGAGGAAGGTACGCGTGCGCAGCACGGCGGGCTTGCGTTCCGCGGCGGGCCCGGGACGGTCGAAGGCGAAGGCGAGCTGCGCCGCGTCGAAGCAGAGGTTCTGCACCAGGACCTGGGCGGGGAGCATGGGCAGGAACGGCAGCAGCAGTCCGGCGGCGAGCATCGCGATGACGTTGCCGAGGTTGGACGACAGGGTGATGCGCAGATAGCCGGCGATGGTGCCGCTGCTCCGGCGGCCGGCGGTGATCGCCCGGTCGATGGCGGTGAGGTCCTTCTCGGCGAGCACCACGTCCGCGCCCTCGCGCGCCACGGTCACCGCCCCGCGCGGACAGATGCCGACATCGGCCGCCCGCAGCGCGGGCAGGTCGTTGACGCCGTCCCCGAGGAACCCGGTGATCCGGCCGCCGGCCCGCAGGGCGGAGACGATCCGGGCCTTGTCCTGGGCCGTGCAGCGCGCCACGACCGTGGCCCGGGCGACCGCTGCGGCGAGCTGCGGCCCCCTCAGGTCACCGAGCCGGCCGGCGGTCAGCACCTCCCCGGGGTCGAGGCCGAGATCACGGCAGGCACGGGCGGCGGTTCCGGGGTGGTCACCGGTGAGGATCTTCACCGCCACCCCGCGCCGGGCGAGGTCCTCCAGCGCGTCGGTGGCGGTGGGCGCGAGCGCGTCGCGGAGCGCGACGAAGCCGAGGAAGGTCAGCCCGCGCAGGTCCTTGTCGCTGTACGGGCCGAGGCGGGCCGGGCGTTCGGCGCGCGCGACGGCGAGCAGCCGCAGACCGCCCGCGGCCTCCTCGGCGGCGAGGCCGAGCAGCCGCTCGCGGTGTGCCGCGTCCAGTGCGGCGTCCGCACCGTCGACGGCCACCGACCCGCACCGGTCGAGGACGTCCTCGACCGCGCCCTTCACCACGAGCGTGTGGGTGGTGTGCCGGCCCGGCCGGCGCACGACGGCCGTGGCGAGCCGGTGCGACGGGTCGAACGGCAGGGCGGCGATCCCGTCGTACGCGAACGGGTCGGCGCCGCGTTCCCCGGCGGCGTCGAGGATCGCTTCGTCGAGGGTGTCGGGGACGGGCAGCTCGGCGAGTTCCACGGTCCAGAAGCTGTTGACCGCCGCCCACTCCAGTACGTCCGGGGCGTTGTCGCCGCGCGCGTCCAGGGAGCGTTCCACGACCGGGCGGTCCTGGGTGAGGGTGCCGGTCTTGTCCAGACACAGCACGTCGACCGCCCCGAGGTCGTGCAGCGCGGGCAGCCGTTTGACGATCACACCACTGGTGCGGGCGAGCGCGGAGGCTCCCCGGGCGAGCGCCGCGGTCACGATCACCGGCAGCATCTCGGGCGTCAGCCCCACCGCCACCGCGACGGCGAACGGCAGGGTCTCCAGCCCGCGCCCCCGCAGCGCGGCGTTGGCCATCAGCACCAGCGGCGGCGTGAGCAGCATGAAGCGGATCAGGGTCCAGGCGATGCCGTGCACCGAGCGGTCGAACGCGGTCTCCCCGCGCCGCCGCGCCGGCCCCCCGTAGGCGGCGGCGAACCGGGTGTCCGGACCGGTGGCGATCACCAACGCGGTCCCGCTCCCGGAGGCCACGCTGCTGCCCTGGAAGCACAGGTGCGGCGGCTCGGGCGGCTCCGCGCCCCCGCCGGCCGGCGCGTCGAGGGCGTTCTTCGGTACGGGGACGGACTCGCCGGTGAGCGCGGCCTGATGGACGGTCAGCCCGCTCGCGCGGAGCAACCGCACATCGGCCGGCACCAGGTCCCCGGCCCCCAGCCGCACCACGTCGCCGACGACGAGCTGATCGACGGGGATCTCCCGCACCCGCGGCGGGGCGTCGTCCGCCGTCCGGCGCTGCACGGACGCCGTGGTGGGAACGAGTTCGCGCAGGGCGGCCATCGACCGGCCGGCCTGGTGCTCGCCCCCCGACCGCAGGGCGCAGCTGACCACCACGAGCACCATGATCACGCAGGCGGTGCCCCAGGAGGCCACGGCCGCCGAGACGACCCCGAGGCACAGCAGGACGGCGGTGAACGGATCCCGGAGGCTGCCCACGAAGCGCCGCGGCCAGGAGGGCGGCCGCCGGGCGGGGACCACGTTCTCGCCGTACCGCAGCAGGCGTTCCTCGGCCTGTTCCTCGGTCAGCCCGCGCGGGCCGCTGTCCAGCAGCCGCAGCACCTGCAGCGTGGTCAGCGCGGCCGGTTCCCCGGCGCCGGTGAACGGCGGCAGGCCGCGGCCCGGCCGTACGCCCCGGGAGTGCGCGGGTGTACGGGCGGCCGTGGGCGCCGCGGTGGTCTCAGGCACCGACGTCGCGGAGGCGGACCGGTGCCGGCTGTCCGGAGCGGGCGGCCAGCTGGACGACCAGGAGCCGTACCACCGCCACCACATCGGGATCGTCGACGAGGTACACCACCCGGCGGCCCTCCCGGCGCGAGCGCACCAGGCCGGCGAGCTTCAGCTTCGACAGGTGCTGGCTCACCGCGGGCAGCGCCCCGCCGACCCGCTCCGCGAGCCCGCTCACATCGCTCTCGCCCTGCGCCAGCGCCCAGACGATGTGCAGCCGCGGGGGCGAGGCCAGCAGTCCGAACATCGCGGCCGCCTCGGTCAGCACCTCGGCGGACGGGTCCGCCGTGCCGCCCTGGTCCTCGACGCTCTTCACCACTGCGCTCTCCGTCCACCTGGGACGTGCCTCCCCGTCCCCGAACCGCCCAGTGTAGGTGCCGGGCCCCCGGCCCTCCGCGGGTTCCCGGCCGTCCCGCCCCCGGGGCCCGCCCGGCGGCCGCCGGACCCCGGTCAGGACAGCGGGCAGTGGTTGACCAAGGCCGCGGGACCGGCTGCCCGGGGACGGCGCACGGTGTGGTCGGCGGGTGGCAGGTGACGGTGGTTCAGCCAGTTCTCCAGGGCCGTGAAGGCCGACCGGTGGCACGGGGTGAGGGGGCGCAGCCGGTCGGGGAACGTGTCGAAGAGCGCGTCGACGTGCGTGCCCCCTTCGATGCGGTAGTAGCGGTACAGGGCGTCCCGCCCGGCGTCGTGCACCATCCGCGCGTAGACGTCGGAATCCCGGCTGAGGGGCAGCAGGACGTCCAGGGTGCCGTGCAGGGTGATCAACGGCTTGCCGATGCGCCCGGTGAGGGCGATCTTCGAGACGGCGGCGCGGACCGGTGCCGGACGGGTGGCGTAGGAGTAGTCGGCGTCGCACGCGGGGGTGCCCGAGACGCAGAACGGGGTACCGGCCTGCGTGGCCCCGTCGAAGTCGGGGTCCAGTTCCTCGCGGTAGGTGCGCTGGGTGACGTCCCAGTAGTTCTGGTGGTGGAAGGGCCACAGGAACTCGGAGCCGGCCGGGAACCCGGCGGCGAGCAGCGCCGCGTGCGCCCGCCCGGCGTCCGCGCCGCCCTTCGCGTACGCGGGATAGGCGCGCAGCGCGGGCGGCAGGAAGGTGAGCAGGTTCGGCCCCTGCGGTCGCCACAGGGTGCCCTCCCAGTCCACGCCGCCGTCGTAGAGCTCGGGATGGTTCTCCAGCTGCCACCGTACGAGGTAGCCGCCGTTGGACAGGCCGGTGACCAGGGTGCGGGCCGGTGGGCGCCGGTACCGCTGGGCGGTCACCGCGCGGGCCGCGCGGGTGAGTTGGGTGACCCGCTGGTTCCACTCGGCGACGGCGTCGCCGGGGGCCGTACCGTCGCGGTAGAAGTCCGTGCCGGTGTTGCCCTTGTCGGTGGCGGCGAACGCGTATCCGCGGGCGAGCACCCAGTCACCGATCGCCCGGTCGTTGGCGTACTGCTTGCGCGTGCCGGGAGAGCCGGAGATCACCAGGCCGCCGTTCCATCGGTCGGGCAGCCGGATGACGAACTGGGCGTCGTGCTGCCAGCCGTGGTGGCCGTTCGTGGCCGAGGTGTCGGGAAAGTAGCCGTCGATCTGGACGCCCGGCACGCCCCGGGGAGCGGCCAGGCCCGCCGGAGTCAGTCCGGCCCAGTCCGCCGGGTCGGTGTGCCCCGAGGTGACGGTGTCCGCGGTGGTCAACCCGTCCAGGCAGGACAGCTGTTGACGGGCTGCGCCCGGTACGTGCAGCCGGGCCGCCGCGGCGCAGTGCGACGGCTGCGGGGAACGTTCCGGCGAGGCGCCGGCCGGGGGAGCGGTGAGGGCGAGGAGCGCCGCGGCCCCGAGGGCGGTGCCCAGGGCCGTCGGGCGCGGGCGGTGCCGGCGGGAGCGCGCGGCCGGCCCGCCGGGTGGGGTGCCGAGGGGCATCCGGTGTACCTCCGTGGAAGGGGCGGGGTCGGGGAACCGGCCGGTCAGCTGCCGGCGCGGGCGGACGGTCCGCCGAGGCCGAAGAAGTCGGTGATCCAGTAGCTGGAGCAGATCGACCGGATGAAGTGGGCGGTGCCGGTTCGGCCGCACTGCTCGGGCTCGGTCCCCGGGTCGACCGGGGTGCCGTGGCCGATCCCCGGCACCTTGTTCACCTGTACGGCCACGCTCCCGTCCCCGGCCATGTACTCCTCCCGGCGGGTGCGGTCCGGGCCGATGGTGGAGGTGCGGTCGGGCGTCTGGTCCAGCCCGTGCACCGCGGTCCACTGGTCCCGGAGTTCATCGGCGTTCTTCGGGACCACCGTGGAGTCCTGGTCCCCGTGCCAGACGGCCACCCGCGGCCAGGGGCCCGTATAGGAGGGGAAGGCGTCACGGACCCGCTCGGCCCAGTCCGCCGGGGTGCGGTCCACGCCGGGGTTCATGCAGGTGAACGGACCGGTGTCCCGGGTGCAGTGGTAGGGGAGGCCGGCGATGACCGCCCCCGCCCGGAACACCTCCGGATACGTGGCCAGCATCACCGACGTCATCGCACCGCCGGCCGAGAGCCCGGTGACGTAGGTGCGGGAGGGGTCCCCGCCGTAGGCGGAGTCGGCGTGCGCGACCATCTGCCGGATCGAGGCGGCCTCGCCCCGACCCCGCTGGTTGTCGACGGGCTGGAACCAGTTGAAGCACCGGTTGAGGTTGTTCGCGGTGGTCGTCTCGGCGAACACCACCAGGAAGCCGTGCCGGTCGGCCAGCGTCGTCAGGCCCGAGTTGTCGGCGTAGACCTGGGCGCTCTGGGTGCAGCCGTGCAGGGCGACGACTACCGCCGGCTGTGCCGGGAGACGGGCCGGGCGGTAGACGTACATGGCCAGATTGCCGGGATTCGAGCCGAAGTTGCTGACTCTCTCCAGGGTGACGCCCGCCTCACGAGCCGGCCGGCCTGCCGCGGGAGTCGGGGCGAGCAGGGTGCTCACGGCGACGGCGCAGACGACCGCGCAGGCACCCGCGGTCAGCCGCGCCCGGAGGCCGCGGCGCTGCGGCCGCGCGGTCGAGCCGGACGAGGCGGCCGGCGGGACCGGTGGGGTGGGCGGTGTCGGTGATGGGGTGGGCAGTGGCACCGGGTGACCTCCCGAGGCGGCGGCACGGAACCGGACGGCCCCGTGCGTGCGACGGTGCGCGACGACCGGGAGCGGCGGCGCACCACTGTGGTGCCGGTCACCCTAGGAGTGCGCTCCGCCGGCCGGACATGGCACCCGACGCCACAACGGCCGTGTCACCGCGTGCACTTCACCTGTTGCGCGGCCGATCGGGTACTGCTAGGCCCAGGCCCCACGGCCCCGGCTCTCGCTACTGGCCCACCCTTCCGTCGACGCACTCGCGCAACAGGTCGGCGTGCCCGCAGTGCCGGGCATATTCCTCGACCCTGTGCACCAGCAGTTCCCGTACCGCGATCCGGTCCTTCCCCACCCGCTCGCCCAGGTCCGGGTGGGCGGCCAGCGCGGCGTCGGTGGCGGCCTGCTCACGTGCCAGATCGACGAACGCGGCGTCGACCACGGCCTGTTCGGCGACGGCGCCGTCGAAGTCCGCGTCCCGCGCGCCGTACAGCTTCGGCACCGGGTCACCGTCGCTGATCCAGTTGCGCCAGTCCCGTTCCACCTCGACGAGGTGCCGCACCAGGCCGAGCAGCGACATCGTCGACGGCGGAACGGACCGCCGGGCCAGTTGCTCGGCGTCCAGGCCCTCGCACTTCATCCGCAGGGTGATGCGGTAGTTCGTCAGGTAGTCGTGCAGCGTCGCCAGCTCGCCCTCGGGACCGGGGCCTTCGCTGTCCCGGGGGTCGTCGCCGGGATCGGTCCACATATCGGGGTAGACGGTCGCCTGGCTCCATCGCGCGGGTCGGTCAGTCATGCGTGGCATGGTCGCCCGGCCCGGCCCGCATGCGCCACCGAGTTTTCGCGCCGAGGTGTCGCCGCGGGCCCGGGACGGGGGCGCCGGTCCCGGCGGCGAGGCCCTCCCGCAGGAGGGGCCGGGCCGGTACGGCTTCCGGGACGGCCGTCGGGGAGGGCTGACGGCCGGTCGGGAGGGACGGATCAGTAATAGCGGCTCATGAGTGCGGTGGCCCAGTCGGGCTGGCTGGTGGCGCCGAGCGGGCCGAACTCCGCCATGTAGGGCTTGATGTCGAGCACGGGGGTGCCGTCGACCGCGTCGAGGCCCTGCACATGGACGTCGAGCCCGTCGGTGCGCAACAGGCGGCAGCGGGAGACGCCGAGCCGGTTGGGGCGGTTCTTGCCGCGCTGGCCGAAGATCCCCACGAGGGGCCAGTCGGTGTTGCCCCGCGGATGACGGGCACCGGTCTCCACTTTCTCCACGGGCACCCGGTGGAAGTGGTAGACGACCTCCAGGTGCGAGAAGCCGTCCAGTCCGGCCAGGGCGTCCGGCCCGAACTGCGCCGCGTCCAGCCGGACGACGGCCGACACCGGCCCCCAGTCGTCGTCCCGGACCTCGCTCCGCCCGCCGACCACCCGGCCGACCGGACGGAGAACCACCTCATCCGCGGTGTTCTCTGACATGCGCTGCGCCTTTCGTGACGGTGGAGCCTGCGTACGCGCAGGCCGGGCGGCAGCGCCGGCGGGGCGGACACCGCCGCCGGGCTACCCGGTCGATCATCCCGGACTTCTCGTTCCTACGGGCGGACTCCCGCCAAGAGGCCCGTCCCGCCGCGTCCGCGTCCGGTCGGCCACGCGGGCACCGGCCGAACGGCTCGACCGTCGATCACAAGGTCAAGTCGCGCTTGTTGCTTCGGATTTCGTTGATCGCCGGAGGGTTGTGGGGCCTTTTCCGTCGTGCCACGCTGCACCACGTTGCGAAGGAGGGCACCCATCAGTCAGCTCACCACGCGCCGTGTGCGCACGGCCGCCGCCATCGGCCGAGGGCTGGGCGCCGTGCCCGCCCCGGGGCTCGTCGTGGGAGGCGTGCTCGGCCTGCAGTGCGGGGCCGCGCTCGCCACGCGCCTCTCCCCGGCCGTCGGCCCGGCCGGCGTGGTGGCCCTGCGCCTGTCCCTCGCCGCCGTCATCCTGACCGTGCTGTGGCGGCCGGGGCTGCGAGGGGACCGCACCACGCTCGGCCTCGCGGCCGCCGCCGGGACCCTGCTCGCGGTCCACCACCTCAGCTATTACGAAGCGGTCGACCGGGTGCCGCTGGGCGCCGCCACCACGATGGAGTTCCTCGGCCCGTTCGCCCTCGCGCTGTTCGGCTCACGCCGGGGAGCCGATCTGCTGTGGGCCTGCCTCGCCGCCACCAGCGTCGTACTGCTCGGCCACTCCGGCATCCCGCTCGACGCCCCGGGGCTGGGCCTCGCCCTCCTGGCGGGGTGTTGCTGGGGCGGCTACATCCTCGTCGGCGCACGCCTCGCCGCACGCGTCCCCGACGGGCGGGGCCTGGCCCTCGCCGTCACGTGGGGAGCCCTGCTGAGCCTCCCGTACGGGATCGCCCGGGCGGGGGCCAGGCTGCTGGACCCCGGCACCCTCGCGCCGGCCCTCGTCATCGCGGTCCTCTCCAGCGTGCTGCCCTACACCTGCCACCTGGAAGCCCTGCGCCGGCTGCCGCCCCGCGTCTTCGGCGTTCTGACCAGCCTCGAACCCGCCGTCGGCGCCCTCGTCGGACTGCTCCTCCTCGGGCAGCACCTCGCCGCGCCGCAGTGGGCGGGAGTGCTCGCGGTGGCCCTCGCCTCCGTCGGCGCCACCCGCACCCCGGGCCCCGGTGCGAAAGCGGTTGTCGAGGAGCGGTCGGAAACGTAGGGAAGCCCGCGCGGGGGCCGCCCCCGGGCATGCCGACCGCGTCGGGTGGGCGTCCTGCTGACCCGGACTTTCGCACCCCTTTTCACGCGTGCCACCCGCGCCTCATTGGGCACAGCCGCCACCACGGCACCGTGAGTGTGCCCAGCCGGCGAACGGGCGTGGTAAGTAGCCACGTTCACGATGGCGGGAAGTCGCTGTCCCCGGCGCCGTGCGGCTTCCGGAAACAGTGGCCCGCCGTGTGTGAGATTCCTACGACTTCGCTACCGCGAAGGAGATCGGGGGGCGGGCGAGGCCGGTGAGGTGCCGCGCCGAGCGCGTGGGCAGGGCGCCAACGGCGGCAGGTGGCGCGTCGACCGGTGGCCGCGGGGTGTGCGAGGAGTTGTGGGCTCCTGTCATAAGGCAACGCAATGGACGCAATGTCAGTGCGACAAGGGGGCGTCTTTTCCAGTCAATTCCGGTGAAGGTTCGACTGGCGGGAATGCGGACGATGACAATTCAGCAGTGCAAACCGCATGGCCGACATGAAGGGGCGTAAGTGATCCGGGTCTTGGTGGTCCATGAGACGCGGCTGATGCGATCGGCGCTGGCCGCGCTGCTGCGTGACGAGGAGCAGATCGACGCGGTCGCGGCCTGCTGGGGAAGCGCTCATGGCAGAGCGCGTTCCTTCCGGCCCCAGGTGTGTGTGGTGGACGGCGACGGGGCGGGACCGATGCAGGACGCCAGCCCTCCGGGCGGTCCGGACTGCGGCCTGCTCGTTCTTGCGAGCGCCTGCCGGCCCGGCACGCTCCGGCGGGCCGTCGCCGCCAAGGCCCGTGGCTTCGTCGACAAGGACGCGCCGCCGGCCCGGTTACGGCACGCCATAAACCTGGTCGCGGCCGGCAAGCGCTACGTCGACCACACGCTGACGCTGGACTTCCTCCAGGCCGCCGACATGCCGCTCACCCCACGCGAGTTAAACGTGCTGCAACTGGCCGCGGGCGGGGCGTCCGTACCCGAGATAGCCCATGAACTGCATCTGAGCACGGGCACGGTGCGCAACTACATGGCGGCCATCAACCGCAAGACCGGCGCCCGCAACCGGGTCGACGCCATACGCATCTCGCAGGGCGCCGGCTGGGTCTGAGCGCCGGCCGGCACCGCCCCGGAGCAGAAGCTGCAGGAGGCATACGTGATCTGCGCACACATCTGGCCGACCAGCGCCGGTCCGAGCACCTGGGGCAGGGAAAGCGCGTGATGCGTGGGCGAGGCATCCATAAGGTGTGTCCATGCCTATAGTTGCCGAACTGATCACCTATCCCGTCAAGGGGTGCGCCGGGGTCCCCCTGGCGGAGGCCGGACTCACGCCGGCGGGACTCCCGCACGACCGCAGCTTCATGGTCGTCAGCGACCGGGGCGTGTACCGCACCCAGCGCACCGATCCCCGGCTCGCGGTGATCCGGCCCGAAGTGAGCTCCGACGGCACCCAACTCATCCTGCATCAAAAGGGCGTTGAGTCCTTGCGCATCGAGGTGGACACCACCTCGCCCCGGAAGGACGTCGACCTCTTCGGCCAGCCGTTCCGCGGCATCGACCAGGGTGAGACCGCAGCCGGCTGGCTGTCCGAGGTACTCGGCACGGACTGCCGACTGGTGCGGGTACCGCCGGAGCACGACCGGGTGGCCGACGGCCGCACCCCCGGCACCTCCGGCTACGCCGACAGCAGCCCGCTGCACATCCTTTCCCTGGCCACCTTCAACGACCTCAACGAGCGGCTGGCGGCAGCGGGGAAACCACCGATGCCGATGACCCGGTTCCGGCCGAACATCGTGCTGGACGGGTGGCAGGAGCCGCTCACGGAGGACCGGGTGCACCGGGCCGAGGTGGGCGGTGCCGAGCTGGGGTTCGCCAAGCTCGCCGTGCGCTGCGCCGTCACCATGGTCGACCAGGAGACCGGCACCAAGGACGGACCGGAGCCGCTGCGGACACTCGCCTCCTACCGACGGGTGCCCGAGGGCGGGGTGGCCTTCGGCTCGAAGTTCTCCGTCGTGCGGACCGGGAAACTGGCCGTGGGAGACGAGTTCACGGTCACGGAATGGACGGCGGCCGGCCCTTCCTGACCGAGCCCGGGTCACTAAGATCCGCATCATGGCAGAACTGATCGACAACGAGCCGGGCCGGTACGGCGATCGCCGGCCCACCCGGGACCAGGTCATCGGTCGCATCGCCGACCACATCGCCGACCGGCGGCCAGGGCATCCGCTGCGGGTCGCGGTGGACGGCATCACCGCCGCCGGAAAGACCACCCTCGCCCGCGCCCTGGCCGCGGCGGTGGGTGAGCGCGGCCGAGCGGCCATCCATCTGTCCATGGACGGCTTCCACCACCCGCGCGCGCACCGTCACCGGCAGGGCCGCGACTCCGCGATCGGCTACTACCAGGACGCCTACGACTTCCCCTCGTTCGCACGGTCCGTCCTCGTCCCCCTCGGACCCGGCGGCGATCACCGCTACCGCAGCCGCATCATCGACCTGGCCAGCGACCAGGCGATCGACGAGCCACCGGTCACCGCCCCCGCCGACGCGGTCCTGGTGGTCGACGGCAGCTTCCTGCAGCGGCACGAACTGGCCGGACTGTGGGACGAGGTCGTGTTCGCCGACACCAGCTTCCCCGTCGCCCGCCGCCGCGGCACCCGCCGCGACACCCAGCTGTTCGGCAGCACCGCGGCGGCCGAGCACGCCTTCGACCATCGCTACCACGCCGCCTGCCGGCACTACCTGGCCGAGGTCGACCCGGCCGCGCGGGCGACGATCGTCGTCGGCAACGACGACCTCGATCACCCCGTGCTGCGGCGGATCGACGGCGCGCACACCGGAACGGGCCACCCCCACACGTTCAGGACGTAGCGCCCTCGATGAAGTCGCGGAGGTCCTGGTTGAGTTGTGTGGCGTGGGTGAGGAAGATGCCGTGTCCCGCGCCGGGGTACTCCTTGTAGGTGTTGTCCGGTACGAGGTGTGTCAGTCGTCGTGCGCACAGGTCGATGGGTGCGGAGGCGTCGGCGTCGCCGTGGATGATCAGTGTGGGTACCTGGAGTGCGCCTGCTTCCTTGCGCAGGTCGGTGGAGAAGCCGGTCTCGACGACTTCGGCGGCTGCCTTGGCCGAGCAGTCGAGGCACTTTTGCACCGTCCAGGCGATGAGTTCGCTGGAGACCTGGTTGCCCAGGTGTGTGGCGAAGAATGCCTGGGCGTTGTGGGCCATCCACCGCGGGCGGTCCTTGGTCCGTTCCGCTGCCAGGGCGTCGAAGAGGCTGCGGTCGATGCCGTGGGGGTTGTCCGGGGTGTGGAGCATCAGTGGTGCGGTGACGGCGATCAGTACCACCTTGCTCACCCGGTCGTAGCCGTGCCGGGAGAGGTAGCGGATCACTTCGCCGCCGCCCATCGAGTGTGCCACCAGCGTCACGTCGTGCAGGTCGAGGCGGTCGAGCAGGGCGGCGAGGTCGTCGGCGAGGGTGTCGTAGTCGAAGCCGTGGCCGACCCAGTCGGAGCGGCCGTGGCCCCGCTTGTCGTAGGCGACGCAGCGCAGGCCCTGTTCGGACAGCGGCAGCATCTGCAGTTCCCACGCGCTGCTGCTGAGCCAGGCTCCGGCGACGAAGACGACCGGCTTGCCCTGTCCCCAGTCGGTGTAGAACAGGCTTGTTCCGTCGGAGCCTTCGAAGTACGGCATGTGTGGGTCCTTCCTGGACGGTGCGGTGTCGCTGTGCCGACAACTCTCGTCCAAGGGGCGGCACACCGTCGATTACCCCACAGGTAACGGTGCGGCCCGAACGCGCCGTGCGCGTCGTCAGCGCGTGCTCGGGCCGCTGCGCCAGGGCCGGTTCGGGACCAGCCCGGCCGCCCCGCCGCCGCCGGCGTCGACGCCGCCGCGCGGACGACGGGGCGGGAAGGGCGGGTCGTCCTGCCGGCACGTCGTTCCCGGCGGCGGAAGGGTGCCGTCGATGAGGTAGCGGCTCTCGTACGCGTTGACGCAGCCGCTGGGATTGACCAGTGCGGTGTGCCCGTACCCGATGTTGGTGAGCAGCCGGGCGTGGGCCAGCTCCTCGGCCATGGCCTGCGCGTCCCGGTAGGGCGTGGCGGGGTCATAGAGGGTGCCGACCACCAGGACGGTGGCCGCCGTCGGCCTGTTCCACGGGCCGGTGTAGCGGTCGGCGGCCACGGTGGGCCACGTGGCGCACGGCTCCGACGCCCAGGTCCAGTAGCGCCCGGCATCGCCAGCACGGGCGGCACCCGCCTCTTCCAGGGGGTGGAAGACGCCGGGGTCACGCGGGTTGGGGCTGTCGCCGCAGAGGATGGCGGCGGCCTGTTCCTCACCCGTGTACGGGACCGGGACCGGAGGCGTGGGCAGCGGTGCGGAGGGCCCCGGGGTGCGGCCCTGCCACAGCCTCTGGAGCAGGGCGGCGACCTCGGACCATCCGGGGCGGACGACGTAGAGGCCGTTGATCGTGTCCGCCACCGTCCTGGCGTAGGTCCAGGTGCCGGCCGGCCGTTCACGGAGGCGCCGCATCAGCCCGTTGAACTTGTCCCGGGTCGCGTCCGGGCCGCCGGCGGAGAAGGCACAGCCCGCCGTGGTGGTGGAGCCGCACAGGGTGAGGAACTGGTCCAGGGTCGCCGCCGCGGAACGGTCCGAGCCCAGGCGCAGGAAGGTCGGCAGCCGGGCGGCGTCGTCGCCGTGGTTCGTCCAGGCCGACGGGGCGATGTTGCTGTCGAGGACCAGGGCGCGGACCCTGCCGGGGAAGAGGTTGGCGTAGGTGGCGCCGAGGATCGTGCCGTAGGAGGCCCCCAGGTAGGTGAGCTTCGGGTCGCCCACCCACCGGCGGAGCCGGTCGAGGTCGCGCGCGGAGTCGGCGGTCGACACATGACGCAGCAGCGCGGCGTCGCGCTGCGCGCAGCGGCGGCCCAGGTCCCGATACGCGGCGATCCAGATGTTCCGCTGCCGCGCGCCGACCGGGAAGCCGCTGGGTCTGGCGGCGAGCCAGGCCGCGCTCTCCTTGGGGGTCGCGAAGCAGTTCACGGCCGTGCTGTGGCCGACCCCGCGCGGGTCCCAGCTGACGATGTCGAACCGCTCCCGCACCTCGCGCGGGAACAACGGGTAGTTCTGCGGCATCTGGACCGTACCGGGCCCGCCGGGGCCGCCGGGGTTGAAGAACAGGGTGCCGATGCGCCGTCCGGGCCGGGTCGCCTTGTGCCGTACGACCGCCAGGTCGAGGGTGCGTCCGCGCGGGTCGCCGTAGTCCAGCGGCACCTTCGCGGTCGCGCAGTCGAAGTGCCCGTCCCGAGGGCACGGCCGCCAGTCCGGTGCCGGCGCGGGCACCGCCGGTGCCGGTGGGGCGTCCGCCGTGCCGAGGCCCGGTCCGGTGAGTGCGACGTAGCAGCTCAGCGCCACGGCGATGACCGCGGCCCGGTTCCGGCGGACTGCTATCGGTCCGGATATGCGCATGCGTCGTCCTCCCACGGACCGGGCACCCGTCGCACCCGGGCAACGGATGCCGACGGCACCCGAGCCCACCCCACCGCGCCGCGGCACCGGACGCGAGCGGCCGGGGGCCGAACGGCTGAGCCGGCGGCCGGACAGCCGAACAGGTGCCGATCCCGCCTGCGCGGAGCGTCATCCCGGCGCCGCCGTACGCCGCGGGCACCGCTCAGCGGGAGCGCTCCGGCTGCCAGTTCCCGGCGAGTTCGCGGTAGAGGGCCGAGCGTTCGAGCAGCTCGGCGTGGCTGCCCGCGGTGGCCCGGTTTCCGTCCAGCACGAGGATCCGGTCGGCCCGCCGGGCGGAGCTGATGCGGTGGGCGATGACGATCAGTGTGCCGGGCCGGTCGGCGAAGGCGCCCTCGGCGCGCTGCTCCGCCGCGGGGTCGAGATGGCAGGTGGCCTCGTCGAGGAGGACGAGCGGGGCGGGGGAGAGGTGGGCCCGGCCGAGGGCGAGGAGCTGGCGTTCGCCCTGGGACAGCGTCGCCGGGTCGACCCGGGCGTCCAGCCCGCCCAGGCGGGAGAGCAACGGGCCCAGCCCGACCGCGTGCGACGTCGCTTCCAGGGCGGCCGCCGACGCCCCGTCGGGGCACAGGTAGAGCAGGTTGTCGCGCACGGTCCCGGAGAAGACGTACGCCTGCTGGGGGATGAGGACCCGGAGCCGGGCGGGGTCGGGCCTGTACGCCGCGCCCGGTGGCAGTCCGTCCACCCGGACGTCGCCGCTGACGGGGTGCAGCAGGCCGGCGAGGAGACCGGTCAGGGTGGACTTGCCGATGCCGCTCGGACCGACGACGGCGAGGTGTTCGCCCGGCTCGACGACGAGATCGAGGTCGTGGAGCACCGGTTGTGCGGCGGGCCCGTACGCGAAGGTGACCGCCCGCAGTTCGACGCGTGGGCCCGCCGGGAGCCCGGGGGACGGGCACGCGGAGCGGGGGGCCCGCGTGTCGGTGTGCCCGGGGGCATGGTCGTCGGGAGCGGAGCGGACGTCCGGTGTCCGCGCGGGCCGGGTGAGCCGGTCCAGTACGACCAGGAGCCGGGTGCCGCCCGAGCCGAGGGCGTTCATCAGGGTGTGCAGGGCCGGCAGCAGCGCCTGGGTCAGATAGGTCAGCGCACCGAGCACGGCACCGGCGGTGAGGTGCTCCCGCAGCAACCACGGGGTGCTGACCAGTAGCAGGAGGACCGGTAGCTGCCCGGCGACGCCGAGCGCGACGGCCCGGGCGGCGGCCCAGCCCGCCAGGTGCCGGGCGGCCCGCTCCTCGGCGTCGATCAGGGCGTGCGCGCGCGCCGCCACCTCTCCCCGCGCGCCGCACGCGACCACGTCGCGCAGCCCCGCCGCCACCGCGCCGAACTCCGCCGACAGCGTCTCGTCGGCGCGCAGGAAGGCACGCTGCCGCCGGGCCATCGGCACCAGGGTCGCCACGAACAGCAGCAGCCCGCCGGCCAGCGGCGGCAGCACGATCAGCAGCAACTGCGGGGCCAGCGACACCAGTCCGACCAGCGCCCCGGCCGCGGTGAAGACGAACGAACGAGCCACCAGGACCAGTCCGGCGAAGCTGTCCCGCGCCAGTTCCGTCTGGTTGGTCAGCCGGGAGACCACCGCGGTGTCGGCCGCGCGGGCCGGGTCCGCGACCGCCTCGTCCAGCGCCCGGGCCACCACCGCGCCGACCAGGGCGTCACGCAGCGGCTCGACCAGCCCGGCAAGTCCGCGGAAGACGCCCCGCCCGGCCAGACCGCCGAGGACGACGGCCACCGCGGCGACGGCCAGCCAGGTCAGTCCGGTGGCCGTCCGGCCGGCGAGGAACCCGTCGTCCAGGGCCTTGGCCACGCTGTAGCCGCCGAGGAAGGTGTGCGCCGACTCCAGCAGGGACCAGCCGCCCATCAGCAGCAGGACCCGGGCGCGCGCCCGCAGGAAGCGGAGCGCCCGCGGCAGCAGCCGCACCGTGACCGGGGTCATGAGGCGGTACGCGGGTCCGGCGCGGTGCCGGCGAACACCGCGCGGTAGTCGGCGTCCTGCCACAGCAGCGCGTGCGGAGCGACCGCGCGGATCCGGCCGCCGTCCATCCAGGCGACCAGGTCGGCGCGGGCGGCCGAGGCGAGGCGATGGGTGATCAGCAGCCGGGTGCCGGGCCGGACGTCCTCCAGCAGTGCCCGGCTGACGTGGTGTTCGGTGACAGTGTCCAGACTGGAGGTGGCGTCGTCGAGGATCAGCAGTCGCCCCGCGTGCGCGAACGCCCGTGCCACGCCCAGGCGTTGCAGCTCGCCGCCGGACAGCGGGGCGTCGGCCAGGGGAGTGGCGTAGCCGCGCGGCAGCAGGCGTACGAAGGTGTCGGCGCCGGCCGCGCGCGCCGCGGACTCGACGGCGGGGGCGGCGGGCCGATCCGGTCCGAAGGCGAGCGCGGCGCCCACGGTCTCGCCGAACAGCGCCGGCCGCTCGAAGGCGTAGCCGATCTCCCGGCGCAGCTGTGCCGGGTCGGCCTCCGCGAGCGGGACCCCGTCCAGCAGCACCTGGCCGCTGTCGGGATCGGTGAGCCGACCCGCGACGGCGGCCAGCAGGGACTTTCCGGCGCCGGAGTGGCCGACCACCGCCAGGGTCGTCCCGCCGGGCACCGCCAGGTCCACGCCGCGCAGCACCGGGGCGCCGTCGCGGGCGACGGTGACCCCGCGCAGTTCGAGCCGCCCCCGCCCGTCGGCGGGCAACGGGCGGGCACCGTACCGGACCTGCGGCAGGGCGAGCAGTTCGGCGGTGCGCCGGGCCGCGGCGCGGCCCCGGACCAACGCGTTGAGCTGGCCGGTCACTCCTCCCAGGGCCGCGGTGAGCGCGGCGTACCGGGAGGCCGCCAGCAACTCGCCGACGGTGAGGGCGCCGTGGGCGAGCCGGAGTCCGCCCACCGCGAGGACCACGGTGGTCAGCAGCGGCACCAGGATGCCGCTGCCGACGACCGCCCGCCCGTAGACCTGCCACATGAGCCTGCCCTGCGCGTCGAGTTCGGGCAGCGGCGCCAGGACGCGGGCGCGTTCCCGCGCCCCGGTGCCCGCGGCGGCGATCGTCCGGGCCCCGCCGAGCGCCTCGACGAGCCGGGAGGCGATCTCGGCCTGGACGCGCTGATAGCGCCGTACGCAGTCGGAGGAGCCCCGGGCGAAGGTCCGCAGCAGACGGGTCAGGAGGGGCAGCCCGGCGAGGAAGACGGCCGCCAGCCAGACGTCGGTCAGCGCCAGCGCCACCAGCGCCCCCACCGGCGTGAGCACCGCGGCCAGGCCGGTGGCGGCGGTGGTGGGTGCGGTCCCGGCCTCCGCGGCGTTGCCGGTCAGCCGGGTCACCAGGTCGCCGGCGGTGAAGCGGTCGGCGGCGCGGTGCGGGGCCAGCGACAGCAGATGGCCGATCCCGCGCCGGCGCAGCCAGGCGATGCTGCGGGCGGTGGTGACGCCTCCGGCGAGTGCCACCAGGGCATCCAGCAGGACGTCCGCGACCAGCAGGACGGCACTCAGGGTGAGGGCGGCGCCGGCGCCGGGCGCGGAGTCGAGGACGAGGTCGAGGGTGTGGCCGAGGACGGCCGGCAGGGCGATGGCCACACCGGCACCGGCCACACCGAAGAGGCACACCGCGACGGTGTGCACGGGGCTGTGCCGGAAGGCGTCGGTCAGGACGGCCGTACCGGGGTCCGGCTGCCGGCCGGTGGCCGGCGGGCGCGTCGGTGAGGGGGGCCCGGGCGGTGCGGGCATGCGGTGGACCTCGCCTCCGTGGGGCGAACGGTGCGGGGCGGCGGGGCGGAGGGCCCCGCGCAGCCGGTGCTGCGCGGGGCCCCTCTCACCGTGCCGTCGCGGGACTGGGGGCCCCGCTGCGGCAGGCGGTCAGTTACAGGTGGTGACGCTCAGGCTGCTGTCACCGCAGAGGAGGAGGCTCGCCCGGCTGCCGGTGTGCAGCTCCTCGGTGCCCTCGGGCTTCGGGGTCTCCATCGTCTGCAGGTCGAGAAGCGACATGATGATTCCTTTCGTAAGGGGACGGGAGTGCTTTTCTTTTACGGCCCCGGACGGGGCCGGCTTCAGGGCCGCCGCAGCGGCGGGAGGAAGGGCAGGTGCACGGGTGAGTCGTGCAGCGCGCTGCCCAGAGCGAGCAGGCATCCGGCGGTGCCGGTGCTCAGGTCCATGGAGAGCCGCATCATCTGCTCCCCGGCGAAGGCCAGATGGCCTCGGTAGGGAACGGCCCCCCAGGAGAGGGACTCGATCTGGCGGTGCAGGTCGGCGGCGTCGGTGCCCGGGCCGGTGGCGGTGGTGCGGCTCAGGTACAGCACCATGCCGGCCGCACCGCGGAACAGGCCGGGCTGGGCGTAGAACTTGGCCTGGGCGGCCTGGACGATCTCGTCCCGCGCCGCCGCGAACGCGTCGTCCGGCCGGTGGACGAGGTAGTCGTCGAGCACCATGCCGATGCCCACGCTGCCGGCGCCGAGATACGGCATGGTCCGCCAGCCCTCGTTGACCTGCAGGGTGCCGCCCGCGCTCCGTACGCACCGGGCCAGGTCGCGGCGCAGCGCCTCGGCGGCCAGATCCAGCAGCGCGCCGTCGCCGGTGCGTTCGTACAGCCGCAGGAAGAGCAGCGCGGCTCCGCTGTCGCCGTGCAGCAGCCCGGCGCGGGACGGTGCCGTGGTCCCGTCGGCGGGGGCGGTGGGCGGTGCCGCGGAGCGGAGTCGGTGGGCGACCAGCTCCGCGCAGCGCAGCGCCTGGTCCCGGGCGGCGCTCTCCCCGGTGGACCCGGCCAGCGCGTCCAGCGCCAGTCCCACCCCGGCCAGTCCGCTGTGCAGGTCGGGTGCGATGTCCTGCCAGTCCTGCGCGGTGACGAGATCGACGAGATCCAGGGCCCGTTCGCGGTGCCCGAGCCGGTCGAGGACCCAGGCCACACCGGAGAGCCCGTCGTAGAAGCCCAACGGGCTGCCCGACGCGGGGGTCTTCGTCCGTTGCAGCAGCCATTCCTCGGCGTCCGGACATCGCTCGGCGCCGGTCGCGTCGAGCGCGTACAGGACGCCGGCCGCGCCATAGGCGAAGCAGGTCCCGCCGCCCGCCGTGGCGAACTGGGCGATGTCACCGGGGAAGAGCCGGTCCTCCCGCTCGGGGGTGGCCGAGGCGAGCACGGCCCGCACCGCGCTGTCCCTGCTCCGGGGCCAGTCGCCGAGCGCGACGGGTAAGTAGGCGTCGGTGGAGGGTGGTTGGGCGGACGCCGGCGGGTGCGGGACGGGGTGGCCGCGCAGGATCTCCGTGACCGCCGCGTCGAGGAATTCCCGTGGCACCGGGAACTGCTCAGCGGCGATCCGCGCCAGATGCCGGGCCTTGTGCCGGTCCACCGCGAACAGGCTGGTCAGCGGCAGGAACAGGGCCAGCCGCAGACAGGCCAGGGCGTAGCGGTCGACGTCCGCGCCGCGCCGGTCGGCGGGGGCGACGAAGCCGGGGTTGGCGATCACCTGCCGGCTGGCCGGGTCGTCGACGGAGGCGGCTTCGAAGTCCAGCAGCACCACCGAGGACTCGTCCTCGGACAGCATGATGTTGAACAGATGCAGGTCGTTGAAGACCACGCCCCGCGCGTGGATCGCCTCGACGGCCTCCTCCACGAGCCGGTGGACGCGCAGCGCCCACTGCGTGTACTCGGCCAGCCGCTCCGCGGACGGATCGGCCTCGATCAGCGGATGGCGGTGCGCGAAGAAGCTGTTGAGCGGCCGGCCCTCGATGTACTCCAGCACCAGGAAGGTGTGCTCCCCGAGCGTGAACCAGTCCAGGACCTCGGGGGCGCAGCCCAGCCCGGACAGCCGCCGCAGGGCGTCCCGTTCACGCGCCAGCCGCGTCACGGCGTCCGCTCCGTCCGCGGCCAGGCCGGCGTGCGGACGCCCCTCCTTGAGCACCACCCGGCGCTCGGTCCGCAGGTCCCGGCCGACGTAGACACCGCCGCCGTTGGAGAAGTGCAGGGCCCGCTCTATCGCGTACGGCAGGTCGGAGACCGTGGTGGCGGAGCGGGCGTCCAGGTGGGGCTTGAGGAAGTCCGGGAGGTCGACCCACTCCGGGACCCGGAACGCGGGTTCCCGGCGGTCGGGGACCAGCCGTCCCCGGTCGTCCTCGATCGCGGGGCAGAGTTCGCCCTTGTCGTCGTAGCAGTGCCGCTCGGTGAAGCTGCCGTAGCGCACGTACACCGGGCCGGTGCCCCAGCGCAGATCGCTGAGGATGTACGGACCGGACTCGCCGGCCAGCAGGGCGTTCAGCTCCTCGGCGATGACGCGGCACTGTTCCGCGTCGGCCGGGTAGACGGTGACGAACTTCCCGCTGGCGCCCCGGTCGGTGTACTTGGCGTTGCGTATGTGCAGCAGATAGCGGCTCGGCATGCACTTGAACGCCACCGAGCGGGGGACGCAGTAGTCCCAGACCTTCTCCAGGATCCGCTCGGCATTGTCCAGGCAGGCGGAGACATGTATTTTCCAGCCCTGGCTGGGCAGTTCCCGGTCCAGTGGACGGAACGCCAGCCAGTCACCCGACCGGTGGCGCTGCCAGCCGCCGGGCAACTCCCGGCGCAGTACGGGGTACAGGGCGCCGCGGCCCTCCTTGTCCGAGGGAAGGCGGTGCGGAGCGTCGTAGAACTGCCGGTCTGCGTCGCAGAAGACCGCGTACCCCTTGTTCATCGCACTCCCTCGGCCGGTGACGTGACCACGCTGTCACGGCGCGGAGGGGTGAAACAGTCATGGATGTCACGACGAGGTCGTGAAGAATGCACGTTTTATGTAAAGGGGCGGCGGGCTCGGAAGGGGCCGCCGCGGGGATGCGCCGCCGGTGCGCACCGCGGGCCGGGGCGGAGACGGCGATGGCCCGGCGGGAGGATCCGCCGGGCCATCGCCTCAGTCTCTGCATGCACGGTCGCAGCTGCCGAAGTGGCTGCGGGGCGCCCTCATCGCTTCAGGGCGTCCTGGGCCTTGTGGCCGGCCTGCCGCATATCGCCCTTGGCGCGCTCCGCGCGTCCTTCGGCGGTCATCCGCTCGTTGCCCACCGCGCGCCCGAGGGTTTCCTTCACGGCGCCCTTGAGCTGGTCGGCCTTGGCGGACGTCTTCTTCTCGGCGGTCATGGTCGTGCTCCCTTGCTGTTGAGCCGTTCCTTGACAAAGATCCGCCTGCCCGGGGCGACACCGCACAAACCCGCCCGCCGCCCGGCGCCCCGTCGGCGTCCTGCTGCCGTCCGGCACCCGCCGATGAGCCGGGGCCTGACGAATAACCAGATGCGGGCCACCGGGGATGCTGCCAGGCTGCGCCGGTGAATCGCGAACAGATGTCCCGCATCGCCCACTCCGGGCACCCGATCAAGGCTCCGCTCGACGACGCATCCGTGCGCCGGTTGCTGGAACGCGGCACACCGCGCGGCGACGAGCGGCTGCTCGACCTCGGCTGCGGCAGCGCCGAATGGCTGCTGCGCGCCTTGGCCACCGGCCCCCAACTGCACGCCGTGGGAGTGGACATCTCCGACGACGCGCTGACGCAGGCCCGGGAGGCGGCCGATCGCCGCGGCCTCGGGGAGCGCCTCGTCCTCCACCACGGAGCGGCCGCGGACTTCGTCTCCCCGGACCCGTTCGACCTGGTGCTCAGCGTCGGGGCCGCGCATGCCTTCGGCGGTCTGCTGCCCACGCTCGCCGCGGCCCGCGCGCACCTGGCGCCCGGCGGTCAGGTCCTGATCGGTGACGGGTTCTGGGAACACCCGCCGTCGCCGGAAGCCGTCGAGATGCTCGGGGACTTCACCGACCTGGCGAGCACCGTGGACCGCGTCGTCGCCGACGGCTGGACCCCCGTCCACGGGCACGTGAGCTCGCGACAGGAGCTGGACGCCTACGAATGGGCCTGCTGGGGGACCCTGGCCGCGTGGGGCCTGGACCGTCCCACCGACCCGGACGGCCCACGGGCGCTGGCGATGGCCGCCACCCGGCGCTCCGAGTGGCTGCGGAGCTACCGCGACACCTGGGGTTTCGTCACCCTGCTCCTCCGCCGGACGGCCGACTGACCGACCCCGCGGCACGCGCCCCGGGGAGTAGGGGCCGCCATCGATGCGGCCCTCCCCGGCGGCGCGGCAGTGGCGGCAGACCGCGGTCCGCATGCCCGCCCCGCCGTCCGCGGGCACGTCAGCCCGTGGTGAGGACCATCCGGAAGCGGGCGGCGCCGGACAGCATCTTCCGGTACGCCTCGTCGGCCCGGTCGAGCGGCACGGTCTCGATCATCGGGCGGATCCCGTGCAGGGCACTGAACGCCATGGTCTCCTGCACGTCCTGCGCGGTGCCGGACGGATGGCCGCGGACGACCTTGCCCTGCATGAGCAGCTGGGCGGGGCTGATCCCCAGGGGTGCGGTGTCCGCACCGACGACGATCAGCTCACCCCGCGGCGACAGCCCCTCCACCGTGGAGGTGATGGCCTGCGAGTTGGCGGCGGTGGCCAGTACGGCCTTGGCGCCGCCGAGCGCCTGCAGGGCGTCCGCGACGGGGGTGCCGGCCGTGGTGTCGATGTAGTGGTGCGCGCCGAGTTGCCGGGCGAAGTCCGCCTTGTCGGCGCCGCGGGCGAGGGCCACGGTCTCGAAGCCCATGGCGGCCGCGTACTGCACACCCAGGTGGCCGAGGCCGCCGATGCCGAGGACGGCGACCAGGTCGCCCGGTCGCGCGGAGCTGCGCCGCAGACCGTTGAACGTGGTCACGCCGGCGCAGGCCATCGGCCCCGCCTCGGTGGCCGGGACCGTGTCGGGGATGCGGGCCAGGGCGTCGGCCGGTGCGATCACCGTCTCGCCGAACCCGCCGTCGTACGCCCAGCCGGGGACCTTCAGGTTCTCGCACACGACGAAGTCGCCCCGGCGGCAGGGTGTGCAGGAGTGGCAGCTGCCGCCGAACCAGCCCACCACCACCCGGTCGCCCACCTGCCAGTCGCCCGGCGTCGCCGCGCCGATCTCGTCGATGCGGCCGGCGATCTCGTGCCCGGGGACCAGCGGGAACCGCACGCCCGGCAGCACGGCCTCGACGAAGAGGGCGTCACTGTGGCAGATCCCGCACGCCTCCACCGCCAGCCGTACCTGACCGGCGCCCGGCCGCGGCACCTCCCGCTCGACGACCTCGAACGACCCGCCCGCGGCGGCGACCTGCGCGACTCGATAGGCGCTCATCTGGACCTCTCCCGGGTGCACGACGATCCCCCGACCCAGCAGACCAGTTCCGGTCCGAGGACGCGCGCCGGGCGGGACGGACCGGCACCCGGCCGATGTCGTCCGCCCACCGCACGGGGGCGGACCCGGCCGGACCCTCCGGCACCGCGGCCCGCCCGCCCCGGCTCCGCCGACCGGGTGACAGGTGCCGGGGGCACGGGCGGTGCCGGAGGCCCGAACGGCGGCGGGCCGACCGCCGGCGGTGCGGCCGGCCCGTGGCCGTCACCGGTGCTCGGGGCCGGCCCAGGCGACGAGCTGGAGGATGACACCGTTCGGGTCGGTGACCTGGAAGAGGCGTTCGCCCCACGGCTCCTCACGCAGCGGCATGGTGATGGGGGCGCCCTCGCTGCTGAGCCGCTCGAACTCGGCGTCCAGATCGGCCACGGTGAACGCGATGATCACGCCGGCGGCACGCTGGTCCCGGAAGCCTTCGGGCAGGACCTCGATGCCGCGCCGGAGAAAGATCACGTTGGGCGCGTCCTCGCGGGCCAGCGAGGCGAAGCCGTCGGCGGCCATGGCTTCTTGGAAGCCGAAGTGCTTGACCAGGAATGCGGCGGAGGCGGGAACGTCGTCAACGGTCAGGGAGAGGGCGCTGGAGGTGATGTTCATGACCTGCTCCTGGGCTGGGGGATATCTCTGTACGTCGTACATTGTACCGCGTATAGAGTTTTACGGGAGGGGGCGAGGAACTCAGCAGGAAGAATGGGGCCCATGGCCAAGGAACACAGGGGCACGAGCGATCCGGCCCGCATCCTGGAACTGCTGTGGCGCGAACCCGGACACGGGGATTCCCGCCGCGGCCCGAAGCAGGGTCTGACGGTCGACGCCGTCGTCCGGGTCGCCGTCGAACTCGCCGACGCCGACGGCCTGGAGGCCCTGACCATGCGCGGCATCGCCCAGCGGTTGGGCGTGACGCCGATGACGCTCTACACCTACGTCCCGGGCAAGACGGAACTGCTCGACCTCATGCTGGACGCCGTGTACCTGCAGATGCCGCGCAGCGACCGATCGGCGGATCCGTGGCGCACGAGGGTGGCGGCGGTCGCGGACGAGAACCGCGCCCTGTACGACCGCCACCCCTGGGTGGCGACCGTGCTCACCGCGCGTCCGCCGCTGGGTCCCGGCCTCATGACCAAGTACGAACACGAACTGGCCGCCTTCGACGGCCTGGGGCTCGACGACGTGGAGAGGGACGCGGCGCTCACTCTCGTTCTGGACTTCGTCCAGTCCGTCGCCCGTGGAAACCTTGCCGCCCGGGCCGCCGCCCGCGACAGCGCGATGTCCGACCAGCAGTGGTGGGCCGCCAACGCACCACTCCTGGCCAAGGTCTTCGATCCCGACCGGTTCCCCCTGGCTGCCCGTGTCGGAAGCGCCGCGGGCGCCGCTCACCAGGGCATGTACAGCCCTGACCATGCCTTCGACTTCGGACTGCGGTGCATCCTGGACGGTCTCGCCCACCTGGCCGGTTGCGAGGATTCCGCGGACACCCCGTAGCCGGTCACGCGTCCGCAGGTCACCGTCCGCCGAACCCCCGGGCCCTCGGCCGGGCCGGCGATCCGCTCAGCGGGTGGCCTCCACCAACTGCGCGTACTCCTTGCCGAGTTGCGACATGGCGTGCGCGAACTCCTTCTGCGAGACGGCTTCCTGGAGGGTGCTGAGGACCGCCCGGACGCCCCGGGCGGCCTCCGGCTCGGTCAGCCCGGTGTGCACGCCCACCCTGCGGATCGACTCGGCGGGGCCGAAGATCTCCATCTCCCCCTGTCCGGCCTGGAGCGAGCCACGCAGCGGCTCGGGAAGTTCGAGGGCCAGATCGCGGGCTTCGCCGCCGCTCAGACGGTGCCCGAGCGTGTCGAGGGTGGCACGGGTGAGATCGGCCGCTTCCTGTCGGGAGAGTCCCGAGCGCTCCGCCACCGCGCGGAAGAACTCCTTGTCGTCCATGTGGGCCTCCTCTGCGGAATCGGGATGGGCGAGGGAGGCAACCTCACCCACCACCTTGCCACGCCCCCCTCCCGCGTGCGAGGCGCCGCGACGGCGGCCGCACCCGCTCCGCCTGCGGTTGTGCACTGGTCCAGTCCAAAGTGTTGACGCGTACGCGACGAGCGATCAGGCTGTGGGTGATTGGTCTGGACCACTTTCGCCCCGCGGGAGGGCATGTGCCACCTCGAAACGTCAGAACCTTCGCCGCCGTCGCCTCGGCGGCCTGCCTCGCACTGGTGGCGGCCGGTACGGCCCTCGCCACCGGCCACGGTGCCGCCGCTCCGGCCCGGGAGGCCGTGGGCAGCAACTGGTACGCGGCGGCGCCCTACCTCATGCCGCTCGACAACGACCCGCCGGACGCAGCGGCCGTCATGGACGCCACCGGCCTCAAGGCGTTCCAGCTCGCCTTCCTGCTGGCCCCGAACGGCGGCGGCTGTTCGCCGACGTGGGGCGGCACCGGTCCGGTCTCCTCGGACACCGCGGTGGCCGGTGTGATCGCCACGATCCGCGCGAAGGGCGGCGACGTGTCGGCCTCCGTCGGCGGCTACGGCGGCACCAAGCTCGGCCAGACGTGCGGCACCCCCGAGGCGACCGCCGCCGCGTACCAGCAGGCCATCGACAAGTACGGCCTCAAGGCACTCGACTTCGACCTGGAGGAGCCGGAGTACGAGAACGCCGCGGCCATCCACAACGAGATCGGCGCCGCCAAGATCCTTCAGCAGAAGAACCCCGGCATCTACCTCTCCGTCACCACGGCCGGCACCGCCGACGGCACCGGCTGGTTCGGCAAGCAGATGCTCAACGAGGCGAAGGCCCAGTCCTTCACCCCGGACAACTTCTCCATCATGCCCTTCGACGGGGGCTTCAACGGCGCGGCGTCGCAGACCGCGGCGCTGACCAACTTCAACTCCGTCCTGCGGTCCACCTTCGGCTGGGACGAGGCCACCGCGTACGCCCACGAGGGCATCTCGCAGATGAACGGCCGCAGCGACACCGGGGAGTACTTCACCCAGGCGGACTTCCAGACGGTGCTGGACTTCGCCACCGCCCACCACCTGGCGCGCTTCACGAACTGGTCCGTCAACCGCGACCGGCAGTGCTCCCCGCCGGACAACAACGGCAAGACGTCCGGTACCTGCAGCAGCGTTCCGCAGGGCGCCTACGACTTCACCAAGTACTCGGTGAGGTTCGCCGGGGCGACGCCGCCCACCACACCACCCACCACCCCGCCCACGACACCGCCGGGCAACGGCGGCTGCACCGCGGCCGCTTACGGCGCCGGCACCGTCTACGTGGGCGGTGACACGGTCTCCTACCAGGGCCACACCTGGCGGGCCAGATGGTGGACGCAGGGCGAGGCGCCCTCCACCGGCGGCTCGGGAGTCTGGCAGGACCTGGGCGCCTGCTGACCGGCGAGCGGGGGTCGTCCCGTCGGGAAGGCCCCCGGGCGGCACACGTACGCGCGTCCCGGTACCGGCGGTGAGGCCGGTACCGGGACGCGCTGCGCCGGGGCGTTACCGCAGGTGCTAGTTCACGTTCAGACCGGTCCAGGCGGCGCCGACCGCCTTGTACTCGGTGCCCGTGGTGCCGTACAGATCACCCGCCGCCTTGAGGGTCGCCGTGCGGGCGGCCTTGTAGTTGGTGGTGGAGGTCATGTACGTGGTGAGGGCCTTGTACCAGATCTTCTCGGCCTTGTCCCGGCCGATGCCGGTGAGCTTGGAGCCGTTGTAGGTCGGGCTGTTGTAGCTGACGCCGCCGATGACCTTGGCGCCGCTGCCCTCGGACAGCAGGTAGAAGAAGTGGTTGGCGACGCCGGACGAGTAGTGGACGTCCTTGTTGCCGACGGTGCTGGACCAGTAGTCGGCCGAGGCGCCGTCCTTGCTCGGCTTGTCCATGTAGCGCAGCGGGGTGCCGTCGCCGTTGATGTCGATCTTCTCGCCGATGAGGTAGTCGCCCGGGTCCGAGGAGTTGTTGGCGTAGAACTCGGCCGAGGTGCCGAAGATGTCGGACGTCGCCTCGTTCAGACCACCGGACTCGCCGCTGTAGTTGAGGCCGGCGGTGGCCGCCGTGACGCCGTGGCTCATCTCGTGGGCAGCCACGTCGAGCGAGGTCAGCGGGTGGGTGTTGCCGCTGCCGTCGCCGTAGGTCATGCAGAAGCAGCCGTCGTCCCAGAAGGCGTTGACGTAGCTGTTGCCGTAGTGGACGCGGGAGTAGGCGCCCTTGCCGTCGCCGCGGATGCCGTTGCGGCCGAAGGTGTTCTTGTAGAAGTCCCAGGTGACGGCCGCCCCGTAGTGCGCGTCGACGCCGGCGGTCTGGCGCCCGCCGCCCCAAACGTCGTCCGCGTCGGTGAAGAGCGTGCCGGTGCCGGACGTCTTCTGGTTGAGGTCGTACGTCTTGTGACCGCCGCGGGCCCCGTCGGTGAGCTGGTAGGTCGTTCCGCTCTTGGTGGTGGTGAGCGCGACCTTGCCGCTGTAGGTGCTGGTACCGGTGCCGGTCTCGATGGCCTCGTTCTGCCACAGCTTCTTGCCGGTGGCGGCGTCGGTGATGACGTGCAGCCGGCTGGGCGTGCCGTCCTTCTGGACACCGGTGACGACGGTTTCGTAGGCGAGGACCGGCTTGCCGGTGGCCGCCCAGATCACCTTGCGCGGCGTGCCGGAGGCGTCTGTCTTGCTGTCCTTCACCGCGGCGGCGGCGCGCAGGGCGCTCTTCCGCGCGGCGGAGGGGGCGAGCGGGGCGGCCGTACTGGCCACGGATATACGGGCGTTGGTCGCCTTGGTGACGCTGTGCGCACCGTTCTTGGCCTGGTGCACGACGAGGTCGCCGCCGAGGACGGGCAGGCCGTCGAAGGTGCGCTCGTACCGGGTGTGCACCGTGCCGTCCGCGTCCTTGATGACGTCCCGGACGACGAGCTTCTCGCGTGCGCCGAGGCCGATCTTCGCGGCGGTCGCGGAGGCGTCGCTCTGGGCGCTCTTGAGCGCGGTGGCCCGCTGAGCGGCGGAGAGCTGGACCGCCGACGCGCCGGTCGCACGGTCCGGCTGCGCGCTGGCCGATCCGGCCTGGACGCCGACGGCGACCATGGCGGCCGAGGCGACGAGGGCGGCAGCGCGCAGGGTGTTCTTGCGGGGGGTGGACGAGATCCGTCTCAACTCGGTCTCCCTTGTGTGGGCCGCGGGGTCGCGGTCCCAAGAAGCGGCCGGGCAGCCGAGGGGTGGGGTGCCCGGTGGAGCAAGAGTGAATCGAGGGGAGACTGCCATGAGTTGATGCTTTTTGACAGATGTTCAACATCCAAGAAACAAAAAATTCACGGATTCAACCGCTTCGTAACGAGGATGTCCGAACGGCATGCGAAAGGCGCCCATGGGGCTGCCCCCTCCCTGCACAGCTCTCCCACCCGCCCCAAGAAGGGACTCCGTACTTTCCGCAAAATTCCCTATCGCCCCTCCAGTAGGGGAAGTTAGGGTACGTTCGTGAACGAGCACTTCTACTCGGTGGAGCAGGTCGCCGAGCACCTCGGCCTGCATGTCCGCACCGTCCGCAACTACGTCCGCGACGGGCGGCTCCCCGCCGTCCGCATCGGCAAGCAGTACCGGATCGCGCACGAGGACCTGGAAGCCTTCACCGGCCGTCCGGCCCCCTCTCCGGGGAGCCGGGCCGGCGGACGGCCACCGCACGCCGAGGTGTCGAGCATCGTGCAGATCGACGCGGTCGACGCCGGGACGGCCGGTCGCCTGGCCGGCCTCCTGATGAGCGCGGCTGCCCACGGCCGTCCCGGCGGGGCGCCGTTGCGGATCGAGACGGCCCACGACCCGGAGCGGGCGCGTATGAAGGTCATCGTCCTGGGGAGCCCGGGGGACACCGCCCGGCTGTTGGAGTACATGGAGGGGGTACTCGCGTCATGAGCGCGATCTACAAGTCCGAGGCGGGCGCGCAGGAGATACAGCGGCGGTACCGCGAGGCGCTGGACGCCTGGCCGGTCCCCGCGGAGCAGCTGCGGGTACCCACCCGCGAGGGCGAGACCTTCGTGCTGGTCTCCGGGCCCGAGGACGCGCCGCCCGTGGTGCTGCTGCACGGCGCGGGGGCGAACGCCACGATGTGGCAGGACGACATCACCACCTGGGCCCGGCACTTCCGCACCTACGCCGTCGACCTCATCGGCGAGCCGGGGCTGAGCGCACCGTCCCGCCCCCCGCTCGCCTCGGACGCCCCGGCCCGGTGGCTGGACGACGTACTGGAGGCCCTCGGGATCACCCGCGCCGCGTTCGTCGGGACCTCCCTCGGCGGCTGGCTGGCGCTGGACCACGCCACCCGGCGCCCGGAACGGGTGGACCGCCTGGCCCTGTTGTGCCCCGGTGGCGTGGGGCGGCAGAGGATGGGGTGGCTTTTCAAGGCCCTGCTGCTGCGCCCCCTGGGGGCCCGGGGGGTGCGCCGGTCGGCCGGTGCCGTCGCCGGCCTGGACCGGCCGGAGCACCGGGCCGTCCTCGACCAACTCGTGCTGACCTTCGCGCAGTTCAAGCCGCGCACCGAGCGGCTGCCGGTGTTCCCCGACGACGCGCTGCGCCGCCTGGCCATGCCCGTCCAGGTGACCGTCGGCGGCCGTGACGCCCTGTTCGACTCCGCGGGCACCGCCCGCCGCACCGCCCGCTGCGTCCCGCACGCGACCGTGCGCGTCCTGCCCGAGGCCGGACACGCGCTCCTCGGGCAGACCGATGCCGTACTGACCTTTCTCCGCCACTGACATGAAGGAGGTGTGGGCCGCGATGCCCACGACCGAGATGCTGGGCCGGATCGCCACGTCCACGGACCGCTTCGTGCGGACCGTCACCACGCTCACCGATGCGGACATCCGCGGAGCGACGCTGGTGCCGCCGTGGACCCGCGGCCATGTGATCACCCATGTGGCACGGGCCGCCGACAGCCTCTGCCGGCTCCTCACCTGGGCCCGCACCGGTGTGGAGACACCGCAGTACACCGGGATGGACGCCCGGGCCGCGGAGATCGAGGCCGGCGCCCGGCGCCCGGTCGACGCGCTGGTGGCCGACGTCCTGGCGAGCGCCGCGCGCTTCGACGACGCCGTGCGCTCCCTGCCCGACGCGGCGTGGACCTACGAAGTCCGCATGCGCACCGGCGAACCGCGCACACCGGCCGCCCTGATGGTCTCCCGGCTTCGCGAACTGGAGGTGCACCACGCCGACTTGGCGACCGGCTACACCTTCGCCGACATACCGCCGGAGGCCGCCCGCTGGATCATCGACGACCTCGTCGAGGCGCAGCGCCGGCGCGACGGCACCCCACCGCTGCGCATCGAGGCCACGGACACCGGCCTGTCCCGCGAACTGGGCAGCGGGGGTCCGACGGTCCGGGGCTCCCAGGCGGACCTCCTCGGCTGGCTCACCGGCCGCACCGGCGGAGCCACCCTGACGACCACCGCCCCCGGCCCGGTCCCCGACGCCCCGTACTGGATCTGAACGGCACCCTCCGCACGCCGTCATCCGAACGGCACGGGCCCCGCTGCGCGCGGGGCCCCTCCGGCGGGTGCCCGCGGCAGCTACCGGACGCCGTCCAGGAACCCGATCACCCGCTCGGTGAGCAGCGCCGTGGCCTTCTCGTCGTACGACGGCAGGCTGCTGTCGGCGAAGAGGTGCCGGTCGCCGGGGTAGAGGAACAACTCGGCGTCCGGCGTCGAGGCGACCAGCGCGCGAGCCGCGTCGAGATCACCGTCCGCGACGAAGAACTCGTCCGCGTCCATACCGTGGATCTGGACCGGGACGCCCTGCGGCCAGGCGCCGCCGAACTCCGAGACCGGGACGCAGGAGTGCAGCAGCAGCGCGCCCCTGGCTCCGGCCCGGGTCTGGGCGAGGGCCTGGGCGGGCAGCACGCCGAGCGAGAAGCCGAGGTGGACGAGGCCGGCGGGCAGCTTCTCCGCGGCGGCCCGACCGCGCTCGATGATCGTTTCGAACCCGACCTCCCGGGCGTGGCCGACACCGTCCTGGAGGTCCTCGAAGACCCGCCCTTCATACAGGTCAGGGAGGTGGACACGGTGGCCGGCCGCCTCCAGCGCCCCGGCGAACGCACGGACACCGGACGTCAGCCCGTGTGCGTGGTGGAACAGAAGTACCTCGGCCATGGTGGTCCCCTCGTATCCGGCACTCCGGTGGCGCCGCGGCGCCGATTATGACCCGGGGGGCCGCACGGCCGGAGCCCGGGCCGGTGGCCGGCCGACGCGTTACGCTCAAGGTGTAGGTACGCGTTCCGATCTTGCGGAGGCGGCCATGGGTCAGTACGACGAGTACACGACGCCGTCGCAGGCCGAGGGCGAGCGGCTGGAAGAGGACATGGATCCGGCCGAGCCGCGGCACCCCGAGACCATGCGCACCCAGCCGTCCCAGGCGGAGGGCGAGCGCAGCCTGGAGGACGACGAGGGATGACGGCGGTGGACGGCGGCAACTCACCCGCCGTCCACCGGAATCCCGCGCGGCGCGGCGGCCGCGTAGCGGAACCCGCTGTGCGGCTACGACCACCGCCCGTACCCGGCCCGGCTCAGCCCGCCCTGGGATCTGCGGAGTGAGGCAGTGGACGCCGCCCCCCCCAGGCCGGCGTGGTGGCGGGAACGCCGACCCGCCGGTGGTCACCGGCGGGTCTTCGTGGAGACGCCGGGCGCGCCGTCAGCCGGAGGCGCCCGGCGCGACGGCCGTGACGCTGAACTCGTCACCGCAGACCCGCAGCCCGGAAGTGTGCGCGGTCATCGCCTCCTTGGAGCCGGGCGGGTACGCCTGGACCAGGTCCGCGCTCTTCCAGCAGCCGGACCCCTTCAGCCCCTCGTTGATGGTGTGCAGCACGGCGTGCGCGCTCGCGCCGGGGGCCAGCCGCACGGGCCCGCCCGCGCCCTGCTCGCGGGTGGCCGGCTTGCCGATCGTCTGCGCGTCCCGGGCCAGCAGCGACACCCCCGGGAAGCCCCGCAGGGTGCAGGTCTGCTTGCCGCTGTTGGTGAACACCAGCGGGTAGCGGATGTTGCCCGCACCCGCGTCGGGCGCGCCCAGCCGCAACCGCATCGACGCCGCCGTGCAGCGGTCCGAGGAGTTGTCGGCGGACGCCGCGCTGCGTGCGGCGGTGGGCTGACCGCTGCCCGCGCCGCCGGTGCCCTGCGAGCTGCCCGCGGTGCCGCCGGACGCGTTGCCGGAACCGGCGCCCTGGGAGGCGGCGGCCGACGGGTCGCCGGCGCCGTTGGTCTTGCCTTCCTGGCAGGCGGTGAGGGCGACGGCGGCGACGGCGGCGAGCACCGCGGCAGCGGCGTGACGTGCGTGGCGCGGGGTGAGATGGGGGGACATGTCGCTCCTGATCTGGTCGAACGTGGTGCGTGAACCTGCGAGACACTCATCCGCCGGTCCCGGGAGGACGGGCGGCGCAACGCCCCTGGCATTCCGTGGGGTACGGCCAGGTGGGGGCGGGGTTGCGGAGCACGACCCACTCTTCACAGGGACACTGACGGTCGGCTAATGCTGCGCTAACGTCCCGTGGACCTCGGTGACGACGCACCGGGCGGCGGGCGTCCGCGCCTCAGGTGGGCGCGCCTTCGGTCGGCAGCCGCCGTTCGAGATTCCCCCACAGATGGCGCGCCGCGTAGGAGCCCTCGCCCCCGTTCTCGGCCAGCAGCCGCAGCAGCACGACGGCTGCCTGCGCCTCGCGCAGCGTCAGCAGCGGCAGCCGCTCCTCGTCCATGTCGACAACGCCGTCCACCAGCGCCAGCAGGCGGTGATCCGTTTCATTCACGACCTGGATAACGGCGTGCCTCCGGCGCGGACACGCCTTCCGCGACGGACCGCTCCGCACCGTCCTACGCGGAGCGCCACTCGGGGGCGAGCACCGACCAGACCTCGGTGTCCTGCCGCACACCCCGGTACGGATGGTTCGCACGCAGCACACCGTCGCGGCGCATGCCGAGCCGTCTGGCCACGTCGATGCTCGGGGTGTTCTCCGAGGACACCAGCCACTCCACCCGGTGCATCCCGCGTTCCCGGATCGCCCAGTCGATGATCAGGCGGGTCGCGCGGGTGACCAGGCCCCGCCCGGCGGCGTCCGGCTCCAGCCAGCAGCCGGCCTCGCAGTTGCCGGTCTCCGCGTCGAAGAGCCGGAAGAGGACGCCGCCGACGAGGAGTCCGTCGAGCCAGATGCCGTGGAGCCGGCCGGCGTCGGCAGCGGCCTTGTCGGCGTACGACTGGAGCCAGCGCCGGGCGGAATCGAGGTCGGTCACGGCGTCGGGGAGCCCGATGTGCCGGCCGATGAAGGTGCGGCCGCGGTCCATGTGGGCGAGGAACTCCTCGGCCTGCCAGGGCTCCAGCGGCCGCAGTTCGGCTCCGTCACCCAGGGAAATCGCGAACATCCTCATCCTCCACAGAGCCCGTGCGTGATCACTGGATCCTCGCACGGGTCCCCGCGCGGTGCGGCGGAGGTCAGTCCTGGCCGGACTGGCGCAGCACCAGCAACGCCCTGGCCTCCACCTCCACCGTGGCGCCGGCCTTCACCAGCGACCGGTACTCCACGTAGGGGATGGCGGTGTCCACCACCACGCTCCACCACCCGCCGAGGTCCTTCGGCACGGTGAAGCCGAGCGGTTCGTAGTGGGCGTTGAACAGCAGCAGGAACGAGTCGTCCTGGATGCGCCGGCCGCGCGGATCGGGTTCGGAGATGGCCTGCCCGTTGAGGAAGACGGTGAGCGACTTGGCGAACCCGGCGTCCCAGTCGTCGTCGGTCATCTCCCGGCCCGCGGGCGTGAACCAGCCGATGTCCGACAGTCCGTCCCGGCTGCCGCGCACCGCGACGCCCTGGAAGAAGCGCCGGCGCCGGAACACCGGATGGTTCCGGCGCAGCGCGATCAGTTCCCTGGTGAACTCCAGGATCTCGCTGCCCTCGGCGACCGCCGGCCAGTCCACCCAGGAGACGTCGTTGTCCTGGCAGTACGCGTTGTTGTTGCCGCCCTGCGTCCGGCCGAGCTCATCGCCGTGCGAGAGCATCGGAACGCCCTGGGACAGCAGCAGCGTGGCCAGGAAGTTGCGCTGCTGCCGGGCGCGCAGCGCCAGCACGTTCCGGTCGCCGGCGGGCCCCTCCGCCCCGCAGTTCCAGGACCGGTTGTGGTGCTCACCGTCGCGGTTGCCCTCGCCGTTCGCCTCGTTGTGCTTGTCGTTGTACGAGACCAGGTCGCGCAGCGTGAAGCCGTCGTGGGCGGTGACGAAGTTGACCGAGGCGTGCGGGCGGCGGCCGTCGCTCTGGTACAGGTCGGAGGAGCCCGTCAGCCGGGAGGCGAATTCCCCCAGCGTGCCGCCCTCGCCGCGCCAGAAGTCGCGGACGCAGTCACGGTACTTGCCGTTCCACTCCGTCCACAGCGGCGGGAAGTTCCCCACCTGGTACCCGCCGTCGCCGACGTCCCAGGGCTCGGCTATCAGCTTCACCTGCGAGATGACGGGGTCCTGCTGCACCAGGTCGAAGAAGGACGACAGCCGGTCGACGCCGTGGAACTGGCGGGCCAGGGTCGCGGCGAGGTCGAAGCGGAAGCCGTCCACATGCATGTCGGTCACCCAGTACCGCAGCGAATCCATGATCAGTTGCAGGGTGTGCGGATGGTTCATGCGCAGGCTGTTGCCGGTGCCGGTGGTGTCCCAGTAGTACCGGGGGTCCGCGTCGGACAGCCGGTAGTAGGCGGCGTTGTCCAGGCCCCGGAACGCCAGCGTGGGACCGAGGTGATTGCCCTCCGCGGTGTGGTTGTAGACCACGTCGAGGATCACCTCGATGCCCGCCTCGTGGAGGCTCTTCACGAGGTAGCGGAATTCCTGCACCTGCTCGCCGCGCTGCCCCGAGGAGCAGTAGGCGTTGTGCGGGGCGAAGAAACCGATGGTGTTGTAGCCCCAGTAGTTGGACAGTCCTCGCTGCGCCAGGGTGTGGTCGTGCAGGAACTGGTGCACGGGCATCAACTCGACGGCGGTGACGCCCAGCGCGGTGAGGTAGTCCAGCATCACCGGATGGGCCAGCGCCGCATAGGTGCCGCGGATGTCCTCGGGGATCGCCGGGTGGGTCCGGGTCAGTCCTTTGACGTGGGCCTCGTAGATCACCGTGTCGTGATACGGAATGTGCGGCCGGTGGTCGTTTCCCCAGTCGAAGTAGGGATTGGTCACCACCGATTTCATCGTGTACGGCGCGGAGTCCGCGTCGTTCCGGCGGTGGGGAGCGCCGAAGCGGTAGGGGAACAGGGCCTCGTTCCATTCGATCCGGCCCTCGATCGCCTTGGCGTACGGGTCGAGCAGCAGCTTGTGGGGAATGCAGCGCTGCCCCTGGGACGGCTGGAACGGCCCGTGCACCCGGAATCCGTACCGCTGTCCGGGCCCGATGTCGGGGAGGTAGACGTGATGGACGAACGCGTCGACCTCCTTCAGTTCGACGCGTTCCTCCTGGTCCCGCTCGTCGAAGAGACACAACTCGACCTTCTGGGCCACCTCGGAGAACACCGCGAAGTTCGTGCCGCTTCCGTCGTAGGTGGCGCCGAGGGGGGAGGCGCTTCCGGGCCACCGGCCCGATTCCGTGGTGTCCTGCCATATCTGCATGTTCGCGAGCCTCCCGACCGGACGGCACTGCACGGCATCACGCGGCATCCACACCCCATCCATGCCCCTGTATCGCGGGTCGATGCCGTGGGCGCGCGCCGGGGCGCGGACCCTCCACGACCGGTGCCGGACCGGTGCGCGGGCGGGAGTGAAAGCCGTAACGGATGCCCCGGGCGCCACATAAGAAACACATAAATTGACGGGTGTGGTGGTGGGGAGTGCGGGCACACGGTTGTCCGGAGGTTGATAACTATGGTTCCCCTGCTTCTCGTTCTGCTTCTCGCCCTGCTCCTTTTCGGCGCCGGATTCGCGCTCAAGGCGCTGTGGATCGTGGCCGTGGTCGTGCTCGCGGTGTGGTTGCTGGGCTTTGTTATGCGCTCGGCCGGGCCCGGCGGAAAGCGAGGTCGTTGGTATCGCTGGTGACGGTCGCCGTCCGGCGCAAAAGGTGGGGCCCCGGCACAGAGAGTGCCGGGGCCCCGTCCGTGCGTCCGCGGGAATGCACCCGTGTCCGGCGCCCCTTGCGTTCCGGCCCGACGAGGACCGAAAAACGGTGGTGAGGCACGGCAGTGAAGAACGCTTCCATGGGTACACGGCACCCGATGCCGAGCTCCGCGAGAGAGGAAAAGCCGTGCTGAAGCCCCATCCGGCGATACTGCGGGATCTTGTGAAGCAGTACGAGGAACTTCGTGCCCGGAACACGGAGCGGAGCTCGTCGGAGACCCGGCGGCGGACGGAGGACCTCTCCTACACGCTCTGCGTCTCCACCGGAACCCGGACCGTCGAAGCCGCCCTGGCATTCGCCGCCGATCAACTCGCGGCGGATCTCGCGGAGCTGGCCTACGCGCCGGACGCCCCGGCGCCGATGCGGCTCGCGAACTGAAGAGGTGCGGCCGTGTTTTTCTTCCGAGTCGGATCGGCAGGAATCATCGGCCGCGCAACGGACACAAGAAGAGATACGACGGTCCGGGGGTGCGGCCACGAAATTCCCTCCCTCCGCTGCACCCCTGGAACGTCCTTCCCCGGGAATTACCCGCCGCCCGGCGGGAGTTCTCAGGGACCTACGCCATATGCGATACGGCATACGAACCGCTGAGAAACCGATGAAGGGAGCCCCGATGAGTGCCGAGGAAAAGGCCAAGGCGAAGACGGAGCAGGTCACCGGAAAGGCGGAGAAGGCGGCAGGCCGCGCCGTGGGGAACGAGCGCATGGAAGCCGAGGGCTCGGCCAAGGAAAAGAAGGGTGATCTGCGGGGCGCGAAGGAAAAGGCCAAGGATGCCCTGGACGACTGAGCACCGCTAACTGATCCCCGCAACTGTCACGCCTGTCGGGTGCGGGTCCGCCGCCGGCGGACCCGCACCCGGTGGCCGAGCCGCGTTCACCGCTCGGCGGCCAGCACTGCCGCGAGGCCCTCTCGCAGGTCCTTGACGAAATACTCGGGCACCTCCAGCGACGGGAAGTGTCCCCCGGCTTCGGGCTCCTTCCACCGGACGATCTTCCGGTACCGCTCCTGCGCCCAGGGGCGCGGACACTTCTCGACGTCGCGGGGATACATGGTGAGCGCTGACGGGACGTCGACCCGGAGTTCGGGATCGAGCGCGTTGTGGCTCTCGTAGTAGATGCGGGCCGCCGATGCGCCGGTCCGCGTCAGCCAATACAGGGTGACGTCGTCAAGAACGCGGTCTCGGGAAATCCTCTCGAACGGGCTGTCCTCGGTGTCTGACCACTCGGCGAACTTGTCGAGGATCCAGGCAAGGAGCCCGACCGGTGAGTCGACGAGCGAGTAGCCGATGGTCTGCGGCCGGGTCGCCTGCTGCTTCGCGTACGCCGCGCGGTGGCGCCAGAAGTCGCGGGTTTCCGCGGCCCACTCGCGTTCGACCGCCGTCAGCCCGTCCGTCGTCAACCCGGGCGGTCCCTCCGCGAACGTGGTGTGGATGCCGAGAACGTGCGCCGGGAACCTGCCGCCGAGAACCGTGGTGATATTGCCTCCCCAGTCGCCGCCGTGGGCTGCGAACGTGCGGTAGCCGAGCCTGCCCATCAGTTCCACCCAGGCGGCCGCGATCTTCTCGGTTCCCCACCCGGTGGTGGCCGGCTTGTCGCTGTAGCCGAAGCCGGGAAGCGACGGGACCACGACGTGGAACGCCGGCGCGTCCGCATCCTTCGGATCTGCCAGCTCGTCCACCACATCGACGAACCGGGCAATGCTGTCGGGCCAGCCGTGCGTCAAGATCAGCGGAGTGGCATCCGCACGCGCGGATCGGCGGTGCAGGAAGTGGATTCCCAGATCATCGATGGTCGTGCGGAACTGGCCGATCCGGTTGAGGCGCTCCTCGAACGGCCGCCAGTCGTACCCGGTGCGCCAGTAGTTCACGACATCGACGAGGTCGGCGAGCGGAACGCCCTGTTCCCATCGGCGAGGGCCGGGCGCGGCGCCATGGACCGTCTCGGCCTCCGGCAGTCGCGCCGCGGCCAGTCGGGCGCGCAGGTCGTCGAGGTCGGCGTCAGGTACGTGGGTTTCGAATGCTTGCACGTCGCTGGTGGGACGGGGCATGAGACCTCCTGGCCATCGTGGAACCGGCTAAGACGGTTCTAGCAGTTCTCCGAGTCGAGCGGCAACCGGCTAAGGTGGTTCCATGCGTGCTGCGTTCCCTGACTTCCGCCTCGGCAAGGTGCTGGCGACCAGCTTCACGGGGACTCTGTCGGAGCGTCATGGCGACGCCGTGGAGCGCATTCCCGCGCCGCACCGACTCGTCGACTGGCTGGCGGTGAGCGGCCTCGCCGTGGACTCCTGCACCACTGCCCAGCTCGACCTCGCTCGGGAACTGAGGGAGGCGATTCACGCCGTCGCGACAGCGGCCGCGGTCCAGGACGCTCTCCCTGCCCCTGCCGTCCAAGTCATCAATGACCGCAGCGCTCAGGGTCGGGCCGCGGCGATCCTGACGCCCGAGGGTGAGCGGCGATGGCGGCTCAGCTCGGCTTCCCGCGTGGAAGATGCCCTCAGCGTGATCGCCGCCGACGCGATCAGCATCATCGCAGGCGAACGGGACGGAAAACTGGCCTTGTGCGCCTCACCGACCTGCCGGGCCGCCTTCTTCGACACCAGTCAAAGTCGCACCCGCAAATGGTGCGACATGAATACGTGCGGGAATCGCCAGAAGAAGGCGCGCTTCCAGGCCAACCAGCGCAAGAACCCCAGATCGCCGGAGTGATTGCTACCTCGGGATTTCCCGGTGCGCCCACGCGATGAGCTCGTCCGTCTGTTCACCCGTTCCAGCTGAGTACCAGCACCGCCAGATCATCGGTGTGCCGGCCGCCGTCGAGCGAACGGGCGGTGCCCGTCAGATGGTCGATCAGAGCGGGCGGCGGCAGGTGCCGGCCCTCCTCGATGATCCGGATGAGGCCGTCCGTGCCCAGCCGCTGATCGCCGTCCGTGTGGCCCTCGACGAGACCGTCGGTGTGCATGAGCAGCGTGGCGTGCGGTGGCACGGTGCACTGCGTGGGATGCCACGCGGCGCTGCCCGGCAGCATGCCCAGGGCCATGCCGTGCCGGGCCGGCACCGGCCGGGTGGCTTCCGTCGGGGAGATCAGCAGCGGCTCGTCATGGCCGGCGAGGGTCACCGTGGCCCGGTGGCCGGCCGCGTCGAGGACGACCGTCGCGCAGGTCGCGAACATCTCCGCGGCGCTGCGCTCGGCGACCAGCACCTGTTCCATCAGGCCCAGCAGTTCGGTGCCGCGGTGCCCCCCGAGGACGAGGGACCGCCAGGTGATGCGGAGGCAGACCCCGAGCGCGGCGGCGTCCGGGCCGTGCCCGCTGACATCGCCGATGACGGCGTGCAGCAGCCCGTCGGGAGTCTCGACGATGTCCAGGAAGTCGCCGCCGAGCAGGGCGTTCTTGCGGCCCGGCAGATAGCAGGTGCTGGAGACCACGGTGGTGGAGCGGAGCAGCGGGGCGGGCAGCAGACCCCGTTCCAGGCGGGCGTTCTCCTGGGCACGCAGTTCGTTCTCCCGCAGCCGGGCGGTGGTTCGCTCGGTGTTCTTGCGGTGCAGCGCGTAGCGGATGGCGCGGTCGAGCAGTTCGGGGGTGACGCGCGCCTTGGGCAGGTAGTCCTGTGCGCCGGCGGCCACCGCCTCCAGGCCGGCCCGGGTCTCGTCCAGGCCGGTGAGGACGATGACGGCCGCGTCCGGGCACAGGCTCTGCATCTCCTCGACGGCCGCGATGCCGGAGGCGTCCGGGAGGTGCAGGTCCAGCAGGACGCAGTCCGGCGTCCGGTTGGCGAGGTAGGCGCGCGCCGCGTCGAAGGTCTGCACCCAGGAGAGACTGACCGGCAACTCGGTGTCGTTGAGGTACTCCTCGACCAGTACGGCGTCACCGGAGTCGTCCTCGACCAGCAGGACGACCCCCGCGCCGTCCGCGGTCCGGGTGGGGATGACGGGCAGCGGCCGGGCGGCAGGGACGGTCATGACGCGGTCGCCTCTCTCTGCGGGGCACGCCCGGAGGTCTCCGACGCCGCTGCCTCGGGAGTCTGGTCGGCCAGGGTGAAGGTGATACGGGTGCCGGGGGAGTGGTCGTGGTCGACGGCGATCGTGCCGCCGTGGTACTCGACGACCTTTTTGCACAGCGCCAGCCCGATACCCGTCCCCGCGTAGCTCTCCCGGGTGTGCAGGCGCTGGAAGATGACGAAGACCTTCTCGCTGTACGCGGGATCGATGCCGATCCCGTTGTCCTCCACGGCGAACTCCCAGTACCCCTCCTCCTTGCGGACCGAGAGGTGAATCGCCGGAGGGCGGTCGGGCGAGCGGAACTTGACCGCGTTGCTCAGCAGGTTCTGCAACAGCATCCCGAGCTGGGTGGGGTCGCCGGGGACCGTCGGCAGCGGGTCGTGGGTGACGGTCGCGGACGCCTCCTCGACGGCGATGCTGAGGGACTCCCGCACCTGCCCGAAGAGCGGCTGGAGGTCGACGGGCGTGTGGTCGGCGTGCACCCGCCCCACGCGGGAGAACGCGAGCAGGTCGTTGATGAGTGCCTGCATGCGGTTGGCGCCGTCCACCGCGAAGGCGATGTACTGCTGTGCCCGGTCGTCCAGTTGATCGGCGTTGCGGCGCTGGAGCAGCTGACAGAAGCTGGCCACCTTGCGCAGCGGCTCCTGCAGGTCGTGGGAGGCGACGTAGGCGAACTGCTCCAGTTCGCTGTTGGAGCGCTGCAGTTCGGTGGCCTGCTCGTCCAGCTGCGACCGGGCCGCGTCGCTGAACTCCAGCTCCTCGACGAGCCGTTTGCGCATGCCGTCGATGTCGGACGCCAGGGCCCGCAGATCGGCCGGCCCGGTGCCGTGCACCGGCCGGCGGAAGTCGCCCCTGGTCACCGCGCGGACGTCGGAGGACAGCGCGCCCAGGGGAGTGGTCACCGCGCGGCGGAGCCCGACGACGGCGAAGCCGAGCATCGCCAGGACGAGGACGGCGATGGCCGCGGAGACCCAGTTCTGCAGCACCCGCACCCGTCGCAGGTCCGCCCGGGCCCGGTCCCGCTCCTCCTGCAGATGGCCGCGCTGCACGGCGAGTTCGGCCCGTACGGCGTCGAACCTGTGCAGGCCCGCCTGGGCCCGCTGGGCGGCGAGCCGGACCGGTGCGCCGCTCGGTGCGGTGGCGATGGGGCGGGCCACCTGCTGCTGCCACTCCTCGGCCCGGTCCAGTACGCGGGCGAGGTCCTGCGCGGCCTGACCGTCGTGCCCCAGGAGGGCACGCAGGCGCGCGGCGGCGGCGCGCTCCTGCGCCAGCCCGTCGTGGTACGGCTCCAGGAACTCCCGCTGGCCGGTCAGTCCGTACCCCCGGATGCCGGTCTCCTGGTTGACCAGCGCACTCTCCAGCTTGACCGCGGCGACCAGGGCGGGGCTGGAGCGGTCGACGAGCCGGCCGGTGGCCTCCGCGGACCGCACGAAGACCCATATCCCGCAGCCGCCCAGGAGGGTCAGCAGCACCATCGTCACGAGCACGCTGACGTTCAGCGTCCGGCGCGTGGTCCACGACGATCCGCTGCGGAGGTCTTCGGGCGGCCGGCCGGCCGTACCGGTATCGGCCGCCGCACCGGGCCCCTCGGCCCCTTGAGAGCCCTCGCGGTCCGGCATTTCCTGACTCATCGCGCCTGCTCTCTGCTGTCCGTGTCCGGTGTGGATCGACGGTGTGTGGGCACAAGCAGCCATAGAGTACAGATTGTCGACAACACAGGTTGTCGAGCTTGCGATGATCGCCGTAAGGTGCCGTCATGGCCAGCGAGCAGTTCCCCGCCCGCCTCCAGCCCGACGACATGGCAGAGCTCGCCGAGAGAGCGGTGCAGCAGCTCGCGAACGACCTGGCCGGACAAGCCTTCCCGATCGCTCCCGCAACAGAGCACGATGACGCACCGACGGAATCAGGCCGCCCGGCGAACGGCAATCCCGCCCTGGCGCGGCTGAACGCCCTCGCGTACCTGGCGCGTGCCGTCGACCTCTGCGCCGGCCGACAGGCGCAGGAGGCCGCCGAGAACGGAGCCAAGTACCCGCAGATCGGGCAGGCGTGGGGCATCAGCCGGCAGGGTGCCCGCCGCCGCTGGCCAGGTCTCGTCTTCGCCTCGCGGCCCGCTGCACGCCCCCATCCCACCCCTGAACACGGGAGCACCACCATGAACGCGCTGACGTCCGACCGCCCTTACCGCGTCCTGCTCGTCGAGGACGACCCCGCCGACGCCATGCTCATCGAAGACGCACTGGTCGAACGGGGAGTGGCACGCTCCCTCGACCAGGCCGTCGACGGGGTGGCCGCCCTGGAGCACCTGCGGGACCCGACCAAGGAGCGCCCCGACCTGATCGTCCTGGACCTGAACATGCCGCGGATGAACGGCCGGGAACTCCTCGCGGTCCTCAAGGACGACCCCGACCTCGGCAGCATCCCGGTCGTCGTCCTGACCACGTCCGCGGCGCCCGACGACATCAACGACGCCTACCGGCAGCACGCCAACGCCTATGTGACCAAGCCGGTCAACCTGGACGACTTCGTGCGCGCCGTGCACAGCATCGACGCCTTCTTCCTCGACACCGCAGCCAAGTTCCACCGGCCCTGACGTCGCTGCGGGGCGCGCCGTGCCGCCTCGGGAGCGACGTCACAGGTGACGGGCAGCCGGAAGACGGGCGGCGGCGATCTCCCGGCCGCGCGCCGCGGTGACCACGCCCACGACCGGCATGGCCGCCAAGGCGAGGAGGATCGGCCCGTAGCCGCCGTCGCTCGACACCGCCATCACCACCACCTCGCCGGAGGACAGCGTCCCGCCGATCGCGAAGCAGAGCACGGCGCGCAGCGGCGCGGAGGACAGCAGCCGCTGGGGGGCGTACGCCAGCACCGCGCCGGTCACCGCGCCGATCGCGGCACCCACGGCCAGCGAACCCACCACGGCGAGGGCGGCCCGCGGCGGATCCTCGAAGGTGCTGCCGGACGGGCCGTGGACCCACCGGGTCACCGCCACCATCATCCACAGCACGGCACTCGCGCCGGCCGGGATCGCCCCGGCCCGCAGCCCGAACACCAGCCCCCGCCGCAGCACGGCACGCGACGTCTTCATCCGGCCGCCCCCTCGTCGGACCGCCTGTCGCGGTCTCGCGGCCCACTTTCTCACCCCGGGTGCACGGCCCTCGTGGCGCCCCACCGCCCCGGTACGTGCCGGGGCGGCCGGGCGGTCAGTCCGTGCGGAGCATGGCGGTGCGGAGCCGGGCCAGGCAGCGGTTGAGCAGGCGCGAGACGTGCATCTGGGAGATGCCGAGCAGTTCGCCGATCTGGGCCTGGGTCAGTTCCTGGCCGAAGCGGAGTTCCAGTATCCGGCGGTCGCGCTCCTCCAGCTGGTCCAGCAGCGGCTTGAGGGTGTGCAGATCCTCGAAGAGGCCCATGTCCTCGTCGTAGTCACCGAGCAGGTCCGCCAGCGGCGCGTCGTTGCCGTCGTCGCTGATGGTGACGTCGATGGAGGAGGCGCTGTAGCCATTGGCGGCGACCTGCCCCTCGATGACCTCTTCCTCCGGGATGTTCAGGTGTGCCGCCAGCTCGGGAACCTTGGGGTCCCGGCCCAGCTCGTTGGCGAGGTGCTCACCGGCGCGGGCGAGGTCGACCCGCAGTTCCTGCAGCCGCCGGGGGACCCGCACGTCCCAGGTGGTGTCACGGAAGAAGCGCTTCATCTCGCCCGTGATGTACGGGATGGCGAGGGTGGTGAACTCGACGTTGCGCGAGAGGTCGTAGCGGTCGATGGCCTTGATCAGACCGATCGTGCCGACCTGCACGATGTCCTCGAAGTCGTCACCGCGATTGCGGAACCGACGGGCCGCGAAGCGCACCAGGGACAGGTTCATCTCGATGAGGGTGTTGCGCGCGTACTGGTACTCGTGCGTGCCCTCCTCCAAGTGTTCCAACCGCTCGAAGAAGAGATGGGTCAGCTCCCGGGCGTCGCTGGGGGCGAGCTGCTCGGGCGACTCGATCAGGGGCAGCTCGGAGCACGGAGCGGACACCGAGGCCGGTACGTCGACGACACCGCGCTCCCGAGTCGTCTCCGCCGTCGCGCTGCTGGTGCTCATGAGTGACTCCTTCCCAATCCCTAGCCCCCGGTCGATGGGGCTCCTGCCCCGCCGGACGCTGAGCATGTACATCTTTTTGCCGCGTGTCCGGCCCGTCCGCCCGGTCAGTCGGTGTCGCCCGCGCTGCGCAGGAACTCCTTGGCCTTCGCGATGGCGAAGCCCCAGCCCTGCTCGACGGTCGGCTTGGGCGGCACGGATATCTCGTCCGGGTTGGTGAGCACGTCCAGCAGCACCGGCCCCTCGGTGGCGAACGCCTCCCGCACGGCCTCCTTGAGCTGCGCCGGATCGGTGACGCGGATACCGGTGATGCCCAACGCCGAGGCCACGGCGGCGAAATCGGGGTTGTCGAGTTCGGTCCCGAACTCCGGCAGCCCCGCCTGCTCCTGTTCCAGCTTCACCATGCCCAGCCGCCGGTTGTCGAAGAGCACCAGCTTCACGGGCAGTTGGTAGGTGCGCAGGGTCAGTACGTCGCCCAGCAGCATGCTCAGGCCGCCGTCCCCGCAGAACGCGACCACCTGCCGGTCCCGGTCGAGGAACTGCGCGCCCAGCGCCTGCGGCAGCGCGTTCGCCATCGAGCCGAGGTTGTACGAGCCCAGCAGGCGGCGCGTGCCCCGCATGCGGACGAAGCGGGAGAGCCAGACGGTGGCCATGCCGGTGTCGGAGGTGAAGACGGCGTCGTCGGCCGCGGCCCCGTCGACGGCTGCCGCCAGCGCCTCCGGCCGGATCAGGTGGTCACGGTTGTCCAGACCGGCGCGGACCTTGCCGAGCAGGCTCTCGTCGTGCCGGGGCGAGGCGAGCTTCAGCTGGGAACTGCGCCAGTGGTCGAACCGCTCCCGGGCGCGCTTCAGATGGCCCGGGTCCTTCTCCTTCGCCAGCAGGCCGAGCAGCCCGCGCACGGTGGGACCGACGTCGCCCACCAGGGGGGCGTCCACCGGGACCCGCCGGCCGATGTGCGCGGCCTCGGAGTCGACCTGGACGACCTTCTTGCCGGTCGGATACCACTCCCGATAGGGGAAGTCGGTGCCCAGCAGCAGAAGCGTGTCGGCGTCGTCCAGCGCCTTGGCGGCCGCCGGGTTGCCGATCAGCCCGGTCTGGCCGACCTCGAAGGGGTTGTCCTCCTCGAACCCCTCCTTGGCCTTCAGCGTGAGCACCATGGGCGCGGCCAGCCGTTCGGCGAGCCGGAGCACATCGGCGCGGGCGTGCCGGGCTCCCCTGCCGACCAGCAGGGTGACCCGGTCGGCGGCGTCGAGGAGGCCGGCGGCGTCGGCGAGTTCGGGGTCGTCGGGCCGGCTGCCGGTCCGGGGCAGCGCGAAGCGGGGCTCCCGGTCGTCAGGGACCTCCCGGTCGCCGAGGTCCCCGGGCACGGTCAGTACCGCCACACCCTTGCGCGCCAGCGCGGTACGCACCGCGTGCTCCAGCAGGCCGGGCAGCTGGTCCGGCGAGGTGATCGTCGCGCGGAAGACGGCGACGTCGCGGAAGAGCAGGTCGTTGTCGACTTCCTGGAAGGTGTCGCTGCCCATGTCGGCCAGCGGCACCTGGCCGGCGATGGCCAGCACGGGGGTGTGGCTCTTCGCCGCGTCGTAGAGGCCGTTGAGCAGATGCACGGAACCGGGGCCGACGGTGCCCATGCACACGCCCAGCGTGCCGGTCAGCTGGGACTGCGCCCCCGCGGCGAAGGCCGCCGCCTCCTCGTGCCGGCACCCGACCCACTCCGGCCCGTCGGCCCGCCGGATGGCGTCCGTGAGGGGGTTGAGCGCGTCGCCGACCACGCCGAAGACCTGCTGAACCCCCAGCTGGTGGAGGGAGTCGACGATGACCTGGGCAACGGTGCGAGCCATGTGGTGGTCCTTTCGGTACGTCAGACGGTGAAGTGGTCGGGGTCGGCGGCCGCCCAGTCCGCGGCCCAGTCCTGCGGGGGCGCGGCCAGCAGCTCACCGGGGGAGAGCCACGCGTACAGCTCCTCGTAGGAGCGGACGGTGAGCGGGTCGAGGCGGCGGCGCAGCATGTGCGGACGGAGCTCGTCCGGGTGCTGCACCCCCATCGAGCCCATGATCTGCAGGGCGCTGTCCACCGTGGCCTGCTGGAACCGGTGCACCCGCGCCGACTTGTCCCGCACGTCGAGCGCACGGGCCCGGTGCGGGTCCTGGGTGGCCACCCCGACCGGGCAGGTGTTGGTGTGGCAGCGCTGGGCCTGTATGCAGCCGACGGCCATCATCATGGCGCGCGCCGCGTTGGTGAAGTCGGCGCCCTGGATCATGCGCTTGACCATGTCCGCGCCGGTGGCCACCTTCCCGCTCGCGCCGACCTTGACACGGTCCCGCAGCCCGCAGCCGACCAGCGCGTTGTGCACGGTGATCAGCCCCTCGGTCAGCGGCGCGCCCAGATGGTCGGCGAACTCCAGGGGCGCGGCCCCGGTGCCGCCCTCGGCGCCGTCGACGATGATGAAGTCCGGGGTGACGCCCTCCTGGAGCATCGCCTTGCAGACCGCGAGGAACTGCCGTCGGGAGCCGACGCAGAGCTTGAACCCGGTGGGCTTGCCCCCTGCCAGGGCGCGCATCCGCGCGAGGAAGCGGACCAGCTCGCGCGGGGTGGAGAAGGTCCGGTGGTAGGGCGGGGAGATCACCGTCCGGCCTTCCGGCACCTCCCGGACCCGGGCGATCTCCGCGCTGACCTTGTCGCCGGGCAGTACGCCGCCGATGCCCGGCTTCGCGCCCTGGGACAGCTTCAGGGAGACGCACTTGATGCTGTCGTGCGCGGCCTTGTCGGCGAACTCGGACGGGGCGAAGGCGCCCTGCGCCGTCCGGCATCCGAAGTACCCGGTCCCGATTTCCCAGACGAGGTCGCCGCCGTTGCGCAGGTGGTACTCGGACAGGCCGCCCTCCCCGGTGTCGTGGGCGAACCCGCCGAGGGCGGCACCCCGGTTCAGGGCGAGGATCGCGTTGGCGGACAGCGAGCCGAAACTCATCGCCGAGACGTTCAGCAGCGCCATGTCGTAGGGCCGGGTGCAGTCCGGGCCGCCGACCCGGATCGTGGGCCGCTCCTCGGGGACCGGCTTGGGCACCATCGACGGCACCATGAACTCGTAGCCGGCGGCGTAGACGTCGCGTTCGGTGCCGAAGGGCTCCTCCGCCTCGGTGCCCTTGGCCCGCTCGTAGATGATGCTGCGCACATCACGGTCGAAGGGCCGGCCGTCGAAGTTGCGCTCGACGAAGTACTGCTGGAGCTCCGGCCTGATCGCTTCCAGCGCGAACCGCAGATGGCCGATGACCGGGTAGTTGCGCAGCACCGAGTGCCGACGCTGCGCCAGGTCCGCGACGCCGACCGCGCCGAGGCCGAGGAAGAGCAGGGCCGGCGGCCACCACCAGGGCGACGACAGCACGGCGGCCGCCACGAGACCGACGGCGACGACGAGCAGCGCCGCCACCGACAGCCACCGGAACAGATGGGCGGGGAGACGCCTCCGCGCGCCGTCCGGCCGTCCGCCGGAGCCGGCCCGCGAACCGCTCACGCCAGCGTTGGTGGTCACCATCAGCTCCCGAGAAGTAGGACGACGGCCCCGCGCCGCGACGGACGCCCGGGGGCGGGCCGGGGGCGGGCCGTTCGATCAACGCTGGCCGTGTACCCGCCCGCCCCCGCTTCAGTCGGAGTCGTGCAGGTCGTGGGGTTGCCGGTCGACGTACCGCTGGAGTACGTCACAGGTGTGCTGGAACTCCTCCATGAGCCGGGTGGCCTCGACGACCAGCACCCCGTACGGCCGTGCCGGGTCCGCCAGCGGCAGCGCGTCCCGCTCGGCCTGCCCGGTCACCTGGCGGCAGCGTTGCTGTGCGGTGTCGGCCAGTTGGCACAGTTGCCGGGCCTGTTCGCGCAGGTCGTCCTGGTCCAGCTCGCCGAGGACCTGGGTGATCTCGGAGACCGCTTCGAGGAAGTCCGCGTAGCGGGCGAGGAAGGCGCGGTAGGGATGGTCGTCGTCGCTTCGGTGCCACTGGTGCAGGCTCCGGGTGAGCGACGCGATCTGATAGAGGGTCCGCTCCAGGGCTTCGAGCACCGCGCCGTACCCGGCGAAGCCGGTCCGGCCGCGGTGTCGGCGGAAGAGCCGACGGGGGTTGTAGTAGAGGCTCTCCTCGGCGGTCCGCAGCCCGGACCGGGCCTGTGCGATCAGCCCCTCCGTCTGCTCGGCCCGGGTCCGCCAGTGCCGGCTGCGCTCCTCGTCCAGCTCGCCCTCCCGCAGCGCCGGATACATGTCGCTGACCAGGTCGCACAGGGCGTGCGCGAGGGTGTGGATGCTGTGTTCGGCGCCGCGGTAGCGCAGTGGCGGCACCACCGCGGTGTTGATGACGACGCCCACGCCGCAGCCGATGAGGACGAGCAGGATGATCTGTCCCAGCTGGGTGAGCTTTTCGACGTCCGACGTCGCCGAGAGGTAGGTGGAGTAGGCGAAGAACGCGGCCGTGGCCACCTGGGAGCCCTGGGCCCCGAGCGCCGGCCACCTGCCGATGGCCAGGGCGACCAGTGCCACCAGGAGGAACGTCAGTAGATCGGGTCCGACCAGGAAGCCCAGGGCGGCCTGCACCGCGACCCCGGCCGAGACGGCGCCCACGTAGCGCAGCGACTGCAGCAGGGACTGGTAGACGGTCACCTGCATGATCAGCACCGCGGAGAACGGCGCGAACGCCGGGGACCCGGCGTGCAGCAGGTTGTACGAGATCACCCAGGACAGCGTGGCGGCCAGGGTGCTCTTGCCGATCAGGAGCAGGGTGCCGCGCTCGTATCCCTCCGACCCCCAGGCCCGCTGCCACCACTGGGCCACCCGGTGGAGCCAGCCCTGCGGGGCGGGCAGCCTCCGTCGCTGCGCTTCCTGTCCGGCCATGCGTACGCTCCGTTCGTCGTCCGGCCACACCGTTGCCCGCTTTTGCGCGCGGGGAACCAGCGCGCTCACTCCCACGGTGCCGGGCCGGTACCGGACGCCCAGCCGACGAGGTCGTCATGGTCGAAGCAGAGGATCCCGCACCGGTCGGCGTAGTCCCGCGCCGGATCGGTGAAGGCGCTGGTGGTGACGACGGCGGCGACATCGGCTCCGTGCACGGTGAAGCAGGTGCCGCCGAACCGCTGCAGGTCCTGGGAGCCCACCTTGTTGTCCGCGCAGTAGCGCTTGCACTGGATGACGAGGCTGCGGCCGTCGGGGGCCACGGCGACCACGTCCGCGCCGAGGTCGTTGGCGCCGCCGACCACCTGTACCTCCCGGCAGCCGTCGCGCTCGCACAGCGCGGCCACCGCCTCCTCGAACGCGTCGGCGTCCATGCCCGCGTAGTCGTCGAGCTCCACCGGGCGCGGGTCGACGTGGGCCGGCGGGGGCGCGTCGACGTCCTCCACCGGGCCCGGCGCGACCTCCTCCACCGGGGGTGCGGGCAGGCGTTCCCCGGCCACGGCCACGGAGGCCGCGGGCAACTGCCCGCGCGCGACCGTCCGGGCGGCGGCCCGCCCGTGCCGTCCCCGGCGCAGCAGCACCGCCAGCGCCATGATCACGACCAGCCCGACGAGCACGGAGGGGCCGGGGTGCGCACCCGCGGCGGCCATGGCCTTCCGCAGGGTCAGGCCCACTCCCGTGACGCCGATGGCGAGGACGCCGAACGAGACGGTCAGCTGGCGCAGGCTGAAGGCGGGCCGGCGGCGCGGGGTCCTCGGCCGGCGTATGGGGGTCACCATGGTCTGTTGCCTCTCCCAACGGTCAACGAAGATCGTTTGGATCTTGTGCCCCCAAGTCGCCGGATCACCGCAACGGGGCGGGTTCCAGGCGGTGTTGTTCCGGAAGGAGGCGGGGAGAGGGCGTAGCGGTCGGCGACCGGGGTACGGGAGCGACAGGGCCGGGACGGGCCGCGGCGGCGGTCATCCTCGCGGCAGCGTCCCGGCCCCGGCCGGCCGAGAGGGGCGGGGCCCGGTCTCCGGGTCCCGCCTCGCCGCCGCGGGCGTGCTACGCCGCCGGCCCCGGCCGGTCCGGCGGCGTCCGGTCGAGCTCGGCGGCCCAGTCCTCGGCCCAGCGGTGCAGGCCCCGCAGTTCTTCGCAGGCCCCCTCGCCGAGCGGGGTCAGCCGGTAGCCGTCCCCGGCGTCGCGCCGGACGAGACGGGACTCCCGCAGCTCGGTGAGGCGTTGGTGCAGCACGCTGGACGACATGCCGTCGCACCGCTGCTGGAGGGGCCGGAAGCCGAGGCTGCCGTCCCGGAGCTCCCACAGGATGCGCAGGGTCCACCGGCGTCCGAACAGGTCGAGCGCCGCCATCAGCGGCCGCCGCGTGGACGATCCACGAACCGGCCTTCGGGGGGCGGGAGTTGTCGCCATCATGCCTTCCGTTCTTCCGTTCTTCCGTTCTTCCGTGCCCGGGGGCGGGGGCTCCGCTGCCTCCGCCTGCGGGACCGTGAGATCGTCATCGACCGCACCTGCGCCCGGTGCGGCTGCGCGTACGAAGGGGGCGTGCACATCGCGCGCTTCGCGGCCCGCGCCCGACTGACCGACGCGCAGATCGGGTCACTCACCGACGGAAGCGGCACGGACGCCTGCTGGACGTCGGAACGCGACCGGCTGCTCATCGAAGCCACCGACGCGCTGCACATCCACCACGACCTCGACGGCGCCCTGTGGGAACGACTGGCCGCCGAGTTCAGCCCCGCGCAACTCCTGGACCTGCTCATGCTGTGCGGCTGGTACCACGCCATCAGTTGCACCGCCCGCGCCACCCGGCTCCCCCTGGAGCCCGGGACACCGGGCTTCACCGACTTCGCCGCGCCGGCTGGCCGTTGACCCGGTGTGCGCCGTGCGGCAGCGGAGGCGGGCAGGGCGCCCGGTGACCCCCTGCCACCCGGCGCCCCCCCGTGCGGGCGCCGGGCTCCCCGGCCGGAGTCGGTCAGCAGACAGCGGTCCGGGCGTACGTCTTCGAGCCGTAGCGCACCGTCATCGAGGCCCCGTTCGACATGGTGAAACACGGGGTCTCGGAGCCGTCCTTGAAGACGACGGTGATCCGCATCGTCTTGTTGCACCAGTTGGCGAGGTCGACGTAGTGCCCCGCGGCATTGACGCTCCGGCTGACGCACGCCGGTGCCGTGCCACCCGCCGCCGCGGCCGGGCCGGCCAGCGCGACCGGTGCGGCGACGGCGGCGAGCCCCACCACGGTGGAGGCGGCGGCGATCCTGGCCTTCGATGTCTTCCGCATGGTGTCTCTCCTTCGGTTGCCGTCCCGCCCTGGTGGGCGAGATGGCGACCACTGTGCTCCGCCGACCGTGGCCGAACCTTGAGAAGAGCTTGAAAGCGCTGGTCAGGGCCGCTGGTTTCGGTTTTAGGATCGGGCCCCGGGGGGTGGTCCGGATGACGGTGGAGTTCCGGCTGCTGGGCGGCGTGGAGGTTCTGGTCGACGGCTGCCGGGTGGACCTGGGGCCCGCCCGGCAGCAGCGCGTCCTGGCGGCCCTGCTGATCGGCGCCAACCAGGTGGCGACGGTGGAACAACTCGTCGAGCGCGTCTGGGGGGAGGGCGCCCCGCAGCGCGCCCGGTCGACGCTCTACAGCTATCTGTCCAGGCTGCGCCACGCACTGCGGCCCGCCGAGGAAGAGGCGCGGATCGCACGGCGCTCGGGTGGCTACCGGCTGAGCGTCGCTCCCACGGCGGCCGACCTGCACCGCTTCCGCGCCCTCGTCCCCCTGGCACGGGCTGCCGCGGACGCCGGCGACGAGGACGAGGCGGCGCGGCTGTTCGAGGAGGCTCTCGCGCTGTGGCAGGGAGACCTGTGCCCCGGCACGGACACCCCCTGGTTCAACGTCCAGCGCGACACCGCGCACGCGGAGCTGCTCGCCGCCGCCCTCGACCGGGGCGACCTCCAGTTACGCCGCGGACGACACGCGGAACTGGCGCCCGTCCTGACCGACCACGCCGAGCGACATCCCCTGGACGAGCGGATCGCCGCCCAGTTGATGCTCACCCTCTACCGCTGTGGCCGTCCCGCCGACGCCCTCCGGCACTACCAGGAGCTGCGCCACCGCCTCGCCGCGGAACTGGGCATCGACCCGGGGCCGGCGCTGCGGGAGCTGTACCGGCAGATCCTGGTCTCCGACCCGCGGCTCGCCCCACCGGACCGCGCCGTGGTGAGCCCCCGGCGCGCCGCGGCAACCCCGCGTCAACTGCCCGCGATACCGGCCCTGTTCACCGGACGCGACCGGGAACGTGTCCGGCTGGACAAGCTGCTGACCCCGCGGGCCGAGCCGGGCGACGCGGTGCCGGTGTCCACGATCTGCGGCACCGGCGGCGTCGGCAAGACCTGGCTCGCGCTGCGCTGGGCCCACGACCGGCAAGAATGCTGGCCCGACGGCCAGTTGTACGCCGACCTGCGGGGCTTCACCCCGACCGGCGACCCCCTGGACCCGTACACGGTCCTGCGGGAATTCCTCGACGCCCTCGGCGCCGACCCCGCGCACCGCCCGACGGCCCCGCACGCCCAGGCCGCGCTCTACCGCAGCCTCACACACGGCAAACGCCTCCTGATCGTCCTCGACAACGCCCGCGACACCGACCAGGTGCTGCCCCTGCTGCCCGGCAGCCCCACCTGCACGGTCCTGATCACCAGCCGTCACCAGCTCCCCGGCCTGGCCGCCGCCCACGGCACCACCCACCTCACCCTCGGCACCCTCGACGACTCCGAGGCGCACGAGCTGCTCGGCCGCCGCCTCGGCGCCGACCGGCTCGCCGCCGAACCGGCCGCCGCGGCCGCGCTCCTCCGCCACTGCGCCGGCCTCCCGCTGGCCCTCAGCGTCCTCGCCGCCCGCCTCACCACCAACCCGGTGCTCACGCTCACCGCCCTGGCAGCGGAACTGGGCGAGACCGCGACCCGGCTCGACGCCCTGGACACCGGCGAGCCGAGCACCGACGTACGGGCCGTCCTCGCCTCGTCCTACCGCGCCCTCGACCCCGACACCGCCCGGGTCTTCCGGCAGCTGGCCCAGGCACCCGGCGCCGACATCGGCCCGGCCGCCGCTGCCGGCCTCACCGCCCTGCCGGCCGCCCGGCTCCGTACGAGGCTGCGCCGCCTCCAGGCCCACCACCTCCTCCAGGAGCGCGGCCCCGGCCGCTACAGCTGCCACGACCTGCTGCGGTCCTACGCCGTCGAACTCGCCGCAACCGTCGCGCCCGCCTCGGAGGGGCAACAGGCGCTCACCCGGGTGCTCGACCACTACGTGCACACGGCGTACGCGGCCGACCGGCTCCTGATGCCGCACCGCGACCCGATCCGGCTCGTCCCGGCGTCCCCCGGCACCCACCCCGAGCACTTCGCCACGCACGACGCGGCGATGCGCTGGTTCGCGGACGAGCACACCGTGCTGTCCGCTGCCGTCGACCGTGCGGAACGCACCGGACACGACGCCCACGCCTGGCAGCTGGCCTGGGCGCTCACCACCTTCCTCGCGCGGCGCGGACGCTGGACGGACCTGGCGGCCCTGCACACCACGGCTCTCGCCGCCGCGGAACGCGCCGACGACGTGGCGGCCCGGGCCGAGTCCCATCGCACCCGGGCCTTCGCCTGCACCGAGACCGGCCGCCTTGCCGAGGCGCACCGCGAACTGGCCCGGGCGCTGGCCCTGTCGGAGGCGAGCGGCAACCGCCCCTCCCTGGCCCACACCCACCTCGCCCTGGGCTGGCTGTACGAACGCGAGGGCGACCACGCCGCGGCCCTGCGGCACGACGGCAGTGCCGTGGACCTGTTCACCAACCTCGGAAACCTGCCCTGGCGGGCCCGCGCCCTGAACGCGCTGGCCTGGGACCACGCCCGGCTCGGCGACCACCCGGCGGCGGTACGGCGCGGCCAGGAGGCGCTGGCCCTCCAGGAGGAGCTGGCGGACGCACGCGGCCAGGCCGGCACCTGGGACACCCTCGGCTACGCGTACCACCATCTCGGCGACCACCCGCAAGCCGTCGACTGCTACCGGCGCAGCCTGCACCTCAACCGTGTCCTGGGCCACCGCTACAACGAGGCCGAGACCCTGGTCCACCTGAGCCACACCCACCGGGCGACCGGAGCGATCGGAGCGGCCCGCGAGACCCTGCGCCAGGCCCTCGCCCTCTACCGTGAGATCCAGACGCCCGACGCGGAAGTGGAGCAGGTCCGCGCCCTGTTGGCGGAGCTGCCTCAGAGCGCGCGCAGCGCGGTGCCGAGGTCCGGGCCGTAGCGGGACCAGCACCGGATGTCCCCCGCGGCGGACACCGGATCGCCCAGGTACCAGTCCCCGTCGCCGGCCAGGACCGCGCAGACCCCGTCCAGCGCGAGGGCCCGGTCGACCGCGAGGGGCGCGCCGTGGAAGGTGACGGAGCCAAGAGCGGTCAGCACCTGTGCCTGCGGGCAGCCGGTGACGCGCCGGACGTCGTCCAGCGTCCACGGCTCGGGCAGCAGCTCGTCCTGACGCCCGGCGGGGGCGGGGAGGAGCTCGGCCACGGCATGGCCGAGCCGGGGCCGGATCCACACGCCGTCGCGTTCGATGCCCAGGACGCCCCCGAGGAAGGCCATGTCGGAGGTGCCGGCGGGGGTCTCCCAGCGGAACGGGACGCGGGAGACATGGGCGGGGAACTCGTCGTCGGGAGTGGTGCCCGGGCCGAAGGACCGCCTGGGACACGGCCCGTCGTCGGTGTACCGGTGGGCGAAGAAGGCATTGATCCAGCCGGTGACGCGGTCGCCGCCGGAGGCCGACTCCCACTTGTAGAGCGAACCCCAGAAGGCACGGTCGACGCCCCAGCCCGAGGCCGTCGTACTGATCGTGTCCAGCACCGGCTGCAGCGCGGCGAACCACGGCCGCAGGCCCTCGAACCACCCCGCCAGCTCCCGCACCCGCGCCGCCAGCAGGCGCCAGTCCCGGTCCGTGCCTTCGAGCCGGATACGGGGGATGCCGCAGAGCGTCTGCCAGCGGAAGCGGTAGTACGGGCTGACCACGTCCATCAGTGCCACCAGCGCGGCGGCGGCATCGGCCGGGGTGGTGGTCGAGAAGGCCGGCTGGAACAGGTCGGCCACCTCGTCACCGATCCGGGCGCGCAACGGCCGCTGCACCAGGCCGAGTGAGCGCTCCCAGTCCAGCGGGGCCAGGTCGTCGCGCACGGTGAGGGTCTGCCGGTGCCCGGGCGTGTCGGTGAAGACCCCTTCGTACGTACCGGAGTTCAGCCGGACGTGCACCGCCACCTCGTGCACGACGGCGTACCAGAGCAGGTCGGGGGAGAGGCTCAGCGGGAGATGCGCGGTGAAGCAGAGGTGGACGGCGCGCAGCAGCAGGCTGGAGGTGGACTCGGTGCCGTTCGCCGCCTCGGTGGGCAGGCCGATGAGGCGGTCGGTGCTGCGGTGCGCCAAGCGCGCCGGGTCGCGGAGGACCGCGTGCAGGAAGCCCTCGTTGCCCAGTTCGGCGAGCGAGGCGGCGAGCCTCGCCGCCTCGCCGTCCTCGGCAACCGCCAGCTCCATCTCGAAAACCATGCGCGTTCCCCCGTGCTCCGTCGACCGGCGCCTCGGTCACCTCGAAGGCCGGCCTTCCTCCTCGGCCACACCGGCCGGGCCGCTGCGCAGGCGATCAACGACTTCCGTGCTCGTTCTGCCACCAGGGAGCCCGCCGAGACCACGCCACCTGCGTGGCGGATGCCGCACTATCGGCGTGTCGCGTGCATCTCCTGGAACAACTCGAACTCGCCATCAGGGGCGGCGCTGAACCCTTGCCAGTGGAAAGAGGTCGGCGTGACGTCCGTGAACGTCCACCGCGAGCGCCTGCCCTGGGAGTCGGTGCCCTCCTGGATCATCCCACCGGCACCGTCAGACCGACCGACCTGGGAGAAGTACGAAGGAAGCTTCGGTGAGATCCACGTGATCTGCCACAGCCTGGTCGTGATGTCGTACATGCGGAGGGTGGTGCCGGGGTACCGGTCGTGGAACTCCGGGCAGAAGAGCACATCCTGCACCACCCGCCCACCCAGGGCCCAGCCGAAACGCCATTCGCCCGCTGCTGTGCGCCACCGACCGTCACCAAACCGGTAACGGTTGCTGATGTCCCACGTTCCCACCAGCCGACCGTAGAGCATCATCGCCTCGGCGTGGTCCGGATCCGGACCTGCCGCCGACAACAGCTCCAGCATCGAGTCACGAGACGACACCGTCATCAGAGCCTGCAACCTCCCGCTCGTGGAACATGGTTGATCGGTCCGAGGATAGCCACCCCCACCGACAGGGCGAACGTTGCCTGACGCGGCACTAGGCAGGTGCCGTGCGGGCGCGGCGGCGGTGTATCTCGTCCAGGCGCCACCAGGTCCGGGACTCGGGCGCGGCCTCCTCGGCGAAACCGGCCAGCACCGCGTCGCCGCGCGCGTCGTGGCGCAGGGCGAGGCCGGCGGCCGCCTCCAGGCGGGCGGGGGCGTGCGGGTCGGTGAGACGGCCGGCGAACAGGGACCGCAGCGCGGGGCTGTCGGGGCCGTACGTGGCCAGCGCGTACAGGGCGGACTCGCGGGTGTCGGGGCGGGGGTCGTCGGAGCGGGCGGTGCACAGCTCGACGACGGCCGGGTTGTGGTCCATGAAGGGACCCAGTTCGTGCAGCACGCGCTCACGGACCGCGCCGTCGGGGTGGCTGCCGAAGGGGAGGATCGCGAACAGGTCCTCGTCGGTGCCGTATTCGTGCGCGTACCAGGAGTGGGCGAACAGCGCCACATCGAGGAGCTCGGGGTGGTCCTCGTCGGTGGCCAGGTACGCGCGGAGCAGGTCCAGGGCCTGCCGCCCGTGACGCCAGGGGTGCCGGAGGAAGAGGTGGGTGGCGATGGCGGACAGCAGGTCCAGGGCGAAGCGCCGGTGCGGCGGCTCGGGGGAGCGGATGAGCCGGCCCGCACAGGCGAAGGATTCCGCGTCGGCCCGGTCGGCCAGCCGCCACACCGAAGCCTGCCAGTCGCGGAAGCCGGGGCGGGCGTGGTGCAGAGCGCGGCCGGCCAGCTCGTCCGGGGTGGTGGCGAAGGTGCCGATGGTCTGCTCCACGGCGGTGACGAGGGCCCGGTGCGCGGTTTCGACGGAGAGCGTGCGGCCGTCGGCGGCGGTGGCGTGGATGCGCCGGGCGACCGGTGTGGGGTCGTACAGGTGCGGGTTGTCCGGGTCCACGTCCTCGTGGACGTCCTCGTACGTGAAGGTGACGTCCGGGCCGCCGCCCAGCCGCCGCCGCAGCTCGTCCTCCTCGGATCCCCCGAGCCAGGCGCGCGCCGCCTCCAGCGCCCGCCGCTGACGGGCCACGGGACCCGGCAGCAGCGCCATGACCACCGGGTACGCGCCCCGGTCGGCCGCCTCGGCGACCAGGTCGACCCCGCCGGTGAGTTCCGTGCGGTCCGGGTCGGCGCCGGCAGCCACGAGGCGCTCCACGATCCGGTGCCGGCCCGCACGGACGGCCCGGGTCAGCAGGGCCGCGCCCGCCGGTCCGGCCAGCGCCGTCCTCGGCGCCTCGTCCAGCAGCCGCGTCACGGCGCTCTCGTCCCCGGCGGCGACGGCCGCACCCGATGCCTCGGTATCCACCGGCGCATCGTGCGTCAGGGAGGCGGTGCGGCGCCAGCGCAATACGGAGCCGTGCGACCGGTCGATGGTATGACGTTCCGTCATGTTCCTTTCGTTGAGGGGCTGTTCATCGGCGGTCGGCAGCGGCGCGGTACGTTTTCCCTTGCCGGCGGGCCACCGGGAGCACCGTTCGGCAAGGCGGCGCCCGGGGGCGCCATCGGCGAGGGGGAGGGCCATGGCGGTGGAGGAATACGACTACGTCGTCGTCGGGGCCGGGTCGGCCGGCTGTGTGCTGGCCGCACGGTTGTCGGAGGACGCGGACCGGACGGTGCTGCTGCTGGAGGCGGGGCCGGAGGACACCAAGGCGGAGCTCGCGGTGCCGGGCGCGTGGCCCGCGTTGGCGGGCAGCGAGGTCGACCACGCCTACACCACGGTGGCGCAGGCCGGTATCGGCGGAGCGGCGGTCGCCTACCCGCGCGGCAGGACCCTGGGCGGCTGCAGCGCGATCAACGCCATGGTGTTCCTCCGGGGGCACCGCAACGACTACGACCGCTGGGCGGCGGCCGGCTGCGCGGGCTGGGACTACGAGGCGCTGCTGCCGTACTTCCGGCGGATGGAGACCACCGCGGGCGGGGACCCGAAGTTCCGCGGCGACAGCGGCCCGATGCGCCCGGCGCCCGCCTCGCCCGATGTCGCCCACCCGCTGTCGCAGGACTTCCTCGACGCCGCGGTGGCGGCGGGCCATCCGCTGACCGACGACTTCAACGGCGCCGCCCAGGAGGGCGCCGGCTGGCACGACATGAGCATCGCCGACGGCTCCCGGCAGAGCACCGCACGGGCCTATCTGCACCCGGTCCGTGCCGAGCGGCCGAACCTGACCGTGCTGACCGGCGCCCGCGCCCACCGGCTGACCTTCGACGGCAACCGGTGCACGGGCGTGGAGTTCCGGAGGGCGGAGCGGACGGTCACCGTGCGGGCCGCGGCCGAGGTGCTCGTCAGCGCCGGTGCCGTCGACTCGCCGCGGCTGCTGCTGCTGTCCGGTGTGGGCCCCGCCGACGAGTTGCGCCGGGCCGGCGTCGAGGTCCGCCACGACCTGCCCGGCGTCGGGCGCAACCTGCACGACCACCCGCTCTGCCCGGTCGTGCACGAAGCCGACCGGCCCGTTCCCCCGGGCCGCACCAACCTCGCGGAAACCTCGCTGCTCTGGCGCAGCGACGCGGCCCTGCCGGGGCCCGACATGCAGCTGATGTTCATCCACGTGCCGTACCACCCGACGATGCCGGCGCCGGCGAACGGCTTCACCTTCGGGGTGGCGACCGTCCCGGAGAGCCGGGGCTCGGTGCGCCTCGCCGACGCCGACCCGGACACGCCGCCGCTGATCGACCCGAACTACCTCGGCGCGGACGCGGACATCAGGCGCATGCTGCACGGCATCCGCACGGCACGGGACATCGCGGCGACCGGTCCCTTCGCCCGGTGGCGGTCGCGTGAGGTGCTCCCGGGCGACGGCGTCACCGACGAGGCGGCGCTGCGCCGCTATCTGGCGACGGCCACCGGGACGTACTTCCACCCCGTGGGCAGCTGCGCCATGGGCACCGGCACCGACGCGGTGGTCACTCCCCGGCTGACCGTGCGCGGACTGACGGGACTGCGGGTGGTGGACGCCTCGGTGATGCCGACGATCGTCTCTGTCAACACGAACCCCGCGGCCGTGGTGATCGCGGAGAAGGCGGCCGACCTGATCCGCGGGGCGGCCTGACCGGGGCGGCGCCGCTCTCCGCCGGGGCCGGTCCGACGCACCGTCAGGTGGGGAAGGGATCCGGCTGGACCATCTGGAAGATGTTGCCGTCCGGGTCCCTGCCGACGGCGAACAGACCGATGTCCGGAACGGGAATGGTGGGCACGGTGATCTCGCCGCCGTGGGCCTCCACCGCCAGGGTCGTCGCGTCGATCGACGTGACGAGCATTCGGACCAGGAATCCGTTGACCGGGGCCGCGGGGTCCGGCGGCGGCCCCTGACGGGCCAGCAGGGTGCCGTCGATGCCCGGTTCCCCGTTGCCGGTGCGGATCACCCAGCGGTCCCCGTCCTTTTCGATGGACCAGCCGAACACCGCCGTGTAGAAGGAGCGTGCGCGCTCCACGTCCGTGGCGTGGATCTCGAAGTGGACCGGACGAGCCATGACCTTCCCTCGGAAGACGGTGCCGGGGCGGGCGGCCCCGGCGTCGCTGTCGCTCGTACGTACCCCATTGCACACCCGGCCGCGGCACCCCGCCACCGACGGCGTTACCGGCCTTGCGGACGGCCGGTGGGGAGCGGGCGGGCACCCGTTGGAGTGGCAGCGTTCCGCCAGGTGGTCGTAGCGTGTCGGCAGAGGAGCAACGACCGCCCCGCGGGGATGTCGGGCGTCCGTCAGCGGACCGCGCGCCCCGCGTCGCAGCCGGTGTCCATCCGAGCGAAACGTTGAGGAGCGGATATGGGAGCTCGCAGGGCAAAGGGAGCACTTCTGGTCTGTGCCGGGACGGCACTGGCGGCAGCGACCGTGGCGGCACCGGCTGCCGCCTCCTCGGCGCTGCCCGCGACGGGCCGCGTGGCGGTCATCGACTGCGCCGGGAAGCCGCAGGTGCGCCCCGGTACCTACACACTGGCCTGCGGCGACGGCAACAACGTGCTGACGTCGCTGCGGTGGTCGCAGTGGCAGCCGCGGTCCGCGGTGGCCGACGGAAGCGACATGGTCAACGACTGCCGGCCCTTCTGCGCGGCCGGCCACTTCCACCGCTACCGCGTGCACGTACGGCTGGACCACCCCCAGGCGCGCCCCGGCCACCCCGGGCAGCGGTACTACACCCAGCTGACGCTCTCGTACCCCGGCAAGCGCCCGAGCGGCACCCCGCGCGTCGTCACCGTCAGGCTCCTGGGCTGACGGGCCCGCACACCCCACCACGGGCCCCGGTCCCCGCCGCCGGAGTGCGGTGCGGCGTGCAACGAACGCCCGCCTGACCCGAGTTGACAGCCGCGGCCGGGCGTGCGCGAGGCCGGGGCGGGCGGGGCCGCGATGCCGCCGAGTCGCCGAACCCCCGGCCCCGCGCGAGGATGGACCGTCGGGAGCGACTCGCGAGGAGGCATCATGCGGCTTCCGGTAGGACTCAACGGCTTCTCCGCCGTCGCCCGGCAGGCGGCGAGCGCACGGGGCGCCGCCGCACGCGCCGAGGACGCGTTCCTCGACGCGCTCGACGCACTCGGCCGGCTGAAGGCGCTGGACGCGGTGGCCGCTCCGGTGCAGCGGGCCGTGCGCGCCCTCCCGCTGGGCGGCGCCCGCGACATCCTGCACGGGCTCCCGCTGGGCCATCCGCTCCACCCGGTGCTCGTCCAGGTGCCGATCGGCGCCTGGATGTCCGCGTCGGTGCTCGACGTCGTTCCCGGCACCCGGCGTTCGGCCAGGTTCCTGGTCGGCCTCGGCGTGCTCGCCGCCGCGCCGGCGGCCGTCGCGGGCTGGGTGGACTGGGCCGAGCAGCACGAGGACCAGATGCGGACCGGGTTGGTCCACGCACTCTCCACCGCGTCGGCGGTCGGGCTCTACGCGGCCTCCTGGGTGCAGCGCGGCCGTGGCCGGATGGCGCTCGGCAGGTCCCTCGGCTGGGCCGGGCTCTGCGCCGCCGGCGCCGGCGGCTTCCTCGGCGGACACCTCGCGTACCGGCAGGCCGCGGGGCCCAACAAGACGGAGCCGGTGCCGCGCCTGCTGGAACCCGACTGGCTGCCGCTCGGCGGCACGGCGGAGTTCCCGGCCGGCGAGGCGGTGCGCCGGATGCTCGGCGAGGTGCCCGTGGTGGTGGTGCGCGAGACGGGCGGCCGCATCCATGTGCTCGCCGACCGGTGCAGCCACCTCTCCGGGCCGCTCTCCGAGGGCACGGTCGCCGACGGCTGCGTGGAGTGCCCCTGGCACGGCAGCGTCTTCCGGCTCGCGGACGGCAAGAACGTCCGCGGCCCCGCGACCGCGCCGCAACCCGCCTTCGAGGTACGTGTCGACAGCAGCGGCACCGTCCACGTACGCCTGCCCGGTGCCGGCTGAGTACGCCGCACGCGTCAGCCGCGAGCTCACTTCAGCAGGGACGACTCCAGTCGCGCCAGCAGCGCGCCCGGCCCGTCGTGGACCTCCCGCGCGCCGGCGTCCAGAAGGTCCTGGCGGCAGTGGCCGCCGCTGAGCACGCCCACACAGGCCACCCCGGCCCGCGCGCCGGCCTTCATGTCCCAGACCGTGTCCCCGACGAAGACCGCGTTGCCCGGCTCGGTGCCGGCCTCGGCCAGCGCCTGTTGCACCAGGTCGGGGGCGGGCTTGCTGGACTCCACGTCGTCCGCGCCGGTGACCGCGGTGAGGGCGTCCTCGGCATCCAGCGCGGTGCGCATGGCGTTCAGTTCCGCCGCGCTCGCCGAGCTGGCGAGGACCACCGTCCAGCCTCGTCCGGCCACGGCCCGCAGCAGGTCGGCGGCACCGTCGAAGGGCGCCAGCCGGGGCCAGTACTCGGCATACAGCGTCTTGTGCGCCGCGCTGACGGCCGCGTCGACGTCGCGGTCACGCTCCGGGCCCAGCAGATGGCCGATGAGGTGGTCGGCACCCATACCGACCGCCCGGTGGATGTCGGCCATCGGCACCCGGTGACCTGATTGGCGGAACGCCTCCCACCAGGTGACGGCATGCAGGTAGGTGGTGTCGACCAGGGTCCCGTCCACGTCGAACAGGGCGGCTCTGCGGTCGGTGTTCATCAGGCCCGTCTCTTTCGCCGTGCTGGGGAGGTCTCCTTCTCCCCGGGCGGCTGCCCGCCCCGCCGGGACCCGATGCGGCGCCCCGGCGTACCGGCGCGCCGTTTCTCCATGGCACGACCGATCGGTGGTGATCGCATCCCGGCGGCCGCCCGCCCCGGCCCCGTGCGGCGGCCGGCGGACGTGGCCGGCCCGCGCGTCACGGACCGTCGCCGGTCGAGACGGTGAACAGGGCGCCGTCCGGGTCGCGGATCACGGCCTGGGGGCCGGACGCGCCGCCGGCCGGCTCGACGGGCGTGACGGTGCCGCCGGCCGCGACCGCCGCCGCGGTGGTCCGGTCGAGGTCGTGGACGTGGAAGTGGACGTGCCACCGCGGTCGGACCCGCGGGTCCGGGGCCGCCTCGACGCCCCCGCCCCGCAGCGTGGCGACCGCGCGGTCACCCTGCCGCACGATGACCTGGTCCTCCTCGTAGTCCACCCGGCACTCGCTCTCCGGCGTGGCCCAGTCGAAGAGCTGCGCGTAGAAGATGGCCGCGTCGAACGCGTCGCGGGTCCGCAGTTCCAACAGGGCCGGGGCGCTGCCCTCGCCCACCGTCCAGGCCAGAGACTGCCCCTCCCAGAGGCCGAACCTGGCGCCGTCACGGTCGGCGGCCAGCGCGGCACGGCCGTAGCCGAGGCGGAGCGGTCCCACCGCGACGGTGGCACCGCGTTCCCGGACCCGGGCGGCGACGTCATCGGCGTCGGCGACGGCGAAGTACGGCGTCCAGTCCACCGGCGCCTGCCAGCCCGGCGCGACAGCCGCGATACCGGCCACCGGCTGGTCATCGGCGAGCGCGACGCAGAACTCGTCACCGAAGCTCGCCGAGCGGAATTTCCAGTTCATCACCGCGCCGTAGAAGTCCTGCGCGGCGGTCAGGTCGCGGGTCGTCAGGCTGACCCAGCACGGCGCTCCGAGCACGGGAGCGACGTGTCGGTCGATCGACATCACAACGTTCTCCTGCAGGGCGACCGGCGCGCCCGGGTCCGGGTCGGCGGGCGGTTCAGCGGCCGACTGCTTTGCGGAGTTCATCCTTGTTCATGGTGGAGCGCCCCTCGACGTTCTTCTTCTTGGCCTCCTCGTACAGCTGGTCCTTCGTAGGGCCCTGGGCCCCGCGGTGCGAACGCTCGCCGCCGCGCTGCGACGCGGACTTGGGATCGCGCGTCGACGTCCTGCTCGCCGACTCGGCCTCACCGGAGCGGGCGCGTTCCTTGTTGACGGTGCGCGCGGCGATCTCCTTCGCGCGCTTCTCGGAGGTACCGCGCTCCTCGGCCTGTTCCTTGATGTGCTCGTACTGTCGCTCACGCTTCTTGCTCGAACCCGCAGGCATCATGCAACTCCTTGATCGGGACGGGGTGTGTGAGGTGCTCCGTCGCGCCGGCTGCCCGGCAGCCGGTGCCTCCGCGGGGCGCAGGAGGCACTTACCAGTCCACGCCCTGCGGCCGCCCGGCGCGACACGGGAGAGCCGACCAGGTCTGCACGGCAGGCGGGGGAGCCGGGGAGCGGTCAGGAAGCCGGCTCGGTGAGCGCTTCCTCGATCGCCTTCAGGAAGTCCTCCAGGTCGTCGGGTGTGCGCGAGGTGACGAGCGTCCAGCCATTCGAGTTGTCACTGACGGCGGACTCGTCCACCCAGCGGCCGCCGGCATTGCGGATGTCGGTGCGCAGCGAGGGATAGGAGGTCAGCGTCTTGCCCTTGACGACGTCCGCCTCGACCAGGCCCCACGCGCCGTGGCAGATCGCCGCGACCGGGCGGTGCGCGGAGGGGAAGGCGCGGACGAGCGCGACGGCCTTGTCCTGAAGCCGCAGCGCGTCCGCGTTCAGCGTGCCTCCCGGCAGCACCAGCGCGTCGTACGCGGAGGCGTCCACGTCGTCCAGCGTCCGGTCCGGGGTGACCTTCTGACCGGGGTCCTTGTCGCCGACGAGGGTCTGGATCGGGTCGCTGCTCACCGCGGCGATCTGCACCTCGGCGCCGGCGTCCCGCAGATGCTGCACCGGGACGAGAAGTTCGTCCTGTTCCACTCCGTAGTTGGCCACCACGACCAGAACGGAGTGACCGCTCAGCTTGCTGTCAGCCATGCTTCCTCCTCGTTGTCCTGCAGGTCCGCGGGCCGGCCCGGTGTACGGACGGCGTCTGTCTCCGCGGCTGCCCACCGCACGGCACGCCATGCGCCGCCCCACCGGCCCTGGCTCCAGTCCATCCGGAGACCCGGCCGCGCGCGACACGAGCACCCCGGACCGGCGGAACACCGGGCCGGGCGTCGGCGGCTGCGGCGGCCACGTCCCGAGACCGCCTTGTCGCCACGGTGCGGGAGCGCGCGAGCCGCTCCCGCACCGGCGACGCCGTGCCACCGCCGCCCGGCGTCGTCAGGCCGGGCTCAGGCGGAGACCTCGGGCCGGTCGTGCTCCGCCCAGCGGGTGTGGAAGCTGCCCTCGCGGTCGGTCCGGCGGTAGGTGTGGGCGCCGAAGAAGTCCCGCTGCGCCTGGGTGAGGGCCGCCGGCAGCCGTTCGGCGCGCAGCGAGTCGTAGTAGGCCAGCGCGGTGGAGAAGGCGGGGACCGGGATGCCGTGGCGCGCGGCGGTGGCCACCACCTCGCGCCAGCTCTGCTGGGCGCCGCCGATCTCCTGGCCGAACTCCCGGTCCGACAGCAGGCTGACGAGGCCGGGGTCGGCGGCGTAGGCGGCGCGGATGCGGTCGAGGAACGCGGCGCGGATGATGCAGCCGCCGCGCCAGATCGCGGCGACCGCACCGGGGTCGATGTCCCAGTCGTACTCGGCGCTGCCATCCATGATCATCTTCCATCCCTGGTCGTAGGCGATGATCTTCGAGGCGTACAGGGCCTGCTCCACATGGGCGGTGAAGGTCTCCGCCTCGTGGGCGGACAGCGGCCGGGCGCCGGCGCCCGGCAGGTCGCGGTAGGCGGCGCGCAGGTCGGTGTGCCCCGACGAGGAGCGGGCGAAGACCGCCTGGGCGATGGCGCTGACCGGGACGCCGAGGTCGAGGGCGATCTGTACGGTCCAGCGTCCGGTGCCCTTCTGTTCGGCCCGGTCCTGGACGACGTCGACGAAGGGTGCGCCGGTCGCGGCGTCGGTGTGGGCGAGCACCTCGGCGGTGATCTCGATCAGGTACGAGTCCAGGCGGCCGGTGTTCCAGCGCCGGAAGATCTCGGCGATCTGCGGGGGGTGGTAGCCGCCGACCTGCCGCAGCAGGTCGTACGCCTCGCCGATGAGCTGCATGTCCGCGTACTCGATGCCGTTGTGCACCATCTTGACGAAGTGTCCGGCCCCGTCCGGCCCGATGTGGGTGCAGCAGGGCTCACCGTCCACCTTGGCGCTGATCGCCTCCAGCAGCGGGCCGAGGGAGGCGTAGGACTCGGCCGAGCCGCCGGGCATGATCGAGGGCCCGTGCAGCGCACCCTCCTCACCGCCGGAGACGCCGGTGCCGACGAAGTGGACGCCCCGCTCGCGCAGGGCGCGTTCGCGGCGGCGGGTGTCGGCGAAGTGGGCGTTCCCACCGTCGATGATCATGTCGCCGGGCTCCAGCAAGGGGGCGAACTCCTCGATCACCGTGTCGGTCGGATCGCCGGCCTTCACCATGATCATCAATCGCCTGGGGCGCTCCAGGGCGGCGACGAACTCCTCGGGCCGCTCGGTGGCCACGAAGTTTCCCTCGTGCCCGAACTCCTCGATGAGGGCATGGGTCCTGCTGGGCGTGCGGTTGTGCAGGGCCACGGTGTAGCCGTGGCGGGCGAAGTTGCGGGCCAGGTTGCGGCCCATCACCGCGAGCCCGGTGACACCGATCTGTGCGGTGGCGGCCATACGTACTCCCGTTGGTGGGGCGGACTGTGACATCCGACTCCACCAGACGGAGGGAGGGGCCGGGTGGAGGCACACCCGGCGGTTCCCGGGCGGACGGCGGCCCGGACGCGAGTGGCCCCGTTCAGGACCGCCGCCGGCCGGCGGGAACTCCGCGCCCGGTCCGGCCGACTAGTGGGCTGTGGAACGGAGCACGGAGTGGTCGGGGCCCCTTGAGGGGCGGCAGGTGGACGGCGCGGGCGGTCTGGAGGTGCGGTTGCGGCAGGTGGTGTGCCGCCACGGCCGGCTGGAGGCGGTCCGTGGAGTCGATCTGGAGGTACGGGCCGGTGAGCGGATCGCGCTGACCGGCACCAACGGATCGGGAAAGACGACGCTGTTGCGGGCGGTGCTCGGTCTGCACCGGCAGGCCGACGGGGAGATCGTCGTCGGCGGCCGGGGCTGCCGCAGCGCCGCCGAATGGGCGTGGCGGCGGCGGGCGTGCGGATGGATTCCGCAACGGCCGGCCGCCGGACGCTTCCCGCTCCTCGCGAGGGAGCTGCTGGCGAGCAGCGGTGACCTCGCCGAGGCCCGGCACGCGGCCGAGCGGCTCGGCGTGGGCGCCCTGACCGACCGGCCGGTGAGCAGCCTCTCGGGCGGCCAGTTGCAGCGCATGCACCTGGCGCGCGCGGTGGGCTGCGTGGCGGCGGGGGCAGGTGTGCTGCTGGCGGACGAGCCGACCGCGGCGCTGGACTTCGCCGGGCAGGAGGAGGCCGCCGAACTCCTCACCGCACTTCCGGTGACGCTGCTGGTGGTGACGCACGACCGGGCGATGGCCGGGCGCTGCGACCGGACACTGGAGATGGCGGCCGGCCGGCTGCGGGAGGTCGCGTGAGCGCCCTCGGGCAGGTCGGCGACCTGCTGCAACTGGTCCCGGTGCAGCGGGCGGGCGCCGGACTGGTGCTCGCCGCCCTCGGACTGCCGGTGATCGGTGTGGTGATCGTCGGCCTGGACATCATGCCGGTGCGCTTCGCCATGATGCACGTGGCGCTGCTGGGCATCGCGGTGGGCCAACTCGTGGGCCTGGACCCGGTGTTGTGCGCGCTGGTGGCCTGTGCGCTGGCGGGGGCGGGAGTGGCCCCGCTGGCCCGTACCGCGGACGGCCTGTCGGGGGCGATGGGGCTGCTGATGAGCCTCGCGATCGCCGCCGCCCTGCTGATGCTGGCGCTGTCCGGGGTGAACGCCAACGGGGCGTTCGCGCTGCTCTGGGGATCGATCCTGTCGGTGCGCCCGGCGGACCTCGTGGTGCTGGGAGCGCTGGCGGTGGCCGTACCGGCGCTGTTCGTCCGGCGGCGGCGGGACCTGGCGCTGCTGCTGCACGACCGGGAACTGGCGCTGTGCTCCGGCGTGGCGGTGCAGCGGCTGACTGTGGTGCTGCTGGTCCTGGTGGCGGTCGCGGTCGCCGGCGCCATCCGCCTGACGGGTGCGCTGCTGGTGGACGCGCTGACCCTGCTGCCGGCCCTGGCCGCCCGCCGCCTCGGCCGGTCGCTGGTGTCGATCACACTCTGGGCGGTCGGCATCGGCGTCGTCGTGAACGTCGTCGGCTTCCTGCTCGCGCTGGCCTGGGACCTGCCGCCCGGTCCGGTGCTCGTCCTCGCCGCGGGGGCCGTCGCCCTTGCCGCTCACCTGATACCCGAACGGAGAACCTCATCATGGCGCACGTCCGCGTCCTCTTCCGCCCCGCCGTCGCCGTCACCGCACTGAGCGCCGGGCTGGCGCTGCTGACCGGCTGCGGCGGCAACGGCGGTACGGACACGTCGGCCGGCTCCTCGCGGCCGGTCGCGGCAACCGGTCCGGAGGTCGTCGCCACCTCCACCTGGGAGGCGGCACTGGCGAAGGCCGCCGGGGCCAGGAACGTCCGGTACCTCGTCCCCGCGTCGATCAGGCACGCCCCCGACTACGACCTCAAGCCGTCCGACCTGACGGCGGTCGCGGGCGCCGACTACGTGCTCTACGCCTCCTTCGAGCCCTGGGCCGGCAAGATCAAGGAAGCGGTCGGCTCGCACGCGAAGCTGGTCGAGGTCAACCTGGACAACACGCCCGGAGCGACCCGCGCCGAAGTGACCGCGCTCGGCCGGAAGTTCGGTACGGAGCGCGCCGCCGCCCGGTGGAACACCACCTTCACGCGCACGTGGGACACGCTCGCCCGGCAGGTGAAGGGCACCTGGCCGGGCGGCAAGGCGCCGGCCGTGGCGTCGCAGAAGTTCACCACGTGGGCGGCCGAGCTGGCGGGCGCCAAGGTGGTCGGCACCTACGGCCCCGAAGCGGTCACCCCCGCCCAGCTGTCCGCACTGTCCGCGAAGAAGCCGAAGTTCGTGCTGGACAACGAGAACATGTCGAGCGGCACCGTGCTGCCGGGCTCCGGGGCCGAGCAGCTCAACATCGTCAACTACCCGGGCCGGGACCTCGACCTGCTGGCGGTCTACCGCGAGGCGGCCGGCCAGCTGAGGAAGGCGTTCTCCGGCTCCTGAGCGGCCGGTCGACGTGCCCCGGGGAGGAGCCGCCGCGGCGGATCCTCCCCGGAGGCGTGCCCGGTGGCGTCAGCCCGCCCGCACCTGCTCGGCCTGCACCGCGGCGGCGGCCCTCGCCCGCAGCGCGGCCCGGTCGGGCTTCCCCGCCGGGGTGAGCGGCAGCCCGTCGGTCACCAGGAGGACGTGCTCGGGGTGCTTGCGGCGCTCCAGGCCGCGGGCGTCCAAATGGGCGCACAGGCCGGCGAGTTCCGGTGCGCGTCCCGGCCTCGGCACCACGCACGCGGCGAGCCGCTCGCCCATCAGCGGGTCCGGCACACCGACGCACAGCACCTCGCGCACGTCCGGGTGGGAGGCGAGCTGGCCCTCGACCTCGGCGGGGCTGATGTTCGCCCCGCCGCGGATCACGATGTCCTTGAGGCGGCCGATGACACGCAGGGCCCCGGTGGCGTCCAGCATGCCGAGGTCGCCGGTACGGACCCAGCCGCCGGCCGTGCGGTAGCGCATGTTCAGCTCGGGCGCGCCGACGTAGCACAGCGGCGTCATCGGGCCGCGCGCGAGGATCTCCCCGGCCTCCCCGCAAGCCGCCCCCGCAGTGGGGGAGTTGCCGCCCGGCAGCGGCGCGATGCGGATGTCGCACACGCCGGGATCGGGCCGGCCGACCACGATGCCGGGCCCGGCGTCCGGAATGCCTTCGGCGGCCGCGCACTCGTCGAGGTCGCCGTGGCAGTTCACGCCGTCGGCCGAGCCGTAGAGGTTGACCACCGCGCAGCCGAAGGCCCGGCGGGCCTCTTCGCGGGTGGCCGCGTCGAGGGCCGCGCCGCCGAGTATCAAGGCGGTCGGCGCGGCGGGCGGGGCGGGTTCGTCCGCCAGCCGGTCGAGCATCATGCGCACCATGGTCGGCACGCCCAGTACGTGCGTGGGGCGGTGGGCGCGGAGCGCGTCCAGTGCCGCGCCGGGGGTGAAACGGTCGAGGAGGACCAGCGTCCCGCCGTGCCGGGCGAGGGTGACGGCGGTCCCGGCGCTGCCGAATGCCGAAGCGAGCGGAACGAGGAACAGACAGCGCGGCGGGGTGCCCGGCCGCAGCAGCGAGGCGAGGCCGTTGCCCCGGCCGCCGGCCAGCGCGTTGTGCGAGTACGCCACCATCTTGGGCTCGGCCTCCGACCCGGAGGAGACCAGTATCCGGGCGGCGGTATCGGGCCCGGGGCGGGCCGGGGTGAAGGCGGTCGCGTCGGTGTGCAGCAGCTCGGCCAGCGACAGGCAGAGGGCGGGGGCCGGGCCGGGGCCGGCCGCGACCACCGTGCGCAGCTCGGGCAGTTCGCCGGGGACCGCGGCCAGCGCGGCCAGCTCCCGTGCGGGCTCGGCGCCACGGTGCCCGGCGAGGGCGATGACCGCGCGGGCCCCCGAGCGGCCCAGCAGCGAGCGGGCCTCCCGTCTGCCGCGTCCGACCGGGAAGGGCAGGACGACGGCGCCCAGCGCGGCCAGGGCGAGGTCGGCCGTCACCGCGTCCCTGCCGTTGGGGAGCGCCACGCCCACCACGTCACCGGGCCGGACGCCGTGCGCGGCCAGCCCGGCGGCCAGACATCGGGCCCGGTCGTCCAGTTCCGCGTAACTGACCTCACCGGCCGCGTCGATCACCGCGGTGGCGTGCGGGGCGGCGATCCGGTGGGCCCGGAACAGCGCGTACAGGTCCAGATCGGGGCAGTGGCCCTCGGCGGCCCAGCCGCGCCGCAGCGCCTCGGGGACCAGATCGTGGAACAAGGCGGCGGACGGGGTGCGGGACGGGGGCGTCATGCGAACCTCCAGGGCGAGGGAACGACGAGGGATGCGTGTGCGTCGTGGGTCAGCGCACCGGCCAGGCGGGGGTCCGCCGGCAGCGCGCGGAGGTCGGTGCTGACGACGGTCGCGGCCAGGCCCCGTGCGCGCAGGGCCGCGACGGCCCGGTCCGACGTCAGGTCGCACAGGCGCGCGGCGAGGGCGCGGGCCGCGTCCGCGGAGCCGTCGGCCGGGGCGAGCCACCCGTCAGCGGTCCGCAGCGGCCGGCGGAAACCGGCCCGGCGCCGCGGATCCCGGCCCGCCGCGGCCCGCCGCAGCGCGGGTGCGGTGAGCGTCTCCGCGGCACCGAGCAGGGACGACTCCACCTGTACGCCGCGACCGGTGCGCTCCCGCAGCAGCAGGCCGGCCAGTACCGCCTCCGCGCCGACCAGGCCGCCGAGCACGTCGATCAGCGTCATCAACGACGGCGCCGGCGGTTCGTCGGCGGGCCGGGCCGCCTCGCCGACGCCGGTGCGGGCCTGCACCATGAAGTCGGTGCCCATCGGGGCGTCGGGCAGCCGGCCCGCCCAGCCGCTGGTGTACGCGTACACCAGCCGCGGGTTGACCGGACCGAGCGCGTCGGCGCCCAGCCCGAACTGCTCCGCCTTGCCCGGGGCCCAGTTGTGCAGGAAGACGTCCGCGCCGGCGGCCAGCTCGCGCAACTCCCCCTGACCGGCAGGCGACTTGATGTCGATCTGCACACTCCGCTTGCCGCGGTTGAGGGCGAGCCAGCGCGCGGAGACGCCCGAGGCGCACGGGGGCATGCCGCGCAGCGGATCCCCGCCCGGCGGTTCGATCCGTACGACGTCGGCGCCGAGCAGCCCCAGCAGATGAGCGGCGAGCGGGGCCTGGATGCGGCGGCCCGCCTCGAGAACCGTCAGCCCCCGCAGCGGAAGGGCTCCGGCAGGCAGCGAGGCCGCCGCCGGCGGGACGCCCGCCCCGGCGTACGGCGTCAGCGTCCACGGCGCGGCGGCCGCTTCGGTGACCCTGCCGGCAAGCGCGTGCAGCGCGCACACCTCGGCCCCGGACGCGGCGGCGGCGTGCCGGACGCGCGCCCAGGACACCGCGCCGGCCGCCCGGTGCAGCGCCTCCGGCAGCGGCGCACAGGCCGTGGCGTAGCGGAACTGGAAGGCGGGCCAACCGGTGCGGATCGCGTCCTCGGGCGCGTCGAGTTCGCGCCAGAACCGGGCCCACGGGCCGGGATCCAGCGCTTCCAGCTCGAATCGGGTGCCGCAGGAGGCGGTGAACGGCGGTCCGCCGGGTGCGGTGGGCACGGCCTCCGCCTCGGGGGCGTTCGCCGCCGCGATGTACTGGGAGAGCGTCAGCAGCGCCGCCCGGTCGGCACCGGTGGCGACCTCGCCGGGCCCGCCGCCGCCCCGCGCCCGGCCCAGCAGCCCGGCGAGCAGCCCCTGCACGGTGAGGACCGCCGCACAGGTGGCGGCGTAGTCGACGGCGAGGCCACGCGGCGCGGCGTCGCGTCTCCCGTGGACGTGCATCATCCCGGTGGCCGCCTGGACCGTCGCCTCGTCGGAGGCGTCCGCGTCCGGCAGCACATCGGCCCAGGCGGTGTGCGCGGTGATCCCGCCCGGCCCGGGGCCGGCCGCGGCGAATCGGGCGGGGCCGGTCGGTCCGTCCGGCGCCTCCGCCGCCCGCGCGCCGAGCGCCCGCAGGTGGGCGAGCGCCGGGGCGGTGAGCGCGGCCGGGCCCGCGACCCGCACGTCCACCTCCTCCAGTGGCCCGGTCGTACCGATGACGGTGGGGCTCCCCACGGCATGCACGGCATTCCTCTCCGGCGGCGGCAGGGCGCCGCGTCTCTCGCACGGACGTGGACGTACGGGAACCGGACGGCGCGCGCGGCCGACCAACTCCACGGCCAGTAAGTCGGAGCGTCGGTTCACCGGGTTCCCGGTGAACGCGGAGGAAAGCCGTGAAACCCCTGCATCCCCTGCAAAGCACTCCGGGCGACCGGTCGAGCTGCACTCCGGAGGCCGATCCGCCGTCCGGCGCCGCCCCGTTCGGGTCACCGGCCGGTCCGCCGGACGCCGCCGAACTCCGCGCGCGGGTCGCGGCGTTCGTGCGGGAGCGGGTACAGCCGAGCGAGCCGGTGCTCGACGCGGGCGGGCCGGCCGCGCGCGCCGAGCTGGGCCGGCTCAACGACGAAGCGCGGCAGGCCGGCCTCTGGGCGCTGCCGCTGCCGGTCGAACACGGCGGACAGGGCCTGCCGCTGTCCCGTTACGCGCATCTCGCCGAGGCCGAGGGCGCCAGCGACCACGGCCCTGCGGCCCTCGGCTCGGCGTCCCTGCTCGACGTGCTGATGCTCGGCCGGCACGCCAACGACCCCGTCCGGGAACGCTTTCTGCCACGCATCGCGGCGGGTGAACTGCGCACCTGCTACGCGATGACCGAACCGGACACCCCCGGCACCGACCCCGCCCTGACCGCCACCCGCGCCGAGGCCGGCCCCGGGGGGACGTGGACGCTGCACGGCCGCAAATGGTTCATCACGGGCGCCGGCGACGCCGACCTGGTGACCGTGCTGGCCCGGACCGGCGACGACCTGTCGCTGTTCCTGGTGCCCACCGCCGCCCCCGGGTTCCGGGTGGTGCGCGAGCTGCCGGTGCTCGGCGTCGGCGGCCAGTGGGAGATCGCACTGGACGGGGTCGCCGTGCCCGCGGACCATGTGGTCGGCGAGCGCGGGACGGCGCTGCGGATCGCCGGCGAACGGCTGCGGCTCGGCCGGGTCCTGCGGTGTCTGCGCTGGCTCGGACAGGCCGAGCGGGCCTTCGACCTGATGTGCGCGCGGGCCCGGTCGCGCACCCAGGCGTCCGGCCCCCTGGCGGACCGCCAGCTGGTGCAACAGCTCGTCTTCGACGCCCTGTTGGCGATCCGGACGACCAGGCCGCTGGTGTACGAGGCGGTGGGCCGGCTGGCGGCGGGCGACGATGCCCGGCTGGAGACCGGACTGGCCAAGGTCGCGGCGGCCCGGATGCTCCAGCAGGTCGCCGACGCGGCGATCCAGGTCCACGGGGCGGCCGGACTCGGGCCGGACACCGCGTTGCCGGGCCTGTTCCGCACGGGGCGCGCGGCCCGCCTGCTGGACGGCCCGGACGAGCTGCACATCGCCGCGGTGGCCCGCCGGGTGCTGCGCGACCACGACCGAGCCCGGTGACCCCGCGGGCCCGGCGCCCACGCCGCCGTCATCGCACGCACGCCGCGTGGCCCGGCAACCGTGCACCGTCCACGCACGCACGCACGCCGCCGTGGCCCGGCCCTGGCGAACTCCACCGTCACCGCACGCACGCCGCCGTAGCCCGGCGAACCCGCCATCACACCGTGGACCCGCCGTCGCCGCACGCACGCCGCCGTCACATCGTGAAGGGCTCCACCAGCCCGGTCAGCGTCGCCAGCCCCCACGCGAGGAAGAAGTCCCCCCAGATCAGCTCGTGCCGCGGCGCGAGCCCGCGGTCGGCGTCGTAGCAGCCGTCGAGCAGCGCGCCGGCCGACGACAGGTGCGCCGTCACCAGTCGGTGCAGCATCAGCCGCCCCCGGTCCGCGAGGCGGTCGGCCGCCCGCCGGTCGCCGGCCGTCCGCGCGAGGGCGGCCAGCTTCAGCGCGGCCACCGCCTCAATGGCAGCGGCCGAGGTGTCCACCGGGCCGCTCGGGTCGTCACCCCGGGCCGGCGGCACGAGCCGCGCACCGGGTGCCAGCCGCAGCGCGCCCAGCCGGTCCGCCGCCGCCCGCAGCCGGTCGTCCGCCCCGAGGCACCACATCCCGTCGGCGACCGCCAGCAGCAACCACGCGGCCGTACGACTCCACCCCGGCCCGGGTTCGGGCCACGCCGTCCACGTTCCCCGGGGCCCGGCCCGCCACGCGGGACGCGGCGGGTCCTGCGACAGGCACAGCCGGAGGTGCCGGTCGAGATGGGCGTACGCGGCGGCCGCACCCCCGTCCGCCCGCGCCAGGAGCGGTACGAGTCCCGGCATGCCGTCGGCCCGTGCCAGCAACCGCGGCCCGCCGAACGCCCCGCCCCACGGCACCAGCCCGCACGCCGGCTCGTACGCCGCCAGGCAGGCCCGTGCCGCCTCGTCCCGCAGCGCGGCCGCCGCCCCGTCAGCACCCGGCCCGGCGGCCAGGGACGTGCCGTACCAGAGCACCAGCCCGCGGGTGGCGGTGTCCTGCGCCACCCAGTGCCGCAGCCGCCCTGTGCAGTCGGCGGCCGCGGCCCGGTGCTCCGCGGTGCCCGAGGACAGCGCACGCAGCCACAGCAGCCCGGCCCAGAAGCCGCCGGTCCACGACCCCCGCGCGGTCGTCCGCCATGCGCCGGTGTCAGGTTCCGCGTACAGCGGGAAGCGCGGGCCGGACTCGCGCGCCGTCACCGAGACCCGGGCCAGCACGGACGCGAGCGCCGTTTCCGCCCAGCCCGCCGCGGTCAGCGTCTCCGGCGCGGTCATCGCTTCTCCCCCCGGCGACGGGCCATCAGCGGCACGGCCACCGTCCCGGCCGCCGCGAACTCGGCCGCCACCAGCAGCCATCCGGGCCCGTATCCGGTCGCCGAGACCAGCGCACCGAACAGGGGCGGCCCCACCGCGAACCCGGCGAAGAAGCCCGCCGACACCAGGGCGGAGTCCTGCCCGGCGCGCCCCGGAGCCGCCCGCCGCATCACCAGGACCATCGACACCGCGTTCGCGGCCACCGCGAACGACCCGATGGCGAGCGCGCCCACCCAGACCAGCCACGGCACCGGCACCGCCGCGGCGAGCAGCAGCGCCGCGCCCACCGCGCCGGCCGCCAGCAGGGCGGGCATCGCCTCGGCGCGGCCTGGCCGGCCCGCCACCCGCGACCACCCCACGCGCCCCGCCATGCCGGCCACACCCAGCACGGCCACCAACGCGGCAGCGGTGGTCGGCGCGAGCCCCAGGCGCTGCGAACCGAACAGCGCCAGATAGGTGTTGACCGAGGCGATACCGCAGCCGAGCAGCAGCGAGAAGACCGCCAGCCGCCTCGTCGCCCCCTGTGCGGAGGGCGCGGGACGCGCTCCCGGGGCCTCGGCGGCCGCGTCGTGCGGCAGCGTCCGGGCGGCCCACGCCGCGGCCAGCGCCGCGGTGCCGGCCGCCGTCCAGACGGCGCCGCGCCAGCCCACCCCCGCGGCCAGCAGCGACAGCGGCAGCCCCGCCGCGAAGGCACCGAGCTGCACGCCGGACTGCTTCAGGCCGGTCACCGCGCCGCGCCGCCCGGACGGAACGGCCGCCAGGATCACCTTGTTGGTCGCCGGGTTGGCCAGGGCCTGCGGCAGCCCGCCGAGCGTCACCGCCACCAGCAGCAGCGCCGCCCCCGGCGCGGCCCCGATCAGCCCGAGCGAGACGGCGGCGAGCAGCAGCAGCGCCACCAGGCAGCGACGCGGTCCCACCCGGTCCACCAGCCGCCCGGCCACCGGCGACAGCAGGGCCGCCGCGCCGAACCCGGCCGTCGTGGTCAGGCCGAGCGCCGTCCGGGAGATGCCCCATTCGTCGACCAGCCGCGGCCCGAGCGCCCCGAGCAGGAAGAGCTGCATCATGGAGAAGGCCATCGCGGAGGTCAGCAGCGCGGTCACCGCCGGTCCCGCGGGGCGCGCCCGGGAGGTGCCGCCGTCGGGCCCGGCGGCCGCCGCTTCCGTATCCGTACCGCGCTCTGCTCGCACCGCTGCCCTCCCGCACCGCTCCGGCCCCGCTCTGGCGCCCGGCCCAGTCAGTCGTACGGAGCGGGCCGCCGGTTCCCGACCGTCGCCGCCCGGTCGCCGCTGCCGGGCGAGGGCGATCGGGGAACGGCCGCCGGGGGACGGGAGTTCAGTCCGCGGGGGCGGCCGCCCGGCGCCGGTGCCCGAGCACGCCGAGGACGACGTCCACGAGCAGGAAGCCGACCAGCGAGACGCCGAGCAGCGGCATCGCCCAGCCCACCGCCGCGACGCCGCACACCAACGGGAGCAGTACGGGCAGCGGAACCCTCCGCCACGCGCCGCGCGGCACCGGGCGCCCGAACGACAGCGCCCGCCCGCGCGTGGGACGGCGCTGCCACCACATCCGGTAACCCCACAGGATCAGGAAGACCAGGGCGAGCGCCAGCGCCGCCAGCACGATCTGGTTGGCGAGCCCGAACAGGGTGCCGGTGTGCAGGTCGATGCCGTAGCGGGTGAGCTTGGCCAGGACCGGGTAGTCGGCGAACCGCGAGACGTCGGTGACCCTGCCGGTGGCCGGGTCCACGGCGACCGAGTCCTGCTTCTCCGGCCAGCTGCGCCCGACCTGCTTGACGACGTAGGCGGTGCCCTTCGCCGTCGGCAGGTCGATCTCGACGGGCGAGGACAGTCCCTCGGCGCGGGCCGCCGCCAGCACCCGGTCGACGCCCACGTCCGTCGCGGAGCCGCTCGACGCGCCGCCCTGCTGTCCGCCCGTGCCCGGCATGCCGGGCATCCCGCCGGCACCGCCGTGGTGGGAGTGGTGCCCGGTGTTCCCGGGATCCGCGGCGTGCACGGTCAGGGCCGTGGAGACGCTCGGCGTCGCCTGCCCCAGGGACCGGCGGAGCGCGTCGATGTGCGCCCCGGCGTACCCGGACCAGGTCAGGCCGGTCGCCGACAGGAAGAACAGGCCGCCCGCCGCCCACACCCCCACCGCGCCGTGCCAGGAGCGCGTCCGGCGACGGCCGGTGGCGGTGCGGTCCGGCAGCGCCAGGGCCCGCACCGTGCGCCGGGTGCGCTTGCGCCCGATCCAGAGCGCGAGGCCGCCGCCGGCGACCACCCACAGCCAGCTGGCGGCCAGTTCGCTGTAGAGGCGGCCGTTCTCTCCCAGGTGCAGATCGCGGTGGAGGGAGTCGAGCCAGGTACGCAGCGGCAGCGCCCCGGTGGAGCCGTACGTCTGCAGCGCGCCCCGCACCTCACCGGTGTGCGGGTCGACGAAGACGGCGAGCTGGTGGTCCTCGGGCACGCCGGGCGCGCCGGAGAGCAGCACGCGCGTGGTGTCCCCCGGTTCCGGTGCCGGGCGCACGGCGGCGACCGCGCCCTCCGGGTGCGCCGCCCGCGCCTTGGCGACCTGCTGCGCCAGCGGCAGCGCCCGGCCGCCGGCCGGAACGCTCAACTCGTGGGCGTAGAGCACCTTCTCGGCCTGGAACGAGGCGGCGTAGAGCAGGCCGGTGACGGCGGCGACGAGCAGGAAGGGCGCGACGAGCACCCCGGCGTAGAAGTGCAGGCGCAGCACCAGCGGGCGCAGGGCGGCCCATCCGGACCGCCGTTCCGCCGCCTGCCGCTCGCCGCGCGCGGCGGCATCCGCGGTCTCGTCCGCACCGCTCGGTACGAGGCGTTGTTCAGTGGGCATGCGGGCGCTCCCGGGGCGAAGTCGGGGAAATGAGACGGACCGGTCCGCTGCCGTTCCGGTACAGGCAGTCGGACGAACGGAGCGTCGAGTTCCGGCGCGCCGCTGTGAGGTGACCCACAGGACGGGCGGCAGGCGGGGGACCACGGTAAGTCGGGACGGCCGATGCGCGCCGGTGGCCTGCCTCCGGTAGGCGGATTCGCCCCTCTACCAGGGGGAGATCGGCCGTACGCCGGTGCGGCGGCCGTCGTGGTCCAGCAGGTGCCCCATGCGTTTGACGGTGCGCAGGCCCACGATCCGGTCCGTGACGGTGAGGCCGGGCAGGCGGGCGGACAGCGCCGTCTCGCGGCGCTGGATGTCGCCGATGTCGCTGACCCAGAGGGTGGCGAAGAGGTTGGCGGGACCGGTGACGGCGGCGACCAGCCGGCACTCGGGGAGGGCGGCGAGCGTACGGTGCACGGCCCCCACCTCACGGGCGGGGGTGGTGGCGAGGAGGGAGACGGGGACGACCCGGCCGGCGAGCGGCGCGGCGACGTCACAGCGGAAGGTGAGGACCTCGGAGTCGGTCAGCCGGCGCAGCCGGCGCCGGACGGTGGCCGGGCTGGTGCCGGTGCGCTGGGCGAGTTCGGCCCAGCCCAGTCGGCCGTCGCTGACGAGCTGGGCGAGCAGGGCCCGGTCCACCGCGTCGAGTGCGAGGGCCCCCGTCGGCTGCCCGGCCGCGGCGGCGGCGCTGCCGAGCGCATTGAGCTGGGCCGGGTCCAGGGAACGCAGTCGCCAGCGGCTGCCCTCGACGTACAGCGACGTGGCGAAGAGGCACCGCACCGAGGTGATGCCGGGCAGCGGGTCCAGCTCCTCGGTGAGGAAGCGGCTCAGCGAGGGCAGGTCGGGGCCGAGCACGTCCAGCAGCAGGTCGGCGGTGCCGGGCGCGGTCACCTCGATGGTGACGACCTCAGGGAACGCGCTGAGCCGTTCCGTCAGCCGGGCCCGCTCCGAGGGACGGCAACGCAGCAGGACGAAGGCGGTACACCTGCTGCGCGCGAACTCCCGCCCCGGCGCGGCGTACACCCAGGCGAGCCCGGCCGCGGACAGCCGGTCCCACCGCCGCGCGAGGGTGCTCGCGGTCACGCCCAGCAGCGGCGCCAGCTCGGACCAGGAGGCCCGGGGCCGCAGCTGCAAGGCGTTCACCAGGGCGAGGTCCAGCTCGCTGGCCGTGACCGTTTCTCGCATCACATGTGCTCCGTGCGTCCGAATCCGTAGATATTCGCGCTCACTTGCCGCAGGGCCCGCACAGTAGCGACCACTGTCGGTTCCGGCCACCGGATGAGGTGAGGCTGTGTCCAGTCGAATGTGGCAATTCCGGCCGCGGGCGGTGAGGTCCGGCGGTCCGGACCTGCTCGCCGCGATGGCGGTCGTCATCCTGTTCAGCGGGATCGTGCAGGGTTATCTGACGCCACTGCTGCCCGAACTCGGCCTGCGCCTGCACATCGGCAGCATCGGCCAGAACAACATCTACCTGCTGTCCCAGTTGGCCTTCGCCGTGCTGACGCCGCTTTTGTCCCGACTGGGCGATCTGTACGGGCACCGTAGGCTGCTCAGGATCTCCCTGGGCACGGTGGCAGCCGGCTCGCTGCTGATGGCGGCGTGGCCCACCGCGGTGACCCTGTCCGTCGGGGTGGTGCTGCAGGGCGCGCTGGTGGGCTTCTTCCCGCTGCTCGTGGGGATCCTCCGGTTCCGCGCACCCGAACGGAACCGTGCCGGTATCTCGCTGCTGGTGGGCGTGCTGCTGCTCGCCATCGGCGTGGGCGGGCTGGTGGCGGGCGTACTCAGCGAACGGCACGCGGAGGCGGGACTGTGGACGGCGGTCCCGGTCGCGGTCCTCGCCGTGGTCGCCGGCCTGCTGCTGCCCGACAGCGGAGCGCCGCGCGGCGGCCGCTTCCACTGGGGAGCGGCGGCACTGCTGACCGGCGGGCTGCTGGCCCTCGTCCTCGTGCTGGCCCAGGGCGGCGCCTGGGGGTGGGCCTCGCCGCTGACGCTGGGCCTCGCGGCGGCGGCCGTCGCCGTGCTCGCGGTGTGGGTGGCGGTCGAGCGCCGCTCCGCCCACCCCCTGGTGAGCGTACGACTGTTGAGCAATCCGCGGCTGGCCCTGGTGAGCGGCTACACCTTCTGCGCCGCCTTCGCGACGATCGGCTTCCTCGGTGCCAACGCGCTCTTCCTGGGCGCCTCACCGGCGGACGCGGGCTACGGCATGGGGCTGGGGCCGCGGGCGATCGCAACCGTCTCGCTGGCCATGGTGGTCGCCGGGTTCGCCGGGGCGACGCTGACCCCGCGGCTGGCCCGGCGAGTGGGGGACCGTGCCGTACTCGCCTCGGGAGCGGTGCTCATCGCGCTCGCCTTCTCGGGGATGGCCCTCGGCCACGACACCCCGGCCGGCTACGTGACCGCGGCTCTCGGTGTCGGGCTGGCGACCGGAATCTTCGAATCGATCACGCGCACCCTGTCCGCGGAAGCCGTCGCGGCACACGAGACCGCGCTCGCGGTCGGCCTCAACGAGCTGGCGCTGTCCCTCGGCGCGGCCATCGGCGCGGCCGTGATCGGCGCCCTCTTCGCGGCGCACCCCGGGGGCGACGGCGCGCACATCGAGCTGTCCGGATACCTCTGGAGCTGGGGCGCGTGCGTCTGCACCGCCGTCCTGGGCGTGCTGCTGGCCCTGGCCTACCGCGGCCCACGGCCCGCCGGCGCGGCGTCGCCGGGGCAGACCGGGCAGCGGGCACAGGACGGGGGCCTCGCATGACGCGCGCACACCGAGCCGACAGCGACACCGCTCGGCAGACGGTCGCCTCGTCCGTACGGGACCGGCGCGAGCAGCTGCTGGCCCTGAGCCACAGCCTGTACGACGAGCCGGAGACCGCGCTGGCCGAACACCGGTCGGCCGCGAAAATCGCGGACCTGCTGGAGACCGCCGGGTTCACCGTCACCCGGGGCGTCGGCGAGCTGCCCACCGCGCTGCTCGCCACCCGCGGGTCGGGCGAGCTGGTGCTCGGCCTGTGCGCCGAGTACGACGCGCTGCCCGGCATCGGGCACGCCTGCGGGCACAACGTCAACGGCGCGGCCGCGGTCGGCGCGGCCCTGGGGCTCGCCGCCGTCGCCGACGCACTCGGTCTGACCGTCAAGCTCATCGGCACCCCGGCCGAGGAGGACATCGGCGGCAAGGTTCTCCTGCTGGAGGCCGGCGCCTTCGACGACGTGGCCGCGGCGATGATGGTGCATGCGGCGCCGGACGACAGCGTCGGCGCCTCCTCGCTGGCCATCGGCGCCTGGGACATCACCTACCGGGGAGCGCCTTCGCACGCGGCGGTCGCCCCGTGGGAAGGCGTCAACGCCCTGGACGCGATGGCTCTCGCGCACACCGCGATCGGGCTGCTGCGGCAGCAGCTGCCCCCCGGGGTGGTGGTCCACGGCATCGTCACCGAGGGCGGTCAGGCCGTCAACGTCATCCCCGCCCGCACCCGCGCCCGCTACGAGGTCCGCGCCCCGACGCTGGAGCAGCTGACCCGTGTGCAGGAGCGGGTCCGGGCCTGTTTCGAGGCCGGGGCCCTCGCCACCGGTGCCGACCTCGAACTGCGCCGGCACGGCCGGGACTTCGCCGAACTGCGTCAGGATCCCTACCTGACCGAGGCATACGTCCGCGCCGCCCGCGAACTGGGCCGCACGGTCCGCTCGCGGGCCGGGCAGCCGCTGGCCTCCACGGACATGGGCAACGTCTCCCTGCGGCTGCCCACCCTGCACCCCACGATCGGCTACCCCACCGGCGGCGCGACCCAGCACACGCCCGAGTTCGCCGCCCACGGCAAGTCGCCGGGCGCCGACCGGGCGGTCATCGACGGGGCGATCGCCCTCGGCCTGGTCGCTGTCGATCTCGCGACGTCCGAGTCCCAGCGACGACGTCTCCTCGACGGGGTTGCCGCACGGAGGCCGGCGCCGGGCGCGTGACGGTTCCGGCGGCCCGCCGGGAGGTTGACGGGCAGGAGTATCGTCTTGCGGTAGCCGGCCGTCGGCGGTTTCTGCTGATCGTGCCGGAATGTTCCTTGAGAGCTGTGCGGACGGCGGGAGTGCGTGGGGCGGCGCCACCACGAGGTGGTCCGCTGCCGTGGGACGTCATGGTCGACCGCCCGGAACGCCGTGGCGGCGGAGCAGGGCGCCGGACCGGCAGCCGGAGCGAGAAGGACGACAAGGCGCGACGGGAGCGACCGCGGATGGACCACGATCTCCCTGCTTCGGAAAGCACGTCCCGCGACGCGGCGGCTGCGGCATCCGAACTGATCGAGCTCCTCGAGGTGTTGTGGGAACAGGGCCGGGACGCGGTGCCCACCGCCCCGGTGTCCCTGTCGCAGCTGCGGGTCCTGTACGCGGTGGAACGCGACGAGGGCATCAATCTGCGCACGCTGAGCCGGCTGCTGGGCGCGGCGCCGTCCTCGGTGAGCCGGCTGTGTGACCGCCTCCAGGCGATCGGCTTCCTCCGGCGCGCTCCCCACCCTTCCAACGGGCGGGAGTTGGAACTGCGGCTGACCGGCCAGGGGGTGGCGTACCTCTTCGGCTTGCGTGCCCGCCGGGAGGAGGCGCTACGGTCGTTCATTGCCCGGATGCCGCGGGGGGAGCGGAGGGCGCTGGCCGAAGGGCTGACGGGATTCCGGACGGTGGTGGACGCCGCGCCGCCGATCGGTGGGCAGGCGTCCGGGGACCGTACGGCACGCTCGGCCCGGTCGGCCTGACCAGGCGATTCCCTGTTTTCCGGTGGTCGCGACGGAGCGATGTGTACCCGTCGGCGCGCGGAGGAGGCACTGTTGATCTTCAGACTTTCCGTGCTTGACTGTCGTCGCTAACATTTGCCGGACGACAACAATCGGTCCGGCGAGACCGGGAAGACCTGGCCGCACGTCGAACCACCGTGGTGTGCCGGCCACCGTAGGGAAGGGATCTTGTGCTGAGTTCCGCCGAGGCCGCCGTGCGCAAGCGCATCAGCAGTGTGCTGCGTGCAGAAGCCGACGACATCGCCGACCGTTGGGTGCAGTTGCAGCTGGACCGAGGTGCTCTGGGCAAGCAGGTCAGCGAGGTGGAGCTGCGGGAGGAGGCGGACGACCTGGTGGCCGCGCTCACCACCGGTCTCGACAGCGACATTCCGCTGGAGAACGTCGTCGCCACCCACCGGGAGCTGTACCAGGCGGTGTCCGAGCTGTCGCTGCGCAGGGCCCGCGCCGGCGCCTCGCCCACGGGCACCTCGCTGGCGGTGCTCTACCTCAAGGAAGCCCTGCTGGAGGCGGTACAGCGGCAAACCCGTGACGGTGACGAGCTGTTCACCTGCGCGCTGTTCGTCAACCGGCTCCTGGACACCGCCGGCGCCCTCTCCTTCGAGACGTACGTGGAGGGCCGCGAGGAGATCATCCGGCGGCAGAGCCGCCAGTTGCTGGAGGTGTCCACGCCGGTGGTGCGGCTGTGGCGCCACGTGCTGGCCGTCCCCCTCATCGGCACCCTGGACACCGCCCGCACCCAGGTGGTGATGGAAAACCTCCTGCAGGCCATCCAGGAGAACGAGGCGCAGGTCGCCATCATCGACATCACCGGCGTGCCCACCGTCGACACCGCGGTCGCCCAGCACCTGCTGCAGACCGTCAACGCCGTACGTCTCATGGGCGCGGACTGCGTCATCAGCGGCATCCGGCCGCCCATCGCCCAGACCATCGCCCAGCTCGGCATCGACCTGTCCACCATCCTGACCCGCGCCACCCTCGCCGACGCGCTGACCGCCGCCGTCAGACTCACCGACGACTCCTCCGCACAGGCCGACCCGCGGGACGCGCGATGAACGGCCGGACCTCGAACGGGGTGCCGATCCTGCGGCTGGGAGACGTCCTGGTCACCGGGCTGCTCAACGAACTCGACGACAAGTCCGCGGTGGCCTTCACCGACGAGCTCACCACGCGCATCAGTAGCGACGGCGCACGCGGCGTCCTGGTCGACATCTCCCGCCTGGAGATCATCGATTCGTTCGTGGCCCGCACCCTGATGGAACTCACCACCATGGCGCGTCTTCTGGGCGCGCGGGTGATCGTGGCCGGCATGCGGCCCCCCGTGGCCATCACCCTGGTCGAACTGGGACTGCAGCTGGACGGCGTGGAAACCGCCCTCAACGCCGAACTGGGCATGGCGGCACTGGGCTGGTACCAGAGCGCACAGCCTCCTCAGGGAGGTGGGCGTGACACGGACCGGTGAACTCGCCAGCACCACCGTCCGCGAGGCGGAGCGGCGTCACGAGGCCGGCTCCGACGCGGCCACCTCCCTGCACCCGGTGCGGACCGAGGAGGACCTGCTCAGCGTGCGGCACGCGGTGCGCGCGGCCACGCTCAGCGCCGGATTCAGCATCATCGACCAGACGCGGGTGGTCACCGCGGCGAGCGAACTCGCGCGCAACGCCTACATCCACGGCGGTGGCGGCACGCTCACCGTCGACCACCTCGTCCGCCACGGCACCGCGGGGCTGCGGCTGACGATCCGGGACGACGGCCCGGGCATCGGCGACCTCGACCAGGCGTTCATCGACGGCTTCACCACCGGTGCGGGCCTCGGGCACGGGCTCGGCGGCGCGCGGCGGTTGATGGACGAATTCGAGGTGCACAGCGAGCCCGGCGCGGGGACCACGGTGATCGCCGTCCGATGGGCCAGCCGGTGACCCAGCCCGCCCCCCTGACGACCACGCACATCCGCGTCGACCACTACAGCGCCGTGCACCTGGCGGCCCAGACGGCCCGCTCACTCGCGCAGGACCGGCAGCTCCCCGGGCCGCTGCCCGAGCACTTCGCGGTCATCGCGTCCGAGCTCGGCAGCAACCTCGCCAAGCACGCCACCGACGGCGCGCTGTTCGTCCAGCCGATGCTGCTCGGCGACGGTGTGGAGGTGCTCGCCGCGGACCGGGGACCCGGCATGCCCGAACTCGAACGGTGCCTGACCGACGGCTACAGCACGACCGCCACGCTCGGTGCCGGTCTGGGATCGGTCAGCCGGATAGCGTCGGACTTCACCATCCGCACCCAGGAGGGCACGGGCACCCTGGCCTGCGCCCGGCTCTGGGCGCCCGGCAGCCCACCGCCGTCTGCGGCGGGGACCGGCACGGTCTGCCTCCCCGCCGACGGTGAAGAGGTCAGCGGTGACGCCTGCGCGCTCCGCGACACCCCCGCCGGCCGCACCGCGATCGTGATAGACGGTCTCGGCCACGGGCCGTCGGCGGCGGAGGCCGCACAGAGCGCCCTGCGCTCCTTCCACCGTGCGCCGGAAGCCCCGTTGCCGGACCTCCTGCACGGCATCCACCGCGCGCTGCGCCGCACCCGCGGCGCGGCCGTCGGACTGCTCCGCCTTCACCCCCACCGGGCCGAGTACTGCGGCGTCGGCAACGTCCGCGTCCTCGTCGTCACCGGGCAGAGCGTCCACCACCGGCACACCGGCCAGCCCGGCATCGTCGGCCTGCGCATGCCCCCGCCGCAGGTCCGCTCGCTGCCGCTGGAACCCGGCACGACCGCCGTGCTCCACTCCGACGGCATCGACCACCGCTGGACCCACAGCCCCCCGCCGCACCTCCTGCACCTCCCGCCGCCCCTGCTGGCCACGGCCCTCGCCCATGGCCACCGGCTCACCCGCGACGATGCGACCGCCCTGGTCCTGACCCATTGACACAGAGACTTCCGTGACCCCCCACAGCTTCCACCGCACCTTCCACTCGCTGCCGACGCTGCGCACCGCCGTCCGCAGTCTGGGCGACGCCCACCGGCTGGCCATCGAGACCCGGGCGCGCCTCGTCCTGTCCGTGACCGCGCTGGCCGACCGCGCGCTCCGGGCCGGGCGCCCCGTCACCCTGGAGGCCGCCCGCGCCACCGGTACCGGCCGCAGCGACGCGCTGCTGTCCGTCACCCTCCGGACGAAGGGCCCGCTGCCCCCGGCCGAGCTGCCGCTGCCCGCGGAGACGGCGCCGGACGGCACCGCGGCGACCTGGTGCCTCTCCCTCGCCGCACCGGACGCTCCCACCCCGTACGACCGGGCCGCGCCCGCCCGGCCCGCCCCGGTAACGGCCGCCACCGCCAAGGACAACGGCCACGCCGAAGCACCCGTGGCCGCCCCGACCGAGACACACGCCCTCGAAGAGGAACTCCGGGCCGCCCTCGCCCAGGTCGACGCCCTCAGCGAGGCGCACCGCCAGCTCAAACACGAACTCGCCGAGACCAACAGCGGGGTGCTCGCCCTCTACGTCCAGCTCGAAGAGCGCGACGAGCAACTCCGCACGGCGCACGGCCAGGTCCTCAGGGAGCTGGAAGACGCCCTGCGCCCACCGCCGATCGCCGTCGACGGCCTGGAACTCGCCGTCCACTACGCGCCCGCGGAGACGGACGCCCCCACCGGCGGTGACCTCTACGACTGGTTCTCCCTGCCCGACGGCACCGTCCACATCACGCTCGTCGACGCCCTCGGCCACGGCGTACGCAGCACCCGCAGCGCCCTGAACGTCACCCACGCGGTCCGCACCCTGGCCCTCGAAGGCCACCCGCTGGGCTCCATCGTCCGGCGCACCAACGAAATCCTCGCCCCCTTCGACCCCGACGTGATGGCGACCGTGGTCCTCCTTCGGATCGACCCCGGCACCGGTCAGCTGGAGCTGGCCAACGGCAGCCACCCGCCCGTGCTGATGATGCGCCGCGACGGCACCCCGGAGTACCTGGAGGTCCGCGGCCGGGGCATCGGCTACCCCCTGCCCGGCAGCGACCGGGTGCTGTCGGACAAGCTGGACATCGGTGACCTCCTCGTCCTCTACACCGACGGTCTGACCGAGAGCCGCCGGGACCCGCTGGAAGGCGAGGCCCGCCTCATCGAGAGCGCCCGGCGCCACCGGCACCGCCCCATCGAGGACGTCCCCGGCGCCATCGCCGACGACATGCACACCGTCGTGCTCCACCCCGACGACACCGTCGCCCTCACCGTCCGCAGAACGCCGGCACGTCCCGCCGAAGAGAGCCGATGAGCCCGGGCGGCCCCGCTGCACGAGGGCAGCGGGGCCGCCGGCGGAAACCCGTGTGCGCCCGGGCACACCGCTCTGGGATCATGCGGGAATGGGACACAGTCTCGAATCAATGGTTATCCGGCACACCTACCGACTGCCCTTCCCCACAGGGCCCGTGGGGGACGGTGCTGTCGCGGCGCGGCAGTTCGACGCCGCCCTGATGTCGGTGGGCTTCAAACTCTCGGCGGATCTGCTGGAGCGGCTGTCGGGGCTGTCCGAGGGGGCGGTCGTCGACACCGCCGTCCGCACGCTGCGTACCGTCCGCGAGATCGTCGGTGACCACGTCCGGCACAACGTCTACTTCATCGACTTCCCGGCCAACGTGCCCGACACGTTCGCCTTCTGGACGCAGTGCATCATCGAGGCGCTGGCCGACGACGCGAGCCGTGAGGGCACGCTCCAGCAGCTCAGCAGCGGTGTGGTGGACCTGCTCACCCTGCCGTCCTACGGCAACTACCGCCACAGCTATGCCGAGATGCTCGCCGCCCACGACGAACTGACCGCGGCGGCGGGCGACCGGATGACGGTGCTGCACACCGGCGGCCCCCTGGAGGACGAGAGCACCGCCCTCTACCTGGCCCTGGCCGGAAGCACCACACCGCTGGGCGACGACGACCTGGCGGACCTGCGGGCGCTCGCCGCGCACTGCGCGCACGGCCCGCAGCCCGAGGCCGTCCCGATCCGCGAGAACCGCGCCCTGATCAACCAGGCCCGCCTGGGCGTCGGCGCGGACCTCCTGGTGGACACCGTCACCGATGTGCTCCGCCTGGCCTGCGCCCTGTCGGACGGCGATGTGACCCTCCAGGAACCCACCCGCTTCAAGGCCCTCTCGCGCCCCGTGCGCCGCGCCCTGCTCGCGGGCCTCGACGGCGTGGTCGCCGCCGCTCCCGCCAAGCTCGCGGACGTGCACGCGCACCGCGAACCCTTCAAGCGCCTCGGCGAACGTCTCCACCCGCACGAGTACCCGCGCTGGCCGCACGCCGCCCAGGTGTTCGCGGTGGCCCGGGGCGAGCAGCAGGCCCGCTCCCTCGACAGCCGCGCCGAGGAACTGTTCGGGATGCACGACGTCACCGGGGCGGCGGAACTCCTGCGGGCCGCGCCCGGCAAGCTCTTCCGCTCCCTGGACCGGCTGCTGCGGATGTGCCTCACCCAGGACGAGCGCGAAGCCGTCGTGGCCGCCGCCGAGCAGGTCGCCGACCGGGTCTCCGGCCGGGTCCTGCTGTCGGTCCGCGAACACCTCCACAACCGGCCCGGGGAGACCGGCGAACGCCGCGTCTTCGTCAACCGCCTCGGCCGCGCCTGGGTCACCTCCGACGAGCGCCCGCCGGTACTCCCGGACGAACGCAAGCGGCTGATCTCCGCCCTGGACGCCGAACTCCGCCGCCGCCTCCCGGCCCCCGAGCACCTGCTGATCGATCCCGACGTCCTCGATGTCGCGCTCCCGCTCAGCGGAAAGGCGACCGCGTCCGGGCTCGGTGTGCTGCCCCGCGGCTCGCTCTCGCCCGTCGACGGCGAACTGCTGCGCTTCTTCGTCCACTGGAAGCAGACCCACCGGACCACCGACTACGACCTGTCGGCCCTGATGCTGAACGCCGACTACTCGACCCGGTGCTGGCTGTCGTACACCGCCCTCACGGAAGTCGAGGGCGAGCACTCCGGGGACATCACCGACGCGCCCGACGGGGCCTCGGAGTTCATCAACCTGCGCCTGGGCGCCGTCCGCGGCACCTTCATCGTCCCGCAGGTCAACATCTACGCGGGGGAGGGCTTCGAGGAGGTCGAGGAGTCGTTCTTCGGCTTCATGCTGCGCGACGCCGACCGACAGGGCCGTCCCTTCGAACCGCGCACCGTACGGCTGAAGTCGGAGCTGCGCGGCCCCGGCAGGGTGGCGCTGCCACTGGCGTTCCTGCGCGGCGACGACGGCCGCTGGCGCGCCAAGTGGCTGCACCTGCACCTCAAGGGCAATCCGGCGGCCAACCGCGTCGAGGAAAACCGGGTGTCGGTCGCGACGCTGCTGCGCGGCATCGTCGAGCGCGAATACCTCACGGTGCGCTACCTCGTCGATCTCATGGCCGGCGGCACCACGACCGTGACCCTGTGGGACGGCGGCAGCCTCCCGGACGCCCCGGTCACCTACCTCGGCCTGGCACGCCCGGACGGCCTGCACCCCGATTCCCGCGTCCTCACACCCGAAAATCTGCGCGACCTGATCCCCGCCTGACTGTTATCGTTGCCCGTGGCGAGGCCATGAAGGGGCTTCCTTCTCAAACTCCTTGAATTAGCCCTTTCGCTTTCCTCGCCCTCCACGTCGGCCCCTCGCGGGCCGTGCGGAACCCCTGGCGAGCGTGCGCGCAGTCGCCAGGGGTCGCTCGCAAAACAGGCGACGCACCGGCCCGCTGAGGCGGTGCAGGCCGACAACGGCGACATGCCGTGGTTACTCCACTCGGGTCCGACTGTCACGCCATTGGCGGCGTTTCGGCCGCTCCAAGCGGCGCCCGGCGCCCGGCACAGCCATGATGCGGCTGAGTTGCGACGCCAACCGCGAGCATCGGGAGATACCCACCAGTGAGCATCCTCAACGACCCCCACGGTGCCGCGGCAGCCGAGGACGCGTACGAGAACGAAATGCCGGTCAGGGGCAAAGAGCCCGGCAACGTGGTGGTCAGGTGGCTGACGACCACCGACCACAAGACCATCGGCACGCTGTACCTGTTGACGTCGTTCGCGTTCTTCCTCGTCGGCGGTCTGCTGGCGCTGGTGATGCGCGCCGAGCTGGCCCGGCCGGGCCTGCAGATCGTGTCGAACGAGCAGTTCAACCAGGCGTTCACGATGCACGGCACGATCATGCTGCTGATGTTCGCGACGCCGCTGTTCGCCGGCTTCACGAACTGGATCATGCCGCTGCAGATCGGCGCGCCCGACGTGGCGTTCCCGCGGCTGAACATGTTCGCCTACTGGCTCTACCTCTTCGGTTCACTGGTGGCGGTCGGCGGCTTCCTCACCCCGCAGGGCGCGGCCGACTTCGGCTGGTTCGCCTACACGCCGCTGTCCGACCTGGTCCGGTCCCCGAGCATCGGCGCCGACATGTGGATCATGGGTCTGGCCTTCTCCGGCTTCGGCACGATCCTCGGCGCGGTCAACTTCATCACGACGATCATCTGCATGCGCGCGCCCGGCATGACCATGTTCCGCCTGCCCATCTTCACCTGGAACGTGCTGCTGACCGCCGTGCTGGTCCTGCTGGCCTTCCCGATCCTGGCGGCGGCGCTGTTCGCCCTGGAGGCGGACCGCAAGTTCGGCGCCCACGTCTACGATCCGGCCAACGGCGGCGCGCTGCTGTGGCAGCACCTCTTCTGGTTCTTCGGCCATCCCGAGGTGTACATCATCGCCCTGCCGTTCTTCGGCATCGTCACCGAGGTCATCCCGGTGTTCTCCCGCAAGCCGATCTTCGGCTACATCGGTCTGGTCGCCGCGACCATCTCGATCGCCGGTCTGTCCGCGACCGTGTGGGCGCACCACATGTACGTCACGGGCGGCGTGCTGTTGCCGTTCTTCTCGTTCATGACGTTCCTGATCGCGGTGCCGACCGGTGTGAAGTTCTTCAACTGGATCGGCACGATGTGGAAGGGCTCGCTGTCCTTCGAGACGCCGATGCTCTGGGCGATCGGCTTCCTCGTCACCTTCCTCTTCGGTGGTCTGACCGGTGTCATCCTGGCCTCGCCGCCGATGGACTTCCACGTCTCCGACTCGTACTTCGTGGTGGCGCACTTCCACTACGTGGTCTTCGGCACGGTCGTCTTCGCGATGTTCTCCGGCTTCCACTTCTGGTGGCCGAAGTTCACCGGCAAGATGCTGGACGAGCGCCTCGGCAAGATCACCTTCTGGACGCTGTTCGTGGGCTTCCACGGCACCTTCCTGGTGCAGCACTGGCTGGGCGCGGAAGGCATGCCGCGGCGTTACGCGGACTACCTCGCGGCCGACGGCTTCACGACGCTGAACACCGTCTCGTCGATCAGTTCGTTCCTGCTGGGCCTGTCGATGCTGCCGTTCCTCTACAACGTCTGGAAGACGTCGAAGTACGGCAAGCCGGTCGGCGTCGACGACCCGTGGGGCTACGGCCGCTCGCTGGAGTGGGCGACCTCCTGCCCGCCGCCGCGGCACAACTTCCTCACGCTGCCCCGGATCCGCAGCGAAGCCCCGGCGTTCGACCTGCACCATCCCGAGATCGCCCTGCACGACGAGGCGAACCACGGCAAGCGCGACGTGGTGGAGGCCCCCAGACACGAAGGCGGCCAGCCTTGACCTCACCGGGGCGTCAGGGCCCCCCGCCCGCCGGGCCGGGGGCCGCGCTCGCCAACGAGGTGGAGGGCTACCTCCTCGCGCAGGCGGAGCGGGAGCAGGCGCAGTATGAGGCCCAGGTGCTCTGCGGGCGGCTGAGCTGGCTCACCAGGGGGCAGGCCGAGGACCTCACCCGCCATTACACCGAGCAGCGCCTGGGCCTGACCTGCCAGGCGCTCCAAGTCACCGCCGACCGCGCCAAGCGCCTGCGCGGCGAATACGAGGCGCGCTACGCCGCACTGCGTCGCACCTTGCTCAAACGGCATGCCGTGTGCGCGTGCCTCCTGTTCGTCTGTTCCGTCGCGGCGAACGTGGGGGCCGGCCTGCTGACCCGCTGACCGAGCGACGCCGGCCGCGACGTGTGCTGGCTGACTCCCGTCGACGGGATCCATGATGGTGTGCCCGACGCGGGACCCGTACGCTCATGGAGGTCAGCGCATGACCGAGCTCTCCGAAGACCTGCCGCTCGCCGGCATCACCGTCGTCAGCGTCGAGCAGGCGGTGGCGGCGCCCTTCGCCACCCGCCAGCTGGCCGACCTCGGCGCGCGCGTCATCAAGGTGGAACGCCCCGGCGGGGGTGACTTCGCGCGCCGCTACGACACCACGGTGCACGGCGAGTCCAGCTACTTCGTGTGGCTCAACCGGTCGAAGGAGTCGTTGACCCTCGACCTCAAGGCGGACCGGGGGCGGCGGATTCTGGAGCAACTGCTCGGCGGGGCCGATGTGTTCGTGCAGAACCTGGGGCCGGGCGCGGCCGCCAGGATGGGACTGGACGCCGAGGCGCTCGCCGGACGCTTCCCGTCACTGATCCCGTGCTCCGTCACCGGCTACGGATCGAGTGGGCCGTGGGCCGGCCGCAAGGCGTACGACCTGCTGGTGCAGTGCCAGACGGGCCTGGTCTCGCTGACCGGGAACGAGCACGGCCCGGCCCGGGCGGGAGTGTCGGTCGCCGACATCGCGGCCGGTATGTACGCCTACTCGGGCGTCCTCACCGCCCTGTTCACACGGGCGACCAGGGGCGTGGCCCGTGCCGTGGAGGTCTCGCTGTTCGAGGCGCTCGCCGAGTGGATGAACCAGCCCGCCTACTACACCCGTTACGGCCCCGGCCAGCCCCCGCGGCTCGGCACGCAGCACGCCACCATCGCCCCCTACGGCGCCTACACCGCGGCTGACGGCAAGGACGTGCTGTTCTCCATCCAGAACGAACGCGAATGGGCAGCCCTGTGCGAGCGGTTCCTGGGCCGGCCGGAACTCGTCGGGGACCCCCGCTTCGCCACCGGCTCGGACCGCGTGGCCCACCGAGAGGAACTCAACGCGCTCGTGGCCGGGCGGTTCGGCGAGGCGGACAGCGGCGAGGTGATGAAGCTGCTGGACGAGGCGGGCATCGCCAACGCCGGCGTCAACGACATCGAGGCGTTCCTGGCCCATCCGGTGCTCACGGCCCGTAACCGCTGGCGCGACGTGAGCCTTCCCGGGGGAGCGGTGGTGCCCGCGCTGCTGCCGCCCGCGGATCTGTCCGGCACCGTCCCGCGCATGGACGCCGTACCCGCCGCCGGTGAGCACACCCGGAGCATCCTGGCCGAGCTGGGGTACGGCGCGGCCGACATCGACGGGCTGCGCGCCGACCACGTCATCTGACCTGCCCCTACCGTGAGGAGCGTCCCCACTATGCGCACTCTCGACATCCTGTCGGAGGACGAGCGGTGCATCGTCCGCACGGTGCACGACTTCGTCGACGAGGACGTCAAACCGGTCGTCCGGGAGCTGGAGCACCGCGACACCTACCCCGAGGCCCTGATCGAGCGGATGAAGCAGCTGGGCGTCTTCGGCCTCGCCGTCCCCGAGGAGTACGGCGGCACCCCGGTCTCCGTCCCCTGCTATGTCCTGATCACCGAGGAGCTCGCCCGCGGCTGGATGAGCCTGGCCGGTGCGATGGGCGGCCACACCGTGGTCGCCAAGCTGCTGGTGCAGTTCGGCACCGAGGAGCAGCGGCGGCGGTACCTGCCGAGGATGGCCACCGGTGAGGTGCGGGCCACCATGGCCCTGACCGAGCCGGGCGGCGGCTCGGACCTGCAGGCCCTGCGCACCGTCGCCCGCAAGGACGGCGGGGGAGGGTATGTGGTCAACGGGTCGAAGACCTGGATCACCAACTCCCGGCGGTCCGGTCTGATCGCCCTGCTGTGCAAGACCGACCCGGACGCCGAACCCGCGCACAAGGGCATCTCGATCCTGCTCGTCGAGCACGGACCCGGCCTGACCGTCTCCCGCGACCTGCCCACACTCGGCTACAAGGGGGTGGAGAGCTGCGAGCTGTCGTTCGACGACCACCGGGCGCCGGGAGACGCCCTCCTGGGCGGGGTCGAGGGCGAGGGCTTCGCCCAGACGATGAAGGGCCTGGAGACCGGCCGGCTCCAGGTGGCCGCCCGTGCGCTCGGGGTCGGCCGGGCGGCGCTGGAGGACTCCCTCGCCTACGCCCGGGAGCGGGAGTCGTTCGGCAAGCCGATCTGGCAGCACCAGTCGGTCGGCAACTACCTCGCGGACATGGCCACCTCGCTGACCGCGGCCCGTCAGCTCACCCTCTTCGCGGCCCGGGAGGCCGAAGCGGGACGCCGGGTGGACATGGAGGCCGGCATGGCGAAGCTCTTCGCCTCCGAGACCGCGATGCAGATCGCGCTCAACGCGGTCCGCATCCACGGCGGTCACGGCTACTCGACCGAGTTCGACGTCGAGCGCTACTTCCGCGACGCTCCGCTGATGATCGTCGGCGAGGGCACCAACGAGATCCAGCGCAATGTGATCGCCCGCCAGCTCGTCCGACGCGGCGGGCTCGACGTCTGAACCCCGGCGGCGACCACGTCACGGACGCGGCCGGCGGCGGCCGGCCGGACCGCGGGGAGCCGAGCCGGCGGTCAGCCGACGCGGGCGGCGATGGTGCGGGCACACGCCAGGGACTCGGTGTGCGTCGTGTCCACCTCCAGGTCGTAGCGCACCCCCGCGTGCACCACCTCCGCCTGGGACGCGGCCATCCCCCGGGTGCGGTCTCCCCGCGCGACCTCACGGCCCGTGGCGACCGCACTCGTACACCGGACGCCGACCCACAGCACGGGCAGTTCGCCCAGCGCCTTCTGCCACCGCTGCTGGGACGCCGCGCCGCCGAGGAAGACGTCGTCGACGACGATCCGGGCGCCCGCCCGGGCCATCGCCACCAGGCCGTCCCGCCAGGCCGCTTCCAGCGCCAGGAAGTCCGCCCCGACGCTCACCCCGCCGTCCGCCGCGAACGCGATCCCCTCGTCCGACGCCTGCATCCGCGCGGGCAGGGCATCGACGAACGCGTCGCACCCGAACGCCAGCCACGGTTCCGGCAGTACGGCCTGAAGGCACCGGACGATGCCGGACTTCCCCGAGCTGGAACCGCCGTTGAGAATGATCATCTGAGTCGTCACCGGGCCACAGTACGGCGACCGGACGACAACAGCCGTGTGAAGCAGCCCAGTTGGCTATCTCTCTGCCTACTCTGGACGCCCGAACCCCGTCCGGAGGATCACCACGATGGTCGACCGTCCTGCCTCGCCCGACCCCACCACCGACGCCGAGCCGACGCCCGGCAGCAACCTGCCGGCCCTCGCCCGGTTACTCGCAGAACACTGGGCACTTCACGCGGAGGACATCACCCCCCTCGCCGGTGGCATGAACTCCCTGACGTGGGAGGTCCGCTCGGGGAGCGACCGCTGGGTGGCGAAGGCGGTGCCGCCGGAGTCCAAGGACGGGTTCGTCCTCGGTCTTGACCTGGCGAAGCGACTGGAGGGAACGGGCATACCGGCCGGGGCCCCCGTGCTGACAGCCGGCGGGCTGTCGGCCGTGCCCTTCGCCGGCCGTGTGATGGCTCTGCTGCGCTGGGTCGAAGGCCGTGCGCTGACCGGAGAGTCGGGCACCGAACTGGAAGTGATGGGGACCACTTTGGCCCGCGCCCATCGCGCGCTCGGTACCCACGACAGCAACGGCACCGCACCCGCCCGTCTGTATCTCCCGTCGGACCACCTGGATGTCCGCCCCTGGCTCAGGCCCGTGATCACCGAGGTGATGGCCGGCCTGGACGACGCCGACCTGCGGACGCTGACCTGGGGGCCGGTGCACGGGGACCCGGCGCCGGAGGTCTTCCGCCTCGATCCGGCCAGTGGCGTCTGCGGGATGATCGACTGGAGCGGGGCCGGGGTATGGCCGCGGGCGTACGATCTGGCGGCGCTGGTGATGTACCGAGGGGCGTACTCCATGCGACCGCTGATCGATGCCTATGTGGCGGAAGGCGCGCTGACCCACGACGAGGTCGAGCGGGCGCTGCGCCCCCTGCTGGATTTCCGCTGGGCCGGCCAGGCCGTGTACTTCGCCGGCCGGATCGCCCGCGGCGACCTCACGGGCATCGACGATCCGGCCGTGAACGAGGCAGGGCTGGAAGCCGCACACCGGTGGTTCGCCGACCGGGACGACAGCTGCTGAGGTGCGGCGGCGGCCTTCCCGTCACCCGCCGGCGGGCGGGCGGCGCTTGTTCCAGACGTCGAAGCCGACCGCGGCGAGCAGCACAAGCCCCTTGATGACCTGCTGGTAGTCGGTGCCGATGCCGACCAGGGACATCCCGTTGTTGAGCACCCCGAGCACCAGGCCGCCGATCACCGCACCCATGACCGTGCCGACGCCGCCGCTCATGGACGCGCCGCCGATGAACGCGGCGGCGATCGCCTCCAGTTCGAAGTTCAGCCCGGCCTGCGGGGTGCCCGCGTTGAGCCGGGCCGCGTACACACAGCCGGCGAGGGCCGCCAGGACTCCCATGGCGACGAAGACGGTGAGGGTGACGCGCTTGTCCTTGACGCCGGACAGCTGCGCGGCCGCCTTGTTGCCGCCGAGGGCGTACACATGCCGTCCCACGACCGCGTTGCGCATCACATACCCCAGGACGATCAGCAGGCCGCACATGATCAGCATCACCACGGGCACGCCGTGGAAGCTCGCCAGCGTCAGCGTGCAGGCCACGACAGCGGCCGTGAGCGCCCCGCACTTCGCCGCCCACAGGCCCGTCGGCAGCACGTCGAGGTCGTGCGCCAGCTGCCGCTTGCGGTCCCGCCGTTCCCGCAGCAGCAGGAACGCGACGGCGCACAGCCCGAGCACGAGCGTCGGGTTGTGGTACTGCGTGTAGGGGCCCATCTCCGGGATGAATCCCTTGGCCAGGTTCTGGAAGCCGTCCGGGAACGGCGCCAGCGACTGGCCCTCCAGGACGATCTGGGTCGCGCCCCGGAAGAGCAGCATGCCGGCCAGCGTCACGATGAACGAGGGGATTCCGAGGTAGGCGATGAAGAAGCCCTGCCAGGCGCCCGCCACCGCGCCGATCAGCAGCGACAGGAGGAGGGCCGGCACCCAGGGCACGTCGTACCGGACCGTCATCACCGCCGCCATGGCACCGACGAAGGCGACGAGTGAGCCGACGGACAGGTCGATGTGGCCGGCGATGATGACGATCACCATGCCCATGGCCAGGATGAGGATGTAGCTGTTCTGCTGGATGAGGTTGGAGACGTTGTTCGGCAGCAGCAGCGTGCCGTCGGTCCAGATCTGGAACAGCACGACGAGGAAGGCCAGGGCGATGAGCATGCCGTACTGGCGCATGTTGGCCCGCACGCCGCGTACGAGCAGCGTCATCGCCGAGGTCACGGCGGGCGGCGCCTCGGGGGCGCCGGGGGGAGGAGTGGTCGTGGTGGTCATGGCGGGGCGTCAGCTCCAGTCTTCGGTCGGGTGCCGCCGGGTCATCTGGCGCATCAGGACTTCCTGGGTGGCCTCGGCGCGGGTGACCTCGGCGGTCAGCCGGCCCTCGGCCATGGTGTAGATGCGGTCGCACATCCCGAGCAGCTCCGGCAGCTCGGAGGAGATGAGCAGCACCGCCTTGCCCCGGGCCGCGAGCGCGTCGATCACGGCGTAGATCTCGTACTTGGCGCCGACGTCGATGCCACGCGTCGGCTCGTCGAGGATCAGCACCTGCGGGTCGGCGTGGATCCACTTGCTCAGCACGACCTTCTGCTGGTTGCCGCCCGACAGGCGCCCCACCTGCTCGAACACCGTGGGGGTCTTGATGTTCATGGAGGTGCGGTACCGCTCGGCGACGGCCCGTTCGTGGTGCTCGTCGACGACGCCGCGCCTCGTCATCCCGGGCAGCGAGGCCAGCGAGACATTGCGGTTGATGTTGTCGATGAGGTTGAGGCCGTACCGCTTGCGGTCCTCGGTGACGTACGCGATGCCGGCCGCCACGGCCGCCGGTACGGTCTTCGTCTGCACCGTCCGCCCGTTCACGGCGACGGTCCCGGCCCGGTAGCTCCCGTACGACCGTCCGAACACCGACATGGCCAGCTCGGTGCGGCCCGCGCCCATGAGGCCCGCGATGCCGACGATCTCGCCGCGCCGCACGGTCAGTGACACGTCGTCGACGACGGTGCGCTGCGGGTCCACGGGGTGCCGCACCGTCCACCCGGACACCTCCAGCGCGAGGGTCTGCTCGCCCTCGTACGCGGTCCGCGCCGGGAAGCGGTGGTCGAGGTCGCGGCCGACCATGCCCCGGATGATCCGGTCCTCACTCAACTCGGCCTCGGCGCCCGGCCGTTCGCGTACCGGCAGGGTCTCGATGGACTGCCCGTCGCGCAGGATCGTCACCGCGTCCGCGATCTGCCGGATCTCGCCCAGCTTGTGCGAGATGAGGATCGAGGCGATGCCCTGCTCCCGCAGCTCCGCGATCAGCGCGAGGAGCGTGGCGCTGTCCTCGTCGTTCAGGGCGGCGGTCGGCTCGTCCAGGATCAGCAGCCGCACCTCCTTGGAGAGCGCCTTGGCGATCTCCACGAGCTGCTGCTTGCCGACGCCGATGTCCGCGACCGGCGTCTGCGGATTCTCCCGCAGACCCACCCGCTTCAGCAGCTTCGACGCGCGCCGCAGCGTCCCGTTCCAGTCGATGAAGCCACCCGCCGACGTCTGCTCGTTGCCGAGGAAGATGTTCTCCGCGATCGACAAGTGCGGGACGAGCGCCAGCTCCTGATGGATGATCACGATGCCGCGCCGCTCACTGGCCCGGATGTCCTTGAAGGCGACGGGCTCCCCGTCGAAGAGGATCTCCCCGTCGTACGTCCCGTGCGCGTGCACCCCGCTCAGGACCTTCATCAGCGTCGACTTGCCGGCCCCGTTCTCGCCGCAGATCGCGTGGATCTCACCGGCCCGGACGCTGAGGGTGACGTCGGACAGGGCACGCACACCGGGAAAGGTCTTGGTGATGCCCCGCATCTCCAGGATGGGCCCGGGCGCACTCACTTCAGCTGTCCCGCCGTGAAGTACCCCTCGTCCACGAGGAGACGCGTATTGGACCTGTCGACGCTGACCGGCTTCAGCAGAAAGGACGGCACGGTCTTCTTGCCGTTGGCGTAGTCGGTGGTGTTGTTGACCTTCGGCTTGCGGCCGTGGAGCACGGCGTCGCCCATCGACACCGCCTCGGCGGCCAGCTTGCGGGTGTCCTTGAAGACGGTCTGCGTCTGCTCGCCCCGGATGATGGACTTCACCGAGGCCAGTTCGGCGTCCTGCCCGGTGACGACCGGCAGGTCCCCGGCGTGGTAACCGGCGCTCTTCAGCGCGGAGATGATCCCGATCGACATGCCGTCGTACGGCGACAGCACCGCGTCGACCTTCTGGTCGCCGTAGCTCTTGCTGATGAGGTCGTCCATGCGCTTCTGCGCGATGCCGCCGTTCCAGTCCTGCGTGGTCGCCTGGTTCATCTTCGTCTGCTTGCTGCGCACGACGAGCTGACCGGAGTCGAAGTAGGGCCCCAGGACCTTCATGGCCCCGCTCCAGAAGTACTTCGTGTTGTTGTCGTTGGGCGATCCGGCGAACAGCTCGATGTTGTAGTGCTCGTCCGCGTCCCGGTCGGGCTTCCCGAGTTTCAACCGGTCGAGGATGTACTGCCCTTGGAGGCGGCCGACCTTCTCGTTGTCGAAGGACGCGTAGTAGTCGACGTACGGCGTGCCGAGGATGAGCCGGTCGTAGGAGATCACGTGGATGCCCGCGTCGTGTGCGCGCTGGAGGACCTCGGTGAGCGCGGAGCCGTTGATCGCCGCGATCACGAGCAGCCGGTCCCCCTTGGCGATCATGTTCTCGATCTGGGCGACCTGGTTCTCCACCTTGTCGTCACCGTACTGCAGATCGGTCCGGTAGCCGGCCCTGCGGAACTGCTCGGCCATGTTCCTGCCGTCGGCGATCCAGCGTTCCGACGACTTGGTGGGCATGGCGAGGCCGATGGTGCCGCCCTTGCCGGCCTCGGGCCGGTAGCGGCTGCCGCCCCTGGCCTCCTGGCCGCAGGCGGTGAGCGAGAGGACGAGCAGGGCGGCGCTCGCCGTGACGAGGGAGGTGCGCAGGCGCATGGGTCAGTCCCCTTCCGGGACGGGGAAGCGGTGCAGCTCGCCGGGCAGACGGGCGCCCAGCGGCGACATGCCGCCGTCCGCACCGTGCCGGGCCAGCAGATCGAGGACGAGGCGCCCGCGCCGGACCCGTTCCCGGGCGGTGGCGAGGGTGTGCTCGCGCAGATGGGCGCCGTAGGGATAGATGCCGGGCGACTTGCTCAGGCCGAACTTCAGGTACAGCGGGGCGCCGCGCCGGATCAGCTCGGCCGTCTCGTACATCCGCACGTAGCCGCCGAGGTCGTCGGGCGCCTCGATGTACAGGTCCATGGGGGCGCGGCTGACCCGGCGGATCTCGGTGAGGTGGTCGGGGGTGAGGTCGGAGGGGACGTTGAGGGAGTCGGCGCCGAGGCGCTCGTACACGGCGAACGCGGCGGGGTTGACCGGCCCGGAGAGCGCGGACAGCTTGACGGTGGTATCGGCGGGCAGCAGCCCGGCGGCGCGCAGCCGGTGCAGGCTCCACAGCACCCCCTCGTCCGCCACCAGCAGGCAGCGCACCCCCAACTCGGCGGCGCGCAGGGCGTCTTCGACGCAGCCGGCGAGGGCGTCGTGGCCGCGGGCGCGCAGGCCCGCGCCGCCGGAGTCGGTGCGGGTGGAGCCGCCGATGTCCCAGGTGCCGCGCGGGCCGGTGAACAGGCACAGCTCGACGGCGCGTGCGGCGCACGCCTCGACCATCTCGGTGATCTCGTCGTCGGTGAGCATCCACACGCCGCTGCCCTGGCTGATCCGGTGGACCGGCAGATCGAGGCGCGCGCTCTCCTTGAGTACGACGGCCAGGGCCTCCGGGCCCTCCACCGAGGGGATCTCGGTGCGCCAGGTCCCGCCGTCGGGGAAGGCGTGCGGTGAGGCGTCGGCGGGATCGAGCGGGGGAGCGGGGAGGCCGAGGCGGGCGAGGGCGCCGGCGCCGGGGCGACGGGGTTCTGACGGGAGGAGGGTCACGGAACTCCCTTGTTCGGTATGTCGGACGACGTTCGACGTATGGAGCGTGGTCGGGTGCCGGGAACGGCCGTGCGCGGGTGGTGCGGTACGGAGGGCGGAGTACGGCGGCACGGGGGTGGGCGCCTCCCCGTACCGCCGTACGTCTCAGGGGCGCAGCAGCACCTTTCCGGTTCCCGGGTCGCCGGCGCCGACCAGCGCGACGGCCTCGGCGAACCGCTCCAGCGGGTACTCGTGCGTGATGAGCGGCGCCGGGTCGAGCAGCCCCAGGCCGAAGGCGCGCACCGCGTACGCCCAGGCCGATGACGGCGCCCCGAAGATGGAGCGGATCTCCAGCTGGCTGAGCGACAGGTGCACCGGATCGATCCCGGCCGCGCCCGGCGTGAACATCCCGGTGAGCACCACCCGGCCGCCCCGGCGGGCCAGCAGGCACGACGAGGCCGCCGTGGCGGGCGCTCCCGCGGTCTCCACCACCAGGTCGAAGCGGCCGTGCAGCTGCTCGGCCTGCTCCGGGGTGCACACCGCGGTCGCGTCGAACCGCCGCGCCTGCGCGGCCCGCGCGGTCCGCGGATCGATCACCACGAGTTCGGCGGGCTCCGCCGCGGCGAGCAGCTGCACCGCGAGCAGCCCCAGCGTGCCGGCACCCACCACCGCGATCCGCTCGCCGGGCCGCGGCCGCCCCGCCCGCACGGCCGCGGCGACCACCGCGGCGGGTTCCAGCAGTGCGGCGGCCCGCAGATCGGCGTCGTCGGGCAGCGGGTGCAGCAGCCGTGCGGGCACGATGACGTGGTCGGCGAACCCGCCCGGCTCGGTGAACCCGGTTTCGGCGTACCCGTCGGTGCACAGGCTGGTCTCACCCGAGCGGCAGCGCTCACAACTCCCGCACGCCCGGAACCCCTCGGCCACCGCCTTGCGCCCCACGAGCGCCGGATCGACCCCGGCGCCGACCGCTGCCACCGTGCCGGACCACTCGTGCCCGGGGACGACCGGGTAGCGGACGTACGCGGCATCCCGCCGGCCGTCGTACACCTCGCGGTCGCTCATGCAGAGTCCGGCCGCGGCCACCCGCACCAGCGCCTCGCCGGCCCCGGGCTCGGGTGCCGCGCCGTACGTCAGCCGGTGCTGCCCGGGCCGCTCGACGACGAGCGAGCGGCTGACCTCGGTGGCGGTCCGGCTCATCGCGGCCGCCTCTGCTCCCAGCCCTCGGCCCACAGGTCGAACCGGGCCTGCGTCTGCGGGAATTCGGCCGCGGCGTCCGCGTCGAACTCGACACCGAGACCGGGCGCCTGCGACACGGTGAAGCAGCCGGTCCCCGGGTCGACCTGCGGGGCGCCGCGCACCACCTTGGTGATCTCGGCGTCCGCGAAGTCGTTGAAGTGCTCCAGAACCTTGAAATTCGGTGTGCAGGCGGCGAGTTGGAGGGATGCCGCGGTCAGCACCGAGCCGCCGACATTGTGCGGCGCCACCAGTACGTAGTGGGTCTCGGCGGTCGCGGCGAGCTTGCGGGCCTCCAGGATGCCGCCGATGTGGCCGAGGTCGGGCTGGATGATGTCGGCGGCCTGCGTCTCGAACAGCTCACGGAACTCGATGCGGTCGTGGATGCGCTCACCGGTGGCCACCGGCAGGTCCACCTTGTCCGCGACCTTCTTCAGGGCCTTGAGGTTCTCCGGCGGCACCGGCTCCTCCAGCCAGGCGGGCCGGAAGGGGGCGAGTTCGCGGGCCAGCCGCACCGCGGTGGCCGGACTGAACCGGCCGTGCATCTCCAGCATCAGTTCGGTGTCCGGGCCGATGGCGTCCCGCACCGCCTCGATCAGCGACACGGCGTACCGCGTCCGTTCGTGATCCAGTTCGTGGTGCCCGGTCCCGAACGGGTCGATCTTCAAGGCCCGGTAGCCGCGCGCCATGACCTCCTGCGCCGCCTTGTGGTACGCCTCCGGGGTGCGCTCGGTGGTGTACCAGCCGTTGGCGTACGCCGGGACGCGGTCGGTGACGCGCCCGCCGAGCAGCTGCCACACCGGAACGCCCAGCGCCTTGCCCTTGATGTCCCAACAGGCCATCTCGACGCAGGCGATGCCGGACATCACGATCTCGCCGGCCCGCCCGTAGTCCCCGTACTTCATCCGGCGGACCAGGTCCTCGACCGCGAACGGGTCGGATCCGCGGAGGTGATTGACCTCCGCCTCGCGCAGATAGCCGAGCAGCGCGTCGGTCCGGCCGAGCATTCTGGTCTCGCCGACCCCCGTGAGGCCCTCGTCGGTGTGGACGCGCACATATGTGAGGTTGCGCCAGGGGGTTCCGACGACATGTGTGCTGATTTCCGTGATGCGCACGGCAGTTGCCCCCAGAGTCGTTCGAAATTTCGTCACCCGTTCGAAATGGTGGCGTGACCGTAGTCAGGCCCCGCCGGGGGTGTCAATGGGTCACGCGGCGGCCAGGTCCCGCAGCGCCATTGCCCGGCGAACTGACCTGTGCGTAGCCTGTGTTCGGGATACCGGGCAATGCCCGGGTTGTCGAACGCAAGGGGTGGTGAGGCACATGGGACGTCTGGTCCCCGCGGTGACCAGGGCGCTGGACATCCTGGAGCTGTTCCTGGAGGGCGACGGCACCCTCTCCGCACCCGAGATCACCCGCAAGACGCAGCTGCCGCGCACCACCGTGCACGAGCTGGTCACCACCCTCGCCGCCCGTTCCTACCTGGTGCCGGTGCCCGGACAGTCCGGCCGGTACCGCCTCGGCGTGCGCACCTACCAGCTCGGCAGCCGGTACGCCGAACAGCTCGACCTCGCCGCCGAGGGCCAGCAGGTTGCCCGGGAGGTCGCGGAGACCTGCGACGAGACCGTGCACGTCGCGATCCTGGAGGACCTCGACGTCATCTACATCGCCAAGGTCGACTCCGTCCACGCCGTCCGCATGGTCTCCGCCGCCGGCCGTCGCCTCCCCGCACACTGCACCTCCGTCGGCAAGATGCTGCTCGCCGCGCTGCCCGCCGACGAACTGGACACCCGCATCGAGGAGGCGGGCGAACTGGTCGCCATGACGCACGACAGCATCACCGACCCCGAGGCACTGCGCTCCGCCCTCGCGGCGGTCCGCGAGCGCGGCATCGCCGTCGAGCACCGCGAGTCCAACCCGGACGTGAGCTGTGTGGCCGCACCGGTGCGTGACGGTACGGGCCGGGTCGTCGCCGCCCTGTCCATCTCCGTACCCATGATCCGCTGGAACGAGGAGCGCGAGGCCGAACTCGCGGAGCTGGCCGCCAAGGGGGCGAGCGAGCTGTCCGTACGCCTGGGGCACCGCGGCGGCGTCCGGTGAGGGCCGAGGTCGCGGTGCACACGCCGGCGAGTCTCGGCGAGGGCCCCACCTGGGACCCGGCGACCGGCCGGCTGATCTGGGTGGACATCCTCGGCTCGCGCGTCCACGGCTACGATCCGGCGACCGGGCGGCGCACGGTGACGGCCACCGAACAACACGTCGGCGCGGCGAAGCCGCGGGCGGCCGGCGGCCTGGTGGTCAACCTGCGGGACGGAGTCGGCTGCTACGACGCCGACGGCGCGTTCTCCTGGCTCCTGCGCGACCCCGTCCCCGGCCGCCGCGGCAACGACGCCGCCGTCGCCCCCGACGGCTCGCTGTGGGCGGGCACCATGCGTGACGACGAGGCGGCGGGCGGCGGCACCCTGACCCGCGTCAGCCCCGACGGCACGGCGCAGACGATCTTCCCGTCCGTCGCCGTCAGCAACGGCATCGGCTGGAGCCCGGACGGCACCCTCGTCTACTACGTCGATTCGCCGACCCGCCGGATCGACGTCTGCCGCATGAACGGCCAACTCCCCGTCGGACGGCGCCCTTTCGCGGTCATCGAGCCCGGCGCCGGCTTCCCGGACGGCTTGACCGTCGACGCCGACGGCTGCGTCTGGGTCGCCCTGTGGGACGGTGGCGGGATCCGCCGCTACACCCCGCGCGGCGACCTGGACCGCGCCCTCCCGCTCCCGGTGCCCCGCCCCACCGCGTGCTGCTTCGGCGGCCCCGGCCTGCGCGACCTCTACGTCACCACGGCCCGCACCGGCCTGTCCCGCCCCCACCCGCTGGCGGGCTCGCTCCTGGTGCTGCCGGACGCCGGCCAGGGCCTGCCGGGTGTGGCCTACGCGGGCTGACGCAGCGCGTCGCGAGACCCCTCGTGAGCGCATGACCACCGGGGCGGACACCCGGCCGCGGCCCTCCTCGACCACGGGCCCGGCTCGTCCGCTTACCACACGTCCGGCGCTTTCGCTCCCGTTTTCGACCCAGATCGAATGGATGGTGCGCCTACGGCATCTCGTGCCACATTCCTGTCGCGACAGCGGTGCGGCCCCCACGCCGCCTACGGACGGGGACCCGTACCGCATGTCACGCCACCGGACCACAAGGGGGAACACCATGCGAAAGATCACCAAGGCCGCCGCGTTGGCACTTGCCGTCGGCGCCCTGTCCACGGTCGGCGCGACCGGTGCCAGCGCCGCCCAGGCCGCGGGCAGCCTGCACGGCTGCCCGTCCGGGGCCGTCTGCGTCTACCCGCAGAACGCCGGGTGGAACGGCGACCGCCCGTCGCTCGCCTTCTACAGCTACGGCGCCCACAACCTCAGCAACCAGGTCGGGCAGCACTACGTCCTGAACAACCAGACCGGGGGAGCCACGGCCCGCACCTGCACGGGCTACAACGGTACGGGGGACTGCCAGGGCTACCTCTGGGCCGGCTACTACATCGACAAGGACCTGACGCCGATCAACTCGATCCTCCTCGTCCGGCCGTAGCAACAGCCGGACCGTTTCCTCGGTTCACTCGGGCCGGCCCGCCAGGGGCCGGCCCGAGTGCCGTTCTCCCGCCCCGTCGAAGCCGGCCCGCCGGGCCGCGTACCCGGCGGCGGGCGTCGCCGTCGCGACCGGCGACACGTTTTCCGGAACCCGGCCGGCTCGCGCCCGGCGTCCCCCGCCCCATGTTTACTGCACGTGTTCACTGCACGAGGGAGAGCGTTGCGGGGGAGGAGCGCGGCCCGGGGAGACGACGGAGGACGGCGGACGCGGATGAACGGCGGCGGACGTACCACCGGCGGGGCGGAGCCGGCCCGCCCGGACGAGTCGATGACGGTGGAGGCCCAGGCGCTGCTGCCGATGATCTGGGCTGATCCCCAGCACATGGCCGAGCAACTGGCCTTCTTCGCGGTACGGCGGTTCGGTCCCCGCGCCGCGGCCTCCGTGGACCGCCGGAAGCAGCGCAAGCCGGAGGCCGGGGACGACGAGCTCGCCCTGGACGCCATCGCGCACGGCACGCGGATGACGATCGTCGAGGGTGCGGCGCTCGGCGGGCCCTTCGTGGTCCTCATGCCGGTGAGTTTCGTGGCGGCCCTGCTCTCCCAGGCCCAGATGATCCTTGAGGTGGCCGCGCTCACGGGACACGACCCCCGCAGTGAGCGGCGGGTGGCCGACCTGCTGGTCCTCCAGGACGTGTACCCGTCCGTCGAGGAGGCCGAGAGCGCCCTGGTCGGGGTGCGGCGCCATCCAACGGGGGGCCGGGGCCGGCTCCCCCGGCGCACGCGGTGGTCGCTGATCGTCAGGATGGCGGCCGTCCTCGGCCTCACCGGCGGCGGCGAGAAGCGCAGCAGGCTCCAGCGGGTGTGCTCGACGGCCGCGCTCACGGCCCTGTTCGCCGTGGGGATGGTGCTGCCGCTGATCTGGGTGCCGGCCCTCTCGGTGCTCTACCGGAACAACAGCCTGCGGCTCGGGGCGAAAGCCATGCAGTACTACACCCCGGGTGCCGCGGGGGACCGCATCAGGAACCGACGTGGGTTCACCCGCGTCTTCCGGGCGGCGGGGGTCGCCGCCGTGCTGCGGGTGGTCGCCCTCACCGTGGTGCCGTTCGCGGCCGGCGCCGCGGTCGCCCTGGCGGGCGTCCGGCTGGTCGGCGGGTTCTGGGGCACCGCCCTGCTCGTTCTCGTCGTGGCGTCCTTCCTGGCGTCGGCCGTCTGGCTCCTGCGCCGCCGGTCACGCCGCGGGCTGTGACGGGTGAACTCCCTTGCGGGGAAGCCGACTTCGGGGCAGTCGACGCGTCCAGGGAACGGTCCGTTGCCGCGCGTCGCGGCGCGGCAACGGACACCGACGGTGCGGGCGGCGCGCCTGACCGCTTACTTCGCGTGCTGCACCTGTGCCACGAGCCGCTTGGTCAGGCCGAGGCCGGCGGCGCCCATGTCCTTGGACTGGACGTTGTAGAAGGTGGTGATGACGGCGTTGCCGACCCGGCTCGCCACCAGAGTGGTGCCGCCCTCCCACTCGGGTGCGGAGAGTACGGCCTTGAGGGTCTCGTCGCCCGTCCCCGGCACCGCCGTGGTCTTGATCGTCACGGCGGCGCTGGCGCCGCTGGAGGTGTCGGTGAACCGGGCGCAGTGCTTGAGCACCTGGTGCAGGCGCGTCATGACCGTGTGCGCCTCCGTGCCACGGAAGGTGTCGATCTCCTCGTTGAACTCCTCCTGGGCGGAGTTCGCGAAGTCACCCTGGGCGAAGGCGGCGCTCTCGATGCCGGTGGTCTGGATCCAGGCGCTGGCCTCCAGCTTCGGGCAGGCGCTCGCCAGGTCGACGGGGGCGCTCGACGAGGGGGCCAGGACCGTGCCCGAGTCGCGGGTGGCCTTGGGGTCGGCCCGGTAGCCCTTGGGCAGCACGTCGGCCGGCAGCAGCAGGGCCTTCAGCTTGGTGCCGTTCAGCAGGACGGCGTTCGGGCCGCCCGTTGTGCGCGCGTGCGTCGTGGCAGGGGACGACGCATCGGAGGCGGCCTTCGGGGGACTGCTGGTGCCGCCGGAGGAACAGGCGGCGAGGGCGAACGACAACACGGCGGGGGCGGCGACCGTCACCACGGCACGGCGGAGCTTCATGAAGCCTTCTTCTGGGTCACGAACGAAATCAGGAAAGCAGGGGAAAGGCCGTCGCGGTATGGGGGTGTGCGGTGCGGCAGGCGCTGATCGTAAGGCTGCGCGGGCCGGGCGCCCGGTGGCCTCCCGCCGGCCGGCCGGGGGCAGTCGGGTCCGGCCGGGGGAGGATCTCGGCCAATCCGGGCAGTTGCCCTGACTTACCGAAACTTTCCTATGGGGAAGGTCACGCGGAGTGAGTCCCGGCGTCGGCCGGGACCGCCCACGGGCCGGGCTACCAGGGAAGGGGGCCCGCCGCGTCGAAGTACCCTCCGGTCGGGCCGTCCGGGCCCGTCTGCGCCATGCGGACGATGATCTCCGCGCCCTCCTCCACGGTCTGCGTGCCGGCGTGCGCGTTCAGGTCCGTCGCGGTGTAACCGGGCTCCACCGCGTTGATCCGCATGCCCGGGAACGCCTTCGCGAACTGCACGGTGAGCATGTTCACCGCGGCCTTGGACGCCGGGTAGGCCACCCCCGGGTACGCGTACGCCGGGGTGCCCGCCTCGCTGACCCGGGTCAGCGAGGCCAGTCCGCTGCTGACATTGACCACGACCGGGGCGGCGGACCGCTGCAGCAGCGGCAGGAAGGCGTGGGTCACGCGCACCGTGCCGAAGACGTTCGTCTCGAACACGTGGCGCATCGCCTCCCCGGTCACCTCCGCGGCGCCGAGCACGCCGCCGCCCGGTGCCCGTCCCTCGACGCCGGCGTTGTTGACCAGCACGTCCAGTCCGCCGTCGGCCTCGACGGCCCGCGCCGCGGCGGCCACGGACGCGTCGTCCGTGACGTCGATGAGGACCGTGCGCGCACCCAGCTGCTCGGCGGCGCGCCGCCCGCGTTCGGCGTCCCGGCTGCCGACGTAGACGGTGTGACCTGCTGCGACGAGTCGGCGGGCGGTCTCGAGGCCGAGACCCTTGTTGGCTCCGGTGATCAGTGTTGTCGTCATGCCTTCAGGCTCCCGCCGGACGGTGCGGGCAGCCAGACGTCCCGTCTTCCTGGGACTGCCGGTACCAGGAAGACCGCAGAGGAGCCGGCCCTGCGGCTGCTCGGCAGGCTGACCGGGATGCCGACGGGCAGGCGGTCAGCCGACGGTCTCCCCGGCGCCGGCCGTCCGCGCGCCGCCGCCGACGCGCCCGACCCGACGGCCGCGCCACCACGGCACGAGCTCGACGACGCCGAACGCCGCCTCGACGACGAAGAACAGCCACAGCAGCCGGGTGGCCCCGTGCATCGCCGCATACGCCTGCCACAGCGCGAACAGCACGCGCGCGGCACCGTCGTACAACCCGTGCACCGGCAGCGGTCCGACCAGGCGCAGCAGGGCCCAGACGACCACGACGGAGCCCAGCAGGTTCGCGTACAGGGTCTGCATCGGATCGAGCGGCGGCAGCGTGCCCAGCCCCAGCGCGCGCCCCCACGACGACAGCGCGTCGTGCACCAGGGCGTATGTCCACGGCGTCGCGAATCCCGCCGTGACGACGAGGTCGTACCAGGCACTCGCGCGCACGACGCGCAGATAGCCGGGACCGGCAGGGCTGAACGGACGTGTCATGGTGAGGCTCCTGTCGTTCTCGTGGCAACGACGCCTCACGCTAAACAGTGGACTACGCTCCAAGGTCAAGCCCGGAACATGACGGAGGGTCATGCGTATCGGAGAGCTGGCCGCGCAAACGGGCCTGACCAAGGACGCCATCCGGTTCTACGAGAAGGTCGGTCTGCTCACCGGCCGCCGGCTGTCCAACGGCTACCGCGACTTCCCGCCCGAGGCCGTGCCCTGGCTGCACTACGTCCGCACCGCGCAGACCCTCGGATTCTCGCTGGCCGAGATCGCGCGGCACGGCGAGGAACTGCGTGACGCACCGGACACCGCGGAGGCGCTGTCCGCGCTGCTGGCGGAGAAGATCCGGCTCATCGACGCGCGGATGGCCGAACTCGCCGCCCTGCGCGCCGACCTCGACGCGCGCGTCGGCACCGGCTGCCCCCTCCGCGCGGCCGACGCCGTGGGCTGAACCCGCGCCCGGCGCGGCAGACCGCTTCCCGGACCGCGCGGGTCACATGCGCTTGGCGCCCGCCTTGATGGCGTCGCGGATGCGGGAGTACGTACCGCAGCGGCAGATGTTGCGGATCCGGTCGAGGTCGGCGTCGGTGACCTCGCGGCCCTCGGCGGCGGCCTGCCGGACCTTGGCGACGGCGGTCATGATCTGGCCGGGCTGGCAGTAGCCGCACTGGGCGACATCGAGGTCGAGCCACGCCTCCTGCATGGGGTGCAGGTCCTCGCCCACCGTCGCGGGCAGGCCCTCGATCGTGGTGATCTCGTCGTCCGGCGCGATCTTCGAGACGGGGACGGAACAGGGGTTGAACGCCTTGCCGTTGAGGTGCGAGGTGCACGCCTGGCACACGCCGAGACCGCAGCCGTACTTGGGCCCGGTGACGCCGAGCAGGTCGCGCAGGACCCAGAGCAGGCGCACGTCGTCCTCGGCCTCGACGGTGATCCGCCTGCCGTTCAGCGTGAAGGTGTGGCTGGGCATGGGTGTCGTACTCCTCAGCAGGCGTGGACGAGTCAGAAGGCGCGGTCGAGACCGTCGGTGGGGGACCGGGGCGTGGACGGTTCGAGCGGCAGCGGCTCGAAACTGAGGGTGCCGTGGTTGATCGGGAAGCGGGTCGGCAGTGTGCCGGTGGCCCGCGCGTAGGCGCAGGCGACGGCGGCGAAGGCCGGGGCCACACCGAGCTCACCGGCCCCGGACGGCTTGTCGCCGGTGCTCGGCATGACGACGACCCGCAGCTCCGGCGGGGTGTTCCACTGCCGGGTGTAGAAGTACTCGTCCCAGCTGCCCTCCAGGGGGATGCCGTCCTTGATGTGCAGGCTGGAGGTGAGCGCCAGCGCCAGCGCGTCGTTCAGGCAGCCCGCCATCTGCGCCTCCAGACCACGGGGGTTGAGGGCGAACCCGGCGTCGACCACCATCAGCGCCTTGGTGACGCGCGGCCCGGTCACCGCGTCCCGGATCTTCCGGTTCACGGTCTCCGGCCGGCAGTCGATCTCGACGAGCGTGGCGACCGCACCCCGGTACTCCGCGTGCAGCCCGATGCCCTGCGCCGTGCCCGCGGGCAGTGCGGTGCCCCAGTTGCCCACCTCGACCGCCTTGTCCAGCACGGCCCGCAGCCGCTCGTCCTTGAGGAACCCGCGACGGAAGGCGACGGGATCCTTGCCCATGCGCAGCGCCAGCTGATCGACGATCAGTTCCCGGGCACATGTCACGTTCGGCGAGTAGATGTTGCGCATGCTGCCGGTGTTGAACCCCAGCGGCACCTCGTTGAGCAGCTGGGTGGTGACGCCGAAGTCGTACGGGGAGGACTGGGACAGCTCGAAGATCGTCTCGGCGAAGGACAGATTGCCCGCGACGGGCAGTTTCGCCGCCGTCGACGTGATCATCTCGCCGAGCCCGTGCCCGAAGTCGGTCTGCGCGCTGGTGTGCCGCTGCTCGTAACTGAGGACCTGCCCGAGCGCGTAGGTGGCGCGCACCCGCGAGAGCGACATCGGGTGCGTACGGCCCTGGCGGAAGGAGTCGGTACGGGACCATGACAGCTTGACCGGCTTGCCCGTCTTCTGCGAGATCTCCGCGGCCTCGGCGGCCACGTCGTGGAACAGGTGCCGCCCGAACGAGCCACCCCCGTCCACCACATGCACCGTCACCGCGTGCCGGGGCAGACCGAGACGCTCGGCGATCTCGCGCTGGGCGACGATCGGGACCTTGAGGCTCGCCCATATCTCGGCACGGTCGGCACGGACGTCGGCGATCGCGTTGTCCGGCTCCAGCGGACTGTTGCTGGCGAACGCGAAGCTGAACTCCGCATCGATCTTCTTGGTGAGCAGCGGCGGCACGGCCATGGGGAGCGCGGCCGCCCGGAGCTTGCGCAGCACGGTCTCGTCGGACTCCCCGTCCACGGTGCCGGGGCCCCAGGTCACCTCCAGGGCACGCAGTGCGTCGATGCACTGGCCGAACGTCTCCCCGCGCACCGCCACCCCGTGCCGGATCGTCACGACATCGGTGATGCCCGGCATCCGCCGCACGGCATCGGCGTTGTGGACCGCCCGCACCGTGCCGTTGAGCGTCGGCGGCCTGCGCACCATGGCCGGCTTGGCGCCGGGCACCTGGTGGTCCATGCCGAACCGCTTCCGGCCGGTGACGGCGTCGAGCGCGTCGATCCGGTTGCGGGACGTGCCCAGCACGGTGAACTCGGACGGCTCCTTGAGGCGGGGGCGGGCCGCGGCCGGCCGCACACGGGCGCTGGCCGCGGCTTCCGCGAGCGAGCCGTACGTGGCGTGCCGCCGCGTGCCGTACGCCACGACGCCGTCCCGGGTGGTCAGCTCCGAGGCCGCAACGCCCCACTGCTCCGCGGCAGTTGACATGAGTCGCTCGCGCGCGACGGCCGCCGCGGTGCGCACCGGGAGATACATGCTGCGCATCGAGTTGGAGCCGCCGGTGAGCTGGTTCATCAGCAGTTCCGGGCGCGCGTCGGCGAGCGAGACGCGCACCTTCTCCAGTGGCAGGTCCAGTTCCTCGGCGACCATCATCGCGACGGCCGTGGTCATGCCCTGACCGACCTCCGCCCGCGGCACCGCGAACGAGGCGGTGCCGTCGGAGTGCACCCGGACGGTGATCAGACCCGAGGTGGGCGCCGCCGCCAGGTTCTGCAGGTCTCCGAGGTCGAAGAGGTCCTCGGGCTGCGGCGGGGACGGCACCGCCGCCTCCGCCGCCGGCCCGTCGACCGCGTCCAGCCCGAAACGCACGCCCACGGCGAGGGTCGGCGCCGCCAGGAGATAGGCCAGCACTCTGCGGCGGCCCACCTCCTCGGGCACCGACTGCGGATTCCGTGACGAGCGGCTCGGTTCTGCCATGCGTGATCCCTCCAGGAGGCCGAACGGGCAGGCATCTGCGGCCCGTTCCGCAACCCGGAGCCTGTCACGAGGCGGCGGGCGCGGACCAGGGTCATGTTGCGAAGCTTTGGTGCCGAGCCGTCCACCCGAGCGCGGGGGCAACGATCGCTGAACGGTGCGGTGCGGGAGCCCACCCTTGGGCCGATGGCCTGGTATTCCCGTGAGCGGCGCGGGGCGGAGAGCCGAACCGGGTAGAGGAGGGGGTGCATGCACCACGCCCCCCGAGTGCCTGACGGCCACGGCTTCACGGGAAGTTCTCAGATGATCAGCAGGCGGACCTTCGGAAGGCTCTTCGGCGCGGGAGCGGCCACCGCCTCGGCGGCCGGCCTCTCCGCCGCGTGCTCGACGGCGGCGCACCGGGACGACGATCCGTTTCCGCGCGCGACCGGGCAGGGCAGGAAGGAGCCCGGGGCGGCCCCGTCGTTCGGTGCGTTGAAGCAGGTCAGGGCCGGTGTGCTGAACATCGGATACGCCGAGGCGGGCCCGGCACACGGGCCCCCGGTCATTCTGCTGCACGGCTGGCCCTACGACATCCACAGCTACACCGCCGTCGCGCCCCTGCTGGCGGAAAAGGGCTACCGCGTCATCGTTCCGTATCTGCGGGGCCACGGCACGACGCGCTTCCTCTCGGACCGCACGTTCCGCAACGCACAGCAGTCGGTCTTCGCCCTCGACATCCTCGCCCTGATGGACGCGCTGCGGATCGACCGGGCGATCCTCGCCGGCTACGACTGGGGCTCGCGGACGGCGGACATCATCGCGGTGCTCCGGCCGGAGCGGGTCACGGGCCTGGTCTCGGTGTCCGGCTATCTGATCACCAACCGTGAGGCCAACAAGAAGCCGTTGCCGCCGAAGCTCGAATGGGCATGGTGGTACCAGTTCTACTTCGCCACCGAGAGAGGCCGGCTCGGCCTCGCGGAGAACCGGCACGACCTGGCGCGGCTGGTCTGGAAGTTCAACTCCCCGACCTGGGATTTCGATACCGCCACCTTCGACCGGACCGCGGCAGCCTTCGACAATCCCGACTACGTCGGCATCGTGATCCACAATTACCGTTGGCGACTGGGCCTGGCCCCGGGCGACCCGCGGTACGACGACCTCGAAGAGCGGCTCGCCCGGGGCCCGGCCATCACCGTGCCCACCGTCACCCTTGACGGCGGCGCCGACCCCTTCACCCCCGCGGGCGGCGGCGCGTCGTATCGCCACAAGTTCACCGGCCGCTACGCACACCGCACGCTGAAGGGCATCGGCCACAACGTGCCCCAGGAAGCGCCCCGAGCCTTCGCCCGGGCCGTCATGGACGTCGACGCCTTCCGCGGCGCCGGGCGGCGGCCCGCCACCTGACACCCCGGCCGGCCCCGTCCTGAACCGCGCGTCCACCGCCGGCACCCGGACGGGGCAGCCGATTCGCTCCGTCGCCACACGAATCGGCGCTCTCAAGATGCGCAGGTCAGGATGGCGATGAGACTTGGGGTATGGCAGAGCAAGCCCGAACGCGGGGCGGGTCGGTGACGGCTGCCCGAAAGCGCAGGAAGACGCCGGGGAACGGTCCCGGGGATGCGGCGCACCGCGCCGCTGAACTGCTGCAGAGCCTCATCAACCACCGTGCCGAGGGCGTTTCCGCGGTACGGCGGACCGAGGACGGCTGGTGCGTCGAGGTGGACGTACTGGAGCTGGCGCGGATCCCGGACACCACGAGTCTTCTTGCGACGTACGAGGTGCGGCTCGACACGGAGGGCGAACTGCTCGAGTACTACCGGTGCCGCCGCTATCGACGAGGCGCGGCGGACCAGTGACCCTGCCCGTCCCCACCAGCTGAAAGGGCTGCTCAGATGGCCAGCACGTCTTATTCGGGACTGTCCGGTGAGGTGGTCCCCTGCCCGCCCAGGGCGGGGACGCTGTACGACGTGATGGAACTCATCCTGGACCGGGGGATGGTCATCGATGTGTTCATACGGGTGTCCCTGGTCGGGATCGAGATCCTCAAGATCGACGCGCGGATCGTCGTCGCCAGCGTCGATACGTATCTGCGATTCGCCGAGGCGTGCAACCGGCTGGATCTGGAGAACACCACGCGCAGCACCACCGTCCCGGAGCTGTTCGGCGGCCAGGCCGTGAAGAGCGCCGGGAAGAGCAAGGCCAAAAAGGCCGTCAAATCCGTTGGTGAAACCGTGCGCTCGGTGGTCGGCGCGGACGACGACTCGGATGGCGAATCCGAGGAGGAAGCGCAGCCGGCGCGGCGCCGGCGCAGTACCGCGCGGGCGGGAGCCGGATCCCGCCGGCGTCGCTCGGAGGAGGACTGATCAGTGACCGACCACGGCGTCTATGTCTACGGCATCGTCCGCGCCGAGCACCCGCTGCCGTCGAACCTCGGCGGGGTGGGCGGGCCTCCGGGGATCGTGGCGAGGAGGGACGAGGGGCGGGTCGCCGCGGTCGTCAGTCCGGCGCCGCCGGATCTGCGGGCCCGCCGCCGCGACCTCATGGCGCACCAGGAGCTGCTGCTGGCGTTGGCCGCGGACGGCCCGGTCCTGCCGATGCGGTTCGGCACGGTCGCGCCGGACGAGGCAGCGGTCCGCCGGCAGCTCAGCGATGCCGAGGAGCGGCATCTGGCCGCCCTGGAGAGCCTGGCGGGCCGGGTCGAGGTCAACGTCAAGGCGATGCCGGCCGACGATGCGCTCGCCGCACTCGTCGAAGCGGATGCCGGTATCCGCGGGCTGCGCGAGGCGATGCGCCGGCGGCCCGGCTACGAGGCGAATGTGCGTCTCGGGGAGGCGGTGGCCAACGCGCTGGCACGCCGGGCCGCCGAAGCCGGTCACGACATCGTGGGTGAGCTGCGGAAGCGGGCCCATGCCTGCGCCGTCGGCCCCGACGTCGCCGGGTGCCGGCTCAACATGTCGTTCCTGGTGAGCCGGGACGACAGCGCCGGCTTCTGCGCGGAGGCGGAGCGTCTCGCCCGGCAGCACCGGGACCGCGTCGTCCTGCGGGTGGCGGGTCCGCTGCCCTGCTACAGCTTCGTGGAACCGCGTACGCCGGTGAGGGTCGGCGGTTGACATGGGACTGATCAGCGGAGTGCTGACCCTGCCGCTCGCCCCCGTGCGGGGCGTGGTCTGGGTCGCCGACCAACTCGCCCGGACGGCCGATCGTGAGCTGCACGACCCCTCGGTGATCCGTGCCCGGCTCGCCGCCCTCAACGAGGAATACGAAGCCGGCCACCTCGGCACGGAGGCGTTCGAACGTGAAGAGCAGCAACTGCTGGACCTGTTGTACGGGTGCTGACCGGCCGCTTCTGAGAGGTGTCACGTGACCGACGTCGTTTCCGGGCCGGCCGCCCCGCCCGCCTACGGCCCCGCCACCACGAACCTCGCCGACATCCTCGAACGCGTCCTGGACAAGGGCATCGTCATCGCCGGCGACATCAAGATCGACCTGCTCGACATCGAGCTCCTCACCATCAGGCTGCGGCTGTTCGTGTCCTCGGTGGAGACCGCGAGGAAGGCCGGCATCGACTGGTGGGAGACCGACCCCGCCCTCAGCTCCCGCGCGGCCCGGCACGAACTGCGGGAGGAGAACGAGCGGTTGCGCGAGCGCGTGACGGCGCTGGAGGCCGGTGACGCCGCCGGCTCGGCCGCTCCGAAGAGTGAGGCAGGCGCATGACGGCACACCCGGACGCGCCGGAAACCGCGGCCGCCACCTATGTCTTCGCGGTGGGCCGGCGGCTCGACCCGGCCGTCCTGGCGGGACTCACCGGCCTCGCCGCGGGCTCCCCGGTGCGCGGCCTGACGTTCGGGCCGCTGACGGCAGTCGTCCAGCACGTACCGGCCGCCGAGTTCACACCGGAGGCGTGGCAGGAGCGGCTGTCGGACCGCGCCGAGCTGGAGCGGTGCGCACGCGCGCACCACGAGGTGGTGACCGGGGCCGCCGCCTGCGGGCCGACCGTTCCGCTGGCACTCGCCACCCTCTACCGCAGCGACGACAGCGCGCGCCGGGCCCTCATCGCGGACACCCACCGCTTCGCCGCGACGCTGGACCGCCTCGAAGGCCACGCGGAGTGGGGCGTGAAGGTCTGGGTGCCGGCCGCGGCACCCGAGCGCCCCGCGACCACGGCCGCGCCGTCCCGCCGGGACGGTGGCGGAGCGGGCCGTGCGTACCTGGAACGCAAGCGAGGGCTGCACCGTGCGCGCGAGCACCACCACGACCGTGCCCTGCGGATCGCGGAGGACGTCGATGCCGCGCTCCGGCGCCTGGCGGCCGCGGCCCGGCGGCTCCGCCCGCACACTCCGGACATGACCGGCGAGAAGGACCGCGTGCAGGTCCTCAACGCCGCCTACCTGATGACGGCCGTCGGGGAGAAGGAACTGCTCGACGCCGCGGAGACCTGGCGTCGACGCACCGGCGCGGACGTCGAGGTGTCGGGCCCCTGGGTCCCGTACTCCTTCGTGGGGGAGGGGTGAGCCGTGCTTGAGCGGGAGCCCGTCCCCTGGGACGCACCGGGGCCGCTCGCCGGGCCCCTCGGCGTACCACTGGTCGACCTGCTGGACCGCCTCATGAACACCGGGATCGTGGTCAGCGGGGACCTGGTGATCGCCATCGCGGACGTGCCGCTGGTCCGGCTCTCCCTGCACGCACTGCTGTCGTCCGTCAACGAACGCGTACCTGCCCCCTGGGCGGACGGAGGCCCCCTGTGACGCGAGCGGAAACCGGCCGGCCCCTGGAACGGTTCGATATCGACCGTGACCAAATGGGCCGCGACCTGGTCTCGTTGGTGCTCACCGTGGTGGAGCTCCTGCGGCAGTTGATGGAACGGCAGGCGATCCGCCGCGTGGAGCAGGGGGATCTGAGCGACGAGCAGGTGGAACGCATCGGGGAGACGCTGATGTGTCTCGAGGAGCGGATGACCGAGCTGTGCGACCAGCACGGCCTGCGTCTCGAAGACCTCAACCTCGATCTCGGGCCCCTCGGCTCCCTCCTGCCGCGCGACTGAGTCCCGGACGCCTCAAGGGGTGCGGGCCCCCGGTCGAGCCTGTTCGTTGACAAAGCGGAACACTGCTCCGTATCGTAATCGGAACAGTGTTCCGCTTCTGCTCGTCCGCAGTCGGACGCTCCTGCCCCCGCCCTGTCGCCGGTCGAACGAGACCGTTGGCAGCGGCCGTTGAAGGGAAAGATGCCCCATGAGTGCCTCGACGTACCCAGCCGACATCTTCGGCTCGCCCGCCCCCGTCCTCTCGGTGAGTCCGGTGGTGCTGGCCGCTCCCGACCGGGCCGTGGACCTGGAGGTGCGGGTCTCCGCGCCCGTGACCGGGAGCGATCTGCCGGTCATCCTCCTCTCGCACGGGCAGGGCTACTCGAACCACCTCTCCTCGCTGAACGGCTACGCCCCGCTCGCCAACTTCTGGGCGGCGCACGGCTTCGTCGTCATCCAGCCCACCCATCTGAGCTCCAGGACGCTGAGCCTGGATCCCGAGACCCCCGGGGCGCCGCTGTACTGGCGCTCGCGCGCCGAGGACATGCGGCGCGTCCTCGATCAGCTCGACCTGATCGAGGCCACCGTCCCGCAGCTCCGCGGGCGCCTGGACCGGAGCAGGGTCGCCGTGGCCGGGCACTCGATGGGCGGCCACACCGCGAGCCTGCTGCTGGGTGCCCGGCTCACCGATCCGCACGACGGGACCGAGGTGAACCTGGCCGAGCCCCGGATCAAGGCGGGGATACTGCTCGCCGCGCCCGGCAGGGGCGGCGATGCCGTCACCGACTTCGTGGCCGAGAACTATTCCTTCTTCCTCACCACGGACTTCTCCGCGATGTCGACGCCCGCGCTCGTGGTGGCCGGCGACCGGGACGACTCCGCCCACCTGACGGTGCGGGGCCCGGACTGGCACGCCGATCCGTACGTCCTCTCCCCGGGCCCCAAGGCCCTGTTCACCCTGTTCGACGCGGAGCACGGCCTCGGCGGGATCTCCGGTTACGACGTTGCCGAGACCACGGACGAGAGCCTTGAGCGCGTGGCCGCGGTCCAGCGGCTCACCTGGTCCTATCTCCGCACCGAGCTCTACCCCGGGGACCCCGCTTGGCGGGTGGCGTGTGAGGCGCTGACGAGCGGGCCCGATCCGCTCGGACGGGTCGAGTCCAAGTGAGCCACCGAGGCCCGCTTCGGCGGCGGGTCGACGGCGCGCGTGGCTCGCCCTCTCGTCGGCGAGCCGGCGCGGCAGCCTCGCCGTAAGGCTCCGGCCATCTCGCGTTCAATATCGCCAAGGTTGTCTGACGCGCGACGCGCTGGCATGCGCATGCCTAACATGGCCGGTCGGATCGGATTCCCCCCTGCGGAAGGACAACCATGAGGAAGTCAACCGTTCGGAAAACCACCTGGCACTTACTGCTCGCCCTGGGCGGCTGCGTGGTGGCGCTGGCCGGACCGGGCGAGGGCTCCGCCGCCGCCGCGCACCGCACCGCCGGAGCGGACGGGCGGGCCGGCGGTGGGTGTGTGCAGGTGTACTTCGACCTCGGTGAGACGCTGGTGCACACCGCCGAGGACAAGAGCATGCGCTACCTGCCCCACGCGGCCGAGCACCTGCGTGCCTTGCGTGCCCGTCACATCACCGTCGGCCTGATCACCAACGTTCCGCCGTCCTGGGGCTCCACCGATGCGGAGCGCGCGGCAGAGCTGAAGAAGGTGATCGACAAGGACTGGGCGGACAGCCGGCCGTTCGCCTGGTCGGACTTCGGCGACCGGATCTTCACCCCGCGGACCGAGGCGGAACGCAAGCCCGCACCCACCCTCTGGCAGCGCGCCAAGAAGGCCGCGGGACCCTGCCGGGTCGTCTATCAGGCGGAGACCGCCGACGAGGTGCGGGTCGGCACCTCGGTCGGCTACGTCTCCTACCAGGTCAACAGGGGCCACTGGCCGGCGTTCATGCCGGTGCCGCTCATCGCCGCCCTCGCCCATCTGCCGGGCCGCGGACGGGATGCGGGCTGATCACACCTCGTCGAGCGCGGTGCTGAGGAAGGCGCGGGTCAGACGGGCCCGTTGCTCCAACCACTCCGGTGACGCCGGTACCGCAGGTCCGTATCGGCGTCGGCGGATGTCCTCCACCACCGCCGTGGGCGCGTGGAGCTCGGCCAGCACGTCGAGGGCCGCCGCCTTGGTGATCAGCCGGCCGGTGCGCAGGGTCACGCTCGCCCGTGCCAGCGTGAGGAGCCCCAGGTCGACCCAGGCGTCGAGCAGCCATCGCTCCTGATGCTGCAGCGCCGGGCGCCAGAAGGTCCGCAGGTCGTCGATGACGTATGCGGCCAACTGGCGGTCGGTGACGGGCGGCACCAGCCCCGCCGGAGGGGGCCCGTGCAGGACCTTCCCGAACTCGTGCAGCTCACGGCGGGTCACCGGGCTGACCGGACGGCACATCAACTCTTCGTGTGCCCAGGTCAGATGGTCCTGTGCGGGGTCGCCCCACTCGTCCACGGCGGCGTAGCTGCAGTGCAGCTTCGCCGCCAGGGGGACGGCTCGTGCCAGGTCCTCGTGCAGCCCGGCCACTCGGCTCTCCTCCGCTGCCCGGTAGCGGTGGTCGAGCACCGCGATCAGGTCGAGGTCGCTGCGCCCCGGCTGGTAGTCGCCGCCGGCGAGCGAGCCGTGCGCCCACACGGCCCGCACCGAAGGGAGGGACCGCACCGCGCTGACAAAGCGGTCGAGCAGCTGAAGGGTCGTCTCGTCGTCCGTCATGGGGTCAGTGTGCACCGGCCCAACGTCCAAACGAATAGGGGTAGTTAGGCGCCCTGCGGGCTCGCCGCCCGCTCGGTCGGGCGTTGTCAGTGGGTGCCCCTACAGTGTCGGCATGGTTCCTGAGACGCCGCCGGAGAACTCCCCGCCGCAGCTGCTTCAGCAGTGGATCGGGGACGTTCCGTATCAGCTTCTGCTCCTGGAGAAGGTGCTCCTCCCCGAGGCTTTCCTCTTCGACTACTCCGCCAGGTCGCTGGACGCTCTGGAGGCGTGCCTGCTGGAGGGGTGTGAGGAGGGCGCCGGCCGACCGGGCGAGGAGCAAGCCGAGTGGGTGGAGGGCGCGACGGCCTACCTCGGCGAGGTCCTGCTCGGGATCGCCGGGGGCGGCTGGGGCTGGAACACCCGGCCCGTCGACGGTCTTCCGGGGCAGCCCGTCGTCTCGCCGGACCCGGAGCTGGCACTCTCACCCGTCGCGCCGCGGCTGCTGATCGCGCACGCCCTCCGCGTCCGCACCGGCACGGCGTTCGCCGAGGAGGTCGCGCGGCTGCGGCAGGCCGTGGCGGCGCGGCAGTGCGAGGTGCCGGGGTGGAAGCCGGCCAAGGAGCACACCCCGCACGTGGACCCCGAGGCGCCGCTGCCGGAGGACCCGGTCCTGACGGCGTGGCTGGCCGAGCGGGAGGAGGCGCTGTCTCCCTGGGCCGAGGACGCCTTCGAGGGGGCGTGGCGGTGGAACTTCCACCCCGACACGCTGGACTGGCTGGAGGTCGTCGTGCGGCGGCGGTTCGGCACGGTGGAGGAGTTCGACGCCGCGCGGGACGAGCCGTTCGTGCAGGGCGCCTGCTGGTACCTGGGCGAGGTCGTCCGGCGGAACAAGGGCGCGGTGTGGCAGTACGTCCCGTACGACCCCGACGCCGAACCCGGGGCCCCGGGCTCGCGGGAGAGCGTCTGGACCGGGGTGCCGTTCGTCGATCAGCCGGACAAACGGGTCGGGGGCGCGGCGATACCTCTGGGGTGCCTGCGCGCGCTGCTCCTCGACGCGGAGCGGGCGGACGGGGAGCGGGCCGGCGACCGGCTGCGGGACGTGCTGGTCTGGTTCAGGGCGTCCTCGTACGCACACGTGGGGGCGCTTCTGACGCGGATGGGCATGGTGTCGCGGGAGAAGGCCGCCGGCGTCCTCGCCGAGTACGCGGCCTTCGCGCACCAGGAGCTGCCACCCCATGAAGTGCCCGACGCGCTCGAAGCGTTCGGCGTGGCGATATCGGCCCACGGGGACGATGTCGACGACCTGGAGGGAAGCTACGCGGACATCCTGGAGAGGGCCGAGGCGCTCACCGACGGAGCGGTCACCGTCACCGATGTCCGGCTGCGCCCGGACGAGGAGCACGGCGAGGTGCTGGAGTTCGCCCGCAACGGCGTCGTGGTGACCCAGACCACCGACCACCAGTCGGACGACTACCTCGACCACTTGGCGATCATGGAGTTCATCGGCCACGTCGATCCTGACCCCGGCGACGACCCGCGCCGCTTCCACCTGGTCCAGTTCGTGCGCCTCATGGAAACCAACTTCGAGACCTACTTCGTCTTCGCCACGCCCGAACAGGCGACCGTGCTGGAGAAGGAACTCGGCCTGGCGATGCGCTGAGCACGGCCCGGCGGGAGAGTCCGGCACGCCGCCGGCGCACGCGCATCGCGGGAAGCGTCCGGCTCCGGACTACCGTGTCGCCATGGTGCGCGCCGGCAGTCCCCAGGCCGATCGTCCGGGCCGGCCCACGGCTACGGGCCGCCGGTCCCTGGCCCCGCTGCTCGCGGTCTGTGCGGGCTACTTCATGGTCATCCTGGACGTGACCGTCATCAACGTTGCCGTTCCGGTGGTGGGGCGGGAGCTGTCGGCCTCACTCACCGGCATCCAGTGGATCACGGACGGCTACACCCTGGTCTTCGCCGGCCTGCTGCTCACCGGCGGCGCGCTGGGGGACCGGCTGGGCAACCGCCGGATCTTCTGCACCGGGGTGGTGGTCTTCACCGTCGCCTCGGCGGCCTGCGGCCTGGCCGGGAACGCCGGGTTCCTGGTCGCCGCCCGGCTGTTGGAAGGACTCGGCGCGGCGTTGATCGTGCCCGGCTCCCTCGCACTCCTCCAACAGTCCTATCCCTCACCCGCCGAGCGGGCCCGGGCCTTCGGCCTGTGGGGTTCCATGGCGGGCATCGCCGCCTCCGCCGGCCCCCTCCTGGGCGGCCTGCTGGTCACCACCGTGGGCTGGCGCTGGGTGTTCTTCATCAATCTGCCCGTCGGCTGCGCCTGCCTGCTGCTGACGCTGCGTCGGGTGGCCGCTTCGGCCCGGCGGCCGGACCGAGCGGTGGACTGGCCGGCCCAGTGCGCGCTGATCGTGACGGTGGCCCTGCTGACCGCCGTGCTCAACGAGGCCGGACGGCGCGGCTGGACGGACCCCCTGATCCTCGTCGGCGCCGGCCTGTGCCTGCTGACGGCCGCCGGGTTCGTCCTGCGCGAGCGCCTGGCCCGCGCGCCCGTGCTGCCCCTGCGACTGCTGCGCTCCCGCCCGATGAGCGGGGGAGCGGCCATCGGCCTGCTGTTCAACTTCGCCTTCTACGGCATGATCTTCACCGCCAGCCTCTCCTTCCAGCACCACCGCGGGCTGACCGCGCTGCGCACCGGACTCGCGCTCTTCCCGGCGGTGGCCATGACGATGTTCGCCTCCGTCCTGTCCGGGCGGCTGGCGCGCCGTACGGGCCACCGCCCGCTCGTGGTCACCGGCATGCTCCTGGGCGCGGTGGGACTGGCCGGCTGGGCCGCCGCCGGGCCGAACCCGGACTACCTGCTGCTCGTGGCGCCCATGATGGCGGCCGGCTTCGGCACCTCCTTCGCCCTCACCGGCACCACCGCGACCGTCATGACGGCCGCCCCGGACACCTACTCCGGCACCGCGTCCGCGCTGTTCAACACCACCCGCCAGGTCGGCAGTGCCGCGGGCGTCGCGCTGGGTGGCTCCCTGCTGGCCGCCGCGGGCGGCTTCACCACCGGGCTCCGGATCAGCATGGCCATCGGCGCCGCGGCGTACCTGACGGCCGCCGCCCTCGCGCTCTTCTGCATCCCCCGAGGGCACCCCGTCGCGTCGCCGACGTTGCGACCTGACGAGGCATCAGATCGAGGCTGAGCGGTCACCAACCCCCGGCGACCCCGGCCGCCCGCGGAGCGTGGCGGGCCCGATGTACCGCCCGTGCCGCCTTACGCTCCGCACCTCGAATACGTTCCGTAGCGGCTGGTGACAACGCCCCGGAGCGGGCCGCAGCGGGATGCGGGTGCGCCCCGGGGGCAAGTAACGCACGATGGATGGAAGCGGGCCCACCCAGGTGCCCCACAAGGTGACCCACATACCCGAATTGCTGGGGATTTCCGATGACGGAGCTTCCAGGAATTGCCTCTTCTGCGGTGACGACGTTGCGGATGGCGATGGTCGTGGCGCTCGTCGGCGTCAGCGCACTGTTCGGTGTCGTCCAGCCCACCGGCACCGCCTCCGCGGCATCGACCGCGTCGGGCGCCCCGGCCCACGCGGCCGCCGCCCCGCATCCGGCAGCGGCGGTACAGCCGCAGTCGCAGCCCCAGCCGGCGGACGTGGTCGCCTCCTACTTCGTGGCCCTCAACGAGAACCAATTCGAAGCGGCCTGGGCACTGGGCGGGAAGAACATCAGCGGCCTGCCGTACGAGAGCTTCGAGGCGTCCTACTTCGGCACCGACCACGTCGTCCTCTCCATGGTCCCGGTGACCGGCAACCAGGTCACGCTGACCCTCGCGGTGACGGAGAGCAACGGATCCCACCACCGCGAGGCCGGTACGTACACCGTCCAGGACGGAGTGATCGTCTCCGCCCGGGTCCACCGCATCTGACGGGGCGAGGGCGGTCAGCGCCCGCGGTCGTAGCAGGTGTACGAGCTGCCCGGATCCCGGCGTTCGACGGCACCGGCGAGCGGATGCACGGGGCCGGAGTGCCCGGCTGCCGGTACGCGAGGCCGGTCAGTTGACGCCGCTCGTTCGTGAGCGCGCCGAGGCGCGGATCGGGCCGGTGGTCCCCGGTCGGGATGCGCGGTTCCAATACTTGACGGGTTCTGTCAAGTATTGCCTGCAGAGTGCTCCTCATCGGCCCGGCACACCGCGTGGGCCCGTACGAGAGGTGCTTCCCATGAACGCAATCGACTCCCGTCCCCAGTTCCTCGGCGCCCTGGAGCAGTTGGAGAAGCTGGTGCGCGGCCTCGACCCGGCACTCCTCGACCACCCCACCCCCTGCGACGCGTACGACCTGAGGGGGCTGCTCGGCCACACCATCGGCGCGATCCACCGCATCGCCTACATCGGCGAGGGCGGTCGCGGCCTGGACCTCCCCGCGGCGGCCGGGCGGATCGCCGACACCGACTGGGGCGGCGCTGCCGGCCGGGCCTGCGCCCGCGCGGCCGCGGCCTGGGCGGACGACGACAAGCTCGACCGGGAATTCGAGGTGCCGTGGGGCGTGGTCACGGGCCGGCTCGCCCTGAGCGGCTATCTGATGGAGATCGTCACCCACACCTGGGACATCGCCCAGGTCATCGCCCCCGAGACGCAGCTGGACGAGGACCTGGCCCGCACGGCCTTCACCCTCGCCCAGAAGATCCTGCCGGCCGAGCCGCGCGGCGGCGAGGTCCCCTTCGCCGAGGTCCACCCGGTCCCGGACGACGCCGACATCCACCGCCGTCTGGCCGCCTGGCTCGGCCGCGCCGTCTGACCTGCCGGGCCGCCACCGAACGAAGCGAGACCTTGATGACCGACACCACATCCTTCGAGGCAGGGGCGTTCGCCGCCCGGGCCGAAACCGCCGCGGAGTCCCGGCCGGCCACCGAGCGGGCACCTGCCCGGAGCGCGACCGGGGCGGCCACCGCACCGGCGCCCGCCCACTCGCGCACCCTTCGGCTGGCGGCCCGGCCCCCCTTCTCCTTCTCCGCCTCCCTCGCCTTCCTCCACGCGTTCCCCGCCATGACGGGACAGCAGGGCACGGCGCACGACACCCTGACGCTGGCCCTGCGGGAGAACGGCACGACCCTGGGCGCCCGCGTGACGGCGGCCCCCGACGCACCGGCCGTCGACTGCGTCCTCACCGCCGCTTCGCCCCTCGGCGACGCCACCGCCGAGGCTGCCGCGGACCGGCTCTCCTGTCACCTCGGCCTCACCGACGACCTCACCGAGTTCTACCGCCTGGCCCGCCTCGACCGGCCGTTCTCCCGCGTCGTGGAGCGCCTCCACGGCTACCACCAGGTCCTGTTCCCCTCGCCGCGGGAGCTGCTGTGCTGGGCGATCCTCTGCCAGCGCGTCCCCCTGCCGGTGGCCAGGAAGATGAAACAGGCCCTCGTCGAAGCGGCCGGCAACCGCATCACCGTCGACGGCGAACCCCGCTGGGCCTTCCCCGACGCCGAACAACTCGCCGGCTTCGACGCACCCACCCTCCAGCGCCTCATCGGGAACCAGCGCAAGGCCGGCTACCTCCACCGCGCGATCCGCCAGTGGCTCGACCTGGACGAGTCCTTCCTGCGCACCGGCCCGTACGACGAGGTCCGCGACCAGCTCCTGCGCCTCGCCGGCATCGGCCCCTGGTCGGCTTCCTTCCTCCTCATCCGGGGCCTCGGCCGCACCGAACACCTCACCCCCGACAAGGAAATGATCCGCGCCGCCCAACGCGTCTACGGCTACGACTTCGATGACGCCGCCTTTGCCGCCCGCACCGCCCATTACGGCCGCCACCAGGGCTACTGGGGCCACTACCTGAGGGTCGGCAGCTGAGGAAAGCGACGGCCGGCAGCGGAATCCGCACCCGGTGTCCCACGGCAGTCACGCCGAGGAGGAACACATGCAGATCGACCTTTCCGGCCGGACGGCTCTCGTCACCGGCTCCACGCAGGGCATCGGCTTCGCCATCGCCGCCGGGCTGGCGCGCGCCGGCGCGCGGGTAGCGGTGAACGGCCGCGGCCGGGAGTCCGTGGACGCCGCCCTCGCCGAACTCCGGCAGCAGACGGGCAGGGACGCCTTCCTCGCCGCCGCCGGCGACCTCTCCACGGACGACGGCACCCGGCGGGTCGTCGCGGCCGCTCCGGACCTTGACATCCTCATCAACAACCTGGGCATCTTCGGTGCCACGCCTCCCCTGGACATCACCGATGAGGAGTGGCGCCGCTACTTCGAGGTGAACGTCCTCACCGCGGTCAAGATGATCCGCGCCCACCTGCCCCGCATGAAGGAGCGCTCCTGGGGCCGGATCGTGAACCTCGCCAGCGACTCGGCCGTGGTCATCCCCGTCGAAATGATCCACTACGGCATGTCCAAGACCGCACTGCTGAGCGTCACCCGCGGCTTCGCCAAGGAGGCCGCGGGCAGCGGAGTGACCGTCAACTCCCTGATCGCCGGGCCCACTCGCACCGGCGGCGTGGAGGACTTCGTTCGCGAACTGGTCGGCCCCGACCTTCCCTGGGAGGAGGCACAGCGGCAGTTCATGCTCCGGCACCGCCCGCAGTCCCTGCTCCAGCGGCTGATCGAACCGGAGGAGATCGCCAACATGGCCGTCTACTTGAGCTCCCCGTTGGCCTCGGCCACCACGGGCGGCGCCGTGCGCGTGGACGGCGGATACGTCGACTCGATTCTTCCGTAGGGGCTCCCGCGGCGCGGCTAGGCGCGGTCTGGCGGGCCCGATATAGACCGTGACAAGTAAGAAAATCGGAAAATGCTTGGTAGGGTCCGGGTCCAGCGACTCGCGCGAAGGAATCCGCATGACCACGCCCGCCTCTCCCGAGGGCTCCTCGACCACGGGTAGACAGCCGCAGGACCACAATCCGTGGGCCCCGCCCCCCTCTTCCTCTTCCTCAGCGGGTGAGGTGCGGCCTCTGCCGTACCCGGTGCCGACCGGGCAGCCCCGTAACGGCATGGGCATCACGGCACTGGTGCTCGGCCTGGTCGGCCTCGTCCTCGGGCTGTTCATCATCCTCTTCTGGATCTCCTGGTTGCCGGCCCTGCTGGCCATCGTCTTCGGCTCGATCGGAGTGAGCCAGGCGCGCAAGGGCCTGACCACCAACAAGCCCATGGCGGTCACCGGTCTCGTCATGGGCATCGTCGGTCTGCTGATTTCCGTCGGCAGCGCGGTTTTCGCCGTGGTGGCGGTCAAGCACGTCGTCGACGAGGCCCGCGCGAAGGTCAAGGAGTCCAAGGAGGAGCGGAAGTCGGCGGCGGCCGAGGAGAAGGCCCGGCACCTGTCCTTCGGAGAGACGTACACCTTCGGCAACGGACTGAAGGTCACGGTGGCCGAGCCGGCGCCGTTCACTCCTGACGCCTTCGCCCACGGACACGCCAAGGGCAACAAGGCCGTGCAGGTCACGGTCACCGTGGTCAACACCGGTAAGGAACGGGTCTCCGTCCCGACCGGGCTGCCGGACGTCAACGACGCCGACGGGGCCTCGGCCGAGCTGGTGATCGACGGCAGCGGTCGGCAGAAGGTCATCACCGGATACGTCCTGCCCGGCAGGACGGCCGTCGGCAAGTACGCCTTCTCGCTGCCGCCCGCTGCCGCCGACCGGATCGAGGTCGAGTTCAGCCCTGACGCGATGCGGTGGGACGACGCCTACTGGAGCGGCCCCACCCACTGAGTGCCGTCCGCCTGACGCCCGTTGACGCGGGCCCGGTTCCGCGTCCGGCAACCGCGCGCCGTCATGGCTTCGGTTCCCCGTCGTCCGGATCGCGGGCGGCGGAAGCGAGGCGCTCGGCGAGCGCGGCAACGAGGTGGCGCAGTTCGTCGGGGCGCTCGATGACGAACGGCCGGTCGATCGAGGCGAGCACCGGGGGCAGCCAGTCGAGCCGCTCTGCCCGAATGTCGACGCGCAGCCAGCGCTCGGACGACCGGTCCTCGCCCGCTGCCGGCTCGTACTCCGTCAGGCGCGCGACACCGGCGGGGAGGTGGGCGCGGATCTGCTCAACCGTCCCGTGGATCCGCACGGTCACCTCATGCCGGTACGCGGCCGTCGCGAACCCCGTCAGCACGCGTTGCGCCGGATCGGGGCCCACGGGCGCCTCGAAGGAGCCGGGCAGGGTCCTCGCGTCAGTGATGCGATCGAGCCGGAAGGTCCGGTCCGCACCGATTCCGGGGTCCGTGCCCGTGACGTACCACCGGCCCGAGTGGGCGACGATTCCGTAGGCGTGGAGCGTGCGTTCGCTGCGCCGGCCGCCGCCGTCGACGTATCTGAGCGAGACCGGCCGGCAGTGGCGCACCGCGTCGGCGAGGGTGAGCAGGACCCCGGCGTCCGGGGCGGCGGACTCACCGGGCTGATCCGTGAAGGCGAGGGACTCCAGGAGCGTGTCGAGCCGGTGAGCGAGGTGCTTGGGCAACACCCGCCGGATCTTGGCCGCTGCCGTCTCGCCCGCCGTGCGCTCCGCCGTCGTCAGTCCGGTTCGGCGGCCGGCGGCCAGGCCGAGCAGTACGGCCAGGGCCTCGTCGTCGCTGAGCATGAGGGGAGGCAGGCGGTACCCGGGGGCGAGTCGGTACCCGCCGTACCGGCCGCGCACCGACTCCACGGGTACGTCGAGGTCGATCAGCTGGTCCACGTACCGACGCACGGTGCGCCCGTCGACGCCGAGCCGGTCGGCGAGTTCGGCCACGGTCCGGGTGCCGCCGGACTGAAGCAACTCCAGGAGTGTCAGCACGCGGCCGGTGGGTCGGGACATGTCCGCAGCTTACTGCGAATACAGGACCGATTCTGTCCACTATTTCTCCTAGTCTGCGAAGCCCAGTCACTCCAGCAGCCAAGGAGAGCACCATGGACTTCGTTTCGATCCGCATCATCACCGGTGACGTCGCGCGCCTCGTCGCGTTCTACGAGCGCGCCACCGGGGTGCAGGCGACGTGGGCCACCGAGGACTTCGCCGAACTCAGGACGCCGCATGCCACCCTGGCGGTCGCGTCCACCCGCACTGTCCCGCTGTTCGCTCCGGGCTCCGCCCACCCGGCGGACAACCGCAGCGTGATCACCGAGTTCCTCGTCGACGACGTGGACCACGTGCACCAGAACCTGTCCGACTTCGTCACCGACTTCGTCACCGAGCCCACCACGATGCCCTGGGGCAACCGGTCGCTGCTGTTCCGCGACCCCGACGGCAACCTCGTCAACTTCTTCACCCCCGTCTCCCCGGAGGCCAAGGAGAAGTTCGCACGGTGAGGTGCGGTCAACTCCCTTGCCTCCGGGCGGCCGGAGCCCGTGGCTACGCGGCGGGCGGCGGGTCAGGACGGCGGTTCCGGGTGATCGCGAGAATGGCCATGTCATCCGCGTGCGTCCCCTGGGTCCAGCGGCCGACGTCCTTGGTAAGGGCGTCCACCAGCGCCTCGGGCTCCGTGAAATGCCGGCGCATGCGCCGGGAGAGCACCGGGTCGTAGAACGTACCCCCCTTGTCCCGCGCCTCGGTGACCCCGTCGGTGACCAGCAGCAGCGAGGCCCCCGGCGGGAGCCGCACCACGTCGACAGGTGCGGGGTCGACCGCGCAGAGATCACCCAGCCCCACCCCGAGGGGCAGTTGCGGGGCGGTCGGGTCGAGCCGTACGAGAGCCCCGCCGTGCACCAGGTACGGGGGCGGATGGCCGCGGTTCACCAGGCTCAGCTCCGCGCCGTCGGGGGCCACCTCGGCCAGCACCGCGGTGGTGAAGCCCTCACTGGAGGTCACCGGGCCGCTCCGGGCCGCGGCCCTGGCCAGCGCCTCGTCCATCCGCTGGGCCAGCGTGACCAAGCTGGGGGCGTACTCGGCCTCCTGGCGGAACGCGCCGATCGCGACCGATACCGCGGCGACCGCCGCGATGCCTTTGCCCCGCACATCGCCGACGATCAGCCGCACCCCGAACGGCGTGTCCTGCACCGCGTAGAAATCCCCGCCGATCCGCGCCTCGGCCTGCGCCGCCGTGTACCCGGCGGCCACCGCCAGCGGCCCGGCCTCCCGCGGCGGGGTCGGGAGCACCGCCCGCTGGACCGCCTCCGCGACGTCCCTGGCCAGCGCCAGATCGCGGCCCTGCCGCACGATGAGCCGGTTGACCCCGAGAGCCAGCACGCCGATCAGGCCGACCACTGCCAGATCGACCAGCAACGGCGTCGCCGGACGTCCCCGCTCGATGTCCACCGCCACCGAGATCACGCAGGTGACCACCACCACGGCGAGCGCGGAGCGAAAGGAGAGCGTCGCGCCCGCGACGAGCGGCGCGGCGGCCAGCAGCGGGAGCCCCGTGTACGGCTGCGGAGCGAGCACGTCCAGCAGGACGCCGATCACGAGAGCCAGTGCCGTGAGCAGCCACGGCACCTTCGTCGGCGTGGGTTGCAGGTCGTTCACGTGCATCTCCTGCTGCCGGGCCGCCCTCGCGAACCGGAAGGAGCGGAGCCTTCACACAGCGTGCACTAACCATCATATGGGTACTTTACGGTCACTTCAGAGGCGCCGTCGGGCCACCGCGTCCCGCCGCCGGTCCGAAGGCGAACCGGCGGCGTGGGCACTCACTTTCCGCTCGAATTCCCGCGCGGACCCCTCCCTGGGCCGCTCCGCGTCGAATCATGGGAGACCACATCGCAGTCCGGAGGTGTCCATGCCCGTCGCAGCCCGCGGCGACCGCTCCCCAGTGCCGCGTTCCGGGGCCCTGGAAGACCTGCTCGACCGTGTTTCACGCGGTGACCAGCAGGCGTTCGACAGTCTCTACACGGCGGTCGCCGGTACGGTGCTGGGCCTGGTCCGGCGGGTGGTGCGGGACCCGGCGCAGTCCGAGGAGGTCGCGCAGGAAGTGCTCATCGAGGTGTGGCGGTCCGCCGCCCGCTTCGACGCGCGCCGGGGCAGTGCGATGGCCTGGATCATGACGCTGGCCCACCGGCGCGCGGTGGACCGGGTGCGGACCGCGCAGGCCGCCGCCGTCCGTGACCACAAGGCCGGCCTGGGCTCCTACACACCGCCCTTCGACGAGGTCAGCGAGCAGGTCGAGCGGCGCCTGGAGCGCGAGCAGGTCCGCCGCTGCCTGCACCAACTCACCGAACTGCAACGGGAGTCGGTGACCCTCGCCTACTACCGCGGCTACACCTGCAAGGAGACCGCCGACCTGCTGGGGACGGCGCTGGGCACCGTCAAGACGCGATTGCGGGACGGCCTGATCCGGCTTCGCGACTGCCTGGGGGTGTCGGCATGAACACGGTCGACCCGCACACCCTGACCGGCGCCTACGCCCTGGGGGCGCTGCCCGAGCACGAGGCGGCGCGGTTCGCCCGCCACCTGGCCCGGTGCCCGGCGTGCGACCTGGAGGTACGAGAGCTGCAGGAGACCGCGGCCCGGCTCGCGCTGGCGGTGGCCGAGGTGCCCCCGGCCGGTCTGCGCACCCGGGTGCTGGCGGCGCTGCCCGACGTCCGGCAGCTGCCGCCGGCACCGCACCGGGCCACCGTGATTCCGCTGCGCCCCCGGCCGCGGCGGAATAACGGTGGCTTGCCGTACCTCGCGGCCGTCGCCTGCCTCGTGGTCGCCGTGGCGGCCGGCGGCCTGGCCGCCCGCGCCCAGCACGAGGCCGACCGGCAGCGCGACCGCAGCACCCGCGCGGAACAGCAGGCAGCCGTGCTCAACGCGCTGATGGCCGCCCCGGACGCCACCTTCCGCACCACGGCGCTCAAGGGCGGCGGCAGCGGCACCGTCGTCGCCTCCGAACAGCAGGGCCGTACCGCCTTCGTCTACCACGGCCTGCCGGCACTGCCCGACGGACGGGTCTACCAGCTCTGGTACAGCCGCGCGGGCAGCATGCTGCCCGCCGGACTCGTCGGGACGGGACGGGCCGGCGGCGCGATGCTGCTGACCGGCACACCGCGGGGCGCCGACGGGGTCGGCGTGACCGCCGAACCCCGCGGCGGCTCCAGCCGCCCGACGAGCCCGCCGCTGGCACTGGTCCCGCTGTAGCCACCGGTGCCGGCGTGCCCGGTCGGGGAGTCAGCGGTCCGCGGACTCCCCGACCGGAGGAGCCGCGCTGCGGGCCGCCAGGTCGAGGGCCGCGACGGCCGCGCGGTCGACCTTGCCGTTGGTGTTGAGCGGCAGTTCGGCGAGGTGGGTGAAGGAACCCGGGATCATGTACACGGGCACCAGGCCGCGCAGGAACGTGGTGAGTTCGGCGGCGGTGGTGGCGTCTCCTGAGTAGTACGCGACCAGGACGGAGTCCTCGCCGGTCTCCCGGACCAGGGCGACGGCATCGCGCACGGCGGGGTGGCGGGCCAGAGCCGCGTCGACGTCGCCGAGCTCGATGCGCTGGCCCCGGACCTTGACCTGGTGGTCGAGGCGACTGAGGAAGACCAGGGCGCCGTCCTCGACCTGCACCCGGTCGCCGGTCCGGTACCAGTGCTCCGGCGTCAGGGGCGCGGTTCCGTCGTGTATCACGGCACGCTCGCCCGGGCGCCACGCCAGGAACCGGCCGATGTCGTCGCCGGGCTCCAGATAGCCGTCGAAGCGCTGGCTGCCGCGCAGGCACAGCTCACCCGTGGTCGCGGGCTCGCCCGACTCGTCGAGGACCACATGCTCCAGATGGTCCGGCACCCGGCCGATCGGCAGCGTCCCGTTGGAACCGGCCGGGCGCAGCGAGGTGCCGCTGCCCAGTTCGTGTGCCGTGGAGACGATCGCGACCTCGGTCGGGCCGTACAGGTTCCACAGCCGCGCGCCGGGCGCGGCCGCCGCCCACTGCTGGGCCTGCTCGCTGAGCAGGCGTTCGCCGCCGAACATCACCCCCACCATCGTGGGCATCGAGTCCGGCGTCAGCGCGCCCGTCCGGGCCGCGACGCTGCCGACCGACGGCACACAGAACCACCGCGTGATCCGCTGGGCGCCGACGAACGCCGACGGCCGCACCACGTCGTTCGGCCGCGGCACCACCAGCGCCGCACCGACCGACCACGTCGTGAAGAGCTCCAGCACGGCGACGTCGAAGGACAGCTCGACGTTCTGCGACAGCCGGTCCTCCGGCCCGAAACCGTGTTCCTCCACCAGCCACCGCAGGGTCGGCAGGACGTTGGCGTGCCGGATCGGAACCCCGCGCGGCCGGCCCGTCGAACCGGAGGTGTAGAGGACGTACGCGATGTCCCGCGCCGACGTGGGGACGGCGGCGGGGCGGTCGTCGCCGGGGGCGGCCGTGCGGAGCCGCGCCAGTTCGGCGTCGGTGAGGGCGAGCACCGGGGGCAGCCGGACGCCGTCCGCCGCCGCCTGCGCGGTGAGGCGCTCGGCCGGCCGCGCGGAGTCCTCGTCGGTGACGACGACGTCCAGGTCCGTGGTGGCCGCGATGGCCAGGATCCGCGAGGCCGGGAAGGACGGGTTCAGCGGCACGACGGCGGCACCGGCGCGCAGGGCCGCCAGATACCCGGCGTAGGCGGTCAGCGTCCGGGAGGCCAGCAGCCCGACCTTCGCGGGCCGCCGCGTGCCGTGCTCCGCGGCCACGGCGGTCAGCCGCTCGGCCAGGCGGGCGGTCAGCCGGTCCAGTTCGCCGTAGGTGAGGACATCGCCCCGGACCTCCAGCGCGATCCGCTCCGGGTGCCGCGCGGCGCTCGCGGCGAAGAGCCCGAAGAGGGTGGTGGGGGCCGGGGGCGGCGTCGTGGGGGAGGAGGGGGCGGAGGTCATGACAGGTCCTGTTCGGTCGGCCGGCATGCCGGTGGGCAGGGGGCGTCCCCGGGCCGGGGACCGGGTCGCGCGGCGGCGCTCACACCAGCGCCTCAACGGTCCGCCACACCTCGGCCCAGCGGTCCGTCAGATACATGTGGCCGCCGGGGAACTCCACCGCCGAGAAGGGCCCGGAGGTGAACGCCGACCAGTCCCGCCACTCGGCGGCGGGCGCCAGATGGTCCGCGTCGCCGCGGAGCGCGGTGAGCGGTACCGGCAGCGGGGTGTGGGCAGTTGGCGCGTAGTCGGCCAGCAGGCCCACGTCGGCGCGCATCGCCGGGAGCAGCAGCGCCCGGGCCGTCGGATCGGCGAACACCTCGATCTCCCGGCCCGCGATGGCGGCGGCCTGGGCGGCCGCCACCTCGTCGTCGGCGTCGAGCGGCTCGGCCTGGCGGTGGCGGGGGCTGGTCGAACCGCTGACGACGAGCCGGACCGGCAGCGGGCCGCCGGTGGCGACGAGGTGCCGGACGGCCTCGTAGGCCAGGATCGCCCCGAAGCTGTGCCCGAAGACGACGAACGGCTCCTTGCCCGCGGCCGCGCTGATCCGCCCGGCGGTACCGGCGGCGGCCTCGGCCATCGTCCGGTAGAACGGTGCGTTGAACTCCTCCTCCCGCCCCGGCACCTGGACGGGCACGGCGCGCAGCACCTCGGACTCCCGCCGGAACCAGGGCCGGTAGACCCCGGCCCCCGCGCCGGCGTAGGGCAGGCAGAACAGCGTCGTGGTCATGCGGGACCTTCCGGGTCGATGAGGTGCGGCGGGCCGGACTCGGGCGCCAGCAGGCCGAGTTGGGTACGGAAGCCGAGCATCAGGTCGGCGAGGCGGGGCGCCCAGGACCCGGTCAGCGGAGCCTGGAAGACGCACTTCAGGGTCCCGTCGGGCAGTTCGCACATCTGGAGCTGGATCTCGGCGACCGCCCCCACCGGCGGCACCGGCACGGTGTGCATCCGCACCGGGCCCGCCGGATGCTCGACCCGCCGCCAGCTCTCGAACGCGAACACCGCCTGGTAGACCGGCATCCGGCGGCCCGCCACGGTCCGGGCGGCCCGCACGATCTCGTCGCAGGGCAGCGCGGACCCCAGGATGGTGTCCCGCACCGCCGCCCACACCCGCTCGACCGCGCCGGGCGAGAACAGCTCCGGCATCCGGACCGGCAACGTGTTGATGAGGCAGCCGAGTTCGTCCTCCTGCCCGGCGGCACGGGCGACCACCGGGGTGCCGACGCAGAAGTCCGCGCCACCGGTGAGTCCGGCCAGCGCCCTGCCGTACGCGGCCAGCAGCACCACGAACGGGGAGCAGGCGCTGCGCCGGGCCGCGGCGCACACCGCCTGCCAGACACCCGGCGGGCAGGTGTCCCGCCGCTCCGCGACACCGGCCTGGGCCAGGGCGCGCTGACTCGGTGCCGGCCCGCCGTCCGGGACGGGCAGGTCGGCCGCGCCCGCCAGCACGGTGCGCCAGTGCGCGGTGAGTTCGGCACGCTGCGCCGGCGCGGGGCCGCCGGGCGCCGGCCGCTCCCGTACCGGCAGGTCCGGCGCCCGGCCGCCGGCGGCCAACCCGTAGGCGCGGGCCAGATCGGTGGCGAACACCTCCTGCGACAGGCCGTCGAAGGCGATGTGGTGGACGGCGAGGAAGACCGTGGCGCCCTCCGCGTCGGGGGCGACCCCGGCCCGGTGCACCCGGCCCGCGGCGAGGTCGAAGGTGTCCGCGCCGAGCAGCGCGGCGGCCGCCTCCGCGAAGCCGGTGCCGGCGGCCAGCCGCAGCGGCGGCTCGGCCACCGGCTCCGCGAGGACGGTGCGCACCACCTGCCCGTCCTCGATGACGAAGGCGGTGCGCAGCGCCTCGTGCCGGCGGGCCACGGCGGACAGTGCCGCGTCGAGCACGGACAGGTCGACCGGGCCGTCGGCACGGACCTCGGCGAGCACCCGATTGGCGCCGCTCGCCGGGGCGATCTGCTCACCGAGCCAGAACTGCCGCTCCGGCGCGGAGGCGGGCTGCACCCGCAGCGCCGTCTCAGTCACGGGCCAGCTCCTTGTCCGCGCCCTCCGCACCGTCGCCGCCGGCGGCCTCGGGCGGGGTCAGGTCGTCCATCTCCCGCAGCGCGCGGTTGCGCAGCGAGACCAGGACCAGCACGACGTAGGTCGCGCCGAAGGCGAGCAGGGTCCAGCGCAGCCCGATGCCGTGGATCGCCCAGCCGGCCACCAGGATGCCGACCGGGGCGGCGCTCATCGCGACCGCCGAGGTGAGTGCGAAGACCCGCCCGAACAGGGCCTGCGGCACCTTGTTGAGCATCACGGTGGACAGCACCGGGTTGAGCGGCCCGGCGGCCAGCCCCAGCAGGAACGAGACGGCGATGGACAGCACCGCGCCCGGCTGCCCGCCGAGCGCCAGCCGCAGTGCGCCGATGACCAGGAAGCAGCCCAGCAGCGTCCAGCGGCGGCTGGTGAGCACCCGCTTGCTGACGGGGCCGTACAGGAACGTGCCGGCGACGGCGCCGCATCCGGAGGCGGCCACCAGCCAGCCGAGGTACTGGCCGCCGCCCAGCACCTGGTCGGAGTAGACCGGCAGGATGACCGGGGTGAAGGCGTCGTCGAGGAAGTTGGTGACGAACACGAACGAGGTCATCGCGCCGATCACCGGGAGCTGCTTGACGAGCCGGAGCCCCTCGGTGAGCTGCCGGACGAAGCCCTGCCGCTCGGCGGCCGGAGCGACCGGTCCGCGCGGTACGGCGACCCCGACCAGCAGCGCGGACAGCAGGAACGTCGCGGAGTCCACGTACATGCCGACCACCGGCCCGGACACGGCCGCGAGCAGACCGCCGAGCGGCGCCCCGACCAGCAGGCCCAGCCGCGGCGCGCCCTGCATCCAGGAGTTGGCGCTCTCCAGCCGCACCCCGGCCCCGTCGGCGAGCGCCTTGAGCAGGCTCTGCCGGGCCGCGCCGGTCGGTGTGGAGCCCAGGCTGCGCACGAAGAGCAGCCCCATCAGCACCGGGAGGGCGAGCCCCACCGTGTCGTTGAGCAGCGGGATCAGCCCGATGACGGTACCCGCGAGCAGATCGCAGAGCACGCTCATCCGCTTGCCGCCGATGCGGTCGATCCAGACCCCGCCGACGGCGCCCGCGAAGATCAGCGGCAGCGTGTTGGCGAAGCCCGCCAGGCCCGTGGAGACGGAACTGCCGGTGACCCCGAGCACGTACAACGGAATGGTCACCACCGTCACGGCATTGCCGAACGACGACAGGTAGTGGGCCAGCAGCAGGACCACCAGCGGCCGGCGTTCCGGCACCGCGGCGCCGGGCCCGGGGGGCGAGGTCATCGGTTCTCCTGTTCCGCACCTTGGGTGCTGGCGAAGAGCTGTTCCAGGTACTCCTCCGAGACGCCCGCCCGGCCAGGGACCGCGGAGTCCGGGATGCCGGCCGGCGTCAGCGGATTGCCGCGGGCCAGCAGCAGGTCGGTCAGGCCGGCCGGGGTGGTGTGCCCGGTGACGTCCCGGGCACCGGCCGGGAAGCCCCGGGCCGTCAGCAGCCGGGCGAGCCGTACGGCCAGCAGCGGGGTGCCGCCACCGGCGGCGAACGTGTCGTCCGGGGCGGCGGAGGGGACGGCCAGCGCCTCGCACCAGGCGGCGCGCACCTGCTCGGCGGCGTGCCGGGCCGGGCTGCCGAGCGGGGTGTCGGGGGAAGTGGCGAAGACCTCGACCAGCTGGAGCAGCCGCCGGGCGAGCCGGTCGATGGTCTCCGGCTCGAACAGCGCGGTCCGGTACTCGAACCGCCCGTAGACGAGGTCGCCCAGGTGCCACCAGGCGACCGTCGCGTCCATCGAGGAGATGCCCTCGGGCACCGCGTTGGCGTAGACCGTGGCACCGGGCACCGAGTAGGACACCGTCTCGGCGAGGTCCAGGTGGACGAGCATGGTCCGCAGCAGCGGATAGCTGTGCACCGACCGTTCGGGGGCGACGGCCCGGACGATCTCACCGAACGGCGTCTCGTGGTGCTCCGCGACGGCGGCACCGGCGGCCTGGGTGGCGGCCATGAAGTCGTACGGGGTGGGCTCCTCGGGCAGCCGGATGCGCAGCGGCACGTTGGTGAGCAGGAAACCCACCAGGTCCTGGACGGCCGGCTCGCTGCGGGTCACGCTCGGCACCCCGAGGAGGATGTCCCGCGCGCCGCTCTCCTCGTACAGCAGCGCCGCGTAGACGGCGGCCATCGCGTTGGCGACGGTGCTGCGGGCCTCCTTGGCGCGGGCGATGAAGGCGGCGGCCGTCTTCTGGTCCAGGACGAAGTTGTACTGCCGCCCGGTGCGGTCCTCGGACTCGGGGGAGTGGTCGTACGGCAGCAGCGGCCGGTCCGGGACGTCGGACAGGTACGTGCGCCAGAACGCCCGGTGCCGCTCGCCGTGCTCACTCTCGAAGTACTCCCGCTGCCACTGCGCGTAGTCGCCGAACTGCACCGGAAGGTCGGGCAGTTGAGGCTCCCGGCCCTCCCGGACGGCGCAGTACGTCTCCAGCAGCTCGCTGTTGAGCCGTACGTACGACCACTGGTCGGTGAAGGAGTGCGGCATGGTCTGCACGATCTGGTGGTCACCGCCGCCCAGGTCCGCCACCCCGATCCGCAGCACCGGGTCCCGGGCCAGGTCGAACGGGCGCCGGACCTGCTGCCGGATGAACTCCGCCCGGCGCCGCTCCCGTTCGCCGTCCGGCCCGTCGGACCGGTCGGTGAAGGTGAGGTCGGCGCCCCGCTCCGGGTGCAGCCGCAGCACCGGCCGTGCGCCGTCCGTCTCGATGGCCGAGCGCAGCAGCTCGTGCCGGCCGACCACGACGGCCACCGCCTCGCTGAAGGCGTGCCGGTCGAACTCGCCGAGGAAGCGCAGCCCGAACCCCAGGGTGTAGGTGGTGGTGCCGGGGTACAGCTGGTCCAGGATCCACAGCCGTTCCTGGTCCATGCCCACGGGGAAGGTGTCGCGCGGCCCGGGGCGGGGCCGCAGCGGCCGCTTGCCGGAACGCTGCTGGGACAGCCGGGCCAGCAGCGCGGCCCGCTTCTCCGGGGCGAGGCCGGCCAGCCGGGCCGCGAGCGCCGACTCCGCCGCGCTCATCGGGCAGCCTCCGCGGGTATGCAGGCGAACAGGGCGGGCAGCGCCGCCAGCACGTCGTCGGTGGGCAGCCCGAAGTCCACCAGGAACCCCACCTCGTCGGCGCCCGCCTCGCGCAGCAGCCCGAGCACCCCCGCGGCCTTGTCGGGCGTGCCGAGGAGCGAGGGGCCCTGGAGGAAGTTGAGGTAGGCGCTCTCCAGGAGCACCGCCTCCTCCTCGCCGGACGCGGCCGTCTGACTGCGGTAGGCGCGCAGGTAACCGTGCATGGCCGGACGCAGGTAGTCCTCCAGGTCGGGCCGGTCGCTGACGTGGGCGTGCACCATCACCACCACGTCGCCGTCCCCGGCGTGGCCGGCCTCCCGCCATGCCGCGCGGTAGCCGGCGATGTTCTCCCGCAGCACCGGCAGCGTCTGGCCCAGCAGCGCGGTCATCACGCCGTAACCGGCCCGTCCGGCGGCGGCGAAGGTCTCCCCGTGGCCCGCCGAGGTGAGCCAGACCGGGAGGTCCGGCCGCACCGGCCGGGGGCCGGTGCGGACCGCGGCGGTGCCCCCGGCGGTGGTCGGATGGCTCACCGCCTCGCCCCGCCAGTGCGCCCGCACCTGCTCGATGATCCGCAGGGTGTCCGCGCGCCGGTCGGCGTAGTCGGTACGGGCCAGCACGAAGTCGTCGGGATGCCATCCGCTGGCGAACGAGATCCCGCTCCGGCCGCCGGACAGGTTGTCGACCACCGACCAGTCCTCGGCGATCCGCGCCGGGTGGTGCAGCGGCGCGGCGACGCTGCCGGCGCGGATCCGGAGGTGCTCGGTGCGCACGGCGACCGCGGCGGCCAGCACCGCCGGGTTCGGCGAGTGCCCACCGAAGTCCACGAAGTGCCGCTCCGGGAGCCATACGGCGTGCAGGCCGGCCGCGTCGGCCCGCGCCGCCGCGTCGAGGACGAAGCGGTAGTACTCCTGAGGGGAGACCGTGTCCGCGCTGGCGAAGAAGTACAGGCTCTGCCGGGCGGGGGCGCCCGGGGATCCGTCGGCGGCCGCCGGCCCGGTCCGGGCCGCGCGGCGGCGCATCTCCTGGCCGAGGACGCGCCGTTGTTCGGGCGTGAGGGCGGCCAGTCGCTGGGAGAGGTCGTTCACGGGGTCCCTTCGATCTCGTCGAGCAGCCGCAGGAGTTCGGCGTCGTCCCGCGCGCCGGCGAGCTCCTCGGCGCGGCTGATGAAGGCACCGAGGTCGGAGTGCTCGTAGAGGTCCCCGAGCGCGACGCCGAGCAGCAGTGTGTCGTTGACGACCGTGAGGAGCTGGGCGGCCTGCAGCGACGTACCGCCGAGGGTGAAGAAGTTGTCGGACGGCTGCAGCGGCTCGCCGCCGAACGCCTCCTGCCAGATGGCGGTGATCGCGACGGCGAGGTCGCCGGCCGGCTCCTCCGCGGCGTCCGCGGGCGCCGCCGGCGCGGGCTGCGGCACCGGCTCGTGGGCCGGGGCGGCGGCAGCGGCGGGCCGTTCGTGGGGCAGGGCCCCCGGCGTCGCCTCGATCCAGTGCCGGGTGGCCGCGAACGGGTAACGCGGCAGCGGGACGGGCGAGGTGACGTGGGGCACGTCGAACTCCACCGGGCAGCCGGCCGCCCAGAGTCGCGCCAGCGCGTCCTCGTGAGCCAGTGCCTCGTCCGCACCGGAGCGCCCGAGCAGCTCGATGATCGTCGGCGGGTGTGCCAGGCCCAGCAGGCGGGCGGTGTGCCGTACGGGATTGGTCAGCGCGCGGCCGCCGTGGATGCCGACGACCGCGGCGGGGCGGCCCGCCAGCAGGGTGCGGATCCCGTCGGCCAGCCGCACGGTTCCGCGCAACTGCCCTGCCCAGTAGGCGGGGTCGGTGGCCTGCTCGGCGGTCAGCTCCGCGCCGGTGCGGTTCGAGATGACGGTCAGCCGGGGTGCGGACAGCGGCAGGGTCGCGAGGAACTCCCCGAAGCCGGCGGCGGCCTCGTCCATCGCGCGGGAGTGGAAGGCGTGCGCGGTCTCCAGCCGTTGCGCGGAGAGCCCGCGCCCGGCGCAGCGCCGCTCCAGCTCGGCGACCGTGTCCGGGTCGCCGCCGAGCACCGTCGTGTCGGGGCCGTTGACGCCGCACACGTCGGCGGGCAGCCCCGCGGCGAGGTCGCGGGCGGCGTCCTCGTCCAGTGGGACGGCCAGCATTGCCCCGGCCGGGGCCCGGCTCATCAGCGCTCCGCGCCGTACGACGGCTGCGGCCGCGTCCTCCACGCCGAACACTCCGGCGTACGCGGCCGCGGTCAGCTCGCCGACGCTGTGGCCGAGCAGCGCGCGCGGCCGGACGCCCCGGCGCTCCAGCCGCCACAGGTGCGCCAGGCCCACCACGAACAGCAGCGGCTGCATCACGGAGGTGTCCAGCAGCCGCGGGTCGTCGCCCTCCCAGGTCTCGAAGCCGCGCAGATCGGGGCCGCCGGCCCGCAGCACGGCGGCGGACAGCCGGGCGAGGTCCTCGCCGAAGCGGGGGTCCTCGGCGGCCGACGCCCCGGTGCCCGCCAGGCGGGTGCCCTGCCCGGGCAGCATCACGGCCACCGGGGCATCGGCCACCGCCGCCGGCGCGTCGGCTCCCTTCGCCGTCTCCAGCAGCCACTGCCGCAGCTGTTCGCGGGCGGCGGCCGGGTCGGTGGGCAGCGCGACGGCGGACCGGCGGGCGAGCCGGCGCCGGCCGTGCCACAGGGTGCCGAGCACTCCGGGGAGGGCGCTGCGCGCGCCGGGGCCGTCGAGCCAGTCGGCCAGGTCCTTGGCCTTGTCGCGCAGCGCCTGCGGGGTCGCGGCGGAGAGCGCCGCCACCCGCGGCCGGTCGTCCGGTGCCGCGGCGGGTTCCGGGACGGGGTCGGCCGGGGCGAGGATCACGTGCGCGTTGGTGCCGCCGAAGCCGAACGAACTGACCGCGGCCCGGCGCGGGACCTCGGCGCTCCAGGTCGCGGGCTTCCGCGGCAGGAAGAACCGGGCCGCGCCGAGATCCGCGTCCGGGCCGTCGCCCGGCTGGCCGGCGACCGGCAGGAGCGTGTCGTGCTGGAGCGCCAGCACCGTCTTGATCAGGCCGAGCACCCCGGCCGCGCTGTCGGTGTGGCCGATGTTCGGCTTCACCGTGCCGATCGCGCAGCGCGGAGCGGCTGTGCCGGTGCCGTAGACCTCGGCCAGCGCCGCCAGTTCGACCTGGTCGCCGAGGACGGTTCCGGTGCCGTGCGCCTCGATGTAGCCGATGTCCGCGGGGGAGAGCCCGGATACCTCCAGGGCCTCGCGGAGCACGTCGGCCTGGCCCCGCGGGCTGGGCGCGGTCATGCCCATCCGGTCGGCGCCGTCGTTGTTGACCGCGCTGCCGACGATGTGCGCCCGGGCGCGGCCGGCGCCGTCGGCGAGGTCGGCCGACCGGCGCAGCACCACGATGCCGGCGCCGCTCGACGGCACCGTCCCCCGGCTGCCCTGGGTGAAGCTGCGGCAGCGGCCGTCGGGCGCGTAGATGCCGCCCTCGGGCCCCTCGTGCTCGGGCCGCTCGACCGGGAAGACGGTGATCCCGCCCGCGAGCGCCACGTCGCATTCGTAGGTGAGCAGGCTGCGCACGGCCTGGTGGACGGCGACCAGGGAGGTGGAGCAGGCCGTCTGCACCGTCATGCTCGGGCCGGTGAAGCCGAGCCGGTAGGAGAGCGCGGTGGCGAGGAAGTCACGGGAGTTGCCGAGCATGATCTGCTCGGTCCCGTGGGCCCGTACGGTCCGCTGGTCGGGCAGCACGTTGCGGTGCAGGTAGATGTCGGGACCACCGCCGACGAAGACGCCGACCCGGTCGCCGGCGCGCTGGGTGTCCAGGCAGGCGTCCTCCATGGCCTCCCAGACCAGCTCGGCGATCACCCGGTGCTGAGGGTCCGTCAGCGCCGCGTGGGCGGGCGCCATCCCGAACAGTTCGGCGTCGAACTCGGCGAAGCGGTCGATCTGCCCGCTGAGCAGGCTGCCGTTGGCGGTCCGTTCCCCCCGGGCCGCCGGCAGCGAGACCTCGCCCCCGGCGAGACGGGCGAGGAAGGTCTCCGGATCCGATGCGCCCGGGGCCCGCAGGGCAAGCCCCACCACGGCCACGGCATTGTCCAGCTCTGTCATGCCGGTTCTCCTTCCATTGCGTACGGCCTGCTCGGCTGCGGTCCGCTCGGCGGGACCCGCAGGGGCGGCCTCATGCGTCTGTCCGCGGGGCGACCGCGGCGGCCAGCCGGCGGGGCGTGGAGTTGCGGAAGATGTCCCGCAACCGGATGGCGGGGTAGTTCTCCTCGCGCAGCGCGGTGGCCAGCAGCACGGCCTGCACGGAGGTGCCACCGAGGTCGAAGAAGTTGTCGTCGGGGCCCACCGGAAGGCCCAGGACCCGCTCCCAGAGGGCGGCCATGGCCGCCTCGGGCCCCGACTGCTCCGCCGGGGCGGGTGCCGAGGGGGGCTGCGCGGGCCGGGGGTCGGGGAGCAGCGCGGTGTCGAGCTTCCCGTTGGCGGTGAGGGGCAGTTCGGGTACCGCGGTGAGGGTGGCGGGCAGCAGATAGCCGGGCAGTCGCTCGGCGAGCCGCTGCCGGATGTCCGCCAGCTCCCGGGGCGCGTCGGTGACCACGTACGCGTCGATGCGTGCGGTCGCCGGCCCGTCGGGGGCCCGTACCAGGGAGGCGGCCGCCCGTACCCGGTCGTCCTCCAGAAGGGCGTGCCGGATCTCGCCGAGCTCGATGCGGTGCCCGCGGATCTTCACCTGGTCGTCGCGCCGGCCGAGGTACTCGATCTGCCCGTCGGGCAGGAACCGGCCGAGATCGCCGCTGCGGTAGAGGCGGGCACCGGGCGTGCCCGTCAGATCGTCCTCGGGGAAGCGTTCGGCGTTCAGCTCCGGCCGGTCGAGATAGCCCTGGGTGACGCCGGCCCCGCCGACCCAGATCTCACCGGGCACTCCGGGTGCGGCAGGCCGGCCGCGGTCGTCGCGGACATAGAGGTCCCAACCGGGTATCGGCCGCCCGATGGAGCGGCTGCCGCGCAGCGCCTCGGCCCGGTCGACGGGGTGCCAGGTGCAGAAGACGGTGGTCTCGGTGATCCCGTACATGTTGACGGGCCGGCAGACGTCCTCGGGGTAGCGGTCCAGCCAGGGCAGCAGCACCCCCCGGTCGAGGGCCTCCCCGCCGAAGATCAGCAGGCGCACCGCCAGGCCGCCGGCGCGGAACGCCTCGGTGTTCACCAACTGCGCGAAGGCCGACGGGGTCTGGTTGAGCACCGTCACGCCCTCGGCGCGCAGCAGCGCGTGGAACGCCTCCGCGTCGCGGGAGACGTCATAGGGGACGACGACCAGCCGGCCGCCGGTGAGCAGGCACCCCCAGATCTCCCAGACGGAGAAGTCGAAGGCGAGCGAGTGGAAGTACGACCAGACGTCGCGGGCGCCCGGTGCGTACTCCTCACGGGTCGCGGCGAGCAGGGCGGTCACATTGCGGTGGCTGACCCGGACACCCTTCGGGCGACCGGTCGAGCCGGACGTGTGGATGAGGTACGCGGTGGCCTCGGGGCCCACGGCAGGCAGCGGAACACCGGGGTCCTCCGGTGCGGCGTCCGGCGCGACCCGGTGCAGGCCGGGGACGTCCGCGAGCAGGCCGCCCTCGGTGACGACGGTCCGCAGCCCGGTGTCCTCGATGACGAAGGCGAGGCGCTGCGGCGGGTAGTCGGGGTCGAGGGGGACGTAGGCGGCGCCCGCGCGGAGCACGGCGAGCACGGCGGCGATCTGCCCGACGCCCCGGTCGAGACAGACCCCGACCCGGTCACCGGGGCGGACCCCCGATTCGATCAGCGCTTGCGCCAACTGCCGTGAGCGTGCGTCGAGTTCGCCGTAACTGACGCTTTCGTCCCGGCAGACCACGGCGGTGTGCCCGGCGGCCTCGCGCACCCGGTGCGCGAACAGCTCGGTCAGGGCGACCGGCGGATCCGTGAGCCGCGCGCCCCGGCCGGTGGCGAGCAGGGCGGCGAGTTCCCCGTCCGGCAGGGTGTCCACGTCGTCCAGGCGCCGGTCGGGCCGGTCGGTGAAGTGGGTCAGCACCGCCGTGAGTTGGCGGAAGAAGAGGGCGGCGGCCTCCTCGGTGACCAGGGCCCGCTGGTGGCGCAGCAGCATCCGGATGCCGTCCGTGCGCTCGTGCTCCTGGTACAGGCCGAGGGTCAGCGGGAAGTGGGCGGTCCCCAGGCCCTGGTCCTCGTGCGGGACGGCGTGCCGGTCCCCGTCGCGCAGTGCGGGCAGCGTGTCGATGGCCGACACGACCAGCTGGGGCGCGGTGAGGCCGGCCCCCGGCAGCACGGAGGACAGCGGCAGGTCGGCGTCGCGGTACGCCTGCACACCGCGCCGGTGCACCGCCCGCAGGAAGTCCGCCACGGTGGCCTGCCCGTCGAGGCGGACCGGGACCGGAGTGGTGTTGTTGAAGTAGCCGACGGTGGTGGCGTGTGCCGGTGAACGCCGCGAGACGGTGGTGCCGATGACCGGGCGGGCGGCGCCGGAGTTGCGGCCGAGGACGAGGGCCGCCGCGGCGAGGACGGCCGAATAGGGGGTGACGCCCAGTTCGGTGCCGAGGTCGCGGAGGCTCCGGTGCAGCGCGGCGGGCAGCAGTGCCTCGGCGACGCCGCCGCCGGTGGGGGCGGTGCCGCCGGCTCCGGGCGTGTCACCCGCGGCGCCCGCCCAGTCCAGGGAGGGGACGACGTCGGCCGTGGCCAGCTCGGCCCGGATCTCGGCCGCGCGACCGGCGCGCCGGGGCAGCCGGGCGCGGGCCGCGGCCGCCCAGTCGCCCCAGTCGGCGGCGGGCTCGGTGGTCTCGTCCGTCAGGACCCCGCGGGCGATCAGTTCCATGGACCGCCCGTCGACCACGAGGTGGTGGGCGATGAGCACGAGGTCGGCGGTGTCCGGCCCGTACCGGAACAGGACGGCCCGGCACAGCGGCCCCTTGGAGAGGTCCAGGGGCCGGGTCAGCTCCTCGCGCAGCCGCAGGCGGGCGGCCGTGCAGTCCGGTGCGTCCGCGACCTGCAGGGAGCGCAGCAGCGGCGGGTCCGGTGCGGGCTCCAGGAACCATGCCCCGTCGTCCTCGACCACGCGGGAGGCGAGCACGGGGTAGGTCTCGGCCAGGCGCGTGAAGCGCTCGGCGAGCCGGGGCTCGTCGGCCGGACCGGTGATCCGGTAGACGCAGTTCACGAGATAGGTCGAGGGGTCCTCGGCGGCCTGGTCGGCCGTGTAGAGGTCGACCTGATGGGGGGACAGCTCCCAGCGCACGGTCAGCTCCCCGCGACGTCGGCGGTGAGCAGGCGGGCGATCGCGCCGGCCCCGTCGGCCTCCAGGACGTCGAGGTACTCGACCTCCCGGCCGGTCAGCTCGTAGAGCCGACTGCTCAGCAGGACCGCGCGGAACGAGTCCCCGCCGTTCTCCAGGAATCCTTTACCGAGATCTGCACCGTTCCCGAGGATTTCTTTCCAGAGATTCTCCGCCACTTCAGCCGAATTTTCGGAGGAGGGCACGGAGGGGTCAGCATCGAATTCCATTGGACAGCCCCCGAATTCTATGAGTCCGAATTCCCCGCTTCTGTGCCAATGTTCGGTCACAGGGTGTGTTACCGGGGGGTGGTCGGCTCCATCCAGTTTCCACGGCCGCCGGGCCCAATTACCCGCCACAGCGGTTTGGTTGACGCTACAGCGCCGCCGGGAAGATGATCAATGTGATCTAGATCACTGTGTCGCGCTTCTTGAATTCCCCCGCTTTGTGTGCGGCGTCGCCCCCAGAATTCTTCTTGACAGGGCCAAACGGCCTCCATAGCCTGGCGCGACTAATTCCGGTGAGGATTTCAGTCGGGGGGCTGTTCGGTGACGAGCATTGACGATCCCGGGAATACGGTCAGGCCGGCCGACTCGGGACAGACCCGGTTTTTTCTGCTCGACCAGCAGGGCGGCAGAGCGACGACACTGCTCCAGCACATCCGCATCGACGGCCCCGTCGACCTCGAACGGATGGCCGCGGCCGCGAGGGCGGTCTGCGCGGCACAGCCCGCGCTGCGGACGTCACTGCACCCGACGGCGGAGGGGCTCGCCCAGCGCACCCACCCCGTCACCGACGTCGACGTCCGGACCGGGCGGGCGGACGACGAGGGCGCCCTCGGCGGATGGATCGACGAGGCCCGCGCCCCGTTCCCGCACGGCGCAGGACCGCTGTGCCGGATCCGGCTCGTCGGTGCCCCCGGGGGCGCGCACTGCCTCGTCGGCGTGCACCACGCCGTGTTCGACGAGGACTCCGCGGCCATCCTGCTGCGGCAGCTCGCCCACGCGTACACCGAGGGGCCCGAGGCGCTCCCCGTCGCCGCCACGCACCGGCCCCCGCAGCGGCCCGAACGCCGCGCGGCCCTCCACGCGTTCTGGGCCGACCACCTCGCCGGCGCGCCCGCGGACACCGCCCTGCCGGCCCTCGCGACCGAGCCGGGTGCCGGGCACGGCGCGGTGTCCCTGCCGCTCGACGCCGAACTCACCGCCGCACTGCACCGACAGGCCCGGGAGAGCGGGGCCACGCCCTTCGCGCAGCTGCTCGCCGCCGTCGCCGTGGTCGTCGGCTGGTACAGCGATTCCGAGGACATCGTGCTCGCCACCGTCGCCACCACCCGCGCCGCGGCGGACGACGACGTCATCGGCTGTCTCCAGAACACCCTGCCGGTACGCCTGCCGCTGCACGGCGCCGACACCGGCACGGTGCTCGACCGGACCGTCGACGCGCTGTTCGACGCCCTCGACCACTGCGACCTGCCCCTTGAGGACATCCTCACCGCGTCGGGAACGCCCCGCCGCCCCGGCCGGACCCCGCTGACGCAGATCATCTGCACCCAGGCCACCGCACCCGCCCCGTTGACCACCGGCGACCTGCGGTGGCAGCTCGTACCGGCCGACGAGGTACGCAGCGAGTACGGCCTCTCCGTCACGCTCCAGCAGGAGTCCTCGGCTGCCCTCGCCCTGACGGTCGGTTACGACCGCGCCGCGCTGCCCGCGGCCTCGGCGCGCCGCTTCGCCGAGCATCTGGCCGGGGCGCTCGCGGCGTTCGGCACCGCGCCCGCGGTCCCGCTCACCGCGCTGCGCCTGTACGACCCGGTTGCACCGGCCTCCGCCCCCACCGGAGCGGCCGACACCGGCCCGGCGGTGCCCGAGCTGATCGCCGGGCACGCCCGGCGCACACCCGACGCCGTCGCCCTGATCGCGGGGACCGAGCGGGTGTCCTACGCCGAACTCGACCGCCGGGTGGGGGAATTGGCCGCCGCGCTGATCGAAGCCGGTGTGCGGCCCGGCGACCGGGTCGGCGTGTGCCTGCCGAGGACGGCGGACCTGCTCGTGGCCCTGGTCGCCGCATGGCGGGCGGGTGCGGCCTACCTGCCGCTGGACCCCGGCTACCCGGAGGGCCGGCTCCGGCTGATGGTCGAGGACGCCCGCCCGTCCGTGGTCATCGGCGACGCCCCGGCCGCGCGGCTCCTGGCGGCCACCGGCGTCCGGCTGGTCGCCCCCGACGCCGTGGCCGGCCGCGCGCCGGGCCGGTGGCCGGTGCCCGCACCGCAGGACCCCGCCTATGTCATCCACACCTCCGGCTCGACCGGCAGGCCCAAGGGCGTGATCGTCCGTCACGAGAACCTGGCCGCGCTGTTCGCGGCCTTCGCGCGGGAACTCCCCGAGCCGCCCCAGGTCTCGGTCGCCGGCGCGAGCATCTCCTTCGACATCAGCGTGCTGGAGCTGTTCTGGCCGCTCGCCACCGGCCGCACGGTGCTGCTGACCAGTCACCGGCAGGTCGCCGACGCGGAGGTGCCGCGCGGCGCGCTCTACCAGTGCACCCCCACCATGGCCCGGATCCTGGCCGACGACCCGGCCGGCCGGCGGCTGCTCGGCGGCCTCGCGGTCCTGTTCGTGGGCGGCGAACCGCTGGCCCGCGACCTGGCCGACCGGCTGACCGACCTGGTGCCGGGCCCGGTGTTCAACTGCTACGGCCCGACCGAGACCACCGTCTGGTCGACGGTGTGGCGGGTCCGGCCCCAGGTACCCGTGCACATCGGCCGTCCGCTGGCCGGCGAGGAGTGCCGGGTGGTCGACGCCCACGGCCGCCCGCTGCCACCCGGCGTCCCCGGCCGGCTGCTGATCCTCGGGGCGGGGGTGGGCTCGGGCTACTGGCAGCGGCCGGACCTGACCGCCGAGCGCTTCGCCCCGTACGACGGCCGCAGCAGCTACGACACCGGGGACCTGGCCGTCCTCGACCCCGAGGAGGGGCTGCGCTTCCTCGGCCGGGCCGACACCCAGGTCAAGATCCTCGGCCAGCGCATCGAACTCGACGAGATCGAGACCGTGTTGCGGACCCACCCCGCCGTCCAGGAGGCCGCGGTCACCGTCACCGGCGACGGCACCGCGGTCACCGCCTGCCTGATCCCCACCGACCCGGCGGGCGCACCCGGTACCGGGGGCCCGGCACCGGCGCCGGCCGAACTCGCCGAGGCACTCCGCCGGCACGCGGCCGTCTCGCTCGTGCCCGCGATGATCCCGGCCGGCTGGCTGCTGGTCGAGGCGCTGCCCCAGCTGCCCAACGGGAAACTGGACCGCGCCGCGGTGGCCCAATGGGCGGCCGGGGCGCCGCCGGCGGCGCCCGCACCCGCGCCGGCCGAGCCGTCGGCGGGGCCGCTCTCCGACCGGGCCACCGAGGTGGTCCGGCGCGCCTGGGAACACGTCCTCGGCGCCCCCGTCCACGGCCTGGACACCCACTTCTTCGACCTGGGCGGCACCTCCGGACAGATCGTGCGGGTGCTCGCCCTCCTCCAGAACCCGTACCCGCAGCTCACCACGGCCGACCTCTTCCGCTACACCACCGTCCGTGCCATCGCCCGCCATGTCGACGCGACCGGCGAGGACGGCGGGGGAGCCCCGGGAGGCTCCCGGCCCGTGGTGCGTGCCGCCGCCCGGACGCAGGCCCTCAGCGGCTGGCGCCGGCGAACCGAACGATCTCGATAGCAGACCGGTGACAGAAGGGCCGACGATCAGTGAGCACCCATGAGGCGGACCGGGCAGCTGCACCGGAAGGAGCGCGTCCGGCCCGTACGGTCCCGGCGACGCCACTGCAGCAACAGCTCTACCTCGCCTACGAACTGACCGAGGACCACGCCCCCCACCACCTGGCGCTGGACCTCACCCTCGACGGCGTGCCCGACGCGACGGCACTGCGGTCGGCGCTGGACGAGGTGGTCGAGCACCACGAGGCACTGCGCACCCGCTTCCGCTTCGAGGGCACGACGCTGGTGCAGTCGGTCGCCGACCACCTGCCGCCGCTGTGGGAGACCACCGACCACCCCGGTGCCGAACCCGCCGGCTCCGCGGACGCGCCGGGCCGGCCGTTCGACCTCGAACACGGGCCCCTGGTACGCGCCACCGCACACCGCACCGGCGCGGCCGCGCTCCGGCTGCGGGTCACACTCCCGCGCCTCGTCGCCGACGAGCGGTCCGCCGACCTCCTGCTGGACGACCTGCTGGCCACCTACGGCGCCCGCCTCGCCCCGCACGCCCCGGCACCCGAGCCGCCCAAGCGCCAGTTCGGCGACCGGTCCGCGGAACCGCTCGACACCCCCGGGCCGCCCCCGGAGCCCGGCGAGGACCTCCCCGTACCGGAACTCCCGCTGACCACCGGCCGCACGACCGGGCAGCCGCACCGGGTGCCGCTGCCCGCCGGGGCACTGCCCGCGCTCGACGCGCTGTGCACCGCCACCGGCACCCCGCTCGCCGACGGGCTGCTCGCGGCACTCGCCGTCCTGCTCCAGCGCTACACCGACGCCGACGACCTGCTGCTCGCCGCGCCGGGCCCCGACGGCCGCGGCGACGACTTCGCGAGGACCATCGGCCCGTTCGCCGGACCGGCGACCGTGCACGTCCCCCTCGCCGGCAACCCCGACTTCCGCACCCTGCTCGGCCGGCTGCGGCGCCTGCCCCCGCGCGACACCTCCACCGACTGGTCGCAGCAGGAACAGCCCCCGCTCCCGGTGGGCTTCGCGCTGCGCGAGCCGTACCCCACCGGCCGGGAACTGCCCGGAGGCGGCACGGTCACCCGGCACGCGACGCCCGAGGCGCACGGCCACGCACTGCGCGTCGTGGTGACGACCGACGGCGTGGCCCACTTCGAGAGCGCCTGGCCGGACTGGATGAGCGAGCAGTTCGCCCGGCACTTCACCGAGTTGCTGAGCGAACTCGTCGCCCGCCCGGACCACCCGGTGCACGACCTGGCGCTGAGCCCCTCCGAAGCGGAAGCCGGAACACCCGACGCCGCAACGGAAGCCGGCGCCGCCGGCAGCCCCGAGGAGGAGGACGCGGCCACCGTCCTGGAGCGCTTCGCCCGCCACGCGGCGCTGCGCCCCGACGCGGTGGCCGTCAGCCACGGGGACACCCACCTCACCTACGGCGCGCTCGACCGGCGCGCCAACCAACTCGCGCGGCACCTGAGGGCCCTGGGCGTCGGCCCCGAAACCCTCGTCGGCCTCGCCGCCGAGCGCTCCCCGGACCTCGTCGTGGCGATACTGGGCATCCAGAAGGCCGGCGGGGCCTACGTACCGCTGGACCCGGCGTACCCCGACGCCCGGCTGGCGTACATCCTGCGGGACGCCGCGCTGGCCCATGTGGTCGTCCAGGGCCGCCCCGGTGGCTGGCTGGACGGATTCACCGGCACCGTGGTCCGCCTCGACGAGGACGCCGCGGCCCTGGCCGCCCTCCCGGACGAGCCGCCCGCCCACCGGCCCGCACCCGAGGACCTGGCGTACGTCATCCACACCTCGGGTTCCACGGGAGAGCCCAAGGGCACCCTCGTCACGCACCGCAACGTCGCCCGGCTCCTCACCGCCACCCGGCCCTGGTTCGGCTTCGGCGAGGACGACGTCTGGACGCTGTTCCACTCGTACGCCTTCGACTTCTCGGTGTGGGAGCTGTGGGGCGCACTGGCCCACGGCGGACGCCTCGTCGTCGTTCCGCACGAGGTCAGCCGTTCCCCCGAGGACTTCCTGCGACTGCTGCGCACCGAGCGCGTCACCGTCCTCAACCAGACCCCGTCGGCCTTCGCCCTGCTGCTGCGCGAGGAACTCCGGGCGGCGCCGCGGCCTCCGCTCGCCCTGCGCTACGTCGTCTTCGGCGGCGAGGCACTGGACCCGCGCGCGCTCCGCCCGTGGTTCGAGCGCCACCCGGACGGCCCGCAGCTGGTCAACATGTACGGCATCACCGAGACCACCGTGCACGTCACCTACCGGCCGATCCGCAAGGAGGACACCGACAGCGACAGCAGCGTGATCGGTGTGCCGATCCCGGACCTGAGCCTGGACCTGCTCGACCGCAGGGGCCGGCCGGTGCCGACCGGCGTCACCGGTGAACTCCACGTACGGGGCGCCGGCCTGGCCCGCGGCTACCTGCGCCGGCCGGAACTCGACGCGGCCCGCTTCCACACCCTCCCCGGCGGGCGGGCCTACCGCACCGGCGACCTGGCCCGCCGGCTGCCGACCGGCGAACTGGAGTACCGCGGCCGCATCGACGACCAGGTGAAGATCCGCGGCTACCGGATCGAGCCCGGCGAGATCGAGGCGGCGCTGGCCGGCCACCCGGACGTCGCCGAGGCCCTGGTGACCGCCGAACCGGACCACACCGGCGAGCGCCGCCTCGTCGGCTACGCGGTCTCCGCCCGCACCGGCCTGGGAGTCGCCGAACTGCGCACCCACGTGGCCGGCGTGCTGCCCACCCACATGATCCCCGCCGCCTTCGTGGTGCTGGACCGCTTCCCGCTCACCGTCAACGGCAAGGTCGACCGACGGCGGCTGCCCGCCCCCGACCGCCCCACCGGCGCCCCCGCCACCGCCTCCGCCAACCGGGCCGAGGAGATCCTCGTCCAGGTCTGGAGCGAGGTGCTCGGAGTCGACGGCGTGGGCACCGACGAGAACTACTTCCTCCTCGGCGGCGACTCGATCCGCACCGTCGCGATCCTCGGCCGCGCCCGCGAACTCGGCCTGGAATTCGAGCTCCAGGACCTGCTGCGCCACCAGACGATCCGGGAACTGGCCCCGCACACCACCCTCGGCACCCCGGGAGCCGGCCGCCGGGACCACCGCCCGCTGGCCCTCCTCTCCGCCGCCGACCGCGCCCTGCTGCCGGCCGACGTCGAGGACGCCTACCCGCTCTCCCGCCTGCAGGCCGGCATGCTCTACCACAGCGGCCTCAACGCGGCCGAACGGATCTACCACAACGTGGCGGGCTACCACCTCAGGGCCGGCTGGTCCGAGTCCGCCTGGCGGTCCGCCCTGGACTCGATGCTCGCCGACCACCCCGTCCTGCGGACCTCCTTCGACCTGGACACGTACGGCGAACCGCTCCAGCTGGTGCACCGCGAGGTCCCCGCGCCGCTCACCTTCGAAGACCTCCGCCGGCTGTCCGCCGCCGACCGGCAGGCCGCCATGGACCAGCGGTTCGAGGACGAGAAGCGCCGGGAGTTCTCGTGGGGACGGGCCCCGCTGATCCGCTTCCACCTCCAGCGGCTCACCGACGAGACCTTCGAGCTGTGGGTGACCGAACACCACGTGATCCTCGACGGCTGGAGCGAACGCTCCCTGATCACCGAGCTGTTCGAGCGCTACCTCGGTCTGCTCGGTGGTTCCCGGGAACCGTTCCGGGAGCCACCCCGGGCACACTTCGGCGCCTTCATCGCCGAGGAGCAGGCGGCCATCGCCTCGGACGAGCACCGGGCCTTCTGGGCCGGTGAACTGGCCGGCAGCGACTTCGGCGCCCTGCCGCGACTCGTCCCGCCCGGCGACCGGCCCGACATGCGCCTCACCCCCGTCGAGCTGCCCGCCGAGGTCTCCGAGGGCGTGGCCCGGTGCGCCCGCCGGGTCGGCGTCCCCGTCCGCACCGTGCTGCTCGCCGTCCACGCGCACGTCATCGGCCTGCTGACCGGCAGCACGGACGTCGTCACCGGCGTGGTCCACAACGGCCGCACCGAGGACCGGGACGGCGACCGCGTCCTCGGCATGTTCCTCAACACCCTGCCGTTCCGCGCCCGGCTCGACAGCGGCAGCTGGGACGACCTGGTCGCCGCGGTGGGCCGCACCGACATCGACATCCAGCGGCACCGCCGCTACCCCATGCCCGAGATCCGCCGGGCGCTCGGCGGCCGGGAGCTGTTCGAGACGTTCTTCAACTTCACCCGCTTCAGCGTCTACCGGTCCGTCCTGGAGCGGTCCGACGAGCTGGAGGTCCTCGACGAGCGGCGGATCACCAACACCAGCATCCCGTTCGGCGCCGAGTTCGCCCAGGACCTCACCTCGTCCGAGGTCAACCTCCATCTCCGGCACGACGCCGCCCAGTTCACCGACGAACAGGTGCGGCTGATCGGCGGCTACTACCGCCGCGCGCTCACCGCCCTGGCGACCACCCCGCAGCACCGCCACGAGCGCACCGTCCTGCTCTCCGCCGAGGAACTGCGCCAACTCGACGGATGGCACGGTGACTCCCGCCCCCGCAGCGCCGACCGCCCCTTCCCCCGGATGCTGGAGGAACGGGCCCAGGCGCAGCCGGCCGCCCCGGCCGTCATCTGCGGCCGCACCGTGCTCGACTACGCGGAACTCAACGCCCGGGCCAACCGCCTCGCCCGCGAACTCCTCGCCCACGGCGTGCAGACCGGGGGGATCGTGGCGCTCTCCGCACCCCGCTCCGTCGACCTGCTGGTCGCCATGATCGCCGTACTCAAGGCCGGCGCCGCCTACCTGCCCATCGACCCCGCCTATCCGGCCGAGCGGATCGCGCTGCTGCTCGACGACGCCGCCCCCGCCCTGCTGCTGACCACCCTCGACACCGCCGGCGCGCTGCCCGCCGACGGCACCCCGCGGCTGGTGCTCGACGAGCCGGCGACCCTGCGGCGGCTCGCCGGCCGCTCCGACGCCGACCTCACCGACGACGAACGCACCCGGCCGCTGCGCCCCGCCGACCCGGCCTACCTCATCTACACCTCCGGCTCCACCGGCCGGCCCAAGGGCGTGATCGTCTCGCACGCCAACATGGCCGACCTGATGGCCTGGATCGCCGGATTCCTCGGCCCCGACGGCCTGGACCGGGTGCAGGCCACCACCTCGGTCAGCTTCGACGTCTCGATCTTCGAGATCTTCGGGCCGCTCGCCGCCGGCGGCACCGTACGGCTCCACCGCGACCTGCTCGCCCTGGGCGAACCGGAGGCCCTGGCAGCCGGCCCGATCACCGCACCCGCCCTGGTCAGCGGCGTCCCGTCGGTCTTCACCGGCCTCCTGCCGCGGCTGGACCCGCAGGTGACCGCCGGCACCGTCGTGCTCGCCGGTGAGGCGCTCAGCGCCCCGGTCGCCAACGAGATCGCGGCGGCCTTCCCCGGCGCCCGGATCGCCAACATCTACGGCCCCAGCGAGGCACCGGTGTACGCCACCGCCTGGCTCGGCACCGGCCCCTTCGACACCGCCCCACCGATCGGGCGGCCCTCCTGGAACACCCGGGCCTACGTCCTCGACCACGGCCTGCGCCGGGTGCCGCCCGGCGTCCCGGGCGAGCTCTACCTCGGCGGGCCGGGCCTGGCCACCGGCTACCTCGGTCGCCCCACGCTGACCGCCGAACGCTTCCTCGCCGACCCGTACGGCGAACCCGGCGCGCGGATGTACCGCACCGGAGACCTCGTGCGCCGGCGCCCCGACGGCGAGCTGGAGTTCCTCGGCCGGCTCGACGACCAGGTGAAGATCCGCGGCTTCCGGATCGAGCTGGGCGAGGTGGAGGCGGCGGTCCGCGACCACCCCGAGGTCGCGCAGGCCGCCGTCGTCGTACGGGAGGACCGGCCCGGGGACCAGCGGCTCGTCGCCTACGCCGTCCGCACCCCCGGCGCCACCGCCGCCGCCCTCGACCTGCGCCGCCACGTCGAGCACCGGCTGCCCCGGCACATGGTGCCGCGCGTCGTCGTACTGGACGCCCTGCCGCTCACCCCCAACGGCAAGCTCGACCGGCGCGCCCTGCCGGCGCCGGAAGCGGAGACCGTCGCACCCGGCGGGGCCGGCCGGGCCCCGCGCACGCCCCTGGAGGCCCAACTGCTCGCCCTCTTCGCCGAGGTGCTGGGCCTCGACCTCAGCGGCCCCGAGGGCGCCGGCCGGCTGGGCATCGACGACAGCTTCTTCGAACGCGGCGGACACTCCCTGCTCGCCTTCCGCCTCGCCGGTCGGGTGCGCAGCGCCCTCGGCGCCGACCTCGGCATCGCCACGCTCTTCCGTACGCCCACCGTCGCCGGCATCGCCGCGCTGCTGACCGACCCCGACCGGCCCACCGACCCGTCCGACGCGCTGGACGTCCTGGTGCCGCTGCGCCCGCACGGCGCCCGCGAGCCACTGTTCTGCGTCCATCCCGGCGTCGGCATCGGCTGGGTCTACTCCGGGCTGCTGCGTCACCTGGACGCCGACCGCCCGGTGTACGCCCTCCAGTCACGCGGGCTCGACGGCTCCCGGCCACCGGCCGCGGACCTGGCGGAGATGGCCCGCGACTACGTCGCCCGGCTGCGCACCGTCCAGCCGCACGGCCCGTACCACCTCCTCGGCTGGTCCATGGGCGGGATCGTCGCGCACGAGACGGCCCGGCTGCTGCGGGCCGACGGCGAGGAGGTCGCCCTGCTGGCACTGCTCGACGCGTACCCCCGGCTCCCCGGCGCCCGGCCGGTGGACCATGACGAACCGGAGGCGCTGGCCGAGGTCCTGCACTCGCTCGGCCTCCGGCAACCGGACGACGTCACCCTCACACCCGAGTCGGCACTGCGCCTGCTCAAGGAGCACGGCAGCGCGCTCGCCACGCTCGGCTCCCGGCAACTGTCCGCGGTGGCCACCGTCTTCACGCACAACGTCAACGCCCAGCGCCGGCACGACTCCCGGCCGCTCGACGCGGACCTGCTGTTCTTCGAGGCGACCGAGGACAAGGGCCCGGACCCCGAACGGCCGGCCAACTGGGCGCCGTACGTCCGCGGGCGGATCGACAGCCATCCGGTCGCCTGCCGGCACGGCGACATGCTCGCGCCCGAGCCGCTGGCCCAGATCGCCGCCGTCCTCGCCGCACGCCTCCGCGCACTGCCCGTGGCGCCCGCGCCGACCACCCCTCAGGAGACCAGGTGAACAGGCCGCTCGCAGACACCCACCGGGACGCCGGGACCGGCACGACGACACCGCGTCACACCATCCCGTTCGGGCTGATCGACCCCGCGGTCCACCAGGACCCGGACGCCTGCGACGCCTGGCGCACCCTCCGGGACAGCCACCCGGTCTCCTGGTGCGAGGCCGAGGGCGACCGCCCCGGCTTCTGGGTGATCACCCGCTACCAGGACATCGCCGCGGTCTACCGGGACACCGCCCGGCTCAGCTCCGAGCAGGGCAACATGCTCGACACGCTGCTCACCGGCGGCGACTCCGCGGGCGGCCGGATGCTGGTCGTCACCGACCCGCCCCGGCACTCCGCGGTGCGCAAGGTACTGCAGGGCGCCTTCTCCGCCCGGGCCATGGCGCAGGTCGCCGACAGCGTCCGGACCGCGACCAGGGACCTGGTGGCGGCCGTCGTCGACGCGGGCGGCGGCGACTTCGTCGCCGATGTCGCCGCCCAGATCCCGCTCATGGCCATCTGCGAACTGCTCGACGTGCCGCCCGCCGACCGCGCGCTGATGCTCGACCTGACCATGGCGGCGATGGGCGCGGACGGCACCGCCGAGGCCGCCGAGGCGGCGGCCGACGCCCAGGAGGACATCCTGCTCTACTACGCCGGACTGCTGCCCGGCCGCCGGGAGTTCCCGGGCGGGGACGTGGTCAGCCTGCTGGCGAACGGCGAGGCCGGCGGCAAGCCGCTCAGCGACGCCGAAGTGCTGCTGAACTGCTACAACATCATCATCGGCGGCGACGAGACCACCCGGCTGTCCTCCGCCGGTGCCGTACTGGCCCTGATCGACCACCCCGAGCAGTGGCAGCGCCTGCGCGAGGACGAGGGCCTGCTCGACTCCGCCGTCGAGGAGGTGCTGCGCTGGACGACGCCGGTGACACACCTCGGCCGGACCGCCACGACGGACCTCACCCTGCGCGGCTGCGACATCGCGGCGGGGGACATCGTCACCCTCTGGAACACCTCCGCCAACCGCGACCCGGACGTCTTCGCGGACCCCTACCGCTTCGACGTCTCCCGCACCCCGAACCGGCACCTGACCCTCGGCCACGGCCCGCACTTCTGTCTCGGCGGCCCGCTGGCCAGGGTCGAACTCCGGGTCATGCTGGCGGAGTTGCGGAACCAGGTCGGCGGTCTGGAGCTCGCCGGGCCGGTCGAGCGGATCAGGTCCAGCTTCCTGACCGGCGTCAGCCGACTGCCGATCCGCTGCACCGCCGCCGGCCCGACGGCCTCCTCCTCGTGAACGCGCCCATCTCCCGAAAACGGATCCTCAGCCGGTGAGCGCCGCGGTGATCCGGCCGGTGGTCTGCGCGGCGACCCGGCGGCTGACGGCGGCGTAGGAGGTGTAGGTGTTCAGGCCGGTGGCCGGCGCCCAGCCGCGGCCCCGGCGCCAGGTGGCGTCGTCCACGCCGAGCGCTTCGCGGAAGACGGTCCGGCTCCCGGCGGACATCAGGGTGAAGGCGATGGTCAGGTCGCGGGCCGGGTCGCCGACCCCGAGCCCGCCGAAGTCGAGGACCGCGCTGAGGCGGCCGTCGACGGTCAGCAGGTTGCCGGTGTGGAAGTCCCCGTGGAACCAGACCGGCGGGCGCTCTCATCCGGGGGCGTCCAACGCCGCGTCCCACAGCCGGGTCATGGCCGCGGCGTCGAACACGCCGCCGGTCCGCGCGATGGCGGCCCGCGTCGCGCGGTCCCGGTCGGCCGGCGACCCGGCGGTGAGGTCCCCGCGGGCGGCCCCCGCCGGGACGTTCCCGGGGACGAACCGCTGCAGGGCGAGGAGGAACTCGGCCAGTCGGACGGCGGTCCCGGACGACCCGGCCAGTGCCTCGGCGGTCGCCACCCGGCCGTCCAGCCAGCGGGACACCGCCCCCGGCCACGGATAGCCGAAGGCGGGCTCGCCCACTGCCACCGGCCGGGTCGACCAGCTGGAGAGGCAGCGTCGGCATCGATCGCGGGGCGGGATGCCGCGGTTCTTCGCGTCGTCAAGGGCGGCTCCTGCGGTCGGCCCGCGCCGAGCCGCGGGCAGTCCGGGCCATCACACTGCCCGCGGACGCGCTCGTGGATCGGATTTCGCCCCCGGCCGGGGCATCCGCCCGCCCCGGTGGGACTCGTCCCCGCCCGGCGGCACCGGTCCTACTCCGGCCCCGTTGACGGCGGTACGGTGCCGGGCTCGCCGGCCGTGTCCCGGAGGTTCGCGGCCAGCTTCCGCAGCGTCGGATAGCGGTACAGGTCGACCAAGGTGACCTCCGGCACCTGCGTCATGCTGCGCAGGGCCTTCATCGAGTCGCCGCCCAGGGCGAAGAAGTCGTCGTCCCGCCCGATCGCCTCGACCCCCAGGACCTCGCGCCAGGCCGCGGCGATCCGCTCCTCCCACGGGCCGCTGGGCGCCTCCTCCTCGGGCACGCCGCCCTCCTGCCGCCGGCCCCGCGGGGAGGGCGGCGCGGGGAGCGCCTTGCGGTCGAGTTTCCCGTTCGGGCTCAGCGGCATGGCGGGCAGCACCAGCACCGTACCGGGCACCATATGGGCCGGCAGCCGGGTCGCGAGCCGGCCGCGGACCTCCTCGGGGTCGAGGTCCTCGCCCTCGCGCGGCACCGTGTAGCCGACCAGGGCGGGCGCGCCCGTCCGGTCCGGCCGCGCCGCCACCGCGGCTTCCTTGACCCGGGGGTGGTCCCGGAGCACCGACTCGATCTCGGTCAGCTCCACCCGCAACCCGTGGATCTTGACCTGGAGGTCGGTGCGGCCGAGGAGTTCGATCAGCCCGTCGGCACCGAACCTGGCCAGATCACCGGTGCGGTACAGCCGCTCGTCGGTGACCGGGCCGTACGACCAGCGCAGGAAGCGCTCGGCGGTGAGGTCGGGCAGGTCCAGGTAGCCCACCGCGAGGCCGTCGCCCGCGAGGTACAACTCGCCGGCCACCCCCGGCGGAACGGGCCGCAGCGCCTCGTCCAGGATGTACGTCCGCTGGTTGGCCATCGGCCGGCCGTACGGGATGCTGGTCCAGGCGGGGTCGGTCGCCTCGACCTCGTAGAGCGTCGAGTAGATCGAGGCTTCGGTGGCCCCGCCGAGGGAGACGAACCGGGCGTCCGGCGCGAACTGCCGCGTCCGGTCGGGCATCTTCACCGGGATCCAGTCCCCGGCGAGCATGATCAGCCGCAGGGTGCCCAGTGGCGAGGGACCGTCTGCGGCGGTGCGCTCGACGTGTTCGAGGACCAGGTCCAGCAGGGCCGGCGCGGTGTTCCAGACGGTGACGCCGTGCCGCGCGGCCAGTTCCGCCCAGTGGCCCGGGTCCTTGGCCCGGCCCGGCGCCGGAAGCACCAGGGTGCCGCCGGCCGCGGTCATGCCGAGGAACTCGTAGACCGACATGTCGAAACTCGGGGAGGACAGCCCGAGCACGCTGTCGCCGGCGGCCACGCCGAAGCGGGTGTTGAGGTCCGCGATGTTGTTCAGCACGCCGCGGTGGCGCAGCGCGATCGGCTTGGGGCGGCCCGTGGAGCCCGAGGTGTGGATCACGTAGCAGAGGTTGTCCGGGCCGGCCACCGGCTCCGGCGCGTGGTCCGGCCGGGCGGCCAGGGCCGCGGCGTCGCGGTCCAGCAGCACGAGGTGGCCGCGCACGACGGGGTGCTCGCCGTCGGTCAGGGTGGCGGCCTGCTCGGCCCGGCTGATCAGGGCCACGCAGGAGGCACCGGTGATCATCGTGGTCAGCCTGGCCCGGGGGTACGCGGGGTCGAGCGGCACGTAGGCGCCACCGGCCTTGAGCACACCGAGCACGGCGACGAGCAGGTCGGGCGACGGGCCGAGGAAGAGGCCGACCCGGTCGTCCGGACCGACGCCGAGGCCCCGCAGGTGGTGGGCCAGCCGGTTGGCCGCGGTATCGATCTCCCGGTACGTCAGCCGGTCGGCGCCCCGGACCACGGCGACCGCCGCCGGCGTCTGCCGGGCCCGCTCCTCGAACACCTCGTGCAGACACGCGTCCTCGTGGGGCAGCGCGGTGGCGGTGTCGTTCCAGTCCAGGAGGAACCGGCGCTGCTCGGCCTCGGTGAGCAGGGTGAGTTCCGCCAGCGGCCGGTCCGGGTGGCGTACGCCGTCGGTGAGCAGCTGCCCGTAGTGGGCCAGCAGCCGCTGCGCCGTCGCCGGATCGAAGAGCCGGTCGTCGAAGTGGAGCGCGGCCCAGCGGGACCCCTCCTCCACCGCGGGCAGCACCAACTGGGCCTCGTACGGCGGGTCGTCGGGGGCCACCGCGGGGGCGCCGCCGACGCGGACGCCGAGGCGGGCGGGCTCCGGTCCGGGACGGGCCACCGCACCGGCCTCACCCGCCAGACCGCGGAACGTGCTCCCGCCGGTGACCGAAAGGCGCAGCAGCGCCTCCTTGCCGCCCTCCTGGACGGCCCGGAACTCCACGTGGTTCTCCCCGGAATACCGGTGGACCAGCGCGGCGAATGCCGCGAGCAGCACATTCTCCGGGGTGGACGCGCAGGATGCCGCCACGGCGCCCACGGCACCGTCGTACAGACCGGGTATCTCCAGGCGCACCACCGCCCGGCACGCCGGATCGTCGACGCCGCGGGGCCGGTCCGTGGGGAGTTGGGCGGCATGCGAGGACAATGACCGTCTCCTGTCTCAGAGTTTCTCGACATCGCGGGTGCACTCGGCGGTGGACGATCGACGGGGCGCGGCTGCGCACCGCGGCCGGGTCGGGAACCTCCGAGTCCGGGGAACGGCTGCCGACTCAGGGGCCAATCCGGGCTGCGCGCCCGGCTGTTGGGACAGTATCCGGCCACGATCACCGCCACAATGTGGCGGGCGTCACATCCCGCGGCCGGGTGCTGCCGCATAATCTTGGGGCCTCCCCGAGGGGGCCTCGACGTTGACGAACTCGGGGGTTTCCGTCGCCGTCCCCCTGTCGCGCGGCAACGCACCGACCGGTCCGAACGGCGCCGCGCCGACCGACCGACTGGGGGAACCGCCCTGTGAGCACCGACATTTCGCCGGCCGATCTCGTCGCCGTCGACCCGTACCGCCTCGCGCAACGCGATGGCGAGAAATGGGCCACCGCCGGCGACGGCATGCTGTCCTCGTGGGTCGCCGACATGGACTTCCCGACCGCGCCCGCGATCCGTGAGGCCCTGATGCGCCGCGCGGACGGCGACCTCGGCTACCCCACGTGGTTCGACGAGAGCCGCGGCGGCCCGCTGGGGGAGGTGTTCGCCGAGCGGATGCTCCGGCGGTACGGCCACCGGCCCGATCCGACGCACACCCGGCTGTTCACCGACATCAACCAGGCGATGCTGGCGACGCTCCAGGTCGCCACCGAACCGGGCGACGCCGTGCTGCTGCACACCCCCGCCTGCCCGCCGTTCGTCGAGGTCATCGAGAAGATCGGCCGCCGCCCGCTGACCGTGCCCGTCGAAGAGGGCGGCGACGGCTGGGAGTTCGACCCCGCCCGCATGGCACACGCCGCGGCCGACGGCACCTCCGGACGCTGCCGGGTGCTCTTCCTGGTGAACCCGCACAACCCCACCGGCCGGGTGTTCCGCCGCGCGGAACTGGAGTCGCTGGCGGAGCTGGTGCTGCGGCACGACCTGCTGGTGATCTCCGACGAGGTGCACGCCGACCTGACCCACGCCCCGCACCGCCACATCCCCTTCGCCTCGCTCGGCCCGGAGATCGCCGCCCGCACCGTCACCCTCACCTCGGGCAGCAAGGCGTTCAACCTCGCCGGGATCCGCTGCGCCGTGGCCCACATCGGACCACCGGCCGTCCGCGAGGCCGTGGACGCCCGGCGCGGGCTGCTGTTCGGCCAGGTCGGCGTCCTCGCGGTCGAGGCGCTGAAGGCCGCCTGGACGGCCGGAGACGACTGGCTGGACGAGGTACTGGCGGTCCTCGCCCGCAACCGGCGGCGGCTGGCCGAGCGGCTGCCCCGGGGGATCCGCTGCCGCACCCCGGAGGCCACCTTCCTCGCCTGGCTGGACTGCCGGCAGCTCGGGCTCGACGCCGACCCCATGCCGTTCTTCCGGGACGAGGCCAAGGTGCTGCTCTTCTCCGGGCCGGCCTTCGGGTCCTCCGGCGAGGGATTCGTCCGGCTCAATTTCGGTACCTCACCGCAGATCCTCGAAGAGACCCTGGACCGCATGGACGGAGCCTTGCGGCGGCGCGGCGGGGATTGAAACCGGGGCGAACACCCGGGCCGAAAGCGACAATGCGGAAAGTTTTTCCTTTGTCGTTGACGTGCGCAGGGCAGCTGCTAGTACAGTTCGGAATGATCACGGGGGACGAAGTCGGGGGACTTTCCCGGGAGTTCGGGCGGACGCCGAGAACTCCCCGGCCACCACCGGAAGAATGCGACCCGGCCTTTCGTGCCGTCCCACCGGATCCAGCGCGTCATCCATGTCCGCGTTCCGGGCCGAAGTCCCGGAGAAATCGGAATCCGGAGGGCTGATGACCACCCATGCCATGGAAAAGGTGTATTCCGGGGACAGTGCCGTACGGTTGCATCGCGCCGGTGAAGTGACCGACCCCGACGCCTTCCGGGCAAGGCGGCGCATGCGAAGGAAACGCCTCGCCGGGCAACTGGCCGACGGCAGCGCGAAAACCCGGTATTTTCCGGTGCTGTCCGTCCTCGCACCCGTCATGACCCAGTCCGAGGGGGAAATCACCTACCCCGGCGACCCGATGTGCCTCTACACGGCGCTGAGCCTCGCCGTGCACCGCGCGGTGGCGGACGCCGGGCCGCTGGCGGACGCCACGCACTACAGCGACCTCGCGCCCGAATGGACCCGGTTCCCGGACAAGACCTACCGGCTCTCCTCCGGCGACGACGGCTACCGTTCCTACGGCACCTCCCCGAACACCGACCAGACCGTCTTCGACCCCCGGGTCTGGGACGACGACGCCCGCGCGCGCTGGACCCGCCTGCTGCGCGAGGTCCGCCCCCGGGTCGTCCTCATCAGCACCGTCTCGCCCGCGCACCGCTACGCCCTGCAGATCGCGGAACTGGCCAAGCGCGAGGTCCCCGACACCTTCGTGATCCTCGGCGGCCGGCACGTCGACGAGACCACCGCGGTCACCCCCGACGGCCAGGCCCTGCTCCTCAAACCCAGCAGCACCCTGGCCGTCATGCAGGAGGGCAAGGCGCCCCACGTGGTCGACGCGGTCGTCAGCGGCGAGGCGTACCACGCGGTGGACCTCCTCGTGCGGGCCCTCGCCCTGGCCACCGACCTCGACCGGCGCCGGGTGGACCGCGACCAGGTGCTGCCGTGCCTTCAGGGACTGCTCGCCGAGGAAGGCCCCGGCGCGGGCAGCTCCCTCATCGCCCTCGCGTCCGCGGACGCCGTCGACGCCGTGCCGCTGCGCGGCCGCCCGCTCGACCTCGGCTCGCTGCCCTCGCCGTACGCGGCCTTCGCGATCCGCTCCCGCTTCCCGATCTTCACCGGCCCGGAAACCGGAAAGCCGCTGCGCACCGCGCACTTCATGGTGTCCAACGCCTGCCCCTACCGCTGCAATTTCTGCTCCGAATCGGCCCAGTTGAGCAACGGCCTCAAACGGTTCAAGGACGATGCCGTCGGCACCGCGGTGCAGCGGGTCTGCGAATACCTCAGCTATGGCGCCGAATCGCTCTTCTTCGACGACTCGGTCTTCTGGAGCGGCCGCTACCGCGACATCGGGAATTTCTGCGAAGAACTCAGCCGCATCCGCCGCACCCCACCCGACTCCCTCGATCCGCGCTACCGGAAATTCCTCGCCGAGGACGACGACATGGAGCGGCTGCGCGGACTCCAATGGGGTGCCCAACTCACCGTCGACACCCTCGTCGCACTCCATTCCGCGGACGCATCGGCCGACATCCTTCGGAAGATGAAGGAAGCCGGCTGCAGCTACGTCTACATCGGCATCGAAAGCATGTCGACGCAGGTCATGGACCATATCCATAAAAACCTCCGGCGGGAGGAAGGAAAGCCCTGGCGGGAAAAGGTCAGGGAGGCCGCCGCACTGGTCAAGGAACAGGGCCTGCAATTGGGCACCTCCGTCCTCTTCGGCCTGGACGGCGAGACCCGGGCCAGCATCGACGAGACGATCCACGAGGTGGGCCGGCTCATCGACGACGAACTGATCGACCTGGCCAGCCCCAACATCCTCACCTACCACCCCGCCACCCCCGTCACCCGCGCCCACGGAATGCACGACCGGCTCGACTACCACTCCCCGCGCATCGACAACCGAAAGCCGTACATCTATTTCGAGGAAGCCTTTCCCGACGTCGTGTCCGTCCTGCTGACCGAGGACGACATCTGGCACATCCATCACGAGACCCGGCACCGCTGGGGCGGCGCCCGCAACGACGCCGCACCGGTCACCGTCGAGGCCGGCTCGTGACGGCAGCCGAGGACCCCGCAGCTCCGCACGGAACGACCCTCCCGCGTCGCGCGCACAGGAACGAGGAGAAGCCGATGCCCGCTCCGTATCCGTCCTCCGGCCAGCCGCTGCAGCAGCGCTCGGGCATGCCCACGCAGAGATACACCGCCTACCCGCCACTCGACCTTCCGGACCGCTCGTGGCCGGCCAAGACCCTCACCCGGGCCCCGCAGTGGTGCGCGGTGGACCTGCGGGACGGCAATCAGGCGCTCGCCGTCCCCATGGACCTCGCCCGCAAACGAAAACTGTTCGAACTCCAGGTCCGGATGGGATTCAAGGAGATCGAGGTCGGTTTCCCGGCGGCCAGCAGGACCGACTTCGATTTCATCCGGCTGCTCATCGAAGAGGACCTGATACCGGACGACGTCGCCATCCAGGTCATCATGCCGGCCCGCGAGGAACACATCCGCCGCACCTTCGACTCCCTGGCCGGGGTGCGCCACGCCGTCGCCCACCTCTACCACTCCACCTCGTGCCTCCAGCGCGAGGTCGTGTTCGGCATGGACCAGGCGCAGATCAAGGACCTCGCGGTCCGCAGCACCCGGCTGTGCAGGAAACTCGCCGAGGAGAGCGGAAACCCCGGCATCCGGTACGAGTACTCACCGGAATCCTTCACCGGCACCGAACTGGACTTCGCCCTGGAGATCAGCAACGCGGTCGCCGACGTGTGGGACCCGGACCCCGGGCACAAAATGATTCTCAACCTCCCCGCCACCGTCGAGCTGTCGACGCCCAACATCTACGCGGACCAGATCGAGTGGATGCACCGGCACCTCGACCGCCGGGACTCCCTCATCCTCTCCATCCACCCGCACAACGACCGCGGCACCGCCGTCGCCGCCGCCGAACTCGCCTGTCTGGCCGGGGCGGAGCGCATTGAGGGCTGCCTCTTCGGAAACGGCGAACGCACCGGCAACGTCGACCTCGTCACCCTCGGACTCAACCTCTTCACCCAGGGCGTCGACCCGATGATCGACTACTCGGACCTGCCCGGCGTCGCCGCCACGGTCGCCCACTGCAACCGGCTGCCGGTGCACCCCCGCCACCCCTACGGCGGCGAACTCGTCCACACCGCCTTCTCCGGCTCCCACCAGGACGCCATCAAGAAGGGCTTCGAGGCCCTGGAACGCACGGCCGGTGCCACCGGTACGCCCCTGTCGCAGCTCCCGTGGGCCGTGCCCTACCTGCCGATCGACCCCAAGGACATCGGCCGCGACTACGAAGCGGTGATCCGGGTCAACTCCCAATCAGGGAAGGCCGGTTCGTCCTACCTGCTGAAAGCCGAGTACCACCTGGACCTGCCGCGCCCGCTCCAGGCGGAATTCGCGGGGATCATCCAGGAACACACCGACGGCACCGACGGGGAACTGACCGCCCGCGAGGTGTGGTCGGTCTTCCGCACCACCTACCTGGAAGCCACCCGGCCGCTCCACCTCCTCGACCACACCCCGCAGCCGGCCGACGGCGGCGCCCACCACACCCTCACCTGCACCCTGCTGGCCGACGGCACCACAGTGACCCTGCACGGCGCCGGCCCCGCCCTCGCCGACGCGCTGCTCGCCGGCCTCCCGTCGCTCCCGTCCACCGACGGCTTCGACTACGCCGGCCTCACCCTGGGCGACGTCCACCGGCACCCCCTCCCCGCCGAGGACGGCCGGAGCCCCCAGTCCGTCGCCTACGTCCGGATCGACCACCACCAGCGCTCCGCCTGGGGCGCCGCGATCCGCGCCGACTCCGGCACGGCAACCCTGCACGCCGTCCTCAGCGCGGTGAACCGGCTCCGCACACACCACGCGGATGACTGACCGCCGCCCGCGGCCGATGGCTCCCTCACTCGCGGGTCCTGTCCTGCCCGTCCCCGCCGCGGCCGGTCCGCCGCCAGATCGCCGTCATCCCCACGGCCAGGACGGCCAGGGCGACGACAACGATGAGTCCCTTGGCCGCGAGGTCCCTCAGCAGGTGGTGCACACCTGGACCAGTTGTCCCGGGCGGAATAGTGCCGGCACGCGTGCCGGCGGGCAGTGGCGCGGTCCGACGGCCGGCCGGTCCGTCACCGGTGCCGGACGGGGTCAGTCAAGCGTGAAGCCATGACTGCGAACCCACTGCGTCGCCTGCTCGGCGAAGGCGTGGGTGGCGGCGCTCCGGTAGGTGCTTTCGCGGCGCAGGAGGGTGACGGTGCGGGAGGGGAGCGGGGGAGTGAGGGGGACGGGGGTGAGGTGGGCGTGGTCGCGGGTGATGGCATCGGGCAGGACCGTGGCCAGCGGCGTGCGGGTGACGATTTCGGTGAGGGCGTTGATGGAGTTGGCCTCGACCGCGATCCGGGGCCGCACGTGATGGGCGGCGAAGTGCTCGTCGATGTGTCGGCGGGTGGCGAAGTCCTCGCTCAGCAGGGCGAGATGACGCTCGTGCAGCTCGGCGACCGGCAGCGGCGCCCCCTGGCCGGCCCGGGGGTGGTGCGGGCCGACCACCAGGCTGAGGGTCTCGGTGAACAACGGGGTGGATGCGATGCCGGCCAGGTGCGTGGCACGGAAGGCGAAGCCGAGGTCGAGGCGGTCGTCCAGGAGGTCGGCTTCGAGGCGGTCCTGGGTCATTTCGCGGACGTCCAGGGTGATGCCGGGGTGGCTCTCGTAAAAGCCGGCGACGAGGGGACCGATGAGGTAGGCGGTGAAGGTGGGGGTGACCGCGAGGCGGAGATGGCCACGGGAGAGGTCCTGGACGTCGAGCACGGCCCGCTCCCCGGCCGCCAGGTCCTGTAGGGCGCGCCGGGCGTAGTGGACGTAGGCCGCGCCGGCGTCCGTCAGGCGTACGGTACGGCCGGTGCGGTCCAGCAACTGCACGCCAAGGGCTTTCTCCAGCTGCTTGACCTGCTGGGACAGGGTGGGCTGGGCGATCCGCAGGTCTTCGGCGGCGCGGGTGAAGTTGGCGTGCTCGGCGACCGCGAGCAGGTAGCGCAGATGACGCAGTTCCGGCTTCATGAGGGAAGACTATAGATGTCATCGATGGCAGCCAGTGATATTGCGTCTTGGACACTATAGATGCAGCTCATGCACAGTGAATGACGTCGGGCCCACCGACAGCCCCGATCGAAAGGGAATCCGGGTCATGCGTCATCTCGCCGAGGGGATCCACCGCTTCCAGCGGGATGTCTTCCCCGACAAGGCCGGGCTCTTCGCCCGGCTGGCCACCACCCACCAGCCCGGCACGCTCTTCATCAGCTGCTCCGACGCGCGTGTCGTGCCCGAGCTGATCACGCAGGCCGACCCCGGCGAGCTGTTCGTCATCCGCACGGCCGGCAATCTGATCCCCGCCTACGCCCCCGGCGCGGACGGCGTGGCCGCCGGCATCGAGTACGCGGTGGCCCTGCTGGGCGTGCGGGACGTCATCGTCTGCGGGCACTCCGCCTGCGGTGCCATGACCGCCCTCGCCGAAGGCCACGATCTGGCCGGAGCCCCGGCCGTCGCCGACTGGCTGCGCCACGCGGACGCCTCCCGGGCCCGCACCGCGTCCACCACGGCGGGCGAGGAGCAGGTGGCGGCGCTGGTACGGGCGAATGTCGTCGCGCAGCTGGCGAACCTGGCCACCCACCCCTCGGTGGCCCGCGCACTGGCCGAGGGCCGCGTACGGCTGCACGGCTGGGTCTTCGACATACCCACCGGCACCGTCGAAGAGGTCGACGCCCCGCGCCCGGCCCCCGCGGCCTGACGTCCCCTTCCCTCCCCCTCACCCGGCCGGACCAGGCCCGGTCTGACCGGTCTCCGGGGGCCGCTACCACTTCCTGCCCCCTTCGCCGGGGGGCGGGCCAACCGAAAGGAAGCATTCCCATGGTGCACGCCCAGTTCGACAACAGCGCCCGTCAGCAGCTCGCGATCGCCGCAGTCGAGGCCAAGACCCGCCGGGATGTGTCCTGGCAGCAGATCGCCGACGCCGCCGGCCTGTCCACTGCCTTCGTCACCGCCGCTGTCCTCGGCCAGCACGCCCTGCCGCAGAAGTCAGCCCAGGCCGTCGCCGAGCTGCTCGGCCTGGATGACGACGCGGTGCTGCTGCTGCAGACCATCCCCACCCGCGGTTCCCTCGATGGCGGCATCCCGACCGACCCGACCATCTACCGCTTCTACGAGATGCTCCAGGTCTACGGCACCACCCTCAAGGCCCTGGTCCACGAGCAGTTCGGTGACGGCATCATCTCCGCGATCAACTTCAAGCTCGACGTGAAGAAGGTCGCCGACCCCGAGGGCGGCGAGCGCGCCGTCATCACGCTCGACGGCAAGTACCTGCCCACCAAGCCCTTCTGAGGCCCCGGGCAGAACGGATCAACAGATCAACACTCCCCGGGGCCGGGCCCGTGCCGGCAGCGCGCTTCCGGCACGGATGCGACACGGGCACCGGCCCCGGCACCCCCCAACCCCTCTCCTCCTGGAGGACCCCATGGATTTCGTGCAGCGCACCATCGACCTTGCCCGGCAGAACGTCGCCGAGGGCGGCCGGCCGTTCGCGACCGTCATCGTCAAGGACGGCGAGATCCTCGCCGAGTCCCCGAACAAGGTCGCCCAGACCAACGACCCCACCGCCCACGCCGAGATCCTCGCCATCCGTGAGGCGTGCGTGAAGCTGGGCACCGAGCACCTCACCGGCACCACCGTCTACGTGCTCGCCCACCCGTGCCCGATGTGCCTGGGCTCGCTCTACTACTGCTCGCCGGACGAGGTCGTCTTCCTCACCACCCGCGACGCCTATGAGCCCCACTACGTCGACGACCGCAAGTACTTCGAACTCGACTCCTTCTACGCCGAGTTCGCCAAGGACTACACCGAGCGCCGGCTGCCGATGCGCCACGAGCCGCGCGAGGACGCCGTCGAGGTGTACAAGTTCTGGCAGGCGAACAACGGCGGCGAACGCCGCGTGGCCGGCGCCCCCACCCGCTGACAGCGAACCAAGGGCTCGTAAGCCGGGCGGCCGTTCGCATTGCGCCGGCGGGGTGACGCGGTCAGCTCAGCGCGCCGTCGTAGTACTGAGAAGTGATCGCGGCTTCCTTGCCGGGGGCCCACCTTGACTGCATGATCTTGGTCATGTCTGAGTTGCCCTCTCGCTTGACGGCCGTGACGCTCGGCGCCCGGGACATGCCTGAGCTGCGCCGGTTCTACCGTGGTTTGGGGTGGGAGGAACTCCCGTCCAGCGACAACAACTGGGCGGGCTTCCTGCTCGGTGGGGTGTTGCTCGCGCTGTATCCCGTGGAGGAGCTGTCGGCTGAGGCGGCGAATGGTGCGCCGGCCCCTGCCGGGTGGTCGGGCCTCACGCTCATCTGCAACGTGGACCGTCGTGAACAGGTGGATTCCGCCTTCGCGGCGGCGGTGGCGGCCGGCGCCACCGCCGTGGAGGAGCCGGTGGACCGTTCGTGGGGCGGCCGGTCGGCGTACATCGCTGACCCCGAAGGCAATCGCTGGGAGATCGCATGGGCGCCGGGTGTGCAGCTCGACGCCCGCGGCGCGCTGATCGCTTTGGGCGGCTGAGGGTCTGCCACCTCGCTGCGTCCCGGCACCGATGGCGGAGGCCGTCGTGCGAGGTGGCTGCCGCCGCACGGGCAGGGGTGACGCACGCCACATTCGGCCGTGTCACATCGTGCCGAGCACTTCCGTCCTAGGGGTGTAGCCACCGAAAACGGCAGAGGAGCACACCATGGATGCCCGTTTGAACATGTTCGGCAGCCCGATCGCCGGCAAGGTCTGGAAGCACATCATCGCGGCGGGCAAGGCGCTCGAGGACTCGTCGCTGCCGGGCACGACGCAGGAATTGGTGAAGATCCGCGCGAGTCAGATCAACGGGTGCGGTTTCTGCCTCGACATGCACACCAAGGACGCCGCCGCCGCGGGCGAGAGCGCGGGGCGCCTCAACCTGGTCGCGGCGTGGCGGGAGGCCACGGTCTTCACCGACGCCGAGCGCGCGGCGCTGGAGCTGACGGAGCAGGGCACCCGCCTCGCCGACGCGGCCGGTGGTGTCACGGATGAAGCCTGGGCGAACGCCGCCAAGCACTTTGACGAGGAGCAGCTCGCCGCCCTGGTGTCGCTCATCGCCCTCATCAACGCCTTCAACCGCGGCAACGTCATCACCCAGCAGCCGGCCGGCGACTACCAGCCCGGCCAGTTCGGATAACCCCGACCGGTTCGGACAGCGAGGAGTCCCCGGGCCGGGCACGAGCAGTGCCCGCCCCGGGGCCGGAGGCGGGCCGCAGGCCGTCATCGCCGAACACCAGCGGCGCTGGGTCCGGACGCTGCCCGACGGGCGGTTCGAAGGGGTCGACGCGGGGCACTTCATCCAGGCCGAGCAGCCGGGAATCGTGGCGGGCCGGATCGGGCACCTCCTCGGCCCGGTGGTAGCGGTCGAATAACTTTGCGTTCAGCGGATGTACCAGGGCAGAGCGTCCCGGGTAGGTTCAGCCCCCATGGCAGAGGACGTCGTGAACATCGACCGGCACCAGTTGATGGCGGAGGCGCTCCAGGAATTCGCGGCGCGCAGTGACGAGCAGCTGGACTGGATTCTGGGGCACGTCCGGCATCGCCTTGGGAACGCTCGCCGGATGGGCGTACCGGTGCCGGCTGACCTGGCCAGCAGGGTCTCCCGGCTGTGCGAGAAGCGCAATTGGCCGCTCGATGAGCTGGAGTAGTGGGCCTGATTCCGGAATCCGCGGGTCGTCGGAACCCTTAGGGGCGGCGGCCGGTCGCTGGCAGGGGCGGCGAGCCCATGTGCGGCACTCGTCGCACACCAACTCCGTCCCCTGCGCGACAAGTTGCGGCCGTGACACCGGAACGTAGGAGTCCGATTTTTCCTGCCACATCCGCCTTGTTGGCTTGATTTCGCCTAGGTAGCCTGTTCGATGATCAACACGGCTACCTGTAGAAGAGGAACCCCCCATGCGTAACCACACTCGGGCCGGCGTCATACTCGCCACCTCCCTTCTCGCCGCCGCGGGCCTGGCGGCGCCGGCTTCGGCCGGCGAACCGGCCGGTGCGGCCCGCAACGCGGGCCCCTCCTGCACCTCGCTGTCCAACGGCTCGTTCTGCGTGGGCATCATCGACGGTGGGCACACCGTGAACCTCGTGTACGGGAAGACCGGTGGTTCCGCGGTGACCGTGAAGTTCGGTTACCGGAAGGGCCACACGACGCACCTCAGCAATGCGTACACGGTCAAGAAGGGCGACACGAAGACGTTCAAGTTCAAGAACGTGAACCTGGGCTGCAGCACCATCTACGGCGTCCTGGCGGTCGAGGGTCAGGACGACTTCGAGACCCCGGGTCTGCACAACACCGGCTGCTGACCGGCCTCCTCGCCGCCCGGTGCCCCTCGGCGCCGGGCGGCGCACGCGTCTCCGCGGCCCCGAGACGCTTCAGGGGCAGCCTCGGTCGGTGGCATTCCGGCCAACCGTGCGGGAGTGACAGTCGGCTCGGCCCTGCCGTCCCCGTGCTCAGCCGGCGCCCTGAGGATTTGTTGACGTGGCGGCCGGATCGTCGAGGAAGGCAGCCACGGCGAACTGCTGCGCCGAGGTGGCCGCTACGCCGATTTCTGGAACGTTTCCCTGACGCCGGCAGCGGAAGCGTGAGCCGACAGGGCGGGCTCAAGGCACGAGGACCAGCTTGCCCTTCGTCCGGCGGCCCAGCAGATCCTCGTGCGCAGCACGTGCGGATCCGAGGTCGTACTCGGCGCCGACCAGCGGCCGCAGGCGACCGCGTGCCGTGAGCCCGACCAGTTCTTCCAGTGCCGTTCCGCCCGCTCCCTCGCGGGTGAGGAGCGGAATGAGCCAGAACCCGCCAACCGTGATGCTCTCCACCGCCAGGCGGTGCGGTGGGACGGCGGTGGCGGCCTGCCGGGACGAAGACCCGTAGGTCACCAACCTCCCGAGAAACCCCAGCGCGTCCAGAGCGGAATCGAGGACCGGCCCCCCGACGGCATCCAGGACGATGTCGACCGGCTGCCCCTGGTTGGCGTCGAGGATCCGCTCCCGGTAGCCCTCCGCCGCGCCGTCGACGGCCACATCGGCGCCGAGTTCCAGGGCGAAGGCGCGCTTCTCCTCGGATGATGCGGTGGCGATGACGCGACCTGCCCCGAACGCGCGGGCCAGCTGAACGGCGAGGCTGCCTGTGCCACCCGCGGCGGCGTGGACCACGACGCTCTCCCCGGGCCGGACCCGCGCGACCGACCTCAGCAGGTGCCAGGCCGTCAGACCCTGCACGAGCAGCGCCAGCGCCGCACCCGCGCTCACGCCCTGCGGCAACACCACCAGATCGCGCTCGGCGACGACGGTCTTCGCGGCGTAGCCACCCTGTCGCACGTAGCCGAGGACCCGTCGGCCGTCCGCGGTCCGGCCGACGACCTCCATCCCGGGGATGTGCGGCAGGGGTCCCTTCTGCGCGTACGGTCCCTCGGTGAGCTCGCCGGCGATCTGCTTGATGTCGCCGAAGTTGACGCCTGCGGCCGCCACCTCGACCAGGGTCTCGCCCGGACCCGCCACTGGATCCGGCACGTCGGCCTCCTCCAGGACCTCAGGTCCACCGAACCGTTCGAACCGCATGGCGCGCATGCACACCCCTCCCACTCCGAAGATCCCCGCCGTCAACCTACGTCCCGAACTCCTGGAGCCGCATGACCGGCCGCGCGGGTGCGGGAGAGGCTGAAGAGCGGTCCTGTACCCCTCCTGTGATCAGCCGGCGATCAGCGGGTGAGGTGGGCCACGACCTGATCGCCCACCGGGTGCCTCCGCTCACGCACCGTGTTTTCTGTCGCTCTTCGGTCACCGCGCCCACGCCCCCGCCACGCCTGATGGCGATATGCGATGTCCTGCCGACAATGCGTAATTTCACCCCAAGTGTGATGGGGGCCACAGCGGTGCGGCGGCGTCTGTGCGCATGCTGCGCGGGGGCCCAGCGAGAGAGTGAGAACGCCGATGTCCCCATCCCGCCGATCCATGGCCGTGACGGCCGGTGTGCTGGCCGCCACCACGCTGGTGGTGACGGCCGGTGGCGTCAGCGGCGCTACGGCCCCCCGGCCCGCCGACGCCAAGGGCGCGAGTACCTCCGCACCGGTGCTGCCCGCGCGCTTCACCCAGCAGAAGGTCCAGTGGACGGCCTGCGGCGCGGACGTCACCCCCAAGGCCGTGCCCGGCGCGGAGTGCGGCTGGGTGAAGGTGCCCGTCGACTACGCCGCCCCGAACGGGGAGACCGTGAAACTGCGGGTGTCGCGGGTGCAGGCCAAGGACCACGCCCATCGGCTGGGGTCGCTGGTCTTCAACCCCGGCGGGCCCGGCGCGGGCGGTGCCGCCGACGTGGCCGACGGAAACTGGCAGGCCGGCGAGCAGGCTCGGGCCCGCTACGACCTGGTGGGCTTCGACCCGCGCGGCACAGCCGGCTCCGGGCAGATCAAGTGCCCCGACGGCGTGGCGCAGGAGCCCGAGAACCCGCCGCGTACCGAAGCGGAAGCCACGAAGGCGTTCGCCGACGGGGCCCGGCGCGCCCGGGCATGCCAACGGGCGAGCGGTGCCGTTCTCGCGCACATGGACAGCGTGAGCGTCGCGCGCGACATGGATGTGCTGCGTACGGTCCTGGGCGACGCCAAGCTGAACTACACGGGCTTCTCCTACGGCACCTTCATCGGCCAGCAGTACCTGAAGCTGTTCCCCGGCAAGGTGGGCCGGATGGTGCTCGACGGTGTCGTCAACCCCGCCGCCGACATGCGGCAGGTCGCCCGGCTCGACGTCAAGACCTCCGATGACGCGGTGCGCCGCTACGCCCACGACCTCGTCGCGCGCGGGGACCACCGGCTGGGGTCCACGACCGAGGAGATCCTGCGGACGCTCACCACCTTCGCCACGAAGCTGGACCGGAAGCCGCTGCGGGCGGCCGGCGGCGAGGAATTCACCAACGCCGCCCTGTCCACGTACCTGGGCATGGCGGTGACGGGCGAAGTGAGCTGGAAGCGGCTGACCCCGGCGCTGGTGGCCGCGCTGCACGGCGACGTGTCCGCACTCGATCGTCTGGACGCCGGCGCGGCCGGCGAGAGCGGTGGCGGAAAGCCGACGCCGCAGGAGCAGCGGACCGAGGAAAACGAGTCCGTGAGCATGTCGGGGGTGCTGTGCCTGGACTCCCCGTCCGCGCCGAAGTCCCCGAAGGAGATGCTTGACACCGCCGACGCGTTCGCCAAGCAGTCGCCGCTCTTCGGCCGTTCCTACGCCTGGCAGATGATCGACTGCGCGACCTGGCCGATCGCCCCCACCGGTGCGGCCGAGCCGGTCAAGGCATCAGGTGCGGCGCCGGTGCTGCTGGTGTCGTACACCGACGATCAGCTGACTCCGCTGGCGAACGCACGGGCGGTGCACCGGCAGTTGGACCACAGCTCGCTCCTGGTGCGCACGGGCCAGGGGCACGGGGCGTACGCCTCGGAGCGCCCGTCCACCTGCACCGACCGTGCCGTCGACAGATATCTCGTCGGGGGACAGCTGCCGGACAAGACCGTCACCTGCCCGGCCTGACACCGGCAGACCGCGCCGCTCCCGTACCGAGGGCGTCACCATGCGGGCCTGAGCGAGCGCCGGAACGCAGGTCAGTCGGCGCGGCCGGTGGCGGCGACGGTCACCCCGAGGCCGATCATGGCGAAGCCGCCCGCTCCGCCGATCATTGACAGCCGGCGCTCGGAGCGGGCGAACCAGTTGCGCGCCGCCGAAGCGCTCAGTCCCCACACCGTGTCGGTGATCAGGCCGATGCAGATCGGAACCAGGCCCAGGACGAGCATCTGGGTGGGCAGCCCGCCCGCCGCGTGGTTCACGAACTGGGGGAGTACGGCGGCGAAGAAGACCAGGCCCTTCGGGTTGGTGACGCCCACCGTGACGCCGTCCATGACCGTCCGCAGATCACCGCGCGCCCCCTGCCCGGTGCTCTGCGCGGCACCGGCCCCCACCTTCATGTCCTTGCGGTGCCGGAACGCCTGAACGCCGAGGAAAACGAGATACGCCGCACCCGCCAGCTTCACGGCCGTGAACACCGCCGCGGACCGTTCGACCAGCGAGCCGAGACCGAAGGCCACGGCGACCACCAGCAGGTACGAGCCGAGCACGTTGCCCAGCACCGTCGCCAGCGCGGTCCGCCGGCCGTGGGCCAGGGCCCGGCCGATCACGAACAGCACGCTCGGCCCCGGGATCACGATCACCAGCAGGGACATCGCCGCAAACGCGAGCAGACGGTCGGCAGACACCATGACTCTCACCTCGGCGGCCATTCAACCACGCACCTGGACGAGGGTTCCGGGGCGCTCGGCGGCCGAAAACGGTTGCCGTGGTGGTGGCGTTACGCGGAGCGCGTGCAGATCGGTGCCAACATGATCCTCACGTATGGGGCGACACCGACCACAGGGGCCCAATGTGGTCACCAGCAGATCAGCCATCCGGGAAGTCCGGACTGGGGGGGACGGGGAGTGGGTGTTGCCGGGGCGTGGGAGCGGTCGTGCCAGCTGGACGGCGCGACGGCACGTGGCACGCGTGCGGTGCGCGCGGGCGGGGAGGGAGTGACAGTGGGGGCGGCTGAGGAAGCGGCGGGGGTCGCGGCGCTGTTGAAGGAGTGGAAGGACCGCTCCGGGTACAGCTACGGGGTGCTCGCGAAGAGACTGCACATGAGCACATCGACGCTGCACCGTTACTGCAACGGCGATGCGGTTCCGACCGAGTACGCACCGCTGGAGCGCCTGGCACGGCTGTGCGGGGCGACGCCGGACGAACTGGTGGAGCTGCACCGGCGGTGGATCCTGGCGGACGAGGCACGTCGGCGGGAGCGGGACCGCAAGCAAGGGGGCGGGAACGCGGCGGTCGTTGACGGGGGCGGGGAGAGATCGGCCGGATCCGCGGCCGAGGCCGGTCCAGGGTCCGGTTCCGGGTCCGGACGCGGAACGGGAACCAAGTGTGAGCCCGAGGCCGCGGCCGGGACCGCGTCCGACGGCGTGCCGCCGCCGGTTCCCGTCGCCGCCCTCGCCGCTTCCGCCTTCGCATCCGGTTCCGGTCAGGTCGCCTCGATCAATCCCGCGGGGCGGTCCGTGGCTCAGGAGACGCCCGCGGGCACCCGGCGGCGTCGCGCGCTGGTCGCAGGGATCACGGTGGCCGCCGTGGCCGCGTCCGCCGCGCTGGTCGCCGGACTGCTCTCCGGCGACGGCGACGGTGACGGCCGTACGGCGCAGGCCGGGGCGGTCACCAGCACGGAGCGCGGCAGCAGGCCGACGAGGACGACGAAGACCGAGGGCGGCCGGTCGGCGGCTGCGAAGCCGCCCGGCGCGGGTGACGCGAGTCCGTCCCCGTCCCGTACGCGCCGGGGCGAGGCGTCCGACGGAGAAGGCGAGGACCCGACCGGTCCGGGCACGACGGATCGTGCCGCGCTCCCGCTGAGCGTGGACGTCCGCCCGTTCAGCTGGGAGGACCCGTGCACCCAGCGCTACTTGGTCGACCGGGACCCGGGCAAGATGCCCCCGCCGCCGCCCGAGCAGGACGCCCGGGGCTGGATCTCGGCGCTGGGCGCGGTCTCGGCGGACAGCCAGCTGGTCCAGGTGTCGGTGCAGGGTGCCGGCGACCGGACGGTGGTGATGCATGCCCTGCGGGTGCGAGTGGTGGGAAGTTCGGCGCCACTTGCCTGGAACGCCTACAGCATGGGCGTGGGCTGCGGCGGTGGTGTCGGGCCCAAGTCTTTCGGGGTCTCGCTGGACGCGGCGCGGCCACGGCTCACGCCGCAGAACGGACAGCGGGACTTCCCCTACAAGGCGAGCGAGCGGGACCCCGAGGTCTTCAAGATCGTCGCACGGGCCGGCGCCCGCGACGTGCGCTGGTACATGGAACTGGAGTGGTCCAGCGGGAACCGGCACGGCACGCTCCGGATCGACGACAACGGGGAGCCGTTCCACACCAGCGGGATGGCGGGCCGGCCTCAGTACGACTACCCGCTGGGCGGCAGCAACGAGTGGATTCCCGCCCCGAAGGAGGACGGCTGATCCCGGTTCCGGCGCTCACGTGGGAACCGGGACCGACCGGGAGCAACGGCCTCCTTTCACCAGGTCAGCGCGGCCTCGGCGGAGGACTGCCAGTAGGTGACCCACGCCGAACTGTCGACGGTGACACCGCCCTTGAGCAGCGAGAACCGCACGGACGGCCCGGTGGAACCGTTCCCCGCCCGGTTGGCGAACAGGACGTCGAGACTGTGCGCGGTGTGGCCGCCGCTGCCGGAGCCGTCCGCGGACCGGTACATGACCCCCGCGTACGCCGACCGGCCCGGTGCGAGCGTGATCACGGCCTGCGGCCTGGACGGTCTCAGGAACGCGGTGGCGACCTGGGCCGCGTCCCAGCGGAGGTACGGGGCGTGGTAGGCGTGGCAGGGCAGGGAGCCGGTGTTGGTGGCGGTGAGGAGCATGTGGTTGACGGGGCGATTCACCATGACCGCGGTGACCTTGACCCGCGCACCGTTGCAGGGGACGGCTGCCGAGTGGCTGCCGGAACCGTTGCCGGCGGCCTGACCGGAGCCGTTCGTTCCGTGAGGTCCGCCGCCGGTGGCGCCCGACGCGGCCGTCGACGAGTCACCGTCCTGGGCCCGGCCGTCGGCATCCGCTGAGGACGAGGTGCGCCGGCCGCCGGTCTCGGACGCGGAGTGCGCGGTCGGCGCCAGGCTGCCGGTGTCCTTGGTGCCGCTCTCGCAGGCGGTCAGGGAGAGAGCGGACGCCAGCACGGTGGCGGAGACCGCGAGGCGGGTGGTGTGCCGGGCGATGCGCATGGTGAGTGGGTGCCTTCTTTGCGGTGGGTCCGGTCGGCGTACGTCACGTCAGAGACGGCGGGCGACCAGGAGGAAGACGATCGCTGCGGAAGCGGCGAGCACCGCCAGGGCCACCGCGTCAGTGAGGACGTCCGGGCGGCGGAACCGATGAATCCGGATGGGCGTCCGCATGGCCTTTCCCTTCGGCGTGAGCGCGTCGATGCGTGCCGCCGTGAGCTTGCGACGCCCTCCGTCCCGGCCGCCACCGCCGCCGCAGAACTCGGGACGCTGGAACGCCCATACCGCCTTTGACCTGCCGGAACGCCCCCTCCCTGGGACGCCGCGCAGGAACGCGGCCGGCGTCGGCAGCGGAGAGGAAACGCACGGGGGACCGGCCCGCGAGAGCCACCCGGCCGACTCGTCGTGGAGCCGTCAGGGCCCCGTGGGGAGTTGCGCGGGGCGCGTATCGGCCGGCCGGAGCGTGTCGGGGAAGACGGCGCCGTCGGAGTCGTCGTCGGGCATGAGGGCGCCGAGCATCTTCTGCGCGGCCTCCGCGTTGTCGATGGCGCGGGGCGGCATCAGGTGGGCGGCGTCCCCGAGCAGGGTGCGGCCGGCGCCCCAGCCCGACTCCAGACGCGACACACCGTCACACACCGCCGCCGGAACCGGCTTCAAAGGACGGCGTGAGCGCGTATTGCGCCACCCCGAACGGCAGGAAGTCGGCGTCGGCGAGGACGCGGTAGAGGAACTCCGAGGTGGACATGTCGTACCGGTGCCATCCGCCGACGTCGTGGGCCCGCGCGAGGACGGGGTACTCGCCCGGCCGCTCGGCATCGATCAGCCAGCAGTACTCGTCGGCCCATTCGGTGGAACCCCACTCCACGAGCCCCTTGCCGCCCGGCGCGTAGACCGCATAGGGGTCGACGGCGGAGACGCTTCCGTACGTGCCGTCCCGGTCGACCGACAGGCAGGCCCGCCACTGCCTCAGCAAGTCGAACGAGACGCCCTCGTCGCGCCCCAGGAAGTACACGGAATCACTGAAGACGCCGCCGCCGAACGCCTCGTAGAGCTCCTTGTAGTCCGCCGGCAGCGGAACCCCCAGCTCTCCCTCGATCGCCGCCCAGTCGACGGAGAGCCCGAGCGGCTCCCACCCGGTCAGTTCGATCACTCGCCGAACCCACATACAACGACCTTCCAGACGGAGGGGGTGCGGCTGAATATCCGCGTTATCCACCCGCACCCGGAGAGTGCACCCCGGCCGCTGCTTCATCCGGCGCTCCCCGGCCCGCCGGACGCCGGAGCCTCTCCATCGCTGACGAGCAGGACCTTCGGCGAACCCTATCGTCCCTGTTCGGAACGCCGGTTCGGCGTCACAGCCAGCCGTTACGGCGGAAGGCCCGGTACAGCAGTCCTGCCCCCAGCGCCATCACGGCGAGCGCGCAGGGGTAGCCGTAGCGCCAGTCCAGTTCGGGCATGTGGGAGAAGTTCATGCCGTAGATCCCGGCGACCATGGTGGGGACGGCGAAGACCGCCGCCCACGCGCTGATGCGGCGCATGTCGTCGTTCTGCCAGGTGCCCACCTTCGCCAGATGGGCGTCCAGGACGGAGGCGAGCAAATCATCCAGGGCGCGGACCTCGGTGTCGGTGCGCGTGAGGTGGTCGGTGACGTCACGGAAGTACGGCACGACCTGCCGCGGCCAGTCGTCCCGCGCCGTGGCGAAGGGTTGCATCACCGGGACGAGCGGCTGGACGGCGTCGCGGAACTCCACCACCTCGCGTTTGAGCGAGTAGATCTGCTCGGTCAGGTCGTCGCGGGCGGGCGAGAACACGCACTGCTCCAACTCCGTCAATTCGGCGCGTACTTGGGCGGCGGCCTCGGCGTAGGCGTCGACTATGACATCGGTCATCGCGTGCAGGACGCCGACCGGCCCGAGCGATGCCATCTCCGGCTGCTGCGAGAGCCGGCGCGCAGCCTCCACCGTGGGGTCGTCCGCGCCGTGACGTACGGTCAGCGCGAAGGACGGGCCGAGGATGATCATTACTTCGCCGGTTTCCACATCCGCGGTCCGCTCGACGAACCACAGCGTCCGCACGGCGACCCCCGTGACGTCGCCGTAGCGCTCCTGTTTCGGTCGCTGGTGGGCCTGGACCGCGTCTTCGATGGTCAGCGGATGCAGTTTCAGGTACGAGCCGAGCCGCTGCAGTTCGTCCTGACGGGGTGTGTCCATGCGGATCCAGGCGAACTCATCCGGTTCCAGCCCCGCCAGACGGTCGAAGATGGCCTGACAACCCCCTTCCTGCTCCCGGCAGTCGATCTGCTCGCGTTCACCCGTCCGCTCCTGATAAATCACACAGTCCATGCCTTCTCGGATGCTTCGGCCGTCGCATTCCATGCGCATGCTCCCGAACGGCGGCGTCCGCCACCGCCCGCCCGCGTCGGCGGGGGACGCGCAGGCGAACCCTCACACCGACGAAGGAATGCGGCCGGCAAGGGCCCGAAAGAGCTGATTGTCCACTTTCGTCGCGGGTAGACGGCCTACATGGTGACAACACGTAACTTGCTGCCGGGAGCTTTACGACAGAACCCTCACCGGCACCGACAGCCACGGCACACCCGCCCGGGCCGCCGACGCGGCAAGCTTCACAGGCGGGTGCTCGCCTACCGGGACGTGGTCATCTTTCATTCCCCGGACCCGACGAGTACGCAGGCGCAAAGCCTGCTGCTGGTGTACATCCGCCGCGTCGTCGGCGAGGTCACCTACGAGGTGTGCGACCTCTGTGGAAGTGGCGTGATCAGCCAGGTCAACGTCGCTTCGCCGTTGCGGGACAGCGGCCTGGGCACACGCGCCGTAGCGCATCTGCGCGCCTGCTACCCCGATGTCACCTGGCACAGCCGCCTCACCCAACGCATGACGCGCGCCCTGGCCCACCGCATGTGTCTCCCTGACGACCGGACCGACCCGTCGTGCCCCCACCTCACACGCGCTGCCTCCGAGGATCGCGGAGCGCCGAACCACGCATGGCGCTGAGGCATCAGGCGCGCGGGGAACTCCCAACGCGTGCGTCGTCGGCCGGGCGGCAGCGAACTCGGTGCCCCCTCGGCAGGGTGGGTCAGCCGGGAACGATCAGGTCGATCCCGTAGGCCGCGACCGAGAGGCACGCGGCGAAGCACAGCACGGCCGTGACAGCTGCCGTCTTCCGCTGCCGGCCTCGGGATGCGTCGGGGGCGGGCTCCTCGGTTCCGGCGCGGGCCCACGCGGCCAGGCCGAGCGCGAACATCACGACGACCACCACGGTGATCCCCAGGCTGACACCGAAGACCGCGGCCAGAGCGCCCCAGTCGATGTCCATCCCGCATCTCCTTCCTCGACGACGGCCCGCCGGCCGAGCCCGCTCAGGTGGCTGACCGGACGGTGGACTCCGCAGCGCTCGCCGGCACCTCGTTGACGTTTTCGGGGTTCACCGGACGGCGGCGCGAGAGCAGGTAGAAGCCCGCAGCCGCGGCCAGGGCGACGCCCGCCACCAGGGCCACGCCCAGGGGGCCCTGGTCGGCCATCCAGGCCGCCATGCCTCCCACGACGGCCGCGGCCGGCAGGGTGAGCAGCCACGACACCGCGATCCGGCCGGCGACGCCCCAGCGCACATGGGCCAGCTTGCGGCCCAGACCGGCGCCGAGGATGCTGCCCGTGCACACCTGGGTGGTCGACAGTGCGAACCCCATGTGGGACGAGGCGAGGATCACCGCGGTCGCGCTGGTCTCGGCGGCGAAGCCCTGCGGGGGCTGGATGTCGGTCAGTCCCTTGCCCATGGTCCGGATGATGCGCCAGCCGCCCGCGTACGTCCCCAGGGAGATCGCCAGGCCCGCGCTCAGCACCACCCACCACGGCGGCCCCGCGCCGTGGTCGAGTACCCCGCCCGCGATGAGCGCGAGGGTGATGACGCCCATCGTCTTCTGGGCGTCATTGGTGCCGTGGGCCAGGGCCACCAGCGAGGCCGAGCCGACCTGGCCGGCACGGAAGCCCTTCCCGACGGCGCGGGCCGCGGTCCTCCGGGTGATCACATAGGCGAGGTAGGTGGCCAGCACCGCCACCACGCACGCCACCACCGGCGAGGCCACCGCCGGGATCACGATCTTCTCGATGATCGCGCCGAAGCGCACGGCCGATCCCCCGGCCCCCACCCACACCGCTCCGATGAGCCCGCCGAACAGGGCGTGGGAGGAGCTGGAGGGGAGCCCGAGGAGCCAGGTGACCAGGTTCCAGAGGATCGCCCCGATCAACCCGGCGAAGATCATCACCAGGGACACCTGGCCGTCGTTGACGATGCCCCCCGAGATCGTCTTGGCCACTTCGGTGGAGAGGAAGGCACCGGCCAGATTGAGCACACCAGCGACCGCGACGGCCACCCGGGGACTCAGCGCACCGGTGGCGATCGAGGTGGCCATCGAGTTGGCCGTGTCGTGGAATCCGTTGGTGAAGTCGAAGGCCAGAGCCGTGAGGATCACGGTCAGGAGCAGGAACGAGACAGATTCCATCCCGGACCTCCACAATGAGGGCGCTCCGGCCGTCCGGGCCCACCGGACCAAGTGGACCATGTGTGCGAACCGCCGTTCATCTCCACGCTAAGCGCCGCTCCGGAGCGCCGCCAATACGACGACCCGGGGGCCACCCCGTACAGCGCTGTGGCCCACGCCCGTGCACTGCCGAGTTTTGGGACATGTTTTACGTGATGCACGAAACTGCCGCCCGCCGTCCCTTCGTCTGACAGGGAGTCGGGCCCGTGAGGGCCGAAGCGCGAGAGAGCGAGGCAGGTCGTGGGGCGGCGCAAGAGCGGCATAGCGATCGCATTCGTCACGGGTGCGGTGCTGGTGGGCGCAAGTGCCTGTGGCGGGGGCGGCGGTGACAAGGCCGGTGGGGACGACGGAAAGGCACCCGGCAAGCCGAGTGCGAGCGCCTCGCCGTCACCGACGAAGCCCGCGGGCCCGCCGATGCTTCTGGACACCATCACCCCGCAGACGGGAACCACGGCCGGCGTGGCCATGCCGATCTCGGTGGTCTTCACGAACCCGGTGGCGGCAAAGGCGCGGGCCACGGTGGAGAAGCACATGAAGGTGAGCGCCTCGCATCCGGTGGCCGGTGCCTGGCACTGGTTCGGCGACAAGCGCGCCGACTGGCGACCGAAGTCGTACTGGCCCGCCGGCACGAACGTGAAGATCGACGCCGACCTGAAGGGCGTCAGCAACGGCAACGGACGCTACGGCGTGCGCAGCTACACGCACACCTTCAAGATCGGCGACGATGTGCGCGCGGACGTCTCGGTGACCGGCCACACCCTGAAGGTGACCCGGAACAGCAAGCCGGTGCGCACCCTGTCGATCAACGCGGGCAGCTCTCAATACCCGACGTGGAACGGCACGATGGCCGTCATCGACAAGCAGAAGAAGGTCCACATGACCTCCTGCAGCGTCGGCATCAGCTGCGACAAGGGCAGCTCCAACTACTACGACCTGACGCTGCCCTGGGATGTCCACCTCACCCAGTCCGGCACGTATGTGCACTACTCGACGGGGGATCCCAATCCGGGCAGCGGCAGCGCCCGCGGCTCGCACGGCTGCGTCCACCTGTCCCTTTCGGACGCCAAGTGGTTCTACGGCCAGGTCAAGCAGGGGGATCCCATCACCATCACCGGCTCGCCCCGTGCCAAGGCATCGGCCGACAACGGCTACGCCGCCTTCAACATGGGATGGGCGCAGTGGCTCGCGGGCAGCGCGTCGGGGCAGGGGACGACCGCGACGCTGTGAGGCGCCGCGGTGGCGCCGCCGGTCAGCAGCCGATCAGCGGGCGATCAGTGGCGAACCGGTGAAGCGAGACGCTACGGGAGTGCCTCTGGTCGGCCCTCCCGCGCCCACGGCCGTAGCTTCTCCGGGTTGCGGACCGCCCAGATCCGGGTGACGCGCCCGTCGGAGACATCGAATGCCGCTACGGTCATGACGACGCCCGCACGCCGGGCCACCAGGCCCGGCACACCGTTCACCGACCGCTCCAGGAGTTCGAGCCCGGGAGCCTTGTCGGCGATGGCGACCATGTACTGGGCGATCCGCGCGCCGCCCTCGACCGGGCGCAGGACGGTGCCGACCAGGCCGCCGCCGTCGGCGGTCATCACGGCGGCCGGGTCGAGGAGGCCGACGAGGGCCGCGATGTCCTTGGTCTCCCATGCCTCCTTCACGCGTCGCACCACGTCGGCCCGGCCGGTGGCCGGCACCGGAGTGCGCGCGACGCCAACCCGGCGCCGGGCGGAGGACGCCAGCTGCTTGCAGGCCGCGGGGGTCCGGCCGAGGACGTCGGCGATCTCCGCGAAGGGGTACCGGAAGACGTCGTGCAGGACGAACGCCACCCGCTCGGCGGGCGTCATCGACTCCAGGACGACGAGGAAGGCCATGGCCACCGACTCGTCCAGGACGATCTGGTCGGCCGGGTCCGGAGGGACGGTGGGGTCGGCGCTGCCCGCGTGGTCCCCCTCGGGACGGCCGGGCAGCGGCTCGGGCAGCCACGCGCCGACGTAGCGTTCCCGGCGTGCCCGCGCCGAGCCGAGCAGGTCCAGGCAGATGCGGCTGGTCACCGTCGTCAGCCAGGCACCGGGGGAGAGGATCGCCTCCTGCCGGCTTCGCGGCAGCCCGTACCAGCGGGTGTAGGCATCCTGTACGGCGTCCTCGGCCTCGGTCACCGAGCCGAGCAACCGGTAGGCGACATTGATCAGTTGGCGTCGCTCGCCGGCCACCTCATCGGAGCCGGCCCCGACAGTCCCCATGCTTCCGGCCGCCCCCTCGCCTTACCTTTCGCAGCCCCGCGTCGTCGGGCCGGTGAGACCTTATCGACCTACCGCCTGTGGGCGGGAAAAGGGGACGTGACATGGCCACCCAGGTGACAACGACGGTGAACGCACGGCGCGGCTTCTCGTTCCTGCGGATCGCGATCGCCCTGCAGACCCTGACGATCTTCCTCCAGGCGGTCTCCGCCGGGCTGCTGCTGACCGCGTCCTACGGAGACACGCTGCACAGTGCCGGAGCCCGGGTCATGTACGGGGCGGCGATGCTGTACGTGCTCGCGGCGGTGCTGGCATGGAAGCCGGGCGGCGGCTCGCCCCGGCCCGTCCGGCACGCGTCCGGTTTCCTGGTACTCGCCTCGGTCCAGGTTGTGCTCGGCATCGCGCACGTCCCGTCGGTCCATCTGCCCCTGGGCGTCCTGATGTTCGGCCTGAGCGTGCTGGCGCTGGCCCGACGCTGAGGTGTCAGTCCGTGGCACGGTCCGTCCCGGTGCGGGAGACGGCGGGAGCGGGGCGCCACGGGCGGGCCAGCGCCAGGAGGGTGAGCACGGCGACTCCCGCCAGGCAGAGCCAGGCGAAGAGGTCTCCGATCCGGTCGTAGATCGTGGTGGCGCCGTGCGTGGGCACATAGGCCACCACGGTCTGTTGACCGGTCGTGAAGTAGTCGGTGGTGGCGAGGACCCGGCCCTTGTTGTCGTAAGCCGTCGAGACGCCTTCCGCGTCCTGACGCACCAGCGAGTAGCCTCCCTCGATGGCGCGCAGGCTCGCCTTCATGGTGTGCGCGCCGCCGTATTCCTTCCAGTCGTGCGAGGGCACGAGCATGATGTCGGCCCTGGTCCGCATCAGTGCGGGGAAGTCGGCGTCGTAGCAGATGACATCGGCGATCCGGCCGTACGGGGTGTCGGCGACGGGCACCCGGCCGTCACCGGGGGTGAACTTCTCCGAGCCGGGGATGGGATGCGCCTTCTGATAGGTCCACAGCACCTTGCCGTGGGGGTCGATGAGGATCGCCTCGTCCCGGCCGTGGGCGGGGGCGGTCGTGCTGTAGACGCGGAGACCGATCTCCAGATAGATGCCTGACCTGCGGGCCTGTTCCTGTGCTGCCGCGATGGCGTCGGACTCGTGGGCCTCCTGGGTCTTGACGGCCTCCTCCGGCCAGACCACGATCTTCGCTCCGGCGGCGGCCTCGCGTCGGGTGGAGGCGAGCAGGTCGTTCTCGACGGCGGTCATCGCGGGCCGCACCGTCGACGCGGGGGCGGCAGCGATGCCTGCGGCTCCGCCGGTGATCCGCCCGAGCGTGGCCGTGAGTTCATCGGTCACGGCCCGGCCGGCGCTCACCCCGGCGATCCGCACGGTCGTGCCCGGGGCCGGGCTGAAGGCGAGCCGGGCGCCGCCCGCGAGCACGACGGCCAGCAGGACCGCCCCGTAGACCAGGCCGCCGCGCCACGAAGGCCGTTCCCAGATCCGGTTGACGGTACTGGCGAAGCCGGCGATCAGGAATCCGATCCCGTACGAACCGGTGACCGAAATGATCTGCAGGAGCGGCAGGTCACCGTACTGGGTGACGGCCAGCGAACCGTAGGCCGTACCGAACGGCGACACCACGGTGATCAGGAACTCGCCGCCGGCGACGGCGGCCGGGAAGGCCCACACCGCCACCGCCGGGCGCAGCCGGCCGACCAGCAGCCTGTCGGCCAGGAACGGCAGCGTCTGCACGGCGGCGAGGGCAGCCGCGCCCACCGCGGTCACGGGGCTGAGGCCGATCGCCGACTCCTGGATCCAGAAGACGGCGGCTGCGGTGTGCGCCAGCAAGATCCACAACGCCCCGGTCCACACGCGGCTGAGGCGGGTGAAACGCAGCAGGAGCACGGGGAAGATCCAGGCCGCGGCGGCGATGTCCCACCGGCCGCCCACCGCGAACAGCATCGTGCCGGTGCCCAGCAGCAGGAGGAGGGGGCGCACGGCGGGCGCCGGGTCGCTCGGATTCTCGGGAGCGTTACCCGCGTTCGCGATACTCGCCTTCGCGTTCTTCGCGCGACCCCGCCGAGGCCGTGCGGTCGGGCCGGTCTGCCCGACGGGGGGATGTGACACCGGGATGTTCGTCATGGAAAAGACGCTAGGAGGGTGCATGCGCGCTGCGCCTCGGTCCCGGTGGTGATCTCCCGGGAGGGCACGCAACTATCGATGCGGCCCTGACGGATGATCCGCCGAGCGCTCGTCTTCCTCTAGCCTGACGAACTGAAATGATCACTACCGTGTATGCCGCGCCGCGAGCCGTGCGGCGATGGATGGCCGACCGGCCGCGTCTGACGGACGTGGCCCTGGGCGGCGGCATCACGCTGTTCGACGTGGCCACGGTGCTGGACCGCTCACCGGAGCCCGGCGTCGGGGGAGTGGCCCTGTGGGGCTTGCAGACCGTTCCGCTGATCTGGAGGCGGACGCGTCCCTGCGTCGTCCTGGCGGCGATGACCGGCCTCTATGTGCTCTTCCAGATACTCAGCCCGATCCACGGCCGGATACCCGGCCCGTTCCTGCTCATGATCGGCGTGTACGGCGTCGCCCGCTACGCGACGGCCGCGGCGAGCCTGCCCGGGACGCTGCTGTGCCTCGCCGCCACCACCGCTGCCGACGCCCTCACCGGGCACTGGCAGAACCCCCGTCCCGGGTCGCTGGAGCCGATCAGCGCCACGACGTTCGTCTTCTTCTTCACCCTTGCCTGGACCCTGGGGTACGGCAGGCAGCGGATCGACGCCCACGCCGCACGCCTGCGGGACCTCAATCAGCGACTGCGGGCCGAGCAGGAGCGCAACGCCCGGCAAGCGGTCATCACCGAACGGGCCCGTATCGCGCGGGACTTGCACGACGTGGTCGCCCACCACGTGAGCGCGATCGCCGTTCTGGCGCGAGCCGCCGAGGAAGGCATGGCGAACGGCGTGCCACCCACCGTGGAAGCCGCAGCAGGCGCGGAAGCCGTGCAGAGTGTCGGGCTCATCGCGCGGACAGCCGACACCGCGCTCATCGAGATGCGCCGCCTCCTCGGACTGCTGTCGTTCCGGGACCAAGGGCTCGCGCCCGAACCGTCCTTGTCCCCGGAACACCTTGAGCCACTCATCGGCGCCGCGACATCCGCCGGCTGCCGGGTGACGTATGTGTCGGACCTCCGGGCCCGGACCGATCCGTCCACCGGCATGTTGCTCTCGGGCTACCGGATCATCCAGGAAGCACTGACGAATGTGATCAAGCACGCCGGGCCCGTCGGCGTGCGGGTCACCGTACGCGGAGACGACACCCGCCTCACGGTCGCGGTCGAGAACGACCCGGCACCACCGGGCCACCGGCCCGTTCCGGGCAGCGGCCGGGGGCTCGTCGGCATGCGCGAACGTGTGGCGGCCTTCGACGGCGAGCTGCGGGCCGGGCCACGCGAGGACGGCGGCTGGCGGCTGTACGCCGTCCTGTCCGCGCGGGCATCGCGACCGGCGGAGGAGAACGAGAGCGGATGACCGTACGGGTACTTCTCGTCGACGACCAGGAGATGGTGCGCACCGCGCTCCGGCTGGTCATCGACCGCCGCGAGGACCTGTCCGTGGTCGGCGAGTCGGCCGACGGGGAGCAGGCTGTCTCCCACGCGATCGAACTCCGGCCGGACGTCGTGCTGATGGACGTCCGCATGCCCGGCATGACCGGTGTCGAGGCCACGCGGCGCCTCACCACCAGCTGGCCCGGCCCGGGTCCGGCTCCGCGTGTCCTGGTACTCACCACGTTCGACCTGGACGAATACGTGCACGCCGCGCTGCGGGCCGGAGCCGTCGGCTTCCTGCTGAAGAACAGCCCTCCCGACCAACTCGCCCATGCCATACGCGCGGCGGCAGGCGGGGAGGCGGTCCTCGCCCCGAGCGTCACGCGCCGCCTCATCGACACCGTCACCGCGCTGCCTGCCGCCCTGCTGCCCAACGCCCCCGCTTGCCCCGAGCCGGTACCGGGCGAGGGCAGACCTGAGGACGGGCGGGACGGGTCGGGCGACCCGGGCGTGCTGAACGCGCTGACCGAACGTGAACTCCACGTCCTCGTCCTGGTCGCCCGGGGCATGTCCAACGCCCGGATCGCCGCGGCCCTCGGCCTCAGCGAGGGGAACGTGAAGAGCCGCGTCAACCGCATCCTCACCCGCCTGGGACTGGAGAACCGCGTGCAGGCCGCCCTGCTCGCCCACCGGGAGGGGCTCACCGGAAGCTTCCGGGCGGCGACCCCGCCCGGCTCCCAGCAGGCCACGGCAGACCGCACCGGTGATCCCTCGGCTTCCTCCTGACCGCCAACTCCCGCTCCGCGGTGCGGCCCTGGAGAGTCGCTCCGCGCGCCTACCGCCGGACGAGGTCACGGTAGTCGCGGAGGGTGATGTTCTCCGCGGCCCTGCGGGCGATCCTGGCGGCCATGTTCTTGCCCGGCAGGTACGGCATGACCCGGTAGTAGCGGTTGAGGAGCGTGGCCAGGGCGCGACTGCCCGGGACCATCAGCTTGGCGACGCCGTCCCCCATCTTCTGGCAACCCACCGCGTACTCGCGCATTTCCTCCTCGTACCGCCCGAACGCGACGCGGTGGTCGCCGCGCGCGGCGGCCAGCTCGCCCGCCAGGACGTACGCGCCGACCAGGGCGAGGCCCGACCCCATGCCCGACAGGGAGGACGGGCAGAAGGCGGCGTCGCCGATCAAGGCGACCCGGCCGCGGGACCAGGTGTCCACGTGGACCTGGCCGACCGAGTCGAAGTAGAAGTCCGGCGCGTACCGCATGTCCTGCAGCAGCCGGTCGCTCTCCCAGCCGTTCCCGGCGAAGGTCTCGGTGAGGAGGGCCTGTTGCCGCGCCACGTCACGGCGGTCCACATCCAGCTGCGGCGCGGCGAAGTAGAAGACGGCCCTGGCCTCGGCGTTGTGGCGGGCGCTGTGGAGCGCGACGAGCCTGCCCGCGGTGCGGTAGGCGTGCCCGGTGTGGTCGAGCCCGAGGTGGTTGGCGGTGGTGAAGATCGCGCAGTGCACGCCCAGGTGCTTCACGAACCGTTCCTCCGGACCGAAGGCCAGGCGGCGGGTGTGCGAGTGCAGCCCGTCCGCGCCGATCACCAGGTCGAACCGGCGCGGCGCGCCGCGCTCGAAGGACACGGTCACGCCATGGGCGTCCTCGGTGAGCGAGGTGATGGAGTCGCCGAAGACGTACTCGGTGTGCTCCCTGGTGACGTCGTACAGGATCCGGGCCAGGTCGCCCCGGAGGATCTCGATGTCCCCGGCGAACAGGTCCGCGGGCAGCTCGGCCTGCTGCTTGCCCGCGCTGTTGACGTAGCACATCGAGCCCATGCCCGTCCGGACGCGTTCGAGGTCGGCCAGGACGCCCATGCGGCGCAGGACCGTCAGGTGGGCCTCGCCACGGAAGTCGACGGCGTAGCCGCCGTCGCGGAGCGCGGGGGCGCGCTCCACGACGGTGGCCCGGAAGCCGTGCCGGTGGAGCCAGTAGGCGAGCGCGGGGCCGGCGACGGAGGCGCCGGAGATCAGTACCTTGAGGTTCGTCATGCCTCGGACCTTCTACGGGAGCGCTCACCGCGGACTCACCGTGCGCTCACCGGGCCCGCCCGCTCGCCGCGTGTGCCCCCTCACCGCGGAGGAACGACCGCGCTCACCGGTCCGCGGTCACGGCCGCAAGGACGGACTCCACGACCTTCTCGGACAACCCCAGCATGCGCAGCACCTCCGGGGCGTGCGCCCCGACCGTGCCGGCGATCTCGGCGGCCTGCCGGTAGTGCTCGCGCGCCTCCGTGTGACGGCTCCGGGCCGCGGCGACGCGGCCGAGGCCGATGAGCGTGCGCACCCGGGGCCCCAGACTCTTGATCCAGTGCGGATCGATCCGCTCCAGCGCCTCGCGGTAGAGCCGTTCCGCCGCTGCCGGGTCGCCCTCCTCCAGGGCGACGTCGCCGAGCCCGCGCAGCGCGCCCGCCAGGTACGTGGAGCTGCCGGCGCGGCGGGCGAGCGCGGCGGCCTCCGCATAGGCGGCACGGGCACCCGCCGGGTCGTCCCCGACGAGGTGATCGCCCCGGTTGACCAGCAGGTCGGCGCTGTCCTCCAGGGCGCCGAGCCGTTCGGTGAGCACCAGGGCCTCGTCGGTCAGCGAGAGCGCCCGCGCCCGGTCACCGCGCGCTCCGGCCACGCCGGCCAGCGTGTCCAGGGCCAGCGCGCTGCCCCAGCGGTCACCGAGCGAACGGAATCCCTCCAGGGCCTGGCCGAAGGCACCCTCGGCCGCCGCGCGATCCCGCCGGCCGAGGTGCCCGAACCCCGACACGTAGTGGGCGGCGGCCCGCGCCCACGGCTCGGGGCAGTCGTGCTGGGACGAGACGAGCGCGAAGGCACCCTCCGGGTCCGGTCCGCCCGCGTTCCGCATCATCCACAGCAGCAGGACGACCGGGTAGCGACCCGACCGGTCGCCGGGCCACGCGGCCGCCAGCGCCTCGCCGGCCGTCGCGCGGTGCCGCTGCCACACCTGCTCCCCGGCGTCGCCCGTCGCCGACGCCGCGCCGGCGAGCAGCACGCACGTCGCGTACTCCTCACCCAGCCCGTCGGGGACCTTCTCGCCGACCGATGCGAGCAGGGCGATCGCCAGCGGCGCGACGGATGCGGACGCGCCCCGGATCCACAGGTAGGTGAACGACGCGGCGAGCAACTCGAAGGCCGTCTCCACCGCACCTTCCTCGGCCGCCCGGCGCAGCGCCGCCATCAGGTCACCGTGCTCGGCGGCGACCACGGGCAGCCACTCCAGCTGCTCGGCTCGCCGCAAATGCGGGTCGGCCGTCCGCAACAGCTCCAGCAGGTGCTGGGCGTGGGCACGCCGCACGGACTCGCGTTCGCCGGCCGCGTCGAGCCGTTCGGCACCGTACGCGCGGATCGTCTCCAGCATCCGGTAGCGGCCGCCCGCGACCTCCAGCAGCGACTTGTCGGCCAGCGCCTCCAGCGTGTCACCGTCGGTGCCGCACACCCGAAGCGCGGACGGGGCCGTCGCGCCCCCGGCGAAGACCGTGAACCGCCGTGCGGCCCGCTGCTCGGGCTCGGAGAGCAGGTCCCAGCTCCACGCGACCACCGAACGCAGCGTGCGGTGCCGCTCGTCCGCCGTGCGGTTGCCGCGGGCGCCGACGGCGAGCAGGTCGTCCAGCCGCCCCGCCAGGTCGTCGATGTCCAGGGTGCGCGACCGCGCCGCCGCGAGCTCGATGGCCAGCGGCAGGTCGTCGAGCGCCGCGCAGATCCGCCGCACGACCTCGGGGTCGGCGGTGAAGCCGCGGCGCACGGCACCGGCCCGCTCGGTGAAGAGCCGTACGGCGGTGTCCGCGTCGAGCGGCCGCACGGGGAAGAGGTGCTCGCCGATGATGCCGAGCGGCTCCCGGCTCGTCGCCAGCACACGCAGCCGCGGGCAGGTCGCCAGCAGCCGCGCCGCCAGCACGGCGACCTCGTCGACAAGGTGCTCGCAGTTGTCCAGGACGAGCAGCAGGACCTGGTCGGACAGCGCCGCGATCAGACGGTCGACCGGCGTCCTCGTGCCGCCGTCCATCTGGAGCCCGTTCTCGCGCAGGCCGAGCGCACCCAGCAGCGCATGCGGCAGGCCGGCGCCGTCGCGCAGCGGTGCCAGCTCCACGAAGCACACCTGGTCCGGGGTGCCCCCGACGCCCGCGACCTCGACCGACAGCCGGGTCTTGCCGACGCCGCCGGGCCCGAGGAGGGTGACCAACCGGGCCACCCGCAAGGTCTCGGCGACCTCGGCCACCTCATCGGCGCGCCCCACGAAACTCGTCAGCTGGGCGGGCGGCGCGACGGGCGAAGGCGTCGGGTCGGTCTGCAACAACTCCCGGTGCAGCGCCGTCAGTTCGGCCGAGGGATCGGCGCCCAGCTCGTCGGCCAGGCGCCGCCGGGTCTCCTCGAACACCACCAGCGCCTCGGCCTGCCCGCCCTCGGCGAACAGCGCCCGCATCAGCAGCCCCGCCAGCCGTTCCCGGAGCGGATGGCAGCCGACCAACTCGCGCAGTTCAGGTACGACCGCCCCGTGTTGGCCGAGCCGCAGCCCCGCTTCGATGCGGTCCTCCAGTGCCCCGAGCCGGCGCTCTTCCAGCCGCACGGCGGCGGCCCGGGCCGTCTCGCCGTCGGGCAGGTCGGCCAGCGCCGGCCCGCGCCACAGCTCCAGCGCCTCGCGCAGCAGCACGACCGCCCGTCCGGCGTCGCCGTCGACGAGCGCCGCACGGCCCTCCCCGGCCAAACGCTCGAACCGGGAGGCGTCCACCGCGTCCGGATCCACCACGATCCGGTACCCCGCGCCGGCCCGTTCGATCGCGGCCCCGGCGCCCAACGCGGTACGGAGCCTGGACACCTGGGACTGCAGCGAATGCGCCGAAAGCGCCCCGGTGGGGTCGATCTCGTCAGCCAGCCGGTCCGTCGAGACGACCTCTCCGGGGCGCACCAGCAGCAGGGCCAGCAGCGCCCGCCGGGCCGGTCCGCCCAACGGGACCTCGTTGCCGTCGCCGTGCCGTGCTCGGGTCTCGCCGAGGATTCCGAACTGCATGCCGGCGATTATTCATCGGCGCGATGGATCACGGGGCGATCGGGCCGAGGAACGTCCCGCCCGAGACGTCGACGGTCTGACCGGTCACCCAGCGGCCCTGCGGGCCGGCCAGGAACGCGACCACGTCCGCGATGTCCTCGGGCTCGCCCAACCGCCCCAGCGCGGTGATCGACTCCAGCCCGGCCACCACCTCGGGGACGGAGGTGTAGCCCGCGGTCATGTCGGTCCGCACGGCGCCCGGCGCGACCGTGTTCACCGTAATGCCGCGACGGCCGAGTTCGTTGGCCAACGACGGTGCCATCGACTCCAGCGCCGCCTTGCTGATGGTGTAGCCGATCTGGGTGGAGACCGCGAACCGGCTGGCCGTGGAGCCCATGTTGATGATGCGTCCGCCGTCGTTCAGCAGCGCCATCGCGCGCTGGATCACGAAGAACGGGGCGGCGACGTTGATCGCCATCAGCCTCCCGAACTCCTCCTCGGTGACCTGCGAGATCGGGTTGCCCGAGCTGATGCCCGCGTTGTTGACGAGGATGTCCAGCCCGGCCCCCGCCAGCCCCGCGGTCAGTTCCCCGAACAGCCGCTCCACCGCGCCGTCCTCGCCGAACCGGGCCCGGATCGCGAACGCCCGCCCGCCCGCTTCCTCGATCCGCCCCACGATCTCCTTGGCCGCCTGGTCGTTGCCGCCGTAGTGGACGGCGACCAGCGCGCCCTCGGCCGCCAGCCGCAGCGCGACCGCCCGGCCGATGCCCCGCGAGCCGCCGGTCACCAGTGCCGTCTTGCCGGTCAGAACGTTCATCGTCGCTCCCTGTTGGGTGGCCGGTCCACGGCGGATCCGGCGATGCCCCCACAGTCGCGGCGCGGGCTCACCGGGAGCTCACCGCGGGCTCACCGGCGTACGTCGGCGCCGGTCAGCCGGACGAGCGCGCAACTGCCGCCCCTCCAGGCCGTCGAACACCTCATGCGACAGTCCCTGGCTGCCATCCTGCACGGATGAACTCTCTCGGCGACGCGCACCTGCGCACCTGGACGCTCCGATTCCTGTCCCTCCTCGCAGCCGATACCCAGGCTCAGCTTGCCTGGCTGGGGGAGCGGGAGTTGGCGACGGAGTCTGTCCTGGAAGAGGCGGAACTCCTCTGCCGCGTCTCCGAGGGACTCGCCGAGCGCGGAACCTTCGACGCCGAGCATCTGCGCGAGCTTCAGGCCCTCGGCCGTTGCCTCGCCGGAATCGATGCCGCCTGCCGCGCCGGCCTCTGGGCCAACTCCTTGGTCACGGACCCGGCATGGGACGCCATACGTCTTCTCGCCCGCCGGTTTCTCCGCACGACGCCGGGCGACTGGCGCCGGCCACTGCCACGCCCTCTCCACCCGCACACGGGCGACCACTGAGCACGTCGAGCCGGCTGAGTGACTCCGAGCCCTGAGCCCCGCGGCCTGCTGACCGCGCATGAACCGGCTCCTCCCTCAGGCCCCTTGGAACCGGTCATCTAGGCTGGCGCGGTGACTGATGAGCAGGAGCAGGTGCGGCCGTCGGGAGTGTGGGCCACGGCGGTGGGGGTGGCCAGGGTGCGGGCGCTGGAGAACGAGCGGGAGAACGCGCTGTTCCGCGACCCACTGGCACAGGCATTCGCCACCGCCGGGGGCCTGTGGCCCTCCTCGCCGCCGCCCGATGACGAGGCCGCGCGACGCCGCCGCCAGGCCGTGTCGTACTCCATCGTCATCAGGACGAAGTTCCTCGACGACCTGTTGCAGCAGGCATCCGCGTCCGGCGTCCGGCAGGTCGTGCTGCTCGGCGCCGGCATGGACAGCCGGGCCTTCCGGATCGACTGGCCCGAGGGCACCCGGCTGTTCGAGGTCGACACCGCCGCACCACTGGACTTCAAGGCTTCGGTACTGCGTCAGGAGCAGGCCGTCGCACGCTGCGAGCGGATCACCGTCGCGGTGGATCTGCGGGAGGACTGGCCGGCCGCGCTGGCCGCCGCAGGGCACGACCCCACCGCGCCGACCGCGTGGATCGCCGAAGGACTACTGATCTATCTGCCCGAGGACGCGGTGGAGCTGCTGCTGGCCCGGATCAGCGCGCAGTCGGCGGCAGGCAGTCGGATGGGGCTGACGTTGGGCTCGCGCGGCGTGATCGAGCGCTTCGGCGGGGACGCCGCGCCGGGATCGGCGGCGTCCATGTGGGTCTCGGAGATGCCCGACGACCCGGTGGGCTGGCTGGCCGGGCACGGCTGGGAGGCCGAGGGCCACACCTTGCGCGAGCGCGCTGCCGCCTACGGCCGCCCGATCGGCACCCCGCCGCAGCGCGAGGAGCGGCCCGGCGGACTGATCTCGGCGGTCCGCCGGTAGAGCGCCTCCGGGCTCCCTGGGTGATCGATCCCAAGGAGCCTGATGAGTGGAGCCAGGTTCATGCGCGCCACGTCGTGGCGGGTCATGTCAACCGGATCGCGTCTCTGCGGCAGATGAATTCGGTTGCGGCGGGATCGGTGTGGCGGGTGAGGTAACTCCATGGAGGGCGCCACGGAGCAGGAGCAACGAGCGGCGGCAGGAAGAGTCCATGGGCTCAACCGACAGCCGGCTCCCTGGCACAGGTCGGCGGTGCTCGGGGCCCTGATGCTGGCCGCCTTCACCTTCAACACAGCGGAAAACCTGCCGATCGGCCTGCTGGAGCTCATCTCCGGAAGCCTTCGGGTGTCGGTGTCAGCGGTCGGTCTCCTGGTTACCGGTTACGGCGTGACGGTGGCTCTCGCGTCTCTGCCGCTGGCCCACGTCACGCGGTCCGTCCCCCGACGCCATGTGCTCACGGGACTACTGACCGTGCTGGTCCTGGCGAGTGTCGTTGCGGCGCTGGCCACCTCCTACTGGCCGCTCCTGGTGGCGCGGTTGCTGACCGCGCTTGCTCAGGCGTTGTTCTGGGCGGTGATGGGACCGGTCGCGGTGGGCCTGTTCGCACCCGCGGTCCGTGGGCGGGTGGTCGGGGCGCTGTCGGTCGCCGGTTCTCTCGCCCTGGTGCTCGGTGTTCCTGCCGGGACGTGGCTGGGCCGGCAGAGCGACTGGCAGGTGCCCGTCGCCGTGCCGGCGGCTCTGGGGCTCGTCTCTCTGGTGACGATCGCCGTTCTGCTGCCGTCCTCGAATCCGGAAGAAGAGCCCGCCGCCTACGGGACCAGTCCCGACGTCCGGCGGTTCGGGACGGTGCTGGCGGCCGGGACCCTGTCCGCCACCGGAGCGTTCGCGGGATACACCTACATCGTGAAGTTCCTGGGCGACGTGAGCGGGTTCTCCCCGAGCGCGGTCAGCGTCCTGCTCGTGATTTTCGGTGTCGCCTGTCTGGCCGGGGTGAGCATCACCGGGGTGCTGCTGGACCGCTTCCCGCAGTCCGCGCTGCCCACGGCTGTCGTCACGCAGGCGGTGGGCATGCTCGGCCTGTACGCGGCCGGCACCCGTCCGGTGGCGGCGGTGATGTTCTTGGTCCTGATGGGCGGGGCGCTCGGACCGGTGTTCATGGTCACCCAGAACGCGATGCTGCACTGCGCGCCCGGCCGCACGGACATCGCCCTCGCGGCCAACTCCGGCGCCTACAACGCCGGCATCGCGGCCGGCGCGGCACTCGGGGCGCTGGTCCTGCCGCTCTCCGACGTGCGAGGCGTTTTCCTCGCCGGCGGGCTGCTCACCGTGGGGGCCTGCGCGGTACTGCTCGGCGGCCGGCTGCTACCCGGACGCCCGACGCATCGTTCGCGCTGCCGGTTCTCGGGCGACGACCTGCCCTGACGGGACGGCGAAACAATGATCAAAGGAAGGGCCGGTCCTGCCGACCGGCGCCCTGTGGCTGTGTCGCGCGCCGCCGGCCCGGCCGGGGCTCGTCCGACCCGACGGCCGGGTGGCCGAGCGCTGCTGTGGCGATCGTCACGGAGGTCATCGGGGGCCGTTTGCGTACGCTGATCTCGGTCGTAGGTGAGGGGCGGCCCCGGGGTGAGGTGGGGCCCGAGCAGACGCTCCCGATGTCTGACGCATCGTCAGCGATGTTGGGATGTCGAGGTGCGGTCCGCGTGAGCCCTGCGAAACCTGGGGACGGCCGCCCGGATCCGCGACCGGCTGTAGGGTGTGAAAAGAGCCCTTGACCTGCAAATACGCAGGCAGGGAGCCTACTTGGAGGAGTGCACCGATGCTGCGTACCATGTTCAAGTCCAAGATCCACCGGGCCACGGTGACCGAGGCCGATCTGCACTACGTGGGGTCGGTGACCATCGATGCCGCGCTGATGGAGGCCGCCGACCTGCTGCCCGGCGAGCTGGTCCATATCGTCGACATCGACAACGGGGCCCGCCTGGAGACGTATGTCATCGAGGGTGCGCGCGACTCGGGTGTCATCGGGATCAACGGGGCGGCGGCGCATCTGGTGCACCCGGGGGACCGGGTCATCCTGATCAGCTACGCCCAGGTGGAGGACGCGGAGGCCCGTGCGCTGCGGCCGAAGGTCGTGCACGTCGACGCGGGCAACCGGATCGTCGCCCTGGGCGCCGACGCCTCCGAGCCGGTGCCCGGCAGTGATACCTCACGCAGCCCGCGGGCCGCGGCGGTCTGAGCGATGGGGCCGGTCCCGAGATGTGAGGCCGGCCCCGAGGCGTCAGGCGGTCCCGGCTGCCGCTCGTGGACTCCACCGGGGCGCTGGCCGGGGCGGCCCCGGACCGGCTGTCGGGGCCGCCCCGGAACACTTCGTTCCGGGGGACGAAGGCGGTCGCCTATCCTCGTCCGCACGTACGAACCTCGCAGGGCCGTGAGGGTCCTAACCTGCGGAGATGATCAGGCACATGTCGGCCCACCCCGCCAGAGGCTTGCGCCGGGTGCTCGAGGACCTCGGCCCCACACTCCTGGACCTGGTCCACGGTGACCCCGACGGGGCCGGAGAACTCGGCGGCGTCGGCATCCACGATCCGCACGACGAGCAGCACTACCCCCGGCACGCCGTCGTGCTCGGCGTCGGCGTCCACGGGGCCGGGGAGATCGCCCGGCTCCTGCGGAACCTCGCCGCCCACGGCGCCGCCGCTCTCGTCGTCCGCGGTCCCGTCGGCGACAGCGAGGCACTCGCACCGGTCGTGGCCGAGACCGGAGTGGCCCTGCTCGCCCTGACCCGGGGGGCCTCCTGGTCCCAGCTGGCGGCGATGTTGCGCACCCTGCTCTCCGAGGGGGACATCGGCGAGGCCGACGGGCAGACGCTGGGCGGGGTGCCGTCCGGGGACCTGTTCGCGCTGGCCAACGCGGTCGCCACCCTGATGGACGCCCCGATCACCATCGAGGACCGCCGCTCCCGGATCCTGGCCTTCTCCGGCCGGCAGGACGAGGCGGACGCTCCGCGGGTGGCGAGCATCCTGGCCCGGCAGGTGCCCGAGCGCTATGTGCGGATGCACCAGGAGCACGGGGTCTTCCGCGAGCTGTACCGCAGCGAGGGCCCGGTGCACATTCCGCCGCCCACCGTCGACGGCGAGGTCGCGCTGCCGCGGGTGGCGATCGCGGTGCGTGCCGGCGACGAGATCCTCGGTTCGGTGTGGGCGACCCTGCGGAAGCCGCTCACCCCGGAGCGGGAGCGGGCGTTCCAGGAGGCGGCCAAGCTCGTCGCGCTGCACATGCTGCGGTTCCGGGCGGGCACCGACGCCGAGCACCGGCTGCGCGCCGACCTCGTCACCACCGCCCTGGAAGGCGGCGTGGGGGCGGCCGGGGCGCTCGGCCGGCTGGGGCTGGTGAACCAGCCCACGCTGGTCGTCGCCATGGGGCTGCAGGCCGAGCGGGGCGAGGACCATGCCCACCTCACCGCGGAGCGCCAGCGCCTCGCGAGCGCGCTGTCCGTGCATCTCACCGCGGTCCAGCCGCGGTCCGCGGTGGCGCTGCTCGGCGACGTGGCCTACGGGCTCTTTCCGGTGCCGGGCGACTCCGCCCAGGCCCGGGAGCGCGCACTGCAGGTGGCGTCGAACTTCCTGCAGCGCACCGGAGACCGGGCGGGCCTGCTCATCGGCATCGGGTCGGTCGCCGAGGAGCCCTCCGCCCTCGCCCGCTCCCGCGCCAACGCGGACCGCGCGCTGCGCGTGCTGTTCAGCGGCCGGACGGCGCAGCGCGTCGCCCCGATCGCCGACGTGTATGTCGACGCCCTCTTGATCGAAATGCGGGACCTCGCCGTCGCCCACCGCGACGAACTCGCCGGCCCGCTCGCCCGGCTGGCGGCCTACGACGCCAAGCACAACGCCCACCTCGTGGAGACGCTGCGGGCGTGGCTGGACGCCTTCGGAGACGTGATCACCGCGTCCGCGAGCGTGTTCGTCCATCCCAACACCTTCCGCTACCGGATCCGTCGGGTGGCCGAGGTGGGGGAGTTCGACCTGCGGGATCCGTCCGCACGGTTCGCTGCGATGCTCCAGCTGCGGCTGATGGGCATGGACGACGGCGGCGGGACGTGCTCCGCGGATACCGGCCCCACCGCCGCGTCGGCCGGCTGATCCTCGGCGGGCACACCAGGCGGCTGAGGAGCGCACACCGGCTGGACCCACCCGCCCCGGACACGTGCCCGGCCGGTCGTCGACCGGCCGGGCACCGCGGCGTGTGCGGTTCGGTACCGCCGTACGAAACGGCGGCGGATGTTCTGACGCGGCCACCAACCCGGTCCCGTCCGCCCTGCCTAGCGTTGCGGTCATCCCAGGTGATCCCACGTGATCCCACGTGATCCCACGTGATCCCACGTGATCCCACGTGATCCCACGTGATCCCACGTGATCCCAGGTCATGCCCAATGGAGGACTCACCCGTGCCGGTTGACCACGACATGCTCTCCGCGCGAGCGCACCACCCGTACGACCTCGACGCCATGCTCGCCGACCTCGAAGAACTCGTCATGTGCGAGTCGTACTCCGCCGACCACGCGGCCGTCGCCCGCAGCGCGCAGGTCGTCGCCGCACAGGGGGAACGACTGCTCGGCGCCCCGCCCCGGACGCTGGTGATCGACGGCGTCACCCACCTCCGGTGGACCTTCGGCACCCCGCGCATCCTGCTCCTGGGGCACCACGACACCGTCTGGCCGATCGGTTCGCTCGCCACCCACCCCTGGTCCGTGGAGCAGGGCATCGCCCGTGGCCCCGGCGTCTTCGACATGAAAGCCGGACTGGTCCAGATGTTCCACGCCTTGGCTTCCCTGCCCTCCCTCGACGGCCTCTGCGTCCTGGTCACGGGCGACGAAGAGGTCGGCTCGACCACCTCCCGCCGGCTCATCGAGGAAACCGCGCGCCGGTGCGCGGCGACCTTCGTCCTGGAGCCCTCCGCCGCCGGCGGCGCACTCAAAACCAGCCGCAAGGGCGTATCCGCGTACGACCTCACCGTTCACGGCCGCGCCGCCCACTCCGGACTGGAACCCGAGAAGGGCATCAACGCGGCGACCGAACTCGCCCACCAGATCCTCGCCCTCCAGCACCTGGCCGACACCGTCACCGCACGCACCGGGCCCGGCACCACGGTCACCCCGACCCTGACGTCGGCCGGCACCGCCAACAACACCGTGCCCGCCCGTGCCGAACTGAGCGTGGACGTCCGCGTCCCCGACGCGGCGGCCCAGCAGGCGGTCGACACCCTCATCAGGAAGCTCCAGCCCAAGCTCCCCGGCGCCCGCCTGGAGATCGGGGGCGGTCCCAACCGCCCGCCCCTGGACCGCGGAGCATCCCGGGAGCTGTTCGCGCTGGCCACCGAAGCGGCCGCGCACCTCGGCCTCGACGCCCCGCGGCAGGCAGCCGTCGGCGGAGCCTCCGACGGCAACTACACCGCCGGAGCCGGCTGCCCCACCCTCGACGGGCTCGGCGCGGTCGGCGACGGCGCGCACGCCGACCACGAACACGTCGTCACCGCCGCCATGCCGATCCGCGCCCGGCTGCTGGCCCACCTCGTCGGAGCGATGCAGTGAGCGGGCTGGAACTCCGCGAACTCCACGGCATGGCGGAGTTCGGCAGCGCCAGCCTGCTGTACGCCGACATCTGGGGCACCGGCCCGGCCGGCGCGCCCGTCTCCGCCGAGGTCATGCGGGCCCTGGCCCACGCCGGCAACTACGTGGCCGGAGCGTACGAGGACGGCCGGCTGGTGGGCGCGTCCGTCGGCTTCTTCGGCGCACCCACCGGCACCACCCTGCACTCCCACATCACCGGCGCCGCCATGGGCCGAGGCATCGGACTGGCCCTCAAACTGCACCAGCGGCAGTGGGCGCTCACCCGCGGACTGAAGCGCATCACCTGGACCTACGACCCGCTCATCCGCCGCAACGCCTACTTCAACCTCGTCAAACTCGGCGCCCGCCCCGAGGAGTACCTGCGGTCCTTCTACGGGGCCATGGACGACGCCATCAACGGCGGCGACGAAACCGACCGGGTCCTGGCCGCCTGGGACCTCTCCGCCTCCCCGGCGACGCCCGAGACACCGGACCTGGACCCGCCGGCGGATGCCGCGCACGGCGTCCGCGATGACCGCGGCCGCCCCGAACTGGGCAGCACCGACGCGGAGTTCGTCCTCATCGACCTCCCCGACGACATCGAGAGCCTCCGCCGCGAGGACCCCGGCGCCGCCCGCGCCTGGCGGCTGGCCGTCCGGCAGACCCTGGGTGGCCTGCTCTCGGACGGAGCCCGAGTCGTCGGCTTCCACAACCGCCGCAGCTACGTGGTCCACCGCGCCACCCCCTCGCTCACCCACCCGGCACACCGCACCAGGAGCCACCTGTCATGAAGCTGAAGATCTCCGGCATCGAACTGCGCCGGATCGCGATGCCCCTCGTCGCCCCGTTCCGCACCTCCTTCGGCGTGCAGACCAGCCGCGACGTGCTGCTCGTCCGCGTCGTCACCTCCGAAGGGGAGGGCTGGGCCGAATGCGCGGCCATGTCCGAGCCCCGCTACTGCTCCGAGTACGTGGACGGGGCACAGGACGTCCTGCGCAAGTTCCTCATACCCGCCCTGCCGAGGGACGGCGTCGACGCCGCGACGGTGGGCCGGGCCCTGGAACCCTTCACCGGCCACCACATGGCGAAGTCCGCACTGGAGACCGCGGTCCTCGACGCCCAGCTCCGCCTCACCGGCGAGTCCTTCGGCTCCTACCTCGGCGCCGCCCGCGACCGCGTCCCCTGCGGCGTCTCGGTCGGCATCATGGACACCGTCCCCCAACTCCTCGACACCGTGGAGCGCTACGTCGCCGAGGGCTACGTCCGGATCAAGCTGAAGATCGAACCCGGCTGGGACATCGCGCCCGTCCGCGCGGTCCGCGAACGCTTCGGCGACGACCTGCTCCTCCAGGTCGACGCCAACGCCGCGTACACCCTCGTCGACGCGCAACACCTCGCCGAACTGGACCCGTTCGGCCTCCTTCTGATCGAACAACCCCTCGCCAACGACGACATGGTGCAGCACGCCCAGCTCGCCAAGCTCCTGCGCACCCCGATCTGCCTCGACGAGTCCATCGAGTCGGCCGCCCACGCCGCGGCGGCCATCTCCCTCGGCGCCTGCTCCGTGATCAACGTCAAGCCGGCCCGGGTCGGCGGCTACCTCGAAGCCCGCCGCATCCACGACCTCGCCCGCGCCCACGGTGTCCCCGTCTGGTGCGGCGGCATGCTCGAAACCGGCATCGGGCGCGCCGCCAACGTCGCCCTCGCCGCGCTCCCGGGCTTCACCCTCCCCGGCGACACCTCCGGCTCGCACCGCTACTTCGCCACCGACATCACACCGCCGTTCGTCCTCGCCGACGGTCACCTCGAAGTCCCCACCGGCCCGGGAATCGGCACCGAGCCACTCGCCGACGTCCTCAAGGAGGTCACCACCGCCAGCGAGTGGATCCCGTTCTAGCCCGCGCTCCCGGCGGCATTCGCTTCCGAGCTGACGTGGCGCAGGCTCCGGAAGAAGGCCCGGATGTCGCCGACGAGCAGCTCGGGCTCCTCCATCGCGGCGAAGTGACCACCCCGGTCGAACTCCGTCCAGCGGACGATGTGGTTGGTGCGCTCGGCGATGTGCCGCAGCACGATGAAGTTCTCCTGCGGGAAGGAGGCGAAGGCGGTGGGTGCCGCTGAGGGCTCCGGCGGCTTGCCCGCGTAGGCGGCGTGGGCGCGCTCGTAGTAGAGGCGCCCGGAGGAGCCGGCGGTGCCCGTCAGCCAGTAGAGCATCACGTTGGTCAGGAGATGGTCGCGGTCGACGGCGTCCTCCGGCCGGTCGGCGGAGTCCGTCCACTCCTTGAACTTCTCGACGATCCAGGCGAGTTGGCCCACCGGGGAGTCGGTGAGCGCGTAGGCGAGGGTCTGCGGGCGCGTGGACTGGATATCGGCGTAGCCCTGCTTCTCCCGGCTCCACGCCTGCATCCGCTGCCACGAAGCCCAGGTGCGTTGCTGCTCCTCGGGGCTGAGGGCCGCGAGTTCCTCCTCGGTCGGCTCGGCCGACGCCCCGGCGCCGGGAATCATGTTCAGGTGGACGCCGATGACGCGGTCAGCGGCGATGCGGCCGAGTTCGCGGGAGACGGCAGACCCCCAGTCGCCGCCCTGGGCTCCGTATCGGTCGTAGCCCAGGCGGCGCATCAACTCGGCAAAGGCAGCCGCGACCCGCTGGTACTCCCAGCCCCGTTCGCCGGTGGGGCCGGAGAATCCGAAGCCGGGGATGCTCGGCAGGACCAGGTGGAAGGCGTCGGCGGGGTCGGCTCCGTGCGCCCGGGGATCGGTCAGCGGGCCGGCGATCTGCTCGAACTCGACGAGGGAGCCGGGCCAGCCGTGCGTGATGATCAGCGGCGTGGCATCCGGTTCCGGGGAGCGGATGTGCGCGAAATGGAGGGTCGCGCCGTCGATCGTGGTCATGAACTGCGGCCACTGGTTGAGGCGGCTCTCCGCGGCTCGCCAGTCGTACTCGTGCCGCCAGTAGTGCACCAGCTCCCGCAGATAGGCACGCGGAACTCCGTAGTCCCAGCCGACGTTCGGCAGCTCGTCGGGCCAGCGGGTGCGGTCAAGGCGGTTCCGCAGGTCGTCCAGATCGCTGTCCGGGATCGCCACCCGGAACGGCTGGATGCTCTCGCCCGATGAGGTCGTCGTCATACCGACGCAGCATAGGCGTGCTGTCCGCTTCAAGATCGGCGATGTGGAGGGCACCGCGTTGCGGGGTTCGACGGCGGCCCGGCCGAGGCCGGGCCGCGGTCCCGGGCCCGTGGCGTCCGGTCAGTCGTCAGGCGCGGCAGCGCAGCATCTCCAGCGGGGGGTTGGCGCGGAAGTCCGCCCAGAAGTCCGCACCGAACTCGCGCAGGCCGGCGTCGGACACCTCCAGCGGGACCCAGGTCACCTCGCTGAATCCGGCCGCCCGCAGAGACTCCTCGTAGACCTCGCGGCGCGGGCGGGTGGTGACGAACTCGATCGGTGGGTCGAGCAGCGCGGTGATCCGGACGCGCGGTCCGGTCTCGGCCTCCTCGCCGGTCGGCTCGCTGAGAAAGCCGTACTTGCCCATGGACGGCCCGTCGAGGAGGTGGTCGGGTGACTGGTTGAGGGCGAAGAACTCGCCGCCGGGCGCCAGGCTCCGGTGCACGGTGCGGCACATCTGCTCCATGGCGGCGACGTCCTGCGCGTAGTTGAGCAGCTGGATCCCCGTGGCAATGTCGAAGCGCCGTTCAAGGGGCCGCAGTGCGGAGACGTCGCCCACCTCGAAGCGCACACCCAGCGGATCGCGCTTCTCCAACTCCTCGGCCACGGCAATCATTTCACCGGAGATGTCGATTCCGAGCACCTCCGTGGCGCCGCGCCGCTTGAACTCCCTGCTGTAGAAGCCGGTGCCGGAGGCCAGGTCGAGGACCGACTTGCCGCGCACGTCACCGACCGTGGCCAGGAAGCCGGGCACCGCCGCGTAGTGCTCCAGCGGCAGGGACTTGAAGCCCTCGTACGCCTCACCGATCTCGTCATACTGCTGCACACCCATCGTGCCGGCCTCCCGCGTCGTCATGTCCTCGGCCTCGACCCGTTGTCGGGGCGCGCCTCGGCCTCTGCCGGCAGTCTCTCCGCATCCCGGCAGCCGGCCGTACCGGCAGAAGCCACAAAGATGCGGGCATCGTCCCGGCCTCTTGTACGGGCGGGTGTACGGGTGCGCGCGAACCCGTACACAGGGAACTCCCCGGCCACTTCGCGCGTTGCCGAGAACGACCTGATCGTTTGACGTGGGACACGACGGCGGTGCCGTCGTCGGGGGAAGTGAGCACATCCATGGCCATGGTGGGCCTGTTCTGGATCGCCGAGGGTGATGTGTACGTGGGCGCGAAGCCGTCCGGTCTGGCGCCCGGGGTACGGCTGACCCCCGAGGGCGTGACAGCCCTCGGCGACGGCCAGTCCGGCCTCTACCTGTGGGAGGACGTGCAGGCCCTGACGGTGGCGGACGTCCCTGTGCAGTCCCTGAGGCGGCAGATCGGTGCGGTCAAGGATCTGGCTCTGGGTACGGTGATGGACTTCGCCCTGGGCTCCGGCCGGGTGGGCGAGGCCCCGCCGATGGTGACGATACGCGTGGAATCACCCGGCGGTGTTCACGAGTTGACGGCCTACGTCGCCGCGGCCCTCGGCTACTCGCAGACGGAAGTCGACCTCTCCCGGGCTCTGCTGGCCCGCCTCACGGAGGGTGCCGCGACGATGGCGACGACGCTGGCGGCGATGTCGGAGTGGGGTCGCGCGTGGGAGGGCGGTTCGCCTCGGAAGGCGGAGCGGGAAGCGTTGTTGCGGGAGTGGGCGGGTTAGCTTCCGCGGCCGCCTCACCGGGCGTGCCCGGCGAGGCGGCGCTTGCGGGTCAGCCCGGCGTGGGGTGGCTCAGTGACCCCGCTCGTGTGCGGTGAACGCGTCGACGAGGCTGTGGGGTGTGCCCTCGCCGAACATGCGCTCTTCGCGCTCGGCGCCTTCGACGGCGGCTTCGGCGCTGCGCCGGAACATGGCCTGCTCGTACGCGGTGAGGGCGGCATCGATGTCGTCGGGGTGCGCGGCGAGGGCCTCGCCGAGTTCCGCCCCGTCGAGCATGGCCAGGTTGGCGCCTTCGCCGTTCGGGGGCGTCAGGTGAGCGGCGTCGCCGAGCAGGGTCACCCCGGGCACCCGATCCCACCGGTGCTCGATCGGCAGGGTGTAGAGGGGGCGCAGGACCGGCGCGGTGTCGGTGTCGGTGATCAGCGCGGTGAGCTCCGGTGCCCAGCCGTCGAATGCCTGCGCGATGCGTGCGGTGGCCACGACGGCGTCGGTGAAATCGATGGCGGCGGACCACTCCTGCGGCTCGGTCAGCCCCACGTAGGCGTGCAGCGTGTCGCCCCTTTCCCGGTGAGCGAAGATCTCCCTGGTCGGCGTGGGCGCGAGCATCGACCCGCCACCGACCGCTTTCGCGGCGGCTGGGTGCCGGGTGTCGGCGTCGAACAGGTAGGTATGGATGACCGACTTACCCGTGTACTCGGGTGTGGCGGTGGAGAGCAGCGGCCGGACCCGTGACCACGCGCCGTCCGCGCCGACCAGCAGGCTCGTGTCGAGGGTGCTGCCGTCGGCGAAGGTCACCTCGTGGCGGCCCTCGCCGAGGGCACGGGTACTGCTGACCTTGTGGCCCCACCGGACGGTGCCGGCCGGGAGCGAGTCGAGCAGGATCTGTCGCAGCTCTCCTCGCTGCACCTCGGGGCGTCCCCCCGTGCCGTCGTCGGGCTCCTCGAACAGGACCGCCCCGTCCCGGTCGAGGATCCGCATGGCCTGGCGGCCCTCCAGGATGAGGCTGCGGAACTCGTCCATCAGGTCCGCCGCCTGCAGGGCCAGTTGACCGTTGTAGTCGTGGATGTCGAGCATCCCGCCCTGCGAACGCGCCGCCGGTGAGGGCTCCGCCTCGTAGACGGTGGCCGGTATGCCGTGGAGGTGCAGGACGCGGGCGAGGGTGAGGCCGCCGAGTCCGGCTCCGATGATCGTGACGTCAGTGGTCATGGTGATTCCTTGCGGTCGTGCGCCTGCCGGGTGGGCCCTCGGCAGGATCACTGGAAAGGTGCCGGACCGCACTGACAGGCCGCCGACATCGGACCGAGAGCCCCGACAGGCGACCGACACGGTCGCGTGCGGAACGTACGGCGGCAAGGACTTACGCAGCACGGTGGGCGGGCGGACGGGGCCGTGCCGAGGCTCTCGCGAGTCAACTCCTCAGGCGTGCCGGGGCGTCGTTCCGTCCTTCGGCCGTCACAGCCGCCGCGAGGCCGTTCAAACGCAGGCGGGTGGCGCCGCGCAGATGAGGCACGTCGTGTTCCGGCTCCGCGGAAGGGACGAGGAAGGCCGCTTGCTCGGTCCACCGCAGCCGGGTGCCGTCGACGTGCGGGTGCAGTTCGACGGTCACCAGCGAGGCCCAGCGCGGCACGTCGTCCACGCGGGCGGTGTACGTGTAGACGATCCTCGACCCCGGCGTGATGTCGAGGTAACGGGATGCGTACCCAAGTCGTTCCGGTGCGGCATCCGGAACCGTGAAAACGCTGGACGACGTCTCGCCGCCGTGCACCGTGAAGTCGTGGTGGTAGGACACCTGGCGGCCCGGCAGTTTGAACCACCGACGCCGGACCGGTGTGTCGGCGAAGGCTGCGAACACCGCTCCCGGAGGCGCGGCGAGGTGGCACTCGACGGTGAAGGTCTCGTGCCGCGCCCGCGGCACCGCACCGCCGCCCTTCCCCTCCACGGTTCCCTCCGTTGCGACGGTATCGGCGGCGTCGGCGGTCATGGTTTCCTCCCCGGGCATCGCGGCGGATCGGGCGAGCGCCCATTGGTTACGATCCGTATGTAACGGGGTCGCGGCCGCTGCGATCAAGGCTTCGCGCTCACGCACTTTCAGGTCAGCTACGTACTCGGAGGGAACGGACACATGGATTCCGCACTGCGGTCCCAGCTGGCGGACGCCGGGGTCACCCCGGAGTGCGCGGCGACCATCGCCCTCGTGCGCGATGTGCTCGCCCGTGTCGGAGACAAGTGGACCGTCCTGGTCATCACCACGCTCGCCGACGGACCGCTGCGCTTCACGACCCTGCACGGGCGGATCGCCGGGGTGTCCCAGCGGATGCTGAGCCAGACGCTCCGCTCGCTGACCCGCGACGGCTTGCTCACACGCACGGCCTACGCCGAGGTGCCGCCCCGCGTCGAATACGCGCTCACCCCCTTGGGGCGCTCGCTGAGTGACACCGTCACCCACGTGGTGCGGTGGGTCCAGGAACACCAGGGCGAGATCGTTCGGCACCGAGAGCTGTTCGACGGCGCCGCCCCCGCGACACCGTGAAGCATCCGCCTCGGCCCCCGAACTGGCAGACCACGCCTGTGTGATGCGGGTCAGGTGGTGGAGGCGGGGCCCGGCGGGAGGTGGACGGTCATGATCAGGCGGCAGGTCTCGGTGCCGGCGCCGCGGTAGGTGTGGGGGGCGTCGGCGTCGAAGGCGGCGGTCTGTCCGGCTTCGACGGGGTGCTCGACGCCGTCGACGACGAGGGCCATCCGGCCGGCGGTGACGCTGACGGTTTCGACGACCCCGGCCTGGTGGGGATGGCTGGGGTATTCCTCGCCCGGCTGGAGTGTCCAGCGCCAGACCTCGACCGGGGCCGGGCCCGAGGTCGTCAGCATGAGGCGGGCCTCGCTGCCCTCGGGGCCGGTCCACAGGGGCATCACGGCCTCGGCGGTGACCACCCGGATGCGGCTTTCGGTCGGCCCTTCCATCAGGGCGGAGACGGAGACGCCGAGCGTGTCGGCCAGCCGCACCAGGGTGGCGAAGTTCGGGTTGCCCTGCGCTTTCTCCAGACCGACGAGGGAGCCCTTGCTGACCTTGGCGCGCCGGCCGAGTTCGTCCAGGGACAGGCCCGCTCGGGTACGAGCCGTCCTGACGTTGTGGGCGAGCGTCCGCAGGGCTGCCGCTGTCTCGGTCATCCGAGCACCTTCCTCGCAGGTGGACCACTTCGATGCACCGCCCGGTCGTTTGGTTGACACGCCTCGGTCGGTTCGTTGTACTGTCTAGTCGTTCCATTGAATCTTAAGGGATGTGCGTACCGTGCTCGCTCTGCTGCTGGCCCTGGGCAGCTCTCTCGCCTACGGCTGTGCCGACTTCCTCGGCGGCCTCGGTGCCCGCAAGGCTCATGTGCTGCGCACCGTGATGATCGCCGCTCCGTCCTCGCTCGCGGTCGAGCTGCTGCTGTGGCCGGTGCTCGGTGCCTCGTTCAGCCCGGGAGCGATCGGCTGGGGCGCCGCGTCCGGTGTCGCTTCGGCCGCCGCGTTCGTCCTGCTCTACCGCACCCTGGCGATCGGCCCGATGAACGTGCTCTCGCCCGTCACCGCGCTGGTGTCCGCCATGCTGCCGGTCGGTGTGGGCCTGCTGCAGGGCGAACACCTGGGCACCGCCGCGCTGGTGGGCCTCCCGCTCGCACTGGCCGCGGTGGTGCTGGTCAGCGCCGGACACGGCGCCGGCTCGGCGCGCCCGTCGCGTAGCGCGCTGCTGCTGGCTTTCGGCGCGGGCGCCGCCATCGCCATGCAGCTGGTCTTCCTGCACCAGGCGCCGTCCGACAGCGGGGTCGCCCCGCTGATCGTGGGCCGCGCGGTGTCCTCGGCCGTCACCCTGGCCGCGGCCGGGCTGATGTACCGCAGGCTCGGGGCGGAGAGGCCCGCGTACGCGATGTCGGCCGCCGCGGGCGTGCTGGACTCGGTGGCGAACGTGCTGTTCCTGCTCGCCGCCCGCAGCGGGGACCTCGCCGTGGTCGCCGTGATCACCGCCCTCTACCCGGCCGGCACCGTCCTGCTCGCCCGCAGCGTCCTTGCCGAACGCATCCACCGAGGTCAGCTCGTCGGGCTCGGTGCCGCAGCCGTCGCCGTGAGCCTCCTCGCCCTCACCTGACCCACCCCGCACCACTGCGCCCCCGTGAGGAGGACCGCAGGTTCGCCCGGCGGCGACCACGCCCCCCGCCGAACACTGCCCGGCCGTCGTCGACCACCGCACCGCACGCGCCCAGGGCCGCCCAGGGCCTTGACGTCTCCACCACCGCAAAGACCGGAAGTTGGCCCTCGCCGCCCGCTGTCACCCCCTGGCCGGCCCCGCGCCGCCCCCGCGTTCGCCGCCCGGTCCGCCGGCCCCGTCCTCCCGCAGAGCGGCGGCGAGTTCGCGCACCACCTCGGCGAAGCCCTCGACGAGGGGGCTGCGCGCGCCCTCGTACCAGGCCAGGGCGACCCTCAGGGGCTCGACGTCGGTGAGCGGAACCCAGGACAGATCGGGGCGGGCGTAGTACAGGGCCATGCTCGCCGGGGCGAAGCAGACCGCGGCGCCCTCGGCGACCTGCTCCAGCATCTCCTCGACGTTGTCGTTCTTCGGGCCCCAGCGCGGTGCGGAGCCGTCCGGTCTGGGGTTCACCGCCCACCAGTCGACCCAGTCGCGTGGCGCCCGCTCCGTCCACAGCAGCGGCTCGTCCTTGACGTCCAGGATGCCGATGCCCGTACGCCCCGCCAGCGGGTGTCCGATGGGCAGGCCGACGACCCGGGGTTCGGTGTGGACCACCTCGGCGTGCAGATCGGTAAGGTCGGCGGGCAGCCAGACGAAGGCGACGTCCACCCGGCCTGCACGCAGGGCGGCCGCCTCCTGCCCCCAGTCGAAGCGCTTCGGTTCCACCCGGACCTCCGGATGCCGACGGGCGAACTCGGCCCGGGCCCGGGTGGTCAACTCGCCCGCACCGCTTGCCTCGAAGCCGACCCGGAGCACCGCCTTCTGCCGGCACCGGTGGCGTTCCGCCGCGGCGCGGACACGGTCCGCCTGACGTACGGTCCGGCGCGCCTCGGCCACCACATCGCGCCCGGCCGGGGTCTGCGTCACGCCGCCGGGGTGCCGTTCGAAGAGGGGAACGCCGAGTTCCGCCTCCAGCTTCCGCAGCGCGTACGACAGGGCCGGCTGGCTCACGTACAGCCGGGCCGCCGCCCGGCCGAGGTTGCCCTCCTCGGCGATCGCCACGAGATAGTTCAACTGCCGCAACTCCATGGGGAGATCGTAACCAGCGGCGATAAACGCTCTTTATGGGACGCGTTGATCTCTGTCTTGGACGGCGGGGCCGGGCAGCGGCCGTAATGGAGACACCCGCCGGGACGACCGCCTCGGCCGGGTCTGCGGAAGCCGGCGCCCGGCAGGCTTCCGGTCCCACCTTGGAGAAATCCCCATGAGCGACAAGACCCGCACCGCCACGGCCCCCGCCGCCGCCCCCACCCGCTCCGCAACCGGCAAGGTCTGGCTGATCACCGGCGCCAACTCCGGTTTCGGGCAGGCGATCACGCGGGCGGCCCTCGCCGCCGGTGACACCGTGGTGGCCGCCGTCCGCCGTCCCGAATCCCTCGACGAACTCGCCGCCGCGCACCCCGGCCGCGTCGTCCCCGTCGCCCTCGACGTCACCGACCCGGCCCGCATCACCGCCGTCGTCGCCGAAGTGATCCTCTGGTACGGACGGATCGACGTACTGGTCAACAACGCCGGCCGCGGACAGGTCGGCGCCGTCGAGGAGACCACCGACCGCGAACTCCGCGACCTGATGGACCTGCACTTCTTCGGCCCCGCCGCGCTCACCCGCGCCGTACTCCCGCACATGCGCCGCGAGGGCTCGGGCGCCGTCGTGCAGATGAGCAGCATGGGCGGCCGGTTCTCCTTCCCCGGCGTCGGCGCCTACTCGGCCACCAAGTTCGCCCTGGAAGGGCTGTCCGAGGCGCTGGCCCTGGAGGTCGCCCCGCACGGGATCAAGGTGCTGGTCGTGGAACCGGGGGCGTTCCGGACCGGGTTCGCCGGCGGCGGTGCGCTGCGGCAGTCGGCGCCGATGGACGTGTACGAGGAGACGGTCGGCCCGGTCCGCGCCGGGCTCCCGGACAGCGACGGCAAGCAGCCGGGGGACCCCGAGAAGGCCGCTGCGGCGATTCTGACCGCGTTGGCCGCCGAGCGGACCCCGCTGCGGCTGGCCCTCGGCAACGACGCCGCCGACGCCATCGCGGCCCAGCTGAAGTCCGCCGGCGAGGAGGCGGCCGCCTGGGAGGCGGTCACCCGGGGCACCGACTTCGACGAGGAGTGAGGGGAGCGGACGGTCAGGGCCCGGCCCACCAACTGACGGCAATCAAAAGCAAGTTGAACGTAATTCAGTCGTCGATCGTCCCGGCTGCGCGAAATGCGCAGCCCACCGGACATCGGCAACACACCGGACACCGGCAACACCTGGAAGGAAGATTCATGGACCGCAACGGCGACGTGCGTGACGGGGGAGTGGCACTCTCCGGAGAAGGGAGTGAAGGGAGTAGCGACCCGTCCGGCCCCGAGGCAACCGGCAACCGGCCGCGGCTGGGCCTCCGGTCCACGGTGCTGGTCGCCTGTCTGGCCTTTTTCGTCATCACGCTGGACACCACCGTGGTCAACGTCGCCCTGCCGAGCATCGGTCAGCAGTGGGACGGCCAGGTCTCCGCACTGCAGTGGGTGGTCACCGCGTACACCCTGCTCTTCGCGGCCCTGCTCCTGTCGGCCGGGGCCATCTCCGACCGGATCGGTGCGAGCCGTGCCTTCACGATCGGGCTGTCCGTCTTCACCCTGATGTCCGCGGTGTGCGGGCTGGCACCCAACCTCACCGTTCTCATCGCCGCGCGGGCGGTCCAGGGCGCCGGAGCCGCGGTGATGATGCCTGCCTCGCTCGCCCTGGTGCGCCAGGCGTACGACTCCCCGGCCCGGCGCGCTCGCGGCATCGCGCTGTGGACCGCCGGTGGCGGTGCGGCGGTCGCGGCGGGACCGGTTGTCGGCGGCGCGCTCACCACCGGGCTCGGCTGGCGGTGGATCTTCTTCGTGAACCTGCCGGTCGGCGTCTTCGCACTCGTCGGCATGCTCCGGGCGCCCCGCTCCCCACGAGGGCACTCCTCGATGGACCCGGCCGGCCAGGTCACCGCCGTACTCGCGCTGGCGGCGCTGGTGTTCGCGGTCATCACCGGCGGGTCGGGCGGGTGGACGAGCCCGACGACGATCGGCGGCTTCCTCGTCGCCGTACTCGCCGGAACCGCGTTCCTCCTGGTCGAGTCCCGGCAGAGTGATCCCGCCGTACCGCTGACGATGTTCCGCATTCCCTCGGTGGCCGTCTGCACCAGCGCGGGTCTCGCCCTGAACTTCGGCTACTACGGCCTGGTCTTCGTCTTCACGATCTTCTTCCAGGAACACCGCGGAGCCTCGGCGCTCACCGCGGGCCTGATGTTCCTTCCGATGACGGCCTTCACCACCCTGGTCAACCTGCTCGCCGGCAAGCTGACCAACCGTTACGGGCCGCGCCTCCCGCTGATCCTCGGCCAGGTCATCCAGACGGTCGGCATCCTGGGCCTGCTCCTCGTCCGCCGGGACACCCCCACTCCCTTGCTGCTGACCCTGCTGGTGCCGCTCGGCATCGGCGGCGGGCTCGCGGTCCCGCCGTTGACGTCGGCGATGCTGGAGTCGGTGCCGCACGAGCGGGCCGGCCTCGCATCCGGCGTGCTCAGCGCCGCCCGGCAATTCGGCGGCGCGATCGGGGTCGCCCTGCTCGGTGCGCTGATCGCCGACTCCGCCCACTTCATGACCGGGATGCGGATCAGCCTGGCCGTCGGGGCGGCCGTACTCGTCGCCACCACACTCGGCGTGGCGCTCTTCCTGCCCGGCAGCCCGAAGCCCGCGGCCCCCTCGGCAACCGTGCCGGGCCCCGAGTGACCTGCCACGTTCTCCCCGCGCCCTGATGACTCGGAATCGCGGTGACGGGTGGGACCAGCCGCCGGCCGGTCAGCAGGCGGCGAGCAGGCCGGCGAGGATGCCTGCCGGGTCGTGCAACACCCGGGCGCCGTCATTGACGACACGACGCGTCCCCGGATCGACGGGATCTGTCTTCGCCCAGGTGGGAGAGCCGATGCCCAGCTCGACTTCCAGGCCGGAGGCCGTGGAACAGCGCCGTTCCGTGACCGGTCCCCACGACTGGGTGCGGATCACCTCGCCCAGCCCGAGTTCCGCGGCCCAGGCTTCCTCAAGGAGGTATCGGGATTCGTCCGTGGTGAGCAGGACGACGTCGATGTCGGAGTCCGGTCGCGCGGCGTCGCGGGCGCAAGATCCCACCAGGAGCAGGCCGACGATGTCGTCACGGCTCCTCGCCCAGCGCGTGATCCGGTCGATGACCTCGTCGATCTCAGCGACCCGCTCCGGCGACGGCGCGGTTGACCGATTCACTGACTGATCGTCGCGATGCACCTCGAATGCCCCTCGCCAGATAGCCGACGCCGACGTCGGACAGCTTCTCAGGCCGGGCCGCGACAGCCACCACCGGCGTCGGCGGGTGCCACGATGGCGCAGCCGTACGCCGGCGGACTCGCTCGGCATGGAGTGCCCATGGAGTGCCCCCCAGGAGCGATTACGACTCCGGAATACCCCCGGGGGTACCCCTGTTAGAGTGAGTGGGCAGATACCCCGGGGGGTACATCACTCGTTCAAGAGGAGTCGTATTCGTGTTCTTCGTCGACACCCTGGAAATCGAGGGACTGGGCAACCGCAGCTACCTGGCCGGCGGGATGCGGGCCGCGCTGGCGGTGGACCCGCCCCGCGACATCGAGCAGGTCATCGCCGCGGCGGCGCGGCGCGGGGTGCGCATAGCCTTCGTGGCCGAGACCCACCTGCACAACGACTACGTCACCGGTGGCCTGGAACTGGCCCGTGTGACCGGGGCCCGCTACCTGGTGCCGGCCGGCGCGTCGGTCGCCTTCGCGCGTACCCCGGTCGCCGACGGCGACACGTTCCCGGTGGACGAGCACCTGGTGCTGCAGGCCATCGCCACCCCCGGTCACACCCCGCACCACACGTCCTACGTGCTGGAGGAGGACGGTCGGGCGGTGGCGGCGTTCACCGGCGGGTCCTTGCTGATCGGCACCGTCGGCCGGCCGGACCTCGTCGAGCCGCGGCTGACCGAGCAGCTGGCCCGCGCCCAGCACGCCTCGGCCCGCCGGCTGGCCGAACGGCTGGACGACGAGGTGCCGGTGCTGCCCACCCACGGGTTCGGCAGTTTCTGTTCCTCCGCGCAGGCGGAGGGGGACGCGACCACGATCGGTCGGGAGCGCCGGACCAACGACGCGCTGACCCGGGACGTGGACACGTTCGTCACCGAGATGCTCGCCTCATTGGACGACGTGCCCGCCTACTACGCACACATGGGCCCGGCCAACGCCGCCGGCCCCGCGCCGGTCGACCTCACCCCGCCCGCGCCCGCCGACGCCGAACAGATCGCCGCCCGGCTGGCCGCGGGGGAGTGGGTGGTGGACCTGCGCAGCCGGATCGCCTTCGCCCAGGGGCATGTGGCCGGCTCGTTCAACTTCGAGGGCGAGGGCAAGCTCGCCACCTACCTGGCCTGGCTGATCCCCTGGGGCAAGCCGGTCACCCTGCTGGCCGGGACGCCCGAACAAGTCGCCGCCGCGCAGCGGGAGCTGGTCCGGGTCGGCATCGACCGTCCGGCCGCCGCCGCCACCGGCGATCCGGCCGGCTGGGTCCGTGCGGGCGAGGAGCTCGCCTCCTTCCCGCGTGCCCGCTTCGCCGACCTCGCCGCGGTACGTGCGCGCGGCGAGCAGGTGGTGGTGCTGGACGTACGGCGCGATGCCGAGCGGGCGGGCGGGTTCGTCGACGGCTCGGTCCACATTCCGATCCACGAGCTGCCCGGCCGCATCGGCGACGTGCCCGACGGGGTGGTGTGGGTGCATTGCGCCGGCGGGATGCGTGCGGCGATCGCCGCGTCCCTGCTGGATGCCGCCGGACGCGAGGTGGTCGCCGTCGACGACGGCTTCGACGCCGCCACCGCGGCGGGCCTCACCCTCACCCCGCCCGACAGCACCGACTGAACGACCCGCACGGAGTAGTCAAACGATGTTCTCGCTTCAGTTCTCGCTTCTTCGCCGTGGCCCTGCCCGCCTCACCCCGCAGCAGGCCCACCGGCAGACCAGTGACGGGCCGGCCGTCCTGCTTGATGTCCGCGAAACACCGGAGTGGCAGGCCGGGTACGCGCCCGGTGCGCTGCACCTGCCGCTGAGCCGCCTGAGGGTCGGGGCGGCTCTGCCCGAAGCCGTACGGGGCAGGCCGGTGGTCCTCATCTGCCGCTCCGGAAACCGCTCCCGTACAGCCGCCGACCTCCTCGCCGCCCGCGGTGTGGCGGCCGGCGACGTCGTCGGCGGGATGACCGCCTGGGTCCGCGCGGGCCTGCCGGTCACCGGGGGCCGCGGCGCCGGCGGTGGCACAGCGTGAGCGCGCTGATCCTGGCCCTGGTCGCCGGCGCCGTGGTCGGGCTCGCGCTCGGCGCGCTCGGCGGGGGCGGCAGCGTCCTGGCGGTGCCCGCGCTGATCTACCTGCTCGGCTTCACCCCCGCGGCGGCCACCACCGCGAGCCTGGTCATCGTCACCGCCACCTCCCTGACCGCCCTGTACGCCCACGCCCGGGCCGGGAACGTGCGCTGGAGGGCGGGGACGCTGTTCGCGGCGGCCGGGCTGGTGCCGGCCGCGGTGGCGGGCGCCGCGGCGGCGCACCTGCCGCAGGCCCTGCTGACGGCCGCCTTCGCCGCCGTGGCCACGCTGGCCGCGGCGCGCATGCTCCGCCCCGCCCGCACAGTGGCCGGGCACCCGCAGCGCGCGGTGCGCCCGGCCCGGGCGGCCCGGGCCGGTGCGGGGCTGGGGGCGCTGACCGGACTGCTCGGCGTCGGCGGGGGCTTCCTCGCCGTCCCCACTCTGGTCACGGTGCTGGCGTTCGAGATGCAGGCCGCCGTCGGCACCAGCCTGCTGGTCATCTCGACGAACTCGCTCGCCTCGCTCGCCACCCGCGGCGCCACTACGGCCGGCGCGGACTGGGCGGTGATCGCCCCCTTCACCGGGGCCGCGATCCTCGGCGCCTGGGACGGCAAGCGCCTGGCCGCGAAGGTCACCGGCACCCTGCTGAAACGCACCTTCGCGCTCCTGCTGCTGGCCGTCGCCGCCTTCATGCTCGTCGACGCCCTCGCCTGAGCCGAGCGGTCGGGCCGGCGGCACCAGCTGCTCAGGCCAGCGAAAGGAACAGCTTCTCCAGACGGGCGCGCATCTGCTCCCGGTCCTCCGGCGCGGCCATGTCCGCATCGGTCAGGCAGCGCTGCAGACCGGTGGCGATGATCGCGAAACCGGCCTTGTCCAAGGCCCGGGAGGCGGCCGCGAGCTGGGTGACCACGTCCTCGCAGTCCCGCCCCTCCTCGACCATCTTGATCACACCGGCGATCTGGCCCTGCGCCCTGCGCAGCCGGTTGACCACCGTCTTCAGTTCCTCGGCCGCCATCGTCAATTCCACAGTCCACACTCCCTCGCCGGATACCCCCTTGGGTATCCTACCGAAGGGGTAACTCATGAAGAGCAAAGGAAAGTCCCCATGGCACCGACCACGTCCCTCACCGCCGACCAGGCCCATGCCTACCTCGCCGAGCTGACCGTCATCGACGTGCGGACCCCCGGCGAGTACGCCTCCGGCCATCTCCCCGGCGCCCACAACATCCCCCTTGACCACCTCGACGCGGCCCTGCCCGCCCTGCAGAGCGCCGCCGGCCGCGGCAGCCTCCTCCTCGTGTGCGCCTCCGGTGCCCGCTCCGGCCATGCCCGTGAGCGGCTGGCCGAGCACGGTATCGCCGCCGCCGACCTGACCGGCGGCACCACCGCCTGGATACAGCTCGGCCACGACGTCCATCGCCCCGCCGGCGCCCGCGCGGCCTGGGCGATGGAACGCCAGGTCCGTCTCGCCGCCGGCTCCCTCGTCCTGGCCGGTCTGCTCACCGGCCGGCGCCTCCCCGCCGCCCGTTGGCTGTCCGCGGGCGTCGCCGGCGGCCTGGTCTTCTCCGCCCTCACCGACACCTGCGGCATGGCCAAGGTCCTCGCCAAGCTCCCCCACAACCGCCCCAAGGCCACCGACCTCGACGCCACTCTCGCCGCCCTGGCCGGCTGACACCGACCGGCACGGCGCACGGTGCCCCTCAGGCGTCCGCGCCACCCTCCCGTCCGGCGCAACGGACCCCGGCCGTGCGCGGTCAGCCGTCCTCCTCCCCCCCGCCGTCGGACCGCCTGGGCTGAACAGGGGAACCCGCAGCTACAGCAGGGCTTTGCGTAGCCTCAATCGCGGTTCCACGGGCGGGTGGATGCGAGCATGACCCCGTCCGGCCAGGGACTCAGTGATCGGGAAGCGCGCAATGGGCGGTACAGAAGGTCCCTCCACTCCGGCAGGCACTCCGGTGCCGACCCTTGAACAAATCCAGGCCGCGTTGGGCAAACGCCTGGACGATGTGGCCAAGATTCTGGCGGGTGCCCTTGTCGCCGTGGCCGGGATCATGACCACCTTGGGACTGAACAGCAATTTCGTGTTCGTCGCACTCAACAACGGCTCATGGGCCATCTATGTGGCCTCGCTGTGCGCCATCATGTCCATTGTCTGCAGCATCACCGCCCTGCTCATCCGCCCCTCAGGACGTGGCGTCCTCTGGGAGACGGCCGTACTCGTCCTCGGCGTGATCTTCTATATGGCTTCCCTGACCATCGCCGTCGTCGGCGCGACACAAGCCGCGGGCGGGAACGGCCGCCCGACGATCACCGACGTGCGGCTCGACGGCCCTCGCTCCGCCATGAGGCTGCATTTCACCGTCCATGCCGACGGCGTCCAGAAGTGGTCACGCATCGAGGTGTCCGTGGATCCTCAGAACCTTCCTCCAGGGAAGGTGGGGGACCTCTACTGGAGCATTCTCAGGCCGGATGATCAGGGGAGAGTGTCCCAGCAGATCGACGTCCCGATCTCGCCTCCTGCAGGGACAACTGCGCTCGCCATCAACGCGATCAACCCCGACGCCCCCAAATCGGGAGAGTGCGAAGCCAGGACCCAGCACGGATCGGCTTGTACGGAGCTTCACTTCGCCTAGCGCAAGGGCCCCTTCTGGCCTGGCGCGGCAGCGCCGATGTCCGGAGCCTGGTCAGCGCCAGCAAGCTTGGAATCCTCTCCTCGGGGAACCCGGACATCGACAGATGAGGCGAAAGACGGGTGGTTCGCGTGGCGGAGCAGCCGCTGGCAGAGCGGGCGCTGGCTCGCTCGTACACCACTGGCGATGGACATGTCCGATTTGAGATCACCGACCTGTCGGTCCATCACCACGCCTACCGAAGCGTCACCTTCACGTACCGGATCACCGTCGTGCGCCCGACATACCCTGACGAGCACTGGGAGTTCACACTCCCTTGGGAGGACAAGTCCTTCACCGACGTGCTCACCTCCCTCCAGCCCGACCCTGATCGGCTGAACCAACTCGTGCACCTGATTCACGCCCTGCTCGAAGAATGGTGGGACACCAAGGGGCACAGCCGGCAGGCCGCCAAGATGGGGCGCCAGATGCGCTGAGGCGATACGACAGCAGATGAAATTACGGAACCGCAGGGACGCTCGGTCAGGTGCGTCGAGATGGTGTTATGCGTGCGTGAACTGGCAGAGCCATCGTGTATCCGGGTCGCCGACTACGTAGTAGAGGCGTAGGTTCTTACCTTCCTTCTTGACGCTCACCGCCCAAGTGTAGGTGCCTGGCGCCTTTTTCTGTTTTGTTGCGGCAGCGTTGGATCCGTCCATCTGTTCCTGTCCGACCTTCGCGGTGCTCGACTTCCCATTCCTGATGGTTAGTTTCACCATATTTCCCTCGGCTACGGTAAGGCCGCCTTTGTAGGAATTCAGAACTTCCCACGTTCCCTTGCCGGAGAGGCTCCAGTGATCATTGAAGTCCATTTCCTGACCCCGAAGTCGTTCTGCCGTGAACTCGCCCGCCTTGCTCAGGGAGAAGTGGGCGCCTTCAGGGCCACGCCACTCGCCTGTCAGAGCGCTTGCAGTGAAGTGGGGTGCCGGCGGCAGTGGCTCATACGCCGTTGAACATGAAGCCGTCAAGACGGCGAGTGACGCGAGCCCCAATGAGAAGATTCTTCTGTAGCGCATTGCAGTTGTTCGACTTTCGGTCGATACGGGAAACGGTCTTGCGGAATGGAGTGAGTCACTTGGTCTTCATTGGGTACGTCATCTTGATCTGATCTCGCCAGCGCACGGTCATAGCTGCATCCTTCTGTCCTCGGGGGGCGAAGTCCAGGCCCATCTCTGAAACTTTCTTCATGAGGGAGTTGCTTTCTCCCTTTTGATAGCCGGCTGCGCTGGCGTCACGTGTTGCCGAGGCGCGAGTCATGGGGTTCTTGAGGGTGAACGTTACGCCTGCAGTCTTCGTCTCCGGATCGTATGTATCGAAGCGGGCGTGAAGCGTGTACGAGCCAAGTATCGCTTGTGCTGCAGCCGGGCCAGCCGACTCCATACCCACAGCCCGGTCGGTGAACCGTATGGCGTCGAACGCGGGAAGTGCCCATACGGGAATGTGGTTCAAGTCTGCAGCGTAGGTAGCGTGATAGTTGATCGATCCTGAGTCGGCCTCGTCTCCCACCGACTGCCCCTTGAGGTTTGCCAGCATGGACTTGACGATCCGTATCCAGTCCATGTTCTTGACGTCCTCGGTAAATCTGTCGCCTTCCCAGAACTGCCACGCCGACGGTGCTGCACCGAGAGCCCACAGGGCAATGATCTGAGGCTCGGACGGGTCAAGCGGGTTGATGTTCGCAATCCCCGGAATTCCCGACCGGTAGGCAGCACTGGCTCTACTACCAAGGCTGGCGCGCCGCTCCTCCGAGTATCCGCCGCAGTACGGCTGGATGCAGGCGCCAGGGCCTGGGATGTAGTCCCTGGAGCCGGAGAGGCGCATGCCGCCGTGGCTGTTGTGGACGACTCCGCTGCCGCCGTGGCCGTCGGGGTTGGCGAAGATTTGGCCGGTGGGGTCGTTGAAGGTGAGCGGGTTGTTGTTGCCGTAGGTGTAGCCGTTGATTTGTTGGGGGTCGGCCGGGTCCATCACGGGGTCGACGGAGAGGAAGCGGCCGGATTCCGGGTCGTATTCGCGGGCGCCGAGGTGGGTGAGGCCGGTGTCGGTGGTGTCGTCGGTGCCGCCGACGTAGCCCTTGGTGCCGGGCCAGGTGGTGGGCTTGGTGCCGCGGGGGGCGCCGAAGGGGAGTTGGCGGCGTTGGGTGAGGGTTTGGTTGGTGGTGTTGATGGCGAGTTGGCCGGTGCCGAGGCGGTCGGCGAGGGTGACGGTGTAGGTGCCGTCGTCGGCCAGGACGGCTTGGTTGCCGCTGCCCAGGGGGATGTAGCGGGTGGCTTTGGGTTTGTCGGCGCCCTTGTCGAGGACCACTTCGGTGTGGTCGCCGAGGGTGAGGGTGGTCTTGGTGTCGGTGCGGGTGATCAGGCGGTTGCCGTCGGCGTCGTAGACGTAGCTGGTTGTTTTGGTGCCTGTGTCGCCCGCGGGTTCGGTGACCTTGGCGAGGTGGCCTTCGGCGTCCCAGGTGAGGGTTTGTTTGTCACCGTGGAGGACGCGGGTGGTGGTGTTGCCGGTGTGGTCGTAGCCGTAGGTGGAGGTACTGGTGCCGGTGGGGCCGGCGGCGTCGACGGAGGTAAGGGTGTGGGGCTGGGGCGTGCCGGGCTTGGGGTAGGTGTAGGTGGTTTTGGTGTCCTTGGCGGTGTCGCCGGTGGGGTCGTGCTGGGTGAGGGTGGTGCGGTTGCCGGCGGTGTCGTAGCCGTAGGACTGCCAGTAGGGGGCCGGGCCGGCGATCAGGGGCCCGGCGGGTTTGTCGGCGCAGGTCTTTTCGTCCTGGGTCCAGGCTTCGGTGAGGCGACGCAGATAGTCGTGGGAGAAGCACTGGGTGTCCGTGCCGGACCGGGAGACGTCGGACAGTGAGGTGACGTTGCCTGCGGGGTCGTAGCCGTAGGTGGCTGACTGGTCGACGCCGGCGACGTCCTGGCGGTCGACGCGGGAGTTGGACAGGCGCTGCGTGCCCCACTCGTAGGTGTTGGTGACCTGGGTGAACTTGCTGCCGCTTCCGACGACCTTGTACGTGAGGGGCTGGCCGGCGAGCGTGTAGGTGGCGTCGGAGCGGATGTCCGTGCCGTAGACGGTGGTCATTCGCAGGGTGTCGTCGGCGTAGGTGTAGTTCCACCCCTTGCCGACGATGTTCCCCATGCTGGAGAAGCTGCGTGCCTTCGGCAGGCCGTTGCCGTAGTACGAGGTGCTGGCTTGATAGGTGCCGGCCAGTGCGCCCTCGGACGCGGGGATGACGGTGGCGGTGCGCTGCGGGCGGTAGAGGGTGTCGTATTGGATGATCTTGTTGGTGTACGGATTGCCGTTGAGGTAGCGGGTGGATTCGGCGAGCTGGCCCTTGGCACCGGCGAGGGTGTCGTAGACCCACTTGGCGCGCAGCGGGCCGTCGGGTGTCTTGTCGTGCAGTTCGGTCTTGCGGCCGAGGCCGTCGTAGACGGTGGCCAGCACAGCGCCGTTGGCGTCCTCGCTGGAGATCTGCTGGTTGCGGTCGTCGAACGCGGCCTTGGTGATGCCCTTGTCGGGGTCCTTGGACCAGATCTGGTTGCCGAACTGGTCGTACTGGTAAGCCCACTTGTTGCCGGCCGGGTCGGTGACGCTCTCAAGCTTGCCAGCCGGGGTGTAGGTGTAGCGGGTGGTCTCGGCCGGGGCGTCGGCGGCGCGGGTGTGGTGCTGCATGAGCTGGGTCGTCTGGCCGCGGGCGTCGGTCACCGTGGTGGTGGCCGTGCCGCCCTGGGGCGGGAGGACGGTGGTGCGGTCACCGCCGTAGAGGGTCTTGGTGACCGCCAGGACCTTGCCGCCCTCGCCGTTGCCGGCGACGTCTCGTGACTCGGTCTCCCGGCCCAGCCCGTCGTGCGTCTTCCAGGTCTGGGTTTCGACGCCCAGCGCATCAGCGGGCTTGAACAGCTCGCGTTCCGGCTTCTTCAGCGCGTAGTACGGGGCAAAGGTCTTCGCCGCCAGGCCGCGTTCGTCGTAGAACGTGTCGCTGATCAGCCGACCGCCGTCAGGGCCGGGCGCCTGAGTCTGACGGGCGCGCAGGTAGCCGTCGTACAGGGTGTAGGAGACCGTCTGCGACTGGGCGCTGGGGTTGAGGGTGTATGTGGCGACGGCAGCCGGCTTGCCCTCCTCGACCAGGTAGGCGAACTGGTAGGTGGGCAGGGAGCCGCGGTCGGGCAGCCACACCTTCACGGAACGGCCCAGCGCGTCGTACTTCAGCGTGGTGCGCTTGGCATTGGTGTCGACGGTGGCGACGGGCTGGCCGCGTAGCGGGTCGAGTTCGGTCGTGGTGGTCTGGGCGGTGGTGGCGTCCTTGGCGTCGGCGGGGGGTGTGGTGACGACGGACTTGGCGGGGATACCGGTGGCGGGGGAGTAAGCCGTGGTGGTGGAGCGGCCGTCGGCGCGGGGGGTTCGGGTGGGTGAGCTGTCGCCGATGGCGGTGACGTTGGCCGTCAGGTCGGTGGCCTTGAGCGGGCGGCCGTAGCCGTCGTAGGTGGTGCCGCTCTCCAGGTAGGTGGCCGTGGTGCCGTCGTGCTTCTTGAGCTTGGCAACCGCGGTGGCGTCGCCCTTGGTGGGCGCGGTGCCGTAGCCACCGCTGTCGTAGGCGGTGCGGACGTCCGAGATGACGTCCTTGGAACGGTCCGGGCCGGTGCCGCACTCGGTGGCGACGGTCTCGACCCGTGCGGGCAGGGTGAGGATGTTCTTGTCGGTGTTGGTGGCGTAGGCGGTGCGGGTGCAGCGGTCGTCGTCCGTGGTGGCGTCGTCGCCGCGGTCGCTGACCTCGGTGACGCGTCCGGCGACGGTGTCGAAAGTGGAGGCGGTCGTGGTGGTGCGCCACTTCGCGCCGGCGCCGTCGTCGAGCGAGGTCCAGGCGCGGGTGCTGGCCGTACCGCTGAAGTTCGCGGTGACGGTTCCCCAGTCGCGGACCTTCTTGGCCGTCTCGTGGTGCCAGGGGCGGCTGACGGTCTTGGTGAGGATCTTCCCGCCGGGCGCCGAGTAGGTGGCGGTCTTGTAGGGGAAGCCGGCCGCGGAGGCATCGTCGGTGAGCGCTTCACCTTCGCCGTCGTCCAGGGCGACGGTGACGTCCTTGGTGCCGCCGCTCGCGGTCTTGCGGTCGCCGTCCATGCCGCGCAGGAAGTAGCTGTCCTCTTGCGTCTTCATGGCGTCGGCAGGCGTGCCCTGGCCGCCGGTCTGGACGCGGACGTGGCCGTAACCGCGCCACTGGGACCAGGTCTTGAACTTCTCCTTGGTCAGCCCGTCATCGTCGTCGTAATGCCAGGCCGCGCCGTCGGGGTAGTCGTAGCGGGTGACCTGGTCCGGCGCGCCCCCGGTGCGGTCGGTGGTCGTCACGGACTTGACGACGTACTTGTTGAACCACTCCCTGTCCATGTCGTCGCTGGAGCTCCCGCCGATGAACTGGGGGAAGCAGCGGGTGGTGTTGGACTCCGGGGTGGGCAGGGCGTTGAACGTGCAGGCCGGCTCGGAGTAGCCGACGTCGGTCTGGCCGCCGTATTCGTCGTCGATGGTCGACAGACGGTCCTTGATGTAGGGGGCGTATCCGTCGCCGGTCTTGTCGAGGCGGTTGGCCAGCTGGGTGTAGGCGAAGGTGGTCTTCGGCAGGGTGAGGGGCGCGGTGTCGGTGTGGCCGGTGTGCTGGATGGATTCCAGCTCCAGCTGGTAGTCGACATCGGCCTTGCCCCAACGCTGATTCAGGGCCCAGGAGTCGACCGGGGTGAGTGCGCCGTCCTTGAGGATCTCGGTGGTCACTCCCGTCAGTCGCGTACGCGTCCAGAAGGTGGGGGAGAACCGTCCCTGGTCGCAGGTGGAACCGGCCTTGCAGTTCAGGTCCCAGGGCGTGTCGTACCAGTAGAAGCTCTTGGCGTCGATGGTGTCCGCGGCGCAGGTGACCCCGGGCTGGGGCAGGCAGCGCTCGGTGCTGGTGAAGGAGACCCGGGCGAGCGGCTGGCCCGCGTACAGGTCGCCGGACGAGCGGCCGTACTCGATGCGCTTGAGGGAGCCGCCGCGGACGTAGGGGGTGTCGTCGTCCTTGTTCAGGTCACGCCCGTAGGAGTTGGTTTCCTTGTCGTAGTAGTACGCGATCGCGTTGCCGTGCGGGTCGACGACGTAGTCGAGGTTCCAGCGCCATGCCTGCTGACACCAGGAGTCCTTGAAGGCGTCCTTGTGGCAGTCCTCGCCGCTGTTGTTGCCGAAGACCGGCACGGTCCAGGTCGAGTCGGTGGTGTCCTTGCCGGACGACCAGCCGGGCAGTTTGTGGTAGCCGAAGTAGAACCGGGTTCCGGACGGGTCCGTCAGCTCCCAGTACTCGTTGTCGTTGTCATCGTTGTCGCGTGCCGCCGAGGTGAGCCGCTTGATCTTGGTGCCGTCGTCGTTCTGCAGCTTCCAGGTGTCCTTGCCGGCGGGAACGAGTTCGCCGGCCTTGCCGTTGAAGGAGATGAAGGCGTTGTCGTAACCCCAGCACAGGTCGCCGGGCTTGTTGCCGTCGGCGTGCTTCTCACCGTCATCGGAGCAGGGCTTGTAGCGACGCTCGATGTACCCGGGCCACAGCTCGAAACCGTCGCCGACCCACGAACCCTGGTTGTTGCTGTTGCCGGTGCGGCCGTCGATCGAGCCGGAGGAGTACGACAGGCCCACGCTCGGCTTGAGACCGCCAGGAACCTCGGGTACGGGCATGTCGTAGGACCAGGTGAAGTCCCCGGTGTTGAGGTTGGTGTCCCAGGTGGCGGACGGCGAGAGGCTGGTGGCCTTGTAGTCGCCCTTGACGCTCTTGTCATCACCGACCGCCGCGAGCACGGTCGGGCCGTTCGCGCGCAGCGGTACCGAGGACGCGGTCAGGGTGTGCTTCTCGGTGTTGTTGCTGCCCTCCAGTGGCTTCGCGGTGCGGCACTCGGCCTTGTCCGGAGTGGTCGCCGCGCACGCGGGGAGTTCGACCAGGCGCAGCCGGGAGGCGTAACCACCGCCGAAGGCCCCGGCGAAGTCGCCGTAGTCGACGCCCACGCGTAAGGAGCCGGGCTGCTGCCCGGCGGCCGCGGTGGAGCTGCCGGCAGGCTGAAGGGTGAACAGCACGCCGTCGATGCCCGCCCGGCGACTGTGCTGCTGGCTCAGGACGTGCGCGGTTACCGTTCCCGGCACCGTGCCCGCCGCCACGCCTCGATGTGCCCCTGTGGCCTTGGCCGGCCGCGGCGACCGGGATGCAGCGGGTGCGAGTGTGAGGGGGAGCTGGTCGTCCTTTTCGCCTGACGCGGACGGCGGAGGCGCGGCGCCGGGTCCCGCGAGGTGAATGGTTGCCTTGGCAGGCTTGGGCCAGTCGCTCTTGGGGTGTTCCTCGGGGGTACGCGGGCCGGTGGGCAGCTTCCGGGGCTTGACCCGTGTGCCATCGAACCCCGGAACGGGTTTTCCGACGTCGGGCCGGCTCGGTGCTCCAGGAGCCGCTTCCGCTTGAGCCAGCGGGAGAGCCTGCAACAGGGATCCGGCCAGCACCGCAGAGACGCCCATGGCGACTTTGCGGTGGAGCCGCGTACGTCTGAAGAGGCCACGCATGCCGTTCACTTCTGTCCCCACCCCTTGTTGCTCACCGATCGGAGCCGTCGGCACCGCGGTGTTCCGCTCCGGAAGAAAAGTGCACTGGTGTGTGGCGGGCGGCCCGTGACCGCCCGCCACGTGATCAGCCCGCGTCGGGCACGTTCGGTACCTCGGTGGGCAGCTCGTACCACTCGCCCGCCAGGCGGCCGATCTGTTCCTCGGTGAGTGCGCCCTGGAAGGCCCAGACGTCGTCGATCGAGCCCGGCCAGTAGTCCCGGAAGGCGCCGCGTCCCTTGGCTCGGCCGATCTGCAGTGACTTCAGGGCCTCGATGGAGATGACGTCCTCGGCCCACGGCACCACCTCGGTGCACTGCGCATCATCGGCCTGGCCGTCGCCGTCCGCGTCCAGGCAGGCCGCCTCTCCGAGTTCACCGTTGACGTAGATACGCAGGAGCCGGGCGAAGCCGTCGTAGACGATCGCGACGTGGTTCCAGTCCGTGACGCTACTCATGGGGCGCGCGCTGCCTGCCCAGTCGTAGGGGGTATCGCTCGTGTCGGCCCGGGAGGTGACCGCCTGCCACACTCCGTCACCCGTCTTCGTAGGATTCGGCGCGAACCCCATGGCAAAGCCGCTGGCATTCGTTGCCTCAGCGCTCACCAGCACCGCCGGGCGGGTGGGAACCGATGCCGCCTGTGCCCATGCGGTCACGGTGAAACTCTCACGTGTGTCCAGGGGGATCGCGCTGGAGGCATAGTTCTGTGCGCCGTCCAGGACCAGCCCGCCCTCTCCCAGAAACCCTGCCCCGCTGACCTGCCTCGCCCCGCCGCTCAGCGTCATGGCCGGCCCCTGCGCCACGGAGTTGGCGCCGGGGGCGGCTGCCTGGTCGAACTGCCAGCGTCCGGTCAGGACCGGTCGTCGCTGCACGAGCTGGTGGATCTCGCCCTCGGAAACCGGGCGGTCGAAGATCCGGACGTCATCGATCTGCCCGGCCAGGTAGTCGGTGTAGGCGCCCCGGTAGAGAGCCCGACCGATCTGCAGGGCACCGTCGCCGTACCAGGTCTGGGCAGCGTCGGTGCTTCCCTGCAGGATGCCGTTGACGTACAGGCTCACCGTGTTGTCCACCGTGTCGTGCACGGCGGCCAGGTGCACCCACTTGCCGATCGTCGCCTTCTGCTTCGAGGCGACGCGTTGCTGGGTGAGGCTGCCGTCGGTGGCGTCCTTGGTGGCCAGACGGGCACTCCACACGCCACCGGATGCTTCGTAGGAGAGGTAGAAGGCGCTGAGGAAGCCGCCGTCCTGCGCCACGACCGTCTGGTTGCGTGCGGCGTCGGTGACCCGGGCCCATGCGGTCACCGCATAGGAGCGTTCGGTGTTGAAGTGCGCGGCGTCCACCGAGGCGTAGTCGTCCTTGCCGTCCAGGGTCAGGGCGTTGCCCGCCACCCCTGCCTTGCCGGGCTCGGCACCGCCGTGGAGGACGGCCGGCATGACCTCACCATGGCCGCTGACCCGCTTGGCATCGGCCGGCTCGTCGAGCGGGAAAACCGCACGGGCAGGCCGCCCGGGGCCGCGGATCCGCTCCTTGTTGTACAGCCGGGTGACCTCGCCGGCGGAGACCGGCTTGTCGAAGATCTGCACCTCGTCGAGGACACCGGGGAAGAAAGAGCCGGGCGTCCCGCCGTACGAGCCGGCGCCCAGCTGGAGGCCGCGCCGTGCGTTCCATGCCCCGGTGTACGGCGTCTGGCCGACGAGTTTGCCGTTGACGTAGAGCTGGAGCACCTTGGCGGTGCTGTCGTAGGCCCCCACCAGATGGGTCCATTCGTTTGCGGTGACACCACCTGGCTGGGGCGCCATCGCGCGGGCGATGGAGGCGTTGGGGCTGTCGGAGGTGTACTGGTTGAAGACCCATCGCTTGAGGTCGGAGGAGTAGTACAGCTCGAAGCCGGGCCGGTTGTTGCCAGGCTGGGTGGCGACGATCGCCGCATGGTCGGGCACCTGGTCGGGGCGGACCCAGGCCGAGACGGAGAACCCACGGGAGGTGTCCACAACGGGGATGTCGGTGGCTGCGTAGGCGTCGGTGCCGTTGAGGGACAGCGCGCTGCCCACCACTCCGGCCGCACCAGGTGTGGCTCCGCCGTGCAGGTCCGCGGTCCGCGCCGGGGTGGAACCCTTTGCTTCCGTGCCGCCAGCCCCCTCATCGAACTGCCAGGTGGCACGCTCGGGCTGCCCGGCCTTGACCCGGAAGTGATAGGTGCGGATCTCGCTTCTGTTGCCGGCTGCATCGGTGGCCTGGACGGTCACGAAGTTCAGTCCGGGCTTCTCCGGCAGGACGGAGATGCTCCGCGCCGCCCCGCCGCTCGTCGTCACCGTGTTCCTGTCGGACGGGTCGCCGTTGACGCCGTACGTGTAGCGGGTCACGTCCCGGTGGCTGTCCGCCACGGTGAAGGTGCCGTACTGGCCCACCCCGTCGTACCAGGGATCCTCAGGATTCTCGGGGTCGGAGGAGGGGTATTCCCCTGAGCCGATCGTGGGGGCCGCGGGCACCCGGGTGTCGAGGACGAAGTAGCACGCCTCTGCGGACCCGGTGAACGACCACGGCGAGTACTGCGCGCCGTCGAAGGTCCGCACAGCCCAGCTCACCGCCGTGTTCTCCGGGACCTTGGGCAGGTTGATGGCGAAATCGAAGCCGGACTGCTTCGCCGTCGTCAGCCCCGGCTTCCACCGCACGATGGTGCCCTTGCCGTCACCGGCGTCCCAGCTCGCCTGGAACTGGACCTGCACCTTGTCCCGATCCGGATCGGTGATGTTGTTCGCGTACAGCACACCCCCGCTACGCACCCGCGCCGGAGTGGCGGACTTCTTACAGGTTCCGCCGTACTGCATCGTCAGCTGTGAGGGCTTTACCTGCGGCGGCGGCCGGTTGTACTTCACCCGCACAAACGCCTTGTCCGAGAACCGCTTCCACGCCAGACCGTCGCTCTCGCTGCCCGCCTTCAACCCGAACGTCAGCGTCGGCCACTTGTTGTCCGCCGCTTCCTGAACCGCGGACCGGATATCGAACTCGGCGTCCTTGGCCGCGCAGCCCTCATAGCCGTAGGCGAAGCTGTCCGAGGCCAGCTTCTTCTGCCAGAAGCCCGACTCGTTCTGTGAGTTCCAGGTCGTCGAGGACGAGATGGGCTTGGTCCGCCACAGCTCCACCTCGCGTTTGCTGCAGGAGGCGGACCAGGTGTTGCGGACGACGAACTCGGCCGACAGCACCGACTTCCCGGTGAACGCCGACATCGGGATCTGGTAGAAGAGCCGCTTGGTGTCCTCGGGCTGGCAGTGGTTCCAGTCGCAATACCCCATCCCCGCATCGTGGTCGCCGTTGAACTTCCACTGCGGGGAGGAGGCCCAGTACTTCGACGCCATCGTCCAGGAGGTCGCCCGAGGGGTGGACCACTGGGGGTCGATGAAGACCGGGTAGACGGTGTCCTTGCCCTTCAGGACGTCGGCATCGGGCTTGAGGACGACCTGGTCCTGACCGGTCGGGACGTCCACTCCCACAGGCGCGAGCTTGCCCGACTCGCCGGCCGACGGCTCGCCACCCCCGGCGCCGCCCGCTGCCGCTCGGGAGGTCTTCCCCTCGCCCGGTGCGGACTGCGCGCCCTTGCGGGCTGCTGCGGCGGTACTCCCGCCACCCGTGCTGGAATCCCACATCAGCGGGGTGGGCGCCTCGAACACCGCAGAGCCTGCGCCCTTGTCGAGCGCCTCCAGACCACCGGCCGCCGTCTCCTTCACGTCCATGCCGTCGGCCGCCAGCTTCAGCCGCAGCTGTGCCAGCTGCGAACTGGCGGCAGCTTGAGCCGTCTTGACGATCAGGAGCTGGGTGAAGCCGTCGGCCTGTGCCCCCATCCGCAGGTCCACACCGGGCAGGACGTCACGGTACGTGGCTTGTGCGCCGTCCAGCACCGGAGCCGGCAGGGTTCCTGGCCAGGACAGCGCGAGCTGGCGACCCACCTTACGAAGCGTCACCAGTGGCTTGTCGCCACCGCTGGAGAACGCCAGGTCCACGGCTGCCGCCTTCGGCGCCACCGTCCCGTCGCTCCGCCGGGTCAGGTCCGTGTCGATGTCCTGCCACTGCCCTGCGACCCGGGTGCGAACCGGACGGAGGTACTGCCGGGCTTCAAGTTTGCCGTCCGCAGTGGCCACGACATCAGCCGACTCACCCCGCAGAGAGGTGACTTCGACCTCCCGGCCGGTGCGCTTGGCCTGCTCCAGAGCGGTGTCTTCGGTAGGTGCTTCAGTGTCCGACGTGCCTGCCGGGGTGACGGCTTTGGCGGAGGCCGACGACGGGCGCGGCGCGCCCCAGGCGGGCGGCGCGAGGACCACTGGCAGCAGACTTGTCGACAGCAGCCCCGCGATCCCTGTCGACAGCAATCGATGTAAGCGTCTGCGACGTACTAAGCCGGACATCCCGTCATCCCCCGACCGCAAAAATGAAGATTCCATGAAGAAGTTGTGGACGGGAACGTATACGCCGCAGGGTTTGTCTGGGTACCTCCGCGAAACGGCACCCATGGAACGGAACCGACATTCCGGCAAGCGGAGTTATGTGATGCCTGTCACCGAACGGGAAGGTTGTACGGCTTCCAGTCGTATCCGCAGCAGGAATCCGCCAGAGCAGCATCACCGCACGACCGGAACGCAAGGAGGGGGAAGCGTCGAGGCTCGCCCACGGCAACTTGCGAGCGAGGCCCCCGGCCCCTTGCGAGTTGTCAGACCCCAACCCGCACGGCGTGCTCTGCGTCGGGTCCGTCGCGGACCGATCAGGTGCCGGCCTTCTTGCCAACCACCCACACCACGCCGATCACGAACAACATGACCGTCAACGATGTGGTGCACCAGGCCAATGCTGCTTTGCTCGCCCTCGTGGTCGGGTCCTCGACCCACCGGTAGTAATCGCGGGTGATCTGGCGCCGCACCGGGGCGAGCGCGGCAGGGAACACGACCATGATCGCCGCGTACAGGTAGAGCGTGTCAGCCAACGCGGCACTTTCGGCGAAGCCCCGCGCGCCGACGCAGACCATTCCTATGACCGGAAGCCAGAACTGTCTCTTGCGGTACTTCGGTATCTGGATGATCCACTGCATGGCGGCCAGATTGACGAGCGTTGCACCTGCCGCGATCAGAACCCAGGTGCTGGTGGACAGCGACAAGAACATGAAAGCCCCTTCCGGGCATGAACCACACATCGGGGTGCTGCCGCCCGGTGTGTAGGAGTTCCGCAGACCACAGACGTGGGGGAGAGGCGCGGACTCGGGGCCTGGAGTGCCGCACGTGGGGCGGTCGGCCTGACGGCAGTTGTGTTCCGGCTCCGTCGGCTTTCACCAGCAGATACCCTGGCGAGAGTGCTGCGAGAGACCGGCGCTACGCCGGGAGCGAGGCGGCGGCCCGTCTGACGCGTGGCGGGCCCACGGCTGTATCTGTTGGGCAGTCTGCTGGGGTCGGGGGATGACGAACCGGGTCCGGCAGGTTCAAGTGCCGGACCCGGAAGTGTCAGCCATTCATGGCCGCCCAGAACTCCTCGAAGGACATCTGGCGGTCGCCGTTGGTGTCGAGCGAGTCGATCAGCTCCTGGGCCTGCGACTCGGTGATCTCCGAGCCCTCCAACTCCGCCACGACCTTGCGGTATTCGTCCGCGGTGACCTGGCCGTCCCCGTCGACGTCGTAACGGTCGAAGACCTTGCGCGCCGCCGTCTCCACGATGTCTGCCATGTTGTTCCGCCCTTCTGTGATCTTCGCTGACGGGCCCAGATTATCCGTCCGCTCGGAGCAACACGGGCGGGCCCCACCTGCCCTGGCTGTTGCGGGCCGAGCTCGTTGCTCCCCTACCGTGTCGTGTCATGAGGATCCTGATCATCGGCGGTAGCGGTTTTCTGGGCGCTGAGCTGGTCCGCCAAGCGGCAGCGGCGGGGCACGCGACGGCCGCGACCTTCGCGACCAGGCCCGGCAGCACCGCGGAGGTCAGGTGGCACGCCCTCGATTTTCGGGACCCCCGGAGTGTCGAAGCAGTCGTGGCTGAGGTCGCCCCGCGCGTCGTCGTCAACGCGACGAGCGGCGGATCCGACTGGGTGGTCACGGCCGAAGGTCCCGTCCGCCTGGCGTTGGCTGCGGCGAAGTACGGCTGTCGCCTGGTCCAGGTATCCAGCGACGCGGTGTTCTCCGGCGCCCGAGTCCACTACGACGAGTCCTGCCTCCCCGACCCCGTCACCCCCTATGGTGCGGCCAAGGCCGCAGCGGAGACAGGGGTGCGCCTCATGCACCCCGATGCCGTCATCGCTCGTACCTCCCTGATCATCGGTGACCGGCAGTCCACGCACGTACGACTGGTGCACGACCTCGCGGCCGGTAGCCGAGAGGGCGTCCTCTTCACCGATGACATCCGCTGCCCCGTGCATGTCGTCGACCTCGCGGCGGCCCTGCTGGAACTCGCGTCTGGTGAGGCGATCGGCGTGCACCATCTGGCAGGAGCGGACGCCGTGAGCCGTCATGAACTCGGAATGCTGATTGCCGAGCGTGATGGGCTCGACGCTTCCCGACTTCCCGTCGGTCTGCGGGCCGAAAGCGCACTGCCCGGGGCGCTCGATGTCCGTCTCGACAGCCGCGCCACCCAGCACAAGTTGCACACCACATTGCGCGGCGCCCGCCAGTTCCTCGCCCGGCGGGCTTGAACAGCAGATCCGGCCCCCTTTGCGGTCGAACAGTTCAGCCCTCGCTGAAAGCATCGCGTCCGTCCGTCGGAGCGGGGGAGCCTGACAAGCGTCAACTGGCACTCACCGCTGAGGGAGTGGTCGTCCGGCAGTCGCAGCTCCCTGATTGAGGACCCGGTGTTCGCCTTGGCGTCGTCATCACAGTGACTTCACGGCGAAGGGGTGGATCAACGGGATTGTCGGTGGTCAGCGCTCTGGTCAGTGCTTCAGATGGAGGAAGTTGATACTGAAGGGTGGAATCGAGGACATGAAAACCATCCGTGCGGTTGTGGCCGCGGCAGCAGCAGTTGCCACGGTGATAGGCGGCACCACGTCAGCGCAGGCATCCGGCATCCACTTCATCTCTGTCTCGGTCGTCACCGCCGAAGAATCCTCCGGGCAGGGATGCGCAGCATGGCTGCAGTGGACAGGATCCAGCTCCAACCCCTACGTCCGCACCCGCGGCGAATCCTGGGGACATCACTGCCTGGTGGATCTCTACCGAAAGGGCCGTCAGTACCACTCCTGGCACCTGGACTACGAGGGCCGGATCGACGCCACGGACCGGATGTACACCGGCATCAAGTGGATGCCGGACCACGGCTACCTGGCCAAAGCCTGCCTGCTCACCGACAGTGGCAAGAAGTACTGCGGCACACCCTGGTAACGCCGGTGCGCACCAGGAATCTCGCACGGTAGGTGTTCGCCGAGCGTCAAATTCCGTTACCGGCGCGGTTATCGTCCCGCCGGTACCGGTTACGCGATTCCCGGCGGGAACATTTTCTGTGTAAGTCACCGTCCGGCTTCGCTTGTGACCAGCCGGACAATGACCGGGCGGCGCAGCCGGCTGTCGCGGCACGCGGTCCAGGCCGGGATGAACAGCAGGGCCAGGGCCGCGGCCCAGGCGGTGACGGTCGGTGTCGCCGACACCGCGAACGCCACGTCCGGCGCCACGCGGCAGGCCGCGTGGCCGGTGCCCCACCGTACGCAGGCGAAATGGTTGCGTGCGGTGATGGCGGCCAGTGGCAGCAGCAGTCCCGCGCCGAGGACGCCGAGAATTCCGTGCAGAGCGCGCAGTTCGCCGCGTGCGTGTCGCCATGCGACAACGAAGCCGACTGCGAGCTGCAGCAGTGTCGCCAGCGCTATCTGATAGAAGCTGAAGACCGCGCCGACCCGTTCGATCGGCCCGGGGAAGACCAGGGCGCAGAACAGGTGCCACAGCCACAGTCCGAGCCCGGCGGCGGCGCCGAAGACCGCGCCCTGCACCAGGGCCTTCAGGGGGCGCAGCTGCGGCGGGGCCAGGAGTGCCGCCGAGTCCTCGGCCGAGACGGCCTGGAGGAGGAAGCGTTCGGGCCCTGCGGTGGATGCCCCGGCGCGGCGCCGCCCGGAGAGCCGTACGCCGAGCCGCGCGGCAAGCGGGAATCCGGCCGCTACCACGGCCAGAGTGATCACCCACTGCGGCGGCGTGAGGACGAAGGCCGTGGAGAACACGAACCCCAGGTAGTCCAGTGGCGTCGGAAGGAGGTTCAGCGGGTGGGGCAGCGGCACCAGCTGGAACCCCGGAGCGCCGGCGGCGTAGGCGTGCCCCAGACAGATGCTCAACAGCGCGACGCCGACCGCGCACCCGCCGACGACCAGCAGCAACGGGCGCCGACTGGCCAGCACCACGGGTGCCCACACCCGGGCCGTCGCCGCGTTCCACCGGACGAATCCGTAGCCGACGGCCCCGAGAATCAGCCACCACGACAGCTGGATCGGTAACGCGTCGGCGACGCCGAGGGCCAGCGCCGTGCCGTGCATTTTGTCCCCGAAGGTGCCCACGATGAGCCCGGCCGCGGTGGCGAGCCCCGTGCGATGGGCGGCTTCCCACCGACCACGGCTCAGCCGTGCGGCCAGCACCGCATGCCAGATGCCCATCGCCACGCCACCGCCGAGCACAACGGAGGGGACGACGGCGGACAGCGGGCTGCCCTGGTCCGTGAGACGGGCGGCCTCCTCGGCCCACTGCGACATCTGCTGATAGACGAGTGAGCAGGTCAGAGCCAGTCCGAATGCTTCCCGGGGACCGAAGGCGAACAGCAGTCGTGGGTCGCTCAGAGCCGCCAGCCGCTTGGCAGCCGGGGGATGCGGGCGCAGGAAGGGAGAACGACGGCGGTCGGTCCGCTCGCGGTCGCACTGAGCGGCGAGCAAGCGCCGCAGGGAGGGGGCTCCGCCGGTCCACACCGCGACCCGGGCGTCCGCGTACAACTCGCGGCTGCGCAGCACCGCGGTGCTGGTGAGGGCGACGGTGGCCGCGAGTGCGCACATGGCGAGGGTGAACTGCAGCTGGAAGAGCAGACTCGACGGCAGCAACAGCCATGCGACCAGCAGCGCGTAGGGCGCGGTGACGGCGATCGGTATCGCGACGGCGACCACGAACAACCGGTAGCAGATGATCGTGAGGAAGGCGATGTCCACATCCCGGTTGCGCAGGTGCGCCAGTTCGTGCAGCACGATCGCGCGGAATGCCTCGGGGTCCTGCCGGTGCAGTTGCAACAGTCCGGTACTGAGCATCACATGGCGCCGCCCGACCCGACCGAAGGCGAGCCCGCTGGGTGCCCGGTCGCGCCAGTCGACGACGAAGCGCACCCGGCAGCGCAACCCGGCGACCGCGACCATCTCATCGAGCGTTCGCCGGACATCGGCAAGGCCGGTGGTCGGCAACGGCCGCAGGCGCCGCCGGCGGATCCGGTAGGCCGGCAACAGCCAGTAGACGATGCCGACGGCCAGCCACAGCGCCCCGAGAGCCGCCAGTCCCAGGGCGGTCTGATCGCCCAGGTTCGGCTGCGGGCAGATGCGGGCGAACTTGCCGGGGTCGGTCGCTGCGCCAGGGAGGTTCGCGGCCGCGCAGGTCATGGTTTCGGTGATGCCGCCGATATCGCCACCCAGCCCGAGGTACGCCGCCATCCCGACCAACCCGCCCAGCGTCGTCGCCATGGCCGTCGACATGCTCAAGATGAGCAGCGCGAACCGCAGCGACGTCCCCGACGGCATCCGAAACGGATGCGGCATGCCCACGGCAGCGCCGGCGGGCACGGCGCTCATGACGTGCCCTCCTCCTCGTCCGGAGCCGACGGGGCCTGCATCCCGCCGACGATGGCGTCCGCCAGCAGCCTTGCCTGCGCCGGCGGCAGTCCCAGCGCCGTGGCCCGGTCGTAGGCGATCCGCCGCAGCCGCTCCAGCTCCTCGCCGCGGGCGGGCTCGGAGCCGCTCTGCTCCACGGCGCGTGCGGTGCCGGGCGCGGCGAACGGATTGGCCGCACCGCCGTCACCGCCACCGCCCCGCCGCCTCGGTCGCCACCAGCCCCGCCGGCGTTCCCGGCGCAGCAGATCGGTGGCGATGTTCCCCGCGACGGCCGACGCGACCGGCAGCGCGAACTGCGTCAACGTCCCGATGACGACGGCGTCGATGCCGATCCCCAGCGGCTCCTGCCGGGTCTTCCGGTCCTCCCGCCTCGGATCGTCGAAGTACGCCTCGGCCGTCTCCTCGAAGAGCGCCAACTCCTCCGGCGCCAACCGCCGAACGGCCTCCCGCGCCAAGTCCCGGGCTCGTCGTGTCTCCCCGTCCCGCAACGCACTCACCGGCAGCCCCCGCCTCCCGCTCGAACGTCCCTGCGCTCGAGTATCGATCCCCAACCCGCTTGCCGGCCAAGCTTTTTGAGCCTCACACGCAGAGCCGTGGCGATCCGCCACCTCTTGGGACGCAGGGACGATCCTGCCGGCTGTGCTCAACGGCTGCCCCGGCCGCCGACCCGCGCTCCGGCGGGCTGACCCCTCAGCACCCGCCGAGGAAGACCTCAGCGAGTTCCCCGGCTCCCCCCCCGAACCTGCGCACCGGACGGGGCCGCCACGGGCACGGGTCCCGGTGCCCGGGCCTGCCCGCGGACACCGTCGCTCCGGCGACCGCGCTGCGCACCTGGCTCGGCGCACCGTACGCACATATGACGAACGGCCAACAAGGTGAACCTGGTCGACCTGAAGGCAGGAAAGGCACCGGACGACGCAGCGGAGAGGTCTGATTGTGTGCGATCCACTCCCGACGGTCGGTTCGGCACAGATCTGCCCTGATGCTGCCGAAAGGCCGTCCCGCCTCCGCACCGGCACGAGACCCGAGGAGCAGGAACGACGATGGCACCCGATCCGACAGTCGCCCAGGTGACCATGACCCTGGCTGCCTTCGCAGCCACCGGCGCCACCCCGCGCCCGTCCGGGGAAACCCTGGAGCAGCACACCAAACGCATCATCACCGGCATCAACGCGCAACTGAACGATCCCAGGCTTGCGACGCAGGGTGAGTGGAAGCTGACGTGGCTCGCCCTGAGCGAGGCCAACGCCAATATGGCCTACATCGCGCAGAGCACCAACGGCTCGAACGAGTTCGCCGTGGTCGCTCGCGGAACGGACGCCGACCTGACCGACGTCCTCGAGGACCTCGACGTCGGCACGGTCGTCCCGTTCCCCGAGAGCGGATCGCCGAAGCCCATCACCGTTTCCAAGGGGGCCATGGATGCGTTCAAACGGGTTGTCAACGCCCGCTCGATCGTCGCGCCCTCCCCGAACGTCACGCTCGCCCAGGCGCTCTCCGCCGCGCTCCAGTCGGCGCCCTCCTCGCCGCAGCCGACCGTCTATCTGACCGGTCACAGCCTGGGCGGTTGCATCGCCACCATGCTCGCGCTGTACCTGCAAGCCAAGACCTGGCCGAAGCAGCCGAGGTTCGCGGTGATCACCTATGCCGCTCCCACCGCAGGCGGGCAGAGCTTCGTCGACTACTTCGACTCCGTGCCGTGGGGCATCGACGAGCGCCAGAACAACGCCTTCGACCTGGTACCGCACGCGTGGGCCGATCTCGACACCACCGCCGACTGGTACCCGAGCCCGGGACCGCAGGCGACCGACGAGGTGAAGCTGCTCATCGGGGCGATCTCCGAGCGCACCAGGGGCAACGTCTACGTCCAGCCCGGCACGCTCTGCCTGATGAACACCGAATACACGAGCCTCGCCAAGAACCTGGTCAACAAGACCACCCAGGACTTCCTCGGCCAGGTCGCCTTCCAGCACGCCAACTCCACCTACCTGGACCTGGTGGGGGCGCCTCCCGTCCCTGCCGGGCCGGTGGTGACCGACCTGAGCCCCACCTTCGGTGCGGCAGGCGCCACGGTGACCATCAACGGCACCGGCTTCAGTCAGGACAGCATGGTCGACTTCGGCCACTTCGCCTGCACCAAGCGCGAGGTCGACCCCTCCGGCAGAAGGATCACCGCTCAGGTCCCCAACGGAAACGGCGTCGTCCACGTCCGCGTCACCAACACCCTCGGCACCTCCCCGGCCGTCGCGATGGCGCAGTTCGCCTATGGCGGCCCCGCACCCGTGGTGGTCAGTGCGGTCAGCCCGACCAGCGGAAAGGTCGGCACCCCGGTCACCATCAACGGCTCGGGCTTCGCCAACGGCGCCACCGTGCACTTCAAGGACAAGGCATCCGGTTCGGTCAAGTTCGTCTCCACCGGCCAGCTCACCGCGACCGCACCCGATCAGCTCGACGTCCACCAGACGGTGAACATCACCGTGACGGTCGGCAAGGCCACCTCTCCGACCAGCCCGGCGGACGAGTTCACCTACACCGGACGGTAGCGTCCGCACGCCCCGTTCCCGGGGTGGCCCTGCGAGCAGTCCCGGGCCTTGCCGCCGGCCGGTCCAACCGTGCCCGGGCGCGGGATCGCCGCAGGGCCGCGCGCCTCACCGGCCGTCGTCCGCCACCGCGACCGCCCCGGCGACCGCCTAGTTCGGCTGGCCGATCGGCCGGACCACCAGCGTGTTCACGTCCACGCCAGGCGGCTGGGAGAGCGCCCACACGACGGTGTCCACCAGGTGCTCGGCGGAGATCATCGGGCCCGCCGCGTCGGCGCCGCCGGGGCGCTCGTCCCAGAACGGCGTCAGCACCCGCCCGGGCGCGATCAGCGTCGTGCCGACCCCGTACCCGGTCGTCAGCATGCGGACGTTCTCCGCCAGCCCGGTCACCGCGAACTTCGTCATCGAGTACAGGTTGCCGGGCGTGTTCTTGAAACCCGCGACACTCCCGATCAGCACCACCCGGCCCTGCGCCGCCTTCAGCGCCGGGAGCGCCGCCCGCACCAGCAGTGCGGGTCCCAGGACGTTGGTGAGCACCATGCCCCGCCACTCCTCGGGGTCGCCGGTCTCGACCGTGCCGTTGGTCGCGTACCCGGCGTTGGCGACCGCGTGGTCCAGCCGCCCGAACGCGCGCACGGTCTCCTCGACGGCTGACGACACATGACCCCAGTCCGCGGCATCCCCCTCGAAGGTCAGCAGCCGGTCGCCCGCCCCCGCTTCCGCCGCGGCCTCGGTCAGCGAGGCCAGCTTCTTCGCGCTGCGCCCGGTCGCTGCCACCCGGTGGCCGAGGCCCAGCAGGCGGCGCACGGTCTCCGCCCCGATCCCGCTCGATCCGCCGGTGATGAAGGTGACGGGCGCTTCGGTGCGCTCGATGGACTCGTTCCCGTTGGACATGGTCTCCCCGTGTGCCGGTGCGGTGCGCGCGGAGGTGCGGCGCCGTCGCTGCCCCGACGCTAGATCGTCCCGGCCCGCGCGTCCACGTCATTGCCGAGCAGGGAAAACCGGCGATGCGCCGCCAGGGAACTCATGCGCTTCCGTGGACGAGGAGATCCAGACCCAGCGGGGTGCACCAGTGCCACACGGCCTTGCCGTCGCGGCGGGAGACGATCAGGCCGGCCTCCCGGAGGATCTTGGCCTGCATGGACGCGGCCGCTGCGCTGACCGCGAGCTCCCGGGCGAGACCGGCGGTGGTGTGCTGCCGGACGAGCAGCCGCAGGGCCAGCGCGCGAGTGCTGCCGACCAGGGCGGCGAGCGGGTCGTCGGGGGGCGCCGTGTTCCGCAGCGGCAGCGGGGTGACGGCCGGGTAGATCAGCAGCAGCCGACCGTCGTCCTGTGGCGCTGCCAGCAGGTGATCGGCCCAGAACAGGGACGGCTGCAGGACGATGCCGTGCCCGTGAAGGGTGAGGTCGAGGTCGCGGGGAAAGGCTGCTTCCAGGGTCATGCCGCGCCAGCGGATCGACGGTGCCAGCCCCGTCAGGGTGGCGTGCAGGCCCTGCCGGGCGAGGATGCGGGAGCGCCACGCCACCTCGGCGTGAAAGCCGGCCCGGATACGGGGCCAGGCCCCCGCGATGACACTGGCATGGCCGGCACGTACCGCCTGCGCGAGGACCTGCCAGGCGTCCCGGTCCCCGTCGGCGAGCTGACGCACCCACGGGGTGAGCGGACGGTCGAGGGCGCACATCCGACGCAGCTCCGCGCGGGCCCGGGCGCGGGCCGTCGACAGGATCTGGTCCAGGCCCTCTTCCAGGTCGTGGCTGGGCGGGTCCAGGAACAGCGGCCCCGCCCCCAGCGGGGAGACCAGTTGCACCATCGGCCGCGCCGACCGCGGAAGGGTGCGGGCCACCCGCTGCCGCCACGGGCCGAACACCGGGTGCGCATCGCGCCGTTGCAGCATCTCCAAGGCCAGACCGAGCTCCACCAACGGCGCCGGCCGATCAGCGACCGTCACCCTCAGCAGATCCTCCGCAGTGCAGTGCACACGCAGCATGCCCGGCCCCCGCCGATGCCCGAACCATTCAGCCCTCGCTGAAAGCATCGCCCCGTTCCGTCGGGACGGCCAGGCTGTTATGCGTCATCGCCACCCGTAACCGACCTCGCGGGGACGAACGGTGGCCTGTTCCGCGACCGGGGCCGCCCGGCCGCCCCGGGCCGGGCGGAGCATCCGACAACAGCGAAGGACTCGAACCGTGCAAACACGCAAGCGCATCGCTCTGACCGCGGCCGCAGTCGCCCTCACCGGGGGCCTCACCGCTGCCCCGACCGCAAGTGCCACCACCGGCGCAACTGCCGCCCGCGCCACCGCGTCCGCGTACCCCACGGCCCCATCGGCAGGGACGGCAAGCTCCAGGGGCGGGGTCATCGCGTCATACCACGACAAGAAGATCGACCTCAGCAAGGGGTGGGGCAGCGCGCAGGTCTGCGCCGAGTTGGCGGTCGGGGACGTCCGCTGCTACGACACCGTGAACGAGGCCCACCGGGTAATCGGGAGCGTCAACGCCGCTCAGGCGTGGCCTGACTGTCCCCAGGGCTGGGTCTGCCTCTACGAGCGGAAGAACTTCAACGGACGACGGCTGATGTGGTCGTCGCCGGGACACAAGAAGCTCGCCCAGTGGGGCTTCCGTGACCAGGCGAGCAGTGCCGCGGTCTGGCGGCCCCAGGGCGGAGTCGAATGCATCGACTACCACTCGGGGCTCGACGCCAGGATGCTCCTCGCGGCCGGCAGCGGCTACGACGACTTCACCCGGCTCTCGTATCCCTGGTGGCTCGGGGGTGGTAACTGGAACGACAAGGTCGATGAGATCAGCATGTGACGGCGCCGGCCCCTGGGCGTGAAGGGGGAGCCCGGGCCTGTCTGCGTCGGGTACGGGGTTCGAGGGGCCGGCCGTCAGCGGAGCACCACGGTGCGCCTGCCCTGGACGAACACCCGGCCCTCGCAGTGCCACCGGACGGCTCGGGCCAGGGCCGCCGATTCCGCGTCGCGGCCGATGGCGGCCAGGTCGTCGGGGGTGTGGCTGTGGTCGACGTTGATGACCTCCTGGGCGATGATCGGGCCTTCGTCGAGGTCGGCGGTGACGTAGTGGGCGGTCGCGCCGACGAGCTTGACGCCGCGCTCGTGGGCCTGGTGGTAGGGCTTGGCGCCCTTGAAGCTCGGCAGGAACGAGTGGTGGATGTTGATGGTCCGGCCGGCCAGCCGGGTGCACAGGTCGTTGGAGAGGACCTGCATGTAGCGCGCCAGTACGACCAGGTCTACGGCGAACTCGTCGACGAGATCCAGGAGTTGGGCTTCGGCCTGCGGCTTGGTCGCGGCGGTGACCGGCACGTGGAAGAACGGGATGCCGTGCCAGCTGACGAGCCCCTCGTGGTCGGGGTGGTTGGAGACCACGGCGACCACGTCGATGGGCAGGTCCCCGCTGCGGGTGCGGAAGAGCAGGTCGTTGAGGCAGTGGCCGTGGCGGGACACCATCACCAGCACGCGGCGCCGGGTGCCGGCCGGTTCGAGGTGCCACCGCATCGCGAACGGGGCGGCCACGGCGGCGAAGTCCCGGCGCAGCAGCTCGGTGCCGTTCTCGCTGCCGGAGGTGGCGAAGCGCACCCGCATGAAGAAGTGGCCGTCGCGACGGTCACCGAACTGATGGTTGTCGATGATGTCGCTGCCGTGCTGGAGGAGGAACCGCGAGACGGCGTGCACGATGCCGGGCGCCTCGGGGCAGTCGACGGTGAGTACGTGCTCGACGGTGGCCGTGGCGGAAGCTGCGAGATCAGTCATGGTGTCAGCACTCGATTACGTGGACGGCGAGGCCGCCGCGGGCGGCGGCCTCGGGTATGTGATCCATCTGTCCGGGCGGTGTCGCGCATGGTCGTGAGGGCCTCGGCCGGGGAGAGGCCGAAGACGCCGGGAGCGCCCTCAGGGGACCTCGGGGCCGCGGTACTCGCTCATGGCGTCGATGAGCCAGCGCGCCAGGTAGTCGGCGAACGAGGACCGCGGGAACAGCCGGTACGTGGGCGTGTCGTCGACCTGCCAGAGCAGGACCGCGACGGGGCCCACCGTGGTCGACACGGCCCGGCCGGGTGCGAAGGACCGGGGGTGCAGGTCCAGCGGGCAGCCCTTCTCCAGTACCTGCCGGGCGCTCGGGCCGCTCAGCTCCAGCGTGGTGCGGTTGGCCGAGACGTCCACGACCGAGCCCGGGTCTCCGCCGAGTGCCTCCCGCAACTCGGCGGTCACCTCGGTCGATTCGGCCCGGGACAGCACCAGCCACTCGTCGGGGCCGAGCCAGACGACCGAGTGGGGGCCGGAGCTGGTGGTGTGGCCGCACTGCCGCGGGAGTGGTGCCCCCAGGGTCTTCCCGAGGCGGGCGGCCGCTTCGGAAGCGGGGTCGACGCGCAGGTTCACCATGGTGAGGAACGGCCGCTCGGTCAGCGTGACGCCACGGGCACCGGTGACGGCGGCGGCGCGCATCCGCTCCTCCAGATGTGCCAGGGGGCTTCTGCGCAGTGCCACGGGACCTGCGCCCGCGTCGATCGTCGGCTCAGCCATCTCGCTTGGTCCCTTCGGGGTCGTAGAGGACGGGTTCGGTGACCTGGACGGGGACCAGGTCGTCGCCGACGGGGGCGAGGAGCGTGTCGCCCACCCGGTCCCGGCCGGCGGCGACCAGGGCGAGGGCGAACGGGCGGCCCAGCGCCTCGCTGTGGTAACTGGAGGTGACGTGGCCGAGCATCGGCACCGGCCCGGCATCGGGGGTGAGGGGCACGTCCGGCGCGACGAGCTGGGTGCCCTCCGGCAGCCGGGTCGTGCGGTCGCGGGGCAGCAGGCCGACCAACTGCTTGCGGTCGGTGCGGGAGGTGTCGGCGCGGGCGTAGGACCGCTTCCCGATGAAGTCCTTCTGCTTCGAGACCACCCAGGACATGCCCGCGTCCTGCGGGGTGACGGTGCCGTCGGTGTCCTGACCGACGATGATGTAGCCCTTCTCGGCCCGCAGGACGTGCATGGTCTCGGTGCCGTACGGCGTGATGTCGTACGGGCGGCCGATCGCGTCCACCTCCTCCCAGACCGCCAGGCCGTACCACGCGGAGACGTTGATCTCGTAGGCGAGTTCACCGGAGAAGGAGATCCGGCAGATGCGGGCCGGGACACCCGAGGCGAGGGTGGTCTCACGGAAGGCCATGAACGGGAACGCCTCGGTGGACAGGTCGACGTCGGGCGCGAGTTGGGCGACGACCTCGCGGGAGCGGGGGCCGACGACGGCGATCGTCGTCCACTGCTCGGTCACCGACGTGCAGTGGACGTCGAGTTCGGGCCACTCGGTCTGCAGCCACTCCTCCAGCCAGTCCAGGACCCCGGCGGCGCCGCCGGTCGTGGTGGTCATGAAATAGCGGTTGTCGTCGAGGCGCAGCGTCACGCCGTCGTCGAAGATCATGCCGTCGGGCTTGCACATGACGCCGTAGCGGGCCATACCGGGCTTGAGCTTCTTGAAGGCGTTGGTGTAGATGCGGTTGAGGAACTCCCCGGCGTCCGCGCCCCAGATCTCGATCTTGCCGAGGGTGGAGGCGTCCATGAACGCCACGCCCTCGCGGGCCGCGCGGCACTCGCGCGCCACGGCCGTGTCCATGTCCTCACCGGGCAGGGGGTAGTACCGGGGGCGCTTCCACTGCCCGACGTCCTCGAACTCCGCCCCGTGCGCGGTGTGCCAGCTGTGCAGGGACGTCGTGCGCTCCGGATCGAACAGCTCGCCGCGCTCCCGCCCGGCCAGGGCGGCGAAGGCCACCGGCGTGTACGGCGCGCGGTAGGCGGTGGTGCCGATCTCCCCGGGTGACGCGCCCGCGCCGAGGGCCTCGCCGTGAACGCTCGCCGTACGGGCCGGCGCGCCCCGGATTTCGGCCGTGCGGGCTCGGTATGCACGCCGGATCCGGAGGTTCCACACTGGCAGTAGGAAGTACCAGTCGGGTGCGGTTCCGGCTCCGAGGGACTCATGAGGAGCGGCGATGACCACGGCACGAGAGATCATGCACACCGGTGCCATCTGCGTCGAGGAAAGCGAAACGCTGGCGGCCGCGGCGCGCCGCATGAGCGAGCTGGACGTCGGGGCGCTCCCGATCTGCGGGCCGGACGACCGGCTCCACGGGATCATCACCGACCGGGACATCGTGGTGAAGTGTCTCGCCAAGGGCAAGGACCCGAAGACCATGACCGCCGGCCAGCTCGAACAGGGCAAGCCGATCACGATTGACGCGGAGGCCGATACGGATCGCGTGCTCCGGGCCATGGCGGAGCACAGGATCCGGCGGCTGCCGGTCATCGACAACCACCGGCTGATCGGCATGATCAGTGAGGCGGACCTCGCTCGCCGCCTGCCGGAGGAACAGGTGGGCCACTTCGTCGAGGCTGTCTGCGCGGCCCACTGATCACTCGGCCACTTCCGCCGGCCGCGTAGAGCCCGGGCGATGGCACGTGCGGAGAGAAGGACGGAATGCTTGAGAGACTCGAGGACGTGCCTGCTGGAATTTCTGCAGTGAAGGCGACAGGTACCGTCTCGAAGAAGGATTACGAAACGGTGATCGAGCCGTTGATCAATGACGCCCGCGCTGAAGGCCGGCGTCTCCGAATTCTGTGCGAGTTCGGCCCCGATTTCAGGACGTTCACCCCGGCGGCAGGCTGGGAGGACCTCAAAGTCGGTATGCGTTCGCTGCGGCTGTTCGAGGGCTGCGCACTCGTGAGCGACATCGGCTGGATACGTAAGTCGACCAGCCTCACGAGTTTTCTGATGCCCTGCCCGGTACGTGTCTTCGGTATGGAGGAGCGCGCGGCGGCCCTTGACTGGCTGACCTCGCTGCCCGAGGCGCCCGGCGTTTCCCACCGTCTCCTCCACGGGCCCCAGGTCCTTGTGATCGAGGTCGAAGAACCTCTGCGTACACAGGACTTCGACGCCCTGGCGCTCACCGCGGACAGCTGGCTCGAAACCCACACCGAATTGGCCGGTGTGGTGGTCCACGCTCGCGAATTCCCCGGCTGGGAGAACGTGGGAAGCATGCTCCGCCATGTGCGTTTCGTCCGTGACCACCACCGGAAGGTCAGGAAGGTCGCGCTGGCGGCCGACAGCAAGCTCGCCGGCCTGGTGCCGCACATTGCGAAGCACTTCATCCAGGCCGAGGTGCGGCGGTTCGGATACGACGAACTCGACGTCGCCGTCGCATGGGCGGGAAGCCCGGCACCTAAACAGGCGGCCGATACGGGGTGACGCGACGGCCGGCGACCGCATCGGGCGAGATGCGGCCGCCGGCCTCCGGCGTGGCACGCCCGGCCCATGAGGGCGGGGCGTGCCGTCAGCTCTACGGATGCAGGACGACTTTCGTGTAGCCCTCGATCCGCTTGTCGAACTTCTCGTATGCCGAGGGGGCCTGGTCCAGGGGAAGTTCGTGCGACACCACGAAGCTCGGCTTCGCCCGGCCCGCGACGATCATGTCGCGCAGCTGCCGGTTGTAGCGCTTCACGTTGCACTGCCCCGTCCCCATCCGCAGGCCCTTCTCGAAGAGCTTGCCGATCGACACGAGGAGCATGCCCCGCTTCGCCTCCTCGTCGGGGCCTCCGGGGTCCGCCGGGACATACAGGCCCGGCACGCCCAGGGCGCCGGTGGGCCGGACCGTCTCGACGAGCGAGTTCAGGACGGTCGCCGGTTCCTCGCGGGCCTCGCCGTGCGCCATCGCCTGATAGCCGACGGCGTCCACACCCTTGTCCGTGCCGGCACCGTCCGTCTGGTCCTTGATCTGCTGCACCGGGTTGCCCTCGGCGAAGTTGATCGGCACCGCGCCGATCTCCCGAGCCTTCTCCAGGCGCTCGGCCACCCGGTCCACGACGAAGACCTTGCTCGCGCCGCGCAGCATCGCCGAGTAGGCGGCCATGAGCCCGACCGGCCCGCCGCCGTACACCGCCACGCTCTCGCCCGGGCGCACCTGGGCGAGTTCACAGCCGTGGTACCCGGTGGGGAAGATGTCAGCGAGCAGGATGAAGTCGGTCTCGTGCTCGTTTCCCGGCGGGAGCTTCAGGCAGTTGAAGTCTGCGTAGGGCACGCGCAGGTATTCCGCCTGGCCGCCCACCCAAGGACCCATGGCCACATAGCCGTAAGCGCCGCCCGCGAATCCAGGATTGACGGTCAGACAGAATCCCGTGAATCCCTCGACGCAGTTGGTGCAGAACCCGCACGCGACATTGAAGGGCATCACCACACGGTCGCCCTCCTTCAGGGAGGTGACGCCCTGGCCGACCTCTTCGATGACTCCCATGTTCTCGTGACCGAAGACGATGCCCGGCTCGGCCGCCGTGCGCCCCTCGTACATATGCAGGTCCGAGCCGCAGATCGCAGTGGACGTGATTCTTACGAGAGCTTCGTTGGGGTGTTGAATGTTGGGCTTTTCGACATTCTCGACCGCCACGGTGAACGGCCCTTTGTAGACGACGGCCTTCATCTGCTGCCACCTCCTGCTCGGTGCAGAGCGCGCGCTGATTTCCCACCCCTCTGACGTGACCTATCGCTCATGATTCTCCGGTCCGCTGGACGGGGCAAGCCGGTATTGTGGGAGGGAATATCCACTCTGGGTATCGCAATGTCATACCGAGATACGAGAGAGCGAGGGCGACACGTGGCAGCAGCGCAGCGACTCGGGACCTTGCTGGTCACCGTGCCGGGACTGTCCGGCACCTCGTACCCGCCCGGAACGACGGTTACCGTCCGCGGTCGTGGTGCGACTGTCGATGCCTTCGTCAACGGCGACTGGCTCCCCCTGTCGTGGTGGGAGTTCTCCGACGGACTTCGCGAGGACATCGCCGACCGCTGATCCCGCGCCGTCCCTCGCAAGCGGCGCCACCGGTGACAATACGTAACAGCCGACTGCCTGACAGTGCATCCACATTCGTGTCGATCCTGTGCATCTTTGCAGGCGGCAGCCTGGAATCTGGACGAGACCACCCATCTCGCTGGGAAGCGTCTCCCCATGCCGTGATAGCACGGAGTAATCAGATTCGAGGGAGGCTACGACCGCATGGGTATCTTCAGCCGTCGCCACAGCGCGACGATCGAGCCGACGTCGGCAGCCGGCCCCCGTACGCCTTTCCCGGCGGCCGACGCCGCCGGAGCTGCGCTCGACCCCGCACTTCGTGCGTTGACCGGAGAATGGACCATCGACCGCCCGCACAGCCGCATCGGATTCTCCGTGCGGCACGCGATGGTCACGACGGTACGGGGCGCGTTCGCTGATTACGACAGCGCGCTGTACTTCGACGGAGCCGAGCCCTCCCGGTCCCGGGCCGAACTCGTCATTCGGGTCGCCAGCGTCGACACGGGCGTGGAACAGCGGGACGCACACCTCATCGGTACCGACTTCTTCGACGCGGGCCGCTGGCCGGAGATGGCGTTCCGCAGTACCTCCACGACCCACGAAGGCGGAGAGAGCTTCCGCATGACAGGGGATCTGACCATCCGCGGCGTCACTCGGCCCGTCGAGCTGCAACTCGACTACCTCGGCTCGGTCTTGGACCCGTTCGGCTATGAGCGAGCGGGCTTCGACGCCACCACCACGATCGACCGCACCGATTGGGGCCTGGTCTACAACCAGCGCCTGGAGGCGGGCGGCGCCATGGTGAGCGAGAAGGTTCGACTGCAGTTCGACATCTCCGCGATCCGCGCCGTGCCCCTGGCGTAGTCGCTTCACCATCCTGATCCCGGCCTCAGCGCTGATCGTGCCAACTGCTTCCGAGCCTCGTTGATGGCCGGTGGCGGCAACGGCCACCCCGAGGCCGATCATGGTGCAGCCGCCCGCGCCGCCGCTCGTCGACAGCCGGCGCTCGGAGCGGGCGAACCGGTACGCGCCGCCGAAGCGCTCCGTCCCCACCTCGTTCGGTGATCAGTCCGATGCGGACCGGTACCGGGCCGGGACGAGCAGGCGCCCATTCATCGGCACCTCCGGCAGGGACGCGCCAGGTCAGGGCGCGTCCGCCGGCGACGCTGCCGTCAAGGCGACCGGACGGTCTCCGGACTTTAGGCTGGTTACGCGGCGGCGCCCTGCGTGTTCTCGTGGCAGTGGGGTCTGCGGTGCGCAACCATACGGACGCCGACCCAGGCTTGATCATCGGCGTCGTGCACAAGGGAAGGTTCTCGCCGGCTGCTGGCCCGCGTGATGTCCGCGGACCTGGTCAGGCGTTTCCAGCCGGCGGGCGCCATGGCGCGCCACGAGCGCGCGTCGCAGTGCTCGACACCAGCAAAGCAACTGACGGCAAAGGAAACCAGCAGAAGGAATCACCGAGACAGGAAGAAGGACGGACGTGTCCGGCAGCGAAAGCGAGAACCCTGTAATCCCCTCCCCGGCCCCCACACCGACCCGGCCCCGGACGAACCGGGACTGGTGGCCGAATCAGCTGGACCTCCAGGTTCTCCACCAGCACTCATCTCGGTCCAACCCGATGGAAGAAGACTTCAACTACGCGGAAGAGTTCGCGACCCTCGATCTCGACGCACTGAAGCAGGACGTCCTGGAGGTGATGACGACATCACAGGATTGGTGGCCTGCCGACTACGGTCACTACGGGCCGCTCTTCATCCGGATGAGTTGGCATGCCGCGGGAACGTACCGCATCGCCGACGGCCGGGGCGGTGGCGGCGCCGGCGCTCAGCGTTTCGCCCCCCTCAACAGCTGGCCGGACAACGCAAGCCTCGACAAGGCGCGCCGTCTGCTCTGGCCGGTCAAGCAGAAGTACGGTCGGAAGATCTCCTGGGCCGACCTTCTGGTCTATGCCGGAAACTGCGCCATGGAATCGATGGGATTCAAGACGTTCGGGTTCGGCTTCGGGCGGGAGGACATCTGGGAACCCGAGGAAATCTTCTGGGGACCCGAGGACACCTGGCTCGGCGATGAGCGCTACACCGGCGACAGGGAACTCACCGGGCCCTTCGGCGCCGTGCAGATGGGCCTGATCTACGTCAATCCGGAGGGGCCCAACGGCAACCCGGATCCGATGGCCGCGGCCAGGGACATCCGCGAGACGTTCGGGCGGATGGCGATGAACGACGAGGAGACGGTGGCGCTCATCGTCGGTGGCCACACGTTCGGGAAGTGTCATGGCGCGGTCGATCCCTCGTACATCGGCCCGGAACCCGAGGCGTGCCCCATCGAGCAGCAGGGCATCGGCTGGCGGAACACCCACGGCAGCGGCAAGGGCGGCGACGCGCTCACCAGTGGACTTGAGGGCGCATGGACCTCGGAGCCCACGAAGTGGGACAACGGGTACCTGGACAACCTGTTCCGGTACGACTGGGAGCTGACGACGAGCCCGGCCGGCGCGAAGCAGTGGACTCCCACGGACCCCGCGGCCAAGGACGCCGTGCCCGATGCCCATGATCCGTCGAAGCGGCACGCGCCCATGATGCTGACGACGGACCTCGCGCTGAAACTGGATCCGGTCTACGCGCCGATCACCAAGAGCTTCCACGAGAACCCGGACAAGCTCGCGGTGGCGTTCGCCAAGGCTTGGTACAAGCTGCTGCACCGCGACATGGGCCCCCGCTCGCGCTACCTCGGTCCGTGGATTCCCGAGCCGCAGCTGTGGCAGGACCCCGTCCCCGACGTCGATCACGAACTGGTCGCGGACGAGGACATCGCTGCTCTCAAGGACAGGATCCTGAGCTCGGGGCTGTCCGTCCCCCAGCTGGTCGCCACGGCTTGGGCGGCGGCGGCAAGCTTCCGCGGCACCGACAAGCGTGGCGGGGCCAACGGGGCACGGATCCGCCTCGCGCCGCAAAAGGACTGGGAGGTCAATGACCTGCCGGAGGTGGCCGAGACGTTGCAGACCCTGGAGCAGATCCAGCAGGACTTCAACGGCTCGCAGACCGGCGGGAAGCAGGTGTCCCTCGCCGACCTGATCGTCCTGGGCGGATGCGCGGCCGTCGAGCAGGCCGCGAAGAATGCCGGGCACGACATCACCGTCCCGTTCGCACCGGGGCGCACGGACGCCTCGCAGGAGCAGACCGACGTGGAGTCGTTCGCCGTGCTCGAACCCAGGGCAGACGGATTCCGCAACTACCTCCGGGCGGGAGAGAAGTTGTCGCCGGAGACACTCCTGCTGGACCGCGCCAGCCTGTTGACGCTGACCGCACCCGAGATGACGGTGCTGATCGGCGGCATGCGGGTCCTCAACGCCGGCTTCGCGGGGTCCCCGCACGGTGTCCTCACGCACCGGCCGGAGGCACTGACCAACGACTTCTTCGTCAACCTGCTCGACATGGGCACGGAGTGGAAGGCGTCGGTCGCGTCGGAGAACGTGTTCGACGGCCGGGATCGCGCCACGGGCGAGGCCAAGTGGACCGCCACCGCCGTCGACCTCATCTTCGGTTCGCACTCCCAGCTCCGGGCCGTCTCGGAGGTCTACGCATCCGCTGACGCGGGGGAGAAGTTCGTACGCGACTTCGTAGCGGCCTGGGACAAGGTGATGAATCTCGATCGGTTCGACCTGGCCTGAGTCCGATGTCCCGGCCGGCCACTCAGCGGCCGGCCGGGACATCATCACGATCCGCGGGGGCTGCGTGTGGCTGCGATTGTGAACGTGATGCTGCGCGCGCGTGGCGGGAGAATCAGAAAGTGGGGCAAGGGCGGTCGCCGCATTGACGTGGCTGATTTCCGCTGCCAACCTCCCGAGTGTGAGTCATTCGCAGAACTTCACCGCACGCCTGCACGTCGATCTTCGACGCCAGGCCAGTGCCATCTGTGCCGCTGGCTGCTAGAGCCGCCGACCGGCGTCAGCTCCTGAGCGACCCGTGATCCCGGTGCACATTCCGGCCCGGAAATTCCTCGTCGCCCGGTGATTTCCGCCGTACACCTCCCTGGAATCTGCCGGGTTCGGTGTGCGTGCCGGCTTCTTTCACCTCATCATTCGCCTTTCCCTTTCGGCTTTCGCGCCTCGGGTTGCCCTTGCGCCCGCCGACAGGGGAACCGCGCCTGACGCAGGCCCCGGAGGGCTTCGCCCGGCCGCTCGGCCCGCACGCACCGGCCGTCGCCCCCGCCGCCCCGTAGCCCACCCGGCAACTCCTACGCAGCCCCGCACCCCGGCGTCCGCAGCAACTGCCGTACGCGTCGCACCGCGCTCCACCCACCACTCGGACAGGACCTTGCCATGAGCACGCTGATAACCCCCTCCAGCCGACGACAGTTCCTCACCCTGCTGGGCCTCTCGGCGGCCGCGGTCAGCTGCGGCTCCGGGGGTGGCGGCGCGGCCAGGAATCAGACCAAGACCCTGCGATATCAGGGTTGGGCGGGGTCCGTCCTCCTGCCCGAACTGGCCGCGGACCTCGGCTTCCTGGAGGACGTGAAGCTGAAGTGGGTCGGCAACACGATCAGCGGGCCGCAGGACATCCAGTCGGCGGCCACCGGGCAGGTCGACTTCGGCGGCGCGTTCAACGGAGCGGTCGTCAAGCTCGCGGCGAGAAAGGCTCCCATCACCGCGGTCATCAGCTACTACGGCGTCGACAAGGCTGCCTACAACGGCTTCTACGTCCTCAAGGACAGCCCGATCCACTCGGCCCGTGACCTGATCGGCAAGAAGGTCGGGATGAACACGCTCGGCGCGCACTCCGAGGCGATGCTCGACATCTACCTGCAACGCCACGGCCTGTCGCAGGCGGACACCAAGAAGGTCGAGCCGCTGGTGGTGCCCCCGGTCAACACCGAGCAGTCGCTGCGGCAGAAGCAGATCCAGGTGGGCGTCCTCGGCGACATCCTCCGCGACAAGGCCCTGCAGACCGGAGGCATCAGGCCGCTGTTCACCGACCACCAGCTGCTCGGCGACTTCTCCGCCGGTACGTACGTGGTGAACGACCGGTTTCTCAAGGAGAACCCTGACACCGCGCGCACGTTCGTCACGGGCGTCGCGCGTGCCATCGAGTGGGCCCGCGCGCGACCGCGCGACGAGGTCATCGCCCGGCAGGTCGAGATCGTCAAGAAGCGCGGCCGGAACGAGGGCACCGCCCCGCTGAAGTACTGGAAGTCGTTCGGCGTCGCCGAGACCGCCGGGCGGATCACCGACAAGGAGCTCCAGCTGTGGATCGACTGGCTCGCCAAACGCGGTGACATCGAGAAGGGCCAGGTCAAGGCGTCGGATCTCTACACCAACGAGTTCAACGCGTACGGCCGGCGGGGCAAGCCGTCCGCGGCCGGGCCGACCTCCAAGAGCGGGAGCTGACCGTGCCTGAAGCCACCACCCCCAAGATCGAGTTCGAACAGGTGGGCAAGTCCTTTCCCGTCAAGAGGGGGAGGGCCCAGGGCCGCGGTGCGACGCACCCGGACGACGAGTTCACCGCTCTGGACGGCGTCGACCTGCGGATCGACGCCGGGGAGTTCGTCGTCGTGGTCGGCCCCAGCGGCTGCGGCAAGTCCACCCTCCTGGACCTGCTGGGCGGGCTCGCCCGGCCGAGCGCCGGACGGATCCTGCTGGACGGCGAACCGGTGACCGGGCCCGGCCTGGACCGCGGCATCGTCTTCCAGCAGTACGCGCTGCTGCCCTGGCGCACCGCCCTGGGCAACGTCGAGTTCGGCCTGGAGGCGACCGGCGTGCCACGACGTGCGCGCGCCGCCCGTGCCCGCGAGTACCTGGACCTGGTCGGGCTCGCCGGATTCGAGAACCGCCATCCGCACGAGCTGTCCGGCGGCATGCGCCAGCGCGTGGCCCTCGCCCGCTCCCTCGCCTACGACCCGGACGTCCTGCTGATGGACGAGCCGTTCGCCGCACTGGACGCCCAGTCCAGGGAGCTGCTCCAGGACGAGCTGCTGCGCATCTGGCAGCGCACCGGAAAGACCGTCGTCTTCATCACCCACGGCATCGAGGAGGCCGTCTACCTGGGACAGCGAGTAGCCGTCATGACCTCCAGGCCCGGTCGCATCAAGCAGGTCGTACCGATCGGCCTCGACTCCCGCACGGCAACGGACGACCTGCGGTCCAGCCCCGAGTTCGCACGGTACCGACACGAGATCTGGACGCTTCTGCACGACGAGGTGACCAGGACCCAACTGCTGGAGAAGGAGGAGGTCTCCGCATGAGCCTCGCAAGCGGTTCGCGCACCCGACGCAGGACCCCGGAGGAACTCAAGCCTCCGGAGGACGCCCCCGCACCGGCCACCGGTACACCGCCGGTGGCCACCGAGGAGCCGGCGGCCGTCCCGCTGATCAGGCCGGGCGGGCCGCGGTCCCGGCGCCCGTCCCTGCTGCCCCGCGTCCTGCGCGCGGCACTGACCGCCGCCACCAAGTCGGTGGCGATCCTCGCCCTGCTGCTCGCGTGGGAGCTGGCGCCCCGCTTCGGCCTGGTGGACCGGACCTTCCTGCCGCCGTTCAGCGAGGTCGCCCGGGCATGGTGGGAACTTGTGGCCAACGGCCAGCTCGCCGACAACGCGCAGGCGAGCCTGGTGCGTTCGTTCAGCGGCTTCGGCATCGCCGTCGCGGTGTCCGTACCGCTGGGCCTGCTCATCGGCTGGTACCGGCCCGTCGCCGATCTCCTCAACCCGTTGCTGCAGGTCTTCCTCAACACCGCGGCCCTGGCCCTGCTGCCGGTGTTCGTGCTGCTCCTCGGCATCGGCGAGACGTCGAAGATCTCCATCGTGGTGTACGCGTGCGCCTGGCCGATCCTGTTCAACACCATCAGCGCCGTACGCACCGTCGACCCCACCCTGCTGAGGCTGGCGAAGTCCATGGACCTGTCCGCCCCGCGGCTGTTCCAGAAGGTGATCCTGCCGGCCTCGGTGCCGACGATCTTCACCGGAATCCGGCTGGCCGGTGCGGTGTCCATCGTCGTCCTGGTCGCCGCCGAGATGATCGGAGCCAAGGCCGGTCTCGGCTATCTGATCAACGCGTCCCAGTACAACTTCGCCATTCCGCAGATGTACGCGGGCATCGTCACGATCTCCGTCATCGGCGTGGCCTTCAACCAGCTGCTGGTGGCCGTGGAGAAGCGACTCAGCTCGTGGCGCGTCCCCGCGACGCGCTGACGCCGCTGCCCGCCCCTGCCCGACGAACCCGCGCCTCCCCGGCGCCCGGCCGGCCCCGAGCCGCTGCGCGAGCTGGCGGACAAGCTGTGGGCCGTCCACACCAACGACTACGACTACGCCGCCCCGAAGAACGACAAGGCGGCCGAGCACCGCAAGAAGTTCGTCTCGCGCACGTACCGCACCGCCCACCCGTTGGTGCGCGTGCACCCCGAGACGGGGGAGCGCGGCCTGTTCATCGGCGGCTTCGCGCAGACCATCGAGGGCCTCGGCCCCTCCGAGTCCCGGGACCTGCTGCGCATCTTCCAGTCGTACGTGACGCGGCCGGAGAACATCGTCCGGGTGGCCTGGACACCTGGCGACCTCGTCCTGTTCGACAACCGCATCACCCAGCACTACGCCCCCGACGACTACGGCGACCTGCCCCGCCTGCTGCACCGGGTGACCGTCGCCGGGGACGCCCCGGTGGGCGTTGACGGCACCTCCAGCCGCGCCCTCGCAGGCGGCGACGCGGGGCACTACACACCCGCCGCGGCCTGATCCCACGGGCCCCATCAGCCCGCCGAGTTCATCGGAGCACCTCCTGGGGTCACCCCCAGGAGGTGCTTGGCGGTGACCGGTTCGATCGCCTCCCGGGCCGGGGAGACGAGCCGTCAGGGCGGGTTCGGCGGCGCGATCCAGCCGAGCGAGCGCTCGACCGCCCGCTGCCAGTTCTCGTACTCCGACTGCCGCCGCTCGGGGGGCATGTCCGGCAGCCACTGGGCGGCCCGGTGCCAGTTGCGGCGCAGGACCTCCAGGTCGGGCCAGTAGCCGGCGGCGAGCCCGGCGGCGTAGGCGGCGCCCAGGGAGACCGTCTCGACGGCCATGGGGCGCACCACGGGCACGTCGAGCACGTCGGCCAGGAACTGCATGAGCAGGTTGTCGGACGTCATGCCGCCGTCCACCTTGAGCACCTTCAGAGCGAGCGAGGAGTCGGCGTTCATGGCGTCGACCACCTCCCGGGTCTGCCAGCCGGTGGCCTCCAGCACGGCCCGAGCCAGGTGCCCCTTGGTGATGTACGAGGTGAGGCCGACGATGACACCGCGGGCATCGCTGCGCCAGTGCGGCGCGTACAGGCCGGAGAACGCCGGGACGATGTAGCAGCCGCCGTTGTCCTCGACGGTGCGGGCGAGGGTCTCGATCTCGGACGCGGTGCTGATCAGCCCCAGCCGGTCGCGGAACCACTGGACCAGCGCGCCGGTGACGGCGATCGGGCCTTCGAGCGCGTAGACCGCGGGCTGGTCCTCGATCTTGTAGGCGACGGTGGTGAGCAGTCCGTGCCGGGACCGTACGAGGTCGGTACCGGTGTTGAGCAGCAGGAAGCTGCCGGTCCCGTAGGTGCACTTCGCCTCGCCGGGGGCGAAGCAGGTCTGCCCGAACAGCGCGGCCTGCTGGTCGCCGAGCGCCGCGGCGATGCGGACACCCGGGAGGACGGCGCGGGCGGTTCCGTAGGTCTCGGCCGAGGAGTGGATCTCCGGGAGCATCGGGCGGGGGACCCCGAAGAACTCCAGCAGCTCCTCGTCCCAGTCGAGGGTGCTGATGTTCATGAGCATGGTGCGGCTGGCGTTGGTGACGTCGGTGAGGTGCAAGCCGCCGGCCCGCCCGCCGGTGAGGTTCCAGATCAGCCAGCTCTCCATCGTGCCGAACAGCACCTCGCCGTTCTCGGCGCGCTGCCGCAGCCCGTCGACATGGTCGAACAGCCAGCGGATCCGGGGGGCCGAGAAGTACGTGGACGGGGCCAGGCAGCAGCGGCGGAGGAAGAACTCGTCCCCGGGCCGGCTTCTGAGGTCCTCGACCAGCGCAGCCGTACGGGTGTCCTGCCAGACGATCGCCCTGCCCAGCGGGGCGCCCGTCTGCCGGTCCCACAGCACGGTCGTCTCGCGCTGGTTGGCGATCCCGACAGCGGCGACCTCATCGGGGCCGACACCGGCGTCGGAGAGTGCCTGCGGCACCACGCGCTGCAGGGTGTGCCAGATCTCGACGGCGTCGTGCTCGACCCACCCGGGCCGAGGGAAGTGCTGCTGGTGCTCCCGCTGGGCGACCGATACCAGCCGCCCCTGGTGGTCGAACAGGATGCATCGGGTGGAGGTGGTGCCCTGGTCGATGGACATCACATACCGCTCAACCATGATCAGCCTTCCGTTGCGGTGCACGAGGGCGGGGACTCACCAGTGGCCGGCCCCCAGATCCCTGGAGATCGCCCGGGCCGCGTGGCGGACCTGGGTCACCAGGGCCGGCTGCGGAACCCCTTTGGGGTCGCAGATCCGCTCGACCGTGCCGGAGATGCCGATGGCGCCCACCACGAGGCCACCGTGGCCCCGTATCGGCGCGGCGATGCCGGCCTCGTCCGTGATCATCTCTTGCACTTCGGCGGCCCAGCCGAGCTCCCGGACCTCGGCGAGCGCCTCGGTGATACGCTCGGGGGCGGCCAGGGTGTGCCGGGTGTACGCCTCCAGCCCGGCCTCCACGGCCGGCTCCAGGGGCACGCTGCCGAAGGCCAGCAGCACCTTGCCGAGGGAGGAGGCGTGCAGGGGGAGCAGCGAGCCCACGTCCAAGGTCTGCAGGGTGTCGTCGGGGCGGAAGACGTGGTGGACGATGAGCACCTTGCCCTCCAGGGGCGCGCCCAGGCGGACCGCCTCCCCGCTGCGGGCGGCCAGCGCGTCGGCCCAGTTGATGGAGCGGGACCGCAGCTCGTTCACGTCGAGGTAACTGGTGCCCAGGTGCAGCAGCGCGGCCCCGAGCTGGTACTTCCCGGTCGCCGGGTCCTGCTCGACGAAGTCGAGGTTCTGCAGGGTGCGCAGAATGCCGTGGGTGGTGCCCTTCGCCAGTCCGAGCGACGCGGCCACCTCACCGAGCCCGAGCCGACGGGGCCCGCTGGCGAGCAGACGCAGGATTGCCGCCGCCCGTTCGATCGACTGGACCGGGCCGGCCATGAGGCAATCGTAGTCCCGCGGTCGGCATCTGCCGATAGGGACGGCTCTTCGCGGACCGGCGTTCGGTAATGCCGACCGCTGTTCATTGACCGTCTCCGCCGGCTCCCCTAGCGTCCCCTTCAAGCCCGGCGTCCAGCCGGTAGGGGGCCTCGGAGGAGGCAGCATGACGCCACAACTCGATGCGGTGTTTCGGGAGGCGGCCGAACAGGTCTGGCCGCTGCCGCACCTCCCCGGGGCTGTCTCGGTCGTACGCCGTCGGGCGCGTGCGGTCCTGGCGCACTGGAACCTGGCCCCGGACCTTGCCGAGGACGCGCTCCTGGTGATCTCGGAGCTGATCACCAACGCGGTCGCCCACGCCCGGCCACCGGCGGTGCTGCGGCTGTCACGGATCGTCGACGGGCGCACCACCCTGCGGATCGAGGTCACCGACGCGGGGCCTGCGGCCGCGGGCGGGCGGCCGGTCGTCGAGCCCTACCCGGGTGAGTGCGGCCGCGGCCTCGGCATCGTCACCGCCCTGGCGACCCGGTGCGGCACAGATGTCCATGCGGGCGGCGTCACCCGGTGGGCGGAGCTCCTGGCAGCGTGAGCCGGTCGGCCCCGGAATGCCGAGGTGCGGGTGCGGGCCGGTTGAGGGAGGGCCAATCGCCGATCACCTGACCGGCGCCGGCACTGCCGGACCCCACCCGTCGCCTTCCTGCTGGCCGGGCTCACTTCACGGGCGTTCGCCGGTCCCGTACCGCGGCCGTCACCGTCCCGGCGGTCCCGGCGAGGAGGGGGAGGAGCATCGCGGGGAACATCCAGCCGGGCACCGCCGGATCGGCGGTGGAGCGCCACAGCACTCCGCAGCTGATCAGCAGCGAGACACCCGTGCAGGCATTGAGCACCAGCAGGGCCCGGGCGGTGCGCAGCGCCGAGGCGCGGGTGCGGGGCCGGTTGAGGGACGATCTCACCAGCGCGTTGCCGAACGGGGCCGCCTCTTCCGGGAGTTCGGCCTGCGGGGTGACCCGCAGGGTCAGCTCCGCGGCGACGGTCAGCAGCACCGTCACTCCCACGTACACGAAGACCAGCACAAACGCGCTGCCGATCGACCGTTCCGTCCAGGCGTCCACCCCGTCGGTGCCGAGGTGCTGCGGTATCCGGCTCGGCAGGTGCGGATAGCGGACGATGCCCCAGAGGGTCAGGGCGACGAGCAGCGCGGCATTGGGGAGCAGCCACAGGCGTACGGGAGCTGAGAAGACCATGGGGCCAATTGTCCGGTGGTGAGGCGCCGTTGACCGTCGTGGCTGCCGTATGGATCACGCCAATACGAGACCGGGAGTTCGGCGGCGGGTCGGCCGTGGCACGGCGTTCCGGACGGTGTGGTGGCCGCCGACGGCCGTCCTGCCCCGAGGCGAGGACCGTACCCTGCGACTGGACGGACGTGTGTGGCTGACGATGTACTCGCCGCCATGACGGCCATACAACAGCACGCGGTGACGCCGAGTGGAAGCTTCTCCCGCCTCTACTCGACAGCGCAGGTAGGTGCCATCGTCGATGCGCTCAGTCGACGAGCCGAGTTCCCGTACGAGATGACCTACCTCGGTGACGGGAGCGAGATGTGGCGAGACGGCGAAGCGCCGTCAAACCCCGCGCATGCGTCGATGCTGGCGGACCTCGATACCCTCCTCACGCGTCACGCCGAACAGCTCCTGGCCCTGGCCCCGTTATCCACGCCGGTGCAGATCGTCGATCTCGGGCCGGGCACCACGCGTCCCGTCCGGGGCCTGATCCGCCACCTGCTGGACGGCGCCCGGCTGGCCGGCTATCGAGCCATCGACATCAGCGCGGAACTCCTCGAACTGGCCGGGGAGAACCTGCGAACCGACTTCCCGGATCACGCGGCGGGCTTCGAGCTGTGCCGCGGTGACTTCACCGGCCCCGATCTCGCCCGGGCCCTCGCCGCCGATGACACGCCCGCCCACGGCGGTGCCGATCCGGTCCGCTTCGTCATCCTGGCCGGCGGCACGCTGTACAACTTCCCCGATCCGGCCCAGGTCCTGCGTCACGTACGCCGCGCCATGGACGACCGCGACGTACTGCTGCTGACGCTGCGCATCGACACCGGCGTCGACCGGCCCCCGTTCATGGATCAGGTCAGCGTGGGAGGGCCGCACAAGCCGCAGCAGCTGGCGGGCCTGGATCTGCTCGCCATCGACCGCTCCTGGTACGTCACCGAAACCGGGTTCGACCGCAGCCGCAGCGAAGTGTTCGTCCGGGCACGGTTCCTGGAGCCGGTCGCCGTGACCTTTGATGTCGGACCGGAACAGCGGACAGTGTCGTTCGAGCCGGGCGACACCGTACTCGTCTGGCGCTACCTCTACCACGACGGTGCGGCGGTGGCCGAGCAGCTGAAGCGCTGCGGGCTTCAGGTGCGGCTGTTCGAACACGGCCGGGACAGCCAGGTGGTCCTCGTCGCCGCGACGCCGGCGCGGTGAACGCCGCAGCACACGCCCGATCTTGGATCGCACGATGCTCCGGCGCCCTGGCAGGACATATGTCATCGCCGGAATCGCGACTCACGGCTCTGCAGAGTCGGCTGCCGATCCTCGTAGACTCCACAACATGTTCAAATCTCACAAAAACGGACGAGAGGATGCCTGGGAAGGCGTCGTCACCAAGAGGTCGCGGGGCATGCTCGACGGCTCGAACATGTACCACTTCGTCGAGGTCCGCCTTGCCGACGGTGCATCCCTGAAGGTCCGGATCAGCCGCCGGCTCTGGAAATCGATCGAGGTCGGCGACCGGATCGTCAGCCGGCCGGGCGCCGACCCGGTCAAGGGGTAGCCGCTGCGCGAAGCGCGGGGAGGGAGAGGGGACACCGCGGCGGACCAATGGATCGGCGGGTGGCGAGCGGTGCGGGCGCGGGACGTCAGTCGCCTTGTGCGGGCACGATTTCAGGTGCTTCCCTGCTGGCGCAGGCCAGCTTGTCCCTCACGACCGCGCACGCCTCCGCCGTCCGCGGGTCCGAGGCGGCCAGCATCGGGCTGGTGCTCCCGTCCGCCCGCCCCTTCGGGTACGAGGTGAGCCCCTCCTCCGGTCCCGTCTTGATGGACACCTCCCGCACGCCGCGGGCCGCGTGGGTGTGCACTTCGGACCAGACGGCGGAGCAGGAAGGGCTGAACCGGAGCCGCACCACATACGCGGCAACCGTCACACTGCTCTCCGTCCGGGCGTCCTGCGAGCAGTTGGCAGGGTGCGGGTAGCGGCCCTGGCAGCTTTCGCCCCGGCAGGAGGCGGCGTCCGACGCGTCATCTGCCGGACCGGTGGGGGAGAGCACCGCACCCGAGAGGAAGGCGACGGCCGCGAGGACGGTGCACACCGTGGTGAGCACGACGGCGCCCAGGTCCAGGCGACGACGTGCGGGCCCCCGGGGCCTGGGAGTGGGCGGTGTCGGGGTGCTGAGGCCGGTGCCGGCATGCTGCGCGATGCCCCACAGCGCGAGGAGCCCGGCCGGGTCCGCCCCCGCGATCCGGCCGAGCGCCTCGACGGCCGGGCGCGGCGGGAACTTGCCGCCGTTCAAATACCGGTGCCAGGCCGACTTGCTGTACGCGGTCCGAGCGGCCAGGTCCACCAGGCTCAGCCCGGTCTGCTCCTTGAGCGCGCGCAGCCGTTCCACCAATCGGCGTGTGTCGTTGTCGAGCGATGCAGGAAGCGGCTGCCAACGAGCCATTCCCGTCCCCTCCCCGTCCCTCATCCCCGGGCCGTCTCCACCAGCACCCAGCCGTTCGGCCCCGAGCCGTCCCACTTCGTCCCGGATGCGCTGGGATGTGTACCCCGGAAGGGCCCGCCGGCAACACTTCGTACAGGGATGAACACGCATCGCGGTTTCCGCGAGCTTCGCAGGGGGGCCGAGAACATGAGTCATCGCGATCCGCACGGCGAAGAGGCGCACGCCCACGACCCGCACCGCGGGCACGGCCACGGCCACGGCCACGGCCACGGGGTGAGCGTCGACGCCGACCGCCGCTGTCTGACCGCGGCGCTCGTCCTCATCACCGGATTCCTGGCCGTCGAGGTGGTGGTCGGCCTCGTCGCGGGATCGCTCGCGCTGATCTCCGACGCCGGGCACATGCTCACCGACGCCGCATCGATCCTGCTGGCGCTGATCGCCATGCGCCTGGCCGCCCGGAAGGCCGGCGGGGCGTTCACGTACGGACTGCAGCGCGCCGAGGTCCTCTCGGCTCAGGTCAACGGTCTGACGCTGCTCCTGCTCGCGGGGTATTTCCTCTACGAGGGGGTGGGGCGCCTGATCAATCCCCTTGCGGTCGACGGGGGTTGGGTCGTCACGACGGCACTGGCCGGCATCGCGGTCAATGTGGTGGCGACATGGCTGCTCGCCAAGGCCGACCGCACCAGTCTGAACGTCGAGGGAGCCTTCCAGCACCTCCTCAACGACCTCTACGCATTCATCGGGACCGCGGTCTCCGGAGTCGTCGTCCTGGTCACCGGCTGGAACCGGGCCGACGCGGTGGCCTCGCTGGCCGTCGCGGCACTGATGGCCAAGGCCGGCTGGGGGCTGGTGCGCGACGCCGGACGGATCTTCATGGAGGCCGCTCCGCGCGAGGCCCGGCCGGACGAGATCGGTGCCAAGGCCGCCGCGCTGGAGGGGGTGGTCGAGGTGCACGACCTGCACGTGTGGGAGGTCTCCTCCGGCCGGCCCGCGCTGTCCGCCCACATACTCGTCACCCCGGAGTCGGACTGCCACGCCGTACGCGAAGCCGCCGAGCAGCTGCTCCACGGCGGGCACGGCATCCGCCACACCACTTTGCAGGTCGACCACGTCCCCGCCCTCGTCGCCACGGGCCCGGTCGACCACTGCGTCGAACCGCACGGCCCGGTCCACCGGAGGTAGGTCACGTGCACGTCCTGAACGGAATCCAGGTACCCGGCGGAAGCGTATGGAGCGGCCTGGCGTTGATCGTCACCGCCACAGTGGCCGGGGCCTGGACGGCCCGGCGGAGTACGGGAAAGTCCGGGATGCTGCTGCTTCTTGCCTCCGGACTGCTGCTGACCACCGCGGTCGTCAAAATCCTCCCCGATGCCTGGCGGGAGGCGCCGGCGGCGGGCCTCTCGGTCTGGGTGGTGACGGGCGTGTCGGCGCTGGGCTACGCGGTCGTCACGGTCTTCACCAGAGACGGCTGCGGGTGCGAAGTGGGCCTGGCGCGCCAGGTCGTGGGCGCACACGCGCCCGGCCGTCACCGCGGAACGCGAGGGGCGGTCGGCATGCTGTCCGTGGGGACGGGCGCGGCGACCGCTCTCACGGTGCACCGCGTGGTGGAGGGCTCGGCCGTGGTGCTGGACCTGTCCGTGCCCGTGGTCGTGGCGCTGGTGGTGGGCTCCGCCAGCGACGGTCTTGCGCTGGCCACCCTGCTGCAGGAAACCGGGCAACGGCTGGCGCCCTGGCTGGCCGTGGCCTGTGTGAGCCCCGCGGTCGGTGTCCTCGTCACCGCGGTCCGGCCGCTGCCGCCGCTCGCCCTGCCCCTGGCGCTCGCCCTGGTCGCCGGTGTGATTCTCCGGATCGCCTGGGTCGGCCTGCGGCTCGCGGCCAAGAAGCACGCGTCGGGCCAGTTGCCACGCTGGCAGATCGTCACCGCGGCCACGGCGCTCACCGTGAGCGCCGCATTCATGATCGCTTACTAGCCGTCGCATCGACCGGAAGAAAGAGATACCCATGGGCGACGAGTGCTGCGACAACAAGGAGCCGCCGACATCGGTGGATGCCGTCTTCCGCCCCGGCGTCCCGGGACTGTCCAAACCGCTGCTGACCCCGGATGACGTGCACCACAAGCGATTCGCCACGGTGCGTCTGCGCGAGGGGTACGACCTGGCGGAGGTCGACACCTTCCTGCACGAGGTGGAATCCACCCTGGACCGGCTCTTCCGGGAGATGGCGGCGCTGCGGCAGCAGGCGTGCTCCGCAACCGATCTGACGCAACGCAACCAGCTGGGCAATGACCACGCCGAACGGGTCCTCACGCTCGCCGACCGCACCGCCGGCGAAGTCATCACGCAGGCGAGCGCCGAGGCCACGCGCATCGTGAGGGAGGCGCAGTCGCGGGCCGAAGCGGTGGAGCGCGAGGCGCACGCGCGGGCGGCGCAGATCGAGCAGGAGGCTCTCGACCGGGTCTCCGTGGTGCATCAGGACGCCGATACGAAGGAAGCCGAACTGGAGAGCCTGCACCGGGCCCGCAACGAGCTGGAGCGGCAGGCGGAGGCGCTGCGCAGCCTCGTATCGGACCACCGCGCGGGTCTCTGGACGGCGCTGGACGGACACTTCGACGCGATCGAGCGCAAGGCCACCGAGGTCCTCCAACCAGCCGGGCTGAACGGCTCCTCGGCCGAACCCGCACCCACAGCCGGCGTCCACCGGCAGGACGTCACGCCCACCGACGAGCCGAGGACGGACTGACACGGCGATGCCCCGAGCCCGACCACCGCCCTCAACACCCTTACATCCGCAGCCACTTGACCACCAACCGGAGTCGAAGGGACTGTCCCATGGCGCAACACCAGCACTGCCACCAAACCCACGAGGCCCACACCGACGGCGAGGACTGCCGCAGCGAGCCGCACTCCGCCGCCTGTGACCGGCACGAGAACCACGACCATGCCACGCACGGCGACCACGCCGACGAGTGCTGCGACGCGGAGACCGGTCAGGGCTGACGAAGCCGGCCCACCCCTCCGACCCGGCCGACGAGCCGGGCACCAGCCGTACCCCGCTGTCGAACCACCTCGCCCACCCGCGCGACTGCGGGCTCGACGTCGGCGTCCCCGTCGGACGCCGCACCCGCCGCGAGCGTGGCCGAGCCCCGCCTCGGCCACGCTCCGGACGACCTCCGCGCCGCGGTCGTCGCCGTGGCGGCGGACCGCACGGGTCCGGACGCCGATACGAAGGGCTGTTGCTGATGGCCGCGCACGCATCTGCGACACCGTCCCCGGACCGACAGGCCGTCCTGGCGCGCCGGATCCGGCTACTGGTCGCCGCCACCATCTCGTACAACCTCATCGAGGCCACCGTCGCCCTCACCGCCGGAACCGTCGCCTCGTCCACCGCACTCATCGGGTTCGGCCTGGACTCCGTCGTCGAGGTCTCCTCCGCCGCCGCGGTGGCCTGGCAGTTCTCCGCCTCCGAGCCGGCCGTACGCGAAGCACGGGAGAAGACCACCCTGCGCATCATCGCCGTGTCCTTCTTCGCGCTGGCCGCATACGTGACCGTCGAGTCGGCGCGCACGCTTGCCGGCGCGGGCGAAGCGGACCGCTCGCTCCCGGGCGTCGTGCTCGCCGCGGTGTCCCTCGCGGTCATGCCGTTCCTGTCGGCCGCCCAGCGCCGCGCCGGTAAGGAACTCGGTTCGGCCTCCGCGGTGGCCGACTCCAAACAGACGCTGCTGTGCACCTATCTCTCGGCGGTGCTGCTGCTCGGACTCGTCGTCAACGCGACACTGGGCTGGTCCTGGGCCGACCCGGTCGCCGCCTTGGTGATAGCCGCCGTCGCGGTGAAAGAAGGCCGCGAAGCCTGGCGCGGAGACCACTGCTGCGCCGTACCGGCCGCCCTGGCCGCACCGGAAAGCGCCACCGCCTCACCGGTTGGGGGAGTCGACGCCTGCGGCTGTCGACCGGGGTGCGACTGCTGCGGCTGAGGCCACCCGGCCGTTCCCGATGACCTCGTGGCGGATCGACGCCCGTCGCGGCTGGTGGTAGGCGGCACCGCGGTGGAGCAACCTTCGCGAGGGCCGCGCGGTCTTGCCGGGTGCCGAGGGCGGGGCGGGGCCCGTGCGGACCACCGGCAGGGGGCGGAAGACGACATGTCGAGTGCCTGAGTGAGGGTGGAGATGACGGATCTGAACACCGTGGTGACGTGGGTCGACGTACGCGAGAGGCTGCCTCGCAGCGGACTACCGGTGGCAGCAGCGATCACGGGCCGGTACCCGGCTGACCGCGCCACGGCGTCCGACTCGGCGTCGGGTGAGGAATTCTGGCTGGTGCGGCCGATGTACTTCACGACGCTGCACCGGAGCGAGGACGGGACGGAGCACCGGGACTGCTTCGTCGACTCCGACGGGATCGTCCGGTTGCCCCACGGCCGCGCCAGCGCAGAAACCGTGACGCACTGGGCTGAGCTGCCCACGCTGCCGGCAGGGACGACGCATGTCCTCCTCGGGGAAGACGTGCAGCCGGCCCTTCACGACGCGTGGGGCGCTCGTCCCCTCACCTGAACCTGACCCGTCCCCCCGCTCGGACGCCTGACGCGAGGGTCCGGTGGACGGTGGTGTCACCGGCGAAGCGGCCCAGGCGGGAGATGCCCCGCCGTTAGGCGATGGTGCCGACGTGGTCGTTGCGCTGCACGACGGAGAACTACCTGCGCGCGCATCCGCACCGGGAATCGGTCTTGTGGCGGTAGGCCATCTTCTTCAAGCGTCAGCGCTCGGCGGAGGTCGGGGCTATCGGGCGGGCAGCGGCAACGGGCAAGGCAGGAAGACCGATCGGGAGAAGTGGATCAAGGCTGGTCGTAGCCAGCCGTGTCGACTCCTGGCCCCTCGTCACCAACAGTCCAGGTCGTCGGTCACGCCTCAGCTCATCGGGCTTCCAGCAGCTCAGCCGACGCCTCAAACCCGGCCCGTCGGTAGAGGGGGACGCTGCGGTCGGACGGCCAGACGATGAGAACGTCCATGCCGGTGTTCTGAGCTCGCGTCTTCAGCTCCGCGAGCAGGGCACCACCGAACCCACGATTGCGGTACTCAGGAACCACGTAGAAGTTCGTCACATACCCGATGGGAGTGGCGTCTTCGTAGGGCTCCGGCACCCTTTCCACGAGGTGGAGGAAGACGTGACCGCAGATCTCTTCCCCGTTCTCAACCACCCAGGCCAACCAGCGTCCGCTGTCGAGCCGCTCCCGGATCCACTGCTCGGCCTGTTTCACGGACCGGACCGGAGTGGAGAGATCTCCTTCGTGGTCCTCTTGCTTGAATGCCCAGCGCAGTCGGGCCAGGACGGGAGCATCAGCGGCGCAGGCTTGGCGCACGTGGAAGTCTGAGGTCATCCGGTGAGTCTCCCGCATCGCGATTCCGTTTCGCTTCCCTTTTCCCGGGGCCTGGCGTCACTCCAGCAGGCGAGTTGGCGCCCGCACCAGCCAGACGCCTGATGCGACGCCACGCACCAGACCAGCTCCCGAGTCGGCCCCCGAAGGACTTCCGGAGCCAACCACTGAGAACCGCGGGCGCTTCGCCTTATCCGGATCGGGAGGCGACCCTCCGCTCCCGGCAAGTGGTTGCCGCGGTTCCGCCGGCGGCCTCGTCCCCGGCACCGAGATACCGGCGGCAACTTGGTTCGAGTGCCCGGGGTGTGTTCGCATGGAGGCGATGCTCTCCAACGAACCTTCCGCAGACTCCACGGCGCGGGTACCGGCGAGCCGTGCTGCCCAGCACGGCCCGGCCACGGACAACCAGGACCCGGACCGGCCGTCGGCCCAGGGCAACACCGCCGGCGCCGACCCCGGTACAGGCACCGGTAGCGCCACTGCCACTGACAACACGATTACCGGCGACAAACAGGAGCACGCGCGGGCCGGGCGCAAGTCGCGCCGGATCGTGCGGCGGACCGTGAAGGTGGTCGTCGCGCTGGCCGTCGTTCTTGCGTTCCTTGCGCTGGGTGACCGGTGGGCCGTGCTCTACGCGGAGAACCTGGCGGCGCAGCAGGTGCACAAGGCGCTGAAGCTGCACGCGGAGCCCGAGGTGCATATCGACAGCTTCCCGTTCATCGGGCAGGTGCTCACGGGCAACGTCGACCACGTCGAGGTCGACGTCCCCGATGTCGACGCCGGGCCGGTCTCCGTCGCTCAGGTGAAGGGGACGGCCGACGACATCCGGATCGTCGGCAGCCTGCCGTCCTCGGTCAAGGGTGCGGTGCTGAGCCGGGTGCGCGGTGACATCCTGCTGGACTTCAAGGACCTGAACCGCGAAGTCGGCGCGTCACAGGTTCACTTGATGCCCGGCCCCGGGAAGAACACGGTGCTGGCCCGCGGCGACCTGCCGGTGGGCGGCAAGCAGGCCCAAATCAGGGGGCGTGCGCGGTTGCAGCGGACCGGGGAACGCAGCCTGCGCATGACCGTGCAGGACACGCGCGTGGTGGTGCCCGGCCTGCTCACGTACGTACCGGGCAAGGGCGGTGGCTTGCAGCTGACTGCACCCGTCGCCGGCAAGATGGACGAGGGTGAGCTGCAACAGGCGACCGGGAAGCACGTCCTTCCGCAGCAGATGATGCAGGGCCGCGTGCTGGACACCCTCGTGGACCATCCTTCGCTGCTCAAGCCCACCGGCATCGATCCCTCGCTCATCCAGGGCCTGCAGAAGCTCCGGGAGCCGAAGGTCGCGCAGCAGATGGAGTTCTCCGCCCATCTGCCGGACAACCTGCCGGGCGACATACGGTTGCGCAACATCTCCGTGACGAAGAACGGCATTCGGGCGCAGCTGACCGGCAAGGATGTACCGGTGGGCTGAGACGACCACGCGGGCGCGGGCGCCGTCACGCGCCTCGACAGGTCTATGAGGGGAGAGCCTTGTCGAGCTTGAGCTTCCCGTCGGTACGGGCGGTCGGACGCGGGGCGGCCTGGTACCGCGGTGATTGCCATGTCCACTCCGTGCGCTCGCGCGGCGGAGAACTCACCCCCGAGGAGTTGGCGCTCCGAGCCCGCGCCGCCGGGCTCGACTTCCTCGCGACGACAGAGCACGGATCTGCTGCGGAACCCGGTGCGTGGGGGCATCTGGCTGCCGATGACTTCTTGATCGTTCTCGGTGAGGAAGTGACCACGAAGACCGGGCACTGGCTCGCGCTCGGCATCAGCCCCGGCCAGGTCGTCGACGGTGACCATGGCGTCAGAGACGGGCTGATCGATCACTGCCTGGACCAGGTCCATCGAGTGGGGGGCCTGTGCGTGGCGGCGCACCCGCACGCGCCCTATCCATCGGGCGCCTTCATGTACTCCTTCCAGGGCTTTGACGTGGTGGAGGTGTGGAACGGGCTGTGGACGTCGGACCGGCCCTGGAATGCTGACAACGAGGCGGCCCTGGCCGAATGGGGGCGGAGCCTGGCAGCCGACCTCCGGACGGGTGCGTGGCGGCCGGCGATGGGCAACAGCGACACGCACTTGGAGGGACAGATCGGCATCCCTCACACCGTGGTCTTCGCCGAGGAGCTGAGTACGGAGGCGATCCTGGCCGGAATCCGCTCGGGCCGGAGCTGGATCGCCGAGTCGGCGGCCGTGGAGGTGTCGTTCACGGCCCATGTGGAGAGCCGCATCGCCGGAGTGGGAGAACGCCTCGCAACCCATGGTGCGCAAGTCGAAGTGCGCGCAGCAGTAAGGGGTGTGCCGGCGGCGACCGTCAGCTTCCACACCGAACGAGGGAAGGCGCACCGCGTCGCCCTTCCCGGTGACGGAACAGGCGTGGTGCAGTGGCACACGACGGCGGAGGACTCGGCGTTCGTCCGCATCGAGGTCCGCCATCCCGACGGGACCGTCGCCGCACTCACCAACCCGATCATCCTGACCTGACTGATCGGTTACGCGTGCGGTGCGCGGGTCCGGCCACACCCCGTCGGACCACACACCGGGTGCGCCACCGACGCACCGTTCGCCGACTCCCGCGCCGGCTCACGCTCCGGTCCCCGCTGCTGTACCCGCTCCTTGGCGCCGGCCTCCGCCGACCTGGTCAGCCGTCAGTTCAACGCTGCGCTGCCCGTGATCGGCGTCTTGCGCACCGAAGTGAGGTACGGCCACTATCTGGAGGTGACTGCCACCGGCACCACCACAGCTGGCCTGGAACGCGCCCCGGCGGTCATCCGCTGCAAGACCGCCGGGTACCGCGCGGAGCACCCCCGCCATCTTCCTCACCCCGGCCGCGCTATCCGGCACAACCGCACCGGCGGAGCTGCCGTCACACGCTCCCTCCTCGCCCATGAACCCTGACCGCGGTCGGAACGACGCGTCGAGCGGTGGACAGCGCCACGACACCTCTGGAGGGTGTTCATGGGCATGCGACAGGGGGCGCGGGCGAGGGTGGACCGGTTCCCTGACCCGCTCGTGGTCCGGCAGCGGCGTGGTCCGGTGCCGGACAGCCTCGCACGGCTGGCTGACGGCCTCGCCGACCACGCGTGCCGGCAGAGGCCGGCACGGCTGACCATGGGACCGCCCGGGCACCCCGCTCTGGACGGGGCACGGGTCGTGACCGCCACCGACTACCGGCCGTACGAGTCACCGGGGATCCCCAGCTCGCCGGACGGCGACCGTCTCTGCGCGGAGTTCATGGAGGCGCTGCTCAGCGACGAGGTCACCAAGAGCATCCAGGAGAGCGGGCCGATGGCGATACTGGCCGCCACGGACGCGATCCGGCAGATCCTGGCCGGTCCCGACAGCCCTGTGGGGCACCGGCTGGTCGCGCTCGCGGCTGCCATTCCCGCCAAGGGTGGCGAGGCCGGACCGATCATCGCCGAGTACACCGCGCGGCACGCTATGGACGAAACCCAGGCCACCTTGATGGCACTTCGTGACTACTGGGGCCCACCGCCCGCTGGCGCCTGAGGCACCTGCCCGGCCATCACCGGACCCGCCCCGTCCTGGGAGCGTCCATCGGACCGGGCGAACTCCGGATGCGGCTCACACCTCGGTAGCGGCCCTGTCGCCCTCGCCGTTGACCGTACGGGGGAAGTTCCCCGGCACGATGATCGAAGCTTGCGCACCCCTGGCGCCGACCGGCATCTGAATTGCGATCAACTCTCGCTCGGTCGAGAGCGACACGTCGCTGCCGCATATTCTTTCGAGCGCCATTCTCCGGGAACTCGGGGATTATCCGCGGATCCTGATGGATGTCAGGGTTCCGCTGGTGGCGGCGAGACTTCAACGCATAGAATATCGCGCGCTGCTCGCGAGGGTGGCCGGTGAGGTCGGCGGTGGGGGCGGGGACAGCGTGATTGAGCTGCAAATGCACTCAATGCAGGGCGATATCGCCTGGGGTTCTGAACGCGCGTTCGCTTTTCCTGGCCTGCGGCACTTACGACTCGTCGGTAATATCGCCAAGAGATCATCACGAGGCGGTCCACGCGACAGCAGTGGGCCCTTTTTCTTTTCCGTGGGGTCCGCGACCGGCTGCCGCTCCGGGAGCCACGAAGTCGACCTGCGGCGAGAAGCGGGCGCTTCGTTTTCAAGACAAGAGAAGTGTGGAGTGTGATGCCGTGAACCGAGTCGGCAGAGACTCGCGCCGGTCGGCCCCCCAGCTTGCGGGGCCGCTGGCGCGCATAGGGTTATCCGTCCTGTTAGTGGCAGGCGGCACCGTGGCGGCGACGGCTGGACCGGCCGCCGCTTCGACCGCCGACGGCACGCTGACGGTTGAGGTGCTGCGGGACTTCTTCGGCACCGGCGTAGTCAACACGACGATGGACGTGCCGCAGCGGGGCATGAAGGTCGAGATCTCCGACCCCGCCGGGCACCACGTCACCGGTGTCACGGATGCCACCGGAAAGGTCGTGGTGTCGCAGTCGACGGTGCTGAGCGGCGGCCGATACCGCGTCGACGTCAGCGTCCCGGCGCCGTACAGCGGCTATCTGCGGGCGGCGCCCGCGTCGACGGTGGAGAACCACTTCGACAGCTTCACGTCGTTCGTGGACGTGTCGGACGGAAAGAACGCCTCGGTGGTGACGGGGGTGTGGGATCCGGCCGACTACGCGCTGCCGGACTCGCGGTATTTCGTGCCGGTCCACAACGGCGCCAACGGAACCGACACCCGGGCACTGGTGGCGTTCGGGACGAAGACCCGAGGCACCTGTCCCACGAATGCCACGTGCCCGGACACGCTGGCCACGCAGGCCCAGGTGGGCACGACGTTCGGGTTGGCGTACGACAAGTACCGGACCCAGCTGTTCCAGAGCGCGTTCGCCCGCCGGTACGCCCCGTACGGGCCGCAGGGCGGGGGCGCGATCTACACGGTGCCCGTCAGCGGCTCGGGTGCGCCGAAGCTGTTCGCCCAGGTGCCGGACGCCGCGGTGACGCGGCACGACACCGCCAACATGATCAAGGATCCCGGGTTCACCGACGCACCGGGCAAGGAGAGCATCGGTGGCCTGACCCTGTCGGAGGACGGCTCCACGCTGTACGCGGTGAACCTGCGGACCCGCAGCCTGGTGAGCTTCGACGCGACCGGGGCCACCGCGTCGGAGCCCGAGGCGACCGTGCCGATCCCGGACCCGGGGTGCGCGAGCCCCCGCGACTGGCGGCCGTTCGGTCTCTCCGTCCACAACAACACGCTGTACGTGGGCGGCGTGTGCAGCGCGGAGAGCACGCAGCAGCGCGCGGACCTGAAAGCCGTCGTCTCCACCTACGACGGCAAGCGGTTCACCAAGGTGCTGACCCACGCGCTCACCGACAAGCGCGGCAGCGTCTTCGGTTCCGGCGACAAGGCCACCCACTGGAACCCGTGGAACACCGGCCTGGACACGTGGGACGACCGGAAGGCGGGCAACGTCTTCATCGATCCGCAGCCGGAGCTGGCCTCCCTCACCTTCGCCCGCGACGGTTCGATGATCCTGGGTTTCCGCGACCGGTTCATGGACGTGCTCAGCTGGGGAGGGCTGGACCCCCGCCCGGGGAACGACACGGCGGAAAACGCCATGTCCGGTGGCGACATCACCATGGTCTGCGCCACCCCCACCGGTGAATACCAGTGGGAAGGCACCGGGAGTTGCCCCAACCACGCCACCCCCGCCAACAGCGGCGGCCAGCCCGCCGACGTCGTCGAATACTTCCCGGGCGACACCTACGCCAACGCGCACCAGGAGACCGCGCTGGGGTCGGTGGCGTACATCCCGCAGCAGCAGTGGGTCGTCAGCACGGAGTTCGACCCGGTCGCCGACGTCGCGACCTCAGGGACCGGGTACCACAACATCGCGACCGGTGAGGGTCCGGGCAACAACCCGAACGCCAACGGGTTCCAGTTCGTCAGCCGGGAACAAGGCGGCTTCGGCAAGGCCGGTGGGCTCGGTGACATCGCGTACGCGGCGGCGAACGCGCCGATCCAGATCGGCAACGTCGTGTGGTTCGACGGCGACCACAACGGGATCCAGGACCCGGGGCACGTGCTGCTGCCGGGGGCGACGATCAACCTGCTGGACGCGGACGGCAAACAGGTCGCCACGACCAAGACCGATGCCGCCGGCGAGTACTACTTCGGTGGCGTCGGCGCCGCGTACCGGCTCACGCCGGGCGCGAAATACACGGTGCAGTTCGACGTGTGTACCGCGGACACCAGCAAGGTGCCCGGCCAACCCCCGGCGAGCGAACTGCGGTTCACGCTCCCGCGAGCCGGTGCCAATCGTGCGCACGACTCCAATGTGACCCCGCCGACGACCGGGCGGTTGTGCAACGGCTACGCGCCCGTCACGGCACCGGCCAAGCCGGGCGGGGTCGATCACACGATCGACGCCGGGGTCTACATCCCGAAGGAAACGCCTACCCCGACGCCGACACCTACACCGACCCCGACCTCGACATCGAGTTCGCCACCGGCCTCCACGCCGCCGTCACCCGCGCCGCCCGGCAACCATCCGGCCCCGGCCGATGAGGGCACGGGTTCGCTGGCGCACACCGGAATGTCCGGGCTGCCACAGATGATCGCCCTCGTCGGTCTACTGGTGGGGGCGGGACTGGTCCTCGCGTTCATGAGCCGTAAGCGCCGCTCCCAGAAACACTGAACGAACCGAACAACAGTGATCTGCCCGCCCGCGATCCGGAAGGCGCGGTCGGGCAGATCACGTCTCGGCCGACCCACGAGGGCCGGCCTGGATGTCGTCCGTCACCGGACTGCCGAGTGCCGCCGTGACCGCACGGCGGCCGAGCGGTGCGGTGGTTGAGAGGGGGAATCAGCAGAGTGTCAGCGTCGAGCCGCGTGCGGAGCGTGAGAAGCCGGCAAGCCGTACCGGGTCGTGCGGCCGACCGGCGCCGATGGCTGCGGCCACGCCGGGTGGCGGCCCTCGGCACAGCCACCGTCGCGGTGGCCGCGGCGACCGTGTTCCTGGTCGCCGGCGGCGGTTCCGGCCCCAGCGGCCCGCGCGCACTGACGTCGGATGAGGCGAACCGCCTGGCGATCGCACGGTTCCGTAACTACGAGGCGCACGGCCGCGCGGTGACGATCACCGTGCCCGGCACCGCCGGCGGACTGATCGTCACCGGGTCCGTCGACTACCGGGGCAAGCTCGGTTACGGGGTGGTGCACGGAACCGGCCGCGGCACCTCCAGCGACGGGTTGATCGAGTGGACGGCCACCTCGGTGTTCGTCCACCCGATGGCGAACGCCCCGGCGCGCGCACCCGCGTCGCCGCCCCGCTCGGGCTGGTACCGACGCCCGCTGCAGTCGACCGGCAGCGCGCTGGACAGTTCGCTGGCGATCGCGCTCAGGCTCGGCAGCGACCGGCCGGACAACTCCCAACTGCTGCCGCAGAACGGCGCCGCCTGGTGGGGGCGGGACCAGGTGGGCGGACACCGGGTGGACGTCATGACCGGGCCGTCCTCCCGTGACCGCCCCGATACTGCGGGCAGCGTGCGCTACTGGATCGGCTCGGACGGCACCATGTACCGGGTCCGCGTCAGCGTGGCATCCGAGTCGCAGCCGGTGGTCATCGATTTCGACACCCAGAAGTACGCTCCGGTGAAGCCGGTACCCGGAGTCCGCTCGGCGCGGTAGCCCCTGTTCAGGACGTCCGCACCCGCGCGTCCGCGGCGAGCAGGGACTTCGACGGCAGCGGGATGCCTGCCGTGTCCGGTAGGGCCGGAACGGCCGGGACGGTGGTGGCGCCCGCAGCAGTGGCGTGGGGGAACTGCGGCTGCGGACCCGGCACGGCGACCTCGGTGAACGGGATGCCGCCGGGTGCCGTCGTCCTCGTCCAACTGCCGGCCGGCGAGGACGCCCCGGCCGGCTGCGGGCAGGGCGCGGTGGTCGCGAGCCGGGCGGGCACCGTGCTTCGCAGATCGTTGCCGCGCAGGCAGTTGCCCCGTCCCCGCGTGGCGGTGGGGAAAGTCCAGCCGACGTCCACGCCGTTGACGGTGAACGTGTTGTCCACGATCTGGTTGCCGACCGGAGGAATGTCGGCGGTCGCGGTGATCACCAGCCCGGCGTTGCTGTTGTCGGCGATGCGGTTGCGCACGAACGTGTTGTCGCTGCCGCCGTCGATGCCGATTCCGATGCCCCACCCGCCGTCGGCCTGCTGTGGGGTGGCCTTCTGCTGGTTGGCGGCGATCAGGTTGCCCGCGATGACGGCGCCCTGCTGGGGGAGCAGCTTCTCCTGGTGGTCGGAGTCGGTGGTGAGGCCGACCCGGTTGCCGACCAGGCGGTTGCCGACCACGTACATGTCTCCGCTGGCGTTGGTGCCTTCGAAACCGACCGCGTTGAGTTCGGCGATGTTGTCCCGCACCACGATGTGACAGGGCTTGCACTGTCCGACGTAGATTCCCGAGTCCGCCCCGCCCGAGGCGTAGGAATGCTCGATGACACCGTTCTGCGCGGAGAACGCGTAGATGCCGTACAGGCCGTTGCGGGTCGCGGTCACGTAGGAGACCAGGAAAGACTTCAGCAAGGTGACCGGCTCGTCGCCGGTGTCGTAGCCGCCGGAGTGCCCCGGCAGCCCGGCGACCGCTTTCGCCGAACCGGTGACCAGGACCCCGTTCTGCGTGTTGTTCCGCACGGTCAGGTTCTGCACGGCCACCCCGGGCGCCGCGACGACGACACCGTTCGGCTGCTGCAGTCGCCCGTCGATGACGACCTTGTCCCGGGACGCACCGCGAAGAGTGATGCGTGCCGTGTCGATCTTCACCGACTCGTGGTACACGCCCGGCGCGACCAGTACCAGGTCCCCGGGCCGCGCCAACGACACCCCGTCCGAGATCGTGGGGGCATCGGCGGGTACTCGGATCGTCACCTGCGCACCGGCCGGTCGCCGGCCTTTGCCCGACCCGTCATCGCCGCCGCCGCAGCTGACCACAAGCGTCAGCGTGCCCAGTACCGCCGCCACCGCGCGAAGAGCTAATCGAGGCATGATCCCAGTCTGGCATGACGCCCAAGTCCACGCCAGAATCGCGAGGTTGACCGGCGGGTGCGATGCGGGGTGTGGCACGCTGCACACCATGCATCGAGCCGATCACCATCCGTCGCGCCGCAGGTTCCTCGATGTCACCGGCGCGGTGGTGGCCGCCGGTCTGACGGCCGGGTGCACGGCGGACGCCGCCCAGTCGGACCGGCACGCCGCAACCCCGGCGGCCACGCCCACGCCGGTAGCGGCGATGGGCCGCCATCAGGCGGGCATCACGCTTCCCCAGCCGGCCCAGCCCAACTTGCTGGCCGTGGTGGCCGACCTCGGTGCCACCGTGGCTCCCGGCCCCTTGCTCGCAGAACTCGGCCAGGCCATCCGCACACTCGTCGCGGGTACCGACCCGCGGCTGCTGGGCCTGCCGCCGGGCGACCTCACCGTGACCGTCGGCGTGGGCCCCCGGCTGGTGCGCACGGCCGGTGCCTCGCTGCCCGGCGCGGCCGACCTCCCGCGGTTCTCCCGTGAGCGGATCGCCTCACCGGCACGCGGCGGTGACCTGCTGCTACAGATCTGCGCCAGCGACGCGCTGCTGTTACCGGTCGTCGCCGCCGCGCTCCTGGACCAGGCCGGCGACCGTATCCGCGAACGCTGGCGGCAGTCCGGACGCCGCGGTACGAACGTGTCCGTCGGCGACGGCCTCACGGCTTCACGCAACCCGCTCGGCTTCGTCGACGGCATCGTGGGCCCGCACACGGCCGCCGAACAAGAACGCGATCTGTGGCTGGCCGGGCCCCCGGCGGTCGCCGGCGGCACCGTTGCCGTGCTGCGGCGCATGGAACTCGACCTGCCGAGGTTCGCCGCCCTGTCCGTAGCCGAGCAGGAAGCGGTCTTCGGGCGACGCCGGGCCAGCGGCGTCCCGCTCTCCGGCGGTACCGCCGCCTCCGGCCCGGAACTCGGCGCCAAGACACCGGACGGCCGCTATCTCGTTCCCGCGGACGCCCACGTGCGCAGGGCGCACGCCACCGCGGTCGGGGTCGGGCTCATGCTCCGCCGCTCCTACAGCACCGACGAGCCCGGCCCCGGCCTGCTCTTCATCTGCTTCCAGAACGATCTGCGGACCTTCACCGCCACCCTCAGCCACATGGATGTCTCCGACGCGCTCCTGCAATTCACCACCACCACCGCCAGCGCGACATTCCTGATCCTCCCCGGCTTCGACCGGCAACGCCCGCTCGGTTCCCAGCTGTTCGGCTGATCACGCGGTGGCCGCCGGGCGCAGCGGGCCTGGAGTGTCAGAGGCGGCCAGTAGCCTCGGGCGCCATGGGAATTCAGATAGAGGTGGTGGCGGGTCACCCGGTCAACGATGAGGTGGAGCGGGTGCTCGGCCTGGCCGAGGCGGTCGGCGAGCCCGTCACCGTCACGTTCGTGTGGGAGGGGTGTGCAGAGGCGGAGCGCGCCGTGCTGGTGCCCGCGGCCACGCTGGCGCTCTGGGAGCATTGGGCCCCCTCCGCCTACCCGGCGAGTGACCCCGGGGACGGGAACCGGGCTGAATCGGAACGGCCGGAACTGGCTCACCCGGCGGAATTCGGAGCGTTCACGCTCTTTCGCCGTCGCGTGGGAGGGCGCACGGCGGTCGCTCGCGGAGGCGTAGTGGTCGCCGAGCTCCTGGACCCCGGCGAGGCGCACTGGCTCCAGACGCAGGCCCGCGATGTCCGCCAAGGATTCATGGATCCGAAGCAGAAGGCGGCGTTCGAGGAGTTCCTCGCCCGTCAGCCACCCGTCGATGAGCAGTGATGCGCCGCTCGTGCTCCTTCGGCCGCGGCTTCCGGCATCGGGCCACCGGTTGTCATCCGGCGGCGCGGGTTTCCCCGTAACGGCACGGCAGCCCCGTGGCACCGGCCGCGATGATCCGGGCGTGCTCCCGGAGCCGGCCGCCGGCCCTCCTGTGAGATGCCGTCCAAATCCTTCGGTGCCGCCCGTCATCCCTCGCGGCTTGTTCGCCACCTAACTTGGCTGAACAGGGGCTGTGTTCGCCGCCCAGCGCGGCCACCGCCGGGCCCGGCTCGGCACAGGTACCGCCGGCCACCCCCGGTGGCTCCACCGGCGGAACCGCATCGCGGACCAGGCGCGACCCGCAGGACACGCCCCTGCCGTGCCACGACCGTGTCCGGTGTACGCGGTCGGGCATCCCGACCGCGCTCGGGATGCCCGACCGGGCTGCCCTCTGTCCGCGGACCGCCCCGTCGTGGCCGCCGGACGGAGACCCGGACGTGCACAGGAATCCCCCACCCGAAAGGACACTCCCGATCATGACGCCTGCTACAGCGCCCCAGGCCGCCGCGTCGCAGACCCTGGCCCGCTGCCGCGAGTTGGTGCAACCGGCGCTCGTGGAGGCCGTCGAGCGCCTCCACCCGTGGCTGGCAGAGATGGCAGCCCACGCGCTCGGATGGACCAGGTCGGAGGACGGCTTCCGCCCCGGCTCCCAGGGCAAGGGGGTGCGCCAGGCACTCGCGGTGCTCTGCGCCGAGGCCGTTGGGGCGCCCGCGGAGTGCGCCCTCGCCGGTGCGGTCACCGTGGAGTTGGTGCACACCTTCTCCCTCGTGCACGACGACATCATGGACGGCGATGAGACCCGTCGGCAGCGCGAGAGCACCTGGAAGGCATACGGTCCCGGACCCGCGATCCTGGCCGGCGACGCGATGTGCGCCCTCGCTGCCCAGATCCTCTGCGACGCCCCGGCGGCACAAGTCGGAGCAGCAGTACGGCACCTCGCCGACGCCTTGCACGACATGGCGCGGGGTCAGGCCGACGACCTCTCCTTCGAGTTCCGTTCATGGGCGGGCCCGGACGCGGTCCGGGTGCACGAGTACCGGTCGATGGCCGAGCACAAGACGGGTGCACTGCTCGGGTGTGCCACCGGTCTGGGCGCCGTGCTCGCCGGCGCACCGGCCGCGACCGTCGCAGGTCTTACCCGAGCCGGCCGGCATCTCGGGGTGGCCTTCCAAGCAGTTGACGACCTTCTGGGTATCTGGGGAGACCCGCAGGACACCGGCAAACCGGTATACAGCGATCTGCGACGGCTGAAGAAGACCTACCCTGTCCTGGCGGCGCTGGCCACCGACACCGGGGCCGCGGGGCAGCTCATAGGGATTCTCGAATCGGGCGGGACACTGGACGACGCCGGCGCCCGGCAGGCCGCCGATCTCATCGAGGAGGCGGGCGGGCGCCACGCCACCCGCAGCGAAGCCCAACAGCACCTCAACAGGGCCCACGACTGCCTGACAGCGCTCGACCTGGAGCCGACGGCATGCGACGAGATCCGCACCCTGCTGCCTTTCCTCATCCATCGCAGCGCGTGACGGTGACGCCGTGCGCGGTGGTGGCGTGCGACCGCCGCCCCGTATCGACCAGTGGACACTCCGGTCGTCGTACGCGCGTCCGGTGATAATGACTACGGGGTGTCACTTCCCGGCAAGTGCCCGCCCCCTCGGTTCTCGGCCAATGAACCATGACAGGTTGAGCGATGACTGATGCCGTGGGTCGGAACGTTGGAGCAGGGCATGCGGGGGCTGCGGATTGCGGCGCTGGGTCCGCTGAGGGCATGGCGCGGTGAGCGGCAACTGGACACCGGACCGGCACAGCAGCGCGCGGTGCTCACCTCACTGACGTTGCGGTGCGGGCAGGTCGCCTCCGCGGACGAGCTGGTGCGGGACGTCTGGGGAGCGGAGCCGCCGGCCAGCGCGCACGTCGCGGTACGCAACCACGTCTCACGCCTGCGCACCGTGCTGGAGAGCGACTCCGCCGCACCCCAGGCGCTGGTCTCCGTCGGCGGCGGCTATGCGCTGCGCCTGCCGGACGGGGCGCTGGACGTCACCCAGGCCGAACGGCTCCATGCCCGGGCGCAGGCGGCCCGGAGCCAGGGGGATCTGGAGCCGGCCGTCCGCATCCTTGCCGAGGCCGAGGCGCTGTGGGACGGCACTCCGCTGACGGGGGTGCCCGGCCCGTACGCCCAGAGGCAGCGGGACCGCCTCGTGGAGTACCGTCTCCTCCTCGTCGAGGCGCGGCTGACCCTGGAACTCCAGCTCGGCGGACATACCCGGGTCGTCGGGGAACTGCTCGCGCTGGCCGACGAACATCCGCTGCGCGAGGGGCTGCGTGCGTTGCAGATGCTGGCGCTGTACCGCTGCGGCCGGCAGGCCGACGCGCTGGCCGTGTACACCGCGGCCAGACGGCACCTCGCCGCGGAGCTGGGCGTCGATCCGGGCCCTGAGCTGGTACGTCTGCACCAGCGCATCCTGGAAGCGGATCCGACGCTGGCACCGCCGTCGGGCGCGGCGGCCGCGCCCCCGGCGCCCGGCCCGGCCGCCGGACCGGACCGGCCGACCTGGGTGCCGCCGGCGCAGGCCCCGCCCGACGTCCCCGACTTCACCGGACGCAGGGAGGAGATCCGGCAGGTCCGCGACGCGCTGGCCGGTGCCGTGCGGACGGACGCGACCGCTCCGGTGATCTGCGTGATCCACGGCATGGGAGGTGTGGGGAAGACCGCACTGGCCGTGCACGCGGCGCACGCCGTGCGGGAGCAGTTCCCCGACGGCCAGCTCTATGTCGACCTGCGCGGGACCGGACGGGAGCGCGCGAATCCTTATGAGGTGCAGGAGTTGTTCCTGCGCTCCTTGGGGGTCCTGGCCGGCAATGTGCCCAGTGGGCGGGAGGCGCGTACCGCGCTCTACCGTTCGCGGATGGCCGGCCGCCGGCTGCTGCTCCTGCTGGACAACGCCGCCGACACCGAGCAGGTGAGCGCCCTGCTGCCGGGTACCGCCGGAAGCGCCGCGCTGATCACCAGCCGTACGGCGCTGATGTGCCTCCCGGCGACCACCCGCACCGCGCTCGAACCGTTCAGCGAGCCGGAGGCCCTCGCCCTCCTGGAGCGGATGGCCGGCAGTGGGCGGTGCCGTCAGGAGCAGGGGACGGCCCGCGACCTGGTGCGGGCGTGCGGCCTGCTCCCGCTGGCCGTCCGCGTCGTCGGCGCCCGCCTGGTGGCCCGTCCGCGCTGGACGCTCGCGTCGCTGGCCGAGCGGCTCAGTGATCGCTCTCAGCGGCTGGGTGAGTTGGAGGCCGGCAGCCTGGCCGTCGAATCGGTCTTCCACCTCGGTTACTCGACGCTGGACGACGCGGAGGCGCGCGCCTTCCGGCTGCTGGCCATCCCCGAGGTGCCCGACCTCTCCCCGGCCGCCGCGGCGGCGGCGCTGCACTGCGACCGGCGGGAGGCCGAGGCGCTCCTGGAGTCCCTGGCCCACCACGGCCTGCTGGAACCCGGGGAACCCGGCCGGTACCGCTACCACGATCTGCTGCGGCTGTTCGCCCGCCACAGGACCCTGGACACCGACCCCTCCGCCACCCGGCAGGCGGTCCTGAGCCGGGTCGCCCGCTTCTACCTCACCGGGACGAGCAGCGCCATGCGCGCCGAGCGGCCCTACAGCCGGCTGCCCGACACCGCCGATCCGGACGGCATGCCGGGCGCCGCGGCCTTTTCCGACGCGCTCCACGCGCAGGAATGGGTGTTGCACGAGCTCCCCGCGATGCTGGCCGTCGCCGGCCAGATCCTCCACCACCCCTATCGCCCGGTGAGCGCGGAGGACACCCGCACCCTGTCGGGTCTGCTGGCGCTGCTCATGCCGTTCACCGACTTCTGCCTGCCGTGGGATGCCATACATCAGCTGGGCCATACGCTGCTGCGCGCCGCCGACCACCACGGGGAGCGGCTCGCGACCGTCTTCAGCTGTATCGCGGCGGGCGTCGCCTGCGCATGGAGCGGACACCACGAGGAGGCGGCCGCGCTGGCCGCCCGCGCCCACGAGACGCTCGACCCCGCGGACCGGGTACTGGCCCCCCGCGTCGTGTACACCATGGGTGTGGTCGCCAGTGTGAAGCCGGACGGCCTGGACAGGGCCATCGGCCACTACCGGAGCGCGCACGCCCTGGCGTGCGAGAGCGGTGAGCCAGGTATGGCCGCCCAGTGCTCCGTCAGCCTCGCCCGCGCCCAGCTCGCGCTCGACCGGCCGCACCAGGCGCTGGAAGCCGCCCGGGACGCCCTTGCCCACTGCCCGCCCGGGGACAATCCGGTGGGCATCGCCCTGGCTCAGCGCGTGTTGGGCGACGCACTGGCGCAACTCGGCCGGCACGAGGAAGCGGTGACGGAGTACGGCACGGCGCTCGCCGTCTGCCGGGCGCACGGACTGCACGCACAGCGCGCCCATACGCTGCTGTCCCTCGCCGCGGTGCTGGCCGCCGTCGGCCGGCCGGGTCAGGCCCGTACGTGCGCGGCGGAGGGCGGGGCCGCGCTGGCTCAGCTCGGCGATCCGACGGGCGAGGAACGGGCGCGCGCCTTCATCAACCGCCTCGCCGCGGCCGGTCCGTCAGACCCACGAGGGCAACACACGGCAGCCGGGAGCGACCACTGACGTTCCGTCCGGCGCGGCGGCCCGGTGCACGGGGGCCGCGACGGACCAGTTCACCTCGACGGTCTCGGGCAGCCGGGTTCGTGCCCGGCAGTGCCACCCCTGCACGGCCTCGTCCGGCGGCGGGAGCGGCGGTGGTGCCGTGCTCGGTGGGGGGCTCGGCGTCGGGGTGTCGCCGGGGCCGCCGGTCGGACCGCAGCCGTTGACCACGGCCAGGGCCAGGGCCAGGGGTATCCATCGGCTGAGAGGCAGCCGGGGGAGGGGACGTGAGTTCACGACGAGCGCCCCTCGACCGCTCGGCCGGGGAGCCGGTCCCCGCGCAGCGCGTCGAGGAACCGGTCCATCTCCGGTCGCCAGGCACGCCGGACGTTGAGCGGGACAGCCTCGGCGTCCCCGGGGAACCGAAACCGGAAGGTACTCCACAGGGGGCGCCGGCGGACCTGGCCGATCCGCGTGCGGAACTCCTCGTGCGCGACGTCGTACCGCAGCTTCCCCGGCCGGTATCCCGTCGACGCCACCTCGTGGAACAGCACGGAGCGATCGGTGAGGGTGACGAAGAAACTGTCGCCGTCGGCGATACCGCCGGACAGCAGTGTGTACAGGAACGGATGGCGTCCCGAGCCCACGCCCAGGGTCACCACCGGACGGGCGAGCGGGTCGGACTGCCGGACGGCCTCGGCGACTTGGGCCGTGGTGGTGGATTTGATGAGCCCCATGGGTGTCTCCTCGGTAGGGGTGGACGTGACGGCGGGGGAGTTGATGAAGGTACGAACCGGGTGCGGCGGCGTCGCGGTCGGCACCCAGGACATTGCGCGGGCTGCGGGCCCCAGCTGATCGGTCGTCACGGCGACTCATCCGCGTCAGCGTGGGCCAGTGCGCGGGCCAGTCCCGCGCGGCCGTCGATGGCGAGCTTCCCGTAGACGTTGGTCAGGTGCACTTCCACGGTGCGCAGACCGACGAAGAGGCGCTGGGCGATCTCGCGGTTGGTCATGCCCCGGCCGGCGAGGTCCGCCACCCGCCGCTCGGTGGGGGTCAGCGCTCCCACACCGTGGAACGTCCGGGTGCGCGGCCGGTCACCGGCGGCACGCAGCTCCGCGAGCGCCTGATCGGCCAGCGACGTCGCGGTGCACTCGTGGGCGACACTCACCGCCCGCCGCAGGTGCGCACGGGCCTCGGACAGCCGGCCGACCTTGCGGGCGAGGACACCGTAGTCGGCCAGCGCCTGGGCGTACCGCACCCGCGCGGGGGTGCCGTCGAGGAGCCGTACGGCCTCGCCGAGCAGATCGAGTCCCTTCCGCCCGCCGATCACCACTCCCAGGGCGCGCACGGCCACACCGGTCACCTCGGGCACACCCCAGATGCGGGCGAGCCGCAGCTCCTCCTCCGCCAGTGTCCTGGCCGTCTCGCCCTGCCGCAGGGCCGCGTACACCAACGCGGCCTCCGAACGCCAGGGAAAGAAACCGGGGTTGGGCATCCCGCGGGCGCCGGTCCGCTCACCGCAGACCAGGAAGTCGGCCAGCCCTTCCTCCAACCGCCCCTGGGCGCAGCGCAACCAGCCACGCACCATCAGTACGTAGTCATTGATCCAGTTGCCGTTCAGCCGGCCGCTCAGATCGCCGCGTACCAGCAGGTCCTCGGCGTCGGTGAGCTTGCCCTGCCGGAGCAGCGTTTCCGCCAGCGTCGTGATCGCGAACGTGCTGAGGCCGTTGCACGGGCCGACGCCGATGCTGTCGAGCGCCCCCAGCGCGGCCTCCGCGTCGGCCTGGCAGTCCGCGAGACGGCCGCGCCGGCAGTGGATGTTAGCCCGGGTGGTGAGGGCGTGGGCGTAGTGGAAGGCCGAGGTCCCGGGGTGCGCCGCCCGCACCGCCGCGTCGGCGTACGCCAGCGCCAACTCCGTCTCTCCGGCGGCCCCCAGGGAGGTCACCGCGCCGGTGTAGACGATGGACTCGTCGTCCTCCGGGGCCATGCCCTGGCTCAGCGCCAGCCGGGCCAGGGCCACCACTTCGCTTGTTGAGGTACCCGCCATGGCCGCGCGCAGGCTCAACAGGGCGGCCAGGGGCCGCTGCACAGGGCCGCCGGCCGCGTCGGAGACGTCCAGCTCCATCAGCCGTGGCATCACGGCCGGGGCCGAGGTCGCCTCGCTCAGGGCGGTGTGAATGAAGTCGATCTCCAGCCGCAGGGCCTGGGCGGGGTCCGTCGGTCGGACCGCCTCGCTGGTGCGTCGCAATGTCTCCAGCGCGTCGGGGTGCCGGTCGAGAGCCAGGAGCGCGCCGGCCAGCTTGCGGGCGATGGCGGTCTGCTGTGTCGGGGCCGTGGACAGTTCCAGGCTGCGCTCCAGATTGCGGACGGCGACCGGGAGGCTGGAGGTGAGTTCCAGTTCCCCCAGCGTCGCCAGCAGGGTGGCCCGCAGTTCCGCGGTGAGCTCCTCGCGCAGGGCGCGGCGCAGCAGGGCGGCGGCGTGCGCGTCGTCGCCCTGCTCCGCGGCCAGCGTCGCCGCCCGGCCGAGCACCTCCGGCACCCACGGCTCGCCCAGGGGACCGAGCAGCAGATGAGCTGCCACCCGCAGCAGCGGAGCCTCGTGGGCCAGCAGGTGCCGGGCCGCCCGGAGGTGGAGGTCCCTGTGCCGGCTCGGCAGCACCACCGCGGCGACCGCCGTCGGCAGTACGTCGCAGACGAAGGACAGGCCGTGCTCCGTCCCGGTCATCCAGCCCGTGCCCACCAGCCGGTGCGCGGCGTCCGCGACGGCCGGCTCCGGCAGGCCGGTGACCGCCGTGATCAGGTCGATGCCCGGCGCGCCCCCGAGCACCGCGACGGCCTGGGCCGTGGTCACGGCGTGCGGATCGACCTCCTGCATCCGGGTGAGCACGGCCGAGCCCAGGTCGGCCGGGACACGGCCGGTGATCCGGTCCGCCAGCTCCGCCCGGGGGCGCTGCCCGGAAGCCCGTAGCCCGCGCAGCACGGCGTGCAGCAGAAGGGGGTTGCCGCCGGTGGCCTCCCGGCAGGCGACGGTGAACGGCTGCTCAGGGGCCTCACCCAGGACCTGGGTCACCAGCGCCTCGACGGCGTCGTCGGCGAGGCCGTCGAGCGTCAGCCGGTGCTGGAACAGCGGCTCGACGGCGGCCACGGCAGCAGCGTGCGGACGGGCGTCCCCCGGACCGAGCGTGGCGAGCACGACCAGCGGCAGGTTGTCGGCCCTGCGCAGCAGGTACCGCAGCCAGAGGAGGGAGTGCGGATCGGCCCACTGCAGATCGTCGACGGCGATCAACAGCCTTCTCGCACCCGCGAGCCGGACGCACAGCCGGTACAGGCCGCCGAGGGCCTCCGCGTCCTGCGCGGTCACCGCGGACGCCGGTTCGTCCGGCCGCTGCGTCCAGGGGGCCAGCAGCCGGGCGTCGTCCGGAGTCCCGTCGCGGAACGGCTGCTCCGACGGGTCGTCCGCGGCCAGGTGCTCGAAGAGCCGGCGGGCCACGCCGAAGGGCAGGTCGCGCTCCAGCGGGTCCGCGACCGCCGAGACGACGCAGGTCCCGGGGTCCTGGCGGATGTCCGCCAGGGCGGCCCGCAGCAGTGCGGTCTTCCCGCACCCCCAACCCCCGCTGATGACAGCGGAGTCACCGCCGGTCCAGGGGTCCCCGAGCAGCCGGGCGAGCGCGCTCAGCTCACGTTCCCGCCCGATCAGCACCGGACCGCGCCCCGTTCCGTAGGGGGAGTGGTCGCTGCGGGGTTGGTCGGCATGTCACACCACGACTGTCTGGAGGGCGGCCCCCGTCCGACGACGGGGGACACGCGGTCTTACCTGGCTGTGGAGCGGCCGGCCCACCGGCGGCATGAAGGTGACGGGGAGCCCGCATGCGCCGGGGCCGGCAGCTCTGCCCAGAAGGGTGGCGTCGGCCTGTAAGGAATCGGCAATTTTCCGGCAAGGGGCCGGCACGGCGAGCAACGGACCGTGGCCGCGAGATCTTTCGGTGCGTTGCCCCGTACCGCGGTCCCTTAATCCTTCGGTACGGCCCGTCATCCATCGTGGCCGGTCCCGCCCCACACTTTGGCTGAACAAGGGTCATGCGACCGGATGCCGTGCGGCACCGCGCGGCTGTCAGGAGCCGGCTCACGCCGTCCCGTACTCCGCGCCGACCCGAGTCCTCCTGCCGCTCATCGGCCGGCAGGGAGCCCGTTCACCGTCGCCGTGAACCGGTGAGCACCAGCGCCCCGCGGCCGGTCCGGCTGCCGGGCCACTCCGAGCCCCACCACTGGAAAGGCCCATGACCACGCACGCCTCCCCTCCCGACAGCTCCGCGGCCGACGCGCCCGGCGGCACGGGAACCCCGCCCGCCACGGACGACCCCACCGCCGCGGTGTTCCGGACAGCACAGCAGGGCCGGCCGTTCCGCCAGCTCCGGCGCTCACAGCGGGTGTTCGCCGCAGTGGCGACGACCGCGGTGCTCAGCCTGTATCTGCTGTACGTCCTGCTGTCCAGCTACGCGCCCGGCCTCATGACCGGCAGGGTCGTCGGCAATCTGAACGTCGCGCTCTTCCTCGGACTCGCCCAGTTCGCCGCGACCTTCCTCGCCGCGTGGCTCTACACCCGGCATGCGAACCGCCGGCGGGACCCGCTCGCGGAACAGATCAAGGACGGCATCGAGCAGGCCCGCATCCGTGCGCACAGCCACCTCGCGGCGGAGGGGACCGAGGCATGATCACTCAACTTCGGCAGACGGCCCTGGCCGCCCCCGGTGCGGACGGCGGCCGTTGGCTGACGCTCGGCCTGTTCCTCGTCGTGGTGGCGGCCACGCTGGGCGTCACCCTGTGGGCGAGCCGGCAGACGAAGGGCACCACGGACTTCTACACCGGCGGCCGCTCCTTCTCAGGGTTCCAGAACGGCCTGGCCCTCTCCGGCGACTACATGTCCGCCGCCTCGTTCCTGGGTGTCACCGGCACCATCGCGCTCTTCGGGTACGACGGGTTCCTGTACTCCGTCGGCTTCCTCGTCGCCTGGATCCTGGCGCTGGTCCTGGTGGCCGAACCGCTGCGCAACACGGGCCGGTTCACCATGGCCGACGTCCTCGCGTTCCGGCTGCGTCAGCGGCCGGTGCGTACCGCCGCGGGCATCTCGACCATCGTGGTCTCCGTGGTCTACCTCCTCGCCCAGATGGTCGGCGCGGGTTCCCTGGTGGCCCTGCTGCTCGGCGTCTCCGGCGAAGCGCCCAAGAAGTGGATCATCCTGGCCGTCGGCATCCTGATGATCCTCTACGTCGTCGTCGGCGGCATGAAGGGCACCACCTGGGTGCAGATCGTCAAGGCCGCGATGCTGATGGCCGGAACGCTGGTGCTGACCGTTCTGCTGCTGAGCAAGTTCGGGTGGAACCTCTCCACGCTCCTCGGCTCGGCGGCCGAGGCCAGCGGCAAGGGCCATGCCTTCCTCTCGCCCGGCCTGAAGTACGGCGCCGGCCCGACCACCAAGCTGGACTTCATCAGCCTCGGGGTCGCGCTGGTCCTGGGCACCGCCGGCCTGCCGCACATCCTGGTCCGCTTCTACACGGTGCCGACCGCCAAAACCGCCCGGACCTCGGTGAACTGGGCGATCGGGCTCATCGGCGGCTTCTACCTGATGACGCTCGTGCTGGGCTTCGGCGCGGCGGCCCTGGTGGGGCACTCCGCGATCGAGGCCGCCAACCCGGCGGGCACCACGGCCGCCCCGATGCTGGCCGAAGCGCTCGGCGGCGGCCCCGGATCAACCCTGGGCGGCACGCTGCTCGCGGTGACCTCCGCCGTTGCCTTCGCCACCATCCTCGCGGTGGTGGCCGGCCTCACCCTCACCTCGTCCGCCTCCTTCGCCCACGACCTGTTCGCCCACGCCGTGCGCAAGGGGAAGGCCGGTGAGCGCGAGGAGATCAGGACGGCGCGGTTCGCCGCGGTCGGGATCGGCACGGTGGCCGTCGTACTCAGCATGTTCGCCGACAAGCTCAACACCGCGGCGCTGGTGGCCCTGGCCTTCGCCGTCGCCGCCTCCGCCAATCTGCCGACGCTCCTGTACAGCCTGTTCTGGAAGCGGTTCAACACCTCCGGCGCGTTGTGCAGCATCTACGGCGGCCTGCTGACCTCGGTGGTGCTGGTGCTCTTCTCCCCGGTCGTCTCCGGCACCCCGGCGTCCCTGGTGCCCGGTGCGGACTTCCACTGGTTCCCGCTGGAGAACCCCGGCCTGGTCTCCATCCCGATCGGCTTCCTGGCCGGCTGGCTGGGCACCCTCGCCTCCCGCGAGACCGACCCGGACAAGTACGCGGAGCTGGAAGTCCGTTCCCTCACCGGTGCCGGCGCGCACTGACCCGCAGCGCTGCGACGCCGACGCCACCGCAGCGCACCCCTCGCTCCCACACCCGACGAACGACTCCAAGGAACAGCACGTCGTGAACAACGAAAGCCTGGCGAACCTCCTCCACGAGGAACGGCGGTTCGCCCCGCCGGCCGCCCTGGCGGCGGCCGCCAACGTCACCGCCGACGCCTACGAGAAGGCCACCGCCGACCGGATCGGCTTCTGGGCGGAGCAGGCCCGCCGTCTCAGCTGGGCGGTGCCGCCGACCGAGACGCTGGACTGGTCCGACCCGCCCTTCGCCTCCTGGTTCGCCGACGGCGAGCTCAATGTCGCGTACAACTGCGTGGACCGGCATGTGGAGAACGGTCTGGGTGACCGGGTCGCCCTCCACTTCGAGGGCGAGCCGGGCGACAGCCGCACGATCACCTACGCGGAGCTGCAGCGCGAGGTCGCCAAGGCCGCCAACGCGCTGGTGGAACTCGGCGTGGCGGCCGGCGTCCGGGTCGCGATCTACCTGCCGATGATCCCCGAAGCGGTCATCGCCATGCTGGCCTGCGCGCGCCTGGGCGCACCGCACTCCGTCATCTTCGGGGGCTTCTCCGCCGACGCGGTCGCCGCCCGCATCCAGGACGCGGACGCCCAACTGGTCATCACCGCCGACGGCGGCTACCGCCGCGGCAAGGCGTCCGCCCTCAAGCCGGCCATCGACCGTGCGGTGACGAAGTGCCCCACCGTCGAGCACGTCCTGGTGGTGCGCCGCACGGGCGAGCCGACCGCCTGGTACGGGGACCGGGACCTGTGGTGGCACGACGTCGTGGATCGCCAGCCCACCGAGCACCGCCCGCAGCCGTTCCCCGCCGAGCACCCGCTGTTCATCCTGTACACGTCCGGGACGACGGGTAAGCCGAAGGGCATCCTGCACACCACCGGCGGCTACCTCACCCAGGTGTCGTACACCCACCACGCGGTCTTCGACCTGAAGCCCGAGACCGACGTGTACTGGTGCACCGCCGACATCGGCTGGGTGACGGGCCACTCGTACCTCACCTACGGCCCGCTCTCCAACGGCGCCACCCAGGTCCTGTACGAGGGCACCCCGGACACCCCGCACCAGGGCCGCTTCTGGGAGATCGTCCAGAAGTACGGTGTCACCATCCTCTACACCGCCCCCACCGCCATCCGCACCTTCATGAAGTGGGGCGACCACATACCGGCCGAGTACGACCTGTCGTCGTTGCGCCTCCTGGGGTCGGTCGGTGAGCCGATCAACCCCGAGGCATGGGTCTGGTACCGGGAGCACATCGGCGGCGGCCGATGCCCGATCGTCGACACCTGGTGGCAGACCGAGACCGGCGCGATGATGCTGAGCCCGCTGCCCGGCGTCACCGCGACCAAGCCAGGGTCGGCGCAGGTGCCGCTGCCCGGAATCGGCGCGACCGTCGTGGACGACGAGGGGCACGAGGTTCCCAACGGGGCCGGCGGCTACCTCGTGCTGACCGAGCCGTGGCCGTCCATGCTCCGCACGATCTGGGGCGACGACCAGCGCTACCTCGACACGTACTGGTCCCGCTTCGAGGGCAAGTACTTCGCCGGCGACGGCGCCAAGAAGGACGACGACGGCGACATCTGGCTGCTCGGCCGGGTCGACGACGTCATGCTGGTCTCCGGCCACAACATCTCCACCACCGAGGTCGAGTCCGCCCTCGTCTCCCACCCCGCGGTCGCCGAGGCCGCCGTGGTCGGCGCGAACGACCCCACCACCGGCCAGGCCATCTGCGCCTTCGTCATCCTGCGCGGCACCGCCTCGGAATCCGACGCCCTCGCGGAAGAACTCCGCAGACACGTCGCCGGGGAGCTCGGCCCGATCGCCAAACCCCGGCGCATCCTCACCGTGACCGCCCTGCCCACCACCCGCTCGGGCAAGATCATGCGCCGCCTCCTCCGCGACGTGGCGGAAAACCGGGCCCTGGGGGACGTCAGCACCCTCACCGATGCCTCGGTCATGGACGTCATCCAGGCCAAGCTCCCCACCGCCCCGGACGAGGACTGACGACCGACGCCCCGGCCGTCAACAAGCGGTAGCGAGGCCCCGCGGAGGGTGTGAGCCCTGGGCGGGGCCTCGCGTCGGGCCGTCCCGACGACGAGGACCAGAGAGTTCCACCATGCGTCAAGCAGAAGGCCGATTTCTCCTGAAAAAGTTTGTCATAGCAGGTGGCGGAGCCGCCCTGGTGGCAGTCGCCCTCTCCCTCCCCCTGCTCTTCTCCGGCGGGGCCAGTGCGGCCCCCAAGAGGATCTGCCTGACCGGCTCCCTCCGCTTTGACTACCGGTCGGCCGAGAACGGACCCGGCAAACCGTGGAAGACCAAACCGGTACGCAACGCCAACGTCGAACTGTGGGGCCGCGAACAGGCGTTGGGCAGCGTGCGCAAACTCACCACCCAAGCCCTGTTCACGGATGTCTCCGACGGCCGCTTCCGGGCGTGCTACACCCCCGAGGCGGCGTCACAGTCGATGGACCTGATGTGGGTCCGGGTCTCGGCGGAGAGCGGCAAACTCTGGAAGGTCACCAACGAGTCAGGAGCCACCTTCACCTGGAACTCTCCCGTACAGAAGGCTGTTTCGGCCGACAGATCGTTGGGAGCCAGGAAGCCGCCGTTCGGTGACATGCGCGCCTGGCATGCCTTCGACACCGGAAACGAGCTGTGGTGGAAGCGTGGCAACCCCGAGAGCAACTGCTGGAGCGCCCGCGAGACCGACGACAGCACCTGCACCGAACTGACCATGCAGTGGTTCCCGTCGGCGCCTTCCGACGCCTACTACGAGACCGAGCGCAACACCGTCCACCTGGCCGGCGCCGTGCCCGACTCCGAACACACGGTGCTGCACGAGAGCGCGCATTTCCTCCAACACAGGCTGTTCGGCGGCTGGTTCCCGCGGGTCACCCACTGCAACCCGCACTGGGTCGACAAGGCGAGTTCCGACACCTGCGCGTGGGTGGAGGGCTTCGCCGACTCGGCCGCCGCCTACGTCCTGGGTGACTACCGGTACGTCGGGGAGAACGGAATACCCATCAGCTTCGCCCACGACCCCGCGTTCGACAACGGTGACACCGTCCAGGGCAACGTGGGCGGCTCACTGCTCGACCTGTGGCGCACCACCGACGGCGGCACCTGGAACCGCACCATCGCGCTGCTGACCACCCACCACGTCGCCACGTTCCGCGAGTACTTCACCGCGAGGTCTACCGCAAACCTCGACACCGGCGGCAGGGCACGTCAGCTTCTGCGGAACCACACCATCGGCTACTGAACCGGCCGGGCCGTCACCCCCTGCCTGACCCGCATCAACGACCGGCTCGGCGGCGAACGCGTCGGCCCGGCCGCCGAGGCCGCCCAGCTCCTGACATCACGAGTGGGCGGCAACCGGGCGGCCCCATTCGCCGGCGCGGCGGTCAAGGCATCCCCGTCACTTGGTGAGGACGAGACTGACGTTGTGTCCGCCGAACCCGAACGAGTTGGCCAACGCAGCAGACCACTGACCGGTGCGCCGCTTGCCGCGCACGGCGTCCAGTTCCACGTGCGGGTCGAGTTCGTCGAGGTTGCGCGTGGCCGGCACGGTTCCGTCCTTGAGCGCGAACAGGGCGGCCATGGCGCCAATCGTTCCGGACGCGCCCATCATGTGACCCGTCATCGACTTCGTCGCCGTCACCGCGGCGTGGCTGCCGATCGCTCGGCCGATTGCCGCGGCCTCCGCCAGGTCACCGGACTCCGTCGAGGTCGCGTGGGCGTGCACGATCCCGATGTCCGCCGGGGACAGGTCGGCGTCGCGGAGCGCCAGTTCCATGGCGAAGGTCTGGCCCTCCGCGTCGGAGGCCGTGATGTGGTTCGCGCTCGAACTCACGGCACTGCCGGCCAGCGTGCCGTAGGAACGTGCGCCGCGCGCCCGGGCGAACTCGTCGCGTTCGAGCACCATCATTCCCGCGCCCTCGCCCATGACGAACCCGGACCGCTTGACGTCGAACGGGCGGGACACGGCCTCCGGTTCCACGGACTGCGTCGACAGGGCCTTCATCTGGGCGAATGCCGCGAGGGTGAAGGGATGCAGACAGGCTTCCACCCCACCTGCGACGACCACGTCCGCCCGCCCGCTGCGGATCAGATCCTGCCCCAGGGCGAGGGCCTCCGCCCCGGACGCGCAGGCACTCACCGGGGTCCTGGCGCCGCCCTTCGCGCCCAGGTCCATGCTCACCCAGGCGGCCGGCCCGTTGGGCATCAGCATGGGGACCGCGAACGGCGACAGCCGGCGACTCCCGGCGCGTTCGAAGACGTCGTCCTGCCCCAGGGTGGTGAGGACGCCACCGGTCCCCGTACCTATGACGACGGCGAACCGTTCCGGCTCGACCTGCGGAGTACCGGCGTCCTGCCAAGCCTCGCGCGCACTGAGGAGGGCGAGTTGCTCACCGCGGTCCAGCTTCCTGGCCTCGGCCCTCGGAAGCAGCGCGGCAGGGTCCACCGTGAGCCCGGCCGCTACGTGCACGGGCAGGTCCGCGGCCCACTCCTCCTCCAGGAAACGCACCCCCGACTTGCCGTCCAGCAGCGCCGACCACGACGACGGCGCATCGGCTCCCAGGGGTGTCATCGCACCGACGCCAGTCACCAGCACACGACCGTTACGGGTCACACGAGCCTCCTTGAATTGTGCAGTTACCACATAGCGCCTTACTTGCTTTCATGGATCATGTCAGCGGGCAGGAGGGAAATCAGGGTGGGAGACGACCGATTCAAAAGCGCGAGCTTGTCCGACTCCAACAATTAGCGAAGCTGGACTCGTGGCCCCGCAGAAGCTGACGGCGGGTCGCCTGTCGGGCAGGGGGGTGCTGCGCGTACTGCCCGGGGTGGCGGACCGCCCCTCTCAGGAGATCTGAGCCTCGATATGGGCGAGTTGGGCGGCGAGGAGCTCTTCGAACGCGGCGCGGCGGTCTGCTCCGAGGGGGCGGATGTCGCGGGCGAAGTGGGCCAGGGCGGGGAAGCGCTCGGGATCGGCGCCGAGCACCGCGACGCGGAACTGCTCCATGCCCTGTTCGTACTCCTCGGGCGTGATGGTGCTGATGCCCGCCTCGGAGGTGATCAGCGCGGCGAGGAGGATCACGATCCGGTGGTAGCGCGCGGGGATCTCCTGGTCGGGCAGGCCGGCGGTCTGCAGGGCCTGTAGCACCTCTTCCATGACCAGCCGGGATCCGGTGCCGCCGGACCCGTAGCGTCCCCAGATCGCGGAGAGTTGGGGCTGCCCGCCGAAAGCCTCGCGCAGGCGCAGGGCCAGGGCGGTGATGCGCTGCTTCCAGTCGCCCTCGGGGCGGTAGCCGTCCATGGCGGCCAGCAGGATCCGGTCGGCGACCGCGCGCAGCAGTTCGGTCTTGTTGCGGAAGTGCCGGTAGAGGCTGGAGGAGTCGGTCCCGAGCGCTGTGGCGAGCTTGCGCACGCTGAACGACTCGGCGTCGCCCGCGCGCAGCAATTCCGTCGCCGTGTCCAGGATCTCCTCGGTCGACCATCGCCTTCGGCCAGTCATCTCGCCCCTCTCGTCCGGACTCAGCCTACCTGTGCACTTGCTGTTGCACGCACCGCGTGCATAATCGGGGCAACGCACTGTCCGATCGCAACGGCACACCCGGCGTCCGGCCGGGAGGGGAGACGGAGACATGAGCGAGACCACTACCGCGGCACGGCCGCCGGAGCCGGACTTCTCGGCGATCACGACCGAGGAACTGATCGCCTACCGCGACGCCGAGAACCGCTTCCGGGCCTCCGGCGCGGCGCGGACGATCCTCGGGGAGCCGGACCCCGGCGCCACGATCGACTGGCAGGAAATCGCGCTGCCCGGCCGCGACCTGCCGGTCCGGGTGTACCGGCCGGCCCCGACGGGAGACGGCCGAGCCGCAGCCCGAACCGGCCTGCCACTCGTGGTCCACGTCCACGGAGGCGGCTTCGTGGGCACGGCGGCGCAGTGCGACTGGACCAACAGCCACCTCGCCGCGGCGCTGCCCGCGCTCGTCGTCTCGGTCGAGCACCGCCTCCTCGCCCCGGACAGCCCGCTCGTGAACGCCGTCGACGACGGCTGGGACGTGCTCGACCATGTGGTGCGGCACGCCGCGCAGTGGGGCGTCGACCCGGCGCGGGTGGCCGTGTTCGGCGAGAGCTTCGGCGCGCTGATCAGCGCCCTGACGGCCATCCGGGCCCGGGAGGCCGGCCTGGAGCTCACGGCGCAGGTGCTGGTCAACCCCGCGGTCGACGTGAGCGCGACGATGTTCGACCACGCTTCGATGACCGAGTACGCCCACAGGCCGACCCGGGCCCTGCCCCAACTCCGGCTCGTCCAGCGGCTCGCCGTCCCGTCGGGAACCGACGCCCGCGCACTGTCGCCGCTGCACGCGGACGATCTGAGCGGGCTGGCCCCGGCGCTCGTGGTGGTGCCCACGCAGGACGCGCTCGCCGACCACGGCCGCCGCTACGCCGAGCGGCTGCGCGGGTCAGGAACGCCCGTGCGCCTTTCCGAATACCCGGGCGCGAAGCACGCGTTCCTCACCCTGCCCGGCGTGGAACCACAGGCCGAGGCGGCCCAGGCGGAGATCCTCGCGTTCCTCCGCGCGGCCCTGACGAAGTGACGGAGGAGCAATGCACCCCACCCTTGGACCCGACGGCCCGGTCGTCTCCCGACTCGGCCTCGGCTGCATGAGCATGACCGGCAGCTACGGCCCCGCCGAGCGCCACGTGAGACACCAGGCCGTCGCCTGGCCCTGACCTGCACAGCAGGCCGTGGCAATTGCTTCTAAAATGGACATTGCTGCGATGTTGCTGTGCCGGACAGGCACATGAACGGGGTGCGGAAGGGCAATCGACCGGGGACGGGATGCCTAGGGAACAGGCTGCCAGTCCGGCGCGGACCGTCATCCTGACCGTGGATGACGACCCGGGCGTGTCGCGCGCTGTCGCCCGCGATCTGCGGCGTCAGTACGGTGCCTCGTACCGCATCGTCCGCGCGGAGTCCGGCGCATCCGCCCTTGACGCGCTGCGCGAGCTGAAGCTGCGTGGCGCCCCCGTCGCGGTGATCGTTGCCGACTACCGGATGCCGGAGATGAACGGCATCGAATTCCTTGAGCAGGCCCTCGACATCCATCCCGGCGCCCGCCGGGTACTGCTGACCGCGTACGCGGACACCGACGCGGCCATCGACGCGATCAATGTCGTCGACCTCGACCACTACCTCCTCAAGCCCTGGGAGCCGCCCGAGGAGAAGCTCTATCCCGTCCTCGACGATCTCTTGTCGGCCTGGCGGGCCACCGTCCACCGGCCGGTGACCATCACCAAGGTCGTCGGACACCGCTGGTCGGCGCGCTCCTCGGCGGTACGGGAGTTCCTGGCCCGCAACCAGGTGCCCTACCGCTGGTACTCGTCCGAGGACCCGGAAGGCCGACGGCTGTTGAGCGCGGCGGGCCAGGAAGGTCTGCGGCTCCCGCTGGTGATCCCGCCGGACGGCACGGCCCTCGTCGAGCCCGAGGACCGGGAACTCGCCGCCCGGGTCGGCCTCGCGACGACACCGGCAACCGACTTCTACGACCTCGTCATCATCGGCGGCGGCCCCGCCGGACTGGGGGCGGCGGTATACGGGGCCTCCGAAGGTCTGCGGACCGTCCTCGTGGAACGCTCGGCGACCGGAGGCCAAGCCGGCCAGAGCTCGCGCATCGAGAACTACCTCGGCTTTCCGGACGGCGTGTCCGGGGCGCAGCTCACCGACCGGGCCCGACGCCAGGCGGCGAAGTTCGGTGCCGAAATACTGACCGCGCGCGAGGTGACCGGACTGGAGATCAACGGTGCCTCGCGCGTCGTCCGGTTCTCGGACGGCTCCGCCGTCGCCGCGCACGCCGTGATCCTCGCGACCGGAGTGTCGTACCGGCAACTGGACGCACCCCACGTGTCCGAGCTGACCGGCTGCGGAGTGTTCTACGGCTCGGCGCTGACCGAAGCGGCCGCCTGCCAGGACCAGGACGTGTACATCGTCGGCGGCGCGAACTCCGCGGGCCAGGCCGCGATCTACCTGGCCCGGAGCGCCAGGTCGGTCACCATACTGGTGCGTCAGTCGTCCTTGGCCGCGTCGATGTCGCACTACCTCGTCCAGCAGGTCGACGAGACGCCCACGATCTCCGTGCGGGCCCACACGGTCGTCGACGCCGCCCACGGCGCGGATCACCTGGAACAGATCACCGTCCGTGACACGGCGACCGGCCACACCGAACGCGTCGACGCCCAGTGGATGTTCGTCTTCATCGGCGCGGTCCCGCGGACCGACTGGCTGGAGGGCATGGTGCTCCGGGACCCCCGCGGCTTCATCATGACCGGCCCCGACCTGACCGCGGACGGACACCCGCCGGCGGGGTGGGAGTTGGACCGGCCGCCCTACCACCTGGAAACCAACGTCCCGGGCGTGTTCGTCGCGGGGGACGCCCGCGCCGAGTCCGCCAAGCGGGTCGCGTCCGCAGTGGGCGAGGGAGCCATGGCGGTCATGCTCGTCCACCGATACCTGGAGCAGTCATGAACGGCCGGCCGATGCCGTGCAGCCAGGAAGAACTCGGCTCGCTGTTCCTGTTCGAGAAGCTGGCCCCCGACCAGCTCGCCCGGCTCTGCCGCGAAGGCCGGGTGGAGGAGTTCGCCCCCGGGCCCGTGTACGAGGAGGGTGACCCCGCCACGTGCTTCTACGTGCTGCTCGAAGGGACCCTCGTGCTCTCCCGCCGGATCGGGGACTACGACGTGGAGACCAACCGGAGCTCCAGCCGCGGGGTGTACGCGGGGGCCTTCCAGTCCTACCTGGGAGACCGCCTGCGGCAGGTCTACAACAGCTCGCTCCGCGTCCTTGAGCCCACGCGCTTCTTCGTCCTGCCCGCGGAGACCTTCGCCACCATCATGCGCGAGTGGTTCCCGATGGCCGTGCACCTGCTGGAAGGTCTCTTCTTCGGCGTCAAGAGTGCCCAGGAGGCGGTCGGTCAGCGGGAACGGCTGCTGGCTCTCGGGTCGCTGTCCGCCGGGCTGACCCACGAGCTGAACAACCCGGCCGCCGCGGCCGTGCGCGCCACCTCCGCACTCCGCGAGCGGGTCGCCGGAATGCGCCACAAGCTCGGCATCATCGCGGCGAGCCCGTACCGGCGCGACACCCTGGAGGCGCTCGTCGACCTCCAGGAACGCACCGCCGAACGCGTCGCCAAGGCCGCCGACCTGAGCCCGCTGGAAGCCGCGGACCGGGAGGACGCCCTCTCCGACTGGCTGGACGACCACGGCATCGGGGACGGCTGGCAGCTCGCGCCGACCTTCGTACAAGCCGGCCTGGACACCGACTGGCTGGACCGGGTCGCCGCGGCCGTGGACGACGAGACCCTCGAAGGCGCCGTGCGGTGGCTCAACTACACCGTGGAGACGGAGCTGTTGATGAACGAGATCGAGGAGTCCACCACCCGCGTCTCGGTCCTCGTCACGGCGGCCAAGCAGTACTCGCAACTCGATCGGGCGCCCTACCAGGTCACCGACATCCATGAACTGCTCGACAGCACCCTGCTGATGGTCTCCGCGAAGATCGGCCCCCGCATCACCGTCGTCAAGGACTACGACCGCAGCCTGCCGAAGATCCCGGCCTACCCCAGCGAACTCAACCAGGTATGGACGAACCTGATCGACAACGCCGTCTCGGCGATGAACGGCACGGACACCGACGGCACCTTGACGGTGCGCACCGCGCGCGACGGGGACCGGCTGCTCGTCGAATTCCGCGACACCGGTCCCGGAGTTCCCACGGAGATCCGCGACCGCATCTTCGACCCGTTCTTCACCACCAAACCGGTGGGTGAAGGCACAGGTCTCGGCCTGGACATCTCCTGGCGCATCATCGCCAACAAGCACAACGGGGACCTGCGGTTCGATTCCGTTCCCGGTGACACCCGCTTCCAGGTACGCCTGCCGCTGGCCTCCGCCGACCCCCACCCCCCACAGGAGCCGTCATGACCTCCCCGCACGGAATCGACCCCGCCGTCCCACCCAGCGGAACCGGATGCGTCGAATGCGACGCCGGTGGCGGCTGGTGGTTCCACCTGCGACGGTGCGCACAGTGCGGTCACATCGGCTGCTGCGACGACTCGCCCGGCAAGCACGCGACGGCCCACGCCCGGGACAGTGGGCACCCGGTGATCCGCAGCTTCGAACCGGGCGAGGCATGGTTCTACGACTACGAGACCTCGGAGGGGTACGCCTCGGGCCCGCCCCTGGCTCCCCCCGAGAGCCACCCCGTCGACCAGCCCACCCCCGGCCCCGCGGGACGAGTCCCCGCGGACTGGGCCGACCGACTGGGATAGGCGGGCGCCGGAGGCCGGGGCCGGCGGGCGGGCGGCCCGCCGCGGTGGGGACGGTGCGGTCCACGGTCGTGCCGCCGCCGGAGGTGTCCTCGGCCGCGCGCCGGTGCACGGCACGTCAGTCGGCGAGTTCCCGTACGTCCAGGGGGCGTCGCCAGACGTTGCGGCGGTGCACGGCATCCAGGGCCTGCCGCAGGGGAGACGGGGGCACGGCCAGTACCGGGCAGCAGGCGCGGGCGACGCAGTAGCGGGCGACGGACGGCCACACCGCCCGGCGCAACCGGCCGCGACTGCCGGCGCCGACCACCAGGAGGTCGTCGGGCCGGTCGGCGGCCATCAGCAGGGCCTTGCCCGGTGTGGCCAGGACGACCAGCGGCTCCAGCGGTACGCCGGGTCCGGCGTCGCCGAAAGCGGTGTCGAGGGCGGTCAGCAGACGGTCCTGCGCCATCCGGCGCCAGGCGGCCATCGGTGCCGGGCAGGGGCCGCCCCGGTGGGCGATGTCGCCACCCGGCGGCTCCCATGCCAGTACGACCCGCAGTTCTCCACGGGCCGCGCGGGCCTCGTCGGCGGCGCGGTGCAGCGCAGCCAGGCTCCCCAGCGAACCACTCACCCCGGCGACGACCCGCCGCCCACCGGATGCGCCCATGGGGCTGCCCTGCTCCTCGTCCTGTGTCACGTTCATGTCGTGACCCATGGAAAACCCGAAGGATCGGGCAGTCACGCCACGTTGGCGCTTCCCTGACGCGGGCGGCGGACGTCCTGACGGCTCCATGACGGCAGTGCGACCCCGCCGGCCGGCGGCGGGTCGGAGTTGCGTCAACGCTTGGACGGCACCGTCCACCAGCGGGGTCCCGACTAGGATCGTCCCTCATGCGGATCGTCCGGATCGCGCTCCTGGTGGTGGGAGCGATTGTCGCGCCCTTCTCGGGATTCGTTCTCGGCGCGACGGCTGCCGCCGTCGTCGCAAGGGCGCTGACCGGTGACCCGGCCATCGTGGACACGGCGATCCCGCTGGCGGGCATCGCCGGAACCACTGCCGCTGCCATCGGCTGGACCAGGCTGCTGCGCCTCGCGCACTACCGGCACCTGCGACGGCTGCGCCGCTCCGGCCCGGCCGTGCAAGGGAAGGTCGTCGCGGCGCGCACCTCGTTTGCCAAGAACCCACGGGGCCCCGGCCACTGGACGGTGCGGCTCCAGGTGGCCTGGACGGATCCCCTCGATGGACGCACACACGAGGCGAGCAAGGCTTTTCGGTTCTCCGAGCGCCACGGCGAAGGCGCCCGCGACTTCCGGCGTCGCCACCGCGCCGAGTCGGCGATCGGCGTGCTGCCCGGCCGGCGGCGTGGATTCCTGCTCGACGTCCCGGAGCTGCCCGCCTGGTGGGATCGCCGGTAGCGCAACAGCATCGTGCGGGTGCCGCCCTGTTCAGGCCCCCGCAGCCCGCAGCCCGCAGCCCGCCAATCCGCGGCTGAGCGGACGCCGGCGACGGTGGCCGGGTCGACGGGTACATCGCCGACCCGGCCACCGTCGCCGTCCCTCCTTCCCTCCTTCCCTCCGTCATTCGGTGTCGGTGGCGATGGCCTTCAGCATCGGGATCCTCGCGGCCTGGCGCCCCGGCCAGAGGGAGGCGAGGACGCCGGTCGCGGCGGTGGCGAGGAAGAAGAGGACCGCACGGTCCCACGGGATGACGAGGGGGACGCCGTCCTGACCGAGGACGGCCGCCGCGCCGATCGCGCTGCCGGCGAGGAGACCCAGTGCGGAGCCGAGGAGGGAGATGGTGACCGATTCGAGCCGCAGCACGGCGCCGACGCCTCGGCGGTCCAGGCCGAGGGCCCGCAGCACGCCGATCTCCCGGACGCGTTCGAAGACGGCCATGCCCATGGTGTTGACCACCCCGAGGGCCCCGATCAGCACGGTGACGCTGAGCATGGCGTACATGATGTTCAGGAACGGGCCGAGCCTGGCAGCGGCCGCCGCCCTTGCGTCGGCGCGGTCCTGTACGAGCAGCGCGGGGTTGTCCAGCGTGCGCCGGATCTCCTGACGCAGCGCGGCCGTGCGACCGTCGGCGGCGTTGGCCAGAACGGATCCGACGCGCGGCCGGTGCTCGGGGTCCGCGTTGGGCGGCAGCGTCCGGTCGGAGAGGAGAACGGAGGCCAGGGCGTCCGAGCCGTCGTAGATCGCCACGACGGGCAGGGTGGTCTTCGTGCCCGAGCCGTTGAGCGTCGCGGTGACGCGGGAGCCGAGCCGCCAGCCCTGGCCGGTGGCCGTCTTTTCGGAGACGGCGATGCCGTGGTCGAGTCGGTCCAGCGAGCCCTCCCGGACGGAGACCGCCGCCAGGCGTTGCACCGTGGCGGGGTTGACGGCGTCCGCCGCCAGGGAGTCGCCGCCGGAGACGTCGACGAAGGTGTGGACGACCGGGGTGACGGCCTCGGCGTCCGCGAGCCGTGCCACGCGGGCGGCGGTGTCGTCGCCGACCTCGGCGAAGTCGACGGCTGTGATGCGCAGGTCCGAGGTCATGGAGCGGTCGGCGTCCTGCTCGTCCATGCGGTTCACCGACGAGACGACCACGGTGACGGCGGTGATCATCGCGAGACCGACCATGAGGGTGGTCGCGGTGGCCGCCGTGCGCCGCGGATTGCGGCGGGCGTTCTCCACGGCGAGCTTGCCGCGGATGCCTGCCAGCCGGGTCAGCGGGGAGCGCAGCAGCCCGGTGGCGCCCAGGGCGAGCAGCGGGGTGAGCACGATCAGCCCGATCAGGAGGACGGGTACGGCGGCGAAGAGGACGTTCTGGCTGCCGACGGCGGCAGCGACCAGCAGGGCGCCGCACGCGGTCACAGCCAGGCCGATCGTGTTGCGGCGGCGCAGTGAGGCGGCGGTGGGGGGCTCGCTGGTGCGCAGCGCCGCCACGGGCGGTACCGCCGCCGCCCGGCGGGCCGGCAGGTACGCGGACAGTACGGTGACGCCGATGCCGACCGCGAACGCCGCGATGAGCGGTGTGCCGGAGAAGATGGGCAACGGGGCAGCCGGCCCTCCGGTGACACCGAACAGCCTGCTCAGCAGCGCCGCGACCCCGATGCCCAGCGCATATCCGGCGACCGAGGCGACCGTTCCGACGAGGGCGGCTTCGGCCAGGACCAGCCGCAGCACGTACCTCCTGGTGGCGCCCACCGCGCGCAGCAGGGCGTGTTCGCGGGCGCGGGCCGCACTGAGCATGGTGAAGGTGTTGGCGACCAGGAGGGTGGAGACGAACAGGGCGATGCCGGCGAAGCTCAGCAGCAGTCCGGTGAGCTTCTGGTCGTCGGAGGCGGAGGCCGCTGCTTCGGCGTCCAGGTCCGTCCGTGTCACGGCCCGCAGTCCGGAAGGCAGCAACTTCTGTGCCCGCTCGGCGAGTTGGTCCCCCGTCGTGCCGTCGGCCGCGGCCAGGGTGATCTGGGTGTAGCTGCCCGGGGTGGTGGCGAACTGCTTCTGCGCGGTACGGGTGTCGAAGGCGATGAGTGTCCCACCGGCCGCCGAGCGGCTGTCCTGGGCGGTGAAGACGCCGACCAACCGGGCGCTCCGGGCGGTGCCGTTGACGACGATGCGCACCCGGTCACCCACCCGGCGCCCGGCCTGCTCGGCGGCCTGCTTCTCGACGGCGACCTCTCCGGCGGTACGGGGGCCGCGGCCCGCAGTGAGCGGGTAACGGGGGTCCTTGCCCGTGCGGTCGGGGACGTAATTGATGCCCGCGGCCTGGTTCAGATCGCCGACCAGGGTGCCGTCGGAGCCGGCGAGGAAGGAGCGGCCCTCCACGGTGCCGCGGGCTGCGGCCGCCCCGGGCACCGCGCCCAGCCGCCGCAGCAGTGCGTCGTCGAGACGCGGGGCGCCGCCGGAGGAGTCCTCGGGCCGCGAAGGGGCGGAGCGGTCCGGTGCGATCTCAACGGAGACATCGGGCTGGGAGTTGGCCCGCGCACGGGCCACGGCCGCGCTGACCGACTCGCTGTAGAGCAGCGACCCGGTCACGAACGCCACGCCCAGCAGCACGGCGAGAGCAGGCATCGCGAAACGGAGGCGGTGGGAGAGCAAGGTGCGGACAGCGGCGCGGAACATCGACGGCTTTCGGGAGGGGATCGGTCGGTGGTGTGTCACGGTCGGCCGACCCGCTGCGAGACGTCGAATGCCTTCATCTGTTCCAGCACCCCGGCCGCGGTCGGGTCCGGCATCTCGTGGACGAGGCTTCCGTCGGTCAGGAAGAGGGCACGGTCGGCGTGCGCGGCGGCGACCGGGTCGTGGGTGACCATCACGATCGTCTGGCCCAACTCCTTTGCGGAGGAGCGCAGGAACGACAGGATCTCGGCCCCCGCCCGGGAGTCGAGGTTGCCGGTGGGCTCATCGGCGAAGACGATCGCCGGCCGGGTGGCCAGCGCCCTGGCACAGGCGACCCGCTGCTGCTGGCCGCCGGACAACTGGGCGGGGCGGTGACCGAGGCGGTCCGCCAGCCCCAAGATGTTGATCAGGTCCGTCAGCCACTCCCGGTCGGGGGTGCGCCCGGCCAGATCGCCCGGCAGGGTGATGTTCTCCCAGGCGGTGAGGGTGGGCAGCAGGTTGAACGCCTGGAAGACGAAGCCGATGCGCTCCCGCCGGACCTTGGTCAGCTGGACGTCGTTCAGCGAGCCCAGGTCGGTGTCGCCGATGCGCGCCGTACCGGACGTGGGGGTGTCGAGTCCGGCCAGGCAGTGCATGAACGTGGACTTGCCGGATCCGGAGGGCCCCATGATCGCGGTGAACTCGCCGCGCAGGAAACGGGCCGAGACCCCGGCCAGCGCCGTGACGCGGGTCTCGCCCTCGCCGTAGACCTTGGTCAGACCGTCGGCGACGGCCACCACCGCGCCCGGCTTCTCGGGGGACGACAGGGCGTCCGTCCTCTGGTTCATCGCATCGCTCCTGGATGACTGCTCGTGGAATGGCGGCTGGGCCGAAGGGCGGGGGAGGGGTGCGGCCGGCAGTCACCGGGCGCCCCTGGAAGTCGATCCTTCGGTGTGGTGGGGGTACGGCGGATCCACCGGATTGCCGAACCGGCCGCTGCCTCCCTCGGCCGAAAGGACGAGGTGGCGTGCGGCGCGCTGCCGTAGCGTGACCTGCCGTGATCTCCGCGTTCCGGGCCCGTTCCCGTACCCAGCAAGTCCTCATGTGCCTCGTCGGCGCAGCCCTGGTCGTCCTCGTGGCGCTGGAGGGGCTGAACGCGCCGTACCTGCCGATGGCGGCGGCGACGGCAGCCTCCGGGGTGCTGTGCCTGTCCGCCCTGGTCGTGCCGAAGCACCTGTTCGCACGGCAGGTCGCACTCGCCACGGCCGTCTCGTGCGCCCTGACCGTGCTGGAGACGCAGCTGCCCCACCGCCCCGAGAACACCCCGGGACTGGTGGAGTTGTGCGCCCTGCTGCTGCTGATCACCCGCGCCGTGCGGCGCCACCCCCTCCGGAAGGCGGTCGTATGGGCCGCGGGACCGGCTCTCGCCGCCGTCCTGCTGCCCTTGCGGATTGCCGAGCGGGACCAACACGTCGTGACCCTGATCAGCCTCATCGCTGTGGTCGCGGTGCCGTTCATGGTGGTGCTCGGTTGGTGTCTGCGCCTGTGGGACACGCTGCGCGAACGGGAACGCGCGGCCGTCCGGCAGGCCCAGCGCCTGGAGCACGCACGGGAGTTGCACGACTTCGTGGCACACCACGTCACGGCGATCGTCACCCGGACCAAGGCCGCGCGCTTCGCGGCCGCGGCCGGTCACTCGCAGTCCCCGGAGGACCTCGACCGGATGCTCGCCCAGATCGAGCGGGCCGGCTCCCAGGCGATGACGTCGATGCGCGCCATGGTCTCCGACCTGCGGGACACCACCGCACCCGCCGCGACCCGCCCCGCGGGTGACCTGGGCGGGCTGCGCGACCTCACGCAGGAGTTCTCCGCGGCGGGACCGCCCGCGGCCCTGACCCTCGATCCGCGGCTCGTCGACCGCCGCCTCCCTCCCGAGATCACCACCACGGTTCACCGCGTGGTGCAGGAGGCACTGACCAACGTCCGCAAGCACGCGGCCGGAGCCGACCGGGTCGAGGTGCGGGTCGAGGTGCGGCCCGGTGCCCCGGACCGGCTGGAGGTCTCGGTGACCGACGACGGCCGGGGCGGCACCCCGACCGCCCGTGAGAAGACGGACGGGAGCGGCTACGGCCTGATCGGTCTCACCGAGCGCGTCGAGGAACTCGGCGGGCGCATCACCGCCGCGCCGCAGGACGGCGCCGGCTGGCGCGTCCTGGCCGTCCTGCCCCTGGACCCCGAGCCCTCCGCCGGCTGAGGGCCGGCGCACCGCCTGCGATCATGTCCGACATGACGATCCGGGTGCTCATCGCCGACGACCAGGAGATGGTCCGTGCCGCGTTCCGCATGATCCTCGACTCCCAGCCGGACCTGCAGGTCGTCGCCGAGGCGGCGGACGGGGCCACGGCGGTCGAGCAGGCACGGCGGCTACGGCCCGAGGTCTGCCTCCTGGACATCCGCATGCCCGAGCTGGACGGCCTGGAAGCCACCCGCCTCCTCGCCGGGCCGGGCGTCCGGGACCCCCTGAACGTCCTCATCGCCACGACCTTCGACCTCGACGAATACGTCTACAGCGCCCTCCGCAACGGTGCCTGCGGCTTCCTTCTCAAGGACGGCGCTCCCGGCCTGCTCACCGAAGCGGTGCGCGCCGCAGCCGCGGGGAATTCGCTGATCTCCCCTTCGGTGACCGTCCGTCTGCTCGCACACATGGCGCCGCAGCGCAGCCGGCCGGCCCCCTCTGAGGTCCGCCCGGCCCGTGCGGGGTCGCGCGGACCGGGCGGACCGGTCGAGCCCCTGACCCAGCGTGAACTCGACGTCGTACGCCTTGTCGCCCGCGGCCGTACCAACGAGGAACTGGCCGCCGAGCTCTACGTCACCCTGTCCACGGTCAAGACCCACCTCGGCAACGTCCAGCGCAAGCTCGCCGCCCGCAACCGGGTCGAGATCGCCGCCTGGGCCTGGGAGAACGGGGTCTGCACCGGCGGCCGGGACTGACGGCCTCCTACGTCGCCCGAGCGGCGACGACCCCGCGGAACGCGCCCCCTTCGCCGGCCTGAGCCCGCGTCAGTTCAGCAAGCGGGTGGCGGCCGCCCGCCGCATCCCCGGGCAGGCAGCCACGCATCCGCACGGAACGCCGTACGTCCTCCCGCGCGCCCGCGCCGTGAACCACGCCCGCGGTCGCCGACATCCCGGCGCTCCCCGGAGCCCGCCCGGGCACCGTCGCGGTGCATGCCGGTCGTCGGCAGTTTCATGAGCATTCAACTGACTGCATCTGGTCAACGTTGTGCCCCGCATCTACGTTCCTTGAGGCTCTCGAAGGAAGGGACTCATGGACGCACTCCTCGCAGTCCGGGCTCGCGGGATCACCAAGTGGTTCGGTGAAGTCGTCGCGCTCGACGGCGTCGACCTGGACGTGCCCCAGGGGCAGATTCACGGACTGGTCGGACCGAACGGCGCCGGCAAGACGACCTTGCTCGGCCTCCTGCTGGGGCTGGCCGTCGCCGACAGCGGCAGCCTCGACATCCGGGGTACACCCGTCGGGCGGGCGCTCGACGCTCCCGACGGTGTCGCGGGCTTCGTGGACGGGCCCGGTCTCTACCCCTCGCTCACCGCCCGGCAGAACCTCGCCGCGCTGGCCGCTCTCCGCGGTGACGACGCGCGGACCACGGCGATCGACGACGCGCTTGCGCAGGTCGGGCTCACCGATGTCGCCGACGATCGGACCCGCGGCTTCTCCCTGGGCATGCGACAGCGGCTGGGGCTGGCCGCGGCGCTGCTCACCAACCCCCGGCTGCTGGTGCTTGACGAGCCGTCCAACGGTCTGGACCCGGCCGGCAAGAAGCACGTACACGGTGTCCTGACCCGGCTCGCGGCGGACGGCACCACCGTCGTGCTCTCCAGCCACCGCATGGACGACCTGGAGGCCCTGTGCTCGGACGTCACCATCCTCGCCGCCGGGCGGGTCGTCTTCTCCGGTCCGCTGAGCAAGCTGGCCGCCGAGGAGCGGGAACTCGACTACCGGGTGCGCACCTCCGATGCGCATGCCGCCCGCCGACTGGCTGCCGAGACGGCCGGGATCCGCCTTGTCGACGACACCGGGGCGCGATACGACGCCAAGGTGCTTGTCGTGCGCGCGCAGGTACCTGCCCTCGACCAACTGGTCGTGCGGCTGGTGCAGGCGGGCGTCGCGGTACGTGAGCTTTCCCCCTTGGTATCGCCGCTCGAGGCAGCGTTCCTCGACCTCACCGCACCTGAGGAGGCCGGACCGTGACCGCGACCCACGCCCGCGAGTCCACCGGGGCCGGTACCCGCCGGGCCCCGGTGGCGCGTTGCTACCGCTTCGAGCTGGTCAAGCTGGTCTCGCAGTGGCGGATCCGCCTGCTGGTTCTTGCCTGCTGGAGCGCGCCGGCGCTCTTCGTCGCCGCGGTGAGCCAACAGAGCACGCTCCCCGTCGACACCCTTTTCGGCCGCTGGATGCACGCCACGGGCTGGGCCGGACCGCTGGTGGTGCTCGGGTTCGCGGGCACCTGGGCGCTTCCGCTGCTGACCTCGGTGGTCGCCGGCGACGTGTTCGCCGCCGAGGACCGGCTCGGCACCTGGCGCCACCTCCTCGTGGCGGTCCGGTCGCCCAGGCGGATCTTCGCCGCGAAGGCGTGCGCCAGCCTCACCGTCCTCCTGCTGCTCGTGGCCGGAATGGCCTGTTCCAGCGCGGCCGGTGGGGTCGTGGCGGTCGGCGACCAGCCGCTGGTCGGCCTCGACGGCCACCTGCTGACGCCGGCGGACGCCGCGGTCAAGGTCCTGCTCGCCTGGGTCTGCGTCCTCGCTCCGACCCTTGCCCTCGCCGGGATCGGACTGCTCGGTTCCGTCGCGCTGGGGCGCTCCCCGATGGGACTGCTGCTGCCCGTGCTCGTCGCCCTCGCGATGCAGCTCGCCCAGATGATGCCGCTGCCCGTCGCCGTACGCCTCGCCCTGCCCAGCTACGCCTTCATCGCCTGGAACGGCCTGTTCACCGGCCCGGCCCAGCTCGCCCCGCTCCTGATCGGCATCGGCGTCAGCCTGGCCTGGGCCGTGCTGGCGACAGCGCTGGCCTACCTGCTGTTCCTGCGGCGCGACTTCACGAACCTGAGCTACGACGGCTCGGGCCGCCGCGCGGTGACGGTCGGAGTGCTCCCGCCGGCCGGGCTGGTCGCCGTGACGGTTGCGGTCCTCACCACGTCGACCTCGGCCACGGCGACCGGCTCCGGGATCGGTCAGGAGAAGGTGCAGGGCTCGGTCGCCACGGCATTCGCCCACCTGTACCGCATGCAGACCGAGCAGCTCCACCGGCCCGCCGTCACCGAGGACCGGCTGAGGGCCACGGCGACGTGCAACAAGGGCAGCCTCCAGGTCGCCGCGCAGGGACCGGGCAACGACTGGCGCTGCGTCGTCTCCTGGCATCTCCCCGGCGTCCAGGCCGTGGGGCAGGCCGTCTACCAGCTCGACGTGACCCCGGACGGGCGGTACATGGCCGATGGCGATGGGCCGAAGGAAGTCAACGGCTACTTCCTGGTGCGGACCCCGGAGGGGGACGCACCGAACCCGCTGTGGCAGTTCGACGGCAGTGTCGAACTTCTCTCCACCTCGAAGGGATGACTCCATGCAGGTCATACGCCGCCGTCGGCATGACGGGATCGACCGTGCCGGCCTTCTCGACAGACGCTTCAGGCGCTTCAGCCGCCGCAGCGCCCTGGCAACGGCCACCGCGGTCGTCCTCGCCGCCACCGCCGGCATCGGTTATGCCCAGACGCACCAGTTCGGCACCGACCAGGTCGGCCAGAAGACGGCTGATGGCCAGGTCATCTCCAGCGACCAGTACATCGCCCCGTACGGCGACCGCCTCGTCATCGACAACGGCAAGATCATGTCCTCCTCGGTCAGCCCGGACGGCACCCACGTCGCGGCCTCGCTGACCGACGGCGGAGCGGCGCTGGCCATCGTCGACCGCAAGAACTGGAAGGTGCAGCAGCTCGTCAGCGCCTCCGCGTCGTCGAACCCGCGCATCAGCAGCAACTCCGTGGGCCAGGAAGGCCCCACGTACTCGCCCGACGGCAAGCAGCTGTGGTTGGGACAGACCGACGGCTACACCAAGTTCACCGTGGGCCCGGACGGCAGCGTCGCCGACCCGACGTTCATCAAGATCCCTGCGGACGGATCCAAGCGCGCGCTGGTGGGCGAGCCGGTGTTCTCGTCCGACGGCTCCACCGTGTACGCGGCGGTCAACGGACAGAACCGGGTCGTTGCCCTCGATGCGGCGACCGGGGCCATCACACACAGCTGGGACGTGGGCAACGCCCCGCGTGACATGGTCAAGGTCGGCGACAAGCTCTACGTCAGCAACGAGGGCGGCCGTCCGGCCAAGCCCGGCGACACCACGATCAACTCCTACAACACCCAGGTGCCCGCCAACCCGAAGACCGGTGCCACCACCACCGGCACGGTCAGCGTCATCGACCTGACGAAGCCGGATGCCGCCGTCGGGAGCATCGAGGTCGGTCTGCACCCGACCGCCCTGTACGCCAAGGGCGGGGCACTGTTCGTCACCAACACCGCCACCAACAACGTGTCCGTCATCAACACCGCCCGCGACAAGGTCGTGCAGACCATCGCCACCCGTCCCTGGCCGGAGGCGTCGGTGGGCTACGAGCCCAACGCGGTGACGCTCACCGACGACGGTCATCTGCTGGTGACGCTCGGCCGCGCCAACGCGGTCGCCGTGTACAAGTACAAGAGCCCCCAGGAGCCGGTCAGTTACGTCGGTCTGCTCCCCACGGACTACTTCCCCGCGGAGATCGCCACGGTCGGCAACCAGGTGCTGGTCTCCAACACCCGCGGTATCGATGCCCGCCGCGCCAACCCCAGTGGCGCGCACGGCACCCACGACACCACCTCCAGCCTGCAGCGATTCACCCTGCCGGACGACAGCGTCATCAGGTCCGAGACGGCCAAGGTCTTCAAGCAGAACGGCTGGATGGGGCACTCGGTCATGAAGACCGACGGCAAGAGCGACACGAAGCCGGTAGCGGTCCCGCAGCGGCTCGGCGCCCCCTCGACGATCAAGCACGTCTTCCTGATCGTCAAGGAGAACCGGACGTATGACCAGGTCTTCGGCGACATCCCGCAGGGCAACGGCGACGCGAAGCTGGCGCAGTTCGGCGAGAACGTGACGCCGAACCAGCACGCGATGGCCCGGCAGTTCGGTCTGTACGACAACACCTACGACATCGGAACGAACTCCGCCGAAGGCCACAACTGGCTGATGCAGAGCGACAATCCGGAGTACACCGAGTCCTCGGCCGGTGAGTACCAGCGCAGCTACGACACCGAGAACGACGCGCTCGGCCACCAGAAGTCCGGTTTTCTGTGGACCGGTGCGCAGGCGGCGGGCAAGTCCGTCAAGGACTTCGGTGAGTTCCAGTCGGTGGAGAGCAAACCGACCGGAGCGTCCTGGCAGAACCTGTACTGCGACGCCAAGACGATGGACGCAACCGGGCAGCCCACGGCCTACCCCATCAAGACCGGGTCGGCGATCCCCTCGCTCAACGACGTGTCGGTGCCCGGCTTCCCGATGTTCGACCTCGACGTCCCGGACATCTACAAGTACCAGGTCTGGAAGCAGGACTTCGAGAAGAACGGGCCGGCGAACCTGAACATGTTCTGGTTCTCCAACGACCACACCGGTGGTCCCGCGAGCCCGTCCGCCCAGGTCGCGGACAACGACCTCGCGGTCGGCAAGATGGTCGACAAGATCTCGCACAGCAAGTACTGGAAGAACTCGGCCATCTTCGTCGTCGAGGACGACTCCCAGGCCGGCCTCGACCACGTCGACGGGCACCGGGCCCCGATCCAGATCATCAGCCCCTGGGCACGGCACGGCAGGACCGACAGCCACTACTACACCCAGATCACGATGATCCGGACCATCGAGCAGATCCTCGGCATCCACCCGATGAACCAGAAGGACAGCGCGGCCAGCCCCATGAGCGGCGCCTTCACCCCCTACCCGGACACCACGCCGTTCAAGGCGCAGCCCAACCGCGTCCCACTCACCGACGGCCTGAAGACCCAGCCGCCCTGCGGCTCGGACACCCCGGCACCGCAGAACCCCAAGGCAGCGGCCGTCGCGCCCGCGAAGGTACCCGCGGACAAGAAGAACCTGGCGGCGACCTGGGACAAGTGGAAGTCCAAGCAGCGGCTGACCGGCCCGCACGCCGTCCCCGACTACGCCAACCCCGCCCAGATGAACCACCTCACCTGGTACGAGACGCACAACTGGAACAAGCCGTACCCGGGCGAGAACAAGATCTACGCGCCGCAGGACGTGCCCGGGGCGTACCTTCCTTCCTCGGAGAACGACGGCTGATGCCTGCTGACGGCTGAGCGGGGCGGCAAGGCATTCAACGATGAGGTCACTGCAAGAGTGCACCCGGCGGCGCCCCGTCGGAGTGCGCGCAGTACCTGGCCGGAGTTGGCGAAGTCGGTGTCTGCCTTGCCCCCCGACCGGAGGTGAAGCCTCGCCGAGCCCGCATTGGCGGATGTCACGAACAGAAAGGGGCAGGCGGACTTAACAGATGCCGCACCGACGCCACCTGTGTCAGGCAGCGGAGTCGTTACCGCATACGCCGTTCCAACTCGGGCAGGAGAGATCGTCATGGAAATGCTCAAGCGCTGCGAGAAGGCCGTCGAACGCTGGGAGCACGACCTGGTCCGCCGGGTGCAGGGGCGCGACTCCGTCGAACTCTTCGACGCGCTGCGGCAGCACTGCGACGACCATGCGGTGGTGTGCAGCCCGAGCCGCACCCTGGTTCCCAATGTCTACACCGTCGGCCTCGCGGCTTCGGTTCGCGCCGGTCTGGATGTGTGTGATGCCTCGCTCAGCCAGGAACTGGCCGACGTGCTCGCCCACCACGGCGCCGAGTGCGCGTATGAATGGGCGGGCCCCCTCACCGTCCGCGTCACCCACGCTGAAGTGCCGGCCAACGGCCGGTACGAAATAACCAGTGCGGCCTTGGCGAACATCCCCCCGGTGCCCACCGCAAGCCGGTAGTTCGGCGCACCCCCTGAGGCCGACGCCGTTGCCTTTGGCCCTGGTGAGCGCGCTGACTGCTCGTCGACCTACTCGTCGACGGACGGCTCGGGCTTCGCGCGGAGTTCGTCGAGCCGCAGGAACGCCAGCGCGCGGCGCATCAGATCGATGAGTTCCTCGGGCTCGTCCTGCCAGGCCCAGTGCTCCATGGTGACGGTGAAGGCATCCAGCACCGCGGTGGTCAGCAGACGCACTTCAAGACTGTCGGGTGGGGCGTCCGCACGCGCCGCCAGCGCGGGCGCGAGCCGTTCCTGCATCTCCCGCCCCGCGGCGAGCCAGCGCATCTTCAGGACGGGGACGGTCCCCAGGACCCGGACCAGTCCGCGGGCCCGGGCGGCGTCCTCCAGGCGTCGCTCGGCCGTCGCCGTCCCGAAGGACGCCTCGATGGCGGCACTGAGCGGTTCCTCGGCCGGGTGTTCCGCGAGGACGTCCACGAGTTGGCCGACGCTGGAGGCGAAGAGCGGGGTGAGGGCGTCCTCCTTCGCCGGGCAGTAGCGGTAGAAGGTGCGCAGGGAGATGCCCGCGGCCGAGGCGATGTCCTCGACCGTCGTCGTGTCGTAACCGCGGTCGGCGAACAGGGTCGCCGCGGCCTCCGCGATCTCCAGCCGGGTCTGAAGGCGCCGCTGTTCCGTCAGGGACGGACGGCCCCGCGCTGCCGCCATTGTGTGCTCCTTGCCGTGCTTCGCCTCGGCCCCTATTGTCACAGACAGAATTTGTGGCATGTCGTGCCATAAAAGCGGTAGGTTGATCGAAGGCTGATCAGGAGCCGATCGGCCAGCGGCCCGTCCGGCGTCAGCGAAGGAGCCGACCATGTCCCGCACATACCTCATCACCGGAGCTGCCTCCGGCATCGGCAAGGCCACCGCCACCCGGCTCACGGAGCAGGGGCACACGGTCATCGGCGCCGACCTCAAGGACGCCGACATCGTCGCGGACCTCGCCACCCCCGGCGGCCGGGCCCAACTGATCCAGCGCGCAAGTGAGTTGAGCGGTGGCCGGCTCGACGCCGTGATCGCGGGCGCCGGCCTCGCCGGTTTCGAGCCGCGCGCCGTCAGCGTCAACTACTTCGGCGCGGTCGCCACGCTGGAAGGGCTGCGCCCCCTGCTGGCCGCCGGCACGGACCCGCGCGCCGTCGTCATCGCCTCGATCGCCTCCGTCCACCCCCACGACGCGGCCATCGCCGACGCGGCGCTCGCCGGTGACGAGGAAGCGGCGCTGGCCGCCGCCCGGGCCGCCGTCGACCGGGGAGAGGGCTATGCGATCTACGGCTCGACCAAGGCCGCCCTCGCCCGATGGATACGCCGCACCGCCGTGACCGCCGACTGGGCGGGCGCCGGCATCCCCCTCAACGGCATCGCCCCCGGAACGGTCCTCACCCCCATGACCGAACCCATGCTGGCCAGCCCCGACGTGCGCAAGATCGTCGACGAGACCGTCCCCATGCCGCTCCACGGCCACGCCCGGCCGGCCCAGATCGCACCCCTCCTGAGCTGGCTCACCTCTCCCGAGAACGAGCTGGTCACCGGCCAGGTCGTCTTCATCGACGGCGGCGCCGACGCCGTACTGCGCGGCGACGGCACGTGGTGAACGGTCCAGGGAAGCGGTTGATCAGGGACAGCCCGCAGTCACCGCAGCCCGCAGTCACCGCAGTCCGCAGTCATCGGAGGCCCATCCATGCACACGCTCACCCGTACCACCGTCGTCACGGCCGACCCCGATGACGTCTGGCAGGTCATCGGCACGTTCGGCGGCCTCGCCGACTGGCACCCCCTGCTGCCGCCGTCGGTGATCGAGGACGGGGCCGATCCCGAGACGCCCGGGGCGATACAGGCGTTCTCCGCCAACGGCCACGTGGTCATCCGGGAACGACTCCTGGAGAAGGACGACTCTCGCCGGATGTTCCGCTACACCATCCATGAATCCGCCGTCCCCGTCTCTGACTACGTCTCCACGCTGTCCGTGCACCCGCACCACGCAGGCGCCGAGATTCGCTGGGTCGCGACCTACGAGGCCGCCGACGAACGCGTCTCCGAGATCGAGAAGCACTTCGGCGACACCATCTACGCCGCCGGCCTGGAAAGCCTCAAAGAACGCTTCGCCTCGCCCGCCTAGACCCCTTTGCCGCAACGCTGCCCAGCCGTCCCCACGCGTGCCGACTCGGGAGATCTATGGGCAGGATGGTCCCATGGCCAAATTGCCGTCGAAGCGCCCCGCCTCCCATGGCTCCGTGCTGTCCTTGTGGTCGCAGGACTCGGTGCTGTCGATCGGCTCGGTGGGGTCGGTCTTGTCCATTGGGAGCATCGGCTCGACCCTGTCCGTCGCCTCGGTCGGGAGCACCCTGTCGGCCGGCTCGATTGGTTCCGCCCTGTCGCTGATCTCAGCCGGATCATGGCTGAGCAGGGGCTCACTGCTCTCCGCACAGTCGCAGTGGTCGGTGCTGTCCTGGCGTTCCTCTCGCGGCTTCCTGTCGGCCGGGGCAGTGGGGGCGGTGGCCGGAGCAGGTCTGCTCCTGGCTCGGACGTTGCAGCAGGCCGAGGCGCGACGGTGAGTGAAGGGGTCGGGCCTGGGTGACGGCGAGCATTTCCTGACAAGTTCCGTGGGGGAGAAGGAAGTTCAGCTGTCAGCAGTGCCCGCCCACGCGGAGGCATGAGCCAGTCCCCAGTGAGCGCGGCACCGCTCCGGACGCCGGGAACGGAGAGGGAGGGCGGAGCAGTCCGCTCTTTCCATGATCAAGATATAGCGCGCAGGGGGGCTTGCGGCAAGACCCCGGGGGTGCCGCAGAATCGCCCTCCTGACCCAGAAAGACGCGTTCAGGCCGCTCCTGCCGGCGCGACCTGATCCGTCATCCCATGAAATGAGACTCACTACATGCGCGTGCTGTTGATGGCCTACGGGTCGCGCGGAGACGTCGAGCCGCTGGTGGCGGTCGCGGTGCAGCTGCGGGACCTCGGAGTGGAGGTGCGGATGTGCACGCCTCCGGACTTCGCGGAGTTGTTCGACTCCGTCGGCCTGCCGCTGGTGCCGATCGGCGAGCCGGTGCGCCCCTTCGTGAAGGGGGTGCTCACCGGGAAGACGAAGGCTCCCGCGGAGGGGCTGCCCGCACGCGCGGCCGCGATGACCGCCACGACGTACGAGGCGGTCGTCACGGCCGCCGAGGGATGCGACGTGATCCTGGCGACCGGCCTGCTCCCGGCCGCGGCCGGCGCGCGGACGGCAGCCGAGTACCTGGGCATCCCTTACGTGTTCGTCGCCTACTTCCCCGCCTACCTGCCCTCGCCGCACCACCCGCCGTTCGAGCGGCCGGGCCGGCCGTTCCCGCCAGGCGTGACCGACAACCGAACGCTGTGGGACCTGGACGCCGAGACCATGAACGTGCTGTTCGGGACCGGTCTCAACACCCACCGGGCATCCATCGGCCTGCCGCCGGTGGGCCACTTCCGCGATTACGTCCTCACCGACCGCCCCTGGTTGGCCACCGACCCGGTCCTCAGCCCGTGGCAGGAGCCGGCGGACCTCGACGTGGTGCAGACCGGCGCCTGGTTCCGGACGGACGACCGCCCGCTGCCGGCCGACGTGGAGGCGTTCCTCCACGCCGGCGAACCGCCGGTGTACGTGGGGTTCGGCAGCATCCCCCTGCGCGACGCAGACGATGTGGCCCGGGCGGCCGTCGAGGCGGTCCGGGCGCGGGGCCGCCGCGTGCTCCTCTCCCGCGGCTGGGCCGACCTGGCCGCGGCCGACGGCCAGGGCGACTGCTTCGCCGTCGGCGAGGTCAATCACCACGCCCTGTTCCCGCGGGTCGCCGCCGTCGTTCACCACGGCGGCGCGGGCACCACGACCACGGCCGCCCGGGCCGGTGCGCCCCAGGTGGTCGTACCCCAGCTGGCGGACCAGCCGTACTGGGCCGGCCGGGTGGCCGACCTCGGCATCGGCGCGGCACACGACGGCCCGAACCCGACCTTCGAGTCCCTGTCGGCCGGGCTCGCCGTCGCCCTGGCTCCCGAGGCCCGGGCCCGGGCAGCCGCGGTGGCCGGCACGATCCGCACCGACGGCGCGACGGTGGCCGCGAAGCTGCTGCTCGACAAGCGCGGCTGAGGAGGGCCGCCGACCGACTGGCCCGCGGTTCATGCGGAGGGCGTCGGCCTGGTGGGTGGGGGCCGGTTCATCCCGTCATCCGGGAACGCCGCACGCCAGGTGGTCACGACCGGGCACCTCGTGGCACGCGGCGACGGCCGGCACGGCGCATCCTGTCGTACGTCCGCTCCGCGTCCTTGAGGTATGCGGTGACCAGCCCAGGGGTCTGCTCGGCCAGGGCGCGGAGGAGGGTGAGGGCTTCGGTGAGGCGCTCCCGGGCTGTTGCCTCCGCAGTCCCGGCCCGCCAGTGGGCTCGGGCCTGCGCGTACAGCGAGACGGCGAGGCGCAGTCGGTGCGCGGTGGGATCCGAGGCCGCTAGCCGGCGGCTCAGGGCGACCGCCCGGTCGGTGGCCTGTGCGGCCTCTTCGTACCGCCCGGTCTCGGTCAGCCGCAGACCGAGGTGGGCCAGTGCCCAGGCCACCGCACGCTCGTGGACAGCCGGGTCCAGCGCGGCGAGTTCCTCATGGACGCACACGGCGTCCCGGGTCACTGCGAGAGCCGCCTCATGGTCGGCGGCGCCGGAGGCGAGGTGGTGGCCGTAGACGACCAGCAGGTCCGCCCGTGCGGACCGGGCCTCCTCGTCCGTTCCCAGAGGCACCTCCGCGGCCCGCGCGAGAAGGGGCAGACCCACCTCCGGACGGTCGGTCTCCGCCAGATGCGTGCCCAGGCCGGCCAGCGCCGCGCTCTGCAGTTGCCGGCGCACCGGACCCGGCGTGTCGTCGGGCAGCTCCGCGGCCAGGTCGGCGGCCGTGCGCAGCATGTCCTCGGCCCCGGGCTGCCCGTGGAGGTGTCGCTGTGCGCCGAGCGCGTACAGCGCCCATACCCGCAGTGCCCGGTGGGCCGCATCTACGGGAAGGGAGTCGCCCCAGACGTTGACCGCCTCTTCGGCGACCGGCAATGCCTCGCCGTGGCGGCCCGCCTGCGTCAGCGCGTACATCAGGGCCAACAGGGCCTGGGCCAGCACCGGCCGGTGCCGGCCGTCCCCGGCCGCCAACTCCCGGTGCACGGCCGCCGCCCTGCCCAACGGGCCCGCCGCTTCGCCGAATCGTCCCCGACCGGCGAGAGTGACACCGAGCAGGGTCCATTCCTCGCCGTAATGCTGCAGATGGGAGGCGGGATCGTGCCGCACCAGGGTCTCCCGGACCCGCAGCGTCTCCTGTACCGCGTCCGGCACCTCGTCGGTCCGTCCCAGGACAACGAGGAGCAAGTGACGGATGGACAGGGCCGTGACGAGCTTCGGTCCGTAGGCTTCCGGTTCCTTGCGCATCAGCTCCCGGTAGCCGTTCACCGACTCCTCGACGGTGTGCAGGGCCTCCTGTGGCCGGTGCAGGCCGGACAGGCACACCGCCTTGTTCGCCAGCGCGGTGGCACGTGTGCGCAGAGCGGCGTCGGCAGGTGGTGTGGCAGTTGCGCGGCGGCTGATTCCGATGGCTTCGTCGAACGCGTCCAGGGCCTCGGTAAGGTGGCCGAGGGACTTGAGATGCAGGCCGAAGGTGTTCAACGCGGTACTCAGCGCGGCTGAATGGGATCGCGGGTGCCGGTCGGCCAGGGTTCGGTAGAGGCTCACCGCTTCCCGGCCGGCCTCGAGTGCCTCTTCACCGCGGCCTGCTTCCGCCAACTCGTCGGCGAGCGTGGTCAGGGCCATGGCGAGGTCGGCCCGGTGCGCACCCGGGTTCCTGGCCGCGAGGGGCCGGTACAGGTTCACCGACTCCTGAGCGGCCGACAGGGCCTGCGGGACCCGGCCCGCCTTCTCCAGCTGGCATGCCAGGGTGTTCAGACTCATGGCCAACGGCTCCGCGTAGGCGCTCTGATTGCGGTGGGCCAGGTCGCGGTAGAAGCCGACGGCTTCCTCGGCCGCCGCCAGAGCCTTGTCCGGGTACCCCATCTCCTCCAGGTCGATCGCGAGGGCGTTCAGGCTGCGGGCCAGGTCGGGCAGGAAGGCGGCGGGCCGCTCGCGCGCCAGCTCGCGCCGGATGTCCGCGGACTCCTCGGCGCACCGCAGTGCCTCGGTATGCCGAGTGGCATCGCCCAGACACAAGGACAAGGTGCCCAGGCTCATGGCCAAACCGGCACGGTGGGCATCCGGACGCTCCTGCGCCAGGGCGCGGTACAGCTCGGCGGCCTCGCGCGCCTCGCCGAGCGCCTCGTGTACGCGGCCGGCCTGGTGCAGACGGACGGCCTGATTGTTCAGCGCGGCCGCCAGGTCGGGCCGGAGCGGGTCCCCGTGCTGGTCGACCAGATGCCGGCGTACCGCGATGGCCTCCCGGCTCGCGGCCAGGGCCGCCGGCAGCCGGCCGAGTTCCCCTTCGGCATTGGAGACGGCGTGCAAGGCGTGCGCCAGTTCGGGCAGCGACGCTCCACCGTCCCACTTGCCGATCCGCCGGTACAGCCGGACGGCCTGGTGAGCGGGGAAGACCGCCGCCTCGCGCCGCCCCGATGCTCCCAGCGCCACGGAGATGTTCAGCAGACATGCGGCGAGCTGCACCTCGTAGGTGCGCGGATCCTGACGGGCGAGGGGCCTGAGCAGCCGTAGCAACTCACGGGCCACCTGATACGCCTCCGCCCAGAGCCCCGCGTCACCGAGTCGGCAGCACAGCACGCGCAGTTGTGCGGCGAGATCGGGCAGACGTGCCGGGTCCTGCGCGGCCCGGTCCCGGTGCAACCGCACCAGTCGCCGCGCCAGGCGCAGCGCGAAGTCCGCCAGCCGGTGGGTGGGGCGCGGAAGGTGTTCGGCGAGCCGGAGCAGCTGCCCGGAATCCGGGTCAGGGGCATCGACCAGCTGGTCCAGAGCTGCCAGCAACGGGTCCGGCCGTTCCACATGGACGGCCACGTCAATGGCCGCCGTGGCCAGCATGTCCGCGTGCCGGACACACAGCCGCGTGAGATCTGCGTCCAGACGGTCGCGGTGGGCGGGGTGACCGGCAGCTCGTGCGGAGACGGTCAGCAGGCGAGTGGCCTGCGCCTGGCCGGCGCCGTCCAGCAGCCGTTCGGACAGCTCGGGACCCTTGCCCAGACGTCCCCCGACGAAGAACTCGGCGAGCCGGTCCGGGTGAAGGCTTCCCCAGACCTGCGTCCGGTCGGGCGGCGGATACAGCTGGGCGATCCGCTCGCTGAGGGTACCGAGGGTGTCCGGACCGTGGCGTTCCAGGCCCGGCACCCGGGCAAGGAGGGCCTGAGCCTCCTGTTGGTCGTACGCGCCGCAGAGGAAGGCAGCGGCCAGCGCGTCCTCGACGGTCCCGCTCCGGCTCACCCCCGACGCCTCACCGATAGCCCGCCAGTAGACGCGCTCGTGGCTCAGCAATCGCTCCTCCGCCGACCCGGTCGCGGCGAGGGACGGCGGCGGGTGGTCACCGCCCTCGTCGGCGGCTTCCACGGCAGCGTCCAGCAGGTCGGCGAGGGCGGTCATGTGCAGGGTGAGCGCGCACTCCATCCCCGGGCGTTGTAACCGGCTCGCGGGAAGGGCCAGCACGTCCGCCGCCAGGGCCGGCCAGCACGGTCCTTCTTGCCCTGCCACCTTCGGCAGGGCGTCGGCCAGCGCGTCGACGGCCTGGCGGTAGGCGTCAACGCGGTCGGTGGCGTGCGGCTCCAGCGGCGGCAAGGGCGTGCCCCGCACCGCGTACAGGTCCTCGATGCGGGCACGGTCCTGCAACTCCGGCCACCAGCCGTCGACGGTCCGGGCGAGCAGCAACACCTTGAACGGTGTGGTGTCCGGGCTGCGCAGGGCCGCGCGCAGCAGGGCGAGCAACTGGTCCGGGCGCGCCTCCGCGTAGTCCACGACCACGACCATCGGTCCGGGCGGGTTGCTGAGCGCCGGCAGGTCGGCGACCGACGCGTGCTGGCCGAGCCAGAGAACATGCCAGTTCTCCCGAGCCAACTCGTCGGTGAAACGGCGAGCGAGCCGGGTCTTGCCCTGCCCACCCGGCCCGTACAGCAGGTGCACGCCGAAGCCCGGTTCGGCGCACCAGGTCGCCAGTTCTTCCAGCAGATCCTCCCGGCCACGGAAGGGGACCACGGCACGGTGTGCCTCCAGCAGGGCCGACGGGGAGCGGGGTGGTCGGGTCCGGCCGACCAGGTCGTCCCAGTCCAGCAACCTCTGCCGCACGTCCGGGCCCGGGGACTGGAAGGTCAGGGTGTTGTTGTCGCCGGGAACGACGGCGAAGACGTCACCGTTGATCGCCACGGAACGCTCCCCGAGGGCCTGCACGTCGGCGGACCTCCTCCACCACACGGTCATGCCGCGCCACCCTCGTCGCCGGTGTCGGCGAAGCCGACGTTCCCGTCGGCGGCGATGCTGCGCTCGCCCTGCGACCGCACCGGCCCGGCCGGTACTCCGCCTGCGTCGCCCGAGGGGACGGGCGGCACAGCGGCGGCATCCACCGGCCGCGCACCCCGGCGTCGGTCACCGGTGGCGGCGTAACCGATGCTGCCCCTGACCGCGATCGAGCGGGCTCCGGCCGCCTCCACCGGGTTGCCGTCGCCCGCCGCGGCTTCCGCGCGGTGCAGGCCGAAGAGAGACACCACCAGCCCGGCGAGCCCGACGACCGCCCCGACGACGCTGGCAGCCCGGTCGGCGGTGTCCAGGTCCACCATCAGCGCCAGGACCGTCAGACCCACCGCGGCCAGGCCGCACAGCACCGCCACCGCCGTAACAACGACTTTCGCCCTATCCGTCATGTCGTCATCTTTCCGGCTACTCGCCCGTCGGAGAAGTCAAACGACGAATGCCAACTGCACGGACTTCACGGGCCGTTGCCGGAAGGACGGGACGGATCAGGCCGCTCGTTCACAGATCCGGATGCTTCGTCGCCACGTGGTAGTACCCCGAGTGGAACACCAGCGGGGTACCGCCGTCGGCCTCGTACTGTTCGACCTCGCCGAGGAAGATGATGTGGTCGCCCGCGTCGAGGCGTTGCACGGTGCGGCATTGGAAGCGGGCGACCACGCCGTCCAGGAGGGGGGTGCCGGCGATGCCGGGGGTGGTGGGGGTACCGCGGAACTTGTCGTCGGCCGGGGTGGCGAACTGGCGGGAGAGGTGGTGCTGGTCGGCGGCCAGTATGTGGACGGCGAAGTGCGAGGCGTCGGTGAAGTCCGGGAGGCTCGGGGCGTTCTTTCCGGGGCACCACAGGACGAGGGGAGGGTTCAGCGAGACGGAGGTGAAGGAGTTCGCGGTCATGCCGACGTTGCGGCCGTCGGGGGCGCGGGCCGTCACCACGGTCACGCCGGTGGCGTACTGGCCCAGCGCGCGGCGCAGTTCGCGGCCGTCGAAGCGGGCGGCGTGCTGGGCGCGCTTCTCGGCGAGGAAGCGGTGCGCCTCGGCCTCCTCGAACCACCAGCGGTAGAGGGTGCGCGGGTCGTCGAATCCGGCGGCGAGGGCGCCGGCGACCGAGGGGATTTCGGCCGCCGCGGTCAGGAGGTCGCGGTGGTGGGGACTCAGGTCGGTCAGGAGGGAGTTGGTCCAGCCGACGGACCATTGGGCCCAGCCACGCCAGAAGTTGTCGAAGGTGACCTGCATCCACTGCGGGGTGAATTCCGCGGTGCCGTGGCGGAGGATGCTGTCGAGGTAGTGGCTCGCGGCCTGGGCCGCGTTGTTCGAACCCTGCCCGGTGATCGGATCGTTGAGCACGACGGCGTCGGCCATGCCGAGGACGTGCCGGCCGGAGGCAAGGCGGGCGACGGGGTGCCGGACGGTCGGGGTGATCCTGCCGCGCAACACCCCACCGCTGTCGGTGAGTCGAGCATGCCGGTAGCGCTCGTACTCGTCCGGGAAGAACCGGTGGAGGACTTCCAGGGAGCGGGCGAGGTGGTCTTCAGGCGTGCGGATGTCGTCCCAGCAGTCCATCGGGCCGCCGGGGACGCCTTCGAAGACCATGATGTCGCAGGGGCCGGTGGTGGTGAGGGCCGGGAAGGAGAAGTATTCGCCGACGCCGGGGACCAGGCGGTAGTGGACGGCGGATTCCCCCTCCCGCGGTGCCGTTCCCTCGACGTACGTCAGGGCCAGCGCACGGCGCGGCCGGTCGTACGGGGAGAGCTCGGAGTTGCGCGGGAAGAGTTGGCTCAGCTCGCCCTTGCCCGTGGAGACCACGACGAGATCGTGCGTACGGGCGTACCATTCGAGGTCGTTGACGCCCGCCTCGTGCAGCACGATCTCGCCGCGGCCGCCGTCCGCGAACTGCTCGATCCAGGCGGCACACTTGACCCGCTGGTCGACGGAGTGGGCAGCACCCTCCAGCGGCGCGCGCCAGGAGACGTTCGGAGTACCGTGCGGACCGATGAGAGAGAACGCGATGCCGGAAATGCCCGGGGCCTGGTCCTCCCAGTGGTGCAGGCCGAGTTCGCGCTCGCTCTGCAGCGCGGTGTCGAACATGCACTGGCTGGACATGACCGGCCCACGACGAATCTCGTCGGGGTCGCGGTCGGTGACCAGGGTGACGTCATAACCGTGCGCCTGGAGTCCCAGGGCGAGTTGGGCACCCGCCTGCCCGGCTCCGACCACCGCGATCCTTCTCATGTCCTGCTGTCCCGATCTCGTTACGTTCTGTCGCTGACGCAGCCGTCAGTCTGCTGGGCCTGAATCCTGACCGGTCGGGTCAGGCACCGGCCTCGGTCAGGTAGTTCTTCGCGGCGACCGGGTCCATGAACCAGTGGAAGAAGTCGCGCGGGTCGTCGAAGCCGTTGACGAAGCGGGTGGCGACACGGGAGTTGGCGCTCGCCGCGCCGAAGAGCTCCAGGACGTGCTGCGGCGGGGCGCCGAGCATCGCGTTGGTCCAGGTCGTGGCGGACTGGACGTTGTCCCAGAAGCGGCCGAAGGCCAGCTCCATGAACGCGGCGTCGTACGGGCGCTCGCCGTGGTCCAGGATGGTGGCGAGGTAGGAGGCGGCGCACTTTGAGGCGTTGTTGGACCCCTGGCCGGTGATCGGGTCGTTGAGGACGACCACGTCGGCGAGGCCGAGCACCGGCGCGCCGGAGGGCAGCGTGGCGACGGGCTTGCGGACGGTCGGCGCGAAGCGGCCCGCGAGGGTGCCGTTCCAGTCGGTGAGCGCGACATCGGTGCAGCGCTCGGCCTCCCACGGGACGTACTTCCGCAGCAGCTCCTGGAACTTCGCCAGTTGCTGGTCGGGGGCGAGCCCGTCGAAGCAGTCGAGCGGGCCACCCGGGATGCCCTCGAAGAACATGATGTCGCAGGGGCCGCTGGTGGTCAGGCTGGGCATGGTGAAGTACTCGCCCACACCGGGGATGACGTTGAAGCTGATGCCGGGGCGGTCGGGCAGCGGTGCCATGCCGGTGACGTACGCCAGGGCCAGCGCGCGCTGCGGAGCGTCGTACGGGGAACGCACGGCGTCCCGCTCGAACAGCCCGGCGATCTCGCCCTTGCCGGCCGCGACGATCACCAGGTCGGACTCGGCGGCGTAGCGCTCCAGGTCCTCGATGCCGGCCTCGCAGAGTTCCAGACGGCCGCCGCGGCGCGCGAACTCGCCCATCCAGAGCGGCATTTTGACGCGCTGGTCTATGGAGCGGGCGGTGGCCTCGAGGCGGGCGTCGAAGGAGAGCGCCCGGCCGCCCTGGCCGTCGGCGATGTTCACGCCGAGCCCGGCGATCGGCGGGCAGGCGTCGCCCCAGAAGTCGAGGCCGAGGTTGCGTTCGTGGGCCAGTGCGGTGCCGAACATGGCCTGGCTGGACATGACCCGGCCCTGGCGGATCTGGTCTCCGGTGCGGTTGGACACGACGGTGACGTCGAAACCGTGGTCGATCAGGCCGATGCCGAGCTGGAGTCCAGCCTGGCCGGCTCCGACGATGGTGATCTTGCGCATGAGGGGATCTCCGGGGATTGGGGTGTGCGGTTTTCGAGCGGTGCCGTGCGGTGCCGTGCGCTGTGCGGCGGGTGGGCACGTGGCGGCGTGAACGAGTGGGGGGCGGTTGTGCGGAATGCGGCTGCCCGCCGGAGGGGGGCCGGCGGGCAGCCGCGGAGGCCGGGGCATCCGTAGGGCCGGGGGAGGGGCCCCGGGTGACCCGGCCGGCTAGAGGGGCCCCGCCGAATCGGCGAGCCGGGGCAGCAGCGGCACGGGTGCCGCGGCGTGCGGGGGTACGGCCTTGGCGGCCCTCGCCGCGCCGGTGGCGCGTAAGACGCGCAGCACGCATGCGACGGGCTGTCCGCTGGGCGTGACTCCGCCAATGACGGGCGCAGTCCGGCCCGGCACTCCCTGCATTGTTGATTCCCAGGATTCTCTCGGGGCCGCGGCGGTCAGGCATCAATCTTGGTATGGCAAGATCACCTCCGCTATCCGGATCACGCGGGTTGCTGTCCCGATCGCGCATCTCGGCGGTGGAGGTTCATATGTCCGCTGAAGAGTCCCCTCTCGCAAATCACCAGCGGTTTCATACAACGGACATTTGGGAGGCGCGGGCCGAGGTCGGCCGTGCCTTCTGTCCGCATGACCTGCGCATCATGCGGCGTTCGGCGACGCTCGACGCCAGGCTGCACGGCGCCCCGTTCGACCGGACAGGTCTCTATTACCTCGATTACGGAACGGAAGTCCGCATCACACCGGGCGACCTGGAGAGCTTTTTCCTGGTCCAGATCCCGCTCGCCGGCTACGCCGAAATCACCTGCGGCCGCGAGGAGATCATTTCCTCCCCGGAACTCGCTTCTGTCCCCTCTCCGACCGGAAAGTTGGACATGCGCTGGGGTGACGGCAATCCGCAGCTGATCGTGTGGTTCGACCGATCGTCGCTGGAATCGCACCTGGGCAGTTTGCTCGGCCGCGCCGTGCGCCGCCCGATCTTCTTCTCGCTCGGCATGGACCTCACCGCACCGGGCTCCCGATCCTGGCTCAACATCGTCGACCTCATGCGCCGGGAGGCGGAGGGGCCTGGTGGCATGACAAACCAGCCCCTCGTGACAAAACAGCTTGAATCACTCCTGATGACCCAGCTGTTGATGGCCCAGCCCAACAACTACACATCGGCGCTGCTGGGCGAGCAGCCGCGGGTCGCACCGCCCGCGGTCCGCCGCGCCATGGACGTCATCGAGGGACACGCCGCCGAGCCGCTCACGGTCGCCGAGATCGCGGAATGCGTCGGGGTCGGCGTACGGGCCCTTCAGGAGGGCTTCCGCCGGCACCTCGACACGACGCCGCTCGCGTACCTGCGCGAGGTCCGCCTGGACCGCGTACGCAAGGAACTCCTGGCCTCCGACCCCGGTGCCGAGACCGTCACCGCCGTCGCCTCCCGCTGGGGCTTTCTGCACCCGGGGCGTTTCTCCGTCGCGTACCGCCAGCAGTTCGGGGAGTCGCCTTCGGAGACGCTACGGTCATAGGAGGAATGCGTTCTTTCGACCGCCCTGTCGGCCGGCGGACCGGGTGCCGGACGAATGCCGGCACCCTCCCGTACCCGTGCCCACTCGTCGACCTGCTGGTCAGGACGTCAAGTCGAGGAATTCCCAGTGCGCTTGCGGTTGCGCGCCGCTGAGCCATTTCCCGCAGTTCTGCAGGACCGTGGGGCTTGAGGTGATGTGCTGCGTACCCGTGGCGAGATCACGCAGGAACCGGTCGATCGGCCCGCGCCGGACAGCCGCTGTCCCCGCCCACCGGTGCACCATCTGACCCACGTCCTGCACGGTCCACGTCACGTGGTTGAGCACCAGCCTGAGCAGAGTGTCTTGCTCGGTACTCGGCAACTCGCCTGCAGCCAAAATGCCCTCGATACCTCGCCATACCTCCCTCGCCCATGCCCGTGCCGAACGAAGCTTGGCTTCGGCGGTGGCGTATGCCGCGTGGAACTGCGTGGTGTCGACGGCGGCGTTACGTGTGCCGGATTTGGCCGCGGCGACTAACTTCAGTTCATCGAGCAGGCGCCGCCCGACACCGAGCGCCCAACCGGTGTGTCCGATGGCGGACATGTTGACCAATCCGAGGCGGTAGATCGCGCCGCCGTTGGCCGGGTTCGTCGTCGTGGCGAGATACGTGTACGTCGCCGGGACAAGCACATCGGCGCAGTGGTAATCGATACTGTGCGTCGCGCGCAGCCCGAGCACATCCCAGTTGTCGACGAGTTCCACCTGGGATTTCGGCATCGCCAGCACCCGCAGCTCCCCGGTGCCCTCGACCTGGATCGCACTGTGGATATGGGTGGCGTGCGCCATACCGGAGGCGAACTGCCAACTGCCGCTCACCAGAAAGCCGCCCGCCACCGGGACGGCCCGGCCGGGCCGGGTGCCGTGACCGGCCAACAAAGCGTGTTCCCCACCCGCGACATTCGGGAACAAGTCGGCCGCCGCAACGGCATCGAGATAGGCCGCAGTGGTGCCGGTCATCAATTGCAGGGCCATCATCGTCCAACCGGCCGCGGCATCGTGATAACTGACCCGCTCGACGGTCTCTATCAATTGGCTCGGGGAGAACTCGTAGCCGCCGAGGCTCTGCGGCAGTGCGGCCCGCACGACCCCAGCACCCAGCAACGCCCGTCCGATGTCCTCCGTGAGTCTGCCGAGTTCCTCGGCCGCGTCCGCGTCCGCCTCCAGCGCCCCGCCGAGTGCGTCAATCCGCTCCAGCATCGCGGGAAATTCCGCGCTGACGTGCAATCCGATCGAGACCGCCATGGATGGTGCTCCTCGCTGTCAGCTTTGAGTCAGCGTCACCATAAGGGCATCAGTTCTGGCCAGCGCGCGCCGCCGGGGTGTGACACCTGCGGCCGGTCGCCACGAGAGGCGCTCGGCGGGCGCCCCGTCAGCCACAGCGCCATGCTGCGGCTGACGAGGCCGCCGAGCGGACCGCCGGACGCCGTTTTGCGAGGTCGGACTACGAAGACAAGCTCAGCGCATCCACTCCGAGTAGAAGTTGGGGAGGCCGGGCTGGGGGTCGCTGACGCAGGTGGCCTCGTGGTACTTGGGGTTCTGTGACAGGTCACTCTGCATCTGGTCGTAGCACTTCTGCCAGGAGTCGAACGACTCGCCACCGACCGGCTGCCAACCGTCACCGGGCGGCGGGCCGGCGGCGAAAGCGGCCGTGGCGGTCAGCGGCACAGTGACCGCCGCGACACCCACGGCGAGACCGAGAGCGATACGAGTGCGCAAGGACTTCATGACTTCCTCCATCGAGTCTTGAGATCTTCTGTGCACAGCTCTCCTGGAGAGACACCGCGGCGGAAGCCGCCTGCTCTGTGCGCCGTTCCCCAGGTCTGCTGCACGCCACTGGGCCAGTGGCCCAGGTCGACGTTCGTCACGTCCGGCCGTGCATGACGCATGGTGGCGCGTGCGTGCGCAGAGCGCTTTGGACGCTGTGGCGGTGGGGCTGCCCCGTCGGAGGCGGCTGCACCGCCACCTCAGCCGGGCGGGTCTTACTTGTGGGCGCTGATCACGCCGCCGGCGCTGAGCACGATGTACACGCCGTTGGCGTCGACCCCCACGTCGTGCCCCTTCGTCTCCAGCGTGGCGGCCACGCCGTCGTGGCCGATGATCTGCGCGCGGTACCGCAGCTCGCCGACCTTCGTGACCTTGGCCGTCCAGCCGCCCGCGAGCTTGAAAGTGCCCGGCCCCTGGTGCTCGCCGCCCATCCAGGAGTGGATCTCGCCGCCCATCGTGAGCACGACGTACATGCCGTTGGCGTCGAGCCCGGCGTCGGCGTCCTGCCCCGTCGTCTCCATCGTGGCCACGACCGAACCGTCGCTGACGATCTCGGCGCGGTAGCGCTGCGAGCCCAGGTCGTAGATCTTGGCCGTGCTGCCGTCCACCAGGGTCCGGGTGCGGACCGGGGATCCCGTCCTGGCCTTGGCGGGCTGCGCGCCGCCCGACTGCTTGCCCGCAGCCACCGACTTGGTGCCGGTCTTGGCACCGAAGCTCTCCTTGCCATCGGCGCTCTGAAGTCCGGACCAGCCCGAGGCGGTGGACCCGGCGGCGGAGTTCGTGTGGCCGGCGGACTTCGCGTCGGCGGCGTCCGCGCCGGAGCAGGCGGTCAGGGTGAGTCCGGCGGCCGCGGCAAGGGCCGCGGCGGCAATGCGCACGGTGCGGCGACGAGCGGTGCGGACAGCGGGGCTGGAGCTCATTACGGGGTCCCCCCAGGGGCAGTCGGTGTTCGTTGTCTCCTCGGTACGTCACCCACCCTGGTCCGGGCCACTATCGAGAAACTGTTGCTCCGCTAACAACCGGCTAACACGGGTGTTGTGCGTGATCCCTCGCGAGAGGGGGGCCTCGTGCGACCGCAGCCGCAACGAGGCTTCCCGGGCACGTCAGTTGCGTTCCGCCTCAGCGGAAAGCGGCGATGTTGCGGGCGACCCAGCTGTTGAAGGGGCGCGGGGCGCGGCCGAGGACCTGTTCCACGTCCGGGCTGATCCGCAGTTCGGCCGGGTTCGGGGCAGAGATGATGTCCAGGGTGTCGTCGGCGAGTTCCGCCGGCACGAACCGGGTCATCGCGGCCTTGGCCTCGTCGCGGGTGAGCTCGTGGAACCGCACCGGCGAGCCGAGCGCGGCGGCGATGTCCTCCGCCTGCTGACGCGGCGTGATCACCTCGGGCCCGGTCAGCTCGTACACCCCGCCGGTGTGCCGGTCGTCCAGCAGACAGGCCGCCGCGACCTCGGCGATGTCCGCCGGGTCGACGACCGGCACCCCGACGTCGCCGAAGGGCGCCGCGACCGCCCCTTGCGTACGGACGGACTCCGCCCAGGCCAAGGCGTTGGAGGCGAAGCCGCCCGGCCGCAGAACAGCCCAGTCCAGGCCGGACTCCCGCAACGCGTCCTCCAGCGCGCGCATCGCGACCCGCGTCGGGCCGAGCGGCCTGGTCGCCACACCCTGCGAAGACAGCAGGACGACCCGGCGGACCCCACTGGCCTCGGCCAGACCGATGAGGTCGGCCGGCCTGGCTCCGGGGGCGTGCAGGTCGCCGGACAGCAGGAGGAAGAGCGCCTTCGCCCCGTCCAACGCGGGCGTGAGGCCCGCCGGTTCGGCCAGGTCAGCCACCACGTGCCGGACGCCGTCCGGCACCGCCGCCGCGTGCCGCGACACCGCTGTCACCCGCTCGCCGGCCTCGGTCAGGACCCGCGTCAAAGGCCGGCCCACGTTCCCGGTAGCCCCGGTCACCACGATCATGTTCAGCTCCTAGTCCGTTGTGCACTCAGGAAGTTGACGTTAGGAGCAGGACTTACTTTCCGTAAGGACGTACCCAGAGGTAAGCTCCGGACATGACGGAAGGCGCGCAGCTCACGCAGGTCGAGGCGAGCCCTCGGTATGAGGTGTTTCACACCGACTGCCCCGCGCGGGACATGGTCGACCACGTGACCAGCAGGTGGGGCATCTGGGTGCTGATCTCCTTGCGCAGCAACGACCTTCGGTTCTACGAGCTGCGCGAGAGCATCCAGGGCATCAGCGAGAAGATGCTCGCCCAGACCCTGCGCGTACTGGTCCAGGACGGCCTGGTCTGGCGAAAGGTCGAGCCGACGACACCGCCCCAAGTCACCTACGGGCTGACGGAGTTCGGCCGGGAGATCGGCGAACCGCTGACGGACCTGTTCAACCGGATCACGCAGCGGCTGCCGCCGCGCAGCCCGGGATAGTGCGATGGTGGTGTGGTCGGCCTTCCCGTACGACCACGTTGTGCGCCGCGATCCGGGCCTGATCCACCACGTTGCCCCAGTGCTCGCGGTGGATTGCTGGCCGTAGGCGACCCTCGACGGGGAAGGTGAGCCCTTTGTCATGAACGCAAGTGGGAGATCAACCGTCCCCTGCTGCTGGCAACGACCGGACCCGGCGAACCGTCCACGCTGTGCGGTACTTTCACTAACCGTCAGGACGTTGAAGGGTCAGCAGCCCAATCATGTACAAGCAATTCGACACCACCGGTGGGACAACGCCTTCCGACGCCGAGCTGGTCCGGCGCATCCGCGCCGCAGCCCGGCCCGGAAGCCGGGCGACGGCTGAGGCGTATGGCACGCCGGCTCCGGACGGCGCAGCGGCGGCAGGCGAGGAAGCCCTCGACGAGTTCCACCGCCGGCACTACGCCGCCGTACTGGCCTACGCCCGCTCCTGCTCCAGAACCTCCCAGGCCGCAGCGGATCTGGCGAAGGAAGCCATCGACGGCGTCCTGTACTCCCAAGAGCCGGGGGAGGGGGTTGATGCCGTATGGCGGGACCGGCTGCTGGCGGCGGTACGCCACACCGCCGCCGCCTGGCACCACAATTCCCGGAACACCGAACTGCGCGACAACTTCGAGTCCTGGCTGGCCAACCAGTCAGGGAATGGCCCCGATCCTTCCGGCAGCGAACGGGAGCCTGCCACCATCGTCGGCGAACCCAGCGTCGCTGGGCCCCCGCCCGGGGTGAAGCCGTCCGGCGAATCGCGCGTCGCCCGGGTCTCCCGACTCTCACCGACGCGCATCGCCGTGCTCGCCGTTGCCGTGACTGCGCTGGCCGGCGGTGCCATATCCGCCGGCACCCTGCTCGGACCGGCGCGCCACGACGCCTCGGCCGGCAGCCCCGAACGGTCCGGTCACTCCTCGGCGACCACTCCGGACCACCCGCCGACGGCTTCGCCCAGCGGCTCGGCGACCGCCTCCGGCCCGGCGTCAGGCTCCCCGTCCCCCACCCGCACCACGGCGTCGAAGCATCCGTCTTCCCGGCCCTCGTCGTCGGCGAAGCCGTCGCCTTCCGGGCGCCCGGGCTCCGAGGACACGCCGTCGACCGCCCGTATCAGCCCGTTGGTTGCCCGGCCGTGGACCTCCAGCACAAACGGCTGGGGGCCGGTAGGGCTGAACCGCAGCATCGACGGACACCCCCTCACCATCCAGGGAACCAGCTACACCGAAGGGCTGGGGGCCCACGCCCCCAGCGAGATCACCTACCACCTCGGCGGCGCCTGCTCCGCCCTCAGTGTGGACGTGGGCATCGACGACGAGGTGGGCGCGAACGGCTCAGTGGTCTTCCAGATCTACCGGGACGGCACGAAGGTCGCCGACAGCGGGCTGATGACGGTCGACCAGCCCGCGAAGCACCTCACCGCAGACCTGACCGGCGGCAGCGAGATGCGGCTCGTGGTCACCGACGGAGGCAACGGCAACAACTCCGACCACGCCGACTGGGCCGGACCCCTCATCACCTGCCGCTGAGCGGTCGCGTCCGACAGGCACCGGCTGGTCGGGGCCGCAGATGACCAGGACGTCGAGCCGGCAATCGTGCCGCCGCCCGGGCAGGTGCTGTCACTCCCGGCTGTCAGTGCCCGGTGGAAAACTGCCTGACATGAGCGAACCGAACCCGAAAGCCGACCTTCTCCGATATCTACAAGAGGGGCGCGATGCCCTGCTGTGGAAGCTCGACGGGCTCTCGGACTACGAAGTCCGCCGTCCGCTGACTCCCACGGGCACGAACCTGCTGGGGCTGGTCAAGCATGTCGCCGGTGTGGAGTTGGCATACCTGGGAGACACGTTCGGACGGCCGTTCTTCGACGCGGAGCCGCCGCCGTCCTGGTGGTACACCGAGGAATCGGAGCCCAACTCGGACATGTGGGCCAGTGCGGACGAATCACGTGAACAGCTCGTTGGGCTGTATCGCCAGGCGTGGGAGCACTCCAACAGCACGATCGCGACGCTGGCGCTTGACGCGATCGGTCACGTCCCGTGGTGGCCGGCGGAACGCCAGAAGGTGACGCTGCACCACATCCTGGTGCGCGTGATCGCCGATACCCAGCGGCATGCCGGCCACGCCGACATCGTGCGAGAGCTCACTGACGGATCCGTCGGATATCTGCAAGGCAAGGAGAGCATGCCACCGGAGGACCAGGCATGGTGGGAAGGCCACCGGAGCCGACTGGAACGCGTGGCGCGGGAAGCCGGCGGCTGATCCACGAAGGGCGACGCGAGAAGCGGGCATGAGCACGATCGATCCAGACGCCGAGATGCGCCTTCCGGGTGGGTGTCGGTCAGCTGTCAGGGGCCGGCTGACCGAAGTCGGCGGCGTGTCGGCGGGACCTGGCACCTTCCCGCAAACGGCCGCCGGAGGTCACCGGGCGGTCCCGACCCCGAGGAGCCACCATGCACACCCCCGTCACGATCATCGGCGCCGGACTCGGCGGGCTCACGCTGGGCCCGGGCCCTGCACGGCCACGGAGTCCCGGTCACGGTCTGCGAGTCCGAGTCCTCCCCGACGGCACGTCAGCAGGGTGGGATGCTCGACATCCACGACTACAACGGGCAGCTCGCCCTCAAAGCGGCCGGCCTGATGGAGGAGTTCCGAGCCATCGTCATCGAGGGCCGCCAGACGATGCGGCTCGTCGAGCACGACGGGACCGTCCTGCACGAGATGGCCGACGACGGCACAGGCGGACGCCCCGAGGTGCAGCGAGGGGAGCTGCGACGGATCCTGCTCGACTCGCTCCCGGCCGACACCGTCCGGTGGGACACAAGGTCCGCGGCACCCGCGCCCTCGGCGAGGGCCGCCATGAGGTGACGTTCGCCGACGGCAGCACCGTCGTCACCAGCCTGCTGATCGGCGCGGACGGCGCGTGGTCGCGGGTCCGGCCGCTGCTCTCGACGCCACACCCGAGTACGTCGGCACGTCGTTCGTCGAGACCTACCTGCTCGACGCCGACACCCGGCACACCGGCTCCGCGAAGGTGCCCGGCGACGCCGCCCACCTCGCCGCCGCCCGCAGCACCGAGCCCGTCACTTTCGAAGGCACCGAGGCCCACGGGATCGACTCCGAAAACAACACACCCCGGGCCATGCTCAAGATGATCACTGAGCAGACGCACTGAGCGAAGGCCACCGCCGGCGCAGGTGAGGGGAGGCTGTCATCCCGCCCCGTCTCAACCGGCATGCCCAGGGGAGGACATGGCGCGTTGCCGCCAGCAGGGTGTGCTGCTGGTGATGCCGGGTAGGGGCCTGGCGACGGGGGCTCAGCAACCGGAGGGACCGGTCATGAGCAACAGCACCATGACGGCAAGTACAGCGCCTGAGGCGACGTCGAAGGTGTGTGCCGTCCCGGCCCCGACGGTGCCCCCGCAGATCCGGGACCCTCAGCACATGACTCCCGCCGACGCACGCGCGCTCACAAGAATTTTTCTGCTGCGACTCGATGCGCTGGAAGAGGGGACGCAGGAGTTCCAGTACGTGCGCAACACCCTCATCGAGATGAACCTGAACCTCGTGCGCTTCGTCGCCCGCCGCTTCTCCGGCCGCAGGGATGCCATCGAGGACATGTTGCAGGTCGGCACCATCGGTCTGATCAAGGCCATTGACCGCTACGACATCGCGCGCGGCGTGGAGTTCACCACCCTGGCCGTCCCCTACATCCAGGGTGAAATCAAGAGGTTCTTCCGCGACACCACCTGGTCGGTCCGGGTGCCCCGACGTCTGCAGGAATTACGCATCGAACTCGCCCGCGCCCGCGAACAGCTCGAAGGCCAGGGCATCCACGAGCCGTCCGTCGCCGACCTCGCCACCCACCTCGACCTGGACGAGGCAGAGGTCGCGGAAGGCGTCGTCGCCTCCAACGGCTACGACAGTCAGTCCCTCGACCGGCCCATCCAAGACGCCTCCAAGCAGCAGACCGGATTTGTCGCCGACCTCATGGGCACCGACGACCCGGCCCTCGCGCTGGCCGAAGACATCCAGGCCCTCAAGCCGCATCTCGCCGAGCTCGGCGACCGTGACCGCACCATCCTTGAACTCCGCTTCGGCGCCGAGATGACCCAGACCGAGATCGGCAACCAACTCGGCCTCTCCCAGATGCACGTCTCCCGCCTCATCAACCGCATCTGCACCCACCTGCGGGAAAAGATGCTGGCCACCGGCTGACGGCGCCCTGCGCGCGTCTTATGCGGCAGGTTGGGATGCAAGGAGCAGGCCGAGGAGCGCGGCACCTCGCAGAAACGGGCCAAGGAGATCGCCGCCGCACGGTGGGGAAGTTGGCACGATCCCGCGCCTTGATCATTGCCGAGCCTGCTGATTAGTTGGTCGGCATGACAGAACTCGGACCCGTCGCCTGGCCGCCGCCTGCCCCGATCAGGACCGAGCGGCTCGTGCTCCGAGAGCCCGAGGCCCGGGACCGTGCGGCTTTCATCGAGCTGCTGGCGTCGCCAGAGGTGCACACCTACCTTGGCGGCCCTCGGCCGCGTGAGGAGCTGAAGAGCGTGGTGCCCGCGGTGCCCGAGCGGTGGCCGGGGAGTTTCGTCGTTGAGGTCGACGGGGCGATGATCGGCCAGATCCTGCTCAGGAGGGCAACGGAGCATCGTCGCCCGGTTGCTGCGGGGAAGGTCGACCTCGGCTACCTGTTCCTGCCGCGGGCGTGGGGATTCGGGTACGCCACCGAGGCGTGCGCGGCGGCACTCGACTGGTTCGACGGCGTCCTTCCCGGCGAGCCGGTGGTGCTCACCACCCAGACCGCCAACGTCGGGTCGATGCGCCTCGCGACAAAGCTGCGGTTCACCGAGGTAGAGCGGTTCCACGCCTGGGACGCCGAGCAGTGGCTCGGCTTGCGGTCCCCGGTCGCGCCGTCCACTTGAGTTCGTCCTCGACGGCCGCGAAGCCCCGACGCGACAAGCCCTGCCAGGACGCGACCGCGGTTCTCCTCAGGGCCGGCGCCCACCCGGACGCACTGGACGGAGCCGCCGCCATGACCGCGCTCGGCCGGATCGGTCGGCCCGAGGACGTGGCTGACCTCGTGGCCCTGCTCGTTCGCGCGGACAACCGTTGGGTAGTAGCTGCCGACCGCCCGCGTAGTCCTCACGATCGATCACCCGCCGCAGCTTCCGGCAATCCCCTTGTGCCGTGCCGTGGCGTGCTGCCATGCCCCCACCCTCACGCAAAGTGGTGTGCTGTGTGCGCAGCGCGATCAGTGTGGGCGAGGCGCCGCGACAATGTCCCTTGCGCGCCAAATATGCGCAGGAACGGTGGCCAAGAGTTTCGAAGATGTTACGGACCGGACATCCGCAGCGTGCCTACTATGGCCAACTTGTGCAGACGCTTTGTTCACACAAGTTCTCACCCCCCACGTGAATCCCCGTGCGTCCACTGTGCCGCCCTGTGTACCCCTCTGGAGAGACCGTGACCGAGATCCTGCCGCGATCCGCCGTGCTTACCGGCGGCCTCGTCGCCGCCACACTTGTCCTCAGCGCCTGTGGCGCGGGCAGCGACGGGGCGACCAACGCCGACGGAGAGAGCGCGGCCACCGCCGTGACGGCCAAGGACTTCGGGGGCATGGACGCGCTCGTCAAGGCAGCCCAAAAGGAAGGCACGCTGCACGCCATCGCGCTCCCTCGCGACTGGGCCAATTACGGTGCGCTGCTCGACGGCTTCGAGAAGAAGTACGGCATCAAGGTCGAGGTGGAGAACCCGGACGGCGCCAGCCAGGACGAGATCAACGCCGTCACCTCCCGCAAGGGCCAGGACCGGGCGCCCGACGTCCTCGACCTCGGTAGCTCCTTCGCGTACAGCGCCGCCCAGAAGGATCTGCTCGCGCGGTACAGGGTCGCCGATTACGTTGACATCCCCGACGGCCAGAAGGACTCGCTGAGCCGCTGGTACAACGGCTACGGCGGCTATATATCCATCGGCTGCGACGCCAATCGCGTGAGGACTTGCCCGACCAGCTTCAAGGACCTGCTCAAGCCGGAGTACAAGGGCCAGGTCGCACTCAACGGCGACCCCACCAAGTCGGGTTCGGCCTTCGGCACGGTATTCGCGGCCGCCCTCGCCAACGGCGGCTCCTTCGACTACGTCCAGCCCGGCCTCGATTTCTTCGCCAAGCTCAAAAAGAACGGCAACTACACGCCCGTCCAGTCCACCTCGGCCACCATCAAGAAGGGCCAGACGCCGATCGTCCTCGACTGGGACTACCTCAACGCCAAGTACGCCGACGAGTTCAAGAGCAAGGGACTCGACTGGCAGGTCGCGGTCCCGGAGGACGGCAAGTTCTCGCAGTACTACTCGCAGGCCATCAACAAGGACGCCCCGCACCCGGCGGCCGCCCGGTTGTGGCAGGAGTACCTCTACAGCGCCGAGGGCCAGAACCTCTGGCTCAAGGGCTACGCCCGCCCCGCCCTGATGACCTCCATGGAGAAGAAGGGCACGCTGGACAAGACCGCGGCCGCCAAGCTGCCGAAGGTCTCCGGCACGCCGACAACCCCGACCGAGTCGCAGATGGACTATGCCAAGGAGGACATTGCGCAGGGCTGGGGCAAGGCCGTCTCCAGATAACGGCGACTCTCACCACGGCCGCCGCGGTGCCCGCCGTTTCCTCGGAGCGGCGGGCACCGCGCGGTCAGCCGGTGCCCGCGTTCATGTGTGCGCTTCCAAGTCAAATGGGAGAGTCGTTGATGGCCGATGGAGTAGTTCTCGACGGAGCGCTGACCCGTCTCATTCCGACGACCGAAGAAGATTTGGACCTGCTGGCCCAATGGTTCGCTTCCCCGGACTTCGTCGAGCATTGGGTGGCGTACCGATATCGCGTGACGAGGTGGCCGAGAAGTACGTCGGACGGCGCCGGCCGCGTGTGGAGTCTTTCCTTGTGCTGGCACAGGGCACACCGGTGGGCTACGCGCAGTACTGGCACGCCGGCGTGGCTGAAGGTGGCCTCGACATGGTGTTGGCACCGGAGGCGCGGGGCCGGGCCCTGGGGCCGGATGCCGCTCGCGCGCTCCTTGCGCATTTGGGCGGGAATCTCGGATGGCGGCGCGTGACAGTCGATCCCGTGAGAGGGAACGTGCGGGCAGTGCGCGCCTGGGAGAAGGCCGGCTTCCGGCAGGTGCCGAGCGAGGCAGAAGACCTCCTCATGGAGTTCACCTTTCCCGAGGGCCGCCAGGGCTGACCGCCGTGCGTCATGGCCGACCGGTTCCGGGCAGCGTCAGACCGGCTGCCCAGCGGCGTTTCCCGCGGTACGCCCTGGCGATGTGGCAGCCGCCGTCCAGCCACCCGGGTCAGCCCGACTTCGGCGGCTTCTGCGCGTCGAAGGCGAAGAGAGTGTTCTTGGCCGCGGCCACGATCACCGCACGCCCCGCGAGAGTCACACGCGGGCTTGGGCCCCCGGCGCCCGCCAATCCGTCAGCCTGCGGATCTGTGGTCCACAGGGGTTTGCCATCCTGCGGCGACAGCGCGACCACCCGTCCGCTGGCCGAGCTGAAGTACAGTGCGTCGGCTCCTGCGACAGGACCCGACGCGCCCTCCACGCCGGTCTGCTGCGACCACTTCTGCCGGCCGGTCGCGGGGTCGAGTGCCGTGACGAGACCGGTCTGCCCGCTCACGTAGACGGTGCTGCCCGCCATGCCGGGCGCCCCCGTGTACGTCTTGGCCAGACGGGAGTACGTGACCTTCTGCGAGGCCAGGTCGACCCGTGCCACCCCGTTGTAGCGGTCCAGCTCCGTTCCCCCCAGGTGTACGTGCAGGAGTACGAGCCTGCCGTTGGCGACGCCCATCGGCACGGCGGGGCCGTTGACCGCGATGGGCCTGCCCAGTGCCCCCGAGGCGCGGTCTACCGGGTACAGGGCGGGGTGGCGCACCGCCATCGCGTTCACCTCCGCATCCGTCGCGCACATCGCGACGAGCTGTGGGCCCACCGGGACGGGAGCGCACTGCTTACCCGCGGGGAACGACGACCTCCATGTGACCCGACCGCTGTGCGCGTTGCGGGCCTCGAAGCGGGAGTTGGAAGCGTCGACCGTCACGACGTCGGAGCCGACCACGATGGCGTCCTGAGTCCGACCCGTGACGGCCGTCGACTGGGCGCCGGACGGCGCGGACCACAGCTCCCGGCCGTTGTTCGCGTCGACGGCCACCACCTCGCTGCGAGGGTCCTGCGGGGCGTCCTGGGCGGCGAAGCGGTAACCGACCACCGTGTCGTTGGTGGCGCCCACCAGGTACATGCCATTGGCGGGGACGCCGGGGCTCTTCGCCGTCCACACCCGCGAGCCGTCCCCGGCCCTGATACGGGCCGCGACAACACCGCCGCCCCCGCAGAACAGCGCGTCGCCGTGCGCGACGCAACGCAGCTCGTCGGGTATGTCCTTGCGACCGCCCGGCACGGTCCGGTGCCACGGCTGGAAGCCGTCCGGAAGTGCGGCAACCGGGGCCGCATGGCTGTTGCCCTTGTCGCCGCCGCTGGTCCCCCCAAAGCCGCCCGCCGTCAGCGCTGCGACTCCTCCACCGATCGCTGCCACCGTGACCGCGACCGCAGCCGCGATCACGGGACGCCGTCGGCCACGCGGTCGGCGGCTGATGGAGGTGTCGACGCTTCTCGTACCGGGATCGGTCGGGGTGGTGGTCGGGGCAGTCGGCGCCGGGGTGGCTGTCGGGGGAGTCGGCGTCGGAGGGGTCGGCGTCGGGGTGGTCGGCGCAGGGGTGGCCGGCGCAGCGGAGTGGTGCTGGGTGATCATGTCGCGGGTGCGGGCCGCGCCAACTCCCCTCGCGTCGCTCTGATCGAGGTCGGCCGGCAGGTCCCGTAGCCGCACGAGGAGTTCGTCCGCCGAGGGGCGCCCATCGGGCTCCTTGGCCAGGCACGACTCGACGACCGTGCGCAGGGCCGCCGGCACGTCCTCCAGCGACGGCACCCCGTGCACCACCTGATACGCAACTATGTAGGGGCTCTCCGCGTCGAAGGGCCCGTGGCCCATCGCCGCGTACGCCAGCAGCGTTCCCAGCGAGAAGACATCGGACCGCGGTCCCACCTCACGCGGCGCCAGCAACTGCTCCGGAGACATGAAGGGCGGCGTACCGATGACCCGCCCCGTCACCGTCAGCGTCTGCTGGTCCACGGCGCGCGAAATGCCGAAGTCGATGACGCGCGGGCCCTCGGGGGAGAGCACGACGTTCGAGGGCTTCAGGTCACGGTGGATGACCCCCACCCGGTGGATGTCCCGCAGAGCCTCCGCCAGCCCGATGGCGAGCCTCCGCAGCTCCGCTCCGCTCAGCGGGCCCTTCGTGGCGATGCGCCGGGAGAGCGTGTGCCCCTGGATATAGGTCGTCGCCATCCACGGCTGCTCGGCCTCAGGGGCAGCGTCGACCACGGCGGCGGTGAACGCGCCGCTCACCCGCCTCGCCGCCGCCACTTCCTGTCGGAAGCGGGTGCGGAACTCGTCGTTCGCTGCGAACTGCGGGTGGATCAGTTTGATCGCGACAGGTCGCCCTGAACTCGTACGGGCCAGAAAGACCGTGCCCATGCCACCCGAGCCGAGCCGGGCCTCAAGTGGATAACCACCGATCTCGGCTGGATCACCTTCGCGCAGCGACACTCTTCCCCGACCTCTCGTCCCCCGTGTACCCCTGCCACCACGGGCCTTCGTACCAGTCCCGCATACAAACTAGCTGCTCCAGCGCCGGTGCCTGACATCCCTCCCGCTCCGTCAAGTCGTGCGGCACCTCCTCGAAGTCCTGCACGGCCCGAAGCTCATCCGGTGCTTGACCACTATGTGCCACTCACCCCTGTCCAACCAGGCGCCGTGAGTGTCCCGTTCAGGGTGGATGACCAGCTGTGCCAGGTCAGGCAGCAACCCAGTCCGGGGGAGTCGGTGCCGTTGGTGAGGGCTGTGCGACGGCCTGCCGGCCGGCGAGGTAGCTGTCCGGCGGGAGAGCCGGGCGCGTGCGCGGGCTGGATCTCGCGGCGGCACCGATGCTCGGGCGCCATCCGATGCCCGGAGCGGCTCTCCCGCCGTAGCGCGACAGCGGCTGGCCCAGTTCGCCGCGTACACGCCTCGCTTGAGGAAGATGATGCGGCATTCAGTAGACGGGACACGCACATCGGCCGGCCGTTGCGCCGAACCGACGGGTGGACGGCGGATCAGTTGTGTGGACGGTTTTGCCCATTACAGCTGTGCAGCTAAGGTGCCTCAAATGTTCCGCGCGGCCATACCCCTCGAACGTCCTGTGGACCCGGCGCCCGTGGGGCGGCAGGATCCCGCCCCACGCCTCGATCCCAAGTCCGGCGGCAGAGATCCGTTCTTCGACAACGCGAAGTACCTGGCGGTCGTCCTCGTCGCCATGGGGCATACGTGGGAGCCGCTCACCCACGGTGGCCGGGTGGCGATGGCGCTGTACATGACCGTCTACACCTTCCACATACCGGCGTTCGTCCTCATCTCCGGCTACTTCTCCCGCGGATTCGACCTCAGCCCGGCCAAGCTCAAGCGGCTCATCACCAGTGTCGCCGTTCCGTACGTGGTGTTCGAGGTTCTCTTCGCCTACTTCCAGCGCTGGGTGCACGACACCCCGAACGAGCCGATCAGCCTCACCAGCCCGTACTACCTGGACTGGTTCCTGGCGGCTCTCTTCATCTGGCGGTTGACGACCCCTCTCTGGAAGCTCGTGCGTTGGCCAGTACCGCTGGCGCTGGTGATCGCCGTGCTCGCGGCGGCCTCACCTGACGTCGGCAACGACTTCGCCATGCGGCGGGTACTGCAGTTCCTGCCGTTCTTCGTCCTGGGACTTCACCTGAAGCCGGCCCACTTCGACCTGCTGCGGCAGCGCGCGATCCGCGTCGCGGCGGCGCCGGTGATGCTGGCCGCCGTCGTCTTCGCGTACTGGGCGGCGCCGCGCATGAACTCCGCATGGTTCCGGCAGAACAACGCCGTACAGGACCTGGGCATGCCGGCGTGGGTCTCCCCGGTCATGGAACTCGCGCTGTTCGGCTGCGCCGTGGTGCTCACCGTGTGCTTCCTGGCCCTGGTGCCACCGCGGCAGACGTGGTTCACGAAGCTGGGCGCGGGCACGCTGTACGGCTATCTGCTGCACGGTTTCGCGATCAAGATGGCACGCTGGTCCGGTTGGTATGACACTCTCCCCTGGGTGCGCACGCCGGTCGGCGAGGTCCTGGTGACGTTGCTGGCCGTCACGCTGATCACGTTGCTGTGCACGCGGCCGGTACGGCAGGGGTTCCGATACGTGATGGAGCCGAAGATGTCCTGGGCGTTCCAGGGCGACGCGGCCGCGTCGGCGCGGAGGCGGGCGGGCACCGATGACGCCGTTTCCGCACGCTCCCCAAGCGGTCGGACACGTAAGCCCGACGTCGAACTCGCGGACCAACAGGCTGGACAGCCCGTCCGGTGATCCGACCTCGGCGTACCTGGCGCACCTGGCCCACCGGGTGGGCACCAAGCTGCGCCGGGGCCTGAGCGTCGACCGGACGGAGCGGGACGCGCTACGGCAGGCGGTCGCCGAGCGCCCGGACGTGCCGGTCGACCACGACGCCGTGTAACAGGCGGCCAACGTCATGAACCACGCCAGCCCGCCGGGGGAGTGGAGGCACCGCCCTTGCTCCGGCGGGACCGGCCTGCGGCCGCCTCCTGTGCCGGCCACAGGCCGGTTCGACAGTCACCCATCGCGTGCGTGGCGCTGAACCTCTCGAACATCTCGGGTTCGTCGGAATTCCAGCCTGAGCCCGACAACTGACGACGTCGTGGACAGCCGATGGAGCGCACACGACAAGCGCCGCACGACTTTGCCCACCGTGCCACTGGCACGCCCGGTTCCGAGTTCCTTCGCCGCAGCCCTGTGCCCGTAAATGTAGGAGGCACGCTTCGTACTCCGCTGTCAGACGAAGTACGCCCAAGGCAGTCCCGCGGTGGCCGCGCTCGTGCGACTGAGGCGGTGCTCAAGGTGGGGTCGGCGCCTGGATGGACATGCCGGTACCGGATGGGACGTGTGGTGGGGCCACGCCTGCTTCATCGCCCGTGTGTGGGGACGCAAGGGCCAGCCGCTCCGCCGTACCGGTTCCGTCACCCGCGATTGCGGGAGCAGAGAGCGCGGCACAGCATGAGCTCAGCGGACGTGCGACCTGCGGACATGCCTGTACGCAGGCATGGCGCGCTGTCGCGATCCCTGCCGCGGCGCCCGATTCGACCGGTCCGACGCGTCACTGCATGTCACTGAAGACGCCCGATCGAAGCGGAAAGGGAGCCCATGTCCCAGGCATCAGGGAACGGCGACTTGGAAGATCAGACCAGCGCCGGATTGCGCCGTCGCCACGTGCTCCGCACGGCCGGTGCGGGCGCACTGGGACTCGGCCTGGGAAGCATCGCGCTGACCGCCGTCACGATGCCCCATGACGTGGCCCCGCAACCCCAGGCCACACCCATGCCGACGCCCGAAGTCCTCGGCTCCGTCGGGCAGGCGCCGCACCTGCCGCCCGGGTTCACCAAGACGTTCACCAGCCGCTTCGTCCAAGCCAATGGAATCCGCCAGCACGTGGTCGTCGGAGGAGAGGGGCCGCCGCTGCTGCTGATACACGGCTGGCCCGAGACTTGGTACGCCTGGCGCCTGGTGATGCCGGCACTGGCCAGACACTTCACGGTCATCGCCGTCGATCAACGCGGCATCGGACTGACCGCCAAACCCAAGAGCGGGTACGACACCCGCACCCTGGCAGACGACATGGTCACTCTGATGGCCGCACTCGGGTACCAGCGGTTCGCCGCGGTCGGCCATGACACCGGAATGCCCATCGCCTACGCGCTGGCCGCAGACCACCCGGAGCGCGTCGCCCGTCTGGCCGTCGCCGAAGCGTTCCTCCCAGCCGTGACCCCGTCGCCACCCCTTGTCGGCACCGCGCAGGTCAACAAGCGGCTGTGGCACATCCCCTTCAACCGACTCACCGACGTGAACGAACAACTCGTCCGGGGACGCGAAGGCATCTACTTCGGCTGGCAGTTCGCCACCAAGGCCGTACGAAAACTCCCCGACTACGCCGTCGACTACTACGTCCGGATCCTCGCCTCCCAGCACGACGCTCTGCGGGGCAGCTTCGGGTGGTACCGCGCACTCGACACCACCAGCGCCCAGGACCGGCAACGTAGAGCGCGCCCGCTGACCCTGCCCGTCCTCGCGATCGGCGGTGCGGGGAGCCTCGGCGAGAATGTCGCCGACACCATGAAACGTGTCGCACACGACGTGCGGAGCGTAGTCATCCCCGGCACCGGCCACTGGGTGGCCGAGGAAGCGCCCCAGGAAGTACTCGCGGCACTGACCACGTTTCTGGAGCCGTACCGTGACCAAGGCCGGAGCGCACGACCCCAGCCGGCCGCGACGCTCGGCAAATGATGGCCATCGAGGTGGGGCTCAGCCGACGAATTGCTGGCCTCCGTCGATGTCGTAGGTCGCACCCGTGAGGGCGGTGTTGATCATGATGTGCACCGCGAGCGCCGCCACGTCGTCGGGTACGACGACACGGCCGATCGGCAGCGCGGCGCGCAGCTCCTCGCGGCGCGCGTCGAGCGCGTCGCCGAGCAGCCGGGCCGACAACGGCGTGTCCACGAAGCCGGCGGCGATCAGGTTCACCCGGACCGGCGCGAGCTCGAGTGCGAGACTGGCCGTGAACGCGGGCATCGCGGCGGTGACCGCGGGGGCGACACCCAGAGCGGGCCGGATCCGGCGGGCTCCCGTGCCGCCCAGGAGCAGCAGCGTGCCGCCCGGCCGTACGGCGCCGGCGGAGTGGCGCGCGACCTCGAGTGCGAGCACCATGTGGTCGCTGATCGCCCGGCGTGCCTGCTCGCCGTCCATGTCCAGAAGGCGGCCGTAGGACGGGCCTCCCGCGGTGACCATCACATGGTCGATCGGCCCTGGCAGCTGCTGGAAGAACCGCTCCAGCTGCGCCGCGTCGTGGGCGTCGAAGGCCGCGGTGCTGAGCGCGCCGGCTTCCTCGGCCGCGGTGCCCAGCCGTTCCGGGTCCCGTCCGGTGAGGACCACGGAGGCGCCCTGTTCACGGGCGAGCCGTGCGGTCGCCAGCCCGATGCCCGCGCTCCCGCCGATGACGACGAGGGTCTGCCCGAGCAGCGGCAGGCCGCCGGCACTGTGCCCGTCAAGCGGTTCAGAAGTCATGAATCCTCCTGTGCCGTGGCGTCACGGTCCCGCCCGGGCTTCTTCTCACTGTGGGAGCCGCGCTGATCTGCGGTGCGTCCGTGAGGCTGCTGAGATCCGTCTCCACGAAACCGGGCGTGGACGCCGATCAGGCGCCTTCCCTGCCATCACCAGGGTGCATCGGACGCCACCGCGACGCATATGAGACGTCGCTCGGCCACCGGCCCATTTCGCCGTCGACGACCAGTCCCCGGAGAGCGATCACCGAGACGGTGTGCGAGGCATCCCGCCCCGGACGTCCTGCGACACGCCCAGCACAGGTCCCTGGTCCGCACCGGTGCGATGTCCAGGACTTGGCCGGTCGATCACGTGTGGATGTGGGGCGATCACGTGTGGATGTGACTGAGCCCGTTACGACCAGCTCGGTGCTTCGGTGGGCGGAGAGCAGCTGTTCAGTCGAGGACCGCGATGGCTTCGATCTCGACCAGGTGGCCGGGTACGTCCAGTGCCGCTACGCCCAGCAGCGTGGCCGGCGGGGTCGGGGTGACACCTAGTTTCGCGGCCGCCCGGGATATCCCCTCCAAGAGCGAGGGCATCTTGTCGGGTGTCCAGTCGACGATGTAGACAGTCAGTTTCGCCACGTCCTCGAAGGAACCCCCGGCCTCGGTCAGGGCGGTGGCGATGTTGAGGTAGCACTGCTCGACCTGCGCGGCGAGGTCGCCTTCGCCGACCGTGACCCCGCCGGCATCCCAGGCGACCTGTCCGGCGACGAAGACCAGTTTCGACCCGGATGCGACAGACACCTGCCGGTAGACGTCGACCTCGGGCAATCCTGTGGGGTTCACCAGGGTGATGGCCATGCTGTCTGCCTCCTTGTCGGGAGCCCGTGGGCTCGCTGCCACCGGACCAAGACGCCTCCTTGGTCTCTTGTGGTTACTCAGAAACCGTAGGAGAGTGACCGCCGGCACGGAAGAACGCACTTTTCAGTGACTGGGGAACCTGATGGGAACCAAACAGTTCGGCGGCTCGCCCGAGGACGCGGACCTGAGGCGTGCGGACTCTCTGGCGCGGGAGATCTTCTCGGACGTCGCCAACAAGTGGGCGCTCCTGATCATCGAAGCCCTGGGGGAGCGCACCTTGCGCTTCAGCGAGCTGCGGAATGAGATCGAGGGCATCAGCCACAAGATGCTCACCCAGAACCTGCGCATGCTGGAGCGCAACGGTCTTGTCGAGCGGACGGTGCACCCCGTCGTGCCGCCCCGGGTCGAGTACACCCTCACCGAGCCGGGACAGGCACTGCGGGTGACGATCGACGGACTGTGCGACTGGACCCAGCGGTACCTCGGTCACATCGAGACCTCCCGCCACCGGTTTGACGCCTGACGGGCGATTGCGTCGCCGCCCGACAACCCCCAGGCGGGAATGGCCAACTGGCGTGCTCAGCCGCGGCGGAGCCGGATGACGACGACCGCAGCGGTAACGGTGCCGAGGTAGAAGTAGCCGCGCCTGGAGCACTGGGGCAACGCGGTGGAGCAGGCCGAGATCGCGGCACACAACATGGTCAGTGCGGGGCCCGACCGTCGCCCGCACCTGTGGGTGCCGATGTTCTGGTCCGTCCAGTTCGGCGTCAACATCAAGTCGGTGGGTGTGCCCACACTGGGCGATCAACTGGTCGTAGCACAGGGGGCGCTGAACGAGGCGCGGTTCGTCGCGGTGTACGGGTACCGAGGCCGGGTCATCGCCGCGGCCTCCTTCGACGGCGGGAAGTGGCTGGGGTTCTACCAACAGCAGGTCGAGGCCGGAGCAGCGTTTCCGCCGGACTATGCCCTGGTGGACCGTCGCACCGACGCTCTGCAGCCCGTTGATCCGGCCTTCCCGGACCCCCACCTCCCCACCCACGAGCCGACCGTCACGGTGACGGGGCACTCGCCGACCGAGCGACGCGTCCAGTTCGTCGCTCCCCATGCCTGACCCTGCCCGGAGCGTCGCCCTTCAGGAGACACCATGACTCTCGCCACCATGTCCGCGCAGATCACCGATTTCGCGAATCGCGCAGATCCGTACCCGCTCTACGCCGCATTGCGCGAGTCACCGGTCACGCGTCAGGACGACGGCACCTACCTGGTGAGCACGTATTACGAGGTACGGAGCCTGGCGAACGACCCGCGGCTCAGCAACGACCCGCGTAATCGCCCTGCCGGCGCCGGCGGCCCCGCCGTGGCCGAGGAGGACACGAATCTGCCGCCCAGCTTCATCTTCCACGACCCGCCGGAACACGACCGGCTGCGCGACACGGCGATGCGGCAGTTCGGCCCCCCGCACAGCCCCAGGTTCCTTCACGACATGCGGGACGACATCACCAAGATCATCGCTGACCTGCTGGACGCGCTGGAAGGCAAGACCGAGGTCGACGTCGTCGACGACTTCGCCTACCCCCTTCCCGTCACGGCCATCTGCAAGGTCCTCGGGGTGCCCCGGGAGGACGAACCGCTCTTCCACGGCTGGGCCGACACCGTGGCGTCCAGCCTCGATCCCAGCCAAGGGAAGGAGCAAGCACTCCAGGCACGCGGCGAGCTCGGCGCCTACCTGTCCGACCTGATCGACACCAAGCGCCGCCACCCCGGCAGCGGGATCCTCGGCCCCCTCGCCCGCGAAACCGGCACCGGCGGCAGCATGTCGAAGGCGGAGCTGGTGGCCACCTCGATACTGCTCCTGATCGCGGGCCATGAGACCACCGTCAACCTGATCAGCAACGCGACGCTCACGCTGCTGCGTCATCCCGCCGTCCTGAAGCGGTTTCAGAACGAACCTGGCCTGGTCGTCCCACTCATCGAGGAAGTGCTGCGGTACGAACCGCCGGTTCAGTTCATCCCGTTCACCACCGCCCTCTCCGACATCGACATCGCCGGAACCACCATCCCCGAGGGCTCGCAGGTGTGGCTTCTGCTGGCCTCGGCCAACCGTGACCTCAAGCGCTTTGCGGAGCCTGACCGGTTCGACCCTGATCGCGAGGACAACCAGCACCTCGGCTTCTACACGGGCGTCCACTACTGCTTCGGCGCCCCGCTGGCCCGGATGGAGGCGCAACTCGCCCTGCCCCGGCTCTTCCGACGAATCGAGAACCCCCGGCTGCTGGCGGACCCGCCGCCCTACCGCGTCAACCCTGTCCTGCGTGGCCCCCGCCACCTCCCCCTGGCGCTCGACGGCCTTGCCGCCTGAACCTGCAAGGGCGTCGGAGTTATGCCCGGACCATTCAGCTTGGACGTGTGCACAGCATCGACCCACTACACCGACTGGCTCACCTGACCCGGCCGGCCCACCCTGGAGACCTCGCCATGTCGAACAACGAACAGGCGGCAGGCAGAAACGGGAGCCAGCCGCGCTCGGATGCATGGAAGACGGCGCTCACCGTGCTGCAGTCGGCGAAACCGCCGTTCGTTCCGGAAGGGGCGGACGCGATGACGGTTCTCGTCGAGTTCCCTCCCGGCGATCCCGGCACCCCTCCGCACCGGCACTCGGGACCAGCCTTCGGCTACATGCTGGAGGGAGAGATGCTCTTCGAGCTGGAAGGTGAGCCGGAGCGGGCGATCAAGGCAGGGGAGACGTTCTGGGAGCCGGGCGGCGACGTCATCCACTACCAGGACGGAAACAACCGGACGGACACCAGGAGCCGTTTCCTCGTCACCATGCTGTGCGCACCGGGGCAGCCGATGCTCACCCTGGTCGACGACGAAGAGCTCGCCCAGCGCCGGCACCTACGCGCTCCCCGCCCAGGCGCGTGACCAGCCACCGACAGCTGGCACTGACCGCTCCCTTGAGTGAAATGTCAACGCGTGCGCGTATCCGCTCCTCGGTGCGCCTGTCACCGGGGAAGCCATGTCGTGACGAGCCGAGTACCTGGCGGGGAGGGATTAGGCGGCTCCTGCGAATGCATCTGCCGAGGACGTGCAATTACAATGGACAAATACCGCTATTCGGCGGCTTGAACAGGGCGGAGGATCTGCCGACCGCCCCGCAGCGCGAGCGCAGCGCGGCGCTCTTCAGCGCCCCGCGCTCGTCACCAGGCGCTTCTCGCTTTGCCCAGGGAGCATTCCCATGGCTGGTCACACCGCCACAATCGTCCTCGAACCCGAGGCCCAGGAGCTCGCCGACGCGACCTCGCAGCATCCGTTCCTGTACGAGCTGGATCCGACCGCGGCGCGCAAGGTGCTCGACGACCTCCAGGCCGCGCCGGTCGACAAGTTGCCGGTCGACGAGGAGTGGGTCACGGTTCCGGCAGCCGTGGGCGATGTACGGGTACGCATCGTCAAGCCGCAGGGCGTCACCGGAACGCTGCCCGTGGTGTTGTACATGCACGGCGGTGGCTGGGTGCTGGGCAATGCCGGTACGCACGACCGCCTGGTGCGCGAGTTGGCGGTCGGCGCCCGTGCGGCAGTGGCCTTCGTGGAGTACACGCCCTCGCCCGAGGCGCACTACCCCGTGGCCATCGAGCAGGGCTACGCCACCGCGCAGTGGATCGTCCGCGAGGGAGCATCCAAGGGGTTGGACACACAGCGCATGGCAGTGGCCGGGGAATCGGTCGGCGGGAACATGACCGCCGCGCTCGCCCTCATGGCCAAGGAGCGCGGTGACGTCACGTTCGTACAGCAGTCGATGTATTACCCGGTAACGGACGCGGCCATGGACACCGGTTCCTACGACCAATTCGCCACCGGCTACTACCTGAGCCGCAAGCTGATGGAATGGTTCTGGGACGCCTACACGACCGACCCGAACCAACGCACGGAGATCACCGCGTCTCCCAATCAGGCCACCATCGAGCAGCTCTCCGGCCTGCCTCCCGCCCTGCTGATCGTCGACGAGGCCGACGTGTTGCGCGATGAGGGCGAGGAGTACGCCGCCAAGCTCCGCGCGGCGGACGTTCCGGTGACCACGGTGCGCTACGACGGCACGGTCCACGACTTCATGATGCTCAACTCGCTGAGCCACTCCAAAGCCGCCCGTGGAGCCATCGACCAGGCAACAGCGTTCCTGCGCAACGCACTTGGCACCGACCGGACCTGACTGATCGCGGGTGCTGAGAGGCGAGAGGTCACTCATGCCGCAATCCATGCGCGCGCTCGTAGCCGGAGAGATCGGCGAACCGAACGATGTCCTGCGGCTGGAATCCCGGCCTGTTCCCACGGCAGAGGCCGGCCAGGCGTTGATCCGTGTGAAGTCAACTCCGATTCACGCCAGTGATCTGCACGTGTTGCGTGGACGCTACGGTTTCTCCCCCGAATTTCCCACTGTCGGGGGGAACATGGAATGCGTGGGCCGTATCGCGGCCCTGGGCCCGGATACTCCGGATACTCCGGATACCGAGGGACTGAAGATCGACGAGCGTGTGGTGGCCGTTGCCGTTCCGGCCATACCCGGGCCGCCCGTGGCCGGCACCTGGCAGGAATACCTGGTTGCCGATACTTGTAGGCTGCTGCCGGTACCCGACCGTCTGAGCGACTCCAGCGCCTGCCAACTCGCTGTCAATCCGTTGACCGCACTGCTCCTGGTGACCCGCGAACTCGACGTACAGCCGGGCGAATGGCTGTTGCAGACGGCAGCCGGCTCCACCGTCGGCCGGCTCGTCATCCAGCTGGCCAGGCATCTGGGCATTCGGACGATCAATGTGGTGCGGCGGCGCGATGCAGTCGAGGAGATCAAGACGCTCGGTGGCGACGAGGTCATTTGCACTGAGGACGAGGACGTGTTGCAGCGTGTGACTGAGATTGCCGGCCCGGCCGGCGTGCACAAGGCCATCGACTGTGTCGCGGGCCACGTAGGTGCCCAGGTGTCCCAGGCATTGGCTCCGGGAGGAGAGAGCGTGGTCTACGGCGCGCTCTCCACGCATCGGCAGACCGACCCCGCCGCGCTGACGATCCCGCTGCTGGCGCGCTCCCTCATCTACGAGACCAAAGTGGTCCGTGGCTTCTGGCTGAACCGCTGGTTCGGCACTGCCTCACCCACGGATGTGCTGCGCGCGCTGTCCGAGGTTCGCAGCCTCGTCGTTGATGAGGTGCTGAGCATCCCCCAAGGCCGGCCGTTCCCGCTCGAACGCTTCACGGAAGCCATCGCGTTCGCCGAAACACCGGCACATGGCGCCAAGCCGCTCTTCGTCTTCGAAGATGGCCGGGACGAAGACGAGGGGTAGGACGCGGGCCGGCCGCACCTGCGACCAGAGCTTGGGGGGTGACGAGGGGTTCCCCAAGCCGAGCAGGGGGCGTCGTCCTTCGTCGCCGAAGAGGACCAGTGACCAGCCGTCCCCGGCCGTGACGGTCTCGACTCGGTGTTTGCCGTAGGCGATGCGGCCCTGCGCGATTCCGTTCTGCGCGGCGTGCCCTGCCCGTCGAAGTGGAACGAATCGGCCTGCCTACCCCTCATCGGCCTCCTGGGCGGCGGCTTCGTTGGCGCGGTCGATCTCGGCCATGTGCTCTTCCGCCCAGGTCCGCAGCCCCGCAAGCGCGGCTTCCAGGGACAGCCCGAGTCCGGTCAGTCGGTAGAAGACCCGCGGCGGCACGGTGGGTTCGACCCGGCGCGCCACCAGCCCGTCGCGGGTCAGGCTTCGCAGCGTCACGGACAGCATTTTCTGCGACACGCCGGGCATCCGGCGTCTCAGCTCCGCGAAGCGCACCTCGTCCGGTGCGGCATCGGCGAGCGTCTTGACGGCCATGGATGTCCACTTCGTACCGATGCGGTCCAGCAACTGCCGCGTCGGGCAATGGGGATCGAACAGATCGCCGCGTACCCCGTGACCGGCGGCCCGGGCTCCTCGGGTGGTCACCTGTGGCTCACCACCTTCCCTGAAAGTGCCGTCTAGGAAGCGGTCGGTTAGTTACTTATCGTTCTGTGGTCACCAATGGTAACCATCCGGAGGAGCCGTCATGCCCGTCACCACCGCGCACCACCTGCGCCGCATCGCGACGAACGGCGTCCAACTCAATGTCGCAATCGCCGGGGACGGACCTGCGGTTCTCCTGCTGCACGGCTTCCCGCACACCTGGCAACTCTGGAGCGGCATCATGGGCCGACTGGCCGGGCAGTACCGGGTCATCGCCCCGGACCTTCGAGGCTTCGGTGCCAGTGCACGCGCCGTCGAGGGGTACGACGCAGGCACCCTCGCCGCCGACGCCGAAGGGCTGCTCGACGCACTCGGCGAGTCCTCGGCAGCGGTGGTCGGCATCGACGCGGGCACTGCCCCCGCCGTCCTGCTCGCGCTGCGCCGGCCCGGCCTCGTCCGGCGCCTGGTCGTGATGGAGGCACTGCTCGGCCGCCTGCCCGGAGCAGAGGACGTCGTCGCGGGCGGTGCCCCGTGGTGGTTCGGCTTCCACGCCGTCCCCGGCCTCGCCGAGACCGTCCTGGCCGGCAACGAGGCCGCGTACGTCAACTGGTTCCTCGATTCGGGGACGCTCGGGCGAGGAGTACCCGACGATATCCGTGCGGCCTTCGTCCACGCGTACACCGGGAGTGAGGCCCTGCGCTGCGCGTTCTCCTATTACCGGGCCCTGCCCACCAGCGCGCAGCAGATCCAGGACGCCGTCGCGACGGCTCGGCTGACCATGCCCACCATGGCCGTCGGCTCTCACCCCGTCGGCACCGGGCTCGAACGCCAACTCCGTCCTATCGCCGATGACCTGGTCGGACACCATCTCCAGGACTGCGGCCACATCATCCCCCTGGACCGCCCCGACGCGCTATTCGCGCTCCTTGCTCCCTTCCTCTCCGCCGATCTGCCGAAGTGACCGGAGGGGGCCGAAGGATCACGGTCGGCGGTTCGTGTGGGCGAGGTCGAAGAAGGCATCGATGACAGTGACGCGACGCTCGTAGCACCGGGGGAGACGGTGACCGGACGCCCAGGTACCCGGATAAGACGGAACGCCTATGAGGTCGAACCCGCAAAAGCCCACGTGAACACGTCCCTGTGAGGCGACCTCGGCGACCTGTGAGCCTGTGCGACGGGATCCCTCCCAGGCCCGATCTGATCACCAGACGTGACGGGGCGGGCGTCACGCGCTCTGTCACGCTGGCACCCGACCGTGCGACAGAACTTGCTCGAATGCCCGAAATGAGGGTGTTCACGTCCGGGCCTCGCCGCGGGCCGGTTTCCGCGTGACAGCGTGACGCCAGGCGCCGGCACCGTCGCGCCTTCACGCTCGGTTCCGGGCGTGACCTGTCTCACCGAAGTTTGGCGAGTCTCATCGAAGTTCGACTGGCGGGGGTCTTTCTCGTCGAGGTTTGACCACTGGCCTCGGGGGCCGTGTCTTCGATGGCCTTGGGGTTCTCGTGGTGAGGGAGATCGACGGCCGGTGTGGTGGGTGTCGGCGGGCGGTCAGTGTTGCGGCGGGGGTGGCTCGTTGAGGAGGTCGGTGACCAGGGTGCGGGCGTAGGCGTCGTCGGTGTCCGGCATGGAGAAGACGACGCGGAAGTAGAGCGGGGCGACGATCCGGTCGAGCAGTCTTTCGAGTGGGGGCGGTGTTTCGCCCCGGTCGCGGGAGGCTTCGAGGATCACGTCGAGGCCGGCGGTGGCGCGTTGTAGGCATTCCCGCAGGCCGCTGCGGCGCTCGTCGATGGCGGGGGAGACCTCTGCCCGGAAGAACGCGATGCCGCCGGGTCGGGTCAGGTCGGCCAGTGTCCGGACCGCGTATGCCTCCAGGTCCGTGCGGAGCTCGCCGCTGGAGGGAGGCGGGACGTCGGTCCCGTGTGGGGCTGCCACCTCGGCCAGCAGGGCCTGGAGCGTGCCCCAGCGTCGGTAGATGGTGGTGGGGTTGACCCCGGCGCGCTCGGCCACCGTGGGGATCGTCAGCTGGGCCGTGTCGTGTTCGCCGACCAGGTCGGTGACGGCTTGGTGGACAGCGGCCTGGACGCGGGCGCTGCGGCCGCCGGGACGCTTGGCGGAGGTGTCGGCGTTCATGCTTCCCAGCTTAAAGCAGATCGAATTGCTTTAGCGCTGGAGGGGCGCTAGTCTCGCTAAAAGCAAACCAATCTGCTTTTAGATGGCCTATCGCCATCATTCCGGAGGGGACTGTCATGACCACCACTGCCCGCGACCTCGGCCAGCGCTTCCACGCCGCACTCATCACCGGCGACTGGCCGGCCATCCGCTCCATCCTCCACGACGACGCCACGTGGACCCTGCCGGGCGACAACGCCATCAGCGGAACCGTCCGTGGCGGGGATGCCGTGATCGAGCGAGCCCAGAAAATCGCCTCCTACGGCGTCTCCTTCGAGCTGCTGCACGTCCTGGTCAGCCGCGAGAACATGGCTCTGTCGCTTCACAACACCGCCCAGCGCCCGGACGCGGTCCTCGATGAGTACCTGACCACCGTCTGCCGCCTGCGTGAAGGCAGGATCGCCGACATCGAGACCTACCTGTCCGACGTCCCCGGCATGAACGCCTTCTTCGTCTGACGAGAACCCAGGTTCCGAACACGTCCTGCCGGACTCGAGCGATGGAGGCCCTCGGTCAACCTACTTATGAGGAACACTCCCGGCCAGCAGAAGGGGCGCTCGAGATCGTGGCGCTTCAGGAAGAGGTAGCTGGCGGAGCTGGGAACTCCCGGGTGATCGCCTTGGCCACCCGGGACGTCTGCCGCGCCGGCTCGGGCCGCGGCCACACCGCGCGCCCGGCCGCCTGACACGGCGGCGAGGGGTCGTCGCCTGGCGGATCCGCGGCGAGGGGCCGACCGTACGAAGCGCAGACGGGTGGGCTGGCTACGCGGCAGTGCCTTATGTTCAAACGTCTGATGTTTGTATAGAGTGCTGCCATGAAACGCATCAGCGCACCGCGGCGGACCGCCAGCCTCTCCGCTCAGCTCGTTGACAGTCTCCGCTCCCACATCGAGTCCGGCGGGTGGCCGGTGGGGACGCGGATCCCGCCGGAACAGGCCCTCATCGAAGAACTCGGCGTCGGACGCAGTACGCTGCGCGAGGCGATCGGTGCGCTGGTGCACCTGGGTCTGCTGGAGCCCCGAGCCGGCGACGGCACCTACGTCCGCTCATCGAGCGAGCTGCAGTCGGTCATGGTGCGGCGGGCGAGCTCCGCGCGGCGGGACGACGTGCTGGAGCTGCGGACCGTTCTGGAGGAGTACGCCTCCCAAGCCGCGGCCCTGCGCCGCGACGAGAGTCAGTTGCAGCAGCTGCGGGAGCTCCTGGCCGACGCCGACGCGGCCTGCGCCGATGAGGACACGTCCGCGGCCGCGAACGTCGACGCGCTGTTCCACCGGGCCGTGGTCCGGGCGAGCGGGAACGACCTGCTGATCGAGGTTTACGACTACCTCGGCACGGCGCTCACCTCGTCCCTGGGAGGCATGCCCTGGGACGCCGTCCATGCCGAGGAGCACGCCCGCCTGCACCGCCGGCTCGTCGACGCGATCGAAACCCGGGACGCGGGCGGCGCCCGTGCCGCGGCGGCCGCGATCGTCCAGCTCACCCGCGGCCACGAGTCCGGTACACCACGAGCCGCGGAGGACCGGTGAGTGCGCGGCCGGCTTCCCTATTGGCCGTCCTGGGCATTGCCACGGCGGTCGCCGGACACGGCGCGGGACAGGGCCGCCAGCTGCGTCCGCCCTCCCGCTGACACGAACACCCTGCCCACACGGCAACGCCGCCCACCCGAACGGGCTTTCACGACCGAAAAGGAGACCACTCGTGTCCCACTCCCGACCCCCCGCCGCCGAACTCGACGCACGTACCGATCGGCGGAACGCCCACCTGTCCGCGACCGACGCGCAGTTCCGTGACACCGCGCCCCTGGACGCCGTCACCGAGGCGATCCGGCGGCCCGGACTGCCGCTCGCCGCCCTGGTGGCCACGGTGATGAAGGGGTACGCCGACCGTCCCGCCCTGGGCGAGCGTGCCACCGAGCCGGTTACCGACCCGGAGACAGGCCGGACCACGCTGCGCCTGCTGAAGCGGTTCGACACGCTCACCTACGGCGAACTCTGGGAACGAGTGGGCGCGGTGGCCTCCGAATGGCGGCACCACCCCGAACACGCGATGGGACCGGGTGACCTCGTCGCCGTTCTCGGGTCCACGAGCTCCGAGTACACCGTGGTGGAGCTGGCCTGTATCCGCTCCGGCCTGGTGTCCGTTCCCCTCCAGGCCGGCACCTCGGCGTTACACCTGGCCCCCATCGTCGAGCAGACCGGACCGCGCCTGCTCGTGGCGCACGTCGACCACGTGGCGGTCGCGATCGAGTTGGCAGCGAACGCCCCCTCGCTGGGCCGGATCATCCTCATCGGCCACCACTCCGAGATCACCGCCCACCAGGAGGAGCTGGACTCCGCGCGCGGCCGGCTCGCGGCGCAGGACCGAGGCGTCACCCTGGACACACTGGCATCGGTCATCGACCGGGGAAGGACGCTGCCGTCGCTCCCCGAGGTTCCCCACGGGTCGGCAGCCGACGCGCTCAGCGCACTGATCTACACGTCGGGCAGTTCCGGCAGCCCCAAGGGCGCCATGTACACCGAGCGCCTGGTCAAGCACTTCTGGATCGATTTCGTACCCGGCCAAGCGGTTCGGCCCTCCATCGTGCTGAACTACCTGCCCTTGAGCCACATGATGGGCAGGGGCGTACTGTTCAGCACGCTAGCCAAGGGAGGTCTCGCCTGCTTCACGGCGTCCAGCGACCTGTCGACGCTCTTCGAAGACCTCTCGCTGGTCCGACCCACCGAGTTCCTCATGGTTCCCCGCATCTCCGACATGCTCTTCCAGTACTACCGGGCCGAGTTGTCCCGCCGCACCGAGCCGGACGGCGAGGCAGCCGAGCAGGTGAGGGAGGAGTTGCGGGAGAAGGTCATGGGCGGCCGCCTCCTGTGGGCCGCCACCGCCTCCGCTCCACCGAGCGACGAGCTGACGGCGTTCGTCGAGAACTGCCTCCACGTCAGGCTGTCCGACGGCTACGGGTCGACGGAAGCCGGCATCGTCTCCCTCGACGGCCAGGTGCTGCGCCCGCCGGTGACCGACCACAAGCTGGCCGACGTACCCGAGCTGGGATACTTCGCGACCGATTCACCGCACCCCAGGGGCGAACTGCTGGTCAGGTCCGACCGGCTCGTCGCCGGCTACTTCCGGCGCCCGGACGCCACCGCCGATGCCTTCGACGAGGATGGCTTCTACCGCACGGGCGACATCATGGCCCGCGTCGGCCCCGACGCGCTGAGGTACGTCGACCGCCGCTCCAACGTCCTCAAGCTGTCACAGGGCGAATTCGTCACGGTCTCCCGCCTGGAGGCGCTCTTCAGCGGCAGTCCGGCCGTCCGGCAGATCTTCCTGTACGGCAACAGCGCCCGCGCCTACCTGCTCGCGGTCGTCGTGCCGACGCAGGACGCCCTCGACCGCGCCGACGGGGACCCCCGGCGTATCAGGCCGGTCCTGCGGGAGTCCCTGCAGGAAGTCGCCATAGAGGCGGGACTGAACTCCTACGAGATCCCCAGGGACTTCCTCATCGAGAGCGAGCCGTTCACCCAGGAGAACGGACTGCTCTCCGGAATGCGCAAGCCGCTGCGGCCCGCCCTGACAAAGCGATACGGCGAGCGCCTCGAAGCGCTGTACACCGAATTGACGGACCGTGAGGCCGACGAACTGCGAGCACTGCGCCGGCTCGGCCCCGACCAGCCCGTACCGGAGACCGTGCTCCGGGCCGCACAGGCGCTCCTCGGGCAGCGGAACGGCGACCTGGAGCCCGGCGCACGCTTCCTCGACCTCGGCGGTGACAGCCTGACGGCACTGTCGTTCTCCCAGCTGCTGAAGGAGATCTACCGCGTCGATGTTCCTGTCGACCTGGTCATCAACCCGGTCAACACTCTGCGGCGGGTGGCCGACCACATCGAGCGGGCGCTCGCGTCGGAACACCGCCGCCCTACCGCCGACAGCCTCCACGGCCCTGACGCGACGCGACTCGACGCGGCCGACCTACGGCTGGACGCGTTCCTCGACGCGCGGGCCATCGGGCGGGCCGAACGGCCGGCCGGTCCGCTGCCCGAGGCCCGGACCGTGCTGCTGACCGGAGCCAACGGCTATCTCGGCCGTTTTCTGTGTCTCGAATGGCTGGAGCGCGTGGCGCAGCGCGGTGGCACGCTGGTGTGCGTGGTCCGCGGCTCCTCCGCCGAGACGGCCCGGGCACGGCTGGAGGCGGCCTTCGACAGCGGCGACCCGGAACTCATGGAGCGCTACCACGAGCTCGCCGCCCGGCATCTGCAGGTGATCGCCGGCGATATCGGGGAACCGAACCTCGGACTCGACGACAGGACTTGGCAGCGGCTGGCCGACACCGTCGACCTGATCGTCCACCCGGCGGCACTGGTCAACCATGTCCTGCCCTACGACCAGTTGTTCGGTCCCAACGTACGGGGAACAGCCGAACTGATCAGGCTCGCGGTCACCTCCCGAATCAAGCAGTTCACCTTCCTGTCGACGGTCGCCGTCGTCTTCGGGAACGAGTCGGCGGCCGACGAGTCGGCGGACATCCGCACCGCTTGCCGGACACGCGGCCTCGAAGGTGACTACGCCGACGGTTACGCGGCCAGCAAATGGGCCGGCGAGGTGCTGCTGCACGAGGCGCACGAAAGGTTCGGGCTGCCGGTCGCAGTCTTCCGCTCGAACCTGATCCTCGCGCACCCGCGCTACCGCGGCCAGCTCAACATCCCGGACGTCTTCACCCGCCTCCTGCTGAGCCTGCTGGCGACAGGCATCGCACCCGGCAGCTTCTACGCCCGCGACACGGGGGGCGGCAGCGCACACTACGATGCACTCCCCGTGGACTTCACCGCGCGGGCGATCGCCTCGCTGGGTGACGACGCACGAGAGGGCCACCGGACCTACAACGTGGTCAACCCGCACGAGGACGGCATCTCCCTCGACACGTTCGTCGACTGGCTGATGACAGCCGGGCACCCCCTGACCCGCGTCCAGGACCACGCCGAGTGGCTCGACCGTTTCGAGACCGCCCTGCGGGGCCTGCCCGACCACCAGAAGCACCATTCGCTGCTTCCTCTGCTGCACGCCTTCGCCGAGCCGCAGAAGTCACTGCCCGGGTCCGCCCTGCCGGCGGACCGGTTCCGTGCGGCGGTACGGGCCGCTGCCCTCGACGAGGAGAACGACATCCCTCGTCTGTCACCGGCCCTGATCACCAAGTATGTGGCTGACCTCCGGGCGCGGGACCTGATTTGACGAGGTACGGCGGTTCGTAGTCACCGCCGCCCTTGGCCTCGCTGGTCACCGTGGCCGGTCGTCTTTCACGCCGTCGTCGGGAGGTAGGGACCGGGTCCTTTGAGGGTGCGTTGGATGGGGGCGGTCGCGGTGTGGCGGAGGCCGGGGAGGGTCGCGACCGACTCGGTGAGGTAGCGGTAGAAGAGCTGGGCGGTCGCCACGTCGATGCTGGCGTAGAGGTTCGCCGTGCCCGTCGTGGCGGTGGCGTAGGCGACTTCGGGGTGTGCGGCGAGTGCCGATCCCGCCTCGGCGAGGCGGGACGGGTCGATCTCCAGCCAGAGGGCGGCCCGGAAGCTCTGCTGGAGGATGTCCGGGTGGTACTCGACGTCGAAGTACAGGGCGCCGGCCGATCTGAGTTCGGTGATGCGCCGGCGCACGGTGGAGGGGGACAGGCCGGTCGCGGCGGCCAGGTCTCCCGTTGCGGCCCTCCCGTCCCGGGCCAGCAGGTCGAGTAGTTGCCGGTCGCTGTCGTCCAGCGGCACCGGTGGGGTGGCGTCCGTGGCCCGGTCCGGCGTGTCAGGGGGCGTGAGCGCCGCGACCTGCGCGGCCGTCAGCGGGCCGCGCTTGTTGATCGGGCCGAGGTCGTGGCCGAAGAAGACGTGCAGTGAGCAGTGCGCGGACAGGTCCACCACCTGTGGTGTGCGCGGCAGCTTCTGCAGGAGCGGGGACTCCTCCGGCCCGGGGCTGCGGGTGCGTACCGAGCAGGAGATCTCGGTGCCGCCCGAATCCAGGTTGACCCAGGTGGTGTCCGGACGCCGTGCCATCGCCTTCCCGAGGGAGGACGCGGCATCCGGCGTGCACCGTACACGTACGAGCCAGACAGAGTTCCCCAGCCGTATCGGGTCGGTCAGGCCGAGGACCCGAAGCTTCCCGGCGGACCGCAGCCGTGCCCAGCGGCGCGCGGCGGTCTGGTCGGAGATTCCGAGCACGTCGGCGATCTCCCGGAACGAGGCCCGCCCGTTGATCTGCAGCGCGTGCACGAGCTCCATGTCCTCTTCCGACAGACTGCGGCACACACGGCCCGGGGTGTCGAGATAGGTCGCCATGGACCCCATCCTGTCGGATCCGCGCATGGAGAGCACTTTGGCTCACGATATCGCCTGTGAGAGCTCGAAGCTGGTTCGCGGGATCACCCGCCGGCCTGCTCGGCCCGCCGCAGTTCGCCCCGGCCCCATCACGGGTCGGGGCTCGGTCCCGCAACACCTGCTCAATGCGAACGGAGAATCCAACATGCGCAAATGGTTGCCCCTGACGGCGGTCTGCTTGGGCGCCTTCATCCTGCTGGTGGATGTGACGATCGTGAACGTCGCACTGCCCAGCATGGCTGCCGACCTCGGCGCTTCCTTCACCTCTCTGCAATGGGTGATCGACGGCTATGCCCTGGCGCTCGCCGCCCTGCTGCTGGCCTCGGGTTCCCTCGCGGACCGCTTCGGCCACCGGCGTTCCTACGTCTGCGGTCTGGGCGTCTTCGGCCTGGCCTCGCTGGCATGCGGCCTCGCCCCCAACGCAGAAATGCTGATCGCGGCCCGCGTGGTGCAGGGCATCGGCGGCGCCGCGATGTTCGCCACCGCTCCCGCCCTGCTGCTCACTTCCTACCAGGGCAGGGACCGGGGTACGGCCTTCGGCGTATGGGGCGCGGCCAACGGGGCCGCCGCAGCCGCGGGGCCGCTGCTCGGCGGGCTGCTCACCGAGCACTTCAGCTGGCCGACGATCTTCTGGGTCAACCTTCCGATCGCCGCTGTCGCCATCGCCACGACGCTGAGGGTGGTGCGTGCCGACCGACCCGCCGACCAGCCCGTCGGGACCTCCGGCCACGGTGCGCGGCTCAGCGGAACCCGGGCCCGTGTCGACATCCCCGGCGCGACGGCCTTCACCATCGCTGTGGCCACGCTCACCTGTGGGCTCATCCGTGGCGGGGAGGTGGGCTGGGCCTCGATCGAGACCCTGACGACCTTCGCCGTCACCGCCTCAGCGCTCATCGCGCTCGTGGTGATCGAGTACCGTACGGCGCGACGCGGGGGCGTCCCGATGATGGACCTCGCGCTGCTTCGCCGCCCCTCGTTCGCCGCGTTGATGAGCGGTGCGCTGCTGCTGCAGGGCGGCGCCTTCGGCTGCCTGGTCCTGGTCTCGCTGTGGCTGCAGTCCATGCTGGGCCTCAGCCCGGTCGGGGCGGGCCTCGCCCTGACCCCGCTGGCCGGTGCTTCGTTCCTCGTGGCCGCCGTGGCCGGCCGTCACCTCCAGCGGCTCGCGCCGCACCTGCCGATCGGCATCGGACTCCTGTCCGTCGCGGCAGGCATGCTGGTGCTGCGTGAAGGCATGACGGCCGACGCAGGGCAGACCGCACTCCTGGGAGGGCTCGCGGTCACCGGGATCGGCGTCGGCCTGGCCACGCCGGTGCTGGTCTCGGCCGCCACCTCCTCCGTGCCGCCGCAGCAGGCAGGGATGGCCGGCGGGGCTGTCAACACGTTCCGTCAGCTGGGCATGACCTTGGCCATCGCCGTCTTCGGCACGGTCTTCACCAGCCGGGCGGCCGCCGTGCTCGCCGGGCCCGGCACGGTGCCGGATCCGCAGAAGGGCGCCTCGGCGCTGGCCGCCGGGCAGGCCGGGCGCCTGGTGGACGCGGCGCCCGCCGCCGACCGGGGCGCGGTGCACCAGTTGGTGCACACGGCGTTCGCCACCGGCCTCGATCGGGTGTTCTTGACCTCGGCACTGGCGGCGGCGATCGGCGGACTGATCGTCCTGATCTTCGTACGGCCGTCGCACAGGACCGCCGCAGTCCCCGCCGCGAGGCACGCCACGGCCCGCGAGCAGGGCACGCCGAAAGACGATGTCGGTCAGAGCGCGAAAGATGGCCGGCAAGGCGCGGGTGACGCCGGGGGCCTGGGAACCGGCCGAGGCGCAGGGGCTGGCGACGGCAGGGAGCACGACGGCGGCCCCCGGCGGGAGGCGCGCGTGACGCAGCAAAGCTAGAGCCCGTCTCCGCGAGCCGCCGACCCGGCGAACCGCCGACGGCTGCACCGCACATCCGGCCCACCGCACCCGGCAGGCGTTTCACCGAACACTTCAGGAGTCTCCTCATGTCCACCGATGCAACGGCCAGTGCCGACACCTTCCCCACCACCGCACCGCGCCCCTCCTTCCTCCTGGTCCACGGGGCCTGGCACCGGTCAGAGTGCTGGGACCTCGTACGGAAGGCCCTTGCGGCCGATGGCTGGACGGCCCGGACGGTCGACCTGCCCAGTGCCGGACCGCAGCGCACACCGGCCGCCGGGATGTACGACGACGCCGACGCGATAGCCGCGCGTCTGCGGCAGGCAGACGGTCCGGTGATCGTCGTCGGGCATTCCTACGGCGGCCTCCCGGTTACCCAGGCCGCCGCCGGCCTTCCTGCCGCCGCTCATCTCGTTTACCTGGCGGCGTATCTGCCCGAGGAGGGAGAGTCCCTACTCAGCGTGCACGGTCACGGCGGCGACACGGCCGAGGACCTGTGCGGCACAGCCCCCGTCGTCTTCGACGACCCCCGCACCGCGCTGTTCGGGGACCTGCCCGACGAGCAGGCCGCGGACGCCGTCAGCCGGCTCGTCACGCAGAGCCGGCGCTCCTTCCAGCAACGGGTGACCCGGACAGCGTGGCGGACGGTGCCCTCCACCTATGTGCTCTGCGAGGACGACAGAGCGCTCCCGCCCGCATTGCAGGAGCGGATGTCCACCCGCGCCACACAGGTCGAGCGTCTGAACACCGGCCACTCCCCATTCCTGTCCGCGCCCACCGAACTGGCCGCGCTCCTGGGCCGGATCGGCTCCGAAGCGGTCACGTCCGTGTCGTCCCACAAGAGCTGACCGACTGTCACGGACGAAAAGGGCGGCACCCGTCACGTGCTGCACGCGCCCGGGCCGTTCCGGCCGTCATACGCTGTAACAGCGTGCGATGGCACCGGAGTTGCCGGAGCAGGCCGCAGGCGGTCGGAAGTACTCGGCGCCGGCGGAGCGTGCCGCGCTCACCGGGGCGGTGACGAGGGAGACGTCGCACGCGTTCGGTGGTGTGTGGCTCGCAGGCCACCGAGCAGAGTGGTCAGACAGCGGCGTGCGGTGTTGATCCGTTGGGTGGAAGTCCGCGCTCTGCCCGGTTCGGCTTCCGTCAGCCGGTATGACGGCCGTGAACAGCTCGCCCGACAGCCGAGGCCACCCGGCGCATGGCGCCCCGGCCCGGCGGCCGCGCGGCGGGCGCGGCGCCCGGCCGGTGGTGGGGGACCCGTATCCGTAGCGCCCCGGGAATGATCCGGCACCGCACGGGAGTCGGCAGGGTGACGGCCTCACCGTCCAGCCCGACGGGGACGAACGGGGCGTCGATATCGACGACGACCTCTTCAGAGGTGGCCAGATTGGTCAGGCCGTGCGCCTGCCCACCGCGCAGCCGGGCGGCCGTCTCGGCGGGCGTCTCCGCCCTGGCGGCCAGCACCCCCAGGAGCCCGGAGTCCAGTTGCGCACGCCTGCCGAGCCCGGCCGGGTCATCGACCCGGTAGGGGTTGTTGCTCACCAGCACGGCGTCGGGCCGGTCCACGGTGAGCAGCCCGGCCCGTACCACAAGCTCCGGGCCCTCGTGGCGGGCGAGGAATTCCGGGAGGATCCGCAGCACGGTGCCGATTTTGTCGTCCCGGTAGGCCGGGTCCTGCACCAGGGCGGCATAGGCACCGAACGACACGTTGTTGACGAACACCCGCTCGCCTGCGAACCCGAGGTCCACGCGCAGTTCGACGCCGTCCGTGAGGGCCGCCAGCGTGGCCGAAGGGTCCTCACGGTCCAGCCCGAGGTCCATCGCGAAGTGGTTGCGGGTACCGGCCGGAATGACCACGAACGGAACACCGCTCTTCGCAGCCACCCCGGCGACAAGTGCCTGCGTGCCGTCTCCGCCGGCCACCCCCAGCAGATCCGCACCGTCATCCACCGCGCGTCGGGCGACAGTCGTGAGGTCCTGGGGCTGGGAAGGATCGAGCAGGAGAACCTGAGCCCCCAGCGCGCGGGCCTGTTCCGCGATGCGGAACCGGCTCGCCTTCCCGCCTCCCGAGCGGGGATTCACGATCAGATACGGCCGCAGCGCGGCGGTCACCGGTCGGAACGCGTTCTCGGTCATGGCAAGCACCGACAGGCCGCGTTCATCAGCCCCGCGGCCGTGACAGTCACAGGTGCCGGCACAGCTGCCGCTACCACGCCCGCTGCCGACTGCGCCGTCCGCCGTCGGCCCGGTCCAGCGATCGCACCGGCCACTGCCTCCATGACGTTCCCTCCGACAGTTTACGGCTTGCGGCACCGGCCCGGTCGCGTTGATGAAGTACTCACGCGTAGGGGGCGATGACGGCGCGTCCTTGGATCTTGCCGTCGTGCAGGAGCTGGTAACCAGTGTGATTACCGGGCGCTGCCCTAGACGCCGCGCCGCTGGCATCGGCGCCGATCACGCGGGCTGCCGGGCCGACCCGCAAGCTCCGCGCAAGTGGTAGATCCCAGCGTGGCGTTCTTGCTGCGAGAGCGGTGGGACGGCGATCTCGGATGAGGAGGGCGCTGGTCACAGCCGGACGATGACCAGTGCGACGTCGTCGCGGCCGCCGCCGGCCAGCCCGAGGCGGGCCAGGAGGGTGTCGGCCAGGTGCTCCGGGGAGAGCCGGCTGGACTGGCTGAGGATGTCCGTCAGCCGGGCCAGGCCGGTGTCGATGTCTTCGTCCCGGCGTTCGATCAGGCCGTCGGTGTAGAGCACGAGGGTGTCGCCGGAGCTGTAGATGGCCGTGGCCTGGGGACGGGGGACGTGCAGGGGGCGAACCCCCAGGGGCGGATCGGTAGCCTGGTCCAGCAGCTCGCAGGCGCCGTCTGTGTGCACCAGGACCGGGGGCGGGTGGCCGGCGTTGCTGTAGATGATCAGGCAGCTTGCGGGGTCAACCAGTGCCTTGACGGCGGTCGTGTTCAGCGCGCCCTCGACCGACCTGGAGTACAGGCCGAGCACCTCAAGCGCCTGGGCCGGCCGCTCCAGGGCGCGGATGGCGGCGCTCAGCGCGCTGCGGAGCATTCCCATGACGGCGGCGGCCTCCAGCCCGTGGCCGACGACGTCGCCCACCGCCACCGAGAAGCGGCCGTCGGTCAGGTCTGCCACGTCATACCAGTCGCCGCACACGTTCAGCGAGCCGGCTGCGGGCAGATAGCGCACGGCGACGTTCTGGTGCCGGGCCAGGTCCGGTGACTGGAGCATGCCCTCCTGCAAGGTGACGGCCACCTGGCGCTCGCGGGCGTGAGCCCGCCGCAGCTCCTCGTTCAGCCGCTGCAGCTCCCGAGCCCGCGCGTACAGCTCGGCCTCCAACGCTTCACGCTCGGTCAGCTGACCGGTCGGCGGCCGGGCACCCGCAGTGCGCGCTTGGACGAACGCGGTCACGTCCTCCACCCGGTGGATGATCCACACCACCGTGCCGTCCGGGGTAAGGATCGGCGTGTTGATCGGCGACCACCACCGCTCCTCGAATACCCCCGGCCGACCCATGATCGGGATGTCGTACTTCTGCAGTGCCATCGGGTCGGGCTCGCCCGTGGTCAGGACCCGGTGCAGCGAGGCGCTCAGGTTCCGCACACCGTCGGCCTCGGGGTCGGCCGGGTTGTCCGGGAAGGCATCGAAGACGTATTTCCCGATCAAGTCTTCTCTCGTCCGGCCGGTCGCGTCGAGGTATGCCTGGTTGACCTCCACGATCACCAGATCCGGACCCAGCACCAGATACGGGCTCGGCGTGGCGGCGAACAGCGCTGCGTAGTCCATCCCCGCCATGGCCACCGTCCTCCGTCGCCGTTCCCCGGCACACCCCGGCCCATCTCTCACGCTACGGCCCGACCCGCTCACCCGCCTGCCACGACGACCTCCGCCGCTCTCTCGCGCCCGACGGATTGTGGGGCAGCGCACCGGCCCGGGCTCGCTGATCTGTGGCTCAGCCCTACGGCGGGGCGCGCTGGGCGATGTGGGCGTCCTGGATCCTCACGGGTGCTGTCACGGCTCGCGGGGACCGTCGGCGGGGTGTGCCGGTAGCTGTCCGGTGTGAGCAATGGCCACGGCTCGTCGACATGCTCGGGGGCTCGGTCGCTGTGTACCTGGACGGTGGGCCCACTGAGGCCGCCGTCGCCTGGCCGCGGGATGGTGAGTCCATGAACGCCACCGGCGAAGGGGCAGTGTCCTGAGGGAGCAGCGGGGAGGAGTGCGGACATGAGCCTTCGAAACCCTCCATGGAACACCAGGCAGGCGCCTCCCCATGCACCCCGCCGCACTCGCCTTGCGCACGTCCCCCGAGGGCCTCACCGCGGCGTTGGCTCCTCTCGGCGAGGCCGGCGTGCCCAGGTGCACCTCCGGCGGCGACTCGGCTGCCGGGCATGTCGCGATCACCCTGCTGCCCGATGGGGTAGTCCAGTGATCATGAGGCAACAAACGGCGCCGGGCAGTCCAGGGCAGGTCCCCCATGCTTGCGGAAGTAGGCCACGCCGGTGCTCGCGCCCGCGTCCCACCTGCATGCCGTGCGACGCTATCCGGCCGTTCCCCGGCTTCTCGGGGATCGTCTCCGTCGTGGCGACGAGCGTTGCTGCCCGAGACCACGGGTGTCCACTGGATGCGTCCCGCGCACCGGTGGCCCCCCGGGTCACTAACAAACAGGCATCGCGCAGGGAGTGCCGGTCGGTATGCAGGTGTCTCCTGTGATCCTGGAGGCGGCATGGGGACCCCGCAAGAGTCGCTGGGGACGGCCGGAATGACGCCAGGGGTGTGCTGGGTGGCTTGTCGGTCGATACGGGCGCCGCGCATGCTCGTGTTCCAAGAGAGCGCTCTCAGGGGGCAGTTCACGTGAGGGGGATGGATTGCGGTGGTGCGGCCCGTGCCATGGGGCGGCACCTTGCAGCCGCGGTGACCGGTGTTGCCTTCGGCGCTGGGGGGTGTACGCCAGCCGTCCATCGGGCGATTGCCTGCATCGCGGCATCCTGCCATAAAGCGCCTTTTTCAAGACGAACGCCTAAAAACCTACGTCATGCAGATTCCTTGAGCGGTGCACTGATCGTCGGCTCTGCACGCAAAGCGGTGCACGACGGTCGGCGATCGGGAGGGGCTCATGGCGCTCGGGGAGATCGGCCGCAGGAGCGAGACGACGCGGCTCCGAGCCGTGCTCGAACAGTCCCGCAGGGAGCGCGGCCCAGTCGTAGCGGTCGTCCGCGGCGAGCCGGGAGCGGGGAAGTCGACGCTGCTCGACGCTTTCCGAGCGGAAGCGTCCGCGGCAGGCTTCCGCGTCGCTGTGGTGCGCGGGACGGGGACAGAGGACCGTCCGTACGCGGCAGCCAACCGGCTCATCGCCCAACTGCGAGCCGACGACGGGAAACTCGTGGAGATCCGGCACCGTACGCCGTCCGGCGATGATCTCGGGGGGCCGGTCGCCGCGGTGCCGACGGGGCAGGACACCCCGGTCGCGCTGTGCGTGGACGACATGACTCAGGTCGACCGCTGGTCATTACGGTGGTTGCTGGAGTTGTCGCGGACGTTGCCGCCCGCGCCCCTGGCGGTCGTGCTCACGGTCCGGATCTGCGGTGCAGGAGCCGGAGCTGTCTCCGGCCCCGCGAACGGCAGCCCCGACGAGCCCGGCTCCGCACTCCTCGCTGCCGCCGAGTCCATCGACCTGTCGGGGCTGCGCACGCACGACCTGGCCGAAGCCGCAGCCGCACGATGCCGTGTCCGCCTCGATACGCGAACCGCCGCGGTGTGCCGCGAGCTCACCGGCGGCAATCCCGCCCTCCTGCACGCCTTGCTGGTGCCGCACACCGGCAGCGCGCCCACGGCCGACGCTTTGCGCGCCACCGCTGCCTCGGGTGTCCTGACAGGAGCCGACCGGTGGCTGGCGCCGCTGAGCACCTCGGCCCTGGCTCTGGTGCGGGCGGTCGCGGTGCTCGGCGGTGGCGCTGAGGTCGTGGACAGTGCCGAGTTGGCCCACCTGACCGTCGAGGAGGCGCTCGGGGCCGTCGACCAACTCGTCGAGGCATGTCTGCTCGCCAATCACACCCCTCTGGCGTTCCGTCATCCACTCCTCGAAACCATGGTCCTCGGTCGTATCGCCGCCGGCACCCGGACCGCCCTGCATCTGCGGGCGGCGGCCCTGCTGCGTGACCGGCAGGCCGCCACGACGACCGTCGCCCACCACTTGGCCGCCGCCGGCCCCTTGGGAGAGGAGTGGGCGATGCGCTGCCTGTGGCGGGCCGCACGTCAGCTGGAGCAGGAGGGCAGGCACCAGGACGCGGCACGCTGCCTGCGCGCAGCCCTCCGCGAACCCCTGTGTCCCCACGAGAAGTCGGCCGTGCGGCGGGAACTCGCCGAGCTGGACGCCTTTGCCGACCCGGAGCGCGCCGTACGCCTCCTGGATGCCGCCCGCTGTGAGTCCCACGATCCTGGCGTCGTGCTCGAATACGCGCTGGCGCTGGCCGCGGTGCTGGCCGAGTGCGGCCGGGCCGAGGACGCCGTCACCGTGCTCGACGACGCCGTGGCTCGCCTCGGGAGGACAGCGGGGGACGACTCCTGGCAGCTGCGCCTGCGCCTGCACAAGGCGTTCGCCGGCAGGCGTGGCCCCCTGTGGCTGGCGCAGGCGGCGGATGATCCGCTGGGGAACCTGGCCTGCCGGACCCCGCACCAGGGAATCGCGAGCCGGGAGCTCGCGGCGCTGCGTGCGGTACAGGCAGTCGATGCGGGGGCTGACCGGGAGGCGGCCGTCCGGCACGCCCGGCAGGGTCTGCCCGGGGGCGAGGAATGCGGCTCGGCCGGCTCGGCCACCCTGCTGTGGCACACCTGTGGCGTGCTGGTGGCGGCTGGTGAGGTAGCCGAAGCGTGGACGCACTGCGGCCGTGGGCGGCAGGTCGCCGGCGCCCGCCCCGGCCGCTGGGACCACCTCAAGGTCGAGCTGCTGCGCGCGAGGGTCCTGCGGGCCCGGGGCGACCTCCATGGCGCCGACGCCACCCTGACCCCCCTGGCCGACCGCCTGCTCGCCTTCGCGGCGACCGGTCACCCCTCGGCTGTGACCGGCGTCGCCGCCCTGGCCGAGGTGCGGGTCCTGAAGGGCCTGACTGACTCGGCCCGTTCCCTGCTCGCCGAGAGTGGCCTGGAAGGGGACCCGCTGCCGTGGCGGCGGGACTCCGCGCACGCGCTGGCCGCGCGAGCGGCGGTTCATGAGAGCGACGACCCGGCCCGCGCCCTGGAGGACCTGCTCGCGGCAGGCCGCCTCCTGGAGGAGGCGGGGGTGCGGAACCCAGCGGTGCTGCCGTGGCGCTCCCGCGCCGCTCGGCTTCTCGCGGCGGGGGGCGAACGCAAGGAGGCTGCCGAATTCGCAGGCGCCGAGGTGGACGACGCCCGCCGCTGGGGAACACGGGAGTCCCTTGGCAGCGCATTGCACGCACTGGCCCTCACCGAGACCGGGAAGCGGCGCATCGACCTGCTCACGGACGCGGCCGGGCTGCTCGCCAGGTCCTCGGACCGCCTTCACCATGCCTTTGTGCAAGCGGACCTGGGAGCCGGGCTCGCCGAGTTCGGGCGCGGTGAGGCGGCCCGTGCCGAGTTGCTCTCGGCCCTCCGGCTCGCCCGTGCGTGTGGTGCGGAGCCGCTGGCGCGGCGCGTCCAGGGTGCCTGGAGGTCGCTCCGGGGGACGGGTGGGGGGCCTCTGGCGCTCTCCGGGACGCAGACGACCACGCCCACCCCGTCGGCCGCGCCCGACTCTGCGAGTGCGGCGGAGCCGTCCGCGCCCCCGGCGTCCGCCCTTCACGCCGCCCCGCAGTCCCCGTCTCCGCTCCTGGACCGTCTGACGCCTCAGGAACGGAAGATCCTCCACCTGGCCAAGGACGGACACTCCAACCGCGACATCGCGGGCCGGCTGTTCGTCGCCGTACGCACCGTCGAGTTCCACCTGTCCGGCGCGTACCGCAAGCTGGGGATCAGCGGCCGCCGGCAGCTTGCCCAGGTCTTCAGCGGTGGCTGACGCCCGGGCAGGCCCGCGCGGGCCTCAGCGCATGCCCTCCGCCCACTCGGTGCCGATCCGTCGCCAGGCGGGCTCCTCGCTCCCGTCGGGTTCGGCGACGTACTTGGCGAAGCTGGCGACGGCCGACGTGCCGTGCACCGACTCCACGGTCCGCGCCGCCAGATGGCACAGCAGCCCGCGGTCCACGGGCGCCAGTCCCAGCCGGTTGAGGTGCAGGTACAGGTAGTTCATCACCAGGCGGAACGACGCGAACCACGCGTCGTCGACGAGGAAGTCCCGGTGCCCGTGGTCGGACAGCAGGAGCCGGTGGAACTCGCTGGTCTCGCGCGTCGGCATGCGCGGAGCCAGCGCCGCCCCGCCCATCGACACCTCGCCCGAAGCGAGCAGCGGCTGCGCTATCCGCTGGTGCCGGCGCACGGCCCGTGCCCACTCCCGTACGAAGGCCACCCCGGAGCCCGGCGGGGGATCGGTGTCCTCCGGCTCCGAGAGTGTGGCTGCCACCTCCCGTAGCCGCGAGCCCAGGGCGGCTTCCTGCCTGCGGAACCGTTCGTCGAAGCGGACGAGGCAGGCCGCCGGGTCGTGGGTGCGGGACAGGAAGGCGTCCGCGTGCGAACGCAGGGACAACACGCCCCGCTCGATCGGGGCCCTGCCGTCCTCGAACGGGATCGCCGCCGCGGCCGCCGTGGTCCACATCAGGTCCAGCGCCAATACGGACAGCGGGGCGGTGCGCAGATGCTCGTACATCCGGAACGCGAGGTCGGTGGTGTCGGAGAGGAACCCGGCCAGTAGTTCGCTCGCGCGGAGCGAGCCGAGCACCTGCAGCCGGTGGTCGTACGGGCGCTCCACGACGGTGTTGTCCGCCACCCACGGGCCGAGTGGCCCGGTCTCCATCTCCAGCTCGGCGAGCCGCTCGTGCACGGGCGCGAGTGCGGCGGAGTCCAAGCGGACGGTGGAAGGGCGGGCCCGTAGGTAGTCGGTGACGATGCTCCGCACCTTGGGACGCACCTGTGCACCCCATGTCGTCTCGTCCGTGCGGAAGTTGAGGCGAAGATGCGGTCCGCGCAGCCAGTGCCGGCCGAACCAGGCGCCGCGCACCGATGACTCCACAGAGGCGAACGCCGGCCGGACGGCCCCGAGGATCAGCTCGGGCTCCGCTGCCTCATCGTGGTGGTGGACATGCAGGCTGTACCAGGACGCCCCGGCCGATCCGGTCATGCGACGCCCTGCGCCTCGGGCAGCTCGGACAGCACCCGTCCCACGAGGAACCGCAGCTGGTTCTCCTGCCACAGAGTGAGCCCGAGGCGGTTGTTCACCAGATGGGCGCAGCGCAACAGGACCAGGCTGGTGGCCGGGTGGACGGTGGCCGCCAGGTCCAGCGGTTCCGCCAGGGGGGAGCCCGCCCAGTCGGCGACGAACCGGCCTGTCTCCTCCAGGCGATGCAGCTCGTCGCGCAGCCGCCGCACCGACGCAAGCCAGTATCCGCGCTGGTCGTTCCCGGGCGGACGGGCCGTGAGCGCCCAGGTGTGCCGGGCCCGCGCGTGCAACTGCTCCCGCTGGGCGCGGTAGCGCGGCTCGACATCGGCCGCTTCGGGGCCGCTGCCGAACGGCAGCGGGGGCCCACCGTGGCGGGCCCACCGGTCGCGGACCTCGTCGCACAGCGCGAACACGCCCACCACCAGGTCGAACGCGAGCAGCGCCCGCTGCTCCACCGAGGCGCCCGCCGACACCACCGACAGTGCCAGCCGGCTCGACTCGCAGAAGTGCCGCTCCACGGCGGCGATGGCGGGGCCGCGCCCGTAGTCGGCGTGCTCACGTTCGTACGGGAGGAACTCCGCGGTGTTGTTGGGCCGCACCACGACGTCGTGGCCTGCCCGGCCCTCCAGCCCAGCCAGTCCCTCCGCGACCTGCGTGAAGTGGGAGCGGTCCACGACGTCCGGGGCGGGCGACTCCGCGAGGAACGCTCCGAGGCGGTGCTCTGCCACCTCCGCCACGTCGGCGCGGTCCCGGGCACGGGAGGGGAGCAGCCGCAGCCGCACATGCGGGCCGCCCTCCCAGTAGCGCAGGAAGAAGTACCGCTGGATCAGGCCGCGTTGCTCCAGTTCCTTCACCACCGGTTCGACGCAGCGCGTCAGGAGGGCGTCCTGATTGGTGTCGTAGAAGATGTGCGCGCACACCCAGTCAGCCGCCCGTGCGGTCGCCGGGTCCAGGCGGGAGCCGTCATCGTGTCCGTTCGTCCTGGTCATCGTGTCCGTCCTTCGTTGATCTCGACGAGGAATTCGGTCACCCGGGGCCCGCTGCCGTCGTGGTCCGGCATCTCACAGGGGCCGGGAAGGGCCTCCTGGAGGAACACCACCTGTCCCGCACCGGCGGCGAGCAGCCGCTCGAAGACCCCGACGAGCAGCAGGTTGGCGAAGTCCACATAGAGCGGCTTGCGTGACTTGACCCGCCACACCTCCCCGCTGACCACCGACTGCGGGTCCAGGGCGCGGACAAAGCACCGCTGCGGCATCCCGTGCTCCGCCAGCCATCCGACCAGCCGCAACAGCAGCGAACGGTCGCTCTCGCCCTTCTGCCGCCGCGGCACGGCACCCGGCGGCAGCACCCACTGCCTGCGGCTGACCGTCGTACGGCCCACGACCACCCGCGGTTCCGCCAGGACCTCCCGCACCTCGGAGAGCGACGGATCGCCGAACATCCGCCGCCCCGGAATCAGCAGGTTGGACGTCGCGCCGAAGGTCTGCAGCAGCAGACGCAGCGCCGGCGGCAGCCACAGCTCCGCGATCAGGTTGGGGTGGACGGGCCGGACCTCACCTTCGCGCCCCCGCGCGTGCAGGGTGAGCAGGCCGGGGCCGGGGTGGTGCCGGACGAGCAGGTCGCCCAGGCGGATACGGTGCTCGGGGGGCCGCAGGCTGAGCCCCCCCGGGTACTCGATCTCCGTGGCGACGGCGGATGCCCGCAGCCCGACGTTGCTGCCGAAGTGGCGGCAGGTGTCGGCAGGGACGATGTCTGGGGGCGGGGGAGCGGTGTCCACGGCCGTGTCCCGTACCGCGTCGAGCCCCGCCTGGGTGAGGAGCCGCCGGATGCGGTCCCGTCCCCGGCCGTGCCCGGAGTTGACGGCGTTGACCACGAACTCGGGCGCGGAGCCGGTGCCGAGCGGCTGGCCGTAGTAGGTCACGGAGTCCGGCGCCCGCATCCATGCGGGCCGGCGCTCCACCACCGAGAGCAGCCGTTCGGGGGCGACCCGGACGACACCCTGCGCATCGGCCGGAACCGCGCGGACCACCTCGCACAGTTCGTCCCGCAGCGCGGCCAGTTCGCCCAGCCGGGGCAGCCGGTGCCGGTGCATCGGCCCGTAGCCGTGCACGGCGACCGAGAGCAGGGCGGGCAACGCGGGGTCGTTGCGCAGCCACGTCTGGACCAGCCGGTGGAAGGTGAGGAACGGCACCGCCTCGCCGGGGCCGACGCGCTCGGCGAACAGATCGGCGAGCGCGACCCGTCCGGGCAGGCCGGGGTCGAGCACGGCGTAGCACTGCCGTACGGCGTCCAGGTCCTGCAGGACCGGTCCCCAGGCACGGCGGTCCGGCCCGGGGTAGGGCGCCGCCACCAGGGCATTCTCGATGACGCTGTTCTTGGCGGGCAGACTGATCCGGTCCGGGCCGGCCAGGTCCCTGATCCGCCGCAGGGCTTCGTCGACGGCTCCGGTGGCACGCACCCGCTGCGTCGGATCGGACAGGTGAGGATAGGCGGCCAGGGTGTCGGCGATGACGGCGAGTTCCCGCTCGATCCCGACGAGCCCGTCACTCGTCTCCCCGGCGAGCCAGGAGCGCACCTCGGCGATGTGGTCGAGGGTCTGGTCGGCGAAGGGCCGCTCGGCCTCCAGCAGTCCCAGCTCCTCCAGGCGCGCCAGGTACGCCGTGGCCGTGGCCTGGTCGCTCGCGGTGCGGTCCGCGACGATTCGGGCCGCCTCCTCGCGCGTGGGGTGGCCCTCCCGCACCACCGCCACACACTCCCGCACCGCGGGCGCCCCGGGCAGGGTGCGCAGCGGTTCCTCGGCGTCCGTCCCCAGGAACTCCCAGCGGCCATCGGTGAGCACGGCACTCGGGTTGAGGCGTAGCCGCGCGCGTCCGGAGAGTTCGGGACAGCTGCCGAGCGCGCGGACGACCTGTTGGACGACCCACACGTTCAGCTCGGCGACCGTGCGCACCCCAGGCCCGGTGGATGCCCGGTTCCCTTCCTCGCCGTTCCAGGTCCCCAGGCCGCTGGCCGTGAACGTGCTGAACGGGCTGGTCTTCATGGTCACCCGCGCCAGGTACTTGGCGAGCCGTACCGCCAGTGAGCGCTCCGGTGCCCGCTCGTCGGGACGCGCGAGCCACTTGCGCACCTCGGCGAGGAGCACCGGGCTGCTCAGGACGAGCCCGTGCTGGAGGACGGGATCGGCGGCCGCCTTGCGCAGCAGCACCTGCTGGGTGCGCAGATGGTGACCGAGCAGGTCGTCCAGCCGGGCCACCGCCTCCTCATGGCCGGCCCGCAGCCGGACCCAGCCGTCCACCTCGTCGACGACGGCCCGGGGGAGCAGGGCCCGAACCTCGTCGTTCCAGTGGCGCTCGGCGAGCGGACGGCGATTGTGAATGGCCCGCCGCACGGCCACCAGGAGCGGCTTGCCGGAGCCGGCCCGCCCGATCTCCTCGTAGAGCATGTCGGACAACGCCGAAGCCCGGCCGTCGAGTTGGCGTTCCCTCTCGCGTACGGACTCGGCCTGGCGCCACAACTCCGGCGAGCGCATGTCGTCCAGCGTGGGTGCGGGCAGCCCGCCGATCCGTACGCCGAAGGTGTCCGGGGTGGCGAAGTCCTCGGTCATGGCCGGCTCCAGTCACGGGTGGTGCGGAAACACGGGGGCGTGGGTTGCGTGGGGACGTCAGGGGAACGGGTGCGGGTGCGGATTGATCTCCTCCTCGGTCAACGGCGCGCTGCGGTAACCGAGTTCGGAGGGGAGCCGCAGCAGCCGGGGCAGTTCGTGGGTGCGGCGCATCCGGTGCCCGAACGTCATCGGCAGCAGCCCCGGGACGATCACCTTCGCGCAGGCCAGCCCGCCCGCCCGGTGTTCGTCCGTGGTCTGGTCGACCACGACGACGTCCAGGCCCCGGTCGGTGAACCGGGCCACCGCCTCGGCCAGGTCGTCGCGGATGTCCTCGCCGCGTGGCCGGCAGGTGGCCTGCGCGAACGCCTCCTCGACGGGCAGACCGCCCCGATGGGCATCGCCGTCGTCGCCGAGCAGGAAGGTGAACCGGTCGAACGCGGCCGGGTGGCAGTACAGCAGCGCATGGTCCCGCATCTCGCGCACCAGATCCGGCTCGTCGACCATCGCCGCGATACGGTCCCGTTCCTCGCGGAAGGCCGCACGGTTCCACCCCAGGTTCGCCGCGAGTTCCAACAGGCCGTTCCGCAGGGCGCATTCGGGATCGAAGTGCGCCCCTGCGGCGCAGACTGCGGCGGGCTCATCGGTCCGGCCCGGTCCGCTCGGCCGTACGGCCATCACCCATGCGGTGGGGATGCCGTGCTCCGGAGTGGTGGCGAAGGCCAGCACCCGATGGCCGCTGTCCTGCCGGATGCGCTCGGCGAGCGCACCGACGCGGGGGTCGGACACCGTCCGCAGGTCGACCCGCGGCACCGGGAGGCGGGCGTACCAGGTCAGCAGGAACGCGTCCCGCTCGGCGAGTTCGATCAGCCCGTGCAGTGCCGCCTCCTCCAGGCAGCCGCCCAGCGCGCACCCGTTGGACACCTCGTACGCCAGGGGCCGGGCCGCCGGGTTGCCGTGCCGGGTGCGGTAGTAGGCGTAGTCCTCCGGTACCAGGACAGGGGCGTCACGGGCGAAGGAGTGTCCCCACACCCAGTTGAGCTCCAGGCCCGGGTCGTACGGCGGATAGGGGAAGTCCGGCTCGGCGTAGCGCTCGGGCGGGTACAGGCCCAGGTCGAGGGGGCACAGCGCCCGGTCGGCGACCTGCGCGTAGCCGGACCGCACCGTCGTCCGGCGCCCGCCGGGCCGGGCCCCGCCCAGCCGTTCCAGGGCTTCGGCGAGCGCGGTGCGGGCGCACGCCGCATAGTCCAGATCGCGGCCGAACCCCGCCTCCTGCTCCCCGCCCGGCAGGTGCAGTGGGGCGGAGATCATGGGATACGGGTAGTCGGTCCGCACGTCGAGCTGCCGGATCAGTCCCGTGCGCCCGTCGACGTACCGGGCGACCAGCTCCTTCCAGTCCGCTCTCAGGTCGCGCACGCGCGGGACGTCCGGGTGGGGCTTGGGCCGGGGCCGTTCCATGAGGACGGGCGGCAGGTCCTCCGGGAGTCCGCCGCACCAGGTGCACGCCGGGTCGGGCAGGAAGCGGTGCACATCGACGGCCATGGTCGTCAACGACAGGAAGGCCAGGGCGCTGTCGGTCAGCCGCCCGGCGGTGGCGCTCAGATCGCTCGTGATGAACGCGGCGGCGGTTTCGCACGCCCAGGTGGTGAGGACCGGTGACGCACGGTCGGCGAGCCGGTCGCCGTGCCGCTCCAGAAGAGCCGCGCGCGGACTGTCCTTGCCGAGAGCCCGCTGCCGGCGTGTCCGGGCGCACCGGGCGCAACCGGCCCGCCCGGGGACGGTCGTCGGGCCGATCACGAGCAGGCCGAGCTCGACCCGTACCGGCAGCCAGGGCACGTCGAGGCGCGGCGGCTCGGTCGCGGTCACCCAGCCGTCCTCGGCCGTGACCACCGCGGTACACGCGGGGTCTTCCTCCGCCACCATCCGGTTCGTACGGGCCAGGGCAGCACGGATCGTCGAGGCGAGGACGCCCTTGCCGACGACGGCGACCGGGGCGGCGCGGGCCGTCGCGGGGTCGGCGGGGTGGTCCGGGCAGAGGGCTTCGGCGAGCCGCCCGGTGCGGGCGGCTGTCGCTGCGTCGGTCAACGTCACATCCTCGTCGTTCGCCGGGAGGCCGCGTCCGGCGGGCGCGGGGCCCGCCGAACGCGACCGTGCTGCCGCTTGTTTCAGCAGCAGCAGCAGGAACAGCAGCTCGCCGGGGTACCGGTGGACGTGCAGTTGGACGCGCCGATCTCGACCATGGCATGGCCCACGTTCACGGTCTCCAGGCTCGCGCCCGGCGAGGTCGGAAGGATCTCCAGCTCGTCCGCACTGAGGTCGGCGAGGTCGAGGACGAGTTCGGTCTGCATCGCGATCCCCTTTCTCCTTGGATGGATGAGAAGTTGGCCAGTCACTGGTTCCTTCGCATCCTGCGGTCCGCGAGCGCGCGGTGTCTTCACGGTCCGACCGCAGGACCGGCCGTAGCACGGGGCTGCGGGCGCGGCCGTGGACCACCGCAGGTCCGCAGTGGCCCGCGCCACGAGGTACCGCAGGTGCGGTTCACCAGATCAGCTCCGGCTCGTACTGGGCGGTGGGCCGACGGCGACCCATGATGAGCGTGAACACCGGTACGTGGGCGGCATCCAGGCCGATCAGGTCCCTGACCGTCCCGTCGTGGTAGCCGTTGGTGATCCGTGCGGACAGCCCGGCCGCGGCGGCGAGCACGCTGATCCGCTGGGCGACGATCCCTGCCTCCTGGTGCAGGACGCGGTAGCCCCGTGCCCCGAACCACCGGTCGCCGGCCAGTCGGTCGGCGGTGAGGAACACGACGGCGCCGGCCTTCGCCGTGTTCACCGCCGGCGTACGGTCGCACAGCATGCCGACCACGGCCCGCCAGTCCCGCGCCGGCAGCCGCACCAGCGCGGGCGGCCCCGTGCCGGCGGCCAACCGGTAGAGCCCGGGGGAGGCCCCGTCCGTGCCCAGCACAAGGACATGGGCGCTCACGAGAGGTCGGCACGGCGCCTCCGTATGGTCGGAAGGGACGGGCTCCAGCGCATACCGCAGTGCCGACGCCAGGCGAGCAAAGGCCACGGGCCGGGCGTCCGGGAGGAACATGCGCCCGCCGGAGTCCCGGGCCCGCAGTGCGGTGGCCAACTCCACCCCACCGGCCCCGGGCTCCGGCCCCGTGAGCCCGAGGACGCCGTCCGTGTCCGGCGTCTCCACGGGCAGGCGAAAGCCGTCGGGAGCGATGGGCGCACCGGGCCCCGTGAGCCGGGCGGCGAGATCGAGCGCGGTCAGACCGGACCACGCGCCGTCGGACGTGCGACTGGTCTTCACATGGACAGGCCGAATATCCGGAAACTCGCGTAGGGCGTACGGCTGTTGAGGAGCTGGAGCAGGCACCGGGGCCGCCTCCCCGGCCGGGGCCAGGTCGAGCACGGCGAACGCTGTCTCCTCCCTCCCGTCGAGCCCCAGCGCGCGGTTGACCACTGCATCGTCGAAGCGGTGGTGCACCCTCGCGCGGAGCCCGAGCGCGGCACCGGCCAGCAGCGCGTTCCCGACCGTCATCCCCGCTTCCTGCGCACACAGCCGGTACGCGTAGTCCCGGTAGCGGAACGCGGTCTTGCGGAACCAGGCGGAGGCCACCAGGAGCCCGGTCTCCGCGCGCACACCCGCACCGATGCGCACCGCGTCCGGCACACCGCCCTCGCGCAGCAGCGTCACGGCGTGGTGCGCCGGGTTGTAGTGGTAGCACCCGGCGGGCAGCTCACCCGCCGGACGTGCCAGCCAGACATACAGCTCCACGGGGTGGAAGCAACGCGCGGAGGCGACCATCCGGTGATACGGCCACACGGCATGCGGACCCAGCTCGATCCGACCGACCCCGTATGTCCAGTACAGCAGCGTGGAGAGCGCGCGCCGGTCCAGGATGTCGAGGGCGGGTGTGCGCAGCGGGTGGGCGTCACGGAACGCGGCGAAGGACCAGCGCGCGTCCCCGATCCGCCGCGCCGGCTCGGGAAGTACGTGACGGGGCAGCCCGCGGTACGTCTTGACCGGCAGCGGGTCGTCCGGGCCGCCCTCTTCGCCGTGGCCCTCGGCGAAGAGGTCCTGGACAGCCTCGAAGGTCCGCCACCAGAACCGCAGGCCGACGGAACTCTGCAGCCCGACGGTGGTGCTACGCATCGCCCCGCCCCTCCGCCCGCCGCTCCGCTCCCCTCGGCCCCTCCCCGGCCCCGTCGGCGATGACGACGCGCACGACGAAGGGCAGCACCTCGTGCACCGCCGGATCGTGATCGAGCGGCACCACGTGCGGTCGCGCCCCTCGCGACCGCAACGCCTCGACCATTCGCCCGGGTCCGGCCGGCACCGGCAACTCGGCACTCTCGTCGCCCGCGACAGGCGCGCCGAGCTGCGCCCACGGGGCCGGTGCGTAGGCCGCCTCGCCCGTCATGACCGCCTGACGGCCGAGCAGAACGGCGCGGAGTCCCGCGACGACAGCGGCCTCCCCGCATGTCGCGGCGGCCAGGCGGCCACCCTGCCACCAGGCGAGGACGGGTACGCCCAAGGCTTCGCCGATGTCGGCCACCTCGATCGAGCCGCGCGAGGCAGAGAGCAAATCGAGGAGCCGTGCTTCCTCAGTGGCCAAGGCGTCGGGCCTCAACCGCACGGGCCGGAGCCGCGACCGCCCCTGCGCCGCATCGCGCAGCGCCAGGCGCACACAGTGCTGGGCAAGACCGTCCGCCACGGCATCGTCCCAGCTGAGCCGGGCGGCCACGCCAACCTCGTGGTCCGTGGCGAACACCCGGCACGCAGCCACCACCTCCGCGCGCCGCTCGTCCGGGGCCCATCCCCACACGGTGCCACCGGGCCCGTAGCGGCGGACGTCGGGGCAGCGCGCCGCGTACGAGGCGAGCCCGCGCAGCGCGGCTTCCCGGCGTGCTGTGGCGAAGCTCGTCCCGGCCCCATGCACCGGCGCTGCGCCCGCCACGCGCGGCACCGCCTCGGTCACATGGAGCGGCACCTGGGTGAACTCCCTTTCGTCGAGGTCGCGCAGCACACCGACATAAGGGTCGAAGCAACGGGCCGCGCGCCGGGAGAACGCGTCTTCGTCCAGTGCTGCGGTGGCACCGAGCCGCTCGATGCGCCGCGTGAACTCCTCCCGCGTCTCCGGACGGGCCGGTGCCGCCGTGGGGTGGGGCAGAAACGTATGCGTGGAGGTGCGCAGGGTCTCCAGATCGATCCGCGTCACCGTCCGCGCGGTGTCCGCGGCTTCCGTGGTGCCGGCGATCCCGGTGAGCGCGGTGAACGCCGCAAGCCCCAGGTGCGAGGCGACCACCGCCGCGGCGGGTCCGGTGAGGAAGGCGTTCCGCCGGAACGGCCCGCGGGCGTCGAGCCGCGGCCACGCCGATCGCCAGTCGGCTCCGGCCGGCCCCAGCCATGCGACATCATCCACCACCAGCCCCTGCACCAGCAGCGTGTCATTCTCCCGGCACAGCGCATCGAGCCGCAGGAACCGATCGACGCCAGCACCGTCAGCGAGGTGAATCACCGCGCCCGCCTGGGCGACAAGCCCCTCTAACTCCCCTTCCTCACAGGGAAGATGAATGAACGCCTGCTGTGTGTCCCGTGCGGCGGCTTCGGCCGTGAGCTCCGCCAGGCGTTCGGTGTTGGTGACGGCTTCCTCCGTACTCACGGCTCGCAGATGCCGCACGCCGGAGCGCAGCGCCGAGCAGATCAGCGAGACGAATACGGGGCCCGCGCCCACCACCACGATCTCGCTGTCGCGGTAGGTCTCGAACCGCCGCGCCGCGGAGTCGCCGTGGTACTCGATGAACGCGATCTCGGACGCGTAGGTCTCCAACTCCCGCCGCGTGAGCCGGTGCGGCAGATCCTCCGCCGCGTCGACGAGGCAACCGGCGGCGTGCAACTGTCCCACGAGGGCGTGCACGACCTGCCGCTTGTCGTCGGGCAGCCGCCCGACCAAGTCGTCGAGGTCAACCGAACCATCGAGATGCGGCGCCAGCCGGTCCAGCCACTGATAGGCGGACCTGCCACGCAGGGCGATGTCGGCACCGGCACCGAAGACGTGGACACCGTCACCCGTTGGCACGTACAACACATCGGATTTGAGTCGGGGGCGCATCATCCGCCTTTGGGGTCGGGCATCCGCCACTCCGGGCCCGACGCGCCATCGGACCCGGAGCCGGAACCTGTCGGTCGGGGCCCAGCCGAGTATCGGGGCGCCCTGAGCCCCTGTCTTCACGGTCGAGCCACAGGACTCACCACAGGTTTCTTCCGCTGATCAACGAGCAAGCTGCCGGGCCGGGAGGGAACCCGTGGTCGGCCTGCTTGCTCACACCGGCTCACGAGGGCGGCGATCTCGCCGATGCGCGCGAGCCCAGTACCGCCCCTGACGTTGCGGCAAGGCCAAGGGCAGCCGGAACGGGATATGGCGCGCCCCGGACGCGGATCGGCGTCTCGACCTTGCCGCGACGTCAGGGGTTTGCAAGTTCCGGACCGGAACGCAGTGGGTACACCTGCCGGACAGGTACGGCAATTGGAGGGGTGTCTACAATCGCCTGCGGATGTGGGCCCTGGACGGCACGTGGCAGCGAGTCTTTGCCGGACGTGGTCCTGGCGGACAAGGCGTACTCCTCACGCGCGATCCGCGACCATCTGCGCAAGCGCGGCATCCAAGCGGTGATCCCCATCCGGGCAGATCAGCGTGGGCACCGAATGCGACGGTGCAGCCAGGGCAGTGGCTACTGGCCAAAGAGCGGTGATCCAGCGCGTCGGTGGCCCGCCGTCGGCCCCACCCCACCGCGGAGCCGCCGCCCGATCACGAAGCCTTCGCCGCACGTGCCGCTTCGTTGGTGGCCTGGGGCAGGGGGTCCGCGCGGCGGGCCACGTCGAGGAGTACGCGCAGAGTGCGTTCGGCCGGTCCCAGTCGCGGCCGCCACTGGGCGACGATGCTGACCGGGCGGATCCGCTCCGTCAGGCACAGCGTCACCAGCTCGCCCTCCTGCAGCTCCCTGGTGACTGCCAGCTCCGGCAGAAGCGACAGACCGTGCCCGTGCCCGGTCAGCCGCAAAAGTGCCGACAAGGAGCCCTGAATCATGGCCAGTTGGGCCCCCGCCAGCAGATCCCGCCCGAAGCGGTCCACCAGCATCTCCGAGGTGCAGCCCCGCTCGGCCACCAGGAAGTCGTACCCCAGCAGCTGTTCCGGCGTGACCTCTTCCTCCCGGGCCAACGGATGACCGGGTCCGGCCACCACAACCGTCCGGTCGTGTCCCACCACCGCATGAGGGCCGAGCGCACGCATGCCGTTGTCGTACTGGAAGACCACGTCCAACTCGCCCGCGCCGAACGCCTGCTCCAGCGTCCGCCGGTTGGCAACCGTCAACTCCGTGTCCGCGCCGCCCTCCGCACCGCCTGCGCCATACTCCAACGCGGCCAGCACCTCCGGCATCCACACGTGCGCCAGCGACTCCTGCGCCCCGATCCGCAGCCGCGGCCGACCACCGCGCGCCACCCGGCGCATCTGCTCCTCCAGCTCCAGGGCCTCGCGCGCATACGGCAGAAGCCGGGCGCCGGCCTCGCTGAGCACCGCCCCCGCGCCGTGGCGCACCAGAACGCTCACCCCGAGGTCCGCCTCCAGCCGCTTGAGCTGGGCGCTGAGGCTGGACTGGGCGTATCCCAAAGCCTGTGCTGCGGAGGAGATGCCACCGTGGTCGGCGACCGCGACGAAAGCGCGCAGATAGCGGGAGTCCACGACAGCAGCTTAACCCCCCATCGGACTTTCCGATGGGGGTATCGGAGGTACGACGTCGCAGGCCGGCGGCCCGCCGGGACAGGCTGCCGCCATGACTACCGCCGACCCCCTCTCCCACCCTTCCGGGCTCGCCGAGCCGGGCCCGATCCCACCGACCACCCCGCCCGCGCCTGCCCAGGCGCCCGCGCTGACCACACCCACCGCACCGGCCCAAGCGCCTGCGCCGACCACACCGACCGTGCCCGCTCAGGCGCCCGCGCCGTCCAGGCGTCACGCCAAGCTGACGTTCGCCGGCATCGCCACCGGCAACCTGCTCGTCCTGCTCGACACCTCGATCCTCAACGTCGCGGTGCCCGACGTGCAGAAGTCGCTGCACCCGGCCACCGCCGCCCTGCCCTGGGCCGTCGACGCCTACACGGTCGTCTTCGCCGGGCTGCTGCTGGCCGGCGGTGTCATCGCCGACCGTTGGGGCGCGCGCCGCGTCTATGCCGCCGCGCTCGGCCTTTTCGCCGCCCTGTCCGCGGTCTGCGCCGCCGCACCGAACGTCGGCGCCCTCATCGGCGGCCGCGCACTGCTGGGTGCCGCGGGCGCCGGCCTGGTGCCCGCCTCCCTGGCACTGCTGATCCACCTCAACCCCGAACCCGCGCGCCGCACCCGTGCCATCGGTGCCTGGACGGCGCTCAGCGGTCTGGGAGCCGCCGCCGGACCCGTGCTCGGCGGCGCCCTGGTCGAACTCGGCGGCTGGCGGCTGGTGTTCCTGGTCAACCCGCCGATCGCGGTGGCCGCTCTGCTGCTGGCACGCCGACTGCCCGTGCCGCCCCTCCGCGCCACCCGCCCTCTGGACCGCCCCGGTCTGGCGCTGTCGACCGCCGGACTCGCTCTGCTCACCTTCGGTCTGGTCGAGGCCGGCATCGAGGGCTGGGGCTCACCGCGCGCCCTGGTCCCGATCGTCGCCGCGTTGCTCTGCTTCGTCGCTGTTGCGGTTGTGGAACGCCGGGTGCCCGCCCCGGTGCTGCCGCCGGCGCTGCTCGCCCTGCCGAAGGTCCGGGCCGCCATGGTCGCCGCCGCGGTGTCCTGCTTCGCTTACTTCGGCGGGATGTATCTGTTCGCCGTGTGGCTGCAGCACACCTATGACCTGACTCCGTTCAAGGCCGGTCTCGCCTCCTTGCCCCTCGCCTTCCCGGTGTGCGTCATGCCGTTCTTCACCGGTCGGCTCGTCGCCCGCTACGGCTCGCGTCCGATCCTGTTGACCGGCATGTCCGCCTCTGTGGTCTCCGGTGTGCTGCTGGCCCTCTGCACCGGCCACCACCCGCCGCTGCCGCTGATCCTCGCCGCCGAGTTGACGTTGGCCGCGACCGGCACGCTGTCGATCCCCGGCGCCGCCGCCGCGGTGGCCGTCTCGGCACCGCCGGAGTACGCGGCAACCAGTCAGGGCGCCCTGAACGGCATCCGGCAGGCCGGCTCCGCGCTCGGCGTCGCGGTCCTGGGCACCCTCGGCAGCCTGACCACCTCGGGTTACGTCCTTATCGGCATCGGCCTGCTGGCGGTGCTGCTGGTGGCCAACGCAACTGCTGCGCACGATATCTGACGGAGCATCGGCTGAAGGATGTCCCGCACTCGGCGTACTGGCAAGGTGGCCCGGCAGATCGCTGCCGGGCCACCACAACCCTCACCGGAAGACTGGGCGACGCACCGGCCCGTCGGGGCAAGGTGGCGGCGCGCCGTGCGCGGGCGCCCGCGCAGCCCGCCTTGCCGCCCGCGTCCAACAGCTGGAGAAACACCTCTCACACACCCTCGGAGAACAGGCTTGGCGCGAGTCGGGGCTCGGCGCCCCGGCGGACATCGACGAACAGCGCCGGACGATCACAGCGAAACGTCGACCTGGCATCGCGCCTCGCTCTCGGCCCGTGCCTGCGAACCGTCGCAGACACAAAATGGTGGCTTTGTCGATCACTCCTGAGAGGGGCGGCGCTTTGGGCAGATTTGCTCCGAGGTGGGTCACCGCGTCCCTCGGTCCCGCAAGGGCTGCGGGAAGCCAAACATCGACTTGCTGTCCTATTTGCTTCTAGAACAGAAATTCACCGCTTTATCGGCTCCTTCCGCCGCCCATGATGACAGTGACCACTGCAGCAACGAAGGGTGTTTCATGGCTGATTGGGTGAAGGTCGCGGGCAGCCTCACGGCGATCTCGGCGGGCTCCAGGACGACGGTGTGGGGGGTGAACGCGGCGAGCGCCGTCTACCGGTACACCAACTTTGACGGCAATCCCTGGATCAACATCCCCGGAGGTCTGAGCGACATCGGCGCCGCGGCGGACGGCACGGTGTGGGGGGTCAACAGCGGCAACCAGATCTACCGGTACCACGGGGACCAGGACGGCGTGAACCCGTGGAAGGGCATCTCCGGCAGCCTGGTCCGCATCGACGCGGGCTCCCGCACGAGCGTGTGGGGGGGTGGACTCCGCCGGCGCTATCTACCGGTACACCAACTACGACGCCAACCCCTGGGTGAAGGTCCCCGGGGGGCTGAGCGACATCGGCGCCGGCGCGGACGGCACGGTGTGGGGGGTTAACAGCAGCAACCAGGTCTACCGGTACACCGGGGACCAGGACGCCTCGAACCCGTGGGTGGGCGTCCCCGGCAGCCTCAAGCGCATCGCGGTGGGCTCCCGGACGAACGTGTGGGGCGTCGACCCCGCCGGCAGCATCTACCGGTACACCAACAACGACGCCAGCGGCACCAACCCGTGGATCAAGATCCCCGGCACCGCCACCGACATCGCCGCTGGCGCCGACGGCAACGCGTGGCACGTCAACAGCGCCGGCGACATCTACCGATACACCGGCGACCAGCCCAGCTGACCCTCCCTCGGGAGCGTGCGGGCTCCCGGCGGAGATGGTTGGGGGCCCGCACCGACGTCCGGGTCCTCCGGACGTCCGCCTTCTTTTCTTCGCCGAACTCCGGGCCCAGGCCGACGCCGAGGAGCTCCAGCGTGGTCGAGGGCATGACGAGCGCGTCGTGCTCGGCGAAGGCTCTCCACAACTGCGGGCGGCTCAGCCAGCCCAGGTCGCGAGCCCCGATACCTGCCTTTCGCAACAGCGGGGCGAGAGCGTGGATCCGGGCCCTGGGCGCGGCGATGCTCAGCTCGATGCCCGGGGCGTCGGCCAGGGCACGGGTCAGGGCCTGGCCTCCCTTCTCCGGGGTCAGGCGGCCCGCGTAGATCAGCCCCAGGTGGCTGCCGCAGGTGCGGGCGGGCCTGGGCAGCCGGGTGGCAGTTGGTCCGTGCGCGGGACTGCTGGTGAGGAAACCGGACTGCGCGATGTCGAGTGTGTGAAGGTGCGGCGGTAGGCGGTAGGGGTGGTGTCCAGCGTGCGCCGGAAGTGCAGCCGTAGGTTGGCTGCCGTGCCCAGCCCGCAGTCCCGCGCCACCTGATCCACGGAGAGGTCCGTGGTTTCCAGTAGTTCCCGCGCCCTGCCGAGCCGGGCGTTGAGCACCCACTGCAACGGGGTTGTGCCCGTCTCCTCGGTGAACCGGCGCATGAAGGTGCGTTGCGAGAGGCCCGCGTGCCGGGCAAGCACGCGCAGTGTGAGCGGTTCGCCGAGCCGTTGCAGGGCCCATCCACGGGTACCGGACAGCGACGCCTCACCGGCCACCGCGACGGGAGCCGGCACGTACTGGGCCTGCCCGCCGTCGCGGTGCGGGGCCGCGACCAGACCGCGGGCGATCCGGTTGGCCACCTCCGCGCCCAGGTCGCGGCGCACGATATGCACGCACAGGTCGATGCCGCAGCACACCCCGGCCGAGGTGAGCACGTCGCCCTCGTCGACGTAGAGCACGTCGCGGTCGACCGTGACGGCCGGGAAACTCCGCTCGAACTCGTCGATGTGCTTCCAGTGGGTCGTGGCGTGCAGCCCGTCCAGTACGCCCGCCGCGGCCAGCGCGAAGGCGCCCGTGCAGATGGACACCACACGCCGGCCTCGGTCGCGGGCCTCGGCCAGTGTGTCGAGCACGGCGTCCGGCAACGAGAGGAGCGGTTCGAACCCCGGCACGATCACGGTGTCGGCGGTGCGCACCTGCTCCAGACCTCCCTCGGCGAGCAGTGCGAAACCCGCGGTGGTGGCTACCTTCGTGTCCAACGCGCACAGGGTCATCTCGTAGGGGGTTTCCGGCCGGGTGGTGAAGATCTGCGTCGGGATCGCCAGGTCGAGCGGGGTGACCCCGTCCAACGCCAGGACCGCGACTCGATGGGCTGCCATGGCAAAATTCTAACGAGGTAAGGAAATATTGCCTATCGCCAGGTCAGGGTGGTCGCGGCCAGGCTGAGGACATGACCGGACCTACACGCGAGGCGACCGCCGACCCGATCGCGCTGCCCAGCACACCACTTGCCGACGCCGTCATGAACCTCATCCGACCGGTGGAAACGCCGTCCGTCTTCAACCACAGCATCCGCAGCTACCTATTCGCCCGGCTGGTCGTCGGCCGCCTCGGCCTGGCCGTCGGCCACGACTACCGGGACGACCTGTTGTTCGCCGCGTGCGCGATGCACGACCTCGGCCTGGCGTCGGACGGCCCGCACCGACAGCGGTTCGAGGTCGAAGGCGCCGACCGGGCCGCCGAATTCCTCATCCAACACGGGATGTCCACGGCCGACGCCGACCAGGTCTGGCAGGCGATCGCCCTGCACACCTCTCCGGGCATCGCGGAACGCCGCGGCACGCTGTGCGTGCTCGTCCGCGAAGGCGTCGCCCTCGACTTCGGAGGCCCGGCGGGCGCCGACCACCTCGACGCGGTCACCGATGAGCAGGCCGACGCCATGCACGCCGCCTATCCACGGCTGGACATGATCCGCTCACTCACCGACGCGATCGTCGCGCAGGCCGCGAAAGACCCGAAGAACGCACCCCGGTACACGACCCCCGGCGAACTCCTGCGCGAACGCCAGACCTTCGGCCGGACCCGGCTGGAGCACACCGGCCGTTCGTCCCGCTGGGGCGACTGACTCGACGGGCTCCACGACCCGTCAACAAAGAAGTCAACACAGGTTCAACAAAGAAGAGGAAGCACCGCAAATGACCGTCCACACCGTCGAGATCCCCGAGAACAACACGGTCTTCGGGGAGACCACCAATGCCTTCGCAGGCTTCGGCTATTCCGCCGCGGTGCGTGCGCACGGCCTCTTGTTCATCGCCGGAACGATCGGTCGCCGCGCCGACGGAACCATCCCGGACACCATCGAGGAGCAGACCGAGATCGCCATCCGGAAGATCGAGGAGATCCTCCGGATGGAGAACCTCGACATGTCCGCCCTCGTCGACGTCACCAGTTACCACGTCGACATCCGCCGGCACCTGCCCGGATTCATCAAGGCCAAGCAGCGCCTCGTCGAAGCGCCCTACCCGACCTGGACGATCATCGGGGTCAGTGGCCTCGCCAGCCCGGGGCTCCTCGTCGAGGTCCGCGCGACCGCCGCGTATCCCGACGCATCCCGGTAGACCGCCGCTACTGGACCGACCCGGAGCGCCTGGTCGAGCAGCTGACCGGCTGCGGCCGGTTGGGCCTGCCGGGCACCGCCGGCGATCTGTTTGCCTCCCGACCGGAGAACCCCACCCCGGGGTGCGGTGATCAGAACAGCAGGCAGAGGCGGCTCCCGTGGAAGCACGGAAAAACGGTCCCTTCCCCGTACAGGGAAGGGACCGTTCTCAGAGCGCCCGGCAGGCCTTGCACCTGCATCTCCCACCGGCTGGTGGATGTCTTTCCTTGGACCACAGACGCGCGGTTCCGGCCCGAGGGCCGAAGTTGCGTCATGATCATACTGCATCGGTGCGCCGGCGGCGAGAATCCGTCGCGGTCCGCGCAGGCCAGGTCAGAGGCTTGCTGTTCATGGCGGATCAGCCATGAACAGCAGAGGAACCCGGAGCGCTCTCCGCCCAGGCGGAGGCAGCCGGCCAGGGCAACCGACTCACAACTGCCGGCTGCCCGTCGGTACCGCAGGCGAGGTGCCGGTACGCCAACGCTGCACGTCTCGGGCTGGCTTACTTGAACCAGTACCTCGCGCCGCGGTGGTGGGAGCAGGTGCCGGAGAAGTGCTTCGAGTATGACCAGGTGCCGTCTTTGCACTTGGCCATAACGCCCTTGGGGTGCTCGATGTGGGTCCGCAAGTGCCAGTGGTGTGGTGGGCGCAGTGGACTGCGGCGGCCTGAGCCGTGCCTGTGCCGATGGCTGTGCGACGGGCGAACCGCCGTGACGCTGCTGCAAGGCTCCGCCGGCGAGTGCAGGAACGGGGCTCGGCCTGGTGCGACTGGCGCTTGGGCGACTTCCCCGCGGACGGGGTGGACGTAGACCACGTGCGCGCCCGCTGTCCCTCGGCGGCGAGGACGTGGACCCGTTCTCTGGCAAAGCCCGGATCCCGCCTCGCTTCCTGCCCCCATCTTCCCTACCTGGGCAACCGCGCAACTGGCTGGGGTTCAGGTCAAGCGCCAGCCCGCGATTCGCTCCGTCCACACCGCCCTCGATCTGCCGGAACGCTGGCCGACCGGCGACGCCTTCACGCGGAGTGACCCGAGATGACGGCAGCGGCATCGTCAGTCTCGACAGCAGCACCCCGGTGAGACCACCTCATGCGCACGCAGCGTTCGGTGAGGGCCTCTGCTTGGACTGGGGAGGCCGCTCGACCGGGTTCGGGGAGCATCCGTCGTGCGACGGGTGGACACCCTGATCGGCCAGGCGCCACTGTGCCGCATCCGAACGAAGTGGCCTGCGGCCGGGCCCGAGGCCGGGCCCGAGGCCGGGAGCGGATGTGGCTTGCGGACGGGTACTCGCCCGCCGGGATGCGCTTTAGACTGCGGCCGCTCCGAAATCTGACGATCTTTTGGAGGGTGTGCAGGATGAAGCGAGCTCTCATGACCGCATTGGCGTCAGCAGCGTTGGTCGTGTCCGGGGGCAGTATCACCTCCGGAGGTAGCACCACCGCCTCCGCTTCCGATGCCCCGCCGCGAACCACGCACGGTCCTTGCCAGTACACCCAGACGCCGAGTGAGCCGGCGGCGCGGCCGGTTCCCCTGCCGCCCGATCCGCGGCACACCCCCAGTCACGGCACGGTCGGTATGGCTGTCCGGACCAGCCAGGGTCCGCTCCCGCTGCGTCTGGACCGGGCGAAGGCGCCGTGCACGGTCCAGAGCTTCGTGCACCTGGCGCGGCACCAGTTCTACGACCGCACGGTGTGCCATCGACTGACGGCGTATCCGACGCTGAAGGTCCTGCAGTGTGGCGACCCGACCGGAACTGGCGAGGGTGGGCCGGGGTACGAGTACAAGGACGAGCTGCCGGTGGACCTGCCGCCGGCACCGAGCGATCCGACCGGAGCCCGTCGCCTTTACGGGCGCGGTTTGCTGGCGATGGCCAACGCCGGACCGAACACGAACGGTTCGCAGTTCTTCGTCGTCTACGGCGATTCCGCGCTGCGACCGAACTACACGGTGTTCGGCACGGTCGGTGCCGCCGGCCTGAAGACGCTCGACAAGATTGCTGCCGGCGGAATCGAGCCAACTACGCCGGACCCGGCGCCTGTCGACGGCACGCCCGTGCTGAGGACCGAACTGCTCAGCGTCCGGCTGTCCTGCCGGCCCTGACGAATTGTGGCGTGGTCAGCGCGGTTCAGCTACGCGATAAAAGGGCTGAGGGACCCGGACGTCGCGCCCGGTGCCCAGGGAATGCCACCGGCCGTGTGGGGGAGCCACAGGACGTGATCCGCCTCAGTCGCTGTCGGTCTCCTTGTGCGTCACAGAGCCGTTGGACACGTCGATGCCGAAGGTGGTGTCGTTCCAGTCCTTGGTGACGACACCGTCTTCCAGACAAGGAAACTGCGGAGTCTGCTTGGCGGCCGCCACCGTGCAGCCGTACGCCCAGCGCGATGGCGGCCCCTTCTTCACTGACACCACGCCGACGAAGGCCGCCAGGAAAAACAGGGAACCGCCATCGGTTTGCCGGAACCGTGAGACCCGGGGAGCCACGGCTATGCACAGACGCAGGAGAAGACAGACGACGCTCGCGATGCAGCACCCGATGCTGAGCCGACGGTCCGCGGGGAGCGGTTGGGGGTGTGCCGCCGGCAATGCCACCGACATCCTCGGTAGCCGGACGCTCGTTCCAATCGGTCGACATGCCCTTGTGCTTTGAGCGCTTTCCATGGAAAACGGGGTGGCAAGATGTGGTCAGGTCGGCACGACGACTACTTCGAACAGACCGCACGGTTGATTGCCGGGCAGTTGCAGCGATGCCGCTCGTTGGAGCGCACCAAGGCCGTTGAGTTCGGCAGAGAGCAAGTGGAACAGAGTCGCAAGATCGCCCATGACGTCCAAGCGCTGGAACTGGAACGTCTTGCGATCCTCGGACAGATCCCGCAGGCCGAGTACAAGGCGCGCATGGCCGCTCTGGAGGAGGACGCGGACGACGGAACCCGATATGGCAGCCCGTACCTGGGGTGGTCGGGGACGTGAGCCGGCCTGCGTGCAACGAGCCAGAGACCTGCGGTTGTTTGCGCGGTGAGCCCGGTGAGATGCCCGGTGTGCTCGCGTTGCGGGTCGGCAATCGACTGCGCCGTCAGACCATGTCGGATTCCGGGGCGCGCCCACGCTCGTGCACTGGGCCTCGTCCTTGACGCGGGGCCGGCGGCAGTGAGGTGCCGTGCGCAGCAATGCGGCCCGGCCGGTGATGCCTCTGGCTCAGCTCACCCGGCCGTCATCTCGCTGAACTCTGCCTCCGAAGGAGGTCGTTGACCGCCTGGAGCACGCCGTCCGGGCGTTCCTCATGGAGCCAGCCGTGTCCGGCGTCGTCGAGGATGCGGTGTTCGCCGCGCGGGGTTTCCGCGGCCAGCTCCGCGTGCAGGGCGAGCTTGCTCTCGTTGATCTCGCGCAGCAGTTCTTCGGGCCAGAGGTGAGCCTGCGTGGCATCGTGCCCCATGGCGGAGAGCACGATCAGCGGCACGTCGGGGGTGTCCGGTGCGCGCCGGAACTCGTCGGCGACCTTGTCGTAGAGGTTCTGGTTCTCCTGTGAGGCGACCCGCCAGGTGGCGAGGTGGCGTTCGATCAGCGGCTTGCGCACGGGCTCTGGCCAGGCCGCGAAGTGGGGTGCCATCTGGACGCGGGACTGCTGGATCTGCTCCTGCGTGAGCTCCACCAGCTCCTGGTCCCGCATGTCTTCCAGCATCCGGTTCAGCCGCTCTCGCGCCGCCAAGGGTGCGCGTACGACCAGGTCCTCGTGGAACGGGTCGAGCAGGAGCAGGCCGGCGACCTCGCCGGGGAAGCGCCTCGCGTAGTGGCGCGCGTAGGCGCCGCCCAGGGAGTGGCCGACCAGCAGGTACGGGCCGGGCACGGCGGCCGTGCGCAGAAGCGTTTGCAGTTCGTCGGTGACCTCGGCCGCGGTGCGGGGCAGCTCGGCCGGGTCGCTCCAGCCGTTGCCGGCGCGGTCGTAGAGCACGCTGCCGGTCAGCTCGGCGACACGGTGGTGGATGTTCAGGTAGTCCAGGCTCATCAGCCCGCTTCCCGCCAGGAACACCGCGGTAGGGCCGCCGTTGCCGGAGCGGTGCAGCATCAGCCGCCGCCCGTCGATGTCGTAGTGGCGTCCCAGCGGTAGCGATGGGTGCTGCATGGTCGACTCTCCCCGTTCACTCGACGTCACTGTTCAGAGCCATTGTTCTTAAGTTTGAGAACAGTATCAGCTGTGAGAATGTGAGCCCATGGATACGGTCGAACTGCTGCTGCACCCGGTACGGCTGCGCATTGTGCACGCCATGTCCGGCGGGCGGACGCTCACCACGTCGCAGCTGTGCGCGCTGCTGCCCGACGTGTCGAAGGCCACCGTGTACCGGCACGTCGGAATGCTGGCCGACGGCGGCCTCCTGGAGGTGGTGGGTGAGCAGCGGGTGCGTGGCGCCGTCGAGCGCCGGTACCTGCTGAAGGGGGAGCGGGCGGTGATCGACGCCGACACCGCGGCGTCGGTGTCGGTGGAGGACCACCGGCGCGTGTTCGCCGTGGCCATGGCCACCCTGCTCGCCGAGTTCAACGCCTACCTCGACCGGGACGACGCCGATCCGACAGCCGACCTGGTGGGCTACCGCCAGCACGCGCTCTGGCTCAGCCGGGACGAACTCGCCGAGCTGATCGGCGAGATGCGCGAAGCGCTCGTCTCACGGATGGGGAACACTCCCTCGGCTGAGCGCACCCGCCACCTGATCAGCCCGATCCTGTTCCCCGCCGAGGGGCCGCCCCCGACCGACGACAGTTCCTGAGTGCCATGTCGCCACGAAGTCGACCGAGCTGGTAGCGGGGTGTCAGCGTCCGGGCCGGGCGACCCGCTCTTCGCGAAGACCACCGCGTATTCGGTCGGTTGATCTCAAGCCTTGGTAGTGCCGTGGATCGGTGCCCTCTAACGGGGAACAAGGGGCAAGGAACGGAGAATGTGGCCGTGGGGGGCACACACGACGGGCACGGGCGTCCGGCGCGTCGTGGAAGGGGTGACCTGGACCGCCGTCGCCGGAGCGCTCTGCACCGTGATCGTCACCGTGACCCCGGGCGCTCGCGTCCGGCGCTTGCGGACCCGCAGGGCCAGGCGAGGGACCCGCGCCGCTTTGAGGCCATGTCCGATCTGCCGCCGCCCGGCCTGGTGGCGCACGGCGCGCCGGCCGCCTGGCCTGCAGCACGACGTCGGGATCGGGGGCTGCGGGGCTGCGGCGCACATCGAACTGGGCTCAGCGCCACGCTGACGCCGAGCACGCCAAGGAAATGGCGGCTCGGCACCCGAACACGGCGCGTTCGCCCTTCCGTCGGGCGCATGCTCCACCAGAGCGGGCCCGTCGGCGTCGTCGCGGCCGTACGCGAGGTGCTCAGCTCGTCGTGAGGTGCTGCCAGGGGCGGACGAAGTCGTGCAGGGCGCGCTGCGCGGCCGGGGCGATCATCTGGTCGTTGGCCGGGGCGCCCGCGGGGTGAAGGAAGTGCTCGAGGCTGGCCAGGATCCGTAGCCCAGGGCCAGTGGTGCGGGCCGCTGCCAAGGCCGTGAGCAGTGGCGGTGTGGTCCGGCACGGCACGTTGGTGTCCGCGGTGCCACAGGTGACCAGGGCGCGAGTGCCGTGGGCGACGTGCCGGGCGATGTCCGGCGGATAGATGGCGTCGTCGCTGCGGACGAACGTGGCGTTGTGTGGATCGAAGAATCCGTTCAGCAAGGAGGCGATGAACGGGGGAACAACCCTTGGAACGGCGGATCCATCTGGCGGCTCGGCCAGGTAGCGGTGTTGATCTGGACGCATGACAAGACTGTTCGGCGGGAGGCGCAGACCGAACAGGAGGGATCTGGGCGACGCTCGCTTTCACGAGCCGTGGCTGGTGGATGTGGTTGGCCCTTCGCGGACTTTCCGCCGGCATGCCGGGCAGGCGTGGTGGCCGCGGTGTCCGTAGCGGTTGATGGGTGTGCCGCAGCCGGCGCACGGGCCGATGTGCCAGGGCGGGCAGTTGAGGAGTTGGGCAGCCTGTTGCCGTTCGCCGGGTGCGAGGACGAGGCGCTGTTCTTGCCGGGGGATGCGGTACAGGTGTGTGGGGACGTCTGTCCAGGTGTGGGGTGCGGCGGCTGCGGGGGTGGCACGGTGTCTTCGGGTGTCGTCAAAGGTGTGAGTGCGCTCGCCGTATCGGCAGCGGGTGTCGAGCTCTTCGCCGGTGAAGGTGATTTCTCCGTCGTCAGGTTGGTCCATGCCGTCAGGTTCGGGTTCGGGCGGGCCGACGATCTCGCGCCAGCGGGATCGGTCCTGCTCTGGGACCCACATCCGGGCGGTGAGCCGGGGCTCGCGCGGGTCGGGGATCCGCATCGGAACCCAGCTCCCTGTCGCACTCGTGACGACGAGTTCGTCCAGCTGGGGTGTCGGTTTCGGCGGTAGACAAAGGGCGGGCAGGTCCCAGTGGGCGTGGAATCCTCCGCAGGTCCGCATCCCACCAGACCCGGAGCAGGGGCGCTGACTGTTTTCGTCGCAGCGCCACTCCTGCAGGTTCCGGGCGCCAGCTCGGACCAGCATGGATTTACGGCTGGCGATGACATGCCACGGCTGGTCGTCGACCAGCACCCATGGCGCCCGGTCGATGAGCGCTGATGCGCCGTCACTCGTGACCCACAACGGAGTGATGCCAAGTTCGACGGCTCGAGAGGAGCGGCGCCGGACGGTGGCTGCGGTGATCGGGGAGTATTGCGCTTCCCATCCCACCTTCCCCGCCGGCCCGGCGATCAGGACGTCGGTGCGGATTCGGCCGTCATCCGACCTGGCCTCCAGGTCGGCGGACAGCCCGTGCTCCTGGGCGGTTCGGGCAATGCGTTCCTTCATCGCCTTGTGCTTGTCGGACTCCTCGGCCGTCGCTTTCGTGCGTAGGGGGAGGTGCGCCGCGACCAGAGTGGTGACTCCGTCGACTGTGCGTCGGCGGATTGCCATCCACGGGGTGCGGCCCTCATCTTCGGCCTGGCATATCCCGTCTTCGTGGTGTTCCAAGCATTCGAGTAGCTGCCGGTCCCGGTCCCCGATGGGGCGGGTGATTTCCTCCAGCAGGCCGGGTCGCTTTGGGTGTCCGAGGTCTGCGTGGGTGAGGTGGACGACGATTTCGTAGCCGGTGTGCCAGACGCCGTTGGCCATGAGTTCGAGGTTACGAACGGCACGTACGTGCCGCTAGGGCGCACTTGCCCGCAGGAGAAGGGAGGTTGCCGTGCAGCACGCTCACCTTGCGTGGGTGACGCTGCTCGCCTGCCGCGCGTCCGAGGCTAGTGCTGGGCTTTCCTTCTGTCAGGGCTACAGCCCGGACCTGGTCTCGGGCCTTTTGCAGACGTCGGAGCATGCCGCGGCCGTGCTGCGGCTCGTCGTGGACTTCTACGGGTCTCCCGTCGACATCGAGGCTGGGGTGGCCGCCCGTACGGCTCGGGCGCAGTACGTTGGCCAGGAGGACAGGACCTTCCATGTCCTGCTGGGCGAACAAGCGCTGAACACCCATCTCGGCGGGCCCGAGGTCATGCGAGGCCAGCTTCGCCGACTGCTGGACGCGATGGATCTGCCGGGCCTTGTCTCTGGGGATTACCCCGGCCTGTGTCGTGCCCAGCCTCGTTGTCTTCCTCATCCGCGTCGCCGACGTCACTGGTGTGGAGCGGGTAGTCGCCGGTGGAGAGGACGATGGCCGCGTCACGCTCGGCCTTGACGTCATCCTCGTCCTCGGGGTCCCTGTCGAGCCAGATGGTGAGAGAGTCCACGTCGTTCACCGCCGCGCCGAGCGGCAGGATCGGGCTGTCCGTGAACAGAGCCCACCGGCAGCTTGTACAGAGCCGCTCGACGGCTTCGCCGAACGCGATGTCGAACTGGTTCACAGATGCCCACGACTGCGGAGAGCGCTGCAGAGCCTGAGCGGTCCCGCTACGTCGTGCCACCACACGTGTCAGAGGGTTGTCGCCTGCCTCACCCCTGGCGGGAGTCTGGTCCGTGACTGGTCCGGGGGCAGTCCTCGTGTAGGTCGACCATCGACTTGAGGCAGCCTGTTCCATACCTAGAGTGACTCCGGTGTCGGGCTGCCTGGAGTGTAACGGCGCCTCCAGGCAGCCGACTTGAGGCTCTAGAAGAACCCAAGCTTCTTCGGGCTGTAGGAACAAAGAATGTTCTTCGTCTGCTGGTGGTGCAGCGCTCATAGCGGTGCTGACCTGCTGAGACAGCAGTTGTTGCGTCCGTCGGGAGGGCGTTGGTCCGTGCCTGGTCCGGATCGTGCCAGCGGTCCTTGGATCTTCTTCCCGGCGCCGCTCAGGACCGTCCACCGTGCCAGCGGACGGCGACGGCACCTGCGAAGTCGCCCGCGTGGGCGAATCCTCCGAGCACCACCAGGTCGCCGTCCTCGACCTGCCGCGAGCTGATCGCGCGGTCCAGGGTGATCGGGATCGCCGCGCCGAAGAGGTTTCCGTACTCGTCGAAGGTGTGCAGGTGGCGTTCGGCCGGCAGTTGCAGCGCTTCCCGCCAGTTTCGCAGGAAAGTGCGATTGGGCTGGTTGGTGATGAGGGCGTCGATGTCGGTGGTCGCCACGCCGAGCCGCCGGCACAGGTCCGTGACCACCTCGGGAACGAGGCGGTTCCCGCGCGCCAGGACCTTGGCGACGCCGGCGTCGGTGAACCCGATCCGCAGCTGGGACTCTCCCGGTTCCCAGTACTTGCGGCCGTCGTCGAGGGCTACGGTCATGTCCCCGGCGTACTCGGCGATGTGCCGGGTCGCCACGTCGAGGACCGGCGCGTCGGACGACGTCGTCACGTACCCCACACCGCAGCCGTCGCCCGGGATCGCAGCCTGGGCGAGCCGGCGCACCTGGGACTGGGTGAACCACTGGCCCGCGGCGCTTTGGGCATTGCAGATCAAGGCGGTCTTCGCGTCGGTGGTGGTGAGGATCTGGCGGGCCAGCTTCAGCATGTACACGAAGGAGGCGCAGCCCGCGTTGGCCACGTCGACGAGCCACTCCGGGTTCAGACCCAGTCGGCGCGCCACTTCGGTGCCTGCGCCCACGAACGGCAGGTCCGGCAACTGGCTGTGCACCAACAGCACGTCGACGCCCCGGATCTCGTCCCTGCCGTGTCGATCGATCAGAGGCTGTACGGCGCGTTCGACCATGTCCGCGTTCGTCTCGTCGGCAGCCACGTGGTGCCGTAATGGCGGGACCCTGAACATCGGGTGGTCGCGCAGCTTGTCCTCGGCTCCGGGGTACTCGGTGTAGAACTCCGCGGGCACCGGCTCGCCGGGGAGGTAGCTCGCGACGTCGGTGAGGCTGACCGTCGTCACCGCGCCCCCGCCCTCGACGGCGCCGCGCTGACCGGCAGGCCGTTGCGGTGGCGGTGTTCCAGGATCGCCTTGAGGTTGTTCATCTCCACGGTGTGCCCCGCGTAGAAGAGGTCCCAGTAGTCGCCCACCCAGGGCCGGTCCGGGCGGGGCGCCCTCTCGGGATGAGGGTTGGCGTCGTAGTAGGGGTGCCGGCAGTTGGTCCAGGTGATCACCGAACCCGGCTTGTCCAGCACCAGCTGCGCCGGGACGACGCGCATCAGGTAGATCATCCACAGCTTCTCGCCCTGGTCCCAGGAGCAGTGGTAGTCCACGGTCATGGCGTCGGGGTGGGCGACCACCTCGCAGTAGATCCTGGTGTCGTCCTCCAGCCGGTCGTTGCCGACCCACAGCCCCGGTGTGCCGGAGGGCGCGAAGTCCCGCAGGCTGCAGGTCCATTCTTCCAGGTGGTGCCCCTGGCGCAGGTAGTCGTAGGCCGCCTCCGGGGGGCAGTCGACGTACTCGTGGAGGGTGCAGTACTGCCCGTAGACCTGATGGTGGGGGTAGACGGCTTGGGTGAGCTCCATGCAGTGGGCGGTCAGTTCCTCCTTGCCGGCGTTCTCGATCCGCAGCAGGCCGGGGATGTCAGCCAACCTGGACGATTCCTCGCTCATCCGAACTCTCCTTGCTCTCGGTGCGGTGGGTGCTCTCGGTGACGGCGGTCTCGCCGGTGCTGTCGGTGAAGGACTGGAAGGGAAGGAACGGTGGGATCTCCCGCGGGTCGCAGTCCACCGCGACGAACGCCGGGCCGCCGCCCGCATTGCCGCGCAGCAGCGCCGTGCGCAGCTGCGCCGCGTCGCCGGCGCCCGTGGCATCGAGGGACGGGAAGGCGGCGGCCACTCCCGCGGCGAGGTCGGTCCGGGCGAACAGGTCGTCGTCGCGGACGCCGCCCTGGAAGAACTCCTCGCGCAGCGCGCACATGGCGTGGGCATTGTTGTTGAAGATCACGAAGGTCACGGGGGCGGCGTACTCCACGGCGGTGTGCACTTCCATCCCGTGCATGAAGAACGCCCCGTCCCCGGCGAGCACGTAGGTGCGTCGGCCGGTGGCGAGCGCGGCGCCGATGCCGGCACCGAAGGTGTAGCCCATGCCGCCCATGCCGACCGCCACCACGAAGCGGCCGTGGCGCGGTGCCGGGAGCAGATGGACGGCGCTGGCCCCCGCGTTGCCGGCGTCCACGAAGACGTGTGCGTCCTGGGGGAGAGCCGCCTCCACCGCGGCGACCGCCTGACGGTAGGGGAGGGTTCGCCCACGCGCCTGGGAGAGCGGGCCCGGCATGGGAGTGGGGAGAGGACCGGCGTGCGGGGGACAGGGATGTGGGCGGGGTGGCAGGAGGGCGGTCACTGCGCGCAGCGCGTTCCGCAGGTTTCCGCCCAGCGCGGTGCCTGCCACGAACGGCGGTTCGGGGCCGAGGCAGACGACGTCGGTGGTGGCCAGAGCCCGGTCGAGTCCGCCGCGTGCCATGAGCGGCAGTCGGGTACCGACCAGCAGGCATACGTCGGCCCGCCGCAGACACTCCTCGACGTTGGTGTGGCCCATCACCCCCGCTACGCCTGCGAATCGGGGATCACGGTTGTCGAAGACGTCCTTGGCATCCGGGGTGACCGCCACCCACGCCCCGAGGCGCCGGGCCAGTTCGGCCAACTCCGTACGCGCGTCGGCGGCAGCGACGTCCTCACCGGCAATGACGAGAACGCGGCCGGCCTCGCGAAGGGCCTCCGACACGGTGGTAAGGACGGCCTTGTCGAGCCGTGCCACCGATGCCGACGGTGCCGGCGCGCCCGGGGGAGCGGTCGCGCCGCGGCCGGGCACCCGGATGCGCGCCTGCTGCACGTCCTTGGGCAGCAACAGCACAGCCGGCCCACGGGGATCGGACTGCGCCGCCGCCACTGCCCGGGGCAGCAACTCAACGAGCGACTCCGCGTCGTCCACCCGGGCGCAGAACCGGGAGACGGGGGCGAACACCTCCCGGGCGTCGAAGGCCCCTGCCTTGCCGCTGGAGTCCTGGAACGCCCCGCGGCCCTCCTGTTCGGTCGGCGGCTGACCCACCAGGGCCAGCACCGGCACCCGCGAGGCATGGGCCTCCGCCAGGCCCGGTACGAGATTCATCGCCCCGCCGCCCGAGGTGGTGGCAACGACGCCGAGGCGCCCGGTGGTGCGTGCGTATCCGTCGGCCATGGTGACGGCGGAGAACTCGTGCTTGGCGACGACGCCGCGGACGGCGTCGCTGCGGTGCACGGCGTCGTACAGGTCCTCGATGTTCGCGCCGCCGACGCCGAATACGTGGGAGACGCCGGCCCCGGCGAGTTCCGCGACCAGATGGTCGGCCAGGCGTGCCGTTTCCGCGTCTCGCGGGTGGGAGGTCGTGCCGGTCATAAAGAGTTCCTGTCCCTCTCGTGGTGCCGGTCGACGAGGCCGGCCGGCGAGATGACCTGAAAGCGGTGTCGGTATTCCTTGGGGGTGAGTCCCAGGGTTCGTGCGAAGGAGCGGAAGAAGGTCTCGGGGGCGGCGAATCCGCAACGGCCGGCTATCTGGCTGATCGCCAGTTCGGTCGTCTCCAGCAGTTCGCGAGCCCGGGCGATGCGGGTCCGCTCGACGTACTGTCCGGGTGTCGTGCCCACCTCGCGCCGGAAGACCCGGGCGAAGTTGCGCTCACTCATGTTGGCCTGCCGGGCGAGCTCGGCCACGGGGAGCGGGGTGTGCAGGTGGCCCAGAATCCATTCCTGCGCTGCCCTGATCGGCGGATGATCGGCCAACTGGGCGTCGAGGACGGCACTGTATTGGGACTGTCCTCCGTGTCGCTTGAGGAACAGCACCAGAAACCGTGCTGTCTCCAGGGCGAGCGCCGCACCGTGATCGGCCTCCACCAGAGCCAGCGCCATGTCGATGCCCGTCGACACGCCCGCGGAGGTCACGAAGCGGCCGTCCCAGACGAAGATCGGCTCGGCGTCCACCGTCACCTCCGGATAGCGGCACGCCATCGCTTCGCTGTACGCCCAGTGGGTAGTGGCGCGCCTGCCGTCGAGGAGGCCCGCCTCCGCCAGCAGAAAGGATCCGCCGCATACGGAGGCGACTCTGCGCGACCGTGCTGCCGCCCCGCGGATCCAGGAGACCAGTACCCGGTCCCGCAGTGCGTTCTGGAGACTCCAGCCGCCCGGTACGAGGAGTGTGTCGATCGGCCCCTGCTCCGAGTTCAGGGGTGCGGCAGCCACCACCACCCCTGAACTCGTGCGCACCAGCGGTGCGTCGGCGGAGACGAAGTCGACACGGTAGGGGGCGCCCGACGGGTCGAGGAGCCGGTTGGCGGTATCGAACACTTCGATCGGTCCGGTGATGTCCAGAGCCATCGCCCCGGCGTACACCACCACAACAACACGTCGTTCCAACACAGTCACAGCCTGTATGGAACGGTGTACTGGCTGCAATGACAGATTACTGACGTATCCGGCCAACAAGCGGGGGCGGACCAGGGGAGAGGGGTGCCGGCCAGGCAGTTCGTGTGTCGGAGCGGACGGAGCTGGGTGAGGCAGCTCACAGTGCCTCGGTGCAGTGGTACGGGGGAGCGACTCCGTGCCGTGCCACTGGCTCTCCAGCTCGAAGTGGTATGCCGCGTGGGTGAGTTCCTTCTCGCGGGCTTCACTTCTGGCGTCGGTGGCGACCGTGGTGTCCGGTCGCCACCACACAACGCAGCACCTCGGCTCGCTGGCGAGTGAACCGCTGATGCCGGCGCATGGCGGCTGCCCATCGGCTGACGCCGTCCTGCTGCTGCGCTCGGCCGTGGCTCGGTCGTCGCCGGTGAGCATGACCACGACGGCGAGATTCCCTCGACCCGGGGCGACTCCACGTTCGGGCTCGGCATGGATATGACCGTGCTGGGCACTCCGATCATGAACGCGGTCTTCGAGCAGGGACTCACCCCCAATCTGCCGAAACGCCGATGCCCGAGCCGGACGAGTGGATGCGCCGCCTGGGTACGCTTCCGCTGAGGCACCAGCCCGGCGAACGCTGGCAGTACCAGATCAGCAGCGACCTGGTCGGCGTGCTGGTCGCCAGGGTCACCGGCCAGTCCTTCGAGTCGTTCCTGCGCGAGCGCATCTTCGAGCCGCTGGGCATGAAGGACACCGGTTTCCATGTACCCGCCGACAAGATCGACCGGCTGCCGACCCTCTACGCCCCCGACCCGCAGACCGGGGAGTTCACCGTGTGGGACGAGGCCGAGGGGGGCCGGTGGAGCTCCCTCCGACGTTCCCCGGAGGCGGTGGCGGGCTGGTCTCCACCGCCGACGACTACCACGCCTACTTCCGGATGCTGCTGAACGTCCCGGATCCGGTGCATCTCATGCTCGACTTCTGGACCACGCTCTACCAGGCGATCGACGACTGAGAGCTCCCCTCGGGCGACCCCGGCCTGAGCAGCCCAGACACCCCGGGCGCCGACAAGAATCGCGTCCCCCCACCCGTGCTCATCGCACCGAGGGGTGGCGGGTGTGCAGACAACCGACCGCCCTCCCCATCGGATCGCAGGGGAAGTCGAGATCCGCGCGGGAGTCACGGCTCGCCCGCCCACCGTGAGCGTCGAGGCGGCCGGCGAGGAACGCCGGGGATCACCCGACGCGGAATCTCCGAGGCGGGATCTCGTGTACACCGAGAGTGGGGGGCGCCTCCCTGCACGCCATGGACAGAAGCCAGATCCTTGGCGCTCGCGATGCGACAATGCTCAACCGTCGCAGCGGGCGCTGGGCATCCCGGGATGGATGGCAGTTCTGTCGAGCCCGGAACGGCCCAGCGTCCGGGCGACCACCCTTTGATCGCCCGGCCTCCGGACCACTCGCCGTGACTGTCCGCCCAGCGCGGCGTGCAAGCCGTGCCTCAGCGGGGGATACGTCCCTTGCTGTGCATGGCGGTGCGGACGCGTTCCTCTGCCAGGTTGCGGCGGGGCGGGCGGCCGGCCGTGTGCGGTGTCGTGTTGCGACGCTTGGCCTCCTCAAGGACGGTGACGGCGTTCGTGCGCAGCCGGCTGGAGATCGCCTCGAAAATGGTGGGGGTCTCGGGCCGGAAGCCGGAGTAGCGGGCGTCCATGGCGAACGCGGCGGCGACAACGCCGCCGGCGTTGGCGACGAAGTCGGCCCGCTGTTGCCTGGCGGGGGATGAACCGGCCGACGAACACGGCAGCCAGGGCGGCGCGGACGGCCAGGGCCCAGAGGGGGCCGCGCCGGCCGGTGTACTGGCCGACGAACGAGCCGATCGGCACGCCGACGACGTTGGCCAGGGTCAGGCCGCCCCTCATGACGTCGATGGCCCGGGTGGCCCTCCCAGCCTCGTCGAGGCAGCGACAGGCTACCCAGCGTGCCGAACCGTCTCACCACCAGACCTTCAGTGGGCATCTGCAAGCCGGTACGACGAAGCACCCCGCCGCCTGCCGAAGCAGGGGCGAGATGTAGGGCCCAAGCCTCAGAATCCGACGACCTTGCCGGACTTCACCTGCTCCTGGGACTCCATGACCAGGACGTTGCTCGCCGGAACCGTGTAGATGGTGAACTCCCCCGGCTTTTTCCATTCGTCCGCCGGCCGCGGATCGATGTGGAGGAAGGAACCGTCGATGGCGACTCGCACGCTGTGGAGTCGGTCGAGCTTGATGTGCTGGGCGTTGGGGTCGGGGATCAGCTTGTCGTTCAGTTCGAGGGTGCGCACTCGGCGCCAGGGGAGGCTCGTCATGGCGGGATCATCGCTCACAGATCCGCTGCCCGCACGGCCCTCGCGTGAAGAAAGGTCCATCGGTTGTTGAGCAGGCAACGTTATGGTCAAGAATCGCGCGTCTCGCGCCTGTCCTCCTCCTGGCTCGCGGGACTGGGTAGCGGTGCTGAGGCGCGATCCAGATTTTCGGAGTTCGGCGGTCTGAGGGTGTCGAGAACGTGCCACCGGCTCCGTCCCAGGGACCTCAGCGGCCACCACCGGCCGCACGAGGGAGAAGGAGAAACCAGCATGGCGATTCAGCGCATGGACAACGTCGGCATCGTCGTCGAGGACATGGATGCCGCCATCGGGTTCTTCATGGAACTCGGTATGGAGCTGGAGGGCAGGGCGGAGGTCGAGGGCCGCTTCGCCGACCAGTGCACCGGACTCGACGGCGTCCGCTGTGACATCGCGATGGTCCGGACCCCGGACGGTCACAGCCGGATCGAGCTGTCGAAGTACCGCAGCCCCGCGGCGATCAGCGCCGGGCCGCGCAACCGGCCGCACAACATTCTGGGCACGCACCGCGTGATGTTCGCCGTCGACGACATCGAGGACACCGTTGCCCGCTTGCGCCCTCACGGCGCCGAACTCGTCGGCGAAATTGCCCGGTTCGAGGACAGCTATCTGCTCTGCTACCTCCGCGGCCCGGAGGGCATCATCGTCGGACTGGCCGAGCAACTGCGTTGAGAAGAAGGAACCGAACCATGCAGCCGAACGACCGGACGCAGCGGTGCGCCGCAGGCCCGGGCCTGCGGCGCACCTGGTGGCTGGTGAGCGGCACAGCTCACCGGCCGGTTCAGGGCGGGTCAGTGACCGTGGCGTCCCCAGCTCTGGGCGTCGACGATGCGGCGGTGGTCGTTGCGCAGTGTGGCGGTGGCGTCGGTGTTGTCCCAGACGTGGGCGCGGCGGTCCTGGTAGATGGACCGCCGAGTCCTACCAAGCAGCCGTCACCCCCGCATCGCTCCTGATGTGGGCTGACATGTGAAGACAACTCCTGGCGACCGTCCTCCCAGCGCATACGGCCGTTCTGGATCCGTCCGGACGAGACCGTTCGTGAGCTCACGGTAATGGACCGGCACCTGGCTGCCTTCAGCTCTTCGCGTCATACGTGGGGGACCGGCCCCAGTGGTGATGCGCAGCTCCCACGGTCGCAATCCCGCGGGTACGGGGAGCCGCTGCACCCCGCTACCCGCAAGCGCAGGACCCGGGGGACCAACCCCGCGGGCGCGGGCACGCTTCGATGCGGCCGGCTGGTGCCTGGACGCGGGCTCCCGGAGCGGAACTCGCGTGAACGAGCCTTCGGATCTGTGACCCGCTCGATCGCGCCGTTAGCGCAGTCCGGCGAAGAGATCGTTCTCGGGTACGGTCGCGCCGGTGACGTCCTTGACGCGTACGAAGGTCTCCATGCTCATCAACTCGCCGAACCTCTCCTTGCCCATCTTGAGAAAGAAGATGTTCTCGCCCTGACTGGCGTGCGCGGCCAGGGCATCGAACTTCTGACCGCTGAATGCGGTGGTGTCCACCCACGTGGTGATCTCATCATCGGGGAGGCCGATCGCGGCTAGCGCGGCGGCCTCGGCAGGATCCGGCTCCGGCATGTCCTCATGGAACTCGCGCATGGTCTCCCCGAACCGCTGCATCATCGAGCGGGGCATCGTCGTCCAGTACACCTTCGGTGTCAGCGCGGTCATCTCCAGCGCCGCCATCGTGATGCGGTGGGCCTGGATGTGGTCGGGGTGGCCGTAGAAGCCGTTTTCGTCGTAGGTGACGACCACATCGGGTCGGTAGTGCCGCATGAGTTCCGCAAGTCGGGCAGCGCCTTCCTCCACGGGGGTCTGCCAGAAGGATCCGGGGGCGTCGTTGCTCGGCCAGCCGATCATCCCGGAGTCGGCATAGTCCAGCATCTCCAGATCGCTGACTTTCAGGACGTCACAGGCCGCCTCGAGTTCTTGACGGCGCATCAAGGCGACGGCCGCCGGATCGTGCCCGGGATCGCCCGGCTTGACACCCCCCGGTCCGTCACCGCAACCGCCGTCGGTACACGTCACGAGAACCGTGCGGATGCCCTCCGCCGCGTACCGCGCGAGAACCCCTCCGGTTCCGGTGGCCTCGTCGTCGGGGTGGGCGTGTACTGCCATGAGCGTCAAGGGCCGGTCAGTCATGAAACATTCCTCCTGCAGAAATACGTCTTGGTCCGAGCGCGCGGCGGGCGTACCGCGATCTGGGGCCCGGACCCTGGTGGGGCGGACGACCTCTTGGTCTCCGTGCTCCCGCCCGTGCGGCGCCGGTTCCTCGGTCGATGCAACTGTGCCGACCGGCCCGGTTGTTCCCGGCGCGGCCGTGGCCTTCCAGGCGCCGGCGTTTCAACGCGCACGAGGTACAGGTGTGACCTGCCGCCCTGTGGCACTGCGTCTGGCGTGTGGTGGGTTGCTGGCCAGCGCGGTCGCCAGGTCGTTTGAGACTGACTGTGGCCAGCGTTCTCAAACGACCTGGCTTTCGTGGAAGTCTCGTTCGCGATGGAAGACTGGATGGAGCGCCGCCAAAATCGCCAACGGTATCCGCTGGAGATCGCCGTTCTCCAGGGTGTTGCGAGGTGAAAGGCCCCGAACCCGCCCTCGCCGCCTCGGATCTGCACGTGGCGATGTGCTGTGCCATGTGCACCTTTACCTGTGCGCGGTGCTGAGCTGCACCGTTGATGGGGAGTCAAACTTCCGCATTGCTCATCCCGCGTCAGGAGTGGGCTGGAAAGCCGCCAGCCCTCGGTGGGTGCACGTTCTCCGAAGCTGCTACCTGCTCCACATCGTCCCAGCCGGCTGGACTGCTCAGTCCAGCAGATCGATTTCCCAATTCGTACGCTGGATACGCACATCGACCTCGCAGATCTCCAGGGTGAATGCATCCGCCTCCCGCGCAGTTCGGCGACCGGAAGCGCGGAAAGCACCATCACCCCGGGGGTTCGTGGACCGGCTCCCCCAGTCTGCTGCTGGGCGGACTGGGCCAGGGTTGCCAGCTCCCGATGCTGCTGCGGATCGTGCTCTTCGGCGGACCGGGCGGGGGTGGGCAGCGGGGTGATGGTGACTGCGCAGCAGTCCTCGCCGGCCGTGGGGGTGGCAACGCTCGGCACGCTCTTCCTGGCGGTGTCGCCCGGGCTGGGTGCGGGAAACGCGCTGGTGGTGACGCTGCTGGTGCAGCTTGGGGTGGTGGCGGTGACGCGACTGCTGAATCCGCGGCTGCCCCGGGTGGTCGGCCGAGAGCTGAGCGGGACCGGCCGCGCCCGGTGCGGCAGCAGCGCCCCGATACGGCAGCAGGGCCCGGACAGCGCGTCGCGGTCCGGGCCCTGCCCCGTGCAGTGCCGCCCTGCGGCGGCGGTGCCTCAGCTCTGTGCAGCGTCGTCGCCCGTCGGCCCGGTGCCCTCAGCTGCGCCTGTCTTCTCGCGCATCTTGCGCACCAGCTCCGCCCTCTGGTCGGCGGCACCCTGGCGGTCGAGGTTGCGGTGCGGACCGTTGTTCTGCCGTTCGGTGCGGGACAGCTTCTTGCGCTGGCCGCCGCCCATGCCCACGGGGTTGTTGATGTTTTTGCTCATGGGTTCTCCCGGATTGATGTGAAGTGGTCTACGGATTCATCGGTGGGGGACGGGCACGGTGACGTAGAAGGACGTCCGCAGGGGCCCGTCACGCTCTCACTCGTGAATCGGCGTCTGGAAGAACATGACAAAGACATTACCCGGTTCCGTCGGCCCCGCACACCAGGTTTTCGCCGCCCCTGGCGGCGCTCCTCGCGTCCGCAGCCGGCGCCCGGATCGGATACGCCCAGGTATCCACCCAGGGGCCAGCTGCTCGATCGGCGGATCGCTGCCCTGGAGGCCGCCGGATGTGCGCGGATCTTCGCCGACAAGAAGTCCAGCAAGAACGCGGAGCGCGAGGAGCCGTGGGCCGCGCTGGACCACCTGCGCCCCGGGACACCCGTGCGCCGACCGGAGCCGGTTCCAGATCACCCCGCACATCGCCCGGCACGGCCCCGGGCACGGCTCCGGTCGGGGCGTGTACCGCTGGATCGCGGAAGGAGCGACTGCGTTGCTGCACTGGTTCCGCCGCCTGCGTACCCGCTGGGAGATCCGCGACGACATCCACCACGCGGTTCGTCACCATCGGCTGCGCCGTCCCATCTGCTGGCGACGACTGCGCACCGTACTTTGTCGAGAGCGAGGGCGGGCGATCAGCCCAGGGGATGGCCTGCTCGGTGCGTCAGAGCGCATCCGTAGCAGTCGGGCCCGCCCAGCCTCACATCCGGGATCTCAGTACGTCGACCTCACAGCCCGGTGCGAACGGGTCGAAGCCGTGCTCGATCAGCCAGCGAACTGCCAGCAGGCTTCGCAACGACCACCACGCGTGGATCACGTCGAGGTCGAGGTCGATGTCGGTGCCGTAGCCGGCGACGACGTCGTCGAGGTGCTCCTCGTGTCCGAGCGTGAAGGTGGCGAGGTCGTACAGGGCATCACCCTGGCCCGCCTCGGACCAGTCGATGATGCCCGTGACCTCGTCGCCGTCGAGGAAGACGTGCGCGATCTGCAGGTCGCCGTGCGTGAACGCCGGTGTCCATGGCCGGAGTGCGGCCTCGGCGACCTGGCGGTTGTGGGTGACCAGGTCAGCCGGTAGGAGGCCGTTCGTCACGAGCAACTCGCACTCGTCGTCGAGTTCCGCCGCCAGCGCGACGATGCTCCGGCCGGCCCGGCCGGGCCGGGGCGGCAGCGGCGCGTCGTGCAGCTTCCGGATGGCGGCGCCCGCCGCGGCCCACGCCGCCGACGACCCGGTCGACGGCCCGCCGAGGCGCCCAAGCGTCGTCCCCGGGAGTGCGGCGACCGCGAGCACGGGCGGCTTGCGCCACAGGACCTCCGGGGTCGGGACCGGCGCGAGGGACATTGCCTCGACCTCGACGTCGAGGCGCGCCTGATCGGCGTCCACCTTCAAGAACACGTCACCGACGCGCAGGGTCGCGCGCTCGGAATGGGCGACAACGACTGTGACCTCATCCATGGGCGACCAGTATCCCGGGGATGAACGCCGATGTCGCAAGGTTTGTCGCGTGCGATTGCGCGACTGACTGCGTCCCGATACCTGGCGGTCTCGTGCGCTACAGCGACCTCTGACCAGGTCAAGTCCGCCACTTTTGTGAGGAGTTCTTGGCTGACCGCATCGGTGACGATCGGTCAGTCATGATCGAGCCCGCCCGGTCCGAACAGGGCTGGGCCGTCCGCACGGCGGGGGAGGAGCGTTGGGGCCCCCACCGACTGCGACGACTCACCCTCATGTCCAGACCGAGGGGGAACGCTGGGCAGCTGTGGAAGGCCGTGAGTCGAGTGAACGAAACGCCGTGATGATGCGGCAACGGTCCAAGGCACCAAGGGCTTGGGGCGTGTCCGACGGGATAGGTGCGATGCCGATGTGGTTCAAGTTTCGTGGGATCAGGCGACGCCGATCCCAGACACTCCGGCGGGCCCTGCATGAGGTGGGGCAGGCCCTGCATCGGGTCTTCATCGCACACGGTGAAGACCCGGAGTTCCCGGCGGGTGAGCGCGCGGACGTCGGGAGCGGAATGAACCGTTTCTTGACCTTCCATCCCCTATTCGCCTGTTCGCTCGCCTGTCAGGGTTCTCGTGCGTACCACTGAGGTACGGGGAGAGGGGACTCTCGGTGAAGTTAAAGGTGAGATCGGCACTGATGGCCGGCCTGCTGGCGGCTGCGGCAGTGGCGGGAACGACGGGTACCGCCCAAGCGAACACCTACCAGTACAACGTGATGCTCCAGGACTACGCCACCGGCTACTGCCTGGACTCCAACGGCGGCGATGTCTACATCAATCCGTGCCAGCCTGGTAATCCGTGGCAGCGGTGGGACGTCGTGTCCTACGACAGCAACGTCGGTGGCTACTATGACCGGGTGCAGATCGTCCATCGCAAGGAGGGCAACTGCCTGCGAGTGCAGTGGTCGCATTCCGCCTCGTCTCCCAGTGGCTGGTTCGCAACCCGCGCGGCCGGGTGCGATTCGAGCGACTACCACGACCAGTGGAACATGACCTGGGTCGGTAACAGCTCCGGCAACCCTCGCAACAGTTGGCAGTTCGCCAACTACCAGGCAGACTACAACCTCAACGAGGTGCTCTGCCTCGATCGCGGGCAGGACGGACACTGGAATCAGCTGCTGTGGGACCAAGGCCACCCGCAGGGCGCCCCGGTCGCCAAGACCACCTGCTACAACCACACCAACCGGTACCAGATGTGGAACATGGTCCATTAGGCCACGTCAAGACCCACCTCGGTGTCCGGCCGGCAGAAATCGCAGGGTGCGATGTTCGGGTCGGCGGGCGCGGCTTGCGCTTCGTCGGCCCGGGAGCCGGTGCGAACAGCACCCCGTCGCCCTGCCCATCGCAGCGCCCGTCAACCCGACGACGGCCTCCAGCGCGAGCGCAGCGGAGGCCGTCGTCGTTCTCAGCGGTATCCCCGGACGGCTGAGCTGTTCACCGAACTCTCCGACGCCAGTCCCGAGTTCCGCGAGCCCTGGGCCGAGCACCGCCTCAAGGACAAGACCCACGGCCGCTATGTGTACCGGCACCCGGTCGTCGGCGAACTGGACCTGGGCTTCGAGACGCTACGCCTCCCCGACGATCCGGACCAGGCCCTTATCGCCCACACCGTGGAGGAAGACTCCCCCTCCCACACCGCCCTGCGCCTCCTGGCGGGCTGGGCCCACGAAACCCTGCCCACGGGCTGACCGGGGCCGTGCCGCGGATCCGACGCCGGACGCCTGCACCGGCCCGGACAACGCACAAGGCCCAGGTCCCCGACCGGGGCCTCAACTCTGGAGCGCGCGACGGGAATCGAACCCGCGCTCCGAGCTTGGGAATCAGGGGGCTTGCCGGACTCGCTCGGGGTGCCGAGAGCCGGTCGCGCCTGATCTCCGGCATCACCGTCGATAGCCTCAAATAGAGGTGATTAACAGGAAGTTCGGTTCTATGCGGGCCGCAAGCGTAAACTCCCCACCATTTTTCCTGCGGCCCCCTTCGCAGTGCTGTCGCGAACACGCCAAGATCTCCTCCGCGTCGGGCCGCCCCCATAGCCGGCGCAGGGAGGAGAGGGCATGCTGCCCCAATGGCATCGTCGGCGGTTCATCACCTGCACCGTCGTAGCCGCCGCATTTGGGCTGGTCAGTAGCCAGTCGTTCGCGGCATCAGGTGACTCCGGACCCCGGCCCTGGAACGCACGCCACCAGGCCGATATCGGCCGCCAGCACATCAAGGCGGTGCACCACCACGGCGGACGATCCGCCGTCGCCGCCCCCGGAAGCGGGGACGACGGCTCCGACGAGGCGGAGAACTCGGCCGAAGCCACTGCCCAGTTCACGGAGGCGCGCACGGCTCCCGGCGTGGTCGCGCCCGGTGCCTACGGGGCGGCCTGGCAGCAGCTCCAGTCCATGCGGCACACGCACGGCGACTGGGACCACGTCACCAAGGAGGCGTACAACGCCGACGACCCGCGCTACCGCGATGTGAACTCCAACTCCAGCGGCGGTGCCGGGAAGGTGACCGGCCGGATCACCGGGATCGCCGCCGACGACCAGGGCTATGTGTACGCGGGCGGTGCCAACGGCGGCGTCTTCCGGTCGAAGACCGGCGGTGGGCACTGGGAACCGATCGCCGACAAGCTGCCGTCCCTGTCGACGGGCACCCTCGCCCTGGACGGCAAGAAGCGGCTCTGGTACGCCACCGGCGAGTCGAACACCGGGGCAACGTCCTTCGTGGGCACGGGCGTCTACGTCCTGGGCGACCCGCGGCACGGGCAGTTCCGGCCCGGCGGCCGGGTGGGCGGCGCCGAGCTGGAGAGCACCGTCATCCATGCGCTGCGGTTCGCGGGCGCCAAGGTCTGGGCGGCGACCAGCCGCGGCGTCTGGTCGCACCCCACCACCACCCTGTCCGGGCCGTGGAAGCTGGAGTTCGCCCCCAACCCGGACTATCTACCGGGCGGTTCGAAAGCGGACGACCCGAGCGCGCCGTACAAGAACATCGCCAACGACATCGCCGTCGACCCGAAGGATCCGTCCAAGGTCCTGCTCGCCGTCGGCTGGCGCGGTGGCGATACCTACAACGGGCTGTACACCAAGCAGGACGATGGGAACTGGAAGCCGGTCAGCGGGCTCGGTGACCTGCCGACCGGCCATGACGACGTGGGCAATATGACGTTCGGTGCCGCTGCCGATGGCTCGCGGCTGTACGCCATCGACCAGTCGCCGGCGCAGACCGCCGACAACCCGGACAGCGGCCTCAAGGGCGTGTACGTGTCGAAGAACGGCTCGCCGTTCGGACCGTGGACGCAGATCGCCGACTACACCAAGCTCAAGGCATCGGGATCCGCGCTCCAGAGTGCCGGCTACCAGCCAGGCATCCAGTCCTGGTACAACCAGTTCCTCCAGGTCGACCCGGCCAACGCCGACCATGTCTACCTCGGTCTGGAGGAAGTCTTCGAGACCAAGAACGACGGTACGAGCTGGTTCACGCCGGGCCCGTACTGGAACTTCCCCTTTCCCTGCTGGAGCATCGACCCGGCCAAACAGACCGGCGACTGCTCGCAGACCACCCACTCCGACCAGCACGCGGTCGCGATCGGCAGCTACAAAGGCAAGACCTGGGCGTACGTCGGCAATGACGGCGGCATCTACCGTCGCCCGCTGAACGGCAGGGTTGACTCGGGCGGCCATGCCACGGACTGGCAGTCCCTGAACGACGGCACCCTCGACACCCTTCAGTACTACTCGGTGGGCGTCGGCAAGGACCTCACCCACGGTGGCGTCTCGGTGACCGGTGGCTTGCAGGACAACGGCCAGTCGATCCTGCGCGGCCGGGACAGGGTCATGGGTTCCAACTTCGGCGGCGACGGCGCCGACACGATCACCGATCCCGCCAACGGCTGCAATATCGCGGCGGAGTACGTCTACCTCGACATGTGGGTCACCCAGAACTGCGGGGAGAACGACGGTTCGTGGGCCACGGACCCGTCCAAGGCCACCGAGTACGAGGTCGCGCCGCCGGACAAGGACCTGGGCGGTGCGGGTGCCCGCTTCATCGCCCCGATCACCGCCGACGCCGAGGACAGCAACACCTGGGTGGCCGGTGGCCGGCATGTGTGGGTGCAGACCAAGGGCTTCGCGATCCGCTCCGGTGCGGAGTGGAAGAACGCGTACGACCTCGGTGACGGGCATGTGGCCACTGCCGTGGCGTCCTCGGGCGGCACGGTGTACGTCGGCTGGTGCGGACCCTGCAACAACCAGGGCTTCACCCGGGGCATCGCGGTCGGCCCCGCTGGGGGTACCTCCCGGACGGAGTCTGGGGGAGGCACCGGCTGGCACCAGCTCAGCCTTCCGGCCGACGTCACCCTCCCCAACCGCTACATCTCCGGCTTCGAGGTCGACCCGGCCAACGCCCAGCACGTCTACGTGGCGGTCAACGGCTTCTCCCGCAAGTGGACCGAAGGCCCCGGCGCCGGCGTCGGCCACCTCTTCGAGTCGAAGAACGGCGGCGCCGACTGGACGGACATCTCCGCGAACCTGCCCGATGTTCCCGCCAATACCGTCAAGCTGCTCCCGAACGGCGGCCTCGCCCTCGGCACCGACCTGGCCACCTTCTACCGACCCGCCGGTGCCACCAAGTGGCAGGTACTGGGACGCAACCTGCCCACCGCGGCTGTGCTGCAGCTGCGCCTCGGCCCGGACAGCAGGCTGTACGCCGCCACCCACGGGCGCGGCATATGGTCCTTCGACATACGGCGCCTCAAGGCCACCCGTAACGACTGACCGCGACGGATCCCGGTCACACGGCGGCCGGTGCGCACCCCACCTGCGGGAGGCGCACCGGTCGTCCCGCGCCCGGCTCACCAAGGCCGCTCAGTCCAACCATCGCCCGCTACGGCCGCGTCGATCGTTTCTGCATCGACGAACTCGCCTCCATGGAACTCGACCGCCACGGCGCCAACTCCTCTTCCAGGTCCTGACCGAGCATGAGCCGAAGGGCCCGCCAAGACCGGCTGACCTCGCTCGGCGGACTCCGGCCGACTGGCCGGAGTTGGGTGGGGTGGGGAGCGGCAGGGGAATGCTCCAGCTGCCGGAGGGGTCTGCCAAGACCTGCCGACGAGAGCGTGGAACGCCCCCGGCGACCGGGGCAACGGCGGGTTCAGGCGTAGGGGAGCGCGCCCGCCCGGACGGGGGGAGTGCGTCGCGCCCAGGGAGCGGCCCGCTCCAGTTGCCCGGCGAGGCGGAACAGCACGTCTTCGCGCCCGTAGCCGGCGGCGAACTGGAGGCCGATGGGCATGCCGGTGGCCGGATCGGCCGCCAGGGGCACCGACATGGCGGGGGTGCCGGCGACGTTGAAGACGGCGGTGAACGGCGACCTGTGGAACAGGTGCTCCAGCCAGCCCAGGCCGTCGGCCCCCTTCGCTCCGTGGTGGTAGGTGCCGAGGGGCACGGGAAGTTCGGGAAGGGTGGGTGTCAGCAGGACGTCGTGACGCGTGAAATGTGCGCCGATCGAGCGGGCGACCCGGTTGCGCACCTCCAGGGCCCGTACGAAGTCCGCGCCGCTCACCCGGCGTCCCCACGCGTAGCTCGCCAGCATCTCGAGCTCGACGGTCGTCTCGTCCACGGGGCGGCCGAACGCCTCGGCGAAGCCGTCGATCCAGGTCACCAGGTTCGCCGTCCACAGCCGGGCGTTGGCGAGGACGAATTCCTCCCAGCTCACCCCGAGGTGCACACCGGTGGGTTCGACCCGGTGGCCGAGCGACTCCAGCAGGTGGGCCGCGGCCAGGGCGGCTTCGTGCACGGCCGGTTCCACGGCGCGTCCGTTCCAGGGGGTGGTGAGCAGTCCGACGCGCAGCCGCCCGGGGTCGCGGGTGCTCTCCTCGGCGTATGGGCGCCGGGGAGGTGCCGCGAAGTAGGGGTCGCCGTTTTCGGGGCCCTGGATCAGGTCGAGGAGGGTGGCGCTGTCGCGCACGGTCCGGCTGAGGGCGCCGTGTACAGCCAGGCCGTTGAAGACCTCGTCGGCGTCCGGGCCCATGGAGACACGGCCGCGGGTGGGCTTGAGACCGAACAGCCCCGTACTGGCGGCGGGGACGCGGATCGAGCCGGCCGCGTCGGTGGCGTGCGCGAGGGGCGTGATGCCGGCGGCGACGGCCGCGGCCGACCCGCCGCTTGAGCCCCCCGGCGTCCTGGTGAGGTCCCACGGATTCCGGGTCGCTCCGTGGAGGACCGGCTCCGTGGTGGTGCTGTAGGCGAATTCGGGGGACGCCGTACGGCCCAGCGTCACCAGGCCGGCCCTCCTGAACCGTCGCATGAGGAAGGAGTCGGCTGCCGCCACGTTGCCGGCGGCGAGTCGGCTGCCCAGTTCGACGCGCTTGCCCTTCATGGCCACGGCCAGATCCTTGATGAGGAACGGGACGCCGGCGAGCGGGGTGCTGCCCGGGTCCGGGGCGTCCTCGGCGGGCCAGTTCTCCACGACGGCGTTGAGGTGGGGATTGACCTCGGATATCGCCTCCTGGGCGGCGGAGGCGAGCTCCGTGGCGGTGACGTCTCCTCGTGCCACGAGCCGGGCCAGCCCCACGGCGTCGTACTGGGTGTACTCGTGCAGCTTCACGCTCGGCCTCGCAGTGGTCCGATCGGTCCCGCATGATACCGATCGGTATCGTTCGGGGTTGATCGGTAACGTAGCATGGGCGGAGAGCAGTCGGCGACGGTGACCGAAGTGAGGCGGAGATGGCGAGCAGCCCCCCAAGGCCCGGGCGGGACACGAGAGTTGCCCGGCTGCCCCCGCGCGAGCGCATCCTTGATGCGGCCGAGGAGCTCTTCCTGCGCGAGGGCATCAGGGCCGTCGGGGTCCAGGCCATCGCCGAGCGGGCGAAGACCACGAAGATGGCTCTGTACCGGCACTTCGACACCAAGGACGCCCTGATCGAGGAGTGGCTGCGCATCGTCGCGGCGGGCTACTCGTCCGCCTTCGACCGGACGGAGAGCGAGCACCCCGGCGACGGCCGGGCGCAGGTCCTCGCCGTGACGCGCTTCTTCGTCGAGGGGCTGCCGGATGTCGCGGAGCGGGGCTGTCCCTTCGTCAACTCCGTCGCCGGCCTGCCCGACCGGGAGCACCCGGCTCGTCGGCTGATCGAGGACCACAAGGCCACCCAGCGTCGCCGGCTCACGGACATGTGCGAGAGGGCCGGTGTGCGGGATCCCGACGAGGCCGCCGCCGAGATCACCTTCCTCATGGAGGGCGCCCAGATCAGTGCCCAGAACGGGAGCGTCGACCGCGCGGGGGAGCGGCTGCTCGCCGCGGTCAAGGCCGTCCTGGAGAGGGGAAGAGCGGACGGGGAACGCTGACCCGGCGCCTGGCGCTGGTGGCCACGGTGTCGACGGCGGCGCCCTTGCGCGAGTCGAGGACCGTGCCGGTGGCGGCCCTGCGGTGGTGGTGATGACCCGGCCCGAGTGCTGGACGACATCGACGGACAGCGTGCTGCGGGAGCAGCACCCGGGCGCGCCCCGACACGTGACCGCGCCCGGGCTCCGACGAAGGCTCGCGCGCGCAATCCTTGAGGAGGCGTCCCATGGACGACGGTACGAACCCCGAGCGCGTGCCATCGAAAAATGTGAAAGTCGGCTGGCTTTCCTGCCGGAAGTCCCTGCGTGAGGGCGGAAACGGGGCGAGGACGCCTACGTGCCCTTGTACGCCGACCGCGGCTAGGACCACGAGATCTAACGGAACCAGGTCCGCCGGTTCCAGATCGCCCACCTGATGCCCACCATGTCTCGCTCCTTTCTCCCCGCGTCATGCGGACGGGCCGGAGCCCAGCGCGCGCCGCGGAGTCCCGTCACAGGTAGGTGATGTCCCAGTGACTGCTCTCGCGGGCATAGATGTTGCCGGCAGAGGACCGGTACATCGGTGCGCCGTCGCCGCGCTTGCCGATGTAACGGAATTCGCGCTTGATGTACGTGGTGACACAGCTGGTCGGAGTGATGTCGACCTTGTAGCCGTTCCAGTGGCTGTACCGGCCGGAGGCGTGGCCGGTCTCGGTACCACCGGTGATGGTGACCGCGCAGTGACTGGCCCGCTTGAAGGTGATGATCCCGCTGACGGTGCCGGAGTTGATCCGGGAGAACGAGGTGCACCGCCGGTTGTTACGGTCCGAACAGTGGCCGCTGGAGCTCCAGCTGAGACCTGCCGCCCGCAGCCGGCCGGCGGCTTGTGCCTGCGTCAACTTCGTACCGCTGGCGGACGCGGCGTCCGCGGTGAGGAGCGGTGCGACCACCGCGATCGCGGTGACGGCAGCGGCAGCGAGGCCGCTCCGGGCGGTCAGACGTGTGGACATCATGGGCGTGATTCCCTTCGTGACAAACGGTGTGGCCGATCTGGGGAAGAGCATGGCGATGCCGCCGGTGGACGCCCAGCCCCGCCGCCGGGCCGGGGACCCTGTGGGACGGCCCAGGCCCTGACGTGCTGGGACGCAGTAACCGCTGAGGTCTGTCTGGGACGTCACGCAATGCTTGCGCAGGGCACGGCGACAGGGACTGCCACCGTGCCCTGGAGAGCCGGAGCGGCCGAGGAGTGGGGGAGCCAGCCCGCCGACCGCCCTACTGCGGTCGGAACGAGCGAATCTGGTAACTGCCCTGTAGGTTGCCACCCGCGCCGGACGGCGTGGGCCCCACACGCGCGTGGTAATTGGTCTGCGTGTAGTACTGCACACGGTGCCTGGTGCTGTTCCACACGGAACGCACATTGATGCCACGCTGACGGCCGGCCAACGGCCGACGAGGCCCTTACCCTGCTGCGCGACGGCGGGGCGGCTCGGGTCTCTTTACTGATCGTTTCGGAATGCGATGCGTAGTCGTCTCAAGCAGATGAGCGGCAGGCGAGTTCGAGGCGTCCTCGGTGGAGGCCGGCGCGTATCTCGTAGCGGATCCGCAGGCGTTTGAACTGGTGGAGCCAGGCGAAGGTGCGCTCCACCGCTCACCGCGTCTTGCCGAGTCTGGAGCCGTGCGGGGTGCCGCGGCGGGTGATCTTCAGGCTCCGAGCTTCTCGAATGTCGGGTCGATCGCCAGGCCGAGTGAGGCCGCGTACTACTCCGCGTGGCTCGTCAGCATGTATGCGTCGCCCCTTTCACCAACCATGTCAAGCCAGTGCTTTTCAGCGGAGCGTATGAGGTCATCGCCGAGGCGTTCGAGGAATCGGCCTGCCAGGGCGAGCCGGGAACCGGCAGCGGTCCCGGCTCCGAAGAGCTCGGCGCCACGCAGCGCGGTGGCGGCGAACCGCTGGTTGGCGGCGACGCCGGCCGCGACGGTCCGCAAGCCCGCCTTGTCGTCGAGGAAATATCGGTGGCGGCGGCCACCGGCATCGCGACCGCGGCGGATCAGTTCCTGCCGTTCCAGCAGGCGGACCGCGTGCGAGATGGTCGCCGCGCTGACTTGCAGGTGCTGCGCCATCTCGATGGCGGTGCGACTGCCGGTCTCGGAGGCGAACAGGCAGGCCATCACGCGGGCGGCGGTGCGCGGGAGGCCGGTTTCGACAAGTGCTGTGGCGAGGTCGGTGACCAACGCGGCCGTTGCGTCGGGGGCGGGGCCGAGATGCTCGATGGTCCGCTGCACCGGGGAGGGGGGCTGCGGCCGGCGCTGGGCTCGGTGGGTGGTCGCGAGCTGTGCCAGTTCCGCGCGGTACCGGGCAGGTCCGCCGTTGCGCGCGACCTCGCGGCTCACCGTCGAGGCGGGACGGTTCAGGCGTCTGGCGATGTCGGCGTAGCTCAGGTGCTGCGCCAACCCCGCGGCGATCTGTTGCCGGTCGGCTCTGGTCAGCCTGCGTCCTGGCATCGGGTCGGTTCCTCTACTTCGGTCGTCTCGGCACACAGTGTGTGCACTCGTCGCCGCTCGTTGCAACACCCTCTCTTTCGCTGTGCATTGACCATCACTGTCATTGCAACCGCCAGTTGCGTAGCTGACCAGCGCAAATAGCGCGGTCCCGAGGAGATCGCCGTTGACTGGCATTTCGACTCGTACCTAACGTTCGGCTCCGATCGCCGAACACACGTGTCAGGTGGTCTCTTAGGGAGAAGTGAGGTGGCAGCGCGGCCAAGGTCGCCGTCGAGCTGATCTCCAGACACACCTCGGGTCGTCCATGCGATCCGTCCGCCGAACCGACCCCCACCGACGCCCGGTGAGATGCAGCAACAGATATCGATCGATTGTCAGGAGCATCCCATGCGAGCCAAAGGCATCACCTACGACACCGGCTTCACTCCGGGCGGAAAGAGTTCGCGGCACGTCTTCGACACCGACGCGGTGCGACGCGAGATCCGCGTCATCGCAGAAGACCTGCACTGCGATGCCGTGCGGATCACCGGCGGCGACCCGGGACGACTGGCCCTTGCCGCCCGGCACGCCGCCGATGCCGGGCTTGAGGTCTGGTTCTCCCCATTCCCTTGCGAAGTGTCCGCCGAAGAGCTGCTGCCCTACTTCGCCACCTGTGCCGACCGCGCCCAGGAGGTGGGAGCGGACGTCTTCGTCACCGGCTGCGAGCTGAGCCTGTTTGCCGCCGACTTTCTCCCCGGAGACGACTGCTTCGCCAGAATCGAAACCCTGGCCAGCGGCGCCCCCGAGGCATTGGCCGTGCTCGCCGAGATTCCTGCCCGGCTGAATTCCTTGCTGGCCAGCATCGCAGAGACGGTGCGATCACGATTCCGCGGAAAGATCACCTACGCCTCCGGAACGTGGGAACAGGTCGATTGGGCGCCCTTCGACATCGTCAGTGCGGACGCCTACGGCGATTCCAGTGACGCCTTCCGCCAGGGCCTGCGCGAGTATTTCCGGCACGGCAAGCCGCTCGCAGCGACCGAATTCGGCTGCTGCACCTACCGGGGCGCAGCCGAGCGCGGCGGCTTGGGCTGGGTAGATGTCGTCGATCACGACGCCGATCCGCCCCGCATCAACGGCGATTACGTCCGCGACGAGGAAGAGCAGGCCCACTACCTGCGCGAGATGCTCGCCGTCTTCGACGAGGAAGGTGTGGACACCGCCTTCTGGTTCACCTTCGCCGGCTACGAGTACCCACATCACGCCGACCCGCGCTTCGACCTCGACATGGCCTCCTACGGGGTATGCAAGCTGATGTCCGACGGCAGCCTCGCACCCAAGCGCTCCTTCCACGCCATGGCCAAGGCATACCGATCAGCAACGTCAGCGTTGCCTGTCCAGGGTGAGGACGGCCCTACTGATGTTTCAGAATGCCGTGCGTAGTCGTCTCGAGCAGATGAGGCTGCAGCCAAGTTCGAGGAGTCCTTGGTGGAGGTCGGCGCGTATCTCGTAGCGGATCCGCAGGCGTTTGAATTGGTGTAGCCAGGCGAAGGTGCGCTCTACCACCCAACGGGTCTTGCCCAGGCCAGAGCCGTGCGGAGTGCCGCGGCGGGTGATCTTCGGTGTGATGCCCCGTTTGGCGATAAGGTGCCTGTACTTGTCGAAGTCGTAACCGGGATCGGCGAACAGCCTCTGTGGCCGGTGCCGTGGCCGGCCTCGCAGTCCCCTAATACGGGGGATGGCATCCAGCAGCGGAATCGACTGGGTGACGTCGTGTCGGTTACCGCCGGCCAGCGCCACGGCGAGCGGTGTGCCGTGCCGGTCGACGATCAGATGGTGCTTGCTGCCTGGCCTGCCCCGACCGACCGGCGAAGGCCCGGTGTGAGCCCCCTTTGAGAGCTCTGACATGCGAGCCGTCCACTGCCGCGTCGTCCATCTCCAGTAGACCGGACCTGCGGAGTTCAACCAGCAACGTCTCGTGCAGGCGGGGCCACACGCCGCCTCGGTCCAGTCCCGCAGACGGCGCCAGCAGGTCACCCTGCTGCAGCCGATCCGCTCGGCCGGGACGTCCCGCCAGCTCACCCCCTTGCGCAGCACGTAGACGATGCCGGCCAAGGCAACGCGGTCGTCCACCTGCCGGGGAAGCGGCGTCGCCGCGGCGGACGGGCCGGGAGCAGCGGGACTATCCGCTCCCACAGATCATCAGGAACAAGATCGTCAGACACCCGCAGACCCTGCCCGATGCCTGCTACCTGCGCAGACGGCAGCTCAGGCACATTATCCCCGAGCCGAAGAACCAGCGGGCCAACCGCCAACGCCGCGGCCGCAAGGGCGGACGGCCCACCGGTTTCGACAAGACGATCTACAAGCGAGGAACGAAGTCGAGCGGACGATCAACGCCCTCAAGAAATCCCGCGCCGTGGCCACGAGGTTCAAACAAGCGCGCCTACGTCTTCCAGGGCACCGTGATCGTCGCAGCGATCCGCCTCTGGCTTCGGGGGTAGATCCATTATCCCCGCGCGGGGACGTGCCTGTCACCGTTCTCCGGAATGATCTTTACGCCCGTTTCGCGCCCCTAGGCTTGCCGCCAACGAACACAACGCACTGATCTGACCTGGGAGTTGAGAGTGGCGCACGACGTTGCCGCGCTGGCCGTGGAACTCACGGACATGGCCGCGACGGATCACCAGTCCGCAGTCCGCGCGAACAGCGACGACCCTGCCGAGCAGCTGGCCTGGCGCCGGCTGACCGCACAGCACGGTGACCGGCTCGGCGAGATCATGGACGAGTATGGCTGGCCGACGGAGGAACTGGTCGGCGAGGAGGCCGCGCGGGCAGCGTGGCTGATCGCCCAGCACGCTGACCGGCAGATCGAAATTCAGCGACGCGCCCTGAAGCTGATGCAGCAGGCGGTCTCGGCAGGCTCGGCCAGCCCACGCGAGCTGGCCTTCTTGCGCGACCGCACGCTGGTCAATGAGGGCCGCAAGCAGATCTACGGCACTCAGATCGCCGGCGTGAAGGACGGGGCACCGCTTCCCTGGCCCTGTGAAGAGCCCGAGCGCGTGGACGAACTCCGCGCAGAAGTCGGCATTGAGCCCTTCGACGAGTACGTTGCCAAGTTCGCAATGGCCTGACGCCCCGTTGCCATCCGCATTCGGCGGATCCCTGCCCACGGTTCACCTGCCGTAGGTAATGCTCCGCCGGACAGGCCCGCACCACGGTTCCGTTTGTGTTCCCCGAGGCCGAGCTACTCGCGTCGTTCGTCGGGCACCGCCGGGAGCGGCTGGCGGGTGCGGGCGAGGTGTCCGCGGTGGCGGCGGCGGTCGCGCCACCACTCCAGCCGGTCCTTGGAGTTCTGCGGTGGGGCCGCCTGCAGCACAAGGGCGGCGGCGCCGGGCAGGGAGGCGATCACCAGGGGCGCCGGCGAGGGCGAGGGCTGCGGGCGGCGCGGAGGTGGCAGCGCCGGCTCCGAGCAGGGGCAGCGCACAGTGGCGGTCGTACACGGGCAGGCCGACCCGCCGAAGGGGCCCGCTGCGCGCCGTACCTCTCTCTACGTACAGGTTCGACTGATGACGCGCGCTGCACCCCGGGCCCGCGGGTGCCGAAGAAGGACAGGTTGGCTGCGTAGGTCAGAACGAAGAGCGCTTGTCGGTGGGAGCTGGGAACAGTTGGTTGCTGCTGGGCCTCCGAATGTTGATGAGAATTAGCAGCGGTCCCAGGCCACGGAAACGTGATGTCGTCAACGTGTTGACGTCCGTATCCTTCAGCGGGTGAGTCTGATCGAAGTGGGTCCCGGGCAGGTCGAGCTCGTCGTGCGGGGGCCGGGGACGCTGGCGACCTCTGTCCGGTTGTTCGACTGGTCGCGTGCGGATGAGTACGAGACCGTCTTCGCGGTGGAGGCCGTTGCTGATGGTGTGCGTGCACGGCTGGAGAACGTGACCATCACCGTCTGGGATGACATGAGCGAGTTCTTCGACGGCCTCGCCCGAGACTTCCGTGGCTGGGAGGGGGAACGGGTCTGGATCAACAACCACCTGGTCGTGACGGCGACCTTCGGCTCGGGTGGTCATGTGTATTTGGACTGGACACTTCGGTCCGGCTTCTTTCCCGGTGACTGGAAGTGCACGGTGACGACCGTGATCGAAGCCGGTGAAGGGATGACGGCTGTAGCTGCGGACCTGCGGGAATTTCTGCGCCAGGGGTAGGTCGCCCACGTCTCCCTGCAGCCACTCCCGCGTCCGGTTCAGCCGACGGCTTGCTGCTCAGCGCGGGCGCGGGTGGTGGCGAGACGGTAGGAGTCGGTGCCGGTCTCGATGATGTTGCCGCCGAAGGTGAGGCGGTCGACGATGGTTCGATGCCGTAGTGGGAGCGGAAGGCGGTCCAGCCTCCGTGGCGCGGTCAGGTCCGCCTTAAGGATGGCGTCGATCACCGGCTTGTAGGGGTCGGTCGACGGCGGTGGTGGCGGCCTGCTCGGTGAGTCCTCGCTGGCGGGGAAGGGTCACGGCGTTCTCCTCTTTCACGGGGTGGGGTGGTCGGGTCGGCGGAGCCGCAGGAGCTGGTCGTAGGGGGCAAGCCGGCTACCGAGTCAATTACGTCCTGGCGACCAAGCTGGTCAACGAGCTGGTCGAAGCTGCTGACGAGAAGCAGCTGACCAAGACCACCGGGGCTGTTTCCGCAGGTGCGAGACAGACGGCCACGCGCCGCGTGAGGGCTGGCGGAAAGGGCGGCGGCCGAGCAGCCGCTGCTGGCGCCACACCACCTATGAAACACGTCCTGCAGCGGAGCTTTCATCGACCTACGTGGTGGGGTAGAGCCAGCAGGGCATCGCCGATGACTGCGGAAAACCACAGTACGATCGGGCGGTCGACCGCATGGTGCGCCTCGCGGCCGCTTCCTAGCCTGAACCACATGATCGCAACCTCAAGCTTCGCGCCATTCCTCGCCGCCTCCGCCGAGCCCGCCGGCGGCATCGCCGGATGGGCCGTCGACGTCATGGACGCACTCGGAGCCGCCGGTACCGGGCTGACCAACCTCGTCGACACGGTACTGCCGTTCATCCCCAGTGAGATCGTCCTCCCCGTGGCCGGATTCGCCGCCGGACAGGGGCGGTTGAGCCTGGCGGCCGTCATTGTCTGGACCACAGTCGGTTCCGTCGTCGGATCCTGGATCGTGTATGCCACGGGCGCTCTCCTGGGTCGCGAACGGACCCGCGCGCTCGCCGCCCGCATCCCCTTCGTCCGCCCGCACGAGATCGATCGTGCCGAGGCGTGGTTCGCCCGACGCGGCCGCGCCGCCGTGCTGCTCGCCCGCATGGTGCCGGTGGTGCGCAGTCTCATCTCCCTCCCGGCCGGGATCCAGCGCATGCCGATCACTGCCTTCACCGCCCTGACCGCCCTCGGCAGCCTGATCTGGAACACCGCGTTCGTCCTGTTGGGATACTGGCTCGGCGACAACTGGCGGCTGGTGGAGGAGTACGGGGGATGGGTGTCAAAGGCGGTCATGGCGGTGGCGGTTCTGGCCGTCGCCCGGTGGTTCGCGGTGCGGCTGCGTCGCCGCCCGGGTGCTCGGCACCGGGTATGAGGCCCGCGCTCGCCGCGGCCGGTATCGCCCTTGGCGCGGTCTCAGCGCTCGTCGCGCCCGCAGTCCTCGCCGCGGCAGGCTTGGCACGCTCCCCCGGATTGCCGGTCCGCCTGGCCGAGCTGGAACAGCGGCGCGTGGCCGCCCTGCTCAGCGGGGGCGCGGCGTCCCCGGAGGGTATCGAACCGCGCCGGGCCGTTTCCTACCTTTGGTGCCGCATCCCTGTGGGCCTGCTCGGCGGCGGGGCGCTGTTCCTGCTGGCGGCGGGCGGCTGGACGGTCGCCTCCGGGCTGTCGCACTGGCTGGCCGGGCACGATGTCGACGGCATGGCTCCCTCCTGGCCGGTCGCCGGGTATCTCCTCACCGCCGGTCTGCTGCTGCTCTTCCTCGACTTGGCCGGCCTGGCCGCCGTCGCCGAACTGGAGCGGTGGCTGATCTGCCGTTTCCTCAGCCCCGACGAGATGACCCGGATGCGCCGCCGGATCGACGAACTCGCCGCCTCGCGCTCGGGGATCGTCGAGGCCGTGGACGCCGAACGGCGCCGCATCGAGCGCGACCTGCACGACGGGCTGCAGCAGCGGCTGATCGTGGTGGCGATGCTGCTCGGACGGGCACGCCGCAAGAACTCCGAGGAGCTGTTCCGGCAGGCACAGACCGAGGCTGAGCAGGCGTTGGAGGAGCTGCGGCAGGTGGCGTGGCGCGTGTATCCCGCATCGCTGGACCAGCTGGGGTTGCGCGAGGCGCTGGCCGTGGACGCCGAACGCTCGCCCATCCCCGTGCACATCAGCGGCGACCTGACGCAACGGCCGACCCCTGCCATCGAAACGGCCGCCTATTTCGCAGTGCGCGAGGCCCTCACCAATTCGGCCAAGCACGCCGGGGCTACCCGGATCGAGGTGGCGATGAGCCAGGACACCGACGTGGTGAGGGTGTCGGTGCGCGACGACGGGCGTGGCGGCGCCGATCCCGCCGGGCCGGGCCTGGCCGGCCTGGCACGCCGCATCGCCGCGCTGGACGGGCGTCTGACCGTGGACAGCCCGCTGGGCGGCCCCACGCAGGTGGTTGCGGAGCTGCCATGCGGTTGATGATCGCTGAAGACTCCGCGCTGCTACGCGCTGGCCTGGTCCGCCTGCTGGTCGACGAAGGGCACAAGGTAACTGCCGCGGTGGGGGACGCGGACGCGCTGCTGGCCGCAGTGGCCGCCGGGCCCCCGGACGTCATCGTCGTGGACGTACGCATGCCGCCAAGCCACACCGACGAGGGGCTGCGGGCCGCGCTGCGACTTCGGTCCGAGCACCCGCAAGTGGGAGTGCTGGTGCTGTCGCAGTATGTCGAGCCGCGGTACGCCGCAGAACTGCTGGCGGCCGACACCCGGGGCGTGGGATATCTGCTGAAGGACAGGGTCGGAAGGGTCGAGGAGTTCCTGTCCGCGCTGGAGCGGGTACACGGCGGCGGCACGGTGTTCGATCCGGAGGTGGTGCGCCGCCTTCTGGCGCGCACACGCCACACCGACGATCTCGATCTGCTGACAGACCGTGAGCGAATCGTGTTGACACTCATGGCCCAGGGTTGCACCAACGCAGCCATCGCACAGCAACTGTTCATCTCCAGGAGCGCGGTGGAGAAACACACCAACGCGGTGTTCGACAAACTGCGGCTGCCGCGGGACGACAGTACTAACCGCAGGGTGCTGGCGGTGCTGCGGTTCCTGGGAGGCTGACCGGCGCTCTTCGAGCGTGGCGTGCACATGCGGGTGGTCGGGCTCAGGCGGAGCGGCGGTAGTAGGTGAGGGAGCCTTGACCGGGGCGTCGTTCGAACCGTTGGTGAGGGTGCGGATGATGGCGATGTCCTGGCCGCCCGGGTAGCGGACGCAGAAGCTGCGGCCGGCGCGCAAGGTGGTGAAGGGGAGGACGGAGGCGGGCTGGGTGTCGATGCCCTTGATGCAGTCGGTGCGGGTGACGGGGCCGGCCGGCGGTGCCTCGAAGACGCCAGCGTCACGCCACTGCCGGAAGCGGTTGTGCACAGTGGACCAGGCGCCGAACTCCTTCGGCATCTCCCGCCACTACGAAGTTCTGCGGAAAGTGGTACCGGGAGTTGGGACGTCAGCGCTGGTCAGCACCTCACGGCAATCGTCGTGTTCACGTCTTGTCCGACGGGGCCGCAAGAGACCGTACGACGGGTGCGCTCACCGGCCAACTGCCGCTTCGGGGCCGTCGGCCGTACCCGGACCGCGGGCAGCCGAGACTCTGTGAGCGGCGCGCAGGACAACCCCCATGGCGACCGTGAGCTCGCCGAGAATCACCAGCGCGATCTCGCTCACCATGGCGAGAATCGCGAAGAACCGGTACGTCCCTTTGGCCTCTGCGAAGTCGGGCTCGACCAGACCACCAGGGTCCCAGGCCACCTGGACCGTGGCACCGACGTGGTCGGATTTGCCGCAGTTAAGGGTTCCGGGCGCCTCGGTCACAGAGTGATAGCGGATGACGCATTCGTACGAGGTGGTCTTCCCCTGGTGCTCGATCACCCGCGTGACCTCGCCTGACCGTACCGCGCCCCGTGTCTCCAGTACGAACCCCTGCGAGGCAAACGAGGCCAGCACCGCGGCGGCAACCGCCGGGACAGCCAGCAGCGTCATCATCAGCCGGCTCAGCGCCGGGTGGGGCAGCAGCGGGGGCACCGTCACGATCAGCCAGATGCCGCCGGCCAGCCCCAGGGCAAGCGAGGGCACGAACATCCAGCGGAGCGAACTCGCCGCCCCACTGACCAGGATGAGCAGCGCGGCGGCCGGAATCAGCAGCGCGACCTGTCGTGGACCTGCCGGGCGCCGGAGCCCACGCGTCCGGCCGGTGTGCGGCGGGCGCTCTACCGGCCCCTCGCGCTGGTGCCGCCCCGCCGGCACCAGCCGCAGGCCGTTGGCCGCCGGTTCCCCCTGATGCTGTTCCATCATCACGCTCTTCTCCGCCGCCCAGCCGACATCAACTTCAGGCGCTGACCAAGCCGCCGCCGTTATTTTCCGCCCGGCGGCCCCGGGGCCCTCACTCCCGCCAGCACCGTGCGTCTTCAGGGAAGCCCTTGACGATGACTGCGAGGGTCTCAGCGACGGACAGCAGGGCCTCGTACGTCTCGCGCCCATGTGTCCAGCCGATCATGCGGTTTCCTTCGAGGCGCCAGCCCAGTCGGGCATCGTGCATGCGCCGTTCCATGGCGTACGTACTGATGAGAGCGGCGAAGTCGGGGTCGGAGGCACAGTAATGGACCAGGTGGGTGCCGAGGTCGGGCAAGTCGCTTGCGGGTCCCGTGAGGCGGTTGAGCGGGGGACGTTTTTCCACTCGATGGGACGCGGTCAGTCGGCGGCTGGTCACGGCAGTGGCCGGGAGCGTGCGGGGAATTTGGAGTACGGCCACGCAGTAGGTCCATGCGACATTTGCCTTGGCACCGCGCTGCTGATCTCGGCCCCGTCCGCCGCGGTCTGGCCACCCGCGCTGCCCACGCCCTCCGTGGCCATCCTGCCGAGCAGGTTCTTGCCCTCCAGTCCCGCCGCTATGGCCTTGCCGGGAGCCCAGGCTTCCTCGGCGGCATGGGCTCACGTATTCGTCAACCAACTGCCTACTTTCTCCCCGAGCCGGCCCGCGCTTTCCGCGATTCCCGCGCCCACGAACCCGGCCACGGCTGCATCCTGGAAATCCTGGCCCCAGGTGATCTTCTGCCCGGTGACTACGCGGCCCTCCGCAACCTGTTCCATCGCATGCTCGGCCAACTTCACCACTGCCTGGCCAGTCGCCAGAAGTTCGATGAGGCGATCGCGTTCGCCCCGCCGAAACCGGCACCACTCGCCGCAGCTTCTTGACCCGATAACTGCATGGGGCGTCTTATCGGCACGGACCCGGTCGGGCTCGGTGCGGGGCCGGCCCGGGCCGATGCGGGGCACCCGGTGCCCTTCAATACAGGCTGGAACTTCGGGCTGTCGTGCCTCTGGCCGGCGGTGACGAGCAGGGACAGAGGCTTCTGGCCCTGCTCGACCGTGAGGTGCAGCTTGGTGGCCAGTCCGCCGCGCGAGCGTCCGAGGCTGTGGTCGTCGGGCTCAGCGTCGACGCCCCCAGGAGGCTCACGAGTTCGATTCGACCGCCGGACGAGGGTTGTAGGTGCTGATCTCGATGAGGTTGCCGTCCGGGTCGCGCAGGTAGGTACTGGTGATGGGTCCTTGGGCGCCGGTTCGCGGCACGGGGCCTTCCAGCACGGGCACTCCGCAGGCGGTCAGATGGGCCAGGATCTGTTCCTGCGGGATGTCGGCGACCAGGCACAGGTCTGCGCTGCCAGGGGTGGGGTGCGTGGCGTGCGGGAGGAGTTCGCTGCCTGCCTGATGGAGGTTGATCTTGCTGGTGCCGAAGGTCAGTGCGCGGCGTCCCTCCCCGAAGGTGACCGGCGGTATGCCCAGGACGCGTTCGTAGAAGTCGACGGTCCGTTCGATGTCGGCGACGGTCAGCACCAGGTGGTCCAGGCCGGTGATCCGGATCCTCGGCCCCGGTTCGAGGGAATACCGGCCCAACTGCCGTTCGCAGGCGTCCCATGCCGGGGCGGAGAGCAGGTCCCGTGAGCGGGTGAACAGCCCGTGCAGGGTGGGGCCGTGGCGCTCGGCGAGGTCGGGATTGTGCGCGAGCACGTCGAGTTCGTTGGCCGCGGTGATCTCGACGAAGGCGCGCACGTCCGGCGGCGATGGGGTGTGCTCACGGCCGGTGAAGCGGTCGCGGAAGACCGCCGGTCGCCCGCTCGCCAACCGGGGATACACGACTACGCGGTCACAGCTGGCGTAGAGGTGGACCAGCGCCTCGGCCTGTTCGCCGATCAGCCCGGCGAGAAGCGCGCGCTCGTCGGTGCCCATCAGGGCGTGGTCGTACCCGTCGGTTCCGTACATCGCGTGACACAGTCCGGCAGCCTGCAGGTCCGGACCGGCGCCCCACTCCGCCAGCAGGCGTGCGACGCGGTTCAGGTGGTCCAGGAGCGTACCGCCGGGATGCTTTGTCTCGCCGGCGCCTCGGGCGCGCAGGAGGGCCTGTACAGCGGGCCAGACCGCCGCAGGGTCACGGTCGCTTCCTGGTGAGCCGCCGTCGGATGGGATGGATCGCCGCATCGGGTTCAGACCCCCGGGGTCGTCAGGCGTGCCACTTCTGCCACCAGTCGGGCCGTGACCGGGGTCTCGACGTGGTGGGCGACGCCGGCACGGAGGACCGCTCCGCCGATGGCATCGACTTCGAGGGGGCGTCCGGCCTCGGCGTCACGCTGCATGGAGGACTTCATGGTGTCCGGGACGCGGTCGAAGAAGGAGAGCACGGTCTCGGTCGTCACCGGTGCGCCGGCGGCCTGGGCCACGGCGGTGATCTCGTCGAGCACGGTGAGCAGTTCCGGTCGCCGGTCGCTGCGGATGGTTCCGACGTCCGCGCGGTGTCGGGTGGTCAGCAGGGCGAGTGGGGCGAGGAAGGCGAGCTTGTCCCAGAGCATCGTCGTCTCGTCGCTTCGCAGGGTCACGCCGAGACCGGCGTGCCGCAGTTGCTCCGCGAACTCGCCGAGCGGTGCGGCCAGTTCGAGGTTGGCAAAGGGGCTGGTGTGGTTGATGCGTCCTGGTGCGGTGCGCGTGGCTTCGACCCTGATCGTGCCGGCGGCGACCTCGGCCGCGGGGTAGCGCTCGCGCAGCAGGCGGAGGTGGTCGAGGCCGTTGAGCAACGGGATCACAACCGCGTTGCCGAGGGCGGGGGCCGGGACGCGGTCGAGTGCCTCGTCCAGGGAGGTCTGCTTGACCGTCACGAAGACGGCGTCCACCGCCTCTCGCAACCGTGTGTCCGCCTCGACCGCTGCGGTGAAGTCCCCGTACTGGGCGCTCTCGACGCGCAGGCCGCCCTGGCTCAGTGCGGCGGCAGTCGCCTCGCCGGCCAGGCAGATGACGCGGTGCCCGTCACGGGCGAGGAGCGCACCGATCAGGCCTCCGACACCACCCGGTCCGAGGACGGCCACCGTCAGCGGGGTTGTGTTCATCTGAGCTCCTGTCGTCCTTGGGAGACCCGTTCAGCCGAGCGGAGGGCCGACGGGAGCCGACAGGAGGAGTGGCGCGTGGACCACGGCATCTCCCCTCGGCGGGAAGCGGGTCGACACCCGCCGGCCGCTCAGCGCACCGCGTCCGGAACGGGTGAGCGACGGGCGGGTTGCCGCCCTGGTTGCTGCAGCAATGATCAAGCGCCCCGAGACCCAAGTCAATCAACGGATTTACTGGCATCCCCCCAAGGGATACCTTGGGTCGTCGTGACTCTTGACGATCTCCGTGTCTTCGCCGCGGTCTGTCGAGCCGGCTCACTGAGCGCGGTGGCCCGCGACTTTTCCTGCACGCAGTCGGCGGTCAGCCAGCACGTGAAGCGGCTGGAGCGGGAATTGGGCCTGAGCCTGCTGGAACGGCACACACGAGGCGTGGTGCCCACGCCGGCCGGGCACACGCTGAGCGCGGCGGTCACCGAGGGCCTGGGCAGCATCGACCACGCACTGCGCCGACTCGAAGAAGCCGCGCGCGCGGAAGGCGGATCGGTGCGGGTCACGACGGGGGCCACGACTGTCCGGCACTTCATGGCCGCGGCCGTCGTCGACTTCCGGCGGCGCTTTCCCCGGGCGAGCCTGGAGTTCCAGACCGAGACCTCCAGCCGCGGCTGCTTCGACGCGCTCGCAGCCGGCCGCGTCGACCTCGCCTGGATCACCCTGGGGCTCCCGGTCCGCGCCATCGAGCAACGTCCCGTCGTCGAAATCCCCTGGGCGCTCGCCGTCTCGGCGTCCGATCCGCTGGCGGCCAAGGCCTACGTTGAACCGGCCGACCTGCAGGACGCCCGGCTCATCGGGCTCCCGCAGAACTCCACCTCCCGCCTGCAACTCGGCGCCTGGCTCGCCGAAGCCGGGATCCGGCCGGTCTTCGACACCAGCGTCACCGACTGGGACACCGCGATCCTGCTGGCCGAACTGGGACTGGGCCTCGCCGTCGTCCCGACCCTGCCCGCCTGGAGCGGCCCCGGACACCCGGACCTGCGACTGATTCCCGTCCCCGCACTGCCCGCCCTCACCGCGGGCTGGGCGGTACGCCGCTGGGACGCCCTCTCCCCGCTGGCCCGTGCCTTCGCCGAGACCGTCGCGCACCATTGCGGCAAGCAGACCGTCCGGGAATAGCCGCGTGCCCGACGCGCCGTCAGCACCGTTCGTCAGGGCTGCGCGCGACCCCAGCCTGGTGTCGGCGGGAGCGGCCACGGCGGTGGCGTCGGCAGGTTCGGTTCCAATTCGAGGACTTCGTCCGGGCCGCGGCCGGCGAGCCAGGCGAGGAGCGCATGGCCCGGGCCGGTCGCGGTGGGGCCGGTGGGTGCGAGGGTCCAGGAACGGTCGAGGTCGGTGGCTTCGAAGCGGACCACTGGGAAGTTGTGTGCGGCCAAAGCGGCGATGGTCTCGCCGAGCGCCCAGGTGACGTAGCCGGTAGGCCAGTCGACTGTGGTGTAGCCGAGCTTCAGGTCGATGTGGTGGGTTTCGAGTTCGCGTCGGGCACGGTGGAGGGTGTACCAGGCGGGGTGTCGCCATCCCGCGAGGGCGGTGACCAGGGTGGGCCAGCGGTCGGCGGGCATCGCTGCAGCCTCGTCGAGCAGTCGGTCCAGGCTGCCGCGCAGGTCGGCGATGAGCTCGGCGGCGCAGCGACCGGCGCCGTCACGCAGCGCGTGGTCCAGGGCGGCGGCGTCGGCCCGTGTTCCGGGTTCGATGCCGGTGCGAGCCAGGGCAAGCAGCCATCGGTAGACGTCGGCGCTACGCGCCAGGTGCGTGATGACGTGCCCACGGCTCCATCCGGGAAGCACGGATGGCTCGCGGGTAGTCACGTCCGTAAGGGCGTCGAGGCCGGCAGCCAGGCGGGCGGCCGAACTGCGGACGTCGTGGAGGAGAGCGGCGATGTCGGCCGGATCGAGGTCCGTACTGGTGGTCATGGGCCAGTACGTTACGACCGGCCGGTCAGCGGGCCGATGGTCGCGATGCCCTCGGCGATGGCTCGTTCGCCCACGTCGCCGAAGTCGAGGAAGAGTTGCGCCGGCCCGGTGGCGTGCGAGGCCCGGCAGGCGCTGATGCCGTAGAGGCCGACGAACCGTTCGCGGCCGGCGGTGACGATGTGGCGTTCGTCGGCGCCCGCAGGCAGGTGGGCGACGGCGTGGAGGCCGAGCACCGCATCCCGGTCGACTGCGCGGTGCCGCAGCCACTGCCAGATCTGCGCCCGGGAGATCTCGGCGGCCGCCGCGTCCTCCATCAGCCCGTCCAGTGCCACGGCGCCGGTGCCGCGCAGCCACGCGTCGAAGTACCGCAACGCCACGGCGATGTTGGCGCGCAGGCATTCCTCGGTGGGCGGCCCGGCCCCGCGGTGCGCCGGACGGCCAGCAGCTCGTTGGCCGACACCTCGACATCGTCCCGGGTGCGGTCGATCTGGTGCGGCCGTCTGCCCAGCACACCGTCGAAGATGTTGCGGCAGAAGGGGACGAGCCCGGGGTGGGCGACCCACGTCCCGTCCCCGACTTTCTGCCCGTCATCGGCTACGCCGACGACGCCATCATCGTCGCCTTCGTCCTGCGCAGCGTCGTACGACGGGCCGGATCGAGGCGGTCCGCGGGCACTGGTCCGGCACCGACGACGGCTTCACCGCCCTCGCCCGCCTGACCGGGCTCCACCGGGCCGCCGACAGAACCGGCGCAACCACCGAGCCGGACCGGCCGTAGACCCGCACGCCTCCGCCCAGGGTCGAGGCACCCGCGACGGCGGGCCTGGCGGGCGGGTCTGGGAGAATCGCCCGGTGGCCAGCCTTCATGACACCGCCCGCCGGACCCTTCTGCGGCGCGGGTTCGCGCTGGAGTACGCCACGCTCAGCTGGAATGTGATCGGCATCCTGGTGCTCGCCGTGGCCGCGGCCTCGGCGAGGTCGGTAGCGCTGGCCGGCTTCTGTCTGGACTCCCTGATCGAGATCGGCGCTTCCGCTGTGGTCGTCTGGGAGCTGTCCGGCACTGGGAAGGCGCGCCAAAAGCGCGCTTTGAGGCTGGTCGGCGTCGGCTTCGCACTGCTGGCCTTCTACCTGGTGGCGCAGTCCACGTGGGTGCTGGCCGTCGGTTTCCGCCCGCACCCCTCGCCGTTGGGCATCGGCTGGACCGCGGTCACTGCCGCGGTGATGTTCGCCCTTGCCACAGGCAAGGCCCGTACCGGCGCAGCGCTGGACAATCCGGTGTTGAAGACTGAGGGCCGTGTGACCCTGATCGACGGGCTGCTGGCCGCCGCCGTGCTGGCCGGTCTGGTGTTCAACTCCCTTGCCGGCCTTTGGTGGGCCGACCCGCTGGCCGGGTACGTCCTCGCGTTCTACGCGGTGCGCGAGGTCAAGGAGATCTTCTTCGGCCGTCGCTGACGGCGCGGAACCCTCAGTGGTCGGAGTCGCCGGTGTCGTGATCGGTGCTGTGGCGCACGACCTTGCCGCTGGCGGCGTCGACGTCGACATCGTGGTCTTGGCCCGCCGATTCCTTGAGCGCGCCCGCCTGCTCGGTCTCAAGGAGGATGTTCCCGGCGCCTTCGCACCCTCTGCGGCCTCCCGCACGCGGCGGACGAGGTCGCCGAGAACGACCGCGGGCTCGGCCTTCACGGATCCGCTTGGAGGGGGCTTTGGCGCGCAGCGGAACCACTCACACCTGCGCGCTGTCACCGTGGGTCACAGAACGCTTCACCCGAACGCCACACCGTGATGGCCGGAGACCTCACTCGCTGGTGTGATGTTCCGGGGGCTTCTCCGGTCCGAGTCTGGTCCGAGTCTGGAGGTCCGCATGATCCGTTTCCCGAAGCGTGTCCTCTCGACGGGTGCCCTGGCCCTCGCGGTCGGCGCACCCTCGGGTGCCACCGCAGCATCCGCACCCCACGTGATCCCCGCTCTGCACGTGCAGACCCGCACCGACCTCGATGCGTCGATGCACGGTGAGGCGTACGCCTACGCCACCTACTCCCTGTTCGCAGACCAGGCACGAACCCAGGGCCTGCCCTCCGTCCAGCGGCTCTTCCAGCGCACCGCCGGGGTGGAACTGGGTGAGCACTTCGCCGAGGAGGCCAGGCTCAGCGGACTGGCCGGCAGCGACGCGGCCAACCTTCAGGCCGCCATGGCGGGCGAGGCGTACGAGTCGCGCACGATGTACCCCACCTTCGCCCGGCAGGCCCGGCAGGACGGCGACACCGCCGCCGCCGACCTCTTCTCGGAGATCGCCAAGGACGAGAAGGCCCACCACGACGCGTTCGCCAAGGCGCTGGACGTCGTCCGCACCGGCAAGGGCACCGTTCCGGCACCTCCCACCGTCAAACCCGTGACCGTCCAGGCGGGCGCGCCCAGGGTCCGCGCGGCACGGACCAGGCAGAACCTCGACACCGCGATGCATGGCGAGGCGCTGGCGTCGGCGAAATACACCCAGTTCGCCAAGGCCGCCACCGCGCACGGCAACCCGGCGCTGGCCCGCCTGTTCACCGGCTCCGCCGCCGTCGAACTACGCGAGCACTTCGCCGGTGAGGCACGACTGGCCGGCATCGTCGCACGCACCCGCCAGAACCTCACCACCGCCATCAACGGCGAACGCTACGAGTCCCGCATCATGTACCCGACCTACGCCCGCCAGGCCAGGACAGCCGGCGACATCAAGGCCGCGGAACTGTTCACCCACAACGCCACCGACGAGGCCGGCCACGCCCGCGCCTTCCAGAACGCCCGCAACCAACTCCACTGACCCGCACGACGGCGCGACGGCCGGGGCGGTTCCCTGCGAACAGGACGCACCCCGGCCGTCGGTCAGCCCTGCTGCCCCAGGCGGCGCTGCTCAGGGGTGTGCCACGCCGCCTTCGCCCCCGAGTGCCCGGCGTCGTAGGTCGTGCAGCCCGCCCCGGCCGCGACGATCAACGTCACCAACACCGCAGGAGGCAGCGAGGGGCACCGCGGCGGTCAAGCGGACCGGCCACCGTGGCGTCGCCCAGTGCCCGGCGCTCGGTGCAAGAGTGGCCGGTGCCCACCCATGAATTCGGTGAAGAACGGCGGGCGAACGCACGCTCCCACTTCTGACCACCACATCTCGTGACAAACCATTCTCAAGCAGTCATGACGCGAAACGGCGAGCCGAACGGTACGGACGAATGCGCATCCGGCAAGGAAGCACGCCGGGTTCCTGCCACGGTCACACCCCCCACGCCGGCCGACGCTGCATGTGCCTACCGGAACCCGCCCGGGGGCCGTGCGGGGGAGGCGAACCTGTCTCCCTGTATCGCGTCGCACAACGACCGCACTGCGGCCAGCATGGAACGTGTAGCGGTACGGGCAGGACGATGGGAGGCGGGCCGGTTGCGCTTTCGCCATCGCCGCGAGCAAGAGGTGCGACGGGTGCCTCGCCGCGCACACCACGGCGACGTACGGAAGGGACAACCCCGCAGGAGGCTGCCGCAGCCTTGACGATCACCCACTGCCGCACCGCCTGCAAGGACGCATCCAGTACTTAGGCTGCTCGCCGACCACAACCGTGGAAAGCCGTCGCCGACCTCGAAGTGCACTTCCCACACGTCCCATCGGCATACGTCTGCCCTATGGGCGCCCCCCACCTCGATGCCGTACAAACGTGCCGCAGCGCGATCCGGGGACGAACGGCCCTGCCGTCGCATCCAGCGCCAGAGGCAGGCTGGATGTCGGGAACAGACAGCGGTCCACCGCCAGGGAGGACAGGCATCGCGCATGAGCGCCAGGGACACCGGCGTGGCCGACGGGACACGGGTGCTGGTCGTCGAGGACGACAGGGGCATCGCGGAGTCGTTGGTGCGCGGTCTGCGGCAGGCCGGCTACGCGGTCGAGGGCGTCCGTACCGGGCGTGCGGCGCTGTCCGCGCCCAGCCCCGATGTAGTGCTGCTCGATCTGGGGCTGCCCGACGTCGACGGCGTCGAGGTGTGCCGGAGGCTGCGGGCGCGCTCGGACGCCGCGATCATCGCCGTCACCGCGCGGGGTGAGGAGGCGGACCGGGTGGTGGCCCTGGACGAGGGCGCCGACGACTACTTGGTCAAACCGTTCGGGCTGGCCGAGCTGCTCGCACGTATGCGGGCCGTGCTGCGCCGCCGGCGCCCGGCGGAACCGGAGGCCGTACGGCACGGGCCGCTCACGCTCGACCTGCGCACCCGGCAGGTCTCGGTCGACGGCCGCGTGGTCGCGCTGACGCCGAAGGAGTTCGGCATCCTGGAGTGTTTGACTGCCGACCCCGGGCGGGTGGTGAGCCGCCAGCAGATCCTGGAGCGGGCGTGGGACGCCGACTGGTACGGCCCGACCAAGGTGGTGGACGTGCATGTCGCGGCGCTGCGCCGCAAGCTCGGCGTGCCGGGGCTGATCGAGACCGTCTACGGGCACGGGTTCCGGCTCGGGGCGGTCCAGGAGCCCAGGGAACGGTCGTGACCCGCCGGATCACCTGGACGCTCCTGGTCCTGACCTCTGTGCTGCTGGTGCTGGCGGTCGTACCGCTGGCGGTGTCGATGACGGCCCGCGAGCGGGTCGCCTTCCGCGACAGCCAGCGGGCGGCCACCCGGGTGATCGCCGCGGCCGCCGAGGAACACCTCTCCGACCGCAAACCCGCCACCGCCATGCGCCAGGAGCTGGCTGCCGCGGCCCGCGCGGGGGATTGCGCAGCCGTGTACGACGCCTCCGCACGGCTGGTGGCCAGTACTCCCTGTGCGGCGGCCCAGGGCCGGGAGGCGGAGGAACTGGCGGAGGAGGTCGTGTCCGGACACGAGCCCGAGCCGCCGGAGAACGAGGGCCGGCTGCTGACCGCGGAGCCGGCCGGTGAGGTGCGCAGCCCCTCCGGCGCGGTCGTCCTGGCCCGCTCCGCGGCCCCGCTCGACGCCCGGATCGCGGCCCTCTGGGGCTGGTCCGCCGCGATCGGCGCGGCGGGGCTGGCCGCTTCCGTGGTGCTGTCCGTCCGCCTGGCCCGCTGGGTCGGCCGCCCGCTGTCGAGGCTGGACGCCAGCGCCCGGCGGCTGGGTGAGGGCGCCCTTGACGAGCGGGCCGAGGTCGGCGGCGGACCGCCGGAGGTCCGCCGGCTCGCCGCCACCTTCAACACCATGGCGGCCCGTATGGAGGCGCTGGTGCACGGTCACCGGGCGGTGCTCGCCGAGGTGTCCCACCAGTTGCGGACCCCGCTGGCCGCGCTGCGGCTGCGGCTCGATGTCCTCGCCGCCGGGGCGGAGGGCGACACCGCCCCTGAGCTGGCCTCCGCGCAGGAGGAGATCCTTCGGTTGTCCCGGCTGGTCGACGGGCTGCTCGCGGTCGCGCGCGCCGAGCAGGCGACGCCCCGGCCGGTCGCCGTCCGGGTCGACGAGGTGGTGGCCGAGCGGGTGGCGGCCTGGGCACCGGTGGCCGAGGAACGCGGCGTACGGCTGACCGCCACGCACGGACCCAGCCTGTCCGCCGCGCTCGGTGCGGGCCACCTGGAACAGGTCCTCGACAACCTCATCGCCAACGCTGTGGAGGCGGTGTCCGAGGGCGGGAGCGTGACGCTCGACCATCGGTCGGCCAAGGGTCTGGTCCGGGTGCGCGTCCGGGACGACGGCCCCGGGATGAGCGCCGAGGCGAAGGCGGTCGCCTTCCGCCGGTTCGGCAACCCGGAGGCCAAGGGCACCGGTCTGGGTCTCGCCATCGTCCACCGGCTGGTCACGGCCAACGGCGGTACGGCACGGCTGGAGGACACCCCGGGCGGCGGGCTGACCGTCGTGCTGGAACTGCCGCTGGGGCCGCAGGGCTGACGCTGCTCGGCTGCTCGGTGACCGAGATCTTTACCAGTCCTGAAAGAGACGTGAGCGAGTTTCTGGATGCCGCGGTCACAGCCTGGAAGTGCACGCAGCCGATCCCGGCCGCCGCCTCACCAGGAGCCGCTGCCATGGCACCTTCACCCGACGACTTCGACCAGCCCCTCCCTCCGGCCGGTTCCCCCCGCACACGCGAGCGCGGACTGCGACGGACCCGGCGCCTCACCCGGTGGCTCGCCGTCACCGCCGTAGCGGCGACGGCCGCCCTCGGCGGCATCTACACCCATCTGATGCCCGGGAGTTCTCCCTCCCCGGCACCGCCGGCTCCGTCCGTGCCGAGCCCGCCGACGACGTCCACCACGACCAAGGGAAACGAGGAGGGCACCTCGGACGGCGAGGGGGCAGCGCCCGTCACGAAGCCCGCGCCCAAGGCGCCGGCCCAGCCGCCCACGCCCACCCAGCAAATGCCACACACCACAACGGGGGCGTCATGACCACTGACACCCCGAAGCCGGCACCCGCCGAACTCAGCTTCCCGGCTCTCGGGACCACGGCCACGCTGCTCGTCACCGAGCCAGCTGCCCTGCCCACCGCAGAGGTGACCCTGCGTACCGAACTGGCCAGCATCGACCGTGCCTGCAGTCGCTTCCGCCACGACTCCGAACTGACCCGGGTGAACCTCAGCGCGGGCACACCGACGACGGTCAGCGCATGCTTCGCCCAGGCCCTCCTGGCCGCGCTGCGGGCCGCACAGTTCACCGACGGGGCCGTGGACCCCACCGTCGGGCAAGCGATGGCCACACTCGGCTACGACCGCACCTTCGCGTCCCTGCGCCCCGACGACGTCCATCCCCTGCCACCGCCCCAACCGGCCCCCGGATGGTGCAGGATCGCCTTCGACCCGCACACCCGACGGCTGTGCCTGCCCCCGCACACCCGTCTCGACCTGGGCGCGACCGCCAAGGCCCTCGCCGCCGACCGTGCCGCCCGCAACGCCGCCGCAGCCACCGGCTGCGGCGTTCTGGTCAGCCTCGGCGGCGACCTCGCGACGGCCGGACCGGCACCGGAAGGCGGCTGGCGGATCGCCCTTGCCGACGACCACGCCCGGCCCGCCGCGGACCACGGCCCCGCCGTCGCCATCACCGGCGGCGCACTGGCCACCTCCGGCATCCGCGTGCGCACCTGGCGACGCGCCGGTCGCACCCTGCACCACATCGTCGACCCGGCCACCGGAGAACCAGCCACCCCCGCCTGGCGCACGGTCACCGTCGCCGCGGCCACGTGCGTGGACGCCAACACCGCCAGTACGGCGGCGATCGTGCTGGGTGATCGGGCCGTCGACTGGCTGCGCGGCGCCGCGTTGCCCGCTCGCCTGGTCGGCCTCGACGGTCACGTCGTTCGCCTCGGCGGCTGGCCTCTCGACTCCAGCGCTCCCGCTCCAGGAGGCTCGCGATGACGACCCTGGCCCTCACGGGCAGCCCCCTTTGGTATGCCAGCCGTGCGGGCGGCACCCTCGCCCTGGTGCTGCTCACGGCCACCGTGGCCCTCGGCATCGCCTCCGGTGGCCGTGCCGCGCCCCACCGCATCGGCCGGTTCGAGATCGGCATGCTGCACCGCAACCTGTCCCTGCTCACGCTGGTGTTCCTCGCCGTGCACGTGGTGACGGCGGTGCTCGACCCGTTCGTCCACCTGGGGTGGGCGGTGCTGGTGGTGCCGTTCGGGGCTGCGTACCGGCCGCTCTGGCTCGGGCTGGGCACGGCCGCGTCCGACCTGCTGCTCGCGGTGCTCCTCACCAGCGCCCTGCGACAGCGTCTGCGCGTGCGCCGCTGGAAGGCCGTGCACTGGCTGGCGTACGCGGCCTGGCCACTCGCCCTCTTCCATGGCGTCGGCACCGGCACCGACACCCGGCTGACTCTGCAACTCTGGATCTACGCAGGATGCCTCGGTGCGGTGGTGGCGGCCGTGTGGTGGCGGCTGGCCAAGGCCGGCCCGGGCCGCATCACCGGGCGCCTGCTGGCCGCCGCAGCCGCAGCCGCCATACCGGTCGTGCTCGGCACGTTCCTCGCCACCGGCCCGTTGCAGCCCGGCTGGGCCCAGCGTGCGGCCGCCACCACGATCGTCCTGGGAGGTGGCCGGTGAACCCCTCAGCCACCGCGCCCCGCACGCCCTTCCGCCTCTCAATCGCCCCCGGCGACGCCCGACTTCTGGCGGACTGGTACGCCACCGGGCGCCCGGCCACCCTGCCCGACCACCTCGGGCGCCACGGGCCGCCGCCCCTCCCGGCCGCGGCCGGCAGCCGCACGTGGATGGCGCTGGTGGAGGCCGTCGAGGCGGCCGGGCTCACCGGGCGCGGCGGCGCGGGCTTCCCCACCGCCCGCAAACTGCGCGCCGTGGCAGAACGCCGCGGCCGCGCCGTGGTCGTCGTCAACGCCATGGAGAGCGAACCGGCCAGCCGCAAGGACCAGTCCCTCTGCGCCGTCGCACCCCACCTCGTGCTCGACGGCGCCGTGCTGGCCGCGGCCGCGGTCGGCGCGGACACCGTCCATGTATGCCTGCCCCGCGACCGCGCCGCCCAGTGCCAGCAGTTGGGTGCGGCCCTGGACGAGCGCCGCTGCGCCCGCCTCGACCGGGTCCGGCTGCGGCTGCACGCCCTCCCCCACACCTACGTCTCCAGCGAGTCGACCTCTTTGGTGCGCTGGCTGGGCGGTGGCCCGGCCCGCCCGCAGGGCAGCCCGCCGCGCACCCATGAGCGCGGTGTCGACCGGCGCCCCACGCTCGTGAACAACGCAGAGACGCTCGCCCACCTCGCCCTCATCGCCCGCTACGGACCCGACTGGTACCGGCAGGCAGGCACTCCGGACGAGCCCGGCACCACACTCGTCACGGTCTCCGGCGCCGTCGCCGCCCCCGGTGTCCTGGAGGTGGCGCTCGGCACGCCGATCACCACGCTCCTGGACCGTGCCGGAGGCTCCACCGAGCCCCTTCAGGCGGCCCTGCTCGGCGGTTTCGCCGGCACCTGGCTGCCGACGGCGCATCTGGACACCCCGCTCGCCCGGCGCGCCCTCGCCCCGCTGGGTGCCGCTCCCGGTGCCGGGGTCCTCATCGCGCTCCCCCGAGCAGCCTGCGCGGTGAGCGAGACGGCACGGATGCTCGGCTACCTGGCCGCCCACAGCGCCCGCCAGTGCGGCCCCTGCCGTCTCGGGCTGCCCGCCGTGGCCGAGGACTTCACCGCCCTGGCCGCCGGACGAGCCGACCCCGCCCTGCTGGCGCGCCTGCGCCGTCGCGCCGGACTGCTGCCCGGCCGCGGCGCCTGCCGCCACCCCGACGGCGCCGCCCGTCTCGCCACCTCCGCCCTACATGCCTTCGCCGACGACGTCGACCACCACCTCACCCACGGCCCCTGCGCCGCCGCCCACTTGTCATCCCGCATTCCCGTACCACCCGCAACACCTCCGGAGACATGGCGATGACCAGCACCCGAAGCCTGCGCATCGACCGCATCACCTGCACCGGCGAGGGCCTGTGCGCCGAGCTCCTGCCCGAACTGATCGACCTCGACGAATGGGGTTACCCCGTCCTGAAAGACCGGGCGGTACCCGACCAGCTGCGCACCCACGCCCGCCGGGCCGTCGCCGCGTGCCCCCGCCTGGCCCTCCACACCGACCGGGGTCGGCCATGACCAGCACGCGCAGGCACCGTCTGCACGGCCCTGAAACAGGGCGAAGATCACGCCGTCGATGACCCCGTTGGCGAGGTCGGCCAGGAGCTGACGGAACTCGGGACGCAGGACGATCCAGTCGATGGACCCGTCGGGCCGGACGACCTTGTGCTTCTTGAAAGCGGAGGTGTCGTTCTCGCGGTAGACGCGTGGGAACGGGCCCCATCGCAGGCGGGCGCGGGTGTCTTGGGCATCTTCGAGCTGGCAATCGCCACCGGCTTCGAGACCGAAGCGGCCGGAGGAGATGCGCAGGTAGGAGCCGGGGCGCTTGGGGGAGTAGGCCGCCACGTGGTCATGGAGGTTGAGGGTGACGTGACCGCCGCGGGCGTGGGCGGGGACCTCGAAGTCCTCCCAAACGGTGGGGGCTGCTGTGGGCACGGTGTCGGATCCTGGTGCTCGGTGGCTCCCGATACCGGGCACTTTCCTCGAACTCAGGGGTCGCCTGGTGAGGTAGATCCGCTGTAGGCCCTCGCTGGTGCACCTGGATACTGATCCCATGCGTACTGACTTTGATCCCGCTGTCATGTCCCGCAACGACTTCTACCGGCTGCTGACCGCCACCGTGGTGCCGCGGCCGATCGCCTGGGTGTCGACCACCTCGGCGGACGGCACGCACAATCTCGCGCCGCACTCGTTCTTCACGATTGCCAGTGTGGCGCCTCCCGTTGTGCAGTTCAGCTCGGTGGGGCGGAAGGACACCCTGCGGAATATCGAAGCTACCGGGCAGTTTGTGGTGAATTTTGCGTCGGAGTCGCTTTTTGAGCAGATCAATGACACCGGCACCGATTTCCCGCACGGTGTGAGCGAGTTCGAGGCCGTCGGGATCGAATCCGAGCCGAGTCTGCGGGTGAAGCCGCTGCGGGTGGCGGCGTCGCCGGTGGCGCTGGAGTGCGAGGTGCACACGACGATCGGCATCGGGGACTCCACGATCGTGTTCGGGCGGGTGGTGCATGCCGTGGTGTCGGAGGACGTGCTGTCCGACGGGCACCCCGAGGTCAGCAAGCTGAAGCCGTTGTCGCGGCTGGGCAAGGACGAGTGGGCCACGCTCGGTGAGGTACGGGAGCTGGCGCGCATCCGGCACGCGGACTGGCGGGGGCCGGCGAGCGACCGGTAGCGGGGGAGGGCCGGCGGTCGGTCTGCTCGGCTCCGGAAGGTTTCAAGACGCTTCTTGCGAGGGCTATTTCCGGCGCACCGCGAGGTTCGAGAGTCTGTGGCCTGCTGGCTGACCGACTGGCTGACTGAGCGGAGTTGCTGTGACCGGTGGTGCTGTGACTGATGGTGCCGTGACTGATGGTGCCGTGACTGATGGTGCTGTGACTGGTGGTGTTGATTCAGCGTCTGACGGGGGCAGGGCTGCTCGGGCGGCCGAGGCTTCCCCGCTGAGCCGACGGTCCGCGGTCCGGGCGGTGGCTGCCGCGGCGGTCGCGGGGCCGGTGGTGTCGGCGGCGTACGGGGCGGGGACCGCGTACGCCGCCGATGACGGGCCGGCGCTGCGCGTGATGACGTTCAACCTGCGGTACGCCTCGGACGTCCGCCCGCACTCCTGGGCCGAGCGCCGGCCTGTGATGCGGAGCCTGCTGCGCCGCGCGGCCCCGCAGCTGCTCGGCACGCAGGAGGGGCTGTACGGGCAGCTCCGCGATATCGCAGAAGACCTGGGGGAGCACTACGACTGGGTGGGGACCGGGCGGGCCGGGGGCAGCAAGGACGAGTTCGCGGCGATCTTCTATGACGTGCGGCGGCTCGCGCCGGTTGAGTACGACCACTTCTGGCTGTCCGATACGCCGTATCTGATCGGCTCGTCGACCTGGGGAAACACCGTCATCCGGATGGTGACGTGGGTGCGCTTCCGCGATCTGCGCGACGGGAGCGAGTTCTACGCGCTCAACACCCATCTCGATCATGCACATCAGTACGCGCGGGAGCGGTCCGCCGGCCTGATCACCGAACGGCTGCACGGACTGGACGCCGCGCTGCCCCGGATCGTCACGGGTGATTTCAATGTCGCCGCGCACAAGAATCCGGTGTACGAGGCGATGCTGGACGGTGGGGCGCTGGTCGACAGCTGGGACACCGCCGAGCGGCGCAGCGCGCAGTACGCCACCTTCCACGGATACCAGCCGCTGGTGCGGGACGGGGACCGGATCGACTGGATCCTCACCTCGCCCGGGGTGCGGACGCGCCGCGCGTCGATCAACACCTACTCCGCGCACGGTCAGTTTCCGAGTGATCACCTGCCGGTGCAGTCCTGGGTCGAATGGTGAGCGGCGGCGCGTCGGCCGACGGTGCCTAGCGGGGAGGCGACACCTCCCGGCGGGGAGCGCCGCCGCGGACCTGAAGGTTGTCGAGGAGCTCCCGGGTCGCGGCCGTCACGGCGTCCACGGCGTGATCGAACACCTCTCGGTTGTGCGCGGCGGGCGCACGGAAGCCGGAGACCTTGCGGACGTACTGCAGGGCGGCGGCTCGGATGTCCTCATCCGAGACCTCGGGAGTGGTGGGCGGACGGAGCGTCTTGATGCTGCGGCACATGACTCCAGTGTGCCTCGGGGGTCTGACAACGACGACGGAAGCGGCCGCCGATGGTGGCGGCCGCCGGATCAGGGAGCGGGGTTGGCCGACGGGATCGGCCGACTGGATCAGCCGGGGAGGCCGGTCACCCGCATGGTGATGTTGAGACGGCCGCTGGTCAGACCGGTTGCCGGGTCGCCGGTACCGGGGTGCACCTTGGGCACGCCGTGGTACGCGAAGCGGGACGCCCCACCGAAGACGAACAGATCGCCCGAAGCCAGCTCGACATCGGTGTAGGGCTTGGTGCGCGTCTCGGTGTTGCCGAAGCGGAAGACACAGGTGTCGCCGACGCTGAGGGAGACCACCGGTGCGGCCGAGCGCTCCTCCTTGTCCTGGTGCATGCCGAGCTTCGCCTGACCGTCGTAGAAGTTGATCAGGGCGGTGTCCGGGGTGTAGCCGTCGCCCGCGGCCACGTCCTGATACGCCTCGACCAGCGCGCGGCGGCCCAGCTCCACCATCCAGGAGGGGAACGCGGCCACTCGGGCACCGTTCACATCGTCGGCGGTACGGGTGTACGCGTACGGCTGCCAGTGCCAGCCGATGCACACGGTCTGCACGGACATCACCCCACCGCGCGGGAGCTTGGTGTGCCGGATCGGGGCCGGTCCCCGCGCCCAGCCACGGCAGGCGTTGACCAGCTCGCGCTGCTGCGCCGGCGACAGCCAGCCGGGGATGTGGACGGCACCGGGGGCGACCTCACGGCGGGCTGGAGGGGAAGTGGCAGCGGCGGTGCGGGGGCCGGGGCGTCGCGCGGAGTCGCCGGATGGCCCGCTGTCCCCGGGATGCCCGCTGTCCGCGCCGCTCCCGAAGTCCTCGAAGCCGGGAAGTGGCGTGCTCATGTGCTCCTGCCTCTGCGCGCTGACTCTTTACAGCGTGCCACGTCGTGCCACGTCAGGGGGCGTCGGGCGCCGGGGGCGGCAGGTGCCGGACGAGCCAGCCGCGGTCGAGGGTCCAGACCCCGCCGTCGGCGGTGACACCGCGCATGCCCTGCAACGTGGCGGCACCGGCCAGCGCGGGGAGACGGGAGTCGCCGAGCGCGGCGAAGCCGTATGTGCGGGCCGGGTCCCAGGTGGTGCTCCGGCGGAGCCGGCGGCTCATCTGGGCCCAGCCGAGCGGGGCCGCGGCCACGACCCAGGCGTCCGGTTCCCCGGCGGCGAACCGCGTGGCCGGCCGCAGCCAGGACGCGGCGGTCTCCGGCCAGTCCACCGTGGCGAGGACCGTCCGCTCCTCCGCCGCGGACCACGCCGTGACGAAGGCCGCCGCGGACGCCCGCGAGGCGGTGTCCCGGCTGTGCCCGACGACCACGGTGCGGATACGGGGCCGGGCCGCGGTCAACAGGCCGAGGAGCGCGGTGAGTTCGGAGGGGTGTGCGGGGCGGGGGAGAGGAGGGTGTCGCCGCCGTACGCGGAGGCCGCGTCGTGGGGGACGAGGGGGGAGGGGGTGGCTGGAGAAGAAGGGGGCGCGGGGGACATGGGGCGGTGCCTCCGTGCGGAGCGGGAGGAGGGGAGGGGCGGTGGGTCGGCCTCGGGGCCGGAAGGGGTGTCGTACGTCGAGTGTGTGGCTTCGCCGGCGCTACGGCTGGCGGGAATCAGACGTCACCGTGGCGAGCCGCTCCGGCACCCGGCCCGGGACCCCGCCTCCGCAGTCGTCCGCCCGCTTCCCCGGTCCCCGCCGTCTTCTCCGGTTCCCGCCCCGTTCTCCGGCTACGCCGCCTCGACGACCTCGGAGCGGACCGCGAGTGTCCAGATCTCCAGCAGCACCGCGTACTCCGCCATGTCCTGCGACGTCCATGCCAGGCCGCGCCGGGCGCGCACAAATCGGCGAATCGATTCGTTGGCTTCGGAGGCAGGGGAGGGCAGGCGCGGATGCGCGGAAGGAGTTGGGGACATATGAGCAATGCTAGGGGCAGACACTGACAATGCCTCTCCATATACGGCGCCCGGCGGCCCGCCGCCGGCTTCAGCGATGCCGCCCGGGCGACGTCCCAACTCCCTGACCAGCCACGACCGTCGGACCGCCGGCGTCGCTCGCTGCCCGCATGTGTCCATTCCCACACGCTCCGCGGTCAACCCGCGGTAAGTGCGGTACGGGGCCCGCGCCTCGGGGCGGGGGCCCCGTGCCTCACGTGAGGAACAGGCAGAACGGGTGGCCCGCCGGGGCCAACAACACCCGCACGTCGTCCTGCGGTTGCCATGCGGCGCGGACGGCTCCCAGCGCCACGGCGTACGCCTCGGCCTCGTCCAGGTCGTCGACCCGGATGTCGAGGTGCAGCATCTTCTGCTGCTCCGCGGGGAGTTCGGGCCACACCGGTGGCCGGTAGTCCGGCTCGGACTGGAACGAGAGCCCGGTGCCCCCTTCCGGGTTCCGGAGCAGCACCCAGTCCGCTTCGCTGAGTTTCACCTCCCACCCCAGCAGCGCCTGGTAGAAGCCGGCAAGGGCCTGTGCGTCGGGGCAGTCCACGACCACCGTCGCCAGGGAGAACCGAGGTTTCATGGGGTCACCCTCTCCGCCGTCTCGTGTCGCTGCGCGCCAGGATGCTCTCCCCCTCGAAAGGGTGAGGGGCCGTCCGTGGGGTGCCCTCCATTGTGGCGGGCCGGAGCGCCGTGCGGGCGGGCCGCCGTTCTTCGTCGGACCGTCGTTGTCAGTGGTGGCCTTTACGGTGGTGCCCGTAATCATCCGAGCTGCTGGCGCTTCTCGGACCCGCCCCGCTCCCGTGACAGCGCACGGGAGTGGGGCTCCGCCGCCCGGTCAGCGGCGGTGATCGCCGAAGGCCCCCGGCCGGAGGTGGCCACCCGTTCCGCACATCGCCTGGACGAGGTGCGTGTCCATGGCCGCGTCTATCGGGCCGTACTGGGGCTTGTCGTGCGCGTCCAACTTCTGATAGCGCGTCAGGTTGAAGCCGAGGGACATCTGGCGCCGGCCGTCCGCGGTGGACAGGGACCAGGTCATGGCCCCGGGGACCAGGCCGTTGTGTCCCCAGACCGTCCCGCAGGGCAGCGGCATCTCGAACAGGCCCAGGCCGTAGCGCACCTTGCTGCCTTCGATCGGCACGGTGGTCTTCATCTGGCGCAGCTGGGCGGCGGGAAGCAGTTCGCCGCCGAGCAGCGCACGGTAGAAGCGGTTCAGGTCGGCCATCGTCGACACCAGTGAGCCGGCCGTGCCGGCCCAGGACATGTTGTAGACGGCGAAGTCGCGCGGGGGCTGGAAGAGGCCGTACGCGGCCTCGTACATCATGGCGTGCGGCCCGGTGAGCTGAGGCGAGCGCGGGAAGTAGGTGTGCCGCAGCCCGGCCTTCCGGATGACGTGGTCGGTGATGTACGCCTCCGGGGACCGCCCGGTGACCTTGCGCAGCAGCAGGCCCGCGAGCACGTAATTGGTGTTGGCGTAGTGATGGGCCTGCCCCGGCTCGCCGGTCGGCTTCGCGGCGAGGCCCAGCCGGGCCAGCTCGCGCGGGTCGAACTGGTGGAAGCGGTTGCCCTCGATGCTCTCCAGGGTGGGGAAGATCGCCGGGGCGTACTCGCCGATGCCGCTGGTGTGGTTGAGCAGCATCCGGACCGTGACGGCCCGGCCCCGCTGCCCGGGTACCAGGTCGGGCAGGTAGCGGCCGATCGGCGCGTCCAGCGCGATGCGCCCCTTGGCGACCTCCTGGAGGACGGCGACTGCCGTGAAGGACTTGGTGATGCTCCCGATGCGGTGGCGCATCTGGGGCGTGGTGGGGCGCCCGGTGCCGACATCGGCGACGCCTGCCGCGCCCTGCCACTCCTCGGTGCCGTCCCGCACCGCCGAGTAGGCGCCGTACATCCCCGCGTCGTGGAACGCCTTGAGCGTCCGGGACAGGGCCGCACGGTCGAGCCCGGCCCGGTCGGGGTGGGCCGCGGCGCCGGGGGAGGAGGGCCGGCCGGTCGTCGTGGCGGCCGAGGCGGCGGTCGGAACCGTCAGTGCGAGTAAGACGGCGGTGGCGGTGGCGGCCAGCCGCACTCGGCGGTGGCGGGTGGGGGGAACGGGCATGGGTTCTCCGTCAGTTCAGGGCTTGCGGCCCGCGTTGATCTTGGCTGTCACGATTCTGGTGGCGGCGTCGCGCCGGGCCGTCAACCCTGAGAACGACCTTGATCCCCGGTCCGCATGACAAATGTCAGGTTTCGCTGTGCGGCGGACGCCCGGTTCTCCTGAGGCGCGCTCGGCGCGGGTGGGCCACGATGGAAGAGCCGAGGTGCAACGACGCGTGTGCGGCGGTGGCGGTGAGCGTCGCCCGGAGCACTCGCCGAGCCGTATCGGGAGGCCCCGATGGATTACCCGGAACGCTACGAGCTGGTATTTCAGGCTCCGGCCGTGGAGGACGACGTGGTGGTCGTCCGGCGAACCGAGCGGGCGGGAGCCGGCGGGTTTCCGGTCTACGAGGACGAGTCGGGAATCGTGCGCGCGGAGATCAGCGATCGCGGCGAGGTCCGCATGCTGGCGAGCGGCGGCCACCAGATGCTCCGCACGCCGATGCTGGCGCGGCCGCTCGCCCCGGGGCCGTGAGGCCGCGGCGGGAGCCGTACCGCCCGCACGGCCGGCGCTCGGGGCCGCGCCCAGGCGCTTACGTGGTGTAGCGCAGGTGATTCACGGGGTAATGGGCCGGGCGGGTGGCGCGGCTTTCCGGGCACGTCGGGTGATCTCCCGGGCGGGTGGGGCGGGGCGACCGGCCTCGGCGGTCAGAGGCCGCGCAGGTGGTTGCGGCGGCGAGCGGGGTGGCCCGCGCCGGGGGTGGCCGGCCGGCCGGTGTCGGGGGCCGGTCCGGTGGCCTCGGGGGTGGTGTCGGAGGTGTCTGCCGGGTCCGCCTCGTCCGGCTGCTCGGCCCGCTCGTCGGGGTCGGCGCCGGATCCGTCCGGGGCCCCGGCTTCCGGTTCGCTCGCGGGGGTGGTTGCGTGTCCCGCGAGAACGGCCATGGCGCGTTCGAGAGTCTCCCCGGTGACCTGCATCCGGATTCTGGCCAGTCGTTCTAACTCGGTACGCGACACCACGTCAGAGTACCTGGCGCCACTTCAAACCTCGGCATGACGCAAATATCTGTCGGAGCGCACGAGTTGCGGGTCAGGGCGCGGGCAACTGGGCAGACGGGAGGGCTCGGGTGACCGCGGCCTCGGCGTGCAGTCTGGTGGTCGGGAAGACCGGCACCGGGCTGTGCTCGGGGCCGATGAGCAGTTCGATCTCGGTGCACCCCAGCACGATGCCCTCCGCGCCGGCGGCGACGAGGTCGTCGATCACGGCCCGGTACGCGGCGCGGGACTCCTCGCGCACCACGCCGAGGCACAGCTCCTCGTAGATCACCCGGTGGACGGTGCCGCGCGCGGCGGCGTCCGGCACCAGTACGGTCAGCCCGTGGCGTTCGAGGCGTCCCCGGTAGAAGTCCTGCTCCATGGTGAAGGCGGTGCCCAGCAGTCCGATCCGGCGCAGGCCGCGTGCGCGCACGGCTTCCGCCGTGGTGTCGGCGAGGTGGAGCAGCGGGACGCTCACCGCTGCGGCCACCTCGTCGGCCACCTTGTGCATGGTGTTGGTGCAGATCAGCAGCATGTCCACGCCGGCTGACTCCAGCGCTCCGGCCGCCTCGGCGAGTATCTCGGCGGCCTGCTCCCAGCGGCCCTCGGCCTGCAGGCGTTCGATCTCCGCGAAGTCCACCGAGTAGAGCACGCAGCGCGCGGAGTGCAGCCCGCCCAGGCGCTCGCGCGTCAGCTCGTTGAGCAGGCGGTAGTACTCGGCGGTGGACTCCCAGCTCATGCCCCCGAGGAGCCCGATCGTTTGCATCATTGCGTCACTCTCGCACATGGCCGCCGGGACCCGTCGAGGTCCTCGGGCAACAGGGCGCCGCATTGGTATGGACAACCTCAACCGACCACCCATAGCCTGAGGTTGGTCTAGACCGCAGTCCTCGGTGGGTGTGGCGCCCCGTCCGCCGTCCTCGCCCGCGCATGTCCGACGCCCGGGCTCCGTAAGGCAATTACCCCCCACAGCGGCCTGCCTTCCCCTGCCCGGAGACCGGCCGCGCGAAGGAGTTCCGCATGCGTTCTCGTCTTGCCGCGGTGCTGAGTGCCGCCACCGTTGCCGTGGGCCTCGCCCTCGTCGTGCCGGCCGGCCCGGCCGCGGCGACAGCGGACTGTCCGTCCTGCGCCGTGGCCCCGGCCGGCAGCGGCACCCGCGCCGAGGGATTCGTCGTCAGCGAGGCGCAGTTCAACCAGATGTTCCCGAACCGGAACCCGTTCTACACGTACGGCGGGCTGACCGCGGCGCTCAGCGCCTACCCGGAGTTCGCCAACACCGGGAGCGACACCGTCAAGCGGCAGGAGGCCGCGGCCTTCCTCGCCAACGTCGGCCACGAGACCGGTGGCCTGGTCCACGTGGTGGAGCAGAACACCGGCAACTACCCGCACTACTGCGACGCCACCCAGCCCTACGGATGCCCGGCGGGTCAGGCCGCCTATTACGGGCGTGGGCCGATCCAGCTCAGCTGGAACTTCAACTACAAGGCGGCGGGCGACGCGTTGGGCATCGATCTGCTGCACAACCCGTACCTCGTCGAGCAGGACGCCGCCGTCGCCTGGAAGACCGCGCTCTGGTACTGGAACACCCAGACCGGCCCGGGCCGGATGACTCCGCACACCGCGATGGTCACCGGCGCGGGCTTCGGCGAGACGATCCGCAGCATCAACGGCTCCCTGGAGTGCAACGGCGGCAACCCGGGCCAGGTGCAGAGCCGGATCGACAACTACACGAACTTCGTCCAGATCCTCGGGACCACCCCCGGCGACAACCTGAGCTGCTGACGGCGGTACCGGCCGGGCCCTGTGGTGGCGGGCCCGGCCGGTGCCCGTCGTGGTGCCCCGGCCCGGCTCTACCAGCGGACCGGCAGCTGCTCCGTCCCCCGGATGAGCATCCCGGTGCGCCACGTCAGGGCCTCCGGATCGACGTCCAGGGCGAGGTCGGGGCAGCGCTCCAGCAGGGACCGGAGGGCGACCCGGGCCTCCAACCGGGCCAGTGGCGCGCCGAGGCAGAAGTGGATGCCGTGACCGAAGGCGGCGTGGCCGCGGGCGTCACGGGTGATGTCGAAGTCGTCGGCCGCGCTGTAGCGGTCCGGGTCCCGGGAGGCGGAGGCCAGGGCGACCAGGATCGTCTCCCCGGCGGGGATCGACGTGCCGCCGATCTCGATCGGCTCGGCGTTGAACCGCCAGGTCGCCGTCTCCACCGGCCCGTCGTAGCGCAGCATCTCCTCGACGGCGTTGTCGAGGAGGGAGAAGTCGGCGCGCAGCGCCGCCAGTTGGGCCGGGTGCTGGAGCAGCGCCCGTACGCCGTTGGACAGCAGACTGACCGTCGTCTCGTGCCCGGCGACCAGCAGCAGGAAGGCCGTGCCGACCAGCTCCTCCCGCGAGAGCTGGTCACCGTCCTCGTCGCTGGTGCGGATCAGGTCGCTGAGCAGGCCCTCACCGGGGTCCTTGCGGCGCGCCTCGATGAGCCCGACGAGGTAGTCCGACATCGCGACGCTCGCCGCGTACGCCGCCTCCTCGCCGGTCGGCGCGACGAGCTCGTTCGACCAGCCGCGGAACGCCTCCCGGTCCATGGCGGGGACGCCGATGAGCTCGCAGATCACCGTCATCGGCAACGGGAAGGCGAGGGCCTCGACGAGATCGGCCCGGCCGTCCGGCGCGGCGAGCATCGCGTCGAGCAGCTCGTCGGTGATCTGCTGCACCCGCGGCCGGAGCGCCTCCACCCGGCGCGTGGTGAACTCCTTCGCCACCAGCTTCCGCAGCCGGGTGTGGTGCGGCGGGTCCGCGTCCAGCATGTTGGTGAACAACGCGGATTCCTCGCCGTCGCCGAGCTGGCCGGACGCCCGCCAGTTCTTGCTCAGGCGGGGATCGGTGAGGGCGCCGCGGACCGCCTCGTGCCCGACGACCAGCCACACGTCCGGGCCGTTGGGGAGGCGCACCCGGTGCACCGGCCCCTGGGCCCGCAGCTTGGCGTAGTACTTGTACGGGTTCGCGGTGAAGTCCGCACCGTAAGCGCCCAGATCCACAATCTCCGGCATGTATGGTCCCGTCCCTCTCGATGATTCCCGGGAAGTTCGTCCCCCGGCCCTCACCAGCACCGTACGTACCAGCCCGGTCCTCGGCATCGACCCAGCGGAGGAGCCGCGGGCGGCGGTGTCCTCCTCTCGCAGTGCACCGGTGTCAGCAGCGGGCGTGCGCCGTGATGTCCGCGGTGAACTCGTCGATCATCGCCGGGGTGACCGTCGGCCGGCACCGGTCGAGGGCGGCGAGATAGTCCTGGGTGCCCGCACCGAGCCGCCCGTGGGCACCCGCGCCGACCCCGACCGCCTCCAGATCCCGCTCGAACGACGCCTGCGCCGCCATCCGCGCGGCGTGCTCGATGTCGGCCGGGGTGAACAGCTCGCTGGCCGCCACCAGGGCCGCGACATCCACCTCGGCCCGCCCGTCCGTGTACCGCGACCAGATCGCCGAGCGGGCCGCCGGGTCCGGCGTTCCGATCGGAATCACATAGTCGAAGCGGCCGGGCCGCAGGAACGCCGGGTCCAGCGAGCGGATGGAGTTGGTGGCGCACACCAGCAGCCGCTCGTCGCGCTCCCGGAAGCCCGGTATCAGCTTCAGCAGCTCGTTGGTCACCCCGTGCAGTCCGCCGGGCTGCGCCGGCTCGTTGCGGACCGGTGCGATCTCCTCGACCTCGTCGATGAAGACCAGCACCCGCTCCAGCTCCGCGATCCGGGCGAACGCGCTGCGCAGCGCGTTCGCGAGATTGCCCTCGTCGGCCAGTCGGGACGGCAGCAGCTCGACGAACGGCCAGCCCAGCCGGGCGGCGATGCCCCGCGCGAAGGTGGTCTTCCCGGTCCCCGGCGGGCCGAACAGGGCGACCGCCCGCGGCGGTCGGACCCCGTGCCGGGCCGCCCGCTCCGGCTCCGCCAGCGGCAGCACCACCCGCCGCTCGATGAGGTCCTTCTCCGCCTCCATGCCGGCCACCTTCGACCAGAGGTCGGCCGGCAGGAACCGGCCGCCGAGGTCCTCCAGGAGGCCGGCCGCGGGCCCGTGGTGCGGCTCGACCTTCTCGAAGTAGGCCACTGCGGGCTGACGGGTGTAGCCCGCGTTGAGCAGGCCCTCCCCGAGCAGCTCCTCCTCGGGCAGTACGTAGGCGATCCGGCTCACCCGGGCGGCCATCAGCCGCCGCTCCAGCTCCACCAGCAGGGCGCTCGCCAGCCCGCGGCCGCGCCAGGCGGAGGAGATCGCGATCCGCATCACCCAGCCCCGCTCACCTGCGACACACGCGAGCGCCGCACCGATGGGCGCCCCCTGGTGGACGGCCACCACGGCGGGCTGCCGGGAGGTCAGCGCGCTGATGCACTCGGCGAGCGAGAACACGGACTCCTGCCCGAGCTCGGCCGTGGAGTCGATCAGGTGGACCACCTCGGCGAGATCCTTCTCGCGGTAATCGTGGATGAGCCAGTTCACCGGTACCGCCCCTCATTGGTGATGTTGGTGATGTGGTGGCAGTGAGGCTAGGTGCGGCGGGGGAGCGGGTCCTGCTCCACGGCGCACAATCCGGCGTCCGCTCCGCTACGGTCCGTACGTAGCCAGATCCGTACGCGGCCCGCTCCGGCCGCGCACCGGCAGACCGCCGTTCCGCGCCCGGTGCCGCACGCCTGTGACCGGCGGGAATCCACTGGCTGGCGCGGCCCGCACGGTGACATGCTGGCCGGCGTGAACGGTCCCGAAATTCCCTTCAGCTTCGCCCCTGAGCTGCACGTCTTCGTCGCGGCGGAGCACCGCACCCCCGGTACGCCGGTGGTGACCGACGGGTCGTCGACGCTCGGCCATGTCGTCGAGTCGCTCGGCGTCCCGCTCACCGAGGTCGGCCGGCTCGTCGTGGACGGCGTCGAGGTCTCCGCCGCCCACGTCCCGAGCGCGGGCGAGGGCATCGAGGTGCAGGCCGTCGAGCGCCCCCAGCGCGTCCCCGGCGCACCGCTGCGGTTCCTGCTCGACGTCCACCTCGGCACGCTCGCGCGCCGGCTGCGGCTGCTCGGCGTCGACGCGGCGTACACCAACGAGGACCCCGGCGACGCCGCCCTGGCCGCGCTGTCGGCGGACGAGCGGCGGGTGCTGCTCTCACGGGACCGCGGGCTTCTGCGCCGAAGGGAGATCTGGGCCGGCGCGTTCGTCTACAGCGACCGGCCCGCGGACCAACTCCGGGACGTACTGGAGCGCTTCGCGCCCGCACTCGCCCCGTGGACGCGCTGCACCGCGTGCAACGGCCAGCTGGCGGACGCCGACAAGGACTCCGTCCGCGAGCACCTCGAACACGGCACGCAGCGCACCTACGACGTCTTCGCCCAGTGCACCGCCTGCGGCCGGGTCTACTGGCGCGGCGCACACCACGCCCGTCTGGAGGCGATCGTCGACGAGGCGCTCCGGGACAGCACCACCTGAGACGCGCGACGGAGGGCGCAGCCGGGCGCCCGGTGGCGCACGGGAACGGGCGGGCGGCGGGAGAATACCGGCGCGCCCCGGTATCGCCACCCCGGTGACCCGGACGTCCGTACGCGTTCCGCCGCCCGGGTGAGACGGGCCCCGTCCACGCCACCGACGGCGTACCGCCGGGCGGGTCCGCCGGTCCAGCGGTGAGCGCCCCCCGGTGCGCGGCCTCGGGCCGGGCACGGGCCTCAGGTGAGCGGCCTCCAGGTGTCCCGGTGGCGAACACGGCGGTACGGGCGGCTCGTTGGGAAGCGCCGTGCGCCCTCGACCGTGACCCGATCGATGAAGTCCCTTTCACTTCAGGCGAGTTGGTTGCGACGGGCCGTTCATCGGCCGTCACCGCACGGTGAGTCGAGCGGTTCGGTGGGGGCTGCTGCCGGCCCCGGGCGGCGACTGCGGACCGTCGGCGTGTCGCGGAGAGGCGCCCGTTCGGGCAGTCGGCGGGCGTGGGCCGCGCCCTTGTTGAGTGATGAAGTATCCGGCGTACGCACCCGTCGCGGAGACCCCTAGCCCACTCGTTGCGCGACACGCCGACGACGCGCGCCGTCCAACGGGTGAATCCGTCGTCTTCCGCCACCCGAAGAGCCCATGGGGTCCCTCGAATGCGACGTTCTCCGGTGGTGCGAGGCCGCGATTCGGCTGACGGTGATCACGTCGCTACTGCGATCCGATGTGCCGACAAAGAGTCAGCCTTCGCAGTCGCGCCGAAAGGAACCTCTCCCCATGCGCACTGCTCGCACCCTGTTTGCCTCGGCTGCCATCACGGCAGCCCTGGCAATCTCCGCACCCGCTGCAAATGCCATGATCATGGAGGAACTCGCCACTCCGAGTGGCACGTCCTCCGACCACGACAGGAACTGCGACTACGGCCGGGACCACGGCCGCGACGGCCGCGACGGCGGGCGTGACGGTGGCGGCCGTGACGGCCGCGGCAACGGTCGCGACAACGGCCGGGACAACGGTCGTGACGGCCGGGACAACGGTCGCGACGGGCGCGACAACGGCCGGGACGGTCGCGACAACGGTCGGGACCACGGTCGCGACGGCCGGGACAACGGACGTGACTTCGGTCGGGACCGTGACCACGGCCGTGACCGCGGTGACTACGGCCGTGACCGCGGTGACTACGGCCGCGACCGGGACTGCCGCGACAACAGGCGGAAGCCGAGCGGCGGCGTGCACACCGGTGGCGGCTTCATGGCCAGGACCGTCGTCGGTGACTGGGACCAGGGCGGCGGCTACGGCGACGGCCACGGGCGTGACGGTGGCGGCCGTGACGGCGGCCGCGACCACGGGCGTGACGGCGGCGGCCGTGACGGCGGCCGGGACCACGGACGTGACGGTGGCGGCCGTGACGGCGGCCGGGACCACGGACGTGACGGTGGCGGGCGTGACGGCGGCGGCCGTGACGGTGGCTACGGCGGCTACGGGCGTGACGGTGGCTACGGGCGTGACGGCGGGTACGGCGGCTACGGCGACCACCGCAAGCCGCACGGTGGCATCCACACCGGTGGCGGCGGCATGGCCACCGGCAGCGGCATGGCCGCCGGTTCCGTCCTGATGCTCGGTGGCCTCGGCGCCGGTGCCTACATGCTGCGCCGTCGCAACGCCGCGGGCTCTGCGGCGGCCTGATCCGGCTGACCGTACGGAGGCCGCAGTGCCGTCGCGGCCACCGTTCCTCGCGGACGGTGGCCGCGGCGACTGCGTATCGCACCTCCCACGCCCCGCCGCCGTACCGCTCATGAAAGGCACCCGCACATGACCGCCCAGCAGTCGCCGCCCCAGCCGAAACAGCACTCCTCCCGAACCGCCCCCGCGACCCGTCCCGTCGGGCGTGGCCTGTTGTGGTCCGCGGCAGCTTTTCTGCTGGGTTCCCTGCTCGTCTACAACTCCGTGGACACCTCGGCAGACCCCAAGCCGCAAGCCCAGCACACCGCCGCGTCCGCCACCCCCAGGGCGAACGCCTCCGCCACGACTCCTTCCCAGGGCTCCGCGGGCCTGGCGCTGCCGCGCTCCCTGCCGAAGCGGATCCGGATCCCCACCATCGCCGTCGACGCGCCCTTCACCCAGCTCGGCATCACCCCGACCGGACAGCTCGAAGCACCGCCCGCCGGCGACAACAACCTCGTCGGATGGTTCAAGGAAGGTGCCACGCCCGGCGAGCGCGGCTCCTCGATCATCGCGGGACACGTCGACACCAAGACCGGACCCGCGGTGTTCATGCAACTCGAATCCCTCAAGCCCGGCGGCCTCGTCAACATCACCCGCGAGGACGGCATGGTCGCGACCTTCAAGGTCGACACCGTCGAGACCTTCAGCAAGTCGAAGTTCCCGAACGACCGGGTCTACGCCGACGTACCGACCGCACAACTCCGCATCATCACCTGCGGTGGCGCCTACGACAGAAAGGTCAGGGACTACGTCGACAACGTCGTGGTATTCGCCCACCTCGACTCCTTCCGACGCGCCTGAGCGGACCGCCCCCGCGGTGCGGGGGCGTGTCCCGCAACCCCTACGGACGCCAATCCTGACGGACGCAACCGGGCAATGCCCGGGCCGGACCTCGCCGGCCCGGGCATTCGTCATGCCGTCCGGCCCCACGACACGCGGCTCACCGGTTCTGTCTCCGTCACGGAACTGCCGGGAATAATGAGCCCGCGATCAGCGGCCGGTCAGTCATCGGCCGATTGCCAAAGGCCCTCGGTGAAGCCCACTTCCCCAGGCATCGCATCCGCCCCGTGGACGGGATGAAATGAGCGCCGGACGCCAGAAACCCTCGAATCCGCGAAAGGGCCGGAAGCCGGCCCGTGGGGGCACCGCCGCCACCGACCGCATGCTCCGCATTCTGCTGCGCCGCCGCAAACAGCCGCTGAGCGCCGAGGACGTCACCGTCACCGACCGCCCGGCGGTCCGCAGGGCGGTCTCCGCGGCCGCGCTGGGCAACACCATGGAGTGGTTCGACTTCGGCGTCTACGCCTACCTCGCGGGCACGCTGGGAAAGGTCTTCTTCCCGTCGAGTTCGCCCGGGGCCCAGGTGGTGTCGGCCTTCGCCACATTCGCCGCGGCATTTCTCGTCCGGCCGCTCGGTGGCCTCGTATTCGGCCCGCTCGGCGACCGAATCGGCCGTAAACGGGTTCTCGCCGCCACCATGATCATGATGGCGATCAGTACCTTCGCCGTCGGATTTCTGCCCTCTTACAACACGATCGGCTTCGCCGCACCCATTCTGCTGCTGATCTGCCGCCTCGTGCAGGGATTCTCCACCGGTGGTGAGTACGCCGGAGCCACCACCTACATCGCCGAATACGCCCCGGACACCCGGCGGGGATTCCTCGGCAGCTGGCTCGATTTCGGCACCTTCGTCGGCTACTCGCTCGGCTCCGGACTGGTCACCCTGCTCACGGCCGTGCTCGGCGACGACGGCCTGGTGGCCTGGGGCTGGCGGCTGCCGTTCCTCCTCGCCGGGCCCCTGGGCCTGATCGGCCTGTACATGCGCCTCCGGCTGGAGGAGACCCCCGCCTTCCAGCGCGAGGCCGAAGCGGCCCACCAGGACGCGGAGGAGGCCCGCGCGGCGGGCGGCGAGGACCCGGTCGAGGAGGCCCGGCAGTCCGGCCACGGCCGGCTCAAGGAGATCTTCACCCGGCACTGGCAGGCGGTCCTGATCTGCATGGGCCTGGTCCTGCTCTACAACGTCACCAACTACATGGTGACCTCGTACCTGCCGACCTACATGACCGAGACCCTCGGCCAGGACTCGCTCACCGCCCAGTTGCTCGTCCTCGGCACCATGATCGTCGTGGCGCTCACCATCACCACCGTGGGCCGCAGCTCCGACCGCTGGGGACGCCGGCCGCTCTTCATGGCGGGCAGCGCCGCCCTGATCGTCCTGGCCGCACCCGCGGTGCTCCTCATCCGCACCGGCGGCATCCTGCTGCCGGCCTTCGGATGCCTGATCCTGGGGCTGCTGCTGGTGTGTTTCGCGGGCACCTCAGCCGCCACCCTGCCCGCGCTCTTCCCGACCCGGCTGCGCTACGGCGCCCTGTCGATCTCCTTCAACATCTCGGTGTCGCTGTTCGGCGGCACGACACCCCTGATCGCCTCCGGGCTCGTCGCGGCGACCGGCAACACCATGGTGCCCGCCTACTACCTGATGGTCGCCGGCGTCATCGGGCTGGTCTCCACGTTCTTCCTCCACGAGACGGCGGGCAAGCCGCTGCGGGGCTCCGGCCCGATGGTGGAGACCGAGGAGCAGGCACAGGAACTGGTCGCCCGGAGCCGCACCGAGGCCGGGCGGCGGGCCAGGGACCTCTGGGTGCGGCTGCGTCACCCCTGGTCGCACCACTGAACGGGCGAAGCTGCCACACCGACGGAACCCGGCCCCCTCACCCGGTCGGCGCAAGCCCCGGTACGCCCCCGGCGACCGGCGGCGCACCTCGCCCCCGGCGCCTTGAGCGGCCCGGCGTGCCCCGCGGCACGGTCGGCATGCACCGCGTCCGCGGCCCGTCCGGTCACCCGCTCTCCCAACCGGACGGCACGAGACCGCTCAACGACGCTTAGTGCGGACCCAGTTGGGCCGGGAGGCGGGAACGGTTCGTCACCCGGAGAGCTGGACGACAGGGTCGAGACCGTCCGCGGTGACGGGCGAGCACGGAAGCGCCGGCAGCCCGTGGTCGGGGCATGCCGGGACGGTGTCGTCGACGCGGGCGAGCGGGACGGCCGGGCCCGCGGGAGCCGTGGGACGCGGCACGGCAGGCGAGGCGCGCCGGGGGCCGGGCAACCTGCCGGTGGCCGCCGCAGGGATCTGACGGTCTATCGTGGGCGCATGGCCGCCCCTGAACTGATCCGCATCGTCTCCCGCGACTCTCCGATGGCCCTGGCCCAGGTGGAGCGCGTCCGCGCCGAACTCGGTGCGCTGCACCCCGGTATCGCCACGGAGGTCGTCCCGGTCAAGACGACCGGCGACCGCTGGATGGGCGCGCTCTCCCAGGTCGAGGGGAAGGGTGCGTTCACCAAGGAGGTCGACGCCGCGCTGCTCGCCGGTGCGGCGGACCTCGCGGTGCACTGCGTCAAGGACATCCCCGGTGACCGCCCGCTGCCGGCCGGCACGACCTTCGCCGCCTTCCTGGAGCGCGACGACGTCCGCGACGCGCTGATCCACCCGGGCGGGCTCACCCTCGACGAACTCCCCGCGGGAACCCGCATCGGGACCTCGTCGGTCCGCCGGATCGCCCAGCTCGCCGGCTCCCACCCGCATCTGGAGTGCGTGCCGATGCGCGGCAACGCCAACCGCCGCATGGAGAAGCTCGCGGCCGGCGAGGCGGACGCGCTGCTGCTGGCCGTCTCGGGGCTGGAGCGCATCGGCCGGCCGGATGTGATCACCCAGATCCTGTCCGTCGACGAGATGTGCCCGCCGGTCGGCGCGGGCGTGCTGGCCCTGCAGTGCCGCGAGGACGACACCGCCACCATCGACGCGGTCAGCGGTCTCGGGCACCCGCAGACCTGCCGCGAGACGACCGCCGAGCGGATGCTGCTGCACGTCCTGCAGGGCCACTGCAACAGCCCGATCGCCGGCTACGCCACGACCGACCGGCGCGGCGAACTCTCCCTGCGGGCCTGCGTCTTCACCCCGGACGGCAAGACGGTCCTCAACGCCCACGAATGGGCCGGGCCGCTCACCCCGGAGACGCTCGGCACCTCCGTCGCCGTCGCGCTGCTGCGGCAGGGCGCGCGGGAACTGATCGACGGCATCGCGCACTGAGGCGCGGCGGCCCGCCGGGGGACGGGCCGTCGCCCCCACGGCGGGCACACCGCCGGCCGGTTCAGCCCTTCCAGCGGGTGACCGCCGGGACCAGATCTCCTTGCTCGGCGATGCCGGCGACCCACAGGCCGGCGCTCCCGGGCACCGTCGAGAACCCCCGGACGACGAGCCCCGGGGACGCCGCCCGCTCCCACCGCCCCGTCCGGGCGTCCCGGCGCAGGGCGACCGGCGCCGCCCCCTTGCCGCCCACCGCCCACAGCGTGCCGTCACCGGCCTTGCCGACGGCGCGCAGCCGGCCGTCCGGCACGTTCGGTGTCTCCGCCTCCGTCCACGAGGTGCCGTTCCAGTGCAGGGCGAGCGGCCGCTCCGCGCCGGCGGCGGTGCTGCCGCCGACCGCCCAGATGTCGTCCGGGGCGAGGGCGGTGATCCCGCCCAGCCAGGCGTCCGCCCCCTGGGGACCGGGCGCGGTGACGCGCTTCCAGCTACTGCCGTCCCAGTGCAGCAGCAGCGTCGTCTGCGGCGACTTGTCATCGGCCGCGTAGGCGGCGCCGGCGGCCCAGACGTCGTCCGGCGCGACGACCGTGACGGCGCTCAGCTCGCCCTTGCCGACGTCCGGGAGGGACTGCCGGTGCCAGCTCTTGCCGTCCCACTTCTGGACGGCCGGGACGCCGTCCTTGACCGACCGGGCCATGGCACGGCCCACCGTCCACGCCGTCCCGTCCGAGGCCGTCGCCACGGCATCGGGGACGACGTTCCCGGCCGGGTCGCGGTCCAGTTTGTACGGGGTCCATGCGGAGCCGTTCCAGTGGGCGGAGGCGCTGCCCACCGTCCAGATGTCGGTGGCCGAGCGGACCGCGAGCGCCTGCGGGAAGCTGTTGGCGGGCAGGGTGGACTCCTGGCTCCAGGACGTGCCGTCCCAGCGCAGCGCGACCGCTTCGAGCTGGGTGGCGCTCTTCAGCCGGTAGCCCACGGCCCAGGCCCGGGTGTCGCTCAGTGCCGCCACGGCGGTCAGATCGCCCTTGGCCACCGGCACCGGCAGCGGCTGCCACTGTCCGGCGCGGGAGGCGGCCGCGCCGGGGGCGCCGACGGCCTTCGGTGCGGAGGCGGAGGCCGCCGAGGCCATCGGTCCGCCGGGCGGGCCGGCCAGGACCAGTGCCCCGGTGACCGCGGTGGCGGCGAGCACCGCCAACAGGGGCGCCCGGCGGGACACCCGGCCGGGGCTGGAGACGGGGTGGTGCGAAGGCATGACGAGTTCCTTCTCTTCGAGGGGGTGCGGCTGCGCGCCTGACCGTCCGCGTCCTAGACCGTGGTGCTGAGGACGAAGTCGAAGGTGCCGGTGTAGTGGCCGTCCGCGCCCTCCGGGCCGGTGAGGGCGAGGGTGCAGGCGCGGTTGAGCAGCCGGTCGGCGGCGTTGAGGGCGGCGAAGTCCCGGCCGTACGCCCGGGTGTCGTCGGGGAAGTACAGCTGGGTGACGAGCAGTGGCCCGCCGGACACCTGGACCCGGGTGTGGATATGCGGTGCACGCTGGCCCCAACGGCCCCAGTAGTCACGGGGGATGATGGTTCGGAGCCGGTAGCCGCCCCGGCTGTCGGTGTACTGGTGGCCCCGGAGGGAGAACCCCGAGGTGTCGTAGTCGCCGTTCTCGTCGCACTGCCAGAACTCGATGAGCGTTCCGGGCAGTGGCGTGCACGAGGTGTCGTGCACCACGCCGCTCAGGTCGAGCCGGACCCCCCGGGTGCCCGCGGTGACCAGATCGCCGCGCTCGGGCGAATGGGGCTTGAACAACGGGCCCTCGATGGACGCCGGGGTCTCCTGCCCCGAGCAGGCGGGGGTGACGGCGAGCGGACGCCCGGCCGTGGCACGCGTCCCCGCCGAGGACCGGCCGGTCGTCGCGGCCTCGGCCACCGGACCGGCCGCGGTGGCCACGCCCGCCCCCAGCGCCACCGACGCCGCGCCCACGGACGTGGACCTGAGGAAGGACCTCCGCGACCTCCCGCGTTCCTCGCCCGGGACCTCCGGGGGCCGCGGGCCCGGTGCCGCCCCCGGGCTGGTGTCGTCGGCGTACCGCATGGCATCTCCTCGCATGGATGGCGTCGTCGGTCGGTGCTCCGCGCACAGCCTCCGATGCCCCCGTGGGAGCGCACATGGGTCGTACGACGGACGCGTTGCGGTGTGACGAAACCTCCCGCGCGAGGCCGTGGCACGGTCAGCGTCGGTCCCGCTCCGGCCCGCCCGCGATCCGGACGGCGATCTGCGTACGCGACCGCACCCCGAGCTTGTCCCTGATCCGGTCGAGATGACTGGCCACGGTGCTCCTGGCGAGACCCAGATGAGCGGCTATCTGCTGGTTGGTCATGCCCTCGGCGACCAGTCGCGCGACCGCCGACTCCCGCCCGGTCAGCGGACGGTGCGCCGCCGCACCGGCACGGCCCGCCCCTTCCCGGACATCCGGGGGACCGCCCAGGGCATGGGCGACCAGGCCCGTCCCGCGCAGCCGGCGGCCGGCCGCCAGCGCCGCGTCCGCCACCGAAGGGCGCAACCGCTCCCCGGCCCGTGCCACGGCCGCCTCCACGTGCGCCCGCCAGTGCGCCTCCGGCTCGGTGTCGATGCGGTGGCGGGCCGCGACAGCCGCCGCGTACAGCCGCAGCGCCCGCTCCGGATCGCCGCGCTCGGCGGCCACCACGGCGAGGCCCTCCACCGGGTAGAGCGCATGCAGGCTCTCCCCGTCCGGCGCGCTGCGCAGCACCTCGGCGAACCTGCGTCCGGCGGCGTCCGCGTCGCCCCGCGCCAGCTCGACCGCGCCCGCGGTGTGCAGGGCGGCCGCCAGTTGGCCGGGCGGGGCGCCCGCCGACAGTACGGGCAGACACTCCGCCATCAGCCGGGCCGCCCGGGCGGTACGCCCCAACTGGAGCAGCGCCCAGGCGAGATGGTGGCGGCACAGCGCGAGATCCAGGGGCCGGCCGAGCCCACGGACCACGTCCAGGCACTCGGTGAACACGGCCACCGCGGCGGGGAATTCGCCACGGCACAGGCGGGCGGCCGCCAGCGCGTCCAGCGCGTTGGCCAGCCCGGCGGGGTGCCGCCGGGCGCGTTCGACGGCGACCGCGTCCTCGGCGAGGGCGAGGGCCGCCGCCGGGTCCGCCTGCTGGCACGCCGACCGCGCGGCCAGCGCCAGCGCCGCCCCACGCTCCGGGGAGCCGGCCGGTGCGCCCCGCAGGGCGCCCGCCAGGAGGCCGCGCGCGACCGTCAACTGCTCCTGTTGGTAATGCAACCGGGCCAGTGCCACCGAAAGCGGCAACCGGCGTGCGTCACCGCGCAGCGCCGCGGCACGGGAAACCGCCGCGGCCAGGTTTTCCCGCTCGTCGCCGAGCGGCAGCTCCGCGGTGTCCGGGAACACCGGCCCGGCGAGCCCGCCCGCCGCCTGCCGGGTCAGCCAGTCCAGTGCCCGGTCCCAGGTGGCCGCCAGCTCGCCGGCCTCGTCGAGCCGGTCCAACCCGTAGGACCGGACGGCACCGAGCTGCCGGAACCGCGCCGCGCCCGGCGCGCCCCCGCGTACCCGCACCACCAGGGACTTGGACTCCAGGGCACAGACCACGGGCAGCACCTGCTCCCGCCGTACGCCCGCCGGGCCACTGCCCTCCTGCTCCCCGGCCCCGTCGACGCAGACCGCGGCGGCCCCCGACGCGTCGAAGCCGCCACCGAACACCGCAAGGCGCCGGAACACCGCCCGCTCCGACGGATCCAGCAGCCGGTGGCTCCAGTCGATGGTGGCCGCCAGTTCACGATGGCGGCCCGGACCCGTCCTGCTGCCGCCGGTCAGCAGCGACAGCTGGTCGTCCAGCCCGCGCAGGATGCCGGCCGGCGGGAGCGACCCCGCCCGGCCCGCCGCGAGCTCGACGGCCAGCGGCAGGCCGTCGAGCCGACGGCAGATCTCGGCCACCGTACGCAGGTCACCGGGCGCCGGATCGAACCCCGCGTCGCACGTCCCGGCGCGCGCCAGGAACAACCGGACCGCCTCCGAGCGCAGCAGCGCGGCCGGGTCGCTGTCGTCGGTGACGGGCGGCAGCGACAGCTCACCGACGCGGAACACGACCTCGCCGGGAACCCGTAACGGCTCACGGCTGGTGGCGAGGATCCGCAGCCGGGGGCAGCGGCTGAGCAGGACCGCGGCGAGCCGGGCGCAGGACGTGGCCAGATGCTCACAGCTGTCCAGGACCAGCAGCGTGCTCCGCGCGGTCAGCGCGTGTACCAGCGCCTCCACTCCCACCCGGCCGCCACGCTCCCGCACGCCCAGCGCCGCGGCCACCCCCTGCGGCAGCTGCGCCCCGTCCGCCAGCCCGTCCAGCTCCACCAGCTGCGCACGGCCGGTCCGTCCGCCGCGCACACCGCCCGCGAGCTCCACCGCCAGCCGGGTCTTGCCCGTTCCGCCCGGGCCGGTCAGGGTCAGCAGCCGCGCCGACCGCAGCAGCGAGCGCAAGCGGGTCAGTTCCCGCTCGCGCCCGACGAACGCGTCGAGCGGGACGGGCAGCCCGCGGCCCGCCCGTTCCACGTCCACCGGCTCCACCTCCACGTCCTCCGCGTCCGGCGGTTTCGCGCCAACCGGAACCTGCCGCGCCGCACGCCGCCGGTACGCCGCCTGCCGGCAGGCCCGGGAGCAGTAGCGCGCGGGCCGGCCCCCGCCGCCCCGCGCACGCTCCGCCAGCCGCGCCCCGCACACCTCACATCCCCGCACCTCCGCCACACCGGCATCCTGCCCAACACCAGGCAGCCGCACCAGCACCCCGGACCGGGGCCGCGACGCACCGGCCGTCGTGCCCAACTTCCGTAGCACCGGCGGAAATCAGCCATCCGTGCATCGGCCGCGAACGCCCCGACCCGCCGACGCGCCCACAGCGTTCCTTGTCCGCGGAGAGTCACGTCGTACGCTGCATCCGGGGGTACGTCATCGCCGCTCGGCGGCGCTCTGTGACCGGGAAATCGGGGGGGCACGGATGGCCGTGCGCATTCACTTCAGTCTGGAAGATCTCGCCAGGACGCATATCGCCGAACGGCTCGATCCGCTGTGGGAGGTCCTGCTCAGCCTGCACCTGCTCCAGAACCGGGACGGGGCCGCGACCTTCGCCCACTGGCGCCGGCACACGCTGCCCCGGCTCGACCCAACGGCACGCGCACTGCTCGCCCTCGCACCGCCGCGCGGCTACAGCCCGGACTTCCTCACGCCCGAGGCGTCCGCCCACGGCCTGGAGGAGGGCCTCGACAGCCTGGCGTCGACCTCACGCACCCGGCTCCGCACCGACCTCACGCGGTTCGCGCACGCCCACCACGTTCCGCTGTGGGTGCGGCAGTTCGGCCAGCGCAACCTGCCGCACCTCGCCGACGCCGTGCGCTCCTACTACTCCCTCGCCATCCAGCCGTACGAGCACCGGCTGCGCGGCGATCTGGAGGCCGACCGGTCCCGGCGCAGCCGCGCCCTGCAGAGCGGCGGTGTGCAGCGGCTCCTCAACACGCTTCATCCCAAGCTGCACTGGCAGTCGCCGGTGCTGGAGTTCCGCACGCTGAGCGTGGACCGCGACGTCCACCTCGACGGGCGCGGGCTGCGCCTGATTCCGTCCTTCTTCTGCTGGCGCAGTCCCATCATGCTCAGGGACCCGGACCTGACACCGGTCCTGGTCTACCCCGTCGAGCGCAGCGCGGGCTGGGCGGAGGGCGCCGGCGACGGCCACCGCTGGCGGAGCGAACCGAAGAGTCCCTGTGCGGCCCTGCTGGGTCCCACCCGGGCGGCGGCCCTGGAGCTGGTGGCCGTCGGCTGCACCACGTCGGAACTCGCCCGCCGGCTCAACGTCTCACCGGCCACCGCCACCCACCACACCGCCATACTCCGCGAGGCCGGGCTGATCGCCTCGTGCCGCACGGGCGGCAGCGTGCACCACACCCTCAGCGCGCTGGGCGAGGCGCTGTTACGGGGTGACGGGTGGGATCACGAGCCCGGGTGGTCGCGCTGCCAGGGCACCACGACGACTTGGTCCTCGTCCTCGTAGACGATCCGTCCGGGGTCGGTCGACTCGATGCGTTCGCAGTCCACCGCGTGCGTGGCCAGCAGGTCCAGATAGCCGTCCACGCGCGCGATGAGATGCACCGCGGTGGACTTGAACCACGCCACCGCGCCGGGGTTCACCGCGTGGTCGTAGACCGAGGGATCGACCTCCGACGGGTTGGTGTAGTGGGTGTCGTACCAGTCGTTGCCGGCCCGCCAGAACCGGTACTGCTCCTCGCTCAGCCTGCCGTCCCGCGCCAGGCCGTTGGCCAGCCCGAAGATCCCGGGGAAGTGCCCCCGAGGGCTGCGCGTGGTCCCCTGGAACCGCACGTACACCGTCTCACCCACGCGTCTGCCTCCGCCTCGCCCGGCCGTCTTCCGGTGGGGAGTCTGCCAGGGCACGCCACCGCCGGGCCTGGCCGGCGGACCGAAAACGCCCGTCCCGCGCCGTGCCGTCCGCCATCCGCTCCACGCCCGCCCCCGCCGACGGCGCGGCACCCCGGCCCGGCGGGAGGGCGGCTGGACCATCGGCCCATGGCGGCGATGCGGACGGGAACGGGTGACAGCGGGCGGGGGCGCGGGCGCGGCCCCTGGGACCGGTGCGTACGGGCCCCGCGCCGGGTGCTGATCGTGGCCGGAATGCTGTGCGTGCTGTTCGGCTGCACGGCGTCCGGGCTGGGCCAGCGGCTCTCCGTCGGGGGGTTCGTCGCCTCGGGGACGCCCTCCGCACGGGCCGAGGCGTGGGCCGCCCGGTACGGGGCCGACCGTCCGGAACTCTTCCTGGTGCTGCGCCCGCGGGACGCCCGCGAGACCCTGGACGGCCCGGCGGTACGGGCGGCGGGACGCCGGATGACCCAGCGGCTCGCCACCGAACCGGGTGTGCTGCGGGCCCGCTCGTACTGGACCGGCCCGGACCGTCAACTGCGCTCGCCCGGCGGCCGGTTCGCGCTCGTACGGGCCGATCTGCGGGGCAGCGAGACCGAGACGGCCCGCACCGCGCAGCGACTGGTGCCGCGCTACACCGCTGGCGGCGGGCCCTTCGAGGTGCGGGCCACCGGGGCCGCGTGGAGCCTGGCACAGTCCACCGGGCAGGCGCACACGGACCTGGTGCGGGCCGAACTGATCGCGGCACCGCTGACCTTCGCGATCCTCGCGGTGGCGTTCCGGTCACTGCTGGCCGCGCTGCTGCCGGTGCTGGTCGGCGGGGTGTCGGCGGTCGGTGCGCTGGCGGTGCTGAGGGTGCTCACCGCCGTCACCGACGTCTCCGTCTTCACGGTTAACCTCGTCGGGGCACTGGGCTTCGGCCTCGCGGTGGACTACGCGCTGTTCATGGTGGCGCGGTTCCGGGAGGAACGGGCGCGCGGGCTGACACCGCCGGACGCCGCACGGGCCGCCGCGCGCACCGCGGGGCATACGGTCGCGGTGTCGGCGGGCACGGTGACCGCCGCGCTGGCCGCCCTGCTGGTGTTCCCCTTCCCCTTCCTGCGCTCGATGGCGTACGCGGGGATGGCGGTGGTGGTGCTGGCGGCGCTGACGGCGGTGATCGTGCTGCCGGCCGTGCTGGCCTGCTGGGGCCCACGGGTGGAGTCGTCGGATCCGTTCGCGCGTCTGCGGTGGGCCCCGGCACCGACGATCGGCGCGGACAGCACCCTGTGGCGCACGGTCGCGCGGGCGGTCACCCGGCGCCCGCTGCGGTGGGGGACCGGCTGCCTGTTGCTGCTGGCGGTGCTGGTGGTGCCGTTCGCGCACGGGCGCCTGGGGCTGTCCGACGAGCGGATCCTGCCGAGTGACGTGGAGTCCCGTGCGACGGCCGATCTCATCCGCCGCGAGTGGGGCACCTCCGCCGACGGGGCGCTGACCGTCGTCCTGCCCCGGGCCGACCCGGTGGCCGGGCGCCCCGCCCTGGACGCATACGGGCGCAGGCTGTCCGCGCTGCCCGGTGTGCGCGAGGCGGTCACGGCGACGGGGCGGTACGCGGGCGGCCGACGGGTGGCCGGGGGAGCGCCGGCCGGTACCGGCAGCCGGCCGCGTGGCACCGTGGCGATGCTGACGATGACCCCCGACCCGCAGTCCGAGCGGGCGGCCGGCCTGGTCCGCGCGGTGCGCCGCCTGCCGTCGCCCGGCCCCGCCCACCTCGCCGGCTGGGCCGCACAGGTCGTCGACGCCCGCGCGGCGCTGACGAGCAGACTGGCGCCGGCGCTCGCGCTGATCGCCGCGGGGACCCTCACGGTGGTGTTCCTGTTCACCCGCAGCGTCCTGATCCCGCTGAAGGTCCTCGCGGTGGCGGCGCTGAGCCTCACCGCCGCGCTGGGCGGCCTCGTACACGTCTTCCAGGACGGCCATCTGCACCGGCTGCTGGGGGACTTCACCGTCACGGGCACCCTGGACATGACCATTCCGCTGCTGCTGTTCAGTGTGGCGTTCGGGCTGTCCGTGGACTACGAGCTGTTCCTGCTCTCCAGAATCCAGGAGCACTACCGGGCCACCGGGGACAACACGGCCGCCGTCGTCCACGGCGTCGCCCGCACCGGCCGGCTGTTCACCGCGGCGGCCCTCGCCGTCGCGGTGGCGACCGGCGCGCTCGCCACCTCAGGGGTCCTGCTGCTCAAGGAGCTGGGGTTCGGCCTGGCGCTGGCCGTACTCGTCGATGCCACGGTGGTACGCGGCGTGCTCGTACCGGCGGTGATGCGGCTGGCCGGGCGCGCCAACTGGTGGGCGCCCGCGCGGATCCGCCCGGGACGGGCCCCCGGGCCGGCGCCCGGGGACGTGCGCCCGGGAGACGAGCTGCCGGCCGCGCCGGAGGGGAATGTGAAGCTGCCCGCCACCGGCCGGTCCGGCTGAGGGGCCCGCTCACCCCGTGGGCGACCGCTCCGGCCGTGCGGCCGCGCCCGGCGCCTCCGCCCCCGAGCGGAGCGCCGCGACATACTCGGCCGCCTCGCCCAGGGTCATCCCGGGGCGCAGTTCGGTGTCCGCGCTGTGCACACCGAGGTGGGCGCCCATCACGAGGGCGAACTCCAAAAGCGCGAGCGAGTCGATGTCGAGCTGCTCGAACGTCGCGCCGGGCCGCAGCTCGCTCTCCAGGAATCCGAACGTCTCCGTCAGCGCCGTACAGATCGCGGCATACGCCTCGGACGCGCCGGGGGACAACTCGGCGGATCCGGGCGGGGAACCAGGGGAACCAGGGGTGGGCCCGGGGCCGGGCAGGGGGGCGGACACGGGATCAGACACGAGCGTTCACGGCTCCCTTCCGTACGGAATCGGCCCGGGCGGAGCCGGCCGGTGACGGGGTGGCGCACGCGGCGTCGGTCATGCCGGCGCGCACGTACTCCGCGGTCAGTTCCCCGGGCGGCGCCAGGCCGGCCGTCGCGGCTGCCAGCCGCGTCCGGTCGTAGCGGCGCCGGGACCACCAGTGCGGGGTCAGTCCGGCGGCCAGCCGCATCAGGGACCGTTCGAGCGGCCGCATCCGCTCCGGGACGAGCTCCGGATCGAGCTCGACGTCGAGCCAGTCGCACGGCTCCAGCGCGAGACGCAGCAGCCACTGCACCGAGCAGTCCTGAGGGTGGGTCACATGGAACGTCTCGACCCCGTCCGCCTCGCGCGTCGCACACCGCAGCATCGCGGCCACCGCCCAGTCCACCTGGAGCAGGTTGACCAGGGCATCGGGCCGGCCGGGCAGCCTCGCCGTGTACGGAAAGCTCAGATCCTCGGCGGCCGGACCGGCGGCCCGCAGCACGAGCGCGCGGTCCTGCCGTCCGAGCAGACGGGTCCGGGCGGCCTGCACCGCCAGCCAGTGGCGCGGCTCGCCCGGCTCCGCGGGCCGGCCCGTCACCAGCAGGGCCGGCCGGAACACCGTCGCGGCCCGGCCGGTGTCCCGCGCCCAGCGGCGCACCCGCACCTCGGCCCGGTACTTCGACTCCTCGTACGCGGTGGCGAACCCGTACCGCTCCTCCAGAGCGTCCTCGGGCACCAGGCCCTCGCGCCGCTTCCCGGCCACGAACGCCGTACTGACGTGGAACAGCCGCGTCCCGCGCGCACCCGCGGCGAGCAGTTCCAGGACGCGGCCGGTGCCCTCCACATTGGTCCGGTGGAGTGCCGCCGCCGGGCCCAGCGGGCTGGTGTCCGCGGCGCAGTGCCACACCTCCTGCGTCCGCCACGCCAGCGCGCTGTGCTCCGCGGCGGACAGACCCAGCCGGGGCGCGGTGAGTTCGACCGGTACGGGGGTCACCCGCCGGCGGAACGCGGCTTCCTCGCACCGGGAACCCGTACTGCGCACGGCCCGCAGCAGCCGGTCCCGGGCCTCCTCCGGATCGCCCCGCACGAGGGCGCAGACGGGGCGGTCGTCCCTCCGCAGCAGCGCGGCGAGCAGATGGGCTCCGAGGAAGCCGGTGGCACCGGTGACCGTGATCAACGACTCACTCCTTCGACGGCGTGCCGGCCAGGACGCGGCAGCGCCGCCGAGCCGCACCCCACAACACCCACACAACGGATGATTGTCCTACTTATGCGCAGTACGTTGCAGTATGTCGGAGCGTCAGGGAACGCGCTCATCGGTGCACAGGCGACGGACCGGCATTCGCGTGAAGTCGCCGGCGGCGTGCCGCGGGCGCGGATTCCGCGGCGGCCGCCCCGCCCCGCGCGGCTACGGGGCCGCGCGGAACACCAGGACCGCGTTCTGCCCGCCGAAGCCGAACGCATTGCTCACCGCCGCCGCCATCCGTACCGGCCGTGGCACCTTGCCGACCACGTCCAGCTCGATGTCCGGGTCCAGGCGGCGCAGATTCGCCGTCGGCGGGACCACCTGCTCCTGAAGCGTCAGCACCGTGCAGGCCGCCTCGATCGCCCCCGCGCCGCCGGCCGCGTGCCCCAGCGCGCCCTTCACCGCGGTGACCGGCGGCGGCCGGCGGAACACCTGCCGCAACGCGAGGGCCTCGGCCCGGTCGTTGAGCACCGTCGAGGTGCCGTGCGCGTTGACGTGGCCGATGTCCTCCGGTGCCAGCCCGGCATCGCCCAGCGCCGCCGACAGCGCCTCGGCCGCGCCGCGCCCTTCCGGGTGCGGCGCGGTGAAGTGGTACGCGTCGCACGAGGCGCCGTACCCCGCCAGATAGGAACGCACCCGGGCCCCGCGGTTCCGGGCGTGCTCCGCCCGCTCCAGCACCAGCATCCCGGCCCCCTCCGCCAGGACGAAGCCGTCGCGGTCCGCGTCGAACGGCCGGGAGGCCCCCGCCGGGTCGTCGCCGCGCCGCGAGAGGGCGCCCATCTGATGGAAGCAGGCCGCGGGAATGCGGCTGCACAGCGATTCGCTGCCGCCCGCCACCACCACGTCGCAGGCGTCCGCCAGCAACAACTGCCGTGCCGTGCCCAGCGCCGTGGCACCCGAGGCGCACGCCGTGCTGACCGTCAGGTTCGGCCCGCGGACCCGCAGGTCCATCCCCACTTCGCCGGCGACCATGTTCGGCACGCTGCGGGGAATGGCCAGCGGGGAGATCTCGGTGGCCCGCCCGCAGGTGAGCTTGGCGAACTCCTCCTCGTACCGCTCCATGCTCGCCGTGCCGACGCCCAGGACGACGCCCACCCGCAGCGGGTCCCAGTGGTCCGTACCGAGACCGGCATCGGCCACCGCCTCACGGGCGGCCACCAGTGCCATCGCCGCGCACCGGTCCAGCCGCCACGACAGCCGCCGCCCCAGGCGCTCCGCGGCGTCGAAGCCGGGCACCCGGCAGCAGAAGTCCACCGGCAGCCCGTCGAGCGCCGGATCGCGCGCCGCCGGGGACTCGCCGGACAGCAGGCCGTGCCAGGTGGCCGGCACCCCCACTCCGGCGGGCGTGACCAGCCCCAGCCCCGTGACGGCCACCTCCCGCCCACTCATCCGGCCCCCACCTCCAGCGCACCTGCCCCAGTGATCTCCGGCATCCCGCCAGTATCGGCAGCGGGCCGTCCGTCCCCCGGCATGCCGAGCCGCATCGTCCCCCGACCGGCGCAGCGGTACACCGCGCCCGTTCGGCCACGGGAGCCACCCGCGACGGCCGGTGCACCCCAGGCACCGGCAAAGCGCGCGAGACGGCACGCAACCGCACATTCACCGGGCAATGGCCAGCAAAAGCATGAAAATGCCTGCAGGGTACGAATGTTGCCCAGGCTTATCGACGGTCGCAATCTCCTATACGCGCATCAAGCGGTCGTGAACCTCGCCAAAGGGGAGGCGTCAGCCCTCATTGGACTGCAATAACCATCAATACCGCTCAGCGGTCTCAGGGGCTGGGATGATCTTTTGCGTGCTCGGCACGCCCGTGACAGGATGTCCGGGCCACGCGGGGGAGCGGCGCACGAGAGGTGGGCAACCTTCCCTCGCGCACCATGAGTTCAGCTGACAACCGAGGTGCTCCCTTCTTCCCGGGGCGGCGAAACTGCTGAGCCGCAGCCATAACAGACACGGGATTGGGACCAGGAACAGCGACATGACTACTGCGACGCACACATCCGGCCGTACCCCCATCTACGAAGAGCTCGTCAAGCAGCACGGCGATGTCCTCGCGGAAACCCGCGAGGCCGCGGAGCATTCCCAGCTGAAGGCTTCCCAGGCCCTCGACTGGAGCGATCTGCGGCGCCGCCACCACGGGTGACGACGACGCGATTCCGCCGGTGAAGGCAGGTGTTCGGGCATTCCCGCCCGAAACGCGCCGTCACCCGGAAAAGCTCTCCAACAGCCGTGGCGGGGCCGCCTGCTTCCACGAGTCGACGAGGATGTCCTGCAACTCGTCCAGGTCGTCCAGTTCCGCCAGCCGGACCCGCACCCAGGCGGAACTCGCCTCGTGCGGCGGCACCCAGAATTTCTCCGGTTCCGCGGCGATCAACTCCCGCCGCTCATGGATCGGGCACCGCACCGCGAACGAGGTCTCGTCGTCGGGCACCGTGACGAACATCTTCCCGGCGACCCGGAACGTGGGCATCTCCCAGGCTTCCTTCTCCACCGTTTCCGGCAGCGAGAGGGCGATACGGCGGACATCAGCGGAATCGATCACGTCACTACTTTAGAGGCGCGGACGGCCGCGCGGACACGGCTTTCCCCGTCAGGCGGAGGGGTGCGAGCCCCGGTCCCTGAGCAGGGTCTCCACGTGGTCGAAGCGCGCGTGCAGGGTGTGCAGCTCCGAGCGGAACGCCGCCACGTCCTCCCGTGCGTGATTCCCCACGGCTTTCCCCAGCCGGGCCACGTCCTGCTCCGCCTGGCCGACGAACCAGGTGGCGAGCGCGGCCGTGATGACGCCGAACGCCGTGATGGCGCTGAGCATCAAAAGGGCTGCGACGACGCGGCCCCACAACGTCACCGGGTAGAAATCCCCATAACCCACCGTGGTGGCAGTCTCGAACGACCACCACAATGCCTTCGGGTACGACGTGATATTGGCGCGCGGTGCCCCCGATTCGGCGACCAGGACCAGCGCGGCACCCCCGAGCAGCATCGCGGTCATGACGAGGGAGACCCAGAACGCCGCCTGTGCGTGCAGCCGGCGCCACGCCTCATTTCTGAAGAGGCGATTCAGTACGGAGACGAGAAACGACGGCACCAACGGGGCGTCACCTTTCTCTGCTGACCTGGTGGACAACCGGCCTTCCCCCGTCGCCGACATTAACAGGGACCGTCACCGTGCCCGGCGATATCGGCGACCGCGGCGAGCATGGTGACGAGACGTCAAAATGTCCCTGCATTCCCACTTTCCCGGATTTCCGGCACCGCCGGTCAGTCCGAGGAGGGCACGGTCTGACGGGGGCCGGCGGGGGTGTCGCCGCGCACCGCGTGCAGGTAGAGCGCCAGGGTGTCGAGCGTGAAGTACGAGCTGTAGGAGACGTCCGGGAAGTCGCCGCCCGTGTGATAGCCGCCGATGACGCCGATCAGCGCATAGCCGGTGAAGTCGCGTACCAGGAACGGACCGCCGGAGGTGCCGCCGATGTAGCCGGCGCAGGCGATCTCCAGGAAGTCACCGGGCGCCGCCGGGTCGGTGCTGGTGTACCGGTGGGTGGAGGAGGTGCAGTCGAGCGGTTCGGGATGGGTGGTGTCGCTGTTGCCGGGGTAGCCGATCAGCCGGACCTCCGGGTGGCGGTAGCCCGGGTAGGGGAGCAGGTCGAAGCCGCCGGTCACCTCCTCCACCTCGGCCCCGTCCGCGCGCGCCCCCAGCCGTACCACCGCGTAGTCCCAGCGGGCGCCAGCCGCCGTCCCGAGGTCGTAGTAGCGCTGGTCGAGGTAGATGCGGTCGACGGGGTAGATCCCGTGCGGCTTCAGCCCGTCGTGGTACTGGGGCACGAACGACAGATGACGCTTGGGGTCGGGCGAGCGCAGGCAGTGTCCGGCGGTCACCACGAGATTCCGGTGGGGGCTGCGGACCACCGTTCCGCCGCAGAACCGGCCGGTGTTGCTGCCGTCCGTCCAGAAGAACGTGCCGACCTGCGGGAGTCCTTCGAACGGATGGCTCGGCGGAACCGGATCCGCCGCGAGGCCGGTCTCCCGTCCCTGTCCGGCGCCCGGCCGCGCCGTGCCCGTGTCCCCGGCAGCCTTGCGGACGACGGCCGGTTCGGCGGCCCGCATCCGCTGCGGGCTCCAGTACTCCTCCGCCGCCGAGCCGGGCGACGGGGCGTCCGTGCCCGCGGCGTGCGCCGGCGACCAGGGCGGGACGGCGAGCGGCAGGCCGAGAAGCAAGGTGGTGAGCACGAGCGTGAGGCGGGCGCGTACGGCGAGGGGTCTGCTCATGGTCCGGGGTCCTCCCGAGGGCACGGCGTACGGAACGAGGGACGTACGGGGCAGGCGTGACGGGCGAGCGGCGGCTGCGACGGGCGAGGGACAGGAGAGGGCAAGCGAGCCATGCTCCTACGACGGGCAGGTGCGTGGCTAGAGGCCGGGCGGAATTGCGGCGGAAGGGGTGGCGCGGTTCGCCGGGGCGGCGGTCCCGCCGGGTGCGGGCGGGGTACGGGCGTGCCCGGCGGGACGGACGCGCCCGGCACCGGCCTCCGCACCACCGCCCGGTCGTCGTTCGCCGGCCGGAACGGGCCGGAGGTAACCTGAATCCAGTGCTCCTGCTCCCCAGCACCGGGGAGGTCCCATGACCACCTGCGCGAGCCTCCGCCCCAGCAAGGCGGACGAGCCCCGCTACCTGCCCATCGCCGAGCACGGCCTGATCGGCGACATGCGGACCGCCGCGCTGGTCGGGACGAACGGCACCATCGACTGGTACTGCCCCTTGCGCTTCGACGCCCCCAGCGTCTTCGCGGCCATCCTGGACGCCGACCGCGGCGGGGCCTTCGAGCTCGCCCCGGACGTGCCCGCCCGGACGAAGCAGTTCTACTTCCCCGACACCAACATCCTGATCACCCGGTTCTTCGCCGACAACGGCGTCGGTGAGGTGCAGGACTTCATGCCGATCGTCGACGACTCGCGCGAGGCGGACCGGCACCGTCTGATCAGGCGCGTGCTGTGCGTCCGCGGGTCGCTGCCGTTCACCGTACGGGTGGCGCCCCGGTTCGACTACGGCAGGCAGACGCACACCGTACGGACCGAGCAGGGCCACACGGTCTTCGACTCCCCGGACCTCTCGCTGGCCCTGACCTCCAGCGTCCCGGTCGAGATCTACGGACCGGACGCCCGGGGCGCCTTCACCTTGCACGAGGGCCAGTCGGCGGTCTTCGCGCTGGACCGGATCGGCGGCGGGCTGAAGCCCCGGGCCTGCGCGGTCATGGAGGCGGAGGAGCTGTTCGGGGCCACGGTGCGGTACTGGCGCTCATGGCTGTCGCACTCCCGCTACCGGGGACGCTGGCGGGAGATGGTGCACCGCTCCGCGCTCACCCTCAAACTGCTGACCTACGCACCCACCGGTGCCCTGGTGGCCGCCCCCACCACCAGCCTGCCGGAACAGATCGGTGGCGAGCGGAACTGGGACTACCGCTACGCCTGGGTGCGCGACGCCGCGTTCTGCATCTACGCGCTGCTCAGACTCGGCTTCACCGACGAGGCCCGGGCCTTCGCGCACTTCCTGTCCGAGAACATCTGCCTGCAGACCGGTCCCGACGGACCGTTGCAGATCATGTACGGCATCGACGGCCGCAGCGAGATCCCCGAGAGCGAACTGACCCACCTCGAGGGCCACTTGGGTTCCGCCCCGGTACGGATCGGCAATGACGCGGTCGCCCAGCTCCAACTGGACATCTACGGCGCCCTCATCGACTCCCTCTACCTCTACGACAAATGGGGGGAGCCGCTGTCCAGCGCCCACTGGGACACCGTCGGCATGCTCGTGAACTGGGTGTGCGACAACTGGGACCAGCCCGACGAAGGCATCTGGGAAACCCGGAGCAAGGCCCAGAAGTTCCTCTACTCGCGGCTGATGTGCTGGGTCGCGATCGAGCGGGCGACGCGGATCGCCCACCACCGCGGCCTGCCGGCGGACCTGCTCCGCTGGGCGGAGACCCGGGACGCGATCTACCGGCGGATCATGGAACGTGGCTGGTCCGAGAAGCGCAAGGCGTTCGTCCAGCACGAGGGCGAGGACGTGCTCGACGCCGCCGTCCTGATGATGCCGCTGGCCAAGTTCATCTCGCCCACCGATCCGAAGTGGCTCTCCACCCTGGACGCGCTGGGTGAGGAGCTGGTGTCCGACTCGCTGGTCTACCGCTACGACCCGCGCCGGAGCCCGGACGGGCTGCGCGGCGAGGAGGGCACCTTCTCGATCTGCTCGTTCTGGTACGTCGAGGCACTCTCCCGGGCCGGCCGGGTGGACGAGGCGCGGCTCGCCTTCGAGAAGATGCTGACCTACGCCAATCACCTCGGCCTCTACGCGGAGGAGATCGGCCGCACCGGCGAGCAGACGGGGAACTTCCCCCAGGCGTTCACCCACCTGGCACTCATCAGCGCCGCCTTCAATCTGGACCGGGCACTGGGCTGAGCGGCGCCGGGGATCCCTCCCGCCGGGCCCCCTGAGGGGCGGCGCGGACGTCCGGCCTACCGTGGGGCGGGTCTGTTGACGTCTGGAGCGTAATGATCATCGATGAGTCCGCCTTCCGTGGGCGGATGCCCGCCCGGGCCGGCGACCTGGCGGTCGAGCGGCACGGGATAGAGCCGGTACCCGAAAACAACCGCTACGGGAAACCTGCCCGGCTTTTCACCGTCTGGTTCGCCCCGAACCTCACCATGACCGGGGTCTTCACCGGCACCGTGGGCGTCTCCCTGGGGCTGGACTTCTGGACGGCCCTGACCGCCATGGTGCTCGGCACCCTCCTCGGCGCGCTGCCGGCCGCCTACCTCTGCACCTGGGGCAGCCGCACCGGGACCGGGCAGCTGCCGCTGTCCCGGCTGGCCTTCGGTGCCGGGGTGGTGCTGCCGGGGGTCACCCAGTGGCTCTCCTCCGTCGCCTGGGACGCGCTCATCGGCCTCTTCGGCGGGGAGGCGCTGGCGCAGCTGCTCGGCTGGCCGTTCTGGCTCGGTGCGCTGGTGATCCTGCTCCTCCAGGGCGTCGTCGGGGTCTTCGGCTACGAGGTCCTGCACCGCCTCCAGACGGTGATGACCTTCGTGCTTGGCGCGGCCTTCCTGGTGATCGGCGGCAAACTGCTGTCCGGTGTCCCGCTGCCCGCGACGGGCTCGGCGCACGGGGCCGACCGCCTCGGCGCCTTCGTCCTGACCAGCACCATCGCGCTCAGCCTGGCACTGTCGTGGGCGCCGTACGCCTCGGACTTCAGCCGCTATCTGCCGGCCGGCACGTCCCGGCCCCGGATGTTCTGGTACTCCCTGCTCGGCATGGTGCTCTCCTTCGCCTGGGTCCAGACGCTGGGGCTGTGGGGGGCCGAGCTGTTCACCGACCAGACCGCCGCGGGGGTGCACGGCCTGCTGGGCGGCGGTGCCCTGGGCGCCTTCGGGCTGCTGGCCATCGCCGCCGCGGCGGTGTGCAGCAACGCCATGAACGACTACAGCGGCTCGCTGGCCCTGCAGGCGACCGGCCTGCGGGTTCCCCGGCCGCTCGCCGCCGCGGCCGCGGCCGTCCTCGGCTTCCTGCTGGTCCTGTGGCTGCACGCGGCGGACACCACGGTCCGCTTCCAGAACCTGCTGCTGTTCGTCGGCTACTGGATCCCCGGGTTCGTGGGCATCGTGCTGGTCGACGCGCGGCTGCGGGCCCGGGCACGGCGGGGCGCACCGCTCGACATCGCCGCGGAACTCGCCCGGCCGCAGCCGTGGTGGCCCGCGTGTACCGCATTCGTCGCCGCCTTCGCCGCGGCCGTGCCCTTCATGGACACGACCCTGTACGTCGGGCCGGTGGCGGCGGCGCTGCACGGCGCGGACCTCGCCTACTACGTGGCCTTCCTCGTGGCGGTGGCGGTCTACGCCCTCCTGCGGCGCGTGGCGGCGCCGGCCGGCCCCACGCGCCAGACGCCCGCCGCCGGCTGACCTCCGGCCTTCCGCGTACGCCCCCGACCTGGAGACATACCCCCGGGGACGACCGGGGGACGGCCGAAGGAGGGAGCAGCGACCGGCGCCGTCTCGTACCTCAGGAGGGTTTGGCGCGCCGTTCGTGTCGGACGGGCGCGGCCTCCGCGTCAGCACCGGAGCTGCGGGCACACGTAGGCCCGAAGACCTGGCGGGAGGAGGAGCCGATGGCCACGAAGGAGAAGAAGGACACGATGGACACCGGGCCCGCGTGGCGGGCCTGGGGGAGGGCGCTGCTCGGCGGCGCGGTGATGGCGGCCGCGCTGGGGACGGGCAACGCCCTGGGCGAAGCGCTGGTCAGGGCGCTCGACATGACCGGCTACCCGGCGCAGTTGCTGCCCGCCGCGCTGGTCAGCGCACTGGCCGTACCCGTCGTGCTGGCGTTACGGGCCGGGCGGCCGGGCAGCGGACGGCCACTGGGCCTCGGGACGCCCGCCGCCGCGGCGCACGGCTTCGCCCGCGGCCTCGCCGTCACCACGGCGTGTGCGGCCCTGGTGCTGGGCGGCGGCACGGCGGCCGGCTGGGTCCGGTGGTCCGGGCCGGACCCCGCGGCGCTGGTGTCGTTCCTGGCGGGCAACGCCCTGGTGGCGGTGCTGCTGGAGGCGCTGCCGGAGGAGACGACGTTGCGCGGCTACGCGTGGGCGTCGCTGCGTGACCGGTTCGGCGGGGCGCTCTCCGCCCTGGGCACCACCCTGGTCTTCCTGCTGGTGCCGGCCGCCTCGACCGTGGTGCAGGCCGGGGTCGCCCACGCGGTGGGGGTGCCGGCGCCGCCGATGGGCCTGGCGCCGGCCGGGCAGGACCCCGTCGCCTATTTGGTGCTGCTCTCGGTCTTCGGCCTCACGCTGATCGCGGCACGAACCGCGCCGGGGAGGGCCCCGCTGTGGGCGGCGATCGGCACCCACGTGGCCTTCCTGAGCGTCAACCGCGTGGTGTTCGAGGGCGGCCGCCGGGACGCGGGCTGGTCGGCCCACGTGTCCACGGTGCACGCCGCGATCCTCGAACTGGGTTACCTGGCGGCCACCGCGGCGGTCTTCGCCGGGGCGCGGCTGCTGACGTCCCGCGGGCGCGCCCCGGCGTCCGGCCCGCGGGTCCGCGCGGCCGCGGCATGGCTCCTGCCGGTGCTGCCGTCCGGTCCGCGCGCCACGGCATCCGGCGGGCGCCGCGTCCAGCCCTCCGCGGCGACCACCTACAGCGTCGGCGTGTGGGCCGGGACCGGCGCGCGACTCGTCCCGCCGGTGCGGGTGCTGTCCCGCGCGTCGGCACCCCCGCCCGGAACCGTCAGCCGCGCCCGGCCGGCCGCAGGCACACGGCGAAGCCCGGGGACCCGGCGAAGCCCGGGAACGCGGCGCGGCTGACCCGCGCCACGGCGGTCGCCGGATCCGGGCGGGGCAGGGGGCGAGGAGGCCCGGGCGCGATGCATCGCGGCCCCCGCCCCCGACCGCCCTCCGGCGGCCGCGCGGAGCGGGCACGCCGGGGGACGCGGCCGCGACGGACCTCCCCTCGCGTCCGCCCGGACCGCGTTGTCAGACCCTGCCGCTACGGTCGGTCGGTATGGACGAACTGTCACCACACGCCGCGCAGTTGCGTGCCGCGATGGCCGGACCGCAGCAGGACACCGACTGGTCCGGCGGCCTCCGGGCCGCCTGCGAGCAGCTGACCTCCCAGGAGCTGGGCGCGCTCCTGCCGGATGCGTACCGCACGCTCGCCGACGGGAGTGCTCCCGACCACGCCCGGCGCGTCGCCCGCCAGGTGACCTGGAGCACGGTGTCCCCGTCCTTCACCGCCGCCACCCTCACCGCTCTCTTCGCCGCGCTGGCCGCCTCCCCGCGCCCCACCGATCTCCGCTACGCCGCGGGCGGGTTGCTGCGCTGCACCGAACCCTGGGACGAGCCGGAGCTCGCCGCCTCCGCGGCGGCCCTGGTGGAGGTGGCGCCGGCCGAGCCAGGCGAGTACGCGGACGCCGCGCTGGCGGTGGCCGCCCTGGCCGGCCCGGAGACCGAGCAGGCGTTCGCGGACCGGCTGCGTACGGTCCACGCCGACAGCCCGCTGCGGCTCGCGGAGATCGAGGCGATCCTCGCGACCGGACCGCGTGACCGGGCGGCGCTCGGCGAGGACCGAAGGTACGGCCCCCACTCGGGCGACTGGCCGCCCCTGCCGGATCCGGAAGCGGGACGGGCGGCCGACGCGCTCCACGCCGAACTGGCCCGCCACGTGATGTTTTCCGCCGCCACCCGGCTCGCCGCCCTGCACGCCGGAGAGTTTCCGTACGTCGCCGACCAGGTCTTCACCGCGGCCGACGCGGACACCCTGCGGCGCGCCGCCCGGCTGGCGCTGCGCCGCGACGAGCCATGGGCCGGGGAGGTCTTCAGCACCCTGCTGCCCCAGCTCGCGGTCGCCCCGACCGCCGCCAAGACCCTGCCCTCGCAAAGCGCCTGTATCGCCCTCGCACAGGCCGTCGAGGCATGGCCGACCCCGGAATCCGTCGCCGCGCTGCGCGAGGCCCGCCGCGTCGTCCGGCACGCCGGGGTCACCAAGAAACTCGATCGCCTGCTGCGCCGCGCCGAACGCAACCTCGGCCGACGCCCGGAGGCCGCGCTCCGCCTCCCGGACCTCGGCCTCGGCCCCGAGGGCAGCCGCCGACTCCCGTGCGGCGACCACACCGCCGTGCTCACCGTCACCGACGAAGCCACGCTCACCTGGGAACGGGCCGACGGCCGCGCCCTGAAGTCCCTCCCGGCCGCCGCCCGCCGCGACCACCCCGACCAGGTCACGGCCGCACGCGACCTGCTGGGCAAGGCCCGCGCCCAGATACGCACCCTGACCCGCGCACTGGAGGGCGGCTACCTCGCGGGAGCCGTGCACCGCTACGACCGCTGGCGCGACGCCCTGGCCACCCACCCCGTGGCCCGGGGTACCGCCCGTCGTCTCATCTGGGAGGTCGAGCACGCGCCGGGGGAGTGGCGGGCATTCCTGCCCGCGGCCGACCCGGCGGACCACCCCGATCCCGTTCCCGCCCCGTCCGCCGCCGTCCGCCTCTGGCACCCGGCCCGCGCCACGCCGGCCGAGCGGGACCTCTGGCGTGACCGGATCGCGGGCCTCCCATGGCAACAGCCGTTCCGCCAGGCATACCGAGAGCACTACCGGGCCCCGGAGTCCGGCCACTCCACCACCATGTTCCAGGGCCATCTGGTCCGGATCGAAGTGGTCCTCGGACTGGCCGTGCGCCAGGGCTGGAACATCGACGACGACGTGCTCGCCCTGCCGCTCGACGGGTGCACCGCGTGGCTCGGCATCGCCGGGAGCCTCTACCCGGGGGCCGCGGGCTGGGCGGAGGCCGGGGAGGTCACCCTCCGCCGTGCGGACGGCAGTCCGCAGCCACTGGCCGAGATCGACGCCGTCCGGCTGTCGGAGGTCCTGCGCTCCGTCGACCTCCTCATCAGCGCCGGCAGCTTCGCCTGGTGCGCCACCCACGCCCACGACTCCGACAGCCGGCAGCAGCTCCACCGCCTGTACGCCCAACCCCTCGGCCGAACCGCGCAGTTGCGGCGGGCGGCGCTGCGCCGCATCCTCGCCGATCATCTCGCCTCCGGTCGTATGGAGCTGGACGAACGGCACCTGCGACTCGACGGACACGACATCCACCTGGCCACCGGCCGGGTCACGAGGTCCGGTGACCCGGTCGAGATCACGCTCCCCACGGGCCGTCAGGCCGTCCCACTGCCTTTTCTGCCCTATGACGAACCGTTGCTGGAACGCGTCGTCCGTACCGCGGCCCACCTGATGGAGCGGGAGGGGGCGGCAGCACACTCCTGAGGACGGACGGCACCTGCCCGACCTGAGGGACGGCGGGTGCCGTGTCACCGCACCCGCTCGCCGGCACTCGCCGCCCCGGCAGTCGCAGCCCCCCTCACCCGGCGTCCACCCCGTCTCCGGCGAGGAGTTCACGGAGGACGTGGCGGGCGATGGCCGCCATCCTCGGGTTGGTGTCCCGGTAGTAACGCAGCTCCATCAGCGCGACCGACAGTGCCCAGCCGCGCCCCCGCGCCCACGCCGCGTCATCGGCTGCCACGGCGGCACGGAGGACCCGACGCCCCGCGGCGGGCAGCACGTACCACGCCACGATCAGGTCGACCGCGGGATCGCCCACCCCCAGGCAGCCGAAGTCGATGACGGCACCGAGCCGGCCCCCGGTGGTCAGCAGATTCCCCGGCTGCAGATCGGCGTGGATCCAGACGGCCGGTCCGGACCGTTCCGGGGCCCGCAGCGCCGCCTGCCACACGGCCGTCGCGGCGCCGGCGTCGACCTCGCCAGGCAGGGCGCCGAGCGCGTCACGCGTGGCGGCATCACGCGCCACGAGAGGTTCGCTGCGGTACGAAGGAGGCCCGCCCGCCGGGTCGACCCCGTGCAACGCGGCGAGGAACGCGGCCAGGTCCTCGGCCAGCAGCCCGGGTTCGGCGATGCGGCCGACGACCGGGTTCTCGCCCGCCAGCCAGCTGTAGACCGACCAGGGAAAGGGGTATCCCGCAGCCGGTTCGCCCTTGCCCAGCGGCAGCGGAACGGCCGTGGGCAGCGCCGGTGCGAGACGCGGCAGCCACCGGTGCTCCTTCGCCACGTCACCGGCGGCCCCCGCCACCCGCGGGAGCCGTACGACCATGTCCGCACCGAGCCGGTACATGGCGTTGGAGGTGCCGGCGGAATCGACGCGTGCGAGCGGCCGGTCCGCCCACTGCGGGAACTGCGCACCGAGCAGCCGGCGCACCAAGGACAGGTCGATGGCCGCCTCGTCGGCGTGCATCGTGCGGGAACTCACGGGCGTCCTCACCTTCTTGCGCACCGGGGTGAGCCTTCGGCGCGCAGCAGTGCCCCGGGCGGGAGGGGTACGGTACCCGGCCCGCCCGGGGCACGCGGAACGCCGCGGGTAACCGGCCTTACGGGGCTATCCGCCAGCTCAGCGACGACGAGAGCCGGGTCCGCAGTGCCGGGTCGCGGACCGCGTCGGTGCGGTCGGTGGCGCGGGCGGTGACGGTGTGCCGGCGGCCGTCGGCCGGCACCCCCAAGGTGCGAGGCACGACCGACGACTTGCCCCGTGCGGCCCTGCGCTCCCGGCCGTCGACGTACCACCTCACCTGGGCGGACGCCGGCACGCCGACACGGATCCGGTCCCCGCGGTGCTGCACGCGGTCGCCGGCCACCGGGCTGCTCAGCACGCTCGCGAAGCGGTAGAAGCCCGCGATCATCGCCTCACGGCCGGGCAGGTTGAACTCACGGCCCAGCGTGCGCATGATCGAGTTGTCGGTGGGGCGGTTGAGCCCGTGCTCGTAGTAGCCGCCGCCCTCGTAGGCGCCGACCTGCCCGCCGTCCGGCGACGCCTGGCCCATCCAGCGGTACCACTTCTGCTGCTGAGCGGCCATCTGCTCGGCGGAGAGCGTGCTGAGGTTGGCCTGTGCCGGTTCCGGCCCGGTGTAGGTGCCGGACTCCCCGTAGGCGTACTCGTCGGCGAGCTTGCCGAGGGAGTGGCCGGTCTCGTGCACCGCTATCTGGTCGGACTGGTCGTTGTCGGAGGAGGCGGTGGCGATCCCGTCGTAACCCACCTGCGAGGAGATGTCGTTGTAGCCGGCGCCGCCGTACTTGGTGGAGTTGGAGAGCACCACGACGAGGTCCGCGGCCGGGGCCTTGGAGGCGTACGACTCGACCTTGCCGGTGTCGACGCACAGCAGCCGCTCGGTGCCGTCGCAGAAGAAGGCGGAGTCCAGGGCGGTGTCGCGGACCACGTCCTTGGTGGGGTCGCCGGAGACGCCGGAGTCGTTGGAGACCGCGTCGACCGCCCAGACGTTGAACAGGCCGGTGTAGGAGGCGTAGGGCTCGACGGCGGTGATCCTGGCCCACTTGGCGCGGACGTCGGCGTGGAAGTCCTCCTGCTGGGCGGCCGTGTAGCCGTCACCGATGAAGACCACGTCGAGTTTGCTGCCGACGGGGCCGTTCTGCACGATCGGTGTGACGTCGCCGTCGCCGGCCGTGATCGCTGACTTGGCCGACGGCGACAGCGGTTTGGAGGCCGGGACGGTGGTGTGCCGGGGATGGCCGGACGCGCCGGGGAAGTACTCGACGCGCTGCGTGCGGTGGGCCTGCGAGGGCGCGGACGAGGCGGGGGACGCGCCGTCGGCCGTGGCCGCGGCGGCGGTCGCCGCACCGAGTGCCGCCAGCGCCAGGCCGGCGGCCACGGCGGTCCGCAGCGAGAGACGACGACGGGACGCGCGCCGGGTGCCGCGCCCGGAGACGGTGTCCGCGGGGTCGCGGCCTTCGGGGGTGTGCTCGGAGGTACGTCTGTGCATGGGGGGTTTCCTTCCGAAGCCCGCTGCGGTGACGGCGGGTTGAGCCGGATTCAGGCGGGCTCAACGTAAGGGCTCAGGAGGCTCCGGGCAACGGATGGTGCCCAAGTGACAAACCGGAAGGACGAGTTCGGGCTGAGGCGGGTGGGGCGGCGCACGGCCCGATGGGCCGCCGCACCGCCGACGGCCCACCGGACACCACCTCGTCAGACCTCGATGACGAGCTTGCCGCGCACATGGCCGGCCTCGCTCAGCTCCTGCGCCTTGGCGGCATCGGCGAGCGCGAAGGTCTCGGCGATGGGCACGGTCAACTTCCCCTCGACGGCGAGCCGGGCGTGCCTGACCAGCCCCGCCCGGACCTGCTCCGACGGCGTACCGCCCGCCGAGAACGGCACACCGTGCTCGGCGGCGTCCGTGGCGGCGATGGTGACGATGCGGTCCGTCGTTCCGCCGCGCAGCGCGATGGAGACCGGCAGCGCGTCGTGACCGGCCGCGTCGAAGACCGCGTCCACCCCCTTCGGAGCGGCCGCCCTGACCCGGTCGGCCAGGCCCGCCCCGTACGCCACCGGGACCGCGCCGAGGCCGCGCAGGAAGTCGTGGTTGGCCGGCGAGGCCGTCCCGATCACCGTCACACCGAGGGCCACCGCGAGCTGCACAGCGACCTGGCCGACCGCGCCGGCCGCGCCGTGCAACAGCATGGTCTCGCCCTCCCGCACGCCCAGTGCGTCGAGCACGCGCTGAGCGGTCTCACCGGCGACCGGCAGCGCCGCCGCGGCCGCGAAGGACAGCTCGGCGGGCTTGGGCGCGATGTCCCCGGCGAGGGCGTACTCCGCGTAGGCGCCGGTCCTGGTCCAGCCGAAGACCTCGTCGCCGACACCCACCTCGGTGACCCCGTCGCCGAGCGCGTCGACGATCCCGGCGAACTCCAGGCCGGGCACGGCGGGAAACGTGGTCGGGTAGAACTGCTCCACCCACCCGTAACGCCGCTTGTAATCCAGCGGGTTGACGCCGACGGCCACCACCCTCACCCGTACGTCCCCCGGGCCGGGCTCCGGCTTCTCGGTCTGTCGGAGGGCGAGCACGTCCGCGCCGCCGAATTCGTTGTACATGATCGCTCGCATGGCGGAACTCCCCGCTGAAGGCAATGAAATGAGCCGGTCGGCAGGCCCTGCCTGCCGACGGCTTCAGCCTCGTCGTCGGGGAGCGGCCCGCTCGCCGGCCATCAGGACAGTCCGGCCTGGCCGAAAGGCCAGCGCCGCCGTTCGCGCTGCTGACTACGCTGAGACGCATGGAGTTGACCGGACCCGGAGCCGTACCCGCCCTGACCGCCGCACACGAGGTGATCCGCCAGCCACTGGGCGAGATCCTGCCGCGGCTCTCCGCCGTCCTGGCCGAGCTGGTCCCGCACCGCGCCGCGGCCGAACTCTCCACGCACTGCGCCCACTCACCGTTCAAGACCTGCGGCGATCCGGAGATCACCGACCGGCTCTCCACCGCCGACCTGGCGCCGCTGCTCGCCTCGGGCGTCCCGGGCCGTCCCTGGCAGGGCATGCTGCCCCTCGCCGGTGGTGAGCGGCCCGTCCTCGTCGTGACGAGCGGTGCGACGCCCCGGGGCGCGGTCCTGCTGCTGGTGCGCGAGGGGGCCGGTGCGCCGCCCGTCGACGCGCCGGCCGCCGCGCTCGTCCAGGCCCTGTGGGACGTGGTGACCAGCCACTTCGACCGGCTGGCGGCGGAGGCCATGCCCGGGGCGCTGGCCCGCTCGCGGACCGCCGCCGGGACCCGGGCGCGGGTGATCGCGGAGCTGGGCGAGGCGTACTCGGCGGCGCTCACCGCGCTGTTGGGGGTGCTGCGCAGCCGCACCCTCGGCGACGCGGCGGCCCGGGCCACCGCGACGGACCTGGCGGTCTCGGCCCTGGTGGAGCTGCGCGCGGAGGCCGAACGCGATCAGGAGATCGCCGAGGAGCCGGCCGGACAGGCGTTCTCCCGGCTCGCCGACTCGCTCCGGCCGCTGGTGCGTTACAGCCCGGTCCGCCTGGAACTGGGCGCGCCCGACTCCGCCCGGACGGTCGCCGCGGACGTGGCGCACACCGCACGGGTGATCGTCCGGGCCGTGCTGCTGAAGGTGCTGGAGCAGGAAACGGTGACCCGGGTGCACGTCGGCTGGCAGATCACCGACGACGAGTTGCGCGCGACCGTACGGGACGACGGGCCCGGCGCCCTCACCCACGAGGTCCTGGCGCCGGGCCGGGTCACGGAACGGCTCGACGTGCTCGACGGGCGGCTCGACGTCGACGCCGTGCCCGGCTGGGGGACCACGGTGGCGGCGACGATCCCGCTCCGGGTCTCCCACGACCCGGCCCCCGACCCGCTCATCGCCCTGGGCGAACGGGAACTGGAGGTGCTGGCGCGGCTCGCGCTCGGGCACCGCAACCGGGCGATCGCGCAGGAGCTGCACATCAGCGAGTCGACGGTGAAGTTCCACGTGGCGAAGATCCTCACCAAACTGGGGGTCGGGTCACGGGGCGAGGCAGCGGCCCTCTTCCACACCGTGGCCTAGGGCCGTTTCGTGGTCGGCGCACCCCGCGCACCGGGTCAGCCGTGGTCCGCCGCCGTCAGCGCGTCGAACAGCGGCCAGCCGTCCAGTTCGGTCTCGCGGGACGCCGACGGGCGTGGCCCGTCGCCCCTCGCCGCGTCGCGTACCCCGTCGGGCAGCGCGTCGAGGAAGCGGCGGACGACGCCCGGTTCGTGGAGGTTGAGCATCCCGCGCTCACGGGCGGCGACCGAGCCTCCGGGCAGATAGGCGCCGGCGACAATCCGGCCCGGGCGCTCACGGAAGACGATCCGCACCGTGGCCCGGGTGGCACCGTGGTGCAGGGAAAGCACCTCGCGGCACTCCGGCCGCCCCCGCCCCGGCCCTTGTTCCGGCCCCGGCGTGTGTCGGTGGCGGACCGACCAGAGCCAGACGTCCTCCCCCACGACCAGACGGCGGAGCTGATGACCCTTGCGCACGGGGTGAGCGTAGCGAACGCGGCGCGCGGGGGTGCCGGCCGCCGTCAGGCCAGGTGCTTGCCGTTGTCGACGTGCCGGGCCTTCGGTACGCCGCTGAACCGTGCCGCCTGACCCGCCGGAGCCGTGCGCATCGTGCGTTCCGCGCGGGCCCGCCGCTCCTCGGCCTCGTCCACCGGCACCACATCGGTCCAGTAGATGTCGAGCATCGTCCGCAGCGACGTCGGCTCGCTCAGCGGCCCTATGGGGACGGTGATGCTGTCCAGCGCCTGCCACAACTCGTAATCCGCCTGCTCGGCGACGCCACCGCTCCTGGCATGTGCCGCTTGGTGCTTGTGCACGGCGAGGGCGAGGTCGCGCAGGCGGTCCCGGTGGTTCTGCGCCACCTGGTGGTTGATGGACCGGTTGATCTCCTTCTTCACGCGGTTGATCTCCGCCAGCGCGTTCTGCACCGTCCGGCTGAAGTTCGCCGCCCGGTGCCGCCAGGCGTCGTACTCCCGCTTCGAGGCGAACCACTCCTCCTTGCCGGCCTGCCCGCGGGCGAAGCACTCCAGCCGGAACTGCTCACGCTCCTCGCGGCGCTTGCGCAGCACCGAGGAGTTCCGCTGGAAGAGGGTGTTGAGTGCGTCGCGGGTGCGGTCGATGAGGGCGGGGTCGATGAGTGCCGCCCAGATCTCCTGGTCACGCGCGGGAGGGTGGGCGTTGTCGAGGACGAGCTGTTCGTAGCCGGCGTCGTCGAGTCGGGTGAGGTGACCTGCGTCCATCAGTCGGCCTCCAAGCCGGTTGTGGGCTGCTGCCCCCATGGTGACCGCACGGTGTGACACCCGGCAGGGCGCACGGTGGCCGGTACGAATGCGCCCCTGGCATGGGCCAGTGGCGCGCCGTTGTTCGCAGGAGTGGTGCGGCGGAGCCGGGCGCCGGGGGCCGCCACCTGTGATGGTTGAACAAGATCTGAACAGCGGCGGGCGGTTGCCCGTATCTCCTCGTAGCCGTGCCCCCTGGGGGGTTCGTCCACGATGCGAGGAGGGCCCATGAGTGAATCTGGTAACCCGGTGCCGATCCAGGCCATGCCGGACGGAGACGCCGAACTGTCGCTGGTGGTCCGGCTTCAGTGGGAGGACGTCGCAGCGCTCGGCCAGGAGGCGTCCCGGCTCGCCGCCCGCTACAAGCGCCCGGTCGGCCTCGACGAGGCGGCCAGCCACCGGCTGCGCGTCCGGCGGGCCGCGCCGGCCCATCCCAAGACGGTGGCGCAGGAGCGGGCGCAGCCGGCCGTGGCGGCCGCGCCCACCACCACCGTGTCACCGCTGCCCGCCCGATCCCCCCAGGAACAGGCCCGGCAGGCGATCGAGAAGATCAACGGCTCCGCCCTCGGGCACGAGACGGCGTAGCCGGACAGCGGGACGGCTGCTGGGCCGACGGAGCGAAGAACATCGGCCCATCGGCGCAACGCCCGCCGAGGCAGCGTGCCGCCGGCCGTCCGCCGGTGATTGTGTGACGAGCCGGGCCCGACCGGCGCTGTGTCCCGCAGGACTGGGGCCCTGCACCGAGAGGCAGGCACCCGTGCACATCACCGGCGCACTGCTGGCGGCCACCGCCCCGGCCCAACTGCTGCCGGCCAGGCAGCTCATGGCGTTCACCCTGGCCTCGCACATCACCCTGGTGCCCCTGGGTGTGGCACTGCCGCTGATCACCCTGATCATGCACCGGCGCGGACTGCGCCACAACGACCCGGTGGCCCTGCTCCTCGCCCGACGCTGGTCGGCCGTCATGGCGGTGCAGTTCGCGGTGGGCGTGGTGACCGGCACCGTGCTGTCCTTCGAGTTCGGGCTGCTCTGGCCGGGGCTGATGGGTAAATGGGGCGCGGTCTTCGGCCTCGGCTTCGGCGTGGAGGCGTGGGCGTTCTTCCTCGAAGCCGTACTGATCGCCGTCTACCTCTACGGCTGGCGCAGGCTGAAACCGCGCACGCACTTCCTGCTCGGCCTGCCGCTGCCCGCCGCCGCGCTGCTGGGGGCCTTCGGGATCCTGGCGGCGAACGCCTGGATGAACACGCCCGGAGGGTTCACTCTCGACGCGCAGGGCAAGCCGGTGGACGTCGACGTCCGGAAGGCGCTCTTCACCCCGATGCTCGGCCCGCAGTACTGGCACTTCATCGTGGCGATGCTGGTCACCGCGGGGTACGTGGTGGCCGGTGTCTACGCCGTCGGCTGGCTGCGCGGCCGCCGGGACCGCTACCACCGGCTCGGCTTCACCGTCCCCTTCACCCTGGCCGCGGTCCTCACCCCGGTGCAGTTCCTCCTGGGCGACTCGCTCGCCCGCTCCGTCTTCCACGAGCAGCCGGTGAAGTTCGCCGCCACGGAGATCGTGTGGCGGACCGACACCCATGTGCCGGAGTACATCTTCGGCCGGCTGCACCCCGACGGACATGTCTCCGGCGGCATCAAGATCCCGCAACTCGACTCGATGCTGGCCGGGTTCACACCCGGCACGAAGGTGACCGGGCTGACCTCCGTGCCGGCCGACGCCCGGCCGACGGCCACCCAGGCCACCCTCGCCCACTGGGCCTTCGACCTCATGGTCGGGATCGGGTCGCTGCTGGTCCTGCTCGCGCTCTGGTTCGCCTGGAGCCGGCTGCGGCACCGCCGGCTGCCCGCCTCACCGTGGTTCTTCCGCGGCGCGGCCTGCGCCGGCGTGGCCTCCGTCGTCGCCGTCGAATGCGGCTGGATCACCGCCGAGGTGGGCCGCCAGCCCTGGATCGTCTACGGGCACATGCGGATCGCCGAGGCGGTGACGCCGACCCGGGCCCTCACCCTGTGGATCATGTTCGGCCTGGTGCTGCTGGTGTACGTCTTCATCTTTGGCTCCCTGCTGGCCGTTCTGCTGAAGATGCGGACGCGCTGGCGGGTCGCCGACGAACCCACCGGAGCGGCGCGGGACGAGGAGCCGGAGCGGGACACCCCGTACGGACCCCGCTCCCGGGTACCGGCCGGTCCCCACCGGGACGGTGACGGATGATCGCCGACCTCATCGCCGCCCTGCTGCTGCTCGTGATCGCCGCCTACGCCTGCGCCGGCGGCACGGACTACGGCGCCGGGTTCTGGGACCTCACCGCCGGCGGAGCCGAGCGCGGGCGGCGGCCCCGCTGGCTGATCGACCACGCCATGGCTCCGGTGTGGGAGGTCAACAACGTCTGGCTGGTCTTCGTCCTCGTCATCATGTGGACCGGCTTCCCGGTCCTCTTCCAGACGGTGTTCTCCGCGATGTGGGTCCCGCTGGCGCTGGCCGCCGTCGGCATGGTCCTGCGCGGTGCCGGGTTCGCGCTGCGCAAGCCCGTACGCCGGATCGCCGGCCGCCGGCTCTACGGCGCGGTGTTCGCGCTGGCCTCCCTCCTCACCCCCTTCTTCCTCGGCGCGGCCGTCGGAGGCATCGCCTCCGGCCGGGCGGCACCGGGCACCGCGGCGTCCGCCGAGGCATGGTCCAACCCGACCTCCGTGCTCTTCGGGCTGCTCGCCGTCGCCACCACCGCCTTCCTCGGCGCGGTCTTCCTGGCCCGCGACGCCGACCGCTTCGACGCGCCCGACCTGGTCGGCCACTTCCGGCGACGGGCGCTCGGCAGCCTCGTCGCGCTCGCCGTCCTGACGGCCGTCATGCTCACCGTCACCCGCACCGACGCCCCGCACGTCTGGCACGGACTGACCCACGGCGCGGGCCTCGCCCTCGTCATCCTGGCCGGCGTCTGCTCCCTGGCCACCGGGTGGCTGCTGGTGCGCCGGAGCGGCACGTGGTCCCGGGCCACGGCGGTCGGCGTGGTCGCGGCGGCGGTGCTCGCCTGGGGCGTCGCCCAGCGGCCCTACCTCGTCCCCACGTCCCTGACGGTGGCCGAGGGGGCGGGCGCTCCCTCGGCCCTGCGCTGGCTGGGACTGGTCATTCTCGTCGCCGTGGTGTTGATCGCTCCGGCCGTGGCCCTGCTGTACCGGCTCGACACGCAGGGCGAGTTGGAGCCGCTGTCGGACGCCGACCTGCGCGGCACCGGACCGGACCACCGCGGCGAGGTCTGACACCCCGGCCCCCGGGCGCGCCTCAGCAGTGCTCGTCGACGTACCCCTCGGCACCGGCCGGGACGACATCGCGGTCCCGCAGCGTGACGGACAGCTTCCTGCCCCAGGCGCGGCAGGCGGCGGTGAAGTCCTTCCTGGTGTATTCGATGACGAAGATCCGGTCGTGGTAGGCGTCCGCGAAGTCGGTGCATTCGTGGTAGCGGGTGCACTCCTCGACCACCGCGAAGTCGAAGCCGATCCCGCTGCGGCGCGGCAGCAGATCGGTGGTGTTCTTCTGGGCGATGGCCAGCCCCTGCTGATGGGCGCGGCGCGCCAGCAGCTGCGCGAAGGCGGCCGCCTGCCGGGCCGTGAGCCTGCCGCGGGACCGCTCGTAGGAATCGAGGTTGTCCGGTTCGACGGCGTCGAACCCGGCCGCGGCGCAGCCGTCGATCCAGGGGCCGACGACGTCCATGAGGGCGGTGCGTTTGGCGGCCGTGGAGATGTCCAGCAGCGGCTCGTTCCAGTCCTCGTCGACGACGGGCTCTCCGTGCCCGTCCCGCAGCACGAGATCCGGATGGTGCGCGTTCCAGAAGCCGGCGGCGTCGGGCTGCGCCTGGAAGGCATTGACGTAGCAGACGTTGTAGCGCCCGGCGGCGGGCTTCGCGGTGCGGTCACGGGAGACCGCGCGCACGCCGGCCGGCGGCGGATAGGCGCCGCCGAGCTGGTAGTCGAACACCGCGTTCGCGGCCGGGAGCCGCACCGGGCGATCGGCGTCCTCGGGGGAACGCGCGGGTGAGCATGCCGTGCCGAGCGCGAGGGCCAGGACGCCGGCGACGGCGATAAAGGGACGAAGTGGGCGCACGGGGCGAGCTTACGTGGGGCGGCCACCGGCCCCGGCTGCGGGTTCCGCCGCAGCGACCCTCCCCACCGCGGTGTCCGCCGGGAAAACTGTTACTCCGTCAACCACCGGCGCATTCGCATGGCATCACGCCGGCAACGGCGAGGCTTATCCGATCTTCTGCCGAAGGCGTTCCATACTGCCGCCGGATACCGGAACCGTGACCGGCGGGAATGCGCTTCTCCCGGTCCGGGCGAGCGGCGAGAGGACGGGAATGCCCGAGGAGTTTTCGGAACGGCGCCGGGCGACGGCCTGGCTGCGGCACACCGCCGGGCCGAGTTTCGAGGACCGTGCCGAGGGGCCCGCCGAAGAGCACCTCGACGACGACCTCGGGCCCGGCCACCCCGCACTGGGGCCCGGCCGGCTCTACCGCAGGGTCAGCGGGGTCGACCGGCACGCGCGGGAGGTGACCCCGCAGGAACTCGACGCCCTCGGCGACCCCATGGCCACCCTGTTCTTCCGGCGGAACGTCTTCCCGATGGCCGTACAGGAACTGCTGGACGGGCTCCCCGCCGCCCCCGACCAGCCCAAGGTCTACCTGGTGAGCGAGGCCGGCACGATCCCGCCCGACGCCGCACCGCACCTCCGGCGCGACATCCGCTTCGCGATCACCTACGCCGTCCAGGGCAACGAAGCCGACCTGCTGATCAGCACCGGCGCCAACAGCGACCCCAGGACGACCTTCCTCCAGGTCGCTTCCTGGGACGAGCACAACGAGGTCTTCAACTACTACATGCGGATCAACCCGAGCTGGGTGTGGACCGGCAACTCCTGGGACGCGCTGGCCGCCCCGTCCCGGGGGAAGGGATGCTTCGACAGCCACATCAACGGCAGCGTCGTGATGAAGGAACTCAAGCAGCCCTGGCTCAACTGGCAGTCCCAGTCGGCCGCCATCCAGCTCGCCGCGGACGACCCGCTGCGCGCGGACCCGCTGTACCGCAGGGTGATCGGCGCGGAGAACCTGGAGCCGACGGTCCGCTCGCAGATCAACCGGTGGACCCGCGGCCGGCTGCGCGCGGTCACCGACGGCGGCACCGTGCAGCACCCGGACCATCTGCTGCGCCAGCTGTTCACCACGACGACGGTCAACCTCACCAGCACCGCCACCCAGAGCGCGGCGGTCGGCCCCGACGACGACCCGCTGCACCTGCCCATGGGCTTCTGGCTGAACAACGACGCGCTGCTCGACGACCTCGAACTGGAGGTGGACGCCGCCGTCCCGGCCGCGCCGGCCGCCCTCTACACCGCCGCCCTCGACCGCTTCGGCTTCCGGCTGGAGGAGAAGGCCGGCGACTTCAGCCGGCCCGGCGACACCTTCTTCGCCTTCGTGGTGCCCGAAGCGGCCCTGGAGGACAACGCCGTCGTCCGGGCGCTGTGGCAACAGGGCCTGATCACACCGAAGTTCGCGGCCGCCGCGCTGATGGTCGACTTCCCCAACCCGGTCTTCAGCGCCGACCGCGCCCGGCTGATGCGATACGTCCCCACCGGGGCCACCGCCGCCGCCGGGCTCGGCGACCTGATCGCCGAGCGGATCGTGGCCGCCGCCGGACAGCTGCCCGCCGACAGCCCCGAGGCGCAGTTCGCCGCGCACTGGAGCCGCCCCGAGGACACCTGGCGCGCCGACTTCTCGCAGCGGCTGACCGGCTACCTGGAGAACGTCCAGCGGCGGATCACCACCGCGGACGGCTACGACGACTACGTCCGGCTGGCCGAGTCCCGCCGCCGGCAGTTCAAGGCCATGAGGCTCCACGAGTTCGAGCTGACCCTGCCGGTCACCGGCATCCCCGAGACCGCCCCCACCCTGCGGATGCGCGAGGACGCCACCGTCACCGCAGTCACCGCCCAGCCCTGAACGCGCCCCGCGCGCCCACCCCACCGAGGAGCACCACCATGACCACCCTCAGCAGCTACGGGCCGCCCGGCGGGCTCACCGACCTCAGCGACTTCGGCCGTAAGGCGTGGGACGTCTTCGTCTCCGACAACATCGACGCCGCCGTCAAGGGACCCGACCCCGGCGAGGTGCTCAACGACGGCCCGCGGTCGCAGTTCTACAACCTCACCAAGACCGACACCGCCGCCGACGCGCAGACCGCGACCGTCAGCTGGACGGCGTTCCCCCGCCTCCTCAAGATCAATTCCACCTCCGACCTCCAGCGCTGGAAGAAGGCCGAGGCCAGCCGCAAGGTCCAGGACGAGTACTGCGAGTGGAGCGTCACCCGCACCGACGGCAAGATCACCCGAGCCACCTTCACCTGCGAGGGACCCGAATACTGGGACGTCCTCGCGAAGACCAGCCCGGAGACCGTCCTGCGCCTCTACCGCCGGCACATCAGCCCCGACGTGCAGGAGGGCGACCTCTTCGTCAACGGCGCCTACGACCGCTTCAACAAGTGGAACAGCACCACGACCAACGGGGCGATGCACCTCATCCAGAAGAACAACACCCTCGCCGCGGAGATCGAACTGGCCGCCGCCGCGACCCTCCGCCGGGTCATCGACGGCACCGAACTCACCGCCGAACAAGAACTCATCAAGTGCAGCCGCTACGGCCAGGCCGAGCGCAACAGCGACCCGCACATCGGCGGCTCGGTCAACGCCCTCGCCCGCCAGAAGGCGGACATCAGCCTCGCCGACCCCGTCGGCCTCTACTTCGACGGCCTGTCCACCGAGGGCTGGGAAACCCCCGACGGCTCCGACCCGCAGAGCTACTGGAGCTACGAGCGCGGCGACGCGGAGCACCGGGTACGCGCCGTGTACGAGGTCCCCGCGAACAAGGGCTTCACCGTCGGCGACATCACCGTCAACGGCCGCGCCCTCCAATTCGGCGCCCAGATCGCCGACTTCATCACCATCAAGCTGGTGGCGGTCGCCTGCCGCTTCGGACAGAGCACCACCGCCCCGCAGACCGCGTGCCGGCAGGACGCCCCCACCGAACTCGCCCGCCCGGAAGAGGCGTTCGTGGCCAGCGCGTTCTCCGCCTACGGCTACCTGGGCACCGCACCCGGGCAGGCCCTGCGGCCCACCCGTAACGCCTGACGAATCGCGGCCGGCCGCCCGGCACCGGCCCCGGTCACTGCGCGATCAACGGGCGCAGTTCCGGGGCCAGTGCCGTGGTCAGCGCGCGGAAGACCGTCACCTCCGGATTGGCGTCGTCCGCGCGCACCGCGAGGTAGCTGCTCTCCCAGGGGGCGTCCAGCACGGGCACGAACGCCGCCCCCGGCCAGGCGTAGTAGCGGGCGAAGGACTTCAGGCCCGAACCGGCCGTGCGTCCCGCGACCACACCGGTCAGTACGTCCTGCGGGGTCAGCGCGACATCGGGACCGCGCCGCCGTGCCACCTCCCGGAAGTACAGATAGTCGGTGAACGGGGACGGGGTGTGGCCCGGCACCCGGACGAACGGGAGGTCGACGATGTCCGCCATGCGCACCCCCTCGTCCCGGGCGTCCGCGAGCGCGGAGGCCGCCGGCACCGCGACGACGCGCTGCTCCGTGGTGAGCACGTCCACGGCGACCCGCGGATCGTCCGGCGCCGGCCGTACGAAGGCGACGTCGACCCGGTCCTCGGTCAGGGCGGTGACGTGTTCGGTGAAATCCAGGATCCGCAGCTCGACGGGCACCTCGGGACGGGCCCGGCGGAAGGCGTTGACCGCGGCGGGCGTCAGTTCCGCCGAGCCGTGGCCCATGATGCCGACCCGCAGCGGGCGGGGAGCGTCCGGGCGCGGCTCCCGCACGACGTCGGCGAGGTCGTCCATCGCGGCGTTCGCGGCGGCGAGCAGCGTGCGGGCGTGTCCCGCAAGCCGCGCCCCGGCGCGGGTGGGGGAGACCGGGTTGCGGTGCAGCAGCAGGGTGCCGAACTGGCTCTCCAGCTGCCGTATGTGCTGGGTGACCGCGGGCGGCGAGAGGAACAGCCGGGCGGCGGCCCGTTTGAAGTGCCCCTCCTCGACCACCGCCAGGAAGGACGACAGCAGGCGAAGATCCATGCCGGTCACCCTACTGGCCCTCCCGCCACCGGCCGGAGCGGCGTTCAGGAATGCTGAACGCGTGCTGCGCGCGGCGGCCCCCGGCGCGAAAACTGACCGCCATGAGCACCACGACGAAGCGCCGCGGGAGGCCCGAAGCCCCCGTCACCGCCCCGATTTCCACCGCCCCCTCCGCACCCCTGCGCCGGTACGGACCGCGGGTGGCCTGGACGATGACGGCCTCGGGCTGGAGCGCCAACCAGTTCTCCGCCCTGCTGGGCGCCTACCGCACCGGGACGGGACTGTCGCAGTCCGCGGTGACCGGCCTCTTCGCGGTGTACGTCGTCGGTCTGATCCCGGGACTGCTGGCCGCCGGCCCGCTCGCCGACCGGTACGGCCGCCGCCCGGTGACGCTCACCGCGCTGGGCCTCAACCTGCTGTCCACCTGCCTGCTGATGGCGGGCGCGACGGCCCCCTGGTGCCTGCTGCCGGGGCGCTTCGTGACCGGCGTCGGCGCGGGCGCGCTGCTGGCCGCCGGCAGTGCCTGGGTCAAGGAGCTGTCCTCCCCGCCGTACGACCCGGACGGGCCACCGGCCACCGCCGCCAAGCGGGCGGGGATGTTCGTCTCCGCGGGCTTCGCGTCCGGCGGCCTGGCCGCCGCACTGATCGCCCAGTGGGCGCCGGCCCCCATGGTGACCGCGTATCTGCCGCACCTCGCCCTGGCCGTCGGCGCGGGCGCGGCCGCGTACCGGGCTCCGGAAACACTGCCGGCGTGCGCACTGCCCGGCGCGGCCGTACCCCCGAAGGCCCCGGTCCCGTGGTCCCGTTTCCGGCGGACGATCCTGCCGCTGGCACCCTGGGTCTTCGCCGCCCCGACGATCGGCTTCGTCACCCTGCCCGGCCTGGTCGCCGGCGGGCTGACCGGCTGGCAGACCGTCTACGCCGGCGTCGCCACCGCCCTCGCACCGGGCTGCGGACTGGCCGTCCAGCCGCTGGCCCGCCTGCTGGCCACCCGTCACCGCCTCGTCCGCGGCACGGCCGGACCCCTGACGATCGCGCTCGGGCTCGCGGTGGCCGCGGCCGCCGCGGCCACCGCACAGCCCTGGTGGGCACTGGCCGCCACCGCGGTCCTCGGTGCGGGCTACGGCCTGACCCTCAGCTTCGCCCTCACCGAGGTCACCGCCCTCGCCCCGCGGACCGCGCTGGCCCGGCTGACCGCGCTGTTCTGGGCCCTCGCCTACCTCGGCATGTTCACCCCGTACGTCATCACCGCGCTGTCCGCCGTCTTCGGGGTGCCGGCCCTGCTCCGGACGGGCGCGCTGCTGGCGGTGCTGTCCTGCGTCCTCTTCGGGTGGCTCAACCGGTCGCGGCGCGCCGTCACTCCGCGATGCCCCGGGTGAGCAGCACCACGGCGACGAAGGTCCGGTACAGCCGGATCGGGTCGTGGTCGGTGACCCGGACGGTCAACTCGTCGGCGCGCTCCACCCGGCTGATCCATGTCGCCATCTCGGCCAGGTCCGCGTTGCGGAACCGGACGGTGAGGGTGGCCGGCAGCTCGATCGCGGGCGGGGCGGCGTCCGGCAGCCGCAGCACCGCCTCCCGGGCCGCCTCCGCGATCACCTCGCGGGCCTCCTCCGGATGCCGGCTGTCCGCCGCGAAACGCGACACCGACTCCTTGACGACCGCCACGCCGATGCCGGGACAGAACGGCGCGGCCTGCTCGGCGGTCGTCCGGTCACCGGTGATCAGCACCACCGGCACACCGTGCCCGAGCGCCACCAGGGCGTTGACGCCGCTCTCGCCCGCGGGCACCCCGTTCAGCCGTACCCCGGCGATCGCCCGGGGGTTGTAGGTGTGCGACAGGGCGGACGGGGCGCCGTCCATCGAGCCGTGGTACGAGACGAAGAAGACGCCGTCGAAGGAGGCGTCCAGACCCTGCATCATGTAGAGCGGTTTGTGCCGCCCGGACAGATAGCGGGCCCGGCCCGCGAGCCGGTCCGGCCGGAGGTTGGCCATCGCCCCGTGCGCGTCGTTGACCAGGAACGCGGTGGCACCGGCGGCCCGTGCCCCCTCGATCGCCGCGTTCACCTCTGCCTGCAGCAATTCGCAGAAGTAGGCGTACCGGTCGCCCGACGCCCGGCACTGTTCCCAGTCGACCACCCCTGCGGTGCCCTCCATGTCGGAGGAGACGAAGATCTTCATCGTCCGTCCGCCGCCACGTGCTTCGCGTACGCCGCGGTCAGCTCCCGTACGTCCACCGACGCATGCACCGTGACGCCGGATGCCGAGGCGGTGTGACGGCGCACCAGCTGCAGGACCGCCGCGCCCAGCGCCGACCTGGTCTGTGGTGTACGGCCCGGAAGGATCGCCAACTCGACGTGGATAAGCGCCTGTTGGGGGTCGCCGTGCGCGATGACGACCTCCTCCGGACACCGGAAGCGGGTCTTGCAGCTCTCGACGGTGATGCCGTCGACCGTCCGGGCGGCCAACGCGTGCAGTTCGAGGGCGAAGCGACGGCGGTCGAGGACCTCCAGAAGCGCCCGGTCGTACTCGACGAGGATGTGCGGCATGGGTGTGCTCCTCAGCGGGACTCGGTCGGGGGAGTGGACGGCCGGCGGCGGACCGACCAGCCGCGGCCGCGCAGGACTTCGGCAAGCGGGTCGGCGACGTCCGGGGTCACCAGGAGCGCGACGGTGCCGCCGGGGGGAGCCGGGGTGTCCGTCCCGTCCGGCAGGACCACGTCCTCCAGGTCCAGCCGCGCGGCGTCCACGTCCCCGAGCAGCCGCGCCAGTTCCCGGTCCCGGTCCGGGCCGACCGCCACCGACAGCACGGCGGGCGGCTGCGCCGCGGGCCCGCCGTGCGGAGCCGCGACGCGGGACCGGCCCTCGGCGCCGCGGCGCAGTAATCGGGTCAGCTCCGCCAGTGCCTCGCCCTGCGGCCGCGGATCGCCCCCGGCCAGGCGGGTCAGCGCGGCGGCCGCGCTCTGCAGGTCCGCGCCCAGCTCGGCGAGCAGCGGACCGACGGCGGCGGCGTTGGCGGCGAGGATGTCCGCCCACAGCTCGGGCTCGCCGGCCGCGGCCCGGCCGAGGTCCCGCATGCCGCGGCCGGCCAGCCGTACCGCGTGGTCCGTGCCCTCCAGCAGCCGGGCCGCGGTCAGGCTCGCCACCAGGCGGGGCAGATGGGACGCCAGCGCCACCGCCCGGTCGTGCTCGGACGGCTCCAGCAGCACCGGCACCGCGTTGCACAGCGAGACGAGTTCCAGGGCGCGGTTCAGGGCGAGTTCACCGGTCTCCGGGGTGGGGGTGAGCACCCAGTGGTGGTCCTCGAACAGATCGGCGCGGGCCGCGAGCGGACCGGAGCGCTCCCGCCCCGCCAGCGGGTGCCCGCCCACCAGGCTGGTGGTGTCACATCCGAGAGCCAGGCACTGGGCGTGCACCAGCTCCTTGACGCTCGCCACGTCCGTGTACGTCCGGGCCAGCTCGGCCTTCTGATGGTCCGCCAGGACCCTTGCGGTGTGCGACGGCGGGACGGCGATGACCGCGAGGTCCACCGGCGCCGGGGGTAATCCGGGTATGCCCGCACCACGGGCGGCGGCGATCCGTATCCGGTCCGGGTCGTGGTCGATCAGGTGGGTGGTCACTCCCCGGCCGGTCAGCGCAAGGGCGATGGACGTACCGATGAGACCGGTGCCGACGACTGCAGCGGTGTGCAAGGGGTGCTCCTGGAGGGGGGACGGTGTGCCACCGGCCGGCCGGGGGACCGCGTCGTCCCCCGTTGGTCGGCGGCTCGTTCGACGGGTGCCAGCCGTGCGCCCGATGGAACTCCACCTTGCCGGCGCCGGGCAAGAGGGCCTGATCGGTGCCGGAGGGAGAGCAGGTCCGCGGCCGGCGGGCCGGCGTGCCTCCGACGCCTGGTCACCGCCCGTCCGGTGACCAACGGCACACGTACTGATCAGTAGTGTTACCGCGGCGCACGGGCCTAAAGTGAGGCCGGATGGCGCCGCCGGACACCGGCGGCGGCCCCCGCACCCCTCGATCCGACCAGGGAGACTGCATGCGCTCTCCGAAGGACTTCTTCCGCCCGCTGGCCGTCGGCGCGCCGACGCCCGTGCGTGAAGTGCCTTTCCGGCCGTCCCGGATGATCCACTTCTTCGACCCGGGCAACGAGAAGATGGCGGCCAAGGTACCGGCCATCGCCCCCACCGTGGACGTACTGCTCGGCAATCTGGAGGACGCCGTCGCAGCCGACCGCAAGGAGGCCGCCAGGTCGGGCCTGGTGAAGATCGCCAAGGCCACGGACTTCGGCGACACCCAGCTGTGGACCCGGATCAACAGCCTCGACTCGCCCTGGGCGTTGGACGACCTGCTGACGCTGGTCACCGAGATCGGCGACAAGCTCGACGTGATCATGGTGCCCAAGGTGGAGGGCGCCGAGGACATCCACTACGTGGACCGGCTGCTCGCGCAGCTGGAGGCCAAGGCGCAGATCCAGCGGCCGATCCTGGTGCACGCCATCCTGGAGACCGCCACCGGTGTCGCCAACGTCGAGGAGATCGCCGGCGCCAGCCCCCGGATGCAGGGCATCTCGCTCGGCCCCGCCGACCTCGCCGCCAGCCGCCGGATGAAGACCACCCGCGTGGGCGGCGGACACCCCGGATACCTCGTGCGGGAGGACCCGCACGGCCCGGACGGCGCCGCGCCGCGAGCCACCTTCCAGCAGGACCTGTGGCACTACACCCTCGCGCGGATGGTGGACGCCTGCGCCGCGCACGGCATCCTGCCGTACTACGGGCCGTTCGGTGACATCAAGGACACCACCGCCTGCGAGGACCAGTTCCGCAACGCCTTCCTGCTCGGCTGCGTCGGCGCCTGGAGCCTGCACCCGGTGCAGATCGACATCGCCAAGCGGGTGTTCTCGCCCGCCCCGGCCGACGTGGCCTGGGCCCGCAAGGTCATCGAGGCCATGGGCGACGGCACCGGCGCGGTGATGATCGACGGCAAGATGCAGGACGACGCCACGTACAAGCAGTGCCAGGTGGTCGTCCAGCTCGCGGAGGCCCTCGCCGCCCGCGACCCCGAGCTGCGCGACGCCTACGCAGCGGCCGAGTCCCGGCAGAACAAGGAGTAAGACCCATGTCCGACGCGACCCTGCGGCCGCGCCGCTCCGTGCTCTACATGCCCGGTGCCAACGAACGCGCCCTGGAGAAGGCCAAGTCCCTCCCCACCGACGCACTGATCCTCGACCTGGAGGACGCCGTCGCCCCCGACGCCAAGGCCGACGCCCGCAAGCGCGTCGCGGCCGCCGCGGCCTCGGGGGAGTACGGCTACCGCGAGGTGACGATCCGGGTCAACGCGCCGGGCACCGCCTGGCACGCCGACGACCTCCGGGCCGCCGCCGAGGCCGGCCCGGACGCGGTCGTGGTGCCCAAGGTGGAGTCCGCCGACACCGTGCGGGAGGTCGAACGCGCCCTGGAGGCGGCCGGCGCCCCGGACCGTACGGCCATCTGGGCGATGGTCGAGACGCCGCGCGCGATGCTGGACGCGCGGGCGGTGGCCGCCGCCAGCGAACGGCTGACCGTGCTGGTGATGGGCACCAACGACCTGGCCAAGGAACTCCACGCGGAGCACGTCCCCGGCCGGGCCCCGCTGCTCACCGGACTGTCGCTGGCGCTCCTGGGTGCCCGCGACGCGGGCAAGGTCATCCTGGACGGCGTCTACAACGACGTGAAGGACCCCGAGGGGTTCGAGGCGGAATGCGTCCAGGGGCGGCAGTTCGGGTTCGACGGCAAGACGCTCATCCACCCGTCGCAGGTCGAGCCCTGCAACCGGGTGTTCGCGCCGTCGGCCGACCAGATCGAGCGTTCGCGCCGGATCATCGAGGCTTTCGACGAGGCCACCCGTGAGGGACGCGGAGTCGTCACCGTCGACGGCCGGCTGATCGAGAATCTGCACGTCGAGGACGCCCGCCGGATCCTCGCCCTGGCCGAGGCGGTCGCCGGCCGGTGAACCGCCGGCACTGACCCGGCGTCACCGGCGCCTGCCGTGACACGTCACGTCTGACGCCGGGACCGTGCATGCCCGGTGCGTGATGCCTGGTGCGGAGACCCGCGCACCAGGCATCCGCCGTATCGACACCCTCTAGGCGTCGGTGAGGGGCGGCGACGCCGGGCCGGCCGCCCCGTCCGAAGTGAGGTATTGGGCCACGCCGTTGCCGAGCGACCAGTCGGCCGACTCGTTCTCGGTCACGGTGACGAAGACGTTGCGCGGCTCGGTCCCCGCGTACTCCTGGGCGCGTTCGGCGATCCGCCGGTACAGCGCCTTCTTCTGTTCGGGCGTGCGGCCGGAGCGCATCGTGATCGCGACGAACACCAGGCCGTCGTCGCGCCGGATGCCGAAGTAGTCGTCGTAGCGCAGCGTGCTGCGGGCGCCGTCGTGACCCACCAGCACCTGGAACCGGTCGTCGGGCGGGATGCCGATCGTCTCCACCAGCGCGTCGTGCACGGCGCGGCCGAGTGCGTCGAGCCGGGCGCTGTCGGTCCCCTGGGCGTCGATACGGACAAAGGGCATGTCGGAGGTTCTCCTTCCGGACGGGGTGTGACGGGGTGTTCCGTCGCCCGTGATCGTACATACTAGTAGGTACAGAGGTCGCCGGGGTCGCTGTGCGCGGCCGGAGTGCCCGCGCCACACCGCGAGTTGCTCCCGCCGAGCGGCGTCCTAGGACGGATCCACCGACAGCGTCTCGGAAGGAATGTCGCCGCGGCCGATCCGCAGCCGGCCGCGGAGCTTGGCCACCACGGAGTACTTCCCGCGCTGCTCGCGCCCCTGCCGGTTGAGTTCCTCCACCAGCCGTTCGGAGCGCTTCTCCACGTCCATCTCGTCCAGGATCCGGTCGACCTCCGCCAGCAGCGCGCCGTGCAGCTGCCACTCGCGGGGATGCTGCCGCACGCCGTCGAGCAGCAGGTGCGCCACCACCTCGCGGCTCTCCCGGCTGGCGGCCAGCTCCCGGACGAGCTGGCTCTCGGCCTCCTCGGCGTTCGCGCTGACCTGCGTGGTGATGAGGACGGCGAAACTCTCGACGGCGCGGGCCATGTGGCCGAACAGCTCCCGCAGCGCGCTGGCGATGTCCTCGGAGAAGAGCGGCTCGTCCGTCCGCGCCTTGGCGAGGTCGGTGAGCGTGCGGCAGACCGTACGGATCACCACCGCCGAGATCTCCAGGGTGTCCAGCCCGGTGCGCAGTACGACGCGGGAGAGCAGGCCCTCCTTGACGCGGGGGTTGAGCCGGAGGCTGTCCTCGGCCTGCCGCAGCGCCGCATCCACCTCCACCACGTCGTGGTCCAGCCGCCGCGCCTCGTGCAGCCGCTCCGCTGCCTCCGCCACGGTGGTGTGGCCGGTCACCTCGGCGCCGAGCTTCAGCAGCAGGTCCCGCATCCGGCGGGCGAGGGCCTCGATGGCCTCGCTGGCGGGCTGCACCCATACGGGCGGCACGAACAGCATGTTGAAGAGCAGTCCGACGACCGCCCCGATCAGTGTCTCCAGCACCCGGTCCCAGGCCGTCGCGGCCACCCGCGTCGTCGTCACCCCCAGCACCAGCATCGCGCTGATCGCCACCTCGGGGACGAACTCGCCGGCCTTGACGAAGCGCCCGATGACCAGCGACGCCAGGATGATCAGCCCCAGGCTCCACCAGGTCAGCCCCACCAGGGAGCTGAAACCGATGGCGATGACCACCCCCACCACCACGGCGTTCACCCTGCGCACGCTGGTGGTCAGGGTCGTGTACAGCGTGACCTGCACGACCAGCAGGGCGGTCAGCGGTGCGGTCAGCGGCGCCGGCTCGCTGCTCAGGGCCAGCGCGACGACGTACGAGATCACCGCGGCAATGGTCGAGCGGAAGGTCTGCGCGACCACGGGCTCGGTGTGCCGCCGGACGAGATCCAGCAGGGGGTCGGTAACTTCTCGCACCTTTTGTCTCCTTCCCACCTTTCGCCTCAGGAGCAACATCGACGGCCGCCGTACCCGCATTCGGGTGCCCCGGGTCGTCCGCCGGCGCGCCCGCCCCCACGATCGTTCTGACGGCAGGACGGACGGCGGGTGCGTGGGAGCGGTGCGATGGACGACGGCGCGGAGCACGGCAGGGACCGTGCGGCGGGCGGCGGTTCCGCGGGCGGTGGCCTGGACCGCCGGCACTTCCTCGGGGCCGCCGCGGCGGGCGCCGCCGGAGTCGCCGTCGGCAGCACCGCCGGCTGCGACACCACGGCCGGGAACCCCGGCGCGACCGGCACCCCCGGCGCCGGCCCCTCGGACCTCGCCGCGGAGCGCCGGCGCCCGGGCAGCCCCGACTGGCGGATCCGCTCGACCGGCCCGCCCGACGCCGTCGAGGGCTACACCGACAGGGCAAGCGTCCGGCCGGGGGAGGGGTTCGGGCTGTACGTGTCGACCACCGCCCCCGGCTTCCGCGTCTCCGCCTACCGGGTCGGCTGGTACGGCGGGGCCGAGGCCCGGCTCGTCTGGCGCTCGGGCCGGATCGCGGGACGGGCCCAGCGCCACCCGCACGTACTGCCCGGCATCCGCAGCGTACGGGCGGACTGGCCGCGGACCCTCGCCGTCCCCACCGACGGCTGGCCGCCGGGTGCCTATCTGCTCCGCCTGGACGCCGACCACGGTCACCAGCGCTATGTGCCGCTGGTCGTCCGCTCCGCCACCACCGCGGGCCGCACCGTCCTGATGCACGCCGTGGCGACCTGGCAGGCGTACAACAGGTGGGGCGGCTACAACCTCTACGCGGGTCAGGACGGCGGGTACGGGACGCGGTCGCTGGAAGTCAGCTTCGACCGGCCCTACGACGCCGACGGCGCCGAGAAGTTCCTGGTCTACGAGCGCGCGGTGGTGGTCCTCGCGGAACGGCTCGGGCTCCCCCTGGCCTACACCACCGGCCTGGACGTCCACCGCGACCCCTCGGCGCTGCGGGGCGCCACGGCGGTGCTGTCGCTCGGCCACGACGAGTACTGGACGCCGCAGCAGCGCCGGCACGTCACCCTGGCCCGCGACGCCGGCACCAACCTGGCCTTCCTGGGGGCCAACGCCTGCTTCCGCCGGGTCAGACTGGAGCCCGGCCCGTCCGGCGCGGTACGCACCGTCGTCTGCTACAAGACCGCCTACCGCGACGACCCGTACTTCGCCGCGCACCGCGACCAGCCGACCCACGACTTCCGCCAACCGCCCGCCGCCGCCCCGGAGTCCTCCCTCACCGGCGTCTTCTACGAGGGCTACCCGACCGACGCCCCCTACGTCGTGCACAACGCCGACCACTGGCTCTTCGCCGGCACCGGAGCCCGGCGCGGCGACTCCTTCGAGCATCTCGTCGGGGTGGAGTACGACCGGGTCACCCCCGACGCGCCCACCCCGTCGGCGCTGGAGATCATCGCGCACTCGCCGCTGGTCTGCGCGGGTCGCAGCAGCCACTCCGACTCCGCGTACTACACCGTGCCGAGCGGCGCCGGCGTCTTCTCCTCCGGGACGATGCGCTGGGTCGAGGGCCTGATGGCCGGAAGCCGTGCGGACGGCCGCGACCACGGCATGGACGCGCGCACCGGAGCGTTCGTCACCCGCACCACCGAGAACCTGCTGCGGGCCTTCGCGGAGGGGCCGGCCGCCCGGACCCGCCCGGGCCCACGGAGCAACGTGCGGAGCGTGTACCCCGTCCAGGGCGCCTCTGGCGTCAGTACCCGGCCGGGCGCACCAGCCCCGTCTCGTACGCGAACACCGCGGCCTGCGTCCGGTCGCGGAGGTTCAGTTTGACCAGGATCCGGCCCACATGCGTCTTGACGGTCTGCTCCGCCACCACGAGCCGTTCGGCTATCTCGCCGTTGGACAACCCCTGGGCGATCAGGGACAGCACCTCGGTCTCCCGCGCCGTCAGCTCGCCGACGCGTTCCCTCGCCGGCGCCCGCGGCGTACGGGTGATCCGGGAGAACTCGGCGATCAGCCGCTTGGTGACGTTCGGGGCGAGCAGCGCGTCACCGGACGCCACCACCCGCACCGCATGGGCGAGTTCGGCCGCCGAGGCGTCCTTCAGCAAGAAGCCCGAGGCGCCCGCGCGCAGCGCCTCGTAGACGTACTCGTCGAGGTCGAAGGTGGTCAGCACCAGGACCTTGACGGTGGCGTCGGCCGGCCCGGTGATCCGGCCGGTCGCCTCGATCCCGCCGAGCCGGGGCATCCGGACGTCCATCAGGACGACGTCCGGGGCGAGTTCGGCGACCTTGGCGATGGCGTCGAGGCCGTCCACGGCCTGGCCGACGACCTCGATGCCCGGCTCCGCGTTGAGCAGCACGGTGAACCCCTGGCGGACCATCACCTGGTCGTCGGCGATCAGCACGCGGATGGGGGTCGTCATGGGGTGTCCTCGAGGGGCGTGGGGGCGGCGGGTTGCGGGACGGCGACGGGCAGGACGGCGGTCACCTCGTAACCGCCGTCGGGCGTGGGGCCGGCGGCCAGCTCGCCGCCGAGCATGGCGGCGCGTTCGCGCATCCCCAGCAGCCCGTGCCCGGAACCGGACGGGGGCGGGGCCGGGCCGTCCGGGGCGGAATTGGTGATCCGCAGGGTGAGGCCCTCGTGGTGGTGGCCGACCGTCAACCGTACCGTCGCTCCCGGCGCGTGCCGCATCGCGTTGCTCAGCGCCTCCTGCACGATGCGGAACGCCGACAGCTCGACGCCGGGCGCGAGCGGACGCGGTGCGCCCACCGTCTCGGTGGTGACCGTGACCCCGGCGCCGCGCACCTTGCCGATCAGTTCGTCCAGCCGGTCGAGGGTGGGCTGCGGGGCATGCCGGACGCCGTGCGCCAGGGCGTCCTCCGAGCGCAGGACGCCCAGCACCCGCCGCAGTTCGGCCAGCGCCTCGACGGCGTTCTCCCGGATGCCCGCGAGGTTCTCCCGCAGCTCGTCCGACGGGTTCTCCACCAGGTGCGGGGCGACCTGCGCCTGGATGGAGATGACGGACATGTGGTGGGCCACCACGTCGTGCAGCTCCCGGGCGATCCGGTTGCGCTCCTCCAGCAGGGTGCGCCGGGCCCGCTCCTCGGCGGTGAGCACCTCCTGCTCCGTGAGCTTGGCCCGGGCCACCCAACGGCCGCGCAGCGCGGCGCCGACGACCACCGCGGTGACCGGAACCGGCACGGCACCGCCGAGGTCGTACTGGTGCGGCCGGGTGAGCACGAGCCCGCAGACCGCCCCCGCCACGAGGCTGAACACCAGGGCCTCGACCGCCACTCGGGGACGGTGCCGGAACGCGAGCAGGAACAGCACCCCGCCCTGCACGATGATCGCCGTCGACGACCACAAATAGAGCGCCTCGTGCGGAATGCGGGGATCCGTGCCCCAGGTGACGACGACCATCGTGACCGTGACCACCCACCAGGCGGGCACCGGCCGGAACATCGCGACGACGAGTGCCACCGCCTGACCCACGCCGATCAGCAAGGCGTAGGACGGATCCAGCCCGTAACGGGAGGAGAGCCAGTCCACGTCGAAAACGGCCACGCCCACGGCGGTCAGCACCCACAGCACCGCGAACGCCGGCAGCCAGTCCAGCCAGCTCGGCTCCTGGATGCGCGGCAGCGGAGCGCCCTTCAGCGTGCAGAGATCCTCGCGCAGCGTACGCGGCAGCGCCCGCAGCGCCGCCCCGAGCCGCCGCCACCCGCGCTTCCCACCCCCCGATTTCACGGAGGACACCTTAGACACGTCGGGCCCCCGCCACCGGGGCGGGCCGGTGTCCGGCCACCACCCGGCTGCCGCCGCGGTGTTGCCGCCGCCCCTGCTCGTACCGGCGGAACGCGGCCCAGCACACCAGCAGCGCGGCCGCGAACAGCGGCAGCCACGCGAGCCGGGCGAGCACCCAGCCGGCCCCGTCGGGCACGGTGTGCAGGCCGGGCAGCGGCTCACCGGCCAGCAGCCCGAGTGCCGTCACCGCCATCATCGCCGTCTGGTGCCACAGGAAGACCGTCATCGCCCAGAGGTTGACCAGCGCCACCGCGGCCCAGAGCGCCGGACGCCGCAGCACCCGCCGCAGCGGACCGACGAGCAGCAGGGCCGCCCCGCACTGCGCCAGCCCGAAGGTGACCGCCGCCAGGGTGGGCGGGTTGAGGTTGGAGACCGCGGCACCGGGCACCCCGACCATCGAGGCCGGATAGCCGCCGCACACGACGAGCCCGGCGGTGGCGACGGCGCCGCCGCCCAGCAGCCCCCACCCGGTCGTCCGGCTCCGCAGCCCGCCGCGCGCCCAGGCGGCCCCCAGGCAGTACGGGACCAGCCACCCGGCGGCCACATTGATCCAGCCCGGCCAGGCGGGCCCGCCCAGGCCGAACCGCACCAGATCGACGTGCAGGACGACGGCCAGCGGCCACAGCGGGTGCAGCCGGGCGACCAGCGGCGTCGCGGCCGTCAGTGCGGCGAAGACCAGCAGGAACCAGAGCGGGGACAGCACCAGCTTGCCCAGCGCGCCTACCGTCTCCAGCCCGGCGCCGGAGGCGAGCAGCGCCCCCGCGACCACGCTCCACACCGTCACCACGGCCGCGACGGGCCGGAACAGCCTGGTCAACCGGTCGCCCAACCACCGCCGGTACGACCCGCCCGCGGACCGGGCGGCGGCGTAACTGCGCGCCCCCACCTGCCCGCCCACCAGGAAGAAGACCGCCAGGGTCTGGAACACCCAGGAGACCGGGGCGAGTTGTGGCAGATAGTGCAGCGGACTCTCGGCGTGCACCCGGCCGCTGTCGGCGACCAGCGCGGTCACCAGCCAGTGCCCGAGCACCACGCCGAGGATCGCGACCGCGCGCAGGGCGTCGACGGCACGGTCACGGTCGGCGGGCGTGGCGGCGTCGATCCGCCGGACGAGGTCACGCAGCACGGTGGGCCTCCTCGACCGGGGCCCGCCCGGCGACGATCCGCGCGAGATTGGCCAGGGACAGCGAACCGGGCCGCAGGTAGTCGCTGTGCCCGCCGCCACCCGCGGCGAAGACCCGGGCCCCGAACTCCGGCGCGACCGGGTCGGTGCCCAACCCGACGGTGACGAAAGGGAGTTCCAGCTGCCCGTGTGGCACCTGCGCGATCCAGTCGTCCGTGCCCCGCCCGGCCCACACCCGCGCCCGCGTACGGAGCGCGGCGACGCTGTCGGCCCCGGCCCCCGGACTGCCGTACAGGACGAGGTCGTCCACCGCCAGCCCCGCCGCGGCCCGGCCGCACACCACGGACCCGTACGAGTGGCACAGCGCGACGATCCGCGCCGTACCCCGTACGGCCCTCAACTCCTGTACGAAGCGCCGCAGATGGGGGGCCACAGCGGTACCGAGGTCCGGCGACACCACCTCGGCGCTCAGCGTGCCCGGGGTCGCGTACCCCAGCCAGGCGATGACCGCCGACCGGCCGCCCAGCTCCCGTCGCAGCGCCGCCGCCCCGTCCCCGAGCCGCCCGTACCTGTCCAGGCTGGTATCCGATCCGGGCACCACCACGGCGATCCGCTCGGCCCGCGACAGATCGCCGAAGACCTCGGCGGTACGTCCGCCACCGCGCCCGTCGAAGGCGAGGAACTGCCGGGCCGGCGCCGCCATCGCCCGCAGCGCGGCAGCCCGCGCCCGGTCCCCGTGCCGGGCGGCCATCCGCGCCGCGGCGCGGATCCCGTCGCGGTTGACGGCGTACCGCTCGGCGAGCGTCCGGGGAGAGGCGTCCCGCAGCGGCCCGAGCGGCACCGGAACCGGCGCCGGAACGGCCGCGGGACGCGCCGCACCCGCAACGGGCACGGCCACCGAGGCAACGACAAGAACAGCAAGCAGAGTGCGCAGCAGACGTCTGCGACGCGGGCGGGACGCCATGGTCATCGGTCCTTCCGTACCGGAAGCCGGTCGAGCTTCCGCCACCAGAACCTATGAACCCCGCCCCGTCCCCCACGTCCCACCGTGGAGCTCATTCAACGGGTAGCTCTCAGGTAGGGGGGTAGGGGGTGCCGCCCGGCGCCCTCACCCCCGCCGCACCACCAGTTCGACGTTGCGGTCGGCTGCCGTGCCCGCCATCGCTTCGTGGACGGCGCCGGAGGGCAGGCCGGTGGCGAGGCCGGGGGTGTTGTAGGCCAGTTCGCGGTAGAGGGCGGCGAGGCCCACCGCGGACAGGTCGTCGAGGTCCGTGCGGTGCGGGGCCGCGGACTCCACGAGAGTGGCGAAGAGGGACACCGTGCCGTCGTGGTTGTCGACCAGCTCCAGGAGCCGGGCGTGCTGCGGGTAGTCGACGTGGGAGGCGGTGTTGACCTCCCAGAAGGAACGGGCGGGGGTGGGGTGGGCGTGCGGGGTGATGTGGTTGATGTGGCTGTGACCGTTGATCCAGGCCACCACGTTCGGGAAGCGGCTCAGCAGGGCGATGACCTCCGCGCCGTCGTGCCGGACCTCGTCGGTACGGGCCGCGTCCGGGCGCCGGGTCATGCTCGGACTGTGGTGGTGGCTGAAGACCAGGATGTGTGCGTCGTCGGCGCCGGGGTTGCGGACGAGACGGCCGTCCGCGTCGTAGTGGCGGGAACTGTGGGCCGCCAAGGTCGTTTCGAGCCAACGGAGTTGCTCGGTCCCGAGGGAGCCTTCGAAGTGGCCGCTGCGGTAGGTGGTGTCGATGCTGATGCCGACGACGCCGTCCGCGACGGGGAAGGAGTAGTACATCCGCTCGCCGTCCAGGTGATTCTCGGTGTACCCGTGGCCCGCCGGTCCCGCTCCGGCGAAGGCCGGGTTCAGGTGTGCGCGGAGGTAGTCGTGGGGGGTGACCAGCCGTCGGCGTTCATCGGCGGTCACGGTGCGCGCCCTGGCCGCGTTGTGGCTCAGGATCTCCTTGAAGACGGTGCTCTTGGGGTCGTCGCCGGTGTCCAGCACCTTGACGAAGGCCGCGACGTCGGTGTCCGGTATGGCGAACAGCTTGCGCGCGCCGACGATGTACTCGCCGAGTACGGGGTCGGCGGGGGCCAGGCAGCCGCCGGGCAGGTCGTCGTGGTTGCCGGGCGTCGAATACCAGGGGATGCGCAGGCCGGGGCTGGTGACGGGCCGGATCGCCGCGTCGAGGAAGCCGGGGATCTCCGGCAGGCCGCGTCTCTTGTCCTGGTCGCGCAGCGGCTGGTCGGGGTGCCAGTAGAGCGGCAGGCCGCAGTTCTGCACGCCTTCGTACGCGGCCGGATCGCCCGTGTTGGGGGTGATCCGCCCACCGCTCATCAGGGTGAGGAACCACTCCAGCTCGATCATGGAGTGGTTGTCGATGTTGTCGCCGGTGGACATGACGAAGGCCGGCGGCCGGCCGGTGTGCGGGCCGCCACCGAGGGCGTTGACCTGCTCCACGAGTGAGACCGCGCCGGCCACCGACAGGGCTTCCTGGGCCCGCCAGGACCCGGTCGACCCGGCGCGCAGGAACTCGGTCCGCAGCGGGCTCTGGACGTCGGCCACGTGCAGGTCGGTGAGCTGGACGAAGCACGCCAGCGCGGTCCTGCGGTCCTGGCGCCCGGACCGGGCGGCGGCGAGGTCGCCCCGGACGACCAGCGGCCAGCCGGGGCCGGAGGTGAGGCGCCGGTAGCCGCCGCTGCCGGCCAGCCGCGCCGTCGTGTCGAGCGTCGTGAGGCCGTACGGAGCGGCTCGTCCGGCGCCGCGGCGGGCCGGCGACGGAGCGGGCGCGGCCGCCGCGGGTCGGGCGCCCGGTTCCGGTGCGCCGCCGCGGCGCTGACCGGGAAGGGCGAATGCGGCGCCGGTTCCCGCGACGGCTGCGCCGGAAGTGAGGAGGAAGTTGCGACGGTTGGTGGGGGATGCGATACCGGCCATGGGGCCCTCCGTGCGGTGGCGGAGAGACCGGCCACCGCGGGTGTCACCAATCGGAATTTCTCATTCCGAAGCTTGCGCGGTGTGCGTGGCCGGCAGTTGAACGGGTCCGTAACGCGGAACGCCCATCATCCGTCGGCACGGTCCGCCCGACGGGCGACCCCGAATTGATCGACGGGCCGAAGTGAGCTGCGTCGGGTGACCGCCGTCACGGAGCGCGGGGCGCCCGGCTGACCGCCGTCGACCTGCGTCTGTTCGGGCGGCCCTGGTCGCGCGTGCCGGGTGCGGGGGAGGGGACCATGTGCGGTGCGCCGGAGCGGAGGCGCGAATTCCGGGGCCGCCGCAGCCGCGCCCCGGACAAGAAAAAAGCCCCGTGCCGAATTGACGGCCGGAGTGTATCTCTGCATATATTGAGGACTTCTATGTCTTGATTGCCTTCAAGATGTAGCCCCAATTTCAATTCGAATCGTATCCGAGCGGAGCTGAATTGTCAAACGAGGAATTGCGGCACGAGCAGGAATTCACCGACCTGCTCTATGAGCGCCTCGCCGAAATGCAGGCCGGCGCCGCCACGGCGGTGCACGACGCCCTGCCGTTGGAAGGGCGCAACGCCCAGGCCCGGCTGGAACGCGATGTGTCGGTGACCGAGCAGTCCGCTCTGCTGGCCGCCCTCGAAGCGGGGGAGAACGGCCTGTGCTTCGGCCGGCTGGCTTTCCGTGACGGCCGCGACCACCACATCGGCCGAATCGGCATCCGGCGCGACGACCCGGAGCGCACCCCGCTCGTCCTCGACTGGCGGGCCGAGGTCGCGCGCCCGTTCTACCTCGCGACCGGGCACACCCCGATGGGGCTGCGCCGCAGGCGCCACCTCACGACCGAAGGCCGCCGGGTCACCGCCCTGCACGACGAAATCCTGGACCTCACCGATACCGAACGCACCGGCCACGAGGGCGCCGACGCGGACGCCGTACTGCTGGCCGCGCTGGACACCGCGCGCACCGGGCGGATGCACGACATCGTGCAGACCATCCAGGCCGAGCAGGACGCCATCATCCGCGCCCCGCAGCACGGTGTCCTGGTCGTCGAGGGCGGCCCCGGCACCGGCAAGACCGTCGTCGCGCTGCACCGCGCGGCCTACCTCCTCTACGCGCACCGGGAACAACTGGCCCGCCGCGCCGTGCTGATCGTCGGCCCCAACCCGGCCTTCCTCGGCTACATCTCGGAGGTGCTGCCCGCGCTCGGCGAGACGGGCGTACTGCTCGCCACGCCCGGTGAGCTGTTCCCCGGGGTGACCCCCACCGCGACGGACACCCCCGAGGCGGCCGCGGTCAAGGGCGGTACGGCGATGGCCGACGCCCTGGCGCTCTTCGTCCGCGACCGGCAGACGCTGCCCGACGGCGTGCTCGCGATCGACCACGACGAGGGCGAACTGCTGCTGGACGCGGAGATCGCGGACGAGGCACGGCGGCAGGCCCGCGAGACGCGGCTGCCGCACAATCTCGCCCGCCCGCACTTCGCGTTCCGCGTCATCGACGCGCTCACCGCGCAGCTGGTCGACAGGATCGGCGCGGACCCTTACGGCGGCCCCAACCTGCTCGGCCCCGACGACATCGCCCAGCTCGGCAAGTCCATCGCCACCAGCCCCGAAGTGCACCGCGCCATCGAGGAGCTGTGGCCCGCCCTCACTCCCCAGCAGCTGGTCGAGGACTTCCTCACGGAACCCGTCCACCTCCCGCAGGCGGACGCCCGGACGATCCGCCGCACCGGCGGCGGCTGGACCCCCGCCGACATCCCGCTGCTGGACGAGGCCGCCGAACTCCTCGGTGCGGACGACTCGGCGGCCCGCGCCGCCGCCGAGGCCGAACGCCAGGAGCGGATCGCCTACGCACAGGGCGTGCTCGACCTCTCGTACGGCTCCCGCACCCAGGAGTTCGAGGACCGGGACGACGAGGAGTCGGAGGTGCTGGCCGCCCACGACCTCGTCGACGCGGAACGGCTCGCCGACCGGCAGGAGGAGGCCGACCACCGCAGCGCCGCCGAACGCGCGGCGGCCGACCGCACCTGGGCCTTCGGCCACATCATCGTGGACGAGGCGCAGGAGCTGTCGCCGATGGTCTGGCGGCTGCTGATGCGCCGCTGCCCGACCCGCTCGATGACCCTGGTCGGCGACCCGGCACAGACCGCTGAGCCGGGCGGCTGCGGTGCCTGGGAGAAGATCCTCGCGCCGTACGTCGACGAGCGCTGGCACCACGTCCGGCTGGGCGTCAACTACCGCACACCGACCGAGATCATGGAGGTCGCGGCGCAGGTGCCGGGTGCCGTCGACCCCGCGTTCCAGCCGCCGCGCTCGATCCGCTCGACGGGCGTACGGCCCTGGGAGCAGCACGCCGACGACCTGCCCGGTGCGGTGGCGGCCGCGGTCGCGCGGGAGAGCGAAGGGACCGGACGCCTCGCGGTGATCGCCCCGCGCGACCGCCACGACGCCCTGGTCCCCGCGCTCCCGGACGCCTCCACGGGCCCGGCCCCGGATCTGACCAGCCCGGTCGTCCTGATCGATCCCAGACAGGCCAAGGGGCTGGAGTTCGACACGGTGATCGTGGCGGAGCCGCAGGAGCTGGGCGTCAGCGACCTGTACGTCGCGCTCACCCGGGCGACACAGCGGCTGGGCGTGATCCATACGGCTCCGCTGCCCCCGGCGCTGGAGACGGGACTCCGGACGCTGCCGGAGCACGCCGGCGCCACAGCCACCCGGTGAGCCGGCCCGCGGGGCGCCGCCCCGCCCCGGGATGACCGGGGCGCGCGGCTCCCCGCCGGCAGCGCGTCGCCCCGGCCCACGGGACGGCTCACCCCGGCCCGTCCACACGAGCCAAAAAATGTTCCGACCGCGATGTCGAGAATCCGTGACCTGCTCCGTCCCCGGGGTGAACGCGACCACAATGGGTCGCACCAGCACCGAGGAGAACCACGATGGCCAAGTACCTGCTGCTCAAGCACTACCGCGGCGCCCCGGCTCCGGCCAACGACGTGCCCATGGACAAGTGGACGCCGGAGGAGGTCTCGGCCCACGTGCAGTACATGCGCGACTTCGCGGCCCGGCTCGAGGAGACCGGCGAGTTCATCGACGGTCAGGCGCTCGCTCCCGAGGGCACCTGGGTCCGCTACGACGGCGAGGGACGCCCGCCGGTCACCGACGGCCCGTTCGCCGAGACCAAGGACCTCATCGCCGGCTGGATGGTGATCGACGTCGACAGCTACGAGCGCGCCGTCGAGCTGGCCGGGGAGCTGTCGGCCGCTCCCGGCGCCGGCGGGAAGCCGATCCACGAGTGGCTGGAGGTACGCCCGTTCCTCGCCGCGCCGCCCACCGTCCCGGAGTGCCCGCACCGATGAACGAGGCCCTGCTGAGGCGCCTCACCCCGAGCGTGCTCGCCGTCCTCGTCCGCCGCGGAGCCGACTTCGCGGCGGCCGAGGACGCCGTGCAGGACGCGCTGGTCGAGGCGGTCCGCGGCTGGCCGGCCGACCCTCCGCGGGACCCCAAGGGCTGGCTGATCACCGTGGCCTGGCGCAAGTTCCTCGACGCGACCCGGGCGGATGCCGCCCGCCGCCGGCGTGAGGACCTCGTCGAGGAGGAGCCGCAGCCCGGGCCGGTGCCCGCGGTGGACGACACGCTCCAGCTCTACTTCCTGTGTGCCCACCCGTCGCTGACGCCGTCGTCCGCGGTCGCGCTCACGCTGCGCGCCGTCGGCGGGCTGACCACCCGCCAGATCGCCCAGGCATACCTGGTGCCCGAGGCGACCATGGCGCAGCGCATCAGCCGTGCCAAGCGCACCGTCTCCGGCGAGGGGGCATCCCCTGCGCCGGTGAAGCCGGGAGCTCGGGGAAGGTTCGACCGGCCCGGCGACGTCGCCACCGTGCTGCGCGTCCTCTACCTGGTCTTCAACGAGGGCTACTCCGGCGACGTCGACCTCGCCGCCGAGGCCATCCGGCTCACCCGGCAGCTCGCGGCCCAGTTCGACCACCCCGAGGTGGCGGGACTGCTCGCCCTCATGTTGCTCCACCACGCCCGGCGCGCCACCCGCACCGCGCCCGACGGCAGCCTGGTGCCGCTCGCCGAGCAGGACCGCTCCCGGTGGGACACGACGTTGATCGCGGAGGGCGTCGAGATCCTGCAGGCGGCCCTCGCCCGCGACCGGCTCGGTGAGTTCCAGGCCCAGGCGGCCATCGCGGCACTGCACGCCGACGCGCCCACCGCCGAGGAGACCGACTGGGTGCAGATCGTCGAGTGGTACGACGAGCTCGCCCGCCTGACCGACAGCCCGGTGGTGCGCCTCAACCGCGCCGTCGCCGTGGGCGAGGCCGACGGACCACGCGCCGGCCTGGCGGCACTGGCCGCGCTGGACACCTCCTCCACGAGCTCCTCGGGCAAGGGAAGCCCGCTGCCCCGCTACACCGCGGTGGCGGCGTACCTCCACGAGCGCGACGGCGATCTGGCGACGGCGGCACGGCTGTACGCCGAGGCGGCCCGGAAGGCGCCCAGCCTCGCCGAACGCGATTACCTGATGCGCCAGGCCGCCCGGCTCAACACCCGCCGCGCCCGCTGACGCCCCGTCCGCGGCGGACCCTGTGGGCAGCCGGCCGGGCTACCCGAGATTGAGCGCGGTGCGGAGGTCGGCCGACCGGTCGAGCCAGGCGACGATGCGGGCGTGCAGCAGCGTCCGGTGGCCGGTGAAGCAGTGGGTGCCGAGGGCGGCGTCGAGCCGGGCGGCGGAGGGCGTGGCCCTGATGGTGAGGTTCACCCGCAGCGAGCGCGTCTTTGTCCGGAGGACCGCTCGTGTGGTGGGGCGGGCGAAGGTGCCGAGCGTGAACCGGGTGCCGTTGTGCAGGGCGGCGGTCAGGGTGCCGTGGCCGAGATCCAGCTCGAAGCGGGTGATCTTGACGGCCTTCGGGGACTTCGCAGCGTGCGTACGCGAGGTTTCGCCGGTGCCGGACCCGGTGGCGACCAGGGCCAGGCCGGCCCTGCCGAACCGCAGGTCACCGCCCAGTTTGCCGCCGCTGTTGGTGACCGCACCGCCGGTGATCCGCAGCGTCGTTCCGCCGCCGGAGTGGCCCCGCGGGCCGACCCTCCCCTTCGCGTCGAGGCTCGTGACCACCACGCCGTCGTCCTTGAGCGCGCTGCGGAGATCGGGGGACAGCCGGAGGCGGGCCGAGCCCCGTTCGACGGGGACCTCGGTGCTGCCGGCCGGCAGGTCGGGGTGTGCCGGGGCCGCCGCGACGGCGGGTACGGCGGACGCCAGCACGAGAGCGGCGGCCGCGGCGAGATGGCGAGCGGGCATGCGTGGTCCTTTCGCTGCTGGTGCGGTGCGCCCGGAGGGCCCGGGGACCACGCACCTGTGAGCGCGCGGTCACCCGACGTCCCCATCATGGAGCCAAGCGCCGCCCTCCGCCGGTCAGCGGCGGCCCGCGGACAGCTCCGCACCGGCGGGTGCGGCCGGCGCCCCGCCAGGAGCGGTGAACTCCGGGTCCGGTTCCAGGAAGCGGATCGCGACCGCGGTGGCCAGATGCAGGCCCGCGAAGATCCAGACGATGCCGGCCACGCCGAACGGCCCGAGGGCGAGTGCGACCACGGCCGGTCCGGCGAAGGTGCTGGCCCCGGCACCCAGGTTGAGCGCGGACATCGCCTGTCCCTTGTGGCGCGGTGCCAGCGCCGGGACGAGCGCGGAGATCGGGACGTATCCGGCCAGGGCGATGCCGTACAGGGCGGCCACCGCTGCCGAGGCGGCGAAGTCGGGGCCGGCCGCGAGCGGTACGAAGTACAGCGCCAGACAGGTCACCGCGCAGGCCACGGCGCCGAACCAGGTCATGGTGCGCTGCCACCCGAGCCGGTCGCCGACGGCACCGAAGAACAGGTTGGCGAAGATGTTCGCGGTGAACATCACGCTCAGCAGCCGCAGCCAGGCCGACGTGGTGAAGCCGACCGTCTCGGTGAAGAAGAACGGCATGCAGACCAGGAAGCCGAACTGCGAACCGGTGCTGAACACCCGGACCGCCGCACCGACGGCCACCCGGGGCCGCCGCCGCATGATCGAGACGCTGCCCGCAAGCGTCGCCAGCGGCCGTTCGCCGGGCGGCGCGAGCCGCGAGCGGCCGGTGGGCTCGCGCACCAGGAACAGGGCGAGCAGACCGCCGAGCGTCACCAGACCGAGTGCGCACCACAGCGTGCGGTACGAGCCGACCTGCGGAATCGTCGCGCTGGCCAGCAACGAGCCGAGCGTCGGCAGCCCACCGGTGAAGGCGAACCAGTACCAGCCGACGGCGGTCCCCAGCCGCTGCGGTGCGGTCGCGGCGGTCACCCACACCAGGAACCCGTACGCGAACAGCGGATACCCGAAGCCGCGCAGCCCGTAGATGAGCAGCAGCAGTGGATAGTTCATCGCCGGCAGTGCCACCGTCAGCAGCAGCACCTGGAAGACGAGCCAGACGGCGAAGCCGGCGATCATCACCCGTCGCGGGCCCCAGAGGTCCGACAGGGCGCCCGAGAGCCAGGCGCCGACCGCGACGGTGATGCCGTAGACCGCGATCACGACCGCCGCGTCGGCCCTGGCCAGGCCGTGGTCGGCCAGGTACTTCGAGAAGAAGCCGGTCTCCACGCCGTCGCCAGTCATGAACAGCAGGACGCCGACGAAGCCCCAGGTGAGGGCCGGGGGGATGCCCAGCCGCTCGACGGGGGAGCGGCGGCGTCCGGGCGGTGCCGTGGCAGCCGGCCCCGTTGTCGGGCCGGGGCGGGCGGGGCTGGGCATGGGGCCTCCAGGGGGCGGGGGAGGGGCGGAACAGGAGCGGCGAAGCGGTACCTGACCGAGGCGACCGCGGCGGGAAGGTGCCGCGTGCGGCGGTGCAAGGCGAAAGCCTGCGCAAGTCTTCTCGTATTTTGTGCAAAGTCAAGCCTGTTCTGATAGAAGAAAGCTGGTTACGTTGTTGCTTCAGACGCCCGCACCCCAGGAGCCGTGAGACCCGCCATGACCGCCACCTCCGCGATCCCCGCCACCATGCGCGCCGCCGTCCTCCACGGCCCCGAGCAGCTGACCGTCGAAGAACGCCCCGTCCCCGCCCCCGGGCCCGGCGAACTGCTCGTCCGCGTCGAGGCGGTCGGTACCTGCGGCTCGGACGTGCACTACTACCGCCACGGGCGCATCGGCGACTTCGTCGTGCGCGAGCCGCTCGTCCTGGGGCACGAGGCGGCCGGCACGGTCGTCGCCGCAGGTCCGGGAGCCGACTCCGCGCGGATCGGCCGGCGGGTCTCCGTCGAACCCGGCACCCCCTGCGGCAGCTGCGGCGAATGCCGCCCGGGCCGCTACAACCTCTGCCCGGACATGCGCTTCCTCGCGACCCCGCCGGTCGACGGCGCCTTCTGCGAGTACCTGGCCGTGCAACAGGACTTCGCCCACGAGGTCCCCGACTCCCTGACCATCGAGGAGGCCGCCCTGCTCGAACCGCTGTCGGTGGCGGTATGGGCCTGCCGCAAGGCCCGGATCGGCCCGGGCGACCGCGTCCTGATCACCGGCGCGGGCCCCATCGGCCTGGTCGCCGCCCAGACGGCGCGCGCCTTCGGCGCCCACGACGTGCTCGTCACCGACGTCCTGCCACACCGCCTCGAACTCGCCCGATCGGCCGGCGCCACCACCCTCGACGTCTCCGGCACCCCGCTGAGCGAAGCCGGGTACACCCCCACCGTCCTCCTGGAATGCTCCGGCGTCCCCGCCGTGAGCAACGAGGCGATCCGCACCGTCGGCCGGGCCGGCCGGGTCGTACTCATCGGCATGGGCGGGGACGAGATCCCACTGCCGCTCAGCCGGGTGCAGAACTACGAACTCGAACTGACCGGCACCTTCCGCTACGCCCACACCTGGCCCACCGCAACGGCACTGGTCGCCTCGGGCGCGGTCCGGCTCGACTCGCTCGTCTCGCACGGTTACGGTCTTGCCCAGGCCGAACGCGCACTGACCGTCGCCACCCGCGACGAGACCGCGGTCAAGGCCGTCATCTATCCGCAGCGGTAGGCGCACCGCCGCTGCCCGACCGAGGAGGGGCGGCCCCGATGGCTTCCGCACGGTCGTCGCTGGCCGAGGTCGACCGGCGCCGGCAGGACGTACTGGCCCATGTCGTCGCACACGGAGAAGTCCGCATCGACGAACTGGCCAGACACTTCGGGGTCAGCCTCGCCACCATGCACCGCGATCTCGACCAGCTCGCCGAACGCCGCCTGCTGCGCAAGGAACGAGGCCGGGCAGCCCCCTTCCCGAGCCTCACCATGGAGACCGCGACCCGCTTCCGCGTCGGCGTGAACTCCGCACTCAAGGAAGCGCTGTGCGCCGCCGTCGCCGACGAGATCCGGCCCGGCAGCACCGTCGTCCTGGACGACTCGACCACCGTCTTCCCGCTCGCCGCCCACATCGCCCGGACCGAGGCGGTCACCGTCGTCACCAACTCCCTCGGTGTCGCCCGCCTCTTCGACGACACCCCGGGCGCCGACGTCACCCTCCTCGGCGGCCGCTACCGCGGCGAATTCGGCTCCTGCGTCGGCCCCGACGTCCTGCGCGCACTGGGCCGCCTGCGCGCCGACCTCGCGGTGATGTCCGCGGTGTCCGTCCTCGGCGGCCGCCTCTTCCACCCGATACGCGACTACGCCGAGATCAAGGAAGCCATGCTCGACTGCGCCCAACGCGCACTCCTGCTGGTGGACCACACCAAATTCGGCAAGACCGCCACCCATGCCTACAGCGACATCGCCCGCTACGACCGTGTCGTCACCGACCGCGCCGCCCCGGCCGGCGAACTGACCGAACTGCGCCGCCGGGGCGTCACGGTCGACGTGATCGACCAGCCCTGACCGCCGCCCGGTCGGCCCCCCCGGCGCGGTCCCTCTGCCGGCCGCCCGGTGCCGCCCCCGACACAGCGATGGCCCCGCCGCATCCCGGCGGGGCCACCCGACCCGCACTGCTGTCGGGCCTTCCCTTCGCGTCAGACGCGAGCCGGCGCGGGGAGCCGGCCGTAGTAGCTGCCGACCTCGGCCAGATAGCCGAGATCGGCGGTCTCGCTGTCGACCGTGAAGCGGGGCGCGGCCTTGATCTCTTCCTTCGTGCGGGCGACGGTCACCACCTTCGCTGCACGGTCGATCCCGGTCACGATCCCGGCCGGGATGAGCACGCTCTTACCGAAGACCCAGACGCCGGTGTCGACGATCAGGTGCTGCAGGCCGGGCTGATCCATCTGGCGTTCCACCTGACCGATCGTGCCGGTAGCCGTCTCCACGTCGAAACCCGTCAGAGGCGTCCCCTGGGGCTCCAGATCCGGAGCGTACGTCCAGATGTTGTTCATGACGGTCACTCCTCCTTTTCGTCTGCCTTCTCGCGTGCACTGCCGAGCCGGAGCACTCCACGGGAGGGGGCCCTCGCGGCGCGCGCCGGCCGTGCATCTCCCGTACCCCGGTGACAGAGCGTCACACCTTTCCCGCGGCAACCCGAGCCGCGGATGTGCCCGACCTGCGCATCCGGGGGCGGGGCGCTGACCTGCAAGGCTACGACAAGAAACGGACAGTTGGGGGCAATTCCCCAACCACTCGAACGCCGGGGCCGGGTGAAGCCGATGCGGGTGAGGGCTTTTCGCGACGATCGCTCCGGGTAGGCGCGTCGAAGGAAGGAACGAGTGGTAAAGGACCCGCCGACGGATCACCCACCTGCGCAACGTGGAGTGGAGTGTGCGGCCGGTTCCGGGGCACGCTTCCCGCCACGTTTTCACCATGACGATGCACGACGAGGTGAGCTTCATGAGCACCACCACGGGTTCGCGGACACTCACCGCACCGCCGACCTTGTACGTCGACCTGAGGAGCTGCCCCGAAGGTGCCGGGCGCGCACGCCATCTCGCTGCCGAGTTCCTGCGCGGACTGGACCCGGTCCTGCACCACGAGGACATCGAGGCGGTGGTCCTGGTCGTCTCGGAACTCGTCACCAACGCGGTGCGCCACGCGGAAGGACCGTCCTGCGCCCTGCATCTTTCGGCCTGCCCGGAGGCCATTGCCGTGGCCGTCAGCGACGGCAGCCACGTCCCGCCCCAGCCGCGCACTCCGGATGTCTCCGGTGAGGGAGGCGGATTCGGCTGGTCGATGATCCATCAGATAGCGGAAGCCGTGGCCGTCACCGACGAAACCGCCGGCAAGACGGTCAGCGCCTTGATCCCCCGTCACCGGGCGGACGGCGGCGCGCACCACTGAGGAAAGGTCTCACGTGGACGGCCGCCCCCTGCCGCCCGCCCCAGGAGGGGAGAGGCGGGCGGCAGGAGCGGGTGACCGGCAGTGTCAGGAGGGGCTGACGTTGCCGCAGCGGGAGATCTTCTCCTCCTCGGTCATCGGGCGGGACTGCTTCCGGAAGGCGGTGTACGTCACGTCGGCCTCGACATCCGGGAAGTCGCGCGCCGAGAGGCCCTTGACGGAATCCCCTTCGTACGACCAATTACCACGCAGCGTCTGGGTCATCGGAACCTTGTCCAGCCAGTAGATGGTGTACGGCTGGTCCTGATTGACCGTGTCGGTGATGCCCGTGGTCTGGGTGTGGACCTGGGTGTAGTCGATCTTCGGCAGGACTTCGACGCCCATGACGGCGGGAGCCTTCAGGCCCATGCTGACGACGAGGCCGTTGCCCGTGGTCTCCTCCTCCTTGTAGCTGAAGGAGCCGGTGGCGGCACAGGTGTCGTGGAAATCCGAGACCCGCTCCGGCGTGCCCTCGGTCGCCTCGCTGACGAACGTGCCGTTGGTGATGGTGCACTTGTCGCCGCAGTTCGAGAGGAACTCGGCGCGCTTCTGGGGGTCGTTCATCGGGTCGGGACCGGGCGACGGGTCGTACGCGCCCTGCGCCGACCCCATCAGCCCCCCGCTGCTGCCGAAGCCGCCGCCACCGCCATCCGCCTGCGCCGGGGCGACGGTCAGACACAGCGACGCCGCGAGGGCCATGGCCCCCACCGCGACCGCCTTCGCCCGCCGGCCTCTGCCGACCGGAAGAACGTTGCGTACTCGTCCGTTCATTTCTGCTTCCCTTGCCTTCCACCTGAAGTGCGCATTGCGTCCTGCGATTCCGTTCACGACTCCAGGTGCGGCCGTCCAGGGAAGGCGGCACCCGTCGGGTACGTGCATCAGCTCCGAACCCGCCGGAAAACGGAAGCGCTGCCGATTACGCAGCACACATGGATTGCCGCTGCGATCGGCACACCACGAGAATTGGCCACAGCGCTCATGTGCGGCTCACGATGCGCTCACGGGGCGCCGTGGGCTCAGCGTTTTTCATGGTTTCCGGCGGCGCTTGGTGGTCGTCGGCCCTCTGGATGTTCACGGGAATGACTGCGGTCGTGTTCCGGTCCCGTCGGTTCCTCGTTTGTCCCGTGCCTGCGGATCGCTCATGATCAGGGACGCATGATGAGTGCTGCCACCAGCCATCGGGGATGGCAGCATGCCGTGTCATGGCAGACGACAGCACCAGCAGGTTTCAGGCAGGCCAGACGGGCCTCATCGTCCGGGTCCCGGACGCGGAGCCAGTCGTCCGCGCATGGCGTGAGCGGTTCGATCCGTCAGCCCGAGCAGGAGTACCTGCCCATATCACGGTGCTTTTTCCGTTCCTCGGCGAGAGCCGAACAGATGAGCGTGTCCACTCGGCTCTCGCCGACGTGCTCGGCAGGCACCATGCCTTTGACCTGCATTTTGAGAGCTGCGGGCGATTTCCCGGGGTGCTGTATCTCGTGCCTGAGCCAGATGCAGAGTTGCGGCGGCTCACAGAGGTGATCGCGGAGCAGTGGCCTGAAGCTCCTCCCTATGGCGGCCAGTTCACCGAGATCGTGCCGCACCTGACCGTCGCTGACGGTCAGCACGAGGCAGTTCTGGACGAGATCGAGGCGGACCTGCGCAGCAAACTCCCCTTCACGTCCAGGGTCTCGTCAGTCGACCTCTTGGTGCATGACGGCGTGAAGTGGCAGGAGGGGGCGTCGTTCGCGCTCCTTGAATGAATGAGCCGTGAGCTTGGCTGATCCGCCGCGCGAGTCGGCGGCTGAACGAAAGAATGCGGGCCTACCCGGCTGACGGGCTGTCGGCGAGACTTCGCGGCGGGTTCAGCGGAACCGAACCCGGACCCGGGAGTTGACCGGCTGGCGCGAGTGCACCCGCACCGGCCTTGTGAAGCTGGCCTCCTGGCTGGTCGATCAGATCCGGCACGACGAGCAGCGTGAGGAGTTGCTCCGCGCTGATCTGCTGAAGCAAAGGAGTGCGAGGGGAGCAGCACGCTGCTCCCCTCGCACTTCTCCCGACGGGCCGGGTGGTGGCCGGCCGCGCCGCCTCAGACGCTGCCTCGCCAGGCCCCGGTCTCGATGCCGCGATTCTCGATGAAGGTCTTGAACCGCTTGAGATCACCGTTCACCTGGTGCTTGACCACGCCCAGTTTGTCGCCCACGTTCTCGGCGAGCCCCTCCGGATCGAAGACCATCTGCAGCATGACCTTGGTCGTGGTGTCGTCGATGCGGTGAAAGGTGACGACCCCGGCCTGCTTGGCCTCTCCGTCGACGGTGGACCAGGCGACGCGCTCGTCGGGGATCTGCTCGGTGATCTTCGCGTCGAACTCCCGCTTGACCCCGCCGATGCTGGTCACCCAGTGCGTGAGGCGGTCACCTGCCTGTTCGATCCGCTCAACCCCCTCCATGAACTGCGGAAAGGACTCGAACTGCGTCCACTGGTTGTAGGCCGTCCGCACCGGAACGCTGACCTCGACCGACTCCTCTACCTGCGACATGACTAACCCTTTCACTCGTCCGTGAGGCGACCCCGATGCTTCGGCGTCGCTCCGCTTCCGGTTCCCCCCTGCCGTCCCGTGTGCCCTGTCCGGCCAGGACATCACTCCGGATCGGCGTGCCGATCCGCCCGATTTCAGCGGGCCCCTCAGGCAGGCGGCCGGTGCAGCGGTACGAGGACCGTGATCGGGTACGCGCTCCCCATGACGGATCCACCCTGCACTCGTCAAAGACGTGGGCCCGCACAGAAAGCCGCGCGGGCGAGGTCATCGCCGCACACACCACGCAGAGAAGAGAAGGGCGCACCACAGTGAACGACTCGGAAGCGACCGCACGGATCGGTGACGGCGCGGACCAGGTCCAGGTGGAGATCACGGACTGCCCCGCGGAGGACGCGCACACGGTCTTCGGCGCGCTCAACGCGCTGTTCAGCTCCGACCGGGCCACGGAGGACGTGCCGCAGAGTTCGGCGGGGCCGGGTCCGACAGTATGGACCATGACCGTTGACGTGTCGGCGGCACCGGCCGCGGCGCGGCCGGGCCGGCTGACCGAGCCGGTGACCGTCACCCTCCAGGGCGGCCCCTGGGCGGCCGACCGCCTGCACGCAGGTCTGGCCTCCGTCTTCACCGTCCAAGACGCCGGCTCGGCCTCCGGCGACCAGGAGCAGGAACGCCAACTGCGGCTCAGCACCCGCCAGATCGCCGCGTAGGCCGACGCCAGGACCCATGCGGTGAGGCCGAGCACCACATACCGGAAACCGCCCCTGTTCGATCAGTATGTGATCAGCTTCGGTCAGTACTCGACCTACAGGACGGCGGTAGCCCGTGTCAGAACACGACCTCACCGGTTTCGACGAGAGCACCTTCACCCACGACGGCGTCACCCGCCCGATCCTGCGGCGGGGGACGGGCCCGGCGGTGATCGTGATAGCCGAGATACCGGGGATCACACCGAAGGTTCTGGAGTTCGCGCGGCGGGTCGCCGCCATCGGCTGCACCGCGGTCCTCCCGGTCCTCTTCGGCACGCCGGGCCGCGCCGCCGACCCCGCAACGGTGGGCTTGCTGAAGACACGCCTCTACATGGCCTCGTCGATAGCGAAGGTGTGCGTCAGCCGGGAATTCACCGTGCTGGCCACCGGGAAGACCTCCCCGGTGGTGAGCTGGCTCCGAGCCCTCGCCGCAGACGAGCACGAGCGCTGTGGCGGCCCCGGCGTCGGCGCCGTCGGCATGTGCCTGACCGGTGGTTTCGCCCTGGCGATGGCCACCGACGAGCGGCTCCTCGCCCCCGTGCTGTCCCAGCCCTCCCTGCCACTGCCCGTCACCCGGAGCCGCGCCGCGGTCATCGACATCTCTCCCCAGGACCTCGCCGCCGTACGGGCCCGCTGCGAACGCGACGGCCTTGAGGTCATGGGACTGCGCTTCTGCGGCGACCGGTTGGTACCGAGCGACCGGTTCGCCTTCTTGCGCAAGGAACTCGGCGAGGCGTTCGTGGCCGTCGAGCTCGAGGACAGCGCCGCGAACCCGGCCTCCGCCCTGCCGCCGCACTCCGTCCTGACCGAGCACCTCCTCGACGAACCCGGCCAGCCGACCCGTGCGGCGCTCGACAAGGTACTCGACCTCTTCCGCACCCGCCTGCTCGAACAGCCCGGCGACCCGTCCGCCGCCCAAGCGCCGACCACTCCCGCCGGCCCGTGAATCCCGGCGCCCCCGGCGCCCCGCACACGCCGGCCGGCTAGAGGGGAACGATCCAATAGCAGACCGGTGGCAGAAACATGCAGAAAGCCACGACGGAGGCGCCGAGCCGGAAGGTCCGCAGCTTTCCGGCTACGCAATCGGCTACTTCCGCGCGCTGCGGGCGAGTCGGATCGTAAAGAACGTCGAGGGTGTCCGCCTCGCCGTAATCGGCAGTGTGGCCGAATGCTGTCATGGCGGTACGGGTCTTGCCGTCCTGCGCCTCGAACCGGAAGACGCCCGCCGCCTCCCCGTCCTGCCAGTAGAGATACCCAAACCGCCCTGACGTGCGCACTCCTCTGCGCCGGAGGACGGAAAGGCCGTACACATTCCGCAAGCAGTAAATGAGGGGCCAGCTCATCAGGGGCCCGGTGATGAGCAGCACGATCAGACCGGCCACGTTTCGTCAGCCTTTCTTTTCTCGTGCCGCACAGGGGATGTCGTCCGGGCCGCGAGCGGCTTGTCGGTGCTCCGGTGCCGGTTCGAGGTGTTGGCGGCGGTATGCGCTGGGCGGCAGTCCGTAAGCGGTGCGGAAGGCGCGGGTGAAGTCGGCCGCGTGCGGAAAACCCCAGCGGGCGGCGATGGCACGGATGGGGGTGGAGCCCAGCGCCGGGTCTGCGAGGTCGCGGCATGCGGCGTTCAAGCGCCGGAGCCGGATCCAGGCGGCGACGGTGGCGTCCTCGTCCTGGAAGAGGCGGTGCAGGTAACTGACGGAGATGTGGTGGGCGTTGGCGACGGCGGTCGGGGTGAGGCGGGGCTCGTGCAGCTGCTCGGTGATGAACTGCTTGATCCGCAGGAGGAGGGTCCGTCGATGAGTGTCGGCGGGCAGGGCGTTGCTCGCCTCGTGCGCGTGGGCGAGGAGCGCCGTCACCAGGTCGGTCAGGGTCCTGCCCAGCCGGGGCCCGTCGGACGGCTGGTAGGCGGTGGTGTCCGCGCACAGCCCGATGAGGAATTGTGCGAGCAGCGCGCCGATGCCCTTGCCGCTCGGTAGACGGCGCGGGATCTTCCGGCCGGCCAGGTCGCGCGGCAACGGCACCATGTGCTTGGGGATTTCGATCCCCAGCGTCGTGACGGGGGACTCGCCGGTACGGATCTCCCACGGCATCGAGGAGTCGTTGAGGTGCAGGTCGGACGGCCGGTACACGGCCTCGTGGTCGTCCCAGGTGACTGCCCCGGTACCGCGCACCACGAGCGACAGGTGGTAGTGCTCGGGGTCGGACCGGCGGATCAATCGCGGAGTGCGCCGGATCACCGACTGCTGAAAGGTGGCCGGCCAGAGGGAGACCGCGCCCAAGTCCAAGACGCGCTGGTACGCCCGGAAGTCATGCGCGTGGTCGCTCTCCAGGCGCACGGGAGCGTGCGTCTGCCCCAATCGCTCCGCCCAGCAGGCCAGTCGCTCCGGCTCCGACACGTCCTCGCTCCGGAAGACCGTCTCGTTCAGCACGCGGAGACCTCGTTCCGCGAGGAGCGATCGGCGACGGGATCTCGTGGCTCCGCACCGGGGGCGGCAGCGCATGAGCGAGGTGTGCGACAGTTCATGCGCCCAGCGTTACCCGCGCAGATGCGGAATGGCTGGCGGAAATCGGACGGCGTGCTGCCGGTCCGCTTCATGCCGACCTGAGGCGGGGCCGCCCGTACCGGGGGGCGTACCGGGAGCCGTCAGACCGTGAGGACGTTGATGCCCAGTGCGAGCAGGGCGAAGACCTTGACCAGCTCCGTTGCCACGTAGAAGTGGTGGGCGCGGGAGCGCGGGAGGGCCTCGCCGGCGAGTACGCGGTCGGAACGGCGGTTGAGACCAGGCCGGATCACGAGGAGCTGTACGGCCAGCAGCAGCGCGGCGACGGCGGCGGGTGTGCCGACGGATGCGGGAGACCCGCCGGTGGCCACCGCTGTGATCGCGGCGATGGCCAGCACGGCCTCGACCCGGTTGAGGGCACGGAAGACGATGCGGCCGATGCCGAGCCCGATGGGCACGGTCACGCCGGGGGCCCGGAACTTCAACGGCGCCTCCAGGAAGGAGATCGCCAGGACCATCCCGAGCCAGACGAAGGTGACCGCGGTGGCTACGGCGGCCGAGGTGGCGTTCATGAGGTGCGCTCTCCTTGCGCTCGCGACCGAACCTGCTCCTGACCGACCTGCTCCTGCCCGAGCCAGAGGTCGGGGCCGAAGACTTCGTAGTGGATGGACCGGGCGGGAACGCCGCGGCGGAGCAGGTCGCCGCGCACCGCGCGCATGAACGGCAGCGGTCCGCACAGGTACGCGGTCACCCCCTCCGGGAGTTCCAGCGCGGCCACGTCGACCTGGCCGGCCGACGCATCCGGCGCCTGGTCGCCGGGCTCCTCGTACCACAAGTGCATTGTGGCGTCCGGGAGTTCCCGGACGAGGCGGCGCAGCTCGTCCCGGTGGGCGTGGTCGGACGGGGCGCGGTCGGCGTGCACCACCGTCACCGCCCGTGCCGGGCCCTCGGCGGCCAGGTGGTCGAGCATGGCCAGCATCGGTGTGCTGCCGATCCCGGCGGAGGCCAGCAGCAGCGGCCCGTCGCCTTCGGGGAGAACGAGGTCGCCGAACGGGGCGGAAACGGTGAGCACTTCGCCGGCCCGGGCGTGCTCGTGCAGCCAGGAGGAGACCTCTCCCTCCGGCGCCAAGCCGCCGCGGACGCGCTTGACGGTGATGCGCCACTGCGGGCTGCCGGGGGCGCAGGAAAGGCTGTACTGGCGTATCTGCCGGGCGCCGTCGGGCAATTCGACCTGGACGCTGACGTACTGGCCCGGGCGGAAGGAGCCCGCGGGGCCGCCGTCGGTGCGGCGCAGGGTGAAGGAGACCGCGTCGGGTGTCTCCTGCCGCCGCTCGACGATCTCCATCGTCCGCCATACCTCGCCCTCGGCGGCACCGGCGTCCCGGTAGAGACCGGCCTCAAGGGCGATCAACGCATTGGCCATCAGCCAGTAGACCTCGTCCCAGGCCGCGGCCACCTCTTCGGTGACGGCATCGCCGAGTACGTCACCGATGGCCGAGAAGAGGTGCTGGTGGACGAGCTTGTACTGGTCGGACGTGACGCCGAGAGAGGCGTGCTTGTTGGCGATCCGGGCGAGCATCGCGTCCGGCCGGGTGCCGGGGTGCTCCAGCAGCATGCCGGCGAAGGCCGCGATGGAGCCCGCCAGCGCCTTCTTCTGCTCCCCGTTGGCCTGGTTGCCGCGGTTGAACAGGTTCCGCAGCAGCTCGGAGCGGTCGTCGAAGAGCTTGGCGTAGAACAGCTCGGTGATCTCACCGATGGCGGCGCCCACGACGGGGAGGGTGGCGCGGATGACGGGGGTGGACTGCTCGGAGAGCACAGCGACTCCTGAGACTGGTTAATGATCTGCGTATTAAAACGAAGGGGTGTCCGCCTGTGGCGGCAGGGTGTGGGTCACTCGGGTCGGTGGCCGACCAGCCCGACCAGGACCGGGCCGGTGGGGGGCGTCACCAGGTCGGCCACGGTCAGCGGATCGAGCGTGGCGTAGAACACCTCCTGCGCCTGGCGCAGCGCCCCGCGAAGCCGGCACGCGCCGCGCAGCGGGCAGGGTGGATCGCCGTCGCAGGCGACGACTTCCTCCACGCCCTCCAGCTCCCTCACCAGCCAGCCGACCGAAGCCTGTCGGCCGAGTCCGGTCAGTTCGAGCCCGCCGCCGCGACCCCTCCTGGCCTCCAGTACGCCCAGGTGCTGGAGCCGGGTGACCGCCTTCGCCATGTGGGCGTAGGGCACGTCCATGGCCTCCGCCACCTCGCGCGTGGTCAAGGGTTCGGCCTGCTCGGTGACCGCCAGGCGCATGACGGCACGCAGCCCCAGGTCGGTGAACTTCGTCAACCGCATGCACACGACGCTAGCAAATACGCATGTTAAATTCGTGTTTGATTGGACCCCGAACCGGTGTGGAGTGCGTCACGGACCGCGTCTTCCACCGCGAGGCGGACGCCGGCCGAGGCCGGCGCGGAACCCGGCCCCACCCGTGAGCAACGGCCCTCCGGCCCGGGGCCCGCAGGCCGACAGCCTTCGGAAACGGTCCCCAGAACACACCGAAAGGTGCTCGGCCGACCGGAAGTCCGGCCGACCGAGCACCTGTGCAACGCCCTGAAGTCCCCCGACTTTCCTCAGGCCGTGGTCCATCGACGGTCACTGCAGTGCGAGAGAGTCGAACCCTGGCGAAGGCACACCTGCATCACCACCCGGCTGCCCTCAGCGACGCTGAAGTCCTTGGTGACACAGCCGCCGCCCGCGCCCTTGGCGTTCGCCGCCTGCCCACTGGCTTTCGGCGCTGCCCAGCATTCCGGGCAGCCGCCGGAAAAGCGTTGGCGTACGGTCCGCACCTTTCTTGGCAATGCGTCCACAAGGAATGCCGCCTCCTGCGGCGTGCCGAGGGCCTCGCCGACGCACGACCGGCGTCGCTGCGCGGGTCAGCGGCCGAGGAGTCGCCGGCGTAGTTCCGGCGCCCACTCGACGTACTCGATCTCCGCCCCGTCGACGTGCCGGGCGTAGAGGAACCGCCCGGTAGGGCCGGCCGTCGCGGGGGTGGTGACGGTGGCGTCGGCGGCCTTGAGGGTCGTCTGCAGGTCGTCGAGGTCCTCGACGACCACGGTGGCGGAGGCGTGCGCGTACTTCGCGCGCTCCTCGGCCGGGCCGGCGATGACGAGGAAATTGCCGAGGGCGGCCAGTTCGACGTCCTGGAACGCCAGGCGGAGGTCCAGCTGGGCGCCGGTGAGTTGCTGGAGCAGCGGCAGCGCGCGGTCGAGGTCTTCGGTCCACAGCCGGGCGTAGGTCTTGAGGACGGTCATGTGAGGTTCCGTTTCCCTGCGGTGCAGGCCGCGGCGGCATATCTGCCGAGAACGGCCCATTGCTTTCTTTCGGATACTGAGAAACCGTAGGTGACTGTCCACTGACCTGGAAGAACGCACTTTTTGGTGAGAAGGGAACCTCATGGTTACCGAGCAGGCCCGGCGCGCGGACGACGAGGACGGGGACGTCACACGTGCCGACTCCCTGGCCCGCCAGATCTTCTCCGGCGTGGCCAACAAATGGGCGCTGCTGATCATCAACGCACTGGGGGAGCGGACCCTGCGGTTCACCGCCTTGCGCAGTGAGGTCGACGGTGTCAGCCACAAGATGCTCACCCAGACCCTGCGTGCACTCCAACGGGACGGGTTGGTGCACCGGACGGTGTACGCCGAGGTGCCGCCCCGGGTCGACTACCGCCTCACCGAAGCGGGTGCGGCACTGCGCGACACGGTCAACGGCATGTGCGCCTGGACCCGTCGCTACCTCGACGAGATCGAGGCGGCCCGACGGCGCTTCGACGCGCAGAACACGGGCGACACCGGCGGGGAGTCGTGAGAGGGTGCGGTGTGTTCATCTATCTGCGGTTCTTCTTCGAACCGGGCGTCCCGCACACACCGCTGTGGCCGGAGCACATGGACAGTCCGTACGGCTATCCCTGCGAGCCGGAGCGGTTGCCGATCAGTGCGGATACCCGCGCCGAACTGGTGCGGCTGAGCGAGCGCTTCCAGTCCTCCCTCGACTGGAAGTACCCACAGGGCCCGTCTCCGTGGTCCGATGCGGAGAAGGAGCTGTTCGACGAGCAGGCGGACGCCGCGCTGAAGGCGTTGCGCGGGGAGTTGGGCGACGGCTGGAAGGTACTGGACGAACGCCTGCCGTGGTGAGAGAGACGGGTGCCGGGTGGGGGTTTGCTCCTCCCGGTTGCCGTAGCGGCGGTCAGTAGGCGGTGAGGCCGCCGTCGACGACGAGCTCGGTGCCGGTGACGAACGACGACTCGTCGCCCGCGAGGAAGAGCATCGCCGAGGCGACCTCGTCGGCGCGGCCCGCGCGGCGCATCGGGGTACGGACGATGTCCGGCTGCCGGTCGCCCTGTTCGTCCAGGAGGTCCTGGATCATCGGCGTGGCGATGACACCGGGATGCAGGGAGTTGACGCGCACTCCCTGGCGGGCGTACTCGACGGCCGCGGTCTTGCTGAGCAGGCGCACCGCCCCCTTGGACGCCTGGTAGGCGGCGGCCGCTCCGCTTCCCACGAGCCCCAGGACGGACGAGGTATTGATCACCGAGGCGTTGCCGGTGGCGCGCAGCAGGGGCATGGCCGCCTTCATCCCGAGCCAGGTGCCCTTCTGGTTCACGTCGATGACGCGGTTCCACGCCTCCTCCTCGGTGTCCTCGATGCCCGGCCAGTCCAGGACGCCCGCGACGTTGACGAGGACGTCCAGCCTGCCGAACCGCTCGCGGACGGTGCTGATCACCCCGTCCCACTGCCGGGCGGAGGAGACATCCAGGCAGGCGGCGACGACGTCCGCGCCGGTTTCCGCGATGTCCCGGGTGAGTGCCGTGAGGCGCTCCCGGCGGACATCGGCGACGACCAGCCGCGCGCCCTCGCGGGCGAACAGCTTGGCGGTCGCGGCGCCGATTCCTCCCGTCGCACCGGTGATCAGCGCGACCTTGCCGTCAAGTCGTTGTCCAGGCATGGCGATGACGTCCTCCCAGTGCGTTCGTTCCCTTCGCCACCCACGCTGGACGCCCCGGAGACCGCTCACCAGGACGTGTGCTGCCCGGGTGCCACACACCCAGGCAGCACACCGGCCGAATGCCTAACCTGGACGGCATGCCCGACAACGACCTGGGAGACTTCCTGCGCGCCCGGCGCTCCGGCCTGCGGCCCGAAGACGTGGGCATGGCGAGCTACGGCCTACGGAGGGTCGCCGGGCTACGCCGCGAGGAAGTCGCGGTGCTGGCCGGAGTGAACGTCGACTACTACACCCGCCTGGAACAAGGCCGCGAACGCCGTCCCTCGCCCCAGGTCCTCGACGCGCTCAGCCGCGCCCTCCACCTCGACACCGACGCCCACGACCACCTCCACCGGCTGGCCGGCACCGCACCGCTCGACCGCCCGGGGCCGCAGCGGAACGGGGTCAGCCCGGCCCTCCGCCAGCTCATGGACGGCTACCCCCACACCCCGGCGTTCGTCCTCAACCGCACCCTGGACATCCTGGCCACCAACGCCCTCGCCGACGCCTTGTACTCGCCCTTCCACCCCGCGGACAATCTCGCCCGCGCGGTCTTCCTCGACCCGGCCGGTCGGGACTTCTACGCCCGCTGGGACCGGGCCGCGCAGGCCACCGTCGCCCACCTCCGTCAGGCGGCCGGCTTTGATCCCGACGACCCCCGGCTGAACGCGCTCATCGACACGCTGACCGAGCACAGCACCACCTTCTCGACGCTGTGGCAGGCCCACACCGTGCGTGGCAAGACCCGGGACGCCAAAACCCTCAACCACCCCGACGTCGGTCCGCTCACCCTCACGTACCAAGCCTTCGACGTCCGCGACGCCCCCGGCCAGCAACTCGTCATCTACCACGCCGAACCCGGCAGCCCCAGCGCCCAGGCGCTGGCCCTGCTCGGCGCCCTCGACGCCACCACGCGGCAGACCGCGGGGGACCCGCACCCGTAGCACGCACGGCGTCGCCGGGGGCGGCATCGCTCGCCCTGCCCGGTCAGTCGTCTCACCAGGGGACGGTCTCTCCCAGATAGTCGAGGTAGCGGAGGCCCCGGCGGCCGCGTTGCGCGTCAACGGCCGTGACGAGGCGGGGGATGCTCTCCTCGATGGTGAGACGGGCGTTGGGGCCGCCCATGTCGGTCTTGACCCAGCCGGGCGCCGTCACGAGCAGCGTGCGGGGATCGTCGCGGTGACGGGCCGCGTAACTGCGCATCAGCTGGTTGAGGGCGGATTTGCTGGCCCGGTAGATCTCGAAGCCGCCGCGTTCGTTGTTGGCGACGCTGCCCAGGCCGGAGGACATGATCGCCATGGTGCCGTCCGGCGTGACGAGTTCGGCGAGCGTTTCGATGACCCGCATGGGGCTCAGCGCATTGGTGAGCATCAGGCGGGTGAACTCGTCGGTCGTGACGTCTGCAGGGGTCTCCTCCGGATGGTTGGCCACGCCCGCGTTGACGAAGAGCAGATCGAACCTGCGGGCGCCGAGCCGCTCTCGGAGAGCGTGGATCTGCTCCGGCGCGTTGATGTCCACGTGCTCGATCTCCAGCCGCCCACCGGCAGTTGGCTGAAGGTCGTGCAACGCGGTCCGACCGGGGCCGCGGACGGTCCCCACCACATGGGATCCGCGGTCCAGGTACTCAGCGGCGATCGCACGGCCCAGGCCACGGGACGCACCGATGAGAAGCACGGTCGCGTGCTGCGAAATCACGTTCATGACTGCTCCAGGAGTCGCGCGGTCTCTGCGTCCGGTCCGGGCGCGGACGGTTCGAGGCGGTAGAGCGCCCGGGCGTTGGCATACGCGACCTTGTGCCGGTCCTCGCGGTCGGGGAGCGTCCCGAGGAAGTCGGTGAGAGCCGCGGCGTCCAGCCGGTGGAAGGGATAGTCGCCCGAGAGCAGGATCCGGTCGATGGTCGTGAAGTCCAACGCGTGCCGCAGCAAGCGGGGGGTCAGCATGCCGCTGGTCGCGATGTGGACGTTGGTCCGAAAGTACTCAGCGACCCGACGGTCCAGGCCGGTCGCGACGTTCGAGAGGCTGTCGACCCGGTCGAGGGCGAACAACAGCATCTCGCCCCAGTGCCCCAGCACGATCTGCAGGTCCGGGTGTCGGTCGAACGTGCCGCGCAGGATCAGGCGAAGTGCCGCGAGCCCCGCCTCGATGTGCCATCCCCAGCCGAAGGTGGCGAGCGCGAGCTCGACGGTCGGGTCGAACCCGCGGTAGGAGGCGTCCCTGACCGCGTTCGGCGGGATCTGGGGATGGATGAACACCGGCCGCCCCAGAGCGGCGGCGGTGGCGAGCAGCTCGTCGTAGGCGGGATCGTCCAACGGCCGGTCGCCGCTGCGACCGTAGGACATGATCCCGACATGAGCGGGCGAGTCCGCGATCCGCTGAAGCTCCGTCACGGCCGCGTCCGGATCCGACATCGGCAGCGTCGTCATCGCCCGCAGACGCGTCGGATGGCGCCCCACGGCCTCGCTCGCCAGGTCATTCGCCTCGCGGCTCAGCGCAACGGCTTCACGGGCCGGGAGCCCGTGGGTCCCCGGCGGGGCGATCGAGAGGATCTGCAGGTCGATGCCGGCCGCGTCCATCGCCGTGATCCGTTGCTCGCCGATGTCGAGCAGACGGCCGGGGATGTCCCCCCGGTCGTTCAACGCCACGCTCTCGTCGCGCGACCGCATCGGCTGTGCTCGCAAGGCCCGGTCGATCCCCGGGGTGGTCCAGTGCTCCTCGATGGTGATGACTCTCATCAGGCTCCTTCGGCGCATGTCGTCGTACCTGTGCAAGCGTCGGCCACGCGCGGTGCGCAACGACCCGGAAACGGCGCCTTCTGTAGCGTTGCCGCCATGTCGAGTCCAGAGATCGATCATTCCGTCATTCTTGAGCCGCATGATGTGCGAATCCTTCGTGCCCTTCAGATTGATCCGAGGGTCGGATTCGCGACCGTGGCGACGGTCCTCGGGCTCTCCGAGCTGACCGTCGCCCGCCGCTACCGCCGTATGCGGCGGGCCGGGGTCCTCCGGGTGATCGGGGTGGTCGACCCGGGAGCCCTCGGGCAGAGCCGGTGGATGGCGCGCCTGCGCTGCCGCCCCGGCAGCGCCCCGGCCATGGCCGAAGCACTCGCGCAACGCGACGACATCAGCTGGGTCGCGCTGTGCGCCGCCGGCTCCGAGGTCACCTGCGCCGTGCGCTCACGGTCACCGGAGCAGCGCGACGACCTGCTCGGCCGTCGGCTCCCTCGTGCTGCCGCCGTACTCGACCTCCAGGCGTCGGTGATGCTCCGCCAGTTCGTCGGCGGACGCGGACACTACTGGGCCGCACTCACCGGAACCCTGACCCCCGAGCAGGAGGCCGCCCTCGGGACCGGCGACGGGCCGTTCCCCGAACGGCCGGTCGTGCGGAACGAGCCGGTGCAACTCGCCGACCAGGACGAGAAGTTGCTCGCGGCCCTCGCCACCGACGGACGGGCCAGTCTCGTCGACCTCGCCGCCGCGGCCGACCTCACGCCGGGCCGGGCTTCACGACGTCTGCACACTCTGCTCTCCGGCGGAGTGGTCCACATCGACGTGGAGATCGCACCGATGGCCCTGGGGTACCGGGCCCGGGCGAACCTGTGGATGCGGGTCCATCCAGGCAGCATCAAAGCCGTTGGACGCGCGATGGCGCGGATGCCCGAAGTGGGGTTCGCCGCCGCGCTGTCCGGGCCGAACAACCTGCACGCCGTCGTCCACTGCCGCGACCTCGACGAACTCTTCGAGTTCACCTCCGACCGCGTCGGAACCCTCCCCGGCGTCGAGGCCATGGAAGTCAGCCCCGTCTTCCGCCAGATCAAGCAGGCCGGAACCCGCGTGGACGGCGACCGCCTGACCGATCCGCCGAGCGACCGCAGCCGCTAGGCAGTTTTGTTCGGATCAGCTGGTCGTGGGTCCTGGTGTGTCGTCAACAGATGTGCAGTGGGCGCGGGTTGAGCCGTTGCACGGCCCCGGCGTCGACACGGTCCACTTCGAAATCCCCATGCCGCAGCCGGGCCGGCGCGGTGGCCGCGAGGGATACCACCGCGCATTCATCGATTGCCGGAAGCGGATAGCCGCCTCCCGATACGGATAGGGCGGAGCCGCGGCGGCTTCTAGGGTTCCGGTGAATTCGGTGCTCAGGAGGCGTAGATGAAGAGCTGCAGCGGCGCGCGGACGGCCGTGATCGTGGGCGCGGGTGTCGCCGGTCTGACGGCGGCGTCGGCCCTGGCGCGCAGGGGGTGGCGCGTCGAGATCGCCGAGGCCGCCCCGGCGACGGCGACGTCGGGGTGGGGGCTGTGCCTGACCGGCCCCGCGCTGCGCGCGCTGGACGAGTTGGGACTCGCGGACAGGTGTCTGGCCGAGGGCTACGGGATGGCCGGCATCACACATGTGGACGTGAACGGCGAGTCCGCGGACCGGGTCCAGTTGCCGCGTCTGATCGGCGCGGAGCGGCCGGCGATGGTCGGCATGGCGCGCCCCGTACTGCACCGGATCCTGCGGGAGGCGGCCGAGCGGAGTGGGGTGGTGGTGCACTACGGGATGACGGTCGCGGCGGTGGACCAGGAGCAGGAGTTGGTCCGTGTGCGGTTCTCGGACGGGACGGTCCGGCAGTTCGCGCTGCTGGTGGGCGCGGATGGCATCCGCTCGTCGGTCCGGGCCCTGCTGGGCTTGGCGACCTCGCTCGACTACCACGGGCAGATGGTCTGGCGGGCCCTGGTGCCGCGCCCGCCGTGGGCCACGCGTATCCATCAGTTCGCCGGCGAAGTCAACACAGCTGGACTCATCCCCATCTCGGGCAGCCAGGCGTACGTGTTCCTCACGGAGAACGGAGTAGGACACAGCGTCCTACCCGATGCCGAACTCGCCCCGCGTCTGCGGCAGCTCCTGGGGGCCTTCCCGGGGCGGGTGAAGGAGATCTGCCCTCTGGTGTCCGCGTCGGAGTCGGTGGTACGCCGCCCGGTCCGGACGGCGTTGTTGGCGGGTGCCTGGAACCGCGGAAACGGCGTCGTCATCGGTGACGCCGCGCATGCGCCGGCACCGCAGACGGCCAGCGGCGCGGCCCTGGCGATCGAGGACGGGCTCGTGCTGGCCCACGAACTCGCGCGTCATGAGTCGGTCGGCGCGGGGCTTGAGTCGTTCGTCAACCGGCGTGCACGGCGATGCCGCACGCTCGTTCAGACCTCGGTGGCGATCGTCGGCCTGGAGCAGGCACAGCGTCACGACAAGGCGTACCCGCTGGTCAACGCATGTCACCAGCAGATGGCCGAGCCCGCGTAACCCTCCATCCGATGCCCACCCGATGCCCACTGTCATCGACCGGCTGACCGAACACCTCAGCCGATCCACCCCGTACGAGGAGTGACCGATGAGCGACACAAGCTTGATCACCCACCTGCGGCATATCGATGTCACCATGCCGAGCTTCGCCGAACAGCGCCAGTTCTACACCGAGTTATGGGGTCTGACGGAGACCGCCGGTGACACGGGGGTCTCGTTCCTGGCGGCCGAAGGCTCCCCGGAGCAGTACGTGGTGCGGCTGCGCGAGGACCAGCAGAAGCGCACCGACCTCATCGCCTTCGGTGCCGCCCACCCCGCGGATGTCGACGCCCTGGCCGCGCAGTTGATCGCGCAGGGTGTGAAGCTGGTGCGGGAACCGCAGATGCTGGACACTCCCGGAGGCGGCTATGCGGTCCGCTTCTTCGACAACGAGGGCCGTGTGGTGGAGGTCTCCGCCGACGTCACCCCACGCCGGCACCGCACGATCGAGGCACGGGAGTCCATACCCGTGCGGCTGTCGCATGTGCTGATGAACTCGCCCACACCCGAAGCCACGGTGGCCTGGTACATCAAGCATCTCGGCTTCCGGCTCTCGGACACCCTGTGCATCGGCAGCCGCGGCGAGATGATGTGGTTCCTGCGCTGCAACACCTATCACCACAGCTTCGGCATCGTCCGCGGCCCGCATGCAGCCTTCCATCACGCGTCCTTCGAGATGCGCGGGGTGGACGAGTTCCTGCGCGGCACGGGCCGGATGCAGCGGCTGGGCATCGAGCGCCTGTGGGGTCCGGGCCGGCACCGCGCCGGTGACAACTCCTTCAGCTACTACCTCGACCGGGCGGGCAACACCGTCGAGTACACCACCGAGCTCGAAGTCGTGGACGAGGACACCTGGCATCCACACCTCTTCGACCTGACGGATCCGGCCAACGCCGACCAGTGGGGCACGGCCAACGAGATGAACGAATACATTGCCGCCAAGTCCCACAATGACGTCGACCCCGGGCTGTTCGTCGCCCCGCCGATCTGAGCGTCCTCGGACCGAGGTGGCCAACGTCCGGCCGCAAAAGGAGTTCCCACCATGACGCCGTCGTCCACGGGTGAAGCTGTGACCACTCCTCTGCACACGTTCCGCATCACCAAATCTCGGAACCCGGTCGATCTGCTCAACGCTGCCACCCGGCTGTTCGGCGGCTCGATCACCACCTCTCCGCTGGACGGCCTGGCCGGCGGAGAGCACGAACTGCGCGGCGTCGCCGCCTCCGACTTCGCGGTCGGCTACTTCGCCTCGCCACTCGACGTCCGCGTCGCTTCGGCGTCCGGCCGCCGCCGCTCCTACTTCGTCAACATAGGTGTTTCCGGCGCCATCGCGGCGACCTGCGGCAGCCTGCACGCGACCCTCGACGAGGCCACCGCAGGAGTCGTCAACCCCGGAGACACTCAGGAGCTGCGCCCCGCCCGCAGCCGGACGCGTTTTCTGGGCCTGCGGATCGATGCCGCCCTCGTCGACCAGGAGTTCGCCGCGCTCACCGGGCAACTGCCGACATCCACCGTACGCTTCGACTTCGCCCTGGACCTGGCCAAACCCAAGGGCCGGGCGGTGCGGCTGCTGGTGCATTCCCTCGTGGAGCAGCTGGACTCAGGAGACCCCTTGTTCCAGCGTGCGGAGCTGCCGCGCAGCCAGCTGCGGTGCATTGCCACCGCCCTGCTGCTGGCCCAGCCCCATACGCATACCGGCGAGCTTCGCGACGGCCCGCAACCCAGTCACCCGCGCTCGTTACGCGCGGCTCTCTCCTTCATCGAAACGAACCTCTCGGAACGCCTCACCCTCAGCGGCATTGCCGCCGCCGCAGACTGCAGCCCACGGACCGTCAGCTCCGCGTTCCGCGCCCGACTCGGACTGTCTCCCCTCACCTACGTGCGCAATCTGCGACTGGACCGGATCCGCGAGGACGTCCTCACCTCCACCGATCACGTCAGCACCATCGCGTATCGGTGGGGCGTCTCCCACCTGGGCCGCTTCGCCGCCGAATACCGCGACCGCTTCGACGAACTGCCCTCCGAAACGGCGGCCCGCCGGTAGCAAACCGCCCCTGGAACTGGTGGTGGTCAGGGTTCCGCGCCGAGGCGTGACGCCGGCCGTTCAGTCGAGGACCGCAGCAGCTTCGATCTCGACCACGTGCTCGGGGACGTCCAGTGCCGCTACGCCCAGCAGCGTGGCCGGCGGGACGGGTGTGGTTCCCAGCCTGTCGGCGGCCCGGGTGACCCCTTCCAGGAGTAGGGGCATCGTGGCCGGAACGGCCTGCCGGCCGGTCCTACGCCTCGGGGGAGTCCTGGACGGAGGCCGTCGCGTCGGCGGTCTTCGTGCGCGCCCCGGCCACCCGCAGCGTCACGGCAGCCGCGACTCCGGCCAGCAGGCCCCAGGTCAGGGCCGCCGGGACGCCGCCGCCGAGCTCCGCGGACAGATGCAGCAGCCCCCAGCGCAGGCCCGTACCGTCCGTCGCGATCCGCAGCAGCTGGCTCGCCAGCAGGCCGAGCACGGTCGCGCACACCGCGCCGACCGCCATCGCCGGGACGGTGGCTCGGGTGAGCAGTCCGGGCAGCCGGCTCAGCATCCACCACACCACGGCGAGCAGCAGCACGTCGGGGGCGCGGGACAGGAGCCAGTCGCCGAGCGGTGTGCCCGCCGGGTCCGTCCAGGCACCGAGCAGCAGCCACTGGCGCAGGAGATCACCCGGTTCGGAGATCAGCCCGACCCTCGGGGAGATCTGCTGGAGCGCGGCGGCCACCGGCTGGTACGAGAGGACCACCAGGGACAGGGCGATCACCACGGTCCCGACGGTGGCGGCCAGGCGGGCGGCGCGCACCGGGACGACCTGCTGCGGCAGCGGACCGGTCCCGTCGGCGGTGATCCGGGCTGCGAGCACGGTCCCCACGGCCGCGACCAGCGCGGTCACCACCAGGATCTGCTGCCCGGAGGAGATCGCGCCCGACAGCCGGGGCAGGAAGCGGAAACTGCCGTTCCCCCCAGAGGCAATCAGCCACGGCGCGGAGACGGTCGCCGCCAGCATCCCGGCCACCAGACCCCACGCCCACACCGCGAGCAGGGCGGCGGTCCGCCGGCCGGGCACCGGGGGAAGTCGGCGGACCAGGAAGATCGCCCCGAGCACGAAGAAGACGAAGACCGCGCCGAACCGGACCTGCAGCGCGGTGGTGTACAGCGCGAGGTAGCGGGTGCCGTCGACCCAGCCCGGGCTACCGACCCCGTCGGACGTACCGGTGCCGGGCTGAGTGGACGACGGGGGGTCGTACGACCAGGGAGTGAGCCAGTGTTCGAGATCGGCGGCGGCCTGGCCGCCGATCATGTTGGTGGCACCCGGCAGGTGCAGCGCGTGCGCGCTCGCCCCCATCCACCACAGAAGTGCCGTGAGCAGCACCCCTCCGACCAGAGCCGGTATCGCCGCGCGCCGGTTCGTCATGTGTCCCCCGTCTTGTCACGCATCCCGTGAATCCCCCAAGTAGTGGAGTTTACGGGGACATTTATCACGCGTGGATCACGGTCCTGCGCCGATCACGGTCGTCCGCGCGCTCTCCCTACGCGTCGGCGACGGCCCCGCCGCCGCCCCTCGACCGCGTGATCGGCTCGCGCATCACCGGGGGATCTTTCGTCCCGCCTCGGTAAGAGTGAGTGTCAGGCAGCCGAACCATTCGCCGGATTCCGGGTACTCCCAGTTCGTGGCTTCCGAAAGCAGCACGGCCAGGTCCCGCTGGGGGAGGGGAGGGCCGGGTTGGAATCCCGCGGCCCCGTCAGGCGCAGTCCAGGGAATGACCCGGGAGACCTGAATCCATCCTTTGTCGATCAGCGTCCGCAGAATCGGTATGAGAGCCGAGGCGGGCCCGGACGTCAAGGGCTCGTCCAGGTCGCCTCGGACGCCGGGCAGGATATCGATCTCGGAGGCGTTGATCATGAACGCGCGCTCCGCGGAGGAAAGCTCGTCTGTCGCGGGATAACTCACCCGGAGAGCATCGCACCCTCACCTGACCGGCGTAGAGAAGGGGTTGCCCGTCATCGCGGCGGCGGTCAGAGGGATCCCAAATCGGCGGACACCCAATGTTCCGGCTGCAGGTAAATGACGACGTGCTCACCGAGCTGGGTGCGGTCGTATTCCACGAATTCCGCGACCTTGTCCTGAGGGAGGTACCGCGCGGTCAGCTCCCAGGACCGTTCGCGGCTGTCTGATTCCGTCCTGGTGACCGGCCCCTCCACCGAGACGTAGCGCACCGTCGGTTCGGTCCGCTGCACCATCAGGCTGAAGCGCCCTGCAGACCGAATGGCCCGGGCCTTCCGGGAATCAGGCCCGGTACGCACCCACAGTTCGCCGCCCGGCGTGTACTGATACCAAATGGGGACGGTCAGTGGTGCGCGGTCCGGCCGTTCGACCACGGACAGCGCACCGATATGAGGTTCCGCCAGAAACAGCTCTCGTTCTCGTGTCGACAGGGTCATATCGCCGACCATAGCCCGACCGACGGCTTTCCGACGGGGATACCTGAGGGGGTGTCCCGACCTCGGCTGCGACGGATGGCGCCTCGGTGGGGGAGTGGAGTTCAGGCCGGTGCGGACAGGGCCGTGCGGTAGTCGGAGAGGGCTGCCGCGGTGTCGGCGAGGGGGAAGCGGGCGCCGAGCTGCCCGTCCGGGCGGATGAGGAGTCCGGTCGGGCCGTCGGGGCGGTAGAGCCGGGCGAACTCCCCTTTGGTGTCGCGGTATCCGGGGACAGGAAGGAGGTCGGGGGCGCACGGAGTGGCGTCCCGGGCGAGGACGGCAACGGTCTGCAGGCCGTCTTCCCGAACGGGGGCGTCGGGGGTGCCGAGGGCGCTTCCGTCGGCCACAGGCGACTGCTCGGCGGCTCGGGTGGCCGCTTCGGCGGCCTTGGCGAGGGCGGCCGGGTCGGCCGCGTACATCAGCAGCACGTGTCCTGTGTGGCCGCGCAGGATGTCGAGCAGCCGCAAGGGGTAGGTGGCCACGGGGGTGGTCAGACCGGCGCAGTCCGGGGCCCGGTCGCCGGGCTGGGGCGCGTCGGCCGGCCCGCTGGGCTTGTCGGCGAGCGGGCCGCCCCGGTAGCTGACGAGCAGTTGGGCTTCGTGCAGCATCAGGGTCCGCGGGTCGTCAGGGTCGGCTTCGATGCCGTCGGTGGCGTGGCGGACGGTCCGGCCGACGACCTCCTCACCTACGGGGCGGCGCTCGGCGTCGTAGCTGGCGAGGAGGGCGGGTCCGGCCTCCCCGCGGACGACGAGAGCGAGTTTCCAGGCCAGGTTGCAGGCATCCTGGATGCCGGTGTTCATGCCCTGCGCACCCGTGGGCGGGTGGATGTGGGCGGCGTCGCCCGCGACGAACACCCGGCCGTCGGCGTAGCGGTCGACGATCCGGTGGCTGATGCGGAAGACGGACGACCAGCGCATCCGCGACAGGACGGCTGCCTTGGGGGCGAGGCGATCCACGACCGCCTGCAGGTGGGACAGTTCAGGGGCGCGACCGCTCTCCGGACCGTGCGGCACGGACTCGCCCCGCGCGGGCCCGCCCTCCGCCGTCCGCGGGGAGAGTTCGGGTGGCACCAGCGTCGACATGCGGTAGCGGCCCGCTCCGGGCAGCGGGATGCAGACCAGCAGGTCGTCGGTGGCGCCGTCGTCGGTGCGGTGGAGGGACCGCAGGCCGTATCCGTGCGGCAGATCCCAGTCGGCTTCGACGTCGGCCAGCAGGTACTCCTCGGCGAAGGCCCCGCCCTCGAAGGCGAGTCCGAGCCCCTTGCGGACGGTGCTGTGCGCTCCGTCGCAGCCGATCAGATAGCGGGCCCGGACCTCCTCCTCGCTGTCGGAGGCGGTACGCAGCCGGGCGGTGACCCCGTCCTCGTCCTGCGCGAACGACAGCAGCTCGGTGCCACGCTCGATGACCGTCCCCAGGCCGGCGAGATACGCCTCAAGGATGCGCTCGGTCTCGTACTGCGGTAGCGCGGCGAATCCGTACGGCACCTCGGGCGGCAGGGTGAGGTCGATCCGCGCCTGCTCCCGGCCGTTGACGTAGATCAGTTGGCCGCGCATCGCGAGGGCGGCTTCCAGGACGGTGCGGGCCAGGCCCATCCGGTCCCAGAGCTCAAGGGTGCGCGGCTGGATGCCGACCGCCTTGGCGTACGGCAGGCGGGCCGGCAGTCGGTCGACGAGACGGCAGCACACCCCGTTGCGACGCAGCTCCGCGGCGGCGCTCAGCCCGACCGGCCCGGCGCCCGCGATCAGTACGTCGGTGGTATGGGTGTGCGCCACGCGGACCTCCCGCTGCCTGCTGCCCCTTGCCGGTCCGTACTCCGGTACTCCATCGTGCCCCGGTGCCGCGCGAGCGGCGAGCCGGCCATCGAGCGGCGAGCCGGGCACGCGGCCGTGGGCCGCGCCGGCCGGTCGGTGTGGCGGCTGCCCGGTCGGTGGCATCCGGGCCGGCCGCTCCGGCACCGTCGTGCGGAGCCCGGCTCACTTCATGTCGTACGGCCTGCGTCGGGAGACGCGAGGGCTTCGGTGAGTTTTTCGAGGCGCAGGGCGAACGTGCCGGCCTCGCCCGGAGGCCAGGTGGCCATCTCCTCGGCCAGGAAGGACTCCATCGCGCCGCGCAGTTCCCGGACGGTCCGCTCACCGTCCGCGGTGAGCGCCAGACGGGTGGCGCGGGCGTCGGACGGGTCGGGGCCACGGGCGATCAGCCCGGCCTCCTGCAACCGCGTGGCGTAGCGGGTGGTGACGGTGCGGTCCATGCCGATCGCCTCGGCGAGCCTGGTGGCGGTGGCGGGCCCGACGCGGTCGAGGCCGGACAGCACCGGGTAGGTGGTGGCGTCGACGCCCTCCACCCCTGAGGTCAGCCGGCCGTGGAGCCCGGCGCGGGTGGCCCGCAGGGTCAGGGCGCCGAGGGCTGCGGCCACCCGGGCGGCGGACGTCTGGTCGGTGGTGTCAGTGGTTGGCTCGCTCACCCTTCGATGATACGTGCAAAAGGCACGGAGTCCTGCTAGCGTTGCATGCGTGCAGAAAGCACGTGCATCACACACACAAGGGGTTCTCATGTCGCATGCGCAGCAGCCGGTGGTACGGCCCGAAGACGTCCTGCCCGCCGGGATCGACTCGACCGCGATCAACGGGCGTACCGTCCGCAAGGGTTCGGTGGCCGCGTTCGTCGCCAACGCCGTACGCCTCGACGACCTCACCGAGGGCACCGCCGAATACGCGGCCCTTCTGGCGCAGTTGCGGGAACTTGCCCCCGCCCTGCGCACGATCGGGCTTCTCGACGTCTTCGAGCCCCGCTCGCCCGTAGTGGGCCGGATCCTCGCGGACGCCGCGTAGTGGCGAGGGGGTCGGGTTCCTGACCCCTGACCGGCTCCGTCCGACCGTCGGCCCGGGAAACGGCGAAGGCCGGCCCGACGCTGTGGGCGTCGAGCCGGCCTTGCCGGTGGTGCGGTCCTCGGGGTGCCGAGCCGTCCGGTCGGCGGACCGGTCAGTCCGTGCCGGACTCCATCGCGGCGCGGTCCAGCATCTCGTCCTCGCTGGAGATTTCGCCGCGGGAGGCGATGGCCTCGGCGCCGCCCTCGGGCATGGTGCCGATCAGCCCGGTCGCGGCCGCCTGGGCGGCTCCGATGGCGGGGTTGGCGGTGCCGATCATGCCGAGCCCGGCGTACTGCTCCAGCTTGGCGCGCGAGTCGGCGATGTCCAGGTTGCGCATGGTGAGTTGGCCGATCCGGTCCACCGGGCCGAAGGCCGAGTCCTCGGTGCGCTCCATGGACAGCTTGTCCGGGTGGTAGCTGAACGCCGGCCCGGTGGTGTCGAGGATCGAGTAGTCCTCGCCGCGCCGCAGCCGCAACGTCACCTCGCCGGTGACGGCCGCGCCGACCCAGCGCTGCAGCGACTCACGCACCATCAGCGCCTGCGGGTCCAGCCAGCGGCCCTCGTACATCAGCCGGCCCAGGCGCCGGCCTTCGTTGTGGTACTGGGCGAGGGTGTCCTCGTTGTGGATCGCGTTGACCAGGCGCTCGTACGCGGCGTGCAGCAGCGCCATGCCGGGCGCCTCGTAGATGCCGCGGCTCTTGGCCTCGATGATGCGGTTCTCGATCTGGTCCGACATGCCCATGCCGTGCCGGCCGCCGATGTCGTTCGCCTCCATCACCAGGTCGACGGGGGACGCGAACTCCTTGCCGTTGATCGTTACCGGGCGGCCCTGGTCGAAGCCGATCGTCACGTCCTCGGCGGCGATCTCGACCGACGGATCCCAGAACCGCACGCCCATGATGGGGTCCACGGTCTCCACGCCGGTGTCGAGGTGCTCCAGGGTCTTCGCCTCGTGGGTGGCACCCCAGATGTTGGCGTCGGTGGAGTACGCCTTCTCGGTGCTGTCGCGGTAGGGCAGGTCGTGGGCGAGCAGCCACTCCGACATCTCCTTGCGGCCGCCGAGCTCGGTCACGAAGTCCGCGTCCAGCCAGGGCTTGTAGATCCGCAGGTTCGGGTTGGCGAGCAGGCCGTAGCGGTAGAACCGCTCGATGTCGTTGCCCTTGTAGGTCGAGCCGTCGCCCCAGATCTGGACGTTGTCCTCCAGCATCGCCCGGACCAGGAGGGTGCCGGTGACGGCGCGGCCGAGCGGCGTGGTGTTGAAGTAGGCACGCCCGCCCGAGCGGATGTGGAACGCGCCGCAGGTGAGCGCGGCCAGGCCCTCCTCGACCAGCGCCGCGCGGCAGTCGACCAGGCGCGCGATCTCGGCGCCGTAGGTCTGCGCACGCCCGGGCACCGAGGCGATGTCGGGCTCGTCGTACTGGCCGATGTCGGCGGTGTAGGTGCACGGAACGGCACCCTTGTCGCGCATCCACGCGACCGCGACCGAGGTGTCGAGGCCGCCCGAGAAGGCGATGCCGACGCGCTCGCCGACGGGAAGGGAGGTGAGGACCTTAGACATGGGAAGAGTATGCAACAAAAGGCATGAGTATGCAACAGCGGATGATCAGTGTCGTAGGCCACCTCGCGAGCCGCCGCCGGCGGCCCCGTGGCCCCTCGAAACCATGCTCTCGCCGGCCGGCACCACGGCCGGAGAGGCGCGCGTACTGTCGGGGCAGAGCAGACGGCACAGTCGGGGGTGGCGATGCGGGACCAGAACATTGAGGCAGGCCGACTCCAGGTACGCACCGGCGCCGAACCTCCTGATCAGGCGGAGACGGGGAACACCGCGGCGCGAGCGGCTGAGCTGCGCACCGCCCTCGACGGCATCCGCAGCATCCGCCACCTCACCAACAGCGGACCCGACCCGGCTGCGCGCCCCGCAGCGTGGGAGCGCGGTCGATTGCTGCACACGGTGAGCCTGCTGCTCGAAGCCGAAGGCGTGGCCCCGTCAGCCACTGGCGCGGACGGCGAGCCGGTGCGGACCGGATACCGCACCAGCGCGGGAGAACGGCCGGGGCAGGTGCTGGTGCGCTGGGTCGGGCCACGGGGGAGTGGCGCCCGCTACCAGGAACAGGAGCACCTCCGACGCTGCCAGGACGTACTGCGCGACTGGGGCTTCGAGGCGCTGGCGGTACGCGGCCCCGGTCGCCGCCACCGGTTGGAAGTGGAAGCGGGCCGTGACTGAAGGGCCGCGCAGGGCCCTTGCTTCCGCTGACAGGCCGCGCCAGGGCGCTTACCTCTGCTGAAAGGCCGCTGCGGCCTGCCGGGTGCGCCATTCCTCCACGACGTCCTGCTGTCGCCGGGCCCGTTCGAGGAGGTCGTCGAGCAGCCGCGGGTCCAGGCGCTTTTCGATGGCGGTGAGCCGGCGGAGGGTCTCCCATCCGGCTGCCTTGCCCTCCACCGCCACTCTCAGCAGCTCCAACTCCAGGAAGGTGCTGAGCGGAGAGCGTCGCAGGAGGCGGCCGTTGCTCTTCAGCCGTCCCACCTTCTCGGCGGTCCAGCCCGCGCAGATCTTGTAGCGCCGGACCGGGATCCCCAGGTCCCTGATGATGCCGAGCAGACTCACCCGGTCGCGGGCGATCTCGGCGGCGACCGGGCCGAGCGCCTCGGAGAGCGCCGCATCGCGGGCGGTCCGCACCAGGTGGTGGGCCCGTTCCACCCCCGCGGTGGCGCCGGCCAGGTGGTCGTTGAGGTAGATGCCCAGCAGGTCCAGGTCCGTGCCGCGGGTGCGTTCGGTCCGAGCTGCGCCGGAGCGGGGCCGGTCGTCCATCATGTGCCACCTTCGTCGTCCAGGCGCCGGGAGACGGATCCGCCTCCGGCGCTCACGGCTGCGGGAACCCGCCCGCAGTGCTCTGCCCACCGCCCTGCCGGCGCCGTGCGCGGACGGCGACGTACAGGGTGCGGGAGTGCCGCCCCCGCTCACCTCCACCGTGGTGGTGACGCGCACGACACAGGGCCTCCGGGGCGTCGAACCGAACCCGAACCGGACGGGAGGCTCGACCGGCGCCAGCGGGCCGAGGTCCCGGCCCTCGTAGGTGGCGGCCGCCGCGGTGATCGGACGCAGGGCACGGACGCCGTACCACTCGCTGCGGCCACCCCCGCTCCCATGGGTGCGTACGTTCAACAGCAGGCGGGCGAGCGGGTCCGTCACCGCCGTCCAGGCCGGCCGGGCGGCGATCGGGCCGGGGACGGCCGACAGCAGGAAACCCAGGAGGGACCGTCGGCCGAGGGTGAGACGCAGGTCGAGCGGGCCCGCCGAAACGGACCAGCCGTCCGCGGTGCGACCGACCCGGACGGGCAGGACCCGCACGCCGTCGAAGGTGTACGTCGCGGCAATGAAGTCGGCCGTGTGCTGCGTGGGGGCCAGCAGCAGCCGGTGCCCGTCCGGCAGTTCGAGCATCACGTCGCTGAACGGCCCGAACGGCGACCGTGCCCAGTGCCCGACCACCACGCGGGTACCGGAGGCGGTACCGATGCCGGCGATCCAGCCGTCGAAGCGCAGTCGAGCCGGCACGAGCAGCGGGTGCATCGCCTTTCCTCCGGCAGGGTGCGGGGCCGCGTCGGGGGCGCGTCGACATCGGTCCTCACAGGAGAGCATCGCGCGCCCCGCCGCGCTCCCCGTGCTGCGCCGAATGCGCGGCGCCCCGATGCGGTCGGCGTAGCTCCGGAGGATCCGTGCCGCAGGCTGCTACACCTCGTAGGCACCCGTCCCCGTGAGAAGAGCCCTTCGTCCCTGTGAGGTGGCGCCGTGTCGCTCCGTTCCAGCGCTTCCCTGCCACCGGCCAGACGAGGGGAGCCGTTGCAGCGGCTGCTGTTCGGCGCGGTGTACGGCTCGGTGCTCGCCAGCGCGCTGGCGGCCGCGCTGGGACACGACGGACACCCGACCGATCCCGGCTACGACGCTGTGTGGGTGGCGCTGACGGCCGCGGCGTCGGCCGGTTCGCACGGCTACGCCCACGCCATCGCGCACCGGGCGGACGACGGGACAGCGGTCACCGTCAGTGCCGTGCGGTCGATGCTGACCGAATGGCCGCTGTTGGTGGCGGCGCTGCCGACGGTGGCCGCGTTGTTGGGTGCCTACCTGCACTGGTGGAGCGAGGACGGGGCGGTGGACGTCGCGCTGCTCATCAATCTGGTGGTGCTGTTCGGCTGCGGTGTGTGGTCGGCCCGGGTGGCCGGCCGGACCTGGCCGGCGAGCTGCCGGGTCGGCGGCGTGGACGCGATGCTCGGGCTGTTCATCGTGTTCGCGAACGTGGTGGTCAAGTGAGGTGACGGCGCCCGGCCGGATCGGCGGCCCGGCGGCCCGGCGGAGACGGTCGTGGACCCGAGTCACCGTGCCGTGCACGACCCGGGCACCAGGGCCGTGAGCTGCGCCGGAAGCGGATCTGCGGGCCGGGGCCCCCGGGAATAGCCTGGAAAAGAGCCGCACCGGGACGGTACGGACGCTCCCGATGCATCCCCTTCGCCGAGGGGCAGCAGCACAGGGAGGAGGAACCGTGTCCTGGAAACTGAACGGCACGTACCTGGAGAGCTGCAACTGCGACGTGGTGTGCCCCTGCACCACCTCCGGCTTGACCGCGCCGGCCGACCACGAACGCTGCCAGGTGACCTTCGCGTTCCACGTGGACAGCGGGAAGGTGGACGGAGTGGACGTCGCCGACCGCAACGTCGCCGTCTTCATCGACGGGCCCCGGGTGATGGCCGACGGCGGCTGGCAGGTGGCGCTGTACGTCGACGCCGCGGCGGACGACGGCCAGGCGGAGGCGCTGGGCAAGGTCTTCTCCGGGCAGGCCGGCGGGCCGATGGCGGCGCTCACTCCGCTCATCGGCGAGGTCCTCGGTGTGGAGCGGGTCCCCATCGACTACCACGAAGACGGCCGCCGCCACGCCGTGCGGGTGGGCGACGCCATCGACATCGAGATCGAGGACCAGATCGCCCCGCAGTTCGGTGCGGATGGCCCGGTCATGGGCTTGACCGGCATGTTCCACCCGGTGAGCAGCACGCTGACGATCGCCAGGTCCACCCGGGCGACGGGCGACGGCGTGTACGGCCGGTCCTGGGACTTCAGCGGCGGGAACGGACACTCGGCGCCCTTCGCGTGGTCCGCGTGACCGGTGGGCCGGTCACCGTCCGCCGCCGGGCGGGCCCCGCCGGGCTGCTGCTGGTCGTGGCGGTCGCCGCCTGGGTCTATCTGGTGACGCGCTGGGGCGGCATGCAGGCGATGCCGGGCACCATGGGCCTGGGACTGGCCGCTTTCCTGGCCGTGTGGACGCTGATGACGGCCGCGATGATGCTGCCCGCCACGGCGCCCGTCGCCGCGCTGTACGCACGCACCATCACCGTGCACCGGGCGCCGCGCATGGTCGTGTTCACCGTCGCCTACCTGCTCGTCTGGGCCGCGGCCGGGCTGCCCGCGTACGGGCTCGCCGCCGGCCTGGGCCGGGCGGCGAGCCTCCCCGCCGCGACGGGCACCGCCGTGGCCGCGGCCGTGTTCGCGGTCAGTGGCCTCTACCAGCTCACGCCCCTCAAGGACCGCTGCCTGGCAAGGTGCCGCTCGCCGATCGGGCTGATGCTGCGCTACGCCTCGTACCCCAGGACGTCGCGCGATGTGTGTGCCGGAGCCCACCACGGAGCCTTCTGCCTGGGCTGTTGCTGGTCGCTGATGGTCCTGCTGGCGGCGTTCGGCGTGATGAATCTGTGGGCCATGGTGGCCCTGACCGCCGTGATCACCGCCGAGAAGCTCGCTCCGGCCGGCTACCTGGTGGCCCGCGTCGTGGGGTTCGCCTCGATAGCCCTGGCCGTCGCGGTCTTCTGGTTCCCGGCGCTGGCCCCGGGCCTCACCGGCGGCGGTACGGCCGGCATGTGAGGAGAGGACGGCCCGCGACGGCCCAGACCTCACTACCCGCCCCGTGATGCGAAGCGGCGGCGCCGGGCCGGGGGAGGCGGCCCGGCGCCGCCGGTCGGGCGGATCAGCCCTGGACGCGCGCCCGGCGCCGCACGGCCAGGGTGACCCCGCCGCCCGCGGCGAGCAGTGCCACGGCGACGCCGGCCAGCACACCGGCGTTCGACCCGGTCTCGGCGAGATCGCCGCTGCCGGGCTTGGCCGACGCGCTGGGCTTGGCCGGCACACCGGGCTGCGCACTGCTCGTGCCCGACTCCGACGGCGACGCGGAGGGGTTGGCCGGCGTCGCGGAGGCGGACGCCGTGGCGCCGGGGGAGGCCGGCGCCGAGGCGGTCGCCGACGGCCCGGTGCCGTTCCGGTCCGCGCAGTCCACCCAGAACACCTTGTGCTTCGCCGCGCCCTTCTCGCCCTCGAAGTTCCAGTACAGCTTGTAGTGGCCGTCCGGAAGCTTCTGGTCCTCGGTGCGGCCGTGCCCGTCCGTGTCCAAGGTGATGGCGCCGGAGTCGGCGGTCTTGTTCTTGGTACCGGTCGGGGGCCATTCGGCGATCCGCCAGTCCACCTTCTGGAGGCCGTCGAAGCCGAAGGCGTCCAGGTAGAAGGTGCAGACGTGCGGCTCGTTCTTCTTCAGCGCCTCACCGGTTCCGGCATCGTGGATCTTGACCGTGCCGTTGTCGCCGGGTGCGTTGTGTGCGTACGCGGTCGTGGGCAGCAGAAGGGCTGCCGCCAGTGCCGTGGACGCCGCGCAGGCAGAGCTGAGGGTGCGCATGGGCGTGTTCCCGCCTCAAAGTGATGGAGGTTGAGAGTGACACGTGGGGGGAGAGGGAAAGATTCCAGCCACTCCCACCGGCCCGTCAAGGCCCTTAGCGCCCTATCTGCCTCATTCGGCAGCAACTGTCCCAACAGTCGGAGATAACGATCCGACACCACCCGGCGCGGGCTGCCCGTTCGGGCCCGGCGGGCGCGCGGGTCCGCCGCGCGGCCCAACCCCCTGGCCGGGGTTGTGAGCTGGGAGGATATGGTTGCGGACGGACTGCGCAGGCCCTACCGGGGAAACAAGCGCAAGGTCAAGAACCACTGTTGACCACAGGGGTGTGCTCCCGCAGCAACGACCGTTCCTCCTCCCGTCGTCCTGCCGGCCGTGCGCCGCCTGCCCCAGAAACCCCACCGTGAGCACCGATTTCGCGCTGCGCCCGCAGCCCGCTTCCGCCCCCGATTCGCCCCGGCCACCGAAGCGGCCCGGCCGGCCCTCCGCCCGACCCCCGGCCCGGCCCACCGCGGGCGCCGCCCTCCACAGCATCATCGCGGCCACGGCGGTGCTCCTCGGGCTCGTCGCGATCGGCACGGTGATCCACGAGCCGGTCCTGATACCGCCGCTGGCCGCCAGCGCCGCCCTCGTGCACAGTGCCCCCTCCCAGCCTCTGGCCCAGCCCCGGAGCCTCGTCGTGGGGCATCTGCTCGGTGCCGCCGCCGGGTACGGCGTCCTCGCCCTGGCCAACAGCAGCCCCTGGGCCGCCGCGGTGGCCGGCGGCGTCACACTCGCCGCGACGATGGCTGCCCGCACCCCGCACTCGCCGGCCTGCGCCACCGCTGTCGTCGTCGTGCTCCAGACCCCGGCTCCCGGCCGGTTCGTGCCGCTGTTGCTCGGCGCCACCATGCTGCTCGCCCTGACCGGCTTCGCCGCGTCCCGCGTACGCCGCGGGACACCGAGGTACCCCGCGTACTGGTGGTGACCCGCTGCCGAGTCGCTCGCGCGGCGCCGCGCGCCGGCGACATCAGCGCGATGACGCCGCGTCAGGAAGAGGATTTGAGCCCGCTGTCAGTGGTCCCCACTACGGTGCCGCTCATGACCGAGCTCTCTTTCTGGACGCTCCCGGCCGAGACGGCCGTACGCAGTTCGCACTCCGGTGAATACGCCCTCACCGTCCTGGACCCACCGCTGCCCGGGAGCACAGCCGAGTTGCCGCCGCACGACCGCGCGCGGGCCCGAGCGTTCGCCGAAGCCTTCCCCACCGTCGACGCGGTGCTGGAGGAACTTCCACCGTTGCCCGCGTCGGAGGCTCTGTACGCGGAGACGCTCTCGGACCTGGATCTGATCACGGTCGGCTGCTGGGGCAACGTGACCTGCATATCCGATCCGGCTCTGGCCGCTTACGACGCCGGCATGACTCCGGTCCTCCAGGAGGTCACAACCCTCCACGAGCGTTACCCCGAGGCCCTGATCGTCGGTTCGGCGGCGCCCGATTTCGGTGAGACGCACACGGAGGACGTGATCTGCCTCCCCGAGGGCCTGACGCTCTTCGCTTCCGGTTTCCCCGCTTACGCCACCCCGTGGGACGTCGACGGCGACCCCCACGCCATCCTGAACGCTCTTGACATCGATCTGGCTGGTCTGACCGATGACGAGCGGGAATACCTTCAACTGGACGCGGCACCCCACCTCACCAACTGGGGGCTGCTGGGAGGGCTCGTCCTGGAGCACTGCGGTCGCAAGCTCCGGACCGGGCTTGAGACGTCCGTGTTCCGCGTCCGCCACACCGAGGAGTACACCTCGGCGATGGAGGAGATGTGGGGGTGGACGGCGCACCAGCTATGACGATGACCTGTCCGTGGCCGCCCTCCGGGTAGCCACATCCAGGGCGCCGCTCAGCACAGTTGGTCGGTGGGCTCGGTCGCCCGGGGCCGGGGCGCCACCAGGCTGGTGAGGAGTTCCTTCAAGCCGCGTCCGCGCCGGTGATCCACTCGGGCCCGGGGCCCACTCCCCGAAGGGCGGGCCCGCCCACCTCCCGCCTGGTGAGCGGCCTCCCAACTGCACCCGCCAGGCTCGAACATGAACCGCCCCTCCCCACGGCAGTTGCCCACTACCGTGAGCGGCTATGACCGACAACAGCATCTGGGACCGGCCCCCCGAGGCCCCCGTCCTCCGCACCGGCGCGTTCCGCCTGACCATGATCGAGCGGCCCTTTCCCGGCCCCGCCGGCTCGCTGCCCGCCCACGACCACGCCCGGGCGCGCGACATCGCCGCCGGCCTCACCACCGTCGAGGAGATCACCGCCGAGCTGGAACCCCGCCCCGACAGCGACGGACTCCCGCACGAGACGCGCGCGGATCTCGAACAGCTCGATGTCGGCTGCTGGGGTCCGGTTACCGAAATCACGGATGCGGCCTTCGCCCACCGCGGCGAATTCACCCCTCTCGCCGACCACGCCGAAGCCCTGGCCAAGCGGTACCCGAACGCGGCCCTCATCGGCTCCGTCACCGTCGACTTCGCCATCCGCTACCGGGCCTTCCTCTTTCTCCACCCCGACGGAACCCAGCTGTGGGCCGACGGATGGGCCGGTGAAGACCCCTGGACCGTCACCGGAAACGTCCACCACATCATCGACGCCTTCGCCGTCCGCGGCGCCCTGGAGAACGCCGGCTTCAACGCTGCCGCCGAACCGGGCGTCATGGCCTGGAGCGAGCTGGAAGACGTCATCCTGCGCAGCCTCATGCCCGTCCGGAGGAGCGAACGGATGCTGTCCGGCTTCCGCGTGACGCGCCCGCGCGAGGTGGCCGTGCACCTGGAGGAGACCTGGCTCGAAGAGTAACGAGCCCACGACAAAGGCGAGTTGGCCGAAACGATCGCCGGAATCGAACATCTATCAGGCGGTGGCGCCCTAAGGTTGACGCGTCGCCGGCGCCGCATCCGTACCAGACGATCTCGGAAGCCCCACGCGGCGCTTTCCGGCACGGGCTTCTCAGGGGGAGAGACAACGTGACCATCCCGATACGGCCGACCGGCCGTTTATCGCGCCTGCGGGGACGCCTCGCGCTCGCCATCGGCGCGGCAGCTGCCATCACCTTCACCGGGCTTCCCGGACTCCACGTCAACGAGGCCGAGGCCGCGCCCAAACCGAAGCGCTGTGACGAGAAGTACCTCGGACACAGCTATGGCTCCACGCCGGCCAACTCCGGTCCGCCGCTCAACGGCGACTACGACCCGTACCCGACCGACGAGAACTACACCTACGTCAATCCCGCCAGGGACTTCGACGGCGTCCTCGCGCCCACTCAGGCGCAGCTCGACAAGGCCGGCACCGACTACAAGTCGTGGCAAAAGCAGTTCGAGAAGACCGGCAAACCCGAATACCGGGTCATGGAGATGTACGCCCGCTACCAGAGCCAGTACAACTCGCCCAGGGGCTACAAGGAGTGGAACCGGTGGATGGACATCCGCTGGCTGGCTCCCCACGGAAGCCCGCCCCGCGGTGATGCGTTCATGGCCCGCATGGTCAGGAAGTACAACATGATCGGCCCGGACTGGTGGTGTGAGGACACCCTCCAGTACACCGACGAGAAGGGCGATACGCAGAACAGGCGCGTGGACGCCCGCAACCGCGCCGAAGGCCGCAACGTCGAGATCAAGTCGAACGGCCACGTCGAAGACGACCAGATGGCAGCCGACCGGCAACTCGCCAAACAGCGCCCCAAGGACAAGTTCCAGTACCTGACCGGCGCGGCCACGGACCAGCCCAGCAAGGACAAGATCGCCGCCTTCAACAAGGATCTGAAGGCGGCACGCAACACCCGCGAGCCCCAGGCCGGCATCGTCGAACGCCGCTCCAACGCCATCGAGCGCCCGCAGAAGCCGAACAACTACACCAAGTACGACCCGCGCTTCAACGCCGACCCGCTCAAGGCCGGACGCTCACCGATCATGGACCAGGCGCTGCGCTCGGGGAAGACCCCCGAGGAAGCCTTCCGCATCCAGAAGCAGTACCAGGCCGGCAACCGCGGCGGCTACTTCATGCGCGGCCCCGGCGGCATCGACTTCTCCACGATGCAGCTCAACTACGTCTCCACACCCGTCAAGGGCCAGGGGATGAAGTACTCGATGAAGGCCGACTACGCCAAGGATCCGGACACCAAGCCCGGATACGGCGGCGAAGCCCGACTCAACCTGGCCAACGACGCCTTCTTCACCTGGCTCGCCCTGACCCCCGACAAGTTCTGGGTCAACCTCAACCCGGTCCGACCGGACCTCATCCTGGACAAGGAGTTCGCCAGGACCGACGCCGGCCGCATCCTGCTCGAATCGGACCTGACCCTCAAGCACGACTACGCCGACGCGATGAACCCCGACAAGTACGAGCGCGGGGAACGTTTCTGGCAGGCCGCTCCCCGCACCGCGGAGGGGCAGCCCTGTCTGCCGATCATCCGCCAGTGGATCACTCCCAAGCCCGCCACCGTCCGCGAACAGGACGGCGGCATCTACATCCTCGACGCACCCCTCAAGGTCAACATGGAGGTGCCGACCGGGCCGGACGTCCCGCCGAACACCTGCAAGATCAACGAGGCGCAGACCCGGCAGGCCGAAGCGCTGATCAAGAGGGTGATCCAGCCGGAGCTGGAGCGGCGCGTCAACAACGACCCGTCCTACGCCGATCTGCGCTACGTCTACCGCTCCCGCGTCGCGGCCGAGCACGTACGCCGCGCGGATGCCGCCCACCCCACCGACTTCCACAAGGTCATCAACAGCAACGACATCTCCAAGTGGAAGCTGCGCGCCCCGAACCAGAACTGGGACAAGAAGACCGTCTACGACAAGTACGTCCACTCGTTCAGGAACGGCGACTACAAGTTCAAGCGGACCTACGGCGGCAAGGTGTGGATCCTGTCGATGGGCGGGGTCGACTTCTCCAAGGCCCCCAAGCGCAACATCACGCACACGCAGTTCAACCGCGAGCACCGCGACCTGGACAAGACCACCAAGACCTCCACGCAGGCGGAGACCACCTACCGCGGCACCGAGCAGGTCTTCCTGGGCGCCTCCGGTGAACGCGGAGGCGGTGGCGGCGAGCCCACCCCGTCGCCCACGCCGACGGACTCCGGCAGGCCCACGCCGTCGCACAGCCCGTCGACCCCGGCGCCGGACCCGTCCACCCCCGGCGGCGACCACAGCGGGCCGCCGGCGACGGACAACCCAGGCGGCGACCTCGCCCACACCGGAAACACCACCCCCGTGGGCCTGATCGCGGGCCTGGCCGTGGCGCTCGCCGTGGCCGGGGCGGCCCTCACCTGGTGGATGCGCCGCCGCAAGCAGGGCCCCACCGGCTGAGCGGAGCAGATGGCCGTGTCCCATGCGAGGGCCCCACTCCCACATCCGGGGGTGGGGCCTCTCGCATGGTGGGTGGAGCGCAGGGCGCGCGTTCGGACCGTTGGTCCACACGGAACTGCGACACCTGGGCGGCGCTCTGGCTACCCACCCCCACGACGCCCCCGGGCGCCACCGCCCGCTACCCGCGCCCACCCCCCACCCAACGCCCCGCCGATGTCCAATCCGGCCATCGGCACCGACGTATCCGCGGATGACGTCTTCAGGAGGCGTCCGCGACGTCAGGAGCGCAGGTGTGAAGGCACCTCGGCGGGGCCTGGCTCAGTCCCCCGCAGGCCGCACTTCACCGTAGTAGCGCACGATCCAAACCGCCCAGCTGCCCAGTCTGTTCCATGAGCTGAAAAGGCTAACTCCGGGGAACCGGGCAGAGGGTGTTATTCCAGAAGGGTGGGGCGCCGTTGCGGGCAGGGCGGACTCGCCTTGGCCGGGCGGTGCCTTCGCGGTATTCGTCAAGTGGGCAACCATGCCAGCCTGTAGGGAGGAACTCAGCTCCCGAGGGTGGCGCGACTGTTCCTCCGTCTTTGTGCGAGGTGTGGCCTCCTTCCACACTCGTCCGGCCATGGGTCGGTGATCGCGAGAGAATGCCGTCGAGATCGCGCAGATCGCAATCCAGTACCGAAGGCTGATCCTCGAAGGTGACACGTGCTCAGGGGGCTGGGCCAGTTCCGAAGCCTTCAAGAACTTGGCACGGTCCGTGACGCAGTCGATGAACGTCGAAACGATGCTGCGAAGGCTGGCTCAGGGTCAGATGAAGAATGCAGACGATTAATGGCCTGCTGGCGATTTCGTGGGCACAAGGAGGCTTCGACGTCGGTAGACGTGCAACCCCGCTGAGGCAGAGGTAGCGTGAGTTTGTAGTTCATTGGCAGTCAATCTGTACCAGGGTGATCACCATGGCCGTACTGACTGGAACCATCCCTGATGGCCATGGCGGGACGATTGAGCGGACACCAGTGACCTCTCCAGATGGTCGGAACGGTGTGCACAGCGAATGGCGAGATGCCAACGGTCGCACTTACGCAACTGGCGATGAGTTCTCAGGAAGCGATACAGACGGTAACCACACCATCGATCGCACGCTCCATGTCCAAGACCCGAACACCGGACAGACAATTCGTGACCGGCACGACCATACAGTCATCTACAGTAATGACTCTCCGGACGGTGCGCACAAGGCCGGGTCGATGGAGAGAACCTGGGACGAGTCTGCCAACACCCAGCGGGGGCCGGAGACCACGCGCGGTGTTGCGAAGAACGAGCCGGACGGATCCAGCTCGACTTCTGCGGAAGTGGTCAATCAAAGGACCGGCGAGGACACCCTCGTAACCAGGACTCAAGACCCGGCCGGTAACGGCACGAGGCACGTCACAGTGGAAGACGGCAGTGGCCAGCAGATCCTCGACTCGACCCAGCCGATCGTTGAGGGAAACGTGGACGCTCCGCTGGACCCGAACCTACCGAGCCCGGATGAACCGGGTGGCGACGAGCCAGCGCCTCCGGGGACACCCCCATCCGGAGGAGGCGGGGGTGAGCCGGAGCCGGAGCCGGAGCCGGAGCCGGAGCCGGAGCCGGAGCCGGAGCCCGAGCCCGAGCCCGAGCCCGAGCCCGAGCCGGAGCCGGAACCCGAGCCGGAACCGGAACCGGAACCCGAGCCGGAACCGGAACCCGGGCCGGGACCCGAGCCCGGGCCGGGACCCGAGCCTGAGCCGGAGTTGGAAGTAGCCGAAGCCCTCGCGTCTGAAGCGAGAAAGCGCGAGGCAGGGGCAAAGACTCCGGACGCCAAGACCGCTGCTGAAACCACGCAGCCAAGGTTCGCGCCAGGTGTCAAGCCCAAGCTCCCCGACCGCGGAGCCTCGGATGAGAGATGATCGGCCGGAGACGCACGGGGTGCTCAGTGGCGACTGGTGGTGCTACCGAACGCCATTCCGCCACTGGCGCGCCTCGGACGTACTCGACGAGGCACGCTACAAAGCCGTCGCGTCGGTCTTCCGGACCACGATTGCAAATTCTGCGGGGCGACACGCGGGTACACACGGCCTATCCGCGGGGACATCGAACTACGACGCACAGATCTTTCCCATCGGGACAAGCACCGCAACTGCCTTTCACCCATTCTTCTCCGACGAGTGGATACGGTCGCTTCACCGACTCCTCGCCGTACCCGAGACCCACCGTATCGATGCCGCTCTGCATTCGAGCCCGCCGGGCAGTCGTACAGGATGGATCCACAACGACTTCTGTTCGGGATGGTTCGACGAAGCCACTGCCTCAAGCGGCCTTGCCTTCGCCAATCGGGCCGGGTGCGACTACTTCACCGGACGTTCCCGCAACGAGTCGGCACGCCCAAAGGAATACGTTCGCGCCGCTACGCTGATTTACTACCTCTGCAACGACGGCTGGTCCGAGGGGGATGGCGGCGAAACGGGTTTCTACGGCGCAGGACAGCAACACGACCGGACAAATGTCGCTCTGGTACCCCCGCTGAACAACACACTGCTGTTGTTCGAATGCTCACCCCATTCCTACCACCGGTTCGTCACCAATCCGCGCCGCCGCCGCAACAGCATCATCCTGTGGCTTCACACCACCGTGAATGACGCGCAGTCGCGATGGCTTGACGCGGTCCACCGCCGGAGTGCCCAATGAAACCGGTCTGTCTCGTCACCGGCGCCGGCGGCCGACTGGGCCAGGCGCTGTGCGCGGATCTCGCGCGTGACCACGATGTGATCGCCGCCTACCGCCGCACCGTCCCCAAGGTGGCCTCGCAACTCCAATGGCCGGTCCGCACCGATGGGGCGGAGGAAGCCAGGCATTCCTTGATCCACTGCGTTCAAGCAGATCTTGCATGCCGAGAAGACATCCGAAGGCTCGTGGAGGTCGCGGCCGCACGGAACGGCCGCATCGACTCGATCGTCAACGCGGCGGCCGACGTGCGATTCCATGGGCCGCTCGTGGAGTTGTGGGAATCTGGCGACGAAGTGGTCACACAGCTGGCCGTCAACGCGGTTGCCCCTGTTCAGCTCGTGTCCGCGGTCTTTCAAGCATGCTGGAAGGACCAGAGCGAAGAAAACGCGCAGTGGAACCGTAACTTGGTCAACATTTCCAGCGTTTCCGGACTTTATGTGACCAAGGACGTTGGCCAGGCGTACTACGCGGCATCGAAGGCTGCGCTCAACACCCTGACGATGTATCTGTCGCTCGAACTCGCACCGTACTCCGTACGCGCCAACGCGGTCTGTCCGTCGCAGTTCACCAACGAGTCCGCCACCCAGCATGTAGTGAACGCAGTGCGCCGATTGATCACCGGTAACGAGACCGGGGCGTTGGTGTCGAACGTGCCCTGAGCCACACGACGGCTATTGGGACAGCCCCCTCACCCCGCCAGGGCAACCCCCGGGCTCGGTAAGCCAGCGCGCGCACATGTTCAGCTCTCACCTTCGGGGGCTATGAGCATCATCGTGGCGGTGGTCCTTAGCCACACGGTCCACTCCGGATAGTGCGTCTGCATGTAGGCGACGGCCTCGGGCCCGAACGCCCCAATCAGGAAGTAGGCCCCTTCGGCGAGGGATCGACGGTGAGGGTACCGGGCGGCCACTTCACAGGAGGCAGTTCATGGACGGTGGGTGCGCGAGATGTACGCGTGCTCATGTTCCCCTTTCGGGCCGGGATCAGGCCTCGGTCTGGGAGGGCGGCAGTGCGTAGTCGCCCCGGATATCGCCGCCTTCTGGGCCCCTGTCCTCGGGCGGCTCCTGAGAAGAGGGATCGGGCTCTCGCCCAGCGGCGGCTGCCGCTCTCCGGGCGGGCCGCTTACGCAGCTTGAGGAAGGCCCGCAGCGCCAGGTCATGCCCCTCCGCCTCGAGGCAAAGCTTGATGGAAGCGCGGCAGGTCAGCTACCTCTGCCGGCTCGATCACCCCGCCCCACTCCTTGGCCACGATGCTGACCGCGTCCATCGCGCCGGCCGTGGAGGAAATCGCGGAGGCGTTTTGCATCAGGCTCTCGCGGGTGGCGGTCGTGACCCGCTGGCGAAGCTGCGTCATGGCGTGCAGTCGGATCCCGAACTTGCGCAACTCCTCGCTGACGTGGGCAACGACGCTGGAAGAGGAGTTGTCGATACTGATCAGCTCGTCACGAAGGCATGCCAGGGACGGCGGTGGCGTTCAGGCAGATCTCGGCGCGAAAGGCCGGCCCGGAACATGTCCGCGACGGCGCACCAGCAGTGGATGGTCTGGCTCGACGCGATCCTCGCGGAGCGCATGGGGGGCCACAGCCACTTGATGCTCTATCCCCTGAAAGCGAATCAACCCGACCAATTGCCAGGTGAGCCTGAAGCAGAGCTGGGACGTCACCTCCCCGGAATCGCTCAACTCGACTCTGCACTGGCTGGCCAGCGAGGACCATCGCATACAGATGGCTCCGGTGCTGGGCCGGCCCCCGCTGGCATGGGACTTCGGCCGCTACGCCACCGTCGTCCGGCTGGGCTTCGGCGCTGGCTACCTCGACGAACCCGGCGCCTGGCAGTTCCTTGCGCATGCCGCCGCACCGGTGGCGCAGACATACGGATCGTGGCAGTCCTTCGCCGAGGACTTCGTGGCCGGACGCCAGCTGTGGATCCGCAGCGTCGGCCGCGAATGGACGGGGCACGACGAATGGATCGCCTTACCGCGCAGCCACCTCCCCGAAGGTGATATGGGTGGTATCTGCCGTAAACTCTGCTTTGGTTCCTCCGCACTACCCAACGCACCGAAATGCAGCCGCCAGTTGATCCCCAACAGCACGGCGAGGGAGACTACCTGGCGGATGCGTGTACCCGGCCGAGTGGCACTCGCTTCGGTATCCTCCCGTGCAGGTCATCGAAGGCCATTTGCCCAAAGATTGCTGGGCAGTTGACCTCAGGGTTTCGTGATAGCGTCCTTGTTCGGAGGGACAATGCAACCTGAAAGGGAAATCGTGAACACGGAGAAGATCGCCGCTCGCCGCCTCTCGCTGGAAGAGGTGGCGAAGCTCGGCGTGAAAGACAGGCTCTTCGTTTCCGCCGACACGGCAGAACTCAAGCTTCCCGACTGCTATGTCCCTGCTTTTCTGACCAAGTCCGGTGAGGATTTCGAGGGCGGCTTGGTCACGGCGAGAACCATATTCCAGGAAGAGATCTCCTGCCTTCCCGACGACGAGAACGAAGCCGGAATCTACTTGGCCGACGAGAACGGCTCGGTGACCATCGAGGTCCTCCAGTCCGCCGGTGTCGTGCTGGACCTGGCACTTTTCGTCCCTAGTGGGGACAAGGGGGCCCTCACGGCCCTTTACGCTGCAGTCCGGCAAGCCTTCGGCGCCGACGTCGTGCAGATCTGGCGCCAGGGCCTCAAGGAGGTTCCCGACGTGAAGGTCGACATCTTCGAGGAGCAGATTCCCCGGGGGCGCAAGGGGAGCGACAGCCCCAAGCGTGACCGTCGCGCGGTCGACACCTACCCCACCCGTGCGGACTTCATCGAGTTCTCCGCGGGGTGGAAGCCGGTCGTTGAGATTCACAAGCCGGTCGTTGACGACACCCCGACCATCTGAGGCGGCGTTACCTCTCGGTCTCGGCCTGAGAGAACGCCGAGAACGCATGCGCCGGTCCCGGTCGGCTCCTGAGCGGGTCCAGGGAGCCGTCGGAAAATAACTCACAAATGCCGAAGCGCCGTTCCACTCGATGACCTCGCGAGACGGCGGATCGCGGATGATTGATGCGTGCGGGCTGGGCAAGGGCGTCCGGCGGTTTCTCGGGGGTGGCGTAGTGATCGAGGTCGGGCAGCAGGGCGCGTTCAGCGTGAACAGTGTCGGCATGGAGCGCCGGCCGTTCCCATTGAGCTTCAGCGTCCGCGAGGCCGAGGGGTTGTGGCGGGTGCGCGCGAGTGCGGCCCAGGCGGGCGAGCTGGCCGACCTGCTCGTGGCCGTGGCGAACGACGCGGTGGCCGTGGTGGCGCTGGAGACCAACTCCTATCTGGATGAGGACTGGCGCCCTCTGCGGCCCTCGCTGATCGCGGCCGAGCTCGGCGTGCCGTGCACGGTCCATTCCCTCGGATCCTGGGCGTCCGGCACGAACGGACTCGCAGAAGAGCTCCTGGTGATGGACCGCGACCTCCTGCCCCGTCTCCGCGACGGCACCTGGTCGCCGTACGAGCTGACTCTGATCGACGTGCCCGCCGACGTGAGAGCGGAGCAGCTCGACGAGCTCGCCCTCGTGCTCGGTACGACCGGCATTGATGAGCCGCTCCTGAGCCGCCAGGGAGACTCCCGGGTCTGGTTCTCGGGCCACGATGACTGCTATGTGATGTTGGAGACCCGCGACCCCGCCCTGCCGGCCGCGGTCCTGGCGCGACTGCTGACCCTGCTGGCCGGCTCCGCCCTCGCCGAACTCATCGAGGAGCCCGTCTCACGCGTTCCCGAGCCCGGGCCCCGGCTACCTGAGCAGCTGATCGCCACCGCACCTCACTGGATCGGGGCCCTGGGCACCGTCACCGAGGATCTGGTCGCCATCGGGCTGGCTGCCCTGCCGGACCCGTGGCAGTTGGGCGTCTCGTTCCCGCGGCAGGCAGACCTCACCGCGACGCTCGACGTACGTCACGGCACCTGGCGGATCACGCCCGCGGAGTAACACGAGGAGCCACCCCGACGAGGCGCCGGTGGCGGGTCACGCTGCGTACGGAGCGGCGCCGCGAGGTTGCCCCGGGCCACCGGTGCCGGGGGTTTGGTCGTGAAGGCGAGCGCGGCTGCGGCCTCGGTGACGGTGAGAAAGCGGCGGCGGCCCGGATCTCCTGCTCGTGCGGTGCGTGGTGCGTCATCTGGCCCTCTCCTGGCGGCGGTTGCCACCGCTGATTGCAGGGCTGCGGGACGGCGTGGCGCTGTCCCGGGCACGACGCGGGCACGGCAGGTGGGTGGCGGCTTTGGGACGGGTGACCTCGCACGTTGCGACGTCACCTACGCCATGAGCGACCAGCCGAACCTGTCACCGTGAGAGAACACGAGGGCTTCCAACTGTCTCGCCTCACCCAAGGTTGAAGGTGGTCAACCACTACACCTTCTCGTTCGGCGGGCCGCAGCCGAGGGCATCGACCCCTCTTCACTGTTCAGCGGACCGGCGCACATCGCGTACGCCCGCGCGAGCGAGGATCTCAAGCGCTGGTGGGCGGACAATCCGCGCACTACGCATGCCGAGCACCCCGAGCGGATCACCGGTATCCGGTCGGAAGCCGCCGACGCCGCCCGCAAGAGCCGTACCGACCGCGACAACCGCCTGTGAGCGAAGGGGGTCAACGCATGGCAGAGCGCGAGCAGGTCGTGCGTGCCCCTGAACGAGGGCAATGAGGCCGGCCGCGCCGGTACCCCGCGCCACGGGCGCCCCGCGCGCCGGACGACCTGCTGCATACCGCGTGGATTCGCGGCGGCAACAAGGCGGACCCGTTCCTCATCAGCGCCGAGGGCTGACCTCGACAGAAAAGCCCTGCGCCCCGGGCCACTGAGTGGCCACGGTCTTGCTGGTGGCCCCATGAGACTCAGTCGCCGCCTGCCAGATCAGGCCGAGCACCGACAACGAAAGTACTGCTGAAACAGCAACAGCAGCCAGCTTCTTCTTACCGTTGTTCATATCTTCCCCTCAGCGCCTCAACCAGCCGACAGGAGCCACTAGAAACCAACTCTCCGCTGGTCAGGCGGTCGGTTATGCGATGAAGCGGCAGATTAGCATGGCATATGCATGCATCTTGTGACCTGTGCCATCACCTACCGGTGATCGCGCCGGCGTCCACCCCGCTTCGGTGCACGTTGGCAGAGCCCGCCTCTGTTGGGCGGGAAGAGGCTGGGCGCACTGTCCTTCGCACGTCGGTGTGCTCCGGCCGCCCAACACCGCCCAGCCCCGCCACCGAGCCGGGCTGGGCTCTTTGCGGCCGCGCCGGAGTGGAGTGCCGGGACAGGCCCCGGTCCCGTGATGGGACGCATACGGCCGGGGCCACACCGCTCTGTTCGCCAAGTCGCATCTCTTCGGCACGGTGGGTGCTCCCCGGGGCCGGGAAGACGTGGGCCGGCCAACCGTGTGGAACCGAAGGCGACTGCTGAGCGTGACTAGTTGTGCGCCCTGTGCATAGGCGGAGGCTACAGCCCCTTTGACGGAGATGGTGGGGCTCGGGTGCCGACGAGTATCGACTGGGGCGGTCGAGCCGTTCAAGGGGGAATTGGATGGGACACCGAAGCAGGCACGCAGCCCGTGATGTGGCGATCGTTGCCTTGGTAATCGTGTCGGCGGGTTGCGCCCACTCGGCGCCCAGCGGACGTGACGAGGGTTCCGGCCTTGGCCTGCCGAAGCCCTCGACCAGCGCTGATGCCTCTGCCAATCCTGGGTCAGCTGATTCTGCCTCAGCGAATCCGGAACCGTCGGACCACGGAGCTGGGAGGGACCACGGTGCTGTGGTTGACCAGTCGGCTGCCGGCGCTTCGGGTTCGCGAGGGCAGGGGGATGCGTCAGGTGGAGGCCCTTCCTACGGCGGCGACCCCATTCCTCCGGTCAACTCTCCGCCCGTTGACCATGGTGTGCCGCCGGCTTCGGGCAGCGGTATGGATCCGACCGGTGGCGGGGATGGTGGTGGCAGCGACGTCGGCGGCCAAACCACCGGCGGCGGGAGTGGGGAGGGCGGCGAGACCTGCGCTCCGCCGGAGGGATCCGAGTCCCCGTCTCCGGCGCCGGATCCGGCGCAACCGACCACGTCGTCGGCCACGCCGTCACCCTCGCCTGACGCCAGCCCGTCGCCGGATGGATCCTGCCCGTCCCCCTCTGTCACCTGACCGCCGGACGAGGACGGCCGAGGAGGGGCTATGACCAGCAGAGGGAACCAGCGGCACACCCAGTCATGGCGACTTGACCCGTACACGCGAGGCAACGGTGCGGCGCGCCGCCCTCAGCTAACCCACAGGCCGCGGACTGGCCTGCGCACCCCCACCCGCCGAGCATCAACCGCCGCGCGGCGAGAGAGGCCAGCCCTCGTGAGGCATGCCGCGCTGGCTTCCGAGGCTTCCGGGCATCTGGCCGGGGACCGTACGGCAGCCGGACTGCTCGGCGTAGTGGCAGCGCAGGCTTCCTTCCTCGTAGCGATCATGTACTTTTTGGGCGCCGTCTACCTGACCTCCTACTACCACTACTTCCGCCTGGATGCTTTCAGCCTGGGCTTTGGCTTCGCCGAGCTCTCAATCCAGAGCCTGAACGTACTGAAAGCGCCTGTCGCGATCGCCCTGATCGTGGCTGTCGTGGCCGCACGTCACCTCACCACCAGGGAAGCCGCCCCTGCCCAAGGGAGCCTGGCGCGCTTGCTGGAGAGGTGGGCTCGGACCGTGGTCCGAGCCCACCTGGCCTTCATCTTCGTCGGACTGCTTCTCCTTCTCTTATGGTCCCGCATCCAACCCTACGGATGGACGGCTCCCTTGCTGCTGGGGACCGGATTGCTCCTCGGGCAGACTCCTTGGGCCGGCGAAGGCGCGATCCGCTCCACGCTGTGGAGCAAGGCGGTGCCCGTCTTCACCGGCGGCCTATTGATGATGTGGGCGTTCAGCGTCGCCACCAGCCAGATGGGTGAACAGGAGGCCCACCAGGCCGCCGACCAACTCGTGCGCCGCACAGCCGTCGTAATCCTGAGCACCGACCGCCTCAGCCTGGCCGGGCCAGGGCTGAAAGCAGAGGACCTGGGAGCGAAAGCGCACTACCGGTACCGCTACACCGGGCTACGCCGGCTCATCGAACGCAACGGCCGCTATTACCTGTTGCCCCTCGGCTGGGACCCGCGGACCGGACCTACCTACGTCATTCAGGACGGCAACGGCGTCCGAGTCGAGCTGCTGCCCGGAACGCAATAGGTGAGCAGCCTTCCTGAGCCCCGCCAGGATTCGTCAGCTCATCATGTTCGAACAGATCGACAGGCTACATAGGCATGCAGGACCTTCTGCGTGACGACTTGGATCCCTGAGGTGGTTCACCTCTGCGCCGTGCGAAGAGCACTCCAGCGCACTCGCACTCACCAGCCCCAGCTTCGCCCCACCTCCGCGCTCGCGGAGAACTCTGTGGCTCTGACATTCGTTCACCATCGAACCTGGTCGTCGCGGTCGCCGCAGGCAGAATCGTGCTGGCGTGTCGTGCCCACCGCATATCGATGACGAACCCCTTCGCGGCAGCTCTGGCTGGATTGTCGCTGGACAGTTGATATGGGCCGCCGGACCATGGCGCGCAGGCGCGAGGCCGTTCAGGGGAGGACCGTCGGCATGGGCTTGAATGACGGAGAAGAGCCAGGCGGACAGCGGCCCTGGCAGCGGTCGCGCGCTAGCGGTAACCCAGGGGCGGCTGGGCCTGGAGGCCCCGGTAGGCCCGGGGCGCTCAGCCAGGGGCGGATCCCCTCAGGGGCGCAGATGCCACAGCCGGTAAAGAGCCTTCGCGTCTTGATGATGATCCTGGGCGGTATGCAGGCCGTCCTCGGACTTGCTCTGCTGACGAACAGCGTGGCTATCGCCACAGCCATCTGGGGCGAGGGCGACGCCTCGACCCCGTGCTGCACCACGCCAGGTGCGGCTCACTCGGGGAACGTCGTATTCGCCGGAGTGCTCGTGCTTGCGGTTGCTGCATGGGGCGTCACCACCGCTTTGAAGTTCCCCACGCGCCACCCGAATCTGCGCGTCTCCGCCTTCGCCTACGGTTGGACGGCGCTGCCCTTCACCCTGGCATTCTTCGAGGTAGCGCCCATTCTGGGGCTGATCTGGCTCGTGCCGGCCATCCTGGCAATCGTCCGCCCCAACCAGCCGGAAAGCCGTGCTTGGTTCGGTCATCAGCCCCTCTGAGGCGGGACCAGCGCAGCGGAACCTGGGCACCTGTTACGCGGCCTGAGCCCGACGATTCCTCGGCTGGGGAACAGGATTCGGCAGTCGGCCCTGGCCCTGGCGTTGCCGGGCTGTGCGAGGCGTGCGGCTTGAGAGCTCGGTGACGTCGACGCGGCTCTGGCCCGCCACCCCGCCGTGCATTTTGATCCGGTTGACGTGCCCTTCGACGGCACTCGAGTTCAGTTCAGGATCAGCCCGGCGATGACTGCGTCGAGGTCGCGGGCGATGCCGGCGGAGCCGCCGCGGGCCGGGGCAGCCACGTAGCGCTCCGCACGGAGCAGACCACCCGTCGAGGTTCGCCTTCACCGGCATTCACGTAGCGGTCAGGTGCGGCGGTTCCCGTTTCCCTCCTTGGAGTGGTTTGGTCCAGCCGCTGGGCTGGACGCCGGTGATCTTCCGGTTGCCTCTCGGACAGCAGGCATGGTGCGTACGAGCAGTCCATGCGCCGACACGCGCACAGCAGAGGGGCCCACTATGACCGACGGGACGGTTCTCTTCGCGGTACACGAGTTCCCGCAGAGTCAAGGCGTCGCCGCCGAGCAACTGCGCAGAATCCGCCGCGATTTGGAGACCCGAGGCATTGACGTGCGCTGGGCCACCACCGCCGACGACGCCCAGGCAGTGCTGCGAACCGAGGCGGGCACGGCTGCCGTCGTGCTCGACTGGGACCTTCCCCAGGCCGCCGGAGAAGGCGGCGAAACAGGCGGTGCCGAGGTGCTGCGCCACGTCGGCCGGCGCTTCCAGAATCTCCCCGTCTTCCTGGTCACGAACGGCGAAGACCTGGAACACCTGCCCTTGTGGGTGGCCGAAACGGTGATCGGCTACATCTGGCCGCTGGAGGACACCGCGCCCTTCATCGCCGGACGCATCGCCAGCGCCGCCCGCGGCTACCAGCACGCCCTGCTACCCCCGTTCTTCAAGGCACTGCGCCGCTTCGACCACGCGCACGAGTACTCCTGGCACACCCCTGCTCACTCCGGCGGTGTCGCCTTCCTCAAGTCCCCCGTCGGCCGGGCCTTCCACGACTACTTCGGGGAACGGCTGCTGCGCAGCGACCTGTCCATCTCCGTCGGGGAACTCGGTTCCCTCTTCGAACACACCGGCCCGGTAGGTGCCGCCGAGCGCAATGCCGCCCGCGTCTTCGGCGCCGACCGCACCTACTTCGTACTCCACGGCGACTCCACCTGCGACCGGATGGTCGGTCACTTCAGCGTCACCCAGGACGAGATCGCACTGGTGGACCGCAACTGCCACAAGTCGGTGCTGCACGGTCTGGTCCTCTCGGGAGCCCGGCCGGTCTACCTGGTCCCCACCCGCAACGGCTACGGTCTGGCAGGCCCCCTGCCGCCCGCCGAGATTCAGGCACCCTCGGTCGCCTCCCGGGCCGGCCGCAACCCACTGGCCCAGGGCGCCGTCTCGCCCACGGCCCAGTACGCCGTGCTGACGAACTCCACCTACGACGGCCTGTGTTACGACACCGTCCAGGTCGCCCAGGCCCTCGCACCCAGTACCCCTCGGCTCCACTTCGACGAAGCCTGGTTCGCCTACGCCCGCTTCCACCCCCTTTACGCCGGCCGCTACGGCATGGCGGTGGGCCCCGAAACCTTCCCCGGACCCGAACGTCCCACAGTCTTCTCCACCCAGTCCACCCACAAGCTGCTGGCCGCCCTGTCACAGAGCGCCATGGTGCACATCAAATCCGCACCCCGGGCGCCGGTGGAGCACGACCGGTTCAACGAGGCGTTCATGATGCACGGCACCACCTCACCGCTGTATCCGATGATCGCCTCCCTCGACGTGGCCACCGCGATGATGGACGGTCCCCAGGGCCGCTGCCTTATCGACGAAGCGGTGACCGAAGCCATCCGCTTTCGCCAGACGGTCGTACGCGTCGCCCGGCGCATCGCCGCCGCCGACGACCGGCCCGACTGGTTCTTCGGCGTCTGGCAACCCGCGACCGTGACCGACCCGGCCACCGGCAAGCGTCTCCCGTTCGCCGACGCCCCCCTGGAACTGCTGCGCACCGATCCGTCCTGCTGGCAGCTGGAGCCCGACGCCGACTGGCACGGCTTCACCGGACTGACCAAGGGCTACTGCCTGCTCGATCCCATCAAGGTCACCCTCACCTGCCCCGGCATCGACGCCACCGGACAGATGTCCCCCTGGGGCATCCCCGCCCGCATCCTCACCGCCTACCTGGCCACCAGGGACATCGTGGTGGAGAAGACCGACAGCTACACCACGCTCATCCTCTTCTCCATGGGGATCACCAAGGGCAAGTGGGGAACCCTGATGGACGCCCTCATGGACTTCAAAACGCTCTACGACCACGACGCACCCCTGGAACGGGTACTGTCCGAGCTGGTCGCCGCCCACCCCCACCGCTACACCGGCCAGACCCTGCGCGGGCTGTGCCAGGAGATGCACGACCACCTGCGCGGTGCCCGCCTGGTCGAGCTGCTCGACACCGCATTCCAGGAGCTGCCCGAGCCCGTCACCCCGCCCCAGCACTGCTATCAGCGCCTCATCCGCGGCGGCACCGAGCGGGTAAGGCTGACCGACGCGGCCGGCCGGGTGGCCGCTGCCATGGTCACCGTCACCCCGCCGGGCATCCCCGTCCTCATGCCCGGCGAAAACACCGGCGCCCACGACGGCCCGCTGCTGCGGTACCTGACTGCCCTGGAGTCCTTCGACCGGCGCTTCCCCGGCTTCCACAGCGAGACCCACGGCGTCACCGTCGCTGCGAACACCGGCGACTACCTCATCGAGTGCGTACGCCAGATCCCCGCCCAGCAAACCGGCCGCACGACCGGAGAGCACCACACGACACCGACGCCGCACCCGGTCGGCTCCCAACGGCCCACAGACTGATGGCAAGGCACCGGGTACCCCCGCCTCCCCCCCGGCGGGCGGGGAGCGGTCGTCGAACCGGAAAGAGCACCGGACTGCGGTCGTCTCCGGCAGCGTCGTGCCCAACTTCCTGCCCAGCCGCAAAGACCACCGGACCGGAAGCTTCATGTGGGTCCCCGTAGGTGGTGAGCACCAGGCCGATGGTGGCGAGGATGGGCCTCTTCGGCTCGGTCGGCTGCCGCGGCAGCGGCCGGTGATGCCTCCAAGTACGGTGGTCATGACGGCCTGCGGTGGGTGACCTCGGTGCGCGTGGCCAGCCGGCGGAAGTCCGGGCCCTTGGGGCCGGTCGCCACGATCCCGTCCGGCCGACGCCGGGGGCGTGCTGCAACTCTCCCAGCGAGGCCACGTCCACGCCGGCATCCGTGGCGGCGAGCCGTCGCACCAGCGCACTTGAACGATTCGTCTTGTGCGCGAAGAACACCTGGCCGGCTAGGTGGCGGCGACGAAGGCAGGAGCGGAAGCGCTCGACGTTTCCGCGATCCGGTCGGGCAGCACGACATTGAGCGGTGAGCCGAGCGCATCGACCAACGTGTGCAGGAACGCGGGCGACTCCGACAGCGACGCAAGCGGGGGTTCGAGGACCGGTTCCAGGTAGGGGGTTGAGGAACATCGGAACGAAAACCGGCGCTAAGCCCCTGGAGGGTTTGAGAGCGCTTTGACCTGGGGTTCGGCGGGGGCGGAGCCTTCGGCAGTTCGTGTTGATCACTGACTGTCTGGAGGTCCGGGGTGCCGGTCGAGTTTCTGACGGATGAGCAAGCCGCGAAGTACGCGGCGTACGACGGGGCGCCGTCCCGTACGGAGCTGGAGCGGTTCTTCTTCCTGGACGACGCGGACCGGGGGTTGATCGAGCCGAAGCCGCGGGCCCACAACCGGCTCGGGTTCGCGGTGCAGATGACCACGGTGCGGTTTCTCGGGGTGTTCCTGGACGATCCGATGGACGTGCCGGCGGAGGTGGTCGACTACCTCGCCGAGCAGTTGGGCGTCGCGGACGCGTCGGCGTTGAAGGCGTATGGCGAGCGGGAGAATACCCGGCTCGATCATGTCCGTGAGCTGCGGCGGGTCCTGGAGTACACGGAGTTCGCCGAGGTGGAGGCGGAGCTGCGGGCGTGGGTGGATGCGCGGGCCTGGACGACCGGGGAGGGCCCGAAGGCGCTGTTCGACGCGGCAGCCGGGTGGCTGCGTGAGCGGCGGGTGCTGCTGCCCGGGGTGACGACGCTGGCCCGGCTGGTGGCCGCGGTGCGGGAGGCGGCGAACCAGCGGCTGTGGGACACCCTCTACGGTCTGCTGAGCTCTGGTCAGCGGGCGGTGCTGGACTCCCTGCTGACGGTGCCGCCGGGCGCCCGGGTGTCGGAGCTGGACCGGCTGCGCCGGGGTCCGGTGCGGATCTCCGGGCCTCAGCTGAAGTGGGCGTTGGAGCGGGCGGAGGAGATCGCGGCCTTCGGGATGGGTGACCTGGACGTGTCGGGGATACCGCCGCGGCGGCTGGCGGAGTTGTCGCGGTACGGGGTCGACGGCAAGGCGTCGCTGCTGCGGCGGCACGGTGACTCCCGGCGCCTGGCCACGCTGCTGGCCACCGCGGTCTACCTGACGTCCCGGGCGGTCGATGACGCCCTGGACCTGCTGGAGGTGCTGATCGCGACGAAGCTGCTGGCCAGGGCGGAGCGGGAGACGGCGAAGGAGAAGCTCAAGACCCTGCCGCGGGTGGAGAGGGCGTCGGCGAAGCTGGCCGCCGCGTTCCAGATCGTGTTCGACACCACCAGCGAGCAGGTCGACACCGGCACCGGGGAGATCAGCCCGCCCGAGGTGGAGACGCTGGAGGCGATGTGGGGGCGGATCGAGCAGGTGGTGCCCCGGCACGAGCTGGCCGCGGCGATCGCCGCGCTGTTCGAGCTGACCCCGCCGCTCGACTCGGACGCGGACGAGGCATGGCGGGCCCAGCTGGTCACCCGGTTCGCCGTCGTGCCGTTCCTGAAGCTGTTGGTGACGGTGGTCGACTTCGGTGCCTCGCCGGAGGGCGTGGCGGTCCTGAAGGCGTTGAAGTCACTGCCGGACCTGATGGGACGCAAGAAGGTCGGCCCGGCGGAGATCGACACTGGTCTGCTCACCGGGTCGTGGCGGCGCCTGGTGCTGTCCGCGCCGCACCTGGAGCCGGGCACGGTCGACTGGAAGGCGTACACGTTCTGCGTGCTGGAGCATCTGCATCGGATGCTGCGGAGCAAGCAGGTGTTCGCGAAGAACTCCTCCAAGTGGGGCGACCCCCGCGCGAAGCTGCTGGACGGAGACGCGTGGGAACAGGCCAAGCCAACTGTGCTCGCCTCGCTCAACCTGCCCGCCGAGGCGGGTGAGCACCTGGCGGCGCGGGCCGCGCTGCTGGACGGCACCTACCGCGAGGTCGCCGCGCGGGTGCCGGCGAACTCCCAGATCGTGTTCGACGACGACGGCCGCCTGCACTTCACCGCCTTGGAACCGGAGCCCGAACCCGCCTCCCTGCGTGCCCTGCGGGAGGCGGTGGAGGCGATGCTGCCCCGCGTCGACCTGCCGGAGGCCCTGCTGGAGGTGTTCTCGTGGACCGGCGCCGACCAGGCGTTCACCTCGGTCACCGGCGGCGAGGCCCGGCTGAAGGACCTGCGCGTGACGATCGCCGCGCTTTTGGTCGCGCATAGCTGCAACGTCGGCTACACCCCGGTCATCGGGGCCGCGGACGTGCTGGAGTACGGGCGTCTGTCCCATGTCGACCAGACGTATCTGCGGCTGGCGACGTATCGGGCCGCGAACGCCACACTAATCGACTGCCAGGCAGCCATCCCGCTCGCGCAAGCCTGGGGCGGCGGTCTGGTCGCCTCCGTGGACGGCATGCGGTTCGTCGTCCCCGTGCCGTCGGTGTACGCCCGGCCGAACCCGAAGTACATCGGGCGCCGGGGCGGGGCGACCTGGCTGAACATGATCAACGACCAGGCGGCGGGGCTGGGCGGGAAGGTCGTGGCCGGCACCCCGCGCGACTCGCTGTACGTGCTGGACGTCCTCTACGACCGCGACGGCGGCAAGCGCCCGGAGATGATCGTCACAGACACCGCGAGCTACAGCGACATTGTCTTCGGGCTGCTCACCCTGGCGGGGTTCACGTATGCGCCGCAGCTCGCTGACCTGCCGGATCAGAAGATGTGGCGCATCGACCGCGCCGCCGACTACGGAGCCTTCCAGGTCGCAGCCCGCGGCCGGGTCGACGTCGCCAGGATCGAACGCCACTGGGAGGACATCCTCCGGATCATCGGCTCCATCCACACCGGCGCGGTGCGCGCGTACGACGTGATCCGGATGCTGTCCCGCGACGGCCGACCCACCCCGCTCGGCGACGCGATCGCCCACTACGGGCGGATCGCCAAGACCCTGCACATCCTGCGCCTGGCCGACGAGCCCGGCTACCGGCGGCAGATCAAGAGCCAGGCGAACCTCCAGGAGGGCCGCCACTCCCTCGCCCGGAAGATCTTCCACGACCGCTCCGGGCAGCTCTACCAGCGCTACCAGGACGGTATGGAAGACCAGATCGGCGCCCTGGGCCTGGTCCTCAATGCCCTGGTGCTGTTCAACACGCGGTACATGGACGCCGCGGTGAACCAGCTGCGTGGGGACGGCTTCGACGTCCGTGACGAGGACGTGGCCCGCCTCTCGCCGTTCGTGCGCCATCACATCAACATGTTCGGCCGGTACTCCTTCCAGCTTCCCGACCTGCCCGGCGGTCTGCGGCCCCTGCGCGACAAACACGCCACCGACGACGGGTGAACTTCGGGCAGCCGGGGAGTGAGAAAGCCGCACTGGATTTTTCTCGTCCCCGGCCTGCCGACCAGCCTTAAGGGATCGTGAGCACGATCTTGCCTTGGATGTGCCCCTGGGCGGCGCGCTTGTGTGCTGCTTGGGCGTCTGCGAGCGCGAACGTGCTGTCGATGGCGACGCGGATCGTGTCCGCGTCCATCAGGCGTCCCAATTCCGCGAGCTGAGCGCCGTTCGCTCGTACCTGCGTGCCGGATACGGTGACGCCCAGCTTCGCGTTCTCCTCGTCGTCGAACTCTCCGAAGTACACCGGGTACAGCGCGCCGCCGCGCTTGAGGGTGGGCAGGAAGCGTCGGCTGTGGGGGCCCCCGACGGTGTCCAGGACGAGGTCGACGTCGCGGACGATGTCCTCGGGGCGCTGCTTGGTGTAGTCGATGTATTCGTCGGCGCCGAGGCCGTGAAGGAAGGTCTCGTGGGTGCCGGAGGCCACGGCGATGACGCGGGCTCCCTTCCACTTGGCCAGTTGCAGGGCAAGGTGGCCTACGCCGCCGCCGGCCCCGTTGATGAGCACCGTGGTATCGCTGCCCAGAGCCATGGGGCGGTGCCTTGCCTCCTGGAACGGGGAGGGGTGGTCGTGCCCGACGTCGATCAGGTATTGCCACGCCGTCAGCCCCGACATGGACAGTGCGGCAGCGTGTGTGTGGTCCACGGCGGCTGGCTTGGGCGCGAGGTCGGATGCAGGTGCGGTGACGTACTCGGCGTACGCGCCGCTCTGCATCAGGACGGGAAAGCGCAGCAGCCCCACCACCTCGTCCCCGGCTGTGAAGCCGGTGACATCGGCGGCGACGGCTTCCACGACACCCGAGATGTCGGTCCCCGGGATCAGGGGCAGGTCGAACGGGGGCCTGAACTCGGGAGGGATGCCGGGCATGCCCTCGCGTACGTACCAGTCGGGCGGGTTGAGACCGACCGCCCTCACGCGGACGAGTACCTCGCCCGAGGCCGGTTCGGGAACTGCGACCTCCTCATGATGCAGCACCTCTGGGCCGCCGAACTCGTGCAGCTGGATCGCTTTCATCATGCGGGGCGGCATCGTGTTCCTCCTGCTTACGGCACGGTATATGTTTATTCGGATCAGTGAACCAAATAAAGTGGTTCACTGATCCGAATATATGGATCAGTGAACCGTTTGGTCAAGTGAGGAGACCGATGCGAGTCGACGCGCAGAGAAACCGCGACCATCTACTCGCCGTGGCGGGTCCCGTCATAGCCGAGCAGGGCATCGACGTGTCGATGCGCGACATCTCACGCAGAGCCGATGTCGGCCTCGCGACGCTGCTGCGGCACTTTCCGACGCGCGAGGCGCTCTTGGAGGGCCTGCTCCACGCGAGCTTCGGCGACCTGACGGCCAGAGCGAGCGAGCTTGAGACAGCGCACACGGCCGAGGACGCTCTCGTCTCATGGGTGCGCGACTGCGTCGCCTGGACAACCGAGTATCGAGGGGTGACCGTACTGATGGCAGCGGCCATCGAGGACCCCGAATCCGCCCTGCATGCCTCGTGCGTCACCCTGCGCGCAGCCGGTGCCCGGCTCCTCGCCCGGGCTCAGGCCGCAGGCGCGGCCCGGAGCGACATCGACGGCGATGACCTCTTCGCCCTGATAGCCATGCTCGCGTGGGTCGGCGATCAACCCACACTCGTACCCCGCGCCAACCACCTCTTCGACCTCGTCGCCAGCGCTGTACTGACGCGCGCGGACGGCGACCGGGGCACGGGTGCCCCCGGCGAACGCTGAAGCCAGCCCCCATCACCGGCAGGTCCGGTGCCTTGACGGCAGAGCTCTCTGTCCGGATCATCGCCGCCGTTCACGGGACGAAGCGGCTGCCGGGGGCTGGGGGCGCGTGTTCGGCCCGAACAGGTGACTCAGCGCCGAGCGTCGCCGGGCGCGAGGAGGCTGGTCAGCTCAGAGATCGCCTCGGGGGACGGCTTGAAGTAGCGGCGTACGTTCTCCGGCTTCTTGTGCCGGGACTTGGCCATCAGCATCAGCAGGGAGGCGCCCTGCTCGCCGAGGTGGGTGAGGGCGGAATGGCGGTACTCGTGCAGGTCCCAGCCGGTTCCCGGTCCGCGCACGGCGGTGTGCTCATCGAGCAGGGCGCGGGCCTGGCCGTAGGAGAGGCGGGCCAGGCCGGTGTCCGGGCACACGTCGCGCGGGCTGACCACCTTCCCCGGACCGGGACGGCGATGGGTGACGAACACCGGCCCGCGAGTACGGCCGCGCAGCAGGCGGGGCAGGAGCCGGGCGGTTCCGGCGTCCCAGTAAACCCTCTCCAGGACGAAGTCCTCGCGTGTCTGTCCGCGGCGGCGGGCCTTGCTACGGGCGCCCTTGGCCTTTAAAGGGCAGCGGTGCGCGGCGAGGTCCAGGTCCTCGATGTTCACGCCGAGGATCTCCTCCGACCGCCCGGCGGTCTCGTAGAGCATCCGCCATAGCGTCTTCTCTCGCAGGTGCACCTCGCGCCGGGCGATGAGCCGGTCCACGGCCATCTTCGAGCGGGCCGGGGTCTCGGAGTCCGGCACCGCCAGCCGCTTGGTCCAGGCCGGAACCGCCGGGCCGTCGTACCCGTACTCCGCGCACCAGCCAAGCCACGACAGCACCGACGCCCGGCGGGCGTTCCAGGTGTTGACCGCCGCGGTGCCCCACAGCAGTTCCAGAGCCTCGCCGATCTCGTCGTCCGCCACCGACCCCAGCGGGCGGCCCTCCTCGATCCGCTCGGCGGTCTTGCCGACACCCGTCGAGTAGCTGCGGACCGTGTTCGGGTTGCGGAGCGAGTCGAGGAAGGCGTCCGCCGCCGCACGGACGGTCAACGCCTTCCCGGCCGGCAGTTGCACGGCGGTGGGCACAGCTTCCCCCTTGCCACGGATAACAGGGCCGCTTCACGTACGGCCCGGAGAACGTCACTCCAGGTGACGAACCAAGTCCCGCAGATAATAGGGCGTTATCCGTGGAACAACTTCAGACGGGCCCACTCGTCGACGCTCCGTCAGCCGCCCACCAGGGCCGACAGATCCTTAGCGCCGGTTTTCGTTCCGATGTTCCTCAACCCCCAGGTACAAGGGCGCACCGTGCATCCAGGCATTCTTCCCCGGGGGGCACCCGCACCGCACCCGGCCGACGGCCGATACCTCCCGCCATCCCAGCTGGTGGTAGAAGCCCTCCAGTCCCAAGCCCCGCCCGTGCCGCGAGGTTGAGCTGCTCCAGGCCCCTCTCGTCCCGCGCCGGTTCGCGGACGCGACACATCAGCGCGGTCCCGATGCTCCGGCCCGCGGAAACGCGGATGCGTCTGGAGGTGGTTGACCTCGCCCCAGTGCGCGATAAGGGGATGCATGTCACTGCGGCATCTCTGGTGGCCGGGTGATCTGCCGGAACTCGGGCGGATCGTGATCGGTCATGGTGGCGGTCATGTTGCACAGCCCGGCAAACCTCCACTGCGGAGTTTTTGCATACGACATTCGTTTTCATGTAGCTTAGGGTGTCCAACCCGTCTTTCCGATCCGTCTCTCGGAGGTTTCCGTCGTGGCCGTGCCCAAGCGCAAGATGTCCCGCAGTAACACCCGCCACCGCCGCGCGCAGTGGAAGGCGAGCACTCCGGAGCTCGCCCCGATCCACGTGGACGGTGTCGAATACCAGGTGCCCCGGCGTCTCGTGCGTGCCTATGAACGCGGGTTGCTGCCGCTGCCCGGGAAGAGCTGACGGCACGCCGCCGGCACAGCACCACACCCGTACCCCGCTCCGTACGAGAACTGAGGAAGCCGTTCCGTGTCAGCCCCCGCTGAGCCGTCCCACCGTCGTCTGCCCGTCAGTGTGCTGTCCGGATTCCTCGGCGCGGGGAAGACCACGCTGCTCAATCACGTCCTCAACAACCGCGCGGGGCTGCGTGTGGCGGTGATCGTGAACGATATGAGCGAGGTCAACATCGATGCGGCGCTGGTGCGGGACGGGGGAGCGGCGCTGTCGCGTACCGAGGAGCGGCTGGTGGAGATGACCAACGGCTGCATCTGCTGCACGCTGCGGGACGACCTGCTGGCGGAGGTGGAGAGGCTCGCCCGCGCGGGCCGGTTCGACTACCTGCTCATCGAGTCCAGCGGGATTTCCGAGCCCATGCCGGTGGCCGCCACGTTCTCCTTCGCACGCGACGACGGCGCGATGCTCGCGGACGTCGCGGCTCTGGACACCATGGTCACAGTCGTCGACGCTGCCAACTTCCTGCCCGAGCTGGCGCAGGGAGACGAGCTGACGGAGCGGGGCCTCGACCAGTACGAGGACGACGAGCGCACGGTCAGCGATCTGCTGATGGACCAGGTCGAGTTCGCCGACGTCATCGTGCTCAACAAGCTCGACCTGGTCACCGACGCGGAAGCCGACCAGTTGCGAGCCGCGCTGGCCCGGCTGAACCCCTCCGCCCAGATCGTGCCCGCCAGCCACGGGAAGATCGACCCGGTCCGCGTTCTCGGCACGGGGCGCTTCGACGTGGAGAAGGCTCAGCAGGCCCCGGGATGGGTCGCCGAGCTCAACGGTGACCACGTCCCGGAGACCGAGGAGTACGGAATCTCCAGCCTCGTCTTCCGCGCCGATCGTCCCTTCCACCCCGAGCGGTTGTGGCGTTTCGTCGCCGAGGACCTGGACGGCGGAGCGTACGGCGACATCCTGCGTTCCAAAGGCTTCTTCCGGCTTGCCACCCGTCCCGCCGTCACCGGGCTGTGGTCCCAGGCCGGCGTCGTCGCACGCTTCGAGCCGGCCGGGGTACGCAGCGGGGAGCAGCAGGCGCAGGAGCTGGTCTTCATCGGCACCGGCCTGCGCAAGGAGGCTCTGACCGAACGGCTCACCGCCTGCCTCCTCAAGGACGGCGAGTCGGTTGCCGGGCTGTGCGACCCGTTCCCGTCCTGGGAGACGTACGGCATCGACGACGCCTGTGAGCACGAGCCCGCGTCCGAGTACATCCACGCGGACTGAAGCGGACCAGATCGCCGAAGACATGGACCGTGCCGGGTCGGGTGCGGCCCGGCGGCTTGATCGGTCTCAGGCCATCCAGAAGAAGACCGAGGTCATCCGCTTGTCCTCCAGGGGGCTGCCCCACTGGCCGGTGGCGCTGTGCATCAGGTTTGCGGTGCAGAGGAGCAGCCGGTTGTAGCGGTGCGGCACGCGCACGTCCTCGGTGAAGGAGTCGTGCGGGACGAAGCGCGTGCCGAGCGCGTCGACGAGAGACGTCGGCGTCGGAGAGGCGCCAGGGACGCAGCTCCAAGCCGTTTGGAAGGCCGAACACCGGCTGGTTCATCCTGGCCATCCGGCCTGCGGGAACGACTGCTGGTATGGGTGATCTGGAGATCATCGCGGCATCCTGCGACAACCGTCACTCGCGAACTCATCACTCCTGCATCGCCTGTGCGATCCACAGATTCCCCTCAAGCCAAGGGTCACGCATGCGGTCGGTGCCGAATCCGGGCTGCGGATCGACCAGTGCGGTCGCGGCGCGCGCGGGCCGGGCCGTTGCTGTACGGCCCATATCGCGGCAGCGAACAGCGTCCAGGCGACGGCGTATCCCGCCGGCAGGCGGCTGGGGCATGGCGTGGAGCGACGGTTGCGCTCATGAGTGTGCGGGCCCTGCGGTGGCCGTGGGATGTTCGTGATGTCCGGGCTGCGGGCGGTGCAGTTCCACGAACGGCCGGCCCTCGGCCGTCCATCGGCCGGTCAGGAGCCACCCCGCGGCCTCGGCGGCAGACAGCAGGGCGGTGGTGCCGAGGCGGGCCCAGGCAAAGGGGCGGCCGTGCCGACCGTGTGCGTCCTCGAGGCGGACGGTGAGGTGCTCGTCCACGTCGTGCGGGGCGGCCTCGGCCAGCAGGCGCCCGCCGGGCGCGACCACCGCGCGGAGGCGGACGAGGAGAGCGACCGGGTCGCCACCGATGCCGACGTTGCCGTCCATCAGCAACACGGTGCCCCAGCGGCCTTCCCCCGGCAGGCGGTCGAAGACGGACCGGCGCACGGCAGCACCTCCGTGTTGTCTGGTCCGGGCCACTGCGGCCGGGCTGACGTCCACGCCCAGCGCCCGTATGCCGCGGGCGGCCAGGCCCGCCACCAGACGTCCCGGTCCGCAGCCGACGTCGAGAACGGGGCCGGTGCAGCGGTGCAGAACGCCGGTGTCGGCGGCGTCGGGGGTGGCGCACCAGCGCTCGACGTCCAGCGGCAGCAAGTCCTCTGCCTTCCCGGTGCCGTCCGGATGGGCCGGGGGTGACAGGCGGCGCAAGAAGAGCGGGCCACGGCCGGTGCGCAGGGCATGGGCGTAGGGGTCGTCCGTCCACGGCTTGCCCGGGCGGGCTGTCGTCCACTCGGCGAGGGCAAGGTCCGTCCCGCTTGCCGTGCCGCTCACCGCCCCTCCTCAACAAGCGAGTTCAGGGTGGCGGCGAAGCGCGAGCCGGGCGGGCAGCAGGCGGCGACCGCGACGGCGTCGGCGGCGGTGTCCACATCGCGCAGCACCGGCAGGTCGCTTACGCTCAGCCCGGCCTCGACGAGTCGGCGCCGCTGCATCGCCCCGGTGCGGTCGGTGGACATCGGCACGCCCCGTACGAGGACCGCAGCGCGCGCAGGGTCGGCGAAACCCAGTGCCCAGAACCCACCGTCCGCGGCCGGCCCGAACCAGGCGTCGTGGCCGTCACGTCCGACACCCGTAAAGAGTTCCGTGGTCAGTTGAGGGGTGTCCATGCCGATCAGGAGGGCCGGTCCGCGGTCGCAGTGGCCGAAGGCGGCAGCGATCCGCTCGTCCAAGCCGCCGGAGCCCTGGGACACAAGGTCGAAGCCGGGCGGCAGCCAGGGGCCGGGAACACCGTCGAGAACAAGGATGCGACGCCGGACGGGGGCCTTGAGCGCCGTGTGCAGGGTGTCGGCGAGGGCCGCCTCGGCCAGAGCGGCTGCCTCCTGGTGTGTGTAGGGCGGGGTGAGTCGGGTCTTGACCCGCCCCGGGACGGGCTCCTTGGCGATGACCAGCAGGGTGGCGGGCCCTGTGGCCGGGGGCCGGGCGCTCATCTTCCGGTTCCCGGGGTGGTCGCCGCGGACACCGGGGCAGCGGCGGGCCGCTCGGCGAGGACGGCGCGCATGTCCCGAACTGCGTGCCAGGTGCCGAGCCAGGTGCCGGTGACTTTCGAGCGGCCCGTGCGGGGGCGGTACGGCACCTCCGTCTCCGCCACCCGCCAGCCTGCGTCGGCGGCGCGGACCACCATCTGCAGCGGGTAGCCGGAGCGCCGGTCGGTCAGGTCAAGGGCGAGCAGGGACTCGCGGCGGGCGGCACGCATGGGACCGAGGTCGTGCAACCGCAGGCCGGTGCGTTGGCGGATCAGGCGGGCCAGTTCCAGATTGGCCAGACGGGCGTGCAGTGGCCAGGCACGGCGTGTGACGGGCCTGCGACGGCCCAGCACGAGGTCGGCGGAGCCGTCGCGGACGGGCCCGGCGACGGAGGGCAGAAGCGTGGGGTCGAGGGACGCGTCGCAGTCGCAGAAGCAGACGACATCGGCCGTGGCGGCGGTCAGACCCGCGTGGCAGGCGGCGCCGAAGCCGCGCCGCGGCTCGTGGACGACATGCGCCCCGAGGGTACGGGCGATGTCCGCGGAGCTGTCGGTGGAGCCGTTGTCGACGACGATCGCGCGCCAGCCCGAGGGGATGCGGTCCAGCACCCACGGCAGGGCCTCGGCCTCGTCGAGGCAGGGCAGCACCACGTCCACAGGGGCAGGCGAAGAGGGAGATGTTTCGATCACCTCACTCACCCTACGGACGCGAAACGGGCGAAAGGGATTTGATGGCCTTACGGATCGCTGACGCCCGCCGCGGCTCCCACCGACGGCCGAACGCGGGTGTGAGACTCGGCGCCGTGAAACGCATACTCGTCGTGGACGACGACCCACCGCCTCCGAGGTCGTCACCGGCTACTACCTGGACCGGGGGGCTTCGCCGTCGATGTGGCTGCCGACGGTCCCACCGCCGCGGCCCGCGCCGCCGCCCAGCCGTCCGACCTGGTGGTGCTGGACCTGATGCTGCCCGGCATGGACGGGCTGGAGGTCTGCCGCCGCAGCCGCGAAAACGGCCCGCTCCCGGTCATCATGCTCACGGCGCGCGGCACGGGAGGACCGCATCCTCGGCCTGGGGCCGGGGCGGACGACTACCTCATCCAAACCGTTCAGCCCGCGCGAACTCGTACTCCGGGCGCAGTTGGTGCTGCGCCGTGCCGGAGCACGGGCCGCAGTCCAGAGGGCACCGGCCGAGTCCCGGGTGCGCGCCGGCCCCCTCGCCTTGAACCCCAAGGCTCGCCGCACCAGCCGCCACGGCACCGAGCTCGCCGAACCGGGCCGCGAATTCGCTGCCACCAGCGCGAAGCTCGCCCCATCCCGGGAGCGGGGGAGCCCTGGAGGAGGAGGCATGGTGAACGACCCGGGCGTCTACCGTGCCCGTATCCGCGCGGAGGCGAGCGCATGAGCGACATGGTCGGCGGCCTCTTCGAACTGTCCCGAATGCAGGCCGGCGTGCCCACCCTGAACGCTCTCCGGATGCCGGTCCACGACCTGGTTGGCGACGCGCTCGCGGGCGCCGACTCCCTGATCAAGGAGCACGGTGTACGGATCGTCGGCGACGGGGTCGAGCCCGTCCCCGTCGATGTCGACGGCCGCAGGATGTCCCGCGTCCTGGCCAACCAGCTCGTCTACGCGATCCACCGGGCGCCCAGCGACGGCATGGTCAGGATCTCCGCCCGCCAGGAGGCGGACGGCGTCGTCGTATCGGTGACCTGTGGCTGTGGCGGCGTTCCCCCGGAGGACCTGCCCCGTTGGGCCGGCGTTCCGGCCGGAGGGGAAGCGTCAGCCGGCTCGCAGCGAGGCCGTCGCGAACTCCGCCATTCCCTCCCCGAACGCGACCTCCGGCTTCCAGCCCAGTTCGTCGCGCAGCCTGCACGAGGAGGCGGTGATGTGGCGGACGTCGCCGAGCCGGTACTCGCCCGTGACGACCGGCGTCCGCCCGCCGTGCGCCTCGGCCAGGGCGGCGGCCATCTCACCCACCGTGTGCGGCTCGCCGCTGCCGACGTTGTACGCCCGCATGGCTCCCTCCGGCAGACCGGGCAGACCGTCCAGAGCCGCGAGGTTGGCCCCGGATACGTCCCGTACATGGACGAAGTCCCGCCGCTGGCCACCGTCCTCGAACACCCGCGGTGCCTCACCGCGCTCCAGCGCGGACCGGAACAGCGAGGCGACCCCGGCGTACGGGGTGTCACGCGGCATCCCGGGCCCGTACACGTTGTGGTAGCGCAATGCGGCCACCCGCCCGCCGACGGCGCGCGCCCACGCGAAGGCGAGGTGCTCCTGCGCGAGTTTGGTGCTGGCGTAGACGTTACGCGGATCGAGCGGGGCGTCCTCGGCCACCATGCCGGGCGCGAGCGGCTCACCGCACGTCGGGCAGGGCGGCTCGAAGTGCCCTGCCTCCAGGTCGGCCACCGTGCGCGGCCCCGGCCGGACGACACCGTGCCGTCGGCACTCATAGCGTCCTTCTCCGTAGACCACCATCGAACTCGCCAGCACCAGCCGCCGCACCCCGGCCTCGGCCATGCCGGCCAGCAGCACCGCGGTACCCAGGTCGTTGCAGCCCACGTAGGCGGGGGCGTCGGCGCAGTCCTTGCCGAGCCCGACCATCGCCGCCTGATGGCAGACGGCGTCCACACCCTGCACGGCCTCGGCCACGGCCACCGCGTCGCGGACGTCCGCATGCCGCCAGTCCACCCCGTCGGGGATCGGCGGGGGCGTGCGGTGGGCGGCAGGCAGCAGCGCGTCGAGCACGCGCACCTCGTGCCCGGCGCCTCTGAGGGCGGTGACGACGTGCGAGCCGATGAAGCCCGCACCTCCGGTGACCAGGATCAACATGCCACCGACCGTACGGCCACGGGCCCGCCCCGTGACCGTACGACGCGGGAGCGTCAGGGGTTTGTAATCCTTCCCGCCGCAGGCCGAGCGTCGCCGGGCTGTGCGGCATCACCGCTAGGACCCCCGTAAGACGGCCCGACAGGCGGGAGCCGCGGACGCACCTACGAACGTGGCCGCCGACGGCCGCGGCGGATCCCCCGCGCGGCCAGTACGAGGGCCGTGACCGTCGCCACTGCCGCCAGTGTGAGCAGCCAGTTGCGCGGATAGTCCAGCGGCAGAACCGAGGAGTTGGCCGGTTTCCCCGGGCGTAGCAGCACCGGCAGGGCGACCACCGTCAGAGCGCCCGCCACCAGCAGGGCTCCCCGGACCGGCCCGCGCGCACCGCCGCGGACCAGCACCAGCCCGATGAGCAGCACCGACGGCGCGATCAGCGCGTCGTGCAGCACCACCGCCCCGCCGAGCCAGACCAGAACACCCGTCAGGTCGGGCACCTCCCACAGCAGGGAGGCCCCGACGCCCATCAGCGTCAGACCGGCCGCCCCGGTGAGCACCCGCGCCACGCTCGTCCTCATGACAGCACCTCCAGTCGGCCGACCCACTTGGTCTGCAGCACGCCGGGCCGGTTCGGGGCGATCAGACGGACCGGGTATCCGTGGTCGGGGGAGAGTTCCTCGCCGTTGAGGCGCAGAGCGAGCAGGGTCAGTGAATCGTGGGCGTGCTCATGCCCCATCTCGGAGACCCGGTAGCCGCCCCGCGTCTGCAGCGAGACCACGCGTACGCGGGCGTGCGGCGGAGCACCCGCACGTTCCAGGAGGTCCATGACCCGCACGCCCGTCCAGTGCGCAGACTTGCTCCACCCCTCCACGCAGGCGATCGGCAGCTCCACCTCGTGCTGCGGCAGGCCCCGCAGCTCATCCAGCGTCAGCGTGTAGGGCTGCGGCCCGGCGACCGTAAGGCGGTAGCGCTCGGCCGGAATCAGCCCGACTCCGGCCGCGGCAGCGGTGCGGTTGACCGGCAGACCCTGCGGGCCGTGGTCCGGATGGCGGGGTGCGAGCAGGGTGAGGTCCTTCAGCGGGGTGAAGGACTGGCCCACGGTGGTCACGGTGACCGCACCGACCGCCCCTGCCACCGCGGCCAGCAGTGAGCGCCGGCTGGGCGCATCCTCCTCGGACAGGGCCAGGGTGCCCGCGGACCGCCGACTCCAGTGGGCCCGGATCTCGGGGGCCTTGACCGCGAGGTGCAGTACGAGCGATCCGGCCACCAGCCAGGCCACGGCGTAGTGCACCGGGACGAAGGAGAACGGCCACGGATACCACTGCGCGGTGTTCAGCAGGCCGGTGGCCACTTCGAAGACCGCCGCGGCCACCAGCACGGCCACCGACAACCGCTCCAGGGCGTGCCGCACCGACCGCACCGGCGGCCAGGCGAACAGCCGTGGGTACACCGTCCACAACTTTGCCAGCAGCAGTGGAATCGCCGCGATGCCTGAGGCGACGTGCAGCCCCTGCGTGAGCCGGTAGCCCCACTCCGGGCGGCTCGGCAGGTCATCGGCCAGCCACCCGGGCGGATGCTGCCACGCATGGCTGATCAGACCGGTCACAAAGCACACCATGAAGGCGAGGCCGAGCCACCGCCCGATCGAGGTCGCCGTGCGGGCGTCATGCAACCTGCCCTTGAACGCCGGCGGGAACAAGAGTGATCTCATGCCTCCCATCCCAGCCGCGGCAAGGCCGGTGCGGAACACCTGACTCCCTTACGAAACAGGGACGTCCAAGTCTTGGGCCGACCTGCTGGCACGGCCGCCGATGCCTGGCCGAACGTGGCTCGCCCTGCAGCCACTACCTGCCTGAGGGTCACGGGCGCGCCGCCGACACCCGTCAGCTCCGAAGCGCTTTCAGAGGCACCGGCTCATGACGAGAGCCTGACGTCGGCGGGCCGATCCGGGCCCCCGGCCCGCGCGGACCCTACGGTGAGGGTGTGCCCTCCTCGCCGCCCACGCGCTCCCGGCCCCCCTTGCCTGAGCCCGCCGCCCCGGACACCGGGCCCCCGAAGCCCGACAGCGGCCGCCGCCTCGACCTCGCCGCCGGCGGCGCTGCCTTCGCGCTCTTCGCGGTGGTCGCGAGCATCGGGGCGTATCTGCTGAGCCGCAGCCCGTCCCTGCACGTGGGCTGGCCGCCACTGATGGCCGACTGGGGTCCGCACCTGGGCCCCGGCACCCCGACCGCGGTGGCCGTGGCCGCCCTGGTCGTCGGCTACGGCCCCCGACTGGCCGAGCGGCTGCCGTGGCGGGCGATCCCGTGGGCCGTCTGGGCGGCGGCCATGGCATGGACGTGGTCGTTGGCTCTGGTCGACGGCTGGCAGCGCGGCGTCGCGGGCCGGTTGACCCGACCCGGTGAATACCTCCGCGGGGTCGACCGGTTCCAGCACTTCAGCAGCACCGTGCACGACTTCACCGGCCACATCCTCATCAACTCGCCCTCCAACTGGGGGACTCACATCGCAGGTCACCCGATCGGGGCCGTACTGACCTTCGTGGGACTCGACCGGATCGGCCTGGGCGGCGGCGCCTGGGGTGGGGTCTTCTGCATCACCGTGGGCAGTTCGGCAGCGGCCGCCGTACTGGTGACCCTGCGCCTGCTGGCCGGTGAAGGCCGGGCGCGGGCGGCCGCACCCTTCCTCGTACTGGCCCCGGGCGCGGTCTGGGTCGGGGTGTCCGCCGACGGCTACTTCACGGCGGTCGCCGCCTGGGCACTGGCCCTGCTCACCCTGGCGTCCACCCGAACTCGTGGGTGGTGGACGGCAGTTGCCGCCTCGGCAAGCGGCCTGCTGCTCGGCGCGGCGGTCTACCTGTCGTACGGGCTGATCCTGCTGGCGATCCCGGTCCTCGCCGTACTGCTCTGCACCCGCAGGGCCCGGCCGCTGCTCTACGTCCTGCCCGCCTGCGCCGCCGTCGTCCTCGTCTTCACCCTCCTGGGCTTCAGCTGGTGGCAGGCGTACGGCCTGCTCAGGATCCGCTACTTTCAGGGGTACGGCGGGGTGCGCCCGTACGCGTACTGGATCTGGGGGAATCTGGGCGCGGTGCTGGCGCCCGCGGGCGTGGCCGCCGCGGCGGGGCTGCGCCGGGCGCTGGCGGCCGCACCCGGCGCCCTCCGGCAGTGGCGGCGGCGCGCCGACCCGCAGGAGGTGGCGGCCGTCGTGCTGCCCTGCGCCTTCCTGCTCGCCCTGCTGGCCGCCGACCTGTCCGGCATGAGCAAGGCGGAGGCCGAACGCATCTGGCTGCCCTTCACATGGTGGCTGCCGGCGACCGCCGCGCTGCTGCCGGCCCGCGACCGCCGCGGCTGGCTGGCCGCTCAGGCGGCAACCGCCCTGCTTGTCAACCACCTGCTGTTGACCGACTGGTGACGCGCATACGGCCTGGTGCGTCGCGGCCGCCTCCGGGCGTACCGCCTTACCGGTCGCCCGAATTGGGCGTCCACTGCCGCAGCGTGGCGCCGGTATCCGCCTGCTGAGTCACCGACGAAGCGTTGACCTGGGCGTTCACTCTGGAGTGGGTGACGGGAATTGCACCGGGGCCGTGGTCCGCGGTGGACCGGCCCGGGGCCGTGATTTGCACAACAACTCGCAGAGGGCTGCCACCGGTCGGGGGACACCTCTGCCATCTCGGGAGTGCGCGGGCCTTGCCGCGTGCGCACGCTCGCTGACTTCATGTCTGAGGTCGTCCCATTTCGCTGTTCATCTTGTCCCGGCTGGCCGCCAGAAGTTCTTGTGTCTGCCGCTCGATCTCTTCGGGATCCAGTCCCAGGGCGCGTCCCAGGCTCGTCGACCAGACCTCAGAGCGCACGCTGGCTTCGAAGTTGAGATCGGCGCGGATGGTGTCTCGTGCGGCCTGGCGATTCTGGCTGACCATGACGAACGTCGACAGGAAGATCGCCTCAAGACTGACGATCATGGTGAGGAGCCCGAACGGGAAGGGCTCAAAGACAGCGGCCTGCCCGAAGACCCCCTCGTTGATCACGATCCAGCCGGCGAACCACACCATGTGCACATAGACGAAGCCCATCGATCCCGCGAAGGCGGTGATCCTCGGACGATGACTTAGGGTTCCCCATGCAACTGGACGAGGGCCGAAGGGCAGCCGAGGCCGGGGACTGGGTATGCGGGGCACGCCTTCGTCCAGGCCGCAATGGAGGGCAGTACGGAGGGTGCCGAGCTGGCGGTCCGGGTGACCGTCGAGCTCGTACCGCTGGCGGATGGTGGGCGCCGAGGCCGGGCTTCCGGCCGGGCAGCGCACCTGTGGGCACATGTTGGTGAGGGGTCTGGGCGTTGCAGAGGACCGTGCGCGTGCCGCCGGGCTGTTCCGGGCGGCCTCCGAGGGCGGGGACGCCTACGGCGCGTTCAACCTCGCCCAGCTCGTCGATGACCCTGATGAGTGCCTGCGGCTGTTGGAGGTCGCCGCACGCGAGGGGATCGTCGCCGCCGGTGCCGTCCTCGCCGACCGGCTGTCCGCTCTGGACCGGGACGAGGAGGCGCTGGGCTGGTACGTCTGGGCGGCCCAGCGCGGGCACATGGGGGCGATGAACGCCGCCGCCTGCTGGTACCGCGATGGCTTTGGCGCCACGCCGGACCCGGTGCAGGCAGTGCGCTGGTTCTTCGTGATGCTCGCCCACGGTGACGGAGACGGCATCCACGAGGCGATCCAGCTGGCGAAGGCCGGGGTCCTGGACGAGGAGCAGATCCGCGACGCCGGGCGGCTCGCCGGCGATCCCGGGGCGGCTGAGGCCCTGATCGGCACGGTTCGGGGCGGCGGCCGAACCTGAGGGAGTGTTCGGCCAGCCATGCCGTGATCCGCCGGACAGGGCCTCAAGCCGCGTGGCGACAGTGCGGCTCCGAACTGAGGGCCGATACTCGCTTCATGCGCCACCGTGGGCATATTGGGAAGCCTGGCGCAGGAGGAGATTGCGGTGGAGCTGAACCTCGTGGACAAGGTCGCCGTTGTGACCGGAGGTAGCAAGGGCATCGGCCTGGCCATCACCGAGGCACTCGGCCGTGAGGGCGCGCGCGTGGTGGTTGGCAGCCGCAGGGAAACCTCGGAACTGTCCGCCCTGCGCGAGCAGTACGACGTTGCCTTCCATCCCGTCGATCTGGCCGACGCCGACGGTGCCGACACGCTGGTCCAGGCGGCAGCAGACCGGCATGGCCGGCTGGACGTGCTGATCAACAACGTCGGTGCCACCAGCCCACGCTCCAGCTTCCTCGATGTCAGTGACGCAGCATGGCTGCATGCCCTCAACATGACATTCCTGAGCGCGGTGCGCGCCAGTCGTGCGTCGTTGCCGCACTTGCTTGCTCACGGTGAGGGAGCGATCGTCAACATCAGCTCAGTCAACGCCCGCCTGCCCTTCCCCATGGTGGTGGACTATTCAGCGGCCAAAGCCGCCCTGAGCAATCTCACCAAAGCTCTGTCGGAGGAGTTCGCCTCCCGCGGAGTCCGCGTCAACGCCGTCGCTCCCGGGCCCGTACGCACCCCGTTCTGGACTGCCCCCGGCGCCTTCGCCGACGCCGTCGCGGCCAGTGCAGGCGGCACGGCCCAGGAGGCCCTGGACCAGGTCGTACCCCAGCAGATGGGCATCTCCACCGGACGCATCACCGAACCCCGGGAGGTGGCCGACCTCGTTGCCTTTCTCGCCTCCCCGCAGGCCGCCAACATCACCGGTGCCGAATTCGTCATCGATGGCGGCCAGATCAAGACCACCTGACACGGGCTTGAGCGTGTCAGGTGGCCGCGAACACGATCGCCGCCAGCACCTGTCTGTCGTCATATCGGCGGCACCCGCTCTGCGGGCGCAGGGGGGCGCCGGGACCACCCGCTGAAACAACACCCAAGCGGTGATTCCTGGAGGCGGCTCAGGCCGTGAGGGATTATTGATTCGTCGAAACAGCTGGGGCAGGGCGAGCTGGGCCTCCATCCGGGCCAGTGGGGCCCCGAAGCAGTAGTGGATGCCGATGTAGAACCCGAGGTGCTGGTTGTCCTCGCGGTCGGGATCGAACCGGTCAGGATCCTCGAAGCGCTTGGGGTCGCGGTTGGCCGAGGCCAGCAGGAGCCAGACCTGGGCGCCTTTGGGGATGATGGTGCCGGCGATGTCGATGTCGGACAGGGTGATGGTGAAGGGGATGAACTGGACCGGCGGTTCGTACCGCAGCACCTCTTCGATGAGCGGGACGACCAGGTCCGGTTCGTTCCGGAACCGCTCAACCCCGCACCCCTTCCGTGGCTGCACTGCGGGCACGGAGCCTGGCCCGCCGACTCGGTCGGCTGCCGGGGCGTTCACGGGCCTGGGCACGACCGGTGCTTGGCCCACCTCAGCCTCGACGACCGCACCGCATACCTCGTCGGCCTGGCTCCCGGCGCCAACATTGACCATCGCGGTACTCCCTGGGGGAGTCGACGGCGGCCCTGCCCCTGCGCTACGCCACCATGGACCTCAGTGACGCAGCGCTGTCCTCCCCGGTCGCCGTCACCTCCCACGCCACTGGTGACCGCTGCGCCGCCCAGGTGTCGATGAGGTGCGGCAGGGCCGGCCGAAGGCGGGCGACCGTCATCTGCTGATGGATCTCTCGGCCGTCACCTCGTGCGACGCGGCGAGCCTCTACACCCTGCTCGGCGTTCGCCAGGCGGTCAGCCACGCCGGCGGCATCCTTGCTTTCGTACGGGTGAGTGATGCGGTCCACGCACAACTGCAACGCACGGGCCCGCACCAGCTACTGGTGCCCTCGGAATGACGGCGGTGTCATCGGCGTGAGGCCGGCCGGGCGACTGTGGGGAGACGGGTGCCACCTTGGAAAGAACGGTCTGAGGTCCTCGGCGCGAGGCTCGGGGAGGAGCCCGCTGCTTGAGGATCTACATGCCGGAACGTGCCGACGGCGCCGCGCGAGCGTAGGTCGCGGTACGTCGGTGCCCGGTGTCGGCTCTTCCGGTCGAAGGGGCGTGAGGTCGCGGCGGGCCGTCTGGGGTCACTGCAGACCGATACGCCGTGCGATCTCCTCGGTGTGCCGCAGGCGCGCGGGTGCGTCGTCGCCGAGCGCCGCGACGACTCCGGCGACAACGGTCTCAACCACGGCAAGGGTGGGTACGAAACTGTCGTACGGCGACGGCGTCGTGACCAGGCTGGGCAGGACGACCTCGGCGTGCGCGGAGACTGGGGACAGCCATCGGTCGGTGAACAGGATGACCTTCGCGCCATGTTCGAGGGCGAGTCGGGACATGGTGACCTTGTCCTGCTCGTACCGGCGGTAGTCGAAGACGACCAGGACGTCGCGGCGCGTGAGCGCACCGAGCACCGCGGTCCGCTCGACGTCGCCCGCGGGCAGGAGCCGGATGTCACCGCGCAACTGCATGAGGTGCAGTCCAAGGTACTGGGCGAGGAGATGGGTGAAGCGGCCGCCGGCCAGGGTGATGCGCCGTTTGCCGTCGGCCAGGAGCGAGACGGCGTGCTCCAGGTCGTGCGGCGGGAGTTCGGTGAGGGTCTGCGCGACGGCGGAGCTGAACAGCCTACTGCCCTGCCCGAGAAGGGATGCTTCGCCGTCCGCCGCCTCGTCGGTGCGGGCGCGGTCGGCGGACTCGTACAGGGACAGGGGTGAGGCGTTGCGTTCGTCGAGTTCCTCGCGCAGGGCGGTCTGGAAGTCGGGGAAGCCCCGGTAGCCGAGCCGGTTGACGAAGCGGATGACGGAGGGGGCGCTGACGCCCGCCCGTTCGGCGAGGACGGCGACGGTCTCGAAGCCGGCGGAGGGGTAGTTGACCAGAAGGACGCGGGCGACCTTGCGCTCGGCCGGGCTGAGGTCGCCCAGCTTGTGCCGGATCACGTCGGCGAGTGCGCCAGCGGCCATCGCGGGTTCCCTTCTCGGTCGTCGGCGGGCGTGCGGCCCGCGTGCCGAGCCTAATGCCGATCACGCGAGCCGTGATCCCGGCCGCCGCCGTGTTCCGGGGCGACGACGGGTGCTCCCGCACCAGGCAACGGCGCGATGAACCGGTGCGGGAGCGTCGGGGGCAGCGTCAGTCGCCGCGACAGTCGCCGAGGTCGGCGATGAGAGAGGCGAGCAGAGTGACCCTGGCCGGGACCGTACTGACGTCGAGCCACTCCTCGGGGGTGTGGTCGGCGCCGCCGACCGGTCCCAGGCCGTCCAGTGTCGGGACCCCTGTGCCGGCGATGGTGTTGGCGTCTCCCACGCCGCCTGTCGCCGTGGCCCCGAAGGTCAGTCCCAGGCGTACGCCGATGTCCTGGGCCCGGTCGAGCATCCGGCGGGAGGCGTCTGTGTCCTCCATCGGCGGGCACGATTCGAGTTCCTCGACGGTGACGCGGGTGCCGGGAACGACGGGCCGCGCGGCGGCCTCCTGAATGGCGGCGGTGGCCGCGCGCATGCCGCTGTCTGTGGCCGAGCGGATCTCGACGAGGAGTTCCGCGTCGGGGCAGACGATGTTGAAGCGGCTGCCCGCGCGCACGACGCCGACGTTGAGGGTGACGCCCTCCCATGTGCCGTTCAGCGCTTGGATCGCGATGACGAGGTGGGCGGCGGCCAGGGCCGCGTTCGCTCCGCGTTCGGGTTCGATGCCCGCGTGTGCGGCGCGGCCGGTGACGGTGAGCCTGAAGTCGGCTACGCCCTTGCGGGCGATGACCAGGTCGCCGTTCTCCCGGGCGCATTCGAGGGCGAGGGCGTAGTGCGTCCCTTCGGCTGCCCGCCGGGTGACCGGTCTGCTGGCGGGTGAGCCGATCTCCTCGTCGGGTGTGGCGAGGAAGACGAGTTCCGCGTAGTCCTCGATGCCTGCCGAGGCGAGGATCTCGAGGGCGGCCAGTCCTGCGACCATGCCTCCCTTGTCGTCGCTGACGCCGGGTCCGTGGGCGAGTGATCCGTTGAGGGTGAAGGGGCGTTCGGCGGCGGCCCCGTCGTCGAAGACGGTGTCCATGTGCGCGGCGAGCAGGAGTCTGCGGCCCCCGTCGGCGACAGCCAGGCGACCTGCTTTGCGGCCGATGAGCACATCTCCGATGCGGTGTCCGTGGGCCTGCCGCAGCGGGACGCGTTCCACGGAGAAGTCCAGACGCTCGAGGTGGGCCCGGACCAGGTCGGCGACCCGGTTGACACCGTCGGCGCTGTACGAGCCGGAGTCGATCGCGACGAGTTCGGCCAGGTCTTCCAGGTACCGGGCCTGGTGTGCGTGGGAAAGCGACAGCAGCGCTTCGTCCAGGGGCTGTTGCCGGGACGGGGCGCTCACAGGACCTTCGACAGGAAGGCGCGGGTGCGCTCCTGCTCCGGTTCGGCCAGCACCCGCCGGGGGTCACCAGATTCGACGACGACGCCTTCGTCCATGAAGACCGCCAGGTCACCGACTTCGCGGGCGAAGCCGATCTCGTGCGTGACGACGACCATGGTCATGCCGTCGTCCGCGAGCCGGCGCATGACGTCGAGGACGTCGCCGACGAGTTCGGGGTCGAGCGCCGAAGTCGGTTCGTCGAACAGCATCAGTTTCGGTTTCATGGCGAGGGCGCGAGCGATGGCGACGCGCTGCTGCTGGCCGCCCGAGAGCTCGGCCGGGTAGTGGCCCTCCCGGTCGGCGAGCCCCACCTGGTCCAGCAGGGCCCTTGCCTCGTCGCGAGCCCGGTCCCTGGTGACACCGGCGACCTTGACGGGGGCCTCCCCGACGTTCTCCAGGGCGGTCATGTGCGGGAAGAGGTTGAACCGCTGGAACACCATGCCGATGTCGCGCCTCCGGGCGGCGACCTCGCGCTCACGCAACTCGTGGAGCCGAGCGCCCTGGGGGCGATAGCCGACCGGTTCGCCGTCGACGGAGAGCCGGCCTCCGTCGATCTTCTCCAGATGGTTGATGCACCGCAGGAACGTGGATTTGCCGGACCCTGAGGGCCCCAACAGGCAGCACACCTGGCCGCGTTCGACCGTCAGGTCGATGCCCTTGAGAACCTGGAGCTTCCCGAAGTGTTTGTGCACGCCCTCCGCGTGCACCATGGGCGCGTTCACCGGCCCGCCTCCTTCTGTGTGCGGCCGCGCAGGGCGGTGAGGGGTCCGGCGCACAGGCGCCGCAGGGGGGAGACCTCGGCGCCGCGGGCCGTGCCGCGCCCGTAGCGGCGTTCGAGCCACGCCTGCGGGACGCTTAGGACGCTGACCAGACCCAGGTACCAGAGCGACGCCACCACGAGCATTGGGATGACCTGGTAGTTCTGCCCGTACACGTCCTGGATGTTGGACATGAGGTCATGCGCCGCGATCACCGACACGAGGGCCGTCATCTTGAGCATGTTGATCGTCTCGTTGCCAAGCGGCGGGATGATCACCCGCATCGCCTGGGGCAGCACGATCCGCCGCATGGTGAGTGCCGGGCGCATGCCGAGCGAGTGGGCCGCCTCGGTTTGCCCCGCGTCGACGGACCGGATCCCCGCGCGGACGATCTCGGAAGCGTACGCGGCCTCGTTCAGGCCGAGCGCGAGCAGGGCCGCGACCGCCGGGGTGAGCAGGGTGTTGGTGTCGGCCTGGAAGAAGGTGACGCCGGTGAACGGGACGCCGATCATCACGTTCTGGTAGAGGGCTCCGGCGTAGCCCCAGAAGATGATCTGTACGAGCAGCGGCGTGCCGCGGAAGACCCAGACGAACAGCGACGACAGGCCGTAGAGGACCGGGTTGTCGGAGAGCCGCATGACCGCGACGAGGGTGCCGAGGACGAGGCCGAGGGTCATCGCGGCGACGGTCAGCCACAGGGTGGTGGCCAGGCCGTCGAAGATGAGGCCGGCAAACAGGTAGTGGCCTACGACGTCCCAGTGCAGGTTGCCGTTCTTCGCGAGCGAGCCGATGAGGCCGGCCAGCGTGGCGAGGGCGGCCACCGCGGAGATCCAGCGTCCCCAGTGGTGGACGGGGACGATCTCGAAGGTGTCGGGTGCGGGGGTCTTACTGGTGTGCGGTGTGCCCGCGTGGGTGGTGGCGGTCATCTCTAGTCCACCGCCGCGTTCTTGGTGGCTTCCTTCACGGCGATGGAGGCGACGCCGTACTTGTCACAGATCTTGGTGAGGGTGCCGTCGTCGATCAGAGCCTGGAGCGCCCGCTGGATCGCGTCGGTCAGTTGCGGGAGCTGTCTGCTGACGGCGATGCCGTTGGGCGAGGCACGGTAGCCCGCCGGTGCCTTGGGGTCCTCGGCCAGGTCGAAAGCCTTGCCGCCGTCGGCGGTCTTCGCCGACCAGCCGGCGGCGGGTTTTGTGACGACCTCCGCGATCACCTTGCCGGAGCGCAGGGCGAGTTGGGCGTCCGAGTCCTTGGGGAAGGTCTGGATGTCGGCCACCTTCCGGCCGGACGCCCGGCATGTGGCCTGGTGGGCCTTGAGCAGCTTGTACTGGTTGGTCGCCGCCTGGACGCCGACCTTCCTGCCACAGATGTCGTCCAGCGTGCTGATCTTCGCCGGGTTGCCCTCGGCCACCAGGATGCCCGAGCCGGAGCGCGAGTAGTCGACGAAGTCGACGACCTTCTGCCGCTCCTTGTTGTCGGTCAGCGCGGACATCGCGGCGTCGAACTTGCCGGCCTGGAGGGCGGGAACGATGCCGTCGAACTTCGTCGGGGTGAAGGCGAACCTGACGCCGAGCTTCGCGCCCAGGGCCTGGCCGAGGTCGTAGTCCAGGCCGGCCAGTTCACTCTTCCCCTCGGTGACGAACATCGCGAACGGGGGGTAGGGGACGTCCGTGGCCACGCGCACGGTGCCCGCCTTCTTGATCTGCTCGGGCAGGGCCTCGTGGAGGGCCGCGTCCCGCGTGACCGTGACCCCGGCGATCTTGCCCCCGGCTGCTGGCTCGCCACCGCCATGACCGGCGCCGCAGCCGGAGACCACCGCCAGAGCCGTGCAGGCCAGCACGGCAGTCGCCCCGCGGCGGGGCGCAGAGATGTACATCAAAGTCGTTCCCTCTCGGACGTCCGAAGCGAGCGGAATCACCTCCGCCGACGTCCCGAAAGTTACACATCACTTCCCCTAATGGCTAGATGTAATAGACGTTACATGCGTCTGTCGTGCGGCATCCCTGGCCCGATGACGTGCCACGTGGAGTGCGTGGCGATCCTCGAGCCTGCCGAGAAGGGGCGCTGACCTGCAGGTTCGAGTGTTATGCGTGATGTGCGCTGTGGGCGTTGCGGGCGATAGGGCGACGAGAACGGCCGCTACATTGCACGCGGCGGACGGTCCCACCGACCCCTCCCCGCCCCTGAAGGGCCCCGTTCGTTGACGCAGTTCCCCACCCTGATCGACCAGGTCGCCACCGCCGTGCTGGCGCCGACCCCGATCGCAGAGAACCCGCACCACCGCGCCATCCTCGATGTATTCACCGAGATCCAGGACCTCGACCGGCAGCTCACCGACCTGTCCGGCGACGAGCTGCCCGAGGGAGTCAGCGCAGCCGAGCAGCTCGACAAGCTCACCAGCGTGCTCATCGAACGCATGGCAGCCGGAGCCGAGCTGAACGCCTCCCTGTCCACTACCTGCTGCTGCGCCGCCGCGTACGAACCCGAAGAGGAGGCTGCAGACGAGCTGGTGGAGGGCGGGGGGACCGGACTTCGACCCCGATCTCGACCTTGGTCTCGACCCCGACCTGGAGCCCGACTTCGAGCCGGACTTCGAGCCGGACTTCGACCCCGGCGTGGAGGGCGACTTCGAGCCCGACTTCGAGGACTTTGAGGCGCATGCGCCCGAGCAGGACGGTGTGTTCTGCCCGAGTCGGCCGAAGACGATCGTCCACGCCTGCCTGGATGCTTCGGCTCGGGTACCAGGCCGCCCAGCCCTGGCGGTGAAGCCGAGGAAGTGATCTGCTGGAGATGACGGGAAGGACCTGTGAGACGCGGAGAAGCGGTGAAGGACCGCCCGCCGCGCAATCGGGATCTGCGGGAAGCGGATGGGCCCTGCCCGTCCACAAGCCGCGTACAGGCGCGGGTCGGCATGTGCCTGCTGCCGGCAGGGAGTTCGTGCCCGCGCTCGTCGAGGCGGTCGGCCGACGTCGGCGAGACCTACTGGGCGCCCCCCGCTATCGCCTGACCACCGTAAGTCCCTGTGGTGGAACCCAAGCAGGATCCGTAGCGCCCGTCAGACCTGGTGAGGGTCGACGTAGCGCAGCAGCGCGCCCACCCCTTCCTCCAGCGGGAGCCCTACACGCGGCACCACGACCAATTCCGCGCCGGTGCGTACCAGCGCGCGGATCAAGGCGGCGCCCGCCGGTCTTTCCTCGGTGTCGATGGACGGCGCTGAGCCTCCGCGCCCGTGCAGGCAGTGGTCGAGCGCGGCGACCAGCCGATGCCCGGATGCTGCCACAGGCACGGACGTCGGCGCCCACAGACTGCTCCGCACCCGGATCCTCGGCGGCCTCATCAACAAGTACGGATACGCCGCGTGACGTGCGGCGACGACTTTTCGAGCGGCATACCTTCGGGAACGCCGCCCGAGCCACCCGCGCAGTGTCCGCCGGAATCTCCCCAGACCCCGTCGACTGCATCGACACTTGCGCCCGCCGAGTTGACCAACAGCATCCGCGGTGCGGTCGGGGCCCTCGAAGGGGATGTCAGCCGTCCAGGGACGTCATGACGTGCTTGATCCGGGTGTAGTCGTCGAAGCCGTACGCCGACAGGTCCTTGCCGTAGCCGGACTTCCTGAAGCCGCCGTGCGGCATCTCCGCGACCAGCGGGATGTGCGTGTTGATCCACACGCAGCCGAAGTCGAGAGCCTTGGACAGACGCATCGCACGCGCGTGGTCCTTCGTCCACACCGACGAGGCGAGCGCGTACTCGACGCCGTTCGCGTACTCGGTGGCCTGCTGCTCGTCGGTGAAGGACTGGACGGTGATGACCGGGCCGAAGACCTCGTTCTGGATGATCTCGTCGTCCTGCTTCAGGCCCGAGATGACGGTCGGCGCGTAGAAGTAGCCCTTGTCGCCGACCCGGTGACCGCCCGCCTCGACCTTGGCGTGTGCGGGCAGGCGCTCGATGAAGCCGGAGACCTGCTTGAGCTGGTTCGGGTTGTTGAGCGGCCCGTAGAGCACGTCGTCGTCCGGCTGACCGGTCTTCGTCTCGGCAGCGGCCTTGACGAGCGCGGCCACGAACTCGTCGTGGATGGACTGCTGGACGAGGACGCGGGTCGCGGCAGTGCAGTCCTGGCCGGCGTTGAAGAAGCCCGCCACCGAGATGTCCGCCACCGCCTTGGCGATATCGACGTCCTCGAAGACCACGACCGGCGCCTTGCCGCCCAGCTCCAGGTGGACGCGCTTGACGTTCTTGGCGGCGGACTCGGCGACCTGCATGCCCGCGCGGACGGAGCCGGTGATGGACGCCATCGCCGGGGTTGGGTGCTCGACCATCATGCGGCCGGTCTCACGGTCGCCGCAGATGACGTTGAAGACGCCCTTGGGAAGGATCTCCCCGATGATCTCGGCGAGCAGCACCGTGGACGCCGGGGTGGTGTCGGACGGCTTCAGGACGACCGTGTTGCCCGCAGCGATCGCCGGGGCGAACTTCCACACGGCCATCATCATCGGATAGTTCCACGGCGCGACCTGCGCGCAGACGCCGACCGGCTCGCGGCGGATGATCGAGGTCATCCCCTCCATGTACTCGCCGGCCGAGCGGCCCTCCAGCATCCGGGCCGCGCCCGCGAAGAAACGGATCTGGTCCACCATCGGCGGGATCTCTTCGCTGCGGGTGAGCCCGAGCGGCTTGCCCGTGTTCTCGGACTCGACCGCCACGAGTTCCTCGGCGCGCGCCTCGATCGCGTCCGCGATCTTCAGCAGGTACTTCTGGTGTTCGCCCGGTACCAGGTCACGCCATGCGGGGAAGGCGGCCTCGGCTGCGGCCATGGCCGCGTCCACGTCCGCGGCGGCGGACAGCGGAGCGGTGGCGTAGGGCATGCCGGTAGCCGGGTTGATCACCTCGGTGGTACGCCCGTCGGCGGCGTCACGGAACTCTCCATTGATGTGGTTGCGGAAATGACGCAGCTCGCTCACTGCAAACCTCTCCTTGTGCTGTGTCCGATGGCGTGACGCTCCAGTGCTGCCGTTTCCGACACGTCTGTAGCCCTGGCATGAGGTCTGAACCGTCGAACCACGAATTTTGAGACGGGGGATACCGGGACCAGGGCGTTGTTCGTCGATCTCACAGGGGGCGTCGTCAGAGGTCGGAGATCAGAGGCGTACGGGTGTCCGGCACACGGGAGGACTCCGCTCGCGCCTCGAAGGCCGCAGAGCGGCGGCGGGCTGGGGCACCGAGTGCGTAGAAGACCGCTCCGATGCCAAGGAAGAGGAGCAGCGGTACGACCTGGCTCAGCGTGTACTGCAGGCGCTGGCCCGCAAAGCTCTTCGGCAGAGAGTCTGCCGCGGAGCCCTCCGTGCCGAACCAGCCGACGCCGAAGCCGGGCCAGATCAGGTCGACCACGGTGAAGGCGACCAGGCCGGTGGCGAGCACGGTCACCACCCAGGCACCGGCCCTGCCCCCCGGTACTTGATACGGGCGCGGGGCCTGCGGGTACTTGCGGCGGAGGACGACCAGCGTCGGGAAAGTGATCACATAGGAGATGAAAGTGGTGGAGATGGCGAGGCCGAGGCCGGCGGCGAAGTACTTCTCGCCGTTGCCACCGGTGAGGTTGAGCGTGACCACGAGGAGGACGGAGGCGAGGACGGCGGACAGCAGACTGACCCGGACGGGGGTTCCGTAGCGTTCGGAGATCTTGCCCATCCAGGCGGGTCCGGCGCCGTCGGCGCAGGCGACGGCCTGGGCGCGGTGGGCGCCCATGGCCCAGGTGACGCCGCTGGTGAGGAGGCCGATGATGAGTCCGGCTGCGGCCACGCCGCCGAGGACGGAACCGGCTCCGCTGAGGGTTACCGTGCCGTCGGCGGCGATGTGGCCTCCGTAGACGGTGAAGACGGCCTTGCAGGCGTCGATGAAGCCGCCGAGGGTGCCGATTTCCTTGCCCGGCAGGACGAAGAGGATGCCCAGGATGGGCCCTCCGTAGAGCACGAGCGAGGCGAGGCCGGAGCGGAGGATGGAAAGGGGGATGTCCCGCTGCGGGTTGCGTATCTCCTCGGCGGCGGAGCTGGGCAGTTCGAAGCCGACGTAGTTGAAGATCAGGACGGGGACGAGGGCGACGAAGCCGGCGTAGGTCGGGGTGAACTGGCCGGCGGGCAGGGCGTGCACGCCGTTCTTCACGGCGAAGACGACCACCGAGATCAGGAAGAAGCTCAGCAGCACGATACGGGCGACAGCGCCCGCGATGGGAACCCACTTGCCGATCCGCACGGACAGCACGACCGCCAGTGCGCCGATCCAGATGAAAGCGAGCCCAGCCGCGTACTTCCACACGCCAGGCAGCGGGGTGAAGAACTCCTCCCAGGCCGTCAGGGCGATGATGCACAGACTGCCGCCGAGCCAGACGGGGTTGGAGATCCAGTACAACACCTGGTTGAGGCCGGCGGTCACCCGGCCGAAGGCGAGCCGGGTCCAGACGTAGGGGCCGCCCTGCACGGGGAACGCCGAGCCGAGCTCGGCGACCAGCAGGCCGTAGGGGAGAAAGAAGGCGAGGGCCAGGATGGCCATCCAGGTCAGGCCCTGTGGGCCCTGGGCGGCGACCGAGCCGATGGTGTCGAGACCGACGAGGGTGCAGATGAGGAAGAAGAGCACATCCCGCCGGCGGAGGTCCTTGTGAAGCCGGGAGCGTTGCTCGCCCCACCCTTCGGAAAGATCCGGAGTGTCGGGGCCGGGGGACGGAGGCGCTTGGGTCACGGTTGACTCCTCTTAACTGACTGAACGTGCAGTTAGTAGAGGCACTGTGGGGCTGCCATACGGCGGTGTCAAGAGGTGTGCGGGGCACCGATAATGTGACGCCATGGCGAGAGTGCGTTTGAGCGTGGAGGAGCGGCGCGAGGAACTGCTGCGCGCTGCGGTCGATCAGATCGAGCGGCGCGGTGTTGCGGCGCTCCGGGTAGCTGATGTCGCCTCAGCCCTCGGCATCAGCAATGCGTTGATCATTTACCATTTCGAGACGAAAGAGAAGCTTGTCGCAGCGGCCTTCACGTACGCCGCGGAAGCGGATCTCGCCCGTCTGCGGCGGCTGCTCGGCCGGGGCGGCAGCGCGGTGAAGCGCCTGCACGCCGCCGTGCGCTGGTACGCACCCACCGGACAGGCCAAGGGCTGGAGGCTGTGGATCGAGGGCTGGGCGGCGTCCCTGCGGGAACCCGCACTCCGAGACGTCGTCCAGGGCCTGGATCGGCAGTGGAAGGCGGCACTCACCAACACGATCCGGCAGGGCGCGGACGCGGGCGAGTACACGTGTGACGATCCGCAGGGCGCCGCCTGGCGGCTGACCGCCCTGCTGGACGGGCTGGCCGTGCAGATGACCGCCTACCCAAGGTCGCTGTCGCGCACGTCGATGATGGAGTGGGTCGACGATGCCCTCGCCCGCGAACTCGGACTGGAGCGTGGCGCGCTGTCCGGCTGAGTCCAGGGGCGCGGGTGGCTGCGCCCGTGCCTGGACGTGGATCCATGCCCAGGCACGGGGGCGGCCGATCGCTATTGACCGTAGACCTGCTTGCCCAGCCACTGGCCGCCGTCGAGGGTGAGGCATTCACCAGTCATGTACGAGGCGCGGTCACCCAGTACGAAGAGCGAGGCGTCGGCCACCTCGGTCGGGTCGGCGAAGCGGCCTGCCGGGACAGATGAGAGGACGTGGGCGCGGGCCGTGTCGTCGGCCCACAAGGCGGCACCGGCGCCCTTGGTCTCCGTCGGACCGGGTGCGATGCAGTTCAGCCGGATGCCGAGCGGGGCGAGTTCGACGGCCAGAGTGCGGGTCATGGCCAGCACGCCCGCCTTCGCGGCGGCGGAGTGCACCGTGCCGGGGTGGCCGTGCCAGGCATAGCTGGCGATGACGGAGAGGATCGATCCGCCGGTGCCCTGGTTGCGCATCTGCCGGGCGACGGCTCGGGTGCAGTAGAAGGAACCGTTGAGGACGATGTCGACGACGGCCTTCCAGCCGTTTGGGCTGAGGTCGATACCGGGGGCGACGAAGTTTCCGGCCGCGTTGTTGACGAGGCCGTGAACGGCGCCGTAGTGGTGGACTGCGGCCTCTACGAGCGCGTCGACGGCCCCCGGGTCGCGGACGTCGGTGGGGACGGCGATGCCGTCGGCGCCCTGCTCGCCGAGGAGTGCGACGGTCTCGTCCAGCTTTTCCGGAGTGCGGCCGGTGACGACTACGCAGGCGCCGGCGGCGCCCAGCGCGAGGGCGATGGCGCGGCCGATGCCACTACCACCACCGGTGACGATGAACGTGCGATCGGTGAACACAGCGATGTCCCTTCGGAGGGCCTGGAACCGGCCTGGGGGGCTGGAGGTGGGTGGAGGGTGAGGCGAGGTGCTTCAGCCGGCAAGGACGCCGTGGGCGTCGAGCGCGACGGCGCCGCCGGGGTGTACGAGCAGCGGATTGATCTCGATCTCGGACAGTTCGGGGTGCTCGACCGCGGAGCGGGCCAGCGCGGCTATTGCCGCGGCAGCCGCGTCGAGGTCGACGGCAGGAGCGCCGCGCCAGCCGGTCAGCAGCGGGGCGTGGCGCAGCGACAGCAGGAGTTCGCGGGCCCCTTCGTCGGTGAGGGGGGCCAGGGCGAGGGCGGTGTCGCCGAGAAGTTCGGCGGTGGTGCCGCCGATGCCGGCCATGGCGACGAGTCCGAACGCCGGGTCGCGCCGTACCCCTGCGATGAGCTCCACCGCATGGGGCGGCCGGGTCATGGCCTCGACGGCGTATCCGGCCACGCCGGTTGCCGACCGCATCCGGGCGAACGCTGTCCGTAGCGCGCCCTCGTCCCGCAGGTCCAGGGCGACACCGCCTGCCTCGGTCTTGTGGGCGAGGCCCATCGCTTTGAGGACGAGGGGATAACCGATTCGCCGGGCGGACCGGGCGGCCTCGTCGGCGGTGGTGACGAAGGCCGTCTTGGGGAAGGTCAGGCCGTACGAGCGCAGCAGCGCCCGCATCGTCTCGTAACCGCCATCCGGGATGGCGTCCCCGGCCGGGTTGGGGAGTTCGATGGCGGGGCGTGGCACCAGCGTCGTCCACCGCAGGGCGTTGGCCAGGGCGGCAGAGGCGTGCTCGATGCGTTCGAGGACGGGGATTCCCTGCTCGCGCAGGACTGCCAGGGCGGGGGTGTCGCGGGCCATGGTGTGCACGACAAGCGTCGCGCCAGAAGCACGGGCCGACTCGGCCATCCGGCGGGCCACGGCGCATTCGTGTGCCACTTGCGCCGGATTGGCGGTGGCATAGTCCCCGAAGTAGCCGGTCAGGAGCACGGCGTCGGCGCCGCTGCCGAAGAGCAGGGCGTCGGCGACGCGGGCGTAGTTCGCGAGGTCGGCCTCGCCCGCACCGGCCAGATCCACTGGGTTGCCGGGTACGGATCCTGGCGGGAGACACGCGGCCAGGATGTCGGAGACCGCCGGAGGCAGGGGCGGGACGGAGAGGCCGTGTACGGCGAGCGCGTCGGCCGCGAGTGCACCCTGGCCGCCGCTGTCGCCCGCGACGGCCACCTTGGGGCCCGCGGGCAGGGCCGGGGAGAGCAGGGCGACGGCGGTGTCGACGAGTTCGCCCGCACTGTCCAGGAGCAGGGCGCCTGCCTCCCGGCAGGCTGCGGCGACAGTCGCGCGGGCGGTGATCAGGGCGCCGGTGTGGGACGCGGCGGCGCGTCCGGACGCTTCGCTGCGGCCGACGGTCATCAGCAGTACCGGTTTGCCCGCCTGCCGGGCGGCGGTGAGGACGCCGACGAGGCGCCGGCCGTCCCGGAAGTCCTCCACATAGGCGGCGATGACCCGGGTCGGCTCGTGGGCGATCAGCGCCTCGATCGCGTCGGCGGCGTCGATGTCGCGCTGGTTGCCGAGCGAGACGAAGCGCGAGAAGCCCTGGCCCGAGCGGGCCAGCAGCCGTCCGATCTCCAGAGCGAGGTTGCCGCTCTGTGAGACCAGCCCGACGTCACCGGTGGGGAAGTCCCCCCAGGAAAGCCGCAGTTCACTGCAGGTGTCCACCACACCCATGCAGTTCGGGCCGAGCAGCCGGGCGCCGTGGCCGGTGATCAGTGCGGCGAGCTCGCGTTCCTCGTCCGCGGTGGCGCCGCCGGAGGTGATGACCGTGAAGCAGCGTGCACCGGCCGCCAGCCCTTCGACGACGGTGCCATGAACCTGCCCGGGCGGGACGGCCACCACCACATGCTCGGTCGGGCCGGGTAGCGCACCGAGACTCGGCAGGAAGGGGACGCCGCGCAGGCGGCCGCCACGCCGGTTGACCAAGTGGACGGACCGGCGGCCACGACCCGTCAGAGCGCCCGTGGCCAGCCAATAACCCCACTTCTGCGGATTCTCGGAGGCGCCGACGACAGCGACCGAGCGTGGATCGAACAGCACGTCGAGGGCGGCGGGCCCGCCCGGAGCAGCGGCCGATGCCGCGGCCCTCGTTGCTGTCGGTGTCGACGGGGTCTGCGTCATCGGTGCCATCCGAAGCGGTCGGTGATCTCCGGCAGCCGGTCGGCGACGATGGCGTGCGCGGCGGCGCGCGGAGTGCTGCCGTCGGCCTCGGCGCGGGCGAGCATCTGGCCGATGAGAGAGCGCATCGAGCGGCGGATATGGGCGAGCGCTTCGTCGGCATCCGGGTCGATGTCACCGAAGAGTGTCCACCACCACCAGGCATTCGTACCGGAGTTGACGACCACGTCGGGCAGCACGGTGACACCGCGCGCCGCCAGCAGTTCCTCGGCCTCGGGCAGCACCGGCATGTTGGCCGCTTCTACGATCCAGCGGGCGGTTATGCGCCGCTGGTTGGCGGTGTTCACGCAGTACGAGACGGCGGCCGGCACGAGCACCTCGGCGTCGGCCTCCAACCACGCCTCGCCCGGCAGTTCGGCGTCACCGGGGCGCAGGGCCGTACGGTCCACCGCGCCGAACGCGTCGCGCGCGGCGAGCAGTGCCTCGATGTCGAGACCGTCGGGGTTGGCGATGGTGCCCTTGACGTCGGCGACGGCGACGATCCGCAGTCCCGCCTGGGCGAGGAAGCGCGCGGTGGCCCCGCCCATGGTTCCCAGGCCCTGCACGGACACCCGCGAACCGGCGTACGGAACGCCCGCCCGGTCGAGTGCCGCCAGTGCGGCTTCGGCGACACCGCAGCCGCCGGCCAGTTCGTCCAGTCCGATGCCATCCACGTCGACGGCGAAGGCGTCGGCCAGCCGCTGCCGGGCGGCCCCCTCGTCGTCAAGCAGCGGGTAGACGGCCTGGATGGACGACACCAGGCCCGCCTCGGCGGCGGCCCGGTCGACGATGTCCTGGCTCAGACCGAGATCCTCGCCAGTGGTCCAGAAGTTCTCGATGTACGGACGCATGGCACGCAGATAGCGGACCAGGACGCCGTACGCGTCGGGGTCCTGCGGGTCGCAGTCGATGCCGCCCTTGGCGCCGCCGAGCGGGATATAGCGCGCCTGCGGGTCGTAGTGAAGTGCCTCCTTCATCGTCATTCCCCGGGCGAGCCCGGTGACCTCCTCCAGCGTGCAGCCCGCGCGCATGCGCAGCCCGCCGCTGGACACCCCGCGCACCAGGCGGTCAATGACGAGATAGCCGCGGCGGCCGGTGACGTGGTCGGTCCACGTGATGGACATCAAGGGTGTTCCGGTCAATGGTCTGCCTCCTCGGGAACGGTGATGACAGTGGGTCCGGGGGCAGTGAGCGCCTCGCGCAGCGCACTGCCGAGCTGGTCCGGGGTGGTGACCTGAGTGCCGTGGCCGCCGTAGGCGCGAGCAAGAGCAGCGAGATTCACGGAGGACAGGTCGACGCCGGTCGGTTCGTCGCCGCGTGCGGCCATCTCGTCGCGGATCTCGCCGTAACCGCCGTTGTCGAACACGATGACGGGCAGCGGGAGCCGGAGCTGGGCAGCCGTGGCAAGCTCTTGGACGCTGAACTGAAATCCGCCGTCGCCGCTGAGAGCGACAACCTGACGGTCGGGGAAGGCGGCCTTGGCGCCGACGGCGGCTGGGAGCGCATAGCCGAGAGTGCCGAAGCCGGTGGGATGGAGGTATCGGCCGGGCGGATCGACGGGCAGGTGAGGCAGCGCGCCGTAATAGCAGCACTGCGCGCTGTCTGAGGTGATAACCGCGTCGGGGGCGAGGACAGAACGGATGGCGGTGAGGAACGGGCGCCAGCGGGCGTCACGTTCCGCGGTTTCCGTGTCACGCTCCCCGCGGAGCTCCGCAGCGGTTGATGCCGTGTCGTCCTCGGAAGCGGGCGGGAAACCGCCCTGGCGTTGTCCGACGGCCGGCAGCAGCAGGCTGAGCACGACACCCGCGTCACCGACGAGGGCGATGTCCGCCGGCACACCCGCATACATCTGCGCCGGGTCGAGGTCCACCCGGATCAGTGTCCCGTTCAGACGCGGCGGGCCGGACCACAGGTCGGACTCGGCCAGTTCGGTTCCGACAGCGAGCAGCACGTCGCAGTCCGCCAGCCACTTCTGGACGGACGGGCTGTGCAGCGCCACGCCGAGCGACAGGGGGTGGGATTCGGGCACGACGGCCTTGCCGTTGGCGGTGGTCACAACCGGTGCTCCCAACCGCTCGGCGAGCGAAAGGCAGGCGGCGCCGCCGGCGCGCGCGCCGCCGCCCAGGACCAGTGCCGGGCGGCGAGCGGAGCTCAGGGCGGCTGCCGCCTCCCGTAGGGCGTCGGGCGCGGGGCCGGCGGACACAGTTGGCGGGGCGAGGCGCACCTCGCCCACGGGTTCGGGGGTCTCCAGCAGGTCCAGCGGGATCTCGATATGTACGGGGCGGGGCCGCTCGGTGCGGAAGAGTGTGAAGGCGCGGGCCACGGCCGGTCCGATCTCCGCCACCGAGGAGACCCGGTGGCTGACCGCGGCGATGTGCCGGAACGCCTCTGTCTGGCTGGGCATTTCATGCAGCAGACCGATGGGCTGCCGGGGGTGGCGCAGCGGCATGCCAGGGGAGACCACCAGCAGCGGCACACTGTCGGAATATGCCTGTCCGACCGAGGCGGCGATGTTGAGCAGTGCCGGGCCGGTCGTGGTGATCGCGACGCCGGGGCGGCCGGTCGTACGGGCGTAGCCGTCAGCGGCGTAGCCCGCGCCCTGCTCATGGCGCGGGGTGACGTGCCGGATCCCGTACCGGCCGAGGTGCCGGTAGATCTCCAGGTTGTGGGTGCCGGGGATGCCGAAGGCGAGGTCCGTGCCGTGCGCGGACAGTGCCCGGACGACTGCCTCCCCGCCCGTCAGGGGCGTCATCACATGCTCCGCGAGATGAGCAGACGCATGATGTCGGAGGTGCCCTCTTCGATCTCTTCCAGCTTGGCGTCGCGCATCCACTGCTCGACCGGGTACTCGCGCGAGTAGCCCCAGCCGCCGAGGGTTTGTACGGCGGCCCAGGTGCAGTACGCGGCGGTCTCCGAGGCGATGAGCTTCGCCATGGCGGCCTCGGTCGTCGCATCGAGGCCGGCGTCGAGGCGCTTCGCGGCGCGCCAGGTCATCAGCCGGGCCTGTTCGACCCGGGTACGCATGTCGGCCAAACGGAACGCGACTGCCTGGTGCTCGATGATCGGCTTGCCGAACTGGACACGCGTCTTCGCGTAATCGCGGGCGTACTCATACGCGGCGCGTGCCACGCCTGTGGCCGCGGCACCGAGCACCGCGCGGGAGATGTCGAAGGTCCGCATCAGGCCCCGGAATCCCTGGCCTTCGTTCCCGAGACGGTTCCCCTCGGGAACGAAGGCGCCGTCGAAGAAGACCTCACGGCAGACGATGGCGCGCTGGCCCATCTTGCGCATCGGCTCGCCGAAGGTCATCCCGTCGGTGTTCTTGCGCAGCAGGAAGGCGCTGACGCCGCCCGACCGCTGAGCAGGGTCGGTCTTGGCGAAGACCACGTAGAACTCGGCTTCGCCCGCATTGGAGATCCACGCCTTCTGCCCGCTGAGCAGATAGCCCCCGGTGGTACGAGTGGCGGTGGTCGTGATGGACGCAGCGTCGGAGCCGGAACCGGGCTCGGTGGTGGCCAGCGAGGTCATCGGGGAGTCGGGACCCGCGAGCGGGGCGAGCCAAGTGCGCTTCTGCTCCTCCGTACCGAGCTCTAGCACGGGGTCGGCGAAGAACCCGTTGGAACAGAGCAAATTGCCGATCCCCAGGTCTCCGACGCACAGTTCCTCCTGCACCAAGACCTGCGTGAACACATCGGTGAAACCGCCCCCGCCGTACTCCTCGGGGAGCATGAACCCAGTGATCCCGACCTTCGCGGCGGCCCTCCACAGGTCCCATGGGGTCTCGGTGTCCGCTTCGTCCACCGCGCGGGCCCGTGGACGGATCTCTTCCCGGGCGAAGGCCCGAGTGAGCTCGACGATGTCGTTCTGCTCAGGAGTAAGCGGGCACAGCTCGACGGGGAGCTCGGTCATGGTGCCTCCAGGCGTGACAGGAACGCTTCCAACTGAATCGCGGTTCAGTATTAGGAGCCCTCGACTGACCTGTCAATGGGTCCACTAACTGAACTATCATTCAGTAGAGAGGGGGGGGCGACCTGCGGCCCCCGGGGTTGCCCGCCCAGATAACGGTGTGGGTGTCGATGCATCATTCCGGGTGCCGTTGGAAGAGGTCGGCACCGAGACCTGGACACACACCCTGAGCGAGGGCGCCTTCGCCACCTTCGGGGCCACCACGCAGTGGTGGGAAGCGCACTGGCGCGGTGACGGGGTGCCACTGCCCACTGCCGCGCCCGCAGCCCGCCACGCCACAGCACTCGTTGCCCCTGCGCCTGGCGCACGCCCTGCTCCGTCCCGCGGACCGAGCCGCTGAGCCGTTTCCGAGCTGGCGTTGCTGACCGTGAGTTGGACAGTCCTGCGCAAGGGTGAAGCTCCTGGTGGACGGGTTCTCGACCAAGATCACCCGTGCCCGCCAGGAGCTTCGTGTGCTTGCCTATCCGTCCTCGATCGATCTGTCCAGCCGCACTCTGCGGTTCCTGACGGGGCAACTGGCAGTGAGGAGGCTGGAGATCGGGACGCGGTGGCGACGTCTCTCCGCTGCACGCCAGGCCCTGCTCGCCCTGGCTCATCTGCGGTGCGGTGACACCTGTGCCCAGCTCGCCGCCGGGTTCGGCATCGGAATCGCAACCGTCTTCCGCTACATACGGGAAGTCGTCGAGGCCCTGTCCGCCCTCGCCCCGTCCCTGGCCGAGGCGATGAGGACGATCCGGGCGAAGGCGTTCGTGGTCGTCCAGGCGTATGGGGCGGGGGTGCTGTCGTTGGAGACGGCGGTGGCGATGCTGATGGATGCGGGCTATCCGATCAAGGACGCCACCGAGGAGGTGGCGCGGATCCGGCAGAGCGCGCAGCGGGAGTCGCAGGTGCGGATGGAGGAGGCGGCGGCAGCACGGGGTTGCGGGTGCGATGGGCAGCCGCAGGAGGCGGCAGCCGGTAGTGGGGCGGAGGCTGCTGGACAGGAGACCGGGCTGGATCCGGGCAAAAGAGCCGGGACCGCAAGCCAGGCATCGCCACCGATGTGCTTGGCCTGATCACCGTCGTGGTCATGGTCGCCGCGAGCGTGCACGACCACGCGGTCGGGATCACCCTGCTGGACAAGGTCGCCGCCACCGCACCCGCGGTGACCAAGAGCGGGGTGGACGCCGGGTTCAAGCAGGCCCTGGTCGAGCGCGGCGCCCGCCTCGGCATCGACGTGGAGATCGTCCAACGTGAGCCCGGGACAAGAGGGGCCACCCCGGAACCCCAAGAGATGGGTGGTGGAGCAAACGGTGCACCCGACCGCCGGGCCGCCGGCAGGTTGCGCCTACTGGGCGCAGCGGAGAGCGTCCGGAGATTGACGTCCTGTGACTTGTGCGCCTGTGGGTTGGGCTGTGCGGCTGGTTACGTCGTGGACGCGTGTCCGTCGCGTTCGGTTCCGTGAAGACCCTCACGCTATTTCTTCGCGCCCGGTGTCGACCGGATGCCCCTCGCCGGGCGTATGCCCAGTGAAGCGAGAGATCCGGGAGTGGCTGTTGACCGTCGAGGAGTTCGAAGAGTTCTACGCCCAGACGGTCGCGCGGCTCACGGGACAGTTGTACGTGATGGTCGGCGACCTGCACGAGGCGCAGGACGTGGTGCAGGAGGCGTTCGTCAAGGGGTGGAGTCGGCGTCGGCAGCTTGACCGGGACGGTCGGCCCGAGGCGTGGATCCGTACCGTGGCCTGGCGGTTGGCTGCGAGCCGGTGGCGCTTTCGGCGTCGCTCGGCCGATGCCTGGAAACGCAGTGGTGCGCCACCGCATGTCGAGGGGCCGGGTCCGGAGAAGGTGGCGCTGGTGGAGGCGCTGCGTGCGTTGCCTGCGCAGCAGCGCCGGATCATGACGTTGCACTATCTGTGCGATCTCACGGTCGAACAGGTCGCAGGTGAGACGGGGCTGTCGGCGAGCACCGTCAAGACCCACCTGAGCCGGGGGCGGTCGGCCCTCGCTGATCGCTTGCAGGATCCGCGTATTGAGGAGGCCCCTGGTGAGTGAGCCCCAGGACCCGTTGCGGTCCCTGTTCCAGCAGGCGGCCCAGGCCGGGCAGACCCGCAGTGAGGCGGCGCCGGTCGCCTACATCGCCGATCGTGCCAGGCGAGCCCGGCGGCGGCGGGTCGCCGGCTTTGCCGCAGCGGTGTGCCTGGCCTTCGGCGGTGGGGTGGCCACCGCTGTCGCGCTCCTGCCCGACCGACCGGCACCCGCCGTTCCGGCGACCAGTCCCTCGCCCAGCAGGCCCGAGCCCGCACCTACCAGCCAGCCTCCGGGCCCGCCCTTCCCCGGGCGGGGGACGGCGGGTTCCACGCCCACCGCCACCTCGACAGGCAGTGCGTCCACATCGCCCGGTGGACGCCCGACACACGCGCCGCCACCGTCCGCCACCAGCACCGAGCCCCGGTCGACCGCCACATCGCCCTGATCCGGCCACCGCAACCGTGACCCGGCGGTCGCCACCGGGCGATCGTGCACGTCTTCACACACCCCAAGGAGCCCGATATGCCCCCTATGTCACCTAGTCTGCGTGATCGCACACGCGCCGCTCCCCAGCACTCCGCGCCCTCAGCGCCGCCGCCACCGCGCTCCCGACCCCGGCGCCCGGCCTGGGCGACACCCCGCGTGCAGCGGGACCTTCTGGGCCGGCGGTCGCTGCGGTTGGGTCGAGCCGACCGCGAGGTGCTCTGGCTGTACCTGTTGACTCGAATATCCCTCTGGATCACCGCCTACTGTGCGCGCTGGCTGTTCCCGCCCAACCCCGAAGCCCACAACCCCGGCCCCGCCCTCACCCCCTTTGAGCACTGGGACTGGGGCCACTTCCTCCACATCGCACGCGACGGCTACTTCCCCGACCACGGCGGCCCGTGGCAGAGCCACTGGGACAACCGGGAGGCGTTCTTCCCCGGCTTTCCGCTACTGCTGCGCGCGGTCCACACCGTCCTGCCGAACTGGACGACGGCCGGACTGTTGATCTCACTGACCGCCGGAGCCGTCACCGTGGTGGCCCTGGCCCGCATCACCCGACTCCACCTGCCCGAAACCGGCGCCGGCCGCAGAGTCGCACTGATCTTCCTGGTCTCTCCCTGCGCGATCTTCCTGGCCGTCGGCTATACCGAGTCTCTCTTCCTCGCCTTCGCGCTCCCCGCCTGGCTCGCGGCCCAACGCCACCACTGGCCCCTGGCCACCACCCTGGCCGCCCTGGCCACGACCGTCCGTGTCAGCGGCCTGTTCCTCGCCGCCGCGCTCGCCCTGCAATTCCTCCTGTCCCTCCGCACACGCTGCGACCTGCGCTCCCTACCGTGGTTCACCCTGCCCGCCCTGCCCGCCGCCCTCTACAGCTGGTACCTGCACGCCCACACCGGCGATTGGCTGGCCTGGAAACACGCCCAAGAACGCGGCTGGTACCGCACCTTCCACACTCCCTGGGAAGCCTGGGCCAACACCTGGCACAACGCCTTCGACCACACCCAGACAACCGGCTACGCCTTCATGTTCCAGGCCGAACTCGCCGCCATGATCGTCGGCTTGCTCCTGCTCGGCCTACTGACCCGCCAACGCCGCTGGCCCGAAGCCCTCTACATCGCCCTCAACCTGTACGCCCTGGGAACCTCCTACTGGTACATGTCCATCCCCCGCGCCACCCTCCTGTGGTGGCCACTGTGGATCGCCCTGGCCTCCAAAAGCCTGCGCATCCCACGGTTCCACTCCGCCTACCTCTGCCTCACCACACCGCTGACCGCAGCCTTCGCCCTGACGTTCCTCACGGGGCGCTGGGCCGGCTGAGTGGGTTTTCTGTGGGCTTTCGTCTCATTTCAGCTTGAGTCAGCCTCTGGTGAGATCGGCCTCTGGCGGGGTGAGGGTGAACAGGCCGGGTTCGGGTTCGGTGAGGATGTCGCGGTCGACCAGGCGTTTCAGCTGGGCGCGGACGCTTTCGGTGTGCCGCGGCTCGGTGCCGATGCCCAGAATCTCGCAGACCTCTTTCGCGCGGAGCCCGCGCCCGGCCCGCTCGAAGGCGGCGAGGACCTCGCGGTAGCCGGGCGGCAGCGGCTCCAGTGGCTCGATGCCGTCCTCAGCGGCCAGTTCCAGCATCGTCTCGCGGGTGATGTCCAGGCGTTCCGGCGTGCGTTCGGCAGCGGCGAGCTGTTCGGTGAGGAGCCCGATCTGCTCACGCAACTGTCCGGCCGTCTCGCGTACCAGCTGCTGCCGGGCCTCGATCTTGTCCAGGAGATGCTTCACCAGGGCTCCTGCGCGTCGGGGGTGCGGGGTGCTGGGCGTGCGGGTCGCGCCAGGTCGGAGTGATGGAGCGGGTGAGGCGGCGGAGCATGAGGTCGGTCATGGACCAGTGGATCCAGGCCGCCGAGCTGGACGGTCTGGTCTCGTGGTCACGCACGAGACGTCCGTGCAGCATGAGGGTGCCGAGAGTCTGCTCGACCACCCACCGTTTCGGCGGCGGGGTGAACCCTTTCGTACCCGGCTCGCGGTGCACGATCTCCACGTTGATACCGAGGCGGGCGCCATGCTCCACGACGGCCTCCTTGAACCCGGCGTCCACCCACACCTTGGTCACGGTGGGCGCGCTATCTGCGACCTTGTCGAGCAAAGTGATTCCGATCGCGTTGTCGTGCACGCTCGCCGCCACCACGATCACTGCGATGACCCGGCCGATCACGTCGGTGGCGATGCCTCTTTTCCGGCCCGGGCTCCTCTTGCCCGGATCCAGCCCGGTCGTCTCCTTCGGCGCGTTCACCGAAGCCCGCACCGTCTGCGAGTCCAGGACCACGACGGTGGGGTCCTCCCGCCGTCTGCGCATCTCTCGGGCCAAGCAGCGCAGCAGCTCGTGGATGGTCTCCGCGGTCCCGTCGTCGCGCCACAGGCCGAAGTAGTAGTACACCGCACTTTTCGACGGCAGATCATGCGGGAAATACCGCCACTGGCAGCCGGTCCTGGCCTGGTACAAGAGGGCGTTCGCGATCTCCCGCATGCCGTAGTTGCCCTTATGCCCGCTGACCGAAGGATGCCGGCTCTTCCACGCGGTGATCACCGACCGGATCAGTTCCCAGGCTTCATACGACAGGTCGCTCGGGTATGGCTCACGCCCGTCCACGCCCACCAGCACACCGCGTGTCCGGCCGATCGTGAAGTCCCGGAACCGGACAACCCATCGTCAGTCGCGACGAGTTCGCCGAGCAACTCGCAGAACACCCACTTGGAGCGACCGGCAAACGATGGGGCGGGGCCGCTGAGACGGGCCCGAATGCAAGGCGAGGCACGAGCCTGAGTGATCATGGAGTTCTTGACGCTCGGTGATCACCCGGAGGGCTCGTGCCTGCGGTCCCATCATCTGTTCTGGAACCCCTGTGGGATCAGTTCGCCGCTCTGCGGCCCGTGCGGGGCAGATACGCCAAGAGTCATCCACTGGGCTGCCACCGGCGACGGGTTCCGGACCGCACTGTCTTCGAGCACATCGTGCTCGCGCTGGTCCACGGCTCCGGCTACGAGCGTCTCTCCGCCCCGGCATGCTCCGACCGCGCGATCAGACGGCGCGTCAAAGAGTGGGCCACGCTCGGGATATCCGAGAAGGTTCACGCCCTCGCCGGTTGGCCCCATCGGAGACAATCCCGAGCGGGACACCGCACGCGTCGGACGCGACCGAGCGTTTCAGTCCCTGCTTACCTCGGTCTACCGGCGACCGCCCCGACTCGCCCCTGCTCGGCCCCACCCTGGACGCGGCGAAAGCTCATGTCGGTGCGATGTCGGCGACGGTCAACGTCAACCTCGACCGTGGCTACGACAGTTCCAAGTCCCGTGCACTGATAACAGAGTTGGGATTCACGGCCGAGATCGCACGCAAGGGCGTTCCGGACCCGATCCAGACCGGCAAACGCTGGGTGGTCGAGCGCACCCACGCGTGGATGAACGACTACGGCAAGCTGCGGCACTGCACCGAGAAGAGCGGCAGCATCGTGGACTTCCACCTCTACCTCGCCGCCGCACTTGTCACCCTCCGCATGCCGATCCGCCGAGCAACGAGCCGCTATCGCTGGGACGGCCGCCCCACCACCCGGCGCCTCAAGTGATCCACTTACCGGTCGGCCCAAGGGCCCCGTGTCGCACGCAGGGCGTGGCACCGGGGCCCTCGGGGCGTTCAGGACGGTTCCGCGTCGGCCGGGCTACTCGGCCTTGATGGCCTGGAGCATGTTGAGCTTCGCTGCCCGCCGGGCCGGCCACAGTGCGGCCAGTACGCCGACCATTGCGGCGAGGGCGAGGAAGAGACCCATCCGGCCCCAGGGCAGCACCGTTTCGTAGGTCGACAGTTGGCCGGTGGCCTTGATCAGCTCCCCGGTCGCCCAGGCGAAGAAGACGCCGAGGCCGATGCCGAGTACTCCGCCGAAGAGGGAGATCACCAGCGACTCCAGGCGGACCATCTGCTTGATGCCGCGGCGGTCCAGGCCGATGGCGCGCAGCATGCCGATCTCCTGCGAGCGTTCGAAGACCGACATCGCCAGCGTGTTGATGACGCCGAGCACCGCGACGATCACCGTCATGGCCAGCAGGCCGTAGAGCATGTTCAGCATCAGGGTGATCGTCTTGGCGATGTCGCCGGAGACGTCCTTCTTGTCCGCGACGGTGATCGCCGGGTTCTTGCCGAGCGCCGTGACCAGCTTGTCCTTGGACGCCGCGGTCGCGCCGTCCTTGGTCTTGACCATCACCTGCATGTCGGTGATGTGCTTTTGGTGTGGGGCGAGAGTGGCGTTGTCGAGGATGATGCCGTGGATGATCTGGTTGCGCTGGTAGACGCCGCCGATGGCGAGGGTGCCCCGCTTGCCGTCCTCGAAGGTCACCGGGAGGCGGGAGCCGGTGTGCCAGCCCTTCTCCTTGGCGGTGCTGTCGTCGACGACGGCGCGGTCGCCGCTGAGGGTGCCGAGGGCGCCCTCGCTGAAGTCGAGCTGGGTGAGCTTGCCGAAGTCCTTGCCGTTGACGCCGGTCAGGAACTCGGTGGTGGTGCCGATCCGGGCCGGGGAGTTGCGCAGTGGGCTGGACGCGGTGACCTCGTCTGTGGACGCGAGTTTCTTGGCCACGTCGGGGGAGAGCGGCGTCCGGCTCGCCATGGAGACCATGTAATCGGCCTTCAGCGAGGCGGTGGCCATCTTGTCGATGGCTTGCTGGGCGCTGCCCGCGACCGCCGTCATGCCGGTGATCAGCATCAGTCCGATCATCAGCGCGGAGGCGGTGGCGGCCGTGCGGCGCGGGTTGCGGACCGCGTTCTGCCGGGCGAGGATGCCGGAGATACCGAACAGCCGCAGCACGGGGGCGGCGAGGGCGATCAGCGGGCGGGACAGCAGCGGCGTCAGGACCAGCACGCCGATCAGCAGCAGCCCCACACCGGCACCCATGATGGCCCGGGTGGAGCCGCTGTAGGACATCCCGGTGGCGGTCAGGACCGCGGCCGTGCCGGCGCCCGCGAAGAGCGCACCGATGGTGTTGCGGACCATCAGCGACTTGGTGGTGGCGGTGGCGTGCACGCTGTTCATCGCGGCGATCGGCGGGATCTTCGCGGCCCGGCGGCCCGGCAGCCAGGCGGCCAGGACCGTGACGACGGTGCCGACCAGCAGGGATATCAGGATCGTGGACGGCGAGATCACCAGCGGGCCGTCCGGCACCTTCGCGCCGGTGGCACCCACCAGTGCGCGCAGTGCGGCGGCGATGCCGATACCGGCCAGCAACCCGGTCACTGCGGCCACGGTGCCGACGACGAGCGCCTCGATCAGCACCGAGCGGGTGATCTGGCGGCGGCTGGCGCCGACCGCGCGGAGCAGGGCCAGTTCCTTGGTGCGCTGGGCGACCAGCATGGTGAAGGTGTTGGCGATGATGAAGGTACCGACGAAGAGGGCGACACCGGCGAAGGCCAGCAGCGCGTTCTTCATGCCATCCATGGAGGTGGCGATGAACTTTGCCTGTTCGTTGACGAGTTGTTTGCCCGTGGTGGCGGTGGCGCCTTGCTTGGGCAGGATCTTCTCGACCGCGTCCTTCAATGCTGTCTGAGAGGTGCCGGGGGCGGCCTTGATGTCGATCTCGCTGAATTCACCGGGCGCTGCGAACCTCTTCTGGGCGGTGGCGGTGTCGAACAGCGCGAGGCTGCCGCCGGCCGCGACGGTGCCGTCGTCGGTGGTGAAGATGCCGGTCAGCTTCTGCTCGCGGACCGGTCCGTCGACGGAGATCCGGACGGTGTCGCCGACCTTGTAGCCGCCGCGGTCGGCGGTGTGGGCGTCCAGTGCGAACTCGTGCGGGCCCTTGGGGGCGGCGCCGTCCCGCATCGGATAGCGGGCGTCCTTGCCGTCGGCGCCGGGGAAGTAGTTGCTGCCGCTGGTCGAGAAGCCTTCGCCGATCAGCTTGCCGCTCTTGTCGGCGATGGCGGTGAAGCCGGAGACGGTGCCGGTGGCGGAGGCGGCGCCGGGCACGCCGGCGGCCTTGTCGAGCAGCTTGTGGTCGAGCGGGGAGCGCGCACCGGGTGTGCTCTGGGTGTTGTCGGATGGCTTGATGACCACGTCGACGTTGTCGAAGCCCTTGCGGGAACTGGCCTGGCTGGCGTCGGAGATGGTCGAGGTGAAGACCAGGGTGCCGGAGACGAAGGCCACGCCGAGCATGACGGCGAGGACGGTCATCAGCAGCCGGGCCTTGTGCGCGAGCACATTGCGCAAAGCGGTACGGAACATGGGTGGTCAGTCCTGGAGGAGAGGTCCGGAGGTCGGGTGGCGGCTGCCGCGGGTCAGCTCGTACGGCCCTTGGCGTCGAAGCCCTTCATCCGTTCGAGGACCATGTCGGCGGTGGGGTCGGGCATGTCGTCGACGATCCGGCCGTCGGCGAGGAAGACCACGCGGTCCGCGTAGGCGGCGGCGACCGGGTCGTGGGTGACCATCACCACGGTCTGGCCCAGTTCGCGTACGGAGTTGCGCAGGAAGCCCAGCACCTCGGCGCCGGAGCGGGAGTCGAGGTTGCCGGTGGGCTCGTCGGCGAAGATGATCTCGGGCCGGGAGGCGAGCGCCCGGGCCACCGCGACGCGCTGCTGCTGGCCGCCGGAGAGCTGGCTGGGGCGGTGCTTGAGGCGGCCGCTGAGCCCGACGGTCTCCACCACGCGGTCCAGCCAGGCGCGGTCCGGCTTCCGGCCGGCGGTGTCCATGGGGAGGGTGATGTTCTCCAGGGCGGTGAGCGTCGGCAGCAGGTTGAACGCCTGGAAGATGAAGCCGATCTTGTCGCGCCGCAGCTGGGTGAGCTTCTTGTCCTTGAGGCCGGTCAGCTCGATGTCGCCGATGCGGGCGGAGCCCCCGGAGATCGCGTCCAGGCCGGCCATGCAGTGCATCAGGGTCGACTTGCCGGACCCGGAGGGCCCCATGATCGCGGTGAACTGGGCCTGCCGGAAGTCGACGGAGACCGCGTCCAGGGCGACCACCTGGGTCTCGCCCTGTCCGTAGACCTTGCTGAGGTCCGTAGCACGGGCGAGCGCCGCGGTGGCGCGGGTGGCGGTGGAGACGCCGGAGTTGAGGGTACTCACGGGAAAGGACTCCTGTCGGAACGAGGGAGGGCCGCCTCCGCACCGCCACGGCGAGCGGGCAGAGGAACATCGGTATCCATCGTCCGCAGCCCACAGGCCCCGGGCGTCAACCTGTGTGACCGTCCTCGGCCCACCCCAGAGGATTAACCACACCCCCTTCGTCATCCTCCTGTATGACGCTGCCGCCCCGGTGTCCGGCTGGCTTGCCCAGGAGGCAATCGCATGCTGGCCGAAGCGGCGGACGCGCAGCTGGTGGAGCCCCTGCACGAGGGGCGTTACCGTTTCCGCCCCGAGATACGGCGGCTGCTGGCGGATGCCGCGGGCCCGGAGCCCGGAATCGCGGACGTGGCGCTGAGACTGGCCCGCACGTTGTGGCCGCTTCAGCTGAAGGCCGGGTACTGGGACGAGGTGCTGCCTGCGCTGCAGATCGCGGGCCGGTGTCTCGACGAGCATGACCCGGGTTCCCGTACGGCAGCCGCACTCCACTTCCAGCTCGGTCACTGTCTTGGCGAGTTGCGGCGATGGGAGGAGGTCGACCGTGAGACGCACCTGGCCGTCGCAGCTGAGCGCGGGGCGGGCCACCTGCGGGGCGAAGCCTCGTCTGTGGAGCTGCAGGGACTGCAGATGCTGAGCCGGTGGCGATACGGAGCGGCATACGAGCGGTTCGTCGAGGCGGAACACCTGTACCGGGCGATTTCATCCGGGCAGGACGGCGCGGGGGACCTGCCCCGCGCCCTCGCCCTCGCTGAGCGTCACCAAGGACGTGCGCTACGCGGCTTGGAAGGTTTGGAGGAATCCCGCGCCCTCCTGGAGAGGGCGCTGGACTTCTTCGTGGAAGAGGGCGAGGCATACAACCAGGGCCGCGTCCTCACCGACCTCGCCGAGACACTGCACGACGCCGGCGACGAGGCCGCGGCGCTGGCCAGGATCACCCGGCGGCCTGCCCGTCGCATGGGCCCTGGCCAACCCCAAAGTCGACGAACGCGAGGTCCTGGCAGACATGCTCACCACCGACCCCGACCTGCTGGCCACCCACCCCGGACAGACCGTCATCGGCGACAAGGGCTATATCTCCAAGAACCTGGACGCCGTCATCGCCGACCACGGACTGCGCCTACTACGGCCCAGTTACCGCAACCGCAAGCCCCGCCCGGGCGAGCAGCTGCTCAAACCGATCCGGCAGCTCATCGAATATCGGGTCCTCTAACCGGCGGGAGCGTTCACGGACCTGGCAGCGCAGGAGCTCATGGATGACCTGGTCGGTTCCGTCGTCCCGCCAGGCGGCGAAGTAGTAGTACGTCGCGCATTTCTGCGGCAGGTCGTGCGGGAGGTAGGCCCATCGGCAGCCGGTCCGCCCCTGGTAGAGGATCGTGTTCACGATCTCCCGCATGTCGTAGGCGCCCTGATGGCCGCTGACCGAGCGGTGCCGGTCCCTCCACGCGGTGATCACCGGCTCGATCAACGACCACTGCTCGTCCGATAAGTCGCTGGGATGCAGCTTGCGTTCACTCACCGCCAACCCCAGCAGACCCCGCACCGCGAACCCGCGGATTTCGCCCCCACCCCACACCATCAGGCGATCACAGAACGACTCAAAGGCTCATGAACCGCCCACTGAGTGAGGAGAAGTGGCGCGACAGGCTCAGCGATGCCGACCGGCGGGCCCTGTCCCCGTTGTTCTGGACTCATGTGAACCCCTACGGCCGGTTCGAGCTGGACATGAACTCTCACCTCGCCCTTTCCCGCGTAGCGGCAGCCAAGGCACCCGGCCCACGAACCCCGCCTGAGGCGGAAAACGCCCTAGCGGCGGCGGGTCGAGCAGCCGGGGCAGCTTCCTGAAGATGCGTACCCCTGGTGTCGGGCGAGAACGCCGGAGTCGTTGGGGGGTTTGCCGTGTACTGTCCGTGTGCCGTTCAGTTGTTCTGCTAGGACAGTGTCTTGGTGACCAAGGATGCCGCTTCGGCAATCAGCTTGTTGTCGTAGTCGGCGTCTTTGGTGCCGCGGTTGGACATGATCGCCATGACGATGGGTGCGGCGCCCGGGGGCCACACGACGGCGATGTCGTTTCGGACAGCGTAGACACCGCCTCCGCCGGTCTTGTCCCCGACATCCCATCCCTTGGGTACTCCGGCCCTGATGAGTTCGTCTCCGGTGGTGTTGGTGCGCAGCCACTGCGTGAGCTGTTCGCGTTCGTCCTTGCCCAGGGCATCCCCGAGAACGAATGCCCGCAGGTCTGCTGCCCACGCGCGGGGCGTGGTGGTGTCTTGTGTGGCACCGGGGGACCACTGGTTCAGTTCCGGCTCGCGGCGCTCCACCTTGGTAGTGGTGTCGCCTGTCTTTGCGAGAGCGGCGGCCAGACCCTGTGGCCCGCCCAGTGCGTCGAACAGGAGGTTGGCCGCGGTGTTGTCGCTGTAGCGGACGGCCGCGTCACACAGATCACGCAGGGTCATGCCGGTATCGACATGCTTCTCGGTGATCGGAGAGTGGTCGATCAGATCGCTCCGGGAGTACTTGATCACCTTGTCCATGCCGCTCAACGAGTACTTGCGCAGCACGGCAGCGGCGGCGAACGCCTTGAAAGTAGAGGCGTACGCGAATCGCTCGTCAGCGTTGAAGGCCACCTCCCGCCCATCGCCCGTGTTGACCGCATAGACCCCAAGCCGCGCACCGTACTTGCGCTCCAGCTCCCTGAAATCGCCGACGGACTGCTTCGCAGCGGGATCCGCCTGCGTTGTTGCGGCAGCTGGGGCCGGTGACGCCTGGGTGCTGTCATGGCCGCATGCGGCAAGCGGAAGGGCGACGAGTACAGCGAGCCCTCCGAGAACGGCACGCCTGGCACGAGTGGACTGCATGGTCGGACCTCCAGATAAGCCGTCAAAGGGTGCCGAGAAGAGGCACCGCTCGGGTACCGGCTCATGTTCTTCCTCCGCGTTCCATACGGTCCAATACGCATACAGCCAGTCTCATGCTGTTTCCACATAGCATGGTCGGTATGGACCTGGTGGGAGCATGTCGGGCGTTTGTCAGCGTGATGGAGCGTGGCAGCTTCACCACGGGAGCGGCCGCAGCACGCATGTCACAGCCGGTGGCGAGCCGGCGCATCGCCGCCTTGGAGGAGCTTTTCGGCGAGCGCCTGTTTGAGCGGACATCGCGCCGGGCCACCCTCAGCTCCTTCGGCCGGGACATGCTCCCGGCGGCGAGGCGGCTCGTGCAGGCAGCCGACGCGCTGCTGCACGAGGCAGAGACAGCCAAGCGCAAGCCATGGCGGCTCGCCGTCCCGCACAACTGCTCCACGGGCTCTCTCGCCCGCCTGATCGCCGACGCTCAGGAGCAGGAGGTGATCCTTGATCTTCATACCGGCACGCCGGCGCAGCGCATGGAGCTTCTTCGCTCGCAGCAGGTACGCGCGGCCCTGATCACGGTGCCCGCGGACGAAGCCACGTGGTCCGTTCCGCTCGGCCTCGCGGGCACCGCGGCAGCCGGGGCCAGGCGCGTCTATCTGGCGACGCTCCGGGCCGGGCGGGCCTGCCCGGATCCGGTCCGCAAGGTCTGGATCCAGCCCGAGGACGACGTGCCGCACATCCGCGATCCGCTCACACGCCTGCGCGACGCACTGGGGCTACGGCCGGTGCAGCTCGCCATCGCCGCCGACCTGACCAACGCCATCGCCGAAGTGCTCCGCACGTCCGATCTACTGCTTTGCTCTGCCGCGCAGGCCGACGAGCTCGGCCTCGACTGGAGGCCCATCGGTGAGATCACACTCAGCCGTGGATACAGCCTCGCAGCCGCCATGGACGTCAATTCGCAACATGTCCAAGCACGCCTGGGCAGCGCGATCAGCCGCTGCCTCGGCCCGGCTACCCGGACCACCACCCCTCACGCAGTGGCGGCAGTATGAGCACCGAAGCGCTGCTGCACGACATCCGCCAACAGCTTCTCGAAGGCGGCTTGCACGGCTGCCTGCTGGTCCGCGACCTTTGCAGCGGAGCCGAGCTGGGCATCGAGCCCGACGTCCAGCTGCCCTCCGCCTCCTTGGTCAAGATTCCGCTCGCCCTGGCAACGGCGGAGCGCATCAGGCGCGGAGAGCTCGACGGAGCAACGGCGATCGACGTCCAGCCCGGAAGCATCACCACGCCGGGCCCCACCGGACTGACCCGGTTCCGCCACCCTGCCCGGATCGCCATCGACGACCTGCTCTACCTCAGCACCAGCGTGAGCGACGGGACCGCCGCCGACGCACTCTTCGGCCTCACCCCACCTGCCCAGGTGGCTCAGATCCTGCATGAACTGGGCCTGGACGGCATCACCATCCGGCACGGCATGCGCGAACTCACCCAGACCCCGGCAGAACGCTTCACTCCCGATCAGGCGCACCTCGCCCACACCCTCGCCATTGAAGCGAGCACCAGCGGCCGCGGCCACCACGTGCCACAGCTCGACACCACCCGCGCCAACACCGGCAGCGCACGCGCCTGGACCGCCCTGCTCCAAGCGCTGTGGACGCCATCGGCAATCCATCCCGAGGCCGCAGCACGGGTGCGGGACCTCATGGCCCACAACCTGCTCCGCCACCGGCTTGCCCCGGACTTCAGCTCAGACGCCAGCGGCTGGTCTTCCAAGACCGGCACCCTCCTCAACCTCCGCCATGAGATTGGAGTCGTCGAGCACTCCGACGGGCATGCCTTCGCCATCGCCGTGCTCACGGAATCGCTTGTTCCGGCCAGCACCCAGCCAGGCGCCGACATTCTCATGGCACAAGCCGCCCGCAGACTGCACGACCACCTCCGGCAACTCTGAACCCGAGCACCACCTCGAAGCCGACTCTCACAAACGTTGGCGCCCTCAAGTGATCAACGCACCACCTACGGCGGCGACCGCACCACCGTCATCCCGCCCGAGGGCGGCACGGCCACCACTACCGTCATCGACGCCCGCGGTGTTCGCCGGGCCCTCGGCAGCGACGCGGTTCAGTGCAACGTCAGCGAGGGCTTTACCCTGCGCCTTGGGGTGCCGTCGCTTCGCGGCTGTGGCGGTCTGCTGCCTGGGGGCGCGCGGCGCGGTGCCAGTTCCCTTACGCGCCTTGACGAACTCCGCATCGAAGCGTGCCGGCCTCTTCCGCTCACGCTGTGAGCGGTCGCGATTTCCGTGTGGTGTGTCAGTCGGTTACTGGTGTCACGTTGCCGTTGGGGCCGCAGTGGACGGTCCAGGGAGTCTGGGAGCGGATGGTGTTCTCGTGGATGCGGATGTCGATCTGTGTGGGGGGTTTGTTGCCGGGGACGTTGGCATGGGCGGCGGTGCAGGCGATCTGGCTGACTGCTGTGACATCGAGGTCGCCGGTGCTGACCTTTTGGGGGACGAAGACGTCGACGGCTCCGTCGGCCGCGGTGGCGGTGAGTTGGCCGGCCATCGGTGGTACTTGGCTGATCAGGCCGCGTTGGCGTTCGGCCGGGGTGGGGCCTTCCAGGAGGAGGCCGAGGGCTTGCTGGGGGCTGAGTGGTCGGTCCGTGGGGCGTGAGACGGCACGGAGGCCGGTGGGACCGGCGAAGTAGAGGCGTGCGAAGCGGGCTTCGGTTCCGGGTTGCTGGATGCCGGAGGCCGGAGGGCCGGCGGGCACGGGGTTGGTGGGGCCGATCGCACAGCCGGTGGTTGTGGCGATGAGCAGGGTGGACAGGGGTCCCTCGCTGCCGCGTGGCTCTCCAAGGTCCTGGTGGAGGACCCGATCCGGTTCCGGGCCCCCTGGGCGAAGGGCCGCACGGGAGCCGCCGCCCTGCTGGCCACCTTTGCCGCCCTCGCGACGTTGTGGGCCCTCATCCCCGAACCGCAGACCGGGGCCGGCACCGTCGACGTCACCCGGCTCGTCTCGGCCGGCGCCATACCCCACACCGGGGCCACGAGGAGGCCACTCGCCAGCCCGTGGCGTCACGTCTTCCCCGGCAAGAGCCGTGTGAGTCCCGTGCCGAAGGTCGTATCCGACGTGGAAGGCCGGTCGGCTGCTGGACCTCGGCACAGTTTCCGCTGAGCTCCGGCCCGGCCCTGGCGGCGGCCGCACCGGCGCGGCCATTCGCCCAGCACAACACGGTGCCCTGCAGAGCGCGGCGGCTCGGCCGCCGCGGGCGGCGGGTTGTCCGCGGTTCAAGCGCTGTCCGTAGCGGCGCCCGCCAGTGCCGGCCTGGTGGTGCCGGCACGGCGGTCCTCGCACAGCTGGGTGAGGAGTCGGGCGGCGGCGGCCGGGGCTGGCGGGGCGGGGGCCTCTTCGGGCTGCGCACTCATCGGCACCTCCGGGCAGGTCGTATCGCCACCGTACGCGCGGTCCGGGACGGCTGGGACGGACATGGGGTGATCACGTCGGCAGCGACCCGCAGTGGGTCGCAGTAGATCCGCGAGTCCGGCAACAGGTCGTCGATGGTCCGGCTGCCGTCGGCTTCCATGAGGCGCCAGCCTTCTAACTGACCTTTTCGGGGTGGTGTCGGGTAGTGACGGTTCTTGATCCCTGCGCTGTGCCGATGGTGTGCGGTATGCGCAGGGAGGGGGCCTGACCGCGGAGCGGCAGGTGCAGCGTGAGCAGGTTCGGTCGGGGACTGGCGTGCGGTTTGCCCGGGGTGAGCGGGCGTTGGTGATCGCGAGGGATCTGCGGGTGAGCGAGCGCTCGGTGGAGCGCTGGCGTCGGGCCTGGCGGGAAGGCGGCGTCGAGGCATTGCGCTCGGTCGGTCCGCCGAAGGCGTCGAAGGTGTCGGATGAGCAGTTCACGCTGTTGGAGGTGGAGCTCGGCCGGGGGCCGACGGCTCATGGTTGGGAGGACCAGCGTTGGACGCTGGAGCGGGTACGCGCGGTGATTGAGCGCCGTTTCCGCCTCGTCTGCTCGGTTGCCGGGGTGTGGCGCGTGCTGCATCGGCACGGCTGGTCTTGGCAGAGCCCGGCCCGGCGGGCTGTGGAACGGGACGAGGACGCCGTCGGGTTGTGGAAGAAGGACGTGTGCCCGCAGGTGGAAGCACCGCGGCGGCGCTCGGGGCTTGGATCGTCTTTGAGGACGAGGCCGGGTTCGCGATGACGCCGCCTACCGCCCATACCTGGAGCCGCCGCGGACACACCCCCGTCGTGCGCGTCCGCGGCCGCTCCAGGCGTCGTATCTCCGTTGCCGCCGCGGCCTGTTACAAGCCCGGCGAGCCATCCCGGCTCATCTACCGGCCCCGGTTCCACATGCCGCTCAAAGGCGCTCGCAAGAGCTTCGCCTGGACCGACTACCGAGACCTGCTCGTGCGCGCTCAGATCCAACTCGGTGGCCCGATCGTGGTGGTCTGGGACAATCTGAACACCCACCGGTCCGCCGACCTGCGCAAGTATGCCGAGGGCCACGACTGGCTCACCATCGTTCAACTCCCCAGCTACGCACGGACCTCAAGCCGGTCGAGGGCATTTGGTCGCTCCTGCGCAGGCGCTACATGGCCAACGTCGCATTCGAGAATCCCGACCACCTCACGCGGACCCTCCGACACGGCCTCGCCTGCATCCAACGCGGACCCCACCTGCTCGACGGCGTCTCGCGGAAACCGGACTCACGATCACAACACCGTCCCCGACACCACCCCGAAAGGAGCAGAGCGGCGAACTGATCCCACAGGGGTTCCAGAAGAGATGATGGGACCGCAGGCACGAGCCCTCCGGGTGATCACTGAGCGTCGAGAACTCCATGATCACTCAGGCTCGTGCCTCGCCTTGCATTCGGGCCCGTCTCAGCGGCCCCGCCCCACCATTTGCCGGTCGCTCTCAACTTCACAGCCTTGGGACAAGCCCGCCCTGCTCCGATGTTTCGGCCACGAAGCGCTCTGCGACGGCTGAGCCGGTTCGTGCGCGGCCTGTTCTGGTGCGGTGGGCGAGGTGGAGGGCACCTGGTCGGGGCCTCTCCCCTCAGGGTCTTCCACCCGTGCTGGACGGTGGCCGGCGGGTGGGAGATGCGCCGGTCCTGCTCGACGGTCTTCTCCTCATGGGTCTGGTGGACAGGTGGTACCGAACAGAATGCTCCGCAACCGCTGTTGAGCGGGTCCACCGCGGGCGGCTGCGCCGAGCCGTCCCGTCGTGTCCTTCGTGCGGAAAGCCGACCGCGGCGGCAGATCGACTCGCTGTTGGGGTCGCTGCCTCGGGCCGTAGTTGTTGGACTTCGGGCCAGTGAACGGAACGTCAACTGCGCTTCGTTAACGCCCGTTTCGCTCTCTTCTTCTGTCTTAAGAGATGACATGCGCGGTCCATCGATATATGGTGTCGGCCACTGTCACCCAGGGTGGTGCTGTGGCCAACGATTGATGTGCTGGTTGGACGCCGCAGTGGCCGGGGTGCAGTCCCTACCCCCCTCACAGCTCTGCCTGCGTGCACCGGACCCGGTCGTGCCAGACCGGGGTCGTGCACGCCGCAGAAAGGCATGCCCATGTCCCGAATACGGGTCACCAGACCCGCCGCTCTGGCCGCGCTGGCAGGCTTAGGAGCCTGTCTGGCAGTCGTCGTCGTGCCGTCCGCGTTCGCGGGTACGACCACCCCGGCCGGCCACACCTGCACGATCCGTGCCACGGCGAAAGGCTCCGAGGCGCCGCTCAGTTGTCTCGGCGTCACCACTTCCCTCGACCACCTGCCTGCTGTCGGCGAGCAGGCCACCCTCACCGTGAACGTCACGGCGCAGTCCGACGTCAGGCACGCCGGACTGTCCGTCCAACTACCGCCCGCGATCCAGATGACCGGCGAGAGATCCGGCCTCGCTGCACCCACCACGGACACCTTCGGCCAGCGCATCAGCCGGACGTTCGCCCTCACCCCGGGCACCCGCACCATCAAACTCCAGGTCAAGGCCGTCGCCGCCGGACCCGCCCAGATCCAGGCGGACGTCACCGACATCGACCGCCCCGACCCGCGTCGTGCCGGGCACGACTCGTTGGAACTCACCGTCGGGACGTCGAAGGGCTCCTCCGGCAAGGGCGTCTCGGTCACCAAGGCCGGCGCGGCCCCGGTCCACCGCCCCGGGGCCGGCGCCCGCAAGGCGCGCCCGGTGACCCCCAAGGCCGCTGCCCCCGCCCCTGTCTCTGCCCGCGCCTCGGCTGCCTCGGCCACTGCCGCCCCGCGCGCCGCCGCAGCCACGTCCAACGCCCAGGTCTGCGTCAGCGGCACCTTCCGCAACCGCTTCCAGTCCGCCGAGGGCGGCAGTTGGAACGGCAAGGCCAACCGGGACGAGCCGGTCAGCAACGCCAACATCACCCTGTGGGGCAAGCCGACCGCCGGCAGCGCTACGCAGAAGCTCGCCACGGGAATGACCGGCAACGGTGACGGCAAGTTCAACCTCTGCTACGCCCCGAGGGCCTCCGTCACCTCCCAGGCATGGGTGGAGTTCCAGACCCAGGCCGGCCGCATGTGGTCGGTGGTCGACGGCAACGGCCGCTTCTACTCCACCGCCACGTATGCGCTGAACAACATCTCGCGCAGCACCAGCCTGGGCAACGTGTACGCCAACGACGGACAGAGCCGTGCCTGGCACGCCCTCGACACGCTCAACAAGCTGTGGTGGAACCGTGGTTCCACGACCAACTGCTGGGCAAGCAGCCAGCAGGATGGCCACTGCACGCCGATCACCGTCCAGTGGTATCCCGGCTCCACCGACGGCACCTACTGGACCACCAACGACGACAAGATCCACCTGGCCGACAACGACCCCGACGCCGAGCACACCACCGTCCACGAAGCGGGCCACGCCCTCATGGGCAAGCTCTACAGAGGCTGGTGGCCGCAGGTGAGCAACTGCTCGCCCCATTACGTCAACCGCACCTCCTCCACCAGCTGCGGCTGGACCGAGGGCTTCGCCAACGCCGTGGCGTTCCACACCTTCAACGACACCACGTACTACTGGGGCAACGGCAGCTCCATGAACCTCGCCAATAACCGTTCCACGAACGGCATCGATCCGGGCGACGCCTGCGAGGCCCGCGTGGCCACCGCACTGGTCGACCTGTGGTCCCAGGTCGACGGCGGCTGGACCAAGAGCAACGCGATGATGTCGCGGACCGGGCAGTCCAGCTTCCGCGAGTACTTCGTCAACGACCGGCCCGTCTACGGCCTGGACAGCGGCTCGAAGGCCCGGAACATCCTCTTCAATCACACCATCCAGTACTGATCCTGATCGCTGTCAGGGGGACTGGCGGCAAAGGGTCCCATGGACCGGGTCGACAGGCGGCCCGGTCCATGCGGGTGTTCAACGGCACCCTCATCGGGACCGGCACCGATTCCTGCCGGCTCGCCGGCACCGGACGCGAACGGAGCCTCCCGCCAACGTTGAGCTGCACGATTCCGCCGGAGAGCCGATCGCTGTGCTCCGTCCCTCCGAGGCCGCGATCTACGGCCGCTTCGGCTACGACCCCGCCACCCGCCAGAACCAGTTCCGGTGCGACAAACGATCCCTGCACTTCCGTCCCGGAACCGATTTCGGCGACGGAACCACCCAGCTCCTGGACCGCGACACGGCCCGGCCTTTGATCGAGAAGGTCTACGACCAGGTCCGGGCCGCCTCGATCGCCTGGCCCGACCGGGCCGAGCGGCTCTGGGACAGCCGGTTGGCCGATGCACCGCACTCGCGTGGCGGCGCCACATCACTGCGCTGTTTGGTGCATCGCGACGCGGCCGGCGACACCCCCGGCTACGCGGCGCTCGCTCACCCGCAGATCCCTCGCGATCACCTGGTCGACCGCGACGCGGTCGCTTCCGGAGCCGCAGCCTCCGGCGAGCCGACTACGACCTGGGTGACCAGGCCCTGTGGAACCCGTCGAACGGGGCGCACGGGGCAGGGCCGCCCGCCTCAGTCTGTTGCACGCCCTCAGACTCGTCACCGGCCGCCGCACCGGCATCGTCCACAGCCTATGGCGACAACATGTCACCCAGCTCCTGGACGAAACCGCGTGCGGCCTACGGCCCCGGCCTGCACGGTGTTCCACGAATCCGCGCCGGCCTTGTGGATCGGTGATGCGTGCTCCTCGCTCTCGTGGCGGGAGAGCGAGGAGCCGGAGAGGTTACGGGATGTGGCTGGCGGTCGAGTACTGCGCCGCTTCGCCGGCCGGTCGGCGCCTCATCGGGATCTCGAAGTGCACGGTGGCGACGCCCGGGCCGTGTTCGCCGGTGGTCCGGGCGTCGAACACCTCCTCGGCCATGCTCCGCCAGAAGGTCTCCACGCCCTCGACGTTGACGTTGGTGTGGAGGTAGATGCTTTTGTAGCCGGGCATGTTCGCGATGATGTCGCAGGCCGTATGGACCAGGGTGCGGGCGAGGCCCCGGCGCCGGTGTTCGGGGTGTACGTAGACGCGAACCAATTGGGCAGTGGTTCCGCAGGGGTAGCGTTCGGCGAGCCAGCGCGGGTGAGGGGGATGAGCCGGGCCCGCGGACCGTACCCCGGTCGTGGCGACCACTTCGCCGTCGTGGACGGCGACGAGGAGCAGATGGCGGGGGTCGTCGAGGTAGGTGCCCTCGATGTCCAGCACGTCGTGGTGCCAGCGGGGCACGTAGCCGTATCCGAACTCGTGGTACAGCGTGTCCAGCATGATGCGGCGTGCGGGGTCCACATCGGCAGGTGTCGCGGGGCGCACGGTGTATCCGCAATGTGCGGTCTCGCTCACGGTTTCTCCTGTCCGGCATGCGTTTCTGCGCTGCGCATGCGTCTGTGTGGCCGGCGTCGCGTGCGGGGCGGCACTGTCGTCGCGGCGCATGCCACCCTGGTAAATTTATGAAAACGATTTTCAGGAAGCTGTTTCGCTCCCGCGTTCACGGCACGTCCGGCAGCCCGGGGCCGGTGCAGTTCACGTCCGCCTTCGGTGTCGTGCCGTGGACGAGATAGGCCGCCGCGGTGTTGTCCACGCATGCGTTGCCCCGGCTGGCGAACACGCCGTGCGAATAGTCCTTGTCGAGCGTGACCAGGCGCGAGCCGGGCAGTAGTCGGCGCAGTCGGCGTGCGCCCTCGATGGGGGTGACGGGGTCGTGTACGGAGGCCACCAGCAGTACGGGTGGAGCGTCGGGGCTGCCGAGTGGGGTGCGGCGGGCAGGCTTGTGGCGCCAGTAGGCGCAGGTGGGCGCCTCCATGCCGGTCAGGACCGGCTGCGGGTCGAGCTGGCGGGTGCGGTGGATGTCCGCCAGGATCCGGTGGGGTGTGGGGGCGGGGGAGTCGGCGCACTTGACGACGCGGTTCGCCGCCTCGTAGTTGCGTGAATCCGGGCTGTCGAAGGCGGTGGTGGGGCGGAGCCCGTCGGGGTGTCCGTCATTCAGGTAGTCGTGCAGGCCCTCGGCGAGGCCGACCCAGCGTTCGGTGCGGCCCAGTGCGCGGTAGACGGCACGGTCGAACTCGGCGGGCCCGAAGCCTTCCGCGGGGTGTCTGGTGAGTCCGTGGCGCACGCGCAGGTAAGCCCGGCGCGTGGCGGCCGCGCTCCCGCCGAGGCCGAAGCGGTCCGCGTGGGCGGCGGCCCAAGTGAAGAAGGTGTCGCGCTGCCGCAGCAGTGCGCGGCTCTGGATGACGTCGAAGTCGTACCAGTCCCACGGGCCCACGACGCTGTCGAGCACCATGCGGCCCACGCGGTGCGGGAAGCGCGCGGCGTACGCGGCGCCGAGGTAGCTGCCGTAGGAGACGCCGAGGAAGCTCGTCCGGCGTTCGCCGAGTGCGGCGCGGATCGCGTCCATGTCCCGCGCCGTCTGTTCCGTGGACAGATGGGGCAGCGATTCGCCGGCGCCCGCGGCGCAGTCGTCGGCCAAGTTCCGTAGCGAGGTGAGGTAGTTCTTCTCTGCCGGCCTGTCTACGGGTACGGGGTTCGCGCCCGGGCTGGTGAAGAGGCCGCCCATCCGGCCGCAGTTCACGGGGGCGCTCTGTCCGACGCCACGGGGGTCGAAGCCGATGACGTCATACGTCCGCCGCACGCTCTCCGGGAGCTTGGCCCGCTTCGTGACCGCGTAGGAGAGTCCGGAGCCGCCCGGTCCTCCCGGGTTCACCAGCAGGATGCCGCGCCGCTCGCCGTGGGAGCCGGATGCGCGTATGCGTGACACGGCCATCTCGATGTGCGGCCCCCGTGGACGGTTCCAGTCGAGCGGGACCCGGAGCCGTCCGCACTCGACGTGTGTCGGGGCCGGCGGGTTCGGGAGGGAGTCAGGGCATGCGCCGAAGCGTAGAGGGGGCGTCGGGGTGGCGGCCTGGATCGGGCCGGCGGGGGCGAGGGTGGCGGCGGTCAGCACCGCGCACAGCACGGCGGTGCGGCGTAGGGGAGGGGTCACGGGGCCTTCCAGAAGGGCTCGGCGAACAAGGGGGCGGCAAAGACCCGCCCACGAGATGACAATGAAAATGATTATCGTTAAAGTGTGCGTCGGGCAAACCCGACCCCCTTCCTCCGAAGGGGCGTTCGGCTGCCCCGTACTCGAAGTCCAAGCCCGGAAGGGGAGTTGTGGCTCATCTGCTGGTGGTCGAGAGCTGGGTCGGAGCGATGAGCCGACTGCTGCCGCGGGCGATACGGGAGGGCGGGCACACCTTCACCTTCCTCACCCGCGACCTGCACCACTACCTGCGCTCCGCGCCCGAGGGGACGGCGCACCCGCTGCTCGGTGCCCGCAACACCATCACCGCCGAGACCAATGACACCGACGCCCTGCTGCCCGAAGTCGAGCGGCTGCATGCGGTGTTGGCGTTCGACGGAGTGATCACGTCCTGCGACTACTACCTGCCGACCGTGGCACGGATCGCCGGGCGGCTCGGCCTGCCGGGCCCCGGGTCCGAAGCGGTCGAGATCGCTTGCCGTAAGGACGCCACCCGCCGCGTCCTCGCCGATGCCGGAGTGCCCGGCCCGCGCTTCGCCGTACACGAGGAGTGGGCCGATCTCGCGGGCGCCGCCCGGGAGATCGGTTACCCGCTGGTGGCCAAGCCCGTTGACCTGTGCGCCGGCATGTACGTACGGCGTGTGGATGACGAGGTACAACTTGCCGATGTATACCGGACGTTGGCGGACGTTCCGGTCAATGCGCGCGGACAGCGGCGCGCGCCTGTGGTCCTGCTCGAAGAGCTGCTGGACGGTTCTGAGGTGAGTGTCGAGACCGTCTCGTGTGCGGGAACGGTCCACGTGGTCGGCGTGACCGACAAGAGCATCGGCGGGGCGCCCGCGTTCATCGAGACCGGCCATATGTTCCCCGCGGCCCTGACGCATGCCGACGCCGAGGCCGCCGAACAGACCGCGCTGCACGCCCTGAAGGCACTCGGGCTCGTCGACGGCGTCGTGGCGCACACCGAGATCAAACTGACCGCCGACGGGCCGCGCGTGGTCGAGGTCAACCCGCGCCCCGCGGGTAACCGCATCACCGAACTGATCCGCCACGTCACCGGCATCGACCTCGCGGCGGCCTTCGTGGAGGTCGCGCTGGGCGGCCAACCCGAGCTGAGGCGTACGGACACCGGACTGCGCAGCGCAGCCATCGGATTTCTGGTGCCACAGGCCGCCGGCACGCTCGAAGCGCTGGACGGCGGCGAACTGCGGGACGCGCCCGGCGTGCTGGAGGTGCAGCTCACCGACCCCGGCAAGGTGGTGAAGGCGGCTGGCAGCAACAACGAGTACCTCGGGCACGTCATGGCCGGTGACGCCGACGGGCCAGGGGCCCGCGACCGCGTCGAGGCCCTGCTGGCCGGGCTGCGCGCGGGGCTGGTGATCCGATGACCGCCGTCACCGGGGCGGCCGGCGCGGTGGCGTACGAGAGGTGCCGGACGTACGCCGACCTCGTGGACCGCGTCCGTGCGGGCGGGCTGGGCCCCGACCCGGCCACGCAGCGGATCGCCGTGGCCTTCACCACCCGGCAGGCCGTACGGCACGACGGGCGCGGCACCGGTTATCGCAACGAAGTGCTCAGCCTGCGCCTGGCCGAGGCGGTCGGCTCCTGTGCGGTCGAGCCCGGCTCACTGCCCGACAGCGCGCTCGACGACTGCGTGGGCGCGGACGTGGCCCGGCTTCTGGAGCATCCGCTGCTGCCGATGCGGGTGGCCGCCCTGGACGCCTACCTGATGCACGTCACCCCGCACAGCCCGGAGAGCGGGGCGCGTCCCGTCCCGCTGCCCACCGGGTCGTCACTGGAGAAGTCCCGGGTGCGGGCGAAGGCGGTTGCCGAGCTGATCGACCTGCCGCCCGGGGCCACCGTGCTGGTGATCGGAGTCGTCAACTCCCTTCTGGAGGCGCTGCGTGCATGCGGCCTGCAGTATGTCCCGTGCGACCTCAAGGGCGGCGTCACCGAGTGGGGCGAGCCGGTCGTCACCGATGCGCTCGCGGCGGCCGACCGCTGCGATGCGCTGCTCGTCTCCGGAATGACGCTGGGCAACGGCACCTTCGAACCGCTTCGACGGCACGCGCAGCAGCACGACAAGCAGCTGGTGATGTTCGCGCAGACCGGCAGCGCCGTGCTGCCCCGCTTCCTCGGCCATGGCGTGAGCGCGGTGTGCGCCGAGCCGTACCCCTTCTTCTGGCTCGACGGCGGGGCCGGAGTCGTCCACCGCTACAGGGGGCCGTACGACAACTCCTGTCAGGGAGGCCACATATGACCGCGACCGCCGTCCGCCCCGTCGCTCGCCCGGAGCTGCTCGCCCTGCTCGGCCGTACGCCGTTGGTGCGCATCACCGCTGATCTGCCGGGCCCCCACCCCGGATTCTGGGCCAAGCTCGAAGGGCTCGCAGCCGGCGGGATGAAGGCCAGGGCTGCCGTGTCGATGCTGAGGGGCGCCCGAGCACGTGGCGAACTGCGGCCCGGGGCACCGGTGGTGGAGTCCACCTCAGGCACCCTCGGCATCGGCCTGGCCTTCGCCGGGCAGGCGCTCGGGCACCCGGTCGTGCTCGTCGGTGACCGGGAACTGGAGCCGTCCATGAGGCAGTTGCTGTGTGCCCACGGAGTCCGCCTGGAACTTGTCGACCGCCCGGCCCCTGAGGGCGGCTGGCAGGCCGCTCGCCTCGCCCGACTGCGCGAGCTGCTCGCCGTGCTGCCCGACGCCTACTGGCCCGACCAGTACAACAACCCCGACAACACCGCCGGTTACGCCTCACTGGCCGCCGAACTCACGGCCCGGCTCGACCACCTCGACGTTCTGGTGTGCAGCGTCGGCACCGGCGGCCACAGCGCGGGCATCATCGGTCCCCTGCGGCGGCACTGGCCCGCCCTGCGCCTCATCGGTGTCGACGCGACCGGCTCCACGATCTTCGGCCAGCCCGCCCGGCCCCGGCTGATGCGCGGACTGGGCAGCAGCATCCACCCGCGCAACGTCGCCTACGGCGCCTTCGACGAGGTCCACTGGGTCGGCCCGACCGAGGCCGTGGACAGCTGCCGGCGGCTTGCCCGAGGGAGCTTCGTCAGCGGCGGCTGGAGCACCGGCGCGGTCGCCCGCGTCGCCGCGTGGGCAGCCCGCGTCCACCCCGGGGCGGAGGTCGCCACCGTCTTCCCCGACGGCCCGCACCGCTACCTCGGCACCGTCTACGACGACGACTTCACCGCCGCGCACGGCCTCGCCCCGTCCGCCGCGGCCGCCCGACCCGTCGAGATACCGCACCCCCGAGCGGCCGAGGCCGCCGGGTGGGTCCGCTGTACCCGCATCACCGACCCGCTCCGGGCACCCGAATCCCCGCATCCTTCGGAAGAGAGACTGTGAAGGCCACCCAGCGCACCGTACGCCTCGACCTCGCCGAGCCGTTGCGCATCTCCCGCTCCACCATGGCCGCCCGCGACGCCGTGTGGCTGACCGTCGAACACGACGGGCTGCGCGGCCACGGCGAGGCCGTCACCAGCGTCTACTACGGCCTCGACGCCGGCACCCTCGAACGGCTCCTCGCTGCCGTCGCCACCGACCTCCTGCGCTTCCGCGACCCCGAGAGCGCCCTGGCCACCCTGCGGGCGGGCGAACTGGCGGGGGAAGACACCCCGCCGGCCGTCACCGCCGCCGTCGAGTCCGCGCTCCTCGATCTCGCCGGCAAACACGCCGGCAGCCCGGTCCACCGGCTCCTCGGCGCCGCCACCGCCCCGGTGGCCGCAACGGCCCGCACCATCGGCATCACCTCGCCGGTGCGCGCCGCGGCCGAGGCACGATGCCTCACGGCGAGCGGCTTCGAGGTCATCAAGGTCAAGGCGGGGGCGCCCGACCCCGAGGAGGACGTGGAGCGGGTGCGCGTCATACGTGACGCCGCGCCCCGGGCCCGGCTGCTCCTCGACCCCAACGGCGCCTGGACCACGGCCCAGGCCGACGCCCTGCTGCCCTGGTTCGCGGAACTCGGAGTCGAGGCTGTCGAACAGCCCCTCGCTCCCGGCGATCCGGAGGCGCTCGGCGCGCTCGCCGCACGCTCACCACTGCCGGTCATCGCCGACGAGGACGCGGTGAGCCTGGAGGACGCCCGCCGCCTGGCCGGACGCGTGCACGGTGTCAACGTCAAGCTCGCCAAGTGCGGCGGTGTTCACGCGGCCCTGCGCATCGCCGAGGCGATCGACGGCAGCGGCACCGCGCTGATGCTCGGCTGCCTCACCGCCAGCAGCCTCGGCCTCGCCCCGGCCATCCACCTGGCCGACCGCGCCCGCTGGGCCGACCTCGACGGACACCTGCTGCTCGCACGCGACCCGTGGACCGGGATCGGCGGCACGGACGGCTTCGTACGGGCAAGCGATCTGCCCGGTCTGGGAGTCCGGCGCAGCCCGGGGGAGGAGGGGGCGTGAAGATCTGGCACGAGATGCGCCGATTCCCCCTGGCCGTCCGCCTCCTGCTGGTCAACCAGCTCGGTGTCAACACCGGCTTCTACCTCCTCATCCCCTACCTCGCCACCCACCTCAGCCAGAACCTGGGCATGTCGGCGGCTGTCGTGGGGATCGTCCTCGGCGTCCGCAACCTCAGCCAGCAGGGCCTGTTCCTCATCGGCGGCTCCGCCTCCGACCGGCTCGGCGCGCGCGGCGTCATCATCGCCGGCTGCGCCCTGCGCACCGCGGGGTTCGCGCTGTTCGCGCTGGGCGACGGGCTGACCGTACTGCTCGCCGCCTCCGTGCTCAGCGGACTCGCCGGCGCCTTGTTCAACCCGGCCGTGCGCGCCTACCTCGCACAGGAGGCGGGCGAGCGCAAGGCGGAGGCGTTCGCCCTGTTCAACGTCTTCGCCACCACCGGCGCGTTGATCGGTCCGCTGCTGGGCAGCGCACTGCTGCTCGTCGACTTCCGCACGTCCGCGCTCACCGCCGCCGGCATCTTCGCCGTCCTCACCGTCGCCCAGGCCGTTGTCCTGCCCGCGCGCAAGGTGGAGCCGAGGGAGGGCGGCGTCCTCGCCGACTGGCGTGAGGTCCTCGGCAACCGCGCCTTTCTGGCCTTCGCGCTCGCCATGGTCGGCATGTTCACCCTGCAGAACCAGCTCTACCTGCTGCTGCCCGACGGGGCCCGGCGGACCACCGGCTGGGACGGCGCGGCGGGCCTCGTCTTCCTCGTCGGCACCGTCACCAACCTCACCCTGCAACTGCGCATCACACGCGCCCTCAAAGGCCGTGGATCCAGGGCGCGTTGGATCTCAGTCGGGCTCGTTGTGATGGCGCTGTCCTTCCTGCCGCCGGCGCTGGTGGCAGGCGGGTCCGGCGCCCCGGACGGCACCGCCGACGCGGTGCTGCGCACGCTGCCCGTCCTGCTCGGTGCGCTCCTGCTCTACCTCGGCGTCATGATCGCCCAGCCTTTCGTGCTGGAGCTCATCCCCGGATTCGGCCGTACGGAGCTGACCGGCACCTACTACGGGATCTTCTACGTGGTCTCCGGCATCGCCGCCGCGGTCGGCAACACCGCCGTCGGCTGGTCCATGGACACCGGGGAACACGGCGCCCCCTGGCTGCCCTGGGCGTGCTGCGCCCTGTTCGGCCTCGCCTCCGCATGCGGCGTGGCCTGGCTGCACCGGCGCAACGCGCTGCCGACGACGCCGAAGCCGGCCCTGACGGCGGCGGCCTGAGGAAGGAGACGAATGACCCGCACCGCCACCGAGGACATGGACAACCTGCTCACCGACAACCCCGAGCTGTACGAGGCCCGTTTTCCCGACGCCGACCGGCTGGCCGGACGCTGGACGGAGGACTGCCTGCGGCGGTACGGCGCGGGCCCGCGGGTGCTGGACATGGGCTGCGGCACCGGCCGTGACGCCGCCCATCTGCACGCCGTCGGCCGAATGGTGACCGGCGTCGACCTCTCCGAGGCGATGCTCGCCCATGCCCGCGCCCACCACCCCGGGCCCGCGTACGTCCGTGCCGACCTGCACGGCTTCGACCTGGGCCACAGCGCGTTCGACGCGGTCGTCTGCCTGGACAGTTCCTTGCTGTACTGCCACACCAATGCCCAGCTCGACGGCTTTCTGGCCTCCTGCCGTCGCGCGCTGACCCCGGGCGGCCTGCTCGTCGCGGAGATGCGTAACGGCGCCTATTTCCTGGGCCGTACCGACCTGCTCGACACCCCCACCGTCCACCAGTTCGCCTGGCAGGGCACCGCCTACCGGTCCACCACCACGCTCACCGTGGACCGCACCGCCCAACTCCTGCGCCGAACCCGCGTATGGACCGCGGATGACGGATCACCGCCCGTCGAACAGCGCTCCGCATGGCGGCTGCTCTTCCCGCTGGAACTCCGCCGTCTCCTGGCGGCGCACGCCTTCGAGGTCCTCGACCTGCACGACGGTCCGGGCCCGCGCACCGAGCCGCCCTGGCGAGAAGGCATGCCCCCTGGCGATGCGACCGATGCCGACCGGCTGCACGTCGTCGCCCGGCTCACCGAGCCCGCACCGTGCCCCCTTCACACCACGAGGACACCCGCATGAACGAAGAAACCGCCCGCCACCTCGCCTCCCCGGCCGTACCTTCCTTCCCGGGCCTGCGCCGCCGCGGCTTCCTCGCCGCCACGGGTGCCGCCTCGCTCGGCGCACTCGCGCTCACCGGTTGCGGCGGGCCCGGCTCCGAGGACGGCACGGGCAAGGGCGACGGCCGGCCCCGACGGGGCGGCCGGCTGCGCGCCGCCTTCGCCGGAGGCGGCGCGAGCGAGACCCTCGACCCCCACCTGGCCAACCTCTTCGCCGATGTCGCCCGTGCCAAGGCGCTCTTCGACAAGCTCGCCGACTACGGTGCCGACCTGTCCGCGCAACCCCGCCTCGCCGAGAAGTGGCAGGCGAACAAGGCCCTGGACCGCTGGCAGGTCACCCTGCGCAAGGCCACCTTCCACAACGGCAAGCCGGTCACCGCCCAGGACGTCCTGTACAGCTACCGCCGGATCGCCGACCCCAAGAAGGGGTTCCGCGCCAAGGCGTCCCTGGAACCCATCGACCTCGACGCGAGCCGCGCCACCGGCAAGCGGAGCCTGGAGTTCGTTCTCAAGCGCCCCACCGCCGAATTTCCGAACATCCTGGCCGCGTTCGGCGCGTACATCGTCCCCGAGAAGGCGACCGCCTTCGACGAGAAGCCGATCGGCTCCGGCCCCTTCCGCTTCGTCTCCTTCGCCCCCGGCCGCTCGGCCGTCCTCCGTCGCTACGACGACTACTGGGAGGGCGCCCCGCACCTCGACGAGATCGAGTTCGTCGTCGCCAACGAGGAGTCCGCCCGCGTCAACGCACTCCTCGGCGGACAGGTCGAGTACGCGCACGAACTCGACCCGACCACCGCCCGCGCGCACGAGGGGAAGGGACAGATCGAGATCGTCCGGCTGCGCAACAGCGCCATGCAGGGCTTCGCGATGAAGACCGACCGGGCCCCGTTCGACGACAAGCGGGTGCGCCAGGCGTTCTTCCTCATCGCCGACCGGAAGGAGCTCGTCGCCGGCGCCCTGTCCGGTGCCGGCGAGATCGGCAACGACCTGTTCGGCAAGGGCTACGAGTACTACGCCGACGGCCTCCCCCAGCGCGAGCAGGACCTGGGCCGCGCCCGCGCCCTGCTGAAGCAGGCCGGCGCCGAGAAGCTCAAGGTCACCCTCGACACCTCGGCCGTCGCCGCCGGATTCACCGAGGCCGCCAGCATCTTCCGCGACCAGGCCGCCAAGGCGGGCGTCACCATCGACGTCAGGACGGGCAGCAAGGACACGTACTGGAGCGACATCCTCGACTCCGGCACCCTGTGCTGCTACCGCTCCGGAGCCATGCCCATCGAGGCCCACCTCTCCCAACGGCTGCTGACCGACTCCACCACCAACGCCACCGAGTGGCACCACAAGGACTTCGACGCCCTCTACCAACAAGCGCAGTCCACCCGCGACACCAAGGACCGGGCGGCCGTCTACGCACGCATGCAGCGCCGCCTTTACACCGAAGGCGGCTTCCTGATCTGGGGCTTCGCCGACTGGATCCTGGGAACGGCCCGTGAAGTGCGAGGAGTTGACCGGAAGGCGCCCGCCAACACGCTCGACTGGGCCCGGTTCGACAAGGTGTGGCTGGCGTGAGGGGACTGCGCTCCTTCGTCGCCCGGCGGCTGCTCCTCGGCGTCGCACAGACCGTGGCCGTCGTGCTGCTGGTCTTCGCGCTCACCGAGGCGCTGCCGGGCGACGCCGCCGTCGCCCTCGCCGGCGACCAGCCCGACCCCGCCCGTATCGCGGCCCTCCGCGAGGCCATGCACCTCGACCGGCCGGCATACGAGCGGCTGGCCGAGTGGGCGGCGGGCCTGTTGCACGGTGACTTCGGCACCTCCGTGACCTCCGGACGGCCCGTCAGCCAGTACCTCGCCGACGGCTTCGGGCCGACCCTGCTGCTGGCCGCGCTCACCGTGGCACTGCTCGTCCCGGCCGGCTTCGGCCTCGGCGTACTGGCCGCCCGCCACGAAGGGCGACTCGTCGACCGGCTGATCAGCTCCGTGACGCTCGCGGTCCACGCGGTTCCCGAATTCGCCCTCGCGGTGCTGCTGGTGGCCGTCTTCGCCCTCCACCTGGGCTGGCTGCCGGCCACCGCCGTCGGCTACGGCACCGACCTGCTCGCGCACCCCGCAGCGCTGCTCCTGCCCGTCCTCGTACTGCTCGCCCGGCCGGTGTGCTCGCTGGCCCGCCTGGTCCGCGCCGGCATGGTCGATGCCCTGGCCGCGCCGTATGCGGTGCACGCCCGCCGCTACGGAGTCGGCGGCGCCCGCGTCCGCTACGCCCACGCCCTGCCCAACGCCCTCGCTCCGGCCGTCCAGCAGCTCGCCCGCACCATCGACTGGCTGCTGAGCGGCGTCATCGTCGTGGAGGCCCTCTTCGTGATCCCCGGACTCGGCACCGTCCTGCTCAACGCCGTCGCCGAACGCGACGTACCGGTGGTGCAGGGCCTCGCCGTGGTGTTCGGCGTCCTGACCGTCGTGCTCAACCTCGGCGCCGACCTGGTCACCCACCGACTCGCACCCCGAGCGGGGGTGGCCGCGTGACCCGCACGCCCTCCTCGCAGGTCGCCGGTTCCTGTGCGGTCGTCCGACCACGCCGCGCGGGCCGCTACGCCCTCGGGCTCGCCGTCATCTCCGTACCGCTCGCCCTCGCCGTCCTGGGACCGGTGTGCGCAGACGACCCGGGCACGCGGGCCGCCTCCTTCACCCTCGGCGACGGACACTGGTTCGGCACCGACTTCGTGGGCCGTGACGTGTGGCGTCAGGTCCTGCTCGGCGGCCGGCCGGTGGTGCTGACCGCGCTCGCCGCGACGGCCCTGGCCTACCTCGTGGCGCTGCCCCTCGGCCTCATCGCCGCGCTCACCCACCGTCGCTGGCTGGAGGAGACACTGATGCGGCCGCTGGACGTGGTGCTGGCGGTGCCGTCCCTGCTGCTGATCCTGCTGGTGGCCTCCGTGCTCACACCGGGCGCCGTCGGGCTCGCCCTGCTCGTCGCGCTGGTCAATGTCCCGGACGCGGCGCGGATCGTGCGCGCGGCCGCCGCCGAGGCCGCGGCGCGCCCCGCGGTCGAGGCGCTGCGCATGCAGGGCGAGACGTGGTGGCGCACGGCCGTCGGTTACGTCGGCCGCTCGATACTGCGCACCATGGCCGCCGACGCCGGCACCCGGCTCACCGGCGTGCTGTACCTCGTGGCCACGGCAGCGTTCCTCGGCGTCGGCGTCGTGCCGGACGCCGCCGACTGGGCGGTGATGGTGGACCGCAACCGCACCGGACTGTTCGTGCAGCCCTGGGCCGTGGTGGTGCCCGCGCTGCTGATCGTCGCGCTGACCACGGGCAGCAACCTGCTCTTCGACGCGGCACTCCACAAGCCCGGCCGGCGCCGGGGAGAGAGGAAACCACGGCCGTGACCGACCGGAACGATACGACTGCACCGACGGGCGCAGACACCGGTGACGGGCCGGCCCCCGTCGCGGAGATCCGGGACCTGCGTGTGGAGATCGACGGTCGGGTGATCGTGGACGGCGTGCAGTTGCGGGCTCTGCCCGGCAAGGTGACTGCGCTGGTCGGAGCCTCCGGCAGCGGCAAGACCACCACGGGCCTCGCCCTGCTCGGCGCGTACCCATCGGGTGCCCGGGTCACCGGCGACGTCCGCGTGGCGGCGGACGGCCCGGTCGGATACGTGCCTCAGCATCCGGCGTCCGTGCTCAACCCCGCCCGCCGGGTCTCGGCGCTGCTGACCGACATCGCCCGCACCCAGGTGCGCGACCTGCCCCGCAACCAGCGCCGGGCGGCCGTCCGCGAACGCATCCTGCGGGCTCTGTCGGACGCTCAGCTCGCGGACGGTGAGGCGCTGTTGTCGCGCTATCCGCACCAGCTGTCCGGTGGCCAGCAGCAGCGCGTCGTCCTCGCGCAGGCGCTGCTGCTCGGTGCCCGCGTCATCGTCGCCGACGAACCCACCACCGGCCAGGACGCGCTGACCAAGGCCCGCATCGTCGACCAGCTGGCAGCGCTGGCGGCACGCGGCATCGCGGTCGTGCTGCTCAGCCATGATCTCGACGTGGTGCATGCACTGGCCGACGAGGTCCTTGTCATGCGGGCGGGCCGGGTCGTGGAATCGGGCCCGGTCCAGCGGCTGTGGCGCGCACCGCGTCACGAATGGACCCGACAACTGCTCGATGCCCGGCCGTCGCCCACCGGGCACGAGCCTCCGCAAGACAGCGGACAGGCAGTGCTGCACGTACGCCATCTCACCGCGCGCCACCGCGACGGCGTCATCGGTGCCGGTGTGGTGCTACGAACCCCGGAACTCGCCCTGCACCCTGGTGAGTCGCTGGCTGTCGTCGGCCGCTCAGGCAGCGGGAAGACCACCCTCGCCCGCTGCCTGGCCGGGCTCCATCGTGACCACGACGGCCAGGTGCACCTCGACGGCACCGCGCTGCCGCGCAGCGTACGGCACCGCAATCGCGCAGAGTTGGCGGCCGTGCAGTACGTCTTCCAGGACGCGCGGGCCGCCTTCGACGAGCACTGCCCCGTCCTTGACCAGGTCGCCCGCACCGCGGTACGCCTGCGCGGCACCGATCATCTGTCGGCCGCTCAGGAAGCTCTGACAACACTGATCAGCCTCGGCCTCCGGCCCGAAACGACCCACCGTCTCCCCTCGGAGCTCTCCGGCGGCGAACTCCAGCGGGCGGCCCTGGCCCGCGCCCTGTTGGCCCGGCCCCGGGTCCTGATCTGCGACGAGATCACCTCGGGTCTCGACTCGGTCACGCGCCGCGGCATCCTCGACTCGCTTGCGGTTCTGCTCCGCGACCGTCCGGACATGTCCCTCATGCTGATCACCCACGACCTGGAGACCGCACGTCTGGCCCACCGCATCGCCGTACTGGACGCGGGCGAGCTGGTCGAACAGGGCCCGGCCCACCGGATACTGACCGAGCCGCGGCACCCGTTCACCGTCTCACTCATGGAGACGACGGCACGCCTGGCGGCGGAGACTGCCCCGCCGGGAGCCTGGTGAAGCCCACCGCCGGGTCACGCGCATCGAAAATCAGGCGGCGTCCGGCAGTGCCAGCCATTCCTGCCAGGACAGGTCCCGGCCGACGAAGCATGGACGCTCAAAGGGCCACTCGTCAGTGATCCACCGCGGGATCAAGGTGTCGAGGGCGTGCTCCAGCGCGGTTCCCACGCGCGGTCGTCCACGACCCACCAGGAAATCTCCGCGTCGAAGCCCGCCTTGCGCGCCGGGTCGATGTAGACGCAGCCGAGCAGGGCGTGCCCGCGTCGTCGAACAGGGCGTAGTTGAAGGACTCGTGCGCCGCAATCTCCCTCTCGGCAGACGTATCGAGGCCGGGCGCGCCGGGTCCGGGCACTCCGCGTGTCCTGGGGTCCGGTCACGATGGGCAGCCGGGTCCGGGGGTACCCAGGCATGATGAGGAAGAAGCCTGTCTTGCTGGCGACCGGTGCCGGGACAAGGCGCTCTTGTCCGGGAAGGCGCGGTGATGGCACCTACGGATCCCATCGCAGGCGGTCGCCCTGGCGGCCCGCCACCTGAGGCGTTCGGCGACACCGTGGACCTGAACCTTCTGTTTGCCCAGGCACCCATGGGCTTGGCTGTCTACGACAGGGCGCTTCGGGTTCTGCGGGTCAACGCGACACTCGAACGTCTGTGCGGGACCCAGGCTGATCAGGTGCTGGGCAAGTCGATCGGTGAATTCTTTCCCACGCATGACGCCGCCTGTTTGACCGAGCTCTTGGGCACGGTCCTGGAGACAGGCATTCCTGTGGTGACCACGGTACGTCTGACCGTGACAGGAGGTGAGCACGAGGAAGTCTGCTCCCTCTCCGCTTTCCGTCTGGCTGACTCGAGCGGCGGGACGGTAGGAGTAGCCACCGCCGTCTTCGACCTCGGTGCGCGGCCGACGCCGGGGAGCCGTGAGCGGCTGGCCCTGTTGGAAGAGGCCACCGCGCGGATCGGCTCGACTCTGGAAGTCGTCCGGACGGCGGAGGAACTGTCCCAGCGCTCCGTACGCCCAGTGCCTGGCCTCGGGCAAGCCGCTGCTGATCCCGGTGCTGGACCAGGCCGCGAGCCGGCTGGCCCAGGAGCCCGAGCGCGCCGCCAAGATCCTGGGTGCCGGCGCCCACTCGGTGATGACGGTGCCGCTGCGGGCGCGCGAGACCACGCTGGGCCTGGCGCATTTCTACCGCTGGCAGTTGCCACAGCCCTTTGAACCGGACGATCTGGCCTTGGTCCGCGACCTCGTCGCACGCGCTGCGGTCTGCATCGACAACGCCCGTCGCTACACCCGCGAGCACCACGCCGCGCTCACCCTGCAGCACTCCTTGCTGTTGCGGGACGCCGTACCGTCGCGTTGCTCTCTGGAGACCGCGCACCGCTATCTGCCCGCCTGCACCCATGCGGGCGTGGGCGGCGACTGGTTCGACATCCTCCAGCTCTCCGGTGCCCGCGTCGGCGTGATCGTCGGCGACATGACAGGCCGGGGAATGTAGCGCCGGTTCGAATGCGGTCGGGGGGGTACAAGAGGAAGGCCCTTCGTTGCGGCGGAGAGCCTTCGTCGTGCCCGGCGCCGGTCACTCGAAGCCGTACCGCCGCGTCGACTCCTCCTCCTGGGCCAGCCGGTGCAGCGCCTGCAGCAACGGCTCGTTGAGGATCGCCCCCAGGATCGCGAACTCGATCCGCTCCGCCTCCGACGGGTACGTCTCCATGTTGTCCAGGTCGAGGACGGCTGTGCGGTGCATCAACTCGGCGTACGGCGCGAGTTGTTCGGCCCCCCAGTCGTAGCCGAGCCGGCGGAACGCGGCCACCGCCACGACCAGTGAGCGGTACGAGGGGGAGACGGACGCGAGCTGCTTGGCGTTCTCCCAGCCGAGCCGGTCCAGGAGCGCGGTGACCTCCCGGTGCGCGGCCTGGACGTACTCGTCCTCCTCGTCCGGCTCCGGCACCTGCGGCAGCGCCCACATCGCCGCGCCGAGGCGGATCGAGCGACCCAGGGAGTCGTCGTCCACGTGCCCGAGCACCTCGCGCACCTTCGCCACCGGCACCCCGCCCACCTGGATCATCGCCCGCACCAGCCGCAGTCGGCGCAGATGCTCCTCGTCGTACTCGGCCGTCGTGGCGTTGATCTGGCGGCCCGACGGCAACAGGCCTTCACGCAGGTAGTACTTGATCGTCGCGGCGGACACACCGCTGCGTCTGCTCAGTTCGGCGAGCCGCATGTCTTGCGCCCCTTCTCGGAGAACGGCACTATCCAATCATCGCTAGTCGGATAGCACCGCTCACCAACGAGGGGGAATGGGTCATGATGTCCCGTACGACCGCCGACGCGAAGGGCGACGTCGTCGTCCTGCTGATCGGCATGCGCATCAACCGGTTCTGGGCCGTCCATCTGTGGTTGCCGGTGATGCTCGGAATGTTCCGCATGCTGCGGGAGCTGGAGAACGACCCCGCGCGCGGCCTACGCAGCCGGGTGCTGCTGACTGCTTCGCCACGCACGTACTACGTCGTGCAGTACTGGGAGTCCAAGGAGAAGCTGTACGCCTACGCGACCGCGTCCGACGCCTTCCATCACGCGGCCTGGGCGCGCCTCAACCGCAAGGAGCGGGCCGGGAAGCTGCGCGGGCAGGTCGGCATCTGGCACGAGTCGTACATCGTGCCCGAGGGGTCGTACGAGGCGATCTATGGCGATATGCCCGCGTTCGGGCTGGCCGCAGCGCACGGGCAGATCCCGCTGGAGAAGCGGGGCCGGTACGCGAAGGACCGGTTCGCCTACCGGTCGCAGCAGGCGCCGGTGGCCGAGAAGACCGCCTGACCAGGGGGATCGGGGGATCGAGGAGGGCCTGCCGCGGCGTTGAGGCAGGCCCTCCTCGGCGTTCCCGGAAGGCTCCCGCTCAGCCCGTGCGGCGCAGGACCTCCGACAGACGGCCGGCGGCGTCGATGAATGTTCTACCGACACGATGATCACGACTCCGCACAGGCCCTAGTTGTTCTGTCCGGGGAGGTTGTGGACGGTGAGGCAGGTCTCGGCTGCGGGATCTTGAACGGGTGAAGGCCTTCCGGGGTCGGTGTGGATTGCGACGTCTACACCGACCGAAAGGCCCTCGTGCCCCACCGTAATGCACCCTGACCGAGACTGGCCGCCTGCGTCTGGCCCGCTCTGGGGCAGCACCGCCGGGGCCGGGACGGCACACACCTTCAATGTCGTCTCGCGTACCGTCCCTGCCGTCATGATGCGGTTGCTCATGGCAGGCTCCCTCCGGTTGCTGAGCCCCCGTCGTCAGGCCCCTACCCGACACCTCCATGAGCGCACCCCGCTGGGGTGCGGCTGGCGTTCCCTCGATGAGGGTTGTTCGGCCCACCTTCCTGGACCGCCACCCACAGGGCGGAGAGCGGCGGCCGGGGGTGCTGATCGACGGCCAGCCCCGCTCGGGACGCCCTGCGGGCAAGGTGCGGGCGAGATCGGTATGGGGGCGGGCTTCCCTATGGAGAGGCCCTGGCTAATCCACCGAGCGCGAGGTGCACATCGGCGACCGGCCGCTGGAGCAATGGCGGGCGGCTCGGCTACGGGCGGCGCGAGACGGTGGTGTGCTTCTCCTGTTGGCGCGGCATCAACGCGCCGGTGGGTACGAAGGTGCCGTTGCCGGCCCGCGGCCGGATCGGCGGCCCTGTCCGGCCGCACTTCGCCCACCCGGCCGGAACCGCGCCGCCCGGTGGGCACATCCGCGAAACCGTCCGGCACGTCAACGTCACGTACCGCCTGGCCCGCTGGGCGCCCGCCCTGTCCAACGTCGCCCGGGGGTCGGCCTCGTCGGTGCTGTTTCTGCGGCTGGTGAGCCATCTGGGGCCGGTGTGTGCGCGGCGGAGTCAGCGCGCGAAGTACTTCGGAATGCCCCTGATGCCCGCGGCTGAGGGCCTTCGCTGAAGGCCCCTTGCCGCACCGGCTCAGCAGCCTCTGCCGAGGGGGGTGAACGTCATCCGGTTGTGGGAGTCGGTGCCCAGGGCCCGGGTGTAGACGGTGCGGGGTACCCGGAACCAGCGGGCGTCCTCGCTCTTCACGCCGTTGACGTCGTCGAGGCGTACGCACCACTTCTCGCGGCGGACGAGGCGCCAGTAACTCTCGTTGCCCTTCCGCACCTTGTGACAGTTGCGGTAGTGCTCGGTGGTGTACCAGGTGTGCTTGGTGCGGCCGCTGCGCTTGGTGTGGCGGACGCGCTTGGTGCCGGTGGTGCACTTCTTGACGAGGTGGGGCCGGGTCGCCCGGACGGTCTTAGGGGAGAAGTGGCGGACGCCCTCCCGCAGGCCGGTGACGCTGGCGGAGTGGCCGGGGGCAGCCGGGGCGGTCTGGCCGTGGGCCGCGCCATGGCCCTTGGGTCCGGCCGGGTCGTCGTGGCCTGCGGCGGTGCCTCCGCAGGCGGAGAGCCCGGCCGCGAGTATCGCCGTCAGAGCAGCCCGGATCAGTCGTTGTGGCGTTGTCATGTGTTCCTCATGAGGCTGGGGACCTGCGGTTTCGTTGATCATGGAACCAGATGACCGGCACCACGAGCGCCGCCGTCAGACCGGACAGGGTCATGACGGGCGAGGGGGACGTCCGGTCCACGACGAGGCCGCCGGCCAGGGCGCCCAGGGAGAAGGTCGCCTGGAAGGAGGCGGTGAAGAGCACCGAGGCGGCCTCCGGGGTGTGGGGCGCGGCGTGGGCGAACCAGGTCCACCCCGGCCGTCGGCAGCGCTGCGACCGGCGCGGCCAGGGCAGGCCGCACAGTGGACTACTCCACGAAGCGCTGACCGGCTCGGGCGGAGACCTCCTGCCAGCAGCTCCGGCTCGCCCTCGCGGGCCTGGCAGCGAGCGGAACCGTCGCTCCTCGGACCCGGCGACGATCGAGAGCCGACCAGCAGTCCGGACACACACGAGGGAGGTGACAGCTATGAGACTGACGATCGTCGTCCCCTGCTACAACGAGGAAGCCGTCGTCGAGCTGTTCGACCACAGGGTCCGGGACAGTCTGGGCCGGCTCGACGGTGTCGAATACGAACTGTGCTATGTGGATGACGGAAGCAGCGACAGCACGCTGGACCGGCTGCGTGCCTTGCGGCTGCGACACAGCCGGAACACCCGGTACCTGTCCTTCAGCCGCAACTTCGGCAAGGAGGCAGCCATGCTGGCCGGTCTGCGAGAAGCCACCGGTGACGCCGTGGTCTTCATGGACGCCGACCTCCAGCACCCGCCGGAGCTCATCGCCCGGATGCTCGACCTCCACGCCCTGGGGCATGACCAGGTTGTCGCCCGGCGATCCCGCGACAGGGACGGGGTGGCGCGCTCCACGTTCAGCCGGTTCTACTACCGTCTGGTCAACAGGCTGGTGGATGTCGAACTCGCCCGACAGGGCGCCTACTGATCAACCACCAGCCGACCCGCCATGCCAGCGCGCCCCGACCTCAATCGCTCCCAAGGTCGTAAGGGCTGGCCTCGGCGCTCACACCCGCCGGCCGACGCGCAACACCCCGGGCGCCGTCACGGGCTCCCATGTGGAACGGACGTCGCCGCCTGTGGTGCGCGCCCCACAGGGTGCGGGAAGGGCCGACGGCCTCGCACCCTGACCGGTGCGCCTGCCGCGCGGGAGCATCGTCGGTCGGGCAAGTGCGCGTCGGCCAGGATGACCGCTCACGCGGCTCCAGTGAACCTGCCTCCTCAAGCCGGTTACCCGGCTTGCCTGCGTTCCGGACACCCCGGGCGCCACGCCGCACAGCGGATACCCGAATGCTTACCCCCACCCGGATACCCGCAGGTGAACAGGATTTATGCCTGCGCGTCGGGCGCGGCCATCACAGCGCTCATCGGTCACCCCGCCGTGCTCTGCACACCGCACCACCATGACTGACTGGACACGGTCGGCCATGACGCATGGCCGACGCTGGTACATCGGCCATCGGCCATGTAGCGGACCGGCCAGGGCTGATGCGACACGCACTCGGCCGTTGACCGTGCGCTCCTCATCGGCCATCGGCTGTGACGACCGTGATCACCGCTTCTTCGCTGACCCACAACCGAAGGGGCGGCGCCGGCGCAGGCCGCTAGTCCGAAGACCGTGCACAGCGGTCCCGGATGCCGGTGTCGGCCGCAGCCCATATCTCGCCGTAGTCCGCGATTGAGTTGTCGCTGTACTGCTGAGGTAACGGTCGAGTCCGCCTTGCTGCCGGTGGGCGGATGGTGGTGGGATCACCGGTACGGTCTCGCGAAGGCGGGGCCAGCGCGGCGAGTGTGGATTGACAGGTGGCCGAGCGGGGGGGCGTGGGTGGCTTTGCGAATTCTGGGCGGCCGTTACGAGTTGATTGCGTTCGTGGGCCGGGGCGGTATGGGGGAGGTCTGGGAAGGCCGCGATCGTCTGATCGAGCGCCGCGTCGCGGTCAAGTTACTGCCGCACGAACGGCGCGACACCTCCGGCGCCCAGTTGCTCTTCCGCGAGGCCCGAACCGCCGGCAGGCTGAACCACAGGGGCGTGGTGACGGTCTTCGACCTGGGCCAGGACCCCGACGACGGCACCCTCTACCTGGTGATGGAGTTCGTCACCGGGCGGGACCTGGACACGGTGCTCCGCGAGGACGGCCCACCCCAGGTGCCCACTGCTGTGCACTGGGCGGCTCAGACTGCCGAAGCCTTGCAGGCCGCCCATGCAGCCGGGGTTGTACACCGGGACCTGAAACCGGCGAACCTCATGCTCACCCCGGACAACCAGATCAAGATCCTCGACTTCGGCATCGCCCGTTACATGGCGTCGACACGCAAGTCGAGCAAGGTGATCGGCACGCTTGCCTACATGCCGCCCGAGCGTTTCGGCGATCTCCCCGCAGATGCCCGCTCCGACCTGTACTCCCTGGGCTGCGTGCTCCACGAACTCCTCACCGGAAGCACCCCCTTCCAGACCACCGAACCAGTCGCGATGATGGCCGCCCACCTGAATACGGCCCCGGAGCCACCAGGCCAGGCTCGCCGCAGTGTCCCTGCCGCCCTGGACGACCTGGTCATGGCCCTCCTCGCCAAGGACCCCGACGACCGGCCCGCAACAGCGGCCGAGGTCTGCGAGCGCCTCCGCGAACTATCTGCCGCACCCCCAGCACTCGGCACCGAAAACCACCTGTCCGGCGCGGACATGGAAACCGTCACTGCCCCCCTCACCGCTGCCGGCCCCGGCGCAGCCCGAACGCCGGTGCGTGTACCGGGAACGGCCGCAAGTACGTCGACCCCGGCGGGGCGCATCAGCCGCCGCGCAGCGCTGCAGCTCGGCATCGGCGCCGCCGCCAGTGCCGGCATCGCCGCCGCAGCCTTCACTCTGTTCGACCACAACCCCCCCGACGGCCACAACCCTCCCGTGGACCACAACACCCCTGACGACCACAACACCCCCGACCCGCGGCGCCGGTGGCGATACACCACCGGCAATGCGGTCATGTCGTCGCCGACGGTGGCCGACGGGGTGGTGTACGTCGGCAGCACCGACGGGAGCGTGTATGCCCTGGATGCCGCTACTGGGAAGAGGAGGTGGGCCTACGCGACCAGCGGTCAGGTCGAGGGGGTGCCGACGGTGGCCGACGGGGTGGTGTACGTCGGCAGCACCGACGGGAGCGTGTATGCCCTGGATGCCGCCACTGGGAAGAGGAGGTGGGCTTACGCAACCGGCGACAAGCTCGAAGGGATGCCGACCGTAGCCCATGGGCGGGTGTACATCGGCGGCAGCGGTAAGGTGTTCGCCCTGGACGCGGCCACCGGGAACGAGAGGTGGGTCGTCTCCTGCGATTCTGGCCTCGAGTTGCCGGCGGTGGCCGACGGGGTGGTGTATATCGCTGGCTACAAGTCCGTGACCGCCCTGGACGGGGCCACCGGGGACGAGAAATGGGCACGCCGCGCAAGCGACTCGGGCCTCGACACAAACGCCGAATGGGACCTCGAACCAGAGGATTGGCGTTTCACGTCGCCGACGGTGGCCGACGGGGTGGTGTATATCGGCAGCAGCAAAAGGGTGTACGCCTTGGACGCAGCCAGCGGGAACAGGAAATGGGCCTACGCCACCGGCAACAAGGTCGGGTCGTCACCGACAGTCGCCGACAAGGTCGTGTACGTCGGCTGCAGCAGCAAGAGGGTGTACGCCTTGGACGCGGTCACCGGGAACAAGAAATGGGCCTTCGAGACCGGCGACCAGGTCGAAGGGGCGCCGGCGGTGGCAGACGGAATGGTATATATCGGCAGCTTTGACCACGACGTGTACGCCCTGGACGCGGTCACAGGGAACAAGAAATGGGCCTACCGCACCGGCGACAAGGTCGAATCGTCGCTGGCCGTGGTCGACGGAGTCGTGTACGTCAGCAGTCGGGATCACCATGTGTACGCTCTGGAGGCCACTATCGAGGGCAGCCCGGCATAGCCGAGGCCCGGCGGGCGTACGCGACCGAGCAGAACCGCCGCTGGTACAAGCAAACCCGACCGGCGCGGACGCTATCGCCGCCGCGAGGCTGCCGACGCCGCCCGGGAGCGCACCGCGCAGCACCTGCTGGCGACGCGCCTGGAGCAGCTGCGCGAGCCGGCGGCCGTCCGCACCGAGACGACCGCGGCCGCGCCGTGGACGGACCGGCTGCCCGAACTCGCCACGCGCCCGCTGGACGGCGAAACGGCGGCCGGGGCGGTGATCGCATGACCGCCGAGCTGAGCGGGGGCGACCTCGCGCGCCAGGACCTGGTCGCCGCCCGGGCGGTGGCGAAGAAGAATTGGCGGGGCGGCGGCCCGAGCCGGCCGCGGACGGCACGATCCCCCTGGCCTGGCTGATCGCCCAGCGGCCCGAAAGCGAGGACGAGCCGGAGAGAAGGCCGACGCGAGGGTGGTCAGTGAGCAAGGGGCAGGCTGACCATGACTGCACAAGGAACGAGCGACGGGGGAGGAGCGCCGTATGGCGACGGCGGCATTCCGGTTTCCGGCACTGCACGCACAGGATCCGGCGGACTTAGGGGACTTCCGGCTGGTGGCGCGGCTGGGAGAGGGCGGCATGGGGCAGGTGTTCCTCGCCCTGTCCCCGGGCGGGCAGCCAGCCGCGGTGAAGATGATCCGCCCCGAGTTCGCCCGGGACCCCGAGTTCGGGCAGCGCTTCGAGCGCGAGGTGCGGGCCGCCCAGCGTGTGCGCGGCGCCCATCTGGCGCCGCTGCTCGACGCCGCCCCCTGCGGTGAACAGCCCTGGCTGGCCACGGCGTTCGTGGCCGGCCCGACGCTGCGGGACCTGGTGACATCACAGGGTCCGCTGCCCGCTTCACAGGTGTTGCTCCTGGCCTGGGGCATCGCGCACGCCCTCACCGACATCCACACCGCCCGTGTCGTGCACCGCGCCCTGGATCGCACCAATCCCCGGCACCCGGCGCACCGAACGCGTGGCAGAGAACGCGGCAGCTACGAGGGTGGCGCTGTCCGCCGACGACATCGCCGCCCTGAACATCCTCACCAGCACCGGCGTTCACGGCGCCCGTTACAGCCGGCAGCAGATGGCCCTGGTCGACACCGCGACCTCCTGACCTGCCCCGACCGCACTGCGTTGTCAGTCGGCGGTGGCGTGCCACCGTGCCCCGTGCCAGCTGAGGGGTAACGGGTCCCTACGTCTCTGCAGGTCCCGCACCGCCCGGCACGATGACGCCGCTCTGCCGGAGCTTCGAGCCGGACGAGCCCATATCTCGCTGCTCATCGAAGATTCTTGGAGCGGAGCCAGGTGCGGATGGCTTCAATGTGTTGAGCCTTGCTCTCGAGCGGCAGCCAGTGTCCTGCAGGCACGCGCGCCACGGTGAGATCTGAGCAGGCCGCGCGCATCGGGTCGCCTTGGCTGTTTCCCGAGATGTTGCAGATCGCGTCCCACTCGCCGTTGACGAACAGCACCGGCTGCGTCAGGCGCCCGCCGTCGGGTGCTTTGCGCGCGTAAGCGATGTTGGCGTCGTCGTTTGTGTACCACGCAGAGGGAGGACGAAAGCCGTGAGTTGCGAACGCCTGCACCAGGGTGTCGAAGTCCGCCGGTGGCCAGAGGGCCGGATCGGCCGGCGTCGGCGGTGCGCGGTGCGCGGCGCCGAAGCGTCCGCCGTCGCGTGTGACCGTGGCCGTCGGTGAGATGGCGCCGATCGCGGCGGGGCTGCCCGGTTGATAAACCGATGCCAGCGTTGCCGCCGGAGCCGCGTCAAGGTCGGCGACCGCCGCTCCGAAGTGCGTCGTGTAGTAGCGGTAGTAGTCCCACTGTCCGTCCGGATACCGGTCGGCCGGGTAGAGCTGACGGTCGACCAGGGGTACGAGCGTGGCCAGGCTGTTGGCGGTGGGGTAGTAGGCCCACGAGGTCAACACCACGCCGCGGCACCGGTCCGGCTCGTGTGCGGCCACTGCTCCCGCCACGACGCTGCCCCAGTCGTGGCCGATCCAGACCGCGGTTCTGCCGCCGAGATGGTCGTGGAGTTCCGTCAGGTCCATCACGACCTCCTCGACGGTGTAGGCGTCGGTATCCGCCGGGGCGGAGGATTCGCCGTACCCGCGCAGATCGGGCGCGACGCAGTGCCACCCGTCGGCAGCGAACGCCTCCATCTGGGCCCGCCACAACAACCCGATGCCCGGCCACCCGTGGAGGAAGAACATCAGCGGCCCATCGGCTGGTCCGTACTCCAGGTAGTGCGTGGTGTGGCGAGGCGTGCCGAAAATGCGCGAGACCAACGGCGGTGCGATATCGCGCCGAACATCGTCCTCGCCATCCCGTCGACGTGCGTGGGCGGTCCCGGCAACGAGAGCGAACAGGACCAATGCGATGTCCAGGGCTCCATACACGACGGCTGTTGGTTTGAGCCCGAATCGCTCGACAGCGAGCCCGGCGGCGAGCGCAGGCACACTGAAGGCGAGATAGCTGACGATGTACATCGTCGCGAACACCTGGCCCCGTCGGGCGATCGGTGCCGCCTCACCGAGGGCATGGACGGCGAACCGGAACGTCGCCCCGAACCCGAATCCCGCGATCAGCGACCCGACGACGTAGAGCGGCAGTACACCCGTCGGCATGGCTGCGACAGTGACCAGGACGCCAATGGCGAGGGGCCCGAGGCCGAACCATGCGCGGTGTCGTGGCGGAGCGAAGGCCGACGCGACCGTGCCCGCCGTCCCTGCGACGAAGAAGACGCCGAGGATGACGCCCGCGACGAAGTGGCTGTGCACGTCGAGGACGGTGGTGAGGATCGACGATCCGAGCGAGAGGTACAAGCCGCCAAGGGCCCACGTCGCACTGATCGACGGCAGCAGTGCGACGAAGACCGGCCGCGTAGCCCGCGGGAGTTGAGCGCTGGGCAGCAGTGACCGCCAAATGGTTTCCCGGGTTGGCGAGTCGGATCGAGCTTTCTCGGGAACCAGCCAGACGAGTGCCGCGAGCGCCAGGTACACGACGCTGAGGATCCAGAAGACGAGTTGGCGGGGCAGTGGCGCGAACTCCACCAAGGCGCCGGCGAGGACGGCGCCGATCGCTATCCCCAAGGAAGGGACCGCGCTGCTGATGGTCGAGCCGAGCCGGGGGTTCGGCGCGGACTCCATGATCAGGGCCGTAGTGGCGCCGGCGGCTGTCCCCACGGCAAGCCCCTGCACAATGCGCGCGGCCATCAGGCCGCCGACGCCTGCGGCGACGGCGAAGAGCAGCATGCCCAGAGCGAGCAGCACCAGGGCACCGCAGGCGACAGGCCGGCGGCCCACCCGGTCGGAGACCGATCCGACGGTCAACAGGGCGGCGAGCAAGGCGAAGACGTAGACGGCGAAAACGACCGTCAAGGTGAACGCGGAGAGGTCCCACAGGCGCTGATAGACCGGGTAGAGGGGGGACGGCGCCGAAGCGGCCGTGAGCGTGGCCGCGCCCACGGCCCCGGCCAGGAAGAACGAAACTGAACGGTTGAGCACGCGACCTCCATCGAAAAGCAATGATCTTTGCTTTAATCCGGGTGGCTCATCCTAGTGGAAGCAAAGATCTTTGCGTATGCTGGTGACGTGTCTCACCACGCAGCCGCCAGCCGCCCCAGAGGGCGGAGCAGTCGAGTACTGACCGCGATCTACACCTCGGTCGGTGAACTCGTGGGCGAGGGCGCCGAAAAGATCACGTTTCCCGTGGTCGCCGAACGGGCCGGGGTCAACCCGACGACGCTCTACCGACGCTGGGACAGCGTCCACGCTCTCCTTGAGGAAGTCGCTGTCGCCGCCCTGACCCGGGACGGTGAGTCAGCGCCCGACACCGGATCCCTCCAGCAGGATCTGACCGAGTGGGCGCAGGTCATCGCCCGCGACATCACACGTCCCCACCGAGCCCGATACCTGCGCGCGATGGTGTCGGCCCGCACTGAGATCCTCGCGAGTTGCCCGGTCACGGAGAAACGGCGCGAGCAGGCATCGGAGGTGGTGAGCCGGGCCCGCGAACGCGGTGAGAAGACACCGAGCGTCCCGCAGATCCTCGACCATGTCATCGCACCTCTGTACCACCACGTCGTATTCGCCTTGCCCGTCGATGGTGAGTACGTGCGACGTCTGGTCCGCGATGTTCTGGCCATGGCTGAGTGACAGGCTGTCCCGCACATGCTGGACGCGCTGCTGGACCTGCACGGTGGCGTGAGCCGGAGATGGTGGTGCCCGACCACACCTCGGTACCGATGTTCCCCGAGTCCGTCTCACAAACGGTCCTTTGCCCGAGCAAGATCAAACGTCACGGCCCGGCGGACGCCGCCGGAGGCGTGGCCTGGGCGCTGCTCGAAGGCTTGGGTACAAATGCCCTGGGGTCACTCGCTGCCCTGCTTGTCGGCGCAGCCTCCCACATCGAGACCGACCCGCGCCTGCCCAGCCCGTTCACACCGAAGGGCACCCGCCAGACCGGGCCGGCCTGGTACTCCACCTCGACCGTCGCCTACGCGGTCGAACTCGGCGCCACCATCCAGCCGTCCGAGGCGTACGTCCGCCACGAGCACGGGGCCTACTTCGACGCCTGGTACACCCGCCTGCGCGACGCCTACATGGCCACCATGGCCGACCTCGGCGTCGAAGCCGGCATGAGCGAGGCCGACTTCCTCGCCGCGATGGCCCGGCACAAGAGCGTCGGCCCGGGGCAGGCAGCCGCGCTCTCCGCCATCAAGTCAACGGTCAAGGGCGGCATCGGCAAGCTACGCGAACGCCCGCAGGGCATCAAGCACAAGTTCGGCGAGCCGTGGCCAGCCCTCTCCGCGCCACCTGGAGCCCGCACGCCCGGGCAGAGCTGATCGGCAAGGTGCGCACCAACCAGCACCGCAAACTGACGGCATGGGCGCGGGCGGGCCTGTTCCCCGTGGCAATCCTGTCCGACTGCGCCGTCCACCTCTCCCACGGCCCCAGCCCACTGGACTTCATGCCGCACGCCGACGACGGCAAGCCGCTGCCCGGAGGGTTCCGCCTCGGCGCCAGCCCCGGGATGGTCAAGCACGAAGGCACCCGCGACTTCCTCTGGCTCGCCCGGACCATCGAGGACGACCAGATCAACCCGGCCCGGCACATCAAGGGCGACGACGTCCCTGAGAGCGGAGAGCAGGAGACCGACGTGGGCATCCTCGGCGACAGCCTGGAGAAAGCCGCGGCCGCCAACACCACCCGGCTGATCCCGAAGAGCGCGGGCGCGCAGATGCGCTTCCTGGTCAAGCAGCACAAGGGCTCGACCAAGGCCGTCGCGCAACTGCTGGGCATCTCCCAGCGCACCGTTGAGCGGTACGTCAAAGACCAGATCAAGCGGCCCCGCAAAGACCGCGCGCATAGGACGCGAGGTCCGCCGCCGCTGGCAGCCCAAGGTGCGCGAAAAGGCCCAGCGCCGCGCCGTCCAGACCGGCGGCATCACCATCGAGACCCGGGCACGGTTCGGCTTCACCGCCACACCCGGCACCACCGACGACGGGCGGATCCGCCTGATCACCCAGCATCTCCCGCCCGCCTACGCCGCCCGCCTCTTCGACGCCCAGGCCGCCGGCGTCCCCGAGCAGCAGCTGCAGAACATTGCCGCCGAAGGCTTGCAGGAGATCTACTTCAAGGACCGCGGCCGCCGCGCCGACGGCCTCCTGGTGGAGTTCACCGACATCGACCACGTGGAACTCGACTTCTGACCCACGGCATTCGTGAGGGCCTGGAACCGACTTGTGTGAGCCGAAGCACGGTAGTTGTCACATAGGCAATCTTGTTGTCACCTGTGAGGTGCGATGCCGGAAGATCGTCTCAACTCTTGACGGCCTCTGCGATCTGCTGGGCCGCCTGGGCGGGTGTGAGGTGCGTGATGTCGACGACCTCGGCCTCGGCGTGCGGTCACGTGCGGGCCGCCTCGGCGTAGGGCTCAAGGTATTGGAGACGGAACGGGGAGTTGGGGCCGCCGCTCCTCGACGGCCCGACGGCGGCCAACCCGGAGGTCCACTTCAACGCCCCGGTCGGCTGACCCGTACGGCCCCAGGGGCGGACCCCGCCGTTCCACCCGCACCGAACGCCCTGGCAGGGCGGTGCGCCCCGGCAGGCCCGCAGGTCGGCCTGGATGCCGGTGGTGTCCGGAAGACAGCGGACCGCGCGGCACCCGCCTTGCCGGGCGCCCGTGCCCCTGACAGTCTTCCGGCGCGCGCCCTGCGGGGGCCGGGGCACGGGCCAGACCCCCTGGCCGGCCCCCATCCGTTGACTCTGCCCGATGGACGAACCGACCAGGAGTGCCCGCCATGCCGCGTACGACCTTCCGTGTGCCCCGCATGCTGCTCGCCGCCACGGCGACGGCCGTCCTCGCCCTCGCCACGACCCTCACCACGGCGACCGCCCCGGCCGTCGCCGCCCCGGCCCCCGAAGCCGGGACCACAGGGGCCACCGGGGCCACCTCCGGCTTCTGGGCCTGCTCCGTCCCGCCCGGCTACACGTACACCTCGTCCCGCAGCTCCTACACCTGCTCGGCAGGCAGCAGCTACCCGACCACCGAGTTTTACGTCCAGCCGCCCGCCGACGGCCTCTGGGCCTGCACCACCATGCCCGGCTACACCCACACCGGGGTCATGAGCAGCCGGACGTGCTCCGGCGGCGGGAGCTACACGACCAACCAGTACCTGCTCTACAAGCCCGTGACCGGCATGTGGGCCTGCTCCGTGCCGTCCGGGTTCACATACACGGCCACCCAGCAGAGCTACACCTGCTCCGGCGGCGCCAGCTACACCACCACCCAGTTCCTGCTGCGCGCCCTGTAGACGCCGAGGGCCCCGGGCCCGGACGCGCGCTGGCTCACGAGCCCGGTCTCCAGCCGGAGACCACGGGTGCTGATCCGGCTGCTGCTGCGGGATCCGCGGCTGCCCCCGGGGATCTTGCCGCTGTCGGAGGAGTTCGGGACAGCCGGAGGAGAAGATCCGGGCAGAGAACCTCGGGTTCTCGACCTTCCCTTTGGTGGCAGAAGGACTGCTGAATGAGCGTGTGTGACAAGTCGGATGCCTCGCCCGTGACAACCAGGATGCTTCGTCCAGTCCCTTTTGCCAGCTTGTCCGACCTCGCCGGTGCCAACTAACGCGCTTCGGCTCACGTGTGACTGAGCGTTTTGGTTGGCCAGTGAGCGTTGTACTTGGGCCAGTTGAGCGTGTCGGCTTGTGTGCCAGGGTGGCGATAGAGAACTCGCGGGTGCGTACACGCATCCGAACCTGAGAACGTTGGGGAGACGCGACGGTGGCGATGCGGGCATTTCCGCTGGTGGGCGGGCCGGTGGAATTACGGGGTGCGCTGGACTTGGACAGGACGCAGGCGGGGGTGATGCCTCGCCGGTTGCCCGCGTGGACCAAGGAGCAGTACCAGGACCCGTCGGTCTACGGGGTGACGGTGATGCCTTCGGGGGTACGGCTGGTCTTCCGTACCGATGCGCGTGAGCTTGAGTTCGAGGTACTCACCTCCACAGGACAGCTCGACACCGACCCCCGGCCTCGCCCGACCGGGATGCTGGAACTGTTGGTGGACGGTGCCCCCGCCGGCCGCCGGCCAGCACCGATGGGCAATGTGGTGCGGATGGCGAGCCCCGGGGCCGCGCAGCGACTGGTCCCGGGGGAGCCGGGGACCGTGCGGTTCGCCGGGCTGCCGATGGGGATGAAGAACGTCGAGCTGTGGCTGCCCCAGCAGACCCCCACGGAACTGGTGGCACTGCGCGCTGACGGCGAGGTGCTGGCACCGTTGCCGGACGGTCGGCGCCGCTGGGTGCACCACGGCAGTTCCATCAGCCACTGCCTCGAAGCCGACGGCCCGACCGGCACCTGGCCGGTGGTGGCGGCTTCGCTCGGGGGAGTGGAGGTGATCAACCTCAGCCAGGCGGGCAACGACATGCTGGACCCCTATGTCGCCCGGACGATCCGCGACATGCCCGCCGACCTGATCAGCCTCAAGACGGGCGTCAACATCGTGGGCCTGGCCACCTTCCGACTGCGGACGTTCGGCCCGGCGGTGCACGGATTCCTGGACACGATCCGGGACGGCCACCCGGACACTCCGCTGCTGCTGATGTCCCCGGTGAGCTGTCCGGCACTTGAAGAGACTCCCGGCCCGACCGCGATGGGCCCTGACGGGAAGATCACAGCCCTGGGCGACCCGGCCGATGTGGCCCGTGGGGCGTTGTCGCTGACGGTGGTCCGTGACGAACTGGCTCGAATCGTGGCAGCCCGGCGAGCACGCGATCCCCACCTGCACTATCTCGACGGACGCGAACTGCTCGGCCCGCACGAGGTGGATGACCTTGCCGACGGCCTGCACCCCACCGCCGCCGCCTACCGCCGGATGGGCAAACACTTCGCCGCGCACGCCTTCGCCGACGACGGCCCGTTCCGCTGAGTGACCGGGGCTCCGCACCTGCATCAGGTGCGGAGCCCGAGCGTACCGGCAGCCACCCTGTTCGCTCGCACGCTCAACTGGCCAACCAGAGCGCTCAGTCACACGAGTGCGACTGAGCGTTCCATCTGGCGGCTGAGTGCAGCCTTCGTGCACGACCGGATGCCGGACTTGCGGCGGCAATGCCGGGTTCATGCGGACAATGGTCGGCTCGGCCACACGGTTCTGGTGCGGGGCCGAGTCATCCGCCGAGCGCGATCGGCCGGCGGTAGGCCGTCATCTGGCGCACGGCCAGTGCCACGGCCTCAGACGCGGTGGGGAACCGGCCGAGGTCATCGCTGACGATGCCCTTGCCCACCCCATACGTGCCGTCGCTGTTCGCGGTCAGACACGGTCCGACGACGGTCAGGCGAGGGCGGGTGGTGGTCGAGAAGCGCAGCGCCCAGTGGCTCGTGAACGGGTAGAGGGCGCGCAGCGTCGGCTCGGCGTGCGCCGCCTCGATCAGGGCTTGGTAGGTCTCCTGCCAGGAGTACTCCAGTTCGCCGGCCTCCTGGCGCAGGCTCTGCCACTCGGATTCCGTCAGGTGCGCGGGGTCGAGGTCGGGCACCTCGAACCGTCCGGTCAGGTGCACGAAGGGTGCCGCTCGGCGAATGTCGTTCAGGGCAGCCCCGTCGTGCCACGCCCGGGCGGCCCTGGCGACCTCCGTCAGGTCGTCCGCCGTGCCATCGATGAGGGGCATGCTTTGGAACGGTTCCGTGCCGCGGATCGACCACCTCCGTTCATGCAGCCATGCGCTGAATCTGCAGTGGCTCGCGGTGCAGCAGGGTGCTTGCAACAGTCGCGTGGAGCAGCGGAGCGGTGTCCGGGGACGTGACGAGGACGGCTCCGAGGCAGCTTTCCGGCGCTGCCTGGAGTGCTGTGGCGAGGCTTCCGCAGGCCCGCAACGTCGGGGTACAGGACAGCAGGGTCAGGAGGAGTGGGCACGGATCCTGATTGTGCCCGAGCCACTGATTCCCGGGACGACTCACCATCGACGGCGGGGGGACCACGGTCGGCGTCGGCGGTGCCGCCTTCGACTACCGGATCGAGGCGCGCACCCCGCACCTGTAACGGACTCCCGGACGAACCCGTTCCGGTCGCGCCGGGCCCGTCAGGTCACGACGGACGAACCCCTCCCCGGTGCCGGACGCGCCGTGCGGCGCGTCCGGGATGACCCAGCACTGGCCGACGGTCCGTCAGAAGTTGTACGGCTTCTTGGCGCTCCAGTTCAGCACGTCGGCCTCGTTCCAGCTGAACTGCGGCTTCGCGCCCTGGAGGGCGACGGAGTAGGAGGGGCCGCTCTGACCGTTCGTGCCGCGCAGCGCGAGGGCGAACGACTGCGCCGTGTGGTGCTTCGAGCCGTAGTCGAAGAGGTTCACCGCGCTGTATACCTTGCCGCCGGGCTGGAGCGTGAGGCGCTTGTTGCCACCGGGGTTGTCCTTCTTCGAGTGCGGCAGTACGGCGCCGGCGCCGTCGAGCTTCACGGCCGGGTACGAGGTGACCCAGCACGGCGTGCTGCCCTTGTTCGACGCGGTGACCAGCAGGTGGTCGCCCTGCTGCCCGGCGAACCGGTGCACCGCGGTGAGCAGCATCTCATCACCGCGGCACTGCCCGGCGCCCGCCGTGGTGCCCTTGCCCGCGGCCTCGCCGGAAACGCCTCACTCACGTGCTGCAAACATGCCGCGCGAACGGGTCCACGCCGAGCCGCGGGCGCGTTTGCCCAGGCCGGTGCGGGGCGGGAGCGCAGCGCTGGTTTGTGCCGCCGGGTGGTGCGCTCTGCTGAATGGGTGGCGGGCTCTCGAATCTCTTGTCGGTAGGCAGCTCAGATGGCTTACTTGTGCTGTCCGACCAGGTGGGCTGCCCATCCCTCCGCTGGGGAACGCAGCTCAGTGGCATCTGCCTGCGCACGCGGCCGCAGGTTCGCGAGGGCACCCACCGGAGGAATCGTCGGCCGACGCGCTCTCGTGGTGCACCGGCTGATGAGGGTCGCTCATACGTCCAAGGAGGCGTGGTGCGAGCCATCAACCTGTTTCGCTTACTGTCCGGGGTCGGCGCGGCCGGTGGGCTCTTGCTCACCGCCCCGGCAGCGCACGCACATGCCGCCGGTCCGGCGCTAGCGGTGGTCGTGCCGTGCAGCGAGACGGCATTGGTCAATGCCGTCGACGGAGCCAACGCCGCCGGGGGCGGTGACCTGATCCTCGCGCCGTTCTGCACCTACACCTTGACCGGCGCACACAGTCCGGGTGGCAGCGGAGGGCCGGCGGGCCTGCCGAACATCACCACGCCGATCACCATGACCGGGCTGGCCACCGAGATCACCCGTGCGCCGAACTCGCCCTCCTTCCGCATCATCGAGGTGGACGGGCCCTCGCAATTCCCGGCCGCCCAGGGGCAGCTCACCCTGGCCACGGTCACGATCAGCAACGGTGACGCCGGCCTCGGCGTGGGCGGCGGCATCGCCAACCTCGGCGGGTCGGTGACCATGACCGCGGGCGCTGTCCGGGGCAGCCACGCCTCGTTTGGCGGCGGCATCTACACCGATACCGCCCTGACGATGACGGCCAGCAGCGTCACCGGCAACACCGCCACCGTCAGGGGCGGCGGTATCTATCGAAACGCGGGCTCCGTCACGCTGCTCGCCAGCAATGTGTCCGGCAACACCCCGGACAACTGCGCCGCCACTGTCCCTTTGACAGCCCCCTGTTGAGACCGAAAGAGCCTCAACTTAGCGGCGTGCGCGTGAGTTCGCGGGGCAGCGACCAACACGTCCTTGCCTGCCCGTACTGCGCTGCGACCGCGAAGGTGAGCGAGTGTGACGGCGCGCCGCGATGCGACGCCGCATCCGTTCGGCCAGGACGGTCCATCAGCCGCCCTGAGGCAACGGTCTTCACATGTCTTCCCGCCCCTGCTGCCCACCGGGGCGTCCCCTGCGGCTGCGGGCCGCGTCAGCCATCCGCCCGCTCTTCTGCCCCCCCGCGGCAGGGCGGCACGTCCGAAGGAGAAAGATCATGGCAACCATCACCTCGTTGGTGGACACGACGACCACCACCAACCAGGGCAAGGTCGGCGACACCGTACAGATCAACGGCACCTCGCTGTCCACCACGACGAGGGTGAACTTCGGTTCGGCGGCGGTCACCCCGATAGCCGTCACCGCCACCCAGGTCACCTTCGTGGTGCCCAGCTCGGCGCCGTGCTCCGGTCAGGTGTCGGTCAGCGTCACGAGCAGTGCCGGCGCCACCAGCAACGCGCTGCCGTTCTTCGTCATCGCCACACCGACCACCACCGGGACGAACGTCACCTGCGTGTCAGCCGCCACCGGCGGCGCGGTCACGCTGTTCGGCACCAACTTCCTCACCGGGACGCACGTCGGGGTGGGCACCGTCGGCAACGTAGCGGTCACCCCCACCCAGTCGAGCCAGGTCACCTTCACGGCGCCGGCCAACCCGGGCCAGGTCGGTACGGTATCGACCCAGCCGGTGACCATCACCACCGCCGGTGGCACCAGCACCTCGGGCACCACCCAGATCGACTACTACCTCGCGCCGACCATCACCTCGGTGTTGCCCGCCTCGGGGACGGCGGGGGACGAAATCACCGTCACCGGCACCGGTTTCGTCGGGGTCGACACCGTCACCTTCACCGACAGCGCCGCCGCCACCGCCTCCGCGGTCTTCACCCCCGTCAGCGGCACCCAGCTCGTCGCCACCGTGCCCGGCGGACTCGCCACCGGGGCCGGCAGCATCACGGTCCACACCTGCGGCGGCAACTCCAACGCCGAGCCCTTCACGATCGCCTGACCGTCGGGGACGGCCGGGCACGGACTGCACGACCACCGAGTCGCCGCCCGTCTGCAGCACGTGGCGCGGACGGGCGGCGACGTCCCCGGGCCCGGGCCGACAACCGCCGGTCAGGCATACCGTCCCAGGCGTCAGGAGAAGGAGAAGAGCCTCATGGCCCCCGTAGTGACCAGCGTCAGTCCCGCCCAAGGTGCTCCTGCGGGCGGTACCGGCGTCATCATCACCGGTTCCGGATTCACCGGCGCCACCCAGGTCAGGTTCGGCCCCAACGGCACCACCTTCGTCATCGTGAGCGACACCCTGATCACGGCCAAGACCCCCGCGGGAGCCGGTACGGTGCAGGTCACGGTCACGGCGCCGACGGGCACCAGCACCCAGAACGTGCTCTTCACCTACACCTCGGCCCCGGCCCTCAGCAGCCTCAGCCCCGCCACGGGCCCCACGTCGGGCGGCAATACGGTGACCCTCAACGGCACGCATCTGTCCGGTGCCATCGTGGTCCTCTTCGGGCCCGTCCCGGCCACCGTTCTCACCGATACCGCTACGCAGATCACCGTCATCGCGCCGGCTGGGTCGCCCTCCTCGGTCGCTGTCACGGTCGCTACGGCCGGCGGTATGAGCAACGCCCTGACCTACACCTACGTTGCTGCTCCGGTTCCGGTCCTCAGCAGTCTCAGCCCCCCGTCGGGTCCTCCTTCGGGCGGCAACACGGTCACCATCAGTGGCACCGGTCTTTCCGGCGCCACTTCGGTGAAGTTCGGTGCCAACCCGGCCACGATCCTCACCGACACCGCGACGCAGATCACGGTCATCGCGCCGGCGAACACCGGCACCGTCAACGTCACCGTGACCACGGCCGGCGGCACCAGCAACGCCCTCCCCTACACCTACACCGCCACACCCGTCCCGTCGCTCAGCAGCCTCAACCCCACCTCCGGACCCACCTCCGGCGGCAACACCGTCACCCTCAACGGCACCCACCTCACCGGCGCCACCTCCGTGGAGTTCGGGAGCAACCCGGCCACGATCCTCACCGACACCGCGACGCAGGTCACCGTGACTGCCCCGGCCGGGCCGCCGTCCTCGGTCGGTGTCACGGTCACCACGACCGGGGGCACCAGCAATCCCCTGCCGTACTTCTACCTCGCCGCGCCCACCCTCAGCGATCTGTCCCCCCACCTCGGCCCGGCCACCGGAGGCAACACCGTCACCGTCTTCGGCAGTAACCTGACGCTCACCAGCGCTGTGACGTTCGGGGGAAACCCGGCCACCGGCCTCATCGTCGTCTCCGACAGCCAGCTCACCATGACCGCGCCAGCCGGCTCCGGCACGGTCGTCGTCACCGTCACCACACCGGGCGGGACCAGCACCGCCGCCACCGGAAACCCGTACTACACGTACCTCGGGGCGCCCACCCTGACCAGCCTCACCCCCTCCCACGGCGCGGACCTCGGCGGCGAGGTGATCGTGCTGGGCGGCAGCAACCTCACCTACACCGACGCGGTGACCTTCGGCGGCATCCCGGCCTCGTTCTCGGCGATCTCCGACACCCAGGTCCTCGCGACCAGCCCGGGCGGGGCACCCGGCACGGTGAACGTGGTGGCGCACACCCCGGCCGGCAACAGCAACACCCTGCCCTACGTCTACGACCCGTCCTGAACCCGCCGGCCGACGAGCCGTCAGCCGCGGTGGTGATCGATTCGGAATTCAGGAAGAGGAGAGCGTCATGATTCCGGTAGTGATCAGCACCAGCACCAGCCAACACGCTTCAGCAGAAGGCACTGCGCTCACCGGCAGCAGAACCGGTTTCACCGGTGCCCCGGCCGCCCGTACGGACGGCATCCGGGAGCCGGGGGGATGCCATGGAGACGAATGAGCCGCTGGTGGCGGACGAGATCCCGGTGGGGCACGCCCCCATCGTGGCGGCGATGACCCCGGACGGCCGGCACCTCTATGTCACCAACTTCGGCAGCACCAGCGTCAGCGTCATCGACACGACCACCCGAAGAGTCGTCACCACGATCGGTGTGACCAGCGGACCGTGGGGGGTCACGGTCGCCCCGGACGGACTGCGCGCCTACGTGGCCTGCTTCGGCACCGACAGCGTGGCGGTCATCGACACCACCACCCGCACCGTCACCGTCAGCATCCCGGGGCTCAACAAGCCCCTGGGTCTCACGGTCTCGCCCGACGGCTCCCGGCTCTACGTCGCCAGCCAAGGTGGGAACCGGGTGGATGTGATCAGCACGGCCACCGATACCGTCATCGCCTCGGTACCGGTGGGCACCGGGCCGCGCAATCTGGCGGTCACGCCCGACGGGACGGAGGTCTACGTCACCGAGGAAGGCGCGAACGCGGTCGCCGTCATCGACACCGCCACCCACACCGTCATCGCGACCCTGCCCGGGTTCCTCTTCCCCCGCGGCGTGGCGGCTTCGCTCGACGGACAGCGCGTCTATGTGACGGAGTACGGCGGCAACAGACTGTCCGTCATCGACACCGCGACCCACTCCGTCGTGGACACGATCACCGGGTTGCCCATCCCCTTCGGCCTGGCGGTCAGCCACGACGGGCTGCTGGTGTACGTCGCGCGCGACGGCGATGACAGCGTCTCCGCCATCGACCTCACCAAGAACGAGATCATCGATACGGTGCCGGGCTTCCACGCGCCGTCCTGGCCCGTGGTCACCCCGGACGACCTCGACGTCTACGTGGTCAACAACGGCAACGAGACGGTGAGCGTGCTGCCCACGCCCTCCGGTGCGTACCCCGACGCGGGGCCCATGTCGGGCGGGACGCCGGTGGACATCATCGGAGACGGACTGGGCAACACCACCGCCGTCCGCTTCGGATGCCAGCCGGCCGCCTCCTTCACGATCCTCAACGACCGGGAGATCCTGGCCGTCTCGCCGCGCCTCGCCACCGACGTCAAGATCGACGCCACCATCGGGCGGCACACCACCCGGACCGTGGGCCGCTTCTACTACCACCCCGACTCGGTGCTGACCAAGATCAGCCCGACCGCGGGCCCGCTGAGCGGGGGCGGCACCCTGACCGTGACCGGCCGGGGCCTGATCACCACCACGGCGGTGCGCTTCGGCAGCGTGGCCGTCACCCCGTCATCCGTCCTGGACGACAAGGTCACCGTGACGGTGCCGCCCGCGGAGGCGACCGGCCCGGTGCCGGTCACCGTGGTCACGCGAAGCAATTCCTACGGGCGCTCCACCTTCACCTATGTGGGGCCGCCGGGCCTCACCTCCGTGAGCCCCTCCCTTGGTTCGAGCGCGGGCGGGGACCCGGTCCTGATCGTGGGCACGGAGCTCGCGTCCACGCAGTCGGTGACGATCGGCGGTGCCGCGGCCGACTTCGGTGTCCTCTCCGACACCCGGATCGCCGCCGTCACTCCCCCCGCCGCCACCCCCGGCCCGGCGAACGTCACCGTGACGACGGCGGGCGGCACCGCCACCGCGCCCGGGGCCTTCGTCTACACCTGATCGCCTGCATCTGATCGCCGGGGCACCGAGGGCGTGGTCCGGGGCGATGCCGTCGGTGTCGTGGCTGTCGGGGGCATGAAGCCGTAGCCGTGGTCGGTCGCATTCCAGCAGGGACGGTCTCCGTGGAGGCGAACGGCCGACCATGGCCCGCGGCGCGGGACCCTCGCCGTATCTCCCGCGCTTATCCTTACGGCAAGCAGCCGTCCCCCGTAGTTGCGTTACGGGGGACGGCTGTGGTGTCCGGTCGCTCATCAGGCGGCTTCTTGCCGGTTCGGTGAGCGCCGGCATGCTCCCGGCGCTGGCCTACGGGAGCCGGGGTGAGGCGTCAGTTGAGGCAGGGGCCAAGGGTTCCGGTGACGGTCACCCCACCGCTGCTCGCGGTGTAGGTGGCGGCCAGCGCCTGCGTGATGCTGAGGTTGGCAGTGCAGGAGGCGTTGCCGTCGGCGTCGGCCACAGCAGTGCACACCGTGCCTCCCAGCACGGAGAAGGTCACCGTCGAGCCCGGAGTCGCACCGCACACGCTGAACGTGGCATGGGCGAACGCCCAAGGCACCGGCGGGAAGTTCAGCGCATAGCAGGCCGGCTTGGCCGTCAGCGTGCTCCCCTCGCCCACACCGACGGTCACCGTCACGGTTCCGGAGGCGCCGGTGCAGTGGCACGTGGTGCGGGCGGTGAGCACCGTGGCCGTGACGACGTTGCTGCCGACGGGCAGCGCGGTGGTGGTCACGCTGGCTTGGCCGGTGGGCCCGGTGATGCCGAGTCCCAGTGCGCCGCTCGTTGTGGTGAAGAGCACCACCGCGCCCGGGACCGGGGCTCCGTTGCAGGTGACGGTCGCGGTGACGGTGACCGGCTGACCCGCGGTCGAGTAGGGCGGCGACGACGTCACCGTGACGACGCAGTTGGTCGAGGCCGCACCGACGTTCACCGTCGCGGTGCCGGAGACGCCGACACAGGTACAGGTGGTGCTGGCGGAGACCACGGTGGCCGTAACGACGTTGGTGCCGGCCGGCAACAGACTGCTGGTCACGCTGGCCTGGCCGGAGGCATCTGTGGTGCCGACCCCCAGCGCAAGGCTGCCGCCGGCGGCGGTGAAAACGACCGTCGCGCCCGGGACCGGGGCTCCGTTGCAGGTGACGGTCGCGGTGACGGTGACCGGCTGACCGGCGGTCGGGTTGGCCGGCGACGACGTCACCGTGACCACGCAGTTGGTAGCCGCGGTGACGGTGAGCGTCGCGGAGGCGGCCCCACTGGTGGGGCCTGCGACGACCACCGGCCCCGTCGTGGTCGCAGTGAACGACACGGTGGCACTACCCGTGGCGTCGGCGACTACCGTCTGAGGCGTCGCAGCGTCGTAGGTGAAGGTGAGAGCTTCGCCCGGCGCGGCACCGGTGGCAGTGACGGTGAAGGTCCCGCCTGCCGCGAGGCTGGAGGGGGAGAGTGTGAGGTTGATCGCCATCTTGGACGGCCCCTTTCGTGGGCTCCGCGTGGGAGGTGGGGCCGCTGCGATCGCGCTCTCCTGCCGGGGGTGCCCTGAAGAAGCACAACGGACTGCATCGTGCAGACAGTCGCTGTGGCCCCCGCCAGGGGATGGGCACCCACCGTCGGTACCCCTCATTGAAGCGATGGGCCTGACGCAGGGCTATGAATGCCGCACCGGACAACCCGTACGGCGGAGCGCGCTTCGGCGTGTCCGTACCACCCGCAGGCGCTGCGTGGGGTATATGGAGCCACCTGCTCGCCCCGCCTCCACTGGACGCCCGTCGCTCGCCATGGCGTGGAGGTCGCTCTCGGTGCGGGCGTGGGTGGGGCCCGGGCCACGGGCCCCACCCACTCCACGAGGCGGGCTGACAGCCGGCGTCCTGAGACCGCGGCTGCGGGATCCGGTGTCCGGTGTCCGGTGTCCCGCAGCAGTCTGGAGCCATGCGGAACCATGGTCCTGGCAGGGCGGTGACCGAACGTGGGGCCCAGGCAGCACGGCGATGATCCAGGGCCGACGGAGCTGATCACCTTCGGTCACAGCACCGCGGAGCAACAGCAGGTGATCGAGCTGCTGCGGGGCGCGGACGTGCGGTCTGTGGTCGACGTACGGATCGGGCCCGGCAGCCGTCGCAGCCCCCACCTGTTCCGCCGCAGCCTCGCCCACTGGCTGCCGCAGGCCGGCATCAACTACCGCTGGGAGCCGGACCTGGGGGGCTTTCGCAAGCACCGGCCGACTCCCCGGACCTCGTCTGGCGCAACACCTCGTTCAGGGGTTATGCCGCCTATATGCGTGAGCCCGCGTTCGTGGCGGCGATGGACCGACTGCTCGGTGAAGCCGCTCGTTCCCGCACGACAGTGATGTGCAGTGAGGCGGTCTGGTGGCGCTGTCACCGACGCCTCGGAAGAGACAAGGGCGCATGACTCGGCCGAGGTGCCCGGGAAGCGGCTGGCCTCAACTCCTCACGTGGGCCGAACAGTGCGACGTCCTGCGAGCTCATGCCGGTCCGTGGTCGAAGTACGAGGACGGGGCTTCGCCGGCGGCCGGTGCCGAGCGCGGTGCCGCCGCAGACCTCGACAACGGCCCCGGCTTCGACGAGCGTGATCGAGAGCGCCTCGCGGGTGGGTGCCCCACCCCGCGGAGGACGTACGGCCCACCCACGGCGGTGGAGGGAGATTGCGCTGCTCCCGGCTCATGACGAGGCGCTGTCCGTGTCCGTGCGCCCGCGAGGGGTGCGGGCCGGGCTTCGACCTGGCCGCCTTCGCCGCCGGCCCTCCTGCCGGGTCAGGGCAGGTTGCACCGGGCGGTGAAGGCATCGGCCGAGGGAGAACTGAGGAGCAGGGTCGACGTTCTGGAACTGGAGCGAGTTGTCGTCAGCTCACCGCAGGATCGAGGCAGGGGCGACCACCGGCAAGCCGGTACTCGACCTCACCGCGCTGTGAGGTGACGTCTTCCCGGCGCGGTCGGTCAAGGCAGGAGCTCGATGTACCCGCCGGTTCCGTGCACGCGGATCCGCTGCCCGTCCCGGATCAGCCGGGTGGCGTGCTCCACGCCCACGACGGCCGGCAAGCCGTACTCCCGGGCGATCACCGCGCCATGGGTCATCAGGCCGCCCACCTCCGTCACCAGGCCCGCGATTCCGACGAACAGCGGCGACCAGCTGGGGTCCGTGAAGGTCGTGACCAGGATGTCGCCCGCTTCGAGTTCGGCGTCCGCCATGTCAAGGATGACGCGGGCCCTCCCCTCGATGGTCCCGGCGGAAACCGGTAGGCCGATCAGGGCGCCGGCCGGCACGTCGTCGCGCCGGTACGCCCCGGTGAGGGCCTCACCGTCCGAGGTGAGCACCCGGGGCGGGGTGAGCGCGTCGTACGACCGGAACGCGTCCTTGCGCTGCTTGACGATCTGGTCATCCACCTGGTTCGAGCGCACGACGTCACGGAGTTCCTGGAACGTGAGGTAGAAGACGTCCTCCTTCTCAGCAAGCACGTCGGCCTGTACGAGGCGCTCGGCCTCCTCCATCAACGCCTGCTTGTAGACGAAGTAGCGGCTGACGATGCCGTACTTCGGGTACTCCCGGTACCCGATGAAGGTCCTGACCCGGTCGATCATCCGCTTGGTCTCGTCGGCTTTCCGGTCCCCGTCCGGCAGGGCCCGCAAGCGTGACAGCACGTCCTGTTCCTTCTTCAGCGCCTTCTGCCGCCCTTGCTCGAAGCGCCGCTCGGCGGCGCCCGGCTCGAAGTTCCTGACGTTGTCGAGGATCACGGGCACGAGCGTGGTGGGGCGCTCCCGCCAGCGCGGCCTCGTGATGTCGATCTCGCCGACGCAGCGCATGCCGTACCGGTCGAGGTAGCTCTCGATGGCGTCGCGCGCTTCGGTCCCGCCCGCGAGCTTCGCCAGCTCGTCCAGGAAGGCCGCGTCCTCGGCGTACTCGACGCGCTGCAGGAACGCCACCACCTCCGCATGCGGGCGGATCACGTCCGCGACGTCGAGCAGCGCCAGTCCCATCTCCGACGTGATGTTGTCGGGGGCGGACAGGGTGAGCGTGTCAGCCGCGTTCTTCTCGCCCAGCCACTCCTGCAGCTTGTCGTTGAGCCACCACGTGGCCTCCATCCCCGCCATGATCGCCCGTATGCTCAGCGGATCACTGAGGACCCGCTTGTGCTCCTCGAATGCCTCCAGCAGGAAGTCGAACAGTGCCGGTCCGGTCTTCGTCCGGATGTCGCGCTCCAGGGCGGCGATGGACGCCTGGCTGCGCTCGATCAGCTCGGTGACGAGGGCCGGATCGGTCTCGATCGGGGCGGCCGCTCCGCCGGCCGGCGGCCCGCCGGGAACCGCGTCCGGGAGCGAGGGGACCAAATCGTCGCCGTCGAGGACGGTCTCCAGAGCGTCCCTGACCAGCGGATCGCCTCTCCCCACGAGGTCCAGGAGGGCGGCGCGGCTCGCGGGCGAGGCCAGGCGCCGGGTGACGTCGACGAACAGCGTCCCGCCGGCCTCGTGCATCGGCACCATGGCCGTCAGCTTCCACATGGAGAGCCCCAGGGGCTTCATGGGGTCGGTCATCATCTGCTGATGTCCGACGGAGACGTAGACGTGATTCTCCTGGTCGTCGGTCTCGGGGATGGGGTACAGCGTCGTGATCGGCCGGCTCTGCACGATCTGGAAGTCCTCGTCGATCAGGCACCATTCGATGTCCTGCGGGCGGCCGAAGTGCGCTTCGATCCGACGCCCGAGCTGCACGAGCCGTACGACCTGCGCATCCGTCAGCGCCGGCTGCTCCTGCCGCGGCGAGTCGATCGCCACTTCCTGCGTACCGCCGGCCGGCAGGGCGTGTACGGCACGCTGTTTGGCGGCGATCGTCCTGGCGACGACTTCGCCGTGTCGCACCTTGAAGACGTCCGGGTTCACCAGGCCGGATACCAGTGCCTCGCCGAGGCCGAAGCCGGCGTCCACGGTGGCGACCTTCCGGTTGCCTGTGACGGGGTCGGCCGTGAACAGGATGCCGGCCGCATGCGGGAAGACCATCTGCTGCACGACCACGGCCATGTGGACCGTCCGGTGGTCGATGCCGTTCCGCTGGCGGTAGGTCACGGCCCGCTCGGTGAACAGCGAGGCCCAGCACCGGCTGACATGCTGGAGGATCGCCGCCGGCCCCACGATGTTCAGGTACGTGTCCTGCTGGCCGGCGAAGGAGGCTGTCGGCAGGTCCTCTGCCGTCGCGCTGGAGCGGACGGCGTACGCGGCTTGCTCGCCGAGCCGGGCGAGCGCGCGGGTGATCGCCGCCGCGACATCGCCCGGGAGGGCGATTTCTTCGATGGTCCGGCGGATCTGCGCGCTGAGCGTGCGGATCGCCTCCCGGTCGTCCGAGTCCAGGCGCGACAGCTGATCGAGCCGATCGTCGATGGACGGCGCTTCGGCCATGATCCGCCGGAAGGCGTCCGTCGTCACGCAAAAGCCGGCCGGCACGCGGATGCCTTCGATCCGCGAGAGCCCGCCCAGGTGCGCGCCCTTGCCGCCAACGACCGCGACCTGCGTCTCGTCAATCTCTTGAAGATCCAACACGTACTGCTCGATCATCGGGATCCCTCCGAGGCAGCCGTGTTCCGTCGCACTGCGGTCGCCGGTCGCCTCACCGGCGCCTCCCACTCTGTCCAACCTCTTGTCCGGCACGACCTCACCTCTGGTTGCCTTCCCTTCGACGAGCCGGCCGGCCGCTCCGCCCTCTCGGACGGCGCGTACCCCCGCAGCTCCTTCGCCCCGCGCGCCCGCAACCGCACTGCAGGCCCCACCGGTTCGACGTCACCGCGTCCCCCGTACGTCGACAACAACACACGCACGTCGTGCCCCTCATTTCCGCAGGTTGTGGCATCGGCCGACGATTCTGTGCCGTGACCCGGGTCTTGCCGCAAGCCCCCCCTCGCGCTATAACTTGAGAGTGGCAAGGAGAGTGCTCTCCTTGCCTTTCCCTTTTACCTTCCGCCGGGACCGGCAAGATCTCGCGAAGCGGTGGCGCGCCGCGTACGGGAACGCGTCGCTGGCCCAGGCCCGAAACGGGGGCTCGATCCCCCTCGGACGCTCCCGAGGCGGGTGTTGACCAGCTGGAGCCATCTCGCCTGCGACAGGCCGGGATGCCCGCTGGCATCCACGACCACGCGGTGGAAACACCGACGGCTGCAGCCGGTTCACGGTCCGTGGTCACTCGACGCCGACGGTTCACTCACCGTCCGCGGGCGGAGGGGCTCGAGTGGAGCAATCCCTGACTCGTTGTCGCACTGTCCGGTGCTTGATTCGGGACGTGCGGACCGGCATACCGATGGCAAATAAGTGCCCCGGTGAGCGCCTACTCTCAACGGTGCTGACCAGCAGAAACCTGTTGTGGCAAACTCAGACACCAGGCGCGCGGTCGGTGCGGCCTCTAGTAGTGGAACGGACAAGGAGTAGCGGCGGCAGCGAGTGGCTGCGCGGCGACCCGATCGTGGCGCCGGCACGGGGCGGCCGCCCTGACCTCAGCCGTCTTCCCTGCCGTGTTCGCGCAGGCGACGCTCCTCGCGCACTGGCACGTGGTCCACCCGGTGGTCGATCCGGGCGACGACTCACCTGGCGGCGGAAGCATGGGGAACGTGATCGCCATGCCGCTCTTCGCGGTAGCTGCCATCGCTTGCCTGCTGTTTCCTCTGCTGTGGGGAATCACGGCCTTCCGCACGCGGGCGCGGCGGTGAAGGATCTGCCGGCAATTTCCGCTGTCCTGCAGGGAGTTGCCTACTGGTGGCCCTTCCTGCCGCCATGACGCTTCCGTACAGCTGGGCCGATGTCACCACACTCGTCGCCGCGGAACTGGTCGCACTGGGCGTCGTGGAGGCAGCCAGGAAGTGCGGCACCAGTGTCACCCTGCAGCCGGTCGTCGCTCCGCGGACGTGGAGTGGCCCGACCTTCCAGGACGCCGGCGAACTGGCGGCTGTCGCCTTAGCACGCGCAGAGCAGGGGCGACCCCTGGGAGAGCTCCCCGAGGCATGACTGGGAGGCGGCAGGGCGGCGCTGTACTCGCCCCCTGCGCAACGGTGGCCGAAGTCCGCTTTGCCACCCGAACAGATCGCCGCGCCAGGGCACTGAGAACGACGGGAGCTTTCGCTGGCCGCTCGAGCACTGAGCCGGTCTCGGCAGCCCTGGTGCACGAGTCGGTGCTGCCGCGGATGCGACGTGTACGCCATGTGGTAGGGGCGCGGCATCGTGGGATGGCCGGCGGGCGGCTCGAAGAAGAACCCGCGCCTCAACCCTTACGACGGCACGGTCGTGGAAATCCGGAACGTGCCCCGCACCGCAGCAGAGCCGCTGCCGTCGACGACGATGTGACGGTCATCGAGACCGACGAGCCCCCCAGCAAGGAGGAGCTGAGCGAACGCCGTGACCAGTTGCTCGACGACCTGCGCACAATCAACGGACTTCTGGAAGAGCACGCAGTCCCATCTGCGGAACCTCTGCGCTGTCGGTGCGGGCGCCACGAATGCCCGCCTGAGGGGTACACGGTGACCGAGATTGCTGAGCTGGTCGGCGTTACCGCAAACACGGTGAGCGCCTGGTGCCGCACAGAAGCGCTCGCCGCGCACCGAGTCGGTGGTCGATGGATCGTGCCGGAGCCCCTCCCCGAATACGTCGGCAGAACCCGCATCCCGTCCAACGCACCGCGCGAATGCCTCCGGACCCGCGCCTGTCGGTTTCGGTCGGCGGCTGTGACGAAGAGAGGTACTTGGCCCCTCCGAGAGGTAGTTGGCCTCGTGACTGTGCGCGATCATGCAGCCGTGGTGTGCCGACGTGCGGCGGTCGTCACGAAGGCACGCTTGCTGCCACCGAGATCAATCGACCTCACAGCTCGGTGCATCCGGCTCGGCCTGAAGAATGTTCTGGGCGCGTGCATGGCGCCGATGCCCGCACGTGCGTATAGCCCCCAACCTCATCCTGGAGGTCGGGGGCTTGGTGGAACTCACTGCGCCGAAGGGTCAGGGCACGAGGGACGCCTTCCATAGGGTGACGTCGGCGGCGCGGTTGAAGTAGGCGTTGGTGCAGACGGAGTACGCGGAGCCTGACTCTGTGCCGAGGCCGTTGGTCTCCAGGAAGCCGCCGTTGGCGCTGTAGAGGTTCCACAGCAGGAGGACGTCACCGGCGCGGACGTTCTTGTCGGTAGGTGTGGAGGTCTGGGCGAAGATCTGCCACCGGCCAGTACCGGGAGCGCGGTCCTGGTTCGGGGAGGTCGTAACGGCGTACAAGCCGCCGGCGGCCTGCTGGGCGGTGGCTGCCCCCCCGTTGGTGTCCAGGTAGCTGCCGTTGCCGTACAGGTTGCGGAGATAGACCACGTCCCCGCTCTGGACGAGCTGCCCCGTGGCCTTGCCGGCGGTCGAGAGGATCTGCCACGTGCCGGTGCCGGGGCCGCGGGTGGGGGTCGGTGCGGTCGAGACCTTGTACAGGGCACCTGCGGCGCTGCTTGTGGAGTTGGTGTCGAGGTAGCCGCCCGCCCAGTTGTTGTACCCGTTCTGTAAGGCCAGTTTGTCGCCGTACTTGAGCTCGTTCGCCATCTGGCTTCCCCTCCCTGGTTGAAGTACCGCGGGCCCCGGAACTTGCCTCTGGCGCGTGACCCCCGGTTCGCCTACGCGAGTAGGACATGCCCGACATCGGATTAATTAACGCCCTGCGATGTGTGATTGCTCCGGGCCTGGTCAGTAAGCCTCCTTACTGCGGGAGATCGGCCGCGTTTACGAGGGGCACTGGGCAGGCTCACCACCCACACAACCGGAGATTCTTCGCGGTGCTCGTGACGCGCCGGGCGGAACCTGCCACAGGTCGCAGCGCTGCTCGGGCCCCCTTGTGGTCACCGCGGTGGCAAGGAGTCCCCGCTCAGGCCGGGCCGTGCACCTGCTGGTGAATGAGGTGCCGTCGACGAAGCTGCGAGGGCGCTATGAGGAGGCACGAGCACGTTGGCAGGCTGCGCCGGCCTCGTGTCGAGCGCGTACTGCTGGGGCTCGTACCTCGTCGCGCCTGACACGGTGACGGAATATGGTCCCGGCGGTGCCCGTTGCACGCGCATGAGCACAGACACGCGGCGTCCGGTCACCATCAACCGCAGGACCAGGGCCCCGGCCACGGGGGTGTCGAGCAAGGAACCACAGTGAGGGGGCCTTGCAGGCATGATCGGCCGCCCCGGCTGGCTGCATCGCCGTGATGCTGGAGCGGGGGGCCCTGGCCGGCGCGGCACACGCCGCAAACTGTGTGCTGTCCTCACCGGAAGCAGAACAGGCTCTCCCCACCGCTGGTGTGGCGAATTGCTGCGACGGCCATTCGCTACGCCAGCGCCCCCGTTAGGCGAAAGGCGCGATGGGTGAGGCCGGCCAGGGCTTTCCCTGGCTGGACGTTCGACGACCCACGCGCCGCCGCTTCGAAACCGAAGGGATACTTATTTCACGTCATTTCAAGCGTTCAGTAACCTTCTTGGCGGCCCTGTCGCTTGCCGTAAGAGGATTGTCGTCACCGGGCCCGAGGCTCAGGCCGAAGAGGTGTGCAGCGGACACAACTGGATGCGGGAGTTCGACACGCCTGGCGAGAACATAGAAGTCGAATACCAATTCTGCGTTGGCGGAGGCGGAGGAAAGTACCAGGGGCGGGGCTACGGCACGGTCGATGACGGGGGCGGAGCACGCAAGGTAGACGCATTCATCGTCGAGACCCGGCTGGAGCGGGGCGACGTCGTCATCACGAGCAAGCGCTGCGATTTCACGAAAGCGGTCAACTCCAGGGACGGCATAAACATCGACTGCGCCAGCCCGTACGCCCTCGGGCGGACTCATTACGCTGGTGACGGCCGCATCTACATCGACATCGACAACGACGGCCGCTCCGGCACCTGGTACGACCTTCCCGGCTCGATCCCGCTTCCATGAGCCTGCCGCAACTGCGATCGGGCGCTCCACAGTGCTAAAACGCCGTTTCTTTTGGGCTGCGAGACCTAGGTCGATGGTCCGACGCGCTGCCCGATGTGTTTCATGACATCTGCTGGTCGGATAGTGGAGTGAGCGATCTTGTGAACGAGCCAGGCCCAGCCGTCCGTTTGCGCTTGGCTGAGGAAAAGAACGTCTGGCTGTGCACCGTGCGTCCGGATGGCTCTGCCCACGTCACGCCTGTCTGGTTCGTCTACCAGAACTCCCGGTGGTGGATCGGTTCGGATCAGAGCTCCGTCAAGGTCAGAAATATCCGCAAGGAGCCCCGCGTGTCCCTGGCTTTGGAGGATGGTCGGTTCCCGGTCGTCGCCGAAGGAGACGCATTACTGATTCGTGATGGGTTCCCTCGCGAGGTCGTGACCGCGTTCGAGCACAAATATGGGTGGGACGTATCCGCGCCCACGCGCCCCGGAAGCAAGCGGGTGCTGCTGGAAGTGCATGTGCGTCGGTGGCTGTTGGCTGGCACGGCCCAGTGACGGCGGTGGCGGGAGTCAACCTCACGCCACGAGCCGACGGTGGCAGATGAGGACTGCGGCGATGCCGACAAAGGCGAGGAAGGCAGCCCCCGTCGCCCGGACCTCGATCCGGTGGCGGGACCCGCCTTGTGCGCAGGTGGGGTTGGTGACGTTGAGCCGGAGTGCAGGCGAAGCAGGGGCGTCGAGCAACGGCGCGGACTCCAGTACGTGCAGCTCCGTGACTGCCAGGGACATTGGCTCGGTGCGGCAGGTGCAGGTAGCCGGTGACGCGGAGCTGATCGGGGGCCAGGTCGTGCAGTACAGCGTGTCCCATCACCGGGTCGGCGACGCTGCATGGCAGGACCATCTCGCCGGTGCTGTCGTGTGTGGGGGAGACAGTGAGGCGGAACCGTGCGGTCGATCCGGTGGTGTCGCCGGGCATGGTCGGCTCGTCCAGGAATCCGTCGAGGACCAGACGATCATTGAGCGTCATGCCGCCGCCTTCATGCCTGCTGCGGGGTCGCGAAATTTGCGCTTGCCGGGCCGGTGGCATCGGTTCACGTCACGGCTCGTACGGGGTGAGCTGGCTGGGGATGAGTTCCAGCTCCAGCCGCGCCATCACCTGCTCACGTACGGTCGGCGGCACGGTGCGGACTGCCCGCTGCTTCTCCTGTTTGTGGCGGGCCTGTTCGGCGGCCACGCCGACCCAGTCGTCCCCGAGGCGTCGTACAAGGTCTGTGCGGAGGATGGTCCGTTGACGGGCGGCGGTTGCCGCTCACACTCCGGTCGGCGTCAGCTGCTTGTTGGCCAGGGCTCGTTGCAGGCAGCCAGTGACGATTGGGCAGCGGGAGCAAGGCTAGCCGCGCCTCGGCGAGGGCTTTCTCCCCGCTCGGCGCGGCCGGTGATGTCCTCGATGGCGAACGGCTTCGGTTCGCTGCGGCACGCCAGCTTGGCCTTGCGGGGGAAGGGGATCGGGCCGTCGGCGTCGGGCGCGGACGGGGGGTTGGGGGGCCGGTGCGGCGGCCGCTCATGAGGTGCCCTCCGGAACGAGGTGGGGGAGTTGGAGGAGGACCTGGTGCACGAGGTCCTTCGACGGCCACCACGGTCCGAGTTGCCCGCGTGTGTTGGGAATCGAGAGGGCGAGCTCCTGGACGTCCGTGAGGATGAGGCGGTGTGCATCCGGCTGCGCCCAGGGGGAGCAGGGCGGGGCGCCTGTGGTGTCGCCGAGGCGGGCGACGCCGAGAGGGCGCCGGTGTGCAGCTGGCGGCCGCGGATCGCTGTTGGCGACCAGAGGGTCCCACAGCGGGGCACGCTCGGTTATCTGGAGGTCTCGCTCGTAAGCACAGCTCCTGGGCTACGGGTATGTGAGTCGGTGTTGGTGAGGCTTCTCCTTTGCTCTGGGTCTTGATCGTTCGGCGGAGACTGGTCCGTGCTGCGCTCAGCACGCCCGCGCGAGTGCAGCTCCGGCGGCCCCGGTCAGCGTGCGAGGGCCAGTGCGCGCCGGTGGAGTGCCGCGCGTGCGGGGTGTACGACACCATCGACGTCCGCAGATACTGCTGGTCAGCTGGTTCCCAACCAACTCGACCCGAGGATGTCCCCATGCGTCGTGCTCTTACAGCGGTTGCCTTATGCGCCGCGACCGTTGCTCTCACGCTGGGAAGCGCGGGATTCGCCAACGCGGATACTTGGATCTCCCCGCAACAGTGCCTGGACGGGGGCGGGCAGGTTATGCAGATCGAGCCCGGGCTGGGCAACTGCGTCGGCGGGACGTACGACGGTATCGAGGTGCGAGAGCGACCCTGAGCCCCCCATTCGATTCCACTGTGATGGCATCGCCCCGCCGAACTGTTCGGCGGGGCTTTGACGAGGGCAACCGGAGTACGTCAGAAACGTGCCCTGGTCATCTAGAGGTCTCGCTCATAGGCGCAGCTCATGGGCTACGGGTATGTGAGTCACGTTGAGGGACCATCCCCTCATGGACAGAGTTGTTGATCTCGACGAAGTGGCTGTCGTTCTGGCCGAGCGGGCCGTGGGCTGGACGGCGGCCGGCCTTGAAGTGCGCCGAGCGACCTGGAGGGATGCGGAGGCGTCCTGGCCTCAGCCCCTGGAGACCGACAGAGACCGGGTTCGTGATCCGGACTCGGTCGGCATGGTCATATCCGGTCAGGCGGAGACCGTGCTGTCCGTTGTGCTGTTCCGTGGCGGCTGGGCCGACGTGGACTTCGTCGCTGGCCTTGACGACGCCGGTTGCTTGCCGGCTTCGGATATCACCTCGGTGTCGGACTTCAGGACCCGGATGGATCAGTGGGTGACCCGTGTCTTCGGGAGCCTTGACGGCGTTCAGTGAGCGCCGATACCTTCCCCGGCTCACCTGGCCGCCTGTTGTTCGGCGCGAGCGCGGGTGCTGGCGAGTCGGTAGGAGTCAGTGCCGGTTTCGGTGATGTTGCCGTCGAAGGTGAGGCGGTCGACGATGGCCGCGCAGAGACGGGGATCGGCGAAGGTCTTGGTCCAGCCGGAGGAGGACTCGCTGGAGGCAATGGCGACGCTGTTCTTCTCCTCGCGTTCAGTCAGGACCTGGAAGAGGAGTTCGGCGCCGCGGCGGTCGAGTTCCATGTAGCCGAGTTCGTCGATGCAGAGCAGCCTCGCTGCGCTCGGCCGGCTGGCCGACTGAAGGCCGCACCCCGCTTCGACGCTTTCCCATGGAGACGCCCGGTCATGGAACCCACCGCCTCGTCCACCGCCCTGGTCTCCGTCGCGCTCGACGCCCTTGGCGTGGGCGGTCCGCCCAAACACCTCAGCGGCCGTAAGGGCGCCAACGTATGGCGGGCAGGCGACTGGACCGTCAAGACCGCCGTGCCCGGCGCCCGCGGGCACCTCGCGCACGAGACTGCCGCGTACGGCCTGCTCCAGCACCAAGGGCTCCACCCCGGCGCCCGGCACGGTGACGGCATCGGTGGACGGTGGTTGGCCGTGCCCTGGATCGACGGCTCCAGCCTCTGGGAGGTCTTCACCCCCGCCCGCGACGGCCACACCACCACCGACCAGCGCACCGCCATGCGACAGACGGCCCGTACCGCGCTCGCCGCTCTGGAGCGACTGCACGAAGCCGGCTGGATTCACGGCGACATGCAGGCCGAGAACGCTATCCTCGCCGGTGATGGCGTCGAGTTCATCGACTACGACAACGCCGTCCACCACCCCGGCCTCCCGCTGTCGCACCCCTACCGCGGCGGGCTGATCCACGTCATCGCCCCGGAGACCGCCCACCAACTCCTGTCCACCGAAGAAGACCAGCACGTCCCGCTGATCGCGCTGGCCGAACTCTTCGCCCTCGGCGCCTCTCTGTACTGGGCGTGGACCGGACTGCGCATCACCGATTACAGGGGCGACCCGGCGGGCGCGCACGCTGATCTGTACGCCGACATCTCAGCCGGACGTCGCCGCGATCTCACCGTCGACCGGCCCTGGAACGACCCCGAGCTCGAACGGCTCATCCTCGGTGCCACACGCCCCCGACCGCAGGAGCGGAGCTATCAGGGCTAACGCCGCCTCTGCCCCGGGCCCTCACCCGTACGTGCTGTGCGCTTGGTGGTTGCCGCCGCAGCGTCTCCCCAGCCGGTCAGTACGCCAGGCTCGCGGTCCGATGCCGCCGGAGCGGAACCCTGGACACACCCGGCAAGGTCGCCGACTTCCTCCGCACCACCGAGCTGGAGCCCGCCGAGCGGGCCGCGCTCGACCCGGGCGTGACCGTACGGCGCGGCCAGGGCTACACGCTACGCGTCAGCGTCGCCCCCGCCGTGCACCGCCAGCTCCTCGTCCGCTGCCAGCCGCTCGACGGCGGTCAGGGGGTCCCGGCGGTCCCGGCCCAGCGCAAAGCGCGCCGCGAGTACGAGAACCGCGTCAGCACCCTTGCATCGCCCAAGGGGCGCCGTTCTCGGCGCCTATGGCTGGACCGACCTTGGCGAGGGGTCGCCGCTTTGGGTTGCGGCGGGTGTGCTCAGGCGGCGTGGTGGGTCTTGCGGCGGTGTACGGCGAGGGCGGTGCCGCCGCCGGCGGTGATCAGTGTGGCGGCCAGGCCGGCAATCACTGCGGTGTTGTCGTTCGTGCCGGTCTCGGCGAGGTCAGAGCCCTTGGCCGCGGTCGACGGGGCGCTGTTGGTCTTCATGGTCTTGTCGATCCAGCTCGCGTAGGCGGGCGCGCTGGTGTAGAGGCCGGGGCCCTGCGAGCACGGTACTTTCGGGGCGCCGGGCCCGGAGGTGACGCCGATCAGCTCCCAGCGGCCGTTGCGGCCCTTTTGGATCTGCGGTCCGCCGGAGTCCCCGAAGCAGGCCATGGCCTTGGGTACGGTGGTGATCGTGCACAGCCGGGTTCGGTCCGCGTATCCGGGCGCGCACTCGGACTTGGCGCCTCTGCGGGTGTTCAGCTGCTGCAGCCGGTCCGGGAATTTCAACTCGGGCTCGACGGTGGTGCCGAAGCCCAGGAGCCGGGTCGGCGTGCCGGGCTGCCCTGGCTGCTCGGCGATCTTGATGGGTTGCTGGGTGACCGGGCGGTCCAGGCGTATCAGTGCGATGTCGTTGTTGTTGGCGACCTTGTTGTCGCCGTTCGTATAGCCGGGGTGGACGAAGGCCCGGTCGATCTTTCGGACGGTGCCGCCGGACTTGCGGTGGTCGCTGCCGACCCGCACGATGCCGTCCAGCTTGAGCCCCTCGCTCTTTATGCAGTGAGCCGCCGTCAGCACCCACTGTTGATCGATCAGCGACGCCCCGCAGTTCCCGTCGAGCACACCCTGGTCCGGGGCGGACTCCGGGATGACCGCCATGAACGGGTAGCTCTCGGTGGAGTCCGACCCGTTGACGATGGCTCGTGCGCTGCCGGCCATGACGGTGATGCAGGCCGCAGCGGTGAGAGCGCCGATGGCAGCGGTGCGGGCGGTACGGCGGCGCGGCGGCTTGAAGCTGATCACAGAGGGTTCCCTTGTGCTTGGTGGGCGGTATGCATTCAGCCTCGTTGTCCGATACCTGCAGGACCATCCGGCCAGCGGGCCGGTCGATGGTGGGGTCAGCCCCCTCTGCACGGGGGAAAACCCGGCGCCTGGAGTGTGGCTTGCCCTAGCCCCGTTCGCCAGGAGCATCCCGACGCTGTCCCAGCAAGAACCGCAGTGCTGTCAAAGCTCGTGAACATCACCCGACCGTCGATCGGGGCGCCTCCACTCCCGTGAACAACCGCTGTCACGACCCGCGAATAAAGCCACCTGTGCCTGGAAACCGCCGGCCAGCCCATCCGTCACGTGGCGAGCAGCGGTCGTGGCCCGGTCGCCTGGGTTGCCGCCTGTGAAGAGGCGTAGGGGCCGCGGCCGCAGATCTGGTTCATCGACGCTGTGATGGCCGCGTCCGACGCGCAGGCATAAATCCTGTTCACCTGCGGGTATCCGGGTGGGGTTAAGCATTCGGGTATCCGCTGTGCGGTGTGGCGCCCGGGGATCCGGAACGCAGGCAAGCCGGGTAACCGGCTTGGGGAGGCAGGTTCACTGGAGCGGTGCGAGCGGTCATCCTGGCCGACGCGCACTTGTCCGACCGATGATGCCCCCGGCGCGGCAGGCACATCAGTCAGGGTGCGAGGCCGTAGGCCGTTCCCGCCCCGTGTGGGGCGCGCACCACGGGCAGCGACGCCCGTTCCACGTGGGAGCCCGGGGTGCGCGACGGCGCCCGGGGTGTTGCGCGTCGGCCGGCGGGTGTGAGCACCGAGGCCGGCCCTTGGAGATGCCGCGGGTAGAGGCGTCGTCGCGAGGGCCGCGATGCCGCCGCCCGGACCCGCGGAATCTCTTGGTGATCGAGCGATGTTCGGTCGTGGTGACGGGCCCGCGAGGGCAGTTTGTTGTCGGGGGGCTGAGTACCGCCTCACGCGCTCGGCCGAGAATTGACAGTTTGTTATTCGCTACCGCTGGGTTCTGTGGTGCGTCTGGCCGAAACGGTCGAACCTGACAGGGCGCACATGCCCCACGCCTCCGAATGCCGGACCGAGACGTATTGCGTTAGAGCGCACTTCAATTCCTAGGTTCGGAAGTATGCGATACATCAAACTCGGAACGACCGGACTGGAAGTCTCCGCCATCACCCTCGGCTGCATGAGCTTCGGCGAGCCGGACCGGGGCGGCGAGCCCTGGTCGCTGGGCGCGGACGCCAGCCGGGACATCATCAAGCAGGCCCTCGAGAGTGGCGTCAACTTCCTCGACACGGCCAATGGGTACAGCGCCGGAAGCAGCGAGGAGATCGTCGGCCGGGCGGTCAAGGACTTCGCCCGGCGCGAGGAGGTCGTTCTCTCCACCAAGGTCTGGATGCGGATGCGCCCCGGTCCGAACGGCGCCGGGCTGTCCCGCAAGGCGATCTTCGCCGAGCTCGACGCCTCCCTGAAGCGACTGGGGACCGACTACATCGACCTGTACCAGATCCACCGCTGGGACTACGACACCCCGATCGAGGAAACTCTTGAGGCGCTGCACGACGTGGTCAAGTCCGGGAAGGTCCGCTACATCGGAGCCTCTTCCATGTACGCCTGGCAGTTCGCCAAGGCCCTGTACCTGGCTGACCTGAACGGCTGGACCCGGTTCGTGTCGATGCAGGACCACTACAACCTCATTCACCGAGAAGCAGAGCGGGAGATGCTCCCGCTCTGCGCCGACCAGGGCATCGGTGTGATCCCGTGGAGCCCGCTGGCGCGGGGCAGGCTGACGCGGGCCAGGGACACCGCCACGGCGCGTGCCGAGACCGACCCGGGCGGCAAGATCCTCTACCGCGACGGGGACCAGGCGGTGGCCGAGCGCGTCCAGGAGATCGCGGGCAGGCGGGGTCTGTCCGCGGCCCAGATCGCCCTGGCCTGGGTCATGCGCAACCCGGCGGTGACCTCGCCCATCGTCGGGGTCACCAAGCCGGCCCAGCTGGCCGACGCGGTTGCCGCGGTGGACGTCGAACTCGACGAAGACGAGGCCGCCTACGTGGAGGAGCCCTACCAGCCGCACGAGGCCGCCTACCTGGAGGAGTCCTTCTACAAGCCGCACCCGGTGGCGGGCTCCCGGTAGTCCGGGCTACCGCCGGGGCTTCGACGAGTCCTTGGCCTCGGCTTTCACAGCCCTGTGGTCGGCCCGGCGGTGCTTGCGGGCGGTCGCGCGCGACTGCGTGATCCGCGCGCTGCCCGTCACCGCGGCTGGCAGCAGGGCCACGCGCGCGCTGCGGGAACGAGGCGGAGGCCCCTGGCTTGATGTTGCCGAGGGGGAGGGGTCGTTGCGGGGGTCTGTGAGGGCGTGAAGGGTGCGAGTGCTAGGTTCTCAACAAGCGTTTATTTTTTGAGAAGTTGGCCGTGAAGTCCGCGGTGCAGCCCACAGGTTGGGGCCTGCACCGCATCGTGGAGAGCGAGCACATGCGCATCCTCATCACCGCACAGGCAATCTATTCGCACCTCGCCCCCTTGGTTTTGCCGGTGGCACAACGGGCCCGAGCCGCGGGCCACGAGGTGGCCGTCGCCACTGGGCCCAGCGTCATCGAGCACGTCGAGAAGCGTGGACTCACCGCGTTGACGCTGCCCCACCTCCAGTCGATGGGGGAGGCGTTCCAGAGCGGTGAACTCCAGCCTCCGCCGGGCATGGAAAAGGCCGGGTCGGTGACCCTCGAACTGGCGCCGGACTTCTTCGCGGCGACCTTCGTCGGGCACCTCGCCGAGTCCAGCGCCCAGGATCTCCTCGAAGTGGCGAAGGACTGGCAACCCGACCTGATACTCCACGAATCAACCGAATACGGCGGCTATCTGGCGGCAGAGCGCCTCGGTATCCCACACGGCGCTTTGGACATCGCACCCATGGCGCCCTATGCCCACCCCGCCGTGACCAAGGAGCTCAACCGGCAGCGGAGCAAGCTCGGCCTGGCACCGGTCGACGACCCCTGGCATCCGTTCCGCGCCTTCCGCGCAGGGGTCGTTCCGGAGGACTTCTACCCCACAGACAGCCGACTGCCCAACGCCCGCTACTACCAGGTCCCTGCCCAGACAGCGCAGGCCGGTCTCGACCCTGCCATCGCCCAACTCCCCTCCAGTCGGCCCCTCGTCCTTGCCACCCTCGGCTCCAACGCCACCCGACTTCCCGGCGGTGCTCACACCCTGCTCAACACCATCATCGAGACGCTGGGAGACCTGCCGGTCACCGGTGTCGTTGCCCTGGGCGCCGACCGCGCCCCCCAGCAGTGGGACGGGGCACGCCCCGACAACGTCCATCTGACCTCCTTCGTCCAGCAGGAACTGCTGCTCCGCTCCAGCGACATGTTCCTTACGCACGCAGGTTTCAACGGGACGCGAGAGGCGCTGACGGCCGGAGTCCCCATGGTCGCCGTGCCGTTGTTCGCCGAGCAGTCCCACAACGCCAGCCGCCTCCAGGAACTGGGCGTCGGAACACGAATAGACGTCCAGAACGTCACACACGACTCGCTGGCCGCAGCGGTGCGCAACGTACTCGACGACCGCTCCTACCGATTCCGCGCCCAAGGCATCCAGCGCCGGACCCACGCTCTGCCGGACCTCGACCGGCTGGTGAAGGACGCAGCAGCACTGGCTGCCTGAGCGGGACGGCTGCCGCCCGCACACGACCACCGGGAAGCTTGCACCGCACCGCTGCGCCGCGCTCCGGCTGTGGAGACTCCACCGGCCGGAGCCCGGCGGCGCTCCACCAGCCGCGCCGCGGCCGGGCGACACAGGACGAAGTGCAGCCGAGGTGGATATGCCCTCACCCGTGCCCGATGTCGGATTCTCCCCTGCGAAGTCTTCCGGGCCCGCCCCTTTCAAGCGCTCGGCGTCGCCCAAGGCACTTGTAGCATCAGGGCCCGCACCGGAAAGGGGACCGACGTTGACCTGGGCCGATGGAGGGACGAATGCGCCCGGACAAGCCGCGCGGCGAAAGGCCGCCTCAGGCGGCCCCGCCACGGAAGCCGCCCTCGACGAGCGCAAAGGCGAGCGCACACGACGGCGCATCCTGGCGGCCGCGCGGCGGAAGTTCGCGGAGGTCGGCTACGAGCGCGCCACCATCCGGGCCATTGCGACCGAAGCCGACGTGGACAAGTCCTCGGTGATCCAGTACTTCGGCTGCAAACAGGACCTGTTCCGCGAGGCCGTCCAATGGCGGATCCCCCATGACCAACTCACCACAAACGACCCCGACCACACGGCGGAGAACCGCCTGCGCGGCATGCTGGGCACCTGGGCGGCGGATCCGGACAGCCCCATGGCAGTGCTCCTGCGAACCAGCATGACGAGCGACGAAGCAGCAGAACTGCTGCGCCGGCATGTCACCGCGGAAGTCACCGATCACATCGCTGCCACCATCGACGCCCCCGACGCACGACTGCGAGCCGCACTGTTCAGCGCGATCATGATGGGCATCGCCACCCAACGCTTTCTGCTGCACATGCCCGACCTGGCCGAGGCAGACGTGGAGGACATCGTCCGCATCGCCGCCCCCCTGCTCCGCAGCCTCGTCGCCCCGGACGCTTAAGTAGCTGCTGCCTTTCCGATCTTCAGAGATGTGCGTCGACCGGGAGCCCGATCAGGTGACGCCGGATGCTGGATACACGCGAACGCGGCTGGCTGTACAGCTCGTTGCTGTCAAGTCACCGCGCAACATCAGCAGGTACCTGCGTCGCAGTGATGTGTGACGATGGCCAAGCAGTCCGGTTCAGCCTCCATGGAGTGTGACGGTCCGACTCACCGGTTCGGAAACGCTGCCGACGGCTGGATGCGCGGCCGCGGCGGCCGACCGGCGGCGTACTACCACCGCGCGATGTCCGATGCCGGCGACCCACCTGCGGGCGTTCACCCACGCTGCCACGCCACCGCGCGTGCTGGGGCGCGCCCCGAGCGGCTGACCGACGGGGCCGGGGCAGGAAGACCCTGCCCCGGCCCCACCGCTCGCCCGTGCGCAGCTATGTCCAGCGCATGCCGGTGTTGGAGAGCTGCTGCACCCGTTCCGCCGTGAGGGCAGCGGCTCGGGTTGGGCGGGGTCGACTTCTCCAAGGCTCCCAAGCGCGACATCACACATGCCCGGTTCGACCGCCGACACCGTGACCTGGACAAGACCACCAAGACCTCCACGCAGGCGGAGACCAGCTACCGAGGCACCGAGCGGGTCTTCCTGGGCGCCTCTGGTGAACGCGGAGGCGGTGGTGGCGAGCCCACCCCGTCGCCCACGCCGACGGACTCCGGCAGGCCCACGCCGTCGCACAGCCCGTCGACCCCGGCGCCGGATCCGTCCGCACCCGGTGGCGGCCACAGCGGGCCGTCGGCGACGGACAACCCTGGCGGCGGCCTCGCCCACACCGGAAACACCACCGCCGTGGGTCTGATCGCGGGCCTGGCCGTGGCGCTGGCCGTGGCGGGGGCGGCCTCACCTGGTGGATGCGCCGCCGCAAGCAGGGCCCCACCGGCTGAGGGGAGCAGGTGGCTGTGTCCCGCGCGAGGGCCTCACTCCCGCATCCGGGGGTGGGGCCTCTCGCATGGTTGGAGGAGATTCTCAGGTGGTGGTGGGTGTGGAGTGTCCGTTGTGTGGGGGGGGGTGGGTGTATCACGCCCGGGAATCCGGTGATGCTCTGTGTGGCTGGCTTACTTCTGTTTGGCTGGGGTTTTGAGGGTAAGGGGGTTGGCGTTCATGGCGCTTACGCATTGGGGATTCATCTACACCGCGGCCGGCAGCGCTGCGGGTGGCGAGGTCAATGTCGTGGATACCGGCAGGTGTCGGACTGTTTTGGTGGGGGTGGGCAGGCCCGAGGAGGGTGTTGAGGCTGCGCGGCGTCTGGTGGAGGAGGGTGTGCAGTTGATCGAGTTGTGTGGGGGGTTTGGCCCTGTGTGGGCTGGGCGCGTCATCGAGGCGATCGGCGGGGCGGTCCCGGTGGGCACGGTCGGCTACGGTCCCGAAGCAGTCGATCAGGTTCACGCAATCTTTTCCTGACCGTACGTCGCAGGCAGCGGTCAGCCGGCGGTGCTTGGGCACGCGGGCACCGGGTGCGTGCTGCCCCTGTGACCCTTACCGCGAGATACCTGGCTCAAGTAGCGGTAGGGAGAGGGGAATAGCAGGTGGCCGGCCTGCGCTGACCAGGACGGCCTCAGGCGGGGCAGCATCATCTGTCCCATCGCCGGCCGCGTCATCGGGGCATGACCCATGGGCCTTGCGGCCCGCGACCTACGGGGGACAACCGTGAGCGAGACCCGCACCGTCGTCGAGGAGTTCTACCGCCGTCTGGACAACGGGGAGACCAACCGGTTGGGCGAGCTGTTCGCCGATGAGATCGAGTGGGACATCTATGGCGCTGAGGAAGTGCCTTGGACCGGCCGGCGCACTACGCGCCAGCAGGCCGTGGAGTTCTTCGCCACGCTGCCCGACCACCTCCAGCCGGAGGACTTCGCGGTCTTGCACCTCCTTGTCGAGGGCACCGAGGCGGTGGCCCTGGGCACCATGCGCCACATCGTGAAGGCGACGGGTAAGACGTTTTCGTCTCCCTTCGCTTTCCACTTCACGGTCGCAGACGGCAAGATCACGCGCTATGTCACCTTTGAGGACAGCCTTGCCCTGGCTCGGGCCTTCGAGGCGGTCTGAACGGCGGGAAAGACCGGGGGAGGCACCTGACGGCCACCGGGTGCCACCCCCGGGCACCGTTCTCTCCGTCCGGATGCCGCTCGACCGGCTCACGCACGGCCTCGCCGTCCCCCTTCAGCTCTGGCCGGCTACCGCCATCGACGCTCCGTGGCCCGACTTATCTTCCTGAGACGTCGGTCCGCTGCCTGCTCAGGTTGCGGGGCGCCCACGCGGGCGGGCCAGTAAAACGGCCAGGCGGACGCACCCGACACACATCCTGTGCCCAAGGGGGCTTCACATGCGCTGGGTTCGGCCAGTTTTCCAAGCAGGCTCCGGCCGGCTGCGGGGGAGGGGGTGGAAGACCGGGTGGCTGCGCCGGCCGGGTTCGTAGCAGGAGATCAGCCGGATGGGGCGGGAACTACTCGACGGGCGCAGCAGACTTCTACGGCAGGCCGGCACTTGCGAAGGCGAGCAGGCTGCACGTGACGCACCTGTGCGAGCCGTACCACGCACTGGCTCCCGCCGGGGGCACATTCGCGGACTGCTGGCGCGTTCCGGCGCGCCGTGGCTCGCTGCCGGGAGGCGTCGGCCTGTCAGGAGATCGAGCCGGCGTCAGGGCCGGGGCCGATGGAGCGCGTAGGGACCCGCGTGCCGTCGGTCGTGGTTCGGTCGCAAACCGCGCGGCGTGCGCGGATGCCGTGCACGCCGCATCGAGCAGGGAGAGACAGTCGATGCCGTTACGCGTTCAGATCCTCATGTATGACGGGGTGGAGGAGCAGGATTTCGTCGGGCCGCGTGACGTTCTCGGTCACGCTGAGCGTGTGGGCGGCCCGGTGCAGACGGCACTGGTGCGGCCCTCGGCTCCTGGCAAGGTGACGTGCTTCTTCGGCACCGAGGTCATGGTGCCGGCTGTATGGGAGCCCGCCGATTCCGATGTTCTGATCGTGCCGGGCGGCGGTGATCAGCTGATCCACGATTCAGAGGTCTTACAAAGCCTCGTTCGGGCCCAGGAGGCCGGGGTCACCGTCGCGGGCGTCTGTACAGGAGTGATGGTGCTGTCTGCGGCAGGCTTGACCAGGGGCCGCCCGTGCACGACTCACCACCTCGCCAAGGCTGAGCTGGCGGCGCAGGGAGGCACGGTGGTTGACGCGCGTGTCGTTGATGACGGGAATCTGGTGACCGCGGGTGGTGTCACCAGCGGAATTGATCTGGCGCTGTGGCTGATCACCCGTGAGTGCGGAGCGTCCCTGGCCAGCAGCGTCGCGTCGGTCATGGAGTTCGAGCAGCGCGGTGTCGTCTGGCGAAGCACCTGAAGCGCCCTCACATGGCGGCGTCCGGACCATCGCAGGCACCGGCACCGGCGCCGCCCGGGCGCCATCGACGCGGCCGCCCGCCGCTGGCACGGCCGCCGACACGGCCAGCGCGGCTGGCGCGGCCGGCGGGGTGGTGCTGAACCTCAGACCGCCGCACCGCGACAGGGCACGGCCTCCTCCTGCTGCGCAAGGAGTACACCGCCGCCCGCACAGCACCCTCCAGGGGATGCGACTGCCCCGCCACCACACCGGACGCCAGCCCGGACGCCACCGCGGACACGCCAAAGGCCCTCGACTCCGGCCGTGGCGCCCCGAGTTGCGGGACGTGGCCGGGTCGAGGGCCTGGCGGCAGGCGGCGCCGCGCTCAGACGGTGGCGGTGGCCGTCGTGTCGGCGTAGCGGAAGCCGTCGTCGTCGAAGTAGAAGACGGTGACCTTCACCTTGTCGCCTTTTTCGAAGCCCAAGGTGGCGGCCGGCTTGAGCCGGACCTGTGCGGTGTGGTCGGCGTAGTCGCAGACGAGCTTGTCGACCTTGATGGTGCCCGCGCCGTACCCCTTGAGCTTGGCGGAGGTGATCTCCTCGGCGTTGGCGACCAGCTGGTGGTTCATGCCCGGGTCGCAGGAGTACGTGACGTTCACCCGCAGGCCCGCCCCGTCCAGCGCGACCTTGTTGACCGCGATCAAATTGGCCTTGGCCGCGGCCATCGGCGCACTCGCCAGGACACCGGCCCCGGCCAGAGCGACGACGGCGACGCCACCGGCGACACCGCGCCGGATGCGAGATGCCTTCATGAGTTTTCCTTCCCCCCGCGCAGTCACGGTTGCAACGACTGCGACGCTTGTTCGTTTTCGGTCGGTTCACACATTACGTGATCTTCCAACGGCATCGAACCCCTTTCCGAACACCCGCCCAACCGCCCGCGACGCGGGCAGTCCGCGGCGTCCGCCAAGGCCACCAACCAGGCATCCAGCGGTGCGCCCCAGCGCGGCTCGGACAGCGGCAAGACAGCCGGTTCATCCCCGAACGGGCGCGTCGGCCAAGCACCGTTCGCCCTCCTCGGGCACCGGGCCGGCCCCCTCCGGCGCCAAGGGCTACGGGCAGGCATGCGGGGGCGACGACCTGACATTCCCCGCGTGCCCCGAGAGCGGCCCGCGGCTACCTCCTGCTGCCCGCCTGCCCGCCTGCCCGCCTGCCCGCCTGCCCGCCTGCCCGCCTGCCCGGCTACGCCGGCCAGCCGCGCCCGGCATCACCCGCATGATTCCCGGCGCGTTGCCCTCAGTCTCCTTCGACTCGAAGGGCATCGAGGTGACCAGCGCAGAGCAGGCGGTCGGCCCGGCGATCAAGTCAGTGGTTCCACGACCCTCTACGCCGGCACCAACCCCAACCCCAACCCCAACCCCAACCCCAACCCCAACCCCGACCCCAGACCGCCAACACCAACGACGGCGGCATCGAGTTCACGTTCCTCATCGCGGCCAACGGCACGTCCGCCCCGAACCAGGCGCGCGTGTCCACCGGCTCCGTCACGGTCGACAAGCCCATCGTCACCAACTGGCACACCACCCCGCCAACACCACCCCCGCCAACGACACCGACAACTGACGACGACCGTCTCGACAGTCCCGGGCGGACACACAAGCGGCCCCGAGCGGCCCACACGAGCAGTCCCTCAAAACCCGCACGCAACGACTCACGCGATCAACCAGGCCCTGCCCCCTCACCCTTTGCCTGACCCAGCCTCACCGTCGAGGAGCCTCCAAGCCCCTACTCACACCGCGCGGCCCCGACCCGAATGACCGGCCCGGGCCACGCCGGTCTCTTCACACCCACGGCTCCAGGCGGCGAACAAGCCCTTCACCAGCGACGTTCGCATGTGCGCGGGCAGGAACCTGCGCGTCATCTGCGCCAGGAACAGAACCGCCCGAACACCTCCACCGCACGCGACCACGACGACTTCCACACCCCGCCGACGTACAAACCGCTGTCGGGACCGAAGCCCCCACACCAACACACCCACAACCACGCCGGGCGCGGACGGAGGGCAGTACCCGCCCCCGGCGACGCGAGCAACGCCTTCCCCCGCCTGATCAGCGGCAGCAGCTCACACCAGCGGACCACAGCCCCAAGAAGCCCTTTGGTAGCCATTGTTGGGAACAGGCCCCGATTGGCAGGTCATGTCGTGAATTCGTAACGGCATCGGGTGAGGGGCAACGGGCGGGGCGCCCGGCCCATCTGGACAGTCAGCAAGGCGCACCGGGCGCCTTCACAACCAGGCGGGCCTCACCAGAGGGGGCCTGCAGGGGGAAGCTCATGACCAGGACGAAGAAGATCGGGGCGATGACGCGGGGCGGCCGTGCGATGGTGATCGGTGCGCTGGGGCTGGCCTCAGTGACCCTGGCCGCCGCACCGGCGTTCGCCAAAGGCACGATGGACATCACCGCCCCGCGCACCGTGCATGTCGGCAAGACCATCACGATCAAGGCACACGGCGACGATGACAGCGCCGGCTTCCTGCACCAGCTGTGCCTGGAGGAAAACGGCTTCGGCCAAGGGTGGCACCAGGAGAACTGCAGCCCCGCGGTCGCCGGCGACGCAAAGGTCACCGCACACGGCACCTCCGCGCGCCGCGGCAACCTGAAATTCCGTGCGGTGCTCTACGGCCTGACCAGCCGGCACGACCACAAGCCCGTGCGCCTGCACACCTCTGACGTGGTGACGGTGCACGTCCGCTGAAGCCGTCCAGCGCGGCCGTGGACAGCCGGCACGCCCCCTGCCCACGGCCGCGCACCGGCCGGGCCCTCTCCCGCCGGCGGGCGTTCGGGAAGAGAGTTCAAGGCCCTGATCCCGCCTGGCGGGAGGCGCCACTGATCAACCGGGGAGTGGGAGATACCTCGCATCCCGTTGCAGTACGAGCGGGCCGTTCTCGCCGGCGCGGCGGTCCGGGAGAAGCTGCGCACCACCGGCGCCGCGCGGGCCAGGCATACGACGTCGTCGCGCACCAGCAGGCCGCGATGCCCGGGCAGCTGCTCGCGCCCCCGGCAGCCGCATCCGACACGGCAACCAGACGGAAGCGGACCCTCGGGAAGCGGTCGACCTGACGGCGCTGTGGGCCTTGAGAGAATCCCGTGCGGACGTGGAGGCCCTGGATCTCACGACCGAGCGGCTGCGCCTCCTCCAGGACGTGTTCACCAAGGCCGCCGACGACTCCCGCGCCCGCGCGGATCGCTACGCGAACAGGACGATGCCGACAGGCCGCACCCGGTGCGCCAGGACGACCAGCAGGCTCACCGGCCGCAGCAGCCGGGACCGCGCCGCAGCCGGCCGTAGCCTCCGTGGCCGAGCCCTGCCCCCCGCCCCCGGGTCGAACCTGTCTCAGGAGGCAGGTTCGATGAAGAACACCTGGCCGCCCTTGCCCACACACCGCCCCATCACCGCTTCCGCACCGGCGGCGGTCTCCGAGCCCTTGATACCGACGCATCCGTGGCCGTCCACCCGGAGCACGTACCTGCCCCCTCCGCGCGGCCCGGAGGGTTCGACATGGAAGCGGCTGCCCTGGTCGCACGCGTCCCACGGCTCCAGCAGCCCCGCGCCCGGTCCCTCGGTGAGGACCTTCAGGCAGCCCTTGCCGTAGTCGGGGTGGTGCCACTGGATCCGGTAGGTGTCCCCACCCAGCGGCTCCAGCACCGTGCCCTGCGGCGCCACCTGGTCACACGGCCGCTGCACGGCCACCAGCGGGGTGTACCGCCCGTCCCGCACGCGCCCGTCGGTCACACACAGGCCGGAAGCGGTGGCCGGGCGGATACGTACCCAGCCGCTGGGCGGTTCCGGCGCGGCGCCAGGGGAGACCGAGCCGCCCCCGCGGTCGGCACCGAGGGCCTCCGTCGGCTTGCCGGCCCGCCGGTCCGCCGGCCCGTCCCCGCCCAGCCACCCGGCTGCGACCCCGGCCGCCGCGCCGACCAGGGCGAGAAGGCAGGCCGCAAGGACGAGCACCGACCGCCCACGAGGGTCGGCCACGAGCCGGGCGGGCCCTCTTTCCCGCTCCGCGACCGGCGCACCGCCGGTCCGCGCGACTCCGCGTTCCCGATCACCACCGTCCACGCCAACGCCCTCGCCGACGCCCTCGCCAACGCCCTCGCCCTCGCCGACGCCCTCGGCGGCCCCCGCCCCACCCGCCCGGCCACAGACCCGGTCCCAGGCTCGCAGCCACAACTCCACCCGAGGCCCCTCCCCGCATGCCCGCACAAACGCGGCCAGCAGTTCGGGACGCGGCTGCGTGCGTCCGCCGAGCACGTCAGCCAGTGTGCTGCGCGGCAGGATGTCCCCCCGTGCCTCGGCACGGCGCTCCAACTGCCGGTACGTCAGGCCCGACCGCTCCTTCAACAGCCGCAGCTGCGCCACGAACCCGGCGGCCTCCAGCGCTCCGTGCGGTGCTGGCTCACCCTGGCTCTCCACACCCTCATCCTTCCCGGCACCCCATCACCGGACAACGTCACCTTTCGGTCCTTGTCCGGGACCCGGTCCGGGCTCCCGGACCGATCCCGGACAAGGACCGAACCTCGTCCGACCAGGCCGGACACCCCGACGGTGTCCGGGACAGGCCAAGCGCCTTGCCCGGCCACGGGCACCACGACAGATTCGTCGGCATCCACGGCACCAACACACGGGACCGAACACGACTGGGAGACGCCGATGTTCGCAAGGATCGAAGCGCTGGGGAGCAGGCTCCTGCAACGGCTGGCACCCGAGGTGGAGGCGCACGCATCGAGCGCGGCGTGCGACTACCAATACCTGTGCGTCCGCGGCACGAGCGGATGCAACTCAACGGGCCACACCTGGTGGAAGTACCGGCTCGCCTGCCCCGACGGGTCCACGGGCAACTGGATCTTCGGCTACTGCGACAACTGCACCCCCGGCGACTGGGGCTGACGGGCCCGCCTCGCACAACAAACCGCCCGGGGCCGGCAGCGCCCGCCCCGGGCCCACCCAGGGAAAGGGACGGCAGATGCCCACGACGGCCTACCTGGCGACCGGTCTACGGTGCCTGATCGGCACGGTTGTCCTGCTCGCCCTGTGCGGCAAGACGACCCGCAACGGTGGCTTCAGGGCATTCGTGTCCTCGCTGCACGGGCTGCGCCTCCTACCCGCCCGCTACGCACGGCCCGCCGCCGTGGCCGTTATCGCCGGCGAGGGGGCGGTGGTGATCGTGCTGGCGCTTCCCTGGCAGGCCGCGGCGGCATGGGGCTTCTGCCTGGCCGCGGCACTGCTGGCGGTGCTCACCGCCGGTGTCGGCCTTGCGCTGCGCCGCGGGGCCCGGGCTCCGTGCCGCTGCTTCGGAGGGACGGCGAAACCGCTCGGAGGCCACCACCTGCTGCGCAACGTCCTGCTCGCCGGGCTCGCGCTGCTCGGTGCGGTGATCTCCGCCGCACCACCGCCGCCCGCGCACCCGGCGGGTACTGCCCTGGCGGCGGTGGCCGGGGTGGTGCTCGGCGGCCTGATCGCCGTCCTCGACGAGTTGATCGCCTTCTTCCGGCCCGCCGTGGCACCGCAACGACGCTGAACCTGGAGACGACATGCCCTTCCTGACCGCCGCGGTCGTACTCGTCGGCGCGCTGTGCGTGCTCGACCTCGTCCTCACCATCGGAGTGATCAGACGGCTGCGGGAACGCGCCGCGACCCCGGCCGACCGCCGGGCAGCGCCCTCCGCCGACATCGAAGTGGGCACGCCCGTAGCGGACTTCGAGACGGTGACCTCGGCAGGCGAGCACCTGATCCGGGCGGAACTCACCGAGGACACCTTGGTGGCGTTCTTCGCGCCGGGCTGCGCCCCCTGTGTAGAGAAGCTGCCCGGGTTCACCGCCCACGCCGCCGCCCGGCCCGGCGGGCGGCGGCGGGTCCTGGCTGCCGTCATCGGAGAACCGGCCGAGGCCAGGCAGTTCGCCGCACCCCTCACCGCCGTCGCCCGCGTGGTGATCGAGGAACCGGGAGGCGCCCTGAGCACAGCCTTCGCCGTACACGCCTACCCGACGATGCTGCGGGTCGCCCCGGACGCCGAAGGCCGCCTGGTGGTCACCTCCAACGCGGTCGACCTGCACCACCCGGCTGTGACGGCCGCATGAAACCCCTACGGCCGCCGAGCCCGGCGCAGCGCCGGGGACACCGCACGCCCACGCAGAGCGCACGCGCCGCGTCCGCACCGCCGCTGATCCTGGCCCGCTCGGCGTGTGCCCTGGTCGCGGCGGCAGCCCCCTTCCGGCTCGTCGGGTACGCCGCCCTCACCCTGACCGCGGCCGCGCTGCCGGTGGCGACGGCTTGGTTCACCAAACTCGCGGTCGACGCACTGACCGGCGCCGCCGGCCTTCAGCGCGTCATCTGGCCCGCGGCCGGGCTCGCCGTCGCCGGCTCGCCGTGGTGTTCTGCGCCGAACTCTCCCAGTACCTGCGGGCGCAGTTGAGCCGCGAGATCACCCTCACCGCACAAGACCGCCTCTACCGGGCGGTGGACGGATTCGTCGGCCTGCGCCGCCTGGAGGACCCCGCGTTCCTGGACCGGCTCCGCCTGGCCCAGCAGTCGGGCGGCACCTCGCCGGGGCAGGTCCTCGACGCGGTGCTCACCGCCGCCGGTTCCCTCCTGACCGTGACCGGATTCCTCCGGCTCGCTGCTCGTCATCAGCCCACTGATGACCCTGCTGGTGGCCGCGGCCGCACTGCCGGTGACGCCGCCGAACTGTGGCTGTCCCGGCTCAGGGCGCAGACCGCCTGGGACCTGGGCCCGCTCGAACGCCGCGAATTCTTCTACAGCACCCTGCTCTCCCGGATGGAGGCGGCCAAGGAGATACGGCTGTTCAACACCGGCACCTTCCTGCGGGGGCGCATGGTCGCCGACCGGCGGGCCGTCAACGAAGCGCGCAGCGCCGTCGACCGCAAAGAGCTCCGGGTGCAAACGGCCCTGGGCGTGCTCGCCGCCCTGGTCTCCGGCGGCGGCCTGCTGTGGCAGTGGCCGCGGCCCGGGACGGGCGGCTCTCCGTCGGCGACGTCACGGTCTTCCTCTCCGCCGCCACCGGCGTGCAAAGCTCCCTAGCCTCCCTGGCAACCGGGCTCGCCCGCGTCCACCAGGCACTGATGCTCTTCGACCACTACACGGCCGTCGTCGGGCCGGACCCGACCTGCCGGTCGCCGCCGCGCCCCGACGGCTTCCCGCCGCTGCCCACGGCATCGAGTTCAAAGACGTATGGTTCCGCTACTCCGACGACCACCCCTGGGTGCTGCGCGGCATCGACCTGTTCCTCCCGTGCGGCTCCTCTCTCGCCCTCGTCGGCCTGAACGGCGCAGGAAAGTCCACTCTGATCAAACTCCTCTGCCGCTTCTACGACCCCACGCGCGGAGCGGTGCTGTGGGACCGGCGTCGACCTGCGCGACTGCGACCCGGGCGAACTGCGCGACCCGGATCGGCGCGGTCTTCCAGACTACATGAACTACGACATGACCGCCGCCGAGAACATCGCCCTCGGCGACATCCGCACACTGGGCGACCACGCCCGCCTGGCAGCGGCGGCGACCCCGCCGGAATCGACGACCGCCTGACGGCCCTACCCCACCGGCTACGACACGCTGCTGTCACGGATCTTCTTCCCGGAACGGACCACAACGCCCCCCCAGACCGGTGTCGTCCTCTCCGGAGGCCAATGGCAGCGACTGGCGCTCGCCCGCGCCTTCCTCAGGGACCGACGCGACCTGATGATCCTCGACGAACCGTCCTCGGGCCTGGACGCCGAAGCCGAGGCCGAGATCCACTCCTCCCTGCGCCGACACCGCCAAGGACGCACCAGCCTGCTGATCTCACACCGACTGAGCACGGTCCGGGACGCGGACACGATCGCCGTGCTGCACCAAGGCAGGGTGACCGAGCTCGGCACACACAAAACGCTGACGACCGCCGGCGGCGAGTACGCCCGGCTCTTCACCCTCCAGGCATCCGGTTACAGCAATCGCGACGACGCCACCACGACAGGCGGGAGACGACTCTCGTGAGCACAGGCCGCAACGGCAGCCATTCTGGCCGCCCTCCTCCTACCCACGGGGGCAGCCACAGTACTGCTGCGCCACCGCTTCGTCGTCGTGACCGTGCGGGGCATGAGCATGACCCCCTCCTACCGCGACGGCGACCGGCTGCTCATCCACCGGGCCACCAGACCCGCCCGAGGCCGCGTACTCGTCATAGAACAACCACCCGCACGCAACCCTGGCCGAAACCTCCGCTACCGCGCCGCACGCGCCCGGCAACGCGGGCGGCCGCCACTGGCTGATCAAGCGGTGGTGGCAGCCCTCCCCGGTGACCCGGTGCCACAACCACTCCTGAAAGCCTCCGCCCCGCCCCACCCCGCCCCGGTACCGCAAGGGCACCTGGTCCTGCTCGGCGACAACCCCCGAACACAGCGTCGACTCACCGGCACTTCGGCTTCTACCCCTCCGAGCGGGTCCTGGGAGCAGTGGTGAGGCCGCTGCGCACGCCCACCCGGCCACCACCCCACGAGCCACTCCCTGAGCATGGCCGCACCCGTGACGGCACCGTGCCGACGAAGCACCGACAGCCGTAGACCGTGTCGGGGCTGGAGTGCTTGCCGCGCAACAGACTCCGAACGGCCGACGCGACAAGCACGAGACCCACCCCGAGTACCAGGCGCTCCCAGCAGGATGGAAGACGCCCTGCCCCAGCCCCTCTGGCACTCGACGGATGACGGAGCCTGACAGAAGACGACAACGCAGCCACAGCAGACAGGACTCGGACGAACGCCAGCGCAATGGCATACGCGGGTGGGGGGACGGGCGCGCGTGGTGTGCCGGTTGCCGAGGCGGCGGTGATCAGGCGGCCGGCAGACCGGTTCCCGACCACACGACCGAGTAACCCCACACAGCATCAAGGGCCAGCATTCTTCGCGCAAGCCGCACAGCGCCGCGGCGATGAGCAAAATTCCGGCGCACGCTCGGTGCCCAGCGCCCTGAGCCCTGCTCCGTCATCGAAGGCGTGTTCACGCCCCCTCGCGCACATGCGGCCCCCCGATCATGGGGCGCACGACAGCCACCCTCATGGATCCGGCGGACATGACCATTGCCGCTTCCAGGCGCGTATCCCGCGCTTACAATGTGCCGGCCATATCGAGCGGGTTCGGATCTCGGGCGGGGCTGAGAATTTGGCGACGGAGACTGCACCTGGCACGGTCATCGCCGACCGCTATGAACTGGTCCAACGGCTGGGCCACGGAGGCATGGGCGAGGTGTGGCAGGCCCGGGACCTGAGCCTGAACGTCGACGTCGCCATCAAGTCCATCCGGATGAAGACCCAGGACACCACCGAGCCGCGGCGCTCCGTCCTCGCGTACGCCCGCAAGGAGGCACAGCACGCCGCCGCGCTGCGCGACCATCCAAACATCGTCGCCGTCCACGACGTGGTCGAGCACGAGGGACTCCGTGGACGGTGATGCGGCTCGTGCGGGGACGGTCGGTTGCCGAGCTGTTGACCGACGAACCCGACGGGACTCACCATCGAGACGCTGGAGAACATCGCCCGCGGCGTGCTCGCCGCACTCGCGGCGGCGCACGAGGCCGGCATCACCATCGGGACATCAAGCCGGCCAACATCATGGTCACCGAAAGCGGCGACATCCTCGTCACGGACTTCGGTATCGCCAAGCACCAAGCCGACACCAAGATCACACCACAGGCGCGTCGTCGGCACAGCCGCGTATGTCGCCCCGGAGCGACTCAAAGGCGTGGAGAGCCCAGCGGGGGACCTGTGGTCATTAGGCGTGACTCTCTATCACGCGGCCACCGGAGTCTCCCCGTTCGACCGGAACACGATCTTGTCGACGATCCATGCCATCACCACGAGGAGCCCACCGAGCGGAGCCCGCCGGCCCTCTGGCCCCGGCCATCATGGCGTTGCTGGACAAGACCCAAAGACCCGGCCCGGTATCGACGCCGTGCTGCGCATGCTGGACGGCACGCCGGCGCCGGGGAAGACCAAGCTGCTGACGACGACGCAGACCCGCCCGACCCCCCGCTCCAACCCGGCGCTGTCATTGATCGGCGTCGCAGCAGCCGGACTGCTGGCCTTCGCCATCGCCACACAGTTCCGCGGGCAAGACCACCCGCCCGAGAAAGCAGCACCGCCGCCGGCAAGTACGGCGGACACCACAGCCTCGTTGCCCACGCCCTCCCCGACTCCCACCCCCTCGGCCTCCACAAGCCTCACCCCGGGGCCGGACGCGAGCGCGTGCACCGCCGCGGTGAACACCGCCGGCAACGCCCTGCAGCTCTCGGGCATCGCTCTGAGCGATACCAACCGCTCGAAGGCCGACAGAGCCCATGACGGCAGCGCGGCCCTGCGCGACGGGGCCGACCAGATCTCGGAACTGGCCGACCACGCCACGGTGCCGGCGGTCAAGGCAAAGCTGCGCAACCTGGCTGCTGATCTGCGCACCCAGGCCGCCGGACTCGACGCCCAGCTCCCCGGAATCCAGGACGGCCGCCTCATCAACACCAAAGCCACTGATCTCGCGATGAAGCAGATGAGGAAGGACGCGGGGGATCTGAAGGGCCTCTGCTGGAAGTGAGGCATTCGCGGCCCGTGACCCGCAGCCCATGTCGTTGATCTCGTAGACACGCACGTAGGGGTGGAAATGACACAGCAAAAGAAGCTCGGCCTGATCGTTACTGGCGTGGCCGCCGCGGTGGCGATCGGCGTGGGGCGGCCATAGGACTCAGCGGCGGGGACGACAAGCGGGACGCCGACGAGGGAAGCCGGCCGCGAAAGGGCCCGCCTACTGCACGGGCGGCGCCGGGAGCTGGGATGAACGCACGGGCATGTGCGGTATCAACCATGTGGCCGGGTGCCAGCACTCGAAACAGATGGCGGAGCTCAACATCAAGCTAGTCAAGGAGAACCCCATCGGATCCTCCGGATATGGCGGCGACACTCCCGTGATTCCGTTGCTGAAGCAGCTGAAGACGCTGACCGACAAGGAACTGGACCAACCACACATCCCCGCCCCGATCAAGTCCGCCCTGCAGCAAGAAGCCGGGCTTCTTGCTGCAGGGCGGACTTGATCGGGGCGGGGATGTGTGGTTGGTCCAGTTCCTTGTCGGTCAGCGTCTTCAGCTGCTTCAGCAACGGAATCACGGGAGTGTCGCCGCCATATCCGGAGGATCCGATGGGGTTCTCCTTGACTAGCTTGATGTTGAGCTCCGCCATCTGTTTCGAGTGCTGGCACCCGGCCACATGGTTGATACCGCACATGCCCGTGCGTTCATCCCAGCTCCCGGCGCCGCCCGTGCAGTAGGCGGGCCCTTTCGCGGCCGGCTTCCCCTCGTCGGCGTCCCGCTTGTCGTCCCCGCCGCTGAGTCCTATGGCCGCCCCCACGCCGATCGCCACCGCGGCGGCCACGCCAGTAACGATCAGGCCGAGCTTCTTTTGCTGTGTCATTTCCACCCCTACGTGCGTGTCTACGAGATCAACGACATGGGCTGCGGGTCACGGGCCGCGAATGCCTCACTTCCAGCAGAGGCCCTTCAGATCCCCCGCGTCCTTCCTCATCTGCTTCATCGCGAGATCAGTGGCTTTGGTGTTGATGAGGCGGCCGTCCTGGATTCCGGGGAGCTGGGCGTCGAGTCCGGCGGCCTGGGTGCGCAGATCAGCAGCCAGGTTGCGCAGCTTTGCCTTGACCGCCGGCACCGTGGCGTGGTCGGCCAGTTCCGAGATCTGGTCGGCCCCGTCGCGCAGGGCCGCGCTGCCGTCATGGGCTCTGTCGGCCTTCGAGCGGTTGGTATCGCTCAGAGCGATGCCCGAGAGCTGCAGGGCGTTGCCGGCGGTGTTCACCGCGGCGGTGCACGCGCTCGCGTCCGGCCCCGGGGTGAGGCTTGTGGAGGCCGAGGGGGTGGGAGTCGGGGAGGGCGTGGGCAACGAGGCTGTGGTGTCCGCCGTACTTGCCGGCGGCGGTGCTGCTTTCTCGGGCGGGTGGTCTTGCCCGCGGAACTGTGTGGCGATGGCGAAGGCCAGCAGTCCGGCTGCTGCGACGCCGATCAATGACAGCGCCGGTTGGAGCCAGGGGGGTCGCGGGCGGGTCTGCGTCGTCGTCAGCAGCTTGGTCTTCCCCGGCGCCGGCGTGCCGTCCAGCATGCGCAGCACGGCGTCGATACCGGGCCGGGTCTTTGGGTCCTTGTCCAGCAACGCCATGATGGCCGGGGCCAGAGGGCCGGCGGGCTCCGGCTCGGTGGGCTCCTCGTGGGTGATGGCATGGATCGTCGACAAGATCGTGTTCCGGTCGAACGGGGAGACTCCGGTGGCCGCGTGATAGAGAGTCACGCCTAATGACCACAGGTCCCCCGCTGGGCTCTCCACGCCTTTGAGTCGCTCCGGGGCGACATACGCGGCTGTGCCGACGACCGCGCCTGTGGTGGTGATCTTGGTGTCGGCTTGGTGCTTGGCGATACCGAAGTCCGTGACGAGGATGTCGCCGCTTTCGGTGACCATGATGTTGGCCGGCTTGATGTCCCGATGGGTGATGCCGGCCTCGTGCGCCGCCGCGAGTGCGGCGAGCACGCCGCGGGCGATGTTCTCCAGCGTCTCGATGGTGAGTCCGTCGGGTTCGTCGGTCAACAGCTCGGCAACCGACCGTCCCCGCACGAGCCGCATCACCGTCCACGGCAGTCCCTCGTGCTCGACCACGTCGTGGACGGCGACGATGTTTGGATGGTCGCGCAGCGCGGCGGCGTGCTGTGCCTCCTTGCGGGCGTACGCGAGGACGGAGCGCCGCGGCTCGGTGGTGTCCTGGGTCTTCATCCGGATGGACTTGATGGCGACGTCGACGTTCAGGCTCAGGTCCCGGGCCTGCCACACCTCGCCCATGCCTCCGTGGCCCAGCCGTTGGACCAGTTCATAGCGGTCGGCGATGACCGTGCCAGGTGCAGTCTCCGTCGCCAAATTCTCAGCCCCGCCCCGAGATCCGACACCGCTCGATATGGCCGGCACATTGTAAGCGCGGGATACGCGCCTGGAAGCGGCAATGGTCATGTCCGCCGGATCCATGAGGTGGCTGTCGTGCGCCCCATGATCGGGGGCCGCACTGTGCGCGAGGGGGCGTGAACACGCCTTCGATGACGGAGCAGGGCTCAGGGCGCTGGGCACCGAGCGTGCGCCGGAATTTTGCTCATCGCCGCGGCGCTGTGCGGCTGCGCGAAGATGCTGGCCCTTGATGCTGTGTGGGGTTACTCGGTCGTGTGGTCGGGAACCGGTCTGCCGGCCGCCTGATCACCGCCGCCTCGGCAACCGGCACACCACGCGCGCCCGTCCCCCCACCCGCGTATGCCATTGCGCTGGCGTTCGTCCGAGTCCTGTCTGCTGTGGCTGCGTTGTCGTCTTCTGTCAGGCTCCGTCATCCGTCGAGTGCCAGAGGGGCTGGGGCAGGGCGTCTCCATCCTGCTGGGAGCGCCTGGTACTCGGGGTGGGTCTCGTGCTTGTCGCGTCGGCCGTTCGGAGTCTGTTGCGCGGCAAGCACTCCAGCCCCGACACGGTCTACGGCTGTCGGTGCTTCGTCGGCACGGTGCCCGTCACGGGTGCGGCCATGCTCAGGGAGTGGCTCGGTGGGGTGGTGGCCGGGTGGGCGTGCGCAGCGGCCTCACCACTGCTCCCAGGACCCGCTCGGAGGGGTAGAAGCCGAAGTGCCGTGAGTCGACGCTGTGTTCGGGGTTGTCGCCGAGCAGGACCAGGTGCCCTTGCGGTACCGGGGCGGGGTGGGGCGGGGCGGAGGCTTTCAGGAGTGGTTGTGGCACCGGGTCACCGGGGAGGGCTGCCACACGCTTGATCAGCCAGTGGCGGCCGCCCGCGTTGCCGGGCCGCGTGCGGCGCGGTAGCGGAGGTTTCGGCCAGGGGTTGCGTGCGGGTGGTTGTTCTATGACGAGTACGCGGCCTCGGGCGGGTCTGGTGGCCCGGTGGATGAGCAGCCGGTCGCCGTCGCGGTAGGAGGGGGTCATGCTCATGCCCCGCACGGTCACGACGACGAAGCGGTGGCGCAGCAGTACTGTGGCTGCCCCCGTGGGTAGGAGGAGGGCGGCCAGAATGGCTGCCGTTGCGCCTGTGCTCACGAGAGTCGTCTCCCGCCTGTCGTGGTGGCGTCGTCGCGATTGCTGTAACCGGATGCCTGGAGGGTGAAGAGCCGGGCGTACTCGCCGCCGGCGGTCGTCAGCGTTTTGTGTGTGCCGAGCTCGGTCACCCTGCCTTGGTGCAGCACGGCGATCGTGTCCGCGTCCCGGACCGTGCTCAGTCGGTGTGAGATCAGCAGGCTGGTGCGTCCTTGGCGGTGTCGGCGCAGGGAGGAGTGGATCTCGGCCTCGGCTTCGGCGTCCAGGCCCGAGGACGGTTCGTCGAGGATCATCAGGTCGCGTCGGTCCCTGAGGAAGGCGCGGGCGAGCGCCAGTCGCTGCCATTGGCCTCCGGAGAGGACGACACCGGTCTGGGGGGGCGTTGTGGTCCGTTCCGGCGAAGAAGATCCGTGACAGCAGCGTGTCGTAGCCGTGGGGTAGGGCCGTCAGGCGGTCGTCGATTCCGGCGCGGGTCGCCGCCGCTGCCAGGCGGGCGTGGTCGCCCAGTGTGCGGATGTCGCCGAGGGCGATGTTCTCGGCGGCGGTCATGTCGTAGTTCATGTAGTCCTGGAAGACCGCGCCGATCCGGTCGCGCAGTTCGCCCGGGTCGCAGTCGCGCAGGTCGACGCCGTCCCACAGCACCGCTCCGCGCGTGGGGTCGTAGAAGCGGCAGAGGAGTTTGATCAGAGTGGACTTTCCTGCGCCGTTCAGGCCGACGAGGGCGAGAGAGGAGCCGCACGGAAGGAACAGGTCGATGCCGCGCAGCACCCAGGGGTGGTCGTCGGAGTAGCGGAACCATACGTCTTTGAACTCGATGCCGTGGCGCAGCGCGGGAAGCCGTCGGGGCGCGGCGGCGACCGGCAGGTCGGGTCCGGCCCCGACGACGGCCGTGTAGTGGTCGAAGAGCATCAGTGCCTGGTGGACGCGGGCGAGCCCGGTTGCCAGGGAGGCTAGGGAGCTTTGCACGCCGGTGGCGGCGGAGAGGAAGACCGTGACGTCGCCGACGGAGAGCCGCCCGTCCCGGGCCGCGGCCACTGCCCACAGCAGGCCGCCGCCGGAGACCAGGGCGGCGAGCACGCCCAGGGCCGTTTGCACCCGGAGCTCTTTGCGGTCGACGGCGCTGCGCGCTTCGTTGACGGCCCGCCGGTCGGCGACCATGCGCCCCCGCAGGAAGGTGCCGGTGTTGAACAGCCGTATCTCCTTGGCCGCCTCCATCCGGGAGAGCAGGGTGCTGTAGAAGAATTCGCGGCGTTCGAGCGGGCCCAGGTCCCAGGCGGTCTGCGCCCTGAGCCGGGACAGCCACAGTTCGGCGGCCGTCACCGGCAGTGCGGCCGCGGCCACCAGCAGGGTCATCAGTGGGCTGATGACGAGCAGCGAGCCGAGGAATCCGGTCACGGTCAGGAGGGAACCGGCGGCGGTGAGCACCGCGTCGAGGACCTGCCCCGGCGAGGTGCCGCCCGACTGCTGGGCCAGGCGGAGCCGGTCCAGGAACGCGGGGTCCTCCAGGCGGCGCAGGCCGACGAATCCGTCCACCGCCCGGTAGAGGCGGTCTTGTGCGGTGAGGGTGATCTCGCGGCTCAACTGCGCCCGCAGGTACTGGGAGAGTTCGGCGCAGAACACCACGGCGAGCCCGGCGACGGCGAGCCCGGCCGCGGGCCAGATGACGCGCTGAAGGCCGGCGGCGCCGGTCAGTGCGTCGACCGCGAGTTTGGTGAACCAAGCCGTCGCCACCGGCAGCGCGGCCGCGGTCAGGGTGAGGGCGGCGTACCCGACGAGCCGGAAGGGGGCTGCCGCCGCGACCAGGGCACACGCCGAGCGGGCCAGGATCAGCGGCGGTGCGGACGCGGCGCGTGCGCTCTGCGTGGGCGTGCGGTGTCCCCGGCGCTGCGCCGGGCTCGGCGGCCGTAGGGGTTTCATGCGGCCGTCACAGCCGGGTGGTGCAGGTCGACCGCGTTGGAGGTGACCACCAGGCGGCCTTCGGCGTCCGGGGCGACCCGCAGCATCGTCGGGTAGGCGTGTACGGCGAAGGCTGTGCTCAGGGCGCCTCCCGGTTCCTCGATCACCACGCGGGCGACGGCGGTGAGGGGTGCGGCGAACTGCCTGGCCTCGGCCGGTTCTCCGATGACGGCAGCCAGGACCCGCCGCCGCCCGCCGGGCCGGGCGGCGGCGTGGGCGGTGAACCCGGGCAGCTTCTCTACACAGGGGGCGCAGCCCGGCGCGAAGAACGCCACCAAGGTGTCCTCGGTGAGTTCCGCCCGGATCAGGTGCTCGCCTGCCGAGGTCACCGTCTCGAAGTCCGCTACGGGCGTGCCCACTTCGATGTCGGCGGAGGGCGCTGCCCGGCGGTCGGCCGGGGTCGCGGCGCGTTCCCGCAGCCGTCTGATCACTCCGATGGTGAGGACGAGGTCGAGCACGCACAGCGCGCCGACGAGTACGACCGCGGCGGTCAGGAAGGGCATGTCGTCTCCAGGTTCAGCGTCGTTGCGGTGCCACGGCGGGCCGGAAGAAGGCGATCAACTCGTCGAGGACGGCGATCAGGCCGCCGAGCACCACCCCGGCCACCGCCGCCAGGGCAGTACCCGCCGGGTGCGCGGGCGGCGGTGGTGCGGCGGAGATCACCGCACCGAGCAGCGCGAGCCCGGCGAGCAGGACGTTGCGCAGCAGGTGGTGGCCTCCGAGCGGTTTCGCCGTCCCTCCGAAGCAGCGGCACGGAGCCCGGGCCCCGCGGCGCAGCGCAAGGCCGACACCGGCGGTGAGCACCGCCAGCAGTGCCGCGGCCAGGCAGAAGCCCCATGCCGCCGCGGCCTGCCAGGGAAGCGCCAGCACGATCACCACCGCCCCCTCGCCGGCGATAACGGCCACGGCGGCGGGCCGTGCGTAGCGGGCGGGTAGGAGGCGCAGCCCGTGCAGCGAGGACACGAATGCCCTGAAGCCACCGTTGCGGGTCGTCTTGCCGCACAGGGCGAGCAGGACAACCGTGCCGATCAGGCACCGTAGACCGGTCGCCAGGTAGGCCGTCGTGGGCATCTGCCGTCCCTTTCCCTGGGTGGGCCCGGGGCGGGCGCTGCCGGCCCCGGGCGGTTTGTTGTGCGAGGCGGGCCCGTCAGCCCCAGTCGCCGGGGGTGCAGTTGTCGCAGTAGCCGAAGATCCAGTTGCCCGTGGACCCGTCGGGGCAGGCGAGCCGGTACTTCCACCAGGTGTGGCCCGTTGAGTTGCATCCGCTCGTGCCGCGGACGCACAGGTATTGGTAGTCGCACGCCGCGCTCGATGCGTGCGCCTCCACCTCGGGTGCCAGCCGTTGCAGGAGCCTGCTCCCCAGCGCTTCGATCCTTGCGAACATCGGCGTCTCCCAGTCGTGTTCGGTCCCGTGTGTTGGTGCCGTGGATGCCGACGAATCTGTCGTGGTGCCCGTGGCCGGGCAAGGCGCTTGGCCTGTCCCGGACACCGTCGGGGTGTCCGGCCTGGTCGGACGAGGTTCGGTCCTTGTCCGGGATCGGTCCGGGAGCCCGGACCGGGTCCCGGACAAGGACCGAAAGGTGACGTTGTCCGGTGATGGGGTGCCGGGAAGGATGAGGGTGTGGAGAGCCAGGGTGAGCCAGCACCGCACGGAGCGCTGGAGGCCGCCGGGTTCGTGGCGCAGCTGCGGCTGTTGAAGGAGCGGTCGGGCCTGACGTACCGGCAGTTGGAGCGCCGTGCCGAGGCACGGGGGGACATCCTGCCGCGCAGCACACTGGCTGACGTGCTCGGCGGACGCACGCAGCCGCGTCCCGAACTGCTGGCCGCGTTTGTGCGGGCATGCGGGGAGGGGCCTCGGGTGGAGTTGTGGCTGCGAGCCTGGGACCGGGTCTGTGGCCGGGCGGGTGGGGCGGGGGCCGCCGAGGGCGTCGGCGAGGGCGAGGGCGTTGGCGAGGGCGTCGGCGAGGGCGTTGGCGTGGACGGTGGTGATCGGGAACGCGGAGTCGCGCGGACCGGCGGTGCGCCGGTCGCGGAGCGGGAAAGAGGGCCCGCCCGGCTCGTGGCCGACCCTCGTGGGCGGTCGGTGCTCGTCCTTGCGGCCTGCCTTCTCGCCCTGGTCGGCGCGGCGGCCGGGGTCGCAGCCGGGTGGCTGGGCGGGGACGGGCCGGCGGACCGGCGGGCCGGCAAGCCGACGGAGGCCCTCGGTGCCGACCGCGGGGGCGGCTCGGTCTCCCCTGGCGCCGCGCCGGAACCGCCCAGCGGCTGGGTACGTATCCGCCCGGCCACCGCTTCCGGCCTGTGTGTGACCGACGGGCGCGTGCGGGACGGGCGGTACACCCCGCTGGTGGCCGTGCAGCGGCCGTGTGACCAGGTGGCGCCGCAGGGCACGGTGCTGGAGCCGCTGGGTGGGGACACCTACCGGATCCAGTGGCACCACCCCGACTACGGCAAGGGCTGCCTGAAGGTCCTCACCGAGGGACCGGGCGCGGGGCTGCTGGAGCCGTGGGACGCGTGCGACCAGGGCAGCCGCTTCCATGTCGAACCCTCCGGGCCGCGCGGAGGGGGCAGGTACGTGCTCCGGGTGGACGGCCACGGATGCGTCGGTATCAAGGGCTCGGAGACCGCCGCCGGTGCGGAAGCGGTGATGGGGCGGTGTGTGGGCAAGGGCGGCCAGGTGTTCTTCATCGAACCTGCCTCCTGAGACAGGTTCGACCCGGGGGCGGGGGGCAGGGCTCGGCCACGGAGGCTACGGCCGGCTGCGGCGCGGTCCCGGCTGCTGCGGCCGGTGAGCCTGCTGGTCGTCCTGGCGCACCGGGTGCGGCCTGTCGGCATCGTCCTGTTCGCGTAGCGATCCGCGCGGGCGCGGGAGTCGTCGGCGGCCTTGGTGAACACGTCCTGGAGGAGGCGCAGCCGCTCGGTCGTGAGATCCAGGGCCTCCACGTCCGCACGGGATTCTCTCAAGGCCCACAGCGCCGTCAGGTCGACCGCTTCCCGAGGGTCCGCTTCCGTCTGGTTGCCGTGTCGGATGCGGCTGCCGGGGGCGCGAGCAGCTGCCCGGGCATCGCGGCCTGCTGGTGCGCGACGACGTCGTATGCCTGGCCCGCGCGGCGCCGGTGGTGCGCAGCTTCTCCCGGACCGCCGCGCCGGCGAGAACGGCCCGCTCGTACTGCAACGGGATGCGAGGTATCTCCCACTCCCCGGTTGATCAGTGGCGCCTCCCGCCAGGCGGGATCAGGGCCTTGAACTCTCTTCCCGAACGCCCGCCGGCGGGAGAGGGCCCGGCCGGTGCGCGGCCGTGGGCAGGGGGCGTGCCGGCTGTCCACGGCCGCGCTGGACGGCTTCAGCGGACGTGCACCGTCACCACGTCAGAGGTGTGCAGGCGCACGGGCTTGTGGTCGTGCCGGCTGGTCAGGCCGTAGAGCACCGCACGGAATTTCAGGTTGCCGCGGCGCGCGGAGGTGCCGTGTGCGGTGACCTTTGCGTCGCCGGCGACCGCGGGGCTGCAGTTCTCCTGGTGCCACCCTTGGCCGAAGCCGTTTTCCTCCAGGCACAGCTGGTGCAGGAAGCCGGCGCTGTCATCGTCGCCGTGTGCCTTGATCGTGATGGTCTTGCCGACATGCACGGTGCGCGGGGCGGTGATGTCCATCGTGCCTTTGGCGAACGCCGGTGCGGCGGCCAGGGTCACTGAGGCCAGCCCCAGCGCACCGATCACCATCGCACGGCCGCCCCGCGTCATCGCCCCGATCTTCTTCGTCCTGGTCATGAGCTTCCCCCTGCAGGCCCCCTCTGGTGAGGCCCGCCTGGTTGTGAAGGCGCCCGGTGCGCCTTGCTGACTGTCCAGATGGGCCGGGCGCCCCGCCCGTTGCCCCTCACCCGATGCCGTTACGAATTCACGACATGACCTGCCAATCGGGGCCTGTTCCCAACAATGGCTACCAAAGGGCTTCTTGGGGGCTGTGGTCCGCTGGTGTGAGCTGCTGCCGCTGATCAGGCGGGGGAAGGCGTTGCTCGCGTCGCCGGGGGCGGGTACTGCCCTCCGTCCGCGCCCGGCGTGGTTGTGGGTGTGTTGGTGTGGGGGCTTCGGTCCCGACAGCGGTTTGTACGTCGGCGGGGTGTGGAAGTCGTCGTGGTCGCGTGCGGTGGAGGTGTTCGGGCGGTTCTGTTCCTGGCGCAGATGACGCGCAGGTTCCTGCCCGCGCACATGCGAACGTCGCTGGTGAAGGGCTTGTTCGCCGCCTGGAGCCGTGGGTGTGAAGAGACCGGCGTGGCCCGGGCCGGTCATTCGGGTCGGGGCCGCGCGGTGTGAGTAGGGGCTTGGAGGCTCCTCGACGGTGAGGCTGGGTCAGGCAAAGGGTGAGGGGGCAGGGCCTGGTTGATCGCGTGAGTCGTTGCGTGCGGGTTTTGAGGGACTGCTCGTGTGGGCCGCTCGGGGCCGCTTGTGTGTCCGCCCGGGACTGTCGAGACGGTCGTCGTCAGTTGTCGGTGTCGTTGGCGGGGGTGGTGTTGGCGGGGTGGTGTGCCAGTTGGTGACGATGGGCTTGTCGACCGTGACGGAGCCGGTGGACACGCGCGCCTGGTTCGGGGCGGACGTGCCGTTGGCCGCGATGAGGAACGTGAACTCGATGCCGCCGTCGTTGGTGTTGGCGGTCTGGGGTCGGGGTTGGGGTTGGGGTTGGGGTTGGGGTTGGGGTTGGGGTTGGTGCCGGCGTAGAGGGTCGTGGAACCACTGACTTGATCGCCGGGCCGACCGCCTGCTCTGCGCTGGTCACCTCGATGCCCTTCGAGTCGAAGGAGACTGAGGGCAACGCGCCGGGAATCATGCGGGTGATGCCGGGCGCGGCTGGCCGGCGTAGCCGGGCAGGCGGGCAGGCGGGCAGGCGGGCAGGCGGGCAGGCGGGCAGGCGGGCAGCAGGAGGTAGCCGCGGGCCGCTCTCGGGGCACGCGGGGAATGTCAGGTCGTCGCCCCCGCATGCCTGCCCGTAGCCCTTGGCGCCGGAGGGGGCCGGCCCGGTGCCCGAGGAGGGCGAACGGTGCTTGGCCGACGCGCCCGTTCGGGGATGAACCGGCTGTCTTGCCGCTGTCCGAGCCGCGCTGGGGCGCACCGCTGGATGCCTGGTTGGTGGCCTTGGCGGACGCCGCGGACTGCCCGCGTCGCGGGCGGTTGGGCGGGTGTTCGGAAAGGGGTTCGATGCCGTTGGAAGATCACGTAATGTGTGAACCGACCGAAAACGAACAAGCGTCGCAGTCGTTGCAACCGTGACTGCGCGGGGGGAAGGAAAACTCATGAAGGCATCTCGCATCCGGCGCGGTGTCGCCGGTGGCGTCGCCGTCGTCGCTCTGGCCGGGGCCGGTGTCCTGGCGAGTGCGCCGATGGCCGCGGCCAAGGCCAATTTGATCGCGGTCAACAAGGTCGCGCTGGACGGGGCGGGCCTGCGGGTGAACGTCACGTACTCCTGCGACCCGGGCATGAACCACCAGCTGGTCGCCAACGCCGAGGAGATCACCTCCGCCAAGCTCAAGGGGTACGGCGCGGGCACCATCAAGGTCGACAAGCTCGTCTGCGACTACGCCGACCACACCGCACAGGTCCGGCTCAAGCCGGCCGCCACCTTGGGCTTCGAAAAAGGCGACAAGGTGAAGGTCACCGTCTTCTACTTCGACGACGACGGCTTCCGCTACGCCGACACGACGGCCACCGCCACCGTCTGAGCGCGGCGCCGCCTGCCGCCAGGCCCTCGACCCGGCCACGTCCCGCAACTCGGGGCGCCACGGCCGGAGTCGAGGGCCTTTGGCGTGTCCGCGGTGGCGTCCGGGCTGGCGTCCGGTGTGGTGGCGGGGCAGTCGCATCCCCTGGAGGGTGCTGTGCGGGCGGCGGTGTACTCCTTGCGCAGCAGGAGGAGGCCGTGCCCTGTCGCGGTGCGGCGGTCTGAGGTTCAGCACCACCCCGCCGGCCGCGCCAGCCGCGCTGGCCGTGTCGGCGGCCGTGCCAGCGGCGGGCGGCCGCGTCGATGGCGCCCGGGCGGCGCCGGTGCCGGTGCCTGCGATGGTCCGGACGCCGCCATGTGAGGGCGCTTCAGGTGCTTCGCCAGACGACACCGCGCTGCTCGAACTCCATGACCGACGCGACGCTGCTGGCCAGGGACGCTCCGCACTCACGGGTGATCAGCCACAGCGCCAGATCAATTCCGCTGGTGACACCACCCGCGGTCACCAGATTCCCGTCATCAACGACACGCGCGTCAACCACCGTGCCTCCCTGCGCCGCCAGCTCAGCCTTGGCGAGGTGGTGAGTCGTGCACGGGCGGCCCCTGGTCAAGCCTGCCGCAGACAGCACCATCACTCCTGTACAGACGCCCGCGACGGTGACCCCGGCCTCCTGGGCCCGAACGAGGCTTTGTAAGACCTCTGAATCGTGGATCAGCTGATCACCGCCGCCCGGCACGATCAGAACATCGGAATCGGCGGGCTCCCATACAGCCGGCACCATGACCTCGGTGCCGAAGAAGCACGTCACCTTGCCAGGAGCCGAGGGCCGCACCAGTGCCGTCTGCACCGGGCCGCCCACACGCTCAGCGTGACCGAGAACGTCACGCGGCCCGACGAAATCCTGCTCCTCCCGCTCCCACCGCGCGATCCGGCAAGATCCTGCCGCCCTCCAGATCCCGGCGCCCACCCATGCAACGACGCCAGCGAGGCACCTCTCCCCCAGCCTCCTTCAAACTCCGGTGCAGCACCGAAACGTTCTCGCCGGCCTGCGCAAGGACCTCCCACGCCTGATCGGGCAACTCCAGCCGTGGCCGCGGGCTTGGTTCCACACGGCCCTCCGCCCGCGCCGCCTCCAGCCAGCGCCACACCATCCGCACACTCACCCCGCCGACCTGCGCGCCCACACGCACATGCGCCGTCGTCAACGGCCCGGTCGCATCCAGCTCCAACAGCCGCGCCACCAGCACCGGCCTGGACACCCTCAACCCCGCCGTCACCTCACCCCACGCACCCGCCACCCCCGCCCCACACCCTTCCTCCGGCGGACACCGACACCGACTGCCGTGCCGACGCGCAGCCACCGAAGGATCAAAAGTGCCGTTCCCGCGACAGCGGAGCGGAGTGGGCTGTACCGCCCCATGACAGCCGCACCCGCCTCAGAATCCACCCCCATGGCAGTGACCTCGCTCTTCCTCAACACCCGACCAGCGAAGACCTCCCAATCCGACATGTCATCACTGACACTCACCCACTCACACCAAACCGGGACATCGCAGCTGCGCCCCACGTTGATGGTTGTGAGAGACAAGCCGGTCTGAGTGTGTCTTGCTGACTGAGTGGATATGCCTTTGGTCTGAGTTGGAAGTGGATTCGAGGGGGATATGTGGGCGCCAACGGGGCTGGCTCGCTGGAGCTGTTGTTCAGCGAAGCACAGGGACGCGTCCGGGTATCGGTGGCCGGGACGCCGGAAGGCACCGTTGCACTGTCCGTTCCGGTACGTCGTGAGGGGGTGAATCGGCCTCCTCGCAACCGCCAGGGCCTCCTACGGATCCAGGAAGTTGATCTGGTGACTGCTTACACGCAGTCCGCTTATGACCCTCCAAGTCTCTTGGAGAGCCGGCACTTGATCTGGGTGTTGTCAGCCGGACGGAGATCGTGGGCCACCATCGCCTCTCGCTTCAAGGACGAGGCGTGGTCCGTTGCGGTGGCGTTGATCCGGAGTGGCGGTGTCGTACTGCGGTGCGCAGTTGACGAGGACTTGGAGCTCGCGGAGCCGCTGAGCTGGCGACTGTCTCATTCGTGGGCGCTGCAGGCGGAGGAGTTGTTGCAGGAGTTGCGGGGGTGGCGGGACCCCTATGAAGTGCGCAAGGAGCTGCTTACGCTAATGACGCCTGTTCCTGAACTGAACAGTGAACGGGCGCTGTTGGAGGGGTGCTCGGAAGGGGCCGCGCTTCGGGTTCCGTCGGGAAGCGCGGTTCGGACGGAGGCGTGGACGACGTACGAAGCCGCTGTGCGGGCGGCGTCGGTGTGGTGGCCGGCGCAGGTGGCTGAAGAGCGGTTGTCGGCTAAGGAGTTGGCCGGCCTTGCTCTGGGTGGTTCGAAGAAGTGGACCCCTGCTCGGCAGACGGCCTTTGAGAACTTGGTTGGGATGAGCTTCGACCTGGCGGTCGATGAAGCTGACATCGATATTCGCGTGAGGGGGCCGTTGCAGTGGCGGGTGGGGGCGGTGGCTGCCGATGCCGCGGTGGCCAATCCGTGGATTGCTCTGCCTGCTGGCGCGTTGCGGCTGGTGGGGGAAGTTGAGTACAGGGGCCGGGGTGTGTTTCTCGTCGAAAACTCGGACACCTTTGAGCGTGTGTGTGCGATGCCTGAGGTTACGTCGCGGTGGCTGTGTGTTTGGGGCAAGGGGTACGTCACGAATCAGCTCGTTGCGCTGCTGGAGTGGATGCAGCCGGAGCGGTTGGCGATCTGGGGGGATCTGGATGCCGACGGGATCGCGATCATTGCCGATCTCTCTCAGCGGCTCGGCCGGAGGGTGCACGCGGTGGGGATGGAGGTGGAGTTGTGGCGTGCTGGGCCGTACCGGCAGCAGGAGCCTGAGCAGTACCTGAAGGCCCAGGCGTTGGCAGCGCAGATGGCCGTCGAGGGGCCCGTGGAGCTACGGGCGTTGGCGTCGGAGATCGCAGTGACGGGTGAGTCATGCGAGCAGGAGCCTTTGCATAGGAAGGTGCTGCCTCGTCTGGTGAAGCTGTTAGGTGGGGTGCCGGCCGGTGGATGAGCAGCTCGCGTTTGGTGATGGTGAGCAGGCGGAGTTGGCTGCGGCGGTGCAGTTGGCCAACTGGCGGGCTTTCATGGCTCCTGTGGCCGAGGACGCGGGCGCCGTGGCGAGGCATCCCGAGGTGGCTCGGGTGGCACTTGCGATCTTGAAGGTGTTTGCGGAGCATTCCGGTCCGCATGGGCTGACCCGGGCTGAGGTGCTGGAGGCGCTGGCGGATGAACCGCAGGGGTGGCCCACAGAGTTGGTCGAGCGTCGGCTGACGGTGTTGGCGAGTCTTGGGTTTCTTGAGCCGTACTTGCTGAAGGCTCATCAGGATCGGTATGTGGTACGTCCTGCGGGGTTGGCAGGGGCTTTGGCTGCCGAGAGGTTGGCTGAGCACGGGGGCGTCGACGAGTTGATCTTGTTGTTGGACCGGGCGCGGGCTGTGTTCGATCGCAGCAATCCCGATCCTGAGGCGGCTTTGGACTACCTGGTCTCGTGCCGCAATGCGTTGCGGGTCTTCGCGTTGGATCTACAGAGGCTGGTGGCGACGGGGACGCTGGTTGAGCTGATGGAGGCGCAACGGCAGCATGATCATCAGGGGTTCACGCGTCAGGTGAACGAGCTGAACGATGTCGTGACGAGTCGGTTCAGTGGCAATTGGGCGTTGGAGGAGGCGGCTTCGGCTCTGATTGAGGCGGAGCAATTCTACCGGCGGCAGGTCATGGCGTCGGCCGACAAGGTGCTCGCGCAGGGCGGCGGCAGTCTGAACTTTGATGTTCTGACGGTGAGCGAGTACACCGAGGCTGCGATCAAGGGCGACGTCGCGCTGTTGTCTCAGGTGGGTGCGGCGCTCGTCGGGGACGCACCACCGGTGTGGATTGATCCCGCGCAGGTGCTGGAGACGGTGTCGGGTTTTACTCCGCGCTCAAGCGGACGGGGCCGTCCTCTCGTGGTGGACGACGCTGGGCCGGAAGAGGAGCCCTGGGAGTGGGCTGAAGGGGCGCATGCTCGCGTGTTGGAGGACCGTCGTCTCTTGGCTGATGAACTGCTGGCCGGGGGCCAAGAGGTGGATCTCACCCCGGCTCTGTATGCGGCGGGCTGGCCGGGGGCCGCGTCGATCCTGACGGATGTTCTGGCGTTGGGAGACGAGCCGGGTGAGCCGTACAGCGTCGTCGTGGAGGACGCGCTGCTGGGCGACCCGGCGGCTTCTGTCACGTACTTGCACCCGTTGCTGCTGCGCAAGCGGGTTGTGGGCGGAGAAGCGGGCGGTGGGGACGGTGTTTGAGGGAGGCTCTTCGTCTGGGGCGCAGGCAGCGGAGGAGCTGCAGGCGCAGGTGCTGTTGGGGCGGTTGCGTGCTCGGGGTGTGGCGTCGGCTGCTGTGGCCGAGCCCGTGTTGGGGCAGGCGGCGACCGCGGCGGGTGCGAGCGGACGCCGGGTGCTGCGTGTCGGTGATATGGGGACAGACGATCTGGTGGTGCTGGGATGGGATGCGGAGACAGCTCCCGTCGCCGGGATTCCGATGGCGGGGTGGCGGGTGGGGCTGGCGCCGGTGGCGACGCTGGCGTGGGCGGCGTGTCTGCGTGCAGCATGGCCACGCCCGGAACTGCAGCCGTTCCCGGGAGTGCCCTTCCGGCGAGCGGACGTGATGTCGCTGTGCGCGGGGTTGGGGGCGGATGAGGACACGGTGAAGCGGGCCGTAGACGGAGTCCTGCAGGAGGCCCACTTCGTTGTGGCGCACGGGGATGTGCTGCGGCTGGGGCCGGCCGTCGCGGCGTTGCCGGCTGTGGTGGTGGAAGGGCTCCGGCGCGGGCATCATCTGCTGCCCGCGCTGGGCGCGGAGGAATCGGCCGGTGGGCAGGAGCGGGGTGCGGAGGGGGTGCCGGCGCTGGAGGTCGGTGACGGGGACCCCCTGGTGGGGGAAACGGTTGACGAGCATCTGATCCGGTCGGTGATCGCCACCCTGGAGACCGCTCGGGTTCCTTTGCCGCGGGCGAACTTGCCCATGCTGGCTGATCCGGCACTGCGGGCCCGGGTCGAAGCGACTCTCGGGCGTTGCGGACGACAGCTGCTGCAGACGGAAGAGGGCAACTGGATCACTGGCTTCCTTAATCCTGTCACCGATGCGCTGGTGGCCGAGGGGGTCGGCACGCTGGGCGATGTGGAGCGGGCGGTCTTGGCTCTGGTACTCCTGCACACGGTGGCACTCCCCCGTGCTCAGGGGCGGCACCGGCACAGCCGGTGGACCGGCGAATCGCACACGGTCACCCTGGCGGTGCTCGCTTCCAACAGGAAGATCACCAAAACGGCGATCAGTGCGGCACTGCGCCGTCTCAAGGGAGCGGGCTTGGTTGCGGAGAAGACTGCAGGCCGGTATCTGCCGGGGCCTGCTCTGGACCGGCTGACTGCGGAGCGCAGCAACCTGCTGTGGGAGGACCTGGTCCTCGTGGGCCGGCCCGACGGTCATCTCGCTGCCGCGATCAGACGTCGCCGACAGCCGGATGTCCGCCCTGCTCGCGAGGCCGATACCTCCGGGGGCCGCGCGGAGAGGGGAACTGTGTGAGCGAGCAACCCTCCGGTGGCGCCCTCGGGAAGCTTGGGGTGATCGGTACGAGGCAGTTGGTGGCCGTGCAGACGTTCTTCATCGCGCGATTGACCTCACATCCTGTGGCTCTTGTTCCCGGCACGTTTGTGGCCGTGACGGGCCGGGGGCCGAAGGATTCCAACGAGTCGGGCAAGACAAGCTTCCTGGCTGCGGTGGCGCTGTTGTTGGGAGATCCGGAGTGGCGGATGACAGGGGGCGGCTCGGTGCATGCGCCGAAGCTGCTGTTCGAGCCCGTGACGGCCGGAGCGTCGCCAGAGGTCAGTGAGCCCGCTCAGGTGGGCTACGTGGTGGGGGTCTTTGCTGATCCTGAGGATCCTCAGGTCAGTGCTCACACGGTATGGCTGCAGGTATCGGCGAAGTCGCCGCATGTCGAGGTGCGGCACAGAGCGGGGGTGCATCTGCTGGTTGATGGGGACGACCGCAGTCAGCACGAGGGGGCTGCCAGCTTCTTCCGCAGGCTCGGCGGGAAACCATTGGGTGCGATGGAGTACGCCGAAGTTCTGTACGGGCGTGCGCCGCGGCTGCTCGCCTACATCGTCAGCCGCGGCGGCATGCGGTCGCGGCCGTCGCTGCTGAAGCTGGACGCGGGTACGTTCACGCCGGTCCAGATCGGGGATGCCTTGGTCAATCTCACGGGCAGAGCCGGGATGCTGGCCCGTGACGTGCAGGATCGCCAGGAGTTGGAGCAGACCCAGAAGGACCTGGCTGAGGCGCTGAAGAATGCGGAGAGTTCCTACCGAGATGAAGAGCAGATCCTCCACGCTGTAGCGACCCGGGAACGTGCACGCCTCGAGACGGGCCGGGCGCATGAACTGTGGCGGCTTGCTTCGGCACGCGACTACGTGGACACGGTGGTCGCCGAGCGCCGCATCGAGACCCATCTCATCATGTTCGCCGGGTTGTTGGAGGAGTTGTCGGAGCGTGAGAGCGGTGTGGGGAAGCAGTTGGCCGAGGCGCGCGACACGCGTCTGCTGGAACGCACGGCCAAAGATGCCCGCCAGCTCAAGATCCAGGCTCAGCGGCTCTTGGAGGAAGCCAATGAAAAGCGGGGAGAACTCCACGGGGCTCTCAAAGGGGTGGAAAAGGAGCAGCGCGCCGCACAGGCGCGGGCTGAGGGATACGACGGGCCGACGTCGGCCGAGCTCGCTGAACTTCTCGCCACGCACCAAGGTGACCTTGTAGCGGCGAAAGCGGATCTGCTGCGGGCCGACGAGCGGGTCGACAAGACGGGCCGGGAGCTGGCTGATGCCCGTGAGGGACGCACGGGCCAGACGGCTGCTGTTCTGCAGGCGCTGCACGCTGGCCCGTGCCCCGGCGCGGTGGGGCTCATGGCCAGCACGCGTCTGCATCCCGATGCCCGCTCCCTGTGGGAGGCGCGGCTGGCTCCATGGAGCGATGCGGTCTGTGTTCCCCCGAGCCTATTGGACGCTGCGGTGGAGGCCGTCCGGGACTTTCCGGGGACAGTGCTCATCGCCGGGCCCCCGGCCGGTGCCTTACCGGCTCGTCCTGCCGCGGGCTGGCCGGCGGGCATCGCCGACGCGGCCCCGTTGGCACGCTCCTTCCTGCAGGCCCTGGCCGACGCGACCACCGTGGAGCAGCCGCCGCACGCCTCTCTCCCGAGTCTGGGAGTGCATGTCGTCGGCGGCTTCGAGCGGCCGATCGTCGGGCAGGCTGACATCTGTGCTCACCTCGAGGAACAGCTTGTCCGGGAACGCGCCGAGCAGGATGCTGTCTCAGCTGCGATCGGACTGTGTGAACGCCGGCTCACCGCGCTGAGCCGGGACATCGACCGGGCGAAGGCGAAGGAGGTGGCATCACGGCTCGCCGATCAGGCACACAACCTGGAGGAGGCCCTCGCCGCGCACGACGAGACGCTGCCCGGGCTCAGGAGCAGCGCAGCGACTGCCGCCGAGGCAGCCGTGCGCGCTGGGGACGCATTCGAGGGCGCGACGAAGCGTGTCCAGGGCTTGCTGGAGTCGGTTCAGAAGGTCAAGAAGGAGATCGGACAGACGACGCAGAAGCGCGACCGCATGCTCGAGTTACGGGGAAAGGGACCGGCTCACCCCGGTCTGGTCTGGACGGATTCGTTACCGGAGGCTCTGGCAGCGTTGAACTGGAGCGCGGTTCCCCCGGACGAGGTGGGCGCCGAACCCACCCAGGGCATCAGCATCCATGCAGTCGTTCCTGGTGATCGGGAGCGGGCGGTCGAGCGGCGCATCAGCGGCGAGCTCCTCGGGGAAAGCCGGGCCCGCCTGTCCTCGGCACTCGCCCGCCTGTCGGCGGACTCCCACAGCACCGGCGTCGCCACCCCCGAACTAGCCAACGCTCTGCACCATCAGGAAGCCCATATCGAAGACCCCCACGGCGCCATCTTCCGCGACTCGCTCTCGGCGCTGGTGACCTGGCTGGCCGACAATGAGGAGCAGGACAGGGGCGCTCGCGAACAGGTAGACGTCAAGCGCGCCGAGCGCGCCACCGAGCACCGCTACCTCCAGGACATCGTCGAGGAGACGCGCGAGGGCCTCGCCCAGACCCAACAGTCCATCAAGGAACGCGTCCTGGGCTCCCTGCGCCGCATCAGCGACAAGCTCAACGAGCTCCACAGCCGCGAGGGGTACAAAGCTGATCTGCTGTGCGATGTCACGGAGCCGCAGACCGCGCAGGACCAATGGGTGTGCCATGTCGTTCCGCGGTGGCAGCGCAACCCCAACGGCCCGCTACTGCCCTATGACAGGCCGACCAACACCGCTCAGGAGAAGCTGTTCTCCATTCACCTCGTCCTGGCCGCCTTGCTGGCGGCGCCGGACGCCCGCGGCCGCATTCTGATCCTCGATGAACTCGGCGACTCCCTGGGCGCCGAGCATCGCCGGGAAGTCATTGCGGCTCTGCGTGACGCGGCCCAGGATCACGGCATCACTGTCCTGGCCACCTGCCAGGACGTGCTGATGACCGATGTGCGGCTCATCTGCGGTCAGATCCTGCAGTTCCGCTACTACTCCAAGTCCGACGCCCTCAACCGGCCCACCCTCATGTTCGGGCTCGATGACAACGGCCGGCGTGTCCAGCTCACACTCGACGCGCTGGTCAGCAGCCGCGCCTGACCTGCCTTATCTGGCGCCTCCCCTCACGCTGACATGAGAAGCGTGAGACCGGCTCTGGCGCTCAGGCAGCAAGGCCATTCGGTCCTCGGGTGAGCTCAGCCGGAATTAGGTGCGCTGTTCCCGTCCGGGGTCCGCGTCGACGGCTGATTCTTCGACCCGCCCCGCGATGCCTGGGTGGTGCGTCTGGGCGCCTTCGACGCCGAGGTCTGACGATGCTGAACCGTCTGTTCGACGCCGCGTCCCGCTACCGCACCCGGATCAGCCTCAAGCCCGTCGTCGCCGCCGCGCACTGGGCATGGCCCGTCCTCGACGACGGCGGCGAGCTGGCCCGGATCGCGGCGGCGTCCGCAGACCGCGGGCGGCGCCTGGGCCACCTGCCCGCGGCCTGACCTGCCGCCGACTTGCAAAGGTCACGTTGTGCGGATGCGGGTGCACCCTTGCGGCATGTGGGCACATCGTCCGCTTGGCGGACTGCGGATCCATCTCTCGGCCTGGCCGTGAGGCTCCCGGGCGCAGCACGTTGCACGAGGCCCGCAGAACCGCTGAAGGCCGCCCGGTGACTGCCGGGCGGCCTTCAGGAGTGTCTGCACCCTGGGTGTGTGGCCTGCCCCTCTCGGGGCTACCAGGGACGGGGCCAGGGTCTTCACTACTCAGTGCACTGATCCCCCACACTCGACGAGGTCCACAGGCCGGCAGGGGGGTGAGCCTTCTCTGCGGCACCTGTGCAGCGGCCGGTCCGTGCCTGCCCGTATTCCTCAAAGACGACCCGGCCCCGCCGGGCAGGCGTAGACCGCCGCTCTGGGCACAACGTCCGTTCCCGGGCGCCGCCCGGATCTCGGAACCGGCCCCTTTGCCAAGTCATGCCCCTCCCTGGAGGGAAATCCTGCCGCACATCCGGGCGTGTCCTGCCCGGCAATGGCCACCTGAAAGCGCCCCACGAGGGAGGCCATGCGCATGGTTACCGCGCACCATCTGGACAAGCGGGGGCAGTTGGTGTCCGTCGCGCCCGCCGAGCTGGTGGGGTAGCACTGGAGGAGCGCCGTCCCTCAACGAAGCCGGTGGCCTACCGAGGGCGCCCGGGCAAGCTGTCGAACTGGTGGTGCGCGACGACCGGCAGCCATGTGGTGTGCGGGTCGCTGCGGGTCCGCGGGGTGGCCCTCGAGCTGGACTTCGACCCGGGCATCGCCTGGATCGGCGGGGAACCGTTGGAGCTGCGCTGGCGGGGCGCGCGGGGCAAGCGCCGCTGGCGCCCCGACTTCATGGTGCGGACCGTCAGTGGGACGGGGCACGCGGTGGTCGTCGCACCAGACAAGGATGACGGGCCACAGTGGCGGGAGAACCTGGAGGTGCTAGACGAAGTCGCCCCAGCCTCAGGCTGGCGGATACCGGTGCACCACGTGCCGGCAAAGATGCGCCTGGAGAATCTGGAGCTGGCGGGCGAGTACCGGAAACCGGTGCCAGTCCCGGCCGAGGAGCAGGAGGCGCTGGAGGCGGCCTTCTGTCGCGAACGCCCCATGCAGAGGGAGCGTTGGCATGTGGCATGCCGCAGGGGCCTGCTATGGATCTGGCGTACCGGCTGGTAACGGCAGCGGCGCCTGGCGGTGCACTGGGACCGGCCGCTGGGGCCGTGGGCGACCGCCTGGCGTAGGCCACGGCGTGAGCGCCGCGGAGGGATTCACGCCGGGGCAGGTGCGTCTGGGCGATGGGGTGCGGTGGCTGGACGGCGCCTACCAGGTGGTCGCCTGGAGGTAATTGTTGCAGTAGAAGGAGTCGAGGGGTTCTCGGTCGACCCGAAAGATGGTTCGCCGGAAGTGGCCTTCCTGCGGCCTATGAAAGGGTAGGCGAAGAGTTGAAGATGCAGTACTGGAGGTCATGAATCGTCAGCGCCAGAAGGCTGGCGAGTACTTCATTGGCCGGGTTGTGCTCGGCGATATGGGCGCAGAAGCGCCAGGGGCCCTCGGTGGCGGAGGCTGCTGAGAGCGTGAGCCCGAGGCTGGGCTGGGATGCATGCCCCAGGCATGACCGCGCAGCATCACCTGGTCAGGACCGTATTTCTGGCCATAGTGCCAGCCGTTCTCCCGCTTCAGCTTCGCTGGCCGGGGCTGCTTGCCGAACTGCTTGCGTCCTCGCGGTGTTGCAACAACATACCGTCAGCGCATTCAGGCGGCCACGCCTGGTACCGACCACGACACTTCCAACGCACCGTCATTCCGGTAGTCCCCTAGCAGGCCCGGACCTCACGCCTCGCTGACGAGTCGACGAGGTGCAGGCACGCCGCCGCGGACGTCGCCGCGCTGCAGCGCACGAGGTTGCCTCCTGCCGGAGCCGACGCCTGGTGACTTCGGCGTGGTGAGGCAACTCTGATGCCCGAGACAACCGCCTTGTGTCGAACTCCATGCCTGCCCCCCGCCGTCATGAGGCGGCGGGCAGCAGGCACGTCCGATGTGTTTGCACTGCCGGGTCGCTGCTGCCGAGAGCCTGGACGCAACGGGCTCCCAGCCGCATCCGCACTGAATGCTTTCTGCGCTCGGTGCGGCGACGGGCGGTCAGGCGCGGAGCTGCTCCCACCACCACGCGATGGAGGGGATCGGCGGAGCAGCGAGGCTGCCGTCAGAGGGCTCGGTGGACCAGCCGGTCACCGCGGCGGAGACGGAGGCGCCGCTGGAGGGGTGGGCTCGGTAACGGGGAACGGTCAGGGACCAGTCCAGGTTGGCCCGTATGTACGTGCTCAACTGGTCGATGTAGCGCCTGAGTCGCTCGTCGCGGGTGGCCTTGAGCTGGTGGCTCAGCCGGATGTAGAGCGACATGATGCGGTCGTGCAGCCGCACGACTTTCTCCATGCCGTCCTCCACGCTGCCGCCAGTAGGGGCGAGAAGGGTGACGCAGTTGGTATTGGTGGCACCGGCCTCCGCCTCCCGGCGGTAGGAGACGAGGTCGTTGGCCAGCAGGACGAGGGTGTATGCCGCCGCGGTGGCGGCAGCAACAGTGGGCCCGCCGCGCAGCTCATCGGGAAGCCTGGTGCCCTCGGCCATCTCGATGAGCGCGTGATTGAGGGACATCGCGCCGTCGCTGACCCGCGTCGCGAGGTGGTCGGCTATGTCCGCCGGTCTGCCGCGGGCCCCGGTGCGCTGCGCTATGCCGCAGACGGACCCGAGGACCCAGTCTTTGTGCCCCGTCACCCAGCTCGGCCACATCATCGGTGCGAGGCTGCGGACCCGGCGCGAGAGGTCGGCGAAGGCATCGGACAGGAGCGTCTCATCCCAGCGTGCGGCCTCGGGCCGCTCAATGCGGTACAGCACACGCATCGCGACTTCCAGGAACTCATCCGGGCGGGTGCTGGTGGGGCCCATATCGCAGTAGAAGTCGTCAAAAGTGAAGGCCGCCGCCGACCAGTCCGCGTACAACTGCAGCCCCGCGTCGGACGCCAGTGGTGCCGCGCGACCTACAGCCTCACCCACCCGGCTCGCGACGATCTGCCGCCGAAGCGAGCCGTCACTGTCGAATATCCCGAAGCCGGCGAGCCACTCCACGCTGCGTTCGCCGACTTTTTCAGCCTGCGGATGGATCCCGTTCGCGGGCACGATCGGGCAGTACACCCGCGGAACTCCCACGGGCCAGGTCACCAGCGATGTCTCATATGGGTGCGCCTCGCTGGTTGGTGCGTCTTGCCCGGTGCCGTACACGGAACCTCCCTGGTCGCCGCAGGGCGCGCCCGTGCCCTGCTCATACTTGATCATTTTGCACACTCGGATGGCTGAAAATACCGCGCTGCCACATCTGGACGGCTAAGGTCCCAGCACGGGTGGACAAGGTGGCCCACCTCAACGGCGCTTTTCGGCGCCCAATGCACCTGTCCTCAAAAGCCCATGACCAGGAGTCAGGGCGAACGTGTGTGCCAGCTATGCTCCGGTTTCATGAACATCCCCCCTGGCTCGCCGCCGCCCCAGTGCCCGGCACACGCACACGACGGAAGTCCGCTGCGTCTGGACGGGCCGGAGGCCCAGGCGGACCCCATGGCCGTGTACGAACGTCTCCGCGAGGAGTACGGCGCGGTCGCGCCCGTACGAGTGCATGACGACCTTCCGGCCTGGCTGGTGCTCGGCTATCGCGAGAACGTGGAGGTTGCACGCAACGAAGCGCGCTACTCCCGTGACCCCCAGATATGGCGGGAGGCGCTGGCGGGGAGGGTCCGCGCAGACCACCCGCTGAGCCCCATGATCACCTGGTGGCCCGTGGTCAACTTCACCGACGGCGCTGTGCACAGGCGCCTCAGTGACGCGATCAAGGAGGCACTGAGGCGCTTCGAAGAACTCGGCATCCGCCGCTATGTCGACCGCTGTGCGCTCGAGCTGATCAACCGGTTTCCGAACGGCCGGGTTGACCTCGTGGCAGACTTCGCCGTCCAGCTTCCGATGCTTGTCATGTCGAATCTCATCGGCCTGCCCGAAGAAGCCGGACCGAGGCTTGTCGAGGCGGTGCCTGACATGCTGCAGGGGACGGAGACCTCCGTGGAGAGCGACAGGTACGTCACCGACCTGCTCCAACAGCTCGTCGAGAGCAAGAAGAGCCACCCCGGCCACGACCTGACCTCCATGCTGCTGAAGCACCCCTCACAGCTGACGGATCAGGAGGTTCTCGCGCACGTGAGGATCATCCTGGTCGCCGCATGCGAAACGACGACCACCCTCATCGCGAACACCCTGCGAATGGTCCTTACCGACCAGCGATTCCGAGCCCACCTTTCCGGCGGGCAGATGACCCTGCCCGACGCGGTAGAGCAGATGCTGTGGGACCAGCCTCCGCTCAACACGGTGATCGGCCGGTGGGCTGTGGCAGATGTGGAACTGGGCGGGCAACAGATCCGGGCCGGCGACATGCTCCTCCTGGGCCTGGCTGCCGGCAACGCAGACCCAGTGGTCCGGCCGCCCGAGGACGAGCTTTCGGCGCCCATCTACGCCAACAGGAGCCACCTGTCCTTCTCCAAAGGCGCCCACGAGTGCCCGGGGCAGGAGATCGGACGCTCCATTGCCCAAGCGGGCGTGGACACGCTGCTGGCACGCCTGGACGGTCTTGCACTCGCAGTGCCCGCCGCGGAATTGCGTCGCAACGGCACGCTGATGTCCCAGCACCTCGTGAACCTTCCGGTCACCTTCCGCCCGCTGCAGGCCACCAACGCAGCCACAGAGAAGGGGCGCGTACCGGGCTACGCGTCGCGAGAGCACAGTGCACTGACGGATGTACCTGCCCCATGAGTTTGCATGCAGCGCCGTGCCATTTCCTTCGTGAGGAGGTGAACCTTGCAGTGAGGCTCACCCCTCGTAGGCAGACTCAACAGTGACCGTGTGGAGCATCATGCCGCCAACGCCGAGCAGCACGCGAGACACGCCGTGCTGTCCTCGGCCAGCACGGCCTGAGACTGAAGTGGCGCTGTGGTGCAGCGCCCCAGGGTGACACCGTCCGTCGCTTTCGAATCCCGTCTCGGGCCACGGCGCGAAGGGCCGGCCCAGCCTGCCACCACGGACCGGGCGCTGCGTGGCCCCCTCCCAGCGCCCGGTCCGTGCTATGTGACGACTAGCCAGTTCCGTTTGGTTCAGTCGGTCGTTGGTCCGGTGTGCCGTTAACAGATGTGCATTGGGGGCGAATTCAGCCATTGCTTCCGGACCGGACGCCGAAGCGGGTTGGACGCTTGCGCGACCACCGTGAGGTGATCGACGCGATCACCTTCAAGTTCCAGACCGGAACGCAGTGGGTCCACCTGCCGGAGAAATACGGCAACTGGAGAGACGTCTACAACCGGCTGCGGATGTGGGCCCTCGACGGCACCTGGGAGCAAGTGATCACCGCGCTGATGACCCAGGCCGACGCGGACGAGGACCTGACCTGGGCCGTGCCGATGGACTCCACGATCGTGCGAGCTCACCAGCACGCGGCCGGGGCCCGCAAAAAGGGGCCCGGCCGGAGAACCAGCCGATCATGCCATCGGCCGATCCCGCAGCGGACTGAGCACAAAGATCCACCTCGCTGCAGATGGCTGCTGCCGACCCCTGGCCTTCGTTCTCACCGCAGGGCAGGCTGGTGACGCACCTGCCTTCACGGATCTCATGGCCCGCCTACGTGTTCCCCGCCACCGCGCAAGACCGCGGACCAGGCCGAACGTGGTCCTGGCAGACAAGGCGTACTCCTCATGCGCCATACGCGACCACCTGCGCAAACGCGGCATCCGAGCGGTGATTCCCGTCCCGGCGGATCAGCGTAGGCACCGACTGCGACGGGGCAGCCGGGGCGGCAGGCCGCCAGCCTTCGACCGCGAGACCTACAAAACAGCGCAACACCGTCGAGCGGTGCATCAACCGACTCAAACAGTGGCGAGGCATCGCCACCCGCTACGAGAAGACCGCAACCATCTACCTGGCTGACCTCCACATCGCAGGCATCTTCCTCTGGTCAGCCCGATGATCCAAACGAAAGTCCTTAGGCGTATTCACCTGGAGTCGCCCCGACCACGACGGCCTCCGTCCGCGCCCGAGGCGCGGATGGTGACGCTGCGCCGCGCCCCGGACCGCCCGTGGCCCGGCCATGTATTGCGTCACGAGCAAGGTAAGCTCGCCACCGTTCGAGAGCCCAGCAGGCATTGAGCGCCTCCGCGGCGGCCACGATCATCCCGGAGCGGAGCGTCCTGCCCCGCTCCCCCTTTTGCCGTGTTTCCACGGAAGTCAACTCCCCTACCTTTCAGGGAGGTCGGGGGAATCGACGATGAATGCGTCTACCTTTCGTGCTCCGCCCCCGTCATCGACCGTGCCGTAGCCCCACCCCTGGTACTTTCCTCTGCCTCCGCCAACGCAGAATTGGTATTCGACTTCTATGTTCTCGCCAGGCGTATCGAACTCCCGCATCCAGTTGTGCCCGCTGCACACCTCTTCGGCCTGAGCCTTGGGCCCGGTGACGACAATCCCCCTACGGCAAACGACAGGGCCGCCAAGAAGGTTGCTGAACGCTTGAACTGACGTGACATAAGTATCCCTTCGGCTTCGAATCGGCGGCGCGTGGTTCGTTGAACGTCCACAGTCAGGGAAAGCCCTGGCCGGCCCCACCATCGCGCCTTTCGTCGAACCGGGGCGCTGGCGTAGCGAATGGCCGTCGCAGCAATTCGCCACACCAGCGGTGGGGAGAGCCTGTTCTGCTTCCGGTGAGGACAGCACACAGTCTGCGGCGTGTGCCGCGCCTGCCAGGGTCCCCCGCTCCAGCATCACGGCGATGCAGCCAGCCGGGGCCGGCCGGTCATGCCTGCGAGGCCCCCTCACTGTGGTTCCTTGCTCGACACCCCCGTGGTCGAGCCCCACGTCAGTAAAGGATTCCGGATCAAGCCCGGCAATTCGTTAGCACTGAGTGCACGAAGTACTTGGCGCTCAGTGCCCCCTGACGTGAGGCTCTCAGTACGCAGCGCACAGGCCCGAGTTCGGGTCAGCTGCTGTCGCGCTCGGCGAGAGTGTGGGCGACAAGGGCGTTGGCGTGCCCGTGACCGAGGCCGTGCTCGGACTTGAGCCAGGCGACGAGTTCCATGTGCTTGGTCAGAGGTGACGTGCGGATCAGCTCCTTCCATTCCTCGATCGGGCGGCCGTACTTCTTCTCGATGGACGGGAAGTAGCTGGCGGGGCCTTTCACCGGTGCGGTCATGACGCGACGTCCTGTCTGTTTGCGTGCGGTGTTCTCGGGTCGGTGTCGTGCGAGCGGGGTGGGAGCCGCTACTGCTGTGCGGTGGGGGCGGGGCCGGACAGCCGGGCAATTGCTGTGGTGAGTGCGAGCAGGCCAAGGCCGGCTGCGGCGGTGAAGGCCACGACCGTGGTGGCGGAGCCGACGAATCCGGCCATGATCCCCAGCGGCAGGAGGCGGTAGGCCAGGGCCCAACCGCGCCGCCCCTGGACGGCGAAATGCCGGGCCAGCACGAGGAATGCGGCGCACAGTGCGAGGTAACCCACCATGCCGCTGAGCATGTGGACCGTCCCGTGTCCGCTCAGCGTGGCCGGGCCGTCCGGCGTGCCGGCCGGGAATCCCGCACCGGGGTCCGCCGTGAACACCCCGGCGAGCAGGAAGGACGCTCCGAAGACTCCGATCAGGCGCGGCACCCAGGTGCCGCCGGCGGTGTGGCCGATCGCCCGCCGCAGTCCCACCGCGCCGGCGGTGACCAGGGCGCCGGTAACCAAGAAGTTGGCGACCTGGATCCAGCCCACGGAGCCGAGGCTGAGTTGGCTGAGGGCGTTGCGGGTGAAGTCGAAGCCGTCGCGCGTGAGGCCCTCGATCAGTCCCACCCCCAGGAACAGCGGGCCCGCCAGCGCCCCGCCGGTAAGCAGCGCACGAGTGGTGGACGAAGTCGAGGCAGCACGGCCGGTGAGCGGTACGCGGAGCGCCTGAGTCATCTGATATCCCCCTAAGCCGAGGCCAGGCTCGGAACTGGACGGTTCAGTACTGCTGAACTGGACGGTACGGTACTCGTAGAAGAACTGGACTGTCCAGTACTGTTTTGCTCGATCCGAGGAGGGCGTATGGAAGCGAACGAGCCCGTCAGCCGGTCCGCGCGCAAGCATCAGGCGATCATGGAAGCCGCGACGGCGGTCTTCATGGAAAAGGGCTACGCCGGTACGAGCATGGACGACATCGCCAAGCTGGCCGCCGTGTCCAAGCAGACGGTGTACAAGCACTTCGCCGACAAGGAGAAGTTGTTCGCCGAGATCGTCCTGGCCACCACAGATCGAGTCGAGGACATGATCGACCTGGTGGCCGACATCCCCGCCGACGCGGACTCACTGGAGGAGAACCTGCTCCGACTGGCCCGCCAGTTCCTGAGCACCCTCACCCAGCCCGAGGTGCTCCAACTTCGGCGCCTCATCATCGCCAACGCCGACACCTTCCCCGACCTGGGTGCCACCTGGTACGAGCAGGGCTTCGAGCGGGTCCTCGCCACCCTGGCCGAGACCTTCCAACGCCTTGCCGACCGGGGGCTGCTGCGGATCGACGACCCTGTTCTGGCCGCCCACCACTTCTCCGGTCTGCTGCTGTGGATCCCGGTGAACAGGGCCATGTTCCACGGCAGTCCGCAGCACAACGAGTCCGAACTCGAGCACTACGCCGACGCAGGCATCCGGACCTTCCTCGCCGCGTACCGGTGAGCCCGGTCGCCGAGCAGGATTAGCCGCGCCACGTGCAGGTCTCCGGGGCGCCGGCAGAAGGCTGTTGCGGCCCGAGTCCGTGAACCTTTCGGTTCTCGGCGAGGGCCGGCTGCCTCCCGACCCGTGGACAGGTGCTGTCCGAATGCGTGAGCAGAGCGAGCGGCAGGCCGCATTCCTCGGCCCTCCCGAGGGCTACGACGACGTCGACGGCGTTCCCTCGCTGCTCGGCCCCGTGCCAGTGGTGGAACTCGTCCGTGCTCCCGCCGGCGTGGGCATCGGCTCTCTGCTTGAGTGCTGCCGCCCCTCCCCCGGCGGCCGGCCCCCTGATCCGCCCGGGGGATGTGGGATTGCTGCAGAGTCTGTGACTGCACGGCCCCGAAGTCTGAGGACGACAGTCCCCGGCTGGACGGGGGAGGCCAGCCGGGGACTGTCTTGCGTGTGCCCTGTGTACGGCATCGAAAACACGGCACTTGTCCCGGAGGACGGCTCGTCAGTTCCAGTGGCCCGCGGCGGCGGCCTCGGTGACGAAGGTCTCGAAGGCGCGGGGCGGTCGGCCGAGGGCACGTTCCACGTCGTCGGAGAGCGCGGCGCCCGAGCCGTTGCCGAGGGCCACCAGGAGTTCCGTGAGCAGTCGGGCGACGTCGGGTGCGGCGCCGGCGGCGACCTGGCGCTGGACGAAGTCCTCCGGTTCGACGTCGACGTGACGGATCGTGCGGTCGGTGGCCCGGGCGATGAGGCCGGCCGCCTCGCCGAAGCTGATCGCCCGTGGGCCGGTCAGGTCGTAGACCCGTCCGTTGTGGCGGTCTTCGGTCAGCGCCGCCGCAGCGACCTCGGCGATGTCCTCCGCGTCGACGAACGGCGTGCGCCCGTCGCCGGTGGGCAGGGCCAGGGTTCCGGCGAGGATCGCGGGGCGCCAGGGACCCTCGCTGAAGTTCTGCGCGAACCACTGCGGGCGGAGGATGGTCCAGCCGACGCCGGAGTCACGCACGGCCTGCTCGGCGACGTGCAGGGGATGGCCCTCTTCGCCGGCGCGCGGGGCGGACAGCAGCACCAAGCGCCGTACGCCCGCGGCGACCGCCTCGGTCACCAACCGGGGGATGCGCGCCTGGTGGTCCGTGCTCGCCGACAGGCTCGGCTCCACGAGGTAGGCGGCGGTGACGCCATCGAGCGCGGGTGTCCAGCTCGCCGGGTCGTCCAGGTCGAGGTGGGGGTCGCCCGCGGTGCGGGACGCCGTGCGCACAGGTAGGCCGGCGGCCTTGAGGCGCCGGGCGATGCGGCGGCCGGTCTTGCCGGTGCCGCCGAGGACGAGGATGGTCTTCATGCAGTTCAGCCAACCCCAGGGGGCGTGGACGATCCATGGGAGAACGTCGCCGCTTCCTTTGTGATCGTCTAGCGTGGGTGGGTGGACGTACTCAGCGATCTGCTGCACCGGGCCCGGGCCAGGAACGCGTTGGTCAGACAGCTGATCCAACGTCCTCCGTGGTCGCTGAGCTTCACCGATCCGCCACCGCTCACGGTCGTGACCACGCTCGCCGGCCACGCGTCGGTGCGGATCGACGACGCGGGCACCGCCCCGGTGCGTCTCGCCGCGGGCGACATCGCCCTCATCACGGGCCCTGGCGGGTACACCATCGCCGACGACCCTTCCACCCCGCCTCAGGTCGTGATCCACGGGCGGAGGAAAAGCGTCGCCGACGGGGCGCCGGAAACGCCGGCCACGCAGCGGAACTTGGCTCCCCGCACCTACGGCGACGGGCTGCCCGGGGCCACGGTCATGCTCCGCGGCGCCTACCACCTGCGCGGCGACGTCGGCGACCGGCTGCTCGGCACGCTGCCGCCGCTGGCGGTCGTACCCGCCGGGCCGGCGACCAGGGCGGCACTGGACTTGCTCGGCACCGAGGCCACCCGTGACGAACCCGGTCAGGACGCCGTGCTGGACCGGCTGCTGGACCTCCTGCTCGTGCTGGCGTTGCGGGCCTGGTGTGCCGGAGCGGAGACGGCGCCCGCCTGGTACCGGGCACTGGCCGATCCGGCGATCGGCGAGGCACTGCACCTGCTGCACGCGGATTCCGCCCGCCGGTGGACGGTCGCCGAGCTGGCCACCCAGGTCGGCATGTCCCGGGCCGCCTTCGCCGCCCGCTTCACCGCGTTGGTCGGCGAACCCCCGCTCACGTACCTCACGGGCTGGCGGATGACCGTGGCGGCGGACCTGCTCCGGGACGCCGAGACGACCGTCGCCGCCGTGGCTCACCACGTCGGGTACGAGGACCCTTTCGCCTTCAGTGTGGCGTTCAAGCGCATACGGGGCGTCAGCCCTTCGATCTGGCGCCGGCAGACGCATTGAACGGGTGCGAACGGGTTCCCAGTCGGCGACGGCGATGATGATGGGTCAGGCGGGGGACTTGATCGCTCGGGTGACAGCGGTGACCGCGGGGTGGGGGTGGCCGGGGAGGCGCGCTACGAGAATCCGGCGGACCTCGGGAGGTGCGCCCTCGACGTGCAGCAGGCTCACCCCTGGCGGCAGGACCGGCGACAGCCGGGACGGCAGCGTCGTCACACCGAAGCCGCCGGCGACCAAGTGCAGCTTCGTCAGCCAGTCGCGCGCCGAGTGGACGATGCGCGGGCGTCCGGGCAAGCCCGGCCAGACGCCGAGCAGCGGTTCGGAGCTCGATGACGGGGTGGCGATCCACGCGGCGTCGACCAACTCGTCGACGTGCACCGTGGTGCGGCCCGCGAACTCTCCGGTGGAAGACGCCGCCACGACCAGTTCGGTGTCCTCGACGGTCTCGACGTGCAGGGGCGGCGACTCGCCGTCCGGCGGCCGGTGGGGCGGACGGGAGGTCAGCACGGCGAGGTCGATCGAGCCGGCGCGCAGCGCCCGGATCAGACTGGGAGTGGTGCCCTCCCTCGTCGTGACGGTGATGTGCGGGTCGGTCGTCGCGAGCCGTTTGAGCGCGGCGGGCAGCAACACCGCGCCCGCGCTCAGGAACGCTCCGAGCCGCACCAGTTCGGTCTGCGGGGAAGTGCCGGTGAGGTCGCGTTCGGCAGCCGCGACGGAATCAAGGATCGTGCGGGCGTGCCGCAGCAGGGTCAGCCCGGCGGGGGTGAGCCGCACCCCGTCGGGACGGCGTTCGAACAGGGTGGCACCCGCGTTGCGTTCGAGGGCAGCGGCCTGACGTGAGACCGCCGACTGCGTGTAGCCGAGTCGGGTGGCCGCCGCGGTGAAGCTGCCGGACTCTGCGATCTGCTGCAGGACCCGTAGGCCCACGCTGGAGATGTCCATGCGTAGTACGCATACCACACATGCAGGATCGTCGCTTCCCGCATGCCTGCCGGGCGCCTAGCGTCTCTCCCGGTGGACAGCGAAGAACACTGAAGAACACCGAAGAAGCCTGACGAAGCCCCACGAACACGGAGGTCAGCACGTGCGAGCAGCAGTTCTGACGCAGTTCGGCGCCCCGCTCACAGTGCGGGAGGTGCCCGACCCTGAGGCGGGAGGCGGTGAAGTACTGGTCGAGGTACTCGCCGCCTGTGTGCCCCCCTACGCGGTGGAGGTCTTCAGCGGCGAGCGGAGATACCCCCTCGTCCCTCCCGTCGTGCCCGGTCCCGGCGGCGTGGGGCGGGTCGTCCACGTCGGACCGGACGCCACCCGGCTGCGCGCCGGCGACCTGGTGTGGTGCGACTCGACGGTGCGGTCACGGGATGACGCCCTGACGCCCGACATCACGTTGCAAGGCTGGAGTTCCCGAGGCGACGGCGGCGCGAGGCTCGCCCGGCACCTGCGCGACGGGGCGTTCGCCGAGTTGCTGCGGGTCCCCACGGAGAACGTCTTTCCCCTTCCCGCGGCGGCTGAGCAGGACCCGGCCCGGTGGGCCGCGCTCTGCGTATATGCCATCTCCTACGGCGGGCTGCTGGCCGGTGAGCTCGAGGCCGGTGAGACGCTGCTCGTCAGCGGAGCCACCGGAAACCTCGGCAGCAGCGCGGTGGCGCTCGCGCTCGCGATGGGGGCGGGCCGGGTCGTCGCGCCGGGTCGGAACCCGGCCGCGCTCGGCCTCCTCGCCGACCGGTTCGGCCCGCGCGTACGCCCGGTCCGGCTGACCGGGGACGAGGCCGCCGACCGCGCGGCGATGACCGAAGCGGCCGACGGCCCGATCGACATGGTGCTCGACCTGCTCCCGCCGAGCGCACCCAGTTCGACGGCGCGCGCGGCAGCCATGACCGTGCGCGAGTACGGCCGTGTCGTCCTCATGGGCGGCGTCGGCATGCTCGGCGGCGACGACCTCGCGCTCCCGTATCCGTGGATCATGCGGAACTCGATCACCGTGCGCGGGCAGTGGATGTACCCGCGCGCGGCGAACGTCGGCATCATCCGGCTTCTCACCTCGGGTGCGCTGGACCTCGCCCCTGAACGGGTCCGGTCCTTTCCCCTCGACGCGGTCAACGACGCCGTTGCGTACGCCGCGGCGCACGGCGGACCGTTCGACCGCACGGCCCTCACCCCGCTACGCGGCTGACGCAGGGATCACGCCCTGGTCGCCGGCCGGCCTCAGCGGCGCAGGGTGGCCTCCTGCGCCAGATACGACAGCTTCTCGGGGTTGCGGACGGCGTAGAGGCCGGTGATGAGGCCGTCGTCGATACGTACCGCCATGACGGTGTCGATCGCGCCGTTGAGCCGGAGGAGCAGCGCCGGGTAGCCATTGACCCGTGCCGGGTGCAGCGACACCGCGCCGGCGATCCGGCCCAGCACGGCGGCCACCGTGCCCGCCCCCACCACCGGTGCCAGCGCGGCCCGCACCACTCCCCCGCCGTCGGTCAGGAGCACGACGTCCGGCGCGAGGAGGTCGAGCAGGCGCTGCAACTCGCCTGTCTCGACTGCCTGTTGGAACGCGTCGAGCGCGTCGCGGGTCTCGGCCTGGGAGACGGCGCCGCGTGGGCGGCGTGCCGCGACGTGTGCCCGCGCCCGGTGGGCGATCTGGCGGACCGCGGCCGCGCTCTTGTCGAGGGCTTCCGCGATCTCGTCATACTCCAGGTCGAACACCTCGCGCAGCAGGAACACCGCCCGCTCGGTCGGTCTGAGCGTCTCCAGCACCAGGAGCATCGCCATCGAGATGCTGTCGGCCAGCTCTACGTCCTCGGCCACGTCGGGCGCGGTCAGCAGCGGTTCGGGCAGCCAGGGGCCGACGTAGGACTCCTTGCGACGGCGGAGCGTACGCAGTCGGCTGAGCGCCTGGCGCGTGGTGATCCGGACCAGGTATGCGCGCTGGTCCCGTACCGCATCGAGATCGACTCCCACCCATCGCAGCCAGGTTTCCTGCAGGACGTCCTCCGCGTCGGCGGCCGAGCCGAGCATCTCGTAGGCGACGGTGAACAGCAGGTTGCGGTGCGCCACGAACCTTTCGGTGGCGGAGTCCATGCGGCCACCGCGTGCGAGGTGTCCGACTGTGTCGTCGGTTGTCCGTTCCCTGCGCTCGCCCATCACTGCTTGTTCCCTGTGCTCGCTCATCACTCGCCCCTGCGTGTTCGCGCTCGGCCGGCTCTCGCGCACAAGACGCCGGCTCTCGCCGCTTTGTGACATCTCGAAGGGTGTGCTGTACGCCACATGCTCGTGGTTGTCACAGGAAGCGGGGCGCCGGCATCTCGTGTTCGTCAAGACGCCGCGTGAAGGCGCATGAACGCGCACGAACGAGCTTGAAGGCGCATGAAGGCGCATGAAGACGATAGAGGCGCATGAAGGTGCTTTAACGGTGCACGCGGCGCGTTATTCCACGAGTGAGGACGAAGTCATGGAGCCACGTTTCAACCTGGTCGACAATGAGATCGGTGCCAAATTCGCCAAGCGATTCGGCAATGCCAGCCTGGTGATCCACCAGTCGTCGCTGCCGAGGTCCACGCAAGAGCTGGTATCGCTGCGCGCCAGCCAGATCAACGGCTGCGGTTTCTGTGTCGACCTCCACACCAAGGACGCCACGGCCGCCGGCGAAAGCGCCGTCCGGCTCCACCTGGTCGCCGCCTGGCGCGAGTCCACCGTGTTCACCGAGGCCGAGCGGGCCGCGCTGGCGCTCGCGGAGGAGGGAACCCGGCTCGCTGACGCCCACCAGGGTGTTTCCGACGAGACGTGGGCGCAGGTCCGCAAGCACTACGACGACGAGCAGATCGCCGCACTGGTCTCCCTGGTCGCCCAGATCAACGCGGCCAACCGGCTCGGCGTGATCGTGCGCAACCCGGGCGGCTCCTACGAGCCCGGGATGTTCGCCAACGGGTCGAACTGATCGCCCGATGGAGATGCGGCCCGGCCCGGGATCATGCGATCCGGGGCCGGGTCTTCACATCGCAAAGGCGGAGTTGAGGACGGCCATGACGTAGGGACGTTCGGACGCGGCGCCGGTGGGGTTGAGGGAGTAGGCCACACGGCGTTTCAGGTCGCGGGTGGTGAAGACGCCGTTGGTCCACCCGGGCAGGGAGCCGGTCTTGCCCCACACGGTGACGCCGTTGTCGAGCGTGACCCGCATCAGACCTCCGGCGCTGAAGCAGCTCGTTTTGTTGATGCAGTTCGTGTTGGTCGGCGCGCTGGAGACATCGGGCACGGTGAACACAAGCTTCTGCTGTGCGGGTGGGAGGAGCCGCCCACGGAACAGAGCGGTCATGAACCGGTCCAGATCAGCGGCGGTGGAGATCATGCCGCCCTCGGCCCACGCCCAGGGACTCTGCTCGGTCACCTCATCGCTGCCTATGTACACGCGAGCGTGCGGGGTGGGGATGGACATGTCGTCCGGCGACGGGAGGCTGGTGTTCCGCAGTCCTAGCGGCTGGATGATGCGGCGGGTGACTTCGTCCCTGAAGGTTCGGCCCGTCACCTTCTCGACCAGCAGGCCGGCGACGAAGGTGTTGACGCCGTTGTACTGCTGGACCCTTTCGGGCGTGGGTGGCTGCCGGCCCTCTTGGCTCTCGGCGGCAGCGAAGGCATTGCGCACCACGTCCTGGGGCGACACGCCCTTGCGCCACCAACCAGGCCCGTCGGCAGGCCCGGGGATGCCGGCCGGGGCCGGTAAACCGCTGGTGTGGTCCAGGAGTTCGCGCACGGTGACGGTGCCGTACGCGGTCGGGATGAGGTCGGGCAGATAGCGCCGGACAGGCGCGTCGATGGCGATGCGGCGCTCGGCAGCCAACTGGAGCACGACCGTGCTGGTGAAGATCTTCGTCACGCTGCCGATACGGAAGTGAGCGTCACGGGAGACCTCCCCCGCTGTTCCGGTCCACGGCATCGCTCGGCCGTGCCCCGCCACCCTGACCAGCGCACCGGCGACAACCGGATCGGGCAGACGCGTCAGCAGATCTCGTATCGGTGCAGGATCGAACGAGGCGGCTGGAGTCGTCCGTTGCGGAGATACCGCAGAGGCCGTCACGGCGGGAACGCACACGCCTGCTGTGATCGCGGCGAGGGCGACGCCGGTCACGGTCAGGCGACGGAGGGCGGCAGGGCGGTGGCGCATCGTGCTGCTCCCAAGGATGGTGGCGGATGGCGTGGATGGCGGCGACAGAGCCGGGATTCGGTGACCCATCGGTAACTCTGCCTGGCCGGACAGATGGAACCATCAGGGATCACCCTGAGCAGTCCCCCAGGCACCCCTGAAAGCCCCTTGCCACCTGCCACCTGCCACCTGCCGGACAGGTCACCCCTGGGCCAACTGGTCGAGGAACTGTCCCGTCAGGTGCAGCCCGGTGCGAAGGGTTGGGGTGTCGTCGGCGAATCCGATGCGCAGGGTGTGTTCGATGTCGAACGCGGCGCCCGGGGTGAACAGGACGCCGGTCTGCTGCAGCAGGCGGGTACAGAACTCGTAGGAGCCGATGGGCGCTTCGTAGTGCAACAGCGCGGTGGTGCCCGAGGCCGGCTTGACGTAGCTGATGTCGTCGCGGCTGCTCACCCACGCGTCGAGGACGTCCAGGTTGGTGCGGGTGATCTGGTGGGAGCGGGCCAGGACGGCGTCCTTGTGCTCCAGTGCGACGCAGGCCAGGAGGTCGTCGACGCGCCCGACGCTGATCGTGGTGTAGTCCCGGTGCGTGGCCACGGCCTGCAGCAGGCCGGTGGGGCCGACGATCCAGCCCAGGCGCAGCCCGGCCAGGGAGAACGGCTTGGACATGCTGCCGGTGGAGATGCCGCGCTCGTACAGGTCGGCGATCGAGGTGGTGAACCCGTCACCGGCCTGGTCCACCCCCCGGTAGACCTCGTCGCACAGCACCCAGGCGCCGGCCCGGTCGGCGATCTTGGCTATGCGGGCCAGGCCGGCCTCGTCGATGAGGGCGCCGGTGGGGTTGTTCGGGTTGTTGACGGCGATGAGCTTGGTGTCCGAGGTGACCAGGCGGTCGAGTTCGTCGAGATCCGGCAGCCAGCCGTTCTCCTCACGCAGCTGCAGATGGTCGACGCGGGCGCCGAAGCTGGCGGGGATGGAGTAGTGCTGTTGATAGGTGGGGACCACGGCGACGACGTGGTCCCCAGGGTCGACGAGGGTGGAGTGCACGAGTGCGTTCGCACCGATCGCCCCGTGGGTGATCGTGACGTTGTCCGGGCCCTGGGTCGCATACAGGCCCGCGACCAGGGCGCGCAGGCGGGAGCTACCCGGGATCGGCCCGTAGGTGAGCGGGGTGGCGTCCAGCTCGGCCAGCACTTCCGCACGCCGGCCGGAGAGTTCCAGCAGCTCACCGGTGGTGAGTGAGCGGACGCAGGTCTCGGCCAGGTTGTACCGGCAGGTCTCCTCGTGTTCGTTCATCCATTGCTCGACTGCGAATTCGCGGATCTTCACCAGGACAGTTCCTTCGTCGTCTCGTCGTGTCGTCGTGTCGCGTGTCGTCGTCTCGTCGTCGATGCGGCAGGCCGTTGAGGCGGTCCCGCGCATGGCCCGGTCCGGCCCTCCGGGGCGGGAAGTGAATGGCGTTACCGCCACCGGGCAGATCGATATCGATGACGAACCGGCCGGCGAGGGCCAACTCCCTTCAGAAGGTCCCGAACGCCGCGCGCAGCACAGCCAGTACAGCCAATGCGGCCAGTGCAGCCAGCACGGTTGGCTCGGAGACGCGAGGGGAGATCGACACTCGCACAGTGAGCACTATATTGCGCACTCGGCGATTCCGGCAATGATTTTGTGCACTATATTGCTCACCATGAGCAGTGAGGTCGCCGCCGGCAGCAGTGCCACCCAGCAGTTCGTCACCCGTATCGGCGGACGCATCCGCGCCCTGCGCAAACAGCGCGGTTGGAGCGTGCAACAGCTGGCCGAGGCCAGCGGGCTCAGCCGCCGGATGCTCACCCAGATCGAACTGGGTCAGGCAAACCCGAGCCTCGCCACCGTCGACCGTGTCGCACGCACCCTGAACACCGACTTCGCCGCCCTGGCCCTGCCGGAGGGCGACGCGGCGGGTGCGGAGGTGGACGGAACGCTCGCGTGGCAGGCCCCGGACGGCAGCCAGGCGCTCCTGCTGGGCGCGACCAAGGAACCGCGGGCCGAGTTGTGGCGCTGGACCCTGGCGCCCGGCGGGCGCTACGACGCGGAACCCGACCGGCCCGGCGCCCAGGAGATCCACCACGTCCTCTCCGGTCGCCTCACCTTGGTACTGCAGACCGGGCCCCAGGTGGTGGCACCGGGCCAGAGCGCTGTCATCGCCAGCGACCAGCAGTACGCCTACCTCAACGAGGATGCCGAACCGGTCGTCTTCGTACGGGTCGTCACCGGCGCCTGACCCGGGCGCATTCGCCGGCGCAGTCCCGGATCCCCGTCCGCCCACCGGCGGCTCCTGGTCTTCCCGGGGTGCGGCCTCCCCCACCGTTGAGCGACCGCATCGAACCGACCTGCCGTACAACCACGGCGCGCTCTCCGGAGTCTCCCTCCGCATGAATCAAGCCCTTTGCGCCCAGGCTGTCGTCGGTCCCCGCAGCCGGCGCACCGCCCGGACGCTCGCCGCCGCGGTCGTGCTCGCCGCCACCGGCGGTCTGCTCACCGTCACGGCCGGTACCGCCGAGGCGGCTGTGACCAGCGCCTCCCCCGTCTTCCAGCGGACGTTCTACGCGAACACCACGTTCAGTGGGACGCCGAGGAAGACGGACTGCGACTCCGTGATCGACCAGAACTGGGGTGCAGGTGCCCCGGCGACCGGTCTGCCCTCGAACGACTTCGGTGTCCGCTGGACGGTCACCCGCGACTTCGGCTCAGGCGGGCCGTTCCAGTTCGCCGCCGAAGCACGTGACGGCATCCGCGTCTACCTCGACGGCGTCCGCAAGATCGACCTGTGGAAGAACGTCTCCACCTCTCAGACGAAAACCGCCAACGTCACCGTCCCGTCCGGCAGTCACACCCTCCGGATCGACTACGTCAACTGGACCGGCGCCGCGAACGTCAAGTTCACGTACAAGCCCCGTACGTCGGCCGATGCCGACAAGGTCAAGCCGCTCACGCCCTCCGGTACCTCCCTTTCGTACTCCTCGTACAGCGCCAAGTTCAGCTGGGCGGCCAACAAGGAGTTGGATCTCGCGGGGTACCGCGTCTACCGGCGGCTCAAGGGCTCCGCATACCCGCCCGAGCCGCTCGCGACGACGACCTCCACCTCGTACACGGACACCACGCTGCCGAAGACGGGTGCCACGTACTACTACGAGGTGCGCGCCTTCGACCGGGCCGGTAACGAGTCGGCCGGTACCGCGGACATGGCCCTCACCACCGCTGACCGGACGGCGCCCGCCGCCCCCAAGGGCGTCGAGAAGAACTGGGCGATGGGTAACGTCGAGAACGTCTCGCTGTTCTGGGACGGGAACACCGAACCTGATCTCGCCGGTTACCGGGTCTACCGGTCCATCGGCAAGCCGGTCGCCGTCACCCCGGCGAACCTGGTGAGCGGAAGCACGCCGGTCAGCGGCCCGGGGTTCCGCGAGGCGCTCCCGCAGACCGGTGACTGGTACTACTACGTCGTCACTGCCGTCGACATCCACGGCAACGAGTCGGCACCCTCGGGGGCGACGAACGAGTTCATGACGCAGGACAGGACGCCGCCGGCGGAGACGGCTCTGAACGCACGGGCCGAGGAGAGTGAGGCCGGGATCACCCTGACCTGGGACGCGTCGGAGGCGACGAGCGAGGACTTCGTCGGCTACCGCGTCTACCGGTCGAGTGCGCCCCGGACGGAAGGGAAGACGCGGGAGCTCGTCGGCGAGCACGTCCGCGGGACGTCCTTCACCGATCGGACCGCGACGCCCGGCACCACCTATCACTACTGGGTCGTGGCTGCCGACGAAGCCGGCTGCCAGGGTGCCCCGTCGGTGGACATGGAAATGCACGCCCAGGGCAACACCACCGCGCCGCCCGCGGTGTCCGGCCTGACCGTGACGCCGAGCGAGAACGGTGTGTCGCTCAGCTGGGAGGCCAGTGACGACCCCGGCCTCGACCACTACAAGATCCTGCGCGGCCGGCTCGTCGACGGGAAGTGGGCGTACAAGCCGCTGCTGGACCCCGGGAACTTCCAGCCCTGGAAGTTCACCGGGACCCGGCACCACGACCTGACGACCGCCCACGGTGAGCAGGTGCGCTACGCCGTCATCGCCGTCGACCTGTACGGCAACGCCCTCACACCCGAGGGCGGGGCGACGACGGCCGAGGTGACCGAGTTGGACCTCCGTCCGGACGCCGACGCGACACCCGCCGCGACCGGAGCTCCGCTCACCACTCTCGGCGCACAGTCATACGGCGATCACGGCTGGATCAGCTGGATATCGTCCCCCGAGGCCGACGAGAGCGGCCACAGGCCAACCGGCTTGAACGTCTACCGCTGGAACCCGGACACGCACGTCTTCGACAAGCTCAACGCGACGCCGTTGCCGCGCGAGGACGGCGGGTACTGGGACGCGGCGATGCCGCAGGGCACGACGTCCTTCTACCGCGTGACCGTGGTGTTCGACGACGGGACGGAGACGGGGGCCACTCAGACAGCGGTCGCTGCTGACTGACGGCGCCTACGCGGTCGGTGGGCGGGGCGCGCGTCCCGCCCACCGACCGCCCCGCCCACCGAACGCCCCGGACCGCCACGCTCTGTCAGGCGGCCTGCGTACGGATCACGCGGCGTCGACGGGGCGGGGGACGTCGTGGTCCGGGAAGAGGGTGGCCGCGACATGGTGGGTGTCGGCGTATTCGATGACGGAGGTGATCTTGCCGTCGTGCACGGTGAAGATGCCGAGGCAGCGGTTGTCGTAGCGGCTGCCCTGCACGGTGGTGGCCAGGGAGGTCCATTCGGCGACCACGCGGTCGCCCTCGGCGAGGGTGCTGACCAGCGCTATCTCCAGGCTGCCGGGGACGAAGGCGGGCCCCATGCCGCCGAGGAAGTCGTTGATGATCGCGTCGCGGCCGCGCCACACCTGGGAGACCGGCAGGCTGCCCGGGTAGTGCCAGGTCGCGTCCGTGGCGAAGCTGTCGTGGATGACCTCGGCGTCGCCGTCACGCACGGCCTCGACGTAGCGGATGACGACGGTGCGGGGGTCGGTGATGCTGCTCATGGTCATGCTCCTCGGGATGTCTTGGAAAGGCTTGGGATGTCTTGGAAAGCCTTGAATGCCTTGCGACGTTGCGCAGTTGGGAGGTTGGGGAGTTGAGAGGTCGGCGGTCCGGGAAGGGGGTCAGGACAGGGTGAGGACGGCCTTGCCGCGGATGCGGCGGTCGCGCAGGTCGGTGAGGGTGGTCGCGGTGTCGGCCCAGTCCGTGACGCGGCCGATCTCCGGGTGCAGACGGCCCTCGGCGGTCAGCCGGACCAACGCCGCCAGGTCGTCGTCGATGCGGGAGTCCGCGTCGAGGTAGTGGAAGTGCCGGATGACGGCCGACTCGGGGCCGCGGAAGAAGTCGAAGAAGTCGAGCGTGACCGGCGTGCGGCTGGCCTGGCCGAACCAGATGAGCGTCCCGCGCCGGGCGAGCCGCGCCAGAGCGAGCGGGAGGGCCCGCCCGCCGGTCGACTCCAGCACGACGTCGAAGGGCCCGCAGGCATCGGCGACGTCATGGACGATTTCGGCGGCGCCGAGTCCGACCAGCCGGGCGCCGCGTTCGGCGTCCCGGGTCACGGCGGTGACCTGCGCGCCCGCCGCGGCCGCGAGTTCGGTCACGTAGTGGCCCACCCCGCCGGACGCACCGGTCAGCAGAACCCGCCGGCCCGGCAAGGGTCCCGCGGCGCGCAGCAGTCGCAGGGCGGTGAGTCCGGCCAGCGGCAGCGCCGCGCCCTGGAGCACCGAGACGCCGTCCGGCAGCGCGGTGAGTGCGTCGGTCGGCACCGCTACGTACTCCGCCCAGCCGCCCGCCATGGGGTGGCCCACGACCCGGGTGATCCCGGACGGTCCACTTCCGTCTGCGGCCGGCTGGACCACCAGCCCCGCGATGTCCTTGCCGGGGCGTTCGCCGGGCGCGGGCTTCTCCAGTTTGAAGGTCTCGCCCCGGTTGACCGAGAACGCCTCGACCTTCACCAGCGCCTCGTGGGGGCGCGGGGCCGGCTCCGGCACGTCGGCGAACGCCACTGGTTCGGCGGGATCTCCGGTCGGGATCAGGGCTTTCATCGTGGTCTTCCTCCTCGGCCTCCGGGGCCGTCCCGTCGGGCTGTGCCGCCTGGTGCGGCGGCGATGACCATCTGACCGTGGGGCGGTGCGGCCCGGCCAACAACCGAGCTGCCCGGCCGACAACGCGCGGTTGTCGCATAAGGTCAGCGGCATGGATCTTGACCTCGCCCTGGTCCGCGCCTTCCTCACGACCGCCGGGACGCTGCATTTCGGGCGGGCAGCCGAAGAGCTGAACACCAGTCAGCAGGCGTTGTCCAAGCGCATCGCGCGGCTGGAGAGCCTGCTGGCCGTCCGGCTGTTCGAGCGGGCGGGCGGCGTCCGGCTGTCCGAGGCGGGCGAACGGTTCCTGCCGGCCGCGCGCGAGGCGCTGGCGGCGGGCGAGCGCGCGGTCGCGGCGGTGAGCGGCACCGGCTCGGTCGTACGGATCGACACCTGGGGGCACCTTTACGCGCCGATGCGCACCGTCGCCCAGGCCGCGCGGGCGCTCGGGCCGGTGCGGCTGGAGCCCGGCCCGGGGCGCGACTGGCCTTCGGTCGCGCAGGCACTGCTGCGCGGTGACACGGATCTGGGCCTCGGCCGGGTGCACCCCCTGCCCGACGGCTGCGACGCGGGCCTCACCCAGCGGCTGGTGCGGCTGGAGCCCGTCGACGCGCTGGTCGGCCCGTCCCATCCGCTGGCCGGCGCGGACGCGCTGCGCCCGGCCGATCTGCGCGACAGCGTTCTGTGGTGTCCGGCCGAGCTGACCCGCCTGGACTTCCTCCGCCGGTTCGCCGACCACTTCGCGCTCCCCCGGCGTCAGGACGGCCCCAACCTGGGCCTGGACCACCTCGTGCAGCACCTCCGCGACGACGCCGGGTGCTTCACGCTCTTCCCCGCCGACGCACCGCTCCCCGACCATGCGGGCCTGCGCGCGATCCCGCTGGTCGAACCGACCCCGCTGTACGCCTGGTCGCTGGCCTGGCGCGAGTCCGCCCGCCACCCACAACTCGACGCCCTGCTGCGCGGCTTCACCGAAACCGGCCGCTCCCGGCGCTGGCTGGACTACGCCCCGCGGCGCGACTGGCTCCCGGACACCGACCACGCCAAGCTCGCGGGCCGGACGTACGACCCATAGGAAAAGGACCGCAAACCATGATCGGTTTCGGGGGATGCGGCAGTCAGGCACGGAGCGGTGACGAAGGGAACTGGGTCGGCCGCGGCAGTTCTCGCGGTCCGTCGGTCGTGCGGTCGTACCCTTCGGACATGAGTTCCGAACTGTTCTTTGAGTCCGAACTGTTCTTCGAGTGGGACGGCCGGCCGGATGCGGACGAGCACGTGATCGGAGAAATGTACGCGGCGGCCGGCGAGCCCCCTTACACGGCGGACGACGAGCCCGAGCCGACCGGCGACCAGGGCCGGCCCCGTACCATCGGCGCGGTCGCGGCCCGCCGCGACGGGGCGCTGCTGGGTTGGGCATGGGTGTACGAGGACCCGGACCACGAGCGGGTTGCGCGAGTGCAGGCAATGTACGTGCCACGCCAGGTCCGCCGTCTCAAAACCGGCTGCTACGACCTGCTCCCGCCGGCCGCCGAGGAGTTCGAGATGGTCACGGGCCTGTACCGCCGGGCCGCGGACGAGGCCCGCGCCGCCGGCTGCCGCACCCTGCGGTGGGGCGGTCGGGACACCGGGCCCGACGGCCAGGCGGCGACCGCGCTGAACGCGCGCGGACACGGCGAATGCGCCCGTTACTGGAGCACCGAGCCAGCCACCTGGCAGCCCCCTGCCGGGCTGCCCGAGGTGCAGGTCCACCAACTGCCCACGCACCTCACGCTGGCGACGGCGGACGCAGAGGTCTCGGCCTTCATAAGCGGGCACGCGGCCCACATCAATGCCGGGGAGTCGATCCGCCACGAGAACGCCGAGCCGCGCGCGCTCGCCGCGCTCATCGCGGAACTCGTCACACGCCTGCGGCGCGACCACCCCGAGGTCACCGAACTGACCGTCTGGGAATTCGATGACACCGCGGTACGCCAAGCACTGCCGCTGGCCGGACTGCGCATCACCGCGCGCACCATGGACTACGAGCTTCCGCTCACCCCTTCATGACCTCGGCAACAAACTGGCTGTGACCAGCACATTCACCACACGCCCCAGCAACTCACGCTCCAGGACGCGGCGGCGAGACGCAGGTCACATGCGCCCACGTCACAGGGCGCCGGGCTACCTCGTCTAAGGGGTGTAGCCAGTGACGACCGCAGAGGAGCACATCATGGAAGCGCGACTGAACTACTTCGCCAGCCCGACCGCCGGCAAAGCCTTCAAGTACTTCATGTCGGCGGGCAAGACGGTCAAGGAATCGGCGCTGCCGGCCGCGACGCAGGAGCTGGTGGCGCTCCGCGTGAGCCAGATCAACGGCTGCGCCTTCTGCATCGACATGCACACCAAGGACGCCGCGGCGGCCGGTGAGACCTCGGTGCGGCTGAACCTGGTCGCGGCGTGGCGGGAGGCCACGGTCTTCACCGAGGCCGAGCGTGCCGCGCTGGAGCTGGCGGAGGAGGGCACCCGGGTCGCGGACGCGGCCGGTGGGGTCAGCGACAAGGTGTGGGAGTACGCCGCCAAGCACTACGACGAGGAGCAGCTCACCGCCCTGGTGATCCTGGTTTCCTTCATGAACACGGTGAACCGGCTGAACATCATCGCCCAGCAGCCGGCCGGCGACTACGTGCCCGGGCAGTTCCACTGACACGTCGAGCGAACGGCATCGACGGCCGGCCCGGGGTCCGGTGCGGGCCCCGGGCCCCGGCCTCGGCGGCGCCGCGCCGGCCCGCCGGTGGGCCGGGTGATCACCAGCAGATCGGCTGCGCCGCCGCGTACGGGCGGCTGGGGATGCAGGTTTCAAGGGAGGGATGCGGTGTGAGCAAGGTCGAGGACTTCGAGGAGCTGCGACCGCTGCTGTTCTCGATCGCCTACCGCATTCTGGGCAGCGTGAGCGAGGCCGAGGACGCGGTGCAGGAGACGTGGCTGCGCTTCGACGCTTCGGCGACCCGGCCCACGTCGGCCAAAGCCTTTCTGTCGGCCGCGGTGACGCGGATATCGATCGATGTGCTGCGCTCCGCGCGGGTGCGGCGGGAGGAGTACGTGGGCCCTTGGTTTCCCGAGCCGCTGCTGAGCGATCCGTACCAGGATCCGGCGCGGTCGGTGGAGCTGGCCGACTCGGTGTCGATGGCGGCGCTGCTGCTGTTGGAGCGGCTCAGCCCGCTGGAGCGGGCGGTCTTCCTGCTGCGGGAGGTGTTCGGCTTCGGGTTCGACGAGGTCGCCGCGGCCGTGGGGCGTTCGGAGGCGGCGTGTCGGCAGCTGCTGGTGCGGGCGCGGCGGCACATGGCCGCCGGGCGGCCGCGGTTCGCAGCGGACGGTCAGGAGCGGCAGGAGCTGGCGACGCGCTTCTTCGACGCGCTGAGCAACGGCGAGGTGGACGGGCTGCAGAAGCTGCTGGCCGCCGACGTGGAGTTGGTCGGGGACGGTGGCGGCAAGGCCCCGCAGCTGGCCAGGGCCGTCATGGGTGCGGAGAACGTGGCCCGGCTGCTGGGCGCGGTCTTCCCCTGGCTGCTCCGGATCGACGTGACGTTCGAACAGCACGAGGTCAACGGCCAGCCCGGCGCGGTCTTCCGCGACCGGGACGGCAAGATCCTGCACACCCTGGCCCTGGAGGTGCTCGACGGGCGGATCCGGACCATCCGCACGGTGATCAATCCCGACAAGCTCGGCCACCTCGGGCCGGTCGCCGACGCCTGGGCCATCGACCGCGAGGTGAAGCTGGCCCGCCGGCAGACGAACTGACCTCGGGCGCGGGGCGGGCCGGCGGCCGGAGGTGGGCGGTTCGCCGGTGCGGCGGGTCCGGGCCTCGAAGCGGCCTGGGGCCGGCCAGTTGGCGGCGCCACGTGAACATCGTCACAACTGCCGTGCCACAGGGGTGGGTTGGCCGGTCCGGGCTAGGACTTGCTGCATGACAGGGCCTGGAGTTGACGTGGTCGCCCGCGGGGCGAGTGTGCACGGTCCGAGAGGGCCGGTGTTCGAAGGGGTGGACCTGGACGTGCCGGCCGGCGGACTGCTGGCCGCCCACGGGCCGGCAGGTTCCGGGCGTACTTCCCTGCTGCTGGCGCTCGCCGGGCGGATGCGGCTGTCCGGCGGGGCCGTCCGGGTCGGCGGGCACGTCCTGCCCGCCGAAGGCCGGTGGGTGCGCGCGGCGGTCGCCGTCGCCCGGGCGGCGCCCGCGGTCACTCTCGAAGGGCGGCTGCGGGTGCGGGAAGTGATGGCCGAACGCCGCCTGACCGCACCGGGGGTGACCGAGCATCGCCTCCGCGAGGCATGCGAGGTGGTGGGCACCGCCCCCCGCGGGACGGACCTGGTCGAGGACCTCGATCCGGTCGAGGCGCTGCTGCTGGCGGCCGCGCTGGCGCTCGCCGAGCGGCCCGGTGCCCTGGTCGTCGACGACGTCGACGAGGGCCTGCCGCCCGCCGCGCACGACAGCGTGTGGCAGGCACTGGACCGGGTCCGCAACAGCGGCCCCACCGTGCTCGCCGGGTGCCTCCGCACGCCGTCGCCCACCCCCGGCCTCGTCACGCTGTCGCTTCCGCGGCGCAGCCGGGACCGCCTGCCGGCCCGGACGGCCGATGCCCGAGAGGACGCCGACGCATGAGGGCCGTCAAGCTGGCACTGCTGGAACTCCGGCGCTTCCGCGGCCCGATGCGCCGCCTGGTCCCCTTACTGCTCTGCCTGGTGCCGCTGCTGTACGGCGCCATGTACCTCTGGGCGAACTGGGACCCGTACGGCAAGACCGACCGCATGCCGGTCGCCGTCGTCAACCAGGACCACCCGGCGCATGCGAAGCAGGGCCGGCGGGTGAACGCCGGTGATCAGCTGGTGGAGCAGCTCAAGGCGTCCGGCACCTTCGACTGGCACTTCGTCGGCCGGGACGAGGCGCGGGACGGACTGGAGCACGGCCGCTACTTCTTCACCATCGACATCCCGTCCGACTTCAGCCGCAAGCTCGCCACCGGCGCCGACACCCGCCCGAAGCAGGCCGGCATCCGGATCCACCTCAACGATGCCAACAACTACATCGCCGGCATCATGACCGAGGTCGTACAGACCAAGTTGCAGGACCAGATCAACTCCGCCACACACGCCGCCTATGTGCGCGGTGTCTACGGCGAGTTGTCGGACGTGCGCGACAAGCTGACCACCGCCTCCGACGGCGCACACCGGCTGGTGGGGGCCACCCGGGTGGCCCAGCAGGGCACCTCCACGGTCGCCTCGGCGACCTCCACGCTGCGCGACGGGGCCGGCGGCGTCGCCGCCGGGGCCCGGCAGATCGCCCGGGCCACCGGACAGATCGACGACCTCACGGGCCGCCTCGACCAGGCCGCCGCGGACCGGCTTCCCGGGGCCGCCGCCGCCTTGGTGAGCACCGCCCGGCTGACCACCGACGGTCTGGACGCCGTGCACACCGCCACCGGTGCCACCCGCAAGGGCACCTCGCGGGCGGTGGCCGACCTCACCGATCTCGCCGACTCCCACCCCGAACTGCGCGACGACCCGGTCTACCGACGGGCCCTGAGCCACGCCCGCAGCCTGGACTCGACCGCCACCGCCCTCGACGGACGGGCCGCCGCCGCGGAGAACAACGCCCGCCGGGCCCTCCAGGAAGCCGAACGTCTCCAGGCGGACGTCGGCTCGCTCGGACGTGACGTGCTGGCCCTGCACACCCCGCTCCGTCTCGTCGACACCGGTTCCCACAGTGCGGCCGACGGCGCGCACGGCCTCGTCGAGGGGCTCGGCACCTTGGAGAAGGGCTCCGGCGCCCTGCGGGCCGCCGCCGACCAGGCCCACAGCGGCGCCTCGGAGGTCTCCCGCACCGTGGACGACGGACTGCACAAGATCCCCCGCACCAGTCCCGACCAGGTCGCGCACGCCGCCGAGGTCCTGGGCACGCCCGTCCACATCGACCGGGCCAACCTGCACCCGGCCGGGGTCTACGGACGAGGGCTCGCACCGTTCTTCTTCGGCATCGCCCTGTGGGTGTTCGGCCTCTTCGCGTACCTGCTGCTGCGCCCGCTCAACACCCGCGCCCTGGTGGGCCGGGTCGGCGCCTTCACCACCGCGGTCGCGGGATGGCTGCCGGCCGCGCTGCTCGGCGCCGTGGGGGCACTGGTGCTCTACGGCGTCGTCGACCTGACCCTCGGACTCGACCCCGTCCACGGCGTCTGGATGCTGGCGCTCCTGGTCACCGGGGCGGCGGCGTTCGTGGCCGTCGACCACTGTCTGCGCACCGTGTTCGGGGTTCCCGGCGACGTCCTGTCGCTGGTCCTGCTCATCCTGCAGCTCACCGCCTCGGGCGGGCTCTATCCGCTGCCCACCGAGCCGGCCTTCTTCCAGATGCTGAACCCGCTGCTCCCGATGACGTACCTCGTGGACGGGCTGCGGGTCACCGTCTCGGGCGGGCTCACCGAAAACCTCCTACGGGACTTCGCCGTCCTTCTGGCCTTCACCGCGGGCTTCCTGGCCGTGACCGCCCTCGCCGTGCGGCGGCAGCGGATGTGGACGGTCGGACGCCTCCATCCCGACGTCTCCCTGTAAGGGAGCCCGGGTCCACACCGCCGCACTCGACGTGGGCGTGGTCGGTGGTTCGCGGTTCAATGCCGCCGGTTGCGAGTGGGGGCTTCGGCGGCGGTCTTGAGGGCGCGCAGCCATGTCTTGAGGCCCTGACGGAGGATCTTGGTCGCGGCGGGAACGTGGCACACCGGGCTTGAGCGCCGTGTCACGTCGTGTCGCCGAGGGCCTCGGCCCACGAGGCGAGGACGTCCAGGTCGTCGGCGGTCAGGCCGACGCGGGGATCCACCTGCCGCAGCAGCGCCGGCCCGGCATGATGAGCGGCGACCCACGCGTGATCCGCGCGCGTGATCTCGTCATCGACCCACGCGAACGCCCGCCCGGCGGCCCACGCAACGATCGGCCGCGTCTTCCAATGGCGCCCGGCCGGCACGTCACGCTCCTCCGCCGCTGACGGCTCCGGCCAATGGATGACTTCAAGCGGCGGCAACCCGATCCGGGGCGCGATGCACTCGTTCGCCTCCTCCCCCCATGTCGTCGCCCAGACCAACTCGTAGCCGAGCGCTGCCAGCCGCCGTCCCACGCCGGGATCGATCCGTGCCAGCAGCGGGCTCGCCTCGATGGGCAGACCCTGCGATCCGCCGGACCGGCTCGGCGTCGGCCCTCCGAAGGGCAGCAGCGGCCCGTCGACATCGAGGAAGAGCAACGGCCGAACGGAGGGGCCCTCTGCGGTCATGCCCGGCACCGTACCCCTCGGGCCGGACAGTGCCGCGGCCCGTCTTCTCTCCTGACGGCCGGAGCTGCGCTCGCTCCCCGCTCGTCGTCCGGCGGCCGGCGTCAGGAATTCCGCTTCTTCTTACGCAGGGCACTCGGCTTGTGGACGGCGGTACGGCCGGACTTGTCGCTCTCCACCTCGTACTGCGGGTCGTCCCGCGAGGCGTCGACGGTCCGTCCGGCCGCTTCAACACGATCGGTGATCTTCTTCTTCACCTTCCCCGTCACCTTGTGGCCATGGCTCTCCCACGCCACCTCGTCGCCCTTTCCGAGATCGTGCTTCTTCGACATGGCGCTCTCCCTTTTCCTGAGCACGGGGATGCGAGCGGTGCACGTCTTCAGGTTCGTGCGTGTCACCGGATCGCGCACGTGATGACGGCGAGCGCGACCTCGGGAGCTGCCTTCGGAGGGCCCTCGATCCGGAAGCAGCTCCCGAGCGCGCTCACCGCCCGCCCGCACTAGCTCCGCGGGACGTCCTTGACGAACACCAGCCCGTCGCTGTCCGCCAAGTGGGCCGGGTCGAGCGGGGCGTAGCCGAACCAGGGGGACACGCGGGGCGCGGGCCGCGTGTCGCCGAGGGCGGTGGCCAGTCGACGGGCGTCGACGACGTAGCGGTCCTCCGGGAGCGCGTACAGGAGTCCTTCGACGGTGTCCGGTGCCGGGGTGTCCACTCCCTGGTGCCGGATCGTGCCGAGAGCCGTGGCCAGGAAGGCGTACTCCTCGCCCAGGTGGGCGCTCACGAGCGCGCCGGCGCTCCACCACTCCAGCGGCCGTCCGCTCATCCGCATCGTGCTCTTCTCCCGCTGGAGGTGGCCGTTGTGGGCATGGACCAGCGCCGGGCCACGTTCGGCTACGGCGAGGAGGTTGTCGGCCATCATCCGGTCCCGCAGGCCCACCAGCCGCGTCATGCGGCTCGGTCCGGTGTCGGCCATCCACGAGTGGTAAAGCAGCAGGCCGGTGGCGGTACGCCCGTACAGGCGCGCCCGGTCCCGGTCCTCCCGCGAGGTCGCCGCGATCAGGTGTGGCGTCTGCTCGTCGAGCAGTGCCACCAGGTCGTCGGCGAGCAGCCGCAGCTCGTTGGCCTCGGCCGACTTCCCGACGGACCGGGTCGGGTCCATCATCGCGGCGGGCTCGGTCCACCGGTCGTCGGCGCCGAGGAGGCGGTCGAGTGTTTCCGCGGTGCAGGGGAGCAAGCCCGCGTCCACCCGGGACGAGAGGTAGCCGTGCAGTGCGGTGAGGGCCTGCCGGGGGCTCGCGGCGCCGGTGATCTCCAGCGGGCCGTCGAAGCCGGCGAAGCGGAGTTGTTCGGGCGCGGACCGGCCGTCGTTGTGGGCGCGCATCCAGCGCACCAGCTCGCGGTTGGCCGCGGAGGCGCCCCAACCGTGGCTGAAGCCGTGCTCCATGACCTCGTCGAGGGTGCCTGTGCCCGAGGTGACGTAGTCGTCGACGATGAGGCCCCTGATGCAGTCGCTCTCGATCGCGATCGTGCGGTAGCCCTCCTGCTCGACGAGCTGTCGGAAGAGCTCGTTGCGCAGGTCGAGCAGCGTGTCCTCGCCGTGGGTGGGCTCGCCCAGGGCGAGCAGCCGCGGCCGCGCCGAAAGCAGCTTCATGACGGAGGCGGCTTCGACGGCATGGGTGGTTTCCTGGCGGTCTGTAACCATGCCTTCAACGGTATCGTTGAACCCTCGGTTGAAAGTTCTGCGCGATATCGGTGGTCTCATGGCACGAAACCCTCAAAGTGGCGAGCGGCTCAGGCCGGTTGATCTGGCCCGCGAGCACGGGCTGTCCACGCAGGCGGTCAGGAACTACGAGGAGGCCGGCATCCTTCCGGCCGCCGGTCGCACCCCCCACGGCTACCGGACCTATACCTCGCTGCATGCGGGGGCCCTGCGCGCGTTCCTCGCCCTGGTGCCCGGCCACGGCCACCGGACGGCGACGTCGATCATGCGGGCGGTGAACGAGGGCGCGGCCGAGGAGGCGTTCCGCCTCATCGACGAGAGCCACGCCCAGCTCCTCGACGACCGCCGGACCCTCCAGGCCGTGGAGAGCGCCCTCCGCGACCTGGAGCCGCTCACCGGGCCCGAGTCCGGGGCGGGGTCCGGGCCGGCCGCGGCGTCCGGGCCCGGCGACATGTTCATCGGGCCGCTGGCCGGGAAGCTCGGACTCCGGCCCGCGACCCTGCGCAAATGGGAGCGCGCCGGTCTGGTGCGGCCGCGCCGCGACCCGCTGACCGGCTACCGCGTGTACGACGAGGCCGATGTGCGGGACGCCCGGCTGGCCCACCAGCTCAGGCGGGGCGGGTACCTGTTGGAGCAGATCGCCCCGCTGATCGCGCAGGTACGGACGGCCGGCGGACTGGAGCCGCTGGAGGCCGCGCTGTGCGACTGGCACGGCCGGTTGTCCACCCGCGGGCGGGCGATGCTGACGGGGGCCGCCCAACTGGAGGTGTACCTCCGCGAGGCGGATGAGACGGAAGGTTGCGGGCAGCCCGCTCCGTCCCCGCGGCCCGGTTGAGCCGCCCGGTCAATCAGCCCACGCGCCGGGTCCCGCCGGGGGTGTCTCCTGGCCGCTTTCGGGCGCCGGGGGCGGTGGCGTGAGCGGGGCGGTGGTGGCCCGGGGGATCAGATGGGTGGGCAGGACGATGTGCCGTTCCCGATCGGCGTCCGGCGTCTCGATGAGCGCACGGGCCAGCTCGCCGGCGGCGCGGCCGATCTCCGTGGGTGACTGCGCGATCGTGGACAGCCCGACCCAGCGGGCGATGTCATGGTCGTCGAAGCCGAGGACGGACAGCCGCTCGGGCACGTCGAAGCCGCTCTTGCGCAGCGTCCACAGCACCGCGACGGCGAGCTCGTCCTGCTCGACGAAGATCGCGGTCGGCGGATGCCGCAGGCTGAGCAGCTGGCCGACCGCCTGCACGACGGTGCGGTCCTCGCCCAGGACGGCGCCGACCACCAGCTCGTCGTCCAGCGGAACGCCGGCGTCGGTGAGCGCCTGGCGGTAGCCGGTCAGCCGTTCGTTGGAGCTGAAGGTGAACCCGCTGACCCCGATCGCCCGCAGGAAGGCGATCCGCCGGTGCCCGAGGTTGAGGAGATGCCGGGTGCCGCCGCGCCCCCCGGCCACATCGTCGACGTACACGCTCGGCCTGCCCTCGGCGTGCTGGCTGACGTATATGACCGGCATCTGCAGATCGTCCAGGCGGGCGCTCTCCTCCTCGGTGAGGTCGAAGGAGAACACCAGCAGCGCATCGGCGTTCCGCCGCGCGGGCAGCCGCTCGAAGAAGTCGGCGCGCTCCACCATGTCGGGCACGTAGTAGACCACCAGCTCCAGGCCCGCCGCCCGCAGCACCAGCCCGAGCCCTTCCAGCGCCGAACCCACGAACCATGACTTGAGTATCGGTACGAGCACGGCCACCACCCCGGTCTTGCCGGTCACCAGGCTGGCCGCCTGCCTGGAGATGGCGAAGTTCAGCTCGCGGGCCGCGCGTTCGACCCGCTCCCGGACCTCGGCCGAGACGGAGGCGTAGCCGCGCAGGGTGCGCGAGACGGTGGAGGCGGAGACGCCGGCGCGTTCGGCGACGTCGGCCATGGTGGGATGCCGTTGAGCTGGTGACATGCACGGAAGGTAGCACGGCGAGCACACGCACTCAGGGCGTCGATGACAGCGCTGTCATCGACGCGGGCACCCGTCGACGCCGGACCTTGGCTCGGCATAAAAGCTGCAAGGTACAGGTGGATGTCCGGCGCATTACCTGGCCGTAACGCATTGACTTCACCTAGGGCTGCTCATAGCTTGAAAGCGCTGTCTCGCCAGGTCATCGCCAGCCGCTCGGAGTGATCCTCCAGGCTCTTGACCTGCTCTTTCATCCACCTGATACGGAGACAGCGCAATCAGAAGCGCTCTGCGACCCTGTCCATGCCATCCGGCGGCCGCTGCCGGGAAGGGATGAAACTCCTGCATGACCACAGTCAGTTTCGAGCCGCTGTCCCACCTGGACGCCAAGCTGCGTACCCGGGCCCGTACGCAGATCGCCGCCCTCCAGGGGCGGCTGGGTGGCACCACCGTCCACGTCACGCACGACCAGGTCGAGGCGATGACCATGGGCGACCGCGTCGCCGTACTGAAGGACGGGGTGCTCCAGCAGTGCGCCGCCCCGCGCCCGCTCCACGACGAGCCGGCCGATGTCTTCGCGGCCTCCTTCATCGGCTCGCCGACCAGGAACCTCAAAGAGGTCCGGATGGCCGATGACGGCGTCCAACTCGGCGGCAGCCGCCTCCCGTTGCCCCGCCGCGTGCGCGCCGCCGGCGCGGCCGAGGGCGACGGCGACCGGGTGGTGACGGGCTTCCGGCCCGGCAGCACGTACTTCTTCTCGGCCGCCACCGGCGAGCGGCTCCCCAGCGCGTGACCGACCACCGCCCCGGTTCGCACCACCAGGAGAGACAGTGAAGAGCAGAACGATCAGAGCGCTGCAGAGTGGCGGCGCGGCCTTCGTGGGGCTCGCCGCCCTCGCCGCCTGCGGCCCGGCCGGGGCCACCAAGGCCGGCGGCCGGCCCACGTTCGAGGGACGCGGCCCCATCACCTACGTCGCCGGCAAGGACGCCTCCGGATCCGTCCAGGAGATGCTCGACCGCTGGAACAAGCTGCACCCCTCGGAGAAGGTCACCTTCGTCCAGTTGCCCACGGACCCCGACGCCCAGCGCCAGCAGATGATCCAGAACGCGCAGACGAAGTCCGACGCCTATACGGTGCTGGCGCTCGACGCCGTGTGGACCTCGGAGTTCGCCGCGCACCGATGGATCGACCGGCTGCCCGAGGACCGGTATCCGTTGTCGCAGATGCTCAAGCCGATCGTCGAGACCGGCAAGTACCGCGGTGGTCTGTACGCCCTGCCGTTCAGTTCCGACGGCGGCATGCTCTACTACCGCACCGACCTGCTCAAGCAGGCCCGCATCGCGAAACCGCCGGCCACCTGGGCGGAGATGAAGGCGGACTGCGCCAAGGTGAGGAAGCTGCCCGAGGCACGGGGGATGTCGTGTTACGCGGGCCAGTTCCAGAAGTACGAGGGCCTGACCGTCAACTTCGCCGAGGCGGTGAACTCCGCGGGCGGCGTCGTCACCGACGCCAAGGGCACACCGCACGTGGACACCCCGCAGGCGAAGCGGGGCCTGGACTTCCTGGTCAACTCCTTCAAGGACGGCACCATCCCGAAGGACGCCGTCACCTACCAGGAGGAGGACGGCCGCCGCGCCTTCCAGACCGGGAAGCTGATCTTCCTGCGGAACTGGCCCTACGCCTATCCCCTGATGGCCAAGAAGGACGGCTCCAGCAAGGTCGCGGACCGGTTCCGCACCGCACCGCTGCCCGGCCTGAACGGGCCCGGCGCCTCCAGCCTGGGCGGCCACAACCTGGCGCTGTCGGCCTCGGCGGAGAACAAGGCGACGGCGATCGACTTCATGAAGTTCCTCTCCAGCCAGGAGATCCAGCGCTTCACGCTGTCCCGCGCACCGGGCGCACCGACCTATGAGGCGCTCTACAAGGACCCGAAGCTGATCAAGCAGTATCCGTACCTCCCCACCCTCAAGCAGTCGATCCTGCACGCCGTGCCGCGGCCCCGGGTCTTCCGGTACGGCGATGTCACGGCGGCGATCCAACAGCAGGTCTACGCGGCCATGACCGGCAGCACCAGCAGCGCGCAGGCGCTGAAGGACCTTCAGCAGACCCTTCGGCAGCAGGCTGCGGGAGAGTGAGGAGCACCCCATGGTGACAACGCAGAACCAGGCCGCGCCCGTGCCCCGGGCGCCGGCCCCGCCGGCGGAGCGCCCACGGCGCCGCCCGCGGGCCACCTCCGGGACCGGCCGACTCGCGGCGCTGCTGGTCTCCCCGACGCTGCTGGTGCTGACGGTCGTGGTCCTCTATCCGACGCTCGTGGCGTTGAAGGACTCGCTCTACGGCACTCCCGGACTCAACCCGAAGACCGGTTTCGTCAACGAGAGCGACCCGTTCGTCGGGCTGCAGAACTACGGCGCGATCTTCGGTGCGGCCGGCGCCCGCTTCTGGAACGCCTTTTGGAACACCACGTTCCTGACCGTCACCACGGTCGCGCTGGAGACGGTCATCGGCATCGCGATGGCGCTGATCATGCACCGCGCCTTCCAGGGCCGGGCCCTGGTACGGGCCAGCATCCTGGTGCCGTGGGCCATCCCCACCGCGGTGAGCGGTCTGCTCTGGCGCTGGATCTTCAACAGCAACGGCGTGGCCAACGCCCTGACCGGTCAGCACATCCTGTGGACCACCGAGGGATTCCACGCCAAGCTCGCGGTGATCATCGCCGATGTGTGGAAGACCGCCCCCTTCATCGGCCTGCTCGTCCTGGCGGGACTCCAGGTGATCAGCAAGGAGGTCTACGAGGCGGCCAGGATCGACGGCGCGGGCGCGCTGCGCCAGTTCTGGAACATCACCCTGCCGCTGGTGAAGCCCGCGCTGCTGGTGGCGGTCCTGTTCCGCACGCTGGACGCGCTGCGGATGTTCGACCTGCCGTACATCCTCATCGGCGCCAAGAAGACCTCGGTGGAGACGCTGTCCATGCTCGCCCAGGACCAGGCCGCGAACGTGCGCTTCGGGCCCGCCGCGGCCTATGCGGTGATCCTCTTCGTCTATGTCTTCCTGATCGCGCTGGCCTTCGTCCGGCTGCTGGGCGCCGATGTCCTCGGCGACGACGGTCCCGCCCGCACGCGCCGCCGGTGGCTGCCGCGCCGTCGTACGGAGGTGGCGGCATGACGCTCTCCCCGAAGCTGCGCAAGTGGCTGCTGTACGCGGGAGTCGCCGCGGTCGTGGCCTACTGCCTGGCACCGTTCTACTGGATGCTGGTCTCCAGCCTGCGGCGGACCTCGGACATCTTCGCCAACTCCCCGTTCCCCACCCGGCTTTCGTTCGAGAACTACCTCGCGGTCCTCGACCCGTCCGAGTCCTTCACCCGGGCCCTGCTCAACAGCCTCGTGGTGGCCGGCACCACCACCGCGGTGGCGCTGGTCCTGGCCACCTTCACCGCCTATGCCATGGCCCGGCTGGAATTCCGGCTCAAGCGGCTGGTGCTCACGCTGATCATCGCGACCTCCATGTTCCCGGTGGTGTCGCTCGTGGTCCCGCTGCTGAAGATGTTCGTCGACTTCGGCTGGATCAACAGCTACCAGGCCATGATCGTGCCCAGCATGTCCTTCACCCTGCCGCTCGCGGTCTGGAACCTCACCGCGTTCTTCCGGCAGATGCCCGACGAACTGGAGCATGCCGCCATGGTCGACGGCTGCACCCGCGGTCAGGCGTTCCGCAAGATCATCATCCCGCTCGCCGCGCCGGGCATGTTCACCACCGCGATCATCACCTTCATCGCGGCCTGGAACGAATTCCTCATCGCACTGTCGATGACGAACAAGCCGGAGATGCAGACCGCGCCGGTGGCCATCTCCACCTTCTCCGGGGCGAGCCAGTTCGAGACCCCGTTCGGCAGCCAGATGGCGGCGGGCGTACTGGTCACCGTCCCCCTCGTGATCATGGTGCTGCTCTTCCAGCGCCGGATCGTCGCCGGCCTCACCGCCGGCGCCGCGAAGTAGTCCGCACCGCAGACCGAACCACCGCAGAGCACCGAGGAGCACGCAGCAGCATGCCCAGCAACAACCCAGCACCCTGGTGGCGCAGCGCCGTCATCTACCAGGTCTACGTCCGCAGCTTCGCCGACGCCAACGGTGACGGAGTCGGTGACATCGCCGGCATCCGCTCCCGGCTCCCCTACCTGAAGTCCCTCGGCATCGACGCCATCTGGATCAATCCCTGGTACAAGTCGCCGATGGCGGACCACGGTTACGACGTGGCGGACTACCGCAGGATCGACCCGCTCTTCGGCACCGTGGCCGACGCCGAGGCGCTGATCGAGGAGGCGCACCGGCACGGCATCCGCGTCATCCCCGACATCGTGCCGAACCACACCTCCGACCGGCACGCCTGGTTCGAGGCGGCGGTGGCTGCCGGGCCCGGCAGCCCGGAGCGGGCGCGCTACCACTTCCGCGACGGGCGCGGGCCCGACGGGGCCGAGCCGCCCAACAACTGGCAGTCCGTCTTCGGCGGCCCGGCCTGGACCAGGTTGCCCGACGGGCAGTGGTACCTCCATCTGTTCGCCCCCGAGCAGCCGGACCTCAACTGGCAACACCCCGAGGTGCGGGCGGAGTTCGAGGACGTTCTGCGGTTCTGGTTCAGCCGGGGCGTCGACGGCTTCCGTATCGATGTGGCGCACGGCCTGGTCAAGGACCCCGCGCTGCCCGATCTGCCGGCCCGCGGCGGAACGGACGCCCCGGCGGCCGAGGGGCAGGCGGACCATCCGTACTGGAACCGCGACGACGTGCACGCCATCTACCGCGCTTGGCGCCGGGTCGCCGACGAATTCCCCGGCGACCGCTCGTTCGTCGCCGAAGCCTGGGCCGACACCCCCGACCGACTCGCCGCCTACGTACGGCCGGAGGGACTGCACACCGCCTTCAACTTCGATTTCCTGATGACCAGTTGGGACGCCGCCGCGTTGCGGGAAGTCATCGACCGCTCGCTCGGCACGCTCGGCTCCGTCGGCGCCCCCGCCACCTGGGTGCTCTCCAACCACGACGTGGTACGCCACCCCAGCCGCTTCGGCCGCACGGTGGCCAGGAAGTGGGTCGCCAACGAGCCCTACCGCCCCGAGGGCCCGCTTGACCTCGAACTCGGTGTCCGGCGGGCCCGCGCCGCCGCCCTGCTGATGCTCGCCCTCCCCGGCGGCGCCTACGTCTACCAGGGTGAGGAGCTGGGGCTGGCGGAGGTGGAAGACCTCCCCGAGGGCGTACTCCAGGACCCCATCTGGGAACGGTCCGGCCACACCGACCCCGGTCGTGACGGCTGTCGCGTCCCGATCCCCTGGTCCGGGGACAGCACGCCGTACGGCTTCAGCCCCGAGGGCGCCACCGGCGAGCCCTGGCTGCCGCAGCCCGCGCACTGGAAGGACCTCAGCGTCGCGGCACAGACCGGCGACCCGGCCTCCATGCTGGAGCTCTACCGGCGCGCGCTCCATCTGCGCCGGGACCACCCCGCACTCGGCGAGGGCGACCTGACCTGGCTCGACGCCCCCGCCGGTGTGCTCGCCTTCCGACGTGAGCCGGGCTTCGGCTGCGTCGTCAACCTCTCACCGGAGCCGTACGCGCTGCCCGCACACGAGGCGGTGCTGCTGGCGAGCGGCCCGGTCGAGGACGGCCGACTGGCCCCGGACCACGCGGTGTGGCTCGCGAGGTAGCAGTACGGCGCGCTGCCGGTACCCGCCCCGCCGCGGGCGGGCACCAGCAGCGCACCACGGCGCCGGTCAGCGCATTCCCACCCCCGCCCACCAGGACGGAAACGGTTCAGGACAGCCAGTCGGTGTAGCGGGTGGGGGCGAGGCGAGCGTCCTTGTCGGTGAGGACGTCGCCCTTGACCGCGGCGAACATGCCCGCGGTGGGGTCGGTGACGACGGTGCGGCCGTCGGACTTGTGGGCCAGGGTGATCCGGCCCAGCTCGTCCAGGGAGAAGATCTCGGGGCCGGCGATGTTGCGAATGCCCCCCAGCGGGGCTCCCACCGCGACCTCCGCCACCGCGGCGGCCACGTCCTTGGACGCGATCGGCTGGATCGGCGTGGCGGGCAGCCGGACGGTGTCACTGTCCGCCGTCCAGGACATGGCCGCCTCGATGAATTCCATGAATTGTGTCGCCCGGACGATCGAATAGGGGATCGGTCCGGCCGCGAGGAGGTTTTCCTGGAGCGCCTTGGCCCGGTAGTAGTCCAGCTCCGGTACCCGGTCCACGCCGACGATCGACAGAATGACGAAGTGCCGGATACCGCTCTTTCGGCCCGCGGCCATAAGGTTGTCCATCGATGCCTGGAAGAAGGCCGGTGAGGCTTCGTCGAAGGTCGGGGAGTTCGTCAGATTGACGAGGACATCCGCCCCCGCCACCGCCTCGTCCACCCCTTCGCCACTGACGACGTCGACTCCGGTGGACTTCGAGTGCGGTACCGCCTCGTGCCCCGCGGCATTCAGGTCCTTGACGACCTGCGATCCGATCAGCCCGGTACCGCCGATGACTGCGAGCTTCATGACATGCCTTTCATCAGGAGATGTGTCGCATGGGCACATGATCCCTATACCGGCGTTCAGCGGAGGACAAGGACGTACATCCGGCACACGTGTCGGCCGGCGGCCGACTCCCCTCGTCGCGGCTTGGCGCGCCGCCGGGGCACGTCCCTCGCCCCTTACGGGACCGCGCGGACGATGACGAGTGACCCCTCGTACGCCGGCCGGCTGCGCAGGTGACCGAATTCCTCGTCCCAGGCGCCGGAGTCCAGGTCGTGGCGCAGGGTCTCGTCGAAGTGTCCGCGGACGCGGTCGTCGACGAAACTCCACGCCGAGCACGCCTGCCGAGCCGCCGGGTCGAGCAGCATCTCGGGGCGGCCGTAATACGCCTCGTTGAAGCCGTCGGTGCAGTCCAGGGGGATGGGTACGGTCCGGATCGTGCTCGTGCCGCCCAGGGCGGCGGTCAGCTGCCCGATCGGCGGGTAGCGGCGGGCCTCGGTGTCGAGGACCTCGGGCGCGTAGCGGTACAGCCAGAAGTCCCGTACCAGGTCGGGATCGCAGGTGAGGACGACGACCGGGCCGCGGGTCACGCGCCGCATCTCACGCAGGCCGGCCTCGACGTCGAGCCACTGGTGCACGCTGAACAGCGTCATCGCCCCGTCGAACTCCCCGTCGGCGAAGGGCAGGTCCTCGGCGACGGCATCGATCGCCGGGGCGAGCCGGGTCGGTCGCTGGGCGCGCATCGACTCCGAGGGCTCGACCGCCGTCACGGCACGGAGCGCGCCCTCGTACGATCCGGCGCCGGCACCGACGTTGAGTACCGTCCGGGAGTCGCCCAGGGTCTCGGCGATGAACCGCGCGATCCGCGCGTCCGGCCGGCGGTAGGAGGAGTATCCAGCGCCGATCGCGCCGTAATCGACGTCGCCGGCGCTGCCGTCCCCGGTTCGTGTGGTCATGGCCTTACCTCGCCTTGTGAGCAGGATGCAGGGAAAGGAGAGCCCCACGCGCTGTCGCCGGTGTTCCGGCCGGGGCACATGGGGTCCGTGAGAATGCTGCGACCAGAGCCCGGGAACGCATCCCGCTGTCGGACATCCGACTTGCCTCCCTCACCCCGGTGCGTCTGCATGCCATCCTGCATCTGCCGCGCGAATTGAACAATCACCCGGCAATTGCTTGGTGCATACCCCAAATCAGTTGGCACACGGGCCGTCAGATATTGGAGGTAGTGACAGGCCCACGCATCGCACAGGTGCGTGCCGGGCGAGAGAATCGCCTTGCCTCGGCGGAGGCGGCATTGCGATGATCGACGATCGACCGAAAGCCTCAACCGGGCGTGGCACGCGCATCGTTACCCTGCTGCGCCGCACTCGGCAGTGCGCGCCCTCACGGGAGGGAAGACCTCATGACGGACCAGACACCGGATGTGCCGGAAGCCCGGCGAGCCGAGGGGCTGATTGCGGCTCAGGAAAAGGCCCTCGCGCTGTTCGCCGAAGTGGAGAAGCGCGGGCTGGTGGCGCCCGGCCTCGGCGAACGCGCGGTCAGCGACCGGATTCGCGACCTCGCCAATGACATGTTCGGCACCACCAAGCACTGGCACAAGCGGATCATCCGCTCCGGGCCCAACACCCTCCGCCCCTATCAGGACAATCCCCCGGACCGGGTCATCGGGCCCGAGGATGTCGCCTTCGCCGACTTCGGCCCGATCTTCGAGGAGTACGAGGCGGACTTCGGTCGCACGTACGTCTTCGGCGACGACCCGCACAAGCAGCGCCTCCTCCAGGACCTGCCGCGCCTCTTCGACGCCGGACGCGCCTTCTTCGCCACGCGTCCGGACATCACCGGCCGGCAGCTGTACGCCGAGGTCGAGCGGCTGGCCGCGGCAGCCGGCTGGGCCATCGGGACCTGGCACACCGGCCACCTCGTCGGCGAGTTCCCGCATGAGAGGAACGACGGGGCCAAGGCCGAGTCGTACATCACCCCGGAGAACGACACCCCGCTGCGCCGCACGGACCGCGTGGGCCGCACCTGCCACTGGATCCTCGAACTCCATCTGGTCGACCGGGAACGGGGTTTCGGCGGGTTCTACGAACAGCTGCTCGACCTCGCCTGAATCGCTCGCCCGTCACCGGCCTCGGCACCGGGACCCGGACGCCACCGGAGCCCACCACCTGCCATGAACCGCCCCCGTCGGGTCAGCAGATGCGCTGCCCGGAGGGTGATGGCACGGTGGTGGTACAGCTCGTGCCTCGACCCGGACGAGGTCGGCCAGACGCCCGCCCAGGAGCGGTGCGACGGCGTCTCTCGGCCATGTGCCCCGTTTGCCGCGGCCCAGGCCGTCCTGCGGCGGGCCACGGGAACCGTCAGACGCCAGGCGCACCGGGGCCGAGAACACTCCGGCCGGGCAGCCGCGGCACGTACCCCGATCACCGTGGAGGTATCGCCGTGACGACCAAGGAGAACCAGCGCACCAGCCTCGCCGTGCCGCCCACCGACCTCTGCGGAGATCCCAAGGACAGTGGCGAATTTCTCTGGGACATGGCCTGGGACTGCCGGGAAAGGCAGATCGGCGCCTTCTGGCTGGTGTCCCGAGGGGTAAAGGGATATCTGCTGGTCGCCACCGATCGCATCAAGGGCATCGAGTGCCCGGATCTCGTTTCGGGCGCCTACGCGGCGAACAATTACTGGCAGGTCGCGCACGACAGAGCGTACGACTGGTTCGGCCAACAGAAGTGGGGAGTGGTGGGGTTGGGGGTCAATGCGGCCCAGCACCGCTCGCACGAGCAGCTGCACCTCCACATGTCCGGGGTCCGCCCAGGAGTGAAGACCGCGCTCGACACGGCCTATCAGGCGGGCCAGATCGCCAAGGACGTGAAGAATTGGCCCACGAACTTGACCACGGTGGTCGGTGAGGACCAGGGCGGAAATCCGCAAGCGCGGAGCTATCGCGTGGTCCATGTCGACAGCTTCAAGACCCTGAACCTCTTCAAGGCCCTCCACGACAGTGTGGTCGTCCCCCGCAACGAAAAAATGGCCGCCCAGACGATGACCGTCATCGAGGCCGGAGCCAACTCGTCCGGCGGCTTCTACCTCCTGAACAGCTGGGACGGCCTCCCCCACCCTCCGACCACGCCCCCGGGGATCGGGGTCTGCGACAGCCTCCTCCTCTGCAAGTGAGACCCGGGCCGGGTCCGTGCGTCGCGACTAGCCTGTGGCGGCCTGTTCGGTGGTGGCGATCGTCCGGCGCAGCAGGCCGCGCGCCGTCTCCAGGTCTGCAGCACGCCGGTCGAGGACGCTCAGCTGGTCACGGAGGTTGTTGAGCACCCCGGGGCAGGGGCGCAGCGTCGCCTCGTCGACGGCGCACGGCAGGACCTGCCGGATGACACGGGTGGGCAGTCCGGCCGCCAGCAGGGCCCGGATGCGCCGGACCGTCAGCACGGTGTGCTCGCCGTATTCGCGATAGCCGTTGGCGCGGCGTTCGCTGTGGATCAGCTCCGTCCGCTCGTAGTAGCGCAGCAGGCGCTCGCTGACTCCGGTACGGCGGGACAGCTCCCCGATCAGCACCGCCGACTCCCTCCGACTTGACCTTCCCACGGTGTCAGGGAGGAACAGTGCACCGGCCGGCCGTATTCCGGGCCGGCCGTCGAACCGGGAGTGAGTCGTTGATCATTGATGCGCACAGCCATGTGCACGACCCCATCGAGGCACATGTGGCGCTGTTGGACCAGGCCGGGGTGGACCGCGCGGTGCTGTTCGGCACCCGGGCACACCCCGAGCGGGCCGTTGACCTTGCCTCGCTGCACCGGGAGATGGCGGTCCTGGGCCAGGCCCTCGGCGGTCGCGCCAACGCGATCGAGGGGTTCCGCAGCGCGTGGCGGGAGCTGGACGTGGCACTCGCCGCATGGCCGGAAAGGTTCATCGGTTTCGGATCCGTACCGCTGGATCTGGCTCCGGGGGACATCGCCGAGACCGTGGAACGCGAGGTCGTCGCGCGCGGGTGGCACGGGGTCGGGGAGCTGACGCCGCCGCCGGGGCGGGCCGGGCTGATCGAGCCGGTTCTCCGGGCGGCGGCCGATCACGGTCGGCTGCCCGTGGTGGTGCACGGATTCGCGCCGACCACCGCGGACGATCTGAAGACGTTGGCGGCCCTCGCGGTCCGGTACCCGACCGTTCCGCTCGTGGTCAGCCAACTCGGCGGTCTCCACTGGATGCAGGCCGTCGAACTGGTCCGGGACACCCCGAACATGTACCTGGAGCTGTCCACGGCCAACATCGTCTTCGCGGTCCGGCTGGCCATCAAGGAGATCCCGGACCGCACTCTCTTCGGGTCGGACGCACCGTACGGCGATCCGGTCCTCACCCGGGCGTTGGTGGAGCGCGTCACCGGCCCGGGCGAGGTGCGCGAGAGGGTGCTCGGCGGAACGATGGCCGCGCTGCTCGGGCTCGACTGAGGCACCCGGCCGAGGTACCGGGTGTGGCGCCGGCAGCTGAGCGCTTCGGTCGGCGCATCCCGCCGGACGCCCCGCCCTCGGCAGCAGAAGTCCCCGGCTGAACGGGGGAGATCAGCCGGGGACCAACAGTCGTCTGCCCCCATCCGCGGCACCGAAACAACGTCTCCGGCACCGCACCCGGGCCGGGTACCGGTGGACGGCCGGCCCCTGCGCGGCCGTGTCCTGCGTGCGACCCGGGACCGCCGCGCGAGACCGGGCCGCAGCGGTGCCGGCATGCGCCGCCCCTTCGGCGCGAGCGATGTCGCTCGCTACGGTGAACGGGGGCCTGTCGGGCCCCGGCGGGCCGGGCCGGGGACCACCGGCGTCATAGGCTCCGCAGGTGGCCCAGACCGAGGAGCGCGCCGAGGGCGCCGGACCGTTCACCACCCGACTCACCCGCCGCCTCGCCGCGGACGTCACCTCGGTTTGGGAGTCGCGCACCGCACGCAAGCGCGGCGCCCTGACGATCCGGCGGGACGCGACCGAGACCACCCGGCACGCGGACGCACAGGGACTGCGGCGACTGCGCATCCTGAACACCGTGGTCGCGACGGCGTTCACGATCGGCGGGGCGCTCTTCGTCCTCGGCGCCGGGGTCTCCCAGTTCGGGCCCGGCAACCCGCTGCAGAGCGCCACGATCTACTTGGTGGGCGGACTGTTCTTCAGCACCGGTGCGTACGCCGCACTGCTGCAGACCGTGAACGCGCCCCGGCGGGGTGGCGACGCCGGCACGCTGGAGACCCCGCGCTGGCGGTGGTGGAGCTACGAGCCCCTGCAGATCGACTGGCTGACGACGTTCGTCCTGTTCGCGGGCACCCTGGAGTTCGGCGTCAATCTGCTCGACTCGTTCCTCCAGGGCCTGACCGTCCAGCAGACCAACCGGCTCATCTGGGCGCCGGATGTCATCGGCTGTGTGCTGTTCCTGGTCTCCGGGCACCTCGCGCTCGTCGAGGTCAGCCATGGCCCGCTCCGACTGCGCCCGCGTGACCTCGGCTGGTGCATCGCAGCCGTCAACCAGCTGGGCTCGGTGCTGTTCATGGTCTCGGCCGTCGCCGACTTCACCAATCCCCGCACCGGCACCCAGGTCAACGTCGGCGTCACCAACTGGGGCACGCTCACCGGCGCCGCCTGCTTCGTGGCCGGCGGAGTGCTCCAGTACTTCGAGCACCCCGCCCCTTCGGAGCGCCCCTAGCCGCCGCGTTCCGCCCCGCCCCTGCCGTGCGGCGCTCTCCTCGTACGGATGCCTTTCTCCCTTTCATCCGCCTTCGGCGGCTTGGGGCCGCTATGTTCGCGATGCCCGGCCGGCGCCCACGGCATCAGCCGGCCTTCCACCGACAGGGAGAGAACGTGACGTTTCGCCGATCACCCCGCCTGCCGCAGGCACGCCTTCGCCGCGGCCTGGCGGCTGCCGCACTGGCCGGCGCCCTGGTCTGTTCGATGGCCGCCCCGGCGACCGCTGCGACTCCGGAGAAGATCAACGCCTGCGGCTGGAACGAGGGCGCCGGCGGTGAGCACGCCTTCTACGAGCACTGCGCCACCGACACCAACGTCTGGATCCAGGTCACACGCTGGGCGCGGGGCAAGTACCACCGCTGCGTCGGGCCGGGCCGTACCGTCCTGGACTACGACGCGACGGGTGCCTGGTACGACAGCAACTACCGCGGCGGCCTCTGCTCCCACCCGGGGGACACGGGCCCCTGACCTGCGGTGCGCAGGAACTCCTCGAGGGCCTTGTTGAAGAGGTCCGGGCGTTCCATGTTGGGGTAGTGCGCGGTGCCGTCGATCGCGATCGCCCGGCCGTTGGCGACGGTGCGGGTGAGGCGTTGGGCCATCCCGAGGTGGTCGGGCGAGTCGACGGCACCGTTGAGGGCCAGCACCGGCACGTCGATCCCGGCGATGCGATTCCAGGCGTCGGGGACCGGGAGGAGCAGGTTGGGTTCGTCGGCGGTGTGCTTGGACAGGGTGCCCCGCGTCATCCGGCGCAGGCGGCCGACGACTTGGGGGTCGAGGTCGTCGAGGTGGCGGTGCGGGCCCACGGCGAGGAGGGTGAAGGCTTCGACCGCGGCGTCCAGGTCGCCGGCGGCCATCGCGGAGTGCCATGCGGCCAAGGTTTCGTTGGTCCAGGGGTCGGTGAAGTACGGCTCGCTGGTTCCGGCGCCGCTGACGACCAGGGCGCTGACCAGTTCCGGGTGTTCCAGCGCGGTGTCGACCGCGATGCCGGCCCCCATGGAGACCCCCACCAGGATCGCCGGGCCGGTGCCCAGGTGACGCAGGAGCTCGGCGAGGTCGTCGGTGTGGCGGAAGGGTGCGGTGGCGTTGGGGGACTGCCCGTGACCGCGGGCGTCCGGCGCGATGACGCGATAGCGCGTGGACAGGGCGGGGATCTGGTCGTCCCACATCCCGTGGTCCAGGAAGCCGCCGTGCAGCAGGACAAGAGGTTGGCCGGTGCCGGTGTCCAGCCGAAACAGATCGCTCATGACAACCAGGGTGTCATTTGTAGGCGCGAATGACAACCTAGGTGCCATCATGGTCGGGTGAGTGAGACAGAGCGTGCCTTGGCGTCCGACGAGTTGACCGACCGGCTCACCGAGGTGTTCGACCTCGTGGGGCCGCTGTACCGCCGCACCCAGCGCAAGGTGGAGCACGACGTGGCCGTGGAGGGGCTCTCCGTGGGAGTGCGGGCGGCACTGAGCATGCTCCGCGAACACGGACCCATGACCGTCCCTCAGATGGCCCGGGCACAGGCGCTCAGCCGTCAGTTCGTCCAGCGCATGGTCAACGACGCCATGACGCGGGGGCTGGCCGAGACCGCACCCAATCCGGCCCACAAGAGGTCCGTCCTCATCCGGCTGACCGACCGGGGCCTGACCGCCATCACCACCGTGATCGACCGCGAACGCGCCGTGCTGCGCCAGGTCGGCGATGACCTCACGGACACCGAGGTCGACGCCTGTCTGCGGGTCCTCACCCGCCTCCTCGACCTCATGGGCGACGTCGACGTCGAGTGAGCAAGCCCGCATGGAGCCCGGCGCGACCGGGGAGGGAAGCGCGATCCCCCTACGGGAGGCCCGCTCCCGGGTGGTGGCGCCGGCCGCGTTCGACCTCGGCTAGGCGTGGTAGAGATACCACTCGCTCCAGCCGGAGGAGCCGTAGTACGAGTAATAGACGTGCTGCGTCGCCGTCACGGCGTAGACCCGCCGCTGCCCACTGGGCCGGATCTCCCATTTCAGCATGCTGTCGGCCCGGCCGTTGCTCACCCGGACCGGCCCGTTGCTGGTCGCCGAGAGGCGGTAGATGTAGTGGTTCGGCAGGGTCGCGGCGAATACCTCGTCGGTCCTGTGATCGCCGTTCCAGTCGGCAGCCAGGGTGTTGCTCCCGCAGGCGATGGGAAGCGTGTGGCCGAACGCCACGACCTGGCATGCCGAGGGCGACGCGGGTGCGGCCTGGGCGGGCACGGCCGCCGGGACAGCCATGCCGAGGACGCCGGCGGCGGCGACCGCCGCCTTACGGAGATTCATCGAATTTCTCCAGCCGATCAACGGACGGTCGAATTCAGGGAGCCGCAAACGGGTTCCGCACCCACCTGGTCGCCGACATCCTCGACGGCTCCTCGGAACCGTAGAAAGCGACGCGCGCGTAATCCAGTCGCTCGCCGTCCTGGAAGTAGGTGAGGAAGACATTGCGCCAGGCCCAGCACTTCTTGTCGCCGATCGGCACCTGGAAGACCGCCGGAGCGGTCTTGATGCTCGCATTCCCGTTCAAGGTCACATACCCCTGAAGCCGGGCAGTCGCCTTGTTCTTGTCGCCCGGGCTCGCGTCGCACAACTGCAGCGTGATCTCATCGAGTCGCTGCACGTTGACCCACTGGCCGCTCCAGTCCACGCTGAATCCGTACGCATCTCCGGAAGGGAACTGCGTGGCGGCCGCGGCCGGGCCGGTGAGCAATGTGGTGGAAGCGACGAGAGTGGCAGCGGCGACCGCGATTCCCTTGCTTACACGACCTTTGATTTTCACCGTTCCGGTTCCCCCTTGCCGGATGACAGTGCATTACACACCATCGTTCGGCACGCACGATAGCAGTGCCGATTTCTCCCAGGAAGCCTTTTCCGGCAACCGGATTCAAGGTTTCCGGACACCGCACGGCCCGTGCGTGAAAGGTGAGTACGGGTGCTCATGCGCATGACCGGCGCGCTCGCGCGGGCCCTCGGAGAGGAGCTTCAGCCTCCGCAGCTCACCGGCCTCCGCCACGGGCCACTACTTCACCGTGCCCCGCCGGAAGTGACCGCCGGCGGGCGCGAGTTGGCTGCGCGGGACCTACCTCCCGCGGACGGTCCCGGACCTCGCCCGGCACGCGGCCCGGCCGCCAGCGGCCGAGGGCCGCGTCGCGGGCAGGGGTCGCGGGGCCCGCCGCGCCGCTATCCGACGCCGGGCCCGGGAAAAGAAATGGCGGCGCTCACCGGGCGTCGGTTACCGTGACCGCATGTCTACGCCCCGAGTTTCCTAGCTGAGGACCCGCTTCCACGCCAGAAGTGTGTCCTTTTGCTTTCTCGGAGCGTCATTCCATGATCACCGTCAGTGGTGTCGAGCTGCGCGCGGGCGCCCGCCTGCTGCTCTCCGGCATCTCCTTCACCGTCTCCCCCGGCGACCGCATCGGCCTGGTGGGCCGCAACGGTGCGGGCAAGACCACCCTCATGACCGCCCTCGCCGGTCACGCCAAGCCTGCCGCCGGCACCATCACGCACACCGGCGAGGTCGGGTTCCTGGCGCAGGACTCCCGCGCCGCCGATCCCCATGTCACCGTCACCGACCGGATCCTCTCCGCCCGCGGCCTGGACCGCGCACTGCACCGGCTGCGTACGGCCGAGACGGCGATGGCCGACGCCGACGGGCCCGCGGCGCTGGAGCGTGCGCTGAGCGCCTACGCCCGCGCCGACGCCGCCTTCCAGGCGGGCGGCGGATACGGCGCCGAGGCCGAAGCGGCCCGGGTGGCCGCCGGGCTCGGGCTGCCCGAGCGGGTGCTGGGCGAGCCGGTGGGCGCCCTGTCCGGCGGGCAGCGGCGCCGCGTCGAACTGGCGCGGATCCTGTTCGCCGGCCGGGAGGGCACCCTGCTGCTGGACGAGCCGACCAACCACCTGGATGCCGACTCCGTCAGCTGGCTGCGCACCTTCCTCCAGGGCCACCGGGGCGGTCTGGTGGTGATCAGCCACGACACGTCGCTGCTGGCCGCCGCCGTCAACCGCGTGTTCCACCTGGACGCCGGCCGGGCCACGATCGACCTCCACAACACCGGCTGGAGCGCGTACCTGGCGCAGCGGGCGGCGGATGAACGGCGCCGCGCCCGCGAGCGGGCGAGCGCCGAGCGCAAGGCCGCCTCCCTGCACGCGCAGGCGGACAAGATGAAGGCCCGGTCGGCGACGGCCGTGATGGCCAAGAGCATGGCGCGGCGCGCCGACCGGATGCTGGCGGAGCTGGAACCGGCCCGGCGGGCGGAGAAGGTCGCCAGGATCCGGCTGCCCGAGCCCGCCCCGTGCGGGCGGATGCCGCTCGGCGCGGTCAGCCTGGCCAAGTCCTACGGCGACCACCAGGTGCTGTCCGGTGTGGATCTGGCCGTGGACCGGGGCAGCCGGCTGGTGATCCTCGGCCTCAACGGGGCCGGCAAGACCACGTTGCTGCGCATCCTGGCGGGCGAGGAACAGCCGGATTCCGGCCGTGTGGTGCACGGGCACGGCCTGCGCCTGGGCTACTTCGCCCAGGAACACGACACCCTCGCCCGGGACCGCACGGTCCGGCAGAACCTGGCCGACGCGGCTCCGCAGCTGTCCGACGGTGAAGTCCGGGGTGTGCTGGGGGCGTTCCTGTTCTCCGGGGATGACGCCGACAAGCCGGCCGGGGTGCTGTCCGGCGGGGAGAAGACCCGGCTGGCGCTGGCCGGGCTGGTCCATTCCGGCGCGAACGTGCTGCTGCTGGACGAGCCGACCAACAACCTCGACCCCACCTCCCGCGGCGAGGTCCTGGCCGCGGTCGGCGGCTACCCCGGGGCCATCGTGATGGTCACGCACGACGAGGGCGCCATCGACGCCCTGCGCCCCGACCGCGTTCTGCTGCTGCCGGACGCGGACGAGGACCTGTGGAGTGAGGACTACCGCGACCTGGTCGCCCTCGCCTGACCCGTCCCCTCCCCGGCCGGCGCGGCTTCTCACCCCGGCCGGGGTGGCGCCGGCCGACGAGCCCGTCGCCGTCTTCCGGGCCGCGTGTGATCATGCCGCTATGACACCTGGCCGGATCATTTTCCTCAACGGCACCTCCAGTTCAGGGAAGTCGAGCATCGCTCGGGAGCTTCTGGACATCCTGGAGGACGGCGTTTTCTTCCACTTGGCGGTCGACGGCTTCAACGCCATGCGTACCAAGCGGGAACTCGGGTCGGAGGAGCTCGACGCCGCGCTGCGGCGGACCAGGATGGGCTTCCACCGCTCGATCGCGGCCATGGCCGAGGTGGGCAACGACGTGGTGGTCGACCACGTGCTGAGTGAGCCGTGGCGACTGCTCGACTGCCTGACGGTGCTACCGCCCGAGGACGTACTGTTCGTCGGCGTGCACTGTCCGCTGGACGAACTCGCCCGCCGCGAGGCGTCCCGGGGCGACCGCCCGCCGGGGCTCGCGGCGCACCAGTACGACCTGGTGCACGGCCACGGCGACTACGACCTGGAGTGCGACACCAGTACCGCTGGCCCCCGCGCATGTGCCCGGCGGATCAAGGAGTTCCTCCCGAACCGCCCCTCCCCCACCGCCTTCACCCGCCTCCGCGGACGTCTTCTGACGGGCGGCGGCCAGGGATCGCGGGCGGCGGAGCCGGGCTTGTCCTGAGCGCCTTCGGGAGGGAAACGGGGGCGCAAACCGGCCGGCGCGCGGCCGTGCGGTGAGGGCGTGCGCAGCCGACCTCAGCGTCGTTTCAGCAGGGCGGCCCCGGCCAGCGCGGGAAACGCGATCACACCGACCAGGCTGGGAAGGAAAGCTGTCTCGCCGGCACCCGACTGCCATACGGTCGCCGCGAGCTGGGCACCGGCCAGTACCGCCAGCCCGAGGTACAACCATCCTGCCCAGGCGGGGCCGGCCGGCGGAGTGGGATGTGTGTTCCGTCGGTCCATGACTCGCTTTTGCCCCGCAACTCCCGTTTCAAGGTGCTGTGTTCCTCCGAACGAGCAGTCGAACGGTGGGGGCGTCGCCGCTGCGGAGGTTCCCGTGCTTCCGAATGCAGCCCCGCCAACTCCGGTGCACGTCTGGGAACTTCACCCACCCGCCCGTACCATCCGGCCGGCCAGTAGCACGCCGCACAAGCAGCCATCCTCGAAAGGGGCTCCTGCATGCGCCCGACCTCCCGCGTCGCCTCCGCCGCCCTCGCCGTGGCCGCCCTCCTGCTCGGCGTCCTCCCCGCGCAGGCCCGGGCACACCCCGACCGTGCCCCCGACCGCGTCCCCGACCGCGTCACGGTCGGTGACCGCACCTTCATCGCCGATGACCGAGGCCGCGCGCTCCAGTGGCGCGGCTTCAACCTCGCCGACAAGAGCAGCCGAGGCACCAACGCGTTCGCCGACATCCACGAGAGCGACCTCAGGGACATGGCCGGCCGGGGCTTCAACCTCGCGCGTCTCGCGTTCTTCTGGGACGACCTCGAACCCGCCCCCGGGCACTACGACCGCGGTTACCTCGCCAAGATGCGCCGCATCCTCGACTGGGCCGACCGCTACCACATCAAGGTCATCCTCGACGCCCACCAGGACGTGTACGGCCCCCACTTCGGCTCCCGCGGCGTCCCCGACTGGGCCACCCGCGACGAGGGGTTACCGTTCGAGCCCATACCCGACGACTGGTTCTCCGAGTACTTCGAGCCGTCCGTACAGACCGCCTTCGACCACCTGTACAAGGACGCCGACCTCCGCGCCGCGCACGCGCGCATGTGGATGACGGTCGCCGCCGCCCTGGGCAGGCACCCGGCGCTGCTCGGTTACGACCTGATGAATGAGCCGTTCGCGAAGTTCCTCGAGGGCGAAGACCTCCCCGCCGCCGCGGCCCGCTTCGAGGCCACCGAGCTCACCGAGCTGTGGAACCGCCTCGCCCGGGCGATCCGCCTGGTCGACCACAGGTCGTGGGTCTTCGTCGAACCGACCGTCATCGTCGGTGTCGGCGTCCCGACCCGGATGGGCCACATCGACGACCCGCACGCCGGCTACGCGCCGCACTTCTACGAGACCGCGATGGAAACCGGTGGCGACTACGACCCCGACGGCCCCTTCATCCCCGCCTACGAGGCCGCGATCAGCGACTACCCGACCCGTCACCGCATGCCGGTGATCGTGGGGGAATGGGGCGGCAACCCCTACGTTCCACACGCAAGCCAGTTCGTCACCGACATGACGGCCTCCCTGGACCGCTTCTCCAGTGGCTGGACGTGGTGGCAGTGGTGCCGGGGCGGCGGCTACTGCTTCCTCGACCGGACGGGCGCCGCGAAACCCAACGCCCAGCTGCTCGTCCAGCCGTACGCGCCGGCCGTCGCGGGCGACCCGCTCGGGTTCGCGTACGACCCGGCCACCCGCACCTACACGCTCACCTTCCGCACCCGCGACAACGCCGCGGGGCCCACCCGAATCATCGTGCCCAGGGACACGTACCCGGGCGGCTACCGCGTCGATCTCCACGGCAGCAACGCCAGTTGGGACGACCACGGCCAGACCGTCACCGTGCGCACCCACGGCAGGGCCGGGGACACCTACAGGGTCACCATCAGCCCGAGGTAGCCCACCCGATCCGCTGGGGCAAGCACCTGCCTCCGGAGCCGTGACACCGCCTCCCCCGGGCCATGCGGGTGAGGTGAATCACTCCGGCGGACTGTCACGGTTTGCCGGCCCGGGGTGTCTCGATGGGCGGTCAAGGAGAGGAGCCGGGTGTGGCCATGGCTGAGGACGCGTTCACCGAGCACCGTCCGCTGCTGTTCACCCTCGCCTACGAGATGCTGGGCAGCGCCACCGACGCCGAGGACGTGCTGCAGGAGAGCTACCTGCGGTGGCGCGTGGTGGATCAGGCCACGGTCGAGCATCCGCGCGCCTACCTGGTCCGCACGGTGACCCGGCAGGCCCTCAATCACCTGCGGGCGGTCCGGGCCCGGCGCGAGGAATACGTCGGCGCATGGCTGCCCGAGCCCATCCGCACCGCGCCCGAGGTGAGCGACGACGCGATCCTGGCCGAGTCGGTGTCCATGGCCCTGCTGCTGGTGCTGGAGACACTGAACCCGACCGAGCGTGCGGTGTTCGTCCTGCACGACGTCTTCGGCTACCCCCACGGCGAGATCGCCGCCTCGATCGGGAAGAGCGAGGTCGGCGTCCGGCAGATCGCCCACCGCGCCCGTCGGCACGTCCACGCCCGGCGCCGCCGCTTCCAGCCCGATTCCGATGACACCCGCCAGATCGTCCGGCGGTTCCTGCACGCCGCGGCGACCGGCGAACTCCAGGCGTTGATGGACGTGCTGGCTCCCGAGGTCGTCCAGATCTCCGACGGCGGGGGGAAGGTGGTCGCCGCCCACCGCCCGATCACCGGCCGCGCCGACGTCGCCCGGTTCGTCCTCCGCGTGTCCCGCGACCCCGCCGTGCTGAGCCACGTCGAGCACGCCACCTACAACGGCATGCCCGCGGCGCGGTTCCTCGCCGGCGGCGCGCTCGACTGGCTGCTCGCCTTCGAGATCCACCACGGTCGTATCACCGGCCTCTACGGCGTACGCAACCCCGACAAGCTGCACGGCGCCGAAGCGCTGTGCCCCCTGGACAGAGGAGGACCACAGCCGTGGAAACCATGACCGTCGAACGCGTCATCCACGCCCCGATCGACGCGGTGTTCGCGTGGCTCACCACGACCACCAACTACACGCGCTCGCCCCTGGTGCTGCGCTGCGCCCTGACCCGGCGCGGCGAGGGCGCGCCCTACGGCGTCGGCGCGGTGCGCAGCCACCTCTGGCTGATGGGCTGGTTCCGCGAACGCATCACCCACTACGACCCGCCCCACGCCACCGAGTACGTCGTGGAGCGCAGCCTGCCGCCTTCCCGGCACGAGCTCGGCCGCATGACGTTCACCGAGGCGGACGGCGGCACCCAGGTGCGCTGGATCACCCGCGCCGAGGTGCGCCTTCCGCTGCTCGGCGCACCCCTCACCCGGCTCCTCGTACGACCGATCCTCACCCGCACCTTCCACAACATCCTCGCCGCCGCCGACGTGGCGCTCACCCGACGTCCCGGGGCGGTGCCGGGCTCGCCGGCCGGCCGGGTCACGCGCGGGCGCAGTCGGGGCACAGGCCCCGGTAGGTGACCTCGGCCTCGGAGACGGTGAAGCCGAACCGTTCGGAGGCGGGCAGGTCCGCCAAGGGGTCGCCACCGGGGTGGACGTCCCGGATGGTGCCGCAGCCCGAGCACACCAAGTGGTGGTGGGGGCGGTGGGCGTTGGGGTCGTAGCGCTTGGCGCGGCCGTCGGTGGCCACCTCGGTGACCTCGCCGAGCGAGACGAGTTCGCCGAGGGTGTTGTAGACGGTCGCGCGGGAGATCTCCGGCAGCCGGGTGGTGGCGCGCGCGAGCACCTCGTCCGCGGTGAGGTGGATGTGGTCGCCGTCGAGTACCTCGGCGACCACCCGGCGCTGGGCGGTCATCCGCCAACCACGTCCGCGAAGCCGGTCCAGCAGGTCACTCATGCCCACCCAGCCTAACTGTGCGTCGTGCGAGGAATGATTCCGTACGGGTCTGGTTGTTGTATTGACTTGGACTTGGTCCATCGTAGGATCGGTTCCGGCGGCAGCCAAGGGACAGGACAACAGCAGGGAAAGCCCGTGACGGTGCAGGAAACGGGTCCGCTCACCACCGGCTCCGGTGCCCTGATCGCGGACGACCAGATCAGCGAGCAGGCGGGTCTCGACGGCCCGGCGCTCGGCCAGGAGCAGGTCCTGCTGGAGAAGCTTGCCCACTTCCGCCTCGAGTTCAACCGCGAGCGCATCGTCCACGCGTGCGACACCGGCGCCCGGGCGGTCACCGCCTCGGCGGCCGGGGATCGCCTCCGGGGTGCACGAGCGGGTGCCGGCTCCTGGGGCCTGGGCCCCCACTGTTCCACCGCCCGCAGTTCCTGAGCACCGTGATCCACCCAGTTCGGAAGGATTCCCATGACTGAGAACCATGATGCGATCGTCACGGACCCGAAGCCCGAGGAGGCAGGTGGCTGCCCGGTCGCACACGGGCGGGCCCTGCACCCGACCCAGGGTGGCGGAAACCGCCAGTGGTGGCCGGAACGACTCAATGTGAAGATCCTTGCCAAGAACCCCGCTGTGGCGAACCCGTTGGGCGAGGAGTTCGACTATGCCGAGGCGTTCAAGAGCCTGGACCTTCCGGCGGTGAAGCAGGACATCGCCGAGGTGCTGACCACCTCGCAGGACTGGTGGCCGGCCGACTTCGGTCACTACGGGCCCTTCATCATCCGTATGGCGTGGCACAGCGCGGGCACGTACCGCATCAGCGACGGCCGCGGTGGTGCCGGCGCCGGCCAGCAGCGCTTCGCCCCGCTCAACAGCTGGCCCGACAACGCCAACCTCGACAAGGCCCGCCGCCTGCTGTGGCCGGTCAAGAAGAAGTACGGCCAGAGCCTGTCCTGGGCCGACCTGCTCGTCCTCGCGGGCAACGTCGCGCTGGAGTCGATGGGCTTTGAGACCTTCGGTTTCGCCGGCGGCCGCGAGGACGTCTGGGAGCCGGAGGAGGACGTCTACTGGGGTCCCGAGACCACCTGGCTCGACGACCAGCGCTACACCGGCGACCGGCAGCTGGAGAACCCCCTCGGCGCGGTCCAGATGGGCCTGATCTACGTCAACCCGGAGGGTCCGAACGGCAACCCGGACCCGCTGGCCGCGGCCCGCGACATCCGTGAGACGTTCCGCCGGATGGCGATGAACGACGAGGAGACCGTCGCCCTGATCGCCGGCGGCCACACCTTCGGCAAGACCCACGGCGCGGGCCCCGCCGACCACGTCGGCGACGACCCCGAGGCCGCCGGCCTGGAGCAGCAGGGCCTGGGCTGGAAGAGCAGCTACGGCACCGGCAAGGGCGCGGACGCCATCACCTCCGGCCTGGAGGTCACCTGGACCACCACGCCGACCCGGTGGAGCAACAACTTCTTCGAGAACCTCTTCGGCTACGAGTGGGAGCTCACCGAGAGCCCCGCCGGCGCCAAGCAGTGGAAGCCGAAGGACGGCGCGGGCGAGGGCACGGTGCCCGCCGCGCACGACGCCTCCAAGAAGATCGCGCCGAACATGCTCACGACGGACCTGTCGCTGCGTTTCGACCCGGTCTACGAGCAGATCTCCCGCCGCTTTTACGAGCACCCCGACCAGTTCGCGGACGCCTTCGCCCGCGCCTGGTACAAGCTGACCCACCGCGACATGGGCCCGAAGTCGCTCTATCTCGGCCCGGAGGTCCCGGACGAGACGCTGCTGTGGCAGGACCCGCTGCCGGAGCGCGAGGGCGAGCTGGTCGACGACGCGGACATCGCGGCCCTCAAGACCAAGCTGCTCGACTCGGGCCTGACCGTTTCCCAGTTGGTCAGCACCGCGTGGGCGTCCGCGTCCACCTTCCGCGGCAGCGACAAGCGCGGTGGCGCCAACGGCGCCCGCATCCGCCTGGCGCCGCAGCGTGGCTGGGAGGCCAACGACCCCGACCAGCTGGCCCAGGTGCTGCGCACCCTTGAGGGCATCCAGCAGGAGTTCAACGCCTCCGCCGGTGCCAGGAAGGTCTCCCTGGCCGACCTGATCGTCCTCGGCGGCGTCGCAGCCGTGGAGAAGGCCGCGAAGGAGGGCGGCGTCGAGGTGACGGTGCCGTTCACCCCGGGCCGTGTCGACGCGACCGAGGAGCACACCGAGGCCGAGTCCTTCGAGGCGCTGGAGCCGACCGCGGACGGCTTCCGCAACTACCACGGCAAGGGCAACCGCCTGCCGGCCGAGTTCCTGCTGCTCGACAGGGCGAACCTGCTGACCCTGAGCGCCCCCGAGCTGACCGTCCTCGTCGGTGGTCTGCGCGTCCTGGGCGCCAACCACCAGCAGTCGCAGCTCGGCGCGTTCACCCGGACGCCCGGCTCGCTGACGAACGACTTCTTCGTCAATCTGCTGGACCTGGGCACGACGTGGCAGTCGACCTCCGAGGACCAGACCACGTTCGAGGGCCGCGACGCGACCACGGGCGAGGTCAAGTGGACCGGCACCCGTGCCGACCTCGTCTTCGGCTCGAACTCCGAGCTGCGCGCGCTCGCCGAGGTCTACGCGAGCGATGACGCGAAGGAGAAGTTCGTGAAGGACTTCGTCGCGGCGTGGGACAAGGTGATGAACCTGGACCGGTTCGACCTCGTCTGACGCGACTGACCGGATCGGACTCGTCCGATCATGACGTCCAGGTTGGCCGGCCCGCGCCGGTCGACCTGGACGTTCGCGGTTTCGAGGGCCGGGTTCCCGGAAGGCGGGCCACAGGCGGCACGGGCCCGTGCGCGGTGCGTGGGAGGGGACCTCATAGGGTGGTGATCACACTCGACACGGCGGCGGAACAGCCGCAGCACAACAGGGGGATCCGTATGTCCGCGTACTCACCGCCGCCGCAGGGGCCCGCGCCCCACGGCCCCACGCCCTATGGCCAGCCCGGTCAGCCCGGTCAGCCCAATCAGCCCGGTCAGCCCGGTCTGGCGCCTTACGGGCCGCCCGCCGGCCCGGGTGGCCCGGTCCCCTACGGACCGCCCCCCGGTGGCGCCCTCCCCTACGGCCAGCAGCCGGCAAACGGGCATCCTCCGGTGCAACAGCAGCCCGGCGTACCGATGTTCACGCCGACCGGGCCGGCAAAGCGCCCCTGGCTGCGGCCGCTCATCGCGCTCGGGGCCGTCATCGTCGTCATGGGCGGGTTCTGGGTGCTGAGCACCGTGCTCGACGACGGCAAGCCCCCGGTGGAGGTCGCCCGCGATGCCCGGGTGGGCGACTGCCTGGAGAACCGCGGTACGCACGCGGACCCGGACCTGTACACCATCGCGTGCAGCGACGCCAAGGCCGACTACAAGGTCATGATCGACGCGACGCTTCGCCACAAGTGTCCGGCGGAATTCGACGAGTACACCGAGCGCGGCGGCCGGACCGGAGAGACCACGCTGTGTCTGACACCGGTGCGGCACTGACGCCCTGGCTGCGAGCCGCCCCTCGCCGTTCCGGCCGTCGGTGCGTGGGGCCGGGCCCGGCCCCGGTCAGCTGTGTGGCCGCGGGCCGGGCCCGGCATCCGCCGTCGGCGGTCAGGGGTACGAGACCACCGTCGAGGGCACGGTCGAGGTGCCCGAGGTGGGGGCACCGGTGTTGTTGATCACGTGCTCGTACTGGCCCTTTCCGCCGAGCGAGACCACCAGCAGATCATGGAACTTCACACCGGGCTTGTTCGGGGCCTCGAAGCCGTGGTCCTGCCGGATGGTGGGGTCGACGTTGTAGTAGCAGTAGCTGCCCAGCCCCCACCCCTCGTGGGTGGTCACCGTGTCGGCGACCTTGTAGGCGGCGAACCCCTTGGTGCCGCCGTTCTGCACCGCGGCCTGATTGGGCGCGTCGTACGCCTTCTCGTTCTGGAAGAAGACCGTCCGGCCCCGTTCGCCGCGCCACTCCACGTCGTACTTGTTGAAGTGCTCGACGAACAGCCCGGTCGCCAGGACGTCGGCGCCGTTGACGCGGACGCCGTAGTCGGCGCGGTTGGTCTCCCAGCCCACGCCGTCCCCGTGGTCGGCGCGCCAGACCCAGGTGTGGTCCACGATGGTGTGATTGCTGTTGATCACCATGCTGGTGGTGGCCAGACCCGGTCCTGCGCCACCGATCCGTATGAACACGTCCTGCACCGTCGTGGGGTTGGCGGCATGGTTCGCGGACGCTCCCGCCGGGCCGACCTCCAGCAGGGTGGCCGAGTTGACCGGGCCGGCGTCGATGAGGAAGCCCGCCAGGCGCACCCCGTCGACGTCGGCGACCTTCAGGGCCGTCACACCGTTGCCCGGCACGAGCGTGGCGTATCCGAGGCCCAGTACGACGGTGCCCGCGCGCTGCACGGCGATCGGTCGGTCGAGGTGGTAAATGCCGGGGGTGAGCAGCAGGTTGAGGCCCTGGGCGAGGGCGGCGTTGAGGGTGGCGGCGTCGTTGCCGGGCCTGGCCACGTAGAACTGGCCCAGGGGCACGGACTCGCCCCGGGGTGTGCCGTTTCCCCAGGTGGTGCCGCGGGCGTTGACCCGTAGCTCGGGCAGGAACACCCGGTAGTCGCCGCCCTGCAGATGGAGGAAGGGCTTCTCGCGTGAGACGGGGGTGGTGTCCAACGTGGTGTAGGGCGGGTCGGGGAAGGTCTGCCCGGGTGCTCCCGTGACCCCGGAGAACACCATGTTCCACACGGCGTTGTTCCAGCCGCCCACCGAGCTGTCGCGGGTGTACCACTGCTGCTGGGAGTACGGTCCCACCGTGCCGTCGATACGGCTGTCGGCGATGTATCCGCCGCTGGCCCAGCCGTAGCCGTTAGGTGCGAGGTTCAGTCCGCCCTTGACGTGCATCCGCCGGAACGGTGCCGCCTGGGCCACGGCCCACCTGTTGGTGCCGTTGACGGGGTTGAGTGCGAGGTTCTCCGCCGAGCGCCAGAAGTTCTGCGTCGCATTGCCGTTGAACCAGCCGGCGTCGACGGTGACATCGCCGTTGATGGTCGTGTCGTCGGGCGACAGGCCCAGGCCGGCGATCGAGGTGTAGAAGCCGAGCTGGGCATTCAGTCCGTTGTACGTGCCGGGCTTGAACAGCAGCGCATACCTGCCGGGGCCGAACTGCGCCGATTCCTGCTGCTTGAAGATCTGGTCGAGCTTGCCCTGGATGTCGGGCGTGCCGGGGTCGAAGACCAGCACGTTCGGTCCGAGGTCGCCGCCACCGGGCAGCGCGTCGGCGGTGGCGGGCCGGTGTGCGGCGGGCGCCGCGGCGGCCCGGGCGGAGAGGGCGGGCAGGCCGGCGGCGGGCACCGCGGCGGCGAGCGCGGTCAGGACTCTGCGGCGCGACGGGTGCGACGGGCCGTCCGCCGCGCCCTCGGTGGGGGGTGGGGTCGTGGGCATGGCAATCTCCCGATTCGGATTCAGGAAATGAACGATTGACGTTCATGGGAGCGCTCTCTTGCCCGATGCATGTTCACCATGTGCCAACGGTGCGTCAAGAGTTTCGTCCGGAATCCTGGCAAGCCGATGCCGCTGCTGCTTCATCAGGCTTGCTGTTCAGGGGAGTTGATGGCCTTTTGGGCCGGTGTGGAGCTGTCCGGGCCAAGCCGGCCTTGCCTTCAGGAGATGTCGGGTCATCGGGAGTGGCCGCCGGTGTCGGTCCGCCGGCGGCCGGCTACGCCTCCGCGACGAGGAACTGCTCGGCCCGGGGCGGGCGCAGGCCGTCGTGACGATCGGCGAAGTACCGGGCGGCCAGGTCGTCAGGAGAGACGTGCACCGCCTTCGCGAACCCGGCCTCCAGTGCTGCTCGCCGCATCTCCTCAGGGGAGTAGAGGCTGATGAACGGGGTGCCCGAAGCTGCGGCGTTGCGCATCGAGAACTCCTGGACCTGTCGCTGGTCCGGGTCGTACATGTCGAGCGGCAGCAGGAACGTCGTGGCGAACACGGAGCCCGGTGCGAGCACGGCGGCCTGCCGCAGCGTCGCGGTGTTGGCCTCGGGGGTGAGGTACATGCTGACGCCGGTGGACGCGACGACCGTCGGCTTGCGCGGGTCGAACCCGGCGGCGGTCAGCCGCTCCCACCACGAGTCGCCGGCCTCGAAGTCGACGGGCACCAGGGTCAGCCAGGACGGGATGCCGTAGCCGAGTGCGGCCAGGCGCCGCCGCTTCCACGCCTGTGTGCCCGGCTGATCGACCTCGAAAACGGTGAGGCGGGAACCGACCTCGGGACGCCGCTGGGCGAAGGTGTCCAGGCCCGCGCCGAGGATGACGTACTGCGCCGCGCCGGCCTCGACGCGTTCGGCGACGAGGTCCTCGACGAAGCGGGCGCGGGCGACGATGGACGCACGGACACCGCTGATGCCCGGCATGGTCATGTCGCCGCGCTCCCGCCAGTTCCGCCCGGGGTCGGCGAGCTTCAGCCCGATCTCGTCGTGGAGCACGTGGGGCGGGGCGTCGGCCGCGACGTGCAGGGCGCGCCAGAGAGCGACGCGCACGGCGGTGTGGTCGGGTTCCCCGCTGCCGGCAGGGCGCTGCCCACCGGCCGCAGCGGCGTCGGGTTCGCGCAGGTCGGAGAGGCGTCCCCGGTCAGTCATACTGCTGCCCTTCGGGGCCGTCGTTGCCCTCGGGCAGGGGTGCCTCCAGAGCGACGATCCGCCCGTCGGGGTCGCGGACCAGTGCCTGGCGGACGCCCCAGTGCGTCGACGTGAACGGCTGGGCGAAATCCGGTGCGCGTTCGGGCGCGAAGGTCTCGGCGTCGGCCACCTTGAGCACGGGGATGGTGGTGAGTTCGCGCTCGTGCTGCTCGACGATGAACACGTAGGGCCCTCCGGCCGGATGGGACCAGTGACCCGAGCCGTGGTCGGTCTCCAGGACGCTCTCGAAGCCGAGCGACTTCCAGAACGCGGCGGTCGCACCGTAGTTGCGGGTCTCGACGAGGAATCCCTCGATGCCGTCAGTCGTCATGCGTGCTCTCCTCTGCTGCGGTGGCGACGCGCCGGAGGTACTCGGTCAGGGCCGTCTCGACTATCGCGGAGAGTGAGCGCTCGGCGTCGACGGCGTGATGCTTGACCTCGCGAATGAGGTCGACGGGCAGGTAGACGTTGAACTGCTTTACCGGTCTCTCGGCGGGCATATCTAGAATGCTAGCACTCTAGATATGCCCGCGCGTGATCGGCGTCACACCGCCGCGGGCATGCTCCGGCCGCGGCGGTGCGACCCACCGAACGCGTTCTAGAAAGCGGAGTTGGCGAACCAACGCAGGAGCAGATCCTGATCGCCTACGACCGCGACGACCTCGGCGTCGTGGCGCCGACGACCGTAGAGCAGCAGGAGGAGGTCGGCCGCGGTCGCCTCGACGGTCGCGTCCACCGTGACGTCCGCCGTACGGCCGGCCGGGGCGAGCCCGAAGCCGTCGGGGCGCAGGGTGACGAGCCAGTCGGCGTCCGCGTCAGTGGCGCGGAAGCGGAGGGTGTCGCCGGCCCCGCGCAGGTTGGCCACCTTGGGGGCGAAGAACGCGGCGAAGGGCAGGTTGACGAGGAACTCGTCGATGCCGTCGATCGCGAGCGCGCGGTCGATGACGGGCGGGAGCCCGAGGGCCAGCTCGGCGTCGACCCGGTGCACCAACGTCTCGAAGAGCATCCGGCGCGCCCAGAAGCGGGCGTGCTGGTCAGCACCCCAGGCCCACATCGGCAGGTTCGGGTCGGTGGCCGCGAACGCCTCGGCGGCCACGGCCGCGCTCTCCTCCAGCCAGCGGGGGTACGCGTCGGCGCTCGCCGGGAGCCGAAGCTCCACCTCACGGCTTTGCGGGGGACTTTGGATGCGCGCGTGCAGCAGCACCGAGAACCAGCGCTGCACACTTCCGGCGTGCTTGACCAGCTCGGCCAGCGTCCAGTCGGGGCAGGTGGGCACGGGGGTTGCCAGGTCGGCCCCGTTGAGGACGGCGGTGAACTTCGCGGTCTCGGCCGCCACGGCTGCGTGGTGGTCGACGGACTGCCGGTGGGTCATGGTCTCGTTCCTTCGGGCGGGTTGACCGACGGGCGGGCGGATCTCGGCGCACGCGGCCCCGACCGTCGACCGACGTGACGCCCCGGCGGCTACGGGAGCGGGGCGGCCCGCCCGCCACGAAGATCAATGTCTACTTAATTCATGCCTTACATCATTGACGTCCTTAAGCAATGCGGCGAAGGTAGACCTGAATGGTTCAGGTAGTCAAATATTCTCGCCGGGTCCCGCACGCCCCGACGCCGCAAGGCCAGCGGCGCGCTGCGCCCGGCCGCCCGCGCACCGGCCGTACCCGATCCCTGACTCCGGGTACGTGGCCGGGATCACAGATCGGCGCACACGGCGGACGGAATGCCGTGACCGCGGGGAGGGTTGGCACCTGACGCATTCGTTGTACGTACACATACCGACTGGTACCTCCGAGGAGCACCCCCGTGACCGTCACCGCGTCCTCCGCCTCCCGCGCGGCCGAAATCCTGTCCCGGCCCGTCACGCTGAACGGCCTGACCGTCCCGAACCGCATCGCGATGGCGCCGATGACGCGCATGTTCTCCCCCGGCGGCATCCCCGGCGAGGACGTCCGGTCGTACTACGCCCGGCGCGCCGCCGCGGGCGTGGGCCTGATCGTCACCGAGGGGACCTACGTCGGCCACGATTCGGCCGGGCAGAGTGACCGGGTGCCGCGGTTCCACGGGGAGGAGCAGCTGGCGGGCTGGGCCAAGGTCGCCGAGGACGTGCACGCGGCCGGCGGCACGATCGTCCCCCAGCTGTGGCACATCGGCATGGTCCGCAAGCAGGGCGAACCGCCGTTCGCCGACGCCCCCGCCGTCGGCCCCTCCGGCATACGCGTGGACGGTACCGAGGGCGCCGGCAAGGCGATGACCCAGGGCGACCTGGACGACGTCATCGGCGCCTTCGCCGAGGCCGCCGCGGCCGCGGAGCGCATCGGCTTCGACGGCGTGGAGCTGCACGGCGCCCACGGCTACCTGCTCGACCAGTTCCTGTGGGCGACCACGAACCGCCGCACCGACGCCTACGGCGGCGACCCGGTGGCCCGTGCGAAGTTCGCGGCCGAGATCGTCGCCGCGGTCCGCGACACCGTCTCGCCCGACTTCCCGGTGATCTTCCGCTACTCGCAGTGGAAGCAGGAAGCCTACGAGGCGCGGCTCGCCGAGACCCCGGAGCAGCTGGAGGCGATCCTGGCCCCGCTCGCCGCGGCCGGCGTCGACGCCTTCCACGCCTCCACCCGCCGCTACTGGCTCCCGGAGTTCGAGGGCTCGGACCTGAACCTGGCGGGCTGGACCAAGAAGCTCACCGGCAAGCCCGTCATCAGCGTCGGCTCGGTCGGCCTCGACGGCGACTTCCTCCGTGCCTTCGCGGGCGAGGGCGCCGCGGTCGGCAGCCTCGACAACCTCCTCGACCGCATGGAGCGCGACGAGTTCGACCTGGTCGCCGTCGGGCGCGCGCTGCTGCAGGACCCCGAGTGGGCGGCGAAGGTGCTCGGGAACCGGTTCGAGGAGCTCCAGCCGTACGATGCGGCGGCGCTGAAGACCCTGAGCTGAGTCCCTGGCCGCCGGTCCCGTTGACGCGCCCCGGCCGCCCCGAACGCACTGCGCGCGGGGCGGCCGGGGCGCGTGGCGGTTTCCGGCCGGCGGGAGTGCCGTCGGCCGCGCCGGTCAGTCGACCGGTTCCTGCGGCACGGGCTGGTCGCTGCGCACCCCAGGGGCTTTGGGGCGGCCGGTGCGGCCGGTGCCCGCCTGGTCGGTATCGGGGACGGTCTCGTCGGGGCCCTGGCCCTCGTGCTCCGACAGCTGGGGGCTCCACGGGTCAGGAACCGGGCTGGCGGCATCGGCCTGCTGACTGGGGAGGTCGTGGGGCACCGGGGTGGAGTCGTCGCTGGTCGTGTCACGCCGGGACATCTGTGGAACCGCTCCTCGTCGCGCGTCGGTCGGTGGTGGGTGTGTCGGTTGCGGATACGTCGGTCGATGGTTCGGCCGTGCTGGCCCGCTACCCGTGATCAGAGGCGCCATGCTCAACGGCCCATGAGGGAACAGTCGGAGCCTGGTCGTCGCCCCCACGGGCCGCAGGTGCACTCAGCACGGCGCTGCGCCCGGCCCGCGCGCCCCGCCGGTCACCCGCCGCCCCAAGGGCAACGACACGGGGGCGCCAACTCACGCACGCACAGGCGGGTTTCAGTGGAGGGGAGCTGGGAGATCCTCCTGGCCGACGTGATCGCCATGTGTGGCGTGTCGGTGAGGCGCGGAGGGAGCGTTCGTCCCGAGAGGACGGGGAAGGCAAAGAGGTATACACACTCCTTGCCACTCTCAACTTATAGCGCACCGGGGGGCTTGCGGCAAGGCCCCGGCCGTGGGGCACAATCACGGATCCACGCCAGAACCTGCGGAAATGGGGGATTCACGAAGTGCATGTGCTGTTGTCGGTTTATGGGTCGTGCGGTGATGTCGAGCCGGTGGTGGGAGACGCACTGCCGGTGCGGGCGCTCGGCACCGGGACGCGGGTGTGCGCACCGTCGGCCGTCCCGGCGGCGACCTCGGATCGGAGCTGATGACATGAATCCCCTGACCACCAGCGCATTCGACCTCCCCGACCGCCTCTCCCCCAAGGCCGACCCGACGCTCATCGCCGGCGACGAACAGCACCTCGCCGCCGTCGCGGAGAGCCTCGAACGGACGATTGCCGAGGTGTCCGACCGTCTCGACGCCGAGCGCAGGGCGCCCGGCGGCACGGGCCGGCAGGCGATGGAGCGGGACGCGGAGATACACCGGCTGACCGCTCGTCTGCGTGCGCTGCGCCGCTTCGGTCTGGACCTGTGCCTCGGACACATGGTCAGCGCGGACCACCCCGAGCCCGTCTACGTCGGACGACTCGGCCTCACGGACAGCTCAGGTCGCCGGCTGCTGGTCGACTGGCGCTCCCCCGCGGCCGAGCCGTTCTTCGGAGCCACCCACGCCAACCCGATGGGTCTGGCCAGCCGCCGCAGGTACCGCTGGACCCGCGGCCGGATCAGCGACTACTGGGACGAGGTGTTCACCCCGGACGGTTTTGCCGGGCACGCCGCGCTCGACGACCAGTCCGCCTTCATCGCCAGCCTGGGCGGCAACAGGTCGGAGCGCATGCGCGACGTGCTCGGCACCATCCAGGCCGACCAGGACGCCATCATCCGTGCGGGTTCCCGGGGCGCCCTGGTCGTCGACGGCGGTCCGGGTACGGGCAAGACCGTCGTCGCCCTGCACCGCTCCGCGTACCTCCTCTATTCCGACCCCCACCTGAATCAGCGTCGGGGCGGTGTGCTGTTCGTCGGTCCGCACCGGCCCTATCTGGCCTACGTGTCCGACGTCCTCCCCAGCCTCGGAGAGGAGGGCGTGCAGACCTGCATCCTGCGGGACCTCGTCGCCGAGGGGGCGGCGGCGACGGCGGAGACCGACACTGAGGTGGCCCGCCTGAAGTCGTCCGCGGACATGGTGCAGGCGATCGAGAAGGCCGTCTGGTTCTACGAAGAGCCGCCCGCCGAGGGGATGACGGTCACAACCGACTGGTCCGACATCTGGCTGAGTGCCGACGACTGGGCCGAAGCGTTCGACGCACCGGATCCGGGCACTCCGCACAACGAGGCGCGCGGGCAGATATGGGAAGAGCTGGTCGCGATCCTGACGGACAAGCTCGACGCCGACGTCTCCCCGCACCTCTTCCGACGGTCGCTGATGCAGGACGAGGAGCTGGTCACCACCTTCCACCGCGCGTGGCCGCTGCTCGAAGCGGCCGACCTCGTCGGGGACCTGTGGTCGGTGCCCGCGTATCTGCGGATGTGCGCTCCCTGGCTCAGCCGCGACGAGGTGCGCAAGCTGCAGCGCAAGGAGGCACCCCATGCCTGGACGGTGTCCGACCTGCCGCTCCTCGACGCGGCGCGGCAGCGGCTCGGTGACCCGGAGGCGGCGCGGCGCAAGCGCCGGAACGAGGCCATCCTCGCCGCGCAGCGCGAGCGCATGGCGCAGGTCGTCGACAACCTGATCGAGGCCGCGGCGAGCTCCGGCGCCGACGGTGACGACGGCGAAGGTCTGGTGACCATGCTGCGCGGTCAGGACGCCCAGGTCAGCCTGATCGACGAGTCCGAGCTGCCCACCGCCGAACCGGACCGGCTCGCCGGCCCGTTCGCGCACATCGTCGTGGACGAGGCCCAGGAACTGACCGACGCGGAGTGGCAGATGCTGTTGCTGCGGTGCCCGTCCCGGAGCTTCACCATCGTCGGGGACCGGGCTCAGGCCAGGCACGGCTTCACAGAGTCCTGGCAGGAACGGCTCCAGCGGATCGGGCTCGACCGGATCAACCTGGCGTCCCTTGGCATCAACTACCGGACGCCGGAGGAAGTCATGGCGGAAGCCGAGCCGGTCATCCGGGCCGCGCTCCCGGACGCCAATGTCCCGACCTCCGTCCGCAGCAGCGGCCTCCCCGTCGTGCACGGACCGGTGTCCGACCTGGAAGCGGTCCTCGACACCTGGCTCGCCGCCCACGCCGACGGCATCGCCTGCGTGATCGGCGACCCCACGTTCCGGGCGACGTCCCGCGTCCGGTCGCTGACCCCCGAGCTGGCGAAGGGCCTTGAGTTCGACCTGGTCGTCCTCATCGACCCGGAGGCGTTCGGCGAGGGTATCGAGGGCGCGGTGGACCGCTATGTCGCGATGACCCGGGCGACCCGGCAACTGGTCGTCCTCACCACACCGTGACGACGTCCTGACGTCGGCCGCGGGCGGATCAGCCGAGGAACAGCGGGAGTTTCGCGGCCAGGTCACCCAGTGCGGCCTGCTCCGCTTCGGTCGGGGCGCGCCGTCCGGTGCCGATCAGCAGCGCGTCCCGGTCGGAGAACGAAGGGGGAAACGCCGTGCCGGCGATCTTCTCCAGCAGTTCGCGCGCCCCGGCGAGCCCCTCGGCGGGCGGTTCCGCCGCCTCCGGGAGGTGCGCGATCAGGTCGAGGTGGTGCAGCGTCCATTCCAGGACGTACGCGGAAAGGTAGTCGCCCGTCGTGAGCACCTCGTCGCGGGTGCGCACACGGGTGGCGGGGTCGGCGAGTCGGGCGGCGCGGCCGGCGGCGGAGCCGACGTCGTCGAGGTGGAACTTGAGCAGCCACGGCTCCCCGTACGCGGCGGCCAGGCGGACGGTCAGCGCGTCGAGCGGGTCCTCGCCCGTGGGCGGCGTTGCGGCGACGTCCCAGTAGGTCGCCGCGTCCCGGGTCGGTTCCGTGTCGGCAGGGGTGACGAGGGTGATCAGGACGTCCTGAGCGTCGATGACCAGGTGGCACGCCAGGTCCCGCACGAGCCAGCCGGTGCAGCCGGAGGGACGCGCGAAGTCCTCGTCCGGGAGATCGGCGACCGCGGTGCGCAACGCCGCCCAGGAACGTGCGAAGAGATCCACGCCCGCAAGCTAACAGCGCCCGGTGCCCCTCGCGACCGATTTCGCCCGCCCGCGAACGCGGCACTCCCCCGGCGGGTTCGTCATGGCGTCGGGGCGCTCAAGGCCGGGAGGGGACCGCAGCCCGAACAGGGGGATACCGGTGCCGTCGCTGAACGCACGGCTGCGGCGCACGGTGAGGACTGCCACCGCGCCCAGGATCACGAAGGACTGGATCCTGCCGATGACCGGCACCGCGTCGACGGGGAGGGCCAGCGCCTCACCGGTGCTGAGGGCGGCATCGAGCAGCTGCGCACCGCCCCACAGCACGGTCAGCCCCCTCAGCGCGGACCGGAAGTCCGGGCGGTCACGCCAGGCACGCTCGGCCTCCTCCCGCGCGGCCGGCCCGCGCAGCCGGTGCCCGAAGTGGAACGGGAACGGCCGGGACGCACCCAACGAGCTCAGCATCCACAGGCCCAGGACCGCGGGGATGCCCGCGTCCTTCAGCAGCAGCACCCGGGGGCTGCCGCTCACCAGTGACGTGACCGCCGACGCCGCGAGCAGGACCACCATCAGGAGGTCGAAGGGGTCGACGCGTCGGCGTACCACCGCGGTCCCCAGCGCGTGCGCCGCCGGCAGGGCACCGCTCAGCAGCAACGCCTGCCACTGGACCATGCCCTGGGCCCGCAGCACGTAGTACAGGACGAGCGGCAGCAGGATGTTCACGGCCAGCGGTACGAGCAGCGCACGCCACCGCTGTGCGCCGTGCGCATCCACGGTATCGACGGTATTCACGAAGCCTCCAGCGGTCCGGTGGCCGGACGGTCCGGCACCGTGGCGACCTGCTTCGACGCTAGGAGCCGGGCGGGTGGACCGGCATCGGCCTCCGGGCCGGTCCCGGCACGCCGCGCTCCACCCCGTCTCCACCACCGGGTGGAGCGTGACACGGGCATCACGGGCCGGAGCGCAAAGGACTGACCGAGGGTCGCCGACGTGCGGCGGGCGCACGGATACTGCCGTGATGTTCTCGGACGACGACGCCGCGGCGCTCTATGACCTGCTGAACCCGTGGGACCCCGCGGTCTGGCCCGGCGACGGGTTCTACGAGCAGTTGGTGAGGGCGGCGGATGCGGTACTGGACGTCGGCTGCGGAACCGGCGCGATGCTGCACCGGGCACGCGAGCAGGGGCATCCCGGCCGGCTGGTGGGGCTGGACCCGGATCGGGCCGCTCTCCGCCGGGCGCGGCGCCGGACCGATGTCGAGTGGGTGGAGGGGACCGCGGCGACCGCGCAGTGGGACGCCGCATTCGACCTGGCGACGATGACCGGTCATGCCTTTCAGTGCCTGGTCACCGACGCCGAATTGCGCACCTCGCTGCGGGCGATCCGTGCGGCGCTGCGTCCCGGTGGACGCTTCGCGTTCGAGACGCGCCATCCGCGGGCGCGGGCCTGGGAGGACTGGCGTCCCTGGAACGCCACTGAGGTCACCGACGCCGCCGGTCGCCCCCTGCGCGTCTGGCACGAGGTTGCGGGCGTTGACGGCGATGTGGTCACTTTCCACAGCACGACGGCGGATCCGGACGGGACTCCCCTGCGTGTCGACCGCACCAGCCTGCGCTTCCTCGACGAGCCAACCCTCGACGCCTTCCTCACCGAGGCGGAATTCGAGGTCGAGGCCCGGTACGGCGATTGGGCGCGGGGCCCCGTCACCGACGGGAGCCGGGAGATCATCACGATTGCCTGCCGCAGGTAGTGCGGCGGCGTCGCTCTGCTGGGCAGGACGCCCTGCTCCTAGGGTGCGAAGTAGCGGTACATGACCGGCTCCAGGTAGTCGACCTGGGTCCCCCCGAGGGCGGTCACGTCGGCCTGCGAACAGATGAGGGCCATGCGGTCCAGCTCCGGATCGTTGCCCCGCGCTGTCCCGTCGGACAACAGAACCGTGAAGCGCTCACCCAGCAGCGACGCCGGACGGGCGGGAGCGAGGAACTGGACACCGATGGTTCCGTTCTCGGCGCGCGTGAGACACCACAGAGTCAGGTCCTCGGCCGGCAGCTCGACGCCGGTCTCCTCGGCCAGCTCGCGAGCGGCGTGGCGGCCCAGCGCGGCGACGTCCAACGGCTCGCCGGCCGGCGGCGGTTCGACGGATCCGCCGGGTAGTTGCCAGCGGCCGGGAGCGGCCGTCGAGGAGGACATCCGGCCGACCAGGACGCGCCCGTCGTCGGTCGGCTGCAGGACGCTGACGAAGAGCGACGGCAGGCACGCCGTGGCTCCGGGGACCCGGCGCAGGGCGTGGCGGCGGTAGGTCGTCCGCACCCACGTGACGACGAAACCGTGGTGTCCTTCCGGGGCCAGTCCCGCGCACGCCGCCACCGGCCCGTCGAAGAGGCTCGGGTTGGCGTGCACCGCCTCGTCCCAAGCCCGGTGCATGGCCCGCTGCTCCTCGGGCGGAACCGGTGGGGCCGCTGCTTCCACGAGTCGGAGTCGCCGAACTGCGAGGAGGCCGACGCCGGGGGCTCGCGGCGGTGGGTCCGTCATGCGCTCATGGTGGCAGGGCCGGGTCCGCGGGCGGGCGGTGTGTGGCGTTTCGGGCGGTGGGGAGCGGCAACACGCTTGTCATGTCCAGAAACGTGCGCAACGGCAGAAGCGAAGCAGCGAAGGTCATCGTCGTCATCGCGGACCTCACCGCGGTGATCCTCGGCCTCTGGATCTTGTTCGCCCTCCTCGACGCGAACCGCGCCAATGACCTGGTCAGCTGGGTGCGAGCCGCCGCGGGTTGGCTGGCCGGCTGGTCCCACGATCTCTTCACCATGGACACCGCCTGGGTGCGGACGGTGCTGAATTACGGGCTGCCGGCGGTGGTCTACCTGCTCATCGGGCACTTCCTCGCCGCCCGGATCCGCCGGGTCTGACGGCCCGCACCGGCGGAACGGCCCTCGGTCGGCCCGGGAAGCGACGTATTTCGGCCACTGGTGCGAAGTGCGTTGAGCCGGGCGTGCCGCGGCCCTCGGTGGGGGCCGCGGCGGTGGCGATCCGTCGACGTCGGCGGGCCCGCGTGGCGCCGATTCACGCCTGCGCTGCGGGCGTGGCGCGGGCCGTGGGGGCCCGGCCAGCCGTCACGATGGGCGGTGGCCTGGACGGCAGGCGTGCGGCCGGGCGCGAGTGGGCCGTCGCGGCGGCGGACGCGGCGTCCCGCGAGGTGGCGCCCGAGCCCCGGTGCGCCTCGCCCCTGCGACGTGGACGGGAGGAACGTCCGTTGGCACCCGTGCTCGCGGCGCTGTTCGGTCTGCTGACGGCCATCGGGAACGCCACCGGGACCGTGCTGCAGCGGATCGCCGCGCGGCGGGTGCCGGCAGGTGACGCCTTCAGTCCACGACTCGTACGGCATCTGCTGCGCAGTCCCGCGTGGCTCGGCGGGATCGCCGTGATCGTCGTGGCCGCGGTGTGCCAGGCGCTGGCGCTCGTCCTGGGGTCCCTGGCGCTGGTGCAGCCCATCCTGGTCACGGAGCTTCCGTTCACCCTGCTGATCGCCTCCGCGCTGTCCCGGCGCCGGCTTCCCACCGTCGGCTGGGTCGCGACCGCCCTGATCGCGTGCGGTCTCGGGCTCGGCCTGGCCGCGGCCGCCCCCACCGAGGGCCACAACCAGGTGACCCCCGCCGACTGGGCCCTCGCCCTGGTCGCCACCGGCGGGGCGATGGCGGCCTGTGTCCTCTCCGCCCTGACGCGTCGGCGGGGGATGGCGCGGGCGGCACTGTTCGGCACCGCTGCGGCGATCGGTTACGCGATGACCGCGGCCCTGATGAAGTCCGCGGCGGGAACGCTCGCCCAGCAGGGCGTGGGCGCGTTCCTGACCGACTGGCACACCTACGCCTGCGTGGCCGCCGGCGCGTGGTCGCTGTTTCTGCTGGCCAATGCCATGGAGTCCGGCCCGTTGGTGGCGTCCCAGCCGTCGCTCACGCTGGGCGAGGCGCTCGTCAGTCTGGCCCTGGGAATTCTGCTGTACGGGGACCGGGTACGGACCGGCTGGTGGCTCGTTCCCGCGGCCGTGGGTGCCGTACTCGTCACCTGGGGGGTGTTCCTCCTGCCGAGGGCCGAGGTGGACGAGGTGGAAAGTCACCGACCGGCGGGTCCGTGACCAGGGCGGACGACCGGCGAACAAGCGGGCGCGGGGCCCGGTTACCGCTCCCCCGCTCCCGTGAGCGCGACCGAGGTGGCCCGGGCGAACGCGTCCGGGTTGTCCAGCATGATGTTGTGGCCGCAATCGGGTATCGGCACCACGTGCACGCCGGCGTCGGCGAGTGCCTCGGCGCCGGGGAGCGGGCCGTCCGACTCGGGCAGCAGGTAGGTGCGGGGAATCGGCAGGCTCAGCAGGAGTTCGCGCAAGGTGGGGGTGGTGCCGCGGACGAGGTGCACCGCACTGCGGTGCAGCGCCTCGCGGCCGGCCAGCCGCATGGTGGACCACCAGTGTGCGCCGGCCCGGTCCCGTACGTCCTGCCAGCCGCCCGCCAGGAACTCCTGCTCGGAACACGCGGCGATGCCGGTGCTGCCCCCGGCACCGCGCCGGGGCTCGATCGGATCGAGGTTGGCGTCGACCAGCACGAGACGGGAGACCAGCTGGGGGTGGCGGGCGGCCAGCACGATGGCCACCGAGCCGCCCATGCTGTGGGCGACCAGTTCCGCGTCGGCAACGCCCGCGGACGTCAGGGCCGTGGCGAGGGCGTCCGCATGCGATTCCAGGGTGTAGTCGAAGTCCGTCGGCCGGTCACTGTGGCCGTGCCCGAGGAGGTCGATCAGCAGCGAACGACGGCCGGTCAGCAGCGGGTGGACGGCGACCTCCGCGAAGTGCGCGGGCGAGGTGGCTCCCAGGCCGTGGACGTAGACACGGGACGGTTCCTGTCCCGGCAGCTCCACCCATCGCATCCGGTCATCCGCGCTTGTCACTACGGCACTTCGCACTGCCTGCTCCCCTGTCCCATGGTCGTTTCTCCCCTGTCCACTGTCCCCTGCCCCCGTCGCTCTTCGGTGCTCCCGCACCGGGCGGGTCGGTCAGAGCCCGAAGGGTGCCGCGTAGCGGACGGTGCCCGGCGGCAGCGGGTGGTTCTCGTCCAGGGTCAGCGCCATCAGCGCTTCGTCCGGAACGTCGATGGTCACGCCGATGCCGTGGGCCGAGGCGCGGGTGAAGCCGAAGCGCGGGTAGTACGCCGGATGCCCGAGGACAACGACGTGGTGCTCGCCCCGCTCCTCGGCCGCGGCGAGCACGGCGCGGACCACCGCCGAGCCGGCGCCGCTGCGCTGGTACTCCGGCCGCACGGCGACCGGCGCCAGGCACAGGGCCGGCGTGTCGTCGACGTGACAGCGGGTCAGGAGTGCGTGGGCGAGGAGCTGGTCGTCCGCGTCGGTGGCGACGAGGGACAGGCCGTCGATCCAGGCGGGGTCGGCGCGCAGGGCGTCGACGAGGTCGGCCTCCAGCGGCGTCTCGAACGCGGCAAGGTTGATGTCGCGGATGGCGGGGAGGTCGGCGCCGGTCTCGGCGCGGGTGAACCAGTCGTTGCGTGCGGGCATGACGGGAACGGATCCGTTTCCTGTGAGGTGCGTACGCGTACGGGCGTCGCCTCGCGAGCGGTCGTAGCGCTCCCGGCGAGGCGGGGAGATCGGAGTCAGGCCGTCACCCGGGACGCCAGGGCGGCGGTCCGGGCGCTGCGCGGTGCGGTGGCCCTGAGCGCGGTCATCAGCCCCACCTCCCCTTCTTCCTCATCATCGCCATGGATCGGCGGATCGAACGCTCTCGCGAACCGGCACAAGCTAGCACGCACACCCGGCAGGTCTCTGCTGGTTTTCCCGCTGCCGCGCCCCCGGGCGTCCTTGCCGCCGGCGGGCGGCACCACGTTCCCCGCGGACCGGGGTGCCGGTCCGCCGGCCGGGAACCGCGCCGGCCGGGCGCGCGTGATCACGGAGTATGGTCCGGAAAATCGAAGTGGGGCGCACGGTCGCCCATCTTGGCGCGGTGTGGTGCGTCGGCTGCGCTCTGACCGCGCTCCAGTTCCAGGCCGTGGTGCTCGGCCTCTTCTCGGGCCCGGCGGCGCTCGCCGCCGTCCTCCTCGTCGGACCGCCGCTCGCGGTGAGCCTCTTCGCCGGCCTCGGGACCTCCGCCCGCGCGTTCGTGCCGCTCACCCGCCGGGCGCGCGGACTGTGGGGATGGGCGGTCACCGTGTACGCGTCGGGCACGGCCGGTGCCTTCTGCTTCGTCGCCGCGAGTCCGCACGACCACGGTTTGGACAACAGCCTTCTGCTCTACCCGTACGGCGGCGTCTGCTCCGCGCTTGCCGCCGCCTTCTTCCTCCCGGGGGCGCGGACCCGGCTGACCACCACCGGCGTGACGGTCGTGCTCGCGGTCGTGAGCTGCTACGCCGCCTGGAGTGCCGCCCAGCCGCCCACCCTCCAGGAATGGCTCAGCGCCAACGGGGTGGACCGCGCCTTGCTGCGCGTCGGTGATCCGCCCGCCGGCTACACGCTGCGGGTGGGCGGAGCCAGCGAAGACGGTTTCGGCGCGGGCTACGAACGGCCCGGTGCGCCGGAGCTGCGCCTCTCCGTGGAGCGCGCGGGCCACGACACCCGGCGTACCGACGCGCGCGGCTGCCCCGTCCCGTTCGGCGAGACGATTCGCTGTACGGACGACGGGGCGGGCCGCCAACTCGTGTCGTACGAGGGTGGCTACGCCCGGCAGGAACTGCGCCTGCGCCGCGCCGGACTGGTCCACACCGTGACCTTGCGGGGAAGCGGTGCCGGGCTGCCAGCGGCCCGGCACATCCTGTCGACGCTCCGGCCCGCGACGGACGCGGAACTCGCCGCGCTCGTCGCGCTGCCGATGCGGCGATGAACCGGTCCGTGAGCCCTTTAGCTTCCCGGGTGTCCCCCGGAACGCCGGCCGGCGGGAGCCGCCCGGACACTCCCCGCTACGTCAGAGCCGGCGCCAGGAGGGCGGCGGTTTCGGCGATCACGGCGTCGTCCATCTCGGCGTCGGGCTCGGGCCGGGTGGACAGCACGGCCATCACGATCGGTCCTCGGCCGGGGGGCCAGACGATGCCCACGTCGTTCGTCGTCCCGTAGCGACCGGTGCCGGTCTTGTCGCCGACGGTCCAGCCCTCGGGGAGGCCGGCCCGCAGCCGCTTGCCGCCGGTGGTGTTGGCGACCAGCCACCCGGTCAGTCGTGTGCGGTCCGCCGTGTCCCGGGCGTTCCCGAGGGCGAGTCGGGCGTAGGTCCGGCCGATCGCGCGGGGCGTGGTGGTGTCCGTGACGCGCCACGGCTCGGCCGAGTTCAGCTCCGGCTCGCAGCGGTCGAGCCGGGTCACGGTGTCGCCGAGGGACCGGCAGAAGCGCGTGACGGCCGCCGGGCCGCCGAGCTCCGTCAGCAGCAGGTTCATCGCGGTGTTGTCGCTGTACGACACGGCCGCGCCGCACAGGTCCGCGACGCTCATGCCGTGGGCGAGGTTCTGCGGGAGACCGGTGACGGGCGCGGCCCCGGCCCGGTCGATGTCCTGCTGCGTGTAGTGGATGACCTTGGAGAGGAACGTGCCGTCGTGGTCGAGGTCCCGCAGCACTGCGCCGATGGCCATCGCCTTGGAGGTGGAGCACATGGGGAAGCGCTCGTTCGCCCGGTGGAGCACCGTGCGGCCGGTTACCGTGTTCCACCCGAAGACGCCGAGACGCGTGCCGTGCCGCCGTTCCAGGTCTCGCAGCTTGCGCACCACCCGGCTCCCCGGCGCGGACGCGTGCGCGGCGGACGGCACCGCGACCGCGGTCAGTACCGCCGCACCACCCGGCGAGACGCGTCCCTGCTCGACCTCACAGCCTCGTCCCTGCTTGATGTCACGCTTTCCGCCTTCCTGTGGTGCTGCCGTACTGCCCGTTTACGACGTCACAGGAAGCACTCCGGTTGCGCCCGCGGCGGGATCGGCCCGGGTGGGCGGCGGCCGGCCGGCACGTGGAAACCGGGCCGCCGCGGATGTTGTATGATCATGATGCAACTTCGGTGAACGCCTCGCGGCTCAACCGGAGTCACGCGTCCGTGGTCCAAGTCAAGACGTCCGCCAGCCGGCGGGAAATGCAGGTGCAAGACCTGCCGGGCGCTCCACACAAGGGTCCCTGCCTCTCCCGAGGCAGGGACCCTTCGTCGTGCGTGTCCTCCGGCCGGTGCTCGGTCAGTCCGCGTTCCGGGCGCCGTCTGCGCAGTGGACGTCCCGCTGCGGGCGCTTGCCGGTGGTGAGGAACGTGGTGACCGTACGGTCAGCACACGCGTTGCCGTTGCCCAGATAGACGCCGTGCCCACCGTGGCCGACCGTGACGAGGCGGGCCCGGTCACCGAGGGCCTGCCGCATCTTCAGGGCGCCGGCGTACGGCGTGGAGGGGTCACGGAGGTTCTGCACCATCAGGACGGTGGACGGTCCGTCGGCGGTGATCCGGGTGGGCTTGTCGGCGGGGGCGTCCTTCCAGAAGGTGCAGGGCGCGACGTTCACCGGCATTCCGGCCGTGAGCGGATGGCGGGCCCGGTCGAGGGCCACCGCGCGCCGGTACGGTGGGATCGCGGTCGGCCAGCGCACGTCGTTGCAGATCACCGCCGTGATGACCGCCGCGTCGGCCTGCGGCAACGGCTGGGCGAGGGCCGCGGGGAGGGCAGGGCGGCCGTCCGGTTGCCGGGCCGCCTGGACGAGTTGCGCGAGCTGCGGGAAGGAGTCGTCGCTGTAGAGGTCCATTTGAAGGGCCTGGCGCAGCCGGTTGCCGGTCAGCGGGACGCCCGGGGTGGTGGATTCCTTGGGCTTCCGATCCAGTTCGGCCGCCAGGCGGAGGAACAACGGCCGTACGTCCTCGGGCCGTTCGGCCAGCCGCAGCCCCTTGGCCCGCGCCGGGTCCGCGGCCCAGGCCGCGAAGTCGGGGAACCGGTCGTCCGCGCCCCTCGCCATGTTCGCCAGCCAACCCCTTTCCACGCGCCCCGGGTCGGGGTCCCCGCTGCTGTCCAGCACCCAGCGATCGGTGCGCGTGGGGTACTTCTGGGCATAGACGGCGCCCACATAGGTGCCGTACGAGGTGCCCACCGCCGACAGCCGTTCCTCGCCCAACGCCTGCCGGAGGCGGTCGATGTCACGCACCTCGTTCGCCGTCGACATGCTCCTGAGCACGGGGCCGCCGTGGCGGTGGCACGCCTCGGCGATCCGGCGGGACCGGGCGACGTTCTCCGTGATTCCGCCGTCCGCGTCCGGCCAGGAGCGCAGCCCGACCACGTACCGGTCGTCCGCGCGGAGGCGGCAGTTCGCCGTCGTGCTGCCACCGACGCCCCGCGGGTCGAAGCTCACGATGTCGTACGCCCCCGCCAGCTGTCCGCGCAGCGCGGTGCCCTTCCGCTGGAGGGCGTCCAGTCCGGATCCGCCCGGCCCGCCGGGGATCAGCAGGAGCGCGCCCCGGCGTGCCGCGGGCTTTTCGCTGCGCAGCCGGGAGACGGCGAGGGAGAGGTGCCGGCCGTGCGGGGCGCGGTAGTCGAGCGGTACGGACAACTCGGCGCACTCCTGCCCGGCGGGGCCACCCGGCTTCTCGCAGGAGCGCCAGGTGAGGCCGGAGGACGGTGTGGCAGCGGTGGCTGCGGTGGCTGCGGCGGGGAACGTCGGTATGGCCAGAGAGCCGGCCAGGACCGTTGCGGAGAGGGCGAGCACCCAGGTCCTTCGGGGACAAGTCGTCATGGGGAAAGGATTGTTGAGCGGGGTGGCCCACGCCCACCCGGCAGGCACGAGGGTCGGGGGTGGGGCTGTCCCCCGGTTCGCCGGCCGCACCGCCCGCGTCGGCACGGTGCGTCGGCGCGATGCGCAAGGACGTGGCACAACAACCGTCTCTCAGCTGCTTCAAACCACCTCCGCGTCGGGATTCCACCCTGAAAGAGTGAAACCTTCGCCAATTCCCTCACTATGTGGCCGTATCTGCCGATGGGAGGTACGTACAGGAAGCGGCAGTGAGCCGCTTGGATCGATCGGGAGTTTGTTATGTCACGAATCACGCGGGTGACCGCTATGGCCGCCATCGCGGCAAGCACTGCCCTGGCGGGCAGTTCGACCGCGGTCGCAGACGCCGGCGCGGCCGGCGGAGCGGCCGGTTCACCGGGAGTGGTGTCGGGCAATGTGATTCAGGTCCCGATCCACATTCCGCTCAACGTGTGCGGCAACACCGTGAATGTCGTGGGCCTGCTGAACCCGGCCTTCGGCAACACCTGCATCAACGGCCACATCGAGCGCCGAGTGGTCGTCCGTCACCACGTCGTCAAGCACGTCCACATCAAGCACCACCACGCCAAGCCCATCAAGAAGAAGGTCCACCACAAGAAGAAGCACCACAAGCCGGCCGGTGGCGTGCACACCGGCGGCGGCGGCATGGCGTAAGACGGGAACCGTCCCGGGGGGTCGCCGGCAACCACGGCGCCTCCCGGGGCACCTGCTGAACCACTCGCACCACCGAGGCCCGGGGCCGGGCCGTTCGTACCATCAGCCCTTCCACCTTCACCGGAGGAGGCGGCCCGGCCCCGGGCTTTCGCACGCGCGGGTTCCGCGCGGCCCGTCGGGCCGGGGGCGCGAACCGGCCTACCGATGAAGGACGTTCACGGACCACTGTGACGCGCATCACATAGGCGGGTGTCATACGAGGACGGCTTCCCGCGCGTGTGGAGGGTGCAAGGCAAGCGACACCTGCAAGGCAGTCGACAACACGGGGAGCTGAGAAAGATGCGCAACCGAATCGCAGCCGGTCTTCTGGCGGCCGTGGCGCTCGTGGGGACCGTGGGCCTGGGAACCACCCAGGCCACCGCCGCCCCCGCCCGGGCACCGCACCAGGTCGCCGACCAGGACAACGCCGCCGACGCGCCTCCCGGTTGGGTGCTCCGCGGCAAGTACTGGACCCACGGCGGTTGCGTGGAGGCGGGGCAGGACGGGGTGCAGCGGCACCACTGGGAGGAATTCCAGTGCGCCAACGGCGCCCTTCAGTGGGTCCTGTGGACCAACCGCTGATCCACACGCTCGATCCGGGCCCCGAAACCGGATCGTGCAACGGGGGATGACCACGGGCGGGCCCGGAGCAGCAGCTCCGGGCCCGTCCCGTTTCCGTCGCGGCCGAGCCCTAGCGCAGGCTCATGCCGTTGCTGCCGATGATCACGTCGTAGGTGCCCTTGAGGCCGCCTTCGCCCACGTAGCAGCGGTATCCGCTGGGCCTGTCGACGGGGACGAGGCGCACGGTGGGAATCTCGTCGCAGCGCAGGGAGTCGCGCGTCTTCCCGCCGAGGGTGCCGTACTGCTTCCACGCCCGGGCCTGTACGCCTTCCCTGGTGATCACACCGCCCTTGGTGGGCGTGGCGGTGTACTGCACCAGGAAGGAGCCGCCCTTCGTCGCCACGCGGAAGGGCACCTGGACGCCCAGGTACGACACCGTGCAGGTGAAGGTCTGCGGCTGGTCGCCGACCTCGGCGGTGTCGCAGGTGCTGCTGGTCGGCCGGGCGATCATGCCGCCCATCGCCAGAACCCGGTTCTCCAGGTCGTACTTGATCTTCTCCAGCACCGGCGCCTTGTCGCTGGGTTCGCGATGCGGGGGCGCGGTCTTCTGCTGCGCCGCGGGCTTGGGGTTGGGCACCGGTGTGCCCTTGGTCAGCGGCGGATCGTCCTGCCCGCAGGCACTGGCCGCGAAGACCACCAGCGCCACCGTCGCTGCCGTACGTATCCAGTTCTTGGGACTCACTGTCTTCTCCCCGTTCTTGCCACTGACGCAACGGTTGATCATAGGTTCCACCTGGGGAGGGGGCCGGACCGGGCAGTGTCTCGTCGACAGCGGCGTGAACCCGGAAGGCTACCCACGGGGCCACCGGCCGACCCCACCGCGCGGGCGCGCGCGGCGGCGCCCGGGTCGCCGACAACCGCATGGGCGAAGGGGACTTGTGCCCGTGGCATGGTCCACGAACGCCGTGGCCTCGATGCCCCGCGCCCCCTCCAGCAGCCTCGGAACACCACGAACGCGCTGTTCACCACCGGTGCTTCCGGAGGGGCGACGGCGCGGTTCCGGTCGTCAGTACGGGCGCTCACGCCTTCCCGTGAAGGCGGGCACATGAGGGCGCGGTGCCGCCGGGGATCGGCAAATCCTTCTCCGTGACCGGGCGCGCTCGCGCCCCTGACGGAAGGACACGGCTATGCGACGCACCATCGCCGGCATCTGCGCCGCCCTCGGGGCCCTGGGTCTCGGAGGGGCCGCTCCGGCTTCGGCCGCCCCGGTTCCCGTGACCGCGCTCCACTGCGACGGCGACACCTTCACGTGCACGGCCGGCCTCCGCTTCGGTGACGGCAACTGGAAGGCCGGCTGGAGCGCGAACGTCTACCACCAGGCGGCCCGGTCCGCGTACCGCGCTCCCGTGCCGGCGACGAGCCTGTCCTGTGACGGCGACACCGGACAGTGCGTGGCCGGCCTGCGGTTCGGCGACGGGAGGTGGCTTGCCAGCTGGCCCGCCACCGTCTTCCACCCGGCACTCCGGTCCGCCGACGGGGCGCGGCTCGCTGCTCCCGTACCGGCGAACAGCCTGAACTGCGACGGCGACACCGGCAGGTGTGCGGTCAACCTGCAGTTCGGCGACGGCAACTGGAAGGCCGACTGGCCGGTGACCGTCTACCACCAGGGCTGAGCCCGGCACGTGGCTCGCTGAGCGCCTGGAAGGCATTGCCCCCGGCATCGCTGCGGAAGCCGAACACTGGACCCGAGTTCCGCGCGACGGCGGCCCCCGCAGCCTGCCCCGGCAGCAGGCCACGGCCCGGCTCTACCTCAACCGGGCCCGCCCAGCACTGCTGGCGTGGTCGAACCGCTACGACCATCTGCGGGAGGTGACCCGCGAAGACCTGCTGGCCCGTGCCAGACACTGCACGGCCGCCACCCCATGGACGAGTTGGGCTGCCGAGACCGACCCCTGAGGGGGATTCTCGGAAACGACCGGTGTTGCTCCTCGCCTCACTTGATCCAGTTCTCAACGGCTGGGGAGGGTTGGCAGGTATCACGCCGGCGACAAGCCGGTGCCGCGAGGCTGGTCAGGCGCAGCCCGTGCTCGCGGCCCTGCTCAAGGCTGTACGAGAATCTTCCGGGCCTACTTTCGCCTCTTCCGCGGGCATGGCCGGCCGTGCCGCGTAGCGGCTGCGCATCGCGTCGCTGGCTGCGGGGCCCGCGGTGAAGACGTAGGCGGCGCTGTCGTCGAGTCGGCAGCCGGTTTTGGCGTCGACGACCACGGGCTCGACTTCCTCGCCGCTGTGCGCGTCGACAAGGATCATGCTGCGCTCCGTCGGCGTGAGGCGGGAGTTGCCCCACGCGGCCAGGGCGACGATCACCGGGCGCAGGGAGCGCCCGAGTTCCGTCAGGACGTACTCGTGCCGGACGGGGCTGGTCCGGTAGGGCCGGCGCTCCAGCAGACCGTCCGCGACCAGGGTCTTCAGCCGGGTGGTGAGCATGCTGGAGGAGATGCCCAGGCTCTCCTGGAACTGGTCGAAGCGGGTGTAGCCGTCGAAGGCGTCGTGGAGGATCAGCAGAGTCCACCACTCGCCGACGTGTTCCACCGTCGTGGACAGCGGGCACTCTCGATCCTCCAGCCTGATCCGGCTTGCCACGGCGACCATCCTCCCAGTTACTGCTAAAATCGAAGTTATCAGCTTCTATTTTAGCAGTCGAGAGAGGAGCGGCGCCTCGTATACCCGCGCCCGGGAACGGAGCACAACGTGACCACATCCATCAGCGAATCCCTCGAAGGCCGACGCGCTCTGGTCACCGGCGGCACCAAGGGCACCGGAGCCGCCATCGCCCGACGCCTGACCCAGGCCGGTGCGACCGTGCTGGTCACCGCTCGCAGCCGCCCCGACGACGTCGAGGAGAAGACCTTCATCGCCGCCGACCTGTCCACCGTCGGAGGCGCCGCCCACGTCGCCTCCGAGGTGGACGCCCGCGTGGGAGGAGTCGACATCCTGGTCAACACCCTCGGCGGCTCCGAGGCCCCGGCAGGAGGATTCGCCGCGCTCGGCGAGGACGACTGGGCAAAGGAGCTGAACACGAACCTGCTGGCCGCCGTCCGCCTGGACCGCGCACTCCTACCGCACATGCTCGCCAACGGCAAGGGCGCGATCGTGCACGTCACCTCGATCCAGCGCCGCATGCCGCTGTGGAACGGCACCCTGGCCTACGCCGCCGCCAAAGCGGCCCTGACGACCTACAGCAAAGGACTGGCCAACGAGGTCGCCCCCCACGGCGTCCGCGTCAACACCGTCTCACCCGGCTTCGTCCAGACCTCGGCCGCCGACAACCTCGTCGCCCGGATCGCCCACGACGCCGGAATCGCCCAGGAAGCGGCGCTGGGCCGCCTCATGGACTCCCTGGGAGGCATCCCGCTCGGCCGTCCCAACCAGCCCGAGGAAGTTGCCGAGCTCGTCGCCTTCCTCGTTTCCGACCGCGCCTCGGCCATCGTCGGCGCCGAACACGTCATCGACGGCGGCACCACCCCCACCGTCTGAACCCGCCACCACCAGGAGCGTCATGCACGACAACCAACCCCGGACCATCACCCCGGACGACCTGCCCGAGGTGATCACCCGCTACCTCACGGCGCACCGCGCCCACGACACCGCCACCGCGGTCACGACGTTCACCGACGACGCCACAGTGATCGACGACGGCAACACCTACCAGGGCAGCGCCGCGATTGAGCAGTGGCTGGACCGATCCGCCACCGAGTTCACCTACACCATCCGCCTCACGAACGCTCAGGAGACCGACACGGCCCACTACATCGCCACACACCACCTCGAAGGCAACTTCCCCGGCGGCGCCATCGATCTCCGCTATCGGTTCACCCTGCGCGACGACCTCATCGAACACCTCGCCATCGAACCCTGAGCCCGCCCCCACACCACCTGTTACCGCCCAGGAGAGAACCCACCCACCCCACACCGCCCCGTCCCAGCCCTCGTACCCATCCAGCCACCCGACCAAGAGCCAGCCCTCAAGTTCTGCATCCACCCGCAGATCAGCACTTGCACACCTGAGGAATCAAGGCGAGCAACTCCGGGGACATCCTCAGCACAGGGTGAGGAGTTTCAGTTCCCGACGTCGACCACGCCAAGGCCCGCGTGTTTCGGTGCGGACAGAAACCCGTCCGCACTCAGTGGAGTTGCCACGCTCGGTTCGCCTTCTCCCCGTGCCCGTAAGGCAGTCGGCCCGGGCCGGGCGGTCGCCGCGGTCGGTCCCTCGGGGGAAGCGGACTCAAGGGTGGAGGGTCACCCAGTCATCATGGTCCCCAGCGGCAGGGACGGGCGATGTTCGTGGCGAGGCGTTCGAGCCGGTGCTTCCTCGGAGCCTGGTGTACGGGAGTGGCCGGAATTCGCCCCCGGATAGAACCGCTCCGACGAAGCCCGGCGTCCTCATGATCGCGAACGGGTGAGCCAGTGCTCCTTCATTGCGAACTCGGATCGCCATAATCCACCGGCGTTAGGACTTACAGCCATGAAGCATGCTCTCCGCACCGGACTGGCCGCCGCAGTAGCGGCCACAGCCCTCGCAGTAGCCGTCTCCCCAGCCGTCGCCGCCAACGCCAAGCCCGACCGACCGGCGAAGGTGCGTTATCAGCTTGACACCCGTGCGTCGGCAAACCCGAAGCAGATCAACGCCGGCGCGTACAACCGAGCCCGGAGCATCCTGGCTCACGCCGGCAGCTATTGGGCGGCCAAGTCTCATCCCATCCACGGCACCAGTTCCGTAGCGGTCCATTACGGCACCGACCTCCTGGCCGAATCGCGGGACGAGTTCCGGGCACTGGACGCCAGTGCTCCGGTCAAGCGGGCGGGCATGGCGATGTGGCACTGGGACGCCATCCGCCGCGCGGCGGAGGCGATGGGCATCACCCACTGGTGACCTTGCCGATGGGGTACCGGCCGTGCCGTGGCCGATACACCATCGACCTGTAGACGCCGCTTCCGCGACACCGACCTCGACCAGTTGCCGGTCTCCGCCCGCGACCGCCGCCCCAACGGCGTCCCGAGTCCTCGCAAGATCACCTCATGGATCGTGCGCCCACGCGAGACATTGACCGAAAGCCAGGAGGAACGACTGCTCGAAGTCCGCCTCGCCTGCCCCGACATCCCACACGCCTGCGACCTCGCCCGGACCTTCGCCGACCTCGTCCGCCACCAGCTCGGACGCCTCCTGCTCGAATGGATCCGCCAGGCCGAGCATTGATCACGGTCGGGGCCGGCACGGTGACCGTCCGCAGGGCAGGGGTTCGGTGAAAGATCGTCGATCATGGGGCGGGGCCTTGCTACGGTCCACCCCCTGCCGGTGGGGTTCTTGACCGGTGATCAGGTCGAGGCGCCCCCTCGCGGTGCCGTGTCCCGTGGTCGAGCACCTGGCCGTGCCGCGGAAGTTTCGCATGTTCCTCCATGTCGGGCGTGGGCGCACTTGGAGGGAGCGGTCGCGCTGTTCAACGAGGCGGTGGGCCGGCTGCTCGGGGGTCTGATGCTGACGGGCTCGTTCGGGCTAGCGTGGGCTTGGCGGAGTTCGGCGGGTCGTGGGCGTAGGGGGACGTGTGGGGCCTGAAGCAGTCCCGTACGAGGGGCGTACGACCGCAGGGACCGTGCGGGAGGTCGTACACGATGTGACGGCCCGGGTCGCGCGGGAAGAACTGCCGGTGGTGGAGGGGCTGGCGCGGTTCGGTGATGCCACGGTCGTGCGAAGGCTGGGGCACCGGGGCGGGCAGCGGCGGGAGCCATTGGGTTTTGGGGCGGGCGAGGCCGCCGCGTTGGTGACGGGGGTGGTGTGGCTGGCGCTGGACGAGACCGTACGGCAGCTGGGCGAGCGGGCGGCGAACGGTGCGCTCCGGGGGGCGAGGGGCTTGCTGCGCAGGGTCTTGCGCAGACAGCCGGAACCGGCGACGTTGCCCCCGCTCACCCCCGAGCAGCTCGTCGAGGTGCGGCAGCGGGTGTTGGAGGTGGCGGCCCGGCGTGGCCTGGAGCGGGAGCGTGCCGAGACGGTCGCCGACGCGGTGGTGGCCAGGCTGGTGCCGGGCACCGCGGAAGCGGTGCCGCCTGCGCCGCGGGGCGAGTCGGGCGGAGATGCGAACGGCGGCGGTGCGGGTGGCGGGCCGGGAGAGGCCGTGATCGTGGCGGCCACCGGACACCGCACCCCGCCGCGCGTGGACGAGCGGTCGATGCCCTCGGGCACCACGCTGCGCTTCATCCTGCTGGTGGTGCTGATCATGGTGAGCAGCGCCTCGATGATGATGATGACCCTGGGTTCCGGGCTCAGGGCGGGGTCTTCGACCTCGCGCACGGGCAGCGCGGACGGCTGCACATTCGCCGCGGGGGGAGACCCGTCCCGTATCGGCGGGGCGATCCCGCAGGCGGACACCAGCGCCTACCGGGAGTGCCTGGCCCGCTACGAGCCGCGGGGCACCTCGCCCTGGTGGGTGTCCGAGGCGTGGCCGGTTCTCATGGTGGTCGTGGCCGCGGTCCTGGTGTGGGCGATCCCGGCCTGGAGGGCGCGGCGTGGGCGGGTCGTCCCATTGGAGGCGGTGGACGGCGACGGCGCGGTACGGGGTGCGTTGAGGGAACTGGCCACGGCGGCGGGACTGGAACGGGTGCCGCGAGTGGTCGTCGACCCGGCGGCGGCCTCGGCCGGTGCGGTGGTGTTCGGCAGCAACAGGCAGCCGGTGGTGTGTCTGCACGGCGGTCTGCTGGTGCGCGCGCGTACCGATCCGGAGGGCTTCCGCGCGGTGCTGCTGCACGAGTTCGCGCATATCCGCAATGGCGATGTCACCCTCACCTACCTCACCGTGGCGCTGTGGCGGGCATTCCTCGGCCTGGTGCTGCTGCCGTATGTGGCGCTGATGCTCACTCTGGCGGTGTGGATGGCGCTGTTCGACCTGAAGGTGCGTGCGCCGCTGTCGCCCGAGACGATGGCGGGGATCGACAGCTTCTGGCCGCTCCTGGTCCGGCTGCTCGGCCTTGCGGCCGTGCTGGTGCTGCTGGTCCACCTCGCGCGGGCGGATGTGCTGCGCAGCCGGGAGGTCCACGCCGACCTGACCGCGGTGCGCTGGGGTGCGGCCCCGCACCACTGGGCGGTCCACGCGGCCGGCCCCGGCGCGGTTGCTGTGCCACGCCGCGGGGTGCGGCGGCTACGGGCGTCCTTCGCGGAGCTGTTGCGCACCCATCCGCGGTGGGACCTGCGCCGGGAGGCGCTGGACGATCCCGCGGAGCTGTTCGGCGTACGGGCGCTGCCGATGTTCCTCACCGGCGTGGCCGCCCCGGTGATAAACGCCCAGGTGTGGGTCTACAACGGGTCGCGCCGTATCCCGTTGCTGGACGAGGCGTCTTGGGCGGTGACGGCCGCGCTGGTGGCCGGGGTGGCCGGGGTCGCCCTGTGGCGGGCGGTCGCGCACGCCGTGCTCACCGCGCGGCGCGAACCTTCCGGTGTACGCGCCGGGTTGTGGCTGGGCGCCGGGATGACCACCGGGGAACTGGTGGCCTACCAGTCCGGCATCAACACCTGGCTGTCCGGCAACCCCGTGATGCTGCTGTTCCCGTTCGCCGCCGGTGTCGCCTTCAGCTGGTGGACCGCCCAGTGCGCCCGGCTGTGGACCGGGGCGCGGCCAGGGCGTGTCCGGCCGCTGCTGTTGCTGGGGTCGGTGGCCGGTGCGGTGGTGCTGACGTCGTGGTTCGCCTGGTGGCAGGGGTTCGGCGTGACCTACGCGCGCGAGGGGTGGCCCTCGGTCGCGGAGATGCGTGCCCTGCTGGTCCATGGTCTGCCGCCCGGGCAGGTCGCGGAGCAGCACGGCATCGTGGACGGGATGTCCGCCGTGTGGATCGAGATGACGGACCTGAACCACTGGGCGCTTTCCCTGACCGCGGTCGCGGCTCTGTGGCTGCTGCCACTGGCGGCCTGGGCACTGCGCCCCGCCGCGGACCGTGGCACCGCGCCTCCTCAGGCATCGCTGCTTCCGCCACTGCGCCGGGTACTGCTGCCCGGCCTGCTGGGCGCGGCGCTGGCCACCGTCGCCGTCGCGGTGGTGATGGCGTACATGCACACCTGGCAGCCGTCGCCCGCCGGACGCGGCCTCCTGCACCTGTGGATCTATTTGGCCTGGGTGCTGATGCTCCTGCTCGCTGCGGCGACCGCCGCCGCAGCCGCCGCAGCGGCCCTGACCGACCGCTACCGGCTGCTGTGCGCCCTCATCGCCGCCCAGACCACGGTGCTGGCAGGTTTCGCCGGCGCGTTCGTGCTCGCCTCCCTGGACGGCTGCGTCACGCCGCTCAACACCCTGCAGTCAACCTGTTCACTCCACCCCCGCGCCTCCGTACTCCGCGGCTTCCACCTCATCATGGGCCCCATCCCCGTCGTCGCCGCGCTCGTCGCCGCTTGCGCGGCCGCCGTGGTGAGCGTCCTGCACCGGGGGCTCACCGCCCGCCGGCCCCGTACGGCCCTGGCCTCGGTTCCGGGGCGGTGGCAGCCCGTTCGGGACCACCTGCTGGCTCGCCGCCTGTGCGTGGGCGTGCTGTGCGCCGCGGCGCTGGCCGTCACCGTGACCGACCTGTTCAACCCCGCCGTGAGCCGCTCAACGGTGCGCGACTCCGCACCCGGACAGGACCGGACCGCCGTCGCCCCGTCCCCCAGGACCCGCGCCCTGCAGGTGTACTCCTGGGAGGTGTACGGCGGGCTCCGCCTGGAACGCCGCTTCCTGGCCGTCAACCGCGGGCTCGGCGCGCTCGTCCGGAACCCGCACGCCATCGACGAGTCCCGCACCCGCGCCCAATGCGCGCAGTTCCGCCGCTTCGCCCACGACGCCGCCCGGTACTTTCCCGTTCCCGACCCCCGGTCCCAGAGCTTCTGGCGCCGCGCCCAGACCTACGCGGTCCGCGGCGCCGCACACTGCGACCGCGCCCTGGACCGTGCCAGGAGCCACCTTCCCGGCAGTGGCCACCTTCTCGCCACCGCCCTCAACGAATTCACCGACGCCGTGGAATCCATGGGCGCCATGAGCGTCCGCAACCGGAACCTCGTCAAGCGCGCCGGAATCCTGGAGTGACGGCACGGCTGAAGCGACCTCTCGGGAGCCGATACATCTGTGTCAGATCGTGCAACCAGCCGAGGAGCGGGGGGATTTGTTCGATCAGCCCAGCGATGCGCTCGCCGTACGCAGCTCGTCCAGGGCCGCCAGGACGTATGCGGCGAGTTCGTCTGTGCCGTCGCGGTCGCCCTCGGACCATGCGGCGAACCCGCGCTTGAAGGCGAGGACGCCCAGCTCGCTGGCGAGGGCCGCGGTGGGGTCGGGCAGGCCGCGGGCGACCAGGGCGGTCGTCATCGCGGCGGCGAGGCTGACGGTCTTGAGGGCGTCACGCTCCTGCAGCTCGGCGCTGGCTGCGACGGCCGCCTTCACGCGCGGGGCGAGCTCGCGGTTCATGGCGCCCATCGCGCTCGACGCGCGCTCAAGACCGGCGGCGACCGCCTGTAGCGGGGTGGCGTGGCCGGGAGCCTCGGCGATCCCCTCGGCCAGCAGCCGGCTCAGCGTCTCCTGACCGGCCACCAGCAGCTCGCGCTTGTCGGGGAAGTGCCGGAAGAAGGTGCTCTTGGTGACCCCGGCACGCTCGGCGATCTGCGTGACCGTCGTGGCGTCGTATCCCTGCTCGGTGAACAGGTCGCATGCGGCCACGACGAGGCGTTCGCGTGCGCCTGGTTCCCACCTACCCATGGGGCCAGCATATGTGAGGGGACTCTTGTCCCGTCACCTGGTAGCGTGCGACGGGACAAGAGTCCCATCACTTGGGGGAGGATTTCCATGCGTGTCTTCGTCACCGGTGCCACCGGTCTGATCGGGTCCACCGTCGTCGCCGAACTGCTCGGCAACGGCCACACCGTCCTCGCACTCGCCCGTTCCGACGCGTCCGCACGCGCCGCCGAGGCGGCCGGCGCCGAGCCGCTCCGCGGCGCCCTCGCCGATCTGGACGTCCTCCGAGCCGGCGCCACTCAGGCCGACGGGGTCGTCCACCTGGCGTTCGGCAATGACTTCAGCAGCCCCGAGGCCCTCGCGAGGAACATCGCCGAGGAGAGCGCCGCCCTCGCGGCCCTCGGCGAGGAACTCGTCGGCAGCAACCGCCCCTTCGTGACCGTCTCGGGTACGCCCCAGGCCCCGGGCCGCGCCTCCACCGAGGCCGACCCGGTGCCGACCGACGGACCGGTCGGCGGTCGCGGCCGCACGGTCACGGCGGTCCTGGACCTTGCCGCGCGCGGGGTCCGGAGCACGGCCGTACGCCTGCCGCGCACGGTCCACAACCAGGGCGAGGGCGGGTTCGCCGGCCTGCTGACCGACCTCGCACGCCGGACCGGGGTGTCCGGCTACCCGGGCGACGGCACCCAGCGCTGGCCGGCCGTCCACGCGCTCGACGCGGCAGTCCTCCTCCGACTCGCCCTGGAACAGGCAGAAGCCGGCAGCGTCTGGCACGCCGTGGCCGACGAGGGAGACCAGGTGCGGGACATCGCCGCGGTCATCGGCCGACGGCTGGGCCTGCCGGTCGAGTCGGTGCCGTCGCAGACGTACGGCCCTCTCGCCTCGATCTTCGCGACCGACCAGCCCTCGTCCAGCGACCGTACCCGGCAGACCCTCGGCTGGGAGCCGAAACACCCCGGTCTCCTGGAGGACCTGGAGAACATCCGACCCTGACCGGCGAACGGGAGGCCCGCGTACGCACCACTGCCGACACTGCCTCGCCATCCCCGCGATGGTCACGCGAGGTCACCAGCGGGCTGGTCTCCTCGGGGAACCGGCGACAGTTGGATGCGCGCCCCCCGGTACCGGGACCGGCGGCCCCGGGCGGAACGCATCCGCCCGACGGTGCGCCGAAATGCGGTCGAATACCGCCATACTGGGCGCATTCACCGGCCCGATCCCCTCCGATCCGGTCCGGTTCGTACCCCGTCGGACCGCCGTGAACGGTCCGCCCGAGGGAGAGGACGCTGGGTGAGCGTGCAACGGGTGGGCCTGGTCGTCCACGAGGGCCGGGCCGCCGCCGTGACGGCTGCCGAGGTCGTACGGAGGTGGTGCAGACATCAGGGCGTCGGCTGCTGCGCCATCGACGTGTGGAGCCAGGAGGAGCAGCGGCGGGACGCGCGGGAGGAGGTCGAGGCCGCCGGCGACCCCGACCTGATCGTCACGCTCGGCGGTGACGGCACCTTCCTCCGCGGGGCGCGGCTGGCCGCGCAGAACGACGCGCTGGTCCTGGGGGTGGACCTGGGCACCCTCGGCTTCCTGACCGAGGTCCCGGCCGGCGACGTCGGAACGGCGCTGGACGCCGTCCACCGCGGGCAGGTGGGGGTGGAGAGCCGCATGATGCTGACGATGCGGGCGTCCCGGCCGCTGGAACTCCCCGAGGGGATGGAGGCCCTGCTGCGCTACGGCCGGGGGCCGGCGCTCCCCCCTCCGCTGGTGCGCCCCGAGTGCGCCGTCGCCCAGGACTGGGGGGTGGCGCTGAACGTGACGGCGCTCAACGACATCACCGTGGAGAAGCTGGCCCGCGACCGGCAGGTATCCCTCGGGGTGTATCTCGGCGGCCGGCTGCTCGCCTCGTACTCCGCCGACGCCGTGCTGGTCGCGACGCCCACCGGGTCCACCGCCTACAGCTTCGCGGCGGGCGGCCCGGTGGTCTCGCCCGCGGCCGACGCTCTCGTCTTCACGCCCGTCGCCCCGCACATGACCTTCAACCGCTCGGTGGTGGTCGCCCCGGACGAGCCGGTCGCCCTGCGCGTCCTGGAGCACTCCGGCCGCGCCGCGGTGAGCGTGGACGGCCAGCTGCGCGGCGTGCTGGACCCGGGTGACTGGATCGGCGTCTACGCGGCGCCCCAGCGGCTGCGCGTCGCACGACTCACGCCGACCGACTTCTACGGCAGGCTGCGGGAGCGGATGCGGCTGACCGACGCCCCCGCCGCGGCCGACACCGTCGTCACGCCGTTGTGGCCGCACACCACCCGGGCCCCCGACGACCTCGCGCATCTGCGCCTGCCGTCGCTGGCCGTGGACGCCGACTGACCCCCGACGCGTCCGCCACCCGCACCGAGCGTCCTCACCGGCACCGGCACCGGCCCGCCCCGCAGGTGCCGTCCCGCCGTCACCGGCGCGGGCCGTCCTGTACGGGCACCGGGCGGTCGTCGTGGAGCGCGCTGAACAGGCGCCCGGCCCGCCCCCGGTCCCAGAGCACCGCGCTGCCCTTGGAGGTGGGGATGCCGATGGCGGCCACCGGGACGTTGAGCTGCTTGCCGTGCCCGGCGGTGACCCCGCGGACCGCCTCGAACAGCGAGCTGAGATCCAGCAGACCGGTGTCCCGGTCGACCACGAGCGTGTCCAGTCCGGCGTTGAGCACGGAGTACAGCGCGATCGGGTCGAGCAGCGTGCCCGGTGTCGCCGCCCGGTGGGCGAGGGCGGAGAGGAACTTCTGCTGGTTGCGGGTGCGCCCCAGGTCGCCCGCCTTCTCCTGGTGGCGCTGGCGGACGAAGGCGAGCGCCGCGGTGCCGTCGAGGGTCTGACAGCCCTTCTTGAGGTCGGCCCCCGACTTCTCGTCCTTCAGGGCCCGTTCGAGGCAGATCGGGACGCCGCCGACCGCGTCGACGAGATTGACGAAGCCGGCGAAGCCGACCTCCACGTAGTGGTCGATGGTCAGGCCGGTGTTGTGCTCGATGGTGTTCACCAGCATCTTCGGACCGCCGAGCGCGAACGCGGCGTTGAGTTTGTTCTTCGCCGGGGCGTGGCGCTTCCCGGTCATGGGGCTGGTGTACGCCGGGACGGTCAGCCACGAGTCCCGCGGCAGACTCACCATCGTGGTACCGCCCGCGCCGGTGTGCAGCAGGATCATCGAGTCCGTACGGCGGCCGCCGGCCGATCCGGTGTGCAGGTCGTGCTTCTCCCGGTCGGTCAGCCCGGCCCGGCTGTCGGAGCCGACGAGGAGGTAGTTGGTGCCCTTGCCGGTCCGGTGGCGCTCCTCCGGCGTGCCACCGAGGTCGACCGTGCTGTTGAGCTTGCCGTCGGCCCAGGCGAAGGCACCGGCGGGGACGGCCAGGAGCAGGACGAGCAGCGTGACGGCGATCCGCCGCAGCGGCCGTTTCCGCCGGGAACGGTGGCCCCGGGAGCCCGGGGCCCGGTCGGCGGAAACCTCACCCGCTGCGCGTTCGGTCACCTCGTGGCCGGCCATCAGTACCGGTCCCGGCGCACCGGTCCGCGGGCCGAGCGGGTCACTCATTGCTTCACTCTCCTCGGTCCGTTCGGTCGGCCCGGTCACTTGGACGCCAGGCCGCTCGGCTGCGGGGCGGGTTCCCGGAGCAGGTGCTGGTTGGCGGTGCCGGAGCGGTGCATGCGGTGCCATTTCAGTCGGGTGCCGAGCAGGGCGGTGACCACGGACTGGATGACCACGAGGTACAGCAGCTGCCGGTATACGAACAGCTGGAGGGGCAGGGCCCACAGGTCGCGCAGCCTCTCGTGGTCCAGCCGCAGCGCGTACGCCGCGGTGACCAGCTGGACGGCGAGGAAGGCCAGCCAGACCCCGACGGCCTGCCCGGTGTCGCCGAAGCACACGCCGTACAGGGCGAAGACGTCGACGACCGGCGCGAACAGCGGCAGGACGATCTGGAACAGGGCGAGGTAGGTCAGCCCGCGGCGGCCGAAGCGGCCGGCCGGTCCGACTTCGAACACGGCGTGGCGGTGCTTCCACATCGACTGGAGCGTGCCGTAGCACCAGCGGTAGCGCTGCCGCCACAACTGGCTGAAGGTGCTGGGCACTTCGGTCCAGGCGACGGCCCGCTCCTCGTAGACGACGCGCCGGCCCACCCGCCACAGCGCCATGGTGAGGTCGGTGTCCTCGGCGAGGGTGTCGTCGCTGATGCCGCCGATGGCCGTCAGCGCGTCCCGGCGGAACGCGCCGATGGCTCCGGGCACCGTCGGCATGCATTCGAGCACCTCGAACATGCGACGGTCCAGGTTGAAGCCGAGGACGTACTCCAGGTGCTGCCATCTGCCCAGCAGGCGGCTGCGGTTGCCCACCTTGGTGTTTCCGCTGACCGCGCCGATCGTCGGGTCGGCGAGGGGCTGGATGAGCCGGTGGAGGGCGTCCGGTTCGAAGACCGTGTCGGCGTCGATCATGACGATGATGTCGCAACGCGCGTAGCTCAAGCCCGTGCCGAGGGCCCCGGGCTTGCCGGAGTTGGGCTGTTGCACCACGGTCACCCGCGGGTCGCCGACCCCGCGGGCGATCTCCGCGGTGCGGTCCGTCGAGCCGTCGTCGATGACGATGATCTGCAGGTCGCGGTGGGTGGAGGCGAGCAGTGAGCGCAAGGTGGCCTCGACCCCCGCCTCTTCGTTGTGCGCGGGGACCAGCACCGTCACCGGATCGTTCACCTCGCGGAGCCAGGGCGCCCCGGACCGGTGCCTGCGCTGGCGTCGCACATGCACGCGGGCGAGGCAGGCGAGGAGTACGAGCCGGAGGATGCCCAGCCCGCCCGCGATGCCCAGCGCCCAGGTCATCGAGCGCGCGAAGCGGTGCCCGAGGGACTGCGTCCAGATCAGGGCGTTTCCCTGGAGGCGCTGGAGCAGGGACGCCGGCGCGGTGAGCGAGGGGCGGCCGAGGCCGCTGGTGACGGTGGTGAAGCGGCCCACCTCGGGATCGTCGAGCAGCTTCGTCGCCTCCTGGTAGCCCAGGGCGCTGTGGCTGTACTGCCGTACGACGCCCAGCGGGGGCTTGCGGGAGCGGGCGGTGGCGGCGACGAGGAGGTAGCCGTCGTCGGAGGCGCGTCGTGCGGCCGACCATTCGCCCCCGCACATCGTGTCGGCGGTGGTGGTGTGCGGCAGGCGCAGCAGCCGGGTGTTGACGGATGCCGCGCCGGCCAGGGCGGTCTGGGTGAGGGAGAGTTCCAGCTGGGAGCGGACCGCTGAGGCGCTGCCCAGGTCCCCTCCGGTGTAGGTGTACGAGCCGATCTCGTGGCCCTCGTCGTGGATCCGGCGGACCAGGTCCGGGTGACGCGCCGCCTGGGTTCCGTAGAGGAAGAAGGTGGCGTGTGCGTGGCGCGCGCGCAGCAGGTCGAGGATGCGCGGGGTCCATACCGGGTCGGGTCCGCCGTCGAAGGTCAGCGCGGCGGTCCGGAGCGGCATCTGCACGGTTTCGGCGCCGGCACCGGTGACGCGGAGGACCGGGGCCCCGTTGTCCGCCGACCGGGGTATGGGGCTGGTGCAGGCCCGGCGCGTGCGGGCGCCGTCCACCTCGTGGGTGGTCCAGCCCTCGAAGAGGAGGGAGACGGCGACTATGGGGAGGATCAAGAGCAGCAGTAACCAGTGCCAGCGTGGGGGGTGACGCAGTGCGTGCCGCCCCTGTTCCGACAACGCCACGGTGAGCCCTTTCTGTCGAGGAGTCGTGCCACGTGCGGGGCGTTGCCCGCCCGCGCCCGTACGGCATGGCGTCGAGCGCGGGCGGACAACGCCGCGGGCGGTACCGCGGAGCTCCTACGCCCGGAGGGCGGAGCTCATCGGTCCGTCAGCGGGTCTCACGGGGCGGGGGCGTCGGCGGGGCCGGCGTCGGCAGGGGCTCTGTGGGCGGGTGCGCTGTGGCCGGGGTCGGTGCCGGCGGGGACGGGGGCCCGGGAGGAGTGCCGGCCTGCGGGCACGGCCGAGCCGGCGGCGCCGGACGGCTCCTCGGAGGGCACGGGGCGGTGGGGGTCGCCCGGTCCGGTGGGTGCGTGGTGCCCGGCGGGGTCCGGGAGCGGGTCGGCCTGTCCCGGTGCCGGTTGGGGGGCCGGTTGCAGGAGGCCGCCGAACACGACGACGAGGAGGACGAGATATCCGGTGCACATGCACCCTACGGTCAACGCCGCGCGTCCCAGGAAGCGTCGACGCCTGCCTGAAGTGTCGACAAATACGGGACTGTTGCGCGTCTTACCGGGGCGAATGCTGTGGGGGGTAGCGGTTCGCATGGGGGGTGAGTGTAACCAGATGCCCGGGAAGGAGAACAGAAACATCGGACAGCTTCCTGCCAATACCGTCCCGGTCCGCCTGCGGAAGCAATGAACCGCGTAACCCGGGCCGCCCTCCTACCCCTTCCTTGCGTTCCCACTCGCCAACGTGCGTATTTACGCCTGCCGATGGGCCACTTCGAGCCGGACGGCCACCCCGCCGGCCCTTCAAAGTCGCCATCCGCCAATGCCTACTGTGAAGTAACTCACGCCGCCGGGCGATAGCGTGGGGCAATTGCATTGCGCAATAGGGGCCGTTTTCCGGACGCGGGTGGAGCGACGGCGAGGGCAGGTGCGCGCGTCGCCGGAGGCGGGGACGACACGGTGGCGGAGGCCGGCGGGCGGCCCGCGGCAGGGGACGCCGAGGCCGGGCCCGGCAGTCGCTCCCCCACTGCCCCGGACAGGGTTTCCCGGCGTCAGAAAAGGCCCGACGGGCGAAGGGTGAGGTGTCCTGCGCCGTGCCGTGGGCGCGCCGCGGTCGTGGTGACGCAGGACCGCGCGGCGCGGGATGCGTCAAAAAAGTGGCGTTCCGATTGCGGCCGAAACCCGGGCGCAGCGCTCCGTTCGTCCCACAGAGTCAATTTCGCGCCGAGACCACCCGGAGAGCGCATTTCCGCGTTCCCGAGCGGCGCTCCCGAGTGGTGCTTCAGGGCGCGACGGCCGACTGTGAGGCATATCGCTTCTGCGATACAGAAGGCCGACGCTGTGTCGCCTTCGCAGTAGTTGAAAGGAACATCTGCCGTGCGCACTGCCCGTACGCTCTTTGCCTCCGCGGCCATGACCGCGCTTCTCGCGGTCGCCGCCCCCACGGCGTCCGCCTCGTCCGTGGCCGAGCTCCGTGCCGCCGACGTCAGCTCCTCGTCGACCGGCCACGACCGCGATGGTTACGGGAGAGGCGACGGTGACGGCCACGGGTGGTCGCGCCACCGCGAGTGCAGGCACCACCGTCACTGCCACCACCGCTTCTACGGGTGCCGGCACCACCACCACAGGTATGACCACCACCGTCCCGTCGGCGGCGTGCACACCGGCGGCGGCGCCCTGATGCGCTAGCGCGGAAACCGGTCCCGGGCAGCGGCCCGGCCTCCACTCATGGGTGCGGCGACACGACTGTCGCCGCACCCATGCGGCGTGTCCGGGTGCGCGCCCTCGCGGCGGTGGCGTGTCGTACGTCCCCGGCACGCCGCACCGCTCCGGTCGTCCCAGCAGCTCAGGGCCTACGACGTCCCACCCGGTCCCTTCCCGGGCGGCGGACGGGTTTCGGGCGGCGGCCGGGGCGACATGCTCGGTGCGGTGAGGGCGGCGGCACGGGGGCCACCCGGTCCGGCGGTAGTGCCGTCGGGCCGAGGCGCAGCCGCCCGAGCCGACCCGCACCGCCGTCACTGCTGTCCCGACGAAGGGAACCCGAGGATGTCGCCACGTCTGCCCGCCCGGAGCGGCCTCGCGGCCGCCGCGCTGACCGCCCTCGCGGTGGTCGCGCCGCTCGTCGCCGCCGAGCCCGCGGTACCAAGCTGACGCACGCTCAAGCCGCCGGCAGGCTGCGGGCGGCCGGTATCAGCTGGACGTCCAGCGGCCACTGCTCGGACCGCAACAACGGACGCTGTACCTCCTTCAGCCGCATCAATTCCGGGACGGTCAACGGGATCGTCACCTTCAAGCGGGCGAGCCACTGCGCGGTCACCGTCACCGGCGGCACCGAGACCGGTCACGCGCCCGGCCGGTACAGCCACTGGAACGGCTACAAGGTCGACATCAGTCCGACCGGCTGCATCACGAACTACATCAAGCACGCCTTCCGGTACATCGGCCGGCGCGGCGACGGCGCACCCATGTACCAATCCTCCGCGGGCAACATTTACGCCCGGGAAAGCAGTCACTGGGACATCACCTACAAGTGACGCCGGTACAAGGGGGCGATGCCTCGTGAGGCGGGAGCCGGTGAGGTATGTCCGGCCGACGTAACTCCGGGCGGTTACCTCCAAGTGCGTTGCGCAGAAGGGGACATCGCGCTCCTCGGCCACTCCCCCGCCGCCCGGCAATGCGGAAATGCGGACCCGGCCCGTATGCGGAACAGCGGCCCGCAGTCAACGGTCCGGAATTCCGTGTCCGCCCGGGAACGAAAAAAGCCGAGGGGTCCGGCCGGAATTTCCCGGCCGGACCCGTCGGCTTGTTCGGTGTGCGTCAGATCGTGCGGTGACCGGTCAGTGACCGCCCTCGTCCACGACCGCGACCTCCTCGATGTTCTGCTCGATCTCCGCGGTGCCGACGGCGCTGGCGCGGGCCCAGTAGTAGATGCCCACGGAGAACACCGTGATGATGGCCATGTCCCACCACAGCGGGATGTGGCCCTGGCCGCCGAAGCCGCCCTGCCAGGCGATGAGGCCCATGCCGATCAGGTAGACCGGCAGCCACTGGGCGGCCTTCCAGTCCAGCCGGGGGGCGTTGGGCAGCTGCTTCTTCGTGGCGTACCAGGCGTAGCTGCCGAGCAGCACGTAGCCGATCACGATGGCCCAGCCGAGCCGCTGGAGGGTCTCCCAGCCGGCCCAGTAGATGATCAGGCTCGCGACGACGAAGGACAGCGGCGAGATGATGTTGCCGCCGGGGAGGCGGTAGGGCCGTTCGTGGTTCGGCAGGCGGTCGCGGAAGACGCCGAACGCCAGCGGGGCACCGGCGTACATCAGGACGCTGGCCGAGGTGATGAAGGAGACCAGCTCCTGCCAGCTGGGGAAGGGCAGGAAGCAGATCACGCCGGTCACGAACGAGATGATCAGGCCGAACCACGGCACGCCGCGGCCGTCCGTCCGCTCGAAGAGCCGGGGGGCGTAGCCGTTCTTGCTCAGGCCGTAGGAGATGCGCGAGGTCGAGGTCGTGTAGATGAGGCCGGTGCCGCCGGGGGACACGATCGCGTCGGCGTACAGGACCCAGCCCAGCCAGCCCAGGCCGATCACGGTGGCCAGGCCGGCCCAGGGGCCGCTGATGCCCGCGTAGTTGAGCTTGGCCCAGCCGTGTGCGAAGGAGGCCAGCGGCAGCGCGCCGATGTAGACGACCTGCAGGAGGGTGTAGATGACCGCGCCGATCACGACGGAGCCGATGGTGGCGCGGGGCAGGTCACGCTTGGGGTTGCGGCTCTCCCCCGCGAGCTGGATGGCCTGCTCGAAGCCGAGCAGCGCGAAGATGATGCCGCTGGTGCTGATGGCGCTGAGGACGCCCTTGGCGCCGAACGGCGCGAAGCCGTGGGAAGTGAAGTTGTGCGGGTGGAAGTTGGTGGCCGCGATGACGAAGATCGCCCCGAGGGGTACGGCGATCTTCCACCAGGTGGCCGCACTGTTGGTGTGCGCCAGGATCTTCACACCGAGGAAGTTCACCGCGACGAAGATCGCCATCAGGACGACGGCGACGATGAAGCCGCTGGTCGTGAGGGTGCCGTTGGTGTTCTGGAGTCCCTGGGCCCAGGACCAGTGGCCGGCGTAGCCGATCATGGCCTCGACCTCGATCGGGGCCACGGTCGCGGCCTGGAGCCAGGAGAACCAGCCGAAGGACATGCCGGCCAGGCCGCCGAAGGCGTAGTGCGGGTAGCGCGCGGTGCCGCCGGCCACCGGGAAGAGGCCGCCGAGTTCGGCGTGCACGAGGGCCAGGAGGACGATCGCGACGGCGCCGATGCTCCAGGAGATAATCGCGGCCGGCCCCGCCACGACCACGGCCTTCTGGGCTCCGTAGAGCCAGCCCGATCCGATGATGGAGCCAACGGAGGCCCACATCAGTCCGATCAGTCCTACGTCCCTGCGGAGTGAGCCTGGTGCGGGTGCCTTCAGCGGCGCGATCTGGTCAACGCTTGCCATAGCTGGCCTTTCAAGAACAGGACTGGCCGAAAAGTTGCCTCAGAGTAGGGAGCATTCGGAGCCCTGCACAGAGCCGTTGACTGAATAGTTATATTCCGCGGAATTCCTTACCTAATTAAGGGCTAGCCATTGTGGACATTTGGCGGGGCATGGCTTGCGCAGGACCCGCAGACCTGGATCAGGTGGCAGGCGGTGACGATTCAACTACCCGTCCGCACCTTATCAACAGAAATTCAACTTGATGAAAATTTGAGCTTTCGGCGCCATTCCCTATTGCTCGGCGACGTGAAGCCGGCCCGGCGGTAGCGGGCACGACGACTTGACCGCCGGCCGGATGTCGGCCGGGCGCCGGCCGGGAAGGACCCAGGAGGGATCCAGTGTCAACCAGCGGTTGACACCCTCTCACTGTCAACCTACGGTTGTCACATGACGAAGCCAACCGGCACCACCGTGCCCATCCGCCTCGACGACCTGATCGAGGCCATCAAGAAGGTCCACACCGACGCCCTTGAGCAGCTCACCGACGCAGTGCTCGCCGCGGACCACCTGGGAGACGTCGCCGACCACCTGATCGGTCACTTCGTCGACCAGGCGCGCCGCTCCGGCGCCAGCTGGACGGACATCGGCAAGAGCATGGGCGTCACCCGCCAGGCCGCGCAGAAGCGGTTCGTACCCAAGGCGTCCGGCGAGTCCGATCTCGATCCCAGCCAGGGTTTCAGCCGGTACACGCCGCGCGCGAGGAACGTCGTGATCACCGCGCAGAAGGAGGCCCACACGGCGAGGAACGACGAGATCGGGACCGCGCACCTCGTGCTCGGCCTGCTGTCCGAGCCCGAGGGCCTCGCGGCGAAGGCGATCCTCGCCCAGGACGTCACCTTCGACGCCCTCCGCGAGGCGGCGACCGCGCTGCTGCCCGCGCCCGCGGAGGAGACACCCGCCCTCGTCCCGTTCGACGCGGACGCCAAGAAGTCCCTGGAGCTCACGTTCCGCGAAGCCCTGCGCCTGGGACACAACTACATCGGGACCGAGCACATCCTGCTGGCCCTGCTGGAGCACGAGAACGGCGCGGGCCTGCTCACCGACGCCGGCATCGACAAGGCCGCCGTCGAGGCGCACGTCGCGGCCGCCCTGGAGCAGATCCGCACGGAGCAGCAGGGCTAGGCAGTGCCCGACGCGTCGCACGACCGGGGCGTGACCCGGTCGTGCGACCCGTGATCAGCCGGACAGCCCGTCGGTCCGGTCGAGTTGGTCGGCCAGGTCCGCCAGGTCGTCGGCGTACAGGTCGAACCGGTCCGAGGAAGCGGGCGGGTCGCCGACGGGGCGGGACACATAGGCGGCGCGCAGGCCGAGGCCCTGGGCCGCGCGCAGGTCCCAGGCGTGGGCGGCGACCATCAGCAGGCGCTCCGGCGGTCGCCCGGAGACGGTGACGGCCAGCCGGTAGACCGCCGGGTCCGGCTTGTAGCTCCGGGCGTCCTCGGCGGACAGCGCCTGATGCCAGCGCAGTCCGGCGTGGGCGTTGAGTTCCAGCAGCGCCGTCCGGCTCGCGTTGGAGAGCCCGATCAGCGGGAACCGTGCGGCGAGCCGGGCGAGCCCTGCCGCGGTGTCGGGCCACGGCGGGAGCCTTCGGCCCGACACGGCCAGCGCCGCCACGGCGGTCGGGTCGTCGACCCCGGCGGCGTCGGCGACGAGCCGGGCGGCTTCCCGGTCAAGGGCGTCACTGGCGAGGTAAGGCCGGGCGCCGTCGAGGATGCGCCGCTGCTCGCCGTCGATGTGCCGCTGCCACAGGGACAGCAGCCGCTCGACCCCGGCGGCGTCGAGCGACGGGTCGAGAGCACGGATGCCGGCGCGGACACCGGCGGGTTCGTCGACGAGCGTGCCGAGCACATCGAACACGACGGCGTCGATCTCTGACTCTGACATGGGAGCGGTCTCCTGGACGAGGCAGTTGATGGGGGGCGGCATGCGCCACTTCTCGCCCGGCTGACCGGCACAGCGCCCACCGATGCGGCACATGTAAGGGTTAAAGTGGCCGTTAGCCGAAACTAGCGGGAGGGCCGTAACAGGTGCAAGTGGCATTGGCCGATTACGTCTGGGCGGCGGGGGTCGCGACCGAGCTGGTCAACACCAGCGCCGAGGTCTGGCGCGGCGAGGACCACCTGCCCGACCTGGCCGCCCTCGTCGCGTTCACCGACCTGCACGGCGGCCGGTCCGGAAACGACGACGTGCCCGGCGCGCTGTCCGCACTGGCCCGCCGCGGACGCACAGCCGACCTCCATGCGGTCCACGCACTCCGGGGGACTGTGCGCGACCTGATCGATCGCCCCGACCGCGACCACCTCGTCGCCGGCGCCGCCACGCTCACCTCGCCGGCCGGCGGGGCCACCCTGATTCCCGATCCCGCACACGGGAACCGCACGCGCTGGGCCGTCCCGCTCCGCGACGGAGCAACCGTCGCCGACGCCCTCTCGTTGATCTGCGGCATCGGCATCCTCGGGGCCGTACACACCCTCGGCGAGCAGCGATTCCGCGCGTGCGGCGCACCCACCTGCAAGGGCGTGTTCATCGACACCACCCGGCCCGGTCGCCGCCGCTACTGCATGCCCGGCCTGTGCGGCAACCGCATCAACGTCGCGCATCACCGCGCCCGCCGCGCGGCGCCGCGCGGCTCGCGCGACGACGCCGAGTAGGCCCGCCGAAGGGCCCCTCGGTGGCACGAGAGGCCCGGCGCCGTCACGCCACGGGACCCGCCCGCGCTGCCGCCGCATGACGGGTCCACACCAAATAGACTGCCGTCCCGGCCGGTTGTCGGCCGTTCCTGCCCGTCGTGCACCACGTGTGCGGACCACACCCGCGGTCCGTACCCGCAAAGGACAGCCCACCCGTGAAGAAGAGCGCAATAGCCGGCATCTGCAGCCTCTGCCTGCTCGCGGCCGCGGTCGCCTACGAGAGCAGCGCGGCCGCCAACGACCCCCTGACCCTCGCCGAATACGACCAGATCAAGGCCGGCAGCAGCCAGCAGACCCTGTTCCGCTACGCCAGCACGTGCCAGCAGGAGGACGAGTCCGAACCCGGGGACGGCTACCCCGTCACCTGGACCTGCTACGGCGCCGACGGCACCAGCAGCGCGGTGTTCTTCTACTCGAAGGGCGTGCTCTTCAGCAAGTCGCAGACGGGGCTCGTCTGACCGGCCCGCCCGGCGGGAAGTGACGCACGTCAGTCAACGGCGTCCATGAACCGCAGCATCCGTTCGTTGACCTTCTCGGCGTGGTCGATCTGCGGCCCGTGGCCCGTGCTGGAGATGATCTCGGCGCGGGCGCCGGCCACCAGGCGGGGCACCCGCTCCAGCTGTCGCCGCGGGTGCACCAGCAGGCTCCGGGCGCCGAGCACCAGATACATGGGGGTGCGGACGGTCCGCAGTTCGTCGTCGGTCAGCGGGACCGGGACCGGACGGCGGATGCGGTACGCACGGACGCCCAGCATCACCATCGAGCGCAGTTCCGGCACGATCAGGACCGGCTGTTCCAGCCAGGCCGCCAGGCGTCGCCGCATCGCCTTCGGCGCGGCGGTCGCCAGGGCGCTGAGGAAGATCCAGGCGAAGAACCGGGCTCCCACCTTCTCCAGGCCGCCCGGGTCGAGCAAGGTGACCGAGGCCAGCCTGCCGGGTGCGCGGTGCGCCTGGTTGAGGGTGAGCCAGCCTCCGTAGGAGGACCCGATGAGGTGGACGCGGTCCAGGCCGAGGCCGGCGAGCGTCTCGTCCAGCCATCGGGCGGCGTCTTCGGGCCGGTGGATGGGGGCGCGCTGCACGCTGCGCCCCGGGTCGCCGAGGGTGTCGATCGCGTAGACGGGGCGCTCCGCGCTGAGCGCGGCGACGTTCGGGTACCACTGGGCCGCGTTGCCGCCGGCGCCGTGCATCAGGACCACCGGCGTGCGGGACGCCGCGGCGGGGTCCGCGGGGGCGTACCGGTAGACGTGCGTGGTCCCGAAGCCGGTTTCCACCTCCGTCTCCGTGAACGCGGCTCCGGCCAGGTCGAAGACCGCCCGGCAGGCGGCGAAGTAGCGGTCGCGCAGGGCGTCGTTCACATAGCGGCCGACGTCGGCCGGGGTGCGGTCACGGGTCATGGACTTGGGCACGGCGAAGCACCTCCGGGAGATCCGTTTTCGTGATACGACCGTACCATCATGGTGGTACGGCTGTACCATCAAGGGGTCTTGGCGGGCCCGTACGGCCCGGCAGGAGAGAGCGGACGCCGGCGAGAAGGGCGAAGGAGCACCACCGATGCCGAAGCGCGTGGACCACGAGGAACGGCGCACCCAGATCGCCGAGGCGCTCGTCCGGGTCGCCGGGCGACGCGGACTGCACGCCGTCGGAATGCGCGAGGTGGCCGCGGAAGCGGGCGTTTCCCTCAGGCTGGTGCAGTACTACTTCGAGACCAAGGAGAAGCTGCTCCTGTACGGGCTCCAGCAGTTGGCCGCCCGGCTCGGCGCCCGGGTCGCGGAACGACTGCGGGCCGCCGGCGACAGCCCCGGGCCGCGCGCCACCATCGAGGCCCTCCTGAAGGAGTCGCTGCCGACCGATGAGGAGAGCCGGACCTTCCACCTCGTCTACACCTCGTACGCGGTACTCGCCGTGACGGACGAGGCGCTCGCCGCCCAGCCGTTCATCGACGCCCCCGACGCCGCCGAGGACGCCGTGACCCGCCTGCTCCAGCAGGCGCAGGAGGCGCGACTCACCGCACCCGGTATGGACGCGCGCGGGGAGGCGGTCGGCCTGCTGGCGATGTCCGCCGGACTCGGGACCAGCGTCCTGGTCGGGCAGCGCACCCCGGATTCGGCCCTCGCGGTGCTACGCCTCCACCTGGACCGCCTCTTCCCCGAGGACGGGGCGGGCACAGCGACCCACTGAACTCATCGCGCCGGCAACGGAACTGACGCCTCGTCATATTTCCTCGCCATAAGCCATCCTTGAGGAAACGCAAAGTGGCGTTATGAGGGGAATTCAAGTCGTGTACACGAGGGTCAGGGATGTCGAGTGCGACCGTCGGCCGCCTCGGAATTCCCGCTTCCGCTAATTCCCCTTGTGGTGATGTCGACATGACGACGCGTAGTCGCACGCCCGTGCGGGACCGGCCATTCAGTGCGCCGAACAATTCAGGCCGGACACCGACAAACGGCCTGTTGCGGGCAGCTGGTGACAACCGGACGATCGGTGCGTTCCCGCGTGCCGATCGGCCGTGCGCCGGCCGGTCGGCACGCCTGTTTGCAGGGAGGTCCCATGAACGAACGGATGAGCCTCGGCCCGGACGCGGCACGGCAGCTCGCGACCACGACCAAGACCAGCCCGCAGATGCGCGGCATCACTCCGCGCTATCTGCTGCGCGCCCTGCCGTGGGTGGACGTGGAGGCCGGTGTGTTCCGCGTCAACCGGCGTCGCACCTACGTCCTCGGTGACGACCGCATCAGCACCCACACGGACGGCGGCTCACCGCGCATCATCCCGGGCGACCTTCGGGAACTGCCCTACCTCCGGGAGGCCGACGACGACCTGCTGGCCGAACTGGCCGGAGCCTTCACGGAAGTGACGTTCGAGGCCGGGCAGCTGCTGGCCCAGGACGGCGACGCCCACGATCGGCTCTGGGTGATCGCCCAGGGCCGCGCCGAGAAGCGGATCAACGGCCGCTACGGCGAGGACGCCGTGCTCGAAGTCATCGGCGACGGCCAGTTCTTCGACCTCGACGCCTGGACCCGCTCCGAGGAGATGCCGTACCGCGTCCGGGCGCTCACCCCCGGCGTGGCGCTGTGCCTGGAACGCAGCGCGCTGGCCGGGCTGTGCGACCGGGACACGGCGCTGCGCGGAGCGGTGGACGCGTACCTCGCCGCGGACGGGGTCCTGCCGGGCGCCGAGGTCCCGGTCGACCTCAGCTCCGGGCACGTCGGTGAACCCGACCTCCCGGGGACGTTCGTCGACTACGAGGACACCCCTCGCGAGTACCACATGACGCTCGCCCAGACCGTGCTGCGGGTGCACACCAGGGTCTCCGACCTCTACAACGGGCCCATCGACCAGATCCGGGCCCAGTCCAACCTCACCGCCCACGCCCTGCGCGAGCGGCAGGAAGCCTCGCTGCTCAACCACCCGGAATTCGGGCTCTTCCACAACGTGGCGCCCGGGCAGCGGGTGCAGGCGCGCACCGGCTCGCCGACCCCCGACGACCTGGACGAGCTGCTCACCCGGGTCTGGAAGCAGCCGGGCTACTTCCTCGCACACCCCCGGGCGATCGCCGCGTTCGCCCGGGAATGTACCCGCCGGGGTGTGCCCCCGGTCATCGACACCCGGTTCGGCAGTCCCCTGCTGACCTGGCGCGGCGTACCGCTGCTGCCCTCCGACAAGGTGCGGTTCTCCGGTGGTGCCGGCATCGGCACCACCGAGATCCTGCTGATGCGGGTGGGCGAGGCGGAGCAGGGCGTGGTGGGTCTGCGCCCCGCGAAGATCGACGACGAGGTCGAACCCGGCCTGTCGATGCGGAACATGGGCGTCGACCGGAAGGGCATCACGTCGTACCTGATGACGGCGTACTTCAACGCCGCGGTGCTGGTCGAGGACGCGCTCGCCGTGCTCCAGAACGTCGAGGTCGCCAACTACCATGACTACAGCTGAGGTGACGAGGGGGCCGGGCGGCCCGGTTCCGGACCCGCCCCCGCAGCAGCCCCCGGTGCAGGGTGTACCGCCGCTGCCGGGTGTGCAGCAGCTCCAGTCCCCGCCCCCGTACCCACAGTCCTCCGGTCTCACCGGCCCCGCCGCCGCACCCACCGGCACGGCCGGCCCCGCCGGAACCGCCGCCCCCGCCGGGCTCGGCGCACCCGCCGGAACCGCCGATCCCGCCGGACTCACCGGCGGAGCCGCCGGAGCCGAGAGCCTCGTCGGCCCGGCGTCCTCGCTGCCCGGCCAACCGGCCGGCTTCTCGCCCGAGTTGGCACGCCGGGACATCCCCATCCTGCACCGGCTGGTGAACGGGCACCCGCTGGTCTGGCTGGACAACGGGGCCACCACACAGAAGCCGCGCCAGGTGATCGAGGCGCTGGCCGGCTTCTACGGGTCCGCCAACTCCAACATCCACCGCGGTGCGCACACGATGGCCCGGGAGGCCACCGAGGCGTTCGAGGAGGGCCGGGCGGCGGTGGCCCGGTTCCTCGGCGCGGCCTCGCCCGACGACATCGTCTTCGTACGCGGCACCACCGAGGCGATCAACCTCGTCGCCCAGAGCTGGGGGCGGGCCAACCTCGGCCCCGGCGACGACATCCTGGTTCCGGTGCTGGAGCACCACTCCAACATCGTGCCCTGGCAACTGGTCGCCAAGGAGACCCGGGCCCGGGTGGTCCCCGTACCGCTGCGGCCGGACGGACGGATCGACCTCGACGCGTACGCCGATCTGCTCTCCATGCGCACCCAGCTCGTCGCACTCAGCCATGCGTCGAATGTGCTCGGCACCGTGCCGCCGGTGCGCGAGATGACCGCGCTGGCGCACCGCTACGGCGCGAAGGTGCTGGTGGACGGGGCGCAGGCGGTCGCGCACTTCCCCGTCGACGTGCAGGACCTCGATGCCGACTTCTATGTGTTCTCCGGCCACAAGCTGTTCGCCCCAACCGGGATCGGCGCCCTGTACGCCAAGCCGGAGGTGCTGCGGGGCATGGCTCCGTGGCAGGGCGGCGGCAACATGATCGAGTCCGTCGACTTCACCCGTACCACCTACGCCCCCGTCCCCCACCTCCTGGAGGCCGGGACCGGGCACATCTCCGGCGTGGTCGGTCTGCTGGCCGCGCTGAACTGGCTGACCTCCTTCGACCGGGACGCCGTCACCGCCTACGAGACCGCGCTGATGGCGCACGCCCAACAGGCCCTGTCCACGGTGCCGGGACTCGAACTGCTGGGTTCCGCGCCCGACCGCATCGGCGTCCTGACCTTCACCCTCGCCGGTCACGACCCGGCCGGCGTCGCCGAGTGGCTGGACCGGGACGGCATCGCCGTGCGCGCCGGTCACCACTGTGCCCAGCCGGCGCTGGCCCACTACGGGCTCACCAGCGCGGCGCGTGCCTCGCTGGCGCTCTACAACACGCCCGAGGAGGTGGACAAACTGGTGGCCTCGCTGCAGCAGTTGCAGCAGGCCGGCTGACCGGGTCCCGCCCCGGTGTCCGCCGTCGCCGACCGGTTTCCGGCCGGCGACGGCGCCGCCGTGCCGTACGGGGCGTCAGACGGCCGGCCAGGAATGGCAGGTGAGGGGGTCCGCCGCCAGCCAGGCGGCGATGGCCTGGGTGATCGGCTGGTCGGTGTCGAGCTGGATGAAACCGAACTGGCCGCCCTGGTTGCATTCGAGGAACCACCAGGTTCCGCTCTGGTCCTCGGCGAAGTCGAAGGCACCGTACGCGAGCTGAGCGGTGGTCATGTAGGCCGCCACCGACCGCCGTACCTGGTCGGGCACCTCGGCCGGCTTCCATGTGCTGTTCTCCGTGAAGCGGCTGTCCACCTCGTCCGGGTCGGCTTCCTTGCGGGCGGCGAAGAGGTGACCGTCGACGCAGGTCAGCCGGATGTCGGCCTGCTTGCTGACGTGCTGCTGGAGCAGCGTCGGACCGGCCGCCACCGCGCTGAAGTCCGCGTCGGGACTGATCCGGGTGGTGGGCAGCACCATCGGGGGGTCGCCGGGGTGCTTCCCGGACACCGACTTCACCACCAGGTCGCGGTGGGTGGCGGCGAACTGGCGGGCGACGGCGGGGAACGTGGTGATCAGGGTGGCGGGCACGGTGAACCCGGACCGCTGGGCGATGTGCAGCTGCCAGGGCTTGTAGCGGGCCTGCGCGGCGGCGACGGGGTGGTTCATCCAGCGTGCCCGGGTGGAGGTGAGCATGCCGTACAGCGCCTGCTCGGCCTCCGCGGTCAGCCAGGTGGAGCGCTCCGCCACACGGGTCCCCGGCGTGCCGGGGCGGCGGACCCATATCGAGCGCAGGCTGCCGAGACTCACCATGCGTTCGCCCGTCTTGAGGTAGCCGTGGAAACCGTCGCCTGCGTAGTCCGCGGAGAGGGCGATGCTCCCGGGCAGGTCGGCGGGGTCGAGGCGGACGAGCGGGACACCGAGGTCGTGGAGGGTCGAGACGACCATGTCCGCTGTCAAGTCCTCCTCGCAGGTAAGGACCAGGACGGTCATCGACGTTCAGTCGTCGAAGTGGGTCTTGGAGCCGGCGGTGGAGGCGGTGGTGCCGGTCGCCAGCAGGACCGCCCGGCTGCTGGTGGCCGGGCGCCCGTCGGGCAGGACGTTGAGTTGCCGCGTGGCGTCGTAGGTGTAGGGAGTGGCGGCCGACGACTTCACCGCCGGACGGGCGTAGCTCAACGCAAACGGTCGCATACCTTCTCCTTCAAAAACCCCGTGTTCCGCCCCCCATGACTCGGTCAGGGACGGGTAGTTCGCCGGACGACTCTGCACAGATGACGCAACTCTTCGGTCAATAGTTGCCATCTTTGCTCGTTTCCGGCGATCCACTTGACGGAACTTCCATCAGAACGTAATTACCAGACCGACGTATACCGCCTGCCCGTGATAGCCGCGTTACGCGGCGTATTCCTCTCCTGATGAGGCGTGAAGGGGCGCTCGGACAGCTCGCCGGCGCCTTCCATGGATGGAGTACACGCGGGCGCACTTATCGCTACACTCTCGCTCTGCTATATGAACACTACGCAGAGCGAGCGCCGGTGTGGGTAGGGCTGCGGGTGGTTTCGGGGGGTAGCACGCATGGTTCCACAGGTTGAATTCGCGCCGACATGCGGCATCGACGACGATGACCGGGGATACCTCATCGACGCCCTTTGCGATGTGGCCGTACTGGACGGCGAGGTCGCCCCGGCGGACGACGGAACCGCACCGAAGGGCTACTGGCCTGCCGGTGTGCACACCGTCACGGTCCTGCGGCGACTCGCCGGCGGGCGCAGTGGTTCCGAAGTCCTGGAGATCGAGGTTGGCGTGAAAAAGGCGGCCGGTTTCCTCCAGGTCGCAAAGCTCATGAGTCATGCCGAGGCCGTACAGGAGTGGGACGCATTCACCGCCTTGGCGAGAAAGCACGACGACACTCTTTACGTACCCATCGTCGCGGTGAGTCGATCGGTGATCGACAAACAGTACGCGGTGGACTTCAAACGGCACGTGGTCGTCTACGCCCACGTACGGGACCGCGACCAGAACACCGAGGGAACCGTCCGGTCGCTGGAAGACGTGGTTGTCGAGGCCATTGCGAATCCAGAGGCCACAGCGCAGGGTGTGGCGGCGCTTTCCTCGATGATGAGCACGCTGCGGAACAAGCTCTACCGCAACGCCGCCTCCGCCTCCGAACAGCTCCTGCGGCAGGAGAACTGGAGCCTCGGCCCCAATGTGGTGCTGAAGGCCGATGAGATCGACGCCGCGGGGCTCGGCCCGGTACGGCTCGTCGACGGCAACCCCGGTGCCCAGGACCTCCGCAGGCCCGCGGTGACCTCCACCGAGCTCCTCCGGGCGTCCACCTCGCCGCCCGGCGACGGGCGGAGCCTGGTCAAGGGCGACACCGTCCGCCTGATGCTGGACAAGGCGGAGGTGGCGGGCCCGATGGTCTCCGGGGAGTTCAACTCCCTGCGGGTGCACGTCGAACTCACCGGTGGCGCCGCCGAGCGCAAGGACGTCGCCACGCTGATCGGCAGGCGTCCGCTCGACGTGTACGGGACGGTGCAGTCCACCCGCGCCCAGCGCTGGTCGGACCTCTTCGCCGCCCGCCTGCGCACGAAAGGGGACTTCTCCGAGTCCGAAGGGCTGCTCCAGTACGACGGGATGACCGTGGGGCACCCGGTGAAGGCGCTGCGCAGTGTCCTGTCGTCGTCCGCCGAGGCGCGCACGCGGGCGTCCGTGCACGGCGACCTCAACCCGCGGAACATCATGTTCTGCGAGAAGAACCCCTATCTGATCGACTTCGCGTCCTTCGAGCCGGACGGGGACCTGCTCGCCGACCTCGCCTGGATGGAGGTGTGCGTCCTCCGCGACTGCGTGGCCCCGGCCCTCTCCTGGTCCGATCTGGTGCGCCTGCAGCGGTACTTGGCGCTGCTCACCGTCGTCACCCCGCTGTGGGGAGCCGACGCGGTGGTGCCCGCCGCGGCCTTCCTCGTGGACTCGATCGCCGGGGAGGCGCCCGTACTGAGCCGCTGTCTGGCGCTGCTGTGGGCCCTGCGGCTGGGCATCTGGAAGACCGTGCCGGCCGAGGACCAGGAGAACTGGCCCCGGCACTACTTCCAGCACCTGACCCTGGCCGCCTGCCGCACGTTCAAGTGGGCGACCGACGAGCAGTCCGAGCACCAGGTCGGCGCGTCCACCGCGGCGTCCGGAGTGGCCGCGGAGTGCCTCGTCCCCGGCTACCGCCACTTCTTCGACCAGTGGACCGTCAACCAGGCGCGGACCGCCCGCGAGATGCTGCTGGGAAACCCCGACGAGCTGAGCTGGCCGTCCGCCGACCTGCTGACGGCGGCGCTGGTGGCCGCCGGTGTCGAAAGGCCCAGGCAGCCCGGCTCACCGGTGCGGCGGGCGACCGAGCGGCTGTTCAGCGGCCCGCTGGCGCCGGCGGTCGAGGAGCTGCAACGCCATTGCCGGGACAAGGAGTTCGACAGCTCCCAGCACTACCGCGACTTCACCTACATCCCCCTGGAGGGCCGGGTGCTGGCGGCCGGCGAGCCCTACGTCCAGCAGGGCGAGGGGGCCTCCGCGGCGCCCAAGAGCTGCTTACGCCTGCTGGCGCAGCACGACGTCGCGGTGCTGGTCGCCGACTCGGGATCGGGCAAGAGCGTGGTGGTCCGCGAGCTCAAGATGCGCATCATGAACGCGTTCTCCAAGAACGCCGACCCCGACGCCGCCGCCGGTACCCCGTGCTGCCTCCCGCTGTCCGTCAGCGCCGTGCAGCTGAGCATCGCCCTGCACGCCGCCGTCGAGCTGACGCCCGCCACGGTGCTGCGCGGTCTGATCGAGCTTCCGCAGGAGGTGTCACAGAGCCGGCTGGAGCGCCTGCTGGAGATCGGGGCCATCCATCTGACGGTGGACGACCTGCACAAGGTCGAGCTGCGGCACCGCAGGAATGTCACCGCGTGGCTCAAGGAGCTGCACGTCACGCATCCGCAGGTGCGACTCGTGGTGTGCCAGCGCGGCGGGGACTACCAGCCCGAGGTCTTCGGGTGGCCGGCGGTCGTGCTGCACAAGGTACGGGAGCAGCCCGCGCGCGCCTTCATCGCCGACGAGCTGCGCAAGAAGCACCCGGCCAACTGGCAGGCGGAGTTCGCCCGGCTGGAGGAGCTCCTCTTCAAGGACCCGGCCGCGAAGGCACTGCGCGAACTCGCCGGCCGTCCGCTGTTCCTGAAGATGCTGGTGAGGCACTTCGTGGACGCCGGTGAGGTGCCCTCCAACCCGGGAGTCCTGGTCCACAAGTACCTGGAGCGCATGCTGAAGTCGGGTGACCACGCGATCCCGGTGGCCCAGCAGAAGCAGATGCTCAACAAACTGGTGAGCAAGCTCGGGGACTCCGGGTCGCTGAGCCGCGAGGAGGCCGTCGAGGTCATCCAGGACCCGGCCCGGCACAACGCCGAACAGGACCTGGACACGCTGCTCTCGACGACCGCCGTACAGCAGGACGCCTCCCGGATCACCTTCTGCAACCGGCTGGTGCAGGCGCTGTGCGCGGCGTCCGTCCTGCTGGAGGATGCCCAGGACCACGTCCCGGCGGTGACCGAACGCATCCGAAGATTCGGGTGGCGCGACGCGGCCCTCTTCCTCGTCGCCGATCCGCACGCGGACGCGGAGACCGTGGCCGCCGTCCTGCGCACCGCGGTGGAGGCGAACCCCTGGTACGGCGCGCTGCTGCTGCAGGCGGCGCCCGAGGACGCGGTGCCCGAGGTGCGGCAGGCGTTCCTGGAGGCGCAGCAGGCGGTGCTGCGTTCGGAGGCGAGCGGCCGGCCGGCGTGGCGGCGGTCGGCCTACGCGCTGGCCAAGTACGGCGCCCGGTCCGCCATGGACGTCCTGCAGCAGATCACGCTGGACGAGCGCAGCGATCCGCAGGCGGTGAAGGCGGCGCTGGACGGCCTGGTGATGATGCACCGGTGGTTCGTCCCGGACGCGACCGCCGTCCTGCAGGAGGTCCTGTCCCGGCTGCTCGATCCGCCGCCGGACGTGACCGTCGGCGATTCCGTCGTCGTACGGGCGCTGCGCAGCATTCAGGCCACCGGGCTGACGAGCCTCGCGGGCCATGCGTGGTCCCGGCTGGAGCAGCCCGGGGTTTCCTGGGAGGTGACCTCCCAGGCGTGGGAGACGCTCGCCCAGCTGGAGGTGCTGCCCAACCGGGCACTGCGCGCCGGGTACGCCCAGGCGTGTGCCCGGCAGCTGTCCGAGATCGACCGCGAGCTGGGCAGCACCGCGGCGACCTCCGAGGCGGAGCGGCTCAACGAGGAGCGGCTGTTCCTGCTGAAGCGGCTGGCCGCCGAGGGGGACATCGAGACGCTGCTGGCGTACCGCTTCCGGGCCGGCCTCGCGGAGTGCCCGGACTGGCGGGAGATGCTCGACCGGGCGGCCAGGACCGTACAGGCGGGCTCGCCGCAGAACGTGCTGGCCGGTGCGCTGCTCGACCAGGAGATGTTCGGCGCGGGCCCCGACGGCTGGAAGGAGCTGCTGACGCAGCCCAACGAGCACCTGGCGGTGATCGGGGCGCACCGGCTGCTGGCGGACGGCCGGGTCCTGGGGGCGCCGCTGCTGGCGGAGGTCGGTGCCCGGGCGTCGGCGAAGCGGCTGTCGATCGTGGCGGCGTTCGTGCACTGCCTGTCGCCCGATGACCAGGTGGTGCTGGAGCGGCTGCTGGAGCCCGTACTGGCCACGCTCACCGCGGAGTTCGTCGACCCGGTGGCCTGTCTGGTGTCCGCGGCCGGAACCCTCGACCACGACCTGGGACTGCGGCTGGCACTGCGGGTGCAGGAGGCGCTGATCGAGCACGGGCTGGAGCAGCAGGCGGTGCACTGGCCGTGGTGCACGACCTGGCGCCGGATGCTGCCGCTGCGCGCGGAGACGGCACTGTTCGTCGATGAACAGGGCATCGACTCCCCCACCCTGACCGGGCTGCTGGGCAGCGTCGACGTGCTGCTCGACGCGCCGTTCGTCCAGCCGATGGTGCTCGCCCCGACGGTGCGGCAGCAGCTGTTGTCCCTGCAGCCGAAGAGTCCGGAGGGCATAGCCGCCCACCAGTTCGTCATGCTGGCGGCCAGCGCGGGGCTCTACGAGGCGCTGCCGTTCGTCCATGAGGTCGCCACCAACCAGCACAACATCGGCAGCGTCATCACCCACTCCCACGGCCGGCACGGCCTGGTGCCGGTGGCCCTGGCGGCGCACGCCACCACCGCCATCGGCTACCTCGGCCGGCTGGCGCTGCTGGAGGACCTGATGCTGGAGGCCGATACGGCGGAGCAGGCGCTGCACCGGATGGCGCACGAGACCGACGCGCTGCATCCCAGTGTGGAGCGGGCCCGTCTGGTGGGACTGGGTTACTGGGGCCACTGGCAGGACCTGTTGACGGCACTGTCGCCCGGGGACCCGGTGCTGGCGGCAGCCGCCCGCAACATCGTCACGCACTGGCTGCCCGGTCCCCGGGACCGGATGGGTGAAGCCTGTTTCCACAGCATCGCGCGGTGGACCGGGCACGAGCTGAGGACCGGGAAGCTGCCGGCATCGACGCAGGCGGTGCTGACGCACATCCGCGACAGCACGGAAACGAGACTGGGGCGCTATGTGCGGTGAACGGAGCACCCGCCGGCCGCGTGCCGGGGGCCGGACGGGACGGTGCGGACGCGCCTCAGGGCAGGCCCATCTCCCGTTTGGCCGCGGCCACCACCAGCCGGCGGCACCGGGCCGCGGCGAGCAGTGCCTCCTGCCGGGCGGCACCCGGCCGGGCCTCCTGGGCGGTGCGCTGGGCGCGCAGCAGATCCTCTCCGGCGCGCAGGACTTCCTCGGAGGCGAGCAGCCGCAGCCGGGTCAGCTGGCTGCGCATTTCCGCGTAGCACTCCTGGGCGTCGTCGCCGTCGACGGCCCGCCGGGCGGGGGCGTCGCGGACGACGTCGGAGTGCGCCCAACTCGCCTCCAGGAACGCCACGAAGGCGTCGGTGAGCGACTCGCGTGCCCACTTGCGGTGCTCGCGGCGGCCCCCGACCACCGTCGTCACGACCAAAGTGGCCAGGCTCGTCGCGGCCGCCACCCATGCTGCCCACGCACTCGCGTCCCCCATGGCCCCATTGTCTCCGCCGCGGAGTGGTGCCGGGGGCGCAATCAGCTGGATGCGACGGCTGTCAAGCTCGCAAACTCATCTCATTTTCTCCTTGGCCTGGCGGTGTCCACTGGTGGACAGTCATGGCTGGGGAGTCAGGCAGCCGGCGCCGATGCCGGATTGTTCGACCGTTCCTTGGGGGGGCATGGCCATGGCGTCAGCTGAATCAGAGCGGCCGGACGGCGTCGGAAGAGGAAGCGGGGACGCCGCACCGGTGTCGTTGCAGCGGGCGATGGTGGAGGTGCTGGCCGGCGCACCGCGGCTTGCCTCCCATTCGGGGCGGCGGGCCCTGGTCCGGATGCTGGCCCAGTTGCTGGACGATTCGCTGAGCGAGCCCGACGCACAGGCCCGTTCCCTCGACCAGTTCTCCCAGCTGGTGGCGGAGTGCACCGCGCTGGCCGAGGGCGCCGACGCGCTGGCGGACGCCGTCGGGACGCTGACCGGCGATCCGCGCACCACACGGGAGCTGCGGCAGCTGTGCGACCGCTGGTCGGCGCGGACCTGGCTCGCCGAGTCCGAACTACTGGCCCTGGAAGGTCTGTTGAGCCAGGTGCCGTCCGACGACGTGCAGGTCATCGCGCAGGCGTCCCTGCAGCCGCTGGCCTCGCCACTGCCGGTGCACTGCACCCATGCGTGGAGCATCCTGCTCCATCTGCTGCGGCGCAATGCGCTGCCCAACGGGCTGCCGCCGTTCATGGCGTTCCTGGAGTACCTGGCGGCCGCGGTCGACGACGGCGTCGGGGAGCAGATCCGCAGTTGGACGCTCCGGCACGCGCAGGCGTCCGGGCTGGTGTCGTCGCTGCGGGAGTGCCGGAAGCGCGCGACGTCGGTCCAGTTGCCGGACGCCACCGACCGCCGGGTGATGTTCGTGCTGATGCCGGACGGCCTGTCGAGCGACTACTACGTCCTGCGGGTGTGGCACGACGAGGGAGGCGCCTACGACGGTCCCCCTTTGCGGGACGACGACACCCGGGTGCGGGAGACGGAGATCGCCCGGGCCGTCGCCAGCCGATTGCGGCACGCCCTGGTCGACGGTCAGCGTACGGACCTCACGGTCGAGTTCTGGCTGCCGCTGGCGCTGGTCAACGAGCCGGTGTGGGAGTGGTGCCGGCCGGCGGGGGAACAGGAGGCCGCCTGGGACTGCCGGGTGCTGGTGCGCAGTCTGGACCGGCTGCGGTCGCCCGACTCCCATTCGTCGTGGCGTGAACGCTGGATGCAGCTGATGCGTGAGGACGTGCCCGCTCCGCCGTACGCGGGCCGCCGCGAGGCCGGGGAGGCGGGCCGGCGGTCGGGGGAACCACTGGTCCTCAACTCGCCTCCCGATGTGGAGGACGGCCGCAGGGAGCTGATGGACGCCATCCGTGCCGGGGCCCCGGCCATCCTGTGGCACCGCCAGAACTGCTCGCAGTCGTTCCACGAGTCGGTGCAGAACCTCATTCACCGCGGCCCGCTGAAGGACCTGCCCAGCAGGATCGGGGAGATCCACCTGTCGCCGGGGCCGTTGGGCGACGAGGCGGAGCTGCTGCGCGAGGTGACGCTGCTGTGGGACGACCCGGACCGTCAGCTGCCGGTCCTCAGGCCGCTCGTCGCCCCGGATGAGGTCGCCGCACCGTGAGCACCCTGGAGGCCGCCACCTGGCTCATCACCGCAGCCCCGGCCACACCGGTCACACCGGCGCAGGTCCGCGGGCTGGAACACCTCGCCGCCGAACGGACGGTGTTCGCACCGGCGCCGGACGGCTGGCCCTCGCCCCTGCCGCTGCCCGCCGCCGAAGCCTCGGTCAGCGCACTGCACGGACTCGGCCAACTGCCGCCGGAGCGCCGGGACTTCCGCCGGCCGGCGGCGGACGCGTACGCCATACCGTCGGCGCCGGGCCCGGTCTGTCCGCCGGCCGCCGACTCCCCGGTGCGGGAGCTGGTGCTGGTGGTCGACACCGGCCTGTCGATGTTCGCCTGGGCTCCGACGGTCAACGCGTTCGCCGCGTCGGCCTGCGAGCTGCCGCTGTTCAACGACGTCCATCTCGTGGAGCTGCGCAGTCAGTCCTCGACGTCCCACGCGGACCTCTTCGACCGCAGGACGGTGGAGGAGCTGGGGCTGGGCCGGCCCGCGCCGCCGCATCGCCAGATGACCGTCTTCGTCCTCACCGATGCCGTCGGCGCCGCCTGGAAGCGCGGGCTGATCTGGCGCGATCTGCGCGCCTGGGCCCAGCACCACACGGTGGCGATGCTGCATGTGCTCCCCCACCACGACTGGGAGCTGTCCGGCGTCCATGCCCGGCCCCATCAGCTGCGCGCGCTGACCCCGGGGTGTCCCAACGGGGACCTGGAGGTGGCGCCGCCGGAGACCGCGCCGTCGGCCGCGCGGAGCAGCGTGCCGGAGCGGGACGGGCACCGGCTGCTGATTCCGGTGCTGGAGATCCGCAAGCGGTGGCTGGACCAGTGGGTGCGGCTGATGACGTCCAGGCTGTGGGTGCACCAGCAGGCGCTGGAGATCCCGCCGGTCTCGGCGGCGACCGGGCTGGTGCCGTCCCCCGGGTCCGCCCCGGACGCCGAACTGACGCCGGAGCAGCGGATCGGTGAGTTCCGCACCGCGGCGTCCGACCACGCCTTCACCCTCGCCGTCCTGCTGGCCGCGGCGCCGCTCAACCGCCACATCATGCAGCTCATCGCCGCCGAGCTGCTGCCCGCCGCGAGCCCCGGCGATCTGGCGGCGGTCCTCACCAGCGGGCTGCTGATCACCGCGGAGAACGCGGCGGAGCACAGCGACCCGTACGACCAGGTGGTGTTCGACTTCACGCCCGGTGTGCGCGAGAAGCTCCTGTCGCTGGGCGAATCCGTGAAGACCCGGCGGGTCGTCGCGCTGCTGGACCAGTATCTGGGCCCGCACGTCCCGGCCGTCGCCGGTATCAGCCGGCGGGTCAAGAACCCCGCCGCGACTCCGCTTCCCGAGATCACCCGGGAGGCGCCGCCCTATCTCCGCGTCGAGTGCGCCGTGCTGACGGCGCTCTCCGGTGCCTCCACACCGCACCGTGAGGCGGCGGAAGTGCTGCGTACCCGGATCGACGCGTTCCTGGCGTCGCCGCGGTAGCCGCGTTGCGCAGGTGAGACGGGCTACGGGGTGGGGCGGCCCTGCCCGGGAAGTGCGGGGCGCGCGGGTACGCTGTGAGCTTGATTTCGCATGTGCGTAGTTTGCCCGTACTGGTTCCGTGTGCGTCCACGCTTCCTCGCCGACCGTCCGCCCGGAGTTCCCCGTTGAGGTCTTGTCCCCGCTCCACGCCCCGCACCGGCCCGACGGCGTCCCGCCGACCCGCGGCCCGCCGTACGGGCACGCCTTGCCGCGCCGTCCTCGTGTGCGCCGTCCGCACGGAGGGATCCCGATGAGCGGTCCGGCAGCCCGCGGCAGGATGCTGGCCGACCTCATCGCCGCCAGCCATGTGATCACCTTGGAGCAGGTCGCCGATGTGGTCGCCAAACACGCGGCCCGGGTCGGCTGGCTGGACGTCTCGCTCTACCTGGCCGACGTCCAGCAGGACATCCTGTGCCTGCTCACCACGACGCCTGGGCAGAGCGGTGACGAGCGGCCGGACGTGCTGCGGGTGGAGGGCACCCTCGCCGGGCGGTCGTTCCAGACCGGAGGCATCGTCGAGGGCGGCGCGTCCGAGTCCGGGCAGTGGTGGGTGCCGCTGCTGAACGGGACCGAGCGCCTGGGCGTGCTGCGCGCCTCCGCCGCACCCGGCCTGACCCTGGACGGCCACGCGGCGCAGGACCTGCGGAATCTGGCCGGGCTGGTCGCCCTGATGGTGATCAGCAAGCGCACGGTGAGCGACACCTACGCCCGTCTGGTGCGGCGCCGCAGGATGAACGTGGCCGCCGAGATGGAGTGGCGCGTCATGCCACCGCGCACCTTCGCCACCGACCGGGTGCTGATCAGCGCGGCGATGGAACCCGCCTACGAGGTCAGCGGCGACGTCTTCGACTACGCCATCGCCGACGAGACCGTCCACCTGTCGTTGTTCGACGCCATGGGCCACGACACGGCCGCCGGGCTGACCGCGAACCTCGCGGTCGCCGCCGGCCGCAACCACCGCCGGGCGGGCGCCGGGCTGCTGCAGATCGCCGAGGCGGTGGACCAGGTCCTGCTGGAGCAGTTCGATGCCCATCGCTTCACCACCGGCCTGCTCGCCGAGCTGGACTCGGCGACCGGGCTGCTCACCTGGACGACGCTGGGGCATCCGCCACCGGTCGTCATCCGCAAGGGACGCACCGCCCTCAACCTGAGCGGCTCACCCGCACCACCGATGGGCACCGGCCTGGGGGTGGCACCGACGCTCTGCCAGGACCAGCTCGAACCCGGGGACCGTCTGCTGCTGTACACCGACGGCATCACCGAGGCCCGCAACCGCGAGGGCCGCGAGTTCGGCCTGGAGGGCTTCACCCACTTCCTCATCCAGCACCACGCCGACGGGCTGCCGGTGCCCGAGACGCTGCGCCGTCTGATGCGGCATCACCTCGCCTACCACGGCGGGCAGCTCGGCGACGACGCCACCGTACTGCTGCTGGAGTGGAGCGGCCCCACGCCCTACCGTCCGGCCCGTATGGAGGCGCTGGCCGGTCTGCCCGAGCACACCACCTCCCCCGAGGCGCTCCCCCGGTCGTGACGGAGTCCGGCCCGTAGGGCAGAGGGCAGGGGGCGGCCACTGCTCCGCCCGGTCACTCTTCTGCTGGTGTGTCCGGCGGCAGATGCCGGGTTTCGGCCGCGGCCCGTGATCAAGTGAGGGCCCCGCCCGGACTGCGGTGGTCGCGCACGGACCGCCCGACCGGCGGGACGAGAGGATTCCGGATGCGCGGTCGCGACGAGAGCACACCACGCCGTGCGGAGTGCCGCGGCGGCGGTGACACGCGCCCGGCCGGGCTCCCACCGGCCGCGGTCGACGCGGACGTGCCGTCCGCCGTCGGCCGGGTGCTCGGGGTGCTGCTCGACGAACAGGTCGGCCGGGCCGGCGGGATCGACGCGATGTTCGCGCGGGACGTGGCCGGCCGGGTGCGGAGCTTCACGCTGGAGGGCGGCAAACGCACCCGCTCGCAGTTCCTGTGGTGGGGCCTGCGGGCCTGCGGGGACCGCCCCGGCGCGGTGGCCGTCGGAACGGTGCTGCGGGTGGCCGCCGCGGTCGAACTGCTGCAGACCTGTGCGCTCGTCCACGACGACGCGATGGACCGGTCGCCCGTGCGCAGGGGCAGGCCGTCGGTGCACGTCGAGTTCGCCGAGCGGTTCACGGCGCCCGGCCGCGAGACGCGGGCCGCGCGGTTCGGTGCGGCCGCCGCCGTGCTCACCGGCGATCTCGCCCTGGCCTGGGCCGACGACACGCTCGCCGGCACGGGGCTCGACGGCCGGACCGGCGCCCGCGTGCGGGAGATCTGGCAGGCGATGCGGGGCGAGATGGTGGCCGGCCAGTACCTCGATCTGTACGGGCAGATCAGTGGCTCCCGCTCGGCGGCGCTGGCGACCCGGATCTCGTACCTCAAGAGCGCGCGGTACTCGGTCGAACGGCCGCTGGCCCTCGGTGCGGCCCTCGCCGACGCGGAGGAGGCGACCGCACGGGCGCTGTGCGCGGCGGGCCGCTGCGCGGGGGTGGCCTTCCAGTTCCAGGACGATCTGCTGGGCGTCTTCGGGGATCCGGAACGGACCGGCAAACCGACCGGTGACGACATCCGCGAGGGCAAGCTCACCGCTCTGCTCACGGTCGCCCGCGCGCGGGCCGCCCGGAGCCGCGACCGGGCGGCGCTCACGGTGCTGGACCGCTGCGTCGGCGACCGGGAGCTGGACGACGCGGGTCTGGAGCGGGTGCGTGCCGTGTTCGTGGCCACCGGAGCCCGCGACGAGGTCACCGCGCGGATCGGGCGCCTGGTGACCCGCAGCTTCCGCCATCTGGCCTCGGCCCCGCTGGACGCCTTCGCCGCCGCGCGGCTGCGGCGGCTGATCGCCGCGGTCGCCGGCGTCGGCGAGGTCCCCGGCGGACCGGGCCCGTCCGACGGAGCCGGCCGGGCCGACGGCGGGAGCGACTGCCCGTCCCTTGCTCCCCGAGCCCGAGGAGGCCGAGACCGTTGAAAGCCCTCGCAGGCCGCACCGACCACGTCGTGGTGGTCGGTGCCGGACTCTCCGGACTGTCCGCCGCGCTGCATCTGCTCGGCGCGGGCCGGCGGGTGACGGTGGTCGAGCGTGCCGGGCGGCCCGGTGGCCGGGCCGGCCGGACCGACCGCCTCGGCTACCGGATCGACACCGGCCCGACCGTGCTGACCATGCCCGACCTGATCGACGAGGCGTTCGCCGCGGTCGGCGAGCGACGCGCCGACCGGCTGGAACTGCTGGAGCTGCACCCGGCGTACCGCGCCCGGTTCGCCGACGGCAGCGAGCTGGACGTGCACACCGACGCCGAGGCCATGGAGGCCGAGGTGGAGCGGTTCGCGGGCCCCGCGGCCGCCCACGGCTACCGCCGGCTCCGGCGCTGGCTCACGCAGGTCTACGCGGCCCAGCACCGCCGCTTCATCGACACCAACTTCGACTCGCCGCTGCAGCTGCTGCACCCGGACCTGGTGCGGCTGGCCGCGCTCGGCGGGTTCGGCCGGCTCGACGCCCGGATCGCCCGCTTCCTGCCCGATGAGCGGCTGCGCAGGGTGTTCTCCTTCCAGGCGTTGTACGCCGGGGTGCCGCCGGCGCGGGCGCTCGCCGCGTACGCCGTCATCGCGTACATGGACACGGTCGCCGGGGTGTACTTCCCGCGCGGCGGCATGCACGCCCTGCCGCAGGCGATGGCCGACGCGGCCGCCGGCGCCGGCGCGGCATTCCGCTACGGCCACGCCGTCACCCGGCTGGAGCGCAGCGGCGGGCGGATCACGGCGGTGGTCACCGAGCACGAGCGGCTCGCGTGTGACGCGGTGGTGCTCACGCCCGATCTGCCGGTGGTCTACGGTCTGCTCGGCCGGCGGCCCCGCCGCCCGCTCCGGCTGCGCCACGCGCCGTCCGCGGTGGTGCTGCACGCGGGCAGCGAGCGGACCTGGCCGGGGACCGCGCACCACACACTGTCCTTCGGCGCGGCGTGGGAGCGGACCTTCGACGAACTCACCCGCACCGGGCGGCTGATGAGCGACCCGTCGCTGCTGCTCACCCGTCCGACGCTGTCGGAACCCGGCCTCGCCCCGCCGGGCCGGCATCTGCACTATGTGCTGGCGCCCTGTCCCAACACCGAGACCGGACCCGGCGCCGAGGCGTGGCGCACGCTCGGTCCCCGGTACCGCGACGACCTGCTCGGGGTGCTGGAGCGGCGGGGCTTCACCGGCATCGCCACGGCCGTCGACGAGCTGGGCACGGTCACCCCGGCCGACTGGGCGGACCAGGGCCTGGCCGCCGGGACGCCGTTCTCCGCGGCACACACCTTCGCGCAGACGGGCCCGTTCCGTCCGCGGAACCTGGTGCGGGGCATCGAGAACGCCGTGCTGGCGGGGTGCGGCACCACTCCCGGGGTGGGCATCCCGACGGTGCTGCTGTCCGGCAAGCTGGCCGCGGCCCGGGTGACCGGGCTCCGCGCCCCCCGCTCCGGCCCGGGCGCGCCCCGCCCGGCGGAGGAAGCGGTGCCGGCATGACCGCCCGTGAACTCGACGCGGCGGGCATCACCGAGCCGGGACTGCGGGCCGCCTACGCCCACTGCCGCCGGCTCAACGCCCGGCACGGCAAGACGTACTTCCTCGCCACCCGGCTGCTGCCCGCCGACCGGCGGCCGGCCGTGCACGCCCTCTACGGATTCGCCCGCTGGGCCGACGACCTCGTCGACGACCTCGGCACCGGTGCCGGCCCCGCCGAGCGGGGGCGGGCGCTCGACGCCCTCCAGCGGTGCCTCGACGAGGGCCTGCGCGGCGACGCGAGCCCGGAACCGGTGGTGCGGGCGGTGGCTCACACCGCGTCCGTCCACGGCATCGACCACGGGCACTTCGCCGACTTCATGACGTCGATGCGGATGGACCTGGTGGTGACGGACTATCCGACGTACGCGGACCTCCAGCGCTACATGCACGGTTCGGCGGCGGTCATCGGACTGCAGATACTGCCCGTGCTGGGCACCCGCGTCCCCCGGGAGGAGGCCGCGCCGCACGCCGCGGCGCTCGGCGTCGCCTTCCAGCTGACCAACTTCCTGCGCGACGTGGGCGAGGACCTCGACCGGGGCCGGGTCTATCTGCCGGCCGATCTGCTGGCGGCGCACGGCGTCGACCGCGAACTGCTGCGCTGGAGCCGGGACACCGGCCGCCGGGACCCCCGTATCCCCGCGGCCCTGGCGGAGGCCGCCGCCCTCACCCGCGGCGTCTACCGGGCCGCCGAACCGGGACTGGCGATGCTCGACCCGGTGGCGCGCCCCTGCATGCGCACCGCGTTCGTGCTCTACGGCGCCATCCTCGACGCGGTGCGCGACCAGGGGTACACCGTGCTGCACCGTCGTGCGGTGGTCTCCCGCAGGCGCCGTGCGGCCACCGCACTGGGCGGGCTGGCCCGCGCCGTCGCGGCCCGCCGGTCCGCCCGTCCCCCCGTCGCGGCGCACGGCCGGACGCTCTGCCCGGCGCGGAAGGAGAGCCCATGACCCCGGATGCCCGGCGCCGCTCCCGCGTCCCGCTGCGGCTGCGCCGTCGGCCCGTGCCGTGGGAGCGGCAGCGCCCCACCTGGCGCGAGGCCCGGCCGGTGGTCATCGACGGCGCGCTCAAGCGGGCGCTCGCCCGGCCCGCCGGCAACTGGTTCGTCCTCGGTGCGGCGCGCGGCATCGGAGCGCGGCGCGCGTTCGGCCGGACGGTGGCCGGCGTCGAGGTGGTCGCCTGGCGCGCCGCCGACGGGCGGCTGGTGGCGGGGCCCGGGGCCTGCCCGCACCTGGGTGCGCCGCTGGCTCTGGGTGCCGTGCACTGCGGCACGCTCCGCTGCCGCTGGCACGGACTCGCCCTGGACGGCGCTGCGTTCGCCGGCTGGGAGCCGTACCCGGCGTACGACGACGGGGTGCTGGCCTGGGTGCGGCTCGACGGCGTCGGTGGTGAGGCTCCGCTGCCGCGGCCGGTGGTGCCGTCGCGGCCGGCGCTGCCCGGCGCGGTCACCGCCGTGCACACGGCCGTCGGGGAGTGCGAGCCGGAGGACGTGGTGGCCAACCGGCTCGATCCCTGGCACGGTGCGTGGTTCCACCCGTACTCGTTCGTCGACCTGCGGGTGGTCGGGGCGCCCTCCGAATCCTGTGCGGAGGGGCCCGACGAGTTCGTCGTCGAGGTCTCCTTCAAGGTCGCCGGGCGGGCCGTGGTCCCGGTGACGGCGCACTTCACCGCGCCCGGGCCGCGCACGGTGGTGATGCGGATCGTGAACGGCGAAGGACGGGGCTCCGTGGTCGAGACCCATGCCACTCCCCTGGGACCGGACGACCGCGGGAGGCCGCGCACCGCGGTGATCGAGGCGGTCGTGGCCACCTCCGATCGCCGGGGGTTCGCGCTCGCCCGCGCGGCGGCGCCGCTGCTGCGCCCGCTGGTGCGCGCGGCGTCGGGGCGGCTGTGGCGGGACGATCTGGCGTACGCCGAGCGGCGCCGGCAGCTGCGCAGCGGCGGCCGGCAGCCGGGCTGACCGGGCGCGCGGCCGCCGGGCCGGTGGCGGCCGCGCGCCGGGTCACCGGTCGGCGAGCCGGGCGGCCCAGCGCAGTGCCGCCACCCGCCCCCGGTCCGGCACCGTCCACAGCGTCTGCCCGCGGACGCCCCACCGGGCCAGCAGCGCGTTGGCGGCCAGGAAGCCGGTCGTCGCGGCGCGTTCCATCAGCGCGACGGGCAACGGCGTACGCACCACGTCGCCGGCGACCACCACGCGCGGGTCGGGGGTGTGCACGGTGGGCCGATCGGCGTAGCCGCCCACCGCGAACAGCGGGCAGTCCGCCCGCCACTCGTGGTGCTGGTCGACGATCGGCACGTCGCGGGTCTCGGGGTAGACGGCGTGCAACTGGGCGGTCAGGCGGCGCTGTTCGACAGTGCGGTCGGCTCCGGGGGCGACGGCGTAGGCGTGCAGTTCGAGGACCGAGCCGCCGGTGCGGGCGGACCAGCGGGCGGCCTCGCCCTCCCAGCGTTCCAGCACGCTGACGTTGTCCAGCGAGCCGAAGCCGCTGGTGCCGAGGAAGCCGGGGCGGTCGGCGGCCACCCGTCGCGCCAGCCAGAGCCGGGACACCAGGAAGGGCGGCGCGGTCCGCAGCCGGCCGATGCGGGCGCGCCAGGCGGCGTCCCCCAAGGCGTCGGACGCGGCGACGAGCCGGCGCAGACCACCGGTGTCCAGCGCGAGCACCACCGCGTCGTAGCGCCGGTCGTCGCGGTCCGTGGCGACGCGCAGGCCGCCGTCCGCGGCCGGCTCGACGCGGGCCACCGGGGTGCCCGTCCGCAGCCGGACGCCGTGGCCCTCCAGGTATGCGGCGAGGGGGTTCCACAGCGCCTCGGGAAACGGTTCGCCGGGCACGTCGAACAGCAGCCCCTCGCTGGAGCCGAGGAAATAGATGTGGAACATCAACACCATTTCGGCGGCGGACAGTTCACGCGGGTCGGCGAAGAAGCTCCGGGAGAAGACCTCGAACGCCAGGTGCCGCGCGGCCCGGGGGAAGCGGATGCGGGAGAGCAGGTCCCAGGCGCTGACCCGGTCCAGCCGCCGGTAGATCCCGGGCACCCGTACGTCGAGCAGCGGCAGGGCGGCGCGGGGCCGCATCCCCGCCAGGTCCCGCCAGGTGAAGGTGGGGCTGAGCGCCATGAAGCCCAGGGCGCTCCACGGCGGGGTGCGCGGCACCCGCGCGAAGCTGTCGCGGGCGCCCGAGCGGTGCTGAAGGGGGTAGTCCGGGAGCCGGTGCAGCCGGTGGAGTGCCGGGTCGGTCCGGCGCAGCAGCCCCCGCAGGTTGTAGTACTGGGGGAAGAAGGCGTGGAACCCGCGGCTCATGGTCGCCGGCGAGCCGTCGGCGAGCCGCACCGGCCAGCCCGCGAGCCGGCCGCCGAGGGCCGCTTCCCGCTCGTACAGGGTCACCCGTACGCCCCGCTCGGCCAGGGCGGTGGCCGCGCCGACCCCGGCGATGCCGCCGCCCACGACCGCGACGTGCGGCCGGTCGTGGCCGGTGAGCCGGGGGCGTCCGGGGGCGGCCGGGACCACCTGGGCCCGGCGGTCGCGGCCGCGCGGCGCGTCCCGGCCGGTTCGCTTCTGACGGGGTGTCATGGATTCTCCCGGCGGACGTCCGGTGCGGCGGCGACGACGGTGTGGGTGATGCCGGTCTGCCACCCGGGCAGCGGCAGCGCCCGCACCCGGTGGAAACCGGTGCGCCGCAGGCGGGCGGTGAATTCGTGGACGGTGTCGAAGGCGAGGACGCTGTGCCACAGGTGCCGGTAGAGGCCGCCGTCGCCCACCAGGCGGCCGGCCGGCAGCACGATGCCCCGGCACACCGCGGTCCATACGGCGCGGTGCGCGGCGCTGCCGGACAGCGTGTACTCGTGGACGGCCAGCCGCCCGCCCGGCTTCAGTGCCGTGCGGACGGCCGCGAGGACCGCGTCCGGGTCGGTGACGTTGCGGAAGAGGTACGCGGCGAAGACGGCGTCGAAGCCGCCGGCGATCCCGGCGCCGGCCAGGCCCTCGGCGGGTGCGTGCACGAAGGAGACGCCGGGTGGCCAGGGTTTGGCCGCCGCGCGTGCCAGCATGCCCGCCGACGCGTCGACGGCGACGATCTCGGCGTGCGGGACGGCCGCGAGCAGCGCCGCCGTCGACGCCCCGGTGCCGCAGCCCAGGTCCAGCAGCCGCAGCCGGTCGCCCCCACCGGGCAGCCGCAGGCGGCGGGCGGAGCGCCGGAGGTCGGCGCGGTAGCCGGGGTTGACCGCGGTGAGCAGGTCGTAGCGGCGTGCGGCGTGATCGAAGGCGGCGGACAGCTCACCGTCGTGCAGCAGTGTCATGGAGTCCCTCCTCGGGGCCGCGGCGCGCATCCGGTCACCACGGGTCGGACCGGCGCGGCAGCAGCGGGAGTTCGGCGACGGTGCGGAGCATCGGCAGCACGGGGGTGCGCAGTCCGACGGTGAGGTCCTCCCACAGCCGGGTCCGGCCGTCGAGGAAGCGCAGCAGCCGCTCGGTGGGCACCGCGCCGAACAGCGTGCTGAAGAACTCGGCGCCGTCCACCCGGCCGCTGTCCAGCGCGCGCAGCAGCACGGCGTCCAGTGCCCGGGCCCACCGGGTGTGCGGGGGCGGCGGCACCGGTGAGCCGTGCCGCCGCAGTCGGGCGGCGATGGCGGCGGTCTGGCGCTGCACACAGGCGAAGGTGTAGCCGGTCGACGGGCGGGTGGCGCCGCCCGCGGTACCGATGCGGAACACCGAGCGCCCCACCCGGCGGGGGAAGCGGCCGTCGGTCATCGGGATGGCGCCCTGCTCGACGGCCGTGATCCGGAAGTCACCCAAGTTCCGTACGTGCGCGGTGTAGTGGCGCAGCGCCCGTTCGTAGGCGGTGGTCTCCAGGGGGCGGCGGGAGAACTCGGTGTACTCCACCAGGGCCGCGCGGGGATCGAGCGGCAGGACGTAGCCGAAGGCGAGGCCGTGCGCCGGCTGCGGGACGCGGAAGTCCATCAGGTCCGCGACCGCCGGGTCGAAGACCGGTCGCCGGGTGCGGACGAACCAGCCCCTGAAGTGCTGCCGGAGGGTGGTGCGGGCGGGCGGGAGCCGGGGGCCGGGGCGGGAGTCGAAGGCCCAGCGGGCCCGGAGCGTGACCGGCCGCCCTGCCGGGTCGTGCGCCCGCACCTCGGCGCCGTCGGGTGCGTCCCGTACCGAGTCCACCGTCGCCTCGATCCGTACGACGGAGGGGTGGGCGGACAGCCTGGCGTCGACGACGGACGCGAAGGCGCTCGACCGCAGCATCTTGTAGCGGAGCGGGGCGGGCCGCCCCAGCGTCTCCTCGCCGCCCGGCCCGTACACCCGCAGGTCGTCCCACGCGGCGGTCAGCGCGTCGTCGAACTCGCCGCCGGGAGGCTCCCAGTAGCACCAGGTGCGTTCCGGCGGGGTGTGCGGGCCGCGCGGGGCGTCGACGAGCACGATGCCGAGCCGGTGTGTCCCGGTGGTCGGCGCACACAGCCGGTAGGCGAGGGACAGCCCGGCCGCCCCCGCGCCGACGATGACCGCATCCGCGTCCCGCACGTCCACCCCTTCCGTACCGGTCCATGCCTGTTGATGCCTGTTTATTCCTGTTGATCCTTCCGTAGCCGGGGGCCGGGAGGGCAGCTGCGACGCGCGGGAATCCGGTCGGCGCGGACGCACCGGGCCCGGCGCGGTGCCGGCGTGGCGTCGGCCGGGCCGGCGGTTTGCGGCCCCGTCCGCGGAGCAGGAGACGGGGCGATGGCGTGGGCCGAGAGGGGAGAGCATGGCAGGCGACCGCGCGGCGGGAGCGGGCGAGCGTTATCTGCCGATCGCCGACCACGGGCTGATCGGGGACCTGCGGACGGCCGCCCTGGTGGGGACCGACGGGCGGATCAACTGGTTCTGCGCCCCGCGCTTCGACTCACCCAGCGTGTTCGGGGCGCTGCTCGACGCCGAGGACGGCGGCTACTGGCACCTCAGCCCGGTGGGCGCCGTCACCCGGCGGCAGCAGTACTACTTCCCCGACACCAACATCCTGATCACCCGGATGCTGACCGAGAGCGGCATCGTCGAGATCCAGGACTTCATGCCGGTACTGGCGGCAGGTGACCGGAACCATCGGCAGCGGCTGGTGCGGCGGGTGGTGAGCGTTCGGGGCGGCACGCGCCTGCGGACCGTCGTCGCACCGCGGATGAACTACGGCCGGGACGCGCACCGGGTCGAACACCAGCCGCACGGGGTGCGCTTCACGAGCGCGGCGATGACCCTGTCGCTGCAGGCCGGGACGACGCTGGAGATCAGCGGCCGGGACGCGGTCGGGACGTTCGACCTCGCCGAGAGCCGGTCGGTGCTGTTCGTGCTGGAATCCGCGGAGACGGTCGGCGGGGAGCCCGCGGTGGACCTGCTGGACGCGCCGGCGGCGGAGGAACTGTTCCGGTCCACCGCTCGGTTCTGGCGGCAGTGGCTGAGCCGGTCCACCTATACGGGACGCTGGCGCGAGATGGTGCACCGGTCGGCGCTGACCCTCAAACTGCTCACCCATGAGCCCAGCGGGGCGATCGTGGCGGCACCGACGCTCGGGCTTCCCGAGCAGCTCGGCGGCGAACGCAACTGGGACTACCGCTACGTCTGGATACGCGACGCCGCCTTCTCGCTGCACGCCCTGCTCCGTCTCGGGTTCACCCAAGAGGCCGGGGCCTTCATCGGCTGGCTGACCCGGTGCCTGCGCGGAGCCCGGGGCGGTGCGGGCGGACCGCTGCGGGTGCTGTACTCCATCGACGGCGACGCCGGCCTTCCGGAGCACGTACTGCACCACTGGGAGGGCTATCAGGGCTCCGGTCCGGTACGGGTGGGGAACGGCGCGGCCGAACAACTCCAGCTGGACATCTACGGGGAACTCATCGATTCGGTCTATCTCTTCGACAAATACGGCCCGGGCATATCGCACGACAGCTGGATGGATCTGTGCGCGATCCTGGAATGGCTGCTGGAGCACTGGGACGTTCCCGACGCGGGTATCTGGGAGACCCGCGCGGGAGCGCAACGCCACACCTATTCACGGCTGATGTGCTGGGTGGCCGTCGAGCGCATGATCCGGATGGCGCGGCGGCGCGGGCTGCCGGGGGACCTCGTACGCTGGATGTCCGTACGCGACCGGATCTACCACCAGATCATGGAACAGGGCTGGAACGAACAGGACGGGACATTCGCCCAACGCCTCAGCGACGAACCGGGGCAGCCGCCGGAAAGCATCCTCGACGCGTCGGTCCTCATGATGCCGATGGTGAAATTCCTCTCCCCCGAAGACCCGCGTTTCCGTGCCACCGTAAAGGCCATAGGTGAAAACCTCGTCACGGACAGCCTCGTCCACCGCTATGACCCGAAGCAGTCGCCGGACGGCCTGGACGGCACCGAGGGGACCTTCTCCCTGTGCTCTTTCTGGTGGGTGGAGGCGCTGGCCCGCACCGGCCGCACGGAGGAAGCACGGCTGGCCCTGGAGAAGATGTTCACGTACGCCAACCACCTCGGTCTGTACGCGGAGCAGATAGGCATGACGGGCGAACACCTGGGGAATTTCCCGCAGGCGCTCACCCATCTCGCCCTGATCAGCGCCGCCACGCACCTGGACGCCCTCATGGGCTGAGCCGGCGGGCGACCGGCTGTCCCCGCCCCCCGGGGAAAGAAAAGCGGAAGATCCCCCACAGGGCCGCTACCAGGAATGACGTCCGGGATACCGGGCAGGCGGACCGGTGACGAACCGTACGGGACCGAAAGGAAAGCGAACCATGGCTGAGTTCCTCACCGACATCGAAACCATTCGGAAGCGGGCACGCCAGGAGATCGAAAAGGGCCCGATCACGGATGCATACGGTGCGGATCTGGAGCGCGTTCTGCAGGTGCTCAATGAGGCGCTGGCCACGGAAATCGTGTGCACCCTGCGGTACAAGCGCCATTACTACACGGCGTCCGGCCTCTATTCGGAACCGGTCGCCGCGGAGTTCCTGGAACACGCCGCGGAAGAGCAGGAGCACGCCGACAAGCTGGCGCAGCGCATCGTGCAGCTCGGCGGGGAACCCGACTTCGATCCGGACACCCTGACGAAGCGTTCGCACGCGCAGTACGACGCCAGCGCCGATCTGATCGACATGATCAAGGAGGACCTGGTGGCGGAGCGCATCGCCATCGCCTCCTACACGGAGATCGCGAAGTGGCTGGGCGACGGTGACCCGACCACCCGCCGCGTCTTCGAGGACCTCCTCGCGCAGGAGGAGGAGCACGCGGACGACATGCGGGGACTGCTGGAGCGGCTCCCGCACGACACCAAGAGCTGAGGGACACCGATACGCGGCCCGGGAGGTGGGGCCGGCCTGCGGGGCCGGCCCCACCTCCCGGGCCGTGTGCGGCGCGCGGTCCGCGGTTGATGCGCGGTGAGCGGGCCGGTCAGCGTTCGGTGAGCATGCCGGCGCGGAGCTTGGCGAGGGTGCGGCTGAGCAGGCGGGAGACGTGCATCTGGGAGACGCCGAGTTCCGCGCCGATCTGCGACTGCGTCATCTCCTGCCCGTAGCGCAGCTCGATCAGCTGGCGTTCCCGCTCGCCGAGCTTGCGCAGCAGGGGCGCCAGGGTGTGCAGGTCCTCGACCGTTTCCATGCCCGGATCGTCCTCCCCCAGTACGTCGGCGAGGGCGCGGCCCTGGTCGGAGGGGTCGGGGTCGGTGGGGGTGTCCAGCGAGCCGGCGGTGTAGCCGTTGGCCGCGACGATGCCCTCGATGACCTCGTCCTCCGACAGATTCAGGTGGGCGGCGAGTTCACGGACGGTGGGGTCGCGGTCGAGCTCGATGTGCAGCTGCTCCTTGGCCTTCGCCAGCTCGCTGCGCAGCTCCTGGAGGCGCCGGGGCACATGCACGGCCCATCCGGTGTCCCGGAAGAAGCGCTTGATCTCCCCGAGGATGTAGGGAACGGCGAAGGTGGAGAACTCCACCTCGCGGGTGAGGTCGAAGCGGTCGATGGCCTTGATCAGGCCGATGGTGCCGACCTGGACGATGTCCTCCATGTCGTCGCCGCGGTTGCGGTAGCGACGGGCCACGTAGCGGACCATCGACATGTTCATCTCGATGAGCGTATTGCGCGCGTACTGGTACGCGTGGGTGCCCTCTTCGAGGTCCCGCAGCCGGTCGAAGAACTGCTTCGACAGCTCACGCGCATCGGCCGGCGCCACCGCGCTGGGGCACCGTACTTCTGGCAGCTCTGTCGGTGCTGCGGCCTGCGGTGCGGTCACGGTGTCGGTCACGACGGTGGTCATCACGCCTCCCTGCGCGCCCGACCCACGCGGGCGCGACAGCGCGCGCTTACCCCGTACCGGCACGGTCATGCCGGCATGTTGATCAAAAATTTTCGGGCGCGCGCCCGCGGTGTCAGCGCAGCTGGAGGACGACGGTGATGGCCTTGCCCTGGCTGGTGGGCGTGATGTCGATGGCGGTGGCGAGCTGACACACCATCGGCCAGCCGTAACCACCGATGTCGCCGGGGCTGTTGCGTGACGTGTTGGCCGGGTGGTGCGGGCTCGGGTCCTCGACGCGGATCTCCAGCCGGTTCCCCGTGATGCGTGCGACGAAAGCGGTCACACCGCCGGCGTGGCGCCGGGCATTGGTGACCAATTCCGAGGTGATCAGCAGCGCATCGATCAGCATCACCTCGTCGAGCGGCTCGGGATGAGCGTGCAGGAGGTCATGGACGCGATTCCGCGCCTCGGCCGCAGTAGCAGGTATCTCCGCCGCTTGTGTCACCGTTTCCCACCTCCCCTTGCGGATCGATCGTTGGCTTCAACACTTCGACTACCCGACATCTCCGGGACTTTGCACGGCGATTCCCGCTTCGCTCTCCCCGCCCCACGGTCCCCCTCCGCCCCGCTGCCGCGGCCCTGCGCGATTCCGGCCAGCCGCTCGCCGACCGCTGTCCGCCGACGGAGGTGCGGAACGAGACGCCGGGGGTGGCTTGATACCACGAAACGGCCCGTGCGCGGTCGCAAGGGGCGTGCCGGGCGCGGGCTTTCCGTATCGCTCCGGTCCCGCCGCCCTTATCGGTACGCGGTCGCCCCCGCCTACTGACGTCGGGGTAGTGGCCGGAAGTTCCGGGCCTTCGGCCGAACCGACGGTACCGGAAACCGCCATGGCACAAACGGTCCGAATGCCCCCTTGTCCGGGAAAGCCTTTTACGGGAATGCAAGACATTGAACCCGCAACGTCCCGTTCCGTCCCGGGCGTCCGGAATACACCTTCCTGCGGCCCCTTGCCCCCCGTAGATTCCTTCGCGAGGCACATGCCTCGGGTACATGCACACTCAACCTTTCGCGTGGCTTCGAGAAGTCACAAAGTCAGGAGGAGAAGTGGCAAGTCGCAAGGTCATCGCTGCTGTGGTATCCGCATCGACGCTGCTGGGCATGGGACTGCTGACCGCCGGCAACGCACAGGCAGCGACGCCCTCAACGTTCCGGCCGGACGTGCGCTACACGTTCCAGAATGTCGGAAGCGACCGGAACCTCGACGCCTACGGTAATGACACCGTCAAGGCGTGGTCGGCCGACGCGTCGGGAACGCAGGACTTCTATCTGAGAGCCGGCCGATTCCAGGGTTACCAGCTGGAGAGCGCGCACCACGCCGGCCGGTGCGTCACCGCCAAGGGCATCGGTCAGGCGGTGACGCTGGAGAACTGCAACACCGCGATACAGGCCCAGTACTGGGATTACGCGAACCGGGACGAGGGCTCGGCATTCATCAGCCGTAAGTTCTCCCGCGGCTGCGTGGCCGACGAAGGCGAGTTCAACACGGTGGCGCTCATGCCGTGCACCGGATCCGACGACCAGCGGTGGATTCCGCTGATCGGCTGAGAACGCCCTGAGGGGGTGGCGGGCCCTGCGAGCCCCGGCCCGGCCCGCCACCCCTGACCGGCCGCCCCGAGAAGCCGTCGGCGCCGAACTCCGCTGCGGAGGCGGCGAGATGGCCGGGTGCCCATCGTGTGAAGAGCGCGCGATCAATGTGTCTACGATGCAGCCATGCTGGCCTATGTCCCCGCGATTCTCTTCTTCGCCCTTTTCAGCCTCGGCGTGCTGCGCGACCGCCGCAGGTTCGGCAACGCCATCCATCTGGGGCTCGCCGTCACCTTCGCGTTGCTCGCCCTGATCGGCAAACTCGGCCGGTCGCACGCCTTGTTGGGAGACATCGCGGTCATCGCGCTCCTGGCACTGCCGACGGTGGGAACCCTCGTTCTCGCCTGTTTCCTGATCGCCAACGGCGTGAAAATGGTACGCAAGGAAGGCAGGCGCCCCGCCAATCTGCTGTCGCTGCTGGCCGGGCTCGGCATCCTCGCGGTCCTCGGACTGCTGATCGCCGCGGTGGTCCTGCGTTCGCGCACCCTGCTCGTGGTCGGGGGGACGGCCGTCGGCCTGGTCGGCTATGTCTCGTTCCTCTTCCTGTGTTTCGTGGGGTACGCCTTCCTCTACGGACGGCTGCCGGTCCGCCGCGACGCCGACTACGTGGTCGTCCTGGGCTCCGGGCTGATCGGCGGGACCAAGGTGCCGCCGCTGCTGGCCAGCCGGCTGGAGCGGGGCCGCGCGGTGTACGAGCGGATGGCCGCCCGCGGCACCGCGCCGCTGCTGCTGACCTCCGGCGGGCAGGGGCCCGACGAGCAGCTCCCGGAGTCCCACGCGATGGCGGACTACCTCATCGAGCGGGGGTTCCCCGCGGACCGGATCGTACGGGAGGACCGCTCCCGGACCACCGAGGAGAACCTCCGCTACAGCCGGGCGATCATGGAAGCGGCGAAGCCGGACTACCGGTGCGTGGTGGTCACGAACAACTACCACGCCTTCCGGGCCGCCCTGATGGCCCGGAAGACCGAGGTCCGGGGGCACGTCGTGGGCTCCCCCACCGCCGCGTACTTCTGGCCCAGCGCGACGATCCGGGAATTCGCCGCGGTGTTCCTGGCCCACAAGGTGGTCAACCTCGGCGTCTGCCTGCTGCTGGTGCTGGGCGGTTTCGTCACCTGGTGGAACCGCTGACCGAGGCGCTCTCCCGGGGCGCGGTCCGGTGGCACCGGCCCCGGCCCGCGCCCCTGGCCCGCGCGCTACCCCCGGGACTCCTTGAGTTCGATCTCGACGAACGCCAGCCGGCCGGCTCCGGCGTTGACCACTTCGTGCTCGGCCCCGGCCGGGCGCGCGTACGACTCGCCCGCCCGCAGCTCCGATTCGGACACTTCTCCCCCGGGCGTGCGGACGCTGATCCGGCCGTCGGTCACCGGCACCACGACGTAGTCGTACGCGTGCACATGGCGGCCGGTGCCGGTCCCCGGCTCGAAGTCCCAGCGGGTGACCCGCACCCGCTCGTCCTCGTGCTGCACGGTCGCCCGGGCCTTCGTCGTCATCGTCTGCTCCTCGCCGTACGGTCGCCGGTGCGGGCGACCTCGTGGGACGGGCCGGCGGCCCGTCTTCCTTCCGCCGGCCATCATCGCCGGTGGCCGAAGCTGGAGCATGTGTTCGTCGAGCTGTAAACAATGGAACACAAGAACACTCAAAATAGGTAAACCACAGCAGTCGGACGCAACGTGCTCTAGCGTTCAGCTCCAACACGGGGGCGGTTGTGCGCCGGGGGGCCCGACCGCGCCGGAATGAGGGGACGACCAAGTGGGGGGCCATGGGGTTGTTCGAAGCTGCCGCATCACGGGGGTTCTCATCGCCCTCCGCGACGGCAGAACTCGATCGTCGTACGTCGCAACCGCACAGGGAAGGCAGACACAGAACCGCCGCACGGCGGCTCTTATACGGGGTACTGCTCGCAGATCTGCTCGGCATACTCGCGCCGGTCGGCGCCGTCTGTGCCGCGGCGGGACAGCCGCAGCCCTTGCTCGTCGCGGCCCTGGCAGGCACTTCCTGGCTTGTCGTGAGCGCGGCAAAGAATCGTTACAGCAGGGATGAACTCGGCGCCAGCGGGGCCGTGATGCCGGTCGTACGGGACTGGCTGACCATGCTCGGGGGGCTGGCCGTCATCTGCGTCGTGGCACGGATCGAGGTCGCCACCGCGGTCTGTGTGCTCGCGCTGGTGCCCTGTCTGACGCTGACCGTGCTCCGCCGCAAGCTCGTGCACCGCTATGTGCTGGCCGTGCGGCGCCGCGCACAGGCGCTGCGCCGGGTGCTGATCGTCGGGGAGGCCGGCGCCGTCGACGTGGTGCTGGCGGAGCTGGCGCACCGCACCGACCACGAGTACGTCGTCGTCGGCAGCTGCCTCATAGGGGATGAGGCCATCGACGCGGCGGTTCCGGTGCCCGCGCGGCTCGCCTCCGACGGCGACGCGCTCGAAGGGGAGCGCGACGGGGAGACCGTGCTGCGGTGTGCGGCCGAGCTCGATGCCGATCTGGTCTTCGTGGCGCCCGGCCGCCGGATGTCCGCCGCGCGGGTGCGCCGGCTGGCCTGGGCCGTGCACGACGAGGGGCGGGATCTGGCCATACTTCCGGGACTGCTCGACGTGTCCCGGCACCGCGTCCGCCTCGCCAAGGCGGCGGGCCTGACGGTGCTGCACATCGCCCCGGCGGCCCGGCGGGGGCTTCCGGTGCTGCTGAAGGAGGCCACCGACCGGGTGGGGGCGCTGCTTCTGCTGGTGCTGCTCGCCCCGGTCTTCGTGCTGGTGGCGGCGGCGATCAGGCTCACCTCCGCCGGTCCGGTGTTCTACTGGCAGACCCGGGTCGGCCGGGACCTGATGCCGTTCCGGATGTGGAAGTTCCGCACGATGGTCGTCAGCGCCGACCGGATGCGGGCCGAACTGGAGGCGGCGAACGAGCACGACGGGGCGATGTTCAAGATCCGGCACGATCCCCGGGTGACCCGGGCGGGCCGGGTGCTGCGCCGCTTCTCCCTCGACGAACTGCCCCAGCTGTTCAACGTGCTGGCCGGGCACATGTCGCTGGTCGGGCCGCGGCCGCCGCTGCCCGAGGAGGTCGAGCGATACGACGGCACGGAGCTGCGCAGGCTGGCCGTCAAACCGGGGCTGACCGGGTTGTGGCAGGTCAGCGGGCGGTCCGATCTCTCGTGGGACGAGACCGTGGCGCTGGACCTGAGCTACGTGGACAACTGGTCCTACGCCCGCGACATCGATGTGCTGGTCCGTACCCTGCGCGCGGTGGTGGACGGGCGCGGTGCGTACTGAGCGGAGCCGGGCCCGGGGTGCGGGCGGCGGCGCCTCGACGAGGGGCGGCCGCCCGCACTCCGCGGGCCCTGCGGCGGCGTCAGGCCGGTGCGGGCTGCGACCGCCACGCCCGGTAGGTCTGCGCGATGCCCTCGGCCAGCGGGATGGTCGGTGCCCAGCCCAGGGCGCGCATCGCGGTGATGTCGAGGAGCTTGCGCGGGGTGCCGTCGGGGCGGGACCGGTCGAAGGAGATCCGGCCCTCGTAGCCCACGGCGGCGGCCACGCAGGAGGCGAGCTCGGCGATGGTCAGGTCCTCACCGCAGCCCACGTTGACCGGGTCGTCGCCGTCGTGGCGGCGCAGCAGCACCTCGCAGGCCGCGGCCAGGTCGTCGACGTGCAGGAACTCGCGGCGCGGGGTCCCGGTACCCCAGAGGGTGAGATCGGTCAGGCCGTTCTCCTTCGCCTCGTGGAACCGGCGGATCAGCGCCGGCAGGACGTGCGAGGTCTCCAGGTCGAAGTTGTCGCCGGGGCCGTAGAGGTTGGTCGGCATGGCGGAGACGAAGGAGCTGCCGTACTGCCGGCGGTAGGAGCGGATCTGCACCAGGCCGGCGATCTTGGCTATCGCGTACGCCTCGTTGGTGGGCTCCAGCGGCCCGCTGAGCAGGGCGTCCTCCGTGATGGGCTGGGGGGCGTGCCGGGGGTAGATGCAGCTCGACCCGAGGAACAGCAGCCGTCGCACGCCTGCCTGGTGCGCGCCGGCGATGACGCTGAGCTGGATGCTCAGGTTGTCCTCCAGGAACTGCACCGGGCTGGTGCTGTTGGCCATGATTCCGCCGACCTTGGCGGCCGCCAGGACGACCGCGTCCGGGTGGGTCTTGCGCAAGTAGGCGGCGGTGGCTTCGGCGTCCCGCAGTTCGAGTTCGGCGCGCGTCCGGGTCAGCACGTCGTAGCCCCGGGCGGACAGCCGCCGGGCCACGGCGGAGCCGACCAGGCCGCGGTGGCCGGCGACGAAGACGCGGGCGGGTGGTGGCAGCAAGTCATCCATGTGCCGGATTGTGACAGCGAACCCGTTACGCCCACCGGCTATTTCCGGAAATATCTGTCGCTCTTCGCTCTCGACCCTCGATCACCGAGCGGGTAGCGTCCACGCCCCGCGCCCCGTCTGTCCACGGTACGTGGGGAATTGACCGTTCAATCCCGAAGCACCATCACTTCTCATGGGGGGAAGCCATGCCCAAAACCGCCGTGATCACCGGCATCACCGGCCAGGACGGTTCGTATCTGGCGGAGTTGCTGCTGAGCAAGGGCTATGAAGTGCACGGCCTGATGAGACGCTCGTCGAGCTTCAACACCGAGCGGATAGACCACATCTACCAGGACCCGCACACCCCCGACCGGCGGCTGCTGCTGCACCACGTCGACCTGTCGGACGGGGTGGCGCTGGTGAATCTGCTGCGCGACGTGCAGCCCGACGAGGTCTACAACCTCGGTGCCCAGTCCCATGTCCGGGTCTCCTTCGACGCGCCGCTCTACACGGGCGACGTGACCGGCCTGGGCGCGGTGCGGCTGCTGGAGGCGATCCGCGCCAGCGGCATCCGGACCCGGCTCTACCAGGCGTCGTCGTCGGAGATGTTCGGTGCCACCCCGCCGCCGCAGAACGAGGGCACGCCGTTCCACCCGCGCAGCCCGTACGGCTGCGCCAAGGTCATGGCGTACTGGTCGACGGTCAACTACCGCGAGGCGTACGGGCTGTTCGGCGTCAACGGCATCCTCTTCAACCACGAGAGCCCGCGGCGCGGCGAGACCTTCGTGACCCGCAAGATCACCCGCGCGGTGGCCCGCATACAGGCGGGCCTGCAGGAACACCTCTACCTCGGCAACCTCGACGCCGTCCGCGACTGGGGCTACGCACCGGAGTACGTGGAGGCCATGTGGCTGATGCTGCAGCGGGACGAGCCGGACGACTACGTGGTGGCGACCGGGGTGGCCGCCACCGTACGGGACTTCCTGCAGGCCGCTTTCGAGACGGTCGGTCTGGACTGGGAGCGCAGTGTGCGCTTCGACCCGAAGTACGAGCGGCCCAGCGAGGTGGACGCGCTGATCGGTGATGCGTCCAAGGCCAGGAACCTGCTGGACTGGTCGGCGAAGGTGCAGTTCGACGAACTGGCGCGGATCATGGTCGAGTCGGACGTCCGGCAGCTGGAGGACGAGCTCTCCGGTCACCGGGTGCGGGTGGACCGATGAGCCGTTCCGCCGTTCCTTCGGTCCCTTCCGCTCCGTCCGCCGTCCCGGCCCGGCGGCTGCGCGGCTTCACCGGCGCCGGCTACGACAAGGGCCGCGGGCTGCTGACCCAGGTCGCCTGGTTCGCCGTGCTGAACGTGGTCTTCGTGAAGTGGTGGTGCCCGCCGCGGCTGCGGCCCGCGCTGCTGCGCGCCTTCGGCGCCCGGGTCGGGGACCGGGTGCTGATCCGGCACCGGGTGCGGGTGCAGTGGCCGTGGAAGCTGACGATCGGCGACGACGTCTGGGTCGGCGAGGACGCCTGGCTGATCACTCTGGAACCGATCAGCATCGCCAGTGACGTCTGCGTGTCCCAGGGCGCGGTGCTGTGCACCGGAAGCCATCAACGCCGTTCGCCCACCTTCGAGTTCGACAACGGGCCGATCCGGCTGGAGCCGGGGGCGTGGGTGGCCGCCCGTGCCATGGTGCTGCGCGGGGTGACCGTCGGTGCGGGCGCGGTGGTCGGCGCGGGCGCGGTGGCCCACCGGGACGTCCCCCCGGGGACCGTGCACACCACCGGGGGCACGCGATGAGGATCACCCATGTGGTCACCCTGGTCAGCGACGACGGGGCGTACGGCGGTCCGGTGAGCGTGGCGACCGGGCAGCTGGGGGAGCTGGCCGCGCGGGGCCACGACGTCGAGCTGGTCTCGCTGTGGCGGGGGCGACGCGCCGCCCCGCGCGCCGTGGACGGGGTGCCGCTGCGCGCCCGGCGCGCCCGCACGTTCGTCCCGGGGCAGGGGTTCCTCGGCCTGTTCCATCCCGGGCTGCCGTGGCTGCTGTGGCGCCGGACGGGCCGGGCCGACGTCCTTCACCTGCACGCCGGACGGGATCTGGTCTCGCTGGCCGCGCTCGCGGTCGCGGTGCTGCGCCGCCGGCCGTTCCTGGTGCAGACGCACGGCATGGTCCAGCCCCGCCGCGGCGCCGTCGCCCGGGTCTTCGACCGGGTCTACGTCCCGCTGCTGCGCCGGGCGGCCGCCGCGCTGGTGCTGACCGACGAGGAGGAGGCCGGGCTGCGGCGGGTGCTGGGGCCGCGCGGCCCACGGCTGGTCCGGCTCAACAACGGGGTGCGCGGCCGGGCGGCGGAGGCGGAGCGGGGGACGGCCGATGTGCTCTTCCTCGCCCGGCTGCAGGCCCGTAAGCGGCCCGAGGCGTTCGTGCGGATGGCGGCGCTGGTGCACCGCAAACGGCCCGATGCGGCGTTCGCCGTGCACGGTTCGGACGAGGGGCGGCTGGCGGAGGTGCGGCGGCTGATCGCCGAGGAGGGGCTCGGCGAGGTGGTGACGTACGGCGGTGCCCTGGAGCACGACGCGGCGCTGCGCCGGACCGCGCGGGCCACCGTGTACGTACTGCCCAGCGTCGACGAGCCGTTCCCGATGAGCGTGCTGGAGTCACTGGCGGTGGGCACACCGGTGGTCTGCACGGACAGCTGCGGGATCGCCGGCACGCTCCGGCGCCGGGAGGCCGCCGTGGTGACCGACGGTTCCCCGGAGCAGCTGGCCGACGCGGTGCTGCGGCTCCTGGAGGACGACGCGTTGCGCGAGCGGGTGGCGCGGGCCGGCCGGGCGGCCGTCGACGCGGAGTTCTCCCTCACGGCCGTGGCCGACCGGCTGGAGGAGTACTACCGGTCCGTCACGGGAGCCTGGTGAGGAGGGCGGCGGGGGTCCGGCCCCGCCGCCCGGTCCTACCGGCCGGCCGTGGCGCGACGGAGCAGTCCGGTGATCCGCTCCAGGCCCGCCCGGCTGCTGAGCCGTTCCTCGACGTAGTGCGGGCCGCGGGCGCCGAGCCGGGCGGCCCGCGCGGGGTCGTCGGCCAGCGCGCGCACCTCCGCCAGCAGCCCCTTCGGGTCCTCCGGCGCGATCACCGTCCCGGCGCCCGAGCGCAGCACCTCCTGGGCGGTGCCTCCCTCCGCGGCCACCGAGGCGATCACCGGCCGTCCCGTCATGAAGTACGAGGTCAGCTTGGACGGCAGGCTCATGTCGAGCACGGTGGCCTTCTGGGTCACCGCGAGGACGTCCGCGGCGGCGAGCACGTCGGGGAATTCGTCGGCGCCCGCCGGCGGCAGGAAGGACAGCGAGGAGACACCGGCGGCGAGCCGCTGCAGGTGCGCGCGCTGGTTGCCGTCGCCCATGAGCACGATCCGTACGGACGCGGCCTCCTGGTCGGCGAGCCTGGCGGCCTCGACGAGGACCTCCAGCCCCTGCTTGAGGCCCATGTTCCCGGCGTGCAGCAGCACCGTCTCCCCGGGCTGCCAGCCCAGCCGGGCCCGGGTACGCTCCCGGTCGCCGCTCGGGCCCTGCACATGCGTCCAGTTGGGCACCACGTGCACCCGGGACCGGGGCACCCCCATCGCCGCGACCCGGTCCACGAACGACTCGTGCACCACCCCGACGACCGCGGCGCCGCGCAGGATTCTGCCCTCGACCGCCGCGGCCAGGGCGGCGGCCCGGCCACCGCCCCGGATGCCGCTCTGTTCGGCGGCCGCGCCCATCAGGTCCTGGACGACCACGACGTGCGGGGCACCGGCCCGACGGGCCAGCCGGCCGCCCAGCACTCCCCCGGCCAGGGTGGGCATCTGGGTGAGGACCACGTCGGGCCGGATGCGCGGGGGCGCCAGGGCGCCGTGCGCGAGGATGCTCGCCTCGAACAGCGCGCGGTGCGCGGCGGTCTGGCGCGGCGGGACGGTGTGCCGCCGACGGTGCACGGTCACCCCGCCGCGACGCTCCCGCAGCCGCCACCGGCCGCGGTAGCCCTGCGCCACCTCCCACGCCGGGTAGTGCGGCATGCCCGCGAGCACATGTGTGTCGGCGCCCGACGCGGCGAGGTGTTCGGCTATCTGCGTCGAGTACGGCCCTATGCCGGTGTGTTCGGGTGCGTAGTTGGTCGAGACCACGAGCACACACCGGCCGGCGAACGAGTCTTCCACGGCTGCCCCCTCTGGCTGTGCCGTCATCGTAGAAGCGGCTCGGCCCGGAGAACTGTGAATTGGGTTGCGATTGTGTCCCGAAGACGACCTTGTTATCGGATGTCCCTTAGATTGTGCTCTCCGATGGGGAGTTGGGGTCTGGGGGGAGGTGGGCCGATGGTGCCCGGACGGCGGTCGCGGACCGCTCCGCCCGCGCGTGCGGTCGCCGCGCTGTGCTGCTGGGTGCTGGTGCTGGTGGTGCTTCTGCCGTTGCTGGTGCTGCGGTCGCTGGACGCCCGCTTCGGCGCGGCGCTCGCCGTCCAGTGCGTGGTGGTGGTGCACACCGGCGCGGCGCTGGCCCGGGTGCTGACGGGTGTCCGGGCGCGGTTGATCGCGTTCGGCTTCTGGCTCTTCTCGTACGTGTGGCTGGGCCTCGCGCCGCTGGCCATGCTCGCGACGGACGCCTACCCGCGCGGCTTCCTCGTCGACGCGGACGCCGCCTTTGTGACAACTGTCCTGGTGGAGACGGGTCTTGTGGCCTACAGCGCGGGGTCGGCGCTGGCGTCGTGGCGGTCGTCCCGCTCCTCCGTCGTCCTCGAACCGCTGCTGGCGCGGCGGCTGGCGCCCGGGCGGGTGCTGTTGCTGTGCGGCGTGGCGCTGCTGCTGGCCGTGGTGCTGATCCCCGGTCAGGGCGGGCTCTCGGCGTTCTTCCTCAGCCGGCAGGCCGCCAACGAGGCGGCGGCGCAGGCCGAGCCGTCGGGGTCGGCGGGCCGGGCGATGGCGGCGTGGCTGCTGTCGGTGCCGGCGTTCTGGGCGCTGGTGGCGCTGGTGCACGTGCCGCGGTTCAAGGAGGGCGACCGGGTCCTGCGCGGTTTGCGGTGGCTGCTGCTGCCGCTGCTGCTCGCGGTGAACGTGGTCGTCAACAATCCCATCAGCCAGCCGCGTTTCTGGGCCGGGACGGTGGTGCTGGCGGTGGTGTTCGGGGCGTCGTGGCTGCGGGGGCCGCGGGCGTTCCGCATCGGTGCGGCGGGCGTGGCGGCCGTGGTGCTGGTGGTCTTCCCGTACAGCGACTACTTCCGCTACGACAAGCGGGAGCCGGTGCGCGTCGTGTCGCTCGCCGAGCAGTTCACCTCCAACGGCGACTACGACGCGTTCCAGCAGATGGAGACGGGCGTGGACTACGTCCGTAGGCATGGTTTCACCCCGTCGGCGGCGCTGGGGCCGCCGCTGTTCTTCGTGCCGCGGACGGCGTGGCCGGGCAAGCCGGACGACGCCGGGATCCTGCTCGCCCGGCACGCGGGCTACACCTTCTCGAACCTCTCCGCGCCGCTGTGGATCGAGTCGTACATGTGGGCAGGCTTCCCGTCGGTGCTCGCCGTCTTCGGTCTGATCGGCGCGGTGGGGCGGCGCATCGACGACCTCCGGCACCGGCTGCGGCGGCGTCCGGGCACGCTCGCGGCGCTGCTGGTACCGGCGTTCGGCTTCTACCAGCTGGTGCTGCTGCGCGGCAGCCTCATGGCGATCGTCGGCCCGCTCGCGCTGCTGGTGTGCGTCCCGCTGCTGATCACCCGTAAGTCCCGGCGTCCGTCGGCGCCGTCGGTGCAGGAGTCCGGGTACGCGCCGGAGCGCGCGGCCTCCTCGCCCATACCCACAGAAGGAGCACGTACGTGAGCGTCTTCGACGAGCCCGTGGAGGAGCCGGACCAGATCCGCGATCAGCTGCGCCAGCTCTTCCGCTACCGGGCCTTCATCGTGCTCGGGCTGGTGCTGGGCATGCTCGGCGGCGCCGCCGTGTCACTGCTGGGGGGCTCCACCTACACCGCCACCGGCGAGGTCGTGGTGCACGCGATCAGCACCGCGCCCTTCCAGGCCGGCGGCGTCTCGGTGGACAAGCAGATCAGCATGGGCACCGAGCGGCAGATCGCGCAGAGCGCCTCGGTGGCGGCGGGCGCGGCCAAGGCGCTCGGCGAGCGGACCGCCCCGGCCGTCCTCCAGCGGGACCTGCGGGTGAGCAATCCGCCCGAGACCCAGACGCTGATGTTCGAGTACAGCGCGGACTCCCCGGAGCGGGCGGCCGCGCTGGTCAACGCCTTCGTGCACGCGTACCTCGACTACCGGGAGAACGCGGCGAGCCACCGGATCGACACGACGGTCAGCAAGCTCAGCGCCGAGCTGAAGCCCCTGCTGGACCAGCGCAAGGTGCTGGACGAGCGGATCGCGGGGGCGAACGCCGGCTCGGGGAAGACCTCCGACCAGTCCGAGCGCGGCAACCTGGTGACCGAGATCGCGGATCTGCAGGGGCGGATCTCCAGCCTGAAGTCCCTCGACACCACGCCCGGCGACATCGTCCGCAAGGGCGACCCGCCGGCCTTCCCGTCCAGCCCCGGACTGGCGATGCTGCTGCTCACCGGTGCGGTGGCCGGTCTGGCCCTGGGCATCCTGGCGGCCTGGGTCCGCTCGGTGCTGGAGCCGCGGGTCCGGTCGGTGGCGGACGTGCAGGACAATCTGCGCGCGCCGGTGCTGGGCATCCTGCCGCGGCGGCGGGGCGGTGAGCGGCTGCTGGAGGTCGGCAGGTCCGGTCACGGCAACCGCGCGGAGGCGTACCGCACGATCGCCTTCCGGCTGGTGCACGACCGGCGGTTCGCCGGCCGGGGCAGCCTGCTGATCGTCGCGCCGCGGGAGAACGCGGACGCCGTGTCGGTGGCGGTCAACCTCGCCGGGGCGTTCGCCGAGATCGGCAACGACATCCTGCTGGTCGAGGCGAATCTGCGGACGCCCGAGCTCGCCCAGCGGCTCCCGCTGCATCCGGGGCACGGGCGGCCGGTGCCGGGCAGCTGGGCGGAGGGCGAGCGGCTCGCGGTGGACGCGGGCGTCGACGGGCGCTTCGACCTGCTGCCGGGCCGGGAGGTCCCCAACCCCGCCCGTGCTCTGACCTCGCCGCAGTTCGCCCGGCTGCTGAACGCGCCGTCGGGCCCCGACGAGCACGTGGTGGTGGTCACCGGGCCGCTGCTCACGCACGCGGACGGGCTGGCGGTGGCCAAGCAGGCGGCGGGGGTGGTGGTGGTCTGCGACCTCAACGAGGTGCGCCGGGACGACCTGGACCGGGTGTGGGAGCTGATCACCGGGGCGGGCGGGCACATCCTCGGGGCGGTGCTGGACAAGGGCAGCCGGGGGCGGTCGCTGCGCGGGCTCACGGACAGCGGTCCGACGGCCCGCAAGCGGGGCCGCGGCCGCCGGGCGCGGGGTTCCGTGGTGGTGCCGCCGGCCAGATCAGGCCCGCCGCCGCCCTCCGGCGCGGGCCCGGCGGCCGGAGCGCCCGTCGGCACTGACGCGCCCTCGCTGCGCGGGTGACGGCCATCCGCCCGGCGGGTCCCGGGGGCGGGCCGCCCGTGCCGGCGCCCGCCCGGGCCGTGGACGGCGGGCACGGCGTCGCCACGACCGCGCGCGGCAGTCTGTTCGCGCTGGCCGGCTCGGCCGCGAACGCGCTCTTCGGGTTCGCCCTGGTCGCCGTGGTCACCCACGGGCTGGGGGCCCGCGGGGCGGGTGCGGTCTTCACCGGCGTCGCCGCCTTCACCATCGTCAGCAACGCCCTGAAGCTGGGCGCCGATACCGCCCTGGTCCGGTTCGTCTCGCGGGACCTGGAGCACACCGGTGGCGCCGGGGTGCCGGGGCTGTTGCGGACCGCCGTCCTGCCGACGCTGCTGACGAGCGCCGCCGGGGCGGCCGTGGTGCTGTTCTCCCCCGGTCTCGCCGGCCGGCTGCTGCCGGACCTGGCGACCGGGCAGGCGGTGGCGCTGCTGCGGCTGTTCGCGGTGTTCCTGCCGGTGACGACGGTCGCGCTGGTGCTGCTCGGCGCGACCCGGGGGTACGGCTCGGTGGTGCCGTTCGTGGGCGTGGAGCAGATCGGGAAGCCGGTGCTGCGGGTCCTGCTCGCGGTGCCGCTGGTGCTGCTCGTGCCGACGGTGACGGCGCTGTCCGCGGCATGGCTGGTACCGGGCGTGCTGGGGGCGGTGGCGGCGTGCGTGTCGCTGCGCAGGTCCCTGCGCAGGCACCCCGGCACCGGCCGACCGCCGTCGCAGGCACGGGAGTTCTGGGCGTTCGCGGGTCCGCGGGCGGTGTCCTCGGTCTTCGACATCACCGCCGTGTGGCTCGGGGTGATCCTGCTTTCGGTGCTGGGTACCAGCGCCGAGGCGGGGGTCTACACGGCGATCGGGCGGCTGATCACCGCCGGGACGCTGCTCCAGCTGGCCGTCCGGCTGGCGGTGGCCCCGCAGATCAGCCGGCTGACGGCGGGCGGCGACCCGCACCGGGCGCACCATCTGCACCGGTTGTCGACACGCTGGATCGCCCTCTTCTCCTGGCCGGTGTTCGTGCTCCTGGCGGCCTTTCCGCACACCGTGCTGTCGCTGTTCGGCGCGGGGTTCGCCGGTGGTGCGCCGGGACTGGTGGCGCTGGCCGTGGCCTGTCTGGTCAACGTCGGCGTGGGCAACGCGCAGACGGTGATCCTGATGGCCGGGCGGAGCGTGTGGAACCTCGTGGTGGCCGGCGTGGCGTTCGCGGTCCAACTGGGCAGCGGAATATGGCTGGTTCCGCGCTACGGAGTGCTGGGGGCGGCGGTCTCCTGGGGGCTGGCGATCGTCGTGGACAACGGTGCCTCGGCCTGGCTGGCCCGCCGTCGGCTGGGATTCCGGACCGTGGACCGCGGCTATCTGCTGGCCGCGCTGCTCGGCATCGGGGTGGTGGCGCCCGTCGCGTTCGTTATGCGGACGCTATTCGGCGACGGCGTTCCGGGTGCTCTCTTGGGAATGGTTTTGTCAATTGGGGCTTTCGGCGCGCTCGTCTGGCGCTATCGTTTGCCGCTGGGGGTAGGGGAGTTCTTCGGGGTGTTGCGCAAGCGCGGTTCGGAAAACTCTCGATGAACGCTGAACTCAATTCCGCACAGAACTCATCTCGTTCGGACTTCCGCTCCCGATAATTCCGATCGCGCCAATGCATCCAGGGGGGACCTGTGCGCCAAAGAAGCAGACCCGTCCATCTCTTGCTCGCGGCCGCGGTGCTGGGCACCGCCTCGACGGCACTCGCCGTCGGGCCCGCCCAGGCCACCGGCGAGTCCACGCTCACCGCCGATCCGCTGGCCACCTGGCAGACCGACGGCATCGTGTGGTCCCTGGCCTACGCCAAGGGCATCGTCTACGTGGGAGGCACCTTCGAGCACATCCGGCCGCCGGGCGCGGCCCCCGGCAGCGGTGAGCTCGCCCGGAAGAACTTCGCGGCCTTCGACGCCAAAACCGGCCAACCGCTGCCGTGCGCCCCGGCGTTCAGCGGCGGCTCGGGCACCGTACGGGCACTGAAGCCGTCGCCCGACGGCTCGCTGCTCTACATCGGCGGCTCGTTCGGCAAGGCGGGCCCGGTGGGGCGCTCCAACACCGCCGCGCTCAACACCGCCGACTGCACGATCGGCGCGGAGTGGCAGCCGACGGTCAGCTCGACCGTACGGGCCATCGACGTGACCGACGACGCGGTCTACATCGGCGGCGGCTTCGACACGGTCCAGGGCCAGACCCGGGAGCGGATCGCCGCGCTGCGACCCAATGGCGCCCTGCTGCCCTTCAAGGCGACGGTGCGCGGCTCGTCGATCCCCAACGACCCCACGCCGGGCGTCAACGCCATCACGGTGGCGCCGAAGCTCAACAAGGTCATCATCGGCGGCCGGTTCACCTCGGTGAACGGCAGCCTGTTCGGCGTGCACGCGCTGGCCGGGCTGGACGCGACCACCGGCAGGGTCGTGAACTCCTTCAGCGGCTGGATCCCTCAGCGGTCGGCGGTCAAGACGCTGGTCAACGACGGCACCAACTTCTACCTGGGTGCCGAGGGCACCGGCGGCGGCGTCTTCGACGGACGGATCGCCGGCCGGCTGTCGGACGGCTCGCAGATCTGGAAGGACACCTGCCTCGGGGCCACGCAGGCCGTGCTGCCCTACAAGGGCGTGCTCTACAGCGGCTCGCACGCGCACGACTGCGGCAGCACCCCGGGCGGCTTCCCGGACATCGGCAACCGCCAGCACTTCCTGGCCCAGTCGATCTCCGACAAGACGATCCTGCCGTGGTTCCCGGACACCAACGACGGGATCGGCGAGCAGATCGGCCCGCGCGCGCTGACCATGGCCGACGGCGTCCTGTGGGCGGGTGGTGAGTTCACCACCGTCAACGACGCGCCGCAGCAGGGTCTGACCAGGTTCGCGGCGGCGCCGGACACCGGCGCGCCGCAGGTGCCGCTGCTCAGCGGTGCGAGCACGGCGCGGGGCAAGATCACGCTCAAGTGGAAGGCTTCGTGGGACCGGGACAACGGCGTGCTGACCTACAAGATCTACCGGGACGGCGCGTATCTGACCTCGCTGACCAAGGATTCGCGCTACTGGAACCGGCCCGACATGAGCTTCACGGACACCGTGGAGCCGGGCGCGGAGCACCGTTACTCCCTGGAGGTGACCGACGGCACCAACGTCTCGGGCCGCAACGGGCCGGTCTACGTGACCGCCAGGAACTGACCGCAGCCCGGACCGGCTGACCAGCGGGGGTGAACAGTGGGGGGTAAATGACGCACCGAGTAGGTTATGCACCCGGGGTCTACGACCTCTTCCACGTGGGGCATCTGAACATTCTCCGGCATGCCAAGAGCCAGTGCGACTATCTGGTGGCCGGTGTCGTCTCGGACGAAATGGCCGTGCAGGCGAAAGGCAAGGCACCGGTCATTCCGCTCACCGAACGGCTGGAGATCGTGCGCAGTGTCCGTTTCGTGGACGCGGCGTTCGTGGAGACGGTGCCCGACAAATTGGAGACCTGGCAGCAGGTGCGGTTCGACGTCATCTTCAAGGGCGACGACTGGCGGGGGACGAGCAAGGGCGACAAGCTCGAACGGGATTTCGCGACGGTCGGCGTCGAGGTGATCTATTTCCCGTACACCGTGCACACGTCGAGCACCCTGCTGCGTCAGGCGCTCGACGGGCTGGCGAATTCCGCGTGAGCCGCGGCGGCCCCGGTGGAATTCCGGGGCCGCCGCGGTCGCGTTCCGTCCCCGGCCCTCAGCGGCCGGGGACGGACAGTTCGCGGTACCACTTCACGAGGAAAGCCACCATGAAGAGGACGTGCGCGGCGAGCAGGACGCAGTACAGGACCACGAAGAGGTCACGGCTGCCGAACAGCAGGAACACCGCACAGAACACCCCGTAGTCGACCGGCAGCAGGGCCATCGAGCGCAGCGTGGAGACCCCGGCGGACGCCGGACCGGTTTCCCCGTTCCGCAGCCGCTGGGCCCGCTTGAGCTGTTCGGTGAGGATGCCGCCGAAGAAGACCATCACCGCGGCGAATTGGAAGGCGACGGGGACGAACAGCAGGACGGGGTCGGAGAATCCGAAGTGGCGGTAGAACGAGACGAGTACAGCCATGTGGACGGCCAGCATCTTCGCGCAGTCGACCACGTGGTCCAGCCACTCCCCCGCGGCACTGCCGGTGCCGGTCAGCCGGGCGAGTTGCCCGTCGGCCGAGTCGAGTGCGAAACCGATGACCAGCGCCGCGAAAATGCCGAGCGCCGCGGCGGGCGTGGGTCGCAGCGCGGCAATCATCGCCACACCGGCGAAGGTGAACGCCGCACTGATCAGCGTGATGTGATTGGGCCTCAGTTTGGCGGTGTAGCCGGCGGCGGCCAGTACCCGGCCGGCCGGACGATTCACATAGCGCGAGTACAGGGACACTCCCTTCGCGGTCTTCTGGGCCGCCGAGAGTTCTCTGATCGCATATCCGAACTGGCTCATATCCCCCACCTGTGAACGGCCCCCGAAGGAGCAACATCATGGCAGGCAGGATCTCTCCGTCAAACGGTGCCGCCACCCGCCGGACGGTCGTGGCGGGGGCGGCGGCCGCCCTCGCGGCGGCGCTCACCGGGTGCGAGTCCGCGTCGCCCGCCGGAGCCGGCGGGTCGTCCGACGACGCGAAGGCTCCGGTGGTCTCCGGGCACAAGCCCAGGGGCAAGGACGTCATCGACGTGGTGGCGGACTGCGGCGCCAAGGGGGACGGCCGGACCGACGACAGCCGCGCGTTCGCCCGCGCCTACGCCCGCGCCGCCGGCCGGGTGTGGGACCACGTGGGCCGCACGGTGATCGACATACCGGCCGGCACGTACCTCATCAAGCAGCCGCACGCCCTGCTCGACGCTCCCGGCGGAAAGCTCAAGGCGAACGGACTGCGGTTCCGCGGGGCCGGGAAGCGGATGACTCAGCTGATCTTCGCCCCGTCCCACGCCGAGGACGCCTACCTGTGCCGCAACGAGGACAGCTGGGCGAATGTGATGTTCGAGCAGATGGCCTTCGCGGCGGGCACGCCCGGCGCCTCGTTCTTCTACTCGTACTCGACCGGTCAGGCGCAGGACTACCGCTTCACCGCGTGCGAGTGGACCGGCGAGTGGACGTACGGGCTCGCCCTGGACGGCAGCAACACCAACTCGGAGATGCGTTGGGACGCCTGCCGGGTCGGCGGGGCGTACCGCAAGGCGTTCCTGTACTCGGGGCTGTCGGAGAAGTCCGCCGACCGGCCGCAGCAGGACCAGTTCCTCAACTACTGGTTCAACGACATGAAGGTCGAATACGCCTGGGGGAACTTCCTGGAGTTCCCCTACGGGGGTTCCATCACCTGCCGCGGGGGTTCGTACATCGTCACCGGCCGGCGCCCGGAGGACACCGATGACTACGGGCGCACCAGCACCTTCTTCCGCTTCCCGCGCGGTCCGCACCACGACTCCGTACAGCGTTTCCACGCCGAGGACATCCGCTTCGAGGTGCGCGACCCGGACACCGTGGTGATCGACTGTGCCTGGGACAGCGGAACGGTGCACTTCAACGACTGCGACGACACCGCGCACGCGTTCAAGTCGTTCGCGGCGGACACCAGTCCGCACCGCTACCGCATAGGGGCCCGGGGACCGCTGGTGCGCTACGACTCGTGTCAGCTGTCCGGGCGGCACCACTACGAGAGGGACGGTGAGGACACCGGCCCGCGCGCCCGCTACGACATGTGCCTGCTGCGCAATCATGCCCCGCAGGACTTCATCGACGGGGCGGGCGACCGGGTGAAGTTCGTCGACTGTCTGGGGTCCTGACCGGGGGAAGAAGCGGAGGGACGGGCCCGGGGTGTACGGGTCCGCCCCTCCGCTCCTCGGGTCAACTCACCTGCAGGGCCGCGTCGTCGAGGACGAAACTGGTCTGCAGACCGGAGTCCTCGGTGGCGGTGAAGGTCAGGTCGATGCGCTGTCCGATGTAGGGGGTCAGGTCGAGGGTGCGCTGGACGTAGCCGCTCGCCGCGTCGGTGTTGGACAGGGTGGTCAGCGTGGTGCCGCCCGCCTTGACCTTGAAGGTGTCGTACGCGACGCGGTCCGTCTCGTCCGTGTCGATGTGCAGCCAGTAGGTCAAGGTGGCCCTGGCGCAGCCGGCGGGCACGGTCACGGTCTGGGTGATCGTGTCGGTGGCGGAGTAGCCGTAGCCGCCGAGCCAGGCGAATCTGCTGCCGCCGTGCGCCGACTGGCCGGCGTGGGAGCCGATGGCGCCGGTGTCACCGGTCCAGGGCGAGGTGCCGGTCTCGAAACCGCCGTTGGTGAGCAGCTGCTGACCGCTGCAGCCGCCGGTGCCCCGGACCGTCAGGGTGTAGGTGGCGGTGTGGGAGACGGACCCGGTGCCGGTGACGGTGAGCGGGTAGCTGCCGGGGGCCGTGCCCGCGGCCGTGGCGACCGTCATGGTCGAGCTGTTGCCGGAGGTCACCGAGCCGGGGCTGAAGGAGACCGTCACGCCCGCCGGGGCGCCGGACGCCGACAGCTGTACGGATTGAGCGGACCCGCTGGTGGTGGCCGTGGCGATGGTGGTGGTGGCCGAGGTGCCCGGGTCGACGGTGCCGGCGGCGGGACTGGCGCTCAGCGAGAAGTCGTTGGCCGGTGCGGAGTCGGTGACGGCGAGCTTCCACAGGGTGGAGGCGATGCCGTCGACGCTGCGGTTGAGTCCGGTGCTGTTGATGTTGCTGGTGGTGTCACAGGACTGGTGGTAGCAGGAGTCGTACGCACGGTTCGCGGTGCCGCCCCACTTCGCCGCCTGCGCCGTGGTCTTCCGGGCACCGGCGCCCATGGCGTATCCGGAGGTCGGGATGCCGGCCTGCTCGAAGGAGTAGTCGTCCGAGCGGCCGGCACCCTCGGTGTTCTCCTCCGGCTGGAGGCCGAGCGAGTCCCAGTACGCCTTCATGGGCTGGGCCGCGGCGGAGGTGAGGTGGTTGATGAAGTAGCCGCCGTTGGTCGAGGCGATCATGTCGAAGTTGTAGTACGCCTTGATCCTCGTGCGCTCGGCGGACGACAGGGAGTTGACGTAGAAGTCCGAGCCGTTGAGGCCCTGTTCCTCGTCCGTCCACCAGCCGAACCGGACGCGGGCCGCCATGGCGGGGTGGTGCTCGGCGAGGGTGAGGGCCGTCTCCAGCAGGGCCGCCGAGCCGGAGCCGTTGTCGTTGATGCCCGGGCCGGCTCCGACGCTGTCGAGGTGCGAGCCGAACATGTAGACCTTGGCGGTGTCGCCCTGCGGCCACTCGGCGATCAGGTTCGGTCCGGCTCCGCTGGCGCAGCCGCTGGTGCAGGGCTGCTCGGTGACGGTGTATCCGGCTGCCTGAAGCTTGTTCTTGACGTAGGCGACGGAGTCCCGGTAGCCCTGTCCGCTGGATTTGCGGGTGCCTCCGTTGCGGCTCGCGATGGCGTTCAGTTCGGTCAGATGCGCCTGGACCTTGGTCACATCGACGTCCGGGGCGTCGGCGGTGGGCGCCGATATCGCGCGTACGACGGGGCCGGGCGCCGGGGCCGCCTGGGGCGCGGCCGTGGCTATGGGCGCTGTGGTCAGTCCCGCTGCTCCGAGGGTGGCGACGAGGGATACGCCGGCCACCATGAGTCTTCGTAGCACCATGGCTCCTTGAGGGGGTGGCGAGTGCTGCCGGTGGAGGTTCTGGTGGATCGCCGGGTCGTGACGGCGTCTTGTGAACGACATGTCCATGACCCGAGCGGCCGTACCCTCACACCCTGATGACCCTCACGTCAACGGATGTCCCTGCATGGCGCGGTGTTTGTCGTAAAGCAGCAGATGGTGCCCGATATCCGGGCACTCGGCCGGCAACGGGCGGGCCCCCGAGCCGGTGAACGGCTCGGGGGCCCGCGAACTCAGGACCGGTCGGGTCAGTGCTTGTGGCAGACCATGTGCGCCCGGTGCAGGACCCTGGTCCAGTAGCCGGGGTGCCGCTTGCCGTGCCGGTCCCGCCAGGCCGGGTGCCACACGCGGGTCCAGTGCCGGTGCACCGCGTGGCACCGCTCTCCCCGGTCAATCTGCTGGATCGCCACGTTGTCGCTGTCGGGCCGCGGTTCGGCCGAGGTGGTGGCCGCCGTGGAGAAGAGGACACCTCCGGCGAGGGCGACGGCGGCCGCGCCCGTCGCCAGGGCGCGGCGGAGTCCGCCAGTGGACGACGCTCCGGTCATCGAGGACTCAGCCATCGACGATGCAGTCATCGAGGTCCTGCCTTTCTGCCTTGTCATTCCCGTCCGGCTCCGAACCGGACGGAACTGACAATGCACCCCAAAGCGCTGCGAACTCCGCCGACATGAAGGGCTTTGCCTCATCCGGACGAACCGGTGAACCATCCATAACCTGACGGCACGAGCGTGCGCGGCGCCCGGGGCCGCGGAGCGGAAGTCGCCGCGGGCGCCCGGGGCTCAGGCGGCGAAGAGTTCCGCCAGACGGAAGGGGCCGGCGGCGCCGGGGCCGAACATGACGGGGAGGTTGCGGCCCAGCGGGACGACGACGATCGGTTCCTCGCGGTACTCGCGCAGGAAGTTCTCCAGCGGCTCCCAGATGAGGCTCCGGTATCCGGATTCGGTCTGCTGGCGTTCGAAGGAGAGGGTCAGTGCCGACCCCGTCAGGGTGACGCTCACCGCGCCCACCTCAAGCCACTCCCCGCCGATCCACGCTTCGAGCCTCACATGTGACATGGCGCAAGCGTGCCCGGTCCGGGGTGGTGGCCGCAATTCGCCACGGACAGAGCCGGGCAACCAGGACCAGCCGCCGGCGGGCAGGCACACCATCGAACCGCATAGCGGATGAACCAATCTGTTCGGCTCATAAACGGACATCGATGGTTGTTTTCGGTCAGGATGCGGACCGTGACGCTGCGTGCGATCCGGAGGGATCGTGAGCGGAGACGGGCGGCGGACCTGCCACGCACCAGAGCACGGCAGAGGCATGTCATCCGGTAGTTGCCAGGATCTGACGGAAAATTTCCGGTCTGTGTGCGCAAATGGTGAAGAAAACCGACCGAAAGTGCCCTCTGTCTTTTGACTACCGATCAGCCGGTACCGGAACGTCATCGTCATGCCCGTCAGACCCCGCGCCGCGACCAGCGGCCCGCTGCGCATGCGCGAATTCCGCCTCCTGCTCGCCGGAGCCGCCGCCGGACAGCTCGGCGCCCAGGTGACCCTGGTCGCCCTGCCCCTCGTGGCGGTCCTCCAGCTGCACGCCCCCGCCTTTCAGGTGGGTCTGCTCACCGCCGCCGAGACCGCCGCGTTCCTGCTGGTCGGGCTGCCCTCGGGGGCCTGGGTCGACCGCATGCGGAAGCTGCCGCTGCTGATCCGCGCCGATGTGGTGCGGGCCGTGGCGATGGCGAGCATCCCGCTGGCCGCCGTCACGGGTGTCCTGACCATGGCCCAGCTGTACGTCGTCGCCCTGATCACCGGCGTGGCCACGGTCTTCTTCGACGTGGCACACCAGAGCTTCCTGCCGCAGCTGCTGCCGAAGGAGCAACTGGTCGCCGGCAACGGGGCGCTGGAGACGATCCGTTCCTCGGCGCAGGTCGCGGGCCCCGGCATCGGCGGCGGGCTGGTGCAGCTGCTGGGGGCGCCGCTGGCCATCGTGGCGGACGCGACCGGCTATGCCCTGTCCGCGCTGTTCCTCCGGCGGATCAAACGGCCGGAGAGCCGCCCGCAGCCCGTACCGGGAGCGTCGCTGCGCAAGGAGGTAGGCGAGGGCCTGCGCTTCGTGTTCGGCCACCCCCTGCTGCGGGTGATCGCCACCGCCACGGGCCTGGCGAACCTCTTCAGCGCCGTTCTGATGGCCACTCAGGCCGTTTTCCTGGTACGGGTGCTGGGGCTGGCCCCCGGCGCGGTCGGTCTGGTGCTGTCCGCCGCCGCGATCGGCGGTCTGGCGGGCGCGCTGTGCGCCGGCCCGCTCGCCGCACGGCTCGGCGGGGCGCGGCTCATCTGGCTGTCCGCGCTGGTCACGGGCCCCTTCGCGGTGCTGTGGCCGCTGTCCGGGCGGGGCGCGGGCGCACTGCTCTTCGCGCTCGGCTCCGGTGTGGTCTTCTTCGGGGCGGTCGTCTACAACGTCGCCCAGGTGAGCTTCCGGCAGACCCTGTGCCCGCCCCGGCTGCTGGGCCGGATGAACGCCACCCTGCGGTTCGTGATGTGGGGCACCCTGCCCCTCGGAGCGCTCGCCGGCGGGGCGCTGGCCGACGCGTACGGGGCCCGTGTGGCGCTGGTGTGGTGTGCGGCCGGATTCCTCGTCGTACCGCTGCCGCTGCTGCTCTCCCCGCTGCGCCGGATGCGTGAACTGCCGGACTCCCCGCACGACTCGGGGACCGGTACGGACCCGGAGCAGGACCCGGACACCGCCGTGGACGGGGCGACGCCCTCCGGTGCGGCGCATCCCGACGGGGACGCCGCGCTGCCGGCGGGCCGGTGACCCGCCGGCGCCGTTCCTGACACGACCCGCAACGGAACACCCCACCGGCGCCGTTCCTGACACGACCCGGAACGGGGACCACCCCGCCGCGCCGGCACGCACCGTCCCGCCGGCCGGCCGCCCTCCCCACTCCCCCACCCCTGCTCACCGCCGCCGGCTGCACCCCGGGGATTCCGACGGCGCGGTACGACACCGACAGAGCGGTCGGCCCCTCCCGGTCAGCTCCTACAGAGAGGTTTCCGTGCTCAGCATCACGAGCCAGTACCTGGCCCGTTTCCGCCGGCTCCACGACGACGGCGGCGCACCGGACGTGCTGCCCGTCACCGGAGCTCAGCGTCGCTTCGTGCTGGTGCGGTCCATGGACCCGGCCGGGCGGCCGGACCTCGTGCCGATGTTCTTCTCCTTCCCGCGCGGGACGGTGGACCTCCGGCGCCTCGCCTCGGCCGCCCGGCACCTCGCGGCACTCCACCCCGTCCTGCGCGCCCGGCCCGACGTGCTGCGGGGCACCCCGGTGCTCCGCCTGGCCCGGCCGGACGTACCGGTGGTGCGGGTCGCGCCGGCGGCCGGGGAGAGCGCGGCGACGGCCGTGCGGCGGGTGCTGCGCGACTGGAGCCCGGAGGGGGCGCCGCTCCGGCTGTTCCTGGTCCCCGACGGGCCGGACGAGGCACCGGAAGGACCCGGCACCGCGCCTGACGGGCCCGACGGCCCGCGGGAGGTGCTCGCCGTCGTACTGGAGCACACCGCGTGCGACGGCCAGTCGCTGGCCCGGCTCGTGGAGGAGCTGGGCGCCGCCTACGCCGCGGGGCACGGGGCTGACGAGCCGTCACCCAACGATGTCGCCGCCGAACTCGACGCCTACCGGGAGGCCGTGCTGCTCCAGCTGGACGCGGAGGAGCGGGCCGGCTCGCCGGCGGCGCTGGCGTACTGGGGCGACCGGCTCCGCGCGGTCCGTGAGCGGGCCGCCGTGCCCCCGCAGCAGCCGGCGCGGCCGGCGGCCGGCGCTTCCGGCACGCTGCCGAGCGGCTCGGCCGAGGCGCGGATCCCCGCGCCGGACACCGGGACGTCCTTCCCTCAGCTGCTCGACGCCTGCCGCGCCGCCGCGACGGTGCTCCACGGCACGGCCCATGTGCTGCCGCTCGGTTATCCGTGGGGCGGCCGCCCGCCCGGCGCCGCGCCGGTCCTGGGCTGCTTCCTGAACACCGTGGTCTTCCCCACCGCGACCGGGACGGCCCCCGCGTCGCCCGAGGAGACCGCCGGCGCCTGGTGGGACGACCTGGACCACGCGGCCGCGCCTTTCGACACGGTGGTGCACGCGGCGCGGACCGCGGGCTCCGCCTGGACCGGGCGGCTCGACGGGCTGCTGACCGTGGACGACGCCCGGCGACGTCCCGCGCTCCGCCTGGGCGGCGTGCCGGGCCGGGAGATCCACATTGACGGCAGGCCGGTGCGCGGCCCGTTCGCGGTGTCCGTCACCCAGGGCCCGGAACTGGCGCTGCGCATGGTGTGGGACCGCGCGGTGCACTCCGACGGCACCGCCGGGGACGCCTTCGCCGCGCTCACCGACGCCCTGCGTTCCCCGGCCCGCACCAGCGGCTGACGCCCCGGTCGCCGCCACCCACCGCACCACCCGCATACCCCCGCCGGACCCGTCGCGCGATCCGCGGCCGGTCCGCACCCACGGCCGACCCGACCGGGCCCGGCCGTACGCCTCGATCCGACCACCTCATCAGGGACCGCCCATGCTTCCGCTCTCCTCCTCGCAGGAGATCGTCTGGCTGCACGAACAGGTGCAACCGGGCAGCCGCGCCTACAACTTCACCGCCGCACTCGATCTGTGGGGCACCCTCGACACCGAGGCCCTGCGCCACGGGCTCGCCGCCGCCCTCGACCGGCACCCCGGTCTGCGGCTGGAACTCGTGGCCGTCCCCGGAGCGGTGCCCGGCCAGCGCGTCGCCGAAGGCTGCGCCCCGCCGCTGCGCACGGTCGACCTGAGCGGTGCGACCGACCCCGACGGCGCCTTCGAGGAGCTGCTGCGCACCGAGGCCGAGACCCCGCTCGACACCTATCGGGCACCGCTGCTGCGCTGGACCCTGGTCCGGCTGGGACCGGACCGGCACCGGCTCATCCACGTCGAGCACCACCTGATCCACGACGGCCACTCGTTCGCGATCCTGCTGCGGGACGTCTTCACCGTCTACCGGGGGCACGTGCTGGGCGAACCCGTCGAGCTGCCCGCGGCGCCCTCGTACGCCGATCACGTGCGCGCCGCGGACAGTCCCGCCGCCGCCGAGGAGCGTCGGGCCGGCCTCGCGTTCTGGGCCGAGGAACTGCGGGAGATGTCGCACGACATGCCGCTGCCCGGGCTGGCCCGGCCCGGCTCGCGGCGCCGGCATCACGGCGGGCAGCTGCGCCAGTCGATCGGCGCGGACCTGGCCGTACGGCTGCGGGAGCACGCCGCCGACCGCGGCCTGACCCCGTTCGCCACGCTCCTCGGGCTGTTCGCCGAGCTGCTGCGCCGGCACAGCGGCCGGGAACGGATGGTCATCGGCACCGCGGTCGGCAACCGCCCGCGCGGGTTCGAGGACGCGGTCGGCATGTTCGTGAACACCATTCCGCTCGCGCTGCGACTGGACCCGGCCGCACCGGCCGAGGAGTCCATGGACGAGGTCACCGACACCCTGATCCGTGCGCTGCCGCACCAGGAGGTGCCGGTCCAGGAGCTGACCCGGGCGCTCGGCATGCACACCTCCGGCGCGGACAATCCGCTGTTCGGCGTGATGTTCAGCGCACACGACGCCGAGCTGCCGGAGATCGAGGTGCCGGGCCTGGACATCACCCTGTTCGAGGGGTTCAACACCGGCACCACCCGCTTCGACCTGGACGTGGTGCTGCTGCCCGACGACCGGCGCGGTGTCGGCCCCCGGCACGGCGCGGCCGGCATGACGCTGGTGTGGGACTACGACGCGGACATGTTCGGCGAGGACGTCGCGAAGCTGCTCGCCGAACGGTTCCTGGATCTGCTGCGGGCGTATCTCGACGCGCCGGGCCGCGCCCTCGCCGACCTGGCGCTGCCGCCGGTGCCCGCCGTCGCCGTTCCCGAGCCCCGGCCGGTGGACCGCGACCCGCTCGACCCGGCCGCCGCGCACGACCCCGCGCTGCCGGCGCTCCTCGTCGGCGCCCGCAGGATCACCTACGGCGACCTCGACGCGCAGGTGGCCTCGCTCGCGGAGCGGATGCGGGCGGCGGGGGTGACGGCCGGCCTGCCGGTGGCCGCGGTGCTGCCCCGCGGGGCCGACTCCGTCGTGACGCTGCTGGCGTGTCTGCGGACCGGGGCGGTCTACTGCCCGCTGTCGCCGTCGGACCCGCCGGCCCGTCTCGCGCTGCTGCTGGAGCGACTGTCCCCGGCGCTCGTGCTGACCTCCGCGGACACCGCCGGGTCGGTCCCCGCCGGTCTTCCCGCCGCGCCGGTCGACGCCCCGGTGTTCCCGCCGGCCCGGGACGCCGCGGTGGTGCCCGGGGCCGCGTACCTCATCCACACGTCGGGCTCGACGGGCATCCCCAAGCCGGTCGCCGTCGGGCGCGGGGCGCTGGAGAACCATCTGACCGGCGCGGCCGAGCGGTTCGGGCTGGCGCCGGGCGACCGGGTGCTGCTGTTCGCCCAGCCGTCGTTCGACGTGGCCCTGGAAGAGGTCCTGCCGTCGCTGTACGCCGGGGCGTGCCTGGTCGTTCCCGAGCACGAGGTGCCCACCGGGGCGGAGTTGACGGCGCTGCTGGTCGCCGCCCGGGTCACCGTGGCGAACCTGCCCACCAGTTACTTCCTCGCCACCCGCGAGGACATGTCCCCGGCGCTGCGCGACGGCCGGTGGACGCCGCGGCTGCTGGTGCTCGGCGGGGAGCGCCTCCCGGCCGAGGTGATGCGCGCGTTCCTCGCCGAGACCGACGCCACCGTGCTCAATGTCTACGGCGTGACGGAGGCCGCCGTCAGCTCCACCGTCCACGAGATCAGCCGCACGGGCCTCGCCGAGGGCGCGGAGATCCCGCTCGGTACCGAGCTGCCCGGCGAGCGGGTCCATGTGCTGGACGCCGCGCACCGGCCGCTGCCGGACGGCGCGGTCGGCGAGCTGGCCATCGCCGGTGCCGGGCTCGCCGAGGGGTACGCCGGCAATCCCGAGGCGACCGCCGCGCGGTTCGTCACGGTCGACGCGCTGGGCGGTGAACGGGTCTACCTGACCGGTGACGTCGGCTACCGGGGCCTGGACGGGCTGCTGTACTTCCTGGGGCGCCGGGACAACCAGATCAAGCTGCGCGGCTACCGCATCGAGCTGGAGGAGGTGGAGGCCGCCGCCTCGGCCGTACTGGACGGCCGCTCCTGCGCCGTCGTACTGGACCGCGAGGCCCCCGGCGGTCCCCGGCTCGTCGGCTTCCTGGAGGGCGCGGAGCGCGACACGGAGTGGGACGAGCCGGCGCTGCACGCGGAGTTGAGCCGCCGGCTGCCGAGCGCCCTGGTGCCGGGGCAGTGGGTGCGGTTGGCGGTGCTGCCGCGGCTGGCCGGCGGCAAGCCCGACCGGGTGGCGCTGTCCCGGCGGACCCCGGCGCCGGCGCCGTCCGCGCCGGTGGTGCCGGCCGGACCTGCCGAGGGTACGGGCGCGCTGCCGGACGGTCCGCTGGCCGCGCTGCTCGCCGACGGCTGGCACGAGGTGCTGGGCCACCGCCGCTTCGACGCGGCCGCGCACTTCTTCCGCGTCGGCGGTCATTCGCTGCTCGCCGCGCAGCTGGCCGCCTGGCTGGAGCCGGCGCTGGGCGCGCGCCCGCCGCTGCGGCTGCTCTTCAGCAACCCGGTGTTCGCCGACCAGGCCGACGCGCTCGCCGCCGTCGCCACCGTGCCCGCCCCCGCCGCTACGACCCCCGTGACGGAGTCCTGATGTCCCCGACCGAGACCGCCCCCGCCTCCGCGACGGGCACCACCACCCGCCCGGCCCCGCAGGCCGGTCCGCTCAGCATCGCGCTCGGCGCCGACCCCGGCCCGGCCGGCGGCGTACTCGCCCGCCTCACGGAGTGGACCGCCCGCTCGCCCGAGGCCCCCGCGGTGCTCGACGGGGACCGCACCTGGACGTACCGGCAGCTGGCCGCCGCCGCCGACGAGGTGGCGGACGCGCTGCGCGACCGGGTCCGGCCCGGGGACCTGGTCGGCGTGTGCCTGGACCGTTCGGCCGCGCTCGTGGTGACCGCGGTCGCGCTGGCCAGGCTCGGCGCGGTCTATCTGCCGCTCGGTCCGCAGCCCGGTGAGCGCCGTGTGGACGCCGTGGCAGACGACCTGGCCGTGGTCTGTCTGATCGGTGAGCCGGGGCGGCTGCCGGCCCGGTACCGGACGGCGGACCAGGTGGAGCTGCCGCTGCCCACGGCGGGCGTCAACGCTCCCGCCGCGGCCGTCGCGGCCTTCGCCGGGCAGGGTGCCGCGGGCCGCCGGCCCGCGCCCGCCGGTGCGTTCTACGCGGTGCTCACCTCCGGCTCGACCGGCCGCCCCAAGGCCGTCGCGGTCGCCGAGGACGCGCTCGGCACGCTGCTCGACTGGTACCGCGCCGAGACCGGTCTGGCTCCCGGGGACCGGCACTCCCTGCTCATCGGGGTGGCGTTCGACCCGCACGTGCTGGAGCTGTGGGCCGGGCTGACGTCCGGGGCGGCGCTGGTCCCGGCTCCGGACGCGGTCCGCTGGGACGCCGAGGTGCTCACCGAGTGGTGGCGCGAGGCCGCCGTGTCGGTGGCGGTCGCGGCGACGCCGATGGTCGAACCGCTGCTGGACCGGCCCTGGCCCGCCGGCCTGACGCTGCGTCACCTGGTGGTCGGTGGCGACCGGATGCGCCGCCGCCCCGGCCCGGACGTCACGGCCACCGTCCACAACGCGTACGGGCCGGCCGAGGCCACCGTCCTCGTCACGTCGCACGCCATGCGCGGCACGGACCCCGAGGCGGGCGGGGAGGGCGCGCCGCCCATCGGCGCGCCGGTGCCCGGTGCGGTCGTCGTCGTCACCGGTGCGGACGGCCGCCCGGTCGCCCGCGGCGAGGACGGCGAGCTGTGCCTCGGCGGGCGCTGTCTGGCGCTCGGCTACCTGGATCCCGAGCTGACCGCGCGCCGCTTCACCGCGCCGCCCGCGGGGGTCGCGCTGCCGGGTGTGGACCGTCTGTACCGCACCGGTGACCGGGTGCGGATGCGCGCGGACGGCCGGCTCGAATTCCTGGGCAGGCTCGACGACCAGGTGAAGGTCAGCGGGGTGCGGATCGAACCGGCGGAGGTGGAGGCCGCGTTCGAGCAGGACCCGGCGGTGCGCAGCGCCGTCGTGGTGGCGGTCCGTGGCCAGGAGGGGCACACCCGCCTGGTGGCGTACGTGCGGCCGGCCGCCGGCGCCGCCCCGACGCCGGAGGCCCTGTTGCCGGTGGTGCGGGCCTGGCTGCCCGAGCAGGCCGTGCCCTCGGCCGTACGGATCGTCGACGGCTTCCCGCTGGACGCCAACGGCAAGGTGGACCGCGCGGAGTTGCTCCGCCGGGAGACCGCACCGGACACCGGAACCGGCGCGGCCGCCGCGGACGGGGCCGGGAGCGACGAGGCCACCGTCGGGGAGCGGCTGGTGCTCGGCACGGTGCGTGACCTGCTGGGCCGTCCGCAGACCACGCTGGCGGACAACTTCACCGCGGTGGGCGGCACCTCGCTGGCCGCCGCCCGCCTGCTGGCCGCCGTCCAGCGGGAGAGCGGGGTGCGGCTGCGCGCCCCCGAACTGCTGCGCCAGACCGACCTGCGGGCGGTGGCGGCCCTGGTCGACGCCCGGCGCGCGGCCCTGACGTCCGGGGGTGCCTGAGATGACCACCGTTCCCGCCCCGCACGACGCCACCCGGAAGGAAGCTCCCGTGCCCACCGAACCCGCCCTGTCGAGCGAGTCCGTCCCGTCCACCGCGGAGGGCGGGCGCCCCGGGCCCGCGGCCGGCTTGCCGGCGCTGGTGGCGTGGCACGCCGAACGGGCCCCGCACGCCCTGGCGGTGGCGGACGGCGACGCCACGCTGACCTACGGGCAGCTGGCCGGTGCCGCCCGCGCCCTCGCCGGGCAGCTGCAGCGGCACGGCGTCCGCCCGGGGGACGCGGTGGCGCTGCTGATGCCCCGCTCGGCCCGTACCGTCGTCGCCCAGCTCGCCCTGTGGTGGGCGGGCGCGGTGTGCGTACCGCTCGATCCGGCGCATCCGCGCGCCCGTACCGAGGCGCTGATCGAGGACGCCGGGGTGACGCTGACCGTCGGGGACGGCAAGCTCCTGGACGCGGTCGCGCCGGCCGGGGCGACCCTGGTGCTGCCCGACGCGCCGCTCTCCGCGGCATGGCCGGACGACGAGCCGGGGGCCGGTGAGCCGCCGGCCGACCGGTCGCTTCCGGATGCCGCCCCGGCACCGGCCGCCGAATCCGCCCCGGACGCCGCCGCGTTCATCATGTTCACCTCCGGCTCCACCGGGCGGCCCAAGGGCGTGGCCCTCGCCCACCGTGCGATCGCCGAGCTGGTCACCGACCCCGGCTACCTCACCCTGACCTCCCGCGACCGGGTGCTGTTCCACTCGCCGATGACCTTCGACGCCTCGACGTTCGAGGTGTGGGCCGCCCTCGCCAACGGCGCCGCGGTGGTGGTGTGCACCGTGGAGCGGCCCTCGTTCGAGGACCTGGCGCAGCAGGCGGAGCGGCACGGCGTCACCGTGGCCTTCTTCACCACCGCGCTCTTCCACCAGCTGGCGGTGCGCCGCTCCCGGATCTTCGCGCCGCTGCGCACCGTGGTGGTGGGCGGGGAGGCGCTGGCCGCCCACCACGCCGGCGAGGTGCTGCGGGCGTTCCCCTGGCTGGAGCTGGTCAACGGTTACGGCCCGACGGAGACGACGACCTTCGCCACCGCCCATCGGGTCACCCCGGCGGACTGTGCGGGGCAGGTGCCCATCGGGCGGCCGATCGCCGGGGCGACGGCGCACGTCCTGGACGAGGACGGCCGGCCCGTCCCGGACGGCGAGCGCGGCGAACTGTGGGTCGGCGGCAGCCGGCTGGCACTGGGCTACTCCGGACGGCCGGAGCTGACCGCCGAGCGCTTCACCACGCACCCCGAGTGGGGCCGCCTGTACCGCACCGGCGATGTCGTCTCGCGGCGCCCGGACGGGATCCTCGACTTCCACGGGCGTACGGACGACCAGGTGAAGGTGCGGGGCTTCCGGATCGAGCCCGGCGAGGTCGAGCACGCGCTGCGGGAGCAGCCCGAGGTGGCCGACGCGGCGGTCACCGTGCAACGCCCCTCCCCCGACGACGCCCGCCTGATCGCCTTCGTCGTCGCCGCGCCCGGCCCGGTGCCCCGGGCGGAGGCGCTGCGCGACCGGCTGGCCGCGGTCCTGCCCGGCCCTCTGGTGCCCGACGAACTGACCGTGGTCGACGACCTGCCGCTCACCCCGTCCGGCAAGGTCGACCGCCGCGCGCTGACCGATCTGCTCCTCGCGGACACCGCCGGCGCCCCGGCCGGGCCGCTGACGCCGCTGGAGCAGGCCGTCGCCGACCTGTGGAGCCGGTCGCTGGGCCGCGAGGTGACCCGCGCGGACGCCGACTTCCTCACGCTGGGCGGCCATTCCCTGCTCGCGCTGGTCGTCACCGACGACCTCCGCGAGGAACTCGGCGTCGAACTGTCCCTCGCCGACTTCTTCACCGCGCCCACCGTGGCGGACCAGGCCGCACTGGTCGAGCGGGCGCTGCTCGCCGCGCACCCCGAACCGCGCCCGCACGCACCGGAGAACACCGATGACAACTGACCGCTTCACCGCTCCCGCCCACCAGGAGGAGCTGCTGCGCCGGGCGCGCGCTCGCGCCGCCCGGCCCGCGCCGCGGCCCGACGCCGGGCAGCCCGGTCCCGTTCCGCTCTCCCACGCCCAGCGCCGGATGTGGCTGATGGACCGGCTCGGCCACGGTGACGCCTCGTACAGCGTGCCGTTCGCCACCCGGCTGCGCGGTCCGCTCGACGTGGACGCGCTGTCCGCCGCGCTGACCTCGCTCGTGCGCCGCCACGAGATCCTGCGCACGCGTTACGGGCAGCGCGACGGCGAGCCGTACCAGGAGGTACTGGCCGCGCCCGGGACGATCGCGGTGCGGGTGGTGGCGGCCGACGCGGCGGCCACCGGGGACCTGCTGGTGGCCGAGGCCCGTCGCCCGTTCGACCTGTCCGCCGGGACGCTGCCCCGCGCCCTGGTCGTACGGCATGCGGAGCAGGACCACACGGTGTTGCTGACGTTCCATCACATATCGCTGGACGGCCCGTCGTTGGAGACGGTGGCCGAGGAGCTCGGGGTGCTCTACGCGGCGGCGGCCGGTCCGGACACCTCGGCCGGGCCGCGGCTGCCGGAGCCGCCGCGGTACGCCGACTTCGCGCGGCGCGAACTCCGGGCCGGCGACGCACCGTCCGAGGGGCTGCGCCACTGGACCGACCGCCTCGACGGCGCCGTACCGCCGCGGCTTCCGGCCCCCGTCCGCGCACCCGCCGACGCCGGCGCCCGGCCCGCCGCCACGCACACCGCGCCGCTCGACCCCGCCGTGCCGGACGCCCTGCGCGAGCTGGGCCGGCGCCACCGCGCGACGGTGTTCACCGTGGCGCTCGCCGCGGCGTTCGCCACCCTGCACCGCTGCACCGGCCAGGACGACCTGGTGATCGGTGTGGCCGGTACGCACCGCCGCGGTACGGCCATGCGCGGCCTGGTCGGGCTGTGCGTGAACACCCTTCCGCTGCGCGTCGACGCCTCCGGCGACCCGGCCTTCAGCACGCTCCTGGAACGGGTGCGGGACGCCATGCTCGACGCCCAGCGCCACCGCGAGGTGCCGTTCGACCGCATCCTGGAGGGGCTCGGCGCCACCGCGCGCGGCGCGGACGGCACGGCGCTGGTGCGGGTGACCGCGGACGTCCTCGGGGCGCCGACGGCGCTGCGGCTGCCGGGGACCGAGGGCGAACACGTCGAGGTCGGCCTCGGGGAGGCCAAGTTCGACCTGTCCTTCGCCGTGCTGGACACCGACCGACCCGCCGCGCTGGTGCAGTACCGCCGCACCGCCCTCGACGAGGAAACGGCCACCGCCCTCGGCGCGGCCCACGCCGCGCTGCTCACCGCGGTCGCGGACGATCCGGCCCTGCGCCTGTCCCAACTGCCGGGCGCGGCACCGGCGCCCCGTTCCGGCCCGGCCACGCACCCGGCCGAGGCGCTGCTGCGTGCCCACCCGCAGGTATCCGACGCGACGGTGGCGTCACCGGCCGGCGGGCCGCTGCTGGCGTACGCGGTGCTGCGGGCCACCGGCGGCCCCTCCCCCGCCGAGCTGCGCGCCCATCTGCGGGACCGGCTGGCCCCGGACCTGGTGCCGGCCGCGGTGACCCTGCTCGACACCCTTCCGCGCGACGGCGACGGCGCGGTCGACCCGGCGCGGCTGCCCGGCATGCCGTCCCTGGCCGTGCCGGAGGGGCCGCATGCCGAGGCGGTGCGGGCGGGCTTCGCGGCGCTCCTGGGCCGTACGCCCGCCCCGGACGACGACTTCTTCGCCCTCGGCGGCCACTCGCTGGTGGCCGTGCAGCTCGCCGAACGGCTGCGCCGGGCGCTGACCCTGCCGCTGACCGGCCTGGACATCCTGCAGGCGCGCACTCCCCGTGCGGTGACCGCGCTGCTGGACGAGCGGGCGGCCCGGCGCGCCGCGGCGCCCGCCAAGCAGGCCGCCCGGCCCGTACGGGCACGGGCCGGCACGGTGCTGGTCACCGGCGCCACCGGCGGCGTCGGCGCTTTCGTGCTGCGCGAACTCGCCGCCCGGGGCCGTCCCGTCCTGGCGCTGGCCCGCCCCGAGTCCGCCCACCTGGTCGCGGCGGAGGGCGTGGACGTCGTCGAGGGCGACCTCACCGACCTGGACGGGCTGCGCGCGGCCGTGCGGCGCGCCGACGCCGTCATCCACGCCGCCTGTACCTTCACCCGCCCCGACGTCGATGTGGCGGCGATGGCGGCGATGGTCGACGCCTGGTCGAACGGCCCCTTCACCTTCGTCAGCAGCGTGGACGCCTATGGGCACCCCGACGGCGGCACGGTGGCGGAGGAGTCCCCCGCACGCGACCCGCTCAGCCCGTACGGCCGGGCCAAGCTCGACTGCGAGGCGCTGCTGCTGCGGGCGGCCGGCACCGACGGCCGGGGCGGTGCGAGCGCGGTCCGCTCGCCGCTGGTGTGGGGGCCGCACGACCGGCTGCGCGACCAACTGCGCTGGGGCGCCACCGGGCTGCTGTACCAGGCCGCGCACGAGGGCCGGCCGCTCGTCCTGCCCCGGCCCGGCGCCCGCGGCCACGACTGGTACGGCGCGGCGTGGGTGCACGCCGCGGCGCTGGCGCGGGCGGTGGTCTCGTGCCTGGAGGCGCCGGTACACGGGGTGGCCAACGCCGTCAGCGGGCACGTCGCCTGGCGGGACCTCGCCACGGACCTGACCGGACTCCTCGGCAGCGGCAGCGAGATCCGCGAGTCGGACGAGGTCCACCCGGATCTCGACCACCACTGGCACTACCGCGCCGACCGGCTGGCCCGGCCGCTGCGTCCGCAGCCGGGCGAGGACCGGCGCGCCGTCCTGACGGCGATGACCGGCGCCGCACCGCAGCCCTGAGGTTGCCTCGGGCCCGCCGCGTGGCTGCGATTCCGGTGGGATCGCAGCCACGCTCAGCGCGTCGCGGCGACGGAGCCCCGGCGCGTGCGCAGCGCGCCGTACACGGACCAGAGCACCGAGACCAGCGGTACGGCGACGATCGCGCCGAGCACCCCCGCGGTGACCGCGCCGCACACCACCGCCAGCGCCACCACCACCGGATGCAGCCTGACCGCCCGGCTCATCACCAGCGGGTGCAGCACATGGCCCTCGAACTGGCCGATCACCACGATCAGCAGCACCACGACCGCCGCCACGACCGGTCCCTTCGCCGCCAGCGCCACCACGGCCGCCACCGCCAGCGCGACGGGCGAGCCGACCAGCGGGATGAACGCGGCGAAGAACTCCAGCACGGCCAGCGGGACGGCGAGCGGCACCCCGAGAACGAAGAGCCCCACCCCGACGAGGACGGCATTGGTCGCGGCCACCACCACGATGCCGCGGGTGTACCCGGTGAAGGTCGACCACGCGGTCCGCCCGGCGAGATGCACCGAGGGCCGCCCCGCCGACGGCAGCTGTCCGCCGAACCACTGCCACATCCGGTCGCCCGAGTGCAGGAAGAACACCGAGCAGAACAGCGCCAGCGCCACCACCGTCAGCGCCTCCACCAGGCGGTCCACCCCGCTGAGCGCGGTGCTGATCACCGTCCCGCGGTGGCTCGACACGAAGCGCGAGACCCACTCCTGCAGATGTGCCAGGGTCCCGTCGCGCAGATGGAACGGCGGCCCTTCGAGCCACCGTTCGATCCTGGCCACCCCGCCACTGAATTCCCGGCGCAGCCCCTGCCACTCACCGGCGACGGTCGCCCCGATCAGGCTCAGCACCCCGAAGAGCAGCACGATGCTGCCGACCAGCGCCACGGCGACCGCCGCCGCGCGCGGCATCAGGCGGTGCAGCAGGTTGATCGGCGGCCCCAGAAGGGCCGTCAGCACCAGGGCCGCGAACAGCGCGAGCGTCACCAGGTGGAACCGCCCGAGCGCGACGAAGACCGCGTAGACAGCCACGCCGACGACGATCAGGCGCCATCCGTACGCCGCCGCCACCCGCAATGCCGGCGCGACCACGTCACCCCCGCTGCCCGGTCTCCGCGTCCCCGCCGGGCGACGCCCGCCCCCGGCGCGCCGCCCGCCGTACGTGCGCAGCGCGCCGTGCGTGCTCCGCGGGGCCCCGGCCCGGTGAGCGCCGGACGAAGGACCCCGCTGCCTGCCGGACCGATTCCGCATACCAAGACGAGGTATCCCTTGCCGGCGGCCTTCGAACGCGGTGGCGCACGCATTCCCCCGAAGGCACGCGGCCATGGACCGCACCCCGGCACGGGATTGACGCAGTGTGACAAGGGTAGAAGGGCACTGCGGCCGGACGGGCCCCCTCCGCAGGTCAGCGCGTCGGCCAGGCGCTGCACGACAGTCAGCCAACAGAAGGGCATCACACTGCGTGAACAGCATCCGGCCGCATCCCGTCGCCGCCGTCCGGCCACCGACAGGGCCGACCGCCCGCGCGCACACCGCCGGGCGCGCCCGGGCACCACCCGGAGCTCCGGCCCGGCCGCCGGCACGTGGTGGCCGAACACCTGAATGTGGCTCTTCGGGGCGAGCGTGTCGCTGCCCGCCGGTTCCGCACCCGGCGTTGACTCGTCGCCCGTGTCCGACACGAACGAGGTGAAGCGGATGAGCAGTATGACGGGCAGTACCCGGGCCGGGACGACGGATCTGCGTCCAGGCACGACACCGCCGGCGGACCTGCTGACGCTGGACTGCCGTCCCCAGGCGGCGGCCGTGGCGCGGGACGCCGCCAGCCGTTTCCTGACGCGCTTTCAGCCCCCGGTGGAGCAGAGCGCCGCGGACGCCGTGGTCCTCGTCGTCTGCGAACTGGTCACGAACTCGGTACGGCACGCCCGCGGCCCCTCCTGCTCGTTGCGCCTGGCCGTCTGCGGCGACGCCGTCGCGGTGGCCGTGAGCGACTCCAGTACCTCCCCGCCCGTGGGACGCGTCCCGGACGTCGACGGCGACAGCGGCGGCTTCGGCTGGCCGATGGTCCAGCAACTCGCCCTCGCCACCTCCGTCTGCCTCACGCCGCACGGCAAGACCGTGCACGCGCTGCTGCCCTGCCGCCGGCACGCCGTAGGCTGACCGCGTCCGCTCGTCGACGCGGCCCGACCGGCCGGCCCGCCCCGGGAGCTGCTGTGCTCACCCCACCCTCGCCCCGAGTCGTCATCACCTCCTACGGAGCCCGCTGGAACGACCCTCCGCGGCACCCCGCCGCCACGCTGCTCCTGGACGTCTCCGACCGGCTGTGGGACCCGGCGGCGTTCGCGGAGACCGGTGATCTGGTGCCGTTGACCGGACTGGACGCCGCCGTGCGCGACCATGTGCTCGGCAGCCCCGAGGCCGCCCGGATCGTCGAGGAGACCGGGCGGGACGTGCTCGCCCTCCTCGCGGCCCGGGCCCCGGAGATGCCCGTGCACCTGCACGTCCACTGCTGGTACGGGCGGCACCGTGCCGTCGCCGTCTCCGAGGCGGTCGGTGGCTGGCTCGCCGCGCGGGGCGTTCCGGCGGAGGTGCGCCACCGGCATCTGGCACGGCCGTTCATCCACCGCGACCCGTCGGTCAGCGAGTCCTGTACCTGCTGCCTGATCGTGGCGGGCCGCGCCCCGGCGGTCGTCGTCCGCGAATGGGACGACGCCGTCGCGGTGGAGCCGCCGGGTCCCGCCGCTCCGGGGCACGTCCTCGTCATCCCGCGGCGGCACGTGGCCAACGCCACCGACGACCCCGTCATCACGGCCGCCACGATGGGCCGCGCCGCGGAACTCGCCGCGGAAGCGCAGCACGGCCTGAGCCTCTCCACGTCCCAGGACGCCCCGGCCGCACGCACCACGACACCGCGGCACCTGCACATCGCACTGATCCCGCACGGGACCGGAAGCACCGGCGCACCACAGGTCTTTGACGGTCCGTCACACATGGCAGGGGTGGCAGGAGTCGAACCTGCGGCATCCGGTTTTGGAGACCGGCGCTCTGGCCTCTGAGCTACACCCCTTCGGCTCCGTCAGCCTCGCACACTCCGTCCGCCGGCCTCCACCGATATTCCTCACCGCACCTTCTCCGGGCCCCAAACGGATCCGGCTTGACCCTCACGTTGCGTGAGGCTGAAAGGTGGGGTGCATGAGCGACTACTACGACGCGTTCGAGATGAGCCCCGTGCCCACCCCCGGCCCGGATGCGGTTCCGCCGGAGCCGTTCCACGGCATCTACGGAATGCCGGCGTTCGTCACGATCCCCACGAAGGATCTGGCGGCGTCGGTGGACTTCTGGACCCGTGGACTCGGGTTCTTCGAGCTGTTCGGCATCCCCGGCAGGCTCGTGCATCTGCGCCGCTGGGCGTTCCAGGACGTACTTCTCGTCCAGGGGGCCGGCGTTCCGGAGCAGGCACCGGCGATGAGCTTCAGCTTCTCGGGCGTGCTCAGCCAGGTCGATTCCCTTGCCGAGGCTTGCCGTGCGTTGCGCCCGGACTCGGTCGACGGCCCTCGTGACACTCCCTGGAACACCCGCGACGTGGAGGTGATAACTCCCGAGAACGCACGGATCGTCTTCACCGCGGCGAAGCCCTTCGATCCGGCCAGTCAGGAGGCCCGGAACCTCGAAGCCATCGGGATCACCCCACCGGGCGCCCGTCGCGACGATAATGAGGCGCATGCCTGAAGACACTGACGCCGATGGCCTGACCGTCGGGCAGGTCTCGACGCGCCTGCGCGTGACGGTCCGCGCACTGCACCACTGGGATGAGATCGGTCTGGCACGACCGTCGCTGCGCACGACCGGCGGCTACCGGCTCTACACCGCCGGTGATCTGGAACGCCTGCACCGCATCGTCGTCTACCGGGAGATCGGTCTCGGCCTGGACCGGATCCGGGCCGTCCTGGACGACTCGACCGCGGACGTGCCCGGCGCACTGCGCGCGCAGCGCACCCAGGTCGCTGAACGGATCGACCGCCTTCAGCAACTCAGCGCCGGGCTGGACCGGATGATCGAAGCCCACGAGCGCGGCCTGCTGCTGTCCGTCGAGCAGCAGGCCGCGATCTTCGGCCCCCAGTGGAACCCCGACTGGCCCGCCGAAGCCCGTCAGCGCTACGGGGACACCACGCAATGGCGGCAGTACGCCGAACGCTCGGCCGCTCGCGGTCCGGAGGAATGGCAGGCCATCGCCGACGCCAATACCGCCCTCGACCGCGCCCTCGGGGAGGCGATGGACGCCGGCGTGACACCGGGTGACCCGGAAGCGAATCAACTCGTCGAGCGGCACCGCGAAGTCTTTGCCTCGTACTTTCCCCTCACCAGGCAGATGCAGGTCTGTCTCGGCCGCACGTACGAGGCCGATCCGGCATTCGCCGCCCACTACGACGGCATCCGTGCCGGCCTCGCCGCGTGGTTCCGTCGCCTCATCGATGCGAGCGCGCGTGCCCACGGCATCGATCCCGACACCGCGACCTGGGAGTAGGGCGCGGTGCGGCTGAGTCCTCGACCCGGCCCGTGAACGGTTGTGAGAGATCACCTTGCCGGCGCGGGCCGGGTGCCGTGTCGAGTGAACGCCCACAGGACGAGCCCGAGGCAGCTGAACGTGGCACCCAGTGCGCAGACGGCGCCCCAACCGGCCGCTGTGTAGAGGGAGGTCGCGGCGATGGCGCCGGTGGCGCTGCCGATCGAGTAGAAGACCATGTATCCACCGATCAGCCGGCTGCCCGCGTCCGGGTGCAGGGCGTAGATCAGGGCCTGGTTGGTGACATGGACCGCCTGGACGGCGAGGTCGAGAAGGATCACGCCGAGGACCAGGGCCCAGAGCGAGCTGCGGGTGAAGGCCAACGGCAGCCACGAGGCGGCGAGCAGCGCCAGGGCGATGCCGGTGGTGCGCCCGGAGAGTCCGCGGTCGTTCAGGCGGCCCGCCACGGTCGCGGCCAGGGCACCGGCGACGCCGATCAGTCCCAGCGCCCCGATCGCGCTGTGAGACAGGAAGTACGGGGACTCACTGAGCGGCAACGCGACGCTGCTCCACAGGGTGCTGAAGGCGGCGAAGATCAGCAGACCGAACAGGGCCCGGAGCCGCAGCAGTCGTTCCCGTGCGAACAGGGTGATCGTGGACCGCAGGAGCTGCCCGTGGCGCAGGGTCGTCGGCGGAGTGTCCCTGTGGCGTGGCAGCACTCGGTACAGGACCAGGGCGAGCAGAGCGGTGAGTGACGCCGAGGCGAGGTAGACGGAGCGCCAGCCCGCGAGATCGGCGATGAGGCCGGATGCGGTGCGGGCGAGCAGGATGCCGACGACCACGCCGCTGGTGACCATACCGACGACCCGTCCGCGCCCGGCGGGAGGCGCCAGTGATGCCGCGAAGGCCACCAGCGTTTGTGTGACGACCGCGAGCAGCCCCGTCGCGGCCATGCCCGCGAGCAGGATCGCCGCGGTGTGGGCGGCGGCCACCACGGTCAGCGCCACCACCAGGAGCAGTAACTGAGCCACGACGAGCCGTCTGCGGTCGACCACGTCGCCCAGCGGCACGAGGAAGAACAGCCCCAGCCCGTACCCGACATGCGTGAGGGTGACCACGCTGCCGACAAGTGCCGGGCTCATGGCGAGGTCGTGGCCCATGGTCACCAGGAGCGGCTGGGAGAAGTAGACGTTGGCCACCGCGGCCCCGCAGGCGACCGCGAACAGGATGACGACGCCACGGGACAGGACGAACGCGGAACCTCCCCCGCCACGGGCCTCGGTCCGTCGTGTCACCGCCTGATCGTTGCCGGGCATCAGCGACCCTCCCCAAATCTGGTTTCATCTTGCTACCGACGGCGACGGTAACCTCCCTGGTAGCATGTTGCAACCAACTTGAGGGTGAGGGACGCCATGGTGACCAGGACGCGCTTCGACGACAGCGAATGTCCCGTCGCCCGGTCGGTGGACGCGATCGGCGACTGGTGGTCCCTGCTGATCGTGCGGGACGCCTTCGACGGAAGCCGGCGCTTCGGCGAGTTCCAACGCAGCCTCGGCGTGGCGAAGAACATCCTCACCGCACGTCTGCGCACCCTGGTCGCCGGCGGTGTCCTGGAATCCGTCCCCGCCTCGGACGGCAGCGCCTACCGCGAGTACGTACTGACCCCGAAGGGCAAGGCGCTCTTCCCCGTCATCGTGGCACTGCGGCAGTGGGGCGAACAGAACTGCTTCGCCCCCGACGAAGCACACTCACAGTTGGTCGACCGCCGACAGGGACACCGCCTCCGCGCCCTGGAAGTGCTGTCCGCGGACGGGCGACCGCTGGACCCCGACGACACCACCGTCCACAAGATCTCCACCCGGTGACCTGAGCCGGGGACCCGGTGACCTGAGCCGGGGGCCCGGTGCCGACACGCCGCTCGAAGACTCCGTCACACGCGGCTGTGACTGCGCATCGCAGTCGGCGAGTTGAGCGCTGCGGTCGACGCGCAAGCCGCTCTCCGAAGCCGCACACCACCACCCTGCGTGCGCTGGCCCCTGGCCGCCGGACGGGTGGCGGCCCACACCGTCTCCTGGCGCCAGGGCGGCCGGGCCACCAGGCACGATCCCGATGCCGATCTCACATCGGCCCGTCGAGAGCGCGTGGTGGTTTCGTGGGAACCGGTAGGTATGTCCTGTCGTCTAGCACGTGGGTGAACCCAGGCAAAGCCCTCTGTGGGTGCAGGTGCGCAATCGCGCGACGATCACAGAGGACACTGGCCAGACGTTGAGTGAAGTCCGGACCTTGAAGCGTGTGGGCGCTTGAAGCGCTACAGGTGTACGGCGCGAAAATTCTGAGGAGCCATCAGTGGCGGGCGAGTCCCCCGACATGTCGGAGCAGCGGAGCGGCCTGCGGCCGGTTTCGGACGCGGGTACCGGTGCCGGTCGCCCTGCAGCCAGGGCCGGTACGGGTGTTGCCGGCGACAGGGACAGTGGTTCCGACGCCGTCGCCGCTGACGGCGGTCGGGGCGAGGGGCGACCAGCCGGTACCGCGGCCGGAGACGGTGCGACCGGCTCCGCCGGTTCGGGAACCGGGCGTTCCGGGGCGGCCCGACAGAGTGCGGACGGCGGCCGTCCGGATCCAAGGCTGGCTGTGCGTGACGGCGCGGCCGGTGCCGCCGGCAAGGCCGGCGAGGCGCCTGCGTCCGCGTCGGCGAAGGCCGGTGACGGCGAGGACGCCAAGACGTCGACGGAAACCGACGGAACCGATAACGACGAGGACACCCAGGCGTCGACGGAAACCGACGGAACCGATAACGACGAGCGCACCGCCCAGGCATCGACGGAAACCGACGAAGCCGATAACGACGAGGCTGGTCAGTCGACCGGGCCCGGGAAGCCCGGCGCCACCGGTAGCGGCAAGGCCGACCAGGACACTGCTGCCTCCGGCGCCTCGAAGGCCGGCGCCGCCGATGGCGCCGGTGCAGCCGAGGCGGGTGCGGCGTCCGGCGCGGCAGGCGACGGCAAGGCCGATCAGGCTCCCGGGAAGCCCGGCGCCACCGGTGGTGGCAAGGCTGACCAGGCGACCGCGGTGTTCGGTGCTGTGAAGTCCGGCATCGCCGAAGGCGGTAAGGCCGAGCAGGCCACCGACAAGCCCGGCGCCGCCAGTAGCGGTAAGGCCCCCGAGGGCGAGGCCAAGTCCGGGCCCGAGGCTGCCTCCTGGGGGGCCGGTGCAGACGGTGACGACAAGCCCAAGAAGGACTCCCGGCTCAAGACCGCAGTCGCCGAGGCCGAGGCCGACAGCGACGGCGACAGCGACAGCGATGACCAGGCGGGCTCGGTCGATCAGGCCACCCAGCTGCTGGCGGCCCCCAAGCCGGCGGCGGCCGGCTCCGCCGACCAGCCCACCGGGCTGCTCAAGGCTCCCGCCAACCCGGACTCCGAGTCCGAGCGCACCAGCCAGTTCATCCCGCTGAAGAAGGACGACGCCCCGGCGCCGAAGCCGCTCAAGGCCCCCAAGCCGGAGGCCAAGCCCGAGGCGAGACCGCCGGCTCCTTCGAAGCCGGCGGCAGCTCCTCCGGCCGACTCTCCGGCGGAGCCTCAGGTTCCGCTTGACCTGCTCGCCCAGCTGACGAACACTCCGCCCCCGCCGGAGACTTTGGTGCGCACGGTGGTGCGCCGGGTGAAGATCTGGACGCCGCTGGTGGTACTCCTCGGCATCATCTTCGTGGTCGTGCAGACGATGCGCCCGCTGCCTGACCCGAAACTGGCGATCGTCGGCAAGTCGTCCTCCGTCTTCGAGGGCGACACGCCGTCGCTGTCCTGGCCCCCTGAGGGCCAGGCGATCGTGGACGTCGACGGCCTCGGCCGGGTCGGCTCCTACGGTGAGATGAAGCCGCTGCCCATCGGCAGTGTGGCCAAGGTGATGACGACGTACCTCATCCTGCGTGACCACCCGCTGAAGAAGGGTGAGGACAAGCCCCTGATCGACGTCGACCAGAAGGCCGAGGACGACTTCGTCAACGGTGTCAGGGTGAAGGAGTCGGTCGTCGAGGTCCACAAGGGTCAGAAGATGTCCGAGAAGGAGGCCCTCCAGGCCGTCATGCTGCCGTCCGCGAACAACGTCGCGCGGCTGCTGGCCCGCTGGGATGCGAGCACTGAGGCGGCGTTCATCAAGAAGATGAACGACACCGCCAAGGAGCTCGGCATGACGAACACCACCTACACCGACGCGAGCGGCCTCCTGGAGAGCACCGTCAGTACGGCCGAGGACCAGGTGAAGCTGGGCAAGAAGGCGATGCAGGACCCGATCTTCCGGGAGATCTCCAAGGCGACCGAGTACCACTCCACGACCGCCTCCGGGAAGGGCAGCGGCCTCGCGTACCAGAAGACGCAACGCAACTTCAACAAGCTTGTCCCCATGTACGGCGTCGTCGGTATCAAGACCGGTTCCACGACCAAGGCCGGCGGCAACCTGCTCTTCGCCGCGGAGAAGAAGGTCGGCAGCTCCACGCAGCTGATCATCGGCGCGGTCTTCGGGCAGCACAAGACCCCGATCATCGACACCGCCACCGCCTACAGCAAGCAGCTCATCCTGGCCGTGGGCAAGGCGCTGACCACCAGCGCCGTCGTGAAGAAGGGCGCGGTCGTCGGCCACGTCGACGACGGCCTGGGCGGTACGACCCCGCTCGTGGCGACCAAGGATCTGACGGCGGTCGGCTGGCCCGGTCTCAAGGTCGACCTGAAGCTCACCGCCGGGGGCAAGGCTCTCCCGCACACGGCGAAGGCCGGTACGCAGGTCGGTGAGCTGACCGCGGGTGGCGGCATGGGTGAGGTGAAGGTGCCCGTGGTGCTGCAGAAGGACCTCGCCGAGCCGTCGTTCGGCGCGAAGCTGACACGAGTCTCCTGACGGGTGGACATGGGCCGGGCCCCGGTACGCGCTGGCGCGTACCGGGGCCCGGTCGTGTTGCGGGGGCTCAGCTGCAGCGGCTCTGGACCCGCGTCACCGAAGGCGAGCCCGACTTCGCGCCCTGCCCGCCGCACCTCGCCCCGGCCCCGAACGACGCGCCGTCTGGCCCCGGGAGGAGATCGACAGACGCTGAGCCTGGGCGTGCTGGGCAAGGTCAGGACCGCGCGGTCCGGAACGCCAGATACCGGCTGAAGGCTTCGTTGCTGTCGGGGGTGAAGCGCCAGCCGAGCAGCGCCGACCGCAGCTCCGGCTCGGTCAGCCAGCCATGCCAGGCGACCTCATCGGGATCGGGGACCACGGTGTCCGGCACCACGGCTTCGTGCACGCCGAGCCAGTGAGGGCTCAAGCCGCTGCGGTTGATGAACGTGAACAGCAGGCGCGGCAGCGCGCGAATGCCCAGCTCTTCGGTCAGCTCCCGCGCGGCGGCCTGTTCATAGGACTCGCCGACATTTGCGGCGCCACCGACCTCGACCTCATAGCGCCCGGGGAAGCGCGATACCCGCTCCGACCGTCGGTGGACGAGGATCCGTCCACGCTCATCACGACACACCGTCACGGCGACTCGGTGCAGCCAACCCTCCCGGATGGCCTGCTGGCGGCTGACCACCCTCCCCAGCACACGATCTTGATCGTCGACACGCTCCACCAGTTCATCCACGACGCACACCCTGGCAGAGCCCACTGACAACGCCGCTTCTCCGAGCCCGCAGAGGCCGACTCACGAGAACCGGAACCAGGAGGCCGGACACGGGTCCGGAAGCCGGCACCCGTGGCGGCGCTCAGTAGTCGAGTTCCACGTATTCGATGTCGGTGAACTCGACCTGAAGGCCGTCCGCGCGGCGGCCCCGGTCCTTGAAGTAGATCTCCTGCAGCCCCTCCGCCGCGATGTCCCGCAGCTGCTGCTCGGTGGCTCCGGCGGTCTCGGCGTCGAAGAGCCGGGCCGCGTAACGGGGCGGCAGGGCTTGCGTGATGCGGCGGATGCGGCCGTCGTCGGTGGTGCCCGGCGCGGCCGTGAAGCCGAAGCGGGCGCGGGTCTCGATGACGATGCCGCCGGTGGTCGCCGCCCGCTTCCTGGCCCGCTCCCGCACCCGGGGCTGCCAGCGCCTGCGCACCTCGCGCTCCATACGGGCGGCCAGCTCCGGGCGGGGCCGCTTGATCTGCGCCTTGACGTAGCGCTCGACCGTACGCTGGGAGACGCCCAGCAGCTCGGCCACCGCCCGGGTGGAGCCCTTCGCCGTCCTGACCAGGAACCGCATCTGCGCCGGCGCGGTGCGGGGGGCGGGGCGCGTGACGGTGTGTTCCGCGGCCTTGTCGAGGCTGTCCTGGATGATGCCCATCGCGGTGCCTACTCTCCGTCAGCCACGGCGTCGGTGCCCTTGATGTGCCGGGCGGGGTTGAGCTGCTCATCCTCGATCATCGAGGCGAGCCACAGGAAGTCCTGGGTTCCCTCGTGCTTGACCATCCCCGGGTTGACGCCGAGCCGGAACCCGCCGGGCAGCGGCTTGCCCTCGGGGGTGTACGGCAGGAAATCGAGCGGCGACGGGCCGCGGGAGACGTACACGGCGCAGTCCGACAGGACGGCGACGGGGTACCGCCCCACGGACGCGAGCTTGGTCATCTTGCGGTGCATGTTGGTGCGGGCCTTGCCGATGAGCTCCGCCCTGATGTGCGGGCTCCAGGTGGGCCGCTGCAGCGCCGGCCAGCCCTCGCCGTACGTGTGCCGGGCGCTCTGCGGTCGTTCGCGCAGCTTGCCGATCCCGCCCTTGACCGTGGACTTGACGGCCGACAGGACCGCGGCCCGGCCCGGGTCGGCGTCCTTGTGGTGCGCCATGGCGGCGAGGAACTCCTCGTCGCTCATGCCGGTGGTGACGCCGAGGTCGGCCATCGTCTCCAGGTAGGCGTCGCGCAGCCGCGCGTACCAGGGATCGAGGTAGGCGCCGTGCTCGTGACGGACGTACGCCTCGACCGGCCGCACCCGGGCACCGAGTTCCAGCGCGTACGCGACGGTCGAGGTGGAGTACCAGCCCGGCCCTTCGGGACGGTCGCCCCGCGGCGTGAAGGGGCTGGGCAGACGCGGGTCCAGGTCGAGGTGGGAGAGGTCGACCAGCCAGGAGCCGGGCAGCTTGGGGTCGAAGGCCGGGGCCCGCACGTGGGTGGCCGGTCCGAGGCCGACGTTGAGGCGGTTGGCGGCCGCGGCGAAGGCCATGTTGACGTCGATGCCGACGGCGTGGGTGTAGCCCTGGGTGCACTCCTCGTCGGTCAGCGGCCGGAACCAGTCGTACGCCTCCTCGTCGAGGGCCTGCTCCGGGGTGCGCTCGTGGAACCGCGGGTAGCGTGCGGCGACGACCGGGTGTTCCATCGGCGCCTCCGGCGGCGCCGGGTCCACCGGCTCGGTCAGCGAACCGGGCAGCGGCCCCGAGACCCATGAGCCGGTGGCCTCGTCCCGGACGGCCCGGGTCGGCGGCCGCAGCGCGGACATCAGCTCCAGACCGCACACGGCGGTCGAACCGCGGGGCGTGAGGACCCGGGTCGCGTAGGTGCCCAGTACGGCGGCGACGTCGGCCGGCGGCAGCTGCCCGGTGTCGCCCCACGACCGGGCGTCGAGCGCGCCCCACGGCAGCACGGCGAGCTGAACGCACCGGCGCCGGCCGCCGTCGGCGGGTCGGTAGATCCGTGCCCACGGGCCGAAGCCGCGCCTGGTCAGCTTCCAGTCCGCCTTCGTCAGCTGCTTGACCGCCGGGTGGTCCTCCGGCAGCCCCAGACCCCGCCGGTCCTCCAACGTGGCGGGCAGTCCCAGGAGTTCGGCGGCCTCGGCGGTGAGCACGATCAGCGGGTCGGAGTCCTTGCCGCTCTTGTGCAGCCTCGGCGCACCGAGCTTCGCCTCTGCCAGCGTCCACTCCACCAGGGCGGGAAGCGTCGTGGCGGGACAGTCGAGAACCAGTCCGCCGACGCAGTACAGCGACCCGTCACCGTCCAGCACGCCCAACGGCCCGTTGCCGAACCGCGGATCCGCGTCGGCCGGTGCGGGAGCCGCCCGCTCGGGCTCGGCCTTCCCGGGCACCGCCCTCGTCCCCGCCGTGGCCCGCGCCGGCCGGCGGGCCGCCGGCGACGGCGCCACCGCGCGCCGGGGACGTGCCGGCGTGACGGGAGCGGCCACGCCCGCAGCCGGCTCGGCGCCCGAGGGCGGCGCGGGCGCGGCACTCGGCACGGGGTGGGCCGCGGAGGCGGGCGGCGGCGTCGGGGCCGCGGTGGGCTCGGGTACCGGATGGCGTGCGGCAAGCCCCTCCAGGAGCCGGATGTAGGCGGCGCGCTTGGGCGGCCGCGGCTCCTTCCGGGCGGCCTCCCAGTCGGCGACGGTCTCCCGCCGCACCCTGAGCGCCTTGGCGACCTGTGCCTGCGTCAGACTCCCCGCCTCACGGAGCCGCACCCGCTCCGCCGGTGGCGGCAACGTGCCGGCCGCCTCCTCCAACAGGGCGTCGACCGCCGCGAACAAGCCCTCCTGCGCCTCAGGCATGGCATACACCTCCTGCCCACAGACTAGCAGAAACACCCCTGAAGCGTACGTGAAACGTACGGCGGTGGGGTGGTCGGTCCCGCACGGGCGATCCCTGGTGAATCACGGGTCGGTCCGCGGGGCGGCCACCGGACGGCCCCGGGGGGGTGCCGACCGACGACACCCGGGGCTACGTCGGCCGGGCCGTGTCGCAGGCCCGGTCCGCCGGGCCGGTGTCGACGCCCTGCCGGACCGGCACGCGGACGGCCAGCGCGTCGACCACGTCCTCAAGTCGTTCCGTGCGCCGGTACACGGCGCGTTGCCGCGCCGCGCCCGTACCCTGTCGCTGCAGCCGTACCAGCCACCGCCGCACCGTCTCGAAATCGCCGGCCGCCCGCAGATGGCCCTGCACCCGCCTCATCAGGGCCGTGGTCAGGTGCCAGGCCGGCACGGCGCGGAGCGGGCCGGGTGACGCCAGGCTCAGTGCGTCGCCCGACATCCCGTCACGGGCCGCGCGCCACACCGCCGCACGCAGGACCGCGTCCTCCACCGGCGGGGCCGGCCTCCCCTTGCGCACCTCGACCAGTGCCGCGGCGACCAGCGCGCGGACCAGCAGCGCATAGGCCACGGCGTCCCCGGCGGCGGGGAGCACGTCGGCGATCCTGACCTCCACGGTGGGCACGTGCCGCGAGGGCCGGACGGACCAGTACAGCATGCCCGGATCCAGCGCCGCCCCGCTGTCCAGGAGCGCCGAGACGACCTGCTCGTAGTGGTCCACCGAGTGGAAGTACGGCGGCGGGGCGGCGGTCGGCCAACGGCCCCACAGCACCGACCGCCAGCTGGCGTGGCCGGTGTCGCGGCCGTTCCAGAAAGGGGAGTTGGCGGTCAGGGACAGCAGCAGCGGCGTCCACGGCCGCAGGTGGTTGACCACCTGCACGGCCTCCTCCGGATCCGGCACTCCTATGTGCACATGGCAGGCGTTGGCGCACTGCTGCTCCACGAGCATCCCGAACCGGGCGGCGATCGCGTGATCGCGCGGCTTGTCCAGGATCGGCGGTGGGCCCGTGGTTCCCAGCGGCGCCGTACCGCCGGCCACCAGCAGGCAGCCGGCTTCCCACGCGGCGCGCGCCGCACACCGGCGCAGCCGGGTGACCTCCGCGTACAGCTGCCGGGCGTCGGCGCACACCGCGCTGACGGTCTCCAGTTGGCACAGCGCCATCTCGCCCACGACCTGCCGGGGGTCCTCCGCCAGCCTTCCGGCCGCCCCCACCACGTCGTCCGCCACGAGCGCCACCTCACGCGTCGCGGCATCCGCGAGAACGAACTCCTCCTCCACCCCCAGGGTCAGTTCCGTTCGCCCCGCCCGGACCGCCGCACCCACCGCGTAGGGTTCCCGCACGCCGCCTCCAGTCTCCGCGCCACGCAGCACGACAAAGCGGCTCCCACAGTAGGGAAGACCAGGACGCGGGGGTGGACGCGAATGAGGCATTCATGAGTGCGCGCAGTACCGGGAATCATGGCCGCCCGGCGTACCCTGCACGGGACTGCCGGGGTGCTCGAAAGGCCGCCGTACGCGACGCGCCACCGCTTTCTCGCGGGGAATGTCCGGCCGCGGCGGACGAAAAAGAAAAAGGCAAAGAGTGCACCCACTCCTTGCCACTCTTAACTTATAGCGCACAGGGGGCCTTGCGGCAAGGCCCCGGTCATACCGCAGAATCGCCGGCCGAAGCCAGAATCTGCGGAAATGGACATTGCCATGATTGACGTGATCGTTGCCGGCGGCGGACCGACCGGCCTGATGCTGGCCTGCGAATTGCGGCTGCACGGCGTGCGGGTGCTCGTCCTGGAGAAGGAGACCGCGCCGACCGTGCAGGCCCGTGCGCGCGGCCTGCACGTACGCAGCATCGAGGTGATGGACCAGCGCGGTCTGGCGGACCGGTTCCTCGCGCTCGGTGAGCAGTTCAGGGTCGGCGGTTTCTTCGCCGGTCTCGGCAAGACGTGGCCGGAGCTGGACACCACGCATTCGTACGTCCTCGCCATTCCGCAGACGGTCACCGAGCGGCTGCTGACCGAGCACGCCACCGAGCTCGGCGTCGAGATCCGGCGCGGCTGCGAAGTGGTCGGGCTGAGCCAGGACGAGGACGGGGTGACCGTCACCACCGGCGGAGCGGAAGGCACACGGCTGCGCTCGCGCTACCTGGTCGGCTGCGACGGCGGCCGCAGCACGGTGCGCAAACTGCTCGGCGTCGGCTTTCCCGGTGAGCCCTCCACGGTCGAGACGCTGCTGGGCCAGATGGAGCTGACCGCGTCGCCGGAGGAGCTGGCGAGCGTGATGGCCGAGGTCCGCAAGACCCAGCACCGGTTCGGCGCCGCACCCGAGGGCGACGGACTGTACCGCGTCATCGTCCCCGCCGAAGGGGTGGCCGAGGACCGTACGGCCGCACCGACCCTTGAGGAGTTCAAGCAGCAGCTGCGGGCGTACGGCGGCACCGACTTCGGCGTGCACTCACCGCGCTGGCTCTCCCGCTTCGGCAACGCCACCCGGCTGGCCGAGCGTTACCGGGTCGGCCGGGTGCTGCTGGCCGGCGACGCGGCGCACATCCACCCGCCGACCGGTGGGCAGGGGCTCAACCTCGGCGTCCAGGACGCGTTCAACCTCGGCTGGAAGCTGGCCGCCGAGGTGGCCGGCTGGGCACCGGAGGGGCTCCTCGACAGCTACCACACCGAACGGCACCCGGTGGCCGCCGCCGTACTGGACAACACCCGCGCGCAGATGGAGCTGATCTCCGATGAGCCGGGCCCCCGGGCCGTGCGCCGGCTGATGTCGGAACTGGTGGACTTCGAGGAGGTGAACCGGTACCTGATCGAGAAGATCACCGCGATCGGCATCCGCTACGACTTCGGCGAGGGCCACGAACTGCTCGGCCGGCGAATGCGGGACGTGCAGCTGAAGGAGGGGCGCCTCTACGAGCGGATGCACGGCGGCCGCGGGCTGCTGCTCGACCGGACCGGCCGGCTTTCGGTGGCGGGCTGGGCGGACCGGATCGACCATGTCGTCGACGCCGGCGCGGAACTGGACGTTCCCGCCGTGCTGTTGCGGCCGGACGGCCATGTGGCGTGGGTGGGTGAGGATCAGCAGGATCTCCTCGGCCACCTGCCCACCTGGTTCGGCGCCGCCACCGGCTGAGCGCGCGGCCCGCACCCCGGACCCGCTGCCCGATGACCGCCACCGCCGACGCGTTGTCGGCGGTGGCGGTGACGGTGCCACCGTCGGCGGTGGCCGCGCGCCGTTCCCGGTGCGAAAGCGATTGCTTCGGGGCCGGGGTTCCCGTTGGCTGGGAGGCATGACTGAACTGTGCACCGATCGCCTCACCCTCCGCCGATGGCAGGACTCCGACCGTGAGCCATGGGCGGCGATGAATGCCGATCCCGAGGTTCGGGAGCACCTGGGTGAGCTGCTCACCCGCGAACAGAGCGATGCCTCCGTGGCGCAGTTCCGGGCCGAGTTCGACCAGCGAGGCTACGGGTGGTGGGCGGTTGAGGTGCAGGCCACCGGCGAGTTCATCGGGTTCGCGGGGCTGGACGAGGTGGAGGACGACATGCCCTTCACCGGAGTGGAGATCGGCTGGCGGCTCGCCCGCTCGGCCTGGGGCCAGGGCTACGCCACCGAGGCCGCGCGGACCGTACTGGCCCACGGCTTCGACACCCTGGAACTTCCCGAGATCCTTGCCGTGACGACGGCCACCAACCTCCGTTCGCAGGCAGTGATGCGTCGGCTCGGCATGACCCGGGACCCGGCCGACGACTTCGACGATCCCACCGCGCCGGAAGGCCCCCTGCGTCCGAACGTGCTGTACCGCCTCGCCCGTGGTGCCGGGGTCTGACGTGCGCCGCCGGGCACCGGTCAGGTCGCGTGGCGACCGGCGACACCCGACGCGCCGCGGCTGCTGCCCGCCCCTGTCGGTGATCTGTCCGCCGGCGGCCGGCATCCGTCGGCGCCCTGTCGGTCGCTGCTGCGACCTTTGACCAGGTCGCCGGTGGGCGGACGGCCGGGCCCCGATGCCCCGGCCACCCCACCGGCCCCCGCAGTCCCGAGCGCAAGGAGCGTCCCGTGCCCACCGCAGTCCAGACCCCGCCCTGGGATGTTCACCGGCTCCCACCGGCCCAGGGCAAGAACTTCCTCGTCACCGGCGGCAATGCGGGTATCGGCTACTTCGTCGCCGAGCAACTCGCCGGCACCGGCGCCACCGTCGTCCTCGGCAGCCGGGACCCGGCGAAGGCCGAGGCGGCCATGGCCTCGATCCGTGCCCGCGTCCCCGGGGCGCGGGTACGCCACCTTCGGCTGGACCTCGCCGACCTGTCCTCGCTCAAGCCGTCCGTGGACAGCCTGGAGCTGGACCACCTCGACGCGGTGGTGCACAACGCCGGGGTGCTGCTCGACCAGCCGGAACGCAGGGAGACCAAGGACGGCCACGAGTTGACGTTCGGGACCAACCACCTCGGGCACTTCGCGCTGACCCACTGGCTGGCCCCGCTGCTCTCGGCCGCGCCCGCCGGCCGCGTCGTCACCACCGGGAGCTTCGCGGCCAAGTCCGCGCGACTGGACCTGGACGACCTGCAGACCACCCGCGACTACCGGCCGAAACGCGCCTACGAGCGGTCGAAGCTGGCGCAGATGCTGTTCGGCTGCGAACTCGACCGCCGCCTGCGCGCCGGCGGCAGCACGACGCTGAGCGTGCTCGCCCACCCGGGCGGCGCGCTCGACTCCCTCACCCCCGCACGCCCTCCCCTCCACGCCCGCAGCACCGGCCAACGCTTGCGCGGCCTCCCCCTCGCCCTCTTCGTCCAGGGCAAGCAAGCCGGCGCATGGCCCGCCGTCCGGGCGGTCCTCGACCCGACCGTGACCGGCGGCCAGCTGTGGGGCCCCCGAGTGGCCGGCCTGCGCGGCGCCCCACGGCTCGAACCCGTATGGGACCACCTGGCCGACCCCGCCACCGCGGCCCGCCTCTGGACCGCCAGCGCCACCCTGACCGGCGTCGACCCGGCCTTCCACCCCGCCTGACGACGACGCCTACGCACCAGGCGCGTTCGCCTTCCGTCCCTCCGTCCTTCAGCCCTTCGCCCTGCGCGTCTGCGGTTCCTTCGTCAAGTCCGGTACGGCTGCGCCTGGTTGGCCGCAAAGATTTCTTCGCAAAGAGGTCTTTGCGAAGAAGTCTTTGCGGTCTACTCTGCACGACATGAGTGACGCGGAAGAGAGAGCGGCGACCGGCCTGCCCGGTGCGTCAGACGCGGTCGTCCTGGACGCGAAGGGCCTGCGGGCCCTGGCCCATCCGGTACGCGTGCAACTGGTCGGGTTGCTGCGGAAGCACGGCCCGTCAACGGCCACCCGGCTCGCCGAGCGGCTGGGGGTCAACTCCGGTACGGCCAGCTATCACTTGCGCCAGCTCGGCGCGGCAGGATTCGTCGAGGAAGACGTCGAGCGCGGTAACGCACGGGAGCGTTGGTGGCGTTCGGTGCATCAGTCCACGTGGTTCAACGACCCGGATCTCGCCGCGCGAGAGCCCGAGGCCACGACGGCCTATCTGCGGTCCGTCGCCGCCACCTACACCCTGCGCACGCAACGGGCGCTCAACGAGCTGCAAGCGATGCCCCGGGCATGGCGCGACACCTTCGACATGAGCGACTGGCCCCTGCGGCTCACCCCTGAGGAGGCGGCGGCCCTCCAGGAGGAGTTGCGGGCGGTCATCAGCCGGTACCGGCCCGATGTCCCGGCGGAGGCAGCCACCGCTCCCGAGGGCGCCCAGCGGGTCGCCGTGATCACACACCTGCTGCCCGAACTGGACGCGCCCACCGCGTCCCCCGCCGCCTCCGTTCGCGCAACGGACGAGGGACCGGAGCCGCAGTGACCGACCTCGTGACCGAAGGAGTCCCTGATACGGGCGGAGCCTCCCGCCGTCGTTCCTTACGCCCCTTGGGCGGGGTACTGGCAGCCATAGCGGTGTCGTTGACCGGCACCAGGATCTCGGCCATCGCCCTGCCGTGGTTCGTCCTGGTCACGACCGGCAGCGCCACCCGGACCGGACTGGTCGCCTGCTGCGAGATGGCTCCCTACGTGCTGGCCAAGGCGCTGGCCGGCCCGTTGGTGGACCGGACCGGACCGCGACGTGTCTCCTGGACCACTGACCTGCTCAGTGCGGCCGCCGCCGGTGCCGTTCCCGTCCTCCATGCCGTGGACCAGCTCTCGCTTCCCCTGCTGCTGGTCCTGGTCGCGCTGATCGGTGCGGCACGGGGCCCCGGTGACCTGGCCAAGGAGGTGATGGTCCCGGAGGCGGCCGAGTTCAGCCGCGTACCGCTGGAGCGAGCAACGGGGCTGGCCGGCGTCACCGAACGGCTCGCCGCCACCATCGGGCCGGCGGCCGGCGGTTCCTTGGTGGCGCTGCTCGGTCCCTTGACGGGAATTCTCGTCACCGCGGCGTGCTTCGCCCTCGGTTCGGTGATCGTCGCTGTTGTCCTGCCACGCGGCACCGGAAGGACAGCTGCGGAAGGCCCGCCGCCCGAGGACGGGGCACCACCGGGCTACTGGCGGCGGTTCGGCGAGGGCTTCGCCTTCCTGCGCGGCGAACCGCTGCTGCTCACCATCATCGTCATGGTCAGCATCACCAACTTGCTGGACGCGGCGTTCACCACGGTGCTCATGCCCGTATGGGCGAAGGAGTCCGGCCACGGGCCGACCGACATCGGCCTGAACAGCAGCGCGGGGGGACTGGCAGCCGTTGCCGGCAGCCTGGCGGCCGCGGCCGCCGCGCACCGGATGCGGCGCCGCGTGGTGTTCTTCGCCGGGTTCCTGCTGGCCGGCGCGCCGAGATTCTTGATCCTCGCCGCTGATGCGCCGAGGTGGGCCGTGCTCGCCGTGTTTGCCGTCGGCGGATTCGGCGCGGGTTTCCTCAACCCCATCCTGTCGGCGGTGTCCTTCGAACGGATACCGCGCCGACTGCTCGGCCGGGTCAACGCGCTGGCTTACGCCGGGATTCCGCTCGGTGGATTGCTGGGCGGAGCGATGGTGGCCTCCTTCGGGCTGGTGCCGGTACTGCTGACCGGTGCGGCGGTGTACTTCCTCACCACCGGCCTGACCGGGCTACGGCCGGAGTGGCGCGCCATGGACCGGGGGCGCGGCGCGGGAAAGGGCCTGGACGCGCACGGTGCGGCGGCGCCTGACGGCTGAGGACACGCACAGCGGCGGTCCGTTGCCTGTATGCGGGCCGCCGTGCGGGGGCGGTCAGTGGAAGGTGGGTGGGGTCAGGCCGGGGGTGGTGGTGTTCTGCGGCTTCGGTTGCAGGGGGCCCGACCAGACGCGGCGGGGCGGGCGGCCGACCAGTTTGCCGAAGAGCAGGGCGGCCGCGGTGGCGACGAGCACGCCGGGCACCATCTCGTAGATGCCCGAGTGGAGGGGGCCGAGGAGCGGGTCGATGTGCTTCCAGAGCAGGACGGTCGCCGCTCCGGTGACGATGCCGGCCAGCGCTCCGGCGCGGGTCATGCGTGGCCAGTAGAGCGACAGCAGGATGACGGGGCCGAAGGCGGCGCCGAAGCCGGCCCAGGCGTAGGAGACGATGTCGAGGACGCCGCCGCCGCTCAGGGCGATGGCGTAGGCCACCAGGGCGACGACGACGACCGTCGCGCGGGCGGCGAGGACCTTCGAGGCGTCCGAGGCCCGACGCTTGAGGAACGCGCCGTAGAAGTCTTCGGTGAGGGCCATCGCGGAGACCAGGAGCTGGCTGTCGGCGGTGGATTTGATCGCGGCGAGTACGGCGACGAGCAGGATGCCCGCGATCCACGGATTGACCAGCTGGGCGCACAGGGCGATGAAGACGGTCTCGGGGTTGTCCAGCGGGTGGTCGAGGGCGGCGATCCCGACGAGCCCGATGAGGGAGGCTCCCGCCAGGCAGAGCACCACCCAGCTCACGCCGATGCGGCGGGCCCGGGGGATCTCGCGGGTGCTGCGGATGCTCATGAAGCGCACCAGGATGTGGGGCTGACCGAAGTAGCCCAGTCCCCAGGCGAGCAGCGAGATGACGGCCACCGCGGTGAGGGAATGGCCGGGCGTCCAGTGGAGGCCGTCGAAGCCCGCGTTGGCCCCGATGTCGAGGAGGGCGGGGCTCTTGCGGGTGAGGCCGTCGTGCAGCGCGCCGAAGCCGCCGAGGATGCCGATGGCGATCGCGGGGAGGGCCAGCGCCGCGCAGAGCATCAGGGTGGCCTGCACGGTGTGGGTCACGCTGACCGCGCGGAAGCCGCCCAGGACGGTGTAGACGACGATGACGACGGCGAAGACGGTGAGGGCGAATTCGAAGCCGCCGCCGAAGATGCCCTCGAACAGCACGCCGCCGGCGATCAGGCCGCTGGCGACGTAGACGGTGAAGAAGACGACGATGACGGTGGCCGAGACCAGGCGCAGGACTCTGCTGGAGTCCTCGAAGCGTTCCTCCAGGTATGCCGACAGGGTCATCGCGTCGCCGGCGCGTTCGGTGTAGGTGCGCAGGCGTGGTGCGACCAGACGCCAGTTGAGATACGTGCCGACGGCCAGTCCCACGGCGATCCAGGCCGCGCCGAGGCCGGCGGCGTAGACGGCTCCGGGGAGCCCGAGGAAGAGCCAGCCGGACATGTCGCTGGCTCCGGCGGACAGCGCGGCGACCGGCGCGCTCAGCCGGCGGCCACCGAGGGCGAAGTCGGAGAAGGTGAGGGTCTCCTGATACGTCCAGAAGCCCACCGCCACCATGGCGAGCAGGAAGACCCCGAAAGTGATCATGACGGGGACGATCAGGTGCGTCATCGCTGCTCCTCGGTCCAGGCGCTGCTGAGGGGGGTGGCGGGCAGGGCCCGGCTCCGGGCGGGGCCCCGCGAGATCCTGTGAAGGCTTCGGTGTCTGACGCATCGCGCCGATGCTTCGGTCAGAGGCATCGCGCTGACGCATCGGGCTGACGCGCTCGTCCGCGGCATCGGGCTTCTGAGGATCCTGGTGGGACGGCTCAGGCGCGTGAGGATACGGATCCGCGATCGTCCGCGTCACCCCTTTGGCCAGATGTCCCTACCACCGATTTCGGCGCGCCGCCAGCGGCTCGGTGCGCCGGGGGCCTGTCAACTCGGTCTGCGGGGCGGGGGTTTGGTGCCGGTGGTGGCGGGGCCCCGGGACGGGCGGTGGCCTGCGCGGAGGCGTGGACCGGGTGGCCGGGCGGTCGGGATACGGTCGCGGCATGGATGACCCCCGGTTGACCACGCCCTCGTTCCTCGTGCTCGGCATCATCGACAAGCTGGGCGAGGCCAGTCCGTATGACGTGAAGGTGGAGGCCGCCCGTACGGTGGCGCCGTTCTGGTCGATGCCGCATGCGCAGGTGTACGCCCAGTGCGACCGGCTCGTGGACGCGGGTCTGCTGTCGGAGGTCCGCCAGCAGGGCGGGCGGATGCGGCGCGTGATGCGGCTGACGCCGGCGGGCGAGGCGGCTCTGGCGGAGTGGCTCGCCGACCCGGCGTTCGTACCGGTGGAGGCGCGCGAACGCGGCATCCTGAAGCTGTGGTTCGGGGCCCGGCCCGAGGTGCTCGCCCCGGTGCAGCTCGACGAGCATGAGCGCACGCTGACGAATTACGAGGAACTCGCGGACAGCGTCGGTGACTTGCTGACGCGCGGACAGCGTGAGGCGCTGGAATTCGGGATCCGTTACGAGCGGATGATGGTCGATTTCTGGCAGTGGGTCGAGCAGCGGGACCGGCCGGGGTCCTGAGCCGTTCCGGTCGGGCGCTCCCGTGCCTCGGTGCGGTGACTCGGCCCGTGTGCATCGTTGCCGTGCAGCGGTGCGGTGAAGGTGGCGTGGGGACCGTTGACCACGACCGTGGGTCGCCCTTACCTTCTCGATAGTCCAGCCTGGACTATCGAGTCGCGACCGAGGGAGCCGCCGTGCACCGTCCGAGGAAGGTCGCCTGGGGCCGCGTCGCCACGATCGCCGTGGTGGCCGTCTGCGTGGGCTACGCCCCGATCGCGATGACCGAGCTGTGGCCCTACGCCCGGCCCGGCGCACCGGCGTTCGGGGAGTGGGTGCTGTCCCGAGCGGTGTCGCCGCGCTATGTCGCGGACGCCCTGGCCACCCGGATCGGGCCGTACGGGCGAAGCCTGGCGGCGATGATCGTCCACTCCGTGCTGGGCGGTGCGCTGATGCTGCTCGGACCGGTGCAGCTGCTCTCGGCGGTGCGGCGGCGCGTCCGGCTGCACCGTGTCGTGGGGGTGGTGTTCGCGCTGACGGTGTACGTCTCGATGGCGGGCGCCGGGATCTATCTGGTGCGGACCGCGCCGGGCGACGCGTTCAGCGGGGCGGCGTTCTGGATCGTGCTGGCCACGATCCTGGTCGGCACCGTGATGAGTGTGACGTACGGGATCTTCGCCGCCGTCAAGGGCTTCCCCGACCTGCACCAGCGGTGGATGCTGCTCTGCTACGGGTTCTTGATGACCGCGCCGCTGCTGCGTCTCGAGTGGGGCGCGCTCCCGTGGATCTTCCCCGGTCTGTCCATGGAGGACATCAACCGCGTCGCGATCATGCACCTCGGCTCCGTCGTCGCCTTCGGCGCGCTGCTCGCCTCCCGCGCGATGGACAAGCGGGCCGCGGTGCGCGGGGTCACCGGGACATGGGTGCCGGTTCCGGTGCTGGTCGCGGTGCATCTCGCCGGTGCCCTCGCGCTGGTGTGGATCGCCAGGTCGTACCTGGGCTGGGAAGCGGGCGGGCGGCGTCTGCTGGCCGGGTATCTGGTGCCGTACGCGGCGACGTACGCCGTCATGGCCGTGCGGGCCCGGCGCGCGGGGCGGGCCGGACGCGGCTGGGCGCGCGAGGAGTGGCTGCTGCATCTGGCCGCCCTGTGCCTGGCGCCGGTCGTCTCGGCCGGCGCGGCGCTGTTCTTCGCGCGCTACGGGGGCCTGGACCGGCACACCGCGCTGTCCGCCGGCGTCGCCATCGGGTGCGGCATGCTCGCGTTCGCGGCGACGGCCGTGGTCAGCCTGCGCGTGATGTTCGGCCGCGAGTCGGCCAACCGGCAGGACACGGCCGCCGCGCGCCGTACGCGCCGGGCCCCCTCGCCGGCCGCATAGCCGGCGGCGGGGCGACCCGGGCGCGCTCCCACGGACGGTCCGGGTCCGGGGCGGCGGCGACGCGGCACGCGTACAGGCGCCGGACGCGTACGGCAACGAGTCAACGGTTCGGGGAGGGAACAGGGATGGGCGAGGCGAGCGACGCAGCGGACGTGCCCGTGGGTGGCGTGGAGTCCGCGGGCACTGCGGAGATCGGTGGTCGTGACCTGGCGCCCGGGGTGCCGGTGTTGGCCTCGGTCGTCGCCGTGGTCAGCCTCCTGGTGGGTGCGCTCCTGGTGGTGACGAGCCTCGCCGGTTATGCGTTCAGCCCTTGGCAGACGTCCGGGCCGCTGAGTCCCGGCCTGATCGGCGCCGCCATGCTCGGTGTGGCGCCCGGCCTGTTCGCGGTCGGCCGGGCCCGCGCATGGGAAGAGGTCCGCACCCTCGTCCTCCCGCTCGCCGTGGTGCTGCTCGGCCTGCTCGCGGTGAGCCTGCTCGGTGCCGACAAGCTCCAGGCGGCCAGGGGCGGCTCGCTGGTCCTCGTCCTGTTCAGCCTCGGCTGGGTGGCCGTCCTCGGCCTGCTCGGGCTGAGCGCGGTGGTCTGCCTCGTCCGGCAGTACGCCAGGCCCGCCCGTCCGGTCAGGGTGCGGACGGCCCCCCTGCCGGGCTGGTCGAAGCCGTTCCTGGCGCTCCTCGGGTCGGCGTGGTGCGGCATCGGTGCCGGTCTGTCGGCCGGTCCGGGGTTCTGGGCCGCCTTCGTGCCGTGGGACGTGACGCGGACGGACGCCCAGGCCCTCGGTGTCTGGGCGGTCGCGCTCGGCACCGGTGTGCTGGGGGCGCTGGCCGAGGACGACCTCGCCCGCACCCGCCCCGCGCTGCTCGCCCTCCCCGGCGTCGCCGTGGCGTTGGCCGTCGTCCTGGGTGTCCGCGCCGCGGACGTCGACTGGGCCTCCGGTCCCGGCCTGTCGCTGATCACGATGGTCGGCGGGCTCCTGCTGGCCGGCCTCGTCGGACGACGGCTCCTGTCCCGGCACCCGCTCCCCCGGCCCTGACCCGGCGGACGGCCCTGCCGCGACGGGCGGTCCTGCGCGGGCGGGCAGTCCTGCGCGGGCGGGAAGCCGGGCTGCCCACCCGTATGACGCCCCCGCGCCCGCGCCCCGCGCGGCGGTCAGCCGCGCTGTGCCCGCTCGTACACCGCCTTCGCCGCGGAGCCCAGGACGGGGCCGTACATGTGGGTGCCGGCTTCCGGCCCGTCGCCGTGGCTGTTCACCGAGACCAGCACGCCGTTGCCCGTGGAGCTGTCGAAGTCGGTGAGCCACGGGCCGCCGCTGGCCCCGCCGCCCATGTCACAGGGGACGGCCTGCTCGCCGGCGGGCGCCGGCGCGGCGGTACCGGTGCAGTACAGGAGTTCCTCGCCGCGTTGCGGACGGGTCGCCGGATAGCCGAAGGCCACCGTCTTCCCGCCCACCCGGCGGTGGAAGGCGATGGTCTGTCCGCCCACCACGTCGACGAGCTTGCGCCCCTTGGCGTCGGCGTCCACCGTCAGCGCCGCCACGTCGTTGACGGCGTCCTCCGCCCAGGTGCGCGGGGTCACGGCGGCGCGGACCGCGAAGGCGCCGTACGGCTGCCTGCCCTTGCCGTAGCCGGGGACGAAGACCATGTCGATATAGGTGTTGACGGGCGAGGCAGGCCGCCGCACGCAGTGGCCGGCGGCCATCACGACGGAGTGGTTGGCGCTGTGCACCGCGGTCGCCGTGCACCAGGTGTCGGCGCCCGAGGCGTTGACGAAGAAGAGCCGGCCGACGGTCTTCATCGCGGTGCCCCGCCACGGCTTCGACCGGGGGCCGGTCGGGCCCAGATCCACGGACCTGCCAACGGCCTTGATACGGGCGGGAGTCCAGTAGGCGAGCGCGTCCCGGCGCTCCTTGGCGGTGAAGCTCATGGTGGAGACCGACGGATCGGGAGCGCCGTGGACGGCGCCCTGCGGAGCGGCGGCTGCTTCCGACGCCGGCACCACGCAGGCCAGCAGCATGCCGGTGGTGGCGAGAACGGTGCCGCGTCGGCGGCGGGACCGGGGTACGCGGGCGGGTGTCACGGGGAGCGCGGACGTCGGCTCCGGTATGCCGGGAAGCGTGGCGGCAGGCACGGGGAAGGGCTCCTTGCGATGAGGGGGGCACCGGCGACGGTGGCCCCGCCGCAGCGCGGACCGCCCAGGGGGTCCACCGTCGATGACGGGCTTTCACCGGGGCAGGTTTCATCCGGAGAAAGACAGCTGTCCGGGGGGCGGGGTGAGTGGCGGCCGATGCCCGACGGTCTCCGGCGCGGAGGCGACGCCCCCGCGCAGGTACGATGCGTCGTCGCGAGGCGAGAGGCGAGAGGCCAGAGGCGCGGAGCGGACGCCGCCGCATCGGGAAGGGCTGAGGCGATGAGGACGCGCACGCTGAGGTTCGGGCTGTACGCGGACGAGCAGGGGCTGGCGTGGGTCAGCGCACTCGTCGAGCAGGCCGTGGCGGGTTCCGGGAGCGCCCGGATCGTCGACTCGGGCGTCGCCCGCACCTTTCACGGGAGCGAGCTGTCGACCGCTGACGTGTACGACATCCTCGAGGAGCAGTGGGCCTGGGAACATCCCGGTCAGCGCAGCGGCGCACGGGAATCGGTCGAGCTGCGCGTCCGGCTGGCGTGTTCCCTGCGGGCTTGGCGAAGGATCCGCAAGTCGGTGATCAGGACGCTGTGCCCGGAGGGCAGGGCGCCGCACGCCTGCCGGGTCCCGTGGTTCGCCTCCTGAGCCGCTGCGCGACGGCCGAACGGTGACTGAGCGCCGTCAGCGGCAGCACTTCCGCGCCTTCGGCAACGGCGGGCTCAAACGTTTCGGGCAAGGGGGCATTTCGGCAGCGGGACCGGGAACGCGAACCGGTACAACCACACAACCGGGGACAGGAATTGACGGGCGGGCGTGCGCACAGTCGTCCGGGTGGCCGGTCGCCGTCAGCCGCCCGGGCCCCTCGTACTCGTCGTGAGCCGCCCCGGACCCCTGGTACGCGGAGTACCGGGGCTGCCCGGCCGCTCCGGGTCCGTCCGTCCCCGCCGCAGCAGTGACACCGACCGCGCACCTCCGCGGAGAACGGAGCGCACCATGAACTGGCGCAACGAAGCCGCATGCCTCTACGAGGACCCCGAACTCTTCTTCCCCGTCGGCACCAACGGTCCTGCGGTGATGCAGGCGGAGAAGGCCAAGGAGGTGTGCCATCGCTGCCCGGTGATGGGCCAGTGCCTTCAGTGGTCCCTCGAACACGGCCAGGACGCCGGTATCTGGGGTGGCATGGACGAGGAGGAACGGCGCGCCATGCGTCGCCGGGCGGCACGCAGGCGGGCACGCACCGGCTCTTCGTAGTCGACCCGGCCGGGTGCACGGCGCGCCGCCGGGAGCGGGTCACGCCAGCCGGATCTCCTCCCCGACCGACTGCTTCCGGGCGGCCGCGACGACGAGGGCCGCCGCGGCGGCGTCCTGGACCGCCACACCGACCGACTTGTACAGCGTGATCTGATCGCGTGACGTACGGCCCGGCCGGCTGCCGGCAAGGAGTTCGCCCAGCTCGGCATGGACGTGATCCGGCGTGATGACGCCGTCCCTGACCGGTTCCAGCAGGTCGTTGCTGCCCGCGGGGAACGGTGCCAGCGCCGCCTGCCGCGACTCCACGCACACGACCGCGTCCGCGATCGTGGCATCGTCGATCTCACGGCCGGCCGGGTTGAAGCCCACCGACGTCACGTGCACCCCTGGCGTCAGCCAGGCGCGGCGCACCACGGGATCGACGGCATGCGTGGTGGCCGCCGCGATGTCCGCCCCCGCGAGCGCCTCGGCGTAGGTGGCCACCGCCTCGACGGGCAGCCCCAGTTCCGCCGACAGGTCGGCCGCCAGCGCGGCGGCCCTGGCCCGGTCACGGCCCGCCACCCGGATCTCGCGCACCGGCCTGACCCTGCACATCGCCCGGGCATGGGAACGCGCCTGGACTCCGGTCCCCAGCACCGCCAGCACCGCGGCGTCCTCCCGGGCGAGCAGTCGTGCCGAGAGCGCCGAAGCGGCGGCCGTCCGCGCGGCCGTGAGCTCCGTGCCGTCCAACAGCGCGGTGGGCTCACCGGTGTCCGGGTCGAAGACGACGATCAGCGCCTGGTGAGTCGGCAACGACGTCCCGGCGTTCCCCGGGAACACCGACACCAGTTTGCTCGCCAACGCCCCGGCCGACGGCACGAAGCCCGGCATCGCGGCCACGAAACCGTCCCGGTCCGGCACGGCGGCGGCGACGCGGTCCGGGGAGGACGCCCGGCCCGCGCTGAGGTCCGCCATCGCCGAGGCCAGGGCATCGATCAGGGCATCCATGTCGAGCAGCGCCGTCACCTGCGCGCGCCCCAGAACCAGCATCCGTCTGCACCTTCCGGTCGAAGCCGCACGGCCGGCCGGGAAGCGGAGCACGGGGCCGAACGAGCAGGGCTCCGTTTCCGCCTCCCGGTTCGTCGCTGGTCCTGTCCCAGCTCCCACCGGCCGACGCACAGCATGCCCCTACCCGTTCCGCGGCCCACCCCACGCACCTCGCTCGTCCCGGCGGGCCCCATCCGCCTCACGCGCACCCGGCCTCATGGCGCGGCGTACCCGGCGAGGGCCGGGAGCCGGGTCACACTGGTGCCCGTGCCGCCTCCTGGAGAGCGCACGTACTCGTGAGGCGGAAGACGGAAGGACGTGACCCGACCGCCATGCCCACCGATACCCCTCCCGGCCCGCTGCGACTGCTCGTCCTGGGCGCCTCGCTGCGCACCGGGTCGACCAACGCCCGCCTGGCCTCGCTCGTCGCGCGCATGCTGTCCGACGCCGGGGCCCAGGTGGATCTCGCCACCATGCGGGAATTCGACATGCCCCTGTACGACGGCGACATGGAGACCGCGCACGGCCTGCCGGACGGCGCGCTCGCCCTGCGCGAACGGCTCGAACGGTGCGACGCCTTCGTGCTCTCCTCGCCGGAGTACAACGCCTCCGTACCGGGAGTGGTCAAGAACGCCATCGACTGGGTCTCACGCGTCCGGCCTCAGCCGTTCAAGTCCAAGCACGCCCTGCTCGTCTCCGCCTCCCCGTCCCTGGTCGGCGGAAACCGGGGGCTCTGGGCACTCAGGGTCCCGTTGGAGCACCTCGGTACGCGCGTCTACCCCGACATGTTCAGCCTCCCCGCGGCGCACAAGGGCTTCACCGAGGACGGGCAGTTGAGCGACGCGGGGCTGCAGGAGCGCCTGCGGGAAACCGTCACGGCGTTCCTCAGCCTCGTCGAGGCCGATGTCCGCTACGTCTGTCTCCAGCGCCGCTGGTACGAATTCCCCGGCGACCGCACCGAGGCTCCGGTGACGCAGCGGGCAGAGGACTGAGTCCTCGCGGCGCAGGTGGACCAATCAGCTCTGGGCGGTCGGCCGGACGACGATGTCGTTCACGTCGACGGTGGCGGGCTGCTCGATCGCGAACGCGATGGCCCGGGCGATCGCCTCGGGCGGGATCGCGAGCCGGTCCCGCAGCTCCGTGATCTGCGCCCGGACCCGCTCGTTCATCGATGCCTCGGCGAAGTCGGTGACCACGGCGCCGGGAGAGACCGTGGTCACCCGCAGGGAGTCGCCGGCCTCCTGACGCAGGCCCTCGCAGAGGGCGCGGACCGCGAACTTCGTAGCGGCGTAGACCGCCATGTCCGGCACGATGCGGAACGCGGCCGTGGAGGCGATGGTGACGAAGTGGCCGGAGCCCTGCGCACGGAAGACCGGCAGTGCGGCGCCGATCCCGTGCAACACCCCCTTGAGGTTGACGTCGACCATCCGGTCCCACTCGTCGACCCGCAGGTCGTCCAGGGGTGAGATCGTGCCGACCCCGGCGTTGCCGATCAGCACGTCGAGCCGGCCGAACCGCTCACCGGCCAGCGCGACCATGGCGTGCAGGTCCTCGCGCCGGGTCACGTCGGTGCGGATCCGTTCGGCCGTGCCACCCGCCCGCCGGATGCCGGCCACCACATCGTCCAGGCGCTCGCTGCGGCGCGCGCCCAGGACGAGCCGCGCGCCGCGCTCGGCGAGCAGCACGGCGGTCGCCTCGCCGATGCCGCTGCCGGCTCCGGTGATCGCCACTACCTTGCCGTCGATTCCCGCCATGTCGGCTGCCTCTTCCTTGGTGCTCGCGTGCCGTGTACCGGCGCTGGTGGCGGCGGGTCGGTGACCGGTGGACGCGGCATGTCCCGCGCGCCGGTCACGGCCCGAACTCCGCCCGGAGGACCAGTGTGCGGAGAATTCAGCCTGGTATACAGAACGTACTTATTCTGGAACCAGGGGTGCCATCGACCGTGTCGGAACCGTCGGACCAACGCCGTGAGCTGAGTGTTTTCCTGCGCAGCCGCCGGGAGCGGATAACCCCCGACCAGGTGGGCCTGCCGGTGACCGGGCGGCGCCGGACGCCGGGCCTGCGCCGGGAGGAGTTGGCGCTGCTCGCCGGGATCAGCGCCACCTGGTACACGTATCTCGAACAGGGCCGGGACATCCGGGTCTCGGAGCAGGTGCTCGCCGCGCTGGCCTCGGCCCTGCGGCTCGACCGGCACGAGCGCGGGCATCTCTTCCGGCTCGCCGGCCACGCGCCGGCGGCCGATGCGGCGGCGCCCGAGCCGCTCGCCGCCGAGGTGGCGGTCGTGCCGCTGCTGCTCCAGCCGAACCCCGCGTACCTCATCGACGGCAACTACGACGTGCTCAGCCACAACCAGGCGGCCGAGGAGCTGTTCCCGCGACTCACCGCGGCCGCCGACCGGCCGCCGAACTTCGCCCGCTGGGTGTTCCTGGAGCCCGTGGCCCGGGAGGTGCTGGTCGACTGGGAGCCCGAGGCCCGGGGTCTGCTCGCCCGCCTGCGGGCGTCGGCCGGCCGCCACCCCGGCGATCCGCGCTACACCCGGCTGATCGAGGAGCTGACAGCGGGCAGCGCGGAGGTGCGGGCGTGGTGGCCGCAGTACGACGTACAGGTCCGGAGCGGCGGAAGGAAGAGGCTGCGGCGGCCGGGGTGGGGCGCGATCGATGTCGCGTACACCGCCTTCCACGTCGCCGAGCAGCCGGAGCGGACACTGGTGGTCTATTCCGACGAACGGGAATCGGCCAACTGACCGCGAAGGGGCGGGGAGCCCGGCCGGCGGCGCGGTACCGGAAGCGGCTTCGCGCTCCTGTCGCGGTACCGCGATATCCGCCGCCCGTAAGGAACGTTCTGGGTCAGAATGCAGCCATGACCGAACAATTGCCCACGCCCGCCCGCCCGTTGCTGCGCAGCCCCGAGGAGGGCGAACTCGTCGACGTCGCCGGAGTCGCGCATTTCTTCCGGCTCACCGCCGAGCACACCGACGGCCACTTCTCCTTCGAGGAGTTCAGCCTCGCGCCCGGCGTCATAGGGGCCAGACCCCACGTGCACGACGGCCACGACGAGTACTTCTACGTGCTGGAGGGCGAATTGACGCTGCACACCGGGGACGGCGAGGTGACCGCCGGCCCCGGACATCTGCTCGCCGCCACCCGCGGCACCCCGCACGGCTTCCGGAATGCCGGCCCGACCACCGCGCGGGCCCTGTGCCTCTACACCCCGGCCGGCTACGAGAACTACTTCCGCGATGTCCACGCCGCCGTCAGCACGGGCGCGGAGGCGACGGACGAGTTGCTGGCCGAATTCCGTAGCCGTTACCGGACGAGGTCCTTCCCGGACGCGGCGAACCCGGTGAGCGGGTGAGCTGACGGGCGCCTCGCGGCCAGGGGCCGCCGCGCAGGCACCACGGCGCCGCATTCCGTCCGGCGAGGATGTTCTGCGGTGATGCGTTGCGCAACGACGCGTCCGGCGACGGTGCGCGGCGTACGCCCCGGAGCGTGCGCCCGCCGTACTCCAAGGGCCGGCGAACGGCGGGGAATCACCCTGAGCGGGATCTTGGAAGCGACCCATACTGGTGGCGCTTCGAGACCGGCCGCAGAGTGGCCGCAACGGCCGTTCACGGTTTTTGCGCCTACGCGTTTTCCCTTTCGGCGGCCGGCCCTCGGAGTGGCGTTTTCGCCGACCGACATCGGAGAACGGGAGTTCCGTCATGCCTCGCTTCCCCTCGTCCGCCATTGCCGCAGCCGCCCTGGTCACCGCGCTCGGGGTCACGCCGACCGCGAGCGCGGCGCCCGCGGCGCCCGCCCGCGCGGCCGCCTATCGCTGCAGCCCCGGCTACTTCTGCATCTACAGCGACTGGAACGGCGGCGGAACCCGCTGCCAGTGGTCGCAGTCCAACAAGGCCAATACGGCCGACGACTGTTCCTTCATCCAGCGCGGGCAGAACGTGCGCTCCGTATGGAACAACACCGGTCACCGCGTGCAGTACTACACCCAGACCAATTACCACGCGCGCGTCGGCTCCACCCCCTCCGGCGCCGGGGGCAACCTCCAGGGCAGCTACCAGATCCGGTCTTTCAAGCCGCAGTAGAGCAATACCGGGACGGGAGGCGCCGTTCGGCCTAGCCTGGCGCCATGCCGTCATGCAACCCGTCGTCCTTCACGGTCTCCCCCGACGTCGAACTGCCCGTGCCCGCGCCCGGCGAGACCTGGGCGGTCGGTGCCGTCATCCTCAATGCGGACGGTGCGGCATTCGCCCAGAAGAGAAGCCCGGGCCGGCGTCTGTTTCCCGATACCTGGGACATCGTGGGCGGCCATGTCGAGGCCGGGGAGACGCTGCTGGCGGCTCTCGCCCGGGAGATCGAGGAGGAGACCGGCTGGCACCTCCGCCATGTGCGCCGATGCCTGGGCACCAGCACCTGGACCGGGGATGACGGCGCCGGCCTCCGGCACGAGGCCGACTATCTCGTCGAGGTCTACGGTGACTTGGACCGTCCCGCTCTGGAATGGTCCAAGCACACCGCCTACGGCTGGTTCGGTCCCGACGACCTTTCCCGCCTCAAGGAGAATCGCGCGCCGGGGGATTTCTTCATCCATGACCTGCTCGCGCGAACGGTACGACAGCGTTCCTGAGCAGCGCGATGTCCCTGTTGAGGATGCCCCTGATCGACTGGAGAGGGGCATCACTGCGTGTTAGCGTGAAGGTATGCGTGGCGATTGCCGCGACGGATTTCCGAGCGGTTTCCCGGGGGAATTCGTCAAAGCGTCAACATAACGCCGACTTGTGACGTGTGAAGACGTCGACTTGTAAAGCAGACGCGTAACGCCCCTTCACGGAGAAGGGCGCTCACCCGCTTTCCTCAGAGGGTGCAGAGGAGATGGTGACCATGGCGCGGGCCCCGTTGTTCCACGCGTCGCGGGAAGCACCGCCGGCCGTCGGTCCCTTCAAGGCCAAGGTGGACTGGGACGGTCTGCGTCACCGACTGCACGGGCCGTTGCTGCGGCCGGGAGACCCCGGATTCGAGGACGCCAGGAAGCTGTTCAACCCGCTCAACGACGATCACATCCCCGCGGCCGTGGCGCAGTGCGAGTCCGCCGAGGACGTGCGCGAGGGAGTGCTGGCGGCCGCGAACCGGGTGCCGCTCGCCGCCCGCAGCGGCGGGCACTCGTACGTCGGCTACTCGGCGCCGAACCGCGGCCTGGTCCTCGACCTGCGCCGCATGTCGGCGGTGACGGTCCAGCCGGACGGCACCGCGAGCGTCGGCGCGGGCGCCTGCCTGAGGGACGTCTACAGCGGACTCGGCCAGGCGAACCGGTGCCTGCCCGGCGGTTCCTGCTTCACCGTCGGCATTTCCGGCGTGACGCTGGGCGGCGGAATCGGCGTCCTGCAGCGGAAGTTCGGGCTGACCTGTGATCATCTGGTGTCCGCCGACGTCGTCACCGCCGACGGGCGGCTGCTCACGGTGTCCGCCTCACGGACCCCCGATCTGTTCTGGGCGCTGCGGGGCGGCGGGGGCGGCAATTTCGGCATCGTCACGCGGTTCACCTTCGCAACCGATCCGGCCCCGACGCTGACCGTGTTCGTGATGGTCTTCCCGGCGGGGTCGGCGGCCAAGGTGCTGGGCGCGTGGCAGCCGTGGATCACCGCTGCCCCCAAGGAGCTGTGGGCCAACTTCAACATGTCCGGTGGCGACCCGCCGAGCTGTCGGGTGGCCGGCTGCTTCGTCGGGCCCGGCAGTGCGTGTCAGCCCCTGCTCGACGACCTGATCGCGCAGTCCGGGGTCGTCCCCGACCGGCGCACGGTCGACGAGCGTGACTACTTCAGGGCCATGCGCTTCTTCTCCGGCAAACCGGACCGCGAGTCGTTCGTCGCGTCGTCGCGGGTCCTGAGCAAGCCCGCCCCCGACCCGGGCGCGGTGGTCGCCGTGCTCACCGGCCGCACGGGCATGTCCCTCATCGTCGACGCGCTCGGCGGCGCGGTGACCGACGTAGGCGTGCAGCAGACGGCCTTTCCGCACCGCACCGCCTTTGCCACCGCACAGATCTACGCGACCGCGTCGGCCGCGTCCGAGGCCGAGGTGACCCGCAGCGTCGCCGAAGTCGTGGCCGGGCTCGGGAAGTTGGGAATGAGCGGCGGCTACGTGAACTACATCGACCCGGCGCTGCCCGAATGGCCGAGGTCCTACTACGGCCCGAATCTGGAACGTCTGCGTTCGGTCGCGCACGACTACGACCCGAACCGGGTCTTCGACTTCGCGCAGAGCCTGTCGAGGGCGTAGGGGCCCCGTTTCGGCCCCTCGTCAGCCCGACGTAGCACCGTCGTGAGCGCCGGCGACCGCAACGGTCGTGCCTTCCGCGGACATTCACCTCCGAACGACTTGTGGCCTGAGTCACTCCGTGGCTAAGCTCCGGCACGTTTCGGGCACATTTCCTCCGCAAGTTGACCTAATCGGTGAGCCGATCTTCACGATCTGCCCACATAGACGTGAGGTGGCTCGCATGGAACGGCGATCAACGGCGTCCCCGTCGGGGCACTTACCGTCCGGATTGTCCTCCGGCTCGGCGGCCGATATGCCCTCGGCCTTTGGTCGTACCCGGTGACGTCGTCCGCCGCGGGGGCCGCCGCGTCCGCCGTACCGCTGCCCGGCGCCCGCCGCGACGTCCGGCTGTTCTGGTGGGCCGGCACGTGCGATGCGCTGGGCAGTCAGGTGTCCGGGCTCGTACTGCCGTTGCTGCTGCTGAGTCTGGGCTGGTCCCCGGCCGAGGTGGGGGTCGTCGCCGGGCTGTCCGCGGCCGCCACGCTGCTGCTGGGGCCGCTCGCCGCGGTGCCCGCCGACCGCGGGGCGCGCAAGAGCGTGATGGTGGGTGCCGCGGTGGTGTCCGCGCTCGCGATGGCCTGCGTCGCGGTGACCGTGGGACGGGAAACGGTGCTGCCGGCCGTGCTGCTGACCGCCGTCCTCGTCGAGCGGTGTGCGACCTCGTGCTACGAGGCGGCCTCGCTCGGGACCGTCGCCCTGGTGAGTCCTCCCGGGGAGCACCGGCGCGTGCTGTCCCGATTACAGGCGGGAGAGCGCGGCGCGCTGGTTCTCGGGCCGGCGCTGGGCGGACTGCTCTTCCACACCGGCCGGTGGCTGCCGTTCCTCGCGGACGCGCTCTCGTACGCCGTCGCGGCCGGCTGTATCCGTGCCATGCGCGCGGATCTCGCCCCGGCCCGGGAACACGGGTCACCGGCCGGCACCCCGCGCCGCGGACCGCGAGCACTGGCGGCCGAGGCCGGGGCGGGCGTGGCGGTGATCCGCCGCGATCCCTTCCTGCGGCTGGCGTTCGTCTGGCTCACGGCCGTCAACGCCCTGCTCGTCGCGCTGTATTACACGACGGTCTTCGCGTTGCAGGGCGGCGGCCGGGGTGCGGCCGCGCTGGGGCTGGTGCTCGCGCTCGCCGGGGCGGCCGGCCTCGGTGGCGCGCTGCTCGCGCCCGCACTGGCCGGCCGGCACTCCGCACGGCGCGTACTGGTGCCGGTGTCGTGGCTGCTGGTGCCACCCGCCGCCGCCCTGGCCACGGCCCGGGAGGGCTGGCAGTTCGGGCTGCTCTTCGGCCTGCTGTGCGTGCTGACGCCACTGGCCACCGTGGCGCTGCAGGCCCGGGTCATCCAGGTCACCCCGCCGGCGCTGCAGGCCCGCACCGGCACCGTGCTGGCCACGGCGGCGGGGGCGGGGGCGGCCCTGGCGCCGGCCCTCGCCGGGCTGGCCGCCGACCGGGCCGGCGCCGCCGTCACCTTCACCGGCTGCGCCCTGCTGCTGGCGGTGCTCGCGCTGTACGCGACCTGCACGGCACCGGGTCTCCCCCGCGCCGACGCCGAGGGGGCCGCATGAGCGCCGGCGATTTCCGGGTCTACCAGCCGGCGCTGCCCGAGGTCTGCCCGCGCGAGCCGCTGCGGATGGTCCTGGCCGCGGACGCGGACGGCCGCTGCGAGATCTTCACCTGGCAGGCCGCCACCGGCACCGCGCGCCGGGTCACCGACAGCCGCGACGGAACGCTGCACTGCGCCATCGACGCCGACGCCCGGGTGTGGTGGTTCGCGGAGGACCGCAACGGCCTCGGGCAGTGGTACTTCGAGGAGTTCGAGGGCGGCGGGCCCCGGCGTCCCGGCCTGACCGGTCTGCGCCCGGGCCTCCCCCACGGGCTCGCCGTCAGCGACGCCGGGACGGTGGCCATCGGCCTCGGTGACGGCCGCGGCACGACCGTCCACATCGGGACACCGGGCGGGCCGGCACGACCGGTGGCGACCGTCGACGGCCCTGCGCTGCTGGCGGGCATCTCGCCCTCGGGCGGGCTGCTGGCCCTGTCCGGGCCGGCCGGTTCCGAGCGCGCGGTCACCCTGCTGACCCGCACGGGGGCACCCCTCGACCGGCTCTCCGGACGGCACGGCCGGCTGTGGGCGCTGGGCTTCGCACCGTCGACGGCGGGCACGGAACTGCTGCTCGTGCAGGAGTGCGGGCCGGAGTCCACGGCGCCCCACGAGCAGCGGGATGGGCGGCAGCGCACGGCCGGCGACACCCTCAACAGCCGCTACCGGCTGGCCAGTTGGCGGCCCGGAAACGGTCTGCAACCGCACGACTGGTGCTGCTTCGACACCGAGATCACCGCTCGCTGGTATCCCGAGGGGCGGCGGGTCCTCATCCGTCAGGACCGGCACGGGCGCTCCACGCTCGTCACCGCCGACCTCGACCGGCGCACCCTGACCCCGGTGCCCACGCCGCCGGGCACCGTGCTCGACGCCGCCCCGCACCCGGGCGACGACGTGCACTACCTCTGGACCGACACCGCCACCCCGCCCCGGATGCGCTCCACCGCCGGCACCCGGCTGCCGGCCCTCGCCACGCTGCCCGGCCGCGCGCCCGGCCGGCACGGCGAGCTGTGGACCGACGGCCCGGACGGGCCCGTGCACACCCTGCTCAGCCGGCCGGAGTCCGGGTCCGGCGGGTGTCCCCCGCTGGTGTTCCTCGTCCACGGCGGGCCCGCCGACCACGCCCGCGACGCCTACGACCCGGAGGTGCACTCCCTGGTCGCGTCCGGATTCGCGGTCGCGCGGGTCAACTACCGCGGTTCGACCGGCTACGGCCCCCGCTGGCGGGCCGCGTTCGGCGAGGGCGTCGGGCTGACCCAGGTCGCCGACCTCGTCGCGGTCCGTGCCGATCTGCTGCGCCGCGGCCTGGCCCGCGAGGACGCCATCGGTCTGTGGGGCACCTCCTGGGGCGGCTACCTGACCCTGCTGGCGCTCGGCACCCGGCCCGGCCTGTGGCAGGCGGGCGTCGCGGTCAAACCGGTCGCGGACTGCGCGGCGGCGCACCGCAGCGGCACCCCCGCACTGCGGGCCCTGGACGAGCGGCTGTTCGGCGGCACGCCCGAGACGGTGCCCGAACGCTACGCGCGGAGCTCGCCACTCCACTACGCCGCCGCGGTACGCGCCCCGCTGCTGGTCGCCGCCGCCACCCTCGACGCCAAATGCCCGCCGGGACAGGTACGCAGCTATCTCACCGCCCTGCGGGAGGCCGGCGTCGCGCACGAGTCGCTGTGGCTGGAGACCGGCCACGACGGCTACACCGGCGCCCACCACATGACCGTACTGACCCGCGCCGTGCGGTTCCTGGACCGGCACCTGCGCCGCTCCGGCACGGCCCACCGAGCTCCCCGCCCCTCCGTGGGCGGGGTCCCCGGGGAAACCGGCACGTCCGGTGCCCCCGGATCGCGAGGCCCGATTCCCGATGCCGTACACCGGCAGAACAGGAGAAGCAGCCATGCAGAAGGACATCATCCACAACGACCCGCTCGCGGGTGACGAGGAGAACCGCAAGCCGGGCATCGGCATCACGGTGACCGTGCCGTTCCGCACCGCGGAGGACACCGAGGAGGAGTGACCCTCCCCGGCCGGCCCGGTACGCCACCGGGCCGGCCGGCCGCCCGTCGTCACCCGCCCGACGCCCGCGGGGACGCGTGGCGGCCGCCCCTTGCCATCCGCCGCCGTACGAGGAGCCGTCATGCGCGTTCTGCTGGTCAACATGCCCTGGTCCCCGATCGATCTGCCGTCCCTCGCACTCGGCATCCTCCGGCGGAGCGTCGACGAGCGCACCTCCGGCCGGGCCGACGTGCTGCACGCCAATCTGGAGTTCACCGACTGGATCACCCGGCGCACCGCGTTCACCGGTGACGACTACCAGTTCTACGCGCTGTCCTCGTACTTCATGGGGTGCGGCGACTGGGTGTTCTCCTCCGCCCTCTACGACGATCCCGAGTGGCGCGTACCGGAGTTCAACGCGTCGATGCGCGGCAAGCTCAAGGACGCGCGGCTGCGGATGTCGCACGAACTGCACCGGGTGGTACCGGAGTTCGTGCAGGAGATCGCCGAGCGGATCGTCGCGGCCGGTCCCGACGTCGTCGGCTTCACCTCCACCTTCCAGCAGAACACCGCCGCGCTCGCCGCCGCCAAGTACGTCAAACGCCTCGCCCCGCACATCCGGACGGTCATGGGCGGGGCGAACTGCGACGCCGAGCAGGGCGCCGCGACGCACCGCAACTTCCCCTTCGTGGACTTCGTGGTCCGTGGCGAGGGCGAGGCCGCCTTCCCGCAGCTGCTGACCGCGCTCGACGAGGACACCGAGCTGTCCGCCGTCCCCGGTCTGTGCCACCGCGGCGCGGACGGATCGAGCATCGCCAACCCGATGAGCACCAGCCCGCTGCCGCCCGTCGCCATCCTGCCGCCCGACTACGGCGGCTACTTCGAGCGGCTGGCGTCGTCCGTCGCCCGCAACTGGGTGGAGCCCAAGCTCGTCGTCGAGGGCGCGCGCGGCTGCTGGTGGGGGGAGAAGCACCACTGCACGTTCTGCGGCCTCAACGGCTCCTTCATGCAGTTCCGCAGCAAGAGCCCCGACACCTTCTACAAGGAGATCATGGACCTGGCACGCCGCCACCGCGTGCTGGACATGTACGTCGTCGACAACATCCTCGACATGGGCTATCTGCACTCCGTGCTGCCCCGCATCATCGACAGCGGCTACGACCTGCGGATGCACATCGAGATCAAGGCGAACATGCGCCGGCCCCAGCTGCGCACCCTCGCCGAGGCCGGGATGATCTACGTCCAGCCGGGCATCGAGAGCCTGAACAGCCGGGTGCTCGACCTGATGGACAAGGGCGTCAGCGGCTGCCAGAACGTCCGCATGCTCAGGGACGGAGCCGAGACCGGGCTGTCCGTCTCCTGGAACTACCTGCACGGCTTCCCCGGGGAGACCGCCGCCGACTACGAGCCGGTCATCGCGCAGATACCGGCGCTGGAACACCTCAACCCGCCGGTCGACCTGTCGGCCCGCATCGCGATCGAGCGTTTCAGTCCGTACTTCAACCGGCCCGAGCTCGGGTTCACCGGCCTGCGCCCCGAGGAGCACTACCGCTTCACCTACGACCTGCCGGAGTCCGAACTGCTGGACCTGGCCTACGTCTTCGAGGCTCCCGAGCGCGGCATCGGCGAGCCGACCGTCACCGCCCTCAACGACGCCCTCGGCGCGTGGAAGAAACGCCATGCGGACAGCAGGCTCACGCACGCCGACCTCGGCGACCGCATCGTCCTGGTCAGCCGGCGGCACGCCTTCGACTGGAACGTCATGGAACTCACCCGCCCCACGGACATCGAGACCTTCCGGCTCCTCGACCAGCCGCACACCCCCGCCGCGCTCACCCGCAAACTCGCCGCGCGGCTGCCGGAGCACGCCCTCGACGCCGCCGCCGTCCACGTCCTCCTCCAGCACTGGGTGACGCTCGGCCTGGTCTTCACCGACAACGGCCAGTACGTCCATGTGGCGCCCGCCGCCGTCAACGAGGACCTGCTGCGCCTCGACTTCATGCGCCACACCCACGCGGCGGCTGCGCCGGCGGACCAGCCGGACGCGGCGGACCGCCCCGTCGCAGCCCACGCCTGAGCACCCACCCGGCCCGGAGAGGAGACCCCCATGCCCCCTACCACCACCGCCCCCGCCCGAGGCGCGCTCACGCTCAGCGCATGGCGCGACTACGACGAGGACGCCTGCGCGCTGCCCGGCATGGGCCTGGGCGCGGTCGAACTGACCGGCCCGCCGGAGAAGTACGCCACCCGGCTGTGGGAACTCGGGGCGCGCCGCGTCCGGCTCACCGACCCGATCGACCTCACCGCGGTGGGCGACCCGGACGCCGCCGCGCACGCCGTCCGGCGCCTGTGCCTCGTACGCGATCTGACCGCGCACGCCGTCGTGGTGGAGTGGCAGCTGCGGCTGCCGCCGACGCCAGACGACGGCTGGCGCGACCTCAGCCACCTGCAGCCGCCGCTGACGCTGGCCGGCCCCGCCGACCCGGCGGCCGCCCTGACGCGGTGGCGCACCGAGCACTACCTCTGCAAGTGCCTGTGGCGCCAGGGACCCGGCTTCGTGCAGATCCGCGACCGCCGCTGGGGCGAGCTGCGCCGCTTCACCGCGGACGAGCCGGCCTACCACGAGGCGATCGGCCGGCTGGCGTACGGCGCCCCGCCGTCGGCCGTGCCGGAGGCGATCGCCGCCGACTTCCTGCAGGAGCGGCTGATCGCCCGTACCGGCCCGCTGCTGTGGTGGCTGCCGTACCGAGTGCATCGCTGGATCCAGGAGGCGATGGCCATCTGACCGCGCGCGGGTCACACCGCCGGGCGCCGGCCCGGCGGCCGGCCGCTATGCGCGGCGGTTGTGGGTGCCGGGCGTGTAGCCGTACGCGCGGCGGAAGACGTCGATGAAGGCGCTGGTGGAGGACCAGCCGCAGCGGTGGGCGACCACGGTGACGGGGAGGTCGTCGGCCAGCATCTTCAGGGCGTGGTACAGGCGCAGTTGGGTGCGCCACTGGGGAAACGTCATGCCGAATTCGGAGCGGAAGAGGCGGCTGAGGGTGCGCTCCCCGGTGTGCGTGCGGGCGCCGAACTCGGCGAGCGTGCCGGGGTCGGCGGGGTCGGTGTGCAGGAGCGCGCAGACGGCGGCGAGCCGCGGGTCGGTCGCCGTGGGCAGCTGTACGGGCTCGTGCGGTGACGCGCGGAGCTGGTCCATGAGCACCGCGCGCAGCCGGCGGCGTGCGGGGCCCGTGCCGGTGGGGTCGCGGGTGTAGGCGAGGATCAGCTCGCGCAGCAGGGGGCTGACGGCGAGGACGGTGGGCGCGTCGAGACGCAGCGGGTTGTCGCCGACGGGCAGGCCGAGGGTGTGCAGTTCGAGGTGGCCGTGGGCGCGGTGGGCGTGGACGGTTCCGGCGGGTACCCAGATGGCCCGGTTCCCGGGCGCGAACCACGTCCCGGCGTCGGTGGTGACGGCCAGCACGCCGGAACCCGCGTAGACGATCTGGTGGTTGTCGTGGCGGTGCGCGTCGACGCGCTCTCCGGCGGCCAGAGCGAGGATGTGGGCCGGCGCCGCGGGGGTGTGGCGGATGTTCGGCATACCTTGGCATTTTATCGGAAGCACGACAGCCGCGGCGGCCGTGACGATCGAGACATGTCAACGACTCGACCTCTTCTGCTGCTGGCCCTCGGGCACGCCTGTGTGGACGTCTACCAGGGCGCGGTGGCCGCCCTCGTGCCGTTCTTCCTCGCCGAGCGGGCCTACACCTACGCCGCGGCGTCCGGCATCGTCCTCGCCGCCTCGCTGCTCTCCTCGGTGGCCCAGCCGCTGTTCGGCGCGCTCACCGACAAGTGGCCGATGCCGTGGTTGCTGCCGGTGAGCACGCTGGCCGGAGGCGTCGGTGTCGCGCTCAGCGGCGTCGGGGGCTCGTACGCGCTGACGCTGGCGGTGGTCGCGGTGTCCGGGATCGGGGTGGCCGCGTACCATCCCGAGTCCGCCCGGATCGCCCGTGTCGCGAGCCGTGGCAGTCACACCGCGATGGGCTGGTTCTCCCTCGGGGGCAACCTCGGCTTCGCCACCGCTCCGCTCGCCGTCTCCGCCGTCGTCGCCACCGGCGGCCTGCGCGCCTCACCGCTGCTGATCGTCCCGGCCCTGGTGGGCGCCGCGCTGTGCGTGGCCGCCCTGCGTGCGGTCAACCCGCCCGCCCCGACCGGACGCACCGCGCCCGCCGACGCCCGCCCGGCGGGGAGGGACGACTGGCCGGCCTTCCTCAGGATGTCCGGGGCCATCGTGTGCCGCTCGATCGTCTTCGTCGGTCTGAGCGCCTTCATCTCCCTCTACGCGCGGCAGCGCAGCGGAGGAGGCGAAGTCGCGGGCACCGTGGCCCTGTTCGTGCTCTACCTCGGCGGTGCGATCGGCACCGTCGCGGGCGGCCGGCTCGCGACGCGTTACGGCCGCGTCCAGGTGGTGCGCTGGTCGTACGCGCTGACCGTGCCCGCCGTCGCCGGCATCGTGCTGGTCCCCGGGCCGCTGCTGTACCTGTGTGTCGCGCTGACCTCCGCCGGGCTGTACGTGCCCTTCTCCCTGCACGTCACCCTCGGCCAGGATTACCTGCCCCGGCGCGTCGGCACCGCCAGCGGCGTCACGTTGGGTCTGACGGTCAGCGTCGGTGGCATCGCCAGCCCCCTCATCGGCGCCGCGGCCGACGCGACCTCCCTGCAGACCGCCCTCGCCCCGCTCATCGCGCTGCCCGCGCTGGGCTGGCTGCTGTTGCGCACCCTGCACGAGCCCGCCATGCCCGAGGCCGCGGTGTCCGAGGCCGCGGTGTCCGCAGCCGCCGCGCCGGAAGCCGGTGCGCCGGAAGCCGGTGCGCCTGCCCCGGCCACGGCCGTCGCCCGCGCGCCGCACGGCGACACCGCGCGCACCACCGGCCCCTGACGCCCGTGCCCCCGGTGCCGCGGCCGGCAGGCCCGAGGGCATCGGGGCCCCGGGGGCCCGGGGGCAGCGGGAGGCCCGGGACTCGCCGGGCGAAGCGCCTCAGCGCGCCGAACGACCCAACAGGGCCTGGGCGATGGCGATCTGCGCGGGTTCGAGTTGCGTATTGCCGTCCTCGATGTCCCACAGCGCGTTCTGCAGCACGCGGCCGAGCGTCCAGCCGGTGGCCCGCCGCCGGTCCAGGCCGAGGACCTCGGTCAGCAGGTCGAAGCGGCGCAGCACCGCCCGCGCGACGTCGCCCGACGCCACCACCTCCGCCCACCGGTTGTGCAGTGCCGGCAGGAGTTCGAACCCGGGGTCCCCGGCCAGCGGCTCGGGGTCGATGGCCAGCCAGGGCTCCCGCTCGCCGGCGAGGACGTTGTCGTAGTGCAGGTCCCAGTGCAGCAGCCGGTCTCCGGGTTCACCGGCCAGCTCGGCGACGGCGGACGCGCAGCTGCGCACCAGTCGCCGTTCGGCGGGATCGTGCAGCGCCGGCACGGCCCGCGGGACCTGGTCGAGCATGGCGGCGGCGATGCCGGACAGCGTGCGCAGCCCCTCGGGGGCGGGCACCGAGGTCAGGCGGGCCATCAGCTCGGCGAGGATCTGCAGGGCCCGGCCGTCGTCGGCGACCGTGGACAGGGGGCGGCCGGCGTCGAGCCGTTCCAGCAGCTGGCTGCTGGATTCCTCGTCGTGGTCGAGCAGGCGGACGATGCCGTTGCCCCGCCATGTCCGCAGTCCGGTGGCCGCGCCCGCGGTCTCCTCCCGGAGCTGCTGGAGCTTGAGGGCGGCCGGGGTGCCGTCGGCGCGGAGCACGGGCAGGACGAGCGAGGCCATGCCGTGTGCGGAGGGACCGTCGGGCCGCAGGTCCCAGCGCTCCAGGAGGTCGCCGCCGAGGCGCGGCAGCCCGTCGAGCCAGGCGCGTGCCTCGGCGCCCAGCCCGCCGTAGGACACGGCGAACGCGTCGGGTACGTCGATAAAGGTCGGCGTCTTCATACGGGCAGTCTCCGTCACCGCCCGTACCGGCGTCCGAGCACTCGGACATCCGCCCCGGCAGACGTACGACTCCACACCGGCGTCATGAGCGATATGGCAAGGAAGATCCACATATGCCTTGTCTGCCGCGTACGGACGCGGTCACCACTCTCCGAGGTCACCGTGTCCACATAGCGTTCAGCTCCCGGGCCGCTCCGCGTCGGTTTGTATTCTCGGCAGGCGCCCCCCTTCGACGCGGCACCTGCGAGAGGAAGCACCATGACCACCGAGCTGAGCCCCGACGCCCTGACCGAGGTCCTTGCGCGGGCCCGCCAAGACTACCAGGACCTCACGGCCCGCGGGCTCTCCCTGAACCTCACCCGGGGCAAGCCGGCGCCGGAGCAGCTCGACCTCTCCGAGGAATTGCTGAACCTGCCCCTCGGAGTGCACACCTCCGCCGACGGCACGGACGTACGCAACTACGGCGGTCTGCAGGGACTGCCCGAGCTGCGGGAGATATTCGCCGAGGTGCTCCAGGTGCCGGCCGGACAGCTGCTCGCCGCCGGGAACTCCAGCCTTGAGCTGATGCACGACTGCCTGGTGCACGCCCTGCTCGGTGTCCTGCCGGGCGCCACCTCGCGCTGGGTGGAGCAGGAGCGGATCGCGTTCCTGTGTCCGGTTCCTGGTTACGACCGACACTTCGCGCTCTGCGAGCGGTTCGGGATCGACATGATCCCGGTGCCGATGACCGCCGAGGGTCCGGACATGGACGTCGTGGAGCAGCTGGTCGCCGAGGACCCGACGGTCAAGGGCATCTGGTGCGTCCCGAAGTACAGCAACCCGGACGGCGCCTGCTACAGCGACGCGACGGTGGCGCGCCTCGCCTCGATGAACACCGCGGCCCCCGACTTCCGGATCTTCTGGGACAACGCCTACGCCACCCACCACCTCACCGAAGAGCCCGTCGAGATCGCCGACCTGCTCGCCGCCTGCGACGAAGCGGGGAACCCGGACCGGGCGTTCGTGTTCGGCTCCTCCTCGAAGATCACGATGGCGGGCGCGGGTGTCGCCTTCTTCGGCTCCTCGACCGCCAACCTGAAGTGGCTGCTCGGCCACAACGCCAAGCGGTCGATCGGCCCCGACAAGGTCAACCAGCTGCGGCACGTCCAGTTCCTGCGCGACGCGGACGGCGTGCGCGGGCACATGGAGCGCCAACGCGCGCTGCTGCAGCCGAAGTTCGAGGCGGTGGCGCGGATTCTGGAAGCCGAGCTCGGCGGGACCGGACTCGCGACCTGGACCGCGCCCAGGGGCGGCTACTTCGTGACCCTCCAGGTGCCGGACGGCTGCGCCAAGGAGGTCGTACGCCGTGCCACCGAGGCGGGCATCGCACTGACGCCGGCCGGCGCCACCCACCCCTACGGCAACGACCCGCGCGACGCGGTCATCCGTATCGCGCCCAGCTACCCGAGCCTGCCCGAGCTGGAGCAGGCGCTCGAAGGTCTCGCCGTCTGCGTCCGACTCGTGGGGTACGAGCAGCAGGCCCGCTAGGTTCCGCCCGTCCGGCGCGCGGCAGGCGCGCCGGACGGGGCACGGCGTGGCCGGGCGTCTCAGTCCAGGGTCTGGGTGAGGGCGCTGCGGTTGGCGGTGTGCACGACGCGGCCCCGCGCTCCGTTGACGATCGGCAGGTACGGCGGGACGTGTCCGCACTCGACGTCGGCGAGGATCGGCACGCCGAGCGGCCCGAGGGCGTCCAGCACGGCTCGGTGCTGGGTGAAGGAGCCGTCGTCCGGTGCCGAGGTCCGGCCGACGAGGACCGCGTTCGCCCGGTCGAAGAATCCGGCCAGCCGCATCCCGTGCAGGTTCCGGCAGATGGTGAAGGCGTTGTCCTCCACCGCCTCGATATAGACGAGCAGCCCTTCCGGAGCCTCGGCGCACGCGAAGGCCGAAGTGTCGAGGTAGGCCGTTCCTGTGAGGTTGCACAGGGTCTCGATGCACCCGCCGATCAAGCGCCCCTCGACGTCCACGTCACCGACGGCGTCCAACCGCGTCCACCTGCCGGCCGCGTCGAGGGTGCACTCGCGTACCTCGGGGTGGGCACGGTAGTCGTCCCAGCCCGTTGACCTGTGGCGGCCGGGTGGCACCTGCGTGAAGCGGTGCCCCTCGGGTGCGGCGGCGATGTCGAGCCACGACAGCAGGCCGTCGGGCACCGTGTAAGGGGTGTCCATGAGGTTGTTGCCGTGCAGGGTCGCCGTGCCGGTGCGGAGGGTCAGGGGCGTGAGGAGCGTCGAGATGTCGGAGAACCCGACGAACCAGGTCGGTTCGGCCGCCCGCAGCCGGTCCCAGTCGAGCAGCGGCAGCAGGTCGATCGCCGTCTCACCACCCCACGGCGGGACGACGGCCCTGATGCCGGGGTCCGTCAGCATCGACATGAGCTCGTGCGCGCGGTCGGCCGCGGGGGCGCTGACGTGGCCGTCCGCGTCCATACAGCGGCCGACGACCACCTCGTAGCCGCGCGACTCCACGACGCGTCGTGCCACCTCAAGGCGTGGCCACAGGTCCTTGGGCACGCCGCTGGACGGGGAGGTGATGCCGACCCGGTCACCAGGGCGCAGGGGGCGCGGATAGCGAACAGCCATGTCCGGAATTCTGACACGCCGTCGCGCCCCGGTCCCGGGAATTTCACTGCCCTGCACAGCAGTTCATTGCAGTTCACTGCAGTGCGCAGCAGTTCACAGCAGGGCGAGCACCCGCTCCGCCTGCCGCTCGGCGGTGCCGGGCGGGTTGCGACGGGGAGTGCCGTTGTCGCTCAGCAGCTTGCCCAGCCACCACAGGGCGTTGAGCCGGCGCAGATGCCCGATCCGGGCGGACTCGGCCTCGGTGAGTGGGAACCGGCCGAGGAAGAAGTCCACGTCGAAGGTGCTGTCCACCCAGGTGGAGAGGTGGCTGCCGATCTCCGCCAGCTCGAAGGCGCGGTCGCTGCGGCCGGCGTCCTCGAAGTCCACGAGGCGTACCCGGTCCCCGTCATAGAGGTAGTTGGCGATGTTGCCGTCCGTCAGTCCGAAAACCGGGTGGACGGCGTCCGCGCCGGAGACCGCCTCCAGACGCGCGCAGGCCAGCCACCGCTTCCCCGCCGCGAGTGCCTCCCTGACCACCGGCTCCCAGGAGCCGTCCGGCCGGCGGGCCAGCCGGTCGCGGACGTGGGTGTCGACCCGGCGGGCGTGCCAGGCGCCGGTGGGGGTCGCGGCGACCACCTGACCGGGGACGGCACGGTGCACGGCGGACAGTGCCCGGGCGAGCGCACGGAGGGCCGGCCGCGAGACGACCGTTCCGCGCAGCGGCGTCCCGTCGATCCTGGACATGGTCACCTCCGGCGGTTCCGCGTCGAGGGCGGCCGTGAGCGGGGCCGGGGCGGTGCCGGGCGCGTAGCGGTGCAGCAGGGTGAGACCGCGCCACTCACGGAGCGCCTCACCGTGCCCCCAAGAGGTGAAGCGCTTGGTCACCACGCCGTCGGTGAGGTGGAGTTGGTGCGTGCTGCGGAGTGCGGTCATCGGCTCTCCCGTCTGCTGGTTACGGTGGGGTAATGCGCCGGCGTGGCAGCCGGCGGAGGGGTGATCCGCTGCCCGCGGGCCCCCGTGAACCCATGAAAGGTGCTTCATGACCGCAGTGCACGGCGAATATCTGGACATCTCCACCCCGGACGGCGTGGCCGACGCCTTCCTCGCCCACCCCGACGACGGCCGGCCGCACCCCGGTGTCCTGCTGTACATGGATGCCTTCGGGCTGCGCCCCTCGTTGGAGGAGATGGCCAAGCGCCTGGCCGGACACGGCTACACGGTGCTGACGCCCAATGTCCTGTACCGCGCCGGGCGCGCCCCGCTGGTGGACCTGCCGGACTTCATCGACGCCGACCGGGTGCCGGCGATCTTCGAGAAGCTCATCCCGCTGATCCTGGCGCTGACGCCCGAGTTGGCCATGCGGGACGCGGGCGCCTACCTCGACTGGCTGGCCGCCTCTCCGCTGGTCTCCGACGGTCCGGTGGGCGCCACCGGTTACTGCATGGGCGGTGTCCTCGCGGTCCGTACGGCCGCGGCTCACCCCGACCGGATCGCGGCCGCGGCCGCCTTCCACGCCGGCTTCCTGGCGACCGACGCGGAGGACAGCGCGCACCGCCTCGTCGGCCCCATCACGGCGGAGCTGTACTTCGGCCACGCCGACCAGGACTCGTCGCTTCCGCCCGAGCAGATAGCGGCCCTGGAAACGGCCCTGGACAGCGCGGGCGTGCGCCACCGCACCGAGGTCTACGAGGGCGCCGAGCACGGCTACACCCAGGTCGGCACCTCCGCCTACAACGAGGAGGCCAGCGAACGCCATTGGCAGGCCCTGCTCGACCTCCTCGCGCGCAACCTTCGCCCCTGACCACCGCCTGACGCCTGCCGCCTGACGCCGGCGGACGGCCGAGGTCTCCGGCCGGGCCCGGAGGGGCGTCGGTCGGTCCTCGGGCTGCGCGGGGGCGGGGTCCGGAGCGGGTCCGGTACGCGGTCCCCGCGCAGCCCTCGGGCGGTGGGCGGACCGGCGGCTGCGCCGGTCCGGCCCCTCAGCTCAGTGGTCGGCGGCCGCGTCGGACTCGGCGGCCGCCGCTGCGCTCTCCGCGCCGTCGACCAGCTTGCGCATGCCCGCCAGGTCGGTGGGCGCCGGCGAAGCGGCCGACGGCGGCGCGGTCGGTGTGGCGGTGGCGCCCGAGGCGTCGCCCTCGGCACGTACGCCGTTGCCGCACCCGGTGACCAGCAGGCCGCAGACCAGGGTGGTCGCCGCGAGGACGGCGGCCTGGACGGTGCGGGTCACGACGCGGTGTTGTTCTGCGTCCGGCACCAGGTGGCCACCTTGGCGAGGTCCTTCTCCCGCTGCTGGAGCGTGGGGACGAGGGACTTGCGGTGGTCCAGCTTGTGGTTGAGGAAGGTGGCGATCTCGGTGTGGCCGGCCGCCTTCGCCTTCTCGACCCGCTTCTCCAGGCGGGCGATCGAGCCGCGCACCGTGACCTTGCCCTGCAGCCGGGCGAGCGCCCGGTGGAGACGCTTCTCGATCTTCGGGGCGCGCTTGCACAGGGCGCGCGCGCCGTCGCCGGTGTGGGTCTTGGCAGCGGCGGACGACGTCGAGGGCGCGGCGGGGGTGTTGTCCGCGGCCACGGCGGTGCCGGCGATGCCGAGCAGGGCGGTGCCGGCGGCCACCGAAGCGACGGCGATGTTCCGGGTCCGGATCCGGGTGGGCATGGGCTTCTCCTCGTGCGGTTCGTTGCGTGACGTACGGCTCGTTGCGCGGGTGGTGCGTCGCACGTGAGGTGCGTTGCGCCGCGTACGGTTCCTGCCTGCGTACGGGCGTCGCCCTCGTGCGTACGGGCGCCGCGTGCGTACGGTCGGCGGGCTCGGTGCCCGCCCACGGGGAGAAGTTAGAGGCGCTCCTTGTGGAAACCTTGTGGCCGTTCGACGGGCTCGGCCAGCCAGTCCCGGTGAGCGGGCAGTTGCGCCGGCCGCGGCCGGTCCGGGGTCGCCGCGGGGAAGGCGACCTCGAAGCGGGCGCCCCGGCCGTCCGGGCCGTCCAGGACGCGCAGCCGCGCCCGGTGCAGGGCGGCCTGCTGGGCGACGAGGGTGAGGCCCAGGCCGGATCCGGTGCTGTCCCGGCCGCGGTGGAACCGCTGGAAGACCACCTCCCGGTGCTCCGGCGGGATGCCGGGGCCGCGGTCGTCGACGCACAGCACGACGTGGCGGGCCGCCGCCGGTGTCCGTGACTCCCCCGGCCCCGTCGGCCCGGCGGCGTGCAGCGCGATCCGCACCTGGCCGGCCCCTCCCGCCGCGGGCCGGCCGTGGACCAGGGCGTTCGTCACGAGGTTGTCCACCAGGGAGCGCAGACCGGGGCGCCAGCCATGGATCGTCAGGCCGGGGCTGCTGTCGACGGTCACTTCGGCCGCGGGGTTCCGGCGGCGGGCGTCCGCGGCGGCCTCGTCGGCGAGTTCGGCGAGGTCGATCAGCTCAAAGGCGTCCGCCTCGACGAGATCGCCCTGGCCGAGCGCCCTGAGCATCACCAACAGGCCCAGCAGACGGGCGTGTTCACGGCGCAGATCGTCCACCGTCTCGGCCCGGTCGGTGGGGTCGAGGTCCTGGAACGCGTCGAGGATGTCGAGGTTGGTCTGCATGCTCATCAGGGGCGTGCGCAGTTCGTGGGACGCGGCGGCGGAGAAGGAGCGTGCGGCGGCCAGCGCCTCGGCGGTCCGGGCGGCTTGTTCGTCGTAGCGGGCCAGGAAGGTCTGCAGCGTCCGGGCGAGGTCGTCGACCTCGGTGATCCGGGTGGGGAGGTGGTCCAGGCGGGCCACGCTGGTGTGCGGGTCGAGTCCGCTGGTGGCCTGCTGCAGACGCCGCAGCGGCCGGGCGGCGCGCGCGGCGAGGAGCCAGGCCGCGGCGCCCGACGGTACGGCGGCGAGCAGGGCGACGGTGAGGACCCTGCGGCGCACCAGCCCGATCTGCGCCTCACGCGCGGTGTCCGGGGAGAAGAGCCACAGCATTCCGCGCGCGCCGGCCCCGCCGCCGGTGACCGGAACGGCCAGTACCCGCCAGCTGTCGCCGTGCGCGTGCACGGTTGCCGGGCGGCCGGTGCGGGCCGGCAGCGGTACCGACACATCGGGCTGCGGGCCGTCGAGGACGGTGCCGCCGGGGCCGGCCAGCCGGACCCCGACATCGAGGGCAGCGGTGAACAGCTTCTGCCGCCGGGCCTGTTCGGCGTGCGGGCGGCCGTGCGAGGAGGCCCGCAGCACGCCGCGCGCGGCGACCGCGACGCTCTGTGCGCGTTCGGTGAGGCGCTGGTCGGCCTGGGTGCGCAGGTCCTTGGCCACCAGTGCCACCAGCAGCCAGCCGGAGGCGGCCACCAGCAGGGGCACCACGAGTCCGACGACGAGCGCGATGCGGGTGGAGAGCCTCATCGCGCCGAGCCCCCCGCCCCGGCCGCGGGGCCGCCGTCGTCGCGGAGGACGAAGCCCACGCCGCGCACGGTGTGGACGATCCGGTCACGTCCGCCGGCCTCCAGCTTGCGCCGCAGATAGCTGACGAAGGTGTCGACGGCGTCGGTCCGTACGTCGAAGTCGTAGCCCCAGACCCGTTCCAGGAGCTGGTCGCGGGTCAGGACCTGACCGGCGTTGCGGGCCAGCACCTCCAGCAGCGCGAACTCGCGCCGGGTGAGGGACAGCTCCTGGTCGTCGAGGCACGCCCGGTGGGCCGTCGGGTCGAGCAGCAGGCCGCCGACGCGCACCGTGTCGGTGGCGGCGGGCGGGCGGCGGCGCAGCAGGGCGTGCAGGCGCAGCACCAGCTCGTCGAGGGCGAACGGCTTGACGAGGTAGTCGTCGCCGCCCGCCTGGAGGCCGGCGACCCGGTCGGCGACCTCGTCGAGGGCGGAGAGCATGAGGACCGGTATGTCGTTGCCGTCCTCGCGCAGCCGCCGGCACACCGTGATGCCGTCGAGGTCGGGCATCGAGATGTCGAGGACCATGACGTCCGGTGGTGTGTGCGTCAGCCGTTCCAGCGCGTCCCGGCCGCCGTCCGCCAGACTCACCGTGAAGCCGTTGAGCCGCAGTCCGCGCCCGAGCGACCGCCGGATCGCCGCGTCGTCGTCCACCAGCAGAACCCGGCCGGTGCTGAGCGGTCCCGTCATTCTTGTCTGCCTCCGTGCCTCGCCGTTGCCGAAGCATCATGCGTCATGGCGGCGACGAGCGGGGGCGCGGGTGGCAGAACGGATCTCCTCGGCTCCTGGGTGTACGAGGGAACGCACTGTGTCCGCTTTATGTCTTGTCGGGTGGGCACCTGCCCCGCACTGTCGATGCCGACAGCCTTGATCACCGTCACGGAGGCCCGTACACCGCCATGAACACCGAACGTGAGACCGCCGTCCGCGCCGAGCTCGAAGAATTCATCCAGACCCGGGAATTCAGCTGCCTGGGGGCGCGTGCCGCACTGAAACGCGACAGCATCACGCACCGGCATTACCGAAGAATGGGTGAGGCGTCCTCGGCCGCCGAGAACCACCGTGATCTCGTCGAGTACGTCCGTACCGTACGGCCCCTGCTCTCGGACCAGAGTTTCCGTACCTTCGTGGCGACGTTCGACGAGCCCGGCACGGTGGATGAACTCGCCTACGAGGGGCTGATATGGCAGCACCTGCAGCTCATGCACGACCTCGACAGCCGGAGTTTCGGGCTGGACAAGGGCGCGACGTCGGACCCCGCCCTGCCCAACTTCGGGTTTCACACCGGCGGGCACGCGTTCTTCGTCGTGGGGATGCACCCCGGTGCGTCCCGGGCGAGCCGCCGCTTCTCCGCGTCGGCGATCGCTTTCAATTCGCTGGCGCAGTTCGTGCTTCTCGGGGAGAAGTTCTACTCGATGCAGGGCGCGATCCGCCGGCGCGAGAACAAGAACAACGGGTCGGTGAATCCGAGTTTCACGGAGTACGAGTACGAGCAGCCGGCGCGGCACTTCTCCGGCCGGTTCACGGAGGAGGACTGGCAGTGCCCGTACGCCTCGCGGCACGAGCCGGCCACCGAGGACTTCACGGCGGGGCTGATGGGGCACGGGCGGTAGGCGGGCGGCCGGAGCCGGCCCTCAGCGCACGGCCGACGCCGAGTCCGCCAGCCGGCGGCGGGCGGCGCGGGCGGCCGGCAGGGCCGAGGCCGCGGCGGAGACCGTCACCGCGAGGGCGATGACCAGCGCCAGCACGCCGAGGGCCGGGCGCTGTGCGATGCCGGTGCCCCAGCCGCTCGCGTCGCCCTGGAGGTCGATCAGCCACCGGGAGGCGAGGACGCCCAGCACCGTACCGGCCAGGGCGGCGGCCAGGGTGACGAAGGCGGTGGCCGAGACGATCACGGCGGTGATCTGGCGCGGGGTGAGGCCGACCGCCCGGAGCGCGAGCAGGTCGCGGCCGCGGTCGCGGACCGCGGTGCCGACGGTCGTGGCCAGTTCCGCGAGTCCGATCAGCGTGAGCACCGCGATCAGGCCGGCGGCGACGGCGCGGACCGTCGCGAGCTGCTCGGCGGGGTTGGGGACCTGGCGCACCTCGAGCCGGCCGCCGGACGCTTCGGTGAGGGCGTCGCGTACGGCGGCGGGGTCGGTGCCGTGGCGCAGGACCAGGTTGTAGAAGTCGGGGCGGGGCGGTTGCGGGGTCGGGGTGGCGGTGTCCCCGTCGCGCAGGGTGTCCAGGGTGGTGGAGATGACGCGGCCGGCGTCGGCGGTCTCGATGCTCCGGCCGACGATGTGCAGGACGTGCGGCCGGCCGGCGACGGTCATCCGTACCCAGTCGCCGACGTGTGCGTCGAGCAGCTCCAGCAGGCCCTGCCCGGCGACCGCCTCGTCGGGGCCGCGCACGGCGCGGCCCTCGGCGACGGCGAAGGGATAGGGGCGGGCCAGGGTGCCGAGCCCGCGCAGGGTGATGGTGCCGGTCTGGCCGGGGACGAGGGCCTGTACCTCGGCACCCGGGTAGGCGGTCAACTGGCTTTTCCCGGCGAGGAGTTGGCGTACGGCAGGGTCGTCGAGGGTGTCGGAGCGGGCGGTGAGGGCCGCGGCCAGGCCGACGCTTTCGGGGCGGGCGGTGAAGCGGTCCACCGTGGTCCAGGCGCCCAGGGCGATGGTGATGAGCAGCAGGGGCACGGCCAGGCGGGCCACCGCCGCCGAGGAACGCAGCGGGCGGTGGAAGGCGCCGCGCCAGCCGAGGACGAGGGCCGGTGGGATCTTGAGGCCGAGGGCGCGCCGGGTCAGGGCGGAGGGCCGGCCGGCGGTGGCAGCGGCCGCGCGGGCGACCGGGACCGGCGGCACCCGTCCGGCGCGCCAGGCGGTGAGGCAGGTCGCCGAGCCGATGAAGGCCACCACGCCGCCGCAGATGGCCAGGGGCAGCCAGGTGTGCTCGGGGAGTTGCCGCCACACGGCCGTCGCCTCGCCGATCCGGCCGGGCGCCAGGGGGCCGAGGAACTGGGTGACGAGCGCGCCGAGGGTGACGCCCAGCAGCGCGAAGCCGAGGTGCAGGGCGAGGAACATGCGGACGACCTGGCCGGGGGTGAAGCCGATGGCCTTGAGGACGGAGATGTCGCGGAGGTGGCCGCGGATCCTGCTGCTGATGGCGCCGCCCACCGCCAGCGCCGCGGCGAACAGCGCGCCGAGCCCGAAGAGGCCGAGAAGCCGGGCGAGCAGGCTGTTGTCGCCGGCGGCGTCGGCGCGGGCCTGGCGCCAGGTGGAGACATCGGTGATCTGGTCGGCGCCGAGCCGGGTGACGGCCCGCTGGACGACGTAGTCGGTGTCCGCGGGATTGCCGAGCCGGAGGCCGATGGTGCGGCCGTGCTGGTCCTGGCCGGCGCCGGAGGCGGCGAGGGTCCGGGGCAGCACCCAGCCGACGCCGGGGGTCTCCCCCGCGCGGAAGGGGACTTCGGCGGAGTCCGCGATGCCGACGACCCGCAGGGGGGCGGTGAAGCCGCTCAGCGCCAGGGAATCGCCCGGTTTCGCCCAGATTGCATGGGCCACCGAGGTGTCGAGGACGATGCCCCGGGTGGCGCCGGCGTCGGCCCGGCCGTCGAGCCAGCGGCCGGCGACGACCTGCGGGGCGGCGGTGGCCGGGAGCCGGGATGTGCCGCGCAGTTCGAGGGTGGCCCGGGCACCGCCGGGCTGGAGGCCGGCCGTCGCGCGGACCGTGGGGAACGGGCCGGAGGCGGCGCGTACCTCGTCCAGTGCGGCGAGCGAGCCGGCCGGCGCGCCGGCCTTGGTGTGGATCCAGACGTGGGCGCCGGAGGACTGGGTGAAGACCCGCTGCCAGGGGTCGGTGGCGTACGCGAAGAGGGCGGTGGCCAGCAGCAGGGAGATGGTGATGCCGGCCGTGGCCAGCACGATGAGCACGGCCGCGGGGCGGTGTGCGCGCAGGTGTGCCCGGGTCCAGCGGGCGGCCGCTCGCACCGGTCAGCCCTTGAGCTTGAGGACGTCGGAGACGCCGGCCGCGGGGCGGTCGGGGACGCTGCCGAGGTGGGCGTCGTCGCGGACCCGGCCGTCGAAGAAGCTGATCACGCGGTCCGCGGCACTGGCGATCCGGGCGTCGTGGGTGACCAGCAGGATGGTCTGGCCGCGCCGGTGGAAGCGGGCGAGCAGCCGCAGCACCTCGCGGGTGCCCTTGCTGTCCAGGCTGCCGGCGGGTTCGTCGGCGAGCAGCAGGCTGGGGCTGTTGACCAGGGCACGGGCCAGGGCCACGCGCTGCTGTTCGCCGCCGGAGAGCTCACCGGGGGTGCAGTTCTCCTTGCCGGTCAGGCCCAGCTCGTCGAGCAGTTCGGTGCGGGCGGTGCGGGCCTGCCGGGGCGACCGGCCGGCCAGCAGCGCGGGGAGTTCGACGTTGTCGGCGACGGAGAGGTTGGAGACCAGGTTGAAGAACTGGAAGACGATGCCGATGTGGTGGCGGCGCAGCTCCGCCCAGCGGGCCTCGCTGTAGGCGTCGACCTGGCGGCCGTCCACCCAGAGGGCGCCGCTGTCGGGGCGGTCGAGGCCGCCGAGGAGGTGCAGGAGGGTGGACTTGCCGGCGCCGGACGGTCCGGTGACGGCGACGAACTCGCCGCGCGCGACGGTCAGGTCGACGCCGCGTACGGCGTGGACGGGGGCGGCGCCCTCGGGCCGGTGGGTCTTGACCAGGCCGGCTGCCCGCAGTATCGGGGCGGACGGCTCGTCCCGGTTCATTCCAATTCCTCCTGACAGCGCTCCAGCCAGTCGAGATCCGCCTGCAGGTGCAGCATCGCGCCCTCGATCAGCAGCTGCGCGACGCGGTTGTCCCGGTCCTCGCTCGCGGCGAGTTTGGACAGGTCGCGCATGGTGTTGAGGTACTGGCGGCGCTGCTTGTTGATCAGGGTGATCTGGTCCGCGGTCCCGGTGTGGGGGGCGAGGGCGAGCTTCATGAAGAATTCGTCCCGCACCCGTGGTTCGGCGGTGGTCTCCTCGAACCACGCGTCCACCGTCTCCCGCCCCGCGTCGGTGATCCGGTAGATGCGCTTGTTGGGCCGGTCCGACTGCTCGACGTCCTCCCCCTCGATCAGGGCCGCCTTCTCCAGCCTGTTCAGGGTGACGTAGATCTGGCCGACGTTCGGCTGAGGGTATGCCGCGCCGAGGAGGTTCTCAAGGGCCTGTTTGAGTTCGTAACCGTGCGCGGGTCCGCCGACCAGCAGGGCCAGGAGTGGCAGCCGCACGCGTTTCCTCTCCCTCCCCGCCCTACTTGCCGGTTATTCGGACCCGTCCGAGTGTGAGCCGGGTCGCCGTCGCATCTTCCTGCGGCATCTAGTATCCCGCATGGCTAACAGGTATACATGGGGCGGGCTGTCGGTCCGCACGTCCCGTCGACGCCTGGTTCAAGGAGGAGCCCATGCGGTGGAAGCGTGCCGCGGGAAGGGCTCTGCTGGTCCTGTCGCTGCTCTTCGCGGGCAGTGCGGGCGCCCAGGCCGGCGAGCCGGCCGGCGGTTCGGACGGCCGGGGGCCGATCACGCTCGTCACGGGCGGCGACCTCACCGGCTACCTGCGCGGCGTCCTCGACGGCTGGAACATCCGGCACCCGCGCGAGAAGGTCACGCTGGTCGAGCTGCCGGACGCGGCCGACGAGGTGCGGGCCCAGATGGTCACCGAGCTGCGCGCGCACAGCGACCGCTTCGACGTGCTGAACATCGATGTGGCCTGGACGTCGGAGTTCGCGGCGGCGGGCTGGATCCGGCCGGTGGACGGCCGGCAGTTCCCGCTGGACCGCTTCCTGCCTCCCGTGGTGGACACCGCCACCTTCCGGGGCCGGCTGTACGCGGTCCCGTACGTGACCAATGCCGGGCTGCTCTACTACCGCAAGGACGTGCTCGACCGGGAGGGTGTGCGCCCGCCGCGCACCTGGGCCGAGTTGCGGCACCTGGCGAAGACGGTCGCGCCCAAGTACGGACTGGACGGCTACGCGGGCCAGTTCCTGCCGTACGAGGGGCTGACCGCCAATGTCGTCGAGGCCGTGCAGTCGGCGGGCGGTTCGGTGCTCGCCGGTGAGGGCGCCCGGGTGACGGTGGACTCCCCCGCCGCCCGCCGGGGCCTGTCCTTCCTGCTCGACGGGGTGCGCGAGGGGTGGATTCCCGCGCGGGCCCTTTCGTACAAGGAGGAGGAGTCCCGGAAGTCCTTCCAGGACGGCCGGCTGCTGTTCCTGCGGAACTGGCCGTACGCGTACGCGCTGGCCGGATCGCGTTCGTCGAAGGTGGCGGGGAAGTTCGGGGCGGTGCCGCTGCCGGGCCCGGACGGGCCGGGCTCCAGTGCGCTGGGCGGCTCCAACCTGGCGGTCAACGCGCACTCCCGGCACCCCAGGACGGCCGCCGAGCTGATCTCCTATCTGACGTCCGAGCCGGTGCAGCGCCGGGTGCTCACCGAGGGGGCGCTGCCTCCGGTGTGGGCCGGGGTGTACACCGATCCGCGGCTGGTGCGGCGGTTCCCGTACCTGCCGACGCTCAAGCGGGCGGTGCTGACGGCCCGGCCGCGCCTCAAGAGCCCGCGGTACGACCAGGTGAGCCTCGCGGTGCAGGCGGTCATGCATGACGCGCTGCTGCACCGGCGGAGCACGGACGCCACGGTGGCGCGGCTGAAGCGCGAGCTGACCGCCCTCGTCGGCCGCGGCTGACGCACGCCGACCTCCTCATCTAGTTACTTGTTAAGTACAGCCTCGCCTTGAAGCGCAGAACAATTCTGCACAAATACGGGCATCCAAAAGGTATCTTGAACCTTTTCGTTGACACCTGAATGACATCCCTACTTAACATGCATGCACAACAGCGACCCCCGCAGGCCGCACGGCATGCCCATGCAAGAACGGGATCACGGCAGATGCTCATCGCCACCGCAGACAACGGCTCCCCGGCCGACTCCGCGCCCTCCCTCTCCCTCCCCGGCCCGGCCGCCCCCGCGGCGACCACCGGGACCACGTCCCACGACACGGCGCAGCGCTGGTGGCGCGACGCGGTGATCTACCAGGTCTACGTCCGCAGCTTCCTCGACAGCACCGGCGACGGCATCGGCGATCTGGCCGGCGTCCGCACGGGGTTGCCGTACCTCAGGAAGCTGGGCGTGGACGGCATCTGGCTCAGCCCCTTCTACCCGTCGCCGCAGCACGACCACGGCTACGACGTGGCCGACTACCGCGAGGTGGACCCCGTCTACGGCGACCTCGCCGAGTTCGACCTCCTGGTGGCCGACGCCCACCGGCTCGGCCTGAAGGTGCTGCTGGACATCGTCCCCAACCACTGCTCCAGCGAGCACGCCTGGTTCCGCGCCGCCCTGGCGGACGGCCCGGACAGCCCCGCACGGGCGCTCTTCCACTTCGCCGACGGGCGCGGGACCGACGGCGAACTGCCGCCCAACAACTGGCGGGCGATGTTCGGCGGCCCCGCCTGGTCGCGCGTCACGGAGGCGGACGGCAACCCCGGCCAGTGGTACCTGCACATGTTCACGCCCGAGCAGCCCGACCTGAACTGGCGCAACCCCGCGGTCGGCGCCGACTTCGACAAGGTGCTGCGGTTCTGGCTGGACCGCGGGGTCGACGGCTTCCGCATCGACGTGGCGGCCGGGCTGTTCAAGCACCCCGAACTGCCCGACTCCCCCGACCCGTCGGCCGACGAGCGCACCCGCGACTCGGTCAACCCGCTGGCCTGGAACCAGCCCGAGGTGCACCAGGTGTGGCGCGACTGGCGCGCCCTGTGCGAGGAGTACACCGCCCGCGACGGCCGCGACCGGCTGCTGGTCGGCGAGGTCTCCGTACGGACACCGAGCGAGCAGGCCGCGTATGTCCGCCCCGACGAGCTGCACCAAGCGTTCTTCTTCCACCTGCTCACCGCGCGCTGGGACATCGACACCTTCCGCACGGTGATATCCGAGGCGCTCACCGACATCGCGGGCACCGGCTCCACGGTCACCTGGGTGCTCAACAACCACGACCAGGTCCGCACCGTCACCCGGTACGCCGGCGAACCCGGGGGCGGGCCCGCGGGAACGTGCGGACCGGCCAGGGCGCGCGCCGCCGCCCTGCTGATGCTGGCGCTGCCCGGCGCCGCGTACATCTACCAGGGCGAGGAGCTGGGTCTGCCGGAGGTCGTGGACCTGCCGGACGAGGTCCTCACCGACCCGATCTTCCACCGTACGGGCAGCCGGCAGCACATCCGCGACGGCTGCCGGGTGCCGCTCCCCTGGTCCGGGCACGCCTCCCCGTTCGGCTTCACGACGGGCACCGGCGCGGCCCAGCCGTGGCTGCCGCAGCCCGCGTGGTTCGCCGAACACGCCACCGAGCGGGCACTGGCCGACACCCGGTCGTTCTGGCACCTGTACCGGGAGGGGCTGCAGCTGCGCCGCAGCCTCCCCCAGCTCGGCGAGGGCACCCTGCGCTGGCTCCCCTCCCCGCCCCAGGTCCTGGCGTTCGAACGGGGCGACGGCCTGGTCTGCGCCGTCAACTTCGGCACCGAGCCGGTGCCGGCGCCCGCGCCCGGCCTCCCGCTGCTGGCGAGCGGCGACTGCCCGCCGGGGACCCTGCCGGGTTCCACCGCGGCCTGGTGGATGCACGCTCCCGCCGACCGCTGACCCTCCCTCCCCGCCCCTCGACCCACCACCCCGCTTGTCCTCCCGAAGGGAAACCCACGATGAGACGACCCGCAGTACGACACACCCGAGCCGCCCTCTCCGGCGCGGCCGTGCTCGGCCTGGCGCTGGGTGCCACCGCCTGCGGCGGCGGAGCCTCCGCCGGCGGCGGCAAGCAGGAACTCAGCGGTCAGACGGTGACCGTGGCCGGTGTGTGGACCGGTGTGGAGCAGCAGAACTTCAAGAAGGTGCTGGACGCGTTCTCCGAGAAGACCGGCGCCAAGGTCGTCTTCACCTCCACCGGCGACAACGTCTCGACGGTCGTCGGCAGCCAGATCGAGGGCGGCAACGCACCCGACGTGGTGATGGTCCCGCAGGTCGGCGTGTTGCAGCAGTTCGCCAGGAAGGGGTGGCTGGCACCGCTCTCGGCGGAGGTCGGCGCCGAGGCCAAGCGCAACTACGCGCAGGTGTGGAAGGACTACGGCACGGTCGACAAGACCTTCTACGGCCTGTACTTCAAGGCGTCCCACAAGTCGACGGTGTGGTACAGCCCGGAGGCGTTCTCGCAGGCCGGGGTGAAGCCCGCGAGCACGTACCAGGAGCTGCTGAAGTCCGGCCGCACCCTGTCCGACTCGGGCCTGCCGGCCTTCTCGGTCGCCGGCGAGGCCGGCTGGCCGCTCACCGACTGGTTCGAGAACATCTACCTCTCGCAGGCCGGAGCGGACAACTACGACAAGCTCGCCGCCCACAAGATCCCGTGGAGCGACCCGTCCGTGGTCAAGGCACTGACCACCCTCGGCAGGCTCTTCGGGGACAAGAACCTGGTGGCGGGCGGCGGTTCGGGCGCGCTGCGCACCGACTTCCCCGAGTCCGTCCAGCAGGTCTTCGGCCCCGAGCAGAAGGCGGCCATGGTCTACGAGGGCGACTTCGTCAGCGCCCTGGTCACCGACGAACTGCACAAGCAGGTCGGCAAGGACGCCAAGTTCTTCCCGTTCCCGTCCGTCGACGGGGGCAAGGCCCCGGTGGTCAGCGGCGGTGACGCTGCCGTGGTGCTCAAGGCCGGTAAGGACAAGAAGGCCGCGATGGACCTGGTCAAGTACCTGGCGACGCCCGAGGCGGCGTCGATCTGGGCGAAGGCCGGCGGCTACATCTCCCCCAACAAGAAGGTGCCCGCGGGCGCCTACCACGACGCGGTGACCCGCAACGCCGCCAAGTCGCTGACCGGGGCGGGGAATGCGGTCCGCTTCGACATGTCCGACCAGGCGCCCGCGGCGTTCGGCGGCACTCAGGGTGCCGGTGAGTGGAAGCTGCTGCAGGACTTCCTGCGCGACCCCTCCGACCCCCGGGGCACGGCCCACAAGCTCGAGGCCGCCGCGGCCAAGGCGTACGGAAAGTAAGGACCAGGGCCCGACCCATGTCTGCCACCACTTCCGAGGTGCCGCCCGCCACCACGCGCGGCGGCCCGCCCCGCCCGCCGGGCGGCACCCCCGGACGGCCCGGCGCGCCCGCGCGCCGCGCCGTCCGGCGCCGCCGGCGGATCACCGCGGTGTTCCTCTTCCCCGCGCTGCTGCTGCTGGGCGCGCTGGTCGCGTACCCCATCGTGTTCTCGGTCATCCGCAGCATGTACGACGCCTCCGGCGACACCTTCGTCGGCGTCGGCAACTACACCGCGATGTTCCAGGACCCGGCCACGCTCCGGGCCATCCGCAACAGCGCGGTCTGGGTGGTCTTCGCCCCCGCGCTGCTGACCGGACTCGGCCTGGTCCTGGCCGTGCTGACCGAGAAGATCCGCTGGAAGACCGCGTTCAAGCTGCTGATGTTCATGCCGATGGCGATCTCGTTCCTCGCCGCCGGCATCATCTTCCGCCTCGCCTACGAGCAGGACCCGCAGCGCGGCGTGCTCAACGCGGTCACCGTCGGCATTCACGACAGCGTCCAGGGCGAGTCCGTCTCCTTCCCGACCGCCAAGGCACGGCTGGGCGACAAGCAGCTGACCAAGCGTCCGGACGGCGGCTACCGCACGGCCCGCCAAGCCGCGCCCGGCCACACCGTCAACCTCGGTCTGGTCGGGGTGGCGCCGAAGGACATGCCGCACGCCGCGCGGCCCGCCGCCGCGGCCGCCGCGTCCCCGGCCGGCCACGGCGAGCTGCGGGGTGTGGTCTACCTCGACTTCACGCCCGGCGGTGGCGGGAAGCCCGGCGTCGTCGACCGCGGCGAACGCGGGCTGCCGAAGCTCGCCGTCGAGGCGGTCGACGCCCACGGCAAGGTGGCGGCCACGGCCACCACCGGCGCGGACGGCTCCTACCGGCTGACCGGTCTGGCGGCGGGCTCGTACGCCGTCCAGCTGCCGGCGAAGGACTTCGCCCCGCCGTACGAGGGCATCGCCTGGCTCGGCCCCACCCTGATCACGCCCGCCATCATCGGCGCCTACATGTGGATCTGGACCGGATTCGCCCTGGTCCTCATCGGCGCGGGGCTGTCCTCCATGCCGCGGGACGTCCTGGAGGCCGCCCGGATGGACGGCGCCAACGAGTGGCAGGTCTTCCGCCGGATCACCGTGCCGCTGCTCGGGCCCGTCCTGGGCGTGGTGTTCGTGACGATGGTGATCAACGTGATGAAGGTCTTCGACCTCGTCTACATCATCGCCCCCGGCCCCGTGCAGCAGGACGCCAACGTCCTGGCGCTGCAGATGTGGCTGGTCTCCTTCGGCGGCGGCAACAACCAGGGACTGGGCAGCGCCCTCGGCGTGCTGCTGCTGCTCCTGGTGGTACCGGCCATGGCCCTCAACATCCGACGCTTCCGCAGGAGCCAGAAATGACCACCGTCCAGGGATCCGCCGTGCGGCGCAGGCGGGCAGCGCGGCCGGCGAAGCGGCTCAGCCGCACCGTGATCCAGCTGTTCCTGCTCGTCGTCGGCCTGATCTGGCTCACCCCGGCCGCCGGTCTGTTCCTGTCCTCGCTCCGTACGGAGGAGGCCAACGCGAGCAGCGGCTGGTGGACCGCGCTGAGCGCGCCGAGCCGGCTGTCGTTCGACAACTACGCGGCGCTGCTGAAGGATTCGGGCATCGTCCAGGCGTTCTGGAACACGGTGCTGATCTCCGTGCCGACCACCCTCGCCGTCGTGGTGATCGCCGCGCTGGCCGGATACGCCTTCGCCTGGATGGACTTCCCCGGCCGGGACTGGGTGTTCCTGGTGGTGGTCGCGATGCTGGTGGTGCCGGTGCAGATCGGGCTGCTCCCGGTGGCCAAACTGTTCGGCGCGCTCGGCCTGTTCGGCTCGATCCCCGGAGTGATCCTCTTCCACACCGCGTACGGTCTGCCGTTCGCCATCTTCCTGCTGCGCAACTACTTCGCGGAGATCCCCAAGGAGATGCTGGAGGCGGCCCGCATGGACGGCGGCGGGGAGTGGCGGATCTTCTCCCAGCTGATCCTGCCGCTGGGCCGCCCCGCCATCGCCAGCCTGGCCATCTTCCAGTTCCTGTGGGTCTGGAACGACATGCTGGTCGCCCTGCTCTTCGCGGACAACGAGTCGCAGCCGCTGACGGTCGCCCTGCAGTCGCAGATGCGGCAGTTCGGGAGCAACATCGGCGTGCTGGCGCCCGGCGCCTTCCTGTCCCTGATCGTGCCGCTGATCGTGTTCTTCGCGTTCCAACGGCACTTCGTGCAGGGCATCATGGCCGGTTCGGTGAAGTGACGCGGGCGGGCCGGACGCCCCGGACGCCGGGAGCCGCTGCCGCGCGCAGCGGGTCCCGGCGTCCGCGGCGTTGCCGGGCCCCGGTCAGGGCGTGGTGCGCAGCGGGGGTACCGCGGGGACCTCGACGGCGGCCGCGAGGTCGTCGGCGGTGAGCTTGAAGGCGTCCGGGTAGGCGTCCCGGCGGGTGCGGCGGGCCGGCTCGGTGGTGCGCCAGGTGTAGCGGCAGCGGTGGCACTGGAGGACGTCCCAGACGCCGGGGACCGGGGAGGTGGCGAGCCGGCCGACGGTGTCGTGGGCGCAGCGGGGGCAGTGGGTCATGGGGTGCTCCTGGTGGGAGGTGGGGGCGGGTTCAGCCCTGGGCGGCGATGAGCTGACGGAGCCGGGCGGCCCATTCCTCGGCCTCCGGCAGGTCCTTGACCGGGGTGGAGAAGTTGCCCCGGGCGTCGGCGCCGACGGGGGTGGTGGCATCGATGATCATCTTGCTGGTGAGGCCGGCCGGCTGGGCCGCCGGCGCCAGTTCCACGACCGAGAGGTTGGGCAGGATCACGACGTCGTCCCTGGGGTTGACCTTGGCGGACATCGCCCACATGACCTGCGGCAGGTCGAACGGGTCGATGTCCTCGTCGACGACGATGACCTGGCTGACGTAGCCGAGGCCGTGCGGGGTGGTCATGGCGCGCATGCCGACCGCCTTGGCGAAGCCGCCGTAGCGCTTCGCGGTGGAGATGATGACGAGCAGGCCGTGCGTGTACATGGCGTTGACGGCCCGCACTTCGGGGTATTCGGCGCGCAGCTGCTTCAGGAGGGGGACGCAGGTGTTGGGCCCGACGAGGTAGTCGACCTCGGTCCACGGCTTGCCGAGGTAGAGGGATTCGAAGACGGGCGCGTCGCGGTACGAGATCCGGTCGACGCGGATCACCGGCATCCGCCGGCCGCCCGAGTAGTGGCCGGTGAACTCCCCGAAGGGGCCCTCGATCTGGCGGGTGCGGGACTCGATGACGCCCTCGATGACGACCTCCGAGCCCCAGGGCACGTCGAAGCCGGTGAGCGGCGCGGTGGCGATCGGGGCGGGCGCCTGGCGGAGCGCGCCGGCCATCTCGTACTCGCTCGCGTCGTAGGCCATCGGCATGCCGGCGACGAGGGTGAGGACCGGGTCGTTGCCGAGGGTGACGGCGATCGGCAAGTCCTCGCCCCGCTCCTCCGCCTTGCGCAGGTGGAGCGCCACGTCGTGCACCGGTACGGGCTGCAGGGCGAGGCGGTTGTTGCCGATGACCTGGAGGCGGTACGTACCGACGTTCTGCTTGCCGAAGTCGTCCGGGTCCTCCGGGTCGCGGGAGACGACCGCTGCCTTGTCGAGGTAGAAGCCGCCGTCGCCGTCGTTGAGGCGGAAGAGCGGCAGGACGGAGAAGAGGTCGACGTCGTCGCCCTGTTGGGTGTTCTCCCGCCAGGGGGCGTCCGCGCGGCGTTCGGGGGCGACGGGGAAGGCGTCCCAGCGGGCGGCGAAGGTTTCCACCTGGTCCTTGACCGGGGTGTTCGCGGGCAGGCCGAGGGCCAGCGCGTGGTTGGTCCAGGAGCCGTGCACGTTCATCGCGATGCGGGCGTCGGTGAAGCCCTTGACGTTGTCGAACCACAGGGCGGGGGCCCCTTCGCCGATGCGGCCCGCGGCGTTGGCGGCGGCGGCCAGATCGGGCTCGGGGAGGACCTCGTCGGTGATGCGGAGCAGCTGGCCCTCCGCTTCGAGCGCGGCGAGGAAGCCGCGGAGATCGTCGTACGCCATGGGTGACTGCCCTTCGTGCGGGGGGAGTTGAGGGAGGTGGTCGCGGGGAGGCGGGCGGCGGTCAGGCCGCGGTGCCGGGGGCGGCGGTGCGGGCCGCGCGCATGCCCGCCCAGCGCCGGGCGGCGGGGGCGGGCAGCTCGAACTGGTCGAGAATGCGCGCGGTGAGGTGGTCGACGATGTCGTCGACGGAGGCCGGCCGGTGGTAGAACGCCGGCACCGGCGGCACCATCTGGACGCCCATGCGGGCCAGCGCGAGCATGTTCTCCAGGTGGATCTCGCTGAGCGGCGTCTCGCGCGGGACGAGCACGAGCTTGCGGCGCTCCTTGAGGACGACGTCGGCGGCGCGGGCGATCAGGCCGTCGGCGTAGCCGGCGCGGATGCCGGCGAGGGTTTTCATCGAGCACGGCACGATCACCATGCCGTCGGTCCGGAAGGAGCCGGAGGAGAGGGTGGCGCCCTGGTCCTCGGGGTGGTGCACCTCGTCGGCGAGCCCGCCGACGTCGCGTACCGAGCGGCCGGTCTCCAACTCGATCGTGGCGCGTGCCCAGCGGGAGAGGATGAGATGGGTCCGGACGTCCGGGAGCTCTCGCAGGTTCTCCAGCAGGCGCACCCCGAGGGGCGCGCCGGTCGCTCCGGTCATTGCCACGATCAGCCGCACCGTGCCACTCCTCTACCTCATTGACCTGCGTGTTTCCGCCGTCTCCGGGAGAGCCGGCGATGACTCCACGCTAGGAGGCGCGGGGCGTCGGACGGCGGTACGCTCAGGACACGCGATGGGAAAAAGTGGACACCCGGACGTCCGGGACCTGGCGTACACGGCGACGGCCGGCGCGGCTGCCGGGGTCGAGCTGGTGGAACTGGGCGGCCTGTTCGAGCGGGCCCGGCGCCACGGCAACGATCCGTACGCACCGCTGCGGCCCGCCTTCCACCAGCTGCTCACGGTGCGCGGCCGGCCGATGCGGATGTCGGTCGACTTCGTGGAGCACGAGCTGCCGGACGGCGCGTGGCTGTGGATTCGGCCGGGGCAGGTGCAGCAGTTCGGTCCGGAGCTGGTCGGGGCGGACGGCACGATCGTGGTCTTCCAGCCGGGGTTCCTCCCGCCGTCGACGGTCGCCGTGGCGCACATGGATCCGCCGTACATGCAGCGGCCGTTGCGGCCGGACGGGGCGGCGGCGGACGGGCTGCGCCGGGCGCTCGACCACCTGGTCTTCGAGTACGCCGCGCTGGCGTCGCTGCCGCTGGAGTCGTACGTCGAGGTGATGCGGCATCTGGTGTCCGTGCTGGTCCTGCGGCTGGCGTCGGCGCAGGAGGGGGAACATCCGCGCTCGGCGGCGGGCGCGGAGGCGTTCCGGCGGTTCCACGAGGCGGTGGAGCGGGATCATGCCGTGACCCGGCGGGTCGAGGACTACGCGGCGGCGCTGGGCTACAGCCAACGGACCCTGTCCCGCGCGACGCTGGCGGCCGTCGGCACGACGGCGAAGAAGTACATCGACGAGCGCGTCCTGCTGGAGGCCAAGCGGCTGCTCCAGCACAGCAGGCTGCCGGCGAAGGCGGTGGCCGACCGGCTCGGGTTCGCGGACGCCAGTGACTTCAACAAGTTCTTCCGGCGGCGGGCGGGCACGACCCCGGCCGCGTTCCGCGCGCAGGCCCGCGGGCGCCGAGCCGCTTCCCCGCCGCCGGGGGACGCGACGTGACGGGGCCGTGGGTCCGGCCGGTGCGCGCGTCGAGCGGCACCGGGCTTCCGGTCCACCGCTGAAGGGCTTGCGCGGCGGGCGGCCTTCCGGGGTTGCCCGTGCCGGCAGTTGACCCGGTGCGCGCCCCCTCCCCCTGCCGCGGGAGCCGGCGCGTGGTCCGGTGCGCGGACCGGCGCAGTGTCCGGTGAGGTGTCGTGCGATGCTGAGACATCCCTGCTCAGAGCGAGGATCGGGAGTGTAGAACGGCGTGAAGTCAGCGATACGACGGGCTGTGACCGGCACCTGGGACCGCTTCGCGGCATCCGACCCCGGGTTGCTGCGGCTGATGGCGGGGCTGCGGACGGTGGGCGCGATCGTGCTCACCCTCGTCGCCCTCGCGCTGCTGCACACCGGCGTCACCTTGATGGTGGCGGGCGCCATGGCGGCCATGGTCTCGACCTTCGCGATCCGGGAGAAGGAGGTGCGCGGCCAGGCGGTCACCCTCGCGCTGGGTCTGCCCGTCGCGCTCGCCGCCATGTCGCTGGGTGCGGTGCTGCATTCCGGCATCATCGCCGGTGACCTGTTCTTCGTCGCCCTGATCTTCGGCGCCGTGTACTCCCGCCGCTTCGGCGACCGGGGCACGGCGCTCGGGCTGATCGGCTTTCAGGTCTACTTCGTGTCGCTGTTCGTGCATGCCATCGTCCCGGCCCTGCCCGAGCTGGCGCTGACCCTGACGGTCGCGTTCGCCTGCAGCGCCGCCGTGCGGTTCACCGTCGTCCCGGACACGCCGCAGCGCACCCTCGCCCGGCTGCGCGCCGCGTTCCGGGCCCGGCTCGCGCAGCTGGTGGCCACCCATGTCGCGCTGATGGACGCCGGCCCCGAGCAGTTGGACGACGTCCTCGACGATCTGCGCCGGCACACCGCCCGGCTGCACGAGGCGGCCCTGATGATCCAGGGCCGGCTGGAGGAGGGCACCCCCGACGCGGCCACGGCGGGGCTGCTGCAACGCCGCATCGCGGACGCCGAGATCGCCGCCGAACGGCTGGGGATGCTGGTGCTCAACGCCCGCAGCGCCGAACGCGCGGACACCCTGACCCTGCATCTGCCCCATGCGCCGCTGTCCGCGGCGGCGAGCCGGCTGCAGACCGGCAGCGAGGTGCACAACCGGCTGCGCAAGGACCTCGAAGCGCTGAACCTGCTCGTGGCCAGGCGGGCGCCGGACGACCGCGGCACGGCCCTGGCCCACGTGCGCAACCGGCTGCTGGGCTACCGCGACGAGGACAATCTGCCGCAGGCGTCGCCGGCCGTCCAGGACGCCTTCCGCGGTGTCGGTGAGGCCGCGCGCGCCGTCCTGGGTCTGCGGCTCGCGCTGGACGGGCCGCAGGACGAGTCCGACGACTCCCCGGCCACCACCCGCTCGCGCGAGGAGTTCGACGCCGAGGACCTCGCGATCGTCGGGGCGGAGAAGGACGCGGAAGACGCGGAGGCCGAGGACGAGCGCACCGGCCTCCAGCGGCCCACCACCCGCGCCGCCTTCCAGGTGGCGGTCGGCTCCACGCTGGCCATCATCGGCGGGGAGTTCCTGTCGAGCCAGCGCTGGTACTGGGCGGTGCTGACGTGCTGGGTGGTCTTCCTCAACACCTCGTCGACGGGCGAGATCCTGGTCAAGGGCTATCGCCGGCTGCTGGGCACGGTGTTCGGCGTGATCGCCGGTGTGGCGCTGGCCGGGCTGGTCGGCAACCACACCTGGACGGCGTTCGCGCTCGTCCTGGTCTGCATCTTCGGGATGTTCTTCACCGCACCGCTGTCGTACGCGCTGATGTCCTTCTTCGTCACGGCGATGCTGGGCCTGCTGTACACCGTGCTCAACACCTACAGCCTGTCCGTGCTGGTGCTGCGCATCGAGGAGACCGCGCTGGGTGCCGCCTGCGGCATCATCGCCGCGGTGCTGGTGCTGCCGGTGCACACCGACCGCCGTACCGACGACGCGCTGGGCACGGTGCTGGACCGGCTGCGGGAGGTCGTGGCCGCGGCGGTGGAGCAGCTCAGCGGCGGCCCCGCCGTCGACCTGCTGGGCATGGCGCGCGATCTGGACACCGCGCTGGACGATCTGCGGGCCTCCACCGGGCCGTTGACACATCCGATCACCCCGCTGCGGGTGCGGCGGCAGACCGCGCAGTATCTGGTGGCGCTCCTGGAGACCTGCGCCTACCACGCCCGGTCGCTGGCGGCGACGGCCGAACTCGTGCCGTACAGCCGGACCGTCGCGGCCGATCCGCGACTGGCGCACGCCGGGCGCCGCATCGCGCGCAACATCGATCTGATCGTCGCCCGGGTGCGGGACGAGGCCACCGAGGGCGAGGTGGAAGCGGGCGCCAGCATCGCCGCAATGCTGGAGGCGAGCGACTCGCCGGCGCTGCGGTCGGGGACGGTCACGTTCCGCGTGCTGCGGCACCTCCAGCGGCTGGACGACGGCGTGGTGGGTCTCGCCCGGCCGCTCGACGTGCCGGTGGCGGGGCGCAGCGGCGGCACCAGGGCCTGAGCCCGCGGCGGGCCGGCCGGGCGGCCGGCCCGCTCGCCCGGTGTCACGCGGCCGGTGCCGGCAGGGGCACGGCCGCGCCCGTCACCCGGATCCGGTCGTCGTCGGGGCGGATGTCGACGTACAGGTCGCTGGGGCGGCCCATGTCCTCGCCCTGGCAGAGGTGGACCCGTACGGGCTCGGTGACGAGTCCGAGGGTGCGGAGGTAGCCGCCGAAGGCCGCGGCGGCGGCGCCGGTCGCCGGGTCCTCCACGACGCCGCCGACCGGGAAGGGGTCCCGGGCGTGGAAGTCGAGGCGGTCGGCCGCGGCGCGGTGCACGAGGTGGACGGTGGTCCAGCCGTGCGCCCGCATGACGTCGTGCAAGGCGTCGAAGTCGTAGTCGAGGGCGGCGAGTTGTTCCCGGCTGCGGACGGCCAGCACGAGGTGGTCGTTGCCGGCGAACGCGACCTGCGGCGGGAGTGCCGGGTCCAGGTCGGCCGCGCTCCAGCGCAGCGCCCGCAGCGTCGGCGCGACCTGGGTGGCCTCGTCGGCCGGGTGGGAACGGGCCGGGACGCTGGTGAGGGTGGCGCGGAGCTGCCCGCCGTCCTCGGTGGTGTCCACCCGGATCTCACCGGCCGGGGTGTCGAAGACCAGCTCGCCGGTGCCGGTCCGGGTGGCGAGGGCGACCGCGGTGGCGACGGTGGCGTGTCCGCAGAAGGCGACCTCGGCGAGGGGGCTGAAGTAGCGCAGCCGGTAGCGGCGGGCGGCGGTGTCGTGAGCGGTGACGAACGCGGTCTCGGAGTAGCCGACTTCGGCGGCGAGGGCGAGCATCCGCGCGTCGTCGAGGGCGGCGGCGTCGAGCACCACGCCGGCCGGGTTGCCGCCGGCGGGGTCGGTGGTGAAGGCGGAGTAGCGCAGTACCTCGACGCCGGCCGCGGTGCCGGTGTCCCCTTCGGTGGCGGTGGCGGTGAGGGCGGGGCTCTGGTGTGTGGTCATGGATCAACCGTGACAGGCCCACGCCATCGCGTCCAACGATTGTTCCTGCTCAAGCCCATCGAGGTTCGCGATAGCCTGCGCCCGTGGACACCAGACTTCTGCGGACCTTCGTCACGCTCGCGCGCACGGGGAGCTTCACCGCCGCGGCCCGCTCCCTCCATCTCGCGCAGTCCACGGTCACCGTCCAGATCCGCACGCTGGAGCGGGAGTTGGGGACCGTGCTGTTCGACCGGCTGCCGGCGGGGACGGTGCCGACCCGGGCCGGCAGCGCGCTGCTGGAGGAGGCCGAGGCGGTGCTCGACGCGGTGGCCAGGCTGCGCGCGACGGCCGCGGCCGGGCAGGGCGACACGGCGGCCGGGGCGGTGGCGGGCGAGGTCGTGGTCGGCGCGGGCGACTCGCTGTGCTCCTCGCGGCTGCCCGAGGTGATCGCCGCGCTGCGGTGCGACCACCCCCGGCTGGATGTCCATCTGCACGCCGCCGACACCGTGGGGGCGGTGGACGGGCTGCGCACCGGCCGGCTCGACCTCGCGCTGCTGCTGGAGCCGGAGGTCGACGAGCGGGACCTGCTGGCCCGGCGGATCACGAGTGAGCCGCTGGTGTACGTCGCGGCGGCCGGCCATCGGCTCGCCGGGCGGGCGGCGGGCTGGGACGAGCTGGCCCGGGAGAGCTTCTTCGTGCACGAGGAGGGCTGTTCGTACAGCGACCGGCTGGTCCGTGCGCTGCAGGACGTGCCAGACGCCAGGCCCAGGATCACCCGCTTCGGCAGCATCGACGCGGCGCGGTCGTGCGTCGCCGCCGGGCTGGGCCTGACCCTGCTCCCCCGCGTCACGGTCGAACGGCAGCTGGCCGAGGGCCGGTTGGCCGTGGTGGACGGCCCGTCGGCCGAGCCGGTGCCGGTGCAGCTCGTACGGCACCGCCGGCGGTGGGTCTCGCCGGGCGCACGGGTGGTGGCGGAGGAGCTGGCGCGGGTGTTCGCCGCGGGGGCCTGAGGCCGCCCGCCGGGCGCCTGTGACATCCGTCATAGCCGCCCCACCTCTCAACTATGCCGCATAGTAGTATTCCTCGTCCTCGACATAAGGTATTTGTCCGTCTTGATAGCGCAATAGGCCGCGCGGCACCGACCGGCGTTCGGCGCACTCGACCCCTTCCCCCGCGCATGCACCGCACAGGGCTTCCTGACGGGCCGACAGCGTTCCGGGAATGATCGGCAATACGGCCAGCATGCCGGAATCCCGCTGACAAGCGTCAGTCGCCGCTACTAAGTGCATTAGTAGCGGCCCTTTCTTGCCTGCCGCACAGCGGCCCCATTGAATGACGAGCCCAGGGCATCTCCGCAGTTCAAGGGCGGGTTCGAGAAACCCGGCAGCCCGGGGAACGCGCCGCGCACACCGAATGGGGTCACCGATGACAAAGCATCGCCGGACGACGCACTACCGGAAGATAACCGTCGCCGCACTCGCGATAGGCGCGGTGGCCGTGCCCTCCGCGGCCATGGCATGTCTGAACGGCCCGCAGCACGAGGAATACCGGGGTTACGGCCACTACCGGCACGGCCACTGGGAGCACGGTCACCGGACGAAGGCAGCACACGCCCACCACCCGCGGACCGCGCCGAGCGCCAAGCCCGCCACCAGCACGTCCACGGCTCCCCAGGCCCCCACCGCGTCCCCGAGCGCGTCGAAGGCCGCTCCGGCTTCCGGCACCGCGGCCCGGATCCTGGAACTCGTCAACAACGAGCGCGCCAAGGCCGGATGCTCACCGCTGACCCTGAATGCGAAACTCACCAAGGCCGCGCAGGACCACAGCAAGGACATGGCTTCCCACGGGAATATGTCCCACACCGGCTCCGACGGCTCCGACCCCGGCGCCCGTATCACCCGGGCCGGTTACCACTGGAGCGCGTACGGCGAGAACATCGCCTATGGATACTCCTCTCCCGAGAGCGTGATGAAGGGCTGGATGGCCAGCCCGGGCCACAAGCGCAATATTCTCGACTGCTCGTTCAAGGAGATCGGCGTGGGCCTGGCACAGCCCGGCGACTACTGGACGCAGGATTTCGGCACGGCCGGGTAATTGCCTGCCGGCATCGCGCACCGCATGGCCCCCGGCATCGCGGACCTCGCCAGGTACCCGAGTGCTGACCGGTGTCAGGCGCGGTGCGGGCCCAGGAAGTCGGTGATGAGCTGCCGCCATGCGTCGGGGCGCTCGATCATGGGCAGGTGGCCGGTGGGGAGCTCCACGAGCCGGGCGCCGGGGATGGTGTCGGCGAGCTCGCGGTGGAGGCGCCTGGAGGTGAACCAGTCCTGGGTGGTGGAGACCACGAGGGTGGGTACCTGGATGCCGGGAAGGTCGTCGCGGACATCGATCCTGGGGGCCAGCTCGGCGTGTTCGGGTGTCCCGTCGGCCACGGCGGCGGCGGTGAATCCGATGGCCTCCCGGAGTTGTTCGTCCGGCATCGCCTCCAGCGCGTCGGCGCCGAGGGCCATCATCGTGAGGTACTCGGCAAGCAGTTCGCGGTGACCGGACTCGGCCAGCTTGCGCCAGACCGGCACGGCGAGCGCGAGCCGGTTGTCCCGGTGGGCGAAAGTCGCGGTCAGCACGAGGGCGGTGACGCGCTCGGGGTGGCGGGCGGCCGCACGGACGGCAACCGGGCCGCCGAGGGAGTAGCCGGAGACCGCGAAGGTGTCCAGCCCCTCGGCGACGGCGGCGGCGACGAGCTGGTCGGCGAGGTCGTCCAGGGACAGCGGTGCGGCGGAGCGGGGGGTGTCACCGCTGCCGGGGTAGTCGACGCCGACCACGGTGTGGTGGGCGGACAAGCCGTCCAGGATCGGGCCGTAGGTGCCGGCCACGCTGCTGCCGGCGCCGTGGGCGAGGGCGAGACCGGGGCCGGAGCCCAGGACTGTGCGGGCGTAGACCGCTTCGGGCAGGGGGCGTGCGGGCATGGGGAGTTCCTTCTTCCACGGGTGGTGGTGATCGAGTCGATGGCGGTGTGCAGCTCACCGAAGCGGGCGGGACGGGGCGCCGGAGTGTGCAGGACGAGGCCGATTTCGGGGGCCGCAGCCGGCCGGGTGGCGGCTGCGGCCCCGGGGTCGCAGCCGCCCGCTGCCACGACGCGAGGTGGCGGCATCGCGTCCGGGCGGCGTCAGGGCAGGAGGACCACCTTGCCCCGGCTGCGCCGGGCCTCGATGTCGGCGTGGGCCGCGGCAGCCCGGTCCAGCGGGTAGGAATGCGACACGGGGAGGTCCAGCCCGCCGGCGGCGGCCAGCTGCACCAGCTGCGGCAGCGGCTCCTCGGCCGGCTCCCCGGACCCGGCGCTGAAGCGGACGCCGTGCCGCGCGGCGGACATGTCGGCGATGGTGATGACCCGTGCGCTGTCACCGGTCAGGGCGACGGAGTCGGCGAGCACGCCGGCGCCGGACGCGTCGAGGACGAAGTCGACTCCACGGGGAGCGGCGGCCTTCACCCGGTCCGCCCAGCCGTCGCCGTAGCCGACCGCCGTGGCTCCCAGGGCGGTGACGCGCGCGCTGTCATGCTCGCCGGCCGTCCCGATGACGGTGATGCCGCGGGCGGTGGCCAGCTGCACCGCGAGGGTGCCCACGCTGCCGCCGGCGCCGTGGACGAGCAGAGTCTGCCCCGCCCGCACTCCGAGCTGCCCGAGGACACGGAACGCGGTCCGGCCGACCGTGACCAGTGCCGCGGCGACCTCCCATGACAGTCCCTCGGGCTTGGCCACCGGCCGGTCGAGCAGGGCGTATTCGCCGTAGCTGCCGCCGGCCGTGGCGCCGAGGACCTCGTCCCCCACGGCCGCATCGGCTCCCGCGCCGACGGCATCGACGACACCGGCCGCGTCCAGGCCGGGGATCACGGGGAAGCGGGCGGGGACGGCGCCGGCCATCAGACCGGACCGGATCTTGAGGTCGAGAGGGTTCACGGAGGCGGCCCGCACCCGGACGCGGACCTGGCCCGGGCCGGGCTCCGGAGGGGTGACCTCCGACAGCCGCAGCACCTCGGGCGCTCCGTACGCGGAGAAAGTGATTGCTTTGGACATCGGTAACTCCCGGGGAGGGGTGGGTGAGGGCGGGGGCCGCACGTGCCGAGACGCACGTGCGGCCGGGTCGGCCGGATCGCTCAGGCGGTGAGGGTGGGGTAGTCGGTGTAGCCGCGGTGGTCGCCGCCGTAGAAGGTGGCCTTGTCGGCGGCGTTGAACGGACCGCCGGAGGCGAGGCGCCGGGGCAGGTCGGGGTTGGCCAGGAACAGTGCCCCGTAGGCCACCATGTCCGCGCTGCCGTCCTCGATCAGCCGCAGCGCGTCGGGGCCGGTGACGTCGGGGTAGGTGAACGGATTGAGGACGAACGTGCCGGGCCATGCCTTGCGCAGCCGCGGGGTCAGGGCGGTGTCCGGGCCCTCCATCAGGTGCAGATAGGCCAGGTCCAGGACGGCGAGCCGCTCCAGCAGGGCCCCGTATATCTCGGCCGGGTTGTCCTCCGACATGTCGTTGAACGCGTTCCCGGGCGAGATCCGCAGGCCCACCCGGTCACTGCCGATCGCCTCGGCCACGGCCGTGACGACCTCGACGGCGAAGCGGATGTGGCCCTCGGTGTCGCCGCCCCAGGCGTCGGTGCGCCGGTTGGAGTGCGGCGCGAGGAACTGGTGGATCAGGTAGCCGTTGGCGCCGTGCAGCTCCACGCCGTCGAACCCGGCCTCGACGGCGCGGCGGGCCGCGTCGGCGAAGTCGGCGACGGTCTGCCGGATCTCCGCCTCGCTCAGCTCCTTCGGCGTCACGAACTCCTTCGGCCCCTCATGGGTGTAGACCTGCCCCTTGGCGGCCACCGCCGACGGCGCCACCGGCTCCAGGCCGTCGGGCAGCAGGCTGGGGTGGCCGATCCGGCCGGTGTGCATCAGCTGGGCGAAGATCGCGCCTCCCTCGCGGTGCACGGCGTCGGTCACCGTCCGCCACGCCCGCACCTGCCCGTCCGTGTGCAGACCGGGAGTGTCGGGGTAGCCCTGGCCGACGGGCGAGGGCTGGATGCCCTCCGTGACGATCAGGCCGGCGGCGGCACGCTGCGCGTAGTACGTCGCCATCAGCTCCGTCGGCTCGGCGCCGGGTCCGTAGGCGCGGCTGCGGGTCATCGGCGCCATCACGACGCGGTTCGCCAGGCGCTTGCCGCTCAGGACGATCGGATCGAAAGCAGTGGTCATGGCCTCTTCCTCGGGACGAGTGGTGCTCCGTGGCCCGGGCGGGTGGCGCCCGCACCGACGAATGCCTGTCCGAACAAGTAAATCACCTGTCCAAACAAGTAACGGCCGAAAATCCATCCCGGCTTTCAAATGTGAAGCAAGCAACACGCCGCCATCTGGCCATACGACGCCGGGCGAGCGCGGCAAGCCACTGCGGATCGCAAGCGGAAGGTAGGATTACGCTGCCTAAACAGGAAAGTGAGACAGAGATGAAGCAGTCCACACCGGCCGCCGGGCAGGGGCCCGCGGAGATCGGGCAGGAAGCCAGCGTCCCGGTACCGGCCGCGGCGAGCGGCGGGCCGGTCAGTCACGCGATCTTCCGCCTGGCCCGCCTGCACCGCATGTTCGCCGGGCAGCTGCTGCGCCGCATCGGCCTGCATCCGGGCCAGGAGCTGGTCATGATGCACCTGTGGGAGCTCGGGCCCCAGCGGCAGACCGACCTGGTGCGGCTGCTGGACTCCGACGCCGCCACCATGACCCGCACCGTCCGGCGCCTGGAGCAGGCCGGCTTCGTCCGCCGCCGCCCCTCGCCCACCGACAAGCGCGCCTCACTCATCGAACCGACGGCCGCCAGCCACGCCCTGCGCCGCGAGGTCGAGCAGGTCTGGAGCCGGCTGGAGGACCTCTCGACGGCGGGCCTCACCGACGACGAGCGGACCGCGGCACTCGCCACCCTGGAACGCCTGGAGCACAACCTCGTACAGGCCGCCGCAGACCAGTCCCTGGGCACGGAGGCGGAGGGGTAGAGCGGGTGCGGTCCGGCCCGGCCCGGCAGGTCTGCGGCGCGCCGCCACTCGGCCGGCGACGCGCATCCATGCACATGACAAATGACCTTCTTCACGGAGCCGCGGAGAGCGGAACCAACCGTGAGAAACAAGGCCGGACCCCCCTTCCGCTTTCCGGTGCGACCGGCGAACCTCGTGATCACGGGGATCGGCACACCGGCCCCACCGTGCAGAAGGAGGCCACCCATGGACCAGGCGCACACCCCCCACCCCGACCCGACGGACGGAGCCGGGACCGCCGGCTGGTACGTCGACGAACGCTGCACCAACTGCGACGTCGCGCGGCAGCTCGCACCGGACCTGATCGGTGAGGCCGAGGGCCGGTCCCTGGTCCTGCGCCAGCCGCGCGACGCGGCGGAGGAACGCCTGGTGTTAGCGGCGGCGTTCGCCTGCCCCACCCGCTCCGTCCGCCCCGCCTCCCGTCGGCTGGACGCGACGCGTGACCCCTTCCCGCTGCCGCTGGACGACGACGGCATCGTCCACCTCTGCGGGCACAACTCCCCCGAGACCGCCGGCGCCAACTCCTACCTCGTGCGGCGCCCTTCGGGGTCCTTGATGATGGTGGACACCCCGCGCTTCAGTGCCGCGCTGGCCGCCCGGTACGAGAAGCTCGGGCCCGTCACCGACGTCCTGCTGACCCACCGGGACCACGCCGCGCACGGCCGGCGCTACGCCGACCGGTTCGGTGCGCGGCTGTGGATCCACGAGGGCGACCTCGACGCCGCCCCGGATGCCGACCGGGTGCTGCGCGGGACGGAGACCGTCGAGATCGCCGAGGGGATGCTGGCCCACCCCCTCCCCGGTCACACCGAGGGCAGCGTGCTCTACATCGCCGACGAGCGGTACTGCTTCAGCGGCGACAGCTTCTACTGGTCGCGCGGCCAGGGCGACGTGGCGGTGGCGGAGAGCGTCACCTGGTACTCCGTCGAGGCGCTGGCCGCGTCGTTGGCCCGGACCGTCGACCGGCTGCGCTTCGAGTGGCTGCTCCCCGGCCACGGCGACCGCAAGCGACTGCCCGCGCCGGAAATGGCCCGGCGGATGCGGGAGTTGACCGCCCGCGTGGCGCAGCTGCGGCCGCAGCCGATCGACTTCACCGCGGTGCGCTGGTGACTCCGGGCGGTCCGCCGCCGCCCCCGTCACCGCGCGGGTGACCGCCTACGCCGTCCCGCCGTGCTCCGCGGGGCGCTCTCGGGCGAGGAGCCGGACGAGGACGCGTTCCAGGTCGCCGGCCGGATCGTCGGACGGGGTGCCCGCCCGCCAGGCGACGAACTGATCGGGGCGCACCAGCAGGGCGCCGGCCCCGTCGAGCCGGGCGAGCCGCGGCCAGTCCCCCTCCGGGTCGGTGACCTCGGCACCGGGACCGATCCGGTGCGCCGCGACCGCAACGCCCAGCCGTTCCCCCGCCTCCCGTGCCGCGCGGATCCAGCGGTCGCCGTCGGCGCCGGTCAGCAGGGTGAACCGGGACTCGACCAGGTCGAGCGTGGAGATCCGGCGGCCCTGCCGCTCGACCCAGAGGTGCGGGAGGCGGGAGCCGGGGGCCCCGTCGAGGGTGCGGGCGACGTCCTCGTGCGAGGGCAGGTCCGGTTGCGGGTCGATCACCGCGTCGGAGTCATAGCGGTAACCCAGGTGCACGACGGGCGCGTTGACGACCCCGGCGGCGGCGCGCGCGGCCGCCGCCCGCGGGCTCTGGTCCCAGTGCAGCCGGGGGTCGGCCAGCCGCCGCAGGGACTGCTCCAGGGCGAGCGCCGCCACCGGACGCCGTTCGGCCGGGTAGCTGTCGAGCAGCCCGGGGCCGGCGTCGCCGCGCAGGACGGCGGCCAGTTTCCAGGCCAGGTTGTGCGCGTCGGCGATCCCGGTGTTCAGGCCGAAGGCGCCGAGCGGCGGGTTGGTGTGCGCGGCGTCGCCGGCCAGGAACACCCGGCCGGCGCGGAAGCGGTCGGCGAGCAGCCCCTGCGGCCGCCACGGCAGGGTGCTGACCACCTCCACGTCCAGATCGGGGGCGCCGACGGCCGCCCGGATCAGCGCGCGGCAGCGGGCGGGAGTGAAGTCGTCCGCGCCGCGGCCCGCGCCCGGGTCGTAGGCGGCGTGGAAGATCCACTCCTGTTCGCCGTCGACGGTCACCAGCAGGCCGGGAGCGTCGGGGTGGGTGATGTCGCAGGTGACGAAGGAGTGTCCGCGGGTGTGGGCGGTGAGGTCGGCGCGGAAGAGGATGTTCATCATGGGGCTGCCGAGTTCACCGGGGCCCGAGGTGGCGATGCCGAGTGCGTCCCGTACGCCACTGCGCGCCCCGTCGGCGGCCACCAGGTAGTCGGCCCGGACGGTCTCGGGTCCACCGGGACGACCGGCGGCGTCCCCGGTGTCGAGGAGTGCGGTGATGCCGTCGTCGTCCTGCTCGAAGGACACCAGCCGGGTCGCGTACCGGACGGTGGCGCCGCGCTCGCGCGCGGCCGGGAGGAGTACCGCGTCCAACCGGTTCTGCGGGCAGGTGCCGCGCAGCACGCCCGGGCTGACCCGGCCGGTGAGTCGGGGTCCCAGTTGCGGGCCGGCGGACGCGTCCCGTGCCACGGCGGGCAGGTCGGCCTCGGCGAGCGTGCGGGCCGAGATCTTGCCGAGGTTGCCCGCGGACATGTCGATGGCCACCGCGTCGACGGCCTCGTCGAGGCCGGCCTGGCGCAGGAACTCGACGGTCCGCGGCCCGAGTCCGGTGGCGCGCGGGTGGACGTTCGGCCCGGTCCGGCGCTCCACGACCAGGGACGCCACCCCGTGGTGGGCCAGGAACAGTGCGGCGGCCAGACCGACCGTGCCACCGCCGGCGATCAGGACCGGGATGCGGGTCTCGTGCATGCTTCTCCCCCGTTGTGAATGCCTGGTGCAGCTTATGGCTACAGTGTTCTCACTGCGGCAACACCGTAGCCACTACGCTACGTTGGCCGCAATGCCCCACTGAAGGAGAACCGCGATGACCGACCCGGCACAGCAGCCGACCCCCGCCCTGGTGTGGCGGAAGGAGCGGCGCGTCCCGCGCCGGCAGGCCCCGGGCGTGGACCGGATCGTGCGCCAGGCCCTCGCGATCGCCGACGCGGAGGGGCTGTCCGCGCTGTCGATGCGCCGGGTCGCGGCGGACCTGCGCTCGGGTACGGCCTCGCTCTACCGCTATGTGGCCAGCCGGGACGAGCTGTTGGACCTGATGGTCGACGAGGTGCACGGCGAGACCGAACCACCCGCGCTCACCGGCGACTGGCGTGCCGACCTCGACGCGGTCGCGCGGGACGTGCGCGCCCGTCTGCTCCGCCACCCCTGGCTCGGCTCCGAACTCACCGGCCGCCCCGCCCTCGGCGCCAACTCCCTGCGCCGGTACGATCTCGCGCTCACGGCCGCCGCCGCGCTCACCCCGGACATCACCTTCGCCTCCCACGCCGTCGACACCGTCATGGCCCACGTCTTCGGCTCGACCGCCCAGGAACTCGCCGAGCTGCAGGCACAGCGCCGCTCCGGGCTGACCGAGGAGCAGTGGCGGGCCGGTGTCGGCCCGTACATCCGCGAGGTCATCGACAGCGGCGACTACCCGCAGTTCGCCCGGCGGGTGACCGACGCCGAGGACACCGGCCCGGACGAGCAGTTCGCGTTCGGCCTGGCGTGCGTCCTCGACGGCCTCGCGGCCCGGGCGCGCAGCACCGGCGCCGCGCGCGACGCCGGCTCAGCGCAGTGAAGCGGCCGGCGGGCGCTCCCGCAGCGCGCCGTAGGCCAGGAAGTAGGCCGGCACCCGGTTCAACCACCGTGAAGTGGTGAGCAGTTCGGCGGCCCGCTGCGCCCGCCGGGGGTTGCCGAAGGGCGGGTCGCCGGCCAGCACGGGACCGATGACCCGCCGGTGGGCGAACCGCTGAAGTGCCTGGGTCAGCGCCGTGGTCGGCCACCGGCGCCGCTGGACAGCGCGTACGTCGCCCAGCCCCACCGCGCCCGCGGACAGCGGCCCGACGAGATGCCGGGCGGCGGCCACCGCGTCCTCGACGGCGAGGTTGATGCCGATGCCGAAGACCGGCGACATGGCATGCGCCGCGTCGCCGATGCACAGCAGCCCCGGGCGGTGCCACCTGCTGAGCCGGTCGAGCCGTACGTCGAGCAGCTTGACCTCGTCCCAGGAGCTCAGCGCGGGCACCCGGTCGGCGAGCCAGGGGGCGGCCGCGGTGAAATTGTCCATGAAGGACGCGAGACCGGCGGCGCGGCGCTCGGCGTCGGCGCCCTTGGGGATCAGCGCGGCACACTGCCAGTAGTCCCCGCGGTCGATCATGGCGGCGAGGAGCCGGTCACCGACGCCGCCGACGAGCCCGTGCGGGTCGCCGTCGCGCCGCGGCAGCCGGAACCACCAGGCGTCCATCGGGCACGCGAAGCTCCGCAGCCCCAGCTCGGGAAGCGACCGCGCCAGCGAGCCCCGGCCGTCGCAGGCCACGGTGAGGGTGGCCGCCAGCTCACCGGTACGGCCGTCGGACGTGCGGTAGCGGACCCCCGCGACCCGGCCGCGCTCCATGAGGAACCCGGTCGCCTCGGTGCTCATCCGCACGGACCAGGACGGCTCGCGCCGGGCCTCGTCCGCGAGGAGGTCGAGGAGGTCCCACTGCGGCACCATGGCGATGTAGTTGAACGGTCCCGGCAGCGCACCGATGTTGCCGACCGTGACCAGGGAACGGTCCGGTCCCAGCGGCAGCTGAACGGTCGACACCCGGCGCTGCGGCAGCCGGGCGAACCGCTGAGCCAGCCCCAGTTCGTCCAGCAGCGCGAGCGTGGAGGGGTGCACGGTGTCACCACGGAAGTCGCGGAGGAAGTCTCCGTGCTTCTCCAGCACGGTGACCTCGACGCCCGCCCGTGCCAGCAGCAGCCCGAGCACCATGCCCGCCGGGCCGCCGCCCACCACGCAGCACGTGGTCCGCTCCCTCGCCACCGCTCTCACCGCCGCTCGCCTCGGGTCACGTGTTGTCGCACACCCGGTATACCCGCGCGGCGCCCCACGCTCTCACCACGCGGGGCCGAGCGGCGGGTGACGGGGGCGGCGCCGTGCACCGTCCCCGCCCGGTCACCAGGTGTGTGCGACGTCCACGATCAGGGTGTCACCGGACTGCAGTACCCGGAACGGGAGCTTGGCCCGCACCCCCAGGCCGACCTGGGTCTGCCCCTCGAAGCTCGCCCCGAACTTGGTGTCCTTGAACGTCCGGTATCCATCGAGGTGCACGCCCGGCAGCGACTTGCCGGCCTCGGCGGCGTAGGTCTGCCGACCGGTCGCCGGGTCATGGGTCGGCGCGGACACGAAGATCTCCAGGATGGCGCCGCCCTTGACCGGTATCCGCTCACCGGAGCCGTCCTGATGGAACGCGTCGACGTAACCGACGTGGTAGCCGAGCTTGCCGCGCGCGCCGCTGATGTCGAAGACCATGCGGTCGTAGCACGTGGTCCCGCTGGTCGTGATGTTCTTCAGCGGAGCGGAGGTGGCGTTCGTGGCCGACTTCGCCTTGCTGCCCCAGGCCACCGAGCATTCCGTGGCGCCGGACGCGGCTGCCGTGCCGGTGGCGGCGCCGGCCGAGCCGGCCGTCCCCAGCAGTCCGGCGCCCGCCAGAACGACCACCGCGGCCGCTGCTACTGAGCGTCGCATGAGAAACCCCTCCAGATGAGTGCGTACGGGTACGTGCGGTAGGACGGCCGGCGGCGCCGGCACGTTCAGCCCGGGTCGGGATCCAGCCGCGGTCCGGAGGAAGTTGTCGTGAAAGCGGGCCTGTTGATCATCGAGGGCCGCAACCGGCTCGCCCCCGGCCGCCGTCCCGCCGCACCCCGGCCCCTTCGGCGCCCTGCCGCGTCAGCGCACGCCGTGCGGCCGGAACTGGATGCTGATCCGGGGCCCCGCCGCCCGGGTGCTCTTGGGTATCGCGTGCTCCCAGGTCCGCTGACAGGAGCCGCCCATCACGATCAGGTCGCCGTGCCCGAGCGGCCGCCGTACGGTGCTGCCGCCGCGTCGCGGGCGCAGCAGCAGGTCACGGGGTGCCCCCACGGACAGGATCGCGACCATCGTGTCCTGGTGCCTGCCGCGGCCGATCCGGTCCCCGTGCCAGGCGACGCTGTCCCGGCCGTCGCGGTAGTAGCACAGACCGGCGGTGGTGAACGGCTCGCCGAGCTCGGCGCGGTAGTGGGCGGACAGGGCGGCCCTGGCCTCGTCCAGCACGGGGTGCGGCAGCGCCTCGCCCTCGCCGTAGTGGGCGAGCAGCCGCGGTACGTCGACCATGTGCTCGTACATCTGACGGCGCTCGGCCTGCCAGGGGACCTCGGTGGCGAGCCGCAGGAACAGCGCATCGGCCCCGGTCAGCCAGCCGGGCAGCAGATCGATCCAGGCGCCGTCGCCGAGCGTGGTCCTGCGCAGCCCGCGCAGCGGGCCGAGGCGGATGTCCTCGGTCTGGTCGAAGAGCGAGCCTTGGAGATGCGTGCTCATACGCACAGGATACCCGGCTATTCGAATATGTGTTCTGTTGGCGGGGTCAGCCCCGCCGACAGGCCGGCCCCCGCGCTCACGCCCCGCACGAAATTCCCTTGCACACCCCCTTGCACACCTCGCGATCATGGAAGGAGCCGGCACCGGTCCGTGCCGGACCACCCAGCAGACGAGGAATCCGATCCGCCATGGCCGCACTCCCCGCCGACCCCCATGTGCTGCACCCGATGCCCGAACAGCCGCGCGTGGTCCTGTTGAAGCCGCTGGTCACCTCGCCGCTGATCGAGGTCGGCGAGTTCACCTACTACGACGATCCGGACGACCCGACCGCCTTCGAGACCCGGAACGTGCTGTACCACTACGGCCCGGAAAGGCTGGTCATCGGCAAGTTCTGCGCACTGGGCGAGGGCGTCCGGTTCCTCATGAACGGCGCCAATCACCGCATGGACGGCCCCTCCACCTTTCCCTTCCCGATCATGGGCGGGTCGTGGTCGGAGCACTTCGACCTGATCACCGGCCTGCCCGGCCGCGGCGACACCGTGGTCGGGCACGACGTCTGGTTCGGCTACCGCGCCACGGTGATGCCGGGCGTGCGCATCGGCCACGGCGCGGTCATCGCCTCCGGCTCGGTGGTCGTCGACGACGTACCGGACTACGGCATCGTCGGCGGCAACCCGGCGCGCCTCATCCGCCGCCGCTACAGCGACGAGGACATCGCCCGCCTCCTGGCCGTCGCCTGGTGGGACTGGCCGGCCGAGCACCTCACCGCACACCTCCGGACGGTGATGTCCGGCAGCATCGACGACCTGGAGGCCGCCGCCCCGGCACGGCACTGAGCCGGCCCCGCCACCTCAGGACGCGGACTGGGCCGCCGCGCGGGCGCGGGCGGCGGCCGCCCGGTCCGGGGCACCGAGCTGGTCCTCCAGGCGGGCCTTGGCCGACCAGTTGTAGGGGCAGACGGGCCGGAGCCGGCTGCGTTCGCTCAGCAGCGTGCGGGCCAGGTCCGTGCGGCCCGAGCGCAGGGACGCCTCGACGAGGGTCCGCTGGATCGCGTCGCGCTGGGCGTGGCTGCCGCCGAAGGTGTGCAGCCGGTGGCGGACCGGGAGCAGCAGGTCGACGGCCGTTGCGTGGTCCTGCCTGCCGTAGGCGATCAGAGCGCGGCACACCGGCAGGCCGATGTCCGCGGTCATCGCGCGGTTGCTGACGCCGGGCTGCCCGGCCAGCCACTTCTCCCGGTCCCCGACCAGGCGCTCGGCCTGGGCGAGGCGGCCGGCACCGACGTACGCCATGACCGCGTGGGCGTCGTTGAAGGCGTAGTGGGGCCCGTCCTGGCGGCGCTCCCAGGCGTCCGCGAGCCGGGCCCAGCGGGCGGTCCGGACGTCCTCCGCCAGGTACAGCCGCCACAACAGGGCGGCGGCGTCGAGGAGTTCCATCGCCATACCGGCGGAGCGGTCGTGGTGCAGCGCCGCGTCGTAGATGTCCAGGACGCGCGCGGTGTCGCCGGTCTCCAGGGTGAAGAGGGCGTAGTGCCACCAGTTGTGGACGGTGAGCAGGGTGCCGCTCGACCAGTCGTCGGTACGGGCGTCGAGGAACCGGATCCCGTCGGCGAACCGTCCGCGCATCTCGTAGGTGTGCACCACGCCGTGGATGCCCCACACGTCGCGCGGATGCCGCGCCAGGGCCGCCAGGCCGACCTCCTCGGCGCGCTCGTAGTGACCCGACTCCTCCAGGCCGAACGCGTACATGCCCAGCAGCGGCCCCTGGTGCGGGTCCGCCTCGTCCCAGGCGTCCAGCGCCCCGCCGATGCGGTCGCGCAGCCGCTGGGCGTCGCCGGTGAGGAAGTCGTGCTGATGCCCGGCGAAGAGCGCCAGCACATCGCGCGGGAACGCGACGGAGAGCTCGCCGAGGATGTTTCCGGCGCCGTGCAGGTCGCCGTCCAGCCATGCCGTCGCGGCGGCGAGGTGCATCCGCTCCCGGGGGGTCAGCTTCCCGGTGTCCAGTCCGGCGCGGAAGCCGGCGAAGGCGTCGCGGGCGGCCGCCGCGTCCTTCTCCTCGGTCCCCAGGACACCCAGGTAGGCGGCCAGGGACTGGACGGCCGTCGAGCGCGGCGCGGCGTCGAGCGCCGCGCGCGTCGACTCCATCACGTGCGGGCGGAAGAAGAGCAGGTCGTCCAGGGCCTGTTCGTAGTGGGCGAGGGCCTCGGCGCCGGTGTCGGTCATCAGGTGTCCGTGCCGGTCAGTTGTCATGGGTACCTCCGGTGGGGCTGGCGGCGCATGCACACATCCGCCATCGTCCCCGGCCGGGCAGCCGCCCGTGCGGCGCTTTCACACGACTGGCCGAACGTCTTCCGCCTCCGGGCCCGGCACGGTGGCCCTCAGGCGGGCCGGGCACCCGGGTCCCGGCAACGGCCCGGCTCGTACGACGCCCCGGGCCCGCCCCGCCCTACTGCTCGGCGCCCGCACCCGCTCCGGAGCGGCAGTCCGGGTGGCCCCAGCCGTCCGGGTTCTTGGCGATCGGCTCGCCCGCGCCGTAGGAGCGCCCGCAGCGGCACCGGCCGGGGAACTTGGCCTTGAGGGTCCGCGTGGAGCCGTTCGCCGAACCCGCCCGCGAGGTTCCCTTCGCGGTGCGCCGCTGCGCCGAGGACGCGGAGCCCGCGCTCGCGCCGGCGGCGCCGCGACGGCTGCCGGCGGGCCGCGCGGTGTCCGGCGCGGCCGGCGGCTCCGGGGAACCGAGGGCGCTGCCGGCGGCCTCCTGCCGCAGCGCCGCCTGGCTCGCGGCCCGGTCGGCGAAGTCGTTGAGCCGGTCGCCGTCCACCTGATGCGCGGGGACGTAGCGGAACTCCACCTCCCGGCCCGTGAGCAGCTCGTCGATGCGCATGACGAGGTCCTGGTTGGCGACCGGCTTGCCCGCGGCGGTCTTCCAGCCCTTGCGCTTCCAGCCGGGCAGCCAGGTCGTGACGGCCTTCATGGCGTACTGGGAGTCCATCCGGATCTCGATCGGCACGACCGGGTCGGTGGCCGCCAGCAGCTTCTCCAGCGCGGTGAGCTCGGCGACGTTGTTCGTCGCGGTGCCGAGCGGGCCGGCCTCCCAGCGGACGACCGTCTCCTGGGCGTCGGCGAGCACCCACGCCCAGCCCGCGGGACCGGGGTTTCCCTTCGATGCACCGTCACATGCGGCGATCACGCGTTCAGCCATGGTCGGGATCATGCCAGGCGGCACGGTGCCGGTCGAAGTCGCGTCGGTGGGCGGTAGGTGCTAGGGCGCCCCAGGGGTGCCCCGTGGTCGTCCGGTGGCGCCGGCACGGGCGGCGTCCGGCGTGCGCGGTCCCCTCGGCGGCTCCTACGCTGGAACGGAAGGCCCCGGCCTTTCTCCCCTCCGGCCGGGGCTGGGGGACGTCGGCCCGGCCGCGTCCGTACGCGCGGGCCAGGAGGCGGCCATATGTACCGTTTCGTGGAGAACGAGCAGTTCAACTACGAGATCCTGCTCGCGCTGGGCTCCGCCTGGCAGCAGGGCGCGGACGTGGGAGAGGTGCTCGCCGCCGCGTCCGCCGTGGCCCGGACCCCCTCGCCGGACGGGGAATCGGACGGCTCGGACGGATCCAGCGGGGCGGCCGCACGCTGGATGTCGACCTGGACCGCGCTGGCGCGCTCGGCCCGCGCCCAGGCCGAGAAGTGTGCGGCCGACGGGCACCGGGTGAGTGCCCGGCAGGCGTTCCTGCGGGCGGCCGGGTATTTCGGCACGGCGCTGGTGGCCGTCGACGGGGTTCCCGATACCGGGGCCCGGCTGCGGGAGCTCTTCGCGGAACACCGCGCGTGCTTCGACCGGTTCGCCGCCGCGGCGGACCCGCCCGCCGAGCGGGTCGCCGTCCCGTACGAGGACCGCACGCTGCCCGGCTACCTCTTCGGGCCGCCCGGTGGCCCGGAGCGGCTGCCGACCGTGATCGTCAACAACGGCAGCGACGGACCGATCTCCGCCGCCTGGACGCTGCTCGGCGCACCGGCGGTGGCGCGGGGCTACCGCGCGCTGCTCTTCGACGGTCCCGGCCAGCAGTCGATGCTTTTCGAGCACGGGGTCACCTTCCGTCCCGACTGGGAGAACGTGATCACTCCGGTCGTGGACTTCCTGACCGCTCGCCCGGACGTCGACCCCCACCGCCTGGTGCTGGCCGGTATCAGCCAGGCCGGCTACTGGGTTCCTCGCGCGCTCGCCTTCGAGCACCGACTCGCCGCCGCCGTCGCCGATCCGGGCGTCGTCGAGGTCGCGGAGAGCTGGTGGCGGCAACTCGGCCCGGAGCTGCGCGCGTTGTGGGAATCCGGCGACCGGGACACCTTCGACCGCGTGCTGAACGAGGCCCTGGCGGAGTCGCCCGCGCTGGCCGCCACCTGGCGCTGGCGAGCCACGCCGTACGGGATCGACTCGCCCTTCGACCTGCTCACCGAGGTGGCCGAGTACACCGTGGCACCCGTGGCGCACCGGATCACCACCCCGCTGCTGATCACGGACCCCGAGGGCGAGCACTTCTGGCCCGGTGCCTCGCAGCGGCTGTACGACGCCCTGCCGGGCCCCAAGGAGCTGGTGCGGTTCACCGAGGCCGAAGGCGCCGCCCTGCACTGCGAGCCGCTGGGCCGTGCGGTGTTCGAGCAGCGGGTCTTCGACTGGCTGGACGCGCGCCTGGGCCCGGTCGCGGACGGCTGACGCGGGGCGGCTCCCGGTACCGCGGTCAGTTGCCGGCGGCCTTCTCCGGACGCAGCTCACTCGGCCGTACGATCACGAACCCCTCGCCGTCGAGCCGGAGTTGGACGGCCTCTCCGGAGCCGCCCCGCAGCATCGAACCGATGCTCTGCGAACGGTGCAGCGCGGTCTGCAGGCTGCTGCTCCAGCCGACCACGGCGTCGGTGTCGACGAAGACCGGCGCCTGCGGTGCCACGGGTATGACGATGGGGTTGCCCTCGCACACGATGCCCAGCTTCCCCTGCCCGCTGAAGACGGAGTTGAAGAGCCCGCCGCCCGCCATGCCGGCCCCCTTGACGACCTTGATCTCGTAGCTCAGGGACGGGTCGAAGCACAGCACGTTGCGGCCGTTGACGGAGAGGCCGTCGCCCGGCTCGATGTCGACGATGAAGCAGTTGGCCGCCTCGTGCGCGAACCACACCTCGCCGCGCCCCCGTACGGCCATCAGCGCCAGCCCCTCCCCGGTGACCGCCCGCTTGAGGAACTTGCCGACGCCCTGCCCCTGCTTCTCGAACCGGAGCTCACCGCGGTAGGCGACCATCGCACCCTGCCGGGCGTAACACTCCCCGTCCAGCGCGTACTTGATCGACTTGGCGTTCTGCTGTGTCATGCCAGGGGCGGCGGCCTGCGTGGCCATGTGCTCGGAGGCGAAAAGCTCACTCTTCATGGCTGGAATACTAGAGTTCGCAACCTGCTCCGGCACGGCCGATGTCGCCGATGCCGGCGGTCTCAGGATGCCGGCCGGCCGATCGAATCGAGCAGTCGGAGTTCTTCCTCCGTGAGTCGGAGTGCTGCCGCCGCCACACTGTCCGCGAGGTGTTCCGGGTCGCCCGTCCCGGGGATGGCCAGCACATGCGCCCCCTGCTGCAGGACCCAGGCCAGACGGACCTGCGCGGTGGAGACGCCGTGCGCCCGGGCCACGGCGCGGACCTCGTCGTGCTCGGCGCGGACGGCTCCGGCTTCGCGTCCCTCCCCGGCGAGGGAGAAGAACGGCACGAACGCGATGCCGTGCGCCGCGCAGGCCCGGAGCATCCCGTCCCCGCCGCGCGCGTCGATGCCGTAGCGGTTCTGGACGCAGACCACGGGCGCGATCTCCTGGGCCTGGGCCAGGTGTTCGGGGCGCGCGGCGGAGATACCGAGGTGGCGGACGAGTCCGGCGTCACGCAGCTCGGCGAGAGCACCGAAGTGCTCGCTGACGGAGTCCTCGCCCATGACGCGCAGGTTGACCAGGTCGAGGTGATCGCGCCCGAGTTGGCGAAGGTTCTCCTCCACCTGCCCGCGCAGCTGGTCCGGCCGAGCCGGCGTGGCCCACTCACCGCCGGCGTCCCGCGCCGGGCCGATCTTGGTGGCGATGACGAGGTCGTCCGCATACGGGGCCAGCGCCGAGTTGATCAGCTCGTTGGCGGAGCGCAGCCGGGAGAAGTAGAAGGCCGCGGTGTCGATGTGGTTGACACCGAGTTCAATCGCGCGGCGCAGTACTTCGATTGCCCGGCCACGGTCGCTGTGGGCGCCCGGGTCGAAGGCTGCCCTGCCGGTCAGGCGCATGGCGCCGAAGCCGACGCGGTTGACCTTGAGGTCACCGAGCGTCCAGGTGCCGGCGGCTGCCGCAGGGACCGCGCACGACGTCATGACTTCCCTCAACTCCATCCGATCAGCCCTCGCCCGTCCACGGTCAAGACGCGGCGGCCCTGGAGTATGCGCAGGTGACAGGCGTGGCGGAAAGGCGCGGAGGGCGAGGGGAATGTCACCGCGTGGCCGGGAACCCTGACAACCCGTTCCGAGTTGTTACTGATGACTCCGTCGTTTTCGCCGGCTCGGAGGATGCTCAGTCGAGGCAGAACTCGTTGCCCTCGATGTCCTGCATCACGATGCACGCATCGTGGCCGTCGTACAGCAGTTGCACGCGCACCGCGCCGAGCGCGACCAGTCGTGTGCACTCGGCTTCGAGCGTGGCCAGGCGCTCCTCACCCACGAGCCCGGTGCCGACCCGCACGTCGAGATGCACCCGATTCTTGACGACCTTCCCTTCGGGCACCCGCTGGAAGAACAGTCGCGGTCCCACACCTGAGGGATCACTGCAGGCGAACCATGAACCCCGGTCCTCAGCAGGCCGGGAGCGATCGAAAGCGTCCCAAGTGGCGAATCCTGCCGGCGGCGGCGATACGACGTACCCCAACACCTCGCACCAGAAACGAGCGACGCGCTCAGGTTCTGCGCAGTCGAAGGTGACCTGGAACTGCTTGATCGATGACATCGGCGCACTCTAGCAAGGGTGTTCCAAGGGAATCAGTAGAAGAAGAGGTGCAGATCCTCAAGTGAGCCGGGGCCGGTGAAGAAGGCTTCCGCGTCGGCCAGGTCCCGCTCGAATCCCGGATGCAGATCGTTGAGCCTCTCCTCCAGGCTCCGCTCCGGGACGGCCTCGCCGGCCCGGGCGGCGGCGTGCCGCTGCTGCACCACGGTGCGGATCAACGCCCTCCACCGTTCGCCCTGTTCGGCGAGGGCGTGGATTCCCGACAGCAGGTCCGCCATGCCGGCGGGCCCGGTGGCGGCCGAGGCGTCCGTGCCGGCAACGGGAAACAGCTCCCACCCGCCGGCCCGCGCGGCCAGCCGGCACACCCCGGCCCAGTTGGCCAGGCGACCGACCCTCACCTGTACGGGCTCGCGGGTGTGCGGCGGCAGGTGCCCGCCGTGCAGGGCGTCGGTCGCCGCCCGCACATCGGCCAGCACCTGCCACTCCACCTCGTCGAGCACCCACGCGCCGTCCTGCTGGGCGTCGATCGCCCTGGACAGCCGGTCCCACGCGGCGGCCGAGCGGGACGCGTAGGCGCCGGGGTCATGGGTCTGCGGCTGGGCGGTGTCGGGCATGTGCTTCCTGGTCGGTTGGGGCCACGGCTGCGGTCGAATTCGTACGGCTGACCGTCAACTCCACATGCAATATCACCTAGAAGTCTGATCTTCGCGTCGTTCGGAGCTGGAGCGGCGGTCGGCGGGGAAGCAACTTCCCCGTACAGACAGGCGGCTCGGACGGCTCAGCCGTGCGCGGTGCGTTCCCGTGGCGCTGAGGCCGTCCCGGGCCGCTTCCACCACCAGTAAGGAGACCGACCGATGGCTCACCGGATCAAGAGTGTTCTCGTGACCGCCGGCGCCTGCGCTGCCCTCCTCGGCGGGGCCGGTCTGGCCACCGCCGACAGCGGTGCACAGGGCGCGGCGCTCAACTCGCCCGGTGTCGTGTCCGGCAACGTCGTGCAGATCCCCGTCCAGGTCCCGGTCAACGTCTGCGGCAACACCATCGACGTCATCGGGCTGCTCAACCCCACGTTCGGCAACGCCTGCGTCAACGACTGACACCTTCACGCGCTGCGCGCCGGGGCGACCGGCGCGCTCGCGTGGGGCCGGCCCGGGCGGGCCTCCGGAATGCTCGTTCCGGGGGCCCGCTCTCGTTGCCGAGGTCCGGCCGGTCCGGCCCGGCGGTCCTGCCGTCCCTGCCACTCCTACCGCTCTGTTTCACCCGTGAATTTTTGCCCCGGGCAGCCCCGGCTCAGCTGGGCACCCCCTAGGCAAGAGCGCTCTCAAGTAGCACGATCGACTGTAGGGCGCAAGCCCTCCGTTCCGACGTGGTGGGCCCCGATATCCCCGCCGCGCCGGTACGGCCCGCACACCACGACATTTCTCCACCCTGAGCGCACCGGCGCCGGTGCTTCGACACCGCGGCCCTCCGACGCGCCGGTGCGGGAAGCGACATCGTCATGAAACTGCTCGCCGAGCGGCGGTCGGAGGCGGACACCCGGCCTCACGACCTGCGCGCTCCCCCACTCGCCACCGACCTCGGCCTGCTTCTCCTACGGCTGTCCGTAGGACTGCTCCTGGCCGGCCACGGCGCACAGAAACTCTTCGGTCTCTTCGGCGGTTCAGGGCTCGCCGCCACCGGCAAGGGATTCGCCGCCCTCGGCTACCGGCCCGGTGAGGTCTACGCCGGCGTCGCCGGTGTCTCCGAGACCCTGGGCGGTCTCGGCCTCGCCCTCGGGTTCCTCACCCCTCTCGCGGCGGCCGCGCTGATCGGCGTGATGATCAACGCGATGGTCCTCGCCGTCCCCAAGGGCCTCTGGGTGATCTCCGGCGGCCTGGAGTATCCGCTCTGCATCGCCGCCGTGGCACTCTCGATCGCCGCCATCGGGCCCGGCAACTTCGCCCTCGACCGGTTCTTCCGCTGGCGGGACGGCGGGCTGACCTGCGCGGCCGTCGCCCTCGGGGCCGGGGGCCTGGGCGCCGCGATCGTGCTGCTCGCGACCTGACCGCGTACGGCCGCACACGGTGCGCTCACAGGGGGAGCGTGCGTGCCGCGCGCCGGGTCCTTGCAGCCGCGCGAAATCCCGGTGCGGTGCGGCGGGGACCGGACTAACGTCGCCGCCCATGACGCCTTCTCGTAATCGCCCGCCTTTCGATGCGGATGAACGGACGCAGCTCGTGGGTTGGCTCGACATGCAGCGCGCGATCATCCAGTGGAAGTGCGAGGGACTGTCGGAAGCGGACGCGCACCGTGCCGTGCTGCCGTCCTCGCCCCGCATGACGATGGCGGGCCTGGTCTCCCACATGAAGTGGGTCGAACACCTCTGGTTCGAGGTGCTGTTTCTCGGCCGCCCCGCGGTCGGCCCGCTGTTCGACGACGTGACCGAGGACGCCGACATGGACGTCGAAGGGATCCCTCTTCCGCGGCTCCTCGACGAGTACGCGGCGCAGTGCGCGGTATCGAACGAGATCATCGCGGCGCATGCGCTGGATGACGTGGGCAAGCACCCGGAGTTCCGTTCCGCCGCCGCGTCCCTGCGGTGGATGCTGTTCCACATGATCGAGGAAACCGCCCGGCACGCCGGGCACACGGACGCCATCCGGGAACTGCTCGACGGGCAGAAGGGCTACTACTGACACTGCCGCAGGAACGTCGCGTTGTCCGGCGTGCGCCGCATCTTCTCCAGCAGCGCTTCCAGGTTGGCCGAGCCGTCACCGCCGTGCAGAGCGCGCCGTAGCCGGCGCGTGGCGGTCAACTCGGCCGGTGAGCAGAGCAGTTCCTCGCGACGGGTGCCGGATGTCGTGACATTGACCGCCGGGTAGAGCCGCTTGCCCGCGAGCACGCGGTCGAGGCGCAGCTCCATGTTGCCGGTGCTCTTCAATTCCTCGAAGAAGTAGTCGTCGGCCCGGGAGCCGGTCTCGACCAGGGCCGTGGCGAGGATGGTCAGCGAGCCGCCCTCCTCCGCGAGACGCGCCGCGCCGAAGAGCCGCTTGGGGCCGTACAGCGCGGCGGCGTCCACACCGCCGCTGAGGGTCCGGCCGCGGCCGTCCGCCCCCGCGGCGTTGTTGTGCGCCCGGCACAGCCGGGTCAGGGAGTCGAGCAGGATGACCACGTCCTGGCCCTGCTCGACGAGCCTTTTCGCCCGTTCCACGGCCAGGTCGGCCAGCGCGATGTGTTCCTTCGCCGGCCGGTCGAACGTGGCGGCCAGCACCTCGCCGCGTACGCGCCGGCGCATATCCGTGACTTCTTCCGGGCGTTCGTCGATCAGCACCACCATCACCCTGCATTCCGGATGGTTCTCGGCGATGGCCCCGGCGAGTTGCTGCAACAGCACCGTCTTTCCCGTCTTGGGCGGGGCGACGATCAGTCCTCGCTGCCCCTTGCCGATGGGGGTGACCAGGTCGACGAGCCGCGGCGTCAGCCCGCCGTTGGGGGATTCCATGCGCAGCCGCTCGCGCGGATGCAGCGGCGTGAGGTCGCGGAAATGCCGTCGGCCACGAGCTGCTTCCGGCGCCCGGCCGTTGACCGAGGCGATATGGGTGAGGGTACGGGGCCGTGCGCACTCCCCGACGACGAGATCGCCTTTTCGCAGGCCGTATTGCCGGACCAGCGCGGCGGACACCCGGACGTCTTCCGGCGACGCGAGGCACCCCTGTGCCCGCAGCAGTCCTCCTCCCTGGCCGGCGTTCGCGAGATCCAGCACGCCGGAGACGGTGCGGGAGGCAGGGGGCGCGCCAACAGCGCCTGGGGCCACGGCCGTTGCGGTCGGGCTGTCGTTTTCGAGGGTCATGGTGGTCATGGGTGGTTTCCGTGTCCTTTCAGGACGTGGGTACCTGGTGGGTCAGGCGCGGGAAGGAAGCCGGCAGAGACGCCGGGGCGGTGAATTCACGCCCCGCAGGCGGGCGAGGAAGGCCCGCGGCCGGAGAGAGCGGTGAACGCGTTGCGCGGCATGCCGTGGAAGGTCATCGCCTGCGTCATGAAGGAGCGCGAGAGAGAAACGCGCGAAAGGGGAGCCGGACAGTAACGGCGCGCCAGTCATGGCGAACGCACGTACGCTCCACTCGCACTGTACCACTACCACGGCCGGCGAGGTTCGGTCGTATGCTGAGGCGCGATGTTCACACCTCAGGGCCCCACGTTCCGTGAACTCGCCGTCCAGGCACTGTCCTCCGTCGAGCACGGCTACGACCTGCTCGCGCCGAAGTTCGACCACACCCCGTTCCGGACGCCGGACTCGGTACTGACCCCCGTCACCCGGGTGCTGCGCGGGCTCGGGCCGTTCGACAGCGGTCTCGACCTGTGCTGCGGCACCGGAGCGGGCATGGGCGTGCTGCGCCAGGTGTGCCGGGAGCGGATCACCGGCGTCGACATCAGCGCGGGAATGCTCGCCGCGGGCCGCGCCCGCACCGAGGCCGGTGCGGGGGGCGGTGACCGCGCCGGTGGACCGGTGCCCGCCCACGGGAAGCCCGGACCGACGGCCACGCCGCCGCGCGAGGAGTGGGTGCGGGCCGATGCCCGGGCGCTCCCCTTCGGGCCGGCCTTCGACCTCGTCGTCAGCTTCGGCGCGTTCGGGCACTTCCTGCCGTATGAACGGCCGGGACTGTTCGCCCAGGTCCACTCGGTGCTGCGCCCCGGCGGCCGGTTCGTCTTCCCGATCGCGGCGCCCTCCCCGCCGGGCTCACTCGCGTACGGGGCGCTGCTGGCCTTCGACGTCGCGATGCGGGTCCGCAACGCCCTGTGGCGTCCGCCCTTCGTGATGTATTACCGCGTGTTCCGTCTGGGCGACGTACGCGCGGAGCTGGTGCGCGCCGGGTTCGAAGTGGAGCTGTACGCGCTGCCGGAGCTCGGCCACCGACCGGACGGGAGCCCGCGCTGCCGTCTGGTGGCGGCCACCAGGCCTCGTAGCCGGTCCGCTCCGGGGCGGGCCGGTGGGATGCCGCCCGTGGGCACGGGCCCCTGAACCGGAACCCGATGCGGAATCCGTGGTCAGGGGCTCGTGCGGAAGCGGCGCGGCACGGGGCCGGAACGTCAGTCCGCCGCCTCGCAGGTCGCGGCCAGGCGTCGCAGGGTCTGCCGCATACCGGCGCGGTTCCGTGCGGCGCGCCGCACGGCCGGGGTGCCGGTGAACAGCAGGCCCAGCAGCTCGGCGAGGTGACGGCGCCAGCCGTGGCGCCGGTGGTCGACCCAGTATTCGGTGACCTGCGTGCCGCGCGGGGTCGGCGTCAGCCGGTACCCCCAACGCGCCACCGGCAGGCCGAACGAGGTGACGTCGAAGGCGTACTCCCGGCCGGGGTCGGCGACGACGACGCGGCAGACGGTGAACCAGACCCACAGGGCCCTGCGGTTGAAGCCCACGAAGCGATCACCGCGGGACCACACCCGCCAGACCTCGGGGCTCCACTCCGCCATCCGCCGGCTGTCCGCCAGCGCCGTGTACACGGCGGCCGGCGGGCGGCGCACCTCCAGGGATTCCGTCACGTCCCACTCCCGCGCACGTACGGTCATCGTGCCTCCTCCGGCGTCGCGGGTCGGTGCGTGGGCACCGAAGTGCCGCCCGTGCGGGCCGCGCTGACGACCGCCGCGGCATCCTGCACCTGCCGCGCGACCGCCTCGGTGTCGGCGAGGCTGCTGATGTGTCCGCACCCGGGCCGGACGATGAGGCGGCCGTCGTGGCAGGCGCGGAGGAAGCGCCGCTCGTCGCGGCGGAAGTGGTCACGTTCGCCGTTCACCAGCCATACGGGGCCCGGGTACGCCGCGAGCGCGGCGAGCGGGTCCATCGCGCTGACGGCCCGGACGATGTCGGGCATGGTCTCGCAGGTCAGTCCGCCCGAGACCATGGCGCGGGCCTGGGGCTCCGGGAGGGCGCGGCGGAATCCGAACGCGCTGAGGCGGGCGGCCCCTTGCGGATACCGGGCCCCGGCGCGCGCCGCCCCGCGGTAGACGGCGCCGAGCAGTCCCCGGGGGGTGGCGGTGCAGCCCATCGCCACCAGGCCGAGGACCCGGTCCGGGTGACTGCCGGCCGTGGCCACGGCGACGAAGCCGCCCAGCGACAGGCCGACGACGAGTGCGCGGCCGCCGAGCGCGTCGATGGCATCGGTGACGACCGCCACCGCGCCGGGCAGGGTGAACGGCTCGCCGCGCCGGCTTCCGTGGCCCGGCAGGTCGGGCGCCGCCGTGGGATGGCGGGTGCCGAGAGTGTCGATGACGGGTTGCCACATCGCGCCGCTGACGCGCATGCCGTGCACGAAAACGAGGGGCACCCCTGTTGCGTTGGCCTTCATGGCCTGCACGCTACCTCAAATGCAACGCAACGTTGCGTTGTTTTTCGATGCTAATCTCTCCGCATGAGCGAGGAGCGAGGACAGGACGGAACACGGCGAAGCAGTGGCCCGCGGAAGGCGCAGGAGATCTTCGACGCCACGCTGGACCTGCTCGCGGCGAAGGGCTACGAGGGCCTGACGGTCGAGGGCGTCGCCCAGCGGTCCGGGGTCAACAAGACGACGCTCTACCGATGGTGGCCCTCCAAGGGGGCCCTGCTGGGGGCCGCGCTCACCGGGACACGGCGGCTCAGCCTCGAACCGCCCGACACCGGGAGCCTCCAGGGCGACCTGGAATCACTCCTGCAGACCGTGGTGACCCTGCTGACCGTCCCGCCCGGTTCCGACATCGCCGTGCCCGCCCTGGGCGCCGCCACACAGAGCCCCGAACTCGCCGTGCACGTAAGGGAGTTCTTCGCCGACCGGCTGGCCAGGGAACAGCCCCTCTTCGAGCGCGCCACGGCGCGCGGTGAACTCCCTTCGGACGCCGATCCGATGCTCCTGGTGGACCTGCTCGCCGGGGCGGCCTGGCTCCGCGTGGTACTCCGACAGCTGCCCGTGGAGGAGGACTTCGTTTCCCGTGCGGTGCGTACGGTCCTCAAGGGGGCTGCCACGGGCAGTTGAGGGCCCCCGCCACCTGACGCCGCCTCCGTTTCGATTGCCACTAAAGGGACTGTTTCACCATCAACTACAACTTTACCGAATCTTGGTGTAGTTGAATCAGATTTCACTCCAGTCTCAAACGCAACAGCGGCGAACGCAACATTCCGGCGCGCGTCGCGGCACCGCCACGCGCCGCGGGCGTCGCCATGCCGTGCGAAAGAATCCGGGCGAAGGCACGAGAGGCAACGCAAGATGGCAAAGAGGAAGAACAGCAGGGTGATCCGGCGGGGAAGCCGGCTGATGGCGCTGTCCACGGCGTCGTTGGGGCTGCTCGCCGCGATGGCCGTGCCGGCCGCCGCGGAGGACGGGCCCACGCGGGAACAGCTGATAGCCGACTGTGCCTCCGGCGAGGGGAAGTGCAGCTTCAACGAGCCGACGCTCGGCACGGCGTACCTGGGAGACTTCCACCAGGTCTCCGACTCGCTCTACAACTGCAGCACTTCGGACGCCACGCAGTCCATGGGCTGGTCGGACACGGTGGGCTCGACGGACTCCGCGGGCGTGTCGGTCACCGCCGGCGGAAAGATCGCCGGCCTCATCGACCTGAGCGTGACCGCGACGTACAGCCACACCTGGTCGAGCTCGCACACCGAGAACAGCTCGCTGACCATGACGGTGAAGCCGGGCGAGGTGGGCTGGATCTCCCGCGCCCAGGTCATGCAGACCGTCTCGGGCACCTGGCAGACGCATTACGACAGCCCGAAGTGGGGGCACTACTTCTGGTTCGTTCCGGACACCGTCACCGGTCCCGCGCCCAACGGCACGGACGGCCGGAGCAACGCGGTGACCGTCAAGTCCCGCAAGATGACGGCCTCGGAGAAGGCTTCCTGCTCGTCCGGCGTCAAGAAGGGCCGGTCGTTCGTGGTGCAGCACTGACCTCCGCCGACCTGACCGGCTGACGGGGCCGGCGGCTCCGAGGCGGCGCGAGCGTGCTTCCCGGCCGGTCCCGGGACGGGCCGGGAAGCACGCCGGCGAGCGAGCACAGCGGCACCCCCGGCCGGCAGCCGGCCTCGGCTACCTGACCAGCACGTCCACCGTCCGGCCGTCCGGGTCGGTCACGATCTGCCGGCCCGTCAGCTGCGCGGGCCCCACCGCGACGGCGTCCTTCCCGCGCACCACGAGCCCCAGCCTGAGGGAGCCCGTCGCGGGACGCGCCGAGGACGCCGGGTACAGCTCCAGGACCACACCCTCGCCCAGGACGGCGGCGTAGTGCTCGGGCCCCGCTCCGTGCTTCTCCCGCGCGAAGGCGAGGCCGAGACCGGAGTAGAAGTCACGGCACTCCTCCAGGCGTTCGGTGTAGAGGACGACGAGGCCGATGCACACGAGAAGCTCCTTCGAGGCGGGCCCGGCCCCGCCCGGAGGCAGACGACGAGGAGCCGAGAGCTCCTCAGCATACGGAGCCCGGTCCTGGCGCCCCGTGTCCTCACCGACCGTGTCCAACCGTCCGGAGCGGCCTGCCAACTCCGACACTCCGCCCGGACAGCCACCCCGCTCCACGGTGCGAGGGGGTCAACAGCGGGTATCACCACCGGGAATCCGCATTTTGCGCTCCCGGGAGCTGCTCATGAAGCACACCCATCCCCTGCCCGGCGACATCGGACTCACACAAATCTCAGGCGTCTCCGGCCGGTTGATCCGCTTCGGACAGTGGATCAACGGTGACGGTTTCGCCGACTACGAACACGCCTTCCTGGTCCTGCCGGACGACCAGGTGCTGGAGGCCGAGCCCGGCGGGGCCCGTATCCGCCCGCTCACCGACTATGGCGGCGCCAACGTGCTCTACGTGTGCCCGGAAGGGCTCACCGAGCGGCAACGCGCCGGCATCTGCACGGCGGCGTCCCGCTACGTCGGGGTGCCCTACAGCTTCCTCGACTACGCCGCGATCGCCACCCACCGCTTCCACGTCCCCGTGCCCGGGCTGCGGCGCTACATCGCCAACACCCGGCACATGATCTGCTCCCAGCTCGTCGACCAGTGCTATCTGGACGCGGGGGTCCATCTCTTCGCGGACGGCCGCTGGCCGGGCTATGTGACGCCGATGGCGCTGTACCAGCTGCTGGCCCGCTGACGTCGGGCCGGCAGGCACCACGGCGGGGACGCCGGAGCCGCGGGCTTCCCGCCGCTGCTCCGCCGTCCCCGCCCCGGCAGCCGGTCAGGTACCGGCCTTGCGGCCGTAGACATACACGTCGTCACCGGTCTTCAGCAGCGACCAGTACTTCTTGGCGTCGCCGCTGCGCATGTTGACGCAGCCGTGCGAGCCGGGGGCGGACCAGACACTCCCGCTGATGGAGTGGAACGCCTGTCCCCCGTCGAAGAACTGGCTGTAGGGCATGGCCACGTTGTACAGCGTCGACACGTGGTGCAGATGACGCCAGTAGATCTTCTTGGCGCCGGTGCGGGTCTCGTAGCCGTCCCGGCCGCTGCGGATCGGCACCGGACCGTACACCAGCCGCGAACCGTCCTGGATCCAGCTGAGCTGACGGGTCAGGTCGACGCAGGCGATGCGCCCCTTGTTCGTGGGGCACTTGCGGGCCTTGTTCGGGTTGTGGCCGGCCGCCTTCTGCTGCGCGACGAGGCTCATCACGCCCCAGGTGACCGGGCCGGCATAGCCGATGTTCGGGGTGATGCCGTGGCTGGTCTGGAAGGCGCGGATGGCCCGGCAGTCCGACGCCGACTGCCGGCCGTCCACCGGCAGGCCGAGGAACTTCTCGGCCTGCTTCTGGTACGGGCCGCGGGCCGCCGTGCAGGAGGACGCGGTGGCGGCCTCCGCGGTGGCGCCGAAGGCCACCGTCAGCGGCACGGTCAGCGCCGTGAGGGCGAGAGCCGCGCCCGCTCGGCGGCCGGCGCGGGTCCGCCGCCCTATTCGCAGGTTCAGTCGTCGTTTCATGCCCCGTATGACTGTTTGCCCGACCCGCCGGTTGCAGGCGTGACCGACCCGATATCTCTCGTTCGCGCCCCCCCGGGGCGCCGCCGGAGCCGCCTCCCACCATTCGCCGCCGGGGCTTGCGACCATGGGCGGGCCGCCGGGGGCTGCCGCGCCCTCCCGCCGCCGCTAAGGAGCCTTGATGACCGCCAGTACGGATCTGCTCGTCGACGCCTTCGGCCGTATCCGGGAGGCCGTGGAGGAGGCGGTGGACGGGCTCGGCCCCGACGAGATCGCCAGCCGGCCGGCCGAGGAGACCAACTCCGTCGGCTGGCTGGTCTGGCATCTGACCAGGATCCAGGACGATCACGTCGCGGGGGTGGCGGGGACCGAGCAGGTGTGGACGGCGGACGGCTGGTACGAACGCTTCGGGCTGCCGTTCGCGGCCGACGACACCGGGTACGGCCACTCCCCCGAGGACGTCGCGGCGGTGCGGGACCTGAGCGCCGAGCTGTTGACGGACTACCACGAGGCCGTGCACGACGCCACGGTGCAGTATCTCGCCGGGGTCGAGGACAAGGACTTCAAGCGCGTCGTCGACCGCGCCTGGTCCCCGCCCGTCACCCTCGGCGTCCGGCTCGTCAGCGTCATCTCCGACGATCTTCAGCACGCCGGGCAGGCCGCCTACGTGCGCGGGCTGCTCGGCCGCTGAGCCGCCGCCCGCCGCCCGCTCATCTCGCGCGGGGCAGGCGGTGCAGTTCGACGGCGGTCAGCCGGCCGCCACGCAGCTCCGCGGTCATGTAGGTGCAGTACGGCTGGCGCCGGCGGTCGGTGGGCGAACCGGGGTTGAGCAGGCGCAGCCGGTCGTCCGCCAGGGAGTCCCAGGGGATGTGGCTGTGGCCGAAGACCAGCACGTCCAGGTCGGGGAACCGTTCGGCGCACCGCCGCTCGCGCCCCTGTGCGGGGCCGGTCTCGTGCACGACGCCGAGCCGTACGCCGTCCAGTTCCGCGTACGCCACCTCCGGCAGCCGCGCCCGCAGCTCCGGGCCGTCGTTGTTGCCGTACACCCCGATGAGCCGCCGGGCACGGGCCGCCAGCAGGTCGAGGGTGGCGGTGTCGACCCAGTCGCCGGCGTGCACCACGACGTCGGCGCGCGGCACGTCGTCGAGCAGTTGCGGCGGCAGCGTCTTGGCGCGCTTGGGGAGATGGGTGTCGGAGAGGAGCAGGAGGCGCACAGGGCGACGGTAGCCGTCCGGGGCGCGGGGGGGCCACGAAGCGCGGTCAGCGTTCCTGCGCGGTCGGCCGCACGGCGATCTCGTTGATCGCCGCGTGCGCGGGCTGAGTGATCATGAAGGTGACGCAGCGGGCGACGTCCTCGGCGCGCAGCCAGGCGTCCTGGGGCAGTCCGTGCGCCGAGGCGGCCTGGCTGCCGCCGACGGTCAGCTCGGTCGCCGTCATGCCCGGTTCGACCAGCCCGACCCGCACGCCCCGGCCGGTCACCTCCTGGCGCAGCGCTTCGCTGAAGGAGCACACCGCGTGCTTGGTGGCCGAGTAGACGCTGTTGTCCTTCCGGGGCACCCGGCCGGCCACCGAGCTGACGTTCACCAGGTCGGCGACGCCGCGGGGGCCCTCGCCCGCGGCGCGCAGCAGCTGCGGCAGCACGGCGTGCGACATCCGCAGCACCGCCTTGAGGTTGAGGTCCACCATCCGGTCCCAGTCCGCCGGGTCACTGTCCAGCGCGGAGCCGCGGACGCCGAAGCCCGCGTTGTTCACCAGGATGTCGAGCCGCCCGAAGCGGTCCACGGTCCTCTCGACCACGCGGTGCGGCTGCTCGGCGTCGCTCAGGTCGGCGGGCACCGGGAAGGGCGTGCCGCTCCCCTGCCCGGCGAGCGCCGCCGTGAGGTCCGCGAGCCGGTCGGCGCGCCGGGCCACCAGGGCGACCGAGCAGCCCTCGCGGGCGAGTGCGTGCGCGGTGGCAGCGCCGATGCCGCTGGAGGCGCCGGTGACCAGCGCGACGCTGCCGGCGAGCGGTGCCGCGCCGTTGGCCGGGTCCGCCGGGCGGTCGGGTGCGCTGTGTCCGGGGGCCATCCGGTCACTCCTCACGATCGGCTCCGGTCGGCCGTGCGCCGCGCGCCGGGTGACACCGTGGCGTGCGCTCCTCCAATGCACCACAGGGGGGTCGCGCTGTCCATTTCGTCCGGGAGCGCCGCCCGACGCGGCCGCCCGCCGTCGCGCGGTCGGATACCGTGCGACGGCGGGCGGCGCGCCCGGTCGTGCCCCGGGCGGTACGGCCGCGGGGCGGCCGGTCACTGTGCGGCGAGCTCCCTCGGCAGGTAGGGGTGCTGGAGGAAGCTCTGCAGGCTCCGGTCCCAGGTGCGGGCGAAGCCCTGGGCCAGTTCCGAGGTTCCGCGGACCGGTACGGGCAGGTGGAGCTCAGGGGCGAAGCCCATCATGCGGGCGACGGTCCGCCAGAGCCGGGCGTCGGTCGTGCGGCCGACGGCGGCGTGGTGCACGGCGAGCAGGTGGGCGGCGAGTTCGTCGCCGGCGCCGGCCGCGAAGCGCCACCAGAACAGGGCGCCGTCCCACTTGTCCAGGGTGTAGAGGAGGCAGGCGAAGGTGCGTGCGCCGGCCGCGTCGTAGTCGGCGGCGAAGGCGCCCAGGGTGTCGATGTCCTTGGACCGGAGCACGACGTTGCACAGCCTCCTGGCCTCCGCGAGGACGGCCGCGGGCGGGATCGCGGGGGCGAGGACGGGGGTGGGCCGGCGGCGGCGCCGGCCCCGGGCGGGCGCGGGGCGTACGGGCAGCGGGCGGATGTCGCCCACCGCGCCGCGGGTGACCGGTTCGGGGTCCGCTCCGGTGCCGTCGGCGATGCGAGCGGCCAGGCGCCGGGTGAAGGCGACCGGGTCGTGATCGGCGAAATCCCGGTGCAGCGCCTCGGCTTGGCGTCGTAGCAGGTCTTCGAGCATCACGCGTCCTCTCCGGTTCCGCAGGAACCGTTCGTCATGATCTCTTTGAGCCGTTGCAGTCCGATGCTGGTGCTGGCCTTCGCGGCACCGGGGGTGGTGCCCAGCCGCTCGGCGATCTGGTCGTAGGACAGGCCCGCCAGGTGGCGCAGGCGTACGGAGTTGGCCTGCAGGGGCGCGGTGGACTCCAGGGCGTCCAGCGCGAGGTCGAGTGCTTCGCAACTGCGCAGCTCCTGGAGGTAGGCGGTGTCGGGGGGGTCGGCGTAGGGCTGTACGCGGCTGTTGCGGATCTCGCGGCGGTAGAAGTCGGAGACGACGCCGTTGAGGATGGTGTACGTCATGGCCTTCGGGTTGACGTGGGCGAGGATGCGCTCCCACTTGGCGTACATGCGCCGGCCGGCCTCCAGGGTGGCCTCTTCCGCGTCCCGGCGGTCGCGGAGGCGGGAGGCGGCGACGGCGAGCAGGGCTTTTTGTTCCCGCTGGAAGAACACCTCGAAGTCCAGCGGCAGGTCGGTCGGGCTGGCCAGGGGGGACTGCTCGTTCACCGGCCCTCCTCGCAGCCGCGGCCCGTCGTCGGCGCCGCCGGCGAGGACGGAACGGCGGCGTCCGGAGACGCGGCACGGCGGGCGCCGTCCAGGAGGACGGCGCCGCGCGGCAGCGGTGCGGCGGTGAGACGGGCGGTGGCACGGTGCTCGGCACGGGCCTGCGAGGCGGTGCGCACCACGCGCCGGACAAGGGCGTCGAGTCCTGTGGCGGTCAACCGGTAGACGCCGACCAGTGCCAGCGCGTACCAGGGCCATGAATGCCGCAAGTGCTCCACGGGCCCTCCCTTCTTGAGAGTTGCTGCCGCCGCGTCGTTGCGGCGGCCGGAACGCGGACGGCGTTCCTGCCCCTCTCACCGATGGGAGGGGCCCTCAGGGTTAATCAGGCTCCGTACATAATCAGCACAAAGTGATCGATCAATTGCACACTGTGCTTCCGACCTGCACTTTCCTTTTCAGTGAGTGATCAACGCCACATTGACGGAAGGTTTAATCACCGGTAACTCCCGTTCGAAAACCGGAGGTTCGCATTCGCAACGAAGGCGACGGGGTGTCAGCAGCGCACGGAGCGCGGCCACCGCACGGACGACCGGCCACGACCGGGGACGTCCCCGGCCCGGACGAACCGTTGCACTGCCCAAGGTCCGTGCGCGGTGCGTGCGGACCTGCGCAGCGCATGCACCAAGCGCCCCGGATGCGCTCGGCGGACACCCCCGCCACCGGTGAGTGATCGCCCCGCACCGGGCCGGCATGCACCCGCGGCGTACGGGGTGCGCCCCCGCCGGTCGCAGCGGGCGCGCCTCCGGCAGGCATGCCCGTGCTCCGGGGACAAGGGGGCAGGCCGGGCCGCGGCGGCGCTACCGCGCGCTCTGCCGATGCGATCTCGGTGCGTGGTTGTCTCGTCCCGGTCGATTTCATGGCGCCGCCCGGAAATCGCGGTAGGGCACCGCTCGAACGCGATTTCCGAGGGGACGTCACGTTTCCTGAATAGCCGCCAGGAAACTGCGCGGCGAGCGACGGGAGCACACGCATGGAATTTCCTCAGGTATCGGAATCGAGTGCCCGCAGCGAATTCCGGGGGTACGGGGTCCGGGGCATCACCGCGGCCGCCGTACTGCTGGCGGCCGGCGCGCTGAACGTGGCCGCCGAACAGCCGGCCGAGGCCGTGACCGGCGGCACCTGGGACCGGCTGGCCGGGTGCGAGAGCGGAGGGAACTGGCGGATCGATACCGGGAACGGCTTCTCCGGAGGACTGCAGCTGGCCCACTCCACCTGGCACTCGTTCGGCGGCCGGACGTACGGGACGCGGGCCGCGCACGCCAGCCGGTCACAGCAAATCCAGGTGGCGGAACGGGTGTTGGCGCGGCAGGGCTGGCACGCGTGGCCGGCCTGCTCGGCCCGGCTCGGGCTCAACGGCACCCCGCGGCACACCTCCCCCCGGGCCACCGCTCCGCGCCCGGCCCCGCACCGGCACTCCCTCGCACCGGCCCGTGAGCGGCTGCGGCACCCGCAGTTCCACGAGAAGCGGTACAAGGCACCCCGCCACCGGAACACCGGCCGCACGATCGTCGTGAACGCCGGGGACACCGTGAGCGGAATCGCCGGCGCCCACGGATTCCGCTGGCAGGATTTCTACCGGGCCAACCGCGAGGTGATCGGCGGGAATCCCGACCTGATTTTCCCCGGCACGCGACTCGCCGTACCGCGCTCCCGCGGAAACTGAATGCCGGAGTGACGCCGGCCGCGCGCACGAGGGAATTCCCGAGTGCTGCGTGAACGAGGGTTAGCAGGCCGTCCGTGGCGCCGCGGACGGCCTGCCCGGGTTCCTCGTGCCGGCGGGGGTGCGGCGCCCTAAGCCGTCGCGTACACGCGTGTCGCGAACTCCGCGATCTGCCGGTCGCTGAGGTTCTTGGCGAGGTTGGCCTCGGTGATCATGCCGACCAGGCGGTGGCCGTTCTTCACATCGATCACCGGCAGGCGCTTGATGTGGTGGCTCTCCATCGTTTCCAGAACATCGGCGGCGTCCGCCTCGGCGTCGATCCAGTGCAGCTCCCCGCCCAGGGAACCGGCCTGGACGGTCGCCGGCTCGATGCCTTCGGCACAGCAGGTGACGACGATGTCGCGATCGGTGATCATGCCCATGAGCTTGTTGTTGTCACCGCAAATGGGGAGGGCTCCCACATCGAGATCGCGCATCATCCTGGCCGCGTCCTGAAGCGATTCATGGGCCCCCACGCAGCGCACTCCGCCGGTCATGATGTCGCGGGCTTGCAGTTTGCCGGCCATGGTTCCTCCCATATCAGGAGCGTTGTTGCCTCGCCTTCGATGACATCACGAATGGGTCCACGACGCTTCCCGGGACCCACCCGGACCAGCGATGTTCGACGACCGCCGGACCCGGCGCGGCCCGCGGGCGTAGGGTCGGCCAGCGTGATGGCGAATCCCTTCTTCGAGCCGAGCGATCTGCCCTACGCACTGCCGCCCTTCGCCCGGATCCGGCACGAGCACTATCTGCCGGCTTTCGAGCGCGGGATGGCCGAACAGCGGGAGGAGATCGCGGCGATCGGCAGCCGCACCGCGCCCCCCACGTTCGAGAACACCGTGGAGGCGCTGGAGCGCAGCGGCGCGGTGCTGGGCCGGGTGCGCCGGGTGTTCTTCAACAAGACCGCGTCGGACACCGACGACGCGCTCCAGGAACTGGAGACGGAACTCGCTCCCCGGCTGGCCGCGCACGACGACGCGCTGCTGCTCGACCCGGCGCTGTTCGCCCGGCTCGACGCGCTGTACGAGGCGCGCGAGGACCTCGCCCTCGGCCCGGAGCAGGTGCGGGTGCTGGAGCGGCACCACACCCTGCGGGTGCGGGCCGGGGCGCGGCTCGCACCCGGCCAGCAGCGGCGGCTGCGCGAGCTGAACGCCGAGATCGCCGCGCGGTGCGCCGAGTTCCGGCGCAACCTGCGCAGCGCCACGGCGGAGGCCGCGCTGGTGCTGGAGCACGCCGCGGAACTGGCCGGACTGCCGGACGACCAGGTGGCGGCGGCCGCCGAGAACGCGCGGGCGCTCGGCCACCCCGGCGGGTTCGTGCTGAGTCTGAAGAACTTCACCGGCCAGACCGAGCTCGCCACGCTCGACGATCCCGCGCTGCGCGAGCGGCTGCTCGCCGCGTCGCTCGGGCGGGGCGTGGAGTGCAACGGCCCGGTCGCCGTCGCGCTGGCGCGGCTGCGCGCCGAGCGTGCCGCGCTGCTCGGGTACCCCAGCCATGCCGCCTGGGAGGTCGCCGACCGCACCGCCGGCACCACCGGGGCCGTGGAGGAGATGTTCGGCCGGCTGGCCGGCCCCGCCGTCGCCAACGCCGTGCGCGAGGGTGCCGTCCTCGCGCAGGCGGCGGGCGTCGCGGAGATCGGCGCGGCCGACTGGCAGTACTACGCCGAGCGGGTCCGCAAGGAGCGCTTCGACCTCGACGCGGCCGCGCTGCGGCCGTACCTGGAGTTGGAGACCGTGCTGCGCGACGGGGTCTTCCACGCCGCCAACCTGGTCTACGGGCTCACCTTCACCGAGCGGCCCGACCTGGTGGCGTACCACCCGGACGCCCGGGTCTTCGAGGTCCGCGAGGAGGACGGCAGCGCGCTCGGCCTCTACATCGGCGACTTCCACGCCCGGCCGTCCAAGCGCGGTGGCGCCTGGGAGAACGAGCTGGTGCAGCAGTCGCATCTGCTCGGCCACCGGCCGGTGGTGGTCAACAACCTGAACGTCGCCCGGCCGCCCGCGGGCGAGCCGGTCCTGCTGACCTGGCGTGAGGTCGGCACGCTGTTCCACGAGTTCGGACATGCGCTGCACGCCCTGTTCTCCGACGTCCGCTACCCACTGCTGGCCGGCACCGAGGTGCCGCGCGACTTCGTGGAATTCCCCTCCCAGGTCAACGAGATGTGGGCGGAGCAGCCCGAGATCCTGGCGCACTACGCCCGGCACCACGTCACCGGCGAGCCGATGCCCCCGGACCTGCCGGGCAGGCTGCGCGAGGCGGAGAGCTTCGGGGCCGGGTTCCGGGTGGTGGAGCACCAGGCCGCCGCCGTACTGGACTGGTCCTGGCACTCGCTGCCCGCGGACGGCGACCTGCCGGACGAGGGGGACGCCGAGGCGTTCGAGGCCGCCGCGCTGGAGCGGTGGGGCCTCGCCCTGCCCGCGATCCCGCCGCGCTACCGCACCGGCTACTTCGCCCACGTCTTCGGCGGCGGCTATGCGGCCGGCTACTACGGCTACCGGTGGGCGGAGGTCCTGGACGCCGACACCGTGCGGTGGTTCCGGGAGAACGGCCGGACGGTCCGCGAGAGCGGAGAGATCTTCCGCCGGGAACTGCTCGGCCGGGGCGGCAGCGTCGACCCGATGGCGGCGTTCCGCGCGGTGGTGGGCCGCGATCCGGAGATCGGTCCGCTGCTCGCCCGGCACGGCCTCGACGGGTGAGCTGAGCCGGGCCGCCGTCCCCCGGCTAGCAGGCCACGAACCGGCCCTGCGGCTCGCCCCGGAGGCGGCCGGCCGGCAGCTTGCGGCCGAAGGCGACCAGCAGCAGGTCCGCTCCGGCGCCGGTCAGCGGGGTGCCGGTGCCGAAGGTCCAGTCGAGGTCGGTGGCCCGGAGCTGGACGCCGTCGAGGTCGGCGCCGAAGAAGCGGGCGGACCTGGCGGTGACGTGCTCCAGGAGGACGCGCAGCCGGTCCTCGGGGACGCGACGGTCGTGGCCGAGCGCCACGGTGATGTCGAGGCCGTGGACCACGTCGTGGCCGAGCGCGGAGGCGAGCCCGCCGACCGGCGGCGTCCACGGGTGGTGGGCGTTGTCCCGGAGGAAGGCGGCGAGTTGGCGCGGTGACGCGGTGGCCACGTCCCTGCGGGCGAGCCGGTCGGTCATCCTGTGCAGGCTGCCGCCCGCCTTGACGAGTTCGGCGGCCACCTTGGGGAACGAGTAGCGGAAACCCATCGACATGTGGGCCGCCACCTCCCGCACCCGCCAGCCCGCGCAGAGCGTCGGGGCATCCCACTGCTCGTCGGGGAGAGCGTCCAACAGGTCTGCCAGTTCGCGGCGTTCGGCCGCGATCGCCGTTCCGAGGTCCATGGCTCCAATGATCTTTTCCCCGTTGCCATAAGTCCAAGAGCGGGTCATTCTCCTTGCCAGCAGCGTTGGTTATGGGTACGGCCTAGGATTCCCGTCATGGAACTCCGGCAACTGCGGTACTTCGTCACGGTGGTGGAAGAGGCGAGTTTCACCCGCGCCGCGGCCCGGCTGCATGTGGCCCAGCCGGGGGTGAGCGCCCAGATCCGGCAGCTGGAACGGGAGCTCGGCCAGCCGCTGCTGGACCGCTCCGGCCGCTCGGTGTCGGTGACGGAGGTGGGCGAGGCCGTGCTCGGGTACGCCCGGACCGCGCTCGCCGCTGTCGAGGGAATCCGGCTGACCGTGGACGAGTTCACCGGGCTGCTCCGCGGCCGGGTCGCGCTCGGGCTGGTCTCGGGGGCCGCCATCGGCGCCTTCGGCGTACCCGCCCTGCTGGCCGATTTCCACGACGACCACCCTCAGGTGGAGATCTCGCTCACCGAGGACACCTCGGAGCGGATGCTCGCCGCGCTGTGCGACGGCGCGCTCGACATCGCCGTGATCGGACTGGCCGAGGAGGAGCCCGTGCCGGGCGTCTCGCTGCAGGTCGTGATCGACGTACCGCTCGTCGCCGCGGTCGCACCGGACGATCCCCTGCTCGCTCCCCCGGGCCGGACCGACATCCCGCTGGCCGCGCTCGGCGACCGCCCGCTGATCAGCCTGCCGCGCGGGACCGGCCTGCGCGGGGTCCTCGAACGCGCCTGCGCGCAGGCCGGCATCCGGCCCCGGATCGCCTTCGAGGCGGCCGCCCCGCCCGTCCTCGCGCAGCTCGCCGCGCGCGGTCTGGGCGTCGCGGTGCTGCCGGCGCTGCCGGAGGAGGCGGCGGCCGGCCTCGGGCTGCGGACGCTGACGCTCACCGGGCCGCAGCCGCGCGGCCGGATCGCGCTGGCGTGGCGGACGGAGGGGCCGGCCGGCCCGGCGGCCAGGGCGCTGCTCGACCGGTTGCGGGCCGCGCTTCCCGCGCCGGGCGGCAGCGGGCCGCGGGATCACCAGGCCGCGGGGGCGTAGTCCTTCAGGAAGCAGCCGTGGAGGTCCTCGCCCAGTTCACCGCGGACGATCGGGTCGTAGACCCGGGCGGCGCCGTCGACCAGGTCGAGCGGGGCGTGGAAGCCGTCCTCGGCCAGCCGCATCTTGTCGGGGTGCGGGCGCTCGTCGGTGATCCAGCCGGTGTCGACGGCGGTCATCAGGATGCCGTCCGTCTCCAGCATCTCGCTGGCGCTGGTGCGGGTGAGCATGTTGAGGGCGGCCTTGGCCATGTTGGTGTGCGGATGGCCGGCGCCCTTGTAGCCGCGGCTGAACTGGCCCTCCATCGCGGAGACGTTCACCACGTACTTACGGCGCGCTGCGGACGCGGCCATGGCCGGGCGCAACTTGCTGACCAGCAGGAACGGCGCGGTCATGTTGCACAGCTGGACCTCCAGGAGCTCGACCGGGTCGACCTCGTCGACCTTCTGGATCCAGCTGTTGGTCGCGTGCAGGTCCGGGACCAGCCCGCCGGCGTCGATCGCGGTACCCGCCTCGATCCGGGCCGGCGAGGCGGAACCGGTGGTCAGGGCGAGCGCGGTGACGTCCTCGGCGCTGAGCGCACCGCCGGCGGCGGTCGTGGCGGCGGGCAGGGCCGCCGGGGCGCCGCTGCCGAAGTGGCCGAGGACGAGGGAGGCGGGCAGTTCACCGGCGGGCAGCGGCGCGGACTCGGCGGCCACCAGCTGGCCGTACGCCTCGGGTGAGCGACGGACGGTCTGCGCGGCGTTGTTGATCAGGATGTCCAGCGGGCCCTCCGCGCTCACCGCGTCGGCGAGGCCGAGGACCTGGGCCGGGTCCCGCAGGTCGATTCCGACGATCTTCAGCCGGTGCAGCCACTCCGCGCTGTCCGGCATCGCCGTGAAGCGGCGGATCGCGTCATGGGGGAAGCGGGTGGTGATCGTGGTGTGCGCACCGTCGCGCAGCAGCCGGAGCGCGATGTACATGCCGATCTTCGCCCGGCCGCCGGTGAGCAGCGCGCGTCTGCCGGTGAGGTCGGTACGGGCGTCCCGGCGGGCCCGGTTCTCCTTGGCGCAGGTCCGGCACAGCTGGTGGTAGAAGGCGTCGACCTCGGTGTAGCGGCTCTTGCAGACGTAGCAGGACCGGGGGCGCTGGAGGATTCCGGCGATCTCGGAGGTCGTGGAGCTGGTGAGGGCCCGGCCCTGGGTCTCGTCGTCGATCCGGTCGGCCGCCCCGGTGGCGGTCGCCTCGGTCACGGCCTTGTCGTTGGCGGTCTTCGCGGCCCGGCGTTCGTGCCGCCGGCGCGCCTTGACCTTGCGGTAGATGCCGGCGGTGGCCCGCCGTATGGTGACCGCGTCGGGGTGGTCGAGCGGCAGCGCGTCCAGTTCCTGGAGCACGCTCAGGCAGACCGCCATCCGCTCCGAGTCGATACCCGTGCCTTCGGCCCGGCCTGTTTCGGTCACCGTCATCGCCGCTGCCGCTTTCCTGGTTTCGTGTGCTGGTCGCACTTTCGTACGAGCTTCGGCGGAACTGTACGTAAGCGGCGGCGGGTCAGCCAAACCGGGGCGGGGCCCGGTGCTGTCCGCACCGGGCCCCGCCGCCTGTCGTGGCAACCGTCCTCAGTCCACCGCGTCGTGGCGCAGTTCGATGTCGAACTCGGTCCGCCCCTCGGTGCCGAGGCTCAGCGGGGTGGCCACCGGCGGGTAGCCGCTGGCGATCAGCGTGTACGCGCCGCTGTCGAGGTCGGTGAAGACGTACGCGCCGTCCTGGCCGCTGGTGGCGGTGCCGACCACGTTGCCCGCCGGGTCCAGCAGGGTCACCCGGGCGTCGTCCACCGGTCCGCCGTCCGCGGTGCGGACGGTGCCCCGCACCTGGGCGCCGAACGTCAGCCGGATCTCGTACCAGTTCCGGCTGCCGGACGCGACCTCCACCTGGAGGGCGGAGGGGCGGTGCTGCTCGGCGCTGACGGCCAGGGTGTAGCTGCCCGGGGTCAGTTCCCCGAAGGCGAAGCTGCCGTCCTGGCCCGCCACGCCGGACGCGACGACCTCGCCGCGGATGTCGGTGGCCACGACGAGCGCGCCGGGCACCGGATCGTCGCCCTTCTCCTCACGGACCTCGCCGGCCAGGCCGGCCGCGCCGCTGAGGGTCAGGTCGCAGGTGAGCGGCTCCTCGCCGACCACGACGGTCATCGCCTGCGGCTGCCGGGCCCCGGCGGAGCCGATCAGCACATAGGTGCCGGCTCCGGTGGTGGGCAGCGCGAACGCGCCGTCGGTCGTGGTCGTGGTCCGGCCGAGCTGCCGGCCGCCGACGCTGATCAGGGTGACGGCGGCGTCCGCGACGGGCCGGCCGGAGCCGTCCCGGACGGTGCCCCGGACGGCAGGGCCGGTCGCCGCGGCCGGCGCGGTCGCCGGGGCCTTGGTGAGGTCGGGTGCGGTGTCGGTGGCCGGCTCAGCGGGGGCGTCCTGCGCCGCGGGGGCCTGTTCGCCGTCGGCGGCACCGGCCGTGCCGTTCGCCTCGGCCTCCGCCTGGGCGCGGGCCTGGAGCCCCGAGATCTGCCGCAGCGGCACCTCCTTGATGAACCACATCAGCAGGAAGGCCAGTGCGACGACGACCGCGCCCATCAGGAAGACGGTGTGCATCGAGTCGGCGAAGCCGCGCTTGAACGGCTCGGCGAGCCGCGGGTCGAGGTGCTGGATGAACGAGGAGTCGCTGAGCACGCCGGAGGAGCTGCCGTTGCCGGTGTGCTTGAGCATGTCCAGGACCGGCTTGTTGGCCGGGTCGCGCAGCACGGCGGGGTCGTGCAGCGCGGCCTGGAAGCGCTCGGTGGACGCCGCGCTCCGGAACGCCGAGGAGATCTTGTCCCCAACGGTGCTGAACAGCACGGACAGGAAGATCGCGGTACCGGCGGTGGCACCCATCTGCCGGAAGAACGTGGAGGAGGCGGTCGCCACGCCCATGTCCCGCGGCGGCACGGCGTTCTGCACGGCCAGCACCAGGGTCTGCATGCAACCGCCCAGGCCGAGGCCGAAGACCAGCATGTAGACCATGGTCTGCCACAGCGGGGTGTCCCACTGCACCCGGAAGTGGAAGAGCAGCATCGCCGCGACCATCAGGGCGGTGCCGATGATCGGGAAGATCTTGTAGCGGCCGGTCTTGGCGGTGATCTGACCCGACGCGATCGAGGCGATCATCATGCCCGCCATCAGCGGGAGCATCTCCAGGCCCGACTTGGTGGGGCTGGCGCCCTTCACGATCTGGAGGTACTGCGGGATCATCAGCATCCCGCCGAACATGCCCATGCCGATCAGCACGGACAGCAGGCTGGTCTTGCTGAAGGTGCCGTTGCGGAACAGCCGCATCGGGATCAGCGCGTCGTCGCCGATCCACCGCTCGACGAAGATCCAGGCGATGATGCCGACGGCGCCGATCGCGTAACAGGCGATCGAGCGGGACGAGTCCCAGCCCCACTCCCGGCCCTGCTCGGCGACGAGCAGCAGCGGTACGACGCCGAGCGAGATGGTCAGCGCGCCCCACCAGTCGATGCGGTGGTCGCGCCGGGTGTGCGGGATGTTGAGGACCTTGGCGACGACGAACAGCGCGATGATGCCGATCGGGACGTTGACCAGGAACACCCAGCGCCAGCCGGTGATGCCCAGCAGGTGGGCCTGGCCGGCCAGGGCGCCGCCGATCAGCGGCCCGGCCACGCTGGAGGTGGCGAAGGTGCCCAGCATGTAGCCCTGGTAGCGGGCGCGTTCGCGGGGCGGGACGATGTCACCGATGATCGCCAGCGCGAGGGACATCAGACCGCCGGCGCCCAGGCCCTGGACCGCGCGGAACGCGGCGAGTTCGGTCATCGAGGTGGAGAAGGTGCACAGCACCGAGCCCGCGACGAAAATGCTGATCGCGGCGAGGTAGTAGGGCTTGCGGCCGTGCAGGTCGGACAGCTTGCCGTACAGCGGGGTGGCGATCGTCGAGGTGATCAGGTAGGCGGTGGTCGCCCACGCCTGCTGGCTGAGGCCGTGCAGGTCGTCGGCGATGGTGCGGATCGAGGTGCTGACGATCGTCTGGTCGAGCGCGGCCAGGAACATGCCCAGCATCAGGCCGCTGAGGATGGTGAGGATCTGACGGTGACTCAGGGTTCCTGGTGCGGATATCGCCTTGGCGTCCGCGCCGGGCGGAGAGGTGGCGGTGCTCATGTACGTGAATCTCCCTGCTCCACGGCGGCACCCTGGTCTCCCCCGGGACCCAGCCGTGTGTGTTGTCGTTCTGCCATGTCCTCGTTGAGGCGGCCCAGCAACCGGATCAGGTCGGCCCGGTCCTGGGGCGACCACGGTTCGAGGAGGGCGGCCAGTTCGGCGTCGCGCTGGCGACGGTAGTTCTCGAAGGCGGCACGGCCGGCCGCGGTCGCGGTCAGCAGCGACCCGCGACGGTCCTCCGGGTCGGGGCGGCGCGCGACCAGGCCCCGCTCGACCAGCGAACGCACCTGCCGGCTGACGGTGGACAGGTCGAGGAACGCGTCGGCCGCCAGATCGGTGGCCCGCTTGTCCCCGCCGACCACCAGCCGGGCCAACAGCACCCGGTCGGCGGCTCCTCCGTCGGTCTTGGCGCGCTGTTTCCACGCCGCGATCAGCCGGGAGAAACGGACGATCTCCGTCCCCAGCCCGGCGGCCGCCTCCTGAAGCCCGGACGAGGCGGTGACCTGCGGGGCCGCCCGGCCACAGTCCGGGGCCGTGCCCATACTCATGGTGATGATCCTTCGCGGTGCGGTCTCGTCCGCCGATTATCTTGCTTGTACCCAGCAAGCTTAGCGGCCGTGTTGGAGTGCCGCGCACCCGGCCGGTGCGCGGGGGTGCCCGGCCCGGAGTGCGGGGTGCCCGGCCGGGGTTGCGGGGCGGGCGTCTATGCTCCGGCGTGAACCGACGGCCAGGAGACCGCTGTGCACCTTCCCCCCGAACTCCTCGCGCTGCTGCGCGGGGCGAGTACCTGCTATCTGGCCACGTCCATGCCCGACGGCTCGCCGCAGCTGACCCAGACCTGGGTCGACACCGACGGCGAGCACGTGCTGGTCAACAGCGTCCGTACGCACGTCAAGACGCGGAACATCGAGCGGGACGCCCGGGTGGCGGTCGCCGTCTCCGACCCGGCCGATCCCTCCCGGTACTTCCAGGTCCGGGGCAGGGTGGTCAGGGTGACCACCGACGGCGCGGTCGACCACATCGAGAAGCTGTCGCAGAAGTACCTCGGCCGCCCCTACCCCTGGTTCGGGGGCCGGGACGAGGAGCGGGTGCTCTTCGTCATCGCGCCGGAGCGGATCAGCGGGACGGCGTAGGGCGTCCCGCCCGGCCTGAACACCCACGGCACCACCGTCCCGGAGATGCCGCACGGCGAGGTCAAGCACTCCGGTTGCGGCCGTGACCTGTCGCTGGCCGGCTGCGGGACTACACGCAGGTCGAACACGTCGTGCTGTGACGCGGGTCAGGAGGACGGCGTCTCGGGCTCCGGGCCGGCGCCGTCCTCGGCCGCGGCCGGCTGCTGCCCGGCGCCGGCCAGGTCGCGGGTGAGGGCGACCCGGGAGAGCAGTTCGGCGCCCCACAGGACCAGCCCGATGCCCAGCGCCTCGGGGACCAGCCACCAGCCGGCCCGGACCCGTTCGTCGAACAGGGTGACCCCCAGCGACAGGCTCACCAGCGCGTCGCCGAGGGTGAGCACCGGCTGGGAGGCGGTCAGCGGACCGGACTGCATGGCGTTCTCGAAGAGGAACAGCGCCAGTACGCCGACCAGCGCGAAGCCGTAGGTCTGCCAGGACGCGAAGAACGCGGCGGCGCCCCCGGTCTGCCAGGCGTGGGTGGCGTCCTTCATCAGGGCCGCGGTGAGGGCGTAGGCGACGGCCGCGGACGCGGCGAAGCACGCGGCGCGTACCCCGCCCGCCCCGTGCCGCAGCGCGCCGCCGACCGCCGTGGCGATCACCCCGGCGCACACCGCGAGGGCCGGGATCCAGCGACTGACGGGGGCGTGGTCGTTGCCGATGGTGGGCGCGGCGGCCGCGAGGGCGGAGCCGAGGCCGACGACGATCAGCGTCACGCCCGCCCAGCCGCCGCGCGGGATCCGACCGCCGAGGACCAGCCGGCCGATGAGCAGGGCCAGCGGGAGTTCCAGGACGAAGAGGGGCTGGACCACCGAGAGCGCGCCCTGGGAGAGCGCCAGTGCCTGGAAGCAGGCGGCGGCCATGACCGCGAGCATCCCGCCCAGCCAGGCGAGCCGGTGCAGCAGATCGACCAGCAGGCCGAGCCGCAGGCCGGGGGCGAGCGGGACGGTGCGTGCCGCGCGCCGCTGCAGCACCGTGGCCAGTGCGTTGCTGGCCGCCGCGAGCAGTGCGAACAGCACGGCCGGCCATGTGGCCATGCCTCCACCTCCTGCGCCGGTGTCCGCCGTCGACGCTATCCGGAGCGGGCCGCGACCGGTGGGCGACACGGGTGCCGAGGGCCGCAATCGCTGCACCGGAGGGCGCCGCCGGGTGCGTACGAGGACCGCGCGCAAGTGGCAGATCTTCCGCCAGGGACGAGGGAAACCGCAGGTCACCGCCGCTGAGGGCGAGGCCGGAAGTGGCGCAATGTTGCGGCAACACCACGGGCCGGAACCCGTCGGTATGGTCCACCGCATGCCAGCCGAACGCACCCGCCAGCACACGACCCCGGTAGCGGCCGCCCGCCGCCGCCGGCTCCGCGCTGACCGCGCCCGGCAACTCGCCGACCTGCTGCGCCACCAGATCCTCGGCGGGCGCTTCCCGGACGGCGTACTGCCGCACGAGGAGGTGATCGGCGCCGACTACGGAGCCACCCGCAACACCGTCCGCCAGGCCCTCGGCCTGCTGCGCGCCGAGCAGCTGGTGGAGCGGCAGCCGGGCGTGGGCACGGTGGTGGTGTGTCAGAAGTTCCCGCACGGGCTGGACCGGCTGATGGGGCTGGCCGAGACGCTGCACCGGCACGGCCGGGTCACCAACGAGGTGCGCACCATCAGCCCGGTCACCGCCCCGGCCCCGGTGGCGGACCGGCTGCGGATCCCGCCGCGCAGCGAGGTGCTGTACATCGAGCGGCTGCGTCGGCTGGACGGCGCGCCGCTGTCGCTGGACCTCACCTACGTTCCGATGCGCCTCGGGCCGGCGCTGCTCGACGCCGATCTGGAGAACACCGACGTGTTCCGGCTGATCGAGGAGGCCGCCGGGCAGCCGCTGGGCACCGCCGAGATCACCCTTGAGGCCGTCAACGCCGACGCGCACTCGGCCGCCGTGCTGGAGGCGCCGCGCGGTACGGCGGTGCTGATGCTGGAACGGCTCACCCATCTCGCCGACGGCACGCCCGTCGACCTGGAGTTCATCCGCTTCCGCGGCGACCGGATCACCATGCGGGGCCTGCTGCACCGCACGGTCTGAGCCCCGTCCCGCACTCCCCGCCCTCCCCCGCTCCCCCTTGTCCACCCTCCTGTCCTGGAGATCGCCATGCCTCTCACCCCCCAACGGGCGGACGTGCCCGTGACCATCGACGAGTCCAAGTGCATCGACGGCTGCACGCTCTGCGTCGACATGTGCCCGCTGGACTCGCTCGCCATCGACCCGGTCGGCAACAAGGCGTACATGCACGTCGACGAGTGCTGGTACTGCGGCCCGTGCGCCGCTCGCTGTCCCACCGGAGCGGTCACGGTCAACATGCCCTACTTGTTGCGATGAGAGGCACCTCTCCATGCCACCCACAGCGATCAAACGCACCGCGCCGCTCGCGGCCGCGGCCCTGCTCCTCCCCCTCGCACTGACCGGCTGCGGCGGCGACGCGCAGGCCGGCGACGGCAAGCACGTCACGGTGACCGTCGGCTACCAGTCCAAGACCATCAACACCGTCACCGCCGGGACCCTGCTGCGCTCCCTCGGCTCCTTCGAACGGGAGCTGCGGGCGCAGGGCAGGCGCGACGGCACGACGTACCGGGTCGCCTGGCAGGACTACGCGACCGGGGCGCCGATCACCGCGCAGATGGTCGCCGGGAAGGTCGACATCGGTTCGATGGGCGACTTCCCGCTGCTCCTCAACGCCGCCCGCGGCAAGCAGCTGCACGCCCCGACCCGGCTGGTCTCGGTCACCGGCTACAACCTGCGCGGGGCGCTCAACACCATTGTCACCAAGCCCGGTTCGGGGCTGCGCTCGCTGCCCGACCTGCGGGGCAAGAACGTCTCCAGCAGCGTCGGTTCGGCCTCCGACGGCACACTCGTACGGGCCCTGCGAGGTGCCGGGATCGATCCGGAGCAGGGCATCCACAAGCTCAACCAGCAGCCGGCCGTGGGGGCCTCGGCGCTGGCGTCGGGCAGCGCCGACGCGCTCTCGCAGTTCGTGGCCTGGCCGGGCCTGCTCGCCTTCCAGGGCAAGGCGCGGGCGCTCTACGACGGCGGTGCGCTGAACCTGCCCACCTTCCACGGCGTGACCGTGCGGGACGCCTTCGCCGGGCAACGCCCCGGTGTGGTCAAGGCGTTCCTCGCCGCACAGCGGGACGCGACCCGCTACCTCCAGGACCATCCGGTCGACGCCGCCCGGAAGGTCGCCCGGGCGACCGGGCTGCCGCCCGAGGTGGTCTACCTCTACAACGGTGCCGGCGGTGTCGCCACCTTCGACCCCACCCTCAAGCCGCAGCTGGTCGCCGCGCTGAAGAAGGACGTACCGGTGCTGCGGGCGGCGCGGCTGACCGGGCCGGTCGACGTCGACTCCTTCGTCAACGACCGCTACATCAAGGCGAGTTACGGCAGTCGGTATGCCGCGGCGGTGCGCTCCACGGCGCATCCGGCGGCCGACGAGGTGTGGCTGCGCGGCGAGGACCGTACGCACTCCTTCACCGGTCCGGCCGGCCTGCTGCGGTTCGTCGCCGCGCACCGCGGCACCGTACGGGCCGCGTACGTGGCGGACGCGACGACCGGCAGCCGCTGGTTCGCCGACAGGTCGGTCTGGGTGCGCGACGGCGCGCGACTGCTGCCCTTCCTCACCCGGGCGACCGCCGACGCCTGGGTCCGGCGGCACCCGGGCGCCCGCCCCGTCAGCTACGCCGCCGCGCTGGAGGGAGCCCGGTGAGCGCCCCCTGGACCCGGCGCGTCCGGCGCGCCGCGGCGGTCGCCGGGGCGCTCGCCCTGTGGCAGGTGCTCGCCCAGTTCCACGTCGACCTGTGGCTGCGGTTCGGCCAGTTCCCGACGGTCACCGAAACGGCCCGCGCGTTCGCCCGCCGGCTCGGCACGGCCGCGTACTGGCAGGACGTCACCGAGAGCCTGACCCGGATCCTCACCGGCTTCGCGCTCGCGGCCGTGCTGGGCATGGCGGTCGGCACCGCCGTCGCCCGCTCGCCCCTGGTGTCCGACCTGTGCGGACCGCTGCTCGAAGTGCTCCGGCCGATCCCGGCGATCGCGCTGGTGCCGGTGGCCATCCTGCTGTTCCCCAGCAACGAGCAGGGCATCGTCTTCATCACCTTCGCCGCGGCGTTCTTCCCGATCACGGTCGCCACCCGGCACGCGGTGCGGGCGGTGGCACCGGTCTGGGAGGAGGCGGTGCTGACGATGGGCGGCGGCCGGTGGCGCGTCCTGCGTTCGGTGGTACTGCCGGGCGCGCTGCCCGGGATCCTCGGCGGGCTGTCGGTGGGCATCGGGGTCGCGTGGATCTGTGTGATCTCCGCCGAGATGATCTCCGGTGAGTACGGCGTGGGCTACCGCACCTGGCAGGACTACACCGTGGTCGACTACCCGGGCGTGTTCGTCGGGATGGCCACCATCGGCCTCCTGGGCCGGCTCACCGCGACGGCGGTGGAGCTGGCCGGGCGGCGGCTGACGCACTGGGTGCCGCGCACGGCGCACGGCCCCGGCCCGTCTCCGGCCGGCCGGCTGCGGGCGCCGGCGGGCCGTGCGACGACGGGGGTGCCGTCATGACCGGCACCGGACTCACCACGGCGGCGCCCGCCGAGGCACCCGCGCAGGGCCTGCGGCTGACGCTGGCCGGCGCCGTGCTCGGCCGGCCCGGCGCCCCCGTCCTGCACGGCCTGGACCTCGACGTGGCCCCGGGCGAGATCCTCACCGTCGTGGGGTCCTCCGGCTGCGGCAAATCCACCCTGCTGCGCACCCTGGCCGGTCTGCTGCCACCGCTCGGCGGCCGGCTGAGCCAGGACGGCGCGCCGCTCGGCGGGCCGTCCGCCGACCGTGCGCTGGTCTTCCAGGAAGACGCCCTGCTGCCCTGGCGCAGCCTCCGCGCCAACGTGGAACTCCCGCTCGCCATACGGGGGTTGCCGCGTGCGGAGCGCCGGTCGCGGGCCGATGGCTGGCTGGCCCGGGTCGGGCTCACCGAGCACGCCGGCCGGCTGCCGCACCGGGTCTCCGGCGGCCAGCGGCAGCGCACCCAGCTGGCGCGTGCGCTGGCCGGGCGGCCACGCGCGGTCCTGATGGACGAGCCGTTCGGCTCGCTCGACGCGCGGACCCGGGCCGGGATGCAGGAGTTGCTGGTCGACGCGTTGCGCGGCACCCGGGCCACCGTCGTCTTCGTCACCCATGACGTCGACGAGGCGGTGTACCTGGGTGACCGGGTCGTACTGCTGGGGACCGGCCGGGTGCTGGACGTACCGCATCCGCGCGAGCGGTCCGCGCACGACGCGCCGGCGACGGCAGCGCTGCGGCACACGGTCCTCGCGTCGCTCACCGACGCCCCCACCACCGAAATCGTCTGAAAGGCCGAGGCATGGAGATCCCCGCACTCGCCGATGCCGAGGAGCGCTCCTGCGACGTCCTCGTCATCGGTGGCGGCACCGCCGGCACCATGGCGGCGCTCACCGCAGCCGAACGCGGCGCGTCCGTCCTGCTGTTGGAGAAGGCGCACGTCCGCCACTCCGGTGCGCTGGCGATGGGCATGGACGGCGTCAACAACGCCGTCGTGCCCGGGCGGGCGGAGCCGGACGACTACGTCGCCGAGATCACCCGCGCCAACGACGGCATCGTCGACCAGTCCACCGTCCGCCAGACCGCGACCCGCGGCTTCGCGATGGTGCAGCGACTGGAGTCGTACGGCGTGAAGTTCGAGAAGGACGAGCACGGCGCGTACGCGGTGCGGCAGGTGCACCGGTCCGGCTCGTACGTGCTGCCGATGCCGGAGGGCAAGGACGTCAAGAAGGTCCTCTACCGGCAGCTGCGGCGCCGCGAGATGCGCGAGCGGATCCGGATCGAGAACCGGGTGATGCCGGTGCGGGTGCTGACCGGCCCGGACGGCCGGGCGGTCGGGGCGGCCGGCTTCCACACCCGCACCGGCCGCTTCGTCACCGTCCGGGCGGGGGCGGTGATCCTCGCCACCGGGGCGTGCGGCCGGCTCGGCCTGCCCGCCTCCGGCTACCTCTACGGCACCTACGAGAACCCCACCAACGCGGGCGACGGCTACGCCATGGCGTATCACGCGGGCGCCGAGCTGACCGGTATCGAGTGCTTCCAGATCAACCCGCTGATCAAGGACTACAACGGCCCGGCCTGCGCCTACGTCGCCAACCCCTTCGGCGGCTACCAGGTCAACCGGCACGGCGAGCGGTTCGTGGAGTCGGACTACTGGTCGGGGCAGATGATGGCTGAGTTCGCGGCCGAGGTCGCCTCCGAGCGCGGGCCGGTCTACCTGAAGCTCAGTCACCTGCCCGAGGAGTCCGTCGCCGCGCTGGAGACGATCCTGCACACCACCGAGCGCCCCACCCGCGGCACCTTCCACGCCGGGCGCGGTCACGACTACCGCACCCACGACGTGGAGATGCACATCTCCGAGATCGGGCTGTGCGGCGGCCACTCGGCGTCCGGCGTCCGGGTGGACGAGCACGCCCGGACGACCGTGCCGCGGCTGTACGCGGCCGGGGACCTGGCCTGCGTCCCGCACAACTACATGATCGGCGCGTTCGTCTTCGGTGACCTGGCGGGCGCGGACGCCGCCCGGTTCACCGCGTACGAGGGCGAGTTGCCGGAAGAGCAGCTGCGGGCGGCCCATGAGCTGGTCTACCGGCCGCTGCGCCACCCCGACGGCCCGCCCCAGCCGCAGGTCGAGTACAAACTGCGGCGCTTCGTCAACGACTACGTCGCCCCGCCCAAGAGCGGCGCCCGGCTGTCACTGGCCGTCGAGCACTTCGAGCGGATGCGCGCCGACCTCGACGGCATGGGTGCCCGCACCCCGCACGAGCTGATGCGCTGCGCCGAGGTCGGCTTCATCCGCGACTGCGCGGAGATGGCCGCCCGGTCGTCGCTGGCCCGGACCGAGTCCCGCTGGGGCCTGTACCACCAGCGCACCGACCATCCGCGGACCGACGACGACACCTGGCTGCACCATCTGGACCTGCGCAAGTCCGCCGCGGGGAGGATGGAGTTCACCGCCCGCCCGGTGGCGCCGTACCTGGTGCCGGTCGAGGAGTACGCCCCGGTGGGCGGCGCTTCCCGCTTCCTCGGTGAGGTGCGCCCCGAGCAGGTCGCGACGGCGGGGCGGCGGGACACCCCGCCGGTGGGCTCGGCGGCGTCCGGGGACCGGGCCGGAGCCCCGGCGACGGCCCCCGCCGAGGCGCCCGGCGCCCCCTCACCGCGCCTCCTCGGACTCCTCGCACTGGCCGAGGACCAGCCGGACCTCACGGCGCTGCGTCCGTACCTCGACGACGCCGACCCCGCCGTACGCCGCGCCGCCGTCGACGCGCTCACCGAGAGCGTGCCGGCCGGCACGGGCCCGGCGCTGGCCGCCGCGCTCGCCGACGCCGATCCCGCCGTGCGGGCGGCGGCCGGGGCCTCGCTGCGGGAACTGGTCGAGGTGCTCGCACCGGAGCCGGCGCTGCGCGACCCCCTGGCCGCCGCCGTGCGCGGGCCCGATCCCGTCGTCCGCGCCGCGGCCGTGGACGTCCTGCGGGCCCTCCGCCTCGGCGATCCGGCCCTGTTCGGCGAGGCGCTCGCCGACCCGGTGGTGGAGGTCCGCATCCAGGCCGTCCGCGCCCTGGTCTCCGTGGACGCCGCGGACGCGCTGCGGCGGGCCGCGCAGGATCCCTCGCGGGAGGTCCGGGTGGCCGCGGCCCACGGCCTGGGCACGGCCGGCGGCCCGGACGGACCGGCGGCGCTGGTGCACGACGCGGACCCCCTCGTGCGGGCCGCGGCCCTCGGCGCGCTGGCGACCACCGGCTGCCCGCCGCCGTACGACGCGCAAGCCGTCACGGCGCTGGGCGACCCGGCCTGGCAGGTCCGGGCCGGCGCCGCCAGGGCCCTGGCCGCCGCCGACGCCGGGCTCGCGGTCCCCGCGCTGCGCGCCGCCCTGTCCGACCCGCACGCCGACGTCCGCAAGGCGGGGGTGCTGGCGCTGCGCGCCCACGCGGGGCACGAGGACGCCGCCCGGGCGCTGGCGTCGGTCGCCGCCGACCCGGACGCCGACGTCCGCGCCTACGCCCGGCTCCCGGCAAAGGGGTGACACACGTTCGGGCCGTGCGGGTGGCGTCCGGGGCGGGGCGGTCGGAGGCTGGGGCGGAGGGTGCGTCCGTACCGCACGAGGAGTTCCGATGGCCACCGGCTTCCGCAACGACGACCTGAGCGCCCCGCGCGCCGGCGGCGCGCTCGGGCGGTCCCCGGGGACGCACGGCGCCGAGAGCCGCTGAGCGCCCACGGGCCGCCGGGCAGCACGATGACCGCTCCCTCGTCCGCCTACCCCGCCAGGTGGCCCCGGTACGTAGAGGTCGCTCCGGGGATCCTGGTGACCGCCGGGCTCGTCTGGAACGCGCTGTCGCCGCAGGACTATTGGGGCGATCCGATGCTGACCGCGGCGAGCGTGACGGCCGGTGCGCTGCTCACGCTGCGGCACACCCTCGTGATCGGCGTCGTCATCGTCGTCGGAGTCTTCGCGCTGACCGTCAAGGACGGCACCGCGCACGACATCGTGGGCCATCTGGAGCTCCTCAACACCGTGTTCGCCGCGCTCATGGGCCTCGGCGTCAACCGGGTGATCGCTTACCACGGACGGCATCTGGACGTCGTACGGATGGTCGCGGAGGCCGCGCAGCGCGCCGTGCTGCCCGAGCCGCCGCGGCGCATCGGCCCGCTGGCCGTCGCGGCCCGCTACCAGGCCGCGCAGAGCCAGGCCCGGATCGGCGGCGACGCCTATGCCGTGCAGCGGACGCCCTTCGGGGTGCGGCTGCTGATCGCGGACGTCCGCGGCAAGGGGATGGGCGCGGTGAGCGCGGTGTCGGTACTGCTGGGCGCCTTCCGCGAGGCGGCGGAGGAGGAGGCGGAGCTGCCGGCGCTGGCCGGGCGGATGGAGCGCGCGCTGCTGCGGGAGAGCGAGCAGACCTCCGAGGAGGACCGGCTGGAGGGTTTCATCACGGCTCTGCTCTGCGAGGTCCTCCCGGGGGGCGACGGGCTGCGGCTGCTGGACTGCGGCCACCCCGCGCCGTACCTCTGTCACGGCACCGAGGTCCGGGCACTGGAGACCGGAGAGCCGGGCCTGCCGCTGGGCATGGGCGCACTGGGCGGGGCCCGGACGGGCCCCGCCGTCACACCGTTCCCCCCGGGCGCCACCCTGCTGCTGGTCACCGACGGCGTGACCGAGGCCCGCGACCGCGCCGGGACGTTCTTCGACCCCTCGGCGCGGCTGGCGGGGCACGGGCCCTTCGCGGGTCCGCAGGAGGTCATCGACGTCCTGGTGCGCGAGGTCGAGGAGTGGACCGGCGGGCCGCGCGACGACGACATGGCGGTGCTCGCGATCACCCGCCGGTCGGCCCCCTGAGCGGGGCCGATCCGCGAAACTCCTCGTGGGTTACCGGCTGTAGGGGCTCCGGGATGAGATGATCGGCCAGAGCATCAGCATCCGCCCCGAGCGATCCTCGCTCCCGCGCAGATCGGAGTTGATGTGTCCGAGAACAGATCAGCACTGCTGAGCCAGCGCGCCGCCGTCATCCTTCTCCTCGGCGCCCTCACCGCACTCGGCGCCGGCGTGCTCACCTGCGTCAACGGCGGCACCCTGGCGTCCGCGACGCTCGTCGGAGGCGCCGCCTTCGGCGCCGGTGTCACCTTCTTCCATACCGTCATCGACTGATCCCACGGGCAACGGCCGTGTGCGGTCGGGGCGTTGCCCACTGCAGGAACGCCCCGGTCCGTGAGCCGGCCGCCCCCGCGATCTCCTTGGGCGTGCCCTCGGCCACCACCGTTCCGCCTGCCGCGCCGCCGGCGGGGCCGAGGTCGACGACCCAGTCGGCGGCACGGATGACGTCGAGGTTGTGCTCGATGGTGACGACGGTGTGCCCGGCGTCGACCAGCCGCTGCAGCACGCCGAGCAGGCGGGCGGTGTCGGCGGCGTGCAGTCCGGTGGTGGGCTCGTCGAGGAGGTAGAGGGTGCGGCCGGTGGTCCGGCGGCCGAGTTCCCTGGCGAGCTTGACGCGTTGGGCCTCGCCACCGGACAGCGTGGTGGCGGGCTGGCCCAGTTGCAGATACCCCAGGCCCACGTCGGCCAGCCGCTGCAGCCGGTTCGCGACCGCGGGCAGGTCCGCGAAGACGGCCAGCGCCTCGTCGACGGTCGCGTCCAGCACCTGGGCGATGTCGTGCCCGCCGTGGCGCACCTCGCACACCTCGGGGCGGAAGCGGCTGCCCCGGCAGGCGGGGCAGCGGACCTCGACGGCGGGCAGGAAGTGCATCGGTACGGCCAGTACGCCCGCGCCCTCGCAGCGCTCGCAGCGGCCGCCGGGGACGTTCGCGGAGAAGTGGCCCGGGGTCAGGCCGCGTTCGCGTGCGGCGGCGGTGCGGGCGAACGCCTCGCGGATCGGGGTGAAGGCGTCCGAGTAGGTCGCCGCGTTCGAGCGGGGCAGCCGGCTGATCGGCTGCTGGTCGATCGTCACGACCTTGTCCAGGTGTTCCCAGCCGTCGATCCCGTCGTGCTCCGCGGGCGGTTCACCCGCGCCGTGGAAGTGCCGGCGGGCCGCGCGGCCGAGGATGTCGAGCAGCAGTGACGACTTTCCGGAGCCCGAGGGGCCGGTCACCGCGACGAGTTGGCCGAGCGGCAGCCGTACGGTGAGGTCCTTGAGGTGGTGCGCCCGCGCCCCGCGGATGACCAGCGCCCGGCCGTCGCCGGGCCGGGGCGTCTCGGGGACGGGCACCGCCAGCCGGCCGGCGAGGTAGGCGCCGGTGACCGACTCCGGGTTCGCGGCCACCTCGGCGGGGGTGCCCTGGGCCACGATGCGGCCGCCGTCGCGGCCCGCGCCCGGGCCGACGTCCACGACGTGGTCGGCCGCGCGCAGCACGTCGAGGTCGTGCTCGATGACGAGCACGGTGTTGCCCAAGTCCCGTAGTCGGCACAGCACTTCGATCAGCCGGGCGGAGTCGGCGGGGTGCAGGCCGATGGTGGGTTCGTCGAGGACGTAGAGGACTCCGGTCAGCCCGGAGCCGAGCAGCGCGGCGAGCCGCAGCCGCTGGGCCTCACCGGCCGAGAGGCTCGGCGTGGGCTGTTCCGCGGTCAGGTACCCGACCCCGACGTCCACCAGGCGGCGCACCCGCTCGTGCAGATCGGCGACGACGGGCTCGGTGAGCAGCCACTCCTCGGCGGTGACCCGCCCGCGGAGCGCGTCGAGCCAGCCGGCGAGCGCGTCGAGCGGCAGCCGTGCGGCGTCGACCAGGGTCAGTCCGGCGACGGTGACGCACCGGCTCTCGGGGCGCAGCCGGGTCCCCCGGCAGTCCGGGCAGGTCTCCTGGAGCAGCGACCGTTCGGCCTTCTCGCGGTAGGCGGTGTCGTCGATGCGCTGGGCGTAGCGCCGCAGGGTGGCCGTGACCACGCCCTCGAAGCGCCCTCGGGCGACCGTGGCGGGTGGTGCGGTGTCGGGGAAGTGGCGGCGGAACTGCGGGCTGTCGACGCCGTGCAGCAGCAGAGCGCGCGGGGCGTCGGGGAGGTCGCGGACCGGCAGCCGGTCGTCGAAGGTGAAGCCGTAGTGCCGTGCGGCGGCGTGCAGGGTGGGCAGGATGCGTTCGGTGACGGTGGGGTGCCAGCCGAGGACGGCGCCGTCGGCGACGCCCCGGTCGTGGTCGACCAGCCGGTGCACGTCGGCCCGGACGGTGACGCCGAGGCCGGTGCAGGCCGGGCAGGCACCGGCGGGTTTGTTGAAGGAGAAGTCACCCATCACCAGCTCGGGCACGGGCGTGGCGCAGCGCGGACAGGGCAGGGCGGGGCCGGCGGCGTCGGCGTCGTCGTCCTGGATCTGTTCCCCGCCGACGCGGTACGAGGGCGGCAGGAGGTGGCCACAGCCGGGACACGGCCGGTGCCCGATCCGCGCCCACAGCACCCGGAGGTAGGTGAAAACCTCGGTGGCCGTGCCGACGGTCGAGCGGGGGCTGCGGTTGGTCAGGTGCTGGTCCACGCCGATCGACGGCGAGAGGCCGGTGATCGCGTCGACGGCGGGCTTGCTCACGAAGCCGGTGACCATGCCGAGCGATTCGAGGTACTGCCGCTGGCCCTCCCTGTGCAGGGTGTCGAGGGCGAGCGTCGACTTGCCCGAGCCGGAGAGGCCGGTGAGCACGACGAGCTTGTTCTTGGGGAGGTCGAGGGTGACGTTCTTGAGGTTGTGCAGGCGTGCGCCCTTGATGTGGATCAAAGCAACCATGGCTTCAATCGTGTCATTGAACCACCGATTGAAGCTTTTACTCTGCTCACGGCAAGGACGGAGCGCCGTGCCCCCTCACGAGCAGGCAATTCACTTCTCAGGACGCAGATATCTGGCTCGGCTTCCTTCAAAGCAGAGCTGATGCCCCTGGACGCGGGGACACCCCCGGCGTACTCCTGCGCGCCCGCGCGGCTCCGTGGGACCCGTCGCCCCCCCGGCTCCGCAGCGTGACCGCAGCACCCGGTTCCGCAGCCACCGCGGCGGCGACGCCCTGCGGCCCGGCCGGCCGGTGGGGTCGATCCCGGATCGGGCGGAATTCCCGGCCCCGCATGCGGTGCGCCGCCGCACCTGTGGTGCCAGACTTGAGACAGCGCGCCCGGCCGCCGGCCGGAGCCCTTGCCGCCGAGGGGAACATCATGACCTGGGCATCTTGGACCACCGTCGGGATCCACTCGCTGCCCAACGCGGTGCGCACCGAAGAGATCGGCGTGATCAACGGTGACCTGACCATCCATACGACCTGGTCGGAAGATCTTGCGCACGTCGCCGTGCAGCACACCGGGTCCTCGGACTGGTACACCATGGCCGGCAGCCCCGTCCCCTGCCCCTCCGAAGAAGCCAGCCGCTCCTTCCACCAGGCGGTCGTCGAGGCCGTACGGGGCGGCGAGCGGGCCGAGGCGTCCCTGGAGGAACTGCTCGGCCCGCGGAGCGCGGCCACGCCGGCGGACCGCCCGGCACGCCAGCGCGGCGACGCCTAGCGGTATCCGCTCACCACCCGTGCACCCCCGCTCCGCGGGCGGCCGGTCGGCTTGCTTTGACTGAACACGGGTAAGGCCCGGATTCCCGGGTGGTGCGGGTGCCGGTGGCCGGAAAGGTGTCGGCGGATATATTCCTGCCATGAACCGCCACCGTGTGGTCGCCCTGGTCAATCCGCCGCAGTCGCCCTTCGAACTCGCCTGTGCCTCGGAGGTCTTCGGTACCGTTCGGCCCGGCCTCGCGATGCCCTACGCGTTCCGCGTCTGTGCCGCGCGCCCGGGGCCGCTGGCCACCACCGTCGGCTACTCGATGCTCGTCGACGCCGGGCTGGACGCCCTGGAGGAGGCCGACACCGTGATCGTGCCGGGCTGGCAGCCGCCCGGCGCGCCCGTGCCGGCGGAGGTTCTGGCGGCGCTGCGCGCGGCGCACCGGCGGGCGGTCCGGATCGTGGCCATCTGCACCGGCGCCTTCGTCCTCGCCCAGGCCGGGCTGCTCGACGGCCGCCGCGCCACCACGCACTGGCGGCGCACCGGCGAACTGGCCGCCGCCTTCCCGGAGGTGCAGGTGGCGGCGGACGTGCTGTACGTGGACCACGGCGACGTGGCCACCAGCGCCGGTTCGGGTGCCGGGATCGATCTGTGTCTGCACCTGGTGCGGAGCGACCACGGGGCGGCGTACGCCACCGCCGTCGCCCGCAGCATGGTGCTGCCGCCGCACCGGGAGGGCAGCCAGCTCCAGTACGCCGCCCCGCCCGCGCCGCCCGCGCGGGTGGACGAGTCGCTGGCGCCGCTGCTGGAGTGGGCCGCCACCCGGCTCGACCGCCCGCTGACCCTCGGGCGGCTCGCCGAGCGCGCCGGGGTGTCCAGCCGCACCCTGGCCCGGCGGTTCGGCGAGCAGCTCGGCACCAGCCCTGGGCAGTGGCTGCTCGGGCAGCGGCTCGACGCCGCGCGGGCACTGCTCGAACTGACCGATCTGCCGGTGGACGCCGTCGCCACCCGGGTCGGGCTGTCCTCCGCGGTCAATCTGCGCCGCCACTTCCGTGCCGTCCTCGGCACCACGCCGGGCGCCTACCGCCGGACCTTCGGTACGGGGCGAACAGACCGGACGAACTCCGCCTTTTAGGGCGCCTCCTGCCCTGACGCATGGAGACCGTTACGGGATTCGGTAGCCGTCGCCACATTCTTTCCGCGGCCGGGCAACCATTCCGCGCCATCCCATGTCTCCTGAGGCACAGCACTTTTGGTCACCTTGTGGCTACCCAAAGGTGACCAATTGTCAAATTTGGACCACGAATTTTTAATTCTGATCATTTCGCTTTACATGCTCATGCCAGGCCATAGAGGGTTTGCGCGGGACCACACGGTCCCCGCGGTGCACAACAGCTCCGCGTGTACGGGCGGTTGGCCAGCCGACCGCCCCCGCAGCACTAAGGACCCTCAGCAGTGCGTAGACCCCACATACGCAGCCACCGCCTGGCGATCGCGGTCGCGGTGACGACGGCAGCGACCCTCACGGCCGGTGTGGCCACCGCCGCCTCCGCCACCACCTCGGTGGCCCCGGCCGCCGCACCCGCCGCCACCTCCTCGCTCTCCAAGGTCGTCGACGCCGCCCGCACCGCCGCGTTCGCCCACTCCTCGGCCACCGGGGTCGGCAAGAAGGACACCCTCAAGGCCGTCGACACGATGGTGGACCCGGACGGCCGCAAGCACGTCCGTTTCGTCCGTACGCACCGCGGGCTGCCGGTGCTCGGCGGCGACCTCGTCGTCCACCTGACCGCCAAGTCCGCCTACGAGGGCGTGACCCGCGCCTACCGCCACCAGCTCGACATGACCGCCACCGACCCCAAGCTGTCGGCTGGCCAGGCCCGTTCCAAGGCCGCCGCGGTGGCCGAGGGCCAGGCCGGCGAGGCCGAACTGGTCGTGGACGTCCGGGACGACCGGACCACGCTGGCCTACCAGGTGCAGGTCAGCGACAGCCGTACCGACGAGGCCGGCGGTGTCCGTACCGTCGTCCTCGACGCGTTCACCGGTGCGGTGCTCAGCAACGCCCCGGCCAACGACTCGTTCCTCTCGCCGGCTCTCCAGAAGAAGCTGCGCAAGCTCGGCGAACGACTCAACCCCGCCACCCGGCTGCTCGCCCCCGAGCCGCCCGCCACCGGCAAGGCCGCGACGACCTCCGGCTACCCGGCCGCGGCCAAGGGCTCCGGCGCGTCCTTCTTCGTCGGCAGCGTGCCGCTGACCACCACCCGGACCGCGGCGAAGTCCTACACCCTCAAGGACCCCACGCGCGGCAACACCGAGACCCGGGACGCCGGCGACAAGGAGCTGGAGAAGTTCACCAGCGGCAAGGCGTTCACCAGCACCACCAACAGCTGGGGCAACGGCACCACCAGCAGCCGGACCACCGCCGCGGTCGACGCCCAGTACGGCATAACCAGCACCCTGGACTTCTACAAGAAGACCTTCGGCCGCAAGGGCATCAAGAACGACGGCCGCGGGGCGCACGCCCTGGTGCACTTCGGCAAGAAGATAGGCAACGCCTTCTGGTCCTCGGAGTGCGGCTGCATGCTCTACGGCGACGGTGACGGCCAGACCTTCGCCAAGCCGCTGGTCGTCCTGGACGTCACCGGCCACGAGCTGACCCACGGCGTCGTCGACGCGACCGCCAACCTCCAGCCCACCCGCGTCGACGAGGAGGGCAACCAGTTCGGTGAGCCCGGCTCCCTCAACGAGTCGCTGGCGGACATCTTCGGCAGCGCGGTGGAGTTCTCCACCAACAACCCGAAGAACCCGCCGAATTACCTGATGGGCGAGAAGCTCGGCCTGGCGCAGAAGTTCCTGCGCCGGCTGGACAAGCCGTCCCTCGACAAGCTGGAGGGCACCGTCGACTACTGGTCGAAGGCGTCCTACGACACCGAGGTGCACGCCGGCTCCGGCGTCTCCTCGCACGCCTTCTACCTGCTCGCCGAGGGCAGCGGGAAGAAGACGATCGGCGGCGTCGCCTACGACTCCCCCACCTTCGACGGTTCGAAGCTCACCGGCATCGGCCGGAGCAAGGCGACCGCGATCTTCTACCAGGCACTCACCCGGTACATGGTCTCCACGACCGACTTCCACGACGCCCGGAGCGCGACGCTGCGTGCGGCGAAGGACCTGTACGGCGCCGGGAGCGCCGAGTACAAGGCGGTCGACAAGTCCTGGGCCGCAGTGAACGTGACGGCGGCCAACAAGCCGTCGGCCAAGCACTGAGCAGACCCCGGCCTCAGTGGTGCCCCCGCCTCCGGGCGGGGGCACCGCGCGTTCCCGCCCCGCCGGTCGCACCGGCGGGCCTCGACGGCACGGCCGCCCCCGCCTACGTTTGACGCCATGATCACCGATCGCGACGACGGATATCCCGCCCCGACCGGCGCGGGCAACGGCGGACGGCGTCCCGGCTACCCCCTGGCGGCGGGCGTGTTCGCCATCGGCATGGCCGGTACGACGCTGCCCACGCCGCTCTACGGGCTCTACCGCGAGCAGCTCGGGTTCTCCGAACTGATGGTGACCGTGGTCTTCGCGGTCTACGCGCTCGGCGTGATCACCGTGCTGCTCCTCGCGGGCAACCTCTCCGACGCGGTGGGCCGGCGCCCGGTGCTGTTCTGCGCCCTGGGGCTGTCCGCGGCGAGCGCGCTGTGCTTCCTCTTCGAGGGCGGGCTGCCGATGCTGCTGCTCGGGCGGGTGCTGTCCGGCTTCGCGGCCGGGCTGTTCAGCGGCGCCGCCACCGCGGCCGTGCTGGAGCTGGCGAAGCCGGGCCAGGAAGCGCACGCCGGGTTCGCCGCGACCGCCGCGAACATGGGCGGCCTCGGCTGCGGTCCGCTGCTGTCGGGCTTGCTGGCGCAGTACGCCCCGTGGCCGCTGAAGCTGCCGTTCCTGGTGCACCTGGGACTGGTGGCGCTGGCGGCCGGGGCGACCTGGCTGCTGCCGGAGACCGTCCGCCCTTCGCACCGCCCCCGCTCGCTCCGGCCGCAACGTCTGCACCTGCCGCACGAGGTGCGGGGCGTCTTCGCCCCCTGTGCCATCGCCGCGTTCGCCGGCTTCGCGCTGCTGGGCCTGTTCACCGCCATCGCACCGAGCTTCGTCGGCCAGACCCTGGGCGTGCACAACCTGGCGGTCGCCGGCGCGGTCGTCTTCACGGTGTTCCTGGGCTCGGCCGTCGGGCAGTCGCTGTCCGGCCGGATCGGCGTACGCAAAGCGCTGCCGGCCGGCTGCCTGGTGCTGGTCGCCGGACTGGTGCTGGTGGCCACGTCGCTGGCCGTGACGTCGCTGCCCGTACTGGTCACCGGCGCGGTCTGCGGCGGCATCGGCCAGGGGCTGGCCTTTCGCGCCGGTCTGACCGCCGTGGGCCGCGCCGCCCCGCCCGAGCACCGCGGCGGCACCATCTCCGCCTTCTTCCTCGTCGCCTACCTCGGCATCTCGCTGCCGGTCGTCGGCGTCGGGGCGCTCACCCAGGAACTCGGCCTGCGCGGCGCCGGCCTGACCTTCGCCGCCTGCGTGATCGCCGTGGCCGTCGCCGTCGGCCTGTACGTACTGCGCCGGCCGCCGACGGACGACGACTGACGGCCCGGCCACCGCGTCGGTATCGGTATCGGTGACGGTATCGGTGACGGTATCGGTCTCGGTATCGGTCTCGGCGTCGGTGGTACGGGCGTGCTCGTGGGCTCAGGCCGCCCCCGCGGCCCCCGCCCGCTGCGCGTCGCGTCCGAGGCGCAGCCGCAGGTGTCGCGGACCGCGGGTGAAGACCCCGGCATCGTCCGGCGCCGTACCGTCCGCGAACGCCATGACCGGGAAGGCGTCCAGGAGTTGGCCGACGCCGGTCTCCACCTCGGTCCGGGCCAGCAGCGCGCCCACGCAGAAGTGCCGGCCGAGGCCGAAGGCGACATGCTCGGCCGCGGCGGAGCAGGCGCTCGCCGGGTTGAGGTCGGTGCGGAAGATGTCGAAGCTGTCGGGCCGGGTGTAGTGGCCCGGGTCGCGGTTGGCGGCACCTATCAGGCAGATGACCGTGGCACCCGCGGGGACGGTGCCGCCGCTGAGCGTGACGTCCGCCGCGGGCTGACGCATGATCATCTGGACCGGCGGGGTGTACCGCAGCGTCTCGGCGAACGCCGCGGGGATCAGCGACCGGTCGGCGCGCACCGCGGCGAGCTGGTCGGGGTGGGCCAGCAGGTTGCGGAAGATCAGGGCGAGGGCCTTGTCCGTGGTCTCGCCGCCCGCGGAGAGCAGCAGGCTGACGAACGCCGTGATGTCCTGATCGTTCATCCGGACCCCGTCGACCTCCGCGGCACACAGCCTGGAGAGCAGATCGTCGCCGGGCGCCGCGCGCCGTTCGCGGAGGACCGGGCGCAGATACGCGGCGAGTTCCTCGCCCGCGCGCCGGCCCGCCGCCGCGACCGCGGGGTCCTGCGCGAGGTTCGACAGGAAGGCGACGACCGCGCCGTACCAGCCGTGGAAGCGATCGTGGTCGGCCCGGTCCAGGCCCAGCATGTCGACGATCACGTTGATCGGGAAGCGGGTCGCGAACCGCGCGACCAGGTCGGCCTCCTCGGCGTCCCGGAAGGCGTCGATCAGCTCGCGGGCGTTGCGCTCGATGACCGGCAGGAACGTCTCGCGCAGCTCCCGGCCGCGGAAAGCGGGGGCCACCAGGGCGCGGCGTACGGCGTGTTCGCGGCCGCTCATCTGCGGCAGGGTACGGCCGCCGTGCGCCGGTTCCATCTGCCAGGTGTAGTTGTCGGTGGTGAACACCGGGTCGCGGAAGGCCCGTGCCACGTCCTCGTACCGGGAGAGCAGATAGCTGTCGGTGCCCTTGTGGTGGAGCAGCGGGTAGTGCTCGCGCAGGATGCGGTACGCGGGGTAGGGGTCCGCCGCGAACTCGGGTGACAGGATGTCAGGAGCCTCAGGGGTGGTGGTCACACCGCGCGACGCTAGGCACCGGCGCACGACCTGCCCAGGGTGCACGACCGGTGTGCCGGGGGCGCCGGGGGCGCATCGCCGCGCTCCCGGCCCGCCCGGCGCGGTCGCGGACATGTGCCCTGACCGCCCGTGTCACCCGGTCGGTGGGCCCCGTTCACCCGCCTGCCCTCCCCGGCACGCCCCTTCGGCGGAGGACGGAAACGCTGGAGCCGGCGGGTGTCCGATCCGGCCGCCCCGCACACGACGCCGCACCGGCCCCCGCGTGCGGCCGGCTTCCTCCTGTCCTTCCGAACGGAAAGGGTGAGATGCGCATGGCCACCTCCGCTTCGCCGGCCCGGCCGAGCCGCCTCGGCCGCGGGTGCGTGCTCGTGGCGGCGCTCCTCACGGCGTGGTGCACCACCGCCGTACCCGCCGTCGCCGCGCCGGCCGCGAGGCCCGCCCAGGCTGCGGTGGCCAAGCCCCTGGTGTTCATGGGCGTCGGCACCCTCGCGGGACTGACGGTGCTCGCGGGCGCGGCCCTGGTCGCCGGCGCCCGCAGACGGCGGGGCCCCGCCCCGCCCTCGGACCCCTGCTGACGAAAGGACCGCAACGCCCCATGGCCACCTTCACCACCACCGACGGCACGGAGATCTTCTACAAGGACTGGGGCACCGGCCGGCCCGTCGTTTTCAGCCACGGCTGGCCGCTCAACGCGGATGCCTGGGACGACCAGATGCAGCTGGTCGCCGCCGCCGGGTTCCGCGCCGTCGCCCACGACCGCCGCGGCCACGGACGTTCCGCCCAGCCCTGGCAGGGCAACGACATGGACACCTACGCGGACGATCTCGCGCAGCTGATGGAGTCCCTGGACCTGCGGGACGCGGTCCTGGTCGGGCACTCCACGGGCGGGGGTGAGGTGACCCGCTACATCGGCCGCCACGGTACGGGCCGGGTGGCCAAGGCCGTCCTCCTCGGGGCCGTCCCGCCGCTGATGCTCAAGACGGACGCCAACCCGGAGGGGCTGCCGATCGAGGTGTTCGACGGCATCCGCGCCGGCGTCGCCGCCGACCGCTCGCAGTTCTACCAGGACCTCAGTGAGAGCTTCTACGGTGCCAACCGGGCCGGCTCCACCGTCTCGCAGGGGATCTGTGACGCGTTCTGGTTCTGGAGCATGCAGGTCGGGCTCAAGGCCGCGATCGACTGCGTCAAGCAGTTCTCCGAGACCGACTTCACCGAGGACCTCAAGCGGTTCGACGTCCCGACCCTGATCATCCACGGCGACGACGACCAGATCGTGCCGTTGGTCGCCGCCGGCCAGAAGTCCGCGAAGCTGGTGCGGGACTCCACGCTGCGGGTCTATCCGGGCGCGCCGCACGGCCTGTTCGCGGTCGCCCCGTACAAGGACGACTTCCACGCCGATCTGCTGGCGTTCCTCAACGACTGAGCGGTGCTCAGCCGTTGTCGGCCTTCCGCAGCCGGGCGGCCTCCCGGGGGGCGTTCTCGTTGAGCCGCCCGGCGCGCGACCCGGCCAGCTTTTCCGCGAGGTGCCGGCCGACCGTGGTGGGCGGGTACCGCGGCTCGCTGCCCACCGGTACGCAGCCGGGCAGCGCGGTGATCTCGGCGTCCCAGTTGCCGTCGTGGAAGTACGCGGCGGAGCGGCGCCGGACGAGCCGCCCCGCGTCGTCGGTCGGCGGCAGCACCCGGTGCAGGGTCGACCGCCAGCGGTCGTTGGTCCAGCGGGCCAGCAGGTCGCCGAGGTTGACCAGCAGACAGCCGGGTTCCGGCGCCACGTCGTGCCAGCCGCCGCGGTCGTCGAGGATCTGCAGCCCCGCCACGCGGTCGGCCCACAGCACGGTCACGATGCCGTAGTCGGTGTGCGCGCCCATGCCCAGCCGGCCGCGGTCCGGGACGAGGTCCCCTTCCGGACGCGGGTAGTGGTTCATCCGCAGGACGTCGAGGGAGTGATCGGTGAACGGGGCGAAGTAGCCCTCCGCCAGCCCCAGCGCACAGGCGAAGATCCCGGTCAGCCGTCGGGCGAGAGCGCCGGCCCGGCCGCACCACTCCTCCACCGCCCGCCGGAATCCCGGCACCGGCGGCCAGATGTTGGCGGGGTAGTGCGCCTCGGGCAGTCGCAGGCCGGGGAAGGAGGCCGCCTCGGAGCCGACGTTGAAGGCTTCGAAGAGATCCTCGGCGGGCGTCGCCACGCCCAGGCTCAGGCTGAGTTTTTCGGTGCGCGGCGGGGTGTATCCGCGGTTGACGTCGGGGGACGGCGGGCGCAGCTGCCTCTTCTCCTCCAGGGGGAGCGCGAAGAACGCGTCCAGTGCGGCCGCGAAGTCCCGCACCACGCCGTCGGGGATCCCGTGCCCGCGGACCTGCAGGAAGCCGACGGTGCTCGCCGCCCGGTCGACGTCTGCCGCGATCAGCGCGCGTCCGGCCGCGCTGCCGCCGCTCCAGCCGGAGATGTCGACGACGGGCACGGCGAACCGCCCGCCGACGGCGGCGCCGCCCGTGGTCCCGCTCATCGCATGAGGTCCTTCCTCGCCGGCGCCCGCTCCGGGGCGCCGTGCGGCATTGTCCTGCCGGGCCGCGGCCGCCGGAAGACGGCCAGGACGACAACAGGATCCGTCACGGCAGGGGCGTGGGCCAGTCCGGCGAGCGCCCGAGGGCGGTCAGGATCTGTTCCAGCGGCCCCGCGTGGGCGGCGGGAGTCAGGGCGGGCCGGAAGGCGCTGCCCGGGGCGCGGCGGGAATCGTCGTCCGGGACGGCGTACGCGAGGGGGAGGGCGGCGTCCAGAAGTGCCGCGCCGGGTATGTGATCGAGCCCCAGGGCCCGGGCGACGTCCCAGGTGTGCACCACGTAGTCGATGAGGTGGAAGCCGATCGCCCGGTGGGCGGGGAAGGTCCGCGCGGTGGTGAACTCGGGGAGGGCGAACGGCTGGTCGGGGGTGCCGACGGCGGCGAAGGCCGCGAGGACCTCGTCGGCCGCCGCGGCGTACCGCGTGACGGGGTCGGTGCCGAGGGGGTGGACCGTCCAGTGGGCCGGGTCCCGGCCGTCGCCGCGCGCCGCCGCCGCGAACCCGTGGTGCTGAGCCGTCATGTGGGCGAGCAGATCGGCCAGCGTCCACGCCGAGCAGGGCGTCGGCCGGGGCAGATCGTCGGGGGTCACCCGGCGGACGAGGGTGACGCTGTCCCGGACCGCGCCGGCGTGCAGCGCGAGGAGGTGTGCGAGGTCCGGGCGGGGTGCGGTGGCGGACGGCACGGTGGCGTCGGCGGCGCCCGCGTCCGGAGCGGTGTGTGGAGCCGACTGCGCGTCAGAATTCATATGCATGTGCTTACGATCTGCTCCAGCACATCAACTGTCAACGGGTATTTTCTTGGCCATGGCCGAGAACGCAGCCCATACCGGCGCCACCCCCGAAGGGCGGCCGGCCCGCCCCGACCTGGCGGCGATGATCGTGCCGCTGGGTCGCGCGCTGACGGCCGCCGAGCAGCCGGTCCTCGACGCCCACGGGCTGACGATGTGGGCGTACACGGTGCTGCTGCACCTGGAGGAGACCCCGATCCGCACGCAGGCCGCGCTGGCCGGAGCCATCCGCGCGGACAAGACCCGCATCATCGCCGTCCTCGACGACCTGGAGGCACGGGGACTGATCCACCGTCAGCCCGATCCCGAGGACCGCCGGGCCCGGCTGCTGTCGCTCACCACCGAGGGCCGGCGACTGCGGGACGCCGTGCAGTCGGCGATCCAACAGGGCGAGGAACGGCTGCTCGCCCGGCTCCCGGCCGCGGACCGGGCCGCTTTCCTCCGGTCTCTGCAGGAACTGTCCGCACTGCCGGAGGTCGCGCCGAGGAAGCCGGGACACGCCACGGACCGGAAAGATCCGCACTGACCCCCGCACACAACTGCCGGTGCCGGCCGGCGACCCGTGGTCGCCCGGCCGGCACCGGCGGGATGGCTGCGCGACTTACTTGTAGTCGCGGTCGCCCCAACCCATGCCGCCGCGCTCGCAGCCCTCGCTGAAGGCCGGGCCGACGTGCTCGTAGACGCCCGCGGACAGCCAGCACGCGCCGTAGTGGCCGTGGCCGTGGCCGCGGTGGTGGTTGTAGTGCTTGTGGTGGCCGTGGTGGCGGTCCTTGCCGTGAGCCAGGGCGGCGCTCGCACCGCCCATGACGATGGTGGTGGCCAGGGCGCTGGCGGCGATCGCGGCGCGGATGCGCATGTTTGCTCCTCAGGAGACTCAAAGGGGTATATCGACCTTTTCAGGGATCACCTTCACAGAATCGTCTAAAACCTGACTCATCATTAATTGCGCGACTCGGAGTAACGCACCGTCGGTTCGTCCTCCGGACCCCGGCCGGTCAGGCGCCCCGCGAGCGGGCCCGGGGGCTCGGCGCAGGTGCCGGAATCAGGGCGGTCAGGGGCCCAACACGTAGTGGGGGGTGGCCTGTTCGCCATCGGTGTGGTCGTCCGGGACGAGGGGCCGCACGCCCTCCGGCCCGGCCGCTCTGAGATGCTCCTCGCATGGCAGCGGACAACACGGACGACAGCGGCGGGGACGAGGACCGGGGCAGGGACGGCTACCTCCTCGACAACCGGCAGACGGAGGCGGGTGAGCGGTTCGACGCCCTGGCCGAGCTGTTCGACCCGGTGACCTTCCGGCACGTCGACGCGCTGGGCATCGGCCCGGGGATGCGGTGCTGGGAGGTCGGCGCCGGCGGCCCGTCCGTACCCACCGGGCTCGCCGAGCGGGTCGGTCCGTCAGGGACGGTGGTGGCCACGGACATCGACGTGTCGTGGACCCGGGGGCTCGCCGGCGACGTCATCGAGGTCCGGCAGCACGACGTGGCCGCCGATCCCCCGCCGCCCGGTGGTTTCGACCTCGTGCACGCCCGGCTGGTCCTGGTCCACGTCAGCGACCGGGCCGAGGCGCTGCGCCGCATGGTGCGGGCGCTGCGCCCCGGCGGCCGGCTGCTGCTGGAGGACGCCGACCCCGGTCTGCAGCCGCTGCTGTGCCCGGATGAGTCGGGCCCCGCGCAACGGCTCGCCAACCGGCTGCGGTCCGGCTTCCGGCAGCTGATGGCCGAGCGCGGCGCGGACCTCACGTACGGGCGGACGCTGCCCCGGCTGCTGCGCGAGGCAGGTCTGGCGGACGTCCGGGCCGATGCGTACTTCCCGCTCACCTCGCCGGCCTGCGCCGTCCTCGAATCGGCCACCGTCCGGCAGATCCGTGGCCGGCTGGTGGCGGCCGGGCTCGCCACGGACGAGGAGATCGAGCGCCATCTGGCGAACGTCGCCAGTGGGACGCTCGATCTGGCCACCGCGCCGATGATCTCGGCATGGGGGCGCCGCCCCTGACGGGCCGGGCCGCCGGCTGACGAGCGGGAGCCGACGGGACCGGACCGCCGGCTGACGGCGCGTGAACAGACGCCCCCGTCAGGCCCCTTCCTCGGCCGTCAGCCCGGCCGGCCGGCGTACCGGACCGGCCGCCGGGCGCAGGCCGAGGGCCACCAGGACGACGGCCACGGCGAGGAAGCCGGACAGCACGGCGAAGCCGGTCACGCTGGAGCCGGTGGCGTCGGTCAGCCAGCCGACCAGATAGGGCCCGGCGAAGCCGCCGAGATTGCCGAGGGCGTTGATCAGGCCCATGGCGACGGCCACCACCTCGAAGCGGAGCAGTTCGCCGGGGATCGCCCAGAAGGGCCCGTAGGGCGCGTAGAGCGCGGCGGCCGTCAGGCACAGCAGCAGCATCCGGGGCAGCGCGCCGTCCACGGCCTGGCCCAGCAGCAGGGCGGCGATGCCCACGACGAGCGGCACGGCCACCGCCTGCCGTCGTCTGCCGGTCCGGTCGGACCAGACGGCGTTGGCGATCATGACGATCAGCGCCACCGTGAAGGGGAGGGCGGTGAGCAGCCCCACCTCCGTGGCGGAACCGTCGTGGGTCAGCTCCTTGACGACCGACGGCAGCCACAGGTTGAAGCCGTAGAAACCGGTGATCCAGAAGAAGTAGACACCGATCAGGACCAGGACCGGCCGCTGCTTGACCGCGTCCAGGTAGGAGCCGCTGCCGGTCCGCGGCTTGGCGGCCTCGTCGGCCGCGAGGGCGCGCTCCAGGTGGCCGGCCTCGGCGCGGGAGATCCAACGGGCCTGCGCCGGCCGGTCGGCCACCGCGAACCACCAGACCACCGCCCACAGCAGGGGCGGCAGGCCCTGGAACACCAGGACCCAGCGCCAGCTCGCGTGGTCGAGCATCCAGCCGGACAGCGGTGCCATCAGCACGGAGGACAGCGGCAGGCAGGCCATCCACAGGGCATTGGCGCGGGCGCGCTCGCGCAGCGGGAACCACGAGGCGAGCAGGATGAGCACGGCGGGCCAGACGCCGCCCTCGAAGAGCCCCAGGACGAAGCGGGCCACGTAGAACTGCGACTTGGTCTGCACGAGTCCGGACAGCGAGGCCGCCAGCCCCCACGCGAGCATGAGGATCAGCACGGTCTTCCGGGCGCTCCAGCGCTGGGCGAGGATCGCAGCCGGGATCTGCAGGAAGACGTAGCCGACGAAGAAGACGCCGCCGACCAGCCCCTTGTCGGCGTTGGACAGCGCCAGATCGCCGTGCATGTAGGGGAGGATGACGGAGACGTTGTTCCGGTCGAGGTACGCCAGCATGTACATGATGGCGGCGACGGGGATGACGTACGCCCAGCGCTTGGCGGGGACGGGGTGCGGGAGAGCCTCCGTCATCGGGTGGCCGCCGTTCCGTAGGCGGCCCGGATCCGGTCGGTGAAGCGGCTGAAGCCGGCGGCGGCGCGGAAGGCGGCGGCCATGGTGCCGTGCGAGGCGCGGCCGCTGCCCGCGATGTCGAACGCGGTGCCGTGGTCGACGGAGGTGCGCAGGATCGGCAGGCCCACGGTGACCGAGACGGTGCCGTCGAAGTCGACGGTCTTGGCGGGGATGTGGCCCTGGTCGTGGAAGTGGGACAGCACTCCGTCGAAGCGGCCTTCGAGGCCCTGGTGGAAGACCGAGTCGGCGGGGACGGGGCCCACGACGCCCAGCCCCTCCGCGGCCGCCTTCTCCACGGCGGGCCGCAGGACGGTGATCTCCTCGTCGCCGAAGTGGCCGCCCTCGCCGCCGTGCGGGTTGATCGCGGCGACCGCGAGGCGGGGCGCGTCGTGGCCGAAGACGCGCAGGGCGGTGACGGCGTGCCGGATGCTCGCCGCGACCCGCTCCTCGGTGATCTGGTCGAGGGCCTTGCGCAGGGCGAGGTGGCGGGTGGTGAAGAAGATCTTCAGGCCGCGGACCACGAACATGGTGTCGAAGTGGGCGGCGCCGGTCAGTTCGCCGAGCATCTCGGTGTGGCCGAGGTGCTGCGAACCGGCCGCCCAGATGGCCTCCTTGTTGATCGGTGAAGTGACGACGCCGTCGACCTCGCCGGCCAGCGCGGCGCGGGTGGCGGCCTCGATCGCGGCCACCGCGGAGCGGCCGGCGACCGCGTCGACGGTGCCCCAGGGGAGGTCGGCGGGGGCGACACCGAGGTCGAGCACATCGATGGTGCCGGGCTCGAACCGCGCCTCACCGGGCGTGCCGACCGCGCGGACCTCGACGTCGAGCCCGCAGACGTCGACGGCACGGCGCAGTACGGCGGCGTCTCCGACGGCGAGTCCGCGGCCGAGGGCGGTGCTCGCCGGGTCGGCGAGCGTGCGGGCGGTGATCTCGGGGCCGATGCCGACGGGGTCGCCGAGGGTCACGGCGAGGACCGGCAACGGGCGGTCGGGAGCCGGCTGAGGGGCAGTCATGGCGTCGCCTTTCGGGGTGCGGTGGCTACGGTGCGCTCGGGGACGGGAGGACGGGCCCGCACGTACGGGGTGCGGGTTCCGGGGGCGTGCGTACGGTGTGCGGCGCGGCGCCGGGGCGGTTCACCGGCTGCTCACAGCGGTGCGGAGGGTGTGCCGGGTGCAGGCCGCGCGCAGGTGCTCCAGGCAGTCGCGGGCGGCGTCGGGCCCGCCGATCAGGCCGCCCTTGGTGGCGAACGGCAGTCCGTCGTGCGGGCCGCCCACCAGGTGGCCGGCGATGGCGAGCGGCAGTACCTCGGCCTCGATGGCGAAGCCGTCGGCGCCCAGTGCCGAGGTGACGGTCGCGGCGACATCGCCGCCCGACGCGTACAGCCCGCCGGGGCTCAGCTCGGCGACCGCGCGGTGGGTCACCTCGGCAAGGCAGCGCAGCAGGCGCGCGGCAGTGTCGGGATCGGGCGCGGGGAGCGGTTCGCCGGATGCCGTCGGGGTCGGCGGGGCCACCCGGACGCCCAGGACCGTGGCCCCCTCCCCCGCCGCCTGTCGCAGCGCCGCGAGCACCCGGTCGGCGTCCGGGGCGGCGGGGTCGAGGTCGGCCCACCGGGCCCCGAGCGCGGTTTCCGTACGGGCGAGCTGGGTGCGGGTGCGGTCGGTGACGCTGCCGACGACGGCCAGGATCCGGGCGGGAGCGCCGCCTCGGGGCCGCAGTCCCAGCTCGGCGGCGAGTGCGGCGCCGAACGGGCCGGAGTCCAGGGCGACCCAGCGGACGGCGTCCTCGGCCGTGAGGCGGGCGGCGGCCACCGCGAGCGTGCGCAGATGGGCGTTCTCGGTGGCGTCGCAGACCACGATCTCGGCCGGGTTCGCGCGCAGGGCGGCGGCCACCGCGGCCGGGCCGCGCTCGACGACGTCCAGCGTCAGCTCGCCCGTGGTCCGCCGGGTCTGCGCGCCGAGCACGGTGGCCACCCGTGAGTGCCGTACGGGGTCGAAGGGGTCGCGGGCGACGGCCGTACGGGTCAGCGGTACGCCGTCGACGAGGTGCAGGCCGCCGACCGTGCTGCGGCCGGCGTCGGGGAAGGCGGGCACGGCCAGTGTCCGGATCCGGGCCGAGGGGTCGCGGGCGGCTGCGAGGTCGAGCACCGCGTCGAGTTCGCTGCCGGGGTTGCCGCGCAGGGTGGTGTCGACGCGTTTGACGATCAGGGGTGCCCCGCCCGCCGTTTCGGCGACGGCACGGACGGCGGCGTAGGCGCGGGCGGAAGTCCAGTGGCGGGAGGCGGTGTTGACGACGAGCACGTCCACCCGGTCCGCATAGCGCTCGACATGGGGAAGTGCGCTGACGGTGACGGCCCGCAGACCGAGCCGCGCGTAGAGCGCGCCGGTCGCGTTGGCGCCGGTGAGGTCGTCTCCGATGACGAGCACCTGGGCCACGAGGTCTCCTCCCGTCGGCTCGGTGCCGTCACCGGCCCCGATACCACTGATGAGCGAACCGCGCATTTTTGATTGCGCGATCCACGCAACTCGTGGCCACAGACTGGCTACTCGTCGAGCGGGCTGTCAAGGGGGGTGCGGGGCCCGCCCCCGGCGGCGCGGACCGACCAGCCCGCGTCCGCGAACGCGTCCAGCAGCCGGTCGCCGCCGCCGGAGATCAGGCCCGTGCCGGCCGGCATCGCCGCCCAGTGGGGAAAGCCCCCCTCCCCGCCGAGCTTGGAGTGGTCGGCGAGCACCCAGGCCGCCCGGGCACAATCGGCCATCGTCTCCTTCAGGGCAGCCTGGTCGGCGTCCGGGCAGTTGATCCCCCTGCGGGGGTCGAGCCCGTCGACCCCGAGGAAGGCGAGGTCCGGGGTGAGCCGGCGCAGCGCCTGTTCGGTGCGGATGCCCAGCAGCGATTCGTTCGGGCGCCGCAGCCGGCCGCCCAGCACCACGACCTCCACCCGCGCGTCGGCCAGCTCGACCAGCGTGGAGAGCCCGTTGGTGACGACGGTGATGTCGGTGCGGTCGCGCAGCTCGTGCGCCAGCCGGGCGACCGTGGTGCCCGCGTCCAGCAGGACCACGTCGCCGCTGCGGACCAGCGCGGCGGCGGCGCGGGCGATGGCGTCCTTCGCGGTGCGCTGCGCGCGCTCCTTGTCGTGCCAGGAGCGCTCCACCGCGCGGTGGTCGACCGCGCCGCCGTACGTCCGGGTGATCCGCCCGTCCGCGGCCAGCGTCGCCAGGTCGCGGCGCACGGTGGACAGCGAGACGTCGAACTCGGCCGCCAGGTCGTGCACGCTGATGTCGCCCGCGCCGAGCAGCTCCACCATCCGCTCACGCCGGCGCCGGGTGGCCGAACGCTCCCCATTGGTCACGGCTTCCACCTCTCAAGTTGCGCGATTCACGCAACTTGAGATTAACAGCCGACGGCTCCCCCGAGGGGAGACCCGGTCCGGCGGGTCCGGCGGTGAGCCGTCAGGTGAGCACCTTGGCCTTGGCCTTCTGGAACTCCTCCTCGGTGATGTCCCCGTGCGCCTTCAGATCGGCAAGCTTGGCCAGCGCGTCCGCGTGCCGGGCCGACTCGTCAGCCGTTCCGGCGGTCTCCCGGATGTAGCTCCGCAGTTGCTTCTGCTGCTGCTCGGCCCGGGCGACCTCGCGTTCCGTCATGCTGCGGCCCCGCGCGAGCACGTAGATGAAGACGCCGAGGAACGGCAGCACGAGCACCAGGACCAGCCACCCCGTCTTGGCCCAGTTGTTGAGGTCCGAGCTGCGGAAGATGTCCCCGATGATCCTGAACAGCAGGAAGAACCACATCACCCAGAGGAAGATCAGGCACATCGTCCAGAACGCGTTGAGCAGCGGGTAGTCCATCACGGCCTCCTTCGGTCCGCGCCGTGCCGTCACCCTCAAGGATCCTCGCCGTCGGCCTCTCCCGCGACCACATCACGGTCGGGCAGCGTCTGCTCGGTCCAGATGACCTTGCCGCCGGAGGTGTACCGGGTGCCCCAGCGCTCGGCGAGCTGCGCGATCAGGAAGAGGCCGCGGCCGCCCTCGTCCGTGGTGGCGGCCTGCCGCAGATGCGGCGAGGTGCTGCTGCGGTCGGACACCTCGCAGATCAGCGCGGTGTCCCGGATCAGCCGCACCCGGATCGGCCCGGAGGCGTAGCGGATGGAGTTGGTGACCAGCTCGCTGAGGATCAGCTCGGTGGTGAACGCCTCGTCCGCCAGGCCCCACTCGATCAGCTTGCGGACCGCGGCGGCCCGGACCTGGGCCACCGCGGAGGGGTCCGGCGGCACGTCCCAGTCGGCGACGTGCGCGGCGTCCAGCACCCTCGTACGGGCGACCAGCAGCGCGATGTCGTCGCTGGGGCGCTCCGGCAGCAGCGCGCCGAGCGCGGCCTCGCAGATCTCCTCCGGGGCCCGCTCGGCGTGGCCGGTAAGCGTGCGGGTCAACAGCGACAGGCCCTCGTCGATGTCCCGGTCGCGGTCCTCGACGAGCCCGTCGGTGAAGAGGACCAGCCGGCTGTCCTCGGGCAGCGGCTGCTGCCACGTCTCGAACGGCAGCCCGCCGAGTCCGAGCGGCGGCCCGCCCGGCACGTCCGCGAGCTCGGCGATGCCGTCCGGCCGCACGACCAGCGGCTGGACGTGCCCGGCGCGCGCCATGGTGCAGATACCGGTCGCCGGGTCGTAGATGGCGTAGAGGCAGGTCGCGCCGGTGACCGGGGCCTCCGCCCCCTCCGCCCCCTCGTCCTGGTCGATGCGGGTGACGAGTTCGTCGAGGTGCCAGAGGATCTCGTCGGGCGGCAGGTCCAGGTTGGCGAAGTTGTGCACGGCGGTGCGCAGCCGGCCCATGGTGGCGGCGGCGTGCAGGCCGTGCCCCACGACGTCACCGACGACCAGCGCCACCCGCGCGCCGGGCAGCGGGATGATGTCGAACCAGTCGCCGCCGACGCCGCCGAGCCCGCCGCGCCCGGCCTGCGCCGGCAGGTAGCGGTAGGCGGCCTCGACGGCGTTCTGCTCCGGCAGACCGCGCGGCAGCAGGCTGCGCTGCAGGGTGACCGCCATGTTGTGCTCGCGCGTGTAGCGGCGGGCGTTGTCGAGGCTCACCGCGGCGCGGGCGACCAGCTCCTCGGCGAGGGAGAGGTCCTCCTCCTCGAACGGCTGGGGGTTCTGCGAACGCCAGAAGAGGGCCACGCCCAGGACGGCGCCGCGGGCCCGCAGCGGTACGGCGATCATGGAGTGGATCCCGCGCGAGACGATCTTCCTGGCGCGCTGGGGATGCTGCAGGTGCCAGCCCCGGAACGCGGACAGCTCCGGTTCCAGCACCGGCTCGCCGCTGGTGAGCCCGGCACCGAGCGAGGTCGACGGATCGAAACGGATCAGCTCACCGACCGCGTAGAGCCCGGTGTCGGGCGGCGCGCCGGACACCGCGGTACGCCGCATCGTGATGTCCGTGCCGGTGGCCTGCGACGGTTCCTCGCCGGTCAGTACGTCCTCCACCAGGTCGACGGTGACGATGTCGGCGAACCGGGACGAGGCGAACTCCGCCAGTTCCTCGCAGGTGCGGACCACGTCGAGGGTGGTGCCGATCTCGGTACCGGCGTCGTAGAGCAGCTTCAGCCGCCCGCGGGCGACGTCGGCCCGGCCGGTGAGCGCCCGCAGCTCGGTGGTGTCGCGCAGGGTCGTCACGCTGCCGGGCGGCCCGCCGGCCTCGTCGGTCGAGCGCTGGTTGACGGCCAGCAGCCGTTCGCCGACCGGGTGGACCTCATCGGTGACGGCACGGCCGGAGGCGAGCAGCTGGGCGGTGGCGGGGTCGAGGCCGAGCTCGGTGGCCTGGCGCCCCTCGACGTCCGCGGGGAGGTCGAGCAGCCGGCGCGCCTCGTCATTGGCGAGCAGCACCCGGCCGTCGCCGCCGACGATGATCACGCCTTCCCGGACGGCGTGCAGCACCGCGTCGTGGTGCTCGTACATCCGGGTCATCTCGGCCGGGCCGAGGCCATGGGTCTGCCGGCGCAGCCGCCGGCCGACCAGGGCGGTGCCACCGAGGGCGAGCACGAGGACGCCGGCCGCGGCGCCGAAGAGCAGCGGGAACTGGTCGTCGACGACGCCGCTGACCTTCTTGATGGTGATGCCGGCCGAGACCAGGCCGATGACCTTGCCGTCGCTGCCGAAGACCGGCACCACGGCCTGCACGAGCGGCCCGATGGTGCCGACGATCTTCTCGGTGACCACCCCGCCGGCCAGCGCCGGCTGCAGGGTGCCGACGAACTTCTTGCCGATCCGGTTCTTCATCGGATGCGTGTAGCGGATGCCCTGCGTGTTCATCACGACGATGAAGTCGACGCCGGTGCTCTTACGGGCGGCCTCCGCCCGCGGCTGCAGTACCGCGGTCGGGTCGGGACTCTGCAGCGCCGCCTGCATGCCCGGAGCGTTCGCGAACGACTGGGCGACGGCGAGCGAGCGGTGGCGGGCCTCGCGCTCCGAGTCGGACCGGGACTGCAGCACGAGCGCCGCCATGGCGGCGGCGACCAGCACCACCACGATCGCCACCTGCAGGAGAAAGACCTGACCTGCGACAGTTCGCATCCTGAGAACCGAACGCGGGCGGTCGTAGCGTCCGGCCATGTCCTCTTTCTACACCTCCCGCATACGGTGGGCGAGCCGCGCGCTGCGGAGCGCAGCCTCCACTGGAGCCCGTGCCGCACCGGACGGCCTCACGGGCTGTTCGAGGATCGTCCCGTGATCCGGGGCCGGACGCCAGAGGGCGGGACGACCCCCGGGTAGGTTTTACTGCCGCACATATGCGAAGGTCCTTGACGAAGGGGACATAAGCGCCGGTCAGCGGAGCGGTCCGGGCGGCGCGGCCGCGCCCGGTTTCTGGACTGTGCATGTAACTCTCCCCACAGGTTTGAAGCCGTACGGGGTGGGGGAACGGCCGTCGCACGACCCACGCTTCGGCGCAACGTGCCTGGTCAGCGCGGCTCGGCGCGGCCCGGAAGCGGGCCGGGGAGCCACGCGGGGGCCGATCTTGTCGTCGTGTACGCCGGTCCGGCGGTATGAGACGTTCGTGGGCATGCATGTTCCAGAGGAGATCCGTGCCGAGGCGGCCGCGCTCATCGACCACCACGCGCTCGGACTGTGGAAGCCCAACGACGCCGACCGGCGAGCCGCCGTGGCGCTGTTCCGCTTCCTCGAAACCGGGCAGCCCCTCACGGGCGAGCAGCTCCGGTCCGTCCTGGCACACGCAGAACCGTCCGACGGCGCCACCGAGCGGCTGCTGCAGCTGCTCCGGATGACCGCCGCGCTGCTGGACGACACCTCGGCAGCCGAGTCCCCGGCCGGCCGCGACGCCGTCGACCACGTTTGCCTCCTGCTGGACGCCCTGGCGCTGTCCCGGCCCGCGGACCACTGAGCGATGTCCGGAGACCGCTGACGGGGCCGGGCACCCACTGACGGAACGCGGAGCCCGCCGCGTACGGGGGGCTCAGTGCTCCACGCGCCGCAGTCCGCGCACGGCTGGGATCGCCAGCAGCAGGGTGCAGGCGACGAGCGCCATGGACGCGGACACGCACAGCAGCGGCACCGTCCCCGCGACGATCGCGAGCGGCCCCGCCATCGCCTGCCCGACCGGCTTCATCACCAGCGAGCCGGCCGCGTCGTACGCGTGCACCCTCCCGAGGACGTCCTGCGGGATGTGCGTCTGCACGCTCGTGTGGAACATGACGATCCAGAACGCCTGGCCCACGCCGCTCACCCCGTAGCACCCGGCGACGAGCGGCGCGGGCAGGCCGAGCGCGACCCCCAACGGCATGAGCGCCCAGAGGATCATGGAGAGGGCGCCGGCCCGGAGCGGATACCGCGGGCGAAGTCTGATCGCGACGATTCCGCCCACCACGCTTCCCGCCCCGAGCGACGACATGACCAGGCCGAACGTCGTTGCTCCGTAGTCGGTGACCAGCGTGCTGTTGCCGAGGGTCATGGCGGGGCCGGAGCCCGCCAGCTGCCAGAGCATGAAGACGACGATGACACTCCACAGCCACGTTCTGGCCCGGAACTCCCGCCATCCCTCGACGAGATCGGCCCGGAACGACGGGGCGCCGTCCCGCGCGGCCGGCCCCATCGGGACCGAGCGGAGCAGGAGCAGGCAGCTGCCGCTGACCCCGTAGGTCAAGGCGTCGAGGGCGACCACCGCTGCCGGTGAGGAGACCACCAGCAGCAGGCCGGCCAGCGAGGGGCCGATGACGGCCGTGACGGACTCCGCGATGCGGAGGGTGGCGTTGCCCTTCTGTACGTCCTGGGCGATGCGCGGGGTGATGCTGGCGACTCCCGGCTGGAAGAGCGCGCTGCCCGCCCCGACCAGGGCCAGCAGCACCAGGATCTGCCACAGCTGCGGCGTACCCAGCAGGAACAGCAGCGCGAGCACCGCTTGGAAGCACAGCCGGACCGTGTCCGAGACGACCATCAACCGCCGGGCGCCGAGGCGGTCGGACAGCACCCCACCAAAGATGATCAATGCCGCGAACAGGGCCACGAGCGCGGCCAGCGCATAGCCCACCCCGCTCGCCCCGTATCCCGCCCGGAGCACGGCTGCCGTGATCGCGACGGGGAGCATCGCGTCGCCCAGCAGAGAGGTGGTGCGGGCCGCGAAGAACAGCCGGAAGTCCGCCGTCCACAGCGGCGGTTGGCACGAGGTCTCCTTGACTCGCAGGTCATGGGCCATGTCCGAGCCAGCCACCGCTCACCGTCCCCCGTGTGCCGTTGTTCCCGACCAGGGCGACACTTTCCTGCCGCGGACGTCCCTCGGTCAACGGAATATGTCCGCCCCCGCACCGCGTCGCTGCGCCCGCCCCCGCACCACGTCGCTATGCCCGCCCACCCCCCCCCCGCACCGCGTCGCTACGCCCACCGCCGATCCGCATCACTACACCCGCCCACCCCCCGAAGGGGGGTGGGCGGCGGGGAAAAACAGGAGCGGCACGAAGCAGGAAGCCGGAAGCCGGAACACGAAGCCGGAAGCCGCGCGACCGGCCGGTGGCTCGGCCCTACCCGGAAGCCGCGCGACCGGCCGGCGGCTCGGCCCTACGCGGGCGTGGTGGCCGCGAGCTGCGCCTCGACCGGCGCCTGCTCGTCCTCGGGGACCGAGATCACCCAGTGCGTCTCCTGACGGGGGCGGAGGTAGCAGGCCCAGTACAGCGCGGCGACGGCGACGACGGCGCCGGTGATGACGAGGCTCTTGACGCTCTGCTGGTAGAGCACCCAGGCCAGCACCACGATCAGCAGCGCCGGGATCGTCGGCCACAGCGGCATCCGCCAGGCCATCCGGTGCTTGTGCTCGCCGCGGCGCGAGACCAGGGCGCCCAGGGCCACGAAGACGTACATCGCGGCGACCGCCACGCCGGTGACCTCGCTGAGGGTGTCGAGGTTGACGAAGCACAGCGCCGCACCGGGGACACCGACCGCGAGGGTGGCCGCCCACGGGGAGCCGAAGCGCCGTCCGACGTGCGAGAAGACGCGGTTGACGGGGGTCGGCCAGGCGGCGTCGCGGGCCGAGGAGAAGACCACGCGGGAGTTCTGGATCACCATCACGATGGCGGCGTTGATGATCGCCAGGGCGATGCAGAGGCTGACGAAGGTGCCGACACCGGAGTTGCTCCACTGCTGCACCATCCCGGCGACGTCACCGGCACCGAGGGTCTTCAGGTCGGGCGCGCCGAGGGTGATGGCGACCACCGGGATCAGGACGACGGCCGCGCCGATGCCGAGGGTCCACAGCACGGTGCGGGAGACGTTGCGGCGCGGGTTCTCCATCTCCTCGGCGAGGTACACCGCGGTGGAGAAGCCCTGCAGGATGAAGAGCGCGGTGGCGAGTCCGGTCACGATCAGCCCGGCCGTGACGGCCGTGGTGTGCCCGTGCCCGGCGTCGATGACGGGGTGGACGAGCACGGAGGCCGAGCGGTGGGTGTGGGTGAAGCCGAGGAAGGCGACGACCGCGCAGGCCACCACCTCGAGCACCAGGAAGATGCCGGTGATCCAGGCGTTGGCACGCAGGTCGAGCAGGCCCATGGCGGTGGCCAGCAGCATCACGGCGGCGGCGGTGAGCTGCGGATCGAGATGGATGATCGGTGCCAGATAGTCGGCGGTGCCGAGCGCGATGATGGGCGGCACGATCATGACGACGATCAGCGAGAGGACGAAAACCAGCCATCCGGCGAGGCGCCCCATCAGGGTGCCGACCATGGCGTACTCGCCGCCGGAGCTGGGGATCAGCGTGCCGAGTTCGGAGTAGGTGAAAGCCACCCCGATACACAGCAGGCCCGCGATGGCGATGGTGAGCGCGGTGCCGGTGCCCAGGGTGGCGAACGAGTCCGGCACGATCACGAAGAGCGAGGAAGCCGGCGTCAGGCACGAGAGCGTGAGCAGGGTTCCGCCCACCACGCCGATCGATCGGGTGAGTTTGGGGGCGTGGGCAGCGTCCCCTTCCGCTGCACTACGGGTGTCCCGCGGCGATGCTGCGGTGGCAACAGGCGTGTACGGCATATCGGTCATCCGTATCCCATCGGTGCTGGCGGAAAGAGGGCACTTACGGGGAAGTGCGCCGTTCAGCGGCGTGAACCCGGCTGCTCACAGGCGCCGCTTTTGGTGACCGAATAAAACCCCTGCCGTCGACCGACGTCAAGGTCTTGTTAACAGGGTGAGACAACGAAATCCGTAGCTGTTGAGCAGGCAAATACCCGTATCCATGTCATGGGTGCCGAGTGAAAGCGGATTTCGCGGCCGGGGGAAGCGCGTAGGGGATCCGGCCACGGTGTCCTGAAAGGCACCGTCGAATCCGTTGCGGTACGGCCGGACCGCGGGCGAAGTTCAGGGACGAAAGTGCGGTCCGGACTCCGTGAGGGCACCGTCCGGGCTTCCGGAGTGGACCTCCGGCGGCGCGCTCACTCCGCCGGGCCGTGGACCCGGGCGATGAGCAGGGCGACGTCGTCGTGCCCGTGCTCGTCGCGCAGGGCACCCAGCAGGCGGTCGCACAGCCGCTCCAGATCCGCCTCGGGCTCGGCGAGCAGGGCGAGCAGCTTGTCGAGGCGGACGTCGATGGCCTGCTCCCGGGTCTCGATGAGCCCGTCGGTGTAGAGCACCAGCTGGTCGCCCTCGCGCAGCGGGACCGTGATCTGTTCGAACGGGACGCCGCCGACGCCGAGCGGGGCTCCGGTGGGCAGGTCGAGCAGCTCGGGCGGCCGGCCGGGACGTACCAGGACGGGCGGCAGGTGCCCGGCGACGGCGATCCGGCACAGGCTGCGGCGCGGGTCGTAGACGGCGTACAGGCAGGTGGCGAAGGCCGGGTCGAGGCCGCCCGCGATGTGGTCGAGATGGCTGAGCACCTCGGCGGGGTCGAGGTCGAGGTCGGCCAGCGCGCGGGTGGTGGTGCGCAGCTGGCCCATGGTGGCGGCGGCGTTGATCCCGCTGCCCATCACATCGCCGACCACCAGGGCGGTCTTGGCGCCGGCCACCGGGATGGCGTCGAACCAGTCGCCACCGACCTCGCTGGCCGCCTGGGCGGGCTGGTAGCGGTAGGCGATCTCCATCGCCTCGGGCTGCGGCGGCCGGTGGTTCATCAGGTGGCGCTGGAGGGTGAGCGCGGTGCGGCGTTCGCTCTGGTACGAGCGGGCGTTGTCGATGCAGACCGCGGCCCGCGCGGCCAGCTCGACGGCGAGCACCGCATCGTCCTCGTCGAAGGGCTCGGCGTTGCGTGCGCGGTAGAGGGAGAGCGCGCCGAGCACCTCCCCACGGGCGATCAGCGGCACCGCCAGATAGGAGTGGACCCCGGCCTCCCCCAGGAGGTCGGCCCCCGCCTGGTCCGCGGCGATGTGTGACAGGTCCTTCTCGCCCACCTGGGCGACGCGGACCGGGCGGGCCTCGGTCACACAGCGGGTGATCAGCCGGTCTGCCTCGTAGGAGGCGATCTGACCGGTGGGGTCGGCAGCACGTATCGCGTCGGTCTCGTACGCGGTGGCCACCGCGAGCGCGCGGAAGCGGGCGGGGCCGCCGCGGGACAGCGCGGTGGGGCGCCGGCCGTCCAGGACGGCGTCGAGGACGTCGACCGCGGCCATGTCGGCCAGTTCGGGCACGATGACATCGGCCAGCTCGTGGGCCGTCTGGTCGACGTCGAGGGTGGTGCCGACGGTGGCCGAGGCATCGGCGATCATGGCCAGCCGCCGGCGGGCGCGGGCCGCCTCGGTGGCGGACCGGTGCTGCTCGGTGACGTCCACGACGGACGTGGCCAGGCCCAGCACCCGGCCGTGGGCGTCCTCCAGCCGGTAGTAGGACACCGACCACGCCTGATCGGCGTGGGGGTCGGCGGCGGTGCAGCCGACGGTGTACTGGTCGAGCAGCGGCCGCCCGGTGGCGAGGACCTCCTCCATCCGGGAGACGATGACCTCGGCGTCGAGGAAGGACAGTGCGTCGCGGACATGGCGGCCGATGTGCTGCTCGGCGGGCAGGTCGTTGATCCGCTCCAGCGCCGGGTTGACCATGACGAAGCGCAGCGCGGTGTCCAGGACGGCCAGGCCGATCGGCGACTGGGCCACCAGCCGCACGGACAGCGCCAGGTCCCGTTCGACGCGGCGCAGCACGGCCTGGTCGGTGGCGATGCCCAGGGCGTAGGACCGGCCGTGCTCGTCCGTCAGGCGCATGTTGCGGAATTCGACGAGCCGGGTGCGGCCGTCCTTGTGCCGGATCGGGAAGACCCCGGCCCAGCTCCCGCCCCCGGACATGACCTCGGCGAACAGGCGCAGTACGAGCTCGAAGTGCTCGGGCGGGACCAGCAGCTGGGCGGCCGGCTGGCCGAGTGCTTCCGCCGCGGTCCAGCCGAAGAGTGCCTCGGCCTGCGGGCTCCACAGGGTGATCCGTCCGTCCGCGTCCAGCATCACGGCGGCGACGCCCAGCACGTCGAGCAGGCCGCCGGGCTGTCCCGGTGTGGCCCCTACCGGGGTGGCACCCTCGGGGAACGCGTCGGTCGCACCCATCCAGGCACTCCTTCCGCCGGTCACCGCTGACCGACAGCCGTGGCGCTCTCCGTACATCGGCCGATTCTTGCCGTACTTGTGTTGCCCTCCATCATCTCCCGACACGGGACGGCCCCGCAGGGAGAGCGAGAGCCGCAGGGCAAGGGCGTCCCGTGCGCGAGGGAGCATTATCCGCCGCGGTGCGCAGGTCGGCGACCTTGTTGACGATATTCGGGGCGACGATTCCGGCCGGGCTACGGACGCGGGTGGAGCGGCCGACGGCCTTGCGGGACAAGGGCCGTGGCCGTGCGCGGCCGGCGGGCGAGGTCACCGCGGCACCCTCCGACTTGGGAAAGTTGATCTCCAGCGACTACTCTAGTTTTTGTTGCCTCTAGCAACTAAATATCGTTATCGCGCTCCGGCGGCAGGGACCGCGTCCGCCGGCGTCAGGAGGAAGCCCGCCATCATGTCCAACACCGACCGGACGTTCCGCACCTACGTGGAGGAGAATCTCGATGCTCTTAGCGCAGACCCGGCGCGTGAGGCCCTGGTCCACCAGGGACGCCGGGTAACGGCCGGCGAGTTCCGCGCCCTGGTCCACCGCCTCGCGCGGGCGCTCAGCGCCCGCGGCGTCGGCCGCGCGGACACCGTCACCCTGCTCAGCGGCAACCTCCCGGAGACGCTCGCCGCCCGCTACGCGGCCAACCTCGTCGGCGCCCGGGTCAACCACCTCTACAACAAGCTCTCCGCCGAGTCCCAGGCCCACATCGTCCGCGATGTCGAGACCCGCGCGCTGATCGTCGACCCGCGGCTGAGCGAACGGGCGGCCGAGATAGTCGAGCTGGCGCCGGTGCCGGAGGTCCTGGTGCTCGGCCCCGCCAAGGTCGGCGCCGATCTGCTGGAGCTGGCGGCCGGCCAGTCCGACGCGCCGTTCGCCGGCCGGGCCGAGCCCGGGGACGTGTGCACCATCCGCCACACCGGCGGCACCACCGGCCACCCGAAGGGCATCTGCACCACCTTCGAGCAGACCCGCTGGTTCCACGGAGTCCTGCCGGAACAACCGGAGTTCGAGCGCCGGCAGCTGGTCTGCACGACCCTGGCGCACGCCGCCGGACTGATGGCCGACAGCACGCTGCAATCGGGCGGCACGGTCGTGCTGCTGGACGACTTCGACCCCGGCACCGTGCTCGCCACCATCGCCCGCGAGCGCATCACCGACATGTTCCTGATGCCGCCGCTGCTCTACCAGTTGATGGACCACCCGGACGCACCGGACACCGACACCTCCAGCCTGCGGATGCTGACGTACGGCGGCTGCCAGGCGTCGCCGGCCCGGATAGCCGACGCGGTGCGGGCGTTCGGCCCGGTCCTGCTCCAGGGGTACGGGCAGAACGAGGCCGGCGGCATCAGCGTCCTCACCCAGGAGGACCACGACGTCGACCGCCCCGACCGGCTGCGCTCCGCGGGGAAGGTGCTGCCCGACGTCGAGGTGGCGATCCGCGACGAGTCGGGCCGCGATCTGCCGCCCGGCGAGCACGGCGAGGTCTGCGTGCGGTCCGCGATGATCATGAAGGGCTACTGGAAGCAGCCGGAGCTGACCGCCGAGGTGCTGCGGGACGGCTGGCTGCACACCGGCGACGTCGGATTCCTCGACGACGAGGGCTACTTGACCATCGTCGACCGGATCAAGGACATGATCGTCGTGGTCGGCGGCCATGTGTACACGACCGAGCTGGAGGACCTGCTGAACTCGCACCCGCAGGTACTCCAGAGCGCGGTCTTCGGCGTCCGTGACGCCGACCGCATGGAGCGGGTGCACGCCACCGTCGTCCGTCGTCCGGGCAGCGACGTCGACGCACAGCAGCTGTGCGAGATGGTCCGCGCCGCACGCGGGGCGATGTACGAGCCGGCCCGGATCACCTTCGTCGACGCGCTGCCGCTGACCGATGCCGGAAAGCCGGACAAGAAGGAGCTGCGCCGGCGGGCCGAGCAGGAGGCCGCCGCGGCCGGATGACGCAGTGGGGCCGCCGCAGCTGAGCGCTGCGGCGGCCTCGCTGGGCTACTGCTGATCAGAGCAGGCCGAACAGGCCACCGAACCCGAAGGGTCCGAAGCCGTTGCCGAAGCCGTTCCCGTAGCCGCCGTAGCCGCCGAAGCCGCCGTAGCCGAAACGGTCGAAGCGGTCGAAGCGGTCGAAGCGGTGGTGGCAGTGGTGGTGCCGGTGGTGGTTGCGACCATTGTGGTCGTAGCTGGCCGACTGAGCGACCGGCCTCTCGGGGGCGGCCGAAGCCACACCGGCGAGCGGGACAACGGTGGCGGCGGCGATGGCCGCGGCGGCCACGGAACGGCCTATGATCTTGCGCATTGCGTTCTCCTGTTTGGCAGGAAATCTGACATTGCGATGAGTACCGCGCCGGGCCGCAAACCCCGCAGACACGGCGAACAGCCACTCCAACAGCCCCAAGAATTGCTCCACTCGTGGCAATGAAAAGGCAAAGTGATGTCGCGTTCTCCGTGTTCAGAGACGGATGACGACGAGCGCGGTGTCATCGGTGGCTCCACCGGGCGGCAGCAGCTCGGCCAGCAGCGCGTCGGCCAGCGTCTCGGCATCGGCGCCCCGGTGCCGGGCCAGCGAACCGGCCAGCCGGGCCAGACCGATGTCGATGTCCTCGCGGCGCCGCTCGATCAGACCGTCCGTGTAGAGCACCAGCACCGCGTCGTCGGTGAAGGGGACGGTCGCCTCGGGGCGGTCCACATGCTCCGGCCGTGCCCCCAGCGGCGGGTCGGTCGCGCGGTCCAGCAGCTCGACGGTGCCGTCCGGGTGCAGCAGGGCCGGCGGTGGGTGCCCGGCGCTGCTGTACGCGATGGTGTGGGTGGTCCAGTCGATGATCGCCTGGGCCACCGTGGTCGATTCCGCGCCCTCCACGGAGCGCGCGTAGATGCCGAGCACCTCCAGCGCCCGGGCTGGGCCGTCGGCGACCAGGGTCGCGGCGCTCAGCGCACTGCGGAGCTGTCCCATCACACCTGCGGCGCCCAGCCCGTGGCCGACGACGTCACCGACGGCCACCGCCATCCGGTCGCCGGGCAGTTCGGCCAGGTCGTACCAGTCACCGCAGACGTTGAGCGCGCCGATGGCCGGCCGGTAGCGGACCGCCGCCCGGTGGTGCCCCACGGGGCGGGGCCTGGGCAGCATCGCGTCCTGGAGGGCCAGCACCACCTGGCGCTCCCGGGCGTGCGAGGCCCGCAGCCGGTCGTTGAGCTCCTGGAGTTCCTGGGCCCGGACGTAGAGTTCGGCCGCCATCCGCTCCCGGTCTCCGTGATCCCTGGCACCGGCCCGGACGATCTCCGTGACATCCTCGACCCGGTGCACGATCAGCCGGACCCGGCCGTCGGCGTCGAGGACCGGCGAGTTGACCGGGCTCCAGTACCGCTCCTGGAACACGCCGGGCCGGCCGGGGGCCTCGATGTCGTACCGCTGCAGCGCCATGGTGTCGCGCTCGCCGGTGGCCACCACCCGCTCCAGGGACGCCAGCAGATTGCGCGTGCCGGACGCGTCGGGGTCGGCGGGGTTTTCGGGGAAGACGTCGAAGAGGTAGCGGCCGATCAGCTGGTGGCGGTCCCGCCCGGCCCGGTGCAGCAGGGTCTCGTTGACGTCGCGGATGACGAACTCCGGGCTGAGCAGCAGCAATCCGCCCGGCAGCACCCGGAACACCGCCTCGTAGTCGATCGGTGTCCCGTTCACGTGCGGTCCGTGCCCGCCGGGGCGGCTCCCCGGGCCGCCCCGGGCCCGCCGTGCGCCGCCGCTGCGTTCCTGTCCTTCGCCACGTGCGCATGATCCCGTCCGGACGCCGGACGCGCATGCCGGGCGAGGGCGCCCGTGTGTCGGCCGGCGGACGGACGGCCGGGCCGGCCCCGACGCGCGGCGAGGACGGCCGGTGCCGCCGTTCGGGTCCGCCGGCACCGGACGCGCCGGCCGGACTCAGCGCTTGCGGGCCCGGCTGGGCTGTACCCGGGCCGGCTCCCCCGGCATCTTCGGGTGGTCGGGCGGATAGGGCAGATCGCCCAGGCCCTCCTCCGCCGTGTGCCGGTCCGCGAGCTCCAGGACGGAGTCCAGCCCGAAGGCGTGCTCGGCCATGTCCGCGTGCACGTCACCGAGTTCGGCGAAGCGCGGCGGTACGGTCCGCAGGTCGAAGTCCTCGGGCGCGGCATCGGACAGCTCCTCCCAGCGCAGCGGGGTGGAGACGGTGGCGCGGGGGCGGGCACGCAGCGAATAGGCCGAGGCGATGGTGCGGTCCCTGGCCATCTGGTTGTAGTCGACGAAGACCTTCTCGCCGCGCTCCTCCTTCCACCAGGCCGAGGTCACCAGCGTCGGCATCCGGCGCTCCATCTCCCGGGCCAGGGTGATCGCGGCCCGTCTGACCTCGGTGAACGTCCAACGGGGACGGATCGGCACATAGACGTGCACGCCTCGGCCGCCGGAGGTCTTGGGCCAGCCGCGCAGCCCGTGTTCCGTCAGCAGTCCGCGCAGCTCGTGGGCGACCCGGACGGCGTCCGCGAAGTCCGTGCCGGGCTGCGGGTCGAGGTCGATCCGCAGCTCGTCGGGGTGCTCGGTGTCGCCGCGGCGCACCGGCCACGGGTGGAAGGTCAGACAGCCCAGGTTGGCCGCCCAGACCACGGCGGCGGGCTCGGTGGGGCACATCTCGTCGGCGAACCGCCCGCTGGGGAAGGCGATGCGGGCGGTGGGCAGCCAGTCCGGCAGGCCCTTGGGCGCCCGCTTCTGGTAGAAGAACTCGCCCTGCACGCCGTCGGGGAAGCGCTGCATGGTGGTGGGCCGGTCGCGCAGGCCCCGCAAGACCCCGTCCGCGACGGCGAGGTAGTACTGCGCGACGTCCAGCTTGGTGAAGCCGCGCTCCGGGTAATAGGTCTTGTCCGGGTTCGACACGCGCACCGTGCGCCCCGCGACGTCCAGCTCGACAGCTCCGCCTCCGGCCATGCCTCCACGCTAGGTTGCGGCCGTGGGCGGCGCGCGCCGGGAGCGTCCGCCCCGGCCGGGTGCGGTCCCCCGCCGCGCGGTACCCGGCCGCAGCCCTCAGGATCGGGACCATGGACCTGCCCGTCATGCCCCCGGTCTCCCCGATGCTCGCGAAGCTGGTGCCGGAGATCCCCGCCGGCATGCAGTACGAGGCCAAATGGGACGGCTTCCGGGTGATCGTCTTCCGGGACGGCGACGAGGTCGAGATCACCAGCCGGACCACGAAGCCGCTCACCCGGTACTTCCCCGAGGTGATCGCGGCGGCGCGGGAACAGCTGCCGGCGCGCTGTGTCGTCGACGGGGAGATCGTCATCGCCCACGACGGGCGGCTGCACTTCGAGGAGCTGCTGGAGCGCATCCACCCCGCGGACTCCCGGGTCCGTACCCTCGCCGCGCGCACCCCCGCCTCCCTCGTCGCCTTCGACCTGCTGGCCCTGGACACCCGGGCACTGACCGCCGAACCGCAGTCGGCGCGCAGGGAGGCGCTGGTCGAGGCGTTGCGGCCGGCCCGGCCACCGGTGTACACGGCGCCCGCGACGACGGACCAGGAACTGGCGCGCCACTGGTTCACCCAGTTCGAGGGTGCCGGGCTGGACGGGGTGGTGGCCAAGCCGCTCCATCTGCCGTACCGGCCCGGCGACCGGGCCCTGTACAAGATCAAGCATGCCCGGACCGCGGACTGTGTCGTCGCCGGCTACCGGCTGCACAAGAGCGGCCCGGTGGTCGGCTCCCTGCTGCTGGGCCTGCACGACGCCGAGGGGCAGCTCCAGCATGTCGGCGTGTGCGCCTCCTTCCCCATGGCCAGGCGGCGCGCGCTGGTCGAGGAGCTGGAGCCGCTGCGGCTGGACGACGTCACGGAGCACCCGTGGGGGGCGTGGACGGACGAGGCGGCGCACGCGTCGCGGCGGATGCCCGGCGGGCCCAGCCGGTGGAGCGGCGGCAAGGACCTGTCGTGGGTGCCGCTGCGGCCGGAGCGGGTGTGCGAGGTCGCCTACGACCACATGGAGGGCGACAGGTTCCGGCACACCGCGCAGTTCCGCCACTGGCGGCCCGACCGTACGCCGGAGAGCTGCACCTACGACCAGCTGGAGGAGCCGGTGGGCTACGACCTGGGAGAACTGCTGCACGACGACCGATGAGGGCCGCGGGGCTCAGCGCGGGCCGTCATCCGGCGGCCAGCGGCGCCGGCTCTCCCCCGGCGCGAGCCGGTCGACCACCTCGGCCAGCTCCCGGCAGGCCAGTTCGATCTTGCGCCGGACGGCGTTCTGCTCGGTGACGACCGCCGACAGCAGCAGCGCGGTGAGCGCCGCGGACGCGTTGAGCGCCTGGAGGTTGATCATCGCCGACAGCAGGCTCCGGCCCCGGAACGGCCCGCTGCGGCTGATCGCCGACGAGATCGCCAGTACCGACATGATCAGGACGCACGGTGCCGCGCCGGCCAGCTGGAAGCGCAAGGCGGCCCACACGATCATTGGGAAGACCAGGAAGAGCAGCGAGATGTCGCTCTTGACCGCCACCAGGGAGACCACGACGCTGGCGGCCATCAGCGCCGCCGCCTCCGCCCAGCGCGCCGTCAGGACGTACTGCGGCCGGCGGATGTGCCGCAGGGCCAGCACCAGCGGGGTGATCACGAGGATGCCCATCGCATCGCCCACCCACCAGGCTGCCCAGGCCCGCCAGAAGTCCTCGGGCGGCAGCTGGTCGGTCAGCACCTGGGTGCCGCTGCCCAGCGTCGCGCTGATCACCATTCCGGTGAAGGCACCGAGGACGACCAGCGCCACTCCGTCGCGCAGCCGGTCCAGTTCGACGCGGAAGCCGGCCCGGCGCAGCATCAGGCAGGAGCAGACGGGGGCGAGCGTGTTGCCGGCGATCACGCCGAGGGCCGCGAGGTCGGGGCGGGTGAGGGTCGCGATGACCAGGGCGGTGCCGAGGGCGATGCCGGGCCAGGTCCACAGCCCCAGCAGGAGCAGGCTGCTCAGTGCGATGCCCGTGGGCGGCCATAACGGCGTGACCACGGTCCCGGCGATCACCACCTGGTCGAGCAGGCCGATCCGCGCGGACGCCCAGTAGACGGCGGCGAGCACCAGGATCGTCAGGATCGCCGGTGCGGGACGACGGAGTACCTCGGGGCGCACCACATCAGCCATCAGACAACGCGGGCGGCCGGGCGCCGGCCACGACACGCGCGCCCGCTCCGCGCTTCACCCGGTCCTGGCCGTCGCCGCCGTCGAAGCGCAGCACGATCACCGCGGCGTCGTCGGTGTGCCCGGTGAACTCCGCCACGCTCATCGCCGCCCCCGCCACCGCGGCGGGGCTTTCCCCGGCGTTGGCGCTGACCAGCCGGGTCACCTGGTTCAGCCCCGCCTCTATCGGGAACGACGGGCCCTCCACGACCCCGTCGGTCAGCAGGACCAGCGCGCCGGCGGTGGAGAGCCGGCGGTGGGCGACCGGGTAGCTCTCCCCCGGCACGATGCCCAGCGGCAGGCCGCCGGGGTCGTCGGCGAGGCCGAAGCGGCCGTCGGTGGTGGCCCAGACGCCCGGCACGTGGCCGGCCCGGGCGCTGGAGAGCGTCCAGGCGACCGGGTCGAAGCGGACGAAGGTGCAGGTCGCGAAGAGCCCGCAGTCGACCGAGAGCAGCAGGTCGTTGGCCCGGCTCAGCACCTCTCCGGGGTCGGCGGCGTGCGCGGCGACGGCGCGGAGGGCGAGCCGGATCTGTCCCATGAAGGCGGCGGCCTCCACGTCGTGGCCCTGGACGTCACCGATGGAGAAGGCGAGCGAGCCGTCGGGCAGCGGGAAGCCGTCGTACCAGTCCCCTCCGATGTCGAGCCCGTGGCGGGCGGGCGCGTAGGTGGCGGCGGTACGCAGCCCGGGCAGTTCCGGGAGCCGCGTCGGCAGCATCTCGCGTTGCAGGGCCTCGGCCAGTTCGACGCGGGCGCGCTGCTTCTCGGCGCCTTCCCGCGCCTGCGCGGTCAGCCGGCCGAGCGTCATCAGCAGGTCGTCGGCACTCGCGGTCCGCGGGGGACGACGCCGAAGCATGGATCGCTCCCAGGTGCATCGGGGCATGGGCCGCTGCGGGGGCGCGCTCCGTGCGGCAGTCCGCGTCGGCTTCCTGAACTGGCCTCATGGGCCCTCGGGGAGGGCCCGCCTTTCCCGATTCATCATATTTGCGCGGTTTGACTTCCGCTTGACGACCGACGGGCCCGACCCGGCTCACGCCGCCGCGGGGCGCTTCGCGAGCAGCTGACGGACGCCGGAGCGGACGGCCCAGAAGAAGACGGTGAGCGCCAGGACAGCCACCGTCAGCGAGTCGTACGGGGCGGGGAGCCGGCCGGAGCCCTCGAAGGTGCCGAGCCAGGACAGCAGCGTCAGGGCGACGAGGTAGACCACGAGCCAGGCGCCGGTGCGCAGTTCGGCGGCCAGCGGGCGGCTGGGGCCGGCGCCGTCGCTCTCGACGGCCGCGGTGCCGCCGCGGGCGCCGGGCCGGCGCATGACCAGGAAGATCAGCACGCCGCCGAGGACGAGCGGCAGCGCGAGGCGCAGGTCGTGCCAGCCGGACCAGTAGACGAACTCGCTCGCCACGACGAAGCTGAGCGGGGCGATCCAGCGCAGCCCGGGCACCCAGCCGGCCGTCTCGCCGCCCGGTTCGGCGCGGAAGACCGCGACGGCGACCGCGGAGGCGGCGTAGATCAGCAGGTACATGTCGCCCATGACGCTCACGATGTCCTGCCAGCCGCCGAACGGCAGCAGGAAGACCACGATGACCAGCAGGTTGATGAGCAGCGCCCGGCGCGGGATGCCGTAGCGCTCGTTGACCTTCATGAAGTAGCGGGGGATGGTGCCGTTCTTGGCGAGCGCGTAGGTGTGCCGCGCGTCGATGGCCACGCCCACGTACGCCGAGCCGCCGGGCGAGATCACCGCGTCCGCGTAGAGCAGGCTGGACAGCCAGTGCAGGTTGAGGATGAGCGCGAGCTGACCGAACGGCGAGTCGAAGGAGACGCCCTGCCAGCCGTGGCCGAGGAGGTTCTCGGGGACGGTGAAGAGGAAGGCCAGTTGCAGGGCGAGGTACATGGCCACGGCCAGGCCGATGCCGGTGAGGACGGCGCCCGGGATGGTGCGGCGGGGGTTGCGGGTCTCGCCGGAGAAGTCGAGCGGGGCCTGGAAGCCGTTGACGGAGTAGACGATGCCGCCGCCGGCCAGCGCCGTCAGACAGGCGACATAGCCGTACGGGGCGAAGCCGCCGTGGTCCGTCAGCCGGCCGGAGTGCCAGCCGGAGGCGATCAGCGCGCACACGGTGATCACCGGGACGGCGATCTTGAACACCGAGATCAGGTTGTTGAGCTTGGCGAACATCCGTACCGCGAACCAGTTCAGCGCCGTCAGCAGCACGCTGAGCCCGGTGGCCAGGGCCAGTCCGGAGAGGGTCAGGGTGTGGCCGTTGTAGATGCCGGGGATGTAGTGCGCGGCGTACTGCATGATCGCGCTGATCTCGGCCGCGGTGCCACCCACCGACAGCAGCGTCGACCAGCCGATCAGGGTGCCCACGAGCCGTCCGCTGGCGAACAGCGGCCAGCGGACGGTACCGCCGCCCTCCGGCCGGGTGGCCCCCAGCTCGATCAGGACCAGCGCGATCAGACCGCACAGCACGCCCGCCCCGACCCAGGACAGCAGCGCCGCCGGGCCGGCCACCTGCGCCGCGTACATGGCGGCGAACAGCCATCCGGACCCGACGATGTTGGAGAAGCCGATGCCGGTCAGCCCCCAGAACCCCAGGTCCCGGTGCAATCGGCGCTCCTGCGCCTGCACTTCCGGTGCGCCGGCCCCGTCGGCCCCGTCTGATACCTGGCCCTCTGACACGAAAACGTTCTCCTTGGATTCACTGTTCCGGCTCGCCGGACCCTACTCGACGATCACCGAACGCGAATCCGACGTCCACGAACGCCCTCAGAAGAGCTGGTCGACGTCCACCCCGAAGGTCGTCGCGAGGCCCTCCCGGCCCGCGTCGGTGAGGTGTACCACGCGGCGGTACCGGCCGTGCCGGAGCCATTCCAGGGCGAACATCCGGGCGGTGAGCGCGGCACCGAGCGCGCCCGCCAGGTGGTGGCGCTGTTCGGCCCAGTCGACGCAGTAGCGGACGCCGGTGCGGCGGCGGGGCAGCCGGTCCGGGTCGACGCCGAAGGCGCTCAGCTCCTGGTGGCCGTGCGGGGTGACGGCGTAGGCCACCGCGGTGGCGCCGGCACCGGTGTGCTCGGCGGCCAGGATGTCGTTGTCCCGGAGGGCGTCCATCACGGCGACGCCGAGCCGGCCGGCCAGGTGGTCGTAGCACAGGCGGGCCCGCAGCAGCGCCTTGGCGCGGGTGTCCGCGTTCAGGGAGCGCACCGGCAGCGGGCGGGCGATCAGGGCGAGCTGCTCCAGGGCGCGGGCGACGTCCGTGGTCGCCAGCCGGTAGTAGCGGTGTCTGCCGTCGTGCTCGACGGTGAGCAGCCGGGCGTCGAGGAGCTTGGCGAGGTGGCCGCTGATCGTGGAGTTGCTGACGCCGGCCTCGGCGGCGAGGGCGCTGGCCGGCAGCGCACCGCCCCCGGCGAGGGCCAGCAGCACCTTGGCGCGCGAGGGGTCCCCGATCGCCGCCGCGACATGGGCGACGTCCGTTTCGGTCCGGGCTTCCATGAGGTCACGGTACGCCGGGCATGCTTCGGCGGACAGCGAATCGTCCTTGCTTCGACGGGACCGCCGCCCGACCAGGACGTTTCGGCATGTGCCGAATCGATGCGGCCGGACACTGGCCGCATGAGCCGTCTGCCAGTCCGCCACGCACCGACCTCGCCGCCCGGGACCACGGACCGGCACGCACCGCTGCCGCTGCTCGCGGTGTGTCTGGGCTACTTCATGGTCATCCTGGACGTCACCGTCGTCACGGTGGCCCTCCCGGCCATCGGGACCGGGCTGCACGCCGGGGTGACCGGACTTCAGTGGGTGGTGGACGGCTACACCCTGGTCTTCGCGGGGCTGCTGCTCTTCTGCGGCGGGCTCGGCGACCGGCTGGGCGGCAGGACGGTGTTCCTGGGCGGCCTGGGCGTCTTCACGCTCGCCTCCGCGGGCTGCGCCCTGGCCCCGGCCGTGGCCGTGCTGGTCCTGGCGCGGCTGGTGCAGGGGCTCGGGGCGGCGCTGATGGTGCCGTCCTCGCTGGCGCTGCTGCGGTCGGCGTACCCGGACCGGACGGCCCGCGCCAGGGCGTTCGGCGTCTGGGGCACGGTCGCCGGTCTCGCCGCGGGCGCCGGGCCGGTGCTCGGCGGCCTCCTGGTGGCCGGGCCGGGCTGGCGGTCGGTGTTCTTCCTGAACCTGCCGGTCGGTCTGGCCGCGCTGCTGCTGGCCGTGCGGCATGTGCCCCGCCCGGCCGCCGACCGCGCCCGCCCCGGCCTGGACCTTCCGGCGCAGCTCGCGGCGGCGGGCTCGCTGGCCGGCCTGGCCGGCGGCTGCATCGAGGCCGGGGCGCTGGGCTGGACGCATCCGGCGGTCCTCGGGGCCTTCGCGCTCTGTGCCGCCGGCCTCGTCGCGTTCGTGCTGCTGGAGCGGCGCTCGCCGGCGCCGATGCTGCCGCCCGGCCTGTTCCGCGCACCGGCCTTCTCGGCGTCCGCGGCCATCGGCGTCCTGCTCAACGCCGGCTTCTACGGGCTGCTGTTCCTCGCCCCGCTGTACTTCCAGCGGCTCCACCACTACAGCGCGGTGCGCACCGGGTTCGCGCTGCTGCCGGCCGTCGGCGTGGTGGCCGTCGGCTCCGCGCTGGCCGGCCGGCTCACGGCCCGTACGGGGCCGCAGCTGCCGTTGGTGGTCGGCCTGGTCGTGGGCGCGGCCGGGCTGTTCGGCTGGCTGGTGGCCGGTCCGGGCACACCGTATGCCGCGCTGGTGGCGCCGATGGCGGCCGCGGGCTTCGGTACGGCGCTGGCCATGCCGGCCTGCACCGCGGCGGTGATGGAGGCCGCGCCCGGCGCGCGCAGCGGTGCCGCGGCCGCGGTGTTCAACGCCGCCCGGCAGATCGGCAGCGCCCTCGGTGTCGCGCTCTTCGGCAGCCTGGTCGCCGGCGGGCCGGTCCCGGGACTGCACTCCGCGGTGGTCATCGGCGGTACGGGCTTCCTCCTCGCGGCCGCCCTCGCCGCCCGTTGCATCCCGCCCGCCGGCCGGCCCGCCTGACGCCACGTCACCCGAAATCGGCCGGGTTTCCCTTCCCTCCCCCGGCATGCTTCGGCGGGTGCGGGTAGGGGACGTCCAGGAAGCCGCATCGTTCCGACGGGGATGCCGGCGCCGCCCCCAGGGGCGGATCGAGGCAAGGAGCAGGCCATGACACTGCCGTGGCGACAGGACGAGGGATGGCGCCGCCGCTACCCGCAGCCCGGGCCCGACTGGACCCAGGGCATGCCGCAGGGGTCGACGGAGCCACTGACGCCCATGGGGCGCATCGACCAGTACGGCCGGATGGGGAGCGCGCTGCGCGCCGGGTATCTCGCGCCCTGGCAGCGGAAAGTGATCCTCGGTTTCGTCATCGGTGCCGTCGTGGTCACCGTGGTGGCGGTCCTGCTGGTGCTGTTCGGCTGACCGTCCGCCGGGCAGGGACGTCCGGCGTGCGTGAACCGGCGTGAGCCGTCCGCATCAACTACAGATCCAGCACCCCGACCAGCACGCCGACCGGCCGGCGCGGTGCCCCGGCGCGGCATGCCGCGCGGCCGGCCGCTCGGCGTCGTGTCCGCCGTCGGCGTGGGCGCGCGCGCTCGCCAGCTGGGCACACAGGACGACGGTCAGCGCGGCGAGTTCCTCGGGTTCGGCGTGGCCCCTCTCGATCCGTAGGGAGAAGCCGGACAGGTCGGCGGTGGGCGGACCCGCCTCGGCGCGGGCGGCCGCTTCGGCCGGGAGGTCCGCGCGGTTCGCGGTCTCCTCGCTCGGTGCGGTCTCCTCGGCCCGGGCGCTCTGCCCGGTGGCGCCGCTCTCGTCGGTGAATGCGTTCATGGCTGCGGGGTCCGTGGGCTCGGTGGCGGTGCGGGGCACGTGACGCGCCGCCCCGGCGGTGCACCGACCCGGGTCGGGGTCGTGTTCGTGCAGGTCACAGGGGCGACGCTAGGAGCGTGCCGGGGCGCTGTCGCGCGGAGGGCGGTCCTGCTGCGCCATTCGGGCGGCCGGTCGGCGTCGCTCGCGTGATATCCGGCGCCGGGACCGTGTTGCTCCCCGCCGGCCGCGCCCCGGGCGGCGAGCATCCCGGACAGGTACGGGCAGGCACGCGGGTGCCGGAGGACGCAGTCAGGATGGGCGGGACGATGAGACGTGATCAGGCCGACGGCGGGCATGCCCTGGTGCAGGACGACGGGCGCCGGGACTTCCTCAGGTGTGCGGCGGGGGTCGCCGGGGTGGCGGCCACGACGGGGCTGAGCGGGGAGGCAGCGGCGGCGGAGCGGCCGCACCTCCAGCGGCGCGACGGCGAACGGCCGCTGCCCGACAGGGTGCCCTTCCACGGCCACCACCAGGCCGGTGTCGTGACCCCTCAGCAGCTCTTCGCCGGTTTCGCCGGCTTCGACGTGCTGGCCGAGGACCGCGACGGCCTGGTGGAGCTCTTCCGGAAGATCACCCACCGGACGCGGGTGCTGACGGCCGGGGTGAAACCCCGGGACGAGCAGGTCGCCGCGGAGCGGCCGACCCCCGACTCGCTCAGCATCACGGTCGGCGTGGGGGCTTCGCTGTTCGACGACCGGTTCGGCCTGTCCGGGCACAAGCCCCGGCACCTCAAGGCGATGCCGGCCTTCCCCGACGACCGGCTGGAGCCGTCACGCTGCCACGGTGACCTCTCGCTGCAGATCTGTGCGGAGCACCCGGACGCCATCGTGCACGTGCTGCGGGACCTGGCGCGGGAGACGGAGGGCCTGCTGCGGCCGCGCTGGCGGGCGGACGCCTTCCTCAACCCGTCCCGGCCCTCGGGGGCCCGGCGCAACTTCCTGGGCTTCAAGGACGGCATCGTCAACCCGGACACCGCATCGTCCCGGGAGATGAACCGGCTGATGTGGGTGACCCCGTCGTGCGGTGAGCCGGACTGGGCACTGGGCGGCTGCTACCAGGTGCTGCGGCTGATCCGGTTCCACGTCGAGAAGTGGGACAGGGTACCGCTGGGGCGCCAGGAGCGGATCTTCGGCCGGCACAAGGCGAGCGGCGCGCCGCTGGACGGCCGCAGGGAGACGGACGCGCCGCACTACCGCGACGACCCGCACGGCCGGCGCATCGCCCTCAACTCCCACATCCGGCTCGCCAACCCGCGAACCGACAGGACCGACGACTCCCGTTTCCTGCGCCGGAGTTACAACTACAACGACGGTTTCGACAAGCAGGGCCGGATGAATCTCGGACTGGTCTTCTGCGGCTACCAGCAGGACCCGGAACGGCAGTTCGCGACCGTGCAGCGGCGCCTCGAACACGAGCCGCTGGCGCACTTCATCACCCCCATCGGCGGCGGCTACTTCTTCGTCCTGCCGGGCGTGCGGGACTCCGACGACTGGTTCGGGTCGCGGCTGCTGAGGAAGCTCTGAGCACCACTGCCGGCTGACCGGGAGACATGAAGCGCGCGGCGGACCGATGTCCGCCGCGCGCTTCGTCGTACCGAACGCCGCTGCTCAGCAGCGGTTGTCACACCCCGTCCGGCCGGGGCCGGGCGGGGTGTGACGTCTCCTCAGCAGATCCGCGGCAGCTGCTCGCCGAGCGGCAGATCCACCACCCGGGTGCCGCCGAGCGGGGTGCGGGCGACGACCATTCCGGGATGGGTCTCGACGGCCTCGCCGATGACGGCGGCGCCGGCGCCGAGCGGGTGGCTGCGCATCGCGGCGAGGACCGCGTCGGCGTGCTCCCTGGGGACGAAGGCGACCAGCTTGCCCTCGTTGGCGACGTACATCGGGTCCAGCCCGAGGATGGCGCAGGCGTTGGCGACGGCCGGCGGCACGGGGATGGCACGCTCCTGGATGACCACGCCGGTGCAGGAGGCGGTGGCGATCTCACACAGGGCCGCGGCCAGCCCGCCGCGGGTGGGGTCGCGCAGGACGTGCAGGTCGGGGGTGACGGCGAGCATGGTCTCCACGAGACCGCCGAGGGCCGCGCAGTCACTCTCGATCTCGACGCCGAACTCCAGCCCCTCGCGTACGGACATGATCGCCACGCCGTGGACGCCGATGTCCCCGCTGATGATCACCACGTCGCCGGGGACGACGCGCTGCGGGCGGAGGTCGACGCCGGGCGGGATGAGGCCGATGCCCGCGGTGTTGATGTAGACGCCGTCGCCGTGGCCGGCCTCGACGACCTTGGTGTCGCCGGTGGCCACCTCGACGCCGGCGGTCCGCGCGGCCGCGCCCATGGCGTCCGCGACGCCGGCGACCACCGGCATCTCGACGCCCTCCTCCAGGATGAAGCCGCAGGAGAGGTAGGCGGCGCGGGCCCCGCTCATGGCGAGGTCGTTGACGGTGCCGTTGACGGCGAGGTCGCCGATGCTGCCGCCGGGGAAGAAGAGCGGCCGGACCACGAAGGAGTCCGTGGAGAAGGCCAGCCGCGCACCGCCGAGGGAGACCGCGGCGGAGTCGCCGAGCTGGGCGAGGACCTCGCCGCCGAAGGCCGGGACGAAGATCTGCTGGACGAGTTCGGCGGAGAGCGCGCCGCCCCCGCCGTGCCCCATGACCACGCGGGGCTGGTCGCGCAGCGGGGTGGGGCAGGTCCAGCCGGAGATGTCGACGGTGGGCAGACCGCGCTCGGCCGGCGTGGGGGCGTGGGCCGCCGACGCCGGGCGGGGGGCCTGGGAGGTGTGCGGGGTGTCAGGCAACGGGGCTCGCCTCCTGCGGGGTGGGCGTGGTGCCGAGTCGGCGGTAGAGGTAGTAGGCGGCGCAGGCGCCCTCGCTGGAGACCATGGTGGCGCCGAGCGGGGTGCGGGGGGTGCAGGTGGTGCCGAACGCCTCGCATTCGTGCGGCTTGAGGAGTCCCTGCAGGACCTCGCCGCTGCGGCAGGCGGCCGGTTCGCGGGTGGTGATGTTCTCGACGGAGAACCGGTGCTCGGCGTCGTATTCGCGGTAGCGCTCGGAGAGCCGCCAGCCGCTGGCGGGGATGGTGCCGATGCCGCGCCAGGAGCGGTCGGTGACCTCGAAGACGTCGGCGAGCATGGCCTGCGCCGCGGGGTTGCCCTCGGCGCGGACGGCCCGCGGATAGGCGTTGTCCACGGTGTGTTCGCCGCGCTCCAGCTGGCCCACGGTGCGGCGGATGCCCTCCAGGATGTCCAGGGGCTCGAAGCCGGTGACGACGATCGGGACCTGGAAGCGTTCGGCGAGGGCCGGGTACTCGGCCGTGCCCATCACGCTGCAGACGTGGCCGGCGGCGAGGAACGCCTGGACCCGGCAGCTGGGCGAGGTCATGATCGCCTCGATGGCGGGCGGCACCCGGACGTGCGAGACCAGCAGGCTGAAGTTGCGAATGCCCAGCTTGCGGGCCTGATACACCGTCATGGCATTGGGCGGCGCGGTGGTTTCGAAGCCGATGCCGAAGAACACCACCTCGCGGTCCGGGTTCTGCTGGGCGGTCTTCAGGGCGTCGAGCGGGGAGTAGACGACCCGTACGTCGCCGCCCTCGCTGCGCACCCGGAACAGGTCGCGGTCGGTGCCGGGTACGCGGAGCATGTCGCCGAAGGAACAGAAGATCACATCCGGGCGGGCGGCGATCTCCAGCGCCTTGTCGATGACCTCCAGCGGCGTCACACAGACCGGACAGCCCGGTCCGTGGATCAACTCGACCTTCTCCGGCAGGAGTTGGTCGATGCCGTGCCGGATGATGGTGTGGGTCTGACCGCCGCAGACCTCCATCAGCGCCCAGGGCCGGGTCGCCATGGCGTGGATGTCGTCCAGCAGCCGGCGGGCCAGCTCGGGGTCCTGGAACTCGTCGATGTACTTCACTGCCGCGCCTCCCGCGCCGTGGTGCCGACCGCGGCCGCCGGGGCACCGTCCGCCCCGGGGACCGCCTGCTGACCGCCCTGGGCCGCGGCCGCTTCCCAGGGGTCGCCGAACTCCTCCTGGAGGAGCCCGAGTTCCTCGAAGAGGGCGAGGGTCTGCCGGGCCGACTCCTCGTCCAGGCGCTGCAGCGCGAAGCCGACGTGGACGATGGCGTACTCGCCGACCTTCAGGTCGGGGACGTACTCCAGGCACACCTCCTTGACCACGCCGCCGAAGTCGACGGTGGCCATCCGGGTGCCGTCCCGTTCCTCGATGTCCAATACCTTGCCGGGTACCGCCAGGCACATGGGCCTCTCCTCGTCATGGATGCGTTGCGGCCGCCTCGGCCGCGGTGCCGATGCCGGTCAGGGCAGCCCCACCCCGCCGTACAGGGGGGTGGTGCGCGCCGCCACGACGATCTGGCCGAGTGCCAGTCCCCCGTCGTTGGGCGGGACGCGGCGGTGGCGCAGGACGGTGAAGCCGTCCTGCCGCAGCAGGCGGGCGGCGGCCTCGGCCAGCAGGGTGTTGGCGAAGACCCCGCCGGTCAGTGCGACGGTGTCCAGCGCGGTGCGCTCCCGGGCCAGCGCGCAGCTGCGCCGTACGAGGTCGGCGACCGCGGCGTGGAAGCGGGCCGCGATCAGCGCCGGGGCGGTGCCGCGCCGCAGGTCGGCGATGACGGCGGCGAGCAGCGGCGCCGGGTCGGCGACCGTTTCGGCGGCCGCCGGTCGCCGCGGGTCCGCCGTCGACACCCGCAGGTCGAAGGGGTAGCTGCCGGTGTCCTCGTCGACGGTCAGGGCCGCGGCTTCGAGCGCGACGGCGGCCTGGGCCTCGAATCCGGCGTGGTGGCAGATCCCGGCGAGCGAGGAGACCGCGTCGAAGAGGCGGCCCATGCTGGAGGTGGGCACGCAGTTGAGGTCGCGTTCCAGTTGCCGGGCCAGCAGCCGCCGTTCGTCGGGCGGGCACGCCGCGACGCACGGCAGGTCGTCGGACCAGTCGAGGCCGGCGGCGCGCAGGTGGGCCAGCGCCATCCGGTAGGGGCGCCGCACGGTGGTGTCGCCACCGGGGAGCGGGACGTAGGCGAGCTGCCCGAAGCGGTGGTAGCGGTCGTAGTCGGCGAGCAGGATCTCCCCGCCCCAGACGGCGTGGTCGTCGCCGTATCCGGTGCCGTCGAAGGCGACGCCGATGACCGGCCGGCCGCCGTCGAGGCCGTGTTCGGCCATGGCGGCGGCGATGTGCGCGTGGTGGTGCTGGACGCGGACCAGGGGGCGGCCGTCGGTGTTGCGCTCGGCCCACCGGCCGGAGCGGTAGCCGGGATGCCGGTCCGCGGCGAGGAGTTGCGGGCGTACGCCGGTCACCTGCTCCAGGTGGGCCTCCGCCCGCTCGAAGGCGACCTGGGTGGCGAAGTCGTCCATGTCGCCGATGTGTGCGGACAGCCAGGCGCGCCGCCCCTCGGCCAGGCACAGCACGTTCTTCAGGTCGCCACCGGTCGCGAGCGCGGGCCGTACCGGCACCGGCAGCGGGACGGGGAGCGGCGCATGGCCCCGGGAACGTCGGACGAACAGCGGCTCCCCGTCGCTGAGCCGGACCACCGAGTCGTCGCACGGGATACGGATCGGCCGGTCGTGGGTCAGCCACGCGTCGGCGAGCCGGGCCAGCCGCCGCAGGGCCTCCTCGTCGTCGGTGACGATCGGTTCGCCGGCGAGGTTGCCGCTGGTCATCACCAGCAGCCGGGGCCCGACAGGATCCCCGGGCAGGCCGAGCAGCAGGTGGTGCAGCGGGGTGTAGGGGAGCATCACGCCGAGGTCGGGGCTGCCCGGCGCGACCGCCTCGGACAGCGCCGGGGCGCCCGGGGCCCGGGCGGGGCCCGGGATGCGGCGCAGCAGGACGATCGGGCGCTGCGGCCCGGTCAGCAGGGCACGCTCCTCGGCCCGTACGCGCACCAGGTGTTCGACGTCGGCGAGGTGCCGGGCCATCAGGGCGAACGGCTTGTCGCCGCGGGCCTTGCGGCGGCGCAGCAGGGTGACGGCGGCGTCGTCGGAGGCGTCGCAGACGAGGTGGTAGCCGCCGAGGCCCTTGACTGCGACGATCGCGCCGTCGGCGAGCAGCCGGCGGGTGGCGGCGACCGGGTCGGGGCCGGGCGCGGGCCGGGGCGGCCGGCCGCGGTCGCCGGGATCGGCGGTCAGCAGGCGCAGCCGGGGGCCGCAGTCGTGGCAGGCGATGGGCTGGGCGTGGAACCGCCGGTCGGCCGGGTCGGCGTACTCCCGTGCGCATCGCCGGCACATCGGGAAGCGGTCCATGGTCGTCAGGGCCCGGTCGTACGGGAGCGCGTTGACGATGGTGAAGCGCGGGCCGCAGTGCGTACACGACACGAACGGGTGGCGGTGGCGGCGGTCGGCCGGGTCGGCCAGCTCGGCGAGGCAGGCGTCGCAGGTGGCGGCGTCCGGCGAGACCAGGGTGCGGGACGGGCCGTGGCCATGGGAGGGAAGGATGCGGAAGCCGGGCTCACCGACGACGGCGATGTCCTCGCGCTCGACGGCCTCCACGACGGCCAGCGGGGGCGCCTCGCCGCTGATCCGTTCGCCGAACCGGGCGAGCGCCTCGGGCCCGCCCTCGACTTCGGCGACCACGCCCTCGCCGGTGTTGGTGACGTGGCCGACCAGGCCCAGCCCGGTGGCGAGGGTGTGCACGAAGGGGCGGAAGCCGACGCCCTGGACGACACCGCGCACGGTGATGCGGCGGCGCGCGGTGAGCGCGGGGGCCGTCGCGGGGGTGCGGTCGACCTGCCCGGTGGTCATGAGCGGCTCGGCGCCACGGAACCCGGGTCGGCCCGGTGGGAGTGGCCGCCCGCCAACCGGGGGGCATGGGTGTGGTTCACGTCGCGCGGCTGGATCTCCTCGGCGTCGTGGGCGTGGTGGGACTTGCGGGTCATGACCGGGATGTGCACCGGCGCTCCGTCGCGCGCCGCCAGCGCCCGGTCCAGCAGCGCTCCGTCGCCCTCGCCGTGCCGCGCCGAGGTGAGGACGACCTCGACGCCGGGGTTGATCCGTTCGACGTTGGCGCGGAACTCCGTCTCGTCGAAGGAGACCGCTTCGGCGATGTCGGTCTTGGTGACCACGACCAGATGGGCGAGCCCGAAGGCGGTGGGGTACTTCAGCGGCTTGTCCTCGCCCTCGGTCACCGACGCCAGCACGACCCGCAGCGTCTCCCCCAGGTCGTAGGAGGCGGGGCAGACGAGGTTGCCGACGTTCTCGATGAACAGCAGCCGGGTGTCGACGGGCAGCCAGCCGTGCAGGTGCCCGCCAAGCATCTCGGCCTCCAGGTGGCACAGCCCGTCGGTGAGGATCTGCTTGACGGGGACGCCGGAGCGGGCGAGACGTACCGCGTCGTTCTCGGTGGCCAGGTCGGCGGTGAGGGCGGCGACGGGGATGTCGCGGCGGCGGGCGAGGGTGAGTTCGCGCTCCAGCAGGGCGGTCTTGCCGCTGCCGGGGCTGGAGAGCAGATTGACGACCGCGGTGCCCCGGGTCGCGAGGTCCTCACGCAGGGTGTGGGCGCAGGCGTCGTTCTTGGCGAGGACCGCCTGCTGCAGGTCGACGACACGGCACATGGTTCAGCGCTCCTGGTGAATCGGTCGGTGTGCCGGGGCGTCGTCCCAGCACACGCTGGAGATCTGCAGTTCACGGCCGGACAGCAGCTCGGCCGTCGCGCCGCCGCAGGCCGGGCAGCTCAGCCGTGGCGGCATGCCCGTGGACCAGGTGTGGGCGCACGGGCCGCAGCGGGCGCGGGCCGGCACCGGGTCCAGCACGAGTTCCGCGCCCTCCAACTGCGTTCCTGCACAGGCGAGTTCGAAGGAGAAGGCCAGCGCATCGGGGACCACTCCGGCCAGTTCGCCGACCTGGAGCCGGACGCTGCGCACCGCGGTGGCCCCGGCGGGCCGCGCTGCGCCCTCGACCTGCTCCACGACCGCGAGCGCGATGGACATCTCGTGCATTTGTCCCTCTCTGGTGCGGGGACGACCGGGTGCCGCTCGGCTTCATTAGACGGCGGCGCCGCGGGGTGGCCGGGGTGCCTCGCCGGGGCGGCGGGGCGCTGTACGTCGTTCGGTGCAGCGCGGTGGGGTCACATGGACCGCATGCGCAGGTACCGCTTGAGGTCGGGGAGCATGTTCTTCAGGAGGAGGGCGAACGCGGCGGCGGCCGCGCCGCTCAGCACGAACTTCAGCATGGCGTGGTGTTCCTCTCGGTGGGGTGGGATCCGGCGACGGCCGGGGCCGGCTCGTCGGCGGTTTCGGCCGCGGGTTCCCCGGCGGGTGCCTCGGTGGGTTCCTCGGTGGGTTCCTCGGTGCCGGCCGGGCCGGTGTCCGCCGCGCCGGCCGGTGGTTCCGGATCGGCGCCGACGAGTCGCCGGATCATGCGTACGGCCTCGTCGACGGCGGCGTCGACCGGCTGGCTGAGCCCGATGCCCTCGGCGAGGTCGGCGGGTTCGCAGCCGAGGACCATGACGCGCCGCGGGCGGCGGCCGCCGGTGCCCGCGCTGAGCGTGTCGAGCAGCGCGAGCACCGCGTCGGGGGTCATGTGGTGCCCGTCCAGCGCGGTGTCCCGGGTGCGGGTGGCGGCCGGGTCGGTGGCGTCGAGCAGGTGCAGGGTGCCGGGTTCGGTGCCGCGCGCGGTGGCGTCCACGAGCAGGACGGTGTGGTAGCCGTCCAGCATCTGGTAGGCGAGATGGATGCCCCGTACGCCGGCGTCGATCACCTCGACGCCTTCGGGCAGGGGGTGTTCGCCGAGCCGGCGGACGGCCTCGACGCCGAATCCGTCGTCCCCGAGGAAGATGTTGCCGACCCCGGCGATCAGGGTTCTGCCGGGCGGCGGGGCGAAGGGTGCGGCGGCGTTCACGCGTCCTCCAGGGGGGCGATCTCATCGGGTTGGAAGTACAGGAACCGGCCCTGCTCCCGCCGGATGTCGGCGCCCGGGTCGCCCTCGACGGTCACCGCGAGGTGCACCCCGCCGTCGACGTCGTGCAGGACCGCCTCGACCTGTGCCGTACGGCCCTGGAGGAAGAGGTCCTGGGCGTCGGTGCGGCGCAGGCCCGGGTTCAGCAGCACCCGGCTGCCGGCGCCGACCGACCGCCCGTCGACGGTGATCCGGTCGCGTGCGGGGTCGACGCTGCGGTCGCTCTCCGGGTCCCACCAGGGGGTGCCCGGTCGGACGCCGGGGACGCCGGGGGCGGTCAGTTCGTCCGGGGCGGCCGGGCCTGGGGCCGTGACCTCGCGCAGCGCCCGTACGGCACCGTGGAGGCGTTCCAGCACCTCCGGCGGCATGGTGTCCGCCAGGTCGATGACCTCGGCGGCCCGCGGGTCGGTGCCGCGTGCCTCGCGCTTCTCCTCGTCGGTCAGGGCCGCGGTGCGCAGCGTGAGGATCTCGTCGATCTCCAGCGCGTCGTAGAGCGCACCGGGGCTTTCGGGGGCGATGGCCGGGTGGTCCTCCAGGATGATCGGTGCGGAGAGCACCACGTCGGCCCGGCCCGACTCCCCGGCCAGCACCGGCCAGGTGTGCTCGTTACGGCAGGAGGCGACGGCGGCCCCGGCCCATTCGGGCGGGTCGGTCATGGACAGGAACGCGCCGGCGCTCAGGCCCAGGAAGAGGTGCGCGCCGACCAGGGAGTGCGGCAGCGCCGCGTTCCGGTCGGCGCCGGTGTCGCCCGGCGTCCAGTCGCTGGTGTTCTCCACGGTCGCGGTCAGCCGCAGCGTCCCATAGGGGCCGTCGAGCTGACGCGCGGTCAGGCGCACCCGGCCGTCGATCCGGGCGCGGGTGCGCACCAGTCGGCCGACGGTCCGGCCGTCCGCGTCGAGCACCGGCTCGGTCTCCTCACCCGCCGGCCGGGTGAAGGGGACGGTCAGGCCCTCGGTGGTCAGCTCGGCGACCTCGGCGTCCAGCGTGACGCGCTCCTCGGTGCCCTCGTCCCAGGGGACCAGCACCCGGTCGGGCAGTTCGAGCCGGTCGACGGGGTGGAACGTGCCGTCCGCGCCCAGGCGTTGGACGGTACGGCGCTGGGCGTGCAGGAACCGCACCTCGGCAGAGAGCCGGGCGCCGGGCCGGGGCTCCATGAGGCATTCGGTGCGCTGGAGGGAGTGCTCCGCGCTTCCGGCGCCCCAGTGCGGCGGTACGAGCACGCCGAACTGCCAGCGCATCCGGTTCTTGGCCGCGGAAGCCCGGTACGGGTAGAGCACATAGCCTTCAAACAGCACCGCGTCCGCCACGTGGCGGGCGGCGGCGAAGCGGTCCGCCGTCTCGTCGGGCAGGACGCTGGTCGTCACGGCAGGGTCCTCTCGGTGACGGGGCGGGCGGCGGCGCCGGACAGCAGGCGGGCGCGCGGGGTGGGCGGCGGCTCGGGGTCTCCGGCCTCGGCGAGCAGTGCCTCGACGGCGGCCTGCCAGGAGGGCAGGGCGCGCCGGGAGCGGTAGGCGAGCAGCGCGTCGAGGGTTTCCCGGGGCAGTCGCAGCCAGCCGCAGCCGGGGAAGTGCGTCTCGGTCATCTCCTGCCAGACCGCCACCGGCATCCGTACGGACGCTTCCTTGTTCCAGGACACCGGCTGGACCTGGAAGCCGCCGGCGCCGGCGAAGACCGTGCCGGAGAAGAGCAGCAGCAGCGGGACCTCGCCGTCGCGCAGGGCGTGGAAGTAGCGGCCGGCGGCGACGTCCAGGTCGTAGCTGCAGGGGACGGGGAGGTCGATCTCGGTCTCGCCGGTGAAGCCGGGGACGACGAGGGAGACCTGGGCGAACTGCAGGGGGTGCAGGGTGCCGCCCCAGCGGGACCGTTCGCCGAAGAGGTCGGCGAGTGCCTCGGCCTCGTCGTCGCGGTAGCCGCGCCGGGCCGGTTCGATGCGGAGCTGGCAGCGCAGGGCGATGGCGTGCACCCGGGTCGCGGGGTCGGGGGCGGTGATGCGGAGCCGGAAGAGGAGGGTGGGGGCGGCGGCGTAGCGGTCGGCGCGGACGCCGGTGCAGTCGAAGGACACCTCGGTCACGGCAGGTCGTCCTCCTTCGGCGCGCGGGCCCGGCGGGCGACCGTGGTGAAGAAGTCGTTGAGTGCGGCGCGGGCCTCGGCGCCGCCGTCGAAGCCGTGCCACAGCAGCCGCATCCGGCCGACGAGTTCGTAGCAGGCGTCCACCGGCACCAGGTAGCAGTCGATGCGGCCTTCGGCACGGCGCAGCAGCAGCGCCTCGACGTCCGGCCGGAGCAGGGCCGGCAGCCGGCTGCCGTCGAGCACGGTCTGCCAGGTGGCCGGGTCGAGTTCGCTCTCGGTGGCACCGGCCGGGCTGGGGTAGAGCGCGACCAGCCGGTCCAGTGCCGAGTTGCGCAGGAAGAAGGCGACGCCGACCGGGATCTGCAGCAGGTCCCAGGCCGCCTCGTCGAGGGTGTGGCCGGCGTCGACGAGGTAGCGGTCGGGGACCGTGCGGAACTGCCCGGTGCCGGCGCCGGGCCGGTCGAAGAGCAGCGCGCAGGGGGTGCAGGCGCAGGCCAGGGCACGGTTCCTGGTGTCGACGAGGTGGCGGTGGTTGTGCTCGGCGAGCACCACGCCGCACAGTTCGCAGCGCTCGGGGGTGGGCGGCTTCGGCGCGCGGAAACGGCGCAGGCCGCGGTGCGCGGCGGACGGTCCGAGGCGCGTGTGCGCCGTCTGTGGGGCGGTCACGAGGCGGTGGCGGCGGTCGGTGGCCGGCGGGAGATCTGCAGCAGTGCCGGCTCGGGCCCGGTCGTGGCCGTCTCCCACCCCACCTCGGTCACCTCGGGTGCGAAGCAGCACACGGCGGCCTCCACGGCCTGCTGGGCGGCCTGGGAGGTGCTCGGGCAGCCGCAGCCGCCGGAGTCCGCCGTCCGCAGTCGCAGCACTCCGGTGTCCGCGTCGAACCCGGCCACTTCGGCCGGGTGTTGGCGGCGGACGCTGTCGAGGGCGCGGTCGATGCGGGCCGCGGTGCTCTCGGGATGCAGGTCGTGCAGGACCAGCAGGCCGGTCACCAGCTCGTCACCCAGCAGCGCGGCCCGCAGGACGCCGTGGTCCGCGCCGCGCTCCAGGTGGTGTGCGAGGCGGGCCAGTCCGGCGCCGTAGTAGTCCATCAGGACGCGGACGAGTTCCTCGGCGGCGGCGCTGACCTCGGGGTCGTCGCGCCGGGCCAGCCGGTCGAGGACGTCCTCGACGCGGCGGCCGGCTTCCTCGGCGTGCGGCGCGGCGGCCGTTTCGCGCGCGGTTGCGGCGCTCATCCGGCCAGTCCGCTCAGGCCGGTGGGCACGTGCATCTTCTGGACCGACCTGCCGTCACCGACGTACATGTGGACGCCGCAGGGCAGACACGGGTCGAAGCTGCGCACCGCGCGCATGATGTCGATGCCCTTGAAGTTCTCCGGGGTGTTCTCCTCGAAGATCGGGGTGTTCTGGACGGCGTCCTCGTACGGGCCGGGGGTGCCGTAGCTGTCACGGGTGCTGGCGTTCCAGGGAGTCGGCGGATACGGGTGGTAGTTGGCGATCTTGCCGTCCCGGATGACCATGTGGTGCGAGAGGACGCCGCGGACCGCCTCGGTGAACCCGACGCTGATGGACTCGTCGGGGACCTCGAACTTCTCCCAGGTCCGGGTGTTGCCGGCGCGGACCTCCTCCAGTCCCTGTTCGGCGAAGTGCAGGGCCATGGCGGCCGAGTACGCCTGGAAGTAGGTGCGGGCGCGGTTGCGCTCCAGGGCGTTGCTCCACTTCGGGATCTTCCATTCGAAGCGGGCCTCGGGCCGGGTCACCCCGCGCGGCAGGTCGATGACCACGCTGTGGCCGGTGGCCTTGACGTAGGGGGTGTCGACGAGGCCGGACAGCGCGGTGGACCACAGGCGGGCGAGCGGCCCGCCGCCGGTGTCCAGCGCCAGGTTCTCCTTGCCGTCGAACCAGCGCGGCGACATCACCCAGCTGTACTTGTCGTCGAAGTCCCGCTTCTGCGGGGCGGGGATGGTGTGCTGGTTCCAGGGGTGGCGCGGGTCGACGGGGTTGCCGAGCGGGTCGTGGGAGACGAACAGCTCCTGGCCCACCCAGTCCTGGTAGTAGGAGCTGCCCAGCAGGATGCGGATGCCGAGGTTGATCTCGGTGAGGTCGTTGGTGACCAGTTTGCCGTCGACGATGACGCCGGGGGTGACGAACATCTTCCGTCCCCAGTCCGTCATGTTGCGGTAGGTGAAGTCGCAGTGCTCCGGGTCGTTGAAGGCACCCCAGCAGCCCAGCAGGACGCGGCGGCGGCCGACCTCCTCGTAGCCGGGCAGCGCCTCGTAGAAGAAGTCGAAGAGGTCGTCGTGGAGCGGCACGACACGCTTCATGAACTCGACGTAGCGCATCAGCCGGCTCATGTAGTCGGTGAAGAGCTGGACGCTGGCGACGGTGCCCACGCCGCCCGGATAGAGCGTGGAGGGGTGCACATGGCGCCCCTCCATGAGGCAGAACATCTCCCGGGTGTAGCGGCTGACGTGCAGCGCCTCGCGGTAGAACTCGCCCTCCAGGGGGTTGAGGGCGGTCATGATGTCGGCGATGGTGCGGTAGCCGTGGTCGCCGGCGTGCGGCGCCTCGGTGCGCTGGGCGAGTTCCCACACGCCGGGGTTGGTCTCGCGGACCATCTTCTCGCAGTAGTCGACCCCGACCAGGTTCTCCTGGAAGATGTTGTGGTCGAACATGAACTCCGCGGCCTCGCCGAGGTTGATGACCCACTCACCCAGGTGCGGAGGCTTGACCCCGTAGGCCATGTTCTGGGCGTAGACCGAACACGTGGCGTGGTTGTCGCCGCAGATGCCGCAGATCCGGCTGGTGATGAAGTGGGCGTCGCGGGGGTCCTTACCGCGCATGAAGACGCTGTACCCGCGGAAGACGGACGAGGTGCTGTAGCACTCGGCGACCCGCTTCTGCTTGAAGTCGATCTTCGTGTGGATCCCGAGGCTGCCCACGATCCGGGTGATCGGATCCCAGGCCATCTCCGTCAGACCGCTGCCGTCACCGGCCGTCTTCGTCGTGGGTGCCATCGTGTGTGCCGTTGCCCTTCTGTACGCGCGGGAAGTGGGGGTCGGACGGAGAGTCCGAGAGGTGCCGGGGCGCTGCGTGGCGCGCGGTCACCACGGCTTCCGGTAGCCGGTGGTCAGTTGGTCGCCGCGGTGCCGCCACTTGGGTTCGTGGTCGACGGTCCTGGCCGTGATGGTGCGCAGCCGGCGGATCACGCTGCCGTACGCGCTGCTGGCGCTGCTGGAGACCTTGCCGCCGGGCGGCTCGTCCATGAACGGCATGAACTTGTCGGGGAAGCCGGGCATGGTGCAGGCGATGCAGATGCCGCCGACGTTCGGGCAGCCGCCGATGCCGTCCATCCAGCCCCGCTTGGGGACATTGCATTTGACCACGGGGCCCCAGCATCCGAGCTTCACGGAACACTTGGGCGAGTCGTAGGTGGTGGCGAACTGCCCCTGCTCGTAGTAACCGGCCCGGTCGCAGCCCTCGTGCACGGTCTGTCCGAAGAGCCAGGTCGGCCGCAGCTGGTCGTCCAGCGGGATCATCGGCGCGGCACCGACGGCCTGGTAGAGCAGGTACGTCAGCGTCTCGGCGAAGTTGTCCGGCTTGATCGGGCAGCCGGGTACGCACACGATCGGGATCCCGGCCTTGGAGGTCCAGTCCCAGCCCAGGTAGTCGGGCACGCCCATGGCGCCGGTGGGGTTGCCCGCCATGGCGTGGATGCCGCCGTACGTGGCACAGGTGCCGATGGCGACGACGGCGAGCGCCTTGGGGGCGAGACGGTCCAGCCACTCACTGGTCGTGATCGGCTGGCCGGTCTCCGGGTTGTTGCCGAAACCGCACCAGTAGCCCTCCGGCTTGATCGCCTCATTGGGGATGGAACCCTCGATGACCAGCACGAAAGGATCGATCTCGCCGCGCTCGCCCTTGAAGAACCACTCGATGAAGGTGTCCGCGCCCTGTTCCGGGCCGCACTCGAAGTCGATCAGCGGCCAGTGGACCGCGACCTTGGGCAGGCCGGGCAGGGCGCTGAGCGCGATCTCCTCGATGCTGGGCTGGGTGGCGGCGGTCAGCGCCACCGAGTCACCGTCGCAGCTCAGACCGGCATTGATCCAGAGGACATGGATCGGCGACTCGTCCTCGGCGGACGGCTTTCCGTTCACGGCGGCCTCGGGGGCCGCACTCGATGCTGCGGACATGGGCGTCTCCTCGGTGGATATGCAACGAAAGCGCACATTTCGAGGCTTCCGTCATCCTTGGTAACACCCGCGTCCGCGCCGGACCGCTCGGTGAGGGCCGTTGCGGTGAAACACCCCCTCCGCGCCCAGCACGAAGGGCGCCCGAGTTGCTCGGGCGCCCTTCGTTCGGTGCTGCTGCCGTCAGCCCAGTGCCCCGGCCTGCACCGCGGTCACGTCGAACCGGCCGCCGCACACCCGCAGCCCACGGCTGCCGGTCGTCATCGACTCCTTGGAGCCGGGCGGGTAGACGTAGACGATCTGCGAATCGGCCCAGCACGGGGTGTCCGACACACCCTCGTTCACGGTGTGCAGCACGGCGTGGGCGCTCTGCCCCGGCTGGAGCCGGACGAGGCCGCCGGTGCCGCCCTCACGGGTGGCCGGCTTGCCGACCGGGGAGCCGTCGCGGAGGATCAGCGAGACGCCCGGGAAGCCGCGCAGCGTGCAGGACTTCTTGCCCTTGTTGGTGAAGACGAGCGGGTAGTGGATGTTGCCCGCGCCGATGTCGGAGGCGCCCAGTCGCAGCGACATGTTGGCGGCGGTGCAGCGGTCCGACGCCGTCATGGCCGAGGCGTGCGACTCCGTGGCGTGCGCGCTGCCGGACGGCTTGCCGCCGGTGGAGGCCGCCGCGTTCGCCGACGGGCGCGTGGCGCCGGCCGAGGACGGCTGCTCGGCACCGGTCGGCTGCACACCGCTGCCGCTCTGCTGCTGCGTGGCGGGTGCGGCCGACGAGGGGCGGGACGCGGCGCCGGGTCCGTCCTGGCATGCGGTGAGCGCGAGCGCCGCGACGGCGATCAGTGACCCGGCGGCGACACGGCGGCCGCGGCCGAGCGACTTGATGGTGAGCGACATGAGTGTCCCCCTCGTCTGGTAGGTGCCAGCTCTCGTATGGGTGCGTGCGGTCCGTCCGTTGCTCTTCCAGCGTGACTCCGGGCACTGCCGGACCGCTAACGAGGCACTAACACACCGCTAACGAGCAGACGCGCCCGGCACGCCGGTCACCCCGGCACCAGTGGTGACCAGCCGGGATTCCGGGTGCGCCGCTCAGGCTCGCAGATAATTCCCGAGTTGCGGACGCGGCACCACGAGGTTCGGCCTACTTCCCCCGTCCTTGGTCGGCGCCGAGGTTCGGCGGGTCGGGTACGGGATTGCCGTAGAGGTCCCGGTCGCCGCCGCCCGGGACCGGCACGCCGGCGCCCGGGGCCGGCGATCCGGCCCGCAGCCGCACGTCGTACGGGGCGAGGAACCGGGGGTCACCGCGTACCGCGCCGGCGTCGGTGGCGGGCACCGCGGAGATCCGGGCGTAGAGGTTGTGGTCGTAGGTGTGGTGTGCGTCGGCAGGCGGGGAGCCGCCCGCGGCGCCGGCGAAGACGTGTCACGGAAGGTGACGCCCCGGGACCGTTGCTGCTGACCACGGCCGTGCCAGGGACGTTCGTGGTGACGGTGTTGTGGTGCACAAGAGTACGAGTGGCGGACGCACAGACGACCGAAATGACGCCATAGGGCGCGGTGGTGTTGCGGTCGTTGACACTGACGTTGTAGCGGACGGTGTTGCGGTCGGAGATCATGCCGGCGTTGTAGCCGGCGGAGCGGGCGTTGTAGCCGTCGACGAGGTGGTGCTCGACCCGCGCCCCGACCGCGTTCTGCACGACGATCCCGTCTCCCCCGGCGTCCCGCACGGTGTTGTGGTGCACCGACAGCCCGGTGATCGGCGAGAACGAGGTGCCGGGCCCGTTCGGGTGCGCGGGCCGCCGGCCCCAGGTCGAGGGGGTCCCGATGCCGGTGCGGTCGGTGTGCGCCACCGAGCGGCGCGCCGGGATCCTCGTACGGCGGCACGACGCCGGAACCGGCCGGCACTACCTGGTGGACGGCGTGCCGGTGGTGGCCGGCCCGGTGTTGGTCACGTCGAGGTCGCGCAGCTCCCGGTACTGGACGTTGTCGAGGAGGATCGCCGCCCGGGCCCCGCCGCCCGCGAGGCGCGGCCTGCCGCCGCTGCCGTAGGCGCCCGCGGCGCGGGGCGCGCCCGCGGCGCCGGACGCGGCGGGCGCGAAGGTGCCGGTGCAAGTGGTGCCGCGCCGGAAGAGGATCCGGTCACTGGGGCGGTCCGGGGGCCGGGGCCGGCCGGGCCGGTGGGGCGGCCAGAGCCGCGGTCGCGGGCAGGGCGGCGACGAGTCGAGGGACGGCGCTCATCTCTCCCCTTTCGGTGCACCGGCGTGTCGCGGGGCCCGCCTCCGGACCGTGCGACACGCCGGTGATGAGGTGCCGGTGGCGGCCACATCGTTGGGCAGCCGCCGACGGGAGGCAAGGCACAGCGGACGAAAGTGCAAGCGCTGCCCTGGAAAGGGCAACTCGGGGCGGGCGACGCCGAGGCGGCGAGCCGGGCGCGGCCAGGCCGAACTCGACGAGATGCCGGGGCGGTTGACGAAGAGGGGCAGTTGACGAAGAGGGCGGGCCCCGGGAGGGTCAGCCGCCCACACCGCTCGGTTGCTCCAGGTCCAGGTCGAGAGTCTCGGCGACGCCCGCGGCGAGGGATATCGGGGTGGCGTGCGGCGGATAGCCGGCCGCGGTCAGGGTGTAGTGGCTGCCGCCCAGGTCGTCGAAGGCGAAGGCGCCGTCCTGGCCGGTGCGGGTGTGCCCGGCGACCGTACCGTCCTCGACGAGGGTCACGGCGGCGTCGGCCAGCGGCCTCCCCTTCGGGTCCCGGACGGTGCCGCGGACGGTGGCGGTGGGGCGCAGCCGGGCATCGTGCCGGGCGGGCTCACCGCCGGACAGTTCGATGGCCCGGGCCTCCGGCCGGTGACCGGGGGCGCTGAGGACCAGGGTGTGTGCGCCGGGCGGCAGCGTGCTCAGTTCCCAGTTCCCGTGCGCGTCCGTGGCCGTACGGGCCACCACCTCGCCGCCGGCGTCGGTGACGACGACGCTTCCGTCGGCCAGTGGTGCGTCCGCCGTCCCTCCACCGCGCAGGGTGCCGCCCAGGCGGCGCCCACCGCCGAGTATCAGGTCCATCTCGGTCGGTGTGCCCGCACCGCGGCAGGTGGCGGAGGCCGCGTGCGGGGTGTGGCCGGGGGCGGCGGCCGTGAGGAGATAGCCGCCGGCGGTCGGGGCGTCCACCGCGTAACTGCCGTCGGGGCCGGCCGTGGTGATGCCCGCCTGCCGTCCCTGCCGGTCGATCAGCGTCACGCTCGCGCCCGCTATCGGCGCGCCGGAGGCGTACCGTACGCGGCCCCGGAACCCGGCGGCGCGGTCCTGTACGAGGGTCCCGGCGGCGGGGGGCACGTCAGCCGGGGTCGCGGCGGCGGCCGGGGCCACCGCGGTCGGCACCGGGGCAGCCGGCGTCACGTCGACCGGGGCCGGGGCCGGGGCCGGGGTGGACGGTGCCTGGAGACGCTCCTCCTCGGGCGCCGCCGTCGCGTCCTCGGTGCTCTGCGCGACCAGGGTCGGCCGGGAGACCTTGCGCTGCGACGGCAGGAACGACGCCAGGACCACGCCGACCAGGACCGCGGCGGCGGCGATCAGGAAGGCGACCCGGAAGCCGGCCATCGTGGGGACCGTGACCGGTCCCACGCTCCGGGACATATGGGCCAGCACCATGCCGATCACCGCGCTGGAGACGGAGGTGCCGATCGAGCGCATCAGGGTGTTGAGGCCGTTGGCGGCGCCGGTCTCGGACGGGTCGACGGCGCCGATGATCAGTGCGGGCAGCGAGGAGTACGCGAGGCCGATACCGGCGCCGACAACCACCGCGATGATGACGGTCTGCCAGGGCGCGTCCATCAGGCCGATGCCCGCGCCGTAGCCAACCCCTATGACGAGCATGCCGAGCAGCAACGAGACCTTGGGGCCGCGCCGCGCGGCGATCCGCGCGTACAGCGGCGCGACGAACATCATCGTCAGGCCGAGCGGTGCCACGCACAGACCGGCCACCACCATCGACTGACCGAGGCCGTAGCCGGTCGACTTCGGCAGTTGCAGCAGCTGCGGCAGCACCAGCGAGATGGCGTAGAACGCCACCCCGACCGTGATCGAGGCGAGGTTGGTCAGCAGCACCTCGCGGCGGGCGGTGGTCCGCAGATCGACCAGCGGGTCGCCGATGCGCAGCTCCATCACGCCCCACAGCACCAGGATCAGGGCCGCGACACCGAAGAGGCCGAGCGTGGTGGGCGAACTCCACCCCCAGTCACTGCCCTTGGTGATGGGCAGCAGCAGGGCCACCAGCCCGGCGGACAGCCCCATGGCACCGGCCACATCGAAGCGCCCCACGGCACGTACGGAGGTCTCGGGGACGACGAGGAGGGTGAGCAGTATCGACAGCACCCCGAGACCGGCGGCGCCGAAGAACAGGGCGTGCCAGTCGGCGTGTTGGGCGACCAGCGCCGCGGCCGGCAGCGCGAGCCCGCCGCCGACGCCGATCGACGAGCTCATCAGGCCCATGGCCGAGCCGAGCCGCTCGCGCGGCAGCTCGTCACGCATGATGCCGATGCCGAGCGGGATGGCACCCATGGCGAAGCCCTGCAGCGCGCGGCCCACGATCATGACGATCAGGTCACTGGTGCATCCGCAGATCAGCGAGCCGACGACCATGATCGCGAGGCTCGCCAGCAGCATCCGCCGCTTGCCGTAGAGGTCGCCGAGCCGCCCCATGATGGGTGTCGAGACGGCGCCCGCGAGCAGGGTGGCCGTCATGACCCAGGTGGCGTTGCTGGGGGCGGTGTCGAGCAGCACCGGCAGGTCCTTGATGACCGGCACGAGCAGCGTCTGCATGACCGCGACGACGATGCCGGAGAAGGCCAGGACCGGGACGATGCCGCCGCGGGGTCTGCGGTGGCCGCCCGCACCGGGGTCGGGCACCGGGGGCGCCGCGGCGGTGGTCGCCGTCCTTCCGGACAGCTGGTCCGTCGTCGTCCGTGTCATACGTGCGGCCTCCAGGGCGGCAGGGGTGGGTGCGGCAGGCGCCATCGATACGTGCATGGCGAACGTGTTTTCCCCGTGCCCTATTCCGCGGATCGGCGAGCGCCGCACGTTCTTGACGGTGATCTCCCTCACGCCGCCCCCCCGGTCCCGACGTCGATGCCGACCCCGTCGGACCGGCCAACTCCAGTGAAGCGCACGCCACTGACAATCCCGCCGGCACCGGCGGCCCCACAGACAAGAGGGGCGCCGCGGTGCACCGCGGCGCCCTCACCCCCTGGCCGACCCGTCTCAACTGAGCCGCCGGCCCCTGTCGTGCTCAGCAACAACACCGCGTGCGCGGTATGTTTGCCGCCCCCAAATCCCCCTGAATCACACAAATCACCCGGTGCCCCGCTGCGGTGCGACCCGGCGGTCAGCTGACGGCGACGCTCTCCCCGACCTCGGCCGCCGCCGGCACCTTCTGCCGGAGAGCGGCCTCCAGCTTCTCCCCGCGCTCGGGGTCGAGATTGAGTTTGGCGAGCACCGCGGGCACCGCAATGCTGGGGAGGGTGTGCTCGAAGAAGACCGTCAACCGGTGGCTCAGGTCGGCCTGATTGGTCATCGCGTGCGACATCATCTGGAGCCCGGCGAACGCACCGACGAACAACTCGGCGGTGTCGCGTACGACGATGCTCTCCAGGATTTCGCCGCGCTCCCGCGCCTCGTTCAGCAGCCCCTCGACGAACCGCGTCCACGAGATCATCGACTGCTTGCGGTCAAGGTGGTTCGACCCCTGCTCGACCGCCAGCCGGGCGGCCCCGCGCTGGATCGGATCGCGGCGCAGGCGATAGGCCAGCACCTGCCCCGCGTCGACGAATTCCTGCAACTTGATCTTCTGCGGCTCGACGGCGATGTCGACGACCTGCTCTTCGAGTACGGCGAGTGCGAGCTGTTCCTTCGAGGCGAAGTGGAAGTACAGGGCGCCCTTCGTCACCCCGGCGCGCTCCAGGACTTCGGCGATCGTCGCGCGGTCGTAGCCCTGCTCGTCGAAAACCGACGCGGCCGCCTCCAAGATCACTCGGCGGGTCCGGATCGCGCGGTCCTGTTGTGCCACAGGACGCCTCCTGTCTCTCGAAGTCTTCAAGTTCCGCAACTGTTCGCTACAGCTCAAGTCGCCGCTCGACCAGCCTATTTCCCCTTTCCACCGGCCCGGCATTGAAAATAAAACCGGATGGTACGTATCTTAACAGCGATGGACCTCATTCCGTAGAGACGCCTGGGGGCAGTCATGAGCGAAACGATGCACGTCAGCGGCACAGTTCAGCCCAAGGCACCGCATCGGACGCGCGTGATCGAAAAGCCCTCCGACACCCCACAGGTCCCCCGCGAATTTGTGCACCGCCCGATTGTTGATGACATTCTGGTCACATCTTGGCGCCGACAGGACGGCTCCCACTTCTCAGTGACCGCCCAGTGGCCCGAGGAGCACGGGTACTTCGCCTCCCATGACGGGCGGCACCACCTCATCCTCACCGGTGAGACCATCCGTCAGGCCGGATTGCTGCTGTCGCACACCGAACTCGGCGTCCCGGTCGGCCACCACTTCATCCTCGGGGACCTCATCTGCACCACGTATCCCGAACACCTCGACGCCGGCAGCGGGCCCACCCCCATCTCGATCGACGTCACCTGCAGCAACATGCGGATGCGGGCCGGCACGCTGGCCGGTGCCCGCTTCGACATGACGCTGCGCGCCGCGGACCGGATCGTGGCCACGGGCCACTCCCACGTCACCGTCGCCTCGCCGGCCGTCTACCGTCGGATCCGCGGCGAACGGCTCACCGCCCGTCGGGCCCTCGGCCCCCTGCCGAGCTGCGTGGCGCCCCGGCTGACCGGCAGCGCCAGCGAGCACGACGTACTGCTCTCCCCCACCGACCGGCCCGACAGCTGGCTGCTGCGCATCGCGCCCGGTCACGCCGCGGTCGTGAACCCGGCCAACGACCACGTCCCGGGCATGGTGCTGCTCGACGCGGCACAGCAGGCCGCGCACGCCCTGACCGCGCCCGGCACCTTCGTGCCGTACGCCTTCGGCACCACGTTCCACCGCTACGCCGAGCACGGCACCCCGTGCCTGATCGAGGCCCGCCGGGTCCCGTCCGCCCTGCCCCGCACCACGACGGTGCAGATCACCGGCTCGCAGGACGGCCACCCGGTGTTCGTGTCGACGCTGACGGCCCGGGATTCCCGCGGCTGACCGGACACCTGGCCCGCAGCGCCGCAGACCCGGCGCGCCGCACGCGTCACGCGACCCTTCCGTTGCCTCGGTACGCGCGTGCCGCCCTTCGCACCGCATTCGACAGTCAACGCGGCGACCTGCCGCGACAGTTAACGGAAGGCCGGAAACAATCATGGGTGACCTCAACGGAAAGACCGCGCTGGTGACCGGGTCCAGCCGGGGCATCGGCCGGGGCATCGCCCAACGCCTCGCCCGGGACGGCGCGCTGGTCGCCGTCCACTACGGGAACAACGACACGGCGGCCAAGGAGACGGCGGAGAACATCAGAGGAGCCGGCGGCCGGGCCTTCATAATCGGCGCCGAACTGGGAGTGCCGGGTGACGCCGAGAGCCTCTTCGCCGCCTTCGACGACGGGCTCGCGGCGTGCGGGGCGGAGCCGGGCCTCGACATCCTCGTCAACAACGCCGCCATCAGCCTTCCGGGGCACATCGACGAGGTGACGCCGGAAGAGTTCGACCGCACCCTCGCGGTCAACACCAAGGCGCCGTTCTTCGTCATCCAGCACGGTCTGCGCCGGATGCGCGACGGCGGACGCATCATCAACATCTCGTCGGCGGTGACGACCACGGCCTTCCCGTCGACCATCGCGTACGGCGTCTCCAAGGGCGCGGTCGACACCCTCACCCTCACCCTCGCCAAGGATCTCGGCGCCCGCGGCATCACCGTGAACACCATCGCGCCGGGCTTCGTCGCCACCGACATGAACGCCGCGATGCGGGCGACGCCGGAGGCCGAGGCCGCGCTGTCCGCCATCTCCGTCTTCAACCGCCTGGGCCGGCCCTCGGACATCGCCGATGTCGCCGCGTTCCTCGCCTCGGACGACTCCCGCTGGATCACGGGCCAGCGCTTCGACGTCACCGGCGGCTCGATGCTCTGAGCGCCGCGCGTCCCCGGGCCGCGGGCGCGGGAGTCGTCGTCGGGCTTCGCGCAGACGTCGTAGACCTGGTCGGACGTCGTAGACCTGGTGGGACGTCGTAGACCTGGTCGGACGTCGTAAACCTGGTCGGACGTCGTAGACCTGGTCGGACGTCGTCGGGCGCCGGCAAGCGTCCTCAGGCGTCGTGGAAGACCAGGCCCAGGGAGTGCCGACGACCGTCGCGAACGGTGCTCACGCCGTGGCGTACGGCGCCTGCCGACCAGCCCCGTGCAGAGCGCACGGGGCGGTCGCGGGTGGTGAAGACCAGACCGTGGCCCTGGGGCAGGACGGTGGTGGTGCCGCGGGACTGGGCCCGGGGCCGCTGTTCGACGAGCAGGAACTCCCCGCCCTCGTAATCGGTGCCCTGCTCGTCCAGGCCGATGACGACCTGGAGCGGGAAGACCCGCTCGCCGAACAGATCACGGTGCAGTGCGTTCCAGTCGCCCGCCCCGTAACGCAGCAGGATCTGCGCGGACTTGGTCTGGCCGGCCGCGTGGCACATCCGGAGCCACTCCGCCAGCGAGTCCGGCCAGGGGGCCGGCCTGCCGAGCTTGTCCGCCCAGGCCCGGGCGACGGTCAGCAGGTGCGGGTAGAACGCCTCGCGCAGGGCCCGGACCGGTTCGGGCAGCGGATCTGCGAAGTAGCGGTACTGGCCCGAACCGAAGCGGTGGCGCGCCATGTCTACGGTCGACCGGAAGCGCTCCGCCTCGTCGTAGCGGGCGATCAGCGCGCGGCAGTCGGCCGGGGTGAGCAGACGCGGGGTCAACGCGCAGCCCACCGCGTCGAGTTCCTCGCCCAGCGCCGCCCAGTCGGTGGCCGCGACACGTGCCGCGAACGGGGCGGAGCGGCGAGCGGGGCCGGCAGGCGGGTGCGTCCCGGCGCGGTGGTTCGTGGTGGCGGTCATGACGTGCTCCCGTTCGGTACGACCCCCTCCAGGCCGAGGAGCTGCCGCTTGCGCGCCGGTCCGCCCGCGTAGCCCGAGAGCGCCCCGTTCGCGGCGATCACCCGGTGGCAGGGCCGGACGACGAGCAGCGGGTTGGCGCCGATCGCCGTTCCGACCGCACGGACCGCACCGCGCGCCGCCCCGATGTCGGCGGCGATCCGTCCGTAGGTCGTGGTCGTCCCGTACGGGATCGACTCCAGCGCCTGCCACACGCGCTGCTGGAAGTCGGTGCCCCGGGTGCTCGCGGTGTTCGCGTACTCGATGCCGAAGCGGGTCAGCGTTCCGTCGAAGTAGGCCCGGAGCTGGCGGGTGATCTCGGCGAACGCCCTGGGGGCGTGCTGCCAGCCGTCCTGGACGGTGACCCCGCCCTTCTGGTCCGGCACGGACAGCGAGACGAGCGCGGTGCCGCCCGGCGCGGTGGCCGACTCCTCGCCCACCAGCAGGAGTTCACCCAGCGGGCTGTCGAGCGTGGTGTAGAGCGTCATGGTCGTGTTCTTTCCGTGGTGTCGGGGCCCGGTGCCTGCGGGGGTGGGCCGTACCTGCTGCGGTACAGCCGGCGTCCACTGTCGCGCACCGCCTCTTACCTGGCTTTTCTCGTCCTTCACAGGTCCACTCTGCGGCAGTTCGACGAGCCGCGCTGGCGGAAATCGGACGGGGCGTTCATGGCCGTGAACACGCGGGACGGGCGGGAGTGCGAGACGGTACGGGTGCAGGTGGCTCGGCGCTGCGGCCACCCGGCGTCAGGACGCCGGCGCCGCGAGCAACACCAGGAACCCCGGCACCGCCAGGGTCTCCCAGCGCATCGCCCTGCGCAGCACGTCCCAGCTCGGGAGCCCGCCTCCCCGACTGCCCCGCGCGGTCCCCGCGCCGGCGTCGTCGTCGCCGCTGTCGCCGTCGCTCATGCCCGGCCCCCGGTCTCCGGCATCCTGCCCCTCCCACGTGTCCTCCCCCGTCGATCGCTCGAACCCCTCCATTGATACCTGCTGCCACTGACATCGCGCTCGACGCCCCAGCGAGCAGCCCGTGACACCCTCGCGCCGGGTCCCGTCACCCCTGGGGCACCAACCGTTCGTCACCCGGCGCAGGAGGTCCGGGTCTCGTCGGGCCGACGGGATCGGTCCGCCTCGGCACTCCGGGGGGACCGATCGAGCTCCTCACGCGGGTGGCATCGGCCAGTCGTTCAGCGAACCGCCCCGCCACTCGACGAGGCGCGGGTCGTCGAGCCGGATGTCCTCCGCGGGGCCCGCGACTCCCGCGCGGCGCAGGAATTCGGCCACATCGCCGCGGCCGTGGGCCAACCCGACGATCTGCCCACGCACGGTCACCCGTCGGCCACCCGAGGGGGTCGGCGGGTGCACGATGACAGGCGGATGCTCGGTCATGCCTCCAGCGTGCGCCGGGCCCCGCGGTCGCGCACGTCGACAGCCGCCACCAGCGCGATCCTAGCGCCCGGCAACCACTCGCTACGCTGCCCGTATGGCACCCAACCCGCTGGAGTCGGCCGAGTTCTCCAGGGACCCGTACCCGCTGCTCGCCGCCCTGCGGACGCAGGGAGCCGTCCAACGGATGCCGACCGGTGACGGCCGTACCACATGGGTCGTCACGGGGTGGCCCGAGGCGCGGGCCGCGCTGGCCGACGCGCGGCTGTCGAAGGACACCGCCCGCTACTTCGCCGACCGGCCGAGCAACCGCCGGCTGGCCCCCGCGGTCGGGCAATCCATGCTCGCCACCGATCCGCCGCGCCACGGAAGACTGCGGAAACTGGCGATGGCGGCGTTCACCCCGGCGGCCGTCGCGCGGCTCGCGCCCCGTGTCCGCGCGCTCGCGGAGGAACTCGCCGACGCGCTGGCCGCGCGCGGGTCCGGGGACCTCATCGAGGAGTTCGCGGTGCCGCTGCCGATCGCGGTGATCAGCGAGCTGCTCGGGGTACCGGAGGCCGAGCGCGCGGCGGTGCGCGCGTGGTCCAACGACCTGTTCGCCGCGGCGGCCCCGGAGACCGTCGACCGCGCCTCGCACGCGCTCAGCGCCTGCATGACGCGGCTGATCGCGTCCCGGCGCGCGGCCCCGAGCGACGATGTGCTGAGTGGTCTGATCGCCGCCCGCGACGAGGCCGACCGACTGTCCGAGGCCGAACTGGTGTCGCTGGCCGTGCTGTTGGTCGTCGCGGGCCACGAGACGACCACCCATCTCATCGGCAACGGCATGCTGGCCCTGCTCAAGGACGACGCGCTGCGCGCCCGGCTGCGGGCCGAGCCCGCGCTGCTGCCCGCCGCGGTCGAGGAGTTCCTGCGCCACGACGCACCCCTCACCCTCGCGACCTTCCGCTACGCCACCGTGCCGGTCGAGCTGGGCGGGGCGCGCATCGCGGCGGGCGAGGTGGTCCTGGTCTCCCCCGCCGCGGCCAATCGCGACCCGGCGCGTTTCGCAGCGCCCGACGAGGTACGGCTGGACCGCCCCGACCAGGCCGGCCGGCACCTCTCCTTCGGGCACGGCCCGCACCACTGCCTCGGCGCACCGCTGGCCCGTCTGGAGGCCCGGATCGCGTTCGAGGTGCTGCTGACACGTTTCCCCGACATCCGTCCGGCGTCGGTGAGTTGGGACGAGCTGGAGTGGCGGCGGACACGCCTGATGCGGGGGCTGGTGCGCCTCCCGGTACACGTCGACCGGCGAGCCATTGACCGGTGATCCGTCGACCAGTGATCCGGTGTGCGCGACAATCAAGGCCATGACAATGGATGATCTTGTGATGCCGGAAACCCCGGTCTGTCGCGCCGCGTTGGAGGTGGCGAGCGCCTACTGCTCCCCCGCACTGCTGAACCACTCCGTACGCGCCTACGTCTGGGCGACGGCCTACGCGTCGCTGCACGACATCGCCTTCGACCCGGAGCTGCTGTACGTGTCAGCGATGCTCCACGACATCGGGCTGGTCAAGGAGTTCGACAGCCACACCGTGCCCTTCGAGGAGGCGGGTGGCCATGTGGCGTGGGTGTTCGGCGCGGGCGCCGGGTGGCCGGTGGAGCGGCGGGTGCGGGCGTCCGAGGTGATCGTCCGGCACATGTGGGACGACGTACCGGTGGAAGCGGACCCGGAGGCCCATCTGCTGGTGTTCTCCACGTCGTTGGACATCTCCGGGCGGCGTCCCGACACACTGCCGGCGGACCTGCGCGCCGAGGTGCTGGAGCGGTATCCGCGGCTCGGCCTCGGCGAGGAGTTCCTCGCCTGCTTCCGGGACCAGGCAGCACGCAAGCCGGACAGCTCCGCCGCGGGCGCGGTGCGCAGCGGCATCGCCACCCGCATCGGCGCCAATCCGCTGGATGTGTAGGGGGCTTGGCGTGAAAAACGGGGCCCGGTGGGCCAAGAGGAAGCCCCGGCCAGACGGGGGGAACCGGCCGGGGCGGCTTGGGGCGGGGCGCGTCAGCGATGCCCCGCACTCCCTTGAACGGTAAACAGCGCATGGCCGTTCCGTGAAGAGAACGTGATGACCATCACGTCCGCCACCACCACCGCCACCGGGGGCCGTTGACGCGCACGAAACCGGCGTCGCGACCGCAGTGCGGCAGTCGCGACGCCGGCCGTACGAGGACGCTCGCGGGGCGCAGCCGCCGGCGTCCTCAGCCTTCGGTGGTGAGACGTGTCCCAGCCGGTTCTCAGCTTTCGGTGGTGTGTCCGGAGAGGCGTTCGACGCCGCGCAGGAGGGCGGAGTGGTCCAGGCCGCCGTCGCCCTGGGCGCGCAGGGCGGCGACGAGGGAGGCGACGAGGGAGCCGACGGGCAGGGCGGCGCCGACGGTGCGGGCGGCGTCGGTGACGATGCCCATGTCCTTGTGGTGCAGGTCGATGCGGAAGCCGGGCTTGAAGTCGCGGTTTTTGAAGTTGTCGGTCTTGCGGGCAAGGACGGTGGAGCCGGCCAGGCCGCCGCCCAGGACGTCGAGGGCGGCGGCCAGGTCGACGCCGGACTTCTCCAGGAAGACCACCGCTTCGGCGCAGGCCTGGATGTTGACGGCGACGATGAGCTGGTTGGCGGCCTTGACGGTCTGGCCGGAGCCGTGCGGGCCGCACAGCACGATGGTCTTGCCCAGGGCCTCCAGCACGGGGCGGGCGGCGTCGAAGTCGGCCTGCTGACCGCCGACCATGATCGACAGCACGGCCTCGACGGCGCCGGCCTCACCACCGGAGACGGGGGCGTCCAGCACGCGGATGCCCTTGTCACCGGCGGCCTTGGCCAGGTCGATGGAGGTCTGCGGGGTGATCGAGGACATGTCGATCAGCAGCGCGCCGGATTTGGCGTTGTCCAAGATGCCGTCGGGGCCGTAGGCGATGGCCTCGACCTGCGGGGAGGCCGGGACCATGGTGATCACGATGTCGGCGTCCCTGACCGCCTCGGCGATCGAGCCGGCCGCGGTGCCGCCGGCCTGCGCCAGCCGCTCCAGCTTGTCGGCCTCCAGGGTGTAGCCGGTCACGGCGTAGCCGGCCTTGATCAGGTTCTCGGCCATGGGCGAGCCCATGATGCCCAGACCGATCCACGCAATCTTGGGAAGGGTGCTCATCAGATGCCTTTCGAAAAACGTGCTGGTCAAAAACGCGCGACACGCGCTGGTCAAAACACACGACGCGCAAGCGCGCAGAAGCGCTGGTTCGCCGGTTACTTGGCGGCGCGCCGGTCGGCGGGCAGCCAGGTGAAGGCGTCGGCGCTGGGCGCGTCGCCCGGCTTGTACTCCAGGCCGATGAAGCCGTCGTAGCCGGCCTTGGCCAGCCGCGTGAGCAGGGCGTCGAAGTCCAGCTGCCCGGTGCCGGGGGCGCCGCGGCCGGGGTTGTCCGCGATCTGCACATGGGCGGTCTTGCCGGTGTAGCGGTCGATGACCTCCTCCAGGTCCTCGCCGTTCATCGACAGGTGGTACAGATCCATCAGGAAGCGGGCGTTGTCCAGCCCGGTCGCCGCATTCACCGCGTCGACGACCTCGATCGCCCTGGGCGCCGAGACGATCGGGCAGGCCGGCGACTCCGGGGCGTTGAGCGCCTCGATCAGCAACGTGCCCTCGACCTCGGCCACCGCACGCGCGGCGAAGGCCAGGTTCTCCAACGCCAGCCGGTCCTGCTCCTCGCCCGAGACACCCTCGACGCGGTTGCCGTACAGGGCGTTGAAGCTCGTGCACCCCAGCGAACGGGCGAACTCCACCGCCACCGGCACATTCGCACGAAACCGCTCCGACTCCTCCCCCGGAATCGACAACGCCCCCCGATCCGGACCCGGCAACCGCCCCGCGTAGAAGTTCAACCCCACCAACCGCGTCCCGGCATCCTCCAACGCCGCCCGCAGCGCCGCCAGCTCCGACCGCTCCGGCACCGGGGCATCCACCCACGGCCACCACAACTCCACCGCCGTGAACCCCGCCGCCCGCGCGGCCGCCGGCCGCTCCAGCAACGCAAGCTCGGTGAACAGGATCGACAGATTGACGTTGAAGCGCGTGTCCGGGAAACCCATAAGAGCGGCGCTCCTTCCGGATAGTGGATTTCAATTTCTGTTCTACGAGATGGTGGCGAGGCCGGGCGCGCGGGTCAAGGCGCCCGGCTCACCATCCGGATCGGATCCGGCGTCAGGACTTGAGCGGCTTGATCGCGGTGGGCGTGTGGCCCGGCTCGGTCGCGATCTCCTCCCACTCGTTCACGCTGGCGATGTCGCTGCCGCTCATCGAGATGTTGGTGATCCGCTCCAGGATCGCCTCGACGACGACCGGGACCTGGTGTTCGGCGGCCAGCTTCTTGGCCTCCTCGAAGGCGGCGCCCAGCTCGTTCGGGTCGGTGACCCGGATGGCCTTGCAGCCCAGCCCCTCGGCGACCTTGACGTGGTCCACGCCGTAGACACCGAGCTCCGGCGAGTTGATGTTCTCGAACTCCAGGTTGACCTGGAAGTTGATGTCGAGGTTGCGCTGCGCCTGCCGGATGAGGCCCAGGTACGCGTTGTTCACCAGGACGTGGACGTAGGGGATCTTGTGCTGGGCACCGACGGCCAGTTCCTCGATCATGAACTGGAAGTCGTAGTCGCCGGAGAGGGCGACGACCGGCGTCTCCGGGTCGGCGGTGGCGACACCCAGCGCGGCGGGGATGGTCCAGCCGAGCGGGCCGGCCTGGCCGCAGTTGATCCAGTGGCGCGGCTTGTAGACGTGCAGCATCTGCGCGCCGGCGATCTGGGAGAGGCCGATGGTGGTGACGTAGCGGGTCTCCGGCCCGAACGCCTTGTTCATCTCCTCGTAGACGCGCTGCGGCTTCATCGGGATGTTGTCGAAGTGCGTACGGCGCTGCAGCTGCGCCTTGCGCTCCTGGGTGGAGGCGGCCCAGCCGGAGCGGTCGGGCAGCTTGCCCGCGGCCTTGAGCTCGCGCGCGACCTCGACGAACAGCTCCAGCGCGGCCTTGGCGTCGGACGCGATACCGAAGTCCGGGGCGAAGATCTTGCCGAGCTGGGTCGGCTCGATGTCGACGTGGACGAACTTGCGGCCCTGGGTGTAGACGTCCAGCTTGCCGGTGTGGCGGTTGGCCCAGCGGTTGCCGATGCCCAGGACGAAGTCGGACTCCAGGAAGTTCGCGTTGCCGTAGCGGTGCGAGGTCTGCAGACCGACCATGCCTGCGTTCAGCTCGTGGTCGTCGGCGATGGCGCCCCAGCCCATCAGCGTCGGGATGACGGGAGTGCCGGTGAGCTCGGCGAACTCCACCAGCAGGTCGGAGGCGTCGGCGTTGATGATGCCGCCACCGGCGACGATCAGCGGTCGCTCGGACGCGTTGAGCAGCGCGATCGCCTTCTCGATCTGGGCGCGGGTCGCGGTCGGCTTGAAGGCCGGCAGCGGCTCGTACGTCTCGGGGTCGAAGTCGATCTCGGTCAGCTGGACGTCGATCGGCAGGTCGATCAGGACCGGACCCGGGCGCCCGGAACGCATCAGGTGGAACGCCTGCTGGAAGACGCCGGGGACCTGCGCGGCCTCCATCACGGTCGTCGCGGCCTTGGTGACCGGCTTGGCGATCGAGGCGATGTCGACGGCCTGGAAGTCCTCCTTCTGGATCACCGCGGTGGGCGCCTGGCCGGTGATGCACAGGATCGGGATCGAGTCACCGATCGCGGAGTAGAGGCCGGTGATCATGTCCGTGCCGGCCGGGCCGGAGGTGCCGATGCAGACACCGATGTTGCCCGGGTGGGTCCGGGTGTAGCCCTCGGCCATGTGCGACGCGCCCTCGACGTGCCGGGCGAGCGTGTGGTCGATCCCGCCGGCGCCCTTGAGCGCGGCGTAGAAGGGGTTGATGGCGGCGCCGGGCACTCCGAAGGCGTTGGTCACGCCCTCACGCTTGAGGATCTCCACCGCGGCACGGGCGGCTGTCATTCGAGGCATCGAGTACTCCTGCGTCGACCTGTCACGGGCAAGCTCCAGCGGAGGGCCGGAGGCTCTAAATTCCGCATCATGGAACTAATGTTTTGCTTTATGGAAGGAAAGTTAGAGCGCGCCGATCCGGCCGTCAAGGGGATGGCGGACGGACGGGAACGGAACACCCATGGCCGGAGCCCGCCGGCGCGGCGACGAGGGCGCCGTACGGCCCCGCCGCCGGGCTCGCCCCACCCCTCCACGCACACGCGTACGGGCACACGGAAAGAGCCGCGCACCGGGCCTCCTGCCCGATGCGCGGCTCAGCGGCCGCCCGCGGCGACTCAGGGGCCCCGCAGCTCCCCGAAACCGTCGACGAAACGGGTGAACAGCCGCGCGAAGACGGCGAGTTCATCCTCCGACCAGTCCGTCGTCACCCGCTCCACCGCGGCCCGGCGGAACCCGTGCGCCTGCTCCAGGACCGCCCGCCCCTCGGGCGTGACGGCCAGCGGCGCACGACGCCCGTCGGTCCGGTGCGCCCGGCGCACCACCCAGCCGGCCGCCACCGCGGACGCCACCAGGCGGCTCGCCCGCGGCTGGTCGACCCGCAACGCGTCGGCGACCCCCCGCACCCCGACCGGCTCCCCCGCCTCCTCGGCCGCCTCCACGACATCCAGCACATCGAACTCCGCACCGCCGGCCGGCGCCCCCTCCACCCCGGCGAGACGAGCCAGAGTGCGCCTGCCGATGCTGCGACGCATCGCGACCATGGCCCGCTCGATGGCCGCCACCTCCGAACCCGCGTCACCCTTCCCCACGCCCGACCTCCCCGGCATAATCCTTGCCCAACAACAACTACTTGCATTTTTACATCTACCACCTCGCCCGCCGGGCCGGGCCGCGCCACCCCTCCACTCCTCACCCACCCACCAGGAGCCCCACAGCCATGACCGACCACTCCCCGCAGCTCAAGCCCATCGGCTTCTACCTCAAGCACCTCGACGCCTTGATCAACCGCGAGTTCCACGAGGCATTGGCCGACCGCGACCTCACCCGCCGCCACTGGCAGGTCCTGCACAACCTCGCCACCTACGGGCCGCACGACGCCGCCACCCTCACCGACAAGCTGCGCCCCTTCTGGGGCGAGGGCGCCGTCACGCTCGAAGCAGTCACCGCCGGCCTCGAAGCCCGCGGCTGGATCGCCCGCGACGCGCCCTCGGGGCGCTTCACCGTCACCGCCGAGGGCCGCCGGGCCCACACCGAGGTGGAAGCACTCGTCCGCACCACCCGCGGACGCCTGATGACCGGCCTCACGGACGACGAGTACCTCGGCGCCGTCACCGTGCTGGCCCGCATGTGCGCCAACCTGGAGGCCGGCCCCACGGCGCACTGAACCGCCGCCCCACGACACCGGCCGCCAACGCGCCGGTGCCCCACCGCAGTTGCACTGCGACGGGGCACCTGGACGACCGAGCCGGGGCCGCCCGGCCTAGAAGTTGCCGTTGGAGAGGATCTCCCCCTTGGCGTCATAGATGGTGACGAGGCCGTTCTTGGAGTCCTTCCAGTCGGCGAAGGCGCTGGCGATGAGCTTGCCCTCACTCTGGTGCGGCCCCATCAGTCCACCGGTGAAGTCGGTGTAGACGTCGACCGAGTCGAGGATGTCGTTCTGCTCATCGGCACCCTGGACCTTCGTGACGTGCGCGATGGCCGCCTTCTCGGCCGCCGTCCCGCTCTTCTTGACGAACGCCTTGAACCGGTCGGCCTGCGACGCGGGCGCCTTCAGCTTCTCCTTGGCCGGCTTGGCGTCCTCCTTCGCCTGCCGCTCCTGCCGGGGCGCCGCGGCGACCTTGTCCGGCTTACCGGCTTCCGAGGCGGCACCGCCCCCGCCGAGCGCCGCACCGATGACGGCGATGAGGACGACCACACCGGCGGCGCCACCGCACCCGATGCCGACCTTCGCCCCCGTACCCATCTTCTTCGGCGGCGGCGGGTACATGCCGGGCGGCGGGTACGCGCCGGGCGGCGGCTGCTGTCCGGGCTGGGCTGGATTCTGCTGGTACGTCATGGTCCCCCCAAGGTTGTCTGGGAGGGGAGAGTATCGGGTTGTTGAACATCGAAATAGATGAAGTGAAGAAGTTGTGACCTTCTGGTGACTGATCCGTGCACGCCGAGCACGTCCTCGCAGTTCACCGGCAAGCACCAGCCCACCCGGCATGCCGTCGCCGGAACGGGCCTGATGGTGACGCAGTGCCTCCGCTTCAAAACGTGGTGTGCACAGCGCGTGAAGGGTGCGGCGTTTGATCCACCACGCCCCACGCGACCGGGCAGCCTGACGCAGGCGGAAGTCACTCAAGGTGCTCCCGCGGCAGTGCGCCACGCATTGCGACCCACCACTAGAGAAGAAGGACGCTCATCACCATGAGCAACACCTCCCGCATTGAGACCCGCGAGATAGCCGACGACGACCTCGACAACGTCGCGGGCGGCCTCTCCGTCAGCGGCTCCATCGAGGGCCTGACTGCCAAGTTCGCTCCGGGCCCCAATGGCGTGCCGGTCCTGACCGGTGGCTCCGTGAAGTCCCTCAGCCTCACCGTCTCGGACATCCCCCTGGGTCCGATCGGCGGCTGACTTTCACGCTGCGCGACGTCGGCCTGCCGGACCCGATTGCGGCCCCGCAGGCCGACGTTGTCGTCTCAACCACTCCCGACCTGACACAACATCAGTTATCGCCTGCGCTGAGCGTTACCTGTGGGGTAATCGACGGTGTACTGCCCCCTGGACGAGAGTTGTCGGCACAGCGACACCGCACCGTCCAGGAAGGACCCGCACATGCCGTACTTCGAAGGCTCCGACGGAACAAGCCTGTTCTACACCGACTGGGGACAGGGCAAGCCGGTCGTCTTCGTCGCCGGAGCCTGGCTCAGCAGCAGCGCATGGGAACTGCAGATGCTGCCACTGTCCGAACAGGGCCTGCGCTGCATCGCCTACGACAAGCGGGGCCACGGCCGCTCCGACTGGGTCGGCCACGGCTTCGACTACGACACCCTCGCCGACGACCTCGCCGCCCTGCTCAACCGCCTCGACCTGCACGACGTGACACTGGTGGCACACTCGATGGGCGGCGGCGAAGTGATCCGCTACCTCTCCCGGCACGGCTACGACCGGGTGAGCAAGGTGGTACTGATCGCCGTCACCGCACCACTGATGCTCCAGGCCCCGGACAACCCCCACGGCATCGACCGGAGCCTCTTCGACGCCCTGGCAGCGGAACGGACCAAGGACCGTCCACGGTGGATGGCCCACAACGCCCAGGCATTCTTCGCCACACACCTGGGCAACCAGGTCTCCAGCGAACTCATCGCCTGGACAGTGCAAAAGTGCCTCGACTGCTCGGCCAAGGCAGCCGCCGAAGTCGTCGAGACCGGCTTCTCCACCGACCTGCGCAAGGAAGCAGGCGCACTCCAGGTACCCACACTGATCCTCCACGGCGACGCCGACGCCTCCGCACCCATCGACCTGTGCGGCCGACAACTCACACACCTCGTACCCGACAACACCTACAAGGAGTACCCCGGCGCGGGACACGGCATCTTCCTCACCCACGCCACACAACTCAACCAGGACCTCCGCGACTTCATCTGACCGAAGCGTGCCGCCGGCGCCCAGTCATCCAGCCGGTCAAGGCCGCCAGCGGGGAGCCTCGTCGTCAGGGGTGTCCGGGCTGGCGAAGTGGAAGGGAACCGACAGCCGGGCGGCCAGGGCGCTGCCGACCCGCTCGGCGGCCACCGCTACCACGTCGCGTGGTCCGTGATCCTCGTTCCCGCCGAGATACCGCCTCGCCGTGGACCGGTAAACGGTGGCCAACCCCTGCTCGCCCGCGGGGTCGACGGTGACGGCCAGCAGCCTCACGAACCAATCGTGGACGGTGTCGCCGTCCCACATCGCCTCGATCGCCACGATGCGACCGACGCAGCCGGAGGCGCGGTAGGTCAAGGACTCCAGGTCGAGAGGGCTCTCCGGGGTGCGGGCGACTCGGTCCCCGTAGTGGAGGTAACGGTCGTTGACGATGAGCTGAGCGGTGCCGACTCCTATGTCGTGGGCGACGAGGCCGACTTCGACGACGACGCGCACCGCCCTGAGGAGGGAGTCCTGGAGAACGTACCCGTCGATCTCGTCACGGATCCCGCCAGGCAGCCCCGCCCACCACTCGGCCCTCGCCGCCTCGTCCATGCCCCCTCCAGAGCCACCCGTTTACCGTGCAGCCCACACGGCAGACCCGGTACACCTTACGCACGCAGCACGGGAAGTGCCGGACAGAGCTGTCAGGTGTTCCGGGCTGGTGGCCGGTCGTCGATGACGATGTGGGTGACGTCAGGCCGGGTGCTGCCGTTGGCGGTTGGGGTGTGGCTGGCAACGGCGTTGAGAGCCTGGCCGATGCGCTGGTAGATGCTGGCGGCGAGGTGCCGGGTGCCGGGGTCGACGACGGTGTTCTGCCGGGTTTTCCAGAGGGCGTCGAGGACGGCGATGAGGGTGCGGCCGGATACGTCGGCGGTGATGAGGCCGTCGCCTTGTTCGTCGACGGCGCCGGGGAGTCGGAAGTGTTGGCCGCTGCTGGATTGGGCGACGAGGAAGTCCCAGTGGTCCCGGTGGCAGGTGATCTCCGCGTAGGCGGTGCCCGCGGCCTGAGTGAGAAGTTGCTCGAAGTCGGTGTCGTCGGGTTCGGCGGGCTGGATCGGTGGCTGCTCGGCGGGCGGGGACGGTTCGTGTGCGGGCTGGGTGTCGGCACGAAGTGCCGCGGCCTCCGCGCGCCAGCCTTCGACGGCGGCTCGAAGGCTGGCGAACTCGGCGAGAAGACGGGTGTGGTCGCGGTCAGTGGTGGGTCGTTCGTGCAGGTCGCGGTGCAGGGCTTGGAGTTCGGTGTGGACGGCGTCGACGCGGGCGTGGGTGGCGGCCGCGGAGTCGCGAGCGTTTTGCGCGGCTGTGAGGGTGCTCTCGACAACGACGCGGATGCCTGAGACAGCGTTCTCCAGCTTGCTCGGGAGTTCGTTGAGGATGTGGCGTGGGATCTCACTGATGGCGGCAACGAGGCGGTCGGTCTTGAAGGCCACGTGCATTCCCCCTGGGTGTTGGAGCCGCGGTGATACTCCCCTGTGGCGATCGGGTTACGCGGCGGCTTTCGGCCGCTGCTGATTCGGGGGTGTGTTGGTGCACGCGGCGTTGCGAAGTAGTTCGCCTCGGCGCGGCGTCTGCATCCCCCCGTACCGATGCCCGCCCCTGGGCACGCTCTGCTGCACGCGGAAATCTCCCAAAACCGGATTCCGGCTTGCGCAAACCGTCGAAGGCCCCGCTCCTCACTGAGAGCGGGGCCTTCATGTCGAGATTGGTCTACACGTATCCGGCGGGGCGGTACCTACCGGATCGGCATCCCCGACAGGGTGCGGGCGATGACCAGGCGCTGGATTTCGCTGGTGCCCTCGAAGATGGTGTAGATGGCGGCGTCGCGGTGCATCCGCTCGACGGGGTATTCGCGGGTGAAGCCGTTGCCGCCGAGGATCTGTACGGCCTGCGCGGTGACCTTCTTGGCCACCTCGCTGGCGAAGAGCTTGGACATGGAGCCCTCGGCGGAGGTGAAGGGCTTGCCGGTGGTGGCCATCCAGGAGGCGCGCCAGACCAGGAGCCGGGCCGCGTCGATCTGGGTGCGCATGTCCGCGAGTTGGAAGGCGACGCCCTGGTTGTCGATGATCGGACGGCCGAACTGTTCGCGGGTCCGGGCGTACTCCAGGGCCTCTTCGTAAGCGGCGCGGGCGGTGCCCACCGCCATGGCGCCGACGGCCGGGCGGGACGCCTCGAAGGTGGCCATCGCGGCGTTCTTGACCCTCCCCCAGCCTCCGGCCGGGGGGACCCCCACGCCTCCCGCCTTGGCCTTCTCGCGGGCCCGGGCGAGGCGCTCGTCGAGCTTCTCCTTTCCGCCGAGCAGGCAGTGGCCGGGGACCCGGACGTCCTCCAGGACGACCTCGGCGGTGTGCGAGGCGCGGATGCCGTGCTTCTTGAACTTCTGGCCCTGGCTCAGGCCGGGGGTGTTCGGGGGGACGATGAAGGAGGCGTGCCCCTTGGAGCCCAGGTCGGGGTCGACGACCGCGACGACCACGTGGACGTTGGCGATGCCGCCGTTGGTGGCCCAGGTCTTGGTGCCGTTGAGCACCCACTCGTCCTTGGCCTCGTCGTAGACCGCACGAGTGCGCATCGAGGCGACGTCGGAGCCCGCGTCCGGCTCGGAGGAGCAGAAGGCGGCCACCTTGACGTCGTTCGGATCGCCGTACATCTGCGGGACCCAGGTGCCGATCTGCTCCTCGGTGCCGTTGGCGAGGACGCCGACGGCGGCCAGTCCGGTGCCGACGATGGACAGGGCGATGCCGGCGTCGCCCCAGAAGAGCTCCTCCATGGTCATCGGGACGCCGAGGCCGGTCGGGTCGAAGAACTGCTGGGCGTAGAAGTCCAGTGAGTACAGACCGATCTTGGCGGCTTCCTGGATCACCGGCCAGGGGGTCTCCTCGCGCTCGTCCCACTCGGCGGCGGCGGGCCGTACGACGTCCGCGGCGAAGCCGTGAATCCAGTCACGGACTTCCTTCTGCTCGTCGTTGAGCTCCATGGTGAACTCGGCCATGTCCCCTCCAGTGATGCAGGCAGTACGGTGTTACTAGCGGTAACGCGCAGTGTGTTACTCGCCAGTAGGCGATGTCAACTCCCCCGAGGGCGAATTCGACGGGGAGTTCGGGTGTTACGTTGCGCGAGCGCCACGGATCACAAGGGTGGGGAGCACGACCATGGAGAGCACAGAGCGCAGCGGCCGCGGGCAATCGGCGACCGAGCGCAGACGGCGGGAGCTGCTGGAGGCCGCCGAGCGCATTGTGCTGCGCGACGGCCCGGACGCCTCGATGAACGCCATCGCCGCCGAGGCCGGCATCACCAAGCCGATCCTCTACCGGCACTTCGGCGACAAGGGCGGGCTCTACCGCGCGCTGGCCGTACGGCACACCGACGCCCTGCTGGCCAATCTGCGCACCGCGCTGGACGCCCCCGTCCTGCGCCGCGACCGGGTCGAGGCCACCCTGGACGCCTATCTGCTGGCGATCGAGGCCCGCCCGCAGGTGTACCGCTTCCTGATGCACCCCGCCGAGGGCGACAACGCCTCCGAGTCCGGCTTCGACGTGGGCCGGCACTCGGCCCCGCTGCTGCGCCGGCTCGGCGAGGAGCTGGCCAAGGTGATCACCGACCGGCTCGACCTGGGGCCGGGCGCCGAGCTGACCGCCCGGGTGTGGGGGCACGGCATCGTCGGCATGATGCACGGCGCGGGCGACTGGTGGCTGCGTGAACGCCCCTGCTCGCGCGAGCAGTTGGTGGGCCAGCTGACGGATCTGCTGTGGGGGCAGCTGGCCGCGGTCGAGGACCGCACGGACGGCCCCGGTTTCTGACCGGGCCCGACGGGGAGCCGGCCGCTCAGCGGCCGGAAGTCTCCGCCCCGGCGGCCCAAGGGGCCCGCGCCGCCGCGCGCAGCGCCCGGCGGCGGCGCAGCCCGGTGAGGTGGTCGACGTACAGGCCGCCGTCGAGATGATCACACTCGTGCTGGAGGCAGCGGGCGAAGAACCCGGTGCCGGTCACCGTCCTGGGCTCACCCGTGGCGCTGTAGCCGGTCACGACGGCGTGGTCGTGGCGCGGGGTGCCGGCCTCGATGCCGGGGAGTGAGAGACAGCCCTCGGGCCCGCGGATGACCGGCCCGTCGGTCTCGACGAGCCGGGGGTTGACCAGGTGCCCCAGATGGCGGCGGTCCTCGTCGTCGGGGCAGTCGTAGACGAACACCCGCAGCGGGACGCCGATCTGGTTGGCGGCGAGGCCCACACCGTGCGCCGCGTACATTGTCGCGTACATGTCCTCGATCAGGCGGGCCAGCTCACCGTCGAACGCGGTGACCTCCTGACAGGGCGCGGTCAGGGCCGGATCGCCGAGGAGGCGCAGGGGGTGGGGGCGGCCGGAACTGCCGGGGATGGTGCGGGGTGGCATGGGACCCAGCGTACGGTCCTCCACACACCGGATGACGTCGTACGGGTGGCGGGGTTCGGGCCCGGCGCCGGATCTCGATAGGCTGATCCCCGACCGAAGCCTCCGGCCGGTCATCGGCTGCGGAGGGGGCGTTCCACCGGCAGCCTGACCCCAGGCGAGCGCCGGATGCAAGGAGGATCAAGGACGATGGCAGGCAACACGGAGCCGCTGTCGCCGCGGGCCAAGCTGGCCGTGACGGCGGGCAAGGCCGCGGCGGCGGTATCGCGCGCGGCGGGCCGCGGCAGCGGATCGGTGATCGGTGGCCGGGTGGCACTCAAGCTCGACCCCGACCTGCTGGCCCGGCTGGCGGGACACCTGGACGTCGTCCTGGTGTCGGCGACCAACGGCAAGACGACCACGACACGACTGATCGCCGAGGCGCTGCGGGCCAGCGGCCCGGTGGTCTCCAACGCGCTCGGCGCGAACATGCCGGCCGGCATCACCTCCGCGCTGGCCGGCGGCTCCGACGCCAAGTACGGCGTCATCGAGGTGGACGAGAAGTACCTCGCCGGCGTGGCACGCGATGTGACGCCGAAGGCCATAGCGCTGCTGAACCTCTCGCGCGACCAGCTCGACCGGGCCGCCGAGACCCGCATGCTGGCGGAGAAGTGGCGCGAGGGCCTGGCCGGCTCCAAGGCCCTGATCATCGCCAACGCGGACGACCCGCTGATCGTCTGGGCGGCCTCGTCGTCCGCGAACGTGGTGTGGGTGGCCGCGGGCCAGGAGTGGAAGGACGACGCCTGGTCCTGCCCGTCCTGCGGCGGTGTGATGCAGCGCCCGGGCGACGACTGGTTCTGCGCCGAGTGCGGCTTCCGCCGTCCCACGCCCAGCTGGGCGCTGTCCGGCGATCACGTCCTCGACCCGCACGGCAGCGCCTGGCCGATCAAGCTTCAGCTGCCGGGCCGCGCCAACAAGGCCAACGCGACCACCTCGGCCGCGGTCGCGGCCGCCTTCGGGGTGCCGCCCCAGGTGGCGCTGGAGCGGATGTTCTCCGTGCAGGCCGTGGCCGGCCGCTATGACGTGGTCACGTTCATGGAGCGGGAGCTGCGGCTGCTGCTGGCGAAGAACCCGGCCGGCTGGCTGGAGACGTTCTCGCTGATCGACCCGCCACCGACCCCGGTGATCATGTCGGTGAACGCGCGCGGCGCGGACGGCACGGACACCTCCTGGCTGTGGGACGTCGACTACACCCGGCTGGCCGGTCACCCGATCTTCGTGCTCGGCGACCGCAAGCTGGACCTGGCGGTGCGGCTGGAGGTCGCGGGCCTCGACTTCCAGGTGTGCGAGAGCCTCGACGAGGCGGTGCAGCAGGCGCCGCCCGGCCGTATCGAGGTCATCGCCAACTACACCGCCTTCCAGGACCTGCGCCGGCGGGTGGGCAACTGACCATGATCCACCCACCTTCACGACAAGGACGAGCAAGCATGAGTGACAACAGCCTGCGCCTGGTGTGGATCTACCCGGACCTGCTGAGCACGTACGGCGACCAGGGCAACGCCCTGGTGGTGGAGCGGCGGGCGCGCCAGCGCGGTCTGGACGTCCAGCGCCTGGACGTACGGTCCGACCAGCAGATCCCCACCTCCGGTGACATCTATCTGATCGGTGGCGGCGAGGACCGGCCGCAGCGGCTGGCCTCCGAGCGGCTGATCCGGGACGGCGGCCTGAGCCGAGCGGTCTCCAACGGCGCGATCGTCTTCTCGGTGTGCGCCGGCTACCAGATCCTGGGCCACGAGTTCATCAACGACCTGGGTGAGCGGCAGCAGGGCCTGGGGCTGCTGGACGTGGTGAGCACCCGCGGTGAGGGTGAGCGCTGCGTCGGCGATGTGCTGGCCGACATCGACCCGCAGCTGGGACTGCCGCCGCTGACCGGCTTCGAGAACCACCAGGGCGTGACACACCTGGGCAAGACCGCCCGGCCGTTCGCCAAGGTGCGGTTCGGCAAGGGCAACGGCGTCGGCGACGGCTACGAGGGCGCGTACAACGACACCGTCTTCGGTACGTACATGCACGGTCCGGTGATGGCCCGCAATCCGCACATCGCGGACCTGCTGATCAAGCTGGCCCTGGACGTGAACGCGCTGCCGCCGGCGGACGACCAGTGGTACGAGGCGCTGCGCCAGGAGCGGATCGCCGCGGCGACCCAGCCCGCTTAATCGCTTTTCGCCCCTTTTCGTACGCCCGCAGTCCCGCACTGCGGGCGTACGTGTGCCGGGGCGCCCCGCGCTTGTAGGGTGAGCGGCATCCAACCGGACGACGGGGTCCGGGCGCCCGGTTGAGTTGCAGAGGGTTTTTCGAGCAATGCGTATTGGTGTACTCACCTCCGGCGGCGACTGCCCCGGTCTGAACGCCGTCATCCGCTCCGTCGTCCACCGCGCCACCGCCGACCACGGCGATGAGGTGATCGGCTTCCGCGATGGCTGGAAGGGCCTGCTGGAGTGCGACTACCGCAAGCTCGACCTCGATGCCGTCGGCGGCATCCTGGCGCGCGGCGGCACCATCCTGGGCTCCTCGCGGGTGCAGCCCGCCCATCTGCGGGACGGCGTCGAGCGGGCCCGCGGGCACGTCGCGGAGCTGGGCCTGGACGCGATCATCCCGATCGGCGGCGAGGGCACGCTCAAGGCGGCGCGGCTGCTGTCCGACGCCGGGCTGCCGATCGTCGGGGTACCGAAGACCATCGACAACGACATCGCGGTCACGGACGTGACCTTCGGCTTCGACACCGCGGTGGGCGTCGCCACCGAGGCGCTGGACCGGCTCAAGACCACCGCCGAGTCCCACCAGCGGGTGATGATCGTCGAGGTGATGGGCCGGCACACCGGCTGGATCGCGCTGCACTCGGGCATGGCGGCCGGTGCGCACGCGATCGTCGTGCCGGAGCGGCCCTTCGACATCGACGAGCTCACCGCGCGGGTCTCGGCACGCTTCGAGGCCGGCAAGAAGTTCGCCATCGTGGTGGTCGCCGAGGGCGCCAAGCCGCGCGAGGGCACCATGTCCTTCGACATCGGCGGCAAGGACATCTACGGACACGAGCGGTTCGCCGGCGTGGCCCGGCAGCTCTCCGTCGAGCTGGAGAACCGGCTCGGCAAGGAGGCCCGGCCGGTCATCCTCGGCCACGTGCAGCGCGGCGGCACCCCCACCGCGTACGACCGGGTGCTCGCCACCCGCTTCGGCTGGCACGCCGTGGAGGCCGCGCACCGCGGCGAGTTCGGGATGATGACCGCGCTGCGCGGCACCGACATCACGCTGGTGCCGCTGGCCGAGGCCGTCGAGACGCTCAAGACGGTGCCCTCAGAGCGCTACGACGAGGCGGAGTGCGTGCTCTGATGCGGGCCCGCCGCGCACGGTAGTTCCCCGCGCAACGAACCGCCCCCGGCCGATGTTCAGGTCGGGGGCGGTTCTAGTCTTGTGGCCGGAGCATTGGTACGAATCAGGAGCGAGCGGATGGATCACGGCGGGCACGGCATGGACGGCATGAACATGGATCTGCCGCCGTTCACGCTGGGGCGGGGCCTGGAGTTCGGGGGTGATCCGATCTTCCTCGTGGGCTGCCTGCTGGGTCTCGGGCTGTACGGCTGGGCGGTGATCCGGCTGCGGCGGCGCGGCGACGCGTGGCCGGTGGGCCGGGTCGTGGCCTGGACGCTGGGCGTGGTGACGGTGGCACTGGTGATGTGCACCCGGCTCAACGACTACGGCATGGCGATGTTCAGCGTGCACATGGTCCAGCACATGGTGATCAGCATGCTCTCGCCGATCCTGCTGCTGCTCGGTGCGCCGGTGACGCTGGCGCTGCGCGCGCTGCCGGCGGCCGGGCGCGGCCGCAAGGGCCCGCGCGAACTCCTGGTGGCGCTGTTGCACAGCCGCTACATGCGGATCATCACGCACCCCGCCTTCACCATCCCGCTCTTCATCGCGAGCCTCTACGCCCTGTACTTCTCGCCGCTGTTCGACTTCCTGATGGAGTCCCGCGCCGGGCACATCGGGATGATGGTGCACTTCCTCGCGGTCGGCCTGGTCTTCTTCTGGCCGATCATGGGTGTCGACCCGGGTCCGCACCGGCCGGGCTATGTGATGCGGATGCTGGAGCTGTTCGCGGGCATGCCGTTCCACGCCTTCTTCGGCATCGCGCTGATGATGGCCACGGAGCCGATGGTCGACACCTTCGTGCACCCGCCGGCCTCACTGGGGATCGAGGCGCTGGCCGACCAGCAGGCCGCCGGCGGCATCGCCTGGGCGTTCAGCGAGATCCCGTCCGTCGTGGTGCTGATCGCCCTGGTCTACCAGTGGTACAAGTCCGAGGCGCGCCAGTCGCAGCGCGCCGACCGTGCCGCCGACCGCAACGGCGACAAGGACCTGGCCGACTACAACGCCTATCTGGCCTCGCTCAACGCCCGGGGGCAGTGAGCGCGCGCATCTGGCGGTACGGGCCGCGGCCGGGGACGATGGGTCCCATGGCCGCGGCCCGTGGCGTGTGCGCTCCGAGCCGCCGTGAGGAGGCTGCGGGTATGCCCGGATCTGCGAGGACGATGGCCGTACTGACGGTGAGCGGGCTGGTGGTGGCCACCGCTTATACCGTCGCGATGGGCGCCAACGGCTGGCTCTGGTTCTGCTGGGTGGTGCTGGCCCTGGTGTCGGTCGGTGTCTGGGCGGCGGCCCGCCCGGTCTGAGGTCCGTCCCGAGGTCCTCCGCGCTCCCGGCCGACGGAGGCGGGCCGGCTCAGAAGCGGAAGACCGGCCCGGTGGCGGAGTCCAGCATGCAGGCGTTGGCGAACTCCCGGTGCCACTCGACCGGGCCGCCGCGCCAGGTGCCGGTCACGCTGACGGTCACCGGGTTGTACTGCTTGTTGCAGGCGTGCGGTTCGCCGGGCAGCGCGTCCAGGTCGCCGCGCGCCCACGTCAGTGCGGCACAGGCGGCGCGGGCGTGCGGATGTCTGCCGTAGATGTCGGGGCAGCTGAGCCGTACGCCGCGGATCCAGGTGTTCCGGTCACCGGAGACGGTCAGCAGCAGGCCCTGGTCGGCGGTGGGCGGCTGTGGCTCGGTGCCGGCCGGCGGCCGGGGCTCGGCGGTGCCTGCCGCGGCCGGCGGTGGCGGTTCGGCGGCGCCTGCCGGGGCGGCGCAGAACGCGCCCGCCAGCGCCGCGGACACGGTGGCGAGCAGCGCGCCGGGCACGGCGGCCCGGGCGGATCGGCGTCGACGGGTCACGGGCATCGGGTCTCCTGGGGGCGAGGGTGGCTTCAGGCCACCTCGCCGGGCCCCGGTGCACAAGCGGCCACGCCGTCGGGTCGCCCGTACGGGCCGCGGGTTCCCGCCCGGTGGGCGCAGCGTCGGTCCGGCGGGAACAGGGTGGCCGGCGGCGGAGGAGGCGGCTCCGTCGCCGGCCACCGGACCGGGGCTAACCCACGCGCTCGATGCGGGCGCGGCGGATCAGGAACTTGCCCGCCTCACGGACCTGCTCGAAGGCCGCGTTGTTGAGCAGTACGCAGCTGCCCGAGGCCGAGGTCACGGAGACGGTCGTCGACTTGTTGTTGTCCAGGTTGGTCACCTTCAGTTTGGTCCCGGTGGGGAACTGGTTGCTGGAGGCCGCCGGTGCGCCGCCCTCGCCGGAGAGGGTCACCGTCGAGCCGGGGCAGACGACATCGCCGTCGGCGGCGGGGGGTGCGGCCGAGGCGGACGGGTCAGCGGAGGCGGACGGCTCGGCCGAACCGGGGGGTTGTTCGGCCGCGGGCGGGGCGCCGGCGGCGGAGGCGGGTGGCTCGTTGCCCGACGGAGCGCCGGCGGCCTCGCCCCCGCCTCCTCCCGTGCAGCCGGCGGCTTGCTGCTTGACCTGGATCTCCTTGATCACGGCTTGCCGGTTGGCGATCCGCGCCGCCGACTGCGCGTCCGGATGAGCCTGTTGATCGGCGATGAACTTCTGGTTGTTGCTCAGGGCGGTGGCCAGTCCGTCGCACGCCACCGATGCCTGGCTGGTGCCCGTCGTGACGATGGCGATGCCGCCGACCAGCGCCGCGGCGCTGATGCCGACGACGATCTTCTGACGACGGGTCACTCTTCTCTTGCGGGACATGTTCGGCTCCTGTCCTCGGGCCGGGCCCCCGGTGGGGTCCAGGCTCGGTCGCCGGGGAATACGGAGTGCCAACGCCGGCTCGTTCAGGGCGAGTTCAAAGTTGTCCGCGGATGCCAAAGCCGACGCCGGAAACGACGCCGAAGTGCGCCGGAGCCGCTTGTGCCGAGGCGGTCGCGGGCGGCGCGCGGGGCATTGCGAAGATGTCGGGGTGCGCGTACTGATGCCGGTCCCCGACCGCGATTTCGACGTCACCGAGGTGGCGGTGCCCTGGCGGCTGCTCACCGACGCGGGGCATCAGGTCGTCCTCGCCACCGAACGGGCCGGGACCCGGCCCGCCTGCGATCCGCGGCTGCTGACCGGAGTCCTCTTCGGGGCGCTCGGCGCGGCGCCGGAGCCCCGCCGCTTCTACCACCGGCTCACCGCGAGCCCGGAGTTCACCGCGACGGCCGGCTGGGCGGACCTGGACCCGGCGGCGTACGACGGGCTGCTGCTGCCCGGCGGCCATGCGCCCGGCATGCGGCAGTACCTGGGCTCGGAGGTGCTGCGGCGGCAGGTCGCCAGGTTCTGGGCGCTCGACCGGCCCGTCGGGGCGATCTGCCACGGCGTGCTGGTCCTGGCGCGGACCACCGACCCCGCGACCGGCCGCAGCCTGCTGGCGGACCGGCGGACGACCTGTCTGCCCAAGTACATGGAACGCTCGGCCTATCTGGCGACCGCCTGGCGGCTCGGCCGCTACTACCGCACGTACCCGGCGTATGTGGAGGACGAGGTGCGGGCGGCGCTGGCGGACCCGGGGCGGTTCGAGCGCGGGCCGCGGGTACTGGCCGCGCGGGGCACCGCGACCGATGACACCGCGGCGTTCGTGGTGCGGGACGGCCGCTATCTCTCGGCACGCTGGCCGGGCGACGCCTACCTCTTCGGCCGGCGCTTCGTCGCGCTGCTGGAGGGCACGGCGCACTGACGGCGGGGTCGGGCGGCGCGCGGGGCGCGGGCCGCGCCGATCCGGCCGGAGGTGGTTACCGGCGGACGCGGTTGCCCATAAACTCACTGCCCGCCCGGGGCCCTCATGACCTGGAACGACGCGGCCGCCGGGCGAATCCGACGGATGAGGGAGCCGCCCGTGTTCTACCAGGTGCTGAAGTACGTCCTTCTGGGCCCCTTACTGCGGCTGGTGTTCCGGCCGCGGATCGAGGGACTGGAGCACGTGCCGGAGGAGGGCGCGGCGATCATCGCCGGCAACCACCTCTCGTTCGCGGACCACTTCGTGATGCCGGCGATCGTGCCGCGCCGGGTGACGTTCCTGGCCAAGGCCGAGTACTTCACCGGGCCCGGTCTGAAGGGGCGGCTCACCGCGGCGTTCTTCCGGGGGGTGGGGCAGATCCCGGTGGACCGGTCCGGTGGCCGTGCCTCCCGGGCGGCGATCTCGTCGGGCCTCGCCGTGCTGCGCAAGGGCCGGCTCCTGGGGATCTATCCGGAGGGCACCCGCTCGCACGACGGCCGGCTCTACAAGGGCCGTACCGGGGTCGCGTCGATGGCCATCCGGGCCGGGGTGCCGGTCGTGCCCTGCGCGATGATCGGCACGTTCGAGGCACAGCCGACCGGCCGGCGGCTGCCGCGCGTCATGCGGATCACCATCCGCTTCGGGGCACCGCTGGAGTTCTCGCGCTATGCCGGGATGGCCGACGACCGCTTCGCGCTGCGCGCCGTCACCGACGAGATCATGTACGCGATCCTCACGTTGTCCGGACAGGAGTACGTCGACGTGTACGCGGGCGAGGCCAAGGCGGCGGCGCAGGACCGGGCGCGGGCCAAGGGGCGGCGCGGACCGGGCAACGGGGACCAGGGGCCCCCGGCATAGTGGCCGGCCCGCCCGCGCCGCTTGCCGCTTCCGCCGTCGGTGAACCGTGCGGTGCCGCTGTCCTGACGGCTCGTAAGGTCGCGTCATGACGACATCGGGCAGCGCAGTGGTGATCGGGGCGAGCGGGCAGATCGGGCGGGCGGCGGTGCGGGCGCTGGCGCGGGACGGCTGGCAGGTGCGGGCCGCCTCCCGAGGGGGCGGGTGGGACGACTCCTGGCCCGGGGAGGTGCGCCGCGTGGCCGTGGACCGGGAGGACGACGCGGCGCTGGCCGAGCTGGTCGGCGACGGCTGTGACGTCCTGCTGGACTGTGTGGCCTACGGGGCCGGGCACGCCCGCCAGTTGACCGGGCTGGCGGACCGGATCGGCTCGGCCGTGGTGATCTCCAGCGGAGCGGTCTACGAGGACGACCGCGGGCGGAGCTTCGCGACGCAGGACGAGCCGGACGGTTCGCCGGCCTATCCGGTGCCCCTCCCGGAGTCCCAGGGGACGGTGCCGCCCGGTGAGGAGAATTACTGCACCCGCAAGATCGCCCTGGAGCAGGCGCTGCTGGCGGCCGGCGACCGGCTGCCGGTGACGCTGTTGCGGGCCGGCGCGATCCACGGCCCGTACAGCCCGCTCCCCCCGTGAGCTGTACTTCGTCAAGCGGGTGCTGGACGGCCGGCGGGTGCGTGTGCTGGCGTACGGCGGGCACAGTCGTTTCCATCCGGTGCATGCGGAGAATCTGGCCGAGCTGATCCGGTTGGCCGCCCGCCGGCCGGGCTCGCGGGTGCTCAACGCGGGAGATCCGCACGCGCCGACGGTGGCCGAGATCGCGGTCGCGGTGGACGGGGCGATGGGGGCGCCGGCGAGCGAGATCGTGACGATCGACGGTGCCGCGCCGTCGTCCGACGTCGGTGAGACGCCGTGGTCGCTGCCGCATCCGATGGTCTTCGACATGTCCGCGGCGGAGCGGGAGTTGGGCTACCGGGCGGTGACGACGTACGAGGAGTCGCTGCCCGCGACGGTCGGCTGGCTCGCCGACCGCGTCAAGGGCCGGGACTGGTGGGAGTTGTTCCCGACGATGGCGTCCGTCTATTCCGACGCGTCGCTGTTCGGGTACGCCGCGGAGGACGCGTGGCTGGCCGGGCGGGGGGCCTGACCGCCGCGGGTCCGGGCGCCCGCCGGGGGCCGTAATCGGTTCGCCGGCGCGGCCGCCCGCCCGTACCGTGATCACCATGAGTGAGCGGATACGGGGGTACCGGCGATGAGTGCCCGGTTGCGGGGAATGGCGCAGGAGACGGAGCGGATCGTCGCGGCGGGGGTGTACCGCGCGCCCGGCGGGCGGACGGTGGACATCGCGGCGGCCGTCGCGCGGGCCCGGGCGGGGACCCGGATGTACGGGCCGGGGCCGGTGGCGGTCGAGGGGCCGGCGCCGGGGACGACGGTGTTCGAGGTGACGAGGGAAGGGAGCCTGACGGCCGGGCGGCGGCTGGCCGCGGCGGGCGGTGGCCCGCTCGCGGTGCTGAACTTCGCCTCGGCCCGGAATCCCGGCGGCGGCTACCTCAACGGCGCGCAGGCGCAGGAGGAAGCGCTGTGCCGGGGTTCGGCGCTCTACAGCTGCGTGCGCGAGGCCCCGGAGTTCTACGCGGCGCACCGCGCCGACCCCAGTCCGTTCTACAGCGACCGGGTGATCCTCTCCCCCGGCGTGCCGGTGTTCCGGGACGATCGGGGGGTGCTGCTCGACGAGCCGTACGAGGCGGGGTTCCTGACCTCGGCGGCGCCCAACGCGGGGGTGATCGCGCGGCAGCGGCCGGCCGAGGCGGGGCGGGTGCCGGCGGCGCTGGCGGCGCGGGCCGAGCGGGTGCTGGAGGTCGCCGCGGCGAGCGGGCACCGTCAACTGGTGCTCGGCGCCTGGGGCTGCGGGGTGTTCCGCAATGAACCCGCCGAGGTGGCGGGGGCGTTCGCGGCCGCGCTGCTGGGCGCGGGGCGGTTCGCCGGCTGGTTCGACCGGGTGGTGTTCGCCGTGCTCGACCGCCGGGAGCCCTCCCCCACCCGGGCCGCCTTCGACGAGGCGTTCCCGGCGTCCGGTGGGCCGGCCGCGGGCTGAGGGGGAAAGGAGCGGGGCGGCCGGACGCCCTCGGGCATCCGGCCGCCCCTTCGGCGGTTCAGTGCCGGGTGGTTACCGCGCGGCCGGGAGGTCGGCGGTGCCCTTGGCCACGGCCTTGGCCGACGGCTTCGTCGGCTGCGGCGTGGCGTGCGGGGCGCAGGTCACGTCCTTGGCGTCGGTCTTCCCCTCCAGGAAGTACGCGTCGACCCGGTCGTTGATGCAGGGGTTGACCAGGCCGGTGACCCCGTGCGAACCGGCGTCCCGCTCGGTGATCAGGCGGGAGCCCTTGAAGCGCTTGTGCAGTTCGACGGCGCCGTCGTACGGGGTGGCGGCGTCCCGGGTGCTCTGCACGATCAGCACGCTGGGCAGGCCCTTGCCGGTACCGACCTCGACCGGCCGCTGCTGCTTGGCCGGCCAGGTGGCGCAGGGCAGGTTCATCCAGGCGTTGGCCCAGGTCATGAACGGCGCGCGCTGGTGGATGCGGGTGTTGTCGCGGTCCCACTTCTGCCAGCTGGTGGGCCACTTGGTGTCGGTGCACTCGACGGCCGTGTAGACCGCGTTGCCGTTCTCCGAGGCGATGTTGCCGGCGGTGTCCTTGAGGTTCGGCCCGGCGTTCTCGACGAGGGGCTTGGCGTCGCCGGAGCGGTAGGCGCTCCAGACCTCGGCGACGGTGGCCCACATCGAGTCGTAGTACGGCGCGTTCTGGAAGAAGCCGGTCAGCTCGGCGGGGCCGACGACGCCGCCGATCGGGTTCTTCTTGGCGGTCGCCCGCAGCGTCTCCCAGGCTGCCTGGACCTTCTCGGGGGTGTTCCCGATGTGGTACGTGGCGTCGTTCTTGGCGACCCACTTCTTCCAGTCGCCCCAGCGGGTCTCGAAGGCGATGTCCTGGTCGAGGTTGGCCTGGTACCAGATCTTTTCGCGGGCCGGGTCGACGACGCTGTCGACGAGCATCCGGCGGACGTGGCCCGGGAAGAGCGTGCCGTAGACGGCGCCGAGGTAGGTGCCGTAGGAGACGCCCAGGTAGTTGAGCTTCTTCTCACCGAGCGCGGCGCGGACGACATCGAGGTCGCGGGCGGTGTTGGCGGTGGTCATGTACGGCAGGAGGGCGCCGCTGCGCTCGGCGCAGCCCTCGGCGTACTCCTTGGCGAGCTTGCGCTGGGCGCGCTTGTCGGCCTCGCTGTCCGGCACCGGGTCGGCCTTGGGGGCCTTGACGAACTCCTGCGGGTCCATGCAGGAGATGGGCGCCGAGTGGCCCACGCCCCGCGGGTCGAAGCCCACGAAGTCGTACGCCTTGGCGGTCTTGGCCCACAGCGGGTTCTTGTTGGTGATGCGGGTCGGGAACCTCATGCCCGAACCGCCGGGTCCGCCGGGGTTGTAGAGGAGGGCGCCCTGCCGCTCCTGCTTGGTGCCGGTGCTGACGGCCCGGTCGACGGCGATCTTGATGGTGCGGCCGTTGGGCCGGGCGTAGTCGACCGGGACGGTGACGTAACCGCACTGGACGGGGGACTTCAGGCCCCAGTCCGCGGGGCAGTCCTGCCAGTCGATGCCCTTCTTGGCCGCGCGGGCGGCGGCGGTCTGGACGCCGCGCGCTTCGGCCTTTCCGCTCGTGTGGTGTTCGCCCGCACTGGCGGGCGTGGCGGCTATCGCTCCGGTGAGGAGCGCTCCGGTCACCAGGGTGCCGGCGGTGCCGAGCACTGCTTTTCTTCTCACGTGGTCGTTTCCCCCTGCTCGGTGGGCCACTTGTGGCGGCGTTGATCGCGGGCCTATGGGGGGATCCTGTCGTCTGTCCTCCCCTCCTGAACAGGTTTGACCGGCAATTCTTTACCAAGCTGTAGGTTTCCGGGTGGACGGATGCCGGATCGGGAACGGCCGGACATGGCGCCGGAACCCCACCCTTTTCGGCCAAGCGGGGCGGGCAGCGGCCCAAGGGATCGCCCTCCTGGCGCGGCGCCCGGGGAGTTGCCAACGCGTCATGGGCGCAGGCGCGTTGACGAGCGCGGAGGCGTCCGGTGGGCAGGCCGTGCGGTCGGGCGGTGGTGGGTGACGGGACGCCGTCCGGACCGGTTCGGTTGGCCGCCGGAACACCAACGAGGGGCGAGAACAGGTCAATTGCCGTGGACCTGCCCAGGAGGCATGTGCCAATCGCGCACCTTCAGTAACCTTCCGTGAAGGCTCTCCCACGCACTGCCACAAGGGAGGGCCTCGGCGTTTTCGCGCCCGTCCAAGCCGCCGCGAAGGAGTTCCGAAGTGCCGGGTATCGACCAGGTGTTGTCCCAAGCCATGGGGATCCCGGGCGTTCTGGGCGCCGCCCTGATCGACTGGACCAGCGGCCTCACGCTGGGCACGGCCGGGCTGGCCCCGCACGGCGACCACGACGCGGCCGCCGCGGACACCGCCGACGTCGTGCAGGCCGTCGCGCGCAACGCCACGTTCGACACCGCGGGCGGCACGGACGGCCCGGCCCTGGAGGACCTGATCATCACGGCGGCCGGCAGCTACCACCTGATCCGTTTCGTGCACACCGCCTTCGACAGCCAGACCTACCTCTACCTCTGGCTGGACCGCGCGCAGGCGAATCTCGCGGTCGCCCGGCTGCGGTTGCGCGATCTGGCGGCGGAGCTGGTCCCGTCCTGACCACCCGGCTCCGCCTGCTCGCACGAACGGTTAGGGAACCAGCCATGGGCCTGCCCATATCTCCTCACCCGCCCACCCCGGCCGGGCTGCTCGACCGGTTCGCCGCCGAGCGCGTCACCGGCGTGCTGCGCGGCCCGCACGGCTGCTTCTACCTCCTGGACGGCGCGGTCACCTGCGTCGAGGGCGCCGCCGCGCCGGGGATCGACGTACGGCTCAGCGCGGCCGGCAAGGTGCCGCCGCAGGGCTGGCGGTACGCCGCGGAGCGGGCCGGGCCGCAGCGGCGCGGGGGCCAGTTCCTGGTCAGTGAGGGCTGGTTGACGCAGGGCGAGCTGGAGGTGTGCCATCTCGCCGCGCTGCTCGACGCCGCGTTCTTCGCCCTGCCGCTGCCGCCCGAAGCCACCTCCTTCACGCCGGGTACGGGCCACTGGCTGGGCGTCGTCCGCCCGGTGAGCGCGGCCGCCCTGCAGCAGGCGACGGCGCGCCGCCGCGCGTTGCTGGACCGGCTGCGCCGCTGGGCGGCGGCCGACACCTCCCCCGTCGTCCCGGTCCCCACGGGCGACCGCGCGCCCGCGCCCACGAGCCGGCAGCGGCGGCTGCTGGCCCATGCCGACGGCCGGCACACCCCCTACGAACTGGCCCGCACGCTGGGCCAGTCCGCCTTCGTGACGCTGCTCGACGTCCGCCGGCTGGCCGCGGCCGGTCTCGTCCGGATGCCGCCGGCGCCGGGCGGACTCCCCCGGCGGCGGCCCGGCGCCAGTCTCGACGGTCCGGCCCCGCCGGCCGCCGCAGGTCCTCGTCCCCCCACCTGGCAACTACCGGTCCCGGACGCCCTCCGTACCGCCGATCCGGATATTGCCCTCCTTGTCCGACTGCGTACGGCACTGGAGGAAAACCTGTGAACCCTTGCGCGCGAAGGCCGTGCACGGCATGAGGCGCGCGCTCAGAAAACGCGCCGCGAAAAGGAGACTGATGACGATCGAACCCCGGATACGGGACGAATTGCACACGCTGCGCGATCAAGTGCGGCATTTCCAGGGCGGAATGGTGGCGAGCGTGGACGGCATGGTGATCGCCCACGACCTGCCGGACATCGAACCGGACGGCCTGGCCGCGCTCACCGCCGCGGCCATCGGGGTGGCCAAGCGCCTCACCGAGGCGACCGGTCAGGGTGCCTTCGAGGAGACGCTGACCCGCGGCTCCGACGGCTACATCGCGGCCTACTCGGCGGGCCGCCGCGCCGTCCTCACGGCCGTGGCCAGCCCGCACACCAACGTGGGACGACTCCATCTGCAGGCCAGGCGGGCGGCCGAGCGCATCGGCGCGCTCGTCGACGCGGCCCCGCGCGCGTAGTCGCCCCGCCGGGACCCTCCCGGCAGGCAGCGGCAGCTGCCACCCGGAAACACCTCAGAGAATGCGAAAGGTCACACCCCTCATGGCTCAAATGGAAACCGCTCTCGCCGACGCCATGTCGAACATCGAAGGCGCGATAGGCGTCGCCCTGGTCGACTACACCAGCGGAATGGCGCTGGCCACCCTCGGCGACAACCAGACCTTCGATCTGAATATCGCCGCCGCCGGCAACACCGATGTCGTCCGCGCGAAGATGCGCACGATGGAGATGCTGGAACTCCAGGGCGCCATCGAGGACATGCTCATCACCCTGACCGCGCAGTACCACATCATCCGCCCGGTGTCGGGCAAGAGCGGCAGCGGCCTGTTCCTCTACCTGGTGCTGGACCGCAAGCGGTCCAATCTCGCCCTGGCCCGCCACCGGCTGGCCCGGCTGGAGGCCGAGCTGGAGGTGTAGGGCGCGGTCACCCGGCGACGGCGCGGGCGGCCTCGTCCAGGAGGCGGCGCAGCCGCAGCGCGTCGGGGGCGACGGCGGTGGCCAGCGCCCCGGGACCGGCGAGCGGGGCCAGTACGCCCTGCGCCGGGCCGTCGCCGGGCTCACCGTCCGGCGCCCCGCCGAGCAACCGGACCTCGGTCGGTTCTTCCTCGAACTCCGGTCCCACGACCAGGAGTTGGCCCATGGCACGGTTGCCGTCCAGCACGGCGGAAGTGTCCCAGCCGGGGACGCCGGGCCCGTAGGCCGTCTCCTGGTCGAGCAGGGTGCGGCCGGCGCGGCGGACGGTGAGCCGGCTGCGCAGTGCCCCGGTCTCCTCACCGCTGCGTCCCAGCACCTGCTCCTCGCGGAGCACCAGGCGCGCGGTGGGGGCCAGCTCGACGGTGGTGGTCATCCGCAGCTCGCTGCCCCGGGCGGAGATCAGCGGCTCCGGCAGCCAGTCGAGCCGTGCGCCCTCACCGACCGTCAGACGCACGTCGTAGGTGGCCGTTTCGCCGGTCCGGCCGGGCAGCGCGACGGTCGCCGCGGCGGCCGTGACGTGCAGTGCGGTGCCGGCCTCCGCGGTCGCCTCGATGGCCAGCCGGTCGCCGCCGAGCGGGGCGCTCATCGCGCTGACGACACAGACCCGGGCCTGCCCGGCACCCGCGCGAATGCGGCGCAGCGCCAGCGGACCGTCGCCGTCGAGGACGGGCAGCCGGACGGCGCCGGACGTGTCGGCCCGCGCGACGATGCGGGCGGTGGCGTGCAGCCCGGCGGCCGAGGGTGCGGGAGCCGGCGGCCGTACCGCCCGCGGGGGGAGCGCGAGGGTCATGCCGGGCCCACGGTCCACTCCGCCAGGCGGGCGCGCACCCAGTCCGCCACCGGCCGGACGCCGTTCTCGGCCTTCAGCGCCGTGAAGGCGACCGGCAGCTCGCCGCGCTGCGCCTTGGCGTCGCGCGCCATCCCTTCCAGGTCGACACCCACGTACGGCGCCAGGTCGGTCTTGTTGATGACGAGCAGATCGGCGCTGGTCACCCCGGGGCCGCCCTTGCGCGGGATGTCGTCGCCGCCCGCGACGTCGATCACGAAGATCTGGGCGTCGACCAGTCCCTTGGAGAAGGTCGCGGTGAGGTTGTCGCCGCCGGACTCGACCAGGACGAGGTCGAGCGGGCCGCCGCCCTCGGCACCGACCGCGGCCTCCAGGTCCTCCACCGCCTCCAGGTTGGCGGAGATGTCGTCGCGGATCGCGGTGTGCGGGCAGGCCCCGGTCTCCACCGCGGCGATCCGCTCGGGCGGCAACACCGCCTCCCGGAGCAGGAATTCGGCGTCCTCGCGGGTGTAGATGTCGTTGGTGACCACCGCGATGGACAGCTCGTCGCGCAGTGCGCGGCAGAGCGCGGCGACGGTGGCGGTCTTCCCGGTGCCGACCGGGCCGCCCAGGCCGATGCGCAGGGCCCGCCGGGTCCCGTCCGGGCGTACCGGAGCGGCGGCGCTGTAGGTGTACCGCTCGGGGAAAGTGTCCTTGTGGTCGAGGTGCATGGTCACTCCGGGGTTCGTACGGCCGCCGGGGGCGGCGGGGGTCCGGCGGGCGGCCGGGGGTCAGGAGGCGAAGAGGCGTACCGGCCAGCCGGCGTGCGCCTGCGCGGTGATGTCGAGCAGGGGGGCGGAGGCGGCGGGCAGTGCGTCGACTCCTTCGGTGGTGACGCGTTCCGCCGCCGCGGCGCCCTGCCGGGCGACCTCGTCGAGGTCGGCGGCCAGGTGGGCGAGCACGGCGGTGGCGTCGAAGGGGTCCAGGCTGAGCAGCCGGACGGCCGCGGTGGCCGGGCCGCTGATGTTCTCGTACGCCACCGCGTAGGCGGCGTCGAGCGGCGCAAGGCCCGCGGAACGGGCGGCCAGGCCCAGCACGACGGGCTGGTGCGCGCCGCGCGGCCGGGCCGCGGCGAGCGCGTCGAGGGCGGGGCCCGGCCAGGTGGCGCGGGCCGCCCGCATCATCTGGCGGCCCAGCCGTCTGGCGACCTGCCGCAGCGCCGGTACGGGCGTACGGGCGTCGGCCGCGTCGTCCAGGAGGAGCGGGTCGCAGCCGGCCGCGGCCGCGGCGGCGAGTGCCGCGGCGACCAGGCCGGCGGTGTGCAGCCGGCCCCGGCAGAAGCTCTCCAGGGTGGCGGCGTCCTTGATGCGTCCCGCGGCGACGGCCGGTTCGGCGCCGCCCGAGTGGGCGTGTCCGCCGGCGGGGAACCGGCCGTCGGCGAGGACGAGCAGCGCGGCACGGCTCATCGGCGGTCCAGGGTGTTCGTCGGGTGCTTCATCGTGGCGCGTCAGAAGAGGAAGTACCGCTGGGTCATGGGCAGTTCGGCGGCCGGGTGGGGTTCGACCACGTCGCCGTCGATGGTCACCGTGAAGGTGTCGGGGTCGACGTGCACCCGCGGCAGCGCGTCGTTGTTGCGCATGTCGGCCTTGGTGACGCCCCGGGTGGAGCGGATCGCCTCGTACCGCTTCGCCAGCGGCAGACGCTCGGGGAGGTTGTCCTCCAGGGCCTGCTGGGAGACGAAGTTGACCGAGTTGCTGCCGGGGGCCTTGCCGGTGGCGCCGAACATCGGGCGGGGCAGGACCGGCTGCGGGGTGGGGATGGACGCGTTGGCGTCGCCCATCTGCGCATAGGCGATCTGGCCGCCCTTGATGACCAGTTGCGGTTTGACGCCGAAGAACGCCGGGTCCCACAGCACGAGGTCGGCGAGCTTGCCGTTCTCCACCGAGCCGACGAGGTGGTCGATGCCCTGGGCGAGGGCCGCGTTGATGGTGTATTTCGCGACGTAGCGCCGGGCGCGGTGGTTGTCGGCGCGGCCGTCGCCGGGCAGGGTGCCGCGGCGCCGTTTCATGACGTGGGCGGTCTGCCAGGTCCGCAGCACGACCTCGCCGATCCGGCCCATGGCCTGGGCGTCGGACGACATGATCGAGATGGCGCCGAGGTCGTGCAGGATGTCCTCCGCCGCGATGGTGGAGGGCCGGATCCGGGACTCGGCGAAGGCCAGGTCCTCGGGAACGGCGGGGTTGAGGTGGTGGCAGACCATCAGCATGTCGAGGTGTTCCTCGACGGTGTTGACGGTGTGCGGCCGGGTGGGGTTGGTGGACGCCGGCAGGACGTTCGGCTCGGAGACCATCGCGATCATGTCGGGGGCGTGGCCGCCGCCGGCGCCCTCGACGTGGAAGGCGTGGATGGCGCGGCCGGCGATGGCGGCGAGGGTGTCGCCCAGGAAGCCCGCTTCGTTCAGCGTGTCCGTGTGGATGGCGAGCTGGGCGCCGCTCTCCTCGCAGATGGTCAGGCAGGCGTCGAGGACGGCCGGGGTCGCCCCCCAGTCCTCGTGGATCTTGAAGCCGAGTACGCCGGCCCGCAGCTGGTCGCGCATCGAGGTGAGGGAGGTGGTGTTGCCCTTGCCGAGCAGTCCGACGTTGACCGGCAGGGAGTCCATCGCCTCGAACATCCGGGCCACGTGCCAGGCGCCGGGGGTGATGGTGGTGGCCTTGCTGCCCTCGGCGGGACCGGTGCCGCCGCCGACGAGGGTGGTCACGCCGGAGGCCAGCGCCTCGTCCGCCTGCTGGGGGCAGATGAAGTGCACGTGGGTGTCGATGCCGCCGGCGGTGAGGATCTTGCCGTTGCCCGCGATGATCTCGGTCTCGGGCCCGATGACCAGGTCGGGGTGGACGCCGTCCATGGTGTCGGGGTTGCCGGCCTTGCCGAGCGCGGTGATCCGTCCGTCGCGGATGCCGACGTCGGCCTTGACGACGCCCCAGTGGTCGAGGACGACGGCGCCGGTGATCACGGTGTCCGGGGCGCCCTCGGCGCGGGTGGCGCGGGACTGGCCCATCGACTCGCGGATCACCTTGCCGCCGCCGAAGACGGCCTCGTCGCCGGCCCGGCCCGGGCCGCCCGAGCGGTCCTCGGTGATCTCGATGACCAGGTCGGTGTCGGCGAGCCGGATCCGGTCGCCCGCGGTGGGGCCGAAGAGGTCGGCGTACGCCTGGCGGGTGAGCTCAGCCATCGAGGGTGCCTCCGGTCTCGCCGCGCAGACCCGGGACGATCCGCTTGCCCCCGACGGGGACCAGCTCGACCTCGGTGGGGATGCCGGGCTCGAAGCGCACGGCGGAGCCGGCCGCGACGTTGAGCCGCTTGCCGTGCGCGGCCGCACGGTCGAAGTCGAGGCCGGGGTTGGCCTCGGCGAAGTGGTAGTGGGAGCCGACCTGGACGGGGCGGTCGGCGGCGTTGAGGACGGTCAGGCGCGTGACGGGGAGCCCTTCGTTGAGGCGCACCGGCTCGTCGGCGTGGAGGATCTGTCCCGGGATCATCGTCTGCTCTCCCCCGGTCAGTTGATGGGCTCGTGAACGGTGACGAGCTTGGTGCCGTCCGGGAAGGTGGCCTCGACCTGTACGTCGTGGATCATCTCCGGCACCCCCTCCATGACCTCGTCACGGGTGAGGACCTTGCGGCCGGAGGACATCAGCTCGGCGACGGTGCGGCCGTCCCTGGCGCCTTCGAGGATGTGCACGGTCAGCAGCGCGATGGACTCCGGGTGGTTGAGCTTCAGTCCCCGGGCCCGCCGCTTTTCGGCCACGTCTGCCGCCACATGAATCATCAAGCGCTCTTGCTCATGCGGGGTCAGCTGCATACGTTCCACCTCACCGTCTTCCCACCCGGACGCATTTGCCCAGGTCACAGGCGTAAGCACACCTGTGACGATAGGTGTACCACGCAGTAATTAAAGGAGGAGCAAACCGACTTCCAGCACTTGGCCATCAAGCGCCCCACACCCGGAGGCTAGTTCGGCGGGATTTCGGTGGCGTTACGTCGAGAGTCACGTCCGCGCCTCTCATTTCGCCCCCTGTAACGGGGCGACACCGCCGCCCGCCACGGCGCGGCAACGCGCTTCCCCGCATCGCCGCACGGTCCCGCGCCCCGGCGCCGCACCGGGAAATCCCCACCGCCCGCCGACCCCTGACGCCACATCCGACCCCTGGAACACCGGGCCCCGGCACGCCCCGACGGCCGCCACGATCACCACAAAACCGGCATGTCCCGCTCTGCGGACGCAACTGTCCGGTATCCGCTCTTGACGATCTCCAGGGCGCTCGGAATCCTCATGTGCGCGTCAAGCAAGCTCCATCCCCCCACATTCAGTATCGGAGCCCTACTGTGTCTCGTTCTGCACACATACGCCGGGCCGCGCTGGCCACCGGCGCCGTGGCCGCCCTGGCCGCCACCCTCTTCACCACTGCCGCGGCGTCCGCCGATCCGGCACCGGCGGCCGCGCCGGACATCGACGTCAAGGCCGTGAAGGCCGATCTGGACCAGCTCCAGTCGATCGCCGACGCCAACGGCGGCAACCGCGCCCACGGACAGCCCGGCTACAAGGCGTCCGTCGACTTCATCAAGGGCAAGCTGGACCAGGCCGGGTTCAAGACCCAGCTCCAGGAGTTCGACAACAACGGCGCCAAGGGCTACAACGTCATCGCCGACTGGCCGGGCGGCGACGAGAGCAAGACCGTCATGACGGGGGCCCACCTCGACTCGGTCGACGCGGGCCCCGGCATCAACGACAACGGTTCCGGCTCGGCCGGCACCCTCGAAGTCGCCCTCGCGGTCGCCAAGTCGAACCTCAAGCCCGCCAAGCACCTGCGGTTCGCCTGGTTCGGCGACGAAGAGGACGGCATGGTCGGCTCGCAGGCGTACGTCAGCAAGCTCGGCGCCGACAAGTCAAAGATCGACGCGTATCTGAACTTCGACATGATCGGGTCGCCGAACCCCGGCTACTTCGTCTACGACGACGACGCGCGCCTGGAGAAGGTGTTCAAGGACTGGTTCGCCACCAAGAACATCGCCACCGAGAAGGAGACCGAGGGCGACGGCCGCTCGGACCACGCCGCCTTCAAGGACGCGGGCATCGCCGTCGGCGGCCTCTTCTCCGGCGCGGACTACGTCAAGACCGAGGCGCAGGCGAAGAACTGGGGCGGCGAGGCGGGCAAGGCGTTCGACGCCTGCTACCACCAGTCCTGCGACACCTCGAAGAACCTCGACGAGAAGGCGCTGGACAACAACACCGACGCCATCGCCAACGCCGTGTGGCAGCTCAGCTCCTGAGCTACCGCTTCCCCGCAGCGGTCAGCACACGCCGACCGTCACCTCTCCCGACCCGGTCGCCGATCCCCGGCGGCCGGGTCGCGGTGTTCCGCGGCGATCCCGAACCGCCGCCGTTCGCCCGGAGCGGACGGGAGCTGCCGCACGGTCGAGACCGTGCTGATCACCTGCTCGTCCTCCTCGCCCTCCTCGCGCCGCCCCAGCTCTTCGAGTAGCTGCAGGTCAGCGGCGGATACCAGTGCCACCAGCGGCTTGCCGTGGCGGGTCACGACCACCCGCTCACTGCCGTAGACGACGCGGTTGATCAGATCCGCCAGCTCGGCCCGGGCTTGCGTCACCGGAATTTCGTAGGCCATGCTCCTAGCCTATGTAATGTCTACCTGTTCTGCTGTGGTCCATGGCGACGGCGAATGTCCAGGTCAGAGGTTCTCGCGTGCTCCCGTGCACTCTCGTTTGTGAGAGATGTGTGAGACGAAGAGCCTTTTGGTCACACTGACACTCCGACGGGTCTCCGGTAGGCATGGATGCGCTGCTCGTCGACGACACCGCGGGAAGCGGTGCGACTCTCGCCCTCACGGCAGACGTGATCCGCGCACGCGACCCCGCCCGGCTGCTCAAGGCGTCGACGGTCACACAGGTCCGCCCTCCGGTTTTCGCATCGCTGCCGCGCCCGGGTGAGGCGAGATGGGGTGGTCAGCGGTTGATGGCTGCGGCGCCCTCTTCCTCGTACATCTCGGCCGCGGTCCAGGAGGCGGTGGCAGCCGTGTTCGCGGCTTCGATCCAGGCCGAGTACTTACGCTCCGGGGGCGCGCAGAGGCGGATGCCGTCGAGAGGACCGTGCCGGCGCTGTGCCAGGTGGTCGAAGACCCCGGCCTGCACCCCACTGTCACCCGTCCACGGAGCCGAGGTCGTGGTCGTGGTCGAACCAGTGAGTGGTGAGGCCGGTGGTCTCCGCAGGCGCTGTACGAGCGGGTCCTGGGCGCGGCGTGCGGTCGGCACGGGGGTGATGGGGTCACCCGTCGCGAGGAGCACCCAGGGTTCCCGGTCGGGTGATAGTCGGCCAGATTCCAGGGAGGCGAGGGTGACTTCGTTGGCCGGCTCCCCTGGGCCCTCGTTACACGGACGGGTAGTCGGTGTAACCGCGGTGGTCGCCTCCGTAGAACGTGTTCACGTCGGGCTGGTTCAGGGGTGCCTGGGTCTGCCAGCGCTGCACGAGGTCCGGGTTCGCGATGAAGGCGCGGCCGACAGCGACGAGGTCAGCCTGGTCGTTGTCGAGGAGGGCCTGGGCGATGGCGGCGTCAGTGACCGGGTCCCAGCCGTTGCTGACGATGCGAAGGCCGGCGAAGCGGTGGGAGAGGTCCTCGATGAGGGGCGTGGTGGGGTCTCCGATGGTGTGCAGGTAGGCCAGGCCCATGGCGGAGAGGGCGTCCACGAGCGTGCGGTAGGTGGCGGCGGTGTCGTCCGCGTCGTCCTCGATGGCGCCGTGGAGGTTGATGCCGGGTGAGATGCGGATGCCGACGCGTTCGCTGCCGATGGCGTCGGAGACGGCCTGGGCGGCCTCGATGACGAAGCGGGCGCGTGCCTCAGGGGTGCCGCCGTAGGAGTCGGTGCGCTGGTTGGTGTTGGGGGCGAGGAACTGGTGGAGCAGGTAGCCGTTGGCGGCGTGGAGCTCGATGCCGTCGAGTCCGGCGTCGACGGCGGCCCGTGCGGCGTGGGCGTATTCGTCGATGACAGAGGGGATTTCGTCAGTGCCCAGTGCGCGGGGGGTGGGGTGGGGCTGGAGGCCGGTGGCGGTGAACATCTCGCCGGGTGCGGCGATGGCGCTGGGGGCGACAGTTTCGGCGTGGTGCTTGTTGTCGGGGTGTGAGATGCGTCCGGCGTGCATGATCTGCGCGACGATGCGCCCGCCGTGCTGGTGGACGGCGTCGGCGACGGTGCGCCAGGCGGCGGTCTGGGCGGGAGTATGCATGCCTGGTGAGTTCATGTACCCCTGGCCCACGGTGCTGGGCTGCACGCCTTCGGTGATGATCAGCCCGGCGGTGGCACGCTGGCCGTAGTAGGTGGCCATGAGGTCGGTCGGTACGCCGTCGGGGGTGGCGCGGTTGCGGGTCATGGGTGCCATGACGATGCGGTTGTTCAGTGTCCACTTGCCGACGGTCACCGGCTCGAAGAGGTCTGCCATGGGGGTCTCCTGGAAAGAATGAGGCTGCCCGCGTCGTGACGAGGGCCAGCCGGGGTGCGGTGCGGTGGGTTTTCAGATGCGCCGGACGCCGACGACGGTGTCCGTCACGGCTGCTTTCCGGCCGTCCGGGCCGGTCGCCTCGCGCTCGGGGGATGCCAGGCGGGCGGCGGTGAACTGGGCTGGGTCCAGGGTGAGTTCGTCGAAGATTTCCTTTGGGCGGGGGAAGCGGGTGTCGGGGTCGGTGTTCCAGGCCCAGGGGCGCACCGAGCCGTGGTCGACGATGAGGAGGAGCCCGCCGGGGGTGAGGGCGTGGGCGGCCTGGCGCAGGACGTCGGCGCGGGGCAGGTGGTAGGGGGTCTGGAGATACTGGGCGCTGACGAGGTCGAACGTCCCGGTGGGAAAGGTTTCGGCGAGGTCGTGCTGCTGGGGGCTCACGCGGTCGGCGACGCCTGCGCGGGCTGCGTGCTGGGTGACGCGTCGCAGTGCGGTGGGGGCGATGTCGACGGCGGTGACCTGCCAGCCATGGGTGGCGAGCCAGACGGTGTCGCCGCCTTCGCCGCAGCCCAGGTCCAGGGCCCGTCCGGGCGGGTTGAACTGTGCGGCGGTTTCGGCGAGCACCGGGTTGGGGTCGCCCTTCCACACGGCGTCCTTGCCGCGGTAGAGGTTCTCCCAGAACTGTGCCGCCTCGGCAGGGGTCTGAGCTTCTCGGGTGGGGTCGTTCATCGGGGTCGCGCCTTTCCGGTCAGTGGGTGGGGACGGGGGCGGTGGGCTGTGTGTCTGCGGGGGTCCTGGGTGTTTTCACCAGGAGGGTCAGGGCGAGGGCGGCTGCGGCCAGGAGGGCACCGGCGACGATGAACGCGAGGCGGTAGCCGTGCAGGAAGCCCTGAAGCTGCAGGGCGCGGGATGCTTCGTCGCCGGCCGGGGTGCGGGGGTCGAGGTAGCCGGTGACGGCGGCGAGGTAGAGGGTGTTGAGGAGTGCCGGGCCGAGGGCCGCGCCGATCTGCTGGCTGGTGGTGAGTGCGGCGCTGGCCACTCCGGCGTCGCGCGCATCGACGCCGGACAGCGCGACGTTGGGGCCTGCCAGGAAGAACAGGCCCACGCCCGCACTCACGAGGATCTGGGTCGGCAGGACCTCCTCGGTGTAGCCGGAGGCGCTGTCCAGGCGGGTGAGCCACAGCAGCCCTGCGGTGGCCAGGGCAGTGCCGGCGACCATCAGGGGCTTGGGGCCGACGCGGGTGACGAGGGGCGCACCGAATGTGGTGGTGGCGATGATCCCGGCGCTGAAGGGCAGGAAGGCGATGCCGGCCTGCAGCGGGGTGTAGTGGAGGTTGACCTGGAGGAAGTACGTCATGAAGAGGTTCATGCCGAACATGCCGGCGCCGATGAGGAGGTTGGCCAGGAACACTCCGGCACGGTTGCGTTCCATGACTACCCGCAGCGGCAGCAGGGGATGGGCGGTGCGGCGTTCCACGAGCACGAACGCGGTCAGCAGCAGGACGGCGGCCGCCAGGAGGATCACGGTGGCGGGAGCCGTCCAGCCTCCGCCGTCGGCGGCCTGGGTGAAGCCGTGGACAAGGGCGACCAGCCCACCGGTCACCAGCACAGTGCCGGGAAGGTCGTAGTGCCGGTTTCCGGCGGCGCGGCTCTCCCGGACGAAGGGCTGGGCGGCGAGAGCGGCGGTCAGGGCGATGGGGACGTTGATGTACATGCACCAGCGCCAGCCCGCGTACTCGGTGAGGACGCCGCCCAGGAGAAGCCCGACGGCTCCTCCCCCGCCCTGGAACGCGCCGAAGATCCCGAATGCCTTGGCGCGTTCCTTGGGGTCGGTGAAGGCAACGGTGACGAGGGAGAGCGCCGCGGGTGCCAGGAGCGCGGCGAAAGCACCCTGCAGGGCGCGTGCGGTGAACAGAGTCCCCGGGTCGGGCGCCAGACCGCCGAGCATGGAGGCTGCTGCGAAGCCCAGCAGGCCGATGACGAGGATGCGCTTGCGTCCGGCGAGGTCGGCGATGCGCCCGCCGAGGAGCAGCAGTCCTCCGAAGGCGAGTGCGTAAGCGGTGATCATCCACTGGCGGTTCGCGTCGCCCATCGCGAGGTCGCTCTGCGCCTGCGGCAGCGCGATGTTCACGATGGACACATCCAGCACGACCATGAGGGTGGCGACCGACGTGACGGTCAGCGCCATCCACCGGCGCGGATCCGGCGCATCCGCATCCCGGACTTTCCCGGCGGTGCGAGCGGGAGTAGACATCGGCAGCTCTCCTGAGCGATAAGGGGTGGGATTGCCTCGGTGAGCTTCGAGGTGCGTGGCTCACGTCGCCAGGAGAGTGCGTCCAGGCCCCGAAAAGTTGCAATCCATCATGCCGGTTCAGCAAGATGCGGCGCATGGACGAAATCGAGAACGTGCTGGCCGGCGTCGGCCCCCGACTGCGGGACCTGCGCCGCCGGCACGCCATCACGCTGGCCGCGCTGGCCGAACTCACCGGGATCTCGGAAAGCACGCTCTCCCGGCTGGAGGGCGGAGGCCGCAAACCCAACCTGGAACTCCTGCTGCCCCTGGCCCGGGCCTACAACGTCCCGCTCGACGAGCTCGTCGGCGCTCCGGAGACGGGTGATCCCCGTCTTCATCTGCGCCCCGTCACGCGCGGCGGCATGACGTACGTGCCGCTGACCCGCAGGCCGGGCGGCATGCACGCGCACAAACTCGTCATCAGCCCCACCGCCGGCGAGCCCGAGCTCCGGACGCACGAGGGCTATGAATGGATCTACGTCCTCAACGGCAGGCTCCGGCTTCACCTCGGCGACCGCATCCTGGTCATGGCGCCGGGGGAAGTCGCGGAATTCGACACCCACGTCCCGCACTGCCTGGGCCCCGACAACGACCAGCCGGTGGAGCTGCTGGTCATCTTCGGCAAGCAGGGCGAACGCGCCCATCTGCGCGCCCGCCCCGCCTCCTGACGCCCTCGCGCCCGGGCGCATGCCCTCCCGTCACCGGCCGGATTCGGGGGGCAGCATCGAATCCAGGCCGTGCCGGCGATCGCCCAGGACCCGCTCGCACACGAGCGCCTCATCGGCCGCGCTGAAAACCTGGGCGGACCGGCGGCGGGCCACTGCCTCGTCGGCGTCGGCATTCACCAGGTCGGCGTTGATCGCCGCAGCCGCCGCCACACCGGACGCCTGCGCCGCGGGCAGACCGCCCATCACATCGGTGACGTTGCCCGCCACATACACCCCGGGAGTTTCGGTCGCACCGCCCGGCTCGGAGGGAACACAGGTGCCCACCCCCATGGGATGATCCACCGGGTCGACTCCCAGGCCGGACAGGATCTCGCCGCGCGCCACGAACCGTGGCGCCACCACCAGCGCGTCCACGGGGACACGCAGGCCCGAGGCCAACCGGACACCGCTCAGGGCGTCGTTCGTGACTTCCAGGCCGGACACCTCACCCTGTACGACCTCGATGCCGCGTGCCGCGAGGCGCTCCCACTGCTCCTCGCTCGGCTCGGGGCCGGAGTGAAGGAACAGCGCGACACGCGGTGACCACTGGCGGAACAGCAGCGCCTGGTGCACCGATGCGGCGCTGGTGCCCAGCACCCCGATCGTCCTGTCGCGCACTTCCCAGCCGTGGCAGTACGGGCAGTGCAGCACGTCGCGCCCCCACCGCGCCCAGAGACCCGGCACCTCCGGCAGCTCGTCCACCAGGCCCGTCGTCACCAGCAGACGGCGGGCACGAAAGGTACGGCCGCTCTGCGTGCCCACGACGAACCCGCCGTCCGTCCGGCGTGCCGACGTCGCGCCTTCCTGGAGCAGCATGCCTCCGTAGCGGGCGACTTCGATACGACCGGTGCGCAGCAGATCCCGTGGCGACACCCCGTCGCGCGACAACAGGCCGTGGGCCGCGTCCGCGGGGGCATTGCGTGGTTGCCCGGAATCGAGTACCAACACCGAACGCCTGGCCCGGGCCAGGGTCAGCGCACCCGACAGACCTGCGGTTCCACCGCCGACGACAACGACATCGAACTCTTCCAGCATCTCTTCCGTGTTCATTCGGCACACCGTGCTGCGCCCTCGTCAGTGATGCCACTCCTCTTGCCGAACCGGCAAGAGATAGCCGGCCGCCGGTCGTCACCGACGACATACTGCACACCGTGCTCCGCCCGCGGCGCGAACGGCGAGACGGACGAGGAGAATCAGCCGCACCTGCTCACCCCCACCGGCCGCCACAACGCGACCACAGCCCCACGTAGTTACTCAGCGCTAATATCCGTTCGTCGTAGCTGTACGAGAACAGGGCCGAGAAGCCCGCGAGTTCATGGAAACTGAAGGGTCTTCAGCGGCAACCCGAGGGTCCACTGCCGTGATTCCGGGGGATGGACCCGTGGGTTCGCGTCAAGACAAGGGTCGGGTCTCGGCGGCCTGCTCCAGGAGCGCCCGTGCTGAGTCCGCGTAGCGGATGGCGGTCTTCTCTCGTCGATGCCGAAGACGAGGGACAGGTGGAGTGGGTCGGGTCCGTGGATCAGGGCTTCTTCGAGCTGGCGGTCGACGGGGAGTGGTCAGTCCCACTCGCAGTGGTGGCCGAGGAACTTGGTCAGGCTGGTGGCGTTCCCCATGCCGATGTCGCTGCGCCACGATGCGAGGTCGAAGCTGGCGACGGCGTGGCGCAAGCGCCGCAGGGTGGGGGTAGCGGCAGAGGGCCGCGCTGTCCGAACCCTGGACGTTGACGGCGATGGTGCGCTCGCCTTCGACGGTGATTCCGGTCGAGGCCACCGTCGGCCCCAGTCGGCACCGCGGTGGGGTACGTGGTGGGCGTGCAGACGGTCGGCAGCGGCGTGGCAGCGTTCTTCCAGGCCGAGTCGGTCCTGCGGGGCGGTCTCCGGCAGGAAGCCGGGCATCCCCGCGAACTCGACGACGGCGAACAGCCCGCCGGGCTTGAGCATGTCGAGGGCGTTGCGCAGCGCGCGATCGGGGTCGGCCATGGGGGGGGCAGCGAGCCGAGAGGACCCCGCGCCCCTGTCAGTGCTTGCCGGGCTTGTCGCCCTCCTTGGCCTTCTTGGGGCCCGGTTTGAGGTCGGTCGCCCTCCCCGGCTTCTGCTCGGCAGGCTGTACCGGAGGTGCGGAAGCAGTCTCGTACGACGTCGAGGGGGGCGGCGTGGCGGGGCTCGTGCTCGTGGACGGGTTGCTCTGCGACCCCTCCGCCGAGCCGGTGCCGGGCGAGAACCACATCAGGCCCAGCACCAACGCCAGGGTGAAGACGCCGGCGCCGGCCAGCACAGCCACCAGCCGGGAACGGCGGAGGAACGGCAGGCGTGAACGGCGGGTCGCGGCCCGGTGCACGCTCGTTCGCCACTCGGTGTCCGCCACCGGGGCGAAGGCACCGTCGGCGTGGCCGGTGGGAGCGGGGACGGAGCGTGCGGGGGCGGCCGCCCTTGAACCGGTGACGTGCGGCGGGCCCAGGCTGCCGTGAGCCTGGTGTTCGCTGGGCAGTGGCTCCGGCGCACCGCGCCAGGCTCCGCGCCCGAACCAGTCGGCCGCCTCCTCGGCCGTGGGCCGGCTCTCGGGCTTCTTGGCCAGCAGACCGAGCAGATAGTTCTCGAAGGCGGGCGGTAGATCGGCGCCGAGTTGCCGGGGTGGGACCGGGGCGGCATCGAGGTGTTGATGAAGCACCGCAACCGCACTGTCCGCCTGGAACGGCGGCCGGCCGGTGAGGAGTTGGTAGAGCACGCAGCCCAGGGAGTACACGTCGGATGCCGGGCCGGCGGTGCGGCCCAAGGCCCGCTCGGGCGCGAGGTAAAGGCTGGTGCCGACGATCTGCCCGGTGGCGGTGAGCGCGGCACCGGGGTCGTCGAGGAAGCGGGCGATGCCGAAGTCCCCGATCTTCAGGGTGCCGTCGGCGCCCAGCAGGAGGTTGGCCGGCTTGATGTCCCGGTGCACGATGCCCTGCCGGTGCGCGGCGGCCAGCCCCACGGCGGCCTGTGCGGCAATACGGGCCACGTGCTCGGCGGGCAGCGGTCCGGAGACGGGGAGCAGGTCGGCGAGGCTGCCCCCGTCGACGAGCTCCATCACCAGGAACAGACGGTTTTCGTGCTCGCCGAAGTCGAGAACGCCGACCACGTGCGGGTGGCTGAGGCGACCGGCGGTCTGTGCCTCCAGCCGGAAGCGGGAGGTCGCGGTGGGGTCGGAGTCGTGAGGGAGCAGGAGTTTCACGGCAACCGGTCTGCCGAGCGTCTCGTCGAAGGCCCGCCAGACCTCCCCCATCGCGCCCCGCCCGAGTGTGTCTCCCAGCCGGTATCGGCCCGCTATCAGCACTTGTTCCTTCATCCTCATGCCCAAAGACGTCTTGATCGCCGCGAGCCATGGCTCGCCGTGGGGGGCGCGGATCAAGGTGCGGGGTGCCGCAGCACCCCAGCGTATCGGCCCCTGGAACCTCTTCTCTCCGGGCGGCGCGGCGCCCGGCCGCCACGGGCAGCCCCACCGGAGGACGAGGATGCGTGCAGGGTTCCCGGCCGAGTCGTGGCGGCTTTGCGAGTCGTGACGGCCTCGGGTCGCTTCGTTCACAAGAGCGCTGGATTCGTGGCCATCTTCCGCCCCCTGTGACATTTCAGGGCCACAGCACGCAGGAAGGAGTGACCCGATCATGAGGGTCGAGGCGCCCGCCCTCGTGGCGAGGTACGCGGGCGCCGAGCGCAGGAGCGGACTGGTTCCCCCCGTGCCGGCCCGCTCCTGCGCGCATACGGCAGTTCTCGCACGCGTCCGCGACGGTCTGCCCGCAATTCCCGGAATTCGACGCGGTAACGCGCTACTGCCGGATCTCCATCCGGAGCGTCATCTCTCCGTCCGGAGCATCATCGTGCTCCGGCATTCTTCGGTGCAGCGGGCCCGCGGAAAGTGGGTGCGGATGAGGACGAGGCGCCAGAAGAAGCGGATGCTTTCACGCGGAGCGCCGATGACGTTCGTCGCGAGACCCAGATGTCGGTGCCGGCTCCACGCTCGGCGTCACTTGGCACCCCGGAGTTCTGAAAATCCGGGTTCCGCCGGCCCGATAACCAACGCCTTGGACTCAAGGCGCCAAAAGCGAGCACACTCGGATGGTTACCTCAGGCCGGGCTTTTCACCCAATCGATGAGCCGAGCCCACCAGCCGCTCCCCGACCGATCCGGTGGACTCCCTGCACCGCCGGGAGCGTCCGCGCGTCGCGACACCCCGCCCTGTCGGGCTGGTGCCGATTCCGGTCGATTCGGCGCCTCCACTGCGCGCGCACGCTTGCGTTTCCCAGGCTCACACATGCACCGCTGAGCGGCGGGTACACCCATGAGCACTTGGTCCACATGCTTCCCGCACCCCTCATAGGTCAACCTCCGGCACGACGGACAGACAGCACGTTGGCACACGATCGACTCCTTTAGCTCTTCGTTCAATATCCACGATATTCACGCCATCACCACAAGATACTCCAGAATTCACAACCCCTTCAGAAACACCTGCCTCGCACCGCGCGGACTGCGCTCGCGAAGTCGATTCTCGACCCGAGAAGCCCCGCCGACGGTCACCATTCATCCGGACATGAGAGGCAGACGCCGCATATCCGTCGCGGAGAGTATCTCACCAAGTAGTGCCAAGTGACCTGTTTGAAAAAAATCCCTGAGTTGCTCGGGACACCGAAACAATGGTTGCATCGCGCCCGGTCGAGAACGGGAGGCACCGCGCCTTCCGCCACTGCCCCCCCCCACCGCATTGCTTTTCAGGCCGTCGACCGGGCCGGCGGGGCAGGAATCGAGAACAGCAACCGCTCTCCCCCAACGGGTGGTACGCCAGTCAGGAGGGAGCAACGTGGGTTGCTCACACACCGCAGGATGCCCCCTTTTCCCCCTACTTAAGGCGAGCTTGCAAGGCTGGCGCGAGTACTACTGCGACAGCGCAGATCAATGGCTCGGCTGTGCCCGCTACCAGATGTCACTCACCGGCGAGCGCGTGCCGATCAGCCTGCTGCCCAACGGAGCCAGCGCGCGTCACCTCGAAGCCCCGGCCGAGGCGGGCCGCTCCAGCGCCACCAGCGCGGCGGCCGCCCCCCGACAGTCCCCGCCGCCACGACCCACTCCGGGGTCACCGGAGCCCGCGTCCTGGCCCCAGCCAGCACCGCCCCAGCCACAAGAGCAATCACAGTCGGGGCCTGGAACCGCGACACCGGAAGCCATGGCCCAGTTCGGAGCCACACCTTCACCAGCAGATATCTGGCATGACCGGCCGTCACCGCCCCCACAGGTCGACCGGCCTTCAGACAGCCTCGCTCGAAAATCACGGCACGCGCCCGCCCCGAAGCGCGGCTGGTGGGCTCGTTTTGCCGATTGGATGAGAGGACCCGCATGAGTACTTACTGGCCCTGGTGGGCGGGCGCTATCGGGCTCGCTCTGGTCACCATCAACCACACCCTCATCACCGATCGGTCTCTCGGGGTGTCGGCCGCTTGGGATCGCGTGCTGCACTGGCGTCGCGAACGCGAGCTCGAACGGATGGACGAGGAGTTCGCCGACGATCAAGCTCTGGCCGCGGCGCTTGCCGCAGCCACAGCGGAGCACTTCGGCACCGGCACCGGCGCGTCCACCGCGCCGCAGGCTCCGCACGAGAAGGCGCAGCCACTGGAAGCCGACACCGAATCGGCAGCGAGTGAGCGGCCGTCAGTCACGAGCCTGCGCCCGGCCCCGCTGGTCACTCAGGCTGCCCTGCTGATGTCGATCTTCCTCGGCGGGTTCATCGCCGCGGTCGCCTCGGGGCGGTTCCACCTCCGCTACGACATGGGCCCCGGTTTTCGGGACCTGGTCACCGCCGATTCGACCACCATGATCGCCATGCTGTTCGTGGGAGGTGTGCTGGTCGGCTTCGGCACTCGGCTGGCCGGTGGGTGCAGCTCCGGCCACGGACTCAGCGGCTGCGGCCGGCTGCGGCCGGTGAGCCTCGTCGCGACCGCCGTGTTCTTCGGCACCGCCGTCGCGGTGTCGTTCCTGCTGTGGAAGGTGATCTGATGCGTACTCGGGGCGCGATCCTGCTGGCCAACATCATCACCGGACTAGCTCTCGGTTACACCGTCACCAACATCGGTTTCGGCGACTTCGCCGCGCTGAACCGCATGTTCACCTTCCAGGACCTGCGCATGCTCCTCTCCTTCGCGGGTGCTGTGGTGATCCTCGTGTGCGCGTTCGCTCTGCTGCGGGTCCGCCGCACCCCGGGACGCATCCACGCCGGCGTGATCCCCGGCGCGGTGTTGTTCGGTACCGGCTGGGCGATCTCAGGCGGGTGCCCGGCAATCCCGATCATCCAGGTCGCCAGCGGATACCTACCTGCCCTGATCACCATCGTCGGCGTCATCGTCGGTATCCGGTTGTGCCGCTGGGCCAACGCCCGGTACTTCCACCTCGACCGCGGCTCCTGCGGGCTGTAACCCAGCACCCCACACCGACACGAGCCGTGCAGCCTGGGTCTCCCACTTTGACGATCCCTCGACGGCTTCCGGCAGCCCGTGCGCATCTGACAACGTGATCAAGCCCAACCGGAAGCGCAGCACGTACAGAGTAAGTACGCGACGCACATACGGCTCCCCCTCGTGCCCGTGCTCGGCACCAAGCGACTGGAGAGGCTCGGCCCGCGCCCACGTCCCGTGTTCCTCGCCGACATGGCTAGCAAGTCCTCCGCGGCGACGGCCAGGATGCTCACCGCGGCCGGCGTAACTCCGCGCATGCTGAACGGCTGTGCGGGGTCAGCCCGATCGAGCGTTCCTCGGGCAGCCGGCCGTACCGTCGCCTCAACCGCGGCGGCGACCGGCAGGCCAACGCCGCCCTCCACCGGAGGGCAAAACCCGGCGCGAGATTGTTCGATGCCTCAAACGCTACGCCTCCCGTGAGGTGTTCCACCTGGTCAGGTCCACACAGCCATGACCTCCGTCATAGGGGCAGTTGTGACAGCAGGTGAAAAATGAGGAACCCCCGTCGGCCGGCGCCGGCGGGGGTTTCGGTGTTCGCCACCTGTTTCGGATACCAGTCCGCACGAATCGCAGGAAGCGGAGGTGGGCGTCGCCACTATCCAGCATCGACGGGGTGTCAGCGACAGAGTCCACCACCTGGGCTGAGGGCACGGGCCGGCACTGCAAGGGATGGCGCGACACCCGGTCGGTGCTGAGGCGGCGGCCGCTCCAGGGTGCTCCGGCCCGGCGCAGTGAGCAGCTGGGAGGCGTGGCGCTCCACGAGCCGGGCCAGGCGGCGTTCCAAGTCCTGGATCTGCTCGGTGAGCTGCCCGATCCGCTGGGCCGGCAGACACAAGGTAATGCAGGTGGCCTGCAACACTGCCTCTTCGCGGTCCTCGTCGTACGTGCTGCCGTCGGCGAGCCGCGCGCAGGTGCGGAAGAGTTCTCTCCACCGGCCGGACAGTCCCGCGCTCGCCCGCAGGTACCCGGTCACCCTGTGAAGGGGACGGCGGTCTTCCTGCGGGCCCGGTAGGCCGCGGCCTTGATCTTGTTGCCGCAGGACTCCATGCCGCACCATTGCCGCCGGCTGCCGCGCGAGCGGTCGATGTAGACGCGGGTGCACTCGGGGTTGCCGCACTCCTTGAGCAGCGGGACGTCCGGACCGCTCAGCAGCTCCACCGCGTGCCGGGCGACGGTGGACAGCGTTTCTCGCTGCGTTGCCGCCGTCCACCGGCCGGAGTGGGTCAGCTGCGGTGCCGCGGGAGCCCTGCGGGCCGCGTCGTTGACCACGGCCAGCGCCTCGTCGTCGAATTCCGCGCCGAGGCGCCGGGCCGTGATCAGCTGGTAGACGGCCTCCCGTACGGTCGTCGCCCGCACCACGTCGACCTGCCGGGCGGGCGAGACGGAGTCGACGACGCCGGACTCCACGTACCACGCGTCCAGGCGATCGGGCGTCGCGAACATCTCGAATCGCGCCGTGCGGCGTGCCCGCAGCGTGGCCGCGAAGTCCAGGACCGGATTGCCGCACACAAAGACATGATCGAGGTTCACGTCACCATCTTGGCGGGTGACTATGACACTCGCAAGGATCGTCAGCCGTTACAGGAGAGCCCTCCCTCGGTGGCGTTCAGCCGGATCTCACGACCCGGCCAGCGCCGCCGCAGCCAGCGGTCGTGGCTGGCCAGGACGATCGCGCCGGGCGCCGTACCCAGCGCCGACTCCAGCTCGTCGCACAGGCGCGGGGAGAGGTGGTTCGTCGGTTCGTCGAGCAGCAGCAGTTCTGGAGGACGTGCCACCAGGAGCGCCAGCGCGAGCCGGCGCCGCTGCCCGACCGACAGGTGTCCCACCGGTTTGACGAGGTCCGCCTCGTGCAGCAGCCCCAGTGTGCTCAGCGGAGCCGTTGTCGCCGGTGACCAGCAGTCGTTCGGTCGCCGATACATCGAGGTGGTCGACGGCGAGCCGGCCCGGCACGCGTACCCAGCGCAGGGAGACGAGGGTGCCCTCCGGGGACGGCCGCGCGAGTGGGGTGTGCCGCAGCCGCAGCACCTGCGGCAGCGCTGCGACCTGGTCGCGTTCGAGCTCCTGGAGCTTGCGGGTGGCGCTGCGCACCCGCCGTGAGATCTGGTTCTGCACGCGCCCGGAGCGGTGGCCGTAGCCCATTTTCTCGTTGTCGCGCCGCTCGCGGCCCGGTGCGACCATGTGGGCCGTGCCCCCTGCCGAGCGGCGCAGTGCTTCCAGTTGCTGTTGTTCCTCGGCATGCTGGTGCAGCCAACGCTGCCGCTCGGCGCGCTTTTCCACCAGGTAGGCGCTGTAGCTGCCGCCGTAGCGGACCGGGCCGTCCACCGCCGGGTCGAGGTCGATGACGTCGGTGCAGACGGCATCGAGGAAGGCCCGGTCATGGCTGGCCGCCACGACGGCTCCGGGAAGCCCGCGCAGCTGCTCCTCCAGGAAGGCGGCGGCGCTGTCGTCAAGGTGGTTGGTCGGCTCGTCCAGCAGCAGCGCGGACGGCCTTCTCACCAGCAGCGCTGCCAGCGCGAGGCGGCCGCGCAGGCCGCCGGAGAGGGAGCCGAGGGTCCGCCCGTGCTGCAGTGCGCCGAGGCCGAGCCCGTCGAGCACGATCTCGGCGCGCCGGTCGGCGTCCCACGCCTCGCGGTGCCGGGCGTGTTCGAGGTGGCGGGCGTAGGCGTCGAGCAGTTCCGCGTGGCCGGGGGCGTCCTCGGGGGTACGGGCCAGGCTCCGGGTGAGGCGTTCGAGTTCCGCGAGGGTCTCGCGCGCCTCGCGCAGGGCGTCGTGCAGGACGTCGGCGATCGTCGCCTCGGCCTCGTACGGCATCTCCTGGTGCAGGAAGCCCAGGTCCGGCGGCCGCACGACGGTGCCCGAGTCGGGCGCGTCGGTGCCCGCGAGGATGCGCAGCAGCGTCGATTTGCCGACGCCGTTCTCGCCGATCAGTCCGATGCGGCGGCCGGGTGAGGCGGTGAGACCGACTCCGTCGAGGACCCTGCGGGTGCCGAGGGTGCGGACGATGTCGTGTGCGAGCAAGGGAGGGTGATGCATGGTGTTCCATCCGACGTGGTCGTTTCTGGGCCCACCGGGTGCGGCACCTCGGGCGTGGGCACGGGCGGCACGTCAGCGGCTCAGGCGTGCGGTGCGCCCCGTCTCCGTCAGTTCGCCGTCGGCGACCCGCAGCCACCGGTCGACGCCGATCCGTTCGAGGAAGCGCTGGTCGTGGCTGACCACCACGAACGCGCCGCGGTAGCACTGCAGGGCGCTCTCCAGCTGGCCCGCGCTGACGAGGTCGAGGTTGTTCGTCGGCTCGTCCAACAGCAGGAGCTGCGGGGCCGGTTCGGCACACAGGACGCAGGCGAGCGTGGCGCGTAGGCGTTCGCCGCCGGAGAGTACGCGCACGGGCAGGTGTGCCCGGGGGCCGCGGAAGAGGAAGCGCGCGAGCAGGTTCATCCGCTCCGCCTCCGGCCGGTGCGGGGCGAACACCGCGAAGTTCTCGGCCACGGTGCGGCCGGGGTCGAGCAGGTCCAGGCGCTGCGACAGGGAGGCGATCCGCCCCTCGGCACGCTTGATGTTCCCGCTTTCCAGGGCGAGGTCACCGGCGACCAGCCGCAGCAGCGTGGTCTTGCCCGCGCCGTTGGGGCCGGTGAGCGCGATGCGTTCGGGGCCGCGGATCGTCAGGTGGGCGCCGTCCCCCGCGAACAGGTTCCGCTCGCCGCGGCGGATCTGCATCCGCTCGCCCAGGATGACCGTGCGTCCGGCGGGGACGTCGGTGTCGGGCAGTTCCAGTACGAGCCGCTGCTCGTCCCGCAGAGCGCGTCCCGCGTCGTCGAGCCGGGCCTGTGCCTCGTGCAGGCGGGTGGCGTGCATCTGGCCCGCCCGGCCGGCGGATTCCTGGGCGCCGCGCTTCATGTTCCCGGCGAAGATGCGCGGTAGGCCGGCATTCTTGAGGTTGCGGGCGGCGTTGCTCGCGCGGCGCTCGGCGCGTTCCCGGGCCTGCTGCATCTCGCGCTTCTCCCGCTTCAGCTCCTGTTCGGCGTTGCGTACGTTCTTCTCCGCGACGTCCTGCTCGGCCCGTACGGCCTGCTCGTATTGGGTGAAGTTTCCTCCGTACAGCCGGAGTTCACCGTGGTCGAGTTCGGCGATGCGCTCCATGCGGTCCAGCAGGGCCCGGTCGTGGCTCACGACCAGCAGACTGCCGTTCCAGTCCGAGAGCACGTCGTAGAGCTTGTGGCGGGCTTCAAGGTCGAGATTGTTGGTCGGTTCGTCCAGCAGCAGTACGTCGGGACGCTTGAGCAGCTGCGCCGCCAGCCCGAGGCTGACGATCTGGCCGCCGCTGAGCGTGCCCAGGGTCCGGTCGAGGGCGAGGTGGGCGAGGCCGACCCGGTCGAGCTGGGCTCGGGTGCGCTCCTCGATGTCCCAGTCGTCGCCGATGGCCGTGAAGTGCTCCTCACTCACATCGCCGGACTCGACGGCGTCGATGGCGCGGATCACCGCGTCGACACCCAGAACCTCGGCCACCATCGGCTCACCGGTCAAGGGGAGGTTCTGCGGGAGGTAGCCGATCGTGCCGTTCACGGTCAACGACCCTGTCGCGGGGCGCAGTTCACCGGCGATGAGCTTCAGCAGGGTGCTCTTGCCGGAGCCGTTGGGTGCCACGAGACCCGTACGGCCGGCGCCGACGGTGAAGGACAGGCCCTCGAAGACCGGGGTGTCGTCGGGCCAGGAGAAGGACAGCTGGGAGCAGATGACGGAAGCGTAGGACATGGGGATGACCTCTTGAGGGATTGCGGGCAGGTCCGCTCCATGAAGAAGCCGCTGTGCGGGAATCATCATGCGGAGGCGCTGCCCCTGAGACAGGGAGAAGGGGACGACGAAAGGACCACAACGGCGGCACTGCCAAGGGTGTGCCTGCCGGTGGTCGATCAGATCCGGGTATCACCCGGAGATGTCGTCGTCACCCGCCATGTCTGTACTCCTCTACGAAGGATCACTGCCGATGAACCGTATCAGGCTCCGCGCGGTCGCCCGCAAGCCACTTCTCCGCGGTCGCCGATTCGAAGGCCCGTGGCTTGCCGGTGGGTTGGGCGCACTTCAGAGCGCCAGGTCCCACGCCAGGCAGGAGAGGAGTTCCCTCGTTCCTTCGGGGTTACTGGTGCCCCCTGCGGGGCCCCTCGGTGAAGCCTCCTTCATCTCGACCATGTCCTCGTAGGCGATCCGCTCGGGCAGCGCACCGAACCGCGCGTGGCGCGTGGACGAGCCGCTGTCCTGCGTGTTGTGGTCTTCCATCCGTCAGTCTCCTGTTCCCTTGATGGCCGATCAGAGACGATCGGCGTCGGCGACGGCCCGAGCGAACGCCCCCGGTGCCTCCTGCGGCACGTTGTGGCCGATTCCCTTGAAGGTGCGATGGTCGTACGGGCCTGTGAATCTGTCCCGGTACGCGTCCCCGTTGCCCGGGATCGTGAACGGGTCGCGCTCGGCGTCGAGCGTCAGCGTCGGCACGGCGATGACCGGCCGGGCGGCGAGCCGCTTCTCGTATGGCTCGTAACGCCGTTCACCCTCGGCGAGACTCAGCCGCCAGCGATAGTTGTGGATCACGATGGCGGCGTAGTCCGGGTTCTCGAAGGCGGCGGCCGTGCGCTCGAAGGTGGCGTCGTCGAAGTCCCATGTCGGGGACACCGTGTTCCAGACCAACCGTGTCAGGTCGTGCCGCTTGCCCTTGTCCTCCATGGCGATCCGGCCCCGCTCCGTGGCGAAGTAGTACTGGTACCACCAGGCATGCTCGGCCACCGGCGCCAGCGGCTGGAGATTCGCCTCACGGTCGGTGATGACGTAACCGCCCACCGACACGAGGGCCTTGCAGCGATCGGGCCACAGCGCTGCGATGATGTCGGCGGTCCGCGCTCCCCAGTCGAATCCGGCGAGCACCGCCTTCTCCAGCCCCAGCGCGTCCATCAGGGCGATGATGTCGAGGGCGATGGCCGACTGCTGCGCGTTTCTGAACGTCCGGGGAGCGACGAAGCGTGTCGTGCCGTGGCCGCGCAGGTAGGGAACGATCACTCGGTAGCCCTCCGCCGCCAGCAGGGGCGCGACATCGACAAAGCTGTGGATGTCGTACGGCCAGCCGTGCAGGCAAATGACCGGCGCCCCATGAGCCGGCCCCACTTCGGCGTAGCCGATCTCCAGCAGACCCGCCCTGATCTGCTTGAGCGGAGGGAACGCGGAGTCACCCGGACCGTGCTCCAGCGCCCCCGCCAAGGGGTGGGAAACCGTACAGACCCTGGTGGAAATCCCCAGCGGCAAGGAGTCCGGCCGGCACAGCCACCCCGGAGTGACGGTCGGATACATCGCCCGAGGCGACGTACTGATGGAGTTCGACGACGGCCATGCCCTGCGACTGCGTACCGGCGATCCCTTCTTCATCCCTTCCGGCACCATCCACAACGCCCGCAACGTCGGCAGGGTGACCACGATGATGCTGTCCACCTACGCATGTACCGGACCTGGCCGAGTGTGTGGCCAAGGAGTTCGCGCACGTCCTGGGCACCCCCGCGGGGTTGGTCGGCGAACTGACCGCCTGCACCGAGATCCTCCAGGCAGCGTCTCGTGTGCCGTTCTACGCCGATCTCGCCGACCTGGTGCGGTGGCATGTCGATCAACTCTCAGCGTCGTTGAGCAACCGGTAGAACTCAACTCCCCAAGCCTGTGGCCCTCATAGAGGCCCGGGGCTTCGCAATGCCGCCTTGTCGGGCGAGATCCGCTGCGCGGCGGCCAGCACCTCGGTGCCGGTGCCGATTTCGGCGGCGACGTCGATGTCGGGTTCGAGTCGGAGCACGGCTGCGAGGACGCCGCGTACGAGTGCTTGGTCGTCGGCCAGCAGGAAGCGGATCATGTCGGTTCGGCCTCCTTCGACGGGGCGCGGTGGATCGCCGGGCCAGCCCGCGGGCGATGCCCCGGAAACCGCCGCCGGGGGCAGGTCCGTGAACTCCTCGCGCAGCTCGGCGCGCACGGTGTTGGTCGCGGCGGGCGGTTCGGCCCGCATGCCGGCGGCACGCAGCGCCATGCGGACGCCGGCGAGCTCGCTGTCCAGCGACAGGGTGCGGTAGTCCGAGAGGGTGGCCCGCACGTCGGACAGCGCCGTACGCGCCATGTTCTCCAGCTCGGTGACCTGGCCGACGGCGAAGCCTACGTCTCCGGAGGACTCCAGGATGCGCGGGGTCAGCCCCCAGTTTGACGATCATCGTGGAGAGGGAGCGGCCAAGGATGTCGCACATGTCCCAAGTGGCCCGTTCCCGTTCCTGCTTCACGGCCAGCCACTTGACCTGCTCGCGCGCGGCCCGCAAGTGACCGATCGTGAAGTTGAGCCGTGACAAGGCCGAGCATCAGCGCATGTCATCTATGTCCTGAGGCCACACACGACACCGCCCATGGCCACGAGCGAATGAGTGTCCGACTCGGTCATGCAGACCCTCGTGGACGCGGTCATCGACCGGTCTTCCCCTGGTCCGCCCGGCGATCCGAACGAAAGTTCGTAGAGAAATTGTGAGACGTGCGACCTCGATGAACAAACGGCCTCTGACCTGGGCATTTGGCTTGATCACTAGAATTCGGCCCCGTACATCCTGTACATTTTTTACAGAAGAGAGAGGAGCGGTCATGCTGCGACCGACGGCCCGCTATGTCCTTCCGGAATTCACCGAGCGCACCTCGCAGGGGACGCGCACGATGGACCCCTACTCCAAGCTGCTCAGCGAGCGCATCGTCTTCCTGGGCACCCCGATCGACGACGCCGCCGCCAACGACGTGATGGCGCAGCTGATCCACCTGGAACACGCCGCGCCCGAGCGGGACATCTCGCTCTACATCAACTCCCCCGGCGGCTCGCTCACCGCGATGACCGCGGTCTACGACACGATGCGCTACGTGTCGTGCGACGTGGAGACCGTCTGCCTCGGGCAGGCCGCGTCCGCCGCCGCGGTACTGCTGGCCGCCGGCACCCCCGGCAAGCGACTGGCGCTGCCCGGCGCCCGGGTGCTGATCCACCAGCCGTCGATCAGCGAACCCATCGAGGGCCAGGCGACCGACCTCCAGATCCAGGCGGAGGAGCTGCTGCGCAGCCGCGACATGCTGGAGGAGATGCTGGCGCGGCACACCGGGCAGCCGCGGGAGCGGATCGCGGCGGACATCGAGCGGGACAAGATCTTCGACGCCCCCGCCGCCCAGGAGTACGGCCTGATCGACGGGCTGACCCGCAACCGCAAGGGCTCGCCCCTCCAGCCCCTCGCGCGGTGAGCTGGATGCTGCCGCCCGAACCCCCGCCGCTGCCGGCGCTGACCCGCGCCGAGGGGCAACTGATCGACTGCTACCTGGAGGTGCTGGACCTGCTGGGCCGGATCAATCCGGCCCGGGCCGGCCACACCTACAGCGGCCTGCGTGCCGCCCAGGCCCTGGTCGGCAAGGTCACCGCGCTGCGCGACGCGCTGACGCTGATGCACAACCGGGGCGAGAGCGAGTTCCACCGCGCGACGCTGGCGGAGGCGATGCGGGTGCTGGACGGCGAGCGGCGGGCCGGCCTGGTGACCGTACCGCCGCCCGAGGAGCCCTGAGGCGCGACACGGACGACGAACGGCTGCCCGGACGGCGTAGCGTCCGCGCCCGCTCGGGGGAGGCGGCGAATTGCGGGGACGGACGAAATTCCTGCGGTCCTCGATGTTTCGCCCCAGGTCCCGGAGGTGCGACACCCTCCCTCCCGCCACCTGAAGGAACAAATCTAACCAAACAGCCCAAATGTGACGCATGTCACATGCGGCACTTTCAACTCGGAATTTCGGCCGTGAGTGCGTGACGATCCCTTCGACGACAAGACCCCGCCACAGCGGCGGGGCGGTCCGGACGGGCGCCCAATCCCGCCGCCGTGCCGGATGACCGGTCGACGAGGTGGATCGGCGGGAGCGGAGGACCCGAGCAGGACGGGGTCCGGGCCTCATGGCCACGGACTCCTTGGGGTGAAGCCGTGCAGACGGCCGGGCATCTTCGCCTGTCCGAACCCGACAGGTCTCCCTTCGCAGGCGGCTGACGAAGGGTTTGCGCATGACCGTGCGCACGCATACGCCGAACCTGCTGGCGCGGGCCGGCACCGTTTCCGCCCTGACGCTGGCCACGCTCGGGGCGGCCACCCTCACGCCGGGGGCGACCCCGGGCGCCGAGGCCGCGACCGTCGCCGCCCACGCGCTGTGGGTCGCGGCCTCCAAGCGTGGCTCGCCCTACCAGTACGGCGCCCAAGGTCCGTTCCGCTTCGACTGCTCGGGCCTGACGCTGTACTCGTTCAAACGCGCCGGCCGGGCCCTGCCCCGTAGCGCGGCCGCCCAGTACGCCCACACCAGGCACATCTCCGTCGCCGCCCGCAAGCGCGGCGACCTGGTCTTCTTCCACTCCAGCCGCGGCATCTACCACGTCGGCATCTACGCGGGCCACGGCCGGATCTGGCACGCGCCCAAGACGGGCGCGGTGGTCCGGCTGGAGAAGATCTGGAGCCGCGCGGTCTGGTACGGGCGGGTCCGCTGAGCCGCGGACGGGGCCGGCCCGCCGCCGGTGCCACGGGCCGGGCTCCGCCGTGCCCGGTCCGTTGTCAGTGGCCCACGCTAGTTTGACGGCGTGAACTCACCACTGGGCAAGGTGCTGGCTGCCGCGGCACGGGGAAGCTTCCCGCCACCGGACGGATCGGTGACGGTGCTCCCCCAGCCGTCCGCGCGGGACGTCGGAGTGCTGGCCTTCACCTGCCACGCCGTGGTGTTCGCCGACGTGGAGCCGTCGTGGGTGCGGGAGCGGATACCCCCCGGAGACCTTGCGGGGCCGCTCGCCCCGCCGTTCCTCACCGCGCTGGGCGCGCTGACGGGCCGCGAGGCGAACAACGTCGACATGGTCACGGTCGCCGAATCGCTGCCCGGCCCGCCGCCGCTGCAGCTGGTGGAGACGGTGGACCGCGGTCACCCCCGCGTCGTCCGGGCGCTGCGGCACCGCGACGAAGTGCGGGCCTGGACGACCCCTGACGGTGGGACGCTGGTCATCGGCCGCGGGGTGGCCGGCCGCTGGGAGATGTCCTTCGAGGTGCCGGACAGCGGCCAGGGGCGGGGGCTGGGACGTGGCCTGGCGCGGGCCGCCCGGCATCTCATACCGGCGGACGAGGTGCTGTGGGCGCAGGTCGCCCCCGGCAACGCCCGCAGCGTCCGGGCCGTCCTGGCCGCCGGATTCCTGCCGGTGGGCGCCGAAGTGCTGATGGTCCCGCACGGGGGCCGCGGCTGACTGCGGCGGCAGGCTGTGGGTGAAAGGTTCCTGCAAGCGCGGGTCAGGGAACGGCGACCTTCCACGGCACCCTGATCCAGACGGTCTTGCCGCCGGCCGCGGTGGGCACGACCGAGAGCCGGCCGCCGGCTTCGGCGGCGAGGAAGCGGACGATGACCATGCCCCGGCCGTTGTCCTGCTGAACCGCGGCGGCCAGCCGGCGCGGACGGCGCGGGTGACTGTCGGTGACGCCCACCGCCAGCACTTCGTCGCGGTCGAGGCGCAGCTCGACGGTGAAGGTCGGGGACCGGCCGCCGGTGTGCTGGACGGCGTTGGTGGCGAGCTCGGAGACGATCAGCCGCACGGATTCGGCGATGCCGGACTCCGCGGGCAGCCCCCAGCCGGCGAGCACCTCCAGGGCGTGTCTGCGGGCGAGGCCGACCGAGGCCGGCGCGCTCGGCAGGGTGAGTGAGGATTCCTGGTGGTCTGCCATCACGACGCCGTCCCTTTCGCACCGAGGCCGGCTCCGCTCCGCTGCGCTGGAACCGGGAGCGGTGCCGCTGGGGACACCGGTCCGGCCTCGGACCACTCGCAGAGCGTCAGAGTGCCACTCGGGCCGCCCGTAGTGGGCGGGATCCACCAACATCTACGGATTTCTGTCGCCCGATGCGGTGAACTCTGCCACGCGAGACCGGATTTGGGCGGTGCGCCGGCCGCCCGGCGGCGCACCGCTTCAGCCGGTCGGCGCGGTGGCGAGAATCGTGGCCACCGCCCGATCGAGCTGCTCTTGCGTCAGGTCGGCCCGGGCGGTGAGCCGCAGCCGGGAGATGCCGTCGGGTACGGACGGCGGGCGGAAGCAGCCGACCGCGAGTCCGGCCGCACGGCAGTCGGCGGCCCAGCGGACCGCGGCCTCCGGCGACGGGGCGCGTACCGAGATCACCGCGGCGTCCGGCCGTACCGTGGTCAGGCCCGCCGCGGTGAGCCGGCCGTGCAGCTCGCGGGCGATCCGTCCGGTACGGGCGGCGCGGTCGGGTTCGCGGACGAGGAGCCGGAGCGCGGCGAGCGCACCGCCGACCGCCGCCGGGGCGAGTCCGGTATCGAAGATGAACGACCGGGCGGTGTTGACCAGGTGCTCGATCACCCGCGCCGGGCCGAGCACCGCACCGCCCTGTGAGCCGAGCGACTTGGAGAGCGTCACGGTGGCCACCACGTCGGCGTCACCGGCCAGCCCGGCCGCGGACAGCGCGCCGCGGCCGCCCGCCCCCAGGATGCCCAGTCCGTGCGCGTCGTCGACGAGCAGCGCGGCGCCCCGGCTGCGGCAGGCCGCGGCGAGTTCCGGCAGCGGCGCGGCATCCCCGTCGACCGAGAACACCGAGTCGGTGACGGCCAGCGCCCGGCCGTCGTGGCCGGTCAGCGCGGCGCGTACGGCTTCCGGATCGGCGTGCGGGGCGACTGCGACGCGCCCCCGGGAGAGGCGGCAGCCGTCTATCAGGGAAGCGTGGTTGCCGGCGTCGGAGACGACCAGGGTGCCGGGGTCGGTGAGCGCGGTGACGGCGGCGAGATTCGCGGCATAACCGGACGAGAGCACCAAAGCGGCCTCGAAGCCGCAGAACGCGGCAAGTTCCGCCTCCAGCAGGGCGTGCAGCTCGGTGCTGCCGGTCACCAGGCGCGAGCCGGTCGCACCCGCGCCCCAGCGGTGAGCGGCCTCGGCGGCGCCGTGGGTGACCTCCGGGTGCCGGGCGAGCCCCAGGTAGTCGTTGCCCGCCAGATCGAGCAGCGGGGAGTCGGCCGGCCGGGGGCGCAGCGTGCGGACCAGACCGGCCCGTTGACGCTCGGTTTGCGCCATGTCGATCCAGTCGAAGGCCGCGCGGCGGTCCTGCCCGACGGGCCCGGCCGGGGGGCCCGCGGGAGGCGCGGGCGGGGCGTCGCGGAGCAGCGGCGGGGCGGAGTCCTGCGGCATCGGCGTCCTTCGTCTGTCGGCCTCGATTGTGGGCTGTCGATAGACGTTAGCGGTCGTTCCGCACGGCCACGGTGTGGCGATACACACACCCCGATCAGGACTCGTTGTGGGAATCCTCCTTGGCCGGGGGCGGTGGCGTAGGCCAGGATCATCGTCATGGACCTGCTGAACACACTGGTGGACAAGGGACTGCGGCGCGAGTTGCCGACCCGCGAAGAGGCGCTGGCCGTCCTGGCGACGTCCGATGACGAACTGCTCGACGTCGTGGCCGCGGCCGGAAAGGTACGCCGCCAGTGGTTCGGGCGGCGGGTCAAGCTCAACTATCTCGTCAACCTCAAGTCGGGCCTGTGCCCCGAGGACTGCTCCTACTGCTCCCAGCGGCTGGGGTCGAAGGCCGAGATCCTCAAGTACACCTGGCTCAAGCCCGATGACGCCTCCAAGGCGGCCGCCGCCGGGGTGGCCGGCGGCGCCAAGCGGGTCTGCCTGGTCGCCAGCGGCCGCGGCCCGACCGACCGGGACGTGGACCGGGTCTCGGAGACGATCTCCGCCATCAAGGAGCAGAACGAGGGCGTGGAGGTGTGCGCCTGTCTGGGGCTGCTCTCCGACGGCCAGGCCGAGCGGCTGCGCGCGGCGGGCGCCGACGCGTACAACCACAACCTCAACACCTCGGAAGCCACCTACGGCGACATCTGCACCACGCACGACTTCTCCGACCGGGTCTCCACCGTCCAGCAGGCGCAGGCGGCAGGCATGTCGGCCTGCTCGGGCCTGATCGCCGGTATGGGGGAGACCGACGCCGACCTCGTCGACGTGGTCTTCGCACTGCGCGAACTCGACCCCGACTCGGTCCCGGTCAACTTCCTGATCCCGTTCGAGGGCACCCCGCTCGCCAAGGAGTGGAACCTCACCCCGCAGCGTGCGCTGCGCATCCTCGCGATGGTCCGGTTCGTCTGCCCGGACATCGAGGTGCGGCTGGCCGGCGGCCGCGAGGTCCATCTGCGCAGCCTGCAGCCGCTCGCGCTGCACCTGGTCAACTCGCTCTTCCTCGGCGACTACCTGACCAGTGAGGGCCAGGCCGGCAAGGACGACCTCGCGATGATCGCGGACGCCGGGTTCGAGGTCGAGGGCACCGACACCACGACGCTGCCCGAGCACCGGCGGGGTGGCTGCGGTGGTGCACAGCCCGCGACCGGTGCCGCCGAGGCGCCCGCCGCCACCGTTCCCGCGCCGTCCGACGAGACCCGTCGCGACCTGGTCGCGGTGCGCCGTCGCGGCGCCGGCACCGACCTGCCGCCCAATGCCTGAGCCGCTCGCCCCCCGCGATCTGCTGGCGCTCGACCGGCAGCACGTGTGGCACCCGTACGGGCCGATGCCCGGTACGGCCACGCCGCTGCTGGTCGAGTCGGCGTCCGGAGTCCGGCTCCGGCTCGCCGAACCGGCCGAGGGCCAGAGCGAGTTGGTGGACGGCATGTCGTCCTGGTGGTCGGCGGTGCACGGCTACAACCACCCGGTGCTCAACGACGCCGCGCGCGGCCAGCTGGAACGGATGAGCCATGTGATGTTCGGCGGGCTCACCCACGAGCCCGGCGTGCGGCTGGCGAAGCGGCTGGTCGACATCACCCCGGAGCCGCTGCAGCACGTCTTCCTCGCCGACTCCGGCTCGGTCTCCGTCGAGGTCGCCGTCAAGATGTGCCTCCAGTACTGGCGCTCGGTCGGAAAGCCCGCCAAACAGCGGCTGCTGACGTGGCGGGGCGGCTACCACGGCGACACCTGGCAGCCGATGTCGGTGTGTGACCCGGAGGGCGGGATGCACGAGCTGTGGCAGGGGGTGCTGCCGCGGCAGATCTTCGCGGACACGCCCCCGGCCGGCTTCGACGCTCCGCCGGACGAGGCGTACGCGGCGCACCTCCGCGAGCTGATCGGCCGGCACGCCGACGAACTCGCCGCGGTGATCGTGGAGCCGGTGGTCCAGGGCGCGGGCGGGATGTCCTTCCACTCCCCCGGCTATCTGCGCGTACTGCGCGAGGCGTGCGACGCGCACGACGTGCTGCTCGTCCTCGACGAGATCGCCACCGGGTTCGGCCGGACGGGCACCCTCTTCGCCGCGGAACACGCGGGCATCGCGCCCGACGTCATGTGCGTCGGCAAGGCCCTGACCGGCGGATATCTCACACTGGCGGCGACCCTGTGCACGACGGCCGTCGCGGAGGGCATCTCGCGCGGCGAACTGCCGGTGCTGGCGCACGGCCCGACGTTCATGGGCAACCCGCTCGCCGCGGCCGTCGCCGACGCCTCGATCGGACTGCTGCTGTCCCAGGACTGGGCGCGGGAGGTCAAGCGGATCGAGTCCGGCCTGACCGAGGCGCTGGCGCCGGCCGGCGAGCTGCCCGGGGTCCGCGATGTCCGGGTGCTCGGGGCGATCGGCGTCGTCCAGCTCGACCACCCGGTGGACCTGGCCGCCGCGACCCGGGCGGCGGTGCGCGAGGGCGTCTGGCTGCGCCCGTTCCGGGACCTGATCTACACCATGCCGCCGTACATCACCGCTGACGACGACGTGGCACGCATCGGCGCCGCGGTGTGCGCGGCCGCCCGCGAGGGCTGAGGGAAAGGCAGAGAAGATGTCGGTGCTGTACGTGTCGGGCACGGGCACGGAGATCGGCAAGACCGTGACCACGGCCGCGATCGCCGCGACCGCGCTGGCTCGGGGCCGTTCGGTGGCGGTGCTGAAGCCGGCCCAGACCGGCGTCGCGGCGCACGAACCGGGCGACGTGGCGGAGGTCGAACGCCTGGCGGGCAAGGTCACCACGCTCGAACTTGCCCGCTACCCCGAGCCGTTGGCGCCCGCGACGGCCGCCCAGCGGGCCGGGCTGCCGCCGGTGGGCCCGCAGGAGATCGCCGAGGCGGCCGCGAAGCTGGACGCCTCGCACGACCTGGTGCTGGTCGAGGGCGCCGGCGGGCTGCTCGTACGCTTCGACGCGGCCGGCCACACCCTCGCCGACGCCGCGCGGCTGTCCGACGCGCCCGTGCTGGTCGTCGTCCAGGCCGGCCTGGGCACGCTCAACGCCACCGCACTGACCGCGCTGGCTCTGCGCACCTACGGACTCCGCTGCCCGGGCGTCGTCGTCGGCAGCTGGCCGGCCGCCCCCGACCTGGCCGCCCACTGCAACCTCACCGACCTCCCGACCGCCGCGGACGCCCCCCTCCTGGGCCGCATCCCGGAGGGCGCGGGGATGCGGGCGCCGGAGGCGTTCCGGGCTTCGGCGGTGGGGTGGATTTCCCACGCTTTCGTCTGACCCGCCGCGCGCTTTGCGGCGCCGCGTACGTTGTTTTCCGTCCCGCCGTAGTGGTTCCTCGCCGTTGCGCCTGCGGCGGGCCGGGTGGGTGTCGGGTGCGGTGCCGGCCCTCCGGACTTCGTCCTGCGGTCCGTCCCCTCCCGCGGGAGGAAAGGTGAAGGCCGGTGGGGGCGGGCGTCGTTACTGACGCTCGCCCCCACCGGCCTTTTTCCCCTCCCACTACGGGAGGGGCCGCGCCGCAGGACGAAGTCCGGAGGAGCGGCACCGCACCCGACCACCCACGCCCGCCGCAGGCGCAACGGCGAGACGAAACACGGCGGGAAAGCCGACAACGTGGGAAGGTCACTACACCGCCCACGTACGCAGCTCGGACGCGATCGCGCGTACGTCCGCCGTTCCCTCCTTGACCAGGCGGGCCAGGTCGCGGACCTGTTCGGGGGAGGTGGCGATCTTCAGGCCGCTGGCGACGAGGTAGCCGTAGGCCACGGCGGTCGCGAACATCGCGTTGGAGCGCTCCAACGCCGGTACCTGGAGCAGGAGTTGGAGGAGTGCCGCGGCGCGGTCCGGGGGGTCGGGGTACACGGGGACGCCGAATATCTCCGCCTCGTGGCGGCTGACCGCGGCCACGAGGGCGCCCCAGTCGGTGACCTGGGGGTCTCCGGGGGTGTGCTGTTCGGCGATGAGGAGGAGCCAGGCGAGATCGATGCGCAGTGTCACGTCGTGCCCGGCAGTCCTTCGGGGTTGCCGGCCGGCGCGGTGGGGCCGGGCGCGCCGTCCGCGTCGAGGCCGAATTCCTCGGCGAAGACCCGCTCGTACTGCTTCATGAAGTCGGAGGCGGCCTCGACGAAGGTCTGTCCGACCTCGCCGGCGTCCTTCAGGACCAGCTCCTCGATATAGCGGTTCATGCTCACTCCCCGCTGCAGGGCGCGCTCCCGCGCCGCTTCGGCGGTGGCTTCGTCCACGCGGACGTTCAGCTGTGTCTTCGCCACATGTCCAAGCTAGCGCGCGTCCGCTAGCACCGGCAAGCACCGTCCGTGTCACGGTCCCGGGGCCCGCGCGCCGCTGCCGGGGCGGGCGGACCGGATGCCGCACGATGTGATCGGCCGTGAGAGGAGGCCCTCGCCGTGTCCGTCCCGGTCTCCGTCCCCCATCTGAAACGCAGCCTGCGCCGCTTCGACATCATGGCGATCGCGGTCGCCGCGGTGATCTCCTTCGACGTGATCGGGCAGATCGCCGCCGGCGGAGGGCAGGCCGTCACCTGGATCGCGGTCATCGCGGTGGGGTTCCTGGTGCCCTATGCCCTGGTCTTCGCCGAGACCGGCGCCGCGTTCCCGCAGGAGGGCGGTCCGTACGTCTGGGTGGAGCTGGCGTTCGGCCGGCTGACGGCCGTGCTGACCACGATGTTCTACTGGGTCACCAATCCGGTCTGGCTCGGTGGCTCGCTGGTGTTCGTGGCGGCGGCGGCCTGGGACCGCTTCGTCTTCCCGCTCGGCTCGGCGACGGTGGCCGACTACGTCTTCAAGCTGGTCTTCATCTGGGCCGCGATCCTGACCGCGGTGATCTCGCTGCGGCGCGGCAAGTGGATCACCACGGGCGGCGCCGGGGCCAAGCTCCTGGCGCTGGCCCTGGTCACCGTCACGGCGGCGGCGTACGGCATCCGGTACGGCTTCCGGGGGCTGCACGACGCCGGCTTCGCCCCCACCGGCGCGGGGTTCCTGGCGCTGGTGCCGGTGCTGCTGTTCGCGTTCGTCGGCTTCGAGGGTCCCAATGCCGCGGGGGACGAGATGCTCGACCCGCAGCGCGACGTGCCGGTGGCCATCGGGGTGTCCGGAGCCGTCGCAACCCTCAGCTATCTGCTGCCGGTGCTGGCCATCGTCGCCGTCTCCCCGGGCGGGCGGATCACGGGGGTGGGCGGGTTCATGGAGGCCGCCCGGCTGGTCTTCGGGATCTACGGGGACGCGCAGGGCGCGCTGCTGGCCTTCGTCGCGGTGCTGTTCGCGGTGGCGCTCCTGACGCAGGGCAGCGCCTGGATGATCGTCGCCGACCGGATGCAGGCCATGGCGGCGGCCGACGGCGGTTTCTTCAGCCGGGGCCTGGGCGTCTTCCACGCGCGGCTGGGCACGCCGGTCCGCATGAACCTGCTGTCCGGGGTCACCGCGACCGCCTTCATGGTCGCCGCCATGCATCTGGCGAGCGGGAACACCTCGGCCATCTTCGGCGTGGTGCTGACCGTCGCGATCACCACGTTGCTGCTGTCGTACATCGTCGTGGTCCCCGCCCTGCTGGCGCTGCGGCTGCGCTACCCGGAGGTGCCCCGGCCGTACCGGGTGCCCTTCGGCACCGGCGGCTTCGCCTGCGCGGACCTGCTGGTCTACGCCTGGATCCTGCTCGGCTGCTGGGTGGCGCTGTTTCCCGGCACTCTGGAGCGGTTCGTCGGCTTCCCGTACGACTTCCGGGCGACCTGGGGCGTCTCCCGGGTCACCTTCGAGACGTTCACGCTGGGCACGGTGGCGGTGCTGCTGGCAGTCGCCGCGGCGGGGTACGCGACCCAGCGGATGCGGGCCCGGGCACGGTAGGTGTGGTGAAACCCGGCCCGGTGCCGGGAGGATCGTGGTTGCATGATCACGGATCGGCCGGGTCGGCCCGGCCGCACCGTCTTGAGGGGGCCTCATGCCACGTCCGTTCCGCTTCGGCGTCAACATGCTCGCGTTCGATACGGGTGCCGCCTGGCGCGAGAAGTGCCGGCGCGCCGAGGCGCTCGGCTACGACGTCCTGCTGGTCCCGGACCACCTGGGCATGCCGGCGCCGTTCCCCGCGCTGGTCGCCGCGGCGGAGGCCACGGAGCGGCCGCGGGTGGGTACCTTCGTCCTCAACGCCGGGTTCTTCCCACCGGCGCTGCTGGCCCGTGAGGTGGCCACCACCGACGCGCTCACCGGCGGCCGGCTGGAGCTGGGGCTGGGAACGGGGTACGTCCGCGCGGAATTCGAGGCCGCCGGGCTGCCGTGGGGAACGCCCGGTGAGCGGGTGGACCGTCTGGTGCGCACGGTCGAGGAGCTGGACCGGCTGCTGGGCGATCCGGAGCACGCACCGCGGGCGGCTCAGCGGCCGCGGCCGCCGCTGCTGATCGGCGGCAACGGGCCGCGGATGCTGCGGCTGGCGGCCGAGCGCGCCGAGATCGCGGCGTTCACCGGCGGCCGGCAGGCGCCCGGCAAGCCGGAGGGCACGCTGGAGCTGCTGCCCGCCGAGGAGCTCGCGGCGTCGGTGGCGAGGTACCACGGGTACGCGGCCGGGCGTCCGGAGCCCGCCGAGCTGAACATCCTGGTGCAGCGGGTGCTGGTCACCGACGACCGGCGGGCGGCGGCCCGGGAGATCGCCGCGCTGGGCGTCGGGCTGGACGAGGAGCAGGCGCTGGAGGCGCCGACGCTGCTGATCGGGACGGTGCGGCAGATGGCGGAGCAGCTGCGGGAGCGCCGTGAACGGTACGGGTTCTCCTACCTCACCGTCCTCGATCCCTACCTGGAGGCGTTCGCGCCGGTGCTGGAGGAGCTGCGGGGCAGCTGACGCCCGGGCGGTGCCGTCCCGGCCCGTGGAAAGCGTTCGACAGCGCGCTCGGGCCGGTGGTGGGATCGCGGAATGACTGATCTTCAGATACGGGCCGGGACGCCGGCCGATCTCGATGCCGTGCTGGCCTTCTGGAAGGGTGCCGCCGAGGGCACCAGCATCAGCGACGACACCGACGGGGTGGCGCGGCTGGTGGCCCGCGACCCCGAGTCGCTGCTGCTGGCCGAGCGGGCGGGCGAGCTGGTGGGCACGGTGATCGCCGGCTTCGACGGCTGGCGCTGCCACCTCTACCGGCTTGCCGTGCACCCCGACCACCGCCGGCAGGGCATCGGCGGTGCGCTGCTGGCCGCCGCCGAGGAGCGGTTCCGCGCGCTGGGCGGCCGGCGCGGCGACGCGATGGTGCTGGACCGCAACGAGCTGGCCCGGCAAGCGTGGCGGGCGGCGGGCTACGCGCCGGAGCCGCAGTGGAGCCGCTGGGTCAAACACCTGCGCTGAGCAGGGGGCACCGCCGGCACAACGCTCGTGGGCCCGCCCCGTCCGACGGGGCGGGCCCACGGCAACTTTGCTCATCCTTTACCATGGTGTTCCCCCTCCCCCGATGAAAGGTGTGTGAGCGTCCAGTCATGGGCGAGCCTCCCAGTTGTCGAGCCCCGCGGCGACACAGCGCGAACCTCCCGATCCTGTTCGATCATGGGACGGAGGTGACTCGATGACCGACCTGCTCCTCCTGGCCGTGGCACTCCTGCTGACCTTGGCCTGCGGTGTCTTCGTGGCCGCGGAGTTCTCGCTGACGACCGCCGAGCGCAGCGACCTCGAACGGGCCGCCGAGCGCGGCGACCGGGGTGCGGACAGCGCCCTGAAGGCGGTGCGCAACCTCACCTTCCAGCTCTCCGGCGCCCAGCTCGGGATCACCGTCACCGGCCTGGTCATCGGCATGCTCTCCAAGCCGGCCATCGCGACCCTGCTGGCCGGGCCGCTGGACGCGCTCGGACTGCCGCGCTCCGCGGCGGATTCGCTGGCCCTGGTGCTCGGGACCGCGATCTCCACGGTCGTCCTGATGGTGGTCGGCGAACTGGTCCCGAAGAACTGGGCCATCTCCAACCCGCTCGGCGTGGCCAGGCGCGTCGCCACCGCCCAGCGCGGGTTCAGCGCCGCCTTCAAGCCGTTCATCCGGCACCTGAACAACGCCGCGAACCACATGGTCCGCCGGATGGGCCTGGAGCCCGCCGAGGAGCTGGCGTCGGCCCGCGGCCCCCAGGAGCTGGTGGCGCTGGCCCGGCACTCCGCCAAGGAGGGCGCGCTGGAGGCCGACACCGCCGAGCTGTTCGTCCGCACGCTCAACCTCGCCGACCTGACCGCGGAGAACGTCATGACGCCGCGGGTCCAGGTGGTGGCGCTGGAGGTGCAGTCCACCGCCGAGGACGTCGCCAACGCGACCCGGGCCACCGGGCTGTCCCGCTTCCCCGTCTACCGCGGCAGCCTGGACAGCGTCGTCGGCGTGGCG